>NZ_CP055055.1:0-5075418 GCF_022354085.1 Shigella dysenteriae
ATGGCCGTTAAAGCCTCCGGGCGTTTTGTCCCTCCGTCAGCATTTACCGCAGGCACCGGTAAGGCGTTTACCGGTGCTTATGCATGGAACGCGCCACGCGAGGCTGTCGGGCGCGAAAGACCTCTTACACGTGACGAGATGCGTCAGGTGCAAGGTGTTTTATCCACGATTAACCGCCTGCCTTACTTTTTGCGCTCGCTGTTTACTTCACGCTATGACTACATCCGGCGCAATAAAAGCCCGGTGCACGGGTTTTATTTCCTCACATCCACTTTTCAGCGTCGTTTATGGCCGCGCATTGAGCGCGTGAATCAGCGCCATGAAATGAACACCGACGCGTCGTTGCTGTTTCTGGCAGAGCGTGACCATTATGCGCGTCTGCCGGGGATGAATGACAAGGAACTGAAAAAGTTTGCCGCCCGTATCTCATCGCAGCTTTTCATGATGTATGAGGAACTCTGCGATGCATGGGTTGATGCACATGGCGAGAAAGAATCGCTGTTTACGGATGAGGCTCAGGCGCATCTGTATGGTCATGTTGCTGGCGCTGCACGAGCTTTCAATATTTCCCCTCTCTACTGGAAAAAATACCGTAAAGGACAGATGACCACGAGGCAGGCATATTCTGCCATTGCCCGTCTGTTTAACGATGAGTGGTGGACTCATCAGCTTAAAGGTCAGCGTATGCGCTGGCATGAGGCGTTACTGATTGCTGTCGGGGAGGTGAATAAAGACCGTTCTCCTTATGCCAGTAAACATGCCATTCGTGATGTGCGTGCGCGCCGCCAGGCAAATCTGGAATTTCTTAAATCGTGTGACCTTGAAAACAGGGAAACCGGCGAGCGCATCGACCTTATCAGTAAGGTGATGGGAAGTATTTCTAATCCTGAAATTCGCCGGATGGAGCTGATGAACACCATTGCCGGTATTGAGCGTTACGCCGCCGCAGAGGGTGATGTGGGGATGTTTATCACGCTGACCGCGCCGTCAAAGTATCACCCGACACGTCAGGTCGGAAAAGGCGAAAGTAAAACCGTCCAGCTAAATCACGGCTGGAACGATGAGGCATTTAATCCAAAGGATGCGCAGCGTTATCTCTGCCGCATCTGGAGCCTGATGCGCACGGCATTCAAGGATAATGATTTACAGGTCTACGGTTTGCGTGTCGTCGAGCCACACCACGACGGAACGCCGCACTGGCATATGATGCTTTTTTGTAATCCACGTCAGCGTAACCAGATTATCGAAACCATGCGTCGCTACGCGCTCAAAGAGGATGGCGACGAAAGAGGAGCCGAGCGAAACCGTTTTCAGGCGAAACACCTTAACCGGGGCGGTGCTGCGGGGTATATCGCGAAATACATTTCAAAAAATATCGACGGCTATGCACTGGATGGTCAGCTCGATAACGATACCGGCAGACCTCTGAAAGATACTGCCGCGGCTGTTACTGCATGGGCGTCAACGTGGCGCATCCCGCAATTTAAAACGGTTGGTCTGCCGACAATGGGGGCTTACCGTGAACTACGCAAATTGCCTCGCGGCGTCAGCATTGCTGATGAGTTTGACGAACGCGTCGAGGCTGCACGCGCTGCCGCAGACAGTGGCGATTTTGCGTTGTATATCAGTGCGCAGGGTGGGGCAAATGTTCCGCGCGATTGCCAGACTGTCAGAGTCGCCCGTAGCCCGTCGGATGAAGTTAACGAGTACGAGGAAGAAGTCGAGAGAGTGGTCGGCATTTACGCGCCGCATCTCGGCGCGCGTCATATTCATATCACCAGAACGACGGACTGGCGCATTGTTCCGAAAGTGCCGGTCGTTGAGCCTTTGACTTTAAAAAGCGGCATCGCCGCGCCTCGGAGTCCTGTCAATAACTGTGGAAAGCTCAACGGTGGTGATACTTCGTTACCGGCTCCCACACCTTCTGAGCACGCCGCAGCAGTGCTTAATCTGGTTGATGACGGTGTTATTGAATGGAATGAACCTGAGGTCGTGAGGGCGCTCAGGGGCGCATTAAAACACGACCTGAGAACGCCAAACCGTCAGCAAAGAAACGGAAGCCCGTTAAAACCGCATGAAATTGCACCATCTGCCAGACTGACCCGGTCGGAACGATTGCAAATTACCCGTATCCGCGTTGACCTCGCTCAGAACGGTATCAGGCCGCAACGATGGGAGCTTGAGGCGCTGGCGCGTGGCGCGACCGTAAATTATGACGGGAAAAAATTTACGTATCCGGTTGCTGATGAGTGGCCGGGGTTCTCGTTACCCATTTGAGTGAAAACACAACGTGATTTGATATGGCATTGAATGGCTTATGCGGAGCAGTTATGGGGCAGCAGAAGGTCAATGGCATGCTGAATTAGAAGGCTAAATGCTATTGAGTGACTAGCATGTCGGTAAGGACAGCCGTTTGATCCGGGTCATAAAAGGCCATCCATTTAGTCTAATAAAATCATTGCGGGTAACCTTATGTCGACGCATAATTCGTCTTGAGCGAAGTCTTGTCAGTCTTTCATCGTATTGATGATGGGCGCAAAAAAACCACCCTGGCAGGTGGTTTTTTTGTTTGAAGCATATTAAAGCATAATGCTGACATTGATATTACTGACGTTTACTGACAAACCACTCGGACTACCGTTTGGATAGCCAAAGAGGGTCAGAACGAGAATGCAGTAATAGCATTTCTTCATATTGCCTCCTGTAAGTAGAGGGCAACTTCCACCGGTATATGCGCTTCTTAGGTGGAATGACTTTTGAGCGAAGTCTTGCCCTGAAATAATGCTCTGTTTAAACGCAAAGTGATTTGGCATATCACCGAACAGAGAGCCGGAAAAACACAACATATAGTATGTCGTTGTTTCTAGACATACATTCTATGTTGTGTAACAAGGGCTTTGCATTAAACATGTTTGAGATTTTATTGATGTAGCTCAAAGTAAAAAACAGAGACTACGGATGATAAGGTCTTGAAAGCAATGTAAATTTTTTAAAGTTGCCAATTGCTTAAAAATGTACAGTTGCGGTATGGCGTACTTAAAAAGCTATGCATGCAACAAGTGAATGTTTTTGCATGCGTTGAGGATGTCCGTTCAGGCTGCGTGCGGTCAGGACTGGTGCGGATCCATAGTATCTATGCAACTGCATTAAAACCGCCCCGTGAAGCGGGCGGGCGAGGCGGGGAAAGCACTGCGCGCTGGCGGTGGTGCTGATTTTATTTTTTCAGCGTCTGAGCGCGTCGTGATGGCGTTTAGATTGTGCGCCGGGGCGTTGGTGTGTCTGCGGGATGTTTTGTGCGGTGGTGAGCGTGTGAGGGCGTGATGACAGGGTGTAAAAAAGCCGCCCGCAGGCGGCGATGTTCAGCCGTTGTCAGTGTCCAGTGAGTAGTTTTTAAAGCGGATGACCTCCTGACCGAGCCAGCCGTTTATTTCCCGAATCCTGTCCTGTAACGGGATAAGCTCATTGCGGACAAAGACCTTTGCCACTTTCTCAATATCTCCCAGCGACCCGACGTTCTCCGGCTTGCCTCCCATCAACTGAAAGGGGATGCGGTGCGCGTCCAGCAGGTCAGCGGCGCTGGCTTTTTTGATATTAAAAAAATCGTCTTTCGTCGCCACTTCACTGAGGGGGATAATTTTAATGCCGTCAGCTTTCCCCTGCGGGGCATAGAGAAACAGATTTTTAAAGTTATTGCGGCCTTTTGACTTAACCATGTTTTCGCGAAGCATTTCGATATCGTTGCGGTCCTGCACGGCATCGGTGACGTACATGATGTATCCGGCATGTGCGCCGTTTTCGTAATACTTGCGGCGGAACAGCGTGGCCGACTCATTCAGCCAGGCAGAGTTAAGGGCGCTGAGATATTCCGGCAGGCCGTACAGCTCCTGATTAATATCAGGCTCCAGCAGGTGAAACACGGAGCCGGGCGCGAAGGCTGTCGGCTCGTTGAAGGACGGCACCCACCAGTAAACATCCTCCTCCACGCCACGACGGGTATATTTGGCCGGTGAGGTTTCCAGTCTGATGACCTTACCGGTGGTGCTGTAACGCTTTTCCAGAAACGCATTACCGAACACCAGAAAATCCAGCACAAAACGGCTGAAATCCTGCTGGGAAAGCCACGGGTGCGGGATAAACGTTGAAGCCAGAATATTACGTTTGACGTAAATCGGTGAACTGTGATGCACGGCAGCACGCAGACTTTTTGCCAGACCGGTAAAGCTGACCGGCGGCTCATACCATCTGCCGTTACTGATGCATTCGACGTAATCCAGAATGTCACGGCGGTCGAGTACCGGCACCGGCTCGCCAAAGGTGAATGCCTCCATTTTCGGGGCGCTGGCGGTCATTGTTTTTGCCGCAGGTTGCGGTGTTTTCCCTTTTTTCTTGCTCATCAGTAAAACTCCAGAATGGTGGATGTCAGCGGGGTGCTGATACCGGCGGTGAGTGGCTCATTTAACAGGGCGTGCATGGTCGCCCAGGCGAGGTCGGCGTGGCTGGCTTCCTCGCTGCGGCTGGCCTCATAGGTGGCACTGCGTCCGCTGCTGGTCATGGTCTTGCGGATAGCCATAAACGAACTGGTGATGTCGGTGGCGCTGACGTCGTATTCCAGACAGCCACGGCGGATAACGTCTTTTGCCTTGAGCACCATTGCGGTTTTCATTTCCGGCGTGTAGCGGATGTCGCGCGCGGCGGGATAGAACGAGCGCACGAGCTGGAACACGCCGACACCGAGGCCGGTGGCATCAATTCCGATGTATTCGACGTTGTATTTTTCGGTGAGTTTGCGGATGGATTCAGCCTGGGTGGCAAAGTCCATGCCTTTCCACTGGTGACGCTCAAGTATTCTGAATTTGCCACCGGCCACCACCGGCGGTGCCAGCACCACGCATCCGGCGCTGTCGCCACGGTGTGACGGGTCGTAACCAATCCATACCGGGCGGGAGCCGAACGGATTCGCGGCAAACGGCGCATAGTCTTCCCATTCTTCCAGCGTGTCGACCATGCAGCGTTGCAGCTCCTCGAACGGGAACACCGACGCCTTGTCGTCAACAAATTCACACATGAACAGGTTTTTAAAATCGTCGGCGCTGTTTTCGCGTTTAAGCTGCTCAATGTCGAACAGCGTGCAGCCACCTTTCAGGGCGTCCTCAATGGTGACAATCTGCCGCCACTGGCCGTCTGCACAGAGAAGACCACCGGCAAGGGCGTTATGACTGACGTCGATTTCCACGCGTTCGGCGGCGCTGGCGCGTCCCCGGTTAAACAGTTCACCCGACCAGAACGGGTAGGCGTCGTGCGCCAGTGTGGACGGGGTGGAGAAATAGGTCGAGCGCAGGTGACTCTGTGAGGCCATACCTGATGCCACCTTACGCAGTACCTGAAAATTCGGGATCCAGAAAATCTCGTCGACGTACAGGTCGCCGTTATGGCTCTGCGCGGTGTTGGAGTTGGTGCCGAGAAAAATCAGTTTTGCGCCGTTATTGCCCAGGACAATCGGGTCACCGGTCAGGTCAACGTCAACCAGCCGGGCAAAGGCGATGATGTATTCGCGGAACACATACGCCTGCGTTTTACTGGCCGACAGAAAAATCTGGTTATGGCCGGTTTTCATGGCGCGCAGCAGCGCCTCGCGGGAAAAATAAAACGTCGCGCCAATCTGGCGGGATTTCAGGATATCGCGGATGCGGTGCTCAAGCCCGGCGCGATACCAGTGCAACTGATATTCGAAAGACTGCTCAAAGAAAATCTGCTCCAGCTTTTCGATGGCCTCGTCACTGAAAAAATTCTTTTTCGGTTTGCGGCGTTCGCCTTTGTTGCGGTTAGCGACGTTCGGATTAAGGTCTGCCTCGTTGCCGGTCTGGCTGTAACGGTTGACCCGTGCCAGTCGTTCAATCTGGCGTCCCAGCAGGTCAATTTCCTTGAAGTCCCCGCCGGTTTTCTGCGGTTTGATGATGAGCTGGGTCAGCCGCGCTTCCAGACTCATTTCGACACGGCTGATGGGGGCAATGCTGTCCCAGCCGTCGCGCTGTTTCCAGCTCTGCACCGTCGGGCGTTTCATCTGCAACATGGCGGCAATCTGCGGCACGGAAAACCCCTGCCAGTACAGCAGCGCCGCCTGACGACGCGGGTCGTGTAAAAGAGTGGTGTCTGTGGTGATGGTCATGAATACCTCGCCGTGATGAATACACGGCAAGGCTACTGAGTCGCGCCCCGCGATTCGCTAAGGTGCTGTTGTGTCAGTGATAAGCCATCCGGGACTGATGGCGGAGGATGCGCATCGTCGGGAAACTGATGCCGACATGTGACTCCTCTAATCACTATTCAGGACTCCTGACAATGGCAAAAAAAGTCTCAAAATTCTTTCGTATCGGCGTTGAGGGTGACACCTGTGACGGGCGTGTCATCAGTGCGCAGGATATTCAGGAAATGGCCGAAACCTTTGACCCGCGAGTCTATGGTTGCCGCATTAACCTGGAACATCTGCGCGGCATCCTGCCTGACGGTATTTTTAAGCGTTATGGCGATGTGGTCGAACTGAAGGCCGAAAAGATTGACGATGATTCGGCGCTGAAAGGCAAATGGGCGCTGTTTGCGAAAATCACCCCGACCGATGACCTTATCGCGATGAACAAGGCCGCGCAGAAGGTCTACACCTCAATGGAAATTCAGCCGAACTTTGCCAATACCGGCAAATGTTATCTGGTGGGTCTGGCTGTCACCGATGACCCGGCAAGCCTCGGCACGGAATACCTGGAATTCTGCCGCACGGCAAAACACAACCCTCTGAACCGCTTCAAATTAAGCCCTGAAAACCTGATTTCAGTGGCAACGCCTGTTGAGCTGGAATTTGAAGACCTGCCTGAAACCGTGTTCACAGCCCTGACCGAAAAGGTGAAATCCATTTTTGGCCGCAAACAGGCCAGCGATGACGCCCGTCTGAATGACGTGCATGAAGCGGTGACCGCTGTCGCTGAGCATGTGCAGGAAAAACTGAGCGCCACTGAGCAGCGCCTTGCTGAGATGGAAACCGCCTTTTCCGCACTTAAGCAGGATGTGACTGACAGGGCGGATGAAACCAGCCAGGCATTCACCCGCCTGAAAAACAGCCTCGACCACACCGAAAGTCTGACCCAGCAGCGCCGCAGCAAGGCCACCGGCGGTGGCGGTGACGCCCTGATGACGAACTGCTGACCGGCGTCAGTCAGTCCGGAAAAACCTTCACGATTAACCCTTAATTTCAGGAAAAACTATGCGCCAGGAAACCCGCTTTAAATTTAATGCCTACCTGTCCCGTGTTGCCGAACTGAACGGCATCGACGCCGGTGATGTGTCGAAAAAATTCACCGTTGAACCGTCGGTCACCCAGACCCTGATGAACACCATGCAGGAGTCCTCTGACTTTCTGACCCGCATCAACATTGTGCCGGTCAGCGAAATGAAAGGGGAAAAAATTGGTATCGGTGTCACCGGCTCCATCGCCAGCACCACCGACACCGCCGGTGGCACCGAGCGTCAGCCGAAGGACTTCTCGAAGCTGGCGTCTAACAAGTACGAATGCGACCAGATTAACTTCGATTTTTATATCCGCTACAAAACGCTGGACCTGTGGGCGCGTTATCAGGATTTCCAGCTCCGTATCCGTAACGCCATTATCAAACGCCAGTCCCTTGATTTCATCATGGCCGGTTTTAACGGCGTGAAGCGTGCCGAAACCTCTGACCGCAGCAGCAATCCGATGCTGCAGGATGTGGCGGTCGGCTGGCTGCAGAAATACCGCAATGAAGCCCCGGCGCGCGTGATGAGCAAGGTCACTGACGAGGAAGGCCGCACCACCTCTGAGGTTATCCGCGTGGGTAAGGGCGGTGATTATGCCAGCCTTGATGCACTGGTGATGGATGCGACCAACAACCTGATTGAGCCGTGGTATCAGGAAGACCCTGACCTTGTGGTGATTGTGGGACGTCAGCTACTGGCGGACAAGTATTTTCCCATCGTCAACAAGGAGCAGGACAACAGCGAAATGCTGGCCGCTGACGTCATCATCAGCCAGAAACGCATCGGCAACCTGCCGGCGGTACGCGTCCCGTACTTCCCGGCGGATGCGATGCTCATCACGAAGCTGGAAAACCTGTCTATCTACTACATGGATGACAGCCATCGCCGCGTGATTGAGGAAAACCCGAAACTCGACCGCGTGGAGAACTACGAGTCAATGAACATTGATTACGTGGTGGAGGACTACGCTGCCGGTTGTCTGGTGGAAAAAATTAAAGTCGGTGATTTCTCCACACCGGCTAAAGCGACCGCAGAGCCGGGAGCGTAACCGATGACGAGTCCCGCACAGCGCCACATGATGCGGGTCTCGGCAGCGATGACCGCGCAGCGGGAAGCCGCCCCGCTGCGACATGCAACTGTCTATGAGCAGATGCTGGTCAAGCTGGCCGCAGACCAGCGCACACTGAAAGCGATTTATTCAAAAGAGCTGAAGGCCGCGAAAAAACGCGAACTGCTGCCGTTCTGGTTGCCGTGGGTGAACGGCGTGCTGGAGCAGGGCAAAGGTGCACAGGATGACATTCTGATGACGGTCATGCTGTGGCGTCTGGATACCGGCGATATTGCCGGTGCGCTGGAGATTGCCCGTTATGCCCTGAAGTACGGTCTGACCATGCCGGGTAAACACCGCCGCACCCCGCCGTACATGTTCACCGAGGAGGTGGCGCTCGCGGCCATGCGCGCTCACGCTGCCGGTGAGTCTGTGGATACCCGCCTGCTGACGGAGACCCTTGAACTGACCGCCACGGCTGACATGCCTGATGAAGTGCGCGCAAAGCTGCACAAAATTACCGGTCTGTTTCTGCGTGACGGTGGTGATGCCGCCGGTGCGCTGGCGCACCTGCAACGTGCGACACAGCTCGACTGTCAGGCAGGCGTCAAAAAAGAGATTGAACGACTGGAGCGGGAGCTGAAACCGAAGCCGGAGCCGCAGCCAAAAGCGGCCACCCGCGCCCCGCGTAAGACCCGGAGCGTGGCACCGGCAAAACGTGGACGCCCGAAAAAGAAAGCCAGTTAACAACCGAATGCGCCCCGCGCCAGGGCGGCACGCCGGTCAGTGAGGGTGAATCACCTGACACTGCACCGGCGTCCACCGCCCGACTTTTCAGAGGTAGTCATGATGACGCTGATTATTCCGCGAAAGGAGGCTCCCGTGTCCGGTGAGGGTACGGTGGTCATCCCGCAACCGGCAGGCGACGAGCCGGTGATTAAAAACACGTTCTTTTTCCCCGATATCGACCCGAAGCGCGTCCGGGAACGTATGCGCCTTGAGCAGACCGTCGCCCCCGCCCGTCTGCGTGAGGCCATCAAGTCAGGCATGGCGGAGACGAATGCGGAGCTGTACGAGTACCGCGAACAGAAAATTGCCGCCGGTTTTACGCGTCTGGCGGACGTCCCGGCGGACGATATCGACGGTGAAAGCATCAAAGTTTTTTACTACGAGCGCGCCGTGTGTGCGATGGCGACCGCGTCGCTTTATGAGCGTTATCGCGGCGTGGATGCCAGTGCGAAAGGCGACAAGAAGGCTGACAGCATTGACAGCACCATTGATGAACTGTGGCGGGATATGCGCTGGGCGGTGGCGCGTATCCAGGACAAGCCGCGCTGCATCGTGAGTCAAATCTGATGAAGACCTTTGCGCTACAGGGCGACACGCTCGACGCCATTTGTGTCCGGTATTACGGGCGCACTGAGGGCGTGGTTGAGACCGTGCTCGCCGCAAATCCGGGACTGGCTGAACTGGGTGCGGTGCTGCCGCACGGCACCGCCGTCGAACTGCCCGACGTTCAGACCGCGCCCGTGGCTGAAACTGTCAATCTGTGGGAGTAACGCATGACAGCAGAAGAAAAAAGCGTCCTGTCGCTTTTCATGATTGGGGTGCTGATTGTTGTCGGCAAGGTGCTTGCCGGTGGTGAACCCATCACCCCGCGTCTGTTTATCGGGCGCATGTTGCTCGGTGGTTTTGTCTCGATGGTTGCCGGTGTTGTTCTGGTGCAGTTTCCTGACCTGTCACTGCCTGCGGTGTGCGGCATCGGCTCCATGCTGGGTATCGCCGGTTATCAGGTGATTGAGATTGCCATTCAGCGCCGTTTTAAGGGCAGGGGGAAACCGTAATGCCGGTAATTAACACGCATCAGAATATCGCCGCCTTTCTCGACATGCTGGCCGTGTCCGAAGGGACGGCAAACCATCCGCTGACGAAAAACCGGGGCTATGACGTGATAGTCACCGGACTGGACGGAAAACCGGAAATTTTCACCGACTACAGTGACCACCCGTTCGCGCATGGCCGACCGGCGAAGGTGTTTAACCGTCGCGGTGAAAAATCCACGGCCTCCGGTCGCTATCAGCAGCTTTACCTGTTCTGGCCGCATTACCGCAAACAGCTTGCCCTGCCGGATTTCAGTCCGTTGTCACAGGACAGACTTGCCATTCAGTTGATCCGCGAACGCGGTGCACTGGATGACATCCGGGCGGGACGCATTGAGCGCGCCATTTCACGCTGTCGCAATATCTGGGCGTCCCTGCCGGGTGCCGGTTACGGTCAGCGTGAGCATTCACTGGAAAAACTGGTCACCGTCTGGCGTACCGCTGGCGGCGTACCGGCTTAAACGGAGTAAACACCATGAAGAAATTATCCCTTTCACTGATGCTGAACGTGTCGCTGGCGCTGATGCTGGCACTGTCCCTGATTTACCCGCAGAGCGTGGCCGTCAATTTTGTCGCCGCCTGGGCGATTCTGGCGACGGTTATCTGTGTGGTTGCCGGTGGTGTCGGCGTGTATGCCACAGAGTATGTACTGGAACGCTACGGGCGGGAGCTGCCGCCGGAATCGCTGGCCGTGAAGATTGTCACGGCGCTGTTTTTGCAGCCGGTGTCGTGGCGCAGGCGGTCAGTGGCTCTGGTAGTGATGGTGGCGACGTTTATCTCGCTGGTCGCTGCCGGGTGGATTTTTACCGCGCTGATTTATCTCGTGGCATCGGTGTTCTTCCGGCTGATACGTACGGCCTGCCGTCAGCGTTTTGAGGGGCGGGAACCATGTCAAAGCTGATGATTGTGCTGGTTGTGTTGTTATCACTGGCGGTGGCCGGTCTGTTTCTGGTGAAACACAAAAATGCCAGCCTGCGCGCCTCGCTGGACAGGGCGAATAACGTCGCCAGTGAACAGCAGACGACCATCACCATGCTGAAAAATCAGCTTCATGTTGCCATCACCAGGGCAGACAAAAACGAGCTGGCGCAGGTGGCACTGCGTCAGGAACTGGAGAACGCGGCGAAGCGTGAAGCACAGCGCGAGAAAACCATCACGAGGTTACTTAATGAAAACGAAGATTTTCGCCGCTGGTACGGTGCTGACCTGCCTGATGCTGTGCGCCGGTTGCACCAGCGCCCGGCCTGCACCGACGCCAGTGATTGTCCACAACGCCTGCCCGAAAGTGAGTCTTTGCCCGATGCCGGGCAGTGACCCGGAGACGAACGGCGATTTAAGTGCCGATATCCGGCAGCTTGAGAACGCGCTGGCACGCTGTGCCAGCCAGGTAAAAATGATTAAACACTGTCAGGACGAAAACGATGCTCAAACCCGACAGCCTGCGCAGGGCACTGACTGATGCCGTCACGGTGCTGAAAACCAGCCCCGAGATGCTGCGGATATTCGTGGATAACGGGAGTATTGCCTCCACACTGGCGACGTCGTTGTCATTCGAAAAGCGTTACACGCTCAATGTCATTGTGACCGACTTTACCGGTGATTTTGACCTGCTCATTGTGCCGGTGCTGGCGTGGCTGCGGGAAAATCAGCCCGACATCATGACCACCGACGAAGGCCAGAAAAAGGGCTTCACGTTTTATGCAGACATCAACAATGACAGCAGCTTTGATATCAGCATCAGCCTGATGCTGACCGAGCGCACGCTGGTCAGTGAGGTTGACGGCGCGCTGCATGTGAAGAATATCCCGGAACCTCCGCCGCCGGAGCCGGTTACCCGCCCGATGGAGCTGTATATCAATGGCGAACTGGTGAGCAAGTGGGATGAATGAGTTTAAGCGTTTTGAAGACCGGCTGACCGGACTGATTGAGTCGCTGTCACCGTCAGGGCGTCGACGACTGAGTGCCGAACTGGCGAAACGTCTGCGTCAGAGTCAGCAGCGTCGGGTGATGGCACAGAAAGCCCCGGACGGCACACCCTACGCGCCACGCCAGCAGCAGGGCGCCAGAAAAAAGACCGGTCGTGTTAAGCGAAAAATGTTTGCGAAACTTATCACCAGTCGTTTTTTGCATATCCGCGCCAGCCCGGAACAGGCATCAATGGAGTTTTACGGCGGGAAGTCACCGAAAATCGCCAGTGTGCATCAGTTCGGTCTGTCGGAAGAAAACCGGAAAGACGGTAAGAAAATTGATTATCCTGCGCGTCCTCTGCTCGGCTTTACCGGTGAGGATGTGCAGATGATTGAAGAGATTATCCTGGCTCACCTCGACCGTTAGTTGTGCCATTCCTGACACCTCATCGTCACATTGCCGCCGGTATGACCCGGCGGCATCCTTCCCGTTATGAACACTCTCGCAAATATTCAGGAACTCGCGCGCGCACTGCGCAACATGATCCGCACCGGCATTATCGTCGAAA
Organism: Shigella dysenteriae; assembly: GCF_022354085.1. Classification (NCBI taxonomy): domain Bacteria; kingdom Pseudomonadati; phylum Pseudomonadota; class Gammaproteobacteria; order Enterobacterales; family Enterobacteriaceae; genus Shigella; species Shigella dysenteriae. The sequence goes on from NZ_CP055055.1 coordinate 12,683, forward strand.
CCGACCTTAATGCCGGTCGCTGCCGTGTGCAGACCGGCGGCATGTGCACCGACTGGCTTCAGTGGCTGACCCATCGCGCCGGACGTTCGCGCACATGGTGGGCACCTTCCGTGGGGGAGCAGGTGCTGATTCTGGCCGTGGGCGGTGAACTCGACACGGCGTTCGTTCTGCCGGGGATTTATTCCGGCGATAACCCTCCGCCGTCTGCGTCGGCGGATGCCCTGCATATCCGTTTCCCTGACGGGGCGGTGATTGAGTATGAACCCGAAACCAGTGCACTCACGGTAAGCGGAATTAAAACGGCCAGCGTGACGGCTTCTGATTCTGTTACTGCCACGGTGCCGGTGGTAATGCTGAAAGCATCAACCCGCGTCACCCTGGACACACCGGAGGTGGTCTGCACCAACAGGCTGATTACCGGCACGCTGGAAGTGCAGAAGGGCGGGACGATGTGCGGCAACATTGAACACACCGGCGGTGAACTCTCATCAAACGGTAAGGTACTGCATACCCATAAACACCCAGGAGACAGCGGCGGCACAACCGGGAGTCCTCTATGACAGCACGTTATCTCGGAATGAATCGCAGTGATGGCCTGACTGTCACTGACCTTGAGCATATCAGCCAGAGTATCGGCGATATCCTGCGCACACCGGTCGGCTCACGGGTGATGCGTCGTGATTACGGCTCGTTGCTGGCATCAATGATTGACCAGCCGCAGACCCCGGCGCTTGAGTTGCAGATTAAGGTCGCCTGTTACATGGCGGTGCTGAAATGGGAACCCCGCGTCACCCTGTCATCCGTCACCACTGAGCGCAGTTTTGAGGGGCGAATGACGGTCACGTTAACCGGTCAGCACAACGACACCGGCCAGCCACTTTCGTTAACCATCCCTGTGAGTTGAAACCATGCCGATTATCGACCTGAACCAGCTACCCGCACCGGATGTGGTCGAGGAGCTGGACTTTGAAACCATTCTTGCCGAACGCAAGGCGACACTGATTTCCCTTTACCCGGAAGACCAGCAGGAGGCGGTCGCCCGTACCCTGACGCTGGAATCCGAGCCTCTCGTCAAACTTCTGGAGGAAAATGCTTATCGTGAGCTTATCTGGCGTCAGCGTGTGAATGAGGCCGCACGGGCGGTGATGCTGGCCTGTGCCGCCGGTAATGACCTTGATGTGATTGGTGCCAATTACAACACCACGCGTCTGACTATCACCCCGGCAGATGATTCGACCCTCCCGCCGACACCGGCCGTGATGGAATCTGACACCGATTATCGTCTGCGTATTCAGCAGGCGTTTGAAGGTTTAAGCGTCGCCGGGTCGGTGGGGGCTTATCAGTATCATGGTCGCAGTGCCGACGGGCGTGTCGCGGATATCTCTGTCACCAGTCCGTCTCCGGCCTGCGTCACCATCTCTGTGCTGTCACGTGAAAATAACGGTGTCGCATCCGAAGACCTGCTGGCGGTGGTGCGTAACGCCCTTAATGGCGAGGACGTCAGGCCGGTGGCCGACCGCGTGACCGTGCAGTCTGCCGCCATCGTTGAATACCAGATAAACGCCACGCTTTACCTTTACCCTGGTCCCGAAAGCGAACCCATCCGCGCTGCTGCCGTGAAAAAACTGGAAGCGTACATCACGGCACAGCACCGGCTGGGGCGCGACATCCGTCTGTCTGCCATTTATGCCGCTTTGCATGTGGAAGGCGTGCAGCGTGTCGAGCTGGCCGCACCACTGGCCGACATCGTGCTCAACAATACGCAGGCGTCTTTCTGTACTGAATACAGCGTCGTGACGGGAGGCTCGGATGAGTGATTCGCGACTGCTGCCAACCGGCTCATCACCGCTTGAAGTTGCCTCCGCAAAAGCCTGTGCGGAAATTGAAAAAACACCGGTCAGTATTCGTGAGCTGTGGAACCCGGACACCTGCCCGGCAAATCTGCTGCCGTGGCTGGCGTGGTCATTTTCGGTTGACCGCTGGGATGATAAGTGGCCGGAAGCGACAAAACGCGCTGTTATCCGCGATGCGTATTTCATTCACTGCCATAAGGGCACTATAGGCGCAATCCGGCGTGTGGTGGAGCCGCTCGGCTATCTGATTGAGGTGAGGGAGTGGTGGCAACTCAACGAGGAGCCGGGGACGTTCCGCATCGTTGTTGGCGTGCTTGAGCAGGGTATTACCGAGGAAATGTATCAGGAGCTGGAGCGCCTCGTTGCTGATGCAAAACCGGCAAGCCGCCATCTGACGGGACTGGCTATCAGTTTAAGTACAACCGGCAACATTTTTGCCGGTGCGGGATGCTATCACGGTGACGCCCTGACGGTTTATCCCTACACCCCGGAGGCCATTATTGTCGGAGGGGATTATTTCCCGGCCTCGGCCATTCATTTAATTGATAACCTGAGAGTAAACGCATGACAGTGAAATACTACGCCATTCTGACTAATCAGGGCGCAGCACGGCTGGCTAACGCGACGATGCTCGGCAGTAAGCTGAATCTGACGCAAATGGCCGTTGGTGATGCGAATGGTGTCTTGCCGACACCAGACCCGGCACAGACAAAACTGATTAACCAGAAACGCATCGCGCCGCTGAATCTTCTGAGTGTTGACCCGAACAACCAGAGCCAGATTATTGCGGAGCAAATCATCCCTGAGAACGAGGGCGGATTCTGGATCCGTGAGATTGGGCTTTATGATGATGAAGGCGTACTCATTGCGGTGGCAAACTGCCCGGAAACGTACAAACCGCAGTTGCAGGAAGGAAGCGGTCGTACCCAGACTATCCGCATGATTCTGGTTGTCTCGAATACCGAAGCCATCACGCTGAAAATCGACCCGTCGGTGGTACTGGCGACCCGTAAATACGTGGATGATGAAGTCCTGGAATTAAAGCTGTATGTGGATGACAAGATGGCAAAACATATTGCCGCACAGGATCCTCATACCCAGTATGCACAGAAACATAATCCGACATTTACCGGAGAACCAAAAGCGCCGACACCTCCCGCAGGAAATAACACCACGCGGATTGCGACCACTGCGTTTGTTCAGGCCGCTATTACCGCTCTGATTAACGGTGCGCCAGCCACGCTGGACACACTGAAAGAAATTGCCGCAGCCATTAACAATGACCCGAAATTCAGCACCACCATTAACAATGCGCTGTCAGGTAAGCAGCCACTGGATGAGACGCTGACTCATTTGAGTGGAAAGGATGTTGCCGGTCTTCTCGCATACCTTGGTTTGGGAGAAGGCTCTGCATTACCCGTAGGTGTGCCTGTTCCGTGGCCTTCAGTCACACCGCCAACAGGCTGGCTGAAATGCAACGGTGCAGCTTTTTCTGCCGAAGAGTATCCGGAACTGGCAAAAGTTTATCCGACAAATAAATTGCCAGATTTACGCGGCGAATTCATTCGTGGGTGGGATGATGGAAGAGGAATTGATTCAGGACGGACTCTCCTGTCTGCTCAGGACGGGAGCATTGAGGCACACGGCCATGATTACAATGGGGTCATCTATACTTCTAGCGGTCCTTCCTGGGCTAATACGACGGATGCGGGACACCGGGCATATTCGGGATTTACATCATCATATGGCGGGAGCGAAACCCGTCCACGAAATATTGCATTTAACTATATCGTGAGGGCTGCATAATGGATAACGCCGTATTAAATAGCGAGCTTATTGCCACGAAGGCGGGGAATATTACCGTCTATAACTATGATGGTGAGACGCGGGAATATATTTCTGCATCAACTGAATATCTTGCAGTGGGTGTCGGTATTCCAGCATATTCCTGTTTAGACGCTCCTGTTACATCTAAGGCTGGTTATACAATTTGCCGTTCTGTGGATTTAAAATCATGGGAATATGTGTCAGACCATCGCGGTGAAATCGTCTATAACACCGAAACGGGAGATGCCAAAGAAATCACAGCACTAGGCGACTATCCCGAAAATACAACCACTATCGCCCCGTTAACGCCATACGATAAATGGGATGGTGAGAAATGGGTGACGGATACTGAGGCACAGCATAGCGCTGCAGTAGACGTGGCAGAAGCACAGCGCCAGTCGCTGATTGATGCTGCTATGGCCTCCATCAGTCTGATTCAGCTGAAATTACGGGCCGGGCGGAAGCTGACGCAGGCAGAAACCACCCGACTTAACGCTGTGCTGGATTACATTGACGCGGTGACAGCAACAGATACCAGCACCGCGCCGGACGTCATCTGGCCTGAACTGCCGGAGGCGTAGGCCATTCAATATCTGGAGCACTGGAAATATCAACCATTTCCAGTGCGTCCAGATAATCAAGCCATGAATTATATTGCGCCAGTTCCTCACCTTTCAGACGACCAATAGCAGCCTTTCCTGGCCACTGCTTACTGTTAATATATTCATTAACTCGATTTATGAGTGCCTGTTTTTTTCGTTCCGCTTCTGACAGTTGTTCTTCATGAGTTAGCGGCGGTACGTCATCCCATGCAGGATAGCCATCATCACCCGCAACTCTCACTTTCCCTGGAGGTGGGGACAGGTACTTAATAAATATATCCTCATCAACTTCAACTCCATTATGAGGCCATAACCCAGACTCCTTATACTGACTTTCCAGAGTAAATGGGTAAAACATATTAGTTTTAGCATCGTAAAGATATTTACTCATTTTATCTTCCTGTAGCAAACCAGCGGCAACCAGCGACAGTTGGAACATTGAAGGATGGATTTCCTTTATCAAGAGATCCCAGGTTCTCTGCTATGACATTTGAATTAGTCAATTTATAGAATTGCCATACTGACATTTTCCCTGCCACAGGAGCCTGGTCATGTTCATTAATAGAAATGACGGCTGTCGGAAATGGGATAGGAAAATTAATCAAAACTTCATTTGTTGTGGCCCCAGTTAGCCCCCATTGTTCAATATAACCATCCGGGCTTCGCCTCCATCCCGTCGTTGTATCTCCCCCACACTCCCACGCTGACATATCAGGAATTTGGTTTTGCCCGTTACCCACATCCCGTTTTGCCGCTTCTCCCAAACCAACGTTTATGAAAATGCAGAGATAACGGGCAACTGGCATCATCTCCGGTTTTTATTCAGGGGGATGCTCATGCTTATTGGCTATGTACGCGTGTCAACAAATGACCAGAATACGGAATTGCAGCGTAACGCGCTGGAGTGCGCAGGATGTGAGCTGATTTTTGAGGACAAAATCAGCGGCACGAAGTCCGACAGGCCGGGACTGAAAAAACTGCTCAGGACATTATCGGATGGGGATACACTGGTAGTCTGGAAGCTGGACCGGCTGGGGCGTAGTATGCGGCATCTGGTCATTCTGGTTGAGGAGCTGCGCGAACGCGGCGTTAATTTTCGCAGCCTGACGGATGCTATTGATACCAGCACGCCGATGGGGCGTTTTTTCTTTCATGTGATGGGTGCCCTGGCCGAAATGGAACGAGAACTCATTGTCGAGCGGACACGCGCCGGACTGGAAGCGGCCAGAGCCAAAGGTCGTATTGGTGGCAGACGTCCGAAACTCACCGCGAGTGAGTGGGAGCAGGCCGGGCGGTTGTTGGCTGCAGGGGAATCACGTCAACGCGTGGCACTGATTTTTGATATTGGCCTGTCCACGCTCTATAAAAAATTCCCCGCCTCCGTGACAAAAAATAAATTGTGTCATCCCTTAGCCAACCGGGACAAATAGCCTGACATCTCCGGCACAACTGAAAATATCACTCACCCATTAACCACGGAGTTAAACGGATGAGTGACTATCATCACGGCGTGCAGGTGCTGGAGATTAACGACGGCACCCGCGTCATTTCCACCGTATCCACTGCCATTGTCGGCATGGTCTGCACGGCCAGCGATGCGGATGCGGAAACCTTCCCCCTCAATAAACCTGTGCTGATTACCAATGTGCAGAGCGCAATTGCAAAGGCCGGTAAAAAAGGCACGCTGGCGGCATCGTTGCAGGCCATCGCTGACCAGTCAAAACCGGTCACCGTTGTCGTGCGCGTGGAAGACGGCACCGGTGATGACGAGGAAACGAAACTCGCGCAGACCGTTTCCAATATCATCGGCACCACCGACGAAAACGGTCAGTACACCGGACTGAAAGCCCTGCTGGCGGCGGAGTCGGTAACTGGTGTTAAACCGCGTATTCTCGGCGTGCCGGGACTGGATACCAAAGAGGTGGCTGTTGCACTGGCATCAGTCTGTCAGAAGCTGCGCGCTTTCGGGTATATCAGCGCATGGGGCTGTAAAACTATTTCCGAGGTGAAAGCCTACCGCCAGAATTTCAGCCAGCGTGAGCTGATGGTCATCTGGCCGGATTTCCTCGCATGGGATACGGTCGCCAGTACCACCGCCACCGCGTATGCCACCGCCCGTGCGCTGGGTCTGCGCGCTAAAATCGACCAGGAGCAGGGCTGGCATAAAACGCTGTCCAACGTCGGGGTAAACGGTGTTACCGGCATCAGCGCGTCCGTATTCTGGGATTTGCAGGAGTCCGGCACCGATGCTGACCTGCTTAACGAGTCTGGCGTCACAACGCTGATTCGCCGCGACGGTTTCCGCTTCTGGGGTAACCGTACCTGCTCTGATGACCCGCTGTTCCTCTTTGAAAACTACACCCGCACCGCGCAGGTGCTGGCCGACACGATGGCTGAGGCGCACATGTGGGCGGTGGACAAGCCCATCACCGCAACGCTGATTCGCGACATCGTTGACGGCATTAATGCCAAATTCCGTGAGCTGAAAACAAACGGCTATATCGTGGATGCGACCTGCTGGTTCAGCGAAGAATCCAACAATGCGGAAACCCTTAAGGCCGGAAAACTGTATATCGACTACGACTATACCCCGGTGCCTCCTCTTGAAAACCTGACCCTGCGCCAGCGTATTACCGATAAATACCTGGCAAATCTGGTCACCTCGGTTAACAGCAATTAAGGAGCCTGACCGATGGCAATGCCGCGCAAACTCAAGTTAATGAACGTCTTTCTGAACGGCTACAGCTATCAGGGCGTCGCGAAGTCCGTCACGCTGCCAAAACTGACCCGTAAGCTCGAAAACTATCGCGGTGCGGGGATGAATGGCAGCGCACCGGTAGACCTCGGCCTTGATGACGATGCGCTGTCAATGGAGTGGTCGCTCGGTGGCTTCCCGGATTCGGTTATCTGGGAGCTTTACGCCGCAACCGGTGTGGATGCCGTACCGATTCGTTTTGCAGGCTCTTACCAGCGCGACGATACCGGCGAAACGGTGGCCGTCGAGGTGGTCATGCGTGGCCGTCAGAAAGAAATCGACACCGGCGAGGGTAAACAGGGAGAAGACACCGAGTCGAAAATCTCCGTGGTCTGCACCTATTTCCGGCTGACGATGGACGGTAAGGAGCTGGTCGAAATCGACACCATCAACATGATTGAGAAGGTGAACGGCGTCGACCGGCTGGAGCAACACCGCCGCAATATCGGCCTGTGATTTTCATCCGGTCAGCTAGGCTGACCGGTTAACCCTGATTCAGAAGTGAGAAAACCATGAACAAAGAAAATGTGATTACCCTGGACAATCCGGTCAAGCGTGGTGAGCAGGTTATCGAACAGGTCACGCTGATGAAACCCAATGCCGGGACGCTGCGCGGTGTCAGTCTGGCTGCGGTCGCGAACTCCGAAGTCGATGCACTGATTAAAGTGCTGCCGCGCATGACGGCACCGATGCTGACCGAACAGGAGGTCGCCGCGCTGGAACTGCCTGACCTTGTGGCGCTGGCCGGTAAGGTGGTCGGTTTTTTGTCGCCGAACTCGGTGCAGTGACGTTTCCGAAAAATCTCTCGGTCGATGACCTGATGGCGGATGTGGCAGTGATATTTCACTGGCCGCCATCAGAACTGTATCCCATGAGCCTGACCGAACTCATCACATGGCGCGAAAAGGCGCTCCGGCGAAGCGGAAACACGAATGAGTAACAATGTAAAATTACAGGTATTGCTCAGGGCTGTTGACCAGGCATCCCGCCCGTTTAAATCCATCCGCACAGCGAGCAGGTCGCTGTCGGGGGATATCCGGGAAACACAAAAATCACTGCGCGAGCTGAATGGTCAGGCATCCCGTATTGAGGGATTTCGCAAGACCAGCGCACAGCTCGCCGTGACTGGTCATGCACTTGAAAAGGCACGGCAGGAGGCCGAAGCCCTTGCCACACAGTTTAAAAACACCGAACGTCCGACCCGTGCTCAGGCGAAAGTGCTGGAATCCGCAAAGCGTGCGGCGGAGGACTTACAGGCGAAATATAACCGCCTGACGGATTCCGTTAAACGCCAGCAGCGGGAACTGGCCGCTGTGGGAATTAATACCCGCAATCTTGCACATGATGAGCTGGGGCTGAAAAACCGTATCAGTGAAACCACCGCACAGCTTAACCGGCAGCGTGACGCGCTGGCGCGTGTCAGTGCGCAACAGGCAAAACTTAACGCAGTAAAACAGCGCTATCAGGCAGGAAAGGAGCTGGCCGGAAATATGGCCTCAGTGGGCGCTGCCGGTGTGGGGATTGCGGCGGCGGGAACGATGGCCGGTGTTAAGCTGCTGATGCCCGGTTATGAATTTGCGCAGAAAAACTCAGAATTACAGGCCGTGCTCGGTGTGGCAAAAGACTCCGCCGAAATGGCCGCGCTACGCAAGCAGGCGCGCCAGCTCGGCGACAATACCGCCGCCTCGGCGGATGATGCGGCCGGTGCACAGATTATCATCGCGAAAGCGGGTGGGGATGTTGATGCCATTCAGGCGGCAACGCCGGTCACGCTGAATATGGCGCTGGCGAACCGTCGCACGATGGAAGAAAACGCCGCCCTGCTGATGGGGATGAAATCTGCCTTTCAGCTTTCAAACGATAAGGTTGCTCATATCGGGGATGTTCTCTCCATGACGATGAACAAAACCGCCGCCGATTTTGACGGTATGAGCGATGCGCTGACCTATGCCGCACCTGTGGCAAAAAATGCCGGTGTCAGCATTGAAGAAACCGCCGCAATGGTCGGGGCGCTGCATGATGCAAAAATCACAGGCTCAATGGCGGGGACGGGAAGCCGTGCCGTGTTAAGTCGCCTGCAGGCACCGACGGGAAAAGCATGGGATGCACTCAAAGAGCTTGGAGTGAAAACCTCAGACAGCAAGGGGAATACCCGACCAATATTTACCATTCTGAAAGAAATGCAGGCCAGTTTTGAGAAAAACCGGCTCGGTACTGCCCAGCAGGCTGAATACATGAAAACCATTTTCGGGGAGGAGGCCAGTTCAGCCGCCGCCGTGCTGATGACTGCCGCCTCAACCGGAAAGCTGGACAAACTGACCGCTGCGTTTAAAGCCTCAGACGGGAAGACCGCAGAGCTGGTAAATATCATGCAGGACAACCTCGGCGGTGACTTTAAGGAGTTTCAGTCCGCTTATGAGGCGGTGGGGACTGACCTGTTTGACCAACAGGAAGGCGCACTGCGTAATCTCACGCAGACGGCCACAAAGTATGTGTTAAAACTCGACGGCTGGATCCAGAAAAACAAATCACTGGCGTCAACCATCGGCCTTATTGTCGGTGGCGCACTGGCGCTTATTGGCATCATCGGTGCAATTGGTCTTGTAGCCTGGCCGGTTATCACCGGCATTAATGCCATCATCGCGGCAGCAGGCGCAATGGGGGCAATCTTCACGACGGTTGGCAGTGCTGTTATGACGGCCATCGGGGCGATTAGCTGGCCGGTTGTGGCCGTGGTGGCTGCAATTGTCGCCGGGGCGTTGCTTATCCGTAAATACTGGGAGCCTGTCAGCGCATTCTTTGGCGGTGTGGTTGAAGGGCTGAAAGCTGCATTTGCGCCGGTGGGGGAACTGTTCACGCCACTTAAGCCGCTGTTTGACTGGCTGGGTGAAAAGTTACAGGCCGCGTGGCAGTGGTTTAAAAAACTGATTGCCCCGGTCAAAGCCACCCAGGACACCCTGAACCGTTGCCGTGACACGGGCGTCATGTTCGGGCAGGCACTGGCTGACGCGTTGATGCTGCCGCTTAATGCGTTCAACAAACTGCGCAGTGGTATTGACTGGGTACTGGAAAAACTCGGTGTTATCAACAAAGAGTCAGACACACTTGACCAGACCGCCGCCAGAACTCATGCCGCCACGTATGGCACCGGTGGTTATATTCCGGCGACCAGCTCTTATGCAGGCTATCAGGCTTATCAGCCGGTCACGGCACCGGCTGGCCGCTCTTATGTGGACCAGAGTAAAAACGAATATCACATCAGCCTGACGGGTGGTACTGCGCCGGGGACACAGCTTGACCGCCAGTTACAGGATGCGCTCGAAAAATACGAGCGGGATAAACGTGCGCGCGCCCGTGCCAGCATGATGCATGACGGTTAAGGAGGTGACGAAAAATGATGCTCGCGTTAGGTATGTTTGTTTTTATGCGCCAGACGCTGCCACACCAGACCATGCAGCGTGAATCAGATTATCGCTGGCCGTCAAATTCCCGTATCGGTAAACGGGATGCCTACCAGTTTCTCGGCGTTGGCGAGGAAAACATGACGCTGGCCGGTGTGCTTTATCCCGAACTGACCGGCGGCAAGCTGACGATGACCACGCTCAGGCTGATGGCAGAGGAAGGTCGGGCGTGGCCGTTGCTGGATGGCACCGGCATGATTTACGGCATGTATGTCATCAGCAGGGTGAGTGAAACAGGGAGTATTTTCTTTGCAGACGGCACACCCCGAAAAATTGATTTTACGCTGTCGCTCACCCGCGTTGATGAATCACTGGCAGCGCTTTATGGCGATATCGGTAAACAGGCGGAATCGCTCATCGGTAAGGCTGGCAGTATGGCGACTAAATTCACAGGTATGACGGGGGCGGGATAATGCTGGATGCACTGACATTTGATGCAGGCAGTACGCTGACGCCGGATTACATGCTGATGCTCGACAGCAGGGATATTACCGGCAATATCAGCGACCGTCTGATGAGCATGACTCTGACGGATAACCGGGGCTTTGAGGCTGACCAGCTTGATATTGAACTGAACGATGCCGACGGGCAGGTCGGGCTGCCGATTCGTGGCGCTGTCCTGACGGTGTATATCGGCTGGAAAGGTTTTGCCCTGGTATGCAAAGGGAAATTTACCGTTGATGAGGTTGAACACCGGGGCGCGCCGGATGTGGTCACCATCCGCGCCCGGAGTGCAGATTTTCGCGGGACGCTCAATTCCCGCCGTGAAGGCTCCTGGCATGACACCACGCTCGGTGCGATTGTTGAGGCAATAGCCTCCCGTAACAGGCTGGAAGCCAGTGTCGCGCCGTCACTGGCCGGAATTAAAATCCCGCACATCGACCAGTCGCAGGAGTCTGATGCAAAATTCCTGACCCGCCTTGCTGAACGCAACGGCGGTGAGGTGTCGGTAAAAATGGGAAAATTGTTGTTTCTCAAAGCGGGGCAGGGGGTGACGGCCAGCGGTAAAAAAATCCAGCAGGTCACCATCACCCGCAGCGACGGCGACCGTCATCATTTTGCGATTGCTGACCGTGGAGCCTACACCGGCGTAACGGCAAAGTGGTTACACACCAAAGACCCGAAGCCGCAAAAGCAGAAGGTAAAACTGAAACGCAAAAAGAAAGAGAAACACCTGCGCGCACTGGAGCACCCGAAAGCGAAACCGGTCAGGCAGAAGAAAGCGCCAAAAGTACCGGAAGCGCGCGAAGGTGAATACATGGCCGGTGAGGCTGACAACGTTTTTGCCCTGACCACGGTATATGCCACGAAAGCACAGGCCATGCGTGCCGCTCAGGCGAAGTGGGATAAACTGCAACGGGGTGTAGCAGAGTTCTCCATCAGCCTGGCTACCGGCCGGGCAGATATTTACACGGAAACGCCGGTCAAAGTGTCAGGTTTTAAGCGCGTCATAGACGAGCAGGACTGGACAATCACTAAGGTGACACACTTTCTGAATAATAGCGGCTTCACGACGTCCTTAGAGCTTGAGGTTAGGCTTTCTGATGTGGAGTACGAAACAGAAGATGATGAGTGATGTTTTTATTTTATCTGTTTGTTTTATAAGGATAAATTAACTAAAATGGCACCATCAACAAAACCGGAAGAGGTGCTCGCGATGTTTCATTGTCCTTTATGCCAGCATGCCGCACATGCGCGTACAAGCCGCTATATCACTGACACGACAAAAGAGCGTTATCACCAGTGCCAGAACGTGAATTGCAGCGCCACGTTCATCACTTATGAGTCGGTACAGCGATACATCGTGAAGCCGGGAGAAGTCCACGCCGTGAGGCCGCACCCGTTGCCGTCAGGGCAGCAAATTATGTGGATGTAATTACAAACAGAAAGCCCCTCAGTCGAGGGGCTTTCTGTTTTGGGGAATATTCTTCATTAAAAGTAGTGGATCACGTTTAATAAACTATGTTTATCATATACTTAAAAGTAACTTTTTAAAGTTGGACAGGTTGGTGGAAAATGGAAAAAGTTATAATTGAGCTTGATAATCGTTGGGAGTTAGCTGATTTCGCGGTCTTAACGAAAGAGTATTTGCAGCTATATGGTTTTTTTTATGGCCTAAAAGGAGGATCAAGAGGATATTCAACAATGCCTTGGGAGGGTGGGCACAGTGTAGTGAACTTTTTTAGAGGGGCTTACAGTGCGACTCCACCAGATTTACGTCCTGTAGTGAAAAAAATTCAGTATGCCTCTCCTGGCTTTATTGAATTGTCTGCTCTTATTGATATCTCTTGGCAGATTGCTGAGTTAGTTACTGCTGTTGGTGGAAGTATTCTGGCTGCCAACAAAGTTTACGATCAGGTGATGCGTACATATCGACAAAGAGAATGGGCAAAGTTGAAATCAGAGAAGCTGCGTATACAGAATCAAATTAAAGAGATTGAACTTGTTTCTGACGCAGTTAAATCACTTGAATCTGTGATGGCACTTAGTGAAGAACAACGTAAAAACTTGGTTCAACTATCGGGGGCAGATGAACTGGTTCAGTTAAAGATACTTTTGGCTGTTTACCGACGGTTATCTCCTCTTGTTGAGTTGCAAAACAGCGGGAAAGCTAATTTTTCTGCAGGGAAAAATAAAAATTTAAAAGCGTCCGATTAAACGGACGCTGAACGATGTGGACGCTATGTGGACAGCGGCTGACATAAATCCATTTATATCATCAGGTTAGGTGCTTTTTTGTGACACCATCCCTGTCTTCCCCCACATGATGTGGGGGTTTTTTTTATCCTCAATTTGCCTGCTGCTTAATGCATTGCAGATGATTTGCTTCCGTTATACTAGCGTCAGTTGATAGCGGGAGTAATTATGAATCAATCTTATGGACGGCTGGTCAGTCGGGCGGCGATTGCTGCGACGGCGATGGCTTCGCTGCTATTGCTGATTAAAATTTTTGCATGGTGGTATACCGGGTCGGTGAGTATTCTCGCCGCGCTGGTGGATTCGCTGGTGGATATCGGCGCGTCGTTGACGAATTTACTGGTGGTGCGATATTCCCTGCAACCTGCCGACGATAATCACTCGTTTGGTCACGGTAAAGCTGAGTCCCTCGCGGCGCTGGCGCAAAGTATGTTTATCTCCGGTTCGGCACTATTCCTTTTTTTGACGGGTATTCAACATCTGATATCTCCAACACCGATGACAGATCCAGGCGTCGGGGTTATCGTGACAATTGTGGCGCTAATTTGTACGATTATCCTTGTCTCGTTTCAGCGTTGGGTGGTGCGCCGGACGCAAAGCCAGGCGGTGCGGGCTGATATGCTACATTACCAGTCTGATGTTATGATGAACGGCGCAATTCTGCTCGCGCTGGGGTTGTCCTGGTACGGCTGGCATCGCGCCGATGCTCTGTTTGCATTGGGAATCGGCATCTATATTTTATATAGCGCGTTACGCATGGGATATGAGGCGGTACAGTCATTACTGGATCGCGCATTACCTGATGAGGAACGGCAAGAAATTATTGATATCGTGACTTCCTGGCCGGGTGTTAGCGGCGCTCACGATCTTCGCACGCGGCAGTCAGGGCCGACCCGCTTTATTCAGATTCATTTGGAAATGGAAGACTCTCTGCCTTTGGTTCAGGCACATATGGTGGCGGATCAGGTAGAGCAGGCTATTTTACGGCGTTTTCCGGGATCGGATGTGATTATCCATCAGGACCCCTGTTCCGTCGTACCCAGGGAGGGTAAACGGTCTATGCTTTCATAATCAGTATAAAAGAGAGCCAGACCCGCATTTTGTGTATAAAATACCGCCATTTGGCCTGACCTGAATCAATTCAGCAGGAAGTGATTGTTATACTATTTGCACATTCGTTGGATCACTTCGATGTGCAAGAAGACTTCCGGCAACAGATTTCATTTTGCATTCCAAAGTTCAGAGGTAGTCATGATTAAGAAAATCGGTGTGTTGACAAGCGGCGGTGATGCGCCAGGCATGAACGCCGCAATTCGCGGGGTTGTTCGTTCTGCGCTGACAGAAGGTCTGGAAGTAATGGGCATTTATGACGGCTATCTGGGTCTGTATGAAGACCGTATGGTACAGCTAGACCGTTACAGCGTTTCTGACATGATCAACCGTGGCGGTACGTTCCTCGGTTCTGCGCGTTTCCCGGAATTCCGCGACGAGAACATCCGCGCCGTGGCTATCGAAAACCTGAAAAAACGTGGGATCGATGCGCTGGTGGTTATCGGCGGTGACGGTTCCTACATGGGTGCAATGCGTCTGACCGAAATGGGCTTCCCGTGCATCGGCCTGCCGGGCACTATCGACAACGACATCAAAGGCACTGACTACACTATCGGTTTCTTCACTGCGCTGAGCACCGTTGTAGAAGCGATCGACCGTCTGCGTGACACCTCTTCTTCTCACCAGCGTATTTCCGTGGTGGAAGTGATGGGCCGTTATTGTGGCGATCTGACGCTGGCTGCGGCTATTGCCGGTGGCTGTGAATTCGTTGTGGTTCCGGAAGTTGAATTCAGCCGTGAAGACCTGGTAAACGAAATCAAAGCGGGTATCGCGAAAGGTAAAAAACACGCGATCGTGGCGATTACCGAACATATGTGTGATGTTGACGAACTGGCGCATTTCATCGAGAAAGAAACCGGTCGTGAAACCCGCGCAACTGTGCTGGGCCATATCCAGCGCGGTGGTTCTCCGGTGCCTTACGACCGTATTCTGGCTTCCCGTATGGGCGCTTACGCTATCGATCTGCTGCTGGCAGGTTACGGCGGTCGTTGCGTAGGTATCCAGAACGAACAGCTGGTTCACCACGACATCATCGACGCTATCGAAAACATGAAGCGTCCGTTCAAAGGCGACTGGCTGGATTGCGCGAAAAAACTGTATTAATGATTTCGGAAAAAGGCAGATTCCTTTAGCCTGAAACCGATGACAGAAGCAAAAATGCCTGATGCGCTTCGCTTATCAGGCCTACGTGAATTCTGCAATTTATTGAATTTACAAACTTTTGTAGGCCGGATAAGGCGTTCGCGCCGCATCCGGCATCGATAAAGCGCACTTTGTCAGCAATATGAGGCGGATTTCTTCCGCCTTTTTAACCCCCAACATATACCCGCAAGTTATAGCCAATCTTTTTTTATTCTTTAATGTTTGGTTAACCTTCTGGCACGCTTTGCTCATCACAACACAACATAAGAGAGTCGGGCGATGAACAAGTGGGGCGTAGGGTTAACATTTTTGCTGGCGACAACCAGCGTTATGGCAAAGGATATTCAGCTTCTTAACGTTTCATATGATCCAACGCGCGAATTGTACGAACAGTACAACAAGGCATTCAGCGCCCACTGGAAACAGCAAACTGGTGATAACGTGGTGATTCGTCAGTCACACGGTGGTTCAGGTAAACAAGCGACGTCGGTAATCAACGGTATTGAAGCTGATGTTGTCACGCTGGCTCTGGCCTATGACGTGGACGCAATTGCGGAACGCGGGCGGATTGATAAAGAGTGGATCAAACGTCTGCCGGATAACTCCGCACCGTACACTTCCACCATTGTTTTCCTGGTACGTAAGGGAAATCCGAAGCAGATCCATGACTGGAACGATCTGATTAAACCGGGTGTTTCGGTGATCACGCCTAATCCGAAAAGCTCTGGTGGCGCGCGCTGGAACTACCTGGCAGCCTGGGGCTACGCGCTGCATCACAACAACAACGATCAGGCAAAAGCACAGGATTTTGTTCGGGCACTGTATAAAAACGTCGAAGTTCTGGATTCTGGCGCGCGTGGCTCCACTAACACTTTTGTCGAGCGCGGAATTGGCGATGTACTGATCGCCTGGGAAAACGAAGCTCTGCTGGCAGCGAATGAACTGGGGAAAGATAAATTCGAAATCGTCACGCCGAGTGAGTCTATCCTCGCAGAGCCAACCGTGTCGGTGGTCGATAAAGTGGTCGAGAAAAAAGGTACTAAAGAGGTGGCGGAAGCCTACCTGAAATATCTCTACTCGCCAGAAGGTCAGGAAATTGCCGCGAAAAACTACTACCGTCCGCGCGACGCTGAGGTGGCGAAAAAGTACGAAAATGCGTTTCCAAAGCTGAAGTTATTCACCATTGATGAAGAGTTCGGCGGCTGGACGAAAGCGCAAAAAGAGCATTTTGCTAACGGCGGTACGTTCGATCAGATCAGCAAACGCTGATTTCCCCAGGATAATTATCAAACCCGGTGGTTTCTCGCGACCGGGTTTTTTATTTGTCACGATTTTGCGTTACCCTTGCATCTCTTTGAGGTACAGGGAAAAAAAGATGAAAAAAGCGGGTCTTCTTTTTTTGGTGATGATAGTTATCGCCGTTGTGGCTGCCGGTATTGGTTACTGGAAATTAACCGGTGAAGAGTCGGATACATTACGTAAGATTGTCCTTGAGGAATGTTTGCCCAATCAGCAGCAAAATCAAAATCCTTCGCCATGTGCGGAAGTCAAACCCAATGCCGGATACGTGGTTTTAAAAGATCTTAATGGCCCACTGCAATATCTGTTGATGCCAACGTATCGTATTAACGGTACTGAAAGTCCTTTGTTGACCGATCCTTCAACGCCGAACTTCTTTTGGTTGGCCTGGCAGGCGCGTGATTTTATGAGCAAAAAATACGGCCAGCCGGTTCCCGATCGCGCGGTTTCTTTGGCGATCAACTCCCGCACCGGGCGTACGCAAAACCATTTTCATATTCATATCTCTTGTATTCGTCCTGATGTGCGCGAACAGCTGGATAACAATCTGGCGAACATCAGCAGCCGCTGGTTGCCACTGCCAGGTGGTTTGCGCGGGCATGAATACCTGGCGCGTCGGGTAACGGAAAGCGAACTGGTACAACGCAGCCCATTTATGATGCTGGCGGAAGAAGTGCCTGAGGCGCGGGAACATATGGGAAGCTACGGGCTGGCGATGGTGCGGCAGAGTGATAACTCATTTGTATTGCTGGCGACACAACGAAATCTACTGACGCTGAACCGTGCTTCAGCCGAGGAAATTCAGGATCATCAGTGTGAGATTTTGCGTTAAGGCGAAGAGTTAAGGAAAGTAAGTGCCGGATATGAAATCCGGCACCTGTCAGACTTAAGCCTGTTTAGCCGCTTCTGCAGCTTTAACGATTACTGCGAAAGCGTCAGCTTTCAGAGAAGCACCACCAACCAGCGCGCCGTCGATATCCGGCTGAGCAAACAGTTCTGCAGCGTTAGACGCGTTTACAGAGCCGCCGTACTGAATGATCACTTGTTCAGCGATGTTAGCGTCAACTTTAGCGATGTGGTCACGGATGAATTTGTGAACAGCCTGTGCCTGAGCCGGAGTTGCAGATTTGCCAGTACCGATTGCCCATACAGGTTCGTAAGCGATAACCGCACCTTCGAATGCCGCAGCACCCTGAGTTTTCAGTACCGCGTCGATCTGACGTGCGCAAACTTCTTCAGTTTTGCCCGCTTCGTTTTCAGCTTCGGTTTCACCGATGCACAGAACCGGAGTCAGGCCCTGCTCTTTCAGCACCGCGAATTTTTTCGCGATCAGTTCGTCAGATTCTTTGTGGTAAGTACGACGTTCAGAGTGACCGATGATGATGTACTGTGCGCCGATGTCTTTCAGCATAGCAGCAGAGGTTTCACCGGTGAATGCGCCGGACAGGTTCAGGTCCACGTTTTGCGCACCCAGCATGATGTGGCTGCCTTCAGCTTCACGCTTCGCCATATCGATGTACATTTCCGGTGGTGCGATTGCAACCGCACAGCCAGCAACACCTGCCAGCTCTTTACGCAGGTTAGAAACCAGCTCGTGAACCATGTGGCGGCTGCCGTTCAGTTTCCAGTTACCCATCACTAAAGGATGTCGCATTTTAATTCTCCACGCTTATAAGCGAATAAAGGAAGATGGCCGCCCCGCAGGGCAGCAGGTCTGTGAAACAGTATAGAGATTCATCGGCACAAAGGCTTTGCTTTTTGTCATTTATTCAAACCTTCAAGCGATTCAGATAGCGCCAGCTTAATCGGTTCAACAGCGAAGGTCAGCCCCTTTTCGCCGTTGTCCGCGACAACATAACGCAGTGCACCTTCTGTCTCGGTGTAATAACGTTTGTTTTTCCCCGCCGTTAGTAGCGACTGCAGTTTTTTCTGGCTTTGTGTTTTGGTCATTAATGGGGTGAGTGTGCGGATCACCGCTGCCATATATTCCTGAGCTTTCGCTTTCGCGGCTTTTTGCTCTGGCCCCTGGATGGGTAGCCAGGTCATTTGAATGCTTTTGATTTTTAAGGTACCGCGCTCCAGCGCTGTAGAAGCATACAAGTTCTCGTTAATTTTACTTGCAGCACGAGTGAGATTGGCTTTGTCGGGACTGCTGTCGATGGCACGAAATTCGTTCAGTGGCAGGCTGGGATTCTGGCTGTTAAAGTCTTCTCGAAACTGGCTGATGGAGAGATCGAAAGTAGGGGCTCCAGCCAGCAGATAAGGCGCGGTCGTTGCCGTATCTGGTGTTTGTGCATGCGCCGTTGTTGTAACGGTTAATGCAGAACATAAGAGAAAAAACAGCGTACACCCTGGCTTCATTGACAGTACCTTTTGTTATGACTGGCTCCGATTAAAACGATATCTGTCGCCCTTGTCAAAAGGGTAGAATCCTGGAAAAGACAACCATCAAGGAACTTACATGACCATACAGCAATGGTTATTCTCATTTAAAGGGCGTATTGGACGCCGTGATTTCTGGATTTGGATAGGCCTGTGGTTCGCAGGCATGCTGGTGCTTTTCTCACTGGCGGGTAAAAATTTACTCGATATTCAGACCGCGGCGTTTTGCCTTGTGTGCTTGCTCTGGCCAACAGCGGCAGTAACCGTTAAGCGTTTGCATGATCGCGGGCGTTCCGGCGCATGGGCATTTCTGATGATTGTGGCGTGGATGCTGCTGGCGGGTAACTGGGCGATTTTACCGGGTGTCTGGCAATGGGCGGTAGGGCGTTTTGTCCCGACGTTGATTCTGGTGATGATGCTTATCGATCTTGGTGCGTTTGTTGGCACACAAGGCGAAAATAAATATGGTAAAGATACTCAGGATGTGAAGTATAAAGCCGACAATAAATCAAGTAATTAACCTTTAGTATATCTCTTACTGCTATTTTTTTCCGGGATTGTTATTTCCACGATGCAAATGACAATACCCGGAAAATCCTTCTGAACTCTTCACCTTAAGCAATATCAAAAAAAATGGTAATCCATAAGATCATTACTTGTTTGTTCTTCCCTTAACGGCGCATTATTCTTAAGTCGTAATCGACAGAGAGGCGAATATACAGAGGTGCCCTATGAAAGATGTCGTAGATAAATGCAGTACTAAAGGATGTGCGATTGATATCGGTACGGTGATTGATAACGACAACTGTACCAGTAAGTTTTCGCGCTTTTTTGCCACCCGCGAAGAAGCAGAGTCCTTTATGACCAAACTGAAAGAGCTTGCCGCCGCTGCATCCTCTGCAGATGAAGGGGCCAGCGTGGCCTATAAGATTAAGGATCTGGAGGGGCAAGTTGAGCTTGATGCGGCCTTCACCTTCTCATGCCAGGCCGAGATGATTATTTTTGAGTTATCACTGCGTTCGTTAGCTTGATGGAGTTGCTTTAGAAGGAGTTAAACATGGCTTATAAACACATTGGCGTGGCAATTTCCGGGAATGAAGAAGATGCCTTACTGGTGAATAAAGCCCTGGAGCTCGCCAGACATAATGACGCTCACCTGACGTTAATTCATATTGATGATGGCTTAAGCGAGTTGTACCCGGGTATCTACTTCCCTGCAACAGAAGATATTCTTCAATTGTTGAAGAATAAGTCGGATAACAAGCTGTATAAACTGACGAAAAATATTCAATGGCCGAAGACAAAACTGCGTATTGAACGCGGAGAAATGCCGGAAACACTGCTGGAAATTATGCAAAAAGAGCAGTGCGACCTCCTTGTCTGTGGTCATCACCACTCATTTATCAACCGTTTGATGCCGGCATATCGCGGGATGATCAATAAGTTGAGTGCGGATTTGCTCATCGTGCCGTTTATCGATAAGTAACCGCTTACCAGTAATGCTCCGCTGTCATATGGCCCGGTCGGCGACGTAAATGTTTCGTCATCTGCCGGGTCTCTTTCAGCAACTGTTGGGTATCGCGCACCATCTGTGGATTGCCGCACAGCATCACATGGCTGGTTTCTTTATTCATCGGCAGGCCAATCGCGCTTTCCAGTTCACCACTTTCAATTAATGCCGGTATCCGTCCGGTGAGCGACCCCGCTGCCGTTTCCCGACTGACCACCGTCTGAATGCGCAGTTTTCCTTCGTAGCGTTTTTCCAGTTCTTGCATCAGTGGCAAATAGCTTAAGTCGGCGGCATAACGTGCGGCGTGCACCAGGACCAGATTTTTGAAGCGATCTAAATCTTTGCCTAGTTGTAGAATCGATAAATAAGGGCCAATCGCTGTACCGGTTGCCAGCATCCATAGCGTTTCGCAATCTGGCACTTCATCCAGAACAAAGAAGCCAGCTGCTTCGCTAACCACCTGCACTTCATCTCCTGGTTTCAGTGCCGCCAATCGTGGGCTTAATTTGCCATCGGGGACAGTGACCAGGTAAAACTCCAGATCGGGATTATCGGGCGAGTTAACATAGGAGTAGGCGCGTTGGACGCGTTCGCCGTCGATTTCAAGGCCAAGCTTGGTAAATTGCCCGGCGGTAAACGGATGCACAGGGGCGTGAACGGTGAGACTAAACAGGGCGTCGGTCCAGTTCTGCACTTTAGTGACTTTGCCTGTTACCCAATCAGCCATGTTTTTCTCCTGTTTTGATTGACTTGCCTTATCTTCGTTCTCCGAACAAAAAAATTCCAGTCCCGAAGGACTGGAAGGCTCAATCGATCAAATCAATCAGAGGATGTGCACCTGCATTTCCCGGTCTTTGCGATCCAGATAGTGGATAGACTTAATGCGGCGAATGGTGCGTGATTTGCCGCGGATCAGCAGCGTTTCGGTAGTCGCGATATTGCCTTTGCGGCTAATGCCTTCCAGCAGATCGCCTTTGGTAATACCGGTGGCAGAGAAGATGACGTTATCGCTGCGCGCCATATCGCCCAGACGCAATACTTTACCGGCTTCGATGCCCATCGCTTTGCAGCGTGCCAGCTCCTGCTCGCCAATGCGACGATTCTCTTCGTTGTCGCCTTTGACGTCATGACGCGCCAGCAGACGACCGTTCATGTCGCCATCTAATGCGCGGATCACCGCCGCAGAAACCACGCCTTCCGGCGCGCCACCAATACCGTACAGCACGTCAACTTCGCTGTCTGGCATACAGGTGAGAATTGAGGCCGCAACGTCGCCATCCGGAATAGCAAATACGCGTACGCCGAGTTGCTGCATTTCTGCGATAACGGCATCGTGGCGTGGTTTAGCCAGAATCGTTACCGTTAGTTCGCTCAATGGTTTTCCGAGCGCCGCGGCAACATTGCGTAGGTTATCCGCCAACGGCAGATTCAGGTCAATGGCGCCCTTAGCTCCCGGTCCGACGATCAGCTTCTCCATATACATATCTGGCGCGTTGAGGAAGCAGCCTTTATCGCCTACTGCCAGCACCGCCAGCGCGTTAGCCTGACCCATCGCCGTCATGCGCGTGCCTTCAATCGGATCAACAGCAATATCTACCGCGTCGCCGCGACCAGTACCGACTTTTTCACCAATGTAGAGCATCGGTGCTTCGTCGATTTCACCTTCACCAATGACGATGGTGCCGTCAATGTTGACCTGGTTGAGCATAATACGCATGGCGTTTACCGCCGCGCCGTCCGCGGTGTTTTTATCGCCGCGTCCTAACCATTTGTAGCCAGCCAGCGCCGCAGATTCGGTGACGCGGGAAAATTCGATGGCAAGTTCTCGTCTCATAGCAAACTCTAAGCAGTAAGGAATGGCGCGAAGTGTAGCACAGGGGAAGGGTGGGATTATTGATGTGTGCGGGGTTGCCCCCGCACGGTTTCAGAGTCTGCGTGATGCCGGATGCGGCGTGAACGCCTTATCCCGCCTACACAAAATGGAATTGGCTCGTAGGCCTGATAAGACGCGTAAGCGTCGCATCAGGCGATCAGCATCAGGCAATCGATTCAGGTGCCTGACATTACTCGTCGTGTTCTTCCCACGCCATCGCGCGTTTGACCGCTTTTTTCCAGCCTGCGTAACGGTAATTACGCTCAGTGGTTTCGATGCCTGGACGGAACTCGCGCTCAATCACCGCTTTCTCTTGCAGCTCGTCGAGGTTCTGCCAGAAGCCAACCGCCAGGCCTGCGAGATAGGCCGCACCCAATGCGGTGACTTCGCGAACTTCCGGGCGCTCAACGCGGGTGCCGAGAATATCGGACTGGAATTGCATCAGGAAATTGTTTGCTACTGCGCCACCATCCACGCGCAGGGCGTGCAGACGGATACCAGAGTCGGCCTGCATCGCTTCCAGCACGTCACGCGTCTGATAAGCAATAGACTCCAGCGTCGCGCGTATAATGTGGTTAGCGTTCACCCCACGAGTCAGACCGAAAATCGCCCCGCGCGCATACGGGTCCCAGTACGGCGCACCCAGCCCGGTAAATGCCGGAACCACATACACACCATTGGTGTTTTGCACTTTGGTGGCGAAATATTCGGAATCGTAGGCGTCGTTAATCAACTTCATCTCATCGCGCAGCCACTGAATGGATGCGCCTGCCATAAACACCGCACCTTCCAACGCATAGTTCACTTCGCCAGTCGGGCCGCAGGCGATGGTGGTCAGCAGGCCGTTTTCTGATTTCACCGCTTTCTCGCCAGTGTTCATCAGCATAAAGCAGCCAGTGCCATAGGTGTTCTTCGCCATCCCTTCTTTCACGCACAACTGACCAAACAGCGCGGCCTGCTGGTCACCGGCGATCCCGGAGATTGGAATACGCGTGCCGCCTTTGCCGCCAATGTTAGTCTGACCGTACACTTCGGAAGAACGACGCACTTCTGGCAGCATCTCGCGCGGAATATCCAGCACTTCCAGCATTTTGTCGTCCCAGTCCAGGGTATGGATGTTGAACAACATGGTACGAGAGGCGTTGGTATAATCGGTCACATGGACACGGCCCTGAGTCATTTTCCAGATAAGCCACGTATCAACCGTACCAAACAGCAATTCACCACGACGCGCACGCTCGCGAGAGCCTTCCACATGGTCGAGGATCCACTTCACTTTGGTGCCAGAAAAGTACGGGTCAATCACCAGACCGGTATTGCTGCGGATATAATCTTCTAAACCGTCACGTTTTAAATGCTCGCAGATTTCTGCGGTACGACGGCACTGCCAGACAATGGCGTTATAGATAGGCTTGCCGGTTTCTTTTTCCCAGACAATAGTGGTTTCACGCTGGTTCGTAATACCGATAGCTGCAATTTGATCGGAACTGATATCGGCTTTCGCCAGCACTTCTACCAGCGTGGAGCTTTGGGTGGCCCAGATTTCCATTGGGTCGTGTTCTACCCAGCCTGGTTTTGGGTAGATTTGCTCAAATTCGCGCTGCGACACGCTAATGATATTGGCATCGTGATCCATTACGACCGCGCGGGAGCTGGTGGTGCCCTGGTCGAGCGCAACGATATATTTTTTTTCAGTCATGTTTAATTGTCCCGTAGTCATATTACAGCGAAGCTTTTTGTTCTGAAGGAGTTGTGGTCTCCTTTTCTTCCACAACACAGATATCGCAAGGCAAATGGCGACCAATCAGTTTGCGGTAGGCAAATGCACCTACAATCGCGCCAACGATAGGGCCAAAAAGCGGCACCAGGAAGTAAGGAATGTCTCTGCCGCCGGTAAAGGCGACATTGCCCCAGCCCGCCAGCCAGGCAAAGACTTTCGGACCGAAGTCACGCGCTGGGTTCATGGCAAAACCCGTCAATGGGCCCATAGATGCGCCAATGACCGCAATCAGTAGACCAATCAGCAAGGGAGCCAAAGGGCCGCGTGGTAC
This sequence comes from Shigella dysenteriae, assembly GCF_022354085.1. Classification (NCBI taxonomy): domain Bacteria; kingdom Pseudomonadati; phylum Pseudomonadota; class Gammaproteobacteria; order Enterobacterales; family Enterobacteriaceae; genus Shigella; species Shigella dysenteriae. The sequence continues at coordinate 37,246 of NZ_CP055055.1, forward strand.
ACCGTTGCCATCGTCCGTTAACGCCAGGATCAGCCCCATCAGAATAGCGGTAATCACCATCTCAACTGCGAAAGCCTGCACAAAATTGATATGAGGATTAGGGTAAGTAGAGAAAGTGCCAGCCAGATCAACACTTTCAACGCTGCCGCGAACAATATGATGAGTCTGCTCGAAGTCGAAAAATAAATTGTAGTAAAGCCCGTAAACTAAAGCCGCAGCACAGAAAGCGCCGGCAACTTGTGAAACGATAAAAGGGATAACTTTGCGCTTGTCGAAACAGGCAAACAGCCACAATGCAATGGTAACAGCGGGGTTAAGATGCGCGCCGGAAACCCCTGCGGTCAGGTAGATGGCCATTGCCACCCCCAGTCCCCAAATGACACTGATTTCCCACTGACCAAAAGACGCACCAGCGACTTTTAGTGCTGCAACGCAACCCACACCGAAAAAAATCAACAACCCGGTACCGAGGAATTCAGCAATGCACTGGCCTTTCAAGGTTGATGTTTGACTCATAATCGGATCCTGAAGAGTTAATGTTTGTTGTATGCGTGAAAGTCACGGACCTCCACGATGCTTGTAGGCATGCTGTAAACTTATCGTTAACGAGCAAAAACGAGAAATATCGAACTTAAAATGTGTGTGCTTCGTCATAAAATGAGCGTTATCGCGCCATTTATTCCATCTGATTGTACATGATGCATGTTTGTTAGATCATTCGCGCAACAAATTTATTAACATTTTCGATTGGTGTGGATTATGTCTCCAGGAGAAGGATGAAAAGTGTGGCAAACCGTAATCTGCAAGGCGTGCCGCTGGACAGCGATGGCGCGGCTTCATACAATCGGAGCTAACTAAAGTGCGCTCGTATTTATTAAGGCGTCACCGGTAATCGGGACGAGGATTTTTTATCCATCAACGCCTTGCAATTCAGGAGAGGTATGACAATGTCATTAGAAGTGTTTGAGAAACTGGAAGCAAAAGTACAGCAGGCGATTGATACCATCACTCTGTTGCAGATGGAAATCGAAGAGCTGAAAGAAAAAAACAACTCACTGTCGCAGGAAGTTCAAAATGCCCAGCATCAGCGCGAAGAGCTGGAGCGTGAGAACAACCATCTGAAAGAACAGCAGAACGGCTGGCAGGAACGTCTGCAGGCCCTGCTGGGTCGCATGGAAGAGGTTTAATCTCTTCCATGCAGAGGCGCCGCAAGGCGCCTTATTTTTTACTTCACTGTATTTTTAGCAGACAACATAATCTCCATCGCCTGTTGGCGATATTTATCTGCCGTATCTGGCTCCATTAATGCAATGATCCCCACAGCCCTGGGGGTGTCTTCAAGATAAACACTGATGGTTCTTTTCTGCTGACCATCAAAATTTATCAACACATCCTGATACTTACAGGTGAAATGTTTGGCATTACAATCATGAAACTGGAAGGTTTCTTCATTGTATTGATCCTTGAGATTGTCTCGCTGCATCTTCTTTAACTCTTCCAGCGAGTCATCGGCGCTACGTCCTGCGGGCAGGCGGAAAGCAGAAATAAAGACGCTATTATCTTCACTTCTTATATCAATGGTTTTATCAGTACTAATAGAAACCGTATTCCAGTGTCGGTTTGGGACAGTCACGGAAATAGCTGCCTTCTCAAACGTATAGTGCCACGGGGTGAACAGACGAAACGTATTGCCGACGTTGGATAAAAGCAGGACTCCCAATACCCAACAGCACCCGCGAGTAAAACTGGCGAAGTTACGCGTTTTTTTAGTGAATGTGCACAGAATACCTGACACAAGCACGGGAAGTAATAACGGCCCAAGAAGTACTGAACCGATATACTCGCCAACCATCCCAGGATCTCCAGTAAGCAAGTTACTGTGCTGAAGATGACTAAGAAAAACAGTTATTATCCATAGTATTAATAAGATAACGTACCTCATATCAATCCATTATTATTAACATGCACATCAGATCATTGACGAGCAGAAAGCATCATTTTCATTACTTCTTCTTGATATTCGTCCAAATAATCTGGGTCGATAGCTGCGACCAGTTGTATCAAATTAGTGTTATCCAGTAGAGTCATGAAAATAGCATGTCTTACTTTGCCATCACTCATTGTTTGCACTCTTTCCTGATAAGCGCAGGCAAATCCCTGAACATCACAAACATGCATTTCTGCAGTTCCGTTTTGAGTCGCGGTAAGTTCCTCGATTGAATGCACACCGAGTTCATTTTGTGAGAAGGCAACAATAGCTAAAATAGCATGGGCATCCCGGGTCACCAGGGTTGGTCCTTGTTTTACTATATTGGCAACCCACTGTTTGCTCGGAACCGTGACGGTGATACCTGGCTCCGGGAAAGTATAATCCCATATGCTGTGTTGTTCCCACACCGTATAGCTGCTATAGATAAGAAATAATCCCATTAACCAACAAGTGCCGCGAATAAAGCTGCGGCTGCTTCTTTTTTTTATCGTTATACAGATGATTGTGGCGATAATAAATGATAAGGCAAGTGGGTTAAAAAATACGTTAGCAAAATATAAAATCATTTCACCCGCGTTGCCAGATAAAAGAAATTTGTAGCGGAAATGGTTAACGGCTATAAGTAATAAATATATAAATAAAAGAATAATATTCTGCATGAATACGTCCATGTATAAAAAAGGGGAATTTAATTCCCCTTTTAACGCATGGCAGATACTTATTCAATATCCAGCGGATCTTCTGAAAGAATAATCCCGGTATTGTCGGCATAAAGATGGTCGCCGGAGAAGAAGGTTACACCGCCAAAATTGACGCGGACATCGCTTTCGCCAATGCCTTCGCCAGCGGCACCAACCGGAATTGCCGCCATCGCCTGGATGCCGATATCCAACTCTTCCAGGTCATCTACCTGACGCACCGCGCCGTAAATAACCAGACCTTCCCATTCATTTTGTACTGCCAGACGCGCCAGTTCAGCATCGACCAGTGCGCGACGAACAGAACCACCGCCATCGACGACAAGAACACGACCACGGCCATTCTGTTCGAGCAGATCGTACAGCAACCCGTTGTCCTCGAAACATTTTACCGTGATTATTTGTCCGCCAAACGACGCCCGTCCGCCAAAGTTGGAGAACAGCGGTTCCACGACGTTAACATCTTCTTGATAGATGTCACAAAGCTCGGAAGTATCGTATTTCATAGGCTTAACATTCAGTTGCTGCGAGAATTTTCAGTATATCGCGCTATGTAGGCTGTTGGCAAAATCATCAATTGTTAATTGATATTTGTCAGTTATGCTGCCCACTGGCTTAGGAATATCCCTAAAACAAACAGCAGGTTAGTCAGTAACGCTCCCTTGACAGTACGTTCCAGCATTGGTCGCATCGCCACCGGGTCCATTTCCCGCATCACATAACGGGCTTGCTTCACCAGTAATGGTGCCGCCAGCAGGAACAGCCAGCCCCACAGGCTATGCAGCGAAAAGAGATTAAACAGCGCCAGACATACCAGAGAGCCCATCAGCAGGCAGGCATGATAACGACGCGCGTTCACTTCACCTAAGCGCACCACCAGCGTGTTTTTGCCATTTTCGCGGTCGCTATTGATATCACGCAGGTTATTAATGTTCAGTACTGCCGTTGCCAGCAGGCCACAGGCGGTCGCCGGAAGGATCAGTGCCGGAATCAATGTATGAGCCTGTAAATACCAGCTCCCCATGACGCTTAACCAGCCAAAGAAAACCAGTACGGAAATATCACCCAGACCGATATAACCATAAGGACGATTGCCCACGGTGTAGGTGATCGCGGCAATGATCGACAACCCGCCAAGAATCAGGAAACCGACAAAATCAGCCAGCGTATGGCATGCCACTGCAACCAGTGCCAGCCCGGAGAGACAGATGAGCACGACGGTAATAATGAGCGCCCGTTTCATCTCTTGCTGGGTAATGACCCCTTTTTGCATGCCGCGTAGCGGCCCAATGCGGTCAGGTTTATCGCTGCCTTTTACTGCATCGCCGTAATCATTGGCGAGGTTAGAAAGGATCTGTAATAGCCCGGCGGTAATCAGTGCCAGCAGGGCGACCAGCGGATCGAAGTGACCTTGCCACCATGCCAGCGCTGTCCCGACGATAATTGCAGCAAAGGCGAGGGGGAGGGTTTTAGGTCGTAAACTTTCCAGCCACGCCTGAGTTCGGCTAATTTGTTGTTCAGTCATAATACGCGCCAATAAAAATGGGGCCTTTCAGCCCCATCAAACAATGATGAAAATGATTGAACGCGATTATAGGATAAAACGGCTCAGATCTTCATCTGCCACCAACGCGTCCAGATGTTTGCTCACATAATCTGCGTCAATAGTGATATTTTGACCGCTTAAATCGCTGGCGTCGTAGGAAATCTCTTCCATTAAACGCTCCAGAACGGTATGTAAACGACGAGCACCGATGTTTTCGGTAGATTCGTTCACCTGCCATGCCGCTTCCGCGATGCGCTTAATACCGGAGTCGGTAAACTCGATATTTACGCCTTCAGTCGCCATCAGTGCTTTGTACTGCACGGTGATAGAGGCATTCGGCTCGGTCAGAATACGCTCGAAGTCGCTGGTGGTCAGTGCCTGCAGCTCAACGCGGATTGGCAGACGACCTTGCAGTTCCGGGATCAGGTCAGACGGTTTCGCAATCTGGAACGCGCCAGAAGCGATAAACAGAATGTGGTCAGTTTTGACCATCCCGTGTTTGGTGGAAACGGTGCAACCTTCTACCAGCGGCAGCAGGTCACGCTGAACGCCTTCACGAGAAACATCCGGACCGGAAGACTCGCCGCGCTTACAGATTTTGTCGATTTCGTCGATAAACACGATCCCGTGCTGCTCAACAGCGTCGATAGCGTCTTGCTTCAGTTCTTCCGGGTTCACCAGTTTCGCCGCTTCTTCTTCAATCAGCAGCTTCATGGCGTCTTTGATTTTCAGCTTACGCGCTTTTTGCTTCTGGCCGCCCAGGTTCTGGAACATGGACTGGAGCTGGCTGGTCATCTCTTCCATGCCTGGAGGAGCCATAATTTCAACGCCCATCGGTGCTGCGGCAAGATCGATCTCGATTTCTTTGTCATCAAGCTGGCCTTCACGCAGTTTCTTGCGGAATGCCTGACGAGCAGCGGACGGTTCCTGCTGTTGTTCGGTCTGTCCCCAGTTGTTTTTAGCCGGTGGGATCAGCACGTCGAGAATACGTTCTTCTGCCAGTTCTTCAGCGCGATAACGGTTTTTCTCGATAGCCTGGACGCGTACCATTTTCACGGCGGCATCGGTCAGATCGCGAATAATAGAATCCACTTCCTTACCGACATAGCCCACTTCGGTGAATTTGGTCGCTTCAACTTTGATGAACGGCGCATTCGCCAGCTTAGCCAGACGACGGGCGATTTCAGTTTTACCGACACCGGTCGGGCCGATCATCAGGATATTTTTCGGGGTCACTTCATGGCGCAGCTCTTCGTTGAGCTGCATGCGACGCCAGCGGTTACGCAGAGCAATCGCCACGGAACGCTTGGCGTTGTCCTGGCCGATGATGTGCTTATCCAGTTCGCTGACGATTTCGCGTGGGGTCATTTCAGACATGGGAGATCCTTACGCTTTGTAGCTTAATTCTTCGATGGTGTGGAAATGGTTGGTATAGATGCAAATGTCGCCTGCAATATCCAACGCCTTTTCAGCAATTTCACGAGCACTAAGTTCAGTATTTTCTAACAGTGCACGCGCCGCAGCCTGGGCGTAAGGGCCGCCGGAGCCGATAGCAATAAGATCGTTTTCTGGCTGCACCACGTCACCGTTACCGGTGATGATAAGCGATGCAGTTTCATCCGCGACTGCCAGCAGTGCTTCAAGTTTGCGCAGCATGCGATCGGTACGCCAGTCTTTTGCCAGCTCAACGGCGGCTTTAACCAGATGGCCCTGATGCATTTCCAGTTTACGTTCAAACAGTTCGAACAGCGTAAAAGCATCCGCAGTACCGCCCGCAAAGCCCGCGATGACTTTGTCGTTGTACAGACGGCGGACCTTTTTCACGTTGCCTTTCATTACGGTATTACCCAACGTGGCCTGACCATCACCAGCGATGACCACATGGCCGTTACGGCGTACGCTTACTATAGTTGTCACGAGCTGACCCCTTGGTTACGAATACAGAGTACAAACCCCGTACAAAAGTACGGGGCATAATGCAATTATAGATGGGGGGGATTTTGAGGGTTTCAACCCCCGGCGGCGAGCCGAATGCAGTTTGTATGACCCGCCATCTTCAACCGATTGAGGGTGCTGTCTGCGTTCTCTTTGCCTTTCACCGGGCCAATGACCACACGATTCCAGCCATTGTTGGTGGTGATTTTCGAGTCAAATCCTTCGAACGCCAGCTGAGCACGTACCGTCTCTGCCTGTTCCGCGCCTCTGAACGAACCGCACTGCACCATCCAGCGGCGTTCGTCTTTTTTCTCCGCCGTCGGTTTTGGCGCGTCAGCGGCACGAGCAACTGGCGCAGCTTGCTGCGGCTTCGACTGCGCGGTCGTGTGCGCAGGGGTTTGCAGCAGATCCTGGTAAGGCTGCTGAGTAGAAGCCGGTTTAGACTGGCGCGGTTGCGCCTGTACCGGCGCGGCTTGCGACGTACGCGTCTGCTGCTGCCAGCTTTGTTCAGTCGTACGCGACTGCTGAGCCAGACGTTGCTGTTCCGCTAATTGCTGCGCCTGACGCTGGCGCTGTAGCGTTTGCTGGCGCTGTTCCGGCGTCTGTTCATTCCACGGAACTTCAACCAGCTGCGTTGGCTGCTGGCGCATATCAGCCTGCATTTGTTCAAGAAGCTGACGTTGTTCTGGTGTCAGTTGCTCCGGCGTTTTCAATTCACCACCAGCAGAAGGTTCTGTGGGCGCACGCACACCCGGCTGGCGACTTTCCAGCTCTTTGATGTAGCGCCAGCGTTCTTCTGGTTTTGGTGGTAGTCCGTTTCCGGTCACTTTCTGGCTTTGCAGCGTCTCGGACTCTTCTTTCTTGTGATGCGTAATGAAGTACAGACCACCGATAAAGGTCACAAGAACGGCGGCAGCAATAGCGACCATAGCGGGAGAAACCGCAGGCAGATTTCGTTGCTTTTTCCGTGAGGTGCTCTTTTTTCGCCGCGAAGGTGCCGGTTGGCTGCGGCGTACATAATCTCGTTGTGCCACTATCGTTTCGCTGTATTTATTCGTTCGTCAGCCCGCCATGTTACTTAAGCGGCGGGCCTTTGACCAGTCACGGCAGTCTTAAAGGTTTACTTTAAGGTAACGCGCGTGTTGATCCCCGGATGATAAGTTCGCAGTCCATTAAACGAGAGCCACTGCCAACGTGTTGCCCCTGCATTTGATCAAGCAATAACAGCATAGCTTCCCGACCGATTTCGTAACGCGGCTGCGCGATGGTTGTCAGCGGCGGATCACAAAATTGCGTCAGGTCGATGTTATCAAAACCGATTATGGAAAGGTCTTCCGGGACTTTCAGCCCCTGGCGTTTTGCCTGAGAAAGTGCGCCGAGCGCCATCACATCGCTATGGCAGAAGACAGCAGTAGGCGGTTGTGGAAGATCAAGCAGCTGCTGCATCGCTTTGCTTCCGGCTTCGAAGGTGAAGTCGCCACGGGCGATGTATTGCGGATCAACCATAATGCCGCAGCGACGCAGCGCCTGAACGTAACCTTGCAGGCGGTAGTGACACAGCGGCATCTCTTCGGGACCGGCTATACAGCCAATCCGTTTATGCCCTTGCTCATATAAATAATTTACTGCATCAAATGCGGCGGTCAGATTGTCGATATGAACGGTAGGCAGCTCCAGTTCCGGTGCAAATTCGTTCGCCATCACCATCGGCGGCAGATTACGCTGTTCCTCAATGCTGGCATCAAACGGCAGCCTTGAACCCAGCAGCAACATGCCATCAATTTGCTTGGTGATGATCAAATCGATAAAGGTTTTTTCCTGCTGATTTTGATGCGCACAGTCGCCAATCAGCACCAGATATCCGTGATTTGCCGCCGTAACTTCTATACCGCGAATAATTTCGCTAAAGAAGGGATCGCAGATATCCGGGACAATCACCAGAATGGTGCGGGATTCATTACGCTTGACGTTGCGCCCCATAGGCTGCGGTAAATAACCCACTTCCCGGGCCGCTTTTTCAACCCGATTACGGGTGGCCTGGGAGACTTTATCGGGATTCATTAATGCTCGGGAGACGGTCGCTGTAGAGACTTTTGCCTTGAGGGCAACGTCTTTCATGGTCGCGGCAGTTTCCTGCTTCTTCGCTTTCACACTCACTCCTCGCCTGGCACGTCAGGCGTACTACATCCATGTTTACTTCACATCGGCAACATTTTTAGCAGATAGCGCGTGAAAACGGTTACAGAATTTTCATGAAAAGTGTGATGAATATTGAATTTTTCGATCCGCCTCGCATCGTGAGCGGCTTAACCCTCAATCGGATCAACATCCAGCACCCATTTCACCTTACGGGAATCCGGTATTGTATTGATGAGTGCCAGCGTACCGTTAATGATGTGTTGCAAGCGCACGCGGGAGGGGTGCTGCAACAATATCTGCCAGCGCCAGCGACCGCCACGTTTAGGTGCCAGTGCCGGAACCGGACCGAGAACCCACAATTTGTCGTCTGCCAGCGGGCTGGAGAGGATCAGATTACGCAGTTGTTGCAGGAACAGCGGCGCATGCTGATTGTTATGATCTTCCGCACGCACAATCACATGGCTGGTCCACGGCGGCAGCTGCATCATGCGTCGCTCAGCCAGTGCCTGTTCGGCAAAAGCGTCGTAGCCTCTATAGAGCAACGTTTGCAATAGCGGGTGTTCCGGATGATGCGTTTGCAGCACCACTTCGCCCTGTTTACCCGCACGCCCGGCACGGCCTGCTACCTGGGTGTATAGCTGGGCAAAACGCTCTGCCGAGCGAAAATCGGCAGAAAACAGCGCGCCGTCCACATCCAGTAACGCTACCAGCGTCACATCCGGAAAGTGGTGACCTTTCGCCAGCATTTGCGTGCCAATCAAGATCCTCGCGCCGCCGCGATGCACTTCCGCCAGTTGTTGTTCCAGCGCTCCTTTGCGGCTGGTGGTATCGCGGTCGATACGAGAAATGGGCACACCAGGGAATAACGGCGCGAGCGTCTGTTCAAGCTGTTCGGTGCCCAGTCCCACGGGTACCAGGTGCGTGGAACCGCAGGAAGGGCACTGGCGCGGCACCGGGCGTTGGCTGTCACAGTGGTGACAGCGCAAATGCTGTTGCGCCTGATGCAGCGTGTAGTAGTGATCGCAACGTGGACATTCGGCAATCCAGCCGCAGTCGTGGCACAGCAAGGCAGGCGCAAAGCCACGGCGGTTAAGAAAGAGGATAACCTGGTTGTCGGCCTGTAAATGCTGGCGCATACGGGTGATTAACGCCGGAGCCAGCCCCGCCTGCACCTTCTGACCTTTTAAATCCAGCACATGTTGAATTGCCGGACGCGCATTCCCTGCCCGACGGGTCAGGCGCAGCAGGCGGTATTTTTTCTGTTGGACGTTGCACAACGTTTCCAGCGCGGGTGTTGCGGAGCCAAGAATAATCGGGATTTGCTCGCTATGCGCACGATACACCGCCAGGTCGCGGGCATGATAGCGCCAGCCTTCCTGCTGCTTGTAGGAGCTGTCGTGCTCTTCATCAATGACAATCACGCCGAGATTTTTAAACGGCGTAAACAGCGCGGAGCGGGTGCCGATCACAATCGCCGCCTCGCCATTTTTCGCTTTCAACCACGCCGAAAGCCGCTCGCTGTCGTTCAGGCCGGAATGCAGAACTTCCACGGGGGCATTAAAACGTTCACGAAAACGGGCGATAGTTTGCGGTGTCAGGCCGATTTCCGGCACCATCACCAGCGCCTGTTTGCCCTGAGCGAGCACGTTTTCCAGTACACTGAGATAAACCTCCGTTTTACCGGAACCGGTAACGCCCGCCAGCAGCCAGGCAGAAAAAGTATCTGCCGCGCTATGAATTGCGCCAACGGCGGTGGCCTGTTCGGTATTCAATCGCAACCGCTCACCAGAAACGGCATAGTTCGTTTGCCAGTCGCTAAACTCTGGTGTTTCACTTGCTAAATCACACAGACCTTTTTTGCGTAGCGCCTGCAACGCGGCATCATTAAATTCGAGCGTGGCGACCTGGTCGCGCCAGATTTTGCCTTGCCGTAACGCCGCCAGCGCCTGTTGTTGCTTGGGGGAGCGTTTCAGGCTGTTCAGATCCACCGCCTGGCCTTGTTCAGTGGCAAACCAGTACCACATCGGCGCGTTCGCCGCAGGCCGCCCCTGGCGCAGTAAAATCGGCAAGGCATGAAACAGCACATCGCCAATCGGATGATGATAGTAATCTGCCGCCCAGAGCAGTAACCGCCAGACGGAGTGAGTAAATACCGGCTCAACGTCCAGCACTTCCACTACCGCTTTCAGCTCGTTAAGCGGCAGCTCACTGACATCGCTAACTGACACCACAACCCCGATGCGCTCCTGCTGTTTGCCAAACGGCACGCGCACGCGACACCCGGCTTTAACCGTCATGCCTTCTGGCAGCAGATAGTCAAAGGTACGAGGAAGCGGAACGGGCAAGGCAACGTGGGCAACGGGCATAGCATCATCCTGACTTGAAATTCGGTGGGTTAGTATACACATTGCCGTAGAAGAGTGCGGATCAGTTTGCATACGCTGGTTAATTTCTGTATGATTTCGCGCCTTCGTACGAAATGATCGTATTGAAGCTATACTTTTAACATCGCGTGGTGTCTGGCGTTAGGGCTGGAAGAGCGACGCGGCCTTAAACCGAGGTTTTCCCATGAAAAAAGATATTCACCCGAAATACGAAGAAATTACTGCTAGCTGCTCTTGCGGTAACGTAATGAAAATCCGCTCCACCGTTGGTCATGACCTGAACCTCGACGTGTGCAGCAAGTGCCACCCGTTCTTCACTGGCAAACAGCGTGATGTTGCTACCGGTGGCCGTGTTGACCGCTTCAACAAGCGTTTCAACATCCCGGGCAGCAAATAAGACCGGATTTCCGAAAAAAGCGCCGCACGGCGCTTTTTTTGTGCCTGTAATTTGCCTTTTATAAATTCTGAAAAATTCCGGGGTGTTAACTCATTATCATTTCCTGTTGTTGACTGGCGCTAGGCTTCTGGTTCTTATTTATTTCAAAAGGATTTTACGATGAGCGGAAAACCGGCGGCGCGTCAGGGCGACATGACGCAGTATGGCGGTAGCATTGTCCAGGGTTCAGCCGGGGTGCGCATCGGTGCCCCCACCGGCGTGGCCTGTTCGGTGTGCCCCGGCGGAGTGACGTCCGGCCATCCGGTCAATCCCCTGCTCGGTGCAAAGGTCCTTCCCGGTGAAACCGACATCGCCCTGCCCGGCCCGCTGCCGTTCATCCTCTCCCGCACCTACAGCAGTTACCGGACAAAAACGCCCGCGCCGGTGGGGAGCCTCGGCCCCGGCTGGAAAATGCCTGCGGATATCCGCTTACAGCTGCGCGATAACACACTGATACTCAGTGATAACGGCGGCAGAAGCCTGTATTTTGAGCACCTGTTTCCCGGTGAGGACGGTTACAGCCGCAGCGAGTCACTGTGGCTGGTGCGCGGCGGCGTGGCGAAACTGGATGAAGGTCACCGGCTGGCCGCACTCTGGCAGGCGCTGCCGGAAGAACTCCGCTTAAGTCCGCATCGTTATCTGGCGACAAACAGTCCGCAGGGGCCGTGGTGGCTGCTCGGCTGGTGTGAGCGGGTGCCGGAAGCGGATGAGGTGCTGCCTGCGCCGCTGCCGCCGTACCGGGTACTGACCGGGCTGGTGGACCGCTTCGGGCGCACACAGACGTTCCACCGCGAAGCCGCCGGTGAATTCAGCGGCGAAATCACCGGCGTGACGGATGGTGCCGGGCGTCACTTCCGGCTGGTACTGACCACGCAGGCGCAGCGGGCAGAAGAAGCCCGGCAGCAGGCCATTTCCGGCGGGACGGAACCGTCCGCTTTTCCTGATACCCTGCCGGGTTACACCGAATATGGCCGGGACAACGGCATCCGTCTGTCTGCCGTGTGGCTGACGCACGACCCGGAATACCCGGAGAATTTACCTGCCGCGCCGCTGGTGCGCTATGGCTGGACGCCACGCGGCGAACTGGCGGTGGTGTATGACCGTAGTGGCAAACAGGTGCGCAGCTTTACTTACGATGATAAATACCGGGGCCGGATGGTGGCGCACCGTCACACGGGCCGGCCGGAAATCCGTTACCGTTACGACAGCGACGGGCGGGTGACAGAACAGCTTAACCCGGCAGGCTTAAGCTACACGTATCAGTATGAGAAAGACCACATCACCATCACCGACAGCCTGGACCGCCGTGAAGTGCTGCACACGCAGGGCGAAGCCGGGCTGAAGCGGGTGGTGAAAAAGGAACACGCGGACGGCAGCGTCACGCAGAGTCAGTTTGACGCCGTGGGCAGGCTCAGGACACAGACGGATGCCGCAGGCCGGACAACAGAATACAGCCCGGATGTGGTGACGGGCCTCATCACGCGCATCACCACGCCGGATGGCAGGGCATCGGCGTTTTACTATAACCACCACAGCCAGTTAACGTCAGCCACCGGGCCTGACGGGCTGGAAATACGCCGGGAATATGATGAATTGGGCCGTCTGATTCAGGAAACTGCCCCTGACGGCGATATCACCCGCTACCGTTATGATAATCCACACAGTGACTTACCCTGCGCAACGGACGATGCCACCGGCAGCCGGAAAACCATGACGTGGAGCCGTTACGGTCAGTTGCTGAGCTTCACCGACTGTTCCGGTTATGTAACCCGTTATGACCATGACCGCTTCGGGCAGATGACGGCGGTGCACCGCGAGGAAGGGCTGAGTCAGTACCGCGCATACGACAGCCGTGGACAGTTAATTGCCGTGAAAGACACGCAGGGCCATGAAACGCGGTATGAATACAACATCGCCGGTGACCTGACCGCCGTCATTGCCCCGGACGGCAGCAGAAACGGGACACAGTACGATGCGTGGGGAAAGGCCGTCCGTACCACGCAGGGCGGGCTGACCCGTAGTATGGAATACGATGCTGCCGGACGGGTCATCCGCCTGACCAGTGAAAACGGCAGCCACACCACCTTCCGTTACGATGTACTCGACCGGCTGATACAGGAAACCGGCTTTGACGGCCGCACACAGCGTTATCACCACGACCTGACCGGCAAACTTATCCGCAGCGAGGATGAGGGGCTGGTCACCCACTGGCACTATGACGAAGCAGACCGCCTCACGCACCGCACCGTGAATGGCGAAACCGCAGAGCGGTGGCGGTATGACGAACGCGGCTGGCTGACAGACATCAGCCATATCAGCGAAGGGCACCGGGTGGCGGTGTATTACGGATATGATGAGAAAGGCCGGCTGACCGGTGAGCGTCAGACGGTGCATCACCCGCAGACGGAAGCACTGCTCTGGCAGCATGAGACCAGACATGCGTACAACGCGCAGGGGCTGGCGAACCGCTGTATACCGGACAGCCTGCCCGCCGTGGAATGGCTGACCTACGGCAGCGGTTACCTGGCAGGCATGAAACTCGGCGACACACCGCTGGTGGAGTACACCCGCGACCGCCTGCACCGGGAAACGCTGCGCAGCTTCGGTCGTTATGAACTCACCACCGCTTACACCCCTGCCGGGCAGTTACAGAGCCAGCACCTGAACAGCCTGCTGTCTGACCGCGATTACACCTGGAACGACAACGGCGAACTCATCCGCATCAGCAGCCCGCGCCAGACCCGGAGTTACAGCTACAGCACCACCGGCAGGCTGACCGGCGTTCACACCACCGCAGCGAACCTTGATATCCGCATCCCGTATGCCACAGACCCGGCAGGTAACCGCCTGCCCGACCCGGAGCTGCACCCGGACAGCACCCTCAGCATGTGGCCGGATAACCGTATCGCCCGTGACGCGCACTATCTTTACCGGTATGACCGTCACGGCAGGCTGACAAAGAAAACCGACCTCATCCCGGAAGGGGTTATCCGCACGGATGATGAGCGGACTCACCGGTACCATTACGACAGTCAGCACCGGCTGGTGCACTACACGCGGACACAATATGCAGAGCCGCTGGTCGAAAGTCGCTATCTTTACGACCCGCTGGGCCGCAGGGTGGCAAAACGGGTATGGCGACGTGAACGGGACCTGACGGGCTGGATGTCGCTGTCACGGAAACCGCAAGTGACCTGGTACGGCTGGGACGGCGACCGGCTGACCACGATACAGAACGACAGGAGCCGCATCCAGACGATTTATCAGCCGGGGAGCTTCACGCCACTCATCAGGGTCGAAACTGCCACCGGTGAGCTGGCGAAAACGCAGCGCCGCAGCCTGGCGGATGCCCTTCAGCAGTCCGGCGGCGAAGACGGTGGCAGTGTGGTGTTCCCGCCGGTGCTGGTGCAGATGCTCGACCGGCTGGAAAGTGAAATCCTGGCTGACCGGGTGAGTGAGGAAAGCCGCCGCTGGCTGGCATCGTGCGGCCTGACCGTGGAGCAGATGCAAAACCAGATGGACCCGGTGTACACGCCGGCGCGAAAAATCCACCTGTACCACTGCGACCATCGCGGCCTGCCGCTGGCGCTCATCAGCACGGAAGGGGCAACAGCGTGGTGCGCAGAATATGATGAATGGGGCAACCTGCTGAATGAAGAGAACCCGCATCAGCTGCAGCAGCTTATCCGGCTGCCGGGGCAGCAGTATGATGAGGAGTCCGGCCTGTATTACAACCGCCACCGCTATTATGACCCGCTGCAGGGGCGGTATATCACTCAGGATCCGATTGGGCTGAAGGGGGGATGGAACCTGTATACATATCCGCTGAGCCCGGTGAATAGCATGGATCCATTAGGATTATATGAATTTAAATCAAAAAATATAGATGATATTGGAATATTTGCATTGGCAATGTGTAATGGAGAATCAATTAACGAGAATAAAGAATATGGTGGACTAATATGTAAGAAGCAAGGTGAATATTTCCCCATGAATCCGATAAGTTCAAATGATAATGATAGTGTAGACTTGCGAAATATAAAATGCCCTGAAGGTTCAGAGAGAGTAGGCGATTATCACACTCACGGTTTTTACTCTGACGATAAAGGAAATAAAGTAACAAAAGAAAATGATGTTTATGATAGTCTAAATTTTTCAAGCAAAGATTTAACGAATTCTTATATGAATGGAATGGGAAAAAAAGAATACAGTAGTTACTTGGGAACACCAAATAACACCTATCTAAAATATAATCCCAAAGCTAAAGGGAATGGAGTTACAATTATCAGGCAAGGGAGTAATTAAAATGAAGGCAATACAATGTTGTTATTTCCTTGCTTTAGTCTCCAGTCATTTAATGGCTGGAGTTATGGGTGATGATAATATATTTTTAAGTAATTCGGATTCAGCTGCTTTATATTGTGTGGCTAAAATATTTCCAGATGGAGAAAATATTTTAATATATAAAGTAAATATAATTAATGCTAGTTCAAAAAAAGATGTTTTTTTTTATGAAAGCCCAACATCAACCCACAATGACATAATGGGGGGCGGGGGAATGTCATATGCCTATGAATATGATGTAAAATATAATATATGTCATTTGAGAAAAAAGAGCAGAATGAGGTAAAAATCTTTGGCTGTGTATTCAGTCTGGTAATCATCCAAGGAAAGCTTATCAGAAGGGTGATGACTCCAATTAGTAGAACATATATTTTCGATAAAAGCACCGATGACTTTTTCATGAAGTTCTACAGAACGCGAGAAACAGATGGTTCTGCGGGCCAGACGTTTGATTCGGGTTCTCAGGGTCAGATTGTTACGCTCAATGTGCTGAGTAAAAATCTTACCAGTCAGATGCTTCTCCTTCGGTAACTTTCTAGCGTAACTACCCCATTCGTCAGTGGTCAACATGCCGATGGTAAAAGGGTAAGCAGCGCCCGCAATTCACGACAGGTTTCGTCAGTCCGGGGGCCAAAAGTGTAGGCCAGAACACCACCAGTTTTCGTGTTGTACACGTACCAGAGCCAGTGCTGTCGCGCTTTACTGCCGACAAAGCTCCATTGCTGACTAAGTTTGCAGATGAGTGCCACATCAGCATGAGCGACCGGGGATGACGTTATTCTTCGTGGCGAGAGTTTTTTAAAGTTCGGATGACTGTATTAATGCCGATTTTCAGCGTACGGGCAGTATCGCGAACCCCGGCACCGTTGAAAGTCATTTCAGCGATTTGGTCTTTAACTCCCGGTTTACGGGGCTCGTAACAGTAACTGAGCTGAAATACCCGGTGACAGTCACGGCCGCGGAATCGATCATGTCTTTTTGGGTTCTGCCCGTGACGGTAAACCTGAACGGACTGGCAACGGGGGCAATGAAGGTTAACTGTGACCATGAAACAACCTTAAAAGCGAGTATTATATCCTTAATTCAACTAATTGGAGGCATCACCGTTTACCGGAGCGACAGCTTGCGGAAAGGTCGTGCAACTACAAAGCAACAAACAGACTACGGCGGGAATTATTTTTTTCATCATCCATTACCACGAAAACAGCGGCCACTCTTTGGCAACCGTGGTGAGTTGTGGCGCGTCGAAAACGGCTTGTGGTGAAACTACCGTTTCCTCAAGCGGAATATTATTACCGTAGCGTTCTTTGAGCTTCGCCTGGACCAGCGGGTTGCTGAGATCAAACTCTTTCAACTTCTGCTGTTCGCCCACGCGCATTCCCAGCGCGTTCTGGTAAACCTTCCACACCACTTCCGAACAGTACTGGCGATCGTCGCTCCATGAGAAGCTGAAATCATACGGTTTACCGAGATAACGTTTTGCCGTTTGCGCCAGTTTTTGCTGTTGTTCAACACTCAGTCCGCCTTCAACGCGGCGAACGACGTATTTGCCCTTTTCACCATGGGCGATCCACTGCTTGAGCGGGGTGTATTTCACCGGGCCGACCGCTTCAAAAACGTAGGGCTTTTTGTTGCGTATCACCAGCATACCGGTGTGGCTGTAATCGGAATGGGTTGCCAGTTGGATCGCTTTACTTTGCGATGAGCGAGAGATTTGAAAGATGATGTCGCCAGTTTGCGGCTGCCAGGCAAAGGCAGGTACAGAAACCAGCAGGCTGAGGATCAGCAGCCTGTTTTTCATAGTTAAACGTCCATGTATAAAAAGCGGTGGGTCGCAGACAACGTGCTCGTTGTTTATGCCGGATGCGGCGTGAACGCCTTATCCGGCCTACAAGTTCGTGCAAATTCAATAAATTGCAATATGACGTAGGCCTGATAAGCGTAGCGCATCAGGCGGTTCCACTCCGCGCCGCTCTTTTCCGCTTTAGTATTCCCACGTCTCCGGGTTAATCCCCATCTCACGCATGATCTCTTTTGCCGCTTCCGGGATTTCGTCGCTGCGCTCTTTACGCAGATCGGCATCATCCGGCAAAGGTTGCCCGGTAAAGGCATGCAGAAACGCTTCGCACAGCAGCTCGCTGTTGGTAGCGTGACGCAGGTTGTTCACCTGACGACGCGTGCGTTCATCGGTGAGGATTTTTAACACCTTAAGAGGAATGGAAACCGTAATCTTTTTGACTTGTTCACTCTTCTTGCCGTGCTCAGCGTATGGGCTGATATATTCGCCGCTCCATTCAGCCATGAGATACTTAATCCTCTTCGTCAATAAATTGAGACCAGACCACACATTTAATGTGGCCACTGACCGTAAACCCGCATAGTTTACCGTACAGGCGTTACCGTGACATCGGGTAATCCACCTGCTGGCGTGATAATGCATATAATTTTAACGGCTATTTGGGATTTGCTCAATCTATACGCAAAGAAGTTTAGATGTCCAGATGTATTGACGTCCATTAACACAATGTTTACTCTGGTGCCTGACATTTCACCGACCAAGCCCAGGGAACTTCATCACATGACGCGTAAACAGGCCACCATCGCAGTGCGTAGCGGGTTAAATGACGACGAACAGTATGGTTGCGTTGTCCCACCGATCCATCTTTCCAGCACATATAACTTTACCGGATTTAATGAACCGCGCGCGCATGATTACTCGCGTCGCGGCAACCCAACGCGCGATGTGGTTCAGCGTGCGCTGGCAGAACTGGAAGGCGGTGCTGGTGCAGTACTTACTAATACCGGCATGTCCGCGATTCACCTGGTAACGACCGTCTTTTTGAAACCTGGCGATCTGCTGGTTGCGCCGCACGACTGCTACGGCGGTAGCTATCGCCTGTTCGACAGCCTGGCGAAACGCGGTTGCTATCGCGTGTTGTTTGTTGATCAAGGCGATGAACAGGCATTACGGGCAGCGCTGGCAGATAAACCCAAACTGGTACTGGTAGAAAGCCCAAGTAATCCATTGTTACGCGTCGTGGATATTGCGAAAATCTGCCATCTGGCAAGGGAAGTCGGGGCGGTGAGCGTGGTGGATAACACCTTCTTAAGCCCGGCATTACAAAATCCGCTGGCATTAGGTGCCGATCTGGTGTTGCATTCATGCACGAAATATCTGAACGGTCACTCAGACGTGGTGGCCGGCGTGGTGATTGCTAAAGACCCGGACGTTGTCACTGAACTTGCCTGGTGGGCAAACAATATTGGCGTGACGGGCGGCGCGTTTGACAGCTATCTGCTGCTACGCGGGTTGCGAACGCTGGTGCCGCGTATGGAGCTGGCGCAGCGCAACGCGCAGGCGATTGTGAAATATCTGCAAACCCAGCCGTTGGTGAAAAAACTGTATCACCCGTCGCTGCCGGAAAATCAGGGGCATGAAATTGCCGCGCGTCAGCAAAAAGGCTTTGGCGCAATGTTGAGTTTTGAACTGGATGGCGATGAGCAGACGCTGCGTCGTTTCCTGGGCGGGCTGTCGTTGTTTACGCTGGCGGAATCATTAGGGGGAGTGGAAAGTTTAATCTCTCACGCCGCAACCATGACACATGCAGGCATGGCACCAGAAGCGCGTGCTGCCGCCGGGATTTCCGAGACGCTGCTGCGTATCTCCACCGGTATTGAAGATGGCGAAGATTTAATTGCCGACCTGGAAAATGGCTTCCGGGCTGCAAACAAGGGGTAAAAATGAGTGTGATTGCGCAGGCAGGGGCGAAAGGTCGTCAGCTGCATAAATTTGGTGGCAGTAGTCTGGCTGATGTGAAGTGTTATTTGCGTGTCGCGGGCATTATGGCGGAGTACTCTCAGCCTGACGATATGATGGTGGTTTCCGCCGCCGGTAGCACCACTAACCAGTTGATTAACTGGTTGAAACTAAGCCAGACCGATCGTCTCTCTGCGCATCAGGTTCAACAAACGCTGCGTCGCTATCAGTGCGATCTGATTAGCGGTCTGCTACCCGCTGAAGAAGCCGATAGCCTCATTAGCGCTTTTGTCAGCGACCTTGAGCGCCTGGCGGCGCTGCTCGACAGCGGTATTAACGACGCAGTGTATGCGGAAGTGGTGGGCCACGGGGAAGTATGGTCGGCACGCCTGATGTCTGCGGTACTTAATCAACAAGGGCTGCCAGCGGCCTGGCTTGATGCCCGCGAGTTTTTACGCGCTGAACGCGCCGCACAACCGCAGGTTGATGAAGGGCTTTCTTACCCGTTGCTGCAACAGCTGCTGGTGCAACATCCGGGCAAACGTCTGGTGGTGACCGGATTTATCAGCCGCAACAACGCCGGTGAAACGGTGCTGCTGGGGCGTAACGGTTCCGACTATTCCGCGACACAAATCGGTGCGCTGGCGGGTGTTTCTCGTGTAACCATCTGGAGCGACGTCGCCGGGGTATACAGTGCCGACCCGCGTAAAGTGAAAGATGCCTGCCTGCTGCCGTTGCTGCGTCTGGATGAGGCCAGCGAACTGGCGCGCCTGGCGGCTCCCGTTCTTCACGCCCGTACTTTACAGCCAGTTTCTGGCAGCGAAATCGACCTGCAGCTGCGCTGTAGCTACACGCCGGATCAAGGCTCCACGCGCATTGAACGCGTGCTGGCCTCCGGTACTGGTGCGCGTATTGTCACCAGCCACGATGATGTCTGTTTGATTGAGTTTCAGGTGCCCGCCAGTCAGGATTTCAAACTGGCGCATAAAGAGATCGACCAAATCCTGAAACGCGCGCAGGTACGCCCGCTGGCGGTTGGCGTACATAACGATCGCCAGTTGCTGCAATTTTGCTACACCTCAGAAGTGGCCGACAGTGCGCTGAAAATCCTCGACGAAGCGGGATTACCTGGCGAACTGCGCCTGCGTCAGGGGCTGGCGCTGGTGGCGATGGTCGGTGCAGGCGTCACCCGTAACCCGCTGCATTGCCACCGCTTCTGGCAGCAACTGAAAGGCCAGCCGGTCGAATTTACCTGGCAGTCCGATGACGGCATCAGCCTGGTGGCAGTACTGCGCACCGGCCCGACCGAAAGCCTGATTCAGGGGCTGCATCAGTCCGTCTTCCGCGCAGAAAAACGCATCGGCCTGGTATTGTTCGGTAAGGGCAATATCGGTTCCCGTTGGCTGGAACTGTTCGCCCGTGAGCAGAGCACGCTTTCGGCACGTACCGGCTTTGAGTTTGTGCTGGCAGGTGTGGTGGACAGCCGCCGCAGCCTGTTGAGCTATGACGGGCTGGACGCCAGTCGCGCGTTAGCCTTCTTCAACGATGAAGCGGTTGAGCAGGATGAAGAGTCGTTGTTCCTGTGGATGCGCGCCCATCCGTATGATGATTTAGTGGTGCTGGACGTTACCGCCAGCCAGCAGCTTGCTGATCAGTATCTTGATTTCGCCAGCCACGGTTTCCACGTTATCAGCGCCAACAAACTGGCGGGAGCCAGCGACAGCAATAAATATCGCCAGATCCACGACGCCTTCGAAAAAACCGGGCGTCACTGGCTGTACAATGCCACCGTCGGTGCGGGCTTGCCGATCAACCACACCGTGCGCGATCTGATCGACAGCGGCGATACTATTTTGTCGATCAGCGGGATCTTCTCCGGCACGCTCTCCTGGCTGTTCCTGCAATTCGACGGTAGCGTGCCGTTTACCGAGCTGGTGGATCAGGCGTGGCAGCAGGGCTTAACCGAGCCTGATCCGCGTGACGACCTCTCCGGCAAAGACGTAATGCGCAAGCTGGTAATTCTGGCGCGTGAAGCGGGTTACAACATTGAACCGGACCAGGTACGTGTGGAATCGCTGGTGCCTGCTCATTGCGAAGGCGGCAGCATCGACCATTTCTTTGAAAATGGCGATGAACTTAACGAGCAGATGGTGCAACGGCTGGAAGCGGCCCGCGAAATGGGGCTGGTGCTGCGCTACGTGGCGCGTTTCGATGCCAACGGCAAAGCGCGTGTGGGCGTGGAGGCGGTGCGTGAAGACCATCCGCTGGCATCACTGCTGCCGTGCGATAACGTCTTTGCCATCGAAAGCCGCTGGTATCGCGACAACCCGCTGGTGATCCGTGGGCCTGGCGCGGGGCGCGACGTCACCGCCGGGGCGATTCAGTCGGATATCAACCGGCTGGCACAGTTGTTGTAATTTCAGAAATTTAATAATGCCCGGTACTCATGTTTTCGGGTTTATGGTTTCTAATGAAATATATTGAATTATCATAGGATTAGGCCGGATTAAGCGTTTACGACGAATCCGGCAAGAAGCAATAAGTACATGGTTAGTTTATATTTGCAGTCCGGTTTGCTTTGCATACCGGATTTTCTTTTTCTTACCATCCTGAAGTTTTTTCATCTTCCCTGATTTTTCCTCACCATCATTGGTCATTTTTCGGTTGACGCCCTTCGGCTTTTCCTTCATCTTTACATCTGGACGTCTAAACGGATAGATGTGCACAACACAACATATAACTACAAGCGATTGATGAGGTAAGGTATGAGCTTTTTTCACGCCAGCCAGCGGGATGCCCTGAATCAGAGCCTGGCAGAAGTCCAGGGGCAAATTAACGTTTCGTTCGAGTTTTTCCCGCCGCGTACCAGTGAAATGGAGCAGACCCTGTGGAACTCCATCGATCGCCTTAGCAGCCTGAAACCGAAGTTTGTATCGGTGACCTATGGCGCGAACTCCGGCGAGCGCGACCGTACGCACAGCATTATTAAAGGCATTAAAGATCGCACTGGTCTGGAAGCGGCACCGCATCTTACTTGCATTGATGCGACGCCCGACGAGCTGCGCACCATTGCACGCGACTACTGGAATAACGGTATTCGTCATATCGTGGCGCTGCGTGGCGATCTGCCGCCGGGAAGTGGTAAGCCGGAAATGTATGCTTCTGACCTGGTGACGCTGTTAAAAGAAGTGGCAGATTTCGATATCTCCGTGGCGGCGTATCCGGAGGTTCACCCGGAAGCAAAAAGCGCTCAGGCGGATTTGCTCAACCTGAAACGCAAAGTCGATGCCGGAGCCAACCGCGCGATTACTCAGTTCTTCTTTGATGTCGAAAGCTACCTGCGTTTTCGTGACCGCTGCGTATCGGCGGGTATTGATGTGGAAATTATTCCGGGAATTTTGCCGGTCTCGAACTTTAAACAAGCGAAGAAATTTGCCGATATGACCAACGTGCGTATTCCGGCGTGGATGGCACAAATGTTTGACGGGCTGGACGACGATGCCGAAACCCGCAAACTGGTGGGAGCGAATATTGCCATGGATATGGTGAAGATTTTAAGCCGTGAAGGAGTGAAAGATTTCCACTTCTATACGCTTAACCGCGCTGAAATGAGTTACGCGATTTGCCATACGCTGGGTGTTCGACCTGGTTTATAAATAGTGTGGCTTTTGTGAAAATCACACAGTGATCACAAATTTTAAACAGAGCACAAAATGCTGCCTCGAAATGAGGGCGGGAAAATAAGGTTATCAGCCTTGTTTTCTCCCTCATTACTTGAAGGATATGAACCTAAAACCCTTTTTTATAAAGCATTTGTCCGAATTCGGACATAATCAAAAAAGCTTAATTACGATCAATTTGATCTACATCTCTTTAACCAACAATATGTAAGATCTCAACTATCGCATCCGTGGATTAATTCAATTATAACTTCTCTCTAACGCTGTGTATCGTAACGGTAACACTGTAGAGGGGAGCACATTGATGAGCACGTCAGACGATATTCATAACACCACAGCCACTGGCAAATGCCCGTTCCATCAGGGCGGTCACGACCAGAGCGCGGGGGCGGGCACAACCACTCGCGACTGGTGGCCAAATCAACTCCGTGTTGACCTGTTAAACCAACATTCTAATCGTTCTAACCCACTGGGTGAGGACTTTGACTACCGCAAAGAATTCAGCAAATTAGATTACTACGGCCTGAAAAAAGATCTGAAAGCCCTGCTGACAGAATCTCAGCCGTGGTGGCCTGCCGACTGGGGCAGTTACGCCGGTCTGTTTATTCGTATGGCCTGGCACGGCGCGGGTACTTACCGTTCAATCGATGGACGCGGCGGCGCGGGTCGTGGTCAGCAACGTTTTGCACCGCTGAACTCTTGGCCGGATAACGTAAGCCTCGATAAAGCGCGTCGCCTGTTGTGGCCAATCAAACAGAAATATGGTCAGAAAATCTCCTGGGCCGACCTGTTTATCCTCGCAGGTAACGTGGCGCTGGAAAACTCCGGCTTCCGTACCTTCGGTTTTGGTGCCGGTCGTGAAGACGTCTGGGAACCGGATCTGGATGTTAACTGGGGTGATGAAAAAGCCTGGCTGACTCACCGTCATCCGGAAGCGCTGGCGAAAGCACCGCTGGGTGCAACCGAGATGGGCCTGATTTACGTTAACCCGGAAGGCCCGGACCACAGCGGCGAACCGCTTTCTGCGGCAGCAGCTATCCGCGCGACCTTCGGCAACATGGGCATGAACGACGAAGAAACCGTGGCGCTGATTGCGGGTGGTCATACGCTGGGTAAAACCCACGGTGCCGGTCCGACATCAAATGTAGGTCCTGATCCAGAAGCTGCACCGATTGAAGAACAAGGTTTAGGCTGGGCGAGCACTTACGGCAGCGGCGTTGGCGCAGATGCCATTACCTCTGGTCTGGAAGTTGTCTGGACCCAGACGCCGACCCAGTGGAGCAACTATTTCTTCGAGAACCTGTTCAAATATGAGTGGGTACAGACCCGCAGTCCGGCTGGCGCAATCCAGTTCGAAGCGGTAGACGCACCGGAAATTATCCCGGATCCGTTCGATCCGTCGAAGAAACGTAAACCGACGATGCTGGTGACCGACCTGACGCTGCGTTTTGATCCTGAGTTCGAGAAGATCTCTCGTCGTTTCCTCAACGATCCGCAGGCGTTCAACGAAGCCTTTGCCCGTGCCTGGTTCAAACTGACGCACAGGGATATGGGGCCGAAATCTCGTTACATCGGACCGGAAGTACCGAAAGAAGATCTGATCTGGCAAGATCCGCTGCCGCAGCCGATCTACAACCCGACCGAGCAGGACATTATCGATCTGAAATTCGCGATTGCGGATTCTGGTCTGTCTGTTAGTGAGCTGGTATCGGTGGCCTGGGCATCTGCTTCTACCTTCCGTGGTGGCGACAAACGCGGTGGTGCCAACGGTGCGCGTCTGGCATTAATGCCGCAGCGCGACTGGGATGTGAACGCCGCAGCCGTTCGTGCTCTGCCTGTTCTGGAGAAAATCCAGAAAGAGTCTGGTAAAGCCTCGCTGGCGGATATCATCGTGCTGGCTGGTGTGGTTGGTGTTGAGAAAGCCGCAAGCGCCGCAGGTTTGAGCATTCATGTACCGTTTGCGCCGGGTCGCGTTGATGCGCGTCAGGATCAGACTGACATTGAGATGTTTGAGCTGCTGGAGCCAATTGCTGACGGTTTCCGTAACTATCGCGCTCGTCTGGACGTTTCCACCACCGAGTCACTGCTGATCGACAAAGCACAGCAACTGACGCTGACCGCGCCGGAAATGACTGCGCTGGTGGGCGGGATGCGTGTACTGGGTGCCAACTTCGATGGCAGCAAAAACGGCGTCTTCACTGACCGCGTTGGCGTATTGAGCAATGACTTCTTCGTGAACTTGCTGGATATGCGTTACGAGTGGAAAGCGACTGACGAATCGAAAGAGCTGTTCGAAGGTCGTGACCGTGAAACCGGCGAAGTGAAATACACAGCCAGCCGTGCGGATCTGGTATTTGGTTCTAACTCTGTCCTGCGTGCGGTAGCGGAAGTTTACGCCAGCAGCGATGCCCACGAGAAGTTTGTTAAAGACTTCGTGGCGGCATGGGTGAAAGTGATGAACCTCGACCGTTTCGACCTGCTGTAATCTGACCTTCTTCAGCGACTGTCTTTCAGGCAGTCGCTGAAGTTTCTTTACCGGCGTATAGTGTCCACAGGAAAACTACACACTGGATCTCTCATGTCTGCCGCAGGAAAGAGCAACCCACTGGCAATCAGTGGCCTGGTTGTGCTCACACTTATCTGGAGTTATAGCTGGATTTTCATGAAGCAAGTCACCAGCTACATCGGTGCCTTCGACTTTACCGCCTTACGCTGCATTTTCGGCGCTCTCGTTTTATTCATCGTCCTTTTATTACGTGGTCGCGGAATGCGCCCGACACCGTTTAAATACACCTTAGCCATTGCCCTGTTACAAACCTGCGGGATGGTTGGCCTGGCGCAGTGGGCGCTGGTCAGCGGCGGAGCGGGGAAGGTGGCGATCCTAAGCTATACCATGCCGTTCTGGGTGGTGATTTTCGCCGCGTTGTTTCTCGGTGAACGCCTGCGACGTGGGCAATATTTCGCGATACTGATTGCCGCTTTCGGCTTATTTTTGGTGTTGCAGCCGTGGCAACTCGATTTCTCTTCAATGAAAAGTGCCATGCTGGCAATCCTCTCCGGCGTCAGTTGGGGGGCGAGCGCGATTGTTGCTAAACGCCTATACACCCGTCATCCGCGCGTGGATTTATTATCGTTAACATCCTGGCAGATGCTCTATGCGGCGCTGGTGATGAGTGTGGTCGCTTTACTGGTGCCGCAACGTGAAATTGACTGGCAGCCCACCGTGTTCTGGGCGCTGGCCTACAGTGCGATTCTGGCGACGGCGCTGGCGTGGAGCTTATGGTTGTTTGTATTGAAAAACTTGCCTGCCAGTATTGCCAGCTTAAGCACGCTGGCCGTTCCCGTTTGCGGCGTACTCTTTTCCTGGTGGCTGCTCGGTGAGAATCCGGGGGCCGTTGAAGGTAGCGGTATTGTGCTGATTGTGCTGGCACTGGCGCTGGTGAGCCGTAAGAAAAAAGAAGCTGTCAGTGTAAAAAGCATCTGAATTTTTTCTTCATGTGGGGCGATCGCTTATTTAACAAAATAACGATAATGCCCCACCATCCGCCAGCTAAACAGCACATCTTCTTCCTGCGCGCCTGCGCCAATGTTATGTATCACCAGCGGCGTACCGTCGCGGGCGAAGCCATCTGAAACCACCCCAATATGTGCCAGCCCGTTATCTAATCGCCAGGAGACAATATCGCCCGCTTGATAGTCACTGGGGTTCTTGCTGATGGGGCGTGTTTTATCGTGGCGGGTAAACCAGGTTTCCAGATTAGGCACCCGACGGTGATCGATGTTGCTGTCCGGGCGCTTTAACTTCCACTTTTGCGGATAATCGGCAAAATTCTTCGCCATATCTTCGTGAACCAGTTTCTGCAAATCGACCTTCTGGCTGCGCAATGCGCGGATCACCACATCGGAACATACGCCGCGTTCTTGCGGGACATCACCGCCAGGATAAGTAAGCTGCACATACGCCGGATCGTAAAATAGCGTGCTGCCAATTTGCTGTCTGGCACCGTCTGCGATGGCAAGGTTGGTATTGGCCTGGATTTGTACCACGGTTGGTGGAATGGCGGGAGATTTTAAGGAGTGGCTGGTAAATGCCGTTAGCAGGCTGAGCAGCGCCAGTGAAGCTTTCATCTGGTTCGTCCGTGAAAATAAGAGTCACAGATTCGACCTTCCGGGCTAACGATTGTTCTGTAGAGAAAATGTCCAGAAGCGGATAAAAAATTCCTGAACAACGTGGGAGTTTCAGATTACTGGCACAGAGTGCCGGATGCGGAGTGAACGCCTTATTCGGCCTACAAAAGCACGCAAATTCAATATATTGCAGAGATTGCGTAGGCCTGATAAGCGTAGCGCATCAGGCAATTTTGCGTTCAAACTCCCGGACAAGCCGGGAGTTTGGAGTAGGTTATTCCCACTCTTGCAGGAAACGCTGACCGTACTGGTCGGCTACCAGCAGAGCGGCGTAAACCTGATCTGGCGTCGCGCCGCCAGGCATGTTGTGGATGGTTTCACCTTCTGCACATGCCGCTTCTGCCACAATTTGCATTTTCGCCGGGACATCTTCTTTAATATCCAGTTGAGCGAGAGTTATTGGCAAACCTACCGCATGGCTAAGCGCAGCTACGGTTTCGATTTCCTCAACCGGCGAGTTTTCCAGTACCAGCTGCGTCAGTGTACCAAATGCCACTTTTTCACCGTGATAATAGTGATGGGCATCAGGAATGGCAGTCAGGCCATTATGCACCGCGTGCGCTGCCGCCAGACCACCGCTTTCAAAGCCAACACCGCTTAAATAAGTGTTCGCTTCAATCACGCGTTCCAGTGCCGGAGTCACTACATGCTGTTCGGCGGCGAGCATCGCTTTTTCGCCTTCTTCCAGCAAGGTGTTGTAGCACAGTTCAGCCAGCGCCAGCGCCGCCTGAGTGCACTTGCCGCCCGCCATGGTGGTCGCACCGCTACGAGAGCAGGCACGCGCTTCAAACCAGGTCGCCAGCGCATCGCCGATACCCGCCGCTAACAGACGTGCAGGTGCGCCAGCGACGATTTTGGTGTCGACAATGACCATATTCGGGTTATTTGGCAACAGCAGATAGCGGTCAAACTCACCCTCATCGGTGTAGATAACAGACAATGCGCTGCACGGTGCATCGGTAGAGGCGATAGTCGGTGCGATCGCTACCGGAACACCCATGAAATGTGCCAGTGCTTTGGCAGTATCGAGAGTTTTTCCGCCACCGATACCGAGAATTGCGCCACACTGCGCAGTCTCCGCGATGCCACGCAGACGGTCGATCTCATTTTGCGAACATTCACCGCCAAACGGCGCAATTTCTACTACCAGTCCAGCATCTTTAAAGCTTTTCTCGACAGTGGATTGAGCAAAACCTAAAACAAATTTGTCACCCACCACTAACCAGCGTTCTGCCAGCGGCTTCAGGTATTCGCCCAGACGATTAATCACATCAGCGCCCTGGATGTATTTACCCGGTGATTGAATAATGCGGTCCATAATTGCTCCTTTAGAGATGAGTAGTGCCAAATGCGGCATTCCAGTCGTGTTCGAACTTCTCTATAGCTGACTCTACCGCAGGGGTGTTGAGCATTTGTTGCGCTACATCTAAGGGCAGGGTGATGGATTCACATCCTGCCAGTAAACAGTCCAGCGCCTGACGCGGCGTTTTAAAGCTGGCCGCCAGCACCATGCTTTCTGGTGCGTGCATTTCTAACAGCGCTTGCAGCTCCTGAACCGTACGAATGCCGTCCCCGCCCTGGGCATCTACGCGGTTAACATACGGAGCAACGTATTTTGCCCCTGCCAGTGCGGCTAATAACCCTTGTGCGGCGCTATATACAGCGGTGCCAAGTGTAGTAATACCCTCTTTTTTCAGTATTTTAATTGCTGCCAGACCTTCGGAAGTCACCGGGATTTTCACCACAATGCCCGGAATGGCGTCGCGCAGACGCTTCGCTTCTTTCACCATCCCCTGCGCGTCGCGGCTCATGGTCTGAGCAAACAGAATGCCCTCATCACCAATCGCTTTTTGCAGACGCGGCAGCACTTCCCAGATGGACTCCTTGCTGGCAGCGATAATGCTCGGGTTAGTTGTCACCCCGGCAATCGGGAATATGCGTGCCAGACGTTCGACTTCTGCGACGTTAGCGGTGTCCAGATACAGTTCCATGATGTTTCCTTTTACAGTTCCAGTTCATGTTGCAGCAGGCTGGCGATAGCGTCGGCAGAGGCGGCGTTAACCAGCGCGTTACGGAATTCTTCGTGCATGATGCGGCGAGCGAGGCGCGAGAAAATGCGCATGTGCTGATCGCCCGCAGCGTGTTTGTTCAGGGTTAACATAATGATGAATTGCGCTTCATCATCGCCCCAGCGCACCGGCGCTTGCAGACGCGCTACGCTGATGGTGGATTGCTCAATGTGTTCTGATTTGCTGTGGGGAATGGCAAAACTAAAGCCCAGACCGGTAGAGAAAACGGACTCGCGCGCCCACAAGTCGGCTTCCAGTTTACGCGGATAGCGGCAGCGGCCCGCCAGCAGCAGGTTATCGGTCATGCCTTTGAGTACTTCTTCTTTGCTGCGCCAGTCGCTTTCCAGCGTGATGCACTCGGCGGTGACCAGTGGTGCGTCCTGTTGGGTCATGCGGAATTGCGCCAGCAGATGTTCCACTTCCAGCGAAGTACGGCAGGCCATTGCCTGGTTGAGCAACTGGCGGCACTCACGGCTATCAAGTTGCGCCATTCGCGCTTTCGCCGCCGGAATTGACGGTGCGCTCATGCTGAGTTCATCCAGCCCTAAACCGACCAGCAACGGCAGCACGGAACCTTTCGCTCCCAGCTCACCGCACAGACCAATCCATTTGCCCTGGCGATGCACTGCTTGCACGGCGTAATCGAGCGCCCGCAAGAATGCCGGATTCAGGCTGTTGTAGTGACGAGTAACCTTAGCGTTATCGCGATCCACCGCCAGCAGATATTGCGTCAGGTCATTACTACCAATACTAAAGAAATCAATCTCTTCGCAGCATTGATCGATGATGAACATCACCGACGGCACTTCCAGCATAATGCCGAGCTGGATCTTCTCATCAAACGGAATGTGTTCGTTACGCAGTTGCTGTTTGGCTTCCGCCAGTTTTTCTTTCACCCATAAAATCTCTTCCATTGAAGAGATCATCGGGATCATGATTTTCAGGCTGCCGTGAGCGGAGGCGCGCAGGATCGACCGTAGTTGTGTGGTGAACAGCGAGGCGTATTCTTCATAAATACGCACAGCGCGATAACCGAGGAACGGGTTAGCTTCTGCCGGAATGTTCAGATAATCAACGGGTTTGTCGCCGCCAATGTCCATAGTGCGCACAATAATGCTGCGTCCGTTGGCGGACTCCAGCGCCTGACAAAAAATGTTGTACAGCTCGCTTTCGCCCGGTGCACTGGTGCGATCCATATAGAGCATTTCAGTGCGGAACAAACCAACGCCTTCCGCACCATTGCCGAATGCGGCCTGCGCTTCCACGGAGTGAGCGATGTTAGCGGCAATTTCAATGCGGATACCGTCAGCGGTACGGGCTTGTTGGGTCAGCCAGACACGCTGTTGCTCACGAAGGGCGTCCTGTACGCGGGCTTCTTGCTGATAATAACGAGCTACGGCTTCCCCTGGCTCAACCACAATCGCCCCGGCGTTGCCGTCGATATAAATCGTTTGATGCTGCCACGGAGTAAGGGCATCAATATCCACACCAACCAGCGTCGGAATGTTGAACGAACGGGCAAGGATCACCGTATGTGACGTGGTGCCGCCGCTTTTGAGCAACAATCCTTTGAGGTGATTTTTATCCAGTTCGAGGAACTGGCTGGGAGTTAGTTCATCAGCCATACATATGGCGGGCTGCGTCAGTTTGCCCGGTGCCGGGAAGCGTTGCTCACCGTAGATTTGCTGGAGTAACTGGAAGCAGACGTCGCGTACGTCCAGGGCACGTTCTTGCAGGTAGCTGCTGCTGGAACGGGCGAACTCTTCGCAAAAGTGATTCGCACTGGCGACAATCGCTTCGGCGCAGCTTAATCCGGCGCTGACACCTGCCAGTAAATGTTCGCGCAGGGAAGTATCGCCAGCCAGGGATCGGTGCGCTTCCAGAATCGCGCTGGTAGCACCGTCGCTATCCAGCAGACGAAACTCAATGTTTTTCAGTACCAGCGTCAGGCCGTTTTCCAGCGCGGATTGCTCGGCGTCAACGCCGTTGGCGGCGGGAAGATTACCCAGCGCGTTGAGATCTAAAGAAGAGATCGGCGTCAGAATGCCACCTGCGCTACCGCTGCACACGGTGCGGGCGCGAATAATGCGCGGATTCAAATTAGTGAGTGAAACCGGCAGCGGCTCCAGCTCGTCAGATTTTACTTCCGCCAGCGGTGCGTCGCAGTGGGGGAATTCATCGCGCAGCCATTGGCTTAAACGCTGGTGCGCTTCCTGTTCGTCGGCCCCGGAAATCAGTAACTGGCAGTTATCGCCCACCAGCGTATCGGTGCCAATCAGCGCAAGGGCGCTTTTGGCGTTGCCCTTGCGATCAGTGCGCAGGTTATGCCACTCAATTTGTGATGAAAAAGTATTACACAGCGTTTCAACGTGGCTTGCCGGACGTGCATGTACGCCGTTAGGTAGCTCACAAATAAATTCCACAATCAGGGCCATTGCCTCTCTCCCGGTACGGTTTTCTGTTTACAGGATAAGAGCGCACGGCAACGGCCTGCCATGTGACAAATCTGCCAAAAGCTGGACAAATGTAATGTAACCGTCAATTTGCGACGCGTCTCACAAGACGCCGTTTTGCGGCATGCTTCCGGATTATCGCAAGTTATGAGGCGGATCGCATTTTTGTACTGATATTACAAAAGTCCAGTAAATGGCCTTTTTATCCACTGTTTGCTCCGCCTGCGATTGCCTATTGTTTCCTCCATCAAAAATATGGACATGGGCTTTCGCAAGCCCGGGAGCAGCTTATGAATGAGTTGGTGCAGATCCTGAAAAATACCCGTCAGCATTTAATGACGGGCGTATCACACATGATTCCCTTCGTGGTATCGGGCGGTATTTTGCTGGCGGTTTCCGTCATGTTGTATGGCAAAGGCGCAGTGCCGGATGCCGTAGCCGATCCGAATTTGAAAAAACTGTTTGATATCGGCGTTGCAGGTTTGACGCTGATGGTGCCTTTCCTCGCCGCTTACATTGGTTACTCCATTGCAGAGCGTTCTGCGCTGGCCCCGTGCGCTATCGGTGCCTGGGTTGGTAACAGCTTTGGTGCGGGCTTCTTTGGTGCGCTGATCGCCGGGATTATCGGCGGCATCGTGGTGCATTACCTGAAGAAAATTCCGGTGCATAAAGTTCTGCGCTCGGTGATGCCTATCTTCATTATTCCTATCATCGGCACACTGATTACCGCAGGCATCATGATGTGGGGCTTGGGCGAGCCTGTAGGGGCGTTGACCAACAGCCTGACTCAGTGGCTTCAGGGGATGCAGCAGGGCAGCATTGTTATGCTGGCGGTGATCATGGGACTGATGCTGGCGTTCGATATGGGCGGTCCGGTTAACAAAGTGGCCTATGCCTTCATGCTGATTTGCGTTGCTCAGGGGGTTTATACCGTGGTGGCCATTGCTGCCGTGGGTATTTGTATCCCGCCGCTGGGGATGGGGCTGGCGACGCTGATTGGTCGTAAAAATTTCTCCGCAGAAGAGCGCGAAACCGGTAAAGCGGCGCTGGTGATGGGGTGCGTTGGGGTTACTGAAGGGGCGATTCCTTTCGCCGCAGCCGATCCGTTACGTGTAATTCCTTCCATCATGGTTGGTTCAGTTTGTGGTGCAGTAACTGCGGCGCTGGTCGGTGCGCAGTGCTATGCAGGCTGGGGTGGTCTGATTGTGCTGCCGGTGGTTGAAGGCAAGCTGGGTTATATCGCAGCAGTGGCTGTCGGAGCAGTGGTGACGGCTGTTTGTGTGAACGTGCTGAAAAGTCTGGCGCGTAAAAATGGGTCTTCGACTGATGAAAAAGAAGACGACCTGGATTTGGATTTTGAAATTAATTAATTGAGGAACGAGCCATGACGAAAATTATTGCAGTAACCGCGTGTCCATCTGGTGTTGCCCATACTTATATGGCGGCAGAGGCGCTGGAAAGTGCCGCGAAAGCGAAAGGCTGGGAAGTGAAAGTAGAAACCCAGGGGTCAATTGGTCTGGAAAATGAACTGACAGCGGAAGACGTGGCGAGCGCCGATATGGTGATTCTGACCAAAGATATCGGCATCAAGTTTGAAGAGCGTTTTGCTGGCAAGACCATCGTGCGCGTCAACATCAGCGATGCGGTTAAACGCGCTGACGCCATTATGAGCAAAATTGAAGCTCACCTGGCGCAAACCGCTTAAGTTCTTATCCCGCCCGTAAGGGCGGGTTCGCTTTCCCACAGGAGTTCCTCATGACGAATCGTATCTCTCGCCTCAAAACTGCACTGTTTGCCAATACCCGTGAAATCTCGCTGGAGCGTGCGCTGCTTTATACCGCCAGCCATCGGCAAACCGAAGGCGAACCGGTGATATTGCGCCGGGCGAAAGCAACAGCGTATATCCTTGAACATGTTGAAATTTCGATTCGTGATGAAGAACTGATTGCCGGTAACCGCACCGTAAAACCGCGCGCCGGAATTATGTCGCCGGAAATGGACCCTTACTGGCTGCTGAAAGAGCTGGATCAATTCCCGACGCGTCCGCAGGACCGCTTTGCTATCAGCGAAGAAGATAAACGTATCTACCGCGAAGAGTTGTTCCCGTACTGGGAAAAACGTTCGATGAAAGATTTCATTAACGGGCAGATGACGGATGAAGTAAAAGCCGCGACCAGCACTCAGATTTTCAGCATCAACCAGACGGATAAAGGCCAGGGGCACATTATTATTGATTACCCGCGCCTGCTGAATCACGGGCTGGGTGAGCTGGTAGCGCAGATGCAGCAACATTGTCAGCAACAGCCGGAGAATCACTTTTATCAGGCAGCGCTGTTACTGCTCGAAGCCTCGCAGAAACACATTTTGCGTTACGCCGAACTGGCGGAAACGATGGCGGCAAGCTGCACTGATGCCCAGCGTCGCGAAGAACTGCTGACTATTGCGGAGATCTCCCGCCATAACGCCGAACATAAGCCGCAGACGTTCTGGCAGGCGTGCCAGTTATTCTGGTACATGAACATCATTCTGCAATACGAATCCAACGCCAGTTCGCTGTCTTTAGGGCGCTTCGACCAGTATATGTTGCCGTTCTATCAGGCATCTTTAACCCAGGGCGAAGATCCGGCGTTCCTGAAAGAACTGCTCGAATCTTTATGGGTGAAATGCAACGACATTGTGCTGTTGCGCTCCACCAGCAGCGCGCGTTATTTCGCAGGTTTCCCGACTGGCTATACCGCACTGCTCGGCGGGTTAACCGAGAACGGACGTAGCGCGGTGAACGTGCTTTCGTTCCTCTGCCTCGATGCCTATCAAAGCGTACAATTACCGC
The DNA here is from genome assembly GCF_022354085.1 of Shigella dysenteriae. Classification (NCBI taxonomy): domain Bacteria; kingdom Pseudomonadati; phylum Pseudomonadota; class Gammaproteobacteria; order Enterobacterales; family Enterobacteriaceae; genus Shigella; species Shigella dysenteriae. Next base: position 71,695 of record NZ_CP055055.1, read on the forward strand.
AACCGAACCTAGGGGTGCGCACTAACGCCTTGATCGACACGCCGTTCCTGATGAAAACCGCAGAAACCATTCGCCTCGGCACCGGTATTCCGCAAATCTTTAACGATGAAGTGGTGGTGCCAGCGTTCCTCAACCGTGGCGTTTCGCTGGAAGATGCGCGCGACTATTCCGTAGTGGGCTGTGTGGAATTATCTATTCCCGGCAGAACCTACGGCTTGCATGACATCGCGATGTTTAATCTGCTGAAAGTGATGGAAATCTGCCTGCATGAAAATGAAGGCAATGCTGCGCTGACTTATGAAGGTTTACTGGAGCAGATCCGCGCCAAGATCAGCCACTACATCACCCTGATGGTTGAGGGCAGCAATATTTGTGATATCGGCCATCGCGACTGGGCACCTGTACCGCTGCTCTCGTCTTTTATCAGCGATTGTCTGGAAAAAGGTCGCGATATTACCGATGGCGGCGCGCGTTATAACTTCTCCGGCGTACAGGGAATTGGTATCGCCAACCTGAGCGATTCTCTCCATGCGTTGAAAGGGATGGTTTTTGATCAACAGCGTTTAAGTTTTGACGAATTGCTGTCGGTATTAAAAGCCAACTTTGCAACGCCAGAAGGCGAAAAAGTCCGCGCTCGCTTAATTAACCGCTTTGAGAAATACGGTAACGATATCGACGAGGTGGATAACATTAGCGCCGAACTGTTGCGCCACTACTGCAAAGAAGTGGAAAAATACCAGAACCCGCGCGGCGGTTACTTCACGCCGGGATCGTATACCGTTTCTGCTCACGTCCCGTTGGGATCGGTGGTTGGCGCGACGCCAGACGGTCGTTTTGCCGGAGAACAGCTGGCAGACGGCGGCTTGTCACCCATGCTGGGCCAGGACGCACAAGGGCCAACAGCGGTACTGAAGTCAGTCAGTAAGCTCGATAACACGCTGCTGTCTAACGGTACGTTGCTGAACGTGAAATTCACTCCGGCGACCCTGGAAGGTGAAGCGGGATTACGCAAACTGGCCGACTTCTTACGGGCGTTTACCCAGCTTAAGTTGCAGCATATTCAGTTTAACGTGGTGAACGCCGACACGTTGCGGGAAGCACAACAGCGCCCACAAGATTATGCCGGGCTGGTGGTGCGCGTTGCCGGATACAGCGCCTTCTTTGTCGAACTGTCGAAGGAGATCCAGGATGACATCATCCGCCGGACAGCGCATCAGCTGTAACGTTGTGGAAACGCGCCGCAATGATGTGGCGCGTATTTTCAACATTCAGCGTTATTCACTGAATGACGGCGAGGGCATTCGTACGGTGGTCTTTTTTAAAGGCTGTCCGCATCTTTGCCCGTGGTGTGCTAATCCGGAGTCGATCTCCGGCAAAATCCAGACGGTACGCAGAGAGGCGAAATGTCTGCACTGTGCGAAATGTTTGCGTGATGCGGATGAATGCCCCTCCGGGGCGTTTGAACGGATTGGTCGCGATATCAGCCTTGACGCGCTGGAACGGGAAGTGATGAAAGATGACATTTTCTTTCGCACGTCCGGCGGCGGCGTCACGCTTTCTGGCGGCGAAGTGTTAATGCAGGCGGAGTTTGCTACCCGTTTTTTACAGCGACTGCGGCTGTGGGGTGTGTCATGCGCCATTGAAACTGCCGGAGACGCACCAGCCAGCAAGCTGTTACCACTGGCGAAATTGTGCGATGAAGTGTTGTTCGATTTAAAAATCATGGATGCGACTCAGGCGCGGGATGTGGTGAAGATGAACCTGCCACGCGTGATGGAGAATCTGCGTTTGCTGGTGAGTGAGGGTGTCAACGTGATCCCACGTTTACCGCTGATCCCTGGTTTCACGCTCAGCCGGGAGAATATGCAGCAGGCGCTGGATGTACTGATCCCGCTGAAAATCAGGCAGATCCATCTGTTACCGTTTCATCAGTACGGCGAACCGAAATACCGCCTGCTGGGGAAAACATGGTCGATGAAAGAGGTGCTTGCGCCGTCGTCAGCCGATGTGACAACGATGCGCGAAATGGCAGAACGGGCCGGATTTCAGGTTACCGTGGGAGGTTAAAATGGCATACCTGGTGGCAGTAACCGCCTGCGTCAGTGGCGTGGCGCATACTTATATGGCGGCGGAACGGCTGGAAAAGTTGTGCCTGTTAGAGAAGTGGGGCATCAGCATTGAAACTCAGGGCGCGCTGGGAACGGAGAATCGTTTAGCGGACGAGGATATCCGTCGGGCGGATGTTGCTCTGTTGATTACGGATATCGAGCTTGCCGGTGCCGAGCGATTTGAACATTGCCGCTATGTGCAATGCAGCATCTACGCATTCCTGCGTGAGCCGCAGCGGGTAATGAGCGCGGTGCGCAAAGTGCTTTCTGCGCCGCAGCAAACCCATCTTATTCTGGAGTAGTCGGTTTTTCTGTCAGTTGGCTGTGGTACTGCCGACGATATTCCGACGGCGAGCGTTCGGTGTTTTTACGAAACAGACGGCAGAAGTAGTTGCTGTCGACAAAGCCGCAGGCGTGCGCCACTTCTTTTACCTTCAGGTCATAGCCTTTCAATAACGTCTTAGCGTGCTCCAGTCGCGTGTGATTCAGGTATTCGTTAAAACCAATGGTCCCCGTTTTTTGAAACAGGTGCGAGAGATAGTTTGGTGAAATATAGAATGCCTGTGCGACAGATTCGCGGGTAAGCGCGGAGGCATAGCGTTCGTCGATATAATCACGAATAGCTTCGAATAATGCCTGGCTGCGTGAGGCGGTCTGGATTTGGCTGCCGAGCAAATCGCGGCAGTGGCTAAGCAGGCTGGCGACGATAAGCTTTGCCGTTTGCTGCTCCTGCGGCTGCATTTGCATTTCATTGAGCGTTTGTAGCAGAAAAGAACCTATGCGTGGGCCGCGCCGGGCGACGTGTTGCTTCGCCAGATTTTGATATTGTTTGCCATCCCATTGCACGACGCTGAAGCCGAGTTGCTGTTTGCCAAACAGCACGCTAAAGGTAGTGGCGGGGGCTTGCCATTGTGGAAAATTCCAGCCACCAGCGGCAACGTACAGCACATCGCCGGGAACTAACGTTGCTCCAGCGCCGGTATCAACAAACTCACCTTCCAGCACAATTTCCAGCCGTGGAAAATCGACCTGATACGCAAGATCGGGCACCGGGCCGTTGATCAGGCGAGAGAGCAGATAGCTGACGTCGTGATACATGTTATTCCCTTAGGTATGTAGACGGGAAAACAGTAACTGGCATTATTAAAAAAGGCCACCTGAAAAGTGTGGTGTGGCCTGAGGGGAGTTCGATGTAAACATTGCGGCAGTTGTATTGCCGGATGTGGCGTAAACGCCTTATCCAGTCTACCGCCGCGATCTGTAGGCCGGATAAGACGCGTCAAGCGTCGCATCCGGCAAATAGCGCCTGGCTGATAATTACTGATTACCCATCTGATCGCCATACGGCAGCGTGTCGTAATCGATCAGCGCGTTTTTCTTGTACGGGTTACCAATCCAGCGGGTAGTTTCTTTGAACTGCGGATTCACCACTGAACGGGTTGGATCGTAACCGTCGTAAGATAAGCCCGCCAAATCTGACCAGGTGTGGATCAGTTCCGCCAGGCTGTATTTACGATCAACATCCTGTGAGAAATCACGCGGATGAGTCGCTTGCCATTTTTCCGACGTCCACAGCAGGAACGGAATGGTATACATATGACGCGTCGGGTTGTCTTCGTTACGCCCCTGAGTTTTGTGCGGCGGTGTGTCGTAAACCTCTTCACCGTGGTCAGAGAAGTAAACCAGGAATCCGTTCGGGTCTGCCGCTTTAAAGTCTTTAATCAGGCTGGCAACCACATGATCGTTATACAGGTTAGCGTTGTCGTAATCGTTATATGACTCCAGCTCTTCTGCGCTTAATCCCGGTGGAACATGATCGGTATTGCCATCAAACTTGCCCTGATTTTCCGGGTAGCGGTATTTGTATTTGATATGCGTACCCAGCAGATGAACAATGATCAGTTTCTTCGGCGCAGGGTCATTCAGCACTTCCTGGAACGGCTTCAGCACGTTAGTGTCGTATTCACGCGCACTCTGCGTACGTTGCTGGTTCATGTAGTACTGCTTGTCGGTCTGGCGCGAAAATACCGTCAGCATGGTATTGCGGGCGGTCATCGTCTGCTGGTTGGTGATCCAGAAGGTTTTATAACCCGCCTGTTTCATCATGTTCATCAGCGACGGCTGCGTCAGATACAGATCCGGGTTCTTTTCATTGGCAAAGGTCAGCGCCTGTTGCAGGATTTCAATGGTGTACGGACGAGACGTAACTACGTTATTAAACACGGTTAGATTCGGATCGGTTTTATGCAGCGCATCCAGCTCCGGCGTGGTTTCACGCGGATAACCGTACAGACTCATGCGTCCACGCTGGGTTGACTCGCCAATCACCAGCACTAAGGTGCGCGGTTCGTTACCCGATTCATCTTTGAAATTAGCCAGCGGCGGCAAGGCATTATTTTCATTCAGTAGCTTTGTTAGCGAGTTTAGTTGCTGACGATACTGATAATAGCCGGTCAGGAATTGCCACGGTGCGGCAGGCTCCATACGCGAGGCCAGGTTATCCAACGTTTTCTCAAACGGCTTGTTTTTGATAAACGTATTCATGGCGATCGGATGCAGAATCAAGCCATAAAGCAGGGCAAAAGAGACAACATAACGCCACGGCTTTGGAATATAGACCGGACGCAGGCGTGTCCACAGCAGAACTGCCACCGCCGTATAGGCCAGCGCGATAAGCACAATTTTCAGGCTGAAATACTGGCTTAAATACTCGCTGGCTTCGTTGGTGTTGGTTTCGAACATCACAAACAGAACGCTCTGCGAGAACTCCTGACCGTAGATGACGTAGTAGCACAGCGCCGCCAGAGAGGCCGCCCATAGCACCACGCCGATCACTGCGGCAATAATTTTGATCCGCTTCGGAAAGAGGAATACCGGAATTAACCACAGCGAGCTGAATAACAGCGAGTCGCGAATGCCGTTAGTGCCACTATAACCACTGATGTAAATAATGGCCTGTAGCAGAGTAGAGAAAAACCAAAAGTAGAGCAGTGCCCAACCCAGGGCTTTCCAGCTAAAAAGAGGTTTAGCCTGGACTTCTGTGGAATGCATAGTAAGAACCTGTCTTGAAAAAAATATCGCCGAATGTACCGACAATTCCTTAAGGATATCTGAAGGGATATCCAGAATTTGAATAAAATGCAGACAGAAATATATTGAAAACGAGGGTGTTAGAACAGAAGTATTTCAGAAAACCCTCGCGCAAAAGCACGAGGGTTTGCAGGAGAGGAAGATTAGCCGGTATTACGCATACCTGCCGCAATCCCGGCAATAGTGACCATTAACGCCTGCTCGACGCGAGGATCCGGTTCCTGCCCTTCTTTTTCTGCCTTGCGGGAGCGGTGCAGCAACTCGGCTTGCAATACGTTCAGCGGGTCGGTGTAAATATTCCGTAGCTGAATAGACTCTGCAATCCACGGCAGATCGGCCATCAGATGGGAATCGTTGGCAATCGCCAGCACCACTTTGATGTCTTCTTCTTGCAGATTGCGTAACTCTTTACCTAACGGCCACAGTGCTTTGTCTACCAGGCGTTGGTCATAGTATTCCGCCAGCCACAGGTCTGCTTTGGCGAAGACCATCTCCAGCATGCCGAGACGCGTCGAGAAGAATGGCCAATCGCGGCACATAGCCTCCAGCTCGCTCTGTTTGCCATCTTCGACCACTTTTTGCAGCGCCGTACCTGCACCCAGCCAGGCGGGGAGCATCAGACGGTTTTGCGTCCAGGCGAAGATCCACGGAATGGCGCGTAATGACTCGACGCCGCCGGTTGGGCGACGTTTCGCCGGACGTGAACCCAACGGTAGTTTGCCCAGTTCCTGTTCCGGCGTAGCGGAGCGGAAGTAAGGCACAAAATCTTTGTTTTCACGTACGTAGCCACGGTAGAGATCGCAGGAGATGACTGATAGTTCATCCATAATGCGACGCCAGCTCTCTTTCGGCTCAGGTGGTGGCAGCAGGTTGGCTTCCAGAATCGCCCCGGTGTAAAGCGACAGGCTGCTGACGGTGATTTCTGGCAGACCATATTTAAAGCGGATCATCTCGCCCTGTTCAGTCACGCGCAGGCCACCTTTCAGGCTTCCTGGCGGTTGTGACAGCAGCGCCGCATGAGCAGGTGCGCCGCCGCGACCAATGGAACCGCCGCGACCGTGGAACAACGTCAGCTCAATACCCGCTTTTTCGCAGGTTTTGATTAATGCATCCTGTGCCTGATATTGCGCCCAGGACGCTGCCATCACGCCCGCATCTTTTGCTGAGTCGGAATAGCCAATCATCACCATCTGTTTGCCCTGAATCAGGCCGCGATACCAGTCGATATTCAGCAACTGAGTCATGACATCGTTGGCGTTGTTCAGGTCATCGAGAGTTTCAAACAGCGGAGCAACCGGCATCGCAAACCCGATACCCGCTTCTTTCAGCAGCAGGTGGACAGCCAGCACGTCGGACGGCGTTTTCGCCATCGAGATCACGTAGGCGGCAATGGAGCCTTGCGGTGCTTCGGCAATCACCTGGCAGGTATCGAGCACTTCGCGCGTTTCGGCGCTTGGTTGCCAGTTGCGCGGCAGAAGCGGACGTTTGGAGTTCAGTTCGCGGATCAGGAACGCCTGTTTGTCGGCCTCTGACCAGCTTTCGTAGTCGCCGATACCGAGGTAGCGGGTCAGCTCGCCCAGCGCTTCGGTATGGCGGGTGCTTTCCTGACGGATATCAATACGGACCAGCGGTACGCCGAAACATTTCACGCGGCGCAGGGTGTCGAGCAGATCGCCGTTGGCGATAATACCCATGCCACACGCCTGAAGTGACTGGTAGCAAGCGTAGAGCGGTTCCCACAGTTCTTCGTTTTGTGTCAGCAGGCCTTCTGGTTTTGGCAGTTCTTCGCCTTTCAGGCGCGCTTCCAGCCATGCCTGTGTCGCCATCAGGCGAGAACGCAGGTTTTTCATCAGATAGCGATACGGTTCTGCGGCACCTTCTTCGCCAACCAGCGCCAGCAGTTCAGGGGTCGCTTCAACCATCGACAGTTCAGAAACCAGAACCTGAATATCTTTCAGGAACAGATCGGTGGCTTTCCAGCGGCTGAGTAGCAGGACGTGGCGGGTGATATCGGCAGTGACGTTCGGGTTGCCGTCGCGGTCACCGCCCATCCACGAGGTAAAACGGACCGGAACAAATTCGACGGGCAGTTTGTAGCCGAGGTTCTCTTCCAGTTGTTCGTTCAGTTCGCGCAGGTAATTCGGTACGCCTTGCCACAGGCTGTTTTCTACTACGGCAAAGCCCCATTTGGCTTCATCTACCGGGCTTGGACGCAGCTTACGGATTTCATCGGTATGCCATGACTGGGCGATCAACTGGCGCAGGCGGCGCATCAGCTGGTTGTGTTCGTAGTCAGCGATATCTTTGTTATCGAGCTGTTTTAAACAGGCGTTCACTTCCACCATTTTGTGGATCAGTGTACGACGGGTAATTTCGGTTGGGTGAGCCGTGAGGACCAGTTCCAGCGACAGCGATTCCACTGCTTTTTTGATGGTGTCTTCGCTCAGTTCCGGCTGGTTTTTCAGTTTGCGCAGGGTGCGGGCGATCACTTCCGGGTTGCTGGCAGCTTCGCCTTTCGGCGAAATGCTGTGGTATTGCTCGGCGGTGTTGGCCAGGTTCAGAAACTGACTAAACGCACGTGCAACGGGCAGCAGCTCGTCGTTCGACAAATTTTGTAAGGTGGTGAGTAACTCCTGGCGGTTAGCATCATTGCCAGCGCGTGAAGATTTGGACAACTTACGGATAGTTTCTACGCGTTCAAGAATGTGTTCTCCCAACGCATCCTTGATGGTTTCTCCCAGCACTTTGCCGAGCATACTGACATTACTACGCAATGCGGAATATTGTTCGTTCATATTACCCCAGACACCCCATCTTATCGTTTGATAGCCCTGTATCCTTCACGTCGCATTGGCGCGAATATGCTCGGGCTTTGCTTTTCGTCGTCTTTTATAAAGCCACGTAAAAGCGGTGACGTCAAATGCTGCGAAATCGCTTCAGCAAACGAATAAATAGCAGGAATTTACGTCATTAAATTCACGACGCTTTAAATAAGCGTAACTTATGGGAATGTTAAAAAATCGCCTCAATTAACACCAAAGGTGTAGGTCGGATAAGATGCGCAAGCATCGCATCCGACATTATTGCGGCACTGGAGTTTGGCAACAGTGCCGGATGCGGCGCAAGCGCCTTATTCGGCCTACGGTTGGGCATCGTTTGAGTCACTGTCGGTCGGATAAGATGCGCAAGTATCGCATCCGACATTATTGCGGCACTGGAGTTTGGCAACAGTGCCGGATGCGGCGCGAGCGCCTTATCCGGCCTACGGTTGGGCATCGTTTGAGTCACTGTAGGTCGGATAAGATGCGCAAGCATCGCATCCGACATTATTGCGGCACTGGAGTTTGACAACAGTGCCGGATGCGGCGCGAGCGCCTTATCCGGCCTACGTTTTAATGCCAGCAAAAATGGTGAATTACCTGGGTTATCAGTTCGCGGGTGGGCTTGATAAACCGTGTTTCCAGATATTCATCAGGCTGATGAGCCTGATTAATTGAGCCAGGCCCCAGAACCAGCGTCGGGCATAACGTTTGAATAAACGGCGCTTCGGTACAGTAGTTCACCACTTCGGTCTTTGCTCCGAGCAATTTCTCAACCACTTCAACCAGTTGATGATTCGGTGGGCATTCATAGCCAGGGATCGGCGGATGCAGCTCGTCGACCGTCAGACGACCCGGCCAGCGTTCGCTCACCGGAGCCAATGCATCGTTGAGCAAACCATTAAGTTCATTGAGTGTCATGCCAGGCAGCGGACGAATATCCATATGCAACTCACAGCAAGCGCAAATACGGTTAGAAGCGTCGCCACCGTGAATATGCCCGAGGTTGAGCGTAGGATATGGCACGGTAAACGCTTCGTAGTGATAACGTTCTTTCAGGTTATCGCGCAATTGCAAAATATGCCCGATGGCGTCGTGCATTAGTTCGATAGCGTTAACTCCGCGTGCTGGATCGCTGGAGTGCCCCGACTGGCCCTGAATACGGATGGCGTTAGAGATATGACCTTTATGTGCGCGTACCGGTTGTAGTGACGTCGGTTCGCCAATGATGGCGCAATCCGGGCGCAGGGCGGTAGTTTCGGCAAAATAACGCGCTCCGGCCATACTGGTTTCTTCATCAGCAGTCGCCAGAATGTAGAGCGGTTTTTTCAGTTTCGTGACGTCGACATCGCGTAGCGCATCAAGGATAAACGCAAAAAAGCCTTTCATGTCGGCGGTGCCTAAGCCGTAAAGCTTGCCGTCATGCTCCGTCAGTGTAAACGGATCGCGCGTCCAGCGACCGTCATCAAATGGCACCGTATCGGTATGCCCCGCCAGCAACAAGCCGCCAGCCCCCTGTCCGCAACTGGCCAGCATATTAAATTTGTTGCGAGTTCCTGGCACAGGCTGCACTTCCACATTGAAGCCTAAATCTTTAAACCAGTCCGCCAGCAGAGTGATTAAATCTGCATTGCTTTGATCGAGTGCCTCTTCCGTGGCGCTTATTGAAGGTGTGGCAATCAGAGCACGGTAAATCTCGATAAATGGCGGTAATTTGTTTTTCATTGTTGACACACCTCTGGTCATGATAGTATCAATATTCATGCAGTATTTATGAATAAAAATACACTAACGTTGAGCGTAATAAAACCCACCAGCCGTAAGGTGAATGTTTTACGTTTAACCTGGCAACCAGACATAAGAAGGTGAATAGCCCCGATGTTGAATACGCTGATTGTGGGTGCCAGCGGCTACGCTGGCGCAGAGCTAGTGACCTATGTAAATCGCCATCCGCATATGAACATAACCGCTTTGACTGTTTCAGCGCAAAGCAATGATGCGGGAAAGTTAATCTCCGATTTGCATCCGCAGCTAAAAGGCATCGTTGATCTGCCGTTGCAGCCGATGTCGGATATCAGCGAGTTTAGCCCAGGGGTGGACGTGGTGTTTCTCGCCACCGCCCATGAAGTTAGCCACGATTTAGCGCCGCAGTTTCTTGAAGCGGGCTGCGTGGTGTTCGACCTTTCCGGCGCGTTTCGTGTTAACGACGCCACCTTCTATGAAAAATATTACGGCTTTACCCATCAATACCCGGAACTGCTGGAACAGGCAGCCTACGGTCTGGCGGAGTGGTGCGGTAATAAATTAAAAGAAGCGAATTTGATTGCGGTGCCAGGCTGTTATCCGACGGCAGCACAGTTGGCGCTGAAACCGTTGATTGATGCCGATCTTCTTGACCTCAATCAGTGGCCGGTGATCAACGCCACCAGCGGCGTGAGCGGTGCAGGACGTAAGGCAGCGATTTCAAATAGTTTTTGTGAAGTTAGCCTGCAACCGTATGGCGTCTTTACTCATCGCCATCAACCAGAGATCGCCACACACCTCGGTGCTGACGTTATCTTCACCCCGCATCTGGGCAATTTCCCGCGCGGCATTCTCGAAACCATTACCTGCCGCCTGAAATCGGGTGTGACCCAGGCGCAAGTCGCGCAAGTGTTACAGCAGGCGTATGCCCATAAACCGCTGGTGCGGCTGTATGACAAAGGCGTTCCGGCGCTGAAAAATGTCGTTGGGCTGCCATTTTGCGATATCGGGTTTGCCGTTCAGGGCGAGCATTTGATTATTGTGGCGACCGAAGACAACTTACTGAAAGGCGCGGCGGCACAAGCGGTACAGTGCGCCAATATTCGTTTCGGCTATGCGGAAACGCAGTCTCTTATTTAAGGGTGCAATGATGAATCCATTAATTATCAAACTGGGCGGCGTACTGCTGGATAGTGAAGAGGCGCTGGAACGTCTGTTTAGCGCACTGGTGAATTATCGTGAGTCACATCAGCGTCCGCTGGTGATTGTCCACGGCGGCGGTTGCGTGGTGGATGAGCTGATGAAAGGGCTGAATCTGCCGGTGAAAAAGAAAAACGGCCTGCGGGTGACGCCTGCGGATCAGATAGACATTATCACCGGAGCACTGGCGGGAACGGCAAATAAAACCCTGTTGGCATGGGCGAAGAAACATCAGATTGCGGCCGTAGGTTTGTTTCTCGGTGACGGCGACAGTGTCAAAGTGACCCAGCTTGATGAAGAGTTAGGTCATGTTGGACTGGCGCAGCCAGGTTCGCCTAAGCTTATCAACTCCTTGCTGGAGAACGGTTATCTGCCGGTGGTCAGCTCCATTGGCGTAACAGACGAAGGGCAACTGATGAACGTCAATGCCGACCAGGCGGCAACGGCGCTGGCGGCAACGCTGGGCGCGGATCTGATTTTGCTCTCCGACGTCAGTGGCATTCTCGACGGCAAAGGGCAACGCATTGCCGAAATGACCGCCGCGAAAGCAGAACAACTGATTGAGCAGGGCATTATTACTGACGGCATGATAGTGAAAGTGAACGCGGCGCTGGATGCTGCGCGCACGTTGGGCCGTCCGGTAGATATCGCCTCCTGGCGTCATGCGGAGCAGCTTCCGGCACTGTTTAACGGTATGCCGATGGGTACGCGGATTTTAGCTTAAGTTTTGTTGGCCGGAGGCGTAGCTTTCCGGCATTGAATTTCAAAATAAGGAAACAGAGTTATGGCACTTTGGGGCGGGCGTTTTACCCAGGCAGCAGATCAACGGTTCAAACAATTCAACGACTCACTGCGCTTTGATTACCGTCTGGCGGAGCAGGATATTGTTGGCTCTGTGGCCTGGTCCAAAGCCCTGGTAACGGTCGGCGTGTTAACCGCAGAAGAGCAGGCGCAACTGGAAGAGGCGCTGAACGTGCTGCTGGAAGATGTTCGCGCCAGGCCACAACAAATCCTTGAAAGCGACGCCGAAGATATCCATAGCTGGGTGGAAGGCAAACTGATCGACAAAGTGGGCCAGTTAGGCAAAAAGCTGCATACCGGGCGTAGTCGTAATGATCAGGTAGCGACTGACCTGAAACTGTGGTGCAAAGATACCGTTAGTGAGTTACTGACGGCTAACCGGCAGCTGCAATCGGCGCTGGTGGAAACCGCACAAAACAATCAGGACGCGGTGATGCCGGGTTACACCCACATGCAACGTGCTCAACCGGTGACGTTCGCACACTGGTGCCTGGCTTACGTGGAGATGCTGGCGCGTGATGAAAGCCGCTTGCAGGATGCGCTTAAGCGTCTGGATGTCAGTCCGTTAGGCTGTGGCGCGCTGGCGGGAACGGCTTATGAAATCGACCGTGAACAGTTAGCTGGCTGGCTGGGCTTTGCTTCAGCGACCCGTAACAGTCTCGACAGCGTTTCTGACCGTGACCACGTGCTGGAACTGCTTTCTGCTGCCGCTATCGGCATGGTGCATCTGTCGCGTTTTGCTGAAGATCTGATTTTCTTTAACACCGGCGAAGCGGGGTTTGTGGAGCTTTCTGACCGCGTGACTTCCGGTTCATCATTAATGCCGCAGAAGAAAAACCCGGATGCGCTGGAGCTGATTCGCGGTAAATGCGGTCGGGTGCAGGGTGCGTTAACCGGCATGATGATGACGCTGAAAGGTTTGCCGCTGGCTTACAACAAAGATATGCAGGAAGACAAAGAAGGTCTGTTTGACGCGCTCGATACCTGGCTGGACTGCCTGCATATGGCGGCGCTGGTGCTGGACGGCATTCAGGTGAAACGTCCACGTTGCCAGGAAGCGGCTCAGCAGGGTTACGCCAACGCCACCGAACTGGCGGATTACCTGGTGGCGAAAGGCGTACCTTTCCGCGAGGCGCACCATATTGTTGGTGAAGCGGTGGTGGAAGCCATTCGTCAGGGCAAACCGCTGGAAGAACTGCCGCTCGACGAGTTGCAGAAATTCAGCCCGGTGATTGGCGAAGATGTCTATCCGATTTTGTCGCTGCAATCGTGCCTCGACAAGCGTGCGGCAAAAGGCGGCGTCTCACTGCAGCAGGTGGCGCAGGCGATTGCTTTTGCAAGGGCGCGGTTGGGGTAAGAACATTTATATGTACAAATTTGAGCCTGGCTTATCGCCGGGCTTTTTTATGGCAAAAAAAAGCGGATCCTGGAGATCCGCAAAAGTTCACGTTGGCTTTAGTTATTCGAGTTGAGAAACTCTCGAAACGGGCAGTGACTTCAAGGGTTAAAAGAGGTGCCGCTCCGTTTCTGTGAGCAATTATCAGTCAGAATGCTTGATAGGGATAATCGTTCATTGCTATTCTACCTATCGCCATGAACTATCGTGGCGATGGAGGATGGATAATGAATATTCGTGATCTTGAGTACCTGGTGGCATTGGCTGAACACCGCCATTTTCGGCGTGCGGCAGATTCCTGCCACGTTAGCCAGCCGACGCTTAGCGGGCAAATTCGTAAGCTGGAAGATGAGCTGGGCGTGATGTTGCTGGAGCGGACCAGCCGTAAAGTGTTGTTCACCCAGGCGGGAATGCTGCTGGTGGATCAGGCGCGTACCGTGCTGCGTGAGGTGAAAGTCCTTAAAGAGATGGCAAGCCAGCAGGGCGAGACGATGTCCGGACCGCTGCATATTGGTTTGATTCCCACGGTTGGACCGTACCTGCTACCGCATATTATCCCGATGCTGCACCAGACCTTTCCAAAGCTGGAAATGTATCTGCATGAAGCACAGACCCACCAGTTACTGGCGCAACTGGACAGCGGCAAACTCGATTGCGTGATCCTCGCGCTGGTGAAAGAGAGCGAAGCATTCATTGAAGTGCCGTTGTTTGATGAGCCAATGTTGCTGGCTATCTATGAAGACCACCCGTGGGCGAACCGCGAATGCGTACCGATGGCCGATCTGGCTGGGGAAAAACTGCTGATGCTGGAAGATGGTCACTGTTTGCGCGATCAGGCAATGGGTTTCTGTTTTGAAGCCGGGGCGGATGAAGATACACACTTCCGCGCGACCAGCCTGGAAACTCTGCGCAACATGGTGGCGGCAGGTAGCGGGATCACTTTACTGCCTGCGCTGGCTGTGCCGCCGGAGCGCAAACGCGATGGGGTTGTTTATCTGCCGTGTATTAAGCCGGAACCTCGCCGCACTATTGGCCTGGTTTATCGTCCTGGCTCACCGCTGCGCAGCCGCTATGAGCAGCTGGCAGAGGCCATCCGCGCAAGAATGGATGGCCATTTCGATAAAGTGTTAAAACAGGCGGTTTAAACCGTTTAACGCAGCTACCCGATAGGCTTCCGCCATCGTCGGGTAGTTAAAGGTGGTGTTGACGAAGTACTCAATAGTGTTGCCGCCACCTTTCTGTTCCATAATCGCCTGACCGATATGAATAATTTCGGCAGCGCGCTCGCCAAAGCAGTGAATGCCCAGAATCTCTTTTGTTTCCCGATGGAACAAAATTTTCAGCGTGCCCACGTTCATGCCGACGATTTGTGCACGTGCCAGATGTTTGAACTGGGCGCGGCCCACTTCATATGGCACTTTCATCGCGGTCAGCTGCTGTTCGGTTTTGCCCACAGAGCTGATTTCCGGGATGGTGTAAATGCCGGTAGGGATATCTTCAATCAGATGTGCGGTGGCTTCACCTTTCACCAGCGCCTGCGCGGCAATGCGCCCCTGGTCATAGGCCGCCGACGCTAGGCTCGGATAACCAATCACGTCGCCCACCGCGTAAACGTGCGGCTGTGCGGTCTGATACATGCTGTTGACCTTCAGCTGTCCGCGACTGTCAGTTTCCAGCCCAATGTTCTGTAACGCCAGCGAATCAGTATTACCGGTGCGACCGTTGGCATAGAGCAGGCAGTCAGCTTTCAGTTTTTTACCCGACTTCAGATGCATGATCACACCGTCGTCACAGCCTTCGATCTTCTCGTACTCTTCGTTGTGGCGAATCACTACGCCACTGTTCCAGAAGTGATAGGAGAGAGAATCTGACATCTCTTGATCGAGAAATGCCAGCAGCCGATCGCGGGTGTTGATCAGATCCACTTTTACATCCATACCGCGGAAGATCGACGCATATTCACAGCCGATCACTCCAGCACCATAGATAAGTACATGGCGCGGTTCGTGGTGCATGCTAAGAATTGAGTCGCTGTCGTAAATGCGTGGATGGGTGAAATCAACATCTGTTGGATGATATGGACGAGAGCCGCAGGCAATAACAAATTTTTCAGCGGTTAGTGTTTCAACGCTGCCGTCCGGGCAATCCAGCGCCAACGTATGCTCGTCAACAAAGCGAGCGTTCCCCTGCAATATTTCACAGTGATTACGTTCGTAAAATCCCTGACGCATGCGCGTTTGTTGATTAATCACGTTATCGGCATGGTTAAGGATATCGGCAAAAGAAGAGCGGAGCAGTCGGGAATGGTCGCTGTATAGTGGGTTTTGATTGAATTCTATAATGCGGCTGACGGCGTGACGGAGAGCTTTCGACGGGATGGTGCCCCAGTGGGTGCAACCGCCGCCAACATTTTGATAACGCTCGATAACTGCGACGCGCGCACCTTGCTTAACCAGGCCCATTGCAGCGCCTTCGCCGCCGGGGCCGGAACCTATTACTATGGCATCGTAATCGTAGGAATGTGGCATGGTAGGGCTTACCTGTTCTTATACATAAAAGCAACAGAATGGTAACATTTTATCGCGGGTAAGCCAATTGATCCCCGTCATTAATCTGGCTATAGCGTGAGCGGCCTTTGCTTTGTCTGCCTCCTTCTTAACCCATTTATTCACTATTAATCGCTTTTTCTTATGGCTGATAGTTTTATCTTGCCGAAGCGTGCTTTTTTGTTATTGTCTTTATGAAATCTTCTTATAAAACAAACATATAAATATTTTATATTGATGAGTTATTTGTATTTATACCATCAATAAAATCCGTTAATTAGCCTGTTTATAAGTGAATAAAGGAATAGCCGATGATCGAACACTATATTCGAGGGTTTGAGGAAGAACTGCGTGAGATCCGCCATCAGATCCACGAAAACCCGGAGCTGGGATTACAAGAATTTAAAACCAGTGCTTTGGTTGCGGAAAAGCTGCGCCAGTGGGGCTATGAAGTAGAGCAAGGACTGGCGACGACGGGGATAGTGGCCACGTTAAAAGTGGGCGACGGAGAGAAAAGTATTGGCCTGCGGGCGGATATGGATGCGCTGCCAATTTATGAAAATAGTGGCAAGCCCTGGGCCAGTAAACATCCTGGTTTAATGCACGCCTGCGGGCATGACGGGCATACCACCATACTGCTGGGGGCCGCGCGTTATTTTGCCGAAACCCGCCGTTTTAATGGCACGTTACGTCTTATCTTCCAGCCTGCGGAAGAGATGATTAATGGCGGTGAGATCATGGTTAAAGAGGGGCTTTTTGATCATTTCCCCTGCGATGTCATTTTCGGCATGCATAACATGCCCGGTCTGCCGGTGGGTAAGTTTTATTTCCAGCCAGGGGCACTGATGGCGTCAATGGATCAGTTCCATATTACGGTTCGTGGTTGTGGCGGACACGGTGCGATCCCGCACAAAGCCATCGATCCGGTGCTGGTTGCCGCACATATCACCACCGCATTACAAAGCATTGTGTCGCGCAATGTCGATCCGCTGGAAGCGGCGGTAATTACCGTCGGCAGCATTGTTGCGGGTGAGGCGGCTAACGTCATTCCTGACAGTGCTGAGATGAAAATCAGCGTCCGCTCTCTTAGCCGCGATACCCGACAACTTCTTCTGACCCGTATTCCTGCTCTGGCACAAGCCCAGGCTGCCAGCTTTGGTGCTACGGCTGAGGTTACGCATGTTAACGGTACACCGGTATTAGTGAATGACGAGGAGATGGCGCGCTTCGCCTGGCAGGTGGCGTGTAAAACGTTTGGTGAAGAGCGGGCCGAGTTTGGCATCAAGCCTCTGATGGGCAGTGAAGATTTCTCTTTCATGCTGGAAGCCCAACCCAAAGGCGGTTTCCTGTTATTCGGTAATGGCGATGTCGGGGAAGGTTCCTGCATGGTGCATAACCCGGGTTACGACTTCAACGATGCAAGTCTGGTCCCGGCAAGCAGCTACTGGGGCGCACTGGTAGAAGCCTGGCTGCAATAAATAAAACAACACACAACAACACTTTTTGGCAAGGAACATGGAATGACGGCGATCGTAAATGAAACCGTGAGTGTGAAGAAAAAGCCCAGCGGCAGGCGGGTGATTTTTGCCTCGGCGTTTGGCAATGCGCTCGAATTTTTTGATTTTGGCGTTTACAACTTTTTTGTGGTCTATATCAGCACGCTATTTTTTCCGCCCAGTGCAGATAAAAACGTCGCGCTACTGCTGGCGTTTGCCACTTTCGGCGTGAGCTTTTTTATGCGCCCGCTCGGCGGCATTATTGTGGGGGCCTGGGCCGATCGTTTCGGACGCAAACCCGCGATGGTGTTCACCATTGCGCTGATGAGCCTCGGTACGCTGATGATCGGCATCGCGCCGACATATGCGACGGCGGGCTATTGGGGAACCGCGACGCTGGTACTTGCTCGTTTGATTCAGGGTGTTGCAGCAGGCGGTGAAGTTGGGGCTTCAATGTCGCTACTGGTGGAGTCAGCTCCGGCAAATCGTCGCGGCTTTTACAGCAGTTGGTCACTGGCGACTCAAGGCCTGGCAACAACTTTTGGAGGTGTTGTCGCTTTAGGTTTAAGTGCATGGCTGCCCTTTGCGACCGGTTCAGAAACCGTCATGGCTGAATGGGGCTGGCGTGTGCCGTTTTTTATTGGCGTGTTATTAGCGCCTGTCGGCTGTTGGTTGCGTTTGAGTCTGGAAAATGATGTTCCTGAGCCAGCACATAATAAGAAGGCCGCAGCCAGCGAAAGCGCCTTCTCCTTACTTATGCAACATAAAGCGACTATCGCTAACGGTATCTTGCTCGCTATTGGTAGTACAGTCGCAACTTATATCTCCCTCTTTTATTACGGTACATGGGCGGCGAAGTATTTAGGAATGAACCAAAACTATTCTCATGCAGCGATGTTACTGGCGGGCGTTATTACGTTTGTGGGTGCGCTGCTGGTGGGGATGTTGTGCGATTCGGTCGGGCGTAAAAAGCTGATTTTAATCTCCCGTGTGATGGTGCTGATCTGTAGCTGGCCGTCATTCTGGCTGTTGGTGAATTACCCAAGCCCTGGCATGTTGCTGACGGTGGTTTTCGTGATGGTCAGCTTTACCACGCTTGGCGGTGTGCCAGTGATGTTGTTGATCTCTGAACTGTTGCCGAAACGGATTCGGGCATTGGGTTTTGCGCTGGTTTATAGCATTGGTGTGGCAATCTTTGGCGGTTTTGCTCAATATTTCGCTACGCAATCCATCGTGTTGCTGGATAGTTTGACGGCTCCGGCGTGGTATCTGGGTGGAGGCACGTTGCTGTCGATGCTGGCGTTGTTGTACGTAAAAGAACCGGCCAAAGAATTGCAGTAAATATGTTTTATTGCGTTACCGTTCATTCACAATACTGGAGCAATCCAGTATGTTCATTCTCTGGTATAGTGCCAGCAGTACTTTTGGCAAGGATTCAGACATCGTGATGGGCGTAAGAGCGCAACAAAAAGAAAAAACCCGCCGTTCGCTGGTGGAAGCCGCATTTAGCCAATTAAGTGCTGAACGCAGCTTCGCCAGCCTGAGTTTGCGTGAAGTGGCGCGTGAAGCGGGCATTGCTCCCACCTCTTTTTATCGGCATTTCCGCGACGTAGACGAACTGGGTCTGACCATGGTTGATGAGAGCGGTTTAATGCTACGCCAACTCATGCGCCAGGCGCGTCAGCGTATCGCCAAAGGCGGGAGTGTGATCCGCACCTCGGTCTCCACATTTATGGAGTTCATCGGTAATAATCCTAACGCCTTCCGGTTATTATTGCGGGAACGCTCCGGCACCTCCGCTGCGTTTCGTGCCGCCGTTGCGCGTGAAATTCAGCACTTCATTGCGGAACTTGCGGACTATCTGGAACTCGAAAACCATATGCCGCGTGCGTTTACTGAAGCGCAAGCCGAAGCAATGGTGACAATTGTCTTCAGTGCGGGTGCCGAGGCGTTGGACGTCGGCGTCGAACAACGTCGGCAATTAGAAGAGCGACTGGTACTGCAACTGCGAATGATTTCGAAAGGGGCTTATTACTGGTATCGCCGTGAACAAGAGAAAACCGCAATTATTCCGGGAAATGTGAAGGACGAGTAATGAAACAAGCAAATCAAGATAGAGGTACGCTGCTGCTGGCGTTGGTTGCTGGCTTATCGATTAATGGTACTTTCGCAGCGCTGTTTAGCTCCATTGTGCCGTTTTCTGTATTCCCGATTATTTCCCTGGTGCTGACGGTTTACTGCCTGCATCAACGTTATCTTAATCGCACCATGCCGGTAGGCTTGCCGGGTCTGGCAGCTGCCTGTTTTATTCTCGGCGTACTGCTGTACAGCACGGTAGTTCGTGCGGAATATCCGGATATCGGCTCTAACTTCTTCCCGGCAGTACTCTCCGTCATTATGGTGTTCTGGATTGGCGCGAAGATGCGTAACCGTAAGCAGGAAGTTGCTGAGTAATCGGTATCATGCCGGATGCTGGCGCATCCGGCATGGGTTTTACTTCGCGGTCAGTAATACGCCGCACTCCATATGGTGCGTGTAGGGGAACTGATCAAACAGAGCCAGACGTTCGACCTTGTGCGTCTGGCTTAATGTTTCCAGATTCTTGCATAACGTTTCCGGATTGCAGGAGATATACAGAATACGTGGATACGCCTGCACCATTTTCTCGGTTTCACTGTCCAGACCGCTGCGCGGTGGGTCGACAAAAATGGTTTCGCACTGATAACTCTTTAAGTCGATCCCTTGCAGGCGGTTAAACTCGCGCACGCCATTCATCGCCTGAGTAAATTCTTCTGCCGCCATACGAATAATTTGTACGTTATCAATATGGTTAGCGGCAATATTGTATTGCGCGGCAGCGACTGACGGCTTGGCGATTTCGGTGGCTAATACCCGATCAAAATTGCGCGCCAGGGCTAATGAGAAGTTACCGTTGCCGCAGTACAGCTCCAGTAAATCGCCTTTTGAGCCTTTGGTTACGTCCAGCGCCCATTCCAGCATCTGAATATTCATCGCCGCGTTCGGCTGGGTAAAGCTGTTTTCTACCTGACGGTAGATCATCTCTTTCCCTGCGACCGGCAGACGTTCGTCGATGTAATCTTGATCCAGCGCGATTTTGGTTTTCGTTGCCCGACCAATCAGATGCACATTCAGATTCTGTGCTCGCAGTGCATCGCGCAGGGCTTCCGCTTCCTGACGCCACTCATCATCCAGCTTTTTATGGTACAGCAGGGAAACCACCGCCTGATTACTCAGCGTGGTGAGGTAGTCAATCTGGAACAGCTTGTGGCGCAGAACGGGATTATTACGCACACCCGCAATCATCGCCGTCATCAACTGGTTGATGAGTTCACTGGCGGCGGGGAAGCTATCCACGCGGATACGGCTTTTGGTTTGTTGATCGAAAATGATGTGATACAGGTCATCGCCATCATGCCAGATGCGGAACTCCGCACGCATCCGGTAATGACTGACCGGCGAGCGAAACACTTCCGGAACCAGGTCAGAAAACGGTGCCATCATACTTTGCAAACGTACCACTTTTTCGGCTAACTGCGCTTCATACTGTTCTGTTGGAAGGTGTTCGGGGGTCATGATGTATCCTGAAAAATTAAAGTACGCGGCGATTGTAGGGATTGCTCATCAGATGTCCAGATCTTGATGAATTCCTATTTGTGAGCTACGTCTGGACAGTAACTTGTTACAACCTGTAGCATCCACTTGCCGGTCCTGTGAGTTAATAGGGAATCCAGTGCGAATCTGGAGCTGACGCGCAGCGGTAAGGAAAGGTGCGATGATTGCGTTATGCGGACACTGCCATTCGGTGGGAAGTCATCATCTCTTAGTATCTTAGATACCCCTCCAAGCCCGAAGACCTGCCGGCCAACGTCGCATCTGGTTCTCATCATCGCGTAATATTGATGAAACCTGCGGCATCCTTCTTCTATTGTGGATGCTTTACAATGATTAAAAAAGCTTCGCTGCTGACGGCGTGTTCTGTCACAGCCTTTTCTGCTTGGGCACAGGATACCAGCCCGGATACTCTCGTTGTTACTGCTAACCGTTTTCAGCAGCCAGTAAATACTGTCCTTGCACCTACTGATATTGTTACCCGTGAGGATATTCAACGCTGGCAGTCGAAAGACCTCAACGATGTTATGAGTCATCTCCCCGGTGTAAATATCTCTCAAACTGGTGGAATGGGGACGAGTTCTTCTCTTTATGTTCGTGGCACTGAATCGCGCCATGTTTTAGTGTTGATTGACGGTGTGCCGATGGCTCGTGCCGGTATCGACAATGCAATTGATATTAGCCAGTTCCCGGTATCACTTGTACAGCGTGTTGAATATATTCGTGGGCCGCGTTCTGCCGTTTATGGTTCTGGTGCCATCGGAGGTGTGGTGAACATTATTACAATGAGTAATGATGAGAAAGCTCAGATCAACGCAGGAATGGGTACAAATGGTTATCAAGCCTATGATGGGGTAATAAATAAACGTTTTGGCGATACGATGGTAACAGCAGCAGGTGCTTACCAGACGACTAAAGGTTTTAACATTCAGCCTGGCTCACCATACAGTGGTGATAGCGATCGCGATGGATATCGCAACAAACTTTTCTGGGGGGGGCTGCAGCATAAGTTTAACGATAACTTCTCGGGGTTCTTCCGTGGTTACAGCTACACAGCTAATAATGATTACGACCAGGGCTCGATGTATGGTTCTGCTACTGGCAACGAAGAAGCTCAGAATTACAACCAGTCCTGGGATACTGGCCTACGCTATAACTCCGGCATCTATTCGTCTCAGTTAATTGCTAACTATCAACGACTCAAGAATTATAACTACACAAATAATCTTGGTCGTTATGCGGGAGATGCCACCCTGGATGACATGGAACAGCGTTATATTCAGTGGGGTAATAGCATTGAGGTAGGGCATGGTGCAATTAGCGGCGGGATCGATTGGAAACAGGAAAAACTGACGTCCAGCAGCATTACAAAATCAGATGATTACGAACGCGATACCACCGGGTTATACCTGACTGGACAGCAACAGATTTCCAATGTGACTTTGGAAGCTTCTGGCCGAGAAGATCATGATGAACAGTTTGGCTGGCATGGTACCTGGCAGACAGCTGCTGGCTGGGAGTTTATTGATGGCTACCAGGCAACACTTTCTTACGGTACCAGTTTTCTTTCGCCTTCTCTTGGACAGCAATACGGGGCTGCTCGCTTTGCTTCAATTTATGGTCCTGGTATTGCAGCCAACCCAAATTTGAAGCCAGAAGAATCTAAACAGTGGGAGATTGGAATTGAGGGGGTAACTGGGACTCTGGATTGGCGGCTCTCAGGATATCGTTATGAAATTCAGAACCTGATTGATTATAAAAGCATAAATAATGTCAACCAGTACATTAATGTGAAATCAGCCACGATTAAAGGGCTGGAATGGACGGGAAATATTACAACCGGTCCTGTTGAACATCGCTTGACGTTACAATATGTTGACCCGCGCGATGATGAAACAGATAAAGTGCTGTACCGTCGGGCAAAACAGCAGGTTAAGTACGAGTTGACTGGACAAGCTTATGGTTTCGAATGGGACGTTTCTTACCAATATATAGGTCAACGATACGACAACGCTTATGACGAGACCTCTGGCTCATCACATACAGTTAAATTAGGCGGTGTGAGCTTGTGGGATCTTGCGGTTGCATATCCGGTCACCTCTCACCTGACAGTTCGTGGTAAAATAGCCGACCTGTTCGACAAAGATTATGAGACAGTCTATGGCTACCAAACTGCAGGACGGGAATACACCTTGTCTGGCAGCTACACCTTCTGAACCACGTCCCACCGTGCTGGTGTTTGACTCCGGCGTCGGTGGGTTGTCGGTCTATGACGAGATCCGGCATCTCTTACCGGATCTCCATTACATTTATGCTTTCGATAACGTCGCTTTCCCGTATGGCGAAAAAAGCGAAGCGTTTATTGTTGAGCGAGTGGTGGCAATTGTCACCGCGGTGCAAGAACGTTATCCCCTTGCGCTGGCTGTGGTCGCTTGCAACACCGCCAGTACCGTTTCACTTCCTGCATTACGCGAAAAGTTCGACTTCCCGGTTGTTGGTGTCGTGCCGGCGATTAAACCTGCTGCACGCCTGACGGCAAATGGCATTGTCGGATTACTGGCAACCCGCGGAACAGTTAAACGTTCTTATACTCATGAGCTGATCGCGCGTTTCGCTAATGAATGCCAGATAGAAATGCTGGGCTCGGCAGAGATGGTTGAGTTGGCTGAAGCGAAGCTGCATGGCGAAGATGTTTCTCTGGATGCACTAAAACGTATCCTACGCCCGTGGTTAAGAATGAAAGAGCCGCCAGATACCGTTGTATTGGGTTGCACCCATTTCCCTCTACTACAAGAAGAACTGTTACAAGTGCTGCCAGAGGGAACCCGGCTGGTGGATTCTGGCGCAGCGATTGCTCGCCGAACGGCCTGGTTGTTAGAACATGAAGCCCCGGATGCAAAATCTGCCGATGCGAATATTGCCTTTTGTATGGCAATGACGCCAGAAGCTGAACAATTATTGCCCGTCTTACAGCGTTACGGCTTCGAAACGCTCGAAAAACTGGCAGTTTTAGGCTGATTTGGTTGAATGTTGCGCGGTCGGAAAATTATTTTAAATTTCCTCTTGTCAGGCCGGAATAACTCCCTATAATGCGCCACCACTGACACGGAACAACGGCAAACACGCCGCCGGGTCAGCGGGGTTCTCCTGAGAATTCCGGCAGAGAAAGCAAAAATAAATGCTTGACTCTGTAGCGGGAAAGCGTATCATGCACACCCCGCGCCGCTGAGAAAAAGCGAAGCGGCACTGCTCTTTAACAATTTATCAGACAATCTGTGTGGGCACTCGAAGATACGGATTCTTAACGTCGCAAGACGAAAAATGAATACCAAGTCTCAAGAGTGAACACGTAATTCATTACGAAGTTTAATTCTTTGAGCATCAAACTTTTAAATTGAAGAGTTTGATCATGGCTCAGATTGAACGCTGGCGGCAGGCCTAACACATGCAAGTCGAACGGTAACAGGAAACAGCTTGCTGTTTCGCTGACGAGTGGCGGACGGGTGAGTAATGTCTGGGAAACTGCCTGATGGAGGGGGATAACTACTGGAAACGGTAGCTAATACCGCATAACGTCGCAAGACCAAAGAGGGGGACCTTCGGGCCTCTTGCCATCGGATGTGCCCAGATGGGATTAGCTAGTAGGTGGGGTAACGGCTCACCTAGGCGACGATCCCTAGCTGGTCTGAGAGGATGACCAGCCACACTGGAACTGAGACACGGTCCAGACTCCTACGGGAGGCAGCAGTGGGGAATATTGCACAATGGGCGCAAGCCTGATGCAGCCATGCCGCGTGTATGAAGAAGGCCTTCGGGTTGTAAAGTACTTTCAGCGGGGAGGAAGGGAGTAAAGTTAATACCTTTGCTCATTGACGTTACCCGCAGAAGAAGCACCGGCTAACTCCGTGCCAGCAGCCGCGGTAATACGGAGGGTGCAAGCGTTAATCGGAATTACTGGGCGTAAAGCGCACGCAGGCGGTTTGTTAAGTCAGATGTGAAATCCCCGGGCTCAACCTGGGAACTGCATCTGATACTGGCAAGCTTGAGTCTCGTAGAGGGGGGTAGAATTCCAGGTGTAGCGGTGAAATGCGTAGAGATCTGGAGGAATACCGGTGGCGAAGGCGGCCCCCTGGACGAAGACTGACGCTCAGGTGCGAAAGCGTGGGGAGCAAACAGGATTAGATACCCTGGTAGTCCACGCCGTAAACGATGTCGACTTGGAGGTTGTGCCCTTGAGGCGTGGCTTCCGGAGCTAACGCGTTAAGTCGACCGCCTGGGGAGTACGGCCGCAAGGTTAAAACTCAAATGAATTGACGGGGGCCCGCACAAGCGGTGGAGCATGTGGTTTAATTCGATGCAACGCGAAGAACCTTACCTGGTCTTGACATCCACAGAACTTTCCAGAGATGGATTGGTGCCTTCGGGAACTGTGAGACAGGTGCTGCATGGCTGTCGTCAGCTCGTGTTGTGAAATGTTGGGTTAAGTCCCGCAACGAGCGCAACCCTTATCCTTTGTTGCCAGCGGTCCGGCCGGGAACTCAAAGGAGACTGCCAGTGATAAACTGGAGGAAGGTGGGGATGACGTCAAGTCATCATGGCCCTTACGACCAGGGCTACACACGTGCTACAATGGCGCATACAAAGAGAAGCGACCTCGCGAGAGCAAGCGGACCTCATAAAGTGCGTCGTAGTCCGGATTGGAGTCTGCAACTCGACTCCATGAAGTCGGAATCGCTAGTAATCGTGGATCAGAATGCCACGGTGAATACGTTCCCGGGCCTTGTACACACCGCCCGTCACACCATGGGAGTGGGTTGCAAAAGAAGTAGGTAGCTTAACCTTCGGGAGGGCGCTTACCACTTTGTGATTCATGACTGGGGTGAAGTCGTAACAAGGTAACCGTAGGGGAACCTGCGGTTGGATCACCTCCTTACCTTAAAGAAGCGTACTTTGCAGTGCTCACACAGATTGTCTGATAGAAAGTGAAAAGCAAGGCGTCTTGCGAAGCAGACTGATACGTCCCCTTCGTCTAGAGGCCCAGGACACCGCCCTTTCACGGCGGTAACAGGGGTTCGAATCCCCTAGGGGACGCCACTTGCTGGTTTGTGAGTGAAAGTCACCTGCCTTAATATCTCAAAACTCATCTTCGGGTGATGTTTGAGATATTTGCTCTTTAAAAATCTGGATCAAGCTGAAAATTGAAACACTGAACAACGAGAGTTGTTCGTGAGTCTCTCAAATTTTCGCAACACGATGATGAATCGCAAGAAACATCTTCGGGTTGTGAGGTTAAGCGACTAAGCGTACACGGTGGATGCCCTGGCAGTCAGAGGCGATGAAGGACGTGCTAATCTGCGATAAGCGTCGGTAAGGTGATATGAACCGTTATAACCGGCGATTTCCGAATGGGGAAACCCAGTGTGTTTCGACACACTATCATTAACTGAATCCATAGGTTAATGAGGCGAACCGGGGGAACTGAAACATCTAAGTACCCCGAGGAAAAGAAATCAACCGAGATTCCCCCAGTAGCGGCGAGCGAACGGGGAGGAGCCCAGAGCCTGAATCAGTGTGTGTGTTAGTGGAAGCGTCTGGAAAGGCGCGCGATACAGGGTGACAGCCCCGTACACAAAAATGCACATACTGTGAGCTCGATGAGTAGGGCGGGACACGTGGTATCCTGTCTGAATATGGGGGGACCATCCT
Source organism: Shigella dysenteriae (assembly GCF_022354085.1). NCBI lineage: Bacteria > Pseudomonadati > Pseudomonadota > Gammaproteobacteria > Enterobacterales > Enterobacteriaceae > Shigella > Shigella dysenteriae. Next base: position 98,230 of record NZ_CP055055.1, read on the forward strand.
CCAAGGCTAAATACTCCTGACTGACCGATAGTGAACCAGTACCGTGAGGGAAAGGCGAAAAGAACCCCGGCGAGGGGAGTGAAAAAGAACCTGAAACCGTGTACGTACAAGCAGTGGGAGCCTCTTTTATGGGGTGACTGCGTACCTTTTGTATAATGGGTCAGCGACTTATATTCTGTAGCAAGGTTAACCGAATAGGGGAGCCGAAGGGAAACCGAGTCTTAACTGGGCGTTAAGTTGCAGGGTATAGACCCGAAACCCGGTGATCTAGCCATGGGCAGGTTGAAGGTTGGGTAACACTAACTGGAGGACCGAACCGACTAATGTTGAAAAATTAGCGGATGACTTGTGGCTGGGGGTGAAAGGCCAATCAAACCGGGAGATAGCTGGTTCTCCCCGAAAGCTATTTAGGTAGCGCCTCGTGAATTCATCTCCGGGGGTAGAGCACTGTTTCGGCAAGGGGGTCATCCCGACTTACCAACCCGATGCAAACTGCGAATACCGGAGAATGTTATCACGGGAGACACACGGCGGGTGCTAACGTCCGTCGTGAAGAGGGAAACAACCCAGACCGCCAGCTAAGGTCCCAAAGTCATGGTTAAGTGGGAAACGATGTGGGAAGGCCCAGACAGCCAGGATGTTGGCTTAGAAGCAGCCATCATTTAAAGAAAGCGTAATAGCTCACTGGTCGAGTCGGCCTGCGCGGAAGATGTAACGGGGCTAAACCATGCACCGAAGCTGCGGCAGCGACACTATGTGTTGTTGGGTAGGGGAGCGTTCTGTAAGCCTGTGAAGGTGTACTGTGAGGTATGCTGGAGGTATCAGAAGTGCGAATGCTGACATAAGTAACGATAAAGCGGGTGAAAAGCCCGCTCGCCGGAAGACCAAGGGTTCCTGTCCAACGTTAATCGGGGCAGGGTGAGTCGACCCCTAAGGCGAGGCCGAAAGGCGTAGTCGATGGGAAACAGGTTAATATTCCTGTACTTGGTGTTACTGCGAAGGGGGGACGGAGAAGGCTATGTTGGCCGGGCGACGGTTGTCCCGGTTTAAGCGTGTAGGCTGGTTTTCCAGGCAAATCCGGAAAATCAAGGCTGAGGCGTGATGACGAGGCACTACGGTGCTGAAGCAACAAATGCCCTGCTTCCAGGAAAAGCCTCTAAGCATCAGGTAACATCAAATCGTACCCCAAACCGACACAGGTGGTCAGGTAGAGAATACCAAGGCGCTTGAGAGAACTCGGGTGAAGGAACTAGGCAAAATGGTGCCGTAACTTCGGGAGAAGGCACGCTGATATGTAGGTGAAGTCCCTCGCGGATGGAGCTGAAATCAGTCGAAGATACCAGCTGGCTGCAACTGTTTATTAAAAACACAGCACTGTGCAAACACGAAAGTGGACGTATACGGTGTGACGCCTGCCCGGTGCCGGAAGGTTAATTGATGGGGTCAGCGCAAGCGAAGCTCTTGATCGAAGCCCCGGTAAACGGCGGCCGTAACTATAACGGTCCTAAGGTAGCGAAATTCCTTGTCGGGTAAGTTCCGACCTGCACGAATGGCGTAATGATGGCCAGGCTGTCTCCACCCGAGACTCAGTGAAATTGAACTCGCTGTGAAGATGCAGTGTACCCGCGGCAAGACGGAAAGACCCCGTGAACCTTTACTATAGCTTGACACTGAACATTGAGCCTTGATGTGTAGGATAGGTGGGAGGCTTAGAAGTGTGGACGCCAGTCTGCATGGAGCCGACCTTGAAATACCACCCTTTAATGTTTGATGTTCTAACGTTGACCCGTGATCCGGGTTGCGGACAGTGTCTGGTGGGTAGTTTGACTGGGGCGGTCTCCTCCTAAAGAGTAACGGAGGAGCACGAAGGTTGGCTAATCCTGGTCGGACATCAGGAGGTTAGTGCAATGGCATAAGCCAGCTTGACTGCGAGCGTGACGGCGCGAGCAGGTGCGAAAGCAGGTCATAGTGATCCGGTGGTTCTGAATGGAAGGGCCATCGCTCAACGGATAAAAGGTACTCCGGGGATAACAGGCTGATACCGCCCAAGAGTTCATATCGACGGCGGTGTTTGGCACCTCGATGTCGGCTCATCACATCCTGGGGCTGAAGTAGGTCCCAAGGGTATGGCTGTTCGCCATTTAAAGTGGTACGCGAGCTGGGTTTAGAACGTCGTGAGACAGTTCGGTCCCTATCTGCCGTGGGCGCTGGAGAACTGAGGGGGGCTGCTCCTAGTACGAGAGGACCGGAGTGGACGCATCACTGGTGTTCGGGTTGTCATGCCAATGGCACTGCCCGGTAGCTAAATGCGGAAGAGATAAGTGCTGAAAGCATCTAAGCACGAAACTTGCCCCGAGATGAGTTCTCCCTGACCCTTTAAGGGTCCTGAAGGAACGTTGAAGACGACGACGTTGATAGGCCGGGTGTGTAAGCGCAGCGATGCGTTGAGCTAACCGGTACTAATGAACCGTGAGGCTTAACCTTACAACGCCGAAGATGTTTTGGCGGATGAGAGAAGATTTTCGGCCTGATACAGATTAAATCAGAACGCAGAAGCGGTCTGATGAAACAGAATTTGCCTGGCGGCCGTAGCGCGGTGGTCCCACCTGACCCCATGCCGAACTCAGAAGTGAAACGCCGTAGCGCCGATGGTAGTGTGGGGTCTCCCCATGCGAGAGTAGGGAACTGCCAGGCATCAAATAAAGCGAAAGGCCATCCGTCAGGATGGCCTTTTTGCGTTTCTACAAACTCTCCCTGTCGTCATAACTACAAGCCATCCCCCCACAGATACGGTAAACTAGCCTCGTTTTTGCATCAGGAAAGCAGCTATGAACCACTCCTTAAAATCCTGGAACACATTTGGCATTGATCATAATGCTCAGCACATTGTATGTGCCGAAGACGAACAACAACTACTCAATGCCTGGCAGCATGCAACCGCAGAAGGGCAACCCGTTCTTATTCTGGGAGAAGGAAGTAATGTACTTTTTCTGGAAGACTATCGCGGCACGGTGATCATCAACCGGATCAAAGGTATCGAAATTCATGATGAACCTGATGCGTGGTATTTACATGTAGGAGCCGGAGAAAACTGGCATCGCCTGGTAAAATACACTTTGCAGGAAGGTATGCCTGGTCTGGAAAATCTGGCATTAATTCCTGGTTGTGTCGGCTCATCACCTATCCAGAATATTGGTGCTTATGGCGTAGAATTACAGCGAGTTTGCGCTTATGTTGATTGTGTTGAACTGGCGACAGGCAAGCAAGTGCGCTTAACTGCCAAAGAGTGCCGTTTTGGCTATCGCGACAGTATTTTTAAACATGAATACCAGGACCGCTTCGCCATTGTAGCCGTAGGTCTGCGTCTGCCAAAAGAGTGGCAACCTGTACTAACGTATGGTGACTTAACTCGTCTGGATCCTACAACAGTAACGCCACAGCAAGTATTTGATGCGGTGTGTCATATGCGCACCACCAAACTCCCTGATCCAAAAGTGAATGGCAATGCCGGTAGTTTCTTCAAAAACCCTGTTGTATCTGCCGAAACGGCTAAAGCATTACTGTCACAATTTCCAACAGCACCAAATTACCCCCAGGCGGATGGTTCAGTAAAACTGGCAGCAGGTTGGCTTATCGATCAGTGCCAGCTAAAAGGGATGCAAATGGGTGGGGCTGCGGTGCACCGTCAACAGGCGTTAGTTCTCATTAATGAAGACAATGCAAAAAGTGAAGATGTGGTGCAACTGGCACACCATGTAAGACAAAAAGTGGGTGAAAAATTTAATGTCTGGCTTGAGCCTGAAGTCCGTTTTATTGGTGCATCAGGTGAAGTGAGCGCAGTGGAGACAATTTCATGAAGGATAACACCGTGCCACTGAAATTGATTGCCCTGTTAGCGAACGGTGAATTTCACTCTGGCGAGCAGTTGGGTGAAACGCTGGGAATGAGCCGGGCGGCTATTAATAAACACATTCAGACACTGCGTGACTGGGGCGTTGATGTCTTTACCGTTCCGGGTAAAGGATACAGCCTGCCTGAGCCCATCCAGTTACTTAATGCTGAACAGATATTGGGTCAGCTGGATGGCGGTAGTGTAGCCGTGCTGCCAGTTATTGACTCCACGAATCAGTACCTTCTTGATCGTATCGGAGAGCTTAAATCGGGCGATGCCTGCGTTGCAGAATACCAGCAGGCTGGCCGTGGTCGCCGGGGGCGGAAATGGTTTTCGCCTTTTGGCGCAAACTTATATTTGTCGATGTTCTGGCGTCTGGAACAAGGCCCGGCGGCGGCGATTGGTTTAAGTCTGGTTATCGGTATCGTGATGGCGGAAGTATTACGCAAGCTGGGAGCAGATAAAGTTCGTGTCAAATGGCCTAATGACCTCTATCTGCAGGATCGCAAGCTGGCAGGCATTCTTGTGGAGCTGACTGGCAAAACCGGCGATGCGGCGCAAATAGTCATTGGAGCCGGGATCAACATGGCAATGCGTCGTGTTGAAGAGAGTGTCGTTAATCAGGGGTGGATCACGCTGCAGGAAGCGGGGATCAATCTCGATCGTAATACGTTGGCGGCCATGCTAATACGTGAATTACGCGCGGCGCTGGAACTCTTCGAACAAGAAGGATTGGCACCTTATCTTTCGCGCTGGGAAAAGCTGGATAATTTTATTAATCGCCCAGTGAAACTTATCATTGGTGATAAAGAAATATTTGGCATTTCACGCGGAATAGACAAACAAGGCGCTTTATTGCTTGAGCAGGACGGAATAATAAAACCCTGGATGGGCGGTGAAATATCCCTGCGTAGTGCAGAAAAATAAGAAAGGGGAGCATTAGCTCCCCTGAAAATTATTTGCGTAGTCTGACCTCTTCTACCGCATGATTAGCACTTTTCGTCAGGATTAAACTGGCGCGCTCGCGAGTAGGTAGAATATTTTGCTTTAAGTTCAGCCAGTTGATCTCTTTCCACAATGTCATGGCAGTCTTAATAGCTTCTTCTTTAGTTAATTTCGCGTAGTTATGAAAATAGGAATCCGGGTCTGTAAAAGCCCCTTCTCGGAATTTCAGAAAACGGTTGATATACCACGTCTGAAGTAAGTCTTCCGGTGCATCAACATATATCGAAAAATCGACAAAATCAGAAACAAATACATGATGTGGATCGTGTGGATAATCCATCCCGCTCTGTAAGACATTTAATCCTTCAAGAATTAAAATATCAGGCTGAACAACAGTTTTATCTCCATCCGGGATCACATCATAAATAAGATGCGAGTAAACAGGGGCTGTAACGTTTGGCACGCCGGACTTGAGATCGGAAACAAACTTGACCAGGCGATGCATATCATACGATTCCGGAAAGCCTTTCTTCTTCATCAGACCACGTTCTTTCAGAACCTGATTAGGGTGAAGGAAGCCATCTGTAGTGATCAGTTCAACACGACGATGTTCCGGCCAACGGCTTAATAGCGCCTGCAATACACGGGCGGTTGTACTTTTCCCCACCGCGACACTACCAGCAATACTGATAATGTAAGGAATGCGTTGCCCGTTGGTACCAAGAAACTGTTCCAGAACTGCCTGACGGCGCAGATTCGAGCTTATATAGAAGTTCAGCAAACGTGACAGAGGTAAATAGATCTCGGCAACTTCTTCTAACGAGAGATCTTCATTAATACCTTTGAGACGGGCGATCTCATCTTCCGATAACGTCATAGGTACGGAATCACGCAGAGCTGCCCACTGGTTGCGGTCAAACTGTAGGTAAGGCGTCATTAACGTTTGCTCTTTTATACTCATAAGCATGTTTCTGGCGGTCATAGCTCTATCGGCAAAGCGATATTTGCCATGGCGCGTCACAGTTCTGTTGAATGGGTTAATGGGCAGGAGGGTAACACCAGATGGGGAGGAATAATAAGAAAAAATCTCTCCCAGGAAGCTATCGTTGAAAAGCAATGTGACAGATATTCCATCTGATAAAAAGAATTATGGTTTAGCAGGAGCGCATTGTTGAGCACAATGATGTTGAAAAAGTGTGCTAATCTGCCCTCCATTCGGCTGTTTCTTCATCGTGTCGCATAAAATGTGACCAATAAAACAAATTATGCAATTTTTTAGTTGCATGAACTCGCATGTCTCCATAGAATGCGCGCTACTTGATGCCGACTTAGCTCAGTAGGTAGAGCAACTGACTTGTAATCAGTAGGTCACCAGTTCGATTCCGGTAGTCGGCACCATCAAGTCCGGTGGGGTTCCCGAGCGGCCAAAGGGAGCAGACTGTAAATCTGCCGTCACAGACTTCGAAGGTTCGAATCCTTCCCCCACCACCAATTTCGGCCACGCGATGGCGTAGCCCGAGACGATAAGTTCGCTTACCGGCTCGAATAAAGAGAGCTTCTCTCGATATTCAGTGCAGAATGAAAATCAGGTAGCCGAGTTCCAGGATGCGGGCATCGTATAATGGCTATTACCTCAGCCTTCCAAGCTGATGATGCGGGTTCGATTCCCGCTGCCCGCTCCAAGATGTGCTGATATAGCTCAGTTGGTAGAGCGCACCCTTGGTAAGGGTGAGGTCGGCAGTTCGAATCTGCCTATCAGCACCACTTCTTTTCTCCTCCCTGTTTTTTCCTTCTGTTTATTGCATTCAACAAGTCGGGCATGTTGCCTGGTTGATGTGGTGATATCACCGATTTATCCGTGTCTTAGAGGGACAATCGATGTCTAAAGAAAAGTTTGAACGTACAAAACCGCACGTTAACGTCGGTACTATCGGCCACGTTGACCATGGTAAAACAACGCTGACCGCTGCAATCACTACCGTACTGGCTAAAACCTACGGCGGTGCTGCTCGCGCATTCGACCAGATCGATAACGCGCCGGAAGAAAAAGCTCGTGGTATCACCATCAACACTTCTCACGTTGAATACGACACCCCGACCCGTCACTACGCACACGTAGACTGCCCGGGGCACGCCGACTATGTTAAAAACATGATCACCGGTGCTGCTCAGATGGACGGCGCGATCCTGGTAGTTGCTGCGACTGACGGCCCGATGCCGCAGACTCGTGAGCACATCCTGCTGGGTCGTCAGGTAGGCGTTCCGTACATCATCGTGTTCCTGAACAAATGCGACATGGTTGATGACGAAGAGCTGCTGGAACTGGTTGAAATGGAAGTTCGTGAACTTCTGTCTCAGTACGACTTCCCGGGCGACGACACTCCGATCGTTCGTGGTTCTGCTCTGAAAGCGCTGGAAGGCGACGCAGAGTGGGAAGCGAAAATCCTGGAACTGGCTGGCTTCCTGGATTCTTATATCCCGGAACCAGAGCGTGCGATTGACAAGCCGTTCCTGCTGCCGATCGAAGACGTATTCTCCATCTCCGGTCGTGGTACCGTTGTTACCGGTCGTGTAGAACGCGGTATCATCAAAGTTGGTGAAGAAGTTGAAATCGTTGGTATCAAAGAGACTCAGAAGTCTACCTGTACTGGCGTTGAAATGTTCCGCAAACTGCTGGACGAAGGCCGTGCTGGTGAGAACGTAGGTGTTCTGCTGCGTGGTATCAAACGTGAAGAAATCGAACGTGGTCAGGTACTGGCTAAGCCGGGCACCATCAAGCCGCACACCAAGTTCGAATCTGAAGTGTACATTCTGTCCAAAGATGAAGGCGGCCGTCATACTCCGTTCTTCAAAGGCTACCGTCCGCAGTTCTACTTCCGTACTACTGACGTGACTGGTACCATCGAACTGCCGGAAGGCGTAGAGATGGTAATGCCGGGCGACAACATCAAAATGGTTGTTACCCTGATCCACCCGATCGCGATGGACGACGGTCTGCGTTTCGCAATCCGTGAAGGCGGCCGTACCGTTGGCGCGGGCGTTGTAGCAAAAGTTCTGAGCTAATTGCCGATAACATTTGACGCAATGCGCACTAAAAGGGCATCATTTGATGCCCTTTTTGCACGCTTTCGTACCAGAACCTGGCTCATCAGTGATTTTCTTTGTCATAATCATTGCTGAGACAGGCTCTGTTGAGGGCGTATAATCCGAAAAGCTAATACGCGTTTCGATTTGGTTTGCCTCGCGATCGCGGGGTGAAAATGTTTGTAGAATACTTCTGACAGGTTGGTTTATGAGTGCGAATACCGAAGCTCAAGGAAGCGGGCGCGGCCTGGAAGCGATGAAGTGGGTCGTTGTGGTGGCATTGCTCCTGGTGGCGATTGTCGGCAACTACCTTTATCGCGACATTATGCTGCCGCTGCGTGCGCTGGCCGTAGTAATTCTGATTGCTGCAGCGGGTGGTGTCGCGCTGTTAACGACAAAAGGTAAAGCTACCGTTGCTTTTGCCCGTGAAGCGCGTACCGAAGTCCGTAAGGTCATTTGGCCGACTCGCCAGGAAACATTGCACACCACGCTGATTGTGGCTGCGGTTACCGCAGTAATGTCACTGATCCTGTGGGGACTGGATGGTATTCTGGTTCGCCTGGTATCCTTTATCACTGGCCTGAGGTTCTGAGATGTCTGAAGCTCCTAAAAAGCGCTGGTACGTCGTTCAGGCGTTTTCCGGTTTTGAAGGCCGCGTAGCAACGTCGCTACGTGAGCATATCAAATTACACAACATGGAAGATTTGTTTGGTGAAGTCATGGTACCAACCGAAGAAGTGGTTGAAATCCGTGGCGGTCAGCGTCGCAAAAGCGAACGTAAATTCTTCCCTGGCTACGTCCTCGTTCAGATGGTGATGAACGACGCGAGCTGGCACCTGGTGCGCAGCGTACCGCGTGTGATGGGCTTCATCGGCGGTACTTCCGATCGTCCTGCGCCAATCAGCGATAAAGAAGTCGATGCGATTATGAACCGCCTGCAGCAGGTTGGTGATAAGCCGCGTCCGAAAACGCTGTTTGAACCGGGTGAAATGGTCCGTGTTAATGATGGTCCGTTCGCTGACTTCAACGGTGTTGTTGAAGAAGTGGATTACGAGAAATCTCGTCTGAAAGTGTCTGTTTCTATCTTCGGTCGTGCGACCCCGGTAGAGCTGGACTTCAGCCAGGTTGAAAAAGCCTAACCCAGCGATCAAAAAAGCGGCGATTTAATCGTTGCACAAGGCGCGAGATTGGAATACAATTTCGCGCCTTTTGTTTTTATGGGCCTTGCCCGTAAAACGATTTTTTATATCACGGGGAGCCTCTCAGAGGCGTTATTACCCAACTTGAGGAATTTATAATGGCTAAGAAAGTACAAGCCTATGTCAAGCTGCAGGTTGCAGCTGGTATGGCTAACCCGAGTCCGCCAGTAGGTCCGGCTCTGGGTCAGCAGGGCGTAAACATCATGGAATTCTGCAAAGCGTTCAACGCAAAAACTGATTCCATCGAAAAAGGTCTGCCGATTCCGGTAGTAATCACCGTTTACGCTGACCGTTCTTTCACTTTCGTTACCAAGACTCCGCCGGCAGCAGTTCTGCTGAAAAAAGCGGCTGGTATCAAGTCTGGTTCCGGTAAGCCGAACAAAGACAAAGTGGGTAAAATTTCCCGCGCTCAGCTGCAGGAAATCGCGCAGACCAAAGCTGCCGACATGACTGGTGCCGACATTGAAGCGATGACTCGCTCCATCGAAGGTACTGCACGTTCCATGGGCCTGGTAGTGGAGGACTAAGAAATGGCTAAACTGACCAAGCGCATGCGTGTTATCCGCGAGAAAGTTGATGCAACCAAACAGTACGACATCAACGAAGCTATCGCTCTGCTGAAAGAGCTGGCGACTGCTAAATTCGTAGAAAGCGTGGACGTAGCTGTTAACCTCGGCATCGACGCTCGTAAATCTGACCAGAACGTACGTGGTGCAACTGTACTGCCGCACGGTACTGGCCGTTCCGTTCGCGTAGCCGTATTTACCCAGGGTGCAAACGCTGAAGCTGCTAAAGCTGCAGGTGCTGAACTGGTAGGTATGGAAGATCTGGCTGACCAGATCAAGAAAGGCGAAATGAACTTTGACGTTGTTATTGCTTCTCCGGATGCAATGCGCGTTGTTGGCCAGCTGGGCCAGGTTCTGGGCCCGCGCGGCCTGATGCCAAACCCGAAAGTGGGTACTGTAACGCCGAACGTTGCTGAAGCGGTTAAAAACGCTAAAGCTGGCCAGGTTCGTTACCGTAACGACAAAAACGGCATCATCCACACCACCATCGGTAAAGTGGACTTTGACGCTGACAAACTGAAAGAAAACCTGGAAGCTCTGCTGGTTGCGCTGAAAAAAGCAAAACCGACTCAGGCGAAAGGCGTGTACATCAAGAAAGTTAGCATCTCCACCACCATGGGTGCAGGTGTTGCAGTTGACCAGGCTGGCCTGAGCGCTTCTGTAAACTAATGCCTTTACGTGGGCGGTGATTTTGTCTACAATCTTACCCCCACGTATGCTAACGAAAGTTAGCAGCTAAAAAGATTTGTTCGTTGGAGCCTGGCCTATCCAGGCCTCCGTCGAAGACCGCAGGAGTTTCGCAAGAAACTTAATCCCCTGCGTAGACGGTGACAGAACGCTAAGATTATTCTTCTATATTCTGGCTTGTTTCTGCTCACCGTAATTAAGACGCTCTCTCCGTTTGGAGGAGTGAAGTGAGTTCCAGAGATTTTCTCTGGCAAACATCCAGGAGCAAAGCTAATGGCTTTAAATCTTCAAGACAAACAAGCGATTGTTGCTGAAGTCAGCGAAGTAGCCAAAGGCGCGCTGTCTGCAGTAGTTGCGGATTCCCGTGGCGTAACTGTAGATAAAATGACTGAACTGCGTAAAGCAGGTCGCGAAGCTGGCGTATACATGCGTGTTGTTCGTAACACCCTGCTGCGCCGTGCTGTTGAAGGTACTCCGTTCGAGTGCCTGAAAGACGCGTTTGTTGGTCCGACCCTGATTGCATACTCTATGGAACACCCGGGCGCTGCTGCTCGTCTGTTCAAAGAGTTCGCGAAAGCGAATGCAAAATTTGAGGTCAAAGCCGCTGCCTTTGAAGGTGAGCTGATCCCGGCGTCTCAGATCGACCGCCTGGCAACTCTGCCGACCTACGAAGAAGCAATTGCACGCCTGATGGCAACCATGAAAGAAGCTTCGGCTGGCAAACTGGTTCGTACTCTGGCTGCTGTACGCGATGCGAAAGAGGCTGCTTAATCGCAGTTATCTTTTTAACGCATTCGCTTACGTATAAACTTATTCTGATATTCAGGAACAATTTAAATGTCTATCACTAAAGATCAAATCATTGAAGCAGTTGCAGCTATGTCTGTAATGGACGTTGTAGAACTGATCTCTGCAATGGAAGAAAAATTCGGTGTTTCCGCTGCTGCTGCTGTAGCTGTAGCTGCTGGCCCGGTTGAAGCTGCTGAAGAAAAAACTGAATTCGACGTAATTCTGAAAGCTGCTGGCGCTAACAAAGTTGCTGTTATCAAAGCAGTACGTGGCGCAACTGGCCTGGGTCTGAAAGAAGCTAAAGACCTGGTAGAATCTGCACCGGCTGCTCTGAAAGAAGGCGTGAGCAAAGACGACGCAGAAGCACTGAAAAAAGCTCTGGAAGAAGCTGGCGCTGAAGTTGAAGTTAAATAAGCCAACCCTTCCGGTTGCAGCCTGAGAAATCAGGCTGATGGCTGGTGACTTTTTAGTCACCAGCCTTTTTGCGCTGTAAGGCGCCAGTAGCGTTTCACACTGTTTGACTACTGCTGTGCCTTTCAATGCTTGTTTCTATCGACGACTTAATATACTGCGACAGGACGTCCGTTCTGTGTAAATCGCAATGAAATGGTTTAAGCGTGATAGCAACAGGCATTGCGGAAAGTGTTCCATTTTCCGGTCAACAAAATAGTGTTGCACAAACTGTCCGCTCAATGGACAGATGGGTCGACTTGTCAGCGAGCTGAGGAACCCTATGGTTTACTCCTATACCGAGAAAAAACGTATTCGTAAGGATTTTGGTAAACGTCCACAAGTTCTGGATGTACCTTATCTCCTTTCTATCCAGCTTGACTCGTTTCAGAAATTTATCGAGCAAGATCCTGAAGGGCAGTATGGTCTGGAAGCTGCTTTCCGTTCCGTATTCCCGATTCAGAGCTACAGCGGTAATTCCGAGCTGCAATACGTCAGCTACCGCCTTGGCGAACCGGTGTTTGACGTCCAGGAATGTCAAATCCGTGGCGTGACCTATTCCGCACCGCTGCGCGTTAAACTGCGTCTGGTGATCTATGAGCGCGAAGCGCCGGAAGGCACCGTAAAAGACATTAAAGAACAAGAAGTCTACATGGGCGAAATTCCGCTCATGACAGACAACGGTACCTTTGTTATCAACGGTACTGAGCGTGTTATCGTTTCCCAGCTGCACCGTAGTCCGGGCGTCTTCTTTGACTCCGACAAAGGTAAAACCCACTCTTCGGGTAAAGTGCTGTATAACGCGCGCATCATCCCTTACCGTGGTTCCTGGCTGGACTTCGAATTCGATCCGAAGGACAACCTGTTCGTACGTATCGACCGTCGCCGTAAACTGCCTGCGACCATCATTCTGCGCGCCCTGAACTACACCACAGAGCAGATCCTCGACCTGTTCTTTGAAAAAGTTATCTTTGAAATCCGTGATAACAAGCTGCAGATGGAACTGGTGCCGGAACGCCTGCGTGGTGAAACCGCATCTTTTGACATCGAAGCTAACGGTAAAGTGTACGTAGAAAAAGGCCGCCGTATCACTGCGCGCCACATTCGCCAGCTGGAAAAAGACGACGTCAAACTGATCGAAGTCCCGGTTGAGTACATCGCAGGTAAAGTGGTTGCTAAAGACTATATTGATGAGTCTACCGGCGAGCTGATCTGCGCAGCGAACATGGAGCTGAGCCTGGATCTGCTGGCTAAGCTGAGCCAGTCTGGTCACAAGCGTATCGAAACGCTGTTCACCAACGACCTGGATCACGGCCCGTATATCTCTGAAACCTTACGTGTCGACCCAACTAACGACCGTCTGAGCGCACTGGTAGAAATCTACCGCATGATGCGCCCTGGCGAGCCGCCGACTCGTGAAGCAGCTGAAAGCCTGTTCGAGAACCTGTTCTTCTCTGAAGACCGTTATGACTTGTCTGCGGTTGGTCGTATGAAGTTCAACCGTTCTCTGCTGCGCGAAGAAATCGAAGGTTCCGGTATCCTGAGCAAAGACGACATCATTGATGTTATGAAAAAGCTCATCGATATCCGTAACGGTAAAGGTGAAGTCGATGATATCGACCACCTCGGCAACCGTCGTATCCGTTCCGTTGGCGAAATGGCGGAAAACCAGTTCCGCGTTGGCCTGGTACGTGTAGAGCGTGCGGTGAAAGAGCGTCTGTCTCTGGGCGATCTGGATACCCTGATGCCTCAGGATATGATCAACGCCAAGCCGATTTCCGCAGCAGTGAAAGAGTTCTTCGGTTCCAGCCAGCTGTCTCAGTTTATGGACCAGAACAACCCGCTGTCTGAGATTACGCACAAACGTCGTATCTCCGCACTCGGCCCAGGCGGTCTGACCCGTGAACGTGCAGGCTTCGAAGTTCGAGACGTACACCCGACTCACTACGGTCGCGTATGTCCAATCGAAACCCCTGAAGGTCCGAACATCGGTCTGATCAACTCTCTGTCCGTGTACGCACAGACTAACGAATACGGCTTCCTTGAGACTCCGTATCGTAAAGTGACTGACGGTGTTGTAACTGACGAAATTCACTACCTGTCTGCTATCGAAGAAGGCAACTACGTTATCGCCCAGGCGAACTCCAACCTGGATGAAGAAGGCCACTTCGTAGAAGACCTGGTAACTTGCCGTAGCAAAGGCGAATCCAGCTTGTTCAGCCGCGACCAGGTTGACTACATGGACGTATCCACCCAGCAGGTGGTATCCGTCGGTGCGTCCCTGATCCCGTTCCTGGAACACGATGACGCCAACCGTGCATTGATGGGTGCGAACATGCAACGTCAGGCCGTTCCGACTCTGCGCGCTGATAAGCCGCTGGTTGGTACTGGTATGGAACGTGCTGTTGCCGTTGACTCCGGTGTAACTGCGGTAGCTAAACGTGGTGGTGTCGTTCAGTACGTGGATGCTTCCCGTATCGTTATCAAAGTTAACGAAGACGAGATGTATCCGGGTGAAGCAGGTATCGACATCTACAACCTGACCAAATACACCCGTTCTAACCAGAACACCTGTATCAACCAGATGCCGTGTGTGTCTCTGGGTGAACCGGTTGAACGTGGCGACGTGCTGGCAGACGGTCCGTCCACCGACCTCGGTGAACTGGCGCTTGGTCAGAACATGCGCGTAGCGTTCATGCCGTGGAATGGTTACAACTTCGAAGACTCCATCCTCGTATCCGAGCGTGTTGTTCAGGAAGACCGTTTCACCACCATCCACATTCAGGAACTGGCGTGTGTGTCCCGTGACACCAAGCTGGGGCCGGAAGAGATCACCGCTGACATCCCGAACGTGGGTGAAGCTGCGCTCTCCAAACTGGATGAATCCGGTATCGTTTACATTGGTGCGGAAGTGACCGGTGGCGACATTCTGGTTGGTAAGGTAACGCCGAAAGGTGAAACTCAGCTGACCCCAGAAGAAAAACTGCTGCGTGCGATCTTCGGTGAGAAAGCCTCTGACGTTAAAGACTCTTCTCTGCGCGTACCAAACGGTGTATCCGGTACGGTTATCGACGTTCAGGTCTTTACTCGCGATGGCGTAGAAAAAGACAAACGTGCGCTGGAAATCGAAGAAATGCAGCTCAAACAGGCGAAGAAAGACCTGTCTGAAGAACTGCAGATCCTCGAAGCGGGTCTGTTCAGCCGTATCCGTGCTGTGCTGGTAGCCGGTGGCGTTGAAGCTGAGAAGCTCGACAAACTGCCGCGCGATCGCTGGCTGGAGCTGGGCCTGACCGACGAAGAGAAACAAAATCAGCTGGAACAGCTGGCTGAGCAGTATGACGAACTGAAACACGAGTTCGAGAAGAAACTCGAAGCGAAACGCCGCAAAATCACCCAGGGCGACGATCTGGCACCGGGCGTGCTGAAGATTGTTAAGGTATATCTGGCGGTTAAACGCCGTATCCAGCCTGGTGACAAGATGGCAGGTCGTCACGGTAACAAGGGTGTAATTTCTAAGATCAACCCGATCGAAGATATGCCTTACGATGAAAACGGTACGCCGGTAGACATCGTACTGAACCCGCTGGGCGTACCGTCTCGTATGAACATCGGTCAGATCCTCGAAACCCACTTGGGTATGGCTGCGAAAGGTATCGGCGACAAGATCAACGCCATGCTGAAACAGCAGCAAGAAGTCGCGAAACTGCGCGAATTCATCCAGCGTGCGTACGATCTGGGCGCTGACGTTCGTCAGAAAGTTGACCTGAGTACCTTCAGCGATGAAGAAGTTATGCGTCTGGCTGAAAACCTGCGCAAAGGTATGCCAATCGCAACGCCGGTGTTCGACGGTGCGAAGGAAGCAGAAATTAAAGAGCTGCTGAAACTTGGCGACCTGCCGACTTCCGGTCAGATCCGCCTGTACGATGGTCGCACTGGTGAACAGTTCGAGCGTCCGGTAACCGTTGGTTACATGTACATGCTGAAACTGAACCACCTGGTCGACGACAAGATGCACGCGCGTTCCACCGGTTCTTACAGCCTGGTTACTCAGCAGCCGCTGGGTGGTAAGGCACAGTTCGGTGGTCAGCGTTTCGGGGAGATGGAAGTGTGGGCGCTGGAAGCATACGGCGCAGCATACACCCTGCAGGAAATGCTCACCGTTAAGTCTGATGACGTGAACGGTCGTACTAAGATGTATAAAAACATCGTGGACGGCAACCATCAGATGGAGCCGGGCATGCCAGAATCCTTCAACGTATTGTTGAAAGAGATTCGTTCGCTGGGTATCAACATCGAACTGGAAGACGAGTAATTCTCGCTCAAACAGGTCACTGCTGTCGGGGTAAAACCCGGCAGCGGATTGTGCTAACTCCGACGGGAGCAAATCCGTGAAAGATTTATTAAAGTTTCTGAAAGCGCAGACTAAAACCGAAGAGTTTGATGCGATCAAAATTGCTCTGGCTTCGCCAGACATGATCCGTTCATGGTCTTTCGGTGAAGTTAAAAAGCCGGAAACCATCAACTACCGTACGTTCAAACCAGAACGTGACGGCCTTTTCTGCGCCCGTATCTTTGGGCCGGTAAAAGATTACGAGTGCCTGTGCGGTAAGTACAAGCGCCTGAAACACCGTGGCGTCATCTGTGAGAAGTGCGGCGTTGAAGTGACCCAGACTAAAGTACGCCGTGAGCGTATGGGCCACATCGAACTGGCTTCCCCGACTGCGCACATCTGGTTCCTGAAATCGCTGCCGTCCCGTATCGGCCTGCTGCTCGATATGCCGCTGCGCGATATTGAACGCGTACTGTACTTCGAATCCTATGTGGTTATCGAAGGCGGTATGACCAACCTGGAACGTCAGCAGATCCTGACTGAAGAGCAGTATCTGGACGCGCTGGAAGAGTTCGGTGACGAATTCGACGCGAAAATGGGTGCGGAAGCAATCCAGGCCCTGCTGAAGAGCATGGATCTGGAGCAAGAGTGCGAACAGCTGCGTGAAGAGCTGAACGAAACCAACTCCGAAACCAAGCGTAAAAAGCTGACCAAGCGTATCAAACTGCTGGAAGCGTTCGTTCAGTCTGGTAACAAACCAGAGTGGATGATCCTGACCGTTCTGCCGGTACTGCCGCCAGATCTGCGTCCGCTGGTTCCGCTGGATGGTGGTCGTTTCGCGACTTCTGACCTGAACGATCTGTATCGTCGCGTCATTAACCGTAACAACCGTCTGAAACGTCTGCTGGATCTGGCTGCGCCGGACATCATCGTACGTAACGAAAAACGTATGCTGCAGGAAGCGGTAGACGCTCTGCTGGATAACGGTCGTCGCGGTCGTGCGATCACCGGTTCTAACAAGCGTCCTCTGAAATCTTTGGCCGACATGATCAAAGGTAAACAGGGTCGTTTCCGTCAGAACCTGCTCGGTAAGCGTGTTGACTACTCCGGTCGTTCTGTAATCACCGTAGGTCCATACCTGCGTCTGCATCAGTGCGGTCTGCCGAAGAAAATGGCGCTGGAGCTGTTCAAACCGTTCATCTACGGCAAGCTGGAACTGCGTGGTCTTGCTACCACCATTAAAGCTGCGAAGAAAATGGTTGAGCGCGAAGAAGCTGTCGTTTGGGATATCCTGGACGAAGTTATCCGCGAACACCCGGTACTGCTGAACCGTGCACCGACTCTGCACCGTCTGGGTATCCAGGCATTTGAACCG
The DNA here is from genome assembly GCF_022354085.1 of Shigella dysenteriae. Lineage (NCBI taxonomy): Bacteria > Pseudomonadati > Pseudomonadota > Gammaproteobacteria > Enterobacterales > Enterobacteriaceae > Shigella > Shigella dysenteriae. The sequence continues at coordinate 115,547 of NZ_CP055055.1, forward strand.
GTACTGATCGAAGGTAAAGCTATCCAGCTGCACCCGCTGGTTTGTGCGGCATATAACGCCGACTTCGATGGTGACCAGATGGCTGTTCACGTACCGCTGACGCTGGAAGCCCAGCTGGAAGCGCGTGCGCTGATGATGTCTACCAACAACATCCTGTCCCCGGCGAACGGTGAACCAATCATCGTTCCGTCTCAGGACGTTGTATTGGGTCTGTACTACATGACCCGTGACTGTGTTAACGCCAAAGGCGAAGGCATGGTGCTGACTGGCCCGAAAGAAGCAGAACGTCTGTATCGCTCTGGTCTGGCTTCTCTGCATGCGCGCGTTAAAGTGCGTATCACCGAGTATGAAAAAGATGCTAACGGTGAATTAGTAGCGAAAACCAGCCTGAAAGACACGACTGTTGGCCGTGCCATTCTGTGGATGATTGTACCGAAAGGTCTGCCTTACTCCATCGTCAACCAGGCGCTGGGTAAAAAAGCAATCTCCAAAATGCTGAACACCTGCTACCGCATTCTCGGTCTGAAACCGACCGTTATTTTTGCGGACCAGATCATGTACACCGGCTTCGCCTATGCAGCGCGTTCTGGTGCATCTGTTGGTATCGATGACATGGTCATCCCGGAGAAGAAACACGAAATCATCTCCGAGGCAGAAGCAGAAGTTGCTGAAATTCAGGAGCAGTTCCAGTCTGGTCTGGTAACTGCGGGCGAACGCTACAACAAAGTTATCGATATCTGGGCTGCGGCGAACGATCGTGTATCCAAAGCGATGATGGATAACCTGCAAACTGAAACCGTTATTAACCGTGACGGTCAGGAAGAGAAGCAGGTTTCCTTCAACAGCATCTACATGATGGCCGACTCCGGTGCGCGTGGTTCTGCGGCACAGATTCGTCAGCTTGCTGGTATGCGTGGTCTGATGGCGAAGCCGGATGGCTCCATCATCGAAACGCCAATCACCGCGAACTTCCGTGAAGGTCTGAACGTACTCCAGTACTTCATCTCCACCCACGGTGCTCGTAAAGGTCTGGCGGATACCGCACTGAAAACTGCGAACTCCGGTTACCTGACTCGTCGTCTGGTTGACGTGGCGCAGGACCTGGTGGTTACCGAAGACGATTGTGGTACCCATGAAGGTATCATGATGACTCCGGTTATCGAAGGTGGTGACGTTAAAGAGCCGCTGCGCGATCGCGTACTGGGTCGTGTAACTGCTGAAGACGTTCTGAAGCCGGGTACTGCTGATATCCTCGTTCCGCGCAACACGCTGCTGCACGAACAGTGGTGTGACCTGCTGGAAGAGAACTCTGTCGACGCGGTTAAAGTACGTTCTGTTGTATCTTGTGACACCGACTTTGGTGTATGTGCGCACTGCTACGGTCGTGACCTGGCGCGTGGCCACATCATCAACAAGGGTGAAGCAATCGGTGTTATCGCGGCACAGTCCATCGGTGAACCGGGTACACAGCTGACCATGCGTACGTTCCACATCGGTGGTGCGGCATCTCGTGCGGCTGCTGAATCCAGCATCCAGGTGAAAAACAAAGGTAGCATCAAGCTCAGCAACGTGAAGTCGGTTGTGAACTCCAGCGGTAAACTGGTTATCACTTCCCGTAACACCGAACTGAAACTGATCGACGAATTCGGTCGTACCAAAGAAAGCTACAAAGTACCTTACGGTGCGGTACTGGCAAAAGGCGATGGCGAACAGGTTGCTGGCGGCGAAACCGTTGCAAACTGGGACCCGCACACCATGCCGGTTATCACCGAAGTAAGCGGTTTTGTACGCTTTACTGACATGATCGACGGCCAGACCATTACTCGTCAGACCGACGAACTGACCGGTCTGTCTTCGCTGGTGGTTCTGGATTCCGCAGAACGTACCGCAGGTGGTAAAGATCTGCGTCCGGCACTGAAAATCGTTGATGCTCAGGGTAACGACGTTCTGATCCCAGGTACCGATATGCCTGCGCAGTACTTCCTGCCGGGTAAAGCGATTGTTCAGCTGGAAGATGGCGTACAGATCAGCTCTGGTGACACCCTGGCGCGTATTCCGCAGGAATCCGGCGGTACCAAGGACATCACCGGTGGTCTGCCGCGCGTTGCGGATCTGTTCGAAGCACGTCGTCCGAAAGAGCCGGCAATCCTGGCTGAAATCAGCGGTATCGTTTCCTTCGGTAAAGAAACCAAAGGTAAACGTCGTCTGGTTATCACCCCGGTAGACGGTAGCGATCCGTACGAAGAGATGATTCCGAAATGGCGTCAGCTCAACGTGTTCGAAGGTGAACGTGTAGAACGTGGTGACGTAATTTCCGACGGTCCGGAAGCGCCGCACGACATTCTGCGTCTGCGTGGTGTTCATGCTGTGACTCGTTACATCGTTAACGAAGTACAGGACGTATACCGTCTGCAGGGCGTTAAGATTAACGATAAACACATCGAAGTTATCGTTCGTCAGATGCTGCGTAAAGCTACCATCGTTAACGCGGGCAGCTCCGACTTCCTGGAAGGCGAACAGGTTGAATACTCTCGCGTCAAGATCGCAAACCGCGAACTGGAAGCGAACGGCAAAGTGGGTGCAACTTACTCCCGCGATCTGCTGGGTATCACCAAAGCGTCTCTGGCAACCGAGTCCTTCATCTCCGCGGCATCGTTCCAGGAGACCACTCGCGTGCTGACCGAAGCAGCCGTTGCGGGCAAACGCGACGAACTGCGCGGCCTGAAAGAGAACGTTATCGTGGGTCGTCTGATCCCTGCAGGTACCGGTTACGCGTACCACCAGGATCGTATGCGTCGCCGTGCTGCGGGTGAAGCTCCGGCTGCACCGCAGGTGACTGCAGAAGACGCATCTGCCAGCCTGGCAGAACTGCTGAACGCAGGTCTGGGCGGTTCTGATAACGAGTAATCGTTAATCCGCAAATAACGTAAAAACCCGCTTCGGCGGGTTTTTTTATGGGGGGAGTTTAGGGAAAGAGCATTTGTCAGAATATTTAAGGAATTTCTGAATACTCATAATCAATGTAGAGATGACTAATATCCTGAAACTGACTGAACTAATTGAGTCAAACTCGGCAAGGATTCGATACTATTCCTGTGTAACTTTCTTAAGGAACGAGAATGAAACAGGAAGTGGAAAAGTGGCGACCTTTTGGACATCCGGATGGTGATATTCGTGATTTATCATTTCTTGATGCTCATCAGGCTGTCTACGTTCAGCATCATGAGGGCAAAGAGCCTTTAGAGTATCGCTTTTGGGTTACCTACTCTCTTCACTGCTTCACAAAAGATTATGAACATCAGACGAACGAAGAAAAACAATCGTTAATGTACCACGCGCCTAAAGAATCTCGTCCCTTCTGCCAGCACCGTTATAACTTAGCGCGCACACACTTAAAAAGAACTATTTTGGCGCTGCCAGAAAGCAACGTTATTCATGCCGGGTATGGTAGCTATGCCGTGATTGAGGTGGACTTAGACGGAGGAGATAAGGCATTTTACTTTGTTGCGTTCAGGGCTTTCAGGGAAAAGAAAAAACTCCGTTTGCATGTAACTAGCGCTTATCCCATTTCTGAAAAACAGAAAGGTAAATCAGTGAAATTTTTTACCATTTGCCTACAACTTATTGAGAAATAAGCAGCTTCCTCAGCCCTCAAAATAACAAAACCCACCTTAAGGTGGGTTTCGCCAGAGAATTATCTCTGGTATTCAGAACGCCATTACCGGACTTTGCCTTGACCTTGCGATAATCGCAGGTTGCGGGATGTCTGAATTTCTTCAGTCTGCTGCATCCTGGAAGATGAGAACATGTGTTCTTATTTTCGTCTCTATCATAGTTGAGTATTTACTCTCTTACAATCAGATCTCTTTCATTGCTCAACAGGCGATGGCTTCAGACTTTGCATTACGGAATTTTTAAGAAAGGCAGGGCGAAACGAGGAAGAAGCTTTTCGCCCTGGACAACATTCCTGCTGACGGCACTACCATAAAAAAACACAACGCTTTCAACAACCTTGCGTTTTTCATCTTCCGTAGCGGCTCGGAATAAATTTACGTTCTTACATTCCGTCTCATAGTCTTTGCGAGGCGCGTCCCAGATAGCTGTCCCAGTCTTTCCATACCGGCTGCAAACCCTGAGCGGTTAACGCGGCAGCAACCGCTTCCGGTCTGCGATCGTCGTGCGGTGAGAACTGTTCCAACTCGGGGTGATTGTCGGCATAGCCACCTGGCTGCGTTTTCGAAAAAGCGCTGACGTTATTAATTGCCAGCGGAATAACGCGATCGCGAAACCACGGTGATTCCCGCGTGGAGAGTGACAGTTCAATCTCCGGTGCAAGCAGTCGGAAGGCGCAGATGGTTTGCACTAACTGGCGTTCATCCATAATCGACGCAGGCTCAATGCCGCCAGTACACGGGCGCAGGCGCGGAAAGGAGACAGAGTAACGGCTTTGCCAGTAATGCTGTTGCAGCCATAGCAAATGTTCGGCAACCATATAGCAGTCAACGCGCCAGTTGTCGGAAAGGCCAATTAGCGCGCCGAGGCCTATCTTATCAATCCCCGCACGGCCCAGCCGATCCGGCGTTTCCAGCCGCCAGAAGAAGTCCTGTTTTTTGCCTTTCAGATGATGGCGGGCATAAGTCGCCTCGTGATATGTCTCCTGATAAACCATCACGCCATCCAGACCAAGTTGCTTTAACTCGGCGTATTCCGTCTCCGCCAGCGGTTGCACTTCCATCTGTAGTGAAGAGAACTGTTCACGCAGGGCAGGGAGATGACGACGAAAGTAATCCATCCCCACTTTCGCCTGATGTTCACCGGTGACTAAAAGCAGATGTTCAAAGCCCATCTCCCGTATAGCGGCGCTTTCCCTGGCAATATCCGCTTCGTCCAGCGTTTTGCGCTTGATGCGATTACTCATGGAAAATCCGCAGTACGTGCAGTCGTTAGCGCAAAGATTGGAAAGATAAAGCGGGACGTAGAAACTAACTGTGTTGCCAAAACGCTGACGGGTCAGGCGCTGCGCCCGTTGGGCCAGTGGTTCCAGATAGCCACTGGCGGCTGGCGATAACAGCGCCATCATATCGTCGCGGGTGAGTTGCGAGGCATTTAGCGCCCGCTCTACGTCAGCAGCCGTTTTGCCGTTGATACGCAGGCGGATGTCGTCCCAGTCCAGTTGTCGCCAGCGATCGCTGAAGGTTTTCATGCCGATGCCTCCAGAAATCCGGTCAGCGGGCTGGTGGCATGAGCAAAATGACTGCGGCTGCCCGGTCCGGACTGACGTGCCAGCAGGCCTGCTTCTACTGCCAGACGAAATGCCTTCGCCATGTTGACGGGATCGTCCGCGACGGCAATCGCCGTATTCACTAACACCGCGTCGGCCCCCATTTCCAGCGCCTGCGCGGCATGGCTGGGAACGCCGATGCCAGCATCGACAACCACCGGAACTGTGGCCTGCTGGATAATAATCTCCAGCATGGCACGGGTTTCCAGTCCCTGATTCGAGCCAATCGGCGCGCCGAGCGGCATCACCGCTGCACAGCCGACTTCTTCCAGACGTTTACACAATACCGGATCGGCCCCGCAGTAAGGCAGCACGACAAATCCCTGTTGTACCAGCGTTTCGGCGGCTTTCAGGGTTTCGATGGGATCAGGCAATAGCCAGCGGGCGTCAGGGTGAATCTCTAATTTTAGCCAGTTTGTGCCTAATGCTTCACGTGCCAGATGGGCGGCGAAAATGGCTTCTTCCGCTGTTTTCGCCCCGGATGTATTTGGCAGCAGGGTCACACCCGCCGCGATAAGCGGTTCGAGGATAGCGTCGTTGTGCTGGCGCAAGTCGACACGTTTCATCGCCAGCGTCACCAGTTGGCTGCCGGAAGCGCGAATAGACTCCACCATCAGTTGTGAAGAGGCGAATTTCCCGGTGCCGGTAAACAGATGTGAATCAAACGTTTTGTCCGCAATACGTAACATCTCAACCCCCTGCAATAACCTGAAAAAGCAGGATCTGGTCGCCATCCTGCACGATATGTTGCGTCCACTGCTCACGCGGGACGATTTGATGATTAATCGCCAGAGCCGCGCCCGCTTGTCGTTGGTCGAGTTGCTCCAGTAGTTCGTGAACAGTTTGCCCGGCGGCGCACTGCATCGGTTGATCGTTAAACAGGATCTGCATTGCTTCCTCCGCATACCGGGCAACCACTGGCGCGGCGCAACGCCAGGCTGCGCCACTGGCTCGACTTACCGTCGAACAGTCGGAGTTCTCCCGCAGGCGTCTCTATACCGCTTAATAACTTAATGGCTTCCAGTGCCTGCAAAGTGCCCATAACCCCGACCACCGGGCCAACCACGCCCGCCGTGCGGCAGTTGCGTTCTGGCTCCTGGTTATCTGGCCACAGGCAGCGGTAACACCCCTGCTCCCAGGGCGGCGTCAGTACCATCAACTGACCGCCAAATCCGACCGCGCTGGCGGTGATAAGCGGCGTGTTGAGTGCCACGCAGGCGGCATTAATCTCCTGGCGAGTCGCCATATTGTCGGTACAGTCGAGCACCACATCGGCTTGTGCAACCGCATCTTTTAACGCCTCACCCGTTAACCGTTGTTGTAATGCTGTCAGTTGAATATCGGGATTCAACTGTGTCAGTCGCTGATGGCTGACCTGCGATTTCGGGCGATCGATATCTTCAGTGGTAAAGAGGATTTGTCGTTGCAGATTGCTTAAATGCACATCGTCGTCATCTGCCAGTACCAGCGTCCCGACGCCAGCGCCCGCCAGGTATAGCGCAGCAGGTGTACCCAGCCCGCCAAGACCGATAATCAGCACCTGGCTGTCGAGCAGTTTTTGCTGCCCGTCAAGAGCGATATCGTCGAGCAGGATTTGGCGGCTATAACGCATAAAGTCACGGTCATTCATCGCCAACTCCTGCAATTTCCAGCAACTGTGCCGTTGCCAAACGCCAGTCTGCGGCTTGAGTAATGGCGCTGACGACGGCGATACTGCCGACACCCGTTGCTATCACCGCAGGCGCGCGTGCCAGACTGATACCGCCAATCGCCACGGTGGGATAATCCGCCAGTCGCTCAACATGCCGTGCCAGCTGTTCCAGCCCCTGCGGTGCAGAAGGCATCTGTTTGGTTTGCGTCGGGAATACATGTCCCAGCGCGATATAAGAGGGGCGTGCTGCCAGCGCGACGTCGATTTCCATATCGTCATGTGTCGAAACGCCCAGCCGCAGGCCTGCCGCGCGGATGGCATTGAGATCGGTGGCTTGCAAATCTTCCTGCCCCAAATGGACGCCATACGCCTGATGCTTGATCGCCAGCCACCAGTAATCGTTGATAAACAATCGCGCGTTATAGCGGCGGCCCAGTGCAATTGCCGCCACGACATCGGCTTCCACCTCTTCATCGCGCCGATCTTTGATGCGTAGCTGGAGAGTACGTACGCCTGCATCCAACAGACGTTCGATCCAATGTACGCTGTCCACCACCGGGTACAGTCCTAAACGAAAAGGTACAGGAGGAAAATCAGGCTGATACATCACGCTTCCTCCTTACGCAGGTAGATTTCTCCGCCTCTGGCACGGAAGTTCTCCGACATATCCGCCATTCCCATTTCAATAGTTTGCGTGGCGGCGTAATCACGCACTTCCTGGCTGATTTTCATCGAGCAGAATTTCGGCCCACACATGGAGCAAAAATGGGCGACTTTACCTGACTCTTGCGGCAGGGTTTCATCGTGATAAGCGCGGGCGGTAAACGGGTCGAGGGCCAGATTAAACTGGTCTTCCCAGCGAAATTCGAAGCGGGCTTTCGACATGGCGTTATCGCGAATTTGCGCGCCCGGATGCCCTTTCGCCAGGTCAGCGGCGTGGGCGGCAATCTTATAGGTGATAAGCCCCTGCTTAACATCTTCTTTATTAGGCAGACCCAGATGCTCTTTTGGCGTTACGTAACAGAGCATCGCGCAGCCAAACCAGCCAATCATCGCCGCACCAATCCCCGACGTGAAGTGGTCATAGCCCGGCGCAATATCGGTAGTTAGCGGCCCCAGAGTGTAAAACGGCGCTTCGTGGCAGTGCTCTAACTCCTCGGTCATATTGCGGCGGATCATCTGCATCGGCACGTGGCCTGGGCCTTCAATCATCACCTGCACATCATATTCCCAGGCGATTTTTGTCAGTTCGCCCAGCGTATGCAGCTCGGCAAACTGCGCTTCATCGTTGGCGTCCTGAATAGAACCGGGGCGCAGACCGTCGCCCAGCGACAGCGAAACGTCATAAGCGGCACAGATTTCACAAATTTCGCGGAAGTGTTGATAGAGGAAATTTTCCTGATGATGGGAGAGGCACCATTTCGCCATAATCGAACCGCCGCGCGAGACGATACCGGTCAGGCGTTTCGCGGTCATCGGCACATAGCGCAGCAGCACCCCTGCATGGATAGTGAAGTAATCCACACCTTGCTCGGCCTGTTCCAGCAGCGTGTCGCGGAACGCTTCCCAGGTAAGATCTTCGGCGATCCCGTTAACCTTCTCCAGCGCCTGGTAGATCGGCACTGTACCGATCGGCACTGGGCTGTTACGCAAAATCCACTCGCGGGTTTCGTGAATATAGCGACCGGTGGAGAGATCCATCACCGTATCCGCTCCCCAGCGCGTGGACCATACCAGCTTTTCCACTTCTTCTTCGATGGAAGAGGTGACCGCTGAGTTGCCGATATTGGCGTTAACTTTTACCAGGAAGTTACGGCCAATAATCATCGGCTCCGATTCCGGATGATTAATGTTGGCCGGGATAATCGCACGTCCGGCAGCAACTTCATCACGGACAAATTCCGCAGTGATATTTTCTGGCAGACGTGCGCCAAAGCTCATTCCCGGATGCTGGTGGCGTAAAACTTCGCTACGGATGCGCTCGCGGCCCATATTCTCGCGGATGGCGATGAATTCCATTTCCGGTGTGATGATGCCCTGGCGGGCGTAGTGCAGTTGGGTGACGCGGCGTCCTGTTTTGGCGCGTTTTGGCGTTAATAAGCCGCTAAAACGTAGCTCGTCGAGGCCATCATCTGCCAGCCGCGCTTTAGTGTAATCGGAACTGCGCACGGTAAGTTCTTCGGTATCGCCGCGCGCATCGATCCACGGCTGGCGTAGTTTTGCCAGCCCTTGCTGCACGTTAATGGCGATCTGCGGATCGCCATACGGGCCGGAGGTGTCGTAGACCGGAATCGCTTCGTTTTCTTCGTACTGCGGCTGTTCTTTGCTACCGCCAATTAGCGTCGGGCTAAGCTGGATCTCACGCATCGGCACGCGCACGCCGGGTTGTGTGCCAGTGATATAAATGCGTTTTGAGTTGGGAAAGGCGGTGCCTTCCAGGGTGTCGATAAAATGTTGGGCCTGGGCGCGTTGTTCGCGACGGGTCAGTTTTGTTGCAGACATAGCTCATTCCAAAAAGTTAAGGACGTGGCTTGTCAGACGACGGATGAAGCAAGAGACGATCGCCGCAAAGGCGATGCGATAGCAGATTAACTCTTGTTCCCTTCGCAGGTATTAGCCTGATCAGGTTCCGCGGATCCCGAATAAACGGTCTCAGCCAGTTAAGGCACTCCGACAAGAAATTAGCCCCACAAACGGGGCGTTGAATGTAAATTACGCGTTAACAGCGCAGAACTCAAGCAGGATGTTTGACGCGGGCGGCGTCAAGCACCAGCAGAATCAGCTTATCTTCCAGCACAAAGCGCGCTTCCAGCGCCTCGCCGATGTCAGATAAAACCTGTTGAAACTCAAGGTAATTATCATGATCGATAGCGGTTTCCAGGCTGGAATCGTAGTAATCCATAATCTGTTGGGTATTGGCTTCGAGTTGCGGCCAAATCTTCGCGGCGCGCGCGAGTTGCCCGTTGCCTTCCAGCTTATGAAGAATGCGCTCATAAATACTGAAATGTCCGGCAGACAAGTAATCGACCAGGCTCTGACAAAAATCATCAAGGGCTTTTTCGTTTAGCCTCATGTACGATTCTTTGCCAGGCTTAATGCCAACCAGATTGTAGTAAGCCACGAGCAGATGCTTACGTACATGTAGCCAGCGATCAACCAGTTTGTTACTTCCTCTGACGCGCTCCGTCAGGTTATCGAGCTGGTTAAGCATGATTGACTCCGCAAGTTTGTATTCAAAAACTGCTCAGTGAAAAATGTAAAAACCATGTTAAACATGCCAGTGATGCAAAGGTAGTGCAAGAGCTATGGATCGTATAATTGAAAAATTAGATCACGGCTGGTGGGTCGTCAGCCATGAACAAAAATTATGGTTGCCGAAGGGAGAATTGCCATATGGCGAAGCGGCAAATTTCGATCTTGTGGGTCAGCGCGCACTACAAATCGGCGAATGGCAGGGGGAACCTGTTTGGTTAATACAACAGCAGCGGCGTCACGATATGGGGTCGGTACGTCAGGTCATTGATCTCGATGTTGGGCTGTTTCAACTGGCCGGACGTGGCGTGCAACTGGCGGAGTTTTACCGATCGCATAAATACTGTGGTTACTGCGGGCATGAAATGTATCCAAGCAAAACCGAATGGGCGATGCTGTGCAGCCATTGCCGTGAGCGTTACTACCCGCAAATCGCCCCCTGCATTATTGTTGCCATCCGTCGCGATGATTCGATCCTCCTCGCCCAGCATACCCGCCATCGTAACGGTGTCCATACGGTACTTGCCGGATTCGTCGAAGTGGGCGAAACCCTCGAGCAGGCGGTCGCGCGGGAAGTGATGGAAGAGAGCGGCATCAAAGTTAAAAACTTGCGTTATGTGACTTCCCAGCCGTGGCCGTTTCCTCAGTCTTTAATGACCGCGTTTATGGCGGAATATGACAGCGGCGACATCGTGATCGACCCGAAAGAATTGCTCGAGGCGAACTGGTATCGCTATGACGATTTGCCGTTACTCCCGCCGCCCGGCACCGTGGCGCGCCGTCTGATAGAAGATACGGTGGCGATGTGTCGGGCAGAGTACGAGTGATGATACACTGACCGCCTGACGCACTAAGGAACAGCCAAAATGACCGAACTTAAAAACGATCGTTATCTGCGGGCGCTGCTGCGCCAGCCCGTTGATGTCACTCCAGTATGGATGATGCGCCAGGCGGGTCGCTATCTACCGGAATATAAAGCCACGCGCGCCCAGGCGGGCGATTTTATGTCGCTGTGCAAAAACGCCGAGCTGGCGTGTGAAGTGACCTTGCAACCGCTGCGTCGCTACCCGCTGGATGCGGCGATCCTCTTTTCCGATATCCTCACCGTCCCGGACGCGATGGGGTTAGGGCTCTATTTTGAAGCCGGAGAAGGTCCGCGTTTTACCTCGCCAGTCACCTGCAAAGCTGACGTCGATAAACTGCCAATTCCGGACCCGGAAGATGAACTGGGGTACGTGATGAACGCGGTGCGTACCATTCGTCGCGAACTGAAAGGCGAAGTGCCGCTGATTGGTTTTTCCGGCAGCCCGTGGACGCTGGCGACCTACATGGTGGAAGGCGGCAGCAGCAAAGCCTTCACCGTGATCAAAAAAATGATGTATGCCGATCCGCAGGCGCTGCACGCTCTACTCGATAAACTGGCGAAAAGCGTCACTTTGTATCTGAATGCGCAGATTAAAGCCGGTGCTCAGGCTGTGATGATTTTCGACACCTGGGGCGGCGTGCTTACCGGGCGCGATTATCAACAGTTCTCGCTTTATTACATGCATAAAATTGTTGATGGTTTACTGCGTGAAAACGACGGTCGCCGCGTACCGGTCACGCTGTTTACCAAAGGCGGCGGACAGTGGCTGGAAGCCATGGCAGAAACCGGTTGCGATGCGCTGGGCCTCGACTGGACAACGGACATCGCCGATGCGCGCCGCCGTGTGGGCAATAAAGTCGCGTTGCAGGGTAATATGGATCCGTCGATGCTGTACGCGCCGCCTGCCCGCATTGAAGAAGAAGTAGCGACTATACTTGCAGGTTTCGGTCACGGCGAAGGTCATGTCTTTAACCTTGGTCACGGCATTCATCAGGATGTGCCGCCAGAACATGCTGGCGTGTTCGTGGAGGCAGTGCATCGACTGTCTGAACAGTATCACCGCTAAGGAGCGATTATGGATCTCGCGTCATTACGCGCTCAACAAATCGAACTGGCTTCTTCTGTGATCCGCGAGGATCGACTCGATAAGGATCCGCCGGATCTGATCGCCGGAGCCGATGTCGGGTTTGAGCAGGGCGGAGAAGTGACGCGAGCGGCGATGGTGCTGCTGAAATACCCCTCGCTTGAGCTGGTGGAGTATAAAGTGGCCCGCATCGCTACCACCATGCCTTACATTCCAGGTTTTCTTTCCTTCCGCGAATATCCTGCGCTCCTGGCAGCGTGGGAGATGCTGTCACAAAAACCGGATTTAGTGTTTGTCGATGGTCATGGGATCTCGCATCCTCGCCGTCTTGGCGTCGCCAGCCATTTTGGTTTGCTGGTGGATGTGCCGACCATTGGCGTAGCGAAAAAACGACTATGCGGTAAATTCGAACCGCTCTCCAGCGAACCGGGCGCGCTGGCCCCACTGATGGATAAAGGCGAGCAGCTGGCCTGGGTCTGGCGCAGCAAAGCGCGCTGTAACCCGTTGTTTATCGCTACCGGCCATCGGGTCAGCGTGGACAGCGCGCTGGCGTGGGTACAACGCTGCATGAAAGGCTATCGTCTGCCGGAGCCAACGCGCTGGGCGGACGCGGTGGCCTCGGAACGTCCAGCGTTCGTGCGCTATACAGCAAATCAGCCCTAATTCAGGTAAACTGCGGGTAATTTCCGTATTTGAGAACTCAACATGTTACAAAACCCAATTCATCTGCGTCTGGAGCGCCTGGAAAGCTGGCAGCATGTCACTTTCATGGCTTGCTTATGCGAACGCATGTACCCCAATTACGCCATGTTCTGCCAGCAAACCGGTTTTGGCGATGGGCAAATTTACCGCCGTATTCTCGATCTCATCTGGGAAACGCTGACCGTCAAAGACGCAAAAGTAAATTTCGACAGCCAACTGGAGAAATTTGAAGAAGCGATTCCTTCAGCCGACGATTTCGATCTGTACGGCGTTTATCCGGCAATCGATGCCTGCGTGGCGTTAAGTGAACTGGTCCATTCGCGTTTGAGTGGTGAAACGCTCGAACACGCGGTGGAAGTGAGTAAGACCTCCATCACGACCGTTGCGATGCTGGAAATGACTCAGGCTGGTCGCGAAATGAGCGATGAAGAGCTCAAAGAAAACCCAGCTGTAGAGCAAGAATGGGACATTCAGTGGGAAATATTCCGACTTTTAGCTGAGTGCGAAGAACGCGATATCGAGCTGATAAAAGGCCTTAGGGCAGACCTGCGTGAGGCGGGTGAGAGCAATATTGGTATAATTTTTCAGCAATAAGACCAGAAAACGTGATTTAACGCCTGATTTGTCATACCTGGAGTCTTCCCTTTCGCCCCCCGTCTGGTCTACATTTGGGGGGCGAAAAAAAGTGGCTATCGGTGCGTGTATGCAGGAGAGTGCTATTCTGGCATTTCCGTCGCACTCGATGCTTAGCAAGCGATAAACACATTGTAAGGATAACTTATGAACAAGACTCAACTGATTGATGTAATTGCAGAGAAAGCAGAACTGTCCAAAACCCAGGCTAAAGCTGCTCTGGAGTCCACTCTGGCTGCAATTACTGAGTCTCTGAAAGAAGGCGATGCTGTACAACTGGTTGGTTTCGGTACCTTCAAAGTGAACCACCGCGCTGAGCGTACTGGCCGCAACCCGCAGACCGGTAAAGAAATCAAAATTGCCGCAGCTAACGTACCGGCATTTGTTTCTGGCAAGGCACTGAAAGACGCAGTTAAGTAAGATTGCGTGGCAGTGAACAGTTTTAACGAAGGGGTGGTTTCACCCCTTTTGTCTTTCTGGCGTCGATCATTGATGCTGGCAGGTGCGCTGTTTCTCACTGCCTGTAGTCACAACTCGTCACTTCCTCCCTTTACCGCCAGTGGATTTGCTGAAGACCAGGGCGCGGTACGTATCTGGCGAAAAGACAGCGGCGATAATGTGCATCTGCTTGCCGTGTTTAGCCCGTGGCGCAGTGGCGATACCACGACGCGAGAGTATCGCTGGCAGGGCGATAACCTCACGCTCATCAATATCAATGTTTACAGCAAACCGCCGGTGAACATTCGCGCGCGTTTTGACGATCGCGGTGATCTGAGCTTTATGCAACGTGAATCCGATGGGGAAAAGCAGCAGCTTTCTAACGACCAAATCGATTTATACCGTTATCGGGCTGATCAGATCCGCCAGATTAGCGATGCCTTACGTCAGGGGAGAGTCGTGCTGCGCCAGGGGCGCTGGCATGCGATGGAACAGACCGTGACCACCTGCGAAGGGCAAACCATTAAACCTGATTTAGATTCGCAGGCGATAGCGCATATCGAGCGCCGCCAGAGCCGCTCTTCTGTTGATGTCAGCGTGGCATGGCTGGAAGCGCCCGAAGGTTCGCAATTACTGTTAGTGGCAAACTCTGATTTCTGTCGCTGGCAACCCAACGAGAAAACGTTCTGATTTACCAGTGGCCCATCCCCATATGACCGCCACCACCGCAGCCGCCGTAGCCCATGCCCATTCCGGCTCCGCGCGGAATACCCGCTTCAGCCATCGCAATATCCCGTTTCACCCGTAACTCATCTAACGACTGACGCAAATTCTCCATCTCTTTGGCGACCGCGTTAATTTTGCTGCTATCCGGTGGGTTCGCGGCTAACAGGGCATTGTATTCATAACGCTTCGTCACTAGTTGCTGTTGCAGTGCGCTGCTTTGAGCGTAAAAGTCATTATGGATTTTCTGCCACGCTGTCTGTTGTTCGCTGGTCAAAGGCGCGGCATTTTGCTGCCACATACCGTGTCCGCCGTGAGCAAATGCAGATGTCGATCCCATCGCCATTGCTGAAAGCGCCATCATCACCAGGGCAATTTTCGTGTTCCGTTTCATGGTTAATCCTCCAGTGGTTGTCTTACTTCGGGTATTGCATCTTCCGTGCCAACGATGAAACGCTGATATGACGGGTAATCTGGCATGATAAACGAGTAAAAATGACTCGCCTGCTGCGGGTAGCGAGTCATTTTTACTCATTGAAACTTAAGCCTTTGTGTTACAGCGCAGGGTAAGCGCTGATAAAAGATGGCATGATTTCTGCTGTCAGAAAGGGATGAGCAGGCAAAGAAGAAGATGCGTTTTATGCAACGTTCTAAAGACTCCTTAGCTAAATGGTTAAGCGCGATCCTCCCCGTGGTCATTGTTGGGCTGGTAGGGTTGTTTGCGGTGACGGTGATTCGCGATTATGGGCGCGAGACTGCCGCCGCCAGACAAACGCTGCTGGAAAAAGGCAGTGTACTTATTCGCGCTCTTGAATCCGGCTCGCGCGTCGGCATGGGGATGCGCATGCATCATGCGCAGCAGCAGGCCTTACTGGAAGAAATGGCCGGGCAGCCTGGAGTACGTTGGTTTGCGGTCACGGATGAACAAGGAACAATCGTGATGCATAGCAACTCCGGCATGGTGGGAAAACAGCTTTATTCCCCGCAGGAAATGCAGCAGTTACATCCGGGAGATGAAGAAGTGTGGCGGCGGATCGATAGCGCAGACGGCGAGCCTGTTCTGGAAATTTATCGCCAGTTTCAACCGATGTTTGCTGCTGGAATGCACCGGATGCGCCATATGCAGCAGTATGCCGCGACACCACAAGCAATTTTCATCGCTTTCGACGCCAGTAATATTGTGAGTGCCGAAGATCGTGAGCAGAGAAACACCCTGATTATCCTCTTCGCCCTGGCGACGGTCTTGCTGGCAAGCGTATTGTCATTCTTCTGGTATCGCCGCTATCTGCGCTCGCGCCAGCTTCTACAAGATGAAATGAAGCGCAAAGAGAAGCTGGTGGCGCTGGGGCATCTTGCGGCAGGCGTTGCCCACGAAATCCGTAACCCACTTTCCTCGATTAAAGGACTGGCGAAATACTTTGCCGAGCGCGCGCCTGCAGGGGGAGAAGCGCATCAACTGGCGCAGGTGATGGCGAAAGAGGCCGACCGTTTAAACCGCGTGGTAAGCGAGCTGCTGGAACTGGTTAAGCCAACGCATCTGGCATTGCAGGCGGTGGATCTCAACACGCTGATTAACCACTCATTACAGCTGGTAAGCCAGGATGCAAACAGCCGGGAGATCCAGTTACGCTTTACCGCCAACGACACATTACCGGAAATTCAGGCCGATCCGGACAGGCTGACTCAGGTCCTGTTGAATCTCTATCTCAATGCTATTCAGGCGATTGGTCAGCATGGCGTGATTAGCGTGACGGCCAGCGAAAGCGGCGCGGGCGTGAAAATCAGCGTTACCGACAGCGGTAAGGGAATTGCGGCAGATCAGCTTGAAGCCATCTTCACTCCGTACTTCACCACCAAAGCCGAAGGCACCGGATTGGGGCTGGCGGTCGTGCATAATATTGTTGAACAACACGGTGGTACAATTCAGGTCGCAAGCCAGGAGGGAAAAGGCTCAACGTTCACCCTCTGGCTTCCGGTCAATATTACGCGTAAGGACCCACAAGGATGACGCACGATAATATCGATATTCTGGTGGTGGATGATGACATTAGCCACTGCACTATTTTGCAGGCTTTACTGCGCGGCTGGGGCTATAACGTCGCGCTGGCGAACAGCGGGCGACAGGCGCTGGAGCAGGTGCGGGAACAGGTTTTTGATCTTGTGCTTTGCGATGTGCGAATGGCGGAGATGGACGGCATCGCCACGCTGAAAGAGATCAAAGCGTTAAACCCGGCAATTCCGGTACTGATTATGACCGCGTACTCCAGCGTCGAGACGGCGGTAGAGGCACTGAAAACTGGGGCGCTGGATTATCTCATCAAGCCGCTGGATTTCGATAACCTGGAGGCGACGCTGGAAAAGGCGCTCGCGCATACGCACAGTATTGATGCTGAAACACCTGCGGTGACTGCCAGCCAGTTCGGTATGGTCGGTAAAAGCCCGGCGATGCAACACCTGCTCAGTGAAATCGCCCTCGTCGCGCCATCGGAAGCCACGGTGCTGATCCACGGCGATTCCGGCACCGGTAAAGAGCTGGTCGCCAGGGCGATTCACGCCAGTAGCGCACGTAGCGAAAAACCGCTGGTAACGCTCAACTGTGCGGCACTCAACGAATCCTTGCTGGAATCTGAATTGTTCGGTCACGAAAAAGGGGCGTTTACTGGAGCCGATAAACGCCGGGAAGGGCGCTTTGTTGAGGCGGACGGCGGCACGCTGTTTCTCGATGAAATTGGCGATATCTCGCCGATGATGCAGGTGCGTCTGCTGCGTGCGATTCAGGAGCGCGAAGTTCAGCGTGTCGGTAGCAACCAGACTATCTCGGTTGATGTCCGGCTGATTGCGGCGACCCATCGCGATCTTGCCGCAGAGGTGAATGCCGGGCGTTTTCGCCAGGATCTCTACTATCGCCTGAATGTGGTGGCGATTGAAGTACCATCGCTGCGGCAACGGCGGGAAGATATCCCTCTGCTGGCTGGCCATTTTCTTCAGCGCTTTGCCGAGCGTAATCGCAAGGCGGTAAAAGGCTTTACGCCACAGGCGATGGATTTGCTGATCCACTACGACTGGCCGGGAAATATTCGTGAACTGGAAAACGCGGTGGAACGGGCGGTGGTGCTGCTGACCGGGGAATATATTTCCGAACGCGAGCTGCCGCTGGCGATTGCCGGTACGCCGATCCCGCTGGGGCAAAGTCAGGATATTCAGCCGCTGGTGGAAGTCGAAAAAGAAGTGATTCTGGCGGCACTGGAGAAAACGGGCGGCAACAAAACCGAAGCCGCCCGTCAGTTAGGGATCACGCGCAAAACGCTATTGGCAAAACTGTCGCGTTAGTTCTGCTCGCGTTCGATAGCGCGCCAGCCGATATCTTTCCGGCAGAAGCAGTCGTCCCAGTGAATATCGGTCATTAAGGCATAAGCGCGTTTCTGCGCTTCTGCCACGGTATGACCCAGCGCGGTGACGCACAGTACGCGCCCGCCGCTGGTTACTACCTGCTCGTTATCCGCCAGTTTCGTGCCCGCGTGGAACACTTTGCCGTCAGCCACTTCTTCCAGCGGCAGGCCGTGGATCACATCGCCGGTGCGGTAATCGCCCGGATATCCACCCGCAGCCATCACCACGCCGAGAGAAGCACGCTCATCCCACTCGGATGTTTTCTCGTCCAGCTTGCCTTCACAGGCTGCCAGGCAGAGTTCAACCAGATCGGACTTCATACGCAGCATGATTGGCTGGGTTTCCGGATCGCCAAAGCGGCAGTTAAATTCAATAACCTTCGGATTGCCCTGTTTGTCAATCATCAGGCCCGCGTAGAGAAAACCGGTGTAGGTGTTGCCTTCCGCCGCCATGCCTTTCACGGTTGGCCAGATAATACGTTCCATGGTGCGCTGATGAACTTCATCGGTTACTACCGGCGCGGGGGAGTAAGCGCCCATCCCGCCCGTGTTTGGTCCGGTATCTTTATCGCCTACGCGTTTGTGATCCTGGCTGGTAGCCATCGGCAGCACATGCTCGCCGTCCACCATCACGATAAAGCTCGCTTCTTCGCCATCGAGGAACTCTTCGATAACGATGCGATGACCTGCGTCGCCAAAAGCGTTGCCCGCCAGCATATCGTGAACAGCCGCTTCCGCTTCTTCCAGCGTCATCGCCACGATAACGCCTTTCCCGGCAGCCAGACCGTCCGCTTTAATGACGATTGGCGCGCCTTTCTCACGCAGATACGCCAGCGCAGGTTCTACCTCGGTGAAGTTCTGGTATTCCGCCGTAGGGATCTTATGGCGGGCCAGGAAATCTTTGGTAAACGCTTTTGAGCCTTCCAGTTGGGCCGCACCTGCGGTTGGGCCGAAGATTTTCAGCCCGGCAGCGCGGAAGGTATCGACCACGCCTTTCACCAGCGGCGCTTCCGGGCCGACGATGGTCAGATCAATCTTTTCGTTTTGTGCGAAATCCAACAGCGCCGGGATATCGGTCACGCCGATAGCGACGTTTTGCAGCGTGGGTTCCAGCGCTGTGCCTGCGTTACCCGGAGCAACAAAAACAGTCTCAACCAGCGGCGACTGGGCCGCTTTCCAGGCCAGCGCGTGCTCGCGCCCGCCGTTACCAATCACTAATACTTTCATCTGTCGCTCCATTAATGGCGGAAGTGGCGCATATCGGTGAAGAGCATCGCAATACCGTGCTCGTCGGCGGCGGCAATCACTTCGTCATCACGGATAGAACCGCCAGGCTGGATTACGCAGGTCACGCCCGCAGCGGCTGCGGCATCAATACCGTCGCGGAACGGGAAGAACGCGTCAGAAGCCATCGAGGAACCTTTCACTTCCAGACCTTCATCGGCGGCTTTAATACCGGCGATTTTCGCGGAGTACACGCGGCTCATCTGGCCCGCGCCAATACCGATGGTCATATTGTTTTTGGCATAGACGATAGCATTGGATTTCACGAACTTCGCCACTTTCCAGCAGAACAGCGCATCACGCAGTTCCTGTTCGGTCGGCTGGCGTTTGGTGACGACGCGCAGTTCTTCTGCACCGACCATCCCCAGATCACGATCCTGAACCAGCAGACCGCCGTTCACGCGTTTGAAATCGAGGCCCGGAACACGCTCGCCCCACTGACCGCAGGTCAGAACGCGTACATTCTGTTTGGCGGCGGTGATTTTCAGGGCTTCTTCGCTGGCGGACGGCGCAATAATCACTTCAACAAACTGACGAGAAATGATGGCCTGTGCGGTTTCCGCATCCAGCTCGCGGTTAAAGGCAATGATGCCGCCGAATGCGGAGGTCGGGTCGGTTTTGTACGCGCGATCGTAAGCATCAAGAATGGAATTGCCGATAGCCACGCCGCAAGGGTTGGCGTGCTTCACAATCACACATGCCGGCTCGGCGAACTCTTTCACGCACTCCAGCGCCGCATCGGTATCGGCGATGTTGTTATAAGAGAGGGCTTTACCCTGAACCTGGGTTGCGGTAGCAACGGAGGCTTCTTTCACATTCTCTTCTATATAGAAGGCAGCCTGCTGGTGGCTGTTCTCGCCGTAACGCATATCCTGCTTCTTAATGAAGTTCAGGTTCAGCGTGCGTGGGAAGCGACCGGCGGCTTCTTTGCTTTCACCGTGGTAAGCCGGAACCATGCTGCCGAAGTAGTTGGCAATCATGCTGTCGTAGGCGGCAGTGTGTTCGAAGGCTTTGATGGCGAGGTCGAAACGGGTTGCAAGCGTCAGCGATCCTTCGTTGTCATCCATCTCTTTAATAATGGCGTCGTAGTCGCTGCTCTTCACCACGATTGCGACATCTTTATGGTTCTTGGCGGCGGAGCGCACCATCGTTGGGCCGCCGATATCGATGTTCTCAACCGCATCTTCCAGCGAGCAACCTTCACGGGCCACGGTCTGGGCGAACGGATACAGGTTAACAACCACCATATCGATAGGCTGGATCTGATGTTCTTCCATAATGGCATCGTCCTGGCCGCGACGGCCCAGAATGCCACCATGTACTTTCGGATGCAGGGTCTTCACGCGTCCATCCATCATCTCCGGGAAACCGGTGTAATCGGAAACTTCGGTTACCGGCAGACCTTTTTCTGCTAACAGACGGGCAGTGCCCCCTGTAGACAGCAGCTCCACACCGCGTGCGGAAAGTGCCTGGGCGAATTCGACGATACCGGCTTTGTCAGAAACACTGAGCAGAGCGCGGCGGACTGGACGACGTTGTTGCATGGTAAATCCCCTGGATTTGACTATTACAGAGAGCGTTAGCTGAATTTTTCGCGAAAAACTTAGCTAACGCCCCTAACGGGGCATCCTTATTTTTCGCCCGCATTGTAACGAAAACGTTTGCGCAACGCTCGCGAATTTTTCTCTTTCAATGGTGATCACAATTTTGACAGTGGTTACCGTGGGAAAAATACTGAAATCACATTGATGATTGTGGATAACTCTGTGCGTAAAAAGGTATAAAGCGGGGTTTTGCTGGGGAATGCAGCAGTCAGTCATTTTTCTGCAATTTTTCTATTGCGGCCTGCGGAGAACTCCCTATAATGCGCCTCCATCGACACGGCGGATGTGAATCACTTCACACAAACAGCCGGTTCGGTTGAAGAGAAAAATCCTGAAATTCAGGGTTGACTCTGAAAGAGGAAGGCGTAATATACGCCACCTCGCGACAGTGAGCTGAAAGCCGCGTCGCAACTGCTCTTTAACAATTTATCAGACAATCTGTGTGGGCACTCGAAGATACGGATTCTTAACGTCGCAAGACGAAAAATGAATACCAAGTCTCAAGAGTGAACACGTAATTCATTACGAAGTTTAATTCTTTGAGCATCAAACTTTTAAATTGAAGAGTTTGATCATGGCTCAGATTGAACGCTGGCGGCAGGCCTAACACATGCAAGTCGAACGGTAACAGGAAACAGCTTGCTGTTTCGCTGACGAGTGGCGGACGGGTGAGTAATGTCTGGGAAACTGCCTGATGGAGGGGGATAACTACTGGAAACGGTAGCTAATACCGCATAACGTCGCAAGACCAAAGAGGGGGACCTTCGGGCCTCTTGCCATCGGATGTGCCCAGATGGGATTAGCTAGTAGGTGGGGTAACGGCTCACCTAGGCGACGATCCCTAGCTGGTCTGAGAGGATGACCAGCCACACTGGAACTGAGACACGGTCCAGACTCCTACGGGAGGCAGCAGTGGGGAATATTGCACAATGGGCGCAAGCCTGATGCAGCCATGCCGCGTGTATGAAGAAGGCCTTCGGGTTGTAAAGTACTTTCAGCGGGGAGGAAGGGAGTAAAGTTAATACCTTTGCTCATTGACGTTACCCGCAGAAGAAGCACCGGCTAACTCCGTGCCAGCAGCCGCGGTAATACGGAGGGTGCAAGCGTTAATCGGAATTACTGGGCGTAAAGCGCACGCAGGCGGTTTGTTAAGTCAGATGTGAAATCCCCGGGCTCAACCTGGGAACTGCATCTGATACTGGCAAGCTTGAGTCTCGTAGAGGGGGGTAGAATTCCAGGTGTAGCGGTGAAATGCGTAGAGATCTGGAGGAATACCGGTGGCGAAGGCGGCCCCCTGGACGAAGACTGACGCTCAGGTGCGAAAGCGTGGGGAGCAAACAGGATTAGATACCCTGGTAGTCCACGCCGTAAACGATGTCGACTTGGAGGTTGTGCCCTTGAGGCGTGGCTTCCGGAGCTAACGCGTTAAGTCGACCGCCTGGGGAGTACGGCCGCAAGGTTAAAACTCAAATGAATTGACGGGGGCCCGCACAAGCGGTGGAGCATGTGGTTTAATTCGATGCAACGCGAAGAACCTTACCTGGTCTTGACATCCACAGAACTTTCCAGAGATGGATTGGTGCCTTCGGGAACTGTGAGACAGGTGCTGCATGGCTGTCGTCAGCTCGTGTTGTGAAATGTTGGGTTAAGTCCCGCAACGAGCGCAACCCTTATCCTTTGTTGCCAGCGGTCCGGCCGGGAACTCAAAGGAGACTGCCAGTGATAAACTGGAGGAAGGTGGGGATGACGTCAAGTCATCATGGCCCTTACGACCAGGGCTACACACGTGCTACAATGGCGCATACAAAGAGAAGCGACCTCGCGAGAGCAAGCGGACCTCATAAAGTGCGTCGTAGTCCGGATTGGAGTCTGCAACTCGACTCCATGAAGTCGGAATCGCTAGTAATCGTGGATCAGAATGCCACGGTGAATACGTTCCCGGGCCTTGTACACACCGCCCGTCACACCATGGGAGTGGGTTGCAAAAGAAGTAGGTAGCTTAACCTTCGGGAGGGCGCTTACCACTTTGTGATTCATGACTGGGGTGAAGTCGTAACAAGGTAACCGTAGGGGAACCTGCGGTTGGATCACCTCCTTACCTTAAAGAAGCGTACTTTGCAGTGCTCACACAGATTGTCTGATAGAAAGTGAAAAGCAAGGCGTCTTGCGAAGCAGACTGATACGTCCCCTTCGTCTAGAGGCCCAGGACACCGCCCTTTCACGGCGGTAACAGGGGTTCGAATCCCCTAGGGGACGCCACTTGCTGGTTTGTGAGTGAAAGTCACCTGCCTTAATATCTCAAAACTCATCTTCGGGTGATGTTTGAGATATTTGCTCTTTAAAAATCTGGATCAAGCTGAAAATTGAAACACTGAACAACGAGAGTTGTTCGTGAGTCTCTCAAATTTTCGCAACACGATGATGAATCGCAAGAAACATCTTCGGGTTGTGAGGTTAAGCGACTAAGCGTACACGGTGGATGCCCTGGCAGTCAGAGGCGATGAAGGACGTGCTAATCTGCGATAAGCGTCGGTAAGGTGATATGAACCGTTATAACCGGCGATTTCCGAATGGGGAAACCCAGTGTGTTTCGACACACTATCATTAACTGAATCCATAGGTTAATGAGGCGAACCGGGGGAACTGAAACATCTAAGTACCCCGAGGAAAAGAAATCAACCGAGATTCCCCCAGTAGCGGCGAGCGAACGGGGAGGAGCCCAGAGCCTGAATCAGTGTGTGTGTTAGTGGAAGCGTCTGGAAAGGCGCGCGATACAGGGTGACAGCCCCGTACACAAAAATGCACATACTGTGAGCTCGATGAGTAGGGCGGGACACGTGGTATCCTGTCTGAATATGGGGGGACCATCCTCCAAGGCTAAATACTCCTGACTGACCGATAGTGAACCAGTACCGTGAGGGAAAGGCGAAAAGAACCCCGGCGAGGGGAGTGAAAAAGAACCTGAAACCGTGTACGTACAAGCAGTGGGAGCCTCTTTTATGGGGTGACTGCGTACCTTTTGTATAATGGGTCAGCGACTTATATTCTGTAGCAAGGTTAACCGAATAGGGGAGCCGAAGGGAAACCGAGTCTTAACTGGGCGTTAAGTTGCAGGGTATAGACCCGAAACCCGGTGATCTAGCCATGGGCAGGTTGAAGGTTGGGTAACACTAACTGGAGGACCGAACCGACTAATGTTGAAAAATTAGCGGATGACTTGTGGCTGGGGGTGAAAGGCCAATCAAACCGGGAGATAGCTGGTTCTCCCCGAAAGCTATTTAGGTAGCGCCTCGTGAATTCATCTCCGGGGGTAGAGCACTGTTTCGGCAAGGGGGTCATCCCGACTTACCAACCCGATGCAAACTGCGAATACCGGAGAATGTTATCACGGGAGACACACGGCGGGTGCTAACGTCCGTCGTGAAGAGGGAAACAACCCAGACCGCCAGCTAAGGTCCCAAAGTCATGGTTAAGTGGGAAACGATGTGGGAAGGCCCAGACAGCCAGGATGTTGGCTTAGAAGCAGCCATCATTTAAAGAAAGCGTAATAGCTCACTGGTCGAGTCGGCCTGCGCGGAAGATGTAACGGGGCTAAACCATGCACCGAAGCTGCGGCAGCGACACTATGTGTTGTTGGGTAGGGGAGCGTTCTGTAAGCCTGTGAAGGTGTACTGTGAGGTATGCTGGAGGTATCAGAAGTGCGAATGCTGACATAAGTAACGATAAAGCGGGTGAAAAGCCCGCTCGCCGGAAGACCAAGGGTTCCTGTCCAACGTTAATCGGGGCAGGGTGAGTCGACCCCTAAGGCGAGGCCGAAAGGCGTAGTCGATGGGAAACAGGTTAATATTCCTGTACTTGGTGTTACTGCGAAGGGGGGACGGAGAAGGCTATGTTGGCCGGGCGACGGTTGTCCCGGTTTAAGCGTGTAGGCTGGTTTTCCAGGCAAATCCGGAAAATCAAGGCTGAGGCGTGATGACGAGGCACTACGGTGCTGAAGCAACAAATGCCCTGCTTCCAGGAAAAGCCTCTAAGCATCAGGTAACATCAAATCGTACCCCAAACCGACACAGGTGGTCAGGTAGAGAATACCAAGGCGCTTGAGAGAACTCGGGTGAAGGAACTAGGCAAAATGGTGCCGTAACTTCGGGAGAAGGCACGCTGATATGTAGGTGAAGTCCCTCGCGGATGGAGCTGAAATCAGTCGAAGATACCAGCTGGCTGCAACTGTTTATTAAAAACACAGCACTGTGCAAACACGAAAGTGGACGTATACGGTGTGACGCCTGCCCGGTGCCGGAAGGTTAATTGATGGGGTCAGCGCAAGCGAAGCTCTTGATCGAAGCCCCGGTAAACGGCGGCCGTAACTATAACGGTCCTAAGGTAGCGAAATTCCTTGTCGGGTAAGTTCCGACCTGCACGAATGGCGTAATGATGGCCAGGCTGTCTCCACCCGAGACTCAGTGAAATTGAACTCGCTGTGAAGATGCAGTGTACCCGCGGCAAGACGGAAAGACCCCGTGAACCTTTACTATAGCTTGACACTGAACATTGAGCCTTGATGTGTAGGATAGGTGGGAGGCTTAGAAGTGTGGACGCCAGTCTGCATGGAGCCGACCTTGAAATACCACCCTTTAATGTTTGATGTTCTAACGTTGACCCGTGATCCGGGTTGCGGACAGTGTCTGGTGGGTAGTTTGACTGGGGCGGTCTCCTCCTAAAGAGTAACGGAGGAGCACGAAGGTTGGCTAATCCTGGTCGGACATCAGGAGGTTAGTGCAATGGCATAAGCCAGCTTGACTGCGAGCGTGACGGCGCGAGCAGGTGCGAAAGCAGGTCATAGTGATCCGGTGGTTCTGAATGGAAGGGCCATCGCTCAACGGATAAAAGGTACTCCGGGGATAACAGGCTGATACCGCCCAAGAGTTCATATCGACGGCGGTGTTTGGCACCTCGATGTCGGCTCATCACATCCTGGGGCTGAAGTAGGTCCCAAGGGTATGGCTGTTCGCCATTTAAAGTGGTACGCGAGCTGGGTTTAGAACGTCGTGAGACAGTTCGGTCCCTATCTGCCGTGGGCGCTGGAGAACTGAGGGGGGCTGCTCCTAGTACGAGAGGACCGGAGTGGACGCATCACTGGTGTTCGGGTTGTCATGCCAATGGCACTGCCCGGTAGCTAAATGCGGAAGAGATAAGTGCTGAAAGCATCTAAGCACGAAACTTGCCCCGAGATGAGTTCTCCCTGACCCTTTAAGGGTCCTGAAGGAACGTTGAAGACGACGACGTTGATAGGCCGGGTGTGTAAGCGCAGCGATGCGTTGAGCTAACCGGTACTAATGAACCGTGAGGCTTAACCTTACAACGCCGAAGATGTTTTGGCGGATGAGAGAAGATTTTCGGCCTGATACAGATTAAATCAGAACGCAGAAGCGGTCTGATGAAACAGAATTTGCCTGGCGGCCGTAGCGCGGTGGTCCCACCTGACCCCATGCCGAACTCAGAAGTGAAACGCCGTAGCGCCGATGGTAGTGTGGGGTCTCCCCATGCGAGAGTAGGGAACTGCCAGGCATCAAATTAGAAAAACCCCGGTCCATAAGGCCGGGGTTTTTTGCATATCAATTACTTGCATGATGAAGGGAATCTCATGTCAGTTCTGTATATCCAAATTCGTCGTAATCAAATTACTGTTCGCGATCTTGAAAGCAAACGTGAAGTGTCAGGAGACGCTGCCTTCAGTAACCAGCGCCTGTTAATCGCCAATTTCTTTGTTGCAGAAAAAGTTCTGCAAGATCTTGTTCTGCAACTCCACCCACGTTCAACCTGGCATTCTTTTTTGCCAGCAAAACGTATGGATATTGTTGTGAGCGCGCTGGAAATGAATGAGGGCGGTTTGTCACAGGTTGAGGAACGCATTCTCCATGAAGTGGTCGCTGGGGCAACGTTAATGAAATATCGCCAGTTCCACATCCATGCGCAATCAGCGGTACTCAGTGATAGTGCGGTCATGGCAATGCTTAAGCAGAAATAATCGTGTCACCATTGGTGGGTACGAAACCTGAAGTTCAGCCCACCGGGATGAGAAAAAAATCACCTACGCCCCCACATATGCCAGATTCAGCAGCGGATACGGTTTCCCCAGATCGTCCACTTCAGAGCGTCCCGTAACCTTAAAACCCACCTTCTTATAGAACCCAACCGCCTGCTCATTTTGCTCATTAACATTGGTTGTCAGTTCCGGTGCCATCGAGAGCGCATGCTCCACCAGCATCCGACCCACGCCGCAGCCGCACACATCAGGATCGATAAACAGCGCATCCATATGCTGCCCACTTAGCAACATAAACCCAACCGGCTGATCCCGCTCATTAACCGCGACCCACAACGGTGCTTCCGGCAGAAAGGAACGCACCAGCTCTTCCAGTTCGGCCCGATACTCTGCTGATAAAAAATCGTGAGTGGCATCGACAGAACGACACCAAATCGCAACGAGTTCCTCCCCTTCCTCATGCCGTGAGCGGCGAATACTAATAACCATTTTCTCTCCTTTTAGTCATTCTTATATTCTAACGTAGCCTTTTCCTTGAAACTTTCTCACCTTCAACATGCAGGCTCGACATTGGCAAATTTTCTGGTTATCTTCAGCTATCTGGATGTCTAAACGTATAAGCGTATGTAGTGAGGTAATCAGGTTATGCCGATTCGTGTGCCGGACGAGCTACCCGCCGTCAATTTCTTGCGTGAAGAAAACGTCTTTGTAATGACAACTTCTCGTGCGTCTGGTCAGGAAATTCGTCCACTTAAGGTTCTGATCCTTAACCTGATGCCGAAGAAGATTGAAACTGAAAATCAGTTTCTGCGCCTGCTTTCAAACTCACCTTTGCAGGTCGATATTCAGCTGTTGCGCATCGATTCCCGTGAATCGCGCAACACGCCCGCAGAGCATCTGAACAACTTCTACTGTAACTTTGAAGATATTCAGGAACAGAACTTTGACGGTCTGATTGTAACCGGTGCGCCGCTGGGCCTGGTGGAGTTTAATGATGTCGCTTACTGGCCGCAGATCAAACAGGTGCTGGAGTGGTCGAAAGATCACGTCACCTCGACGCTGTTTGTCTGTTGGGCGGTCCAGGCCGCGCTCAATATCCTCTACGGCATTCCTAAGCAAACCCGCACCGACAAACTCTCTGGCGTTTACGAGCATCACATTCTCCATCCTCATGCGCTTCTGACGCGTGGCTTTGATGATTCATTCCTGGCACCGCATTCGCGCTATGCTGACTTTCCGGCAGCGTTGATTCGTGATTACACCGATCTGGAAATTCTGGCAGAGACGGAAGAAGGGGATGCATATCTGTTTGCCAGCAAAGATAAGCGAATTGCCTTTGTGACGGGCCATCCCGAATATGATGCGCAAACGCTGGCGCAGGAATATTTCCGCGATGTGGAAGCCGGACTAGACCCGGAAGTACCGTATAACTATTTCCCGCACAATGATCCGCAAAACAAACCGCGAGCGAGCTGGCGTAGTCACGGTAATTTGCTGTTTACCAACTGGCTCAACTATTACGTCTACCAGATCACGCCATACGATCTACGGCACATGAATCCAACG
Source organism: Shigella dysenteriae (assembly GCF_022354085.1). Lineage (NCBI taxonomy): Bacteria > Pseudomonadati > Pseudomonadota > Gammaproteobacteria > Enterobacterales > Enterobacteriaceae > Shigella > Shigella dysenteriae. The sequence continues at coordinate 144,062 of NZ_CP055055.1, forward strand.
CTGGATTAATCTTCTGTGATAGTCGATCGTTAAGCGATTCAGCACCTTACCTCAGGCACCTTCGGGTGCCTTTTTTATTTCCGAAACGTACCTCAGCAGGTGAATAAATTTTATTCATATTGTTATCAATAAGTTATCAAGTATTTTTAATTAAAATGGAAATTGTTTTTGATTTTGCATTTTAAATGAGTAGTCTTAGTTGTGCTGAACGAAAAGCGCACAACGATCCTTCGTTCACAGTGGGGAAGTTTTCGGATCCATGACGAGGAGCTGCACGATGACTGAACAGGCAACAACAACCGATGAACTGGCTTTCATAAGGCCGTATGGCGAGCAGGAGAAGCAAATTCTTACTGCCGAAGCGGTAGAATTTCTGACTGAGCTGGTGACGCATTTTACGCCACAACGCAATAAACTTCTGGCAGCGCGCATTCAGCAGCAGCAAGATATTGATAACGGAACGTTGCCTGATTTTATTTCGGAAACAGCTTCCATTCGCGATACAGACTGGAAAATTCGTGGTATTCCCGCGGACTTACAAGATCGTCGAGTCGAGATAACTGGCCCGGTTGAGCGCAAGATGGTGATCAACGCACTGAACGCCAATGTGAAAGTCTTTATGGCCGATTTCGAAGATTCACTGGCACCAGACTGGAACAAAGTGATCGACGGGCAAATTAACCTGCGTGATGCGGTTAACGGCACCATCAGTTACACCAATGAAGCAGGCAAAATTTACCAGCTCAAGCCCAATCCAGCGGTTTTGATTTGTCGGGTACGCGGTCTGCACTTGCCGGAAAAACATGTCACCTGGCGTGGTGAGGCAATCCCCGGCAGCCTGTTTGATTTTGCGCTCTATTTCTTCCACAACTATCAGGCACTGTTGGCAAAGGGCAGTGGTCCCTATTTCTATCTGCCGAAAACCCAGTCCTGGCAGGAAGCGGCCTGGTGGAGCGAAGTCTTCAGCTATGCAGAAGATCGCTTTAATCTGCCGCGCGGCACCATCAAGGCGACGTTGCTGATTGAAACGCTGCCCGCCGTGTTCCAGATGGATGAAATCCTTCACGCGCTGCGTGACCATATTGTTGGTCTGAACTGCGGTCGTTGGGATTACATCTTCAGTTATATCAAAACGTTGAAAAACTATCCCGATCGCGTCCTGCCAGACAGACAGGCAGTGACGATGGATAAACCATTCCTGAATGCTTACTCACGCCTGTTGATTAAAACCTGCCATAAACGCGGTGCTTTTGCGATGGGCGGCATGGCGGCGTTTATTCCGAGCAAAGATGAAGAGCGCAATAACCAGGTGCTCAACAAAGTAAAAGCGGATAAATCGCTGGAAGCCAATAACGGTCACGATGGCACATGGATCGCTCACCCAGGCCTTGCGGACACGGCAATGGCGGTATTCAACGACATTCTCGGCTCCCGTAAAAATCAGCTTGAAGTGATGCGCGAACAAGACGCGCCGATTACTGCCGATCAGCTGCTGGCACCTTGTGATGGTGAACGCACCGAAGAAGGTATGCGCGCCAACATTCGCGTGGCTGTGCAGTACATTGAAGCGTGGATCTCCGGCAACGGCTGCGTGCCGATTTATGGCCTGATGGAAGATGCGGCGACGGCTGAAATTTCCCGTACCTCAATCTGGCAGTGGATCCATCATCAAAAAACGTTGAGCAATGGCAAACCGGTGACCAAAGCCTTGTTCCGCCAGATGCTGGGCGAAGAGATGAAAGTCATTGCCAGCGAACTGGGCGAAGAACGTTTCTCCCAGGGGCGTTTTGACGATGCCGCACGCTTGATGGAACAGATCACCACTTCCGATGAGTTAATTGATTTCCTGACCCTGCCAGGCTACCGCCTGTTAGCGTAAACCACCACATAACTATGGAGCATCTGCACATGAAAACCCGTACACAACAAATTGAAGAATTACAGAAAGAGTGGACTCAACCGCGTTGGGAAGGCATTACTCGCCCATACAGCGCGGAAGATGTGGTGAAATTACGCGGTTCAGTCAATCCTGAATGCACGCTGGCGCAACTGGGCGCGGCGAAAATGTGGCGTCTTCTGCATGGCGAGTCGAAAAAAGGCTACATCAACAGCCTCGGTGCACTGACTGGCGGTCAGGCGCTGCAACAGGCGAAAGCGGGTATTGAAGCGGTCTATCTGTCGGGATGGCAGGTAGCGGCGGACGCTAACCTGGCGGCAAGCATGTACCCGGACCAGTCGCTTTATCCGGCAAACTCGGTGCCAGCCGTGGTGGAGCGGATCAACAACACCTTCCGTCGTGCGGATCAGATCCAGTGGTCCGCAGGCATTGAGCCGGGCGATCCGCGCTATGTCGATTACTTCCTGCCGATCGTTGCCGATGCGGAAGCCGGTTTTGGCGGTGTCCTGAATGCCTTTGAACTGATGAAAGCGATGATTGAAGCCGGTGCAGCGGCAGTTCACTTCGAAGATCAGCTGGCGTCAGTGAAGAAATGCGGTCACATGGGCGGCAAAGTTTTGGTGCCAACTCAAGAAGCTATTCAGAAACTGGTCGCGGCGCGTCTGGCAGCTGACGTGACGGGCGTTCCAACCCTACTGGTTGCTCGTACCGATGCCGATGCGGCGGATCTGATTACCTCCGATTGCGACCCGTATGACAGCGAATTTATTACCGGCGAGCGTACCAGTGAAGGCTTCTTCCGTACTCATGCGGGCATTGAGCAAGCGATCAGCCGTGGCCTGGCGTATGCGCCATATGCTGACCTGGTATGGTGTGAAACCTCCACGCCAGACCTGGAACTGGCGCGTCGCTTTGCGGAAGCTATCCACGCGAAATATCCGGGCAAACTGCTGGCTTATAACTGCTCGCCGTCGTTCAACTGGCAGAAAAACCTCGACGACAACACTATTGCCAGCTTCCAGCAGCAGCTGTCGGATATGGGCTACAAGTTCCAGTTCATCACCCTGGCAGGTATCCACAGCATGTGGTTCAACATGTTTGACCTGGCAAACGCTTATGCCCAGGGCGAGGGTATGAAGCACTACGTTGAGAAAGTGCAGCAACCGGAATTCGCCGCCGCGAAAGATGGTTACACCTTCGTATCTCACCAGCAGGAAGTGGGTACAGGTTACTTCGATAAAGTGACGACTATTATTCAGGGCGGCACGTCTTCAGTCACCGCGCTGACCGGCTCCACTGAAGAATCGCAGTTCTAAGCAACCTACAAACGTTGCTGACTGTAGGCCGGATAAGGCATTTACGCCGCATCCGGCAATCGGTGCACGATGCCTGATGCGACGCTTGCGCGTCTTATCATGCCTACAACCGTTGCCGAACGTAGGCTGGATAAGGCGTTTACGCCGCATCCGGCAATTCTCTGCTCCTGATGAGGGCGCTAAATGCCGCGTGGCCTGGAATTACTGATTGCTCAAACCATTTTGCAAGGCTTCGACGCTCAGTATGGTCGATTCCTCGAAGTGACTTCCGGGGCGCAGCAGCGTTTCGAACAGGCCGACTGGCATGCTGTCCAGCAGGCGATGAAAAACCGTATCCATCTTTACGATCATCACGTTGGTCTGGTCGTGGAGCAACTGCGCTGCATTACTAACGGCCAAAGTACGGACGCGGAATTTTTACTGCGCGTCAAAGAGCATTACACCCGGCTGTTGCCGGATTACCCGCGCTTCGAGATTGCGGAGAGCTTTTTTAACTCCGTGTACTGTCGGTTATTTGACCACCGCTCGCTTACTCCCGAGCGGCTTTTTATCTTTAGCTCTCAGCCAGAGCGCCGCTTTCGTACCATTCCCCGCCCGCTGGCGAAAGACTTTCACCCCGATCACGGCTGGGAATCTCTACTGATGCGCGTTATCAGCGACCTGCCGCTGCGCCTGCGCTGGCAGAATAAAAGCCGTGATATCCATTACATTATTCGCCATCTGACGGAAACGTTGGGGACAGACAACCTCTCCAAAAGTCATTTACAGGTGGCGAACGAACTGTTTTACCGCAATAAAGCCGCCTGGCTGGTAGGCAAACTGATCACGCCTTCCGGCACATTGCCATTTTTGCTGCCGATCCACCAGACGGACGACGGCGAGTTATTTATTGATACCTGCCTGACGACGACCGCCGAAGCGAGCATTGTTTTTGGCTTTGCGCGTTCTTATTTTATGGTTTATGCACCGCTGCCCGCAGCGCTGGTCGAGTGGCTACGGGAAATTCTGCCAGGTAAAACCACCGCTGAATTGTATATGGCTATCGGCTGCCAGAAGCACGCCAAAACCGAAAGCTACCGCGAATATCTCGTTTATCTACAGGGCTGTAATGAGCAGTTCATTGAAGCGCCGGGTATTCGTGGCATGGTGATGTTGGTGTTCACGCTGCCGGGCTTTGACCGTGTATTTAAAGTCATCAAAGACAAGTTCGCGCCGCAGAAAGAGATGTCTGCCGCTCACGTTCGTGCCTGCTATCAACTGGTGAAAGAGCACGATCGCGTGGGCCGAATGGCGGACACCCAGGAGTTTGAAAACTTTGTGCTGGAGAAGCGGCATATTTCCCCGGCATTAATGGAATTACTGCTCCAGGAAGCAGCGGAAAAAATCACCGATCTCGGCGAACAGATTGTGATTCGCCATCTCTATATTGAGCGGCGGATGGTGCCGCTCAATATCTGGCTGGAACAGGTTGAGGGCCAGCAACTGCGCGACGCTATTGAAGAGTACGGCAACGCCATTCGCCAGCTTGCTGCCGCTAACATTTTCCCTGGCGACATGCTGTTTAAAAACTTCGGTGTCACCCGTCACGGGCGTGTGGTTTTTTATGATTACGATGAAATTTGCTACATGACGGAAGTGAACTTCCGCGACATCCCGCCGCCGCGCTATCCGGAAGACGAACTTGCCAGCGAACCGTGGTACAGCGTCTCGCCGGGCGATGTTTTCCCGGAAGAGTTCCGCCACTGGCTATGCGCCGACCCCCGCATTGGGCCACTCTTTGAAGAGATGCACGCCGACCTGTTCCGCGCTGATTACTGGCGCACACTACAAAACCGCATTCGTGAAGGACATGTGGAAGATGTTTATGCGTATCGGCGCAGGCAAAGATTTAGCGTACGGTATGGGGAGATGCTTTTTTGAGTAAAGCTTCCATATAATTTTTCTCCGCAATGTATCGAGGGTTATCCGTAAAGCCAAAGCTTTCAGCCATCTTATTTAATGTATTAAAGATTAATTCAGCAATAACCCGGTGACCCAATTCACAAGCCAACTCAAAGGCAGAATATTTTTGTGGCGCTTTGTGTTGCCAAAAACCCATAATATCTTCAGCGGTAAATCCAAACAGGCGTGCATGGTCAGATAAAGCAAGATAAACCGTCTCTACAACGTTTTGTTGTTTATGCTGTATCGCTGAAAACAAACCGGGATATTCATTAGAATTATTTGCCAGGAGGAGGGGCTTCATATTTTTTTTATCGAATTTAAACGTGTTAAACAGAGTGGGTAATGCGTTAAAAATAGTATTAATAACGTTCATATGTCCGCGCTGCATGGCCATAAACAAACCCGTGTCGCGCGCAAGACTTTTAGCGGTCAGAAGATCTACAATATCGGAAGCTGAAATGTTAATTTCCTGGGCCAGGCTGGGCAATGCTTCAAGAATAACTTTCACGATATCGCTATGTCCATTTTGCATCGCCAGGTATAGTCCTGGGCAACCATAAAAATCCTTTGCCTTCAGGAGATCGAGTACCTGTTCTTTAGTCAAATGACATGTGCGAATTAACAAAGGTAACGCGTTCAAAACAATTTTCAGCATGTCGGCATCACCATTCGCCATAACATGGTATAAAACATGGCTGGACGTACTATTTTTGGCACTCAGGAATTTATATACTTGTTCGTTATCTAAATGATGTGTTGCGGCCAGTTTAGGTAAGGCGTTCAGAATCGAGGTTACAACATTTTTATCCTTACGTGATATCGCTAAAAATAATCCAGAAAAACCATTTTTATCTTTTGCCTCCAGAATATGCATGAGATTTTTTTTCGAGAGTAACCCTTCATATCCTGTTTCTGACAATGAATTGAAAATAGTCTCAACGATATCCGCATTACCATAATTTATAGCCAAATATAAACCTGGCAGGTTAATACTATTATAGGCAGTCAACATTTCTGTTCTATGGAGTTCTGGCATTTTCTGGAGTTGAATCATCAGTTGTGTAAGTTGGTGATTCTGACCAATTGCCATTAGCAAATTCATCGTTGCAGGTGATAATGGAGGGGTTATTTCATCCACAGATCCTTTTAACATCAATAGCTGTTCTTTCGGAAGTGCTGGAATTATTGCAACAGATTGGTTAATAACATGATCATTTGACCATTTCAGGAGGCTATAATCTACATTCATAAAATCCATCAGAGAATAGTGTTTAATATCCTCTTTACTTTCGCTCATGATTCTTATTTTATCGTTAGTTACATTTGGATCATAAACCGAAACCACGTAATGGGTACATCCTTCAGTTGTGTTCTTTATTCTTAGTCGGGCCGTCAAAGCATGGTTATCTACCAATAATATGACAGCCATAACACTGATGCCATTTGATTCCATCTTGTCAAAATATGCCTTCATAACTAGCCCGAAATCACCGCAGGCAGCAACGCAACGCCCCTCAGGACGGCTGGAAATCAACGCCAAAGTCTGGTTTTTGCATTTTTTGTTGAAGTGAGTGAGAAATTTTTCAGCTGAAGAGTAATCATCTTGATGGGGTTTGTAGTCAACATTCTGATAAATATCATTAATATATTGTGCAGCAATGTGTCGGCATACTATACGGTTTTGGGGGCGCCCCGGAAAATAACATTGACCATTAAGCTTAACTCTTGGGAATTCTTTTTCTTTTCTATCTGAGTTTAGATTTAATTCTTTTTTATCAAGAGCGTCTGAGCGTTGAGGTAAAATTTCCATTAGGTATTCTTCAAATATTGGAGCAATGGTTTGAGTGAGTGTCGTGTTTTCATTTTTATTAATTATCGTAATTTCTTTCTTATCAGCTTGTAAGACAGATATGGAAAATTTAATGACAAAATCCTTGTTGCTAAAGATATGGCGACCGTTTTGTCTACAGTTCTCTGAGAAGCTTTTTAATAGAGGCGTCGCCAGCTCCTTGCCAGAAAATTTATCCTCGAGTTCTTTATAAAACAATTCACTCAGGGTTTGGTGTTCATTTGTCTGGGCTGTATTATTAATATTTGCAGAGAAAGAACTACGAGGAATACGAGTAATCATTTAAATATCTCATTGTTTATTGATGTCTTGAATTTTAACTATCAGAACAGTGAAAAAATTTAATATGATTACAAGTAAAGAAATATCATAAATCGCTCAATCTCATAATGCAGCCGTAAAAGTTTCGGTGGAATGAGATCTTGCGATTTTGTTAATAATTAAGTGGTTTGATGTTTAAAAATAATGCTGAGTTAATAAAAGTGTGTGAAGTGTATGACATTAAGTTATTTTGGCGTCAATGCGATTAACAGACACCCTTATTCTATTGCCACTCAGGTATGATGGGCAGAATATTGCCTCTGCCCGCCAGAAAAAGTCAGCGCATTCCACCGTACGCCAGCGTCACTTCCTTCGCCGCTTTAATCACCATCGCGCCAAACTCGGTGACGCGGTCATCGGTAATACGTGAAATCGGTCCGGAAATAGAAATTGCGGCAAACGGTTCACGGTGCTCATCGAAAATACACGCTGCAAGGCAACGTAGCCCCAGTGCATGTTCCTCATCGTCAAATGAATAACCCCGTTTGCGCGTTTGGGCGAGATCTTCTTTTAAATGCACAGGAGACACCAGCGTTGCGTGGGTATAGGCATGTAACCCTTTGCGGTGCAGCAGCTTCGTCACCTGTTCTTCGCTCAGTTGGGCTAAAAAGGCTTTACCCGCACCGGAAGCGTGCATAGGTAATTTACCGCCGATAGGCGCGGACATTCGCATCAGATGCGTACACTGTACCTGGTCGATAATAATCGCTTCGTGATCGCTTTGATCAAGCACCGCCATATTGACCGTTTCGCCAGACTCTTCCATTAGATTGCGCAGGATAGGGTGAACAATTGCTAACAAATTACGGCTCTGGAGAAAGCTGCTGCCGACCATAAAGGCATGTGCGCCGATTGCCCAGTGTCCCAGTTCGCCAACCTGACGCACGAAACCCTGCTGTTGCATCGTGGTTAGCAGGCGGTGTGTCGTGGAATTGGGTAACCCGGCTTGTTGCGCCAGCTCTGTGAGTGCCACACTGCCATTGGATTCGGCAATCCACTCCAGTAATTTCAGGCCACGCGTTAAAGACTGAACCTGTCCAGTCGCTGGTGCGGTGGCAACGGCGGGTTTTCTGCCGCGTTTCGCGGGAATGGGTGCGACCATGACAGTCTCCTTTTTCTGTATCGTGGAAATCATTTTCATTTTTATTGTTAGCTAATGCAATAGTTGCTGAACTGATCCGATGAGTTAATGTTGAACAAATCTCATGTTGCGTGGTGGTCGCTTTTACCACAGATGCGTTTATGCCAGTATGGTTTGTTGAATTTTTATTAAATCTGGGTTGAGCGTGTCGGGAGCAAGTGTGAGCAGCAAAGTGGAACAACTGCGTGCGCAGTTAAATGAACGTATTCTGGTGCTGGACGGCGGTATGGGCACCATGATCCAGAGCTATCGACTGAACGAAGCCGATTTTCGTGGTGAACGCTTTGCCGACTGGCCATGCGACCTCAAAGGCAATAACGATCTGCTGGTGCTAAGCAAACCGGAAGTGATCGCCGCTATCCACAACGCCTACTTTGAAGCGGGCGCGGATATCATCGAAACCAACACCTTCAACTCCACGACCATTGCGATGGCGGATTACCAGATGGAATCCCTGTCGGCGGAAATCAACTTTGCGGCGGCGAAACTGGCGCGCACCTGTGCTGACGAGTGGACCGCGCGCACGCCGGAGAAACCGCGCTACGTTGCCGGTGTTCTCGGCCCGACCAACCGCACGGCGTCTATTTCTCCGGACGTCAACGATCCGGCATTCCGCAACATCACTTTTGACCAGCTGGTGGCGGCCTATCGCGAATCCACCAAAGCGCTGGTGGAAGGTGGTGCGGATCTGATCCTGATTGAAACCGTTTTCGACACCCTTAACGCCAAAGCGGCGGTCTTTGCGGTGAAAACGGAGTTTGAAGCGCTGGGCGTTGAGCTGCCGATTATGATCTCCGGCACCATCACCGACGCCTCCGGGCGCACGCTCTCCGGACAGACCACCGAAGCATTTTACAACTCCCTGCGCCATGCCGAAGCCCTGACTTTTGGCCTCAACTGCGCGCTGGGGCCAGATGAACTGCGCCAGTACGTGCAGGAGCTGTCACGGATTGCGGAATGCTACGTCACCGCGCACCCGAACGCCGGGCTACCCAACGCCTTTGGTGAGTACGATCTCGACGCCGACACGATGGCAAAACAGATACGTGAATGGGCGCAAGCGGGTTTTCTCAATATCGTCGGCGGCTGCTGTGGCACCACGCCACAACATATTGCAGCGATGAGTCGTGCAGTAGAAGGATTAGCGCCGCGCAAACTGCCTGAAATTCCCGTAGCCTGCCGTTTGTCCGGCCTGGAGCCGCTGAACATTGGCGACGATAGCCTGTTTGTGAACGTGGGTGAACGCACCAACGTCACCGGTTCCGCTAAGTTCAAGCGCCTGATCAAAGAAGAGAAATACAGCGAGGCGCTGGATGTGGCCCGCCAGCAGGTGGAAAACGGTGCGCAGATTATCGATATCAATATGGATGAAGGGATGCTCGACGCCGAAGTGGCGATGGTGCGTTTTCTCAATCTGATTGCCGGTGAACCGGATATCGCTCGCGTGCCGATTATGATCGACTCCTCAAAATGGGAGGTCATCGAAAAGGGGCTGAAGTGTATTCAGGGCAAAGGCATTGTTAACTCTATCTCAATGAAAGAGGGCGTCGACGCCTTTATCCATCATGCGAAACTGTTGCGTCGTTACGGTGCAGCGGTGGTGGTAATGGCCTTTGACGAACAGGGACAGGCCGATACCCGCGCACGGAAAATCGAGATTTGCCGTCGGGCGTACAAAATCCTCACCGAAGAGGTTGGCTTCCCGCCAGAAGATATCATCTTCGACCCGAACATCTTCGCGGTCGCCACCGGCATTGAAGAGCACAACAACTATGCGCAGGACTTTATCGGCGCCTGCGAAGACATCAAACGCGAACTGCCGCACGCGCTGATTTCCGGCGGCGTATCTAACGTTTCTTTCTCATTCCGTGGTAACGATCCGGTGCGCGAAGCTATTCACGCGGTGTTCCTCTACTACGCTATTCGCAATGGCATGGATATGGGGATCGTCAACGCCGGGCAGCTGGCGATTTACGACGACCTGCCCGCGGAACTGCGCGACGCGGTGGAAGATGTGATTCTTAATCGTCGCGACGATGGCACCGAGCGTTTACTGGAGCTTGCCGAGAAATATCGCGGCAGCAAAACCGACGACACCGCTAACGCCCAGCAGGCGGAGTGGCGCGCGTGGGAAGTGAATAAACGTCTGGAGTACTCGTTGGTCAAAGGCATTACCGAGTTTATCGAGCAGGATACCGAAGAAGCACGCCAGCAGGCTACGCGCCCGATTGAAGTGATTGAAGGCCCGCTAATGGACGGCATGAACGTGGTCGGCGATCTGTTTGGCGAAGGGAAAATGTTCCTGCCACAGGTGGTCAAATCGGCGCGTGTGATGAAGCAGGCGGTGGCCTACCTCGAACCGTTTATTGAAGCCAGCAAAGAGCAGGGCAAAACCAACGGCAAGATGGTGATCGCCACCGTGAAGGGCGACGTCCACGATATCGGTAAAAATATCGTTGGTGTGGTGCTGCAATGTAACAACTACGAAATTGTCGATCTCGGCGTTATGGTGCCTGCGGAAAAAATCCTCCGCACCGCCAGAGAAGTGAATGCTGATCTGATTGGCCTCTCGGGTCTGATCACGCCGTCGCTGGACGAGATGGTTAACGTGGCTAAGGAGATGGAGCGTCAAGGCTTCACCATTCCACTCCTGATTGGCGGCGCGACTACTTCGAAAGCGCACACGGCGGTGAAAATCGAGCAGAACTACAGCGGCCCGACAGTATATGTGCAGAACGCCTCGCGCACCGTTGGCGTGGTGGCGGCGCTGCTTTCCGACACTCAGCGCGATGATTTCGTTGCTCGTACCCGCAAGGAGTACGAAACCGTGCGTATTCAGCACGGGCGCAAGAAACCACGCACACCACCGGTCACGCTGGAAGCGGCGCGCGATAACGATTTCGCTTTTGACTGGCAGGCTTACACGCCGCCGGTGGCGCACCGTCTCGGTGTGCAGGAAGTTGAAGCCAGCATCGAAACGCTGCGTAATTACATCGACTGGACGCCGTTCTTTATGACCTGGTCGCTGGCCGGGAAGTATCCGCGCATTCTGGAAGATGAAGTGGTAGGCGTTGAGGCGCAGCGGCTGTTTAAAGACGCCAACGACATGCTGGATAAATTAAGCGCTGAGAAAACGCTGAATCCGCGTGGTGTGGTGGGGCTGTTCCCGGCAAACCGTGTGGGCGATGACATTGAAATCTACCGTGACGAAACGCGCACCCATGTGATCAACGTCAGCCACCATCTGCGTCAACAGACCGAAAAAACGGGATTCGCTAACTACTGTCTCGCTGACTTCGTTGCGCCGAAGCTTTCTGGTAAAGCAGATTACATCGGCGCATTTGCCGTGACTGGCGGGCTGGAAGAGGACGCACTGGCTGATGCCTTTGAAGCGCAGCACGATGATTACAACAAAATCATGGTGAAAGCGCTTGCCGACCGTTTAGCCGAAGCCTTTGCGGAGTATCTCCATGAGCGTGTGCGTAAAGTCTACTGGGGCTATGCGCCGAACGAGAACCTCAGCAACGAAGAACTGATCCGCGAAAACTACCAGGGCATCCGTCCGGCACCGGGCTACCCGGCCTGCCCGGAACATACGGAAAAAGCCACCATCTGGGAGCTGCTGGAAGTGGAAAAACATACTGGCATGAAACTCACAGAATCTTTCGCCATGTGGCCTGGTGCATCGGTTTCGGGTTGGTATTTCAGTCATCCGGACAGCAAGTACTACGCGGTGGCGCAAATTCAGCGCGATCAGGTTGAAGACTATGCCCGCCGTAAAGGTATGAGCGTCTCCGATGTTGAGCGCTGGCTGGCACCGAATCTGGGGTATGACGCGGACTGATTCACAAATCTGTCACTTTTCCTTACAACAAACAGGGCGCTCAATGAGTGCCCTGTCTCTTTATTAATATGAAACACTTATACTGGAATCAGGCTGGAATAATCTTAGCCGGAAAAACGAATGTTAAAAGGCACAGTAAAGATGCCAGTCAGCGTGTTTCCGGTCCTTTGGTTATTCAATTGCTTCAGGAACATATAACGATAAGGAGAACCTGAACTCGTGTTAACGCTGCTTCACCTGCTTTCTGCCGTCGCCCTGCTGGTCTGGGGGACTCATATTGTTCGAACCGGCGTAATGCGCGTCTTCGGCGCGCGTCTGCGTACTGTCCTTAGCCGGAGCGTCGAAAAAAAGCCGCTCGCCTTTTGCGCGGGGATCGGCGTTACCGCACTGGTACAGAGCAGTAATGCCACCACCATGCTGGTGACCTCGTTTGTCGCTCAGGATCTGGTAGCCCTCGCACCGGCTCTGGTCATTGTGCTGGGTGCAGATGTCGGGACGGCGCTAATGGCGCGTATTCTCACCTTCGACTTATCCTGGCTGTCACCGTTACTTATTTTTATCGGCGTGATTTTTTTCCTCGGACGCAAACAGTCACGCGCCGGGCAACTGGGCCGCGTCGGTATTGGTCTTGGGCTGATTTTACTGGCGCTGGAGTTGATTGTGCAGGCCGTAACGCCGATCACTCAGGCAAACGGCGTTCAGGTGATCTTTGCCTCGCTGACCGGCGATATTCTGCTGGATGCGCTGATTGGCGCGATGTTCGCCATTATCAGCTACTCCAGCCTTGCTGCTGTACTGCTGACTGCGACTCTGACCGCCGCAGGCATTATCTCCTTCCCCGTGGCGCTCTGTCTGGTGATTGGTGCTAACCTCGGTTCCGGCCTGCTGGCGATGCTCAACAACAGTGCCGCCAATGCCGCAGCCCGCCGTGTCGCGCTGGGTAGTTTGCTGTTTAAGCTGGTGGGTAGCCTGATTATCCTGCCGTTTGTCCATTTGCTGGCAGAGACAATGGGGAAGTTGTCATTGCCAAAAGCGGAACTGGTGATCTATTTCCACGTCTTCTACAACCTTGTACGTTGCCTGGTCATGCTGCCATTTGTTGACCCGATGGCACGGTTTTGCAAAACGATTATTCGCGATGAACCGGAACTGGATACCCAGCTACGGCCCAAACATCTGGATGTCAGCGCGCTGGATACGCCCACGCTTGCTCTGGCGAACGCCGCGCGCGAAACCCTGCGCATTGGCGACGCCATGGAACAGATGATGGAAGGGCTGAATAAAGTGATGCACGGCGAGCCACGGCAGGAGAAAGAGCTGCGTAAGCTGGCAGATGATATCAACGTTCTCTATACCGCCATTAAGCTGTATCTGGCGCGGATGCCAAAAGAAGAGCTGGCGGAGGAAGAGTCGCGCCGCTGGGCGGAGATCATCGAAATGTCGCTCAACCTTGAACAGGCCTCCGATATCGTCGAGCGCATGGGGAGCGAAATTGCCGATAAATCGCTGGCAGCACGGCGGGCATTTTCGCTTGATGGCTTGAAGGAACTGGATGCGCTCTATGAGCAATTGCTCAGTAATTTAAAACTGGCAATGTCGGTTTTCTTCTCTGGTGATGTTACCAGCGCCCGTCGTTTGCGCCGCAGCAAGCATCGCTTTCGCATTCTTAATCGCCGCTATTCCCACGCCCACGTCGATCGCCTGCATCAGCAAAACGTGCAGAGCATTGAAACCAGTTCGCTACATTTAGGCTTACTGGGAGATATGCAGCGTCTGAACTCGCTGTTTTGTTCGGTGGCTTACAGTGTGCTGGAACAGCCGGATGAAGATGAAGGACGGGACGAGTATTAATACCGTGACCCTGTAGGCCTGATAAGACGCGTAAAGCGTCGCATCAGGCACTATGAACAAGATGCCGGATCATGCATCCGGCAATTCACTTAAAAACGGTGACCCGCTTCCAGCGGAACCGCTTCTTCACCGGCCTTAAACACATAGGTGGTGTTCGGGCCACCCAGCGTTGCGTGACCTTTACTCACTGTGATCCAGTTACCTTCCGGTAGACCAATAATCGTCAGTTCTGGCGCGACGACCAGCAGTTCGCGAATACGCTGTTCACGGGTTTCACCTTTATGGCCTTCCGGCAGCGCGTTGGTGAAGTGCGGGTTGATTTGCAACGGGAACAGATTCAGCGCATCGAAACCTTGCGGATCGACAATCGGCATATCGTTGGTGGTACGAATGGTTGGGCAAGCAAGGTTAGCGCCTGCGCTCCAGCCAATATACAGTGCGCCACGTTTAACCACGTCAGTAATTGGTGCCAGCAGCCCGCGCTCGCGGCACTGTTTCAGCAACTGGAAAGTATTACCGCCGCCGACAATCACGATCTCAGCATTTTCAATCGCGGCAACGGGATCGACAACGCTATGAATACCGGTGACAGAAACACCCAGCGGAGCGAGAACCGCAGCCGTTTTCTCTGTGTAATCATCCCAGGTCTGCGTTACGCCAGCGAAAGGGATAAACACCGCTGAGCGGCGACCCTGCAACTGTTCAGCAATTAGCGGCAGTGCATGTTCCAGCCAGGCTTTACCCGGCAGCGTCGAGTTACTCAATAAAAGCAGTTCCATTACTTCTCCGGTTAGTAAGAAATCACGGAAGGAATGCTACCACTGCGAATTTAACCACTTACTGACATGGCTCACGATGTCACGTATTGCACAGGCGCTGAGACTGATGACAAACACAGCATTGCCTGATGCGCTACGCTTACCAGGCCTACCAGATAACTGCAATATATTGAATTTTCGAGATTATGTAGGCCGAATAAGGCTTCATTCCGCATCCGGCATAAACAATGTGCACTTTGCCACCAATTTGAGCGCCCCTTAAGGCGCTGATGTTTTTTTATCCTTCTCGTGCACATTGGACCGCTTCAGCAATCAGCCGCACATCAGGTCGCGAAGTTGCCGCGGCGACCAGCCAGCGACATGCAGAGTTGAGTAGTGCGATTAATCATGGGAAATTGCCTCTGCATGAGTGAGCAGATATTGCTCCGCCTCACCGGACCAGATCCCCTGATGACGCGCCAGAATCGCCGCCAGTGCTTGATCCTGAATCTGCGTGAGTGACGTCAGCGGCAGGTATTTCCCGGTATACACCAGCTTTTTGCCGCCGCCGACGGCAGGCAATTCAAGCGTGGTTTCGCCCGCGGCATTCAGCCCAAGAATATGTGTTACCACTTTTGCGGCCTGCACTTTTTTCTCTTCGATCAGTTTGACCGCCGCGCGCATGTCATCGGTATTGCCGCCCGATGTGCCAACATAATGAGTAAAGGCATAATGCACATCGTAGAAATTAATTGGCGCGCTGAAGTGCTTATCCTGCGGTCCGGCGAAGAAATTCAGGCAACCATCTGTCGCCAGCAAGGAAGAGGCGAGAGTCACCAGTCCTTCATTAGGCACAAAGACGAAAATATCATCGAAGCCGTGACCGCCACTCAGCGCCATTAGCGTATCAAATGCTGCATCGGTGGCATTGAGATAATGAATCAGTGTTTGCGGTTCTGATGGATAGTGCTTGCGCGCATAACTCAATTTATCGTTGTCGGTATCGGTAATGACGAGCAGCGACGGGTTAACGGGTCCATGTAGCGCATAATCAATCGCCAACAGTCCCATTGGTCCGGTGCCGCCGAGGATCAGCGTGCGCCCTTGCGGGCGAATCCCCATCGTGTGGTTATAACTACCTTCCTGAAGATGATAGTTGGCGTTGAACGCGCCAATCACGCAGGAAAGCGGTTCAACCAGCGAGCCTTCAAAATAGGTTTCGCCGTCGTATGCCAGCAGGCAATCTTGTTCCATGACCTCGTTGGGAATAACCACATGTGTGGCTTCACCACCCACCCACGGGCAGGAGTAGCCGGGGCAGTCCGGGCGGTCGGGGAGTTGCAGGTTGGCCTGAATCACATAACGCTGACCCGGCTGGAATTTGTGCTGCCACTTTTTACCCACGGCCAGAATATCGCCGCAAAACTCGTGGCCGATGATGATTGGGTTGGTCGCCACATCGTCGGGTACTTTTTTATGGTTTTCACCCAGGTTGGCCTCTTTCCAGGAAGAGAGGCACAGGCTGTCAGTGACCACCGTCGCGAGGATTTCATCCTCCTGCATTTCAGGAAGGTCAAAGGTTTCCAGGCGTAAATCACGTTTACCATAAAGACGCAGAGCTGTTGTTTTCATAAACCACCTCATGTTGAGCGATGGCCCCGGCAGTCGTGCCGGGGCGAAGAATCAGGACAGGAAGCCCAGCGCATTGCCGATAATCCCTAAGCCAAACAGGGCGAAAATCAGCCATACCGGGTTAATTTTTTTGTTGAGCAGACGCACCATCAGCAGCGTCAGACCGAGCGCCAGCAAACCAGGACAAAGTTGGTCGAGAATGTTCTGCACGGTCATGGTGACGGTGGAGCCATCGGCGGTATGCGTTTGTGAAACCACCAACGGTACGTTGATTGACGTCCATTTGGTGACCAGCACGCCCATCACAAACAGTCCGAGAATCGACGCGCCTTCGGTGAGTTTTTGCAGCACATTCCCGCCCATATCGCTGACGATATTCACCCCTTTGCGAAAGCCGAGCTGTAGGCCATACCACTTCATCGCCAGACGCACCGCGTTGAAAATAAAAAAGAACAGCAGCGGGCCGAGAATGTTGCCCGAAAGTGCCAGAGATGCGCCGAGCGCGGCGGTAATAGGGCGCAGCGTTCCCCAGACCAGTGGATCGCCAACCCCTGCCAATGGTCCCATCAGACCGACTTTGATGCCGTTAATGGTTCCGTCATCAATTTCCGCGCCGTTGGCCCGCGCCTCTTCCATGGCGGCAGTGACGCCGATGACCGGGCCACATACGGCTGGCGTGGTATTGAAGAACACCAGGTGTCGCCTGAGCGCCGCAACCTGATCCTCTTTTAATGGGTAAAGTCGCTTGATGGCGGGGATCATGTCGTAGCAAAAGCCCAGCCCGTGAATACGTTCAAAGTTAAAGGACGCCTGTTGCAGGTTGGAGCGCAGAAACATGCTCACCAGATCGCTGCGTGTAATTTTTCTCTGTTCCATGATGGCTCCGTTAATCGTCAAGTTGGTCAAGGGCGGTGGAGGCGGTGGCCTGGAGTTGAGGTTCAGCTTTACGCCACTGTGGATTTAGCTGGATGTAGACCAGGGCCATGATCACGCCGACGCCACCGAACGCCAGCAGACTGAGATCGAGGTAGCCACCTGCGAGGAAACCGAGGAAAAAGAAAGGCATCAAATATTTCACGCCCATCATACGTAGCACCATGGCGTAACCGACCACCACGATAAAACCGCCAGCAATCTGTAGTCCTCGGGTCACAAATTCGGGAATGGCGTTTAACATATTGCTGACCATATCGGCGCTGACGAACAGCGAGACAATCAGTGCCGGAATAGCAACGCGCAGCGCCTGCACGCCAAGCGCGGAGACATGCAGAATATCGAGAGTGCGAAACCGTGCCTCTTCCGCTGCTTTATCCGCCGCGTGCTGGAACACTACGGTGATGGTACGTGCAAACACCGTCAGCACCTGGCCTGCCGCAGCCACAGGCAACGCGATGGCGATTCCGGTGGCGATGCTTTGCTGACCAACGATAACCAGAATGGCGGAGATTATGCTGGCGAGTGCAGAGTCCGGAGATTGCGCCGCGCCGACGTTCATCCAGCCGAGAGCTATCAATTCCAGCGTACCACCGAGTATTATTCCGGTTTTTAAATCACCGAGAATTAAACCAATCACCGTACAGGCAATTAACGGGCGATGAGTCTGGAATTCATCCAGCACGCTGCCCATTCCGGCAATACAGGAAAAAAGAAATATAGCAATAATTTGTAGGGTACTTATTTCCATGATTTGTCACCTTTTAAGTGTCGTCATCCCTGCCTGTTAAAGCATATGTACACAGGCGCTATTATTTAATTTGCGATTAACTGTTCGTTTATTTTGTCGATAATATTGATTGAGGGATCTGACGCTACGACGCGTAAATCCAGTATGACGCCAAGATTATTTAACTCATGAAATGCGTTAATATCATCATCATCTAATGAAACCGCTTTGGTTAACTGTTTTTTACCGGGCCGCCAGGCCATGCCGCCAATATTTAGGGTGCCTATTTTTACCCCCTGGCGAACCATCGCTAAGGCATCCTGTGGGCGAGTGAAAAGATAAAAAACGGTTTCGTCCTGATATTGCGGGTTGTGATAAACCGCGACGGCTTTTTCAATATTGACCACGTTAACCTTCATTCCCGGTGGCGCAGCCTGACGCAATAATGTCCGGCGAACTTCATCGTTATAAACTTCGTCATTGCAGATAATAATGCGCTGGGCGTTAGCCACTTTCGACCAGACGGTAGTGACCTGACCGTGGATCAGGCGGTCATCAATGCGGGCGAGCGTAATGTTCATCAGAAATCCTCCTCTGTCGTTGCCAGTTGTTTCCAGACAACGCAGGTTTGCTTTGCGATTTGCGTCAGGTGTTCACACAATTCATCAACATTCATGCTGTCCTGGTTATCAACCAGTTCGAGCGCCAGCGGCAGAGAAAGTCCGCTGATTACCCGCAGACGAGGATTGCGCATCGCAAGCATCGCTGCCGCATTCCACGGGCTGCCGCACTGTAAATCCACGGCAATCAGCCACTCATCTTGACTGTGAATGCTTACTAACTTTTTCAGCTTTGCTACGATGTCTCCGGCGTTTTCACCGGGCACAAATTCAACGGCTTCAACATTGGTGTTGCCGTAAACCATCTGAACCGATTCCAGCATGGCGCAAGCTAATTTGCCGTGGGCACAAAAAATGGCGTTGACCATAAAGCCTCCTTATCCGCGCGTTTTGCCGCCCGCAATGTTAGTGGTTACTCCGGTGATGTAGCTGGCGCGTTCAGACAACAGATAACAAACAAAATCAGCGACTTCTGCTAATCTTCCGGCGCGCCCAATAGGAATGGCGTTTTTGGTATAGCCTTCACGCAGCTGCTCGACGGTGATATTGCGCGTCCACGCCAGCGCCTCTTCATATTCCGGCGTGCGTAGCCCGGTTTTTTCCAGAATCCCGGGCGCGATACCGACCACACGGATACCGTGTTTACCCAGCTCTTTCGACCAGGAGCGCGTGAAGCTATTGAGCGCGGCTTTGGTAGCGGCGTAACAGCTTTGGCCTTCTGAGCCTTCCAGTCCACTTTCTGAGGAAACATTCACAATCACGCCATCATGTTGTTTGACCATCTGTCGCGCCACCGCCTGCGACATCAGAAAAACGCCTTTCTGGTTGATATTGACCATTTTTTCGAATGCAGCTTCGTTGAGTTCATACTGCCCGGCAGGCGCTTTCTCATCGACCAGCAGACGCGGGAAATTGACCCCGGCGTTATTGACCAGACCGTCGATGCGACCAAAACGCTGGATAATTTCCGCTACCGTATGATTTACCTCTTTGGCGCTGGAAATATCGGTCGGCCAAAACTGATAGCCTTTATGAACTTCATATTGACCATCGCCACCGTGAATATCGACCATCTGTACGTTTGCGCCTTGTGCTAATAATTCCTCTACAATCGCCAGACCAATACCGGATGCGCCGCCGGTGACGATAATGATTTTATCCTGCAAATTTAACCACGTTTGCATAACAGACTCCTGATTTTAGATAATAGGGACCCGCCGTAATTTTTATTACGATAATCATCGGGAAGATTTTTATTTCAGTAATAGTTCAGCTGTGCTGCTATTCGTTACCAGACAATTAATATATTTTCCACGCAGTGCACCAATAATTCCGCTGTATTTTTCTTCACTCATGGCAATGCCAATGGAATATCGTGCCTGCTTTAATTTATTCATTTCGATAGAGAGTGTTTTTTCGCTCATATTCGTTTCAACCATTGCGCCGTGAATATCAAAAAAGCGCGAGCAAATATCGCCAGCAACCTGGCGGGCATTCAGGTCGTCACTCTCTTCACCACCATAAAACGCATGCCAGTTAGCGCCGTCGCGAATGGCCGGTGAGCCAATTCCCACCAGGGCGACATCCAGATTATCCCAGTAGGCAGAGATGGTTTTAAAGTGCTGAGACTGCATGATCCCATTACGAATTAAGGGGTTATCCAGCAGAGCCGGAAAATCCGCGAGATGCGATTCCCCTTTCAGCTTCGCAGCCGCGCTGTAGGTTAATGTGTTTACGTGATAGCGGCTTTCGAGTTTACCGGACGGTCCGCCAATAATTGGTACGCAGATTAACTGCCGCGATTGCCCCGCCTGCGGCAAGTTTTCAACCAGTGCGCTCACCGCGCGACCCCAGGAAAAACCGACAATATCGCCAGGCTCCAGCAAGCGATCCAGCAGTTGCGCGCCGTGTAACCCCATCATCGCCAGTTGAGTCTCTTCATCCTCATCATTTCCCGACACCACCACAACGTCTTTCAGGCCAAACTTTTGCTTCAGTTGCTGCTCCAGCCAGAGATTTTCGTTGTAGTCATAGTTGATGGCGATGGTGACAATTCCCTGATCGCGGCCTCGTTTAAGCAAGCGGCTGATGGTGGTGCGGTAAATACCCAGTTCGCGCGCGATTTGCGCCTGCGTCATATCCTGTTCGTAATAGAGTTGGGCAATCTTCACAATCAAACGGATATCGTCACTGTTTTCCATTGCCGCCTCCTGGTTCTGCACATTTGTGCAAATACGCTTTCTCACCGCTTGATCTGATATAACCCCATCATGATGGCCTTTCAAAGCGATTTTTCACTCTTTGCATGGGGAGAAATAGCGCTTTCTCTTGCACATTTGTTTCTCTGCGTAGTAGTTATCAGCACAGGTGTGCAGCGATTCGTAATATGTTGATTATCCTTATTTTGACAGGCAAATTTGCATTGTACTTCCGGAGACACTTTTGTGATAAAAGGCGTGGCAGATCACATTTAATTTCGACGTTGCCGCATAACCCTGTTTTTCCCCGCTAAGAGGTACGGTATATTCCGCGTTTTACAGGAGAATTTATGCTGCCCGACTCATCAGTCCGTTTAAATAAATACATCAGCGAAAGCGGAATTTGCTCACGCCGCGAAGCGGATCGCTATATCGAGCAAGGCAATGTGTTCCTTAATGGCAAGCGAGCCACCATTGGCGATCAGGTGAAACCCGGCGACGTTGTGAAAGTAAACGGTCAGTTGATTGAGCCTCGGGAAGCCGAAGATTTGGTACTTATCGCCCTGAACAAGCCCGTCGGTATTGTCAGCACCACCGAAGATGGCGAGCGCGATAACATTGTCGATTTCGTTAACCACAGCAAACGCGTGTTCCCAATTGGCCGCCTGGATAAAGACTCCCAGGGGCTGATTTTCCTCACCAATCACGGCGATCTGGTGAATAAGATCCTCCGTGCGGGTAACGATCATGAGAAAGAGTATCTGGTGACGGTCGATAAACCGATTACCGATGAATTTATTCGTGGTATGGGGGCGGGGGTGCCGATCCTCGGGACGGTGACTAAAAAGTGCAAAGTCAAAAAAGAAGCGCCGTTTGTCTTCCGCATTACCCTGGTGCAGGGGCTGAACCGTCAGATCCGTCGCATGTGCGAGCATTTCGGCTATGAAGTGAAAAAGCTGGAACGTACGCGCATTATGAACGTCAGCTTAAGCGGCATTCCACTGGGGGAGTGGCGCGATTTAACCGACGATGAGTTAATCGACCTCTTTAAGCTCATTGAAAATTCCTCTTCCGAGGCAAAACCTAAAGCGAAGGCTAAACCGAAAACGGCGGGCATCAAACGTCCAGTCGTTAAGATGGAAAAAACGGCAGAAAAAGGCGGTCGCCCGGCGTCCAACGGTAAGCGTTTTACCTCGCCGGGGCGTAAAAAGAAGGGGCGCTAATCAGCGCCTGCCGCGCGTCGACGTATTTGCTGACCAGCTAAATGACGCTTCAGGATCCGGTTTATAAGCCTGCTTTTTCTTTAACTGGCGGGCTTTTTTCGCTTCAGCCTCACGCTCGACCATTAATTTATCGATGTACTCTTTCTTAATGCTGTTGGTTTCGGAGTTGGTCAGCACGCGACCATGTGCAATCCGCGCCCGATCCAGCAGTGTTTTAAGTTCACGCTGCTCGCGTTCAGTCATCTCTTTTTGGGTAATACGGGGGAGTGCCATGATGGTGCCCTCAGTGAGCCAGAGAGTTCAGTGTACGGGAATTCGTTTGCGAGCAGAACTGATAATATTCATTTTGCCTTCTCTTAACTATTTATCTCTTTCGATAATTAATTAGAGATGCAGATAAAAAAATTAAAGGCAATTATTCTCCGATAAAGACGCTGGTTAACAGAGTACAGGCTCGTTTATTGATGAGCATAGTGACAAGAAAATCAATACGGCCCGAAATATAGCTTCCAGGCCATACAGTATTTACTCAAACAAATTAAAATGCAGCTTCTGCACCACCTGCTCGGCATCTTCGCCGGGCACCAGGAAGCACAGGTTATGGCTGGATGCGCCATAACAAATCATGCGAATGTTGAACGGTTCCAGTACGCCGAATACCTCTTTGCCAACGCCGCAGGCTTTTGACAGGTCATTGCCAATCAACGCGACCAGCGCCAGACCTTCTTCCACCTCCACCCGGCACAGTGCGGAAAGCTCCATCAGCAGAGATTGCGTCAGCAACGTATCGCCAGTGGAGGTTGAACCGGTGGTATCAAGGGTTAATGCCACGCTCACTTCTGACGTGGTGATTAAGTCTACCGAAATATTATGCCGCGCGAGGATGCCGAAAACTTCCGCGAGGAAGCCGCGAGAATGCAGCATATTCAGGCTGTGCAAAGTGAGCAGAGTCTGATTGCGACGAAGCGCCAGCGCGCGGAACAGCGGCGGATTTTCAGTTTTATTGCACACCAGCGTACCACCTGCGCGTGGGTCTTTGCTGGAGCCGACAAAGACCGGGATATCGCTGCGTACTGCGGGTAGCAACGTTGCCGGATGCAGTACTTTTGCACCAAAAGTTGCCATCTCTGCCGCTTCGGCAAACGCGATTTCATCAATGCGTTTTGCTGCGGAAACTACGCGTGGATCGGTGGTGTAGATGCCCGGGACGTCGGTCCAGATATCAACACGAGATGCGTGTAAAGCCTCCGCCAGCAAGGCTGCCGTATAATCGCTGCCTCCACGGCCAAGCGTCGTTGTACGGCCTTTATTTTCGCTACCGATAAATCCCTGGGTGATCACTAAGCCTTCATTGAGACGTGGGAGCAGCTGCAGCGCGGCCAGTTCCGCCAGCGCGGCTATATCTGGCTCTGCACGACCAAATCGGTCGTTGGTACGCATCACTTTACGTACATCAAACCACTGTGCCTGAACATCGCGTTCGCGCAGGATCTCAACAAACAGCAGGGTCGACATCAGCTCGCCGTGGCTGACCAGCTCATCTGTCAGCGCCGGAGACGTTGCCAGCGCCGCCGCTTCTGCCAGAACAGTAATGTTCTCCAGCAGACGTTCAATCTCTTCACGGATAACGTTCGGGTAACGCAGACGTTCCAGAATGGCAAACTGGATGTTGCGGATAGCGTCGAGTTTTTCGAATCGCTCGCCAGGTTCCAGTCCTTCAGCTAAAGCGACCAGCAGATTAGTGATACCAGCAGAAGCCGAGAGGACAACTAAACGCACGTTGGCATCAGAAAGCACAATATCAGCGCTGCGGTTCATGGCGTCAAAATCAGCTACGCTGGTACCGCCAAATTTGGAGACAACAATTTCAGACATAACTACCTCGTGTCAGGGGATCCATTTTCAGCCTTGGCACAAGGGAAGAGCGGAAGACGGGTGGGCGCAGAGCGATACTTCGCTACTATTTTCACCCAGAAGTGCTCCACCACTTGCGAAACGCCCGACTGCGAACGCTTCTGGTGACAACCCAGGGGATTCAGCCCCTGTAGCCGATGATGAACGTGGCCAGCCGTTCAATCACCTCGGCGATGCACCCCCTCAGGTGTTATCACAGGACTGGCTCCTCCAACACCGTTACTTGGGCAACGCGCCTCTTCTGGCCTGCGCTAGCGCAGGTAGTACATTTATAAATAAAGGGTGAGCGGGGCGGTTGTCAACGACGGGGTCATGCGGATTTTTCATCCACTCCTGGCGGTCAGTAGTTCAGCTAATAAATGCTTCACTGCGCTAAGGGTTTACACTCAACATTACGCTAACGGCACTAAAACCATCACATTTTTCTGTGACTGGCGCTACAATCTTCCAAAGTCACAATTCTCAAAATCAGAAGAGTATTGCTAATGAAAAACATCAATCCAACGCAGACCGCTGCCTGGCAGGCACTACAGAAACACTTCGATGAAATGAAAGACGTTACGATCGCCGATCTTTTTGCTAAAGACGGCGATCGTTTTTCTAAGTTCTCCGCAACCTTCGACGATCAGATGCTGGTGGATTACTCCAAAAACCGCATCACTGAAGAGACGCTGGCGAAATTACAAGATCTGGCGAAAGAGTGCGATCTGGCGGGCGCGATTAAGTCGATGTTCTCTGGCGAGAAGATCAACCGCACTGAAAACCGCGCCGTGCTGCACGTAGCGCTGCGTAATCGTAGCAATACCCCGATTCTGGTTGATGGCAAAGATGTTATGCCAGAAGTCAACGCGGTGCTGGAGAAGATGAAAACCTTCTCGGAAGCGATTATCTCCGGTGAGTGGAAGGGTTATACCGGCAAAGCAATCACTGACGTAGTGAACATCGGGATCGGCGGTTCTGACCTCGGCCCGTACATGGTGACCGAAGCACTGCGTCCGTACAAAAATCACCTGAACATGCACTTTGTTTCTAACGTCGATGGGACTCACATCGCTGAAGTGCTGAAAAAAGTAAACCCGGAAACCACGCTGTTCTTGGTAGCATCTAAAACCTTCACCACTCAGGAAACCATGACCAACGCCCATAGCGCGCGTGACTGGTTCCTGAAAGCGGCAGGTGATGAAAAACACGTTGCGAAACACTTTGCGGCGCTCTCAACCAATGCCAAAGCCGTTGGCGAGTTTGGTATTGATACTGCCAATATGTTCGAGTTCTGGGACTGGGTCGGCGGCCGTTACTCTTTGTGGTCAGCGATTGGCCTGTCGATTGTTCTCTCCATCGGCTTTGATAACTTCGTTGAACTGCTTTCTGGCGCACACGCGATGGACAAGCATTTCTCCACCACGCCTGCCGAGAAAAACCTGCCTGTCCTGCTGGCGCTGATTGGCATCTGGTACAACAATTTCTTTGGTGCGGAAACTGAAGCGATTCTGCCGTATGACCAGTATATGCACCGTTTCGCGGCGTACTTCCAGCAGGGCAATATGGAGTCCAACGGTAAGTATGTTGACCGTAACGGTAACGTTGTGGATTACCAGACTGGCCCGATTATCTGGGGTGAACCAGGCACTAACGGTCAGCACGCGTTCTACCAGTTGATCCACCAGGGAACCAAAATGGTACCGTGCGATTTCATCGCCCCAGCTATCACCCATAACCCGCTCTCTGATCATCACCAGAAACTGCTGTCTAACTTCTTCGCCCAGACCGAAGCGCTGGCGTTTGGTAAATCCCGCGAAGTGGTTGAGCAGGAATATCGCGATCAGGGTAAAGATCCGGCAACGCTTGACTACGTGGTGCCGTTCAAAGTGTTCGAAGGTAACCGCCCGACCAACTCTATCCTGTTGCGCGAAATCACTCCGTTCAGCCTGGGTGCGTTGATTGCGCTGTATGAGCACAAAATCTTTACTCAGGGCGTGATCCTGAACATTTTCACCTTCGACCAGTGGGGCGTGGAACTGGGTAAACAGCTGGCGAACCGTATTCTGCCAGAGCTGAAAGATGATAAAGAAATCAGCAGCCACGATAGCTCGACCAATGGTCTGATTAACCGCTATAAAGCGTGGCGCGGTTAATCATCGTTCATGCCTGATACCGCTATGTAGGCCGGATAAGGCGTTTACGCCGCATCCGGCAACTGGTGCCTGATGCGACGCTTTACGCGTCTTATCAGGCCTACAGGTCGATGCCGATATGTACATCGTATTCGGCAATTAATGCATAGCACGATTAATTAAATAACCTTAAAAACAATGCCGACTATAAGTCGGCATTGTTTTATCAGATAAATCCCCTTGTCTGTGATTTAACGGAAATCATACCGTGAGGTTAATCCTAAAATAGATTTTTAATCGTGATTGATTTCGGAAAATACTCAGATTAATTACTTTTACTTTTATTTTAACACTATGATTTTTAATGTTATTTATATATAAGTTGTAGCTTATATTTGATATTCATTCCAATTATCCTAAAACCCCATCTCTAATTCCCCGCGCCGTAATTCGCATGCTTTAGTTGTGTATACTCGATCCCGCCCGAAATGTTTTTGGGTAAATCTCCATTCATTCAATGAAGGGAAATTGTTATGAAAAAAGTTCTGTATGGCATTTTTGCCATATCTGCGCTTGCGGCGACTTCTGCGTGGGCTGCACCTGTACAGGTGGGCGAAGCGGCAGGGTCGGCAGCAACGTCGGTTTCGGCGGGTAGTTCCTCCGCGACCAGCGTCAGCACCGTAAGCTCGGCGGTGGGTGTCGCGCTCGCGGCAACCGGTGGCGGTGATGGTTCTAATACCGGGACCACAACAACCACGACCACCAGTACCCAGTAATAAAGTATGTATCCCCAAAATAATTCGAGTCATCGCATCTGCAGCTTGAAGTATGAAGGGGATTAACCATAACCACACTCCGGTGTGGTTATTCTGCCCCTCTGGAGAAGAGTCGTGAAGCGACCTGCACTCATTCTTATCTGCCTGCTATTACAGGCCTGTTCAGCCACGACTAAAGAGCTGGGCAATTCACTGTGGGACAGTCTGTTCGGTACGCCAGGTGTACAGCTGACGGACGATGATATTCAAAATATGCCCTACGCCAGCCAGTACATGCAGCTTAATGGCGGGCCGCAGTTGTTTGTGGTGCTGGCCTTCGCTGAAGACGGACAACAAAAATGGGTCACTCAGGATCAGGCCACTCTCGTCACACAACATGGTCGTCTGGTGAAGACTCTGCTTGGCGGCGACAACTTGATTGAGGTGAATAACCTTGCCGCCGACCCGCTGATTAAACCCGCACAAATCATTGATGGTGCAACCTGGACGCGCACGATGGGCTGGACCGAATACCAGCAGGTACGCTACGCCACCGCACGCTCAGTCTTCAAATGGGATGGCACCGATACCGTCAAAGTCGGCAGCGATGAAACCCCGGTTCGCGTGCTGGACGAAGAAGTCTCCACCGACCAGGCGCGCTGGCATAACCGCTATTGGATCGACAGCGAAGGGCAAATTCGCCAGTCGGAACAGTATCTCGGCGCGGATTATTTCCCGGTGAAAACCACCCTCATCAAGGCGGCAAAACAATGATCAAACAAACTTTTGTCGCGTTGCTTTTGAGTGTGGGAGCGTCATCGGTCTTCGCGGCAGGAACCGTCAAGGTGTTCAGCAATGGCAGCAGTGAGGCCAAAACACTAACAGGCGCAGAGCATTTAATCGATCTGGTAGGCCAACCGCGGCTGGCAAACAGCTGGTGGCCCGGTGCGGTGATCAGCGAAGAGCTGGCAACGGCGGCAGCATTGCGTCAGCAGCAGGCGTTGCTGACACGGCTGGCAGAACAGGGCGCAGATTCCAGCGCCGACGATGCCGCTGCGATTAACGCCTTACGCCAGCAAATTCAGGCGTTGAAGGTGACGGGCAGGCAAAAAATCAATCTTGATCCCGATATCGTCCGCGTTGCTGAACGCGCTAACCCGCCGTTGCAGGGCAACTACACGCTGTGGGTCGGACCACCACCGTCCACGGTCACGTTGTTCGGGCTTATCAGCCGTCCTGGCAATCAGCCATTCACTCCCGGTCGCGACGTGGCGAGCTATCTCTCCGGGCAAAGTCTGCTTAGCGGTGCGGATCGCAGCTACGCGTGGGTGGTTTACCCGGACGGACGCACACAAAAAGCGCCGGTGGCTTACTGGAATAAGCGTCACGTAGAGCCGATGCCCGGCAGCATTATTTATGTTGGCCTCGCAGACTCCGTCTGGAGTGAGACGCCTGATGCCCTTAACGCCGACATTCTTCAGACTCTGACGCAGCGGATACCTCAATAATGAAAAAAAGACATCTGCTTAGCTTACTGGCGCTGGGCATTAGCACAGCTTGCTACGGCGAAACATATCCTGCGCCCATTGGTCCGTCGCAGTCGGATTTCGGTGGCGTAGGATTATTACAAACGCCCACCGCGCGTATGGCACGGGAAGGGGAGTTGAGTCTGAACTATCGCGATAACGATCAGTACCGTTATTACTCAGCTTCAGTGCAACTCTTCCCGTGGCTGGAAACAACGCTGCGCTACACCGACGTGCGCACCCGGCAGTACAGCAGCGTCGAAGCGTTCTCTGGCGATCAAACGTATAAAGATAAAGCCTTCGATCTCAAACTGCGTTTGTGGGAAGAGAGTTATTGGCTGCCGCAAGTGGCGGTTGGTGCGCGGGATATCGGCGGTACGGGGCTGTTTGATGCGGAATATCTTGTTGCCAGCAAAGCCTGGGGGCCGTTCGATTTTACGCTCGGCCTGGGCTGGGGATATTTGGGCACCAGCGGTAATGTGAAAAATCCGCTCTGTTCAGCCAGTGATAAATATTGCTATCGCGATAACAGCTACAAACAAGCGGGATCTATCGACGGCAGTCAGATGTTCCACGGCCCGGCCTCACTGTTTGGCGGCGTGGAATACCAGACGCCCTGGCAACCGCTGCGCCTGAAACTGGAGTATGAAGGTAATAATTATCAGCAGGATTTTGCCGGGAAGCTGGAGCAAAAAAGTAAGTTTAACGTCGGGGCGATTTATCGCGTTACCGATTGGGCCGACGTTAACCTTAGCTATGAACGTGGCAACACCTTTATGTTTGGCGTTACGTTACGCACCAACTTTAACGATCTGCGCCCGTCTTACAACGATAACGCCCGCCCGCAATATCAACCGCAGCCGCAGGATGCCATTTTGCAGCATTCGGTGGTGGCGAATCAGTTAACGCTGTTGAAATACAATGCCGGACTTGCCGATCCACAGATCCAGGCGAAAGGCGATACGCTGTATGTTACCGGCGAGCAGGTGAAATATCGTGATTCGCGCGAAGGGATCATCCGTGCTAATCGGATCGTGATGAACGATCTGCCGGATGGGATCAGAACGATCCGCATTACGGAAAATCGTCTTAACCTGCCGCAGGTGACGACGGAAACCGATGTCGCCAGCCTGAAAAATCATCTCGCCGGAGAGCCGTTGGGCCACGAAACGAAGCTGGCGCAAAAACGCGTCGAGCCAGTGGTTCCGCAGTCCACCGAGCAGGGCTGGTATATCGACAAATCACGCTTTGATTTCCATATCGATCCGGTGCTGAACCAGTCGGTCGGTGGCCCGGAAAACTTTTACATGTATCAGCTCGGCGTGATGGGAACGGCAGATTTGTGGCTGACGGACCATCTGCTGACCACCGGCAGCCTGTTTGCAAATCTTGCCAACAACTACGACAAGTTTAACTACACCAATCCGCCGCAGGACTCGCACTTACCGCGCGTGCGTACCCATGTGCGCGAGTATGTGCAGAATGATGTCTATGTGAATAACCTGCAAGCCAACTACTTCCAGCATCTGGGCAACGGCTTCTACGGTCAGGTCTACGGTGGTTATCTCGAAACCATGTTTGGCGGTGCGGGGGCAGAAGTGTTGTATCGCCCGCTGGACAGCAACTGGGCGTTTGGTCTGGATGCCAACTACGTTAAACAGCGCGACTGGCGTAGTGCAAAGGATATGATGAAATTCACCGACTACAGCGTGAAAACCGGACATCTGACCGCCTACTGGACGCCATCTTTCGCTCAGGATGTGTTAGTTAAAGCCAGCGTCGGGCAGTATCTGGCAGGGGATAAAGGCGGCACGCTGGAGATCGCTAAACGCTTTGACAGCGGCGTGGTGGTGGGCGGCTATGCCACGATCACCAACGTTTCGAAAGAGGAGTACGGCGAAGGGGACTTCACCAAGGGCGTGTATGTCTCGGTACCGTTGGATCTCTTCTCGTCTGGCCCGACACGCAGCCGTGCGGCGATTGGCTGGACGCCGCTGACGCGTGACGGTGGTCAGCAACTTGGGCGTAAGTTCCAGTTGTATGACATGACCAGCGACCGTAGCGTCAATTTCCGCTAAGTCATGGGAAAGGTGCCAGTTTTCGCAATCACTGGCACCCTCATTCTTAATGGCCTGTTGAGCCATCAGGAACGCAGTTCACCCCCGGTTTGCGATCTGGTGTGTAAAGGCGAAAACATTCTGTCTTCCTGTCCGTCGATATCGGTTGCAGGTCTGGTTGCCTGAGCGACTGGGCCATCATTGGGCTGGAGACATTGCTTTGCGGTAGGTCGGCTTTATCAGCAGTACCGAGCGGACCAGCATAAGCAGGAAGAACAGAGACTGATAACATCAAAGCAGCAAAATAAGGCTTCATTTTTACCACCTTTATCAGGTTACGTTTCATTTGTTCCAGAGGAACATTGTCGATTTTTCGCGCATTGCTGGTGGCTGGGAATCACCTGAATGGGTGATTTTTGAATTACCGGCTTTGGTGCGGTTTGTCTTGCCGGATGCGCCGCCAGGCGCGGCTTATCCGGCCTACGGGTAGGTATATCCGGCTTTGGTGGAGGCGCGCTCCAAATCCAGGTTGAACAAAACATACACAAAAAATATAGATCTCCGTCACATTTTTGCGTTATACAGGAAGCTCGCCACTGTGAAGGAGGTACTGCTATGACGTCACTCTCTCGTCCGCGCGTGGAGTTTATCTCCACCATTTTGCAGACCGTACTCAATCTTGGCCTGTTGTGCCTCGGCCTGATTTTGGTTGTCTTCCTCGGCAAAGAAACGGTGCATCTGGCTGATGTGCTGTTCGCGCCAGAACAAACCAGCAAATATGAGCTGGTAGAAGGACTGGTGGTTTACTTTCTCTATTTCGAATTTATCGCGCTGATTGTGAAGTACTTTCAGTCCGGTTTTCACTTCCCGCTACGTTACTTTGTCTATATTGGGATCACCGCCATTGTGCGCTTGATCATCGTCGATCATAAATCGCCACTGGATGTGTTGATCTACTCGGCTGCGATCCTGTTACTGGTGATCACCCTGTGGCTGTGTAATTCGAAACGGCTGAAGCGGGAGTAAAAAGACAGCACGCCGAACTGGCGTGGCGTGCTGGACAGGAAGATTACAGCGTAGCAGTTTGTTGTGTTTTCTTCGTTTCCGGTTCCCAGAGGGCTTCCAGCTCCTCAAGGGTTTTACCTTTGGTTTCCGGGACAAATTTCCACATAAATAGTGCTGCCAGAACGCCCATACACCCGTAAATCCAGTAGGAGAAACCGTTGTGGAAATGGGCCACCAGCCAGGAGTTTTTGTCCATCATCGGGAAGGTCCAGGAGACGAAGTAGTTCGCCAGCCACTGGGCCGCCACCGCGATTGCCAGCGCTTTACCACGAATGGCATTCGGGAAGATTTCCGACAGCAGAACCCAGCATACCGGACCCCAGGACATGGCAAAGGCGGCAACATAGAACAGCATCGACAGTAGCGCCACAATACCCGGTGCCTGAGTGTAAAACGCGGTACCGAGGCTAAACATACCGATTGCCATTCCGAGCGCGCCGATAATTTGCAGTGGCTTACGACCAAATTTATCCACCGTCATAATTGCCAGAACGGTGAAGGTGAGGTTGATAACTCCGACAATAATGGTCTGCAAAAGCGCGATATCCGTGCTGGCCCCCAGCGTTTTGAACACTTCCGGCGCGTAGTACAACACCACATTGATGCCGACAAATTGCTGGAAGATGGAGAGCATAACGCCGATTACAATCACGCCTACGCCAAACATCAGCAGACGACCACCGGTTTTGCGGCCATGATCCAGAGAGTGTTTAATTTCCTGTACTGCCTGAGTTGCAAGCGTGTTGCCCATAATTTTGCGCAGGATACCTTCCGCCTGTTCTTGCTTGCCGCGTGACATCAGCCAGCGAGGACTTTCTGGCACGGTATACAGCAGCATTAAGAACAGCAGTGCAGGGATACATTCCGAGGCAAACATATAACGCCAGCCGTCAGTATTCAGCCAGGAGGCGTCGCCGGAACGGGCAATAAAATAGTTCACACAGTAAACTAAAAGTTGCCCGAAAATAATCGCAAACTGGTTAAATGAAACCAGTTTCCCGCGAATATGAGCAGGAGCCAGTTCCGCAATATACATTGGTGAAAGCATTGAGGCTAAACCAACGCCAATACCGCCAATAATACGATAAATAACAAATTCCGGGACATAACCTGCCAGATAAACAGGCACTGTGTTGTCCGGGTTTATAGAGGTAAAACCAAGTTCTGGCCAGGCAGAACCTACACCAGAAATAAAAAACAGGACAGCAGCAATCTTAAGTGAATCACGACGACCGAAGCGGTTACTGCAATAACCACCGAGGGCACCGCCGATGATGCAACCAATCAGAGCGCTGGCCACGCAAAACCCTAACAGGGAGTTGGCAGCGGATTCACTTAAGTTTTGTGGAGCAACAAAGACGGTATTGAGTGACTCAACAGTACCGGAAATAACGGCGGTGTCGTAGCCAAATAATAAACCACCTAATGTAGCGACTAAGGTAATCGAAAATATATAACTGGAATTATACTGGGTATTCATTCAGACCTGCCTTAGACCATTCTGATCTTTTATCAGTGCATTGATGTTGGAATTGTCAGGCAGTTAAGGCAATTATCATTTTTTACAATGCGTTTACGTAATGTCTTTTCTGTGATCTTAATTGTGATAATTATCCAAAATTGATAAAAACAATACTATTGCCGTGACTCAGAGCACGAAAGAGAATTATCGTAAGAGGGAAAACAAATAACGTAAAAATAATAAGTTCTATGATGGAAATATTAACCGGCGAACGATTCAGATTGCAGACGAAAGAAAAAAAGGCGCTCCGTGGAGCGCCGAATAACAGTCACAAGTTGGGATAACGTAAGTTGAGGGTGCAGCGGCATAACATTGGCAGAACAACATCTTTAACCTTTCACACCACCTGCCGTCAGGCCGTTGACCAGCCAGCGTTGAGCCAGCAAGAAGACGATGGTGATCGGTAATGCAGACATCACGGCAGCGGCGGCAAAGTCACCCCACAGGTAGTTTTGCGGATTGAGGTATTGCTGCATCCCCACGGCCAGGGTGTAGCTGTTTACGTCACGCAGTAACAGCGACGCGACCGGAACTTCAGTAATGGCAGCGATAAACGACAGGATGAATACCACCGCCAGAATCGGTACTGACAGCGGCAACAGGACAAGGCGGAAGGCCTGCCACGGTGTCGCACCATCCAGCGCCGCCGCTTCTTCCAGCGAACTGTCGATGGTTTCGAAATAGCCTTTGATGGTCCAGACGTGCAGCGCAATCCCACCCAGATACGCGAAAATTACGCCGCCGTGAGTATTCAGGCCAATGAATGGAATGTACTCACCCAGACGATCAAACAACGCATACAACGCGACCAGTGAAAGTACTGCCGGGAACATCTGGAAAATCAGCATTCCTTTCAGCAGCGTCGCTTTGCCTGGAAAGCGCATACGGGCGAAAGCGTAGGCGCAGGTGGTGGAGAGCGCCACAATGCCAATCGCGGAAATCCCGGCGACCTTTACCGAGTTCCACAGCCACAGCAGTACCGGGAATGGCGGTGGCGTAATGCGACCATCAGCCTGTTCCACACTAAAACCTAACGCCAGTTTCCAGTGATCCCAGGAGATTTGCTCCGGGATCAGGCTACCGGTCGCGAAGTTTCCCTGACGCAGCGAGATAGCGACGACCATCAGCAGCGGGAACATAATCGCCGCGATAAAAAGTAGCAGTAGCAGGTGAGTAATAAACAAACGTGCTTTTTGCGATTTCGGTTGGACCATTGCCATTTTTGTTATCTCCCTTAATCAAACTTCATTCGCGTGGCTTTCAGGTTCACTATCGCCAGCGCACCCACCAGCAGGAAGATCAGCGTGGCAATTGCTGCTGCCAGACCGAAGTCCTGACCCCCGCCGCCTTCAAAAGCGATGCGGTAGGTGTAGTTAACAAGCAGGTCGGTATAACCGGCTGGCGTGGTCGTGCCAAGACGATCCGGGCCGCCGTTGGTTAACAGTTGAATCAGCACGAAGTTGTTAAAGTTAAAGGCGAAGCTGGCGATCATCAGCGGCGTCAGCGGTTTAATCAGCAGCGGCAGCGTAATCTTAAAGAAGTTCTGGAACGGACCTGCACCATCCATTGCTGAGGCTTCATACAAATCGTCCGGAATCGCTTTCAGCAAGCCCATGCAGAGGATCATCATGTACGGATAGCCCAGCCAGGTATTGACGATAATCAACATCGTTCGGGCGGTGGTCGGATCGCTGAACCAGGCGGGCTTCACGCCAAACAGCGCGCTCAACATCATGTTGATCTCACCGAAGCTCTGGTTAAACAACCCTTTGAAAATCAAGATTGAAATGAACGATGGCACCGCGTAGGGCAGAATCAGCAGGACGCGATAGACCGCTTTGCCGCGCAACGCTTCCCACTGCACCAGACACGCCAGAACCATGCCGACTGCCACCGTTAAAAAGACAGTGATCAGCGAGAACACCACGGTCCAGACGAAAATGGCGAGGAACGGTTTCTGAATGCCTTCGTCGGTGAAGACGCGAGTAAAGTTTTTCCAGCCGGTGGTCACGGTGTAACCGGGGCTTAGCTTTTCATCACCCCAGTTGCCGTCGGCGGTAATGGACTGGTAAAAGCCAATTTGGTTATTCGGACGATATTTCACGCCGCTCTGATTATTCGTCAACGTGCCGTCACCGTCGAGTGTGTAGAGCGGCTGCGTGCCAGAAAACTGGCGCAGGGAGCTCATCATCACTTTGTTGCCATCCGGCAGAATGGCGGTAATGTCACTCAGCGCCTGACGATTCTGGGTAATCACGCGTAGATTCGCGCGTTCGCCTTCGGGCTGGGTGGTCGTTTCTTTCAGTTGCAGTTTTTGCTCGCCGCCAAATTTAAAAGCGTCGGAGAGGTAATTTTTGCCGGTTTCGCCGTCGCTGAGGGCTAGTTGCCACTCATCGCCCGCCGGGTAAAGACCAAAATTATAGGTTTTGCCTGCTTGCCAGGAGCGATCTAGCAACACTTCCTGCGCACGTTCAAAAGTCAGCTGGTTAGTGCTGCTGTAGTTGGTGAAGGCAATGGCGATGGTGCAGACCAGAGGGAAGAGGACGAATAATCCCATTCCAGCCATTCCCGGGTAAACATAGCGCCAGGCGTAGGCTTTACGATTGGCGAAAATATACAGCCCCGCTGAACTCAATATCAGCGTGGTAATGGCGAACAGGTATTCCCCTTGTGCGTACATTAAAACAACAAGGTAACCCACCAGCAGGCCGAGCAGACCTAACACTGACCATTTCAGCGCGTCGCTTTGCCACCAATGTTTCTTTTTAATGACATCCATGGGGTTCTTCCTCATTCCAGGACGGATAAGGCTTTCACGCCTTATCCGACAACAACTGCCTGATGCGACGCTGACGCGTCTTATCAGGCCTACATACGTTTCGGTTTTGTAGGCCGGACAAGGCGTTCACGCCGCATCCGGCATTTCACAGCATTACTTGGTGATACGAGTCTGCGCGTCTTTCAGGGCTTCATCGACAGTCTGACGACCGCTGGCGGCGTTGATCACCGCAGTACGCACGGCATACCAGAAAGCGGACATCTGCGGGATGTTCGGCATGATTTCACCTTTCTGGGCGTTTTCCATGGTGGCGGCAATACGTGGATCTTTCGCCAACTCTTCCTCGTAAGACTTCAGCGCTACGGCACCCAGCGGTTTGTCTTTATTAACCGCTTCCAGACCTTCGTCAGTCAGCAGATAGTTTTCGAGGAACTCTTTCGCCAGCTCTTTGTTCGGACTGGCGGCGTTAATACCGGCGCTCAGCACGCCAACGAACGGTTTAGATGGTTGACCTTTGAAGGTCGGCAGTACCGTTACACCATAATTCACTTTGCTGGTGTCGATGTTGGACCATGCCCACGGGCCGTTGATGGTCATCGCTGTTTCGCCTTTATTAAAGGCAGCTTCTGCGATGGAGTAATCGGTGTCTGCATTCATGTGTTTGTTTTTAATCAGGTCAACCAGGAAGGTCAGACCCGCTTTCGCGCCAGCGTTATCCACGCCCACGTCTTTAATGTCGTACTTGCCGTTTTCATACTTGAACGCATAACCCCCGTCAGCAGCAATCAGCGGCCAGGTGAAGTACGGTTCTTGCAGGTTGAACATCAGCGCGCTCTTACCTTTCGCTTTCAGTTCTTTATCCAGCGCCGGGATCTCTTCCCAGGTTTTTGGCGGGTTCGGCAGCAGATCTTTGTTATAAATCAGCGATAACGCTTCAACAGCGATCGGGTAAGCAATCAGCTTGCCGTTGTAACGTACGGCATCCCAGGTAAACGGATACAGCTTGTCCTGGAACGCTTTGTCCGGGGTGATTTCAGCCAACAGGCCAGATTGAGCGTAGCCACCAAAACGGTCGTGCGCCCAGAAGATAATGTCAGGGCCATCGCCAGTTGCCGCAACCTGAGGGAATTTCTCTTCCAGTTTATCCGGATGCTCAACGGTGACTTTAATTCCGGTATCTTTCTCGAATTTCTTACCGACTTCAGCGAGACCGTTATAGCCTTTATCGCCGTTAATCCAGATTACCAGTTTACCTTCTTCGATTTTGGCGAGAGCCGAGGCGGAAAACATCATCGTCGTTAATGCGGATAATGCGAGGATGCGTGCACCTGTTTTTATTTTCATAATCTATGGTCCTTGTTGGTGAAGTGCTCGTGAAAACACCTAAACGGACTCTAGTTTCTTTATACGGCAACCTCTTTCCATCCTCCTTGCCCCTACGCCCCACCGTTGCTTTGTGTGATCTCTGTTACAGAATTGGCAGTAATGTGGAGATGCGCACATAAAATCGCCACGATTTTTGCAAGCAACATCACGAAATTCCTTACATGACCTCGGTTTAGTTCACAGAAGCCGCGTTCTCATCCTCCCGCCTCCTCCCCCATAAAAAAGCCAGGGGGTGGAGGATTTAAGCCATCTCCTGATGACGCATAGTCAGCCCATCATGAATGTTGCTGTCGATGACAGGTTGTTACAAAGGGAGAAGGGCATGGCGAGCGTACAGCTGCAAAATGTAACGAAAGCCTGGGGCGAGGTCGTGGTATCGAAAGATATCAATCTCGATATCCATGAAGGTGAATTCGTGGTGTTTGTCGGACCGTCTGGCTGCGGTAAATCGACTTTACTGCGCATGATTGCCGGGCTTGAGACGATCACCAGCGGCGACCTGTTCATCGGTGAGAAACGGATGAATGACACTCCGCCAGCAGAACGCGGCGTTGGTATGGTGTTTCAGTCTTACGCGCTCTATCCCCACCTGTCAGTAGCAGAAAACATGTCATTTGGCCTGAAACTGGCAGGCGCAAAAAAAGAGGTGATTAACCAACGCGTCAACCAGGTGGCGGAAGTGCTACAACTGGCGCATTTGCTGGATCGCAAACCGAAAGCGCTCTCCGGTGGTCAGCGTCAGCGCGTGGCGATTGGCCGTACGCTGGTGGCCGAGCCAAGCGTATTTTTGCTCGATGAACCGCTCTCCAACCTCGATGCTGCACTGCGTGTGCAAATGCGTATCGAAATCTCCCGTCTGCATAAACGCCTGGGCCGCACAATGATTTACGTCACCCACGATCAGGTCGAAGCGATGACGCTGGCCGACAAAATCGTGGTACTGGACGCCGGTCGCGTGGCGCAGGTAGGGAAACCGCTGGAGCTGTACCACTATCCGGCAGACCGTTTTGTCGCCGGATTTATCGGTTCGCCAAAGATGAACTTCCTGCCGGTAAAAGTGACCGCCACCGCAATCGATCAAGTGCAGGTGGAGCTGCCGATGCCAAATCGTCAGCAAGTCTGGCTACCTGTTGAAAGCCGTGATGTCCAGGTTGGAGCCAATATGTCGCTGGGTATTCGCCCGGAACATCTACTGCCGAGTGATATCGCTGACGTCATCCTTGAGGGTGAAGTTCAGGTCGTCGAGCAACTCGGCAACGAAACCCAAATCCATATCCAGATCCCTTCCATTCGTCAAAACCTGGTGTACCGCCAGAACGACGTGGTGTTGGTAGAAGAAGGTGCCACATTCGCTATCGGCCTGCCGCCAGAGCGTTGCCATCTGTTCCGTGAGGATGGCACTGCATGTCGTCGACTGCATAAGGAGCCGGGCGTTTAAGCACCCCACAAAACACACAAAGCCTGTCACAGGTGATGTGAAAAAAGAAAAGCAATGACTCAGGAGATAGAATGATGATTACTCTGCGCAAACTTCCTCTGGCGGTTGCCGTCGCAGCGGGCGTAATGTCTGCTCAGGCAATGGCTGTTGATTTCCACGGCTATGCACGTTCCGGTATTGGCTGGACAGGTAGCGGCGGTGAACAACAGTGTTTCCAGACTAGCGGTGCTCAAAGTAAATACCGTCTTGGCAACGAATGTGAAACTTATGCTGAATTAAAATTGGGTCAGGAAGTGTGGAAAGAGGGCGATAAGAGCTTCTATTTCGACACTAACGTGGCCTATTCCGTCGCGCAACAGAATGACTGGGAAGCTACCGACCCGGCCTTCCGTGAAGCAAACGTGCAGGGTAAAAACCTGATCGAATGGCTGCCAGGCTCCACCATCTGGGCAGGTAAGCGCTTCTACCAACGTCATGACGTTCATATGATCGACTTCTACTACTGGGATATTTCTGGTCCTGGTGCCGGTCTGGAAAACATCGATGTTGGCTTCGGTAAACTCTCTCTGGCAGCAACCCGCTCCTCTGAAGCAGGTGGTTCTTCCTCTTTCGCCAGTAACAATATTTATGACTATACCAACGAAACCGCGAACGACGTTTTCGATGTGCGTTTAGCGCAGATGGAAGTCAACCCGGGCGGCACATTAGAACTGGGTGTCGACTACGGTCGTGCCAACCTGCGTGATAACTATCGTCTGGTTGATGGCGCATCGAAAGACGGCTGGTTATTCACTGCTGAACATACTCAGAGTGTCCTGAAGGGCTTTAACAAGTTTGTTGTTCAGTACGCTACTGACTCGATGACCTCGCAGGGTAAAGGTCTGTCGCAGGGTTCTGGCGTTGCATTTGATAACGAAAAATTTGCCTACAATATCAACAACAACGGTCACATGCTGCGTATCCTCGACCACGGTGCGATCTCCATGGGCGACGACTGGGACATGATGTACGTGGGTATGTACCAGGATATCAACTGGGATAACGACAACGGCACCAAGTGGTGGACCGTCGGTATTCGCCCGATGTACAAGTGGACGCCAATCATGAGCACCGTGATGGAAATCGGCTACGACAACGTCGAATCCCAGCGCACCGGCGACAAGAACAATCAGTACAAAATTACCCTCGCACAACAATGGCAGGCTGGCGACAGCATCTGGTCACGCCCGGCTATTCGTGTCTTCGCAACCTACGCCAAGTGGGATGAGAAATGGGGTTACGACTACACCGGTAACGCCAATACCAACACTAACTTCGGCAAAGCCGTTCCTGCTGATTTCAACGGCGGCAGCTTCGGTCGTGGCGACAGCGACGAGTGGACCTTCGGTGCCCAGATGGAAATCTGGTGGTAATAGCAAAACCTGGGCCGGATAAGGTGCTTGCGCCGCATCCGGCATCCAACGCCTGATGCGACGCTTGCGCGTCTTATCAGGCCTACAACGGCTGTCAAATGTAGGCCGGATAAGGCGTTTACGCCGCATCCGGCATAAAAACAGGTTGTCATTATCTGAAAGGGGCGCAAGCCCCTCTGATTATCGGGTTTAGCGCGCTATTGCCTGGCTACCGCTGAGCTCCAGATTTTGAGGTGAAAACAATGAAAATGAATAAAAGTCTCATCGCCCTCTGTTTATCAGCAGGGTTGCTGGCAAGCGCGCCTGGAATCAGCCTTGCCGATGTTAACTACGTACCGCAAAACACCAGCGACGCGCCAGCCATTCCATCTGCCGCGCTGCAACAACTCACCTGGACACCGGTCGATCAATCTAAAACCCAGACCACCCAACTGGCGACCGGCGGCCAACAACTGAACGTTCCCGGCATCAGTGGTCCGGTTGCTGCGTACAGCGTCCCGGCAAACATTGGCGAACTGACCCTGACGCTGACCAGCGAAGTGAACAAACAAACTAGCGTATTTGCGCCGAACGTGCTGATTCTTGATCAGAACATGACCCCATCAGCCTTCTTCCCCAGCAGTTATTTCACCTACCAGGAACCAGGCGTGATGAGTGCAGATCGTCTGGAAGGCGTTATGCGCCTGACACCGGCGTTGGGGCAGCAAAAACTTTATGTTCTGGTCTTTACCACGGAAAAAGATCTCCAGCAGACGACCCAACTGCTCGACCCGGCTAAAGCCTATGCCAAAGGCGTCGGTAACTCGATCCCGGATATTCCCGATCCGGTTGCTCGTCATACCAGCGATGGCTTACTGAAACTGAAAGTGAAAACGAACTCCAGCTCCAGCGTGTTGGTCGGGCCTTTATTTGGTTCTTCCGCTCCAGCTCCGGTTACGGTAGGCAACACTGCGGCACCAGCTGTGGCTGCACCCGCTCCGGCACCGGTGAAGAAAAGCGAGCCGATGCTCAACGACACGGAAAGTTATTTTAATACCGCGATCAAAAACGCTGTCGCGAAAGGTGATGTTGATAAGGCGTTAAAACTGCTTGATGAAGCTGAACGCCTGGGATCGACATCTGCCCGTTCCACCTTTATCAGCAGTGTAAAAGGCAAGGGGTAATTACGCCCCACAGTGCTGATTTTGCAACAACTGGTGCGTCTCCTGGCGCACCTTTTTTTATGCTTCATTCCAGGGATATGAGCGATTTTTTATAGTACTTCACTTCTTCTTCACTAAGAATATCCATTATCTCAATGCATTATCAGAGATTCTTTTCCTTTCGCCGGTAGTGTCTGGACGCTCAGGCTACTTTTTCCAGTTATTTCATTTCTGTAATGCAGAGGTTTTATGTTAGGTCATATCTCAAAGTTTGACGGCAATAACTCTTTGATAAAACATGGTGTGGTGCAAGGAAATAATATAGTAGATTTTGATTTACTACGTAATTTTAATGGGGTGCCAGGGTTAAATCGAGAAAACTTTATTTATATCAGCAATATTTTTTTAAATATAAAACAACGGAACGAAAAAAATCATTCAATAAATATGTTTCGTGAAGTCTCAATCAGTGGTGATATTGTAAGCGTAAAATTTTATAGAAATGAAAAAATAGAATGCGCTTGTGATTTTATGATGGCTAAAGATGCGCAGGGGTATATCGACCTGTCTGAATTGGATTTAACAAGTTGTCATTTTAAAGGTGACGTTATTTCGAAGGTGTCTTTCATATCATCAAATCTACAACATGTAACATTCGAATGTAAAGAAATTGGGGATTGCAATTTTACTACTGCAATAGTTGATAATGTCATATTTAAATGTCGACGTTTACACAATGTAATTTTTATCAAAGCGAGTGGTGATTATGTCGATTTTAGCAAAAATATTCTTGATACAGTTGACTTCTCGCAGAGTCAACTTACTCATAGTAATTTTTGGGAATGTCAGATTAGAAATTCAAACTTCGATCATTGTTATCTTTATGCTTCGCACTTCACCAGAGCAGAATTTCTTACTGACAAAGAAATATCATTTATTAAATCGAATTTAACAGCTGTTATGTTTGATCATGTGCGAATATCGACAGGGAATTTTAAAGACAGCGTTACACAACTAATGGTATTATCTATTGATTACTCAGATATATTTGGAAATGAATATCTCGATGGTTATATCAATAACATTATAAAAATGATTGATTCGTTGCCAGATGATCCAGCGATATTGAAATCCGTTCTGGCAGTAAAACTGGTGATGCAATTAAAAATTCTTAATATTGTTAATAAAAACTTTATTGAGAATATGAAGAAAATATTTAGCCATGGTCCTTATATAAAAGATCCCATTATACGTAGTTATATCCATCCTGATGAAGATAACAAGTTCGATAATTTTATGCGTCAAAATCGATTCAGTAAGGTGAATT
Organism: Shigella dysenteriae; assembly: GCF_022354085.1. Classification (NCBI taxonomy): domain Bacteria; kingdom Pseudomonadati; phylum Pseudomonadota; class Gammaproteobacteria; order Enterobacterales; family Enterobacteriaceae; genus Shigella; species Shigella dysenteriae. The sequence continues at coordinate 186,756 of NZ_CP055055.1, forward strand.
TCGATACCCAACAGATGATCGATTTTATTAACAGATTTAATATGAATAAATGGCTGATTGATCGAAATAACAATTTTTTTATCCAACTTATCGATCAGGCTCTACGATCAACGAATGATACGATCAAAGAAAATGCCTGGCATCTTTATAAAGAGTGGATTCGTAGTGATGATGTTTCACCTTTATTTATAGAAATTGAAGATAATTTAAGAACCTTTAACACGAATGAATTAACACGAAACGATAATATCTTTATCTTGTTCTCCTCTGTCGATGATGGGCCAGTTATGGTGGTAAGCTCCCAGCGCTTACATGATATGTTGAATCCTACAAAAGATACCAATTGGAATTCCACGTATATCTACAAATCCAGACATGAGATATTGCCTGTTAATCTTACTCCGGAAACACTTTTCGGCTCCAAATCTCAGGATAAACATGCACTTTTCCCCATTTTTACTGAGAGTTGGCGAGCTAATCGTATAAAGAATAAAGGTATTTAAGTAAAGGAAAACATCACCGTTCCTGGCATCCTGGGCGGTGATGCCCCTATGGTTGCCCTCGCCAGCACGGGCATCGGCAAAGCGTAAGGTTCAACAGCGTTTTACCACTTCATGCGATTGTTGCGTTTTTGTTGCGCATTAGATCACTTAATTTGCTTTACATCTCCCGTAAACACTTTTCTGCGATACAATGCCTTTACGTTATGTAACGGAGAGTTCGGCATGTCACACCCCGCGTTAACGCAACTGCGTGCGCTGCGCTATTTTACAGAGATCCCTGCCCTGGATCCGCAACTGCTCGACTGGCTGTTGCTGGAAGATTCCATGACAAAACGTTTTGAACAGCAGGGAAAAACGGTGAGCGTGACGATGATCCGCGAAGGGTTTGTCGAGCAGAATGAAATCCCCGAAGAACTGCCGCTGCTGCCGAAAGAGTCTCGTTACTGGTTACGTGAAATTTTGTTATGTGCCGATGGTGAACCGTGGCTTGCCGGTCGTACCGTCGTTCCTGTGTCAACGTTAAGCGGGCCGGAGCTGGCGTTACAAAAATTGGGTAAAACGCCGTTAGGACGCTATCTGTTCACATCATCGACATTAACCCGGGACTTTATTGAGATAGGCCGTGATGCCGGACTGTGGGGGCGACGTTCCCGCCTGCGATTAAGCGGTAAACCGCTGTTGCTAACAGAACTGTTTTTACCGGCGTCACCGTTGTACTAAGAGGAAAAAAATATGGAGTGGAGTCTGACGCAGAATAAGCTGCTGGCGTTTCATCGCTTAATGCGTACGGATAAGCCAATTGGCGCGTTACTGCTGCTCTGGCCAACATTATGGGCGTTGTGGGTGGCGACACCGGGCGTTCCCCAGCTCTGGATCCTGGCGGTGTTTGTCGCGGGTGTCTGGCTGATGCGCGCTGCCGGATGTGTGGTGAATGATTATGCTGACCGCAAGTTTGATGGTCATGTTAAGCGCACGGCGAACCGACCACTTCCCAGCGGCGCGGTAACAGAGAAAGAGGCGCGCGCGCTGTTTGTAGTGCTGGTACTGATTTCGTTTTTACTGGTGCTGACGCTGAATACGATGACCATTCTGTTGTCGATTGCCGCGCTAGCGCTGGCGTGGGTGTACCCGTTTATGAAGCGGTATACCCATCTACCGCAAGTGGTGCTGGGCGCGGCGTTTGGCTGGTCGATTCCAATGGCTTTTGCTGCTGTGAGTGAGTCGGTGCCATTGAGTTGCTGGTTAATGTTCCTCGCCAATATTCTCTGGGCGGTGGCTTACGACACGCAGTATGCGATGGTTGACCGTGATGATGATGTGAAGATTGGCATTAAATCCACCGCAATCCTGTTCGGCCAATACGATAAATTGATTATTGGTATTTTGCAGATTGGCGTACTGGCACTGATGGCGATCATCGGTGAGTTAAATGGCTTAGGCTGGGGATATTACTGGTCAATTCTGGTGGCTGGCGCGCTGTTTGTTTATCAACAAAAACTGATTGCCAACCGCGAGCGTGAAGCCTGCTTTAAAGCATTTATGAATAATAACTATGTTGGTCTGGTACTGTTTTTAGGGCTGGCAATGAGTTACTGGCATTTCTGATGATGTAAAAAAGCCGGATGATCATCCGGCTTTCTTCTGGGCTGCCTGATGCGTTGCGCTTCTCAGGCCTACACAACAGATCGCAATTTATTGAATTTGCAGATTATGGTAAGCCTGATAAGGCGTTTGCGCCGCATCCGGCAATTCTCTCTGATTACCCTTCGCCCTGCGTCGCACTCTCAATCGTCAAACGCACGTCTGATGTAATCAACTCCGCCAGCAACTGATAAACCTTCATCGTTTCTGCCGGTTCGGCATCGCCGCTATCGCTGATATACCCTTCATCACGCAGCGTCAGCACCAGAGAACTGAACACCGCTTTGTCGAAGAACTCCGGCGCGTTGATGCCGTGCAGCACGGAGAGACGTTGCGCGACGGTGCGGCTCTCTTTCTCCAGCGTACCGCGGTTGATCGACGGGTTGGCGCTCAACAGCCAGAAGGTGATGGCATAACGTTGCAGCGTTTCGCGCGCGCCTGCGGCGAGCAGCTGTAGCGTGCGAGAATGCGCCGGGTTGATATGCAACTCATCATCTTGCAGGGTAATCAGCCCCTGACGTTGCATCTCATTTGCCAGCGCATCAATAACGTCCGGCAACTCGTCGCGATCCCAGCGCAGGAACAGCTCCGCTTTCAGCATTGGGTAAAGCACATTGACGTGCTCCATCAATACGTCGCGGGAGATGTGGCGATGCTGGGTGACAATTGCCGCCATCAGCGAAGGCAGCACCAACATATGCGCAATGTTGTTGCGATAGTAGGTCATCAGCACCGCTTGCTCGCGCGGTAGAATGATGATGTCGCCGATAGTGTCTTTCTCGACTTCAAACTTGTTCATTTGCAGCGCGTGATCGATAAGCTCGCTGGCGCTGGCTGAAGGAACGGTAGAGTCCGTGGAGTAAGGTACGTTGCGCATCAGATCCAGGTAGCAGTTGAGTTGCTCGGTTAACTGCTCGCGGGTGAGTGAGCGCTGACGTGACGCCAGTAGCGCAGTACAGCACAGGTTCATGGCGTTTGCCGCGCCTGCGTTGTTAATGCGTACCATTAGATCGGCAGCAATATTATTGACCGTCGGCGTTAACCAGGCCGGACGCACCGCTTCGATGGGATCGATAGATTCACGCCAGTCTGGTACGTGCTGGTTAAGGTAGGTCATCAACGGCATTGGTTCACCGAAGTTGACGTAACCCTGACCGAGATTACGCAGCTTGCTTAAACCGCGCAGCATCTGCGGCAGGCTCTCTTTCTCTTTCGTCGCACCGCGCAGTTCTTTGGCGTAAGTACCCACTTCCATGACGTGCTCATAACCGATATAGATCGGAATCAGCGTAATCGGACGCGTGCCGCCACGCAGCATCGCCTGAATGGTCATCGACAGCGTACCGGTTTTCGGATCCAGCAAACGCCCCGTACGGGAACGACCGCCTTCCACGAAGTACTCGACGGAATAACCACGGCTGAACAGTTCGCCGAGATACTCACGGAAAACGGTGGAATAGAGCTTATTGCCTTTAAACGTACGGCGAATAAAGAACGCCCCCAGACGGCGGAAAATCGGCCCGGCAGGCCAGAAGTTCAGGTTGATCCCGGCGGCGATATGCGGCGGCACCAGCCCCTGGTGATACAGCACGTAAGAAAGCAGCAGGTAGTCCATGTGGCTGCGGTGGCAAGGCACATATACCAGCTCATGACCGTCGTGGGCCAGCTGGCGAACGCGCTCGGCGTTATGGACGTTGATGCCCTGGTAAAGGCGGTTCCAGGTGAAGCCCAGAATACGGTCAGTCAGGCGGATCATCTCGTAAGAGAAATTCGCCGCAATCTCTTCCATCAGCGCAATCGCGTTCTGCTGCGCTTTTTCATGGGAGATTTTTTTGCTGCGCGCTTCATCTTCTACCGCTTTGGCAATGGCGCGGGAGGCGAGCAGCTTATTAAACAGATCCTGACGAGCAGGCAGACGTGGACCCACGGCAGCCAGACGTTGACGGGCAAAGTGCATACGCGCCACGCGCGCCAGTTTCTGCGCGATAGTTTTATCCGTGCCGTGTTCATCCGCCATACGGCGCAGCGAAACTGACGGCGAGAAACGCACAAAACTGTCGCGACCGAGCCACAGTACAGCGAAAAATTTCTGTACGCCGTTAAGCATACGCAGCGGCGGGTTCACTTCGCCTTTTTCACGCCCTGGCGCGCGACCAAACATCACCGATACTGGCACCATCTGCACATCCAGATTTGGGTTGCTACGGTGCAAATCGAGATAGTCGTGGAACAGCTTAATAGACTCTTCTTTCGGCGTGTAATAGGTGAATACACGCGGCCCGCCGTGAATGAACACATAGCGCGGCAGTAGCGTGCCGTCGATTTCCAGCGGCTCTAACGGGTCAGGCAGGTCATGTGCCAGACACTGGGCGCGCAACGTCAGCAAGTCTGCTTTCGAGTTGTACGGTAAAACGTACATAATTGGACGAGAGGTATCCAGCCCCAGTTCCGGGGCAGGATCTGCCGGAATAGACTTGCTTTTTACCAGGATGCTTAATGGTAAATTCAGTAATTTGTAGTAAATTCGTGGCCAGCCGGACATAAACGATGTAAAGCCTCTGGTTAATAATGCAAATGCGCGGCAAGGATAGCAGAAAGTCATGGGAAATTCTGTGGTATCCGCTCATGTTTCGCGCGGCGTTACGCAAACCCGAATCATCGGATTTAACGGTACACTGATATTGACGCTCATAATGTAAAAAGGTTCTTTCAATGGCCAATAATACCACTGGATTCACCCGAATAATCAAAGCTGCTGGCTATTCCTGGAAAGGTTTACGCGCTGCATGGATCAACGAAGCGGCATTCCGTCAGGAAGGCGTAGCGGTATTGTTGGCGGTGGTCATCGCCTGCTGGCTGGATGTGGACGCAATTACCCGCGTGCTGCTTATCAGCTCCGTGATGCTGGTGATGATTGTGGAAATCCTCAATAGCGCCATCGAAGCAGTGGTTGACCGAATTGGCTCTGAATACCATGAGCTTTCCGGACGCGCTAAAGATATGGGATCCGCCGCGGTGCTGATTGCGATTATCGTCGCCGTGATTACCTGGTGCATCCTGTTATGGTCGCATTTTGGATAACCCTTCCAGATTTCGATAAATCTCTGGTTTATTGTGCAGTTTATGGTTCCAAAATCGCCTTTTGCTGTATATACTCACAGCATAACTGTATATACACCCAGGGGGCGGAATGAAAGCGTTAACGGCCAGGCAACAAGAGGTGTTTGATCTCATCCGTGATCACATCAGCCAGACAGGTATGCCGCCGACGCGTGCGGAAATCGCGCAGCGTTTGGGGTTCCGTTCCCCAAACGCGGCTGAAGAACATCTGAAGGCGCTGGCACGCAAAGGCGTAATTGAAATTGTTTCCGGCGCATCACGCGGGATTCGTCTGTTGCAGGAAGAGGAAGAAGGGTTGCCACTGGTAGGTCGTGTGGCTGCCGGTGAACCGCTTCTGGCGCAACAGCATATTGAAGGTCATTATCAGGTCGATCCTTCCTTGTTCAAGCCGAATGCTGATTTCCTGCTGCGCGTCAGCGGGATGTCGATGAAAGATATCGGCATTATGGATGGCGACTTGCTGGCAGTGCATAAAACTCAGGATGTACGTAACGGTCAGGTCGTTGTCGCACGTATTGATGACGAAGTTACCGTTAAGCGCCTGAAAAAACAGGGCAATAAAGTCGAACTGTTGCCAGAAAATAGCGAGTTTAAACCAATTGTCGTTGACCTTCGTCAGCAGAGCTTCACCATTGAAGGGCTGGCGGTTGGCGTTATTCGCAACGGCGACTGGCTGTAACATATCTCTGAGACCGCGATGCCGCCTGGCGTCGCGGTTTGTTTTTCATCTCTCTTCATCAGGCTTGTCTGCATGGCATTCCTCACTTCATCTGATAAAGCACTCTGGCATCTCGCCTTACCCATGATTTTCTCCAATATCACCGTTCCGTTGCTGGGACTGGTCGATACGGCGGTAATTGGTCATCTTGATAGCCCGGTTTATTTGGGCGGCGTGGCGGTTGGTGCAACGGCGACCAGCTTTCTCTTTATGCTGTTGCTGTTTTTACGCATGAGCACCACCGGGCTGACTGCGCAGGCTTATGGTGCCAAAAATCCTCAGGCATTAGCCCGTGCGCTGGTGCAACCGTTGCTGTTGGCGTTGGGGGCTGGGGCGTTAATTGCGCTGTTGCGTACGCCGATTATCGATCTGGCGCTGCATATTGTTGGCGGTAGTGAAGCGGTCCTGGAACAGGCGCGGCGCTTTCTTGAAATCCGCTGGTTAAGCGCTCCGGCGTCGCTGGCGAATCTGGTATTACTCGGTTGGTTACTCGGCGTGCAATATGCCCGTGCGCCAGTAATTTTGTTAGTGGTCGGCAATATCCTCAACATTGTGCTGGATGTCTGGCTGGTGATGGGGCTGCATATGAACGTGCAGGGCGCGGCGCTGGCGACGGTTATTGCGGAATATGCAACATTGCTGATTGGTCTGCTAATGGTGCGTAAAATCCTCAAACTACGCGGAATTTCCGGCGAAATGCTGAAAACTGCCTGGCGAGGAAACTTCCGTCGCTTGCTGGCGCTTAACCGCGATATCATGCTGCGTTCGCTGTTGTTGCAACTCTGTTTCGGCGCGATCACCGTACTTGGCGCGCGACTGGGGAGTGACATTATCGCTGTTAACGCGGTTCTGATGACGCTACTCACCTTTACCGCCTATGCGCTGGACGGTTTTGCCTACGCGGTTGAAGCGCACTCCGGTCAGGCGTACGGTGCGCGCGACGGTAGCCAGTTGCTGGATGTCTGGCGGGCAGCGTGCCGCCAGTCGGGGATCGTAGCGTTGCTGTTTTCGGTGGTCTATTTGCTGGCAGGGGAACACATCATTGCGTTGCTGACGTCGTTAACCCAGATTCAGCAGCTGGCCGACCGCTATCTTATCTGGCAGGTGATTTTGCCGTTGGTTGGCGTCTGGTGTTATCTGCTGGACGGCATGTTTATAGGCGCAACGCGTGCCGCCGAAATGCGTAACAGTATGGCGGTGGCCGCCGCAGGTTTTGCGCTGACGCTCCTTACGCTGCCGTGGCTGGGCAATCATGGTTTGTGGCTGGCGTTAACCGTCTTTCTGGCGTTGCGCGGGCTTTCTCTGGCGGCTATCTGGCGGCGTCACTGGCGCAATGGTACCTGGTTTGCCGCAACGTGACGGTTAAAAATTCTGAATAAATAATCCTAAGCCAAATTGCTGACTACACTTAATCTCACGTTCAGAAGAAAAGTGAACGTACTCTCATTCACAACCTAACGATGAGGTCTTGATTATGAATAAAGATGAAGCCGGCGGTAACTGGAAACAGTTTAAAGGTAAAGTGAAAGAGCAATGGGGCAAACTGACCGATGATGATATGACGATCATTGAAGGTAAACGTGATCAACTGGTCGGTAAAATCCAGGAACGTTATGGTTATCAGAAAGATCAGGCAGAAAAAGAGGTCGTGGATTGGGAAACCCGCAATGAATATCGCTGGTAATTAATCCCTCCTGCCCGACGTGTACAAGGATGTACGCCCTCTTAACGCGGTTTCTTTTTCACCTGCACAGAGTGATCATGCTGGCACTGTTCAGGATGACGACACGCTTCCACTTCCACGCATGCCGCACAGAGCCCATGTGCTTCAATCACATTATGCCGCAGGGCAAACCCCATTTTTGCCGCCAGCGTATGCATGATGTCTTCCACGCCTTCTGCACATTCTTCTTTCACCGCGCCGCAGCGATCGCAAATAAACATGGCTGACGTATGGGTGGGCTGGTCGAACAGATGACAGAGCACATAACTGTTGGTGGATTCCACCTTATGCACAAAACCTTGCTCAAGCAGAAAATCCAGCGCGCGATAAACCGTTGGCGGCTTGGCTTGCGGTTCAGCTTCGCGCAGCAAATCAAGCAGATCGTAAGCGCTGATAGCGCCATCCTGCAGACTCATCAGGCGCAACACTTCCAGGCGCTGTGGAGTCAGGCGCACATTACGCTGCGCGCAGATTTTTTCAGCCTGCGCTAATAACTCCTGCGTTGTGGTCTTTTCCATCGGGCACCTCAAAGTGGGGGTTAAGAATGTCCTTACTTTACCATGTTCCAGGAAAAACACCGAGAACCCTTATTGTTGCCGTAATGTTGCTTTTCTGTTTTGTAGGTAAGATGTTGTGTTGCCTGGCAGTACCATTATCAACACGATAATAATTAATAATTCATTTTTAAATAAATTGCTTCAAGTTAACTCGCTATTTATTTAACCGTGGCTAATCGTATACCCGAATTTCAGAAAATTATGAGCGATTTTTGATAGTGACCGGTTCCAAAAACACTTATAAGGAGGACACGGTACGACAAAAAAGGTAGATGAATCATGTTAAAGATAATACCCGGTGCAACTGGATACTTTAATAAAACACTCAATTCAAATCAATTCGATAATAAAGATGCAACCAAAGATAAATTAGATAATATAGATGCAACCAACGATAAATTAGATAATAGAGGTACAATCAAAGATAAATTAAATAATATATATGGTAAGTCTATTGATTATTCAGCGCTGCGTCATCGGGATATAATTATTGCAAAAATAGATTTGTTTATTCAAAGAATCACTCATAATTTATGGCATGCACGTAAAAAAAATGTGTTTTTAATTGAGCAAATAACTAATCTCAAAGAGTGGGTTAATAAGTATATTGCAGATTGCACTGATGAGGAATTAAACGATCGTGACTTTATTGCATCAGTTGTTGACCGGGCTATTTTTCATTTCGCGGTTAATAGTATATGTAATACTGAGGGTAATAAAGATGCAACGCCCATAGAACGATATACTTTTGATGTAGAAACCAAGAATGGCCTTCCCTCCACGGTTCAGCTATTTTATGAGGAATCTAAAGATAATGAACCTTTAGCGAATATACATTTGCAAGCAATAGGTTCTGGTTTTTTAACGTTTGTTAATGCATGTCAGAAATATGATGACAACAGCTTAAAATTATTCGCTTCGCTGTTGATTTCACTTTCATACTCTAGTGCCTACACAGATTTAGCAGGAGCAGAAAAAGTGAATATTAATGATCATAATGGGAACTATCTGACAGCTCAGTTTGAAGAGTTATCTCAACGTGATATGAAGAAGTACCTGGGAGAAATGAAGCGTCTGGCAGATGGGGGAGAAATGAATTTTGATGGCTATCTGGATAAGATGTCACATCTGGTGAATGAAGGAACGCTCGCCCCTGATATTTTAAGCAAAATGCGAGATGCTGCACCGAAATTAATTGACTTTGCTAAGTCGTTTGACCCAAACTCAAAGGAAAAGATTAAAATATATACAGGTACTTCTAAATTAATTTATGATTTATTCGGGGTTAAATCGGAGAAATAATATGTGAAGTTCTTCGATGGTATGAAAGGTATTACATAAAAGAACCCAATGCTTATTGGGTTCTTTTTTCTCTATCAGTGCTATTAGCAGGGAGAGATATCACCGGAGTTTAATGTGTGATTTTTATTTATCGTCGAATCTGTATTGTTTATCATTGCTTTTCACAACGCTAACATCTAATAAGATTAGATCTTCACTTCGTGAGAGCTTCATGCCTTGAGAGGATCTCATTTTTCTTTTGCAATGAGACAGGCGCTTCCTGTTGTTATGGTATAGTACCCCGTTATTGAGCCTCCTGAACAGTGATGCTGAATAACATAACTCCATGATATATCGATAAAATAATCTCTACATTTGAAAATGCACGGTAATTCTGAAATGCAAAAAATCAACCAAACCAGCGCAATGCCTGAAAAAACTGACGTTCACTGGAGTGGTCGGTTTAGCGTTGCACCAATGCTCGATAGGATGTACCGTTTTTGAAAAACAAGTAGTTATATACTTTGTGGGAGCCTATTGGGAACCCGGCGTTTTCATTTCAAGGAGTAATCCATACGCGGCTTAAGAATGAGATATAATGCGACTTTTAGTGTTCCGCTTGAGAGGCCATGATGCTTACCCTGGACGAGATAGGTCAATCAGTACGTAACAATATCCAGTTGATTATTGATCATGTCGGCTTACCTCTTGCTGTTGGTCCGCTCAGTGATGATGATTACAAGATTCTGTGTGGTGGCTATGGTGAGCTTGAATGGGACTATGCGTTAAGTACCTATGGCAACTCCAGAGAAAAGTATGAGTTCTGCATAAAACTTGTTCAGCAAGGTCGGGTTCAGGGAATACCATCAGGAGCAGCAATTTGTGTTTATGGGGTTGAAGAAAACATCTTTCGTATCCATATGATCGAAAGGTTTTCTAGAGAAGATGAATCTCACCCATTGAAAGGGCGCATGGTTTTACTCACTCTTATGAGTGCTTTTATATTTTGTAAAGCTGTTGAATGTAAAGTTGTCCACATTGTAGAGCCAGTACCAGAACTGGTGCAGTATTACGAGTCTTTTGGTTTCCGCATGGAACAGTGCGGTTATGTGATGTCGGCAGTCATTGATGAGCTGCAGGATATCTTTCTTAAATTTGCTCAGTAGGTATAGACGAGAAGGGTCTACAAATTGTAGGATACCCGTCCAGATTACCTTAAAGGTACATCTATGGCAGTCGTTTTGTGCTTAAACTACTAAGAAACGATGTCACCAATCGATCATGTCGATTGGCATAAGTTAGCGAAACAAGCTAGCTTTAAAGAAAGGGTTAGAGACGCCTTTACTGTCTCGGGAGTTTTCTATGAAAGATCAAAAAGCAACCAAGCCACAGGTTAAGTTCGACACAATGAAAGCATTCGCAGGTATGGGTGCTGCTGTTGAAGTTCTGATGAAGGCTGCTCCTAATGCGTTCACTCACGCTACTGTCTCTGGTAAAGAGCAGCAGGGTAAGCTTCGTCGTCGCAAAGCAGCATGATCATAGCTGGTGCTTTTTGAAAACCCGCCTTCAGGCGGGTTTTTTCTTTAGTGATGTTCTTTGCCCTTCTGTTTGACTGTTCTGACCTGTTCCCACTCGATACGTCCTTCTTCTCGCCTTTTGTCTATGTATTCCGCAAGATCCTGAATATTGATGCAACGTTTTGCTTTTTGTGATGTGCCGATGCGATATGTTGGAACGGGCAACTTACAAGCGTTTGCTTTTGCTTCTGCCGTGGCTGGACTCATACCAAAGTACTTTTGGCTAACTGCTGAGAGTTCAATGTTTGGGGTATTGAATTCAGCCATCAGTAAAAACAAGGTGTTCATAATTTTCTCCATCAAAACCGGCTGCACCCGGGAAAATCATAATTCTGTGCTGGTGGCAGGAATTAATTTCTGCCAGATAGCGGAAACATATTTTGCCTGATGACGGGCATCAGCTAGGGCGTTGTGCCGTTCGCCATCGAAAGGCATGTCCATTTTGGGGTCGAATCCGATGGAACGCCCAAGTGTAACGATCGTGCGTACATCGTGGTCATTCCAGTACGCCCACGGGCAGATTTGTCCTGCTCGCTCATAAGCTCCACGTAAAATTACGTTGTCGAAGGTGGCCCCGTTACCCCAGATTTTTAAATATTTCGTATTGTCTGCGTGCCGGTTAATGAAATGGTTTAGTTCTGAGAGAGCATCGCTGATCGACAAAGTATCATCAATACAGATTGCAGCTCGCGCTTCAGGGCTTTGTTTCAACCACCACAGGATGGTATCGCCGTCAGGTGTAGCTCCTTGCTTCATAGCACTGTCTAGGCTGACAACCGCATAGAATTCTTGTCCGATGTTTCCGGTTTCTGGAGTGAAGAACACCGCGCCAATGGAAACGATCGGTGCATCCTTATTTTTCCCCATCGTCTCAAGGTCGATCATTAAGTTGTTCATCACTTCACCTCCTGCGGCGGTTCTGGTAGAGGCATCCAATTGATTACATCGCATTTAGGGATGCTGATATCATCACCAAGCCACCCTTGACCTTCAGACCAGCATTGCACGTAATACCCGTATTCTGTGTTCACTACGCACCACTGCGCGTCGTTCGGCATTCGATCACTACAGCTTATCCAACTATCCGGAGTTACCGGAGAGTTGCCCGACAGCTCGTTCAACTTGTAAGTCTGGCTTACAGGTTCGGCACCATGAATCATGGCGGTGCGGCAGGCTTCATCAACCATAGCTTCTACGTTTTCGAGAAGTACGTAACTGTACTGCTGCCCACTAACCCATTCTTTTCTGCGAGGTAATGCGCGTGGGTCTGCAACAATGGATTGCAAACGTTCCAGAACAGCAAGCGCTACCGGCGCTGGCGGCGCGGTGTAAAGTGGAACAACTCGCCCTCCCCATTGATTAACACTACTCTCAGCGAACACTAAATGCTCAGTCCGATAATACCCAGGGGCATCAATATCTTTTCTTTCGCTATCCCACATGTAAACCACCGGTTCTGCTTCCAGTGATGCCAGTGCAATTTCATAAGCACGGCGCTCAATATTGTCTCGAACGTCCAGGCTGCCTATGCGCTCTTTGATTTCTTTAATCATTTCTTTGTCGGTGAAAGTGCTCATATCAATCTCCTTTGGTACCAATGTTTACAGCCTGGCAAGCCTCTTTGAGCACCCAGTCAACAGCGTCTTTCCATGCTCCGGTTTCGACTGGCGGATTCTCACGCTTTACCTGTTCATAGAAGCACACTGCTTTAACCAGTCCTTCCGGTACTACTGGTGATGGCTGTTTAGCTTCTAAATCAGCAATTCTGTCAACCACGGCATCTACGGCATCTGAAAAGCCGAACCAGTTACTCCACTCCGGCCTATCCCCGGTTGCTGCAAAGTACATATCAGCCAAAGCAGACTCAGCATGGTCACGCTCGTTAATGAGTTGCTCTTCGCTTTTCTCCAGTTCAGCAATACGCTTACTTCCATCCGAGATAACACCTTCGTAATACTCGCGCTGCTCGTTGAGTTTTGATTTTGTCTCCTCAAGCTCAACACGCAGTTTCCCTACCGTTAGCGCAATATCCTCGTTCTCCTGGTCACGGCGTTTGATGTATTGCTGGTTTCTTTCCCGTTCATCCAGCAGCGCCTGCACTACTTCAGGGTTGAAAGCTGCGATATAACGAGCGTTGTTCTCTGCGTTGTTCTGTCCATCAAAGCCGGTCCATTTGATAACGTCTTCACATCGTTTATCACCAGGTGTATGCACCGCATATGTACCAGTACCAGACGAAATAAATGCGACCCATTCACCCTGTGTTGCCAGTTGCGCCGCTTTACGCAGTGCCTGATAGTCAATCTTGCTCACTGGTTGCCTCCTTTGCGGATCTGCGCTGCGATGCACGAAAAAAAAGACTCCCGCGTATGACTGTTAAGAGCTGGCGCGAACGCTGCGTTAAGAACGGCAGCATCACAGCCGTCATCGATATAGAGCGCAATTTTTTTCTCCAGGCGTGCTTTGGCTTCCTGCAACTGCATACCCCGGCACGCACGTGGGATATACTCAGCAATTTGAGCGATAGATTTTTCGTTCTGTTTAAACATGCTTCACCTCGATCGGCTTGATGGTATCGATCAGCAGTCGGCGGCGAGTATTTTCTGCAAAGTGGCGGCGTCCGGTTTCTTTGTGGTAAAACTCGTTTTTTCCGACGACCCACATCCGCTTTGTCTGGTGCAGTTTTTTTACCTGCGGACCGTCTCGGGTGATAACAATTCCTGTATGAGTTTTTATCACGCTCATTTCTTATTCTCCGGTGCTTTTGGCATTACTGCCCAGTGAGTGATATTGACGTTTTCAAGGTCCCCGACCTGAAATGTCCACTGCCATTCTCCGGTTTCTTTTTGTCCCCAGGTGTACCAGAGGGAACGCCAGCCAATCAGCCAGCCTTCTCCGTTAGCATCAAATAACAGAACACTTTCATTTGCTGGCGGCAGTTCAGCTGACACTGGTATTATTTTGTTTTCCAGTGCCGCACATTTAGCTTCAAGCGCGTCGAATTTACGTACCAGGTACTCGGCATTTGTTTCGTTCACTTTCAGATCTCGCGGTACACATTTTCCGCGAAGAAACCCTTCCATTTCGAAAACATTCATGCGCATTTGCGTAACTCCGATAACTCGTTAAAACGTTCCATAAACATCCCGTAGGCATGGCCCGGTGCCAGTGGAATCACGTTGAACATCTCTGTTGCCGGGATGCCTTCCAGTACAGGCCAGAAAGAGCCATCATCAAGCCCGAGATCGCGGCGTTCGGTTGCCAGCATGATGAGATCGGCATATTTCACAGGTGTGCTCATAACCGGGGGTAACCCGTATTTCTCACGGATTACGGCATCTATTTTTTCTTCCATCCGTTTATAGTCAGGAAGAAGGCGTTTCAGTGGAGCGGGGATGTCCTGGCAATATGCTTCTGTTGCATCATGCATTAACGCTTCAAAAGCAAATTCCTGCGGTACCAGCTGGCTGCAAAGCACCGCATGCTGGGCGACGCTGTAGAAGTGTGAAAGATGTCCTGCAAAGCGACAGATATTTGAAAGGGAAACCGCGATATCGTTAATAACGATGTCATCTTTATTTATCTTGTCATAATAAAAATGCTTCCCGGAAAAAGTTTTAATAAATGACATTTTGTTCTCCACGTATATGCGCTGCACCGCGCTGAATTCTGGTAAAAGGAAGCCCTCACCATCCGGTGATTATTGAGTTAATTACGTTTCCATAAATGCCCCCGCAGGGGCATTTGCAGTAATGAAATCAGGCGGTGAAAGTACCAATAAAGGTTTCTACTTTGCTGTCTTTGAATTTCTCAACAAGCAGATCACGAAATTCGTTAGCCATTTCTTCCTGCACCGCTTCCAGCTGAATAATGCGCAGAACCAGTACAGGACGATCGCCAGTGATAATGCTGAGGCGTAATTTAAACGGACGTTCTTTCAGGCCTTCAAACGGAACGCATTTGAATTCAAATGCCACTGGCATAATGTCTTTGGTCTTCGCTTCGACAGACTCCATCAGGGAGCGTTTGCCGCTGAAGTCATTATCTTCAAAATCAGCGGTCTGGTTTGCTTCAATCGTGATTTTACGGACCGCCGCAGCCGCTTTTGTTGCCTGAATGGTGTCACCATTAGCATCAAAGCCAACAAGGTAGTCGGCCCAGTCTTCAATCCATTCTGCCAGTGACTTCTGGGAGTTACGCTCGCCGTTAACAGACAACAGGGCAGAGAACGGTGCTGTCTTTTTCAGTTTGAGAGTGGCGGTGTTATCTGCGTGACCTGGTTCATCAATAGTACCCAGGTTAAGTACACTGACGGCACGCATATTATCAGCATCGATAAAGCAGCGGGTGCCTTCATCTGCAAGATCTTTAGAATAACGGGTAAAGTCATCGATGCTGGCAGTGGAAAGCGCACCACGGAAACGGAAGCGATTTAAATTAAATTTTTCCAGATCATGAATGCGGAAATTCTCAGGCAATGCCACAGCATCGGCACCAATATTACTGATAATTTCATTAACACCCTGAGCAGAAATAAGGGCATGGATTTGATTAATTGCGGTTGCGTCTAAGTTCTGAGACATAATAAGTCCTCACTATATTAAGATATTCAGTGATGAGATAAATAATCAGTTAATTAAGAACGATATTAATGACCTGCTGCGCGGAGTTTTCCGTCAGGTTCACCGGCAAGAGTCAGTAATTGTCCCTGGTCTTCCTGCAGAATAGTCAGGCGGCCACCGCGATTGACATACATCGGCGTTTCGGTGGTGTCTTCTTCGGAAATTTTCCCGCGGTTAGTCGGGCGAACATATGAGAGTTTGTGTTTGATTTTCACACGGTTCTCATCAAACGGTTCGATTTCCAGGTTGAGCGAGACCTTACCTTTGGTTTTCGTGTTCATCACACCGGAAGCGACTTCACTGAGAACAGCGCCGATTTTGGTTTCAAATACGCCGCCGTCCAGCTCCCCGATAAATGCCTGCACATCAGTACTGCGTTCGCTAGCCATTTTGCTGCTCCTCATCATATCGACCCTGCAAGGTCGGTTGGTTTCTCCACAAAACAGAGAAGAACACCTGCGGTGGCAGCCGCCCGGATGGATTGGGTTATGAGCCCGTCGTCCGGTGATGCTCTTCTCTGTTTTGTAAAAAGAGCGGTACCAGCCGGAAGCAAGTGTACAAACTGGTACCGCCAAAGCAGTGGCTGTTGTGGTGACCGGTGCTGATCTCCGGCTTGCGGTTATTTCAGACTCTCACGGGCGTTTAATTGCCCCGCCGAACAGCTCTTTTCCGCAATAGCTGCAATGTCTTTCGCGCATCAGCCTGCGCCTTCACCACAACTCTAAAAACAAATGTAGGATATCCAACATGTGAGTGTCAAGAGTTTATGTTGGTTATCCTACATAAAAAGATAGGCTCATAAAAAAACCGGGGATACCCCGGTTTTGCGATAGTGAGGAAGATGTGTCAAAAATCCATTATTACTTGTTTGACAAGACCAACTATTCTGCAGTTCTCACCGCATTCAATAGTTTTATAGTTAGGATTTAGTGGGACGAGATACCTGTTCGGCCAGTCCTCAACAAATTTTTTGAGTGTCGCTTCTTGCCCACCATTGATATGGGCAACAACGATTTTTCCGTTAATACACTCTGTATCAATAATATCTGGCTCTACGATAACGATAGAACCTTCTGGTATCGATGGTGAGCCGAGGGGATTGGTCATTGAATCACCACGGACCCGTAGTGCAAATGCCATTTCTGATACAAGGGCGGTAGTATAAACCCACTCTTCAGCATCTTCTTTCCTGACACCAGGCTCCGTCATTGTCCATGAACCCGCCTGAACCCACGAGATGAGGGGGACTTTTTTAACTGCGAATATTTCAGGTTTTAGATTTATCTTTGGTTCAGGCGAGCCTTTTCCGCTAACAAGCCACAGAGGATCGCATTTAAGTGCGTTGGCTAGGGCTTGAAGGTTGGCTCCATTTGGTTGGTAGTCGTCCTTTTCCCATCCAGTAACCGTGACACGGTTCACACCAGTCAAATCAGCCAGTGCTTGTTGTGTCAGGTTCAGTTCTTTTCGCCTTTGGCGAATACGATCACTCATGTTCATCATGTAGGCAATCCTACCACATGCCAATGTAGGATTCTTGACATTGGCATGTTGGATATCCTACATTTCTGCTTAACGTAATTTAACGGGAGACAGAAATGCGGAAATCCGACGTGATTAATTATTTCGGCGGAGTTTGTAAAACCGCCGAAGCCCTAGGTATTAAGCATCCGTCTGTTTCAGAGTGGCCTGAGATTATTCCTGAAGGCCGAGCGTACCAGTTAGAAAAAATTACTAACGGGAAACTGAAAGTTGACGTGTCTTTATATCAAAAGACTAACAGTGCTGCGGCATAAAAACACCACAGAAATGAGGAATTAACCGTGGGTAAAGAACCTGAATGGAAAGTTGATAAACAACCAGCATGGCTGGTGGCAGCAATACGAAGAACGATTGCTGATTTACCTCATGGCTATGAGGAAGCAGCAGAAATTCTTGGTTTGTATAAATCTGATGATATCACCCCAGCAAAAGATCAATTGCATAACAGACTGCGTAGCGGTGGGGATCAAATTTTTCCACTTGAGTGGGCCATGGTTTTACAGGATGCCAGTGGTACCAGGCATGTAACAGATGCAATAGCCCGTCGTAGTAATGGGGTGTTTGTGCCGCTGGTGGTCATTGATGACATTGACAATGGTGACATTAATCAGCGGCTGATGGAGTCAATAGAATGGATTGGCAAGCATTCCCAGTACTTACGCAAGGCAACTGCTGATGGAGTTATTGACCTGGCTGAGCGTGAGCAAATCGAAGAGAACAGCTACCAAGTAATGGCGAAGTGGCAGGAGCATTTAACACTGTTATTTCGTGTTTTTTGTGCGCCGGAAAAGAGTAACGCCCGCGAGTGTGCAGCTCCGGGCGTCGTGGCGTCGATTGCTTCTGGTTGTGGAGAAACTAACGCATGAACAGTTTAACAACACACTACCGTCGCTCGCAACTGATTGCGCTTCCTGTACCGGGTGGAAAAGCGAAGGTGGAGTATTGCTATGCAGTGAATGTACCAGGTGACAGGGAAATTGTAACCCACAGATTTGCAGAGTGGGCTGTGGGTGATTTCAACCGGCAGAAGGAGACAGTCCTTTGCAACAAGTTAACCGCTGGTTCAAAGATCACTACGGAGTGCCCGTCAGAGTCATTCGTTGGGAACCGGAAACACAACGGGTTATCTACCTCCGCGAAGGCTATGAGCATGAGTGCTTCAGCCCGCTCGAACAGTTTCGTCGTAAATTCAGGGAAATAGAGGTCGGTCATGAGCACTAAATTAACCGGCTATGTATGGGATGGTTGCGCTGCGTCAGGCATGAAGTTATCCAGCGTGGCAATTATGGCCCGCCTGGCTGATTTCAGTAATGACGAAGGTGTGTGTTGGCCATCAATTGAAACCATTGCCCGCCAGATTGGCGCGGGGATGAGTACCGTCAGAACGGCTATCGCACGGCTGGAAGCAGAAGGCTGGTTAACGCGTAAGGCGCGTCGCCAGGGTAACCGCAATGCGTCGAATGTTTATCAGCTTAACGTTGCGAAGCTTCAGGCAGCGGCATTTTCTCAACTGTCAGATTCTGACCCGTCAAAATCTGACGCATCAAAATCTGACCCGTCAAAATTTGATGCGTCGAAATCTGGCAAAAAAGCGGGTTTTCACCCGTCAGAATCTGGCGGGGATCCGTCAGTAAAATCAAAACATGAACCGTCAGATAAAAAACCTTCTCGTCCGGACGCTTCGCAACCGGACACGCAGACGGATGAACAGGATTTTTTAACTCGCCATCCTGATGCGGTTGTATTCAGCCCTAAAAAGCGCCAGTGGGGAACGCAGGATGATTTGACCTGCGCACAGTGGCTCTGGAAAAAAATCATCGCCCTGTACGAGCAGGCCGCCGAATGTGACGGCGAGGTGGTTCGTCCCAAAGAACCGAACTGGACAGCCTGGGCAAACGAAATTCGCCTGATGTGTGTGCAGGATGGTCGTACTCACAAACAAATCTGCGAGATGTACAGCCGCGTCAGCCGCGATCCGTTCTGGTGCCGTAACGTGCTCAGCCCGTCGAAGTTGCGGGAAAAATGGGATGAGCTTTCCCTGCGCTTATCGCCGTCCGTCAGCACGCACACAGAAAAACGTGAAGACCCGTACTTCAAAGCCAGTTACGACAACGTGGACTACAGCCAGATCCCGGCAGGATTCAGGGGGTGATCATGAGTCTGTTAAATGACGTTCAGAAATTCATTGAAGCCCATCCGGGCTGTACTTCCGGAGACATTGCGGATGCTTTTTACGTGGGGGCTTAATGAGTAATAAATATTGCCAGGCGCTGGTAGAACTGCGGAACAAACCAGCCCATGAACTGAAGGAAGTGGGCGATCAGTGGCGCACGCCGGACAACATTTTCTGGGGAATTAACACTCTGTTTGGCCCGTTTGTTCTGGATCTGTTTACTGACGGTGATAACGCCAAATGTGCCGCGTATTACACGGCGGAAGATAACGCGCTGGCGCATGACTGGTCAGAACGTCTTGCGGAGCTTAAAGGTGCTGCCTTTGGTAATCCCCCATACAGCCGCGCCAGTCAGCATGAGGGGCAATACATCACCGGCATGCGTTACATCATGAAACATGCCAGTGCCATGCGTGATAAGGGCGGGCGCTATGTTTTCCTGATCAAAGCTGCCACCAGCGAAGTGTGGTGGCCGGAAGATGCGGACCATATTGCTTTTATTCGCGGGCGTATTGGTTTTGAACTGCCTGCCTGGTTTATCCCGAAGGATGAGAAGCAGGTGCCGACAGGCGCTTTCTTCGCTGGTGCTATTGCTGTTTTCGACAAGACCTGGAAGGGACCGGCAATCAGCTACATCGGGCGCGATGAACTTGAGGCATGTGGTGAGGCCTTTCTGGCGCAGGTTCGCCAGCAGGCAGAAAAACTGGTCAGGGAGATGGCGGCATGACGACGTTAACTCAATGCCAGCAGCAGGTGCTGGATATGCTGATTTCTTATCAGAAAGAACGTGGCTTCCCGCCAACCAATCAGGAGGTGGCAACCATGCTGGGATACCGTTCAGTGAATGCAGCGGTGGAGCATCTTCGTGCACTGGAGAAAAAAGGCGTCATCACGATAAAGCGTGGCGTGGCCCGGGGCATCACGCTTCATACCGCGGTGAAGGACGACGACAGCGAAGCGGTCGGTATCATCCGCGCACTGCTTGCCGGTGAGGAGAACGCCAGGTTGCGTGCAGCCCACTGGTTACATGAGAGGGGCTTGAAAGTATGAAGTTGATCCTTCCTTTCCCGCCCAGTGTGAACACGTACTGGCGACACCCCAACAAAGGGGCATTTGCTGGTAAGAGCCTGATAAGCGAGGCGGGGCGAAAATTTCAGAGCGCGGCGTGCGCAGCAATAGTTGAGCAGTTACGTCGTCTGCCGAAACCAACGTCGGCACCTGCTTCAGTGGAGATCGTGTTGTTTCCGCCGGATAACCGGATCCGTGATCTGGACAACTATAACAAGGCGCTGTTTGACGCCCTGACCCACGCGGGTGTGTGGGAAGACGACAGACAGGTGAAAAGAATGCTGGTGGAGTGGGGACCGGTTATCCCGAAAGGGAAGGTCGAGATCACTATCAGTAAGTACGAGAAAACGGCGGGTGCAGCCGCCTGATCAAGAGGAGAAACGAAGTATGAATAATCTGATGGTCATTGATGGTATTGAAGTTCGTCGTGATGCTTATGGACGTTACAGCCTGAACGATCTGCATCGCGCAGCAGTAGCATCTGGTGCAAATGCCAGAACCAAGGAGCCAGGAAAGTTTCTTTCCAGCCAACAAACTGTTGAGCTTGTTCATGAATTGACCAACACCCAGAATTTGGGTTTTGACCCGGTGAGTGTGATTCATGGGGGAAATGAACGGGGAACGTATGTCTGCAAGGAACTGGTGTATGCCTATGCAATGTGGATCAGCCCGTCATTCCATCTGAAGGTGATCCGTACTTTCGATATGGTAACCAGCGCACCGGAAAAATTATCCGGGCAGGCTGCTGACAAGATGCAGGCTGGTGTGATTCTGCTGGACTTTATGCGCAGGGAGTTAAACCTGTCTAACTCATCAGTGCTTGGTGCCTGTCAGAAACTCCAGGAGGCTGTTGGCTTACCGAATCTGGCACCGCGCTATGCCATTGATGCTCCTGCTGACGCGCCTGATGGCTCAAGTCGCCCCACGCTGTCGCTGAGTGCACTGCTGAAACAGTATGGTATCCGCCTTACGGCTAATCAGGCATATCACCAGATGGCGAAGCTGGGGATCGTTGAACAACGCGAACGATACAGCCGTACCGCGATTAACAACATCAAAAAATTCTGGTCGCTGACAGCGAAAGGCTGCATGTTCGGCAAGAACATCACCAGTCCCGCAAATCCGCGCGAGACGCAGCCGCATTTCTTCGAATCCCGATTCCCTGAGCTGTTAAAGCTGCTCGATACCGTTCATTGAGGTGACCGTGAGAGCACTACTGACCCCTGAAATTGCCCCGCGTATGGGGATCGTATTGTTCAGGCCAGGTTCAGAGCTGATGCCCCTGTTTATGCAGGGGCGTGTCCTGCTGGAGCCTGAGCCGGAACGTTATTCATCTTTCGCCAGTGGTGCCGTTCCGGCGGCATCACAACCGCTGGCGGATGATCCTGCCGTTCGGGCCGTGTTCCGCAATGAGGCAGTGATCCGTCGTGCTGGTGGCGTGGAATGTCTTGAAAGCTGGTTACTTCGTGAAAAAGGCTGCCAGTGGCCTCATTCCGACTGGCACAGCGAGAACATGACCACAATGCGACACGCTCCGGGTGCAATCCGTCTGTGCTGGCACTGCGATAACCAGCTGCGCGATCAGTTCACGGAACGGCTGGAATCAATGGCAACGGATAACTGTGCCCGCTGGGTGTTGTCTGTTGTGCGTCGGGATCTCGGTTTTGATGACAGTCACGTTGTGACAATGCCGGAACTGTGCTGGTGGCTGATTCGTAATGATCTGGCGGATGCCTTACCGGAAAGTGCAGCCCGTAAGGCACTGAGATTACCGAAGCCTGTTGTGCCGTCTGTTACCCGGGAAAGTGACCTTGTGCCTTCGGTTCCTGCCACCAGCATCATCCAGGATAAGGCGAAAAAGGTGCTGGCGCTGAAAGTGGATCCGGAGTCGCCGGAGTCTTTTATGTTACGCCCAAAACGTCGCCGCTGGGTTAATGAAAAGTACACGCGCTGGGTTAAGACACAGCCGTGTGCATGTTGTGGAAAGCCTGCTGATGATCCCCACCACCTGATAGGCCACGGTCAGGGGGGAATGGGGACAAAAACGCATGACCTCTTTGTGTTGCCTTTGTGCAGAAAGCATCACGACGAGCTGCATGCAGATACCGTGGCATTTGAAGAGAAGTATGGCTCTCAGCTGGAGCTGATATTTCGTTTTATCGATCGTGCGCTGGCAATTGGCGTATTGGCGTAAGTGGAGAACGAGCATGAACCTTGAAGCCTTACCAAAATATTACTCCCCAAAATCTCCAAAATTGAGCGATGACGCACCGGCGACAGGCTCAGGTGGTTTAACGATTACGGATGTGATGGCTGCGCAGGGGATGGTGCAGTCGAAAGCACCGCTTGGGTTTGCCTTATTCCTGGCAAAAGTTGGTGTTCAGGATCCTCAGTTTGCGATTGAAGGTCTGCTCAATTACGCGATGGCACTGGATAACCCGACATTGAATAAATTGAGTGAAGAAACCCGGTTACAGATCATCCCTTACCTTGTGAATTTTGCCTTTGCTGATTATTCCAGGTCTGCGGCAAGTAAGGCTCGCTGTGAGCATTGTGCAGGTACTGGATTTCATAATGTATTGCGCGAAGTAGTGAAACACTCCAGAAGCGGTGAATCTGTTATCAAGGAGGAGTGGGTGAAGGAACTATGTCAGCATTGTCATGGTAAGGGAGAAGTCAGCACAGCGTGCAGAGGGTGTAAGGGGAAAGGTATTGTCCTGGATGAAAAAAGGACCCGGCTTCATGGCACGCCTGTTTATAAGATTTGTGGGCGTTGCAATGGAAACCGGTTTAGCCGTTTACCAACCACACTGGCGCGGCATCATGTCCAGAAGCTGGTACCGGATCTGACGGATTATCAGTGGTACAAAGGATATGCAGATGTCATTGATAAACTGGTTACAAAGTGCTGGCAGGAAGAAGCATATGCAGAGACACAATTGAGAAAAGTGACAAGATAAATGATTTTCGCCGAAGATGGCGACATGATGCTTGCATTTTTCAAAAAATATGGATAAGATTTTCCCAACGATGGGCTTTGTATGTCTACCGTTGATAAGATTTAAGAACCCGCCACTGAGCGGGTTTTTTGTACCTGTAAACTTGGTGCAGTACAGTAAACACGCTGGTGGTCGTGAATACTGACTTTTTATCTTGCTGGATTTTTAGACAAGAGTTATTGGTATGTCATGTTAACCAGAAGGGAAAAAGACATGCTAAAACAGCAAGATATGACAGAAACCGCCGCCGCAGTCCTTCATTTCTTACCTGCTGACAAGTGGGTAACGCCACGCATGATGACGAGAACTACCGGAGTAAGCGAAGCCCGGTGCCAGTTAATACTGACTCAGTTAGTTCTGGCGGGTCTGGCGAAGGATAACGGCGGATACGGGAATAAATTCAGACGCTGCCAGTAATGGCGGTTTCCTGCTGTGAAAATGGGCGGCTGGTGGGTGTTGGTAGCACCTGCCAGCCATTCGCTCATGCTTACTGGTCACAAGCGAACCACGGCCCACTGCTTTAGCGCAAAAGCAGAGTGAGCCTACCAGAGTTACGCTTACTGATCCATGAAAAATACTGTAAAAATAAACAGTGTTGATTTAATCAACGCTGATTGCCTGCATTTTATTCAGTCCCTGCCTGATGATTCCATTGACCTGATTGTTACCGATCCGCCGTACTTCAAGGTGAAACCCAACGGCTGGGACAATCAGTGGAAAGGGGACGAAGATTACCTTAAGTGGCTGGACCACTGTCTGGCCCAGTTCTGGCGGGTGTTAAAACCTGCCGGAAGCCTTTACCTGTTCTGTGGGCATCGCCTGGCATCTGATATTGAGATCATGATGCGTGAACGTTTCAACGTGCTTAACCATATCATCTGGGCGAAGCCGTCCGGACGTTGGAATGGGTGTAATAAAGAAAGTCTGCGTGCATATTTTCCTGCCACAGAGCGCGTTCTGTTTGCTGAACATTACCAGGGGCCATATCGCGGCAAAAGTGACGGCTATGCGGCAAAAGAAAGGGAACTCAAACAGCACATAATGGCACCGCTGATATCGTATTTCAGGGATGCTCGTGCCGAACTGGGTATAACGGCAAAACAAATTGCCGAAGCCACAGGTAAGAAAAATATGGTTTCCCACTGGTTTGGTGCCAGTCAGTGGCAGTTGCCGAATGAGGCTGACTATCGGAAGTTACAGGCACTGTTTTCCCGTATAGCGGCAGAGAAGTTTCAGGAACAACAACTGGAACAACCACACCACCAGCTGGTGGCATCTTATGATTCACTGAATCGCAAATATTCTGAATTGCTGGATGAGTTTAAATCTCTCCGGCGCTATTTCTCCGTATCAGTCTCCGTGCCTTATACCGATGTCTGGACGCATAAGCCCGTTCAGTTCTACCCGGGTAAACATCCGTGCGAGAAACCGGCGGATATGCTCCGGCAAATAATCAATGCCAGTAGTCGACCAGGTGATCTGGTTGCTGATTTCTTTATGGGATCCGGTTCCACAATAAAAGCAGCAATGGCGCTGGGGCGTCGGGCGTTAGGTGTTGAGCTTGAGTCAGAGCGGTTTAATCAGACGGTGAAAGAGGTAAGTGAACTGGTGGGGAAATAATTCTGGTGGCCACGTTGCGTGGCCTTTTTATTTCCAACACAGCACCCGCAAATATCGCGAGGTGAGAGATGACGAAATGCCTCATAACCCAAATACCTGGCCGGACTGGCTGGAGTTGTTTCAGAGCTGGTGGCGTGGAGACACACCGCTGGGTGCAGTGATTATGTCGATCGTTATGGCTGGTTTGCGCATCGCCTATTTTGGCGGTGGTGGTGGCTGGAAGCGAAAAACGCTCGAGATTTTGCTATGTGGCGCTCTGACGCTGACCTTTGCATCCGCTCTTGAATATGTCGGATGGCCTAAATCGCTTTCTGTTGCCATTGGTGGTGGCGTGGGGCTGATCGGTGTCGATGCTATTCGTGGGGCTGCAATGCGAGTAATCGGTAACAAATTTGGTAGCTCGAAGGAGTAATTTATGCAGGCACTAAATTCCCAGCGTAAAGCTTTCCTGGATATGGTGGCATGGTCAGAAGGAACGGATAACGGGCGACAACCGACACGTAACCACGGTTATGATGTTATTGTTGGTGGCGAACTGTTCACTGATTACTCCGATCACCCTCGCAAACTTGTCACGCTAAACCCCAAACTCAAATCAACAGCTGCCGGACGTTACCAGCTTCTTTCACGCTGGTGGGATGCTTACCGTAAACAGCTTGGCCTGAAAGATTTTTCTCCAGAAAGCCAGGACGCTGTAGCTCTGCAGCAGATTAAAGAGCGTGGTGCTTTACCGATGATTGACCGCGGCAGTATTCGTCAGGCAATCGACCGTTGCAGCAATATCTGGGCGTCGTTACCTGGTGCAGGTTACGGTCAGTATGAACATAAAATCGGTGACCTGATTGCCCGATTTAAAAAAGCTGGTGGGGTAGTAAATGAAGCTGAGATATAAGCTGGTTATTGTTGCCTTCGTTGTTAGCGTCATTGGTTCCTTCATCTGGTCTGCTGGACATTACTACAGCAAATATCAGCACGAAAAGGAGCGTGCTGATGAGGCTGTACGAAATGCTGAATCAGCAACTGCCATTACCCGTAACGTTCTGCAATCACTGCAAATCATCAATACAGTTATAGAGGCTAACCAGCATGCAAAACAGCAGATCGCACTGGAGTCACAGAGAACCCAGGAAGATATCAAAGTGGCTGTTGCGGATGATGATTGTGCTTCACGTCATGTGCCTGCTGCCGCTGCTGACCGGTTGCGGAAGTACGCGAACAGTTTACGTACCGATTCCGGCGGTACCGTTGCCAGCAAGCCTGACTACTGAAACTCCCCAGCCAGTCATTCCCGAGCCGCTGACCTATGGGGCCAGTCTGGATCTGAATGTGAGCCTGCTTTCGGCGTTGGGACAATGCAATATTGACAAAGCGGGGATTCGAAGTATCGAGATGCGCCGTAACGCTTTGCTGGCAGCAGGCAAATAGTCCGGACAAAGAACAGGAATATATTTATGCCCCCTCGAACTCCAAAAGCCTGCCGCGTTCGCGGCTGCCGTAATACCACGACAGACCCGTCAGGCTACTGCGAAAGCCACAAAAGCGAAGGCTGGAAGCAATACAAGTCAGGACAATCCCGTCATCAGCGCGGTTATGGTTCTAAGTGGGATGTTATCCGTGTGCGTGTGCTGCAACGTGACAAAGGCCTGTGTCAGTTATGTCTGCGTGCTGGTGTGGCGCGTGAAGCGAAAACCGTTGACCACATCATCCCTAAAGCGCATGGCGGCACCGATGCAGACAGTAATCTGCAGAGCCTGTGCTGGCCGTGCCATAAGACGAAGACGGCCCGTGAACGGCTAAAGTGATAATAATTCTCAACTGCCTGAGGGGAGGGGCGGGTCAAATCCCTGTGGCCTGACGTCTTCCGGACTGCCCGCCCCATCGTTTTTTTATACCCGCGAAAAATGAAATTTAACCAGGAGTGCCGCATATGGCTGGAACGGCGGGGCGTTCCGGGCGTCGCCCCAAGCCAACGGCGCGCAAGGCGCTGGCCGGAAACCCCGGCAAGCGAGCCCTGAACAAAGATGAACCTGTTTTTACGCCCATCAAAGGTGTTGAGCCACCGGAGTGGTTCGCAGAAGAAGATCTCCCTCTCGCCACGATCATGTGGCAACTGACAACCAAAGAACTCTGCGGTCAGGGCCTGCTGTGCGTGACTGACCTGGCGGTACTTGAGCGGTGGTGTGTGGCCTATGAGTTCTGGCGACGTGCCGTGAAAAATATTGCCAGACAGGGTAACACCATCACCGGTGCAATGGGTGGCATGGTCAAAAATCCGGAGCTGACCGCCAAGAAAGAACAGGAGTCCGAGATGAGCAGCACGGGGGCAATGCTCGGACTCGACCCCAGCAGCCGCCAGCGTCTGATTGGCCTGGCGGGGAAGAAGAAAGCCACTAACCCGTTTCTGACAATCTGAAAATCATCGAATCATGAGCCGGAAATCTTACCCCAACGTAAATGCTGCCAATCAGTATGCCCGGGATGTCGTGCGCGGAAAGATTGTGGCCTGCCAGTTTGTGATTCAGGCCTGCCAGCGCCATCTTGATGACCTGATGGCGGAAAAAAGTAAGTCGTTTCGTTACCGCTTCGACAAGGACCTGGCTGAACGGGCCGCCAAATTTATTCAGCTGTTGCCGCACACCAAGGGTGAGTGGGCATTTAAGAGGATGCCCATCACGCTGGAGCCGTGGCAGCTCTTTGTGATCTGCTGCGCGTTTGGCTGGGTCAATAAAGGCTCCCGGCTGCGCCGCTTCCGTGAGGTGTATACCGAAATCCCCCGTAAGAACGGCAAATCGGCAATCTCTGCCGGTGTCGCCCTGTATTGTTTTGCCTGTGATAACGAGTTTGGCGCGGAAGTGTATTCTGGTGCTACGACAGAGAAACAGGCGTGGGAAGTCTTTCGCCCGGCGCGACTGATGTGTAAACGCACACCCATGCTGACGGAAGCGTTCGGGATTGAGGTTAACGCCTCAAACATGAACCGTCCGGAGGATGGCGCGCGGTTTGAACCGCTGATCGGTAACCCCGGTGATGGATCATCACCCCACTGTGCGGTGGTGGATGAATATCACGAGCACGCCACCGATGCGCTTTACACCACGATGCTTACCGGGATGGGGGCGCGACGTCAGCCACTGATGTGGGCCATTACTACTGCCGGGTACAACATTGAGGGGCCGTGCTACGACAAGCGGCGGGAAGTCATCGAGATGCTCAACGGCTCGGTGCCCAACGATGAACTGTTCGGGATCATCTATACCGTTGATGAAGGTGATGACTGGACCGACCCGCAGGTGCTGGAAAAAGCTAACCCGAATATTGGCGTGTCGGTTTATCGCGAATTTTTGTTAAGTCAGCAGCAGCGTGCGAAAAATAACGCCCGTCTGGCAAACGTCTTTAAAACAAAACACCTCAATATCTGGGTGTCGGCGCGTTCGGCGTATTTCAACCTGGTGAGCTGGCAGAGCTGCGAGGATAAATCACTGACCCTTGAGCAGTTCGAGGGGCAACCGTGCATTCTGGCCTTTGACCTGGCGCGTAAGCTGGATATGAACAGCATGGCGCGACTTTATACCCGCGAGATTGACGGTAAAACGCATTACTACAGTGTGGCTCCGCGCTTCTGGGTACCGTATGACACGGTGTACAGCGTCGAGAAAAATGAAGATCGCCGGACAGCCGAACGCTTTCAGAAATGGGTGGAAATGGGCGTTCTGACCGTTACCGATGGTGCGGAGGTGGATTATCGCTACATCCTCGAGGAGGCCAAAGCGGCGAACAAAATCAGCCCGGTCAGTGAGTCACCCATCGACCCCTTCGGGGCGACCGGGTTGTCACATGACCTTGCTGATGAAGACCTGAATCCCGTCACTATCATTCAGAACTACACCAACATGTCCGACCCGATGAAAGAGCTGGAAGCGGCAATTGAATCGGGGCGCTTTCATCATGATGGCAATCCCATCATGACCTGGTGTATCGGCAACGTGGTCGGCAAAACCATTCCGGGTAACGATGATGTGGTGAAGCCCGTCAAAGAGCAGGCGGAAAACAAAATCGATGGTGCAGTTGCGCTGATTATGGCGGTTGGCAGAGCCATGCTGTACGAGAAAGAAGACACGCTGTCTGACCACATTGAGTCCTATGGGATCCGCTCGCTTTAACTGAGGTAATTATGATCATGCTGATTCTCGCGCCTCTGGTGGGCGTGCTGGGGGCGCTTTTGCTGGCGTATGGTGCCTGGCTGATTTATCCCCCGGCGGGGTTTGTTGTTGCCGGGGCGTTGTGCCTGTTCTGGTCGTGGCTGGTGGCGCGATATCTCGACCGTACACAGTCGTCTGTCGGCGGAGGTAAATAGTGTTCTTTTCGGGATTATTTCAACGATTTTCGGGATTATTTCAACGAAAAAGTGACGCACCGGTGACCACGCCAGCAGAGCTGGCGGATGCCATCGGGCTGTCGTATGACACCTATACCGGAAAGCAGATCAGCAGTCAGCGGGCCATGCGACTGACGGCGGTTTTTTCCTGCGTCAGAGTGCTGGCAGAGTCGGTCGGGATGTTGCCCTGCAACCTGTATCACCTGAACGGCAGCCTGAAGCAGAGAGCCACCGGCGAACGTCTGCATAAACTGATCTCCACGCATCCCAATGGCTATATGACGCCGCAGGAGTTCTGGGAGCTGGTGGTCACCTGTCTGTGCCTGCGGGGAAACTTTTACGCCTACAAAGTGAAAGCATTTGGCGAAGTGGCTGAACTGCTGCCCGTCGATCCCGGCTGTGTGGTACCGAAGCTTAACAGTAGCTGGGAGCCGATCTATCAGGTCACATTCCCGGACGGCTCCACGGATGTACTGAGCCAGGAAGATATCTGGCATGTGCGCACGCTGACGCTGGACGGTCTGGTGGGACTGAATCCCATCGCCTATGCCCGCGAGGCAATATCGCTGGCAGCTGCGACCGAAGAGCACGGGGCCAGACTGTTCAGCAATGGTGCGGTGACGTCCGGTGTGTTGCGTACAGAGCAGACGCTGTCGGATCAGGCTTATGAGCGCCTGAAGAAAGATTTTGAGGAGCGTCACACCGGGCTTGGCAATGCTCACCGCCCGATGATCCTTGAGATGGGGCTGGACTGGAAGTCGATGGCGCTGAACGCCGAGGACAGCCAGTTCCTGGAAACCCGCAAGTTTCAGCTTGAAGAAATCTGTCGTCTGTTCCGGGTGCCATTGCACATGGTGCAGAACACCGATCGCGCCACCTTCAACAATATCGAAGAGCTGGGGCTGGGATTTATCAACTATTCACTGGTGCCGTATCTGACCCGCATTGAGCAGCGGATCAACACCGGACTGGTACGAAAAAGTAAGCAGGGCGTTTATTACGCCAAATTTAACGCCGGGGCGTTACTGCGCGGGGATATGAAGTCCCGTTTTGAAGCCTACGCCACCGGTATCAACTGGGGAATTTACTCTCCCAATGACTGCCGCGACCTGGAAGATATGAATCCGCGTCCCGGTGGGGATGTCTATCTCACACCGATGAATATGACCACGAAACCCTCCGATGGCAGTAAAGCCGGTAAGCAGAAGGATAACGCCAATGCAGACGAAACAACGTCTTGATGTACCGCTGAGTCTGAAATCTGTCAGTGACTCCGGTGAGTTTGAAGGGTATGGCTCCGTCTTTGGTGTAAAGGACAGCCACGATGATGTGGTGATGTCAGGGGCATTTGCTGCTTCCCTGCGGGCGTGGAGTGACAGAAAAGCGTTACCTGCGCTGCTCTGGCAGCACCGCATGGATGAACCCATCGGTGTTTACACCGAAATGAAGGAAGACGATGTCGGGCTTTACGTCAGGGGACGGTTGCTTATTGATGATGATCCCCTCGCAAAACGCGCACATGCACACATGAAGGCCGGTTCGTTAACCGGCCTTTCTATTGGGTACGTCCTGAAAGACTGGGAATACGACCGGACGAAAGAAGCCTTTCTGCTGAAAGAAATCGACCTCTGGGAAGTCAGTCTGGTGACGTTCCCGTCTAACGACGAGGCGCGGATCAGCGACGTCAAGAACGCGCTGGCCCGCGGGGAAATCCCCGAACAGAAAAAAATCGAAAGAGTCCTGCGTGATGTCGGACTCTCCCGTACCCAGGCCAAAGCATTCATGGCCGGGGGCTATGGCGCACTGTCCCTGCGCGACGCTGAGGATGTGAGCTCTGCACTGAATGCACTGAAAAATCTGAACTTCTAATCAGGAGAAATACGATGGCGGTAGATATTAAAGATGTCGAACAGGTCGCGCAGGAGCTGCAGCAGAAGTTTGACGACTTCAAAGCAAAGAACGACAAGCGCGTGGATGCGATTGAGCAGGAAAAAGGCAAGCTTGCCGGGCAGGTGGAAACCCTGAACGGGAAACTCAGCGAGCTGGAAAACCTCAAAAGCGATCTTGAAAAAGAGCTGCTTGAGCTGAAACGTCCGGCAGGTGGTGCGCAAAATAAACTGGCCACCGAGCATAAAGAAGCGTTTGTGGGCTTCCTGCGTAAAGGCCGTGAAGACGGTCTGCGCGATCTGGAGCGTAAGGCATTGCAGGTGGGTACCGATGAAGACGGTGGCTACGCCGTGCCGGAAGAACTGGATCGCAACATTCTTAACCTGCTGAAAGATGAAGTGGTGATGCGTCAGGAAGCCACGGTGATCACCGTTGGCGGTTCCGACTACAAAAAACTGGTGAATCTGGGCGGTACGGCTTCCGGATGGGTGGGGGAAACGGATACGCGATCCCAGACTGCCACCTCCAGACTGGAGCTGATTGAACCTCTCATGGGGGAAATTTACGGCAACCCGCAGGCTACCCAGAAAATGCTGGACGATGCCTTCTTCAACGTGGAGGCCTGGATCAACAGCGAGCTGGCAACCGAATTTGCCGAACAGGAAGAAATTGCCTTTACCTCAGGCGATGGCACCAAGAAGCCGAAAGGGTTCCTGGCGTATGAATCCACTGATGAAACCGACAAGGTCCGGGCGTTCGGCAAACTTCAGCATATTGTATCCGGCGAAGCGACCGCGGTGACCGCAGACGCCATAATCAAACTGATTTACACGCTGCGTAAGGCACACCGCACTGGCGCGAAGTTCATGATGAACAACAACAGCCTGTTTGCCATCCGTCTGCTGAAAGACACCGAGGGTAACTATCTGTGGCGTCCGGGGCTGGAACTGGGGCAGCCGTCCTCTCTGGCGGGTTACGGTATCGCTGAAAACGAACAGATGCCGGATATCGCCGCTGATGCGAAAGCCATTGCATTTGGTAACTTCAAACGGGGTTACACCATCGTTGACCGTATCGGCACCCGCATTCTGCGTGACCCGTACACCAATAAACCGTTTGTCGGTTTTTATACCACCAAGCGCACCGGCGGGATGCTGGTCGATTCGCAGGCCATCAAACTGCTGAAGATTGCAGCGGCGTAATCACTCAGGGGCGTGGAACCGCGCCCCCTGTTCTGACGGGTGAAGAATCATGATCCTGAAACAAGATCTGAAATGGTCACCGGACGGTATGCGTGTTGAGGTCATTCGGGCCGGTGAGTATGACGACGGGGCGCTTCCTGCCCGGGTGCAGGAGATTGCACTTCAGGCCGGGTTAGCAGAGCGCGGAATCAGTGCAAAAAGCAGTAAAGCGGCAAAAGAGAAAAAAGCCACGACCAGTAAAGAGGGCTGAGTATGCTTCTGACAATGGAAGAGATTAAAGCCCAACTCCGGCTGGATGAGGATTTCGATGCTGATGACCGCCATCTGCAACTGCTGGCCTGTGCGGCGCAAAAGCGGACGGAAACGTATCTGAACCGGAAGCTCTATGCACCGGATGAAACCATTCCGGACAGCGATCCGGACGGGCTGCACCTGCCGGATGATATTCGTCTGGGGATGCTGATGCTTATCAGCCATTTTTACGAAAACCGCTCGTCGGTTACGGAAGTGGAGAAACTCGACATGCCGCAGAGTTTTGGCTGGCTTGTCGGCCCGTACAGGTACTTTCCGCAATGAAAATTCGTCAGGCGCAGACCAGCGCAACCTACATTCTGCCGGACCCCGGTGAACTGAATAAACGCGTCCTGATCCGCCAGCGGGTGGATATGCCCGCGGATAACTTTGGCGTGGAGCCTCAATA
This sequence comes from Shigella dysenteriae, assembly GCF_022354085.1. NCBI lineage: Bacteria > Pseudomonadati > Pseudomonadota > Gammaproteobacteria > Enterobacterales > Enterobacteriaceae > Shigella > Shigella dysenteriae. The sequence continues at coordinate 220,061 of NZ_CP055055.1, forward strand.
CCCGGTTGCGTTCCGGACATGGGCGAAGGTTGTCCAGACCAGTGCCACCACCTGGCAGGAAACCGCGCAGACCGGTGACGCCATCACCCATTACATCACCATTCGTTACCGCCGGGGGATCACCGCTGATTATGAGGTGGTCTGGGGTGACAGTGTGTACCGGGTGAAACGTCAGCGCGATCTGAACGGGGCGCGGCGCTTTCTGCTGCTGGAGTGTACGGAGCTGGGCGAATGTAGGCAGAGTCACGGAGGCAACAATGACGACTTCCTTTTTGCACGTTGATTTTCAGCAGCCCGCGGAGATGCGCTTTAACCGCGCCCGTGTCCGGCGGGCGTTTGTCACGATTGGTCAGCGTCATATGCGTGATGCCCGTCGGCTGGTGATGCGCCGTGCGCGGTCGGCACCGGGTGAAAACCCCGGTTATCAGACCGGACGCCTGGCTCGTTCGATTGGTTACATGGTACCCAGAGCCAGTAAACATCGCCCTGGTTTTATGGCACGTATAGCCCCTAACCAGCGTAATGGAGAGGGAAACCGCCGTATCACCGGTGATTTTTATCCGGCTTTTTTGTTCTATGGCGTGAGGCGAGGTGCAAAGCGTCGTCGCAGCCATCATCGTGGTGCATCCGGTGGCAGCGGCTGGCGACTGGCTCCACGTAATAACTTCATGGTGGAAACGCTTGAAAAGAACCGCAGCTGGACACGCTATTTTCTGGCGCGGGAATTGCGTAAATCACTGAAGCCGGAGCGACGACACAGATGAAACTGACGCCTGTTATTGCTGCGCTGCGTGCCCGCTGCCCGTATTTTGAAAACCGGGTGGCAGGCGCGGCACAGTTCAAAAATCTGCCGGAGGTCGGAAAGCTGAGACTCCCGGCGGCGTATGTGGTACCGGGGGATGATTCTCCGGGAGAAAACAAAAGCCAGACCGACTACTGGCAGGAGCTGAAAGAGGGCTTCTCCGTGGTTGTCATACTGAGTAACGGGCGTGATGAGCGCGGTCAGTTTGCTTCGTATGATGTGGTGGACGATGTCCGGCAGATGCTCTTTAAGGCCCTGCTGGGCTGGAACCCGGAAGCGTGCGGTAACCCGATTACCTATGACGGCGGCACGCTGCTGGATCTGAATCGTCATGAGCTGATTTATCAGTTCGATTTTTCGGTCATCAGCGAGCTGACCGAAGACGATACCCGCCAGCAGGATGAGCTGAACAGTCTGGATGAACTGCGAACGCTGGCGATTGATGTTGATTATCTCGATCCCGGTAACGGGCCTGACGGCGATATCGAACATCACACCGAAATAACCCTTCCTTCCTGAGGATCCTCATGTTTGTCAAACCTGTTAAAGGGCGGTCAGTGCCTGACCCTGCCCACGGCGACCTTTTGCCCGCCGAAGGGCGAAATGTTGATGAGAACAACTACTGGCTGCGCCGTGAAGCAGCGGGTGATATCCGGCGCGTGAATAAAAAGGTGAACACCGATGACGATAAGCTTTAACACCATTCCGTCGAATACGCTGGTTCCGCTGTTTTATGCGGAAATGGATAACCAGGCTGCGAATACTGCACAGGACAGCGGAGCATCGCTGCTGATTGGTCATGCCAATAACGGTGCAGAGATTGTTGCCAACAGTCTGGTGCTGATGCCGTCGGCAGACTATGCACGCCAGATTTGTGGTGCGGGAAGTCAGCTGGCGCGTATGGTCGAGGCTTATCGCCAGACCGACCCGTTTGGTGAACTGTATGTAATTGCCGTTCCTGAATCAACGGGCGCGGCGGCAACGGTTACGCTGACGGTGACCGGGGCGGCAACCGAAACCGGCACGGTGAATGTTTATGTGGGACGTACCCGCGTGCAGGCACCGGTGACCAACGGCGATAACGTCACGACGATTGCCAGCAGTATCAAAGATGCCATTAATGCCGTTCCGGCCCTGCCGTTTACGGCCTCATCTTCGGCAGGCGTGGTCACGCTGACCGCGCGTCATAAGGGGCTTTGCGGGAATGAAATTCCTGTCAGCCTCAATTACTACGGCTTTGGTGGGGGCGAAGTGCTGCCAGCGGGCGTACAGATTGCTGTGGCGACGGGGAGCGCCGGAACGGGCGCTCCGGTTCTCACCGGCGCGGTGGCTGCAATGGCGGATGAGCCGTTTGATTATATTGGCCTGCCGTTCAACGACACGGCCTCCGTTAACACGCTGGTGACAGAGATGAACGATACCAGCGGTCGCTGGAGCTATGCGCGTCAGCTGTATGGTCATGTGTATACGGCAAAGATCGGCACGCTGTCAGAACTGGTGAACGCAGGTGACCAGTTTAACCAGCAGCACATTACCCTGGCGGGATACGAAAAAGAGACCCAGACGCCTGCCGACGAGCTGGCGGCAAGCCGTACCGCCCGCGCAGCGGTGTTTATTCGCAACGATCCGGCACGTCCCACGCAGACCGGTGAGCTGGTGGGTATGCTGCCTGCGCCGAAGGGGAAACGGTTCACGATGACCGAACAACAGACCCTGCTGTCTCATGGCGTGGCAACGGCGTATGTCGAAAGCGGGGTGCTGCGCATTCAGCGTGATGTCACCACGTACAGGAAAAACGCTTACGGTGTTGCGGATAACAGCTACCTCGACAGCGAGACGCTGCATACCAGCGCGTATGTGCTGCGCAAACTGAAATCCGTCATTACCAGTAAGTACGGGCGTCACAAGCTTGCCAGCGACGGTACCCGCTTTGGTCCCGGTCAGGCGATTGTCACACCGGCGGTGATCAAAGGGGAACTGCTGGCAACCTACCGTCAGCTTGAGCGTGCGGGGATCGTGGAAAACTACGAACTGTTTAAGCAGTACCTGGTTGTGGAGCGTGATGCCAGCGATCCGAACCGCCTGAACACGCTGTTCCCGCCTGACTATGTTAACCAGTTGCGTGTCTTTGCCGTGGTTAACCAGTTCCGTCTTCAGTATTCAGAGGAGTCTGCATAATGGCCCGTATCGGGGGAACCTGTTATTTCAAAATTGACGGTCAGCAGCTATCGCTGACCGGCGGCATTGAGGTGCCCATGAACAGGACGGTCAATGATGACATCATCGGCCTGGACGGTTCAGTGGACCGCAAGGAAACTCACCGTGCGCCTTATGTCAAAGGGACCTTCAAGGTGCCGAAGAATTTTCCGGTGAGCAAAATCACCTCGTCTGATGAGATGACCATCACTGCCGAGCTGGCGAACGGTCAGGTCTATGTATTGTCGTCCGCCTGGCTGCACGGCGAAGCGAACCATAATGCCGAAGAAGGCACGGTTGATCTTGAGTTCCACGGTGAAGAAGGGGATTACCAGTAATGAAAGAGCTTGAGTTAAAGAAACCGATTATCGCTCATGGTGAGACACTCTCCGTACTGGAGTTTGATGAACCCACCGGGAAGGATGTCCGCGAGCTGGGGTATCCCTACCAGATGAATCAGGATGAGTCAGTCAGACTTCTGGCGCATGTGGTGTCGAAATACATTGTGCGGCTGGCGAAAGTGCCGCAAAGCTCTGTCGACCAGATGTCTCCGGCAGACCTGAATGCAGCGGCGTGGCTTGTGGCTGGTTTTTTCCTCCAGGCCTGACGGCTGAATACCTCACTGATCGCTTCTTTGACTGCGCCAGCTACTGGCGCATTAATCCTTTCGAATTGCTGAATATGCCGATCAGTGAAATTCCCTTGCTGGTCGGTCAGGCAAACAGGATAGAGCAGGAGAAACGCACACATGGCGGAATTTGAGCTTAAGGCGTTGATCACCGGTGTCGACAGGCTTTCTCCCGCGCTGTCGAAAATGCAAAAGAAAATCCGGGGATTTAAACGCCAGGCGGAAGAAGCGTCACAGGGTGGGCTGGCGCTTGGTGGCGGACTGGCAGCGGGTCTGACGCTTTCCCTGAAATCTTATGCCGATCAGGAAAACGCCGCCACCGGGCTGAAAGTCGCCATGATGGATGCGAACGGCGAGGTCGGAAAGAGCTTTCAGGACATCAATAAACTGGCTATTGGCCTGGGTAACCAGCTACCCGGTACAACGGCTGATTTCCAGAACATGATGCAGATGCTGGTGCGTCAGGGGATCCCGGCAGAAAATATTCTTGGCGGTGTGGGTAAAGCGACAGCTTATCTTGCGGTACAACTGAAAAAAACACCGGAAGCGGCTGCTGAGTTTGCTGCAAAGATGCAGGATGCTACCGGAACGGCGTCAGAAGACATGATGGGGCTGTTCGACACTATCCAGAAGGCGTTTTATCTGGGTGTTGACGATACCAACATGTTGTCCTTCTTCACTAAAACCAGCTCTGTTCTGAAGATGGTGAACAAGGACGGTCTTCAGGCTGCACAGAGCCTTGCCCCCATCAGCGTCATGATGGATCAGATGGGGATGAACGGGGAGTCGGCAGGTAACGCCCTGCGAAAAGTTATCCAGTCCGGATTAAGCGTTAAGAAAATCAGGGACGTCAATAAAATCATGGCCCGCCAGAAACTCGGGGTACAGCTCGATTTTACTGACGGCAAAGGAAGTTTTGGCGGTCTTGATAACATGTTCAGGCAACTGGCAAAGCTGCGAAAACTGACCGACGTTAAGCGAACAGGTGTACTTAAGGCAATATTTGGTGATGATGCCGAAACCCTTCAGGTGGTCAATGCACTAATCGATAAAGGAAAGGATGGCTACGATCAGATCCAGCAGAAGATGAATAAACAGGCCAGCCTGAATAAACGTGTTCAGGCCCAGCTTGGTACGCTGTCCAACCTGTGGGAGGCAATGACGGGGACCGCAACTAACGGCCTTGCGGCTATTGGCGGCGCATTTTCTGGTGACGCCAAAAATATCACGCAATGGCTGGGGGAGTTAGGGGAAAAATTCACGAAGTTTGCGGATGAAAATCCCCGGGTTATTCGCGGCGTCGTCGGGCTTGCTGCCGGTCTTGCGATTCTGAAACTGGGATTGATGGGCGTTGGCGGTGCCATCAGTATTGTCAGCAGGATTATGTCGATGACGCCGATTGGCATGATTGCGACGGCGATTGCTCTGGCTGCGGGATTAATTATCACTAACTGGGATGTTGTCGGACCTTATTTCAAGAAGCTCTGGGAAACCATTGGTCCTTATTTTGAGGCAGGTTGGGAACTTCTGAAGAAGGTTTTTGCCTGGTCGCCGCTGGGGATGGTGATCAATAACTGGGGACCGGTTGTTAAGTGGTTTCAGGATATGTGGGACAAGCTGAAGCCAATTATTGAGTGGTTTACCGACAGTTCCGGTGACACGGTCGATGCCATTAACTCTGCGCAGTGGGGCGCGGGTGCTTATGATGCTTATGGGACGGGAATACCGGCGCGGGGATACACACCTTATCCGGCGGTGGATCCGGCTCAGTCAAACAACGCCTCCGATGCCACAGGCTCGAATCCCTTCATGATTAACAAAGCTTCTGTGCCAAAAGTTGATGGTGAGATCAAGGTCTCTTTTGTGAATTCGCCTCCGGGTATGCGGGTTATGGAAACGCGATCCAGCGGTTTTGATGTCAGCCATGATGTTGGCTATACGCGGTTCAGGTAGTGTACAAAATGATTAATGTGTTTTTGTCTGGCATAATTTGGGTTTTCAGCTTTAAGTAGTTAATATAATCATTCCTTACAAATGATTGAAGGGATGATTATGCGTATCTTTGTTTTTTTTATATCTGCACTTTTATCTTTTAACTTGGCTGCGGAAGAGTGTAAGTTCAGCTTTAATGAGTCAGAATTAATCTCTTCTATAGGTATTGCACCAGTTAAGCAAGAGATAATAAAGGATGAAGGAATAACTAAGCGGCAATATGAATTCAGAAGAGAATTATCTTCTGAAGAAATGCTTAGTGATGACGCTGATGAAAAATATGAGCCGCAGTTTTATATATCTGTTTATAATCCATCATGCCCACAAAAGGTTATTGTTTGGTTTTTCAAAGACAATAAAAACACAATGGATTTAAGTAATGAGGTCCTTGCTGGTAGAGCGTTCAAGTATTTAACTGGTGTTAATGAAAGTATTTTTGAAAATAAAATGAAAAAGTTTTTAAAGGTACAGTCATTTGAATCTTTTGATGAAAGGACAGATTCTAAATTTATAAAGAGTGGTAATATTTATTCCATTGATGTTCAACTCAGATAGTAATTAAAAATATTAGGTTCCCGCCACATCTTCTGCGATGTAAATAACTGACAAAGCAGATTTGGCGGGTTTTTTGTATCCGGAGTTTATATGACGTGGAAAGACAGGCTTCAGGATGCGTCATTTCGCGGCGTACCGTTTAAGGTTGAAGAAGAAAGTGCGGGAACCGGTCGCCGTGTGGAAACACACGAATATCCGAACCGCGACAAGCCCTATACCGAAGATCTGGGAAAAGTCACTTTCCGCCCGTCCATCACAGCTTATGTGGTGGGAGATGACTGCTTTGACCAGCGCGATCGCCTGATTGAAGCGCTGAATAAACCCGGTCCCGGCACGCTTGTCCACCCGACATATGGTGAGCTGAAAGTCTGTGTTGACGGGGAAGTTCGGGTCAGCACATCGAAAAGTGAAGGGCGTATTGTCCGCTTTGACCTGAAGTTTGTCGAAGCAGGAGAACTCTCTTACCCCACATCAGGTGCGGCGACGGCGCAGACGCTGATGTCATCCTGTTCTGCACTGGATGACTGCATCAGTGACAGCTTCAGCGGTTTCAGTATCGATGGTGTGGCGGATTTTGTGCAGAACGACGTTATCGGTAATGCCAGCATAATGCTGGGGTATGTTTCTGATGCGATGAAAGTGGTGGATTCTGCCGTATCGGATGCCGCCAGGCTGTTGCAGGGGGATATCTCGGTACTTCTGCCGCCGCCATCGTCAGGCAAAAATTTCGTTGAGCAGGTGCAGAAAATGTGGCGTACCGGGAAACGCCTTTATGGTAACGCCAGCGACCTGGTCACCATGATCAAAACGCTTTCCGGTGTCAGCCTCGGCAGCGATCTGCAACCGCGCGGCGTCTGGAAAACGGACAGTAAAACCACCGCCACGGCGACGCAGCAGCGTAACGTGGTTGCCAGCACCCTTCGTACGACCGCAATCAGCGAAGCGGCGTATGCCGTCACCCGATTGCCTGCGCCAACAACTTCCGCGGTGATGCAGAATTCCGCAGTGGGGCAGGCAACAACACCTGCGCAGAGCACTGGCTGGCCTTCCGTCACGCATCCGGCACTGAACAATGCACCGGCGGTGAAAAACACAGTTGACCTGCCGACGTGGGAAGAACTGACTGACATTCGCGACACACTGAATACGGCAATTGATAAGGAGTTGTCCCGTACAACCAGTGATGCGCTGTTTCTGGCGCTGCGCCGGGTGAAAGCAGATCTGAATGCGGATATCAACACGCGCCTTGAACAGTCTGCACGGATCATTCAGCGCACACCGGATGAGGTTTTACCCGCGCTGGTGCTGGCGGCGACCTGGTTTGATAACGCGGCGCGTGACGCGGACATTATCCGGCGTAATGCCATTACGCATCCCGGCTTTGTGCCGGTGATCCCTCTGAAGGTGCCAGTGCAATGAACGATAACGTCACGCTACGGGTAAATGGCCGGGAGTGGAATGGCTGGACATCGGTGCGCATCGGTGCCGGTGTTGAACGACTGGCGCGGGATTTCAGTGTGGAGATCACCCGCCAGTGGCCGGGAGATGAGGGTATCACCACGCTTCAGCCGCGCATTAAAAACGGTTCAAAAGTGGAAGTGCTGATTGGTGATGAGCTGGTGATCACCGGCTGGGTGGAGGCGACGCCCGTTCGTTACGATGCCCGTTCGGTCAGCACTGGTATTGCCGGACGCAGTCTAACCGCTGATCTGATTGACTGTGCAGCCGAACCGACACAGTTTAACGGACGATCGCTGGTACAGATTGCGCAGGCGCTTGCTGCGCCCTTCGGCATTGAGGTGGTGAACAACGGTGCGCCGTCGGGTGTTATTCCTGACGTCCAGCCTGATCACGGTGAAACGGTGATTGAGGTAATCAACAAAATACTCGGTCAGCAGCAGGCACTGGCTTACGACGACCCGCACGGCAGGCTGGTGATTGGCGGTATTGGCTCAACGCGGGCACATACCGCGCTGGTACTTGGGGAAAACATCCTTTCCTGTGATACGGAGAAGAGTATCCGGGAGCGGTTTTCAGTTTACCAGGTGGCGGGGCAGCGTGCCGGAAACGACGATGATTTCGGTGAGGCCACCACCACCGCGCTGCGGGCCCGCACAGAGGACGCATTTATTGCCCGTTACCGTCCGATGTATATCAGGCAGACAGGGCAGGCCACGGGGGCAGGCTGTATTGCGCGTGCTGACTTTGAAGCCCGACAACGGGCGGCGCGGACGGATGAAACCACCTATGTGGTGCAGGGCTGGCGACAGGGTAACGGTACGCTGTGGCAGCCCAACCAGCGGGTGATTGTCTTTGATCCGGTCTGTGGTTTCGACAATACCGAACTGCTTGTTTCGGAAGTCACGTTTACTCAGGACCAGAACGGCACCCTGACGGAAATCCGTGTCGGCCCGCCTGATGCTTATCTGCCTGAACCCGAAGATCCCGGCGCGCGGAAAAAGAAAAAAGCCAGAGTACAGGAGGACCCGTTCTGATGAGGGCGATTGAAACCATACAGCGACAACTCCTCGGGCTGATTGGGCGGGCCGTGGTGAAAAGCATCAGTGCCGCAACGAAATGTCAGACCGTGGATGTGTCCCTGATTGCCGGTGAACCCAAAGCCGGGGTTGAACATCTTGAACCTTACGGTTTTACCGCAAGGGCAAACAGCGGTGCGGAAGCGGTGGTGTTGTTTCCGGATGGCGACCGTTCTCATGCGGTGGTTGTTACGGTGTCGGATCGGCGTTACCGCCTGAAAGGGCTGCAGACGGGTGAGGTGGCTGTCTATGACGATCAGGGGCAGTCCGTGACGCTGACCCGGGAGGGGATCGTGGTGGACGGTGCAGGTAAAACGATCACGTTTCGCAATTCACCTAAAGCACGTTTTGAAATGGACTTGGAAGTGACAGGACAGGTGAAAGACCTGTGCGACTCCAGCGGTACCACCATGTCAGCGATGCGGCTTGCCTATAACGGGCATCGTCACAGAGAGAACGGTCAGGGCAGTAACACCGACAAACCTGATAAAGCGATGGAGGCATGATGGAACTGTGGCTGACGGTGAACGGTAAACGCACCTGCGCCAGCGCACCGCTGGATCCGCTGACCCGCGCCGTGGTGATTTCCCTGTTTACCTGGCGGCGGGCGGAGCCTGATGACAACGCCGACGTCCCGATGGGATGGTGGGGGGATACCTGGCCTGCGGTACAGAATGACCGTTACGGCTCCCGACTGTGGCTGCTTCAGCGCAGCAAACTGACCAATCAGCTGGTGCAGACGGTAAGGGGGTATATCCGCGAATGCCTGCAATGGATGATTGATGATGGCGTGGTGTCCCGTATTGATCTGGATATCCGCCGCACCGGGATTAATGAACTGGGTAACAGTATCACTCTCTGGCGTCGTGACGGACCGGTAATGATTTCTTTTGATGATCTGTGGAGTGCGATAACGCATGGCGGACAGTGAATTTCAGCGCCCGACGCTGGCAGAAAATATCAGTATGCTCCGTAACGATTTATTCGCCAGGCTGGACGTCAGCGACACGCTCCGGCGCATGGATGAAGACGTGCGGGCAAAGGTGTATGCGGCGGCGCTGCATACGGTTTACGGTTACATCGATTATCTGGCAATGAACATGCTGCCTGATCTGTGCGATGAGTCCTGGCTGGCGCGACATGCTGCGATGAAACGGTGTCCGCGCAAGGGGGCCACGGCTGCCAGCGGGTATATGCGCTGGGAAGGTGTCAGCGATGGCCTGAAGGTGACCGCCGGGAGTGTTATTCAGCGCGATGACCTGGTTCAGTACACGGCAACTGCCGATGCAATCAGCACTGGTGGTGTCCTGCGTGTGCCGATCACTTGCTCAACTACAGGCGCGGTCGGTAACGCTGACGACGGTACGGCATTAATCCTGGTCACGCCGGTGAATGGTCTGCCGTCTTCCGGTGTGGCTGACACCCTGACAGGCGGATTTGATACTGAAGAGCTGGAAACGTGGCGCGCCCGCGTCATTGAGCGGTATTACTGGACGCCTCAGGGCGGGGCTGACGGGGACTATGTCGTCTGGGCTAAAGAAGTGCCCGGCATTACCCGCGCATGGACATACCGACACTGGATGGGAACGGGGACTGTCGGTGTGATGATTGCCAGCAGTGACCTGATTAATCCCATTCCGGAAGAATCAACGGAAACGGCGGCAAGACAACATATCGGGCCACTGGCCCCGGTGGCAGGCTCTGATTTGCATGTGTTCAGGCCGGTGGCGCATACGGTGGATTTTCATATCCGTGTGACGCCGGACACACCGGAAATACGGGCTGCCATCACCGCGGAGTTGCGTTCGTTCCTGCTGCGTGATGGTTATCCGCAGGGAGAACTGAAGGTGTCGCGTATCAGTGAAGCGATTTCCGGTGCGAACGGGGAATACAGCCATCAGTTGCTTGCACCGGCGGAAAATATCTCCATTGCAAAAAATGAACTGGCGGTTCTGGGGACGATTTCATGGACGTGACAAACGATGATTACATCCGTCTGTTGTCGGCACTGCTGCCGCCCGGTCCGGCGTGGTCAGCCAGCGATCCGGCGATTGCCGGTGCGGCACCGTCATTAACCCGCGTTCATCAGCGTGCGGATGCCCTGATGCGGGAGCTGGATCCGCGCACCACCACCGAACTGATAAATCGCTGGGAGCGTCTGTGCGGCCTGCCGGATGAATGTATTCCCGCAGGAACACAGACCCTTCGCCAGCGTCAGCAACGACTGGATGCGAAGGTTAACCTGGCGGGCGGCATCAACGAGGATTTTTATCTTGCACAGCTTGCTGCCCTGGGCAGACCAGATGCCACCATCACGCGATACGACAAAAGCACGTTCACCTGCTCATCGGCCTGTACTGACGCTGTGAACGCGCCTGAATGGCGGTATTACTGGCAGGTCAACATGCCAGCTGCCACCAACACCACCTGGATGACATGTGGTGATCCCTGTGATTCCGCACTGCGTATCTGGGGCGACACCGTTGTCGAGTGTGTGCTTAACAAACTCTGCCCTTCGCATACCTACGTAATTTTTAAATATCCGGAGTAATCCATGCATCGTATAGACACGAAAACCGCGCAGAAGGATAAGTTCGGCGCGGGTAAGAACGGTTTTACCCGTGGTAACCCCCAGACCGGCACACCTGCCACCGATCTGGATGATGACTACTTTGACATGTTGCAGGAAGAACTCTGCAGCGTGGTGGAGGCATCCGGTGCCAGCCTGGAGAAGGGGCGGCATGACCAGCTGCTTACCGCGCTTCGTGCGCTGCTGTTAAGCCGCAAGAATCCGTTTGGCGATATCAAATCGGATGGCACGGTGAAAACGGCTCTCGAAAACCTTGGTTTGGGAGAAGGCTCTGCATTACCTGTTGGTGTGCCTGTTCCATGGCCTTCAGCCACACCGCCAACAGGCTGGCTGAAATGCAACGGTGCGGCATTTTCTGCTGAAGAATACCCGGAACTGGCAAAGGCTTATCCGACAAATAAATTACCTGATTTACGCGGTGAGTTTATTCGTGGCTGGGATGACGGGCGCGGTATTGATGCAGGACGTGTTTTATTGAGTATTCAGGCCGGAATGCTGGAAAAGCACCGTCATCCTGTTGTCGCCAACGATGGGTATGACTCAAAAGAGGAATGGGAACTGGCGACAATCTTCAGAAGAGCATATACGCAAGGCAGGGGGCTTGATGCTGCCGCTGCCGGAGGGAGTCTGATCCCATCACCAACGCTACATACACGAGGGAGTGTCGGTAATACTGGCGGGAGTGAAACCCGTCCACGAAATATTGCATTTAACTTTATCGTGAGGGCTGCATAATGGATAACGCCGTATTAAATAGCGAGCTTATTGCCACGAAGGCGGGGAATATTACAGTCTATAACTATGATGGTAAAACTCGGGAATATATTTCTACTTCAAATGAATATCTTGCCATTGGTGTCGGTATCCCTGCATATTCCTGTCTGGATGAACCTGGTATACATAAGGCGGGTTATGCTATCTGCCGTTCGATGGATTTAAACTCATGGGAATATGTGCCAGACCATCGCGGTGAAATCGTCTATAACACCGAAACGGGAGACGCCAAAGAAATCACAGCTCCGGGTGATTATCCTGAAAATACAACCACTATCGCCCCGTTAACGCCATTCGATAAATGGGATGGTAAGAAATGGGTGACTGATACTGAGGCACAGCATAGTGCCGCAGTAGACGCGGCAGAAGCACAGCGCCAGTCGCTGATTGATGCTGCAATGGCTTCCATCAGTCTGATTCAACTGAAATTACAGGCCGGGCGGAAGCTGACGCAGGCAGAAACAACCCGACTTAACGCCGTGCTGGATTACATTGACGCGGTGACGGTAACAGATACCAGCACCGCGCCGGATGTCATCTGGCCTGAACTGCCGGAGGCGTAGGCCATTCAATATCGGGGGCTGTTGAAGTATCAACACGCATCAGCAGTACACGGTATTTCTTCCATTGGGTGAGAGTTGAAGTTTCTTCATCAGTTGCAATGCCCGCATCAACAGCATCCTGACGCCAGGATATTTCACTGTCAGCTTTTGCACGAAATGTGGCTTTCATGTTTTCTGCATCTGATATTTTCTGTTCTGGTGAAAGCGGCGGCTCATCAACCCATGCAAGGGCCCCTGAAACCATTCCCAGCATTTTTCCTGTTGGCTTATTTCCCCCATTAAATCTGACAGCATCCTCATCACTGATTTCAATACCATCCTGCGGCCATGTCCCCTCCTTGATATAACTTTCGTATAGCGCTGCGTTGTAGATTGCATTTTCGGAAGGGCTGTAAACACTTTTAACTTTATTCATTCTGTTATCTCCCTTTCGCTATATAGCAAAGATTAAACCCACCGCTACCTGACATACGGGCTGTAAAACCCGTTCTTGAAGTACCAGTTGAGTTAACTCCATAAGCAGGCATGGTTGTTGGAGAAAGCAGAGACTCCTGGATATCTGCCATTGTCAGTGTAATTGATTCGACCCGCGCGGGGAAAGGTAGCGGGAAAACAACATTCGTCCCTGTCTGTCCAACGGGGAAACCGAAAATACCCCATTGTGTAATTACCCCATCCGGCCCCTTACTCCATCCAGATTTAGGATTCGGCCAGTCTGCTGCTCCAGAGTGCCCCGTTGTAAAACTACTCATATCTGGTACTTGCCCGGTATCCGTTCCGACGTTCCTCGTTGCCGCTTCTCCCAAACCAACCTTTGAAATATTTTTCTGAATCAGGTGATATTTCGCCTCTTCTCCTGTTTTTACAACAGGAGAAGCACTCATGATTTACGGGTATGTTCGTGTATCAACAAATCATCAGGATACAGAGTTGCAACGTCTTGCACTTGAGTCAGCTGGCTGTGAGCGAATTTATGAAGAATATGCCAGTGGCAGAACAGCTAATCGCCCTGTGTTAAAGGAATTAATTACGGTGATGAAAAGTGGAGATGAGTTGATTGTCTGGAAGTTAGATCGGATAGGGAGAAATGTGCTGCATGCGCTATTGATGTTTCAAAATCTGCACGAAAAAGGTGTTAATTTTCGGAGTATTACAGATGGCGTAGACCTGAAAACAGCAAGTGGTCGCTATAATTTCCGTAATATTCTTTCTGCTGCGCAGTATGAATCTGATTTGAATAGCGAGCGAACTTTAGCTGGTTTGGCTATTGCCAGATCCAAAGGCCGGATTGGTGGGCGTAGACCGAAGTTTAGCGACGAGCAGTGGCAACAGATGGGAGCGCTCATAGCGGCAGGGAAATCACGGCGTTATGTTGCACGTATCTATAACGTTGGGCTATCAACCCTATATAAACGATTTCCTGTTACTGGCATTCAAACGAAATAATTTAAAAGCAATTTAAAGAGTTATTTGTCTAATGTTGGAAGCCGCAGCCACGTCGTATGCAAGAACGTGCTGCGGCTGGCTGGCGAACTTTCGATAGTGCGATTATTGAATGATTTCCAGCCGTTACCGATTTTACGTGTTAATTAGTGAACAAACCACTCGTCAGCAGATTCCCAGGTATCTTTCAGAGTCTCCTGAACAAAAGTTTTTGCAGAATCCTTATCTGCGGTGCGTGTAACAGAAAGGCCATCGTTGCTGGTGGCTTTTACGATCACCTCTACATCGTCATAACGTTTACTGATGCGTCGGGTTAATTCTTCCTTTAACGCATCCACAGCACCGGTTGGCATTTTAGTCATTTTTTCTTTGGCTATGCAGATTTCAATACGCATAAAAGTCCCTCTATACTGTGTTTGTATACAGTATTATTTTTAACTGTATGGATAAACAGTGTCAAGGGGTCTTATTTCTGCTCCTTTGGAGCTCTTCAAAACGATTATGTAAAGATTTCGGATACAGTTCGGTATATACCTGCCATAGCACGTTTAATGAACGATGCCCTGTAACCTGGGCTACTTCCTCAATACTAAAACCAGCCTCAAATAAGCGACTTGCCCCTTCTCTACGCAAATCATGGTATCGCAGATCCTTAATACCTAATTTGCTTCTTACCCTCTGAAATCCCGCAGTAACAGAAGTGCTGTTATATGGAAAAATGAATTCCGATTTTTTGGGCTGTCGTTGGACGATATCCCAGGCTTCCCCAAGCAAGGCTACTTTCATGTGGTTGCCTTCCTTTTTGCGTGGATCTTTCCTGTCTCTTACGAGTATAGATTTTTGTTCCTGGTCGAGATCTTCCCATCGTAACCGGCATACTTCTCCGATTCGCATACAGGACCACACAGAAAATTTGAGGATATCAACGAACGGAATTTTTGAGCATTTATGAGTAGATCGTTGTTGAAGGCCTTCAATGAGCATGTCCAGTTCATCAGATGCTGGTCTACGATTACGACGGTTTGATTTACCAATCAAACCAAGTTTAAGTAGATATGGACGAGCACTTTTCGCCGGGTTTGATGTGTAATTAATTCCGTATACAGGTTTGGCCGCATCCAGAACACTGCCAAGATAACTAACATCGTGGCTGACTGTTGCTGGACCTGCGCCAGCGTTGTTTCTTAGCCTGCAATGTTCAATTACGTCATTTTCTGTCAGTTCAGATAGTTTGATCGCGGAGATGTCACTATCCATAAGCAGTTCCAGCACATATCTTTTAGTACGGCCTGCTTTACCTCCGGCATTTGGGTCATTTAAATATTTGTGTAGTAAGTCACGGACTGTAAGTCCGTCAACTGCATTTGATGATGGAATGCCATATAGATCTAATTCCATCACTTTCTGTGTGCCCCATGTTTTGGCATGAGCATGTTTAGGGAATGTTTTGCTTTCCCTGTAAGTGATAACACCTTTTTCTTTGATAATCACATTACAGCGATAGCGTGGTGTGCCATCGGATTTTAGTCGTTTCTCTATGTTATAGTACGCCATTACACGACCTCGTTATTTCGGGTTCCCATAAAACGTGGGAACCTGTGCGGGAACCTAATGCGAGAAAAATAGCCTGAAATGTTCAAAAATGCACGATAATCATGAAACACAAAAAATTAATCAAACCAGCGTGATGCCTGAAAAAACTGGTGTTTACTGGAATTCTCGGTTTAGCATTGCTCCTATGCTCGACTGGACGGACAGACATTGCCGCTATTTCTTGCGTCTGCTTTCCCGCAATACGCTGCTGTATACCGAAATGGTGACCACAGGGGCGATTATTCACGGTAAAGGTGATTACCTGGCGTACAGTGAAGAAGAACATCCGGTAGCGTTGCAACTCGGCGGTAGCGATCCGGCGGCGCTGGCGCAGTGTGCGAAGCTGGCAGAAGCGCGCGGATATGATGAGATCAACCTGAATGTCGGCTGCCCGTCTGACCGGGTGCAGAACGGCATGTTTGGTGCGTGTCTGATGGGTAATGCGCAGCTGGTTGCCGACTGCGTGAAAGCGATGCGCGATGTGGTGTCGATTCCGGTGACGGTGAAAACGCGTATTGGCATCGATGACCAGGACAGCTATGAATTTCTCTGCAATTTCATCAACACCGTTTCCGGCAAAGGCGAGTGTGAGATGTTCATCATCCACGCACGTAAAGCCTGGCTTTCGGGGTTAAGCCCGAAAGAAAACCGTGAAATCCCGCCGCTCGATTATCCGCGTGTGTATCAACTGAAGCGTGACTTTCCGCATCTGACGATGTCGATTAACGGTGGCATCAAGTCGCTGGAAGAAGCTAAAGCGCATTTGCAACATATGGATGGCGTGATGGTCGGGCGCGAGGCGTATCAGAATCCGGGTATTCTGGCGGCGGTAGACCGGGAGATCTTTGGTTCCTCGGATACCGATGCCGATCCGGTGGCGGTAGTGCGCGCCATGTATCCGTACATTGAGCGTGAACTCAGCCAGGGGACGTATCTCGGCCATATTACCCGGCATATGCTGGGCTTGTTCCAGGGTATTCCTGGCGCGCGGCAGTGGCGGCGTTATTTAAGTGAAAATGCCCATAAAGCGGGTGCTGACATTAACGTGCTGGAACACGCGCTCAAACTGGTGGCGGATAAGCGTTAACTTTTCACCAAAAAGTAGTCAAATTCACCACGCCCTGCGCACCGTCGCGGGGCGTTTTGCTGTTAAATCAATAGATTATTTTTGGCATGATTCTTGTAATGCCTGCAAGAGATTTCATATTTGGGAGAGCATCATGCTGGAACTACTTTTTGTGATTGGCTTTTTTGTCATGTTGATGGTCACCGGCGTTTCGTTGCTGGGCATTATCGCCGCGCTGGTTGTGGCGACGGCCATTATGTTCCTCGGCGGTATGCTGGCATTGATGATTAAGTTGCTGCCGTGGTTACTCCTGACGATTGCGGTGGTGTGGGTTATTAAGGCGATTAAAGCACCAAAAGTGCCGAAATATCAGCGTTATGACCGCTGGCGTTACTAAGGGATTGTGCGGATGATCACAACCTAAGGTTTTATCCTTAGAACAAAATAGGAATTGATAATCAAATCTGTCACTATTGCGCCTCTAACAGATTCATCGTGCTGTACCCTACATACAGCCGAACTATAAAAAGAAAGGGCTTCCCAGGTGGAAGCCCTATTTCTTTTATGGAATCAACAGGCTGGAACCTTGCGTCGCGCGGCTTTCCAGAATCTCATGCGCACGCTGCGCATCCTTCAGCGGATATTTCTGCTGCTCGGCGACATCGACCTTAATCACACCGCTGGCAATCAAAGAGAACAGTTCATTACTGGCCTCGGTTAGTTCCTCCCGCGTGGTGATATAGCCTTGCAGGGAAGGGCGTGTCACATACAACGAGCCTTTCTGATTGAGAATGCCTAAGTTCACACCGGTAACCGCACCTGATGAGTTGCCAAAACTCACCATTAAGCCGCGGCGTTGCAGGCAATCCAGCGACCGTTCCCAGGTGTCTCTGCCCACGGAATCGTACACCACGCGCACTTTTTTACCACCGGTGATCTCTTTTAACCGCTCGACCAGATTCTCTTTACGATAGTTAATAACCTGCCACGCGCCCGCTTTTAGCGCGCTCTGCGCTTTTTGCGCGGTTCCTACGGTGCCGATAAGTTTCGCGCCCAGGGCTTTTGCCCACTGGCAGGCAATCAAGCCAACGCCGCCAGCTGCTGCGTGGAACAGGAACTGTTCATCGGGTTTAATTTCATAGGTTTTGCGCAGCAGATAATAAACCGTTAAGCCTTTCAGGAAAGATGCTGCAGCTTGCTCAAAAGAAATTGCCGCAGGCAGAATCGCCGCTTTATCCGCATTAATGTTATGCACAGAGCTGTAAGCGCCTAACGCCGACTGCGCATAGACTACACGATCGCCTGCCTTAATATGCTTTACACCACTGCCGACCTTACTCACGATGCCTGCCGCTTCGGTACCTAATCCGCTGGGTAGCGATGGCGGCGGGTAAAGGCCGCTGCGGATATACGTGTCGATAAAATTGATGCCGATGGCTTTATTTTCGACCTGGATTTCATTCTCCGCCGGATCGGCAGGAGTGAACTCTACGGCTTGAAGTACTTCCGGGCCACCGTGCTTGTGAAATTCAATTCGTGTTGCCATGTGTCCTCCAGAACGTATCGTCAGGGTCTGCTTCATATGGTAAAGTTTCGACCCATTCTTTATCTCGGTAACTCCATTCACTATGGCAGGAAATAAACCCTTCAACAAACAGCAGGCTGAACCCCGCGAACGCGATCCACAAGTTGCCGGGCTGAAAGTGCCTCCGCACTCGATCGAAGCGGAGCAGTCGGTGTTGGGCGGTTTAATGCTGGATAACGAACGCTGGGATGATGTAGCCGAGCGTGTGGTAGCAGACGATTTTTACACCCGCCCACACCGTCATATCTTTACTGAAATGGCGCGTTTGCAGGAAAGCGGTAGTCCTATCGATCTGATTACTCTTGCGGAATCGCTGGAACGCCAGGGGCAACTCGATAGCGTCGGTGGTTTTGCTTATCTGGCAGAGCTGTCAAAAAATACGCCAAGTGCAGCGAACATCAGTGCTTATGCTGACATCGTGCGTGAACGTGCCGTTGTCCGTGAGATGATCTCGGTTGCGAATGAGATTGCCGAAGCCGGTTTTGATCCGCAGGGGCGCACCAGTGAAGATCTGCTGGACCTGGCTGAATCCCGCGTCTTTAAAATTGCCGAAAGTCGTGCAAACAAAGACGAAGGGCCGAAGAACATCGCCGATGTGCTCGACGCAACCGTGGCGCGTATTGAGCAGTTGTTTCAGCAGCCACACGATGGCGTTACCGGGGTAAACACCGGTTATGACGATCTCAACAAAAAAACCGCTGGCTTGCAGCCGTCGGATTTGATCATCGTCGCCGCGCGTCCGTCGATGGGTAAAACAACATTTGCGATGAACCTCGTCGAAAACGCGGCGATGTTGCAGGATAAACCGGTACTTATCTTCTCGCTGGAGATGCCATCAGAACAGATCATGATGCGTTCTCTGGCGTCGCTGTCGCGCGTTGACCAGACTAAAATCCGTACCGGGCAGCTCGATGATGAAGACTGGGCGCGCATTTCCGGCACCATGGGTATTTTGCTCGAAAAACGCAATATCTATATCGATGACTCCTCCGGCTTGACTCCAACGGAAGTGCGTTCCCGCGCACGCCGTATTGCCCGTGAACACGGCGGCATCGGGCTTATCATGATCGACTACCTGCAACTGATGCGCGTACCGGCGCTTTCCGATAACCGTACGCTGGAAATTGCAGAAATCTCCCGCTCGCTGAAAGCACTGGCGAAAGAACTGAACGTGCCGGTGGTGGCGCTGTCCCAGTTGAACCGTTCTCTGGAACAACGTGCCGACAAACGCCCGGTCAACTCCGACCTGCGTGAATCTGGCTCTATCGAGCAGGATGCGGACTTGATCATGTTTATCTATCGTGATGAGGTGTATCACGAAAACAGTGATTTAAAAGGCATCGCGGAAATTATTATCGGTAAACAACGTAACGGCCCAATCGGGACGGTACGCCTGACCTTTAACGGTCAATGGTCGCGCTTCGACAACTATGCGGGGCCGCAGTACGACGACGAATAATAATTATTTTATGAATTAGGTAATTAAAGCAAACACTTATCAAGGAACACAAATGCAAGCGGCAACTGTTGTGATTAACCGCCGCGCTCTGCGACACAACCTGCAACGTCTTCGTGAACTGGCACCTGCCAGTAAAATGGTTGCGGTGGTGAAAGCGAACGCTTATGGTCACGGTCTTCTTGAGACCGCGCGAACGCTCCCCGATGCTGACGCCTTTGGCGTAGCCCGTCTCGAAGAAGCTCTGCGACTGCGTGCGGGGGGAATCACCAAACCTGTACTGTTACTCGAAGGCTTTTTTGATGCCAGAGATCTGCCGACGATTTCTGCGCAACATTTTCATACCGCCGTGCATAACGAAGAACAGCTGGCTGCGCTGGAAGAGGCTAGCCTGGACGAGCCGGTTACCGTCTGGATGAAACTCGATACCGGTATGCACCGTCTGGGCGTAAGGCCGGAACAGGCTGAGGCGTTTTATCATCGCCTGACCCAGTGCAAAAACGTTCGTCAGCCGGTGAATATCGTCAGCCATTTTGCGCGCGCGGATGAACCAAAATGTGGCGCAACCGAGAAACAACTCGCTATCTTTAATACCTTTTGCGAAGGCAAACCTGGTCAACGTTCCATTGCCGCATCGGGTGGCATTCTACTCTGGCCACAGTCGCATTTTGACTGGGTGCGCCCGGGCATCATTCTTTATGGCGTCTCGCCGCTGGAAGATCGCTCCACCGGTGCCGATTTTGGCTGTCAGCCAGTGATGTCACTAACCTCCAGCCTGATTGCCGTGCGTGAGCATAAAGTCGGAGAGCCTGTCGGTTATGGTGGAACCTGGATAAGCGAACGTGATACTCGTCTTGGTGTAGTTGCGATGGGCTATGGCGATGGTTATCCGCGCGCCGCGCCGTCTGGTACGCCAGTGCTGGTGAACGGTCGCGAAGTGCCGATTGTCGGGCGAGTCGCGATGGATATGATCTGCGTAGACTTAGGTCCACAGGCACAGGATAAAGCCGGGGACCCGGTCATTTTGTGGGGTGAAGGTTTGCCCGTAGAACGTATCGCTGAAATGACGAAAGTAAGCGCTTACGAACTTATTACGCGCCTGACTTCAAGGGTCGCGATGAAATACGTGGATTAATCGTTCTGTAATATTTGATTGTCTGTGCCGGATGCGGCGTGAATGCCTTATCCGGCCAATAAAATCCTACCAATTCAATAAGTTGATATTCTTTCATGCTCTTATAAAGGTCGTGCCTCTGGCGGATGTACGTTTGTCATGAGTCTCACTCTGTTGCTAATTGCCGTTCGCCCCTGAACATCCACTCGATCTTCGCCTTCTTCCGGTTTATTGTGTTTTAACCACCTGCCCGTAAACCTGGAGAACCATCGCGTGTTTCAAAAAGTTGACGCCTACGCTGGCGACCCGATTCTTACGCTTATGGAGCGTTTTAAAGAAGACCCTCGCAGCGACAAAGTGAATTTAAGTATCGGTCTGTACTACAACGAAGACGGAATTATTCCACAACTGAAAGCCGTGGCGGAGGCGGAAGCGCGCCTGAATGCGGTGCCTCATGGCGCTTCGCTTTATTTACCGATGGAAGGGCTTAACAGCTATCGCCATGCCATTGCGCCGCTGCTGTTTGGTGCCGACCATCCGGTACTGCAACAACAGCGCGTAGCAACCATTCAAACCCTTGGCGGCTCAGGGGCATTGAAAGTGGGCGCGGATTTCCTGAAACGCTACTTTCCGGAATCAGGCGTCTGGGTCAGCGATCCTACCTGGGAAAACCACGTAGCAATATTCGCCGGGGCTGGATTCGAAGTAAGTACTTACCCCTGGTATGACGAAGCGACTAACGGCGTGCGCTTTAATGACCTGTTGGCGACGCTGAAAACATTACCTGCCCGCAGTATTGTGTTGCTGCATCCATGTTGCCACAACCCAACGGGTGCCGATCTCACTAATGACCAGTGGGATGCGGTGATTGAAATTCTCAAAGCCCGCGAGCTTATCCCATTCCTTGATATTGCCTATCAAGGATTTGGTGCCGGTATGGAAGAGGATGCCTACGCCATTCGCGCCATTGCCAGCGCTGGATTACCCGCTCTGGTGAGCAATTCGTTCTCGAAAATTTTCTCCCTTTACGGCGAGCGCGTTGGCGGACTTTCTGTTCTGTGTGAAGATGCCGAAGCCGCAGGCCGCGTACTGGGGCAATTGAAAGCAACAGTTCGCCGCAACTACTCCAGCCCGCCGAATTTTGGTGCGCAGGTGGTGGCTGCAGTGCTGAATGACGAGGCATTGAAAGCCAGCTGGCTGGCGGAAGTAGAAGAGATGCGTACTCGCATTCTGGCAATGCGTCAGGAACTGGTGAAGGTATTAAGCACAGAGATGCCAGAACGCAATTTCGATTATCTGCTTAATCAGCGCGGCATGTTCAGTTATACCGGTTTAAGTGCCGCTCAGGTTGACCGACTACGTGAAGAATTTGGTGTCTATCTCATCGCCAGCGGTCGCATGTGTGTCGCCGGGTTAAATACGGTAAATGTACAACGTGTGGCAAAGGCGTTTGCTGCGGTGATGTAATGCAGGAAAGCAGGCTGGAATTACCCAGCCTGCAGTGAAATTAAACTGTCGTCGCTTTCACTCTTTCTTTATAGATGATTTTTTTGATACCATCGTTCTACGTGAGAGATAATAAACGTTGTTAGTTCTTTTATTGTTAATATTATCCTAATTATCTGGAATTCCTTTCCCTGTTTTTTGTGCGGGGTAATAATTTCTGCATTTCTAATCATTATTAAACTTAATAATAAGTGCCGGGTTTGTTACGATAGTATTCTGCTATATCCTCAAGAATATGCTTTGCCTTATTGCCTGTGACTTTCTGACATTCAATTTCAGTATCATTAAATTCTAAAGTTAAAGAGAACTCATTTTTTCCGCTTTGTGTAAGTTTAACCTTATATTGATTACCAATATCAAATGAAAAGGTCCTGTAATGAGAATAATCACCTTTAACCTCCTCGGCAAAACAGCAAAGCGTACAAATATACATACAATCTTTCTTTCCCCTGATTTTGTTAACTAAATCAATAAAAGCGTGAAAAACTGTACTTGCAATAGAACTTGATACTTCTTCTCCAGGTCTACAAAAATCTTTTGCAATTTTTAACTGTATTTCTATATATAAAAAGAAATCTTTGGCATAAGAGATATCTTTATTATTTAGTGCATCTAGTTCAACAGGTAAAGATGTCGTTTTGTTGCTATTCACATATGATATATTCATGTCATCACCTCCTTCGGGAGTAATAAAATTAGTCAAAATTGTAGGGTAGGGTTCTGATCAATCAGAAATCATCTTTATAAAAATGTTATTTTATAAACTTCGATTGTTTTTGTAATGCTGTATCATTAAGTTCATTAAATCGTACAGCAGATAAATGTTCTATCAAATTTCGCTCATTTGCAGAGGAATCATCATAATAAACGTAACATTAATGTATCCTTACATCGAGCAATAAACATTTTTTACAAAAAAGACAGGAGCGTATTTACTGGGTTAAATATAATCATCCTGCTTTTCATCACAAAAAACGCAGATAATCCTTCCTTTCCCCTGTAGCTGGCGTTATGGTCAGATAGTTTTTGCAACAAATCTCACAATAAAAAGTTTCAACATACTGACTATTTAGGGAAAAATATGCGCAAGATCACACAGGCAATCAGTGCCGTTTGCTTATTGTTCGCTCTAAACAGTTCCGCTGTTGCCCTGGCCTCATCTCCTTCACCGCTTAACCCTGGTACTAACGTTGCCAGGCTTGCTGAACAGGCACCAATTCATTGGGTTTCGGTCGCACAAATTGAAAATAGCCTCGCAGGGCGTCCGCCAATGGCGGTGGGGTTTGATATCGATGACACGGTACTTTTTTCCAGTCCGGGCTTCTGGCGCGGCAAAAAAACCTTCTCGCCAGAAAGCGAAGATTATCTGAAAAATCCTGTGTTCTGGGAAAAAATGAACAATGGCTGGGATGAATTCAGCATTCCAAAAGAGGTCGCTCGCCAGCTGATTGATATGCATGTACGCCGCGGTGACGCGATCTTCTTTGTGACTGGTCGTAGCCCGACGAAAACAGAAACGGTTTCAAAAACGCTGGCGGATAATTTTCATATTCCTGCCACCAGCATGAATCCGGTGATCTTTGCGGGCGATAAACCAGGGCAAAATACAAAATCGCAATGGCTGCAGGATAAAAATATCCGAATTTTTTATGGCGATTCCGATAACGATATTACCGCCGCACGCGATGTCGGCGCTCGTGGTATCCGCATTCTGCGTGCCTCCAACTCTACCTACAAACCCTTGCCACAAGCGGGTGCGTTTGGTGAAGAGGTGATCGTCAATTCAGAATACTGACAGAGCGGGAGAGCGTGACACTCTCCCGAATGCTGTTTTTTTAATCACACCTTTATCCTTTCGCTGTCTTGCTGCAAACTGATTAAGAGAGTTTTATCAAGGAGCAGCACATGTGGTATCAAAAGACGCTCACGCTTAGCGCCAAATCTCGTGGGTTTCATCTGGTAACGGATGAAATTCTGAATCAGCTGGCTGATATGCCGCGCGTTAACATCGGCTTACTGCATCTGTTGCTGCAACATACCTCCGCCTCTCTGACACTTAATGAGAACTGCGATCCCACCGTACGCCACGACATGGAGCGTTTTTTCCTCCGCACCGTTCCCGACAACGGAAATTATGAGCATGACTATGAGGGAGCAGACGATATGCCTTCTCATATCAAATCCTCAATGCTGGGAACATCGCTTGTATTGCCGGTGCATAAAGGGCGTATTCAGACCGGCACCTGGCAAGGCATTTGGCTGGGGGAACATCGCATCCACGGCGGATCGCGTCGCATCATCGCGACACTACAAGGGGAGTAAAAAATGACCATTTCGGAGTTGCTACAATATTGCATGGCAAAACCAGGCGCAGAACAGAGCGTGCATAACGACTGGAAAGCGACGCAGATCAAAGTGGAAGATGTACTGTTTGCGATGGTGAAAGAAGTAGAAAATCGCCCAGCTGTTTCGCTGAAAACCAGCCCGGAGCTGGCGGAGCTGCTACGTCAGCAGCACAGCGATGTGCGCCCAAGCCGCCATCTGAATAAAGCGCACTGGAGCACCGTGTATCTCGACGGTTCGCTGCCGGATTCGCAAATCTATTATCTGGTGGATGCGTCTTATCAGCAGGCGGTGAATTTACTGCCGGAAGAAAAACGTAAATTGCTGGTGCAACTCTGAAAGGAAAAGGCCGCTCGGAAAGCGGCCTTAACGATTACAGCATCGGCTTGAGGAAGCGTGCCGTATGTGAAGCTTCGCACTCCGCGACGGTTTCTGGCGTACCGGAGACGAGGATCTCGCCGCCACCACTGCCGCCTTCTGGTCCCAGATCGACAATCCAGTCAGCGGTTTTGATCACGTCGAGATTGTGCTCAATCACCACAATGGTGTTGCCCTGATCGCGCAGTTTATGCAGTACGTCGAGCAGTTGCTGAATATCGGCGAAGTGCAAACCGGTGGTCGGCTCGTCGAGAATATACAGCGTCTGCCCGGTGCCGCGTTTTGACAGCTCACGCGCCAGCTTCACGCGCTGGGCTTCACCACCAGAAAGTGTGGTTGCGGACTGCCCCAGGCGAATGTACGTCAGGCCAACGTCCATCAACGTTTGCAGCTTACGCGCCAGAGCTGGCACCGCATCAAAGAACTCACGCGCCTCTTCGATGGTCATATCCAGCACTTCGTGGATGGTTTTGCCTTTGTACTTAATCTCCAGCGTTTCACGGTTATAGCGTTTACCTTTGCACTGGTCGCACGGTACGTAAATGTCCGGCAGGAAGTGCATCTCCACTTTGATCACGCCATCGCCCTGACAGGCCTCGCAGCGTCCGCCACGGACGTTAAAGCTGAAACGTCCCGGCGTATAGCCGCGCGCACGGGATTCCGGTACGCCCGCAAACAGTTCGCGCACAGGCGTAAACACGCCGGTATAGGTCGCCGGGTTAGAACGCGGAGTACGACCAATTGGGCTTTGGTCGATATCGATTACTTTGTCGAAATGCTCCAGTCCCTGAATATCGCGGTACGGTGCCGGTTCGGCGATGGTTGCCCCATTCAACTGGCGTTGGGCAATCGGGAACAGTGTGTCGTTAATCAGCGTCGATTTACCGGAACCTGAAACCCCTGTGATGCAGGTAAACAGACCGACTGGCAGCGTCAGCGTCACGTCTTTCAGGTTATTACCGCGTGCGCCTGTCAGCTTCAGCACTTTTTCCGGATTCGCCGGAACGCGTTTCTTCGGCACTTCAATCTTGCGTTTACCGCTCATGTACTGTCCGGTTAACGACTCCGGCACCGCCATAATCGCTTCCAGTGGACCTTCCGCGACCACTTCACCGCCGTGTACACCTGCGCCCGGGCCAATGTCGATCACATGGTCAGCGGCGCGAATCGCGTCTTCGTCGTGCTCCACCACAATCACGGTATTACCGAGATCGCGCAGATGGATAAGCGTACCCAACAGGCGCTCGTTATCGCGCTGGTGCAGGCCGATAGACGGCTCGTCCAGTACATACATCACGCCAACCAGGCCCGCACCAATCTGGCTCGCCAGACGGATACGCTGGGCTTCACCGCCAGAAAGCGTCTCTGCCGAGCGGGAAAGCGTCAGGTAATTCAGGCCGACGTTAACGAGGAATTTCAAACGATCGCCGATCTCTTTAAGAATTTTTTCCGCAATCTTCGCCCGCTGACCTGCGAGTTTGAGATTGTTGAAGAATTCCATCGCATGACCGATGCTCATGTCGGAGATAGCGGGCAGCGGCGTATTCTCGACATACACATGGCGCGCTTCCCGACGCAGACGCGTTCCTTCGCAGCTGGCGCATGGGCGATTGCTGATAAACTTGGCTAATTCTTCACGTACCGCACTGGATTCTGTCTCTTTATAACGGCGCTCCATATTGTGCAGCACGCCTTCGAACGGATGACGACGGATGGAGGTATCGCCACGATCGTTCATGTATTTGAATTCAATGTTTTCTTTGCCAGAACCGTACAACACCACTTTATGCACGTTCGCGCTCAAGCTGCCCCACGGCGCTTCGACGTCGAACTTATAGTGATCTGCCAGTGATTTCAGCATCTGGAAATAATAGAAGTTGCGGCGATCCCAGCCACGGATCGCACCACCTGCCAGCGACAGTTCCGGATTCTGGATCACGCGGTCAGGATCGAAATATTGCTGTACGCCAAGGCCGTCGCAGGTCGGGCAGGCCCCCGCCGGGTTGTTAAACGAAAACAGTCGCGGCTCCAGCTCGCGCATACTGTAACCGCAAATTGGGCAGGCGAAGTTGGCGGAGAACAGCAGCTCTTCCGCTTTCGGGTCGTCCATATCCGCCACTACCGCGGTACCACCGGAAAGCTCCAGCGCGGTTTCAAAAGATTCAGCCAGACGTTGGGTAAGATCGTCACGCACCTTGAAGCGATCAACCACCACTTCAATGGTATGTTTCTTTTGCAGTTCCAGTTTCGGCGGATCGGAAAGATCGCAGACTTCGCCATCAATACGAGCACGGATGTAACCCTGGCTTGCCAGGTTCTCCAGCGTTTTGGTGTGTTCGCCTTTGCGCTCTTTAATGATTGGCGCGAGTAGCATCAGACGCTTGCCTTCCGGCTGCGACAGCACGTTATCCACCATCTGGCTGACGGTTTGCGCCGCCAGCGGGACGTCGTGGTCCGGACAGCGCGGTTCGCCGACGCGGGCGAACAACAAACGCAAATAGTCGTGGATTTCGGTGATTGTCCCCACCGTAGAACGCGGGTTATGAGACGTCGATTTCTGCTCAATTGAGATGGCAGGAGAAAGCCCCTCAATATGATCGACGTCCGGCTTTTCCATCAGTGACAGAAACTGCCGCGCGTAGGCGGAAAGGGATTCAACGTAACGGCGCTGCCCTTCGGCATATAAGGTGTCGAAAGCGAGCGAGGATTTGCCAGAACCCGAAAGCCCGGTCACGACAATGAGCTTGTCGCGGGGGATAACGAGGTTGATGTTTTTGAGATTATGGGTGCGGGCGCCCCGAACTTCGATCTTATCCATTCACCTTTCCCGGATTAAACGCTTTTTTGCCCGGTGGCATGGTGCTACCGGCGATCACAAACGGTTAATTATGACACAAATTGACCTGAATGAATATACAGTATTGGAATGCATTACCCGGAGTGTTGTGTAACAATGTCTGGCCAGGTTTGTTTCCCGGAACCGAGGTCACAACATAGTAAAAGCGCTATTGGTAATGGTACAATCGCGCGTTTACACTTATTCAGAACGATTTTTTTTCAGGAGACACGAACATGGCCAGCAGAGGCGTAAACAAGGTTATTCTCGTTGGTAATCTGGGTCAGGACCCGGAAGTACGCTACATGCCAAATGGTGGCGCAGTTGCCAACATTACGCTGGCTACTTCCGAATCCTGGCGTGATAAAGCGACCGGCGAGATGAAAGAGCAGACTGAATGGCACCGCGTTGTGCTGTTCGGCAAACTGGCAGAAGTGGCCAGCGAATATCTGCGTAAAGGTTCTCAGGTTTATATCGAAGGTCAGCTGCGTACCCGTAAATGGACCGAACAATCTGGTCAGGATCGCTACACCACAGAAGTTGTGGTGAACGTTGGCGGCACTATGCAGATGCTGGGTGGTCGTCAGGGTGGTGGCGCTCCTGCAGGTGGCAATATCGGTGGCGGTCAGCCGCAGGGTGGTTGGGGTCAGCCTCAGCAGCCGCAGGGTGGCAATCAGTTCAGCGGCGGCGCGCAGTCTCGCCCGCAGCAGTCCGCTCCGGCAGCGCCGTCTAACGAGCCGCCGATGGACTTTGATGACGATATTCCGTTCTAAGAATCTGCATCTTTTGTGTTGAGATCTCTCAACGCGAAACATATGCGTCCAGGAGTCGAAAATGAATTTCGGCTCCTGAAATATTCAAGGATTATTACTCTCATTAATTTATTATACCGGATTTTACAAAATATCTGATTTTGCAATTTGTACCGGTTTATATCTTCTATAATCTCTCTATTTCATGTTGCTCAACTTTGTTTAACTGTGTGGTAAGTTTCTAAGGTTTTCAACAACAATAGCCATGTTTAATTCTTCAGGCAGCACTCTTGTTTCACTCCATTTTTTTCCATGTAAGATATCGCCATGGTCTATATCAAAATGGGTTTCTTCTACAATGAGTGTTATTTTCGTGCATAGCCCATCTTGTCTGATGGATACAGTTTGGCGTAGATGTTCATTTTGAGAGATAAAATTTATATCTTTGGGGGTTCCATCAAGATTGGACTCGAAAGAGGTTATTTCTGCCATGAGTTTAGATAATTGCTCGGAATTAAACTCGACTTTTCCATTCGTCATGGTATTAATAAGGTCCTTTAAGAGGTTTTTAAAATCATCAATATTTGTATAATAAACTGCATTGAATTGAAATGGATTTGAATTGTATTTCTCCATTTTAACCCTGTCGCCATGATATTGTTCCATTTTTAATGTATTTGGACTAAATATTATCGGCACGATCTTCTCCTTGATAATTATTGAAAATATTACGGTGTCGTTAGGTAGTGCAATTTATTTCTTTTTATCCTAGCCTTACTCATATTTTTGAACTATCAAAAATTGCTCATTTGTATAAAATTCAGCAAGGGGGTGGCGAAGATAGTGAAGATGCTAAGCGTACAACACCTTCAAGCGTTGATTAAAAGAAAGTGCGATATGTGATGATAGGGCGGCCGAGGAAGCTATTCATCGACCGCTTGTGAAGGGATAAAAGTCAAGAAAGTGAAATCAGGTCAAAATCATTGGCCATTGTGGCGGTGTCTGATTCATCTCTTCTATCATCACCGACTCGATGTTGTGCCAGATAGCGGTGATGTCCGCCATTGTGATGCCAAGCAACCCCATAGCGAACCAACAGGCGGAAACCACGCCCAGACCGCTGCTGATCACTGCAAGTCCGACATAATCAGACCGACGAAAACGGATGTTGAGCGTGCTGGCCAGAAACATCATTACGGCACTAAGAAGTTGCCAGCGAAGAAGAACCACGCCAGTGGTGAGGGTAGCCATCAAACAATTCCTCTGAAAAGAGCCGATGCCCTGGACAGCGCGGCGTTGTTCACGGGAGGCGTGGTACACTCTGGCTATCGCGGGGCTTGCAGAACACAAAAATGAAACACTCTGTTTGTTTCATTAATTTTGTGAACTATATCACAATTGATTGTTTGTTAGCCATATTAGGACGTGACTTTTATTGCTGTACAGATTATGTGGTTTTTCAGTGGCATTAAGGGTATATCTTCCCGCCGCCTCTGTATTCCTGTAGAAAATTAATTTTGAATATCAATGAATTATTTTCATCCAGGTGACGATTACAAAGGTATCAATTTCAAATCAGGCAAAAGTGCTATTTATACCGTAAGATTTATCTAAAGACGTCGGTAGCCAGGGTTTCACCTTGCAATGGCCGGGTATAAACAGGCAGGAAATTGATAGCAATGAGTCATCGTGCACGACACCAATTACTGGCGTTGCCGGGCATTATCTTTTTAGTTCTCTTTCCCATCATTCTTTCGCTATGGATTGCCTTCCTTTGGGCAAAATCAGAAGTGAATAATCAGCTCCGAACCTTTGCTCAACTGGCACTGGATAAATCCGAGCTGGTCATTCGCCAGGCAGATTTAGTGAGCGATGCAGCAGAACGCTATCAGGGGCAAGTTTGCTCTCCAGCCCATCAAAAGCGAATGTTAAATATTATTCGTGGCTATCTTTATATTAATGAATTGATCTATGCCCGTGATAACCATTTTGTATGCTCATCACTGATAGCGCCTGTAAACGGCTATACGATTGCACCGGCCGATTATAAGCGTGAACCTAACGTTTCTATCTATTATTACCGCGATACGCCTTTTTTCTCTGGCTATAAAATGACCTATATGCAGCGGGGAAATTATGTGGCGGTTATCAACCCTCTCTTCTGGAGTGAAGTGATGTCTGATGACCCGACATTGCAATGGGGTGTGTATGATACGGTGACGAAAACCTTTTTCTCGTTAAGCAACGAGGCCTCGGCAGCAACGTTTTCTCCGCTGATTCATTTGAAGGATTTAACCGTACAAAGAAATGGCTATTTATATGCGACAGTTTATTCGACAAAACGCCCAATTGCAGCCATTGTTGCGACTTCATATCAACGTCTTATAGCCCATTTTTATAATCATCTTATTTTTGCGTTACCCGCCGGTATTTTGGGGAGTCTTGTTCTGCTATTACTCTGGCTACGTATTCGACAAAACTATTTGTCTCCCAAATGCAAATTGCAACGCGCCCTCGAAAAACATCAACTTTGCCTTTATTACCAGCCAATAATCGATATCAAAACAGAAAAATGTATCGGTGCTGAAGCGTTATTACGTTGGCCTGGTGAGCAGGGGCAAGTAATGAATCCGGCAGAGTTTATTCCGCTGGCAGAAAAGGAGGGGATGATCGAACAGGTAACTGATTATGTTATTGATAATGTCTTCCGCGATCTGGGCGCGTACTTGGCAACACATGCCGATCGCTATGTTTCTATTAACCTGTCGGCCTCCGATTTTCATACGTCACGGTTGATAGCGCGAACCAATCAGAAAACAGAGCAATACGCGGTGCGTCCACAGCAAATTAAATTTGAAGTGACTGAGCATGCATTTCTTGATGTCGAAAAAATGACGCCGATTATTCTGGCTTTCCGCCAGGCCGGTTACGAAGTGGCAATTGATGATTTTGGTATTGGCTACTCTAACTTGCATAACCTTAAATCATTGAATGTCGATATTTTGAAAATCGATAAATCGTTTGTTGAGACGCTGACCACCCATAAAACCAGTCATTTGATTGCTGAACATATCATCGAGCTGGCGCACAGCCTGGGGTTAAAAACGATCGCTGAAGGCGTCGAAACTGAGGAGCAGGTTAACTGGCTGCGCAAACGCGGTGTGCGCTATTGCCAGGGATGGTTCTTTGCGAAGGCGATGCCGCCGCAGGTGTTTATGCAATGGATGGAGCAATTACCCGCGCGGGAGTTAACGCGCGGGCAATAAAACTACAGGCGGTGGCGATAATCGCTGGGAGTGCGATCAAACTGCCGACGGAAAACGCGGGAGAAGGTCTGCTGCGAGACATAACCCAGGTCCATTGCGATATCAAAAATCGGACGCTCGGTGGTGCGCAACTCAACGGCGGCCAGTAACAGGCGGCGTTGGCGAATGTAATCGCCAAGCGTCTGATGCGTCACCGTGCGGAACATCCGTTGCAGGTACCACTTTGAATAGCCTGATTTTTTTGCGACGACATCAATGTTAAGCGGCTGGTCAATATGTTCGTCAATCCATGCAATAAGATCCTGAATAATTTTCTGATGGGACATAAATCTGCCTCTTTTCAGTGTTCAGTTCGTTAATTCATCTGTTGGGGAGTATAATTCCTCAAGTTAACTTGAGGTAAAGCGATTTATGGAAAAGAAATTACCCCGCATTAAAGCGCTGCTAACCCCCGGCGAAGTGGCGAAACGCAGCGGTGTGGCGGTATCGGCGCTGCATTTCTATGAAAGCAAAGGGTTGATTACCAGTGTCCGTAATAGCGGCAATCAGCGCCGATATAAACGTGATGTGTTGCGATATGTCGCAATTATCAAAATTGCTCAGCGTATTGGCATTCCGCTGGCGACCATTGGTGAAGCGTTTGGCGTGTTGCCCGAAGGGCATACGTTAAGTGCGAAAGAGTGGAAACAGCTTTCGTCCCAATGGCGAGAAGAGTTGGATCGGCGCATTCATACCTTAGTGGCGCTGCGTGACGAACTGGATGGATGTATTGGTTGTGGCTGCCTTTCGCGCAGTGATTGCCCGTTGCGTAACCCGGGCGACCGCTTAGGAGAAGAAGGTACCGGCGCACGCTTACTGGAAGATGAACAAAACTAAAGCGCCACAAGGGCGCTTTAGTTTGTTTTCCGGTCTTTGTCTTTCTCTCTATCCCGCTGGTACACAGGAGGGTTTCCCCCGACGTCAACACACCTCATTCGAGCACGTGGTGGAGGTTCCGGTTGGTGTTGATGCTTTAATTGTATGTCACCGACGTTTCTTCGCCAGTGTAAAAGTATACTTTTTAACCGCAATATTTTTGTCATCTCAGACGATTTTTTATCGCAATCCTGAACGGTATACGGCTCGATAACGCTGCAATCTTGCGCACCGACGATAACGTTTGCGCATCAATTGCCTGGTTTTTCATCGTCAAGACAATAAAAGAGAAAAAAGCAGCAAACTTCGGTTGAAAAAGCCGCTATGATCGCCGGATAATCGTTTGCTTTTTTTACCACCCGTTTTGTATGCGCGGAGCTAAA
Organism: Shigella dysenteriae; assembly: GCF_022354085.1. Classification (NCBI taxonomy): domain Bacteria; kingdom Pseudomonadati; phylum Pseudomonadota; class Gammaproteobacteria; order Enterobacterales; family Enterobacteriaceae; genus Shigella; species Shigella dysenteriae. The sequence continues at coordinate 253,334 of NZ_CP055055.1, forward strand.
CGTTTGCTTTTTTGCGACGCAGCAAATTGTCGCAAACCTGGAGCAGGAAGATAACGTTTCGCTGGCAGGGGATTGTCCGCCACGCATCTTGACGAAAATTAAATTCTCAGGGGATGTTTTCTTATGTCTACGCCATCAGCGCGTACCGGCGGTTCACTCGACGCCTGGTTTAAAATTTCACAACGTGGAAGCACTGTCCGTCAGGAAGTGGTTGCCGGGTTAACAACGTTTCTGGCGATGGTCTACTCGGTTATCGTCGTTCCAGGCATGTTGGGTAAAGCGGGCTTCCCGCCTGCGGCAGTTTTCGTTGCAACCTGTCTGGTTGCCGGACTCGGTTCTATCGTGATGGGTCTGTGGGCTAATCTGCCGTTGGCGATTGGTTGCGCCATCTCCCTGACGGCGTTTACCGCATTCAGCCTGGTGCTGGGGCAACATATTAGCGTACCTGTCGCGCTGGGTGCCGTGTTCCTGATGGGGGTGCTGTTTACGGTCATTTCTGCCACGGGTATCCGTAGCTGGATTTTGCGCAACTTGCCGCACGGTGTGGCGCACGGCACGGGGATCGGTATCGGTCTGTTCCTGCTGCTCATTGCCGCTAATGGTGTCGGTCTGGTGATTAAAAACCCGCTTGATGGTCTGCCCGTTGCGCTGGGTGATTTCGCGACCTTCCCGGTGATTATGTCACTGGTAGGTCTGGCGGTGATCATCGGCCTGGAAAAACTGAAAGTCCCTGGTGGCATTCTGCTGACCATTATCGGTATCTCAATTGTCGGTTTGATCTTCGATCCTAACGTCCATTTCTCCGGCGTTTTCGCCATGCCTTCATTGAGCGATGAAAACGGCAATTCACTGATTGGCAGCCTGGACATTATGGGCGCGCTGAATCCTGTAGTCCTGCCAAGCGTTCTGGCGCTGGTGATGACGGCAGTATTTGATGCCACCGGAACTATCCGCGCTGTCGCCGGCCAGGCGAACCTGCTGGATAAAGATGGGCAGATCATCGACGGCGGGAAAGCACTGACCACTGACTCCATGAGCAGCGTTTTCTCTGGCCTGGTGGGTGCAGCTCCGGCAGCGGTATACATCGAGTCTGCGGCAGGTACGGCGGCGGGCGGTAAAACCGGGTTGACGGCTATCACCGTTGGCGTGCTGTTCCTGCTGATTCTGTTCCTCTCTCCGCTTTCTTACCTCGTTCCGGGGTATGCAACGGCTCCGGCGCTGATGTACGTTGGCCTGCTGATGCTGAGCAACGTGGCGAAAATCGACTTTGCTGATTTTGTTGATGCGATGGCGGGTCTGGTTACGGCGGTATTCATCGTGCTGACCTGTAACATCGTAACAGGCATCATGATCGGCTTCGCGACTCTGGTGATTGGTCGTCTGGTTTCCGGTGAATGGCGCAAGTTGAACATCGGTACGGTCGTTATCGCCGTGGCGCTGGTGACCTTCTATGCGGGTGGCTGGGCTATCTAATCTTTCATCGGATTCTGAAAACGGGTGGCAATGGCTGCCCGTTTTTATTTTCTCCGCACATTGTGTGAGCTTTTGCGATATTCTGAAAAAATGAGAATTCAGGCATAACGTCTTTCTCAGATCATAAAAAACATCGCAAACAGGGAACGCATGGAAATCTTCTTCACCATACTGATAATGACCCTCGTGGTCTCGCTGTCCGGGGTGGTCACTCGTGTCATGCCCTTTCAGATCCCGCTTCCGCTTATGCAAATCGCCATCGGTGCGCTACTGGCGTGGCCGACGTTTGGTTTGCATGTGGAGTTTGATCCTGAACTCTTTTTAGTCTTGTTTATCCCGCCGTTGCTGTTCGCTGATGGCTGGAAAACGCCGACCCGTGAATTTCTCGAACATGGTCGAGAGATTTTCGGCCTCGCACTGGCGCTGGTGGTGGTCACCGTGGTCGGCATTGGCTTCCTTATTTACTGGGTGGTGCCGGGCATTCCGCTGATCCCCGCCTTTGCGCTGGCGGCGGTACTTTCTCCGACCGATGCTGTGGCGCTCTCCGGGATTGTTGGCGAAGGGCGCATCCCGAAAAAAATCATGGGCATTTTGCAGGGCGAAGCGTTGATGAATGACGCCTCCGGTCTGGTGTCGTTGAAGTTTGCCGTAGCAGTGGCGATGGGGACGATGATCTTCACCGTCGGCGGTGCGACGGTCGAATTTATGAAAGTAGCCATTGGCGGTATTCTTGCCGGTTTTGTTGTGAGCTGGCTGTATGGTCGCTCGCTGCGATTCCTCAGCCGCTGGGGCGGTGATGAACCCGCGACGCAGATTGTTCTGCTGTTCTTGCTGCCATTCGCTTCTTATCTGATTGCCGAACATATTGGCGTTTCCGGCATCCTCGCTGCGGTTGCCGCCGGGATGACCATCACCCGCTCCGGTGTGATGCGCCGTGCGCCACTGGCAATGCGCCTGCGCGCAAACAGCACCTGGGCGATGCTGGAATTTGTTTTTAACGGCATGGTGTTCCTGCTGTTAGGTCTGCAGCTACCGGGTATTCTGGAGACGTCGCTGATGGCAGCAGAAATCGACCCTAACGTCGAAATCTGGATGCTGTTTACCGATATTATTCTGATATATGCGGCGCTGATGCTGGTCCGTTTCGGCTGGCTGTGGACGATGAAAAAGTTCAGCAACCGCTTCCTGAAGAAGAAGCCGATGGAGTTTGGTTCGTGGACCACACGAGAAATCCTGATCGCGTCTTTCGCCGGGGTGCGTGGGGCGATCACTCTGGCCGGTGTGCTCTCTATCCCGCTGCTCTTGCCGGATGGTAACGTCTTCCCGGCGCGCTATGAGCTGGTGTTTCTGGCGGCTGGTGTCATTCTCTTCTCGCTGTTTGTCGGCGTGGTGATGTTGCCTATTCTGCTACAACACATTGAAGTCGCGGACCATTCGCAACAATTGAAAGAGGAACGTATTGCGCGAGCGGCAACGGCAGAAGTGGCGATTGTGGCGATCCAGAAAATGGAGGAGCGTCTGGCGGCGGATACCGAAGAGAATATCGATAACCAGCTGCTTACGGAGGTCAGTTCTCGCGTCATTGGTAATCTGCGTCGTCGCGCCGATGGACGTAACGACGTTGAAAGTTCTGTGCAGGAAGAGAACCTTGAGCGTCGCTTCCGTCTGGCGGCATTGCGTTCTGAACGTGCTGAACTGTACCACCTGCGCGCCACGCGGGAGATCAGCAACGAAACGCTGCAAAAATTACTGCACGATCTCGATTTGCTTGAAGCGTTGTTGATTGAGGAAAATCAGTAAGCCGAAAGCGACGTAACCAGGCCCGAGGTAATTTGAAAAAGGTGCAATCTTTTGCACCTTTAACAGGTTAGCTCGGGCTAACATTCATGATTCTAAAACAAATAAGTTATCTCTCTTGTAAAGTCAATTCATTGGCTGTTCTCCGACTTAACCTCAATCTGCGTGTTGCATAATATCTGCAGTAATCTTCATAGCGACTGCATGAATATTATCCTCAGTTTGTGACATGCCAGTATGAGAGGTACAATCTTCTTCAAAGAATTTCTGTAGTGTTACCAGGGTATCACTATCAATGGGGATATTTTCCTCCCCACGGAGAATGGAAATGCCCATTCCCTGGACGCTAGCCTCATCGAAATTAACACGATAGAGACGGATATTAAACATCCAGGCTTTTGTTAAAACAGAACAGTTGAAATGGCAATTGCTTAAATTGGCATTGTTAAAATTAACATTAGCCATATTAGAGCCGGTACATATAACCATTTCGAGGAACGTATTTGTTAACCGCGTAAAAAAGAGTTTGCTATCAATTAAGTTTATATTCTGGAGGGTTGCTTTATTCAGGTTGACACGAGACAGATCAGCATGTTCAAAGTTAATTAAATCAAGTTTAGAGAAGCTAAGGTCGGCTCTAAATAAATTAATATATGGCGCTATTACTTTATAAAGATTTACCTCAGCCATGTATGCCATATAAAAATTGGTGATGCTGCCAACTTACTGATTTAGTGTATGATGGTGTTTTTGAGGTGCTCCAGTGGCTTCTGTTTCTATCAGCTGTCCCTCCTGTTCAGCTACTGACGGGGTGGTGCGTAACGGCAAAAGCACCGCCGGACATCAGCGCTATCTCTGCTCTCACTGCCGTAAAACATGGCAACTGCAGTTCACTTACACCGCTTCTCAACCCGGTACGCACCAGAAAATCATTGATATGGCCATGAATGGCGTTGGATGCCGGGCAACCGCCCGCATTATGGGCGTTGGCCTCAACACGATTTTCCGCCATTTAAAAAACTCAGGCCGCAGTCGGTAACCTCGCGCATACAGCCGGGCAGTGACGTCATCGTCTGCGCGGAAATGGACGAACAGTGGGGATACGTCGGGGCTAAATCGCGCCAGCGCTGGCTGTTTTACGCGTATGACAGGCTCCGGAAGACGGTTGTTGCGCACGTATTCGGTGAACGCACTATGGCGACGCTGGGGCGTCTTATGAGCCTGCTGTCACCCTTTGACGTGGTGATATGGATGACGGATGGCTGGCCGCTGTATGAATCCCGCCTGAAGGGAAAGCTGCACGTAATCAGCAAGCGATATACGCAGCGAATTGAGCGGCATAACCTGAATCTGAGGCAGCACCTGGCACGGCTGGGACGGAAGTCGCTGTCGTTCTCAAAATCGGTGGAGCTGCATGACAAAGTCATCGGGCATTATCTGAACATAAAACACTATCAATAAGTTGGAGTCATTACCTAAAAATTTGAATAATCAAGGAAGGTATTTTTAATATTGGCTCTATTCATTGTTGCATTGTAGAATTGAACATGCATAGCGGAGCATGAATTTAGAGTTCCGTCAGTCATTTTTATCTGAGCGAAATTTGAGTCATCGAGAATACAATTATCAAAAAGTATTTTTTCCATTATGGCGAAATTAAAATTCGTTTTATACATATTACAGTCCTGGAAAATAGCGTTTTGTAGTCTGCAACCTGCAAAATTCGAATTGGATAAATCTTCATCTTTAATCACGATACCTTTCAGGCTAAGGTGTGAAAAATCGTAACCACCGTTTACTGTCTGTGGGATTTCGATAGTATTATTATGGACGGTGACATTATTTATAAAATATACCACCTTAATTGACACTTCCTTATCTTTATTAAGATAAACTCTTCTCGTAATTCTATCGTCACATTTATTATTTGCATATGAAGCTATATCTATAAAATATTTATGTATTTTCCTGTCCGTTTCTTTCGTGATTTTTCCTGATGGTAAACTATCATAAATTCTTTTCATTTTCTGAATCAAGCCTATCACTTTTTCATGATCATCCATTTTGAAAAGAGAGAGGGCTTTATTGTCAATTAACGTGTTTTTATGATGTTTGCTGTAATTATCTGATTTTGTTTTCTTTGTATGTGATGGACTTGTGACAGAGTGGTTATCGTTAATCAGGCAAAGAGGGAAAAACATATTATTTAAACCATTATAGCGCATAAAATATCCTTATAATTAACAAGAAAGAAAAGGCATATTCTCTGCATTATCATTTTCTACGACTGTCAAAAATCGCTCATTTTTTAATGAGTTTATTTGTTTAATATTATGGGAAAAGGTGATGCATTTGGGAGAGGAAGAGTATTCCCCGGTCAGACGACCGGGGAAGGGGAGAGATTAATGCGCGCGGCCTTGCTCAACGCCAAAGCCGGTCTGGGAGCGGATAAACTGCGCGCGGAACAGTTCACGCTCACGCGCGCCTTCCGCTGAGTTATCGGTTGCCGAGAAGAACCAGATGCCGAGGAATGCCACGCTGATAGAGAACAGCGCCGGGTATTCATACGGGAAGATGGCTTTTTCGTGACCGAGGATCTGTACCCAAATCGTCGGGCCGAGGATCATCAGTACCACTGCGGTAATCAGCCCCAGCCAGCCACCCATCATCGCGCCACGCGTGGTCAGTTTCGACCAGTACATAGAAAGCAGAATGATCGGGAAGTTACAGCTCGCCGCGATGGCAAACGCCAGCCCCACCATAAAGGCGATGTTCTGATTCTCAAACAGCACGCCGAGGATAATCGCAATCACGCCGAGGATCAGTACGGTGATTTTTGATACCCGCAGCTCTTCACGTTCGGTCGCACCTTTTTTGAAGACGTTAGCGTACAGGTCATGCGAAACCGCGGATGCGCCTGCCAGCGTCAGACCCGCAACCACCGCGAGGATAGTGGCGAAAGCAACCGCTGAAATAAAACCGAGGAACAGGTTGCCGCCCACTGCATTCGCCAGGTGAACGGCCGCCATGTTGTTACCACCAATCAGATGGCCCGCCGCGTCTTTATATTCCGGATTTGCACCGACCAGCATGATCGCGCCAAAGCCGATAATAAAGGTCAGGATATAGAAGTAGCCCATAAACCCGGTGGCGTAGAACACGCTCTTACGTGCTTCGCGGGCATCGCTGACCGTAAAGAAGCGCATCAGAATGTGCGGCAAGCCAGCCGTACCAAACATCAATCCAAGCCCCAGCGACAGCGCGGAGATCGGATCTTTCACCAGCCCTCCCGGCTTCATGATGTCGACACCTTTCGGGTGTACCGCCATCGCTTCGCTGAACAGATTGTTGAAGCTAAAGCCGACGTGTTTCATCACCATAAAGGCCATAAAGCTGGCACCGAACAGCAACAGCACAGCTTTGATAATTTGTACCCAGGTGGTCGCCAGCATGCCGCCGAACAGGACGTACATCATCATCAGCACGCCGACCAGCACCACTGCAATGTGATAGTTAAGGCCAAACAGCAGCTCGATCAGTTTACCTGCGCCCACCATCTGGGCGATAAGGTAAAGCGCCACCACCACCAGAGAACCACAGGCCGAAAGAATACGAATCGGCCCTTGTTTCAGACGATAAGAGGCTACATCGGCAAAGGTGTAACGCCCCAGGTTACGCAGACGTTCGGCAATCAGGAACAAAATGATCGGCCAGCCCACCAGGAAGCCCAGCGAGTAAATTAAGCCGTCATAGCCGGAGGTAAACACCAGTGCGGAGATCCCCAAAAATGAGGCGGCGGACATATAGTCACCGGCAATCGCCAGCCCGTTCTGAAAACCGGTGATATTGCCGCCTGCGGTGTAATAGTCATTACGCGAACGTACGCGTTTTGACGCCCAGTAGGTAATGCCGAGCGTAAACACGACGAAAATCAGGAACATAATAATCGCCTGCCAGTTCGTTGGCTGGCGCTCTACGGCCCCGCTAATAGCATCCGCGGCGTTAGCTGCGAAAGGGAGTGTGGCGGCAAGCGCCGTCAGAACTCTTTTCATGATGCTTGTACCTCATGCAGGACTTCATTATTAAGACGGTCGAATTCGCCGTTCGCCCGCCAGATGTAGATACCAGTGAGAACAAAGGAGATCACTATTACCCCAACACCGACTGGAATACCGCGTGTGACGCTGGTGTTCGGATTCAGCGGGGTGCCCAGCCAGCCGGGCGCGAAGGCGATCAGTAAAATAAAGCCGATATAAACTGCCAGCATAATAATCGACAGGATGGTGGCAAACCGTTGCCGTTTTTCGACTAACTCCCTGAAATGCGCATTGTCTTCTATCCGCTGATAAATCGTACCATTCATCACAGATTCTCCAGAGGTAATGTAGGGATTGTTTTAATTCCCGCTCCCTTATGGGAGAAGGTTAACGCTCGGGTAACCCTTGCCGAATGTAGGCCGGATAAGGCGTTATACGCCGCATCCGGCAATCAATGCCTGATGCGACGCTGTCGCGTCTTATCAGGCCTACAAACCGTTACCGACTCGCATCCGGCAATTGTGGGTTACGATGGCATCGCGATAGCCTGCTTCTCTTCAAGCAGCTTCTCGACTACGCCAGGATCGGCAAGCGTCGAGGTATCGCCCAGGTTGCTGGTATCGCCCGCCGCAATTTTGCGCAGAATGCGGCGCATAATTTTGCCGGAGCGGGTTTTAGGCAGGGAGTCGGTCCAGTGCAGCACGTCTGGCGTCGCCAGCGGGCCAATCTCTTTACGCACCCAGTTGCGGACTTCTGCGTACAGTTCTGGTGACGGTTCCTCCCCGTGATTAAGCGTGACGTAGGCGTAGATCGCCTGACCTTTAATATTGTGCGGAATACCTACTACGGCGGCTTCGGCAATCTTCGGATGCGCCACCAGCGCCGACTCAATCTCCGCCGTCCCCAGACGGTGACCGGAGACGTTCAGCACGTCGTCCACGCGCCCGGTTATCCAGTAATAGCCATCTTCATCGCGACGCGCGCCGTCGCCGCTGAAATACATATTTTTGAAGGTGGAGAAATAGGTCTGCTCAAAACGTTCGTGATCGCCAAACAGCGTACGCGCCTGACCCGGCCAGGAGTCGGTGATCACCAGGCTACCTTCGGTAGCCCCTTCCAGCGGGTTACCTTCGTTATCGACCAGCGCCGGTTGCACGCCGAAGAACGGACGTGTTGCCGAACCGGCTTTCAGCTCGGTAGCGCCAGGTAGCGGGGTGATCATGAAACCGCCGGTTTCGGTCTGCCACCAGGTATCGACCACCGGACATTTCTCGTTGCCGATTTTTTTCCAGTACCACTCCCACGCTTCCGGGTTAATTGGCTCGCCCACGGAACCGAGAATGCGCAGCGACGAACGGTCGGTGCCTTCGATCGCTTTATCGCCTTCCGCCATCAGCGCGCGAATCGCCGTGGGCGCGGTATAGAGAATATTGACCTGATGCTTGTCCACCACCTGTGCCATACGGGCAGGCGTCGGCCAGTTCGGTACGCCTTCAAACATCAGCGTGGTCGCGCCGCAGGCCAGCGGGCCGTACAGCAAATAACTGTGTCCGGTCACCCAGCCCACATCGGCGGTGCACCAGTAGATATCGCCCGGATGATAATCAAAGACATATTTAAAGGTCAGCGCCGCGTACACCAGATAACCGCCGGTAGTGTGCAGTACGCCTTTTGGTTTTCCGGTAGAACCGGAGGTATAGAGAATAAACAGCGGATCTTCGGCGTTCATCTCTTCCGCCTGGTGCTGATCGCTGGCTTGCTCAACCAGGTCGTGCCACCACAGGTCGCGCCCTTCCTGCCAGTCAATTTTCCCGCCAGTACGCTTCAGTACCACCACATGCTCTACGCTGGTGACGTTCGGGTTTTTTAGTGCGTCATCAACGTTTTTCTTCAGCGGAATACTACGCCCGGCGCGCACGCCTTCGTCGGAAGTGATCACCAGTCGTGAGTTGGAATCGATAATGCGCCCGGCAACCGCTTCCGGCGAGAAGCCACCGAAAATTACCGAATGCACCGCGCCAATACGGGCGCAGGCCAGCATCGCAACCGCGGCTTCCGGCACCATCGGCATATAAATCGCCACCACATCACCTTTTTTAATGCCCAGCTCGAGCAGGGTATTGGCGAAGCGGCAGACGTCGCGGTGCAGCTCTTTATAGCTGATATGTTTGCTCTGGCTGGCGTCGTCGCCTTCCCAGATGATGGCGGTACGATCGCCGTTTTCTTGCAGATGGCGGTCAAGGCAGTTTGCCGCCAGATTCAGCGTGCCGTCCTCGTACCATTTAATGGACACATTACCGGGGGCAAAGGAGGTGTTTTTCACCTTCTGGTACGGTTTGATCCAGTCGAGAATTTTTCCCTGTTCGCCCCAGAAGGTATCAGGTGCGTTAATAGATTGTTGATACATCGCCTCGTACTGCTGAGGGTTTATCAGGCAACGGTCTGCGATGTTGGCAGGAATGGTGTGTTTGTGAATTTGACTCATGCTTTTGTTCTCCTTGTAGGATGTTAATAATATGTGGCATAAGCGTTAAATGTAGGGGTATTGGCAGTTTTGTTTAGTATTTGGGCGACAGATCACGCAAAAGTAGAATTGTGCAAATAAACGGCAGGGTAATTTTTGAAGGTCAGCAACAAAAGTTGATTAATTCTTTGAGGAACATGCAGTTATGCATGCTGTTGAAAAAGAGGAAGATACTGACTAACTCTAAAGTGGTATTTTACATGCACTTACAATTGATTAAAGACAACATTCACAGTGTGGTTATTTGTTACACATAGGGGCGAGCAATGTCATGACAGTGTAGGTGCGGTTACTGTCGTGAAAAACAATAAAAACCGCCATTGCAACAATGGCGCAATTCGGATGAAGCCCCTATGACAAGGATAAAAATAAACGCACGCCGTATCTTCAGCTTATTGATTCCTTTTTTCTTTTTCACTTCTGTTCACGCTGAACAAACGGCTGCTCCCGCAAAACCTGTAACTGTGGAAGCGAAGAATGAAACCTTTGCCCCGCAGCATCCCGATCAATATCTCTCCTGGAAAGCCACCTCGGAACAGTCAGAGCGTGTTGACGCCCTGGCGGAAGATCCACGGCTGGTGATCCTGTGGGCGGGGTATCCCTTCTCGCGCGATTACAACAAGCCGCGTGGACATGCCTTTGCTGTGACCGATGTGCGTGAAACCCTGCGTACCGGTGCGCCGAAAAACGCTGAAGATGGTCCGCTACCGATGGCGTGCTGGAGTTGTAAAAGCCCGGATGTGGCGCGTCTGATCCAGAAAGACGGCGAAGATGGCTACTTCCACGGTAAATGGGCGCGCGGCGGCCCGGAAATCGTCAACAACTTAGGTTGTGCCGATTGCCATAACACCGCCTCTCCAGAGTTCGCCAAAGGCAAACCGGAGTTAACCCTTTCCCGTCCGTATGCGGCTCGCGCGATGGAAGCCATTGGTAAACCTTTTGAGAAAGCCGGACGTTTCGACCAGCAATCGATGGTTTGCGGTCAGTGCCATGTGGAGTATTACTTCGACGGCAAAAACAAAGCGGTTAAATTCCCGTGGGATGACGGCATGAAAGTCGAAAATATGGAGCAGTATTACGACAAAATTGCCTTCTCTGACTGGACTAACTCCCTGTCGAAAACGCCAATGCTGAAAGCGCAGCACCCGGAATATGAAACCTGGACAGCGGGCATTCACGGTAAAAACAACGTGACCTGTATCGACTGCCATATGCCAAAAGTGCAGAACGCCGAAGGCAAACTCTACACCGACCATAAAATTGGTAATCCGTTTGATAACTTCGCCCAGACTTGTGCGAACTGCCATACCCAGGACAAAGCTGCCTTGCAAAAAGTGGTTGCGGAACGTAAGCAGTCGATTAACGACCTGAAAATCAAGGTTGAAGATCAACTGGTTCACGCTCACTTCGAAGCGAAAGCGGCGCTGGACGCAGGTGCGACGGAAGCCGAAATGAAGCCGATTCAGGACGATATCCGTCATGCCCAGTGGCGTTGGGATCTGGCGATTGCTTCCCACGGCATTCATATGCACGCACCGGAAGAAGGTCTGAGGATGCTCGGTACTGCGATGGATAAAGCGGCGGATGCACGCACCAAACTGGCGCGCCTGCTGGCGACCAAAGGCATCACCCATGAAATCCAGATCCCGGATATCTCGACCAAAGAGAAAGCCCAGCAGGCCATTGGCCTGAACATGGAACAAATCAAGGCCGAGAAGCAGGACTTCATCAAAACGGTGATCCCGCAGTGGGAAGAGCAGGCACGTAAAAACGGTCTGTTAAGCCAATAACCCCGTTCCGCCTCGCAAGGGGCGGAAAACACAATGGAGTGAATATGAGCGTATTACGTTCGTTATTAACTGCCGGGGTGCTGGCGTCGGGCCTGTTGTGGAGCCTGAACGGAATTACCGCTACCCCTGCGGCGCAGGCATCTGATGATCGCTACGAAGTTACCCAGCAGCGTAACCCGGATGCCGCCTGTCTGGACTGTCATAAGCCAGATACCGAAGGTATGCATGGCAAACATGCTTCCGTTATCAACCCGAATAACAAACTGCCGGTCACCTGCACCAACTGTCACGGCCAGCCATCACCGCAACACCGCGAAGGGGTGAAAGATGTGATGCGCTTTAACGAGCCGATGTACAAGGTTGGAGAGCAGAACAGCGTCTGTATGTCCTGCCATCTGCCGGAACAGTTGCAAAAAGCGTTCTGGCCGCACGATGTCCACGTAACCAAAGTGGCGTGCGCCAGCTGCCATTCCCTGCATCCACAGCAAGATACGATGCAGACGTTAAGTGACAAAGGACGGATTAAGATTTGCGTCGATTGCCACAGCGATCAGCGCACCAATCCGAACTTTAACCCGGCGTCTGTTCCGTTGCTTAAGGAGCAGCCATGACCTGGTCTCGTCGCCAGTTTCTCACCGGCGTCGGCGTGCTGGCAGCCGTCAGCGGCACCGCAGGACGCGTGGTGGCGAAAACGTTGAATATCAATGGGGTGCGTTACGGCATGGTGCATGACGAGTCGTTATGCATCGGCTGTACCGCCTGTATGGATGCTTGTCGGGAAGTGAACAAGGTGCCGGAAGGCGTCTCGCGCCTGACGATTATTCGTAGCGAGCCGCAGGGCGAATTTCCTGATGTGAAATATCGCTTCTTCCGTAAGTCTTGCCAGCACTGCGATCATGCGCCGTGCGTTGACGTCTGCCCGACCGGTGCGTCTTTTCGTGATGCCGCTAGCGGGATTGTCGATGTTAATCCTGATCTCTGCGTCGGTTGTCAGTACTGCATCGCCGCCTGTCCGTACCGCGTGCGCTTTATCCATCCGGTCACGAAGACGGCGGACAAATGCGATTTCTGCCGTAAGACCAATTTGCAGGCCGGTAAGCTGCCCGCGTGCGTTGAGGCTTGCCCGACGAAGGCGCTGACGTTTGGCAATCTGGACGATCCTAACAGTGAGATTTCGCAACTGCTGCGCCAGAAGCCTACTTACCGCTACAAGCTGGCGCTGGGAACCAAACCGAAGCTGTACCGCGTACCGTTTAAATACGGGGAGGTGAGCCAATGACGCAGACTTCCGCATTTCATTTTGAATCGCTGGTGTGGGACTGGCCGATTGCCATCTACCTGTTTTTGATTGGTATTTCTGCTGGTTTGGTGACGCTGGCTGTGCTGTTACGTCGCTTCTACCCGCAGGCGGGCGGTGCAGACAGCACGTTGCTGCGCACCACGCTGATTGTCGGACCTGGCGCGGTGATCCTCGGTCTGTTGATCCTCGTCTTCCACCTGACAAGACCGTGGACCTTCTGGAAGCTGATGTTCCACTACAGTTTTACCTCGGTGATGTCGATGGGGGTGATGCTGTTTCAGCTTTACATGGTGGTGCTGGTGCTGTGGCTGGCGAAAATCTTTGAACATGATTTGCTTGCCCTGCAACAACGCTGGTTGCCGAAGCTGGGGATCGTGCAAAAGGTTCTGAGCCTGCTGACGCCCGTTCATCGCGGACTGGAAACATTGATGCTGGTGCTGGCGGTGTTGTTGGGGGCTTATACCGGTTTTCTGCTGTCGGCGCTGAAATCGTATCCGTTCCTTAATAACCCGATCCTGCCGGTGCTGTTCCTCTTCTCCGGCATCTCGTCCGGTGCGGCGGTGGCACTGATCGCCATGGCGATACGCCAACGCAGTAACCCGCATTCCACGGAAGCGCAGTTTGTACACCGTATGGAAATCCCCGTGGTATGGGGTGAAATCTTCCTGCTGGTGGCGTTTTTTGTCGGTCTGGCCTTGGGCGATGACGGTAAAGTGCGTGCGCTGGTGGCGGCATTGGGCGGCGGTTTCTGGACGTGGTGGTTCTGGCTTGGTGTCGCCGGGCTGGGGCTGATTGTGCCAATGTTGCTCAAACCGTGGGTCAATCGCAGTTCCGGCATTCCTGCCGTGCTGGCGGCGTGTGGAGCCAGCCTGGTCGGCGTGTTGATGTTGCGCTTTTTCATTCTCTACGCCGGGCAGTTAACGGTGGCGTAAGCCAGAACAGAGGTGGTTTCTGGACGTATTCCTTCCTGAAGTCGGTTTTCTGGCGCTGTTGTTAAGTCTCGGGGTCAACGTGTTGACCCCGTTGACGGCCTTTGCGGGAGTGCGGTTGCGCTGGCCTGCCATGATGCGACTCACTTGCATCGGCATTCTGGCACAGTTCGCGCTCCTGCTGCTCGCCTTTGGCGTACTGACGTATTGTTTTCTCATCAGCGATTTCTCGGTCATTTATGTCGCCCAACATAGCTACAGCCTGCTGTCGTGGGAACTCAAACTGGCGGCGGTGTGGGGCGGTCATGAAGGTTCGCTGCTGCTTTGGGTGCTGCTGCTTTCCGCCTGGAGCGCGCTGTTTGCCTGGCAATATCGGCAGCAAACCGATCCGCTATTTCCGCTGACGCTAGCCGTTTTATCTCTCATGCTCGCCGCACTGCTACTGTTTGTAGTGCTGTGGTCCGATCCCTTCGTGCGGATATTTCCACCAGCAATCGAAGGCCGCGATCTCAATCCGATGCTGCAACATCCCGGTCTTATCTTTCATCCACCGCTGCTTTACCTTGGCTATGGCGGTTTGATGGTAGCGGCGAGCGTGGTGCTGGCGAGTCTACTGCGCGGCGAGTTTGATGGTGCCTGCGCCCGAATTTGCTGGCGCTGGGCGTTACCTGGCTGGAGTGCATTAACAGCGGGGATCATCCTCGGTTCCTGGTGGGCCTATTGCGAACTGGGCTGGGGCGGCTGGTGGTTCTGGGATCCGGTGGAAAACGCCTCTTTACTACCCTGGCTTTCTGCCACTGCGTTGCTGCACAGTTTATCCCTGACACGCCAGCGGGGGATTTTCCGCCACTGGTCGCTGTTACTGGCGATAGTTACTCTGATGCTGTCGCTGCTGGGCACCTTAATTGTCCGTTCTGGCATTCTGGTTTCGGTTCATGCGTTCGCGCTGGATAACGTCCGCGCCGTGCCGTTGTTCAGTCTGTTTGTACTGATTAGCCTTGCGTCTCTGGCTCTGTATGGCTGGCGAGCGCGGGACGGTGGCCCGGCGGTGCGTTTTTCGGGGTTATCGCGGGAAATGTTAATCCTCGCTACGCTGTTGCTGTTTTGCGCAGTGCTACTGATCGTGCTGGTGGGAACGCTTTATCCGATGATTTACGGCCTGCTGGGCTGGGGACGCCTCTCCGTTGGCGCACCGTATTTTAACCGCGCGACGTTACCGTTTGGTCTGTTGATGTTGGTGGTGATTGTGCTGGCGACGTTTGTCTCTGGTAAACGCGCGCAGCTTCCGGCGCTGCTGGCGCATGCGGGCGTGCTGTTATTTGCCGCAGGGATCGTTGTCTCCAGCGTCAGCCGTCAGGAGATCAGCCTGAATTTACAGCCGGGCCAGCAGGTGATGCTGGCAGGATACACCTTCCGTTTTGAGCGCCTCGATCTGCAAGCCAAAGGCAATTACACCAGCGAAAAAGCGATAGTGGCGCTGTTTGACCATCAGCAACGCATTGATGAATTAACGCCGGAGCGGCGTTTTTACGAAGCTCGTCGTCAGCAAATGATGGAACCGTCAATTCGCTGGAACGGCATCCATGATTGGTATGCGGTCATGGGTGAAAAAACCGGAGCGGATCGTTACGCTTTTCGTTTGTATGTACAAAGCGGTGTGCGCTGGATCTGGGGGGGAGGATTGTTGATGATTGCAGGCGCATTATTAAGCGGATGGCGGGGGAGGAAGCGCGATGAGTAAAGGACTTCTCACGCTACTGCTGTTATTTACCTGTTTTGCGCGCGCTCAGGTTGTAGACACCTGGCAATTCGCCAATCCGCAACAACAGCAACAGGCGTTAAATATTGCCAGCCAGTTACGTTGTCCGCAGTGCCAGAATCAAAACTTACTGGAATCCAACGCGCCGGTGGCAGTCAGTATGCGCCATCAGGTTTACAGCATGGTGGCGGAGGGGAAAAGTGAAGTCGAAATCATTGGCTGGATGACCGAACGCTACGGAGATTTTGTTCGCTATAACCCACCGTTAACGGGTCAGACGCTGGTGTTGTGGGCGCTGCCAGTGGTGTTGTTACTGCTGATGGCACTGATCCTCTGGCGAGTGAGGGCGAAGCGATGAAACAGCCTCAAATACCGGTGAAAATGCTGACAACACTCACGATATTGATGGTATTCCTCTGTGTCGGCAGTTATCTGTTAAGCCCAAAATGGCAGGCGGTACGTGCGGAGTATCAGCGTCAGCGCGATCCGCTACATCAGTTTGCCAGCCAGCAAACCCCGGAAGCGCAGCTTCAGGCATTGCAGGATAAAATCCGCGCTAATCCACAAAACAGCGAACAGTGGGCGTTACTGGGCGAGTACTATCTGTGGCAAAACGATTACAGCAATTCGCTGCTGGCGTACCGTCAGGCGTTGCAACTACGTGGTGAGAACGCTGAACTGTATGCGGCGCTGGCGACGGTGCTTTATTACCAGGCCAGCCAGCATATGACCGCCCAGACTCGCGCAATGATCGACAAAGCCCTCGCGCTGGACTCTAACGAAATCACCGCTCTGATGCTGCTGGCTTCCGATGCGTTTATGCAGGCGAATTACGCGCAAGCCATCGAACTATGGCAAAAAGTGATGGATCTCAACTCACCCCGGATCAACCGGACACAGCTGGTCGAGTCGATTAATATGGCGAAACTGTTGCAGCGGAGATCGGATTAATCATCTGGTGATGAAGATTATGTTATTGAGCTGCATAAAAAATAATCGAATGAACATATGCCAAAAATAATCACCAATCAGTATTATTGCAGATTAAACAAATAAAAATCTTTCCATAACAAATGGTTATTCATTAATCCTGCCATAAACTCGCGTTATTATGCATTAATGCAGCGAAAAGCTCTGTTGTTAAAGGGTTGCGCAACATACCGCGCAAATGATACTGATCATAAGCGTTAAAAAAATCTACAAACCAACGCAACACAATTCATGCCCTGGCAGTATGTCACGTTCTCGCGTTTCTGAACGGGGAACGGCGCTCCATTGAGGAAGTTATTCTGATGAAAAATATAAAATTCAGCCTGGCCTGGCAGATTCTGTTTGCTATGGTGCTGGGCATTCTCCTGGGAAGCTACCTGCACTACCATAGCGACAGCCGCGACTGGCTGGTCGTCAATTTGCTCTCTCCGGCGGGTGATATCTTCATCCATCTGATCAAAATGATTGTTGTGCCGATTGTGATCTCCACGCTGGTGGTGGGTATCGCGGGTGTTGGTGATGCCAAACAGCTCGGGCGTATTGGCGCGAAAACCATTATCTACTTCGAGGTGATCACCACCGTCGCCATCATTTTGGGGATCACTCTGGCGAACGTCTTCCAGCCCGGTGCCGGGGTGGATATGTCGCAGTTGGCGACCGTCGATATCTCGAAATATCAGAGCACTACGGAAGCGGTACAAAGCAGTTCCCACGGCATTATGGGCACGATTTTGTCGCTGGTGCCGACGAACATTGTGGCGTCGATGGCGAAAGGCGAAATGCTGCCGATCATCTTCTTCTCGGTGCTGTTTGGTCTGGGGCTTTCCTCCCTGCCCGCGACGCATCGTGAACCGCTGGTGACCGTGTTCCGCTCCATCTCTGAAACCATGTTTAAAGTGACTCACATGGTGATGCGTTATGCGCCGGTGGGTGTGTTTGCGCTGATTGCGGTGACGGTGGCTAACTTTGGTTTCTCTTCTCTGTGGCCACTGGCGAAACTGGTGCTGCTGGTGCATTTCGCCATTCTGTTCTTCGCGCTGGTAGTGCTGGGAATTGTGGCGCGCCTGTGCGGGTTAAGCGTCTGGATCCTGATTCGTATTCTGAAAGATGAGCTGATTCTGGCGTACTCCACTGCCAGCTCTGAAAGCGTACTGCCGCGAATTATTGAGAAGATGGAAGCCTACGGAGCACCGGCGTCGATCACCAGCTTCGTGGTGCCGACCGGTTACTCTTTTAACCTTGATGGTTCGACGCTGTATCAAAGTATTGCCGCTATTTTCATCGCTCAGTTGTATGGCATTGATTTGTCCATCTGGCAGGAAATCATTCTGGTGCTGACGCTGATGGTGACCTCGAAAGGGATTGCTGGCGTGCCGGGCGTGTCGTTTGTGGTGTTGCTGGCAACGCTGGGTAGCGTAGGTATTCCGCTGGAAGGTCTGGCGTTTATTGCCGGTGTTGACCGTATCCTCGACATGGCGCGTACTGCGCTGAACGTGGTGGGTAATGCGCTGGCGGTGCTGGTGATTGCCAAGTGGGAACACAAATTTGACCGCAAAAAGGCGCTGGCTTATGAGCGTGAAGTGCTGGGCAAAATTGATAAAACTGCGGATCAATAATTGAAGATTGCCGGGGTTATCCCCCGGCAATGTGTGGATGCCTGATGCGACGCTGGTGCGTCTTATCAGGCCTACGTCAGACAGCGCAATAGCCTGATTTAGCGTGATTTTGTAGGTCGGATAAGGCGTTTACGCCGCATCCGACATCAACGCCTGATGCGACGCTTGCCGCGTCTTATCAGGCCTACGTCAGACAGCGCAATAGCCTGATTTAGCGTGATTTTGTAGGTCGGATAAGGCGTTTACGCCGCATCCGACATCAACGCCTGATGCGACGCTTAACGCGTCTTATCAGGCCTACCTTAACCGTTAGTTAATTTTTCAAACTCTTCACACCCGGTATCAAACCCTTCCATACAGCTCAGGTTCAACCAGTGCAGCGCCTTTTGTTTATTCTTCTCGATAAAACCTTCTTCACCGTTTAAGAACATCATTCCCGCCCAGTACTCGGAATAACCGGTTCGGGAAATTGCAGAGCTGCGTTTGAAATACCAGGTTGCCTTGTCATCGTCGGCCTTAATGCCCACGCCGTTGGCGTAAATCAAACCAAGCAGCATTTGGGCATCGACGGCGGAGTCATTCTCCAGATCTTCCGAGGCGTTTTCTAACAGCGAAATCGCCTTTGGATAATCCGGTTTGCCCGCTTGAGTATTTACCAGAATATGCGCCAGCGTTACTTCACCTTCTTTACTGCCCGCTTGCGCCGCTTTCTCTGCAAGAACTTTTGCTTGTGGATAGTCCAGACTGACCGGATTGGTGATTTTGATCTGCGCCAGCAGCGCGCAGGCATCAGCATCACCGCTGTCGGCGGCTTTCTGTGCCCAATATTCGGCTTTGCTCAAATCGCCGGAGCTAAACCAGCTGTCGGCAAGAAAATATTGTGCGCGTCGGTCCCCGGCCTCTGCTGCCTTTAAATACTGGCTGCCAGGCTCGGAGTCGTTGGCGTGGGCAAAGAATGTCAAAAACAACATCAATGCGATAATTTTTTTCATTTTGATAATACGATTGGGTAGGGAGTAACCAGTATAAAGAGTTCGAATGGATAAAAAAACAGCCTCCGAAAGGAGGCTGTAGAAAGGACTGTATTACGCCAGTGCCGCTTCGCGCAGGCGAGTTTTCAACTTGTTGTACTCGTCAATCACGTACTGCTCGGCGGCACGCTGATCGGCGATCGGCTCGACGCGCACGGCGCAGTATTTGTATTCCGGCGTTTTCGTAATCGGGCTTAAGTTTTCGGTAACCAGCTCGTTACAGGCACCAATCCACCACTGGTAGGTCATGTAAATCGCCCCTTTGTTCGGACGATCGCTGACCTGCGCACGGGTGATAATTTTGCCTTTACGCGAGTGCACCCAAACCAATGCCTCATCTTCAATACCCAGACGTTTGGCGTCTTCGGTATTGATTTGTGCGTAGCCAGGTTCATCCGCCAGCGCCGCCAGTGCCGCACAGTTACCGGTCATCGAACGGCAAGAGTAGTGACCAACTTCACGCACCGTTGACAGTACCATCGGGTACTCGTCGGTGAGTTTGTCGATTGGCGCTACCCAGTCGCAGGTGAAGAACTGCGCCAGACCGTTCGGGGTATCAAACTTCTCTTTAAACAGATAAGAAGTCCCCTGATCGGCATCTGAAGTATCGCGGCAAGGCCACTGAATGAAGCCCAGTTCGCCCATTTTCTCGTAAGTCGCACCGTAGAAATCCGGGCACAGATGACGCAACTCATCCCAGATCTCCTGGGTGTTGTTGTAGTGCATCGGATAACCCATACGGGTGGCGATTTCACTGATGATTTGCCAGTCCGTTTTCAGATCCCATTTCGGTTCAACCGCCTTGAAGAAACGCTGGAAGCCACGGTCAGCCGCAGTAAACACGCCTTCATGCTCGCCCCACGACGTTGACGGTAAAATAACATCCGCCGCCGACGCGGTTTTGGTCATAAAGATGTCCTGAACGATGACCAGTTCCAGATCTTCAAAGGCTTTACGTACTGCCGACAGCTCCGCGTCAGTTTGTAGCGGATCTTCGCCCATAATGTACGCGGCACGCACTTCGCCATGCGCTGCGCGGTGCGGCAGCTCGCTGATGCGATAACCGGTATGAGCAGGCAGGCTTTCCACGCCCCAGGCTTTGGCGAATTTCTCGCGGTTAGCCGGATCTTTCACGTACTGGTATCCCGGATACGTATCCGGCAGCGCGCCCATATCGCAGGCACCCTGCACGTTGTTCTGACCACGAACCGGGTTTACACCCGCATGCGGCTTACCGAGGTTACCGGTCAGCATCGCGAGGCTGGTCAGAGAACGCACGGTTTCCACGCCCTGGTAGAACTGGGTTACACCCATGCCCCACAGGATGGCGGCGCTTTTCGCCTGGGCATACATCCGTGCCGCCTGACGAATCTCACTGGCGCTGACGCCGGTGATATCTTCAACCGACTCCGGCGTGTAGCCTTCAACGATTTTACGATACTCTTCAAAGCCTTCTGTACGGGAAGCGACGAACGCTTTGTCGTACAGATTTTCTTCAATAATGACATGGCCCATCGCATTCAACAGCGCGATGTTCGAGCCGTTTTTCAGTGCAATGTGCATGTCAGCAATGCGCGCGGTTTCAATTTTGCGCGGATCGCAGACGATAATTTTCGCCCCGTTACGTTTAGCGTTAATTACGTGATTCGCCACGATTGGGTGGGAATCCGCCGGGTTGTACCCGAAAACGAACACTAAATCGGTATTATCAATTTCGTTAATAGCATTGCTCATTGCGCCATTACCGACCGATTGGTGCAGACCTGCAACCGATGGGCCGTGTCAGACACGAGCGCAGCAGTCAACGTTATTGGTACCAATAACGGCGCGCGCAAATTTTTGCATTACATAGTTGGTTTCGTTACCCGTACCACGCGAGGAGCCGGTCGTCTGGATGGCATCCGGACCGTACTTCTCTTTGATGGCGCTCAGGCGCTCGGCAACGTAATTCAGTGCCTCATCCCAGGAAACAGGTTCGAGTTTGCCGCCACGCTGGCGACGGATCATGGGGGTTTTCAGGCGCGGGGTCAGGATCTGGGTATCGTTAATGAAATCCCAGCCATAATAACCCTTCAGACACAGGGTACCCTGGTTGGTTTTCCCCTGCGCTGCCTCCGCCCGGACGATTTTGCCGTTATCGACGACCAGGTTGATTTTGCAACCTGATGCGCAATAGGGGCAAACCGTGACGACTTTTTTCATCGGTCTCGCTCCAGTTAATCAAATCACGCATACGCGCTCTCGACTACAGTATGCATCTTTTATGCCACATTTTATTTGGGGTCATTCCCTGATATTACGGGCACTATTTATTCAAAACTCTGACGAAAAACAGGCTGTCGTCAGTTTTGACGTGACGAAACGAAATACCGCGTGACAGCCATCACGCGGCAGACATTTTATTTTTTCTCGACGACGGGAGCCGCCTGATACCCGCCGCCCAGCGATTTCATCAACTGAATGCTTTGGATCACCCGGCGG
Source organism: Shigella dysenteriae (assembly GCF_022354085.1). NCBI lineage: Bacteria > Pseudomonadati > Pseudomonadota > Gammaproteobacteria > Enterobacterales > Enterobacteriaceae > Shigella > Shigella dysenteriae. The sequence goes on from NZ_CP055055.1 coordinate 275,061, forward strand.
CTGTCCAGCATCAGTAATGACATCTCTTCGGCAAGTACTGGCAACCGGGCTTCAGTGGCCTGTAAGCGGCTGGTTAAGCCGCGCTGATAGGCGGCCTCGGCAGCGCGCTGGGTGAAGCGCGTTGCTTCCACGCGTTCAGCCTGCATTTCTCGCTCGTCGTTGAGCGTTTGCAGACGCGTGCCGTTGACGGCAACGTCACGCACCGCGTTCAGTACTGACTGGTTGTAACGTTCAATCATCATGTTGCTGGTGGCGCGCGTGCCTTCGAGATTGGCATTCAACCGTCCACCGTCAAACAGCGGCAATTTCAGACCCGGGATAAAGTTGAACTGGCGACTGGTTTTTTTGAATAAGGTATCCAGGTGGATGGCATCAAGGCCGAAAAACGCTTTGATATCAAAGCTCGGGTAGAACAACGCCCGCGCGGAATCCACCTGATCTAATGACGCCTGAACATACCAGCGCATGGCTTGCAGATCCGGGCGTCTGGCGAGCAACTCATAAGAGAGTGTCGCCGGAATGCCGGTCTGAACTCGTGGTAATGCTACAGGTTTGATCTCCGGCATATCGCTGGCTCCCGCGCCAATCAATGCACGCAGAGATTCTCGCGTTTCGGTGATTTGCCCTTTGACGGCAGCAATTTGTTTATCGACCGCCAGAATCTGTGCCCGCGCGCCGTGGAAAGGCACTTGCGCTTCCAGACCTTGCGCCACTTTACTCTGGTGCGCTTTCACCGCGTAATCAATCACATCGCGAGTTTGTTCTAACAGATCGAGCATCTGATAGCTGGCCTGCATACTGTAATAAAGCTGCGCTACGCCCGTGGTCAGCGATAGCTCTACTGCTGCGGTTTCTGCCAGCGCGGCATTATGCGCGCCAATGGCGGCGGCAACCGCTGAGCGATGCACACCCCACAAATCAAGATCCAGTCCGGCAAACAAACCTACTGTGGCTTCCGTATAGTACGGCCCGTCCATACCCAGTGCTGGCGCATCCATCGCATAAGGGCTTAAAAAGCCGTTCGCCGAGACGCGTTGGCGGTTGAGCATCCCTAACGCTGCGACCTGTAATTGTGAACCGGCATCTAACAAATCGGCCTGGGACTGCGCTTTTTCTTCCCGCAGTTTCGCTTCTGCGAGGGTGTGTGAACCACTTAGCGTCCGCTGGATCAGGGCATCCAACTGCGGGTCATTGAGTTGTTTCCACCACTGCGCCTGCGGCCAGCCGGAGCTGGCAAGATGAATATCATCGGCCAGTTTGATTTGTTCCGGTTTGAGCTGTTGATGAGGCGCAGAATCCTTACGTACCAGGGCACAGCCGGAAATCAGCGTCGTGCTGCCGAGAATGCTGCACAACAGCAGACGTGAAAGTTGACGATTGATCATTGCGTGGCTCCTTGTGCCTGTTCCGTGGCGGGTGTTAATGCCGGGGCTGTCCAGTCTGGCAAGCGGGCGAAAAGCTGGCAGACGTGTTGCTCCTGTTTTAATAAGGTGGGCAGGATGGCCTGCGAGGCGGGTGTCTCTTCAAGCGTTATTTGAGGAGAACGGCTGAGTGCGGTTGCCAGACCGGCAGCGTATTTCTCCAGGGCGTCGGCAAACTGACCTGCTCTGTCCGGCTGTAGTGCGTTATCCAGCGCCTGCGCCGAGTTCCAGGTGGCATCCCAGGCGTGAAGAATATCGCGGCCCTGACGAATAACCGTTTGCGAACGTTCAATCAGTAAGGCGCGTTCTTCGCTGTCCAGTTGACGCTCCAGCGCCACGCGTTGGCACATCTCTTCACAGGCATTAAACGCCGCATGCAGACCTATACGAATTTGCAGATAAGTGCGCAGAGCCGTGACTTCCTGCTGGCGTGGGATCCGCATTACTTTACTTAGCATACCCAGCGCACCGGCCAGTTTTTGCGGCAGCGTGCGCGCTTCACTTTCAGGCCAGACAAAGGTGTAAATCACCGCAGACACCACGGTACCAATGATGATACCCAGGGCGCGATCGCGAATTTCCACCAGGTCGTACACCGGACCAAAAACGTTTTCGAGCGTGGCGAGCGCGAAGGTGACCACCATCTGTGTGCCGATATAAGAAGAGCGTTCAGAGCTGGTGGCAATCCATGCGCCCAACAGGAAAATCGGTGCCAGCACAAACAGCAATTCGACAATATTGTCCAGCCAGGGCATGACCAGTAGCGTGAATAACAGCGCCAGAATCGCGCCGCAAAAGGCCCCGCCAAAACGCAGCACCATCTTCTGGTACGACGAACCGACATTTGGATTAGCGACGATCACGCAGGTCAGCATACAGGTGTGAATGCCTTCCCAGTCCACGCCGCTGTAAAAGGTGTAACAGATCAAACAGGCGAGCAGTGTTTTTACCGCGTAGCGCATATAGTCTGGATTGGTAAAAGCATCGGCGGCCATTGATGGCGGTTTGGCTGCGGGCGTTGGCGGCGTATTCGGGTCCATCTGACCCAGTTGTAACAGCGTCTGGCAGATATTCTCCAGGTTACATTCCCGTGCCGCCATCGCTTCACTTTCACTGATCTGCCAGTCGCTTTGCCAGCACTGACCTTCGGTAATGGCATACTGCAGCTTGTTGATTTCTGAAGCTAATTTTTGTCGGAATTCAATAATTGCCTGAGAATCAGCAAAAGAGGTGGGATCGTAGCGATTCAGCGTCGAGTAAATGTAGGTTACCGTTGCCACGCAGCTTTGCCACCATGCACTCTGGGTTCGCCAGTTGGCATCGTCCGCGAGGCAAAAGACATTGAGTTTTTGCAGCGCCAGCGCCTCTCTTTCAATCCGCGTTTCGGGTAGCGGTGCGAGGCTGTCCGTCAGGTGGCTAATGGCATCATCAAGCCGATCATTAAGCACCTGATGCATTTGCGAAATGGCACGACTGGGAAACCACAGCACGCCGATTAACGTCATCAGCAAGGTTGGATAGAGGCCAACAACGATACACCACAGCGTTAAGCGCACGACCACTTCTGGATAGTCGAGCATGGCGGGGAAGGTTTGCCCGTAAATAGCGACAATGGCGACGGCGAAAAAGACCAGCCCCAACCGATGGGTGCGCATCAAAAACATGCAGCCCATCAGGATCGGTCCGGCGATGATCAAGCGGATCAACGGTTCGCCGTATGACCATTTGTAGATCAAAAACAGGCTGCCGATCTCCAGCACCGTGGCAACCACAAACAAGATCGCCACAAATTTGGTGTAAAACGCGTTCGACTGAATACCGTAAAACAGCACTGCCAGCGATAACGCCACGAAAGGGATCTCAAAGGTCATCGAGATCAGAATCACCAGCAGGCAGCCTACCCAGAGTTGCACGGTCTGCGGCACGCGGCCTGGTCGCCGCTCGCTTAACTCTTCATGAAAGAACGCCAGCAGCCTGACCACCGGTAATGGCAGGGAGTTGAGCGCGCTCATTATTGCGGCTCAAGATTAGCGACTGCCGAAGCGCCGATGCGGAACATTTCCGGGTCAGGTTTATCAACCATGATTTTGACCGGAAAACGCTGGGCAACGCGGACCCAGTTAATAGAACGAGAAACTTTCGGCAGGCCGCCCAGCACCAGGCCGCCGTCATCCGGTAGCACGCCGTAGCCAATTGAATCCACTTTACCCTCGAAAGTTTTGCCGCTGTCACTCATCAGGCGAATCGTTGCGGGTGTACCTGAGCGAATATTTTTCAGATCGGTTTCGCGGAAGTTGGCGATCACGTACCAGTGACGAGTGTCGATTAGGGTAAAAATAGGGCGCATGGCAGAAGCAAATTGCCCGACGGAGGTTTTGAGGGAAATGACCCGGCCATCAAACGGCGCGCGAACGGTCGCCATTTCCAGATGCAGTTTGGTCAGGGCAATATCCGCTTCGACCGCCGCACGTTGCGCCACCAGCGCATCGACGCCGCTGACGGCGCTGGCGGCTGACTGCGCCTGTAACAATACGGCATTAAGATCCGCTTCTGCGGCGCGCTGCGCAGTTCTTGCACGGTCAACGTCTTCCGCTGAGACAAAACCCTCTTTCAGTAATGGCTCGGTGCGGCGTAATGTATCTGTGGCCTGTTTAGCGGCGGCACGGGCTTTTTCTACCGTGGCATTAATCGAGTCGGCACCAAACTGTTGCGCGTCAACGCTACGCTGGGTGAGCATAATTTGTTTATCCAGCGCCGCGAGGGAGGCTTCAGCTTTCGCCAGATTGGCTTCGTACGGGCGCGGGTCGATGCGGAACAGCAAATCGCCCTGTTTCACCGCCTGGTTGTCGGTGACCGCCAGTTCTACAATGCGACCGCTGACTTCCGGCACCACATCAATGGTATCTGCTGACGCGTAAGCGTCATTAGTTGATGGCGCACTGTCTACGCGCCAGATAACGAAAACAAGGGCAACCAGCGCCAACGCAACCACTAACAGAGCAGGGAATTTACTGCGAGGAGCTTTTTTCGGCGTACTTTCCATGAGCGCGTCTCAAATAGATTAGAAAAATGCCAGCCAGAACAGCATGGCGTAGAGAGCAAAAAGGGCGGTATAAATAATTCCGACAAATGCCAGATTGATATTTGTCCGCTGAATAATTCGCCTCGTGATGAGCGTCAAAATAAGGCTGGCAATGGCGCAGAAAAACCAGCTGGGATAATAAGCGCCGATCACCGGGATTGCCGGAGATAATGAACATCCCGAAACCATGAAGACGGGAATTATCCAGGCTGTTTTTTTGAGTTGCATCGCCATGCGAGAGAGAACTGTTGGCATATTAAATACATCCTGTCTGCTGCGAACAATATCTGTAGTGAATATCACTATCCATTGAAGGCGTCAGTATGGCTATTTTCTTGATGAATAAAAATAGCTTTATTCAGCCACCGCATTCATAACTTATATATTTTATTTATTAATTGGCTGTATATATTTTTAAAATAAATGCTTTTGGGGGCTTCAGCGCCCCCAAAAGCGAGTGACATTAATTTGGGGTTACGATATTAACCCACAAATCGAAATTATCCAGACAGGCGATAATTTCTTCCAGTTTCGCGCCATTGCCAATAATTTTGGCTTTCTTCGCTTTCACCAGATCCGCCATTTTTGCCTGTCCGGTCAGCACGGCGTGCAGATCTTCACGGCTGATGTAGAAAGAGGCGTCGGCTTGCGGTTGCAGTGTTTTACGGTAGTTAAGCACGCTATCGTTCAGCGTCAGGTTGAGGTTATCGCCGTTGCTCATATTGAAGTTCAGGCTGATATTTTTACCCGCGGCTTTTTCGCTATCGAGGCGAATGGACATAAAGTCGAACAGCATTTCGACCGACATTCCGCGAATGGTGTCCGGGGAACCGGTGGTGCCGTGGCTGAACTTATGCACCCCTTCGCGCAGCTCTTTCGCGCCGGTCAGGTAGAAACCGCGCCATGTGGCGGACTCGGCCTGATAGCCCAGCTGTTCAAAGTTATTCGCTTGCAGATTCTTCGCGACCTGGTCACCCGGGTTGGCGGCAATCACCTGTTTCAGCAGTTCTGCCGACCAGCGGTAATCACCTTGCTTGTTCGCTTCTTGCGCCAGGTTGATGACACGGGCAGAACCGCCCAGCGCTTTCACGTAACGTTTGCCCATCTCTACCTGACCATACGGATGCAGGTTAGCCGGGTTACCGTCGTAATAGCCAAGATAGAAGTTATACACCGCGCGGGCGTTGTGGCTGACAGAACCGTAATAGCCACGGCTGGCCCAGTTATTGGCAAGTGCAGGCGGCAGCTTAATCATGTCGCCGATTTCATTCATGGTGTAGCCCTGGTTCGCCAGGTGCAGGGTCTGGTCGTGAATGTACTTGATAGTATCGCGATATTTACCAATATAATCATTGATATGCTTATTGCCCCAGACCGGCCAGGTGTGCGGCATAAACAGCACTTCCGCGTCGTTACCCCACATATCCAGCGTTTCGTTCAGATACTCGGTCCACTTGCTGGTGTCACGGGTTTTCGCGCCGCGCAGAGTGTAGAAGTTGTGCAGGGTATGCGTGGCGTTTTCGGCGGTACACAGGGCTTTCAGGGCCGGAATATAGAAGTGCATTTCGGCTGGTGCTTCGCTACCTGGGGTCATCAGGAAGTCAAACTCCAGGCCGTCGATAATCATCTTCTCGCCAGTTCTGACGATAGTTTTAGTCGGTGCAATAATGCTCGGGTCGCCCGTTGCCAGCGTCACGCCAAGGCCATTACCCACGTTGCCTTGCGCGTTGTGTGGCAGTAACAGACCGTAAGAGTAGAGCGCACGGCGGCTCATGATGTTACCCGCCAGCACGTTTTCGCTGATGGCTTCGTCCATAAAGCCAGCAGGGGCAATCACCTGAACTTTGCCGGATTTAACATCGGCTTCAGAGATAATGCCTTTCACGCCACCATAGTGGTCGGTGTGGCTGTGAGTGTAGATAACGGCAACAATCGGTTTTTGCGGACGATGCTGGAAGTAAAGGTCAAGTGCGGCTTTTGCGGCAGGTGGCGTCACCAGCGGGTCGATAACAATAATGCCTTTCTCGCCCTCAACGAACGTAATGTTAGAGATATCCTGGCCGCGCACCTGATACATTTTATCGGTGACTTTGAACAGGCCAGAAATGCCGTTGATCTGCGACTGACGCCACAGGCTGGGGTTTACGGTTTCCGGCGCTGCGGCATTAATATCAAATTTGTAATCGTCCGCGCGGTAGTAAACTTTACCGTTCGCATCACGCAGAATACCTTCATCCAGCAGCGGGGCGATAAATCCACGCTGGGCATCGTCAAAATCCTGACGATCGCTAAACGGTAATGATTTGGCGTAATTCTGATTAACCTGTTGGGTATATTGAGTGGCGGCTTTCGCTTCCTCTTTCGCGTTAGCGGTATTTACCATCATGCCGCTGGCGGCAGTTAACGCAATAACAATCCTGCTCAAACGGAATAACCGAGAGTTATTCATATAAATCTCCATTTATCATTTATGTCGTAAATATGTAATCCATGCAAAATACGTCATTTAAAGCTGGCGTTATCATAATTGGGAAATTGCGACTTTAATAAGTGGAAGTGTGAGCGGAACGATCCATTTTATTAGGCATTTGTGCTGAAGAGGGAAAAGTACGCGAATTTATTATCTCTGTAAATAATATGAGGTGTTTTATATATTTATTATATATATTGTACTTCGGCAAATACTGAGCACAATTAATCAATGCAACCGGTGTTTTTTATTAAAAAACGTACCGGAGCAATGGGCGGTCATGTCGCTGGCACCGCAGGATTCTGTGTTGCTGTGCCAGCCTTTTATTCATGGTCAATGAGTGAGGGGATTGATAAAGAAACCAGGTCGTCAGAGCGCACTGATTATCCGCATTACGCCAGTGAAGTTGCACTGGCTTTTGGTTCACGAGTGGTTGGCCTCGAACTGGCAAAAATGATTGTGGATGCGTGGCTGGGCGCACAGTACGAAGGCGGTCGTCATCAACAACGCGTGGAGGCGATTACGGCAATAGAGCAGCGGAGAAATTGAGATTCATCCACTACTTGCATGGATGAGTAATGACTAATGTGGATAGAGTTTCTTTTTGAGGTTGGCTAATGAAACGCTTTCCGCTATTTCTTTTATTCACCCTGCTCACGCTGACCACTGTACCGGCCCAGGCCGATATTATTGACGACACCATTGGCAATATTCAGCAGGCGATTAACGATGCTTATAACCCTGACCGTGGGCGAGACTATGAAGATTCGCGCGACGATGGCTGGCAGCGTGAAGTGAGCGACGATCGGCGCAGACAATATGACGACCGCCGCCGCCAGTTTGAAGATCGCCGCAGGCAGCTGGACGATCGCCAGCGCCAGCTTGATCAGGAGCGTCGGCAACTGGAGGATGAAGAGCGGAGAATGGAAGATGAGTATGGGCGATGATGTTGGGTATGGAGCAGGCATCGCCCCTCTGGGGAGAGGGTTAGGGTGAGGGGGCCAGCACGCACATTCCCTCTCATCACGCCACCCCAATCTCCATCCCATCAAACCCCGCCTCAAACCCCGACGGCAGTGCGTTTTCCATCAGCCACGCATCAAACTGGTGGCTGATATGGGTCAGAATCACGCGCGGCGAGCGGATAACCTGATTCAGCGCAAGCACGGTATTTAAATCACAGTGATTACGCGGTGCATCCTCGCACGGCGGGTGGCTGCAATCAATCACCATTACCTGCGGCTGATTATTGCGTAAAAATTTCAGCGTTTTTTCCGGCAGGCCAGCGGTGTCAGACAGCCACGCCACCCGGCTGTGCGCCGTTTCCAGCAGATAACCGAAGGTCAGTTTTGAGTGGTTGAGCGGCAGGGGCGTGACCTGCAACCCCTGCAAATCAAACACCACAAACGGTTCCACCGTGTGGCTGAAATCAAGCAGGCCCGGATGTTTAAACAGATCGTCGCAGCCCTGTTCATCCGGCGGGCCGTAGACCGGGATCGGATCGCCCACGCCCCAGCGCAGCGGAAACAGCCCCTGGACGTGATCCATATGGTAGTGCGTCAGCAAAAACTGCTGGAACGATCCTGGCGACCAGCGATCGGTGAGATCGTGCAGCCCGGCGTCGATCAGGGTGATCGCCTCGTTAAACTTCACTACGCCGCTGCACGGCTGGCGGCGATACTGCGGCGAGCGTCGTGCTCTGGCGCAGGCCGCGCACTCGCAGCCCCATGCCGGAACGCCCTGTGCGCCGCCGGTGCCGGTGAGCGTGAGGGTCAGGCTCATGTTACAGCGCCTTCGTGAAGCGGAAGTGGCTCTGCTCGTAGCCTTCGCGCAGATAGAAACGGTGTGCGTCGTGGCGCTTCACGTTGGTCGAAAGCTCGGTCATTTCGGCCCCGGCCTGGCGGGCTTCTTCTTCTGCCCACGCCAGTAACTTACTGCCGACGTTCAGACCGCGCGCCTGCGGCATCACCACCAGCTCCTGAATTTCGCCGATCCAGTTGACATGATGCAGATGAAACTGCAAATGCAGGCCGATCATACCGACAACTTCGCCATCCAGCAGAGCCAGATGGTAGCGCATGTTCGGGTCGCGCAGATTGGCGTTAAAGCCCACGCGAAACGCGTGGTGGTCAAACTCCGCCTGTTTTAGCTCACAAATCAACGCGTAAACCGCGTCGGTGTCGTACTGTGTGGCCGGGCGAAGCTCACAAGCAGGCATGGTGTTTCTCCTTCTGATGGATCAGCGTCAGCAGCGTGTCGACCGACTGGCGCAGGCTGCCGTCATTATTGAGCGTATGGCAATCCTGAGGAGTATAGCGGGCGGCGCGCGCCAGCCGGGCGTTAATTTCACTGGCGTTTTCACGACCACGGTTTTCCAGGCGCTGGCGCAGGATCTCTGGCGACACCTGTAAGCAGATGGGCAGCAGCGCCGATGCATAGCGTGCCCGCGCCTGCGGCAGATGGGCGCGTGAGCCGTTGACCACCACGTCGAATCCGGCATGCAGCCAGAGGTCGATCTCCAGCCCGACGCCGTAATAGTAGCCGTTAGCATGCCAGCTTAACGCGAAGAGTTGCTGACCTGCGCGGGTAAAAAACTCCTGCTCGCTCAGGGCGATATGGTTTTCGCTTCCGGCGCTGGCGTCGCGCGTGATGTAGCGATGAGCCACCAGTAACTGCGCCTGTTCCCGCAGGCGGAGTTCCGCCAGCAGGCTATCTTTCCCGGAGCCGGACGGCCCCATTAACCAAATCAGTTTTCCCGTCATCAGAACACCCTTTTACCCTGACGCCAGACGTGGTCGATATGAATGTGATTGCCCTTGCGATGCGCCAGCACCAGGTCCGCGCGTTTGCCCTCGCCAATCACCCCGCGATCCTGGAGATTAAGCGCCTGCGCTGGATTTTTAGTCACCAGCTTCACCGCCTGCGGCAGCGTAAAGCTGTTGCTCTCGTCATCGGCGACGCGGAACGCCGCATCCAGCAGGCTGGCGGGGTAGTAGTCGGAAGAGAGGATATCCAGCAGGCCAAGCTGCGCCAGTTCACTGGCCGCCACGTTGCCGGAGTGCGAACCGCCACGCACGATATTTGGCGCGCCCATCAGCACGTTCATACCATGCTTGCGCGAGGCTTCTGCCGCTTCGAACGTGGTGGGAAATTCGGCGATCACGCTGCCAAGCTGATGGGATTCGGCCACGTGGGCGTGCGTGGCGTCATCGTGGCTGGCGAGCGCAATTTGTCGCGCGCGGCACATTGCGGCGATGGATTCGCGATTTGGCTGCGACCAGCGTGCAGCAAGCGCCAGCTGTTCCTCTTCATACTGCTGCATCTGCGCATCAGTGAGAGAGTATTTACCCTGATAATACTCGCGATACTTCTCGCGGTTGGCGAACTGGCGCTGGCCCGGCGAGTGGTCCATCAGCGACACCAGCGTCACCGGTTCGCGCTGCACCAGTTTTTCAAACAGCGGCAGCGTGGTGTGGTGCGGCAGCTCGCAGCGCAGGTGCAGGCGGTGCTCGGCGCGGTTGACGCCGCGTTTCTGCGTCTCTTCGATGGCGTTGATCATCTTCTCCAGATTCTCCAGCCGATCGCCGCCGTCGCGCACGTCGCCAATCGCCACGGCATCCAGTACGGTGGTGATGCCGCTCGCCACCATCAGCGCGTCGTGGCTGCTCATCGCCGAGTGGGCAGGCCAGTCAACTTTCGGGCGCGGGGTGAAGAATTTATCCAGATTATCGGTATGCAGCTCAATCAGCCCCGGCAGCAGCCAGCCGCCTTCGCCGTCCATCGCCTCCGGCAGGCGGCTCTGGCTTTCGGCAAAGGCGCGGATTTCGCCGTCCTGTACCTCCAGCGAACCGCTTACCACCTCGTTTTCCAGCACCAATTTGACGTTATTGATAATCATGAAGAGGCTCCCATTGGGTGCAGGCGGTCGGCAACGTCATTACGTACGGCTTCGTCATGGAAGATGCCGACAATGGCTGCGCCGCGGGCTTTGGCTTCGCGGATCAGTTCCACCACCGCGGCGCTGTTTTTGGCGTCCAGCGAGGCGGTAGGTTCGTCGAGCAGCAGAATGGGGTAGTCGACGATAAAGCCGCGGGCGATGTTGACGCGCTGCTGTTCGCCGCCGGAGAAGGTCGATGGCGCCAGGCGCCACAGGCGTTCCGGCACGTTCAGGCGGGTGAGTAGACGCGCGGCTTTAGCGGCGCAGGCTTCACGCGGAACGCCGGTATCGAGCAGCGGCTGCATCACCACTTCCAGCGCCGAAATACGCGGGATGACGCGCAGAAACTGGCTCACCCAGCCGACGGTGGTTTTGCGGATCTCCACCACTTTGCGCGCTGGCGCGGTGACCAGGTCTACCCACTCGTCACCGTGTTTGATCTGGATTTGCCCTTCGTCGGGCAGATAGTTGGCGTACAGCGAGCGTAGCAGGGTTGATTTTCCGCTGCCGGAATGGCCGTGGAGCACCACGCATTCGCCCGCGTTGACGATGAGCGAGGCGCGGTTGAGGACGGGCAGGCGCACGCCGTTTTGCTGGTGCAGGATGAAGGTTTTACTGACGTTTTGTACGTTAATCATTTTTCGCCTCGTGGTTCGGGTGTCGGATGCGACGCTGACGCGTCTTATCCGACCTACGGGGAGCGCATTTGTAGGCCGGATAAGGCGTTTACGCCGCATCCGGCACCGGCTCAATTCTGCAAAACCGATGACACCAGCAGCTGTGTATACGGATGATGCGGGTCGTCGAGCACGCGGTCGGTTAACCCACTCTCCACCACTTGCCCCTGCTTCATCACCAGCAAACGGTCCGCCAGCAGGCGGGCGACGCCTAAATCGTGGGTGACAATCACCACCGCCAGGTTCAGCTCCACCACCAGGCCGCGCAGCAGGTCGAGCAGGCGCGCCTGCACCGACACATCCAGCCCACCGGTTGGCTCGTCCATAAACACCAGCTTCGGATGCCTCACCAGGTTGCGGGCAATCTGCAAACGCTGCTGCATACCGCCGGAAAAGGTGGTCGGCAGGTCGTCGATCCGGTTGGCGGGAATTTCCACCTCTTCCAGCCACTTCTGCGCGGTAGCGCGAATGTCGCCGTAATGACGCGCCCCGGTTGCCATCAGCCGCTCGCCGATATTGCCGCCTGCCGACACCTGGCGGCGCAGGCCGTCGAGCGGATGCTGATGCACTACGCCCCATTCGGTGCGCAGCAGGCGACGGCGGTCGGCCTCGCTCATGCCATAGAGGGAACGGTTTTCATAGTGAATCTCCCCCAGTTGCGGCGTCAGACGCGCGGAGATTGATTTCAGCAGCGTGGTCTTCCCGGAGCCGGATTCCCCGACAATGCCCAGCACTTCTCCCGGCCATAAATCAAAAGAGACATCGCTAAAGCCTTTGCCCGGCGCGTAAAGGTGGGTCAGGTTATTGACCGAAAGTAACGGTTGATTCATTGGCTTTTTGCCTCGCTCTGTTGGCGGCAATAATCGGTATCGGAGCAGACAAACATGCGGTTTCCGGCGTCATCCAGCACCACTTCATCAAGATAGCTGTGGGTCGATCCGCAGATGGCGCATGGTTCATCCCACTGCTGAACGGTGAACGGGTGATCGTCGAAATCGAGGCTTTCCACGCGGGTAAACGGCGGCACCGCATAGATGCGCTTCTCGCGCCCCGCGCCGAACAGTTGCAGGGCGGGCATCATGTCCATTTTCGGGTTATCGAATTTCGGGATCGGCGACGGGTCCATCACGTAGCGCCCGTTCACCTTCACCGGATAGGCGTAGGTAGTGGCGATATGACCGAAGCGGGCAATATCTTCATACAGTTTCACCTGCATCACGCCGTACTCTTCCAGCGCGTGCATGGTGCGGGTTTCCGTTTCGCGCGGCTCGATAAAGCGCAGCGGCTCGGGGATCGGCACCTGGAAGATAATTATCTGATCTTCGGTCAGCGGCGTTTCGGGGATGCGGTGACGCGTCTGGATAACCGTCGCATCGTCCGTACGTTCCGTGGTGTTTACCCCGGTCACGCGCTTGAAGAAGTTGCGAATCGACACGGCGTTGGTGGTGTCATCCGCGCCCTGGTCAATCACCTTCAGCACGTCGTTTTCGCCAATCACGCTGGCGGTAAGCTGAATGCCGCCGGTTCCCCAGCCGTACGGCATTGGCATCTCGCGCCCGCCAAACGGCACCTGATAACCGGGGATCGCCACCGCTTTTAAGATGGCGCGGCGGATCATGCGTTTGGTCTGCTCGTCGAGGTAGGCAAAGTTGTAGCCGCTCAGATTAGCCATGGTTCTGCTCCTGTTGCAGACGTTTGAGTAGCTCCAGTTCGGCCTGGAAATCGACGTAGTGCGGGAGTTTGAGGTGTGAGACAAAGCCTGCGGCTTCGACGTTGTCGGCATGTGCCAGCACGAACTCTTCATCCTGCGCCGGGCCTGTCGCGTGCTCGCCGTACTCCGGGGCTTGCAGAGCGCGGTCGACCAGCGCCATCGCCATCGCTTTGCGCTCGCTCATGCCGAACACCAGCCCGTAGCCGCGCGTGAAGTACGGCGGTTCATCCGGCGGGTCGATAAAACCGTTAACCATTTCACACTCGGTCATCAGCAGTTCGCCGACGTTTACCGCAAATCCCAGCTCTTCCGGCACAATCGATACGTCGATATAGCCGCTGCGGATCTCGCCCGCGAACGGGTGGTTGCGCCCGTAACCGCGCTGGGTGGAGTAGGCCAGCGCCAGCAAATAGCCTTCGTCGCCGCGAATCAACTGCTGCAAACGGGAAGAACGTGAGCAGGGGTAAACCGGCGGCGTGCGGGTGATGTCGTCCGGCTGTGCGCCGCTATCCTCTTCAAACTTCGCCAGCCCCTGACGCGCCAGCAGGCTGAAAACGTGCGGCGACGGCTGTTGTTCGCTGTCGGCGGTGGTCAGCGTCGGCGCTTCGCCGTTTGCCAGCAGGGTGAAATCGAGCAGGCGATGGGTGTAGTCGTAGGTTGGGCCAAGCAGCTGGCCGCCGGGAATGTCTTTATAAACGGCGGAGATACGCCGTTCGAGGCGCATCCCGGTGGTGTCGAGCGGCTCGCTTACCGCGAGCTTCGCCAGCGTGGTGCGGTAGGCGCGCAGCAGGAAAATTGCTTCGACGTTATCGCCGCTGGCCTGTTTCAGCGCCAGCGCCGCCAGTTCGCGGTCGGCAATGCCGCCTTCGGTCATCACGCGATCCACCGCAAGGTTAAGCTGCTGTTCAATCTGGGCGACGCTCAGTTCGGGCAAATCGGTATCGCCCCGGCGTCGGCTCTCTTGCAGGGCGTGGGCGGCGTCGATCGCCTTCTCGCCCCCTTTCACGGCAACGTACATCAGCACACCTCCACATGAGTGGTTCGCGGGATAGCCAGCAGGCGCTCGCCGCAGGTCAGGATCAGGTCGATGCCGAGCGGGAACGGGTGCGGGCGCTCGGTGAGTTCGTGCAGAATGCACTCCGGCAGCTGCGGGGCGATCATTCGTTCTTCGGCAATGCCCGCGCCGGTAAGGCGCAGCATGCGCCCGCCGCTCAGGCTGGCGACCTGTAAAATCAGCGTCGCGCCCGCTTCCGGCGCAACGGCGGCGCCGGTGGAAAGGGCGTTGAGCTGTTCGCTGGAAATCGCCTCATCCGTTACCGCGAAGGTCGCCTGTTCCGGCTGGCTGACCAGCGGCGCGTTGGTATGAAAACGCAGGCTCTGGCTGACGATATCGTTACTTAATGGCGCGGCAAGCCACACCGGCGTGTCGTTATCGGCCAGCGTCAGCAGCACGCTGGTGGTGGCGATATTCAGCGGCTGCCAGCCGCGTTTGAGCTGATGCAGGGCGACAATCACGCCCGGCTCGCTCATGGCCTTTAACAGGCGACGAAAACTGTGCTGGGCATCCTGCACGGGAAGCATAAAAGCGGTTTCCAGGGTCATGCGTTGTCTCCGCGAACCATCGTAAAGAAGTCGACCCGGCTGGCGTTCACTTCGGCCTGGCGTGCGGCAATGCGTGCCATACGGTCAGCGTCCAGCGGGGCAATAAGAGTTTCTGATAAGTTTTGAAAGTGGCGGGTTTGCTGCATCAGCGCGTCAATCAGCGCGCAGCGTTCGGCGTGCTGTTTGTCGCGCCCCAGCACCCAGCTGTAGCCGAGCGTGCCGTCAGTCAGGCGTACGGCGGCGCGGGTGAGCGTGGCGTCGCCGGCAAAAAAGCGTTCACCGGTGCCGCCCATCCGCGCCTGAATCTGTACCAGGCCAGTTTCAGCGGCGCGGATCACCTCATAGTCGGCGGTGATGTTCAGCGCGTTCAGGCGGGCTGCCAGTTCTGCCGGTTGGCTGTGCGCCAGTACGGACATCCAGTGCTGGCGGGTCGCGGTATCTGCGTGCATTCAGTGCTCCATAGTGAATTCAATCATGTCGGCGCGCGTCAGGCTGACGGAGTACTCCGCCGGGCTGCTTTCACCGTCACGGTGGTTAAGGGTGCGCACGCACAGCAGCGGCGACATATTCGGGATTTCAAGACGCTGGCACTCTTTGGCCTGGGCGCGGCGGGCGCTGATCCGCGTCTGGCTACGGCGCAGCGCAATCCCCGTTTGCTCGCGCAGAAAATCGTGCAGCGAGCCGCTGTCGAAGCGTTGCAGCGTCGGCCAGAGGGTGAGGTCCGCAAAGTAGTGGTCGATTAAACAGAGCGCGACGCCGTTGACCCGGCGCAGGGTGCGCAGGTGGATAACGTTCTCGCCCTCGGCGATACCCAGCGCGTCAGCGACGTGGCCGGAGGCCGGGCGGAGCACAGACAGCAGTTTTTCGCTGGTGGGGTGACTGCCCTGATCAAGTAGATTCTGGCTAAAACGCGCCTGGGCGTTGAGCGGGTAATCGAACGGGCGCATCAGCACCAGCACGCCGACGCCCTGACGGCGCTGTACCCAGCCTTTTTCCACCAGTTGGTCGATGGCGCGGCGCAGGGTGTGCCGGTTCACCTCAAAGCGCGCCGCCAGCTGCTGCTCGGCGGGAAGATAGTCGCCGCAGCGGTAGTGTTGACGCAGCTCCTGCTCAAGTTTTGCGGCTATCTCCTGATAGCGTGTTGGGTAGCTGGTCGGATGTGTAGACAAGTGCATAGCTATCAATGCCTCGCTAATCAGATAAAGTGCTTACGCAACCGTTGAGAGAGGAAATCCAGCAGGCTGACCGTGACGATAATCAGCACCATCAGGGCGCAGGTTTGCTGGAACTGGAAACCGCGAATCGCTTCCCACAGCGTGACGCCGATCCCGCCCGCGCCGACCATGCCGACGACGGTCGCTGAGCGGACGTTAGATTCGAAGCGATAGAGGGAGTAGGAGATCAGCAGCGGCATCACCTGCGGCAGCACGCCGTAGAGGATCTCTTCCAGCTTGTTGGCGCCGGTCGCGCGAATGCCTTCCACCGGGCCGGGTTCGATCGCTTCCACCGCTTCGGAAAGCAGCTTGGAGAGCACGCCGGTGGTGTGGATAAACAGCGCCAGCACGCCAGCGAACGGGCCGAGGCCGACGGCGACCACGAACAGCATGGCGAAGACCATTTCGTTAATGGCGCGGCAGGCGTCCATCAGGCGGCGAACGGGCTGGTAAACCCACCATGGCACCAGGTTTTCGGCGCTCATCAGGCCGAAGGGGATGGAGAGAACCACCGCCAGCGCGGTGCCCCAGACGGCGATTTGCAGCGTGACGGCCATTTCGGTGAGGTAATCCTGCCACTGGCTGAAATCGGGCGGGAAGAAGTCGGCGGCGAACGTCGCCATGTTGCCGCCGTCTTTAATCAGCGTGAGCGGGGCCATTTCCGCGCCCTGCCACGAGACGACCAGCACGGCGAGAACAACGGCCCAGCTCAGAAGCGAGAACCAGCTGCGCTTGGGTGGGGCGATGGTGATGGTTTGCATGTTTGGCTCCGGTCTGTAGGCCGGATAAGGTGCTTGCACCGCATCCGGCATCAACGCCTGCACATTGTCGGATGCGACGCCGGGGCGTCTTATCCGACCTACGATTTACTGCACCGCTTTACTCACCGAACTCATCGCGCTTAGCGCGTTGTTCAGGCGGTCCAGGTCATCCAGCTGCGCCTGAATCTCGGTGGTTTTTGCCAGCTTGTCCTGCTCATTCAGCCCTTTATTGCCTTCCACGCTTTGCATCTCTTTAAACAGTGCGAGCTGGCGAATCGGCACCAGTTGCAGGTCGCTGGAAGCGCGGAACGGCGCCCAGCCCAGGCGTTCCAGCACCGCTTTCTCTTCCGGCGTTTTTCCGTAGTTCATAAAGAAGTCGTAGATCTTGTCTTTGGTGGTTTCGGAAAGGTTTTTACGCCAGACGATCGGATCGCCTGGGATCAGCGGCGACTTCCAGATCACTTTCAGTTCTTTCAACTTCTCCGGCGCGGAGGTTTTCAGCTTGTCGAGGTTTTCGGTGTTGTTAGTGGCAACATCCACCTGCTTGTTGGCGACGGCCAGCGCGTTGGTTTCATGCCCGGCGTTGACGGTGCGCTTGAAGTCGCTGGCGGAGATATTGTTTTTGGCGAAGACGTAGTAGCCGGGGACGAGGAAGCCAGAGGTGGAGTTAGGATCGCCATTGCCGAAGGTGAGATCTTTCCGCTTCGCCAGCAGATCGTTCAGGTTGTTGATCGGGCTATCTTTGTTGACGATCAACACGCTCCAGTAACCCGGCGATCCGTCCGCCGCGACGGTCTGAGCGAAGACCTGACCGTTGGCGCGATCCACCGCTTCCATCGCCGACAGGTTGCCGTACCAGGCGATATCCACTTTGTTGAAGCGCATTCCCTGGATAATGCCCGCGTAGTCCGGGGCAAAGAAGGCGTTGACCTTCACGCCCAGCTTCTTCTCCATATCCTGTAAAAACGGCGTCCATTGCGGTTTCAGGTTTTGCTGTGATTCCGTTGAAATAATGCCGAAATTCAGCGCCTTTTCCTGCTCTTCGGCGTGCGCCGGGCTAAACAGGGTGCTGAGGCTGAACATGCTGGTGAAGGCCAGCGAGGCAATTATCTTAGCGTTCATTCGTTTTCCTCAATGATGGGGATGTCAGGCAGCTTTCGCGTTCTCTTCGATGCGATTAATGCTGCGGTAGAGATGGTCAAAACGTTCGTTATCAAACTGTTGGCTGCTGCCGTCGTAGAAGACGTGCCCCTGGCGCAGGGCGACGATGCGCTCGCAGTAGCGCAGGGCGTAATCCACCTGATGCAGCGTGACGACCACGGTGATGCCGTCGTTCTGGTTGATGTCGCGCAGGGTGTCCATCACGATGCGGGCGGATTCCGGGTCCAGCGAGGCGATCGGTTCGTCCGCCAGAATCACCTTCGCCTGCTGCATCAGCGCGCGGGCAATCGCCACACGCTGCTGCTGTCCGCCGGAGAGGGTGGAAACGCGCTGATGGGCAAAATGCACCATGCCAACGCGGGTCAGCGCCTGTAACGCGCGCTGTTTCTGCTCGCGGGTGAACCAACTAAAACAGGTGCGCCAGAACGGCGTGCTGCCGAGCGCGCCAATCAGCACGTTCTCCAGTACGCTCAGGCGATTCACCAGGTTGAATTGTTGGAAGATGTAGCCGGTGTTGGCGCGGCTTTTGCGGATATCGCGGGCTAAGCGGCCATTTTGCTGGACGGTGCGGCCCAGCAGCTCGACGCGGCATTCTGGCTTTTTATCGCCGACAATCAGGCCGCTTAAGTGACGTAAAAGGGTGGATTTGCCGGAACCCGACGGCCCAAGCAGAGCCACCATTTCACCGTGATGAATGTTCAGATCAACCGCATGCAGCGCCTGATGCTGATTGAAGGTTTTGGCGAGCTTCTCGACACGGATAATCGTTTGCATGATGCAGCCTCCCTAAAAAAGTGGCTCCATCGTGGCGGATTATTGTGACGATTTGGTTAATTAAAAGTGACTAACAGATGAAGAGTTAACGGGAATTCGATGACAGTGCGGGAGGGCGGGCCTCCCGGCGGATTATTGCGTTGGTTGTTGTTTGACGACATTAATCATCCACGGTACGCCAAATTTATCGGTGACTTTGCCAAAGCCATGCGCCCAGAAAGTTTCCTGCCAGGCCATTTCGATTTTTCCGTTAGCTGCAAGGTTATCAAACCAGCGTTTTCCTTCTTCGACCTGTTGCGAATCGAGCACCAGCGTAAAACCGGAGTAGCTGGCTTTTCCTGACGGTATAGCATCGCTCATCATGATATCGCTTCCGGCAATACGCACGTTGGCATGAGCGATGGCAGTATCGGGAAATTGCATTCCGGAAGGGCAGCCTTCGGCGCTGTCCTGCGCTGATTTTGGCATTTCGCCGAAGCTGATTTTATAGAGCAGTTCCGCGCCCAACGTACGTTGATAATAAGCAATTGCGTCGGCACAGTTACCGGCAAAAGAGAGGTAGGGACTTAACGGCATGATGGTGACCTCAGTTAAGAGAAGCCAGTTAAGTGTAGTTCGAAATTTATACAGATGAGGGGGAGGCCTGATAAGACGCGGTAAGCGTCGCATCAGGCAGTCGGCACTGTTGCCGGATGCGGCGTAAACGCCTTATCCGGCCTACGGAGGGTGCGGGAATTTGTAGGCCTGATAAGACGCGCGAGCGTCGCATCAGGCATCTGGCACTGTTGCCGGATGCGGCGTAAACGCCTTATCCGGCCTACGGAGGGTGCGGGAATTTGTAGGCCTGATAAGACGCGCAAGCGTCGCATCAGGCATCTGGCACCGTTGCCGGATGCGGCGTAAACGCCTTATCCGGCCTACCGATCACAATACAATCAGTTCTTTTTCACAAACTCAGATTTCAGTTTCATCGGACCAAAACCGTCGATTTTGCAATCGATGTTATGGTCGCCTTCAACCAGGCGGATGTTTTTCACTTTGGTGCCAATTTTCAGCATCGAAGAGCTACCTTTCACCTTCAGATCTTTAATGATGGTAACGCTGTCGCCGTCAGCCAGCAGATTGCCGTTAGCATCTTTAACGATCAGCTCGTCGCTTTCCTGTGCAGGTTCTGCGTCGTTCCATTCGTAGGCACATTCCGGGCAGATGTACATGCCGTTATCTTCGTAGGTGTATTCGGAGTTGCATTTTGGGCAGTGTGGTAATGACATGTGGATTTCCTCAAAAGTCAGCAGGGCAAAAGCGCCAAAAAACGGCAGATTGCCGAAAAAGGCCGCAATTATACACAAAATCCCTGAGTTTGTCGGGGGTACTGCTGATTTTAGACGACGATCGTTTTCATTTGAAAGGAAACGCAAAAAGAAAATAATCTTTTTGCCTTCATTTATTATTTAAGATAAGGTTAATGCTCTCCTTGTTCTTTTTTTTATTCACATGATATTTTTATCTTTCTGACGTTTTAAACGTATCGGAAGATGTTATTTATTCTAATAAAAAACAACACTCTAAATATAAAATTATTTCTTGCAGTAATTATAAAAGCCGAAAACAGAACTCAAAAACAATCTGGCTAAATAAAAGTAATAAAATTTGCTTTAAGGAAGAATTTTCTATGTACACACAGACCCTGTATGAGTTAAGTCAGGAGGCTGAACGCCTGTTACAGCTTTCTCGCCAACAGTTGCAGTTACTGGAAAAAATGCCTCTCTCTGTACCCGGAGACGATGCGCCACAACGGGCTTTACCCTGGAGTCAGCCTAATATCGCCGAGCGTCACGCGATGCTGAATAATGAGTTGCGTAAAATTTCCCGACTGGAAATGGTGCTGGCGATTGTCGGTACTATGAAAGCAGGGAAATCCACCACCATTAATGCCATTGTTGGTACGGAGGTTCTGCCTAATCGTAATCGCCCAATGACTGCGCTGCCGACGCTTATTCGCCATACGCCCGGGCAAAAAGAACCGGTACTGCATTTTTCACATGTTGCACCAATCGATTGTTTAATTCAAAAATTACAACAGCGCCTGCGTGATTGCGATATTAAGCATCTGACCGATGTGCTGGAAATAGATAAAGATATGCGTGCGCTTATGCAGCGGATCGAAAATGGCGTCGCTTTCGATAAATATTATCTGGGTGCCCAGCCTATTTTTCATTGTCTGAAAAGTTTGAATGATTTGGTGCGACTGGCGAAGGCGCTGGACGTCGATTTTCCTTTTTCTGCTTACGCCGCCATTGAGCATATTCCCGTGATTGAAGTGGAGTTTGTCCATCTGGCGGGGCTGGAGAGTTATCCCGGTCAGTTGACGTTACTGGATACCCCCGGGCCAAATGAAGCCGGGCAACCGCATCTGCAAAAAATGCTTAACCAGCAGCTGGCACGCGCCTCGGCGGTACTGGCGGTGCTGGATTATACGCAACTGAAATCGATCTCCGATGAAGAGGTCCGTGAGGCGATTTTGGCGGTGGGGCAATCGGTGCCGCTGTATGTGCTGGTCAATAAGTTCGATCAACAGGATCGTAACAGTGACGACGCCGACCAGGTGCGGGCACTGATTTCCGGGACGCTGATGAAAGGCTGTATTACGCCACAGCAGATATTTCCGGTGTCGTCGATGTGGGGCTACCTGGCGAATCGGGCGCGCCATGAGTTAGCCAACAACGATAAGTTACCAGCGCCAGAGCAACAACGCTGGGTGGAAGATTTTGCCCATGCCGCGCTCGGCAGGCGCTGGCGTCATGCCGATCTGGCGGACCTCGAACATATTCGTCATGCTGCCGATCAGTTGTGGGAAGATTCGCTGTTCGCCCAGCCAATTCAGGCGTTGCTTCATGCCGCTTATGCTAACGCCTCGTTGTATGCTCTGCGATCTGCCGCGCATAAACTGTTGAATTACGCGCAGCAGGCGCGGGAATACCTGGATTTTCGTGCGCACGGGTTAAACGTCGCTTGTGAACAATTGCGGCAAAATATCCACCAGATCGAAGAAAGTTTGCAGCTATTGCAACTCAATCAGGCGCAGGTGAGCGGCGAGATTAAACATGAAATCGAGCTGGCCCTGACCTCCGCCAACCTCTTTCTGCGTCAACAGCAAGATGCGCTGAAGGCGCAGTTAGCCGCCTTGTTTCAGGATGATTCGGAGCCGTTAAGCGAGATTCGTACCCGCTGTGAGACACTGTTACAGACGGCGCAGAACACCATCAGTCGCGACTTTACGCTGCGTTTTGCCGAGCTTGAATCCACTCTTTGCCGGGTGTTAACCGATGTTATTCGCCCCATTGAACAACAAGTCAAAATGGAATTGAGCGAGTCAGGGTTTCGTCCCGGGTTTCATTTTCCTGTTTTTCACGGCGCAGTTCCCCACTTCAACACTCGCCAGCTGTTCAGTGAAGTCATTTCGCGCCAGGAAGCAACGGACGAGCAGAGCACGCGTTTAGGCGTTGTGCGTGAGACTTTTTCGCGCTGGTTGAATCAGCCCGACTGGGGACGGGGGAATGAGAAATCCCCGACAGAAACGGTTGATTACAGTGTGTTGCAAGGAGCATTAAGCGCAGAAGTCGATCTTTATTGCCAACAAATGGCTAAAGTTCTGGCAGAGCAGGTCGATGAATCTGTTACGGCAGGCATGAATACTTTTTTCGCTGAGTTCGCTTCATGTTTGACGGAATTACAGACGCGTTTACGCGAAAGTCTGGCTCTGCGTCAACAAAATGAATCGGTGGTCAGGCTGATGCAGCAGCAATTGCAGCAGACTGTGATGACTCACGGCTGGATTTACACCGACGCCCAGCTGTTACGCGATGATATTCAAACACTTTTCACGGCAGAACGATATTGACCAAGACGTTACTGGACGGCCCCGGTCGCGTGCTGGAGTCGGTTTATCCCCGCTTTTTAGTGGATCTGGCGCAGGGCGATGATGCCCGCCTTCCACAAGCCCATCAGCAGCAGTTTCGTGAACGACTGATGCAGGAACTTCTTGCGCGCGTGCAGCTTCAGACATGGACGAACGGCGGCATGTTAAATGCGCCGCTTAGCCTGCGTTTGACATTGGTGGAAAAACTGGCGTCGATGCTGGATCCCGGTCATCTGGCGCTGACGCAGATCGCGCAGCATCTGGCGCTGCTGCAAAAAATGGATCACCGCCAGCACTCTGCTTTCCCGGAGCTCCCCCAGCAAATTGCCGCCTTGTATGAGTGGTTTTCAGCCCGTTGTCGCTGGAAGGAAAAGGCGTTAACGCAACGAGGCCTACTGGTGCAGGCGGGTGAACAGAGCGAGCAAATTTTTACCCGCTGGCGTGCTGAGGCGTATAACGCCTGGTCGTTGCCTGGGCGCTGTTTTATCGTTCTCGAAGAGTTGCGTTGGGGGGCATTTGGCGATGCCTGTCGTCTGGGAAGCCCGCAAGCGGTGGCGTTGTTGCTGGGTGATTTGCGCGTGAAAGCGACACAACATCTGGCAGAGAGTATCAATGCGGCCCCGACCACGCGTCACTATTACCATCAGTGGTTTGCCTCTTCGACCGTTCCGACGGGCGGGGATCATGCTGATTTTTTAAGTTGGCTGGGAAAGTGGACCACGGCAGATAAACAACCCGTTTGCTGGTCAGTGACCCAACGTTGGCAAACTGTCGCGCTGGGGATGCCACGACTCTGTTCAGCGCAGCGTTTGGTGGGGGCAATGGTCGAGGAAATCTTCTCTGTAAATTTGGCGTAAATAATTAGTTACATCAATGAGTCCTAAACGAAATCCATGTGTGAAGTTGATCACAAATTTAAACACTGGTAGGGTAAAAAGGTCACTAACTGCCCAATTCAGGCGTCAACTGGTTTGATTGTACATTCCTTAACCGGAGGGTGTAAGCAAACCCGCTACGCTTGTTACAGAGATTGCATCCTGCAATTCCCGCTCCCCTTTTGCGGCCGTCGCGCTGATTTTTCTGGCGTTTGCGGAAATGGGCCAACTCTGCGAGGAAAGCTATGCTGAAAAGGAAAAAAGTAAAACCAATTACCCTTCGTGATGTCACCATTATTGATGACGGTAAACTGCGTAAAGCCATTACCGCAGCATCACTGGGTAATGCAATGGAATGGTTTGATTTTGGTGTTTATGGTTTTGTTGCTTACGCATTAGGTAAAGTTTTTTTCCCGGGGGCTGACCCCAGCGTGCAGATGGTTGCTGCACTTGCCACTTTCTCCGTTCCCTTTCTGATTCGACCGCTTGGCGGACTCTTCTTTGGTATGTTGGGCGATAAATATGGTCGCCAGAAGATCCTCGCTATCACTATTGTGATTATGTCGATCAGTACGTTCTGTATTGGCTTAATACCGTCCTACGACACGATTGGTATTTGGGCACCGATTCTGCTGTTGATCTGTAAGATGGCACAAGGTTTCTCGGTCGGCGGTGAATATACCGGGGCGTCAATATTTGTTGCGGAATACTCCCCTGACCGTAAACGTGGCTTTATGGGCAGCTGGCTGGACTTCGGTTCTATTGCCGGGTTTGTGCTGGGAGCTGGCGTAGTGGTGTTAATTTCGACCATTGTCGGCGAAGAGAACTTCCTCGACTGGGGCTGGCGTATTCCGTTCTTTATCGCTCTGCCGTTAGGGATTATCGGGCTTTACCTGCGCCATGCGCTGGAAGAAACTCCGGCGTTCCAGCAGCATGTTGATAAACTGGAACAGGGCGACCGCGAAGGTTTGCAGGATGGCCCGAAAGTCTCGTTTAAAGAGATTGCCACTAAATACTGGCGCAGCCTGTTGACATGTATTGGTCTGGTAATTGCCACCAACGTGACTTACTACATGTTGCTGACCTATATGCCGAGTTATTTGTCGCATAACCTGCATTACTCCGAAGACCACGGGGTGCTGATTATTATCGCCATTATGATCGGTATGCTGTTTGTCCAGCCGGTGATGGGCTTGCTGAGCGACCGTTTTGGCCGTCGTCCGTTTGTGCTACTTGGTAGTGTTGCCCTGTTTGTGTTGGCGATCCCGGCGTTTATTCTGATTAACAGTAACGTCATCGGTCTGATTTTTGCCGGGTTACTGATGCTGGCGGTGATCCTTAACTGCTTTACGGGCGTTATGGCTTCTACCTTGCCAGCGATGTTCCCGACGCATATCCGTTACAGCGCGCTGGCGGCGGCATTTAATATTTCGGTGCTGGTTGCCGGTCTGACGCCAACACTGGCGGCCTGGCTGGTCGAAAGCTCGCAGAATCTGATGATGCCTGCCTATTACCTGATGGTAGTGGCGGTGGTTGGTTTAATCACTGGCGTA
This sequence comes from Shigella dysenteriae, assembly GCF_022354085.1. Lineage (NCBI taxonomy): Bacteria > Pseudomonadati > Pseudomonadota > Gammaproteobacteria > Enterobacterales > Enterobacteriaceae > Shigella > Shigella dysenteriae. Next base: position 300,218 of record NZ_CP055055.1, read on the forward strand.
ACCATGAAAGAGACGGCGAATCGTCCGTTGAAAGGTGCGACACCGGCGGCGTCAGATATACAGGAAGCGAAGGAAATTCTCGTCGAGCATTACGATAATATCGAGCAGAAAATCGATGATATTGACCACGAGATTGCCGATTTGCAGGCGAAACGTACCCGCCTGGTGCAGCAACATCCGCGAATTGATGAATAAGCTGAAACGGATGGCCTGATGTGACGCTGTCTTATCAGGCCAATTGAACTCTTAAGGTTCACTTAATCTCTGACGCGCATACTCTCCTCCAGGTTAACGGAGGAGAGTGCAATGAAAAACCGTGTTTATGAAAGTTTAACTACCGTGTTCAGCGTGCTGGTGGTCAGCAGCTTTCTTTATATCTGGTTTGCCACGTTCTGATCTTTCTTCAGCCGTACCCAGGCCCGCGTGCCGGAAGTCTCTTGCCGGTTTTGCAGGAAAAACTGCCCGTGATGCAACTGTGTAATGCGGCTGACAATACTTAACCCCAGACCAATCCCGCCATAACGGCTGTCCATACGTACAAACGCTTTACTCAACTCCCCGCATTTACTCTCATCAATACCTGGTCCTTCATCTTCAACTGCCATGACCGCTCCGCCATCTTCTTGCAGCTTAATCATAATGTTGCTGCCTTGCGGGCTGTAACGATGGGCGTTTTCTACCAGGTTTCGCAATAACATCCGCAGCAGGGTTGCATCACCCTGAACGGTGATGTCGGCGGCGCTCTCTGGCAATAGCAGGGTTTGCTGTCGCTGGTCGAGCATGGTACTGAGTTCGTCATACGAGGGGAGAATGACATCTTCCAGCAGTTTTACATGTTGATAATTACCGGAAGAAAATGACTGTCCGGCACGCGCCAGTTGCAGCAGCTGGGAGACGCTCTCCATCATCTGATCAAGCCGTGCCACTAACGGTGCTACATCAATGTGATGCGTTTTCGCCAGCAGTTCCAGATGCAAACGCACCCCCGCCAGTGGCGTTCGCAGTTCGTGCGCGACGTCAGCGGTAAATAACCTTTCGTTATCCAGCGTGCTGGTCAGGCGACTGACCAGATCGTTCAACGCCGAAACCACCGCTTCGATTTCGAGGGTGGCGCTGTGAATGGCAATTGGCGTTAAGTTGTCGGCGGTGCGCGCTTCCAGCTCTTTTTGCAGCTCCGCCAGCGGGCGGGTGATGCGGCGTACCGCCTGATAGCAGATAAATAGCGTCAGGCTGACCATAAAGACGCCGGGGACAATCAGGCTGGCGACCGCCTCGCGGATCTCACGCATGATGTGGCGATCGTTGTTGCGATTGTCGCGTAGCGCCTGCTCAAACAGCTGAATCTGCTCGGTACTTTCATGCCATAGCCAGAAGACGCTGATCAGCTCAAACACCAACAAAATGGCCCCGATGGTCAATATCAGCCGTTGGCGCAGCGATATTGGTCGGCGCAGAAAACGCATCAGATTCAATTAGTTTTCCTCATTCGCGACAAGCATATAGCCAAAGCCGCGCACGGTGCGGATACGGGCTTTGCCCACTTTGTCGCGCAGATTGTGGATATGCACTTCCAGGGTGTTGGTCGAGGGTTCATTGTCCCAGTTATAGATGTCGTTGTAGAGAATTTCCCGATGCACCGGACTGCCTGCTTTGAGCATTAACCGTGACAGCAGAGCATATTCTTTGGGCGTCAGAATCAACTCTTCACCGCCCATCCATACCTGACGGCGACCCATGTTCAGCGTCAGATTGCCAACAATCAGCTCACTTTCGCCCTGATTATTATGGCGTCGTAGCAGGGCGCGGATACGGGCATGTAACTCTTCCAGCGCAAAAGGCTTCACCAGATAGTCGTCGGCACCGACATCCAGCCCGGCGATTTTGTCGGTCAGCGTATCGCGAGCGGTGAGGATCAGTACCGGCAGGGTATATTTTTTCTGCCGGATACGGGCGAGAAAATGCAGTCCATCTTCGTCGGGTAACCCTAAATCCAGTACCACCAGGCTGTAATGACCTGCCTCAAGGCTTTGTTCCGCCATCCGCGCGGTTGTCACGCCATCGCACGCGTAGCCTTCGGTTTGCGCCGCCAGAATCAGTCCCTGCAATAACAGCGTATCGTCTTCAACAATCAGAATTTTCATTCACTCACTCTCCTGCAAGTTTGCAGAATATCATCCGCAGCCTGGTAATACTTCGTCTCAACGCCAGTTAATCCCAATAGCGTGGAGAATAAATTGTCTTGTGAATAGTGTTGCGTTTGCGCCTGTTTTTGCAGACAGTTCTGGTCAACCTGATACCGTTTTTGATAATCCTCCGACAGCCACAGCAGCATCGGCACCTGTTTTTGGCTATCCGGGGCGATGGCATAAGGCAAACCGTGCAGATAGATGCCATTTTCACCTAACGACTCACCGTGGTCAGAAAGATAAACCAGGCTGGTGGTAAATTTATCCTGATGTTCTTTCAGCAGATTAATCGCTTTATCAACAATATAGTCGACGTAAACCAGCGTGTTGTCGTAAGTGTTCACCAGTTGCTCTTTGGTACAGGTCTGGATCTCATTGGTGTCGCAGGTTGGGGTAAATTTCCTGAACTGCGGCGGATAGCGGTTGTAATAGGTCGGACCGTGGCTGCCGATGGTGTGTAAGACAATCACGCCATCACCCTGCAGGTTATTGATGTACTCTTCCAGCCCGTGGAACAGCACTTCGTCATAGCATTCGCCGTTGATGCACTGATCAGGCAGATTCAGCGCGGTGACATTCTGGTGAGGCACGCGGTCGCAGGCACCTTTACAGCCGCCATCGTTGTCATTCCACAGCACGTTGATGCCCGCTCGCTGAATGATATCCAGCACGCCTTCCTGGTGCTGTGCCAGCTCTTCTTTGTAATGCTCACGCGGCATATCCGAGAACATGCACGGTACTGAAACTGCCGTTGCCGTGCCGCAAGATGCGGTATTAGGGAAATAGACCACGTTATCTTTCGCCAACCGCGGGTTAGTTTCACGCGGGTAGCCGTTGAGGGAGAAGTTCTCCGCCCGCGAGGTTTCGCCGACAATCAGGATGGTCAAATTTTTACGTTTTTCGTTCTGCATTAACGGGTTGCGGTGCGCGTCTTCACCAATTCGCACCAGCGGCAGATTTGCCAGTCGCTGATGGGAGTACCATGACCAGCTGGCAACAATGCTGTTAGAGGGGCTTAAGGACTTCACCAGCTCTTTGTTGTTGCGGAACAACGAGGCGTAGTCTTTATAAAATAGTGCGGCGACCAGCAAAATCAGCAGTACAGAAACCAGAATATTGGCTCCACGGAAAAGAACACTGCGCAGGCGCGAAGTGGCAGGTTTGATTTTAATCCAGCAGGCAATCAGCGCAGCAAGCACGCCGCTGAATCCTAGCGTTAATAACATTTGCGGCGTCATCAACGCATAACTTTCTGCCGGAGTGGTATCAATAATATTGGCAATCATCGAGCGGTCGATGACGATGCCGTAAGTCATTATGAAATATTGTGCAGCCGCGCCAACCAGAATAAACAGGCAGGCCAGCGGTCGATTAAGCCATAAGAAAGAGCTTAGTGTCAGGACAATATTAATCACGCTGAAGGCGACGACCGGCATCGACAAGAAAACCAGTACGTTATGCAGCGAGTCCAGCGGCAGCGCCTGCAACACCTGTTTAAAAAAGGCAATATTCAGGCAGATAGAGATATAAAAAGCGGCCAACAATAGCCAGGCGAGTAAATTCAAAGAGGGTCTTTTTAGTAGGCGCTTCAACATCACGGTGTTTCCATCGAACAAAGTGCGCATATGCTCGCAAAGCAAAATTAAGCCAACCTTAAGTTCTTAAGGTTGGCTTTTATCTTTGCTGGATTAAGGGGAATTAATCTTTGCTTATTGGTGCATCTAAGGGATACGGGTTTTTATGCAGCCGGTTGTAATTCAGCGCATACATGGCGGTGATGACCATCAGGGTGACAAATGACCACATAACCTCTTTCGCCCCGGACCCCACCACGGCCCAGATGCAGTAGAGGAAGGCAATGGTAGTAACTGCCAGATATGCCGGGCGTGCTTTACCAAAGTGACCGTGTCCGAGCAGCAGTAACGCCGCACAGGTGTAAAGATATGGCACCAGTGTAAAGATGACCGACACGGAAGAAACCAGACCGAATTCTTTGGTCGCGTTTGGTGAAATGCTGCTGAGCTGGAAGATGGTCATCAAAATACCGACGATAATCAGCCCCGCCACTGGCGTACCCGCTTTATTTACACGGGCAAAAATCGGTGGGAACAGTCCGTCATCGGCAGCGGCTTTCGCCGTTTGACCCGCCAGCAATGTCCAGCCGCCCAGTGAACCTAAGCAACCCGCAGCTGCGCAGAAGGAAACAATGGCCCCGGCGGTGTCACCCAACGCCATCCGTGCGGCATCACCGAATGGCGAGGCAGAAACGCGCAGTGCGGCATTAGGGATCATCCCCATAATCGCGGTGGTGGAGAGCACATAGCAAACGGCGGCAATCAATACCCCACCGATGGTGGCGATAGGGACATTGCGTTTCGGGTTTTTCACCACACCTGCGGCAACGGAGGCACTTTCCACACCGATGAACGACCACAGCGTAACGTTAAGGGTACTTTGAATTGCACCGAAGGTGCCCAGGCCGCTGACGTTCCATGCCGCCATATAGGTTTCACCACGGAACCAGAACCAGCCAAATACGGCAATCCCGACGATGGGGATCAGCGCCAGCACGGTGGCAACGGCCTGCACACGGGTGATCATTTTCGGACCGACAATGTTCAGCAGGACGAAGATCCACAGCACCACGACGCAGGTGATGGTTAATACCAATGGATCTTTCAGAATCGGGAAGAAGTAACTTAAATATCCTACGCCAATGACCACCATGGCGATATTGCCGATCCAGCAGGCCAGCCAGTAGAGGACGTTGGTTTGATAACCGAGAAACGGGCCAAAGCAGCGGCGGGCGTAAGCGTAAGAACCACCAGGACTTGGATCGAGGAACGACATTTTGGCGTATACCATCGAGAGCCCCAGCGCACCGATAATCGTCACCAACCATCCATATATGGCAATCCCGCCAGTGGAGGCCAGGTTTGCAGGTAACAGAAAAACACCTGACCCCATAATATTCCCCGACACCATCAGGGTGACGGGGATTAAGCCCACTTTGTGAGCATCAGCATCCGAAGACATAATTAAACTCCTGCGAAGGCGAGCTTCGTGACAATAAATTACGTCATATCATACGCCTGCATTCGATAGTTGAATTATTATCGACCGGGTTATCGCTGATGCCGTTATTAATATAGCTCTTCGTTAAGGTTAAAAATCAGGCGACAGTGCGTTCTCTGTGCTGACTAACATAATGCAGCGGCGTCATACCGTAGAAGTCTTTAAAGACAGAAATAAAGTACGACGTACTGTTGTAGCCGCAGGACTGTGATACCTGAGAGATATTTTTACCGTCCATCATTAATTCATTTACGGCATAACGCATGCGGCAGGTGGTGATTATTTGGCTATAACTGGTGTTTTCGCTTTTCAGCTTTTTCTTTAACAGACTTGGGCTAAGACATAAACAACTGGCTACCATACTAAGATTCCAGTCTTTGTGAATATCGCTTTCAATAATTTGATAAACGCTGTCACTTACACAATTACGTAACATATACATCATTAATGAAAGGAATTTTTTACTGTCGAGAAAACGGGATAGCACCGTGAATAATAATGCGCGTGTTCGTTCCTTTTCTGACTCAGTTTCTGCGGGCATCATGCTGTGTTGCGCGGCAACGCGAAAGACGTCTGGTGTCAGGCATGGCAGGGTGAGAATGGGCGTAGCGCTACGTTGCCATACTGGTATTTGCGAGAGATCTTTATTCAGAAACCGGAGGTAATCTTTGATGATGTCGTGACTAATATGAGCAACCAAAGTGTTGTTAAGAGAGGAGACGTCGATAATATTATTTTCACAATTTAATAACGCCATATGGTTAGCTTTAAGGCTAATAGGTTCTTTCCCATTCACCCTTATCCAGACATCTTTTTCAGTCAATAAAACAATACAAGGTTGGTCGCTGCAAATCCTCATACATGTACTCCTGAGTGCGAATAAAAGACCAGTTCTCGCTAAAGCAAAGCGATACCGGGAAATGGTTATATAATTGTATGATGAATATAAACATGCATAAAAATAACGAGTTTTACTAATATTACAAATTTTTATAAAAATTTCTCATGTACATATTTTTTTACAGGGTAAATAACAGGCAAAAAAAAGCGCGGGGTGGGGCCGCGCAAAAAGTATGACATTTTTGTTTGCAGCAATTTTTATGAAAACGTTGCCATACTCAAAAGGCCTAAGGCCAGGCGGCGTAATGTTATTTAAACAATTACGCCTTCAGCGGAATAGTGGTTACGCTTTCACACACATAACGTGGTAAATACCGTCAATAATTTCAGTCCCTTCAGTTTCGTGTTCAAATCCAGGGAAATGATGGTCCCAGGATTGCAGCGAGCGTAAATAACTTACTTGCGGACTGTTTTTATCGCCGAAGTTTTCACCAGACAGCAGCATCGGGATTCCTGGCGGATACGGGATAACTGAGTTTGCCGCGATGCGTCCTGGTAGATTTTCAATGGATACCAGTTCGACATTGTTATCGACAATCGCGTTGTACGCTTCACGCGGGGTGATCTCCGCCACCGGCAGGCCGGAATAGGCTTCGTTCAACCGTGCGCCAGGATTGTTTTCTTTCAGCCAGGCAAACATGGTGTCACCCAGATCGTGAATCCCCATGTTCGCGTAAGTGTCAGGATATTGTTCAACAAGTTCCGGCATCACCTGCGCCAGCGGTGTGTTGGCGTCATAGTGGCGTTTGAAGGAGCAAAGGGTGTTAACCAGAGTCCCCCATTTCCCACGGGTTACGCCCATAGAGAACAGGAACATAATTTGGAAGTCAGTGGTGCGGGTAGGCACAATGCCGTGGCGACCAAGCCAGGCAGTGACCAGCGCCGCCGGAACACCGGTTTCTTCCAGTTCACCATCTTCACCCATTCCCGGAGCAAGGATGCTGACTTTAATCGGGTCGAGCATACTCCAGTTATCCGGAATATCTTTGAAGCCGTGCCAGCTTTCGCCCGGATGCATTACCCAGCAGTCCTGAACGGTGGTCAACAGTTTGGTTGGCGCGTCAGCAAAGTCATAGGTTTTGCCGGTTTGTGGGTCGGTGACGACTTCTTTGTTCCACGGTTTGAAGAACCAGCTACCGTCAGCGGTGAACTCTTTATACAGCCGCGCCATCGCCTGACGGAAATCAACCGCTTCGTCGATCACTTCCTGCGTCAGTGACAGGCCACTGTTGCCGTCCATCATCGACACCGCCACGTCGTTGGATGCGCAGATGGCATACAGCGGGGAGGTGGTGGCATGCATCATGTACGCCTGATTGAAGCGGGAGAAGTTAATCGCACCACGACCTTCACGCACATGAATGTAAGAGGCCTGTGACAGCGCATTCAGCAGTTTGTGGGTGGAGTGGGTGGCGAAAACGGTAGGGCCGTTGTGATCGCCAGGTTCGCCGCGCATGGCATAGTGATCGGCATAGATCGGGTTGAAACGTGCATAGCCGTACCAGGCTTCGTCAAAGTGCAGACGATCGGAGGTTTTTTCCAGCAGATCCTGCGCTTCTTTAGCGTTATAACACACGCCGTCATAGGTGCAGTTGGTCACCACGCAGTAAGACGGTTTTTGCCCGGCTTTGTCTTTAGTCAGCGGGCTTTCACTGATTTTCTTCTGCAAGGTTTCAGGTTGCATTTCCTGCGGATAGATTGGCCCGATAATGCCGTAGCGGTTGCGGCTTGGCACCATGTAGACCGGTTTCGCGCCTGTCAGCATCAAACCTTGTTCGATGGATTTATGGCAGTTACGGTCAACAACCACTACATCGTTATCGGTCATGCAAGCCTGCATGATGGTGCGGTTAGAGCCGGAAGTACCGACGACTACCGACCAGGAGCGATCGGCACCAAATACGCGTGCGGCATATTTTTCGCTTTCGCCAAATGCGCCAGTATGGTCAAGCAAAGAACCGAGGGAAGTTCGTTCGATGCCCATGTCGGTGCGGAACAGATTTTCACCATAGTAGTCATGGTAGAAACGTCCGGCGGGTGTTTTGGTAAAACCAACGCCGCCCTGGTGGCCTGGCGCTGCCCAGGAATATTCATGGATGTCGCTATATTTCATCAGCGCGCTGAACAGTGGCGGCAACAGCTGCTGGCGGTAGCGGGTCATCGCGGCAACGGCGCGTCCGGCGATAAAGTCGGCGGTATCTTCCAGAATCCAGGCGAATTCATCGACAAGCTCCAGCAGGTCGCGATCCATTGCGGCGAGGGCTTTTTCCCGATCGCCCAACAGGAAGACCGGCACGTTTTGTTGGCGCTCATGAAGCTTACCGATCAATTGTCTGACGTTTTGATGTTCGTCCGGATGTTCCATTTGATAGCTGAACATCAGGCAGTCAATGGCTTCGTTTGAAGAGAGAATGGCAAAACCATCATCAAAGGAGGTGGATTTAATCACGGTAACATTTTGCTGGCTTAAAGCATCTGCCAGACGCTCAACGGCGTTACCGACCCAGGTGTCTTGATGGAGAAACTCGCTTTCAACAATTAATACTTTCATCATTGCTTACCCGGTTATGAAGGAATCTTCGTTGCGGGCAAGTATCTTCCGGCCTTTTCGGGCTGTAAAGCGCGTGAAAAACAAACATTTTTCAAATATTTGTTTTTATAAACAATGCTTTATGTGATTATTTTAAATTATTTTCACTGCTTATTATCGACGGCTAAACTATTTTTTTGGCTGATACTGATATCGTCTTTAGCCGGGAAACGTCTGGCGGCGCTGTTGGCTAAGTTTGCGGTATTGTTGCGGCGACATGCCGACATATTTGCCGAACGTGCTGTAAAAACGACTACTTGAACGAAAGCCTGCCGTCAGGGCAATATCGAGAATACTTTTATCGGTATCGCTCAGTAACGCGCGAACGTGGTTGATGCGCATCGCGGTAATGTACTGTTTCATCGTCAATTGCATGACCCGCTGGAATATCCCCATTGCATAGTTGGCGTTAAGTTTGACGTGCTCAGCCACATCGTTGATGGTCAGCGCCTGATCATAGTTTTCGGCAATAAAGCCCAGCATCTGGCTAACATAAAATTGCGCATGGCGCGAGACGCTGTTTTTGTGTGTGCGCGAGGTTTTATTGACCAGAATCGGTTCCCAGCCAGAGAGGCTAAATCGCTTGAGCATCAGGCCAATTTCATCAATGGCGAGCTGGCGAATTTGTTCATTCGGACTGTTTAATTCCTGCTGCCAGCGGCGTACTTCAAACGGGCTAAGTTGCTGTGTGGCAAGTGATTTGATCACCATGCCGTGAGTGACGTGGTTAATCAGGTCTTTATCCAGCGGCCAGGAGAGAAACAGATGCATCGGCAGATTAAAAATCGCCATGCTCTGACAGGTTCCGGTATCTGTTAGTTGGTGCGGTGTACAGGCCCAGAACAGCGTGATATGACCCTGATTGATATTCACTTTTTCATTGTTGATCAGGTATTCCACATCGCCATCGAAAGGCACATTCACTTCGACCTGACCATGCCAGTGGCTGGTGGGCATGATATGCGGTGCGCGAAACTCAATCTCCATCCGCTGGTATTCCGAATACAGCGACAGCGGGCTGCGGGTCTGTTTTTCGTCGCTGCTGCACATAAACGTATCTGTATTCATGGATGGCTCTCTTTCCTGGAATATCAGAATTATGGCAGGAGTGAGGGAGGATGACTGCGAGTGGGAGCACGGTTTTCACCCTCTTCCCAGAGGGGCGAGGGGAGTGTCCGAGCATCATGAGGCCGAAAACTCTGCTTTTCAGGTGAATTATTCCCATAAACTCAGATTTACTGCTGCTTCACGCAGGATCTGAGTTTATGGGAATGCTCAACCTGGAAGCCGGAGGTTTTCTGCAGATTCGCCTGCCATGATGAAGTTATTCAAGCAAGCCAGGAGATCTGCATGATGTCTGCACCCAAAATTACATTTATCGGCGCTGGTTCGACGATTTTCGTTAAAAATATTCTTGGTGATGTGTTCCATCGCGAGGCGCTGAAAACGGCGCATATTGCCCTGATGGACATTGACCCCACCCGCCTGGAAGAGTCGCATATTGTGGTGCGTAAGCTGATGGATTCAGCAGGGGCCAGCGGCAAAATCACCTGCCACACCCAACAGAAAGAAGCCTTAGAGGATGCCGATTTTGTCGTGGTGGCATTTCAGATTGGCGGTTATGAACCTTGCACGGTGACTGATTTCGAGGTCTGTAAGCGGCATGGTCTGGAACAAACCATTGCCGATACGTTGGGGCCGGGCGGTATTATGCGCGCGCTACGTACCATTCCGCATCTGTGGCAAATTTGCGAGGACATGACGGAAGTCTGCCCCGATGCCACCATGCTCAACTATGTTAACCCAATGGCGATGAATACCTGGGCGATGTATGCCCGCTATCCGCATATCAAACAGGTCGGGCTGTGCCATTCGGTGCAGGGAACGGCGGAAGAGCTGGCGCGTGACCTCAATATCGACCCGGCTACGCTGCGTTACCGTTGCGCAGGTATCAACCATATGGCGTTTTACCTGGAGCTGGAGCGCAAAACCGCCGACGGCAGTTACGTGAATCTCTACCCGGAACTGCTGGCGGCTTATGACGCAGGGCAGGCACCGAAGCCGAATATTCACGGCAATACTCGCTGCCAGAATATTGTGCGCTATGAAATGTTCAAAAAGCTGGGCTATTTCGTCACGGAATCGTCAGAACATTTTGCTGAGTACACACCGTGGTTTATTAAGCCAGGTCGTGAGGATTTGATTGAGCGTTATAAAGTACCGCTGGATGAGTACCCGAAACGCTGCGTCGAGCAGCTGGCGAACTGGCATAAAGAGCTGGAGGAGTATAAAAACGCCTCCCGGATTGATATTAAACCGTCACGGGAATATGCCAGCACAATCATGAACGCTATCTGGACGGGCGAGCCGAGTGTGATTTACGGCAACGTCCGTAACGATGGTTTGATTGATAACCTGCCACAAGGATGTTGCGTGGAAGTAGCCTGTCTGGTTGATGCTAATGGCATTCAGCCGACCAAAGTCGGTACGCTACCTTCGCATCTGGCCGCCCTGATGCAAACCAACATTAACGTACAGACGCTGCTGACCGAAGCTATTCTTACGGAAAATCGCGACCGTGTTTACCACGCCGCGATGATGGACCCGCATACTGCCGCCGTGCTGGGCATTGACGAAATATATGCTCTTGTTGACGACCTGATTGCCGCCCACGGCGACTGGCTGCCAGGCTGGTTGCACCGTTAAAACGCGACTAAACGCTACTGCGCCGGGGGATTTATTCCGGCGCACACCTCTGACGATACCAATAACAGAAGGCGGGCGTTGGTAACAGCGACCCGATACCCTATGAGCATTTCAATGACTACAAAACTCAGTTATGGATTTGGAGCGTTCGGGAAGGATTTTGCGATCGGCATTGTGTATATGTACCTCATGTATTACTACACCGATGTCGTCGGGCTGTCTGTGGGTTTGGTCGGTACTTTGTTTCTGGTGGCGAGGATCTGGGATGCTATTAACGATCCGATTATGGGATGGATTGTAAATGCTACGCGATCGCGATGGGGTAAGTTCAAACCCTGGATCCTGATCGGTACGTTGGCAAACTCTGTAATCTTATTTCTCCTCTTTAGTGCGCATCTGTTTGAAGGTACTACTCAGATTGCCTTTGTTTGCGTGACCTACATCCTCTGGGGCATGACTTACACCATTATGGATATTCCCTTCTGGTCGCTGGTTCCAACCATCACGCTCGATAAACGTGAGCGTGAACAACTGGTTCCTTATCCGCGTTTTTTTGCCAGTCTGGCGGGCTTTGTTACGGCAGGTGTGACGCTACCATTTGTTAATTATGTCGGCGGTGGCGATCGGGGATTTGGCTTTCAGATGTTCACACTGGTACTGATCGCCTTTTTTATTGTTTCAACCATCATCACTCTGCGCAATGTGCATGAAGTCTTTTCGTCAGACAATCAACCGTCTGCTGAAGGAAGCCATCTGACACTTAAAGCCATCGTTGCGCTTATTTATAAAAACGATCAGCTTTCATGCCTCTTGGGTATGGCTCTTGCTTATAATGTAGCCAGCAACATTATTACCGGCTTTGCTATCTATTATTTCTCATATGTTATCGGTGATGCGGATTTGTTCCCCTATTATCTGTCGTATGCGGGAGCTGCTAACCTGGTGACGTTAGTATTCTTCCCACGCTTAGTTAAATCATTATCCCGACGCATTTTATGGGCCGGAGCATCTATTCTTCCGGTGTTAAGCTGTGGTGTTCTCCTGTTAATGGCATTAATGAGCTATCACAACGTCGTCCTCATTGTGATTGCGGGTATTTTGCTGAATGTGGGAACGGCGCTTTTCTGGGTATTACAGGTCATCATGGTGGCAGATACCGTTGATTACGGTGAATATAAACTGCACGTACGCTGTGAAAGCATCGCTTACTCCGTGCAGACTATGGTGGTGAAGGGCGGTTCAGCCTTTGCGGCTTTTTTCATTGCGGTTGTGTTAGGGATGATTGGCTATGTACCGAATGTTGAACAGTCTACGCAAGCCCTATTAGGTATGCAGTTTATTATGATTGCTCTACCGACTCTGTTTTTCATGGTAACGCTGATTCTCTACTTCCGTTTCTATCGCCTCAATGGCGACACGCTGCGCAGGATCCAGATTCATCTGCTGGATAAATATCGCAAAGTACCGCCCGAGCCTGTTCATGCTGATATTCCGGTCGGTGCAGTGAGTGATGTGAAAGCCTGACGTGGACAATAGCTAACGAAAATGGCCTGATGCGATATGTTTATCAGGCCACGTCTTAATGTAATGCTTTGGATTTGCAAATTTTGTAGACCGGATAAGGAATTCACGCCGCATCCGGCATCAACAAAGTGCACGTTGTTATCCGGTTATCAAGCCAAAGCGCCGTAGCTGGCGGCAATGAAAGCGAGCGAGGAATATCACCGTCGTTAATGCGCCAAGTAGCGCGCAGAACATATCGGATTGCGTGTCCCACTGGTCGCCCTGGGTGCCGAGAAAATCATCCGCTCCCTGGCCCATTGCCAGCGCCGCCCACCACTCGATTAATTCATACATCGCGCTTATCGCCAGCGCCACGCAACAGACCAGAAACGCCACCATTTTACGTCCGCGAACGTACATCCCGCGCACAAGGATCTCACGTGCCACCAGTGCAGGCACCAGCCCCTGGAAAAAATGCCCCAGCTTGTCATACGGATTACGGCTCAACCCCAGCCATTCCTGCACCTCAAAACCGATGGGGACTTTCGCGTAGGTGTATTGCCCGCCGACCATCAGGATGATGGCGTGAAAGAAAATGAGCGTATAGAGCAGCGGCGTTAACGGATAACGTTTCGCGGTGGCAAGCAGTAGCGGCACGACAATAATCACCGGTGTCACTTCCATCAGCCAGGTGAGTTTGTCATGGGCCGAAATGCCGGTATAAATCAGGATTAACGTTAGCGCCAGTGCGCCGGTGTTAAGAATTAACGGCTTGAGTGTGCGGGTCATGGTGAGTTCGCAAGTCAGGGAAAATACTGACTATTCACCAGCAAGCGTGAAATTACAATCGCAAAAGAGGTGGCCCAGGGGGATCACCTGGCAGCATGCTGCCAGGCGCTGGGCCGAAGAGGTTACTTAGTGCAGTTCGCGCACTGTTTGTTGACGATTTGCTGGAAGAAGTCGTTACCTTTATCATCGACCAGGATAAACGCCGGGAAATCTTCTACTTCGATTTTCCAGATAGCTTCCATACCCAGCTCCGGATAAGCGACGCATTCCAGATGCTTGATGCTCTGCTGCGCCAGTACCGCCGCCGGACCGCCGATGCTACCGAGGTAAAAGCCGCCGTGTTTATGGCACGCGTCGGTAACCTGCTGGCTGCGGTTGCCTTTCGCCAGCATGATCATGCTGCCGCCGTGGGATTGCAGCAGATCCACGTAGGAGTCCATACGACCTGCGGTGGTTGGGCCAAGTGAACCTGATGGATAACCGGCAGGGGTTTTCGCCGGACCCGCGTAGTAGATCGGGTGATCTTTGATGTACTGCGGAAGTTCTTTACCGGCGTCAATCAGCTCTTTCAGCTTGGCGTGTGCAATATCTCGACCCACAATAATGGTGCCGGTGAGCGACAAACGGGTGGATACCGGATATTGCGAAAGCTGGGCGAGGATCTCTTTCATCGGGCGGTTAAGGTCGACCTTCACCGCTTCGCCTTCACCGGCCTGACGCAGTTCTTGTGGAATGTACTGGCCTGGATTGTGTTCCAGTTTTTCGATCCAGATACCTTCGCGGTTGATTTTCGCTTTAATGTTACGGTCAGCGGAGCAGGAGACGCCCATGCCTACCGGGCAGGATGCGCCGTGACGTGGCAGACGGATAACGCGAATGTCGTGCGCGAAGTATTTACCGCCAAACTGCGCGCCAAGACCGAGTTTCTGGGCCTCTTCCAGCAGTTCCTGTTCCAGCTGGACATCGCGGAACGCCTGACCATGTTCGTTCCCTTCCGTCGGCAGTTCATCGTAATAGTGAGCGCTTGCTAACTTGACGGTTTTCAGGTTGGTTTCCGCAGACGTACCGCCAATCACAAACGCGATATGGTACGGCGGGCAGGCTGCAGTACCGAGGGTACGCATTTTCTCGACGAGGAAGTTTTTCAGTTTGCCGGGAGTCAGCAGGGCTTTGGTTTCCTGGTAGAGATACGTTTTGTTGGCAGAGCCGCCGCCTTTCGCAACGCAAAGGAATTTGTACTCATCGCCATCTACCGCGTACAGGTCGATTTGTGCAGGCAGGTTAGTGCCGGTGTTGACCTCTTTGTACATGTCCAGCGCCGCGTTTTGTGAATAGCGCAGGTTATCTTCGATATAGGTGTTATAGACGCCTTTCGACAGCGCTTCTTCATCACCGCCGCCGGTCCACACGCGCTGGCCTTTTTTACCGACGATGATCGCGGTGCCGGTATCCTGGCAGGTAGGCAGCACGCCTTTGGCGGCGATTTCGGAGTTTCTTAAGAATTGCAGCGCCACGTACTTGTCGTTTTCGCTGGCTTCTGGATCGTGAAGAATAGCCGCAACCTGTTTCTGGTGTGCCGGACGGAGCATAAAAGAAGCGTCGTGAAAGGCTTGCTGCGCCAGCAGGGTCAGGGCTTCTGGTTCCACTTTCAGGATGGTTTCGCCGTCGAAGTCGGCAACGCTAACGTAATCGGAAGTGAGTAGATAGTATTCGGTATTGTCTTTCCCCATCGGGAAAGGTGCCTGGTAGATAAAGGGTTTGTTTGACATAGCTTCCAGCCTGTAACTCTGTATTTGTTATTCGAAAATGGCGTGCCGCGTAGTCACGGGCGGCACGCAAAGTGCATTTATAAGAACCCGTACATCGCGGCGAAGATCCAGCCGAAGACGCACGATACGCTCACACCAATCAACCCCGGCAGAATAAAGCTGTGGTTGATGACGAAGCGACCGATGTGGGTGGTGCCGGAACGGTCAAACTGAATCGCTGCCAGATCGCTCGGATAAGTCGGCAGGATGTAATAACCGTAGCAAGCCGGTGCTGAAGCCACGATGTATGCCGGATCAACGCCGATCGCCAGCGCGACCGGAACAATCGCCGCCAGCGCCGCAGCCTGAGAGTTTACAAACTTGGAAACCAGCAGCAGAACAATGGCATAGGCCCACGGATACTCTTTCACCATTTCACCCAGTACGCCCTGAATTTCAGACATATGCGCACCGAACATGGTTTCTGCCATCCATGCGATACCGTACACCGCCACGATGGCGATCATACCGGAACGGAAGACTTCGTTTTTTGAGATAGACGCGGGATTGGTTTTGGTCAGGATAATAATCAGCGCCCCGGTCAGCAGCATAAACATCTGAATAACCAGTACCATCGACAGCGGTTTGCCGCCGAAGGATGGACGCAGGTCCGAATCAGCACCAAGAAGTGCGACTACAGCGATTGCCCCGAGGAAAATCCACATTGCCAGCCAGTTGCTTTTCGGCAGTTTTTTATCCAGCAGCGTCGCGGTATCACCGTAAACATACTCACGGTTTTCCGGTACGGAGATGAATTTCTGGAACTCTTCGTCTTTATCCAGATCTTTACCGCGGAACCAGCTGAAGATACCGATCGCCAGGATACCGATTAACGTCGATGGAATGGTGATTGCCAGCAGGTCGAGGAACTCAAGATGGCGACCATCAAAGGTGACATTACCCAGCATTGCAACCAGAGACACGACCGCAACCGACACCGGACTGGCGATAATCCCCATCTGTGCACCGATAGAACTTGCCGCCATCGGACGTTCCGGACGGATGTTGTTCTTAATGGCGACGTCGTAGATGATCGGCAGAATGGTGTAAACCACATGACCCGTACCGCAAAGAATGGTCAGCGTACAGGTCACAAACGGCGCGACAATTGAGACATATTTCGGGTTGCGGCGCAGCAGCTTCTCGGCAATTTGCAGCATGACATCAAGACCGCCCGAAGCTTGCAAGGTCGCCGATGCCGCCACCACCGCAATGATAACCAGCATGACATCAACTGGTGGTTTACCTGGCTGAAGGTGGAAGACGAAGACCAGAATGACCAGACCGATACCGCCTAATAAACCCAGCGCGATACCACCCTTTCTGGCACCATAAAACAGACATATCAGTATTATGATAAGTTGGATAGTAAATAACATGTGTGAACCCTCGCGATAATCCTATTTAAATTTTTGCTGAATAGATCACAGTCACGTTCTGTTTTGTATGAACTGTTTTCAGAGCCTGACTAAATATCCGTTTGGTCGTTACCGGCTTTAGCAAATACCTCACAGTGAATATTGGCTGATTA
The DNA here is from genome assembly GCF_022354085.1 of Shigella dysenteriae. Classification (NCBI taxonomy): domain Bacteria; kingdom Pseudomonadati; phylum Pseudomonadota; class Gammaproteobacteria; order Enterobacterales; family Enterobacteriaceae; genus Shigella; species Shigella dysenteriae. The sequence goes on from NZ_CP055055.1 coordinate 317,306, forward strand.
AAGCAGCGGCAAATTTATGCACTGTGATAAGCGGCTTTTTCAGAGAGAAAAACTCTCTGGCGATGGGTTTAAAGTTTGTACTGCGCAGATGTTAATGTTTTGTTTGCTGTTATCTTATTGATATTTATCGGTCTATTTTTTGTTCTCAGGGCAGATATCATTAGGTTTATAGATTAATCTGATCTACCCATTTGTGGGTAAAAATACACATAATGCGGGTGACATAATAGTTAATTAACTTTTGTTAGCGTTTTGAAATTAAAAACACCGTTCACCTGAAGAGATATTAATTTTTAGCGATGATGGAGGGATAATTATATTTGATCTGGCACAAGTTTTACTGATGAAGGATGTAACTTGTGCCAGGGGTATTTTGCATTACGGTAATAATTATTACTTACAGATAACCAGCGATCCGTTATTGGCAATATTGTTTCAGTAGTGAGTAGTGTTCTGCCTGAATACGGTAACGGTAAACCGGACGCCCCGTGACGCCATAATGGATACTGGTGAACAAGATGTGGCAGTTGACCAGCCAGATGAGGTATTTACGGCAGGAAACACGCGAGATGTTAACCTCGTTAGCCAGCTCGTCGGTTGAAAACTCATAGTCCTGATGCGCGTCAATCCATTGGCACAGCGTGCGTAACGTCTGCGGCGTTAAGCCTTTTGGCAAGCGACGAGGATCCTGTTCGTTGGAGCTGCTGCCGTGGATTAGCTGATCAAGCTCGGCCTGGTCATAATACTGATGTTTTTCCAGCGCCATTTTCTTTTGCCGCCAGCCGGTGAGCGCCTCTTCAAAGCGGGAAGCCTGGAAGGGTTTGATCAGGTAATCCACGACACCGTAATGCAGCGAATCTTTAATGGTTGCCGCATCGGCTGCGGAGGAGATGACAATCACGTCACTTTTGCAACGCGCGTTATGCAGGACAGGCAGTAAATCGAGCCCGTTCTCTTTTTGCATATAGATATCGAGCAATATCAGGTCGATAGGCGTATCGCTATTGAAGATAATCTCTTTGGCTTTCTCCAGCGTCGAGGCTGTTCCACAGCATTGAAAGCCTGGGATTTGTGCTACGTATCGGCGATTCAGCTCCGCGACCATTGCGTCGTCATCGATAATTAATACATTGATCATCTGTTCGACCTCTCCCCGTCCCAGGGTATCTGGACAAAAAATTGTGTGAAAATCCCGGGTTCCGATTCCACGGCGATGCTGCCGCCGAGATTTTCTACCTGTTGTTTGACAAGTGCTAAACCGACGCCTCGCTCGCTTCCTTTTGTCGAGACACCTTTGTCAAAAATGTGATCGATTTTGTCGGGTGCGATCCCCGGTCCATCATCGTTAACTTCGCAGTGCAGCCAGCCGTGACGGTAGTGCAATGTTACGCTAATTTCGCCACCGGGTTCCGGCCCTAATGCTTCCAGCGCGTTTTCTATCAGATTTCCCAATGTGGTAATCAGCGTCGCGACCTGGTCCTCACTGCCGCTGTCTGGCAGCTGGCTTTCACTGTTTAAAATCAGCGTATGGCCTAAATCGGTCGCGCGGTTAATCTTGCTGATTAAAAAACCAGCGATAACCGGAGATTTGATCTTACCCAGCAGAGAGCCAATCTCTTCCTGATAGTTATTGGCTGTTTTGAGAATGTAATCTTCCAACTGCTTATAACTCTTCAGATGCAATAATCCGAGAATCACATGCAATTTATTCATAAATTCGTGGGATCGTTCACGAAGTGCGTCAGCATAGTTGACCAGACCATCGAGTCGCTGCATCAGTTTACGTACTTCGGTTTTGTCCCTGAAGGTTGAAATGGCACCGATGATAACGCCATTACTGCGCACCGGAACGGTGTTGATCAGTAATAGCCGATCTTTAATCGTAATCTCTTCGTCGCGGCGCGGGGTACCGTCGCGTAACACTTCCGAGACATCTACCACCTGTGACCACGAGTGGCTTAGCGTCGACAGTTTCTCATCGTCCTGCGACTTACGGTAATTCAGCAATTCTTGTGCGGCATCGTTGATCAGCGTGACCTCGCCGCGATCGTCCACGGCAACGACGCCTTCTTTGATAGACTGCAACATGGCCTGGCGTTGCTCAAACAGCGTGGAGATTTCGTAGGGTTCCAGGCCGAAAAGGATTTTTTTCAGTACTTTAACCAGAATGCAGGTGCCAATCAGTCCGACCAGCATGCCAAATAATACTGACCAGATAATGCTCCAGCGACTGTCATTGATCTGTTGGGTCACGCGGCTTAACTCAAGGCCGATCGCCACCACGCCAATTTGTTTATGATTTTCATCGTAGATGGGGGTAAATACGCGTAAAGCCTGCGCCAGAAAACCGCGATTGATAGCGACATTTTCTTCGCCATTCAGCGCTTTAAGGATGTCATCACCTTTAAATGGCTGACCAATACGCTGGGCTTCAGGATGCGAGTAGCGAAGACTTTGCATATCGGTAACGACAATAAACAGCAGATCGTTGCGTTTGCGCACGGCTTCCGCGATGGCCTGGATGCCGCTCTCCTGCGGTTTTTTCTGCAAGCCCTGACGGATTTCCGGCGAGTCGGCGAGAGTACGCGCCACTGCCAGTGCCTTGTTGGCTAGCCCGTCTCGCGTCATATCACTGATTTGCGAGAAGTAAATCAGATGCACCACCAATAGCACCGAGAACAGTACCGCGCTGACCATTAAGATCACTGTGGTACTCAATTTCATCGGACGTTTGCGTAACATGCGGTAGGGCAATGAATGTCTCATCAGCTTCCTTGTGTGACAAATTTCTTAAGCATTATCTCTGATGAGGCGGGTAATTCAAAGGGAGTAAGAATGATTGGCTATATAGGGGAAGAGACTCTGGCAACGGAAACTGCCAGTGCTGTATGAAGATTCCAGGGCTATGCTTATAGTGAAAACCATACTGATGAGAGAGGGAAGGTCATGGATCAGGCGCTACTGGACGGGGGTTATCGCTGTTATACCGGCGAAAAGATCGATGTCTATTTCAACACTGCGATATGTCAGCATTCTGGCAATTGCGTACGTGGCAACGGCAAGTTATTTAATCTCAAACGAAAGCCGTGGATCATGCCGGATGAAGTCGACGTTGCCACTGTGGTGAAAGTGATTGATACGTGCCCGAGTGGTGCGCTGAAATACCGTCATAAATAAGCGAGGGTAAAATGGAAATACGCGAAGGCCACAATAAATTTTACATTAATGACGAACAAGGCAAGCAAATCGCTGAAATTGTCTTTGTGCCGACCGGAGAGAATTTAGCAATTATAGAACATACCGATGTCGATGAAAGCCTGAAAGGGCAAGGGATCGGTAAACAGCTGGTTGCGAAAGTAGTGGAAAAAATGCGTCGGGAAAAACGAAAAATTATCCCACTATGCCCATTTGCGAAACACGAATTTGATAAAACGCGGGAGTATGATGATATTCGCAGTTGATGGAAGAGTACAGAGCCACGATATTTTTCATGCTCTCCGCGGAGTGATGCAGGAGAGCATCTGAAGGGTAGGGGGATGCACAAAGAATGGGCAGAGAGCGCGTTTTTTTGTCCCAAGTCATCCCCTTTACTGAGCAAAAAAAAGAATATCTCCTATATGAGAATCATCAATCGGGGTTAATAAGTTTTGCGTCCCCAGAGCGTTCAATATTGATAGGAGTCATATTATGGAAGGTAAAAACAAGTTCAATACTTATGTTGTTTCTTTTGATTATCCATCATCTTATTCCTCAGTGTTCTTAAGGTTAAGATCATTGATGTATGATATGAATTTCTCCTCTATCGTGGCTGATGAATATGGGATACCACGACAATTGAATGAAAACTCCTTCGCAATAACGACATCGTTAGCCGCAAGTGAAATCGAAGATTTAATCAGGCTTAAATGCTTAGACTTACCGGATATTGACTTTGACCTCAACATTATGACAGTTGATGACTATTTCCGTCAGTTTTACAAATAGCCAGGAAGGATAAGAAGAACATAAAAAATGGCACTATTCTCTAAAATATTAATTTTTTATGTGATTGGTGTGAACATATCCTTTGTCATTATCTGGTTTATCTCACATGAGAAAACACATATTCGTTTACTTAGTGCATTCCTGGTCGGAATAACCTGGCCAATGAGTCTGCCTGTGGCATTACTTTTTTCTCTCTTTTAGGAGCTGTAGTTGAGTGGACCCGCTGGTTATCTTGAAACGAAGCGTCTCTCCTCAAAACTGGATTTGCGGAACGATGAACGAAGCAGTCGCCTGACTGCTTCGTTCATTAAAGTGAAATTTATTTCTGTGGGCGCATCGCCGGGAAGAGAATAACGTCACGAATAGTATGACTGTTTGTAAACAGCATAATCATTCGGTCGATACCAATACCCAGACCAGCGGTTGGCGGCAGACCATATTCCAGCGCAGTCACGTAATCTTCGTCATAGAACATGGCTTCGTCGTCACCTGCGGCTTTAGCGTTAACCTGTTCCTGGAAACGTTCAGCCTGATCTTCTGCGTCGTTTAATTCGCTAAAACCATTACCGATTTCACGACCACCGATGAAGAATTCAAAACGGTCGGTGATTTCCGGGTTAACATCATTACGGCGCGCCAGCGGGGACACTTCTGCCGGATATTCCGTAATAAAGGTTGGCTGAATCAGATGTGCTTCTGCCACTTCATCAAAGATCTCCGTGACAATACGTCCCAGCCCCCAGCTTTTCTCTACCGTAATTCCGATAGATTCAGCTAATGCTTTAGCAGCATCAAAATTATCCAGGTCGGCCATATCGGTTTCTGGACGATATTTTTTGATTGCTTCGCGCATGGTGAGTTTTTCAAACGGTTTGCCGAAATCAAACACATGCTCGCCATAAGTGACTTTAGTGGTACCCAGAACCTCTTGTGCCAGGGTGCGGAACAGTGACTCTGTCAGTTCAATCAAATCGTGGTAATCCGCATACGCCATGTAGAGTTCCATCATTGTGAACTCAGGATTATGGCGAACAGAAATACCTTCATTACGGAAGTTACGGTTGATTTCGAATACCCGTTCAAAACCGCCTACAACCAGACGTTTCAGATACAGCTCCGGCGCGATACGCAGATACATATCTAAATCCAGAGCATTATGATGGGTAATAAATGGGCGAGCAGATGCCCCACCTGGAATTACCTGCATCATCGGGGTTTCTACTTCCATAAAGCCGCGCGCGACCATGAACTGACGGATAGCGGCCAGAATTTTTGAACGGACAACAAACGTTTGACGGGATTTATCGTTAGCGATGAGGTCCAGATAACGTTGACGATAACGGACTTCCTGATCCTGCAGACCATGGAATTTATCTGGTAAAGGACGTAGTGCTTTAGTCAGCAGGCGCAACTCAGTACAGTGAATGGAAAGCTCACCCGTTTGCGTCTTAAACAGCGTACCGCGGGCACCGATAATGTCACCCAGATCCCATTTTTTAAACTGATCGTTATAAACACCTTCTGGCAGGCTATCTCGTGCGACGTACAGTTGAATACGGCCACCGACATCCTGCAACGTTACAAAGGAGGCTTTCCCCATGATACGACGGGTCATCATTCGGCCAGCAACCGAGACTTCAATGTTTAAGGATTCCAGTTCCTGGTTATTCTTCGCATCAAACTCTTCGTGCAACTGGTCAGAGGTATGGTCGCGGCGAAAATCATTGGGAAACGCCACACCTTGCTGACGTAGTGCCGCCAGTTTTTCGCGGCGATTTCTCAGTTCATCGTTAAAATCAATAGCCTCATTGGCTCCCCGTGTTTCTTGTTCAGACATTTTGGTTCCTCTAAATCCAGCTTTCAATTTAGCGTAGATAAAGAGACAGATCGGTACACTGTATTATCTGCCTCGACTATTAATAACTCAGTTTATCTTATCGAAACTAACGCTTACCTCAAGTTGATATCACTAATAAATAACCATCAAAATGGTTTAAATGACTTATTAATCTCGATTTACTAGTGTGATAAACTGAAAGTTAATTTATTCATAACCAATTGTTTTTACGACAGTTAATCGTTGCTCTCCTGTACCATATTCGTCGGCGTGCTAAACAGGAAACGGGTAGCAAAGGCCAATACGACGATGATCGCGACACAAGCCAACGTCCACTCTCCCATCTGAGAAAAGAATCGCTGGTAAGCTGCAATTGCCATACCGCTAATTTGCGACTCTGTCGTCTGCTGTGCCACTACGCCTGCCAGCCAGTTGGCGACCGCGCCTGTTGCCAGCATATAAATCCCGGTTAATACGCCAGACATTTTCAGACGCGTGATTTGCGCAATCGCCACCGGGTCAATAAAGAGTTCGGCAAAGCCCATTAGCGCCAGCCCGGATATCATCACGCCCATTGACGCTTGACCGCCAGCCGCTGCATGTCGGGCATCAAATGCCAGCAACATAAAGCCACAAGCCATCAGAAGTAAGCCAAAGGCAAACTTCAGCCAGACGCGCAATGTTGAGTTGCCGCGGCTTTCTGGCGATGCCAGCCAGGCCAGTACAACCCCAGCGAGCATCACCGCAATTGCATTCACCGACTGGAATAGTGCTGTAGGTACTTCAATATTGAATGCCTGACGATTCACAAAGCGATCGATAAACAAGCTGATGGTACTGCCGCCCTGTTGTGCCAGTACCCAGAACAATGTCCCGACAAACATCAACAATACAATTTGCCAAAGAGCACGGCGGTGTTCGGGGAATTTGATCATCATGCGGGCAATGATTTGTGCGGCAATGAGGCAAACGATCGCCAGCAAATATCCCGACCAGTCGTTCTCCAGCAGCAGGGTAAAAAATACTGGGGCTAAACAGAGCATCACCACTAACCAGCTCCATACTGGTAAGGCAAATTTGACGCTAGTGAGCGCTTTTTTATCCATACTACGCGTGGACTGGAAATGACGATGTCCGCTTAAGAAAATCAACAAACCGATAAACATGCCGCCACCCGCAAGGGCAAAGCCAACATGCCATCCATACCACTGAGCAGCCAGGCCGCAGGCGATGGGGGCGGCGATAGAACCGATATTGCCCGCAGCATACAGCAGCGAAAAACCGCCATCACGTCGATGATCGTTCTCGTCGTAGAGCTCGCCAAGCAAACAGCTGATGTTTGATTTGAATAAACCGTAGCCACAAATAATGATTGCCAGCGCCAGATACAGGCTAAAGGTTGAATTTGTATCAATGCCCAGCACCACATGGCCAAGGGTCATTAACAGCGCGCCGGCAATCACTGCAGTGCGGTTGCCGAGCAGGCGGTCGGCAAGCCAGCCGCCGAGAATAGGGGTAACGTAAACCAGAGAAGCATATGCGCTGAACAGGCTGATGGCATGGTTATCATCAAAACCAAGCTGATGGGTGAGATAGAGAATGAGTAAGGCACGCATGCCGTAAAAACTGAAGTACTCCCAGATTTGGATCGCCACGATATAGTATATCGCGCGCGGCTGTGAGGGTGTTTTCATGTGTTCTCCTTATGAGCAAAAAAGGGAAGTGGCAAGCCACTTCCCTTGTACGAGCTAATTATTTTTTGCTTTCTTCTTTCAATACCTTAACGGTATAGCGGCCATCAGCCTGACGGTATGCACCGTGAATATCGGTTTCAAAGCCCGGATAGTGAGCGCCGATTTCACACAGCATCTGCAGGAACTCCAGAACCGGACGGCTTTCTTCGGTGATCATTTCACCCGGCATTACCAGAGGAACTCCCGGCGGATATGGAAGGATCATATTGGCGTTAATACGACCTACCATTTCGTCGAGGTAAACTTCTTCGGTCATACCGTGCAGCTCTTTCTGGAATGCAGCATACGGAGTCATTACCATTGTCGGCAGCACTTCAAATGCGCGATACATCAGATCCGGCAGATTGTGGTGAACAATCAGTTTGTGGATATTCTGAGCCAGTTCCTGAATACGCATGTTTTCATAGAATTCAGGATCTTCACGATACAGAGACGGCAGCATGTTTTTCACACGCAGGTTCAGGTCGAACGCACGTTTGAAGTCAGTCAGAGCACGCAGCAGGCTCAGTGCTTTGGTCTTATCGATACCGATGCTGAACAGGAACAGCAGGTTATACGGACCGGTTTTCTCAACAACGATGCCATGTTCGTCGAGGTATTTCGCCACGATGCTGGCCGGAATACCAAAGTCGCTCATGGTGCCGTCTTTTTCCATCCCCGGAGTCAGCAGGGTGACTTTGATCGGGTCAAGATACATGTGCTCGTTATCGATGTTTTTGAAGCCGTGCCAGGTGCTGTCAGAACGCAGCGGCCAGCATTCAGTCGTATCGATATGATCCGGCTGCCATACATCAAAGAACCAGCCATCAGATTCCGTTCTCAGACGTTTGATCTCTTTACGGAATTTGATCGCACGTTCAATGGAACCGTTGATCAGACGCTTACCTGCATTGCCTTTCATCATCGCCGCAGCGGTTTCAGTGGACGCCACGATACCGTAGTGCGGAGAAGTGGTGGTGTGCATCATGTAGGCTTCGTTAAAGGTTTCTTCGTTTACGTCACCTTTAACGTGGATCATGGAAGCCTGAGAGAACGCCGCCAGCAGTTTGTGAGTGGACTGGGTTTCGTAAATCACTTTCCCTTCCACACGGCCACCGCTCATACCACATTTACCTTCGTAAATCGGTGAGAAGTTGGTGTAAGGCACCCACGCGGAGTCAAAGTGGATGGATTTCACATCCAGTGTTTTCTTGATGAAGTCGGTGTTGTACAGCAGACCATCATAGGTAGAGTTGGTAATTACAGCATGTACCGGCCAGGTTGCGTTTGGTGTTTCTTTCACGCGCTTAGCAATGGTAGCGTGCTGGAATTCACTCTGTGGGATACCACCAAGAATACCGTAAGCGTTACGGGTCGGGCGGAAATAGATTGGCGTAACATCGCTCATCATCATCAGGTGGGTCAGCGATTTGTGGCAGTTACGGTCAATCAGAATGGTGCTGCCTGCCGGAGCAGAGTACATACCAACAATTTTGTTCGCAGTGGAAGTACCGTTGGTCACCATGTAGCTGCGGTCTGCGTTAAAGACGCGAGCGATATACTGTTCTGCTTCTTTGTGTGGACCACTGTGATCCAGCAGAGAACCCAGTTCAGATACTGAAATGGAAATATCAGATTTCATGGTATTCGGACCAAAGAAATCATAGAACAGGCTACCTACCGGGCTTTTCTGGAATGCAGTACCGCCCATGTGACCAGGAGTACAGAAAGTATATTTACCTTCACGAACATATTTAAACAGTGCTTTAGTCAGCGGAGGCAGAATAGTGTTGATATATTCGTCAGTGGTCTGCTTGATCTTGTTAGCAATATCTTCAGCAGCACCCAGCGCATATTCAAAGAAGCTAATCTGTAAACGCAGGTCATTCAGGCTTACATCGAGAGTGGAATACGTATTAGCGAACGCGTACAACGGCAGGTTCTCGTTCATTTTGCTAATTTCTTCGCACAGCTCGAGATTATATTTATCCCAGTCAAAAATAACGCCGCACAGACGCGCATTGTTTTCGATCAGTTTTAATAAGTCGTCACGGTCGTTCGGGTAAACAATCTGGAAGTTCAGACGTTCAAGCGCGCGATGAAGTTCACGGATGGGTTCTTCTTTAAAATAAACCCCCATGTGATTCAATATTGCAATAACGTTCATAGTCATATCTCCAGGTAAAAAAGGCCCCTCCCAACACATGGGACAAAATGAAAGGAGGAGCCTCGGAAAATACTTTTAATTAATGTGCGTTAGACGCGGTGTGGTTATCCATTGAGTGGCTCTGGCGCTCGTGCATTTTGCGAGCGTAGAACATCAGGATAATCAGGCTGACGATGAAGGTACCTGCCAGCTCGAAGGAGCTTGCGCCCATCAGCGCGATGAAGCAGAACACGCAACCCAGTACAGAGCAGATCAGGCTGACAAAGTTGCGGATGTTAACGCCTTCAAAACGAATCAGGTCAACGCAAGAGTAGAAGTACGGCAGCATAGTCAGCAGTACTGCGATACCGGTCAGTTCACCGAACAGGTCAGATGCTTTACCACCGGCAGAGTTCATCAGAGTGATGAGGATCATCAGGGCAGTCATTTTCACTGCAGCCAGCAGCAGACCTTTTTTCGGAATACCGTTGCTGTCGACTTCACCATAAACTTTCGGGAAGTTACCGTCGTTAGCGGCACGTACACCTGCCTGGCCTACCAACATCATCCAGGAGCCCAGAGAAGTCAGGCACGCAAAGGCGGTGAATGCAGAAACCAGCGGCGCAGCCCAGTTACCGAGGATAGTTGAAGCACTGATTGCAAACGGAGCACCGGAAGCCGCCATTACAGAAGACGGATACATACCGGAAAGCACCTGAGTCGCAGCGATGTAAACAATACCTGCTAAACCAGTACCCAGCATGGTTGCCAGCGGAACGGTACGTTTCGGGTTTTTAACCATACCAGTACTTACAGCTGCGGATTCAACACCCACGAAGGCCCAAAGGCAGAGCAGAATACTTTTAATGATCGCATGACCATCAGTGGTATCCGCAGTATTCCAGTTAGCTGCATAAGTTGCCGCATCAAACCAATGCCAGCCAACAATAGCAGTCATCACCACAGGAATAAGAACCAGCACCAGACCAATAGTGGTTAAACGGCTTACCCAAGTACCGCCGAGCATATTTACAAAGGTAAATACCCAGACGATAGCAATACAGGCGATACCCGCCGGAACAGGATCATTTAATACTGGGAAGAAGGTGGAAAGATAAGATACAGCGGTAATACCAATCGCCAGGTTACCAATCCAGTTAGCATGGTAATAAAGAACACCTGTCTGAAAACCAAATGCAGGAGAAATTTCTCCGGCATAAGCAATTGGGCCACCTTGTTGCGGGTTTTTTGTTGCCAGTCGGGCATATACATACGCCAGCGACATTGCACCAATAATAGAGATAATCCAACCCCAGATAGCAATACCACCGATACTTGCTAGGTTCGCAGGTAATAATGCAATACCGCTCCCCATCATATTACCGGCAACAACACCGGTACAGGCAAATAGCCCGATCTTCTTGGCAGAACTCATGCTCTTCTCCTAATTTCATTTTTGAATTTGGAGTCCGGGTCATGATGTATAACTATTTCCTGACCAGACCAAACTGGCGATAAGATTACTCACGAAAAAAGGATTAATCCTAAAGATTAGGTGAAATAACACAAAAGTTTCTGTAAGTGAGAACTTGAGGTTTTTTATTAACACATCAGGATCGCAAGTTGATATCATGAAAAGATAAACATTCAATGTTTACAATAGATTGCGTGACGTCTTCTAGTTAAATTTATGTAATAAAAATTATGCGGCAAATAAATTGCCGCAACATATTATACCAACAGGAACATACAAAAACTCAACAACAAATATTCCCGATCATGAATCAACCCGGGGGTTACTTATTCTGAAGCGAGAAATTTGTCGAGATAAGGTACAACATAAGGAACAGAAGTCTGGAATATACCATTTTCAATCCAGTAAAGGGTGTTTGCCCCTGGGCGTAAATTAAAGGCGGTGAGATATGCATCAGCCGCTTCCCGGTTCATCCCCTTCATTTCATAAACCTTGCCAAGCAATACATAATTTAGCCAGGACATTTCAAGATCAATGCCAGTATTTATCGCCTGGTAAGACTCATCTGTTTTACCTTTTACCAGAGCACTGACCGCTTTTATTTGATATATAATGGACAGGTTATTCAATTCCGGTAGTGTAACAATGTTATCTATTTCTGTGTTCAGTGCTGCTAATTGTTTTTCATCTAAAGGATGTTGAGAATGGCGCACGATATCAACTAATGCTTTTTCTGCTCTCGCGTAGGTAAATTCTGGGGATGATTGAACAATCTCACCTAATAATTCACTGGCACGGTTCAATGATTTATCATCGCCATGCAGTAAATAATCATGTGCCTGATAAAAATTAGTTAATAACGCACCACGATGAGGCAAAATTTGCTGGAGCGTCTCCTGCATTCGTTGTGGCCACGGTTGGTTTAACGCTTTTGATAAACTCTCCAGTAAATCATTTTGAATCGCCAGCTGATTACCGTTAGTGATGACATAACGTTTATCCAGCATGGTTGAACCATCTGCATTGTCTACTAATTTTATCGACATAAAGCATTGTTGAGCACGGTATTGGCGCTGATTAACAAACGCAATAGATAATGTTTTACCGGAACTGCTCGGTTCATCAATGTTGTAGTTGATTTTGTCATGCACCATAAAGGTGGAGAAGGTGTTAAGTGATGTCGCCACCAAATCACCCACGCCTATCGCGTAAGAGAGCTGATACGGGGAACTCCAGCTGTTACAACTTTTATTTACCATATTAATGTCAATATCGCGTGGATTGAGCAAAATACGCGATTTGCTCATCGGAAGACGTGTATCAAGACTTGAAAACGCTACCAGTGCTACACAGATACCTAACGACAACAGGAAAAAAAACCATACCCAAAAGGTAGTGAATCGTTTGCTTTTAACTGGGGATTGTTCAGGTAGCGTTGCGGTGTTTTGAATGTTAAGACTGTGGGAGGGAGAATCTGTGGCAGGAATCGCCTCTGGTATAGGGGGAGGCGAAGATAGCATTATTTCCTCTCCCTCTTCTTCGCTGTACCAGATAACCGGCACCATTAATTTATAGCCGCGCTTTGGTACAGTAGCGATATAGACAGGACTATCTTCATCATTATCTTTTAATGACTTACGTAGTTCTGAGATACTCTGCGTCACAACGTGATTGGTGACAATACTTCTCTTCCAGACATTATCGATAAGTTCATCCCTGCTAAGTACTTCGCCACTGTGTTGAGCAAAGAAAACCAGAAGGTCGATTAATCTCGGCTCAAGGGTAAGTTGACGCCCATTGCGGCTAATTTGGTTTATGGACGGAGTAACAAGCCATTCGCCAACGCGAACTACAGGTTGTTGCATAATAGAAACTCATTCGAAAAGGGAATGATGCAATGATAATTGCCACAACCTATTTTTACCATCTATAGATGGGTTTATTTACATATTATTGGTGAATGCAAGACGTTATTTTTACCAGCCATAAACTTCTTGATTACATAGTATTACGAAAGGATTTTACTGAGAACCAGAAGTAATATTCCTTACCATCAAAATTCATCATCTTTGCCAAAGAAAAATGTTCAGAAAATAATCCATGGAAAATTGTCCGGAGCGCTTACTATTTTAATGGATTGTTAGTCTTTGCATGAGCAAGCGGACTGATACATTTCTCTTTGTTCTCATTCAGAAAATCTCATCAGTCGCCGTTCAGACCGGTGTTGTGCTTTATGGATGCGTTACGCTCCTGATGACGTCATTTGACGTTCAACAGCATCACGGGGTCGCACGACATTTCACGTCAGTTAGTGCTATCGCTCAGGAACAAATTTTCCCGAATTGGGATATGCCCGCAAATTGCTGGTGATGTGGGGAGAATCTGGTTGAGTTCGGTAGAATTGATTTGGAGGCAGAACGCTTAAATCGTGGCGTCTTGAAACGAAAAACGGACCTCCGTGGAGGTCCGTTTATATGAATTTGGTGCCCGGACTCGGAATCGAACCAAGGACACGGGGATTTTCAATCCCCTGCTCTACCGACTGAGCTATCCGGGCAACGGGGCGCATTAAACCGTAATCTGCACATCTCGTCAACCTAATTTCAGTAAAAGCGATTCAACTGCTTAAGATTGCGGCAAATCGCTTCTTTTCTGTGTTTCTGTCAGGTCAATGCGCCACCCTGGCGGCAGCGGGCGAAGCGCAGGATATCTTCCGCCAGCCGATGTGCAGTGTCGACATCCGCCTGGCTACGATTCACCAGCATTCGGCTTAAACAGCCTTCCAGCACCAGTTCCATCTGCTTTGCTACCATCGCCGGATCGTCAACTTCCAGCGTGGTTAACAGTTCGTGGGTGAAATCGTAGGCCGCGCTTTTTTGCTGATCGGCCAGTTGATGAATAGGGTGGCCAGGATCGGGATAAAACGTACAGGCAGCGATAAACAGACAGCCCGGATAGCGGTTGTTTTTAACGCACTCCGATAACGCCTGATAACGTGCCAGCAACTTTTGTTCGGCGGTTTGCGTTTCGTCCAGCATCAGCTGACGACGCCAGACATCTATCTGTTGGCTAAGATAACGCAGCGCATCGTAGAGGATTGCCTCTTTGTCTGGCCAGAAGCGGCGCAGCTCGTCCAGTGGATAATCCACACGTTCAGCAACCATCTCCAGCGTGGTGTTGGCAATCCCTTGTAATTCTAATAATTTCAGGGCTTCTCCCAGTACATCTTCACGTTGCACGCTATTTTCCTCCGTCTTTCCCACTGCAAGTGTCGTTCACGGTTGGCGATCGCGCAAATGTGCGCTGAAGGTTTCAGCATCCATAAAGCCCGTGACGCGTGCTTGTGGATGCTCCTGGCCTTGTCCGTCAAAAAAGAGAATTGTCGGTAGACCAAGGACATTAAGATACTTTAACAGCGCCACATCTTGTGCGTCGTTGGCCGTGACGTTGGCCTGAAGTAAGACCGTGTCTGCTAACGCTTTTTGCACCTGCGGGTCGCTGAAGGTGTATTTCTCAAACTCTTTACAGGCGACGCACCAGTCGGCATAAAGATCTAACATCACCGGTTTGCCGTTGGCTTCAACGAGCGCCTGATTTAACTCATCTACCGTTTTGATTTGTGTAAAGTTGAGATGCGTCTGAGTTTGCGCGGTATGCGTCGCACCAAATGCCCAATCCTGAAGTGGGCGCACGCTAACCAATGCCGCTGCCAGCAGGATTATTTGCACCACGCGCATCCAGCCGCGTTTGGCCTGTAGGCTGGTGATAAAGGCCCAGCCAAAGAATGCGACACCCAGCGCCGACCACAAGCGCAATCCCCATACATCACCAATCACTCGCTCCAGCAGGAAGACCGGCAGTGCGAGGATCACAAAACCAAACGCGGTTTTGACTTGTTCCATCCACGGGCCGCTTTTCGGCAGCAAGCGGTTACCAAAGACGGTAATTAGCATCAGCGGCAGGCCCATGCCCAACGCATAGAGATAAAGCGTGCCGCCGCCCAGCCACATGTTCCCGCTTTGGGCGATATACAGCAGAATCGCGCTAAGCGGTGCGGTGGTGCATGGTGAACAGATCAGTCCGGCAATCGCCCCCATAATAAACACTCCGCCGGGTGAGCCGCCCTGTTGGCGATTGCTCATCAGCGTGAGGCGCGTTTGCAGCGAGGAGGGGAGTTGTAGAGTAAACAAGCCAAACATTGACATCGCCAGCAAGGTAAAGACGATGGCGAGGCCAATGAGCACGTATGGGTGCTGTAGCGCCGCCTGGAACTGTAACCCTGCGGCGGCAACTACCAGACCCAGCGCCGTGTAAGTCAGTGCCATCCCCTGCACATAAATAAAGGTCAGCAACAATGCTCTGGCAGTGGAGAGCCGCTGTTTACCACCCAGCACGATGCCAGAAATCAGTGGGTACATTGGCAGCACGCATGGCGTAAAGGCGATACCAATACCGATCAACAACGCCCAGAGCGCGGAAAAGGGCAATTGCGCGGTGGGCTGCTCTTGCTGCGGAACAGACACAGGCTGTGACGCTGCGTTGTTGGCGACCACTTCGCTTAACGGAACGGTTTTGGTTTCTGGCGGATAACAGAAACCGGCATCAGCACAGCCCTGGTAGGTGACTGTTAACGTCGCTCCCGCACTCGCCTGGTTGATGGTTACGGGAAGCGTCAGCCGATCGCGGTAAATCTCGCTTTTGCCGTAAAACTCATCTTCATGCCAGACGCCTTGCGGCAGCTGCACGTCGGCAATTTTCGCGTGTTCCGGCGTAATGCGGATCTGTTTACGGTAGAGGTAGTAACCGTCTTTGATCTGCCAGGTCAGATTAAGGTCATGTTGGTTTTGCTGAAAATCAAAAGCAAAGGCTTGATCCGCGGGGACAAATTGTGAACGTCCCGGCGCGTCGAATAATCCGGCAAAAACGGAAGTGCTGCAAAGTAGCAGGATCAGCGTAAAGATGCGTTGAGCCATGAGAGGTAATCTGTGTCTCCGTGTGTAACAGGTAAAACCAGAAGTTCCGGGGTTTGATATGGATGATGAGACTTCAGGCATTCCAGCAGTGCCTGCTGGTGAGATACGGTAGTTTTTAAAATCATCTGCACTTCGTATTCTTGCTCCAGCTTACCTTCCCAGTAATAGAGAGAGGTAGCGCCGGGGATCAAGGTCGCGCAGGCCGCCAGTTTTTCCGCCAGCACTTTGGCGGCTAAATCCTGGGCTGTCGCTTCATCCGGTGCGGTACATAGCACCACGACAGACGCGGTATTCGAACTTTTTTCATCAAGCATAAACACCTCGCAAGAACAGATGGAACCGCAAGAGAGAGGTCACTATACAACGGACGGGGGAAGGATGTTAGTCGGCGGGAAAGAAAGCGGGGCGTGAACGCCCCGCGATTGGTCATTACAGCATGAAGCTACCCAGCACGAAGCCGAAGCAAACGGCCAGGGCAACACCCAGAGTACCCGGGATGAAGAACGGATGGTTGAAGACGAATTTACCGATACGGGTAGTACCCGTGTCATCCATCTGTACCGCAGCAACCAGCGTCGGGTAGGTCGGCAGAATGAACAGACCAGACACCGCAGCGAAAGAAGCAACAGCGGTCAGCGGAGAAACGTTCAGTGCCAGAGCCATCGGCATCAGTGCTTTTGCGGTTGCAGCCTGAGAGTACAGCAGAGCAGAAGCAAAGAAGAAGATGACGGCCAGCAGCCACGGATGACCCTGAATCACTTCACCAGCGGTATCTTTGATCCAGTCGATGTTGTTGGAAACGAAAGTATCGCCCAGCCACGCAACACCCAGGATACAAATACAGGCGCTCATACCTGCTTTGAAGGTGCTGGAGTTGAGGATGTTGTCGGTATCGACTTTACAGATAACGGTGGTCAGAGTTGCAACGCTGAGCATGATGATCAGGATTGCGTTGGTGGTGTTCATCAGCGGTTTTTCAACCAGACCCATGCTTGGGCTGTTGATGATTGCATAGATAACCACGCCAACTACGCCCAGCAGGAACAGCCAGACGGACGTTTTTGCACCGGATTTGATTTCAATCTGCTTTTCACCGCGCAGTTCAACCAGGCCCTCTTCCAGACGCTTGCGATAAATCGGATCGTCAGAGAGTTTGGAGTTGAACAGCATAGTGACCAGGAAGGACATCACCAGAACCGCCAGCAGGGTGGACGGGATGACCACGGAGAGCAGATGGAGGTAGCTGATGCCATGACCTTCCATCACGGAAGACATGTAAACCACTGCCGCTGAGATTGGCGATGCGGTGATCGCAATCTGCGCGGATACCACTGCAGTAGACAGCGGACGGCAAGGTTTAACGCCTTGTTCCTTCGCAACTTCAGCGATAACTGGCAGTGTCGCCAGAGAGATGTTGCCAGTACCAGCAAAGATAGTCAGGAAATAGGTCACGATCGGTGCGAGGATCGTGATGTATTTCGGGTTACGGCGCAGCAGCTTTTCTGTCTGATGAACCAGATAGTCCAGACCGCCAGCAACCTGCATGGCAGAAATAGCGGCGATAACCGCCATGATAATGGAAATGACATCGAACGGGATGTTACCGGGTTTAACGCCAATAGCGGCAAGAACCAGCACCCCCAATCCGCCTGCAAAACCAATACCTATTCCCCCCAATCTGGCGCCCAAGAAGATCGCCAGCAAAACTATGATGAGTTCTACAACTAGCATATTAGCCTTCCTTGTTTTTTAACAAGTTGATATTAGATTGTTATTTTTAAGTTACTGCTCACAAGAAAAAAGGCACGTCATCTGACGTGCCTTCTTTATTTGTACTACCCTGTACGATTACTGTTCGCTTTCATCAGTATAGCGTTTTGCTTTGTAAGCCGGGTGCATCAGATTCTGTACGGAGAAAATATCGTCAAGTTCCGCTTCAGTCAACAGACCGCGTTCCAGAACGACTTCACGTACACTCTTACCGGTTTCGGCACAGATTTTACCCACGATGTCACCGTTGTGGTGACCGATGAACGGGTTCAGGTAAGTAACGATACCGATAGAGTTGTAAACGTAACCTTCGCACACTTCTTTGTTAGCTGTGATGCCGTTAATGCATTTTTCCAGCAGGTTGTAGCAAGCGTTGGTCAGAATGTGAACGGATTCGAACATGGCCTGGCCAATGACCGGCTCCATAACGTTCAACTGCAGCTGACCTGCTTCTGCTGCCATGGTAACAGTGGTGTCGTTACCGATGACTTTGAAGCATACCTGGTTAACCACTTCCGGAACAACCGGGTTTACTTTAGCTGGCATGATGGAAGAGCCCGCCTGCAGTTCCGGCAGGTTGATCTCGTTCAGGCCGGCACGTGGACCAGAAGAGAGCAAGCGCAGGTCGTTACAGATTTTGGACATCTTCACAGCCAGGCGTTTCAGCGCGCCGTGAACCATAACATAAGCGCCGCAGTCAGAGGTCGCTTCGATCAGGTCTTCAGCCGGTACGCATGGGAAGCCAGTAACTTCAGCCAGTTTTTTCACTGCCAGCGGAGAGTACTCTTTCGGCGTGTTCAGACCAGTACCGATTGCTGTTGCGCCAAGGTTAACTTCCAGCAGCAGTTCAGCGGTACGTTGGATGTTTTTCACTTCTTCTTTCAGCAGGATGCTGAAAGCGCGGAATTCCTGACCGAGGGTCATCGGTACTGCGTCCTGCAGCTGGGTACGACCCATTTTCAGGATGTCCTGGAATTCGACAGCTTTACGTTCAAAGCCTTCACGCAGTTGGTTAATCGCATCTACCAGCTTAATCAGGGAAGAGTAAACTGCGATACGGAAACCGGTCGGGTAGGCGTCGTTAGTGGACTGACATTTGTTAACATGGTCGTTCGGGTTCAGGTACTGATATTCACCTTTCTGGTGACCCATCAGTTCCAGACCGATATTGGCCAGCACTTCGTTGGTGTTCATGTTTACGGAAGTACCTGCGCCGCCCTGGTAGACGTCTACCGGGAACTGATCCATGCATTTTCCGTTGTTCAGGACTTCATCACATGCGGCAATGATGGCATTCGCTACACTTTTAGGAATGGTTTGCAGCTCTTTGTTTGCCATAGCTGCGGCTTTTTTAACCATTACCATACCGCGAACAAATTCAGGAATATCACTGATTTTGTTGTTGCTGATATAGAAGTTTTCAATCGCTCTCAGAGTGTGAACACCATAGTAGGCATCAGCTGGAACTTCCCTGGTACCCAACAGATCTTCTTCGATACGAATGTTGTTTGACATGTGAACCTTCTTTTTCAAGCTGCCAATGATTTGCTTTAAACACACAGAATATATGTGGTTTCGAATGTTTTTCGACCGACGATTATCCCCTGCATCGACCGAATACCCGAGATCATATGCTGCTTGAGGATTTCTACCGTAATCTGGATCACTTTAAGTGTCGGTTTTTACCCCTTAATTATTAATTTGTGAAATAGATCACCGCTTTGGGATTACTACCAAAAATAGTTGCGCAAACATCTTGAAATTTTGCTAATGACCACAATATAAGCTGAACGCGATTCGCAACCCATTCAGGTAGCCGGGGTTAACCGGCTGCTATTACAGGAGAAACCTTTGCGCTGGTTACCTTTTATTGTCATTTTCCTTTATGTCTATATTGAGATTTCAATCTTTATTCAGGTTGCCCATGTATTGGGGGTATTGCTGACTCTCGTGCTGGTTATATTTACGTCAGTTATCGGTATGTCACTGGTACGTAACCAGGGCTTTAAGAATTTCGTGCTGATGCAGCAAAAAATGGCGGCGGGTGAAAACCCTGCGGCGGAGATGATTAAAAGTGTTTCGCTGATCATTGCCGGTTTGCTGCTTTTATTACCGGGCTTTTTCACCGACTTCCTCGGTCTTCTGCTTTTATTGCCGCCGGTGCAAAAGCATCTGACAGTGAAGTTGATGCCACATTTGCGCTTTTCTCGCATGCCAGGCGGCGGTTTTAGCGCCGGGACCGGTGGCGGTAATACTTTTGATGGTGAGTACCAGCGAAAGGATGATGACCGCGACCGCCTTGATCATAAAGACGATCGCCAGGATTAATGTCGAAACGCCGGATTATGTGGTTATGCCATTTTCCGGCGTTTTTCGTTTTGGCAGAAACAGCCATAACCCCGCCAGCATAATCAGCGCATAGAGACTTTTCCAGCCGACCATTGTCAGTAACAGAACGCATAACAGCCCGCCAACCACCGCCAGTAGTCGATAACGTCCTTGCAATAATTTACAGCCTGCCAGCATGCATAACAGATAAATCATAATAAAGATGCCATTGGCATAAATAATAAGAGCGTCCAGATTGATCTCTAAAGCATGAATCACCAAAGTGCTCACCACGCAGCATCCGAGCACCGCATTGAGGGCATTATTCGGGATATGGCGAGAAGAGAGGCGTGCCAGGTAGTGGTCAGGATTATGTTGCGCCTGCGACCAGACCAGGCGGGCGAAGCTCTGTATATAAATGTTGAGACTGGCAAAGCAGGCCAGATAGCCAATTACGCAGGCAATCCATAACGCTCCTACACCGAACAGTTGCACTACAATTTTTGGAAGCGATGCTGCCGCGGCCATTTGTTCACCATAGGCGTCTAAGTGTAAGACGACTACCGTACAGCCCCAGTAGACTAATCCTGCCAGCAGCAGACCAATCATCAAAGCACGAGGAAAATCACGTTCTGGATTTTTAAATTCCGAGGCAAGATGGGCAAATGCTTCAAGACCGACAAAACACCAGAACATCACTGATAACGCAGCAAATAACCCGGTAAGTTCGATATTTCCTGGCGCGGGGAAGGGGATACTCGCAGGTTTGATATCGCCCGCCCACCAGATAGCGACAATCAGCGCGACGATAAGTCCGGCAATAACTGTTTGTAGATTTGCACTGGAACTGGCACCGCGAGTACCGATATACCACACCAACGCCAGCGTACCGAGTTCTGCCAACAACAGTTGCCAGCTATGCCAGCCAAACATTGCCTGGCCGAATCCGGCAGCAATTTGTAGCGCGGCAGGCAAACCCACGGGAATGACCGATAAAAACAGCCAGCCGGTGACTCGCTCAAGCCGCGAACCAAACGCCATACCGACGAAGTGCGCGACGCCGCCTGCACTGGGATAGTGGCGACCCAGAATCGCAAACACAATCGCAATCGGGAACACTAAGATAATCAAAACGGGCCACGCCCACAGGCTGTTATTGCCCGCTACCAGCGCAGCTAACGCAGGAACGGCAAACACGCCAGTGCCTAATAATGACGTCGATAGCAGGCCAATGCCCTGGGCCAGCCCCAGTTCTTGTTTGAGTCCACTCATGGGTTGATGTCCGATTGCGCCCAAATTTTGGGCAACTGCGTAGATTTTCGATGGTAGCACAATCAGATTCGCTTATGACGGCGATGAAGAAATTGCGATGAAATGTGAGGTGAATCAGGGTTTTCACCCGATTTTGTGCTGATCAGAATTTTTTTTCTTTTTCCCCCTTGAAGGGGCGAAGCCTCATCCCCATTTCTCTGGTCACCAGCCGGGAAACCACGTAAGCTCCGGCGTCACCCATAACAGATACGGACTTTCTCAAAGGAGAGTTATCAATGAATATTCGTCCATTGCATGATCGCGTGATCGTCAAGCGTAAAGAAGTTGAAACTAAATCTGCTGGCGGCATCGTTCTGACCGGCTCTGCAACGGCTAAATCCACCCGCGGCGAAGTGCTGGCTGTCGGCAATGGCCGTATCCTTGAAAATGGCGAAGTGAAGCCGCTGGATGTGAAAGTTGGCGACATCGTTATTTTCAACGATGGCTACGGTGTGAAATCCGAGAAGATCGACAATGAAGAAGTGTTGATCATGTCCGAAAGCGACATTCTGGCAATTGTTGAAGCGTAATCCTCGCACGACACTGAACATACGAATTTAAGGAATAAAGATAATGGCAGCTAAAGACGTAAAATTCGGTAACGACGCTCGTGTGAAAATGCTGCGCGGCGTAAACGTACTGGCAGATGCAGTGAAAGTTACCCTCGGTCCGAAAGGCCGTAACGTAGTTCTGGATAAATCTTTCGGTGCACCGACCATCACCAAAGATGGTGTTTCCGTTGCTCGTGAAATCGAACTGGAAGACAAGTTCGAAAACATGGGTGCGCAGATGGTGAAAGAAGTTGCCTCTAAAGCGAACGACGCTGCAGGCGACGGTACCACCACTGCAACCGTACTGGCTCAGGCTATCATCACTGAAGGTCTGAAAGCTGTTGCTGCGGGCATGAACCCGATGGACCTGAAACGTGGTATCGACAAAGCTGTTACCGCTGCAGTTGAAGAACTGAAAGCGCTGTCCGTACCGTGCTCTGACTCTAAAGCGATTGCTCAGGTTGGTACTATCTCCGCTAACTCCGACGAAACCGTAGGTAAACTGATCGCTGAAGCGATGGACAAAGTCGGTAAAGAAGGCGTTATCACCGTTGAAGACGGTACCGGTCTGCAGGACGAACTGGACGTGGTTGAAGGTATGCAGTTCGACCGTGGCTACCTGTCTCCTTACTTCATCAACAAGCCGGAAACTGGCGCAGTAGAACTGGAAAGCCCGTTCATCCTGCTGGCTGACAAGAAAATCTCCAACATCCGCGAAATGCTGCCGGTTCTGGAAGCCGTTGCCAAAGCAGGCAAACCGCTGCTGATCATCGCTGAAGATGTAGAAGGCGAAGCGCTGGCAACTCTGGTTGTTAACACCATGCGTGGCATCGTGAAAGTTGCTGCAGTTAAAGCTCCGGGCTTCGGCGATCGTCGTAAAGCTATGCTGCAGGATATCGCAACCCTGACTGGCGGTACCGTAATCTCTGAAGAGATCGGTATGGAGCTGGAAAAAGCAACCCTGGAAGACCTGGGTCAGGCTAAACGTGTTGTGATCAACAAAGACACCACCACTATCATCGATGGCGTGGGTGAAGAAGCTGCAATCCAGGGCCGTGTTGCTCAGATCCGTCAGCAGATTGAAGAAGCAACTTCTGACTACGACCGTGAAAAACTGCAGGAGCGCGTAGCGAAACTGGCAGGCGGCGTTGCAGTTATCAAAGTAGGTGCTGCTACCGAAGTTGAAATGAAAGAGAAAAAAGCACGCGTTGAAGACGCCCTGCACGCGACCCGTGCTGCGGTAGAAGAAGGCGTGGTTGCTGGTGGTGGTGTTGCGCTGATCCGCGTAGCGTCTAAACTGGCTGACCTGCGTGGTCAGAACGAAGACCAGAACGTGGGTATCAAAGTTGCACTGCGTGCAATGGAAGCTCCGCTGCGTCAGATCGTCCTGAACTGCGGCGAAGAACCGTCTGTTGTTGCTAACACCGTTAAAGGTGGCGACGGCAACTACGGTTACAACGCAGCAACCGAAGAATACGGCAACATGATCGACATGGGTATCCTGGACCCAACCAAAGTAACTCGTTCTGCTCTGCAGTACGCAGCTTCTGTGGCTGGCCTGATGATCACCACCGAATGCATGGTTACCGACCTGCCGAAAAACGATGCAGCTGACTTAGGCGCTGCTGGCGGTATGGGCGGCATGGGTGGCATGGGCGGCATGATGTAATTGCCCTGCACCTCGCAGAAATAAACAAACCCCCGGGCAGAAATGTCTGGGGGTTTTTCTTTTGGTCATCTTTCTAGTATAAGATTCAGACACGGACGACGCGAGTGGCGTCCAGCTCATTGATTATGGGGAATAACATGCACGTAAAATACTTAGCAGGGATTGTCGGTGCCGCGCTACTGATGGCGGGTTGTAGCTCCAGCAACGAATTGAGTGCTGCCGGTCAGAGTGTACGCATTGTGGACGAGCAGCCAGGCGCAGAGTGCCAGCTGATTGGTACTGCGACAGGTAAGCAAAGCAACTGGCTTTCCGGGCAACACGGAGAAGAGGGCGGTTCTATGCGCGGCGCTGCAAACGATCTGCGCAACCAGGCGGCTGCAATGGGCGGTAACGTGATTTATGGCATCAGCAGCCCGTCGCAGGGAATGTTGTCCAGTTTTGTCCCGACGGATAGCCAGATTATCGGTCAGGTTTATAAGTGCCCGAACTGATGTGATGGTGACAAACGTATAATTGCCAGATGCGCTTCGCTTATCAGGCCTACATAAGGCATTGCAACTGATTGAATGCTTGAGAATTTGTAGGCCGGATAAGGCGTTTACGCCGCATCCGGCATGACCAACGATCACGTTATCAGTCATTTCAGGCTGGATGGCTCCAGCCTCGCATTAGCAAAGATGAGATTATTTCGCCTGTGGTGCAGTTTTGCTGGTGGATTGAACACGTAAGTGATGCAGCGCGCGTAAGCATTGATCCTGGGTTAGCGGTTGGGCGTTATTCGCCGCTACGGTGCGAACATAGACCTGACATGGCACACCCGCGAGTTTTTTCAGTCGTGGGCTGAAATCAAGCATTCGGCGAGTGATCGCCTCTACTTCTTTACCCGGCGTTGCTTCACGCGTTTTCACCACTGCGCCGCTAAATTGTTCTTTGCCACTTTCATCTTTAAAGCGGTAAAGCACCGCCAGATAATGGTCAAACAAGTTATGTTTCCATTCCGGTTGGGAATAGGTGTCATATTCCAGATTGCCATTTTCCTGGCAGTCAACGTCGTATAACGGCAGGAAATCTAACAGTGAGGTAATACGTAATGCCAGTTCGCGCATTTCTGCATTATTAATTGCATGAATGATTGCTCGCGCCAGCATTTCAATCTGCAACTCATTGACGACTAACTCACATTTGCTACCGTCATGTAGCGTTAATACGAAGGTAAGATTTTCGCCTTGATTATCGGTAAGTTCCAGCGTGTTAACCCGACGATTAATATCGGCATTTTTAAGCTCATCAACCAGAATTTCTGGGATATTTTCTGCCATTTTCTTAATGACTTTATCGCGAGCTTGCTCATACTGAAGGCGTGCAGCAGCATCCAGTTTATGCTTTTGATGCAGACGACTTTCCAGCGCAATCAGCAGGTCGCGCAGTTCCATGACAGACATAAAGAACAACGATTCTTTATTGCGAGGTTCTTTAATTTTCAGCGCCAGTGCAATGAAATTATTACTCTTGCGAATAACACCGGTATTAACACCCTTGATGCTTATGGCCATGTAGGTTCTCCCTAACCATTTCTCAATTAAATAATTAATTTTAATTTATAAGCCAGATAAATGGGCTTGGTAGTAATAGTTGTTAAAATAACATAAATAGCCGTACTCACTCTATATAAACAGAAAAGAAAGGTTAATTATTGATGTTAGTTATATAAAGAGCAACAACAGCAATGCATATGAATAATTAAAGGTTATGCAACGGGCAAAGATTAAATTTCCCAGTTTAATGACAGGTTGCTGTACTTGCGTTTGTTGCTCTTGCCGGATGCGGCGTAAACGCCTTATCCGGCCTACAGTTCATTGCAAATCCATTCAATTTCAATGCACGATGTAGGCCTGATAAGCGTAGCGCATCAGGCAATTTTAATGTTTGACTTCCCTGTTTAATCAGTTACTGCTGGCGTAGCTGGAGATCCAGCGGCGTTTTGCTGGGTTCGCCGCCAATTTCTCGCGCCAGTTTCGGCACCAGATATCCCGACACCAGTGTCAGCAACTCACGCATAATCTGCCGTGCTTCGTCATCACTCACCATAAAATGCGCCGCGCCCTGTACTTTATCGAGCACATGCAGGTAATACGGCATCACGCCGGCATCGAACAACGCATTACTTAGGTTTGCCAGCGTTTGTGCGTTATCGTTCACACCACGTAACAGAACGCTCTGGTTCAGCAAAGTAACGCCCGCCCGGCGCAACTTAGCCATCGCCTGACGGAATGTTTCATCTATCTCATTGGCATGGTTGATGTGATTCACCAGCAAGATTTGCAGCGTAGAATGTGAAAAGCGTTCAACCAGCGCATCTGTGATGCGTGCCGGGATCACAATCGGCAGACGACTGTGAATCCGCAGACGTTTGATATGCGGGATGGCTTCCAGTTGTGTGAGCAACCAGTCCAGCTCGTGATCTTTCGCCATCAGCGGATCGCCGCCGGAAAAAATCATCTCGTCCAGTTCCGGATGCGCAGCAACATACTCAAGTGCAGTTTGCCAGTTACGCTTGTTGCCCTGATTTTCGGCATAGGGGAAGTGGCGGCGGAAGCAATAGCGGCAATTTACCGCGCAGCCGCCTTTGACCAGCAAAAGCGCCCGGTTGTGGTATTTATGCAACAAACCAGGCACTACGCTGTGCTGTTCTTCCAGCGGGTCGGTGGAGAATCCGGGCGCGATGGCAAACTCATCTTGCGAGGTAAGTACCTGACGCAAAAGCGGATCGTCCGGATTGCCTTTCTCCATGCGATCGATAAATGAGCGGGGCACACGCAGGGCAAACAGCTTTTTGGCGTTGCGTCCGGCCAACAGTTTTTCGTCCGCGTCTATATTCAAAAGACGCAGAAGTTCATCAGGATCGGTCACAACATCGGCAAGTTGCGTTAACCAATCTTCTCTGGATGGGGTATTTAGGGTTACAATATGCGCCATTTTGTGGCTTAGCTACCAATTAACAAATTTCAGAGGGCCTTATGGCAACGTACTATAGCAACGATTTTCGTGCTGGTCTTAAAATCATGTTAGACGGCGAACCTTACGCGGTTGAAGCGAGTGAATTCGTAAAACCGGGTAAAGGCCAGGCATTTGCTCGCGTTAAACTGCGTCGTCTGCTGACCGGTACTCGCGTAGAAAAAACCTTCAAATCTACTGATTCCGCTGAAGGCGCTGATGTTGTCGATATGAACCTGACTTACCTGTACAACGACGGTGAGTTCTGGCACTTCATGAACAACGAAACTTTCGAGCAGCTGTCTGCTGACGCAAAAGCAATTGGCGACAACGCTAAATGGCTGCTGGATCAGGCAGAGTGTATCGTAACTCTGTGGAATGGTCAGCCGATCTCCGTTACTCCGCCGAACTTCGTTGAACTGGAAATCGTTGATACCGATCCGGGCCTGAAAGGTGATACCGCAGGTACTGGCGGCAAACCGGCTACCCTGTCTACTGGCGCTGTGGTTAAAGTTCCGCTGTTCGTACAAATCGGCGAAGTCATCAAAGTGGATACCCGCTCTGGTGAATACGTCTCTCGCGTGAAGTAATGCGGTTGTGGTGCGGCCTGCAGGCTGCACCATCACTTATTCAGGTCAGAGATGATGAAACGCCTTATCGTTCTTGTTTTGCTTGCCAGCACGCTGCTCACGGGCTGTAACACCGCTCGCGGTTTCGGCGAAGACATCAAACATCT
This sequence comes from Shigella dysenteriae, assembly GCF_022354085.1. Classification (NCBI taxonomy): domain Bacteria; kingdom Pseudomonadati; phylum Pseudomonadota; class Gammaproteobacteria; order Enterobacterales; family Enterobacteriaceae; genus Shigella; species Shigella dysenteriae. The sequence continues at coordinate 344,812 of NZ_CP055055.1, forward strand.
CGGCAACTCCATCTCCCGCGCTGCCAGCTAATTTTTCTTCTCTTCCGAAAAATCATCAGATTTCCGTCATTTTTGGCGATGTTGTCTATTATTAATTTGCTATAGGCAAACATAAATAACATTACCTAAAAGGAAGACGTTATGGTGAAGAAGACAATTGCAGCGATCTTTTCTGTTCTGGTGCTTTCAACAGTATTAACTGCCTGCAACACCACGCGTGGCGTTGGTGAAGACATTTCTGATGGCGGTAACGCGATTTCTGGCGCAGCAACGAAAGCGCAGCAATAGCAATAAGCAATAACGGTACGACAGCTGTGTCGTGCCGTTTGTTTTTTTGCGATAGTCACAAAGGTAATAGTTGAAATTCCTCTGCCACCTGGCAAAATATCCGTTCAACCATCAGCTTTGCAGGACGACCTGCAAACGCCTCTTTTCACCGGGGACGGCCCCAATTCTCCGGAGCCTGATATGTCCTGGATTATCTTAGTTATTGCTGGTCTGCTGGAAGTGGTATGGGCCGTTGGCCTGAAATATACCCACGGCTTTAGTCGTTTGACGCCGAGTGTTATTACCGTGACGGCGATGATTGTCAGTATGGCGCTACTTGCCTGGGCGATGAAATCGTTACCAGTAGGGACGGCTTATGCCGTGTGGACGGGTATTGGCGCAGTCGGCGCGGCCATCACCGGCATTGTGCTGCTCGGTGAGTCCGCTAACCCGATGCGTCTGGCGAGTCTGGCGTTAATCGTATTGGGGATTATTGGTCTGAAACTCAGCACTCACTAACTACCGGGCTGCTGTACCCAAATAAACTTACTGACATCAAACCCTTCCCGGGTCGCGACTGCCAGCATCTCCTGTTTCACTTCGTCAGAAATGGTTGGCGTGCGGGAGAGTATCCACAGGTAGTCGCGGTCCGGGCCGCAAACCAGCGCATGGCGGTATTCCCGATCGAGTGCAATAACGTTATAACCGCCATAGAAAGGACCAAAGAATGACACTTTCAGCGCAGCGCGAGTTGGTGCGCCGGTAAAGTACGCTTTCCCTTCACTCTGCTGCCACATTCCTCTGTCAGGGTTATAGCCTTTATTAATGACATTCAGGCCGCCGTCATCACGCAGGCTGTATGTTGCGGTGACTTTTTCCAGTCCACGTTCAAAGCGGTGATCAAAACGGGCAATCTCATACCAGGTACCGAGATAGCGTTTAGCGTCGAAATTATTCACTACGGTCACGCCACGCGGGGGCGTAGGAGAACTGCAGGCAACGACCAGAAATGCAGCTGTCGCTGCGGCAACGAGAGGGAGCAGGCGCATAAATGTTTCCTTACTGGTTTTTTTCTAAGTGTAGATGACAGCAAGGAAAAGCGGAGAAAAGGTCCGAAAATTCGGACCCGATGAAATTTTACTGCAGAGCGTTGAGAATCTGCCAGGCGGCGGCGACTCTCGCTGGATTGGGATAGTTTTTGTTAGCCAGCATCACGATACCCAGCTCTTTTTCTGGAATAAACGCGACATAGCTACCAAATCCGCCGGTCGCCCCCGTTTTATGCACCCATGATGCGCGTACTGCAGGAGTTGGAGGCGTAATCGCTTTTACGGGGCGTGCTGCCAGTGCAATTTTATTGTCACTGCCGTTAACGATGATGTCAGGATTTACCGGCCAGTCCAGCATTTCCCAGCCCAGACCCTGATACATATCGCCGGTTTGCCAGTAGCGAGATTGTGCCAGTTGTATCCCTTGCTGAAGTGTTTTGTCGTTGATATCACGGGGATTCATATTGCTTCGTACCCAGCAGGCCATATCTTCAATGGTCGACTTCACACCATAAGTTTCAGCATCTAACGCCCCTGGCGAAACATGAACTGCCTTGCCTTCGCGATATCCCCAGGCGTAATTCTTTTCTTCTGCGGACGGTACATTAATCCACGTATGGTTGAGTTTTAGTGGCTGGAAGACACGAGTTTGCATCGCCTGCTCAAAACTCAAACCAGACGGCTTCACAGCCAGTGCGCCGAACAAACCGATACTGGAGTTGGCATACAGACGTTGTGTTCCTGGAGCCCATGCAGGCTGCCAGTTTTGATAGAAGCGCAGCAAGTCGCTTGAGGATTTCACTTCATCCGGCACTTGCAATGGCAGGCCGCCAGCAGTGTAGGTTGCGAGATGTAATAGTGTGATCCCATTCCACTGTTTAGCGATAAGTTCAGGCCAGTATTTTGTTGCGGGATCGCTTAACTTGATTTCCCCTCGAGCAATAGCGTCGCCACCAAGCACGCCCGTAAATGTTTTGCTGACCGAACCTAACTCAAACAACGTTTGCTGTGTGACGGGCTGCTTTTTGGCGATGTCCGCATAGCCCCAGGTAAAGTAATAAGGTTTACCCTGATAAATTACCGCCACCGCCATACCGGGGATCTTTTGTTGCTCTATAAGCGGGGTAATTGTGCGATGCACAATATCGTTGATTTGTTGAGGGGCAGCAAATGTGGAGCAAGAGGCGGTAATTAATAAGGCGCAGAGCGTCGTTTTGAACATAGGGTCTGGTTTCCATACAAAACGGCCCGCCATAGGCGGGCCGGATTTACATTGGCGATGCGTTAGATTGTAACGACACCAATCAGCGTGACAACTGTCAGGATAGCAGCCAGACCGTAGAAAACCCATTTGCCCGCAGGTACGTGGATTTTCAGATCGTGCATCGCGTGGTGCATACGGTGTAAACCACACCACAGCGGCAGAACGATCATCAGGAACAGGAATACGCGACCAATGAAGCTCTGCGCGAACGCCAGAACGCGCTCGTAGCTCAGTGCATCACCCGGAAACAGCCCCAGCGGCAGCAGAATACCCACCAGCAGGATCATCACCGGCGCAATAATTGCGCTCCACATACCACCGGCCCCGAAGAGGCCCCAGAATACCGGTTCGTCAGAACGCTTTGGATTTGGATTAATCATCTCAGGCTCCTTACCAGTACAGGGCAACAAACAGGATTACGATGGTGGCAACCACAGTTACCGCCCAGAGACTTTTGATAATTGGCTCTGGTCCCATTTTTTCGTCTTTTACAATGATATTGGCCGCTTTCGGTGCCAGTTCAAACCAGGTTTTGGTGTGCAGCAGAGCTGCCGCCAGAGTGATCAGGTTAATGATCACAATAACCGGGTTTTGTAAAAAGTCGACGAATCCCGCCCAGGCTTCCGGGCCATTTTTCAGGGCAAACAGCCCGAAAATCAGTTCAATGCTGAACCACACAGCCGGAACCGCCGTGCCTTCGCGCAGCATGTAAAAGCGATAAAACGGCAATTTTTTCCACCAGGTGGACGTCATTGGCCGTACATACGGTTTACGTTTAGTCGTCATGTTGCACTCCTTAGCGTGGTTTCAGGGTCGCGATAAGAAAGTCTTTCGAACTTTCTACTTTGCCCTGCTGAATGGCCGCAGCCGGATCGACGTGTTTCGGGCAGACTTCGGAGCAGTAGCCCACGAAAGTACAGCTCCATACGCCGTTCTGGCTGTTCAACTGCGCCATACGCTCCTTCTTACCGTGGTCGCGGCTATCTTCGTTATAACGATGCGCCAGCGTAATGGCAGCCGGACCGATGAACTCTGGGTTCAGGCCAAACTGCGGGCACGCGGCGTAGCACAGACCACAGTTGATGCAACCGGAGAACTGGTGATACTTGGCCATCTGCGCCGGGGTCTGGATGTTAGTACCCTGATCCGCGGTGCGGGAGTTGCCGATGATGTACGGTTTGATCGCTTCCAGACTTTCGATGAAGTGGGTCATATCGACCACCAGATCGCGTTCAATCGGGAAGTTAGCTAGCGCTTCAACCTTCATACCGTCGGTGTAATCACGCAGGAAGGTTTTACATGCCAGTTTTGGCACGTTGTTAACCATCATGCCGCAGGAACCACAAATCGCCATACGGCAGGACCAGCGGTAGCTCAGGTCCGGTGCCAGGTTGTCTTTGATGTAGCCCAGCGCATCCAGTAATGAGGTAGTTGCGTCATAAGGCACTTCATAGAATGCGCTATGCGGTGCGGTATCGACTTCCGGGTTATAGCGCACCACCTCAATTTTCAGGTTTTTCATCTCAGCCATTCGCCTTCTCCTTCTTATTGGCTGCTTCCGCCTTATCGGCTGCATCCGCTTCGCCACCGTAAACGCGTTTAGCTGGCGGCAGCGTAGTAATCTTCACGTCGCTGTACTCCAGGCGAGTCGTGCCATCAGCATCGCGGAAGGCGAGGGTGTGTTTGAGGAAGTTGACGTCGTCACGCTCGGTGCAACCTTCGTCCAGACGCTGGTGTGCGCCGCGGGACTCTTTACGTGCCATTGCGGAGTGCGCCATACATTCAGCAACGTTCAGACCGTGGCCCAGTTCAATGGTGTAGAGCAGGTCGGTGTTGAACACGCTGGAAGTGTCGGTGATGCGCACGCGCTTGAAGCGTTCCTGCAGCTCTGCCAGCTTGTCGATGGTTTTCTGCATCAGTTCCGGCGTACGGTAGATACCGCAGCCTTCTTCCATAGCCAGGCCCATTTCGTCGCGGATCTTCGCCCAGTTTTCGCCGCCATCCTGGTTAACCAGATCTTTCAGACGTTGTTCAACGCCAGCTGCCTGTGCTTCAATTGCCGCTTCGTTGCCATTACCGGCAGTTGCTGCACGCTCTGTCGCTTGTTCACCGGCCAGACGGCCGAAGACCACCAGTTCCGCCAGGGAGTTAGAACCCAGACGGTTTGCACCGTGCAGACCAACAGAGGAACATTCACCCACGGCGAACAGACCTTTAATGCGGGTTTCACAGTTCTGATCGGTTTCGATACCGCCCATGGTGTAGTGTGCGGTCGGACGTACCGGAATTGGTTCTTTAACCGGATCGACGCCAACGTACGCTTTCGCCAGTTCGCAGATGAACGGCAGACGTTCATGCAGTTTTTTCTCGCCGAGGTGACGCAAGTCGAGATAAACCACATCGCCACGCGGCGTGGAGATGGTGTTGCCTTTACGCCATTCGTGCCAGAAGGCCTGAGAAACTTTGTCGCGTGGACCCAGTTCCATATATTTGTTTTTCGGCTCGCCCAGCGGAGTTTCCGGGCCCATGCCGTAATCTTGCAGATAACGGTAGCCATTTTTGTTGACCAGAATACCGCCTTCGCCACGGCAACCTTCGGTCATCAGGATACCGGAACCTGGCAGACCGGTTGGGTGATACTGAACGAATTCCATGTCACGCAGCGGAACGCCGTGGCTTAGCGCCATACCCATACCGTCACCGGTAACGATGCCACCGTTGGTGTTGTAACGATAAACGCGACCCGCACCGCCAGTAGCCATAACGACCGCGTTAGCACGGATCTGCACCAGCGTGCCTTCCATCATGTTCATTGCTACCAGGCCGCGAACATGACCATCATCAACCAGAATATCCAGCACGAAATGTTCGTCAAAACGCTGGATCTGCGGGAATTGCAGAGAGGTCTGGAACAGCGTGTGCAGCATATGGAAGCCGGTCTTATCGGCGGCGAACCAGGTACGCTCGATTTTCATGCCGCCGAAGCGACGTACGTTGACGCTACCATCCGGGCGACGGCTCCATGGGCACCCCCACAGTTCCAGTTGGGTCATTTCGGTTGGGCAGTGGTGGACGAAATAATCCACGACATCCTGCTCACACAACCAGTCGCCACCCGCTACTGTATCGTGAAAGTGATATTCGAAGCTGTCATGATCCTGCGCGACAGCGGCGGAGCCCCCTTCTGCAGCAACGGTATGGCTACGCATCGGGTATACTTTTGAGATTAGTGCGATTTTTGCATTTGGATTTGCCTGCGCGGCAGCAATTGCAGCACGTAATCCCGCGCCACCGGCGCCTACAATGGCAAGATCGGCTTGAAAGGTTTGCACGACATTCCTCCAGATTGTTTTTATCCCACAGCCCCGTACTTCAGGGTAAGTGCCTGAAAGTTACGGTCTGCGAACGCTATTCCACTGCTCCTTTATAGGTACAACAGTATAGTCTGATGGATAAGTCTGAAATTTGACGAGATCGATTTTTTTAGTGCGCAAGAGGGCTAAATTATCACTGAAGATGATTAATTTAATTACTAAACCATCAGATCGTGCTTTTTTTAGTCACTGCCCACCGTTGTTTGATTCCTGCGTAAAATTTGTCTCGCCGTCGCGTTGCGAGTAGACTTCGTGCCCTTGTCAAAAACTGGAGATTTAACTATGAGCGAAACGGCATCCTGGCAGCCGAGCGCATCCATTCCTAACTTATTAAAACGCGCGGCGATTATGGCGGAGATCCGTCGTTTCTTTGCCGATCGTGGAGTGCTGGAGGTGGAGACGCCTTGTATGAGCCAGGCGACGGTAACCGATATTCATTTGGTCCCGTTTGAGACACGTTTCGTTGGCCCCGGGCATTCGCAGGGGATGAATCTCTGGTTAATGACCAGCCCTGAATACCATATGAAACGCCTGCTGGTTGCTGGTTGTGGGCCGGTATTCCAGCTGTGCCGCAGCTTCCGTAATGAAGAGATGGGGCGTTATCACAACCCTGAGTTCACTATGCTTGAGTGGTATCGACCGCACTATGATATGTACCGGTTGATGAACGAGGTGGACGATCTCTTACAACAGGTGCTGGACTGCCCGGCAGCAGAAAGCCTTTCTTATCAACAAGCTTTCTTGCGTTATCTGGAAATTGACCCACTCTCTGCCGACAAAACGCAACTGCGGGAAGTGGCAGCGAAACTGGATTTGAGCAATGTTGCTGATACCGAAGAAGACCGCGACACGTTGCTACAATTGCTGTTTACCTTTGGCGTAGAGCCAAATATTGGTAAAGAAAAACCGACCTTTGTGTACCACTTTCCAGCCAGCCAGGCATCACTGGCGCAAATCAGTACCGAAGATCATCGGGTCGCTGAACGCTTTGAGGTTTATTATAAAGGTATTGAGCTGGCGAATGGTTTCCATGAATTGACGGATGCCCGTGAGCAGCAACAACGCTTTGAACAAGATAACCGTAAGCGCGCGGCGCGCGGTTTGCCGCAGCACCCCATTGACCAGAATCTGATTGAAGCCTTGAAAGTCGGTATGCCTGACTGTTCCGGCGTGGCATTAGGCGTTGATCGTCTGGTGATGTTGGCGCTGGGTGCGGAGACACTGGCTGAAGTCATCGCCTTTAGCGTTGACCGGGCATAATTCTGAAAAATTACTGAATTAACAGCGAAGAATGGCGTGATAAGCGCCATTCTGTAGCATATGTTTTCATTTTTCCGCTAAAGGCCACAATTTAAGACTGGATATTTGATATCATCCAGGTATCAATTCTGTATTGGTTTTTACGCTGCCCGCTCAATGTTGGGCAGTGCAGTTCAGTGGGCGCGTTTTATACACGCGCTGAAATGAAGGATGGTTTCATGCCTCACACGATAAAAAAGATGAGTCTGATAGGACTCATATTGATGATCTTTACTTCCGTATTTGGATTTGCCAATAGCCCATCGGCTTATTACTTAATGGGTTATAGTGCGATTCCCTTTTATATATTTTCTGCATTGTTATTCTTTATTCCATTCGCCTTAATGATGGCTGAAATGGGAGCTGCTTATCGCAAAGAAGAAGGTGGTATCTATTCCTGGATGAATAATAGTGTCGGACCACGTTTTGCCTTCATTGGTACGTTTATGTGGTTTTCCTCTTATATCATCTGGATGGTGAGTACCTCCGCGAAAGTTTGGGTACCGTTCTCAACATTCCTCTATGGTAGCGACATGACCCAGCACTGGCGTATTGCCGGACTGGAGCCTACGCAGGTGGTTGGTCTGCTGGCAGTGGCATGGATGATTCTGGTCACCGTCGTTGCTTCTAAGGGGATTAATAAAATTGCCCGCATTACTGCGGTGGGCGGTATTGCAGTAATGTGTCTGAATTTAGTATTGCTGTTAGTAAGCATTACTATTTTGTTATTAAATGGTGGGCATTTCGCGCAGGATATTAATTTCCTTGCATCACCGAACCCGGGTTATCAGTCCGGTCTGGCAATGCTATCGTTTGTGGTATTTGCTATTTTTGCCTATGGCGGAATTGAAGCGGTTGGTGGTCTGGTCGATAAAACGGAAAATCCAGAAAAGAACTTTGCCAAAGGTATTGTTTTTGCCGCTATTGTTATTTCAATCGGTTATTCGCTGGCAATATTTTTATGGGGCGTCAGCACAAACTGGCAGCAGGTATTAAGTAATGGTTCCGTTAACCTTGGCAATATTACCTATGTGCTGATGAAGAGCCTCGGGGTGACGCTGGGTAACGCACTGCATTTGTCACCTGAAGCGTCATTGTCGCTGGGAGTATGGTTTGCGCGTATTACCGGACTTTCGATGTTCCTCGCTTATACCGGTGCGTTCTTTACGCTTTGCTATTCACCGCTGAAAGCCATCATCCAGGGGACGCCGAAAGCGTTGTGGCCGGAACCGATGACGCGCCTGAATGAGATGGGGATGCCGTCTATCGCCATGTGGATGCAGTGCGGGTTGGTTACTGTCTTCATCCTGCTGGTTTCGTTTGGTGGCGGTACCGCATCGGCGTTCTTTAACAAGCTGACGCTGATGGCGAACGTGTCTATGACGCTTCCTTACCTGTTCCTCGCGCTGGCTTTCCCATTCTTTAAAGCACGTCAGGATCTCGACAGACCATTTGTGATTTTCAAAACGCGTATGTCGGCAATGATTGCGACGGTGGTTGTCGTTCTGGTGGTGACATTTGCGAACGTCTTCACCATTATTCAGCCTGTGGTTGAAGCCGGAGACTGGGACAGCACATTGTGGATGATTGGCGGCCCTGTCTTCTTCTCGCTGTTAGCGATGGCGATTTACCAGAACTATTGCAGTCGCATGGCGAATAAACCTGAGTTAGCTCTCGACTGATCATATGAAATCCTGCAACTCATCGTCTCTCCGGCGATGAGTTGTCAGGAAGTAATGCGTATGGATGATACTCTCCAGGGCCGGTGATAACTGAAGATGATGTTAAGCTGCTAAATGAGCCACGTTGACATCATTTGGCAGCTTCATGCATTACAAACTTCCCGCCTGACGACCTTTGCCCGCAGACGTCAGCGTTCTCCCCGTTTGTTTACCGTTGAGGCTTTCCAGACGCATCTGGAAGGGCGGGAATGGCATATCGATACCGTGGGCATGGAAGCCAGCCAGAATCAGCTGGTGGATCTCATGGCGTAGCGGCATACGGTGACCCATCTCAGCGGCGTAAATACGCAGCTCGAAAATCTGAATCCCCTGTTGCAGATCCACCAGGAAGACTTCCGGTGCCGGGTTGTCGATCACCAGCGAGCAGCGACGCGCTGCGGTGAGCAGGATTTCCGTCACTTCTTCACTGTTGGCATCGGCAGGGGCCGGAATCGTCAATACCACGCGCGTGACCGAGTCAGAGAGCGACCAGTTGATAAACTGCTCGGTAATAAACGCCTTGTTCGGCACGATTATCTCTTTACGGTCCCAGTCGCTGATGGTGGTGGCGCGGGTGTTAATTTTTGTCACGCTACCAGTAAGATCGCGGATCGTTACCGTATCGCCAATGCGAATCGGTTTTTCGAACAGGATGATCAGGCCAGAGATAAAGTTGGCGAAAATTTCCTGCAAACCAAAACCGAGACCAACACCGAGCGCGGCAACCAGCCACTGCAATTTCGACCACTCAATACCAATCATTGAGAAGCCGACCAGCCCGCCAATCAGCATCAGCAGATATTTGGTGATGGTGGTGATGGCGTAACCCGTACCCGGCGTTAAATCCAGGTGCTGCAAAATCGCCAGTTCCAGCAGCGCGGGCAGGTTGCGCACCAGTTGCGTGGTGATGATAAACACCAGAATGGCAATCAGCACCGCACCGAGGGTAATTGGCTCCAGACTTTCTACGCCCTGTACCGTGGAGGTGACATCCCACAGCGAAATATTTTCGAGGAAGCCGAAAGCGGAATGGATTTCTGACCACAGCACAATGACCGAAAGCAGGGCGATCAACATCAAAATTGAGCGCACCAGCCGCAAGGATTGCGCACTAATGGCATCGAGATCGACTTCGCTTTCATCGACTTCAATTGCCCCTTCCGGGCTACTGTGATGATGCGCTTCCTCTTCGCCACGCGCGCGTTGCGCTAACATCTCTGCCCGGCGATGCTTCGCCCGGTCAAACGCCAGCCTGCGGCGCTGGATCAGCATCCAGCGGCGGATAACGTGATAAACCACCAGTAGCAGGAACCAGATGGCAACCGAGGTTTCAAGCCTCGCTAACAGTGCCTGCGCCGTTGCCAGATAACCCACCGCCGACGCCAGAATGGCAACCAGTGGCGCGCCAATCATCATGTTCCACAGCATATGGTTGGTAATGTTGTCGCCGCTGCCCTCTTTGTTGAGATACAGCGGTATCCCGGCCTTTTTCAGGCTGAGGGTGACCACCGCCAGCGCACCGCAAATGAGGATAAAGCAAAGCCGTCCCAGCGAACCGGAAAATTCGCGGTCGTCGAGGTTATCGAACATCATCAGCGCCATAATCAGTGGCACAATAAGCCCGATGCTCATCAGGTAGTAGCGCATCCCACGGGAAACACGTTCGCGCGGCCAACCAAAATGAGCGATAAACAAGCCGTTCGGGCGGGCAAAGGTAGCGCAAATCATCACTACCCACAGCAGCGGCACGGTGGCTGTGACGCCATCACCAATCGCGACCGCCAGCGGATAAGGCCACGCCTCGCGCAAGCCGTAACCCAGCGTCATCCACAGCACCGGCAGCGGTGACGCGACGAGAATCGACCAGAAAAGAGTGCGTAACGTCAGCCAGAAGTGATCCTGAGTCACTTTACCGACTTTCGCCGCCGAACGTTCAAGAAAACGGGTGAAATAGCGGCGCGAGTAAATACTGCAACCGACCAGAATCAACGCGCCAAACAGCGGCAAAATCGTCTCTTTGCTGGTCAGCATCATCACACTGGCTTTGCCCAACTGACTGAAGGTGTCCAGCGAAATGAGACGACGCAGATCCTGGGCGATTTCCAGCGGCCAGGCGATGGTCATCGGGCGCACGTCAGAGGTCCAGAACAGATAGCGGTGCGTCGCTTCGTTCACCTCTTTCAGCGCGTCCTCCAGTTGCCCGTTAGAGACTTTCAGCTTGGTCAGTTCCAGCAGTAGTGTGTCGCCACCCTGCAACAATGAGTTCAGCAACTCACGCTGAGTGCGTAGCTGTGCTTCGAGAATACGGTTTTGCTCGGCAGTCAGCGGCTGACCGTCGGCCTGATGAATTTGCCGTAGCAGCGGCTGTTTATTAAGCAGATCCTCATAACGTAACCGTTGCACACGCAACTGCGCCATTTCGGTATCAAGCTGTTGTGGTTTCGGCATTTCCGGCAGCCGTGCCACCTGCGCCCGCAACGCTTCACCGAGCAGATTGGACGATCCCAGCCATTGCGACTGTTCACGCAGCGTATTCAACGCCTGCCGGACCTGTAACGTCTGGCTGGCAGCCTGACGCTGTTGCGAGGCAACGAGATCCATCCGCTGCGCCTGTTGATTCAAAGCCGCCGATAGTTCGCGGTTAATTTTGAATTGCGCGACGATATCTTTCGGCAAATCGGCACTGTTTTCTGCTAGTAATTCGGTACTTTCCAGCGCCCGCTCTGCCTCAAGCTGGCGTTGGCTGTTCAATTGATTACGCAAGGCCTGCAAATACGCATCCAGTTGCTGGCTCTCTTTTTCCGCCAGCTCTGAGCGCAAGCGCGCTAATTCCTGGCGGTTATTGGCAGACAGCTGCGCCAGCTCCAGTTCATCAACGAGCGCCTTAAGACGTGCGGAGTCAGACTGCAACGCGAAATTTTGTGCCTGATTGAGCGGAGTATTGCCGGTAAGCGTTCCCAGGCGGCGCTCGATCTCGTTTAACTGACGGCGGGCGTCGGTTTGCTGTTGCGGCAGTTGATTCAGCGAATCGGCAATCTCGCGGGCGCGCTCCTGCTCTTGCTGGGCCTGACGGCTTTTATCCAGCAACTGACTGCTGACCTGGAGAATTTCCTGATTCAGCGCGTCGGTAGACATCCCCGGCGACACGCTGCGCGGCTCGTCACGCATGTTGTTTAACTGCGCGCGAAGAGTCGCGGAGAGTTTCGGATAATTATCAATAACTTCTTGATATTGCTTGATGCGCTCAAGGGAACCTTTTCGTTCCTCAAGCGCATTTAAGGCAGACTGGAGCGCCTCTACGACTTCCGGCTGCGCGGGTTTCGCCGCTTTTGCCTGCTCCAGTTCCTGGGTGATTTGTTTGCTATCGGGGGCCGTCGCGGCGTACGCCCCCCAACTGAGGCACCAGGCCATCAGAAAAGTGATAATCAGGCGCACGTCAGTGTTTCCTTTGATGGATTAGACCTGGTCTTTTTTATCGTCAACCAATGGGCTGGCGTCGTGTTCTGCTTCGATCTCTTCAGCAGGAAGCGGGGCGGGTTCAGCGTCTGGCGTAACAAAGGTTTCGGTAGATACTGCCAGCGGCTGGCCAATTTTCGTGACAGACAGGTTTTCCAGTTGCTCAACCAGATTCACTTTACCCGGTGCAAACAGGTTGATAACGGTGGAACCGAGTTTAAAGCGACCCATTTCCTGGCCTTTCAGCAGTGCCACAGAACCGTCGTTTTCCCCGGCAGGCCAGGTCCAGCGCTTGATGATGCCTTCGCGCGGCGGCGTAATGGTGCCCGCCCAGACAGTCTCAATGCTGCCTACAATCGTCGCCCCGACCAGAATCTGCGCCATTGGGCCAAATTCGGTATCGAACAGGCAGATCACGCGTTCGTTACGGGCAAACAGATTCGGCACGTTCTGAGCCGTGAGATGGTTAACGGAGAAGAGATCGCCCGGCACGTAGATCATCTCACGAAGAATACCGTTGCACGGCATGTGTACGCGGTGGTAGTCACGCGGGGAGAGGTAAGTGGTCACAAACGTACCGTTGCGGAACAGGTCCGCCATCAGGTAGTTACCTGCCAGCAGGGCTTCGAGGCTATAGTTGTGGCCTTTGGCTTGCAGGATTTTATCTTCTTCGATTTTACCCAACTGGCTGATAACGCCATCGGCAGGCATAACCAGGACATTCGGATCGGTATCGATTGGGCGTACTTCGTCACGCAGCGGACGGACAAAGAATTCGTTAAAGGTGCGGTAGCTGGCGGTGTCCGGCTTTTGCGCCTCTTTCATGTCGACCTTGTAGTATTTAACGAACAGATCGATAACCAGTTTTGTCAGCCATCCTGCCCGCTTGCTTGCGCCCCAACCCGCCAGGCGAGTAAGCCATAGTTTCGGCAGAATGTACTGTAGCGAAAGTTTAAATGAATTTAACAAAGTAGCCTCCAGGCCATTGTTTTGTCGTTCCTGATCCGGCCTACATGCCGGATCCTGAAAAAAAGGGGACGATTCTAACGACGGTTAGCTTAATTGTCAGTCATCCGTATCAGAAAAGTTTTTACGCGTTTTTACCTGCGCCATGCTTTCCAGAATACGGTGATAGTTTTCGAAACGGGTTTCCGCGATTTTTCCTTCCTCAACCGCTTCCCGGATAGCGCAGCCCGGATCGGTATCGTGTTTGCAATCGCGATATTTACACAGACCTAAGTAGTCATGGAATTCGACAAAACCCTGAGTGATTTGTTCCGGATCCAGGTGCCAGAGGCCGAACTCACGCACACCAGGGGAATCAATCACATCACCGCCGTGCGGGAAGTGATACAGCCGAGCGGCGGTCGTGGTGTGCTGACCGAGCCCCGAGTTGTCAGAGACATCGTTGGTCAGGATCTCTTTTTGCAGCCCCAGCAACGCGTTCAGCAGGCTGGATTTACCAACGCCAGACTGCCCGGCAAAAATGCTGATGCGCCCGGTCAACGCCCCTTCCAGCGGTTTTAGCCCATCCTGAGTATGGCTGGAAACCATCAATACGCGATAACCGATATTGCGGTAGATATCCATCTGCTCGTTGACGAACTCCATACCTTCGTCGTCCAGCAGGTCTATCTTGTTGAGCACAATAATCGGCTCAATCTGCAAGGTTTCGCAGGCCACCAGATAACGGTCGATAATATTGAGCGACAGCTCCGGCAAAATGGCGGAGACAATGACAATCTGGTCGATGTTGGCGGCAATAGGTTTCACGCCGTCGTAGAAATCCGGACGCGTCAACACTGAGGTGCGCTCATGCACCGCTTCCACGATCCCTTTGACATTTACGCCTTCCGCCGCCGGTTTACCCGGACGCCAGACTACGCGGTCGCCGGTCACCAGCGAACGGATGGTACGGCGAATATTGCAGCGGTGAACGTCGCCATCGGCGGATTCCACATCAGCGTGCATACCAAAGCGGCTGATGACGATACCTTCATCAGGCTCGCCAAACAGATTGTCGTCGTAGTCGGGCTTCTCCTTAGACGTTTTAAGACGACGCTGGTGATTGGCGTTCACGCGGCGCTGCTGGCCTTTGGAGAGTTTATTTTTACTCAATCGTACAGACTCCTGGTCGCCCCTGATGGGCAAAACATCTATGATACACGCAATTGTGGATCAATATAGTCACTGTGAATGGGTGGAAAATAGCATGAGTGCCAATGAAAACAACCTGATTTGGATCGATCTTGAGATGACCGGTCTGGATCCCGAGCGCGATCGCATTATTGAGATTGCCACGCTGGTGACCGATGCCAACCTGAATATTCTGGCAGAAGGGCCGACCATTGCAGTACATCAGTCCGATGAACAGCTGGCGCTGATGGATGACTGGAACGTGCGCACCCATACCGCCAGCGGGCTGGTGGAGCGCGTGAAAGCGAGCACGATGGGCGATCGTGAAGCTGAACTGGCAACGCTCGAATTTTTAAAACAGTGGGTGCCTGCGGGTAAATCGCCGATTTGCGGTAACAGCATCGGTCAGGACCGTCGCTTCCTGTTTAAATACATGCCGGAGCTGGAAGCCTACTTCCACTACCGTTATCTCGATGTCAGCACCCTGAAAGAGCTGGCGCGCCGCTGGAAGCCGGAAATTCTGGATGGTTTTACCAAGCAGGGGACGCATCAGGCGATGGATGATATCCGTGAATCGGTGGCGGAGCTGGCTTACTACCGCGAGCATTTTATCAAGCTGTAAAATTTTTCCTGGTCACGTAAGCGTCGGAATCCACTTGCGGCGGCGTGATTTTGACGCTAAATTGAACGCCTTGCTGATAATTTCAGCACTTGAGATAAAAACTCAAAAAAAATTTTTTAGGGGGGTTGCAGAGGGAAAGATTTCTCGTATAATGCGCCTCCCGTAACGACGCAGAAATGCGAAAATTACGAAAGCAAAATTAAGTAGTACGCGGGAATAGCTCAGTTGGTAGAGCACGACCTTGCCAAGGTCGGGGTCGCGAGTTCGAGTCTCGTTTCCCGCTCCAAAATTTGAAAAGTGCTGCAAAGCACAGACCACCCAAGCGGGAATAGCTCAGTTGGTAGAGCACGACCTTGCCAAGGTCGGGGTCGCGAGTTCGAGTCTCGTTTCCCGCTCCAAAATTTGAAAGTGCTGCAAAGCACAGACCACCCAAGCGGGAATAGCTCAGTTGGTAGAGCACGACCTTGCCAAGGTCGGGGTCGCGAGTTCGAGTCTCGTTTCCCGCTCCAAATTCTTCTCTCAATAAAATATCCACAGCGACGCGATGCGTTATTGCTGGTTTTTGTTGTCTCTGACAAACTCTTGTAAACAGAGTTATCCACAGCCTCAGGCCGTAATCTTAATTTCAAAGAAACTTCGCACGGTGAATAGTATTTTTTTAACCTTTTGATAGATAAGTTAAAAATTAAGATCTCGTTTTGTCGAGTCGATCACTTGACGATTTTATTCGTCTTGAATTGCAATGCGTTTTTATTTTTATTCACAAGCTGTGGATGAATCAGGCGTCACGCGGTAACCCTTTTTCAATCACCCGAACCAGACGCTGTTTTTTCGGCAATTGCACTTCGACTATGCACGCATTTCGTCTCTCGATTTGCTGCGCAATCGCCCACGCTATGTGCTCATCAAGAAGTGGGTGCTCACCTTTACGACTTTCCAGCGCCGCCAGAATCGTTTCATCCCAGGGCGCATTGCCTAAGGCTACAGCAATATTACGCAGCCAACGCAGGTGACCTATACGGCGAATCGCCGAACCTTCCGTGACTTTTAAAAACTTCTCTTCGCTCCAGGCGAATAACTCAATGAGTTCCGGTGCGTGTAGCGGCTTACGCGGGCTGAAATCGTCTTCTGTAGTGAGTTGTGAATAGCGATTCCACGGGCAGATAAGCTGGCAGTCATCGCAACCGTAAATACGGTTTCCCATTAACGGTCGCAACTCTTCCGGGATCGCCCCTTCCAGTTCGATGGTGAGATAAGAGATACAGCGGCGAGCATCGACGGTATATGGCTCGACGATGGCACCGGTCGGGCAAATCGTCATACAGGCCACGCATTTACCACATCCTTCCTCGACTGGTTGATCCACGGGCAGAGGAATATCGACCAGCAATTCGCCTAAAAAGAAGAACGAACCGGCCTCGCGATTGAGGATAAGTGAGTGCTTACCTGTCCAGCCGAGCCCAGCTTTTTCAGCTAACGGGCGCTCGAGAATAGGCGCAGAATCGACAAACGGTCTAAAATTCAGCGAAACACAATGTTGCTGAATCATCTCGCCCAGCTTTTTGAGTCGGTTGCGCAGAAGTTTGTGATAGTCACGGCCCAGCGCATAACGGCTAACATAGCCGAGTTTGGGGTTTTTCAGCGTGCTGGCAAATGCGGCGTTAGCAGGAAGGTAATTCATCCGCACGCTGATCACGCGCAGCGTACCGGGCAATAATTCGTGAGGGCGGGCGCGCAACATACCGTGACGTGCCATCCAGTCCATTTCGCCGTGGTATTGTTTGTCCAGCCATGCTTGCAGTTTGGGCTCGGACTCGCTGAGATCGGTATCGGTAATACCTACCTGCTGAAAGCCCAGTTCCAGCCCCCACTGTTTAATTTTTTGCGCTAACTGATTGAGATCGAGGGGCTCTGACATGACGGACCATACAATGAAGAAAAACCCCGTAAGTATACCACACACCGTCTGGTACGCCGACGATATCCGCCGCGGAGAACGCGAGGCGGCAGATGTGCTGGGGCTCACACTCTATGAGCTGATGCTTCGCGCTGGCGAGGCCGCATTCCAGGTGTGTCGTTCGGCGTATCCTGACGCCCGCCACTGGCTGGTGCTGTGCGGTCATGGTAATAACGGCGGCGATGGCTACGTGGTCGCGCGACTGGCCAAAGCGCTCGGCATTGAGGTCACGTTGTTGGCCCAGGATAGCGACAAACCGTTGCCGGAAGAGGCCGCGCTGGCACGCGAAGCATGGTTAAACGCGGGTGGCGAGATCCATGCTTCGAATATTGTCTGGCCCGAATCGGTAGATCTGATCGTTGATGCGCTGCTCGGTACCGGCTTGCAGCAAGCGCCCCGCGAATCCATTAGCCAGTTAATCGACCACGCTAATTCCCATTCTGCGCCGATTGTGGCGGTTGATATCCCTTCCGGCCTGCTGGCTGAAACCGGCGCTACGCCAGGCGCAGTGATCAACGCCGATCACACCATCACTTTTATTGCGCTGAAACCAGGCTTGCTCACTGGAAAAGCGCGGGATGTTACAGGACAACTGCATTTTGACTCACTGGGGCTGGATAGCTGGCTGGCAGGTCAGGAGACGAAAATTCAGCGGTTTTCGGCAGAACAACTTTCTCACTGGCTGAAACCGCGTCGCCCGACTTCGCATAAAGGCGATCACGGGCGGCTGGTGATTATCGGTGGCGATCACGGCACGGCGGGGGCTATTCGTATGACGGGGGAAGCGGCGCTGCGTGCTGGTGCTGGTTTAGTCCGAGTTCTGACCCGCAGTGAAAACATTGCGCCGCTGCTGACTGCACGACCAGAATTGATGGTGCATGAACTGACTATGGACTCTCTTACCGAAAGCCTGGAATGGGCCGATGTGGTGGTGATTGGTCCCGGTCTGGGCCAGCAAGAGTGGGGGAAAAAAGCCCTGCAAAAAGTTGAGAATTTTCGCAAACCGATGTTGTGGGATGCCGATGCATTGAACCTGCTGGCAATCAATCCCGATAAGCGTCACAATCGCGTGATCACGCCGCATCCTGGCGAGGCCGCACGGTTGTTAGGCTGTTCCGTCGCTGAAATTGAAAGTGACCGCTTACATTGCGCCCAACGTCTGGTACAACGTTATGGCGGCGTAGCGGTGCTGAAAGGTGCCGGAACCGTGGTCGCCGCCCATCCTGACGCTTTAGGCATTATTGATGCCGGAAATGCAGGCATGGCGAGCGGCGGCATGGGCGATGTGCTCTCTGGTATTATTGGCGCATTGCTTGGGCAAAAACTATCGCCGTATGATGCCGCCTGTGCGGGCTGTGTCGCGCACGGTGAGGCAGCTGACGTACTGGCGGCGCGTTTTGGAACGCGCGGGATGCTGGCAACCGATCTCTTTTCCACGCTACAGCGTATTGTTAACCCGGAAGTGACTGATAAAAACCATGATGAATCGAGTAATTCCGCTCCCTGATGAGCAGGCAACATTAGACCTGGGCGAGCGGGTAGCGAAAGCCTGCGATGGCGCAACCGTAATCTATCTGTATGGCGATTTAGGCGCAGGTAAAACCACCTTTAGCCGGGGCTTTTTACAGGCTTTGGGCCATCAGGGTAATGTCAAAAGCCCCACTTATACGCTGGTCGAACCCTATACGCTCGACAACTTAATGGTTTATCACTTTGATTTGTACCGCCTTGCCGATCCCGAGGAGCTGGAGTTTATGGGGATCCGCGATTATTTTGCCAACGATGCCATCTGCCTGGTGGAGTGGCCACAACAAGGTACAGGTGTTCTTCCTGACCCGGATGTCGAAATACACATTGATTATCAGGCACAAGGCCGTGAGGCGCGCGTGAGTGCGGTTTCCTCTGCGGGTGAATTGTTGCTGGCGCGTTTAGCCGGTTAACCTTTGAAAGGTGGCGGGATGATGTATCGCATCAGAAATTGGTTGGTAGCGACGTTGCTGCTGCTGTGCGCGCAGGTGGGTGCCGCGACGCTCTCTGATATTCAGGTTTCTAACGGCAACCAACAGGCGCGGATAACGTTGAGTTTTATTGGCGATCCTGATTATGCGTTTAGCCATCAAAGCAAACGCACCGTGGCGCTCGATATCAAACAAACGGGCGTGATTCAGGGACTGCCATTGTTGTTCAGCGGCAATAATCTGGTGAAGGCGATTCGCTCTGGAACGCCTAAAGATGCACAAACGCTACGGCTGGTGGTCGATCTTACCGAAAATGGTAAAACCGAAGCGGTGAAGCGGCAGAATGGCAGCAATTACACTGTCGTCTTTACGATTAACGCCGATGCGCCGCCACCGCCTCCTCCGCCGCCCGTGGTTGCGAAACGCGTTGAAACGCCTGCGGTTGTCGCACCGCGCGTCAGCGAACCGGCGCGCAATCCGTTTAAAACGGAAAGTAACCGCACTACGGGTGTTATCAGCAGTAATACGGTAACGCGTCCGGCAGCCCGCGCGACGGCTAACACTGGCGATAAAATTATCATCGCTATTGATGCCGGACACGGCGGTCAGGACCCTGGCGCTATCGGCCCCGGTGGTACGCGGGAGAAAAATGTCACCATCGCCATCGCGCGTAAATTACGTACCTTGCTCAATGACGATCCGATGTTTAAAGGCGTTTTAACCCGTGACGGGGATTACTTTATCTCGGTGATGGGGCGCAGCGATGTGGCACGTAAGCAAAACGCCAATTTCCTCGTGTCGATTCACGCTGATGCCGCACCGAACCGCAGTGCGACTGGCGCTTCCGTATGGGTGCTCTCAAACCGTCGTGCAAACAGCGAGATGGCAAGCTGGCTGGAACAGCATGAGAAACAGTCGGAGCTGCTGGGCGGCGCGGGCGATGTGCTGGCGAACAGTCAGTCTGACCCCTATTTAAGCCAGGCGGTGCTGGATTTACAGTTCGGTCATTCCCAGCGGGTAGGGTATGATGTAGCGACCAGTATGATCAGTCAGTTGCAACGCATTGGCGAAATTCATAAACGTCGACCAGAACATGCCAGCCTTGGCGTTCTGCGTTCGCCGGATATCCCATCAGTACTGGTCGAAACCGGTTTTATCAGCAACAACAGCGAAGAACGTTTGCTGGCGAGCGACGATTACCAACAACAGCTGGCAGAAGCCATTTATAAAGGCCTGCGCAATTATTTCCTTGCGCATCCGATGCAATCTGCGCCGCAGGGGGCAACGGCACAAACTGCCAGTACGGTGACGACGCCAGATCGTTCGCTGCCAAACTAAGGACGATTGATGCCAATTCAGGTCTTACCGCCACAACTGGCGAACCAGATTGCCGCAGGTGAGGTGGTCGAGCGACCTGCGTCGGTAGTCAAAGAACTGGTGGAAAACAGCCTCGATGCAGGTGCGACGCGTATCGATATTGATATCGAACGCGGTGGGGCGAAACTTATCCGCATTCGTGATAACGGCTGCGGTATCAAAAAAGATGAGCTGGCGCTGGCGCTGGCTCGTCATGCCACCAGTAAAATCGCCTCTCTGGACGATCTCGAAGCCATTATCAGCCTGGGCTTTCGCGGTGAGGCGCTGGCGAGTATCAGTTCGGTTTCCCGCCTGACGCTCACTTCACGCACCGCAGAACAGCAGGAAGCCTGGCAGGCCTATGCCGAAGGGCGCGATATGGACGTGACGGTTAAACCGGCGGCGCATCCGGTGGGAACGACGCTGGAGGTGCTGGATCTGTTCTACAACACCCCGGCGCGGCGCAAATTCCTGCGCACCGAGAAAACCGAATTTAACCATATCGATGAAATCATCCGCCGCATTGCGCTGGCGCGTTTCGACGTCACGATCAACCTGTCGCATAACGGTAAAATTGTGCGTCAGTACCGCGCAGTGCCGGAAGGCGGGCAAAAAGAACGGCGCTTAGGCGCGATTTGTGGCACCGCTTTTCTCGAACAAGCGCTGGCGATTGAATGGCAACACGGCGATCTCACCCTGCGCGGCTGGGTGGCCGATCCAAATCACACCACGCCCGCACTGGCGGAAATTCAGTATTGCTACGTGAATGGTCGCATGATGCGCGATCGCCTGATCAATCACGCGATCCGCCAGGCCTGCGAAGACAAACTGGGGGCCGATCAACAACCGGCGTTTGTGTTGTATCTGGAGATCGACCCGCATCAGGTGGACGTCAACGTACACCCCGCCAAACACGAAGTGCGTTTCCATCAGTCGCGTCTGGTGCATGATTTTATCTATCAGGGCGTGCTGAGCGTGCTACAACAGCAACTGGAAACGCCGCTACCGCTGGACGATGAACCCCAACCTGCACCGCGTCCCATTCCGGAAAACCGCGTGGCGGCGGGGCGCAATCACTTTGCAGAACCGGCAGCTCGTGAGCCGGTAGCTCCGCGCTACTCTCCTGCGCCCGCCTCAGGCAGTCGTCCGGCTGCCCCCTGGCCGAATGCGCAGCCAGGTTACCAGAAACAGCAAGGTGAAGTGTATCGCCAGCTTTTGCAAACGCCCGCGCCGATGCAAAAACCAAAAGCGCCGGAACCGCAGGAACCTGCACTTGCGGCGAACAGTCAGAGTTTTGGTCGGGTACTGACTATCGTCCATTCCGACTGTGCGTTGCTGGAGCGCGACGGCAACATTTCACTTTTAGCCTTGCCAGTGGCAGAACGTTGGCTGCGTCAGGCACAATTGACGCCGGGTGAAGCGCCCGTTTGCGCCCAGCCGTTGCTGATTCCGTTGCGGCTAAAAGTTTCTGGCGAAGAAAAATCGGCATTAGAAAAAGCGCAGTCTGCCCTGGCGGAATTGGGTATTGAATTTCAGTCCGATGCGCAGCATGTGACCATCAGGGCCGTGCCTTTACCCTTACGCCAACAAAATTTACAAATCTTGATTCCTGAACTGATAGGCTACCTGGCGAAGCAGTCCGTATTCGAACCTGGCAATATTGCGCAGTGGATTGCACGAAATCTGATGAGCGAACATGCGCAGTGGTCAATGGCACAGGCCATAACCCTGCTGGCGGACGTGGAACGGTTATGTCCGCAACTTGTGAAAACGCCGCCGGGTGGTCTGTTACAATCTGTTGATTTACATCCGGCGATAAAAGCCCTGAAAGATGAGTGATATCAGTAAGGCGAGCCTGCCTAAGGCGATTTTTTTGATGGGGCCGACGGCCTCCGGTAAAACGGCGTTAGCCATTGAACTGCGTAAAATTTTACCAGTAGAGTTGATAAGCGTTGATTCTGCCCTTATTTACAAAGGGATGGATATCGGGACGGCGAAGCCGAACGCTGAAGAGTTACTCGCCGCGCCGCACCGATTGCTGGATATTCGCGATCCGTCGCAGGCTTACTCGGCTGCTGATTTTCGCCGCGATGCGCTGGCGGAAATGGCCGATATCACCGCGGCGGGGCGGATCCCACTGTTAGTGGGCGGTACGATGTTGTATTTCAAGGCATTGCTGGAAGGGTTGTCGCCGCTACCGTCGGCAGACCCGGAAGTACGGGCCAGAATTGAGCAACAGGCGGCAGAGCAAGGTTGGGAGTCATTGCATCGTCAACTTCAGGAGATCGATCCGGTTGCGGCAGCAAGGATTCATCCAAATGATCCACAAAGGCTTTCCCGGGCACTGGAAGTTTTTTTCATTTCGGGTAAAACTTTAACGGAACTGACGCAAACGTCAGGAGACGCTCTACCGTATCAGGTGCATCAGTTCGCCATCGCCCCGGCGAGCCGTGAACTGCTCCATCAACGAATTGAGCAGCGTTTTCATCAGATGTTGGCTTCAGGTTTTGAAGCAGAAGTCCGGGCGCTTTTTGCCCGAGGAGATTTGCATACGGACTTGCCTTCCATTCGTTGCGTGGGTTATCGCCAGATGTGGTCTTACCTTGAAGGCGAAATCTCATACGATGAAATGGTTTATCGAGGTGTTTGCGCCACGAGACAGTTGGCGAAGCGGCAGATAACCTGGCTGCGTGGTTGGGAAGGGGTTCACTGGCTTGATAGTGAAAAACCAGAACAGGCGCGTGACGAAGTATTACAGGTTGTTGGTGCTATCGCAGGCTGAATGTGTACAATTGAGACGTATCGTGCGCAATTTTTTCAGAATCGAAAGGTTCAAAGTACAAATAAGCATATAAGGAAAAGAGAGAATGGCTAAGGGGCAATCTTTACAAGATCCGTTCCTGAACGCACTGCGTCGGGAACGTGTTCCAGTTTCTATTTATTTGGTGAATGGTATTAAGCTGCAAGGGCAAATCGAGTCTTTTGATCAGTTCGTGATCCTGTTGAAAAACACGGTCAGCCAGATGGTTTACAAGCACGCGATTTCTACTGTTGTCCCGTCTCGCCCGGTTTCTCATCACAGTAACAACGCCGGTGGCGGTACCAGCAGTAACTACCATCATGGTAGCAGCGCGCAGAATACTTCCGCGCAACAGGACAGCGAAGAAACCGAATAAGGTTTCGGGCTGTTTTTTTTACACGGGGAGCCAGCGATCCTGCGTTCCCCGCTGATCTATTTAGAGGGTTATACGCTTGTTTGACCGTTATGATGCTGGTGAGCAGGCGGTACTGGTACACATCTATTTTACGCAAGACAAAGATATGGAAGACCTCCAGGAGTTTGAATCTCTGGTCTCTTCCGCCGGTGTCGAAGCATTGCAGGTGATTACCGGTAGCCGTAAAGCGCCGCACCCAAAGTATTTTGTAGGTGAAGGTAAAGCAGTTGAAATTGCGGAAGCTGTCAAAGCGACGGGTGCTTCGGTCGTACTTTTTGACCATGCCCTGAGCCCGGCGCAAGAGCGTAACCTGGAGCGTTTGTGCGAGTGTCGTGTTATCGACCGCACCGGCCTTATTTTAGATATTTTCGCCCAACGTGCGCGTACCCATGAGGGTAAGTTGCAGGTTGAGCTGGCGCAGCTGCGCCATCTGGCTACACGCCTGGTGCGTGGCTGGACCCATCTTGAAAGACAGAAAGGCGGGATTGGTTTGCGTGGTCCGGGTGAAACCCAGCTCGAAACCGACCGTCGTTTGTTGCGTAATCGCATCGTGCAGATACAGTCGCGCCTGGAAAGAGTTGAAAAGCAGCGTGAGCAGGGGCGGCAATCGCGTATCAAAGCCGACGTTCCTACTGTTTCGCTGGTGGGATATACCAACGCCGGTAAATCTACCCTTTTCAATCGCATCACCGAAGCGCGGGTCTACGCGGCAGACCAGTTGTTTGCCACCCTCGACCCGACGTTGCGGCGTATTGACGTTGCAGATGTCGGTGAAACCGTACTTGCAGATACCGTAGGGTTTATTCGCCACCTGCCGCACGATCTGGTGGCAGCATTTAAAGCCACGTTACAAGAGACGCGGCAAGCCACATTACTGCTGCACGTCATTGATGCGGCGGATGTGCGTGTACAAGAAAACATCGAAGCGGTGAATACGGTTCTTGAAGAGATCGACGCTCACGAGATCCCAACCCTGCTGGTGATGAACAAGATCGATATGCTGGAAGATTTCGAACCGCGTATTGATCGGGACGAAGAGAACAAACCGATCCGTGTCTGGCTTTCCGCACAGACCGGAGCGGGGATACCACAGCTTTTTCAGGCTTTGACGGAGCGGCTTTCCGGCGAGGTGGCGCAGCATACATTGCGTCTGCCACCGCAGGAAGGGCGTCTGAGAAGTCGTTTTTATCAGCTTCAGGCAATAGAAAAAGAGTGGATGGAGGAGGACGGCAGCGTAAGTCTGCAAGTTCGTATGCCGATCGTTGACTGGCGTCGCCTCTGTAAACAAGAACCGGCGTTGATCGATTACCTGATCTAACGGCGTAGCGTCTGAAGCGTGGAGTCATATCCTCTGGCGTCGAAAGACAACAGGGATCACCGCATAACAAATATGGAGCACAAACATGGCGTGGAATCAGCCCGGTAATAACGGACAAGACCGCGACCCGTGGGGAAGCAGCAAACCTGGCGGCAACTCTGAGGGAAATGGAAACAAAGGCGGTCGCGATCAAGGGCCACCTGATTTAGATGATATCTTCCGCAAACTGAGCAAAAAGCTCGGTGGTCTGGGCGGCGGTAAAGGCACCGGATCTGGCGGTGGCAGTTCATCGCAAGGCCCGCGCCCGCAGCTTGGCGGTCGTGTCGTTACCATCGCAGCGGCAGCGATTGTCATTATCTGGGCGGCCAGTGGTTTCTATACCATTAAAGAAGCCGAACGCGGCGTGGTAACACGCTTTGGTAAATTCAGCCATCTGGTTGAGCCGGGTCTGAACTGGAAACCGACGTTTATCGACGAAGTCAAACCGGTGAACGTGGAAGCCGTGCGTGAACTGGCCGCTTCTGGTGTGATGCTGACGTCGGACGAGAACGTAGTGCGCGTTGAGATGAACGTGCAGTATCGCGTCACCAATCCGGAAAAATATCTGTATAGCGTGACCAGCCCGGATGACAGCCTGCGTCAGGCTACCGACAGCGCCCTGCGTGGAGTTATCGGTAAATACACCATGGACCGCATTCTGACGGAAGGTCGTACCGTGATTCGTAGCGATACTCAGCGCGAACTGGAAGAAACTATCCGCCCGTATGACATGGGTATCACGCTGCTGGACGTCAACTTCCAGGCAGCTCGTCCGCCGGAAGAAGTAAAAGCGGCGTTTGACGATGCGATTGCCGCGCGTGAAAACGAACAGCAATACATTCGTGAAGCAGAAGCGTATACCAACGAAGTTCAGCCGCGTGCGAACGGTCAGGCGCAACGTATCCTCGAAGAGGCGCGTGCGTACAAGGCCCAGACCATCCTGGAAGCTCAGGGTGAAGTGGCGCGCTTTGCTAAACTTCTGCCGGAATATAAAGCCGCGCCGGAAATTACTCGCGAGCGTCTGTATATCGAGACGATGGAAAAAGTGTTGGGCAACACCCGCAAAGTGCTGGTTAACGACAAAGGTGGCAACCTGATGGTTCTGCCGTTAGACCAGATGCTGAAAGGTGGTAACGCCCCTGCGGCGAAGAGCGATAACGGTGCCAGCAATCTGCTGCGTCTGCCGCCAGCCTCTTCCTCCACAACCAGTGGAGCAAGCAACACGTCGTCCACCAGTCAGGGCGATATTATGGACCAACGCCGCGCCAATGCGCAGCGTAACGACTACCAGCGTCAGGGGGAATAACGATGCGTAAGTCAGTTATCGCGATTATCATCATCGTGCTGGTAGTGCTTTACATGTCTGTCTTTGTCGTCAAAGAAGGTGAGCGCGGTATTACGCTGCGTTTTGGTAAGGTACTGCGTGACGATGACAACAAACCTCTGGTTTATGAGCCGGGTCTGCATTTCAAGATACCGTTCATTGAAACGGTGAAAATGCTCGACGCACGTATTCAGACCATGGACAACCAGGCCGACCGCTTTGTGACCAAAGAGAAGAAAGACCTGATCGTCGACTCTTACATCAAATGGCGCATCAGCGATTTCAGCCGTTACTACCTGGCAACGGGTGGTGGCGACATTTCGCAAGCGGAAGTGCTGTTGAAACGTAAGTTCTCTGACCGTCTGCGTTCTGAAATTGGTCGCCTGGACGTGAAAGATATCGTCACTGATTCCCGTGGTCGTCTGACCCTCGAAGTACGTGACGCGCTGAACTCCGGTTCTGCGGGTACAGAAGATGAAGTTACTACCCCGGCGGCAGATAACGCCATTGCCGAAGCGGCAGAGCGCGTAACGGCTGAGACGAAGGGCAAAGTTCCGGTCATCAACCCGAACAGTATGGCGGCGCTGGGTATTGAAGTTGTCGATGTGCGTATCAAGCAGATCAACCTGCCGACCGAAGTGTCTGAAGCGATCTACAACCGTATGCGCGCCGAGCGTGAAGCGGTAGCGCGTCGTCACCGTTCACAAGGTCAGGAAGAAGCGGAAAAACTGCGCGCGACTGCCGACTATGAAGTGACCAGAACGCTGGCAGAAGCTGAGCGTCAGGGCCGTATCATGCGTGGTGAAGGCGATGCCGAAGCAGCCAAACTGTTTGCTGATGCATTCAGTAAAGATCCGGACTTCTACGCATTCATCCGTAGCCTGCGTGCTTATGAGAACAGCTTCTCTGGCAATCAGGACGTGATGGTCATGAGCCCGGATAGCGATTTCTTCCGCTACATGAAGACGCCGACTTCCGCAACGCGTTAATATAACGACTGCGGTACAGGTCAATAAAGCCACCGCATCCTCTGGGATGTCGGTGGTTTTCTTTTTCTATAAGGATAATGAATGAATTCGACAATCTGGCTGGCGCTTGCCCTGGTTTTGGTACTGGAAGGTTTAGGGCCGATGCTTTACCCGAAGGCATGGAAGAAGATGATCTCTGCGATGACCAATTTGCCCGATAATATTTTACGTCGTTTTGGCGGTGGACTTGTGGTTGCGGGCGTTGTGGTCTACTACATGTTGAGGAAAACGATTGGCTGAACAAAAAACAGACTGATCGAGGTCATTTTTGAGTGCAAAAAGTGCTGTAACTCTGAAAAAGCGATGGTAGAATCCATTTTTAAGCAAACGGTGATTTTGAAAAATGGGTAACAACGTCGTCGTACTGGGCACCCAATGGGGTGACGAAGGTAAAGGTAAGATCGTCGATCTTCTGACTGAACGGGCTAAATATGTTGTACGCTACCAGGGCGGTCACAACGCAGGCCATACTCTCGTAATCAACGGTGAAAAAACCGTTCTCCATCTTATTCCATCAGGTATTCTCCGCGAGAATGTAACCAGCATCATCGGTAACGGTGTTGTGCTGTCTCCGGCCGCGCTGATGAAAGAGATGAAAGAACTGGAAGACCGTGGCATCCCCGTTCGTGAGCGTCTGCTGCTGTCTGAAGCATGTCCGCTGATCCTTGATTATCACGTTGCGCTGGATAACGCGCGTGAGAAAGCGCGTGGCGCGAAAGCGATCGGCACCACCGGTCGTGGTATCGGGCCTGCTTATGAAGATAAAGTGGCACGTCGCGGTCTGCGTGTTGGCGACCTTTTCGACAAAGAAACCTTCGCTGAAAAACTGAAAGAAGTGATGGAATATCACAACTTCCAGTTGGTTAACTACTACAAAGCTGAAGCGGTTGATTACCAGAAAGTTCTGGATGATACGATGGCTGTTGCCGACATCCTGACTTCTATGGTGGTTGACGTTTCTGACCTGCTCGACCAGGCGCGTCAGCGTGGCGATTTCGTCATGTTCGAAGGTGCGCAGGGTACGCTGCTGGATATCGACCACGGTACTTATCCGTACGTAACTTCTTCCAACACCACTGCTGGTGGCGTGGCGACCGGTTCCGGCCTGGGCCCGCGTTATGTTGATTACGTTCTGGGTATTCTCAAAGCTTACTCCACTCGTGTGGGTGCAGGTCCATTCCCGACTGAACTGTTTGATGAAACTGGCGAGTTCCTCTGCAAGCAGGGTAACGAATTCGGCGCAACTACGGGTCGTCGTCGTCGTACCGGCTGGTTGGACACCGTTGCCGTTCGTCGTGCGGTACAGTTGAACTCCCTGTCTGGCTTCTGCCTGACTAAACTGGACGTTCTGGATGGCCTGAAAGAGGTTAAACTCTGCGTGGCTTACCGTATGCCGGATGGTCGTGAAGTGACTACCACTCCGCTGGCAGCTGACGACTGGAAAGGTGTAGAGCCGATTTACGAAACCATGCCGGGCTGGTCTGAATCCACCTTCGGCGTTAAAGATCGTAGCGGTCTGCCGCAGGCGGCGCTGAACTACATCAAACGTATTGAAGAGCTGACCGGTGTGCCGATCGATATCATCTCTACCGGTCCGGATCGTACTGAAACCATGATTCTGCGCGACCCGTTCGACGCGTAATTCTGGTACGCCTGGCAGATATTTTGCCTGCCGGGCTAACAGTGTGATACATTGCTGTGTCGGTTAAGCCATTACGCTATCCGACACAGTGTTAAATCCTCGCTTTTTTCCTTCCCCGAACTGAAATAAATTAGCGACACAGCTTGTGGCTGGTTTATCATCAATATAAATGTATTTTTTCCCGATTTCCCTTTTGAGGTTGATGTGCAGTTAACGAGTTTCACTGATTACGGATTACGTGCGCTGATCTACATGGCGTCATTGCCAGAAGGGCGGATGACCAGTATTTCTGAAGTGACTGACGTCTACGGCGTCTCCCGTAATCATATGGTCAAAATAATCAATCAACTTAGTCGTGCCGGCTACGTGACTGCTGTTCGTGGAAAAAATGGCGGCATTCGCCTGGGTAAACCGGCGAGTGCGATACGTATTGGTGATGTGGTGCGCGAGCTGGAGCCCTTATCGCTGGTGAATTGCAGCAGTGAGTTTTGCCACATTACACCTGCCTGTCGGTTGAAACAGGCGCTTTCTAAGGCCGTGCAAAGTTTTCTTACGGAACTGGATAACTACACGCTTGCCGATTTGGTTGAAGAGAATCAACCGCTTTATAAATTATTGCTGGTGGAGTGACGAAAATCTTCATCAGAGATGACAACGGAGGAACCGAGATGTCACAAGATCCTTTCCAGGAACGCGAAGCTGAAAAATACGCGAATCCCATCCCTAGTCGGGAATTTATCCTCGAACATTTAACCAAACGTGAAAAACCGGCCAGCCGTGATGAGCTGGCGGTAGAACTGCACATTGAAGGCGAAGAGCAGCTTGAAGGCCTGCGTCGCCGCCTGCGCGCGATGGAGCGCGATGGTCAACTGGTCTTCACTCGTCGTCAGTGCTATGCGCTGCCGGAACGCCTCGACCTGGTGAAAGGTACCGTTATTGGCCACCGTGATGGCTACGGCTTTCTGCGGGTTGAAGGGCGTAAAGATGATTTGTATCTCTCCAGCGAGCAGATGAAAACCTGCATTCATGGCGATCAGGTGCTGGCGCAGCCGCTGGGCGCTGACCGTAAAGGTCGTCGTGAAGCGCGTATTGTCCGCGTACTGGTGCCAAAAACCAGCCAGATTGTTGGTCGCTACTTTACCGAAGCGGGCGTCGGCTTTGTGGTTCCTGACGATAGCCGTCTGAGCTTCGATATCTTAATCCCGCCCGATCAGATCATGGGCGCGCGGATGGGCTTTGTGGTCGTAGTCGAACTGACTCAGCGTCCGACTCGCCGCACCAAAGCGGTGGGTAAAATCGTCGAAGTCCTTGGCGATAATATGGGCACCGGCATGGCGGTTGATATCGCTCTGCGTACCCATGAAATTCCGTACATCTGGCCGCAGGCTGTTGAGCAACAGGTTGCCGGGCTGAAAGAAGAAGTGCCGGAAGAAGCAAAAGCGGGCCGTGTTGATCTGCGCGATTTACCGCTGGTCACCATTGATGGCGAAGACGCCCGTGACTTTGACGATGCAGTTTACTGCGAGAAAAAACGCGGCGGCGGCTGGCGTTTATGGGTCGCGATTGCTGACGTCAGCTACTATGTGCGTCCGCCAACGCCGCTGGACAGAGAAGCGCGTAACCGTGGTACGTCGGTGTACTTCCCTTCGCAGGTTATCCCGATGCTGCCGGAAGTGCTCTCTAACGGTCTGTGCTCGCTCAATCCGCAGGTAGACCGCCTGTGTATGGTGTGCGAGATGACGGTTTCGTCGAAAGGCCGCCTGACGGGCTACAAATTCTACGAAGCGGTGATGAGCTCTCACGCGCGTCTGACCTACACCAAAGTCTGGCATATTCTGCAGGGCGATCAGGATCTGCGCGAGCAGTACGCTCCGCTGGTTAAGCATCTCGAAGAGTTGCATAACCTCTATAAAGTGCTGGATAAAGCCCGTGAAGAACGTGGCGGGATCTCATTTGAGAGCGAAGAAGCGAAGTTTATTTTCAACGCTGAACGCCGTATTGAGCGTATCGAACAGACTCAGCGTAACGACGCGCACAAGTTAATTGAAGAGTGCATGATTCTGGCGAATATCTCGGCGGCGCGTTTCGTTGAGAAAGCCAAAGAACCGGCACTGTTCCGTATTCACGACAAGCCGAGCACCGAAGCGATTACCTCTTTCCGTTCAGTGCTGGCAGAGCTGGGGCTGGAACTGCCGGGCGGTAACAAGCCGGAACCGCGCGACTACGCGGAGCTGCTGGAGTCGGTTGCCGACCGTCCTGATGCAGAAATGCTGCAAACCATGCTGCTGCGCTCGATGAAACAGGCGATTTACGATCCGGAAAACCGTGGTCACTTTGGCCTGGCATTGCAGTCCTATGCGCACTTTACTTCGCCGATTCGTCGTTATCCTGACCTGACGCTGCACCGCGCCATTAAGTATCTGTTGGCGAAAGAGCAGGGGCATCAGGGCAACACCACTGAAACCGGTGGCTACCATTATTCGATGGAAGAGATGCTGCAACTGGGTCAGCACTGTTCGATGGCGGAACGTCGTGCCGACGAAGCAACGCGCGATGTGGCTGACTGGCTGAAGTGTGACTTCATGCTCGACCAGGTAGGTAACGTCTTTAAAGGCGTAATTTCCAGCGTCACTGGCTTTGGCTTCTTCGTCCGTCTGGACGACTTGTTCATTGATGGGCTGGTCCATGTCTCTTCGCTGGACAATGACTACTATCGCTTTGACCAGGTAGGGCAACGCCTGATGGGTGAATCCAGCGGCCAGACTTATCGCCTGGGCGATCGCGTGGAAGTTCGCGTCGAAGCGGTTAATATGGACGAGCGCAAAATCGACTTTAGCCTGATCTCCAGCGAACGCGCACCGCGCAACGTCGGTAAAACGGCGCGCGAGAAAGCGAAAAAAGGCGATGCAGGTAAAAAAGGCGGCAAGCGTCGTCAGGTCGGTAAAAAGGTAAACTTTGAGCCAGACAGCGCCTTCCGCGGTGAGAAAAAAACGAAGCCGAAAGCAGCGAAGAAAGACGCGAGAAAAGCGAAAAAGCCATCGGCGAAAACGCAGAAAATAGCTGCAGCGACCAAAGCGAAGCGTGCGGCGAAGAAAAAAGTGGCAGAGTGATCATTACCCTCTTCAAACAGAAGAGGGTTAGATTGCTGACAAAATGCGCTTTGTTCATGCCGGATGCGGCGTGAACGCCTTATCCGGCCTACATAATCACGCAAATTCAATATATTGCAGGGATCATGTAGACCGGATAAACGTAGTGCATCAGGCAAAACGTAAACAACGAGTACATTAATGAGCGAAATGATTTACGGCATCCACGCAGTGCAGGCCCTGCTGGAGCGCGCCCCTGAACGTTTTCAGGAAGTCTTTATTTTAAAAGGCCGTGAAGATAAACGTCTGTTACCGCTGATTCACGCCCTTGAGTCTCAGGGCGTGGTTATCCAGTTGGCAAACCGCCAATATCTCGACGAGAAAAGCGACGGTGCCGTGCATCAGGGCATTATCGCCCGCGTGAAGCCAGGACGTCAGTATCAGGAAAACGATCTGCCGGATCTGATCGCTTCGCTCGATCAACCGTTCCTGCTGATCCTCGACGGTGTAACCGATCCGCACAACCTCGGCGCGTGCCTGCGTAGCGCGGACGCTGCTGGCGTTCACGCGGTGATTGTGCCGAAAGATCGCTCCGCACAGCTCAACGCCACGGCGAAAAAAGTAGCCTGCGGCGCGGCAGAAAGCGTTCCACTGATTCGGGTGACTAACCTTGCGCGCACCATGCGTATGTTGCAGGAAGAGAATATCTGGATCGTCGGTACGGCAGGTGAGGCGGATCATACACTCTATCAGAGCAAAATGACCGGACGCCTGGCGCTGGTGATGGGCGCGGAAGGTGAAGGTATGCGTCGCCTGACCCGTGAACATTGCGATGAGTTGATCAGCATCCCAATGGCAGGAAGTGTTTCTTCTCTGAACGTTTCGGTTGCAACCGGAATTTGCTTATTTGAAGCGGTTCGTCAGCGCAGCTAGTTCCTCTGAATTATGAAAAGCCATCCAGATTTGGATGGTTTTTTTTTGTCTATAGCTGGTAAGATAATTACGTACTGCAAATATTCATTTTATTAATATTTAAACTTAATCTATATGGAATAATATATGACATGGAATCCGTTGGCGCTGGCGACGGCGCTGCAAACTGTACCTGAACAAAATATTGATGTAACAAATAGCGAGAACGCATTAATTATTAAAATGAATGATTATGGCGATTTGCAAATCAATATTCTTTTTACTTCCCGCCAAATGATTATCGAAACCTTTATTTGTCCGGTAAGTAGTATCAGCAATCCAGATAAATTTAATACCTTCTTATTAAGAAATCAGAAGATGATGCCGTTGTCATCGGTAGGAATCTCCAGCGTGCAACAGGAAGAGTATTACATTGTTTTCGGGGCGTTATCGCTTAAATCTTCTCTTGAAGATATCCTGCTTGAGATAACCTCGCTGGTAGATAACGCATTGGATCTGGCTGAAATTACAGAAGAATATTCACACTAATTACAAGGACGGGTATTTATGGGAATTTTAAAAAGTTTATTTACGCTGGGGAAATCGTTTATCTCCCAGGCGGAAGAGTCCATTGAAGAAACCCAGGGTGTGCGCATGCTGGAACAGCATATTCGTGACGCTAAAGCTGAACTCGATAAAGCCGGAAAATCTCGCGTTGATCTGCTGGCGCGGGTGAAATTAAGTCACGATAAGCTGAAAGATTTACGTGAGCGCAAAGCCAGTCTGGAAGCCCGTGCGCTGGAAGCGTTAAGCAAGAACGTTAATCCGTCGTTGATTAACGAAGTTGCTGAAGAAATCGCGCGCCTTGAGAATCTCATTACCGCTGAAGAGCAAGTGTTGTCGAATCTGGAAGTCTCCCGTGATGGCGTGGAAAAAGCAGTTACAGCGACAGCGCAGCGTATCGCTCAGTTTGAGCAGCAAATGGAAGTCGTTAAAGCCACTGAAGCCATGCAGCGTGCACAACAGGCTGTAACAACCTCTACCGTTGGCGCATCTTCCAGCGTTTCGACAGCGGCAGAATCCTTAAAACGCCTGCAAACGCGTCAGGCCGAACGTCAGGCTCGCCTGGATGCTGCCGCACAGTTGGAGAAAGTCGCAGACGGTCGCGACCTTGACGAAAAGCTGGCGGAAGCCGGAATTGGCGGTAGCAATAAAAGTAGCGCCCAGGATGTATTAGCAAGACTGCAACGCCAACAGGGCGAGTAATTTTTTTGCCAGCCTCACTGCAAGGCTGGCAACTATTTTAAGGATAAAATATGTCTGGTTTTTTCCAGCGTCTGTTTGGCAAGGATAATAAGCCTGCTATCGCTCGCGGTCCGCTGGGACTTCATCTCAATAGTGGCTTTACGCTCGACACGTTAGCGTTTCGTTTGCTGGAAGATGAATTGCTGATTGCGCTGCCGGGTGAGGAATTTACGGTAGCCGCTGTCAGTCACATCGATCTGGGCGGCGGTAGCCAGATTTTCCGCTACTACACTTCAGGCGATGAGTTTCTGCAAATCAATACCACCGGCGGCGAAGATATTGATGACATTGATGATATCAAGCTCTTTGTCTATGAAGAGAGCTACGGTATCAGTAAAGAGAGTCACTGGCGCGAGGCGATCAACGCCAAAACGATGGGGGCAATGACCTTAAACTGGCAGGAAAAACGCTGGCAGCGATTTTTTAACAGCGAAGAACCGGGAAATATCGAACCCGTCTACATGCTGGAAAAAGTAGAAAATCAAAATCATGCTAAATGGGAAGTCCATAATTTTACCATGGGCTACCAGCGGCAAGTGACCGAAGATACTTACGAATATTTGCTGCTAAATGGTGAGGAATTTTTTAACGATCTCGGTGAGCCAGAGTGGTTATTTTCGCGCGCGTTGGGTGTCGATATCCCGCTGACATCACTTCATATTATTGGTTAATTACAAGGACGTTTACAATGCATATACTGGATTCACTTCTTGCCTTTAGTGCCTATTTTTTTATTGGCGTGGCGATGGTGATTATTTTTCTGTTTATCTACTCCAAAATTACACCGCACAATGAATGGCAATTAATCAAAAACAATAATACCGCAGCGTCACTGGCGTTCAGCGGTACATTGTTGGGTTACGTGATCCCCTTATCCAGTGCGGCAATCAATGCGGTGAGTATTCCAGACTATTTCGCCTGGGGCGGGATTGCACTGGTGATTCAGTTACTCGTTTTTGCTGGTGTCAGACTTTATATGCCCGCATTAAGCGAAAAAATTATTAATCACAATACCGCAGCAGGAATGTTTATGGGAACCGCCGCGCTGGCTGGCGGTATTTTTAACGCAGCTTGTATGACATGGTAATGGACGATCATGGCCAGAAAACGCAAATCAAGAAATAACAGTAAAATTGGTCACGGAGCGATCAGTCGCATTGGTAGACCGAATAATCCTTTTGAACCGCGTCGCAATCGCTACGCACAAAAATACTTAACGTTGGCGCTAATGGGCGGTGCCGCTTTTTTAATAGTCAAAGGATGGAGTGAAAGTAGCGATGTCGATAACGACGGCGACGGAACGTTTTACTCGACTGTGCAGGATTGTATTGATGACGGTAATAATGCCGACATTTGCGCGCGTGGCTGGAACAACGCCAAAGCGGCATTTTATGCCGATGTTCCGAAGAATATGACTCAGCAGAACTGTCAGTCTAAGTACGAAAATTGCTACTACGACAATGTTGAACAGAGTTGGATCCCGGTCGTTTCTGGATTTTTGTTAAGCCGGGTTATTCGTAAAGATCGCGATGAGCCGTTCGTCTATAACAGCGGCGGATCCTCATTTGCTTCCCGCCCCGTCTGGCGCAACACTTCTGGTGATTACTCCTGGCGCTCCGGTTCTGGCAAAAAAGAATCTTACTCTTCAGGCGGCTTTACCACCAGAAAAGCGTCGACCGTTTCGCGCGGCGGCTATGGTCGTTCTTCCAGCGCCCGTGGGCATTGGGGAGGCTAATCATGCTGAGACACAACGTTCCTGTGCGGCGGGATCTGGACCAAATCGCCGCTGACAACGGTTTCGACTTTCATATCATCGACAATGAAATCTATTGGGACGAGAGTCGGGCTTACCGTTTTACTCTGCGCCAGATTGAAGAGCAGATCGAAAAACCGACTGCGGAACTGCATCAGATGTGCCTTGAGGTGGTGGATCGCGCGGTTAAAGACGAAGAGATCCTGACGCAACTGGCGATCCCGCCGTTGTACTGGGATGTGATCGCTGAAAGCTGGCGCGCACGCGATCCTTCGCTGTATGGCCGGATGGATTTTGCCTGGTGTGGCAATGCGCCGGTGAAGCTGCTGGAGTACAACGCCGATACGCCGACCTCGTTGTATGAGTCGGCTTATTTCCAGTGGTTGTGGCTAGAGGATGCCCGGCGCAGCGGCATTATTCCGCGTGATGCCGATCAGTACAATGCCATTCAGGAACGCCTGATTTCGCGCTTTAGTGAGCTTTACAGTCGGGAGCCGTTTTATTTTTGCTGCTGTCAGGACACCGATGAAGACAGGAGTACCGTGCTGTACTTGCAGGACTGCGCCCAGCAGGCAGGGCAGGAGTCGCGGTTTATCTACATTGAAGATCTCGGTTTGGGCGTCGGCGGCGTACTGACCGATCTTGATGATAATGTCATCCAGCGTGCATTTAAGCTGTATCCGCTGGAGTGGATGATGCGTGACGATAATGGTCCGCTGCTGCGCAAGCGTCGCGAGCAATGGGTGGAGCCGTTATGGAAAAGTATCTTGAGTAATAAAGGGCTAATGCCGCTGCTTTGGCGCTTCTTCCCTGGTCATCCTAACCTTCTTGCATCCTGGTTTGAGGGTGAAAAACCGCAGATTGCCGCTGGCGAAAGCTATGTGCGTAAACCGATCTACTCGCGCGAAGGCGGAAATGTCACCATTTTCGACGGCCAGAATAACGTCGTTGACCACGCTGATGGTGATTACGCCGATGAACCGATGATCTACCAGGCGTTTCAACCTCTGCCGCAATTTGGCGATAGCTACACACTCATCGGTAGCTGGATTGTCGATGATGAAGCGTGCGGAATGGGGATCCGTGAAGATAACACACTGATCACCAAAGACACCTCACGTTTCGTTCCGCATTACATTGCTGGATAAGAATGTTTTAGCAATCTCTTTCTGTCATGAATCCATGGCAGTGACCATACTAATGGTGACTGCCATTGATGGAGGGAGACACAGTGCACTGGCAAACTCACACCGTTTTTAATCAACCTATACCATTAAATAACAGCAACTTATACCTGTCTGATGGTGCGCTTTGCGAAGCGGTAACGCGTGAAGGTGCTGGCTGGGATAGCGATTTTCTAGCCAGTATTGGTCAGCAGTTAGGAACGGCTGAATCCCTTGAACTGGGGCGGCTGGCGAATGTGAATCCGCCTGAATTATTGCGCTACGATGCGCAAGGACGCCGTCTGGACGATGTGCGTTTTCACCCCGCCTGGCACCTGCTGATGCAGGCGCTATGTACCAATCGGGTGCACAATCTTGCCTGGGAAGAAGACGCTCGCTCCGGCGCATTTGTGGCGCGCGCGGCGCGTTTTATGTTGCACGCACAGGTTGAGGCGGGGTCGTTATGTCCGATAACCATGACCTTTGCCGCCACGCCATTGTTGTTACAGATGTTACCCACGCCGTTTCAGGACTGGACCACGCCGCTGCTGAGCGATCGCTACGATTCTCACTTATTGCCTGGTGGGCAAAAACGCGGTTTGTTGATTGGCATGGGAATGACGGAAAAGCAGGGCGGTTCCGATGTCATGAGCAACACCACCCGTGCAGAGCGTTTGGAAGATGGCTCTTATCGGCTGGTGGGGCATAAATGGTTTTTCTCGGTGCCGCAAAGCGATGCGCATCTGGTGCTGGCGCAGACCGCGGGCGGTCTGTCCTGCTTTTTTGTGCCGCGCTTTTTGCCTGACGGGCAACGCAACGCGATTCGCCTCGAGCGGCTGAAAGATAAGCTGGGTAATCGCTCTAACGCCAGTTGCGAAGTGGAGTTTCAGGATGCCATTGGCTGGTTATTGGGGCAGGAAGGGGAAGGAATTCGTCTGATCCTGAAAATGGGGGGGATGACGCGTTTTGATTGCGCCCTGGGTAGCCATGCCATGATGCGCCGTGCATTTTCGCTGGCGATTTATCATGCACATCAACGCCATGTTTTTGGTAATCCATTGATCCAACAGCCCCTTATGCGTCATGTCTTAAGTCGCATGGCACTTCAGCTTGAAGGGCAAACGGCGTTGCTGTTTCGTCTTGCGCGAGCGTGGGACCGGCGTGCCGATGCCAAAGAAGCCCTGTGGGCGCGTTTATTTACGCCTGCGGCAAAATTTGTGATCTGCAAACGAGGTATGCCGTTTGTGGCCGAAGCGATGGAGGTGCTGGGCGGCATTGGTTATTGCGAGGAGAGCGAGCTGCCGCGGCTTTACCGGGAGATGCCGGTAAACAGTATTTGGGAAGGTTCCGGCAATATTATGTGCCTGGATGTGCTGCGCGTTCTCAATAAGCAAGCGGGCGTATACGACTTATTGTCGGAAGCATTTGTGGAAGTGAAAGGGCAGGATCGCTATTTTGATCGCGCGGTTCGTCGTTTACAGCAGCAGCTGCGTAAGCCAGCTGAAGAACTGGGGCGAGAGATTACTCATCAGCTATTCCTGCTGGGCTGCGGTGCGCAAATGTTGAAATATGCCTCTCCGCCAATGGCGCAGGCGTGGTGTCAGGTGATGTTAGATACGCGCGGCGGCGTACGGTTGTCAGAGCAGATCCAGAATGATTTATTGCTGCGGGCGACGGGGGGAGTGTGTGTGTAAGCGTATACGACTGATGCGACGCTGGTTTCGATTAACTCAATGAAATATGTGAAAATTGCAGGCCGGACAAGGCGCTCGCGCCGCATCCGGCATTGTTCATTTGCTGTAGATGACACTCACGCATACAGTATCGCCTGTACACGCCAGTTATCAGGCTGCTGGTCTTCGTACATGGTAATAATGCGGTACCATGACGCACCTTGTTCATCGGCCTTTAACGCCACGATACGTTCCACGTCCTGCGGATCCCCTGAAATATTGCTAACTGAGATCTGACCTATTTCATTCAGGCCCGTCACGCAGTCAGCACTGGCGAATTCTGCAGACTGTGCCGTGGCGCTCGCAGGATAAGTCACTAATTGCAGCGAGGGTGAGGCAAGTAATTGTTTCATCGTCAGCTCCATTTTTCATTTCCCCACATGTTGCAGGGCATTCCATCGCGGTAATAAACGCCCAGGCTTCCAGCCGGTAATTTATTGTGCACAGGTAAACGCATAGGGACGCAAAGCAATGTAAAGCTGACTATGTAAGTTGTCTGATTTATTTACGGTACAAAATGGCTTGTGAATACCACTGTCCTGTCACGATGGTTTCGTCCACCATGACGACAACGTAATAATCAGCTTTTGCAGCGACAGCTTTCGCTCTGATTTCTGCTAATGCGTCATCCGGAGAACCCCGAACCATCGTGCTTACGCTACCTATTCGCTGTAACCCTTGCGTCTGGTCGCGGCGAATCTCTTGCGGATGGTCCGTTACTGGCGGTGCTGGCTGTGGCGTACCTTGCAGTGCGCTACAGGCACTTAACATCAACACCAATAATAAACTGGCAAACCGGTAAATAACGCTATTACGTTTCCTGCTAACCATAGTGTAGTGCCTTATTAATTTAACTTTGGGGGAATGTTCCCGAATTGTTACCTGGTACGCGATTTTCGAATGAAAACGTGACGAAAGCGTAACCCACATCTCAACATTATGAACTAATACCGCCAGCAGAAACTTGTGCTAAGGATTTCTTCATGTCATACCAGACAAAAAGGAGAGACAGATGATTGAAATAGAATCACGCGAGCTGGCAGATATTCCCGTTCTTCATGCTTATCCTGTCGGACAAAAAGATACCCCGTTACCGTGCGTGATTTTTTATCACGGCTTTACTTCGTCCAGTCTGGTGTATAGCTATTTTGCCGTTGCGCTGGCGCAGGCTGGTTTGCGGGTGATCATGCCGGATGCGCCCGATCACGGTAGTCGTTTTAGTGGTGACGCAGCGCGGCGGTTAAATCAATTCTGGCAAATCTTGCTACAAAGTATGCAGGAATTCACTACTTTACGTGCGGCAATAGCCGAAGAAAACTGGCTGCTTGATGACCGTCTGGCAGTCGGTGGCGCGTCGATGGGCGCGATGACGGCACTGGGAATTACCGCTCGCCACCCCACGGTGAAATGTACCGCCAGCATGATGGGATCGGGCTATTTTACATCACTCGCCCGTTCACTGTTTCCACCGCTGATACCTGAAACGACAGCACAGCAGAATGAATTCAATAACATTGTCGCGCCGCTGGCAGAGTGGGAAGCGACAAACCACCTGGAACAACTTAGTGACAGACCTCTACTGCTGTGGCATGGCCTCGACGATGACGTTGTGCCTGCCGACGAATCACTACGTTTGCAGCAGGCCTTAAGCGAGACGGGACGGGATAAACTGCTAACCTGTTCATGGCAGCCAGGCGTGCGTCACCGCATTACGCCTGAGGCGTTAGATGCTGCCGTGACATTTTTCCGCCAGCATCTTTAAACACGCAGAATGCTGACCCCTTGCGCTTCCAGTTGTTGCAGGATTTCCGGGTTAGCATTTTTGCCGGTGATAAGCATATCGATTTGATCGGCACGGCTAAAAAGCATTCCCGCGCGTTCGCCAATCTTACTGCTATCAACCAGTACCACCAGTTTCCCTACCACGCTCAGCATCTTCTGCTCTGCCATTGCTGTCAGCATATCGGTTTTATACAACCCTTCTGCGGTCAGCCCTTTTCCGCTGGTAAACATCCAGTGCCCGGCATAGAGACTGTTTTCGCTGCCCTGCGGGCTTAAAGTGATGGACTGACTTTTGTTGTACTGTCCGCCCATAATGATCACGCTGTCATGTTCTTGATCGATCAGGTAATTTGCCAGCGGTAGATAATTAGTGATGATTTGCACTGGCTTGCCACACATTTCCCGCCCAAGCAGAAACGCGGTGGAGCCGCAGTTGATGACTACGCTTTCGCCCGGATTAACCAGCTGTGATGCCGCTTTGGCGATACGTACTTTTTCATCGTGATTCTGCGCCTGATGCAGATTCATCGGCGTCCAGCGCGGGCGCTGTTGGGTAATAGCTTCTGCGCCATTGCGCACTTTTTTCAGTTTGCCGCTTTCGTCAAGTTTATTGATATCGCGTCGCGCAGTGGCAGGCGAAATTCCCAGACGCTCAACGACTTTCTCAACGGTCACAAAGCCCAATTGTGCGAGCATTTCCAGGAGGATTTGATGTCTTTGTGCTTCAGTCATGAGCTATTCCGATAAAATTTGATTTTTTTAGATGATATTTGAAATAGCCAGGAAATA
The DNA here is from genome assembly GCF_022354085.1 of Shigella dysenteriae. NCBI lineage: Bacteria > Pseudomonadati > Pseudomonadota > Gammaproteobacteria > Enterobacterales > Enterobacteriaceae > Shigella > Shigella dysenteriae. The sequence continues at coordinate 386,363 of NZ_CP055055.1, forward strand.
CTACGCCGGATAGCGCGAACTTCTCCACGCTATCCGGTATAAACGACAGATTACAGGAATGACTTGAACGGCAGATCCGGTTCAATAGTGAAGCAATCATCGAAACCGCGCGGATAGTGGTACTCGAAGTTGTCTTTATCCAGCGGCCAGGTAAATTTGCCGCCCACCTGCCAGATAAACGGCTTAAAGCCATATTTCAGGCGATCTTTTTTCATCTCCCACAGCACGCGGATCTCTTGCGGATCGGCCTGGAAGTTTGACCAGATATCGTGGTGGAACGGGATCACTACTTTCGCATTCAGCGCTTCGCCCATACGCAGCATATCGACGCTGGTCATTTTGTCGGTGATACCGCGCGGGTTTTCGCCGTACGATCCTAACGCCACGTCGATCTGATGTTCGTTACCGTGCTTCGCATAATAGTTAGAGTAGTGGGAGTCGCCGCTGTGATACAGGGAGCCGCCAGGCGTTTTGAACAGGTAGTTCACCGCGCGATCGTCCATGCCATCTGGCAGTACGCCAGCCGCTTTTTGATCGGCAGGCAGGGTGATCAGTGCAGTACGGTCGAAAGCATCAAGTGCATGAATTTCAATGTCTTTCACTTTTACTACATCGCCCGGTTTGACCACGATGCAACGCTCTTTCGGTACGCCCCAGCCAATCCACAAATCCACACAGGTTTTCGGTCCGATAAACGGTACGTCATCAGCACAGTTCTGCATCACGGCAGCAGCGACGTTAACGTCGATATGATCGTTGTGATCGTGAGTCGCCAGTACCGCGTCGATCTGGCGAATCGCAAACGGATCAAGAACAAACGGGGTGGTACGCAGGTTCGGCTGCAGTTTTTTCACGCCAGCCATACGCTGCATCTGGTGACCCTGTTTCATCAGCGGGTTACCGTGACTTTGTTTGCCAGTACCGCACCAAAAATCGACGCAGACGTTGGTACCGCCTTCCGATTTCAGCCAGATCCCGGTACAACCGAGCCACCACATCGCGAATGTACCAGGAGCTACCTGCTCTTGTTCAATTTCTTCATTCAGCCAGCTACCCCACTCCGGGAAAGTGCTCAGGATCCAGGATTCACGGGTAATACTTTTCACTTTACTCATCGCCATTTACCTTCATGATAGTTCAATTCGAATCAATATGTGATTGGTTTTGATTAATCCTGACACTATTTTTTCAGGAAGGCAATGACCGTTTTTTGACTTTTTGCCAGGGAAGTTGTTGTTGATTTTGAGTATGGAAAGATTTAATGGAATGTGTAATTCGATTAACTAAATGAATTTAAATGAATAATTGTTTCGTTGTGTGAATCCCACTCTTTCCATGTGGAATTATTTGCGGGTCGCGTCACATTTAATCATAAATAATCTTGTTGTGATTACTTTTGAAAATTAGAGTGAGTGCACAACATTCCGGGTGTGTGGAATACCCGGTTACCTCTTCTTCAGGAGATCGTTATGGAGATCCTCTACAACATCTTTACCGTGTTTTTTAACCAGGTCATGACCAATGCCCCGTTGTTGCTGGGTATTGTGACCTGTCTGGGCTACATCCTACTGCGCAAAAGTGTCAGCGTTATTATTAAAGGCACGATTAAAACCATAATTGGTTTCATGTTGTTGCAGGCAGGGTCCGGCATCCTCACCAGCACCTTCAAACCGGTGGTGGCGAAAATGTCCGAAGTCTACGGCATTAACGGCGCAATTTCAGATACTTACGCTTCGATGATGGCAACCATCGACCGCATGGGCGATGCCTATAGCTGGGTAGGTTACGCGGTGTTGTTAGCGCTGGCACTGAACATCTGTTACGTGCTGCTGCGTCGCATTACCGGTATTCGTACCATCATGCTGACCGGCCACATTATGTTTCAGCAGGCGGGGCTGATTGCCGTCACGCTGTTCATCTTTGGCTACTCCATGTGGACCACCATTATCTGCACCGCGATTCTGGTTTCGCTCTATTGGGGCATTACCTCCAACATGATGTACAAGCCGACTCAGGAAGTCACCGACGGCTGTGGTTTCTCCATCGGTCACCAGCAACAGTTTGCATCATGGATTGCCTATAAAGTTGCGCCGTTCCTCGGCAAAAAAGAGGAAAGCGTTGAAGACCTCAAACTGCCAGGCTGGCTGAATATTTTCCACGACAACATCGTCTCCACGGCGATTGTCATGACCATCTTCTTTGGTGCCATTCTGCTCTCCTTCGGTATCGACACCGTGCAGGCGATGGCGGGCAAAGTGCACTGGACGGTCTACATCCTGCAAACCGGTTTCTCCTTCGCGGTGGCGATCTTCATCATCACTCAGGGCGTGCGCATGTTTGTGGCGGAACTCTCTGAAGCATTTAACGGTATCTCCCAGCGCCTGATCCCAGGTGCGGTTCTGGCGATTGACTGTGCGGCTATCTATAGCTTCGCGCCGAACGCCGTGGTCTGGGGCTTTATGTGGGGCACCATCGGTCAGCTGATTGCAGTTGGCATCCTGGTCGCCTGCGGCTCTTCCATTCTGATTATTCCAGGCTTTATCCCGATGTTCTTCTCCAACGCCACCATCGGCGTGTTCGCTAACCACTTCGGCGGCTGGCGTGCGGCGCTGAAGATTTGTCTGGTGATGGGGATGATCGAAATCTTTGGTTGCGTCTGGGCGGTGAAACTTACCGGTATGAGTGCCTGGATGGGTATGGCGGACTGGTCGATTCTGGCACCGCCGATGATGCAGGGCTTCTTCTCCATCGGTATCGCCTTTATGGCCGTCATCATTGTAATTGCACTGGCTTATATGTTCTTCGCTGGCCGCGCGCTGCGCGCAGAAGAAGATGCAGAAAAACAACTGGCAGAACAGTCTGCTTAATAAGGAGTTTTGATTATGACCGTACGTATTCTGGCTGTGTGTGGCAACGGACAAGGCAGTTCCATGATCATGAAGATGAAAGTGGACCAGTTTTTAACCCAATCAAACATTGACCACACGGTAAACAGCTGCGCGGTTGGCGAATACAAAAGCGAGTTGAGCGGCGCGGATATCATCATCGCTTCTACGCACATTGCGGGCGAAATCACCGTGACCGGCAACAAATACGTGGTTGGCGTGCGCAACATGCTCTCTCCTGCTGACTTTGGCCCGAAACTGCTGGAAGTGATCAAAGAGCATTTCCCGCAGGATGTGAAGTAAGGACGCGCCATGAAATTACGTGATTCGCTGGCTGTAAATAAATCCATCCGCCTGCAGGCTGAAGCTGAAACCTGGCAGGACGCGGTGAAAATCGGCGTCGATCTGCTGGTGGCGGCGGACGTTGTCGAGCCGCGCTATTACCAGGCGATTCTGGATGGCGTGGAACAGTTTGGCCCTTATTTCGTTATCGCTCCGGGGCTGGCGATGCCGCACGGGCGGCCGGAAGAGGGTGTTAAGAAAACCGGTTTCTCTCTGGTAACGCTGAAAAAGCCGCTGGAATTTAACCACGACGACAACGATCCGGTGGATATCCTCATCACCATGGCGGCGGTCGATGCCAATACTCACCAGGAAGTGGGCATCATGCAGATCGTCAACCTGTTTGAAGATGAAGAGAATTTTGACCGTTTACGCGCCTGCCGTACCGAGCAGGAAGTACTGGATTTAATTGACCGCACCAACGCGGCAGCTTAAGAAGGAATTGAACATGTCATTACCGATGTTGCAAGTCGCGCTGGACAACCAGACTATGGATAGCGCCTACGAAACCACTCGCCTGATTGCCGAAGAAGTCGACATTATCGAAGTGGGCACCATTCTGTGCGTGGGCGAAGGCGTGCGTGCGGTTCGTGACCTGAAAGCGCTCTACCCGCACAAAATCGTACTGGCAGACGCCAAAATTGCCGATGCAGGCAAAATCCTTTCGCGTATGTGCTTCGAAGCCAACGCTGACTGGGTGACGGTAATTTGCTGTGCGGATATCAACACCGCCAAAGGCGCGCTGGACGTGGCAAAAGAGTTTAACGGCGACGTGCAGATCGAACTGACCGGTTACTGGACCTGGGAACAGGCGCAACAGTGGCGCGATGCAGGCATTCAGCAGGTGGTTTATCACCGCAGCCGTGACGCACAGGCCGCAGGTGTGGCGTGGGGTGAAGCGGACATTACCGCGATCAAACGTCTTTCCGATATGGGCTTCAAAGTCACCGTCACCGGAGGCCTGGCGCTGGAAGATCTGCCGCTGTTCAAGGGTATTCCGATTCACGTCTTTATCGCGGGCCGTAGTATCCGTGATGCCGCTTCTCCGGTGGAAGCCGCACGTCAGTTCAAACGTTCCATCGCTGAACTGTGGGGCTAAGGAGCGGATATGTTGTCCAAACAAATCCCGCTTGGCATCTATGAAAAAGCGCTCCCCGCCGGGGAGTGCTGGCTGGAACGCCTGCAACTGGCAAAAACGTTGGGCTTCGATTTTGTCGAGATGTCGGTAGATGAAACGGACGAGCGCCTGTCGCGCCTCGACTGGAGCCGCGAGCAGCGTCTGGCGCTGGTCAATGTGATTGTTGAAACCGGCGTGCGCGTGCCGTCCATGTGCCTTTCTGCTCATCGTCGTTTCCCACTGGGCAGTGAAGATGACGCGGTGCGGGCGCAGGGGCTGGAGATTATGCGTAAAGCTATCCAGTTCGCCCAGGACGTTGGCATTCGCGTGATCCAGCTGGCGGGCTATGACGTTTACTATCAGGAAGCCAATAACGAAACGCGTCGTCGTTTCCGTGACGGACTGAAAGAGAGCGTTGAGATGGCAAGCCGCGCGCAGGTGACGCTGGCGATGGAGATCATGGATTATCCTCTGATGAACTCCATCAGCAAGGCGCTGGGCTACGCGCACTATCTCAACAATCCGTGGTTCCAGCTCTACCCGGATATCGGCAACCTGTCGGCGTGGGACAACGACGTGCAGATGGAGTTGCAGGCCGGAATGGGGCATATCGTCGCGGTGCATGTGAAAGACACCAAACCGGGTGTCTTTAAAAACGTGCCGTTTGGCGAAGGTGTAGTGGATTTTGAACGTTGCTTTGAAACGCTCAAACAGAGTGGCTATTGCGGGCCGTACCTGATTGAGATGTGGAGCGAAACGGCGGAAGACCCGGCGGCAGAAGTGGCGAAAGCGCGTGATTGGGTGAAAGCGCGCATGGCCAAAGCGGGCATGGTGGAGGCGGCATAATGCAAAAGCTAAAACAGCAGGTGTTTGAAGCCAACATGGATCTGCCGCGCTATGGGCTGGTGACCTTTACCTGGGGCAACGTCAGCGCTATCGACCGCGAACGCGGGCTGGTGGTGATCAAGCCCAGCGGCGTCGCCTACGAAACCATGAAAGCAGACGATATGGTGGTGGTCGATATGAGCGGTAAGGTGGTGGAAGGGGAATATCGTCCGTCTTCCGACACAGCGACGCATCTTGAACTCTACCGTCGTTACCCGTCGCTTGGCGGCATTGTCCATACCCACTCAACTCATGCTACCGCATGGGCGCAGGCGGGGCTGGCGATCCCGGCGTTAGGCACCACGCACGCCGACTACTTCTTTGGCGACATTCCGTGTACGCGCGGGTTAAGCGAAGAAGAGGTGCAGGGCGAGTATGAACTGAACACCGGCAAAGTGATTATCGAAACGCTGGGCAACGCCGAGCCGCTGCATACGCCGGGAATTGTGGTGTATCAGCACGGGCCGTTCGCCTGGGGGAAAGATGCTCACGATGCGGTGCATAACGCGGTGGTGATGGAAGAAGTGGCGAAAATGGCGTGGATTGCCCGCGGCATTAACCCACAACTCAATCACATCGACAGCTACCTGATGAATAAACACTTCATGCGTAAACACGGTCCTAACGCTTATTACGGGCAGAAGTAGAACACGCGCTGCGGAAATTTCCTTCCTCGGGAGATAACTGGTCTAATTCCGCAGCCGTTTTTCAAAAAAAGCCCCCTGCGAAGGGGGCAAAGCAAACTATGGCAATGTTTCGTTGGTTATACCTGGTGCTAGCGATAAATATCCGCGCTGGCGTGCATATTGCCGTTACTCCCCGGTTCCCGCATCAGAATTACGTGGTAGTACGTTGCGCCTTGCGCATCTGTTTCTTCATTTAATGCCTGACGTGCTTCGCTTTCAGTGGCGAAGTTATGATTGATATAAATCACGCCTAAGCTTTGCACATCGTCCATATTTCTGGCCTGGTGGTTATTAATTTCAATGGCTGCCCATGTATTTGCACTTAGCAAAAGCACAGCCAGAAGGGCTAAAACACGACTGAACATAGATACCTCCTCGACGGCTGACTTTGTGTGCTCTCCTCTGTGATGATCTTCTGATTTAATTTTAATCAATGATAAAGAAGTTGATGGTGACCATTTCTGATGCAGTTGTTCAAAAAAACACCATGATGAAGTGTGATGAACTTCAAATCAGCGTGTTAGTCCACTTTGGTGAAAGATGAGATTTATTTGTCGGCTGGCCTTGAGTTTAGCGGGGTATGTCAGTACTATAACGCGTCATTTTTCAGCCGACCTTTAACACGTTCCTTGCCTCCCCGGGATTCGGCTGACCCAGACAGGAGGCTGAATAATCCGTAAGGAGCAATTCGATGCGTCATTACGAAATCGTTTTTATGGTCCATCCTGACCAGAGCGAACAGGTTCCGGGCATGATCGAGCGCTACACTGCTGCCATCACTGGTGCAGAAGGCAAGATCCACCGTCTGGAAGACTGGGGCCGCCGTCAGCTGGCTTACCCGATCAACAAACTGCACAAAGCTCACTACGTTCTGATGAACGTTGAAGCTCCGCAGGAAGTGATCGATGAGCTGGAAACTACCTTCCGCTTCAACGATGCCGTTATCCGCAGCATGGTTATGCGTACCAAGCACGCTGTTACCGAAGCATCTCCGATGGTTAAAGCGAAAGACGAGCGCCGTGAGCGTCGCGATGATTTCGCAAACGAAACCGCTGATGATGCTGAAGCTGGGGATTCTGAAGAGTAATTTCTGATGACCAACCGTCTGGTGTTGTCCGGCACCGTGTGCAGGACTCCCCTTCGAAAGGTCAGTCCATCAGGAATTCCTCACTGCCAGTTCGTGCTTGAGCATCGTTCTGTGCAGGAGGAAGCCGGTTTTCACCGGCAGGCGTGGTGCCAAATGCCCGTTATTGTTAGCGGACACGAAAACCAGGCCATTACTCACAGTATAACGGTCGGCAGTCGCATAACCGTTCAGGGGTTCATTTCATGCCACAAGGCAAAGAACGGACTGAGCAAAATGGTTTTGCATGCCGAGCAGATTGAATTGATAGATTCTGGAGACTAGCCATATGGCACGTTATTTCCGTCGTCGCAAGTTCTGCCGTTTCACCGCGGAAGGCGTTCAAGAGATCGACTATAAAGATATCGCTACGCTGAAAAACTACATCACCGAAAGCGGTAAGATTGTCCCAAGCCGTATCACCGGTACCCGTGCAAAATACCAGCGTCAGCTGGCTCGCGCTATCAAACGCGCTCGCTACCTGTCCCTGCTGCCGTACACTGATCGCCATCAGTAATCGGTCACGGTCCATTAATACGACTTTGAGAGGATAAGGTAATGCAAGTTATTCTGCTTGATAAAGTAGCAAACCTGGGTAGCCTGGGTGATCAGGTAAACGTTAAAGCGGGCTATGCTCGTAACTTCCTGGTACCGCAGGGTAAAGCTGTTCCAGCTACCAAGAAAAACATTGAATTCTTCGAAGCACGTCGCGCTGAACTGGAAGCTAAACTGGCTGAGGTTCTGGCAGCTGCTAATGCTCGCGCTGAGAAAATCAATGCACTGGAAACTGTTACCATCGCGTCTAAAGCTGGCGACGAAGGTAAACTGTTCGGTTCCATCGGTACTCGCGACATCGCTGACGCTGTAACTGCAGCTGGCGTTGAAGTGGCTAAGAGCGAAGTTCGTCTGCCGAACGGCGTTCTGCGTACCACTGGCGAACACGAAGTGAGCTTCCAGGTTCACAGCGAAGTATTCGCGAAAGTGATCGTAAACGTAGTAGCTGAATAATTCGTTATTCAACGAGACGTAAAAACGCCGACCAGTGGTCGGCGTTTTGCTTTCTATTTTTCGTCAGGTATTAGTTTCGCAAGTAGATCCATTCACCATTCTCTTGTGTCCATAAGTCAGGATGGTTTGCTGGCGTTAGATACATACGAGCGCAACTGATGTCTCGCTCCTGCGGCACTCGCTCGAAACCCAAACCCGAGTAGATTGCGGCTGAACTTGATAAGGAACGCAGACCAATTTTCAAATCATGGGGTAAATCAGAATACGCGTTTAGCAATGCAGCAATGATGAATCCGAGGGCATTAGAAACGCCTGTAACAGTGCGAAGTTGGTCGATATAAAGATCGATTGTTGGTAGTTCAGATGACCAGCAATTAGGCATTTGGGCAGGAAGGGTTACAACGTATCCTATCGTTTGGCCGGTATAGTCTGGAGTACCATAACCAGGTCCCAAAACCACTTCGTGTATTGTGTATTTACTGTTGGGTTCGAAGGATTCGACATCTTGCAATAAATATTTCAGTTCTGCGGTTAACCTCGCACCCGCGTAAGCTTTATTGTATTTCTGGGCGTGAATATTATCTAATGTAGCTTCATGGTTCCATCCAAAAGAATTATCACCATTCATTGTGATTCCATCGTAAGCATTACACCTCGTCGCTAACTTATTGAATGCTTGCCAGTCTGAGAGATCTAGTTTGTGGATCTCAACAGTACGTCTGCCATCGCAATTATGATCTCTTCCACGATTTGACAGTAATGTAGCGCGTGCGTATTGATGAAATTTTAGTTTTGCTGGTTTGTCGGTGGACGAAAAACGAGGTAAATATGCGGGGAATGAATAAATAGTTGTTGGTAATGTCATTTTATTGTTGCCTGTTTAATATTTTTACAAATATCGCAGTTGAATGTTCAAAGAAAAAGAATTGATATTAATAAAAATAAGTTTGTTTTCTGAAGTAGTGAAAATAGCGGATGGTGAAAGATATTAATATCAAAAATCGCTCATTGTGGATATAACGATGCAGCAGGGGAGAAAATGACTTCCACGCCTTACACCGTACATTCTTGTTGTGCGGTATGTAATTATTCTACGCTGTCGGTATTGGTGTATTCGTTAATCAGCAGGTTAACCAGCCACAAAAAGCCATTGAGAAAATTATTGATTTTACATGGAATTATTATATTGCCAATCCTTGGTTTTTAAAAATTGTGCATAGTGAAAATCAAAGTAAAGGTGTGCATTATGCAAAATCACAGCGTCTCTTAGAAATTACCCATGCGCACTTGCAGTTAATGGAATCCTTATTGGATGAAGGGAAGAAACACAATATTTTTAAGCCAGATATCGACCCATTTCAGGTGAATATTAATATTGCTGCGCTTGGGGGATATTATTTGATCAACCAGCATACGCTTGGCCTGGTTTATCCGGTGCGCCGTAAAACCCCGTCCTTCAGGGCGGGGATATACGGCGCGGTTTTCCACCTAACCAGGTGTTTGCTGTTGTTCAATGTATTGACGGATGGCGGATATTGGCGCACCTCCGCAGCTACTGGCAAAATAGCCAGGACTCCACAAAACGCCTTTGTAGTAATACCTGACTGCAATATCTGGTCGATCTCGTCGCAGTAACCTACCCGATACGCCTTTGAGGCTGTTTACCAGACTGGATATCGCCAGTTTGGGAGGATAGTTAATTAACAAATGGACGTGATCTGGTTCGCCATCCATTTCAACCAGTTCAGCTTCAAAATCAGCACATACCTTTGAAAAGTAAGTGCGTAGTTTTTCTGTCGCGTCATGGTCAAAAATCTGGCGTCGGTATTTGGTGACAAAGACCAGGTGAACATGCATCAGGAAAACACAATGCCTTCCACGCCGGATATCGGTTTCTTTTTTCACAGACCAAAGTATCATTTGGCCTGTGAAACGACTACAGGCATTTAAATTCCAGTTAAGACCCGGTGGTCAACAGGAGCGTGAAATGAGGCGCTTCGCAGGCGCATGTCGTTTCGTTTTCAATCGTGCTCTGGCGCTTCAGAATGAGAATCATGAGGCCGGTAATAAATACATCCCTTACGGGAAAATGGCTTCCTGGCTGGTTGAGTGGAAAAATGCCACTGAAACGCAATGGCTTAAAGATGCCCCGTCACAGCCATTGCAACAGTCACTGAAAGACCTTGAGCGGGCTTACAAAAACTTCTTCCAGAAGCGGGCTGCTTTTCCCCGATTCAAGAAGCGGGGACAGAATGATGCATTCCGCTACCCGCAGGGCGTTAAGCTCGATCAGGAAAACAGCCGTATTTTTCTGCCGAAACTTGGCTGGATGCGCTACCGGAATAGCCGTCAGGTCACGGGTGTTGTGAAAAATGTCACTGTCAGCCAGTCCTGCGGTAAGTGGTACATCAGTATTCAGACTGAAAATGAAGTATCAACTCCGGTTCACCCTTCAGCATTAATGGTCGGACTGGATGCTGGCGTGGCTAAACTCGCCACGCTGTCAGATGGCACAGTCTTTGGGCCTGTAAACAGTTTTCAGAAAAACCAGAAGACGCTGGCGAGACTTCAGCGACAGTTAAGCCGCAAGGTCAAATTCAGCAACAACTGGCAGAAGCAGAAACGCAAAATACAGCGACTGCATTCCTGTATCGCAAATATCCGCAGGGACTACCTTCACAAAGTCACAACGACCGTCAGCAAAAACCACGCAATGATAGTCATTGAGGATTTGAAGGTCAGCAACATGTCAAAGTCAGCAGCGGGTACGGTCAGCCAGCCGGGGCGCAATGTCCGGGCAAAATCAGGTTTAAACCGTTCGATACTGGATCAGGGCTGGTATGAAATGCGCCGCCAGCTTGAGTACAAGCAGCTCTGGCGAGGCGGTCAGGTGCTTGCTGTTCCGCCAGCGTACACAAGCCAGCGTTGCGCGTGCTGTGGTCATACAGCGAAAGAAAATCGCCTGTCACAAAGTAAATTCAGATGCCAGGCATGTGGATATACAGCGAACGCTGATGTAAATGGCGCTCGTAACATTTTAGCGGCGGGGCACGCCGTTCTTGCCTGTGGAGAGATGGTGCAGTCAGGCCGCTCGTTGAAGCAGGAACCCACCGAAATGATTCAGGCGACAGCCTGAACGTAGCAGGGATCCACGTCCTTCAGGGCGTGGAGGATGTCAACACATCAGTATGATTTCACCCCAGGCACTGGAAGCCAGACGTAAGGTCATCAAAGAGACAATCCTTAGCTGGCTTCTGGTTGACCCTTCATCTACCGCGCGCGAATAAAACTGCCATCCGGCTGGCGGGTAAACAGGACCTGTTGATTATTCCCCGTATCAATGGTTAAGCCCGTCACCACGCCGCTGGCGTTCTGGCGGATTTTCACCATCTGCCCGTTTTGCAAATTACTCAGCGGCTTACCCGCGCCTTCTACCTGCGCCATTGCATAGACATCGGTAGCGGGCAGTCCGTGGTCGCGGAACAGCTGCGCCATCGTTTTACCGGGTTCGACACGGTAAGAGCGCCATTGATTATCAATTCCGCTATCTGGCTGGAATGGTTGCGTTTGGGTAGTTTGCGGCTGTTCTTCTGGCTGGCCTTCCTGTATAGGTTCTGGAGCGACCGGAGCCACCTGATCAGGATCATTTTGTGGGGTGACTAATTGCGCCCGCAGCTGTTCTTCTGTCGGCGGTTGTGATTGCGACTGAATATCTAACTGCGCTTCACGCGTCACCACCGGCGCGTTGGGCGTATCATCAGATGGAAGCAGAAATCCGACCACCAATACAATGGCGGCAATAATGATCCCCCGACGATGCATCGGCGGCAGCGGGTCCATGAAGCGAAAATTGTCCGGCGCGTGCCAGACTTTCTCCAGGGTTGGTTTTAGTTCAAAGCGCCCGGGCATGGTTTCCTCCTGCTCCGCGTCTTGTTCCTCAATCATAGCCTATGAATAAGCTAACGCTATGATGTCCGTGGTAAACCCGCCTTTATTATATTCATACGGGATATTGCTATTGTTTCTTTTTCCCCGGGATTTGTCATCATTCCTGCGACAAAGTTTTACCCAAAGAAGTGTGGCTGATATGCTGCCCGCTACTTTTATACCCTAAGAAAGGAAATACGATGACCACCCCAACTTTTGACACCATCGAAGCGCAAGCAAGCTACGGCATTGGTTTGCAGGTAGGGCAACAACTGAGTGAATCTGGCCTGGAAGGGCTGCTGCCAGAAGCACTGGTTGCAGGTATTGCCGATGCGCTGGAAGGCAAACATCCGGCTGTTCCGGTTGATGTGGTGCATCGCGCGCTGCGTGAAATCCACGAACGCGCCGATGCCGTTCGTCGTCAGCGTTTCCAGGCGATGGCTGCAGAAGGTGTGAAATACCTGGAAGAAAACGCCAAAAAAGAAGGTGTGAATAGCACCGAATCTGGCCTGCAATTCCGCGTGATCAACCAGGGTGAAGGCGCAATTCCGGCACGTACCGACCGCGTTCGTGTTCATTACACCGGTAAACTGATCGACGGCACCGTGTTTGACAGCTCCGTTGCTCGTGGTGAACCCGCTGAATTCCCGGTTAATGGCGTGATCCCTGGCTGGATTGAAGCACTGACTCTGATGCCGGTAGGTTCTAAATGGGAACTGACTATCCCGCAGGAACTGGCATATGGCGAGCGCGGCGCAGGCGCATCCATCCCTCCGTTCAGCACCCTGGTGTTTGAAGTCGAACTGCTGGAAATCCTCTAAGCAGCGCATTCTGTTCCCCTCGAACCAGAGGGGAGCAGGCATTCAGCAATAAACCCTTCAGTTTGCCAAACGGCGCTATTTTGTGTTGCAAAGACCCCGTAAGCGTGTATTTTTGTGAGCTGTTTCGCGTTATCACCGTGATATGACACTCATTTTAAACATAAAATTAACATTAGATCTAAATCTTAGTATTCATCCCGCGTATTGTTACCTAATATCGATGAGTCCCGATACAGATTCGTCGTATCATAGACTGACTAAAGGCCGTAGAGCCTGAACAACACAGACAGGTACAGGAAGAAAAAAACATGGTAGATCAGGTAAAAGTCGTTGCCGATGATCAGGCTCCGGCTGAACAGTCGCTACGGCGCAATCTCACAAACCGACATATTCAGCTTATTGCCATTGGCGGTGCCATTGGTACGGGGTTGTTTATGGGGTCTGGCAAAACGATTAGCCTTGCCGGGCCGTCGATCATTTTCGTTTATATGATCATCGGTTTTATGCTCTTTTTCGTGATGCGGGCAATGGGGGAATTGCTGCTTTCGAATCTGGAATACAAATCTTTTAGTGACTTCGCTTCCGATTTACTCGGGCCGTGGGCAGGATATTTCACCGGCTGGACTTACTGGTTCTGCTGGGTTGTAACCGGTATGGCAGACGTGGTGGCGATCACGGCTTATGCTCAGTTCTGGTTCCCCGATCTCTCCGACTGGGTCGCCTCGCTGGCGGTGATAGTGCTGCTGCTGACGCTCAATCTCGCCACCGTGAAAATGTTCGGTGAGATGGAGTTCTGGTTTGCGATGATCAAAATCGTCGCCATTGTGTCGCTGATTGTCGTCGGCCTGGTCATGGTGGCGATGCACTTTCAGTCACCGACTGGTGTGGAAGCGTCATTCGCGCATTTGTGGAATGACGGCGGCTGGTTCCCGAAAGGTTTAAGTGGCTTCTTTGCCGGATTCCAGATAGCGGTTTTCGCTTTCGTGGGGATTGAGCTGGTAGGTACAACAGCTGCGGAAACCAAAGATCCAGAGAAATCACTGCCACGCGCGATTAACTCCATTCCGATCCGTATCATTATGTTCTACGTCTTCGCGCTGATTGTGATTATGTCCGTGACGCCGTGGAGTTCGGTAGTCCCGGAGAAAAGCCCGTTTGTTGAACTGTTCGTGTTGGTAGGGCTGCCTGCTGCCGCAAGCGTGATCAACTTTGTGGTGCTGACCTCTGCGGCGTCTTCCGCTAACAGCGGCGTCTTCTCTACCAGCCGTATGCTGTTTGGTCTGGCGCAGGAAGGTGTGGCACCGAAAGCGTTCGCTAAACTTTCTAAGCGCGCAGTACCCGCGAAAGGGCTGACGTTCTCGTGTATCTGTCTGCTCGGCGGCGTGGTGATGTTGTATGTGAATCCTAGTGTGATTGGCGCGTTCACGATGATTACAACCGTTTCCGCGATTCTGTTTATGTTCGTCTGGACGATTATCCTTTGCTCGTACCTTGTGTATCGCAAACAGCGTCCTCATCTACATGAGAAGTCGATCTACAAGATGCCGCTCGGCAAGCTGATGTGCTGGGTATGTATGGCGTTCTTTGTGTTCGTGGTCGTGTTGCTGACACTGGAAGATGACACTCGCCAGGCGCTGCTGGTTACCCCGCTGTGGTTTATCGCGCTGGGGTTGGGCTGGCTGTTTATTGGTAAGAAGCGGGCTGCTGAACTGCGGAAATAACCGCATTATCATGCTGGATGGCGCAATGCCATCCAGCTTTTAGATCACTCACCCGCCAGCGCGCGTGGGAACAGTACATTGTTTTCCAGACTGATGTGATCCATCAGGTCATCAATCAGTTCATTAATGCCGTTATACATCGCTTTCCAGGTGGTGCAGGCTTCTGGCGGCGGTGTGACGTTATTGGTGGTGTGTTTAATCACTTCCAGCAGTTCGCCCGCTTCATCGTGCTCGCTTTCCATTACGCTGATTGGCCCCATTGCCTGGCTGCCCATGCCTTGTTTGATCATCGGGAAGAGGATCTGCTCTTCTTTCATCATGTGGCTGGAAAGCTCTTCATGCAGCATGGTCAGGTATTTTGTCAGCCCTTTTGGCACGCTCGGTTTGTCGGCGTGAACGCGCTCGACTTTAGTCGCTTGCAGAATCAGCTCCGGCAGTTGCTCGCGGTGACGATCGTGGTAGCGCACGATGATATGGTCGATGATTTCTGCCAGCGGGGCGCTACGCCAGTCTTTCTCAATCGGTTGTTCAGCGAGCTTTGCCAGTTCAGCTTCAATGACCTCAACATCCAGTTCTTTACGTGCCGCCGCGCGCGCCAGCGTCTGCTTACCGCCACAGCAGTAATCCATATCATATTTACGAAACAGAGCTGAAGCGCGAGGAATAGAGAGCGCCAGTTCACCTAAAGGTTGGTCGCGATAAGCCATAGCTGATACCTCATTCTTAATAAGATAAGATGTATTTTAAATGCATCTTTAAGGCAAAAGCTATAACCCTTACGTAGCAGAGGCTTATTTAACTCACTGCCAGCGTGTCAACTTTCTGAGACAGATTCAGTTAAAGGTTTTTCTGGTTTTGCTCTGACCGCGATGACCACGCCAATCACTAACAGCGCGATACCGCTCAGCGTCATTAGCGGCGGCATTTGCTGGCGGAGTAAAAAGGTGTACAGCAAACCTGCCAGCGTTTCGAAAACAATCAGCGGCCCGAGAATCACTGTCGGTAATAGCTGGCTGGCGACGTTCCAGCAGAGTGCGCCAACCCATGAGCAAAGCACGGCTATCGCAACCATCAGACTAATAAACACCAGCGGACGGGGGCCAAAGGGTAGGGAGAAGTCCGGCGTTTGCGTATTCAGCCAGTAACAAGCGACGAGATAGCCGATAAGTGAAACCGGCAGTGTGACCAGCGCCTGCGCTGTTGCCCACATCATCGGATGTTTGTCGGGATTTTCCCGCAGCCAGCGGGCGTTGCGCAGGGCATACCACGCCCAGCAGACCACGGAAACTAACGCCAGCACGATGCCAGAGGTATAACGTGCCCAGTCAAAATCGGGGAGTCCGTGGTTTAACTCAGCAATATTCACACACGCCAGGCCGATGCCAATACAAATCAGTGCTGGGGCGAGTTTTCCCCACGCGAGTTTGCCGTCGCGCTGGCTATAAAGCAGATTGGCAAAGACAGGAATGACCACCGGCAGGGTGCCGATAATCATCGTGGAAACAGGCGCGCCAGTACGTTGAATGGCACTGGCAAGGCAGAAGTAATAGATGAGGTTGCCCATCATAGTGAGCATCAAGGCGGTAAGCCAGTCCCGACGCGCCAACTGACGCAGACGCACGCGTCCCAGCCAGGCAATGGGCAGCGCAATTAACCCTAACGCCAGATAACGCCCCATCGACTGCAGCATCGCCGGGTATTCCGGCACGATCAACGGCCCGACAAAAATAAGCCCCCACATCAACCCTGCTAACAGGGCGTACAGCACGCCGCTAATCATTACTGGCATCCATTGATCTGTCAGAAGAAAGTTCAGGAAGCAGACATGATTGCTCCCGGCATCCCGTCATTATCAGAGAGGATGCGGGAGGATGCCACTTTAATTAACTAGTTATTAACATTAAAAAGATGGCTTACGCTTTCGGCTAACGTTGTCGTTGGGCGGCCAATCAATTTGCTAAGCGTTTTGCTGTCATCAAATAGACCGCCTTTCGATGCGCCAACGTCAGAATCCGCCAGCATATCCGCCAGTCCGTCGGGCAGTCCGACGCTTTTCAGTGCCGCGGCGAAATCGGCTTCGCTCAGATTTTGATAGGTAACCTGTTTGCCGCTCTGTTTGGTCAGCTCTGCCGCTAACTGTGTCAACGTCCAGGCACTATCGCCCACCAGTTCGTAAACCTTGCCTTCGTGACCGGCTTCGCTAATCACGCGTGCCGCAGCTGCCGCATAATCTGCCCGCGTTGCTGAGGCAATTTTGCCATCGCCCGCGGCACCGATAAATACGCCGTGCTCCAGTGCTGCCGGTGCGCTGGCGAGGTAGTTTTCGCTGTACCAGCCGTTGCGCAGCAGGGTGTAAACGATGCCAGAATCAGCCAGCATTTTCTCCGTCTCGATGTGCTCATCGGCGAGGCCGAGCGGAGATTTATCCGCGTGAAGCAGACTGGTATAAGCGATAAATTTCACGCCCGCCGCCTTCGCCGCGTTAATCACATTGCGATGCTGCGGGGCACGCTGGCCCACTTCGCTGGAAGAGATCAGCAGTAGTTTTTCCACTCCCTGAAGTGCAGATGTCAGTGCGGCTTCATCGCCGTAGTCAGCCTGACGCACGGTAATGCCTTGTGCTGCCAGGGCCTGGGCTTTTGCCGGGTTACGTGCGATAGCCACTATTTGGCTGGCAGGAACGGTTTTCACCAGGGACTCAATAACATAGTGACCAAGTTGGCCAGTGGCACCAGTAATAGCGATCATGGGAAGTCTCCATCGTTTTGTCTTGTGTTTAAATACGCTAACACCTAAACTTACTTTTAGTAAGTACGCACAAAAAGGTAAGTATGGAATGAGTCAGGTTAGCCTGTCGCAACAACTGAAAGAGGGTAATCTCTTTGCGGAACAGTGCCCGTCGCGCGAGGTGTTGAAACACGTCACCAGCCGTTGGGGGGTGTTGATTCTGGTGGCGCTACGCGAAGGTACTCATCGCTTTAGCGACCTGCGGCGCAAAATCGGCGGGGTGAGCGAAAAGATGCTTGCGCAGTCGTTACAGGCGTTAGAACAGGATGGTTTTCTTAACCGTATCGCGTATCCGGTGGTGCCACCGCATGTTGAATACAGCCTCACGCCACTGGGCGAGCAGGTGAGTGAAAAGGTTGCTGCACTGGCGGACTGGATTGAGTTGAATTTGCCCGAGGTGTTGGCGGTGCGGGATGAACGTGCGGCATAACTGCCGGCTGCGCTGCGCTTATCCGGTCGACGGTTCATGGCTTGTAGGGCGGATAAGATGCGCCAGCATCGCATCCGCCAATAAATGCCGGATGCGGTTGATGATTTATAGGCCGAAAAAGAAGTGTTTTACTTACTCAAATCCACCTGATAAATCGCAAACCCGATATCATCGGTCGCGACTTTATTCATCGGATACTGCCCTTTCTCTTTAATAAACGCTGCGGCTTTATCTGACGGAGAGGTTTCGAAACGGATATCCAGTTTCTTATCGCCAGCTATCGGTGCTAAACGCCAGTTGTTATCTGCCGCCGGGTGAATTTCCCCCGCACGTTTCGACTCATCAGCAATCCACGCTGCCAGCACCGAGCGGTTCTCATCCGGTGAAGCAAAAGCGATATGGCTGTCGCCCGTACCGGCAAATTTGCCGCCGTAAGCGCGATAGTTATTGGTGGCAACGAGGAACATAGCGTTCGGATCAATCGGCTTGCCATTAAAGGTCAGGTTCTTAATCCTTTCCGCATTGGCATTAATCATCTGGCACTCGCCGTCATAACGGGCGGGCTGGGTAACATCAATCTGATAATTCACACCATCAATAACATCAAAGTTATAGGTGCGGAAACCGTCCCAGTTGATGAGTGACTGTGGTTTCGTGCTGTTGGGATCAATCTGGTTAAACTGTCCGGCGGAGCACTCCAGCCACTCTTTCACCTCTTTACCGCTGGCTTTCACCACAATCAGCGTATTGGGATAGAGATAAAGATCGGCGGCATTACGGAAGGTCAACTGGCCTTTTTCCACCTCCACATAGCTTGCCGGGTCATTTTTGCGACCACCAACTTTAAACGGTGCGGCAGCTGAAAGCACCGGCAGTTTTGCCAGATCCGGATCGCCCTGAATGTAATGTTCGACATACGCTTTTTGCGCGTTGTTCACTACTTGCACGGTCGGATCGTCCTGCACCAGCGCCAGATAGCTATACATATTGTCGGCAGATTTACCGATTGGCTTGCTGACGAACTGGCGTGTAGCATCGTGATCGGCTTTGAGTGTTTCTACCAGCTTGCTGTCTTCCGCCGCGAGGGATTTTTTATTGGCGATGTCGTAAATCGGCCGTGCTTCCGCTTTCGCCTGCGTCACCTGCCATTTACCGCTGTCATTACTGAGTTGTAAGTCGACCACCCCAAGATGATCGCCCCACATGCCTGGCATTACCGCCGGAACACCATTCAGCGTGCCTTTGGCGATATCAGCCCCTTCGATATCAGCAAAATCTTTACCCGGGAAAACGGCGTGAGCATGGCCAAACATAATGGCGTTAACGCCCGGAATTTCACTGAGGTAATAAACTGAGTTTTCCGCCATTACTTTATACGGATCGGCAGACAGCCCGGAATGCGCCAGAACGACAACGACATCGGCACCTTTCTCGCGCATTTCAGGCACGTATTTGCGCACGGTTTCGGTAATATCATTCACCGTCACTTTTCCGGATAAATTAGCTTTATCCCAGCCCATGATTTGCGGCGGCACGACGCCAATATAGCCAATCTTCAGCGTCTGTTTTTTTCCGTCTTTATCGACCACTTCGGTGTCTTTAATTAAATACGGTGTAAACATTGGCTGTTTGGTTCTGGCGTCAATGACGTTGGCATTTACATAAGGGAATTTCGCTCCTGCCAGCGCATTTTTCAGGTAATCCAGACCGTAGTTAAACTCGTGGTTGCCAAGCGTTCCGACGGTATAGTCCAGCGTATTTAATGCCTTATAGACCGGGTGAATATCACCTGCTTTTAATCCTTTCGCCGACATGTAATCGGCCAGCGGACTCCCCTGAATCAAATCGCCGTTATCAACCAGTACGCTGTTTTTCACTTCATTGCGGGCATCGTTAATCAGGCTTGCCGTACGTACCAGTCCGAATTTTTCCGTGGCGGTGTCTTTGTAATAATCGAAATCCATCATGTTGCTATGCAGATCAGTGGTTTCCATGATACGCAGATCGACCGTCGCTGCATTCACACTGGCGGCAATCAGCGTGGCCAGGAGCGTTGCGCTAAACTTAATCATCAGGGACATCCTTTTATCATCGGGAATACGAAAGAAAAGGGAGAATAAACGCCTTACTTATAGAACAGTGAAGAATGCCACAATTTTACGCTTTGAAAATGATGACACTATCACAGTTGGCGCATTCATTAACGATAGGGTATAAGTAAAACAATAAGTTAACACCGCTCACAGAGACGAGGTGGAGAAATGTTAGATCAAGTATGCCAGCTTGCACGGAATGCAGGCGATGCCATTATGCAGGTCTACGACGGGACGAAACCGATGGACGTCGTCAGCAAAGCGGACAATTCCCCGGTAACGGCAGCGGATATTGCCGCACACACCGTTATCATGGACGGTTTACGTACGCTGACACCGGATATTCCGGTCCTTTCTGAAGAAGATCCTCCCGGTTGGGAAGTCCGTCAGCACTGGCAGCGTTACTGGCTGGTAGACCCACTGGATGGTACTAAAGAGTTTATTAAACGTAATGGCGAATTCACCGTTAACATTGCGCTCATTGACCATGGCAAACCGATTTTAGGCGTGGTGTATGCGCCGGTAATGAACGTAATGTACAGCGCGGCAGAAGGCAAGGCCTGGAAAGAAGAGTGCGGTGTGCGCAAGCAGATTCAGGTCCGCGATGCGCGCCCGCCACTGGTGGTGATCAGCCGTTCCCATGCAGATGCGGAGCTGAAAGAGTATCTGCAACAGCTTGGCGAACATCAGACCACGTCCATCGGCTCTTCGCTGAAATTCTGCCTGGTGGCGGAAGGGCAGGCGCAGCTGTACCCGCGCTTCGGACCAACGAATATTTGGGACACCGCCGCTGGACATGCTGTGGCTGCAGCTGCCGGAGCGCACGTTCACGACTGGCAGGGTAAACCGCTGGATTACACTCCGCGCGAGTCGTTCCTGAATCCGGGGTTCAGAGTGTCTATTTACTAAATTCAGATGGCAGAAACAGTGTATTTCCTGATTCTGCCATCCTGATTTCTCCCAACCTAAAAAGTTATAAATAAAAAGAGATTGTATTTAAAGTGCAAAAATTCAATTGCTAATAAGTTACATTTTAATAATGAGCGTTTTTTGATAGTTTACTTCTATAGTGAGATATTTAATGGCGACATAAAGTAACCAAATAAAATAAGGTTGTCATATGTTACCCAGGATCAGACACAATAATTTTATTGGTGCGGTGGAGTTATTTGTAAAGTCTTCGTATACAAAAACACATTCAAACAATTTTTTTAACAACATCTATCATGCATTTAAGAAAAAAGATTGGATTTCGAATTATGATAGCCTGTTAACTTTGAGGGAGTTCTTTCGTTGCGCAACTCAGATTGATAAAAGTAGTTATCAGGTGCTTTCATCAAAAAATGAAACTGTTAACGCCATGGATAAGTTTCTTATCAGTTTCAGCCTTAAAGATAACGGTGCCGAATATACAATGACATTGCGAGGCAGTGGATTTGAATACGAAGAAATACCCATAACAATAAATGAATATAACTCATTCATGGATTTCAAAAACCGCGAGTTTCCGTTAGAACAAAACAGAAGATTGTATGCCTGGGATATTTTGCAGAAAAAACAGTCTGACATACCGAAAAGGATTAAAGGTTATATTCACCAGGCGATTGGTGACGTGTCTTTAGGTTATGCCTTATTGGAGGATATAGTAAGCAAATTAAAACGAGGTAAATTTGAACTCCAAATACCAGGAGGTGGAATTAAAGAATGCGATGGATGGTATATTTACGAAAAAATAATTGATGATAATTTTGCCATAGTCATAGAATCTTTGGGCTTTGCGCTTAAAATCTATGGAGGGGATGAAAGTTTTCGTAATGGTTCCTCTGTTGTTTTGGAGGATGAAGATTACTCTCTTATTTATAATTTTCTGGTTAATGCAGGTTGCCAACAAGTCGAATTAGCCGAACAAGTGGATGCGATAGTAAGTGCGAATCTGGCCGCAGATAGTGATATTACCAAAGAAAAGATTTGCGAGAAATATAAATCGACCATTGAGGCGTTTAAAAAAGAGCAACTAGCGTTACCAGTATTAGTTCGGCGTAAGAACTCAGAGACTTAATTCCCCTATCCCATAGATAACGATAGGGGAAAATTATTTTTCCAGAATTTATGTTATTGCCATTATTTGAGCAACTTTTGCAGCAGGTCCATCACTTGCTGCACCTCTTCCGGTGTGAGCGCCCCGTCTTTGGCCCATTGCACGCGACCGTCTTTATCCAGCACCACTACAGCAGAACTTTCTTCATCCAGCTGCCAGGCACCGCGCGCGACGCCATTGCTATCGACAATAAACTGCGACCAGGGATAAAGCTTTTTATTACTCTCCAGACTGCTGCGCACAAACATGCCGGAACCCGGAATCGCGTCGTCGGTGTTAACAATGGTGGTGGTCTGGTAACGATCGTGCGGTAACTTCGCTGATTTAATCGCTTCAATCAGCGTCGCGTTTTTCTCTTTTGCAGAGGTGCGACCAGCAATATGTTGCAGTACTCGCACTTTTCCCACTAACTGCGCGCTGTTCCAGGTTTTGTAGCTAAACTGATCTTTATCAAGCACCAACTCGCCCCGATCGGTAATGCCAATCGGCGGCACTCGCTGACCGGTTTCGAACTGATGTGCGGAAGCCATCATCGGCAACAGCAGGCAGGTGAGTGCCAGAATCTTGCGTAGGGTCATGGTGTTTCCTTCTTATGATATGCAGGTGATCCGACCACTTGGGTCTGAGTTTTAATCATATGTGCTATTTATCGAATTTCCCGCAAGTGTGATGCCAGTTTGCGGTCAAGCGCACAAATCATATGAAAAATGAATGCTTATACTGAAGACCGCGCTTCGGTAAAAAGATAATTCTGAATAATTGTAACCTTTAGGTAAAAAAAGTTATACGCGGTGGAAACATTGCCCGGATAGTCTATAGTCACTAAGCATTAAAATTTGCGCCTCATAATAGTTGGGCCGATTGTGGCACCGCACAGGCGTAATACTCAGCAGGAGATAACAATGAAAATTTTCCAACGGTACAACCCACTTCAGGTGGCGAAGTACGTAAAGATCCTGTTCCGTGGACGGTTATACATCAAGGACGTTGGCGCTTTTGAATTTGATAAGGGTAAGATTCTTATCCCAAAAGTGAAGGATAAGCTGCATTTGTCAGTGATGTCCGAAGTTAACCGTCAGGTTATGCGTCTGCAAACAGAGATGGCTTAACCAAAGTGCTATGCAGTAAAAAGTGCTATGCAGTAATAAGACGGCTCCTGATTCAGGAGCCGTTGATGTTTCTGGGGGTTACGCGACGCTTTCTTCTTTATCTTTAGCGTCAGGCAGTTTTGGCGAAAGGGCGGTGGCCTTGCTGTCGATCCGGGTCACCAGCAGCTGGTCGATGCGGTAGTTATCGATATCCACCACTTCAAATTTGTAGCCGGCGAATTTCACCGAATCGGTGCGTTTCGGGATCTTACGCAGCATAAACATCATAAAGCCGCCGATGGTTTCGTAGTTGCCCGACTGCGGGAATTCGTCAATATCCAGCACGCGCATGACGTCGTCAATCGGGGTACCGCCGTCAATCAGCCATGAGTTCTCATCACGGGCGACAATCTGCTCTTCCAGCCCCTGACCGACCAGATCGCCCATCAGCGTGGTCATCACGTCGTTGAGGGTGATGATCCCCACCACCAGCGCGTACTCGTTCATGATCACCGCGAAGTCTTCACCTGCGGTTTTAAAACTTTCCAACGCCTCTGAAAGGGTTAACGTATCCGGCACAATCAGCGTGTTGCGAATTTGTACGCCGCTGTTCAGTGCCAGGCTTTGGTTAGCCAGCACGCGGTTCAGCAGGTCTTTAGAATCGACATAACCGATGATGTGGTCAATATCTTCATTACAGACGAGGAACTTAGAGTGCGGATGTTCCGCCACCTTATTCTTCAGGCTTTGCTCATCTTCGTGGAGATCAAACCAAATCACGTTTTCACGCGGTGTCATTGACGACGGAACGGTACGGGATTCCAGCTCAAAGACGTTTTCAATCAGCTCGTGTTCCTGTTTACGTAACACGCCCGCCAGCGCACCGGCTTCCACTACCGCGTAGATGTCATCAGAAGTGATGTCATCTTTACGTACCATTGGCAGTTTGAAAATACGGAAGATCATGTTCGCCAGGCCGTTGAAGAACCACACCAGCGGGGTGCAAACGTACAGGCAGAAGCGCATCGGGTTGATGATACGCAAAGCCACCGCTTCTGGCGCAATCATACCGATGCGTTTCGGGGTTAAATCCGCAAACAGGATAAACATGCCAGTCACTAACGAGAAAGAGAGAATAAAGCTCAGTTGCTCAGAGAGCTCTGCCGACATATAGCGGGAGAACAGGCTGTGAAAAGCTGGAGAAAATGCCGCATCACCGACGATACCGCCGAGAATCGCCACTGCGTTCAGACCGATTTGGACCACGGTAAAGAACATGCCGGGATTTTCCTGCATATTCAGAACGCGTTGGGCATTTATATTGCCTTCATCAGCCAGCAGTTTAAGTTTGATTTTGCGTGAGGCGGCAAGCGAGATCTCGGACATCGAGAAGAACGCACTTACAGCGATCAAGCAGAGTATGACTAAAATACTGTTTAACATATCTTATCCGACCTTTCAGGCCAGATCCTCGGAAGGGGAAGTTGATTAATTTGTGTGAAATACACATTGAAAGCCGATTCGAAGAAAGTGAACCGGCATTTTCAGTGGCTAGTATAGCGTAAGGTACTGTAAAGTCGCCAGAGGGTTAAAATTCAGACTGCTGATAAATGCAATACTGCCTGATGCGCTATGCCGATCAGGCCTACGCAGTCCTTGCAATATATTGAATTTGGACGATTTTGTAGGCCTGGTAAGGCGTTTACGCCGCATCCGGCATAAATAAAGCGCACTTTATCAACAATCTACATTTGTACCCGTAACGCTATGCTTCCGGTGGCAGACAGACGCCAATTCCGCCAATTCCACAGTAACCATACGGGTTTTTATGCAGATATTGCTGGTGGTCATCTTCGGCATAATAAAACGGTGTGGCGTTAGCGATTTCCGTGGTGATGTGACGATCGTCATCGGCGGCAAGCATCGCCGCCTGAAAACGTTCCAGACTGGCGCGAGCTGCGGCATCCTGTTCTGGGGTCAGCGGATAAATCGCTGAACGATACTGCGTGCCGTGGTCATTGCCCTGACGCATTCCCTGGGCGGGATCGTGATTCTCCCAAAATACCTGTAGCAACTGCTCATAGCTGATGACGGAAGGATCGTAAACAATGCGTACCGCTTCGGCATGACCCGTATCACCGGAGCACACTTCCCGATAAGTCGGATTTGGCGTATAGCCGCCGGTATAGCCTGCGGCGGTGCTGTAAACGCCGGGTAACTGCCAGAACAGACGCTCCACACCCCAGAAACAACCCATCGCAAAAATGGCAATCTCCATTCCGTCAGGTACATTGGTCATTGAGTGACCGTTGACCGCATGCAGCGTGGCTACGGGCATCGGGGTGTTACGTCCAGGCAGGGCATCGGCGGGGGAAACCAGATGCTTTTTATCAAATAAACTCATGGTGTCGCTCTCCCGAAAATCGGTCATTGGGGTTAAGGTTGTAACAAGAGGCGTATTTGCACACAATAACCACCGTGAATAGGTCTAAAGTAAAACATAAGAAATATTTGGGGTTTAGTCTGCTTTTTAATCCATATTACTGGATTTTTGTTAAGCCGTTTAACGGCGTTCCAGGGGCAGGAAAAAAGGATATTCAGGAGAAAATGTGCGCTATATCCGACAGTTATGCTGTGTAAGCTTACTCTGCTTAAGCGGATCTGCCGTCGCCGCGAACGTCCGTCTACAGGTCGAGGGGTTATCGGGACAGCTGGAAAAGAACGTTCGTGCGCAGCTTTCTACGATTGAAAGTGATGAAGTGACGCCAGACCGTCGCTTTCGCGCACGCGTCGATGATGCTATCCGCGAAGGTCTGAAAGCGCTGGGTTATTACCAGCCGACCATTGAATTTGATCTCCGTCCACCGCCAAAGAAAGGGCGGCAGGTATTGATCGCCAAAGTCACGCCAGGCGTGCCGGTGTTAATTGGCGGCACCGATGTGGTATTGCGCGGCGGCGCGCGGACCGATAAAGACTATTTGAAATTGCTCGATACTCGCCCGGCTATTGGCACGGTACTGAACCAGGGCGATTATGAAAATTTCAAAAAGTCCTTAACCAGCATTGCGTTGCGTAAAGGTTATTTCGATAGCGAATTTACCAAAGCGCAGCTGGGCATTGCGCTCGGCCTGCATAAAGCCTTCTGGGATATTGATTATAACAGTGGCGAACGTTACCGCTTTGGGCATGTGACCTTTGAAGGATCACAAATCCGCGATGAATACCTGCAAAATCTGGTGCCGTTTAAAGAGGGCGATGAGTACGAATCGAAAGATCTGGCAGAACTGAACCGCCGACTTTCTGCTACCGGCTGGTTTAACTCGGTGGTGGTGGCTCCACAATTTGATAAAGCGCGCGAAACGAAAGTATTACCATTGACGGGCGTGGTTTCGCCGCGAACAGAAAACACCATCGAAACCGGGGTCGGTTACTCTACGGACGTGGGACCGCGCGTGAAAGCGACGTGGAAAAAGCCGTGGATGAACTCTTATGGTCACAGTCTGACCACCAGTACCAGTATTTCCGCGCCGGAACAGATCCTCGACTTCAGCTATAAAATGCCGCTGCTGAAGAATCCACTGGAACAATATTATTTGGTGCAGGGCGGTTTTAAGCGCACTGACCTGAACGATACCGAGTCTGACTCCACTACGCTGGTGGCTTCTCGCTACTGGGATCTCTCCAGCGGCTGGCAGCGTGCCATTAACCTGCGCTGGAGTCTCGACCACTTTACTCAGGGTGAAATTACCAACACCACGATGCTGTTTTATCCTGGGGTGATGATTAGCCGCACGCGTTCTCGTGGTGGCCTGATGCCAACCTGGGGCGACTCGCAACGCTACTCTATCGACTACTCCAACACGGCCTGGGGTTCAGATGTCGATTTCTCCGTTTTCCAGGCGCAGAACGTCTGGATCCGCACACTGTACGATCGCCATCGTTTTGTTACACGCGGCACGCTGGGCTGGATTGAAACCGGTGATTTCGACAAAGTACCGCCGGATCTGCGTTTCTTCGCCGGGGGCGATCGCAGTATTCGCGGCTACAAATACAAATCTATCGCCCCGAAATACGCCAACGGTGACCTGAAAGGGGCATCGAAGTTGATAACCGGATCGCTGGAGTACCAGTACAACGTGACCGGAAAATGGTGGGGCGCGGTGTTTGTCGATAGTGGCGAAGCGGTAAGCGATATTCGCCGCAGCGACTTTAAAACCGGTACCGGGGTCGGCGTGCGCTGGGAATCGCCGGTCGGGCCAATCAAACTCGATTTTGCCGTACCGGTCGCGGATAAAGACGAACACGGGTTACAGTTTTACATCGGTCTGGGGCCAGAATTATGAGTTTATGGAAAAAAATCAGCCTCGGCGTGGTTATCGTTATCTTACTGTTGCTGGGATCGGTGGCGTTTCTGGTGGGCACCACCAGCGGCCTGCATCTGGTATTTAAAGCGGCGGATCGCTGGGTGCCAGGACTGGATATTGGCAAGGTCACCGGCGGCTGGCGCGATCTCACCTTGTCTGACGTTCGTTATGAGCAGCCAGGCGTGGCGGTAAAAGCAGGCAATCTGCATCTGGCGGTCGGGCTTGAGTGCCTGTGGAACAGTAGCGTTTGTATTAATGACCTGGCGCTGAAAGACATTCAGGTCAACATCGACAGTAAAAAAATGCCTCCTTCTGAACAGGTTGAAGAAGAGGAAGATAGCGGTCCGCTGGATCTCTCCACGCCGTATCCCATCACCCTGACACGGGTGGCACTGGACAACGTCAACATCAAGATTGATGACACCACGGTATCGGTGATGGACTTCACCTCCGGCCTGAACTGGCAGGAGAAAACCCTGACCCTGAAACCGACGTCGCTGAAAGGCCTGCTGATTGCTCTGCCGAAAGTGGCGGAAGTGGCGCAGGAAGAAGTGGTCGAACCGAAAATTGAAAATCCGCAGCCGGAGGAAAAGCCGCTCGGCGAAACGCTCAAAGATCTCTTTTCTCGCCCGGTATTGCCGGAAATGACCGACGTGCATTTGCCGCTTAACCTGAACATTGAAGAGTTTAAGGGCGAGCAGCTGCGCGTGACGGGCGACACGGACATCACCGTGAGCACCATGCTGCTGAAAGTGAGCAGCATTGACGGCAATACTAAACTGGACGCCCTGGATATCGATTCCAATCAAGGGATCGTCAACGCCAGCGGCACGGCGCAGCTGTCAGACAACTGGCCGGTGGATATCACCCTCAACAGCACACTGAACGTGGAGCCGTTGAAAGGTGAAAAGGTGAAGCTGAAAGTGGGCGGCGCGCTGCGCGAACAGCTGGAGATAGGCGTTAACCTTTCCGGTCCGGTGGATATGGATTTACGCGCCCAGACGCGACTGGCGGAAGCCGGATTGCCGCTCAACGTGGAAGTGAACAGCAAACAGCTTTACTGGCCGTTCACTGGTGAGAAGCAGTATCAGGCGGATGATCTGAAACTGAAACTTACCGGCAAAATGACCGATTACACGCTCTCTATGCGTACGGCAGTGAAGGGACAGGAGATCCCGCCCGCGACTATTACCCTCGACGCCAAAGGTAATGAACAGCAGGTCAATCTCGACAAACTCACCGTCGCGGCGCTGGAAGGGAAAACTGAACTCAAGGCGTTGCTCGACTGGCAACAGGCCATTAGTTGGCGCGGTGAGCTAACGCTTAATGGCATTAACACCGCCAAAGAGTTCCCGGAGTGGCCGTCGAAACTCAATGGCTTGATTAAAACCCGCGGTAGCCTGTACGGCGGCACCTGGCAGATGGAGGTGCCAGAACTGAAGCTGACCGGTAACGTCAAACAGAACAAAGTGAACGTTGACGGCACGCTGAAAGGCAACAGTTATATGCAGTGGATGATCCCAGGGCTTCATCTGGAACTGGGGCCAAACAGTGCCGAAGTGAAAGGCGAGCTGGGGGTAAAAGATCTCAATCTTGATGCCACCATCAACGCGCCGGGGCTGGATAACGCGCTGCCGGGGCTTGGCGGTACAGCGAAAGGGCTGGTGAAAGTACGCGGCACGGTGGAAGCGCCACAACTACTGGCAGATATCACCGCGCGCGGCCTGCGCTGGCAGGAACTTTCCGTGGCGCAGGTTCGCGTGGAAGGCGACATTAAATCCACCGATCAGATCGCCGGGAAACTCGACGTACGCGTTGAGCAAATTTCGCAGCCGGATGTAAATATCAACCTCGTCACCCTGAATGCCAAAGGCAGCGAAAAGCAGCACGAGCTACAGTTGCGGATTCAGGGCGAGCCTGTCTCCGGGCAGCTTAATCTGGCAGGAAGTTTTGATCGCAAAGAAGAACGCTGGAAGGGAACTCTTAGCAATACCCGCTTCCAGACGCCGGTCGGCCCGTGGTCGCTGACCCGCGATATTGCGCTGGATTACCGCAATAAGGAGCAAAAAATCAGCATCGGGCCACACTGCTGGCTTAACCCGAATGCGGAATTGTGTGTGCCGCAAACTATCGATGCGGGGGCCGAAGGGCGTGCGGTGGTGAATCTCAACCGCTTCGACCTCGCCATGCTGAAACCGTTTATGCCAGAAAACACTCAGGCCAGCGGTATCTTCACGGGTAAAGCGGACGTTGCCTGGGACACCACCAAAGAGGGGCTGCCGCAGGGCAGTATCACCCTTTCGGGGCGTAACGTGCAGGTAACGCAAACCGTCAACGATGCGGCGCTGCCCGTGGCGTTTCAGACGCTGAATCTGACGGCGGAATTGCGTAACAACCGTGCCGAATTGGGCTGGACCATCCGCCTGACCAATAACGGCCAGTTTGATGGACAGGTGCAGGTGACCGATCCGCAAGGCCGCCGTAATCTTGGTGGCAACGTCAATATCCGTAACTTCAACCTTGCGATGATAAACCCCATCTTTACCCGTGGGGAAAAAGCAGCGGGGATGGTGAGTGCCAACTTGCGTCTGGGTGGTGATGTGCAAAGCCCGCAGTTGTTTGGTCAACTTCAGGTTACTGGTGTGGATATCGACGGCAACTTTATGCCGTTTGATATGCAACCGAGCCAGCTTGCGGTCAACTTTAACGGTATGCGCTCGACGCTTGCCGGTACAGTACGGACCCAGCAGGGGGAAATCTACCTGAACGGTGATGCCGACTGGAGCCAAATTGAAAACTGGCGGGCGCGGGTAACGGCGAAAGGCAGTAAAGTGCGGATCACCGTGCCGCCGATGGTACGAATGGATGTATCGCCAGATGTTGTATTCGAGGCTACACCAAACCTGTTTACCCTCGATGGTCGCGTAGATGTCCCGTGGGCGCGCATCGTGGTGCACGATCTGCCGGAAAGCGCAGTAGGCGTCTCCAGCGATGTGGTGATGCTTAACGATAACCTGCAACCGGAAGAGCCGAAAACGGCGTCGATTCCGATTAACAGTAACCTGATTGTCCACGTTGGCAACAATGTGCGCATTGACGCCTTTGGCCTGAAAGCGCGGCTGACGGGCGATCTTAACGTCGTTCAGGACAAACAAGGGCTGGGCCTGAACGGGCAGATCAACATCCCTGAAGGGCGCTTCCATGCCTATGGTCAGGATCTGATTGTGCGTAAGGGTGAGTTACTGTTCTCTGGTCCGCCGGATCAACCGTATCTTAATATTGAAGCTATTCGGAACCCGGATGCTACAGAAGACGACGTAATCGCCGGAGTTCGCGTCACTGGTCTGGCGGACGAACCGAAAGCGGAGATCTTCTCTGACCCGGCGATGTCGCAACAAGCTGCATTGTCTTATTTGCTACGTGGACAAGGGCTGGAGAGCGATCAGAGCGACAGTGCGGCAATGACCTCGATGCTGATTGGTCTGGGGGTTGCGCAAAGTGGCCAGATTGTGGGTAAAATCGGCGAGACGTTTGGCGTAAGCAATTTAGCGCTCGACACCCAGGGAGTAGGCGACTCCTCCCAGGTGGTGGTCAGCGGCTATGTATTGCCAGGTCTGCAAGTGAAATACGGCGTGGGTATATTTGACTCTATAGCAACACTCACGTTACGTTATCGCCTGATGCCTAAGCTATATCTGGAAGCCGTGTCTGGTGTAGACCAGGCACTGGATTTGCTCTATCAGTTCGAGTTTTAGCAATGCGAATATTTGTCTACGGCAGTTTACGCCACAAACAAGGCAACAGTCACTGGATGACCAATGCCCAGTTACTGGGCGATTTCAGTATCGATAACTACCAGTTGTATAGCCTGGGCCACTATCCAGGCGCAGTTCCGGGGAACGGAACAGTACACGGTGAAGTTTATCGTATTGACAACGCCACGCTGGCCGAACTTGATGCCTTGCGCACCAGGGGCGGTGAATACGCGCGCCAGTTGATTCAGACGCCGTACGGGAGTGCATGGATGTACGTTTATCAACGACCCGTCGATGGATTAAAGCTAATTGAAAGCGGCGACTGGTTAGACAGGGATAAGTAACCATATGCATACGCCACCTTCGGGTGGCGTTGTTTTTTGCGAGACGACTCGCATTCTGTTTTGTAATTCCCTCACCTTTTGCTTTTCTCTCCGAGCCGCTTTCCATATCTATTAACGCATAAAAAACTCTGCTGGCATTCACAAATGCGCAGGGGTAAAACGTTTCCTGTAGCACCGTGAGTTATACTTTGTATAACTTAAGGAGGTGCAGATGCGTATTACCATAAAAAGATGGGGGAACAGTGCAGGTATGGTCATTCCCAATATCGTAATGAAAGAACTTAACTTACAGCCGGGGCAGAGCGTGGAAGCGCAGGTGAGCAACAACCAACTGATTCTGACACCCATCTCCAGGCGCTACTCGCTTGATGAACTGCTGGCACAGTGTGACATGAACGCCGCGGAACTTAGCGAGCAGGATGTCTGGGGTAAATCCACCCCTGCGGGTGACGAAATATGGTAAAGAAAAGTGAATTTGAACGGGGAGACATTGTGCTGGTTGGCTTTGATCCAGCAAGCGGCCATGAACAGCAAGGTGCTGGTCGACCTGCGCTTGTGCTCTCCGTTCAAGCCTTTAATCAACTGGGAATGACGCTGGTGGCCCCCATTACGCAGGGTGGAAATTTTGCCCGTTATGCCGGATTTAGCGTTCCTTTACATTGCGAAGAAGGCGATGTGCACGGCGTGGTGCTGGTTAATCAGGTGCGGATGATGGATCTACGCGCCCGGCTGGCAAAGCGTATTGGTCTGGCTGCGGATGAGGTGGTGGAAGAGGCGTTATTACGCTTGCAGGCGGTGGTGGAATAAGGTGTGTTTATTTATCGCGGGCATAAAAAAACCCTTACTAACCGAAGCCCGGCGTTCAGGGTTATTGCGCTATAAGAACTTATTTATTCTTGGCGCGCTCGAAGGAGGCAAAGATTTCAGCTTTAGCGGCTTCTGCGTTTTCCCAACCTTCAACTTTCACCCACTTGCCTTTTTCGAGGTCTTTGTAGTGCTCGAAGAAGTGAGCGATCTGCGCTTTCAGCAGCTCTGGCAGATCGTTAACGTCTTTAATGTGATCGTATTCTTTGCTCAGCTTGGTGTGCGGAACAGCAATCAGTTTCGCATCTTCACCGGCTTCGTCGGTCATTTTCAGAACGCCAACCGGACGGCAACGGATCACAGAACCCGGCTGCAGCGGGTACGGAGTCGGGACCAGTACGTCAACCGGGTCACCGTCCAGAGACAGGGTGTGGTTGATGTAACCGTAGTTGCACGGATAGAACATCGCGGTGGACATGAAGCGGTCAACGAACAGTGCGCCGCTCTCTTTGTCGATTTCGTATTTGATCGGATCTGCGTTAGCCGGGATCTCAATAACAACGTAGATGTCTTCCGGCAGATCTTTACCCGCAGGGACGTTGAGTAAGCTCATGTCTGTTTCCTTTAAAAATATGTGGCAAACAAGTGCCGAGTATTATAGCCAACTCGCGCCGAATGTCTTCGCTTGTTTTCGTCTTCATTTTCCTTTTTCGCCAGTTTTAAGACGGTATACAGAGCAGGAAAATCCATAACCGTAGCCGCATTTTTCATAGTGAGATGAAAGCGATTACAAACTTGTGATTAACGTTTTATTTACTTTTTTGAAGTGTGATGTAACGCAATCCGTTACATAACGAATTGTCTATAGTTTTTTCGCGAACATCTTTTCACCAATAATAATTACCCCGACGAGGACAACCCTATGTGGAAACGCTTACTTGTAGTCTCTGCAGTCTCGGCAGCCATGTCGTCTATGGCGTTGGCCGCTCCATTAACCGTAGGATTTTCGCAGGTCGGATCGGAATCCGGCTGGCGCGCCGCAGAAACCAATGTGGCGAAAAGTGAGGCCGAAAAACGCGGAATTACGCTGAAAATTGCCGATGGTCAGCAAAAGCAGGAAAACCAGATTAAAGCGGTACGTTCCTTCGTTGCACAAGGGGTGGATGCGATCTTTATCGCTCCGGTGGTCGCGACAGGTTGGGAACCGGTATTAAAAGAGGCGAAAGATGCCGAAATCCCGGTCTTCTTGCTCGACCGTTCCATCGATGTGAAAGACAAATCTCTCTATATGACCACCGTTACTGCCGACAACATCCTCGAAGGTAAGTTGATCGGTGACTGGCTGGTAAAAGAAGTGAATGGCAAACCATGCAACGTGGTGGAGCTGCAGGGCACCGTTGGGGCCAGCGTCGCCATTGACCGTAAGAAAGGCTTTGCCGAAGCCATTAAGAATGCGCCAAATATCAAAATCATCCGCTCGCAGTCAGGTGACTTCACCCGCAGTAAAGGCAAAGAAGTCATGGAGAGCTTTATCAAAGCGGAAAACAACGGCAAAAACATCTGCATGGTTTACGCCCATAACGACGACATGGTGATTGGTGCAATTCAGGCAATTAAAGAAGCGGGCCTGAAACCGGGCAAAGATATCCTCACGGGTTCCATTGACGGTGTACCGGACATCTACAAAGCGATGATGGATGGCGAAGCGAACGCCAGTGTTGAACTGACGCCGAACATGGCGGGACCCGCTTTTGACGCGCTGGAGAAATACAAAAAAGACGGCACCATGCCTGAAAAGCTGACGTTAACCAAATCCACCCTTTACCTGCCTGATACCGCAAAAGAAGAGTTAGAGAAGAAGAAAAATATGGGGTATTGAGGGTTGCTATGCCTGATGCCGATTCGTAGGCCGGATAAGGCGCTCGCGCCGCATCCGGCGATGGTGCACTGAAGCCTGATGTGACGCTTACCGCGTCTTATCATGCCTACTGGGAGCACGCTTTACACCGGGGGAAACCATGACGACCGACCAACACCAGGAAATCCTCCGCACCGAAGGATTAAGTAAATTTTTCCCCGGCGTCAAAGCGTTAGACAACGTTGATTTCAGCCTGCGCCGTGGCGAAATCATGGCGCTGCTCGGTGAAAACGGGGCGGGAAAATCGACGCTAATCAAAGCATTAACCGGTGTTTACCACGCCGATCGCGGCACCATCTGGCTGGAAGGCCAGGCTATCTCACCGAAAAATACCGCCCATGCACAACAACTCGGCATCGGAACCGTTTATCAGGAAGTCAACCTGCTACCCAATATGTCGGTCGCTGATAATCTATTCATAGGTCGCGAACCCAAACGTTTCGGGCTTCTACGCCGTAAAGAGATGGAAAAGCGCGCCACCGAACTGATGGCATCTTACGGTTTCTCCCTCGACGTGCGTGAACCGCTTAACCGCTTTTCAGTCGCGATGCAGCAAATCGTCGCCATTTGCCGGGCTATCGATCTCTCTGCCAAAGTGCTGATCCTCGATGAACCCACCGCCAGTCTCGACACCCAGGAAGTAGAGTTACTGTTTGGCCTGATGCGTCAGTTGCGCGATCGCGGCGTCAGCCTGATCTTTGTCACTCACTTTCTCGATCAGGTCTATCAGGTCAGCGATCGGATCACCGTCTTACGCAACGGCAGTTTCGTAGGCTGTCGGGAAACGCGCGAGCTACCGCAGATCGAACTGGTAAAAATGATGCTGGGGCGCGAGCTGGATACCCACGCGCTACAGCGTGCCGGGCGAACATTGTTGAGCGACAAACCCGTTGCAGCGTTCAAAAATTACGGCAAAAAAGGAACGATCGCACCGTTTGATCTCGAAGTACGCCCCGGCGAGATCGTCGGTCTGGCTGGCTTGCTGGGATCAGGACGTACCGAAACCGCCGAAGTGATCTTCGGTATCAAACCTGCTGACAGCGGCACTGCGTTGATCAAAGGCAAACCGCAAACCCTGCGATCGCCACATCAGGCGTCGGTACTGGGTATCGGCTTCTGCCCGGAAGACAGGAAAACCGATGGCATCATCGCTGCTGCCTCGGTGCGGGAAAATATCATCCTCGCTCTCCAGGCCCAGCGCGGCTGGCTACGACCTATTTCCCGTAAAGAACAGCAAGAGATTGCCGAACGCTTTATCCGCCAGCTTGGCATTCGCACACCTTCAACTGAACAACCGATTGAATTTCTCTCCGGCGGCAATCAGCAAAAAGTATTGCTTTCACGTTGGCTACTGACCCGACCGCAATTTCTGATCCTTGATGAGCCAACCCGCGGCATTGATGTTGGTGCCCACGCCGAGATCATCCGCCTGATTGAAACGCTATGCGCCGATGGTCTGGCGCTGCTGGTGATCTCCTCCGAACTGGAAGAGCTGGTGGGCTATGCCGATCGGGTGATCATCATGCGCGATCGCAAACAGGTGGCGGAGATCCCGCTGGCAGAGCTTTCCGTTCCGGCGATCATGAACGCCATTGCGGCGTAAGGAGAACAGTGTGATGCCTCAATCTCTTCCGGACACCACTACGCCAAAAAGGCGCTTTCGCTGGCCAACGGGAATGCCGCAGCTGGCGGCACTGTTGCTGGTGCTGCTGGTCGATAGCCTGGTGGCCCCGCATTTCTGGCAGGTGGTGCTTCAGGATGGGCGTTTGTTCGGTAGCCCTATCGACATTCTTAACCGTGCGGCCCCCGTTGCGCTGTTGGCGATTGGCATGACGCTGGTGATCGCAACAGGAGGGATTGATCTCTCTGTGGGGGCGGTGATGGCTATCGCCGGAGCCACAACGGCTGCGATGACGGTCGCGGGATTCAGCCTGCCGATTGTTTTGTTAAGCGCCCTGAGCACTGGCATCCTGGCGGGATTGTGGAACGGCATACTGGTAGCGATCCTCAAAATTCAGCCGTTTGTCGCCACTCTGATCCTGATGGTCGCCGGGCGCGGCGTGGCGCAACTGATCACCTCCGGACAGATCGTCACGTTTAACTCGCCGGATCTCTCATGGTTTGGCAGTGGATCGCTATTGTTCCTGCCAACGCCGGTCATTATCGCGGTGCTGACGCTTCTCCTGTTCTGGCTGTTGACCCGCAAAACGGCGCTGGGGATGTTTATCGAAGCCGTTGGTATCAACATTCGGGCGGCAAAAAATGCCGGAGTCAACACGCGAATCATCGTCATGCTCACCTACGTGTTGAGCGGGCTATGTGCGGCGATTGCGGGCATTATCGTGGCGGCGGATATTCGCGGTGCCGATGCCAATAACGCCGGGTTATGGCTGGAGCTGGACGCCATTCTCGCGGTGGTGATTGGCGGCGGATCGCTGATGGGCGGGCGCTTTAACCTGCTGCTTTCGGTGGTGGGGGCGCTGATTATTCAGGGGATGAACACCGGAATTTTGCTTTCGGGCTTTCCGCCAGAGATGAACCAGGTGGTGAAAGCGGTGGTGGTGCTTTGCGTGCTGATTGTTCAGTCGCAACGCTTTATCAGTCTGATTAAAGGAGTGCGTAGCCGTGATAAAACGTAACTTGCCGCTTATGATCACCATCGGCGTCTTTGTGTTGGGTTATCTTTACTGCCTGACCCAGTTTCCCGGTTTTGCTTCCACAAGAGTGATCTGCAATATCCTGACCGATAACGCCTTTCTTGGGATCATTGCCGTTGGCATGACCTTTGTGATCCTCTCCGGTGGGATCGATCTCTCCGTCGGTTCGGTGATCGCCTTTACCGGCGTGTTTCTGGCAAAAGTGATTGGCGATTTCGGCCTCTCGCCGTTGCTGGCATTTCCGCTGGTGCTGGTAATGGGCTGTGCCTTTGGCGCATTTATGGGGCTTCTGATCGACGCCCTGAAGATCCCGGCATTTATCATTACGCTGGCGGGAATGTTCTTTTTGCGCGGCGTCAGCTATCTCGTTTCGGAAGAGTCGATCCCGATAAACCATCCCATTTATGACACGCTCTCAAGCCTTGCGTGGAAAATCCCTGGCGGCGGTCGCTTAAGTGCGATGGGGCTGCTGATGCTGGCGGTGGTGGTTATCGGCATATTCCTCGCGCATCGTACCCGTTTTGGTAATCAGGTATACGCCATTGGCGGCAATGCGACGTCGGCAAACCTGATGGGGATTTCTACCCGTAGCACTACTATTCGCATTTATATGCTCTCCACCGGACTGGCAACGCTGGCGGGGATTGTCTTCTCGATTTATACCCAAGCCGGATATGCGCTGGCGGGCGTAGGTGTGGAACTGGACGCTATCGCCTCAGTGGTGATTGGCGGTACGCTTTTGAGCGGTGGCGTTGGAACGGTATTAGGGACGCTTTTTGGCGTGGCGATTCAGGGACTGATTCAGACTTACATAAACTTTGATGGCACGCTGAGCTCATGGTGGACGAAAATCGCCATCGGTATTTTGTTGTTTATTTTTATAGCATTACAGCGTGGATTAACGGTGCTGTGGGAGAATCGTCAGAGTTCGCCAGTGACAAGAGTCAACATTGCGCAGCGATAAAAACGCCTCTCCGTGTGGAGAGGCGCAGGAGATTACGCGTCCGGGAACTCACGGATAAAGCGTTCGACATCTTCAACCATATGGTCGTTGCCGACAAAGAACGAACGGCGCTGGTGCAGGGTTTCCGGGATAATATCCAGAATACGCTCTTTGCCATCGCTCGCTTTACCGCCCGCTTGTTCCGCCAGGAATGCCATCGGGTTGCACTCATACAGCAAACGCAGTTTGCCGTCCGGGTGGCTGGCGGTGCTTGGGTAGAGATAAATACCGCCTTTCAGCAGGTTACGGTGGAAATCCGCAACCAGTGAACCGATATAACGCGAGGTATACGGGCGATTGGTGGATTTATCTTCTTCCTGGCAGAATTTAATGTACTTCTTCACCCCGTTCGGAAACTTAATGTAGTTTCCTTCGTTGATGGAGTAGGTTTTGCCTTTCTCCGGGAAGCGCATCCGTTCCTGGCACAGGCAGAAAACGCCCAGCGAAGGATCGTAAGTAAAGGCGTGAACACCGCATCCGGTAGTGTAAACCAGCATGGTAGAGGAGCCGTATACCACGTAACCTGCCGCAACCTGTTTGTTACCAGGCTGGAGGAAATCTTCTTCCGTTACCGGCGTGCCAACAGGCGTAACGCGGCGGTAGATGGAGAAAATGGTACCGACAGAGACGTTAACATCGATGTTGGACGAGCCATCCAGTGGGTCCATCAGCACCACGTATTTTGCATGTTCACAGCCTTCAAAGACAACAATCTCATCTTCTTCTTCAGAGGCAATGCCCGCAACGATATCGCGTGCTTTCAGTGCGGCTTTCAGTTTTTCATTAGCGAACAAGTCGAGTTTCTGTTGAACCTCGCCCTGCACGTTCTCAGCACCGCTGGCACCCAGGATATCAACCAGTCCTGCTTTGTTGATATCGCGATGGATAATCTTGGCGCCCAGTTTTATTGCCGACAGCAAAGCAGTGAGCTCACCGGTAGCATGAGAAAACTCGTGCTGCTTTTCGACAATAAATTCACCTAACGTTTTCATAAAACTTTCCCTGCAATGTTTATGGAGTAAAGCGACCGCAACAATCTTAACAAATAATCTCAATGTTGCGCTCAGGTGAATCGCGCCAGCAAATTGCGGATTATCCTGAAATGCGTTTCTCACTTGCCCGACATATGCGTAAAATGAGCGGCAGATTAAAAAAGGATAGTGACGTATGCGCATTCATATTTTAGGAATTTGTGGCACGTTTATGGGCGGTCTGGCGATGCTGGCGCGCCAGTTAGGCCATGAAGTAACGGGTTCGGACGCCAATGTGTATCCGCCGATGAGCACCTTACTTGAGAAGCAAGGCATTGAACTGATTCAGGGTTACGATGCCAGCCAGCTCGATCCGCAGCCGGATCTGGTGATTATTGGCAACGCCATGACCCGTGGAAATCCGTGTGTGGAAGCGGTACTGGAAAAAAACATCCCTTATATGTCAGGTCCACAGTGGCTGCACGATTTTGTGCTGCGCGATCGCTGGGTGCTGGCCGTTGCCGGTACACACGGCAAAACTACCACCGCGGGAATGGCGACCTGGATTCTGGAACAGTGCGGTTACAAACCGGGATTTGTGATCGGCGGTGTGCCGGGGAACTTTGAGGTTTCGGCTCGTCTGGGCGAAAGCGACTTCTTTGTTATCGAAGCGGATGAGTATGACTGCGCCTTCTTCGACAAACGCTCTAAATTTGTCCATTACTGCCCGCGTACGCTGATCCTCAACAACCTTGAGTTCGATCACGCCGATATCTTTGACGACCTGAAAGCGATCCAGAAACAGTTCCACCATCTGGTGCGTATCGTTCCGGGGCAGGGCCGTATTATCTGGCCAGAAAACGACATCAACCTGAAACAGACCATGGCGATGGGCTGCTGGAGCGAGCAGGAGCTGGTGGGCGAGCAGGGTCACTGGCAGGCGAAAAAGCTAACCACTGACGCTTCTGAATGGGAAGTCTTGTTGGATGGCGAAAAAGTGGGCGAAGTGAAATGGTCGCTGGTCGGTGAACATAATATGCACAATGGCCTGATGGCGATTGCGGCGGCGCGTCATGTTGGTGTAGCGCCGGCAGATGCCGCTAACGCGCTGGGTTCGTTTATTAACGCTCGCCGCCGTCTGGAGTTGCGTGGTGAAGCGAATGGCGTCACGGTATATGACGATTTTGCCCATCATCCGACGGCGATTCTGGCAACGCTTGCGGCGCTGCGTGGCAAAGTTGGTGGTACGGCGCGCATTATTGCTGTGCTGGAGCCGCGCTCGAATACCATGAAAATGGGGATCTGCAAAGACGATCTGGCACCTTCATTAGGTCGTGCCGATGAAGTCTTCCTGCTGCAACCGGCGCATATTCCGTGGCAGGTGGCAGAAGTGGCAGAAGCCTGCGTTCAGCCTGCACACTGGAGTGGCGATGTGGATACGCTGGCAGATATGGTGGTGAAAACCGCTCAGCCTGGCGACCATATTCTGGTGATGAGCAACGGCGGTTTTGGTGGGATCCATCAGAAACTGCTGGATGGTCTGGCGAAGAAGGCGGAAGCCGCGCAGTAATTCGGCCTTAGCCTGATATAGTGTGCGTAGGCCGGATAAGGCGTTCACGCCGCATCCGGCATTTGAGCATAGTGCCTGATGCGACGCTTGATGCGTCTTATCAGGCCTACAGGTGCACCGCATCCGGCAAACCATACTCACATCAACAACGAAAATTACCCTTCATTCTCCGCCAGTTCGCGCAGATACTGGAAAATCTGGCGTGCGGATTTCGGCGGCTTATTCCCTTCTTTCTCTTTCTTCGCGTTGCGGATCAGAGTACGCAGTTGCTGACGATCGGCATCGGGCCACAGATTTAATACCTCAGCGATGGCGTCATCACCTTGATCGATCAGACGATCGCGCAGGTTTTCCAGTTTATGGAACAGCACCACCTGCTGGTTGTGACGGTTTTTCAGCTTATCCAGCGCCTGACGGATCGGTTCTACATCGCGCTGGCGCAGCATCTTACCGATGAGCTGCAACTGGCGGCGGCGACCTTCCATCTTAATACGCTGGGCGAGCTCAATAGCCGCGCGCAGATCCGCATCTAACGGGATCTTATCCAGCGCGTTTTTCCCCAGATCAACAATTTCCGCGCCAAGGCGTTTTAGCTCCTCGGCATCACGTTTAATTTCACTTTTACTGACCCAGATAATTTCATCGTCTTCGTCTTCGATGTCATCACCGGGAACGTCGTCGAGCCAGTCTTCGGGCTGCTTAGTCATCTCAGGCTCCTTAAAAAAAGAGGCTAATGTTACCAGTTAAGATGCGCACTGAAAAACGGTTCTCTGTTAGACTTCAGAGAAACTCTCTACATTATGGCACTTGCAATGAAAGTAATCTCTCAAGTTGAAGCGCAGCGCAAGATTCTGGAAGAAGCAGTTTCCACTGCGCTGGAGTTGGCCTCAGGCAAATCGGACGGTGCGGAAGTTGCCGTCAGCAAGACCACCGGCATTAGCGTAAGCACGCGTTATGGTGAAGTGGAGAATGTTGAATTCAATAGCGATGGCGCGCTGGGGATCACTGTTTATCACCAGAACCGCAAAGGTAGCGCATCATCCACCGATTTAAGCCCGCAGGCCATTGCCCGTACTGTACAGGCGGCGCTGGATATTGCCCGTTATACCTCGCCAGATCCCTGTGCCGGCGTGGCAGACAAAGAGCTGCTGGCCTTTGACGCACCAGATCTCGACTTGTTCCACCCTGCGGAAGTTTCCCCGGATGAAGCCATTGAACTGGCGGCCCGCGCAGAACAGGCGGCATTGCAGGCGGACAAACGCATCACCAATACCGAAGGTGGCAGCTTTAACAGCCACTACGGTGTCAAAGTTTTTGGCAACAGCCACGGCATGTTGCAGGGTTACTGCTCAACGCGTCATTCGCTCTCCAGCTGTGTAATTGCCGAAGAAAATGGCGATATGGAGCGTGATTACGCCTACACCATTGGTCGTGCGATGAGCGATCTGCAAACGCCAGAGTGGGTTGGGGCCGACTGTGCTCGCCGTACTTTATCGCGCCTGTCACCGCGTAAACTCTCCACCATGAAAGCGCCGGTCATTTTTGCCAATGAAGTGGCAACCGGGCTTTTTGGCCATCTGGTGGGGGCGATAGCGGGTGGATCGGTTTACCGTAAATCTACCTTCCTGCTGGATTCGCTGGGTAAACAAATTCTGCCGGACTGGCTGACCATTGAAGAGCATCCGCATCTGCTGAAAGGGCTGGCGTCGACGCCATTCGACAGCGAAGGTGTGCGCACCGAGCGTCGCGATATTATTAAAGATGGCATCCTGACTCAGTGGCTGCTGACCAGCTATTCGGCGCGAAAACTGGGGCTGAAAAGCACCGGACATGCGGGCGGTATTCACAACTGGCGGATTGCCGGACAAGGTCTAAGCTTCGAGCAGATGCTCAAAGAGATGGGCACCGGGCTGGTGGTGACGGAATTGATGGGCCAGGGCGTGAGTGCAATTACCGGTGATTATTCCCGTGGTGCGGCGGGCTTCTGGGTAGAAAACGGCGAAATTCAGTATCCGGTTAGCGAAATCACCATCGCAGGTAATTTAAAAGATATGTGGCGCAATATTGTCACCGTCGGTAACGATATTGAAACACGCAGTAATATACAGTGTGGTTCTGTGCTGTTGCCGGAGATGAAAATCGCCGGACAGTAAAAAAACTGGCGCGACCTGTCGCGCTATAAACTAAAAAATTACACAAAATCATTCGCACTGCATCGAGACGGAAAGTGAATGAGGGCCGGGGAGCGTACTCGCAGTACGTGACCCGGTCGAATGAGCGTAGTCGTCGATGAGGCAGTGTGAATGATGAAGTGTAAATAAAAAAGGAAGTGAGCAATGCGAAAAAGCCTGTTAGCTATTCTTGCAGTCTCCTCGTTGGTATTCAGTTCGGCGTCGTTTGCCGCTGATCTTGAAGACAATATGGAAACCCTCAACGACAATTTAAAAGTGGTCGAAAAAGCCGATAACGCGGCGCAAGTCAAAGACGCGTTAACCAAAATGCGTGCCGCGGCGCTGGATGCGCAAAAAGCAACGCCGCCGAAGCTGGAAGGAAAATCGCCAGACAGCCCGGAAATGAAAGACTTCCGCCACGGTTTCGATATTCTGGTCGGTCAGATTGACGACGCGCTGAAGCTGGCAAATGAAGGTAAAGTAAAAGAAGCGCAGGCT
Source organism: Shigella dysenteriae (assembly GCF_022354085.1). Taxonomy (NCBI): domain Bacteria; kingdom Pseudomonadati; phylum Pseudomonadota; class Gammaproteobacteria; order Enterobacterales; family Enterobacteriaceae; genus Shigella; species Shigella dysenteriae. The sequence goes on from NZ_CP055055.1 coordinate 429,429, forward strand.
GCCGCAGAGCAACTGAAAACGACCCGCAACGCCTATCACCAGAAGTATCGTTAATTCCTCATTTCCCTGTTGCCTGCACTCAGGTAACAGGGAACTTATCATCGCAAATGATGCACCACCTGATTGCTGCTGCCGCGCCAGATCAGGGAAGGGTCTTTTAAATCCTGCACAAATTTGCCGTCGACCAGCACGTTAATCAAATCAACAACCTGCATTTGCGCAGCGTTGAGTTCGTCGAGTTTATAGCCTGTCCACACCCAGATGTCTTTACCCGGACACTCGGCGCGGATGCGTTGTACCAGTTTCAGAATATCCGGCACGTTTTGCGGATGCAGCGGATCGCCGCCGGAGAGGGAAATCCCCTGGCGTTTGATACGAGTGTCATTCAGATCGTTAATGATCTGGTCTTCCATTGCTTTGGTAAATGGCTGACCGGAATTTACCCGCCATGTGCTTTTGTTATAGCAACCGGGGCATTCATGAACACACCCGGAGACAAACAGGGTGCAGCGAGTGCCGGGGCCGTTGACGATGTCGACAGGATAGTACTGATGATAATTCATTATTTCGCCTGGCTTATCAGTCCGCGTGTAGACTGCATCCGGTAATCAATGCCTGATGCGACGCTGTCGCGTCTTATCAGGCCTACAGCCGTTGCCAAATGTAGGCCGGATAAGGCGTTTACGCCGCATCCGGCAATCAACGCGGGATGCGACGCTTTCACATCACATCCGGCATTTGCTTAGTGCAGATCAACCTATCTGCCCATTTCCCAAATGTTTAACGCGGCGCTTAACTTCTTCCTGCTTGCCGGCGTTAAACGGACGTGCATCCGGGCTACCTAAATATCCGCACACGCGGCGAGTTACCGACACACGGGAGGCGTCATGGTTACCACATTTCGGGCAGGTGAAGCCTTTGCTGGTGCACTCGAACTCACCGGTAAAGCCACACTCGTAGCACTCATCAATCGGTGTATTGGTGCCGTAATACGGTACATGCTGATAGCTGTAATCCCAGACATCTTCCAGCGCCTTCAGGTTGTGCTGAATGTTTGGATACTCGCCGTAGCAAATGAAACCACCGTTCGCCAGCGGCGGGTAAGGCGCTTCAAAGTCGATCTTGTCGTACGGGTTCACCTTCTTCTCCACATCGAGGTGGAAACTGTTGGTGTAGTAACCTTTATCGGTCACGCCCGGCACCACGCCAAACTCAGCAGTATCGAGACGGCAGAAGCGGTCGCACAGGTTTTCACTCGGCGTGCTGTAGAGACTGAAACCATAACCCGTTTCTTCTTTCCACTGATCCACTGCCTGACGCAGACGTTCAACAATGGCGATACCTTTCGCGCGAAGCTGCTCGTTGTCGTAAACATGCTCGCCGCCGAACAGCGCGTTAATGGTTTCGTGGATGCCGATGTAACCCAGCGAAATAGACGCACGACCGTTTTTGAAGATTTCAGAAACATCATCGTCAGCATTGAGACGCACGCCACAAGCACCTTCCATATAGAGGATCGGGGCCACGCGCGCTTTCACGCCTTCGAGACGAGCGATACGGGTCATCAGCGCCTTACGTGCCAGCACCAGACGTTCATCCAGCAGCTTCCAGAAGGTGGCTTCATCGCCTTTTGCTTCCAGCGCAATACGCGGCAGGTTCAGGCTGATCACGCCGAGGTTGTTACGACCATCGTGGATCTGCTCGCCGTTTTCATTTTCCCACACGCCGAGGAAGCTGCGGCAGCCCATCGGGGTTTTAAACGAACCGGTGACTTTCACTACCTGATCGTAGTTCAGGATATCCGGATACATGCGCTTGCTTGCGCACTCCAGCGCCAGCTGTTTGATGTCGTAGTTCGGATCGCCTTTTTTATGGTTCAGGCCATCGCGAATCGCAAACACCAGTTTCGGGAACACCGCAGTTTTACAGTTTTTACCGAGGCCTGCGATACGGTTACGCAGGATCGATTCCTGAATCAGGCGCGATTCCCAGCTGGTGCCCAGACCAAAACCAAAGGTTACAAATGGCGTCTGACCGTTGGCGGTGTGCAGGGTGTTTACTTCGTACTCCAGCGACTGGAAGGCATCGTAGCACTCTTTAATGGTACGAGAGTTAGCGTAGCCTTCGGCGTCCGGGATGTTCCACTCTTCTGCGGTCTTGCGATGTTTGTTGTAGCTGGCGGTGACAAACGGTGCCAGCACTTCATCGATACGGTTAATGGTGGTGCCGCCATAAATATGGCTGGCGACCTGAGCAATAATCTGCGCAGTTACAGCGGTTGCCGTAGAGATCGACTTCGGCGGTTCAATCTCGGCGTTCCCCATCTTAAAGCCCTGGGTCAGCATGCCTTTCAGGTCGATCAACATGCAGTTGAACATCGGGAAGAACGGCGAGTAATCGAGATCGTGATAGTGAATATCGCCACGCTCATGTGCCTGCACCACGTCACGCGGCAGCAGGTGCTGACGTGCATAGTGTTTAGCCACGATCCCGGCCAGCAGGTCGCGCTGGGTTGGAATCACCTTGCTGTCTTTGTTGGCGTTTTCGTTGAGTAACGAGGCGTTGGTCTGCTCGACCAGACCACGGATCTCCTGGTTCAGGCGACCGCGTTTTTCACGTTCAATGTCGCGATCGTGACGGTACTCGATGTAAGCACGAGCCAGTTGTTTGTATGGACCCGACATCAGCTGGTTTTCAACTGCGGTCTGGATCTCGTTGATATCCACCTGGTTGCGGCCCTGCATCTGCTCGCTGACAACCGCGGCAACAGTGGCGCAATAATCGGCATCATCGACTTCCGCTGCTTTAGCTGCACGCAGAATCGCTTCTTTGATGCGCTCTGATTTAAACGGCACTTTGCAGCCGTCTCGTTTCATCACATGCGGTGTCATGATCGCTCCATATTTTTAAGAACAGGTTATCCACAGAAATTGGGAAAGGCGTTTTCCGGTTTTTTCGTTTCGTTTTCCGGTGCTTTCCGCAATCGCCATCCGCTTATCCACAACGCCGCACCTTTTTCGTGGGGAGCTGTAGTAGCAATTATAGTCGATTAATACAACATATTGGGTTGGGACGCATTTTAAAGTCTATATATAGTGCTTTGCATCAAGGATGTTTTAACTTTTTTTGATGTAGCTCAAAGTAAAAAGCAGAGCGTACGGATGACGGGCGCTACAGCGTTATGTAAATTTTTTAATGAATTTGCTGGTTGAAAAATCAACAAAAACAACATGCTGACAGACAAAACCCCGGAATGACCGGCATTACCGGGGCTTAGGGAAGATTTACTTCTGTAACCACCAGACAGCCTCAAAAGGCCGTAAAGTCATGGCACAGGGTTGTGGTGAGGCTTCTTCGTAGTTATGCATCACAAGCTGCCAGTTGCCGCGCATTTGCCCTGGCTGCCAGGGTTGGATCTCACGGCTAAGGTTAGCAATGACCAGCAAGGTTTGCCCCTTCCATTCACGGCGATAGCACCACAATACAGGGCTGTTTGGCAGCAGATCCTGGTAATTGCCCCATGTCAGAACGGCTTCTTGCTTACGCAGTGCGATTAACTTTTGGTAGGTGTAAAACACCGAGGAATCATCGGCCAGCGCGGCTTCTACGTTGATTTGTTGATAGTTATCACCCAGGCCAATCCACGGTTCGCCAGCCGTAAACCCGGCATTATCGCCGTTGCTCCATTGCATGGGCGTGCGACTGTTGTCACGGGATTTACTGGCGAGGATTGCCAATAACTCGTCGGCATCACGACCATCGTTGCGCAGCTCGGCAAACATATTGAGGCTCTCTACGTCGCGATAGTCAGTAATGCGCGTGAAATGCGGGTTGGTCATGCCAATCTCTTCGCCCTGGTAGATATACGGCGTTCCCTGCATGCCATGCAGCACCATCGCCAGCATTTTTGCCGCAGGCACGCGGTATTCACCTTCATCACCAAAGCGAGAAACAATGCGCGGCTGATCGTGGTTACACCAGAACAAGGCATTCCATGCTACGTTGTGCATTCCTTGTTGCCAGTGGCGGAACAATGTTTTCAACGCCACAAAGTCAGGTTTAGCCAGCGTCCATTTTTCACCACCGGGATAATCGACCTTCAGGTGATGAAAATTAAAGGTCATCGATAATTCACTGCCTGTCAGTGCCGCGTATCGCTGGCAATGCTCAAGGCTGGTGGAGGACATTTCACCTACGGTCATTAACCCGCGTGGCGTAAACACATCGCGGTTCATCTCGTGCAAAAACTCGTGTGCTCGTGGCCCGTCGGTGTAGAAGCGACGCCCGTCGCCATCCAGGTCATCAGGGAAACGCGGGTCTTTGGAGATCAGATTCACCACATCCAGGCGCAACCCGTCGACCCCACGATCGGCCCAGAACTCACAGACTTTTTTCAGCTCTGCGCGTACCGCTGGATTCTCCCAGTTGAGATCCGCTTGTTCTGGTGCAAAGAGATGCAAATAGTACTGTTCGCTTTCCGCATGCCAGCGCCACGCACTACCGCCAAATTTTGAACGCCAGTTGTTCGGTGGCGTTTCTGGTTCGCCATCGCGCCAGATATAAAACTGGCGGTAAGGGCTTTCTTTGTTCAGCGCCTCGCGAAACCAGGCATGTTGGGTAGAGGTATGGTTAAACACCATATCGAGAATGATACGAATCCCGCGCGATTTTGCCTGCGTCACCAGTTCGTCAAAATCGTCCAGCGTGCCGTAGGTGGGATCAATCGCCGTATAGTTCGCTACGTCGTAACCGTTATCGACCTGGGGAGAGACATAAAAGGGGGTTAGCCAGATGGCATCAACGCCCAGTTTATGCAGATAGTCCAGGCGTTGGATAACGCCACGTAAATCGCCGGTACCGCTACCCGTGGTGTCCTGAAAACTCTTTGGATAAATCTGGTAGATAGCGCCGTTTTGCCACCAGTGGGGAAGATTAGTCATTACGTTATTCCTGCAAATGCGAGGGGGCGCAATTGCGCCCCGAAGAAAATTAAACAATGTCCAGCGTGCCCAGGCGGTATTTCCGCTGGTAGATAAACGAGGTGAGTACAATCGGGATGATGATGGCGATAGCCATTGCCAGCGCAAACACCTGCCAGTAGCTCGGTTGAATCGAGAGAATTCCCGGCAGGCCGCCTACGCCGATGCCATTCGCCATAACGCCGTTCAGGCCGCATAGCAATCCTGCCAGACCAGAACCAATCATCGCGCACAGCATCGGGAAGCGATATTTCAGGTTGATGCCGTACATTGCAGGCTCAGTGACCCCAAGCCAGGCGGAGATCGCCGCAGGCACGGAGATCTCGCGTTCATTGTGCTTGCGGCTGGAAATGATAATGCCTATCACGGCGGAGCCCTGAGCGATATTCGACAGCGCAATCAGCGGCCACACTGGCGTACCACCCATGCTTTGAATCATCTGCAAATCAATAGCAAGCGTGGTCTGGTGTACCCCGGTGATCACCAGCGGGGCGTACAGGAAGCCAAACAATGCCGCGCCAATCGGAGCAAAGCTGCCGGTCATCAGGTGACGTACCGCAAAGGCAACGCCATCGCCAATCATGCGACCAAACGGACCAATCAGCGCATGGGCGAGGAACACCGCGAGGATCAGCGAACAGACGGGCACCACCACCAGATAGAGGTAATCTGGCACGATGCGTTTAAGGCGAGTTTCAATAACGCCCAGCGCCAGCCCGGCTAATAGTGCTGGGATCACCTGCGCCTGATAGCCCACTTTGGCGATGCTGAACATGCCAAAGTCCCACACTTCCGGCAGCTGCTGTCCGAGCAGATAAGCGTTCATCAGCTGTGGAGAAACCAGCGTTACGCCAAGTACGATACCAAGGATCGGCGTGCCGCCCATTTTTTTCACCGCTGACCAGCAAATCCCGACCGGCAGGTAGAAGAAGATCGCTTCACCGATCAACCACAGAAAATCGTAGATCGTTTGCAGGGAAGGGTACATTTGCGCCAGCGTTTGACCGTTGCTCATGGGCAAATCGCCGATCACATTGCGAAAACCGAGGATCAAACCGCCGCTGATCAACGCGGGCAGCAACGGGAAGAAGATCTCCGCGAAATGAGAGATCAACTGCTCATGCCATTTCATATTCTGCCGGGCGGCTTTTTTTACCTGCTCTTTATCAACCTGCGCCTGTCCGGTTGACGCTATCAGTGCTTGATAGTAATCACCCACGTTGGTGCCAATCACCACCTGAAATTGCCCGGCATTGGTGAAACAGCCTTTCACCATGGGGAGTTGCTCAATTTCTTTCGGTCTGGCATTGGCCGGTTGGTTGAGGACAAAGCGCAGGCGAGTAATACAGTGGCTCACCGTCGCAATATTGCCGCGCCCGCCGACCAGTTCAATCAACCGATCGATATCCGTTTGGTTTATTTTGCTCATCATAAAGCCCCATGGCAGATGACATTTTTGGTTGGCTGCAGAATATATTGCGCGGAAAAATTTAAAAACGGGAACGTTCCCGAAACGCAGCGAAGATCACAATTTATCGTTTAGGAAACGATCAGGACAGGGTGGCGGGGATGATGATTTGTTGCGGTTCGCTGCGCCCGGTTACCTGTGCGATCAACTGGCAGGCCGCCTGGCGTCCAGCTTCGGCGTAACCGGGATCTACGGTGACGATCTCCGGATGGAGGAATTTCATTAACGGTGTATTACCGACGCTCGCCAGTTGCAAGGTGTCGATGCGTTGCTCTTGCAGGTATTTACTTGCGCCAAGTGCCAGCGTGTCGGTTGCGCACAGTAACGCAGTAGTTTCAGGCGTAATCACTTTTGCCACGTTCTCATAGCCTTGCTTCATAGCAAGGCCTGGCAGGGCGGCAACGGGATGCAGTTTATGCGCTTTGCAGAACGCCAGGTAGGCTTCGTGACGTCGCTTACCGGTTGTCACGTCACTGTGCGGCACGCCGAGATAACTGATATTACGATGCCCCTGGTCATACAGCCGTTGCATCAGGATCTTGATTGCCCCTTCGTCGTCATAACAGACCGAAGCAAAGCCTTTTGCGTCACGCGCCAGCAGAACCAGCGATGACTGCCAGTGGGCTAACATTTCTTCTGTTATGCCAGTAAAACCGAACAGCACTACGCCGTCGATATTACGCCGTTTCAGCACCCCCAAATGTTCGGCAACTAATTGCGGGGAAAACTGACTTTCCATCATGATTGGGTCGTAACCTTGTTCATAGAACGCTGGCAGCATGGTTTGAACGGCGAGATTTTCTGACAACGAATCCAGACGGGTAACAATGATGGCGACCACTTTATCGCTTTGCCCACGCATAGCGCGCGCAGAGCGGGAAGGGGAAAATCCATGCTGATTCATCACTGCTTCAACACGCTCGCGGGTGCGCTGGCTCACGCCGCTTTCGTTATTCAGCACCCGGGAAACTGTAGATTTCCCCACGCCGCTTAAGCGCGCGATGTCTTTGATGGTCAGCCGATTTTGCATCCTGTTGTCCTGTAACGTGTTGTTTAATTATTTGAGCCTAACTTTACCCGTGCATTCAGCAATGGGTAAAGTCTGGTTTATCGTTGGTTTAGTTGCCAGCAGGTATTATATCGCCATAGATGCTACGAATATTATTGGATTCTCCTTATTATTTGCGGCGCTTTTTTCACTTACCGGAGGTTATATGGAACCTGATCCCACGCCTCTCCCTCGACGGAGATTAAAACTTTTCCGGTAAGCCCGTCTTTTCACGGCGTTACCGGATGCGTAAGGCCGTGACGTTTTAACGTCCCTGCTCAGCTTTATTACCTTCAGGTAAGGCTTCGCCACGCCTGAAGACATTTCTGTACTGTTTCAGACAGTGCGGAGGGACTCCTTATGTTTAAAGAAATTTTTACCCGGCTCATTCGCCATTTACCTTCCCGTCTGGTTCATCGTGATCCATTGCCTGGCGCGCAGCAGACAGTGAATACGGTGGTCCCGCCGTCCTTAAGTGCGCATTGCCTGAAAATGGCGGTGATGCCCGAAGAAGAATTGTGGAAAACGTTCGACACCCATCCGGAAGGGTTAAATCAGGCGGAAGTGGAATCTGCCCGCGAACAACATGGTGAAAATAAATTACCCGCACAACAACCGTCGCCGTGGTGGGTACATTTATGGGTCTGCTATCGCAACCCCTTTAATATTTTACTCACCATTCTCGGCGCTATTTCTTACGCCACGGAAGATTTATTTGCTGCGGGCGTTATCGCGCTAATGGTCGCTATTTCAACGTTGCTGAACTTTATTCAGGAAGCACGTTCCACTAAAGCGGCAGATGCCCTGAAAGCGATGGTCAGCAATACCGCGACGGTGCTGCGCGTAATTAACGACAAAGGCGAAAATGGCTGGCTGGAGATCCCGATCGACCAGCTGGTGCCCGGCGATATTATAAAACTGGCGGCGGGGGATATGATCCCGGCAGATTTACGTATCTTGCAAGCGCGGGATCTGTTCGTCGCTCAGGCGTCGTTAACCGGTGAGTCTCTGCCCGTGGAAAAAGCCGCTACCACTCGCCAGCCGGAGCACAGCAATCCGCTGGAGTGCGACACGCTGTGTTTTATGGGCACCACCGTGGTGAGCGGCACGGCACAAGCAATGGTGATTGCTACAGGTGCCAATACCTGGTTTGGTCAACTGGCGGGGCGTGTTAGTGAGCAGGAAAGCGAGCCGAATGCCTTTCAGCAAGGGATCAGCCGCGTCAGTATGCTGCTGATTCGCTTTATGCTGGTGATGGCACCGGTGGTGCTGTTAATCAATGGCTACACCAAAGGCGACTGGTGGGAAGCGGCGCTGTTTGCGCTTTCGGTCGCGGTAGGCCTAACGCCGGAAATGTTGCCGATGATTGTTACCTCGACGCTGGCGCGCGGCGCAGTAAAGCTGTCGAAACAGAAAGTGATCGTCAAACATCTGGATGCTATTCAGAACTTTGGCGCAATGGATATTCTGTGCACTGATAAAACCGGCACCCTGACGCAGGATAAAATTGTGCTGGAGAATCATACCGATATCTCCGGTAAAACCAGCGAACGCGTGCTGCATAGCGCGTGGTTGAACAGTCATTATCAGACCGGACTTAAAAACCTGCTCGATACAGCGGTGCTCGAAGGTACGGATGAAGAGTCAGCGCGCTCGCTGGCCAGTCGTTGGCAAAAAATCGATGAGATTCCGTTTGATTTCGAGCGTCGCCGGATGTCGGTGGTAGTGGCAGAAAATACCGAGCACCATCAGCTGGTTTGCAAAGGCGCATTGCAGGAAATCCTCAATGTGTGTTCGCAAGTGCGTCACAATGGCGAGATTGTACCGCTCGATGACACCATGCTGCGTAAGATTAAGCGGGTTACTGATACGCTGAATCGTCAGGGGCTGCGCGTGGTTGCGGTGGCGACGAAATACCTGCCAGCGCGTGAAGGAGATTACCAGCGGGCGGATGAATCCGACCTGATCCTCGAAGGATATATTGCTTTCCTTGATCCGCCAAAAGAGACAACCGCTCCGGCACTGAAGGCATTAAAAGCGAGTGGAATTACCGTAAAAATCCTTACTGGCGACAGTGAGTTAGTTGCAGCGAAAGTGTGCCATGAAGTGGGGCTGGACGCGGGAGAGGTGGTCATTGGTAGTGATATTGAAACGCTATCTGACGACGAACTGGCAAATCTTGCACAGCGCACCACGCTGTTTGCCCGCCTGACGCCGATGCATAAAGAACGCATTGTGACCTTACTGAAGCGCGAAGGGCATGTGGTTGGCTTTATGGGCGATGGTATTAATGATGCGCCCGCCTTACGCGCTGCGGATATCGGCATTTCTGTGGACGGCGCGGTAGATATTGCCCGTGAAGCGGCTGATATCATCCTGCTGGAAAAAAGCCTGATGGTGCTGGAAGAGGGGGTTATTGAGGGACGTCGCACTTTCGCCAACATGCTGAAATACATCAAAATGACGGCGAGTTCTAACTTCGGTAATGTGTTCAGCGTGCTGGTGGCGAGTGCTTTCTTGCCCTTCCTGCCGATGTTGCCGTTACACTTGCTTATTCAGAACCTGCTGTACGATGTGTCACAGGTGGCGATCCCGTTTGATAACGTCGACGACGAGCAAATTCAAAAGCCGCAGCGTTGGAATCCGGCGGATCTGGGGCGCTTTATGATCTTCTTCGGACCGATCAGCTCGATCTTCGATATTTTGACGTTTTGCCTGATGTGGTGGGTATTCCATGCCAACACGCCGGAAACGCAAACGCTGTTCCAGTCGGGATGGTTTGTGGTGGGCTTACTGTCGCAAACGCTGATTGTGCATATGATCCGCACGCGCCGTGTGCCGTTTATTCAGAGCTGTGCATCGTGGCCGTTAATGATCATGACCGTGATCGTGATGATTGTCGGTATCGCATTGCCGTTTTCACCGCTGGCCAGTTATCTGCAGCTGCAGGCGCTGCCGTTAAGCTATTTCCCGTGGCTGGTTGCGATTCTGGCAGGGTATATGACATTAACCCAGTTGGTGAAAGGGTTCTATAGCCGTCGTTACGGCTGGCAATAAAGAATCAACTGGGCATGGTGACCCGGATTCAGATTGCAGACAAAGTGAGTTTTGTTCATGCCGGATGCGGCGTAAATGCCTTATCCGGCCAACAAATTCAATAAATTGCAGGAATCACGTAGGCCTGATAAGCGTAGCGCATCAGGCGATTTTGCGTTTGTCATCAGACTTAATCCGGGCATGATAGCCCGGATTTCCATCAAGATTAGCGACGAACAGCGATCGCTTCGATCTCAATCTTCACGTCTTTCGGCAGACGGGCAACTTCAACGCAAGAACGTGCCGGGAAGGTGGCGTTGTGTTCGGTGAAGAAGGCTTCGTAAGTGGCGTTTACGGTTGCGAAGTCGTTCAGATCTTTTACAAACACGGTAGTTTTAACGATGTCGCCCACTTTCAGACCAGCGGCTTCGACGATCGCTTTTACGTTATCCAGCGACTGACGTGCCTGTGCAGCGACGTCTGCCGGTACTTCGCCCGTTTTCGGATTTACCGGGATCTGACCGGAGGTGATGATCATATTGCCCAGATCAACGCCCTGTACGTAAGGACCGATAGCTGCCGGTGCATTTTCCGTCGCGATAGTTTTGCTCATGATTTCTCCTTTATTACAGCGGTAAAAAGTCTGGCTCATTATAGGGAGCCAGACTTTTATTACCAACCGCAATTAATTGGCCAGCACCACATTATGGGAAAACTCTTTTTCACAGTATTTGCATTTGAGCGCGATGTCCTTGGCGCGTTTTCGCACGGCAAAGCTGGATGAAACCGGTTCGGCATGGCTGATACAGTTGCTGTTCGGGCAGACCAGCACATTGTCGATGCGCTCCGGCAGACTTGGGCGCGATTTACCCACCACTTCATAGTTGTCGATACGGTTAACCGTGGCTTGCGGCGCATACAATGCCAGTTGATCTACCTGGTCTTCACTCAAAAAGGTATTTTCGATTTTGATCAGATCTTTGCGGCCCATCTCGCCAGAAGGCAGGTTCAGACCGATGGTGATGCGCTGATCCGTTTCGGTCAGCTTGAACAGACTCAACAGCTTAAAACCGATCTGGGCGGGGATATGGTCAATTACCGTGCCGCGTTTAATAGCTTCAACCTGCAATTTATTATCGTGTGTCATCTCTATTTCCCCTTACAGTACCAGATCGCGATTCAGAACCAGTGCCAGTAACGCCTGGCGAGCGAAAATCCCGTTGCCTGCCTGCTGGAAGTACCAGGCGTGTGGCGTTTTATCAACATCCGTCGCAATCTCATCAACACGCGGCAGCGGATGCAGCACTTTCATATTGGCTTTGGCGTTGTGGAGATCGCTGGCGCGAAGAACAAACTGCGCTTTCACGTTGGCGTACTCGGACGGGTCCAGACGCTCTTTTTGCACGCGGGTCATGTACAGGATGTCAACTTCCGCCATCACTTCTTCAATAGAGCTGTGCAGACTCCAGGCGATCCCTTTTTCATCAAGCATATCCAGAATATATTGCGGCATTGCCAGCGCGTCCGGCGCGATGAAGTAAAAACGGTTGCCGTCGAACTTCGCTAACGCCTGAGTCAGGGAGTGAACGGTGCGGCCATATTTCAGGTCACCAACCATTGCGACGTGGAGATTGTCCAGACGCCCCTGGGTTTCCTGAATAGTGAATAAGTCCAGCAAGGTTTGCGTCGGATGTTGGTTGGAGCCATCACCGGCATTCAGTACCGGTACATTGCCGGAAAACTCGGTGGCCAGGCGCGCCGCACCTTCCTGCGGATGACGCATCACTATCGCATCAACGTAAGTGCTGATAACCGAAATGGTATCGGCCAGCGTTTCGCCCTTTTTACCCAGTGATGTATTGGCGCTGTCGGAAAAACCCACCACGCTGGCACCCAGGCGGTGCATGGAAGTTTCGAAAGAGAGGCGGGTACGGGTAGAGGCTTCGAAGAAACAGCTGGCAATGACTTTGTGCTTCAACAGCTCTGGTTGCGGGTTTGCTTTCAGTTTCGCCGCTGTCGCCAGCACCAGATTAAGATCATCGCGACTAAGGTCGTTTATGGAAATGATATGTTTCTGATATAGCGGATTAGCCATCTTTTATCTCCTGACGCCTGGGCAAAAAAAAGCCCCTCGATTGAGGGGCTGGGAATGGGTGATCAACGGGAAGAAAAACGGCAGGCCAGCGTCTTTTTTCAGACGCGGTAAGACAAAATGTCGAACACACTGAACCATACATCCTCCCGGCAAATTGTCCGGCATTATACTCATCGTCAGAAGCGGTGCAAGCATTTGATGCAATATTTTGTCAGCGCAAACGGTTTATATGAATTTAAAGTCAAAATATATGCATTTTTATTTACTGTGATTCTGGAGGGGAACTGTCGTTCGGTATCAATAATTGCAGACATTTCCTGCTTTTTTCTTTTTCACTTTCACGCAATCAGATATGCATTTTATTCCATTCATCCGACTTATAGGGCGGAGTGTGAAAACGAACGGCTAACACTATTGCTTACTGCTCAGGGATGCGCGCTATCACTTTAATTTCAAAATCAAAGCCTGCCAGCCATGTAACACCCACCGCCGTCCAGTTTGGATAAGGTGGGGCGCTAAATATTTCATTTTTCACCGTCATGATGTCTTCGAATTGTTTTTCTGGATCGGTATGAAAGCTCGTAACATCAATGATATCGTCAAAAGTGCATCCCGCAGCTGCCAGGGTCGCATGCAAATTATCAAATGCCAGTCTGACTTGTTGCTGAAAATCGGGTTCTGGTGTTCCGTCCTCTCGACTTCCTACTTGCCCGGAAACAAACAGCAAATCGCCGGAACGAATAGCCGCAGAATAACGATGCTCAGCATACAGTGAATGTCGTCCAGCAGGGAAAACAGCGGTTCTTTCTACCATTTGGTTATCCTCAAGATTTACGACATGAACAGAAGATTTATATTTACCAGGAGCCGCTTTTAGCGGACGACGTGAGTAAACAAAACCCAGACATCATGGGAAATGGCTGGGCTTAATTGAGCGTAGTCGGTTATGCGCCAAACGCGCCATCAATGGTATGCATCGCGCCGGTAACAAAACTGGCTTCTGGCCCTGCTAACCATGCGACCATACCAGCGACCTCTTCCGGTTGCCCATGTCTTTTGATGGCCATAAAACCATGCAACATATCGCGCATTGGCCCGTTGGCGGGATTAGCGTCGGTATCAATTGGCCCTGGCTGGACGACGTTGATGGTGATCCCACGCGGTCCAAAATCACGGGCCAGCCCGCGCGCCATGCCTTGTAGGGCAGATTTACTGGCGGCATAAGCAGCCATGCCTGCAACAGGCATACGATCGCCATTCACGGAGCCGATGATTAAGATGCGCCCGCCTTCGGGCATCTGCCGGGCGGCTTCAACAGAGGCATGGTAAGGAGCATGAATATTGATTTTGAAAAGGCGATCAATATCGTCGGCATTTAATTCCAGGGCATCGCCAAAGACGCCAATACCTGCATTTACCACCAGGATATCCAATGAGCCGCTCTTACGAACGACATCAATGACAGCGTCTCTGTCAGCACTATCTGTGAATACTGCTGTCGCTCCAGTCTCTTGTGCCAGGTGTTCAGCGGCATCTTTCGACCCCGCATAGGTGAATCGTACATTGGCCCCATCGGTGACGAAACGACGTACGATAGCGGCACCGATACCACGACTGCCACCGAGGATGAGAACTGTCTTACCTGTAAAAGCGCCCATAAGGACTCCTTGATTTATTATGTAACATGCATTACAAAACTGTTTTAACTTTCTGTCAACAAGTTTTGTAATGGTCACTAAAAAACAATCTCGCGTTCCAGGTCGTCCCAGACGTTTCGCTCCTGAGCAGGCAGTCTCTGCGGCAAAAGTGCTTTTTCACCAAAAAGGTTTCGATGCTGTCAGTGTTGCTGAAGTTACTGATTATCTTGGTATTAACCCCCCGAGCCTCTACGCGGCTTTTGGCAGTAAGGCTGGGTTATTTAGCCGTGTACTCAATGAATATGTCGGTACGGAAGCTATTCCGCTTGCCGATATTCTTCGTGATGATCGTCCGGTAGGGGAGTGCCTGGCTGAGGTATTAAAAGAAGCGGCGCGCAGATATAGCCAAAACGGCGGCTGCGCTGGCTGTATGGTTCTTGAAGGCATTCATAGTCATGATCCACAAGCGCGTGATATTGCCGTTCAATATTATCACGCCGCAGAAACGGCCATTTATGACTATATCGCCAGGCGGCATCCACAAAGCGCACAATGTGTGACTGATTTTATGAGTACCGTGATGTCAGGGCTTTCTGCGAAGGCACGGGAGGGGCACTCCATCGAACAACTCTGTGCAACAGCTGCACTGGCGGGGGAAGCGATAAAAACTATTCTCAAGGAGTGATGCGGGCCTTGACCCGAAAGGCGGGAACGCGCCTGCCGATAAGTTGTGATAAGACAATAATTCACGCGTTAAGGCTAGCGGAATTGATCATCTTTTCGTATAACGATGGAAATGAAACGTTGTTTTAATTAAGGAGTGGAAAAGATGATCATCGGAAATATTCATAATCTTCAGCCGTGGCTACCCCAGGAGTTACGCCAGGCGATTGAGCATATCAAAGCACACGTTACGGCAGAAACGCCAAAGGGCAAGCACGATATCGAAGGCAATCGTCTGTTTTATCTTATCTCGGAAGATATGACCGAGCCGTACGAAGCTCGCCGTGCGGAGTACCATGCCCGCTATCTCGACATTCAGATTGTGTTAAAAGGTCAGGAAGGCATGACCTTCAGCACACAACCGGCAGGTACGCCGGATACCGACTGGTTAGCTGATAAAGACATCGCATTTTTGCCGGAAGGTGTTGATGAGAAAACAGTTATCCTTAATG
The DNA here is from genome assembly GCF_022354085.1 of Shigella dysenteriae. Taxonomy (NCBI): domain Bacteria; kingdom Pseudomonadati; phylum Pseudomonadota; class Gammaproteobacteria; order Enterobacterales; family Enterobacteriaceae; genus Shigella; species Shigella dysenteriae. The sequence continues at coordinate 444,867 of NZ_CP055055.1, forward strand.
AAGGTGATTTTGTTGTGTTTTATCCGGGGGAAGTGCATAAACCGCTGTGCGCAGTGGGCGCGCCAGCCCGGGTTCGCAAAGCAGTAGTGAAGATGCTGATGGCGTGATGACTTTTCGCCGTAAATAACTCCAGGTTTACGGCGAGTTTGTGAAAAGAGCGTTTTTTGATATTTTTTTGTGAGTAAAATTTGTAATGCTTAGACGTTCTTATTAACTCAAGGAGTTCGTCATGAGCAAAATATCAGATTTGAATTATTCTCAACACATTACATTAGCCGACAATTTTAAACAAAAAAATGAAGCCTTAGATACCTGGTATGTGGGAATGAATGATTTTGCCCGAATTGCCGGGGGGCAGAATAGCAGAAGCAATATTCTTTCTCCTAGAGCATTTTTGGAGTTTTTGGCAAAGATATTTACCCTGGGTTATGTGGATTTTAGCAAACGCTCCAACGAAGCGGGTAGAAATATGATGGCTCATATTGAGTCCTCATCTTATTCTAAAGATACTGATGGCAATGAAAAAATGAAGTTTTACATGAATAATCCTGAAGGGGAGCGAGCGGATTTATCTAAGGTGAAGATAGAAATTACACTTGCCTCAGCTTCTACTAAAGGGATTCGTGAAGGACATACAGTCATTATATTTAAACAATCTGATGGTTCGACTAATCGTTATGAAGGGAAGTCTTTTGAAAGAAAAGATGATAGTTCATTACACCTGATTACTAACAAGGTTCTGGCGTGTTACCAACGCGAAGCTAACAAGGAAATAGCGCGTCTATTAAATAATCATCAGAAGTTAAATAATCTACAGAAGTTAAATAATCTACAGAAGTTAAATAATCTACAGAAGTTAAATAATATACAGGGGTTAAATAATATACAGGAGTTAAATAATTCGCAGAAGTTAAATAATTCGCAGAAGTTAAATAATTCGCAGGAGTTAAATAATCCAAAGGAGTTAAATGATTCGCAGGAGTTAAATAACTCGCAGGACTTAAATAATTCGCAGGTGAGTTGTAAAGGTTCAGTTGATTCTACGATTACGGATTTATTAGAAAAATCATTGAATAATGCATTATTAGCAATAAGGAACGAACATCTGCTATTAATGCCTCATGTATGTAGTGAATCGATTTCATACTTACTGGGCGAAAATGGTATACTTGAAGAAATAGATAAGCTCTACGAATTAAATGATCACGGAATTGATAATTACAAAGAAGGTAACAATGAAATTAATGACATCATGATTAACCTGTCTCATATTCTTATTGAATCCTTAGATGATGCAAAGGTTAACCTTACACCGGTCATCGATTCGATGCTGGAGACTTTTTTAAAATTTCCATATATTAATGATGTAAGAATACTGGAGTGGTGTTTTAATAAAAGCATGCAATATTCTGATGATGCTAAAAAGATAAAACATGCATGCTCCGTAATAAATCATATTAATCTTCGCAGCGATCAGTCTAAAATAGCTGAGACATTATTTTTCAATCTCGATAAAGAACCCTATAACAATAGTCCTGAATTACAGGAGTTGATTTGGAATAAGTTGGTTGTATATGTCAATGATTTTAACTTAAGCAATCGAGAAAAAATATATTTAATCCAAAGGCTATTTAGTAATGTTGAGTCTATATTTAATAAAGTACCTGTCAGCATTTTAGTGAATGATATTTTTATGAAGGAGTTTTTTATGAAAAATCCTGAGATGGTTAATTGGTACTTCCCTCAGTTACTTAAGAGCTATGAGGATGAAAAGATTTATTTTGATAAGTTAGGGTATAATTTTAATAATAAAGAGTCTAATGAAGAGATTATGGAAAATCAACCAAAAGATGTTATTAAAGAAAAATTTAATAATGAATTAAAACTTAGGTTTAGAATGATGCAAACTATCTTGAAATCGGAGGTTAATATATTGCCATTTATTGACCAACAGCGTTTAAATACACTAAATCCTCCGGAAAATTTACGTATAGCAATAGAAAAATTTGGCTGGAATAAAAAAACTATCACTGCATAAAATAATGTGATGCCGGGATTTTTTTGTATTTCCCGGCATCTTTATAGAGATATTAATTATTTAATTTACTGAGCGTCGCGACCATCACCGCTTTGATGGTATGCATGCGGTTTTCCGCCTGATCAAAAACAATGCTGGCGGCAGATTCGAAGACCTCATCAGTCACTTCCATTCCGCCATGTAGGCCAAACTCTTCCGCCATTTTCTTACCAAGCGTCGTTTGGTCATCATGGAACGCGGGCAGGCAGTGGAGGAATTTGACCTCCGGGTTACCGGTCAACTGCATCATCTTGCTGTTCACCTGATAATCACGCAGTAATGCAATGCGTTCAGCCCATTTTTCTTTTGCTTCCCCCATCGACACCCACACATCGGTATAGATAAAGTCAGCACCTTCTACTCCCTTGGCTACATCTTCCGTTAGCGTAATATTCCCGCCATTTTGCTGTGCCAGAGCGCGGCATTCCGTAACCAGCGCAGCTTCCGGCCAGCATGCCTGTGGCGCGACCAGACGCAAATCCAGACCGGTAAGCGCCGCAGCTTCGAGCATCGAATTGCCCATGTTGTTACGTGCGTCACCTGCATAGACCAGCGTCATTTCGTTGAATGCTTTACCGGGTAAATGCTCCTGCATGGTGAGGAGATCCGCCAGCAACTGCGTGGGGTGAAACTCATTGGTCAGGCCGTTCCATACCGGCACGCCAGCGTATTCCGCCAGTGTTTCGACAATCTCCTGACCATAGCCGCGATACTGAATACCGTCATACATGCGACCCAGCACGCGGGCAGTGTCTTTAATCGACTCTTTATGACCAATCTGACTGCCGCTTGGGCCGAGATAAGTCACGCGAGCACCCTGGTCATATGCGGCAACTTCGAAAGAGCATCGGGTACGGGTCGAGTCTTTTTCGAAGATGAGCGCGATGTTTTTACCAGTGAGTTTGGCTTCTTCTTTGCCGCTTTTCTTATCGGCTTTCAGCTTCGCGGCTAACTGCAGCAGGCTGTTGAGTTCAGCTGGCGTGAAATCGAGTAATTTCAGGAAATGCTTATGATAAAACCCGGACATAGATCCCTCCTGTGGCTAACGCCTCAATGAATTAAAATTCAATTTATATGGATGATTATTCATTTGCAAGTCTAAAGCATAAATCTTTGTCACAAAGGTGGAGGCAATGTCAGTGGTGTGTGACAATAAGAGTATCGGCAGGACATTAAGAGGAATGAGCCATGGCAAACCCGGAACAACTGGAAGAACAGCGTGAAGAAACACGTTTGATTATTGAAGAATTACTGGAAGATGGCAGCGATCCGGACGCGCTGTACACCATCGAACACCATCTTTCCGCAGACGATCTGGAAACCCTGGAAAAAGCCGCAGTTGAAGCGTTTAAACTCGGTTACGAAGTGACCGATCCAGAAGAGCTGGAAGTTGAAGATGGTGATATCGTGATTTGCTGCGACATCCTCAGCGAGTGCGCGTTGAATGCCGATCTGATCGATGCCCAGGTTGAACAACTGATGACGCTGGCGGAGAAATTTGACGTTGAGTACGACGGTTGGGGCACTTACTTTGAAGATCCCAACGGCGAAGATGGCGACGATGAAGATTTTGTCGATGAAGACGATGACGGGGTTCGCCACTAATTAATTGATTAAAATGCCCGATAGCACACACTAGCGGGCATTTTTTTAGAGTTCGCGCAACATCCGCACTTCACAATCAACATGGCCCGTGCAGCCAAGTGCATAGTCGATATGTTGAAAACCTAAATGTTCATACAAACCAATCGCTTCTTTCAAAAAAGCGGTCGTTTCCAGATAGCAGCGTTTGAAGCCCATTTCTCTTGCCTCCTCCATCGCCTTTAAGGCCAGTTTTTTTGCCAGCCCTTTGCCGCGAATAGCCGGAAGAAAATACATCTTTTGCAGTTCGCAAATGTCCGATTCACTACCTGCTAATGGCGCAATCCCACCGCCGCCGACCACTTCACCCTCGTACTCAACCACCCAATATGCATGACCAGGCTGACTATACACTTGATACAGCTCGTCAAGATTCGGATCGGCGACGGTGTAGCCTTTATCAGCGGTAAGACCGTATTCGGCGGATACCTGACGAATGACGCGGGCGATAGCAGGATTATCCTGCAACGTCAGGCGACGCATTACAGGTGATTGCGGCGCAATGTTATTCATAGTTTAACCCAATAAAAATAAAGTAATTATACATTTGTTTAATACCACTCTCTTCTTACGTGCGCAAGCATCTTATAAAGCAATAAAGTTTTTGCCAGCCTATTACTGATAAGAGTATTGTAACGTGGCAGAACATTTTACTGTCTGTATCTATAAATTATATCAATGGATTTTTTAATTCAGGGAATTTTTATGGCTCAAGTTATTAATGAAATGGATGTTCCGTCCCATTCGTTTGTTTTTCATGGTACAGGTGAGAGATATTTTCTTATTTGTGTGGTGAATGTGTTGTTAACGATTATAACGCTAGGTATCTATTTACCATGGGCATTAATGAAATGTAGGCGTTATCTCTATGCTAATATGGAAGTTAACGGACAACGATTTTCTTATGGAATTACTGGTGGGAATGTTTTTTTTAGTTGTCTTGTTTTTGTTTTTTTCTATTTCGCAATCTTAATGACAGTGTCAGCAGATATGCCGCTTGTTGGCTGTGTTTTGACTTTGTCACTGTTGGTTTTGCTTATATTTATGGCAGCAAAAGGACTGCGTTATCAGGCCTTGATGACCAGTCTCAACGGCGTAAGATTTAGTTTTAATTGCTCTTTGAAAGGGTTCTGGTGGGTAACCTTTTTCTTGCCGATTTTAATGGCCATTGGGATGGGGACTGTTTTCTTTATCTCGACAAAGATGCTACATGCCAATAGTTCAAGTAGTGTTATTATATCTGTGGTTCTGATGGCAATAGTTGGTATTGTTTCCATTGGTAGTTTTAATGGTACTTTATATAGTCTGGTAATGAGTTTTCTCTGGAGCAATACCAGTTTCGGTATACATCGTTTCAAGGTGAAATTAGATACTACGTATTGTATAAAATATGCCATTCTCGCATTTTTAGCTTTATTACCTTTTCTCGCTGTTGCTGGTTATATTATCTTCGATCAAATATTAAATGCGTATGATAGTTCTGTGTATGCAAATGATGATATTGAGAATTTACAGCAATTTATGGAAATGCAACGTAAAATGATAATCGCGCAGTTAATCTATTATTTTGGGATTGCTGTTAGCACCAGTTATTTAACGGTGTCGTTGCGAAATCATTTTATGAGCAACCTGTCACTGAATGATGGGCGTATTCGTTTTCGCTCAACTTTAACATACCACGGTATGCTTTATCGCATGTGTGCGTTGGTGGTGATATCCGGGATTACGGGCGGTCTGGCTTATCCACTGCTGAAAATATGGATGATTGACTGGCAGGCAAAAAATACGTATTTGCTGGGCGATTTGGATGACCTTCCTTTAATCAATAAAGAAGAACAACCAGATAAAGGATTCTTAGCCAGTATTTCACGGGGAATTATGCCTTCTTTACCATTTCTGTAAGAGATAAAAAAGGCCGGAGCATGCTCCGGCCTTCGTTTTCATCACTGTGTTTTGATTACAGCGCGGCGATAACAGCCTGCTGTTCAATCAGTTTCGCTTTCGCTTCCGCATAGCCTTCCAGCTTCTCACGCTCTTTCGCGATGACCGCTTCCGGTGCGCGGGCGACAAAGCCTTCATTCGCCAGCTTGTTCTCGATACGGCTGATTTCGCCTTCGATCTTCGCCACTTCTTTCGCCAGACGCGCCAGCTCATCTTCTTTGTTGATGAGGCCAGCCATCGGGATCAGCAGTTCTGCGCCGTCGATGATCTTCGTAACGGAAACCGGACCTTTGTCATCGGCAGGCAGCACGGTGATGCTTTCCAGACGCGCCAGGGTTTGCAGGAAGCCACGGTTTTCATTTACGCGACGTTCTGCATCCGCGCTGCAACCACGCAGCAGCAGCTCCAGCGGTTTGCCCGGCGCGATATTCATTTCTGCACGGATGTTACGTACCGCAACGATCGCCTGTTTCAGCCACTCGGTGTCGGCCAGCGCCGCTTCATCAACCTGAGATGCATCGTACTGCGGGAACGGCTGCAGCATGATGGTGTCGGCAGTGATACCGCAAAGTACTTTCACACGCTGCCAGATGGTTTCGGTGATGAACGGAATGATCGGATGCGCGAGGCGCAGCAGACCTTCCAGTACAGTCACCAGCGTATGGCGAGTACCGCGCAGTTCGGCGTCTGTTCCACCATTCATTACCGGCTTGGTCAGCTCCAGATACCAGTCACAGAACTGGTTCCAGGTGAATTCATACAGAATGCCTGCGGCAATATCGAAACGGAAGCTGTCCAGCGCTTCGCGGTACGCTTTGATGGTCTGGTTGAACTCTGCCAGAATCCAGCGATCCGCCAGCGACAGCGTCATTTCACCGCCGTTAAAGCCGCAATCCTGACCTTCTGTGTTCATCAGCACAAAGCGGCTGGCGTTCCACAGCTTGTTACAGAAGTTACGGTAGCCTTCCAGACGCTTCATATCCCAGTTGATGTCACGACCGGTAGACGCCAGTGCCGCCAGGGTGAAGCGCAGGGCATCGGTGCCGTGCGGCTCAATACCGTTCGGGAACTGCTTCTCGGTGCGCTTACGGATTTTGTCCGCCAGCTGCGGCTGCATCATATTGCCGGTACGTTTTTCCAGCAGTTCTGGCAGCGAAATACCGTCAACCATATCCAGCGGGTCGATAACGTTACCCTTGGATTTGGACATCTTCTGGCCTTCGTCGTCACGAATCAGACCGGTCATGTAAACAGTGTGGAACGGCACCTGCGGTTTGCCATTTTCATCTTTGATGAAGTGCATGGTCATCATGATCATGCGGGCAATCCAGAAGAAGATGATGTCGAAGCCGGATACCATCACGCTGGTTGGGTGGAACTGACGCAGGGCGTCGGTGTTTTCCGGCCAGCCAAGGGTAGAGAAGGTCCACAGTGCAGAAGAGAACCAGGTGTCGAGAACGTCTTCGTCCTGACGCAGGGCAACGTCGGCACCGAGGTTATTTTCCTTGCGCACTTCTTCTTCGTTACGGCCAACATAAACGTTACCTGCTTCGTCGTACCATGCAGGGATACGGTGACCCCACCACAGCTGACGAGAGATACACCAGTCCTGAATATCGCGCATCCAGGAGAAGTACATGTTTTCGTACTGCTTCGGTACGAACTGAATGTCGCCGTTCTCAACCGCTTCAACCGCCGGTTTCGCCAGTACATCGGCACGCACGTACCACTGGTCGGTCAGCATTGGTTCGATAACTACGCCGCCACGGTCGCCGTAAGGAACGGTCAGGTCGTGCGGTTTAATTTCTTCCAGCAGGCCGAGTGCGTCAACCGCAGCAACGACCGCTTTACGTGCAGCAAAACGCTCGAGTTTCTGGAACTCTGCCGGGATTTCGCTGGAATAAACGTCAGATTCGTTACCTTTGGTATCGAACACCTGGGCGCTTTTACGGATATCGCCGTCAAAGGTCAGGATGTTGATCATCGGCAGCGCGTGACGTTTACCCACTTCATAGTCGTTAAAGTCGTGCGCCGGAGTGATTTTCACGCAGCCGGTGCCTTTTTCCATGTCGGCGTGTTCGTCGCCAACGATCGGAATACGACGGTTAACCAGCGGCAGAATGACATATTTGCCAATCAGATCTTTGTAACGCGGATCTTCCGGGTTAACGGCTACGCCAGTATCGCCCAGCAGGGTTTCCGGACGGGTAGTCGCGACCACCAGATAATCTTTACCGTCTGCGGTTTTCGCACCGTCAGCCAGCGGATAGCGGATGTGCCACATCGAACCTTTCGATTCGCGGTTTTCCACTTCCAGGTCAGAGATAGCGGTGCGCAGTTTCGGATCCCAGTTTACCAGGCGTTTGCCACGGTAAATCAGGTCTTCTTTATACAGACGAACGAAAACTTCTTTCACCGCATTGGACAGGCCTTCGTCCATCGTGAAGCGTTCACGCTCCCAGTCGACGGAGTTGCCGAGACGGCGCATCTGACGGGTAATCGTGCCGCCGGATTCCGCTTTCCATTCCCAAATTTTGTCGATGAAAGCTTCGCGGCCGTAGTCGTGACGGGTTTTACCTTCTTCTGCGGCAATCTTGCGCTCAACGACCATCTGGGTAGCGATCCCGGCGTGGTCAGTACCGACCTGCCACAGGGTGTTTTTGCCCTGCATGCGCTGATAGCGGATCATGGTATCCATGATGGTTTGCTGGAAGGCGTGACCCATATGCAAACTGCCGGTGACGTTCGGCGGCGGGATCATGATGCAGAAACTCTCCTGGCTTTCATCGCCATTAGGCTTAAAGTAGCCCTGCTTTTCCCAGTGCTCGTAAAGCGGCTGTTCGATATCTTGTGGGTTATATGTCTTTTCCATTATTTCCAGGTTGCCGTATTCAGGTTGAAACCAGCCACGCGGTAGGCTTTATAGCGTTCGCGCGCCAGTTGTTTCAGAGAATCTTCATAAGGAACGAAGTCTACCACTTCTGTGAAAGCGGTGGCAAAATCTGCAAAGCTTGTTCGCAGACTAATCAATATATCGCGCGGGCTGCTGCTGCGTTTTTGCGGCCAGGCGATCTCCACCGGCGCACCGCCGCGCGGTCCTTCTCCCGCTAAATTATGCGGAACAAAGCTTTCTGCCGGACGCGCCCACAGGGCTTCATCCAGCCGGTAAGCCTGCTTTTCATCTTCACAGGCGATGAGCACGCGCTTACCGCTGCGCCAACGTTCTGCGGCAATTTCACACACCAGTTGCTCAACGGCGCTTAAGCCATCGACGGTGGTGTCATTGTCCAGAAGGTAGAACGTCGCGTTTTTCATAAATGGGGCTTCTTGTGGTGGATTTAAATACGCATCAGGTATACACCGCAGCGCCTGATGCGACGCTGTTGTGTCTTATCAGGCCTACGAGTTCAGTGCTGTGTGTAGGTCGGATAAGGCGCTCACGCCGCATCCGACAATAACAGCATTGCCTGATGCGACGCTGCCGCGTCTTATCAGGCCTACGAGTTCGGTGCTGTGTAGGTCGGATAAGGCGTTCATGCCGCATCCGACAATAACAGCATTGCCTGATGCGACGCTTGCGCGTCTTATCAGGCCTACGAGTTCAGTGCTGTGTAGGTCGGATAAGGCGTTCACGCCGCATCCGGCAATAACAGCCTTGCCTGACGCAATTACTCTTCGCCGTTAAACCCAGCGCGGTTTAACAGGAACTGTGCCAGCAACGCCACCGGGCGACCGGTTGCGCCTTTTGCTTTACCAGAACGCCAGGCGGTACCGGCGATATCCAGGTGCGCCCAGTTGTACTTACGGGTAAAGCGTGACAGGAAGCAACCTGCGGTAATCGCCCCACCAGGACGACCGCCAATGTTCGCCATATCGGCAAAATTGGACTCCAGTTGTTCCTGATACTCGTCACCCAGCGGTAAGCGCCATGCGCGGTCACCGGATTGTTCAGACGCGGCAATCAGTTCATGGGCCAGCGGATTATGGTTCGCCATCAGACCAGTAATATGATGACCCAGCGCGATCACGCAGGCACCGGTCAGCGTCGCCACGTCAATCACCGCTTCCGGCTCAAAACGCTCAACGTAAGTTAACACGTCGCACAGTACCAGGCGGCCTTCAGCGTCAGTATTCAGCACTTCAACGGTTTGACCGGACATGGTGGTTAACACATCGCCCGGACGATAGGCTCGTCCGCCAGGCATGTTTTCGCAGCCTGCCAACACGCCGATAACGTTAATCGGCAGTTGTAGCTCCGCGACCATCCGCATCACGCCGTAAACCGCTGCCGCACCGCACATATCGTACTTCATCTCATCCATGCCTTCTGAAGGCTTGATCGAGATACCGCCGGAGTCGAAGGTTAAACCTTTACCCACCAGCACGATTGGGCGTGCATCTTCCGACGCGTTGCCTTTGTACTCAATCACCGACATCAGCGATTCGTTTTGCGAACCCTGACCGACCGCCAGATAGGAATGCATCCCCAGCTCTTTCATCTGCTGTTCGCCGATAACGCGGGTGATAACATTCTTGCTGTAGCTGTCAGCCAGCTGGCGCGCTTGTGAAGCGAGGTAAGCGGCGTTACAGATATTCGGCGGCATATTGCCGAGATCTTTCGCTGCTTTAATCCCGGCGGCAATCGCCAGACCGTGCTGGATCGCGCGCTCACCGCTGGTCAGTTCACGGCGGGTCGGCACGTTGAACACCATCTTACGCAGCGGACGACGCGGTTCGCTCTTGTTCGTTTTCAGCTGATCGAAACTGTAGAGCGTCTCTTTTGCCGTCTCGACAGCCTGACGCACTTTCCAGTAGTTGTTACGGCCTTTAACGTGCAGTTCAGTCAGAAAGCAGACCGCTTCCATTGAGCCAGTATCATTCAGCGTATTAATGGTTTTCTGAATAACCTGCTTGTACTGACGCTCATCCAGCTCACGTTCTTTGCCGCAACCAATAAGGAGAATTCGCTCGGAAAGTACATTCGGCACATGGTGCAGCAACAATGTCTGCCCCGGTTTTCCTTCCAGTTCGCCCCGACGTAGCAGGGCGCTGATGTACCCATCGCTGATTTTATCGAGCTGTTCTGCAATCGGAGAAAGGCGACGTGGTTCGAAGACGCCCACGACGATGCAGGCACTCCGCTGTTTCTCCGGGCTACCGCTTTTTACACTAAACTCCATGCACTACGCTCCTGAATCTTAAAGACAACGGCGGTGGCTACAGATAGAATTGCAAGCTTTCGTAACTCATGTCCGCTGTTGCGATGACTTCGTGTTAATCTTAACGTTATTACGGCATTGGCACGTCAGAACAAAATCTGAGAGGTGAATCCGTTGAGTATAATTATCTTAGCGACGATTTCGACGACTCAAGAGAATAAATGACGTTTAAGCCATGAAACAAGCTAAAATCCTGCAAAAGACGAGTTTTTACGGGCGTATTTAAAGTGATAATCATAAGATATCTGGTGCGGGAGACGCTCAAAAGCCAGCTGGCGATACTCTTCATCTTGCTTTTGATCTTCTTCTGTCAAAAGTTAGTGAGGATCCTCGGCGCAGCGGTTGACGGCGATATTCCGGCGAATCTGGTGCTCTCCCTTCTCGGGTTGGGCGTGCCGGAAATGGCGCAGCTTATCCTGCCATTAAGCCTGTTCCTCGGGCTGCTGATGACGCTGGGCAAACTGTATACCGAAAGTGAAATTACGGTAATGCATGCCTGCGGCCTGAGCAAAGCGGTTCTGGTGAAAGCGGCAATGATCCTTGCGGTATTCACGGCAATCGTCGCGGCGGTTAACGTGATGTGGGCGGGACCGTGGTCATCGCGTCATCAGGATGAAGTGTTAGCAGAAGCGAAAGCGAACCCTGGCATGGCGGCGCTGGCGCAAGGGCAATTCCAGCAAGCGACTAATGGCAGCTCGGTGCTGTTCATCGAAAGCGTTGACGGCAGCGATTTCAAAGATGTGTTCCTCGCGCAAATTCGACCAAAAGGTAATGCACGTCCTTCTGTGGTGGTGGCCGATTCCGGACATTTAACCCAGCTGCGCGACGGCTCCCAGGTCGTCACTCTCAACCAGGGAACGCGCTTCGAAGGCACTGCACTGTTACGTGATTTCCGCATTACGGATTTCCAGGATTATCAGGCGATCATTGGTCACCAGGCGGTGGCGCTCGACCCGAACGATACCGACCAGATGGACATGCGCACATTGTGGAACACTGACACCGATCGTGCTCGCGCAGAACTGAACTGGCGTATCACGTTGGTATTCACCGTGTTTATGATGGCACTTATGGTCGTACCGCTGAGCGTGGTTAACCCACGTCAGGGACGCGTACTGTCGATGCTGCCAGCCATGCTGCTGTATCTACTTTTCTTCCTGATCCAGACCTCCCTGAAATCGAACGGCGGTAAAGGTAAGCTGGACCCGACGCTGTGGATGTGGACCGTTAACCTGATTTATCTGGCTTTGGCGATTGTTCTCAACCTTTGGGACACCGTGCCGGTCCGCCGCCTGCGCGCCAGTTTTTCGCGTAAAGGAGCGGTGTGATGCAACCTTTTGGCGTACTTGACCGCTATATCGGTAAAACTATTTTCACCACCATCATGATGACGCTGTTCATGCTGGTGTCGCTGTCGGGCATTATCAAATTTGTCGATCAGCTGAAAAAAGCCGGGCAGGGGAGTTACGACGCGTTAGGCGCAGGAATGTATACCTTGCTGAGCGTGCCGAAAGATGTGCAGATCTTCTTCCCGATGGCGGCTCTGCTTGGGGCGTTGCTTGGTCTTGGGATGCTGGCGCAGCGCAGCGAACTGGTGGTGATGCAGGCTTCTGGTTTCACCCGTATGCAGGTTGCGCTGTCGGTGATGAAAACCGCCATTCCGCTGGTCTTACTGACGATGGCGATTGGTGAATGGGTCGCGCCGCAGGGCGAGCAGATGGCGCGTAACTACCGTGCGCAGGCGATGTACGGCGGCTCGTTGCTCTCTACCCAGCAAGGTTTATGGGCGAAAGATGGCAACAACTTCGTCTACATTGAGCGGGTTAAAGGTGACGAAGAGTTAGGTGGCATCAGTATTTATGCCTTTAACGAGAATCGTCGTCTGCAATCCGTACGCTATGCCGCTACCGCGAAGTTTGACCCGGAACATAAAGTCTGGCGTCTGTCGCAGGTTGATGAATCTGATCTGACCAATCCGAAACAGATCACCGGTTCGCAGACGGTGAGCGGCACCTGGAAAACCAACCTCACGCCAGACAAACTGGGCGTGGTGGCGCTGGACCCGGATGCACTCTCAATCAGCGGTTTGCACAACTACGTGAAGTATCTGAAGTCGAGCGGTCAGGATGCCGGACGTTATCAGCTCAACATGTGGAGCAAAATCTTCCAGCCGCTATCCGTGGCGGTGATGATGCTGATGGCGCTGTCGTTCATCTTTGGCCCACTGCGTAGCGTACCGATGGGCGTGCGTGTGGTCACCGGTATCAGCTTCGGTTTTGTCTTCTACGTACTGGACCAGATCTTCGGCCCGCTGACGTTGGTTTATGGCATCCCGCCGATCATTGGCGCACTGTTGCCAAGCGCCAGCTTCTTCTTAATCAGCCTGTGGCTGTTAATGAGAAAATCGTAACCTGATGAACGCATAAAGGGAGCGAAAGCTCCCTTTATTATTATTAGCAAAGTGTGCTTCGTTCATGCCTGAAAAATCATGAAAATCCAATGTATTGCAGTGGTGTAGGCATGATAAGACGCGCCAGCGTCGCATCAGGCAAAGACAAATCGCACCTGGCTTACCTTTTTCTCCCCCCCAGCAAACTCCCCAACATTCCACGCACAATCTGATTCGTCACCTGGCGGGCGGCGCTTTTCGCCATTGTTTGCACAACACCATCTTTCTTCCCGCCGCGTGGTCCGGTAGTGCCAAACAAAATATCCTTCAATCCACCAAGAATGCCGTCATCTACCGCTACCTCTTTCCTTTTCACGGCAGGATTATTTTGCTGCTCGGTGCTTGCCTGTACGCCTTTTTGCAACATCTCATAGGCGGATTCCCGGTCCACGTCATCCTCGTACTTGCCATACACCGGAGAGTGATTAATCAAGCCATTACGCTCATCTTCCGTCACCGGTCCCATCCGCGAACAAGGCGCAATCACCATCGCCCGTTCCACCACAGAAGGACTTCCTTTTGCATCGAGAAACGAGATTAACGCCTCGCCGGTCCCCAGTTCCTGGATTGCCTTTTCGGTATCAAATGCCGGATTGGCCCGCATGGTTTGCGCCGCTGCCTTCACTGCTTTCTGATCTTTTGGCGTAAAAGCCCGTAAAGCGTGCTGAACGCGATTACCGAGCTGGCCGAGCACATTATCCGGAATATCAGACGGGTTTTGCGAAACGAACCAGACGCCCACGCCTTTTGAGCGAATAAGCCTTATCACCTGCTCAATCTTATCCAGCAGTACCTGCGGTGCATCGTTAAACAGCAGATGTGCTTCGTCGAAGAAAAACACCAGTTTTGGTTTCTCCAGATCGCCCGCTTCCGGCAATTGTTCATACAACTCCGAGAGCATCCACAACAGGCTGGCGGCATACAGTTTCGGCATCTGATAAAGCTTCTCGGCGCTGAGGATATTGATAACGCCTTTACCGTTGGCATCGGTGCGCGTCCAGTCTTTGATATCCAGCATCGGCTCACCAAAGAAGTGTGCTGCGCCTTGCTGTTCCAGCGACAACAGCCCGCGCTGGATGGCACCAACCGATGCGCTACTGATATTACCGTACTGATTCTGGAAGGATTTGGCGTTATCGCCGATGTACTGGGTAATTGCCCGCAGATCTTTAAAGTCGAGCAGCAACAATCCCTGATCGTCAGCAATACGGAAGATGATATTCAGCACGCCAGATTGCACATCGTTGAGATTCAACAGCCGCGCCAGCAACAGCGGCCCCAGGTCTGAAACCGTCGCCCGCACCGGATGGCCTTTCTCGCCAAAGATATCCCACACCACCACCGGATTAGCATGCGGTTGCCAGTCATTGACGCCGATATTTTTAAGCCTTGCGAGCAGTTTTTCCGACGCCGTTCCTGCCTGCGCGATACCGGTCAGATCGCCTTTCACATCAGCCATAAACACCGGCACGCCGATTTCCGACAATGACTCTGCCAGTTTTTGCAGCGTAACGGTTTTACCCGTCCCCGTTGCGCCAGTAATCAGCCCGTGACGGTTAGCCATTCCCGGCAGTAAAAAAAGTTCTGTGTCCGGCGTACGGGCAATTAACAGGGGTTCGCTCATGAGATTTCCTCCAGTTTCCTGCCTGGAGTATAGGCAACGGCTGCGCACTCTTCACCGCTAAATTCAGCAGATTGCGAGACGCCTTCCAAAGAGATTTAAGTGCCGGGCGACAGGCACCCGGCAAAGAGATCAGAAGTCAGCTTTCAGAACCACGCGGTAACGCGCCTTACCGTCGCGCACATGCTTGATGGCGTCGTTAATTTTCGACATCGGGAACAGTTCGGTGGTCGGCGCAACCTTGCTACGGGCGGCAAAGCGCATCAGCTTTCGCAGCTCATAAGGCGTGCCGGTAGCAGAACCAGAGATGCTGCGGTCGCCCGCAATTAACGTAAAGGCCGGAACAGACAGCGGCGTGAGAACTGCACCGACCGTATGGAAATTACCGCCGTACGTCAGCGCTTCAAAATAAGGCTGCCAGTCGAGGCTGACGTTGACGGTGTTGATAATGAGATCAAACTGCCCCGCCAGTGCTTTCAGTGCCTGCGGATCGCGGCTATTCACCACTTTATCGGCACCCATCGCCAGTACTTCCTGCTCTTTCGCCGGATTAGAACTAAAGGCTGTCACCTCGCATCCCATTGCGTGCAGAAGTTTTATAGCGATATGCCCCAGCCCGCCAATACCAATTACCCCAACGCGGCTGGTGGCAGTGATATGGTGCATTAACAGTGGTTTGAAGACCGTGATACCACCGCACAACAGCGGCCCGGCGGACTCGATATCAATATTTTCTGGCAGTGGGATCACCCATTGCCAGTCCGCACGCAACTTCTCGGCAAAGCCGCCGCGATTCATAATCGTCGGCACCGCACCTTGCTCACAGTTGATCTGATTACCGCTAATACAGGCATCGCAATGCCCGCAGCTACGCGCCGTCCAGCCAATCCCGACACGCTGACCGACCTGCAAACCTTTATCCTGCGCGGCGCTCCCGAGCGCCACCACGCGACCAATCACCTCATGCCCGGCAACCAGCGGATATTGTGAAAATCCCCATTCGTTATCGATCATCGACAGATCGGAATGGCAGATCCCGCAGTAATCCACCTGCACTTCAACATCTTGTGGCTTCAGTTCACCGGGATCGTACTCATAAACTTCCAGTTCGCCGCCTGCTTCTTTTGCGGCATAGCTTTTTATCATCGACATTTTTTGGTCCTTCTCTGGTGTTGTCTGGGAAGTTTAGAGCATGGCAGGGCGGGGTGCCTGGAGTGTGACAAAGGTTACACATCGCTGAGTGTAATGCTGAAAATTTCAGCACTTAGCAAAGTGGGTGCAAGCTGGCGCTTGCATGGTGGCGTGCGACAGGTATAATCCACAACGTTTTCCGCATACCTCTTCAGTGCCGAAGTGGCGAAATCGGTAGACGCAGTTGATTCAAAATCAACCGTAGAAATACGTGCCGGTTCGAGTCCGGCCTTCGGCACCACACCGTATGCAAATCGAGTCGCTCAAGAGCGGCTTTTTTTGTGTCTGAAATCACCCATATCCGTGCAGTATATAGGCCTGCCAGAAAAGCAGTTCAGTATTCTTCATTTTGTAGTCGATGGTCCCAAGTTTGCTCTGGCTGGAAGCTGCATCGTCCACATTACGTGGGCAGGGTGGTTTCGCTATGCTACTTGAACGTTTTGACCATGTGGCTCAGGTAGCTAATATCAAAAGACGTCATTTTGTCTCCACGCCCACCTTGGTGAACATTCAATAAATAGTTTCGGTCGAGAGCAGTTATGTAGGGCTAGCAGACGAGATGCGCAGACATCTTGTTGAAGACAATTTTACTGACCACCTGAGAACGCTATTCTACCGAATAATATTTATGATCTTGGCGAATAATGATGATTACCTGTGTAACTATGGTTTTATGCTGATGGGACCGGCAGTACAATTTCTGTAGTGTACTCGCAATTTCAGATCTCTGGCGTTTATTCTGGTGCAAAGGAGGTATGTGATGAAAACTTTGCTACCATGCCATTAAATGCGACCAATATCGGATTATCCATCAGTTGCTTGTTGTAGATTTCATTGGTTATAAAAATGCAAGGTGTAAAAGATGAAATTTATAATTATTAGTTAAGTGGCTAGTTTTATAGTAATTTAGACAATAGGATGTATGGAAAAATGGAAAAAGTTTATGATACCACTAGAATTAGTAATCTTGCTAACGACCCGAAACAGTTTTGTTCTTTTTTTTGTGAGTACATAAAAAGAGATGATATTAGTATAGATATCGCCTTGGATGTGCTGAGAATATCTTCCATCTATTATAATAGATTTTCAGTTCAGACTGAAGTTGAGTATAACAATACATTCAAAAAATGTATTAATGAGCTAGTAAACTCGTTTCCTGATAACATTGAACTAATTTCTGAGTTCGAGAGTCAATGTAAAATTATGCATGATATAAATAATTCTTTCTTTGCGGCTACAAAATGTGCTGGTATTTGGCGTAAAAATACAAAAAAATCACATGCATTAATACTTAATCTCATCATGTTTTGTGAGATGTTTTTATCATCATTATCATCCTTGGTTGTGGTCAATGATCCTAAAAAAATGAAGAGGATTTTTCCATTATTTATCGTTTCTGAAAATATTAATATTCATGCTGAACCTGATATCGAATATTTTCGAGTTATCGATAGGGCATTTGATGAGGTAGCCAATTACACCGGAAGAATATTTTCTTATTTACGGACTCATGAGCCATTGAAACTAACTTCTTGTGTGAATAAACAAACCTTGCTTTCAATGGGAGGGTACCTTAATGAGTGGAATGTTTTTGACTCATTAAGCAGAGTAAGAGACTTTTTCAGACTAAGTAGTGCAGTATTTACAAAATTGGATAATAACATTTACTCTCTTGAGGTTGATATTTTTTGTTTATACCGAGATTATGAGATTGCAAGAAATAGACTAATGATGAGAGCGTCACATCTATATAGCGAAGTTCATGAATTTAGTAACAAACATTTTCATCTAAATAGTTGGGTAAAGGATCATATGCCATCTTACTTAAATTCTGATGGCGTTTTTAGCTCATTTCATCTAAGCGAGTTGGAAAATATGTCTCCTGATGACCTTCATGAAGAATATGGGGATATATCATTATTTAATTGGGTGCACGCTTATCAATGTTTAGTCGAGTTATCTAAAGAAGAAATGAGCAAAAGATTTTCATCGACAAAACCTATACCCCTACAGTTGGATCGCTGGCTGATCATAAAAAGCCGTGAGAGTTGGTTATCATTCTTTCAACGTAAGGGGATTGCAGCAGATGCAGCAAAAAAACTGATAGATTATTTTACCTTCAATTCAAAATCACATGATCTTAATGATTGCCCATTTATTCCCTGTATGGACGGTTTATGCTTAATGCCTGCATTAATAGCAAATAGCTCAGTGACTCGCTCTCTAATGTCATTATTTGGTTCCAAAAAAATTTCTCAAGCAAGTAAAGGGCGATTTCATGAGCAACAATTTATAAAACAAGTTCGTGATGCGGGGATTAAAGCTTCTCCAATTGATGCTCATGCTAATTATCAGTGCGATTGCGTGATTCTCCTGGATGATTGTTTGATTTTTACAGAACTAAAATCAAATGGTCAACCAATATATTATGGTAAGTACTATCAGCAAGTGTGTAACATCGTTGGAGATAGCTCATTAATACATGATCATAATAATAAATTTATGCGTTCTTATTTTCAACAAATAAATCGAATTTCTGAACATTATCTTAATCATCTTGATGTGATCATTAAAGAATTCGAACTACCATCAACATGGCAACCCAAAGGTGTGTATAAGCTTATTGTTACTACAACTATGCTCGGTGGGAAATATCATGTGGATGATACATATGTAGCGGACAAATATGCATTATCTAGTTTTTTTCAACGAATACCTGGAGTGATATATCAAACAAATGAAAATGGAAAAATGGCGAAAAATATCATTGATGGGTTTGAGTGTTGCGAAGGGGAAATCACTATCGATAAGTTTATAGATTATCTTTCCTCTTTGCCCAGTATTAATGCTGTACGTAAAAATATAAAAAAATTAACTTATAGTGTTCGATTTAATGAAAAACTAGTCCATCACCCTTATTATGATTCTTGGGCTTTTGGCCCATATATTCGTAAGGGAAATGATTAGAGCAATTTATTATATAGTCCATGTTATTCACTGATTATATTATTGATAATATAATCAGTGAATAACTCTAATTTTTTTAATGTTGGGGTTTAGCCTGAAATTGAAATTGGTACTACGGAACGGTATGATCATATCGCATCAAAATATCAAGGTAGTGATGATTTTCTACGCAACGATCCAGAAACGTGGATTTTATCATCACCATAAGCAATGGCAGCGACAACACCATCAATTTCTATATCAAAGGTGGTGAAATGAATTAGAAAATTGTTTATTTAATCCATTAGCGATAAGTTTTATTGTTATTTAGCCGAGATATATTCCATTGAAAAAAGTAAATTGGCACTGATATTATATCAAATGGGAATAATCCTTTTATAAATAAGCTGAGGAATGTGTTAATTCACATCCAGCGCCTTATAAACCGCATCAACCGGTTCTGAGTAAAAACTTACCTGAAACTTGGTAAACAACTCTGCCGGAACTGTTGGAATATCCATAGCCGAGGATATCGGCAACAGAACTCGTTTTGCGCCGCTATCGAAGGCGAGTTGTAAACTAGCGGCAAGATCCTGCACTGATTATGTCAGCAATATTGAACATACTGCGATAGTTATCAACCTCACCCCCTAAAAACCTCTTTCCGATGCCACTCCACAAACCCCTCATAAGGGTAATTTTTACGCACCTGCGGCAACGCAATAGTTTTCCCGTCAAAATCCCAGAATAATCTCTCAACGATCCCTCCGCCGTTTACCGCATCCGAGACCAGTACCCACATATTTTCATCCAGGCCAATCGATCCTTTATCAAAGGCTTTATGGTGTATTGCGCAAAGCGCCAGGCCATTAGGAATTTCACAAGGACCGCCGTGCTGTTTCCATTTTATATGCGCCGCTTCCAGCGCGACGGTGGTGTCGTCGTGGCGCATATTAAAGCCACATATCGCGCACTGGTAGTTATAAGCGCGTAATACATTTTTGCGAAATAACGGGTCGCGCTGTTTACGGATTTGCTGGAGATCAAAACCCAGCTCGTCAGCAATTTCTTCCTGAATACTCTCGGTGAAGTGCGCTTCGAGTATCTGTTGCGCCAGAGTGTTGATGAGTTTTTTATTGCCGGTTACCAGGGCGTAGTGCTGTTCATCGAAACCGCCTGCAACGTGGTATTCGTTCAGTTCCTTCACTGGCGGTTGTCGGTTGCTCCCTGCTGTTGAGCAAAGCTCGGCATTGTGTAATTGCCAGAATCCGTCGCCTTGTAATCGCCAGAACGGCATATCAGGTCGGTACTGTGAACGCTGTGGCCCAAAACGTTCCAGTAAACTGTGCAGAGGTTCGTAGATTTCCGATCCATAATCGAAAAGGCGCGGATGCCCATTCAGGTATCCCGCTAATACGTATAGCAGTAACAATGGTTTATGCGGCGCGCGCTGTTCACCCTTGTGCCAAATTTTTATGTTGGCAATTGCCTGCTGTAGCGATTTACTGGAAGCCATTGATATCCCAGGCAGTGAAATAATTGCAATCATGCTCGCAAATTTTCTGCTGTTCAAACCTGCAAGTGAAGATCCATTGCTGTGTTGAGGGATCAAAAGACAACAAAAACTTATTGAAGAAATAATCTTCTGCTTTTTTGTCGAAATAATAGGCATTGATCTTGTCTATAGCTGCTAAATATTCTCCAGCCTCGTTGAGATCTTCAAAATAGCCATTGAAGATGTTCTGGTTAACACCGCCAGTAACATAAGCCTTGCCGTTGTGTACAAAAGTCACATTACCCGCCATGCCCATCGGCGCGTGCGACATCAATTTATTGTTTTATTCATTGTGACTGTCTCCTATCTACAAAGCTTTAACCTTCACCCGTATGAGGGAAGTTTTAAGTATGAGGCGAACCATAGCATATACCTTTATACCTATTACACCATAAAGATAGACAAGTTATGCCATAAACTACTTTTGTAATTTGAGTCACAAATCAGGGAAGTTTTATTTATCTTCCGTGAAAGTCTTAACTTTCACGGAGTGTTAGAATTTACAAAGTTGCTGGCGTAAAGGCTCCGGTTTGTATTTCTTTAACCAGCTCACCCACGGTATATATTCTCCATCCTTCGACTTCGGCGGGAGTAAGGTTAACTGCAATTTTAAGGCCTGGCCATGCAGCTTCTACGGTTGCAATAATTTCATGTTCTGAGTTTTGAAGATCTAACCCAGGAACAGGAGGTTGAAAGCCTTTATGTTGCATCATATTAATATCACCATGCACTGATGGATCAGTCAGGTCATATATTTCATTCCAGGATTCTGCTTTTAATAACCCTTGTTGGGAACGTAAACGTTGAATGATAGCCATCTCAGCTTGGGTAACGAATATACCTTCGTGGAGGGGCTGTTTTCGATGGCAATCCTTGCACAGAACAAGAAGGTTTTCATGGTGATTATCATATTTGATGCCATTTTTATGATGGACATGGCACAAGTTTTTGGCGGTTGATAAATTCACGCCACAATCATTACAAACATAATTGGCCTTTTCTCGTATTTCTTTAGATATTTCCTTCCAGTTTTCGACATACCCACTATTTGTTTTGTCATAGATACCCTTAGGCATATGACGAAAACAGGTACTATAATCTGAAAAAAACTCATTTAATGAGAATGATTTAAAAATCTCTCTTTTTCGTTGTTTATCAATACTTCCTTTATAATTAAGTCGTTCGAGGCAATTCATACATACCCGTAAATCAACATCCTGGCTCCGACCTGAACCATCATCAATTTCGAATAAACCATCTATGCGGTTAGTTGCATGATACCTTTCAAATCGATTTTTATGGCGCATTTCATCAAGAGTTCTGCACCAGGCAATATGAAAACGTTTTCCTTTTTCGCCATCTACGATAGCCGCATCATAACGCCCTGAATGGTCCCGAATATATAAAAGAACCTGGCGGCCATGATAAGAGATAAGCCCGCTACCAGGGTCAAGATCTTCGATACTAACTTCTTTACCCGTGGATAACTCAATATCTATAGGATCAAAGTCAATAGGGGATTCATCCAGAAAAAAATCGACTCCTTCTGGTAACATTTTCTTCCCTAATTGAATAAGTTCTGAAAGGTCGATAGATAATTTCATCTCTTACTCCTGAATAATCTTTCTAATCTGCAACTCGGCATTTGTTACAACTTTGAAGGTGACACGACGAGAGCGATTAGGATCCTCCTTGCCGGTTTTATCAAGAATGGGATGTGCAGATGAATAACCTACTGCGGCAAATTTACTTTTAACCCATTGTTGGTGTGTCGCGATATTTTTTATGTCATAAACGTATTGTAATACTGCACGTGTACGACCTTGCGATAGTGCCATATTATTAAAATAAGCAATATCAGGATTCGTTGTTCCTGTCCAGTCAGTACTTGTGTGACCTTCAATGCGGACTTCAGTAATATGTTCCTGATAATTATCTAGAACTTTTAGGTAGCGAGGAAAGAAGTTGTCAAGAATGAGTTTAAACTTTGGTTTTAGCTCTGTGCTTCCTAAGCCAAATAAAACATCCGGTGATTTAAATCGAACCTCCAGAGTCTGTTTATCGATCTCTGCATCCCAGTCTTGTAAATCCTTTGCAAACTCAATATCCAGAGCATTATAAAGCTGTAACTGAGCATTCTCGTAGGCTACGGCAACTTCTTTAATTTTTTCTTTTTCAATACGTACGTAGTGCATATAAGCAATAGATATGAACATAAAAACCATCATCAGCCCTGCCATTAGGTCTGACATGGATACCCAATGTTCATTATCTTGATCTTTTTTAGGTAATTGTTTCCCTATAATCTTATCCATGATCGATTACCCGCGATGTTTATTAGCAGAAATTAATGCTTGTAACTGCCCCATAACTATTTGGTAATCTTTAATAAGTTTTTCATAGTTACCGACAAAACCTTTGCTGATTGAAAGCAGAGCATTACCTAATGATTGCATTTCACGGTTCATTTCACGTTCAGTTGCTTGCTCAAAAGCATGTAACTGCTCGTTGATGGATAGAGCAAATTTTTCAATTGATTCTCTGACTTGAGAAGTCAGCCCTGCACTTGCCTTATCAAATGATGTCTGGATTGAATCAAACATATTATCGGCATTACTGGATAGTTGATGGTTAATCTTTTCACCAGTCTTACTGAACATATCAATCACATTCGTCGTATTTTGTTCCATATTTCTATGCAATTCTTTCGAGTGCGACTCTAGTGATTTCAGGAATTCTTCACCACTTTGTTTCATTTCAGTAATTGTTTCACCTAACGTGCTGGTTAAGGTTTCGGAGGAATTGCTGACATCATGTGCCATCGAGGCAAATGCTTGTTGTGTTTGGGTAACCGATTGTCTGAATCCTTCGGTACCTTCATCCAGGGCAACGCGCATTGAATCTGCATTAAGAAGTATTTGCTGGCTGGTTTGCTCAAGAGATGCACTAACATTTGCAGCTCCGGATTTCAGCAGTTCACCCACTTCAGCCATTTTGTTCTGTATTTCAGGTAATACGGTTGTAGCTTTATCGCGGATGGCGACAAAGGTTTCTAAATGGCGGGAGAGTTCGCTGATTTGATGTTGGTTCACCTGAAGCACTTCACGCAGTTCAGACATAGCCAGAGGAATTTCTTTACATTCTTCCCAAATCCCTGCAACCGCAGTTTTTGTTTCAACCAGGGACTCGACACTTTGTTGATATTGTTCTGACATCTGCTCAATTTGCGTTTTATAATTTCCCTGCCACTCAACAAGTTTTTTTACAGAGGCATCAAGAGCTTTAAAGTTTTCACCAAACTGTTCAGTTAAATTTTGATTAAAATCAATAATGACTTGTCGCAAAGCATCAATAATTTGTTCTGTAGCACCTTTTGCCATTAGATCTGCAAATTGTTCAAGTTGTTCCCAAAGCTTATTACTGAAATGAGTGTGATTAGCTAATTGTGCCTGCGAGGAATCGCTAATCTCAGTACGTAGTAATTTTATTTGAGCAATAAGAGAACCTTCACTATCACCGTTAATACCCGAGACTAATTTAGTCAGAGTCTGGTTCTGCTCTTTTAATTCATGATAGATATGTTCAGGTGTAACAGATTCAGGGTTATTTTCTGCTAACGCACTTCGTTTATTGGCAAAAAAGAAAGCATCCATTCCATTAAATAAAATGGCAAAAAACATACCTACAATGCTTGTAATGAATGCTGTTTTTAGGCCACCTAATAATACGGGGATGCTGGTATCAATACTTTCGGTATTAAAATTGAGTAAACCAATAATAATACCAATGAAAGTACCCAGAATACCTAATGCCCCCATTAAGGTTGGAGCATATTCTCTAAACTTACTATGTATATTTTTTTTGTCACACCACCACGCTGATAAAAATACGAATATAACAGCCCAGATGAAAATATTGGTGATCAGTGTAGAGTCTATCGATTGAAACAACTGCTCAAAAAGCTGCGCTAACATTTTGATACCTGTGTAAATAATGGATAGTTGTAATCGTTTAAAAAATAAACAAAACACACATAATTTATATGGTTAAGTTCGGTGTAGCGCTCATGATTGTAACAAGTTTTTTCGAGATATAAATGATTTGTCTCATTTTTAGCGAGTTCATCGGGTTGAGCTTTTTTATGATGATAGTAACCTGTTACGAATTGTATCAAAGGAAGGCAGGTTGCTTGTGAAAACTCCAGTTAACCCACTTTTGCAATGGCTTAACATGTTTTTTAGTCGCCGTTCATTATCCGGAGCTGATGGACGGGCGTTATATGCTTACCGTTGTACTGATACAGAGTACGATAGTTTGGCAGAACTACTGCGTACATATGCCCCCCGTAGTTATCCAAGAACGATATTCATTTCCTATAGCGATGTTCTATTTAGCATATATGCCGCAGAGTTTATCCGCCGGACTCATACGGTCGGACACCCTAAATGGGACACAATTTTAGATTCTATTAACTGGAAAGTTCCGTATGTTCATCGACAGAAGCTGGTTAATGATGGCATTCGCTACTGGAAAAGAAAGATAAGAAACCTGGGGCAAGCTTCGGGTTATCTCCATACACTGGCTTGTGAAGGTGGTTTACCTATCCGCATGATTGAAAATGAGAGCGGTTATTTGATTACCTATTTCAGAAGGATATATCAGGCGCTTCGTGGGCAATCATCTCAATATCCTGCCGCTAAAATTGCACAAGAATTAGGCGATACGATTCCTGTCACAATGCAAAACGAACTGGTCTATGAAATAGCCGGTGAATTCTGCGAGACTCTCTGCCGATTACTTAGTGAGCAACCTCCTCAAAGCAGTGATCCCGTTTCTGCATTACGTAAGCTCTCTCCAGACTGGCATCTTCAACTTCCACTCGTTCTCCCCGAAGCGAATGCTGCAGAGATTGTAAGGCGATTACTATCTCAATCTTCTGAAATACGCAGTGCAAGTAGTCTTCAGGTTGAAAGAATCTGGGTCGATGTTGATGACAGTTGGTATTGCGATGCCCGGTTCCGATTCCCGGCCACAATGCGTACAGAACAGTTAACCTCTTTGTTTGAATGCTATATTCAGCCGGAGCAGACCCGACTCATCATTTCAGGAAAATGGAAAAATGGCGGGGCAAGGTTGGCAATGCTAAGCCGTTACGAGCAGCAAGATTGGCGGGTCGAGTTATTACCTATTGCGATGCAAAAACTCTCTGGTGCAGATGCAATGGCCGAAATCTCATTGTCGCTTCATGAAGGTCCAATTCTGTTAGGCCACACAATTCCAAAAGGCGGTTATGAACTTACTGAAGAACTTCCCTGGGTTTTTGAAGCGATGAATGAGAGTGAATCGCAGCTAAAACTTGTTGGTATGGGGTCTGTGAGTTCCAGTCTAAATGCTCTGTTTATTTCGCTACCGAAAAATAGCCATTTAGATATTAGTGGAGAAGGTGAGTTTGATATCCCAAGGTTGCTGAAAAACAGTGAACGCAGCTTAACTAAAATAAGTGGAGTATTTAGCGTTGTTTTACATGATGGTGCAGTTTGTACAATTCGCACCCAGCAACTTTATGATTCTGCGATTGAATATTATATTAAATCGACAGAAGTTGAACTGGTTAAATCGGATTATCCTGTCCATCGAGCCTGGCCGAAGATCGGTTGGAAAAAGGATCTGCAATATGGTATTGTACCGGAGAAAGAACTTTTTTGGCGTTCCATTCGTTCAGGTAATAATGCCTGGTATTCTGTCGCATCAGAAATGCCAAAAGGACAGATAGAAGTCCGGCGAATAGTTAATGATGAGGTTTTATTTAGCGGTAAAGTTGTAGTTTTACCAGCAGACTTCGATATTAATATTATACCTGAGAGTGCTCAGCAAGGCATTATTATGCTTTCTGGTATAACGGATACTAGAATTGATAAATATTCAAACAATGAAAAAGTAACACTTAAGTCCGATTATTCACAAAACGAGTGTGCTATTTATTATAATTCATCGCTGATGCTGGAAAATACCGTTGATTTACGGGTCTCCTGGAAAGATGGTTCTAATCTTAAACTATTATTACCTAAGCCGGTTAGCGGTGGCCGATTTGTAACTAATGATGGTTCTGTTCATTTTGATGGTGTGGCATCTATAGCACATTTGCATGGAATAGATGCTGAGTTATTAACCATATCATGTGCTGGAAGAGGATATCTTAATATCGAGTTATTGGATGAAAATCCAGTAGCTGAAAAATTCCGCTATTTACATGCCGACCTTCCTCTTTTATCAGGACGCAATGACAAATTACAACAAATTTCACTTTATGAGAACTATAATTTGCTAAATGCTATGCTGGCATGTGCATGGAACAGCAATAGTACATTATGTGTTGATTTTTACTCTGACAGATTTGGAAAGGATAAAGCAACACTCAATATTAAACGCTACGATGGTAGTTTTATTGAACACGATCAAGGGTTACTGGTTGATATAAAAAATTCTGTTGTTTTTCCTGCAAATAGAATAGACGAACTGGTTGTTGATGCTATTTCTCTTAAGAATCCTGGCTTACACATATCATTGTTAAAAAAAGATGAGTTTGCTTATGATCTTTCAGCTCTGAATGTTCAGGATAGTCCATGGTTAATTGTGGGAAAACTTGATGGTACAGCTCGCATTGCACCAGTAATTAAATGGATGCTACCTGTATTGCAGACAAATGATTTATTACTAAATGCTCTATGCGAAGCAGACCCAGAACAGCGCAAAAAAAATTTTAATGAGCTAATTTTTGAAATAGATAACAACCCATTGCAAAATTATTGCTGTTTATTAACAGAGTATATTAAGAAATACAAAATGAATAATGGCTTATCCTTGCTGGATCTGGACTTGTTCAGAGGTATTTCGAGTAATTACCGCGTGGTTGTTCAATTGTTAATATCATCATGTCTTTCTGGTGATAGCGATACGATTTATGATATACAGGAAGAATTACCCTTTTCATGGGGATGGATTCCCGTTTCAATCTGGAAAGATGTTTTCCAAAAATGTTGGACTTATCTGGAGAAACAGATTAACGATAAAACATTAGCATTACATATATTGCAACCCTTTATTGCTTTTATGAACCATCGTGCACATATCGATCGTCGGCTGGCTCCGATTGCGAATATGTTACTTACATATAGTGAGAGCCTACCAACCGGTTGTGATGTATTGCCAACTGTTAGTCGTGAGCAGTTTAATGAAGCTAAACAGATGCTATTAAGGAACCCCGACAGCTTTGGGCGTATCAGTATCTTCCCTAAAGAACTTTGGTCTAGTGCTATTACTCCAGAGTTAAAATCTGTTTTTAATAAGCTTTGGATTGAAGATAAATATCACTCACGGCTTGAAAAACGTTTTAATTTGATGTTAGTCGCAGCGCTGTTAACCCAAAAAGATAATAACCTGATACATCAACTGTCTGCGCTTTTTGAATTTCACTATCAGCAAGCCCCACAGCAATTAGGGGTAATCTATCAATATTATTTTGAACAAGCAGGAGTATGTCATTGATGGACGTTCAGCAACTGCATTATGCGCCACTTCTAAATCAGCTTCATCAGCGTGCGGTGAGGTCGGTGGTAAGTCAGTTGGCATTGCGGAGCAAGTCGTTGACTCATTATCTGGAATCACAATATTTTCAGCCTCCCGGTCAGGAGGGGTCACTGCTTGCAGACCCGGTATTCGAAAGTACATTCGGCTGGATGCCTGCGGATGAAACAATGGAGGATTTGCGGGACAAGCTGATCTCCAGCCCGCTGGTTGATGCATTGAGCAAAGCGCCAGTGCCATTTCGTCATCAACTTACTGCGTGGCGAACGATTCTGGAAGACAAAAAATCCTTGTTAGTGAGCAGCGGTACGGGATCCGGGAAAACAGAATGCTTTATGGTACCGGTTCTGGAAGATCTTATTCGTCAGCAAAAATCGACCCGCCAGTCACTAACAGGGACACAAGCTATTTTCTTGTATCCGTTAAATGCATTAATTAACAGCCAACAGGAGCGGCTTCGCGAATGGACGCGCGGATTTAAGGGGAAAATACGCTTCGCGCTATATAATGGCGAAACCCGGCATACCAAATACGAAATTCAGGAAGATCAGTTGAAAGTACCTGAACAAGCTTTGAGTCGGGAAGCCATTTATGAAGCACCACCTTCCATCATGGTGACGAATACCACCATGCTGGAATATATGCTGATTCGTCGTAAAGATGCCCCAATCATCGAAAAGTCTCAGGGGATGTTAAAGTATATCGTCCTGGATGAAGCCCATAGTTATATTGGTTCTCAGGCTGCTGAGTTAGCGCTGCTTTTACGTCGTGTTATGCAGGCTTTCAATGTTGGACCCGGCACAGATAAACCTGTGCAGATTATCGCGACCTCTGCCACTATTGGTGAAGACTCTCCTGAAGGTAATAAGGAGCTTGCTAAATTTGTCGCTGATCTCGCGGGCGTTACAGAACGTGATGTCAAAGTGGTTCGCGGTTATCGACAAATACCGCGGGTATCGGAGTCGCTGATTCGTCATGAATACCCCACATCTTTAACTTCTCTTAAATCCCTGAGCCCTCAGGATCTTTACCAACAGCTTTGTCATTACCGTGTGGCCCAGCAATTGCGTCAGGCGTTAACTCATCCCGGACGGCAGGCAGTACGTTTGAGTGAGTTGCTCAATGTTGCCAGAAGAACCTGGCCAGATATTAATCACCGTGAGCTACTGCAACTCCTCGATCTAATGGCAAGATCGCGAGAAGGTGAACTGGCTTTTACGCCATTACGTATGCATGGGTTTATCAGAACACTGGCGGGTCTATGGGCATGTTCAAACAAACAATGCTCACATAAAGCACATGAATTAAATCAGAGTGACTGGCCATTTGGTCAGGTATGGTTTGAGCAGCGCCAATATTGTGACTGTGGAGCGCCGGTATTTGAAGTTTTACGTTGCTCCGGGTGTGGTTCAGCTTATTTGTCTGCCAAAGAGGAGATGCGCGGTGATGGAACGAACTGGTTGGTAGCGCAACCAGCCGCTGCCGAAGTGGATGAGTTTGCTCTTGATGTAGATGTTTATTCTGAAGATGAAGACAACGACGAATTAGACAATAACTCTCAATTTGATCGTCTGATTGCGAGCGATGGTGAAAAATATATCATTTCACTGGAAGAAACGACGGCGGGGAAAATTGATAGTGAAGCGCAAAAGCACTATGAAATAAACCTGTTAAGACCGGAATCTCGAGGTGAGGGACGCAATAACTCCTTTGCTTGTGTTTGCTGTGGTGACACTCAACGGAAAAATAATCCTTTATTCCGTCCGCTTCGGCTCGGCGCGCCCTTTTTTTTAAATGAAATTATTCCTACTCTGCTGGAGTTTTCTCCATTACCGCAAACAAGAGAAGAGCAGTTAGGACCGTTTAATGGTCGACGCTTGCTCACCTTTACGGATTCGCGTCAGGGTACCGCTCGCATTTCAGCCCGCTTACAGCAGGATGCCGATAAAGCGACGTTGCGAGCTCTTTGTTACCAGGAGCTGGCAAATATTACAGAGCCTTCAGCAAAACTCAGCCCGGCACACTGTGCACTGTTAGAGAAAGTTATTAGCCAGTTTTCTGTCCTCCCTTTAAAAAATTCCATCGACGCGCTGAAAAAAGCGATGGCTGCGAATGAGGAGCTTAGCCCGACGGACATTCAGGCACTTAAAATTATTGAGCCGATGGTGAGTTCCTTAAGCCCGGATCATGCTGAAGCGATGCAAATAATTCAGGCTAACTCTGGCAATCAGCAGAAGAAAACCATGTCATGGCAAACGCTGTCTGAACAGCTGGTTGGCAGTGTGGACCTTGCCGATAGAATGAGAGGCAGTTTTAAAGAATTGTCGGGGCTTGATCTTACTAAACAACAGTTTGCAGATTTTTGTTTATACAGCGAGTTTGGTCGCCGCCCTAAAAATGCCTGGACCCTCGAAAGTCTGGGTCTGGTAGCCATTCACTATCCATTTATTGATAAAGTTACAACCTGCCCGCAGGACTGGAAGACATTATTACCCGATCCCGATAAGCAATTAGCGGAATGGCGTAATTTATTGAAGATTACTCTTGATTTCTTTATCCGTGAAAACAGTGCCGTTTTTTACGAAAACGAGCAATACCCTCGCTGGATGGGGGCACGTTTCCCGGTAAAAATGCTCCAGGGGCCAGATAAAAAAAACAAAGGGCAGAAACGTGATCAACTTTGGCCACAAATACGCGATCGCCATTATAACCGGGTCATTAAGCTATTAATCGCAGTCTTTCCGGCAATACAACCTGAGCAGGCTCACTGGAAATCGTTAGTTAACCACTTAATGATTGAGGTCTGGGATGCAATTCGACCCTGCTTACGTCAGTTTGAGTCGGGTTATCAGCTGGATATTAAACAACAGGCTGAATTTTACAGTCCAAAGCAAGTGTGGCGTTGCCCCTATACTCGACGTGCGTTAGACGTCACGTTGCTGGGATACTCTCCGTATTTGCCGGGTAGCAAAGAAATTGCACCTGAAAAAGCAGTGTTGATTGAAATGCCTGAGCTTCCTGTACGTCACTGGCGTTTGTCTGGTGGTGGAGAAATCGCCCGAGAAGAACGTCTGGAGTGGTTGGAAAGTAATGCGCTGATTCAACATGCCCGCGAGGAAGGATTATGGTCTACTCGCAGCGACCGACTGGCCCTGAAAGATAGCTGGTATCGTCTGGAGGAACACTCTGCGCAGAGAACGCCTGAGCAGAACCAGTTTAATGAAAAGCAATTTAAGTCAGGCAAAGTTAATGTGCTGAACTGCTCCACGACCATGGAGATGGGGGTGGACATTGGTGGTATGAGTTTGGTGGCAATGAACAACGTTCCTCCAGCTCCGGCAAATTATTTGCAGCGTGCAGGTCGCGCGGGGCGTCGTGGAGAGAGTGCATCTGCTGCCATTACGTTATGTAAAAACACGGCGCATGGAATGGAGGTATTCAAAGACCCCCTCTGGGCGTTCAACACTACTGCCAGTGCGCCACGGGTTCGTTTTGGGAGCAGTAGTATTGTTCAACGACATGTTAATGCCCTGGTTTTAGGTCTGTTTTTACGAGCTGAAGTTCCTGATGCGACAAAACTGAGTTGCAAATGGTTCTTTGAAGGTGATGAGAGCCAGTGTCTTCGTTTTCTCCATTGGTTAAATCACCAGGCCGATCAGCTGGCGGATAAACTTAAACGCCTTACTCAGGGAACCGTCCTGATGTCATTGACGACAACCCAGCTCTTGACCCGCACACAAGCAATGATGCAGCAGGTTGATATCCGCTGGAGAAGCCAACTTGCGATACTGTTGGAAAATATCGAAGCGTTGAAGGCGGATAACAGCGCGTGGGAAGAAACACCAGCAGGTAAAGCCATCGCTTATCAGCTTCGTGATTATCGCGGTGCATATCTGTTTTCTAAACTCATTAGTGAAGCGTTCCTGCCGGGGCATGGTTTCCCGGTTGGCGTCGTCAATTTCAATTATCTGACGGCAGATGAGCTGGAAAAACGTCGCGCAATAAAAGCCACTCAGGCTGACCCTAATGAAGGGGGAGAAAGCTTTTCTCGTCGTATTGAAAAATTGCCCAGCCGTGATTTGCCTACAGCATTACGCGAGTATGCGCCTGGTGCAGATGTGGTATTGGGCGGAAAAGTATATCGTTCCTCGGGCATTATGCTTGGCAAGGTGCTTGCCAGCGGGCAGGAGCTGTCAGGCGATCATCATATTCCGTGGTTCTGGCATTGCCGTAAATGTGGTGCGGGGGCAACCAGTACTACCCGTCCTGTCGAATGTAGTCACTGCAAAGCGGATATACAGCAACTTGATGTGAAGCGTTATTTACAGCCTGTTGGTTTTGCGACAGATATTCGTTATCAGGCACATAATGATGTATCCATGCCTGCACAACTTCCCTGGAAAGATCCACGTGTTCTTGTACCGTCTTCGGTGTGGGTTTCTTTACCCGATGCTGGGCTAGGACGTTACCGTTTTAGCCATAGTGGGGAATTGTTCCACTTCAGTGAAGGGGAATTTGGGCACGGCTACGCAATTTGCCTCTCATGTGGTCGGGCAGAATCTCAAACTCAACCCCAGCGTACCCCTGAAAATCTAAAGAACCCAGAGCGGGAAAATACGCATTACCTGTTGCGAGGGGGCAGTAACGATCGTCAGGGGAGCAATAAATTGTGCCACGGTCATGTGCATAAAGATCTGTGGTTGGGATATAGCAGTCGTACAGATATGGTTGAGCTGCAACTCAATGATGATAATGGCCTGTTGATCCGTGATGAGGTTGCCGCGCGTTCCCTTGCGGTCGCTTTGCGTGAAGGGTTAGCGCATAAATTGGGTATCGAAAATACTGAGCTGGGCGTGACGACGCAGCAAGCGCGCGATATCAATGGCTATACCGGATATTCCATCTTCATTTACGACAATAATGCGGGTGGTGCAGGTTATGCAGTGCAATTGATCGACCATTGGGCTGATGTCTTTAATTACGCCAGAAAATTGCTCGATTGCAGTTGCGATAAATTCTGTCACCACTGCTTGCTCAGCTACGACAGTCAGCATTATGTCAACAGATTAGATCGTCACTATGCATTAACCCTGCTTACCAATGTACGGTTGCAGCGACTTAACCTCGCGCCAGAATATCAGTACTTCGGCGATGGTAGCCGGGTTGAAACTAACCCTCTGAGTTTACGTATTGCGCAATGCCTGAACAGCGAGATTTATGACTCCTGCTCGCTGGTTCTTGCGGGGCCGCAGGAACAGTGGGACTTTGCCCAATGGCCATTATTTAAAGAGTTGCTCCAGTTTGCCTCCTCCGGTGGGAATGTTGAGTTGCTGGTGGCCACGCCGCTGGCAAACTTAACTGATAGCTCCAGACATCAGCTTTCCGCGTTGGCGGCGATGCCGGGAGGTCGCTTACAAGTGAAATCCATTGCCACTGCGCAGCTCATGCAAGGAAAGGGGCGCTGGCTTGCGCAGGTGACTCGCGAAGGGCAAAGCCAACAGTGGGCCGCAGACGACAGCGCTACCGTTGCACCTGGTGAATTATGGGGACAAAGTGCGTCTTCACCAGTAGTGACACTTAAAGGAACGTCCGGAAAAACCTTCTCGGGTCAGACCTTAAGTGCAGAAGATTTACTGCCCGCCTTACCCACCGGGGCGGTGCGCATCAATCTCTGTGAACAACTGGACGGGCCGCTGGAAGGTTTTGGTTCGCGTTTCTGGTCGTTAGTCACGCAACAGCACGCTGGCTGGAAGCAGGCATTTACCCGCCACAAAGAGATAACGCATGTTGAGTACAGCGATCGTTATCTTAATAGCCCATTCACGGCGCGTTTGTTAGGTGAAATCTTAACCGAGCTGGTTGAACAGGGAATGGCGGAACGCGCCAGCCTCACTGTTTGCGTCAAAAAATTGGATTACAACTCTCGCCAACACGACGCTCTCTATAACGCGTGGCTTAATGAGGAAGATCGTCAGCAGGTTGTGACCACTTTACTTGAAGAAGGATATCTGGGGCCTGCGTGGCCGGGAGCAATTAGCTGGTTAACGGGGGATAACCAGAGTACGGAGCATGGACGAGAACTGACAGTCACCTTCAGCGATGGCAGTCAGCATTATGTCCTGCTCGACATGGGGCTTAGCTACTGGCGCTGTATTGAAGATACCTTCTTTGATTTTGCCCTGCGAGTACCGCAGCAAGTTGAACGGCTGGCAAACACGCGAGCGCGAGCTGTTGCCCCGGGTAATGACCTTAGGAGTTATATTATCGCTGGATAAATAATTGCTCCCCTGGGGATATCTTCCAGGGGAGTTGACCCAGCTCACTTTTTAATAATTTTTGTTTGAAAATCATGCGCAATTTATGCGCATTCCCTCCCATTTTGTCACTTTGCCGGGGGCCTTCATGATATCTTTAAGGCCCTCTTTTTTATCGCAGTGTGCCGCGCCACATTTTTCAGGATGACGTTACCGCCACTGCCCCAAATAGACAGAAAAACCGATGAATAAGCAAAATTATGCACCTGGTATGCGGGTGGTTATTCGTGATGCCGAATGGCGTATTCGCCGGGCGGATGACAGTGGTGATGGTGGGTATTTGCTGACCTGCGATGGTATTTCAGAGCTTGTGCGCGGTAAAGAAGGGTTATTTCTGACCAAACTGGAACAAAAAGTAGAGATCCTGGATCCCGCAAAAACGCATTTGGTGGAAGATGAATCCGCCAATTATCAAGCGGCACAGTTGTATATTGAAAGTCAGTTACGCCAACGCGTACCGACAGACAGTAAAGTCCATTTTGGTCATCTGGCGGCGATGGATTCCATGCCGTTTCAGCTCGATCCTACGCGGATGGCGCTGGCACAACCGCGTCAGCGGATACTCATTGCCGACGCTGTTGGTCTGGGTAAAACGCTGGAAGCCGGTATTCTGGTTTCGGAACTGATCCGTCGTGGGCGCGGAAAACGTATTCTGGTTCTGGCGGTTAAATCGATGCTGACACAATTCCAGAAGGAGTTCTGGAGCCGTTTTGCGATCCCATTGACCCGCCTGGATTCTGCTGGTTTACAAAAGGTGCGTAACCGCATCCCAACCAACCACAACCCGTTCCACTATTTTGACAAGACCATTATCTCCATCGATACGCTGAAACAAGACATTGAATATCGTCACCATCTGGAAAATGCCTGGTGGGATATTATTGTCATTGATGAGGCCCATAACGTCGCAGAACGTGGAACCAGTTCGTTACGCAGTAAACTGGCAAAACTGCTCGCCGGGCGCAGCGATACGCTGATTATGCTTTCAGCAACACCGCATGATGGTAAGGCTGAAAGTTTTGCCAGCCTGATGAACATGCTTGACCCGACGGCGATCGCCAACCCGAAAGAGTATGAATACGCCGATTTTGCCGATAAAAATCTGGTTGTCCGTCGCTTCAAAAAAGACGTGAAAGATCAGATGTCCGGCGAGTTCCCCGAGCGCAATATTGTCAAATTGACTCGCCTGGCATCCGGTGCCGAAGAAGAAGCATACCGTCGTCTGGTTGAGAGCCAGTTCCGTGATGATGACGATGAACAGGCCCAGTCTAACAAAGGTCGTCTGTTCAAGATAACCCTCGAAAAAGCGCTATTTTCCAGCCCGATGGCGTGTGCCAGCGTCGTGGCGAATCGTCTGAAGCGTCTTGAGAGCCGTAAAGATCATAATAGCCAGAGCCAGATCAACGAACTGGAGTCATTGCTGTTGGCGCTGAATAACATTGATGCCAGCCAGTTTAGCAAATACCAGTTGCTGCTCGACACCATCCGAAAAGACCTCGCCTGGAAAGCCAATAACACGGAAGATCGCCTGGTGATCTTCACCGAAAGTATTAAAACGCTGGAGTTCCTCGAACAGCAACTGCGAGCGGATCTGAAATTGAAAGATGACCAGATCGCCACGCTGCGCGGCGATCAGGGCGATACGGTATTGATGGAAACCGTAGAAGCCTTTGGTAAAACGCAGTCGCCGTTGCGTCTTCTGGTTTGTTCGGATGTGGCATCTGAAGGGATCAACCTGCATCACCTTAGCCACAAAATGATTCACTTTGATATTCCGTGGTCGTTGATGGTATTCCAGCAACGTAACGGGCGTATTGACCGCTATGGGCAAAAACATCAGCCCCAAATCCGCTATCTGCTTACCGAGGCCAGCGAACCACAGATCAATGGCGATATGCGCGTACTGGAAGTGTTGATCAACAAAGACGAACAGGCGCAGAAGAACATTGGGGACAGTTCGGAGTTTACCGGCAAATTTACCCAGGAAGAGGAAGAAGAGCAGGTTGCAGAGTTCATGATGCAGGATGATGGTGCCAGCCTGTTTGATCAACTGCTGAACAGCAACGTCTCGGAAAGCGCCGAACACGATCTGTTTGGCGAAATATGCAGTGCGGTTTCCAGCGATGCCTCAATGGTCACCGAAACAGACACCAGCTTGTTTGCCAGCGAACAGGCGTACTGCGAAAGAGCATTGGGTTACCTGAAAGCCAGTGGTCAAACTATCCAGTATGAAACCTTGCCTGATAATACCTTGTCGCTGGTGGCACCGGAGGAGTTACGCCGCCGCTTCAACCAGCTACCGCCTGAAATTGCCCCGGAGAACTGGCAGCTCTATTTAAGTCAGGATAAAACCGTCATCACCGACGCGATTGCGCGCGCTCGCGGTGAGCAACATGCCTGGCCCGATGTGCAGTATCTCTGGCAAATCAACCCGGTAGTGCAGTGGCTGGACGATAAAATCTCTTCGGCTTTTGGTCGTCATCAGGCTCCGGTTATCCGGCTGCCATACCTGCTTGAACCCGATGAAGATCACTTCATTCTTTCCGGGTTATTCCCGAACCGTAAATCACATCCGATGGTGAACCCGTGGATAGTGGTGAGCTTTAACCGTGAATCGCTAATCGGCAGTCAGCCTTTCGCTGAGTTTTTACAACGTCATCCGCAGTTGAGTAACAAGCTGACTAACAGCGGCGGTAAAGATCGTAATCACCAACGCCAGCAGGATTTACTGGAAGCGGCTATTGCTCATGCCCGGGAGGTATTCATCCATGATCGGAATGCGTTTGAAACGCACATTAACCAGCAACTGAATGAGCATCTGCAAAAGCTGGACGTTTTGCGTGGGCGGCAGTTGAGCCAACTTGAGCTGGATTTTGCCGATAACAAACAGCAATTGTCAGTCAAGCAGAGCCGTAAAGAGCAGAGACAACGCGAAATCGAACACAATTTTGACAGCTATATCGAATGGATTGAGGACACCATGACGACTGAAAAAGAACCCTACATTCAGGTAATTGCTGTTATCACCGGAGCGGAGGGTTAATCATGGCGCTGGTCGGTATTAATAACGAAAACGAATTTTACTCTAACCACTATTTGG
The DNA here is from genome assembly GCF_022354085.1 of Shigella dysenteriae. Taxonomy (NCBI): domain Bacteria; kingdom Pseudomonadati; phylum Pseudomonadota; class Gammaproteobacteria; order Enterobacterales; family Enterobacteriaceae; genus Shigella; species Shigella dysenteriae. Next base: position 482,505 of record NZ_CP055055.1, read on the forward strand.
GTGAGGTTTTCACCAGTGATATCCGCGATGTGCTGGAACCCTGGATAGCCCAGGAAAATGCAGCGCGTGAAGCGGAGCGTGCCGCTCGTGAACAGGGCAAAGACGTGGAGCCGGGATACCGCGCTCCGTGGAACCAGTTTAACAGTCTGGCGACTGAGTTTTTCCGCAAACTTGCCGAGCACGAAAAACAGCGTCAGATCCCGCAGCGTCTGGCCGATCAACGTAATCGCTGGCAGCCATTGTTAAAGGCGCTGGGCTACGAAATTACGCCACAGATCCAAATGCTGGATGACGATACCCCGCTGCCGGTACTGGCGCGTTACAACAGCACTGACGGTAGCCCGTGGCTGTGGATTGTTGAAGCACACGATCAGGAAGAAGGAACGCTGGATCCGCTGGCGCTCTCCTTACTGACCGCGCAATTCCCGGCGGATACCGACAAACATAAGCGCGACAGCCTGCGCAAAAAAGCCAACGGTGAATATCGCAGCTGGCAGGATTTGCTCTCTACGGCGGTCTTCACCCAAAATGAACCGCCGCGTTTTGTGCTGCTGCTCGGTAACCGTCAGCTATTGTTGTTGGACCGTACCAAATGGGCGCAAAACCGTCTGCTGCGTTTTGATTTTGAAGAGATTTTAAGTCGTCGTGAAACGGATACGCTGAAAGCGACTGCGGTGTTGTTACATAAAGATTCTCTGCTGCCGGGCAGTGGGGCACCTTATCTTGACTCGCTGGATGACAATTCGCACAAACATGCGTTTGGTGTTTCGGAAGATCTGAAATATGCCCTGCGCGAAAGCATTGAGTTGCTGGGCAACGAAGCGATGCATTATCTGATCGACCGTGGCCTGGCAAACTATACTGGTAACCGTGCGGTGGACCCGGATGAACTGAGCCGCGAATGTCTGCGTTACATGTACCGCCTGCTGTTCCTGTTCTACATTGAAGCGCGCCCGGAGCTGGGTTATGCGCCAATGACCGCCAAAACCTATCTGCAAGGTTACAGCCTGGAAACGTTGCGCGATCTGGAGATGATCCCGCTGACCAGCGAAGAAGATCGCAACGGGCGCTACTTCCACGACAGCCTGAATATGCTGTTTAAACTGGTGCGCGAAGGCTACAACGGCGGCGTGAAAATGCAGAGTGACCTGGAGAGCGGCGACCGGATCACCATCCATAGTCATCAGTTCAGCGTCCCGCGTCTGGAAAGTCATCTGTTTGATGCCAACAACACCCGCATTCTTAACCGCGTGGTATTCCGTAACGAAACCCTGCAACAGATTATCCAGGCGATGTCGTTAAGCCGCCCGGGCAAAGGGCGCTTTAACCGCCGCGGACGTATTTCTTATCGCCAGTTGGGTATCAACCAGTTGGGTGCGGTGTATGAGGCGCTGCTCTCCTATCGCGGATTCTTCGCCAGCGAAGATCTCTACGAGGTGAAGAAAGCCGGGGAAGAGTTTAACGAGCTGGAGACGGGTTACTTCGTCAGTAAGGATGAGATTGGCAAATACCACGAAGACGAGAAGGTCTACGAGAAAGACGGCAGTCTGCGCATTCACCGCAAAGGCAGCTTTATCTACCGTATGGCCGGGCGCGACCGTGAGAAATCTGCCTCTTATTACACCCCGGAAGTGCTGACCCGCTCACTGGTTAAATATGCCCTGAAAGAACTGTTTAAGGAGCAGATTGATCCCATTAGCGATCCGCACGCCAAAGCCGACGCCATCTTAAACCTCACCGTGTGCGAACCGGCGATGGGCAGCGCGGCGTTCCTTAACGAAGCCATCAACCAGCTGGCGGAAGCGTATCTGTTCCACAAGCAGCAGGCGGAAGGTCGCCGTATTCCGCAGGATCGTTACACCCAGGAGCTACAGCGGGTGAAAATGTACATTGCCGACAACAACGTTTTCGGCGTGGACTTAAACCCGGTGGCGGTGGAGCTGGCGGAAGTGTCACTGTGGCTGAACGCCATCAGTGGCGATGCCTTTGTACCGTGGTTTGGTTACCAGCTGCACTGCGGTAACTCGCTGGTGGGCGCGCGCCGTCAGGTGTTCAACAAGAGCGAACTGACCTACAAAAAAGTCAAAGATCCGAGCTGGCTTAACAGCGAGCCGGTCGAACTGGCGATGAACACGCCGCGTGAAGAGACGCAGATTTTCCACTTCCTGCTGCCCGACGGCGGTATGGCTAACTACAGCGATAAAACTGTTAAGCAGCGTTATCCGGATGACGTCAAAGCGCTGGACAGCTGGCGCAAAGAGTTTATTAAAAGCTTTGCCGGGCATGAGATTGCTGATGTGCAGCGTATCAGCGAAAAGGTGGAAGCACTGTGGAACATCTATCGCCAGCAACTTAAAGCAGAACGTCTGAAAACCGCCGACAGCTACCCGGTGTGGCCGGCAGAAAACAGCGAGCAGACGCGTTCTTCGCTGAGCAGTAAAGATGAAACCTTTAGCGGTCGTCTTGAAGATAACAGCGCCTACCAGAAGCTGCGTTGGGTGATGGACTACTGGTGCGCGCTGTGGTTCTGGCCGATCGACAAAGCCGATGAGTTACCGGATCGCGGTACCTGGTTGTTTGAGATTGAAACCCTGCTCGACGGGATTGTGATTACGGAAAAAGTCACTGAAGTTGCGGAGCACACTACTGGCGATCTGTTTGCCGAAGAAGGCCTGCTGCGAGAAGAGTCTTCGCTGTTTTCCGTTGCTGGTCGTCTGAAAACCGAGGTGCTGTTCCGCCATTTGCCGCGTCTGGCGATTGTCGATGCCCTGAGAAAGCAGCACCGTTTCTTCCACTGGGATCTGGAGTTCTGCGACCTGTTTGCCGAGCGCGGCGGTTTTGACCTGATGCTCGGAAACCCGCCGTGGCTGAAAGTGGAATGGCAGGAAGCGGGCGTGCTGGGTGATTACGAGCCGGAATTTGTGCTGCGTAAGCTGAGCGCCTCGAAGCTGGCAACGTTGCGTGTTGATACCTTTAACCAGATCCCGGCACTGGAAGCGGCCTGGCGCAGCGAGTATGAAGGCTGTGAAGGGATGCAAAACTTCCTCAATGCGCAGCAGAACTACCCGGTACTAGCAGGACAAAAAGCGAATTTGTATAAATGTTTTCTACCTCTGGGGTGGCGCTTAGGGGCGCAGAAAGGTGTCGTAGGGTTCCTGCATCCGGAAGGAATTTATGAAGACCCGAAAGGGGGAAAACTGCGTGGGGCGGTCTATCCAAGGTTAAGAGCTCATTTTCAGTTTCAAAATCAGCATATGCTTTTCCCTATCGGTGACAGGGTTAAGTTTAGTATTAATATCTACACCGCGTTTGTAAGTGATCATATTGGCTTCATTAGTATTGCAAACTTATTCTCGGCAAAAACGATTGAACTGTGTTTGTCGCATGATGGAACTGGAGAAGTGGGTGGTATTAAAGATGACGAAACCGACTCATGGAACGAATCAGGACACCAAAGCCGCATATTGAAAGTATCGTTAGAGCGGCTTTCCTTGTTTGCTAATTTGTATGATGAGCTAGGTATACCTGCGATTGAGGCCAGATTACCTGCTCTTCATGCGGATCACTTGGTGTCTGTGCTTGAGAAATTTGCTAAGCAGCCAACTAGATTGAGTGACTTAGAAAAAGACTATTATTCAACCCAACATTGGAACGAAGTTAATGCTCAGGATGATGGGATAATCAGACGCGAAACCCAATTCCCGGAAGACGCATCCCAATGGATTTTGTCTGGTCCGCACTTCTATGTTGGAACACCGCTTTATAAGACGCCGAGAGAAATTTGCACAGAGAAAGGACATTATGACTGCCTGGACTTGCTAACTCTGCCCGACGACTATTTGCCGCGCACTAACTATATTCCAGCCTGTGATGCACAGGAATATGCAAAGCGCACCCCTCGGGTGTCGTGGACGGAACCGGGGGAAGATGAACCGAGAAAGGTAACAGATTATTATCGTTTTATTAGTCGAGAAATGTTAAGTCAGTCGGGTGAGAGAACTCTAGTAGGGACACTAATTCCAAAAGGTGTTGCAAATATAAACACATGTATTCAACAAGTTTTTGACGATTACAATAAGCTGCTTGATTTTTATGTCGGCTCATTATCACTACCGGTAGACTTTCAAGTGAAGAGCACTGGTGCGGGTCATGCAAATAAAAGTGTAATTTCGAAATTTCCAATTATAAACTTAGCAAGTTATATAAAGAATGCAGCTAGAGTCAGGGCATTATCCCTTTCCTCTTTGACTATAAATTTTTCAGAGTTATGGAACATCTGTTACAACGATGATTTCCAAAATCAAAGTTGGAGCCGCGATCTCCCGCAGCTCCCACAAGATTTCTTCACCAACCTGACCCCAGAGTGGCAGCGTAACTGCGCCTTACGCTCCGACTATAGTCGTCGTCAGGCGCTGGTGGAAATCGACGTACTGGTGGCGCAGGCGCTGGGGTTAACCCTCGAAGAGCTGCTTACCATTTACCGTGTACAGTTCCCGGTGATGCGCCAGTACGAAGCGGATACCTGGTACGATCAAAACGGCCGCATCATCTTTACCCCAAGCAAAGGGCTGGTGGGCGTTGGCTTGCCGCGTACCGCGCGTAAAGCTGACCTGAAAAACGGCTTTGTCTTTAACGTCGACAGCCCGGAGTGGACCGGCGGTGACTGCACCGACCAAGCTATCGGCTGGGATGATGTCAAACATCTTAAAACAGGTACCGTCAGCGTCACCTTTGATGACTATACCCGCAGCGACGAAGGCGAGCGCCGTACCGTCACCTGGCAGGCTCCGTTTATCAAGCCAGATCGCGAAGATGACTACAAAGTGGCCTGGGCGTTCTTTGCACAAGATAAGGAGAGCGCCTGATGTTGCCGTCCGTTGTCAGTCGGCAGGTCGCCGACAGCGTTGCCGCCTTTTTACGGGCGGCGTTCCCGCTAAACAGCCCGCTGTTTAACGGTGAGAATAACGATAATGTCTCAATGCTGGAGCAATTTCTGGCCCAGCCCGAAACGCTGCTGAAAGGACCATACCTTTCCGCCCAGTTGCCGTTTCGTAAAAGTGACTTACCGCTGAATTTCTTCCCTAATCTGACGCTGCCGTTCCCGCCGCACGCGCATCAGGCCCGGGCATTTCAGCGTCTGGGAAGCGACGCGCCACAGCCGACGCTGGTCGCTACCGGTACCGGCTCCGGTAAAACAGAATGCTTTATGTTCCCGCTGCTCAACCACTGCGCGGGCGCGTCACAAGCCGGGGTTAAAGCGATTATCATCTACCCGATGAACGCCCTGGCAACCGATCAGGCCAGCCGTTTCGCCAAAACCATCGCCAGCGATCCACAACTGCATGGCAAGGTGACCGTCGGCCTGTTTGTCGGCGACAGCGAAATCGAACCCAGCAAAAAAATGTCGGCAGAAAAGGTCATTACCTGCAAGCACACACTGCGCGAAAGCCCGCCGGACATCCTGTTGACCAACTACAAAATGCTCGACTACCTGCTGATGCGCCCTGGCGATCAGCCGCTCTGGCGTTACAACCAGCCCGGTTCATTGCGTTACCTGGTCGTGGATGAATTGCATACGTTTGATGGCGCGCAAGGGTCGGATCTGGCCTGTCTGGTGCGACGTCTGAAGCATCACATAGGTGTGGATAACCAACGATTCGCCTGCGTCGGGACATCAGCTACCGTCGGCGACGAACTGGGGCAACTGCTCGATTACGCAAAAACAATCTTTGACCAGCCGTTTACCGATGACGCCGTTATTCGCGAAGATCGCTACACGGCAGCGGAGTACTTGCAGAATTACGCCATTGCGTACAGTCAGTATCCGGGGCCGGAGGTCGCTTCGGCCCTGGACCCGCAGGGTTACGCTACCCCGGTGGCGTATCTCAACGGGCAAATTCCTTTGTGGTTCCCCGACAGCGACTTGCAGCTTCCGGACGATCTGGAGAGCGACGACGGGCGTGAAAAGCGTATTGCGCTGGGGTCACTGTTACGCCGCCACAGCGTGATGCATGTCTTACTCCATGATCTGCAAGGCGGGATCCTCTCTGAACGAGAGTGTCTGGAAAATCTCCAGGTCATGCTGGCAGAAAGCGCCGACCATGCCCGACGCGTGCTGCAAAGCATTCTGGCGCTGATCGCACAGGCACGTCTCGAAGTACCGGAAACGGAACACGATCGGCAAAAACGTCTCCAGGCGAAGAAAGCGCGTCCGGTGCTGCCGTTTGTGCAACTGCGCTCCCAGTTGTGGCTTCGTGAGATGCGTCGTCTGGTCGCCAGCGTGGCGAAAACGCCGAGACTGGTGTTTGCCGATGATGTGGCGGTGGAAGACCGCGAACACTATTTGCCGGTTATCCACTGCCGTGACTGCCACGCAACAGGCTGGGCCAGCCTGCGTCATGGGCAAAGCGTTCAGCTGGAAACAGACCTCGACGGCATTTATCGCCAGTTCTTTGAAAAAGGGCGCTCCATCGTCCTCGCTTTCCCGGATAACAACGAAAAAGCGGTCAGTGGCGCACACCAGAAACTGTGCCCTACCTGTCTGAAACTGAACCGACAGTCCAGCGTCCAGTGTGGACATTGCGGTCATACGGAACTGTTGCAGGTACTGATCCCGGATATGCTCAAAGAGCGTAAGGACGAGCTGGAGTTTGCTAATGAATGCCCGTACTGCAACAGCAAACAGGGGATTTCGATTCTGGGGTCACGGGCTGCCAGTCTGTCGGCGGTGATGATTCACCAGCTTTATGGCAGCCAGTTCAACGAACATAAAAAGCTGATTACGTTTTCTGACTCGGTACAAGACGCCGCGCATCGTGCCAGCTTCTTTACTGCCCGCACATGGCCGCTGATGATTCGTGGGCAAATTGCCAGTGTTCTTGGCGAAAAAGAGACATTACCGCTGGATGCGTTCGCGGCGCGTGTTTGCCAACAAACGCGTGAACGTTCACCGGACGATGCTCATTTTGCAGCGAACTTCATCGCACCAAATATGCAGTGGCTGAATGATTATCAGACGCTGAAAAATGAAGGCAAACTGGCGGAGAACTCCGATCTGCCGGAGCTGGTTTCCCTGCGCCTCGACTGGGAGGTGTACAGCGAATTCACCCTGCGCGCGCGTATCGGACGTACGCTGGAAGCCACCGGTTATGCCGTTGCCGGAGTGGATAAAGAACGCTTTAATCCGGCAATTACCGCCCTGCATCAACAGCTTTGTGAAGAGCTGGGTGATGAGATGTCCGGTGTGAGCGTCGAGCAGGTCGCGCACCTGGCGCTGGGGGTTATCTGGTATCAACGCCAGGCCGGGGCCGTTATGCATCCGGCGTTCGAAAGTTATCGCCGTGATGGCACGACCTTTATGATGACGCAAAAAGAGCGTACCTCGCGCTATATGCCTTCTATCGGTCCGAAAACACGTAAACCGGCTTATGCGTCGTTTGAAAAAATTAATGGTTTCCATCGCCTGATTGGCGCGAAGTCTAACCCCAGCTGGTATCAGCATTGGATCAATCGCACGCTGAGTAACGGCAATAATCTGTTTATCAGTAGCGTTGCGGAAACAGTGTTACGACGCCTGTTTACGGCGTTGAAAATAGCCGGAGTAGTAAAAGATTTTGACACCAAAGGGCGTGAAGCCTGGGGACTGGTGCCTTCGGCGCTGGTGGTGAGCCGTGACGTCGTTCAGCTTAATTGTTCATGTTGCCGTGAGGTTGTCCGGGCTCCGGCCGATCAAGGCTGGCAGTGGCGTAATGCGCCTTGTCTCTCTTTACGTTGTGAAGGTTGTTACCAGGAAGTCGACAATATGGCGACCTGGCGTTGGGAGAACATGGACATCGCGCGCGTGCAGGGCGCAGAACACACGGGGCTGCTTAGCCGTGAAGATCGCGAAGCCACCGAAAAATCGTTCTACCGCGGCAACCAACCGTGGAATATCAACCTGTTGTCGGCAACACCGACGCTGGAGATGGGTATTGACGTTGGGGATCTTTCCACCGTTTTACTCTGTTCTGTCCCACCTGCTCAGGCCAACTACTTGCAGCGTATTGGTCGCGCCGGTCGTAAAGATGGTAACGCGTTAAACATTACCGTGGCAGAAGGGAACCCGCACGATCAGTTTTTCTTTGAAGAACCGCTGGAGATGATGCAGGGCCAGGTGCAGGCTCCTGGTGTCTTCCTCAATGCAACGGCTATTCTCGAACGCCAGCTGGCAGCTTTTTGTATGGATAACTGGGTGAAAACCGGTGTACCAGAATCCGCTATCTGTAAAAACGTCAAACAGATGCTCGATGAGCTGGAGTTCGGGCGTAAATCGGGTTTTCCGTATAACTTACTGCGATATATCGAACAGCATCATGCGGAGATTGCTGCGCAATTTACGGCAATCTTCCCCGATCTTGCCGCAGAAACTCGCCAACAGCTGTTGTCTTATCTTCAGGGCGCGCCAGGACAACGCTCGCTGGTGCAGCGTATCGAAGAAGCGTTAAAACTGCTGGTGGAAGATCGCAAATCTTTGCGCTCACGCATCGATAAACTCAAGCGCAGTATCGATAAACTGGAGAACGCGCCGCGCGATCAAAACTTTGATAGCGATATGCGCGAGTTAACTTCGGAACGGCAGGCGCTGATGGCGCTGGTCAATCAAATCAACAATAAGCAAACGCTGAATTTCCTCACGGATGAAGGTCTGCTGCCTAACTACGCCTTCCCGGAAGCCGGTATTACGTTACGTTCTGTGCTCTGGCGGCGTAAAGAAGGCGGGGAAGCACGTGAATATCAAAACACCACTTTCGAATATGAACGCCCGGCATCAACGGCGCTGGCTGAGCTGGCTCCGCTGAATAATTTCTATGCCGGTGGGCATAAAGTTGAAATTGAGCAGATAGACCTGAAGGTCTCTGAGCCGGAGAACTGGCGTATCTGTAGCCACTGTAACTACAGCGAAAATATCGACCAGACGGGCGACCAGCATAAATATTGCCCGAAATGTGGCACACCGGGGTGGGCCGATGCCGGACAAAAAACCACGCTGCTGAAACTTCGCCAGGTTTATGCCCGCGCCAGCGCACGTGATAGCCAGATCAGCGACGAGAGCGACAGCCGTGAACCTGCTTTCTTCCAGCGTCAGCTATTGGTTAGTTTCGAAAAAGAAGATGTATCGGCGGCATACGCGATTGAGGAAGGCGAAGTTCCGTTTGGTTTTGAATTTTTAAGCAAAGTCACCCTGCGGGATATCAACTTCGGCAAAATGGCGGATGATGCCAATGAGTTGATGATTGCCGGAGAAGCGAAGAAGCGAACCGGGTTTAAAGTTTGCCTCGGGTGCGGCATGGTGCAGCGTCCTCGCGATCATGAACCACGTCATGATTTGAGCTGCAAATATCGCACGGAACCGGAAAAGGCGAAGTTCGAAGATTATCTCTATCTCTATCGCCAGCTGGAGTCAGAAGCGTTGCGTATTCTGCTCCCGGTAAGCAGTTACAGTAATGACCGTGTCGTGGAGGCTTCTCTTGGGGCGGCGATCCAGCTCGGCCTTAAGCATTACTTCAAGGGGAATGTCGATCACCTGAAAGGTGTTGTGTACCGCGAGCCGGAAAATGAAGGCGAATCCTGGCGGCAGTATCTGGTGATTTACGATACCGTCCCGGGGGGAACTGGTTCTCTTAAAGAGCTGATGCGCACTCCCGACAATTTGCTGAAATTACTTGAACTGGCCTATCAGGCAATAGTGGAATGCAGTTGCAACAATGATACGCATAAAGATGGTTGTTATCGTTGCGTTTACGCTTACCGTGACCGTGGGCGCATGAAGTATGTCTCCCGCGATCAGGCGCGTCTCTTGCTGGCGAAAATTTTGCAGGCAAGAGATTCGATACGGGTAATTGATTCCATCAAAAACATTTCCCTCGAAGCCATGATGGGCAGTGAGCTGGAAAAACGGTTTATTAGCTGCCTGCAAGAAAATAAAAACCTGATTGTCAGTCGCAGTTACGCGCATCAGGGCGCTGGGTGGATTATTAACACCCGCAGCGAACCGATGATGAGCTGGCATCTTAAAGCTCAGGTGGATTTAGGCGCTAAAGAGGCGGTGGGGATCCCTTGTCGCCCGGATTACGTGCTATATCCGCTTATGCAGTCTGATGCCATTAAACCGGTGGCTATTTTCCTTGATGGCTTTGCGTTCCACAAAAATAGCGTCGCAGAGGATGTGCAAAAACGCCAGGCGATTCGGGATAGCGGTAATTTCTGGGTGTGGACAGTCACGTGGGCCGATCTCAAAGAGCCTGGGCTTAAACATGTTCAGGATGTCCTGGGACTTGGGCATAACCCGGATATGAAACAGCCTAAGTTTTATAACCTGTTTCATGATACCAACTTTGCGGCCCTTGAAGCGTCGTTCCGGGAACGCAACAGTTTTGCACTGCTGCTGGATTATCTCGCCGATCCGGGCGGAAGAACGCAGTTATGGCAGAGAATGGCTGCTGCACATGCCTGGGTGTGGTTGGATGTGAAGAAGTCACAGGACGCGGGAACGAAACAAAAGTATGCCTATGAAATGCAGGAAAACGCGCCAGCCTGGCGGCTAGCAGAGCTTTTGCCAGACGAACCGTTTGTCTTTGGTGGTTTACTCGATAGCTGTAACTCATCGCAGCAATTTATTGAGCTGGCTTCGGTGTTGCCACAACAAGCCATTAAACCGACGACCAGCGTCGCACAAATGCGCAGCTGGCTGCGTTTGCATATCTGTTTTGACGATCGCTATACGCAGGATGACGGTTATGAAGCGGGACTCAATGGCTTCTGGCGACTGATAAACCTGTTACAGTTCCTGCCGGATATGACCTTTACCAGCCGTAAAGCCGTGCATTTACCGCAGGAAAGCGTTGACACTAAAGTTTCGGCAACGCCAGAGGCAGTACCAGAGACTGATGAGAGTTGGGCTGAGATTATTGAGTTTGGCTTATTAAGCGCTGAAGAGATCGCGTTGCTTCAGTCTCATTCTCTCTCTGCGCCGACTCTCGGCTACGAATTGCAAAATGATGAAGGTGAAATTATTGCGGAAGCCGATCTCGCCTGGCCATCACAAAAATGGGCATTGATTATTGATAATCAAGAATTTATTCCATTATTCACAACCAGGGGTTGGCACGTTGCATTCGGGCCAATTGACGAAAATACATTGCAACATCTGTCCGGAGGTGACAAATGACGGTGCAAACGCCCAAGGTGGCACTTTCTGATGGTTTTCTGGGCGCATTCGCGCGGATCCCAAAAGCACAGCAAAAAAAGGTGCAGGAATTCATCTCCAAATTCCGTCAGGACCCGACCAGTAATGGACTTAACTATGAAAAGATCCACGATGCGCGCAGTAAAAATGTTCATTCGGTGCGAATCGATCAAACTTATCGCGGCATTGTTCTGAAACCTGAACAGGGTGCCCTGTATATGCTGATGTGGGTGGATAAACACGACGAAGCATACGACTGGGCGCGGCGGCATGATTGTTCGATTCACCCGGTTACCGGCGCGATTCAGGTCATTGATATTAGCTATATCAAACCGGCACCGGAAGCGGTGGTTGATAAACCGAAACTCTTCGCGGCTTACAGCGCGGAACAGATTCTGGCCCTGGGCGTGCCGCCTGTCTTTATTGATCAGGTGATGGCGCTTACCGATGAAGCCGGGCTTAATCAACTTGAAAGCATAATGCCAGCAGAAGCCTGGGAACCTCTGCACTGGCTGGCAGAAGGGCTGGATTACCAGGAAGTGCTGGAAGAGTTTAACGATCATCGTGATGAGCCTGTTGATACCAACGACTTTATGGAGGCGATTGAACGAAGTAAACGTCGCTTCCATGTCGTTGAAAATGAACAGGAGCTGTTGCAGATGCTTAATGCGCCTTTAGAAAAATGGCGTGTATTTCTGCATCCGAGCCAGCGAAAATTGGTGGAGTCGCCCGCTAATGGTCCGGTACGAGTACTGGGCGGTGCAGGTACAGGGAAAACGGTTGTTGCGATGCACCGTGCGCGGTGGTTATCTCAGCGTCTGGCAGATAAACCCGGTAAGAAAGTACTTTTCACGACCTTTACGCGTAACCTGGCGGCAGATATTCGCGCTAATCTCCAGCGGTTGTGTACGCGAGAAGAGATGGCGCGTATTGACGTCGTTAACATTGATGCCTGGATGAGCGACCAACTAAAACGCCACGGTTATGATTTCCGCGTGGTATACGACAGCGATGAAGGGCGACGCAAATGCTGGAACTATGCCTTGCAGCAGGCACCTGCCGAACTGGGGCTACCTGACAATTTCTATGCTGAAGAGTGGCAACGCGTTGTCCAGCCAAATGCGGTTTACACCCGGGAGGAATACCTCAAAGTCAGCCGGGTTGGACGTGGTACAGCGTTATCCCGTATTCAACGGGCGAAAATCTGGCCAGTCTTTGAAGAATTCAGAGCACAAATGGCGCGTGCCAAACTGCGCGAAATGGGCGATGCCATGCATGAGGCTATTGTTCTGTTTAAAGAAAAACAGGTTCAACTACCTTATAGCAGTATTGTGGTCGATGAAGCTCAAGATATCGGTGCCCCGGCATTTACTCTTATTCGCAGCCTGGTTCCCGAGTCGCCCAACGATCTGTTTATTGTCGGGGATGGGCATCAGCGTATTTATCGCAATAAGGTCGTTCTTGGTCAGTGTGGTATTAACGTCCGTGGTCGTCGCAGTAAAAAATTGAAGATTAACTATCGGACCACAGAAGAGACGCGTCAATTTGCTGTTGGGCTGTTAACTGGTGTGAAGGTTGATAACCTCGATGGCGAAGCGGATACCAGTAATGATTATTTGTCATTACTGCACGGGGAAAAGCCCATGATTACGCATGCGGCAGATTTCAAAGAAGAGGCTGCAACGCTCGTCAAGCAAATTCAGGCATTGCTGGCGAATCAGGTTCGTTCTCAGGATATCTGCATTACTGCGCGTACTAAACATGCTTGTGACCGCTACGCATCAGCACTGAATGACGCCGGAATTGAGACATTTAATTTAGGCAATGATAGCGGTGACAGCGATGCACGCCCTGGCGTGCGGGTTGCAACGATGCACCGTATTAAAGGGCTTGAGTTCCAGTATGTGTTCCTGGTGGGGATTAACGAAGGCGTTGTGCCGGAAATAAAAGCATTAGCATCCGATGATCCCGTTGAACAGCGTGATGCATTATTTAATGAGCGCGCGTTACTGCATGTGGCTGCAACCCGTGCCGTAAAAGGGCTGTTTGTTTCATCATCTGGTGTCCCTAGTCCGCTATTAGTGGCTGACTGATAATATGTCCAAAACAGGCCAGGAGCCGAAACGCTCCTGGTCTATATAACCGTTCTGGCAACTGGCGATATTTATATTGCTTAGCTCCCAACAGCCAGACAATATCAACTTAGAAATTATATTCGCTTATGCGGTTTGCATATTGCACAGTACAACCTGTTTTCTCTATATCTAACGTAACGTCAGGATGTGGATGATTTTTGGATGGGGTGACACACTGGACAAATATAGCTGGCACGAAAAGGCTGGCATTTCCAGCTGACCAATAGTCTCTGGAACCATGATGATGATAAAATAAATATCTTAAGTTTTAAACGTATGATGCCAGGATTACCAGAATTATAAACGAATATATTAGTTCTTTTCTATTTGTTCAGGAGGGGTATAAAAATTGCAATTGTTAATAGTATCGTCAGGACGATAAAAAGATAATCATGACAAAGGCAATTGAACTAAAATGATTGACATTTTACAGGTGGTTTGTCAGTGATTTCTTGTTATTCATAATTTATTTTCCGTAAAAAATAGTAAGGTGATCACCTGAATAAAGGTAATCTCATATTTTGATGAGTATAGCGATTTTTTATTTCTCTGGTGAGGAATGAAGGAAATATCAATGGTAAGGAACGTCAGAGAATCAGGGAAAATTAAGGTCCCTCAGAAACACAATGCCGTTCACTTAAGCGGGGCGGCACTGTGTTTCACAGGATAACGGGTTTTTGATATCTTAACCGCCCTCGCCCTTGATGGTCGGGGGCGTTTTGTTATGAACACCACTTCCAGAGCCCCCGCAGATGCTCCAGTCGTTTCGGGATAGTCCCCGGTGACGCCGTGTTTCCCAGCACTATCATTTCTGTCACGATAAACTGGAACGCGAACTTAAAGCTGATCTCTGACGCCGCTTTTGTTGCCTCACGCCGTATCGCTCCGCTGGTAGGCGCGGTCATGGCATTCAGTAGAATGTGATTCCCAGATTCATTAACGCCACCAGACGCATGACGGGGTAGGCGCTCTGCCGCTCAGTGGATGTGTTGGCAGAGCCATAATATTCACGCAGCTCGGGTTCATCAGGTGTCCTGAACTGTGCGCCATCAATGGCAAAAAGCTGCAGGCCGTGCCAGTCATCCTTCAGGTAACGTTCCGCGCCCCATGTCTGTGTGGTCTGGCGGAAGAGCCATTCCACCGGGGCGGCCCCCACGCGCTGACGCGCCTGGGTGACAGCGCTGCGGGCGCCAGCAGGTTCATCCCCGCTTCGCCATCCACGCTCAGGTTAAGACGACGAACGGTCGCATGAGCAGAAAGCGTCAGGAAGTGCTGTATCCACTCGGTGGGAAGGTGCTCTGCAAACAGTTGCGTAGAGGGTGGTGGCATAAGCGGATGGTCACTGAAAGTGGTATAAGAAAATGGCTCCTTGTTGTGGAAGTCGTTATAGTGCCGCACGCCGGAGGAGTTAAAAGCGTTGATGGATGCGAATAAATCAAATTAATGAACGCTCACTTTTCGCGCCAAAACTGCAAAATTGCTTCTACAAAACTGTCAGAAATAATCCCCCGACGGGCTGCCGCGCTGAAATGACTGCTTCGCAGTGCCGTCGTCCAGTTCTCCGGTGACCGGTACGCTGAACCGTAATATCCCGTGCTTAAATCGTCCGGATCTTCATCAGGCGCGTTCGTCAGTCCTCTTTCACCTTGTTGCTGGAAGTCGACGAAAATAATATTGGCTAAAACATTATTTTGATAATTGCCATAAATAGCTTCATACGCATGAGGGAAATTTTCTTTCCAGTACCAGGTGGTATCGCCGCAAAACCAGGGCGCATCAGTAATATTATTAAGCTGAGAATGGTATTGTTTTAGATCCCTACGAAAGGCTTCAACCATATGATTAAAGTGTTGAGGGTGTGACGCGTAGTCACTGGTCATTAAGTCAAATTCGCCTTGCATCCAGCATACGCCGAGGAATTTGTTCTGCGGATTTTTTGCCAGTGCGGCTCGCGTTCTGCTGACTAAATCCTGGTACAGCGGAGTATCCGTTCCCCAACGACAAGCATCATGGCTGGCTCCGTGCCGTTCTGAATATGTCCCTTCGCTGCCTGCGGTAAAAGCCGATCCGCCACGGCAACACGGAACGATGAGAATCCCTGCATTATCAGGAATGAAGGGCAGTAATTTCCGTGCAATATGCAGTGCCTGGCCAACGGTGCCGTACTGTGTTTGATGATTCGTTGCCAGAGGATGGTGATAACCCTGCATATCCTGAACATCGTGTGGGCAGTGAGTCAGTGGAATAATGTCGTTAAAGTGACATGACGGGCCTCCGGGATGCGTATGCGCAAATCTCGCTAATTGTTTAATTCTTGGATGAGGCGCATCTTCCCTGTCCGGTAATGGCAGTCCTTCGCCATACGCCATGGCATTAGACTGACCAGCAACGGTAAGAACATAGTAATAATCAGGCGATATTATTGCGTTCATATAAATTTCGCGTAATTGAAATGACAAATTGATAGCAGGGCCCCTTTACTGGGGCCCTGAAGCGTTAGTTTTGTACTGTAACTTTATTATCCTTCACAGAGATCAAAACTGAATCCGTCACCGCTTTGCCGCCTGCAGTTTCACCGCCAATAATCAATAGACTATTATTCCAGGGCAATGATACTCCGTAGGCCCGACCTTGCGATAATTCACCCGATTTATCCCATTTCCCGTTATGCCAAAGATGAATATCAGTGCTATATGATTTTTTCAGGCCTTCATGCGCATAGTTCTTACCGTTTTGGTAATTTTCTCGTGAACCTTTGAATCCGGCCCCTCCGGCAAATATAAGAGAATCATTGCTTATCCCCGCAAAACCGCCAGCGACGCCATCTGGTGATGAGACGGGAGCAAGCTTATTCCATTTTAAATTATTACCGGTGAAATCAAGTTCAAATACGGCATCCGTTCGCAATCCTGGTTTGGCTTCACCATTAATAAGCCAGGTTTTATCACCTTTATTCACAACCGCCGCACCAGCCGTTCCGTACCAGGGAGATTCGCCAGCGTAACTCCATTGCTGTGTTGAGGGATCAAAAGACAACAGAAACTTATTGAAGAAATAATCTTCTGCTTTTTTGTCAAAATAGTGAGCGTTGATTTTATCTACAGCGGTTGAATCTTTTCCAGCCTCGTTGAGATCTTCAAAATAGCCATTGAAGATATTCTGGTTAACACCGCCAGTAACATAAGCCTTGCCGTTGTGTACAAAAGTCACATGACCTGCCATGCCCATCGGTGCGTGCGACATCAATTTAACCCAACTATTGGTTTTGGGGTTGTATTTGTGTACGTCATTAAATACCTGAGTCAAGCCCTTGCTATTTTTGCCAATGCCGCCAAACACATACAGATTGCCATCAATAAATGCCGAGGTTGCTTGATCTCTTGTTCCACCAGGGAATGCAGCTAACGCTGTCCATTTTTTATCTTTGGCCTGTGTATCCAGCTTGTACCATGCCGTACCTGCGCTACCTAAACCAATGTAGACAGTGTCGTTATCAATTGCTCCGGTACCACTTTTAAATGGCACAGGAGTTTCCGGTAATACAGACGCGTTTGCGGCAAATGAAGCCATCATGATAGCAAGCGCCGTTATTGTTTTATTCATTGTGACTGTCTCCTGTCTACTACAGTTTAAATGACACACCAATGCGATAACTGTTTTCCGATAAATTATCTCTGCCGTTGTAAACACCCTGACGGTCCAGGTAGTCATATTCTATGTATGGCGTAATATCGGGCGTCATATGGTATTGTAGAACAAATGCATTTTCCGTCGCCCATTTCTTATGGTTTGCATAGCGATAATCGTTCTGTTTGCTGTATAGCGTCGTTTGCCATGCGAAGGTGAAATCACTATTAATATGGTAAGTGACATATCCATCCCAACGATGAACGTTATCACGAGACATATCACCGGATAAGTCTTGTTGTCGGTAAGCTTTCCAGTCGTAACGATAGCGAATGCCAAAATTAAGATCTTTTGTCGCGTCCCAGGACAGTTTTACGTAGGGTCCGTAGCGTGTGCCGTTGCTGCTAAAATGCGTTAACATTCCCGGGCGCACCGTCCATTGCTCATCAAGTTTAATCGCGTAATTAACTTCAACCTGAACATCATTGAGTGCGGCATTTTCCTTTTTATTATCATGAATGGTATTCCAGGTATTACTTTCCATGCTTGCCCACCATCCATTTTGCCATCCCTCACTGACTTTGAGTCGAGTCTCATAGGCATGGCTTCCGCTACGATATCCACCACGTACGTCCAGTGTCGCAGCCTGAGAAATTAATGGTGACGAAAAGCACAGTAATAATACGCCAGAAAGTATTTTAGCCTTTTTCATAAATTTCACTCATTTGTAGGATACAGAAAGCAATACAAAGCCCGCATAAACAATTAGCATTTATGTTGTGTAATATTTTTTGCCAGGCTTATAGTGTCTTTGGCAACGGGTAGCTTATTTTATATTTTTTGTATAAGGTCTCCTGTGAAAATTCTCTTTCCACATTATTTAAATAAACAGAGAGCCAGATTAAATACCTGAGTATAAAATCTCTTCTGATGTTTAATTGATTTGAATGTTCGTAAGCTATATCACTTACTCAATTCATTTTACCCAGAGTCATAAAATAGAGTGTCTGTTGATCTCATTTTCATATTCCTTTCAGACTGAAGTGCGTTTTCATCACCCGATGAGAAAGAACTGAAGTGATGTTTGCCAGAGATTGCGAGATGCCCTGTCTCATTGACTATCTTGGTGCACCTTTATACCTGTTATACCAGATCAAAAATCACGCAATCCATACAACAAAACCAGATTTGCAATTCGTGTCACAAAATATGTTGATCTTTTTCTAAGAGGAAGATGCCATGTGAAGCCAGACGAACACTTGCGGTGGTCTTCAAAAACTAAAGATCTTCGTTTAACTATTTGTTTTATAAATAATTTATTTAGAGTCTAAACAAGGAAAGCTTTGCAAGCTAACTCAGTGAGTTTGATGAAAATCAGTGTTTACCCGCCATCAGGCTGAGCATAATTCTCATCATGAAATATGTTTCCTGGTTTGTGGCTTGTAACTGGTCACTTCTGAAGTCGATCTGGAGAGGCTTGTTGATGTTGGTGTTTTCAGGATGATGTTTCACTTAGTTTGTTTGCCGTATCGCCCGGCGAATGGCTGTGATTGAGGAAGGTTTAAGTCGCAGTGACCAAAGCCATATTTACCAACGAATGTAGATGAAAAAAACGTCTCCTGCGTTCCCCCATATCTCCAGGATAAAAAGGAATGTAACAATCTCATGGCTTAAACTGACGAACCAGCCAGGAATAATCGCTAGGGACCTAAGAATTAGCTTGATAATAGCCACTAAGAAATTACTGTGTTCCATGAAATAGCCATTTTGTGGCAAATGGAGTTGACTAATAATGTCATATGTGAGACGGCTAGTTGAACGAATATTAAATTTTGCTGAATTTTTTATGTTGATTTTACTTGTTACAGAACATATCACATGATATATAGATAAGATTAGTTGCATTAATGATGAGGGTTATTATTAGATTCGTATCCGATTGATAAATATATAAAGGTACATAGCATGCAAGAGCATAGCGTTTGTATGGCAACGTTATTATAATTAACTGTTGCTACTCCATTTAAGTTCACTCAGAAGAACTGGTCCACTTACGTTAGTTATTAAGCAAACGTTCGCTTTTATAAACATAATCAGGATAAAAATGTTGGATTATTGCTAACCCAGCACAGCTAGTGCGCGTCTGTAATTATAAGGGAAAAACGATGAAGAATAAGGCTGATAACAAAAAAAGGAACTTCCTGACCCATAGTGAAATCGAATCACTCCTTAAAGCAGCAAATACCGGGCCTCATGCAGCACGTAATTATTGTCTGACTTTGCTTTGTTTTATTCATGGTTTCCGGGCGAGTGAAATTTGTCGATTGAGGATTTCGGATATTGATCTTAAGGCAAAGTGTATATATATCCATCGATTAAAAAAAGGCTTTTCAACAACGCACCCGCTATTGAACAAAGAAGTTCAGGCTTTAAAAAACTGGTTGAGTATCCGTACTTCGTATCCGCATGCTGAGAGCGAGTGGGTATTTTTATCGCGTAAGGGGAATCCGCTTTCTCGGCAACAATTTTACCATATTATCTCGACTTCCGGTGGTAATGCCGGGTTGTCACTGGAGATTCATCCGCACATGTTACGCCATTCGTGTGGTTTTGCTTTGGCGAATATGGGAATAGATACGCGACTTATCCAGGATTATCTTGGGCATCGCAATATTCGTCATACTGTCTGGTATACCGCCAGCAATGCAGGGCGTTTTTACGGCATCTGGGATAGAGCCAGAGGACGACAGCGTCACGCTGTTTTATAGAGATAGTTGAGATACCAGGGATGGTGTTAAAAACTACATTATTCTTACGATATATCAAAAATGATTAACCATTTATTAATTGATGTTATTGTAAGTATGATTCTTAATTATCATAATAAACATTAAGTTAACCATATCCATACAAAATACAATGGTTTATGTTCTTCAAAATAAATAAACAAAATCATTCATAAATTTACACATCACTTAAATTCTCCTGTTTTCGCACTTTTTTCTTTATTTTTTAAGCAACTGGAAGTTAATCCACTGCAATCTATTGTTATATTGAATCAAATCAATGAAAATAGATGTTGTCACATCAGTGATATTTTATTTTTGTATGATATTTAATGTAATTGACTGATAGCCACATCACTTCGTGTGTGGTTATCTTTTTATCTATTGGGCTAATTTTGACCGATTGAGGTTTCCTATAGGTATTCATTTAAATATATCTCAGTCAGGAGTACTACTATTGTGAGTAAACGTCGTTATCTTACCGGTAAAGAAGTTCAGGCCATGATGCAGGCGGTTTGTTACGGGGCAACGGGAGCCAGAGATTATTGTCTTATTCTGTTGGCATATCGGCATGGGATGCGTATTAGTGAACTGCTTGATCTGCATTATCAGGATCTTGACCTTAATGAAGGTCGAATAAATATTCGCCGACTGAAGAACGGATTTTCTACCGTTCACCCGTTACGTTTTGATGAGCGTGAAGCTGTGGAACGCTGGACCCTGGAACGTGCTAACTGGAAAGGCGCTGACCGGACCGACGCCATATTTATTTCTCGCCGCGGGAGTCGGCTTTCTCGCCAGCAGGCCTATCGCATTATTCGCGATGCCGGTATTGAAGCTGGAACCGTAACGCAGACTCATCCTCATATGTTAAGGCATGCTTGCGGTTATGAACTGGCGGAGCGTGGTGCAGATACTCGTTTAATTCAGGATTATCTCGGGCATCGAAATATTCGCCATACTGTGCGTTATACCGCCAGTAATGCTGCTCGTTTTGCCGGATTATGGGAAAGAAATAATCTCATAAACGAAAAATTAAAAAGAGAAGAGGTTTGATTTAACTTATTGATAATAAAGTTAAAAAACAAATAAATACAAGACAATTGGGGCCAAACTGTCCATATCATAAATAAGTTACGTATTTTTTCTCAAGCATAAAAATATTAAAAAACGACAAAAAGCATCTAACTGTTTGATATGTAAATTATTTCTATTGTAAATTAATTTCACATCACCTCCGCTATATGTAAAGCTAACGTTTCTGTGGCTCGACGCATCTTCCTCATTCTTCTCTCCAAAAACCACCTCATGCAATATAAACATCTATAAATAAAGATAACAATAGAATATTAAGCCAACAAATAAACTGAAAAAGTTTGTCCGCGATGCTTTCCTCTATGAGTCAAAATGGCCCCAAATGTTTCATCTTTTGGGGGAAAACTGTGCAGTGTTGGCAGTCAAACTCGTTGACAAAACAAAGTGTACAGAACGACTGCCCATGTCGATTTAGAAATAGTTTTTTGAAAGGAAAGCAGCATGAAAATTAAAACTCTGGCAATCGTTGTTCTGTCGGCTCTGTCCCTCAGTTCTACAGCGGCTCTGGCCGCTGTCACGACGGTAAATGGTGGGACAGTTCACTTTAAAGGGGAGGTTGTTAACGCCGCTTGTGCGGTTGATGCCGGCTCTGTTGATCAAACCGTTCAGTTAGGTCAGGTTCGTACCGCTTCGCTGGACCAGGATGGAGCGACCAGCTCTGCCGTTGGTTTTAACATTCAGCTGAATGATTGCGATACCGATGTTGCAAGCAAAGCTGCTGTTGCCTTCTTAGGTACAACAATTGACACGAATCATACCAACGTACTGGCTCTGCAGAGTTCTGCTGCGGGTAGCGCAACAAACGTTGGTGTGCAGATCCTGGATAAAACAGGGGCTGCGTTGGCTTTGGATGGTGCGTCATTTAGTGCACAAACAACCCTGAATAACGGAACCAACACCATTCCGTTCCAGGCGCGTTATTATGCAATTGGTGCCGCAACCCCTGGCGCAGCTAATGCGGATGCGACCTTCAAGGTTCAGTATCAATAACCTACCCAGGTTCAGGGACGTCATTACGGGCAGGGATGCCCACCCTTGTGCGATAAAAATAACGATGAAAAGGAAGAGATTATTTCTATTAGCGTCGTTGCTGCCAATGTTTGCTCTGGCCGGAAATAAATGGAATACCACGCTGCCCGGCGGAAATATGCAATTTCAGGGCGTCATTATTGCGGAAACTTGCCGGATTGAAGCCGGTGATAAACAAATGACGGTCAATATGGGGCAAATCAGCAGTAACCGGTTTCATGCGGTAGGGGAAGATAGCGCACCGGTGCCTTTTGTTATTCATTTACGGGAATGTAGCACGGTGGTGAGCGAACGTGTAGGTGTGGCGTTTCACGGTGTCGCGGATGGTAAAAATCCGGATGTGCTTTCCGTGGGAGAGGGGCCAGGGATAGCCGCCAATATTGGCGTAGCGTTGTTTGATGATGAAGGAAACCTCGTACCGATTAATCGTCCTCCAGCAAACTGGAAACGGCTTTACTCAGGCTCTACTTCGCTACATTTCATCGCCAAATATCGTGCTACCGGGCGTCGGGTTACTGGCGGCATCGCCAATGCCCAGGCCTGGTTCTCTTTAACCTATCAGTAATTGTTCAGCAGATAATGTGATAACAGGAACAGGACAGTGAGTAATAAAAACGTCAATGTAAGGAAATCGCAGGAAATAACATTCTGCTTGCTGGCAGGTATCCTGATGTTCATGGCAATGATGGTTGCCGGACGCGCTGAAGCGGGAGTGGCCTTAGGTGCGACTCGCGTAATTTATCCGGCAGGGCAAAAACAAGTGCAACTTGCCGTGACAAATAATGATGAAAATAGCACCTATTTAATTCAATCATGGGTGGAAAATGCCGATGGTGTAAAGGATGGTCGTTTTATCGTGACGCCTCCTCTGTTTGCGATGAAGGGAAAAAAAGAGAATACCTTGCGTATTCTTGATGCAACAAATAACCAATTGCCACAGGACCGGGAAAGTTTATTCTGGATGAACGTTAAAGCGATTCCGTCAATGGATAAATCAAAATTGACTGAGAATACGCTACAGCTCGCAATTATCAGCCGCATTAAACTGTACTATCGTCCGGCTAAATTAGCGTTGCCACCCGATCAGGCCGCAGAAAAATTAAGATTTCGTCGTAGCGCGAATTCTCTGACGCTGATTAACCCGACACCCTATTACCTGACGGTAACAGAGTTGAATGCCGGAGCCCGGGTTCTTGAAAATGCCTTGGTGCCTCCAATGGGCGAAAGCACTGTTAAATTGCCTTCTGATGCAGGAAGCAATATTACTTACCGAACAATAAATGATTATGGCGCACTTACCCCCAAAATGACGGGCGTAATGGAATAACGCAGGGGGAATTTTTCGCCTGAATAAAAAGAATTGACTGCCGGGTGATTTTAAACCGGAGGAATAATGTCATATCTGAATTTAAGACTTTACCAGCGAAACACACAATGCTTGCATATTCGTAAGCATCGTTTGGCTGGTTTTTTTGTCCGGCTCTTTGTCGCCTGTGCTTTTGCCGCACAGGCACCTTTGTCATCTGCCGAACTCTATTTTAATCCGCGCTTTTTAGCGGATGATCCCCAGGCTGTGGCCGATTTATCGCGTTTTGAAAATGGGCAAGAATTACCGCCAGGGACGTATCGTGTCGATATCTATTTGAATAATGGTTATATGGCAACGCGTGATGTCACATTTAATACGGGCGACAGCGAACAAGGGATTGTTCCCTGCCTGACACGCGCGCAACTTGCCAGTATGGGGCTGAATACGGCTTCTGTCTCCGGTATGAATCTGCTGGCGGATGATGCCTGCGTGCCCTTAACCTCCATGATCCATGACGCTACTGCGCATTTAGATGTTGGTCAGCAGCGACTCAACCTGACGATCCCTCAGGCATTTATGAGTAATCGCGCGCGTGGTTATATTCCTCCTGAGTTATGGGATCCCGGTATTAATGCCGGATTGCTCAATTATAATTTCAGCGGAAATAGTGTACAGAATCGGATTGGGGGTAACAGCCATTATGCATATTTAAACCTACAGAGTGGGTTAAATATTGGTGCGTGGCGTTTACGCGACAATACCACCTGGAGTTATAACAGTAGCGACAGATCATCAGGTAGCAAAAATAAATGGCAGCATATCAATACCTGGCTTGAGCGAGACATAATACCGTTACGTTCCCGGCTGACGCTGGGTGATGGTTATACTCAGGGCGATATTTTCGATGGTATTAACTTTCGCGGCGCACAATTGGCCTCAGATGACAATATGTTACCCGATAGCCAAAGAGGATTTGCCCCGGTGATCCACGGTATTGCTCGTGGTACTGCACAGGTCACTATTAAACAAAATGGGTATGACATTTATAATAGTACGGTGCCACCGGGGCCTTTTACCATCAACGATATCTATGCCGCAGGTAATAGTGGTGACTTGCAGGTAACGATCAAAGAGGCTGACGGCAGCACGCAGATTTTTACCGTACCCTATTCGTCAGTCCCGCTTTTGCAACGTGAAGGGCATACTCGTTATTCCATTACGGCAGGAGAATACCGTAGTGGAAATGCGCAACAGGAAAAACCCCGCTTTTTCCAAAGTACATTACTCCACGGCCTTCCGGCTGGCTGGACAATATATGGTGGAACGCAACTGGCAGATCGTTATCGTGCTTTTAATTTTGGTATCGGGAAAAATATGGGGGCACTGGGCGCTCTGTCTGTGGATATGACTCAGGCTAATTCCACACTTCCCGATGACAGTCAGCATGACGGACAATCGGTGCGTTTTCTCTATAACAAATCGCTCAATGAGTCAGGCACGAATATTCAGTTAGTAGGTTACCGTTATTCGACCAGCGGATATTTTAATTTCGCTGATACAACATACAGTCGAATGAATGGCTACAACATCGAAACACAGGATGGAGTGATTCAGGTTAAGCCGAAATTCACCGACTATTACAACCTCGCTTATAACAAACGCGGGAAATTACAGCTCACCGTTACTCAGCAACTCGGGCGCACATCAACACTGTATTTGAGTGGTAGCCATCAAACTTATTGGGGAACGAGTAATGTCGATGAGCAATTCCAGGCTGGATTAAATACTGCGTTCGAAGATATCAACTGGACGCTCAGCTATAGCCTGACGAAAAACGCCTGGCAAAAAGGACGGGATCAGATGTTAGCGCTTAACGTCAATATTCCTTTCAGCCACTGGCTGCGTTCTGACAGTAAATCTCAGTGGCGACATGCCAGTGCCAGCTACAGCATGTCACACGATCTCAACGGTCGAATGACCAATCTGGCTGGTGTATACGGTACGTTGCTGGAAGACAACAACCTCAGCTATAGCGTGCAAACCGGCTATGCCGGGGGAGGCGATGGTAATAGCGGAAGCACAGGCTACGCCACGCTGAATTATCGCGGTGGTTACGGCAATGCCAATATCGGTTACAGCCATAGCGATGATATTAAGCAGCTCTATTACGGAGTCAGCGGTGGGGTACTGGCTCATGCCAATGGCGTAACGCTGGGGCAGCCGTTAAACGATACGGTGGTGCTTGTTAAAGCGCCTGGCGCAAAAGATGCAAAAGTCGAAAACCAGACGGGGGTGCGTACCGACTGGCGTGGTTATGCCGTGCTGCCTTATGCCACTGAATATCGGGAAAACAGAGTGGCGCTGGATACCAATACCCTGGCTGATAACGTCGATTTAGATAACGCGGTCGCTAACGTTGTTCCCACTCGTGGGGCGATCGTGCGAGCAGAGTTTAAAGCGCGCGTTGGGATAAAACTGCTCATGACGCTAACCCACAATAATAAGCCGCTGCCGTTTGGGGCGATGGTGACATCAGAGAGTAGCCAGAGTAGCGGCATTGTTGCGGATAATGGTCAGGTTTACCTCAGCGGAATGCCTCTAGCGGGAAAAGTTCAGGTGAAATGGGGAGAAGAGGAAAATGCTCACTGTGTCGCCAATTATCAACTGCCACCAGAGAGTCAGCAGCAGTTATTAACCCAGCTATCAGCTGAATGTCGTTAAGGGGGCGTGATGAGAAACAAACCTTTTTATCTTCTGTGCGCTTTTTTGTGGCTGGCGGTAAGTCGCGTTTTGGCTGCGGATAGCACGATTACTATCCGCGGCTATGTCAGAGATAACGGCTGTAGTGTGGCCGCTGAATCAACCAATTTTACTGTTGATCTGATGGAAAACGCGGCGAAGCAATTTAACAACATTGGCGCGACGACTCCTGTCGTTCCATTTCGTATTTTGCTGTCACCCTGTGGTAATGCCGTTTCTGCCGTAAAAGTTGGGTTTACCGGCGTTGCAGATAGCCACAATGCCAACCTGCTTGCACTTGAAAATACGGTGTCAGCGGCTGCGGGACTGGGAATACAGCTTCTGAATGAGCAGCAAAATCAAATACCCCTTAATGCTCCATCGTCCGCGATTTCGTGGACGACCCTGACGCCGGGTAAACCAAATACGCTGAATTTTTACGCCCGGCTAATGGCGACACAGGTGCCTGTCACTGCGGGGCATATCAATGCCACGGCTACCTTCACTCTTGAATATCAGTAACTGGAGATGCTCATGAAATGGCGCAAACGTGGGTATTTATTGGCGGCAATATTGGCGCTCGCAAGTGCGACGATACAGGCAGCCGATGTCACCATCACGGTGAACGGTAAGGTCGTCGCCAAACCGTGCACAGTTTCCACCACCAATGCCACGGTTGATCTCGGCGATCTTTATTCTTTCAGTCTGATGTCTGCCGGGGCGGCATCGGCCTGGCATGATGTTGCGCTTGAGTTGACTAATTGTCCGGTGGGAACGTCGAGGGTCACTGCCAGCTTCAGCGGGGCAGCCGACAGTACCGGATATTATAAAAACCAGGGGACCGCGCAAAACATCCAGTTAGAGCTACAGGATGACAGTGGCAACACATTGAATACTGGCGCAACCAAAACAGTTCAGGTGGATGATTCCTCACAATCAGCGCACTTCCCGTTACAGGTCAGAGCATTGACGGTAAATGGCGGAGCCACTCAGGGAACCATTCAGGCAGTGATTAGCATCACCTATACCTACAGCTGAACCCGAAGAGATAATTGTAATGAAACGAGTTATTACCCTGTTTGCTGTACTGCTGATGGGCTGGTCGGTAAATGCCTGGTCATTCGCCTGTAAAACCGCCAATGGTACCGCTATCCCTATTGGCGGTGGCAGCGCTAATGTTTATGTAAACCTTGCGCCTGCCGTGAATGTGGGGCAAAACCTGGTCGTAGATCTTTCGACGCAAATCTTTTGCCATAACGATTATCCGGAAACCATTACAGACTATGTCACACTGCAACGAGGCTCGGCTTATGGCGGCGTGTTAGCTAATTTTTCCGGGACCGTAAAATATAGTGGCAGTAGCTATCCATTTCCGACCACCAGCGAAACGCCGCGGGTTGTTTATAATTCGAGAACGGATAAGCCGTGGCCGGTGGCGCTTTATTTGACGCCTGTGAGCAGTGCGGGCGGGGTGGCGATTAAAGCTGGCTCATTAATTGCCGTGCTTATTTTGCGACAGACCAACAACTATAACAGCGATGATTTTCAGTTTGTGTGGAATATTTACGCCAATAATGATGTGGTGGTGCCTACTGGCGGCTGTGATGTTTCTGCTCGTGATGTCACCGTTACTCTGCCGGACTACCCTGGTTCAGTGCCAATTCCTCTTACCGTTTATTGTGCGAAAAGCCAAAACCTGGGGTATTACCTCTCCGGCACAACCGCAGATGCGGGCAACTCGATTTTCACCAATACCGCGTCGTTTTCACCAGCGCAGGGCGTCGGCGTACAGTTGACGCGCAACGGTGCGATTATTCCAGCGAATAACACGGTATCGTTAGGAGCAGTAGGAACTTCGGCGGTAAGTCTGGGATTAACGGCAAATTACGCACGTACCGGAGGGCAGGTGACTGCAGGGAATGTGCAATCGATTATTGGCGTGACTTTTGTTTATCAATAAAGAAATCACAGGGCATTGCTAATGCAGGTACGCAATATTACCTGAAGCTAAAAACCTGCACGTTAGCCCTTTGTAGGCCAGATAAGACGCGTCAGCGTCGCATCTGGCATAAACAAAGCGCACTTTGCCGACAATCCGAACTGAGCCTGCCATTGGCAGGCTCTGGTGTTCTTTTACGCTACCATGCTAATAATCAGCACAATAATCAGCCCAACCACGGAGTTGACCAGCTCCAGCAGACCCCAGGTTTTCAACGTGTCTTTTACTGACAGGTCAAAGTAACCTTTGAACAACCAGAAAGATGCATCGTTAATGTGGGTGAGGGTGTTGGAACCCGCAGCCGTCGCCAGCACCAGCAGCGCCGGATTCACGCCAATCAGCTGACCAGTTGCTGGATCAAGGATTGCAGCACTGATAATCCCGGCGGCGGTCATCGCCGAAACGACACCCTGACCCGTCGCCAGACGAATTAGCACAGTGATCAGCCATGCCATAATGTAGGGCGAGATATTGCCGTGGGACATCAACATGCCGATGGTGTCGCCAATGCCGGTGTCGATGATAGTTTGCTTCAGCACGCCACCCGCACCGATGATCAGAATCACCATTGCAATGCTTTTCACCGCACTTTCAAAAGCGTTCATCACCCACTGCATGTCATGACCACGTGCGGTGCCAAAGAGTACGAATGCAACCACCATCGCAATAAACATTGCAATCGGCGAGGAACCGATAAAGTTAACCACTTCCCAGGCAGGGGTATCTTTTACCAGCCAGATATTGGCGATGGTGGTAGAGATCATAATGATCGCCGGGATCAGCGGCACCAGAATCGAAACGCCGAAAGAGGGCAGATTGTTCATATCTACCGGTTGATCTGCTTTCAGGAATGATGGCGTTGGGCGCTCAAGATTGCCGAGGAACTTCGGCAGGATCAGACCTGCGCAGATTACACTTGGGATCGTCACCAGTACGCCATAGATATAAACCATCCCCATATCTGCGCCATAAGCATTCACCAGCGCCACCGGACCCGGCTGCGGTGGGAACAGTGAATGTGCGGTAGTGGCAGCTGCTACTGCCGGGATCGCCAGTTTCAGGAACGGAATTTTAGCTTCGGCGGCAATGACAATAACCAGCGGCGCTAACATGATAAAGGCCACTTCATAGAACATCGCCAGACCAAAAATCAGGCCGATGATAATCACCGACAGCTGTACATAGCGCAGACCGAGACGCGCCAGCAGCGTATGTGCTATCTGGTGAGCCGCGCCGGAGTCGACCATCAATTTACCGATGACCGCACCGAACACCACGATGATAGCCAGTTCCCCCAGCGTGTTGCCGAAGCCCGCTTTCATGGTGTGCAGCAGCGACATCAAATCCATGCCCGCCAGCATCCCGACGGACAGCGCCGCCACCAACAAAGCCACCATTGAATTGATTTTGAACTTCAAATTCAGTACCAGCATCAGACCAATGCCGAATACCACCCAGAGAATGTTAAGCACATGCATAACGTTTTACCTTACCTGGTTGAACCGTTGTTATTTTGGGCGACATGTTATGTAAATTGGTCAACCATTGTTGCGATGAATGTCACATCCTCTGATCAATAACCATCGATTACCTTTTGCTGCAATTTGCAGCAACAACCAGGAGAGTGAAATTCTTGTGATGTGGTTAACCAATTTCAGAATTCGGGTTGACATGTCTTACCAAAAGGTAGAACTTATACGCCATCTCATCCGATGCAACGCCACGGCTGCGGTCTGGTTGTTCATCCGGATACCTAAACAACTCCAGGGTTCCGCGTCTCTTTGCTGTGGAACCCACTATGTGAAAGAGGAAAAATCATGGAACAGACCTGGCGCTGGTACGGCCCAAACGATCCGGTTTCTTTAGCTGATGTCCGTCAGGCGGGCGCCACTGGCGTGGTTACCGCGCTGCACCATATCCCGAACGGCGAAGTATGGTCCGTAGAAGAGATCCTCAAACGCAAGGCGATCGTTGAAGACGCAGGCTTGGTGTGGTCTGTCGTAGAAAGCGTACCAATTCACGAAGATATCAAAACCCACACTGGCAACTATGAGCAGTGGATCGCTAACTATCAGCAGACTCTGCGCAACCTGGCGCAGTGCGGCATTCGCACCGTGTGCTACAACTTCATGCCGGTGCTCGACTGGACCCGTACTGACCTCGAATACGTGCTGCCAGACGGCTCCAAAGCTCTGCGCTTCGACCAGATCGAATTCGCTGCATTCGAAATGCATATCCTGAAACGTCCAGGCGCGGAAGCGGATTACACCGAAGAAGAAATTGCTCAGGCAGCTGAACGCTTCGCCACTATGAGCGACGAAGACAAAGCGCGTCTGACGCGTAACATCATTGCCGGTCTGCCGGGCGCGGAAGAAGGGTATACCCTCGACCAGTTCCGTAAGCACCTGGAGCTGTACAAAGATATCGATAAAGCGAAGCTGCGCGAAAACTTTGCCGTCTTCCTGAAAGCGATTATTCCAGTTGCTGAAGAAGTTGGCGTGCGTATGGCGGTTCACCCGGACGATCCGCCGCGCCCGATCCTCGGCCTGCCGCGCATTGTTTCCACCATTGAAGATATGCAGTGGATGGTTGATACCGTAAACAGCATGGCGAACGGTTTCACCATGTGCACCGGTTCCTACGGCGTGCGTGCTGACAACGATCTGGTTGATATGATCAAGCAGTTCGGTCCGCGTATTTACTTCACCCATCTGCGCTCCACCATGCGTGAAGATAACCCGAAAACCTTCCACGAAGCGGCGCACCTGAACGGTGACGTTGATATGTACGAAGTGGTGAAAGCGATTGTTGAAGAAGAACACCGTCGTAAAGCGGAAGGCAAAGAAGACCTGATCCCGATGCGTCCGGACCACGGTCATCAGATGCTGGACGACCTGAAGAAGAAAACCAACCCAGGTTACTCCGCAATTGGTCGTCTGAAAGGCCTGGCCGAAGTTCGCGGTGTCGAACTGGCGATCCAGCGCGCTTTCTTTAGCCGTTAATATCCACCGGCATGGCTGCGCGCCGTGCCGGTTCCTTCTTCCTTGCCGTCACTCTCTGAAGACGGATTCTGGAGTTTACGATGACTACTATTGTTGACAGCAATCTGCCGGTTGCCCGCCCGTCATGGGATCATTCTCGTCTGGAATCACGCATTGTGCATCTCGGTTGCGGGGCGTTTCACCGCGCGCACCAGGCGCTGTATACCCATCATCTGCTGGAAAGCACCGACAGCGACTGGGGCATCTGCGAAGTTAACCTGATGCCAGGCAACGACCGCGTGCTGATCGAAAACCTGAAAAAACAGCAACTGCTGTACACCGTAGCGGAAAAAGGCGCAGAAAGCACCGAGCTGAAAATTATCGGTTCGATGAAAGAAGCGCTGCATCCGGAAATCGACGGCTGCGAAGGTATTCTCAACGCGATGGCGCGTCCGCAAACGGCGATTGTCTCTCTAACGGTCACGGAAAAAGGCTACTGCGCTGATGCGGCAAGCGGTCAACTGGATCTCAATAACCCGCTGATCAAGCACGATCTGGAAAACCCGACTGCGCCGAAGTCTGCAATTGGTTACATCGTCGAAGCCTTGCGTCTGCGTCGTGAAAAAGGGCTGAAAGCGTTTACTGTCATGTCCTGCGACAACGTGCGTGAGAACGGTCATGTGGCAAAGGTCGCGGTTCTGGGGCTGGCTCAGGCGCGTGATCCGCAGCTGGCGGCATGGATTGAAGAGAACGTCACCTTCCCGTGCACCATGGTTGACCGCATCGTTCCGGCGGCGACGCCAGAAACCTTACAGGAAATTGCTGACCAGCTGGGTGTTTACGACCCGTGCGCCATTGCCTGCGAACCCTTCCGTCAGTGGGTGATTGAAGATAACTTCGTTAATGGTCGTCCGGACTGGGATAAAGTGGGCGCACAGTTCGTTGCAGACGTTGTGCCGTTCGAAATGATGAAGCTGCGTATGCTGAACGGCAGCCACTCTTTCCTGGCGTACCTCGGTTACCTCGGCGGCTATGAAACTATTGCCGACACCATGACTAACCCGGATTATCGCAAAGCGGCCTTTGCCCTGATGATGCAGGAACAAGCGCCAACGCTGTCGATGCCGGAGGGTACGGACCTGAACGCCTATGCGACGCTGCTGATCGAGCGTTTCAGCAACCCGTCTCTGCGTCACCGTACCTGGCAGATTGCGATGGACGGCAGCCAGAAGTTACCGCAGCGTCTGCTGGATCCGGTGCGTCTGCACCTGCAAAACGGCGGCAGCTGGCGTCACCTGGCGCTGGGCGTGGCTGGCTGGATGCGTTACACCCAGGGCGTGGATGAGCAGGGTAATGCCATTGACGTGGTCGACCCGATGCTGGCCGAGTTCCAGAAGATTAACGCGCAGTATCAGGGCGCAGACCGCGTGAAAGCGCTGCTGGGCCTGAGCGGTATTTTTGCCGATGATCTGCCGCAGAATGCCGACTTTGTTGGCGCGGTGACGGCGGCATATCAGCAGCTGTGCGAACGCGGTGCGCGCGAGTGTGTGGCTGCGCTGTAACTAACTGATTACCCTACAGACTTACTGGTCAATCAAACTGATATTTGGTTGACCAGTTTTCATTTTTTTGTCCACCTGTACGTGCCAACTTCCAGTGCTAATGGTATAGTTTGAGATTAACGGGCCGTAAAATTGCCCGTTGTAGGCCGGATAAGGCGTTCACGCCGCATCCGGCAAAAATTTGATTAACCGCACCTAACGGACACAACACCATGAAATCTGCCACCTCTGCGCAAAGACCTTACCAGGAAGTCGGGGCGATGATCCGCGATCTGATCATAAAGACGCCGTACAATCCTGGCGAACGGCTGCCGCCGGAGCGTGAAATTGCAGAAATGCTTGATGTCACGCGGACGGTGGTACGTGAAGCGCTGATCATGCTGGAGATCAAAGGGCTGGTGGAAGTACGCCGGGGTGCCGGTATCTATGTTCTTGATAACTCAGGCAGCCAGAACACAGACAGTCCGGATGCCAACGTCTGCAACGATGCCGGTCCTTTTGAGCTGTTACAGGCGCGGCAGTTATTGGAGAGCAACATCGCCGAGTTTGCCGCTTTGCAGGCTACCCGCGAAGATATCGTCAAAATGCGTCAGGCATTGCAACTGGAAGAGCGTGAACTGGCTTCCAGCGCGCCGGGTAGCAGCGAAAGCGGTGATATGCAGTTCCATCTCGCCATTGCCGAAGCAACGCATAACAGCATGCTGGTGGAGTTATTCCGTCAGTCCTGGCAGTGGCGGGAAAACAATCCAATGTGGATCCAGTTGCACAGCCATCTGGATGACAGCCTGTATCGCAAAGAGTGGTTGGGCGATCACAAACAGATCCTCGCCGCGTTAATCAAAAAAGATGCCCGAGCGGCGAAGCTGGCAATGTGGCAGCATCTGGAAAACGTTAAGCAACGTCTGCTGGAATTCTCGAACGTTGACGATATTTATTTTGACGGCTATCTGTTTGATTCATGGCCGCTGGATAAAGTCGACGCCTGACTTATTATAATAAGCGCAAGGGTAAACGTTCCTTGCGCTTTCTTAAATTAAGAAGTCGCAATGAGTATTACTTTGTAAATTGCAGGGTATTGTTTAAATATCTGTATAACCTGAATATTAGTACTCATTCTTCTCAGTGGCTATTTACCAATATAATTCCATTCACCATTTTTTAATTCAAACAGTTCTGGAAGAGATGACGGTTGCAGAGTCATGCGTTTGAGTGGCGCATCTTCATCACCGGGGATAACTTTATATCCCATTTTTGCATGGATCTCCGCGGTACCAGGATAGGCTTCTATACCAATGATTGGGTCATTTCCCATCTCAATATTAGCATTAAGTAATGCGGCAAGGGCGAATCCGGAAGAATTTGCTACCCCTGAGACAGTTATTATCTGATCAATATAGATATCAATTCTTGGCTGCTCATTGGTCCATCTTTTTGCCTGAGAAACTGGAAGGGTTGAAATATATCCTATCGTGGTTCCGGCGTAACCTGGAACATTGCAACCAGGGCCTAATGTTATTTCATGAACTGTATAGTCCTCAACAGGATCGAAAGGGCTCTTCATAAATAAATTTAGCCGTAAACCTTCTGCTAATTCTGTAGCAGCATGCGCCTTTTTACATATACCACCATATATTTCGTCTAAAGCTGAGGTGATTTTCAAGTTTCGATAGAGCATACGTCCTGTTGTTGTAATACCATTGAATTCTCTGCATGTATCTGTCACATAATTAAATGGCCAGGACTGTTTGCCAATATTAAGTTTTCTAATTTCGACAACGCTTTTTCCATCATAATTATGGTTATTGCCACGAGTAAGAGGCAGAAGATAGATGTTTTCCGTATCCATGCGTGCATATTCATATTCACGTGTTAACTTATTGTCGACTTTGGGATGATGAAGGAAGTGATTATCTGTAATAATTTGACTCTGAAGGGCATTGCTTAATGGCATAGACATAATAGTTACCTTTTATGAGTATTTCACTGATGTTTAGAAAAATAGATAAATTTTTCTGTAGTAAAAAAGAAGTAAAAAAATGACATGCATGTTTCTGTTGTAGTGATATCAACTCTACACAGTGATATTAAAGGGTAGGAAACACTCTAAAGTATCAAAAAACGCTCATTTAAAATTATTTGCATGCAATTTAAAAGCATATCTTATTACTAATTGGAATTTGATGTTGCTATATTGAGGTCTATATTAATAATGCCTGTGAATGGTATTTTTGATGTATTTGATATGTTATCAATTTATATTATTTACAAACTAATTGTTTCAAATGATACATGGCTGATTATGCGGAAATAAATAATTTCCCACCGGAATTAAGTAGCAGCGGTGACAAGTATTTTCATCTACGTAACTATTCGGAATATTCAGAATATACTAGCGGTTTTTTTTTGAGTTTGATGATTTTTATCAAATCATGACTTTTTTCCTGAAAAGTCAGTAGATATTCATAGGCAAGTAAGGTTTTATACTTTGCTGACAGGATTCAAGCCTGTCTCAGACTGACATGGATGTAATGAACAAAAGGGAATGGCTATGGAAAATGAGCATCAATACAGTGGTGCCCGGTGTTCAGGGCAAGCCGCATATGTTGCTAAACGTCAGGAGTGCGCAAAATGATGCGCCAATCACTTCAGGCTGTTTTACCTAAAATTTCAGGCAATAAAACGTCATTGCTGCGTAAATCGGTATGCAGCGATCTCCTCACTCTTTTTAATTCTCCTCATTCGGCATTACCGTCATTACTTGTTTCAGGCATGCCCGAGTGGCAAGTGCATAACCCGAGCGACAAACATCTCCAGAGCTGGTATTGCCGTCAGCTGCGTTCTGCACTGTTATTTCATGAGCCACGGATTGCGGCGTTGCAGGTTAATTTGAAAGAAGCGTACTGCCACACTCTGGCGATCAGCCTTGAGATAATGCTGTACCACGACGATGAACCGCTAACGTTTGATCTGGTCTGGGATAATGGCGGTTGGCGCAGTGCGACGCTTGAGAATGTCAGCTAAGCACAATCTCCAGCTCGCGCAGTTCACGCCAGAAGCGTTCGGCAACGGGATTCATGCGGGTATTCATCCGGTATGCGTAGGCCTGAATCGGGATCACCAGTTCGTCCCGATTCAGTACAACGAGCTGCCCGCTGCGAATTTCTTGTTGGATGGCATACTCCGGCAGCCAGGCAATCCCACAGCCGTCGAGGGCAACCTGCTTTAAAAGCTCGCTCATCGAAGAGACAAAAAAGGTGCTGAAACTTAACTCACTGTGGCGCGTCAGGGTGCGATTAATCAATCGCCCCATGTAGGAGTTGCGGCTGTAATTCAGTAACGGAAAGTGTGGCTGCGCGAGGTTAAAAAGTGCTTCTCCGTGTTCGTCACTGGCGCAGACAGGGAACAATTGAGATTCAAATAAGCGAATGTGGTCAAACGGCGCTTCCAGCAAATCTTCGTCGTGAAAGGAAAAAATACAGTCACTTTGCCCTTCACGCAGTTTATCGACCGCTTCATCGACATCAATGGCTTCAATTGCCCAGGTAAAGAGCGGCGGCATCTGGCTGATAATGGACGGTAACAGACCGAGGGAAAGAGAGTGTGCAGCGGCTATCTTGATTTTACGTTGCGCGTAATCGCTGCCGCCACGCAGCTCTGCAAGGTTACTTTCTAACTGTTGCAACAGATGGCGGATCTGCGAATGGAAGATTTTCCCTTGTTCTGAGAGTTGCAGCGGCGTCACCTGGCGGTTAAACAATTCAACGCCAATCGCCTGTTCCAGCGCGCGGATGCGGCGGCTGAATGCCGGTTGCGAGACGTTACGACTGACTGCCGCCTGGGAAAAATTGCGGCATTTTTCCAGGGTCAGAAAATCATAAAGCCATTTGGTTTCAATATTATGCAAAACCGCACCACAGTCATCCATTACGTTTTACTCTGTCAGCCGCCCTTGCGGGCATTCTACGTCCATTAGGGCGGCTGACAACCGTTTAAGCCGTTTCAAACGTTCCTTTCACGCAGGCTTTGCCGTCTTTGACCATCAGTTTGCCGCGAGCATATACCTGCTCAATGCGCAATTCTGGCGTCATGACCAGTAAGTCTGCGTCATTGCCAGGCAGAATTTCGCCTTTCCCGGTCAGGTTAAGGAAACCGGCTACGCTACTGGTGAGCGGGCGCAGGGCATCGCTGATACTGAAATCATAGTCTTTGACCAGCACCTGCACGGTTTCCAGCAACGTTTCAAAACCTGCAACACCGATATGGGTTAAATTCCCTTCGTCATCGAAGAACGGCTGGCTACCGTTGCCGTCGGAGCTGAGGGTGACGCGTGCCAGCGGAATACCCGCCTGAACGGCGCGGGCAATACCTTCGGCAGGGGCGACCGGTTCGTCAATGCTGCTGGTGATATCGATGGTGCCGCCTTTGCGCGCGAACTCCAGCGCCTGCTCAAACAACGGTACGTTGCGGTTAACGTGGGTCGGCAGCAACTTGCTGATCGGCACATCGCAGTTTTCCAGCAGGTCATAGACAGGCTGTAACGCCTTTTTGCTGTCGCCCATGTGGAACACGGTAACGCCAGGTTTACCGCCGAGCAAACCGCCAACGCGGGATTCTGCCGCCATATTAGCCAGGTGATAAACGTCCGGTGCGGCAGAACGGTGATCAGAGATGGCGCATTTCACGCCAATCACACGATCGATAATCGCCACGTCTTTTTCCACGGAACCCGTAATAGTGCGGGAAGGGACATGATAAGCGCCGGTCAGCATCCAGGCGCTGATGCCTTCTTCATTGAGCGCACGGGTCTTGGCGAGCAGGGATTCCGGGTGGCGAGAGATAGAGTCGGTGCCCAGCAGACCAACCACTGACGTGACGCCCGCTTCTGTCAGGCGACTTAGCGCCACTTCCGGCGTGCGCGTCGTGGGACCTGCTTCGCCGCCACCGCCAATCAAATGGACGTGTTGATCAATAAAACCTGGGCAGAGGATCTGCCCACTGAGATCGACAACCGTGCAGTTCGGTACAATGTCAGAAGGGATATTGCTGGCAACGGCGATAATTTTGCCGTTAGCGACGAGGACATCGCAAATTCCCCGATCTTCCGGCGCATACAAATGCGCTCCCTGCAGCAGGGTAAAACCGGCTGCGGTATAATCAATCATGGTAACTCCTTGTTAAACAATAAGCTGCATAACCCAGATCGACAGCAATGCGTTAATCACGCAGACCGTAATGATATGCGGGTAATATTTGGCATTCACTTCGGCTGTCCCTAGGCAGCGACCGACATTTTGCACCGGGTTGCCCATTAAATACATTGCGGGCAGTAAAACGGTGACATCGTGGCCGGTTAATGCGCCAGCGGTTGCCAGACTGGCGGCAACACCGACTGCGCCGCCCATACTCATTAATGCGGCTAAAAGGACGGTTGCCGCTTCACCGGGTAATCCCCACAGCGCCATTACGGGTTCACAGATATGCCCCACCCAGTCGAGCAGGCCGGTAATTTTCAGCGCCTGAATGATGACAAACGCCATCACCACGTTTGGCAGCAGGTTGGTCGTGGCGATAGTAAAGCCACGGCGCGCGCCATCGATAAACATATCCATGACGTTTTTGCGGACCTGAGTTGTCATGCTTGCGCTCCTTGCGTTGGGTTGCGACGTTCTTCGAAGTTAAGCCAGACGCGCAAAATGTTGGCTCCGACAAATTTAAACACCAGGATGACGGCTAAAGGTACGATTACGGACGTGCCCAGAAAGGCAAACACCGCGACGCCGGAAGAGAAGTAGTTGGTGATGATGGCGCTACCGCTGGTTTGATATGCGGCGAAAATCACTTTATCGCGTTCGGTAATTTCACCTTCCTGCGCCAGCTCTTTGGTCATACCGGCGGCGGCATCAGTGTTTTGCAAGTTAGCGATCAGCGCCAGCGAGCAGATCCCTGGAATGCCCAACAACGGTTTTAGCACAGGTGTCATTAACTGCTGCGCGGCGCGTAATCCACCAAGACCATCGGTAATTGAAATAATCCCCAGAGAGAGAATGACTGACGGTGCCAGCTCCAGCGCAAAGAGAAAGCCATCTTTAGCCCCCGCACCACCCGCGCCGCGAAATGAGGTGGTGGCTCCGTTCGCACCAGGCAGTTGCCCAAACGATCCGTTCAGAACGGAAAAATCAAAAACGCGCCACCAGCTGTCTGTTCCGGAAAAAACACCGGAAAAAAAGATTATGGTGAGAAAAAAAGCCAGATACCCTTTAATGCCCACTTTTTCTGTCGCCAGCTCCCCGGCTACAGCATCCCCTTGTTGTGTCATAACAATCCCCATTGTTTTTTTGTGTTTGTGTGTTGCTTGAGCCAGGAAAATTCCTGGAACTGAAAAACCTTATCAGCCATGTGGGTATGGGGAAAATGCAAGTATGTTTCTGGCTATGCGTTTTTTGCATAGCGGAAAAATTACGCTGTGTTGAAAAGGTTCTGCGCAGGATTGAGTTGCAGAAAATTCATAAACCCAGTGACAATGATATTGGTAAATAAAAACAGAAAATCCAGGGACGAAAACGCGATGGCAAAGTACAACGAAAAAGAGCTGGCGGATACGAGCAAGTTTTTAAGTTTTGTCCTCCGACACAAACCGGAGGCGATTGGTATCGTACTGGACCGTGAAGGATGGGCGAATATCGATAAGCTCATACTTTGTGCCCAAAAAGCGGGCAAGCGATTAACCCGTGCATTGCTGGATACCGTGGTCGCAACCAGCGATAAAAAGCGTTTTAGTTATTCCAGTGATGGTAGGTGCATCCGCGCGGTTCAGGGGCATTCGACTTCGCAGGTCGCTATTTCCTTTGCCGAAAAAACACCGCCACAGTTTCTCTACCACGGTACGGCAAGCCGTTTCCTTGACGAGATAAAAAAACAGGGGCTGATTGCAGGGGATCGTCATTACGTGCATCTCTCTGCTGATGAAGCAACGGCACGCAAAGTGGGAGCAAGACACGGATCGCCGGTTGTCTTAACCGTCAAAGCACAGGAGATGGCGAAACGAGGCATCCCTTTCTGGCAAGCGGAAAACGGGGTCTGGCTGACATCAACGGTTGCTGTTGAATTTCTTGAGTAGTCGTTTATGCCGGCTGGGGTACAAAAACAATAAATTCAATATATTGCAGGGGTTATATAGGCCTGATAAGCGCAGCACATCCGGCAATGTAGCGTTTGTTATCAGTCTGAAAGGATACCCTCGTAAAAGGGTATCCTTTAATAACAACTGCTGAAATTAAAGTGATTTACGGCAGGCGGTCAGTTGGGGGCTGGAATCAGCGTCGCTTCCGGTCATACCGGTTAGCATCTGCACATAGTAGTGCCGACTGTAATCATCAGATTCACTTGTCCAGTAAGCTCCCGGTGTAAATTGCGAATTACTGGAAAACGCTCCAACGTTCCCCCATTCACCATACAGCGATCCCTGCGTGCGTTTGTTTTCGCCAGACGTCAAATGTGCGATGCCAGGGAGATTATATCCATCATTTTTAGCATGACAGAGCGCATTGGCAGCTAGCCAGATATTGGTATGATTTCCATTATTCACCCACCAGCCTTTCAGCTTAATTAAGGTCTGGTAGGTTGTACCTCCTTGTCGGGGAATAGCGCTTATTGTGACTGACGTTTGATCGCCGATATTTGCGAAAGAAACTTTACCCGAAGCATCGACAGACACCCAACCCTGTGAACTTGAAAACATATAATCATCAACGGTTTTACCCGCTTCAAAGTTATCATTGTTGAGTGTGTAATACGCCCCTGCAAAGCCTTCGCTCGGGAATTTAGCCGTGGAGAAGGTATGGTTGTTTGCAGTGACATGACCGGACATTTCTTTTATCGATTGGATGAGATTCAGCGATATGCTTAAGTTTGCCTGATGAACCCCGTTCAGCATGGGAATGAGGGTCGCTGTCCCCTCTTTTCCGCCAGTGACAGTCACGGTGTACTCGCCATAATTTCTTTGGCTGTAATCAATATCGCTCAACTTGAGAAAGTTCACGAAGGGGCCTGACTGGACAAATTCCAGATGATCAGACGTCACTATCGGGTTACCGTACTTGTCTTGCAATGTTAGCGTAAGTTTTGCGCTCTGCTGGTAGTCAGCCTTCAGAGTGCCAACATCGGATTTCAAAATTGACTTACTTTCATCGGCCGTGCCGGCAACCAATGTAATGGTTGCGGATTGGTTGGCTGTACCAGGAACTTGCACATTGACTGTTAAGGTTTCTGCCAATGTACTGGTTATTGTCGCCGTGACTTGCCCGGACTGATCGGTACGCGTAGTTGTAATATTAACTACCGGGCTGCCTTTGGTGTCTAAGGCATAACTAACATCGACACCTTCAACCGGGAATCCGTAATCATCTTCTACTCGTGAAGTGATGGTGCTGCTATCGATGCCGTCGGCGGTGATGGTGTCAGGAGAAGCCACGACGCTCACAACATGTGCCGTTTTAGCATCTGCCTTAACCGCAACCGTTACCTGGCTCTGAACGGGAACATCTTTGCCCATTATGGCCGTAACGGTATAGACATTCACTTTGTCACTGGTCAGCGTCACTTTGGCCTGACCTGACTGGTCAGTAAGGACTTCCCCTGTATTGCTTAGCGTTGCACCTTCAGGCGTTACGCTAAAGGTGATAATTTGCCCTGGCATCAATTCACCCCGCGCATTTCTCGCCGTTGCGGTCAGCGTAATACCCTCACTATTATGGACCGTGGTTTCTGGTTTCGATGATGTTAACTCGAGTTTGCCATTTGCCACATTCACGTCAACCTTACTACTACTGTTATTGTCCAGCGTTGCCGTCACCTGATAAACCCCAGGTTGGGTGCTGAGAAGGTTAACGTACGCATAACCGTTATTATCGGTGTAAGCCGTATCGCCTATCGTAATGTTAGTTGTTGGCTGCGCACTTAATCTGACGCGTTGACCCGCGATTACATTGTTAAACGCGTCCTGGACGAGTATCCGTAGCGTGATGTTTTCGCCCACCGTTATCGTTTTTTCGGCTCCGGTTATACTTATTACCTTCGCCGAACTTTCATCCGGCAGCACTGATAAACTAAACGTTTTATTATCGGAAGCTTGCGCTTTCCGGCTCACCACGACGTTATGTTGTCCGGCAATATTGCTGGTCATTGTTACCGTCGCCTGACCCAGCGTATTGGTGGTGACTTCTGTTTCGCTTAGAGTGACATCGTTACTCTGGAAAGTGACCAACTGGTCTTTAAGCGGATTTTGGTAAGCGTCCAGGATCGTTGCCGTCAGGGTACTCCCCGTACTGTTACCCGCAACAATGGAATTTAATGAGGCAGTCAGCGGCTGGAGCTGCGCACTGTTTGTATCCCCAATAAAAGTGACTTGCTGATAAGCAACGGTATTATTTCTGGTCAGCGTCGCTGTAACTGTAAACTCACCCGCTTTTGTGCCTCGCAATGTGACCACGGCATCACCGTTTGCATCGGTGCGGGCGGTTTCACTACTTAGCGTGAAGTTCCCGGTCATGGAGGCTGGCAAGGTAAATTTCACATCCTCATCCGGCAACGGGTGTCCATAAACATCTTTCACACTGGCAGTCAGGGTAACGATATTTGTATTGTTAGCGATCGCACTGCCCGACCCGGCATTCAAGGTCATTACCGATTGTTCCCTGTTTGGGACCACGGTGATCGTGACCGACTGGTGAATATTTTTATCCACCTCAAGCGAGGCATCGACGGAATAGCTACCAGCTTTTGAACTGGTCAGGTGCACCCGCACAATACCGGACTGGTCTGTTGTGGCGGTCGTGTTGTCCAGTTGCGAGCCACCAGGTGCCACAAAATTCACTTTCATATCTTTTAACGGGTTGTTATGAAAGTCTGTGACGATGGCGGTCAGAGTACTGCCCTGGCTGTTACCAGCAATAATGGTATCT
This sequence comes from Shigella dysenteriae, assembly GCF_022354085.1. Classification (NCBI taxonomy): domain Bacteria; kingdom Pseudomonadati; phylum Pseudomonadota; class Gammaproteobacteria; order Enterobacterales; family Enterobacteriaceae; genus Shigella; species Shigella dysenteriae. Next base: position 524,950 of record NZ_CP055055.1, read on the forward strand.
GGATCGGCAACCAGTTGTTTGAATTTTGGCGTACTCGAATCGCTAACGAATTTCGCAATTATCCGTTGTGAGAAACCATTTGGCAGCGTGGCGCTAATCGTATTTTCTTCCGCAACCTGACTTACCATGTTTATTGTGGCAACACCATATGCATCCGTATTTTGCTGCGGCGGTTCGACAAACTCCGCGCTTCCTTTTTCATTCTTAAAGGTTACCTGATGATTTGTCAGGGGATTATCACTCTCATCAGTGACGTTGATCGTGAGGGTATTAAATGTCTTTTTATCGGCGTAAACGTCATTATTTGTCGCTGATAATGTGGCGACGCGAGCCTTATTCTGGTTTGCCTCAATGTTATAAATATGCGATTGCAGTGGAGCATTCCAGTTGTGAAGGCTAAGTTGTGCCCTTAGTGCAGTCCCTTGCTTATGGGCCGGATAATTCGCGGTATAAACGCCCGGCTGCTCTTCGTGCCAGACAATCGTGGTGCCAGGTTTGCTGTTTTCGACAGTAACGGCTTTTACCAATTCCTCTTTTTGATATGCAACCGGTTGATTGCTATCGTCTTTCAGTTCCACCCTAACCTTGATGTCGTCTCCGGCATAATACGATACGTTATCAATTGTTATTGATGAATGGTCGCGGGATGAGACAACAGGGACGATATTAACGACGATGGATTCTTTTACCGCACTCTCACCGTTAATTTGCGGCGTCAGTGTTACTGAACCTGATGTCGTTCCGGCGGTCAGCATCTGTGTGTAACTACCATCACCGTTATCTGTCCAGTCAGACAGGGTGATATCCTGAACGCCTTCACTGCGGGTTTGCAGCGCCAGCCCCGGCACCGGAGTTCCGTCGGAATCGTGTGCAGTAACGGTCAATGTGGTCGTCGATTTTTTATCTGCAGCCACGGTTAGCGGATTGACGGATAACAGAGAATCTTTCTGGCTTAATGTCGGAGCCTGAATGACGACCACGCTTTGTTCATGACGTGACAGGTTACCTTTTACATCCTCGGCGGTAACGTCTATCGACCATGTATTATCGGTTTCTGGGGTGTTAGTGAAGCGGTAACCTGGCAGCGTGACCGTGATATCTTTTCCAGAAGTGCTGACTTTACCACCGGCAGCTTCCAGCGCAGCGGCTTCGATGTTATAGCCTTTCAGGGCATATTTGGTCTGTAGCGAGGAAACCAGCGGTTTTATTTCTCCAGACTTCCCTTTCACCGGATCCAGCAGACTCAGGCGAATCAGCTCTTTCTTGCGGTATTCCAGAACGATGTTGTTGTTGCGATCAATCAGGTCATAACGACTACCGGCCAGACTGCGCCGTCCGGCCACTTCGTCCGGATTAAGCTGTTTCTGCATTGAACTGCTGGGTTGCCAGGTCAGATCAACGGCAAAACGTGTGTCATTTTCACCTTGCTTCCCCTGACGCTGTTCCGCACTGAGAGTCAGAAGCGGGAAGGGGGTATAGTTGAGGCCCGCGGTAATAGCATGGGGATTACTTTGGCGATCGTTCTTGTCAAACAGCGCCACTTCATCGCCATAGTATTGTTCATAGACCAGTTTTCCCCCCAGTTGTGGCCAGGCAGGTAACCAGCCTTCCGCGCGTAAATCCCAGCCGTTGGCCGGGCGGGCTTCGTAGTCATAATCCAATTCTGGTGCGCTACGCCAGCCGGTCAGGCCAATATAAGCGTTGCTGCTCAACTTCAGATAATCACGCCAGTATTCTGCGCCAAGCCCTGCGCGGGAGTGATAGCGGCTCAGGTCGTGGTCAAAAAACAGGTTGATGCCTGACATCCAGCTGGAGGTGAAATGACGCCAGCCCAAACCGGTGTTGATCTGGGTACGATCGTCTGTTCGGTGAAGGGTATGCTGGCTGAAGAGCATATAATCGGGTGTGTCATACCACGGATGCAGGAAGTCGAATTGCGAATTTTTCAGGCTAAAATCTTCATCCACACCCAGAGAGATTCTCGCAGTACCAAAGTTATTTAACCAATCAGTCATCGCGCCTGAGGCTTCTGAAGACGCCCAACCACGCGCCATGCCGCTGGCCTGCTCACTATTCATATCTTGTGAAAGCAGAGTGCCAACTCGCTGCGAGGTGCTGGCTATTTGATTCTCCAGCGTGTTTTCGCCATTCGCAGGCGGTACGGCATTTTGTTGCTCATGGCTTTTCTGCGAGGTTGTTGCCGGAACATCCAGTTCTTCACCCTGGCGCACGTTATCAAAGCCGCGAGCAAAAGTACGGAACTGATTAAGACGACGAAGCTCCTCCAGTGAAATACCGAAGCGATCAGCAACGCTTTGCGCTGATTCCAGCGCACCAAGCGTGTAAGGCACAGTATTATTTTCTATTAGAGGGGGGGCAGATGAAACTGTCGTCTGAGGTTTAGCATGTACCACATTTTGTGCCGTCGCCATGACGGGGAAAAAAATTTGTGTAAATAAACAAACTCCGGCGGTCAGGCGGCGTATTTTGTCACCCAGACCACATAAAGAGTTTTGAACATTATTTTTTATTTGATGCGCATTTGTTGAAGCCATAGTGACCTTCCGTGAAAAAACAGAATTAAACTTGTTTTTTCTAGCACGGAGATATAAAGCGATCCTGACTATAATGTGACCAGAAATAATGAATTGGCCGTGGAATTGCTAAACCAGGAACAAAAACGGCGGTGGCTGAGTACCTCCAAAGAAAAAGGATGTTTTAATTATTTTACGTGATGTACTGAAAAGTTAAATTCGTTAAATTACTTAAGAATAATTCGTATGCAATTTGAATATTTGCATCCCGCAGATTAATGCTGCGATAAATAGCGCCGCTGCGCCGCAGAGTGTGGCGCTGGCGAGCGCCGACGTTCCGTTGCCGAGCATACTGGTCAGCGCCGGGCCAAGAATTTGCCCGATACCATAAATGAGTGTCACAAAGCCCAAAAGGTTAAGATTTCCCGGCACGCTAAGCTGGCGGGCGATGGTCATAACCAGCGAGGTCGTTCCCATAAAGGTGCCGCCAAAACCAATACTGCTGATGATGAGTAATAAAGGAGAGCTGCTGGCGAGGGTTAACAGCACGCAGATCGCCTGCACCAGCAAATTCGCGGTCAGGCAAGGTAATGCTCCCCACCGTTTGGCTGCCCACAGCCAGCCAAAGCAACCTGGGACAATCGACAAGCCAACCAGTGTCCAGAGGTGAGCCGTCAGCACAGGCTGGCCCGCGTCTTTCGCCATGAGCGGCAGGTAGGTGGCGACGATGATATAACCAAAACCCGCCAGACCATACAGAATCGCCAGTAACCACCAGCTCATGGGTTGTTGCGCGATTTTTGCCAATGGCGCTGGCGGGATAACGTGTTTATTCGACGGGATGAGCAGCGCCAGAGCAAGCAATATAATGGCAGAAAGTGCTCCGGCACCTTGCCACAACGTTTGTGAAGAGAGGGCAAAATGCAGGCCTGCCAGCACATATTCATTGCCCAGAGCGATGCCGACGCCAACACCAGAAAATAGCGCCGCAAGGACAAAGGGATGACGAGTATGCTGCATGATGAGCGTTGAGCCGAAAATCAACATCCCGGCGCTGGCGACTCCCGCCAGAAAGCGAATGATGAAAACCAGAAGAAACGGCGGCAGCCACGCCATCGCGAGGATTAATAATCCGGTTGCGAGGGCGGAAGCTAACAGGAACGGGCGCAGGCGTGAGGGTAAATGAAACGCGCCGAATGAAAACAGCAGGCTCCCCGCCAGATACCCGGCATAGTTACCACTGGCGATCCATGAGAGTTCGCTAAATGAAAACTCGCCTTCCGCCAGCATGACTGGCAGCATCGGCGTATAGAGAAAGCGGCCTAAACCCATACCTAAGGTCAGAACCAGCATCCCGAATAACGCGGTGCTGAAAGAAAAACGTTCTACGGGATGCGATGTCGAATTCATGTTCTGCCTGGTTTGTATTATTTTGAGTTAACAAGTTAATAACAAAAAAGGAGAACCTGCCAGACTGTTATCGTGATTTTGTCGACGTAAAGCGATAAAAAAGATTCGGTTCGCCAACGATATAGATGTTGCCGCTATCATCCATCGCTATCCCTTCCGCCTGCTTGATGTTGTGTGAAAGGCCATACTTACCTTTGGTTAACGACATTTCGCCGATCACGTCACCTATCACGGTCACTTCCTGCAGGGCGCGTGACTCATGTGACAACACCAGCAACGTATTTTTCTGTGGGTTAAATTCCGCGCCAGAAACATCGTCTAAAGTAAACTGACGCTGCAACGCTTTATCTTTGCTGATATGCAACTCATCGCTACGCAATAGCCCGGTTACTTTGTAGACCTCTATCGGATTTTTCTCTTTAAAAAACCAGAAGGTATGGTCCTGAGGGGAGTAAGCCAGTCCTTCAAAGCCACAGTTAGTAGGCGTTTCCTGCAATGGGATTTTAATTTTTTTGAGGATGCTCACTTCCGAGTCAGCGTTAAGTGAAATCACATAAATGGCGTAATCACGTTCATCACTGATGACAAATTTATTATCACCAATGTATTCAATCGTCTCGAGATCCTTAACAAAATCGAGCGGAATGGTGCGGATCAGGTCGCCCTCGGTCGTCATTTCAACGATGGTTGCAGGTTTGTTGATAGTGCTAAATAAGGTATTGCTCTGCGCTGACCAGGTCAGTGAGGAGATATTTTTAGTTACTCCTGTAATCTCTTTACCATCGATAGTGGCCTGATAATTCTGAAACCCTGCGACATGCTGGCTTTTACGGACGCAGGATTGCACAAAAAACAGGCTTGCCGCCACGATGGCGCAAAGAAAAACGATAAAGGTGATGCGCTTTTTCAACTTGTTGCTCCTTATTATTGCTTTTTTCTCGTCAAATTTAGTGCGACAGATAAGGAGTATACGGATGAAGCTTAATGAATTCTTAACGCGGGCGATGAAATAGTAAACGCCGCAGGGGGACGGCGGTTGTCTCTGGATGGCAGAACATTTTCAGCTTACATCGACTGATAAATGCGCCTCATCCATGAATGATAGATGAGGCGGTTAACGTTTAAATGTTAATCTATATCGTCTGCCATACCCACTCTGTTTGGGTGATTATTGAACTATTCTTCAACTATATACGTTGGCTGATAAGACGTTAAACCCGGAATGGAAAATCTCCTATTCACTTCTTTCTTTAAACGGGCTTGATTAAAACTGTTACTGTCCTGTTGCTCGGTACTGTTCTTGGCTTGTTTATCGGTACTGTTATTGGCTTGTTTATCGGTACTGTCATTGACCTGTTTATCGATATTGTCATTGGCTTGTTTATCGGTACTGTCATTGGCTTGTTGCACCGTACTGTCAATGGATTGTTGCACCGTACTGTCATTGGCTTGTTTCTCGGTACTGTTATTGGCTTGTTTCACGATATTATCATTGTTCAGATATGCTCCCTCAAGATAGACATTTTTCGCTCTGACATTGTAAAAACAGGTATTTTTAAAAAGCGTTTTTATAAATATTGTATTGTCAAGCCATGCGTAGTCAAATAGGATATTCGAACAATTTGCACCAGTACAATTAGTATTGTAGAATTTTGCATTCGAAAAGTTTGCATTAGAGATTTTACAATTTGTTAAATTAGCGTTTGAAAAGTTGGTGTACATGCAGACAATACCAGTAAGATTATATTTTGAAAGATCTTTCCCGGATAGATCTGAATAATTTAGTATTGCTCCTGTAAGAATTACTTTAGGTGTTTCAGGTATTTGAGGTGTTACAGGTATTTTAGGCGTTGCAGGTATTTTATGTGTTCCAGGTATTTTAAGTGTTCCAGGTATTTCAGGTATTTTAGGAGTTTCAGATGTTGCAGGTGTTCCAGGTATTCCAGGTATTTTAGATGTTTCATATAGAATCACGGTTGTGAAATCTATGTGTTCAAGATAAGCGTTACTAAGGTCACTTCCAGTAAAGTTTACGCCAGTGAGAACTTTTCCGCTGAAGTTACTGTTCCGTAGATTTGCGTTTTTGAAATTTACATAAGTCAAGTGGCGAACTTTACGAAAATCATTATTTTCTAATGCGGCGTTTTTAAATTTTGCATTACGCAGATCACAATCAGTAAAATCCACGCCTTCACAGATTGTACCGGAGAACTTGGCATTTCTAAGAATGCTGCCATTAAAATTGACATTCCTTAGAACCATTTTAGACAAGTCTATACCGGTTAAATCCATTTCTGCTAAATTCAACCCTTCGATACACCGTTGCCACGTTGAATCTTCTGGAATAGCAGTGCTAATAGTATTGATGACAACATCACCTATCGTGAAGGTCATTGTAATTCCTGCATCAGAGATAGAGAGTTTTCGCGTAAGACGTTCACTCTTATCTCCAGTGATACTCTTCTGAGCAACGTAAAAGCGCTCGCATGTGTCACAAAATCTTTTCCAGCTCTCATTTGGGGTCAGATTATTGTCCGGGAGGAAATTAGCAATGCTATAAAGATCGTTCAGGACGCTACTTCTTATTTCAGGAGAGGCGCACTCAATAATTTCAGAGGTGGATATTGTATTTTTAATTTTATCTATATTATCCGTGAGATTTCGCGATCCTGCTATATTTGGCTGCTGGTGGTTTTCTTTGTAGTATTGCTGCAAATTTTCCCATTGTAAGTTTGTAAACGAGAAAGTTTCAGTCTTGTTATTGTTATCCCGTATGGTTAATTGATTTTCTACTGGGTCAAAAGAAATCATGAAGTTATTCAGGTGTTGATATTGATGAGTGGCATCTAATTTCACTTCAAATGAATTTGAACTTTTGCAGGCATGTTTTAAAAACTTTTCACAGGGAAGGTGTTGATCTTTATCTACGTGTTGTGGGTCATTGTGCAAAACAGAGAAAATACTCTCTTTCAAATTTTTCTTGTCAATATAGATTGGTAGTTGCGCTTTTTGTTCCATTATTTTAATAAACTGCTGCAGTTGCTCGGTTTTAACATTGCAGTGATGACTTATATCTTTATCTTTATCTTTATATTTAACAGTTAATACGCTTTCATTATCATCGTGTCGATTAAATATTATTTTTAGATCGCCAACGTCAAACTCATGTAAACCATTTCTTTTGGTTTTGGCGATGATTTGTTCTGTTGTTGATGAGTATCGATTTAAGGTTAATTCGAGATTGTCGGGATTAGAGATAAGGTGAATAAAAAGATTCAGTACACGCTTAATCAAACCGTCATTCAAATGATTTATATCATAATTAATTTGTTTTTGTATGGTTTCAATTTCCGTGTTAATATCAAATGGTAGGTTGTTTTTTTCATGGCAAGCTTTTAGTCCCGAATACATGCCGAGTGTTGGGAAAATATCCTGGTATATGTTTAGGGAGCCCATATTTTTATCCTTGAATTGTGAAATGTTCTTCTAAATCTAAAATAATCAGGGGGATGGGTAAAGATAAGCTTCGCACAGAAACTTATCTTTTATCATTATCTCACCCGGTAATCATTTTATTTCTCTATGCATAATTATGGGTTTAAGTATAATAAAATGTATTTTATATTTTAGACGTAAAATAGTAAGGTGCTATCAAAAATCGCTCATTTTGTGGATGGGAAATATTTCATGGCAGGCGAGATATTTACTACAACTTCCTTCATGCAGGATTATGCGCAGCCAATTATCCGGTTGGTATATTTAAAGATCTTATTGCCTGGTTGACGCTTCTGCATCGTAATGCACCACGCACTGCCAGTCGCTGCCCTGCTGGCAATATATCGCTTCGGTTTGCCCAGGGATCACCCATTGTATTTCCTCGCCGAGGGGACAGGTCAGCCAAATGCATAACCCGCAGCCGCCGCGTAAATCACGGGGAATATCGCTGACGCGAAAAGTCATGCCCGCTGCCTGCAACGCCTTGCGGGTTTGTATGACGCCGACCGTGGAGTGAAATAAAAATAAAAACTCTTTCATCGGCGTGTCCTCACTCGTTGACCAATTACCGCCGCGCCAATTGCGCCAGCAAATTGCGCATCAGGATGGGTATTTACCGGCATTCCCAGGTGAGATTCCAGCATCCTGGCAAACGTCTGGCAATGACTAACGCCACCAGTAAACAGAATCGGCGATTCACAGGAGAGACGAGCAATGAAATTGGCACTCCGCCGCGCCATCGCGTTAATCACTCCGGCGAGAATCGCTTCTGGCGCGACGCCCGCTGAGCGCAGGCTGATCACTTCTGATTCGGCAAACACTGTGCACATACTCGTGATGGCGTGCGGTGTGACATTTTCAGTAATGCTGTCGAGCTGCTCGACGCTGGTGCCAAGCGTGCGCGAGATCACCTCCAGGAAACGCCCGGTGCCCGCCGCGCATTTGTCATTCATCAGGAAATCGCACAGGTTACCGTCATCATCAAGCTGAATCACTTTGCTGTCCTGACCACCGATGTCGATTACCGCGCGCGTTGCTGGCGCAAGAAACCGTGCGCCCAGCCCGTGACAGGAGATTTCCGTCACCTGTTTATCGGCAAAATCCACCAGTTGCCGCCCGTAGCCGGTGAGCGTCAGAAACGGCGTTGTCTCTAACCCTTCGCGCAGAGTTTCCCAGGCTTCAGTAATTGCTGTTGCCGGGCGAAAGGGGGTTGGAACGAGGAAACGGCGCGTAATCACGCCGTCTGCCAGTAAGATCCCTTTGGTGGCGGTAGAACCAGAATCAATGCCAATCGAATATGTCACTGCCACTCCTTACAGCATCTCAATAAAGGCCGCGACACGGGTACTGAGCTGCCCGACATCTGAGGTGGAGTAGTCTGTTTCAATAGCGATATAAGGAATGTTGTGCTGCTGACGCACATGACGTTTAATTGCCAGCGATTCCACCGCGTAGGTATGACACGCCTGCAAAATCACATCAACTACGCCATCGACCTGATATTCTTCCACCATCTGGCTGAGCATTTTCAGGCGCTGATCGTTCGGCGAAACACAGGAGCAGCCAATCGCCAGATATTTATCCGCCAGCGCGTCGTAGACATCGCCCGTTTCTGCCACGCATTGCTCGGTCGCTTTCGCCCCGGTGCAGTTTTCATAACCGACCACCCAGCCGCCATTCTCTTCAATCGCGCGCACCACTTTCTCTGCTGCGCCGCCAATCGGGCAGCCGGTGATTAAAAGGCGTGGACGCGGGTCCAGTCGCTGGCCTTCTTCCCACTGCTGACGAATGCGGGCGGTCATCGCGTCCAGTTCATTGATCAACGCCTCTTTATCGAACCGGAAGGTTGCGCCGTAAACCACTTTCAGAATGTCGCTGCCGCTAAGCGCCGGAGGATTTAACTGCCCAAGATGATAAAAATTAGCCAGTGCGCGACGTTCGCGGTTTTTCAGAGCAATGGCATCGCGCAGAGCATCTTCGCTAATCTCGTGCCCAAAACGTTCTTCTACCGTTTTTTGCAAGCGCAGCATCTCGGCTTTCCATAACGCACGCGAGGCATCGTCTTTAACGCTGTGTGGCAGCTGCATCACATGAACGGGCTTAAACTCCGCCATGTATTCATACATTTTCTTTTTGCCGTCGCAGGTGGTTTCACCGACCACCAGATCCGAAAAGTAGAAGTAGGGGCATTTATCGGTTTTGCCGAAGCCGTAGCTACTTTTAATCAGCGGGCAGAGGTTGCGCGGCAGATCTTTCTCCGCTTCTTCAATGGTTTCATCAGAGGTGGAACAGAGTGAAACCACAACCGCACCGGCTGCCATCGGGATCTCTTGCGGCATAAAGGTGCAGTAAGTGCCAACCAGCGGAATGCCGCGCTCCTTGAGATCCATGACGGTGAGAAAGCCTTTCTGGCGAGCTTCAGAGAACTGATCGAAAATGGCGGGTAGATCGGTGACAAGTGACATGATTTTCCTTCCCCGTACCACGGGAGATAATGAAAAGAGGCCACATTATTACCATTCTTTTAGTATGGTTTATTTGATCTCTCTCGCGGTTAGCCACTTAGTTTTTCATGGATTTCTAAAAATTGCCGAGGGGGAACAAGGCCGGGAGCTGTGACAGCAAATATAAAATTAGCCCAATACAACCGCCAACCAGCGTACCGTTGACACGGATAAACTGCAGATCTTTGCCGATATTTAACTCTATTTGCCGCGACATATCCCGGGCATCCCAGCTTTTTACCGTATCGCTGATGTGGCGCGTCAGGAATGCGGAAAACTCAGGCGCGACGCGGTGCGCGGCTTGTTCCAGGTGACCATTTAACGACGCCCGCAAGGCATCATCGGCAATTAACGTTTCGCCAAACCATTGACCCGCCCGCGCGATACGTTCTTTCACACGAGAATCTTCACTGTTGATATCCGCTTTCAGCCATTCCCGTAAATCCCCCCACAATTCACTGAGATAGCGGTTAAAAGCTTCATCTTCTTTCAGATAACTTTTTACGGCATCGGCTCGCGCTGCCATTTCAGGATCGTTTTTCAGCTTGTCGATCAGGGCAAAGGTGGCGCGATCAAATGCATGGCGGATCTGATGCGCACGATCGCGGCTGATATCATCAAGTAAAGAATTCACCGCGTCAGAAACCAACTCCGCACTATGTTCGCCCAACCATTCGGTGGGGAGAATTTTGGCTTTCAGTGGATGCTCGCTCTCCAGCCAGCGAACAATTTGCTGGGCGATAAACTTGCGCGATTTATCGCGCTGGAGAAGGGCGATCAACTGTGCGATCAGCGTATCCAGCAGCACCTGATGACGATCGTTTTTGGTCATACTCTCCAGCATCAACGCACTGGTGCCGGAAAGATCGACCTTATCAATCGCCCGATGGACCGCGCGCTTAAGCAGGCGCTGAATACGCGCATCATCGGTAAGTTCGAGAAAACCGCTCATGATCTGCAACAGATGCTGACCAACGCGGCGGGCGTTTTCTGGCTGGCTAAACCAGTTGCCAATCAGCAACGCCGGTTCGTGGCGTCGAATCAATGCCACCAGGGATTGAGTATCAAGAAATTTTTCCTGCACGAACTGGCCGAGATTTTCGCCAATCCGGTCTTTATTACGCGGGATAATCGCCGTATGGCGAGAAATGATCGGAATCGGCACGCGGCGAAACAGCGCCACCACCGCAAACCAGTCCGCCAGCGCGCCGACCATCGCCGCTTCAGCAATCGCCTTCACGCCGCTCACCCAAAAATTGGGCGGCAAAAACAGCGTAACGACAAAGGTAGCAGCGGCGATAAGCAGTAAAGAGAGCGCCAACATTTTGGCGCGTCTGAGTTCAATGAGTTTATTCATAACGTTAAGAATAGAGCCTGACGGCAGGATCGCGCAAAAATCACTGCTCCTCTGCCAGCTCGGCAGCCTGATGTTGGCGCACGCGATTAAGCAATCCCGCCAGGGTGAAAACGACGATAACGCCCGCCACGACGGCTAACAGATGAAACGGCAAGCGACCGCCGTTAAACCACAGCCAGCGGCCGATTTCGACCGAGACAGACATCACCATCAGGATCACCATATTCAGCGATGCGGAGACGGTCCCTTTCGGTAAGTTATTGGAAAAAAGCGTAAAGCGGAATAAGGTCGGGAAAATCAAACCAATCCCGAAAGCATACAGACTGGTGCCCAGCACCGACCACAGCCAGACGTGCGGTGACAGCAGGTTGCCGATAATCAACAGCGCGAGGCCAACCAGTTGAATGGGTACGGCACGCCAGATAAAGCGCGGTTCGGTCGGATCTTTAACGAAACGCGCCACGATGGCATTCGCGACAATCACCGCGCCGAATACCGGAACCTGTGTCCAGGCGAACTGCGAGGTCGTTAAGCCGCCTGCGTCAATCAGGATCACCGGCGAGACAGCCACCCAACTCATCATCGGGATATAGCTTAAAGAGATGGTTGCTGCGCCAAAGAGGAACAGCCGATTGCAAAAGACATTGCGGAAATCGCGCAAGACGCTTTTGGCGCTAAATGGAACCGCGCCGCGCTTCACTGTCTCTGGCATCGCCAGCAGTAAGCCAACAAATGAGATAAAACCCATAACCGCAATGATGGCAAAAAGGACTTTCCAGTGCACAAAGTGCATCAGAGCTGCGCCGGAAAGCGGGCCAATAATCGGCGCAATCAGTACGATGGAGGTGATAATCGCCATCAACTTGATCCCTTTTGTCTGTCCGAACGCCTCCTGCACCGTGACATAACCAACGGTAGCAATAAAACAGATACTGGTGCCCTGAATTGCACGCGCGATAAGAAACTGTGTCATAGACGTTGTGAACATTGTCGCGGCGCAGGCAAGGGTAAAAATGAGCGCCCCGGTAATCAGCACCGGCCTGCGGCCAATCCTGTCGGAAAGCGGCCCCAGCAGCCACTGCAATGCCATGCCTCCAGCGAGATAGAGACTGACGGCAGCCGGGGCCAGACTGACATCGGCATTAAAATCACGGACCACATTGATAATTCCAGGCTGGATCAGATCCGTCGAAAGATAGGCGGCAAAGTCATACAAAATCAACGCCATCGGGAAAAACAGCGTAGCGGCATGGCGGGCAAAAAAACGTGGCATAACAAACAACTCCTTGTCCGGAGAACCCCAACGGGGAAAACGAAATTCAATACCGTCGGTAATGACGAAAGGTAGGCGAGAAGGACAAATGTACTGAATTTCATGTAATCAACCACACTGCCTGTGAACACACAGACAGAGAAATACCTTCTGACTCCAGGTCAGAATGTATAACGATTACAAATAGTCATCAGCACATTACACCTCTTTAATTGATGGGTTGCATAGAAAATATACACCTTAAGTGTAATTAAAATTTGCGGTTAATCAAAAGAGCGCGGTGGAAAGGGGAATATCTGCCGGGTACAGGAAATGTAAAACGCGAGCCTGTTTCCGGAAAAATGTATCGTTTGCAGAAGAATAAAAATAGCGCTGGAAAGCGCCTCGGGGAACGGGAAATTGCCGGGTGAGAATGGTTTTGTTAGTCGCTAAAGTCGGGCCATCTTATCAACAGGTGACGGATCGCCATGACAAACTTCACAACCAGCACGCCGCATGACGCATTATTTAAATCCTTTCTCACTCACCCTGACACCGCGCGGGATTTTATGGAGATCCACTTACCCAAAGATTTACGTGAACTGTGCGATCTCGACAGCTTAAAACTGGAATCCGCCAGCTTTGTCGATGAAAAATTGCGGGCGCTACATTCCGATATTCTGTGGTCGGTAAAGACCCGCGAAGGCGATGGTTATATCTATGTGGTGATTGAACATCAGAGCCGCGAGGATATTCATATGGCGTTTCGCCTGATGCGATATTCCATGGCGGTGATGCAGCGCCATATCGAGCATGATAAACGCCGGCAGCTACCGCTGGTCATCCCGATGCTGTTTTATCACGGTAGCCGTAGTCCTTACCCCTGGTCCCTGTGCTGGCTGGACGAATTTGCCGACCCGACTACCGCACGGAAACTTTATAATGCCGCGTTCCCGCTGGTGGATGTCACTGTCGTGCCAGACGACGAGATTGTGCAGCACCGCAGAGTCGCCCTGTTGGAGTTGATCCAAAAGCATATTCGCCAGCGCGATCTGATGGGGCTTATCGATCAACTGGTAGTATTACTGGTTACAGAGTGTGCTAATGACAGCCAGATAACTGCGCTGTTAAATTACATTTTACTGACTGGCGATGAAGAGCGTTTTAATGAGTTTATCAGTGAACTAACCAGTCGAATGCCTCAACACAGGGAGCGAATAATGACGATTGCAGAGCGAATTCATAATGATGGATGGCTGTTAGGGATGGAAAAGGGGAAAGAAGAAGGGGAACAACGCCTCCTTAGATTGCTTTTGCAGAACGGTGCGGATCCTGAATGGATACAACGATATACTGGACTTTCGGCAGAGCAAATGCAGGCATTAGAGCAACCCTTGCCTGAAAGCAAGCGCGATCCATGGATCGAGTACTAATCAGAGACTGATGACAAACGCAAAGCTGCCTGATGTGCTACGCTTATCAGACCTACATTACCTCTGCAATCTATTGAATTTGCGCGATTTGTAAGCCGGATAAGGCGTTCACGCCGCATCCGGTATGAACAAAGCACACTTTGCCTAAGCCATGCTGGAACGTGGCGATGCCCCTGCAAAGATAAAACGAGTCACAGGCGATTCGTGAGAGGAAATCAGGGGCCTCGCCACTAATTCGAAATTATTCCATTGCCCGATACACGGCCTCGCCAATTTGCTTCAGCGCTTCGCGATAAGTTTCGCTGAGTGGCAAAGCACAGTTGATGCGCAGACAATTACGGTATTTGCCGGAAGCTGAGAAAATCGAGCCTGCCGCCACCTGGATTTTCATGCAGTATAGCTGCCGCGCAACGCAAACCATATCGACCTGTTCAGGCAATTCTATCCACAGTAAAAATCCGCCTTTCGGGCGCGTAATACAGATTTCGCAGGGAAAATATTCCCGTATCCAGCAGGTATAAAGCGCCAAATTGCGCTGATAGATCTGCCGCATCCGCCGGATATGGCGATGATAGTGACCTTCCAGCACAAACGTCGCCGCCGCCATTTGCGTAGACGGTACATTAAAGCTGCTGATGGCATATTTCATATGCAGCAGTTTATCGTGATAACGTCCCGGTGCGACCCAACCCACGCGCAGGCCTGGAGCAATACTTTTACTGAACGAGCTGCACAACAGCACTCGCCCGTCGATATCCCATGAATGAATGGTCCGCGGGCGCGGATACTCCGTTGCCAGTTCGCCGTAGACATCATCTTCAAAAATCACAATATCATGACGCTGAGCGAGAGAGAGAACGGCCCGTTTGCGCGCGTCCGGCATAATAAATCCCAGCGGATTATTACAGTTTGGCACCAGAATGATGCCTTTAATCGGCCACTGTTCCAGCGCCAGTTCCAGCGCTTCAACGCTGATGCCTGTTTCTGGATCGGTTGGGATTTCAATCACTTTCACGCCCATGCCGCGCAGCATCTGCATTGAACCGTAATAACAGGGGGATTCGACCGCGACAATATCGCCCGGTTTACACACCGCCATTAACGCCATCGACATCGAGTTATGGCAGCCGCTGGTGATGATGATGTCATCGGCGGTGACCACCGAGCCGCTGTCGAGCATCAGGCGGGCAATCTGCTCTCGCAATACCCGCTGACCGGCTAGCAAGTCATAACCGAGAACGGTTTGCAGATTATGCTGTACCACCCGGCTTAGCTCCCGCCACAGCGGTTTCAGGCTGGGCGTTTCGACATCCGGCGTGCTTTTGCTTAACGGAACAATGGAACTGTCGCTATGCGCCTCCAGCATATCCAGCACCTGATCCCACTGGGTAATTTCCACCGGGCGCTGCACCGGACGCGTCATTGGTGGCACTGGCGGTTGGGCTTTCCGTTGTGCGACAAAATAACCCGAACGCGGCTGCGGAGTGATGAGCTTCATCGTCTCCAGCGTCTGGTACGCCTGCTGCACGGTGCTGATACTGACGCCGTGCTCCTGACTTAAGCTGCGCACCGACGGCAATTTCTCCCCGTGACGATACAGCCCTTGCTCAATCCGCTCAGCAAGTAGAGTCGCCAGATGTTGATAACGCGTCATGCTGTATTCCTTATTTGGACCATACAGAGAGAGAAACCGGTACAGATGAGGCTAAAAAACCGGATGCAGATGCTGTTTTAACCTGTCTGTATGTTAAATAAAACTAATATTTGCATCTGTATTGTGAACTGCCAGAAGGCGGATGATGAAGCCTCTGAAAGATGAGGAGGCAGCAGATGGAATTTTACGAAAACAAAGCCAAAACGCCGTTTATCAGACTTGTGCAACTCTGGCAGGCGATGAGGCGTTGGCGGCGGCAAATGCAGACCCGACGAGTGTTACAGCAGATGAGTGATGAGCGGTTGAGGGATATTGGGTTACGCAGGGAGGATGTGGAGTGAGGGGGAAAATTCCCCTTCCCGTGTGGGGAAGGGGAGAGAAACTTAGCGTGGCGTTTTGCTACTAATCACCCCAATAAATTCCTGCACCTGCTTTTGTTTACGCACCGATAGCTTGCACACCTTTCGCAGCGACTGCATCAGTTCGCTCTCTTCGATGGCGGGTGGTTGGGCGGTGAGGACAATACAGCCTTCCATCACTTTGACATCTACCGCCGTGCCAGTGGCAAAACCGGCGGCTTCCAGCCACTGACCTTTCAGGGTGATGGCGGGAATACGGCTGTAATCCGGGTAGCGGCTCGCATAACTCACGGTTAATTGACGGTTATTTGCCGGGGAGACTTCTGCTTCGAACGGTTGTGCAATAGAATGCGTGTCAGTCATGATTACTATTCTCGTGAAATAGGGATTGTGATGAGCGGTGCGGGTGTGTTGGCGCACATCCGCACCGCGCTAAATACCTGGATATATCATCAGTAAATACAGGGAAAGTCCAGCTAAAAATAGAAAATAATAGAAGCGTTACTGGAAAGATCTGGAAGAGAAATTAACGTTAATTCAGAATGGCCGGATAACAAAGTGTATCCGGCCTTCATAATTAATTTAAAGCACTCATATGATGTTCTTTAAAATTCTCTGCCTGTGCCAGCACACCCATATAAACATCATCATTCGCTACTGGCGGGAACTTATGCTTGTGTAGAAGCAGAATAAGTTCAACTTTCAGTTTCGCTTTAATATCATCGCGTTTACTCCAGTCAGGATATTTCGATGTGTTGTCAACCACACTTTTCATCTCTTTTGCCAGTGACAGCATTTTTTCATCGTCATAGGTGAACTGATATTTATCGCGCATATGAGCAAGAATGTCGAAAAAGGCTTTTTCTTCAATATCAATGCCTAAATCGGCCCAGGTGCCCATTTCGGTTTTAATATCATAGATAATATCGGTCATTTCCTGACTGAATGTATCGAATTCTTCACCGTTGAGTACATCATCTTCTCGCCGCTCATTATAACGATCTATAATCGCCTGGAAGCGGCGGGTGAAGTTAATCCCTTGCAACTGGTTCACTTTCTTGAAGTCGCTGATCGCTTTTTCCAGTAATTTTTGTAATAACTGGATCTTCGTTGCCGGAAGTTTGATCTTGTTAATTCGCGCCAGATAATCTTCGTCAAAAATATCGATGGATTCCGCTTTTTTATCGCCAAGAAAATAAATTTCTTCTACGCCATCAGCTTTTAACGCTTCTGCAATCATTTCACGAACGCGTGCATTCATCTGGGTAACATCCGGTGCGTCGCCTTTCGTCAGTTTGAAAACAATTGAACGAACAGCAAGATAATAGTGAATATAGTCACGTTCTGTCTGTGATAATGCTTCGCTGCCGCAGCAGACATCGTAGGCGGCTTTCATGCGTTTAACCAGTCCCATAAAACGACGTTCAACTTTCTGGGTACGCAGAACAAATTCCGCCGCGCGGTTGAGGCAGGATAATTGCGCTTGTGACTCACCACTAAAATAATCCCGACTGTCAAATTCGTAAAAGACTTGCCCCAACAAATCGAGATGGTTTTTAACTTCTATTACCGATTGCTGAATATCTTCAAAGTTGGTGGCATCAATGCGGGAATACATTGCCAGTGCCTGGTTCATCTGACTTTTAATGCCGATGTAGTCCACCACTAACCCTTTACTTTTGCCTTCCAGTTTACGGTTAACGCGAGAAATGGTCTGGATAAGATTATGTTTTTGTAAGGGTTTATCAATATAGATGGTATCCAGTTCCGGGACGTCGAAACCGGTCAGCCACATATCAACAACAATGGCAATTTTGAAATTCGATTTAGCGTTTTTGAACTGCTTATCCAGCTCTTTACGATATTCTTTTGTGCCCAGTAAATCATAAAGCGCCTCGTCGTCATCTTTACCGCGCGTCATGACCATCTTCACCATTTCAGAAGGCGGTAACTCTTTTTGTTCCTGTTCCGTCAGGACGACGCCATCGGGTGCTTGCTTCACTTCAAACCAGGCAGGGCGAATAGCTTTAAGCTGACGGTAGAAATCCCAGGCAATTTCACGGCTGGCACAAACAAACATGGCTTTGCCTTTTACGGTGGAACCTTCGGCTACGCGTTTTTCATAATGTTTGGCAAAATCTTCCGCGAGGGCTTTTAACCGATCTTCATCACCCAGTACCGCATTCATGGTTGCGGTGGCTTTTTTGCTTTCGTCGATTTGCCACTCATTGGTGCCTGCGTTTGCGCACTCTTCGTAATACTTTTCGACTTCTTCCAGTTTGCTGGAGTCCAGGATCACTTTAGCCGCACGGCCTTCGTACACGATGCGTACAGTGATTTCATCCTGAACGGATTCGGTCATGGTGTAACTGTCGATCACCTCACCGAAGACATCGAGCGTCGCGTCAATCGGTGTGCCGGTAAAGCCAACATAGGTGGCGTTTGGCAGTGAATCGTGCAGGTATTTCGCAAAGCCATACGTTTTGCGCACTTTTCCGCTTTCTTTATCGACGATGACTTTCTGGTCGAGGTTAACCTGGCTGCGATGTGCTTCGTCCGAGATGCAAATGATATTGCTGCGTTCAGAAAGGAGTTCGGTGTCTTCGGTGAATTTATGGATCGTTGTCAGGAATACACCGCCACTATTGCGTCCCGCCAGTTGATTACGCAAATCTTCACGGCTGGTAACAGGAACGATGGTGTCGTCGCCAATGTAATTTTTGGCGTTGCACATTTGCGCAGAAAGCTGATCGTCCAGATCGGTGCGGTCGGTGATCAAAACAATGGTCGGGCTGGCAAACTCCACGCTCTTCATCAAAAGACGCGTTAAAAATTGCATGGTGTAACTTTTGCCACAGCCCGTTGCGCCAAAGTAGGTGCCGCCTTTACCGCTACCGAAAGGTTTACGCGCTTGCTTGATGCTGTAATAGAGTTTGCGGGCGGCATAGTACTGCGGATATCGGCAGCAAATTTTTACTTCGTGCTTGGCTTTATCCGGGAAGCAGATAAAGTTTTTAATCACATCCAGCAGACGTACCGGATGAAACAGCCCCTGAATCATTGAGTGCAATGATGGAATTCCGTCCTGTTCACGGTTTTCATTACCGGTGACTTTGCGCCATGAGTAAAAGTATTCATAGGGCGCAAACAGGTTGCCCATCCGGTTATTTACGCCATCGCTAATAATGCAGAGCGTGTTGTAGATAAACAGTTGCGGAATATCCCGGCGATAGCGTTTACAGAGCTGCTTCCAGGCATCGCCAATACTGGCTTCCTGCTCGCGCACCGCACTTTTAAATTCAAAGACGACCAATGGCAGACCATTGATATAGAGAATGCCGTCAGGAATACGAGTCTGATTATCTTTGCCGGAGATTTTAAGCTGGTTAACAATCTTAATCCGGTTAAGCGGCGGATTCATATAGGAAGGCGGGAGTTCCGCCGCCTGTTGCAACGGGACATCTTCGGCGTCAAATATCTGGCGCAGTGCGGCAGGTAGATGCCGGGTGTCGAGCAATTCAATATAGAGATCTTTTTGTTGCCGATCGTCGCGTTTGAACAGAAAACCATTTGCCAGCCAGCGACAAAATGTTTTGTTGCTTTCATAAAGGTCGGAGGCCGGAAGCGTGGTGAACTGTTTGATCAGTCGCTGAATCTCTTCTTCAGTAATGCCATCAGGCTGGTAGCGTGCCGCTAAATAATGACGGAGATCGTCTTCGATAATGACCTGATCGAGACTCGAACGTGGGACATTATCGCCGATCAGGTGTTGATATCCCTGATCCTGTAGCAGTTCAATGATCGCTTGTTCTAATTTTGCTTCACTGAAAGAGAGACTCATATCGCGCTCCAACCCTGGCTAATTTCTGGTAAGCATTCCCGTATCAGTAGAAAACCTTACCAGAAAGCCCCTGATTTTACAGGGGCAAAATGCGTTATGCAGCTTCGGTTTTTTGGATTAGATCCGGGAGCTCCTCCACGGATAGCTCGCCGGAGATGAGTTTGGGGAGCAGGGTGTCTCGGAGTTTCGTCAAAGCAATATTTTGATAATTATTGTTAAGTATTTTGGAAAAATACTTTTTAACATAGGTAGAATATGTATTCGTTAATTCCTCATTGCAAAATGGAACTTTAATATTTTTAATAGTATCTCTTGTTATTGTATTAAAAACGGACCCGTGCCCCATCTGTTGAAGCGTCTGAACAACATTTTTTAATTGAAAATACACATATTCATCCGAGATTTTATTTTTACCAATAACACCATAGCAAGACTGATTCATTGCCATCGGAACTGCAACCATTGCACATTTTCCGACAGTTCCTCTGGCACTAATTATTGTTGTTCCTTTTCTTAATAGTTTTGCAGAGGAATTTTTTAGTCCTTCAGCGGTAATACTTTTCTCTGTGGATAATACATATACGTCGGATTCGTTAGGTGCGTCGACAACTGAGAACCACGGAATGTCTCCATTCCAGTATTCTTCTACTATTGTTTTAGGAGTACCACCACCAATTAATTCTATCAAATCATTGAAAGATGTTATTAACCAGTCCTTTGGCACCCAACCTAACTCTGTTTCTTCAAATTCACTTGGGAAAAGCGAGCGGATTTCCGCCGGAAGCGGTTTAAAATCTGTACTATTACGTACTTTTTGACGCAACTCGGCACGAGATTGCAGAGCCTCCGGGATGGGGTTTCCCGCATCCAGAGCGTTATCAATCACCGGATCAAAATCCACAAACCAGGATTTGAACAAGGTTTGGGACATTTGTTCTAGGGTTTTATTAATTTTATTATTTAAATCAATTTTTTTATCAAGACACTTTAATTGATGAGAAATTGATTTTTGTAAAGAGACTGGAGGCAGTCTTAGTATTATTTCTCGAAGTTCAGACTGTTTAATACCTGTAACAGTGCTTCCGGAGGCTCTTCCATCCAGCTGGTTTTGGACAAAAGAAGACTGCAATAGATATAAAAGGTAATCATTTTCTAGGATTCCTTTTTTACCCCTTAGAGTAATAACTCTCTGAGCCAATGCTACTTTGCGTGCATCTAATTGTGCTACTTCACCTAGTGGTGCCTCTGTAGTTAGCACTACGTCACCTTCCAATGGTAACCCACGAACCATCCAGTCATCATAATCATTAATAGCAATAAATTCATTTACTTCTTGAATTCTGCCATTTTTAATTATTTTTGCCGTGATTAAGGGGATGCCGTTATCAACTTTTTTTGGGGTTTTACCCCTGTAATCAATAATAGCGTCCATACAATCTTCAAGGCGCATTTCTATATAATTACTCCCCATAACCTAGCGCCTCCAGATTCTGGCGAATCGCACGATCCAGTTCTTCCGCCTGCTTCATCTGCTCAAACAACGTCTTCGACAATTCACGCATTTTGGTCTCAAATGCCACGCCGTCTTCTTCCTGCTCGGCTGCACCTACATAGCGGCCCGGTGTCAGTACGTAGTCGTTATCTTTAATATCTTGCAGGGTCGCAACTTTGCAAAAGCCTGCCTGGTCTTCATATTTTTCCCGCTTGCTGTCACCACGCGCAATCCGTGCAGCCAGTTCTTCCGGCGTGCTGCGCCAGGCATGGTAGGTATCGGCGATTGTGGCAATATCTTCCGCCGTTAACTCTTTAGTTGTGCGGCTAATCATGGTGCCGAGGTTACGCGCATCAATAAACAGCGTCTCGCCCTGACGATCACGATAACCTTTGGCCGGGTCGGCAGCCTTCGATTTGGTCATAAACCATAAACACACCGGGATCTGCGTGGTGTAAAACAACTGACCAGGTAGGGCGATCATGCAGTCGATCAGATCATTTTCGATCATCTGCGCACGGATCTCGCCTTCACCGCTGGTGTTAGAACTCATCGAACCGTTTGCCAGCACAAAACCTGCTGTGCCGTTAGCCGACAGCTTGGAGAGCATATGCAAAATCCAGCCGTAGTTGGCGTTACCGGTTGGCGGCATACGATACCCAGCAAAACGTGGGTCTTTGGTTAATTCGGCTTCATTACGCCAGTCTTTCAGGTTGAAGGGCGGGTTCGCCAGAATGTAGTCGGCTTTCAGGTCCGGGTGCTGGTCGCTAAAGAAGGTGTCTGCCGGTCGTTCGCCGAGGTTAGCTGAAAGACCGCGAATGGCGAGGTTCATTTTTGCCAGTTTATACGTCGTGGCTGTCAGTTCCTGACCATACAGCGCGATATCACGGCTTTTACCCTGATGGCTTTCGACAAACTTCACCGACTGCACGAACATCCCTGCCGAGCCGCAGCACGGGTCATAAATTTTGCCCTGAAAGGGTTCGAGCATTTCAGTTAACAGCGTAACCACACATTTGGGCGTGTAGAACTCACCCCCGCCTTTGCCTTCAGTTGCGGCAAACTTACCGAGGAAGTATTCGTAAACGCGTCCGACCAGGTCTTCTTTCGATAACGTTTCAACGTCAGTTTCGTGTGCCAGCGTTTCGATGTTGTCGATGGTATCAATCAGTGACGCCAGTTTTTTGGTTTCCAGATTCTGACGGCTGAAGTAGTTGTCTGGCAGCGCGCCTTTCAGGGTTGGGTTACGTTTCTCAATGGTCGAGAGGGCGGTGTCAATTCGGACCGCAATATCGTCCTGTTTGGCATTTTGTTTGATAAACGACCAGCGCGCCTCTTCCGGCAGGTAGAAAATGTTGTCCTGCTGGTAGAACACTTCCATCTCAAGGAAGTCTGCTTGCCCATCGGCAATCATTTTTTTGCGGCGTGCTTCAAACTTATCGCTGATGAATTTCAGGAATACGAGGCTCAACACCACGTGCTTGTATTCGGAGGACTCAACGCTACCGCGAAGCTGGTTTGCTGTATCCCATAATGTTTCTTCAAAGCCTTTCTTTGCTTTGGCTTTTTTAGTTGGTGCTTTGGCCATGATGAACTCTGTTCAGATAAATTAGGTCGCTATTGTAATGGTAGAGGCGGCAGATTTCGCCCTTTAATCCATCTCCAGCTCATCAAACAACTGCAAATCCACATCCAGTAATTCCACTGCATTGCTGCGGCGAATGCCGACGTTATTTTCGATTAACAGTTCCAGTAAGCGATCGCCGTCGATAAGCGTAATGGGCGCGGCCCCCGGAAAGAGCGCAGCTTCTGCGCATTTCGCCGCAAATTTCCCGGTGGTGATGAGCGTACCGCGAATGGCCTTGTGGTAAGGCAACGCTCCGCGCAACTGGTCGATATACGGTCGAGTGATGGTGTTCTGCATTCTTTTGACCTGCACCACTTCGGTAATAGTGGTGATGCCGACCTGCACCTGACCAATCACGTCCACACCTTTATCGCCTGAGGCTTTGGTCACTTCGACCTGCTCGTAGCCCATTGCTTCCAGTAATTGACCGACCAGTTGTTCAAATTTGTACGGGTTCATTGTGCTGATTTGTTCGCGCAGCAGCTCTTTTTGCTGCTCGTTGTAGCGTTTCACCGCTTCCAGCAGCTCTTTACGCGGATCGCTTTTTCGTGCTGGCAACGCTTTTCCAAGCCAGGCGCGCCCGGTATCGGTGATGCGATAGCTCATGCCTTCACGGTTAACCATGTCACGGTCGATAAGGTTATAGAGACGGGAGTAGAGCGTGCTTTTCACTGAACTTGCTGACGCGAATTTCGAATGCTGATGCAAAAAGGCCTGCCATTCCGGTAATAAATCGGCGCGGCGCGACATTTCCCGGCCAGCCAGCAGCTCAAGCAGTTGCAGAATGCCTTCCTGGTCGTCCAGTGAACGCAGCGTTTTTTCGTCATCTTGCAGGAATTTTTGCCCGCGTGAGGTGGGCTGCCAGGTATCATCTGGTGTGCTTTCCATCAGCTCAAACTGGGGATAGTTGAGGAATAAGTAGCAGCCGTAGCTGTGGCGCGGGTTCAATATGTGATTATCGGTATCCCAAATACGACGGGCGATGTCGGCATCTTCACCCGTTAAGCGCTCGCTGATCCACAGGTCGGGTTCCGACCAGTCAACGGGTTTTTGCGGCGTACCGGTTTGCTCGTGAATGGCGGTAATCATATTGCGTACCGCTTTCAGGGAATAGCCTGAGACGGCTTTCATCATAGCTTTAACCTGTGCATAGGTAGGAAAAAGCGGGGTAATAACTTTATAGTTTTTCACGGTAATCCCTTAACGACAGCGAGGCGCTTAGTGTGCCATGTCAGGCGAGAAATTCTATTGGATGAATCAAGTCCAACTTACTCATTGTCAATTTCATGGTTGATTATCCAAAACGTGATGCTATTTCCAACATCAACGCTATAATTGCAGAATAATTGTAGATACATTTTTGTATATACAATTAGGGATGGCAACTATGCCAATGGAGTTTGAATGGGATGCAAACAAGGCCAAAAGTAATTGGGTGAAACATGGCATCCGCTTTGAAGATGCGGTGTTGGTGTTTGATGATCCACAACGAACGGAGTCGCTATGAGCATGGTTAAACATAAACGAGGGACCTCCTCTACACTCGATGTGCAGCATGAGGCCGAACTGAAGGCGCTGGCGAATAAATTCGACGAAGATATTGATTACAGTGATATCCCGCCTTCCAGCGATGAGCAATGGTCTAACGCAGAACGCGGTAAGTTTTATCGGCCATTGAAAACCCAGGCTTCGGTGCGTATTGATGCTGATGTGATGGAATGGCTGAAGCGACCTGGTAAAGGCTATCAAACTCGCCTGAACGCAATTTTACGTGAAGCGATGCTGCGCGATCAGAACAAAAAATAATTCAGGCCGCCACATGGCGGCCATCATCCATAATTACTTCCTCAACCCCGCAAACGCCGCCCGAATCTCTTCCTCCGGCAACTGAATCCCGATAAACACCATCGTGCTATGCGGTTTTTCATCGCCCCACGGGCGGTCCCAGTCGGCGCTGTAGAGGCGCTGGACGCCCTGGAACAGCAGGCGGTTAGGTTCGCCGTCAATCCATAGCATCCCTTTGTAACGCAGTAGTTTATCCGCCGATTCCAGCAGCAGGTTTTCCATCACCCGGGAAACTTCGCTGATATCTACCGGGTAATCCAGTTCCACCACAATCGACGAAATATCGTTTTGTTTATCCGCGATAAAGTGGAAACGCGGTTTGGTGCTGACGACGTTCTCTTCCAGCATAAAACCGTTGGTGTTGAACAGCAGGCCCAGGTCGATGTCGCCGTGGGTAACTGTGTAGACCGGTGCACGGGCGTTGATGCGCGCCAGGCGTTCGCGCAGTTTTTCTGCTTCGCCTGCGACGTCGGTTTTGGTCAGCAGAATACGGTCGGCGTAGCCAACCTGGGACTGGGCGATGGTGAACTGGTTCATCTGCTCATCGGCATGTACCGCATCCACCAGCGCAATCACGCCGTCCAGCAGGTAACGCTGGCATAAAATCTCATGGGAGAAAAAGGTCTGAATAATCGGCCCGGGATCGGCCATGCCGGTGCATTCAATCACCAGACGGTCGAACTGAATATTGCCCTTGTCGAGATTATCCAGCAGGTCGAGTAGTGCGTCTTCCAGCTCGTTGGAGCGCGAACAGCAGATGCAGCCGTTGGTCAGCGTTTTGATCTGCGTGGCGCGGTCGCCAATCAGTTGATCATCAACGGAGACTTCGCCGAATTCGTTTTCAATCACGGCAATCTTGTAGCCGTGTTGTTCGTTAAGAATATGGCGCAGCAGGGTGGTTTTGCCCGCGCCTAAAAAACCGGTGAGTAGGGTCACTGCAATCGGGTTCATGCTCTCTCCATTAACAACAGCGCATACCGCCTTTACCATCGCCGCCGTAGCGCGCGTTCTGGCGTTCGCGGAAGAATTCTTCATAGCTCATGTACGGCTTGTCGGGATGGTTGGTCTTCATATGCTCGACGTAGTTGTCGTAGTCTGGAATGCCAATCACCATCTTCGCCGCCTGGCCGAGATATTTTTTTGCCTGTCCTAAGTTACCAAACATAGTTCACTCTGATAAGAACAAAGCCCCGCCGAAGCGGGGCTAAACACGGTTAGTGGTGCGAAGAGATCTTCACGCCGCCTTCCGGGATTGGAACGTACGGTGTTTCTTTGTCAGTACGTTTGTCGCTGTTACGCACCGCAAGCCACGTTTTGAAACCGTAGAAGATGATGCTGTACACCACAATCAGGAACAGAATACTCAGACCTGCGTTGGTGTAGTTGTTCACAACGATGTGGTTCATGTTGGCAATCTGCTGCGCCGTCAGGTCAGTACCGTTAGCAATCTTCTCTTTGTACTGGCTTGCCATGTAGAAGAAGCCTTCCATCTGCGGGTTGGTGCTGAACAGTTTCAGACCCAGTGCCCAGGTGGTGCAGATAAGCAGCCATACAGCCGGAACAACAGTTACCCAGATGTATTGGGTGCGCTTCATCTTAATCAGCACAACGGTACCCAGTACCAGCGCCACGGCTGCCAGCATCTGGTTGGAGATACCGAACAGCGGCCACAGGCTCTTAACGCCGCCCAGCGGATCGACCACGCCCTGATACAGCAGGTAGCCCCACAGACCCACACAGCCCGCAGTACCGATGATACCGGCAACCAGAGAGTCGGTTTTTTTCAGGAACGGGATGAAGTTACCCAGCAGGTCTTGCAGCATAAAGCGGCCAGAACGGGTACCCGCATCCAGCGCGGTCAGGATGAACAGGGCTTCGAACAGAATACCGAAGTGATACCAGAAGCCCATGTCAGCCATCGGCAGCACTTTGTGGAACACGTGAGCGATACCTACCGCCAGCGTCGGCGCACCACCTGCACGGTTCAGGACAGAAGGCTCACCAATGTCTTTCGCGGTTTGCAGGATCTGCTCTGGCGAAATCACGAAGCCCCAGGAGCTGACGGTTGCCGCCGCGTGTGCGGTAACGTCTTTCAGCTGCGCCATGATGATCGGCGCGTTCTCGCCACCCATTTCATGCAGGTTAGGCATGGTGATGCCAAGGCCAGCAGGCGGGGTATTCATCGCGAAGTAAAGACCCGGTTCGATGATGGACGCAGCAACCAGCGCCATAATCGCCACGAAGGACTCCATCAGCATTGCGCCGTAGCCAATGAAACGCGCGTCGGTTTCATTAGCCAGCAGTTTCGGCGTCGTACCGGAAGAGATCAGCGCGTGGAAGCCAGATACCGCACCACAGGCGATGGTGATGAACAGGAATGGGAACAGAGCGCCTTTCCACAGCGGGCCAGTACCGTCAATGTACTGGGTCATCGCAGGCATTTTCAGTTCCGGGTTCAGCACCACGATACCCAGCGCCAGGCCGACGATAACGCCGATTTTCAGGAAGGTTGCCAGATAGTCGCGTGGTGCGAGGATCAGCCACACCGGCAGCAGCGCGGAAACAAACGCATAGCCAATCAGCGCGAAGGTAATGGTGGTGTCTTTAAAGGTCAGTGCCGGACCCCAGTACGGATCGTGAGCAATCACGCCACCGAAGTAGATAGAGGCAACCAGCAGCACGATACCAATGACAGAGACTTCACCCACACGCCCCGGACGGATAAAGCGCATGTAGATACCCATAAACAGCGCAATCGGTACGGTTGAGCAAACGGTGAAGACACCCCACGGACTTTCGGCCAGGGCTTTAACCACAATCAGCGCCAGAACGGCGAGGATGATGATCATGATTAAGAAACAGCCAAACAGCGCGATAGTCCCCGGTACTGGTCCCATCTCTTCTTTGATCATCTCACCGAGAGATGCGCCGTTACGGCGAGAGGAGATAAACAGCACCATAAAGTCCTGAACCGCACCGGCCAGTACTACCCCCGCCAGCAGCCACAGCGTGCCAGGCAGGTAGCCCATCTGTGCGGCGAGAACCGGACCGACCAGCGGACCGGCACCGGCGATAGCGGCGAAGTGGTGACCAAACAACACGTAACGGTTGGTCGGAACGTAGTTCAGACCGTCGTTGTTAATAACCGCAGGCGTCGCGCGCGTAGGGTCGAGTTTCATCACCTTCTGGGCGATGTACAGACTGTAGTAGCGATACGCCACCAGATACACCGACACAGAGGCGACCACGATCCACAGGGCACTGACGTGCTCCCCCCGACGTAATGCAACTACCGCGAGGCAGAATGCACCGATGATTCCGAGAATCACCCAGGGTATGTGCTTGAATAGTTTTTTCGTATCCATAGTAAAACCTGGCATGTATTGATTAATAGTTGGCCGAAGCCGTTCTAGGTTTGCGTTGCGTTTGAGGAGGTAAATTGACCGCTATCCTGCAGTGATGCTGCCAGAGTTACGCGCGCGTAAAGTAAGGTAAATAACTGAGTGGTTATTTTAGGGACGTAAGCGGTCAGTTTTGCGGTTGAGCGGTTTTGAGCAAGGTTTATGAAGGTTATTTATGTGATGATGATCACAACCGAAGCGATTTTTAGCCCTCGGTTGTGTAACTCATTTAAAAATTATATTCATGCTATAAATATTAAATAACAATATAGCAATATGGTGTGTTATTTATTTCTTTAAGTAAAACGTGTTTTTTACGAGATTTAGTAAGATAAAATTTCTCATCTAAATAGCAATCGATGAGAGAGTCCAGCCTTTCCCTGTCTATCATAGGGGTGATACCCAAGGTCCAGAAACTGCGTAAATCGAGTTCGGAACGTTTTATTTTTGCGCTTTTTTCTAAGTCTGCGATCATATTTTTAACACAACTGGTCGCGTCTCTGTTTTGTTTTATTTCAAGCGCGATATAGCTATCTTGTGCCCAGCCTTTTTTACGTAGTAAGAAATCTGTGCGTAGTGTCGGGCGCTCAGGTTTTTTGCGCATATCACAGGAAAGTGCTTGTTCACGCCACCATTCATGGTCTGTTGAGCAGAGCATATTAGCAAACTCTACCTGGAACCACACTTCCCAACCGGTGATATTGTTTTGGTCAATAATATTAAGCTTTTGGCAAATATCCTCACGTTCAAAAAAGAGATGTAATAGCGTTGAGAGATGATCGAAGTCACGGTTTAACATTTCAGATGTCCTTTCTTAAAATTCCACACTCTATAAAATATTTCGTTCAAAATAGATACAATTCGTGTGAAAAAAATAAGAACAGAAAATGTATCAATAAGTGGTTATTGTATTTTTGAACAAAAATTAAAAAAGTGAGGTAAAATTAACCAGTTTCAAGTCGCTACCTATAAAGTTTTCTCATTCCAGGCCGAAAATCTTGCATCGGTCCACAGGAAAGAGAAACCATGTTAAAACGTATCAAGATCGTGACCAGCTTACTGCTGGTTTTGGCCGTTTTTGGCCTTTTACAACTGACATCAGGCGGTCTGTTCTTTAATGCCTTAAAGAATGACAAAGAAAATTTCACTGTTTTACAAACCATTCGCCAGCAGCAATCCACGCTGAATGGCAGCTGGGTCGCGTTGTTGCAGACGCGTAACACCCTCAACCGCGCGGGTATCCGCTACATGATGGATCAGAATAATATTGGTAGCGGTTCAACCGTTGCTGAGCTGATGCAGAGTGCCAGTATTTCGCTGAAACAGGCGGAAAAAAACTGGGCGGATTACGAAGCGTTGCCGCGTGACCCGCGTCAGAGCACCGCCGCAGCGGCAGAGATCAAACGTAATTACGATATTTATCACAATGCGCTGGCGGAGCTGATCCAACTGTTAGGTGCAGGCAAAATCAACGAGTTCTTTGATCAGCCGACCCAGGGATATCAAGACGGTTTCGAGAAGCAGTATGTGGCTTACATGGAGCAAAACGATCGGCTCTATGATATCGCCGTCAGCGATAACAATGCCTCCTACAGCCAGGCGATGTGGATTCTGGTGGGCGTGATGATCGTCGTACTGGCGGTCATCTTCGCCGTCTGGTTCGGTATTAAAGCCTCGCTGGTAGCGCCAATGAATCGCCTGATTGACAGCATTCGTCATATTGCAGGCGGCGATCTGGTGAAACCGATTGAGGTGGATGGCTCTAATGAGATGGGGCAACTGGCAGAGAGTTTGCGCCATATGCAGGGAGAACTGATGCGTACCGTCGGTGATGTGCGCAACGGGGCCAATGCCATCTATAGCGGTGCCAGCGAAATCGCTACCGGTAATAACGATCTCTCTTCGCGCACCGAGCAACAGGCCGCTTCGCTGGAAGAGACGGCAGCCAGCATGGAGCAACTGACCGCAACGGTGAAACAGAACGCCGAGAATGCGCGCCAGGCCAGCCACCTGGCGTTAAGTGCTTCTGAAACGGCGCAACGCGGCGGCAAAGTGGTGGATAACGTGGTGCAGACTATGCGCGATATCTCCACTAGTTCGCAGAAAATCGCCGATATTATCAGCGTAATTGACGGCATTGCCTTCCAGACCAATATTCTGGCTTTGAACGCGGCGGTTGAGGCTGCGCGTGCGGGTGAGCAAGGACGTGGTTTTGCGGTGGTTGCGGGAGAAGTGCGTAATCTGGCCCAGCGTAGCGCCCAGGCGGCTCGTGAAATTAAAAGCCTGATTGAAGACTCGGTGGGGAAAGTGGATGTTGGCTCTACACTGGTCGAAAGCGCCGGGGAAACAATGGCGGAGATTGTCAGCGCCGTGACCCGCGTGACGGACATTATGGGCGAAATAGCTTCTGCTTCTGATGAGCAGAGCCGTGGTATCGATCAGGTTGGCTTAGCGGTTGCTGAGATGGACCGGGTAACTCAACAGAACGCCGCGCTGGTGGAAGAATCTGCCGCCGCCGCTGCCGCGCTGGAAGAGCAGGCCAGTCGCCTGACCGAAGCTGTGGCAGTGTTCCGGATTCAGCAACAGCAGCAACATCAGCGTGAAACATCGGCTGTGGTAAAAACCGTGACGCCAGCTACGCCGCGTAAAATGGCAGTGGCAGATAGCGGGGAGAACTGGGAAACGTTTTAATCGCCATAAAAATGCCCGATAAGCAAAATGTTATCGGGCATAGGGAGTTTAATCTTTACGCGGGTCGTTGATCGGCTGACGAACCAGGAAGATGTACGCCAGTGCTCCCGCTGCGGTGACGCAACCGCAAATGATTAGTGCCAGACGGAATGAGTGGGTTGTATCAACAATAAAACCAGTAATGATCGGCGCGAAAGAGGCGCAGATGAAGCTGGCAAAGTTCTGGATACTGCCCACCGACGCAGTCATGCGAGAAGCAACTGCGACGTGGATCAAGCCCCAGCAGGATGTTCCGGCAAAGTGAATACAGAACAGTGCCATGCCAATCAGCAGAACCGCCATCATGGATGTTGTCGCTTGTGGTACTATCAGCGTAAAGGCGGCAGAACAGAACATCCCGGCAATAATGCAGATCTTACGGCTTTTAATCGGAGCCATTCCCCCTTTGACCAGCCAGTCAGTAACGTAACCGTTGACCAGCATCCCGGCAGCCCCAAACAGGAAAGGGATAGCCGCCATCAACCCTGTGCTTTTTAAATCCAGGTTATAGGCTGTTTGCAGGTAACCAGGAAGCCAGGCCAGATACAGCCACGCAGTGTAGTTGATACCACTGAATCCGAGCATCATTCCCCACATTGTGCGGTTACGGAACAGGCTGCGCCATTCGGCAAAACTGAGCGGATCTCGGCGGGCATTGACGCTACCTGCATTGAGATAAGCTTGTTCAACGGCAGTCAGTTCTACGTGCTCGCGGTTGCGATAGAGCATATACCAGCCGATGGCGAGAAAAATCCCCAGTACACCAATGGTAATAAACATCCCGCGCCAGCCCATCACCAGCATCATCGCCGCCAGAATCGGTGGGCTTACGGCAACGCCAATGGTAGAAGCTGCGTTGAAGAAGCCCATCGGGCGTCCGCGCTCTTTGATGTTGAACCAGTCGTTAATGACTTTTACACCGCATGGGTTCATCGGCGCTTCACCAATCCCCATACCGATACGCACCAACACGAACTGCGTAAAGCTGTGCACCATGCCAGACATGGCCTGGAACAGTGACCAGAAGAACATCCCCAGTCCCAGCATCAGGCGTGGGCCTTTACGATCCAATAGTGGGCCGCAAGGAAGTTGCGCAATCCCGTAAGCGAGTGAAAACACGGAGAGCAAAGCGCCGATTTCGGTGGCACTTAATCCCAATTCTTCACGAATCGTTAAATTTGCTACCGACAGCGAACTGCGGTCGAGATAATTGATTACCGCCGCAAAAAATAATAACAACATGGCGGTGGTTTGAATGCGTTTAATTCGGGTACTGCGTTGAACTAATCCATCTGGTGGCACGGGAATATCTGCCGACGAAGATGGAGTAAATGAAGAACGCGGATCGAGGGTGATATTTTCTTTTTCCACGCCGGACTCCTGTATTTATAATTTTAATTGTTTACGTAATTGTGAATTACGCAAGGTTGACATTAACGGCAGGTTAAAGTTTTAGGACTTTACTACCGCTCACAAAAAAATTTTTAGTCGACTGATTGTGAGCATAGGTAAGCGGGAATTTCTCGGTATTTATCTTTTGATAAAACCGTGCACCCGCTAATAGTTTGCTGTTTTTAATCCGTACTTAATGAGCATAACGCGTGTTCTCATTAATGGATCGAATCATTGATTGTTTAGCTGAATTCAAATGGTTACGGAGCGCAAGGGTGGCATCAAGGTCACTGCGGCAAATCAGAGCGCTGAGAATGGTCATATGCTCATCGACGGCAATGATATTGCGCTGTTTAAGATCGCTTTCGTCCCATTGATAGTGAAAATGAAAGATGACTGAGATGATCTCAAGCGATTGATCAAAAAAGATATTGTCGGCAGCTGAAAGCAGTAAGGAGTGAAAATCTCTGTCAAGTTGCGAGAACATGCGAAAGCTATTGCCGATGTTGTCACGCAGTAGCCGATGACGTTCGAGCATGGTTTTCGCCTGCAGCCAGCGGGGATCATGATCAGGCAGGTTGAGAAAGTGCTGAAGTGAATGTGTTTCGAGCATTTCGCGTAGCTCAAACAGCTGCTCGGCGTAGGATTGATCGAATTGCTTCATGCTCCACTGGCCGCGCTTTTCGCTTTGAATAAGATTATAACGGCCGAATTTTAAAAGATATTCTCTTACAACCACCGGGCTGACACCCGCGGCCCGAGCCAGTTGCAGTTCAGAAAAAGTTTCCCCTGGGCGTAACTGGCGCTGGTTTATCATCGTGAAAAAAGCCTGCTCAAACACTTTGTTTTGTTCACTCATTGAAGCGGTAGTACAGGCGAAACCGTCATCGTGGTCAGGTTTACGCGCAATAACATAGTCGTTTCCAACCTGCGTCAAGACGCCGCATTCGCGTAAATGGCTGAGAATATGACGCACTGTGGTGCGGCTGATGTTGTACATTTCCGCCAGCGCACTTTGCGATGGAAGTGGGGAAGGGATATGACCCCGCGCCATATCATCAATGACCTGGTTAATCACATTGTGGCGTAAATTTTGTGAACGACTCATATTTTCCTCCTTGTGAGTCCATTAAAACCCGATTTAAAACATTTTTATGCGTGTGTTTTCACAAAACAGATTTTCCGTTCCGCTGCCATTTTTCATTTTCATTGATATCTAAGGCAACAAAAAATGGAGAGCCGAATCATGTCTACGATGAATGTTTTAATTTGCCAGCAGCCGAAAGAATTAGTCTGGAAACAACGCGAGATACCTATTCCGGGTGACAATGAAGCATTAATAAAAATTAAGTCTGTCGGGATTTGCGGTACCGATATTCATGCCTGGGGTGGAAATCAACCATTTTTTAGTTATCCACGTGTTTTAGGCCATGAAATATGTGGGGAGATTGTTGGGCTGGGTAAAAATATTGCTGATCTTAAAAATGGTCAGCAAGTTGCTGTGATCCCTTATGTTGCCTGTCAGCAATGCCCGGCGTGTAAAAGCGGGCGTACCAATTGCTGTGAAAAAATTTCAGTCATTGGCGTGCATCAGGATGGCGGTTTTAGTGAGTATTTGAGCGTGCCGGTGGCGAACATTTTGCCCGCAGACGGTATTGACCCGCAGGCGGCAGCATTGATTGAACCTTTCGCTATTAGCGCTCATGCGGTGCGTCGCGCAGCCATTGCTCCCGGCGAGCAGGTGCTGGTGGTCGGGGCGGGGCCAATCGGTCTGGGCGCGGCGGCAATCGCTAAAGCCGATGGCGCACAGGTGGTGGTGGCGGATACCAGTCCGGCGCGCCGTGAACATGTGGCAACGCGTCTGGAATTACCTGTACTGGACCCGTCAGCCGAAGATTTTGACGCGCAGCTACGGGCGCAGTTTGGTGGTTCGCTGGCGCAGAAAGTGATCGACGCGACAGGTAATCAACATGCGATGAATAACACGGTAAATCTGATTCGTCACGGCGGCACGGTGGTATTTGTCGGCCTGTTTAAAGGTGAGTTGCAGTTCTCCGATCCGGAATTCCATAAAAAAGAAACGACGATGATGGGCAGCCGCAACGCCACGCCGGAAGATTTTGCTAAAGTCGGTCGACTGATGGCGGAAGGAAAAATCACTGCCGACATGATGTTAACCCATCGCTATCCGTTCGCCACGCTGGCAGAAACCTACGAGCGCAATGTGATTAACAATCGTGAGTTGATTAAGGGTGTAATTACTTTCTGATAAGGCGAGATTATTAAAGTTGCCATGCAGCGTCCGGGGAAGTGTTGGGCGCTGTTTTTTTCTGTTTCTCAATGATGTTTTGTAGGCCGCAGAAGGTGTGTAGGTCGCACCTTATGCGACCTACACATCAGTCAGGAATTATCCTTCACGTTCCACCACTTTAATTTCCACCATGCCGATCCCGAGCTTACGCGGCGAGTGTCCGAGGATATTCCCTTCGTTGGTTGAGACAGGTTCCGGCGGCACAATTACCAGTGTGTCGGCATCGGTTGGGTTATCGAAATGCAGTGTGGTGGTGGTCACTTCATTGCCCAGCACAAGGGTTTGTTCTTCATTGCCTACGCGTACCGGAATAGGACGGCTGGCGTTATTGCCGTATGCTTTGGCGGTAATCACCAGGTCAAATTTCTTCGGCAGCGGATGCTTGTACTCGATTTTTACTTCATCGCCCAGCTGAGCGTTGGACCAGCGGCCCCACGACTCCGGACGGGAAATCCCGCTAAACTGTTTCACCTCTTCTGGCGCACCGGCGACGTTGAAGATGAAACTGTCGGCTTTGTAGCGAATATCGTTATCAACAATTTTCAGCGTATCGACATTGCTTTTGTAACGCGCCATGTCGATGACCGTATCTTTAAATGCCGTTTTGCCCTTCCACATTGTTTTATCAACATGCTGGACAATTTGCTGACCGCCAAGCTGCCCCTGCGAGACACACCAGTCGGTGGAGAGTGCCAGTTCCGGAGCCCAAAGTTGTGCCATCTTGTAGCAACGGTCAACCCAGACGAAATTGTCGCGTGGAGCGAAATCGGCCAGCTGGAAACGCAGCGGTGCTGAGTATTCACTTTCCGGCAGCGGTTCTACGCGCTTGTCTGAAACCCGCAACAGCAGCGGCAAACGGAAATGGCTACCCGAGAAGGCAATCATGTTTTTCTGCTGGTCGATAGTGAACTCTTTCATCTCTTTAGGGAATTTCCACAGGCGGATGATATCTGGCTTCCACGCCAATGTTTTCTCTTTGATATTGAGGAAGATTTCCGACATCGACTGCCCGGATAAACTGCTACGACCAAGTCCGAGATAGTTATCGCCACCGAGAATGTCCAGCACCGTCGCGCCGTTATCCATCGTGTTACGCTTCACTGCCAGCGTCTCTTGCTGCGGCTTGTCGCCACGAATGACAAAAAACAGGTTATTGCGATCCTGCTTATTAAGGTATTTCCACGCCGTGTTGTTCATCGCTAAATGGTCAGAAGAGACGACGATGACGGTATCTTTAAACCACGGTGACGCTTTGATTTTGTTGATAAACGCCGCGATATTCTCCTGGCTGCAACTTACCGCGCTGAATGACTGGTTCGGCTTACCGTCAAAATCATATTTTTTGCGGTTACAGGTACGCGAGATAAAACCATCCGGGTGATGGGTATCGACTGTCAGGGTAAACAGTGAGAATCGCTGACCTGAGCGGGAAAGCTCTTCAAACTTTTTCCACGCTTCATCGAGAACGGTATCGTCGTAGAATCCCCAGTCGTTGCGATAGTGCGGGTCGGCCACCACGCTTTTCAGCTCTTCTGAGCCGTATAAGTGGTCGAAGCCATGCGACTTCAGGAACACATCTTTACCGGCAAAACGCAGATTCGCGCCCTGCACGAAATAGTTCTGATAACCCGAGTTTTTCAGGATATCGCCCAGACAGATGTTCTGCGGGAAGAAGCTGGAGACAGAGGCGGAGGCGTTGCCTTCAAAGGGGGCAAACAGCGGTATGCCGCACTGAGAAGCCACCATGCCCGCAATCGTGTAATCCGTTCCTGGCAGCTGCTGCGTGTGGCTGAAATCCAGGCCTTCATTTTTCAACGCGCCCAGTTCAGGCGTGAGATCCGGGAAAGCTTCGTTATCAAAATAGGTCCGCTCGAGACTTTCGCCGTAGATATAAACCAGGTTGAGTTTCGGGTCAGGGATAGTTTTCGACGGCTCTTTATAATAAGCCGCAAAGTCCGGGTCGCCATCGCGTGACTGGGATTTCACCAGTTCCGTTATCTGACGAAATGCCGGGCTGGCGTCCACCGAACCCAGCGCCAGTAAGAGCGCCAGCAGGCTGTAACCAAAATGGTGCGGATGATGGCGACGACGGCGCAGGATCCAGCCCAGCGCACCGAACACCGCTGTCAGCCCCAGCACAATGCCGATACCCGGCAGGATGTATTTGCTGACGCCAGCACCGGTCAGGCTGTTGGTTAAGGTATAGAGAACCGCGTCGTTAATACCATCGCCAGTAAAATAGTCGCTGGCAAACAGGGTGATATTTAAAACGACAAATAGCCCCAGCACCGTTAATGTGGCTGCAAACCACCAGGTGTTACGTCCCGCTTTCCATGCGTAAATCAGCACAGAGGCGAGAAAAAGGGCGAAAGAGAGTAGTTCTGACAACGGGCGATCCTCACTAAACCGGGCCGTTTAGCCAACGTTTAAGCTTTTTGAGAAGCACAATGTAATGGCGTCGCCATATTGCTGCAATTCTAGTGTCAAAAAAATGCGATGTTGTTAGGAATTAGTTTATAAACAGACTTTTTTGATCGCGGTCGCTTCCCGTGTAACAGGGGGAAAACCGTCCAGGAGCAGGGAAAAGGGCAGGAGAGAGCCGCGTCAGCCGGGTAACAGCTAAAACGCGGCGTTTCGCGGTTCAGGAAATGAAGTTCAGCCCCTGCTTTAACACCAGATCGCAGGCTTTGGTTTTCACCTTTTCTGCCAGCGGAGTCGTTCCGATGTTATCCAGATTGAGTTGCTGACCATCTTTGGTTTTCAGCAAACCCTGAATGCCGTCCAGATAGTTGGTGTCTTCTTTTTGCTCTTCACTGTTCAGGCCCAGCTTTTCCAGCACCTGATTCTTGATGTTTTCGGCATCGGTTACCGACGCCAGCTTTTGCTTCGCGCAGTATTGCAGAATGCCTGCGGCATTGTTCATGTTATCTGCGCTTAAGGCCTGGTTTCCGCTGCTAAGCAAGTTAGTTAATGACGCGAGCGACCAACCGCCTTCCTGTGTCGTGCTGTTTTGGTTGCCAAGTTCGCTGGTGGCGCTGGAGAGCGCATCTTTCCAGGACGCAGCATGCACCCCGGTGGAAATTAATGCGCTGGCGGCAATGGCACAGCACAGAAGATGTTTAACAGTTTTCATCATCATTACTCAAGGTGGAATTGTGTCGCAGTATACCGCCAGAAACGGGGATTAATACTCTTTACCTGTTACCCGGCTACGGTAGCTATCCCAGTTGAAGATCACCCACAAACTGTTACCCAGGCGCATACGGTCCATCACGCGTTCGCCCAGCAACTTGGTCATCTCTTCCATATTACTGTTGGTCAGCATCCCGGTTGGGCGTTTGGAAGAAGAGCGGCGATCGACGATCTGGTTGATGATCACTTTTTCGTATTTCGATTCGGTCTGCACGCCGATCTCATCGATCACCAGCAGATCAACGTTGCTCAGATCGTTAAGCAGTTGTTCTTCGCTGGTACCGCTATTCCTGAAGGTATCTTTCATCGCCGACATAATATCGGCCACGGTGATGATCAATACGGATTTACCGCGTAGCAGCAGCTCGTTGCAGATTGCCGCCGCCAGATGGTTTTTGCCGGTTCCTGGCTTACCAGAAAAGATGAAGCTGGCGATGTTGCCGTCAAACTCTTCGACGTACTGGCGCGCTTTGCTTAACGCATTCATCTGCCCTTCACACTCAACGCGATAGTTCTCAAAGGAGCAGTTCTGATGCAGTGGACGAATACCGGAGCGGTTAAAGGTGCGCTGCATTTTCATCGCCCGATTTTCACGTTCGAGAGCGGCGGAGCGGATCGCTCCTTGTTCTTTCTGCCAGGCCAGTAGTTCTTCACCCGTTTTGAATGCAGGTTTGATATGGGCAGGCATCATTTTTTGCAGGCGTTGCATCAGGTCGCCAACGTTTTTCATCGTTACCCTCTGAATCCTGGTGGAATTTGGCTGTCAGGTTCGCTGACCGTATTCACATCTCGTTTCGGCAGTCCGCCGTTGCTGGCACGACCGATTTGCAGGCTGCGCGCCAGTTTTTGTTGCCACTGCACATGGTGAAAGACTTTACCTTCCGCCTGCCAGTAGGCAATGAATGAGGCCAGTTCTTCGGTGGTCACCGGCTCTCTTAGCGCCACGCCCCATAGCGCCGCCAGGCGGATAAAGTCGGCATCGGGTTGCCAGTCCGGATACATGGCGAATTTCCCCATGGGGACAGCAACGGGAGCGGCTTGCGGTTCCTGATAGAGTTGATCGTCCAGAGCGACATCGCTTCCCGGACGCGCCAGCTTTTCTTCCAGCGCCAGCAGTTCAGCCAGGCGTGCAGGCGTGACGGCATAAAACGCCGGGGCATTGTTAGCAAATACGGCAACCACACCGCCTTCAGCTTTTGCCAGAACGGTTTGGTGATCGTGTACCAGGGCGTCAATACCAACGACGTCCGGGGTCAAAACTCTGGAAGACATACTGTTTCTCAAATATGGAACGATGAACGAGAAGGGAGATAACTTTTATAGTAACACACGGAGGAGAGGAGGCTGTCTCTCATCCGTGTGCTTAAGCGAGGCAATTTTATACGCGAGGGCGCTTGCGGTACAACCATAATCCAGGAATGGAAAGACCGATGGATAACGCACCAACAATCGATGAAGCTGTAAGAAAGTTGGTTAACAGGGTAATCATCAACGGTTCGCTGTAACCTAACTGGCTGATTTTTACCGCCGAAATCATTGCGGTATAAGCCGATATGCCCGGGAACATAGGGATAACGGCCGCCACGGTAAACACTTTCGGATGCGCCAGATACCAGCGCGACCATTGAATACCAATGGTGCCGACCAGCATAGAAGCCATAAAGGTTGACCACTCAATATTCAGCCCGCTGGTCATTAAGATCATTCGTGAACCATGACCAATCGCGCCAAGCAGCGCACACCAGCGTAATGCCCGAACGGGAACGTTGAACACCATCGCAAAGCCGACCGCTGGAATGGCGGCGAGGATCATATCCTGCGCCAATGCAAACAGAAACTCGATCACACCCATCCGCGTAGCCCCCAAATCGTCAGTGCCATCACCACGCCGACGCAGGTAGCCAGTGTCAGCAGACTGGCGATCGCCCAGCGTGCCAGTCCGGTATTGATGTGGCCTTTAAACATATCGGCGACGGCATTTATCAACGGAAATCCCGGCACCAGCAGCAGAACGCTGGCGGCCATCGCAATGGTGGGTGTATTGCTGAAGGTGGGAAGTTGCAAAAGCAAACCGGAAATAGTGGTGGCGGCGAAAGCGGTGAGGCAAAAGTTGATCTGTGGATGAAGATGACGTTGTGCCAGTAGCTGGCGGATATACATCGCGGCCGTACTGGCAAAGAAGGTGATGACGGCACCATCCCAGCCACCTTTATTGAGTTTACAGAAACAGGCGCAGGAAAGGCCAACCATTAAGGCTACCAGCCATCTTGGGTAACGTAATGGCTGAATTTGGCTAAATCGTTTCTCTACGCCTTTGTAATCCAGCAGATGGTGCTCCGCCAGAATCACAATGTGCTGGACTTCAGTCACCACATGCATATTAATGCCGCGATCGTGATTTTTACGTGTCGATGTCAGGCATTGCCCATCTTTAATGGTTGTCAGCACTATGGCGTTCGAAGAGATAGAACTTTCAACGCTGTCCATTCCCAGCGCCCGACCCAGTCGTGAGGAAAGCTCATCAACCAACGCGCTTTCCGCACCATGTTGCAGAAGAAATAATCCACACTGGATACAAAGCCGCGTTACGGCTCGCTGTTGCTCAGTTTGCATAACTCGCCCTTTGTCATAGACGTGCTGCGTATTGTTCAGATAATGAGAATCCATTTGTATCATGAAGCACGGTTGTTTTGCGGTAGGTTAAGATCAAAATTGCGCTGATTAATCCTGGTTATCGGGAGAAGCTCGGTGATAAAAAGCGAATTATCTCTCGCCGCAAACAAACTATCACATGAATATTATCATCATAATGAATTTATTGTTTGGCCTTTACGAATCAGGATAATAGATAACCGGGCACGTTTTTTAATGTTAACAAGTTAAAACCATCAGATTTCATTGAATAAATATTGGTTGTGTGATTTTTCATTCTGCGGGAAGGGATATCATTTAATTATAAATTAAATGAATGTGATTTCTGTTTTTCATTAAGTATTCCTAACAACTTAATGTAGATATTTTAAATGTCTCCAGGCTATTTCACCAGGTTATCATTTGATGCTAACCTTCTGACACATGCAGTGGAGTTGTTGTGCAGCAGGAGTATGCTGATATGAAAGTGAATGCTAAGGATAATTTATTCGCTTAATCTATTAATTTGCTGGAAACATTTAAGGAATGAATATCCTGAATAAACCATCATAATTTTTAGACAGTGGATGTGGAGGAAATATGTTGCCAGGATGCTGCAAAAATGGAATTGTTATCAGTAAAATACCTGTTATGCAAGCAGGGCTAAAAGAGGTCATGAGGACTCACTTCCCTGAATATGAAATAATATCCAGCGCCTCTGCGGAGGACCTTACCTTATTACAATTACGTCGTTCCGGATTAGTCATTGCTGATTTAGCCGGTGAAAGTGAAGATCCACGTTCTGTTTGTGAACATTATTATTCTTTAATCTCACAATATCGGGAAATTCACTGGGTTTTCATGGTGTCACGCTCCTGGTATTCCCAGGCAGTAGAATTGCTCATGTGCCCTACGGCGACGTTATTGTCTGATGTTGAACCCATTGAGAATCTGGTCAAGACCGTACGTTCCGGCAATACGCACGCAGAGCGTATCAGCGCCATGCTGACCTCTCCGGCAATGAATGAAACTCATGATTTTAGCTATCGCTCCGTCATTCTCACTCTTTCAGAGCGCAAGGTACTGCGGCTATTAGGTAAAGGATGGGGCATCAACCAGATAGCTTCGTTGCTTAAGAAAAGTAATAAAACTATCAGCGCCCAAAAAAACAGTGCGATGCGTCGACTGGCAATTCACAGCAACGCTGAAATGTATGCATGGATAAATAGCGCGCAGGGTGCAAGAGAACTTAACTTGCCTTCTGTTTATGGAGATGCCGCAGAATGGAACACAGCCGAATTAAGAAGAGAAATGTCGCACTCATAGAAAAATGCGTCATGAGCAGTATCGGTATTGAGAGTTTATTCAGAAAGTTTGCGGGTAACCCTTATAAGCTCCATACCTATACCAGTCAGGAGTCATTTCAGGATGCCATGTCGCGGATCTCATTTGCGGCGGTCATTTTTTCTTTTTCTGCCATGAGAAGTGAGCGCAGAGAGGGATTATCTTGCCTGACTGAACTGGCGATTAAGTTTCCGCGTACCCGGCGTTTAGTTATTGCGGATGATGATATTGAAGCTCGGCTGATTGGTTCATTGTCGCCATCACCGCTGGACGGTGTATTAAGTAAAGCGTCAACGCTGGAGATTTTTCATCAGGAACTCTTTTTGTCATTAAATGGTGTACGTCAGGCGACCGACCGACTGAACAATCAGTGGTACATTAACCAAAGCCGGACGCTAAGCCCGACGGAGAGAGAAATATTGCGCTTTATGTCGCGTGGCTACTCAATGACACAAATTGCCGAGCAGCTTAAACGCAATATCAAAACGATCCGTGCACATAAATTTAATGTGATGTCGAAACTGGGCGTCAGTTCTGATGCAGGGTTGTTGGAGGCCGCAGATATTCTGTTATGTATGCGGCATTGCGAAGCAAGTAATGTGTTGCATCCCTATTAATCCGCATGATGCCGGGTTTACTTCCCCGGCAGTGCTTTCATTTCAGCGTACAATCGCCACATTGCTGCACATCCGGTAAGCGATAACGCTGGCAGCAAGTGCGGCGCACCAGCAGGCCGTCGCGCAGTACCACGGTACGCCAGAGTGGATTATCTTCACCGTTCGTGAGCGTTTTCTCAAAAAAGAGGGCATGGCGCAGCGATTCAACCGTCGCCTCGCCGAGCAGTTGCTTCATCTCAGTGAGATACCAGTTGATCAAATAACCGGTATTACTCCAGATAAGTTTGCCGTTGATCTCTCCGGTCGCTTCTAGTGCCTGCACAACCGGAACCAGCGCCTGGCTGATTAACGTTTCCATTCGCTGCTGCGGCGAATGTGGTGTTGCGTTTTTATCTTCACACACATCGACCCAGAAACAGGCGGCACGGCCGGTTTCGTGAAACTCAACGTGGAAATGTTCCGGCGACACATCTAATGCCTTTTCCTGCGTCAGTAGCGCCAGCATTAATGGTGGCACCATCAGGCCGATATACCATTGTGCCCATAGTGAGATCAGCGGTTTGTTCTCGCGGATCATCGTTGGTTGGTTGCGATAGATATGATCGGAATAGACCGCCAGCAGAGAACTTAGCACATTCGGTGATGACCATTGCGCCAGCGTCATGGCGTTAAATGGGGCAGGTTCATCCAGGCGGATAAACTCCAGCAAATGTTCACGATGTTTTGCGATCGTCGCCCGCACGGCTTGCGCAAGCGTGGGATCCTGCGGCTGGAGATGCGTTCGCCAGATGACATCTTCATAGAGCGGTGCGGAACGATAGGCCATAATCGGGATAGTAATCTAAATGATAATGATTGTTAATCCTAGCGATAGGTTTACCCGATAGCAAGGGATTTCTCTGGCTTGCAAATGATAAAAATTATCATATGATATTGGTTATCATTATCAATGAAAGAGATGAAACCATGTTGCAACGTACGCTGGGCAGTGGCTGGGGAGTGTTGCTGCCGGGATTGCTGATTGCAGGGCTGATGTATGCGGATTTATCGCCGGATCAGTGGCGGATTGTCATTCTGATGGGATTAGTATTGACGCCGATGATGCTGTATCACAAACAGTTGCGGCATTACATTTTGCTACCATCGTGCCTGGCACTTATTGCTGGCATCATGCTGATGATAATGAATTTGAATCAGGGATGAAAAATCAAGGAAGAAACAAGAAAGGAAGTAAAGATAATTGGTGCGAGGGGGGGGACTTGAACCCCCACGTCCGTAAGGACACTAACACCTGAAGCTAGCGCGTCTACCAATTCCGCCACCTTCGCACAGTCATCTTACTTTTTTGATATCGCCTCGTTTGGTGCGAGGGGGGGGACTTGAACCCCCACGTCCGTAAGAACACTAACACCTGAAGCTAGCGCGTCTACCAATTCCGCCACCTTCGCCCAGTGCGAGCAATATCAACGTGGTTTTTGGTGCGAGGGGGGGGACTTGAACCCCCACGTCCGTAAGGACACTAACACCTGAAGCTAGCGCGTCTACCAATTCCGCCACCTTCGCATACCATCAATTCTTAAAAAGAATTGCTACCACGGAGGCGCATTCTAGTGGTTTTCAGCTTTTCGTCAATAGTTAATTATCGACAGAGGTGT
Source organism: Shigella dysenteriae (assembly GCF_022354085.1). Lineage (NCBI taxonomy): Bacteria > Pseudomonadati > Pseudomonadota > Gammaproteobacteria > Enterobacterales > Enterobacteriaceae > Shigella > Shigella dysenteriae. Next base: position 569,026 of record NZ_CP055055.1, read on the forward strand.
AATTGCTGGAAAAATGTCCATCAGGAAACTAGCGTGCAGGTTTGGTAGGCATGCGGGGGCAGATGCCAGATGCGACGCTGGCGCGTCTTATCTGGCCTACGAAGGGCTAACGTGCAGGTTTTGTAGGTCGGATAAGGCGTTCACGCCGCATCCGACACGGTATTCGGCGAGATAATTAACCTTTCTTCGCCTGGCGGGTCATAATGGCGCGATACACCTTGAAGCGCCCGGTTTGCGCGATAACTTCATGGAAGCCAAATGTCTCATCCAGCACGTCCGGGTAAGGCAGGAAGGCGTTCGCTACAATTCGCAGCTCGCCGCCACTATTAAGATGACGCACCGCGCCGCGAATCAGCGTTTGCGCCGCATCCAGGCTGGTTTGCATCCCATCGTGGAACGGCGGGTTGGAGATGATCATATCAAAACGACCTTTCACCTCGGAAAAGACGTTGCTGGCAAAGACTTCACCTTCAACACCGTTGGCCGCAAGTGTTGCGCGGCTGGCTTCTACCGCCGGGGCAGAGACATCGCACAAGGTGAGACGAATTTTCGGCGAATGGCGCGCAAAGGCAACTGAAAGTACACCCGCGCCACAGCCGACATCCAGCACTTTACCTTTCATGTGCGGAGTTAACGTCGAGAGCAGCAACTGGCTACCGACATCCAGACCGTCGCGGCTAAACACGCCAGGCAGCGTTTTGACCGTCAGGCCATCGACGCTGTATTCGCCCCAGAATTTATCGGCATCAAATACCGGCTGTTTTTCCAGACGACCAAAATAGAGGCCACAGCGACGAGCGCTGTCGACTTTATTCAACGGCGCATAATCTGCCAGCATCTGCTCGGCGCTGCGCACGCCGCTGCGGTTCTCGCCAACAACAAAAATATCCGTCCCCACCGGAAGCAGAGAAAGTAAATTCATCAACTGGAACTGGGCTTCCGGTTTGTTCTTCGGCCAGTAGTAAATCAGCGTATCGCAATCTGCGACGTCATCCGCCGTGGCGACCAGACTAAAACGGGCGTTATCCCCCATCTGGCGGCTTAACACCTGCCAGTGGTGGAATTGCTGGGTATGAGCACGGCTGGCCGCGGTATCTAAACGCGCGGGCAGGTCATCCTGTAAGTCTCCGGCAAACAGAATACGGCTTTGTTCGAAATCATCACTGTGACGCAGCAAGACTTCACTTGCCGGGGTAAATGCAGACATGGAATGCTCCTCAATTGATACTGGCGGCGATTATAGCCATATGTTGGCGCGGTATCGACGAATTTGCTATATTTGCGCCCCTGACAACAGGAGCGATTCGCTATGACATCCCGACGAGACTGGCAGTTACAGCAACTGGGCATTACCCAGTGGTCGCTGCGTCGCCCTGGCGCGTTGCAGGGGGAGATTGCCATTGCGATCCCGGCACACGTCCGTCTGGTGATGGTGGCAAACGATCTTCCCGCCCTGACTGATCCTTTAGTGAGCGATGTTCTGCGTGCATTAACCGTCAGCCCCGACCAGGTGCTGCAACTGACGCCAGAAAAAATCGCGATGCTGCCGCAAGGCAGTCGCTGCAACAGCTGGCGGTTGGGTACTGACGAACCGCTATCACTGGAAGGCGCTCAGGTGGCATCACCGGCGCTCACCGAATTACGGGCAAACCCAACGGCACGCGCCGCGTTATGGCAACAAATTTGCACATATGAACACGATTTCTTCCCTCGAAACGACTGATTTACCAGCGGCTTACCACATTGAACAACGCGCCCACGCCTTTCCGTGGAGTGAAAAAACCTTTGCCAGCAACCAGGGCGAGCGTTATCTCAACTTTCAGTTAACGCAAAACGGCAAAATGGCGGCGTTTGCGATTACGCAAGTGGTGCTGGATGAAGCTACATTGTTCAATATTGCGGTCGATCCTGACTATCAGCGTCAGGGATTGGGAAGGGCGCTGCTGGAACATCTGATCGACGAACTGGAAAAACGCGGCGTGGCGACGCTCTGGCTGGAAGTCCGTGCCTCAAACGCTGCCGCCATTGCCCTGTACGAAAGTTTAGGCTTTAACGAGGCGACGATTCGCCGCAATTACTACCCCACCACGGACGGTCGCGAAGACGCCATCATCATGGCGTTGCCAATCAGTATGTAAGACAAGGTGGAATAATGAAGTGGGACTGGATTTTCTTTGATGCCGATGAAACGCTGTTTACCTTTGACTCATTCACCGGCCTGCAGCGGATGTTTCTTGATTACAGCGTCACCTTTACCGCTGAAGATTTTCAGGACTATCAGGCCGTTAACAAGCCACTGTGGGTGGATTATCAAAACGGCGCGATCACTTCATTACAGCTTCAGCACGGGCGGTTTGAGAGCTGGGCCGAACGGCTGAACGTCGAGCCGGGTAAACTCAACGAAGCCTTTATTAATGCGATGGCGGAAATCTGTACGCCGCTGCCGGGCGCGGTTTCTCTGCTTAACGCCATTCGTGGCAACGCCAAAATCGGCATCATCACCAACGGTTTTAGCGCCTTGCAGCAAGTGCGTCTGGAACGGACGGGCCTGCGTGATTACTTCGATTTGCTGGTGATTTCCGAAGAAGTTGGCGTTGCTAAACCGAATAAGAAAATTTTCGATTATGCGCTGGAACAGGCGGGCAATCCTGACCGTTCACGCGTGCTGATGGTTGGCGACACTGCCGAGTCCGATATTCTCGGTGGCATCAACGCCGGGCTTGCGACCTGCTGGCTGAATGCACACCATCGCGAGCAACCAGAAGGCATCGCGCCCACCTGGACCGTTTCTTCGTTGCACGAACTGGAGCAGCTCCTGTGTAAACACTGATTGCCTCCCCCCCGTTGATGGGTAAAATAGCCGCAATTTTTCGTTTTCAACAAGCGCGGCGCGATGCCGCTTACTCAAGAAGAAAGAATTATGACGTTGTCTCCTTATTTGCAAGAGGTGGCGAAGCGCCGCACTTTTGCCATTATTTCTCACCCGGACGCCGGTAAAACTACCATCACCGAGAAGGTGCTGCTGTTCGGACAGGCCATTCAGACCGCCGGTACAGTAAAAGGCCGTGGTTCCAACCAGCACGCTAAGTCGGACTGGATGGAGATGGAAAAGCAGCGTGGGATCTCCATTACTACGTCTGTGATGCAGTTTCCGTATCACGATTGCCTGGTTAACCTGCTCGACACCCCGGGGCACGAAGACTTCTCGGAAGATACCTATCGTACCCTGACGGCGGTGGACTGCTGCCTGATGGTTATCGACGCCGCAAAAGGTGTTGAAGATCGTACCCGTAAGCTGATGGAAGTTACCCGTCTGCGCGACACGCCGATCCTCACCTTTATGAACAAACTTGACCGTGATATCCGCGACCCGATGGAACTGCTCGATGAAGTTGAGAACGAGCTGAAAATTGGCTGCGCACCGATCACCTGGCCAATTGGCTGCGGCAAGCTGTTTAAAGGCGTTTACCACCTTTATAAAGATGAAACCTATCTCTATCAGAGCGGTAAAGGGCACACCATTCAGGAAGTCCGTATTGTTAAAGGGCTGAATAACCCGGATCTCGATGCTGCGGTTGGTGAAGATCTGGCACAGCAGCTGCGTGACGAACTGGAACTGGTGAAAGGCGCGTCTAACGAGTTCGACAAAGAATTATTCCTTGCGGGCGAAATCACCCCGGTATTCTTCGGTACTGCGCTGGGTAACTTCGGCGTCGATCATATGTTGGATGGCCTGGTGGAGTGGGCACCTGCGCCGATGCCGCGTCAGACTGATACCCGTACCGTAGAAGCGAGCGAAGACAAATTTACCGGCTTCGTATTTAAAATTCAGGCCAACATGGACCCGAAACACCGCGACCGCGTGGCGTTTATGCGCGTGGTATCCGGTAAATATGAAAAAGGCATGAAGCTGCGCCAGGTGCGCACCGCGAAAGATGTGGTGATCTCCGACGCGCTGACCTTTATGGCGGGCGACCGTTCGCACGTTGAAGAAGCGTATCCGGGCGATATCCTCGGCCTGCACAACCACGGCACCATTCAGATCGGCGACACCTTTACCCAGGGTGAGATGATGAAGTTCACCGGTATTCCGAACTTCGCACCAGAACTGTTTCGTCGTATCCGCCTGAAAGATCCGCTGAAGCAAAAACAGCTGCTCAAAGGGCTGGTACAGCTTTCCGAAGAGGGCGCGGTGCAGGTGTTCCGTCCGATCTCCAACAACGACCTGATCGTTGGTGCAGTTGGTGTGCTGCAGTTTGATGTGGTGGTATCGCGCCTGAAGAGCGAATACAACGTTGAAGCAGTGTATGAATCAGTCAACGTTGCCACCGCCCGGTGGGTAGAATGTGCGGACGCGAAGAAATTCGAAGAGTTCAAGCGTAAGAACGAAAGCCAACTGGCGCTTGATGGCGGCGATAACCTCGCTTACATCGCTACCAGCATGGTCAATCTGCGCCTGGCGCAGGAACGTTATCCGGACGTTCAGTTCCACCAGACCCGCGAGCATTAATTCTTGCCTCCAGGGCGCGGTAGCCGCTGCGCCCTGTCAATTTCCCTTCCTTATTAGCCGCTTACGGAATGTTCTTAAAACATTCACTTTTGCTTATGTTTTCGCTGATATCCCGAGCGGTTTCAAAATTGTGATCTATATTTAACAAAGTAATGACATTTCTGACGGCGTTAAATACCGTTCAATGCGTAGATATCAGTATCTAAAGCCGTCGATTGTCATTCTACCGATATTAATAACTGATTCAGAGGCTGTAATGGTCGTTATTCATCACTCATCGCTTTTGTGATGGCGACCATTGACTTCTGTAGAGGGTGAAGTCTCTCCCTATTCAGCAATGCAACCTCGTGTTGCCAGGCTCAAATTACGAGCAAACATACAGGAATAAATCGATGACTATGACAAGACTGAAGATTTCGAAAACTCTGCTGGCTGTAATGTTGACCTCTGCCGTCGCGACCGGCTCTGCCTACGCGGAAAACAACGCGCAGACTACCAATGAAAGCGCAGGGCAAAAAGTCGATAGCTCTATGAATAAAGTCGGTAATTTCATGGATGACAGCGCCATCACCGCGAAAGTGAAGGCGGCGCTGGTGGATCATGACAACATCAAGAGCACCGATATCTCTGTCAAAACCGATCAAAAAGTCGTGACCCTGAGCGGTTTCGTTGAAAGTCAGGCCCAGGCCGAAGAGGCAGTGAAAGTGGCGAAAGGCGTTGAAGGCGTGACCTCTGTCAGCGACAAACTGCACGTTCGCGACGCTAAAGAAGGCTCGGTGAAGGGCTACGCGGGTGACACCGCCACCACCAGTGAAATCAAAGCCAAACTGCTGGCGGACGATATCGTCCCTTCACGTAAAGTGAAAGTTGAAACCACCGATGGCGTGGTTCAGCTCTCCGGTACCGTAGATTCTCAGGCACAAAGTGACCGTGCTGAAAGTATCGCCAAAGCGGTAGATGGTGTGAAAAGCGTTAAAAATGATCTGAAAACTAAGTAATTCGTCGTAATTCGTCCTCCCGAACTTTGTCGGGAGGCGCGATGTGCACCACACTAAAAATATCGCATTGAGTGATTTTCACGCTCATATCAAGCGGTGACATTAACTATGGTAAAGGAGACGCTTATGTTTCGTTGGGGCATCATATTTCTGGTTATCGCGTTAATCGCCGCCGCACTTGGGTTTGGTGGTCTGGCCGGTACCGCTGCAGGCGCAGCTAAAATTGTCTTTGTCGTCGGGATTATTCTGTTCCTGGTGAGTTTGTTCATGGGCCGAAAACGACCCTAGATTTCAGACCATTAAGAAAATTTTATCCAAAGCCAGTCCAGCGGACTGGCTTTTGCGGTTTTAGCGAATAATAAATTGCGTTACTTTGTCTTTCTTTCACAACAAAAACAGGAAGGCAGAAGTGGGGCAGCGAATACCTGTAACGCTTGGTAATATTGCGCCGTTGTCGCTAAGGCCGTTCCAGCCTGGACGAATAGCTCTGGTGTGCGAAGGCGGCGGGCAGCGTGGAATTTTCACGGCTGGCGTGCTGGATGAGTTTATGCGCGCGCAGTTTAATCCTTTCGATCTTTATCTCGGCACATCTGCCGGGGCGCAGAACCTCTCGGCGTTTATCTGCAATCAGCCCGGTTACGCGCGCAAAGTCATCATGCGCTATACCACAAAACGCGAATTTTTCGATCCATTGCGCTTTGTCCGTGGAGGAAATCTTATCGATCTCGACTGGCTGGTGGAGGCCACCGCAAGCCAGATGCCGTTGCAAATGGATACCGCCGCGCGGTTGTTTGACAGCGGCAAATCGTTTTATATGTGCGCCTGTCGTCAGGATGACTACGCGCCGAATTACTTTTTACCAACCAAACAAAACTGGCTGGATGTGATTCGCGCCTCCAGTGCGATACCTGGCTTTTATCGTAGCGGAGTGTCGCTGGAAGGCATTAACTACCTGGATGGCGGGATCAGTGATGCGATTCCGGTTAAAGAGGCGGCAAGGCAGGGCGCTAAAACGTTGGTCGTCATCCGCACTGTGCCGTCGCAAATGTACTATACGCCGCAGTGGTTTAAACGCATGGAACGCTGGCTGGGCGACAGTAGCCTGCAACCGCTGGTCAATCTGGTACAGCATCATGAAACCAGCTATCGTGACATTCAGCAATTTATTGAGAAACCACCGGGCAAGCTGCGGATATTCGAAATTTATCCGCCGAAGCCATTACATAGTATCGCGCTTGGCAGTCGGATTCCGGCGCTGCGCGAAGACTATAAACTTGGGCGTTTATGCGGTCGTTATTTCCTCGCCACGGTTGGCAAGCTATTAACTGAAAAAGCGCCGCTTACCCGCCATCTGGTGCCAGTGGTGACGCCGGAATCGATTGTCATTCCGCCTGCGCCAGTCGCCAACGATACACTGGTTGCCGAAGTGAGCGACGCTCCGCAGGCGAACGACCCGACATTTAACAATGAGGATCTGGCTTGATTTGCCGTTTTATCGACACTCACTGCCATTTTGATTTTCCGCCGTTTAGCGGTGATGAAGAGGCTAGCCTGCAACGCGCGGCACAAGCGGGCGTAGGCAAGATCATTGTTCCGGCAACCGAGGCGGCAAATTTTGCCCGCGTGCAGGCGTTAGCGGAAAATTATCAACCGCTGTATGCCGCATTGGGCTTGCATCCTGGTATGTTGGAAAAACATAGCGATGTGTCTCTTGAGCAGCTACAGCAGGCGCTGGAAAGGCGTCCGGCGAAGGTGGTGGCGGTGGGGGAGATCGGTCTGGATCTCTTTGGCGACGATCCGCAATTTGAGAGGCAGCAGTGGTTACTCGACGAACAACTGAAACTGGCGAAACGCTACGATCTGCCGGTGATCCTGCATTCACGGCGCACACACGACAAACTGGCGATGCATCTTAAACGCCACGATTTATCGCGCACTGGCGTGGTTCACGGTTTTTCCGGCAGCCTGCAACAGGCCGAGCGGTTTGTACAGCTGGGCTACAAAATCGGCGTAGGCGGTACTATCACCTATCCACGCGCCAGTAAAACCCGCGATGTCATCGCAAAATTACCGCTGGCATCGTTGTTGCTGGAAACCGATGCGCCGGATATGCCGCTCAACGGTTTTCAGGGGCAGCCTAACCGCCCGGAACAGGCTGCCCGTGTGTTTGCCGTGCTTTGCGAGTTGCGCCGGGAACCGGTGAATGAGATTGCCGAAGTGTTGCTTAATAACACGTATGCGGTGTTTAACGTTCGTGGGTAGTTTGCCCTTCGTAGGCAGCATCCGGCAGTCGGCGCATAATGCCTGATGCGACGCTTAACGCGTCTTATCATGCCTACAGGTTTGTGCCGAACCGTAGGCCGGATAAGGCGTTCACGCCGCATCCGGCAGTTGGCGCACAATGCCTGATGCGACGCTTGACGCGTCTTATCAGGCCTACAAGTCTGTGCCGAACCGTAGGCCGTATCCGGCATGTCACAAATACAGCGCCGGAAATATTAACCGGCTCACCCCGCGCTCCCGTAACGCATCAGCCAACGGCTCAACGTCTTCCGGCGTGGCGCTCGCCCAGCTTTGCGCCTCGCCATACACGCCGTGGGCATGAAACGCGTTCAGGCGTACCGGAACATCGCCAAGTCCCTTGATAAACACCGCCAGTTCTTCGATGTGTTGCAAATAATCCACCTGGCCAGGGATTACCAGCAAACGCAGTTCCGCCAGCTTGCCGCGCTCTGCCAGCAAACAGATGCTGCGCTTAATCTGCTGATTATCGCGTCCGGTTAATTGTTGATGACATTCGCTCCCCCACGCTTTGAGATCGAGCATTGCGCCGTCGCACACCGGGAGCAATTTTTCCCAGCCGGTTTCGCTCAACATACCGTTACTGTCCACGAGGCAGGTGAGATGGCACAGTTGCGGATCGTTTTTGATGGCAGTAAACAGCGCCACTACAAACGGCAGTTGGGTCGTGGCTTCGCCGCCGCTTACCGTTATCCCTTCAATAAACAGCACCGCTTTGCGGATATGGCTAAGCACCTCATCCACGCTCATGGATTGCGCCATTGGCGTGGCATGTTGCGGACACCTCTTCAGGCAGGTATCACATTGCTCGCAGACCACAGCGTTCCACACCACTTTGCCGTCAACAATCTGCAACGCCTGATGCGGACACTGTGGCACGCACTCCCCACAGTCATTGCAACGTCCCATCGTCCACGGATTGTGACAGTTTTTGCAGCGCAGATTGCAGCCCTGCAAAAACAGAGCCAGACGACTGCCTGGCCCGTCAACGCAGGAGAAGGGGATAATCTTACTGACTAAAGCGCATCTGCTGTTCATGGCTTATCACGCGCGGCTGGCGTTCCAGAATACGAGTGTTGCGTGCGGCTTCTTCGCCCAGCCAGGTGGTGTTGGTGCGTGAACCTTCGGCGCGATATTTTTCTAAATCCGACAAACGCACCATATAACCGGTAACGCGAACCAGATCGTTACCGCTGACATTGGCGGTAAATTCACGCATTCCGGCTTTAAAGGCACCGAGGCAAAGCTGTACCAGCGCCTGCGGATTACGTTTGATGGTTTCGTCGAGCGTCAGAATGTCGCTGATGCCGGAATAATAATAAGCATGATGCGGGGCGACAGTTTGCAGATGGGTGATCGGATCTGGCTCATCGCCATACGGCAAACGCGCGCCCGGCGTGGTGCCGATATCGGAACTGATCCCCGACTGTGCGTGTAACATGGCGCGTTTTTGCCAGCCATATTTCACGGGGGTATTGGCGACAAACTCCGCCAGTTGCGCGCTGATGCGATAACCCACTTCATTTGCGGCGGCTTCTTTACCGTAGCGCGCGGCAATCCCTTCTTTCTCACACAGCAAGTTAACCGCTTCCGCCAGCCCATACATGCCAAACATTGGCACAAAACGTTCAGGGTTAATCAGCCCTTCTTTCACCAGGAAGCTATTCTCAAAGAAGTGTGATTGTTGATAGAGGAATTCACACCGCGCATCGATGATGGCGATCTGCTGCTGGCAGTAGTGCGGTAGAGTGCGCGTAAAGAAGTCATCCAGCGATTCGCTGCGCTCGGCAATGGCTTTCAGGTTAAGGCGTACCAGCGTGCTGCCACCACCCGCCAGCGGCAGTGAGTTGTAACAGCTCACAATCCCGTAGCCCCCTTTTGTGAAAATTTTATCATGCACCGGACCGTTGGCGATGTGCGGTTTGCTACATTCACAGATGTTCTTCGCCACTTCCAGCAGCAGGTCATCAGGGGTGATTTCAGGATCGTAGATAAAGGTCAGGTTCGGTGAAACCTGCTTCAACTCTGCGTCTGCACGTAAGATTGCACGGGTAATGGGCGAATCAGACGGGCCGATATTGGCGTGCATAAAGGCGTCTGGCAGGGTTCTGTCGAGGTAACGCCAGAAACGTTTTATTCGAATATCGATCTCGTCTTGTGTTAGAATTCTAACATACGGTTGCAACAACACATCCAGTTGCCCCAGGTAGACCGGCATCGATGTGACCGACGGTACGTGGTGGTAAAGAATGGTCAGCAGAGAGAGTGCGTCATCAAGATCTTTCGCGCCTTCCAGCTCCAGCCATTCGGAACCGTTCGCCAGAAAACGGGCGTAATCGGGTAAGACATAGCGCGGTTTGTACGGCGCATGACCTTCAAACATATCGCAGATTACACCTTCATCCAGCGCGCGGCGGGCTTCGGCAGGAAGCTGTGGGTAAGGCAGATTGTTTTCTGCTTCCAGTGCCAGAAAATGGCGCTTCTGCTCCGGGCTAAGCACTGGGCTGGTGACAATTTGCTGGCAACGTTGTTGCAGTGCATTTTCATGAGAAGTGGGCATCTTCTTTTCCTTTTATGCCGAAGGTGATGCGCCATTGTAAGAAGTTTCGTGATGTTCACTTTGATCCTGATGCGTTTGCCACCACTGACGCATTCATTTGAAAGTGAATTATTTGAACCAGATCGCATTACAGTGATGCAAACTTGTAAGTAGATTTCCTTAATTGTGATGTGTATCGAAGTGTGTTGCGGAGTAGATGTTAGAATACTAACAAACTCGCAAGGTGAATTTTATTGGCGACAAGCCAGGAGAATGAAATGACTGATCTGAAAGCAAGCAGCCTGCGTGCACTGAAATTGATGGACCTGACCACCCTGAATGACGACGACACCGACGAGAAAGTAATTGCTCTGTGTCATCAGGCCAAAACCCCGGTCGGCAATACCGCCGCTATCTGTATCTATCCTCGCTTTATCCCGATTGCTCGCAAAACACTGAAAGAGCAGGGCACCCCGGAAATCCGTATTGCTACGGTAACCAACTTCCCACACGGTAACGACGACATCGAAATCGCGCTGGCAGAAACCCGTGCGGCAATCGCCTACGGTGCTGATGAAGTTGACGTGGTGTTTCCGTACCGCGCGCTGATGGCGGGTAACGAGCAGGTTGGTTTTGACCTGGTGAAAGCCTGTAAAGAGGCTTGCGCGGCAGCGAATGTACTGCTGAAAGTGATCATCGAAACCGGCGAACTGAAAGACGAAGCGCTGATCCGTAAAGCGTCTGAAATCTCCATCAAAGCGGGTGCGGACTTCATCAAAACCTCTACCGGTAAAGTGGCTGTGAACGCGACGCCGGAAAGCGCGCGCATCATGATGGAAGTGATCCGTGATATGGGCGTAGAAAAAACCGTTGGTTTCAAACCGGCGGGCGGCGTGCGTACTGCGGAAGATGCGCAGAAATATCTCGCCATCGCAGATGAACTGTTCGGTGCTGACTGGGCTGATGCGCGTCACTACCGCTTTGGTGCTTCCAGCCTGCTGGCAAGCCTGCTGAAAGCGCTGGGTCACGGCGACGGTAAGAGCGCCAGCAGCTACTAAGTAAGATGCTTTACGCCTGATGCGCTGCGCTTATCAGGCCTACGAGACGTATCTACCCGTAGGCCGGATAAGGCGTAGACGCATCCGGCAAAAGCCGCCTCATACTCTTTTCCTCGGGAGGTTACCTTGTTTCTCGCACAAGAAATTATTCGTAAAAAACGTGATGGTCATGCGCTGAGCGATGAAGAAATTCGTTTCTTTATCAACGGTATTCGCGACAACACTATATCCGAAGGGCAGATTGCCGCCCTCGCGATGACCATTTTCTTCCACGATATGACAATGCCTGAGCGTGTCTCGCTGACCATGGCGATGCGAGATTCAGGAACCGTTCTCGACTGGAAAAGCCTGCATCTGAATGGACCGATTGTTGATAAACACTCCACCGGTGGCGTCGGCGATGTCACTTCGCTGATGTTGGGGCCGATGGTCGCAGCCTGCGGCGGCTATATTCCGATGATCTCCGGTCGCGGCCTCGGTCATACTGGCGGTACGCTCGACAAACTGGAATCCATCCCTGGCTTCGACATTTTCCCGGATGACAACCGTTTCCGCGAAATTATTAAAGACGTCGGCGTGGCGATTATCGGTCAGACCAGTTCACTGGCTCCGGCTGATAAACGTTTCTACGCGACCCGTGATATTACCGCAACCGTGGACTCCATCCCGCTGATCACTGCCTCGATCCTGGCGAAGAAACTGGCGGAAGGTCTGGACGCGCTGGTGATGGACGTGAAAGTGGGTAGCGGCGCGTTTATGCCGACCTACGAACTCTCTGAAGCCCTTGCCGAAGCGATTGTTGGCGTGGCTAACGGCGCTGGCGTGCGCACCACCGCGCTGCTCACCGATATGAATCAGGTGCTGGCCTCCAGTGCAGGTAACGCGGTTGAAGTTCGTGAAGCGGTGCAGTTCCTGACGGGTGAATATCGTAACCCGCGTCTGTTTGATGTCACGATGGCGCTGTGCGTGGAGATGCTGATCTCCGGCAAACTGGCGAAAGATGACGCCGAAGCGCGCGCGAAATTGCAGGCGGTGCTGGACAACGGTAAAGCGGCAGAAGTCTTTGGTCGTATGGTAGCGGCACAAAAAGGCCCGACTGACTTCGTTGAGAACTACGCGAAGTATCTGCCGACAGCGATGCTGACGAAAGCAGTCTATGCTGATACCGAAGGTTTTGTCAGTGAAATGGATACCCGCGCGCTGGGGATGGCAGTGGTTGCAATGGGCGGCGGTCGCCGTCAGGCATCTGACACCATTGATTACAGCGTCGGCTTCACTGATATGGCGCGTCTGGGCGACCAGGTAGACGGTCAGCGTCCGCTGGCGGTTATCCACGCGAAAGACGAAAACAGCTGGCAGGAAGCGGCGAAAGCGGTGAAAGCGGCAATTAAACTTGCCGATAAAGCACCGGAAAGCACACCAACTGTCTATCGTCGTATCAGTGAATAACGGTATACTGATCTGATCATTTAAATTTGAAGCACTGAGTACGGAGAACATATGAAACGTGCATTTATTATGGTGCTGGACTCATTCGGCATCGGCGCTACAGAAGATGCAGAACGCTTTGGTGACGTCGGGGCTGACACCCTGGGTCATATCGCAGAAGCTTGTGCCAAAGGCGAAGCTGATAACGGTCGTAAAGGCCCGCTCAATCTGCCAAATCTGACCCGTCTGGGGCTGGCGAAAGCACACGAAGGTTCTACCGGTTTCATTCCGGCGGGAATGGACGGCAACGCTGAAGTTATCGGCGCGTACGCATGGGCGCACGAAATGTCATCCGGTAAAGATACCCCGTCTGGTCACTGGGAAATCGCCGGTGTCCCGGTTCTGTTTGAGTGGGGATACTTCTCCGATCACGAAAACAGCTTCCCGCAAGAGCTGCTGGATAAACTGGTCGAACGCGCTAATCTGCCGGGTTACCTCGGTAACTGCCACTCTTCCGGTACGGTCATTCTGGATCAACTGGGCGAAGAGCACATGAAAACCGGCAAGCCGATTTTCTATACCTCCGCTGACTCTGTGTTCCAGATTGCCTGCCATGAAGAAACTTTCGGTCTGGATAAACTCTACGAACTGTGCGAAATCGCCCGTGAAGAGCTGACCAACGGCGGCTACAACATCGGTCGTGTTATCGCTCGTCCGTTTATCGGTGACAAAGCCGGTAACTTCCAGCGTACCGGTAACCGTCACGACCTGGCTGTTGAGCCGCCAGCACCGACCGTGCTGCAGAAACTGGTTGATGAAAAACACGGCCAGGTGGTTTCTGTCGGTAAAATTGCAGACATCTACGCCAACTGCGGTATCACCAAAAAAGTGAAAGCGACGGGCCTGGACGCGCTGTTTGACGCCACCATCAAAGAGATGAAAGAAGCGGGTGATAACACCATCGTCTTCACCAACTTCGTTGACTTCGACTCTTCCTGGGGCCACCGTCGCGACGTCGCCGGTTATGCTGCGGGTCTGGAACTGTTCGACCGCCGTCTGCCGGAGCTGATGTCTCTGCTGCGCGATGACGACATCCTGATCCTCACCGCTGACCACGGTTGCGATCCGACCTGGACCGGTACTGACCACACGCGTGAACACATTCCGGTACTGGTTTACGGCCCGAAAGTAAAACCGGGCTCACTGGGTCACCGTGAAACCTTCGCGGATATCGGCCAGACTCTGGCAAAATATTTTGGTACTTCTGATATGGAATATGGCAAAGCCATGTTCTGATAATGGGTGCGGCTTGATGCCCTCACCCCGGCCCTCTCCCACAGGGAGAGGGTGAAAACATGTTGATAAGGATAAAACAATGGCTACCCCACACATTAATGCAGAAATGGGCGATTTCGCTGACGTAGTTTTGATGCCAGGCGACCCGCTGCGTGCGAAGTATATTGCTGAAACTTTCCTTGAAGATGCCCGTGAAGTGAACAACGTTCGCGGTATGCTGGGCTTCACCGGTACTTACAAAGGCCGCAAAATTTCCGTAATGGGTCACGGTATGGGTATCCCGTCCTGCTCCATCTACACCAAAGAACTGATCACCGATTTCGGCGTGAAGAAAATTATCCGCGTGGGTTCCTGTGGCGCAGTTCTGCCGCACGTAAAACTGCGCGACGTCGTTATCGGTATGGGTGCCTGCACCGATTCCAAAGTTAACCGCATCCGTTTTAAAGATCATGACTTTGCCGCTATCGCTGACTTTGACATGGTGCGTAACGCGGTAGACGCGGCTAAAGCACTGGGCATTGATGCTCGCGTTGGTAACCTGTTCTCCGCTGACCTGTTCTACTCTCCGGACGGCGAAATGTTCGACGTGATGGAAAAATACGGCATCCTCGGCGTGGAAATGGAAGCGGCTGGTATCTACGGCGTCGCTGCAGAATTTGGCGCGAAAGCCCTGACCATCTGTACCGTGTCTGACCACATCCGCACTCACGAGCAGACCACTGCCGCTGAGCGTCAGACCACCTTCAACGACATGATCAAAATCGCACTGGAATCCGTTCTGCTGGGCGATAAAGAGTAATTGTGTTTCGCTGAAAGGCGATTGTTGTGTTAAGCCGGAGCGGGAGACTGCTCCGGCTTTTTAGTATCTATTCATCAATAGCAACTGATTTATAGATTTACTATTATTTTTCATATGGATAGAAAATAAAATACATTCAAGTATCTATTCACGAATCTATTCATTTATGTTCAGCCGTCATCCAGGAAGGGCATATCAGCAACTCTGGTGGACAACCATAAATTTCTGCCATTTTGCTTTTGATGTTTGAACTAAGCCGTTCCGTCTTTTCGATCTGTTTTAGAGAATTAATCGAGATACCTAACATTTTACTTACTTCAGCAAGCGATAATTTATGCCTGATACGCACAGCGGCTAGCCAGGAAATATGCTGGCTGAACATTAAGTTGATAATCTCCCGCTCCTGGTTTTCCAGAACGATCATATTCCCTTCCTTTGGTATTTTAATCAGCGAGTTACCGCACCGCCCCCGCCATCCACGCCGATAACTCCCGTAGCTCTTTTTCCTGTTCCGGGAAGTCGACCAACAGCGCTTCGCACTCCTGTTGCAGCATATCTGCGCGGTACAGGCAGCCTTGCAGTCGTCCGGCGAGGGCTTCCAGCGGCGCGGGGTTGAGGCTGTCGGTAAACACCTGGGCGCGGGTGATATGGCCTTTTTCAACGTCGAAATGCAGTTCCACGCCGCCCCAGCTAAAGCGTTCATCCAGCAGATGCGAGAATGCCGGAGCCTGACCGAAGTTCCACTCCCAGCTACTCTGGCGGGCAAAGGTTTCGGCGAAGTTTGGCAAGTCTGGCGTTTTGTCCGGGGAGATGATTTCCGCTTCCACGCGCTCGCCATAATGGGCGAAAAAGGCCTCGGTTATGGCCTCGCAAACCTGCTCATGGGTGATCCCCGGCAACAGCTCGGTGAGGTTGGTCACGCGGGAACGCACTGAAGTAATGCCTTTCGCCGCCAGTTTCTTTTTATCCGGATTGAGATAGTTTGCCAGGCGGCTGAGGTCGGCATTGAGCAGCAAGGTGCCGTGGTGGAAGCCGCGATCTTTGGTTTCGCGATAGGCTGAGCCTGAGACTTTGCGGTCGCCTTCGGCGGTTTTCACCACCAGATCGTTACGTCCAGACGCTTCGGCGCTGACGCCAAGCGCGTTCAACGCATTGAGCACAATCGACGTGGAGATGGTTTTATCGTACTCCGGCTTGCCAGCCATAAAGGTAAAACAGGTATTGCCGAGATCGTGGAACACCGCGCCGCCACCGCTACTGCGCCGCGCCAGGCGGACGTTATCTTCTTCCATCCGCCGGGTATTACACTCTTTCCACGGGTTCTGCGCGCGACCAATCACCACGGTGTCGGCATTGCGCCAGAGAAACAGAACGCGCTGCGTGGCGGGCATCTGGCGAAAAATACACTCTTCCACCGCCAGGTTAAACCACGGGTCGTAAGAGTCAGAGATGAGCAGGCGTAATGTGGACATAACGATTTCCTTTCTTGTAGTAATGGGTCACTCTTTTTTCTCGCTTTCTTCCTCTTCCGGCACCGGTTTGCTGGCGGTTAACAGGAAGGGCGATTGCTGCCAGCGGGTGCGTTTACCCTGTAGCAGCGTGCGGGTCAGCACTACGCCGATTGCCAGTGAGAGCAGCAACATCAGGCGTAAAATGTTAGTGGTGTTATCCACCTGTTGGGCTTCGGTGGCGAGCGTATGGGTGTCGAGTGTCAGGCGCAGATAACCGAGCGGTCCGTTTTTCCCGGCAATTGGTTCGACAATCTGCTGGTTAAAATAGCCGCCCGCCTTTTTCCCGTCGAGCGCCAGCCGGTCACGCACGTCGACGCTTTCGCCAGAACGGGCGATAAGATCGCCTTGTTCGTCATACACGCCCGCGTCGAGAATGCGGCTTTCATCCGTTAACTGATCGAGGATCGCCTGAATGCGTTTTTCATCCGGTGAGTCGGTACGCATCAGTGGTGCAACGTTCAGCGTCACCTGCCGCGCCAGGGTGCGGGCCAGTTCTTCCAGCTGTGGATTACGCTGTCGCTGGTGGTTTTGACTAAACCATGACGCCCCCTGCATCAGTGCCACTAACAAGGCAAGACAGAACAGGACAATCACTGCCCGATGTAGCCGGAATTTCAGTTTTGTGCGAGCCATCTTCCACCCTTTGAAAATTTGAGACTTAATGTTGCCAGAAGCAATGGATACAAGGTAGCCTCATGCGTTATTTTCCCTGCTTCGAACGATTTTACAGGAGCCTTAATGCCTAACATTACCTGGTGCGACCTGCCTGAAGATGTCTCTTTATGGCCGGGTCTGCCTCTTTCATTAAGTGGTGATGAAGTGATGCCACTGGATTACCACGCAGGTCGTAGCGGCTGGCTGCTGTATGGTCGTGGGCTGGATAAACAGCGTCTGACCCAATACCAGAGCAAACTGGGTGCGGCGATGGTGATTGTTGCCGCCTGGTGCGTGGAAGATTATCAGGTGATTCGTCTGGCAGGTTCACTCACCGCACGGGCTACACGCCTGGCCCACGAAGCGCAGCTGGATGTCGCCCCGCTGGGGAAAATCCCGCACCTGCGCACGCCGGGTTTGCTGGTGATGGACATGGATTCCACCGCCATCCAGATTGAATGTATTGATGAAATTGCCAAACTGGCCGGAACGGGCGAGATGGTGGCGGAGGTAACCGAACGGGCGATGCGCGGCGAACTCGATTTTACCGCCAGCCTGCGCAGCCGCGTGGCGACGCTGAAAGGCGCTGACGCCAATATTCTGCAACAGGTGCGTGAAAATCTGCCGCTGATGCCAGGCTTAACGCAACTGGTGCTCAAGCTGGAAACGCTGGGCTGGAAAGTGGCGATTGCCTCCGGCGGCTTTACTTTCTTTGCTGAATACCTGCGCGACAAGCTGCGCCTGACAGCCGTGGTAGCCAATGAACTGGAGATCATGGACGGTAAATTTACCGGCAATGTGATCGGCGACATCGTAGACGCGCAGTACAAAGCGAAAACTCTGACTCGCCTCGCGCAGGAGTATGAAATCCCGCTGGCGCAGACCGTGGCGATTGGCGATGGAGCCAATGACCTGCCGATGATCAAAGCGGCAGGGCTGGGGATTGCCTACCATGCCAAGCCAAAAGTGAATGAAAAGGCGGAAGTCACCATCCGTCACGCTGACCTGATGGGGGTATTCTGCATCCTCTCAGGTAGCCTGAATCAGAAGTAATTGCTCGCCCGCCATCCTGCGGGCGGCACAGCATTAACGAGGTACACCGTGGCAAAAGCTCCAAAACGCGCCTTTGTTTGTAATGAATGCGGGGCCGATTATCCGCGCTGGCAGGGGCAGTGCAGTGCCTGTCATGCCTGGAACACCATCACCGAGGTGCGTCTTGCTGCGTCGCCAACGGTGGCGCGTAACGAGCGTCTCAGCGGCTATGCCGGTAGCGCCGGGGTGGCAAAAGTCCAGAAACTCTCCGATATCAGCCTTGAAGAGCTGCCGCGTTTTTCCACCGGATTTAAAGAGTTCGACCGCGTACTAGGCGGCGGCGTGGTGCCGGGAAGTGCCATTCTGATTGGCGGTAACCCTGGTGCGGGGAAATCCACGCTGCTACTGCAAACGCTGTGCAAACTGGCCCAGCAGATGAAAACGCTGTATGTCACCGGCGAAGAGTCGCTGCAACAGGTGGCAATGCGCGCTCATCGCCTTGGCCTGCCGACTGACAATCTCAATATGTTGTCGGAAACCAGCATCGAACAGATCTGCCTGATTGCCGAAGAAGAGCAACCGAAGCTGATGGTAATTGACTCGATCCAGGTGATGCATATGGCGGATGTACAGTCATCGCCTGGTAGCGTGGCGCAGGTGCGTGAAACGGCGGCTTATTTGACACGCTTCGCCAAAACGCGCGGTGTGGCGATTGTCATGGTGGGGCACGTAACCAAAGATGGTTCGCTGGCTGGCCCGAAAGTGCTGGAACACTGTATCGACTGTTCGGTGCTTTTGGATGGCGATGCCGACTCCCGTTTTCGCACCTTACGCAGCCATAAAAACCGCTTCGGCGCGGTGAATGAGCTGGGCGTATTCGCGATGACCGAACAGGGGCTGCGTGAAGTCAGCAATCCTTCGGCAATCTTTTTAAGCCGTGGCGATGAAGTGACCTCCGGCAGCTCCGTGATGGTGGTGTGGGAAGGAACGCGTCCGTTGCTGGTGGAGATTCAGGCGCTGGTCGATCACTCGATGATGGCGAATCCGCGCCGCGTGGCAGTGGGGCTGGAACAAAACCGTCTGGCAATCCTGCTGGCTGTCTTGCACCGTCACGGTGGTCTGCAAATGGCCGATCAGGATGTGTTTGTGAACGTGGTCGGCGGCGTGAAGGTAACCGAAACCAGCGCCGACTTAGCGTTACTGCTGGCGATGGTTTCCAGCCTGCGTGACAGACCGCTACCGCAGGATCTGGTGGTGTTTGGTGAAGTCGGGCTGGCAGGGGAGATCCGCCCGGTGCCCAGCGGTCAGGAACGAATCTCTGAAGCGGCGAAACACGGTTTTCGCCGGGCGATTGTTCCGGCGGCTAACGTACCGAAAAAAGCGCCGGAAGGGATGCAGATTTTTGGCGTTAAAAAACTCTCCGACGCGCTTAGCGTGTTCGACGACTTATAATGAGAAATACGGAGGGAGATATGTCGTCATTTGATTACCTGAAAACTGCCATCAAGCAACAGGGCTGCACGCTACAGCAGGTAGCTGATGCCAGCGGTATGACCAAAGGGTATTTAAGCCAGTTACTGAATGCCAAAATCAAAAGCCCCAGCGCGCAAAAGCTGGAGGCGTTGCACCGTTTTTTGGGGCTTGAGTTTCCCCGGCAGAAGAAAACGATCGGTGTCGTATTCGGTAAGTTCTACCCACTGCATACCGGACATATCTACCTTATCCAGCGCGCCTGTAGCCAGGTTGACGAGCTGCATATCATTATGGGTTTTGACGATACCCGTGACCGCGCGTTGTTCGAAGACAGTGCCATGTCGCAGCAGCCGACCGTGCCGGATCGTCTGCGCTGGTTATTGCAAACTTTTAAATATCAGAAAAATATTCGCATTCATGCTTTCAACGAAGAGGGCATGGAGCCGTATCCGCACGGCTGGGATGTGTGGAGCAACGGCATCAAAAAGTTTATGGCTGAAAAGGGGATTCAGCCGGACCTGATCTACACCTCGGAAGAAGCCGATGCGCCACAGTATATGGAACATCTGGGGATCGAAACGGTGCTGGTAGATCCGAAACGTACCTTTATGAGTATCAGCGGTGCACAGATCCGCGAAAACCCGTTCCGCTACTGGGAATATATTCCTACGGAAGTGAAGCCGTTCTTTGTGCGTACCGTGGCGATCCTTGGCGGCGAGTCGAGCGGTAAATCCACCCTGGTAAACAAACTTGCCAATATCTTCAATACCACCAGTGCGTGGGAATATGGTCGCGATTATGTCTTTTCACACCTCGGCGGTGATGAGATCGCATTGCAGTATTCCGACTACGATAAAATCGCGCTGGGCCACGCTCAATACATTGATTTTGCAGTGAAATATGCTAATAAAGTGGCGTTTATTGACACTGATTTTGTCACTACCCAGGCGTTCTGCAAAAAGTACGAAGGGCGTGAGCATCCGTTCGTGCAGGCGTTAATTGATGAATACCGTTTCGATCTGGTGATCCTGCTGGAGAACAACACGCCGTGGGTGGCGGATGGTTTACGCAGCCTCGGCAGTTCGGTGGATCGCAAAGAGTTCCAGAACTTGCTGGTGGAGATGCTGGAAGAGAACAATATCGAATTTGTGCGGGTTGAAGAGGAAGATTACGACAGCCGTTTCCTGCGCTGCGTGGAGCTGGTGCGGGAGATGATGGGGGAGCAGAGATAACCGTGACGAAACTGCTCAAAGGCGAGGTATAAAATGAGTTTTTTTGATGAGTTGAAAACCTCTCTGGAAGAGACTGTCGAGATTAAACAAAGTTTGAAAAAACCTGCACGGGTGACCCGCCACGAAATTGAGGATGCTAAGGCTGTTGTAGACCGGAAAAGGTGTTCACGCCGCATCCGGCATTCGGTGCTCAATGCCTGATGCGACGCTTACCGCGTCTTATCAGGCCTACAGTTTTACAACGTATTGAAATTGCTGGTTTTGTAGGCCGGATAAGGCGTTCGCGCCGCATCCGGCATTTTACGCATTACTTCGCAATACGCTTGTACTTGATACGCTTCGGCTCCAGCGCGTCTGCGCCCAGCGTGCGTTTCTTGTACTCTTCGTACTCGGTAAAGTTACCTTCGAAGAACTCAACTTTACCTTCATCCTGGTAGTCCAGGATGTGCGTGGCGATACGGTCGAGGAACCAACGGTCGTGCGAGATAACCATCGCACAGCCCGGGAACTCCAGCAGGGCGTTTTCCAGCGCGCGCAGGGTTTCGATATCCAGGTCGTTGGTTGGTTCGTCGAGCAGCAGCATGTTGCCGCCAACCTGCAGCAGCTTCGCCAGATGCAGACGACCGCGCTCACCACCGGAGAGTTCACCAACGCGTTTACCCTGATCAACCCCTTTAAAGTTAAAGCGGCCAACGTAGGCGCGACTTGGCATCTCGGTGTTGCCAATCTTCATGATATCCAGCCCGCCGGAAACTTCTTCCCAAACGGTTTTGCTGTTATCCATTGAGTCACGGAACTGATCAACCGATGCCAGTTTCACCGTTTCACCCAAAGTGATGGTGCCGCTGTCCGGCTGTTCCTGACCGGAGATCATACGGAACAGGGTCGATTTACCCGCGCCGTTCGGACCGATGATCCCGACGATCGCCCCTTTCGGGATCGAGAAGCTCAGGTCATCAATCAGCAGGCGATCGCCGTAGGATTTACGCAGGTTGCTGACTTCCAGCACTTTATCGCCCAGACGCGGTCCAGGTGGAATAAACAGTTCGTTGGTTTCGTTACGTTTCTGGTATTCGGTGCTGTTCAGCTCTTCAAAGCGTGCCAGACGTGCTTTACCTTTCGACTGGCGGCCTTTAGTTCCCTGACGTACCCACTCCAGCTCTTTCTCGATCGACTTACGACGCGCCGCTTCTTGTGAAGCTTCCTGCGCCAGGCGCTGATCTTTCTGCTCCAGCCAGGAGGAGTAGTTGCCTTCCCACGGAATACCTTCACCGCGGTCAAGTTCGAGGATCCAGCCTGCAACGTTATCGAGGAAGTAACGGTCGTGGGTAATCGCCACCACGGTGCCCTCGAAGTCGTGCAGGAAGCGTTCCAGCCAGGCCACGGATTCGGCATCCAGGTGGTTGGTCGGTTCGTCGAGCAGCAGCATGTCTGGTTTTTCCAGAAGCAGGCGGCACAACGCCACGCGACGACGCTCACCACCGGAGAGGTTAGCGATTTTCGCGTCCCAATCTGGCAGACGCAGCGCATCCGCCGCACGCTCCAGCTGTACGTTCAGGTTATGACCGTCGTGAGCCTGAATGATCTCTTCCAGACGGCCTTGTTCAGCGGCCAGCTTGTCAAAATCGGCATCCGGATCGGCGTACAGCGCATACACTTCATCCAGGCGTTTCAGGGCGTTAACCACTTCAGAAACCGCTTCTTCAATGGACTCACGCACGGTGTGTTCCGGGTTCAGCTGCGGTTCCTGCGGCAGGTAACCAATCTTGATGTCTGGCTGCGGACGCGCTTCACCTTCGATGTCTTTATCAATGCCCGCCATAATGCGCAGCAGGGTAGACTTACCCGCGCCGTTCAGACCCAGGACACCAATTTTTGCCCCAGGGAAGAAACTCAGAGAGATGTTTTTCAAAATATGACGTTTCGGCGGAACAACTTTGCCGACACGATGCATGGTATAAACGAATTGAGCCACGTTGGACTTCGCCTCTATGTTTATCGTGATGATGAGTTTTCAAAGGCGAAGTGTAGCCTTTTTCCCCGCCTAATCCCAGTTGGTCGATCACCTTCGCAGTAAAAGTAAAAAAGTGTCCGTAACGTGGCGTAAACGGCAATGACTGGTTAGCATAAATCTATTACGCGGCATGACGCTGCATTGATGTATTTACACTTAGAGGATGCGCTTGTGGAAAAAGCCAAACAAGTTACCTGGCGGCTGTTGGCTGCCGGTGTCTGTCTGCTGACGGTCAGCAGCGTGGCGCGAGCCGACTCACTGGATGAGCAGCGTAGTCGTTACGCGCAAATCAAGCAGGCCTGGGATAATCGACAAATGGATGTGGTCGAACAAATGATGCCTGGACTGAAGGATTATCCGCTTTATCCCTACCTGGAATACCGCCAGATCACCGATGACCTGATGAATCAACCGGCGGTGACGGTCACTAACTTTGTTCGCGCTAACCCCACGCTTCCTCCCGCTCGCACGCTGCAATCTCGTTTCGTCAATGAACTGGCGCGGCGTGAAGACTGGCGTGGCTTGTTAGCCTTTAGCCCGGAAAAGCCCGGAACTACCGAAGCGCAATGTAATTACTACTATGCGAAATGGAACACCGGGCAGAGTGAAGAAGCCTGGCAAGGGGCGAAAGAGCTGTGGCTAACCGGCAAGAGCCAGCCTAACGCCTGTGACAAGTTATTTAGCGTCTGGCGTGCGTCAGGTAAACAAGATCCGCTGGCGTATTTAGAGCGTATCCGTCTGGCGATGAAAGCGGGTAACACTGGCCTGGTAACAGTGCTGGCAGGGCAGATGCCTGCCGATTACCAGACTATCGCCTCGGCAATCATTTCACTGGCGAACAACCCTAATACGGTACTGACCTTCGCGCGTACAACCGGAGCGACCGATTTTACCCGTCAAATGGCGGCGGTGGCGTTTGCCAGTGTGGCGCGGCAGGATGCTGAAAATGCACGGCTGATGATCCCATCGCTTGCCCAGGCGCAGCAGCTTAATGAAGATCAGATTCAGGAGCTGCGCGATATCGTCGCCTGGCGTTTGATGGGCAACGATGTCACCGACGAGCAGGCGAAATGGCGCGATGACGCCATTATGCGCTCGCAATCTACTTCGCTTATTGAACGCCGTGTGCGAATGGCGCTTGGCACTGGCGATCGTCGCGGCCTGAATACCTGGCTGGCGCGTTTGCCGATGGAGGCGAAAGAGAAAGATGAATGGCGTTACTGGCAAGCGGATTTATTGCTGGAACGCGGACGTGAAGCTGAAGCAAAAGAGATTTTGCATCAACTCATGCAACAGCGTGGTTTCTACCCGATGGTTGCAGCGCAACGCATCGGCGAAGAGTATGAGCTGAAGATTGATAAAGCGCCGCAGAACGTTGACAGCACCCTGACTGAGGGGCCGGAGATGGCGCGCGTGCGCGAGTTGATGTACTGGAATCTCGATAATACCGCGCGTAGCGAGTGGGCCAATCTGGTGAAGAGCAAGTCAAAAACAGAGCAAGCTCAACTGGCGCGGTATGCTTTCAACAACCAATGGTGGGATCTTAGCGTTCAGGCAACGATCGCCGGGAAGCTTTGGGATCATCTGGAAGAGCGATTCCCGCTGGCTTACAACGATCTTTTCAAACGTTACACCAGTGGGAAGGAGATCCCGCAAAGCTATGCGATGGCGATTGCCCGTCAGGAGAGCGCCTGGAATCCGAAAGTGAAATCACCGGTAGGGGCCAGCGGCCTGATGCAGATTATGCCGGGCACGGCGACCCATACGGTGAAGATGTTCTCTATTCCTGGTTATAGCAGCCCTGGGCAATTGCTGGATCCGGAAACGAATATCAACATTGGCACCAGTTACCTGCAATATGTTTATCAGCAATTTGGCAATAATCGTATTTTCTCCTCAGCAGCTTATAACGCCGGACCAGGGCGGGTGCGAACCTGGCTTGGCAACAGCGCCGGGCGTATCGACGCAGTGGCATTTGTCGAGAGTATTCCATTCTCCGAGACGCGCGGTTATGTGAAGAACGTGCTGGCTTATGACGCTTACTACCGCTATTTCATGGGGGATAAACCGACGTTGATGAGCGCCACGGAATGGGGACGTCGTTACTGATCCGCACGTTTATGATATGCTATCGTACTCTTTAGCGAGTACAACCGGGGGAGGCATTTTGCTTCCCCCGCTAACAATGGCGACATATTATGGCCCAACAATCACCCTATTCAGCAGCGATGGCAGAACAGCGTCACCAGGAGTGGTTACGTTTTGTCGACCTGCTTAAGAATGCCTACCAAAACGATCTCCATTTACCGTTGTTAAACCTGATGCTGACGCCAGATGAGCGCGAAGCGTTGGGGACTCGCGTGCGTATTGTCGAAGAGCTGTTGCGCGGCGAAATGAGCCAGCGTGAGTTAAAAAATGAACTCGGCGCGGGCATCGCGACGATTACGCGTGGATCTAACAGCCTGAAAGCCGCGCCCGTTGAGCTGCGCCAGTGGCTGGAAGAGGTGTTGCTGAAAAGCGATTGATTTTGTAGGCCTGATAAGACGTGGCGCATCAGGCATCGTGCACCGAATGCCGGATGCGGCGTGAACGCCTTATTCGTCCTACAAATACCCGTAATTTCAATATGTTTGGTAGGCATGATAAGACGCGGCAGCGTCGCATCAGGCGCTTAATACACGGCATTATGAAACGGACTCAGCGCCAGGATCACCGCCTGGTGATAGACGCTGGCGCGGGTGAGTTTCCCGGCGGTAAACACGCCGATCGCCCCTTCCTTACGACCAATCTCATCAATACCGGTATAACGCGACATCACGGGACCAAGCGCTTCACCTTCACGCACTTTTTCCAGAATCACCGCAGGCAACGGCAAAGTAGCCGAACGCGCCTCGCCGCGCTGGCTGGCGTTTTCAATCACCACCCAACTGAAAGTGCTGTCGCCATCAATGCCAGCTTCAATCGCCACCCAAAAATCAGCCTCTGGAAGTAAACGGCGGGCATTTGCTACCCGATTTCGTGCGCCAGCGCGCGTTTCCTCACTGCCAAAGGGCTGTTCCGGTACACCGCTCTCGACGGCAACGGATGCAATATGGCAGGATCCTTCGCCGAAGATCTCGTGAAATGCCTGCAGAATGGCCTGAATTTTAGCGGGATTGGTGGTCGCACAGACAACTTGGTGCATAATCAGCATTACTCAGAAAATTAACGTTACAGCAGTATACGGAAAAAAAGCATGTTACAGGTATACCTAGTCCGCCACGGTGAAACGCAGTGGAACGCCGAGCGACGTATTCAGGGCCAGTCTGACAGCCCGCTGACCGCCAAAGGTGAGCAACAGGCGATGCAGGTGGCGACGCGTGCCAAAGAGCTTGGCATTACGCATATCATCAGTAGCGATTTAGGGCGCACCCGGCGTACGGCGGAAATCATCGCCCAGGCCTGCGGCTGTGACATCATCTTTGATTCTCGCCTGCGTGAATTAAACATGGGTGTGCTGGAAAAAAGACATATCGATTCTCTGACCGAAGAAGAAGAGAACTGGCGTCGGCAGCTGGTCAATGGCACCGTTGACGGGCGTATTCCTGAAGGCGAGTCAATGCAGGAGCTCAGCGATCGCGTCAATGCGGCACTGGAATCTTGCCGGGACTTACCGCAGGGAAGCCGACCGCTGCTGGTGAGTCATGGTATTGCACTGGGATGCCTGGTGAGTACGATTCTCGGATTACCAGCATGGGCAGAGCGCCGCTTACGTCTGCGTAACTGTTCTATTTCGCGCGTGGATTATCAGGAAAGCCTGTGGCTGGCGTCTGGCTGGGTCGTTGAAACCGCAGGGGACATCTCGCATCTGGACGCCCCTGCATTAGATGAGCTGCAGCGTTAACGACGGATCGGAATCAGCAGTTCACAGCGCAGATTAATTGGGCGATCTCCCGCTTTGGCGTCTTCTGCCGGGTAGTATCGCTCAATATCCTGACCTTTACGGCGCGTCAGGTTGAGCATTGGCATGCACGTTCCGTATACCGTCAGGATAAACTCCTGCACGCCGGTTCCCAGACCTTCATAGGTAAACATCACATATTCGCCGCCCTGCAGCATCACCGGATGCCCCGTCAGTACATAGCCATCTGCCTGATCCTGGGCTAACGCGGTGGTATAGAATACCTCTTGTTCGTCGTCTTTATCCTGACTCGGACGCGTTTCATTCAGGCCGTAGAGCACTGGCGGAATGGTCGGCGCGTTGCCGAGAAAATCGTGCCAGAACTGATAACGCATTTCATGGCGGAAATCAGAGATTTGCTCCAGCGAACAGGAGTAGCTCTGGGTAACACCAATCAGCGGCGTATCTTCCAGGGTGACAAATTTATGCTCTGGCATGGTGAATTCACCCAGACGCAGCGGCGGGCGAATACCAAAGGCGCTCCATTCAGGAGAACGGCGGTAAAGTGCAGGAGTCTGGGCAAACTGCTTCTTGAATGCGCGGGTAAATGTCTGTTGAGAGTCGAAGCGGTATTGCAGCGCGATGTCCAGAATCGGACGCGCAGTCAGGCGTAGTGCGACCGCCGATTTCGACAAACGACGAGCACGAATATACGCGCCAATAGCATGGCCAGTGACATCTTTAAACATTCTCTGTAAGTGCCACTTGGAATAACCTGCTTTCGCCGCTACATTGTCGAGCGACAGGGGCTGATCCAGATGACCTTCCAGCCAGATTAAAAGGTCGCGAATAATGCCGGCCTGATCCATAAAATATCCTCATCCTTTCAACAACGAGCACCTGACATCAGGTAATTGGATAATAGCATTTTTTGCTGTTTTAGCATTCAGTGTTTTTTTCTTAGTAGAGTATGTTTTAGGTCTTGACGGAAATAAAAGTATTGAGATTTTGTTCTTAATCAATATGTTATTTACCGTGACGAACTAATTGCTCGTGTAATAGATAAAAATGGTAACAATATGAAATACAAGCATTTGATCCTGTCTTTAAGCCTGATAATGCTGGGGCCATTGGCTCATGCAGAAGAGATTGGTTCGGTCGACACCGTATTTAAAATGATCGGCCCGGATCACAAAATTGTTGTGGAAGCCTTTGACGATCCCGATGTGAAAAATGTCACCTGTTATGTGAGCCGGGCGAAAACAGGTGGTATTAAAGGGGGATTGGGTCTGGCGGAAGATACCTCCGATGCGGCTATTTCTTGTCAGCAAGTCGGGCCGATTGAACTGTCGGATCGTATTAAAAACGGCAAAGCTCAGGGCGAGGTAGTATTCAAAAAACGCACGTCCCTGGTCTTTAAGTCGTTACAGGTCGTGCGCTTTTATGACGCCAAACGCAACGCGCTCGCTTATCTGGCTTACTCCGACAAAGTTGTAGAAGGTTCGCCGAAAAACGCGATTAGCGCGGTTCCTGTCATGCCGTGGCGGCAATAACAGAGGCGATTTATGCAACGGGAAACGGTCTGGTTAGTGGAAGATGAGCAAGGGATAGCCGACACGCTGGTCTACATGTTGCAGCAGGAAGGTTTTGCCGTCGAGGTCTTTGAGCGAGGCTTGCCGGTGCTGGATAAAGCTCGCCAGCAGGTTCCCGACGTCATGATTCTCGATGTTGGTTTGCCTGATATCAGCGGCTTTGAATTGTGCCGCCAGTTACTGGCGCTCCATCCGGCGTTACCTGTACTGTTCCTGACGGCCCGAAGTGAAGAGGTCGATCGCCTGCTTGGGCTGGAAATTGGCGCTGACGACTATGTGGCTAAACCGTTTTCACCCCGCGAAGTGTGCGCCAGGGTGCGCACCTTACTGCGTCGGGTGAAGAAGTTCTCGTCGCCGTCTCCCGTCATCCGTATTGGTCATTTTGAATTGAATGAACCCGCGGCGCAGATCAGCTGGTTTGACACGCCATTAACGCTGACGCGGTATGAGTTTTTATTGCTGAAGACGTTACTCAAGTCGCCAGGCCGCGTCTGGTCCCGCCAGCAACTAATGGATAGCGTGTGGGAAGATGCGCAGGACACCTACGATCGCACCGTCGATACCCACATTAAAACGTTGCGTGCCAAGCTGCGCGCCATCAACCCCGATCTTTCTCCGATTAATACTCATCGCGGCATGGGATATAGCCTGAGGGGCCTGTAATGCGTATCGGCATGCGGTTGCTGCTGGGCTATTTTTTACTGGTGGCGGTGGCGGCCTGGTTCGTACTGGCTATTTTTGTCAAAGAAGTTAAACCGGGCGTGCGAAGAGCAACGGAGGGGACGTTAATCGATACCGCAACGTTGCTGGCGGAGCTGGCGCGTCCCGATTTGCTCTCTGGGGACCCAACGCATGGGCAACTGGCGCAGGCGTTTAATCAGCTACAATATCGCCCGTTTCGCGCCAATATCGGTGGCATTAACAAAGTGCGCAATGAATATCATGTCTATATGACCGATGCGCAGGGCAAAGTATTGTTCGATTCGGCAAATAAAGCCGTTGGACAGGATTATTCGCGCTGGAATGACGTCTGGCTAACGTTGCGTGGTCAGTATGGTGCGCGCAGCACGTTGCAAAATCCTGCCGATCCCGAAAGTTCGGTGATGTATGTTGCCGCGCCGATTATGGACGGCTCGCGGCTTATTGGCGTTTTGAGCGTAGGCAAACCGAACGCGGCGATGGCTCCGGTCATTAAGCGCAGCGAGCGGCGAATTTTATGGGCCAGCGCCATTTTGCTGGGGATTGCACTGGTGATTGGCGCAGGCATGGTTTGGTGGATCAACCGCTCCATTGCCCGGCTCACTCGCTATGCCGATTCCGTCACTGACAATAAGCCCGTTCCTCTTCCTGAACTCGGCAGTAGCGAGTTGCGTAAGCTTGCGCAGGCGCTGGAAAGTATGCGCGTGAAGCTGGAAGGGAAAAACTATATTGAGCAGTATGTTTATGCGTTAACCCATGAGCTAAAAAGCCCACTGGCGGCGATTCGTGGCGCGGCGGAAATTTTACGCGAAGGTCCGCCGCCGGAAGTGGTAGCTCGTTTTACTGACAACATTCTGACGCAAAATGCGCGAATGCAGGCGCTGGTGGAAACGTTACTACGCCAGGCAAGACTGGAGAATCGTCAGGAAGTCGTTCTGACTGCTGTTGATGTGGCGGCATTATTTCGCCGCGTCAGCGAAGCGCGCACCGTGCAGTTGGCAGAAAAAAACATCACTTTGCATGTTATGCCTACTGAGGTTAACGTTGCTGCTGAACCGGCGTTACTGGAGCAGGCGCTGGGGAATTTACTGGATAACGCCATCGATTTTACTCCCGAGAGCGGTTGCATCACGCTAAGCGCCGAAGTGGATCATGAACACGTCACGCTTAAGGTGCTGGATACCGGTAGTGGTATTCCTTACTACGCGCTGTCACGTATTTTTGAACGCTTTTACTCTTTGCCGCGTGCAAATGGGCAAAAAAGCAGCGGTCTGGGGTTGGCGTTTGTCAGTGAGGTCGCCCGTTTGTTTAACGGCGAAGTCACGCTGCGCAACGTGCAGGAAGGTGGCGTGCTGGCCTCGCTTCGACTTCACCGTCACTTCACATAGCTTCAAATTCTTCCCACATAGCCTTCGTATCCTGCTGCCATTGCAAAGGAGAAGACTATGTTGAAATCCCCCCTGTTCTGGAAAATGACCACCCTGTTTGGTGCAGTATTGCTGTTGTTGATTCCGATAATGCTGATTCGGCAGGTGATTGTCGAACGTGCCGATTACCGTAGCGATGTGGAAGATGCGATTCGCCAAAGTACCAGCGGGCCGCAAAAACTCGTTGGGCCGCTTATCGCTATTCCTGTGACCGAGCTTTATACGGTGCAGGAAGAGGATAAAACCGTGGAGCGGAAACGAAGTTTTATCCATTTTTGGTTACCTGAGTCATTGATGGTTGATGGCAATCAGAACGTGGAAGAACGCAAGATAGGGATTTATACCGGTCAGGTCTGGCACAGTGATTTAACGCTAAAAGCCGATTTCGATGTTTCGCGTCTTAGCGAACTCGACGCGCCAAATATCACCTTAGGCAAGCCATTTATTGTGATTAGCGTCGGGGATGCGCGTGGTATTGGTGTGGTGAAAGCGCCTGAAGTTAACGGAACGGCGCTGACCATTGAACCCGGCACCGGGTTAGAGCAAGGCGGGCAGGGCGTGCATATCCCTTTACCCGAAGGGGACTGGCGCAAGCAGAACCTGAAGCTGAATATGGCCCTGAATTTAAGCGGTACCGGCGATCTTTCTGTGGTGCCTGCGGGGCGTAATAGCGAAATGACCTTAACCAGCAACTGGTCGCATCCCAGTTTTTTAGGTGATTTTCTACCAGCCAAACGGGAAGTTAGTGAGTCAGGTTTTCAGGCGCAATGGCAAAGCAGCTGGTTTGCTAATAATCTCGGTGAGCGTTTTGCTTCAGGCAATGATACCGGCTGGGAAAACTTCCCCGCGTTTAGCGTCGCAGTGACGACACCCGCCGATCAATACCAATTAACTGACCGGGCGACTAAGTATGCCATTCTGCTGATTGCGCTGACTTTTATGGCGTTCTTTGTTTTTGAAACGCTCACCGCGCAACGTTTACACCCAATGCAATATTTGCTGGTGGGGCTTTCATTGGTGATGTTTTATTTGCTCTTGCTGGCGCTTTCTGAACATACCGGTTTTACCGTGGCATGGATAATCGCCAGTCTGATTGGGGCGTTAATGAACGGTATTTATTTGCAGGCGGTATTGAAAGGCTGGCGCAACAGCATGTTGTTTACCCTCGCGCTGTTGTTGCTGGATGGTGTGATGTGGGGGCTGCTCAACTCTGCCGATAGCGCGCTGTTGTTGGGAACCAGTGTGCTGGTGGTGGCGCTGGCCGGCATGATGTTTGTGACTCGTAATATCGACTGGTATGCGTTTTCACTGCCGAAAATGAAAGCCAGTAAAGACGTTACAATGGACGATCAATTACGTATCTGGAAATAAGGTTGAAAAATAAAAACGGCGCTAAAAAGCGCCGTTTTTTTTGACGGTGGTAAAGCCGATTAATCTTCCAGATCACCGCAGAAGCGATAACCTTCACCGTGAATGGTGGCGATGATTTCCGGCGTATCCGGCGTAGATTCGAAATGTTTACGAATACGGCGGATCGTCACGTCTACAGTACGGTCGTGTGGTTTCAGCTCACGGCCGGTCATTTTCTTCAGCAGTTCAGCACGGGACTGAATTTTGCCTGGGTTTTCACAGAAGTGAAGCATGGCGCGGAACTCGCTGCGCGGCAGCTTGTACTGCTCGCCATCAGGGCCGATCAACGAACGGCTGTTGATGTCCAGTTCCCAACCATTGAACTTGTAGCTTTCAACGCTACGACGTTCTTCGCTGACAGTACCCAGATTCATGGTACGGGACAGCAGGTTACGTGCACGAATCGTCAGTTCACGCGGGTTGAACGGTTTGGTGATGTAGTCATCTGCACCGATTTCGAGGCCGAGAATTTTATCGACTTCGTTGTCACGGCCAGTCAGGAACATCAACGCAACATTCGCCTGCTCGCGCAGTTCACGCGCTAACAGAAGACCGTTCTTACCCGGCAGATTGATATCCATGATCACCAGGTTGATGTCATATTCAGAGAGGATCTGATGCATTTCCGCGCCATCTGTCGCTTCGAAAACATCATAGCCTTCCGCTTCGAAAATACTTTTCAACGTGTTGCGTGTTACCAACTCGTCTTCAACGATAAGAATGTGCGGGGTCTGCATGTTTGCTACCTAAATTGCCAACTAAATCGAAACAGGAAGTACAAAAGTCCCTGACCTGCCTGATGCATGCTGCAAATTAACATGATCGGCGTAACATGACTAAAGTACGTAATTGCGTTCTTGATGCACTTTCCATCAACGTCAACAACATCATTAGCTTGGTCGTGGGTACTTTCCCTCAGGACCCGACAGTGTCAAAAACGGCTGTCATCCTAACCATTTTAACAGCAACATAACAGGCTAAGAGGGGCCGGACACCCAATAAAACTACGCTTCGTTGACATATATCAAGTTCAATTGTAGCACGTTAACAGTTTGATGAAATCATCGTATCTAAATGCTAGCTTTCGTCACATTATTTTAATAATCCAACTAGTTGCATCATACAACTAATAAACGTGGTGAATCCAATTGTCGAGATTTATTTTTTATAAAATTATCCTAAGTAAACAGAAGGATATGTAGCATTTTTTAACAATTAAACCGTTAGTACAGTCAGGAAATAGTTTAGCCTTTTTTAAGCTAAGTAAAGGGCTTTTTCTGCGACTTACGTTAAGAGTTTGTAAATTCGCACCGCGTAATAAGTTGACAGTGATCACCCTGTTCGCGGTTATTTGGTCAAGAAGAGTGGCAATATGCGTATAACGATTATTCTGGTCGCACCCGCCAGAGCAGAAAATATTGGGGCAGCGGCGCGGGCAATGAAAACGATGGGGTTTAGCGAACTGCGGATTGTCGATAGTCAGGCACATCTGGAGCCAGCCACCCGCTGGGTCGCACATGGATCTGGTGATATTATTGATAATATTAAAGTTTTCCCGACGCTGGCTGAATCGTTACACGATGTCGATTTCACTGTCGCCACCACTGCGCGCAGTCGGGCGAAATATCATTACTACGCCACGCCAGTAGAACTGGTGCCGCTGTTAGAGGAAAAATCTTCATGGATGAGCCATGCCGCGCTGGTGTTTGGTCGCGAAGATTCCGGGCTGACTAACGAAGAGTTAGCGTTGGCTGACGTTCTTACTGGTGTGCCGATGGTGGCGGATTATCCTTCGCTCAATCTGGGGCAGGCAGTGATGGTCTATTGCTATCAATTAGCAACATTAATACAACAACCGACGAAAAGTGACACAACGGCAGACCAACATCAACTGCAAGCTTTACGCGAACGAGCCATGGCATTGCTGACGACTCTGGCAGTGGCAGATGACATAAAACTGGTCGACTGGTTACAACAACGCCTGGGGATTTTAGAGCAACGAGACACGGCAATGTTGCACCGTTTGCTGCATGATATTGAAAAAAATATCACCAAATAAAAAACGCCTTAGTAAGTATTTTTCAGCTTTTCATTCTGACTGCAACGGGCAATATGTCTCTGTGTGGATTAAAAAAAGAGTCTCTGACAGCAGCTTCTGAACTGGTTACCTGCCGTGAGTAAATTAAAATTTTATTGACTTAGGTCACTAAATACTTTAACCAATATAGGCATAGCGCACAGACAGATAAAAATTACAGAGTACACAACATCCATGAAACGCATTAGCACCACCATTACCACCACCATCACCATTACCACAGGTAACGGTGCGGGCTGACGCGTACAGGAAACACAGAAAAAAGCCCGCACCTGACAGTGCGGGCTTTTTTTTCGACCAAAGGTAACGAGGTAACAACCATGCGAGTGTTGAAGTTCGGCGGTACATCAGTGGCAAATGCAGAACGTTTTCTGCGGGTTGCCGATATTCTGGAAAGCAATGCCAGGCAGGGGCAGGTGGCCACCGTCCTCTCTGCCCCCGCCAAAATAACCAACCACCTGGTGGCGATGATTGAAAAAACCATTAGCGGCCAGGATGCTTTACCCAATATCAGCGATGCCGAACGTATTTTTGCCGAACTTCTGACGGGACTCGCCGCCGCCCAGCCGGGATTCCCGCTGGCGCAATTGAAAACTTTCGTCGACCAGGAATTTGCCCAAATAAAACATGTCCTGCATGGCATTAGTTTGTTAGGGCAGTGCCCGGATAGCATTAACGCTGCGCTGATTTGCCGTGGCGAGAAAATGTCGATCGCCATTATGGCCGGCGTGTTAGAAGCGCGTGGTCACAACGTTACCGTTATCGATCCGGTCGAAAAACTACTGGCAGTGGGGCATTACCTCGAATCTACCGTCGATATTGCTGAGTCCACCCGCCGTATTGCGGCAAGTCGTATTCCGGCTGATCACATGGTGCTGATGGCAGGTTTCACCGCCGGTAATGAAAAAGGCGAACTGGTGGTACTTGGACGCAACGGTTCCGACTACTCCGCGGCGGTGCTGGCTGCCTGTTTACGCGCCGATTGTTGCGAGATTTGGACGGACGTTGACGGGGTTTATACCTGCGACCCGCGTCAGGTGCCCGATGCGAGGTTGTTGAAATCGATGTCCTACCAGGAAGCGATGGAGCTTTCCTACTTCGGCGCTAAAGTTCTTCACCCCCGCACCATTACCCCCATCGCCCAGTTCCAGATCCCGTGCCTGATTAAAAATACCGGAAATCCTCAAGCACCAGGTACGCTCATTGGTGCCAGTCGTGATGAAGACGAATTACCGGTCAAGGGCATTTCCAATCTGAATAACATGGCAATGTTCAGCGTTTCCGGCCCGGGGATGAAAGGAATGGTCGGCATGGCGGCGCGCGTCTTTGCTGCAATGTCACGCGCCCGTATTTCCGTGGTGCTGATTACGCAATCATCTTCCGAATACAGTATCAGTTTCTGCGTTCCGCAAAGCGACTGTGTGCGAGCTGAACGGGCAATGCAGGAAGAGTTCTACCTGGAACTGAAAGAAGGCTTACTGGAGCCGCTGGCGGTGACGGAACGGCTGGCCATTATCTCGGTGGTAGGTGATGGTATGCGCACCTTGCGTGGGATCTCGGCGAAATTCTTTGCCGCGCTGGCCCGCGCCAATATCAACATTGTCGCCATTGCTCAGGGATCTTCTGAACGCTCAATCTCTGTCGTGGTAAATAACGATGATGCGACCACTGGCGTGCGCGTTACTCATCAGATGCTGTTCAATACCGATCAGGTTATCGAAGTGTTTGTGATTGGCGTCGGTGGCGTTGGCGGTGCGCTGCTGGAGCAACTGAAGCGTCAGCAAAGCTGGTTGAAGAATAAACATATCGACTTACGTGTCTGCGGTGTTGCTAACTCGAAGGCTCTGCTCACCAATGTGCATGGCCTTAATCTGGAAAACTGGCAGGAAGAACTTGCACAAGCCAAAGAGCCGTTTAATCTCGGGCGCTTAATTCGCCTCGTGAAAGAATATCATCTGCTGAACCCGGTCATTGTTGACTGCACCTCCAGCCTGGCAGTGGCGGATCAATATGCCGACTTCCTGCGCGAAGGTTTCCACGTTGTCACGCCGAATAAAAAGGCCAACACCTCGTCGATGGATTACTACCATCAGTTGCGTTATGCGGCGGAAAAATCGCGACGTAAATTCCTCTATGACACCAACGTTGGGGCTGGATTACCGGTTATTGAGAACCTGCAAAATCTGCTCAATGCAGGTGATGAATTGATGAAGTTCTCCGGCATTCTTTCAGGTTCGCTTTCTTATATCTTCGGCAAGTTAGACGAAGGCATGAGTTTCTCCGAGGCGACTACGCTGGCGCGGGAAATGGGTTATACCGAACCGGACCCGCGAGATGATCTTTCTGGTATGGATGTGGCGCGTAAACTATTGATCCTCGCTCGTGAAACGGGACGTGAACTGGAGTTGGCGGATATTGAAATTGAACCAGTGCTGCCCGCAGAGTTTAACGCCGAGGGTGATGTTGCCGCTTTTATGGCGAATCTGTCACAGCTCGACGATCTCTTTGCCGCGCGCGTGGCGAAGGCCCGTGATGAAGGAAAAGTTTTGCGCTATGTTGGCAATATTGATGAAGATGGCGTCTGCCGCGTGAAGATTGCCGAAGTGGATGGTAATGATCCGCTGTTCAAAGTGAAAAATGGCGAAAACGCCCTTGCCTTCTATAGCCACTATTATCAGCCGCTGCCATTGGTGCTGCGCGGATATGGTGCGGGCAATGACGTTACCGCTGCTGGTGTCTTTGCCGATCTGCTGCGTACCCTCTCATGGAAGTTAGGAGTCTGACATGGTTAAAGTTTATGCCCCGGCTTCCAGTGCCAATATGAGCGTCGGGTTTGATGTGCTCGGGGCGGCGGTGACACCCGTTGATGGTGCATTGCTCGGAGATGTAGTCACGGTTGAGGCGGCAGAGACATTCAGTCTCAACAACCTCGGACGCTTTGCCGATAAGCTGCCGTCAGAACCACGGGAAAATATCGTTTATCAGTGCTGGGAGCGTTTTTGCCAGGAGCTTGGGAAGCAAATTCCAGTGGCGATGACTCTGGAAAAGAATATGCCGATCGGTTCGGGCTTAGGCTCCAGCGCCTGTTCGGTGGTCGCGGCGCTGATGGCGATGAATGAACACTGTGGCAAGCCGCTTAATGACTCTCGTTTGCTGGCTTTGATGGGCGAGCTGGAAGGACGAATCTCCGGCAGCATTCATTACGACAACGTGGCACCGTGTTTTCTTGGTGGTATGCAGTTGATGATCGAAGAAAACGACATCATCAGCCAGCAAGTGCCAGGGTTTGATGAGTGGCTGTGGGTGCTGGCGTATCCGGGGATTAAAGTCTCGACGGCAGAAGCCCGGGCTATTTTACCGGCGCAGTATCGCCGCCAGGATTGCATTGCGCACGGGCGACATCTGGCAGGCTTCATTCACGCCTGCTATTCCCGTCAGCCTGAGCTTGCCGCGAAGCTGATGAAAGATGTTATCGCAGAACCCTACCGTGAACGGTTACTGCCTGGCTTCCGGCAGGCGCGGCAGGCGGTCGCGGAAATCGGCGCGGTAGCGAGCGGTATCTCCGGCTCCGGCCCGACCTTGTTCGCTCTGTGTGACAAGCCGGATACCGCCCAGCGCGTTGCCGACTGGTTGGGTAAGAACTACCTGCAAAATCAGGAAGGTTTTGTTCATATTTGCCGGCTGGATACGGCGGGCGCACGAGTACTGGAAAACTAAATGAAACTCTACAATCTGAAAGATCACAATGAGCAGGTCAGCTTTGCGCAAGCCGTAACCCAGGGGTTGGGCAAAAATCAGGGGCTGTTTTTTCCGCACGACCTGCCGGAATTCAGCCTGACTGAAATTGATGAGATGCTGAAGCTGGATTTTGTCA
The DNA here is from genome assembly GCF_022354085.1 of Shigella dysenteriae. Lineage (NCBI taxonomy): Bacteria > Pseudomonadati > Pseudomonadota > Gammaproteobacteria > Enterobacterales > Enterobacteriaceae > Shigella > Shigella dysenteriae. Next base: position 606,851 of record NZ_CP055055.1, read on the forward strand.
CCCGCAGTGCGAAGATCCTCTCGGCGTTTATTGGTGATGAAATCCCGCAGGAAATCCTGGAAGAGCGCGTGCGCGCGGCGTTTGCCTTCCCGGCTCCGGTCGCCAATGTTGAAAGCGATGTCGGTTGTCTGGAATTGTTCCACGGGCCAACGCTGGCATTTAAAGATTTCGGCGGTCGCTTTATGGCACAAATGCTGACCCATATTGCGGGCGATAAGCCAGTGACCATTCTGACCGCGACCTCCGGTGATACCGGAGCGGCAGTGGCTCATGCTTTCTACGGTTTACCGAATGTGAAAGTGGTTATCCTCTATCCACGAGGCAAAATCAGTCCACTGCAAGAAAAACTGTTCTGTACATTGGGCGGCAATATCGAAACTGTTGCCATCGACGGCGATTTCGATGCCTGTCAGGCGCTGGTGAAGCAGGCGTTTGATGATGAAGAGCTGAAAGTGGCGCTGGGGTTAAACTCAGCTAACTCGATTAACATCAGCCGCTTGCTGGCGCAGATTTGCTACTACTTTGAAGCTGTTGCGCAGCTGCCGCAGGAGGCGCGCAACCAGCTGGTTGTCTCGGTGCCAAGCGGAAACTTCGGCGATTTGACGGCGGGTCTGCTGGCGAAGTCACTCGGTCTGCCGGTGAAACGTTTTATTGCTGCGACCAACGTGAACGATACCGTGCCACGTTTCCTGCACGACGGTCAGTGGTCACCCAAAGCGACTCAGGCGACGTTATCCAACGCGATGGACGTGAGTCAGCCGAACAACTGGCCGCGTGTGGAAGAGTTGTTCCGCCGCAAAATCTGGCAACTGAAAGAGCTGGGTTATGCAGCCGTGGATGATGAAACCACGCAACAGACAATGCGTGAGTTAAAAGAACTGGGCTACACTTCGGAGCCGCACGCTGCCGTAGCGTATCGTGCGCTGCGTGACCAGTTGAATCCAGGCGAATATGGCTTGTTCCTCGGCACCGCGCATCCGGCGAAATTTAAAGAGAGCGTGGAAGCGATTCTCGGTGAAACGTTGGATCTGCCAAAAGAGCTGGCAGAACGTGCCGATTTACCCTTGCTTTCGCATAATCTGCCCGCCGATTTTGCTGCGTTGCGTAAATTGATGATGAATCATCAGTAACATCTATTCATTATCTCAATCAGGCCGGGTTTGCTTTTATGCAGCCCGGCTTTTTTGTGAAGAAAATATGGAGAGAAACGACAGGGAAAAAGGAGAAATTCTCAATAAATGCGGTAACTTAGAGATTAGGATTGCGGAGAATAACAACCGCCGTTCTCATCGCGTAATCTCCGGATATCGACCCATAACGGGCAATGATAAAAGGAGTAACCTGTGAAAAAGATGCAATCTATCGTACTCGCACTTTCCCTGGTTCTGGTCGCTCCCATGGCAACGCAGGCTGCGGAAATTACGTTAGTCCCGTCAGTAAAATTACAGATAGGCGATCGTGATAATCGTGGCTATTACTGGGATGGCGGTCACTGGCGCGACCACGGCTGGTGGAAACAACATTATGAATGGCGAGGCAATCGCTGGCACCCACACGGACCGCCGCCACCGCCGCGTCACCATAAGAAAGCTCATCATGATCATCACGGCGGTCATGGTCCAGGCAAACATCACCGCTAAATGACAAATGCCGGGTAACAATCCGGCATTCAGCGCCTGATGCGACGCTGGCGCGTCTTATCAGGCCTACATGAATTCTGCAATATATTGAATCTGCATGCTTTTGTAGGCCGGATAAGGCGTCCACGCCGCATCCGGCATTGACTACAAACTTAACGCTGCTCGTAGCGTTTAAACACCAGTTCGCCATTGCTGGAGGAAGCTTCATCAAAGAAGTAACCTTCGCTATTAAAACCAGTCAGTTGCTCTGGTTTGGTCAGCCGATTTTCAATAATGAAACGACTCATCAGACCGCGTGCTTTCTTAGCGTAGAAGCTGATTATCTTAAATTTGCCGTTCTTCTCATCGAGGAACACCGGCTTGATAATCTCGGCATTCAATTTCTTCGGCTTCACCGATTTAAAATACTCATCTGACGCCAGATTAATCACCACATTATCGCCTTGTGCTGCGAGCGCCTCGTTCAGCTTGTTGGTGATGATATCTCCCCAGAATTGATACAGATCTTTCCCTCGGGCATTCTCAAGACGGATCCCCATTTCCAGACGATAAGGCTGCATTAAATCGAGCGGGCGCAGTACGCCATACAAGCCGGAAAGCATTCGCAAATGCTGTTGGGCAAAATCGAAATCGTCTTCGCTGAAGGTTTCGGCCTGCAAGCCGGTGTAGACATCACCTTTAAACGCCAGAATCGCCTGGCGGGCATTCTCCGGCGTGAAATCTGGCTGCCAGTCATGAAAGCGAGCGGCGTTGATACCTGCCAGTTTGTCGCTGATACGCATCAGCGTGCTAATCTGCGGAGGCGTCAGTTTCCGCGCTTCATGGATCAACTGCTGGGAATTGTCTAACAGCTCCGGCAGTGTATATCGCGTGGTGGTCAACGGGCTTTGGTAATCAAGCGTTTTCGCAGGTGAAATAAGAATCAGCATATCCAGTCCTTGCAGGAAATTTATGCCGACTTTAGCAAAAAACGAGAATGAGTTGATCGATAGTTGTGATTACTCCTGCGAAACATCATCCCACGCGTCCCGAGAAAGCTGGCGACCGATATCCGGATAACGCAACGGATCAAACACCGGGCGCACGCCGAGTTTACGCTGGCGTAGATAATCACTGGCAATGGTATGAACCACAGGCGAGAGCAGTAAAATGGCGGTCAAATTGGTAATAGCCATGCAGGCCATTATGATATCTGCCAGTTGCCACATCAGCGGAAGACTTAGCAAGGTGCCGCCGATGACCGTTGCGAAGGTGCAGATCCGCAAACACCAGATCGCTTTAGGGTTGTTCAGGCGTAAAAAGAAGAGATTGTTTTCGGCATAAATGTAGTTGGCAACGATGGAGCTGAAGGCAAACAGAATAACCACGAGGGTAACAAACTCAGCACCCCAGGAACCCATTAGCACCCGCATCGCCTTCTGGATAAGCTGAATACCTTCCAGCGGCATGTAGGTTGTGCCGTTACCCGCCAGTAATATCAGCATGGCGCTTGCCGTACAGATGACCAGGGTGTCGATAAAAATGCCAATCATCTGGACAATTCCTTGCGCTGCCGGATGCGGAGGCCAGGACGCCGCTGCCGCTGCCGCTGCCGCGTTTGGCGTCGAACCCATTCCCGCCTCATTGGAAAACATACTGCGCTGAAAACCGTTAGTAATCGCCTGGCTTAAGGTATATCCCGCCGCGCCGCCTGCCGCTTCCTGCCAGCCAAAAGCACTCTCAAAAATAGACCAAATGACGTGGGGAAGTTGCCCGATATTTATTACGCAAATCACCAGGCTGGTCAGTACCCAGATTATCGCCATCAACGGGACAAACCCCTGCATGAGCCGGGCGACGCCATGAAGACCGCGAATGATTGCCAGCAGAGCAAAGACAGCAAGAATAATGCCTGTCACCAGCGGGGGAAAATCAAAAGAAAAACTCAGAGCTCGGGCAACAGCGTTTGCCTGAACTCCGCTGAAAATTATGCCGTAGGCGATGAGCAAAAAGACGGCGAACAGAACGCCCATCCAGCGCATCCCCAGCCCGCGCGCCATATACCATGCCGGTCCGCCACGAAACTGCCCATTGACGTCACGTTCTTTATAAAGTTGTGCAAGGGAACATTCGGCAAACGAGGTCGCCATGCCGATAAACGCGGCAACCCACATCCAAAAGACGGCTCCAGGTCCACCGGCGGTAATAGCCAGCGCAACGCCGGCCAGGTTGCCGCTACCCACGCGCGCCGCAAGACTGGTACACAATGACTGAAATGAGGTTAAACCGCCTGGCTGTGGATGAATGCTATTTTTAAGACTTTTGCCAAACTGGCGGATGTAGCGAAACTGCACAAATCCGGTGCGAAAAGTGAACCAACAACCTGCGCCGAAGAGCAGGTAAATCATTACCGATCCCCAAAGGACGCTGTTAATAAAGGAGAAAAAATCTGGCATGCATATCCCTCTTATTGCCGGTCGCGATGACTTTCCTGTGTAAACGTTACCAATTGTTTAAGAAGTATATACGCTACGAGGTACTTGATAACTTCTGCGTAGCATACATGAGGTTTTGTTTAAAAATGGCGGGCGATATCAACGCAGTGTCAGAAATCCGAAACAGTCTCGCCTGGCGATAACCGTCTTGTCGGCGGTTGCGCTGACGTTGCGTCGTGATATCATCAGGGCAGACCGGTTACATCCCCCTAACAAGCTGTTTAAAGAGAAATACTATCATGACGGACAAATTGACCTCCCTTCGTCAGTACACCACCGTAGTGGCCGACACTGGGGACATCGCGGCAATGAAGCTGTATCAACCGCAGGATGCCACAACCAACCCTTCTCTCATTCTTAACGCAGCGCAGATTCCGGAATATCGTAAGTTGATTGATGATGCTGTCGCCTGGGCGAAACAGCAGAGCAACGATCGCGCGCAGCAGATCGTGGACGCGACCGACAAACTGGCAGTAAATATTGGTCTGGAAATCCTGAAACTGGTTCCGGGCCGTATCTCAACTGAAGTTGATGCGCGTCTTTCCTATGACACCGAAGCGTCAATTGCGAAAGCAAAACGCCTGATCAAACTCTACAACGATGCAGGTATTAGCAACGATCGTATTCTGATCAAACTGGCTTCTACCTGGCAGGGTATCCGTGCTGCAGAACAGCTGGAAAAAGAAGGCATCAACTGTAACCTGACCCTGCTGTTCTCCTTCGCTCAGGCTCGTGCTTGTGCGGAAGCGGGCGTGTTCCTGATCTCGCCGTTTGTTGGCCGTATTCTTGACTGGTACAAAGCGAATACCGATAAGAAAGAGTACGCTCCGGCAGAAGATCCGGGCGTGGTTTCTGTATCTGAAATCTACCAGTACTACAAAGAGCACGGTTATGAAACCGTGGTTATGGGCGCAAGCTTCCGTAACATCGGCGAAATTCTGGAACTGGCAGGCTGCGACCGTCTGACCATCGCACCGGCACTGCTGAAAGAGCTGGCGGAGAGCGAAGGGGCTATCGAACGTAAACTGTCTTACACCGGCGAAGTGAAAGCGCGTCCGGCGCGTATCACTGAGTCCGAGTTCCTGTGGCAGCACAACCAGGATCCAATGGCAGTAGATAAACTGGCGGAAGGTATCCGTAAGTTTGCTATTGACCAGGAAAAACTGGAAAAAATGATCGGCGATCTGCTGTAATCATTCTTAGCGTGACCGGGAAGTCGGTCACGCTACCTCTTCTGAAGCCTGTCTGTCACTCCCTTCGCAGTGTATCATTCTGTTTAACGAGACTGTTTAAACGGAAAAATCTTGATGAATACTTTACGTATTGGCTTAGTTTCCATCTCTGATCGCGCATCCAGCGGCGTTTATCAGGATAAAGGTATCCCTGCGCTGGAAGAATGGCTGACATCGGCGCTAACCACGCCGTTTGAACTGGAAACCCGCTTAATCCCCGATGAGCAGGCGATCATCGAGCAAACGTTGTGTGAGCTGGTGGATGAAATGAGTTGCCATCTGGTGCTCACCACGGGCGGAACTGGCCCGGCGCGTCGTGACGTAACGCCCGATGCGACGCTGGCAGTAGCGGACCGCGAGATGCCTGGCTTTGGTGAACAGATGCGCCAGATCAGCCTGCATTTTGTACCAACTGCGATCCTTTCGCGTCAGGTGGGTGTGATTCGCAAACAGGCGCTGATCCTTAACTTACCTGGTCAGCCGAAGTCTATTAAAGAGACGCTGGAAGGTGTGAAGGACGCTGAGGGTAACGTTGTGGTACACGGTATTTTTGCCAGCGTACCGTACTGCATTCAGTTGCTGGAAGGGCCATACGTTGAAACGGCACCAGAAGTGGTTGCTGCATTCAGACCGAAGAGTGCAAGACGCGACGTTAGCGAATAAAAAAATCCCCCCGAGCGGGGGGATCTCAAAACAATTAGTGGGATTCACCAATCGGCAGAACGGTGCGACCAAACTGCTCGTTCAGCACTTCACCCATCGCCAGATAGATTGCGCTGGCACCGCAGATCAGACCAATCCAGCCGGCAAAGTGGATGATCGCGGCATTACCGGCAATGTTACCGATCGCCAGCAGGGCAAACAGCACGGTCAGGCTAAAGAAAACGAATTGCAGGACGCGTGCGCCTTTCAGAGTGCCGAAGAACATAAACAGCGTAAATACGCCCCACAGACCCAGGTAGACACCAAGGAACTGTGCATTTGGCGCATCGGTCAGACCCAGTTTCGGCATCAGCAGAATCGCAACCAGCGTCAGCCAGAAAGAACCGTAAGAGGTGAATGCGGTTAAACCGAAAGTGTTGCCTTTTTTGTACTCCAGCAGACCGGCAAAAATTTGCGCGATGCCGCCGTAGAAAATGCCCATGGCAAGAATAATACCGTCCAGAGCGAAATAACCCACGTTGTGCAGGTTAAGCAGAATGGTGGTCATGCCGAAGCCCATCAGGCCCAGCGGTGCCGGATTAGCCAACTTAGTGTTGCCCATAATTCCTCAAAAATCATCATCGAATGAATGGTGAAATAATTTCCCTGAATAACTGTAGTGTTTTCAGGGCGCGGCATAATAATCAGCCAGTGGGGCAGTGTCTACGATCTTTTGAGGGGAAAATGAAAATTTTCCCCGGTTTCCGGTATCAGACCTGAGTGGCGCTAACCATCCGGCGCAGGCAGGCGATTTGCAGTACGGCTGGAATCGTCACGCGATAGGCGCTGCCGCTGACCGCTTTAACCCCATTTAATGCTGCGCCCACAGGGCCTCCCAGACCCGCGCCGCGCAGCAAACCATGCCCAAGCACGCTCATTGCTGCGTGGGTGCGTAAAATGCGGGTCAATTGGCTGGAAAGCAAATGCGACACACCTTTTGCCAATAATTTGTCTTTCATCAGCAGCGGCAGCAGCTCTTCCAGCTCATTCACCCTGGCATCGACCGCGTGCAGAAACTCCTGCTTATGTTCCTCGTCCATTTTCTTCCAGGTATTACGCAGAAATTGTTCCAGTAACTGTTGCTCAATTTCAAACGTAGACATCTCTTTGTCGGCTTTCAGCTTCAATCGCTTTGAAACATCGAGCAAAATGGCCCGATACAATTTACCGTGTCCGCGCAGTTTGTTGGCGATACTATCGCCACCAAAATGCTGTAATTCTCCAGCAATCAGCTGCCAGTTGCGGCGATGTTGCTCGGGATGTCCTTCCATCGATTTAAACAGTTCGTTGCGCATCAGTACGCTGGAGAGGCGAGTTTTGCCTTTTTCATTATGGGTGAGCAGCCGGGCGAAATTTGCTAACTGTTCCTCACTACAATGCTGGAGAAAATCCAGATCTGAATCATTCAGGTAATTAACATTCATTTTTTGTGGCTTCTATATTCTGGCGTTAGTCGTCGCCGATAATTTTCAGCGTGGCCATATCCGATGAGTTCACCGTATGACCGGAAAAGGTGATTTTTGAGACGCAGCGTTTATTGTCGTTATCGCTGTTAATGTTGATCCAGTCAGTGGTTTGCCCTTCTTTTATTTCTGAAGGAATATTCAGGCTCTGACTGGCGCTACGGGCGGCTTTGAAATAAACCGATGCACCGCTTAACTGTAAATCGCCATGGTCGGCAGAGAGTTGTATGCGTTTCACAATGCGACAAACAGGAAGTTTCAGCGCCAGATCGTTGGTTTCGTTACGCGGCATTGCAATGACGCCGAGGAGTTTATGGTCGTTTGCCTGCGCCGTGCAGCACAGCATCAGGCTAATCGCCAGGCTGGCGGAAATCGTAAAAACGGATTTCATAAGGATTCTCTTAGTGGGAAGAGGTAGGGGGATGAATACCCACTAGTTTACTGCTGATAAAGAGAAGATTCAGGCACGTAATCTTTTCTTTTTATTACAATTTTTTGATGAATACCTTGACTGCGATTCATTCTTTATATGAATAAAATTGCTGTCAATTTTACGTCTTGTCCTGCCATATCGCGAAATTTCTGCGCAAAAGCACAAAAAATTTTTGCATCTCCCCCTTGATGACGTGGGTTACGACCCCATTTAGTAGTCAACCGCAGTGAGTGAGTCTGCAAAAAAATGAAATTGGGCAGTTGAAACCAGACGTTTCGCCCCTATTACAGACTCACAACCACATGATGACCGAATATATAGTGGAGACGTTTAGATGGGTAAAATAATTGGTATCGACCTGGGTACTACCAACTCTTGTGTAGCGATTATGGATGGCACCACTCCTCGCGTGCTGGAGAACGCCGAAGGCGATCGCACCACGCCTTCTATTATTGCCTATACCCAGGATGGTGAAACTCTGGTTGGTCAGCCGGCTAAACGTCAGGCAGTGACGAACCCGCAAAACACCCTGTTTGCGATTAAACGCCTGATTGGCCGCCGCTTCCAGGACGAAGAAGTACAGCGTGATGTTTCCATCATGCCGTTCAAAATTATTGCTGCTGATAACGGCGACGCATGGGTCGAAGTTAAAGGCCAGAAAATGGCACCGCCGCAGATTTCTGCTGAAGTGCTGAAAAAAATGAAGAAAACCGCTGAAGATTACCTGGGTGAACCGGTAACTGAAGCTGTTATCACCGTACCGGCATACTTTAACGATGCTCAGCGTCAGGCAACCAAAGACGCAGGCCGTATCGCTGGTCTCGAAGTAAAACGTATCATCAACGAACCGACCGCAGCTGCGCTGGCTTACGGTCTGGACAAAGGTACTGGCAACCGTACTATCGCGGTTTATGACCTGGGTGGTGGTACTTTCGATATTTCTATTATCGAAATCGACGAAGTTGACGGCGAAAAAACCTTCGAAGTTCTGGCAACCAACGGTGATACTCACCTGGGTGGTGAAGACTTCGACAGCCGTCTGATCAACTACCTGGTTGAAGAATTCAAGAAAGATCAGGGCATTGACCTGCGCAACGATCCGCTGGCAATGCAGCGCCTGAAAGAAGCGGCAGAAAAAGCGAAAATCGAACTGTCTTCCGCTCAGCAGACCGACGTTAACCTGCCGTACATCACTGCAGACGCGACCGGTCCGAAACACATGAACATCAAAGTGACTCGTGCGAAACTGGAAAGCCTGGTTGAAGATCTGGTTAACCGTTCCATCGAGCCGCTGAAAGTTGCACTGCAGGACGCTGGCCTGTCTGTATCTGATATCGACGACGTTATCCTCGTTGGTGGTCAGACTCGTATGCCAATGGTTCAGAAGAAAGTTGCTGAGTTCTTTGGTAAAGAGCCGCGTAAAGACGTTAACCCGGACGAAGCTGTAGCAATCGGTGCTGCTGTTCAGGGTGGTGTTCTGACTGGTGACGTAAAAGACGTACTGCTGCTGGACGTTACCCCGCTGTCTCTGGGTATCGAAACCATGGGCGGTGTGATGACGACGCTGATCGCGAAAAACACCACTATCCCGACCAAGCACAGCCAGGTGTTCTCTACCGCTGAAGACAACCAGTCTGCGGTAACCATCCATGTGCTGCAGGGTGAACGTAAACGTGCGGCTGATAACAAATCTCTGGGTCAGTTCAACCTGGATGGTATCAACCCGGCACCGCGCGGCATGCCGCAGATCGAAGTTACCTTCGATATCGATGCTGACGGTATCCTGCACGTTTCCGCGAAAGATAAAAACAGCGGTAAAGAGCAGAAGATCACCATCAAGGCGTCTTCTGGTCTGAACGAAGATGAAATCCAGAAAATGGTACGCGACGCAGAAGCTAACGCCGAAGCTGACCGTAAGTTTGAAGAGCTGGTACAGACTCGCAACCAGGGCGACCATCTGCTGCACAGCACCCGTAAGCAGGTTGAAGAAGCAGGCGACAAACTGCCGGCTGACGACAAAACTGCTATCGAGTCTGCGCTGACTGCACTGGAAACTGCTCTGAAAGGTGAAGACAAAGCCGCTATCGAAGCGAAAATGCAGGAACTGGCACAGGTTTCCCAGAAACTGATGGAAATCGCCCAGCAGCAACATGCCCAGCAGCAGACTGCCGGTGCTGATGCTTCTGCAAACAACGCGAAAGATGACGATGTTGTCGACGCTGAATTTGAAGAAGTCAAAGACAAAAAATAATCGCCCTATAAACGGGTAATTATACTGACACGGGCGAAGGGGAATTTCCTCTCCGCCCGTGCATTCATCTAGGGGCAATTTAAAAAAGATGGCTAAGCAAGATTATTACGAGATTTTAGGCGTTTCCAAAACAGCGGAAGAGCGTGAAATCAAAAAGGCCTACAAACGCCTGGCCATGAAATACCACCCGGACCGTAACCAGGGTGACAAAGAGGCCGAGGCGAAATTTAAAGAGATCAAGGAAGCTTATGAAGTTCTGACCGACTCGCAAAAACGTGCGGCATACGATCAGTATGGTCATGCTGCGTTTGAGCAAGGTGGCATGGGCGGCGGCGGTTTTGGCGGCGGCGCAGACTTCAGCGATATTTTTGGTGACGTTTTCGGCGATATTTTTGGCGGCGGACGTGGTCGTCAACGTGCGGCGCGCGGTGCTGATTTACGCTATAACATGGAGCTCACCCTCGAAGAAGCTGTACGTGGCGTGACCAAAGAGATCCGCATTCCGACTCTGGAAGAGTGTGACGTTTGCCACGGTAGCGGTGCAAAACCAGGTACACAGCCGCAGACCTGTCCGACCTGTCATGGTTCTGGTCAGGTGCAGATGCGCCAGGGTTTCTTTGCCGTGCAGCAGACCTGTCCACACTGTCAGGGCCGCGGTACGCTGATCAAAGATCCGTGCAACAAATGTCATGGTCATGGTCGTGTTGAGCGCAGCAAAACGCTGTCCGTTAAAATCCCGGCAGGGGTGGACACTGGAGACCGCATCCGTCTTGCGGGCGAAGGTGAAGCGGGCGAGCATGGCGCACCGGCAGGCGATCTGTACGTTCAGGTTCAGGTTAAACAGCACCCGATTTTCGAGCGTGAAGGCAACAACCTGTATTGCGAAGTCCCGATCAACTTCGCTATGGCGGCGCTGGGTGGCGAAATCGAAGTACCGACCCTTGATGGTCGCGTCAAACTGAAAGTGCCTGGCGAAACCCAGACCGGTAAGCTATTCCGTATGCGCGGTAAAGGCGTCAAGTCTGTCCGCGGTGGCGCACAGGGTGATTTGCTGTGCCGCGTTGTCGTCGAAACACCTGTAGGCCTGAACGAGAAGCAGAAACAGCTGCTGCAAGAGCTGCAAGAAAGCTTCGGTGGCCCAACCGGCGAGCACAACAGCCCGCGCTCAAAGAGCTTCTTTGATGGTGTGAAGAAGTTTTTTGACGACCTGACCCGCTAACCTCCCCAAAAGCCTGCCCGTGGGCAGGCCTGGGTAAAAATAGGGTGCGTTGAAGATATGCGAGCACCTGTAAAGTGGCGGGGATCACTCCCCGCCGTTGCTCTTACTCGGATTCGTAAGCCGTGAAAACAGCAACCTCCGTCTGGCCAGTTCGGATGTGAACCTCACAGAGGTCTTTTCTCGTTACCAGCGCCGCCACTACGGCGGTGATACAGATGACGATCAGGGCGACAATCATCGCCTTATGCTGCTTCATTGCTCTCTTCTCCTTGACCTTACGGTCAGTAAGAGGCACTCTACATGTGTTCAGCATATAGGGGGCCTCGGGTTGATGGTAAAATATCACTCGGGGCTTTTCTCTATCTGCCGTTCAGCTAATGCCTGAGACAGACAGCCTCAAGCACCCGCCGCTATTATATCGCTCTCTTTAACCCATTCTGTTTTATCGATTCTAATCCGGAAGACGCCTCGCATTTTTATGGCGTAATTTTTTAATGATTTAATTATTTAACTTTAATTTATCTCTTCATCGCAATTATTGACGACAAGCTGGATTATTTTTGAAATATTGGCCTAACAAACATCGCCGACTGACAACAAATTAATTATTACTTTTCCTAATTAATCCCTCAGAAATCCTCACCTTAAGCTATGATTATCAGGGCTTAGGGTCACCCGTCAGCGCTTACAGCCGTCAAAAACGCATCTCACCGCTGATGGCACAAATTCTTCTATAGATCGTAAAAAACGAATTATTCATACACTATAATCTGATTTTAACGATGATTCGTGCGGGGTAAAATAGTAAAAACGATCTATTCACCTGAAAGAGAAATAAAAAGTGAAACATCTGCATCGATTCTTTAGCAGTGATGCCTCGGGAGGCATTATTCTTATCATTGCCGCTATCCTGGCGATGATGATGGCCAACAGCGGCGCAACCAGTGGATGGTATCACGACTTTCTGGAGACGCCGGTTCAGCTCCGGGTTGGTTCACTCGAAATCAACAAAAACATGCTGTTATGGATAAATGACGCGCTGATGGCGGTATTTTTCCTGTTAGTCGGTCTGGAAGTTAAACGTGAACTGATGCAAGGATCGCTAGCCAGCTTACGGCAGGCCGCATTTCCAGTTATCGCCGCTATTGGTGGGATGATTGTGCCGGCATTACTCTATCTGGCCTTTAACTATGCCGATCCGATTACCCGCGAAGGGTGGGCGATCCCGGCGGCTACTGACATTGCCTTTGCACTTGGTGTGCTGGCGCTATTGGGAAGTCGTGTTCCGTTAGCGCTGAAGATCTTTTTGATGGCTCTGGCTATTATCGACGATCTTGGGGCCATCATTATCATCGCATTGTTCTACACTAATGACTTATCGATGGCCTCTCTTGGCGTCGCGGCTGTAGCAATTGCGGTACTCGCGGTATTGAATCTGTGTGGTGTACGCCGCACGGGCGTCTATATTCTGGTTGGCGTAGTGTTGTGGACTGCAGTGTTGAAATCGGGGGTTCACGCAACCCTGGCGGGGGTAATTGTCGGCTTCTTTATTCCTTTGAAAGAGAAGCATGGGCGTTCTCCAGCGAAGCGACTGGAGCATGTGTTGCACCCGTGGGTGGCGTATCTGATTTTACCACTGTTTGCATTTGCTAATGCTGGCGTTTCACTGCAAGGCGTCACGCTGGATGGCTTGACCTCCATTCTGCCATTGGGGATCATCGCTGGCTTGCTGATTGGCAAACCGCTGGGGATTAGTCTGTTCTGCTGGTTGGCGCTGCGTTTGAAACTGGCGCATCTGCCTGAGGGAACGACTTATCAGCAAATTATGGCGGTGGGGATCCTGTGCGGTATCGGTTTTACTATGTCTATCTTTATTGCCAGCCTGGCCTTTGGTAGCGTAGATCCAGAACTGATTAACTGGGCGAAACTCGGTATCCTGGTCGGTTCTATCTCTTCGGCGGTAATTGGATACAGCTGGTTACGCGTTCGTTTGCGTCCATCAGTTTGACAGGACGGTTTACCGGGGAGCCATAAACGGCTCCCTTTTCATTGTTATCAGGGAGAGAAATGAGCATGTCTCATATCAATTACAACCACTTGTATTACTTCTGGCATGTTTATAAAGAAGGTTCTGTGGTTGGCGCAGCGGAGGCGCTTTATTTAACACCACAAACCATTACCGGACAGATTCGGGCGCTGGAAGAGCGCCTGCAAGGCAAATTATTTAAGCGCAAGGGACGTGGTCTCGAGCCCAGCGAGCTGGGGGAGCTGGTCTATCGCTATGCCGATAAAATGTTCACCTTGAGCCAGGAAATGCTGGATATCGTGAACTATCGCAAAGAATCCAATTTATTGTTTGACGTTGGCGTGGCTGATGCACTTTCCAAACGTCTGGTCAGTAGCGTGCTGAATGCTGCAGTAGTAGAAGGTGAGCCAATTCATCTTCGCTGCTTCGAATCCACCCACGAAATGCTGCTGGAGCAATTAAGCCAGCATAAACTGGATATGATCATTTCCGACTGTCCGATAGATTCTACGCAGCAGGAAGGCCTGTTCTCCGTGAGAATTGGCGAATGTGGCGTGAGTTTCTGGTGTACAAATCCACCGCCGGAAAAACCGTTCCCAGCTTGTCTTGAAGAACGGCGGCTTTTGATTCCTGGGCGACGTTCAATGTTAGGGCGCAAATTACTTAACTGGTTTAACTCCCAGGGATTAAACGTAGAAATCCTTGGCGAGTTTGATGATGCCGCTTTGATGAAAGCTTTTGGTGCGATGCACAATGCAATCTTCGTTGCCCCAACGCTTTATGCATATGACTTTTATGCCGATAAAACTGTCGTAGAAATTGGTCGCGTCGAGAATGTGATGGAAGAGTACCATGCTATTTTTGCTGAGCGGATGATTCAGCACCCGGCGGTACAGCGAATCTGCAATACGGATTATTCTGCGCTTTTTAGTCCAGCGGCGCGTTAATCGGCACCTCCCCCAAAGTTAAGGTGGGGGAGATAGATTAGTTGTACATAACCACGATTTTGACTCGGTTCATTATTTGCCCGCTTGAGACATTATTTCCATATGTACGCGGGCGAATAAATAGAGGAATCTGATTACTTCCTTCATGGGGATGCTGAAAAGAGTAGTAATTGCTTTTACCATACTGGATTTCATTCGTACCATCATTGGAGAGTTGAAAGCCTATTTGACCCGCACCGTCCTCACTGTTTTCTAACTCATTTTTTAATATGCTGGTTCCTGACTCCTGTATCGTCACTGGTTCAAAGTAATATTCAACGTCACTGGGTTCAAAAACTAATTCACCTTGCTCGCCCTGGATGCAGTCAAATCTTATATGATGAAACTGATAATTTTCATTATTGATACGAGACAGTACAAATCGTCCAGTGTCGATGGATTGATCTTCAAAACCACAGGTCATTAAATTTACCTGTAAAATAGTATTTAAATTAAAATTAAAGCGGACGCTATTACAATTAGTGTTATTCCCTGTACATGAACTCACTTCAATTTCGAACAACAAAGGAAAAGGAGTTCCTGGAAAAATATCTGCGGTGTTGGAACTATCTGATACAGATGCGATAGAGTATGGAATGGTGAAATTTATCGCAGATAGCATCTCTTCTAAATTATAAGATGACTTCCCTGGAAGCTCTATTTTTTTACCGTCAGATTCAAAGGGGAAATTAATAATATAATGACGACTTCCGACTTTAAACCTTAAAGCGTTCTGTGTTAAAAAATGAACTTTAATGGCGTTAGTCGTCTCTTGCAAGTCTGCACACTCAATGATATTTCCGGTGTTTTCAATTTTTTCGGCGGTGAGATTACCTTTCATACTCAGTGGCTTGAGTATATATGTTCCACGTTGTTCCCCGACATTGGTCAATCCACAGGGAGCACTTTGCACAATAAAAGAATATAGACTCAAGGTGATTAATAAAAGCCACTTCATAGTAAACTCCTTTTACTGGCATATATATGTTTTGTTTTCATCTATAACGTGTTGAAAATTAATAGTACAGAATAAATTCTGTTCATCATTGAGAGCAACTTTTATGCCAGTTGGAATTTCATCTACGCGAATAAAAAGGCGACTACCCTGGCCAACGACTCCAATATTGTTTTCCTGGAGATCCAGTACATCATAGCCAAAAGTTAATGGCGAACCATCGGGACGCAGTGCCTGTATATACCAGGGCTTACGTTGGTCAGTTGTAAACTGCACATAAGAAACTGCTCCACGGTAAGGCGCAATAATTTGACGATTGCCCTGCAATTCTGTTTCACTTTCACTGTTTGCTGTATCAAGTACCAGATGGTTTTCACGATGAGGTATCATCAGGTCGTAAACAACCTGGCCTTTGTTGTTTGTTCGGTTGTATTTTTGTCCATTAATATGCGCGCCTTCTAACCCAGGCGCATCCAGAATTGCAAATGTATCGGATAGCTGGTTAGTGATATTAATACCACCGGGCCAGACAACTAATCCACTACTAATACTTCCACCACTTTGCCAGGCGTTTTTAGAATGGCTATAGCTGCCATCTATTGTGGCGATTGGAGTTCTCCAGCTTAAATTCGTACCAAGCGAGGTATCATTATTTTGTTGTTGCTGATTAACATATATACCATAATTTAACTGATCATGTTCACCGGCTATGCCAGTAATTCCAGTATTGTTGGAGGAATAGCCATCTTTGGAAAATGAGGTAGAATTCGATAAGTTAATTTGGTGACGTGTTTTGGCAATATCATCACCCCAGTAGAAAGGAATGGAGATAAACAGATTAAAACGCTCCTCTTCTTTATCGTTTTCATCATAGGATTGGCTGGCAGAGAAAGTATAACTAATGTGTTGCCAGTTATTGGAGTAACTGAATTGGTAATCTTTAGCATTTCCACTTCGCCCCCAGTAATTCCGCCAAAGTGCACTTAATGATACATTTCCCAGATTATTGGATAAAGGTTGCATTATATTGGCAGAAAGGCTATTTTTTCTGCCGATATCATAAAAATCGTCATAGTCACTCTGATGATTTATTTTATCATTTTCGTAAAGATGGTCGCTGAATGTCCTGTAATCCTGCGAAGCATAACGCCAGGCGGCCACGCTAAAGTGAGTGGCCGTTTGCAATAGATATTTATTATAGGCGACCTGATAGCTCGTACCTTCGTGTCTGGTATCATTATTTAACTTACTACTCGATCGGGTAGCGTCAAAAGAGATGGCACCCAGCGGTGTATTCCAACCATTTCCCAGAGTTATAGCATTATAGTTATCGGATAAAATCGTACCGCCATAAAGTGTCAAAAGATTGTTGAGGCCATATATATAATTTGCCTCGAGAAAGTCCTCCTGATTCTTGACACCATATATCTGACTACGTCCGGCTATAAAATCGAAATTTGAAATACCAGGTTGCAGCATATTGGGCACGGAAGAGTAGGGCACCAAAAAGGAACGAACACTACCATCTGCTTCCTTAATGCTGACATCGAGATCAGAGCCGCTGCCCGAAAGTTGCAAATCTGCGATAGTAAATGGTCCTGGGGGAACCTCTTTTTGGTAAATGGTATAGCCATTTTGCGAAACCGTTATCAAGGCGTTACTTTGCGCAACACCTTGTACTAAAGGTGTAAAGCTTTGCATAGAATCAGGTAGCATTTGCATATCGCGAAATAAGCGTATTCCGCTAAATCGCAGAGAGTCGAATATGAGTGAGGATGTGTAATTTTCTCCTATCTGAACTGTGCTTAATATCTGCGACCAGCCACGTTCCAGGTAAAGAGTATTACTTTGCCATTTGCCTTTCATATCATCAGGTTTGCTATAACTGGCATCAGAGTGTAACTGCCAACTAAATAAATTTAATCCGCTGTTAAACCGGCCATAACTGGCTGTATGACTGTTATTATTGCTGTCATAAGAGCGATACTGACTTAAATTATAGGAGGTATAAAAAGCATCAATGCCGCGATCCCAACTTTCTGGGGGAACGTAGCCTCTTTCAAGTTCATTGATATACGCCTGTGGTACTGTTAAATTTAGTCGGTGTTCACTGATATCCCACTGATATTGTCCACCATGAACCGCTTCATCCAGTAAAATACAATTATCTTCTGTATTGAGGTTACCGGTCTTTACCCCCAGTTTGGTTAGTAGCACCTTAGGCAGACATGGTTTGACTGGTGACTCTGGGATCGTGATATCTTGTTTTCCACGCCACTGGTTATTTACATAAAAATCAAGTTCGTAGTTTCCTGGAAGCGGTTGTTTATTATCGAAACGATATTCGGAAACTTTTTCTCCTCTCATGCCGCCAATCATAAAGTGCGTATCAAAAGTTTCTTCAGCATAACCCGGAAAAGAATACAAAAAAATAATAGCAGCGACCCATCGTGTCGTCCTTAACATGACTTTTTCCTGTTATCTCGCGGCGATTTTACTATGGATGTTATTCCCGTAATCATCAACTACCGTTAGTTCATATTCTGATGCGTGGTTATTTTTTAATGTAATGTCGTTATTTGAAAATGGAGGCAGTAAGATACTTTCATTATTAACTTTCACGTTTTGTGCTTTGATAGTTGTAACCGTTATCCAGTTGGCTGTTTCGTTGTTTATTGAGATGGCGTTATTTTTCTTTTTGATATTTAATTGAGAAAGGCTTTTTTTATCTACCGGAGCTATTCCGCTTGGACGCCAAAGTAGCTTTATACGGTTTTGCAATGCAAGTTTAATTTTGTTTTTTCCTGCATTTTGTGGGTTGTTTGGAGGGATATCCAGAACATTTAGATAAAATAAACTTTCTTTATTGTGAGGCAAGTTGTTTGGCATTTTTCTTATTTTAAGTTGTTGGCCAGAACCACCTGCTACACGACTTACTGGCGGTGTGAGAATAAATGGGACCTGAATTTTTTCTGGCGCGATAGTGGTGTTCCCATCATCGATCCATGCCTGAATTAAAGAGGCATTTTTACTTTGATTCATTAACTGTACGAGAACTTCTCTGTTTTTTTCAGGATAAATAATGCGCGTACCATAGATGACCACACCGGCATGAACAGGTAAAATAAAAAATGACATCAGTAATGCTGTTATTATTCTCACGTAATCACTCCGTAAATAATACCGGTAGCAGAGCTACCGGCAAAAAACGTTAATCTGCACTGATTTTAATCGTTACGGTTGACTCTACGGAGCCTTTTGTAACTGGATTGCCACTTGTGCGGGCATATTGTGCATTCAAATTAAGAAAATATTGACCAGAGCCATTATCTTTCAGCGGTGTTTTTAACCCTGGTCTCATTCTGGTCAAAGTCCCATCATCGAGGAAAATGGCAAAGCCAATGTTCTCAGCAGTTCCTTTATTCAGCGTAAAGTTATTAGCATCAAACTCTGATGCTAGTACTTCGATACTTGGGGCTGTATTTCCGTCACACTGAATTTCTAAGTCATGAGAGGTTGAACCGGTTTTTAAAGTATAGATTTCATTATTGATAAGTTGATTCATTGCACTGGTTACAACATCTTCGACAACGATATCTGTTGTCGAATCACCATTAACAAAGTAACACGTTGTATCAACAACTTCTCCTCTAATGGTTAGTGTTCCTTGATCGACATCCTTGGCGAAGGTTGTTGCGCTAAACATCAACGTTGTCGCAACGAAGGGAATAATATACTTTTTCATAAATCATCCTTAATTAACTGGTATGGAAGGTCACTCGTTTTCAAACCCGATTATGTGATCAGGTTGTTATTATTTAGATTAATGTTTAAATTTTTTAATTTCTTGATGTGAAGTTGATGAAAGTTTGAAAATTTAATATTCTTAATTGTTCCCTTCTTTATAAGAAGAGCAAGGTGCCATCATTAGAGTGACAGAGTAGGATGTTTCAGAGCATGCTTCAGATTATTTTTTATTTCTCTGCAGTTAATTAATAATTATCACAGGTAATTTCATTCTGAAATTACTTCTTTTTTGGGGTATTTTAATCTTGATGAGATATTTTTTTCATAAGGAACATAGACTCGTTGATGCTCTGAAGGTATTTTCTCATTTCTGGGGATGTTTTGTCGTAATCGTGCATAAACTTTTTCAGTTCTTTATACACATCATTATTTAGCTTTACATTGTCGCGAACTAAAGTTTGTACCAATGGTATCAAAATTTCGAAACGGGACGGTTTGTCATCAATACTTGCCAGGGTTTTGAATACTCCTGTGTATCTGTAACCTAAGTGCTTATTGACAAGTTGAGTGGTCCATCGGCCAGGCATAATATCTTCACAGCGCAAATTTTTTATCATGGTATTAGTGAACGATGTTCCAAATATGTTGCTTTTTTTAATGAAGAGGTTGTTTATTTCTCCATTTGAAAAGATGGTGTTTGATAAGTCGCTTTCAAAACATGATATATTGGATAATACACAACCAAAATAATACCCATGTGAAAGGTTGCTCTTTTTTATTGTTATATTTGATAGCAACAGTTTATTTATATTAATATTAGGGGTAGTCACATACTGGATCTTTTGCTCGTTAAGTTCATACATCTCCAGCGATTTATTATAGGGTAATAAAAGTATAAATTCCTTTATATTATCTCCGCAGTAAGAAAAGACAACATCAAATTTATTGGTGATCATGTTTTCAGTTGAGCAGTAAGCTGATTTTTCTATTAACCGACTGGGCACGCTTTTAAATAAAGATAATTTTTCACATAGTTGTGAATATGCCGAATTGCTAGTTTTAAAATTCTGCCATGTTATTTGCTGGTTATCATCTGTCGATGAGGAGGGGATTTTATTGCATTGCTCATTGTATAGCTCAGGGAAAATATTTTTTTTAATTAGCTTTTTGATTTCCTGGTTAAGATGACTTTTTTTCTTGTCTAGTGCACTATATTTAGCGTTTTGTGACGTCTCCTGATGAGCATAAAATGACTGGAGATTTCTGCAGGCCTCATAAAATATTCCAGGAGTGTATAGCTCTGGGTATATTTCCTGGTTGAAGTTTGCCTTTAAAAATTTAATAAATTTTTCATAGCATTCTTGATATATCTTAATCTCTTCAGAAAGACATTCGCTTGTTCTGTCATCAAAAACATCCAATCTAAGTAATGTGATGCCTTTGTGTTTAAAAAAAGAAAATTGAACTGTATGTTCTATGAGTTTACATCTATAAAAATGTGCATCTCTCAGATGAGTATATTGAAAAAAATGATGAAGGACTGGAGATGGTTTAGGCAAATCCTGGCTTCTGAAAAAGTCATCAAACAAAATTAAGAACTCTGTTTTATACTCGCAAAACACTTTTACTAACTCATTTTGTCTTGTTTTATTTATTATTACATCATCTACTATATTTGATTTATAAAGACAATGTGGCGAAGTTGAGATACCATCTGTCATTATCAGTCCTTGAAGTTGATGAATTTTTATTAATTTAATTTATGAGTGAATGTGACTACTATCAAAAATCGCTCATTAATTTTAAGAAGTACAATATAAATAGGTATTTAACCTGTGTTGATTGCTGTTAATAATTTACAAGGTCTAATGAGGAGATATTTATGAATGGTTAAAGTATATAGGAATTTAATTCAAAAATAGAGTGGTCTTAAGTTTAATACCTCAATGTGTATCACAATATCCATATTCTTTGTGGGGGAGTCTGGAGATTGAGTAGATATTCTTGTTCAGAATGTATCAGCCGATGGTTCTACGATTCTTAAGCCACGAAGAGTTCAGATAGTACAACGGCATGTCTCTTTTGACTATCTGGCAACCGGCAGTGTGTTCTCTCACGCATCACAAAAGCAGCAGGCATAAAAAAACCCGCTTGCGCGGGCTTTTTCACAAAGCTTCAGCAAATTGGCGATTAAGCCAGTTTGTTGATCTGTGCAGTCAGGTTAGCCTTATGACGTGCAGCTTTGTTTTTGTGGATCAGACCTTTAGCAGCCTGACGGTCCACGATCGGTTGCATTTCGTTAAATGCTTTCTGTGCAGCAGCTTTGTCGCCAGCTTCGATAGCTGCGTATACTTTCTTGATGAAAGTACGCATCATAGAGCGACGGCTTGCGTTGTGCTTACGAGCCTTTTCAGACTGAATGGCGCGCTTCTTAGCTGATTTGATATTAGCCAAGGTCCAACTCCCAAATGTGTTCTATATGGACAATTCAAAGGCCGAGGAATATGCCCTTTTAGCCTTCTTTTGTCAATGGATTTGTGCAAATAAGCGCCGTTAATGTGCCGGCACTCGTTACGTAGTGATGGCGCAGGATTCTACCAGCTTGCGGGGTGTGAATACAGCTTTTCCGCGATAAAAATTGCAGCAGGCGGTCAGTTTCTTCCCGTGATTTGCGCCATGGCAATGAAAAGCCACTTCTTTCTGATTTCGGTACTCAATCGCCGGTTAACCTTGACCGCTGTACAAGGTATACTCGGACGATTTTCACTGTTTTGAGCCAGACATGAAGCTGATACGCGGCATACATAATCTCAGCCAGGCCCCGCAAGAAGGGTGTGTGCTGACTATTGGTAATTTCGACGGCGTGCATCGCGGTCATCGCGCGCTGTTACAGGGCTTGCAGGAAGAAGGGCGCAAGCGCAACTTACCGGTGATGGTGATGCTTTTTGAACCTCAACCACTGGAACTGTTTGCTATCGATAAAGCCCCGGCACGGCTGACCCGGCTGCGGGAAAAACTGCGTTACCTTGCAGAGTGTGGCGTTGATTACGTGCTGTGCGTGCGTTTCGACAGGCGTTTTGCGGCGTTAACCGCGCAAAATTTCATCAGCGATCTTTTGGTGAAGCATTTGCGCGTAAAATTTCTTGCCGTAGGTGATGATTTCCGCTTTGGCGCTGGTCGTGAAGGCGATTTCTTGTTATTACAGAAAGCTGGCATGGAATACGGCTTCGATATCACCAGTACGCAAACTTTTTGCGAAGGTGGTGTGCGTATCAGCAGCACCGCCGTGCGTCAGGCGCTGGCTGATGACAATCTGGCTCTGGCAGAAAGTTTACTGGGGCACCCGTTTGCCATCTCCGGGCGTGTAGTCCACGGTGATGAATTAGGGCGCACTATAGGTTTCCCGACGGCGAATGTACCGCTACGCCGTCAGGTTTCCCCGGTGAAAGGGGTTTATGCGGTAGAAGTGCTGGGCCTCGGTGAAAAGCCGTTACCCGGCGTGGCAAACATCGGAACACGCCCAACGGTTGCCGGTATTCGCCAGCAGCTGGAAGTGCATTTGTTAGATGTTGCAATGGACCTTTACGGTCGCCATATACAAGTAGTGCTGCGTAAAAAAATACGCAATGAGCAGCGATTTGCGTCGCTGGACGAACTGAAAGCGCAGATTGCGCGTGATGAATTAACCGCCCGCGAATTTTTTGGGCTAACAAAACCGGCTTAAGCCTGTTATGTAATCAAACCGAAACACGGAACCGAGAATCTGATGAGTGACTATAAATCAACCCTGAATTTGCCGGAAACAGGGTTCCCGATGCGTGGCGATCTCGCCAAGCGCGAACCGGGAATGCTGGCGCGTTGGACTGATGATGATCTGTACGGCATCATCCGTGCGGCTAAAAAAGGCAAAAAAACCTTCATTCTGCATGATGGCCCTCCTTATGCGAATGGCAGCATTCATATTGGTCACTCGGTTAACAAGATTCTGAAAGACATTATCGTGAAGTCCAAAGGGCTTTCCGGTTATGACTCGCCGTATGTGCCTGGCTGGGACTGCCACGGTCTGCCGATCGAGCTGAAAGTAGAGCAAGAATACGGTAAGCCGGGTGAGAAATTCACCGCCGCCGAGTTCCGCGCCAAGTGCCGCGAATACGCGGCGACCCAGGTTGACGGTCAACGCAAAGACTTTATCCGTCTGGGCGTGCTGGGCGATTGGTCGCACCCGTACCTGACCATGGACTTCAAAACTGAAGCCAATATCATCCGCGCGCTGGGCAAAATCATCGGCAATGGTCACCTGCACAAAGGCGCGAAGCCGGTGCACTGGTGCGTAGACTGCCGTTCTGCACTGGCAGAAGCGGAAGTTGAGTATTACGACAAAACTTCTCCGTCCATTGACGTCGCTTTCCAGGCGGTCGATCAGGATGCGCTGAAAGCGAAATTTGGCGTCAGCAACGTTAACGGCCCAATCTCGCTGGTGATCTGGACCACTACGCCGTGGACTCTGCCTGCGAACCGCGCAATCTCTATTGCACCTGATTTCGACTATGCGCTGGTGCAGATCGACGGTCAGGCCGTGATTCTGGCGAAAGATCTGGTTGAAAGCGTAATGCAGCGTATCGGCGTGACCGATTACACCATTCTCGGCACGGTAAAAGGTGCAGAGCTTGAGCTGCTGCGCTTTACCCATCCGTTTATGGGCTTCGACGTTCCGGCAATCCTCGGCGATCACGTTACCCTGGATGCCGGTACCGGTGCCGTTCACACCGCGCCTGGCCACGGCCCGGACGACTATGTGATCGGTCAGAAATACGGCCTGGAAACCGCTAACCCGGTTGGCCCGGACGGCACTTATCTGCCGGGCACTTATCCGACGCTGGATGGTGTGAACGTCTTCAAAGCGAACGACATCGTCGTTGCGCTGCTGCAGGAAAAAGGCGCGCTGCTGCACGTTGAGAAAATGCAGCACAGCTATCCGTGCTGCTGGCGTCACAAAACGCCGATCATCTTCCGCGCGACACCGCAGTGGTTCGTCAGCATGGATCAGAAAGGTCTGCGTGCGCAGTCACTGAAAGAGATCAAAGGCGTGCAGTGGATCCCGGACTGGGGCCAGGCGCGTATCGAGTCGATGGTTGCTAACCGTCCTGACTGGTGTATCTCCCGTCAGCGTACCTGGGGCGTACCGATGTCACTGTTCGTGCACAAAGACACGGAAGAGCTGCATCCGCGTACCCTCGAACTAATGGAAGAAGTGGCAAAACGCGTTGAAGTTGACGGCATCCAGGCGTGGTGGGATCTTGATGCGAAAGAGATCCTCGGCGATGAAGCTGATCAGTACGTGAAAGTGCCGGACACATTGGATGTATGGTTTGACTCCGGATCTACCCACTCTTCTGTTGTTGACGTGCGTCCGGAATTTGCCGGTCACGCAGCGGACATGTATCTGGAAGGTTCTGACCAGCACCGTGGTTGGTTCATGTCTTCCCTAATGATCTCCACCGCGATGAAGGGCAAAGCGCCGTATCGTCAGGTACTGACCCACGGCTTTACCGTGGATGGTCAGGGTCGCAAGATGTCTAAATCCATCGGCAACACCGTTTCGCCGCAGGATGTGATGAACAAACTGGGCGCGGATATTCTGCGTCTGTGGGTGGCATCAACCGACTACACCGGTGAAATGGCCGTTTCTGACGAGATCCTGAAACGTGCAGCCGACAGCTATCGTCGTATCCGTAACACCGCGCGCTTCCTGCTGGCAAACCTGAACGGTTTTGATCCGGCAAAAGATATGGTGAAACCGGAAGAGATGGTGGTACTGGATCGCTGGGCCGTAGGTTGTGCGAAAGCGGCACAGGAAGACATCCTCAAGGCGTACGAAGCATACGATTTCCACGAAGTGGTACAGCGTCTGATGCGCTTCTGCTCCGTTGAGATGGGTTCCTTCTACCTCGACATCATCAAAGACCGTCAGTACACCGCCAAAGCGGATAGCGTGGCGCGTCGTAGCTGCCAGACTGCGCTGTATCACATCGCTGAAGCGCTGGTGCGCTGGATGGCACCAATCCTCTCCTTCACCGCTGATGAAGTGTGGGGCTATCTGCCGGGCGAACGTGAAAAATACGTCTTCACCGGTGAGTGGTACGAAGGCCTGTTTGGTCTGGCAGACAGTGAAGCAATGAACGATGCGTTCTGGGACGAGCTGTTGAAAGTGCGTGGCGAAGTGAACAAAGTCATTGAGCAAGCGCGTGCCGACAAGAAAGTGGGTGGCTCGCTGGAAGCGGCAGTAACCTTGTATGCAGAACCGGAACTGGCGGCGAAACTGACCGCGCTGGGCGATGAATTACGATTTGTCCTGTTGACCTCCGGCGCTACCGTTGCAGACTATAACGACGCACCTGCTGATGCTCAGCAGAGCGAAGTACTCAAAGGACTGAAAGTCGCGTTGAGTAAAGCCGAAGGTGAGAAGTGCCCACGCTGCTGGCACTACACCCAGGATGTCGGCAAGGTGGCGGAACACGCAGAAATCTGCGGCCGCTGTGTCAGCAACGTCGCCGGTGACGGTGAAAAACGTAAGTTTGCCTGATGAGTCAATCGATCTGTTCAACAGGGCTACGCTGGCTGTGGCTGGTGGTAGTCGTGCTGATTATCGATCTGGGCAGCAAATACCTGATCCTCCAGAACTTTGCTCTGGGGGATACGGTCCCGCTGTTCCCGTCGCTTAATCTGCATTATGCGCGTAACTATGGCGCGGCGTTTAGTTTCCTTGCCGATAGCGGCGGCTGGCAGCGTTGGTTCTTTGCCGGTATTGCGATTGGTATTAGCGTGATCCTGGCAGTGATGATGTATCGCTCGAAGGCCACGCAGAAGCTAAACAATATCGCTTATGCGCTGATTATTGGCGGCGCGCTGGGCAACCTGTTCGACCGCCTGTGGCACGGCTTCGTTGTCGATATGATCGACTTCTACGTCGGCGACTGGCACTTCGCCACCTTCAACCTTGCCGATACTGCCATTTGTGTCGGTGCGGCACTGATTGTGCTGGAAGGTTTTTTGCCTTCTAAAGCGAAAAAACAATAATAAACCCTGCCGGATAAGGCCTACAGATTGCTGCGAAATCGTAGGCCGCATCCGGCAAAAATCCTCAAAATATAAGAGCAAACCTGCATGTCTGAATCTGTACAGAGCAATAGCGCCGTCCTGGTGCACTTCACGCTAAAACTCGACGATGGCACCACCGCCGAGTCTACCCGCAACAACGGTAAACCGGCGCTGTTCCGCCTGGGCGATGCTTCTCTTTCTGAAGGGCTGGAGCAACACCTGCTGGGGCTGAAAGTGGGCGATAAAACCACCTTCTCGCTGGAGCCAGATGCGGCGTTTGGCGTGCCGTCACCGGACCTGATTCAGTACTTCTCCCGCCGTGAATTTATGGATGCAGGCGAGCCAGAAATTGGCGCAATTATGCTTTTTACCGCAATGGATGGCAGTGAGATGCCTGGCGTGATCCGCGAAATTAACGGCGACTCCATTACCGTTGATTTCAACCATCCGCTGGCCGGGCAGACCGTTCATTTTGATATTGAAGTGCTGGAAATCGATCCGGCACTGGAGGCGTAACATGCAGATCCTGTTGGCCAACCCGCGTGGTTTTTGTGCCGGGGTAGACCGCGCTATCAGCATTGTTGAAAACGCGCTGGCCATTTACGGCGCACCGATATATGTCCGTCACGAAGTGGTACATAACCGCTATGTGGTCGATAGCTTGCGTGAGCGTGGGGCTATCTTTATTGAGCAGATTAGCGAAGTACCGGACGGCGCGATCCTGATTTTCTCCGCACACGGTGTTTCTCAGGCGGTACGTAACGAAGCAAAAAGCCGCGATTTGACGGTGTTTGATGCCACCTGTCCGCTGGTGACCAAAGTGCATATGGAAGTCGCCCGCGCCAGCCGTCGTGGCGAAGAATCTATTCTCATCGGTCACGCCGGGCACCCGGAAGTGGAAGGGACAATGGGTCAGTACAGCAACCCGGAAGGGGGAATGTATCTGGTCGAATCGCCGGACGATGTGTGGAAACTGACGGTCAAAAACGAAGAGAAACTCTCCTTTATGACCCAGACCACGCTGTCGGTGGATGACACGTCTGATGTGATCGACGCGCTGCGTAAACGCTTCCCGAAAATTGTCGGTCCGCGCAAAGATGACATCTGCTACGCCACGACTAACCGACAGGAAGCGGTACGTGCCCTGGCAGAACAGGCGGAAGTTGTGCTGGTGGTCGGTTCGAAAAACTCCTCCAACTCCAACCGTCTGGCGGAGCTGGCCCAGCGTATGGGCAAACGCGCGTTTTTGATTGACGATGCGAAAGATATCCAGGAAGAGTGGGTGAAAGAGGTTAAATGCGTCGGCGTGACTGCGGGCGCATCGGCTCCGGATATTCTGGTGCAGAATGTGGTGGCACGTTTGCAGCAGCTGGGTGGTGGTGAAGCCATTCCGCTGGAAGGCCGTGAAGAAAATATTGTTTTCGAAGTGCCGAAAGAGCTGCGTGTCGATATTCGTGAAGTCGATTAAGTCATTAGCAGCCTAAGTTATGCGAAAATGCCGGTCTTGTTATCGGCATTTTTTATGGAGAAAACATGCGTTTACCTATCTTCCTCGATACTGACCCCGGCATTGACGATGCCGTCGCCATTGCCGCCGCGATTTTTGCCCCCGAACTCGACCTGCAACTGATGACCACCGTCGCGGGTAATGTCTCGGTTGAGAAAACCACCCGCAACGCCCTGCAACTGCTGCATTTCTGGAATGCGGAGATTCCGCTCGCCCAGGGAGCCGCTGTGCCGCTGGTACGCGCACCGCGTGATGCAGCATCTGTGCACGGCGAATCGGGAATGGCTGGCTACGACTTTGTTGAGCACAACCGAAAGCCACTCGGGATACCGGCGTTTCTGGCGATTCGGGATGCCCTGATGCGTGCACCAGAGCCCGTTACCCTGGTGGCCATCGGCCCGTTAACCAATATTGCGCTGTTACTTTCACAATGCCCGGAATGTAAACCGTATATTCGCCGTCTGGTGATCATGGGTGGTTCTGCCGGACGCGGAAACTGTACGCCAAACGCCGAGTTTAATATTGCTGCCGATCCAGAAGCGGCTGCCTGTGTCTTCCGTAGCGGTATTGAAATCGTCATGTGCGGTTTGGATGTCACCAATCAGGCAATATTAACTCCTGACTATCTCTCTACACTGCCGCAGTTAAACCGTACCGGGAAAATGCTTCACGCCCTGTTTAGCCACTACCGTAGCGGCAGTATGCAAAGCGGCTTGCGAATGCACGATCTCTGCGCCATCGCCTGGCTGGTGCGCCCGGACCTGTTCACTCTCAAACCCTGTTTTGTGGCAGTGGAAACTCAGGGCGAATTTACCTCAGGCACGACGGTGGTTGATATCGACGGTTGCCTGGGCAAGCCAGCCAATGTACAGGTGGCATTGGATCTGGATGTGAAAGGCTTCCAGCAGTGGGTGGCTGAGGTGCTGGCTCTGGCGTCGTAACCTGTCACATGTTATTGGCATGCAGTCATTCATCGACTCATGCCTTTCACTGATATCCCTCCCTATTTATCATTAATTTCTAATTATCAGCGTTTTTGGCTGGCGGCGTAGCGATGCGCTGGTTACTCTGAAAACGGTCTATGCAAATTAACAAAAGAGAATAGCTATGCATGATGCAAACATCCGCGTTGCCATCGCGGGAGCCGGGGGGCGTATGGGCCGCCAGTTGATTCAGGCGGCGCTGGCATTAGAAGGCGTGCAGCTGGGCGCGGCGCTGGAGCGCGAAGGATCTTCTTTACTGGGCAGCGACGCCGGTGAGCTGGCTGGTGCAGGGAAAACAGGCGTTACCGTGCAAAGCAGCCTCGATGCGGTAAAAGATGATTTTGATGTGTTTATCGATTTTACCCGTCCGGAAGGTACGCTGAACCATCTCGCTTTTTGTCGCCAGCATGGCAAAGGGATGGTGATCGGCACTACGGGGTTTGACGAAGCCGGTAAACAGGCGATTCGTGACGCCGCCGCCGATATTGCGATTGTCTTTGCCGCCAATTTTAGCGTTGGCGTTAACGTCATGCTTAAGCTGCTGGAGAAAGCAGCCAAAGTGATGGGTGACTACACCGATATCGAAATTATTGAAGCACATCATAGACATAAAGTTGATGCGCCGTCAGGCACCGCACTGGCAATGGGAGAGGCGATCGCCCACGCCCTTGATAAAGATCTGAAAGATTGCGCGGTCTACAGTCGTGAAGGCCACACCGGTGAACGTGTGCCTGGCACCATTGGTTTTGCCACCGTGCGTGCAGGTGACATCGTTGGCGAACATACCGCGATGTTTGCCGATATTGGCGAGCGTCTGGAGATCACCCATAAGGCGTCCAGCCGCATGACATTTGCTAACGGCGCGGTAAGATCGGCTTTGTGGTTGAGTAGTAAGGAAAGTGGTCTTTTTGATATGCGAGATGTGCTTGATCTCAATAGTTTGTAACCACAAAATATTTGTTATGGTGCAAGAATAACACATTTAATTTATTGATTATAAAGGGCTTTAATTTTTGGCCCTTTTATTTTTAGTGTTATGTTTTTAAATTGTCTATAAGTGCCAAAAATTACATGTTTTGTCTTCGGTTTTTGTTGTTTTAATGTAAATTTTGACCATTTGGTCCACTTTTCCCTACTCGCTTTTATTTCATGCAATCTTCTTGCTGCGCAAGCGTTTTCTAGAACAGGTTATATGATCTTTTTGCCGCTTAATGCCTGTAAAACATGCATGAGCCACAAAATAATATAAAAAATCCCGCCATTAAGTTGACTTTTAGCGCCCATATCTCCAGAATGCCGCCGTTTGCCAGAAATTCGTCGGTAAGCAGATTTGCATTGATTTACGTCATCATTGTGAATTAATATGCAAATAAAGTGAGTGAATATTCTCTGGAGGGTGTTTTGATTAAGTCAGCGCTATTGGTTCTGGAAGACGGAACCCAGTTTCACGGTCGGGCCATAGGGGCAACAGGTTCGGCGGTTGGGGAAGTCGTTTTCAATACTTCAATGACCGGTTATCAAGAAATCCTCACTGATCCTTCCTATTCTCGTCAAATCGTTACTCTTACTTATCCCCATATTGGCAATGTCGGCACTAATGACGCCGATGAAGAATCTTCTCAGGTACATGCACAAGGTCTGGTGATTCGCGACCTGCCGCTGATTGCCAGCAACTTCCGTAATACCGAAGACCTCTCTTCTTACCTGAAGCGCCATAACATCGTGGCGATTGCCGATATCGATACCCGTAAGCTGACGCGTTTACTGCGCGAGAAAGGCGCACAGAATGGCTGCATTATCGCAGGCGATAACCCGGATGCGGCGTTGGCGTTAGAAAAAGCCCGCGCGTTCCCAGGTCTGAATGGCATGGATCTGGCAAAAGAAGTGACCACCGCAGAAGCCTATAGCTGGACACAAGGGAGCTGGACGTTGACCGGCGGCCTGCCAGAAGCGAAAAAAGAAGACGAGCTGCCGTTCCACGTCGTGGCTTATGATTTTGGTGCCAAGCGCAACATCCTGCGGATGCTGGTGGATAGAGGCTGTCGCCTGACCATCGTTCCGGCGCAAACTTCTGCGGAAGATGTGCTGAAAATGAATCCAGACGGCATCTTCCTCTCCAACGGTCCTGGCGACCCGGCCCCGTGCGATTACGCCATTACCGCCATCCAGAAATTCCTCGAAACCGATATTCCGGTATTCGGCATCTGCCTCGGTCATCAGCTGCTGGCGCTGGCGAGCGGTGCGAAGACTGTCAAAATGAAATTTGGTCACCACGGCGGCAACCATCCGGTTAAAGATGTGGAGAAAAACGTGGTGATGATCACCGCCCAGAACCACGGTTTTGCGGTGGATGAAGCAACATTACCTGCAAACCTGCGTGTCACGCATAAATCCCTGTTCGACGGTACGTTACAGGGCATTCATCGCACTGATAAACCGGCGTTCAGCTTCCAGGGTCACCCGGAAGCCAGCCCTGGGCCACACGACGCAGCGCCGTTGTTCGACCACTTTATCGAGTTAATTGAGCAGTACCGTAAAACCGCTAAGTAATCAGGAGTAAAAGAGCCATGCCAAAACGTACAGATATAAAAAGTATCCTGATTCTGGGTGCGGGCCCGATTGTTATCGGTCAGGCGTGTGAGTTTGACTACTCTGGCGCGCAAGCATGTAAAGCCCTGCGCGAAGAGGGTTACCGCGTCATTCTGGTGAACTCCAACCCGGCGACCATCATGACCGACCCGGAAATGGCCGATGCGACCTACATCGAGCCGATTCACTGGGAAGTAGTACGCAAGATTATTGAAAAAGAGCGCCCGGACGCGGTGCTGCCAACGATGGGCGGTCAGACGGCGCTGAACTGCGCGCTGGAGCTGGAGCGTCAGGGCGTGTTGGAAGAGTTCGGCGTGACTATGATTGGTGCGACCGCCGATGCGATTGATAAAGCAGAAGACCGCCGTCGTTTCGACGTAGCGATGAAGAAAATTGGTCTGGAAACCGCGCGTTCCGGTATCGCACACACGATGGAAGAAGCGCTGGCGGTTGCCGCTGACGTGGGCTTCCCGTGCATTATTCGCCCATCCTTTACCATGGGCGGTAGCGGCGGCGGTATCGCTTATAACCGCGAAGAGTTTGAAGAAATTTGCGCCCGCGGTCTGGATCTCTCCCCAACCAAAGAGCTGCTGATTGATGAGTCGCTGATCGGCTGGAAAGAGTACGAGATGGAAGTGGTGCGTGATAAAAACGACAACTGCATCATCGTCTGCTCTATCGAAAACTTTGATGCGATGGGCATCCATACCGGTGACTCCATCACTGTCGCGCCAGCCCAAACGCTGACCGACAAAGAATATCAAATCATGCGTAACGCCTCGATGGCGGTGCTGCGTGAAATCGGCGTTGAAACCGGTGGTTCCAATGTCCAGTTTGCGGTGAACCCGAAAAACGGTCGCCTGATTGTTATCGAAATGAACCCACGCGTGTCCCGTTCTTCGGCGCTGGCGTCGAAAGCGACCGGTTTCCCGATTGCTAAAGTGGCGGCGAAACTGGCGGTGGGTTACACCCTCGACGAACTGATGAACGACATCACTGGCGGACGTACTCCGGCCTCCTTCGAGCCGTCCATCGACTATGTGGTTACTAAAATTCCTCGCTTCAACTTCGAAAAATTCGCTGGTGCTAACGACCGTCTGACCACTCAGATGAAATCGGTTGGCGAAGTGATGGCGATTGGTCGCACGCAGCAGGAATCCCTGCAAAAAGCGCTGCGCGGCCTGGAAGTCGGTGCGACTGGATTCGACCCGAAAGTGAGCCTCGATGACCCGGAAGCGTTAACCAAAATCCGTCGCGAACTGAAAGATGCTGGCGCAGAGCGTATCTGGTACATCGCCGATGCCTTCCGTGCGGGCCTGTCTGTGGACGGCGTGTTCAACCTGACCAATATTGACCGCTGGTTCCTGGTACAGATTGAAGAACTGGTGCGTCTGGAAGAGAAAGTAGCGGAAGTGGGCATCACTGGCCTGAACGCTGAATTCCTGCGCCAGCTGAAACGCAAAGGCTTTGCCGATGCGCGTCTGGCAAAACTGGCGGGCGTGCGCGAAGCGGAAATCCGCAAGCTGCGCGACCAGTATGACCTGCACCCGGTTTATAAGCGCGTGGATACCTGTGCGGCAGAGTTCGCCACCGACACCGCTTACATGTACTCCACTTATGAAGAAGAGTGCGAAGCGAATCCGTCTACCGACCGTGAAAAAATCATGGTTCTCGGCGGCGGCCCGAACCGTATCGGTCAGGGTATCGAATTCGACTACTGCTGTGTACACGCCTCGCTGGCGCTGCGCGAAGACGGTTACGAAACCATTATGGTTAACTGTAACCCGGAAACCGTCTCCACCGACTACGACACTTCCGATCGCCTCTACTTCGAGCCGGTAACTCTGGAAGATGTGCTAGAAATCGTGCGTATTGAGAAGCCGAAAGGCGTTATCGTTCAGTACGGCGGTCAGACCCCGCTGAAACTGGCGCGCGCGCTGGAAGCTGCTGGCGTACCGGTTATCGGCACCAGCCCGGATGCTATCGACCGTGCAGAAGACCGTGAACGCTTCCAGCATGCGGTTGAGCGTCTGAAACTGAAACAACCGGCGAACGCCACCGTTACCGCTATTGAAATGGCGGTAGAGAAGGCGAAAGAGATTGGCTACCCGCTGGTGGTACGTCCGTCTTACGTTCTCGGCGGTCGGGCGATGGAAATCGTCTATGACGAAGCTGACCTGCGTCGCTACTTCCAGACGGCGGTCAGCGTGTCTAACGATGCGCCAGTGTTGCTGGATCACTTCCTTGATGACGCGGTAGAAGTTGACGTGGATGCCATCTGCGACGGCGAAATGGTGCTGATTGGCGGCATCATGGAGCACATCGAGCAGGCGGGCGTGCACTCCGGTGACTCCGCATGTTCTCTGCCAGCCTACACCTTAAGTCAGGAAATTCAGGATGTGATGCGCCAGCAGGTGCAGAAACTGGCCTTCGAATTGCAGGTGCGCGGTCTGATGAACGTGCAGTTTGCGGTGAAAAACAACGAAGTCTACCTGATTGAAGTTAACCCGCGTGCGGCGCGTACCGTTCCGTTCGTCTCCAAAGCCACCGGCGTACCGCTGGCAAAAGTGGCGGCGCGTGTGATGGCTGGCAAATCGCTGGCTGAGCAGGGCGTAACCAAAGAAGTTATCCCGCCGTACTACTCGGTGAAAGAAGTGGTGCTGCCGTTCAATAAATTCCCGGGTGTTGACCCGCTGTTAGGGCCAGAAATGCGCTCCACTGGGGAAGTGATGGGCGTGGGCCGCACCTTCGCTGAAGCGTTTGCCAAAGCGCAGCTGGGCAGCAACTCCACCATGAAGAAACACGGTCGTGCGTTGCTTTCCGTGCGCGAAGGCGATAAAGAACGCGTGGTGGACCTGGCGGCAAAACTGCTGAAACAGGGCTTCGAGCTGGATGCGACCCACGGCACGGCGATTGTGCTGGGCGAAGCGGGTATCAATCCGCGTCTGGTAAACAAGGTGCATGAAGGCCGTCCGCACATTCAGGACCGTATCAAGAATGGCGAATATACCTACATCATCAACACCACCTCAGGCCGTCGCGCGATTGAAGACTCCCGCGTGATCCGTCGCAGTGCGCTGCAATATAAAGTGCATTATGACACCACCCTGAACGGTGGTTTCGCTACCGCGATGGCGCTGAATGCCGACGCGACCGAAAAAGTAGTTTCGGTGCAGGAAATGCACGCGCAGATCAAATAATAGCGTGTCATGGCGGATATTTTTCATCCGCTAATTTGATCGAATAAGTAATACGGTTCTCTGATGAGGACCGTTTTTTTTGCCCATTAAGTAAATCTTTTGGGGAATCGATATTTTTGATGACATAAGCAGGATTTAGCTCACACTTATCGACGGTGAAGTTGCATACTATCGATATATCCACAATTTTAATATGGCCTTGTTTAATTGCTTCAAAACGAGTCATAGCCAGACTTTTAATTTGTGAAACTGGAGTTCGTATGTGTGAAGGATATGTTGAAAAACCACTCTACTTGTTAATCGCCGAATGGATGATGGCTGAAAATCGGTGGGTGATAGCAAGAGAGATCTCTATTCATTTCGATATTGAACACAGCAAGGCGGTTAATACCCTGACTTATATTCTGTCGGAAGTCGCAGAAATAAGCTGCGAAGTTAAGATGATCCCTAATAAGCTGGAAGGACGGGGATGCCAGTGCCAGCGACTGGTAAAAGTGGTCGATATCGATGAGCAAATTTACGCGCGCCTGCGCAATAACAGCCGGGATAAATTAGTCGGCGTAAGAAAGACGCCGCGTATTCCTGCCGTTCCGCTCACGGAACTTAACCGCGAGCAGAAGTGGCAGATGATGTTGTCAAAGAGTATGCGTCGTTAATTTTATCTCGTTGATACCGGGCGTCCTGCTTGCCAGATGCGATGTTGTAGCATCTTATCCAGCAACCAGGTCGCATCCGGCAAGATCACCGTTTAGGCGTCACATCCGTCGTCCCCTGCAAACGGGGGCGATTTTCCTCCATTTGCCTCAGTGGCTGTGTTTCATGTAACGATGCATGACAGCGCCCGACAAGATCCTGATACTCTTTGGTATTCAACCGTTTCCAGTGTAACTCGTCGTCACTAACACTGCGTACAGCGCGGGCTGGCGTACCCATCAACAACTGGCGTTTCTCGCCGTGAAAGCCTGCTTTGACAAAGCTCATGGCGGCAACAATGCTCTCTTCGCCAATGACCGCGCCATCCATAATCACGCTGTTCATCCCGACCAATGCATCGCGACCAATCACACAACCATGCAGGATCGCTCCGTGCCCGATATGGCCGTTTTCCCCAACGATGGTGTCAGTGTCGCAGTAGCCATGCATAATGCAGCCATCCTGAATATTGGCTCCCGCTTGCACGATCAACCGCCCGTAGTCACCACGCAGTGAGGCGAGTGGGCCGATGTAGACACCGGCTCCCACAATCACATCGCCAATCAAGACGGCACTGGGATGGACAAACGCCGTCGGGTGAACCACCGGAATTAACCCCTCAAAGGCGTAATAGCTCACGGTTGTTAACGTCCTTTCCATACCGGATCGCGCTTCTCGGCAAACGCCAGCGGCCCTTCAACGGCATCTTCCGAATGCAGAACCGACGGATAGTGTTTCAACACGCCGCTGCGAATATAGCGATACGCTTCTTCTACCGGCATTTCGCTGGTGGTGCGGTAGATCTCTTTCAGCGCCGCAATCGCCAGCGGGGCGCTGTTAACCAGCTGCTGCGCCAGTTCGCGGGCGTTATCCATCAGTTCCGCCTGGCTAACCACGCGGTTGACTATCCCCCAACGCAGCGCCTCTTCTGTGCCCATTCGTCTGCCGGTCATCACCATTTCATTGACGATGGCAGGCGGCAGGATCTTCGGCAGACGCAGCACGCCGCCGCTGTCAGGAACGATGCCCAGTTTGGCTTCCGGCAGGGCGAAGCTGGCATTATCAGCACAAACAATAAAATCTGCCGCCAGCGCCAGTTCAAAGCCGCCGCCAAAGGCATAGCCGTTCACAGCTGCGATAACCGGTTTGTCGAGATTGAAAATTTCGGTTAATCCCGCAAATCCACCCGGGCCAAAGTCAGCATCCGGTGCTTCGCCTTCTGCTGCCGCTTTTAAATCCCAGCCCGCGGAAAAGAACTTCTCTCCGGCACCGGTAATAATGGCGACACGTAATTGCGGATCGTCACGGAAATTTAGAAATACTTCGCCCATTTCAAAGCTGGTTTTTGCATCAATAGCATTCGCTTTTGGACGATCAAGGGTAATTTCCAGAATTGATCCATTGCGGGTCAGATGTAATGATTCACTCATTCCTTTTCTCCATTTTTGCTTTTTCAGGGACGACAACATCCCTGCAAAAAATGCATATTGTTTTATAGCGTGATTATTAGCTGGCAGGGTAGTTCCCTGCTGTTTCATTTATTTCAGATTCTTTCTAATTATTTTCCCCGAGCAATTACGTGGCAGATCTTTTCTGATCTCCAGATAAGAGGGCACTTTAAATTTCGCCATATTTTGTTCGCAGAAGCGGAAAAATTCCTCTTCGCTCAATGTTTCACCTTCATTCAGCACCACAAATGCTTTGATGGCTTCATCGCGAATCGAATCTTTAATACCCACAACCACGATATCCTGAATTTTTGGATGGGTGGCGATGATATTTTCCAGCTCCACGCAGGAGACATTCTCGCCACCGCGTTTGATCATATTGCAGCGGCGATCGACGAAATAAAAAAAGCCCTCTTCGTCGCAGTATCCGGTATCGCCGGTATGTAGCCAGCCGTCGGCTTCCAGCACTTTCGCAGTGGCTTTCGGGTTGAGAAAATACTCTTTGAAGATGGTTTTCCCTGGTACGCCTTTAATACAGATTTCACCGATCTCACCTGCCGGGAGCGGGCGATTGTGATCGTCGCGGATCTCCGCTTCGTAGCAAAACCCCGCCCGACCAATCGACGGCCAGCGTCGTTTATCGCCAGGGCGATCGCCGATAATGCCCACAATGGTTTCCGTCATCCCATAAGACGTCAGCAAGCGAACGCCGAAGCGTTCACAAAACGCATCTTTTTCCTGCTCCGACAAGTTGAGATAAAACATCACTTCCCGCAGGCGGTGTTGCCGATCGTTCGCTGAAGGCGGCTGCACCATCAACGTACGGATCATCATCGGAATACATTCGGTAATGGTGGCGCGGTACTTCTGCACCTGTCCCCAGAAGGCGCGGGCGCTGTATTTCTCGACCAGCACAAAGGTGGCCCCGGCAGAAAACGCCGCCATCGCCGCAGTACACTGGCAATCGATATGAAACGCAGGCATTACCGTCAGGTAGACGTCATCGTCACGCAGTGCACACTGCCAGGCGGAGTAATATCCAGCGAAGCGCAGGTTGTAATGGGTAATCACCACACCTTTCGGTCGGGAGGTGGTGCCGGAGGTGAAGAGAATTTCCGCCGTATCGTCAGTCGATAGCGGCGGTGCATAGCACAAGGTGGCAGGTTGTTGATTTTTCAGTTGAGTAAACGAACTCACGCCATCATCAGCGGGAAGTGCCACATCTGTCAGGCAAATGTGCCGCAATTGAGTGGCATCTTCCTGCTGAATCTGTTGATACATAGGATAGAATTGCGCACTGGTCACCAGCAGGCACGCCTGGCTATTTTGCAGGATCCACGCGCTTTCCTCGCGTAACAGGCGGGCGTTAATCGGCACCATAATCGCGCCAATTTTTGCCAGCCCGAACCAGCAAAAGATAAATTCCGGGCAGTTGTCGAGATGTAGTGCAACCTTGTCGCCTTTGCGAATCCCCAGCGTATAAAACAGGTTTGCCGTGCGGTTAATCTCCTGATTTAACTCAAGATAACTATACCGGTTAACGACTCCGCCGCTGGATTCACAAATCAGCGCCGTTTTATGACCGTAAACGTCCGCAAGATCGTCCCACATTTGACGTAGATGTTGTCCGCCAATGATATCCATTGCACCTCTATCCATTTTTGTTCGTTTGTTATTGGGCGGGCGCTAGTCAGGCAAGCCGACTGACGCCACGCGTTTAGTCCTCAACTTTGGCCAGACCTTTGCTGACCAACTCCTGAATGTCGTTTTCGCTGTAGCCGATATTTTTCAAAATGGCAGCCGTGTCCATGCCATGTGAGGGCATTCCGCGCCAGATTTGTCCGGGGTTATTTTTGAATTTCGGCATGATGTTCGGCCCTTTGCAGGTGCGACCATCCATCGTTTGCCACTGAGTGATTGATTCACGGGCAACATACTGTGGATTGCTTTCCAGTTCCGGTACGGTCAGTACTTTGGCACAGGCGATATTCAGTTCGGCAAAGCGTTCTTTAACTTCTGCGATGGTATGTGCCGCCAGCCAGGCATCGAGTTTTTCTTCTACCAGTGGGCCGTAAGGGCATTCGATACGGTGGATAAGCTGAGTGCCTTCCGGGATTTCCGGCGTACCGAGTAGATGTGCGAGGCCAATATCTTTAAAGCACTCTTCAATTTGGGTAATGCCCACCAGTTCCATCACGATGTAGCCGTCGGCGCATTTATACAGACCGCAACCGGCGTAGTAGGGATCTTTACCTTTGCTCATGCGCGGGCACATTTCGCCGCCGTTGAAGTAATCCATCATGAAGTACTGGCCCATACGCAGCATCACTTCATACATGGCGATGTCGATACTTTCGCCTTTACCGGTTTCACGCACTTTATGCAGTGCTGCCAGCGCCGCCGTGGTGGCGGTCAGGCCAGAAAAGTAATCGGCGGTATACGGGAAGGCAGGCATTGGCTGGTCAACATCACCGTTCTGAATCAGGTAACCACTAAAGGCCTGGGCGATAGTGTTATAGGCCGGAAGATTGGTGTACTCCTCGGTGCCGTACTGACCAAAACCGGACAGGTGAGCGATAACCAGTTTCGGGTTGTGCTGCCACAGTACTTCATCGGTAATGCCACGACGGGCAAAGGCCGGACCTTTACTGGCTTCGATGAAGATATCGGTGGTTTCCATTAATTTCAGAAACGCTTCGCGGCCTTCATCTTTGAAAATATTTAACGACAGCGCGTGCAAATTGCGGCGGGAGAGTTGCGGGTAGTTCGGTTGAACGCGAATGGTGTCGGCCCAGGCGACGTTCTCGATCCAGATAACTTCCGCGCCCCATTCTGCGAACATTTGCCCGGCAAACGGTCCGGCGATTTCGATACCGGAGAAGACAACGCGCAATCCGGCCAACGGCCCGAATTTCGGCATGGGTAGATGATCCATTATTTGCTCCTGAAAAATTTATGTAGCGCATGACTGCCGGATGCGGCGTAAACGCTTTATCCGGCCTACATTCGTGCTCCCGTAGGCCTGATAAGACGCATCAGCGTCGCATCAGGCAGCGCATTGACTTAGCGGTATTGCTTCAGCACCGCACGACCCAGCGTCAGGATCTGCATTTCGTCAGATCCCCCGGAGACGCGGTCTACACGCAGGTCACGCCAGAAGCGGCTGATGCGGTGGTTGCCCGCAATCCCGACACCGCCCAGCACCTGCATTGCGCTATCCACCACTTCAAATGCCGCATTGGCGCAGAAGTATTTGCACATCGCTGCATCGCCAGAGGTGATGGTGCCGTTGTCTGCTTTCCACGCTGCTTCATACAGCATGTTTTTCATGGAGTTTAATTTGATCGCCATGTGGGCGAATTTTTCCTGAATCAACTGGAAACGACCAATAGCCTCGCCAAACTGCAC
Source organism: Shigella dysenteriae (assembly GCF_022354085.1). Taxonomy (NCBI): domain Bacteria; kingdom Pseudomonadati; phylum Pseudomonadota; class Gammaproteobacteria; order Enterobacterales; family Enterobacteriaceae; genus Shigella; species Shigella dysenteriae. The sequence continues at coordinate 646,905 of NZ_CP055055.1, forward strand.
GCGCTGGTTGGCGTAGCGCGCCGCATCTTCAAAGGCGCACATCGCCGTACCGTAGTTGGTCAGGGCTACCAGGAAACGTTCATGGTCGAACTCTTCTTTGACGCGGTTAAAGCCGTTACCTTCCCGACCGAACATGTCTTTCTCGTCCAGTTCCACGTCGTCAAAGGTGATTTCACAGCAGCTATCCATACGCAGACCGAGCTTTTCAAGTTTGGTCACTTTGATGCCCGGTTTGCTCATATCAACAAACCATTCGGTGTAGACAGGTTTGTCCGGAGAAGCCCCGTCGCGCGCCATCACCACGATGTACGGGGTATAGGCGCTGCTGGTAATAAAACACTTACTACCATTAAGATAAATCTTACCATTTCTACGGGTATAAGTCGTTTTCAGGCTACCCACGTCGGAGCCCGCGCCCGGTTCGGTAATCGCTGAGTTCCACATCTGCTTACCGGTGCCGCGGAAAGCCATAATCTTGTCGATCTGCTCTTGTGTGCCTTCGCGCAGGAAGGTGTTGAACCCGCCCGGCAACTGGTACAGCACATAGGTTGGTGCCCCCAGACGTCCCAGCTCCATCCACACGGCGGCGAGAGTAACAAACCCCGCGTCCAGACCACCGTGCTCTTCAGGGATCAGCAGACTGTCGATACCCATATCCGCCAGTGCTTTGACAAAACGTTCCGGGTAGACGCTGTCACGGTCGCACTCGGCAAAATAGGCCTCCCAGTTTTCGCTGGCCATCAGTTCGCGGATACCGGCGACAAACAGTTCCTGCTCATCATTTAAATTAAAATCCATCTTTCAACCTCTTGATATTTTGGGGGTTAATTAATCTTTCCAGTTCTGTTTCGCGTCTTTAATAAAGGAGAGCGTCACCATAATGTTGACGAAGAACAGCGGGCATCCTCCGGCGATAATGGCGGTTTGAATCGGTTTCAGGCCGCCGAGCGCCAGCAGAACAATACCGATAATGCCAACCAGAATTGACCAACCGATACGCACCAGCAGCGGTGGTTCTTCACCATCGCGTACTTCGCGGCAAGTGGACATCGCCAGGGTATAAGAGCAGGCGTTAACCAGCGTAACGGTGGCAATAAAGCAGAGGATGAAGAAGCCCCACATGGTGGCGGTGCTGAGTGGCAGAGCGGCCCAGGTTTCGATGATGGCGCGCGCCACACCGTACTGTTCGATCAGATTTGGAATGTTGATGATGTTTTTATCCATCAACAGCAGAGTGTTACTACCGAGCACGGTCCACAGGATCCAGGTGGATGCTGTCAGCCCCATCACCATGCCGAAGCACAGTTCACGCACAGTACGACCACGGGAGATGCGGGCGAGGAAGATACTCATCTGGATGGCGTAAATCACCCACCATGCCCAGTAGAACACGGTCCAGCCCTGCGGGAAGCCGCCTTTAGCGATGGGATCGGTATAGAACAACATTCGCGGCAGATACATCAGCAACATCCCCACCGAATCGGTGAAGTAGTTCATGATGAAGCTGGCACCGCTGACAATGAACACCCAACCCAGCATCAGGAAGCTCAGGTAACTACGCACGTCACTGGCGATACGTACCCCTTTTTGCAGACCGCAAGCGACGCAAATGGCGTTGAGGATAATCCAGCAGGTAATGATGATAGCGTCCAGTTGCAGGGTATGCGGAATGCCAAACAACCATTGCATACACTCGGTCACCAGCGGCGTGGCAAGGCCCAGACTGGTACCCATCGCGAAGATCAAGGCGACGAGATAGAAGTTGTCGACGATAGTGCCGAACAACCCTTTGGCGTGTTTTTCACCTACCAGCGGCACCAGTGTCGAGCTGGGGCGAATCACTTCCATTTTGCGGACAAAGAAGAAGTAAGCGAAGGCGACTGAAAGGAAGCTGTAAGTGGCCCACGGCAGAGGTCCCCAGTGGAACAAGCTGTAAGCCAGCCCCAACTCTTTCGCTCCTGTCGAGTTCGGTTCTAAGCCAAACGGCGGGGTGGAGATGTAGTAGTAGATCTCAATCGATCCCCAGAACAGTACGGCAGCAGACGTACAGGAGGCGAACATCATAAAGATCCAACTGGCGGTGCTAAATTCTGGCGGTTCGTTACCTAAACGCTTTTTGGCATACGGGCCAAACACCAGCCAGAACCAACCGAAAAGCATCACCACCATATACCATTCAAATGCCCATCCCCATACATTGGTGACGTAACTGAATACAGCATTAATAACGACATTCGCCGCATCCAGATCTCTGACTGTAAGCCAACAAAGTATGCCGACGATTATTAATGGCGGAAAGAAAACCTTCGGTTCTATTCCCGTTTTTCTCTTTTCATTCTTCATGAGTTAATTCCACTGTGAAAACGAATATTTATTTTGCGTTCCCGTTTGTTTTATTTTTGTTAACATTTAATATAATTATTATTAACCTCGTGGACGCGTTAATGGCTAACTCATAATGGGTATTCAATAAGCTGCATTCTGTGATTGTTATCACATTTTTGTTTCGGGTGAATAGAGGGCGCTTTTCTCGTTAATTTTGATTATTAATCAGATTGTTATGTTATGTTGTGAGTGAAAAAATAGCATCTGACTTTCAATATTGGTGATCCATAAAACAATATTGAAAATTTCTTTTTGCTACGCCATGTTTTCAATATTGGTGAGGAACTTAACAATATTGAAAGTTGGATTTATCTGCGTGTGACATTTTCAATATTGGTGATTAAAGTTTTATTTCCAAATTAAAGGGCGTGATATCTGTAATTAACACCACCGATATGAACGACGTTTCCTTCATGATTTCTGGAGATGCAATGAAGATTATTACTTGCTATAAGTGCGTGCCTGATGAACAGGATATTGCGGTCAATAATGCTGATGGTTCATTAGACTTCAGCAAAGCCGATGCCAAAATAAGCCAATACGATCTCAACGCTATTGAAGCGGCTTGCCAGCTAAAGCAACAGGCAGCAGAGGCGCAGGTGACAGCCTTAAGTGTGGGCGGTAAAGCCCTGACCAACGCCAAAGGGCGTAAAGATGTGCTATCGCGCGGCCCGGATGAACTGATTGTGGTGATTGATGACCAGTTCGAGCAGGCACTGCCGCAACAAACGGCGAGCGCACTGGCTGCAGCCGCCCAGAAAGCAGGCTTTGATCTGATCCTCTGTGGCGATGGTTCTTCCGACCTTTATGCCCAGCAGGTTGGTCTGCTGGTGGGCGAAATCCTCAATATTCCGGCAGTTAACGGCGTCAGCAAAATTATCTCCCTGACGGCAGATACACTCACCGTTGAGCGCGAACTGGAAGATGAAACCGAAACCTTAAGCATTCCGCTGCCTGCGGTTGTTGCTGTTTCCACTGATATCAACTCCCCACAAATTCCTTCGATGAAAGCCATTCTCGGCGCGGCGAAAAAGCCAGTCCAGGTATGGTCGGCGGCGGATATCGGTTTTAACGCAGAGGCAGCCTGGTCAGAACAACAGGTTGCTGCGCCGAAACAGCGCGAGCGTCAGCGCATCGTGATTGAAGGCGACGGCGAAGAACAGATCGCCGCATTTGCTGAAAATCTTCGCAAAGTCATTTAATTACAGGGGATGCTATGAACACGTTTTCTCAAGTCTGGGTATTCAGCGATACCCCTTCTCGTCTGCCGGAACTGATGAACGGTGCGCAGGCTTTAGCTAATCAAATCAATGCCTTTGTCCTCAATGATGCCGACGGCGCACAGGCAATCCAGCTCGGCGCTAATCATGTCTGGAAATTAAACGGCAAACCGGACGATCGGATGATCGAAGATTACGCCGGTGTCATGGCTGACACTATTCGCCAGCACGGCGCAGACGGTCTGGTGCTGTTGCCAAACACCCGTCGCGGCAAATTACTGGCGGCAAAACTGGGTTATCGCCTTAAAGCGGCGGTGTCTAACGATGCCAGCACCGTCAGCGTACAGGACGGTAAAGCAGCAGTGAAACATATGGTTTACGGTGGTCTGGCGATTGGCGAAGAACGCATTGCCACGCCGTATGCGGTACTGACCATCAGCAGCGGCACGTTCGATGCGGCTCAGCCAGACGCGTCACGCACTGGCGAAACGCACACCGTGGAGTGGCAGGCTCCGGCTGTGGCGATTACCCGCACGGCAACCCAGGCGCGCCAAAGCAACAGCGTCGATCTCGACAAAGCCCGTCTGGTGGTCAGCGTCGGTCGCGGCATTGGAAGCAAAGAGAACATTGCGCTGGCAGAACAGCTTTGCAAGGCGATAGGTGCGGAGTTGGCCTGTTCTCGTCCGGTGGCGGAAAACGAAAAATGGATGGAGCACGAACGCTATGTCGGTATCTCCAACCTGATGCTGAAACCTGAATTGTATCTGGCGGTGGGGATCTCCGGGCAGATCCAGCACATGGTTGGCGCTAATGCATCGCAAACCATTTTCGCCATCAATAAAGATAAAAATGCGCCGATCTTCCAGTACGCGGATTACGGCATTGTTGGTGACGCCGTGAAGATCCTTCCGGCGCTGACCGCAGCTTTAGCGCGTTGATCCACTCTGGCAGGGCTGCATTTTGGCCCTGCCGCTGACAGGGAGCTCTTATGTCCGAAGATATCTTTGACGCCATCATCGTCGGTGCTGGGCTTGCCGGTTCGGTTGCCGCACTGGTGCTCGCCCGCGAAGGGGCGCAAGTGTTAGTTATCGAGCGTGGCAATTCCGCAGGTGCCAAGAACGTCACCGGCGGGCGTCTCTATGCCCACAGCCTGGAACACATTATTCCTGGTTTCGCCGACTCCGCCCCCGTAGAACGCCTGATCACCCATGAAAAACTCGCGTTTATGACGGAAAAGTCAGCGATGACTATGGACTACTGCAATGGTGACGAAACCTCGCCATCCCAGCGTTCTTACTCCGTTTTGCGCAGTAAATTTGATGCCTGGCTGATGGAGCAGGCCGAAGAAGCGGGCGCGCAGTTAATTACCGGGATCCGCGTCGATAACCTCGTACAGCGCGATGGCAAAGTCGTCGGTGTAGAAGCCGATGGCGATGTGATTGAAGCGAAAACGGTGATCCTTGCTGATGGAGTGAACTCCATCCTTGCCGAAAAGCTGGGGATGGCAAAACGCGTTAAACCGACGGATGTGGCGGTTGGCGTGAAGGAACTGATCGAGTTACCGAAGTCGGTAATCGAAGACCGTTTTCAGTTGCAGGGTAATCAGGGCGCGGCTTGTCTGTTTGCGGGATCACCCACCGATGGCCTGATGGGCGGCGGCTTCCTTTATACCAATGAAAATACCCTGTCGCTGGGGCTGGTTTGTGGTCTGCATCATCTGCATGACGCAAAAAAATCGGTGCCGCAAATGCTGGAAGATTTCAAACAACATCCGGCCGTTGCACCGCTGATCGCGGGTGGCAAGCTGGTGGAATATTCCGCTCACGTAGTGCCGGAAGCAGGCATCAACATGCTGCCGGAGCTGGTCGGTGACGGCGTATTGATTGCCGGCGATGCCGCCGGAATGTGTATGAACCTCGGTTTTACCATTCGCGGTATGGATCTGGCGATTGCCGCCGGGGAAGCTGCAGCAAAAACCGTGCTTTCAGCGATGAAAAGCGACGATTTCAGTAAGCAAAAACTGGCGGAATATCGTCAGCATCTTGAGAGTGGCCCGCTGCGCGATATGCGCATGTACCAGAAACTACCGGCGTTCCTTGATAACCCACGCATGTTCAGCGGCTACCCGGAGCTGGCGGTGGGCGTGGCGCGTGACCTGTTCACCATTGACGGCAGTGCGCCAGAACTGATGCGCAAGAAAATCCTCCGCCACGGTAAGAAAGTGGGCTTCATCAATCTAATCAAGGATGGCATGAAAGGAGTGACCGTTTTATGACTTCTCCCGTCAATGTGGACGTCAAACTGGGCGTCAATAAATTCAATGTCGATGAAGAGCATCCGCACATTGTTGTGAAGGCCGATGCTGATAAACAGGTGCTGGAGCTGCTGGTGAAAGCGTGCCCCGCAGGTCTGTACAAGAAGCAGGATGACGGCAGTGTGCGCTTCGATTACGCCGGATGTCTGGAGTGCGGCACCTGTCGCATTCTGGGGCTGGGGTCGGCGCTGGAACAGTGGGAATACCCGCGCGGCACCTTTGGTGTGGAGTTCCGTTACGGCTGATGTTGGTTTGATACGTAACGCCGCACTGACTCTCATTGCAAAAAACAGGAATAACCCATGCAACCGTCCAGAAACTTTGACGATCTCAAATTCTCCTCTATTCACCGCCGCATTTTGCTGTGGGGAAGCGGTGGTCCGTTTCTGGATGGTTATGTACTGGTAATGATTGGCGTGGCGCTGGAGCAACTGACTCCGGCGCTAAAACTGGACGCTGACTGGATTGGCTTGTTGGGCGCGGGAACGCTCGCCGGGCTGTTCGTTGGCACATCGCTGTTTGGCTATATTTCCGATAAAGTCGGACGGCGCAAAATGTTCCTCATTGATATCATCGCCATCGGCGTGATATCGGTGGCGACGATGTTTGTTTCATCCCCCGTCGAACTGTTGGTGATGCGGGTACTTATCGGCATTGTCATCGGTGCAGATTATCCCATCGCCACCTCAATGATCACCGAGTTCTCCAGTACCCGTCAGCGGGCATTTTCCATCAGCTTTATCGCCGCCATGTGGTATGTCGGCGCGACCTGCGCCGATCTGGTCGGCTACTGGCTTTATGATGTGGAAGGCGGCTGGCGCTGGATGCTGGGTAGCGCAGCGATCCCCTGTTTGTTGATTTTGATTGGTCGATTCGAACTGCCTGAATCTCCCCGCTGGTTATTACGCAAAGGGCGAGTAAAAGAGTGCGAAGAGATGATGATAAAACTGTTTGGCGAACCGGTGGCTTTCGATGAAGAGCAGCCGCAGCAAACCCGTTTTCGCGATCTGTTTAATCGCCGCCATTTTCCTTTTGTTCTGTTTGTTGCCGCCATCTGGACCTGCCAGGTGATCCCAATGTTCGCCATTTACACCTTTGGCCCGCAAATCGTTGGTTTGTTGGGATTGGGGGTTGGCAAAAACGCGGCACTAGGGAATGTGGTGATTAGCCTGTTCTTTATGCTCGGCTGTATTCCGCCGATGCTGTGGTTAAACACTGCCGGACGGCGTCCATTGTTGATTGGCAGCTTTGCCATGATGACGCTGGCGCTGGCGGTTTTGGGGCTAATCCCGGATATGGGGATCTGGCTGGTAGTGATGGCCTTTGCGGTGTATGCCTTTTTCTCTGGCGGGCCGGGTAATTTGCAGTGGCTCTATCCTAATGAACTCTTCCCGACAGATATCCGCGCCTCTGCCGTGGGCGTGATTATGTCCTTAAGTCGTATTGGCACCATTGTTTCGACCTGGGCACTACCGATCTTTATCAATAATTACGGTATCAGTAACACGATGCTAATGGGGGCGGGTATCTCGCTGTTTGGCTTGTTGATTTCCGTAGCATTTGCCCCGGAAACACGTGGGATGTCACTGGCGCAGACCAGCAATATGACGATCCGCAGGCAGCGAGCGGGATAATTTATTCAGATTTATCTCTTTTCTGAATCAATATTATTGACTATAAGCCGCGTGAATATATGACTACACTTTGTGGGAAAACAAAGGCGTAATCACGCGGGCTACCTATGATCCTTATAATTTATGCGCATCCGTATCCGCATCATTCCCATGCGAATAAACGGATGCTTGAACAGGCAAGGACGCTGGAAGGCGTCGAAATTCGCTCTCTTTATCAACTCTATCCTGACTTCAATATCGATATTGCCGCCGAGCAGGAGGCGCTGTCTCGCGCCGATCTGATCGTCTGGCAGCACCCGATGCAGTGGTACAGCATTCCACCGCTCCTCAAACTTTGGATCGATAAAGTTTTCTCGCACGGCTGGGCTTACGGTCACGGCGGTACGGCGCTGCATGGCAAACATTTGCTGTGGGCGGTGACGACCGGCGGTGGAGAAAGCCATTTTGAGATTGGCGATCATCCGGGCTTTGATGTGCTGTCGCAGCCGCTACAGGCGACGGCAATCTACTGTGGGCTGAACTGGCTGCCGCCGTTTGCCATGCACTGCACCTTTATTTGTGACGACGAAACCCTCGAAGGGCAGGCGCGTCACTATAAGCAACGTCTGCTGGAATGGCAGGAGGCCCATCATGGATAGTCATACGCTGGTTCAGGCGCTGATCTACCTCGGATCGGCGGCGCTGATTGTACCCATTGCGGTACGTCTTGGTCTGGGATCGGTACTTGGCTACCTGATCGCCGGCTGCATTATTGGCCCGTGGGGGCTGCGACTGGTGACCGATGCCGAATCTATTCTGCACTTTGCCGAGATTGGGGTGGTGCTGATGCTGTTTATTATCGGCCTCGAACTCGATCCACAAAGGCTGTGGAAGCTGCGTGCGGCAGTGTTCGGCGGTGGCGCATTGCAGATGGTGATTTGCGGCGGCCTGCTGGGGCTGTTCTGCATGTTACTTGGGCTGCGCTGGCAGGTCGCGGAATTGATCGGCATGACGCTGGCGCTCTCCTCTACGGCGATTGCCATGCAGGCGATGAATGAACGCAATCTGATGGTGACGCAAATGGGTCGCAGCGCCTTTGCGGTGCTGCTGTTCCAGGATATTGCGGCGATCCCGCTGGTGGCGATGATTCCGCTACTGGCGGCGAGCAGTGCCTCGACGACGATGGGCGCATTTGCTCTCTCGGCGTTAAAAGTGGCGGGTGCGCTGGTACTGGTGGTATTGCTGGGGCGCTATGTTACGCGTCCGGCGCTGCGTTTTGTTGCCCGCTCTGGCTTGCGGGAAGTGTTTAGTGCCGTGGCGTTATTCCTTGTGTTTGGCTTTGGTTTGCTGCTGGAAGAGGTCGGCTTGTCGATGGCGATGGGCGCGTTTCTGGCGGGCGTACTGCTGGCAAGCTCGGAATACCGTCATGCGCTGGAAAGCGATATCGAACCGTTTAAAGGTTTGCTGTTGGGGCTGTTTTTCATCGGTGTTGGCATGTCGATAGATTTTGGCACGCTGCTTGAAAACCCATTGCGCATTGTCATTTTGCTGCTCGGTTTCCTCATCATCAAAATCGCCATGCTGTGGCTGATTGCCCGACCGTTGCAGGTGCCAAATAAACAGCGTCGCTGGTTTGCGGTGTTGTTAGGGCAGGGCAGTGAGTTTGCCTTTGTGGTATTTGGCGCGGCGCAGATGGCGAATGTGCTGGAGCCGGAGTGGGCGAAATCGCTGACCCTGGCGGTGGCGCTGTCGATGGCAGCAACGCCGATTCTGCTGGTGATCCTCAATCGCCTTGAGCAATCTTCTACTGAGGAAGCGCGTGAAGCCGATGAGATCGATGAAGAACAGCCGCGCGTGATTATCGCCGGATTCGGTCGTTTTGGACAGATTACCGGACGTTTACTGCTCTCCAGCGGGGTGAAAATGGTGGTGCTCGATCACGATCCGGACCATATCGAAACGCTGCGTAAATTTGGTATGAAAGTGTTTTACGGCGATGCCACGCGGATGGATTTACTGGAATCTGCCGGAGCAGCGAAAGCGGAAGTGCTGATTAACGCTATTGACGATCCGCAAACCAACCTGCAACTGACGGAGATGGTGAAAGAACATTTCCCGCATTTGCAGATTATTGCCCGCGCCCGCGATGTCGACCACTACATTCGTTTGCGTCAGGCAGGCGTTGAAAAGCCGGAGCGTGAAACCTTTGAAGGTGCGCTGAAAACCGGGCGTCTGGCGCTGGAAAGTTTAGGTCTGGGGCCGTATGAAGCGCGAGAACGTGCCGATGTGTTCCGCCGCTTTAATATTCAGATGGTGGAAGAGATGGCAATGGTTGAGAATGACACCAAAGCCCGCGCGGCGGTCTATAAACGCACCAGCGCGATGTTAAGTGAGATCATCACCGAGGACCGCGAACATCTGTCATTAATTCAACGACATGGCTGGCAGGGAACAGAAGAAGGTAAACATACCGGCAACATGGCGGATGAACCGGAAACGAAACCCTCATCCTAATAAAGAGTGACGTAAATCACACTTTACAGCTAACTGTTTGTTTTTGTTTCATTGTAATGCGGCGATTCCAGGGGGAGAGCGTGGACTCGCCAGCAGAATATAAAATTTTCCTCAACATCATCCTCGCACCAGTCGACGACGGTTTACGCTTTACGTATAGTGGCGACAATTTTTTTTATCGGGAAATCTCAATGATCAGTCTGATTGCGGCGTTAGCGGTAGATCGCGTTATCGGCATGGAAAACGCCATGCCGTGGAACCTGCCTGCCGATCTCGCCTGGTTTAAACGCAACACCTTAAATAAACCCGTGATTATGGGCCGCCATACCTGGGAATCCATCGGCCGTCCGTTGCCAGGACGCAAAAATATTATCCTCAGCAGTCAACCGGGTACGGACGATCGCGTAACGTGGGTGAAATCGGTGGATGAAGCCATCGCGGCGTGTGGTGACGTACCAGAAATCATGGTGATTGGCGGCGGTCGCGTTTATGAGCAGTTCCTGCCAAAAGCGCAAAAACTGTATCTGACGCATATCGACGCAGAAGTGGAAGGCGACACCCATTTCCCGGATTACGAGCCGGATGACTGGGAATCGGTATTCAGCGAATTCCACGACGCTGATGCGCAGAACTCTCATAGCTATTGCTTTGAGATTCTGGAGCGGCGGTAATTTTGTATATTAGAATTCCGGCATCACTGATACGTGCAGATATCCGTGTATACTAGACGTATAAATTGTACAGGAGCACGATATCATGACTGCAAAACGTACCACACAAAGTGTGACCGTCACCGTCGACCGTGAGTTAGTCAATCGCGCTCGTGATGCAGGCTTAAATATGAGCGCCACCCTTACGGTTGCGCTCAATGCTGAACTTAAAAAACATGCAGCAACACGTTGGCGTGAAGAGAACGCAGAAGCTATCGCTGCGTTAAATCAATTGGCTGATGAAACCGGATGTTTCTCTGATGAGTACCGGAGCTTCTAGCGATGCAATTTACGGTATACCGCAGTCGCAGCAGGAACGCCGCGTTTCCCTTTGTTATCGATGTTACCAGCGACATTATTGGTGTGATTAATCGCCGTATTGTTATTCCATTAACACCTATTGAACGATTTATCCGTATTCGCCCACCAGAACGGCTTAACCCAATCCTTTTACTGGTAGACGGCAAAGAATATGTGCTCATGACGCATGAGACTGCAACTGTTCCAGTTAACGCGCTGGGAACGAAATTTTGCGATGCCAGCGCGCACCGAACGTTGATTAAAGGAGCATTAGATTTTATGCTCGACGGGATTTAAGACGCGAACGCCTCTCCCTCACCCATATCTTTATGCCGGTTCGACGGCTGGACAAAATAGTGTTTATCTTCCCAGCGCAGGCAGGTTAATGAACCGCCCCAGCAACAGCCTGTATCCAGCGCGTAAATACCTTCCGGCGTACCTTTGCCTTCCAGCGATGCCCAGTGACCAAAGGCGATGCTGTATTCTTCAGCGACAGGGCCAGGAATCGCAAACCACGGTTTCAGTGGGGCAGGGGCCTCTTCCGGCGATTCTTTGCTGTACATATCCAGTTGACCGTTCGGGAAGCAAAAACGCATACGGGTAAAGGCGTTGGTGATAAACCGCAGTCTTCCCAGCCCCCGCAATTCCGGTGACCAGTTATTTGGCATATCGCCGTACATAGCGTCGAGAAAGAAGGGATAGGAGTCACTCGACAGCACCGCTTCTACATCGCGCGCGCACTCTTTGGCGGTCTGCAGATCCCACTGCGGCGTGATCCCTGCGTGGGCCATCACCAGCTTTTTCTCTTCGTCGATTTGCAGCAGAGGCTGGCGACGCAGCCAGTTAAGCAGCTCGTCGGCATCCGGCGCTTCCAGCAGCGGTGTCAGGCGATCTTTCGGTTTATTGCGGCTGATCCCGGCAAATACCGCCAGCAGATGCAGATCGTGATTGCCCAGCACCAGACGTACGCTGTCGCCTAAGGATTTCACATAGCGCAGAACATCCAGCGAACCCGGGCCGCGCGCGACCAGATCGCCCGTCAGCCAGAGGGTATCTTTCCCAGGGGTAAATTCTACTTTATGCAGCAATGCGATCAGTTCATCGTAACAACCATGAACGTCGCCAATAAGGTATGTCGCCATATTCTTTTAATGAATGAGTGTGGGAACGGCGAGTCGGAATACGGGAATGTCGATGCTGAAAGGGACGCCATTTTCATCGATCATTTCGTAGTGACCCTGCATGGTGCCCAGCGGGGTTTCAATGATTGCACCGCTGGTGTACTGGTACTCTTCGCCAGGCGCGATAAGTGGCTGGACGCCAACCACTCCTTCGCCCTGGACTTCGGTTTCACGGCCATTGCCATTAGTGATCAGCCAGTAACGCCCCAACAACTGCACTGGCGCTCGCCCCAGATTGCGTATGGTTACGGTATAAGCAAAAACGTAACGTTCATTATCAGGTGAAGATTGAGCCTCAATGTAGACGCTTTGAACCTGAATACACACTCGGGGCGAATTGATCATCGTTAACTCTCCTGCAAAGGCGCGTTCTCCGCCAGATAGTTCGCCATCTGGCAATATTGCGCGACAGAGATATTTTCCGCTCGCATCGCCGGGTCGATCCCCATTCCCGTTAACACCTCGACGCTAAACAGGTTGCCGAGGCTGTTACGAATGGTTTTACGACGCTGGTTAAAGGCTTCGGTGGTGATGCGGCTCAACACGCGAACATCTTTAACCGGGTGAGGCATCGTTGCATGAGGAACCAGGCGCACGACGGCGGAATCCACTTTGGGTGGTGGTGTAAAGGCTGACGGAGGTACTTCCAGCACTGGGATCACGTTGCAATAGTATTGCGCCATGACGCTTAATCGACCATACGCCTTGCTGTTCGGTCCTGCAACCAGACGATTCACCACCTCTTTTTGCAACATAAAGTGCATGTCGGCAATGGCATCAGTATAGCTAAACAGATGGAACATCAACGGCGTGGAGATGTTATAAGGCAGGTTGCCGAAAACACGCAGCGGCTGACCCATTTTCTCGGCCAGTTCGCCAAAGTTAAAGGTCATCGCATCCTGCTGATAAATTGTCAGTTTCGGGCCTAAGAATGGATGCGTTTGCAGACGTGCCGCCAGATCGCGGTCAAGTTCGATGACCGTCAGCTGGTCCAGACGTTCGCCGACCGGTTCGGTCAATGCAGCCAGACCGGGGCCGATTTCGACCATCGCCTGGCCCTTCTGCGGGTTAATGGCAGAAACAATGCTGTCGATCACGAACTGATCGTTGAGAAAGTTTTGCCCGAAGCGTTTACGGGCTAAGTGGCCCTGGTGGACTCGATTATTCATTGGGTGTTAACAATCATTTTGATGGCGAGATTAAGCGCCGTAATAAAACTGCCGACATCGGCTTCGCCACGTCCCGCCAGTTCAAGCGCGGTGCCGTGGTCCACTGATGTGCGAATAAAGGGCAGGCCCAGCGTAATGTTCACACCGCGCCCGAAGCCCTGGTATTTTAGCACGGGAAGACCCTGATCGTGGTACATCGCCAGCACGGCATCGGCGTTATCGAGATATTTCGGCTGAAACAGGGTATCGGCAGGCAGCGGCCCGTTGAGTTTCATCCCCTGCACCCGCAGCTCATTGAGCACCGGAATAATGGTGTCTATCTCTTCCGTACCCATATGACCGCCTTCTCCCGCGTGCGGATTAAGGCCGCAGACCAGAATGCGCGGTTCGGCAATACCAAATTTGGTCCGCAAATCGTGATGCAAAATAGCAATCACTTCGTGCAAAAGCGCAGGGGTGATAGCATCTGCGATATCGCGCAGCGGTAAATGCGTCGTTGCCAGCGCCACGCGAAGTTCTTCGGTCGCCAGCATCATCACCACCTTTTTCGCCCGCGAACGCTCTTCGAAAAACTCGGTATGACCGGTAAACGGAATGCCTGCGTCGTTAATGACGCCTTTATGCACGGGGCCTGTGATCAGCGCAGCAAATTCACCGTTCAGACAGCCATCGCACGCTCGCGCCAGCGTTTCCACCACATAATGCCCATTTTCAACCGCTAACTGCCCCGCAGTGACAGATTCACGTAGCGCGACAGGAAGTAGCGTTAATGTGCCCGCAGTTTGCGGTTGTGCAGGAGAGTTGGGGGAATAAGTGCGGAGGGTGAGCGGCAAACCGAGCATCGCTGCCCGGTCGGTAAGGAGAGTGGCATCGGCACAAACAACCAGTTCGACCGGCCACTCACGCTGTGCAAGCTGGACAACTAAGTCCGGGCCAATCCCGGCGGGCTCGCCGGGAGTGATCACAACACGTTGGGTTTTAACCATTAGTTGCTCAGGATTTTAACGTAGGCGCTGGCACGTTGTTCCTGCATCCAGCTTGCTGCTTCTTCCGAGAACTTACGGTTCATCAGCATGCGGTATGCACGATCTTTCTGCGCAGCGTCGGTTTTATCGACATTACGGGTATCCAGCAGTTCGATTAAATGCCAGCCGAATGAAGAGTGAACCGGTGCACTCATTTGACCTTTGTTCAGGCGGGTCAGGGCGTCACGGAAAGCCGGATCAAAAATGTCCGCTGTTGCCCAACCGAGATCGCCGCCCTGGTTAGCAGAACCTGGATCCTGCGAGAACTCTTTCGCTGCGGCAGCAAAAGTCGTTTTACCACTCTTGATATCAGCAGCAATCTGTTCCAGTTTCACGCGCGCCTGTTCGTCAGTCATGATCGGCGACGGTTTCAGCAGAATATGGCGAGCATGAACTTCGGTCACCGAGATATTTTTGCTTTCGCCGCGCAGGTCGTTAACTTTCAGAATATGGAAGCCAACGCCGGAACGAATCGGACCCACAATGTCGCCTTTCTTCGCGGTGCTTAATGCCTGGGCGAAGATCCCGGGCAACTCCTGAATACGGCCCCAGCCCATCTGGCCGCCGTTCAGCGCCTGCTGGTCGGCAGAATGAGCAATCGCCAGCTTACCGAAATCAGCGCCGTTACGCGCCTGATCGACAATGGCGCGCGCCTGGCTTTCCGCTTCGTTCACCTGATCAGAGGTCGGGTTTTCCGGCAGCGGGATCAGGATGTGGCTCAGGTTCAGCTCAGTGCTGGCGTCGTTTTGGTTACCCACCTGCTGCGCCAGGGATTCGACTTCCTGCGGCAGGATGGTGATGCGACGACGCACCTCGTTGTTACGCACTTCAGAGATAATCATCTCTTTGCGGATCTGGTTACGATAGGTGTTGTAGTTCAGACCATCGTAAGCCAGACGGCTGCGCATCTGATCCAGCGTCATGTTGTTCTGTTTCGCGATGTTAGCAATCGCCTGATCCAGCTGCTCATCGGAGATTTTCACTCCCATTTTCTGCCCCATCTGCAGGATGATTTGATCCATGATCAAACGTTCCATGATTTGGTGGCGCAGCGTCGCGTCATCAGGAAGCTGCTGCCTTGCCTGAGCAGCGTTCAGTTTTACCGACTGCATTAATCCATCAACGTCGCTTTCCAGCACGACGCCGTTATTGACGACGGCTGCGACTTTATCGACTACCTGGGGGGCAGCGAAACTGGTATTCGCGATCATGGCGATACCGAGAAGCAGCGTTTTCCAGTTCTTCATACTTTTTCCATTTCAATTAACCGCACTGCGGATTACGTGGTAAATCAACAAATCACAAAGTGTTTTGATACGGCAGAATGTTCGAACGCAGCATCTCTTGCGTACCCAGACCGTAATTGGAGCTCAGGCCGCGAAGTTCGATGTTAAAGCCGATTGCGTTGTCATATACCGCATGTTGTTTATCGTTATCCCAACCGTTCAGCTTCCGCTCGTAACCGACGCGAATTGCATAGCAGCAGGAGCTGTATTGCACACCTAACATAGAGTCAGCTTGCTTGTTCGCATTGGTGTCGTAGTAGTAGGCCCCAACAATGGACCAACGATCGGCAATTGGCCAGCTGGCGACAGCACCTACCTGCGAAATACCATTCTTATATTGCTCAGCAGTGGAATAGTACTTAGGCAGCGTAGCCTGAATATATTCCGGGCTGGCGTAACGGTAATTCAGCTGTACCAGACGGTCTTCATCCCGACGGTATTCAATGCTGGAGTTACTGGTCGCTACGTTATCCAGACGTGTATCGTACTGAATCCCGCCACGCAATCCCCAACGCTCGGAGATACGCCAGTATGTATCGCCTGCCCACACCAGTGAGCCCGTTTTGTCGTCATTCTCCCATGTTATGTTGTCATCGCCAGTGCGAGACTCCGTGAAATAGTAGATTTGACCAACGGAAATATTAAAACGTTCAACGGCAGCATCATCATATATGCGAGATGTGACACCGGTCGTCACCTGGTTAGCGGAGGCTATACGGTCAAGACCGCCGTAAGTCCGGTCCCGGAACAGGCCAGAGTAGTCAGATTGCAGCAGAGACGAGTCGTAGTTATAGATGTCGCTCTGATCGCGATACGGCACGTACAAATACTGCGCGCGCGGTTCCAGCGTTTGGGTATAACCCGGAGCCAGCATTTCCATATCGCGTTCAAAGACCATTTTGCCGTCAACTTTGAATTGCGGCATTACGCGGTTAACGGATTCGTCCAGCTTGGTTGTGTTTCTGGAGTTATACCAGTCAAGATTGGTTTGCTGATAATGGGTTGCCAGCAACTTCGCTTCGGTATTGATGCTGCCCCAGTTATTAGAGAGCGGCAAATTGATGGTCGGTTCCAGGTGAACACGAGTTGCTTCAGGCATGTCGTCTCTGGTGTTAACAAAGTGCACTGCCTGGCCGTAAATACGCGTATCAAACGGACCAACATCATTCTGGTAGTAGTTAACGTCTAACTGCGGCTCTGCCGAGTAGCTACTGGTGTTCTGTTCGCTGAAGACCTGGAACTGCTTGGTTGAAACGGTGGCATTGAAGTTTTGCACTGCATAGCCAACGCTGAATTTTTGCGTTGCGTAGCCGTCAGTACTGGAACCGTACTTGTTATCGAAATCATTGAAGTAGCTAGGATCGCTGACCTTGGTGTAGTCGACGTTGAAACGCCACACCTGATCCATGACCCCGGAGTGTTGCCAGTAGAACAACCAACGACGTGAACTATCATCGTTCGGGTGTTCATCTTCATAGACTTTATCTGAAGGCAGATAGTCCAGTTCCATCAAACCAGCGCCCGCCTGGGAGAGGTAGCGGAATTCGTTCTCCCACATGATGTTGCCACGACGATGCATATAATGCGGCGTGATGGTGGCATCCATATTTGGCGCGATGTTCCAGTAATATGGCAGGTAGAACTCAAAGTAGTTGGTGGTGGTGTACTTGGCGTTCGGGATCAAGAAACCAGAGCGACGTTTGTCACCCACCGGTAACTGCAAATAGGGGCTGTAGAAGATTGGCACCGGGCCAACTTTAAAACGGGCGTTCCAGATTTCGGCCACTTGTTCTTCGCGGTCATGAATAATTTCGCTACCTACCACGCTCCAGGTGTCAGAACCCGGCAGACAGGAGGTAAAGCTACCGTTATCCAGAATGGTATAGCGGTTTTCGCCACGTTGTTTCATCAGGTCCGCTTTACCGCGGCCCTGGCGACCCACCATCTGGTAATCACCCTCCCAGACGTTGGTATCTTTGGTGTTCAGATTCGCCCAGCCTTTCGGCCCTTTGAGGATCACCTGGTTATCGTCGTAATGGACATTACCGAGCGCATCAACGGTTCGTACCGGCTCCGGTTGTCCTGGTGCCTCTTTTTGATGGAGCTGCACTTCGTCGGCCTGCAGACGGCTGTTACCCTGCACGATATCCACGCTGCCAGTAAACACGGCGTCATCCGGGTAGTCCCCTTTCGCGTGGTCAGCATTGATAGTCACGGGTAAGTCATTGGTATCGCCCTGTACCAGAGGACGGTCATAGCTTGGCACGCCCAACATGCACTGTGAGGCGAGGTCGGCTGCCAGTCCCTGTTGACTATAAAGGGCGGTGGCAATCATGGTGGCCAGGAGAGTGGGGATACGTTTTTTCATACGTTGATTTTATTGTTCCATCATCGGTAACGTTGCGCGTGACAAACGGTCAGAGACTAACGTACTCGTCATCTCTACGCTAGTGTTAATCCTGTCCGAATAGCGTCAGTGGTGTTAGGCACGGCATTGAATGACAGGTATGATAATGCAAATTATAGGCGATGTCCCACAATTGACCGCAGCCGGAAAACGGTAGAAGCACCTTTATATTGTGGGAGATAGCCCTGATATCCGTGTGTCGATTTGGGGAATATATGCAGTATTGGGGAAAAATCATTGGCGTGGCCGTGGCCTTACTGATGGGCGGCGGCTTTTGGGGCGTAGTGTTAGGCCTGTTAATTGGCCATATGTTTGATAAAGCCCGTAGCCGTAAAATGGCGTGGTTTGCCAACCAGCGTGAGCGTCAGGCGCTGTTTTTTGCCACCACTTTTGAAGTGATGGGGCATTTAACAAAATCCAAAGGTCGCGTCACGGAGGCTGATATTCATATTGCCAGCCAGTTGATGGACCGAATGAATCTTCATGGCGCTTCCCGTACTGCGGCGCAAAACGCGTTCCGGGTGGGAAAATCAGACAATTACCCGCTGCGCGAAAAGATGCGCCAGTTTCGCAGTGTTTGCTTTGGTCGTTTTGACTTAATTCGTATGTTTCTGGAGATCCAGATTCAGGCGGCGTTTGCTGATGGTTCACTGCACCCGAATGAACGGGCGGTGCTGTATGTTATTGCTGAAGAATTAGGGATCTCCCGCGCCCAGTTTGACCAGTTTTTGCGCATGATGCAGGGCGGTGCACAGTTTGGCGGCGGGTATCAGCAGCAATCTGGCGGTGGTAACTGGCAGCAAGCGCAGCGTGGCCCGACGCTGGAAGATGCCTGTAATGTTTTGGGCGTGAAGCCGACGGATGATGCGACCACCATCAAACGTGCCTACCGTAAGCTGATGAGTGAACACCATCCCGATAAGTTGGTGGCGAAAGGTTTACCGCCAGAGATGATGGAGATGGCGAAGCAGAAAGCGCAGGAAATTCAGCAGGCCTATGAGCTGATAAAACAGCAGAAAGGGTTTAAATAAGTTTCAAACTGTAGGCCTGATAAGACGCGGCCCGCGCTGCATCAGGCAATCGGCGCACAATTGCCGGATGCGGCGTGAACGCCTTATCCGCCTACCGAACTGCGCCAGCGTGACGATTAAAAATCCGCTGGCGCTTTAAACGTCATACTATTGCCATACGCCGGATGGGTAATCGTCAACATCTCTGCATGTAGCAACAAACGCGGTGCCATCGCTCTCGCTTCTGGTGATGCATAAAAACGATCGCCGAGAATCGGATGCCCCAGCGCCAGCATATGCACACGCAATTGATGCGAACGCCCGGTAATCGGTTTTAACACCACTCTTGCCGTGTTATCCGCCGCATACTCCACCACTTCATATTCCGTCTGCGCAGGTTTACCCGTTTCGTAACAGACTTTCTGTTTCGGGCGGTTTGGCCAGTCGCAAATCAGCGGCAGATCCACCAGACCTTCTGCGGGGGATGGATGCCCCCAGACGCGGGCCACATACTGCTTTTTCGGCTCGCGCTCGCGGAACTGGCGTTTTAACTCCCGCTCCGCGGCTTTGGTCAGCGCCACTACAATCACGCCGCTGGTAGCCATATCCAGACGATGCACCGATTCTGCCTGCGGATAATCACGCTGAATGCGCGTCATCACGCTGTCTTTGTGCTCTTCCAGACGACCCGGCACTGACAACAAACCGCTCGGCTTGTTGACCACCATAATATGGTCATCCTGATACAGGATAACCAACCAGGGTTCCTGCGGTGGATTGTAGTTTTCCATCCCCATTTTCGGCTCCGTTACTGATGCGTTACAACGATCAAACGCAGGGCATCCAGACGCCAACCTGCCTGATCCAGGCTTTCCATTACCTGCTGACGGTTGCTCTCAATGGCGGTCAGTTCGTCGTCACGAATGTTCGGGTTCACTGCGCGCAGCGCTTCCAGACGAGACAGCTCGGCAGACAGTTTTTCGTCGGCTTCGTTACGTGCGGCATCAATCAGTGCACGGGCAGATTTCTCGATCTGTGCTTCACCCAACTGAAGGATAGCGTG
Source organism: Shigella dysenteriae (assembly GCF_022354085.1). NCBI lineage: Bacteria > Pseudomonadati > Pseudomonadota > Gammaproteobacteria > Enterobacterales > Enterobacteriaceae > Shigella > Shigella dysenteriae. The sequence goes on from NZ_CP055055.1 coordinate 667,102, forward strand.
AACATCCTGCTGCACGGCGTTAACCAGTTTGCTGCCGGTGTGACGGTTAACCGCGTTAAGCTGGCGGTTAAAGGTTTCAAACTCCACCTGGGCCGCCAGGTTGTTGCCGTTTTTATCCAGCAGCATACGTACCGGCGTCGGTGGCAGGAAGCGGTTGAGCTGCAACTGCTTCGGCGCCTGGGCTTCGACCACGTAAATCAGTTCCACCAACAGCGTACCTACCGGTAACGCTTTGTTTTTCAACAGTGAAATCGTGCTGCTACCAGTATCGCCAGAAAGGATCAGATCCAGACCGTTGCGGATCAGCGGATGCTCCCAGGTAATAAACTGTGCATCTTCACGCGCCAGCGCCACTTCACGATCAAAGGTGATGGTGATGCCATCTTCCGACAGGCCAGGGAAGTCCGGCACCAGCATATGATCGGACGGCGTCAGCACGATCATGTTGTCGCCGCGATCGTCCTGATTGATACCGATAATATCGAACAGGTTCATGGCGAAGGCGATCAGGTTGGTATCGTCATCCTGCTCTTCAATGCTTTCTGCCAGTGCCTGGGCTTTTTCGCCACCGTTGGAGTGGATTTCCAGCAGGCGGTCACGACCCTGTTCCAGCTGTGCTTTCAGCGCTTCATGTTGCTCGCGGCAGTTTTCGATCAGATCGTCAAAGCCTTCGGTTTGATCCGGTGAAGCCAGATAGTTAATCAGATCGTTGTATACGCTATCGTAAATAGTGCGTCCGGTCGGGCAGGTGTGCTCAAATGCATCCAGACCTTCGTGATACCAGCGCACCAGCACCGACTGAGCGGTTTTCTCCAGATAAGGCACATGGATCTGAATATCGTGCGCCTGGCCGATACGATCCAGACGACCAATACGCTGCTCCAGCAGATCCGGGTTGAATGGCAGGTCAAACATCACCATGTGGCTGGCGAACTGGAAGTTACGTCCTTCAGAACCGATTTCTGAGCACAGCAGTACCTGTGCGCCGGTGTCTTCTTCGGCAAACCAGGCGGCAGCGCGGTCACGTTCGATAATCGACATACCTTCGTGGAACACCGCAGCGCGAATACCTTCACGTTCGCGCAGTACCTGCTCCAGTTGCAGCGCAGTGGCAGCTTTGGCGCAGATCACCAGCACTTTCTGAGAGCGATGGCTGGTCAGGTAGCCCATCAGCCACTCAACGCGCGGATCGAAGTTCCACCAGGTGGCGTTATCACCTTCAAATTCCTGATAAATACGCTCCGGGTAGAGCATATCGCGAGCACGATCTTCCGCACTTTTACGTGCGCCCATAATGCCGGAGACTTTAATAGCCGTCTGATACTGCGTCGGTAGCGGCAGCTTAATGGTGTGCAGCTCGCGTTTCGGGAATCCTTTCACACCGTTACGGGTGTTACGGAACAGCACGCGGCTGGTGCCGTGGCGATCCATCAGCATCGAAACCAGTTCCTGACGGGCGCTCTGGGCATCTTCGCTGTCGCTGTTTGCTGCTTGCAACAGCGGCTCGATATCCTGCTCGCCGATCATCTCGCCGAGCATGTTCAGTTCGTCATTGCTCAGTTTGTTACCTGCCAGCAGCATGGCAACGGCGTCCGCAACCGGACGATAATTTTTCTGCTCTTCAACGAACTGCGCAAAATCGTGGAAACGGTTCGGGTCCAGCAGACGCAGACGGGCGAAGTGGCTTTCCATCCCCAGCTGTTCCGGGGTCGCGGTCAGCAGCAGAACGCCCGGCACGTGCTCTGCCAGTTGTTCAATGGCCTGATATTCACGGCTTGGCGCATCTTCGCTCCACACCAGGTGATGCGCTTCATCGACCACCAGCAGGTCCCACTCGGCTTCACAGAGATGTTCCAGACGCTGTTTGCTACGACGGGCAAAATCCAGCGAGCAAATCACCAGCTGTTCGGTGTCGAACGGGTTGTAAGCATCGTGCTGAGCTTCGGCATAACGCTCATCATCAAACAAAGCAAAGCGCAGGTTGAAACGGCGCAGCATCTCTACCAGCCACTGATGCTGTAAAGTTTCCGGGACGATAATCAGCACACGTTCAGCAGCGCCAGAGAGCAGTTGCTGATGCAGGATCATCCCGGCTTCAATGGTTTTCCCTAAACCCACTTCGTCAGCCAACAGGACGCGCGGCGCGTGGCGGCGACCAACATCATGAGCGATGTTGAGCTGGTGCGGGATCAGGCTGGTACGCTGACCGCGCAGGCCGCTGTAAGGCATACGGAACTGTTCGCTGGAATACTTACGCGCGCGATAACGCAGCGCAAAGCGGTCCATACGGTCAATCTGCCCGGCAAACAGGCGGTCCTGCGGTTTGCTGAACACCAGTTTGCTATCAAGGAAAACTTCACGCAGGGCCACGCCGGACTCTTCAGTATCCAGGCGAGTACCGATATAGGTCAGCAAGCCATTTTCTTCTTTTACTTCTTCGACTTGCATCTGCCAGCCGTCGTGGCTGGTAATGGTATCACCAGGGTTGAACATCACGCGGGTCACTGGGGAATCACTGCGTGCGTACAGACGGTTTTCACCAGTAGATGGGAAAAGTAAAGTGACAGTTCGCGCATCCACCGCGACAACGGTTCCAAGTCCCAATTCGCTTTCTGTATCGCTGATCCAGCGTTGACCAAGTGTAAAAGGCATATGTGTTCGGCTCTATATCTTTAATTGCAGGCAATAACCACCCGCTACCGTGCTTATGAGGTAGTGGTGTTATTCAGGTCCAGGAATGGAAAGGGCGCTATGGTACTGGATGGCAAAGCATTCGTCACGCATCAAAATGGTATCTGGCGAACTCTTTTTTTGCTCAAAATAGCCCAAGTTGCCCGGTCATAAGTGTAGCAAAATTATCCTCAATAAAAGGGAGTATTCCCTCCGCCACGGGTTGTAGCTGGCGGGTCAGATAGTGTTCGTAATCCAGTGGTGAACGTTGGTAGTCCAGCGGCTCCGGGCCGTTGGTGGTCCATACGTACTTAATGGTGCCGCGGTTCTGATATTGCAAGGGGCGACCGCGCTTTTGGTTTTCTTCATCGGCAAGACGAGCTGCGCGTACATGAGGCGGAACATTACGCTGATATTCGCTCAGCGGACGGCGAAGGCGTTTACGGTAAACCAGCCGCGCATCCAGTTCACCCGCCATCAGTTTGTCGATGGTTTCGCGGACGTACTCCTGATATGGCTCGTTGCGGAAGATACGCAGGTAAAGCTCCTGCTGAAACTGCTGGGCCAGCGGCGTCCAGTCCGTACGCACGGTTTCCAGCCCTTTAAACACCATCCGCTGTTTGTCGCCCTCCTGAATCAGCCCGGCATAACGCTTTTTACTGCCGGTATCGGCTCCGCGAATGGTTGGCATCAGAAAACGGCAGAAATGGGTTTCATACTCCAGTTCCAGTGCGCTGGTCAGCTGTTGTTTTTGCAGCGTTTCCGCCCACCAGGCGTTAACGTGCTGCACCAGTGCACGACCGATTTTCGCCGCTTCTTCTTCCGAATGTGCGCCTTTCAGCCAGACAAACGTTGAGTCGGTATCGCCGTAGATCACGTCGTAGCCCTGCGCTTCAATCAACGCTTTGGTTTGCCGCATGATCTGATGACCACGCATGGTGATCGACGATGCAAGGCGCGGATCGAAGAAGCGGCAGGCGGTGGTGCCGAGCACGCCATAAAAGGCATTCATAATGATCTTCAGCGCCTGCGAAAGCGGCTTATTACCCTGACGTTTGGCTTCATCGCGCCCGTGCCAGATGTTAGTCACAATCTCCGGCAGGCAATGTTTCTCCCGTGAGAACCAGGCATCGAGAAAACCTTCGGTACTGTGCTCCGGATCGGGCTGCGCCATGCCTTCCACCAGCCCGACGGGATCAATCAGAAAGGTGCGGATGATCGACGGGTACAGGCTTTTGTAGTCCAGCACCAGCACCGAATCATAAAGCCCAGGTCGCGAATCCATCACGTAGCCGCCAGGGCTGGCGTGCGGCGGCACTTCGCCGAGATTAGGCGCGACATAACCAGCGCGATGCATACGGGGAAAATAGAGATGACCAAACGCTGCCACCGAACCGCCGTGCCGATCCACCGGCAGGCCGTTCACCGTTGCTCGTTCGAGTAAAAATGGCATGATTTCAGTTTTGTGGAAGATCTGCGTCACCAGCTCGCAATCTTTCAGGTTATAAGTTGCCAGCGCAGGTTTATCTTCGGCGAAACGGCGGTCAATTTCGTCCATTCGATCCCACGGGTTATCGATAGATTTTCCTTCGCCTAATAGCTCCTGAGCGACAGTTTCCAGCGAGAATGAAGAGAAATTCCAGAACGCGGATTTCAGCGCCTCGATACCGTCGATAATTAGCCGACCTTTAGCCTGAGCAAAAAAGACGCCGTTTTTAAAGCCGTGCTCGCGCCACTCCAGCTCGCTGTTATCGCGCCCCAGCCGCAGCGGAATACGATAACGCTCGGCATGTTTTTGCAGCATTCGCAGATCGAATTGCACCACGTTCCAACCGATGATCACATCAGGATCGTAGTTGGCAAACCAGGCGTTAAGTTTTTCCAGTAGCTGCGGGCGACTGGCGACGTATTCCAGTTCAAAATCGAGCGCGGAGGCGTCGCCATTCTCTGGCCCCAGCATATAAACGATGCGCTGCCCGCAACCTTCCAGGCCGATGCAGTACAGCTCACCGTGGCGGGTGGTTTCAATATCAATAGAAACCCACTTGAGCGGCGGACGATAGTCGGGATGCGGTTTCAGACGGGCATTAACGATAGCGCCATTGTGCATATCACCCTCGACCCACACCGGTGAGGTGATAAACCGCTCCATCAGATAGCGTTCTGGCGGGCGCACATCGGCCTCGTAGACGGTAACGCCACCTTCACGCAGGCGCTTTTCGTAATTCATCAACTGGCGATGGGCGCGACAGTAAAAGCCATACACCGGCTGGCGGTGAAAATCCTTTAACGCCAGCGGCGTCAGGCGAAAGCCTTGTTCACCCCGCAAAATATGCTGAGCGCGGGGAACCTGATCGGCGGGAATAAACGCCACGGACTCTTGCGGTGCAAGCGTAACCTGCAACGGCCCGTTGTCCGTCGCCAGCCAGAAGGAGACCTCTGTTCCTTGCGGGGTATCCCGCCAGTGTCGGGTTAAGATAAAACCTGCCTGCGCCACGCTGAAAATCCATCAAAAAACCAGGCTTGATTATAGCCTGGTTTCATTTGATTGGCTGTGGTTTTATACAGTCATTACTGCCCGTAATATGCCTTCGCGCCATGCTTACGCAGATAGTGTTTATCCAGCAGCGTTTGCTGCATATCCGGTAACTGCGGCGCTAACTGACGGCAGAATATCCCCATATAAGCGACCTCTTCCAGCACGATGGCGTTATGCACCGCATCTTCGGCATTTTTGCCCCATGCAAATGGGCCGTGAGAATGGACCAGGACGCCGGGCATTTGCGCTGCATCGATACCCTGTTTTTCGAAGGTTTCTACGATGACGTTACCGGTTTCCCACTCATATTCGCCGTTGATTTCTGCGTCGGTCATTTTGCGGGTGCAGGGAATGGTGCCGTAGAAATAGTCGGCGTGGGTGGTGCCGGTAGCTGGAATCGACTGACCCGCCTGCGCCCAGATGGTGGCGTGGCGCGAGTGCGTGTGCACAATGCCGCCAATGGACGGGAATGCCTGATAGAGTAGTCGGTGAGTTGGCGTATCGGAGGAGGGCTTTTTCGCACCTTCAACCACTTCACCGGTTTCGATGCTGACCACGACCATATCGTCAGCGGTCATGATGCTGTAATCGACGCCGGAAGGTTTGATCACAAAGACGCCGCGCTCGCGATCAACGGCGCTGACGTTGCCCCAGGTGAGCGTGACCAGGTTATGTTTTGGCAGCGCCAGGTTGGCTTCTAATACCTGGCGTTTGAGATCTTCTAACATGTTGACTCCTGAGAGGTCGTTTCCCCTCACCCCGGCCCTCTCCCCAAAGGGGCGAGGGGGAAAACAATGCCGGATGCGCTTTGCTTATCCGGCCTACAAAATCACAGCGTGTAGGCCTGATAAGACGCGTCAGCGTCGCATCAGGCGTTACACACCTGATGCGGCTACTTAGCGACGAAATCCGTAATACACTTCGTTCCAGCGCAGCGCGTCTTTAAACGCTGGCAGGCGGGTGTCGTTATCAATCACCGTGATTTCAATGTCGTGCATCTCGGCGAACTGGCGCATATCGTTGAGGTTCAGCGCATGGCTGAAGACGGTGTGGTGCGCACCACCAGCAAGGATCCACGCTTCGGAAGCAGTTGGCAGATCCGGTTGCGCTTTCCACAGCGCGTTCGCCACCGGCAGTTTCGGCAGGGAGTGCGGTGTTTTCACCGTGTCGATGCAGTTAACCAACAGACGATAACGATCGCCGAGATCGATCAGACTGGCGACAATCGCTGGGCCGGTTTGGGTATTGAAGATCAGGCGGGCAGGATCGTCCTTACCACCAATACCGAGATGCTGAACGTCGAGGATCGGTTTCTCTTCTGCGGCGATCGACGGGCAGACTTCCAGCATATGGGAGCCGAGCACCAGGTCATTGCCTTTCTCGAAGTGATAGGTGTAGTCCTCCATAAAGGAGGTGCCGCCCTGCAGACCGGTTGACATCACCTTCATGATGCGAAGCAGGGCGGCAGTTTTCCAGTCGCCTTCGCCCGCAAAGCCGTAACCCTGCTGCATCAGACGCTGTACGGCCAGACCAGGAAGCTGTTTCAGACCGTGCAAATCTTCAAAGGTGGTGGTGAACGCGTGGAAGCCACCTTGTTCCAGGAAACGTTTCATCCCCAGCTCAATACGCGCCGCTTCCAGCACGTTCTGTCGTTTTTCGCCGTGGATTTGTGTGGCAGGCGTCATGGTGTAGCAGCTTTCGTACTCATCGACCAGCGCGTTAACATCGCCGTCGCTGATGGAGTTCACCACCTGCACCAGATCGCCAACCGGCCAGGTATTGACGGAGAAACCGAACTTGATCTGTGCGGCAACTTTATCGCCATCGGTGACCGCCACTTCACGCATGTTATCGCCAAATCGGCAGACTTTCAGATGACGGGTATCCTGTTTAGATACCGCCTGACGCATCCAGGAGCCGATACGCTCATGGGCTTGTTTATCCTGCCAGTGACCGGTAACCACGGCATGTTGCTGACGCATACGCGCGCCAATGAAGCCGAACTCGCGACCGCCGTGCGCGGTCTGGTTCAGGTTCATAAAGTCCATATCGATGCTGTCCCACGGCAGCGCCGCGTTGAACTGGGTGTGGAATTGCAGCAACGGTTTGTTGAGCATGGTCAGGCCGTTGATCCACATTTTGGCCGGGGAGAAGGTGTGTAGCCACACCACCAGACCAGCGCAACGATCGTCGTAATTAGCATCACGGCAAATAGCGGTGATTTCATCCGGCGTGGTGCCCAGCGGTTTCAGTACCAGTTTGCAGGGCAGTTTCGCTTCCGTATTCAGCGCTTTCACAACGTGCTCGGCATGTTGGGTGACCTGACGCAGGGTTTCCGGGCCATACAGATGCTGGCTGCCAATTACAAACCACACTTCATAATTATCAAAAATCGTCATTATCGTGTCCTTATAGAGTCGGAACGGCCTGGGCAGCCTGTGCCGGGGCGGAAGTTGGAAGATAGTGTTGTTCGGCGCTCATCGCCCATTGCTGATAGCGGCGATAAAGCTGTTCAAAGCGTTGTGCCTGTTCGCTGCGCGGTTGCAGGGTTTTCTCTACCGCACTGGCCATTTTTTGCTGGGCTGATGGGATGTCTGCGTGCACTTTCGCGGCGACGGCAGCAAAAATCGCCGCACCGAGCGCACAGCATTGGTCAGAGGCAACAATTTGCAGCGGGCGATTCAGCACGTCGCAGCAGGCCTGCATAATGACCTGGTTTTTCCGCGCGATGCCGCCCAGCGCCATCACGTTATTGACGGCGATCCCCTGATCGGTAAAGCACTCCATGATTGCGCGTGCGCCAAAGGCGGTGGCAGCAATCAAACCGCCGAACAGCAGCGGAGCGTCGGTAGCGAGGTTAAGATCGGTAATCACCCCTTTCAGGCGTTGGTTAGCGTTCGGTGTGCGGCGGCCGTTAAACCAGTCGAGCACCACCGGCAGGTGATCCAGAGACGGATTTTTGGCCCATGCTTCGGTCAGCGCCGGAAGCAGTTGTTTCTGGCTGGCGTCGATTTGCTCTTTTAGTTCCGGATGCTGGGCGGCAAGCTGTTCCAGCGGCCAGCCGAGTACGCGACCGAACCAGGCGTAGATATCACCAAACGCCGATTGGCCTGCTTCCAGACCGATAAATCCAGGCACCACGCTGCCATCAACCTGACCGCAAATACCTTTCACTGCCCGCTCGCCAACGCTCTGTTTGTCGGCAATCAGAATGTCGCAGGTGGAAGTACCGATAACTTTTACCAGTGCGTTAGGCTGTGCGCCTGCACCAACTGCGCCCATATGGCAGTCAAACGCGCCGCCGGAAATCACCACGCTTTCAGGCAGGCCGAGACGCTGCGCCCATTCCGGGCATAAGGTGCCCACCGGAATATCGGCAGTCCAGGTATCAGTGAACAGCGGGGAAGGCAAATGGCGATTGAGGATCGGGTCCAGCTCATCAAAGAAACTGGCTGGCGGCAGGCCGCCCCAGCTTTCGTGCCACAGAGATTTATGCCCGGCGCTGCAACGTCCGCGACGAATATCCTGCGGGCGGGTGGTACCGGAAAGCAGAGCTGGCACCCAGTCGCACAGCTCAATCCACGATGCGGCAGATTGCGCCACGGCGCTGTCCTGGCGAGTCACATGCAGGATTTTTGCCCAGAACCATTCGCTGGAATAAATACCGCCAATGTAGCGGGAGTAGTCAACGTTGCCCGGCGCGTGGCACAAACGGGTAATCTCTTCCGCTTCTTCAACCGCAGTGTGGTCTTTCCACAATACGAACATCGCGTTCGGGTTTTCGGCAAACTCCGGGCGCAGCGCCAGCACGTTACCGTCGGCATCAATCGGTGCGGGCGTCGAGCCGGTACTGTCAACGCCAATCCCGACCACAGCTGCGCGCTGTTCGACGCTAAGCTCTGCAAGCACGGTTTTCAGTGCCGCTTCCATTGACTCAATGTAGTCACGCGGATGATGACGGAACTGGTTATTCGGGGCATCACAAAATTGCCCTTTTTGCCAACGGGGATACCACTCTACGCTGGTGGCGATCTCTTCACCACTGGCGCAGTCCACCGCCAAAGCTCGCACAGAATCACTGCCAAAATCGAGGCCAATTGCAATCGCCATCGTTTCACTCCATCCAAAAAAACGGGTATGGAGAAACAGTAGAGAGTTGCGAAAAAAAGCGTCAGGTAGGATCCGCTAATCTTATGGATAAAAATGCTATGGCATAGCAAAGTGTGACGCCGTGCAAATTATCAATGTGGACTTTTCTGCCGTGATTATAGACACTTTTGTTACGCGTTTTTGTCATGGCTTTGGTCCCGCTTTGTTACAGAATGCTTTTAATAAGCGGGGTTACCGGTTGGGTTAGCGAGAAGAGCCAGTAAAAGACGCAGTGACGGCAATGTCTGATGCAATATGGACAATTGGTTTCTTCTCTGAATGGCGGGAGTATGAAAAGTATGGCTGAAGCGCAAAATGATCCCCTGCTGCCGGGATACTCGTTTAACGCCCATCTGGTGGCGGGTTTAACGCCGATTGAGGCCAACGGTTATCTCGATTTTTTTATCGACCGACCGCTGGGAATGAAAGGTTATATTCTCAATCTCACCATTCGCGGTCAGGGGGTGGTGAAAAATCAGGGACGAGAATTTGTCTGCCGACCGGGTGATATTTTGCTGTTCCCGCCAGGAGAGATTCATCACTACGGCCGTCATCCGGAGGCTCGCGAATGGTATCACCAGTGGGTTTACTTTCGTCCGCGCGCCTACTGGCATGAATGGCTTAACTGGCCGTCAATATTTGCCAATACGGGTTTCTTTCGCCCGGATGAAGCGCACCAGCCGCATTTCAGCGACCTGTTTGGGCAAATCATTAACGCCGGGCAAGGGGAAGGGCGCTATTCGGAGCTGCTGGCGATAAATCTGCTTGAGCAATTGTTACTGCGGCGCATGGAAGCGATTAACGAGTCGCTCCATCCACCGATGGATAATCGGGTACGCGAGGCTTGTCAGTACATCAGCGATCACCTGGCAGACAGCAATTTTGATATCGCCAGCGTCGCACAGCATGTTTGCCTGTCTCCGTCGCGTCTGTCACATCTTTTCCGCCAGCAGTTAGGGATTAGCGTCTTAAGCTGGCGCGAGGACCAACGCATCAGCCAGGCGAAGCTGCTTTTGAGCACCACCCGGATGCCTATCGCCACCGTCGGTCGCAATGTTGGTTTTGACGATCAACTCTATTTCTCGCGGGTATTTAAAAAATGCACCGGGGCCAGCCCGAGCGAGTTCCGTGCCGGTTGTGAAGAAAAAGTGAATGATGTAGCCGTCAAGTTGTCATAATTGGTAACGAATCAGACAATTGACGGCTTGACGGAGTAGCATAGGGTTTGCAGAATCCCTGCTTCGTCCATTTGACAGGCACATTATGCAAGCATTGCTGGAACACTTTATTACCCAATCCACCGTGTATTCATTGATGGCGGTGGTGTTGGTGGCCTTTCTGGAGTCGCTGGCGCTGGTCGGTTTGATTCTACCCGGTACGGTGCTGATGGCGGGGCTGGGAGCGCTGATTGGCAGCGGCGAGTTAAGTTTCTGGCACGCCTGGCTGGCAGGGATCGTCGGTTGTCTGCTGGGCGACTGGATCTCCTTCTGGCTGGGCTGGCGTTTTAAAAAGCCATTGCATCGCTGGTCATTTCTGAAGAAGAACAAAGCATTACTCGATAAAACTGAACATGCGTTGCATCAACACAGCATGTTCACCATTCTGGTCGGTCGTTTTGTTGGCCCGACGCGTCCGCTGGTGCCAATGGTGGCGGGAATGCTGGATCTGCCGGTGGCTAAATTTATTACGCCGAATATTATCGGCTGCCTGCTGTGGCCGCCGTTTTACTTCCTGCCAGGGATTCTGGCGGGCGCGGCGATCGATATTCCTGCCGGAATGCAGAGTGGCGAGTTTAAATGGTTGCTGCTGGCGACGGCGGTATTTTTGTGGGTTGGTGGCTGGCTGTGCTGGCGGTTATGGCGCAGCGGCAAAGCAACCGATCGTTTGAGTCATTATTTGTCCCGCGGTCGTTTGTTGTGGCTGACGCCGTTGATTTCTGCCATCGGCGTGGTGGCGCTGGTGGTGTTAGTTCGCCATCCGTTAATGCCGGTGTATATCGATATTTTGCGTAAAGTGGTTGGAGTTTAGGAGATAGTCTTGTGCGGGTTGCCTGATGCGACGCTTGCCGCGTCTTATCAGGCCTACAAAACGCACTACCCGTAGGTCGGATAAGGCGTTCACGCCGCATCCGACAGTGCATACTAACCTGTAATTCCCAACAGCGCCGAAGCACTCGCCTTACCGCTTAACAACTCATCGGTTTTACCCTGCCAGGCGATGCGCCCGTCGGCGACCACCACCGAGCGCGTGGCGATCCGCGCCGCATCTTCCACGCTGTGCGACACCATCAATAGCGTCATTTTTTGCTGCTGGCAGCTCGTGCTCACCAGCGTCAACATCTCCTGACGTAACGCCGGATCGAGCGCAGAGAACGGTTCATCGAGCAATAAAATCGGCTGCTCGCGTACCAGACAACGCGCTAACGCCACGCGCTGTCGCTGACCGCCGGAAAGCTCGCCAGGTAACCGCGCCATTAAATTATCAATCCCCATCTGACGGGCAATCGCGTGCATTTTCTCCTGCTGTGCCGCGTTCAGTTTCAATCCCGGATTTAGCCCCAGCCCGATGTTCTGCGCAACCGTCAGGTGGCTGAACAGGTTGTTCTCCTGAAACAGCATCGACACCGGACGGCGTGACGGCGGCGTCGTGGTGTGATCAACGCCGTCGATAGTCAGCGAACCGCTGGCTGGCGTCAGAAAACCGGCGATCAAATTCAGCAGGGTACTTTTACCCGCGCCGCTTGGCCCGAGGATCGCCACCTGCTCGCCGCGTTCTACTGTTAAGCTAAAACGCATCGGCAAATGGTGGTAAAGCCAGGTGATATCAGTCAGTTTTAACATTTCGCCCCGGTAGTTTTTCAATCACGGTAAACAGCAGAAAACAGAGTAGTAGCAGAATTAACGCGGTGACCGCGCCGTCCTGGCTGCGATAGGAGCCAATTTGCTGGTAGAGATAAAACGGTAGGGTGCGGAAATCATCGTTACCGAACAACGCCACCACGCCAAAATCACCAATCGACAGCACGCAGGCAAAAGCCAGCGCCTGCGCCAGCGGGCGTTTCAGGGCGCGCAGCTCCACCACTTTTAAGCGTGACCAGCCTTCAATCCCCAGCGACTGACATAACATGCTGTAGCGGGCGGTGATATCGCGCATCGGGTTTTCCAGCACTTTCAGGGCGTAGGGGATCGCCATTAACGCATTGGTGAAAATCACAATGCCGTCAGCAGATTGCGGCAGGCCAATGGTGCTGTTGAGCAGTAAAAAGAAGCCCGTTGCCAGCACAATCCCCGGCATAGCGAGGATCAACATGCCGCTCATCTCCAGCGCCTGGCCCGCCAGCATTTTTTGCCGCGCCCGAAGTTCGCGACTGCTCCATAGCAGCATCATGGTCAGCACTACGCACAATACACCTGCCGCCAGCGCAATACGCAACGAGGTCCACAGCGCCTGCCACAGCACCGGTTGTGCCAGCACTTCCGGCAACTGGCGATTTACCCCATCGACGATCACCGCCAGCAACGGTGGCAGCAACAGCAGCAGCGCCAGCACTATTAACACCGTGTCGCAAATGCGGCTATGCAGACGATCGTCCGGGTCGCGCCAGCCTTGCAGCAGCGTGGTGCCGGGCGCAATGGCCTTACTTAGTCGCTGACTCAACAGCACCAGCCCAAGGCAACACATCATCTGGATCAGCGCCAGCATCGCCGCGCGGGCAGGATCGTAGTCGTAACTCAGCGCCTGATAAATAGCCAGCTCGATAGTGGTCGCCTGCGGACCGCCGCCCAGCGACAGTACGGTGGCGAAGCTGGCGAAACAGAGCATAAAGATAAGCGCAGCAACTGGCGGGATTTGTCGCCGTAACCACGGCCATTCGACGAAACGAAAGAAGTGCCAGCCACGCATCCCAAGCTGGGCGGCAAGTTGACGTTGTTCGCCGGGAATGTTTTCCAGTGCCTGAAGTAATAAACGGCTCGCCATCGGCAGATTAAAAAACACATGGGCCAGCAAAATGCCTTGCAGGCCGTAGGGCGAAAAGGTCCACTCCAGACCGAGCGATTGGCAGAGCGATGCCAGCCAGCCCTGGCGACCATAGACGCTAAGAATGCCGAAAACGGCGACCAGCACCGGGAGGATCAAGGTCATTGCGCACAGACGCAACAGCGCCAGCCGACCCGGAAAGCGCCTGCGATAGAGTGCGCGGGCGAGGAATATCGCGGGTACGACAGAGAGCAGCGCCGAGAGAAACGCCTGCCAGAAGGAGAAGCGCACCACATGCCACAGGTAGCTGTCCCGCCAGACTGCCGACCAGTCACCCTGCGGCGCGTTCCACCACAGGGCGAGAAACGCCGCCAGCGCAACCGCTACCACCAGCGTGGCGGCGCTTACACCTGGAATTAACCAGCCGGGAATTAACGGCTGACGGCGCGTTGCCATTCGCTAATCCATGCCTGACGTTGTGCCGCCACTTCGGCTGGCGTGAACTCCAGCGTGGTTGCGGGTTTGGTCAATTTTTCAAAACCGGCAGGCAGCGTGACGTTTGCCACCGGATACATCCAGTTGCCGGTTGGGATCGCATTCTGGAAAGCCGGAGAAACCATAAACTGGAGGAATTTTTGCGCCAGCTCCGGCTGCTTGCTGGCAGCGGTGCGAGCGGCGACTTCCACTTGCAGATAGTGACCTTCGTTGAAGTTCGCGGCGGCGTAGTTATCTTTCTTCTCTTCGAGAATGTGATAAGCCGGAGAGGTGGTGTAACTCAGTACCAGATCGCTTTCACCTTTTAAAAACAGGCCGTAGGCTTCGCTCCAGCCTTTGGTGACGGTGACGGTTTTCTTCGCCAGTTTCTGCCAGGCTTGTGGGGCGTCATCGCCATAGACTTTTTGCATCCATAGCAACAGACCCAGCCCCGGTGTACTGGTGCGCGGATCCTGATAAATCACCCGCCAGTTTTGATCGCTCTCAACCAGTTCTTTCAGGCTTTGTGGCGGGTTTTTCAGTTTGTTCTTGTCATAAACGAAGGCGAAGTAGCCATAATCAAACGGTACGAAAGTGTCATTATTCCAGCCGCCGGGAACGTTAACGGCATCCGCTGCCACACCGCTTTTGGCAAACAGTCCGGTTTTACTGGCGGCGTCTAACAGGTTGTTATCCAGCCCCAGCACCACATCGGCTTTACTGTTTTTGCCTTCCATCCGTAGACGGTTGAGAAGCGAAACGCCATCTTCCAGCGCCACCAGTTTCAGTTCGCAATTACAGTCGGCTTCAAAGGCTTTTTTAACCACCGGACCAGGCCCCCAGTCGGCGGCGAAGGAATCGTAGGTATAAACAGTCAGAACGGGTTTAGCGAAAACGGGCGCTGTGCACAGCAACAGCAGGGGAAGACATTTTTTTAACACTTTGCACCTCAAAAAAGAGTGGCAAAGGACTTGAGAAGGAGCCTCAAATCCCTTCGCCGGCGTTATCCGGATCAGGTTCGACGGGTATTTTCTCAGCGCACGCGTCCGCGTGGCACCCCGTTGAGAACGGCGTTAGTGTAGTGATTTTGTTATCAACCAGCAATCCATAGAGAAGGCGTATTAAAAAAGCCAATATTCGTTCAGCTATCAAGAGCGTATTTGCATAGCTGGAGAGCGTTGATCCGAAAGAATCCCTTAGCTACAGTCAGAATAGGTAACGTAACCGTTTATTGCGTGAATGAGCGATTTTTGACAGTATTCTTATTCAGGACGCTTATTCTGAGTTTTTTACTCAGAGTGGAGCTATCAGCATGAAAGTAAGAAACCCAGAACAGATTAGTATCCCTGCTAGTAATACCACTAAAGATCCAGGCCTTACTAATTCTCAGATTATCAGGATAGTTAACTTGGTCCAAAAGACCGAGAATATGAATATCTTTGAAGAGCTATGGGAGACGTTACGCAATCTCTTTCGGTCAGATAAACATTCTCAGACTGCGGCAAGGCAAATTCTGAAGGATGCATTTTATTTCCAGAATAGTGATGACTACTCAAAATACTTTACCGGGGCTGTCGACGGGAAGGCGCGTGATCAGTTAACTCACTGGCTGATAAAATTTAATGAACTCAAAGAACACGCAAGAGATCCGGAAAATATGGCCGCGAAGGCCTCACTCTCGCCAAAAGATACGTTATGCGTCAGTTTTTTTATTGGCGATGAGGCGATATTTACTCTGAAGTTGCAGCTGAAAGAGAACACCAGGACCGGGTGCATTGACCTGAGTAATGCTTACTTTAACGGTGTTGTCATTTGTGGTATTGACTGTCTCGAGGTTGACATGAGCAATGCTGAAACGAACAATAGCAGATGGTATGACTGACCTGCGCGAGGTTAACCTGAAAAAGATGATCTTTCCGGCCAGAACAAGGCTAGACTGCGCCGTTATTGATTAACTCAGAATATGAAAGAGGGGCTGGAATGCCCCTTCTTTAATCTTATTTGCGACGCTAATCAGACGATGCATAAAACAGAGAAAATATAAAAGTAATGTATTTTATCATTCCGTCTGAATATAAAAAATGCGCTCATGACCGCCAAAAGGCGCAAGCTACTCTGGATCCGGCGGCGCAAACCACGCTGATTTAAAATCGAACCAGCCGAGGGTGTTCATGCGTAGGCCGCGCATACTGCGTTGCCCCTGAATGATCAGCCAGTGGTGGATAAGTGGCACCATTGCTTTACTGGCGACCAGTTGCTGGCACCAGTTCGCCAGATTCATCTCGCCATTGCGCCAGCGGGCGGCGTCGGCTTGCCAGTCGATCGGAATACAGTGTTGGAGCAGCGGCACCTCGCACAGGTGCGCGAACAGCGAAAAATCCAGCGGTAGCGTAAAGTTGGCGCTGTTAAGCCAGATATCGCTCTCGATCTCTCCTTCATGCCACTGATCGTAGCTGATCTCTTTGATTTCCAGTGTGACCTGGTGGCTTGCCAGAATCTGCTGCATGATCCCGGCAATCACCCGATGCTCACTGTGATCCTGATAAAAGGTCAGGGTGAGGCTTTCCAGACCAGCCGGTTTTTCGCTCTTTATGGTGCGGGCATGATGCCAACGGGGGAGCAGTCCATAAGCCGGGAACCACAGTTGCTGGTACTGTTCCTCAGCGAAATAGACCAGATTAGTTGGAGAAAGCACATAGCTTACCCAGTCCCTGACTTGCTGATTCGCCCCGCGATGGGTGCGGCTATCGAACAGTAAATAGTAGCAACCTTCCTCCAGGCGGCTTTCAATCTCTTTTTCCTCGCCCTGTGGACCTTTTAGCATCAGACCTCCGGCTGGCTCGTCGGCAATTTCCGGCAGAACCCAGACGTTAACTTCGTCGATTAATGCCCGGTAACCGAAGAAGTCATCGAATGCCTGAATTTTCAGTTGATTGGTGCTGTTGCGGATCACCGCATACGGACCGGTGCCGATGGGATGGCTGGCAAAGTTACTGAGGGTTTCCCATTCGCGCGGCAGGATCATCGCCGGAACTTGTCCCAGCAGTAACGGCAACCAGCGATCCGGCTGCGTGAGGTGGATATCCAGCGTCCAGGGCGTCGGCGACACAATGTCAGCAATATGCGAATAGAGCGGCAGCGTATTGATTCGTTTTAAAGAGGCGATCACGTCGTCCATTTCCAGTTCACGACCATGATGAAAATGGACTCCTGGACGCAAAAAGAAACGCCAGTGAAGCGGTGATATTTGCTGCCAGTGGTGGGCGATGTCTGCTTCCAGTTCCCCATTTTCCTCATTTATGCGCGTTAGCGAACTGAAGATTTGCCGGGCGATATGGGTTTCGGAACGGCGCAATGCGCTGCCAGGTAGCAGGTTACGCAACGGACGATAGTAGAGCACGCGCAGGATGTGCCGCCCCTGGCGGAAGCTGCGGCCCAGATGAGAAACCAGCATTTGCCTCACAGTCGCTTTGTCGCCAACTAACTGCACTAGTTGGTCGATACGCTCCTGCTCCAGCAGGTCTTCCGCCCGCTGTTGCTGAAGCGCCAGCCCGGTATAGAGGAATGTCAGACGCGAGCGTTTACCACGCCCGACTTCCGCTTCCCACGTCAGCCAGCCGCGATCCTGCATGGTGTTGAGCAGGGTGCGCATATGACGACGCGAGCAGCTCAATAACGCTGCCAGTTCGTTGAGCGTTGTGTCCTGCGATTTACCCTCGCAGCATTGCCACAGGCGGATGAACTGTTGTTGCAGACGAGCAGATGGCATAAAAGGGGAACTCCTGCGCAAAAGACAGCAATTTTATTTTCCCTATATTAAGTCAATAATTCCTAACGATGAAGCAAGGAGGTGCCCCATGCGTCAGTTTTATCAGCACTATTTTACCGCGACAGCGAAGTTGTGCTGGTTGCGTTGGTTAAGCGTCCCACAACGATTAACCATGCTTGAAGAACTGATGCAGTGGGAGGGGAGTCATTCTGACTACTGATTTGCGGACATCATGTGTGACTGAGTATTGGTGTTAATCGCCACGCCAGCAGTGATTATCTGCTGGCTTTTTTCTTTTTGGCGATTGAGTACCGGACGGTGTACAAACTAACGCATAAACGCGGGTTGCTTCGCTTCATAAGCCGCAATGGCGTCGTCGTGCTGCAAGGTAAGCCCAATGCTGTCCAGACCGTTCATCAGGCAGTGGCGGCGGAAGGCATCAATGGTAAAGCGATAGGTTTTCTCACCCGCTTTCACCTCTTGCGCTTCCAGGTCTACATCAAAATGAATCCCCGGATTGGCTTTCACCAGCGCAAACAGCTCATCCACTTCTGCGTCGCTTAATTTCACCGGCAGCAGCTGGTTGTTAAAGCTATTGCCATAGAAGATGTCAGCAAAACTCGGCGCAATCACCACCTTAAAACCGTAATCGGTCAATGCCCAGGGCGCGTGCTCACGCGAGGAGCCACAGCCGAAGTTTTCTCGTGCCAGCAAAATGGAAGCGCCCTGATACTGCGGGAAGTTCAGCACGAAGTCCGGGTTTGGCTGTTGGCCTTTTTCATCCAGAAAACGCCAGTCGTTAAACAGATGCGCGCCAAAACCAGTACGGGTCACTTTCTGCAAAAACTGTTTCGGGATGATTGCATCGGTATCGACATTGGCGGCATCCAGCGGAACCACCAGGCCTGTGTGTTTGATAAATTTCTCTGCCATGGTGTGCTCCTTATTTAATGTTGCGAATGTCGGCGAAATGTCCGGTCACAGCCGCGGCTGCAGCCATTGCCGGGCTGACCAGATGCGTGCGCCCGCCGCGCCCCTGACGGCCTTCAAAGTTACGGTTGCTGGTGGAGGCACAACGTTCGCCCGGATTCAGACGGTCGTTGTTCATCGCCAGACACATTGAGCAGCCAGGCAAGCGCCATTCAAAACCGGCTTCAATAAAGATTTTATCCAGACCTTCCGCTTCCGCCTGGGCTTTTACCGGGCCAGAGCCGGGAACCACCAGTGCCTGCACGCCTGGCGCGACTTTTCGCCCTTTGGCGATCTCCGCTGCCGCGCGTAAATCTTCAATGCGCGAGTTGGTACAGGAACCGATAAACACTTTGTCGATAGCCACTTCGGTCAGCGGAATACCCGGTTTCAGCCCCATATAGGCCAGCGCTTTTTCTGCCGACGCACGTTCAACCGGATCGGCAAACGAAGCCGGATCGGGAATATTGTCGTTCACGGAAATCACCTGGCCTGGATTGGTGCCCCAGGTGACCTGCGGCGAAATCTCTTCTGCTTGCAGAGTGACAACGGTATCGAAAGTTGCGCCTTCGTCGGTTTGCAGGGTTTTCCAGTAGGCAACGGCGTCGTCGAAATCTTTGCCTTTCGGCGCATGCAGACGACCTTTGACATAGTTAAAGGTGGTTTCGTCCGGTGCAACCAGACCGGCTTTCGCGCCCATTTCGATTGCCATATTGCACAGGGTCATCCGACCTTCCATGCTTAAATCACGGATTGCTTCGCCGCAAAACTCCACCACATGCCCGGTGCCGCCTGCGCTGCCAGTTTTACCGATAATTGCCAACACGATATCTTTTGCGGTAATGCCCGGCGCGGCTTTGCCCTGGACTTCAATTTTCATGGTCTTCGCACGGCCCTGTTTCAGGGTTTGCGTTGCCAGTACGTGTTCAACTTCGGAAGTGCCGATACCAAAGGCCAGTGCGCCAAACGCGCCGTGAGTGGCGGTATGCGAGTCGCCGCAGACAATGGTCATCCCCGGCAAGGTCACGCCCTGTTCCGGCCCCATTACGTGGACGATCCCTTGATAGGGGTGATTCAGGTCATACAGTTCGACGCCAAATTCTTTGCAGTTTTTGATCAGTTCCTGCATCTGGATACGCGCCATTTCACCGCAGGCATTAATGTCTTTGGTCTGGGTAGAGACGTTGTGATCCATGGTAGCGAAGGTTTTGCCCGGCTGACGTACCGGGCGACCGTGGGCGCGCAGACCATCGAACGCCTGCGGTGAGGTCACTTCATGCACCAGGTGGCGGTCGATATATAACAGCGGGGTTTCGTTTTCGGCTTCGTACACTACGTGAGCGTCAAACAATTTTTCGTATAACGTCTTAGCCATGATTACACCCCTTCTGCCACATAGCGGGCAATGATATCGCCCATTTCATCGGTACTAACGGCGGCAGCGCCACGGGCTAAATCCCCGGTGCGAATGCCTTCTTCTAATGCGCGGTTAATGGCGCGTTCAATGGCGGAAGCCGCATCATCGGCATCCAGGCTGTAACGCAGCAGCAGTGCCAGCGACAGGATTTGTGCAATCGGGTTGGCGATGTTTTTGCCTGCGATATCTGGTGCCGAGCCGCCTGCCGGTTCATACAGACCAAAACCTTGCTCGTTCAGGCTGGCGGAAGGCAACATGCCCATCGAGCCAGTGATCATTGCGCACTCGTCAGACAGAATGTCGCCAAACAGGTTGGAGCACAGCAGGACGTCAAACTGTGATGGATCTTTAATCAGCTGCATGGTGGCGTTGTCGATGTACATATGCGCCAGTTCGACATCCGGGTATTCCGTGGCGATCTCGTTGACGATTTCACGCCATAAAATAGAGGATTGCAGCACGTTAGCTTTGTCGATTGAGGTGACTTTGTGGCGACGCTTGCGGGCAGATTCAAACGCGATGCGGGCGATACGTTCAATCTCAAAACGGTGATACACCTCGGTATCAAACGCTTTTTCATATTGTCCGCTACCTTCGCGGCCTTTTGGCTGACCGAAATAGATGCCGCCGGTCAGTTCACGCACGCACAGGATGTCGAAGCCGTTTGCGGCAATGTCTGCACGCAGCGGACAGAATGCTTCCAGCCCCTGATACAGTTTTGCCGGGCGCAGGTTGCTGAATAATTTGAAGTGCTTACGCAGAGGCAGCAGCGCGCCGCGTTCTGGTTGCTGGTCTGGTGGTAAATGTTCCCACTTCGGACCGCCTACCGAGCCAAACAGCACGGCATCGGCTTGCTCACAACCTTCAACCGTCGCAGGCGGCAGCGGCTGCCCGTGGTTATCAATGGCTGCGCCGCCTACATCATAATGGCTGGTGGTGATGCGCATCGCAAAGCGGTTGCGCACGGCATCCAGCACTTTCAGCGCCTGGGTCATCACTTCCGGCCCGATCCCATCTCCGGGCAAAACGGCAATATGGTAATTCTTCGACATCACACGGTTTCCTTGTTGTTTTCGTTGTGTTGAGCTTTGCGTTGCAACTCTTTTTCGACTTCTGTGGCACGCCAGATATTGTTAAGTACGTGCACCATGGCTTTGGCGGAGGACTCGACAATATCGGTGGCCAGGCCGACGCCGTGGAAGCGGCGACCGTTGTAGTTGGCGACAATATCCACCTGACCCAGCGCATCTTTACCGTGACCTTTAGCGGTCAGGCTGTATTTCACCAGTTCGACGTTATAGTCAGTGATGCGGTTAATCGCCTGATAGACGGCATCGACCGGACCGTTACCGTTGGCGGCTTCTGCTTTGACTTCTTCGCCGCAGGCCAGTTTGACGGCGGCGGTGGCGATATCGTTAGAGCCAGACTGCACGCTGAAGTAATCCAGACGGAAATGCTCCGGCTCTTCTTGCTGCTTACCGATGAAGGCCAGCGCCTCCAGATCGTAATCAAACACCTGACCTTTTTTGTCCGCCAGCTTGAGGAAGGCGTCGTACAAATTGTCTAAATTATATTCACTTTCTTTATACCCCATCTCATCCATGCGATGTTTCACCGCCGCACGCCCCGAACGAGAGGTCAGATTCAGCTGGATTTGGTTCAGACCAATAGATTCTGGTGTCATGATTTCGTAGTTTTCGCGGTTTTTCAGCACGCCATCCTGGTGGATACCGGAGGAGTGTGCGAATGCGCCGCTGCCAACAATGGCTTTGTTTGCCGGGATCGGCATATTACAAATCTGGCTAACTAACTGGCTGGTGCGCCATATCTCCTGGTGATTAATGGCGGTGTGGACGTTGAGAATATCCTTGCGAACTTTAATCGCCATGATGACTTCTTCCAGGGAACAGTTACCGGCACGCTCGCCGATCCCGTTCATTGCACCTTCCACCTGGCGTGCACCGGCATGTACCGCCGCCAGTGAGTTGCCGACCGCCAGGCCCAAATCGTCGTGGGTATGTACGGAAATAATGGCTTTGTCGATGTTAGGCACGCGTTCATACAGGCCGCTGATGATTCCGGCGAACTCAAACGGCATGGTGTAGCCCACGGTGTCCGGAATGTTGATGGTGGTGGCACCGGCATTAATCGCCGCTTCGACCACTCGCGCCAGATCGGCAATGGGTGTACGCCCGGCATCTTCGCAAGAAAATTCAACATCATCGGTGTAATTACGGGCGCGTTTCACCATATAGATAGCGCGTTCGATCACCTCGTCCAGCGTGCTGCGCAGCTTGGTGGCGATGTGCATTGGCGAAGTGGCAATAAAGGTATGAATACGGAAGGCTTCGGCGACTTTCAGGGATTCGGCCGCCACGTCGATATCTTTCTCCACGCAGCGAGCTAACGCGCATACACGGCTGTTTTTAACCTGGCGAGCGATGGTTTGCACTGATTCAAAATCACCCGGCGAAGAGACGGGGAACCCGACTTCCATCACGTCAACACCCATACGCTCAAGGGCCAGCGCAATTTGCAGTTTTTCTTTCACACTCAAGCTTGCCTGTAACGCCTGTTCACCGTCGCGCAATGTGGTATCGAAAATAATGACTTGCTGGCTCATGGTTTGGGTCCTTGTCTCTTTTAGAGCGCCTCGCTTCGGGCATAAAAAAACCCGCGCAATGGCGCGGGTTTTTTGTTTGACTGCGTGCTGGCTTAATGCTGGATGCCGCTCACTCGTCTACCGCGCAAAGAAGATGCGTTTAGTAGTAGTAGACCGATAAAGCGAACGATGTGAGTCATTAAATCAGCTCCAGATGAATGCGATATGCTTTTAGAGTTACTGGATACAAAAACGGATGTCAACCCTGACGCAATAAAAACGTCCCGCCAGCATGAGTTCTGCATCCGTAAGATTAGCTAATTGTGCTGCTGTGGTTAAAACAAGCGATATTAATTTCTGCTTAACTACCGATGCTTTTCATCGGTTGACATATTTCAGAATAAATTTTTGCATCTAATCCACGAGGAAAAAGGGGACAAAATGCACGCGTTGCAAAACCTATCCTGATGATTTGTATTGAATTATATGTTTTGCGGATTTTTTGATATTGATTTGGTGAATATTATTGATCAATTAATGTTAAGAATTAATGCATTAAACATATAAATAAATTATTAAAAAGCACATTTAATCCATTTTGTGGATGATTGAGTATTCGCGGTAGTTATGATTAGATTGTTTACGCAACAAGAACATTATGGATTATTATGCTGTGGTAAATGACGCTTTCCACGGCAATGGATTCTGTTTTTATAAGAACCCGTATCTTTATGTTTTCCTAATTTTACTCATTTTCCTTTTTCTTATTTTATATGCATGATAAATCATATTCTCGAGGATTATTTCTCTGCATTCCAATAAGGGAAAGGGAGTTAAGTGTGACAGTGGAGTTAAGTATGCCAGAGGTACAAACAGATCATCCAGAGACGGCGGAGTTCAGCAAGCCACAGCTACGCATGGTCGATCTCAACTTATTAACCGTTTTCGATGCCGTGATGCAGGAGCAAAACATTACCCGTGCTGCTCATGTTCTGGGAATGTCGCAACCTGCGGTCAGTAACGCTGTTGCACGCCTGAAGGTGATGTTTAATGACGAGCTTTTTGTTCGTTATGGCCGTGGTATTCAACCGACTGCTCGCGCATTTCAACTTTTTGGTTCAGTTCGTCAGGCATTGCAACTAGTACAAAATGAATTGCCTGGTTCAGGTTTTGAACCCGCGAGCAGTGAACGTGTATTTCATCTTTGTGTTTGCAGCCCGTTAGACAGTATTCTGACCTCGCAGATTTATAATCACATTGAGCAGATTGCGCCAAATATACATGTTATGTTCAAGTCTTCATTAAATCAGAACACTGAACATCAGCTGCGTTATCAGGAAACGGAGTTTGTGATTAGTTATGAAGACTTCCATCGTCCTGAATTTACCAGCGTGCCATTATTTAAAGATGAAATGGTGCTGGTAGCCAGCAAAAATCACCCAACAATTAAGGGCCCGTTACTGAAACATGATGTTTATAACGAACAACATGCGGCGGTTTCGCTCGATCGTTTCGCGTCATTTAGTCAACCTTGGTATGACACGGTAGATAAGCAAGCCAGTATCGCGTATCAGGGCATGGCAATGATGAGCGTACTTAGCGTGGTGTCGCAAACGCATTTGGTCGCTATTGCGCCGCGTTGGCTGGCTGAAGAGTTCGCTGAATCCTTAGAATTACAGGTATTACCGCTGCCGTTAAAACTAAATAGCAGAACCTGTTATCTCTCCTGGCATGAAGCTGCCGGGCGCGATAAAGGCCATCAGTGGATGGAAGAGCAATTAGTCTCAATTTGCAAACGCTAACTGAATGCAGAATAGGTCAGACATGAATGTCTGGTTTATTCTGCATTTTTTATTGAATGTAGAATTTTATTCTGAATGTGTGGGCTCTCTATTTTAGGATTAATTAAAAAAATAGAGAAATTGCTGTAAGTGGTGGGATTTAGCCGATTTATTATCATTTTTATCCTTCGTAATGGAGGATTTTATCGTTTCTTTTCACCTTTCCCCCTGTTTATTCTTATTACCCGGCGTTTATGTCTCTGGCTGCCAATTGCTTAAGCAAGATCGGACGGTTAATGTGTTTTACACATTTTTTCCGTCAAACAGTGAGGCAGGCCATGGAGATGTTGTCTGGAGCCGAGATGGTCGTCCGATCGCTTATCGATCAGGGCGTTAAACAAGTATTCGGTTATCCCGGAGGCGCAGTCCTTGATATTTACGATGCATTGCATACCGTGGGTGGTATCGATCATGTTTTAGTTCGTCATGAGCAGGCGGCAGTGCATATGGCCGATGGTCTGGCGCGCGCGACCGGGGAAGTCGGCGTCGTGCTGGTAACGTCGGGTCCAGGGGCGACCAATGCGATTACTGGCATCGCCACCGCTTATATGGATTCCATTCCATTAGTTGTCCTTTCCGGGCAGGTAGCGACCTCGTTGATAGGTTACGATGCCTTTCAGGAGTGCGACATGGTGGGGATTTCGCGACCGGTGGTTAAACACAGTTTTCTGGTTAAGCAAACGGAAGACATTCCGCAGGTGCTGAAAAAGGCTTTCTGGCTGGCGGCAAGTGGTCGCCCAGGACCAGTGGTCGTTGATTTACCGAAAGATATTCTTAATCCGGCGAACAAATTACCCTATGTCTGGCCGGAGTCGGTCAGTATGCGTTCTTACAATCCCACTACTACCGGACATAAAGGGCAAATTAAGCGTGCTCTGCAAACGCTGGTAGCGGCAAAAAAACCGGTTGTCTACGTAGGCGGTGGGGCAATCACGGCGGGCTGCCATCAGCAGTTGAAAGAAACGGTGGAGGCGTTGAATCTGCCCGTTGTTTCCTCATTGATGGGGCTGGGGGCGTTTCCGGCAACGCATCGTCAGGCACTGGGCATGCTGGGAATGCACGGTACCTACGAAGCCAATATGACGATGCATAACGCGGATGTGATTTTCGCCGTCGGGGTACGATTTGATGACCGAACGACGAACAATCTGGCAAAGTACTGCCCAAATGCCACTGTTCTGCATATCGATATTGATCCTACTTCCATTTCTAAAACCGTGACTGCGGATATCCCGATTGTGGGGGATGCTCGCCAGGTCCTCGAACAAATGCTTGAACTCTTGTCGCAAGAATCCGCCCATCAACCACTGGATGAGATCCGCGACTGGTGGCAGCAAATTGAACAGTGGCGCGCTCGTCAGTGCCTGAAATATGACACTCACAGTGAAAAGATTAAACCGCAGGCGGTGATCGAGACTCTTTGGCGGTTGACGAAGGGAGACGCTTACGTGACGTCCGATGTCGGGCAGCACCAGATGTTTGCTGCACTTTATTATCCATTCGACAAACCGCGTCGCTGGATCAATTCCGGTGGCCTCGGAACGATGGGTTTTGGTTTACCTGCGGCACTGGGCGTCAAAATGGCGTTGCCAGAAGAAACCGTGGTTTGCGTCACTGGCGACGGCAGTATTCAGATGAACATTCAGGAACTGTCTACCGCGTTGCAATACGAGTTGCCCGTACTGGTGGTGAATCTCAATAACCGCTATCTGGGGATGGTGAAGCAGTGGCAGGACATGATCTATTCCGGCCGTCATTCACAATCTTATATGCAATCGCTACCCGATTTCGTCCGTCTGGCGGAAGCCTATGGGCATGTCGGGATCCAGATTTCTCATCCGCATGAGCTGGAAAGCAAACTTAGCGAGGCGCTGGAACAGGTGCGCAATAATCGCCTGGTGTTTGTTGATGTTACCGTCGATGGCAGCGAGCACGTCTACCCGATGCAGATTCGCGGGGGCGGAATGGATGAAATGTGGTTAAGCAAAACGGAGAGAACCTGATTATGCGCCGGATATTATCAGTCTTACTCGAAAATGAATCAGGCGCGTTATCCCGCGTGATTGGCCTTTTTTCCCAGCGTGGCTACAACATTGAAAGCCTGACCGTTGCGCCAACCGACGATCCGACATTATCGCGTATGACCATCCAGACCGTGGGCGATGAAAAAGTACTTGAGCAGATCGAAAAGCAATTACACAAGCTGGTCGATGTCTTGCGCGTGAGTGAGTTGGGGCAGGGCGCGCATGTTGAGCGGGAAATCATGCTGGTGAAAATTCAGGCCAGCGGTTACGGGCGTGACGAAGTGAAACGTAATACGGAAATATTCCGTGGGCAAATTATCGATGTCACACCCTCGCTTTATACCGTTCAATTAGCAGGCACCAGCGATAAGCTTGATGCATTTTTAGCATCGATTCGCGATGTGGCGAAAATTGTGGAAGTTGCTCGCTCTGGTGTGGTCGGACTTTCGCGCGGCGATAAAATAATGCGTTGAGAATGATCTCAATGCGCAATTTGCAGCCCAACATGTCACGTTGGGCTTTTTTTGCGAAATCAGTGGGAACCTGGAATAAAAGCAGTTGCCGCAGTTAATTTTCTGCGCTTAGATGTTAATGAATTTAACCCATACCAGTACAATGGCTATGGCTTTTACATTTTACGCAAGGGGCAATTGTGAAACTGGATGAAATCGCTCGGCTGGCGGGAGTGTCGCGGACCACTGCAAGCTATGTTATTAACGGCAAAGCGAAGCAATACCGTGTGAGCGACAAAACCGTTGAAAAAGTCATGGCTGTCGTGCGTGAGCACAATTACCACCCGAACGCCGTGGCAGCTGGGCTTCGTGCTGGACGCACACGTTCTATTGGTCTTGTGATCCCCGATCTGGAGAACACCAGCTATACCCGCATCGCTAACTATCTTGAACGCCAGGCGCGGCAACGGGGTTATCAACTGCTGATTGCCTGCTCAGAAGATCAGCCAGACAACGAAATGCGCTGCATTGAGCACCTTTTACAGCGTCAGGTTGATGCCATTATTGTTTCGACGTCGTTGCCACCTGAGCATCCTTTTTATCAACGCTGGGCTAACGACCCGTTCCCGATTGTCGCGCTGGACCGCGCCCTCGATCGTGAACATTTCACCAGCGTGGTTGGTGCCGATCAGGATGATGCCGAAATGCTGGCGGAAGAGTTACGTAAGTTTCCCGCCGAGACGGTGCTTTATCTTGGCGCGCTGCCGGAGCTTTCTGTCAGCTTCCTGCGTGAACAAGGTTTCCGTACTGCCTGGAAAGATGATCCGCGCGAAGTGCATTTTCTGTATGCCAACAGCTATGAGCGGGAGGCGGCTGCCCAGTTATTCGAAAAATGGCTGGAAACGCATCCGATGCCGCAGGCGCTGTTCACAACGTCGTTTGCGTTGTTGCAAGGGGTGATGGATGTCACGCTACGTCGCGATGGTAAACTGCCTTCTGACCTGGCAATTGCCACCTTTGGCGATAACGAACTGCTCGACTTCTTACAGTGCCCGGTGCTGGCAGTGGCTCAACGTCACCGCGATGTCGCAGAGCGTGTGCTGGAGATTGTCCTGGCAAGCCTGGACGAACCGCGTAAGCCAAAACCTGGTTTAACGCGCATTAAACGTAATCTCTATCGCCGCGGTGTGCTCAGCCGTAGCTAAGCCGCGAACAAAAATACGCGCCAGGTGAATTTCCCTCTGGCGCGTAGAGTACGGGACTGGACATCAATATCCTTAAAGTAAATAAGACTATTCCTGACTATTATTGATAAATGCTTTTAAACCCGCCCGTTAATTAACTCTCCAACTGAAATTCACAATAATTAAGTGATATCGACAGCGCGTTTTTGCATTATTTTGTTACATGCGGCGATGAGTTGCCGATTTAACAAACACTTTTCTTTGCTTTTGCGCAAACCCGCTGGCATCAAGCGCCACACAGACGCAACAGGGACTGTTAACCGGGGAAGATATGTCCTAAAATGCCGCTCGCGTCGCAAACTGACACTTTATATTTGCTGTGGAAAATAGTGAGTCATTTTAAAACGGTGATGACGATGAGGGATTTTTTCTTACAGCTATTCATAACGTTAATTTGCTTCGCACGTTGGACGTAAAATAAACAACGCTGATATTAGCCGTAAACATCGGGTTTTTTACCTCGGTATGCCTTGTGACTGGCTTGACAAGCTTTTCCTCCGCTCCGTAAACTCCTTTCAGTGGGAAATTGTGGGGCAAAGTGGGAATAAGGGGTGAGGCTGGCATGTTCCGGGGAGCAACGTTAGTCAATCTCGACAGCAAAGGGCGCTTATCAGTGCCTACCCGTTATCGGGAACAGCTGCTTGAGAACGCTGCCGGTCAAATGGTTTGCACCATTGACATTCATCACCCGTGCCTGCTGCTTTACCCCCTGCCTGAATGGGAAATTATCGAGCAAAAATTATCGCGTCTGTCGAGCATGAACCCGGTTGAGCGCCGTGTGCAGCGCCTACTGTTAGGTCATGCCAGCGAATGTCAGATGGATGGCGCAGGTCGATTGTTAATCGCGCCAGTACTGCGGCAACATGCCGGGCTGACAAAAGAAGTGATGCTGGTTGGACAGTTCAACAAGTTTGAGCTGTGGGATGAAACAACCTGGCATCAACAGGTCAAGGAAGATATCGACGCAGAGCAGTTGGCTACCGGAGACTTATCGGAGCGACTGCAGGACTTGTCTCTATAAAATGATGGAAAACTATAAACATACTACGGTGCTGTTGGATGAAGCCGTTAATGGCCTCAATATCCGTCCTGATGGCATCTACATTGATGGGACTTTTGGTCGCGGTGGTCACTCACGTCTGATCCTCTCGCAGCTTGGCGAAGAGGGGCGTTTGCTGGCGATCGATCGCGACCCGCAGGCTATCGCCGTTGCGAAGACTATTGATGATCCGCGCTTCTCCATCATCCACGGACCTTTCTCCGCGCTGGGCGAATACGTTGCCGAGCGCGATCTTATCGGCAAGATCGACGGCATTCTCCTCGATCTTGGCGTCTCTTCACCGCAACTTGATGATGCTGAGCGCGGCTTTTCCTTTATGCGCGATGGTCCGCTGGACATGCGTATGGACCCAACCCGTGGGCAGTCAGCCGCTGAATGGCTACAAACCGCAGAAGAAGCCGATATCGCCTGGGTATTGAAAACCTATGGTGAAGAGCGTTTTGCCAAACGCATTGCCCGCGCCATTGTCGAGCGTAACCGCGAACAGCCGATGACCCGCACCAAAGAACTGGCGGAAGTCGTGGCTGCTGCAACGCCGGTGAAAGATAAGTTTAAACATCCCGCGACCCGTACCTTCCAGGCGGTGCGCATTTGGGTAAACAGTGAACTGGAGGAGATAGAGCAGGCGCTAAAAAGCTCGCTCAACGTGCTGGCCCCGGGTGGGCGGCTTTCGATCATCAGCTTCCACTCGCTGGAAGACCGTATTGTGAAACGTTTTATGCGTGAAAACAGCCGCGGTCCGCAAGTTCCGGCAGGGTTACCGATGACTGAAGAGCAGCTCAAAAAACTGGGTGGCCGTCAGCTGCGAGCACTAGGCAAGTTAATGCCGGGCGAAGAAGAGGTGGCTGAGAACCCTCGTGCCCGTAGTTCAGTTCTGCGTATTGCAGAGAGGACGAACGCATGATCAGCAGAGTGACAGAAGCTCTAAGCAAAGTTAAAGGATCGATGGGAAGCCACGAGCGCCATGCATTGCCTGGTGTTATCGGTGACGATCTTTTGCGATTTGGGAAGCTGCCACTCTGCCTGTTCATTTGCATTATTTTGACGGCGGTGACCGTGGTAACCACGGCGCACCATACCCGTTTACTGACCGCTCAGCGCGAACAACTGGTGCTGGAGCGAGATGCTTTAGACATTGAATGGCGCAACCTGATCCTTGAAGAGAATGCGCTCGGCGACCATAGCCGGGTGGAAAGGATCGCCACGGAAAAGCTGCAAATGCAGCATGTTGATCCGTCACAAGAAAATATCGTAGTGCAAAAATAAGGATAAACGCGACGCATGAAAGCAGCGGCGAAAACGCAGAAACCAAAACGTCAGGAAGAACATGCCAACTTTATCAGTTGGCGTTTTGCGTTGTTATGCGGCTGTATTCTCCTGGCGCTGGCTTTTCTGCTCGGACGCGTAGCGTGGTTACAAGTTATCTCCCCGGATATGCTGGTGAAAGAGGGCGACATGCGTTCTCTTCGCGTTCAGCAAGTTTCCACCTCCCGCGGCATGATTACTGACCGTTCTGGTCGCCCGTTAGCGGTGAGCGTGCCGGTAAAAGCGATTTGGGCTGACCCGAAAGAAGTGCATGACGCTGGCGGTATCAGCGTCGGTGACCGCTGGAAGGCGCTGGCTAACGCGCTCAATATTCCGCTGGATCAGCTTTCAGCCCGCATTAACGCCAACCCGAAAGGGCGCTTTATTTATCTGGCGCGTCAGGTAAACCCTGACATGGCGGACTACATCAAAAAACTGAAACTGCCGGGGATTCATCTGCGTGAAGAATCTCGCCGTTATTATCCATCCGGCGAAGTGACTGCTCACCTCATCGGCTTTACTAACGTCGATAGCCAGGGGATTGAGGGCGTCGAGAAGAGTTTCGATAAATGGCTTACCGGGCAGCCGGGTGAGCGCATTGTGCGTAAAGACCGCTATGGTCGCGTAATTGAAGATATTTCTTCTACTGACAGCCAGGCTGCGCACAACCTGGCGCTGAGTATTGATGAACGCCTGCAGGCGCTGGTTTATCGCGAACTGAACAATGCGGTGGCCTTTAACAAGGCTGAATCTGGTAGCGCCGTGCTGGTGGATGTCAACACCGGTGAAGTGCTGGCGATGGCTAACAGCCCATCATACAACCCTAACAATCTGAGTGGCACGCCGAAAGAGGCGATGCGTAACCGTACCATCACCGACGTGTTTGAACCGGGCTCAACGGTTAAACCGATGGTGGTGATGACTGCGTTGCAACGTGGCGTGGTGCGGGAAAACTCGGTACTCAATACCGTTCCTTATCGAATTAACGGCCACGAAATCAAAGACGTGGCACGCTACAGCGAATTAACCCTGACCGGGGTATTACAGAAGTCGAGTAACGTCGGTGTTTCCAAGCTGGCGTTAGCGATGCCGTCCTCAGCGTTAGTAGATACTTACTCACGTTTTGGACTGGGAAAAGCGACCAATTTGGGGTTGGTCGGAGAACGCAGTGGCTTATATCCTCAAAAACAACGGTGGTCTGACATAGAGAGGGCCACCTTCTCTTTCGGCTACGGGCTAATGGTAACACCGTTACAGTTAGCGCGAGTCTACGCAACTATCGGCAGCTACGGCATTTATCGCCCACTGTCGATTACGAAAGTTGACCCCCCGGTTCCCGGTGAACGTGTCTTCCCGGAATCCATTGTCCGCACCGTGGTGCATATGATGGAAAGCGTGGCGCTACCGGGCGGCGGCGGCGTGAAGGCGGCGATTAAAGGCTATCGTATCGCCATTAAAACCGGTACCGCGAAAAAGGTCGGGCCGGACGGTCGCTACATCAATAAATATATTGCTTATACCGCAGGCGTTGCGCCTGCGAGTCAGCCGCGCTTCGCGCTGGTTGTTGTTATCAACGATCCGCAGG
The DNA here is from genome assembly GCF_022354085.1 of Shigella dysenteriae. Lineage (NCBI taxonomy): Bacteria > Pseudomonadati > Pseudomonadota > Gammaproteobacteria > Enterobacterales > Enterobacteriaceae > Shigella > Shigella dysenteriae. The sequence goes on from NZ_CP055055.1 coordinate 699,180, forward strand.
CGGGTAAATACTACGGCGGCGCCGTTTCCGCGCCGGTCTTTGGTGCCATCATGGGCGGCGTATTGCGTACCATGAACATCGAGCCGGATGCGCTGACAACGGGCGATAAAAATGAATTTGTGATTAATCAAGGCGAGGGGACAGGTGGCAGATCGTAATTTGCGCGACCTTCTTGCTCCGTGGGTGCCAGACGCACCTTCGCGAGCACTGCGAGAGATGACACTCGACAGCCGTGTGGCTGCGGCGGGCGATCTCTTTGTAGCTGTAGTAGGTCATCAGGCGGACGGGCGTCGATATATCCCGCAGGCGATAGCGCAAGGTGTGGCTGCCATTATTGCAGAGGCGAAAGGTGAGGCGACCGACGGTGAAATCCGTGAAATGCACGGCGTACCGGTCATCTATCTCAGCCAGCTCAACGAGCGTTTATCTGCACTGGCGGGCCGCTTTTACCATGAACCCTCTGACAATTTACGTCTCGTGGGCGTAACGGGCACCAACGGCAAAACCACGACGACCCAGCTGCTGGCGCAGTGGAGCCAACTGCTTGGCGAAACCAGCGCGGTAATGGGCACCGTTGGTAACGGTCTGCTGGGGAAAGTGATCCCGACAGAAAATACCACTGGTTCGGCAGTCGATGTTCAGCATGAGCTGGCGGGGCTGGTGGATCAGGGCGCGACGTTTTGCGCAATGGAAGTTTCCTCCCACGGGCTGGTACAGCACCGTGTGGCGGCATTGAAATTTGCGGCGTCGGTCTTTACCAACTTAAGCCGCGATCACCTTGATTATCATGGTGATATGGAACACTACGAAGCCGCGAAATGGCTGCTTTATTCTGAGCATCATTGCGGTCAGGCGATTATTAACGCCGACGATGAAGTGGGCCGCCGCTGGCTGGCAAAACTGCCGGACGCGGTTGCGGTATCAATGGAAGAGCATATCAATCCGAACTGTCACGGACGCTGGTTAAAAGCGATCGACGTGAACTATCACGACAGCGGTGCGACCATTCGCTTTAGCTCAAGTTGGGGCGATGGCGAAATTGAAAGCCATCTGATGGGCGCTTTTAACGTCAGCAACCTGCTGCTCGCGCTGGCGACACTGCTGGCACTCGGCTATCCATTGGCTGATCTGTTGAAAACCGCCGCGCGTCTGCAACCGGTTTGCGGACGTATGGAAGTGTTCACTGCGCCAGGCAAACCGACGGTGGTGGTGGATTACGCGCATACACCGGATGCACTGGAAAAAGCCTTACAGGCGGCGCGTCTGCACTGTGCGGGCAAGCTGTGGTGTGTCTTTGGCTGTGGTGGCGATCGCGATAAAGGTAAGCGTCCACTGATGGGCGCAATTGCCGAAGAGTTTGCTGACGTGGCGGTGGTGACGGACGATAACCCGCGTACCGAAGAACCGCGTGCCATCATCAACGATATTCTGGCGGGAATGTTAGATGCCGGACATGCAAAAGTGATGGAAGGCCGTGCTGAAGCGGTGACTTGCGCCGTTATGCAGGCTAAAGAGAACGATGTGGTGCTGGTCGCGGGCAAAGGCCATGAAGATTACCAGATTGTTGGCAATCAGCGTCTGGACTACTCCGATCGCGTCACGGTGGCGCGTCTGCTGGGGGTGATTGCATGATTAGCGTAACCCTTAGCCAACTTACCGACATTCTCAACGGTGAACTGCAAGGTGCAGATATCACCCTTGATGCTGTAACCACTGATACCCGAAAACTGACGCCGGGCTGCCTGTTTGTTGCCCTGAAAGGCGAACGTTTCGATGCTCATGATTTTGCCGACCAGGCGAAAGCTGGCGGCGCAGGCGCACTACTGGTTAGCCGTCCGCTGGATATCGACCTGCCGCAGTTAATCGTCAAGGATACGCGTCTGGCGTTTGGTGAACTGGCTGCATGGGTTCGCCAGCAAGTTCCGGCGCGCGTGGTTGCTCTGACGGGGTCCTCCGGCAAAACCTCCGTTAAAGAGATGACGGCGGCGATTTTAAGCCAGTGCGGCAACACGCTTTATACGGCAGGCAATCTCAACAACGACATCGGTGTACCGATGACGCTGTTGCGCTTAACGCCGGAATACGATTACGCAGTTATTGAACTTGGCGCGAACCATCAGGGCGAAATTGCCTGGACTGTGAGTCTGACTCGCCCGGAAGCTGCGCTGGTCAACAACCTGGCAGCGGCGCATCTGGAAGGTTTTGGCTCGCTTGCGGGTGTCGCGAAAGCGAAAGGTGAAATCTTTAGCGGCCTGCCGGAAAACGGTATCGCCATTATGAACGCCGACAACAACGACTGGCTGAATTGGCAGAGCGTAATTGGCTCACGCAAAGTGTGGCGTTTCTCACCTAATGCCGCCAACAGCGATTTCACCGCCACCAATATCCATGTGACTTCGCACGGTACGGAATTTACCCTGCAAACCCCAACCGGTAGCGTGGATGTTCTGCTGCCGTTGCCGGGGCGTCACAATATTGCGAATGCGCTGGCAGCCGCTGCGCTCTCCATGTCCGTGGGCGCAACGCTTGATGCTATCAAAGCGGGGCTGGCAAATCTGAAAGCTGTTCCAGGCCGTCTGTTCCCCATCCAACTGGCAGAAAACCAGTTGCTGCTCGACGACTCCTACAACGCCAATGTCGGTTCAATGACCGCAGCAGTCCAGGTACTGGCTGAAATGCCGGGCTACCGCGTGCTGGTGGTGGGCGATATGGCGGAACTGGGCGCTGAAAGCGAAGCCTGCCATGTACAGGTGGGCGAGGCGGCAAAAGCTGCTGGTATTGACCGCGTGTTAAGCGTGGGTAAACAAAGCCATGCTATCAGCACCGCCAGCGGCGTTGGCGAACATTTTGCTGATAAAACTGCGTTAATTACGCGTCTTAAATCACTGATTGCTGAGCAACAGGTAATTACGATTTTAGTTAAGGGTTCACGTAGTGCCGCCATGGAAGAGGTAGTACGCGCTTTACAGGAGAATGGGACATGTTAGTTTGGCTGGCCGAACATTTGGTCAAATATTATTCCGGCTTTAACGTCTTTTCCTATCTGACGTTTCGCGCCATCGTCAGCCTGCTGACCGCGCTGTTCATCTCATTGTGGATGGGCCCGCGCATGATTGCTCATTTGCAAAAACTCTCCTTTGGTCAGGTGGTGCGTAACGACGGTCCTGAATCACACTTCAGCAAGCGCGGTACGCCGACCATGGGCGGGATTATGATCCTGACGGCGATTGTGATCTCCGTACTGCTGTGGGCTTACCCGTCCAATCCGTACGTCTGGTGCGTGTTGGTGGTGCTGGTAGGTTACGGTGTTATTGGCTTTGTTGATGATTATCGCAAAGTAGTGCGTAAAGACACCAAAGGGTTGATCGCTCGTTGGAAGTATTTCTGGATGTCGGTCATTGCGCTGGGTGTCGCCTTCGCGCTGTACCTTGTTGGCAAAGACACGCCCGCAACGCAGCTGGTGGTCCCATTCTTTAAAGATGTGATGCCGCAACTGGGGCTGTTCTACATTCTGCTGGCTTACTTCGTCATTGTGGGTACTGGCAACGCGGTAAACCTGACCGATGGTCTTGACGGTCTGGCAATTATGCCGACCGTATTTGTCGCCGGTGGTTTTGCGCTGGTGGCGTGGGCGACCGGCAACATGAACTTTGCCAGCTATTTACACATACCGTATCTGCGACACGCCGGGGAACTGGTTATTGTCTGTACCGCGATAGTCGGGGCAGGACTGGGCTTCCTGTGGTTTAACACCTATCCGGCGCAGGTCTTTATGGGCGATGTAGGTTCGCTGGCGTTAGGTGGTGCGTTAGGCATTATCGCCGTACTGCTACGTCAGGAATTCCTGCTGGTGATTATGGGGGGCGTGTTCGTGGTAGAAACGCTTTCTGTCATCCTGCAGGTCGGCTCCTTTAAACTGCGCGGACAACGTATTTTCCGCATGGCACCGATTCATCACCACTATGAACTGAAAGGCTGGCCGGAACCGCGCGTCATTGTGCGTTTCTGGATTATTTCGCTGATGCTGGTCCTGATTGGTCTGGCAACGCTGAAGGTACGTTAATCATGGCTGATTACCAGGGTAAAAATGTTGTCATTATCGGCCTGGGCCTCACCGGGCTTTCCTGCGTGGACTTTTTCCTCGCTCGCGGTGTGACGCCGCGCGTTATGGATACGCGTATGACACCGCCTGGCCTGGATAAATTACCCGAAGCCGTTGAACGCCACACGGGCAGTCTGAATGATGAATGGCTGATGGCGGCAGATCTGATTGTCGCCAGTCCCGGTATTGCACTGGCGCATCCATCCTTAAGCGCTGCCGCTGATGCCGGAATCGAAATCGTTGGCGATATCGAGCTGTTCTGTCGCGAAGCACAAGCACCGATTGTGGCGATTACCGGTTCTAACGGCAAAAGCACGGTCACCACGCTAGTGGGTGAAATGGCGAAAGCGGCGGGGGTTAACGTTGGTGTGGGTGGCAATATTGGCCTGCCTGCGTTGATGCTACTGGATGATGAGTGTGAACTGTACGTGCTGGAACTGTCGAGCTTCCAGCTGGAAACCACCTCCAGCTTACAGGCGGTAGCAGCGACCATTCTGAACGTGACTGAAGATCATATGGATCGCTATCCGTTTGGTTTACAACAGTATCGTGCAGCAAAACTGCGCATTTACGAAAACGCGAAAGTTTGCGTGGTTAATGCTGATGATGCCTTAACAATGCCGATTCGCGGTGCGGATGAACGCTGCGTCAGCTTTGGCGTCAACATGGGTGACTATCACCTGAATCATCAGCAGGGCGAAACCTGGCTGCGGGTGAAAGGCGAGAAAGTGCTGAACGTGAAAGAAATGAAAATTTCCGGGCAGCATAACTACACCAATGCGCTGGCGGCGCTGGCACTGGCAGATGCCGCAGGGTTACCGCGAGCCAGCAGCCTGAAAGCGTTAACCACATTCACTGGTCTGCCGCATCGCTTTGAAGTTGTGCTGGAGCATAACGGCGTACGTTGGATTAACGATTCAAAAGCGACCAACGTCGGCAGTACGGAAGCGGCGCTGAATGGCCTGCACGTAGACGGCACGCTGCATTTGTTGCTGGGCGGCGATGGTAAATCGGCGGACTTTAGCCCACTGGCGCGTTACCTGAATGGCGATAACGTACGTCTGTATTGTTTCGGTCGTGACGGCGCGCAGCTGGCGGCGTTACGCCCGGAAGTGGCAGAACAAACCGAAACTATGGAACAGGCGATGCGCTTGCTGGCTCCGCGTGTTCAACCAGGAGATATGGTTCTGCTCTCCCCGGCCTGTGCCAGCCTTGATCAGTTCAAGAACTTTGAACAACGAGGCAATGAGTTTGCCCGTCTGGCGAAGGAGTTAGGTTGATGCGTTTATCTCTCCCTCGCCTGAAAATGCCGCGCCTGCCAGGATTCAGTATCCTGGTCTGGATCTCCACGGCGCTAAAGGGCTGGGTGATGGGCTCGCGGGAAAAAGATACCGACAGCCTGATCATGTACGATCGCACCTTACTGTGGCTGACCTTCGGCCTCGCGGCGATTGGCTTTATCATGGTGACCTCGGCGTCAATGCCCATAGGGCAACGCTTAACCAACGATCCGTTCTTCTTCGCGAAGCGTGATGGCGTCTATCTGATCCTGGCATTCATTCTGGCGATCATTACGCTGCGTCTGCCGATGGAGTTCTGGCAACGCTACAGTGCCACGATGCTGCTCGGATCTATCATCCTGCTGATGATTGTGTTGGTAGTGGGTAGCTCTGTTAAAGGGGCATCGCGTTGGATCGATCTCGGTTTGCTGCGTATCCAGCCTGCGGAGCTGACAAAACTGTCGCTGTTTTGCTATATCGCCAACTATCTGGTGCGTAAAGGTGACGAAGTACGTAATAACCTGCGCGGCTTCCTGAAACCGATGGGCGTGATTCTGGTGTTGGCAGTGTTACTGCTGGCACAGCCAGACCTTGGTACGGTGGTGGTGTTGTTTGTGACTACGCTGGCGATGTTGTTCCTTGCGGGAGCGAAATTGTGGCAGTTCATTGCCATTATCGGTATGGGCATTTCAGCGGTTGTGTTGCTGATCCTCGCCGAACCGTACCGTATCCGCCGTGTTACCGCATTCTGGAACCCGTGGGAAGATCCCTTTGGCAGCGGCTATCAGTTAACGCAATCGCTGATGGCGTTTGGTCGCGGCGAACTTTGGGGGCAAGGTTTAGGTAACTCGGTACAAAAACTGGAGTATCTGCCGGAAGCGCACACTGACTTTATTTTCGCCATTATCGGCGAAGAACTGGGGTATGTCGGTGTGGTGCTGGCACTTTTAATGGTATTCTTCGTCGCTTTTCGCGCGATGTCGATTGGCCGCAAAGCGTTAGAAATTGACCACCGTTTTTCCGGTTTTCTCGCCTGTTCCATTGGCATCTGGTTTAGCTTCCAGGCGCTGGTTAACGTAGGCGCGGCGGCAGGGATGTTACCGACCAAAGGTCTGACATTGCCGCTGATCAGTTACGGTGGTTCGAGCTTACTGATTATGTCGACAGCCATCATGATGCTGTTGCGTATTGATTATGAAACGCGTCTGGAGAAAGCGCAGGCGTTTGTACGAGGTTCACGATGAGTGGTCAAGGAAAGCGATTAATGGTGATGGCAGGCGGAACCGGTGGACATGTATTCCCGGGACTGGCGGTTGCGCACCATCTAATGGCTCAGGGTTGGCAAGTTCGCTGGCTGGGGACTGCCGACCGTATGGAAGCGGACTTAGTGCCAAAACATGGCATCGAAATTGATTTCATTCGTATCTCTGGTCTGCGTGGAAAAGGTATAAAAGCACTGATAGCTGCGCCGCTGCGTATCTTCAATGCCTGGCGTCAGGCGCGGGCGATTATGAAAGCGTACAAACCTGACGTGGTGCTCGGTATGGGCGGCTACGTATCAGGTCCTGGTGGTCTGGCCGCGTGGTCGTTAGGCATTCCGGTTGTACTTCATGAACAAAACGGTATTGCGGGCTTAACCAATAAATGGCTGGCGAAGATTGCCACCAAAGTGATGCAGGCGTTTCCAGGTGCTTTCCCCAATGCGGAAGTGGTGGGTAACCCGGTGCGTACCGATGTGTTGGCGCTACCGTTGCCGCAGCAACGTTTGGCTGGACGTGAAGGTCCGGTTCGTGTGCTGGTAGTGGGTGGTTCCCAGGGCGCACGCATTCTTAACCAGACAATGCCGCAGGTTGCTGCGAAACTGGGTGATTCAGTCACTATCTGGCATCAGAGCGGCAAAGGTTCGCAACAATCCGTTGAACAGGCGTATGCCGAAGCGGGGCAACCGCAGCATAAAGTGACGGAATTTATTGATGATATGGCGGCGGCGTATGCGTGGGCGGATGTCGTCGTTTGCCGCTCCGGTGCGTTAACGGTGAGTGAAATCGCCGCGGCAGGACTACCGGCGTTGTTTGTGCCGTTTCAACATAAAGACCGCCAGCAATACTGGAATGCGCTACCGCTGGAAAAAGCGGGCGCAGCCAAAATTATCGAGCAGCCACAGCTTAGCGTGGATGCTGTCGCCAACACCCTGGCCGGGTGGTCGCGAGAAACCTTATTAACCATGGCAGAACGCGCCCGCGCTGCATCCATTCCGGATGCCACCGAGCGAGTGGCAAATGAAGTGAGCCGGGCTGCCCGGGCGTAATTGTAGCGATGCCTTTTGCATCGTATGAATTTAAGAAGTTAATGGCGTAAAGAATGAATACACAACAATTGGCAAAACTGCGTTCCATCGTGCCCGAAATGCGTCGCGTTCGGCACATACATTTTGTCGGCATCGGTGGTGCCGGTATGGGTGGTATTGCCGAAGTTCTGGCCAATGAAGGTTATCAGATCAGTGGTTCCGATTTAGCGCCAAATCCGGTCACGCAGCAGTTAATGAATCTGGGAGCGACGATTTATTTCAACCATCGCCCGGAAAACGTACGTGATGCCAGCGTGGTCGTTGTTTCCAGCGCCATTTCTGCCGATAACCCGGAAATTGTCGCAGCTCATGAAGCGCGTATTCCGGTGATCCGTCGTGCCGAAATGCTGGCTGAGTTAATGCGTTTTCGTCATGGCATCGCCATTGCAGGAACGCACGGCAAAACGACAACTACCGCGATGGTCTCCAGCATCTACGCAGAAGCGGGGCTCGACCCAACCTTCGTTAACGGCGGGCTGGTAAAAGCGGCGGGGGTTCATGCGCGTTTGGGGCATGGTCGGTACCTGATTGCCGAAGCAGATGAGAGTGATGCATCGTTCCTGCATCTGCAACCGATGGTGGCGATTGTCACCAATATCGAAGCCGACCACATGGATACCTACCAGGGCGACTTTGAGAATTTAAAACAGACTTTTATTAATTTTCTGCACAACCTGCCGTTTTACGGTCGTGCGGTGATGTGTGTTGATGATCCGGTGATCCGCGAATTGTTACCGCGTGTGGGACGTCAGACCACAACTTATGGCTTCAGCGAAGATGCCGACGTGCGTGTAGAAGATTATCAGCAGATTGGCCCGCAGGGGCACTTTACGCTGCTGCGCCAGGACAAAGAGCCGATGCGCGTCACCCTGAATGCGCCAGGTCGTCATAACGCGCTGAACGCCGCAGCTGCGGTTGCGGTTGCTACGGAAGAGGGCATTGACGACGAGGCTATTTTGCGTGCGCTGGAGAGCTTCCAGGGGACTGGTCGCCGTTTTGATTTCCTTGGTGAATTCCCGCTGGAGCCAGTGAATGGTAAAAGCGGTACGGCAATGCTGGTCGATGACTACGGCCACCACCCGACGGAAGTTGACGCCACCATTAAAGCGGCGCGTGCAGGCTGGCCGGATAAAAACCTGGTAATGCTGTTTCAGCCGCACCGTTTTACCCGTACGCGCGACCTGTATGATGATTTCGCCAATGTGCTGACGCAGGTTGATACCCTGTTGATGCTGGAAGTGTATCCGGCTGGCGAAGCGCCAATTCCGGGAGCGGACAGCCGTTCGCTGTGTCGCACAATTCGTGGACGTGGGAAAATTGATCCCATTCTGGTGCCTGACCCGGCGCAGGTAGCCGAGATGCTGGCACCGGTATTAACCGGTAACGACCTGATTCTCGTTCAGGGGGCTGGTAATATCGGAAAAATTGCCCGTTCTTTAGCTGAAATCAAACTGAAGCCGCAAACTCCGGAGGAAGAACAACATGACTGATAAAATCGCGGTCCTGTTGGGCGGGACTTCCGCTGAGCGGGAAGTTTCTCTGAATTCTGGCGCAGCGGTGTTAGCCGGGCTGCGTGAAGGCGGTATTGATGCGTATCCTGTCGACCCGAAAGAAGTCGACGTGACGCAACTAAAGTCGATGGGCTTTCAGAAAGTGTTTATCGCGCTACACGGTCGCGGCGGTGAAGATGGTACGCTGCAGGGCATGCTCGAGCTGATGGGCTTGCCTTATACCGGCAGCGGAGTGATGGCATCTGCGCTTTCAATGGATAAACTACGCAGCAAACTGCTGTGGCAAGGTGCTGGTTTACCGGTCGCGCCGTGGGTAGCGTTAACCCGCGCAGAGTTTGAAAAAGGCCTTAGCGATAAGCAGTTAGCAGAAATTTCTGCTCTGGGTTTGCCGGTTATCGTTAAGCCGAGCCGCGAAGGTTCCAGTGTGGGAATGTCAAAAGTAGTAGCAGAAAATGCTCTACAAGATGCATTAAGATTGGCATTTCAGCACGATGAAGAAGTATTGATTGAAAAATGGCTAAGTGGGCCGGAGTTCACGGTTGCGATACTCGGTGAAGAAATTTTACCGTCAATACGTATTCAACCGGCCGGAACCTTCTATGATTATGAGGCGAAGTATCTCTCTGATGAGACACAGTATTTCTGCCCCGCTGGTCTGGAAGCGTCACAAGAGGCCAATTTGCAGGCATTAGTGCTGAAAGCATGGACGACGTTAGGTTGCAAAGGATGGGGACGTATTGACGTTATGCTGGACAGCGATGGACAGTTTTATCTGCTGGAAGCCAATACCTCACCGGGTATGACCAGCCACAGCCTGGTGCCGATGGCGGCACGTCAGGCAGGTATGAGCTTCTCGCAGTTGGTAGTACGAATTCTGGAACTGGCGGACTAATATGTCGCAGGCTGCTCTGAACACGCGAAACAGCGAAGAAGAGGTTTCTTCTCGCCGCAATAATGGAACGCGTCTGGCGGGGATCCTTTTCCTGCTGACCGTTTTAACGACAGTGTTGGTGAGCGGCTGGGTCGTGTTGGGCTGGATGGAAGATGCGCAACGCCTGCCGCTCTCAAAGCTGGTGTTGACCGGTGAACGCCATTACACGCGTAATGACGATATCCGGCAGTCGATCCTGGCATTGGGTGAGCCGGGTACCTTTATGACCCAGGATGTCAACATCATCCAGACGCAAATAGAACAACGCCTGCCGTGGATTAAGCAGGTGAGCGTCAGAAAGCAGTGGCCTGATGAATTGAAGATTCATCTGGTTGAATATGTGCCGATTGCGCGGTGGAATGATCAACACATGGTAGACGCGGAAGGAAACACCTTCAGCGTGCCGCCAGATCGCACCAGCAAGCAGGTGCTTCCAATGCTGTATGGCCCGGAAGGCAGCGCCAATGAAGTGTTGCAGGGCTATCGCGAAATGGGGCAGATGCTGGCAAAGGACAGATTTACTCTGAAGGAAGCGGCGATGACCGCGCGGCGTTCCTGGCAGTTGACGCTGAATAACGATATTAAGCTCAATCTTGGCCGGGGCGATACGATGAAACGTTTGGCTCGCTTTGTAGAACTTTATCCGGTTTTACAGCAGCAGGCGCAAACCGATGGCAAACGGATTAGCTACGTTGATTTGCGTTATGACTCTGGAGCGGCAGTAGGCTGGGCGCCCTTGCCGCCAGAGGAATCTACTCAGCAACAAAATCAGGCACAGGCAGAACAACAATGATCAAGGCGACGGACAGAAAACTGGTAGTAGGACTGGAGATTGGTACCGCGAAGGTTGCCGCTTTAGTAGGGGAAGTTCTGCCCGACGGTATGGTCAATATCATTGGCGTGGGCAGCTGCCCGTCGCGTGGTATGGATAAAGGCGGGGTGAACGACCTCGAATCCGTGGTCAAGTGCGTACAGCGTGCCATTGACCAGGCAGAATTGATGGCAGATTGTCAGATCTCTTCGGTATATCTGGCGCTTTCTGGTAAGCATATCAGCTGCCAGAATGAAATTGGTATGGTGCCTATTTCTGAAGAAGAAGTAACGCAAGAAGATGTGGAAAACGTCGTCCATACCGCGAAATCGGTGCGTGTGCGCGATGAGCATCGTGTGCTGCATGTGATCCCGCAAGAGTATGCGATTGACTATCAGGAAGGGATCAAGAATCCGGTAGGACTTTCGGGCGTGCGGATGCAGGCAAAAGTGCACTTGATCACATGTCACAACGATATGGCGAAAAACATCGTCAAAGCGGTTGAACGTTGTGGGCTGAAAGTTGACCAACTGATATTTGCCGGACTGGCATCAAGTTATTCGGTATTGACGGAAGATGAACGTGAACTGGGTGTCTGCGTCGTCGATATCGGTGGTGGTACAATGGATATCGCCGTTTATACCGGTGGGGCATTGCGCCACACTAAGGTAATTCCTTATGCTGGCAATGTCGTGACCAGTGATATCGCTTACGCCTTTGGCACGCCGCCAAGCGACGCCGAAGCGATTAAAGTTCGCCACGGTTGTGCGCTGGGTTCCATCGTTGGAAAAGATGAGAGCGTGGAAGTGCCGAGCGTAGGTGGTCGTCCGCCGCGGAGTCTGCAACGTCAGACCCTGGCAGAGGTGATCGAGCCGCGCTATACCGAGCTGCTCAACCTGGTCAACGAAGAGATATTGCAGTTGCAGGAAAAGCTTCGCCAACAAGGGGTTAAACATCACCTGGCGGCAGGCATTGTATTAACCGGTGGCGCAGCGCAGATCGAAGGTCTTGCAGCCTGTGCTCAGCGCGTGTTTCATACGCAAGTGCGTATCGGCGCGCCGCTGAACATTACCGGTTTAACGGATTATGCTCAGGAGCCGTATTATTCGACGGCGGTGGGATTGCTTCACTATGGGAAAGAGTCACATCTTAACGGTGAAGCTGAAGTAGAAAAACGTGTTACAGCATCAGTTGGCTCGTGGATCAAGCGACTCAATAGTTGGCTGCGAAAAGAGTTTTAATTTTTATGAGGCCGACGATGATTACGGCCTCAGGCGACAGGCACAAATCGGAGAGAAACTATGTTTGAACCAATGGAACTTACCAATGACGCGGTGATTAAAGTCATCGGCGTCGGCGGCGGCGGCGGTAATGCTGTTGAACACATGGTGCGCGAGCGCATTGAAGGTGTTGAATTCTTCGCGGTAAATACCGATGCACAAGCGCTGCGTAAAACAGCGGTTGGACAGACGATTCAAATCGGTAGCGGTATCACCAAAGGACTGGGCGCTGGCGCTAATCCAGAAGTTGGCCGCAATGCGGCTGATGAGGATCGCGATGCATTGCGTGCGGCGCTGGAAGGTGCAGACATGGTCTTTATTGCTGCGGGTATGGGTGGTGGTACCGGTACAGGTGCAGCACCAGTCGTCGCTGAAGTGGCAAAAGATTTGGGTATCCTGACCGTTGCTGTCGTCACTAAGCCTTTCAACTTTGAAGGCAAGAAGCGTATGGCATTCGCCGAGCAGGGGATCACTGAACTGTCCAAGCATGTGGACTCTCTGATCACTATCCCGAACGACAAACTGCTGAAAGTTCTGGGCCGCGGTATCTCCCTGCTGGATGCGTTTGGTGCAGCGAACGATGTACTGAAAGGCGCTGTGCAAGGTATCGCCGAACTGATTACTCGTCCGGGTTTGATGAACGTGGACTTTGCAGACGTACGCACCGTAATGTCTGAAATGGGCTACGCAATGATGGGTTCTGGCGTGGCGAGCGGTGAAGACCGTGCGGAAGAAGCTGCTGAAATGGCTATCTCTTCTCCGCTGCTGGAAGATATCGACCTATCTGGCGCACGCGGCGTGCTGGTTAACATCACAGCGGGCTTCGACCTGCGTCTGGATGAGTTCGAAACGGTAGGTAACACCATCCGTGCATTTGCTTCCGACAACGCGACTGTGGTTATCGGTACTTCTCTTGACCCGGATATGAATGACGAGCTGCGCGTAACTGTTGTTGCGACAGGTATCGGCATGGACAAACGTCCTGAAATCACTCTGGTGACCAATAAGCAGGTTCAGCAGCCAGTGATGGATCGCTACCAGCAGCACGGGATGGCTCCGCTGACCCAGGAGCAGAAGCCGGTTGCTAAAGTCGTGAATGACAATGCGCCGCAAACTGCGAAAGAGCCGGATTATCTGGATATCCCAGCATTCCTGCGTAAGCAAGCTGATTAAGAATTGACTGGAATTTGGGTTTCGAGGCTCTTTGTGCTAAACTGGCCCGCCGAATGTATAGTACACTTCGGTTGGATAGGTAATTTGGCGAGATAATACGATGATCAAACAAAGGACACTTAAACGTATCGTTCAGGCGACGGGTGTCGGTTTACATACCGGCAAGAAAGTCACCCTGACGTTACGCCCTGCGCCGGCCAACACCGGGGTCATCTATCGTCGCACCGACTTGAATCCACCGGTAGATTTCCCGGCCGATGCCAAATCTGTGCGTGATACCATGCTCTGTACGTGTCTGGTCAACGAGCATGATGTACGGATTTCAACCGTAGAGCACCTCAATGCTGCTCTCGCGGGCTTGGGCATCGATAACATTGTTATCGAAGTTAACGCGCCGGAAATCCCGATCATGGACGGCAGCGCCGCTCCGTTTGTATACCTGCTGCTTGACGCCGGTATCGACGAGTTGAACTGCGCCAAGAAATTTGTTCGCATCAAAGAGACTGTTCGTGTCGAAGATGGCGATAAGTGGGCTGAATTTAAGCCGTACAATGGTTTTTCGCTGGATTTCACCATCGATTTTAACCATCCGGCTATTGATTCCAGCAACCAGCGCTATGCGATGAACTTCTCCGCTGATGCGTTTATGCGCCAGATCAGCCGCGCGCGTACGTTCGGTTTCATGCGTGATATCGAATATCTGCAGTCCCGTGGTTTGTGCCTGGGCGGCAGCTTCGATTGTGCCATCGTTGTTGACGATTATCGCGTACTGAACGAAGACGGCCTGCGTTTTGAAGACGAATTTGTGCGTCACAAAATGCTCGATGCGATCGGTGACTTGTTCATGTGTGGTCACAATATTATTGGTGCATTTACCGCTTATAAATCCGGTCATGCACTGAATAACAAACTGCTGCAGGCTGTCCTGGCGAAACAGGAAGCCTGGGAATATGTGACCTTCCAGGACGACGCAGAACTGCCGTTGGCCTTCAAAGCGCCTTCAGCCGTACTGGCATAACGACATTTATACTGTCGTATAAAATTCGACTGGCAAATCTGGCACTCTCTCCGGCCAGGTGAACCAGTCGTTTTTTTTTGAATTTTATAAGAGCTATAAAAAACGGTGCGAACGCTGTTTTCTTAAGCACTTTTACGCACAACTTATCTTCATTCGTGCTGTGGACTTCAGGCTTTAATGATAAGATTTGTGCGCTAAATACGTTTGAATACGATCGGGATGGCAATAACGTGAGTGGAATACTGACGCGCTGGCGACAGTTTGGTAAACGCTACTTCTGGCCGCATCTCTTATTAGGGATGGTTGCGGCGAGTTTAGGTTTGCCTGCGCTCAGCAACGCCGCCGAACCAAACGCGCCCGCAAAAGCGACAACCCGCAACCACGAGCCTTCAGCCAAAGTTAACTTTGGTCAATTGGCCTTGCTGGAAGCGAACACGCGCCGCCCGAATTCGAACTATTCCGTTGATTACTGGCATCAACATGCCATTCGCACGGTAATCCGTCATCTTTCCTTCGCAATGGCACCGCAAACGCTGCCCGTTGCTGAAGAATCTTTGCCTCTTCAGGCGCAACATCTTGCATTACTGGATACGCTCAGCGCGCTGCTGACCCAGGAAGGCACGCCGTCTGAAAAGGGTTATCGCATTGATTATGCGCATTTTACCCCACAAGCAAAATTCAGCACGCCCGTCTGGATAAGCCAGGCGCAAGGCATCCGCGCTGGCCCTCAACGCCTCAGCTAACAACAATAAACCTTTACTTCATTTTATTAACTCCGCAACGCGGGGCGTTTGAGATTTTATTATGCTAATCAAATTATTAACTAAAGTTTTCGGTAGTCGTAACGATCGCACCCTGCGCCGGATGCGCAAAGTGGTCAACATCATCAATGCCATGGAACCGGAGATGGAAAAACTCTCCGACGAAGAACTGAAAGGGAAAACCGCAGAGTTTCGTGCGCGTCTGGAAAAAGGCGAAGTGCTGGAAAATCTGATCCCGGAAGCTTTCGCCGTGGTGCGTGAGGCAAGTAAGCGCGTTTTTGGTATGCGTCACTTCGACGTTCAGTTACTCGGCGGTATGGTTCTTAACGAACGCTGCATCGCCGAAATGCGTACCGGTGAAGGTAAAACCCTGACCGCAACGCTGCCTGCTTACCTGAACGCACTAACCGGTAAAGGCGTGCATGTAGTTACCGTCAACGACTACCTGGCGCAACGTGACGCCGAAAACAACCGTCCGCTGTTTGAATTCCTTGGCCTGACTGTCGGTATCAACCTGCCGGGCATGCCAGCACCGGCAAAGCGCGAAGCTTACGCAGCTGACATCACTTACGGTACGAACAACGAATACGGCTTTGACTACCTGCGCGACAATATGGCGTTCAGCCCTGAAGAACGTGTACAGCGTAAACTGCACTATGCGCTGGTGGACGAAGTGGACTCCATCCTGATCGATGAAGCGCGTACACCGCTGATCATTTCCGGTCCGGCAGAAGACAGCTCGGAAATGTATAAACGCGTGAATAAAATTATTCCACACCTGATCCGCCAGGAAAAAGAAGACTCCGAAACCTTCCAGGGCGAAGGCCACTTCTCGGTGGACGAAAAATCTCGCCAGGTGAACCTGACCGAACGTGGTCTGGTCCTGATTGAAGAACTGCTGGTGAAAGAGGGCATCATGGATGAAGGGGAGTCTCTGTACTCTCCGGCCAACATCATGCTGATGCACCACGTAACGGCGGCGCTGCGCGCTCATGCGCTGTTTACCCGTGACGTCGACTACATCGTTAAAGATGGTGAAGTTATCATCGTTGACGAACACACCGGTCGTACCATGCAGGGCCGTCGCTGGTCCGATGGTCTGCACCAGGCTGTGGAAGCGAAAGAAGGTGTGCAGATCCAGAACGAAAACCAAACGCTGGCTTCGATCACCTTCCAGAACTACTTCCGTCTGTATGAAAAACTGGCGGGGATGACCGGTACTGCTGATACCGAAGCTTTCGAATTTAGCTCCATCTACAAACTGGATACCGTCGTTGTTCCGACCAACCGTCCAATGATTCGTAAAGATCTGCCGGACCTGGTCTACATGACTGAAGCGGAAAAAATTCAGGCGATCATTGAAGATATCAAAGAACGTACTGCGAAAGGCCAGCCGGTGCTGGTGGGTACTATCTCCATCGAAAAATCGGAGCTGGTGTCAAACGAACTGACCAAAGCCGGTATTAAGCACAATGTCCTGAACGCCAAATTCCACGCCAACGAAGCGGCGATTGTTGCTCAGGCAGGTTATCCGGCTGCGGTGACTATCGCGACCAACATGGCGGGTCGTGGTACAGATATTGTGCTCGGTGGTAGCTGGCAGGCAGAAGTTGCCGCGCTGGAAAATCCGACCGCAGAGCAAATTGAAAAAATTAAAGCCGACTGGCAGGTACGTCACGATGCGGTACTGGCAGCAGGTGGCCTGCATATCATCGGTACCGAGCGTCACGAATCCCGTCGTATCGATAACCAGTTGCGCGGTCGTTCTGGTCGTCAGGGGGATGCTGGTTCTTCCCGTTTCTACCTGTCGATGGAAGATGCGCTGATGCGTATTTTTGCTTCCGACCGAGTATCCGGCATGATGCGTAAACTGGGTATGAAGCCAGGCGAAGCCATTGAACACCCGTGGGTGACCAAAGCGATTGCTAACGCCCAGCGTAAAGTTGAAAGCCGTAACTTCGACATTCGTAAGCAACTGCTGGAATATGATGACGTGGCTAACGATCAGCGTCGCGCCATTTACTCCCAGCGTAACGAACTGCTGGATGTCAGCGATGTGAGCGAAACCATTAACAGCATTCGTGAAGATGTGTTCAAAGCCACCATTGATGCCTACATTCCGCCACAGTCGCTGGAAGAAATGTGGGATATTACGGGGCTGCAGGAACGTCTGAAGAACGATTTCGACCTCGATTTACCAATTGCTGAGTGGCTGGATAAAGAACCAGAACTGCATGAAGAGACGCTGCGTGAGCGCATTCTGGCGCAGTCCATCGAAGTGTATCAGCGTAAAGAAGAAGTGGTTGGTGCAGAGATGATGCGTCACTTCGAGAAAGGCGTCATGCTGCAAACGCTTGACTCCCTGTGGAAAGAGCACCTGGCAGCGATGGACTATCTGCGTCAGGGTATCCACCTGCGTGGCTACGCACAGAAAGATCCGAAGCAGGAATACAAACGTGAATCGTTCTCCATGTTTGCAGCGATGCTGGAGTCGTTGAAATATGAAGTTATCAGCACGCTGAGCAAAGTTCAGGTACGTATGCCTGAAGAGGTTGAGGAGCTGGAACAACAGCGTCGTATGGAAGCCGAGCGTTTAGCGCAAATGCAGCAGCTTAGCCATCAGGATGACGACTCTGCAGCCGCAGCTGCACTGGCGGCGCAAACCGGTGAGCGCAAAGTAGGACGTAACGATCCTTGCCCGTGCGGTTCTGGTAAAAAATACAAGCAGTGCCATGGCCGCCTGCAATAAAAGCTAACTGTTGAAGTAAAAGGCGCAGGATTCTGCGCCTTTTTTATAGGTTTAAGACAATGAAAAAGCTGCAAATTGCGGTAGGTATTATTCGCAACGAGAACAATGAAATCTTTATAACGCGTCGCGCAGCAGATGCGCACATGGCGAATAAACTGGAGTTTCCCGGCGGTAAAATTGAAATGGGTGAAACGCCGGAACAGGCGGTGGTGCGTGAACTTCAGGAAGAAGTCGGGATTACCCCACAACATTTTTCGCTATTTGAAAAACTGGAATATGAATTCCCGGACAGGCATATAACTCTGTGGTTCTGGCTGGTCGAAAGCTGGGAAGGGGAGCCGTGGGGTAAAGAAGGGCAACCCGGTGAGTGGATGTCGCTAGTCGGTCTTAATGCCGATGATTTTCCGCCAGCCAATGAACCGGTAATTGCGAAGCTTAAGCGTGTGTATGTCGGATAGGCGTTCACGCCGCATCCGACATTTGCACACGATGCCTGATGCGACGCTGGCGCGTCTTATCAGGCCTACGTGGATTTCTAACTCATTGATAAATTTGTTTTTGTAGGTCGGATAAGGCGTTTACGCCGCATCCGACATTCGCACACGATGCCTGATGCGACGCTGGCGCGTCTTATCAGGCCTACGTGGATTTCTAACTCATTGATAAATTTGTTTTTGTAGGTCGGATAAGGCGTTCACGCCGCATCCGACATTTGCACAAGATGCCTGATGCGACGCTGTCCGCGTCTTATCAGGCCTACGTGCGGCATCAGACAAATGTCACTGCTTTGGTTCTTCGCTCCAGTCATCGCTTTCGGAAAGATCGCCACTGCTGGGGATTCGTTTTTCTTCAGCAGCCCATTCTCCGAGGTCGATCAGCTGACAACGTTTGGAGCAAAATGGCCGAAACGGGCTGATTTCACCCCACACCACCGTTTTCCCGCAGGTTGGGCAATTCACCGTAATAGTTTCTGACATTTTTACTCCTTAGCAACAGGCCAGTTCGAAATCCAGACGTTCCGGTACCTGCCCGTTTTCAGTGTCCAGCGGCATAAAACGAATGGCAAAACGGCTCTTATGTCCGGAAATTTGCGGATAAAGCTGTGAATCGAGCGACAGATTCAGGCGCAGCAAGTCGGCATCGCCACCGTTATCCTGATAAAAACCATTCAGGCTGGTTTGTTTACGGAAGGGGGCCGACTGGCGAATTAAATCCAGCACCATGGTAAGTGCCTGGGTGAGCGGGTTCAGGCTGGCAATCCAGGTTTCTACCTGGCTGTCGCGCTGCGCCTGGGGTAGATGCAGCCAAATGTGCAATGTTGGTAAATCAAAGCTGCAACAGCCGCCTGGGATGCTCAGTCGCTGACGCACCAGAGCAATCAAACGATCTTCACGCAGAAATTGCCCGATACGCGGCGCGGAAATTAATACGCTCCCCGCCGCTTTTAACTGCTGAATTAATGCTTCAATACGGCTCTGGTCCACGCCAGGCACGCCAATCCAGGTCTGGAGTTTACGTTGCTGCCGGTCAAGTTCTTTCAACAGCTCAGTGCGGACTTCGCCGCGCTCGAAAACATCCAGTAATTCACTGACATTACGGAAGAAATGCAGCGCGCCAGCGTGGTCAACGATGGGTAAATTAACGGTGAGTTGCTGAATCAAAAACTCAATGCGCAGCCATGTACGCATTTTTTCATTTAGTGGATGTTCAAAAAGGACCTGGGTCTGCATTACGGTTTTTCCTGTGAGACAAACTGCGACGCAAGCTGCAAATAGTGTGCGTGCAGGCGGGCAACATCCGATGCGATAGCATCCGGTGCGCCGTTATTATCAATGACGTCATCTGCCACGGCAAGGCGGGCTTCGCGCGTTGCCTGAGCAGCAAGGATTTGTTCGACATGCTCGCGAGTTACATCATCGCGCTGCATGGTGCGCTTAAGTTGCGTTTCTGGGCTGACATCCACCACCAGCACTCGATTCGCTTTTTTATACAGTGAGTTTTCTACCAGCAATGGCACAACCCACAGTACATAGGGGGAAGTTGCTTGCTGGATCTGGTGTTGCGTCTCTTGTTGAATCAGCGGATGCAGCAGGGCGTTAAGCCAGTTTTTCTCTTCCGGGTTGGCGAAGATCCGCTCGCGCAAGGCCCGGCGCTGCAATGTTCCATCAGCAGCAATCATGTTAGCGCCAAAGTGATCAGCAATGGCATGTAGCGCAGGTGCACCTGGTTCAACCACCTGACGCGCAATAATATCGGCATCAATGACGTTAATTCCGAGATCAGCAAACGCATTGGCAACGGTACTCTTGCCACTGCCAATGCCTCCCGTTAAGGCAACTATAAACCTCATAATTTATATTCCCGGGAATTCATCATGATTATCAAAACGTTAAAAATGAGCGCACGAAAGCGAAATTGATGAAACGTTCGCTCACTATTTACCAGGTAAATTTATGGGATTGTAGCGTAAAAAAAGACAATTTCGCAGTCTTGCGCCGCATTGATTAGTGCGTATGATAGCGTCACTGGAGTTGCGCTCTTACCCTTATAGCCATTAACCCCAGGAATCCGCACATGCGTATTGAAGAAGATCTGAAGTTAGGTTTTAAAGACGTTCTCATCCGCCCTAAACGCTCCACTCTTAAAAGCCGTTCCGATGTTGAACTGGAACGTCAATTCACCTTCAAACATTCAGGTCAGAGCTGGTCCGGCGTGCCGATTATCGCCGCAAATATGGACACCGTAGGCACATTTTCTATGGCCTCTGCGCTGGCTTCTTTTGATATTTTGACTGCTGTGCATAAACACTATTCTGTCGAAGAGTGGCAAGCGTTTATCAACAATTCTTCCGCTGATGTGCTGAAACATGTGATGGTTTCTACCGGTACGTCTGATGCGGATTTCGAAAAAACTAAACAGATTCTCGACCTGAACCCGGCATTAAACTTCGTTTGTATTGATGTGGCGAATGGTTATTCCGAACACTTCGTGCAGTTCGTTGCGAAAGCGCGTGAAGCGTGGCCGACCAAAACCATTTGTGCTGGCAACGTAGTGACTGGTGAAATGTGTGAGGAGCTTATCCTCTCCGGTGCCGATATCGTTAAAGTTGGCATTGGCCCAGGTTCTGTTTGTACAACTCGTGTCAAAACAGGCGTCGGTTATCCGCAACTTTCTGCGGTAATCGAATGTGCCGATGCTGCGCACGGTCTGGGCGGAATGATCGTCAGCGATGGTGGCTGCACCACGCCGGGCGATGTGGCGAAAGCCTTTGGCGGCGGTGCCGATTTCGTCATGCTTGGCGGCATGCTGGCGGGCCACGAAGAGAGCGGCGGTCGCATCGTTGAGGAGAACGGCGAGAAATTTATGCTGTTCTACGGCATGAGCTCCGAGTCTGCGATGAAACGTCACGTTGGCGGCGTTGCGGAATATCGCGCAGCAGAAGGTAAAACCGTTAAGCTGCCGCTGCGAGGCCCGGTTGAAAATACCGCGCGTGATATTTTGGGCGGCCTGCGTTCAGCTTGTACATACGTTGGGGCTTCACGCCTGAAAGAACTGACCAAGCGCACCACATTTATCCGTGTGCAGGAACAAGAAAACCGCATCTTCAACAACCTGTAATCTCCCAACGCTGGTGTGGAGCAACACGCCAGCGTTATCCCATCCCACTCATCGCATCGCCTAAATGGAAAATTGGCAGATACATCGCCACCACCAGCGTACCGATAATTCCTCCCGTTATGATCAGCAACGCCGGTTCCAGTAAGGCTGCTAGGTTATCCGCCAGCGCCATTGTGTTATCCCGATGATGATGGGCGAGGTTGTCTAACATGAGATCCAGCGAGCCGGAGGCCTCTCCCGTTCTCACTAATTGCAAACAGAGCGGGCTAAACTCACCGGCATTTTTTAGCGCCAGCCAGATGGGATGACCGTTACTGATATCTTGCTGGATTTGTGTCAGAAGTTGCACCCAGTACGGGCAGCGCATTGTTTCTCTGACGCTCTCTACGCCCTGTAAAAAAGTAATGCCTGCACTTTGAGTCAGCGCCAGAATCGTAAAGATCTGCGTGAGTTTTTGTCCCCGCATCAGTGACCCCATAATCGGGATGCGTAACAGCAATTTCTGCCGCGCGATAAGCCAGGTCGGGCGGCGCATCAGCAACTTATTGGCTATCGCCAGCAGAAAGCCGAACAACACCAGCAGCCAGCCCCATTCGCCACTAAAGTCTGCCAACGTCATGATCCCCTGCGTTAGTGCCGGTAGTGGGGTGTTGAAGGTCTTATATATAGCGGCAAACTCCGGCAGAACAAAATGCAGCATTGCCACAACCACCATGATTGCCATCGCTAAAATGATGATGGGATAACGCAACGCTGATTTCACTTTGTCGGTCAACTGACGCTGGGCTTTTTGCTGACGCGCCAGTTCAAAGCAGCATTCATCCAGCTTACCGGTCAGTTCACCCGTGCGGATCATCGCCTGATAGAGCGGCGGAAATACCTCTGACCAGGGTAATAAGGCATTGGAAAAGGCAATGCCCTGTTCGAGATCGTGCGCCAGCGATTGCAGCAACGCTTGCCATTGCTTACTGGGATGCTGTTCCGCCAGCAGTGCCAGCCCTTCAGAAAGCGTTAACCCGGCTTTGAGTAGCGTCGCCAGTTGATGAATGACTTCCGCGCTTTTATCTCCTCGCCACTGCGCAGAATTGATGGCGATTCGCTTCAGGCTTAGTGGGGTAACCATCTGTTGCTGTAGTGCCATAAGCAGTAAAGTACGGCTCTCTGCCCATAGCATCCCATCTTGCGCATTGCCGTCGCCGGTTATGCCATGCCAGCGCCAGAGTTGCTTACTCGCCATGCGGCATCCCCAGTACGCGGATTAACTCTTCAAAGGTGGTTAAGCCTTGCTCCACGGCGAGGCAGCCGTTTTCAAAAAGCGTACGCATACCCGCCTGTCGGGCGTGAGTTTCCAGCGATTCAACGTCGGTATTAGCGGAAATAAGCTGACGTATGACCGGTGTTATGGGCAGAACTTCAAATAAGGCCGTGCGACCATAAAAACCGTGGTAGCAATGTACACAACCGGGTGCCTGCCAGTGGGGCAGCGGCGACGGCCATACATTGTCTGGAATATGGATGGGCTCCCCTTGCTGCTGGCGACAATGTGGGCAAAGTTTACGTACCAGACGCTGGGCTATTACCAGCGTAAGCGCTGATGAGAGCATCCAGCGGGCGACTCCCATTTGCTGTAAACGTACCAGCGTTTCGCAGGTGGAATTGGTGTGTAGGGTAGACAACACCAGGTGACCGGTTTGCGCGGCTTTAATAGCGATCTCTGCTGTTTCGCCATCGCGGATCTCTCCGATCATGATGACGTCAGGATCCTGGCGCAATAACGCACGCAAAACGCCCTGAAAGGTGAGCCCGGCACGCGGATGGATTTGCGTCTGGTTTAGTCCGGCTATGGGGATCTCAACCGGATCTTCGACGCTACAAATATTAATGTCAGCGGTATTCAGCGTTTGCAGGGCACTATAAAGCGTGACCGTTTTGCCGCTGCCTGTAGGGCCAGTTACCAGCACCAGTCCCTGTGGTTGTTGCAAGGCATGAGCAAAGTCCGCCAGTTGTAACGGCTGCATTCCAAGCGTGTTGACATCCAGTGCCTGGCTCACCTGCTGTAACAACCTTAATACCACCTTTTCACCACCCCGACATGGTAAGGTCGCAATACGAAATGAGACGGCGTTTCCTGCCAGTTCGACAGTGAATTGCCCATCCTGCGGCAGGCGATGTTCCGCAATATCCAGGTTTCCCAGCACTTTTAATCTGGCGGTTAACGCGACTCCGGCATCCGGTGAAACATCCGGTAAAGGATGCAATACGCCGTCGATACGCAAGCGGATGCGGTAGGCATTGTCCGCTGGTTCGATATGAATATCAGACGCGCGTTGTTCCAGCGCAGATTGTAACGTTCGAGTCAGCAACTCTGCTTTGGGCTGATGCTTCTCCTGAACAGCTACGGGCAATGTCTGTTGTGTGCGACTGGCGTGACCTTCCATTTGTTGGCGCGTCCAGCAGGTGATCTCAATACGTTTGGTGGTAGCGAAATGCAATGCGTCCAGCAACTCATGTGAGGGGGCATCGACCACCGCAACATGAACCACTTCTTCGCTGGCATCCAGCAAGACTCCCTGATAACGCAGGCACAGGGCCGTGAGCTGTGGAATATTCATTGCCGCTCCTTAGTTGGCGTCATCAAAGCGGAAGACATCTTCGCAGGCTTGCTGCAATGCGCTGTCACTTTGAATATTGCAGTTGCGCGCCCAGCCGGTGACGCCGTTTGCGTTATCCCAACCTGGCGTCATGACGACGCTTAGCCCATTGAGACTTTCTTGCCCGGTCAGCGACACCACGCCCTTTGCCACACTCATGGCTGAAACATAGCGGGTGGTGGTAGGCGAGGGAATGCCATTGCTGCCACCGTCGCAGGTATCTAATCCACCATGTTCCAGCGCGCACAACTCTACGGCGGTACGGTAAGGCACAAAGGTTTGTAGCATGTCGGTGAGTGCGGCTTTGCGCAGGTAGTTTTGATAAGCGGGAATACCAATGGCGCTTAAAATGGCAATGATGCCAATAACCACCATCAGTTCGATAAGTGTAAAACCGCGTTGCTTGTCCATCTGTTTCGCTCCTTGATTTGGTTGGTGCTACTTTGGCAAACGCCATCAGCACAGGCGAGGGGCAAAAAACGAAACGGGAAAGCTGCTTCCGAGGTTTTTTATTTCGTTGCAGCGAAAGACAAGAAATTTGCGAGGCGTTACGAAGAAGGTTGGGGAAGGGGAGATTATCCGCCCACTATGGAGCGGATAAATCTGTCAGCTATTAGCGAAAACGCATTGAAAGGTCGAGTGCTTGTACGTGTTTAGTTAGCGCACCGACGGAGATAAAGTCCACGCCCGTTTCGGCAAATTCGCGCAGTGTTTTGTCAGTGACGTTGCCAGACACTTCCAGTAGCGCCTTGCCGTTGGTGCGTTTGACGGCTTCGCGCATCTGTTCTGTTTCGAAGTTATCCAGCATGATGATATCGGCTCCGGCTTTCAGGGCCTCATCAAGTTCTTCCAGATTCTCTACTTCGACTTCTACTGGCGCATCCGGGTGCAGCCAGGACGCTTTTTCGACCGCCTGGCGCACTGAGCCGGAGGCAATAATATGGTTTTCTTTGATCAGGAAGGCATCAGAAAGCCCCAGACGGTGATTCGCTCCGCCGCCGCAAAGTACCGCGTATTTCAGCGCTGAACGCAGACCGGGTAAGGTTTTACGCGTATCCAACAACTGCGTGTTGGTGCCTTCCAGTAATTCGACATAGTGGCGTACCTTACTGGCAACTCCTGAAAGGGTTTGCACAAAATTAAGCGCAGTGCGTTCGCCCGTTAACAGCACGCGGGATGGGCCTTCAAGTTCGAACAAGGGTTGATTGGCGTTGATGACATCGCCGTCATCCACATGCCAGATTATGGTGACATCGTCGCCTGCCAGTTGAATAAACACCTCTTCAACCCAGCGTTTGCCGCAAAATACGCCATTCTCGCGGGTGATCACCGTGGCATGAGAGCGAGAATTTTCCGGTAAAAGTTTTGCCGTAATGTCATTGTTGGCATCGACTGTTCCGCCTAAATCTTCCCGCAGCGCCTGGGCCACCGCGCCGGGGATATCGAGATTAATGCGTTCCAGCAGCTCGTCACGTCGGGTGTCAGGGTTATAGCGGCGAGGCGGCATGTTAAAACTCCAGATAGCTAACGAATCATAAGGTAGAAACATGCTACTCTGAACCGGGTATTAGCACCACATATAAGGAGATCCTGCATGTTGTTAGAACAGGGGTGGCTGGTTGGCGCGCGCCGCGTTCCCTCACCACATTACGATTGCCGCCCGGACGACGAAACACCCACCCTGCTGGTGGTGCACAATATTAGCCTGCCGCCAGGCGAGTTTGGCGGTCCGTGGATCGACGCATTATTCACTGGAACTATTGATCCGCAGGCACATCCTTTCTTTGCTGAGATCGCCCATTTGCGCGTCTCCGCTCACTGTTTGATTCGCCGTGATGGTGAAATAGTCCAGTATGTTCCTTTCGATAAACGTGCCTGGCATGCGGGAGTCTCTCAGTATCAGGGGCGCGAACGCTGCAATGATTTTTCTATTGGGATTGAGCTTGAAGGCACCGATACGCTGGCGTATACCGATGCGCAGTATCAACAGCTTGCGGCGGTTACGCGGGCACTGATTGATCGCTATCCGGATATCGCTAATAACATGACGGGCCATTGTGATATTGCGCCGGATCGGAAAACCGATCCCGGCCCTGCATTTGATTGGACACGGTTTCGTGCGCTGGTCAGCAAGGAGACAACATGACGCTATTTACAACCTTACTGGTGTTAATTTTCGAGCGCCTGTTTAAGTTGGGCGAGCACTGGCAGCTTGATCATCGTCTTGAAGCGTTCTTTCGGCGGGTGAAACATTTTTCTCTCGGGCGCACGTTAGGCATGACCATTATTGCGATGGGCGTGACTTTTTTACTGTTACACGCATTGCAGGGAGTATTGTTCAACGTCCCCACGCTGCTGGTGTGGCTGCTGATTGGTTTGCTGTGTATTGGCGCAGGTAAAGTTCGTCTTCATTATCATGCTTATCTGACAGCAGCTTCACGTAATGATAGCCATGCCCGTGCCACGATGGCTGGCGAACTCACCATGATTCACGGCGTCCCGGCAGGCTGCGACGAACGTGAGTATTTGCGTGAGCTGCAAAATGCATTGCTGTGGATTAACTTTCGTTTTTATCTTGCACCGCTGTTCTGGCTGATTGTGGGGGGAACCTGGGGACCCGTTACGCTGATGGGGTATGCGTTCTTGCGTGCATGGCAATACTGGCTGGCGCGATATCAGACGCCGCATCATCGTTTACAGTCCGGCATTGACGCCGTGCTTCATGTACTGGATTGGGTACCAGTTCGCCTTGCGGGCGTAGTTTATGCCTTGATTGGTCACGGTGAGAAAGCGTTACCAGCCTGGTTTGCTTCACTGACCGATTTCCATACATCGCAATACCAGGTATTAACGCGTCTGGCACAGTTCTCACTGGCGCGTGAACCGCATGTCGATAAGGTTGAGACGCCGAAGGCAGCGGTTTCAATGGCGAAGAAAACCTCGTTCGTGGTCGTGGTGGTGATTGCGCTACTGACGATTTACGGGGCGTTGGTGTAAAGATTATTGCCCTCACCCTGTACGGGTGAGGGCGTAGAGAGATTAATGCGCTTTTACGGCTTTGGCGGTTTTCTCTTTAAACAGATAGCCGATACCTAACACGATCAGCCATACCGGGATCAGGTATACCGAAATCGCCATTCCTGGGGTCATCAGCATAATCACCAGTACCGCCGCCATAAACAGCAGGCAGATCCAGTTACCCAGCGGATAAAGCAGAGCAGGGAAGCGAGTTACCACGCCTTGTTCCTGCTTGGCGCGACGGAACTTCATATGCGCCAGACTGATCATCGCCCAGTTGATCACCAGTGCGGATACCACCAGTGCCATTAACAGGCCAAATGCGGATTCCGGAGCAAGATAGTTAATCAATACGCACAATGCTGTAACCAGCGCAGACACCAGAATGGTGTTAACCGGTACGCCGCGTTTATCGACAGACGCCAGCGCTTTTGGCGCATTACCCTGTTGTGCCAGACCAAACAGCATACGGCTGTTGCAATATACGCAGCTGTTGTACACGGAGAGCGCCGCAGTCAGTACCACGATGTTCAGCGCATTCGCCACAAAGGTATCGCCTAACTCGTGGAAGATCAGCACAAACGGACTGGTATCGGCGGTAACGCGGGTCCACGGCATCAGTGAGAGCAGAACGGCTAACGAACCAATATAGAAAATCAGGATGCGGTAGATAACCTGGTTAGTCGCTTTCGGGATACTTTGCTCCGGGTTATCAGCTTCTGCTGCGGTGATCCCCACCAGTTCCAGACCACCGAACGAGAACATGATAATCGCCATCATCATCACCAGCCCGGTGAAGCCGTGTGGCAGGAAACCACCCTGATCCCACAGGTTGCTAACGCTTGCCTGCGGACCGCCGTTACCACTGAACAGCAGCCAGCCGCCGAAGATGATCATCGCTACTACCGCAATAACTTTGATAATGGCAAACCAGAACTCCATCTCACCAAACACTTTTACGTTGGTCAGGTTGATGGCGTTAATCACCACAAAGAACACGGCGGCAGAAACCCAGGTTGGGATTTCCGGATACCAGAACTGAATGTATTTACCCACAGCAGTCAGCTCTGCCATGGCAACTAAAACGTACAGTACCCAGTAGTTCCAGCCAGAAGCGAAGCCAGCAAAGCTGCCCCAGTATTTATAAGCAAAGTGGCTAAAGGAGCCTGCGACAGGTTCTTCGACCACCATTTCACCCAGCTGACGCATGATCAGAAAGGCGATAAAACCAGCAATGGCGTAACCCAGGATAATCCCTGGCCCTGCGGACTGTATTACGGAGGCGCTACCCAGGAATAACCCTGTCCCTATCGCGCCACCCAGCGCGATAAGCTGAATATGGCGGTTTTTAAGGCCGCGCTTTAGCTGCTCGCCGTGCTGTTGACCTTCCATCATGAAACCTCGTGCGGTGATTGTTTTTTTGATCTACGCAGTGATGCGTGTGTAAGTTTGCAATTCCGTTTGTTGTATTAATTTGTTTACATCAAAGAAGTTTGAATTGTTACAAAAAGACTTCCGTCAGATCAAGAATAATGGTATGCGGCAGCGAATGCACCCGCTTTATGCATGGTTGAAGATGAGTTGCTTAAAAAGAAACCGTTTGTAAAGCTCAGCCTCAACCCCTCTCATTATGCAGAATGAATTTAAATTCGTTTTAATTGAATTAAAAACCATAAAATTGGTAAGTGAATCGGTTCAATTCGGATTTTTATAGTTTAATAATCGTTAAAAAATCCCTTTCCTACGTAAAGTCTACATTTGTGCATAGTTACAACTTTGAAACGTTATATATGTCAAGTTGTTAAAATGTGCACAGTTTCATGATTTCAATCAAAACCTGTATGGACATAAGGTGAATACTTTGTTACTTTAGCGTCACAGACATGAAATTGGTAAGACCAATTGACTTCGGCAAGTGGCTTAAGACAGGAACTCATGGCCTACAGCAAAATCCGCCAACCAAAACTCTCCGATGTGATTGAGCAGCAACTGGAGTTTTTGATCCTCGAAGGCACTCTCCGCCCGGGCGAAAAACTCCCACCGGAACGCGAACTGGCAAAACAGTTTGACGTCTCCCGTCCCTCCTTGCGTGAGGCGATTCAACGTCTCGAAGCGAAGGGCTTGTTGCTTCGTCGCCAGGGTGGCGGCACTTT
The DNA here is from genome assembly GCF_022354085.1 of Shigella dysenteriae. Taxonomy (NCBI): domain Bacteria; kingdom Pseudomonadati; phylum Pseudomonadota; class Gammaproteobacteria; order Enterobacterales; family Enterobacteriaceae; genus Shigella; species Shigella dysenteriae. Next base: position 728,583 of record NZ_CP055055.1, read on the forward strand.
TGTCCAGAGCAGCCTATGGCAAAGCTTCAGCGATCCGCTGGTGGAGCTGCTCTCCGACCATCCTGAATCACAGTATGACTTGCTCGAAACACGACACGCCCTGGAAGGTATCGCCGCTTATTACGCCGCGCTGCGTAGTACCGATGAAGACAAGGAACGCATCCGTGAACTCCACCACGCCATAGAATTGGCGCAGCAGTCTGGCGATCTGGACGCGGAATCAAACGCCGTCCTCCAGTATCAGATTGCCGTCACCGAAGCGGCCCACAATGTGGTTCTGCTTCATCTGCTAAGGTGTATGGAGCCGATGTTGGCCCAGAATGTCCGCCAAAACTTCGAATTGCTCTATTCGCGTCGCGAGATGCTGCCGCTGGTGAGTAGTCACCGCACCCGCATATTTGAAGCGATTATGGCCGGTAAGCCGGAAGAAGCGCGCGAAGCATCGCATCGCCATCTGGCCTTTATCGAAGAAATTTTGCTCGACAGAAGCCGTGAAGAGAGCCGCCGTGAGCGTTCTCTGCGTCGTCTGGAGCAACGAAAGAATTAGTGATTTTTCTGGTAAAAATTATCCAGAAGATGTTGTAAATCAAGCGCATATAAAAGCGCGGCAACTAAACGTAGAACCTGTCTTATTGAGCTTTCCGGCGAGAGTTCAATGGGACAGGTTCCAGAAAACTCAACGTTATTAGATAGATAAGGAATAACCCATGTCAGAACGTTTCCCAAATGACGTGGATCCGATCGAAACTCGCGACTGGCTCCAGGCGATCGAATCGGTCATCCGTGAAGAAGGTGTTGAGCGTGCTCAGTATCTGATCGACCAACTGCTTGCTGAAGCCCGCAAAGGCGGTGTCAACGTAGCCGCAGGCACCGGTATCAGCAACTACATCAACACCATCCCCGTTGAAGAACAACCGGAGTATCCGGGTAATCTGGAACTGGAACGCCGTATTCGTTCAGCTATCCGCTGGAACGCCATCATGACGGTTCTGCGTGCGTCGAAAAAAGACCTCGAACTGGGCGGCCACATGGCGTCCTTCCAGTCTTCCGCAACCATTTATGATGTGTGCTTTAACCACTTCTTCCGTGCACGCAACGAGCAGGATGGCGGCGACCTGGTTTACTTCCAGGGCCACATCTCCCCGGGCGTTTACGCTCGTGCTTTCCTGGAAGGTCGTCTGACTCAAGAGCAGCTGGATAACTTCCGTCAGGAAGTTCACGGCAATGGCCTCTCTTCCTATCCGCACCCGAAACTGATGCCGGAATTCTGGCAGTTCCCGACCGTATCTATGGGTCTGGGTCCGATTGGTGCTATTTACCAGGCTAAATTCCTGAAATATCTGGAACACCGTGGCCTGAAAGATACCTCTAAACAAACCGTTTACGCGTTCCTCGGTGACGGTGAAATGGACGAACCGGAATCCAAAGGTGCGATCACCATCGCTACCCGTGAAAAACTGGATAACCTGGTCTTCGTTATCAACTGTAACCTGCAGCGTCTTGACGGCCCGGTCACCGGTAACGGCAAGATCATCAACGAACTGGAAGGCATCTTCGAAGGTGCTGGCTGGAACGTGATCAAAGTGATGTGGGGTAGCCGTTGGGATGAACTGCTGCGTAAAGATACCAGCGGTAAACTGATCCAGCTGATGAACGAAACCGTTGACGGCGACTACCAGACCTTCAAATCGAAAGATGGTGCGTACGTTCGTGAACACTTCTTCGGTAAATATCCTGAAACCGCAGCACTGGTTGCAGACTGGACTGACGAGCAGATCTGGGCACTGAACCGTGGTGGTCACGATCCGAAGAAAATCTACGCTGCATTCAAGAAAGCGCAGGAAACCAAAGGCAAAGCGACGGTAATCCTTGCTCATACCATTAAAGGTTACGGCATGGGCGACGCGGCTGAAGGTAAAAACATCGCGCACCAGGTTAAGAAAATGAACATGGACGGTGTGCGTCACATCCGCGACCGTTTCAATGTGCCGGTGTCTGATGCAGATATCGAAAAACTGCCGTACATCACCTTCCCGGAAGGTTCTGAAGAGCATACCTATCTGCACGCTCAGCGTCAGAAACTGCACGGTTATCTGCCAAGCCGTCAGCCGAACTTCACCGAGAAGCTTGAGCTGCCGAGCCTGCAAGACTTCGGCGCGCTGCTGGAAGAGCAGAGCAAAGAGATCTCTACCACTATCGCTTTCGTTCGTGCCCTGAACGTGATGCTGAAGAACAAGTCGATCAAAGATCGTCTGGTACCGATCATCGCCGACGAAGCGCGTACTTTCGGTATGGAAGGTCTGTTCCGTCAGATTGGTATTTACAGCCCGAACGGTCAGCAGTACACCCCGCAGGACCGCGAGCAGGTTGCTTACTATAAAGAAGACGAGAAAGGTCAGATTCTGCAGGAAGGGATCAACGAGCTGGGCGCAGGTTGTTCCTGGCTGGCAGCGGCGACCTCTTACAGCACCAACAATCTGCCGATGATCCCGTTCTACATCTATTACTCGATGTTCGGCTTCCAGCGTATTGGCGATCTGTGCTGGGCGGCTGGCGACCAGCAAGCGCGTGGCTTCCTGATCGGCGGTACTTCCGGTCGTACCACCCTGAACGGTGAAGGTCTGCAGCACGAAGATGGTCACAGCCACATTCAGTCGCTGACTATTCCGAACTGTATCTCTTACGACCCGGCTTACGCTTACGAAGTTGCTGTCATTATGCATGACGGTCTGGAGCGTATGTACGGTGAAAAACAAGAGAACGTTTACTACTACATCACCACGCTGAACGAAAACTACCACATGCCGGCAATGCCGGAAGGTGCTGAGGAAGGTATCCGTAAAGGTATCTACAAACTCGAAACCATTGAAGGTAGCAAAGGTAAAGTTCAGCTGCTGGGCTCCGGTTCTATCCTGCGTCACGTCCGTGAAGCGGCAGAGATCCTGGCGAAAGATTACGGCGTAGGTTCTGACGTTTATAGCGTGACCTCCTTCACCGAGCTGGCGCGTGATGGTCAGGATTGTGAACGCTGGAACATGCTGCACCCGCTGGAAACTCCGCGCGTTCCGTATATCGCTCAGGTGATGAACGACGCTCCGGCAGTGGCATCTACCGACTATATGAAACTGTTCGCTGAGCAGGTCCGTACTTACGTACCGGCTGACGACTACCGCGTACTGGGTACTGATGGCTTCGGTCGTTCCGACAGCCGTGAGAACCTGCGTCACCACTTCGAAGTTGATGCTTCTTATGTCGTGGTTGCGGCGCTGGGCGAACTGGCTAAACGTGGCGAAATCGATAAGAAAGTGGTTGCTGACGCAATCGCCAAATTCAACATCGATGCAGATAAAGTTAACCCGCGTCTGGCGTAAGAGGTAAAAGAATAATGGCTATCGAAATCAAAGTACCGGACATCGGGGCTGATGAAGTTGAAATCACCGAGATCCTGGTCAAAGTGGGCGACAAAGTTGAAGCCGAACAGTCGCTGATCACCGTAGAAGGCGACAAAGCCTCTATGGAAGTTCCGTCTCCGCAGGCGGGTATTGTTAAAGAGATCAAAGTCTCTGTTGGCGATAAAACCCAGACCGGCGCACTGATTATGATTTTCGATTCCGCCGACGGTGCAGCAGACGCTGCACCTGCTCAGGCAGAAGAGAAGAAAGAAGCAGCTCCGGCAGCAGCACCCGCGGCTGCGGCGGCAAAAGACGTTAACGTTCCGGATATCGGCAGCGACGAAGTTGAAGTGACCGAAATCCTGGTGAAAGTTGGCGATAAAGTTGAAGCTGAACAGTCGCTGATCACCGTAGAAGGCGACAAGGCTTCTATGGAAGTTCCGGCTCCGTTTGCAGGTACCGTGAAAGAGATCAAAGTGAACGTGGGTGACAAAGTGTCTACCGGCTCGCTGATTATGGTCTTCGAAGTCGCGGGTGAAGCAGGCGCGGCAGCTCCGGCGGCTAAACAGGAAGCGGCTCCGGCAGCGGCCCCTGCACCAGCAGCTGGCGTGAAAGAAGTTAACGTTCCGGATATCGGCGGTGACGAAGTTGAAGTGACCGAAGTGATGGTGAAAGTGGGCGACAAAGTTGCCGCTGAACAGTCACTGATTACCGTAGAAGGCGACAAAGCTTCTATGGAAGTTCCGGCTCCGTTTGCAGGCGTCGTGAAGGAACTGAAAGTCAACGTTGGCGATAAAGTGAAAACTGGCTCGCTGATTATGATCTTCGAAGTTGAAGGCGCAGCGCCTGCGGCAGCTCCTGCGAAACAGGAAGCGGCAGCGCCGGCTCCGGCAGCAAAAGCTGAAGCCCCGGCAGCAGCACCGGTTGCGAAAGCGGAAGGCAAATCTGAATTTGCTGAAAACGACGCTTACGTTCACGCGACTCCGCTGATCCGCCGTCTGGCACGCGAGTTTGGCGTTAACCTGGCGAAAGTGAAGGGCACTGGCCGTAAAGGTCGTATCCTGCGCGAAGACGTTCAGGCTTACGTGAAAGAAGCTATCAAACGTGCAGAAGCAGCTCCGGCGGCGACTGGCGGCGGTATCCCAGGCATGCTGCCGTGGCCGAAGGTGGACTTCAGCAAGTTTGGTGAAATCGAAGAAGTGGAACTGGGCCGTATCCAGAAAATTTCTGGTGCGAACCTGAGCCGTAACTGGGTGATGATCCCGCATGTTACTCACTTCGACAAAACCGATATCACCGAGCTGGAAGCGTTCCGTAAACAGCAGAACGAAGAAGCGGCGAAACGTAAGCTGGATGTGAAGATAACCCCGGTTGTCTTCATCATGAAAGCCGTTGCTGCAGCGCTTGAGCAGATGCCTCGCTTCAACAGTTCGCTGTCGGAAGACGGTCAGCGTCTGACCCTGAAGAAATACATCAACATCGGTGTGGCGGTGGATACCCCGAACGGTCTGGTTGTTCCGGTATTCAAAGACGTCAACAAGAAAGGCATCATCGAACTGTCTCGCGAGCTGATGACTATTTCTAAGAAAGCGCGTGACGGTAAGCTGACTGCGGGCGAAATGCAGGGCGGTTGCTTCACCATCTCCAGCATCGGCGGCCTGGGTACTACCCACTTCGCGCCGATTGTGAACGCGCCGGAAGTGGCTATCCTCGGCGTTTCCAAGTCCGCGATGGAGCCGTTGTGGAATGGTAAAGAGTTCGTGCCGCGTCTGATGCTGCCGATTTCTCTCTCCTTCGACCACCGCGTGATCGACGGTGCTGATGGTGCCCGTTTCATTACCATCATTAACAACACGCTGTCTGACATTCGCCGTCTGGTGATGTAAGTAAAAGAGCCGGCCCAACGGCCGGCTTTTTTCTGGTAATCTCATGAATGTATTGAGGTTATTAGCGAATAGACAAATCGGTTGCCGTTTGTTGTTTAAAAATTGTTAACAATTTTGTAAAATACCGACGGATAGAACGACCCGGTGGATAATGGGCGTCATAAAAAAAACGTCAGACCCGCCGGAGATAAATATATAGAGGTCATGATGAGTACTGAAATCAAAACTCAGGTCGTGGTACTTGGGGCAGGCCCCGCAGGTTACTCCGCTGCCTTCCGTTGCGCTGATTTAGGTCTGGAAACCGTAATCGTAGAACGTTACAACACCCTTGGCGGTGTTTGCCTGAACGTCGGCTGTATCCCTTCTAAAGCACTGCTGCACGTAGCAAAAGTTATCGAAGAAGCCAAAGCGCTGGCTGAACACGGTATCGTCTTCGGCGAACCGAAAACCGATATTGACAAGATTCGTACCTGGAAAGAGAAAGTGATCAATCAGCTGACCGGTGGTCTGGCTGGTATGGCGAAAGGCCGCAAAGTCAAAGTGGTCAACGGTCTGGGTAAATTTACCGGGGCTAACACCCTGGAAGTTGAAGGTGAGAACGGTAAAACCGTGATCAACTTCGACAACGCGATCATTGCAGCGGGTTCTCGCCCGATTCAACTGCCGTTTATTCCGCATGAAGATCCGCGTATCTGGGACTCCACTGACGCGCTGGAACTGAAAGAAGTACCAGAACGCCTGCTGGTAATGGGTGGCGGTATCATCGGTCTGGAAATGGGCACCGTTTACCACGCGCTGGGTTCACAGATTGACGTGGTTGAAATGTTCGACCAGGTTATCCCGGCAGCTGACAAAGACATCGTTAAAGTCTTCACCAAGCGTATCAGCAAGAAATTCAACCTGATGCTGGAAACCAAAGTTACCGCCGTTGAAGCGAAAGAAGACGGCATTTATGTGACGATGGAAGGCAAAAAAGCACCCGCTGAACCGCAGCGTTACGACGCCGTGCTGGTAGCGATTGGTCGTGTGCCGAACGGTAAAAACCTCGACGCAGGCAAAGCTGGTGTGGAAGTTGACGACCGTGGTTTCATCCGCGTTGACAAACAGCTGCGTACCAACGTACCGCACATCTTTGCTATCGGCGATATCGTCGGTCAGCCGATGCTGGCACACAAAGGTGTTCACGAAGGTCACGTTGCCGCTGAAGTTATCGCCGGTAAGAAACACTACTTCGATCCGAAAGTTATCCCGTCCATCGCCTATACCGAACCAGAAGTTGCATGGGTAGGTCTGACTGAGAAAGAAGCGAAAGAGAAAGGCATCAGCTATGAAACCGCCACCTTCCCGTGGGCTGCTTCTGGTCGTGCTATCGCTTCCGACTGCGCAGACGGTATGACCAAGCTGATTTTCGACAAAGAATCTCACCGTGTGATCGGTGGTGCGATTGTCGGTACTAACGGCGGCGAGCTGCTGGGTGAAATCGGCCTGGCAATCGAAATGGGTTGTGATGCTGAAGACATCGCACTGACCATCCACGCGCACCCGACTCTGCACGAGTCTGTGGGCCTGGCGGCAGAAGTGTTCGAAGGTAGCATTACTGACCTGCCGAACCCGAAAGCGAAGAAGAAGTAATTTTTCGTTTGCCGGGACATCTGGCAATTAAAAAAGCGGCTAACCACGCCGCTTTTTTTACGCCTGTAATTTACCTTTCCAGTCGCCTTGCTCCGCGCTCAGAGAGACGTTCGCGTACTGCTGACCGTTGCTCGTTATTCAGCCTGGCAGTATGGTTACTGTCGTTTAGACGTTGTGGGCGGCTCTCCTGAACTTTCTCCCGAAAAACCTGACGTTGTTCAGGTGATGCTGATTGAACACGCTGGCGGGCGTTATCACGTTGCTGTTGGTTCAGTGGGCGCTGCTGTACTTTTTCCTTAAACACCTGGCGCTGCTCAGGCGAGGCTGACTGAATACGCTCACGCGCTGCGTCTCTTCGCTGCTGGATCTGTGGGTTAGTCTGCATTTTCTCGCGGACTGCCTGGCGCTGCTCAGGCGAGGCGGGCTGAATGCGCTCACGCGCTGCCTCTCTTCGCTGCTGGATCTGCGGGTTAGTCTGCATTCTCTCGCGAACTGCCTGGCGCTGCTCAGGAGAAGGTGACTGATAACGCTGACGAGCGGCGTCCTTTTGTTGCTGGGTCAGTGGTTGGCGACGGCTGAAGTCGCGGAAGTCGTCATAGCTCCCATAGTGTTCAGCTTCATTAAACCGCTGTGCCGCTGCCTGACGTTGGGTATCTCGTGTAATGACGGGGGCGGCGTGTGTTCGTTGCTGAAACTGACTTGCTGCCGCCTGACGCTGGCTGTCGCGTGTTGGAGCAGGTAGCTGCGTGGCAGTCATTCCGCCGTTGACATCGGTTTGATGAAACCGCTTTGCCATATCCTGATCATGATAGGGCACACCATTACGGTAGTTTGGATTGTGCCGCCATGCCATATTCTTATCAGTAAGATGCTCACCGGTGATACGGTTGAAATTATTGACGTCGATATTGATGTTGTCGCCGTTGTGTTGCCAGCCATTACCGTCACGATGACCGCCATCGTGGTGATGATAATCATCATCGTCATGATGATGATGGTCATGATCGTCGTCGTCCCAGTCGATGCTGCTGAATAGTGCGTACGTGGTAGCAACGCCCATGCTATAGCCGAATCCGCGTACAAAGCTGTCAACAAACGGTTCTCCGGCTGGTGGTGGCAGATAAACCGGCGGATACGCAGTATTGGCCCAGTTCCCGTAAACCACGGTTGGGTTGTAGTTGGGAATATAGACCACATCAGGATTGGCGGGCTCAATGGAAATGACGGTTGTAGCAGGCTCTGTAATGACAGGGTTGGCAGCTGAAACGGTATTGGATGGTATGACGGGAACCGTGACTGTCTGTTTTACCGGTACAGCTTTCTTCGTTGTGGTAATAACTTTCTGTTCGGTTGATGACTTCAGCGAACCGGTTTGTTGCGCCAGTTGCCGCAATCGCTGTACCGAGTCCATCACGTCCTGCGGCTGCGCCAGAAAAGCATCGCCCAGGTTTTGCACCCATTGCGGGTTTTCGCCCATCAACGCCATCAATTGTGGAAAGGCCACCAGTGATTTGACGCTAGCGTCCCACGGCTGGTCAGATACCGCCTGAATAGCAGCATCGCCTTGTTTAAGTGGATTATCGTGTGACCATTGCACTGCTTGAGCAACGTTTGCCGGATAGGTTGATGCCATTAACACTTGTGAAAGCAGAGAGTCGGGGTATAGCGCGACAGGTGCAACCCATTGATCGATTTGTGCAGTGCTGAATGCGGATTTAACGACGGCGGGTGTTACGGGAGGCGCGGAAACCGTTGCAGGAAGCGTAACCGCGGCAGCGTCAGACACAGCCAGTTGTGTCGATTGCGGTTCCACAGGCGCTTCCACTGTGCGGCTTTTTATATAGAGCCCGGCAGAGGCGGCACAAAGCCCGGCACTGCAAATTAGTGCCAGCACATGGGGTTTAAACGGCAAAGTCATTTTCATAATTCGGATCTCAAGGAAATCGCAATGGTCGGCGAACTGCCACCCGCAGGTGCTGTGAATCCGAGTATAAAGAGGCGGTAGTTTAAATTTTGACTAATCTTGGGATTCGTTGAGAAAGGTGATTATCACCATGCGAATTAACGAAGTTTTTACGGAGGGAAACAATCTCTAGACCATCCTTAACGATTCAGCCACTTTTTTATGTTGCTTTTTTGTAAACAGATTAACACGTCGTCAAAATCCTGCTATTCTGCCCGTTGCGGTACTGGGCATTTACCCTACAAACTGCTGTCTCACAGGAGCGTGAAGAGAATCGCCTGCCGCACTATGACAATGAGAGCGAGGAGAACCGTCGTGCTAGAAGAATACCGTAAGCACGTAGCTGAGCGTGCCGCTGAGGGGATTGCGCCCAAACCCCTGGATGCAAACCAAATGGCCGCACTTGTAGAGCTGCTGAAAAACCCGCCCGCGGGCGAAGAAGAATTCCTGTTAGATCTGTTAACCAACCGTGTTCCCCCAGGCGTCGATGAAGCCGCCTATGTCAAAGCAGGCTTCCTGGCTGCTATCGCTAAAGGCGAAGCCAAATCCCCTCTGCTGACTCCGGAAAAAGCCATCGAACTGCTGGGTAGCATGCAGGGTGGTTACAACATTCATCCGCTGATCGACGCGCTGGATGATGCCAAACTGGCACCGATCGCTGCCAAAGCACTTTCTCACACACTGCTGATGTTCGATAACTTCTATGACGTAGAAGAGAAAGCCAAAGCAGGCAACGAATATGCGAAGCAGGTAATGCAGTCCTGGGCGGATGCCGAATGGTTCCTGAATCGCCCGGCGCTGGCTGAAAAACTGACCGTTACCGTCTTCAAAGTCACTGGCGAAACTAACACCGATGACCTTTCTCCGGCACCGGATGCGTGGTCACGCCCGGATATCCCCCTGCACGCGCTGGCGATGCTGAAAAACGCCCGTGAAGGGATCGAACCGGATCAGCCGGGCGTCGTTGGCCCGATTAAACAGATCGAAGCGCTGCAACAGAAAGGTTTCCCGCTGGCTTACGTGGGTGATGTTGTGGGTACCGGCTCTTCGCGTAAATCCGCGACCAACTCCGTGCTGTGGTTCATGGGTGACGATATCCCGCATGTGCCGAACAAGCGCGGCGGCGGTCTGTGCCTGGGCGGCAAAATTGCACCTATCTTCTTTAACACCATGGAAGATGCGGGCGCGCTGCCGGTTGAAGTGGACGTATCGCGCCTGAACATGGGTGATGTGATCGACGTTTACCCATATAAAGGTGAAGTGCGTAACCACGAAACCAACGAACTGTTGGCGACCTTTGAGCTGAAAACCGACGTGCTGGTGGATGAAGTGCGTGCGGGCGGTCGTATTCCGCTGATTATCGGTCGTGGCCTGACTACCAAAGCGCGTGAATCACTCGGCCTGCCGCACAGTGACGTGTTCCGTCAGGCGAAAGATGTGGCGGAAAGCGACCGTGGCTACTCGCTGGCGCAGAAAATGGTCGGTCGTGCCTGCGGCGTGAAAGGCATTCGTCCGGGCGCGTACTGCGAACCGAAAATGACCTCTGTCGGCTCGCAGGACACCACCGGCCCGATGACCCGTGATGAACTGAAAGACCTAGCGTGCCTGGGCTTCTCGGCTGACCTGGTGATGCAGTCCTTCTGCCACACGGCGGCGTATCCGAAGCCGGTTGACGTCACCACGCACCACACGCTGCCGGACTTTATTATGAACCGCGGCGGTGTGTCGCTGCGTCCGGGCGATGGCGTCATCCACTCCTGGCTGAACCGTATGCTGCTGCCGGATACCGTCGGTACCGGTGGTGACTCCCATACCCGTTTCCCGATCGGTATCTCTTTCCCGGCGGGTTCTGGTCTGGTGGCATTTGCAGCCGCAACAGGCGTAATGCCGCTGGATATGCCGGAATCCGTTCTGGTGCGCTTCAAAGGCAAAATGCAGCCGGGCATCACCTTGCGCGATCTGGTACACGCCATTCCGCTGTATGCCATCAAACAAGGTCTGCTGACCGTTGAGAAGAAAGGCAAGAAAAACATCTTCTCTGGCCGCATTCTGGAAATTGAAGGTCTGCCGGATCTGAAAGTTGAGCAGGCCTTTGAGCTGACCGATGCGTCCGCCGAGCGTTCTGCTGCCGGTTGTACCATCAAGCTGAACAAAGAACCGATCATCGAATACCTGAACTCTAACATCGTCCTGCTGAAGTGGATGATCGCGGAAGGTTACGGCGATCGTCGTACCCTGGAACGTCGTATTCAGGGCATGGAAAAATGGCTGGCGAATCCTGAGCTGCTGGAAGCCGATGCAGATGCGGAATACGCGGCAGTGATCGACATCGATCTGGCGGATATTAAAGAGCCAATCCTGTGTGCTCCGAACGACCCGGATGACGCGCGTCCGCTGTCTGCGGTACAGGGTGAGAAGATCGACGAAGTGTTTATCGGTTCCTGCATGACCAACATCGGTCACTTCCGTGCTGCGGGTAAACTGCTGGATGCGCATAAAGGCCAGTTGCCGACCCGCCTGTGGGTGGCACCGCCAACCCGTATGGACGCCGCACAGTTGACTGAAGAAGGCTACTACAGCGTCTTCGGTAAGAGCGGGGCTCGTATCGAGATCCCTGGCTGTTCCCTGTGTATGGGTAACCAGGCGCGTGTAGCAGACGGTGCGACGGTGGTTTCCACCTCTACCCGTAACTTCCCGAACCGTCTGGGGACTGGCGCGAATGTCTTCCTGGCTTCTGCGGAACTGGCTGCTGTTGCGGCGCTGATTGGCAAACTACCGACGCCGGAAGAGTACCAGACCTACGTGGCGCAGGTGGATAAAACTGCCGTTGATACTTACCGTTACCTGAACTTCAACCAGCTTTCTCAGTACACTGAAAAAGCCGATGGTGTGATTTTCCAGACTGCAGTTTAAAAAGTCAGCGCACGCGCTGCGCATAAACGACATAATGCCCGGTGAATGAGATTCCCGGGCATTTTTTATTTCTAAACCATCGCCGTTCCGCTGTTTTTCTCCGGTAAGGCTGCGATAATTACATCAATGGCGCAATGCGATTTCGGTGCATTGCCGGGAGCAGAGGAACACACTATGGATTACGAATTTCTGCGCGATATTACCGGAGTGGTAAAGGTGCGTATGTCCATGGGGCATGAAGTGGTCGGGCACTGGTTTAATGAAGAGGTGAAAGAAAACCTGGCCTTGCTTGATGAAGTGGAACAAGCAGCGCACGCACTGAAAGGTAGCGAACGGTCCTGGCAACGGGCAGGGCATGAATACACCCTGTGGATGGACGGTGAAGAGGTGATGGTTCGCGCCAATCAACTGGAATTCGCTGGCGATGAAATGGAAGAGGGGATGAACTACTACGACGAAGAAAGCCTGTCGCTATGCGGCGTTGAGGATTTTCTGCAGGTCGTGGCGGCTTACCGCAATTTCGTGCAGCAGAAGTAAATAAATCTGGCGGAGCCTGGGAGCTCCGCCAGAGCCGTTAAACAGCTGGCATATTGCGCCCGTAATAAATCTCGCGCATTTCTTTCCACAGCGCAGCGGTAATTTCCTGGCGCTCGCTGTCGGTTAAATCTTCCGGTTTGGTGTGGAACATGTAGTGCTTAAGGTCGAACTCTTTAAGCAACATCTTGGTATGGAAGATATTTTCCTGATAGACGTTTACATCCACCATGTCATACAGCGCCTTCATATCGTCAGACATAAAGTTCTGAATCGAATTAATCTCATGGTCGATAAAGTGCTTCATACCGTTAATGTCGCGGGTAAAACCGCGCACGCGATAATCAATGGTTACGATATCGGACTCAAGCTGGTGGATCAGGTAATTCAGCGCCTTCAGCGGAGAAATCACGCCGCAGGTAGAGACTTCAATATCGGCGCGGAAGGTACATAAACCGCCTTCAGGATGACTTTCCGGGTAGGTATGTACGCAAATATGACTTTTATCGAGATGGGCAACGACCGTTTCTGGCAGTGGGCCGGGGTGTTCTGTTTTGTCGATAAGTTTCGGGTCAACCGGTTCTTCACTCACCAGAATAGTGACGCTGGCACCCTGTGGTTCGTAATCCTGGCGGGCGATGTTAAGAATATTAGCCCCGATAATGGAACAGGTTTCTGACAGGATTTCGGTCAGACGGTTGGCATTATAGAGTTCATCGATATAAGCAATATAACCGTCGCGCTCTTCGGCAGTTTTGGCGTAGCAGATATCGTAAATACAAAAACTCAGACTTTTGGTCAGATTATTAAAGCCATGCAGTTTCAGTTTTTTCAATTTCTTATCTTCTCCTTAGGACGGCTGTGAAGCCAGTGCGTCTTGCAGATACTGGGGTAAGGCAAAAGCTGCCGTATGGACTGCCGGATTGTAATAACGGCATTTCAGGCCAGAGGCGAGAAAACGCGCCTGAATAATTTCGGTTGAGAGATGGCGTAAGGCGTCGTTATCTGTCGCCCATGCAAAAGTCATGATACCGCCGTAATAGGTCGGGATCGCCGCCTGATAAAAGTCAACGTCGCTGAAGTAATGGCTGAGTTTACGATGGCTGTCGATGGCTTCTTCCTGCTGTAAAAAGCAGACGCCGTTTTGTGCGACGAAGATACCGCCAGGATTCAGGCAACGTTTGCAGCCTTCATAAAATGCCGAAGTGAAAAGGCTTTCGCCGGGACCGATAGGATCGGTGCAGTCGGAGATAATGACATCAAAGGTCTGGCTGGTTTGATTAACGAAATTGACGCCATCGTCGATCACCAGCTTAAAGCGCGGATCGTCGTAGCTACCGGCGTTATGGTTGGGTAGATACTGACGGCAGAACGATACGACACCCGCATCGATTTCCACCATCGTGATTGACTCAACGTTTTTATGTCGGGTTACTTCACGCAGCATGGCACCGTCGCCGCCGCCGATAATCAGCACATGTTTCGCGTGACCGTGGGCCAGTAGCGGAACATGGGTCATCATCTCATGATAGATAAACTCGTCGCGCTCGGTGGTTTGTACTACGCCATCCAGCGCCATTACGCGACCAAATGCAGCGTTCTCAAAAATGATCAGATCCTGGTGATCGGTCTTTTCATGATACAGAACGTTATCTACCGCAAAGTACTGCCCAAACTGGTCGTGTAGCGTTTCATGCCACTGTTTTTTTTCGGCCATGGGTTGATACCTCCTTTGTTAACACCCGTAAAAAAAGGGCGCAACATAATAGCTAACATTGACCGCGGATGCACGGTCAATATTTCTACAAAAAGGTATCAGGGATTATTTGACGTAGGCAAGCAGGCTTAAGGAATCGCGGGCCAGGGCTTTGCATTTTTTAGCGACGGGAATGCCAATGCCGCTGAGATCGCGGTAGCTGTCTTCACCGAGGGCTTTCATGTCGAAGGTGTCGTAGTTACTGAGATCCCACTGGTTTTGCTGGGCGAAAAAGACCAGTGCGCGACGAATTTGCCCGTTAGGTAAGTTCTGGTAACCACAATCGTTCTTCAGAAAGACAAAAACTGCCGTTAAATCGGCCATATCTTCGGCTTCAGACTCGCTGAGCGCGTAACTGTTTGCGCAAACGGCCATCAGGCTGCCGAATAACACTGTTCTGAAAAACGTCTTCATTGCTTCTACCAGGGGCTTAAAGAAGATAAACGTTAGCACACTGCGAGCGAGGCGACGACCATTATTGTCGATTAAATTGTGTCTGCGGCTTGACCTTCCCGTAAGGGGAAGGACTATGCTCAACGTTTGATTTTGTTTCGCCTGCTTAAAAATAAGGAAATAACTATGCAACGTCGTGATTTCTTGAAATATTCCGTCGCACTGGGTGTGGCTTCAGCCTTGCCACTGTGGAGCCGTGCAGTCTTTGCGGCGGAACGCCCAACGTTACCGATCCCTGATTTGCTCACGACCGATGCCCGTAATCGCATTCAGTTAACTATTGGCGCAGGTCAGTCTACCTTTGGCGAGAAAACTGCAACTACCTGGGGCTATAACGGCAATCTGCTGGGGCCGGCGGTGAAATTACAGCGCGGCAAAGCGGTAACGGTTGATATCTATAACCAACTGACGGAAGAGACGACGTTGCACTGGCACGGGCTGGAAGTACCGGGTGAAGTCGACGGCGGCCCACAGGGAATTATTCCGCCAGGTGGCAAGCGCTCGGTGACGTTGAACGTTGATCAACCTGCCGCTACCTGCTGGTTCCATCCACATCAACATGGCAAGACCGGGCGACAGGTGGCGATGGGGCTGGCTGGTCTGGTGGTGATTGAAGATGACGAGATCCTGAAATTAATGCTGCCAAAACAGTGGGGTATCGATGATGTTCCGGTGATCGTTCAGGATAAGAAATTTAGCGCCGACGGGCAGATTGATTATCAACTGGATGTGATGACCGCCGCCGTGGGCTGGTTTGGCGATACGTTGCTGACCAACGGTGCAATCTACCCGCAACACGCTGCCCCGCGTGGTTGGCTGCGCCTGCGTTTGCTCAATGGCTGTAATGCCCGCTCGCTCAATTTCGCCACCAGCGACAATCGCCCGCTTTATGTGATTGCCAGCGACGGTGGTCTGCTACCTGAACCGGTGAAGGTGAACGAGCTGCCGGTGCTGATGGGCGAGCGTTTTGAAGTGCTGGTGGAGGTTAACGACAACAAACCCTTTGACCTGGTGACGCTGCCGGTCAGCCAGATGGGGATGGCGATTGCACCGTTTGACAAGCCGCATCCGGTAATGCGGATTCAGCCGATTGCTATTAGTGCCTCCGGTGCTTTGCCAGACACATTAAGTAGCCTGCCTGCGTTACCTTCGCTGGAAGGGCTGACGGTACGCAAGCTGCAACTTTCTATGGACCCGATGCTCGATATGATGGGGATGCAGATGCTAATGGAGAAATATGGCGATCAGGCGATGGCCGGAATGGATCACAGCCAGATGATGGGCCATATGGGGCACGGCAATATGAATCATATGAACCACGGCGGGAAGTTCGATTTCCACCATGCCAATAAAATCAACGGTCAGGCGTTTGATATGAATAAGCCGATGTTTGCGGCGGCGAAAGGGCAGTACGAACGTTGGGTTATCTCTGGCGTGGGCGACATGATGCTGCATCCGTTCCATATTCACGGCACGCAGTTCCGTATCTTGTCAGAAAATGGCAAACCGCCAGCGGCTCATCGCGCGGGCTGGAAAGATACCGTTAAGGTAGAAGGCAATGTCAGTGAAGTGCTGGTGAAGTTTAATCACGACGCACCGAAAGAACATGCTTATATGGCGCACTGCCATCTGCTGGAGCATGAAGATACGGGGATGATGTTAGGGTTTACGGTATAAAAAGACCGTATTCGGGAATATGCCCGGATCTCTCCGGGCATTAAACTGATGACAAACGCAAATCTGCCTGATGCGCTACGCTTATCAGGCCTACGCCACCTGTGCAATCCATTGATTTTGCACAATTTTGTAGGCTGGATAAGGCGTTCACGCCGCATCCGGCATGAACAACGCGCACGTTGTCAGCAATCTGAGCAAGTCTTACTTCACATCATCCGGCAGGGCATAAGCCACAATATAGTCGCCCATCTTCGTACCAAATGAACCGTGACCGCCTGCGGAGATCACCACATACTGCTTACCATTCACTTCATAGGTCATTGGCGTCGCCTGACCACCCGCTGGTAAACGACCCTGCCACAGTTTTTCACCGTTGCTCATGTTGTAAGCGCGCAGGTAGTTATCTGCCGTAGCGGCGATAAACAGCACGTTACCCGCCGTGGAGATTGGCCCGCCCAGCATCGGCATACCCATATTGAACGGCACCGGTACAGGCATCGGGAACGGCATACTGTCCTGCGGCGTACCAATACGTTTCTTCCACACCACTTCATTAGTTTTCAGATCCAGCGCCGAGATATAACCCCATGCTGGCTGTTTACATGGCAGACCAAATGGTGAGAGGAACGGGTTGAGCGTGACACCATACGGTACACCGTACTGTGGCTGAATGCCGGATTCCGTACCCGTGCCTTTGGCATCTTTCGGCTGCTCCATCGGGTTACCCGGACCGCGTGGGATCAGTTTCGAAACAAACGGCAGTGCCATTGGGTTGGCAATTGCCACTTCACGATTTGGATCAACGGAAATCCCGCCCCATTCAAACATTCCCAGGTTACCCGGGAAGACCAGCGTGCCCTGTTCAGATGGCGGCGTGAAAATGCCTTCATAGCGCATCTGGTGGAACATCACGCGGCACACCAGTTGGTCAAACATGGTGGCTCCCCACATATCCGCACCGCTCAAATCTTTCGTCGGACGGAAGCTCAGTTCCGAGAATGGTTGAGTAGGGGTAACGTAATCGCCTTTGGCAGCACCTTGGGGAACCGGTTTTTCCGGTGCCGGAACCACCAGTTCGCCATTACGACGATCGAGCACAAAAATGTTGCCGGTTTTCGCCGGAGCGTAAATAACTGGCACTTTCTGACCATTAACGGTGATGTCCGCCAGCGTCGGCTGTGCCGGAAGATCCATATCCCACAGGTCGTGGTGAACGGTCTGGTAGCTCCACGCCAATTTCCCGGTTGTGGCATTCAGCGCCAGAATCGAGCTGGCATAACGTTCCTGTTCCGGTGTGCGGTTACCGCCCCAGATATCCGGCGTTGTCACGCCCATCGGCAGATACACCAGATCCAGCTTCGCGTCATAGGCCGCTGGTGCCCACGAGTTTGGCGAGTTAAAGGTAAAGGTGTGTTCGTCAGACGGGATTGCGTTCGGATCTTTCGCGCCCGGATCAAAAGCCCACAGCAGCTCCCCGGTGTTGACATCAAAACCACGGATCACGCCAGACGTTTCGCGGGTTGAGAAGTTATCGGTAACTGAACCTGCCATCACGATGGTTTTATCGGTGATAATCGGTGGCGAAGTCGGTTCATACAGACCCGGTTTGGTGTCTGGCATATTGCTTTGCAGATTGAGCACGCCTTTATTGGCGAAGGTTTCGCACAGTTTGCCGTTTTCAGCGTTAATCGCAATCAGTCGACCATCATTGACCGGAAGAATGATACGACGCGGGCAATCCGCCATCACTTCCGGCGAAGCCGTTTCTGCTTTGGCTTCATGATAAGAGACGCCACGGCAGGTTACGTGCTGGAAAGACTCGTTAGTTTTCAGCTCAGGATCGTAATGCCATTTCTCTTTGCCGCTGGCGGCATCGAGCGCAAACAGGCGCTGGTGAGCGGTACACAGGTAAAGGGTGTCGCCCACTTTAATCGGCGTCACTTCATTGGTGATTTCGCCCGGATCGTTCGGCTGCTTCACATCGCCAGTACGGAACACCCAGGCTTCTTTCAGATTATGGACGTTATCGGCGTTAATTTGTTTCAGAGGTGAAAAGCGTTGACCTTCCTGATTGCGACCATAGGCAGGCCAGTCCTGATCGGCAACGGGTGAGATAGCTTCCGCAGGTGTGGCATCGGCGCTTAAGGTGCCGTTGATTTCCTGCGGATCGTTAAATCCGGCCCAGGTCAGGATACTACCGCTAATCAGCAGTGCCACCACCAGTGCGGCAACTGCGCCGCTGGCAGGAATGACCAGGCGACGCCAGACAAACGGCAGGATCAGCCAGATGCCGAAGAAGACCAGAATATCGCTGCGCGGAGTCAGCGCCCAGAAGTCGAAACCAACTTCCCAGACGCCCCAAATCATGGTGCCGAGTAGCAGGGCGGCGTATAGCCAAAGCGCGGCACGTTTACTGCGCCACAGCATCCAGGCGACGCCGAGCATCACAAGGCCAGCGATAGGGTAGTACCAGGAGCCGCCAATCGCGACCAGCCAGCCTCCGCCAATGAGTAGATACAGCCCGCAAAGCGCTGCAAAAAGGGCTGTTAGCGTGACGAGTAATCGTCGCGAGCCTGTATTGTTAATTGCCATAAAGAGACACCATTTCAATTCATTAATATTTTGGTAGCAATTAATTATAGGTTTTAACATGTGTGACCGTCATCACAATTCGAGCTTTATTAACAGATTCCGCGAATGAATAGTTTTACTGGTATACTGCGTGTCTTGCGCTTTGTTGCGGTGCCAAAACCTGCCCGTGCGAAGTGATTTGTTTTTAAATCATATGGTTAGAGATATGAAACATACTGTAGAAGTAATGATCCCCGAAGCGGAGATTAAAGCGCGTATCGCCGAACTGGGTCGTCAGATTACTGAGCGTTACAAAGACAGCGGCAGCGATATGGTGCTGGTGGGTCTGCTGCGTGGCTCATTTATGTTTATGGCGGACCTGTGCCGTGAAGTTCAGGTATCTCATGAAGTCGACTTTATGACCGCCTCCAGCTACGGTAGCGGCATGTCCACCACCCGTGATGTGAAAATCCTCAAAGATCTGGATGAAGATATCCGTGGCAAGGACGTGCTGATTGTTGAAGATATCATCGACTCGGGGAATACACTGTCGAAAGTGCGTGAGATCTTAAGCCTGCGCGAACCGAAGTCGTTGGCGATTTGTACGCTGCTGGATAAACCGTCCCGTCGTGAAGTGAACGTCCCGGTTGAATTTATCGGTTTCTCGATCCCGGATGAGTTTGTGGTGGGTTACGGCATTGATTACGCACAGCGTTATCGTCATCTGCCGTATATCGGCAAAGTGATTCTGCTGGACGAGTAAGTGTGAAGTTGCCGGATGTGTTGCATCCGGCATGGCATTTTTATTTGTGGTTGGCGTGTTTCAGCTTGAGGTTGGAAATCCCATGACGGTAACGTTGCTCAAGGGTTTCGCGGTTGGTCGCTGTGACATCCAGATCACGCAGCAAGCCGTCGTGAATACCGTAGGCCCAGCCGTGAATGGTAACTTTCTGCCCGCGTTTCCACGCTGATTGCATAATGGTGGAGTGGCCCAGGTTATACACCTGTTCCATGACGTTCAGTTCACACAAGGTATCCAGACGGCGCTCTTGCGGCATTTCGCCGAGCAATGAGCTATGTTTGAACCAGATATCACGGATATGCAGCAGCCAGTTGTTGATAAGCCCCAGTTCCGGGTTTTCAACTGCGGCTTGTACGCCGCCGCAACCGTAGTGGCCACAGATAATAATGTGTTCAACTTCGAGTACATCCACTGCATACTGAACCACGGAAAGGCAGTTCAGGTCGGTGTGAATGACCAGGTTAGCAACATTACGGTGAACAAAGAGTTCGCCCGGCTCAAGACCGGTTAAACGTTCTGCAGGAACGCGACTGTCGGAACATCCAATCCATAGAAAGCGCGGTTTTTGCGCTTGTGCCAGTTTCTCAAAAAACCCGGGATCCTCTTCCACCAGCATTTTTGACCATAGTGCATTGTTGCTGATGAGTGTATCTATGTCTTTCATGGAGGTTAACGACCTGTAACCAAATAATTACGTTTGGCTAATATAGGGCAACTCCGGGACGATTTAAACCACAGATAAAGTGTAAGAACGTAAGGTAAGTAAAAATTTATGACCATTGCACTGGAACTTCAACAGCTTAAAAAAACCTATCCAGGCGGCGTTCAGGCGCTTCGTGGAATAGATTTGCAGGTCGAAGCGGGTGATTTTTATGCGCTTCTCGGGCCGAACGGGGCCGGGAAATCGACCACTATCGGTATTATCAGCTCTCTGGTAAATAAAACCTCCGGGCGGGTCAGCGTATTTGGTTACGATCTCGAGAAAGATGTCGTGAACGCTAAACGTCAGTTGGGACTGGTGCCGCAGGAATTTAACTTCAACCCGTTTGAAACCGTGCAGCAAATTGTGGTGAATCAGGCAGGGTACTACGGTGTGGAGCGCAAAGAGGCGTACATCCGCAGCGAAAAATATCTTAAGCAGCTCGATTTATGGGGAAAACGCAACGAACGTGCGCGCATGTTATCTGGCGGGATGAAGCGCCGTTTAATGATTGCCCGTGCGTTAATGCATGAACCTAAACTACTGATTCTCGACGAGCCGACTGCAGGCGTGGATATTGAACTTCGCCGCTCAATGTGGGGCTTTTTGAAGGATTTAAACAACAAAGGCACCACCATCATTCTCACCACACACTACCTGGAAGAAGCAGAAATGCTGTGCCGCAATATCGGCATTATTCAACACGGTGAGCTGGTGGAAAATACCTCGATGAAGGCGCTGCTGGCGAAGCTGAAATCGGAAACCTTTATTCTCGATCTCGCACCGAAAAGTCCGTTACCGAAGCTCGATGGCTATCAGTATCGACTGGTCGATACCGCGACGCTGGAAGTTGAAGTGCTGCGTGAGCAGGGGATCAACAGCGTATTTACGCAGTTAAGTGAGCAGGGCATTCAGGTATTAAGTATGCGTAACAAAGCTAACCGTCTGGAAGAGCTGTTTGTTTCACTGGTTAATGAAAAACAAGGAGATCGCGCATGATGCATCTTTACTGGGTGGCGCTAAAAAGCATCTGGGCGAAAGAGATCCATCGCTTTATGCGTATCTGGGTGCAGACGCTGGTGCCGCCAGTCATCACCATGACCCTTTACTTTATTATTTTCGGTAACCTGATTGGTTCGCGTATTGGCGATATGCATGGCTTCAGCTACATGCAGTTCATCGTACCGGGGCTGATCATGATGTCGGTGATCACCAACGCCTACGCCAACGTCGCGTCATCATTTTTTGGTGCCAAATTCCAGCGTAATATTGAAGAGCTGCTGGTAGCGCCGGTTCCGACTCACGTCATTATTGCCGGATATGTCGGCGGTGGCGTGGCGCGTGGTCTGTTTGTTGGCATTCTGGTGACGGCAATTTCACTGTTTTTTGTGCCGTTTCAGGTGCATTCGTGGGTATTCGTTGCCTTAACCCTGGTGCTCACGGCGGTGTTGTTCTCCCTTGCGGGTTTGCTGAACGGTGTGTTTGCCAAAACGTTCGATGACATCAGCCTGGTGCCAACCTTTGTGTTAACGCCACTCACGTATTTGGGTGGGGTCTTTTACTCACTGACTTTGTTGCCGCCGTTCTGGCAAGGGCTGTCGCACCTGAACCCAATCGTTTATATGATCAGTGGTTTCCGCTACGGCTTCCTCGGTATCAATGATGTTCCGCTGGTCACTACCTTTGGCGTACTGGTGGTCTTTATTGTGGCGTTTTATTTGATCTGTTGGTCGCTGATCCAACGTGGACGTGGTTTGCGTAGCTAAGGCTATTTCCTCTCCTCTGGATTTGGGGGAGAGGAGTTTTGACGGCTATCACCCTTTATCAACAATGGTCAGGGTAGACTGATTTTCGGCTAAGGAGGAAGGCGATGTTAGGTTGGGTAATTACCTGTCACGATGACCGGGCGCAAGAGATACTGGATGCGCTGGAGAAAAAACATGGGGCGCTTCTTCAGTGCCGGGCCGTGAATTTCTGGCGTGGGTTAAGCTCTAATATGCTCAGCCGCATGATGTGCGATGCTCTGCATGAAGCGGACTCTGGTGAGGGTGTCATCTTCTTAACCGATATAGCCGGAGCGCCACCGTATCGCGTGGCTTCATTATTAAGCCACAAACACTCCCGTTGCGAAGTGATTTCTGGTGTCACGTTACCGTTAATTGAACAGATGATGGCTTGCCGTGAAACCATGACCAGTTCAGAGTTTCGCGAGCGTATTGTCGAACTGGGTGCGCCGGAGGTGAGTAGTCTTTGGCACCAACAACAAAAAAATCCGCCTTTCGTCCTCAAACATAATTTGTATGAGTATTAACCCGCGATTCTGATGGCGCTTTTGCTACAATAAAAGCGTTGTTTCACCCTCGGTTATTTTTTCATGTACAAACAAGCTGTTATTCTCCTGCTGATGCTGTTTACCGCAAGTGTCAGTGCCGCGTTACCTGCCCGTTATATGCAAACCATCGAAAATGCTGCGGTCTGGGCTCAAATTGGCGACAAGATGGTGACCGTGGGGAATATTCGGGCCGGACAAATCATTGCCGTGGAGCCCACTGCCGCAAGTTATTACGCATTTAATTTTGGCTTTGGTAAAGGGTTTATCGATAAAGGCCATCTCGAGCCGGTTCAGGGGCGACAAAAAGTTGAAGACGGTTTGGGTGACCTCAACAAGCCGCTGAGTAATCAGAACTTAGTTACCTGGAAAGATACGCCGGTCTATAACGCGCCGAGTGTGGGCAGTGCGCCATTTGGGGGATTGGCGGACAATTTGCGCTACCCGATTTTGCATAAACTGAAAGACAGGTTAAATCAAACCTGGTATCAGGTCCGTATTGGCGATCGACTGGCCTATATCAGCGCGCTGGATGCCCAACCCGATAATGGCCTTCCGGTGCTAACTTATCACCATATTCTGCGCGACGAAGAAAACACCCGTTTTCGCCATACTTCGACGACCACCTCGGTACGCGCTTTCAATAACCAGATGGCCTGGCTGCGCGACAGGGGATACGCGACACTGAGCATGGCGCAGCTGGAAGGTTACGTGAAGAATAAGATCAATCTCCCTGCGCGAGCGGTGGTGATTACCTTTGATGATGGCCTCAAGTCGGTGAGCCGCTATGCGTATCCTGTGTTGAAACAATATGGCATGAAGGCGACGGCGTTTATTGTTACCTCGCGCATCAAACGTCACCCGCAGAAGTGGGAACCAAAATCGCTGCAATTTATGAGCGTTTCTGAGCTTAACGAAATTCGCGATGTATTTGATTTCCAGTCACATACCCATTTTTTGCATCGGGTAGATGGTTATCGCCGCCCCATATTACTGAGTCGTAGTGAGCACAATATTCTGTTTGATTTTGCACGTTCACGCCGCGCTCTGGCGCAATTTAATCCGCATGTCTGGTATCTTTCGTATCCGTTTGGCGGATTTAATGACAAAGCCGTGAAGGCAGCAAACGATGCCGGATTTCACCTGGCGGTGACAACCATGAAAGGCAAAGTAAAACCGGGGGATAATCCGTTGTTACTAAAACGACTTTATATCTTAAGAACGGATTCGCTGGAGACGATGTCGCGGCTGGTGAGTAACCAGCCGCAGGGATAACAATCAAGCAACCTGTACCGGAATCGCTTTCGCGGTACGTTTCATTTCATTGTCGCCTTCAAAATAGGCGACGTTGGGTCGCCAGGTGCGAGCTTCTTCATCTGGCATGGTAACGAAGCTGGCGATGATGACAATATCGCCGACACTGGCGCAGTGGGCCGCCGCACCGTTAACAGAAATAATTCTCGAACCGCGTTCTGCCGCGATGGCATAAGTGGAGAAACGCTTGCCGTTGGTGACATTCCAGATATCAATGGCTTCGTTTTCGAGAATACCGGCTGCGTCAAGAAAATCCTGGTCAATGGCGCAAGAACCTTCATAGTGCAGGTCCGCATGAGTCACTTTCACGCGGTGGAGTTTGCCCTGCAGCATCGTGCGAATCATAACTTCTACCTTTCTACCCTGTCGTTAACGAAGCAGGCGGTGCCTGCTTTGAGGAAATTCTCACGCAGTATTGCCCGATTTTTGTTTAGTGTCTACTCATCTGACGGCATTTGCATCAGCAGTTTGCGTACCGCGCCGAAGCGTGCCATGTAACGGCTGTAACCAATTGAAATTTCTCTGAACGCTGCTCGGTAAACACTAAAGAGGTGGCTGACGATGGTACACCTTGACTGGATACTGCCTTCACGCAAGACAACACGGAAGGCAGGGAAGATGGATGCACCGAGTACCACACCGCATGATGCAGTGTTTAAACAATTTTTAATGCACGCGGAGACGGCTCGCGACTTTCTGGAGATACATTTGCCAGTGGAATTACGAGAACTTTGTGACCTCAACACGCTTCATTTAGAGTCGGGGAGTTTCATTGAAGAGAGCCTGAAAGGACACAGCACGGACGTGCTCTATTCCGTGCAAATGCAGGGCAATCCCGGTTATCTGCATGTTGTGATTGAACACCAAAGCAAGCCGGATAAGAAAATGGCCTTTCGCATGATGCGTTATTCTATTGCTGCCATGCACCGGCATCTGGAGGCGGATCACGATAAGCTGCCGCTGGTGGTGCCGATACTGTTTTATCAGGGCGAGACCACACCTTATCCGCTCTCAATGTGCTGGTTTGATATGTTTTACTCGCCGGAGCTGGCGCGACGCGTCTATAACAGTCCTTTTCCGCTGGTGGATATCACTATCACACCGGATGACGAAATCATGCAACATCGGCGGATTGCGATTCTCGAACTACTGCAAAAGCATATTCGCCAGCGCGACTTAATGTTATTGCTGGAGCAACTGGTCACGCTGATTGACGAAGGGTACACTAGCGGAAGTCAGTTAGTTGCCATGCAAAACTATATGCTGCAACGCGGTCATACTGAACAAGCGGATTTGTTTTATGGTGTGCTGAGAGACAGGGAAACGGGAGGGGAGTCTATGATGACGCTGGCGCAGTGGTTTGAAGAGAGGGGAAGACAGGAGGAAAGGCAAGAATTCGTCCTGCGTCTTCTGAATAAAGGAATGTCTCGGGAAGACGTTGCAGAGATGGCAAATTTACCCCTTGCCGAGATTGATAAGCTGATTAACTAAGTTGTCTGCATCATCAGTTATAGCCAGATAATTGTTATTGTTAACTGACCAGATAATTAAGGGAACCTATGGAAATAAAGACACGGAGAGAAACCAGGCAGACGTTGGCGCAGTGGTTTGAAGAGAAGGGATTTCAGAAGGGATATCAAGAGGAACTCCAGAAGGTAAGACAGGAATTCGCCCAGCGTTTTCTAAGTAAAGGGATGTCTCGGGAAGACGTTGCAGAGGTGACAACTTTACCTCTTACAGAGATTGATAAGCTAATTAACTCTAACTAAATTGCCAGCGATATGAATAATCACTTACAGACGTCATCGCCATGACGTAGGGCAAATTAATAACTGGCGCCATCAGCCGTAGCGCCAGTTAAGTATTACGCCAGTTCGACCATCTTGTTGTCGATCAGGCGGGCATCGCCAAGCCAGGCGGCTACCAGAATCACAGCTCGTTTGCTGGTTTCAGAGACTTCCAGCAACGTGTCGGCATCGCGAATCTGAATATCATCGGCGCGGAAGCCTTTTTCATTCAGTTCTTGCCCGGCAATAGCAATAATTTCATCGAGATCCCGTTCGCCAGCCTGCAATTTGTCGGCAATTGAACTTAAAACTTTGTACAGACCGGGCGCAATTTTACGTTGTTCCGCCGTCAGATAACCGTTACGGGAACTGAGCGCAAGGCCATCTTTGGCGCGCATAATCGGGACGCCAACAATCTCAATATCAAAGCCCATATCAGCAACCATTTTGCGGATCAGCGCCAGTTGCTGAAAGTCCTTTTCACCGAAGCAGGCGATGTCCGGCTGGACCAGGTTAAACAGCTTGCTGACGATAGTCGACACGCCGCGAAAATGCCCCGGACGGCTGGCGCCTTCCAGCATGGTCGAAAGCCCTGGAACGTCAACGTAAGTATGGGTTTCAGTACCGTTCGGGTAGATCTCTTTTACCGAGGGCGCGAAAACCAGATCCACTTTGCGCTTGTTCAGTTTTTCGCAGTCTTCCTGCAAGGTCCGTGGGTAACGAGCCAGGTCTTCTGGGCGGTCGAACTGCATCGGGTTAACGAAAATACTGACGACGACCACATCGGCGCGGGCTTTGGCTTCGTCGACCAGCTTCATGTGGCCATCATGCAGGTTGCCCATGGTAGGTACCAGCGCCACGCGCTTGCCTTCCATACGCAGGCGGCGAATTTGCTGGCGCAGCAGTGGCAGGGTTTCGATAATTAACACAACGTCACTCCTTAATGGAAACTGTGTTCTTCGCCCGGATAAACGCCGGACTCCACTTCAGCCATATACTGCCGCACAGCCGCGCGGATGTCGCCCGTTTCAGCGAGGAAATTTTTGGCAAATTTAGGGATATGACCGCCGGTAATGCCGAACGCATCGTGCATCACGAGGATCTGCCCATCGGTAACGTTGCCTGCGCCAATACCGATAACCGGGATCGCCAGCGCTTCGGTAATACGTTTTGCCAGTTCAACCGGCACGCATTCCAGCACCAGCAACTGTGCACCAGCGGCTTCTAAGGCTAATGCATCGCTAAGCAGTCGATCGCTCGCTTCATCGCCGCGCCCCTGAACTTTGTAGCCACCGAAAATATTCACTGACTGTGGGGTTAAACCTAAGTGACCACATACAGGAACGGCACGTTCGGTCAGCATTTTTACGGTTTCGACCAGCCACTCACCGCCTTCAATTTTGACCATGTTAGCACCGGCACGCATAACCGTTGCGGCGTTTTCAAAAGCTTGTTCCGGCGTGGCATACGCCATAAACGGCAGGTCAGCCAACAACAGGCAGTTTGGCGCGCCACGACGTACGGCGGCAGTGTGGTAGGCGATATCAGCAACGGTAACTGGCAGGGTGGAGTCGTGCCCCTGAACCGTCATGCCCAGCGAGTCGCCTACCAGCATGACATTAAGTCCTTCATCGGCAAAGAGTTTGGCGAAGCTATAGTCGTAAGCGGTGATGGTCGCGAAACGTTTTTTTTCCTGTTTGCATTTTTGCAATGAAGCAATGGTGGTCGGTTTCATAACGTATCCTGATGGCTAAAGTCAGATCGATCGCATTCTAACAGTCGAAATCAGGGGGGCAATGGTTTTTAGTGTGGGGAAAATGTTCGCACCAGAGCAGAACTCTGGTGCGATGAGGAAGGAATGACGTTTTACTTATTCGTAGGTAAAGGAGAAGGTCGCGTTACCTGAAAAGGTTCCAACACCGACAGCATTACCGCTACCATCCGGTACCAACTGTGCCGTAAAGGGCAAATTCAGCAGGTTGTTTACCCAGATTGCGAAGTTGTACTCAACGGAGTTGCTACCGTCCGCTTTTAATAAGACTTTGCTATTTTCGTAAGTCGAATGCACTTTTACAGCCACGCCTGAAGCAGAGCCAGTCGTTTTACCTACTAGTGTGGCGTCGCTGGGTTTATTTGCCGCTTTCAACTTAACCGTAATTTTACTGGCGTAACAGTATTCAGCGCGGATAGAAAAAGGAATTTCCCGTGTAAGCCCATTTTTCACTTCCGAAACATAGCTGTTCCCAAGCGTTACCTGGTTGCCGCTGACATTACCCAGGTCTTGAGCCAGGGCAACTGTTTGACAGGTCGGTTCGTCCACATAAAAATGTACGGAGGTATCTTTAACGTAGAAATTTATCCATGGCTGGTCAGTATTACCTATATACCAGGAGGCGATTCTACCTGGTTTGGCGTATCCTTCTGAAACCCCAGTTTGGGGTTTGAATTCAGGAGTCGTGAAAAAACGAAACCTCAAATACCAACTATCATCGCTGTACTCATAGGCCCATTTGTTACCAGCATTCCCCGTATGGTTATCTGCGCCACTCTGTGCTGGAAGATACAAATCTAGTTCCTCTGCGGCACCACAACTTACACAAACAAGTTCCACAGAATAAACAACACCAGGAACGGTTGTTTTCAATAAGGCAAAGCCATTAGTGGTGGTATAGGTTGATAACAAATCAGCATCTGCATAGTTAACAAAATGTACTGAGCTTGTGTCACTCCCTAAGGATTTACAGCCAATCTTATCCCCCCGAAGGTCAATATGCACATCCCAGGTCGCAAAGGCTATTTCTTCCGGTGCTGTCACCATTCGTGTCGGTATACTGAAGGGCTTTGAGGTTATCACCATCTCATAAGGCCCTTCAGCATTGCGTTCTATATAACATTCATTCGCCAATGCATACCAGGATGTGGTAAAAAATAGCAGTATCGCACTGCATAACTGAATTAACAGTCTATTGCCTTTCCTTTGCATAATTATCCTTATTATTCGTAAGAAACGTTAACAATAACCTGACTTCTCACCATCCCTGATTCGGGAGGAAGGGCATTATTCACTCGCTGCATACGGGAATAAAAGGTCCAGGTTGAGGGAACAGCATTGCCAGGCGCGACTGAATAAATCGCTGTTGAGGAACCATCCGTCCCGCGTACATTAAATGTCTGCTGATTCGGCTGTGCCGAAAATATCACAATGCCGACGTTTTTTGCCCCGGTAGCCTGCTGTTCATATTCGTTACTAAATATTTGATTATTTGCCTGCGCAAGCGATCCCGCCTGCGGCTGAAAATCTAATTTCATTTGTGATTGCGTCGTTTGAATGTTGTCGCAGGAGACCACATTAACATTAAACGTTTTGCCACCCGCGTAATCCGTCGTTGGGGTCACATTGTCAGCAAAATAGTCCAGCGTCACTGTGCCGAGATCTACCACGCCATTATTACTGACTTCCACCTGACAGGTGCTGGCCACAATCTTCGCGGTGAGATCCACATCCTGACCTGCATAGCCGAAAGGCGTAATAAGGGCTGCTGCCAGCCCCAAAAAACGTACGATTTTATGATGCCTGCATAGCATTCTAATATCCTTATCCGCTATTACTGATAAGTGATAGTGAAAGTTGTGGGAGAGAGGAAATCACCCGGTAATACGTCATTGACTGTCCACCCGTCAGCGATAATCATTCGCGCGCTTAAATCGAAATCATAAGGCTGTGTTGTGCTGGCATTAGAAAGATCGACATTGATGACGTTTCGTTGTACACAACTGAACTGCTGGCTGCCATTTCCCCCAGGTGTCGTTGTCGTCCATACTTCGACTGCGGCTCTGCTTGAACCACCATTGCCGGAGGAAATTGTATTTGCAAAGCCGGCAGTGTTAGACAGGCCACCAGCGCAATTGACACCAGTTTTGGGCGACAATACGAGTTGAGCTTTCTTTCCTGGAAGGCCGGCACAATCGCTGAAGCGGATTTTAAAAGGTTGTACCTTGCTTTTGGCTGCCAGTTCAGAAATATAAACATTGTTAAAGGCGACGGTATTGATCTCGGTATCACTGGTATCCAGTATCTTCGCACTACAGGTACCCATAGTCAGGTTACTGTTTACGGTTAAAGAGGCGGATGTCGTACTCGCATAAGTGAAATTGTTGCTAACGCTGGCACCCACGGCAACAGTAGCAATCAGTGTAGCGATGACTTTTAATTTCATGGTGGCTGTCCCTGTTATTCGTAGGTGAAGTTAAAGGTGGCTTTTGCCTGAAACGCACCGGTGCGTCCTGCTCCCGCCGTTGTTTCGCGCAGTGCTACGGTCAGAGGCACACCGCTAGTTTTCTCATCGGCGGTCCATTCAAATTTGTCAGTATTATTTGGCGTAAAGAAAGCTGAGTCTGCGGTATCTCTACGCTTAATCCCCATACCCACACCCGTAGCGCCAGAGCTTGCTTCATTGACAATCAACTTACCTGAAACAGTTGCACCTGTAAGTGTGGTAAAAATCTTTGAGTAACCATTGCTGCAATCGGAAGCCAGTAATTTAAAGTTGGCTTGAGCTGCAACATCTCCAGTGACAACTTTATCCAGGCCAACATCAGGAATTGTCAGGCTGTATTCACCGTTACTACCCGTCACTACTGGGCCACCATCTTGTACTATAGTTATCGTACAGGTGGTGGCTAATACGGTGGCCGTAAAATCGACATTAAGAGTTGTTGCAGCTTCAACCGCCGGTAAACCCAGACCTATTAACGCGGATGTTAGTAGTATCCTTTTCATAGAATTTTCCATATTAGTGATTTGCTACCTGACAGGTAAGATTGTTAAGTAATAAGGTATTGCTGCTTCCCAGTGTTTGTGGTTGGGCCGGGAACTGGTAGTGCAACTTACAGTCAATGGTTTGGTTGTTTTCATACCAGCGAACGATTAATTCCCCGCTGTCGTTAATGCCGCGCACAAATGCCTGACCACCCTGACCCATGCTGCCGATCATCACTTCATCCTGATAAACCTCCGCAGCAAACGGAATGGATTTGCCATTGGCAGCGGTAATATTCAGCACGGCAGAACGCCCCTCGTCAGTTTCGAAACGGGTCAAAACAACGGAGCCGCTGCGTGGTACGGTGGTGGCGCTGGTACTTTTCAGTTCAACATCGTTTTCCAGCGTTTCAATATTCAGACCTACCCGGTTTTCACGGTAGGGGCTGACAGAGGACGTTACGGCATATCCCCAGCGATCGATTTCGTTATTACTGTTATTGATTCGTGCGCCTTTAGCACCTGGGGCGTTGATTAACACCAGCGTGTCGTTACTGCTGAAACTGTTGTTAGTGAACGTTAAACCACCACTGTGTAATACAAAGCCTCCATCGGTGGAGATGGAGTACTGTTGGCTGTTATCCGAAGTGGCCGAGGCCGAAGCGGAAATACCGCCTAACCCTGATTCATAGTTGAGATAACCACCAACAGAGGCTAAATCGCCGGAGTTTTTATCGAGGCTATAACCTGCGTTGACACTGTAGTTCACCAGATTGTTTTCAGTGTTACCGGAACTGTTAACATTCAACTGATGTGAACCATCGAAATCGGTATTGAGCTGAGTATTTAAATTGCGGAAACCAGAAGACTTACGTTTGCCACCTAAAATATTCTCAATAGGTACGCTAACGCTGACGTACATTGCATCATCTTTCTCGCCATCTTCGTTCCAGCTACGTTGCAGGTTGACGCTGAAGCTGCCCCAGGAAACGCTCTTACTGTAACCAACATTATATTCAGTGCGGCTATTGTTAGCCGCCCAGTAGTCTGTCCAGCTACCGGAAATAAACAGCGAACCGTAATCTTCATAGGCGATATTCAATGGCTGGTTAATACTCACGGTAAACTGGTTTTTCATACGTGAGTACGTCTGCATGGTGTTTTTGTCTTCATCGGCAGACAAATGTTTGGCGTCGTCAATGAGGACTAACGCATCATGCAGGCCCAGGTAATCCTGGGTGGAATAGCGGTATGCCGCGAGGTTAAATGATGTTCCGGTATCCTGGAAAAGTTTGTTCCAGGTCACGCGATAACTTTGCCCCTGATAGGTTTTATCATCCGGAATCTCAGCACGGGAGTGGGTAACGTCTACCGCAAAAGCACCGATACTGGTGTTAATACCCACACCTAACAGTCCGGCAAGATAGTTGTTATCGGTGAACTGAATGCCGGTATACCCCGTGAAGAGGTTATTCAGACCATAGTAATAAGAGGCTTGCCCCATATTCGGTTCTGAGCGCAGGTTGTCATCAATGACTTTACCCGCACTGAAATCCCAACGACCTACGCCAGGCCGCTGCATTTGCACAACGGAGGAGAAGGGCTGCGTAAAGGTGCGTTTGGAACCATCCGCTTCTTCAATGGTAATGACCAGTTCGCTACCAAAGCCGGAGGGGCTGAGGTCGTCTATAACAAACTCACCGGGCGGAACGGTGGTTTCATAGATCTTATAACCGTTCTGCGTCACCGTGACTTTGGCGTTGGAGTTTGCCACACCGCGGATGGTCGGAGCGTAACTGGCCAGCGCGGAAGGCAGCATACGGCTATCGCTGTATAGACGAACACCACGGACGTTGACAGAGTCAAACGTTTCACCGGTGGTGTAGGCGTCACCCATGATTATTTGTGACCGGATTGCCGGAATGTCACGTTGTAAGTAACGATCCTGGAAATCGAAATCGCTGCCGTTATCTGTTGTCCAGTTATAGTTACCACGCGCCCGGAAGTGCCAGGCACCTAAGTTGATACCTGAGTTAAACGCGCCATAGACGCTGTCACTATTGTTGTTATCTGAACTTGTGTGATACGCGTTCAGGGTATATGCCAGTGTGGCAGCGTTAATCCCTGACTCCCACAGTGAGGGGTCGACATAACCACCGTAGTTTTTCAGAACATAAGCTTGAGGGATAGTCAGATCGAGAAACTGGTCACTGCTGTCAAAGCGCACATCCGCCTTTTCGTATGACTTTGCCAGATCCAGACAATCCTCTTCTTCACCTTCCCTGGCGAGTAAAGTGACAGGCTGTTCTGGTTGCTTAATGTGTAGCTGCGCCAGGTTTTTGCGGGTAAGACAGGCCGCCGCACTGTTTTCGCCAATATCCACAAACGGAATTTCTAAGCTGGACGTAGCCAGACCGTTTACAAACACGCGGACATTATAGAGACCCGGCGGTGTCGGGTTGCCTTGAGCATAACGTTTAACATCAATCGTTGATGCGCCAGTTCCCATTAAGAAGGAACTGTCATATTCCACGGTGTCCGCCGCAGAACTGTTGCCGCTGTAAAAAAGGGCGCAACAGGCCGCAAGTAGCGTTTTTTTCGGGATACGGCTTTTTTGATGAGTAAACTGGTACAAGGTTGCATTCCTGGCGATGTTAAAAAGAATCCGTTTATTTTTTAGAATGTTGCGGAACCATCAATGTTGCCGCCAAAGTCGTTGATCGCTTTAAAGACCACTTTTCCGGATGAAACGCTTCCTGGCAGACCGGTTACGCCAAAGCTTGCCTGGCTGAACGGCGCGACCATGCTGGAATTGACGTTGTAGGTTTTGCCGCCGCTTTCCAGCTTGACCTCATTAAAGGACACGTAATATGGCGTTGGGTTATTTGCCTGTAACTGAGCGTTGTTTAATTTCCAGGTGATTTTCGCCGGTGCTTCAGCCGGTTCTCCCTGTAAACCGCTCGGGCGATAAAAGAGTTTGATGCGCGTACGGAAAGCCAGCTGTAACAAGTTTTTGTCAGCCTCAGCATCTTTCGGCTTAGGCGGCACTTCCAGCACGTTAAACCAGTAGACGCTTTCACGGTCTTTCGG
This sequence comes from Shigella dysenteriae, assembly GCF_022354085.1. Lineage (NCBI taxonomy): Bacteria > Pseudomonadati > Pseudomonadota > Gammaproteobacteria > Enterobacterales > Enterobacteriaceae > Shigella > Shigella dysenteriae. The sequence goes on from NZ_CP055055.1 coordinate 762,141, forward strand.
CAGGGCTGTTGCACCGGTGTACATCACTTTTACGGTTTGACCGCGTTTTGGCTCTACGCGTGAAACGGGCGGGGTCGCGGTAAACGGCACTTTGATCTGGCTGGGATCGGCATTGTCATCGCCCGTATCCAACCAGTTTTGAATCAGTAAGGGACGATTCCCTTTATTTTCCAGGCGAACGTTAACATCTTTTTTATCAGCGTTATAAATGATACGTGTTCCGGAAATAATAATGTCAGCGAATGCTGGTGCACTGGCTAACAGAGTACTCACAAATAATGCACTAACCGTTTTTTTAACCAAGGGAAACATAAGCACTCCTTGCTGTCTGTAGAAAGATTAAATTCGCGAAAATAAGGTTTGCCTGCTGGCAAACCTTATGCTCAACACACCATCAATTACTTATAAGCAACGGTGTACAGCGCGTTAGTGGTTACATGACCAGCAGTTACAGCCGGGCTGTTCGGTGCTTTAACGTAAGATGCGTTAAATACGTACTGGCCTTTACCTTCTGCGTCTAATGTCAGTTCCTGAACTTCAGAAGAGTTGTTCATATGGACCTGCTTAATTTCAGCAGCGCCAGCTTTGTTTTTCATGTTATGAACTGCAATGTTTACGTTCTGAGCCGGTGCAATACCGTTAACAGTGATGTTCATATTGTTATTCAGGGTACCGCTGGTGTTCGCGTAGCTTGCAGAACCCATAGTTAACTCAGCATTCTTCGGAGCACCTGGATCACACTCAACAGAAATCATGAACTCTTTCGGCAGTAAACCGACAGCAGTTGCGCTAACTTCAGCAAAAGTATCAGTAACATTCGCAGTATCCAGGGTAACCACGCCATCAGTGGTAACGCTGTGCATACCAGTATCTACCACACCCACTTTACAGGTACCGGACTGTACCATACCGTTAAAGTCGATATGACCACCATCTACAGCCAGGGCGGAACCAGAAGCCATAACCAGAGCGGCTGCGAGAAGTGCTTTTTTCATTACATGCATCCTTACAAAAATTATATGAAATTAATATTGCGAGCGGATATTACTCAAAGTTTTTGGAGGATGTAATAGAGGTGAATTATCACGGGTGTGAATATATTTATGTGGCGTATTGAATTGTTGTTATTTTAGGTCGTTTAAACAAAAAATGCCTAATCTATTTGCATGAAGTGCTATTTCATGAATGAATTAAAAAAAACTAAAATGTAAATTAAGTATATTTAATGTGTAAGGGGGGATGTGAGGAGTAAGATAAGAAAATAATTTTTTCTTGGTGGATGAAATAGCCGTATCATTTTGTATTCCTCTCGTTAAGAAAATAAAATAATACAGCTATTACCAGATGGCAGGTTGTGGTACTGCTAGTGAAGTGAGTATTTCACGTAATGTTTCCCCATCAGGAAACACCAACTCCGGCGCGATTTCAAACAGCGGCCACAGCATAAATCCACGATTTTTCATATCGTAGTGCGGTACGGTCAGTCGTTCAGTATTTATCACTTCATTACCAAACAGCATGATGTCGAGATCCAGCGTGCGCGGTCCCCAGCGTTCAGCTTTACGGACGCGACCTTGCTGCAATTCAATACGCTGTGTGTGATTGAGTAGCTCTTCAGGTGCAAGAGAGGTTTCCAGCGCCACGGCTGCGTTTAAGTAATCGGGTTGATCTTGCGGCCCCAGCGGTGGGGTGCGGTAAAACGAAGAAACGGTAAGAATGTGGCTTTCAGGGATATCGCCTAATGCTTTCAGGGCAGCATTGACCTGCTCCAGCGGAGAGGCCAGATTGCTGCCTATGGCAATATACGCCACTGTCATGCGGTACCCTCACGACGTGGTGCGCGTTTGCGTGGACGACGAGTGCGACGACGCGGTGACGGTTCTTCATCCAGCTCGTTGAGCATCCCTTTTTGGTCTGGTGGCGCGGAAACCTGGAACTCACCCCACCATTTCACCAGACGCTGCAGTTCAGCGTTACGCTCAACTTCAGCTCGCAAGGCCAACAGGTCATAAGCCGCACGGAACTTAGGATGCTCCAGCAGTTTCCATGCACGTTTACCCTGACGTCGGGACATACGCAACTGCAACTGCCAGATATCGCGGGTTAACGTTGTCAGACGTTTCGGGATTGCCAGTGAACGGCAGGCTTCGTCCAGCACGTCGTTCATCGCCAGCGCGAAAGCGTCGTGATAGGTCAGGCCGCTTTCCTGGGCGATCTTCTGTGCCGTCTCCAGCAGTGGGTACCAGAACATGGCGGCAAACAGGAACGCCGGGTTCACGCGCATATCGTTATGGATACGCGTATCGGTATTCTTCAGCACCTGTTCAATGATCCGCTCCATCGGGCTGTCGCCATTTTCCGTGAAGTAGCGGGTAATGGTCGGGAACAGCGGCTGGAACAGATGATATTCACACAGCAGCTTATAGGTTTCGTAACCGTAGCCCGCTTGTAGCAGTTTAAGCGATTCTTCAAACAGGCGTGCCGGTGGGATATCGTTCAGCAGGGTAGCGAGGCGAGGGATCGGTTCTGCGGTTTCCGGGCTGATGCGCATACCCAATTTGGCGGCAAAACGTACCGCGCGCAGCATACGTACCGGATCTTCACGGTAGCGCGTTTCCGGGTTACCAATCAGACGGATAACGCCGTCCTTCAGATCCTTCATACCGCCAACGTAATCACGGACGGTAAAATCCGCTACGCTGTAATACAGGCTGTTGATAGTGAAATCGCGGCGCTGGGCGTCTTCTTCGATGGAGCCGAAAATGTTGTCGCGCAGCAACATGCCGTTTTGCCCGCGTTGGGAGGTCGTGCGGTCGCTGACGTTACCTTCGTGGTGTCCACGGAAGGTTGCAACTTCGATAATCTCCGGGCCAAACATCACATGAGCCAGACGGAAACGGCGACCTACCAGGCGGCAGTTACGGAACAGTTTGCGCACCTGCTCAGGCGTGGCGTTAGTGGTTACGTCAAAATCTTTCGGCTTTTTGCCGAGTAACAGGTCGCGCACGCCGCCGCCAACCAGCCAGGCTTCGTATCCCGCTTTATTGAGCCTGTACATTACCTTCAGGGCATTTTCACTGATATCTTTGCGGGAAATAGCATGCTGCTCACGCGGGATCACCGTCACCTGTGGACGGGCGACTGCCTGTTCAGCCTCGCTTTCCTCGCGGCTTAGCACCTTGCGGCAAAAATTAGCGACTCGGGTAAAAATAGTACACCTCGGTAGTGTCAAACATCATTCAGGACAAAAAAATAGCGGCTAATCATAGCTCAGCATGACGCATTTGAGAATGTTGAATTTACAATTGCCGACTCAGGCACTGCGGTAAGCCGCCAGTTTTTGACGGCTGACTGAAGGATTTGCTCGACGCTGAAATCCTGCCAGTGTGCTTCTGCCTGCTGCCCCAGAAATTGAAGTGCCGCGATTAGTACCGGGCGTGGATCGCCTTTCGGCAACGCAGGCGCATGATTCTGCTTGGAAAGTTTAGCGCCTTGTGGATTAAGCGCCAGCGGCAGATGAATGTAATCTGGCACTTTCCAGCCAAAAAGCTGGTACAGCGAGATTTGCCGCACTGTCGGTTCGATCAAATCTGCCCCGCGGACAATTTCGCTCACGCCCTGGAAGTGATCATCGACCACCACCGCCAGGTTATAGGCAAACAAACCATCACGGCGATGAATAATAAAATCTTCCCGTGCCAGTTTTTCGTCGGCGTGAATGCTGCCTCGCAGCAGGTCAGTAAACTGGGTGACCGGATGCTGCTGGCGGATACGCACTGCGGCGTTGTCTGGTCCATGATGCAATTCCCGGCAATGACCGTCGTAAATACCGCCAATGCTTTGAATACGTGCACGCGTGCAGGTGCAGTAATAACTTAGTCCTTGCTCAAGTAACCAGGCGAGTGCTTCGCGATAGGCGTGGTGACGTTGCGATTGCCAGAGAACATCGCCGTCCCAGTGCAGGCCGTAATGTTCCAGCTGGCGCAGGATAGTTTCTGCGGCACCGGGAACTTCACGAGGCGGGTCGATATCTTCTATGCGTACCAGCCAGCGACCTTGCCGGGCGTGAGCCTGCAAATAGCTGCCAAGCGCAGCAATCAGAGAACCAAAATGAAGCTCGCCGGAAGGAGAGGGGGCGAAGCGGCCAATATAGTGTGTGTCTGTCATCTCTTCGAACAAAAAATAAGGCGGGAGCATTTCCCGCCTGTGGTAAACGTGATGGAACGGCTGTAATTAGCCAGCCATCTGTTTTTCGCGAATTTCAGCCAGCGTTTTGCAGTCGATGCACAGATCGGCTGTCGGGCGCGCTTCCAGACGGCGAATACCAATTTCAACACCGCAGGATTCACAGTAGCCGAAATCTTCGTCTTCCACTTTTTTCAGCGTCTTCTCGATCTTTTTGATCAGCTTACGCTCGCGATCGCGGTTACGCAGTTCGAGGCTGAACTCTTCTTCCTGGGCTGCACGGTCTACCGGGTCCGGGAAGTTGGCTGCTTCATCCTGCATATGTGTAACGGTGCGATCGACTTCATCCCTGAGTTGATTACGCCATGCTTCCAGAATACGACGGAAGTGCGCCAGCTGGGCTTCATTCATATACTCTTCGCCCGGCTTCTCCTGATATGGTTCCACCCCAGCGATGGCGAGAATACTCAGGGACGATGTTTTACGGTTTTGCCCTTCTTGCATGTTGCTTCTCCTTAACACGCACTATCGATCCCCATGTTCGGGGGAAAAATGAGGCCGCTATAAATAGCAGATGCTTTTCCGGATAGCAATTATCTAAACGTAACACTTGACAACTGTGTGAGGAAAAGCGTATTTGCGCACGCGACCAGAATGTAAATTAACCAGTTACTTACTTTACTACAATGTAACCGGCAGTGATTTTTTAAGAGCCATGCCTTCAGCAGAAATTTCCGCTTTGTAAGCCAGAATTTCTACCCCCCTCTGTTGAGCTTCTGACAATAGTTGCGCGTATTTCTCATCGATGTGGCGCGCGGGTGAAAACCGTGTAATGGCTGAATGCAGCACGGCGAAAAAGATAACCGCACGCTGGCCTTCAGCCGCTACGCTCATCAACTCCCGAAGGTGTTTCTGACCTCGTTCAGTGACCGCATCGGGAAAATATCCCTGTTCGTTCTCCGCTAACGTAACCGATTTCACTTCAATATAGCAGTCTGGACGCGAATCCGCCTGCAACATAAAGTCAATACGGCTGCGTTCTGCGCCGTATTTTACTTCGCTTTTCAGCGAGCTATAGCCTGACAGTTCTGAAATTGATTCATTAAGGATAGCCTCTTTCGTCAACCTGTTAGCCCAAAGCGTGTTGACGCAAATAAATGCGCCGCTCTGGCTTTGAGTTAATTCCCAGGTGTGTGGGTATTTCCGTTTGGTGTTGTCTGAAGTCGAATACCAGACGGTATCGCCAGGCGTTGCACAACCGGTCATCGCACCCGTATTCGGGCAGTGTAGCGTTAATTCGCGACCATCGGGTGTGATCACATCGGCTAAAAAACGTTTGTAACGCTGAATTAGCGTCGCGCGCTGTAGAGGGGGAGAAAATTCCATTGCGACAATCCTTGTTATTGCGTTAGCGCCCAGCGTTTTAGCGGCGTGTAGCGTGTGCGTCCACGGGCAAACGAGGAGGCGTAAAGGGTGAACTCCGTCACCGCATACGACCAGTTAAAACCTGGCGGCGGGATTGTCACCGCCTCGCTGGCGTCGCGCAATAAGGTAATATGTGGATGAAACGGACGATTGCTTTGAAAACAACCGCTGCGGGCAGCCTGTGAACGGAGCATATTCGCCAGCTGGATTAAGCCGCGTGGAGGCTGACGCATCCCTAACCACACCACACGCGAACGCAGCCATTGTCCGGCGTCATCAAGCGTGAGTGTGAAACCAGGTTGACGAATCCGTCCGGCTAAAAGAGAAAGCGCCTTCTCTTTCTCGGCGCTCACGTCGCCTAAAAATGCCAGAGTCAGATGCAAATTATCGGCGGCGACCGGACGTCCCGCCTCAAGTGGGAAGTGTGTGGCGCGCCAGTGGATAATCTGTTCGCGGATTTCTGCAGGTAAGTCGATAGCAAAGAACAGACGTTGCGGTTCAGACATGTGAGGCACTCGGTTATGAATTACCGCGATGCTACAATGTGGCGCGAAGAATGTTAACCCTCTGGAGCGTTTTGTGTCGTCGTTGCCCGTTGCTGCCGTCTTACCTGAATTACTTACCGCTCTCGATTGTGCGCCGCAGGTGTTATTAAGTGCGCCGACCGGGGCCGGGAAATCAACCTGGCTGCCGCTGCAACTGCTGGCGCATCCCGGCATTAACGGGAAAATTATCCTGCTGGAGCCGCGTCGTCTGGCGGCGCGTAACGTCGCGCAACGGCTGGCGGAACTGCTTAACGAAAAGCCAGGCGATACCGTTGGCTACCGGATGCGTGCGCAAAACTGCGTCGGGCCGAATACCCGCCTGGAAGTGGTTACCGAAGGCGTGCTGACGCGGATGATCCAGCGTGACCCGGAACTGAGCGGTGTTGGACTGGTGATCCTTGATGAATTTCATGAGCGCAGCTTGCAGGCGGATTTGGCGTTGGCGCTGTTACTCGATGTGCAACAAGGTCTGCGTGATGACCTTAAACTGCTGATTATGTCGGCTACGCTGGATAACGACCGCTTGCAGCAAATGCTGCCAGAAGCGCCCGTCGTCATCTCAGAAGGGCGCTCGTTTCCGGTTGAACGCCGTTATTTACCGCTGCCCGCGCATCAGCGTTTTGACGAAGCCGTCGCGGTTGCCACCGCCGAAATGCTGCGTCAGGAAAGTGGATCATTACTGTTATTTTTACCTGGCGTCGGAGAAATTCAGCGTGTGCAGGAACAACTGGCTTCGCGCATCGGCAGTGATGTGTTGCTCTGCCCGCTGTATGGCGCGTTGTCGCTGAACGATCAGCGAAAAGCGATCCTCCCGGCACCGCAAGGGATGCGCAAAGTGGTGCTGGCGACCAATATTGCTGAAACCAGTTTAACCATTGAAGGTATTCGTCTGGTGGTGGATTGTGCCCAGGAGCGTGTGGCGCGTTTTGATCCGCGCACGGGGCTTACGCGACTGATTACTCAACGCGTTAGCCAGGCATCCATGACGCAGCGTGCCGGGCGCGCCGGGCGTCTGGAGCCGGGTATCTGCCTGCATTTAATCGCCAAGGAACAAGCAGAACGCGCCGCGGCGCAAAGTGAACCGGAAATATTACAAAGCGATCTTTCCGGTTTGCTGATGGAATTACTGCAATGGGGATGCAGCGATCCGGCGCAGATGAGCTGGCTGGATCAACCGCCAACGGTGAATCTACTGGCCGCGAAACGCCTGTTACGGATGCTGGGGGCGCTGGACGGTGAACGGCTTAGTGCGCAAGGGCAAAAAATGGCAGCGCTGGGTAACGATCCGCGTTTAGCGGCAATGCTGGTTAGCGCAAAGAGCGACGACGAAGCTGCTACCGCGGCAAAAATTGCCGCCATTCTCGAAGAGCCGCCACGGATGGGCAATAGTGACCTGGGTGTGGCGTTTTCGCGCAATCAACCAGCCTGGCAGCAACGTAGTCAGCAACTGTTAAAACGCTTAAACGTACGCGGCGGTGAGGCAGACAGTTCGCTTATCGCGCCGCTACTTGCCGGGGTGTTTGCCGATCGCATTGCTCGCCGCCGTGGGCAAGATGGACGCTATCAACTGGCAAACGGCATGGGGGCGATGCTTGATGCCGACGACGCGCTAAGTCGCCACGAATGGTTGATCGCGCCGTTATTATTGCAGGGCAGCGCCTCGCCGGATGCGCGGATTTTACTGGCGTTACCGGTCGATATTGATGAATTAGTACAACGCTGTCCGCAGCTGGTGCAGCAATCTGACACCGTGGAATGGGATGACGCGCAAGGTACGCTGAAAGCCTGGCGTCGGCTGCAAATCGGTCAGTTGACGGTGAAAGTGCAGCCGTTGGCGAAACCGTCAGAAGACGAGTTGCATCAGGCGATGCTTAACGGCATCCGTGATAAAGGTTTAAGCGTGCTCAACTGGACGGCGGAAGCGGAACAGCTACGCTTGCGTTTGTTATGCGCCGGAAAGTGGTTGCCAGAATATGACTGGCCAGCGGTTGATGATGAAAGTTTGTTGGCGACGCTGGAAACGTGGCTGCTGCCACATATGGCCGGTGTACATTCACTACGCGGCCTGAAATCACTCGACATTTATCAGGCACTACGCGGATTACTTGATTGGGGAATGCAGCAACGTCTGGATAGTGAATTGCCTGCGCATTACACTGTGCCGACGGGAAGCCGGATCGCCATTCGTTATCATGAAGATAACCCGCCCGCGCTGGCGGTGAGAATGCAGGAGATGTTTGGTGAGGCCACTAATCCGACGATCGCCCAGGGGCGCGTGCCGCTGGTGCTGGAATTGCTTTCACCTGCCCAAAGGCCGCTGCAAATCACGCGTGATTTGGGGGCCTTCTGGAAAGGGGCGTATCGTGAGGTGCAAAAAGAGATGAAAGGGCGTTATCCCAAACACGTCTGGCCGGACGACCCGGCAAACACGGCACCGACGCGACGGACGAAAAAGTATTCGTAAAACGGGTATGAGCAGTCCCCTCGCCCCTATGGGGAGAGGGATAGGGTGAGGGGTAATGTGCGCGCTGATGCCCTCACCCCGGCCCTCTCCCACAGGGAGAGGGAGAAAAGCAAATTTGAGAGATATCTTCTTCTGTCTTGCAACAGAAGAACAGAAAATCGGGCTTTTGCGCCTGAATATTGCGGAGAAAAAGCATGGCCGGGAATGACCGCGAGCCAATTGGACGCAAAGGGAAACCGACGCGTCCGGTCAAACAAAAGGTAAGCCGTCGTCGTTACGAAGATGACGACTACGACGATTATGATGACTATGAGGAAGAAGAACCGATGCCGCGCAAAGGTAAGGGCAAAGGGCGTAAGCCTCGTGGCAAACGCGGCTGGCTATGGCTGCTGTTAAAACTGGCTATCGTTTTTGCCGTGCTGATCGCCATTTACGGCGTTTATCTCGATCAAAAAATTCGTAGTCGTATTGATGGCAAGGTCTGGCAATTGCCCGCGGCAGTTTATGGCCGAATGGTCAACCTTGAGCCAGACATGACCATCAGCAAGAACGAGATGGTGAAGCTGCTGGAGGCAACCCAGTATCGTCAGGTGTCGAAAATGACCCGCCCTGGCGAATTTACCGTGCAGGCCAACAGCATTGAGATGATCCGCCGTCCGTTTGATTTCCCGGACAGTAAAGAAGGGCAGGTGCGTGCGCGTCTGACCTTTGATGGCGATCATCTGGCGACGATCGTCAATATGGAGAACAACCGTCAGTTTGGCTTCTTCCGTCTTGATCCACGCCTGATCACCATGATCTCTTCGCCAAACGGTGAGCAACGTTTGTTTGTGCCGCGCAGTGGTTTCCCGGATTTGCTGGTGGATACTTTGCTGGCGACAGAAGACCGTCATTTCTACGAGCATGACGGCATCAGCCTCTACTCCATCGGACGTGCGGTGCTGGCAAACCTGACTGCCGGACGCACGGTGCAGGGAGCGAGTACACTGACGCAACAGCTGGTGAAAAACCTGTTCCTCTCCAGCGAACGTTCTTACTGGCGTAAAGCGAATGAAGCCTACATGGCGCTGATCATGGACGCGCGTTACAGCAAAGACCGTATTCTTGAGCTGTATATGAACGAGGTGTATCTCGGTCAGAGCGGCGACAACGAAATCCGCGGCTTCCCGCTGGCGAGCTTGTATTACTTTGGTCGCCCGGTAGAAGAATTGAGCCTCGATCAGCAGGCGCTGTTGGTTGGTATGGTGAAAGGGGCGTCCATCTACAACCCGTGGCGTAACCCGAAACTGGCGCTGGAGCGACGTAATCTGGTACTGCGTCTGCTGCAACAGCAACAGATTATTGATCAAGAACTCTATGACATGTTGAGTGCGCGTCCGCTGGGGGTTAAGCCGCGCGGTGGGGTGATCTCTCCTCAGCCAGCCTTTATGCAACTGGTGCGTCAGGAGCTTCAGGCTAAATTAGGCGATAAGGTAAAAGATCTCTCCGGCGTGAAGATCTTCACTACCTTTGACTCGGTGGCCCAGGACGCGGCAGAAAAAGCCGCCGTGGAAGGCATTCCGGCACTTAAGAAACAGCGTAAGCTGAGCGATCTGGAAACCGCGATTGTGGTCGTCGACCGCTTTAGTGGTGAAGTTCGTGCGATGGTCGGAGGTTCTGAGCCGCAGTTTGCGGGCTACAACCGTGCGATGCAGGCGCGGCGTTCGATTGGTTCCCTTGCAAAACCAGCGACTTATCTGACGGCCTTAAGCCAGCCGAAAATCTATCGTCTGAATACGTGGATTGCGGATGCGCCAATCGCGCTGCGTCAGCCGAATGGCCAGGTCTGGTCACCGCAGAACGATGACCGTCGTTATAGCGAAAGCGGCAGAGTGATGCTGGTGGATGCGTTGACCCGTTCGATGAACGTGCCGACGGTAAATCTGGGGATGGCGCTGGGGCTGCCTGCGGTTACGGAGACCTGGATCAAACTGGGTGTACCGAAAGATCAGTTGCATCCGGTTCCGGCAATGCTGCTGGGGGCGTTGAACTTAACGCCAATCGAAGTGGCGCAGGCATTCCAGACTATCGCCAGCGGCGGTAACCGTGCACCGCTTTCTGCGCTGCGTTCGGTAATTGCGGAAGATGGCAAAGTGCTGTATCAGAGCTTCCCGCAGGCGGAACGCGCTGTTCCGGCACAGGCGGCGTATCTGACACTATGGACCATGCAGCAGGTGGTACAACGCGGTACTGGGCGTCAGCTTGGGGCGAAATACCCGAACCTGCATCTGGCAGGGAAAACAGGGACTACCAACAATAACGTAGATACCTGGTTTGCGGGCATTGACGGCAGCACGGTGACCATCACCTGGGTCGGCCGTGATAACAACCAGCCGACCAAACTGTATGGAGCCAGCGGGGCAATGTCGATTTATCAGCGTTATCTGGCTAACCAGACGCCAACGCCGCTGAATCTTGTTCCGCCAGAAGATATTGCAGATATGGGCGTGGACTACGACGGCAACTTTGTTTGCAGCGGTGGCATGCGTGTCTTGCCGGTCTGGACCAGCGATCCGCAATCGCTGTGCCAGCAGAGTGAGATGCAGCAGCAGCCGTCAGGCAACCCGTTTGATCAGTCTTCACAGCCGCAGCAACAGCCGCAACAGCAACCTGCTCAGCAAGAGCAGAAAGATAGCGACGGTGTAGCCGGTTGGATTAAGGATATGTTTGGTAGTAATTAACATCTAAGCGTGAAATACCGGATGGCGAGTTGCCATCCGGTAAAATAACATCCCACCCAAAGTATTAACCCTTTCTTTTCATCTGGTTGTTTATTAACCCTTCAGGAACGCTCAGATTGCGTACCGCTTGCGAACCCGCCAGCGTTTCGAATATTATCTTATCTTTATAATAATCATTCTCGTTTACGTTATCATTCACTTTACATCAGAGATATACCAATGGCGCGTTCCAAAACTGCTCAGCCAAAACACTCACTGCGTAAAATCGCAGTTGTAGTAGCCACAGCGGTTAGCGGCATGTCTGTTTATGCACAGGCAGCGGTTGAACCGAAAGAAGACACTATCACCGTTACCGCTGCACCTGCGCCGCAAGAAAGCGCATGGGGGCCTGCTGCAACTATTGCGGCGCGACAGTCAGCTACCGGCACTAAAACCGATACGCCGATTCAAAAAGTGCCACAGTCTATTTCTGTTGTGACCGCCGAAGAGATGGCGCTGCATCAGCCGAAGTCGGTAAAAGAAGCGCTTAGCTACACGCCGGGTGTCTCTGTTGGTACGCGTGGCGCATCCAACACCTATGACCACCTGATCATTCGCGGTTTTGCGGCAGAAGGCCAAAGCCAGAATAACTATCTGAATGGCCTGAAGTTGCAGGGCAACTTCTATAACGATGCGGTCATTGATCCATATATGCTGGAACGCGCTGAAATTATGCGTGGCCCGGTTTCCGTGCTTTACGGTAAAAGCAGTCCTGGCGGCCTGTTGAATATGGTCAGCAAGCGTCCGACCACCGAACCGCTGAAAGAAGTTCAGTTTAAAGCCGGTACTGACAGCCTGTTCCAGACTGGTTTTGACTTTAGCGATGCGTTGGATGATGACGGTGTTTACTCTTATCGCCTGACCGGTCTTGCGCGTTCTGCCAATGCCCAGCAGAAAGGGTCAGAAGAGCAGCGTTATGCTATTGCACCGGCGTTCACCTGGCGTCCGGATGATAAAACCAATTTCACCTTCCTCTCTTACTTCCAGAACGAGCCGGAAACGGGTTATTACGGCTGGTTGCCGAAAGAGGGAACCGTTGAGCCGCTGCCGAACGGTAAGCGTCTGCCGACAGACTTTAACGAAGGGGCGAAGAACAACACCTATTCTCGTAATGAGAAGATGGTGGGCTACAGCTTCGATCACGAATTTAACGACACCTTTACTGTGCGTCAGAACCTGCGCTTTGCTGAAAACAAAACCTCGCAAAACAGCGTTTATGGTTACGGCGTCTGCTCCGATCCGGCGAATGCTTACAGCAAACAGTGTGCGGCATTAGCGCCAGCGGATAAAGGCCATTATCTGGCACGTAAATACGTCGTTGATGATGAGAAGCTGCAAAACTTCTCCGTTGATACCCAGTTGCAGAGCAAGTTTGCCACTGGCGATATCGACCACACCCTGCTGACCGGTGTCGACTTTATGCGTATGCGTAATGACATCAACGCCTGGTTTGGTTACGACGACTCCGTACCGCTGCTCGATCTGTACAATCCGGTGAATACCGATTTCGACTTCAATGCCAAAGATCCGGCAAACTCCGGCCCTTACCGCATTCTGAATAAGCAGAAACAAACGGGCGTTTATGTTCAGGATCAGGCGCAGTGGGATAAAGTGCTGGTCACCCTGGGCGGTCGTTATGACTGGGCAGATCAAGAATCTCTTAACCGCGTTGCCGGGACGACCGATAAACGTGATGACAAACAGTTTACCTGGCGTGGTGGTGTTAACTACCTGTTTGATAATGGTGTAACACCTTACTTCAGCTATAGCGAATCGTTTGAACCTTCTTCGCAAGTTGGGAAGGATGGTAATATTTTCGCACCGTCTAAAGGTAAGCAGTATGAAGTCGGCGTGAAATATGTACCGGAAGATCGTCCGATTGTAGTTACTGGTGCCGTGTATAATCTCACTAAAACCAACAACCTGATGGCGGACCCTGAGGGTTCCTTCTTCTCGGTTGAAGGTGGCGAGATCCGCGCACGTGGCGTAGAAATCGAAGCGAAAGCGGCGCTGTCGGCGAGTGTTAACGTAGTCGGTTCTTATACTTACACCGATGCGGAATACACCACCGATACTACCTATAAAGGCAATACGCCTGCACAGGTGCCAAAACACATGGCTTCGCTGTGGGCTGACTATACCTTCTTTGACGGTCCGCTTTCAGGTCTGACGCTGGGCACCGGTGGTCGTTATACTGGCTCCAGCTATGGTGATCCGGCTAACTCCTTTAAAGTGGGAAGTTATACGGTCGTGGATGCGTTAGTGCGTTATGATCTGGCGCGAGTCGGCATGGCGGGCTCCAACGTGGCGCTGCATGTTAACAACCTGTTCGATCGTGAATACGTCGCCAGCTGCTTTAACACTTATGGCTGCTTCTGGGGCGCAGAACGTCAGGTCGTTGCAACCGCAACCTTCCGTTTCTAATTTCTCTTTTGGGGCACGGATTTCCGTGCCCATTTCACAAGTTGGCTGTTATGCAGGAATACACGAATCATTCCGATACCACTTTTGCACTGCGTAATATCTCCTTTCGTGTGCCCGGGCGCACGCTTTTGCATCCGCTGTCGTTAACCTTTCCTGCCGGGAAAGTGACCGGTCTGATTGGTCACAACGGTTCTGGTAAATCCACTCTGCTCAAAATGCTTGGCCGTCATCAGCCTCCGTCAGAAGGGGAGATTCTTCTTGATGCCCAGCCGCTGGAAAGCTGGAGCAGCAAAGCGTTTGCCCGCAAAGTGGCTTATTTGCCGCAGCAGCTTCCTCCGGCAGAAGGGATGACCGTGCGTGAACTGGTGGCGATTGGTCGTTACCCGTGGCATGGCGCGCTGGGGCGCTTTGGTGCGGCAGATCGCGAAAAGGTCGAGGAAGCTATCTCGCTGGTTGGCTTAAAACCGCTGGCGCATCGGCTGGTCGATAGTCTCTCTGGCGGCGAACGTCAGCGGGCGTGGATCGCCATGCTGGTGGCGCAGGATAGCCGTTGTCTGTTGCTCGACGAACCGACTTCGGCGCTGGATATCGCCCACCAGGTTGATGTGCTGGCGCTGGTGCACCGTTTAAGTCAGGAACGTGGCCTGACGGTCATTGCCGTGCTGCACGATATCAATATGGCGGCACGCTACTGTGATTATCTGGTCGCCCTGCGCGGTGGTGAAATGATTGCTCAGGGAACGCCTGCGGAAATTATGCGCGGCGAAACCCTCGAAATGATTTATGGCATCCCGATGGGTATTTTGCCGCATCCGGCGGGTGCTGCACCTGTGAGTTTTGTTTATTGATGAGCGGCTTACCTCTTATTTCGCGCCGTCGACTGTTAACGGCGATGGCGCTTTCTCCGTTGTTATGGCAGATGAATACCGCCCACGCGGCGGCTATTGACCCCAATCGTATTGTGGCGCTGGAGTGGTTGCCGGTGGAATTACTGCTGGCGCTCGGCATCGTGCCTTACGGCGTGGCGGATACCATCAACTATCGCCTGTGGGTCAGCGAACCACCATTGCCGGACTCAGTGATTGACGTCGGTTTGCGTACAGAACCTAACCTTGAACTGCTGACCGAAATGAAACCGTCGTTTATGGTCTGGTCGGCAGGATATGGCCCTTCACCAGAAATGCTGGCTCGTATTGCGCCGGGGCGTGGATTTAACTTCAGCGACGGCAAACAGCCGCTGGCGATGGCGCGTAAATCGCTGACGGAAATGGCGGATTTACTTAACCTGCAAAGCGCAGCAGAAACGCATTTAGCGCAATATGAAGACTTTATCCGCAGCATGAAACCCCGCTTTGTGAAGCGTGGTGCGCGTCCGTTACTGCTGACGACGCTTATCGATCCGCGCCATATGTTGGTCTTCGGTCCAAACAGCTTGTTCCAGGAAATTCTCGATGAGTACGGCATCCCAAATGCCTGGCAAGGGGAAACCAACTTCTGGGGCAGTACCGCCGTCAGTATCGATCGTCTGGCGGCGTATAAAGACGTTGATGTGCTCTGTTTTGATCACGACAACAGCAAAGACATGGATGCGCTAATGGCAACCCCGCTGTGGCAGGCCATGCCGTTTGTCCGCGCCGGACGCTTTCAGCGCGTACCTGCAGTCTGGTTTTATGGTGCGACGCTTTCGGCAATGCACTTTGTGCGTGTTCTGGATAACGCCATCGGAGGTAAAGCGTGAGTAAACGAATTGCGCTTTTCCCGGCGTTATTGCTGGCGCTGTTAGTGATTGTCGCTACGGCGCTAACCTGGATGAACTTCTCACAGGCGCTGCCGCGCAGTCAGTGGGCGCAGGCCGCCTGGTCGCCGGATATTGACGTCATCGAGCAGATGATTTTTCACTACAGCTTGTTGCCGCGTCTGGCGATTTCGCTGCTGGTGGGCGCAGGCCTGGGGCTGGTGGGCGTGCTGTTTCAGCAAGTGCTGCGTAATCCGCTGGCGGAACCGACGACACTTGGCGTTGCTACAGGCGCGCAACTGGGAATTACCGTCACCACACTTTGGGCGATCCCTGGTGCGATGGCGAGCCAGTTTGCCGCACTGGTGGGCGCTTGTGTCGTTGGCTTAATCGTCTTTGGCGTCGCGTGGGGGAAACGGCTTTCGCCGGTTACGCTTATTCTCGCGGGGCTGGTGGTGAGCCTTTATTGCGGGGCAATTAATCAGCTACTGGTTATCTTCCATCATGACCAGCTGCAAAGCATGTTCCTGTGGAGCACCGGAACGCTGACGCAAACCGACTGGGGCGGCGTTGAGCGTTTATGGCCGCAGTTGCTGGGCGGCGTGATGTTGACGTTATTGCTACTTCGCCCGTTAACCCTGATGGGGCTTGATGATGGCGTGGCGCGCAATCTCGGGCTGGCCTTGTCGCTCGCGCGTCTGGCAGCGCTGTCGCTGGCGATTGTCATCAGTGCGCTGCTGGTGAACGCTGTGGGGATTATCGGCTTTATCGGGTTGTTCGCGCCGCTGCTGGCAAAAATGCTGGGGGCGCGGCGTCTGCTGCCACGACTGATGCTGGCGTCGTTGATTGGGGCGCTGATCCTCTGGCTTTCCGATCAAATCATCCTCTGGCTGACTCGCGTGTGGATGGAAGTGTCCACCGGTTCGGTCACTGCGTTGATCGGTGCGCCGCTGCTACTGTGGCTGTTGCCGCGTTTACGCAGCATTAGCGCGCCGGATATGAAGGTCAACGATCGTGTCGCGGCTGAACGCCAACATGTGCTGGCGTTTGCCCTCGCGGGCGGCGTGCTGCTGTTGATGGCTGTGGTGGTGGCGCTGTCGTTTGGTCGTGATGCGCACGGCTGGACGTGGGCGAGCGGGGCGTTGCTTGAGGATTTGATGCCCTGGCGCTGGCCGCGAATTATGGCGGCGCTGTTTGCGGGCGTCATGCTGGCGGTGGCGGGCTGTATTATTCAGCGGCTGACCGGAAACCCGATGGCAAGCCCGGAAGTGCTGGGGATTAGCTCTGGCGCAGCGTTTGGCGTGGTGTTGATGCTGTTTCTGGTGCCGGGTAATGCCTTTGGCTGGCTGTTACCTGCAGGCAGTCTCGGCGCGGCGGTGACGCTGTTGATCATTATGATCGCCGCCGGCCGCGGTGGATTTTCCCCACACCGCATGTTACTGGCGGGGATGGCGTTAAGCACCGCGTTCACCATGCTTTTGATGATGTTGCAGGCAAGTGGTGACCCGCGAATGGCGCAAGTGCTGACCTGGATTTCCGGTTCGACCTACAACGCCACCGATGCGCAGGTCTGGCGCACCGGAATTGTGATGGTGATTTTGCTGGCGATTACCCCGCTGTGCCGCCGCTGGCTGACCATTTTACCGCTGGGTGGTGATACCGCGCGGGCCGTGGGGGTGGCGTTAACGCCGACGCGAATTGCGCTGCTGCTGTTAGCGGCTTGCCTGACGGCGACCGCGACGATGACCATTGGACCGTTGAGTTTTGTTGGTTTAATGGCACCGCATATTGCGCGGATGATGGGCTTTCGACGGACGATGCCACACATCGTAATTTCGGCGCTGGTGGGTGGTTTACTGCTGGTATTCGCTGACTGGTGTGGGCGGATGGTGCTGTTTCCATTCCAGATCCCAGCGGGGCTGCTGTCGACCTTTATCGGCGCGCCATATTTTATCTATTTGCTGAGAAAGCAGAGCCGTTAATTTTTCCATATAACGGCCCTGTACGCCTGGACGGATAAAGCGTTTACGCGACAACGGATGCCCGATGCGACGCTGGCGCGTCTTATCGGGCCTACAAACGGCCCCGAATCGTAGGTCGGATAAGGCGTTCACGCCGCATCCGACAAACCATGCTGGATCACAACTTCGCAAACACCCGACGTGCAGCATCGATGGTGTTATTGATATCTTCCATGCTGTGCGCCACGGACATAAAGCCCGCTTCAAACGCTGACGGTGCCAGGTAAACACCTTCGTCCAGCATCATATGGAAGAAACGCTTAAAGCGTTCCACGTCACAGGCCATCACATCCTGATAGCACGTCACGGACTCGGCGTCGGTAAAGAAAATACCGAACATGCCGCCAACGTGGTTAACGACCAGCGGAATTCCGGCTTCTTCTGCCGCTTCCAGCAGACCTTCTGCCAGACGTGTTGTCAGCTCATCCAACGTTTCGTGAACGCCCGGTTGCGCGACTTCATTCAGACAGGCGAAACCGGCTGCCATCGCAATTGGGTTACCGGAAAGCGTACCCGCCTGATAGACCGGACCCGTCGGGGCCAGCGCATCCATTACATCACGACGACCACCGAATGCGCCTACCGGCATTCCACCGCCGATGATTTTGCCCAGGCAGGTGAGATCCGGTTCCACACCGTAATAATCCTGTGCGCCAGCCAGTGCCACGCGGAAGCCGGTCATTACTTCATCGATGATCAGCAATGCGCCAAATTCGTCGCACAGCGCACGCAGACCTGGCAGGAAGTCTGGCAGCGGTGGAACACAGTTCATATTGCCTGCCACCGGCTCGATGATAATACAGGCAATCTCTTGCGGGTATTGCTCAAACGCGGCGCGTACAGAAGCCAGATCGTTATAAGTACAGGTTAAGGTATGTTTGGCGAAATCTGCCGGAACGCCCGGCGAGTTTGGCTGGCCTAACGTGAGTGCGCCAGAACCGGCTTTCACCAGCAGGCAGTCAGCGTGACCGTGGTAACACCCTTCAAATTTAATGATTTTGTCGCGACCGGTAAAACCACGGGCCAGACGGATGGCGCTCATCGTCGCCTCGGTGCCGGAGTTCACCATGCGCACCATATCCATGGTCGGGACCAGTTCGGTCACCAGTTGCGCCATTTTCACTTCCATTTCGGTTGGTGCACCAAAGCTTAAACCACGCTCGGCGGCTTCAATCACGGCATTGCGGATCGCCGGATGGTTATGGCCCAGCACCATCGGCCCCCAGGAACCGACATAATCGATATAGGCTTTGCCATCAACATCGTACAGATAAGCGCCGTCCGCTTTTTCGATAAACAGTGGAGTGCCGCCCACGCCAGTAAAGGCGCGAACAGGGGAGTTCACACCGCCAGGGATCAGCTCGCGCGCTGCGCTGTAAAGATTTTCAGACTTACTCATGGAGGGTTCCTGATTCGTAGAAAAAGTGAATGGCTGCTATTCTATGTTATTCATAACAAGTTAAATACTCGTCAAACATCAGGCTGCTTGTACTGGTGCAATCCTGATTTCTTAGAGTATAAAAGTTTTGTGCATTTGAAACATTACGCTTTGCAAAGGATTTTCATGGAACGTGCGAGTAAAATGCCGTCATCTTATTTGTATGACCAATAAGTGATCATTGGATGAAAACTGATACTCCCTCTTTAGAAACACCGCAGGCCGCGCGCCTGCGACGCAGACAACTGATTCGCCAACTTCTTGAGCGCGATAAAACCCCGTTAGCCATTTTGTTTATGGCGGCAGTCGTCGGCACGCTTGTCGGGCTGGCTGCGGTTGCTTTTGACAAAGGTGTCGCCTGGTTGCAGAACCAACGTATGGGGGCGCTGGTACATACTGCTGATAATTATCCGCTACTGTTAACCGTCGCTTTTCTCTGTTCGGCGGTGCTGGCGATGTTCGGCTACTTTTTGGTGCGCAAATACGCGCCCGAAGCAGGGGGATCGGGGATCCCGGAAATTGAAGGGGCGCTGGAAGATCAACGTCCTGTTCGCTGGTGGCGTGTATTGCCGGTGAAATTCTTTGGCGGGCTGGGGACACTCGGCGGAGGCATGGTGCTAGGGCGCGAAGGACCAACCGTGCAGATCGGCGGCAATATCGGTCGCATGGTGCTTGATATTTTCCGCCTGAAAGGTGATGAAGCTCGCCATACGCTGTTGGCAACCGGTGCGGCGGCGGGTCTGGCGGCGGCCTTTAACGCGCCGCTGGCGGGTATTTTGTTTATTATCGAAGAGATGCGTCCGCAGTTTCGCTATACGTTAATTTCGATTAAAGCGGTATTTATTGGCGTCATTATGTCGACCATTATGTACCGGATTTTTAATCATGAAGTTGCGTTGATTGACGTCGGTAAACTTTCTGACGCGCCGCTTAATACGCTGTGGCTTTATCTGATCCTCGGTATTATTTTTGGCATTTTCGGCCCTATTTTTAATAAATGGGTGCTGGGGATGCAGGATTTGCTGCACCGTGTGCACGGCGGCAATATTACCAAATGGGTGCTGATGGGCGGTGCGATTGGCGGTCTGTGTGGATTGCTGGGGTTTGTGGCACCAGCAACGTCGGGCGGCGGTTTTAACCTGATTCCTATCGCTACCGCGGGGAATTTCAGCATGGGAATGCTGGTGTTTATCTTCGTCGCGCGGGTCATTACCACCTTACTCTGCTTCTCTTCCGGCGCGCCGGGCGGTATTTTTGCCCCGATGCTGGCGCTGGGTACTGTGCTGGGAACCGCTTTCGGAATGGTTGTCGTTGAGCTGTTTCCGCAATATCACCTTGAGGCGGGGACGTTTGCTATTGCCGGAATGGGGGCGTTACTGGCGGCATCTATTCGCGCGCCGTTAACGGGGATCATTCTGGTTCTGGAGATGACCGATAACTACCAGCTCATTTTGCCAATGATTATTACCGGTCTTGGCGCAACACTATTAGCGCAATTTACCGGCGGGAAACCGCTATACTCGGCGATTCTTGCGCGCACGCTGGCAAAACAGGAAGCTGAGCAACTGGCGCGAAGCAAGGCCGCATCAGCCAGCGAGAATACTTGAACGAAATACCAGGGTATTAGATAATGGCGATTATTATTGGGTTAGAATTTGCCCAATTGCCGATGTCGTTTGGAGCAAAATATGAGTGATGACGTAGCACTGCCGCTGGAGTTTACCGACGCAGCAGCCAACAAAGTTAAAAGCCTGATCGCTGACGAAGATAACCCGAATCTGAAATTACGCGTGTATATCACCGGTGGCGGTTGCAGCGGCTTCCAGTATGGTTTCACCTTTGATGATCAGGTGAACGAAGGCGATATGACCATCGAAAAACAGGGCGTTGGCTTGGTGGTTGATCCGATGAGCCTGCAATATCTGGTCGGCGGTTCCGTTGACTATACCGAAGGACTGGAAGGTTCTCGTTTCATCGTGACCAACCCGAACGCGAAAAGCACCTGCGGTTGCGGTTCTTCCTTTAGTATCTAATCTGTTGTTCATGTGCCGGATAAACTATCCGGCACATCTTCTCTCTTCAACGCCCATTCTCATCCAGCGCAAACGTCGGTAGCTTAAGATGCCAACGAATAGCCGCCAGCCGAATCAATAGCGTCACGACCATGCCCATCATACTGGCTGTTTCCAGTGGTACGGAAAATGTGTAATAAGCCGTAGCGTGGACAATACCGCCGATAATACAGGCAGTTGCGTAGATTTCTGTACGTAAAATCATGGGGATTTCGCGGGCCAGAACATCACGAATGATCCCGCCGCCAACGCCAGTAATGACGCCCATACAAACCGCGATTAACGGACCGGCTTCCGCATTAAAGGCTTTATTCACGCCAATGCCGACAAACACCGCCAGACCAACGGCGTCCAGCACCGGCAACATCCATTTTGGTAAGCGTCTTGGCTGGCGAACCAGCACGATGGTCAGCATGCTGGTTACCATTGCAACGACCAGATCGGTGGGATCTTTCACCCAAAATACCGGGCCGTGATCCAGCGCCATGTCGCGAATTGTTCCGCCGCCTACTGCGGTAACCACGCCCAATACCAGAACACCAAAAGGGTCCATACGCAATTTTCCGGCTAACAAAACGCCGGAGATGGCAAATACCGCTGTGCCGACTATATCCAGCCAATAGACGAGCATTGTTCAATCCCCACTGAGCACCTAAAAAGGTCAGGCGCTAATCTACCTGTGAAAGCGCATTACAGAGCTGTTGTGCAGCGAGGATAATACGTGGGCTTGCACGTTCAAACCAGTCACTCGTGAGAGGAATAACGGGAATTTTGAGCTGTTCACCCCAGTATTGTTTGATTTTAGGAATTTGGTCCGGTCCGCCTGTAATGACAATCGCCTGTGGCGAGCGTGCTAACACCTGTTCGCGGCTAACTTGCGGCCAGGGAACCCGGCTGTCTTTAAAGATGTTTTCTCCGCCACAAACTTCGAGTACCTGGTTTTGAATCGACTCTTTTCCACTGGTAAATGGCGGATTAATGCCGAATTGCAGAAAAACACGTTTTTTAGGTTTATCAGTATATTGCGCTTTCAATTGCGCGTACTGATCCAGCAGGGATTGCGCGGCTTGTTCAGCCTTATCCGGTTGCGGACTCCAGGGGGCCAGTTGACGTAACGCATTGGCAATTTGTTCAATGCTTGTCGCATCGACCCACATCACTTTTATTCCCAGCGAAGCCAGCTGGTCAACCTGCCGCTCGGCATTACCTCCACGCCAGGCAATCACCAGATCGGGTTTCAGCGCGACAATGCGTTCCAGATTCATCCCCTGCCAGGTGGAAACCTGCTCAATCTTTTGCGCTTGTGGAGGATAGTCGGAATAGCTGCTGACCCCAACCGGCGTGATCCCGGCGGCAAAGGCAAGTTCAGTGTTGGCGGGAGAAAGCGTGATGACGCGCGGTGCCGCGTTGAGCCACAGTGGCGCGAGAAAAGACAGGGCGACCAGCGCCCTGAACAGTGACTTAGCCATGTGCCAGTTTCTGCACCAGTGACTCAACCATCAGGCTGGACTGTTTAGCGGCAACAGCCAGGAACTCATCGAAGCTAAGATGAGACTGTTGATCGGCCACGTCGGAGATGGCGCGTACGACAACAAACGGGACGTTGAAATTGTGGCAGACATGGGCGATTGCCGTCGCTTCCATCTCTACAGCAATGGCCTGTGGGAAGTTGTGGCGGATTTTCGCCAGACCAACAGAACCGTTGATGAAAGCGTCGCCGCTAACAATCAGGCCACGTATAGCGTTAAGATTCAGTTCGGCAATGCAGGCCTCAGCGGCAGCGATCAGTTTATCGTCAGCTTTAAAGCCTGCCGGACAGCCTGGTAACTGACCGTATTCATAACCAAATGCCGTGACATCCGCGTCGTGATAACGTGCTTCGTCCGAGACAACGATATCGCCCACTTTCAACGTTGGTGCCAGGCCACCGGCAGAACCGGTGTTAATAATCACATCTGGCTTGCAGTGTTCCAACAGCAAAGTGGCACCCAGCGCCGCAGCGACTTTACCGATGCCCGATTTCAGAAGCGCAACCTCGGTTCCATTCAGTTGGCCGGTATAGATTTCGCAACCGCCGAGACTGATAGTTTGACGGTTTTCGATTTTGTCACGCAGCAGCGTAACTTCTTCTTCCATTGCACCAATGATGCCGATTTTCATAGATTTACTCGCGATAAGCCCGATTTGAAGGCATAGTTTACCATGCGCTTACGGGGAAGCGTATTTCTCACGCGGGAGAGGACATGGCACAGATTGATTTCCGAAAAAAAATAAACTGGCATCGTCGTTACCGTTCACCGCAGGGCGTTAAAACCGAACATGAGATCCTGCGGATCTTCGAGAGCGATCGCGGGCGTATCATCAACTCTCCGGCAATTCGTCGTCTGCAACAAAAGACCCAGGTTTTTCCACTGGAGCGCAATGCCGCCGTGCGCACGCGTCTTACCCACTCGATGGAAGTCCAGCAGGTGGGGCGCTACATCGCCAAAGAAATTTTAAGCCGTCTGAAAGAGCTTAAATTGCTGGAAGCATACGGCCTGGATGAACTGACCGGACCTTTTGAAAGCATTGTTGAGATGTCATGCCTGATGCACGATATCGGCAATCCGCCGTTTGGTCATTTTGGCGAAGCAGCGATAAATGACTGGTTTCGCCAACGTTTGCACCCGGAAGATGCCGAAAGCCAGCCTCTGACTGATGATCGCTGCAGCGTGGCGGCACTACGTTTACGGGACGGGGAAGAACCGCTTAACGAGCTGCGGCGCAAGATTCGTCAGGACTTATGTCATTTTGAGGGGAATGCACAAGGCATTCGTCTGGTGCATACATTGATGCGGATGAATCTCACCTGGGCACAGGTTGGCGGTATTTTAAAATATACCCGTCCGACGTGGTGGCGTGGCGAAACGCCTGAGACACATCACTATTTAATGAAAAAGCCGGGTTATTATCTTTCTGAAGAAGCCTATATTGCCCGGTTGCGTAAAGAACTTAATTTGGCGCTTTACAGTCGTTTTCCATTAACGTGGATTATGGAAGCTGCCGACGACATCTCCTATTGTGTGGCAGACCTTGAAGATGCGGTAGAGAAAAGAATATTTACCGTTGAGCAGCTTTATCATCATTTGCACGAAGCGTGGGGCCAGCATGAGAAAGGTTCGCTCTTTTCGCTGGTGGTTGAAAATGCCTGGGAAAAATCACGCTCAAATAGTTTAAGCCGCAGTACGGAAGATCAGTTTTTTATGTATTTACGGGTAAACACCCTAAATAAACTGGTACCCTATGCGGCACAACGATTTATTGATAATCTGCCTGCGATTTTCGCCGGAACGTTTAATCATGCATTATTGGAAGATGCCAGCGAATGCAGCGATCTTCTTAAGCTATATAAAAATGTCGCGGTAAAACATGTGTTTAGCCATCCAGATGTCGAGCAGCTTGAATTGCAGGGCTATCGGGTCATTAGCGGATTATTAGAGATTTATCGTCCTTTATTAAGCCTGTCGTTATCCGACTTTACTGAACTGGTAGAAAAAGAACGGGTGAAACGTTTCCCTATTGAAACGCGCTTATTCCACAAACTCTCGACGCGCCATCGGCTGGCCTATGTCGAGGCTGTCAGTAAATTACCGTCAGATTCTCCTGAGTTTCCGCTATGGGAATATTATTACCGTTGCCGCCTGCTGCAGGATTATATCAGCGGTATGACCGACCTCTATGCGTGGGATGAATACCGACGTCTGATGGCCGTAGAACAATAACCAGGCTTTTGTAAAGACGAACAATAAATTTTTACCTTTTGCAGAAACTTTAGTTCGGAACTTCGCGCTATAAAACGAATCTGAAGAACACAGCAATTTTGCGTTATCTGTTAATCGAGACTGAAATACATGAAAAAAACCACATTAGCACTGAGTGCACTGGCTCTGAGTTTAGGTTTGGCGTTATCTCCGCTCTCTGCAACGGCGGCTGAGACTTCTTCAGCAACGACAGCCCAGCAGATGCCAAGCCTTGCACCGATGCTCGAAAAGGTGATGCCTTCAGTGGTCAGCATTAACGTAGAAGGTAGCACAACCGTTAATACGCCGCGTATGCCGCGTAATTTCCAGCAGTTCTTCGGTGATGATTCTCCGTTCTGCCAGGAAGGTTCTCCGTTCCAGAGCTCTCCGTTCTGCCAGGGTGGCCAGGGCGGTAATGGTGGCGGCCAGCAACAGAAATTCATGGCGCTGGGTTCCGGCGTCATCATTGATGCCGATAAAGGCTATGTCGTCACCAACAACCACGTTGTTGATAACGCGACGGTCATTAAAGTTCAACTGAGCGATGGCCGTAAGTTCGACGCGAAGATGGTTGGCAAAGATCCGCGCTCTGATATCGCGCTGATCCAAATCCAGAACCCGAAAAACCTGACCGCAATTAAGATGGCGGATTCTGATGCACTGCGCGTGGGTGATTACACCGTAGCGATTGGTAACCCGTTTGGTTTGGGCGAGACGGTAACTTCCGGGATTGTCTCTGCGCTGGGGCGTAGCGGCCTGAATGCCGAAAACTACGAAAACTTCATCCAGACCGATGCAGCGATCAACCGTGGTAACTCCGGTGGTGCGCTGGTTAACCTGAACGGCGAACTGATCGGTATCAACACCGCGATCCTAGCACCGGACGGCGGTAACATCGGTATCGGTTTTGCTATCCCGAGTAACATGGTGAAAAACCTGACCTCGCAGATGGTGGAATACGGCCAGGTGAAACGCGGTGAGCTGGGTATTATGGGGACTGAGCTGAACTCCGAACTGGCGAAAGCGATGAAAGTTGACGCCCAGCGCGGTGCTTTCGTAAGCCAGGTTCTGCCTAATTCCTCCGCTGCAAAAGCGGGCATTAAAGCGGGTGATGTGATCACCTCACTGAACGGTAAGCCGATCAGCAGCTTTGCCGCCCTGCGTGCTCAGGTGGGTACTATGCCGGTGGGCAGCAAACTGACCCTGGGCTTACTGCGCGACGGTAAGCAGGTTAACGTGAACCTGGAACTGCAGCAGAGCAGCCAGAATCAGGTTGATTCCAGCTCCATCTTCAACGGCATTGAAGGCGCTGAGATGAGCAACAAAGGCAAAGATCAGGGCGTGGTAGTGAACAACGTGAAAACGGGCACTCCGGCTGCGCAGATCGGCCTGAAGAAAGGTGATGTGATTATTGGCGCGAACCAGCAGGCAGTGAAAAACATCGCTGAACTGCGTAAAGTTCTCGACAGCAAACCGTCTGTGCTGGCACTGAACATTCAGCGCGGCGACAGCACCATCTACCTGTTAATGCAGTAATCTCCCTCAACCCCTTCCTGAAAACGGGAAGGGGTTCTCCTTACAATCTGTGAACTTCACCACAACTCCATACATCTTCATCATCCTTTAGGCATTTGCACAATGCCGTACGTTACGTACTTCCTTATGCTAAGCCGTGCATAACGGAGGACTTATGGCTGGCTGGCATCTTGATACCAAAATGGCGCAGGATATCGTGGCACGTACCATGCGCATCATCGATACCAATATCAACGTAATGGATGCCCGCGGGCGAATTATCGGCAGCGGCGATCGTGAGCGTATTGGTGAATTGCACGAAGGTGCATTGCTGGTACTTTCACAGGGACGAGTCGTCGATATCGATGACGCGGTGGCACGTCATCTGCACGGTGTGCGGCAAGGGATTAATCTACCGTTACGGCTGGAAGGTGAAATTGTCGGCGTAATTGGCCTGACAGGTGAACCAGAGAATCTGCGTAAATATGGCGAACTGGTCTGCATGACGGCTGAAATGATGCTGGAACAGTCGCGGTTGATGCACTTGTTGGCGCAGGATAGCCGTTTGCGGGAGGAACTGGTGATGAACCTGATTCAGGCAGAGGAGAATACTCCCGCACTTACTGAATGGGCGCAACGGCTGGGGATCGATCTCAATCAACCGCGAGTGGTGGCTATTGTTGAGGTCGACAGCGGTCAGCTTGGCGTGGACAGCGCAATGGCGGAGTTACAACAACTGCAAAACGCGCTGACTACGCCCGAGCGTAATAATCTGGTGGCAATTGTCTCGCTGACCGAAATGGTGGTGTTGAAACCGGCGTTGAACTCTTTTGGGCGCTGGGATGCAGAAGATCATCGTAAGCGAGTTGAACAACTGATTACCCGCATGAAAGAGTACGGCCAGCTGCGTTTTCGCGTTTCACTGGGCAACTATTTTACCGGTCCTGGCAGTATTGCCCGATCCTATCGTACGGCGAAAACGACGATGGTGGTGGGTAAACAGCGGATGCCAGAAAGTCGCTGCTATTTTTATCAGGATCTGATGTTACCTGTGTTACTCGACAGTTTGCGTGGCGACTGGCAGGCCAACGAACTGGCGCGACCGCTGGCGCGGCTGAAAGCGATGGACAATAACGGCTTGCTGCGACGAACGCTGGCGGCGTGGTTTCGTCACAATGTGCAACCGCTGGCAACGTCAAAGGCGTTGTTTATTCATCGTAATACCCTGGAGTATCGGCTTAATCGTATATCGGAACTGACCGGGCTTGATTTGGGCAATTTTGATGACAGGTTGCTGCTGTATGTGGCGTTACAACTGGATGAAGAGCGGTAGGTTATGCGTTAAGGTTGAGGCGGCGCTGGCTCATTCCCCTCAGCCCGAAGGGGAGAGGGGAATGCCCGAATTAACCGTCAATTCGGGATTATTTACGCGTTAGTTTTTCCAGATCGGCTTCAATCTCGCTGATCTTATTGGTTACGACTGACTCCAGGTGACGTAAGTCGTCGAGGATCTTACGCTTAAGATCAACTTCGCTGCGGTCACGCTGGCAGATTTGATCAAGCTCATCAATGATATACCGTAGATTCGGGCTGATTTCCTGGACTTCTTTATAACCCTGACCCACACCATCAGCGACGACCGTTTTACGCTGACGCGGATATTTAAACTTAACGCTCTTGGCGAAAAACTCGCCTTTGTCTTTCTGGAAATAGATTTTCAGAATATCGTTGTTGGCTTCCTGCCGGAGGCTGTAACGATCAATTTCTTCAGGATTGGTAATACCCAGACTTTTCAGATTGTCGTACATAGCGTTACCTCAAAATGAGTCAGTAAATTGTGCTTATTTTAGCATTTGGCCTGGCCCGCCCGGCTCGACTGTGATCGCAGAAAGCCTTTTTCTTCCAGACTTCTATCATGGCGTAAAAATCAAAAAATTACCTGCTTTATTGTGGCGATATTCCATGGGATGGATTAGCACATTTATCTTCGTTTTGCGAATTACATGACAGTCCGAAACAAGATGAAAAAGTATTTAAAAAAGGGGGAGGAAGAATGAGTAGGACGAATTATTCTGAACCAGAAATCAATCGGGCAGCGTCGTGCTGCCCGTGTGCATACTTTTAGTCGATGGTACGCAGCAGTTCGTTAATGCCGACTTTGCCGCGAGTTTTCGCGTCAACTTTCTTAACGATAACCGCACAGTAGAGGCTGTATTTGCCATCTTTCGACGGCAGATTACCTGAAACAACCACAGACCCCGCCGGAACGCGACCGTAGTGGATTTCGCCGGTTTCACGGTCGTAAATACGGGTGCTCTGACCAATGTATACGCCCATGGAAATGACGGAACCTTCTTCGACAATCACCCCTTCAACCACTTCAGAGCGCGCGCCGATGAAGCAGTTATCTTCAATAATGGTTGGGTTAGCCTGCAGCGGTTCCAGCACACCGCCGATGCCCACGCCACCGGAAAGGTGGACGTTTTTACCAATCTGCGCACAAGAACCGACGGTCGCCCAGGTATCAACCATGGTGCCTTCATCAACATATGCGCCGATGTTGACGTAAGACGGCATCAGCACGGTGTTACGGGCAATAAACGCACCCTGACGTACCGCCGCAGGTGGTACAACGCGGAAGCCTTCTTTCTGGAAACGTGCTTCGTCGTAGTCGGCGAATTTCATCGGCACTTTGTCGAAGTAGCGGCTTTCTGCCCCTTCGATCACCTTATTATCATTAATACGGAAAGAGAGCAGCACCGCTTTTTTCAACCACTGATGCGTCACCCACTGACCGTCAATTTTTTCCGCTACACGCAGTGCGCCGGAATCCAGCAGGGCGATCACCTGATTTACCGCTTCGCGGGTAACGGTGTCTGCATTGGCTGGCGTGATCTCGGCACGGCGTTCAAAAGCGGTTTCAATAATGTTCTGTAACTGCTGCATTGTTAAACTCTTTTCATATCAGTAAACACATCACCCTTTATCGTTTGGATTGAGGGCCTCTGTCAACCGCTGATGCACTTCCTGCTGCAACTCGTTATTAAGTGCACGCCGGTCAGCGGTGGCAATTATGAATAAATCTTCTACTCGCTCGCCAATGGTTGTAATTCGGGCACCATGAAGCGAAATTCCCAGATCGGCAAAAATTTTCCCGACTCTTGCCAGCAGTCCTGGTTGGTCGAGAGCGATAAGCTCAAGGAACGATTTGCGGTCGGTATGGGTCGGCAAAAACGTCACTTCGGTTTCAACAGTAAAGTGACGTAGTTTAGCCGGTTGACGACGCGGCTGTGGTGGCTGCCAGCTACTTTGTGTCAGTACTTGCTCCAGACCAAACCGAATAACCTCATGACGATCTGCGGATAGCGGGCTACCATCGGGTTCCAGCACGATGAAGGTATCCATCGCCATACCGTCGCGAGTGGTGAAAATTTGTGCGTCGTGGACACTTAAATTGCGGCGGTCTAATTCGGCACAGACGGCGGCAAACAGATAGGGGCGGTCCGGGCTCCAGATAAAAATCTCGGTGCCTCCACGCGTAGCCTGCGGGCTAAGCAATACCAGCGGTTTGCTTAAATCATGCTGTAATAAATGGCGGGCATGCCAGGCCAGTTGATTTGGGCTATGGCGGACAAAATAGTTAGCACGACAGCGTGACCAAATTTGGTGCAGCGCCTCTTCGTCGATGTTATCCATGCGCAGTAGTGCCAGTGCCTGGAGTTGGTGATGGCGAACCCGTTCGCGCATATCCGGCGTGTTTTGCATTCCGCGTCGTAGCTGCTTTTCGGTGGCAAAATAGAGTTCGCGCAACAGACTTTGCTTCCAGCTATTCCACAGCGTTTCGTTGGTGGCGCATATATCGGCCACTGTCAGGCATACCAGATAACGAAGTCGGTTTTCTGTTTGCACTTCTTCGGCAAACTGCTTGATGACTTCAGGGTCCTGAATATCGCGGCGTTGTGCTGTCACCGACATCAGCAAGTGCTGGCGAACCAGCCAGGCAACCAGCTGTGTTTCGCGTGAGTTCAGCCCGTGGAGCTCTGCAAAATGCACTACATCCTGAGCACCGAGAATGGAGTGGTCGCCGCCGCGTCCTTTGGCGATATCGTGAAACAGCGCGGCGATGAAAATCAGCTCAGGTGACGGCAGGCGCGGCCAGACGTCCACACACAACGGATGGCGCTGGCGCGTTTTTTCACTGGCAAAACTCTCCAGTTTCAGCATCACGCGGATAGTATGTTCATCCACCGTGTAGGCGTGGAACAGATCAAACTGCATCTGCCCGACGATATGCGACCATTGCGGCATATACGCGCCGAGCACGCTATGGCGATGCATTGGCAATAGCCCGCGCCGCACCGCTCCGGGGTGACGCAGAATGCTCAAAAACAGTTTTCGTGCTTCCGGAATATTACACAGCGGTTGTTGCAGATGGCGACGGGCATGGCGTAACTGGCGCAGTGTGGTGGAGTAAATGCCGGTGATCGCACTGTTGCGCACCATGGTGTAGAACATACGCAAGATGGCTTCCGGCTGGCGCATAAATAGTGTTTCATCACGCAGGTCGATTAGCGTACCGCGTAGCTGAAACTCATCGTCGATTGGACGTGGTTTTTCGTCGGCGGGAAGGGCGAGGATGGCTTCATCGAACAGTTGCAGCAGCATCTGGTTGAGTTCACTGACGCGGCGTGTCACGCGGAAGTAATCCTTCATCATCCGCTCGACCGGTTCGTTACCTTCGCCACTGTAATTCAGACGCTGGGCGACGCTAAGCTGGCGATCGAATAACAGGCGATTATCGTAACGGCTGACGACCAGATGCAGGGCAAAGCGAATACGCCACAATATATGCAGACATTCGTTTAATTCCGCCCGCTCCGCTGAGGTTAAGAAGCCAAACCCAACCATTTCATCCAGCGATGTTGCGCCAAAATGACGGCGGGCCACCCATTGCAGAGTGTGGATATCGCGCAAGCCGCCAGGGCTACTTTTGATGTCTGGTTCAAGATTGTAGCTGGTGCCGTGGTAACGCTGATGGCGCTGGTTCTGTTCTTCAACTTTCGCCGCGTAGAACTTGTCGGAAGGCCAGAATCCTTCGCTGAAAATATGTTTTTGCAGTTCAAGAAATAGCGCAACATCGCCAATTAATAAGCGGGATTCGATCAAATTGGTGGCGACGGTTAAATCCGATAACCCTTCCAGCATGCACTCTTCAAGCGTGCGCACGCTATGACCCACTTCCAGCTTTACATCCCAGAGCAGCGTTAACAGCTCGCCCACTTTTTGCGCCTGATCGTCCGGGAGCTTTTTACGGCTTAAAATCAGTAAATCGATGTCAGAAAGTGGATGCAGCTCGCCACGACCGTAGCCACCGACGGCGACCAATGCCAGGTCGGCAATCTGGCTGAATCCCGCTTCAATCCATAATCGTTGCAGGAGCTGGTCGATAAACTCGGTGCGCGCCTCAATCAACTGTTCTGCAGAGATCCCATTGTCAAAGGCATCACCCAGCCAACGCTGGAAAGTATCGATATGGGCTTTTATCCCACCGACGGTTAATTCATCACGGGGCCAGGCGCATGGATTTTGCGGTTGACCGGGCAGGGTGGGGAGAGCGGTGTTTGCGTACTGTTCTGGAAGGGTATTCATTGTGCGCCACCCATAAGATTAAATTATCGCATTAAAAAAGCCGGCATTCGCCGGCTTCATTTTATTCGTCGTGCGAGATTATCGCCGGGATGGTGTCATCCTTGCGTAGTGTCAGAATTTCGCAGCCGTTATCAGTCACCACAATAGTATGCTCATATTGTGCAGACAAGCTGCGATCTTTGGTTTTTACCGTCCAGCCATCTTTCATGGTGCGGATCTCTTTTTTACCCGCGTTGACCATTGGCTCGATGGTGAACGTCATCCCAGGTTTCAGTACGACGTTGGTTTCACGGGAGTCATAGTGCAGCACCTGCGGTTCTTCATGGAAGCCGCGACCAATACCGTGTCCGCAATATTCACGAACGACGGAGAAGCCTTCTGCTTCGACAAATTTCTGAATCGCCGCACCGATTTCGCGCAGATTAATGCCTGGTTTTACCATGCGTAGCGCCAGGTACAGGCTTTCTTGCGTGATACGGCACAGACGTTCGCCCATGATGGTCGGCTTACCGACGATAAACATTTTCGAGGTATCGCCGTGGAAACCATCTTTGATTACGGTGACATCAATGTTAACGATATCGCCATCTTTCAGCAGCTTAGCATCGTCCGGAATACCGTGGCACACCACTTCATTAATTGAGATGCAAACGGATTTCGGATAACCGTGATAGCCGAGGCAGGCAGAAACCGCGTGTTGTTCATTAACAATGTAATCATTACAGATGCGATCCAGCTCGCCGGTGCTGACGCCCGGTTTAACATACGGTTCGATCATCTCCAGCACTTCGGCAGCCAGTCGGCCAGCGACGCGCATTTTTTCGATATCTTCTGGGGTCTTGATTGAGATAGCCATTAATTCTGTCCATCAGCGTCGGTGATACCGACAATATATATGTAAGTGCCGTCAATGGTATCACACCCGGGCAAATTGAGAATCATTCTGAATTTCGCCAAACGTGCCACTGAAGGTTTTCTATAATAGAAAATTCGACGTCTGATGCTGTACACAGCGCCAACAATTATTGGTGTCCATGACGTATTTGTGGTATAAAGCGCGCCGGACTTCCGATCCATTTCGTATACACAGACTGGACGGAAGCGACAATCTCACTTTGTGTAACAACACACACGTATCGGCACATATTCCGGGGTGCCCTTTGGGGTCGGTAATATGGGATACGTGGAGGCATAACCCCAACTTTTATATAGAGGTTTTAATCATGGCAACTGTTTCCATGCGCGACATGCTCAAGGCTGGTGTTCACTTCGGTCACCAGACCCGTTACTGGAACCCGAAAATGAAGCCGTTCATCTTCGGTGCGCGTAACAAAGTTCACATCATCAACCTTGAGAAAACTGTACCGATGTTCAACGAAGCTCTGGCTGAACTGAACAAGATTGCTTCTCGCAAAGGTAAAATCCTTTTCGTTGGTACTAAACGCGCTGCAAGCGAAGCGGTGAAAGACGCTGCTCTGAGCTGCGACCAGTTCTTCGTGAACCATCGCTGGCTGGGCGGTATGCTGACTAACTGGAAAACCGTTCGTCAGTCCATCAAACGTCTGAAAGACCTGGAAACTCAGTCTCAGGACGGTACTTTCGACAAGCTGACCAAGAAAGAAGCGCTGATGCGCACTCGTGAGCTGGAGAAACTGGAAAACAGCCTGGGCGGTATCAAAGACATGGGCGGTCTGCCGGACGCTCTGTTTGTAATCGATGCTGACCACGAACACATTGCTATCAAAGAAGCAAACAACCTGGGTATTCCGGTATTTGCTATCGTTGATACCAACTCTGATCCGGACGGTGTTGACTTCGTTATCCCGGGTAACGACGACGCAATCCGTGCTGTGACCCTGTACCTGGGCGCTGTTGCTGCAACCGTACGTGAAGGCCGTTCTCAGGATCTGGCTTCCCAGGCGGAAGAAAGCTTCGTAGAAGCTGAGTAATAAGGCACGCTCGTACGAGCCCTTATAGACCAGGTAGTACACGTTTGGTTAGGGGGCCTGCATATGGCCCCCTTTTTCACTTTTATATCTGTGCGGTTTAATGCCGGGCAGATCACATCTCCGAGGATTTTAGAATGGCTGAAATTACCGCATCCCTGGTAAAAGAGCTGCGTGAGCGTACTGGCGCAGGCATGATGGATTGCAAAAAAGCACTGACTGAAGCTAACGGCGACATCGAGCTGGCAATCGAAAACATGCGTAAGTCCGGTGCTATTAAAGCAGCGAAAAAAGCAGGCAACGTTGCTGCTGACGGCGTGATCAAAACCAAAATCGACGGCAACTACGGCATCATTCTGGAAGTTAACTGCCAGACTGACTTCGTTGCAAAAGACGCTGGTTTCCAGGCGTTCGCAGACAAAGTTCTGGACGCAGCTGTTGCTGGCAAAATCACTGACGTTGAAGTTCTGAAAGCACAGTTCGAAGAAGAACGTGTTGCGCTGGTAGCGAAAATTGGTGAAAACATCAACATTCGCCGCGTTGCTGCGCTGGAAGGCGACGTTCTGGGTTCTTATCAGCACGGTGCGCGTATCGGCGTTCTGGTTGCTGCTAAAGGCGCTGACGAAGAGCTGGTTAAACACATCGCTATGCACGTTGCTGCAAGCAAGCCAGAATTCATCAAACCAGAAGACGTATCCGCTGAAGTGGTAGAAAAAGAATACCAGGTACAGCTGGATATCGCGA
The DNA here is from genome assembly GCF_022354085.1 of Shigella dysenteriae. NCBI lineage: Bacteria > Pseudomonadati > Pseudomonadota > Gammaproteobacteria > Enterobacterales > Enterobacteriaceae > Shigella > Shigella dysenteriae. The sequence goes on from NZ_CP055055.1 coordinate 796,842, forward strand.
TGCAGTCTGGTAAGCCGAAAGAAATCGCAGAGAAAATGGTTGAAGGCCGCATGAAGAAATTCACCGGCGAAGTTTCTCTGACCGGTCAGCCGTTCGTTATGGAACCAAGCAAAACTGTTGGTCAGCTGCTGAAAGAGCATAACGCTGAAGTGACTGGCTTCATCCGCTTCGAAGTGGGTGAAGGCATCGAGAAAGTTGAGACTGACTTTGCAGCAGAAGTTGCTGCGATGTCCAAGCAGTCTTAATTATCAAAAAGGAGCCGCCTGAGGGCGGCTTCTTTTTGTGCCCATCTTGTAAATTCAGCTAACCCTTGTGGGGCTGCGCTGAAAAGCGACGTACAATGTCGCTAGTATTAATTCATTTCAATCGTTGACAGTCTCAGGAAAGAAACATGGCTACCAATGCAAAACCCGTCTATAAACGCATTCTGCTTAAGTTGAGTGGCGAAGCTCTGCAGGGCACTGAAGGCTTCGGTATTGATGCAAGCATACTGGATCGTATGGCTCAGGAAATCAAAGAACTGGTTGAACTGGGTATTCAGGTTGGTGTGGTGATTGGTGGGGGTAACCTGTTCCGTGGCGCTGGTCTGGCGAAAGCGGGTATGAACCGCGTTGTGGGCGACCACATGGGGATGCTGGCGACCGTAATGAACGGCCTGGCAATGCGTGATGCACTGCACCGCGCCTATGTGAACGCTCGTCTGATGTCCGCTATTCCATTGAATGGCGTGTGCGACAGCTACAGCTGGGCAGAAGCTATCAGCCTGTTGCGCAACAACCGTGTGGTGATCCTCTCCGCCGGTACAGGTAACCCGTTCTTTACCACCGACTCAGCAGCTTGCCTGCGTGGTATCGAAATTGAAGCCGATGTGGTGCTGAAAGCAACCAAAGTTGACGGCGTGTTTACCGCTGATCCGGCGAAAGATCCAACCGCAACCATGTACGAGCAACTGACTTACAGCGAAGTGCTGGAAAAAGAGCTGAAAGTCATGGACCTGGCGGCCTTCACGCTGGCTCGTGACCATAAATTACCGATTCGTGTTTTCAACATGAACAAACCGGGTGCGCTGCGCCGTGTGGTAATGGGTGAAAAAGAAGGGACTTTAATCACGGAATAATTCCCGTGATGGATAAATAAGGGTAAGATTCCGCGTAAGTATCGCGGGGGATCTTACCCGTAATATGTTTAATCAGGGCTATACTTAGCACACTTCCACTGTGTGTGACTGTCTGGTCTGACTGAGACAAGTTTTCAAGGATTCGTAACGTGATTAGCGATATCAGAAAAGATGCTGAAGTACGCATGGACAAATGCGTAGAAGCGTTCAAAACCCAAATCAGCAAAATACGCACGGGTCGTGCTTCTCCCAGCCTGCTGGATGGCATTGTCGTGGAATATTACGGCACGCCGACGCCGCTGCGTCAGCTGGCAAGCGTAACGGTAGAAGATTCCCGTACTCTGAAAATCAACGTGTTTGATCGTTCAATGTCTCCGGCCGTTGAAAAAGCGATTATGGCGTCCGATCTTGGCCTGAACCCGAACTCTGCGGGTAGCGACATCCGTGTTCCGCTGCCGCCGCTGACGGAAGAACGTCGTAAAGATCTGACCAAAATCGTTCGTGGTGAAGCAGAACAAGCGCGTGTTGCAGTACGTAACGTGCGTCGTGACGCGAACGACAAAGTGAAAGCACTGTTGAAAGATAAAGAGATCAGCGAAGACGACGATCGCCGTTCTCAGGACGATGTACAGAAACTGACTGATGCTGCAATCAAGAAAATTGAAGCGGCGCTGGCAGACAAAGAAGCAGAACTGATGCAGTTCTGATTTCTTGAACGACAAAAACGCCGCTCAGTAGATCCTTGCGGATCGGCTGGCGGCGTTTTGCTTTTTATTCTGTCTCAACTCTGGATGTTTCATGAAGCAACTCACCATTCTGGGCTCGACCGGCTCGATTGGTTGCAGCACGCTGGACGTGGTGCGCCATAATCCCGAACACTTCCGCGTAGTTGCGCTGGTGGCAGGCAAAAATGTCACTCGCATGGTAGAACAGTGCCTGGAATTCTCTCCCCGCTATGCCGTAATGGACGATGAAGCGAGTGCGAAACTTCTTAAAACGATGCTACAGCAACAGGGTAGCCGCACCGAAGTCTTAAGTGGGCAACAAGCCGCTTGCGATATGGCAGCGCTTGAGGATGTTGATCAGGTGATGGCAGCCATTGTTGGCGCTGCTGGGCTGTTACCTACGCTTGCTGCGATCCGCGCAGGTAAAACCATTTTGCTGGCCAATAAAGAATCACTGGTTACCTGCGGACGTCTGTTTATGGACGCCGTAAAGCAGAGCAAAGCGCAATTGTTACCGGTCGATAGCGAACATAACGCCATTTTTCAGAGTTTACCGCAACCTATCCAGCATAATCTGGGATACGCTGACCTTGAGCAAAATGGCGTGGTGTCCATTTTACTTACCGGGTCTGGTGGCCCTTTCCGTGAGACGCCATTGCGCGATTTGGCAACAATGACGCCCGATCAAGCCTGCCGTCATCCGAACTGGTCGATGGGACGTAAAATTTCTGTCGATTCGGCTACCATGATGAACAAAGGTCTGGAATACATTGAAGCGCGTTGGCTGTTTAACGCCAGCGCCAGCCAGATGGAAGTGCTGATTCACCCGCAGTCAGTGATTCACTCAATGGTACGCTACCAGGACGGCAGTGTTCTGGCGCAGCTGGGTGAACCGGATATGCGTACGCCAATTGCCCACACCATGGCATGGCCGAATCGCGTGAACTCTGGCGTGAAGCCGCTCGATTTTTGCAAACTAAGTGCGTTGACATTTGCCGCACCGGATTATGATCGTTATCCATGCCTGAAACTGGCGATGGAGGCGTTCGAACAAGGCCAGGCAGCGACGACAGCATTGAATGCCGCAAACGAAATCACCGTTGCTGCTTTTCTTGCGCAACAAATCCGCTTTACGGATATCGCTGCGTTGAATTTATCCGTACTGGAAAAAATGGATATGCGCGAACCACAATGTGTGGACGATGTGTTATCTGTTGATGCGAACGCGCGTGAAGTCGCCAGAAAAGAGGTGATGCGTCTCGCAAGCTGAGGATAATCCGGCTACAGAGAGTCGCGCTATTTGTTAGCGTAGGGCTTCAGTGATATAGTCTGCGCTATCTGATCGTAAGTAGTTGGCTTTATAAGGTCAGGTATGCCGTGGTTTTACACGGCTTTTTTTTGTATAGGCTTCAGTATTCCTGAGTACCGTAAACCCTGTCAGGGAATAAAAAACGCGTGATGTTGTCTGCTACTCAACCACTTAGCGAAAAATTGCCAGCGCATGGCTGCCGTCATGTAGCGATCATTATGGACGGCAATGGTCGCTGGGCAAAAAAGCAAGGGAAGATTCGTGCCTTTGGGCATAAAGCCGGGGCAAAATCCGTCCGCCGGGCTGTCTCTTTTGCGGCCAACAACGGTATTGAGGCGTTAACGCTGTATGCCTTTAGTAGTGAAAACTGGAACCGACCAGCGCAGGAAGTCAGTGCGTTAATGGAACTGTTTGTGTGGGCGCTCGATAGCGAAGTAAAAAGTCTGCACCGACATAACGTGCGTCTGCGTATTATTGGCGATACCAGTCGCTTTAACTCGCGTTTGCAAGAACGTATTCGTAAATCTGAAGCGCTAACAGCCGGGAATACCGGTCTGACGCTGAATATTGCGGCGAACTACGGTGGACGTTGGGATATAGTCCAGGGAGTCAGGCAACTGGCTGAAAAGGTGCAGCAAGGAAACCTGCAACCAGATCAGATAGATGAAGAGATGCTAAACCAGCATGTCTGTATGCATGAACTGGCCCCTGTAGATTTAGTAATTAGGACTGGGGGGGAGCATCGCATTAGTAACTTTTTGCTTTGGCAAATTGCCTATGCCGAACTTTACTTTACAGATGTTCTCTGGCCCGATTTCGATGAACAAGACTTTGAAGGGGCGTTAAATGCCTTTGCTAATCGAGAGCGTCGTTTCGGCGGCACCGAGCCCGGTGATGAAACAGCCTGATGGGGGTCGCTTTTGCTGAAGTATCGCCTGATATCTGCTTTTGTGTTAATACCCGTCGTCATCGCGGCGTTGTTTCTGTTGCCGCCGGTAGGGTTCGCCATTGTAACGCTGGTGGTCTGCATGCTGGCAGCGTGGGAATGGGGACAGCTTAGCGGTTTTACCACTCGTTCGCAGCGAGTATGGTTGGCGGTGTTATGCGGGTTATTGTTGGCGCTGATGCTTTTTCTGTTGCCGGAATATCACCGAAATATTCATCAACCGCTGGTTGAAATCTCACTTTGGGCTTCGCTGGGTTGGTGGATTGTCGCGCTATTGCTGGTGCTGTTTTACCCAGGTTCCGCAGCAATCTGGCGTAACTCTAAAACATTGCGCCTTATTTTTGGCGTGCTAACCATTGTTCCCTTCTTCTGGGGCATGCTGGCGTTACGGGCCTGGCACTACGACGAGAATCATTACAGTGGCGCAATATGGCTGCTCTATGTCATGATCCTGGTATGGGGCGCTGACTCTGGCGCATATATGTTTGGCAAATTGTTTGGTAAACATAAGCTGGCACCGAAGGTTTCTCCGGGTAAAACCTGGCAAGGCTTTATAGGTGGACTCGCGACCGCAGCAGTAATCTCATGGGGTTATGGCATGTGGGCGAATCTCGACGTCGCTCCCGTCACCTTACTCATTTGCTCTATTGTCGCAGCGTTAGCCTCAGTGCTCGGCGATCTGACTGAGAGTATGTTTAAGCGTGAAGCAGGAATTAAGGACAGCGGTCATTTAATTCCAGGACACGGTGGTATTTTAGATCGTATTGATAGCCTGACGGCTGCGGTACCGGTCTTTGCTTGCTTGTTGTTACTGGTATTCAGGACGCTTTAACGGAAGGTAATATGCTGAGTTTTCTCTGGGATTTGGCTTCGTTCATCGTTGCACTGGGTGTACTTATCACCGTGCATGAATTTGGTCATTTCTGGGTTGCCCGGCGTTGTGGTGTTCGCGTTGAGCGTTTCTCAATAGGGTTTGGTAAGGCGCTCTGGCGGCGAACTGATAAGCTCGGCACCGAATATGTTATCGCCCTGATCCCGTTGGGCGGTTATGTCAAAATGCTGGATGAGCGCGCAGAACCGGTCGTTCCGGAACTCCGCCACCATGCCTTCAATAATAAATCTGTCGGCCAACGAGCGGCGATTATTGCCGCAGGTCCGGTTGCAAACTTCATTTTTGCTATCTTTGCCTACTGGCTGGTTTTTATTATTGGTGTGCCTGGCGTACGTCCGGTGGTTGGCGAAATAGCAGCCAATTCGATAGCTGCGGAAGCACAAATTGCACCAGGTACGGAACTAAAAGCCGTAGATGGTATCGAAACGCCTGATTGGGATGCCGTGCGTTTGCAGTTGGTCGATAAAATTGGCGATGAAAGCACCACCATTACAGTAGCGCCATTTGGCAGCGACCAACAGCGGGATGTAAAGCTCGATTTACGTCACTGGGCGTTTGAGCCTGATAAAGAAGATCCGGTATCTTCGCTGGGGATTCGTCCTCGTGGGCCGCAAATTGAACCTGTACTGGAAAATGTGCAACCAAACTCGGCGGCAAGCAAGGCAGGTTTGCAAGCAGGCGACAGGATCGTTAAAGTCGATGGTCAGCCCTTAACGCAGTGGGTGACCTTTGTGATGCTTGTCCGGGATAACCCGGGTAAATCCTTAGCGTTAGAAATCGAAAGGCAGGGAAGTCCCTTGTCTTTGACATTAATCCCGGAGAGTAAACCGGGTAATGGTAAAGCGATTGGTTTTGTCGGTATTGAGCCGAAAGTCATTCCTTTGCCAGATGAGTATAAAGTTGTACGCCAGTATGGGCCGTTCAACGCCATTGTCGAAGCCACGGACAAAACGTGGCAGCTGATGAAGCTGACGGTCAGTATGCTGGGAAAATTGATCACCGGTGATGTGAAACTGAACAACCTCAGTGGGCCGATCTCTATCGCCAAGGGGGCTGGGATGACAGCGGAACTCGGGGTTGTTTATTACCTGCCGTTTCTTGCGCTTATTAGCGTGAACTTAGGGATAATTAACCTGTTTCCGTTGCCCGTACTTGACGGGGGGCATCTGCTGTTCCTTGCGATCGAAAAGATCAAGGGCGGACCGGTATCCGAGCGGGTTCAAGACTTTTGTTATCGCATTGGCTCGATTCTGCTGGTGCTGTTAATGGGGCTTGCACTTTTCAATGATTTCTCTCGGTTATGAGAGTTAGTTAGGAAGAACGCATAATAACGATGGCGATGAAAAAGTTGCTCATAGCGTCGCTGCTGTTTAGCAGCGCCACCGTATACGGTGCTGAAGGGTTCGTAGTGAAAGATATTCATTTCGAAGGCCTTCAGCGTGTCGCCGTTGGTGCGGCCCTCCTCAGTATGCCGGTGCGCACAGGCGACACGGTTAATGATGAAGATATCAGTAATACCATTCGCGCTCTGTTTGCTACCGGCAACTTTGAGGATGTTCGCGTCCTTCGTGATGGTGATACCCTTCTGGTTCAGGTAAAAGAACGTCCGACCATTGCCAGCATTACTTTCTCCGGTAACAAATCGGTGAAAGATGACATGCTGAAGCAAAACCTCGAGGCTTCTGGTGTGCGTGTGGGCGAATCCCTCGATCGCACCACCATTGCCGATATCGAGAAAGGTCTGGAAGACTTCTACTACAGCGTCGGTAAATATAGCGCCAGCGTTAAAGCTGTCGTGACCCCGCTGCCGCGCAACCGTGTTGACCTAAAACTGGTGTTCCAGGAAGGTGTGTCAGCTGAAATCCAGCAAATTAACATTGTTGGTAACCATGCTTTCACCACCGACGAACTGATCTCTCATTTCCAACTGCGTGACGAAGTGCCGTGGTGGAACGTGGTAGGCGATCGTAAATACCAGAAACAGAAACTGGCGGGCGACCTTGAAACCCTGCGCAGCTACTATCTGGATCGCGGTTATGCCCGTTTCAACATCGACTCTACCCAGGTCAGTCTGACGCCAGATAAAAAAGGTATTTACGTCACGGTGAACATCACCGAAGGCGATCAGTACAAGCTTTCTGGCGTTGAAGTGAGCGGCAACCTTGCCGGGCACTCCGCTGAAATTGAGCAGCTGACTAAGATCGAGCCGGGTGAGCTGTATAACGGCACCAAAGTGACCAAGATGGAAGATGACATTAAAAAGCTTCTCGGTCGCTATGGTTATGCCTATCCGCGCGTACAGTCGATGCCCGAAATTAACGATGCCGACAAAACCGTTAAATTACGCGTGAACGTTGATGCGGGTAACCGTTTCTACGTGCGTAAGATCCGTTTTGAAGGTAACGATACCTCGAAAGATGCCGTCCTGCGTCGCGAAATGCGTCAGATGGAAGGTGCATGGCTGGGGAGCGATCTGGTCGATCAGGGTAAGGAGCGTCTGAATCGTCTGGGCTTCTTTGAAACTGTCGATACCGATACCCAACGTGTTCCGGGTAGCCCGGACCAGGTTGATGTAGTCTACAAGGTGAAAGAACGTAACACTGGTAGCTTCAACTTCGGGATTGGTTACGGTACTGAAAGTGGCGTGAGCTTCCAGGCTGGCGTGCAACAGGATAACTGGTTAGGTACAGGTTATGCTGTTGGTATCAACGGGACCAAAAACGATTACCAGACCTATGCTGAACTGTCGGTAACCAACCCGTACTTCACCGTAGATGGCGTAAGCCTCGGTGGTCGTCTCTTCTATAATGACTTCCAGGCAGATGACGCCGACCTGTCCGACTATACCAACAAGAGTTATGGTACAGACGTGACGTTGGGCTTCCCGATTAACGAATATAACTCGCTGCGTGCAGGTCTGGGTTATGTACATAACTCCCTGTCCAACATGCAGCCGCAGGTTGCGATGTGGCGTTATCTGTACTCTATGGGTGAACATCCGAGCACCTCTGATCAGGATAACAGCTTCAAAACGGACGACTTCACGTTCAACTATGGTTGGACCTATAACAAGCTTGACCGTGGTTACTTCCCGACAGATGGTTCACGTGTCAACCTGACCGGTAAAGTGACCATTCCGGGATCGGATAACGAATACTACAAAGTGACGTTAGACACGGCGACTTATGTGCCGATCGATGACGATCACAAATGGGTTGTTCTGGGTCGTACCCGCTGGGGTTATGGTGATGGTTTAGGCGGCAAAGAGATGCCGTTCTACGAGAACTTCTATGCCGGTGGTTCCAGCACCGTGCGTGGCTTCCAGTCCAATACCATTGGTCCGAAAGCAGTTTACTTCCCGCATCAGGCCAGTAATTATGATCCGGACTATGATTACGAATGTGCGACTCAGGACGGCGCGAAAGACCTGTGTAAATCGGATGATGCTGTAGGCGGTAACGCCATGGCGGTTGCCAGCCTCGAGTTCATCACCCCGACGCCGTTTATTAGCGATAAGTATGCTAACTCGGTTCGTACTTCTTTCTTCTGGGATATGGGTACCGTTTGGGATACAAACTGGGATTCCAGCCAATATTCTGGATATCCGGACTATAGTGATCCAAGCAATATCCGTATGTCTGCGGGTATCGCATTACAATGGATGTCCCCATTGGGGCCGTTGGTGTTCTCCTACGCCCAGCCGTTCAAAAAGTACGATGGAGACAAGGCAGAACAGTTCCAGTTTAACATCGGTAAAACCTGGTAAGTGTTCTCCACAAAGGAATGTAGTGGTAGTGTAGCGATGACTTTAGGCGATCAATATAAGATCGCCGGGCCACGCAAAGAACTGCACCCTCCGGTGCAAATGGGATGGTAAGGAGTTTATTGTGAAAAAGTGGTTATTAGCGGCAGGTCTCGGTTTAGCACTGGCAACTGCTGCTCAGGCGGCTGACAAAATTGCAATCGTCAATATGGGCAGCCTGTTCCAGCAGGTAGCGCAGAAAACCGGTGTTTCTAACACGCTGGAAAATGAGTTCAAAGGCCGTGCCAGCGAACTGCAGCGTATGGAAACCGATCTGCAGGCTAAAATGAAAAAGCTGCAGTCCATGAAAGCGGGCAGCGATCGCACTAAGCTGGAAAAAGACGTGATGGCTCAGCGCCAGACTTTTGCTCAGAAAGCGCAGGCTTTTGAGCAGGATCGCGCACGTCGTTCCAACGAAGAACGCGGCAAACTGGTTACTCGTATCCAGACTGCTGTGAAATCCGTTGCCAACAGCCAGGATATCGATCTGGTTGTTGATGCAAACGCCGTTGCTTACAACAGCAGCGATGTAAAAGACATCACTGCCGACGTACTGAAACAGGTTAAATAAGTAATGCCTTCAATTCGACTGGCTGATTTAGCGCAGCAGTTGGATGCAGAACTACACGGTGATGGCGATATCGTCATCACCGGCGTTGCGTCCATGCAATCTGCACAAACAGGTCACATTACGTTCATGGTTAACCCAAAATACCGTGAGCATTTAGGCTTGTGCCAGGCGTCCGCGGTTGTCATGACCCAGGACGATCTTCCTTTCGCGAAAAGTGCCGCGCTGGTAGTGAAGAATCCCTACCTGACTTACGCGCGCATGGCGCAAATTTTAGATACCACGCCGCAGCCCGCGCAGAACATTGCACCCAGTGCGGTGATCGACGCGACGGCGAAGCTGGGTAACAACGTATCGATTGGCGCTAACGCGGTGATTGACTCCGGCGTTGAACTGGGCGATAACGTGATTATCGGTGCCGGTTGCTTCGTAGGTAAAAACAGCAAAATCGGTGCAGGTTCGCGTCTCTGGGCGAACGTAACCATTTACCATGAGATCCAGATCGGTCAGAATTGCCTGATCCAGTCCGGAACAGTGGTAGGCGCAGACGGCTTTGGTTATGCCAACGATCGTGGTAACTGGGTGAAGATCCCACAGATTGGTCGCGTAATTATTGGCGATCGCGTGGAGATCGGTGCCTGCACAACCATCGATCGCGGCGCGCTGGATGACACGGTTATTGGCAATGGCGTGATCATTGATAACCAGTGCCAGATTGCACATAACGTCGTGATTGGCGACAATACGGCGGTTGCCGGTGGCGTCATTATGGCGGGCAGCCTGAAAATTGGTCGTTACTGCATGATCGGCGGAGCCAGCGTAATCAACGGGCATATGGAAATATGCGACAAAGTGACGGTTACGGGCATGGGTATGGTGATGCGTCCCATCACTGAACCAGGCGTCTATTCCTCAGGCATTCCGCTGCAACCCAACAAAGTCTGGCGCAAAACCGCTGCACTGGTGATGAACATTGATGACATGAGCAAGCGTCTGAAATCGCTTGAGCGCAAGGTTAATCAACAAGACTAACGTTCCATCTTTTGTTCGCCAAACTTTACGGCCTGTCTCATTCTTACGATTGCGGCAGGCCGTGTTATTATTGTCGTTTCTTATATTTTGACAGGAAGAGTATCTTGACTACTAACACTCATACTCTGCAGATTGAAGAGATTTTAGAACTTCTGCCGCACCGTTTCCCGTTCTTACTGGTGGATCGCGTGCTGGATTTTGAAGAAGGTCGTTTTCTGCGCGCAGTAAAAAATGTCTCTGTCAATGAGCCATTCTTCCAGGGCCATTTCCCTGGAAAACCGATTTTCCCGGGTGTGCTGATTCTGGAAGCAATGGCACAGGCAACAGGTATTCTGGCGTTTAAAAGCGTAGGAAAACTGGAACCGGGTGAGCTGTACTACTTCGCCGGTATTGACGAAGCGCGCTTCAAGCGCCCGGTCGTGCCTGGCGATCAAATGATCATGGAAGTCACTTTCGAAAAAACGCGCCGCGGCCTGACCCGTTTTAAAGGGGTTGCTCTGGTCGACGGTAAAGTAGTTTGCGAAGCAACGATGATGTGTGCTCGTAGCCGGGAGGCCTGATACGTGATTGATAAATCCGCCTTTGTGCATCCAACCGCCATTGTGGAAGAGGGCGCGTCGATTGGCGCGAACGCTCACATTGGTCCTTTTTGTATCGTTGGACCCCATGTCGAAATTGGTGAGGGTACCGTACTGAAATCTCACGTTGTCGTGAATGGTCATACTAAAATTGGCCGCGATAATGAGATTTATCAGTTCGCCTCCATCGGCGAAGTTAACCAGGATCTGAAATATGCTGGCGAACCGACCCGCGTGGAAATCGGCGATCGTAACCGCATTCGCGAAAGCGTCACCATTCATCGTGGCACAGTCCAGGGCGGTGGATTGACGAAGGTGGGCAGCGACAACTTACTGATGATCAACGCGCACATTGCGCACGATTGTACGGTAGGTAACCGCTGTATTCTCGCCAACAACGCAACGCTGGCGGGTCACGTATCGGTTGACGACTTCGCGATCATCGGCGGCATGACCGCAGTCCATCAGTTCTGCATCATTGGTGCGCATGTGATGGTTGGCGGCTGCTCCGGTGTGGCGCAGGACGTCCCTCCTTATGTCATTGCGCAGGGTAACCACGCCACGCCGTTCGGTGTCAATATCGAAGGGCTGAAGCGCCGCGGATTCAGCCGTGAGGCGATTACCGCTATCCGCAATGCGTATAAGCTGATTTATCGTAGCGGTAAAACGCTCGATGAAGTGAAACCGGAAATTGCTGAACTGGCGGAAACATATCCGGAAGTGAAAGCCTTTACCGATTTCTTTGCACGCTCAACGCGCGGTCTGATTCGTTAATGACTGAACAGCGTCCATTAACGATTGCCCTGGTCGCCGGAGAAACCTCCGGCGATATCCTGGGGGCCGGTTTAATCCGCGCTCTGAAAGAACGTGTGCCCAACGCCCGCTTTGTTGGCGTTGCCGGGCCACGAATGCAGGCTGAAGGCTGCGAAGCCTGGTACGAAATGGAAGAACTGGCGGTAATGGGCATTGTTGAAGTGCTCGGTCGTCTGCGTCGCTTACTGCATATTCGTGCCGATCTGACAAAGCGTTTTGGCGAACTGAAGCCAGATGTTTTTGTTGGTATTGATGCGCCTGACTTCAATATTACCCTCGAAGGTAACCTTAAAAAGCAGGGTATCAAAACCATTCATTACGTCAGTCCATCCGTCTGGGCGTGGCGACAGAAACGCGTTTTCAAAATAGGCAGAGCCACCGATCTGGTGCTCGCATTTCTGCCTTTCGAAAAAGCGTTTTATGACAAATACAACGTACCGTGCCGCTTTATCGGTCATACCATGGCTGATGCCATGCCATTAGATCCAGATAAAAATGCCGCCCGTGATGTGCTGGGGATCCCGCACGATACTCACTGTCTGGCATTGTTGCCGGGAAGTCGTGGCGCGGAAGTTGAGATGCTTAGCGCCGATTTCCTGAAAACGGCCCAGCTTTTGCGCCAGACGTACCCTGATCTGGAGATCGTGGTGCCGCTGGTGAATGCCAAACGCCGCGAGCAGTTTGAACGCATCAAAGCTGAAGTCGCGCCAGACCTTTCAGTTCATTTGCTGGATGGGATGGGCCGTGAGGCGATGGTCGCCAGCGATGCGGCACTACTGGCGTCGGGGACGGCAGCCCTGGAGTGTATGCTGGCGAAATGCCCGATGGTGGTGGGATATCGCATGAAGCCTTTTACCTTCTGGTTGGCGAAGCGGCTGGTGAAAACTGAATATGTCTCGCTGCCAAATCTGCTGGCGGGCAGAGAGTTAGTCAAAGAATTATTGCAGGAAGAGTGTGAGCCGCAAAAACTGGCTGCGGCGCTGTTACCGCTGTTGGCGAACGGGAAAACCAGCCACGCGATGCACGATACCTTCCGTGAACTGCATCAGCAGATCCGCTGCAATGCCGATGAGCAGGCGGCACAAGCCGTTCTGGAGTTAGCACAATGATCGAATTTGTCTATCCGCACACGCAGCTGGTTGCGGGTGTGGATGAAGTCGGACGCGGGCCGTTAGTTGGCGCGGTCGTCACCGCTGCGGTGATCCTTGACCCGGCGCGCCCGATTGCCGGGCTGAATGATTCCAAAAAGCTGAGCGAAAAACGCCGTCTGGCGCTCTATGAAGAGATCAAAGAGAAAGCGTTGAGCTGGAGTCTGGGCCGCGCGGAACCCCACGAAATCGACGAGCTGAACATTCTTCATGCGACCATGCTGGCGATGCAGCGTGCCGTCGCTGGGCTGCATATTGCGCCGGAATATGTGTTGATTGATGGTAACCGCTGCCCGAAATTACCGATGCCTGCGATGGCTGTGGTGAAAGGCGATAGCCGCGTACCGGAAATCAGTGCCGCGTCTATCCTGGCGAAAGTGACGCGCGACGCCGAAATGGCGGCGCTGGATATTGTTTTCCCGCAATATGGTTTTGCCCAACACAAAGGGTATCCAACCGCTTTTCATCTGGAAAAACTGGCTGAACACGGCGCGACCGAACACCATCGGCGCAGCTTTGGGCCTGTCAAACGCGCACTGGGACTTGCGTCCTGATTCTTGTGTCGAGATTAAGTAAACCGGAATCTGAAGATGTCTGAACCACGTTTCGTACACCTGCGGGTGCACAGCGACTACTCGATGATCGATGGCCTGGCCAAAACCGCACCGCTGGTAAAAAAGGCGGCGGCGTTGGGTATGCCAGCACTGGCGATCACCGATTTCACCAACCTTTGCGGTCTGGTGAAGTTCTACGGAGCGGGACATGGCGCAGGGATTAAGCCTATCGTCGGGGCAGATTTTAACGTCCAGTGCGACCTGCTGGGTGATGAGTTAACCCACCTGACGGTACTGGCGGCGAACAATACCGGCTATCAGAATCTGACGTTGCTGATCTCAAAAGCGTATCAGCGCGGGTACGGTGCCGCCGGGCCGATCATCGATCGCGACTGGCTTATCGAATTAAACGAAGGGTTGATCCTTCTTTCCGGCGGGCGCATGGGCGACGTCGGACGCAGTCTTTTGCGTGGTAACAGCGCGCTGGTAGATGAGTGTGTCGCGTTTTATGAAGAACACTTCCCGGATCGCTATTTTCTCGAGCTGATCCGCACCGGCAGGCCGGATGAAGAAAGCTATCTGCACGCGGCGGTGGAACTGGCGGAAGCGCGCGGTTTGCCCGTCGTGGCGACTAACGATGTGCGCTTTATCGACAGCAGCGACTTTGACGCACACGAAATCCGCGTCGCGATCCACGACGGCTTTACCCTCGACGATCCTAAACGCCCGCGTAACTATTCGCCGCAGCAATATATGCGTAGCGAAGAGGAGATGTGCGAGCTGTTTGCCGACATCCCCGAAGCTCTTGCCAACACCGTTGAGATCGCCAAACGTTGTAACGTAACCGTGCGTCTTGGTGAATACTTCCTGCCGCAGTTCCCGACCGGGGACATGAGCACCGAAGATTATCTGGTCAAGCGTGCAAAAGAGGGCCTGGAAGAGCGTCTGGCCTTTTTATTCCCTGATGAGGAAGAACGTGTTAAGCGCCGCTCGGAATATGACGAACGTCTGGAGACTGAACTTCAGGTTATCAACCAGATGGGCTTCCCGGGCTACTTCCTCATCGTTATGGAATTTATCCAGTGGTCGAAAGATAACGGTGTACCGGTAGGGCCAGGCCGTGGCTCCGGCGCAGGCTCACTGGTGGCCTACGCGCTGAAAATCACCGACCTCGATCCGCTGGAATTTGACCTGCTGTTCGAACGTTTCCTTAACCCGGAACGTGTCTCCATGCCTGACTTCGACGTTGACTTCTGTATGGAGAAACGCGATCAGGTTATCGAACACGTAGCGGACATGTACGGTCGTGATGCGGTATCGCAGATTATCACCTTCGGTACGATGGCGGCGAAAGCGGTGATCCGCGACGTAGGCCGCGTGCTGGGGCATCCGTACGGCTTTGTCGATCGTATCTCGAAACTGATCCCGCCCGATCCGGGGATGACGCTGGCGAAAGCGTTTGAAGCCGAGCCGCAGCTGCCGGAAATCTACGAAGCGGATGAAGAAGTTAAGGCGCTGATCGACATGGCGCGCAAACTGGAAGGGGTCACCCGTAACGCCGGTAAGCACGCCGGTGGGGTGGTTATCGCGCCGACCAAAATTACCGATTTTGCGCCGCTTTATTGCGATGAAGAGGGCAAACATCCGGTCACCCAGTTTGATAAAAGCGACGTTGAATACGCCGGACTGGTGAAGTTCGACTTCCTTGGTTTGCGTACGCTCACCATCATCAACTGGGCGCTGGAGATGATCAACAAGCGGCGGGCGAAGAATGGCGAGCCGCCGCTGGATATCGCCGCGATCCCGCTGGATGACAAGAAAAGCTTCGACATGCTGCAACGCTCGGAAACCACGGCGGTATTCCAGCTTGAATCGCGCGGCATGAAGGACCTGATCAAGCGTCTGCAACCTGACTGCTTCGAAGATATGATCGCACTGGTGGCACTGTTCCGCCCTGGTCCGTTGCAGTCAGGGATGGTGGATAACTTTATCGACCGTAAACATGGTCGCGAAGAGATCTCCTATCCGGACGTGCAGTGGCAGCATGAAAGCCTGAAACCGGTACTGGAGCCAACCTACGGCATTATCCTGTATCAGGAACAGGTCATGCAGATTGCCCAGGTGCTTTCTGGTTATACCCTCGGTGGCGCGGATATGCTGCGTCGTGCGATGGGTAAGAAAAAGCCGGAAGAGATGGCGAAGCAGCGTTCTGTATTTGCTGAAGGTGCAGAAAAGAACGGAATCAACGCCGAACTGGCGATGAAAATCTTCGACCTGGTGGAGAAATTCGCGGGTTACGGATTTAACAAATCGCACTCTGCGGCCTATGCTTTGGTGTCATATCAAACGTTATGGCTGAAAGCGCACTATCCTGCGGAGTTTATGGCGGCGGTAATGACCGCCGATATGGACAACACCGAGAAGGTGGTGGGTCTGGTGGATGAGTGCTGGCGGATGGGGCTGAAAATCCTGCCACCAGATATAAACTCCGGTCTTTACCATTTCCACGTCAACGACGACGGCGAAATCGTGTATGGTATTGGCGCGATCAAAGGGGTCGGTGAAGGTCCGATTGAGGCCATCATCGAAGCCCGTAATAAAGGCGGCTACTTCCGCGAACTGTTTGATCTCTGCGCCCGAACCGACACCAAAAAGTTAAACCGGCGAGTGCTGGAAAAACTGATCATGTCCGGGGCGTTTGACCGTCTTGGGCCACATCGCGCAGCGCTGATGAACTCGCTGGGCGATGCGTTAAAAGCGGCAGATCAACACGCGAAAGCGGAAGCTATCGGTCAGGCCGATATGTTCGGCGTGCTGGCCGAAGAGCCGGAACAAATTGAACAATCCTACGCCAGCTGCCAACCGTGGCCGGAGCAGGTGGTATTAGATGGGGAACGTGAAACGTTAGGCCTGTACCTGACCGGACACCCTATCAACCAGTATTTAAAAGAGATTGAGCGTTATGTCGGAGGCGTAAGGCTGAAAGACATGCACCCGACAGAACGTGGTAAAGTCATCACGGCTGCGGGGCTCGTTGTTGCCGCGCGGGTTATGGTCACCAAGCGCGGCAATCGTATCGGTATCTGCACGCTGGATGACCGTTCCGGGCGGCTGGAAGTGATGTTGTTTACTGACGCCCTGGATAAATACCAGCAATTGCTGGAAAAAGACCGCATACTTATCGTCAGCGGACAGGTCAGCTTTGATGACTTCAGCGGTGGGCTTAAAATGACCGCTCGCGAAGTGATGGATATTGACGAAGCCCGGGAAAAATATGCTCGCGGGCTTGCTATCTCGCTGACGGACAGGCAAATTGATGACCAGCTTTTAAACCGACTCCGTCAGTCTCTGGAACCCCACCGCTCTGGGACAATTCCAGTACATCTCTACTATCAGAGGGCGGATGCACGCGCGCGGTTGCGTTTTGGCGCGACGTGGCGTGTCTCTCCGAGCGATCGTTTATTAAACGATCTCCGTGGCCTCATTGGTTCGGAGCAGGTGGAACTGGAGTTTGACTAATACAGGAATACTATGAGTCTGAATTTCCTTGATTTTGAACAGCCGATTGCAGAGCTGGAAGCGAAAATCGATTCTCTGACTGCGGTTAGCCGTCAGGATGAGAAACTGGATATTAACATCGATGAAGAAGTGCATCGTCTGCGTGAAAAGAGCGTAGAACTGACGCGTAAAATCTTCGCCGATCTCGGTGCATGGCAGATTGCGCAACTGGCACGCCATCCACAGCGTCCTTATACCCTGGATTACGTTCGCCTGGCATTTGATGAATTTGACGAACTGGCTGGCGACCGCGCGTATGCAGACGATAAAGCTATCGTCGGTGGTATCGCCCGTCTCGATGGTCGTCCGGTGATGATCATTGGTCATCAAAAAGGTCGTGAAACCAAAGAAAAAATTCGCCGTAACTTTGGTATGCCAGCGCCAGAAGGTTACCGCAAAGCACTGCGTCTGATGCAAATGGCTGAACGCTTTAAGATGCCTATCATCACCTTTATCGACACCCCGGGGGCTTATCCTGGCGTGGGCGCAGAAGAGCGTGGTCAGTCTGAAGCCATTGCACGCAACCTGCGTGAAATGTCTCGCCTCGGCGTACCGGTAGTTTGTACGGTTATCGGTGAAGGTGGTTCTGGCGGTGCGCTGGCGATTGGCGTGGGCGATAAAGTGAATATGCTGCAATACAGCACCTATTCCGTTATCTCGCCGGAAGGTTGTGCGTCCATTCTGTGGAAGAGCGCCGACAAAGCGCCGCTGGCGGCTGAAGCGATGGGTATCATCGCTCCGCGTCTGAAAGAGCTGAAACTGATCGACTCCATCATCCCGGAACCGCTGGGCGGCGCTCACCGTAACCCGGAAGCGATGGCGGCATCGTTGAAAGCGCAACTGCTGGCGGATCTGGCCGATCTCGACGTGTTAAGCACTGAAGATTTAAAAAATCGTCGTTATCAGCGCCTGATGAGCTACGGTTACGCGTAATTCGCAAAAGTTCTGAAAAAGGGTCACTTCGGTGGCCCTTTTTTATCGCCACGGTTTGAGCAGGCTATGATTAAGGAAGGATTTTCCAGGAGGAACACATGAACATCATTGCCATTATGGGACCGCATGGCGTCTTTTATAAAGATGAACCCATTAAAGAACTGGAGTCGGCGCTGGTGGCGCAAGGCTTTCAGATTATCTGGCCACAAAACAGCGTTGATTTGCTGAAGTTTATCGAACATAACCCACGAATTTGCGGCGTGATTTTTGACTGGGATGAGTACAGTCTCGATTTATGTAGCGATATCAATCAGCTTAATGAATATCTCCCGCTTTATGCCTTCATCAACACCCACTCGACGATGGATGTCAGCGTGCAGGATATGCGGATGGCGCTCTGGTTTTTTGAATATGCGCTGGGGCAGGCGGAAGATATCGCCATTCGTATGCGTCAGTATACCAACGAATATCTTGATAACATTACCCCACCGTTCACGAAAGCCTTGTTTACCTACGTCAAAGAGCGGAAGTACACCTTTTGTACGCCGGGGCATATGGGCGGCACCGCATATCAAAAAAGCCCGGTTGGCTGTCTGTTTTATGATTTTTTCGGCGGGAATACCCTTAAGGCTGATGTCTCTATTTCGGTCACCGAGCTTGGTTCGTTGCTCGACCACACCGGGCCACACCTGGAAGCGGAAGAGTACATCGCGCGGACTTTCGGCGCGGAACAGAGTTATATCGTTACCAACGGAACATCGACGTCGAACAAAATTGTGGGTATGTACGCCGCGCCATCCGGCAGTACGCTGTTGATCGACCGCAACTGCCATAAATCACTGGCGCATCTGTTGATGATGAACGATGTAGTGCCAGTCTGGCTGAAACCGACGCGTAATGCGTTGGGGATTCTGGGTGGGATCCCGCGCCGTGAATTTACTCGCGACAGCATCGAAGAGAAAGTCGCTGCCACCACGCAAGCACAATGGCCGGTTCATGCGGTGATCACCAACTCCACCTATGATGGCTTGCTCTACAACACCGACTGGATCAAACAGACGCTGGATGTCCCGTCGATTCACTTCGATTCTGCCTGGGTGCCGTACACCCATTTTCATCCGATCTACCAGGGTAAAAGTGGTATGAGCGGTGAGCGTGTTGCGGGAAAAGTGATCTTCGAAACGCAATCGACCCACAAAATGCTGGCGGCGTTATCGCAGGCTTCGCTGATCCACATTAAAGGTGAGTATGACGAAGAGGCGTTTAACGAAGCCTTTATGATGCATACCACCACCTCGCCCAGTTATCCCATTGTTGCTTCGGTTGAGACGGCGGCGGCGATGCTGCGTGGTAATCCGGGCAAACGGCTGATTAACCGTTCGGTGGAGCGGGCGCTGCATTTTCGCAAAGAGGTCCAGCGGTTGCGGGAAGAGTCTGACGGTTGGTTTTTCGATATCTGGCAACCGCCGCAGGTGGATGAAGCCGAATGCTGGCCCGTTGCGCCTGGCGAAGAGTGGCACGGCTTTAACGATGCGGATGCCGATCATATGTTTCTCGATCCGGTTAAAGTCACTATTTTGACACCGGGGATGGACGAACAGGGCAATATGAGCGAGGAGGGGATCCCGGCGGCGCTGGTGGCAAAATTCCTCGACGAACGTGGGATCGTAGTAGAGAAAACCGGCCCTTATAACCTGCTGTTTCTCTTTAGTATTGGCATCGATAAAACCAAAGCAATGGGATTATTGCGTGGGTTGACGGAATTTAAGCGCTCTTACGATCTCAACCTGCGGATCAAAAATATGCTGCCCGATCTCTATGCTGAAGATCCCGATTTCTACCGCAATATGCGTATTCAGGATCTGGCGCAAGGGATCCATAAGCTAATTCGTAAACACGATCTTCCCGGTTTGATGTTGCGGGCATTCGATACTTTGCCGGAAATGATCATGACGCCACATCAGGCATGGCAGAGACAGATTAAAGGTGAAGTAGAAACCATTGCGCTGGAACAACTGGTCGGTAGAGTATCGGCAAATATGATCCTGCCTTATCCTCCTGGCGTACCGCTGTTGATGCCTGGAGAAATGCTGACCAAAGAGAGCCGCACGGTACTCGATTTTCTACTGATGCTTTGTTCCGTAGGGCAACATTACCCCGGTTTTGAAACGGATATTCACGGCGCGAAACAGGACGAAGACGGCGTTTACCGCGTACGAGTCCTAAAAATGGCGGGATAACTTGCCAGAGCGGCTTCCGGGCGAGTAACGTGCTGTTAACAAATAAAGGAGACGTTATGCTGGGTTTAAAACAGGTTCACCATATTGCGATTATTGCGACGGATTATGCGGTGAGCAAAGCTTTCTACTGCGATATTCTTGGTTTCACGCTGCAAAGCGAAGTCTATCGCGAAGCGCGCGACTCGTGGAAAGGGGATTTGGCGCTTAATGGGCAATATGTGATTGAGCTTTTCTCATTTCCGTTCCCGCCGGAGCGCCCCAGCCGACCGGAAGCTTGCGGCCTGCGTCATCTGGCTTTTAGCGTTGATGACATCGATGCGGCAGTGGCGCACCTTGAAAGCCATAACGTGAAGTGTGAAGCCATCCGTGTCGATCCATACACGCAAAAACGCTTCACCTTCTTTAACGATCCGGACGGGCTGCCGTTGGAACTGTATGAGCAGTAAGGCTTGTCATCGCCGCATTTGCCCGGTAACGTGCCGGGCATTGCTACTGTAAAATCGCACCATCATGACACTCACGCTCAATAGACAACTTCTCACCTCACGCCAGATTCTGGTGGCCTTTAGCGGCGGGCTTGACTCCACCGTTCTGCTGCATCAGTTGGTGCAGTGGCGGACGGAAAATCCGGGTGTCGCTCTGCGCGCTATTCATGTGCATCACGGTTTAAGTGCCAATGCCGATGCCTGGGTTACGCATTGCGAAAACGTCTGCCAACAGTGGCAGGTGCCGCTGGTGGTCGAACGCGTACAACTTGCGCAAGAGGGGCTGGGGATTGAGGCCCAGGCGCGGCAGGCGCGTTATCAGGTATTTGCCCGCACCTTGTTGCCCGGTGAAGTGCTGGTCACCGCGCAACATCTCGACGATCAATGTGAAACTTTTCTGCTGGCGCTAAAACGCGGTAGCGGCCCTGCCGGGCTTTCGGCTATGGCGGAAGTTTCGGAGTTTGCCGGAACACGGCTTATCCGCCCGTTGCTTGCCCGCACGCGGGGGGAACTGGCGCAGTGGGCATTGGCGCATGGTTTACTCTGGATTGAAGACGAAAGTAATCAGGACGACTCATACGATCGTAACTTTCTGCGCCTGCGCGTAGTGCCGTTATTGCAGCAGCGTTGGCCGCATTTTGCCGAAACAACGGCCCGCAGCGCCGCACTTTGTGCTGAACAAGAGAGCCTGCTGGATGAACTGCTGGCAGATGATTTAGCACACTGTCAATCGCCGCAGGGGACGCTGCAGATTGTGCCAATGCTGGCGATGAGTGATGCCCGCCGCGCGGCGATTATCCGCCGCTGGCTGGCAGGGCAGAATGCACCGATGCCTTCCCGCGACGCGTTGGTGAGGATCTGGCAGGAAGTGGCGCTGGCGCGGGAAGATGCCTCCCCCTGTTTACGTTTGGGCGCGTTTGAAATCCGACGCTATCAGTCGCAACTGTGGTGGATTAAATCCGTCACCGGGCAAAGCGAAAACATTGTGCCGTGGCAGACGTGGCTTCAACCGCTGGAATTACCGGCGGGGCTGGGAAGTGTACAGCTTAATGCGGGAGGTGCTATTCGCCCTCCGCGTGCAGACGAAGCGGTCAGCGTGCGTTTCAAAGCGCCAGGATTGCTGCATATTGTCGGGCGTAACGGCGGACGTAAGCTAAAGAAAATCTGGCAAGAGCTGGGCGTGCCGCCGTGGCTACGTGACACCACGCCACTGCTGTTTTATGGCGAAACGCTGATTGCGGCGGCAGGGGTATTTGTGACGCAAGGAGGTGTGGCTGAAGGTGAGAATGGCATAAGTTTTGTCTGGCAGCGAAACGCTTAGTTAAGTGAAGGCCGGATATGACGCATTAAGCGTCGCATCCGGCGAAAGTCAATCAGGACTCGCTCACCACCACCGTACCGATTTCCGGGTGGCTAAAGCTGGTAATTTTATCCAGACGTAGCTCACGGGTTTCGCCAGCGGCCTCGACGACCAGATACTCCACATTTTTGCGGGAGACTAAATCGCTGGCTTTTGCCTGCAATTTTTCGCCATCTTTCAGCTCAAGTGTCAGCATTAAATGATGCTGGCAGGCGAGCTCAAGATTATCGTAATCATCACAATTGATTGGTTGATACGTATCATTCATTGACATAATCGCTCACCAGTAAGTTTGCCGCAGCGTATGCTGCTTTTTCCCTGACAGCCTCAGAAAGGGCGTCGTCGGCAGCCATTTCATTCAGCACTTTCAAAACGCAGCCCAGCGCGTCCGGAACGTATCCTAAGTCTCCGCTGGCGATTTCCGCGTACCGCTTGCGTATTAACTCACAATATTTTTCCACATGCCCTCCTGTCAGCACTCTGACTTAACCGTGGATGCAAGTCTAAGCCTACGAAGATAAACTCTGTTTCGCAAGGTGACTATACCACACTCATTTCTGCAATATCAGCGCCGCAACTGCACGTATTCCGTTACAATGGCCTCCTGATTCGAAAGGAGTTTTCTTATGGCGCTTAAAGCGACAATTTATAAAGCGACGGTTAATGTGGCCGATCTCGACCGCAACCAGTTTCTCGATGCCTCTCTGACGCTGGCGCGCCATCCTTCAGAAACCCAGGAGCGTATGATGCTGCGCTTGCTGGCGTGGCTGAAATATGCTGATGAACGTCTGCAATTTACCCGTGGTTTGTGTGCCGATGATGAGCCGGAAGCGTGGCTGCGTAACGATCACCTGGGCATTGATTTGTGGATTGAGCTGGGGCTGCCGGATGAGCGGCGGATTAAGAAAGCCTGCACCCAGGCCGCAGAAGTGGCGCTGTTTACCTATAATAGTCGGGCGGCGCAAATCTGGTGGCAGCAAAATCAGAGCAAATGTGTGCAGTTTGCCAATCTTTCCGTCTGGTATCTGGACGATGAACAACTGGCGAAAGTAAGCGCCTTTGCCGATCGTACCATGACGCTGCAGGCAACGATTCAGGATGGCGTGATCTGGTTATCGGATGATAAGAATAATCTGGAAGTGAACTTAACCGCCTGGCAACAACCTTCATGATTGTGATTTCCCGACATGTTGCTATTCCCGATGGTGAGCTTGAGATCACCGCCATTCGTGCGCAGGGCGCGGGCGGGCAGCATGTTAATAAGACCTCAACGGCTATTCATCTGCGTTTTGACATTCGGGCGTCCAGCCTGCCAGAGTATTACAAAGAGCATCTGCTCGCCGCCAGCCATCATTTGATCAGCAGTGATGGCGTGATTGTCATTAAGGCACAGGAATACCGCAGTCAGGAACTGAACCGCGAAGCAGCTCTGGCCCGGCTGGTGGCTGTGATTAAAGAATTAACAACAGAACAAAAAGCCCGACGACCCACGCGGCCCACCCGTGCATCGAAAGAGCGCAGGCTGGCATCGAAAGCACAAAAATCAAGCGTGAAGGCGATGCGCGGCAAAGTGCGCAGCGGTCGGGAATAAAAAGAAGGAATGGATGGTGAAAAAAGCGATAGTGACAGCGATGGCTGTAATCAGCCTCTTTACTCTGATGGGTTGTAATAATCGGGCCGAAGTCGATACGCTTTCTCCGGCGCAGGCTGCCGAATTGAAACCGATGCCGCAAAGTTGGCGCGGCGTGCTGCCGTGTGCCGATTGCGAAGGAATCGAAACCTCTCTGTTCCTCGAAAAAGACGGAACATGGGTGATGAATGAGCGTTATCTCGGTGCTCGTGAAGAACCTTCCTCCTTCGCTTCCTACGGTACATGGGCGCGAACCGCTGACAAGCTGGTATTAACCGACAGCAAAGGTGAAAAGTCATATTATCGGGCGAAAGGCGATGCGCTGGAGATGCTCGATCGTGAAGGCAATCCGATTGAATCGCAGTTCAACTATACGCTGGAAGCGGCACAATCCAGTTTACCCATGACGCCGATGACCCTGCGGGGCATGTATTTTTATATGGCTGATGCGGCGACCTTCACTGATTGCGCGACCGGAAAACGTTTCATGGTAGCGAATAACGCAGAGCTGGAGCGTGGCTACCTGGCTGCGCGCGGTCACAGTGAAAAACCGGTGTTACTGTCAGTAGAAGGTCACTTTACGCTTGAGGCTAATCCGGATACCGGTGCGCCAACCAAAGTATTAGCACCCGATACGGCAGGGAAATTTTACCCAAACCAGGATTGCAGTAGTTTGGGGCAGTAACCCGTCTTGAGACAGAAACAAACGCAAAACAGGCCAGAAGGATATATTTCAACATTTTGAATTTGCACGTTTTTTGTAGGCCGGATAAGGCGTTTACGCCGCATCCGGCAATGGTGCTCAACGCCTGATGCGACGCTGGCGCGTCTTATCATGCCTACAACCCCCCTCATACCTTAAGGCGGATAAGGCATTTACTTTATCACCGGGTCAGCCCAACAAAGCGACCCGCCTTGATATAAATCCCTGGCTTCAGGTGCCCAACATACTGTAACTGCGTTTCTGGCTTAAACGCAGAGACATCACCAATACGCATATGCATCAGATCGGCAGGGCTAATCCAGCCCGATTGCGCCAGCGTAAGCGGATGCCCGGCTTTGGCAAATGCATCAGTGACAAATTCCGAACAAAACCACGACTTTTTGTCTCCTTCGCCCACACTGCTTAACTGCGCTTTCGCCAGGCCGCTGACGCACTGTTGGCGAAAATCCTCGGAGAACGGATTCAGTGAGCACATCTGGCGAGTCACCATAAAGGGGATAAATTCGACAATGCCGCGATAGTTATAACCGCTATCTTTGATTTTATTGGCGAACGCGGTGATTTCTGTGGCTTGTTGCGGGGTAAGATCCGGGACTCGTAAGACGAAAAGTTTATCACTATGCTTCATCGCTTTTTTAAGGGAAACAATCTGGACGCCAGCGCCTGTCGCTTCTGCAACGTTATTTTCACCCAGATAGATTGCAACGTGACTCACAGAGGAGGTGCTGAAAACGCGGATCCCAAATGAGGTTACCCCCAGGCTTGAGGAGAACAGCAAATCGCCGGGTTTGAGATCAGGTACCGTTATTTCTTTTATTGATTGTTCGGTGAAAGAGCTTTGATGCTGGAATTTGACAGCCCATGTTTTTGCCTCAACATCTACCGCTGTGGCAGAGGAGTCTGGCTGGCTGATATCAACGGTACAGGCCGAAAGTAAAAGAAAGCAGGGGAGAAGCAGGCGGTAGTACGCCTTTGGTTTATCCATTTTATACAATCCATGTAAAAAAGGGCCCTGAAATTCAGGACCCTTTCTGGCATCAGCCTTTAATCTGTTTCACCAGATATTCGACGATGTCACCAGTCTTAATTAACTGTTTCTCGCCGTTGCGACGATATTTATATTCGATATCGTCGTTGTCGAGGTTACGGTCGCCCAGCACAATAGTGTGCGGAATACCGATCAGTTCCATATCGGCAAACATCACGCCCGGACGTTCTTTTCGGTCATCCAGCAGCACTTCGATACCTTGTGCACGCAGTTCGCTGTACAGTTTCTCAGCAAGCTCTTGTACGCGGAAGGATTTGTGCATGTTCATCGGCAGAATCGCCACCTGGAACGGCGCGATAGCGTCAGGCCATACGATGCCGCGTTCGTCGTAGTTCTGCTCAATCGCCGCAGCTACTACACGCGTTACCCCGATACCGTAGCAACCCATCGTCAGGATTTGGTTACGGCCATCTTCACCCTGTACGGAGGCTTTCAGTGCTTCGGAGTACTTGGTACCCAGCTGGAAGATGTGACCAACTTCGATACCACGTTTGATCAGCAGCGTACCCTGGCCATCCGGGCTTGGATCGCCAGCCACCACGTTACGGATATCCGCAACTTCCGGGGTAGCGACATCGCGATCCCAGTTGATGCCGAAGTAGTGTTTACCATCGATGTTAGCACCAGCAGCGAAATCACTCATCGCCGCAACGGTACGGTCAATCACCACCGGAATCGGCATGTTTACCGGACCCAGTGAACCCGGACCGGCTTTAACCACGGCACGAATTTCTTCTTCGGTCGCGAAAGTCAGCGGGCTGGCAACCTGCGGCAGTTTTTCTGCTTTAACTTCGTTCAGTTCGTGGTCACCGCGCACCAGCAGCGCAACCAGCGGGAAGCTACTGCCTTCAACCGCTTTAACCAGCAGAGTCTTAACCGTTTTCTCAATCGGCAGATTGAACTGTTCAACCAGTTCCGCGATGGTTTTCGCGTTCGGCGTATCAACCAGCGTCATTTCCTGGGTAGCAGCAGCGCGCGGTTCTTTCGGCGCGATAGCTTCTGCCAGTTCAATGTTCGCTGCATAGTCAGAGGTGTCGGAGAAGACCACATCGTCTTCACCGCTCTGCGCCAGCACCTGGAATTCGTGAGAGGCGCTGCCGCCGATAGAACCGGTGTCGGCCTGTACGGCGCGGAAATCCAGCCCCATGCGGCTGAAGATTTTGCTGTAGGCCGCATACATTGCATCGTAGGTTTCCTGCAGGGATTCCTGAGAAGTATGGAAAGAGTAAGCATCTTTCATCAGGAATTCGCGGGAACGCATGACGCCGAAACGCGGACGCACTTCGTCGCGGAACTTGGTCTGGATCTGATAGAAGTTCAGCGGCAGCTGTTTGTAAGAGCTAAGCTCGTTACGAATCAGGTCAGTGATAACTTCTTCATGAGTTGGGCCGAGTACGAACGGACGCTCGCCACGGTCAACAAAACGCAGCAGTTCCGGACCGTACTGTTCCCAACGACCACTCTCTTGCCACAAATCGGCTGGCTGAACCACCGGCATCGACACCTCGATCGCACCGGCGTTGTTCATCTCTTCACGCACGATGTTTTCGACTTTTTTCAGAACGCGCACGCCGGTCGGCAGCCAGGTATATAACCCGGAGGCCAGCTTGCGGATCATCCCGGCGCGCAGCATCAGCTGATGGCTGATCACCTCGGCGTCGGCAGGTGTCTCCTTGAGAGTGGAGAGCAGGTATTGGCTAGTACGCATGTTGTTACGGTTCCAGTTGGAAGGTAGAACAGGCTCAAGGCGAGCCTGGGACAAAAAAAGTGATTTAGTTTACCAGTGCAAAAGAAATGTCAAAAGAGAAGGGCGTGAATTTAACGCGGTTCCAGCGCAAAGACTTCAAAACCTGCGTCGGTGACGCGCCAGCGAACGTTAAAATCATGTAGCCAGACGGCATAGGTTTTGCCCGTTTCCTCACCTTTACGATAGGCCGGGCGCGGGTCCTGCGCCAGTACTTCGCGGATAAACAGCGTTAACTGCGGATAACGCTTCTCCAGCGTCAAAAGCTGCTTTTCGACCTCTGCGGTAAAACTCACCGCCATCTCTGCAGCTGGCGCACTTTGCGCATAGCTGGCACTGGCATCGGGAAGCGATTCGGCAAAGGGGAGATACGGTTTGATATCCACTACCGGCGTACCATCGACCAGATCCAGACTGCCGAGCTTCAGAATCACGCTGTCTTTATGGCAAACAACCTCTTTCAGCTCTACCAGCGACATGCCAATTGGGTTAGGGCGGAAAGTAGAGCGTGTTGCGAAAACCCCCATTCTGGCGTTACCGCCGAGGCGCGGTGGACGCACAGTCGGACGCCAGCCGCCTTCCATCGTTTGATGAAAGACGAAAAGGATCCATAAATGGCTGAACGCTTCCAGGCCGCGAACGGCGTCGGCCTGGTTGTAGGGAGCAATGAGATGCAGTTCGCCGTTGGCGCTTTTTACCAGACCTGGCTGGCGCGGAACGGCGAACTTTTCTTTATAGGGCGAGCGAATAACGCCTATTTGCTCGAACTGGAAACTGCTCATTTCGCCGTAATGTTAAGCGCAGAGCCGATACATACAGCCTGACGATAGCAGCCCGGCGTACCGCTGGTGACTTCGCAGCTATGCAGTAATACCGCATTGGCTTTCATTTTCGAGGCGTTGATTTGCATCCGCTTACGCGCGGTTGGAATGCTCGGCGGAGAGTCCTGATTAGAGGCCTGGCAAGAGTCGCCACTGACTTCACCGAGATCGCGGAACGGTTTGCCGACTAATTCTTCTGCATTGGTATAAATTCGGACCGGCGTGGCGCGCGGCGCTTTCGGTTTTGCAGGCTCCGCTTTCGGCTGGGGTGCAGTGCTTTGAACGGGTTCGACAGGGGATCTGCTTAACATGGAACAGCCGCTTAGCATGAGTGCTACTAAACAGATCGGTAAAGCACGCATAGTATTTCCTCAATGTATGATCAAAACGTCAATATTGAATCAGGAGCTTGTAAAAATGACAAGACGGGCAAGCGCCCGTCCTGAATGATATTACAAATTGTGGAAACAGCCTAAAAATTACCAGCCTTTAACAGCGCCGCCGTTAAACACTTTGTTTGCTGCTTCGTAAACTTCGTCAGACTGATAAGCCTGGACGAATTTCTTCACGTTCTCGGCGTCTTTGTTATCTTCACGCGTTACGATCAGGTTTACGTACGGGGAGTCTTTATCTTCGACAAAGATACCGTTTTTCGCTGGAGTCAGGCCAATCTGGCTGGCATAGGTGGTGTTAATAACTGCCAGAGCGATTTGCGCGTCGTCCAGAGAACGCGGCAGTTGCGGTGCTTCCAGTTCAACAATTTTCAGATTTTTTGGGTTCTCAACAACATCAAGAACGGTCGGCAGCAGGCCAACGCCATCTTTCAGTTTGATCAAGCCCACTTTTTGCAGCAGCAGCAGTGAACGACCAAGGTTAGTTGGGTCGTTTGGCACGGCAACCTGCGAACCATCCTGCAGTTCATCCAGTGATTTGATTTTCTTGGAGTAACCAGCAATCGGATAAACAAAAGTGTTGCCTACTGCGACCAGTTTGTAGCCACGATCTTTCAGTTGCTGATCAAGGTACGGTTTATGCTGGAAGGCGTTGGCGTCGATATCGCCTTTGCTCAATGCTTCGTTTGGCAGAACATAGTCGTTGAAGGTTACCAGCTCAACGTCCAGGCCATATTTGTCTTTCGCAACTTTCTGCGCGAC
Source organism: Shigella dysenteriae (assembly GCF_022354085.1). Classification (NCBI taxonomy): domain Bacteria; kingdom Pseudomonadati; phylum Pseudomonadota; class Gammaproteobacteria; order Enterobacterales; family Enterobacteriaceae; genus Shigella; species Shigella dysenteriae. The sequence goes on from NZ_CP055055.1 coordinate 826,023, forward strand.
TTCTGCTACCTGCTGTTCGGCACCAACAATCACGCCGACTTTAATGTGGTTTGGATCTTTTTCATCCTGACCGCAGCCTACCAGTGCCAGTGATCCAATCAGGGCTCCCACTGCCGCAAAGGTTTTGAATTTGAACGCCATACCTTATTCCTTCTTCAATTATTTATGTTGTGTTGAACGTTACTTGCGAGTGACAGCCCGGACGATGCGGTCGCCTGCGAACTGAATTAAATAAACCAGAATGACCAGCAATACCAGTACCGTATTCATCACCGTCGCGTTATAGCCGATGTAGCCATACTGATAGCCAATCTGACCTAAACCACCGGCACCGACTGCACCACCCATCGCGGAATAACCGACCAGGGTAATCAGGGTGATAGTTGCCGCATTCACCAGACCCGGCAACGCTTCCGGTAACAGCACTTTACGGACGATCTGCATTGGCGTGGCACCCATTGCGCGGGAAGCTTCAATTAACCCGGTTGGGATCTCCAGCAGAGCGTTCTCGACCATACGGGCAATAAACGGTGCTGCACCAACGGTTAACGGAACAATTGCTGCCTGCAAACCAATCGATGTACCGACAATAACGCGGGTAAACGGAATCATCCATACCAGCAAGATAATGAACGGGATGGAACGGAAAATGTTCACAATCGCAGAAACGGTACGATACAGCTTCGCGTTAGCAATAATTTGCCCCGGACGCGTGACATAAAGCAGGACGCCAACCGGCAGACCAATCACAAACCCAAAAAATCCGGATACGAAGGTCATTGCCAGCGTTTCCCATACGCCACGAACCAGCAGCCACATCATCGGCTCAGACATAACCCAGTACCTCTACTTTTACATGGTGTTCCTGCAGCCAGGCAATGGCGGCTTGCGTATCTTGTTGTGTGCCGTGCATTTCAGTCAGCATGATGCCGAACTTAACGCCACCGGCGTAATCCATCTGCGCGCTAATAATGTTGTTGTTGACGTTGAAACGACGCGCGGTTTCAGAAAGCAGTGGGGCATCGACCGATTGACCGGTAAACTCCAGACGCAGCATCGGCACGCAGTCAGTAAATGGCTCCGCTTGCAGACGTTCCTGGTAATCTTCCGGGATATCCAGATGCAGGGTCGACTGAATAAACTTCTGCGCCAGCGGCGTTTTCGGATGCGAGAACACTTCACTTACCGTGTCCTGCTCGATCAGTTCGCCATTACTGATAACCGCCACGCAATCACAAATGCGCTTCACAACGTCCATTTCGTGGGTGATCAACAGAATCGTCAAACCCAGACGGCGGTTAATGTCTTTCAGCAGTTCGAGAATAGAACGTGTCGTTGCCGGGTCTAGCGCGCTGGTGGCTTCATCACACAGCAATACTTTGGGATTGCTGGCTAATGCACGGGCAATCGCCACACGTTGTTTCTGCCCACCGGAAAGATTCGACGGGTAGCTATCATGCTTATCTCCAAGACCAACCAATGACAGCAATTCCGTCACGCGACGTTTGATCTCGTCTTTCGGTGTATTGTCCAGCTCCAGCGGCAGAGCCACGTTGCCAAAAACAGTACGCGAAGAGAGCAGGTTAAAATGCTGGAAAATCATACCAATCTGGCGGCGAGCTTTGGTCAACTCGGATTCTGACAGCGTGGTCAGTTCCTGGCCATCGACCAGCACACTACCCTCGGTTGGGCGCTCCAGCAGGTTTACACAACGTATAAGCGTACTCTTACCCGCGCCTGAGGCACCGATAACGCCATAAATTTGCCCAGCTGGCACATGCAGGCTGACGTTGTTCAACGCCTGGATGGTGCGGGTGCCCTGGTGGAACACTTTGGTGATATTCGAAAGTTTTATCATTGATTATTTATTATCGTCATTAAGTTAGTCGTGGCATCTCGAATGCCTGAAACGGGCAACGCCGTCAATGAAATGGATGTTAAGGCATCCAGACGTCTAAATCAATCAGGTTTATGCGAAGAGCACTTTCTTGCAGGTCGAAACATGCGATACTAGCGTCACATGCCTTATTAAGGAGCTATAAAAGGTGGCGAAGAGCGTACCCGCAATTTTTCTTGACCGTGATGGCACCATTAATGTCGATCACGGCTATGTCCATGAGATCGACAACTTTGAATTTATCGACGGTGTTATTGACGCCATGCGCGAGCTTAAAAAAATGGGCTTTGCGCTGGTGGTAGTAACCAACCAGTCTGGCATTGCTCGCGGTAAATTTACCGAAGCACAGTTTGAAACGCTGACCGAGTGGATGGACTGGTCGCTGGCGGACCGAGATGTCGATCTGGATGGTATCTATTATTGCCCGCATCATCCGCAGGGTAGTGTTGAAGAGTTTCGCCAGGTCTGCGATTGCCGCAAACCACATCCGGGGATGCTTTTGTCAGCACGCGATTATTTGCATATTGATATGGCCGCTTCTTATATGGTGGGCGATAAATTAGAAGATATGCAGGCAGCGGTTGCGGCGAACGTGGGAACAAAAGTGCTGGTGCGTACGGGTAAACCTATTACACCTGAAGCAGAAAACGCGGCAGATTGGGTGTTAAATAGCCTGGCAGACCTGCCGCAAGCGATAAAAAAGCAGCAAAAACCGGCGCAATGATTAAAAGATGAGCGGTTGAAATAAAAATGCATTTTTCCGCTTGTCTTCCTGAGCCGACTCCCTATAATGCGCCTCCATCGACACGGCGGATGTGAATCACTTCACACAAACAGCTGGTTCGGTTGAAGAGAAAAAATCCTGAAATTCAGGGTTGACTCTGAAAGAGGAAAGCGTAATATACGCCACCTCGCGACAGTGAGCTGAAAGCCGCGTCGCAACTGCTCTTTAACAATTTATCAGACAATCTGTGTGGGCACTCGAAGATACGGATTCTTAACGTCGCAAGACGAAAAATGAATACCAAGTCTCAAGAGTGAACACGTAATTCATTACGAAGTTTAATTCTTTGAGCATCAAACTTTTAAATTGAAGAGTTTGATCATGGCTCAGATTGAACGCTGGCGGCAGGCCTAACACATGCAAGTCGAACGGTAACAGGAAGAAGCTTGCTTCTTTGCTGACGAGTGGCGGACGGGTGAGTAATGTCTGGGAAACTGCCTGATGGAGGGGGATAACTACTGGAAACGGTAGCTAATACCGCATAACGTCGCAAGACCAAAGAGGGGGACCTTCGGGCCTCTTGCCATCGGATGTGCCCAGATGGGATTAGCTAGTAGGTGGGGTAACGGCTCACCTAGGCGACGATCCCTAGCTGGTCTGAGAGGATGACCAGCCACACTGGAACTGAGACACGGTCCAGACTCCTACGGGAGGCAGCAGTGGGGAATATTGCACAATGGGCGCAAGCCTGATGCAGCCATGCCGCGTGTATGAAGAAGGCCTTCGGGTTGTAAAGTACTTTCAGCGGGGAGGAAGGGAGTAAAGTTAATACCTTTGCTCATTGACGTTACCCGCAGAAGAAGCACCGGCTAACTCCGTGCCAGCAGCCGCGGTAATACGGAGGGTGCAAGCGTTAATCGGAATTACTGGGCGTAAAGCGCACGCAGGCGGTTTGTTAAGTCAGATGTGAAATCCCCGGGCTCAACCTGGGAACTGCATCTGATACTGGCAAGCTTGAGTCTCGTAGAGGGGGGTAGAATTCCAGGTGTAGCGGTGAAATGCGTAGAGATCTGGAGGAATACCGGTGGCGAAGGCGGCCCCCTGGACGAAGACTGACGCTCAGGTGCGAAAGCGTGGGGAGCAAACAGGATTAGATACCCTGGTAGTCCACGCCGTAAACGATGTCGACTTGGAGGTTGTGCCCTTGAGGCGTGGCTTCCGGAGCTAACGCGTTAAGTCGACCGCCTGGGGAGTACGGCCGCAAGGTTAAAACTCAAATGAATTGACGGGGGCCCGCACAAGCGGTGGAGCATGTGGTTTAATTCGATGCAACGCGAAGAACCTTACCTGGTCTTGACATCCACAGAACTTTCCAGAGATGGATTGGTGCCTTCGGGAACTGTGAGACAGGTGCTGCATGGCTGTCGTCAGCTCGTGTTGTGAAATGTTGGGTTAAGTCCCGCAACGAGCGCAACCCTTATCCTTTGTTGCCAGCGGTCCGGCCGGGAACTCAAAGGAGACTGCCAGTGATAAACTGGAGGAAGGTGGGGATGACGTCAAGTCATCATGGCCCTTACGACCAGGGCTACACACGTGCTACAATGGCGCATACAAAGAGAAGCGACCTCGCGAGAGCAAGCGGACCTCATAAAGTGCGTCGTAGTCCGGATTGGAGTCTGCAACTCGACTCCATGAAGTCGGAATCGCTAGTAATCGTGGATCAGAATGCCACGGTGAATACGTTCCCGGGCCTTGTACACACCGCCCGTCACACCATGGGAGTGGGTTGCAAAAGAAGTAGGTAGCTTAACCTTCGGGAGGGCGCTTACCACTTTGTGATTCATGACTGGGGTGAAGTCGTAACAAGGTAACCGTAGGGGAACCTGCGGTTGGATCACCTCCTTACCTTAAAGAAGCGTACTTTGCAGTGCTCACACAGATTGTCTGATGAAAATGAGCAGTAAAACCTCTACAGGCTTGTAGCTCAGGTGGTTAGAGCGCACCCCTGATAAGGGTGAGGTCGGTGGTTCAAGTCCACTCAGGCCTACCAAATTTGCACGGCAAATTTGAAGAGGTTTTAACTACATGTTATGGGGCTATAGCTCAGCTGGGAGAGCGCCTGCTTTGCACGCAGGAGGTCTGCGGTTCGATCCCGCATAGCTCCACCATCTCTGTAGTGATTAAATAAAAAATACTTCAGAGTGTACCTGCAAAGGTTCACTGCGAAGTTTTGCTCTTTAAAAATCTGGATCAAGCTGAAAATTGAAACACTGAACAACGAGAGTTGTTCGTGAGTCTCTCAAATTTTCGCAACACGATGATGAATCGAAAGAAACATCTTCGGGTTGTGAGGTTAAGCGACTAAGCGTACACGGTGGATGCCCTGGCAGTCAGAGGCGATGAAGGACGTGCTAATCTGCGATAAGCGTCGGTAAGGTGATATGAACCGTTATAACCGGCGATTTCCGAATGGGGAAACCCAGTGTGTTTCGACACACTATCATTAACTGAATCCATAGGTTAATGAGGCGAACCGGGGGAACTGAAACATCTAAGTACCCCGAGGAAAAGAAATCAACCGAGATTCCCCCAGTAGCGGCGAGCGAACGGGGAGGAGCCCAGAGCCTGAATCAGTGTGTGTGTTAGTGGAAGCGTCTGGAAAGGCGCGCGATACAGGGTGACAGCCCCGTACACAAAAATGCACATACTGTGAGCTCGATGAGTAGGGCGGGACACGTGGTATCCTGTCTGAATATGGGGGGACCATCCTCCAAGGCTAAATACTCCTGACTGACCGATAGTGAACCAGTACCGTGAGGGAAAGGCGAAAAGAACCCCGGCGAGGGGAGTGAAAAAGAACCTGAAACCGTGTACGTACAAGCAGTGGGAGCCTCTTTTATGGGGTGACTGCGTACCTTTTGTATAATGGGTCAGCGACTTATATTCTGTAGCAAGGTTAACCGAATAGGGGAGCCGAAGGGAAACCGAGTCTTAACTGGGCGTTAAGTTGCAGGGTATAGACCCGAAACCCGGTGATCTAGCCATGGGCAGGTTGAAGGTTGGGTAACACTAACTGGAGGACCGAACCGACTAATGTTGAAAAATTAGCGGATGACTTGTGGCTGGGGGTGAAAGGCCAATCAAACCGGGAGATAGCTGGTTCTCCCCGAAAGCTATTTAGGTAGCGCCTCGTGAATTCATCTCCGGGGGTAGAGCACTGTTTCGGCAAGGGGGTCATCCCGACTTACCAACCCGATGCAAACTGCGAATACCGGAGAATGTTATCACGGGAGACACACGGCGGGTGCTAACGTCCGTCGTGAAGAGGGAAACAACCCAGACCGCCAGCTAAGGTCCCAAAGTCATGGTTAAGTGGGAAACGATGTGGGAAGGCCCAGACAGCCAGGATGTTGGCTTAGAAGCAGCCATCATTTAAAGAAAGCGTAATAGCTCACTGGTCGAGTCGGCCTGCGCGGAAGATGTAACGGGGCTAAACCATGCACCGAAGCTGCGGCAGCGACACTATGTGTTGTTGGGTAGGGGAGCGTTCTGTAAGCCTGTGAAGGTGTACTGTGAGGTATGCTGGAGGTATCAGAAGTGCGAATGCTGACATAAGTAACGATAAAGCGGGTGAAAAGCCCGCTCGCCGGAAGACCAAGGGTTCCTGTCCAACGTTAATCGGGGCAGGGTGAGTCGACCCCTAAGGCGAGGCCGAAAGGCGTAGTCGATGGGAAACAGGTTAATATTCCTGTACTTGGTGTTACTGCGAAGGGGGGACGGAGAAGGCTATGTTGGCCGGGCGACGGTTGTCCCGGTTTAAGCGTGTAGGCTGGTTTTCCAGGCAAATCCGGAAAATCAAGGCTGAGGCGTGATGACGAGGCACTACGGTGCTGAAGCAACAAATGCCCTGCTTCCAGGAAAAGCCTCTAAGCATCAGGTAACATCAAATCGTACCCCAAACCGACACAGGTGGTCAGGTAGAGAATACCAAGGCGCTTGAGAGAACTCGGGTGAAGGAACTAGGCAAAATGGTGCCGTAACTTCGGGAGAAGGCACGCTGATATGTAGGTGAAGTCCCTCGCGGATGGAGCTGAAATCAGTCGAAGATACCAGCTGGCTGCAACTGTTTATTAAAAACACAGCACTGTGCAAACACGAAAGTGGACGTATACGGTGTGACGCCTGCCCGGTGCCGGAAGGTTAATTGATGGGGTCAGCGCAAGCGAAGCTCTTGATCGAAGCCCCGGTAAACGGCGGCCGTAACTATAACGGTCCTAAGGTAGCGAAATTCCTTGTCGGGTAAGTTCCGACCTGCACGAATGGCGTAATGATGGCCAGGCTGTCTCCACCCGAGACTCAGTGAAATTGAACTCGCTGTGAAGATGCAGTGTACCCGCGGCAAGACGGAAAGACCCCGTGAACCTTTACTATAGCTTGACACTGAACATTGAGCCTTGATGTGTAGGATAGGTGGGAGGCTTAGAAGTGTGGACGCCAGTCTGCATGGAGCCGACCTTGAAATACCACCCTTTAATGTTTGATGTTCTAACGTTGACCCGTGATCCGGGTTGCGGACAGTGTCTGGTGGGTAGTTTGACTGGGGCGGTCTCCTCCTAAAGAGTAACGGAGGAGCACGAAGGTTGGCTAATCCTGGTCGGACATCAGGAGGTTAGTGCAATGGCATAAGCCAGCTTGACTGCGAGCGTGACGGCGCGAGCAGGTGCGAAAGCAGGTCATAGTGATCCGGTGGTTCTGAATGGAAGGGCCATCGCTCAACGGATAAAAGGTACTCCGGGGATAACAGGCTGATACCGCCCAAGAGTTCATATCGACGGCGGTGTTTGGCACCTCGATGTCGGCTCATCACATCCTGGGGCTGAAGTAGGTCCCAAGGGTATGGCTGTTCGCCATTTAAAGTGGTACGCGAGCTGGGTTTAGAACGTCGTGAGACAGTTCGGTCCCTATCTGCCGTGGGCGCTGGAGAACTGAGGGGGGCTGCTCCTAGTACGAGAGGACCGGAGTGGACGCATCACTGGTGTTCGGGTTGTCATGCCAATGGCACTGCCCGGTAGCTAAATGCGGAAGAGATAAGTGCTGAAAGCATCTAAGCACGAAACTTGCCCCGAGATGAGTTCTCCCTGACCCTTTAAGGGTCCTGAAGGAACGTTGAAGACGACGACGTTGATAGGCCGGGTGTGTAAGCGCAGCGATGCGTTGAGCTAACCGGTACTAATGAACCGTGAGGCTTAACCTTACAACGCCGAAGGTGTTTTGGCGGATGAGAGAAGATTTTCGGCCTGATACAGATTAAATCAGAACGCAGAAGCGGTCTGATAAAACAGAATTTGCCTGGCGGCCGTAGCGCGGTGGTCCCACCTGACCCCATGCCGAACTCAGAAGTGAAACGCCGTAGCGCCGATGGTAGTGTGGGGTCTCCCCATGCGAGAGTAGGGAACTGCCAGGCATCAAATTTAGCAGTAAGCCGGTCATAAAACCGGTGGTTGTAAAAGAATTCGGTGGAGCGGTAGTTCAGTCGGTTAGAATACCTGCCTGTCACGCAGGGGGTCGCGGGTTCGAGTCCCGTCCGTTCCGCCACTTATTAAGAAGCCTCGAGTTAACGCTCGAGGTTTTTTTTCGTCTGTATATCTATTATTGCCAGAATCGCAAAAATCCTCTGCATTTTACGCTCTTTTTCCTCAACAGTCTGAAGCCCATAATCACCTCAGTTAACGAAAATAGCATTAAAAGAGGCATATTATGGCTATCCCTGCATTTGGTTTAGGTACTTTCCGTCTGAAAGACGACGTTGTTATTTCATCTGTGAAAACGGCGCTTGAACTTGGTTATCGCGCAATTGATACCGCACAAATCTATGATAACGAAGCCGCAGTAGGTCAGGCGATTGCAGAAAGTGGCGTGCCACGTCATGAACTCTACATCACCACTAAAATCTGGATTGAAAATCTCAGCAAAGACAAATTGATCCCAAGTCTGAAAGAGAGCCTGCAAAAATTGCGTACCGATTATGTTGATCTGACGCTAATCCACTGGCCGTCACCAAACGATGAAGTCTCTGTTGAAGAGTTTATGCAGGCGCTGCTGGAAGCCAAAAAAGAAGGGTTGACGCGTGAGATCGGTATTTCCAACTTCACGATCCCATTGATGGAAAAGGCGATTGCTGCTGTTGGCGCTGAAAACATCGCTACTAACCAGATTGAACTCTCTCCTTATCTGCAAAACCGTAAAGTGGTTGCCTGGGCTAAACAGCACGGCATCCATATTACTTCCTATATGACGCTGGCGTATGGTAAGGCCCTGAAAGATGAGGTTATTGCTCGTATCGCAGCTAAACACAATGCGACTCCGGCACAAGTGATTCTGGCGTGGGCTATGGGGGAAGGTTACTCAGTAATTCCTTCTTCTACTAAACGTGAAAACCTGGAGAGTAATCTTAAGGCACAAAATTTACAGCTTGATGCCGAAGATAAAAAAGCGATCGCCGCACTGGATTGCAACGACCGCCTGGTTAGCCCGGAAGGTCTGGCTCCTGAATGGGATTAAGCCTCTCTGACAGCTCCTCCGGGAGCTGTTTTTACATGCTCGCTAAGGAAATCGATAAAAGCCCGGATGCGCGTACTTACCGCACGGTCGCTGTAATAGACGGCACTGAATGGCATTTCCACTGGCAACACTTTATCTGCCATTAACTCCACCAATTCTCCGCGAGCGATTTCTCTGTCGATCATATAGTCGGACAAACACGCAATCCCGTTGCCACTCAGGCAAAGCTGTTTCAGTGTTTCCCCACTATTGGATGACAAACCGTACTTCACCTCATGTAATTGTCCATCACTACAGGCTATCGGCCAGGTATTGAGGGAAGCGGGTTCAGTGAATCCCAGGCAAACATGTTGCTTTAAATCGTCGATCGTTTCTGGCTTCCCGTAGCGGGAAATATAATCGGGGGAGGCGATAATTTTTCGATAACTGTTAAATAACGGCCTGGCACGTAAGCTGGAATCCGTTAACGCACCAGCGCGTATCGCGACATCCACTTTTCTTTCGATCAAATTAATAATCGTTTCGGAGGAGACTAGCGATAAAGTGACTTCCGGATAGCGTTCACGGAAAGGCTTAATTAACGGCATCAGAAAGTGCAGCACCACTGGAGTTGCGGCATCGATGCGCAACAGTCCACGCGGTGTATTACGCGTCTCCATAATTTCTGATTCTGCCGCTGCCATCTCCTGCAAAATTGACTGTACGCGACGAAAATAACGCTCGCCTTCTTCCGTCAGGCTAAGTTGTCGCGTGGTCCGATTAAGCAGGCTAACGCCAAGTTTCATCTCCAGCTTTTTCACCGCCCGGCTTACCGCAGAGTTTGCTTGCCCTAATTGTTCCGCTGCCCGGCTAAAGCTGCCGCTTTCTACGACCGAAACAAAAATGGCGAGTTCTTCCGACGTGGCTTTCATTTTTGCTCCTGTTGCAAAATAGAAGAGATATTTTGAATTTATTTGTCATTAAACCATCAGGATGCGTGATATGTCATCCGATTTAATGTTCTCAATAATGAGCAAAATTCTGACCGGTGTAAGCACTTGCTTACATAACAATATACAATTGCTCGTTGAAAGAGTGAGCTAAAATCCCTATAACAGTAGAACCCTCCCGAGTGCGGAAGGGTTGACGTAATAGAGGTTTCAAAGTCAAAAGTGCGAAAAAACACCTATGCCATGCGCTATGTTGCCGGACAACCTGCGGAAAGGATCTTACCGCCGGGGTCTTTTGCGAGCATCGGCCAGGCATTACCACCCGGAGAACCGTTAAGTACCGAAGAGCGTATTCGGATCCTGGTGTGGAACATATACAAACAGCAACGCGCTGAATGGTTGTCGGTATTAAAGAATTACGGCAAAGACGCACATCTGGTGTTATTGCAGGAAGCGCAAACAACGCCAGAGTTGGTACAGTTTGCGACTGCTAACTATCTTGCCGCCGATCAGGTACCCGCTTTCGTGCTGCCACAACATCCTTCTGGCGTAATGACCCTTTCGGCGGCACATCCAGTGTATTGCTGCCCGTTACGTGAACGAGAACCCATTTTGCGTCTGGCGAAGTCGGCACTGGTGACGGTCTATCCATTACCTGACACCCGCCTGTTAATGGTGGTTAATATACACGCCGTCAACTTCAGTCTGGGCGTGGATGTTTATAGTAAGCAGTTACTTCCTATTGGTGATCAGATAGCTCACCACAGCGGCCCGGTCATTATGGCGGGAGATTTCAATGCCTGGAGCCGTAGAAGGATGAACGCGTTATATCGTTTTGCGCGGGAAATGTCGCTGCGTCAGGTGCGTTTTACCGATGATCAGCGCCGTCGGGCGTTTGGTCGCCCGCTCGATTTTGTTTTCTACCGTGGTCTGAACGTCAGCGAAGCTTCTGTACTGGTTACGCGCGCGTCCGATCACAATCCGCTACTCGTTGAATTCAGTCCCGGCAAGCCTGATAAATAAGGTATGTCAGGTCTGCCACAGGGCAGACCAACGTTTGGAGCTGCCCTTTTATACTCAAACAACAAAAGGACAGTGCAGTGACAACACAATCCCACCATGACCACGTAGAAAAGCAGTTTAGCTCTCAAGCCAGCGAATATCTGACCAGTACCGTACATGCATCCGGACGAGATTTACAGCGCCTGGCGGTGTGTCTGGCTGATTATCCTGATGCAAGTGTACTTGATATGGGCTGCGGAGCAGGGCATGCCAGCTTTGTCGCTGCGCAAAACGTGAGCACGGTGGTGGCGTATGACTTATCTGCCCAAATGCTGGATGTCGTGGCACAAGCTGCCGAAGTCCGGCAACTGAAAAATATCACCACCCGCCAGGGGTATGCCGAAAGTCTGCCATTTGCCGATAACGCATTTGATATTGTTATCAGCCGTTATTCTGCCCATCACTGGCATGATGTTGGTGCAGCACTGCGTGAAGTGAACCGGATATTGAAACCTGGCGGGAGGCTGATTGTGATGGACGTAATGTCTCCGGGCCACCCAGTGCGCGACATCTGGTTACAGACGGTAGAAGCATTACGCGATACCTCTCACGTACGAAACTACGCCAGCGGTGAGTGGTTGAGGTTAATCAATGAAGCCAATCTGATAGTTGATAATTTAATTACAGATAAGTTACCGCTGGAATTTTCTTCATGGGTCGCGAGAATGCGTACGCCAGAAGCGTTAGTAGACGCTATTCGCATTTACCAACAGAGCGCATCGACAGAGGTGAGAACGTATTTTGCCTTGCAGAATGATGGCTCTTTCACCAGTGATATCATCATGGTAGATGCACATAAAGCGGCATAAATAAAAAAGGCACCGGGGGAATCGGTGCCTTTTTATTATCTGGTTTGTCAGGAATCTGGCATGTTGTTGTTTTTCACAAACAACGTCAGCTTATCGCCTGGTTGCAGATTCGCAGTGTCGCTGTTCCAGCGCATCACATCTTTGATGTTCACGCCGTGGCGTTTAGCAATGCTTGAAAGCGAATCGCCTTTGCGCACACGATACGTAATGCTATCGCTGTTGTTTGCCAGTCGCTGTGCGCTACTGCCTGCACCAATCGTCAAACTTTGGCCTGGCTTCAGCTTAGATCCGCGCAGTTTGTTCCACTGCTGCAAATCTTTGGTGCTTACGCCGAGACGTGAAGCGATACTTGAAAGCGTGTCGCCAGAGCGTACGGTGTAAACACGGCTGTTAAGCGGCGTATTGTCGGCAACCAGCGTCGACTGTACAGCAGCAATTTCGCCTGAAGCCAGAGATTCACGCAGTTGATCTGCATGCTTCTTTGGCACCATCACGTATTGCGGACCACTTGCGCCCAGCGTGGAGCCTTTCACGCCAGCGTTGAATGTCTTCAGCTTGCTGACGGAAATCCCCGCCATATCTGCAACCTTCGCCATTTCAACCGGGCTGCTCAGGTGCACACGCGCCAGAGCACGGCTTTCATCGGTCGTTGGCAGACGTACGCCATAACGCTTGCTGTTTTTGAGAATATCACTCAATGCCAGCATTTTAGGCACGTACTGCTTCGTTTCCTGCGGCAAAGGTAACGACCAGAAGTCCGTGGATTTCCCACGCGCTTTGTTCGTTTTAATTGCCTTCATGACCCGACCTTCGCCGCTGTTATAAGCCGCTACGGTCAGAAGCCAGTCGCCGTCAAACATCTTGTTCAGACGCTGCATCATGTTCAGCGCGGCAGTTGTGGAAGCAACAACATCGCGACGCGCGTCATAATTGCGGGTCTGTTTCAAACCATAATTGCGCCCCGTGCTCGGAATGATCTGCCAGATGCCTGCGGCATTGGCGCCAGACGTTGCGTGAGGATCAAAAGCGCTCTCCACTATGGGTAGTAGTACCAGTTCCATAGGCATGTTACGTTTTTTAACTTGCCCGGCTATCCAGTACATATACGGCTCTGCCCGTAAAGTTACATCGTGGAGATAGCTCTTATTGCGTAAATATTTCTGTTTCTGTTCGCGAATCCGGTCATTTTCCGGAATTCCCATCTTTAGCTCGTCGCCAATGAAAGCCCACAAGTCACCATCTGGCGCGATAGACGTCCCATCGTCCATCCATCGTGCCTGACTTGTAAACTTTGCTGCTTCCCCTTGACCAGCTGCAGAAAGGCTCTGTGCGTGCTGTTGAACGTTGCCGGTACTCTGGCAACCCACGAGCAGGACAGAGGCGAGTAATATCGCTTTTGCCTTCATGTGTGTGTCAATAGTTGCTTAAAAGACGACCGATCATAACGGCGAACGGAGCCGATGACAAGAAAGTTTTATCAGAACCTATCTTTCTTTGACCTTAACCATGCAAAACGTTCATCAGGTTGTTGCAATAATGTTTCTTCATTAATTACATTAATTAAATCAATATCTTCTGTTCTTAAAAAAACATTAATTTGCCGCTCATTTTTCAGAATTACGGGTAGTGTTATTTGATTTTTTGCCCGTAACTCCTTAACTTTACGATAATAATCATTTATGGACAAATCGTGCGGAAGAATACTCAAAGCAAACTTCATATTTGATAACGTATATTCATGAGCACAACATACCAATGTATCGTCAGGTAACGCACTTAACTTTTTAAGTGATTGATACATTTGTGATGCTGTCCCTTCAAACAACCGACCACACCCACCAGAAAACAGCGTGTCGCCGCAAAATAGATAAGGTTTACTGAAGTAACAGATATGTCCTAAAGTGTGACCCGGCGTGGCAATTACACTAAATTCATGCCCCAAAACGAAGGCAGTTTCGCCATCTTTGACTACCTGTGTTGTTCCCTTATCTTGTGTCTCTTGTGGACCATACACCACAATTTGCGGAAACTTTTCCACCAGTTCTTTTACGCCGCCAACGTGATCGTGATGATGGTGGGTGAGAAATATGGCCTCCGGTTGCCAGTTATTGGCGGCAATGGCGTTTAATACTGGCTCTGCGTCTCCGGGATCGACAATCAGGCAGCGACCTGCTTCATCATTCAAAACCCAGATGTAATTGTCATCAAAGGCGGGAATACTGTTAAGATTCATAGATTACCTCTCAGTGTGAAACGGAAGGTTGTGATGAAACCGGCAAGAGTCCCTCAAACTGTCGTGGCTCCTGATCGCTGGGGCGATTTGCCCTGGGGAGAGCTTTATCGCAAGGCGCTGGAGCGCCAGCTCAACCCGTGGTTCACTAAAATGTATGGTTTTCATCTGCTTAAGATTGGCAATTTAAGCGCAGAAATCAATTGCGAAGCGTGCGCGGTTTCTCATCAAGTGAATGTTTCTGCGCAAGGAATGCCCGTCCAGGTGCAGGCGGATCCACTTCATCTTCCTTTTGCCGATAAATCCGTTGATGTTTGTCTACTGGCACATACATTGCCGTGGTGCACCGATCCGCATCGTTTATTGCGTGAAGCTGATCGGGTATTGATTGATGATGGCTGGCTGGTGATTAGTGGCTTCAATCCCATTAGTTTAATGGGATTACGCAAACTTGTGCCGGTATTGCGCAAAACCTCGCCCTATAACAGCCGGATGTTTACTCTGATGCGGCAGCTGGACTGGCTCTCTTTGTTGAATTTTGAAGTGCTACACGCCAGCCGTTTCCACGTTCTCCCGTGGAACAAACACGGAGGAAAACTTTTGAATGCGCATATTCCTGCGCTTGGTTGCTTACAACTTATTGTTGCCCGGAAACGGACTATTCCTTTAACGCTAAATCCGATGAAACAGAGTAAAAACAAGCCACGAATTCGCCAGGCGGTTGGAGCCACCCGGCAATGTCGTAAACCACAGGCTTAAACTTCGACTTGGTAGCCCGTATCTTCCAGTGTGGGATTCATCGCCGCGGCACGAGCTAGTTCATCACAGCGTTCGTTTTCCGGGTGTCCGGCATGGCCTTTAACCCATTCCCATTTGATTTGATGCTGCCCCAGCGCAGCATCAAGACGTTGCCAGAGATCGACATTTTTAACTGGTTTTTTGTCTGCTGTTTTCCAGCCACGTTTTTTCCAGTTATGGATCCACTGGGTGATACCCTGGCGGACATACTGGCTGTCGGTACTCAAAATGACTTCGCAATGTTCTTTTAACGCCTCCAGCGCGACAATAGCGGCCATCAACTCCATACGGTTGTTGGTGGTGCGGGTGTAGCCTGCGCTAAAGGTTTTCTCGCGTCCGCGATAGCGTAAAATAGCGCCGTAACCCCCAGGTCCAGGATTACCCAGACACGAACCATCGGTGAAAATTTCTACCTGTTTAAGCATCTCTGGTAGACTTCCTGTAATTGAATCGAACTGTAAAACGACAAGTCTGACATAAATGACCGCTATGAGCACTGCAATTACACGCCAGATCGTTCTCGATACCGAAACCACCGGTATGAACCAGATTGGTGCGCACTATGAAGGCCACAAGATCATTGAGATTGGTGCCGTTGAAGTGGTGAACCGTCGCCTGACGGGCAATAACTTCCATGTTTATCTCAAACCCGATCGGCTGGTGGATCCGGAAGCCTTTGGCGTACATGGTATTGCCGATGAATTTTTGCTCGATAAGCCCACGTTTGCCGAAGTAGCCGATGAGTTCATGGACTATATCCGCGGCGCGGAGTTGGTGATCCATAACGCAGCGTTCGATATCGGCTTTATGGACTACGAGTTCTCGTTGCTCAAGCGCGATATTCCGAAGACTAATACCTTCTGTAAGGTCACCGATAGCCTTGCGGTGGCGAGGAAAATGTTTCCCGGTAAACGCAACAGCCTCGATGCGTTATGTGCCCGCTACGAAATAGATAACAGTAAACGAACGCTGCACGGGGCATTACTCGATGCCCAGATCCTTGCGGAAGTTTATCTGGCGATGACCGGTGGTCAAACGTCGATGGCTTTTGCGATGGAAGGAGAGACACAACAGCAACAAGGTGAAGCAACAATTCAGCGCATTGTACGTCAGGCAAGTAAGTTACGCGTTGTTTTTGCGACAGATGAAGAGCTTGCAGCTCATGAAGCCCGTCTTGATCTGGTGCAGAAGAAGGGCGGAAGCTGCCTCTGGCGGGCATAAATACATGTAAAAGGCGCTAAAAATAGCGACTTGGGCGATTTTTGCAGCAAACGATTCAAAAGATGAGAAAAACCGTTGACGAAGGTCGAGGCAATCCGTAATATTCGCCTCGTTCCCAACGGAACACAACGCGGAGCGGTAGTTCAGTCGGTTAGAATACCTGCCTGTCACGCAGGGGGTCGCGGGTTCGAGTCCCGTCCGTTCCGCCAATATTCACTCATGAAAATGAGTTCAGAGAACCGCAAGATTTTTAATTTTGCGGTTTTTTTGTATTTGAATTCCACCATTTCTCTGTTCAATGATTTTACTCTGGCGTAAGTGCGTGATTCTCGCTTGTTGTCTCATTCATTAAAATTCAATAATGATATCGAACCATTCAGCTTAAATATATTTCCAGAGAATAAATTTATATTGATTAAATGAATGTATATTTCAAATTGATTTTGTTTGTTATTATTTAAGTGGGGTATATAATTAGAGTCCGTTATCAATGCTAAATATTCTAATCATTATGACAGGCGAGGGAGTGTCCAATTATGAATTCAAAAAAGCTTTGTTGCATATGTGTGTTATTCTCGCTGCTTGCAGGATGTGCCTCTGAATCTTCTATTGATGAAAAGAAGAAAAAAGCTCAAGTCACACAAAGTAATATTAATAAAAACACTCCCCAGCAACTGACAGACAAAGATTTATTCGGTAATGAAACCACTCTGGCCGTATCCGAAGAGGATATTCAAGCAGCGCTTGATGGAGATGAGTTCCGCGTTCCCCTTAATTCTCCTGTAATACTTGTTCAATCCGGCAACCGCGCACCGGAAACCATTATGCAGGAGGAGATGCGAAAATATTATACTGTTTCCACATTCTCTGGTATCCCGGACAGGCAAAAGCCTCTGACTTGTAACAAAAACAAAGATAAAAATGAGAACGAGGATGTTGCCCGTGCTGAGAATATGAACTGGATGCAGGCACTGCGTTTTGTGGCTGCAAAAGGACATCAGAAAGCGATTATTGTTTACCAGGATATGTTGCAGACAGGAAAATATGACTCTGCGCTGAAATCAACAGTATGGTCCGACTATAAAAATGAAAAACTCACTGACGCTATCTCCCTGCGCTACCTGGTACGTTTCACGCTGGTGGATGTGGCAACAGGTGAGTGGGCTACCTGGTCGCCGGTGAATTATGAATCGAGAGTAATTTTTCCGCCGGCTGGAATAACAAAAACGAGCAATAAAGAACTATCAAATGACCATGTTACGGAAGCGCAACTGTTTAATTTGAAACAAAAAACATATGTATCGATGGTGAAAGACTTGGTGAGTCGATTCCAGTAATCGTTATTGTTATGCTGCCGCCTGTAGTTTAGGGTGGCAGCAAACAGGAGTTGAGTATTTTTATAATGTAAATATGATTGTTTTTATAAAGTTATAATATATATTACCAGTGTATTGCATGTGAGTTATTTTTTTAATTCTTCATAAATTAAAATAGTATCATCTGCAATGGAAAGAATTGCTATTATCTCTTCATTTTTTTTATATTTTTCTTTTAATGTCTTGTTTCTTTCTATTAATGGAGTACATTCATTAATAATATCATTCTTAGCTGTCATTGAGTCAGTTTCGATATCGAATGCTAAATCTACAAAGCAATAATCTACGTAGAACATAAATCTACGTATATCTTCCGGTATAGCAGTGGAAAAATAACGGTATTGCGTGTAAGTGGTTTGATCATCGAATTCGTCTGATTGTACTGAATATGTAAATGTGGCCAGTATAAATAGTAATGTTAATCTTAAATTTATAATAATCATTTGCTGGATATCTCATCTGGATTTTGAAAGTCAGAAATGTAAGCATTGTTTAGTTGCATGGCTCTTATTTTGTTTAACTCAGTATAGCATGGATATAGCCGAGAGAATGCCAGTCGCCCTACTCTGGCCCCCCAGGTTAGAGTAAAAGAGCATTGAGCAAATCTGTAACGTATAAATTCCCTATTAGAAGACTCTAGTCTTTTTAAAGAAATAACTGCTTCTTTTCTTATTGCTTCGTCCTCATCACTATTCCATTTTTGAATTTTCTCTTTTATATTTGCTTCTGCTTTTTTAAGTGTAATAGTGCTCATAATAAATGAGTTTTTAACACAATCAATAAATTCAAGTTCATCAACACCACTACATTCTTTAGACATGGAAATGTCAAATGCCAGACCTTTTGTACATGAGAATGTCAGCAGTAGAATAATTGTTATTTTTCGCATTCTCATAATACTCTGTTTTTTGTGAGTAATGTATAAACGAACTGAAGTTTTATTGCATACTTGGGATCGCCACCACCATTATAATTCATCGCTACATTTTTTATTGTGATAGGTTTCCATCCAGTAATTATTACTTTCATGGATGCTTTTTGATAATATAAAATATCTCCCGGGTGTATTTTATCGAGATTTTTTCCAGGATTGTTTTTCGTTAAGTTAGGTATGGTCGTTTTTCTCTCTTTTCTGATGTTGTCAGCCAAATCGCCTTTTTGGACAATGGCGCTATATAGAGTTGAGTCATATTGATCGATAGTTGATTCTTCCTTTGTATTAGAAAGTTTCATCATTAAGTAAGTAATTGCTGCTTTGATATTCTCTTCTGGAGAGCCAGTTATTTGTTCTTTTGCCCAGTAATTTCTTTCTGGATCTTTTAACCCATTGAATGCTTTGTTTCTCCATTGTGGTGGGGTAACAAGGGCTGTAGATTTTTCTCCAGAGATTAAAGCTGGCATCGCTTTATCTTTCCGAAAACGACCAATTTGTAATGGATAACCATTCCACTGAGAAGTATTTTCCGCATCGTTTTCAGTCCAGAGCATGGCTTTTATTATATACCAATCCAACGGCTGAAAGTATGGAGTGCTGGACAAATGAATGTTGATTTCATTAACAGATTTTAAAATTAATAAGTCATATTTATTCCATTCTTTATGATTGCTCACAAATGCCAACTCTCTTATTTTTTTCCATTTAAAAAAATCACTTTCATCTTCTGTTATTCTTGATGCGAAATCTTGTCTTAGTTGAAATGGGAATTTTTCATTAAATAACGTACTGTCAGTGCTTGTATTTTTGCTTTCACTGTCTGATGTTGAAGAGTGTAAAATATTGTTAGCCATTATAATAATCCCATATGTTTTTAAAAAAGACGATCTTCCCATAAACTGTATGCACTAGTGCCAGCGGAACAATGCTCCCATATAATTGACTCATAACTGAAAGAAACTGACTCTTCGGGTTGAACGCTGTTATCAACAACAATATGTGATATAGCGACATGAATGTCGCTTATCTTTGCTCCAGTTAATTTGATTTTATAGTACAGTTCATTAATTCCAAATTTATTTGTACGATAAAAGGAAAAATCACATGTCAATAATTCATTGTCGCAAATTGCTTTGCCTAATAAGGGTGATGCTTTATCTATAGGTTTTTTTATTGTCAAATGATGATGGTTGACGTTTTGATCTCGATTTAATCCATGCATGAATTCATAAATCATAATTTGATCAATGTGTGCTGTTTGAGCTTTATTTCCAATGGATGGTTGTGATGAACAACCACTTGAAATGAGCCCTTGATTATCACCATTTAGTGTTAAATAAATTAAATTCGCCATTTAAAACTCCTTTGTATTCATGAATGTTATTGAAATTCAATGCCTTTTTTTATCGTCGGTATCGTATTATTATTCAGCAGCAGCCAGCGGCTTAACACGCCTTCGAGTCGCTCATTAATTTGTTTTTCCAGCGCATCTGTATTCTGCTTCTGCGCACGGGCATCCTGGTACTGCGTCAACAGAGACTCAACGGGTGTTTCCTGCCCCAGTCCCCGCTCCGCCTGCCAGATGACATTTTTGATATAGGAAAGGGTGAGTCCCTCTTTCTCGCGCTGCATCACTAGATCTGCAAAAGCATGTAAGTCCTGGCGGGTCTGCAACCAGCCACGCAACTGCGGGCTATTCTGTGCGCGGGTTTTGAGTGCCTCATTCCATTGTGTCGAGGCCTGTTGCTGTTGCAGGCTTTCCGGCCAGCGACTGTTGGCAACACGCATCATCTGCATCCCGGTTTCCAGCGGCTGTACCGGGGAGGTATCAAGAAGTTGTTGCAGCCTGCGCTCATAGTTTTCGAGTTCAGGTGAGGCCATCCACACCGTTGCTGCGCCCTGAGCGGTGTCGTTAACCTGTAACAGTTGCTGCTGCACCGGATAGACCTGCCACCACCACAATGCTGAGGCGACAGCCACTGAACAGGCGATCCCTGCGATAAACCCTCTTACCGTACTGCCTTGCTTTATCACACTGGCCTGTGGGGGATTCTCTGTCAGACTGCGCACTTCCACTTTCATCTCAGGCAGGCCGGGCAGGGGAGGCACTACCGCTTCTGGTGTGGAAGATGGCTGTGTTTCCGGGGCATAAATCAGCGTTCTGACCGTGGTCTGTGCGGCGTTCTCAGTGTTACTCTTCAGCTGGGGTTCAAGCCGTTTACGCGTGTTCTGCATAAAATAGAGCAGATTCTCCACGCGCGGAACGCGCTTCAGCTCTACCTGCTGAAGCTTGTCGCAGATAAGCTGCAATGCCCGCTCTGTGCGGTAGATCAGCGGCAGATCAGATTCCGCAAAGGAGATTTGCTGACGCAGAATATTGCCGGTTCGGGAGTTAAACCAGTCCAGCATTTCAGTACGCGCCGGGCCGCCCTGCGGCCAGAACTTATCCCAGTCGTGGCTTACCATTGCCGCCAGCAGTTCCGCACCTTCGCAGAATCCCGCCAGTCCCTGTGTCCGTGTCCGGGCAAGCGTATAGTAGGTGGCGGTGTGTAAATCCACACCGTTGGCTTTAAAAATCGCCAGCGCCAGCGACTCCACCAGTTTCCAGTTCAGCTCAGGCTGTGACGGGTGGCTGGCTTTGTTTATTTCCTCGCGGATGGCGCTGAATTCCGGCAGCCCGCGCGGGTCACTGCCGGTAACGATAGTTTGTGTCAGTACGTTACTATTCATCCCTGCCTCCTCAGTACAGTGTGTCTGACAGACCAAACTGGCTGAACAACCCACCGCTGAACGGGTTATCTTCCGTGTCGGTATGCACACGGTAGGTCATCGCGCCACCGTCCACGCTAAAGCGCACGGTAAAGTTGCCATCCTGTACTCCGGTCAGTTGTCCGGCCCCGAACAGGCGGAACTGCGCCCACGGCCCGCTGAAGCTGATACTGCGCGGCGCGTTGCCGCTGGTGCCGATGAGCGTCAGCTTACTTTCGTTGCCTTCGCGCATGTTGTTAGGCCAGACCAGATGGGCGGTATAGTTACGGCCCTGGCTGTAATCGACTAACTGACCGTCAAGGTTCAGTACACTGCGGCGTTTATTGCCTGAAAGCGATACCGTTTCCACGGCAAAGGATGTTCCCAGACCGTTCTGTTTGCTGAAGAAGATGTCACGGATTTTCTGCGCAGTTTCCAGTTGCGCAATAATATCTTCGCGAATAATGACGTTGTTATCGCCATCCTCCAGACTCAGGTCATTATCGATAAACAGCTTCAGGTTCTGCTGGTAGAAGGTATCCAGTATGCCATCCGGTTTAAAGAAGCGTTCGAAGGCATCCAGTGAGGCATCCTGTGCAGAACGCGGATTAAACGGATAGTTATTTGCCAGTTGCTCGTTAAACGGTTTCACCACGCTGTCGCGCCAGTCCACTTCCATATAGTGAACGGCCTCCACCATCACCACATGCCAGGCCTGGTCAGCCAGCCTGCCAACCCAGCGGTTGAGCGGAGCAGGCAGCGTTTTTGCCATCTGGCGGGTGGCGAATATCGGATCGCTGCTGTTCTGATCAAGCCGTAACTGCACGGCTTTCAGCGCCGATTTCCCTGGTACAGGCGCGTTCTGGATCGCCAGCAGATAGCGGTGCAACTCGGTGAGTTGCTGATATACTGCCTGCATCGTGCTTTCTTTGTCTTTCTGTACTGCCAGGGTACTGTTTTCCGGGGCGAACTCATGCCCGAGACGGGTGAGTAACTGGTAGTCCGGCTCTGCCAGGGCCTCATCCCGTTCTTTGGCAGAGAGTTTTTCAGAAAAGACGCTTGGTTGTGTGTTGTCACGCAGCACGGTCAGCGCCCGCTGCAAAGGCTGGTCGCCGCTGATAACCTGCTCCAGCGCCCCGGTCAGTTGTCCGATGGACTCAAAATTGCGGATATTCAGATTGTCCATCCCGGCCCGCCAGGTGGCGGTGTAGTCGCTGATATACTGCTCGGTGAGCTGGCGCTGGATTTCCGCGCGGTCGGCGTCACTGTATTTCACGCTGCGGGTAAGGTTAAGTACCCAGGAATCCATCGCCGTCAGTTCAACCAGTTCATCGCGCTGTTTTACAAAATAGCTTTGCAGGCCGTAACGGGTAAGAAACTGTGGAACAACCAGTTTGTTGTCATCGGCAGATGTAAATACCTGGTCAAAGGTTGGCCCTACCTGGTCACGCAGATTGAGGTCGGCAGGAAGAACGCCCAGCGCCCGCGTTTTCAGGCTCTGGTAAACCCGCTGGTAGACAGGCAGTTTGCTCAGTTCTTTCTGTGCTGATACCACGGGCTTGTCATATGGCGTCCAGCGGCTGATGGCGTCACCGTCGCCCGCCTGACGCTCTGCGTGCCAGTCAGTATGAGCCAGCGCGTAGTCAAGATGGGACATCAGTTGTGCCTGGATATCGCGCTGGCCGTGGAACTTTTCGCTCCAGCGTTTTGCCATATACTGCTTCACCACCTCATTGTTACGTCCGCTTTTGTCCTCCAGCATTCGCATCACGCGCAGCACCGCGAGTTTTTCTTCACTCTCCGGCGGCGCGGCATTCATCGCTTTAACCAGCCCGTTAAACAGCGAGGGCAGGTAACGTTGCTCCAGCAGTTGCAGATAGGTCTGTTCCACATAAGGCCCGATACGTCGT
This sequence comes from Shigella dysenteriae, assembly GCF_022354085.1. Taxonomy (NCBI): domain Bacteria; kingdom Pseudomonadati; phylum Pseudomonadota; class Gammaproteobacteria; order Enterobacterales; family Enterobacteriaceae; genus Shigella; species Shigella dysenteriae. The sequence goes on from NZ_CP055055.1 coordinate 849,222, forward strand.
CCCTGGTACAGTCCCATATCGGCCAGACGGCTGCGGTCGCCCCAGTCGCCATAGGCCAGTGTGGCATCGCGTACCGGGTTCAGCAGCGGCAGTTGCAGGTTGCCGTAGTCATCTTCCCCCTGCGGAGGCGGCACGTCCATAAAGGCTTTGGCCTGCTTAAGCACGGTGATGCCGGACTGATAGTTACCGTTGTAATAGTGATGCCAGCCGGTGATGAGCAGCAGTGCCGCCACGCCTCCTGTGGTAGAGAAAACCGTCAGGCGGCGACGGGAACGCATCAGCCAGGCGCGGCTCTCCGTTGCCAGATTAGGCTCTGCGAGTAATGCCTGCGGGAACAAGCTGCGGGTGAAATAAGGCGCGGTGTCCACCAGAGGCCAGGACGCCAGTGGGTTATTGCCCAGCCGGTACTGGCGGGCGGCAGACTGGGTGAATATATCATCCATCTGTCCACGCTGAAGCGAAGAGGTGAGATAGACACCACGCAGCATCACGTTCATATTTTCGCCATCAAGCAGACCCTCAAGCAGTGACACCAGCGGTTCACGGCTTCCCTGCATCTGGCGGGAAAAACTAAATAAAGACGCGCGGGTGTGAGTCTGAGCGACCATCAGATCCGGCAACGCTAGGTTCATTCGATCCACCCATGTCTGCCAGAAAGCATTCAACTCTGTTCGCCAGTCATCATTTTCATGGGCGCGGCGGGTGAACGTGACGCCCAGAATCGCATCGCGATCCTGTCTGTTCAGTGACTGGAACAGGGCGGCAAAACCCTGCAATAAATCAAGCCGGGTGAGTACCACGTAAACCGGTAACTGGCAGTGAAGATGCTGGCGTATATCCTGCAAGCGGCTGCGCAGCGTCTGTAACAGATGCTCGCGGCGGCGTTTGTCTGCGGTAAGCAGATCGGGTAAATCGAGTGTCAGAATAATCCCGTTCAGCGGCTGGCGCGCGCGCTTTTCTTTCAGCCAGCCGAGGGCATGTTCCCACAGACGGCGATGCAGGATATCCGCATCAGCGGGAGCGCAGAGTGTGCCGTCGATATCAAAGATAACCGCCTGTTTACCGACATGGGGCGTAAGGTACAGGCGTTGTTCTGTGCCGCGCGCGCCCTCCGGGGCATAAATAATGTCTGACGGAAACCCCTCGCGCAGCAGTGTCGTTTTGCCACTGCCCGCCGGGCCGATGACCATATACCACGGCAACTGCCACAGGAAACGGCGGTTGTCGAGATGGCGTTGCAGGCGCAGCAGCCAGCGGTCAAGGTAACGCTGCTGGGCGTTCAGCTCCACACTGAGCGGATCAATGGCCTCCTCGCGCTGCTGCTTTTGCATTTTTTCAAGTTGTTGCAGGCGCTTCATCACCCGGACGGTAAGCCACACCAGGGCGATAATCCCCCATGCCGCCGTTGCCAGCCAGCGGTTCGCCAGTGGTTTGAGCCACTGTTCTTCATACAGCGTCCACGTCGGGCCTTTCCACCAGATCCATACCAGCAGAAAAATCCACGCCAGTATCAGCAGCCAGAAAGCGGAGACTTTAAACCGGGGCATCGCCGGGCGTAGGGCTGATTTGAGTCCGCTGAGTAGTCGGGGTGTTGGTAATCTGAACACAAAAACTCCTGTTCTCTTTTATTGTTCTGCCGTGAATTTTTGTTCAAGCTGCGTAAGTAATGATGGCTCCCAGTCAGACACCATCATCTGACTCCCTATCATCAACAACATCCGGTACTGTTGCTGCGCAAGCTGTATCAGCCCCGCCTCCTCCGTCAACTGTGCGGCAAGGTACTGGCGGTGAAACTGATCGCGGGGATCGCCTTCGGGTAGCATGTCCAGATATCGCAGCGCCGCCTCCAGACCCTGCCCAGCAAAACAGGCTCTGGCTGCCTGCGATTCCTCACCGATTTGCGCAACCGGTGCAACTTTGCCGTCGGGCGAAGCAGCCAGCCATTGTTTCGTCTGCTCACTGAGAAACGGTGTGCGGTCATTAAACAGCAGCCCGGTAAGCTGGGGCAGACGCTCAAGGAAGCGGATGACCTCATCGCGGATGGTGTCTGCCACCTGTTTGTAACCCAGACGCAGTGCCGTCTGTGCAGAAAGACAGTGACCGTCCAGCCAGTAAGGAGCCAGCAATACGCTTTTCTCAACCTGCTGCCACAGCGCCATATCCGCGCTGGCAAGCCGGGACTGGTAATCCGCCACCATATCGGCAGAGACCGCAGCCAATGGGGTACGTCCATCGCTTTCCGCCTGGGGTGTACTGGTGATGGATTGCCACAGGGCATGGCGGCGCAGGCGATAGCCCTGCGGCGAGTCCGGCTGGCGTTCACATAAAATGGCCGCCACTTTTAACAGCGTGTCGCGCCAGGCTTTGTCGTCGTGACTGTCAATGGCTATTTGTGGAGCCGGAGCACTGGGTTGCGTCACGCCGCTTTCAGACGTGGCGGTGGTCTGTGGTGAACTACCGGAGGCCGCCGGAGTGGGGACAGGAGCCGGTGCTGCACGATTAAACGCACGCTGGTACAGGGCAAAAAGATCATCGGTAGCCAGTGCCAGTTCCGGGGCGTTATGTGACTGCCAGCACTGCGCCAGTTTCGCCAGTTCCCCTGACAGCGCGTCGCGCTGCGCTGTGGCGGCGTTCTGTGAAAAGCCTTCAATACCTGTTTCAAAGCGTTTAATGACCTGGCTGGCAAAGCGTTTTTTATGTGCCATATTCTGCGGCGCAGCCACCGACCAGTAATGCTCCACATACAGCGCCAGCAGGCGCAATGCGAGATGAGGATCACCGGCGTGTTGCAGGGTTCTCAGCAGATGCGCCAGCAGACGAAAGTCCTTACTCTCCGAAGCCAGAATGACCAGCCCCCGGCGCTGGAGTTCCGGGATATCCAGTTGACTGTGGGCCAGAGATCCCAGTTTGACGATTTCGCCGTCGATATACTCCCAGTCCGGGTTGTCATCTTTCAGCGCCGATGCCAGTTTTTCTTCCGGCAGGTTTTCCAGCAGGTGCGATATCCAGACATTCGGATCGCGTAAGTCCATTGCCATATTTTTATTCTCCCGCCCAGTGGCAGGCATCGCGCAGGGGGGCAATCGCCCTTGCCAGCCCGTCAATGTTAAAGGTCAGCTTTCCTGCGGCGTTATCTGCGCCGGTATCCACTGTCAGCGTTTTTGCGCCGAACAGTTGCTTAATTTCATCAATCCCGGACAGCCCCCGGCTGGACTCCAGCAGGGTGCCGTTCTCGCGCACAAACCAGTGGCTGCGCAATGCCCGGCTGTCGGCATTCAGAGTGACGGCGATATCATGGACATCCAGAGGGTGCATCAGCGCCACCTGCATCCGGGTGATATTGTCCACGCAACTGAACATCAGCACCGGGCGCGGCGGAACATGGCCGATAGCCGGGGTGGTTATCACCACCGTCGGGCGCTCCCCCGGCACCTGCGTCACCAGCAGTTCTGTGGTGTTGCCCTCGCGGCGTTTTTCCTGCTCTGTGGCGCGGGTCCAGGCCTCGCCCACAAAACCGGCTTTGACCAGCGCCCCGTCAAACCCTGACGGGGACAGCGGTGCCAGCAGGCGGTCATAGCAGTCAAGCCGCTCCAGCGCCGCGGACTCCCGCCGACAGGACTGCATGGCCTGTAACGTGGCTGTCGCATCCGGCGGGGTCGTGGTGGCGACGGCGACCGCCACACCGGCCATTGACGATGCTTCTGCGGGCGCGGCAGTGGCGGGTAAGCCCGTCATCAGGCCCGCGATAAACCATCCTGTCTGCCGGAAAACGCGCAACCTGCTCATAAAACCGTTTCATCCTTTGTGACGGACTCGTCGTTCTGAGCATCTTCCACGTCTGCCGTAAATGCGCCGTCCACTGCCGACAACCGAATCCGGGCAATCGCCGTGTTAGCCGCCATTTTCTGCAACAGCAGCAGCGAGAGCGGCGGTAGCATGTCGCCATCGATGACCGATTCCAGCATCCTCGCGCCGTTTTCCGCGCGGGTGACGCGGCTCATGATTTCGTCCGTCACTTCCGGTTCAATGACCACTTCTGCACCAAAGCGACTGCGCAGCACGTTATCCAGACGGGCCAGTTTCCCGGCGATAATGGTGGCGAGCGTCTCTTTCGACAGCGGCAGATACGGCACCACTTCCATACGCGCCAGCAGGGCAGGTTTGAAGAAGTCGGCCAGCACCGGATACAGTACTTCCTGCATGGTTTCCGGGTCATCGGCATGCTCGACTATTACGTGGTAGCCGAGGTTGGACGTCAGGAAGAAGACGATATTTTTGCAGTCAATCAGGCGGCCTTCACCGTCTGCCATTTCGCCCTTATCGAACGCCTGGTAGAACAGGTTGAGCACATCCGGGTGCGCTTTTTCCACTTCATCGAGCAGTACTACCGAGTAGGGTTTCTGGCGAATCGCTTCGGTCAGTACGCCGCCTTCGCCGTAGCCAACGTAGCCCGGAGGCGAACCAATCAGCCGCGAGACGGTGTGTTTCTCCTGGAATTCGGACATATTGATGGTGGTCAGGTACTGGCGACCGCCGTAGAGCAGCTCTGCCAGTTGCAGGACGGTTTCGGTTTTACCCACACCGCTGGGGCCAGCCAGCAGGAACGCACCGAGCGGGCGTCCCGGACGACGCAGGTCGGCGCGTGCGGTCAGTAGATGCTTATGCAGGCTGGCAATCGCCAGGTCCTGGCCTTTGATGGTGTCGCCCAGCCATTTCGGCAGGTCGGTGATGACCGACATTTCATTCTGCGACAGGCGGTTGAGCGGCACGCCGGTCCATTCGGCAATCACCGCCGCAATCTGTTTTTTATCGACGTGCGGGGAGACCAGCAACCGGTCGTTATGCAGGGCGTCCAGCTCGGCAGTGAGCTGGGCCAGCCGCTGTACCGGGGAAACTGTTTCAGCGGTCTCTTCCGGCTGTACGCTGCCAGCTTCATCAGCCGGTACAGCACCGGTATTATCCTGTTCTGACTCTGGCTGCGTATCCTCCACGGTATCTGCGTCCGGCAACGGCGCCGCATCGTCCTCTGCCACGCCCAGTAACTGCTGGCGCAGCGCGATAATCTCCCGGACCAGCGTCTGCTGCTGGTGCCAGGCCGCTTCCAGTTCATCCAGCGCCGTCAGCGTTTCATCATACTGCACCAGCACCTCGGTCATCCGTGATGTGTCGGTACGCAGTCCGATGCGAAGCTCGCGCTCAAGCTGGCGAATTTCCGCCTCCTGCTGGTGGCTCAGGGTGGTCAGCGCCGAGATTTGTTTCGGTGGCGATGACAGGTTGATTGCCACACGGGCGCAGGCGGTATCCAGCACATCAATCGCTTTGTCCGGCAACTGACGCCCGGAGAGATAACGTTCACTTAATGTCGCAGCGGCCTGCAAGGCGTCATCATCAATCAGGACGCCGTGAGACTGTTCATAGACCGCCGACAGACCGCGCAGAATAATGGTGGCTTCGGCGGCACTGGGTTCGCTGACCTTCACCAACTGGAAGCGGCGCGACAGGGCGGCGTCTTTCTCGAAGTATTTTTTGTACTCGCTCCAGGTGGTGGCGGCGATGGTTTTCAGCTCGCCGCGCGCCAGCGCCGGTTTGAGCAGGTTGGAGATATCCAGCCCGCCCTGCTGGTTGCCCGCGCCAATCAGGGTATGCGCTTCGTCGATAAACAGAATGACCGGCACCGGAGAGGAAATGACCTCCGCCATCAGCCCCTTGAAGCGTTTTTCAAACTCACCCTTCACCGATGCCCCGGCCTGCAATGCGCCCAGGTCAAGGGTCATGATATCGGTGTTTTTCAGTTTGTCCGGCACCTGGCCTGCCACGATGCGCAGTGCCAGCCCTTCAATCAGCGCGCTTTTACCCACGCCTGCTTCGCCCACCACCACCGGGTTGTTTTTACGGCGGCGGCAGAGAATGTCGATCATCAGGTCGATTTCGTGGTCGCGGCACAGTACTGGGTCTAGCCTGCCGTTACGGGCGTCTTCTGTCATGTTTTTGGCGTAGCGGGCAAGCAGGGTGTCAGAGGCGTCCGTCAGTGTGCCTGCGCCTTTACCGTCTGCATCCGGCACGACTGATTCCGCCGACTCCTGTGTCCACTGCACAAAGTCCTGTTGCAGACGGTCACGGTTAATGCCGGTCAACAGCCGGGCGGCAGCAGGCGGTATATAACGCAGCGGCGAATGCAGCAAGGCCAGCAGCAACACGCCGCCGCGCAGTTCGCTGTGCTGCATCTCAGCCGACGCCAGCAGCCAGCCCTCTTTAAGCCACTCAACCAGCATCGGGGAAAACGCCGGGTAGCTGTCCGCAGAACGGGCGGTTGTGTAGTTCTCTACCGTCAACGCCTGGCGCAACTCTTCCATGCCAATATCGCCCTGGCGGGTAATAACCCGCAGGTCACTGCGTGGCATGGCGAGCATCTGAATAAGCACATGGCTGACGGTAATTTCCGCTGCCTGCTGGCTCATACATTCTGAGGCGGCCATCTCCAGCGCCTGGCGGGAGAACAGGTTCAGCCGTTTTACCAGCGTGGGAAGATCAATCTGGATCATAAACGTCCTTATCGAAGTAATTTGTTTAGCTGGTGCAGGATGTCCTGCGTCTGGCTGTCCAGCCGCAACAGATAGAACAGGTAAAACAACGCCAGCACGACAACGCCACCACAAAAAATATGTTTAACAGTCAGGCGACTGATGAGCTGATAACGCCCGCCCTGGGTTTTTTTGTCCTGGTGTAACAGCGGGAAAGGGGCATCGCCGCGCAGTTTATGCAGAACGTGGTACAGACGGCGGTAGATCTGCTCAAATTCCCCCTGATCCTGTACTGCCACTTTGTAGCGCCCGCGAAATCCCAGAGAAAAACAGAGCCAGAGAAATTCCAGCAGATCCTGGTAACGTTTGGGTTCACGGATCAGGCGCTCCAGCAGGATGAAAACTTTCTCGCCACCCCAGGCTTCGTTATGGAAATGGACCAGCAATGACTGCTTGATCCACTCGTTCTTGTTCGACCAGCCGTTACCGAGCGCCGCTTCATCAATAAACGTGCAGAGGATGTAGCGAAACGAGATAATCACGCCCGGTTCGTAGCCCTGTTCCTGAAGCAGTTGCTCCACGGCCTGAACATCTGTCACCACCTGAGCAAAAAGATGCTCCGGCATCGTCTGGCTGTTCATGGTGGAAAGGCGCATTACCATACCGAGTAGCGGCGTCGCCGCGTCGATCATCGGATTCAGGCTGTTGCCACGAAGCGCGAGATGGTAGTCGCGCAGGCTTTTTTCGTCGTATCCGGTAAATGGTGGCAGAGACAGTGACCCCTCATCCATCGTCTTACCCTCTTATCGCCCACAGTTGCATGTTCAGATCCGGGAAACTGCCGGATACATGCAGTGCAACGGCCCCGGCGGCAGCCATTTCTGTCCAGGCCTGGCCGCTCTTGTCGAGTTCGAAATAGCTGAACCCGGAATGGTAGGGAAGCTGGCGGGGGGCCACCATCAGTGCGCGCAGAGGAATACCCGGGATCTGCACACTGACCATATTGCGGATTTTTTCCGGCGAGGAAATTTTCGACTGCTGGATAAACTGACGCTGGATCTGATCGACAGGCATATTTGCTGCCACGGCCAGTACAAAGGTGGCAGACTGTAGCAGTTCCGAGTCATGAACATCGGCCTGCCAGATGCCGTCACGCAGATGCAGCGGCAGATTGACCGCTCTTGGCGACAGTACGGTATGCAGCGCCCGTTTGACTTCCGGTAACAGTGTTTTAAATGTTTTGGTCAGGTCATGATGATCATACACATCAAGCGGGCAGGGCAGGCGTGACGGCTCTGTAAAGGTCATCAGTTCACCCAGCAACCCGGCAAGATCAAGGTAGAAATCTTCCGGGTGGAGCTGGGATCGGCGGGCGCGATGGGTAAACCGGGTCTGGTTACGGTTAAGCAACTGCAACATCATAAATTCCGCCACATCCGCGATGCCGCTCTGCGCCGGAGAGCCAATACGGTTTGCCAGATCGCTTGCCCGTCCGCCAATGGCCCCCTGTACCTCTTTGAGATAAACACGCAGTTTCTTACTGACCTGAATATTCTGGCAGGAGGGGATAAAATCGTCATCCAGCGTCAGGGAGCCGTCGGCATGGCGATCGCTGATACGGCAAAGCGGGAGCGTAATATAGGCACTCATATCTTCTGCACCGCTCATAATGCGCGGCGTCAGTTGTCCCAGCGTCAGTGTTCGCGCGTCGCCTTCTTCTGAATGCAGATCCCGGACATCGGCATAATTCAGCCGGTAACGCCCGATTCGCCGCCCGTCGCTGATTTCATTTCTCACATCACTGGCGACCGGCAGAGCGAGGTAAATATTGCGGCTTCTTTCGTCCGGAAAATTTTGCGGGTGCAGCGGATCGGGCAGTGCGTCCTGGTCGGGGATAGAAAAGACGGTGCCGTCAGGCAGTGTGCCTGACGCGCTGTCAATCATGATCTTACCCTGCGCCAGCAGTTCATTGTTGAGGGTGAGTTCGGTAAATCCCCAGGATAAATCATTCATGGCCCGGAAACGCTGGTTATCCAGGTAGTCGTTGTAACGCTGCTGTTGCTGGAAATGGTGTGGGCGCATCAGCATCCCTTCCTGCCACATCACCTTGTTGCGGGTGGTTGCCATAATTATTCATCCTCTTTTTTCATTTCGATGCTGCTTTGACGTACATGCACCAGCAGGCGGTAATGGTGGCCGGTTCCTTCCACCGTCTCGATTTGTTTCCATTCAGTGGCCTGGTCATCGGAGAAATAGGCCACGACACCAATAAACTGCGTTTTCTCATCCAGCTTTATCGGCGGCAGGGTTTTGATGGTGTCCGGCAACAGGTTGAAATCCTGGTGGTCGATATAGTTTTTACCCAGCACATCCGGTAGCGGCGTACTGGCTATCTGGTCATAGTCGGCTGCCTGCAATTTTGAGTCGTCAGTCAGGTACACCAGTTGCACATCCACGGCGGCTGATTCACCCTCCGCATTGGTATTGGTGTCCGGTTCAGTCAGCAGGGTGACGGTTATTTCCGAAGGTTGCTCCTTCAGGCTCCCGACCTGGATATCCGGGTTTTTGATCACCTCGCTGATTTTTTTCGCCGTTTCGCAGCCGGTTAATATGACGCACATCAGCACGCAGGCCAGAAACGCCTTCCTGTTCATGCTTCCGGCTCCCGCTGTTTTTCACGAAGCACCCGGTCATAGACCTGGGCGTAGACCTCGTTAAACAGCATCTCAAACCCCTGCTGGCGATCGGAGGCCAGTTCTTCGTAATAATGGCTGTACATTTGCCATGCTCCGGCATCATCCAGCGGCTGGCGCAGTTCATGGCTGCGGCGGTACTGCACAAAGCGGCGCAGCAGATTTTGTGGTGAGAAAGCATCCAGCAGGACACGAAGCGACTCCACAATCGCTGCCCGGTTAGCTTCTTCGTGGTGGCGGACATTGCGCAGGCTTTCACTGACGGCGGCGGGAGCCGCCAGATGTACCGGGCTTTTACCTTCGGCAAACATCACGTCGAGCGCGGTGGCGTAATCCATGTTCAGGCGCAGTGGGTTATCTTCCAGCGGGCGCAAATGTTTGTCTGAGAGGCTGTTACGCTGCTGCTGCAAATCGAGCAGACCTTTTATTGCGGCCTGTAACGTTCGTCCGGCCTCCTCCAGAAAATCATCCGCATCGTCGGAATTGCTCATGGTAAGCGAGCCGCCAAGACCGCGCAGTAAGGGGGTGACCGCAAGGTGGCGTTGCGCCATTTCTGCCGCAGAGACGTCGTCATTACGATCGCCGGGGCTGGCATAAATGGGCGGCAGATCCATAAACGGAGTATTGATCCCCCCATTACTTGCCGGATCGGACAGCGGTGCCGATGGCCGGACAGCCGCAATGCCTGAAAGCGGATCGCCCGTGGTAATCAGGCTTTCGGACTGAAGTGCCTGGAGTGGATCGGCAGAAAAACCGTTTACCACGGTGTCTGCAAGCTGGTGCCGGTGAGTCATTCCCGGATAGTGTGGCGCACCCTCCGTTGATAGCAGGGTATCCGTGAGCATATCGCGATTGGTAACGATGGTTTCGGGAGTGGCCATTTCCTCATCGTAATGGGGAATATCTCCCCGGTTCAGATGAACCCTCACCATCAGCCGTCCGATCTGGATCTCATCGCCCTGGCGCAACTGTATCAGGTCTGATGTTGCTGTGACTTTTGCCTGATTCAGCCACAGTTGTGCCGTCTGCGGGCGCAGACAAAATGTGCCATCGTGCAGGATAACGGTAAAAGCCTGGGCCGGAATGCTCTGCTGACGATCCTGTACCGACCAGTGGCATTCGGGGCCATGGCCGACATTTCCCTGCTGTGTGAACAGACAGCGCGCCGCCCGCCCGCTTTCCAGCTCACTGCCGTTAATGACCTGCAATGAAAGCGTCTGTAGTTTCTCTTCCGGCATATTCTGCTCCGTGATTATCATAATTTACGACCGTACCCTGATGGTGACTGAGGGTCGTTCTTCCGGTGTGCCGAGGAAGCTGGTCCAGCCCAGCAGCGCACTTTTGTTATCGCCCAGGCGCATTGCGCCCACCTGCTCCGGCGCCAGCCCCAGATGTAAGTCCCAGGCAAGCTGATCGCGCAGGATGAAGGACACGAACATCGTCAGTGGCAGGAAGTTTTCGCCGGACGGCAGAAAAGAGAGGAACTGTTTTCGGGTCAGGCTGGTAATACTGAGCTGGAATTTTCCGCTGAGATCGGGCACTCGTGTACCCAGAACAAAGTTGCCCAGTACCGATCTTCCCGCCAGTTTTTCGCCATTTTTAAGAGAATAGCTCCCCAGACTATTTTGCTGATCCGGTTCAATATCCACCTTGCGACGTTGCCAGTTTTGCAGCGTCACTTCTGACAAATCAAAGCAGTGGGACACCAGGCCACAGATAATTTCCGGGGATCGTCCCGGATTTGCCAGGATCCCGGAATACGCCAGCATTTTGCTGTGATTAATCGCCAGCTTATCGCGAAGCTGGCGGTGGCCCAGCCCGACAAGGGAGTACATGCGCTGCGAGAACGCATCCACACCGCCGTTACGAAAACTGATGTGATAGCGGTACTTACGCCAGATATGCCAGACAAACTGGGTCAGGCGGTGGCTGAACATATCCAGAAAATCACCTACCGGACTTTGTTCATGTACCGCTTTCCAGGCCAGGTGATCGAGGTAATAACCGGGGAGAGGCGACTGGCTCCCCTGTAACCCCATAAAGGTGGTGGTCATCCTGAATGCCCCTGACGTATCCCGTTTCAGCGCACTGATATCACTGCACGGGAAGGCAAGGCTGGCATCGGCGCTGAAACGCAGGGTTTCCTGTGCCGGATCGTCGCGCAGGGATAATTCTGGCGTCCCCTTTTCACCCTTTGCCAGGCGGTGCAACAGCTCCGCCATCGCAAAAAAATTGTAAGAGCAGGCATTATGGAAAACCTGTGCCAGCGGATCATTCTGCTCTTTATCTGCCGGGGGATTTCCCGGACTCAGATAAGAGGATGCTGCCCGATTCTTTCCGTCCATTTCCATGTCTCCTGGCTTTCTGTGTTCACAACGGTCAGCATGTGGAATGAGTTAACGCTGGCGTACAGCGACAGAAAATGCGAAAGCACCGTACCGAGCAGATACATTTCCCCTTCACAGACAAACGGCTCCGGGTGCAGATACAGCGTGGAGGCCAGTCCCCGGACGGGAATACCCGTAAACAGGCGATCAACGGGGCGGGTCTCCAGACGCTCAATGGCATCCAGCTTTTGTTGTGACAGCCGCGCCGTCTGCGGATGGTGGATTGCGTGGCGATCAAAGTTGGCGATGACCTGCTTCAGCGCGTCCGTATCCAGTAATGACAGATAATTCAGGTTCATGGCGGAGAGCAGGGACCAGTGCAGGCTGCCATCAATGACCGGCCAGAGTGGTTGCGTCGGGCGGGTAATGTTGCGAAAGGAAGCAACAGCCGCATTTTTACCGGTTGTGCCGGTGATATCGCCGGAACGAATTTGTGACGGAAGCTCACGGTTGGTACAGGTCAGCGATACCGAAACCACTTCATTACTGAGCAGAGATTCGTCTGACGGATAACTGCCATCAGCATGTATAAAGGCAAGGGTATGATCAAAGCCGCGATGGAACAGGGATGTTTTGGTCCGGTGATGCCAGTACACCACTTCCCGCTTCCGGCTGTATTCCATCTGATGGCTGAAACTTTCAAAGGCTGGCCACTGGCGCGCGGCCTGCGTCGAAACAGGACGCCCCAGATCTTTTTTCCTGAACATATCCTGGACCTGGCTCACCACACTGTTAACGGAAAATACATCGTAATGTTGTGGGTAATGGCGGCTGGGAACCAGCGGATAGTCTGCCCGCCGGTTGTCCAGCGTGATGGCTTCTGCATGGTGGATAAATAAATTAATGGCAGGTGCGCAATACAGGCGCAGGGAATCGCGGCGCAGCCGGATGTCCACGGGCAAAGGGCGCGAAAAACGCAGTTGCAGGGTAAAGAATTCCGCCTGCAATCCGTCAGGCAAAGCCGGACAACCACAAAGATTAAAAAAGAGAAACGCATCGGGGTAACAGAAATACTCCTGAAGGATCCGGTAGCCGCTGTGGACGTTTTTCGGCCAGGGCAGCATGGCATCCTGCGGCTCAAAACCAACAGCTTTTAGCATAAACTCAGGCAGGCGAATATGCTGTTCACCCACAGTCAGGTCGGCACCCTGCAAGTATTCGCAGAACCATAAATAAAGCTGGTCACGGGTATAGTTGTCGTCATTGCCGAGCCAGAAGCGAAGTTTGTTCAGATCCAGCGTGCGGAAGTCCGTTCCCGGTGCGACCGAAAAGGTGATGTTGATAACACCATTACGGGTCGTACTGCGGTTTTCAATCTGCTCCAGGCGAACGGGCAGCAGCCAGATATCCCGGCAGAGGGTGAAGGTACAGGGAGGCGGCTCCTCCTTTTTAGCATCAGAGGGCAGCACTTCATCAACTCTGATTTCCCCGGCGTTGGTTGTAAACTGCTCATTACGGGGGATTAACACCGGTACAGAAGACTTATCCATATCCGGCGTATATTCAATAAGGGTCATTGCCGGAACCGGACGCAGGTAATTAGGCCATAGCATCTTAATAAGCCCGTGCGTCAGTTCTGGGAATTCATCCTCAATTTTCTGGCGGAGATTGCCGGTAAGAAAAGCCACCCCTTCCAGCAGGCGTTCAATATCCGGATCCGCATCTTTTTCGGCCAGGAAGCGGGCCAGATGGGGTTTTTCCGTTGGCAGCAGCTTGCTAAGCTGGCGCAGGTAATCGAGTTCTTCCCGAAAATAGCGTTCTTCAAATTCCATTTGTCAGTCCACCCGGTAATGCTGGCTGCCATTCGGTGCCATATCAAATTCAAGCACCTCATGCGTTTCGTTAAATGTCACCCAGGCTGTAATATGAAACGTCATATCCAGCGGGCTGGAGGCGGATGAAACCACTGCCTGCACTTCAGCGTGTGAGATCCGGGGTTCATAGCGTTCTATACATTGCTCGATGGCCCGACTCATGGATTCGCGGAAGTTTTCAGCCCCTTCCGGTTCATCAATGCCCAGCTCAGGCGCACCCCGGCAACTACCGGACCGGGTATTAAGAATGTTTCGTAGGTTCTGGCGAATGGATTGCCTGAGCGAATGAATACTGCCTCCCTGCCGGTTTCTGGCCGAAGAGGCTTCCATACGCTCAAAAAGAGAACCTGTGGTTCTTTCCCGATCCGGTATCATGGTGTGTTACTCCCTGTCTAACCGGCCAACCAGGGAAAGCTCAAAATTTGCCCCCATAAATTTAAAATGAGGTCTCACGCTTAGCGCAACCTGGTACCAGCCGGGTTCGCCTTCTACATCCATAACCTCAACTTTGGCAGCGCGCAGAGGTTTGCGGCTGCGCACGTCTGCAGGCGGGTTTTCCTGGTCGGCAACATACTGACGGATCCAGGTATTAAGCTCTCTTTCTAAGTCGCTCCTTTCTTTCCATGACCCCAGTTGTTCACGCTGCAACACCTTGATGTAGTGCGCTAACCGATTGATGATGAAGAGATAAGGAAGCTGCGTACCCAGCTTATAGTTGGTTTCTGCATCTTTTCCCGGAAAGTGCTTCGGTTTTTGTACCGAGTTTGCAGAGAAAAAGGCTGCATTATCAGAGTCTTTACGCATGGTAAGGGTGATAAAACCCTCTTCAGCCAGTTCAAATTCGCGGCGATCGGTGACCAGCACCTCGGTTGGGATTTTGGCCTGAATCTGCCCCATCGTTTCGAACAGATGCACCGGCAGATCTTTCACTGCGCCGCCGCTTTGCGGACCGATAATGTTTGGACACCAGCGGTATTTGGCAAAACTGTCTGCGATATTGCATGCCAGCATCCAGGCCGTATTACCCCACAGATAATCTTCGTGGTTCTGGCTGACATCTTCGTAATAGTTAAAGTTCTTAACAGGGTTATCTGTTGGTGAATAGGGCTGGCGAAGCAGGAAGCGGGGTGCCGTAAGCCCTAAATAGCGCGAATCTTCCGAGTCACGCAGGGCGCGCCATTTGGTGTAGGCCGGACCTTCAAAGATGGCATAAAGATCTTTGATATTAGGCAGTTCGGTCCACGAGTTCAGCCCCATAAACTCCGGGGAAACGGAGGACAGGAACGGTGCGTGCGCCATTGCGCCCACGGCACTGACGTATTGCAGCAGTTTCATGTCAGGCGCGGTATTTTTGAACTCATAAGCGCCCAGCACGGCAGCGATGGGTTCACCGCCAAACTGTCCGAAACCGGACGAATAAACGTGCTTATAAAATCCGGACTGAATAATTTCTGGCGCAAACTCAAAGTCTTCCAGAAGTTCCTGCTTGGTGACATGAAGCACGTTGACCTTGATGTTTTCACGGAAATCAACGCGATCCACCATGGTTTTCAGTGAGCACCAGAACGACTCGACCTGCTGAAAGGCAGGCGCATGGATGATGACATCCATCTGGCGGCTGATGCGTTCATCAATATCTGCAATCATGCTGTCCACGGCCAGTTTATTGACCGGTTCGGCAGATGCAGTGGATTGCAGGATGCTGGCAATAAAGGCTGTCACACCCTGGCGGGCAACGTCATAACCTTCCGAACCGGGCTGAATACGGGTCTGTGCCATGATTTGATCAAGCAGCGACGATGCCTGCTCAGGCTGCCCGGCATGACTGGAAACGAGTTCCTCTTCCTGTAAAGACATACTGAAAATCCTTCTGTTTTAGCTGTGTTTCTGAAACCGGCTTTTCGCCGTCAGTGAAGTACGCGCTGCCAGTGCGACGCGCTCTGCTGAAACTCACAAAAATGGATAATCTCATCCAATAGATCACTGATACGGCGATCCAGTGTTGTAATCAGCGCAGCCACACCATCCTGGTTGATTTCAACGGACGGGCTGAAACATACCTGGTAAACCACCTGCAGAATGTCTGCAACAGAGAGGTGGTATGTCCCGGAGATATTTTTGTGTGCCGTCATGCCTGGATAACCCTGTTTAATGAAATAGTGGTGGTTATTTATTGCTCACCTGGCCGATTTCTTTGAGCAACTGCTCGCGGGACTCTTCATTTTCCAGCAATGCCTGGAGCTGGGTACGGAATGCCGGAAGGTTACCCATCGGCCCCTTCAGTGCAGTCAGTGCTTCACGCAGTTCCAGCAATTTATTCACTTCCGGAACCTGCCGGGCCACGCTATCTGGTGAAAAATCATCCAGTGACTTGATATTCAGCGCCACATTCAGCTCATCGTCCGTTGTGCTTCCCTTCAGCGTGGCGGGGACGGTAAAATTGAGGCCAATGGCTGCTTCAGCCATCACTGCACCGAAATTGTGCTTGTTAACGGAAACTGCCTGACGTTCATCCAGTGAGGATGTTTCCTGCGTATTTCCGGTATCGCCGACAACGAGCATGTTAAGCGGAAGTTCCACTTCAGCCGACTGGCCATCTGTTTTTGGGACATACGATATATTAATACGCTCGCGAGGCGCGACGCTGCCTTCAAATTTTTTGCTCATAAAAGTGATCCGTCATGTTATCTCGTACAGGCCATGAACACGGCATATTCGTACCGAAAAAAATATCGGAAATGCCGCCTTGATGGCGGTGAAAATAAAATCACCACTCCTTCATCACCCCGCATTTTACGCTTCAAAATAAATAAGAAAAGGACTTTTTATCGATCGTAAAGAGGGGTATTCTGCAAGCGTTAAATAGATTGTGTGAACCTGTGCAATTCGCGTCAGGTGTATTATGGCAATAATTTAAATATAGAGTTTTTATGTATCCTATTGAAGTATATAATAATTTTATTAAACATAAGCTAATCTGATGATTGCTTGTTTATATATTTGTTTTGTGATTGATTAAGTGGGTATTTTTAAGGAATATCTCAAAAATTATCAAAATGATAATTCAGAAAGGATAAATACAATATTTATTCATGATTCAGCTTTGGCCATTTTATGGAGGCAATACGGACTTTGAACAGTTGGGTATGGTTATCCAGATATATATTATTAAGTTATTGCTGAATAAGAGATTTAATGATTTTAAAAATAGTTTTTACGACAACCGTAAATTCTAGCTCGGTTTGTATGTAAAAAATACTGAAAAATGATGCGGTTCCGTGAAGTGAGCTGCATCTGCCTGTCTGGGATTAACGGCAGGTCATTGTAAGTAGTAATTAACCACGTTAACAAGGAGTTTACAAATGCCAACACCGTGTTATATCTCCATCACTGGTCAGACCCAGGGAAATATTACTGCAGGTGCATTTACCGCTGATTCTGTCGGCAACATCTATGTGCAGGGGCACGAAGACGAGATGCTGGTGCAGGAATTCCTGCATAACGTTACTGTCCCGACCGATCCTCAGTCCGGTCAGCCTGCGGGTCAGCGTGCTCACAAGCCTTTCATTTTTACCGTGGCGCTGAACAAAGCGGTTCCGCTGATGTACAACGCACTGGCCTCCGGCGAAATGCTGCCAACCACTGAACTTCACTGGTGGCGTACCTCTGTGGAAGGCAAACAGGAGCATTATTTCACTACCCGCCTGACTGATTCGACGATTGTCGATATGAAACTGCATATGCCGCATTGCCAGGACCCGGCGAAACGCGAGTTCACCCAGTTGCTCGAAGTTTCACTGGCCTACCGCAAAATTGAATGGGAACACGTCAAATCTGGCACCTCCGGTGCCGACGACTGGCGCGCACCGCTGGAAGCATAAGTTAAGCCAACAGCATCCGGCTATCAGGCCGGATGCTGTTTTTGTATTACGCCGTAGAAAGAAAGGTTGTCAGTAAGGGGTTACGTTCACGGGAGATGGCGGCTGCCGGAAACTTCGGCGGTAGCGTGCCTGAACGCAAGCGTAACACTGTACTGTCACAGCCGCTTTAACAGCGAACTGTCTGTTTTTCCTTAACCCCGGAGGTTGCTATGTCAACCGGATTACGTTTCACGCTGGAAGTGGACGGCCTGCCACCGGATGCTTTTGCGGTGGTCTCCTTTCATCTGAACCAGTCACTCTCTTCGCTTTTTTCCCTCGATCTCTCTCTGGTCAGCCAGCAGTTTCTCTCCCTTGAATTCCAGCAGATCCTCGACAAAATGGCCTACCTGACGATATGGCAGGGCGATGACGTACAGCGCCGGGTGAAAGGTGTGGTGACCTGGTTTGAACTGGGGGAGAACGACAAAAACCAGAAGCTGTACAGCATGAAGGTATGCCCGCCGCTGTGGCGCACAGGGCTGCGCCAGAACTTCCGTATCTTCCAGAATGAGGACATCGAAAGCATCCTCGGCACGATATTGCAGGAAAACGGGGTGACCGAGTGGAGCCCGCTGTTCAGCGAGCCACATCCTTCCCGTGAGTTTTGTGTCCAGTACGGTGAGACTGATTACGATTTCCTGTGCCGGATGGCGGCGGAGGAAGGCATCTTCTTTTATGAGGAGCACGCGCAAAAAAGTACCGACCAGAGCCTGGTCCTGTGCGATACCGTGCGTTATCTGCCGGAGTCCTTTGAGATCCCCTGGAATCCGAACACCCGTACCGAGGTGAGCACCCTCTGCATCAGCCAGTTTCGCTACAGCGCACAAATCCGCCCTTCTTCCGTGGTGACCAAAGACTACACCTTTAAACGACCCGGCTGGGCAGGGCGTTTTGATCAGGAAGGCCAGTACCAGGATTACCAGCGCACACAGTATGAAGTGTATGACTACCCCGGACGTTTCAAGGGTGCCCACGGGCAGAACTTTGCCCGCTGGCAGATGGATGGCTGGCGCAACAACGCAGAAGTGGCGCGCGGAACAAGCCGTTCGCCGGAGATATGGCCGGGACGGCGAATTGTGCTGACGGGGCATCCGCAGGCGAACCTGAACCGGGAATGGCAGGTGGTGGCGAGTGATCTTCACGGCGAACAGCCGCAGGCGGTACCGGGACGCAGGGGTTCAGGCACCACGCTGGATAACCATTTTGCGGTAATACCGGCAGACAGAACATGGCGACCACAGCCGTTGCTGAAACCGCTGGTGGACGGCCCGCAGAGCGCCGTCGTGACGGGACCGGCAGGCGAGGAAATCTTCTGTGATGAACATGGCCGCGTGCGGGTGAAATTTAACTGGGACCGTTATAACCCGTCAAACCAGGACAGTTCATGCTGGATCCGTGTGGCACAGGCGTGGGCAGGCACCGGATTCGGTAACCTTGCGATACCGCGCGTGGGTCAGGAGGTGATTGTGGACTTCCTCAACGGCGATCCGGACCAGCCGATCATTATGGGGCGCACCTACCACCAGGAAAACCGCACACCCGGCAGCCTGCCGGGAACAAAGACGCAGATGACCATTCGTTCGAAAACCTATAAGGGCAGCGGGTTTAATGAACTGAAGTTTGACGATGCGACAGGGAAAGAACAGGTCTACATCCACGCGCAGAAGAACATGAACACCGAGGTGCTGAATAACCGCACCACTGATGTGATAAACAACCATGCCGAAAAAATAGGTAACAACCAGGCGATCACCGTTACCAATAACCAGATCCAGAACATTGGCGTTAATCAGATACAGACGGTTGGTGTCAACCAGGTGGAAACGGTAGGCAGTAACCAGATTATCAAAGTGGGATCAAACCAGGTTGAAAAGGTGGGGATCATTCGTGCGCTGACGGTGGGTGTGGCTTACCAGACGACGGTAGGCGGCATTATGAATACCTCGGTGGCGTTGTTGCAGTCCTCACAGGTAGGGCTGCATAAATCACTGATGGTGGGAATGGGCTACAGCGTCAATGTGGGGAATAACGTCACCTTCTCGGTGGGCAAGACGATGAAGGAAAACACCGGACAAACAGCAGTTTATTCTGCCGGTGAGCATCTTGAACTCTGCTGTGGTAAGGCAAGGCTGGTGCTGACGAAGGACGGAAGCATATTTCTCAATGGTACGCACATTCATCTGGAAGGGGAGTCGGATGTGAACGGTGATGCGCCAGTGATTAACTGGAACTGTGGTGCCACACAACCTGTACCGGATGCGCCTGTGCCGAAAGATTTACCCCCCGGAATGCCGGATATGCGGCAATTTTGAGTCAGGTGCAAAAAATTAAAACGGAACTGGTGCAGTGACCAGATGAACCATATTAAAAGCAGAAGGGATTGATTCATGGGCGGAAAACCGGCGGCGCGGCAGGGTGACATGACCCGCAAGGGACTGGATATTGTGCAGGGTTCAGCGGGGGTGCTGATAGGTGCGCCGACGGGCGTGGCCTGCTCGGTGTGTCCGGGAGGGATTACCTATGCTAACCCGGTGAACCCGGTGCTGGGTGCGAAGGTGCTGCCGGGCGAGACGGACCTTGCGCTGCCCGGCCCGCTGCCGTTCATCCTTTCCCGCGCCTACAGCAGTTACCGGACCAGGACGCCCGCGCCGGTGGGGGTGTTCGGTCCCGGCTGGAAAGCACCCTTCGATATCCGCTTACAGGTTCATGAGCGGGAACTGATACTCAACGACAACGGCGGCAGGAGCATTCACTTTGAGCCGCTGTTTCCCGGCGAGATAAGCTACAGCCGCAGCGAGTCGTTCTGGCTGGCGCGGGGCGGGGTGGCGGAGCAGCACAGTTCGCAGCCGCTAAGCGCGCTCTGGCAGGTGCTGCCGGAAGATGTTCGCCTGAGTCCGCATATGTACCTGGCGACAAACAGCCTTCAGGGGCCGTGGTGGATACTCAACTGGCCGGAGCGGGTGCCGGGGGCGGACGAGGTGCTGCCGCCGGAGCCGCCCGCATACCGGGTGCTGACGGGCGTGGTGGACGGCTTTGGTCGGACGCTGGCCTTCCACCGGGCGGCGGAGGGTGACGTGGCGGGCGCGGTGACGGGGGTGACGGACGGCGCGGGCCGCCGTTTTCACCTGGCGCTGACCACACAGGCGCAGCGGGCGGAAGCCTTCCGTAAACAGCGCGCCACGTCTTTATCTTCCCCTGCCGGTCCCCGTTCTGTTTCCTCTTCTTCAGCTTTCCCCGACACGCTGCCCGCCGGTACAGAATACGGTGCCGATAACGGTATCCGGCTGGAGGCGGTGTGGCTGACACACGACCCGGCATACCCGGATGAACAGCCGACTGCGCCGCTGGCGTGCTACACGTACACGGCCAGCGGAGAACTGCGGGCGGTGTATGACCGCAGCGGGACGCAGGTGCGCGGGTTTACTTATGATGCGGAGCACGCCGGGCGGATGGTGGCGCACCATTATGCGGGGAGGCCGGAGAGCCGCTACCGGTATGATGACACCGGTCGGGTGACAGAACAGGTCAACCCGGAGGGGCTGGACTACCGCTTTGAGTACGGGCAGGACCGTGTGACCATCACGGACAGCCTGAACCGGCGGGAGGTGCTGTACACGGAGGGCGAAGGCGGCCTGAAGCGGGTGGTGAAGAAGGGGCATGCGGACGGGAGCATCACCCGCAGCGAGTATGATGAGGCGGGGAGGCTGAAGGCGCAGACGGATGCGGCGGGGCGGCGGACGGAGTACCGGCTGCATATGGCGTCTGGAAAGCTGACTTCAGTGATACTGCCGGACGGCAGGACGGTACGGTATGGTTACAACAACCAGTTGCAACTGACGTCAGTGACATATCCGGATGGTTTACGCAGCAGCCGGAAATATGACCGTCAGGGCCGACTGGCGGAAGAGACCTCGCGCAACGGTAACATTACGCGCTGGTTTTATGATTCTTCACGCAGTGGCCTGCCCTGTGCGGTGGAAGACGGAACCGGGGTGAGGCGGAGAATAACGCGAAACCGGTACGGTCAGATTCAGGCGTTCACGGACTGCTCGGGGTACACGACGCGGTATGAGTACGACCGGTACGGTCAACAAATCGCCGTTCACCGGGAGGAAGGCATCAGCACTTACAGCAGTTATAACCCGCGTGGGCAACTGGTCAGTCAGAAGGATGCGCAGGGGCGGGAGACCCGTTATGAGTACAGCGCCGCAGGCGACCTGACAGCAACGATATCACCGGACGGTAAACGCAGCACCATCGAATATGATAAACGCGGGCGTCCGGTGAGTGTGACGGAAGGCGGTCTTACGCGCAGCATGGGGTATGACGCTGCCGGGCGCATCACCGTGCTGACCAACGAGAACGGCAGCCAGTCCACGTTCCGGTATGACCCGGTGGACAGGCTGACTGAACAGCGCGGTTTTGACGGCCGGACGCAACGTTACCACTATGACCTGACCGGAAAACTCACGCAGAGTGAAGACGAGGGGCTTATCACCCTCTGGCACTACGATGCGTCGGACCGCATCACGCACCGGACGGTGAACGGCGACCCGGCAGAGCAGTGGCAGTATGATGAGCACGGGTGGTTAACCACCCTCAGCCATACCAGTGAAGGCCACCGCGTGTCGGTCCACTACGGCTATGACGATAAAGGCCGCCTGACGGGTGAACGGCAGACGGTGGAGAACCCGGAGACGGGGGAGATGCTGTGGGAGCATGAGACGGGGCATGCGTACAGCGAACAGGGGCTGGCGACCCGTCAGGAGCCGGACGGTCTGCCGCCGGTGGAGTGGCTGACGTATGGCAGCGGTTATCTTGCGGGGATGAAGCTGGGCGGAATGCCACTGGTCGAGTACACGCGGGACCGGCTGCACCGTGAGACGGCCCGCAGCTTCGGCGGGGAGGCATATGAACTTGCCACCGCCTGGAATACCAGCGGCCAGCTCCGGAGCAGGCACCTGAACCTTCCGCAGCTTGACCGTGACTACGACTGGAACGACAACGGACAGCTAATCCGCATCAGCGGCCCGCAGGAGAGCCGGGAGTACCGTTACAGTGACACGGGAAGGCTGACGGGCGTCCACACCACGGCAGCGAACCTGGATATCGATATCCCGTATGCGACGGACCCGGCAGGAAACCGGCTGCCGGACCCGGAACTGCACCCGGACAGTACCTTCACGGCGTGGCCGGATAACCGCATCGCGGAAGATGCGCACTATGTCTATCGCTACGATGAATACGGCAGGCTGGCGGAGAAGACGGACCGCATCCCGGAAGGGGTGATACGGATGCACGACGAGCGGACCCACCACTACGACAGCCAGCACCGTCTGGTGTTCTACACGCGGATACAGCACGGTGAGCCGCAGGTGGAGAGCCGCTACCTCTATGACCCGCTGGGCCGCCGGACGGGAAAACGGGTGTGGCGGCGGGAGCGTGACCTGACGGGGTGGATGTCGCTGTCGCGTAAACCGGAGGTGACATGGTACGGGTGGGACGGTGACAGGCTGACGACGATACAGACCGGCACCACGCGTATCCAGACGGTATACGAGCCGGGGAGCTTCACGCCGCTCCTGAGAATCGAAACAGAGAATGGCGAACAGGCGAAGGCGCGGCACCGGAGCCTGGCGGAGGTGTTGCAGGAGGACACGGGTGTGACGCTACCGGCGGAGCTGTCGGTGATGCTGGGGAGGCTGGAGCGGGAACTGCGCGCGGGAGCGGTGAGTGCGGAGAGTGAGGCATGGCTTGCGCAGTGCGGGCTGACGGCGGCGCAGATGGCCGCGCAACTGGAGGCGGAATACATCCCGGAGAGGAAACTTCATCTTTACCACTGTGACCACCGTGGGCTGCCGCTGGCGCTTATCAGCCCGGAAGGGGAAACGGCGTGGCAGGGGGAGTATGACGAGTGGGGAAACCTGCTGGGCGAAACCAGTGCGCAGCACCTTCAACAGTCACTCCGTCTGCCGGGGCAGCAGTATGATGAGGAGTCGGGGCTGTACTATAACCGGAACCGGTACTACGATCCGTTGCAGGGACGCTATATCACCCAGGATCCCATTGGGCTGAAGGGGGGATGGAACCTGTATGCGTATCCGCTGAACCCGGTGCAGCGGGGGGATCCTCTTGGGTTGTCTGGTGAGACACTGGTTCTTGGTTCTGCCACAACAGTAACAGGAACAGAGTTTGGGGGGGCGTTACTTTCGGGTGGGGCGGCGACTTTTGATGCAGTCACGGCGGCTATGGCGTCTGCTGCCCCTGCTCTTGGAGCAATGGCTGTGGTCGCTGGGCCAATGGGATATGACCTTCTCGCTAATGATGGGCGTGCCGGGAAGGCTCTGAGCGATGGGCAGTTAATAAATTCTCAGGCTGAAATGTGTTACTGGACCAGTAGTTGTCCTTTAGATAGCCCACATGAGAATGATAATTCGTCAGGGAGTCAGCCGAATGTTGGGAAGGATTTGACGGATGAAGAGAAGAACTGCCTGGCCGGCGGCAGTACGGGAAGCCCGGGAGGATGGGGACCAGAAGATGAGAATAGCGCAAGGGATCGTATGCAGCATGAACGGTATAAAGATGAATTGCGATAGAAAATGGGAAAACCCGACGTTACAGATTCAAATTTGAAAAATATTATAGACGATCTTTATCGGCCAAATGCAAAAGTAGGAAGTGGAAGCACAGCAGATGCTGTTCGTTATGAATTGGCCACAGGTGAAAAAGTTGGTGGTAGAGGACATGTATTGAAAGCACAGGATTATACAAGGGCTTTACAGGATTGGTTGGATAAGAATCCAACAGCATCTCCAGGGGATCGAGCAGCAGCAGAAAACGTTCTTCAGGATTTACAGAATGCTTTGGGAGGCAAGTAATGAACCAATATATTGCTAGTTATATAGAAAAAATGGCATCATTTTCCACTGTTTTGTCTGAGACAGTCTCATTAGCTAATGAATACTGGCATCCAGAAACGCCACCGGTGGTTATGTTGTTCTCTCAGGTTGGAAAAACGATTGTAAAAAATTTTTATGAAATGGGGGATATTGAAAGAGAAAAAATATTTAAACATGTCGAAGATGGTATGGTCTCGCTTGATGATGAATTGGCCACAGTTGTAGCTACAGGGCTTATAGAGGCAATAGTCACTGCGACCGATAGCAATTCTTTACTTTGGCAAGATGTAAGTAAATTTCTGGGTGACAAATCAAAGTCTCATGCATTAGTGTGGAAAAATTTTGGTCAGGAGTGATATTATTCAAGAAGTATTAAGCTCGCTATTGAGATCTTAATGCTTCTTGAGATTAAATTAAAGTTAGGACGAAGTAATTGCAGGTGGAAATAAATCCATGGTGACGTGTGGCAATGGCTATTAGATGTTATGGTGTGATGGGTTTTGGTGATTTAAGAGCTAAGTTAGATTGCCTTATGAAAAAGTATGGTTATATATTTAATGATGTGTATCATATATTTAAATAAAAAACGGTTCTCTCTTGTCAAGATAGTAATAGGATAGATTATTGTGTTGATAAATATAATTAAGAGTCTACGTTGTTGATTTTAGAAGACTTTGGAGCAGGGAAAGGTCATCAGAAGTACACTTTTTGTACTAAATAATTCGCGCTAAATGTTCAATAATTGAGATATTCCTTATTACCTAAAACTATTTTTCATAGCTTATATATGATCAAATACTCCTTGCATAAATAAGGAGAACAAAATGGAACTTAAAAAACTGATGGAACATATTTCTATTATCCCCGATTACAGACAAGCCTGGAAAGTAGAACATAAATTGTCAGATATTCTACTGTTGACTATTTGTGCCGTCATTTCTGGTGCAGAGGGTTGGGAAGATATAGAGGATTTTGGGGAAACACATCTCGATTTTTTGAAGCAATATGGTGATTTTGAAAATGGTATTCCTGTTCACGATACCATTGCCAGAGTTGTATCCTGTATCAGTCCTGCAAAATTTCACGAGTGCTTTATTAACTGGATGCGTGACTGCCATTCTTCAGATGATAAAGATGTCATTGCAATTGATGGAAAAACGCTCCGGCACTCTTATGACAAGAGTCGCCGCAGGGGAGCGATTCATGTCATTAGTGCGTTCTCAACAATGCACAGTCTGGTCATCGGACAGATCAGGACGGATGAGAAATCTAATGAGATTACAGCTATCCCAGAACTTCTTAACATGCTGGATATTAAAGGAAAAATCATCACAACTGATGCGATGGGTTGCCAGAAAGATATTGCAGAGAAGATACAAAAACAGGGAGGTGATTATTTATTCGCGGTAAAAGGAAACCAGGGGCGGCTAAATAAAGCCTTTGAGGAAAAATTTCCGCTGAAAGAATTAAATAATCCAGAGCATGACAGTTACGCAATCAGTGAAAAGAGTCACGGCAGAGAAGAAATCCGTCTTCATATTGTTTGCGATGTCCCTGATGAACTTATTGATTTCACGTTTGAATTGAAAGGACTAAAAAAATTATGCATGGCAGTCTCCTTTCGGTCAATAATAGCAGAACAAAAGAAAGAACCCGAAATGACGGTCAGATATTATATCAGCTCTGCTGATTTAACTGCAGAGAAGTTCGCCACAGCGATCCGAAATCACTGGCACGTGGAAAATAAGCTGCACTGGCGCCTGGACGTGGTAATGAATGAAGACGACTGCAGAATAAGAAGAGGAAATGCAGCGGAATTATTTTCAGGGATACGGCACATTGCTATTAATATTTTGACGAATGATAAGGTATTCAAGGCAGGGTTAAGACGTAAGATGCGAAAAGCAGCCATGGACAGAAACTATCTGGCGTCAGTCCTTGCGGGGAGCGGGCTTTCGTAATCTTGCCCTGGATCAAATACTCCTTACATAATTAAGGAGAACAAAATGGAACTTAAAAAATTGATGGAACATATTTCTGTTATCCCCGATTACAGACAAGCCTGGAACGTGGAACATAAATTATCGGATATTCTACTGTTGACTATTTGTGCCGTTATTTCTGGTGCAGAAGGTTGGGAAGATATAGAGGATTTTGGGGAAACACATCTCGATTTTTTGAAGCAATATGGTGATTTTGAAAATGGTATTCCTGTTCACGATACCATTGCCAGAGTTGTATCCTGTATCAGTCCTGCAAAATTTCACGAATGCTTTATTAACTGGATGCGAGATTGCCATTCATCAAATGATAAAGACGTCATCGCAATTGATGGAAAAGCGCTTCCACACTCCTATGATAAAAGTGGTCGCAGGAGAGCGGGCTTTCGTAGTCTTACCCCGACTCTCCCCGGCCCTAAACACAACCCCCACTCACCACAACCTAAACTCATCCGCATCCTGCCATGCCGGAAACTTTTCTCTATATTCCCGCAATGCCATCATCGACAGCTCCGCATCAATGCGCGTTGCCTGATGCGCGTCGGCAGTAGCGATAATCTCGCCTTGCGGATTAATCACCCGGCTGTCACCGCGATAATGGCAGCCGTTGCCATCGCTGCCGACGCGATTGCATCCCGCCACATACGCCTGATTCTCAATCGCGCGGGCCGTCAGCAATGCCTGCCAGTGCAGAGAGCGCGGAGCAGGCCAGTTGGCGACGTACAGGGCGAGGTCATAATCGTTGAGATTGCGCGACCACACAGGAAAACGTAAGTCGTAGCACACCAGCGGCAAAATACGCCAGCCGCGCCATTCCACAATCACTCGCGCATTGCCCGGTTTATAATGTAGATGCTCATCTGCCATGCGGAACAGATGACGCTTATCATAAAAATGTACCGTGCCGCCCGGCTCAACCAGCAAAAAGCGGTTAACCGAACCAGACTCCGTTTGTAATGCAACACTGCCTGCAATCAGCGCATTGCACTGCTGCGCCTTAGCTGTCATCCAGTTCACTACGTCATCTTGTGCTAGCGACGAAGCTGCCGCTTCCATGGCAAAGCCGCTGGTAAACATCTCCGGTAGAACGATCACATCGCGCCCGGTAATACCTTCCAGTTGACGATCAAAATGACGCAGGTTGGCAGGACCATCCATCCACACCAGTGGTTGCTGCAAAAGCGTAATCTTCAAACCAGGCACGGTGTACAACTCCTTTATGCGAAGGGTTTTATAACTTTAACACCTTATCAGGCAGTTGCCTTAGCGCAGAATAAATTGATAACAAATGCTGATATTGGAAATATCTGATTTGCAAATTATCGTGTTATCGCCAGGCTTTAGGAGGTTAATAACATGGGCAGGATAAGCTCGGGAGGAATGATGTTTAAGGCAATAACGACAGTCGCCGCACTGGTCATCGCCACCAGTGCAATGGCGCAGGATGATTTAACCATTAGCAGCCTGGCAAAGGGCGAAACCACCAAAGCTGCGTTTAATCAGATGGTGCAAGGGCATAAGCTACCTGCATGGGTGATGAAAGGCGGTACTTATACTCCCGCACAAACCGTAACGTTGGGAGATGAGACGTATCAGGTGATGAGCGCGTGCAAACCGCATGACTGTGGCTCGCAACGTATCGCTGTGATGTGGTCCGAGAAATCTAATCAGATGACGGGGCTGTTCTCGACTATTGATGAGAAAACGTCGCAAGAGAAACTCACCTGGCTGAATGTGAACGATGCGCTTTCGATTGATGGTAAAACGGTGCTGTTCGCGGCGTTGACCGGCAGCCTGGAAAACCATCCGGATGGCTTTAATTTTAAATAATTAGCGGATAAAGAAACGGAGCCTTTCGGCTCCGTTATTCAATTACGCGGCTTCAACTTTCCGCACTTTCTCCGGCAACTTTACCGGCTTCGTCGCCAGTTCTTCCGGATCAAAGTCATCAACGTTAATACTGCGCAGACGGCTTTCTTCCGCTTTCACCAGAATAGCGGCTTCATCTTTATCAATCAGCCCCTTCGCCAGCGCGTTGTGCGCCAGTTCATCCAGACGGGTAAATGGCAGATTTTTACCCAGCTCTTTACAGATCCGCTGATGAATCGGGTCGGCGGCAATCACATCCACCAACGCCTCTTCCAGTAAACCAACCGGGTTATGCTCGCTTGGCGTCAGGTACTGACCGCGACCAATACGTGAACGAGTGGCGTTCGGCACTTGTAAAATCTTCGCCACTTTATGATCCAGCTTGTCAGACGGTGCCAGATAATGACGTCCGGTCGGGAAGATCACCACATTCAGCAGCCCGGCAACCACGCGGTTCGGGAAGTTTTGCAGTAAGTCGTCCATCGCCTGTTCTGCCTGATACAGCGCATCCTGTACGCCCCAGTGCACCAGCGGCAGATCGGCTTCATTACGGCCTTCGTCGTCATAACGCTTCAGAACGGCAGAGGCGAGGTAAAGCTGGCTTAAAATATCCCCCAGACGTGCCGAGATACGCTCACGACGTTTCAGGCTGCCGCCCAGCACTGCCATCGAGACATCAGAAAGCAGGGCGAGGTTGGCGCTCAGGCGGTTAAGATGCTGATAGTAGCGTTTAGTGGCATCGCCGGTTGGCGTGCTGCTGGTTAAACCGCGCGTCAGGCCCAGCCAGAAGCTGCGAACTTTGTTGCTACCGACGTGACCGATATGTTTGAACAACAGTTTATCGAACGCGTTAACGTCATTGTTCTTCGCTGCTTCCATCTCTTCCAGCACGTACGGATGGCAACGAATCGCTCCTTGTCCGAAGATCATCATGCTGCGGGTCAGAATGTTAGCCCCTTCAACGGTGATGGCAATCGGTGCGCCCTGGTAAGCACGCGCCAGGAAGTTGCTTTGCCCGAGCATAATGCCTTTGCCACCAGTGATATCCATCGCATCAATAATCGACTGCTGCCCGCGGTGAGTACAGTGATACTTAACGATAGCCGACAGCACGGCAGGTTTTTCGCCGAGCATAATGCCGTAGGTAATCAGCGATGCCGCAGCATCCATCACGTAGGCATTACCGGCAATACGCGCCAGCGGCTCTTCAATCCCTTCCATCTTACCGATAGAGATTTTGAACTGACGGCGAATGTGAGCATACGCGCCCGTTGCCAGCGCTACCGATTTCACGCCGCCGGTTGAGTTGGAAGGCAGGGTGATGCCGCGGCCTACCGAGAGGCACTCCACTAGCATCCGCCAGCCTTGCCCGGCCATTTTTGGTCCGCCGATAATGTAATCGATCGGTACGAAGACATCTTTACCGCGCGTCGGTCCGTTCTGGAACGGTACGTTCAGCGGGAAGTGGCGACGACCAATTTCCACGCCCGGCGTGGTGGTCGGGATCAGCGCACAGGTAATACCTAAATCTTCTGCACCACCCAGCAATTTTTCCGGGTCGGAGAGTTTAAACGCCAGACCAAGCACGGTCGCAATCGGTGCCAGCGTAATGTAGCGTTTGTTCCAGGTCAGACGCATCCCCAGCACCTGCTGGCCCTGCCATTCACCCATGCAGACAATCCCGGTATCCGGGATCGCACCCGCATCGGAACCCGCTTCCGGGCTGGTCAGCGCAAAACAAGGGATCTCCTGACCACGCGCCAGACGCGGCAGATAGTGATCTTTCTGCTCGTCAGTGCCGTAATGTTGCAGCAGCTCGCCCGGGCCTAATGAGTTCGGCACGCCGACGGTAATCGCCAGGATCCCGCTCACGCCGGAGAGTTTTTGCAGCACGCGAGACTGGGCATAAGCTGAGAACTCCAGTCCGCCGTACTCTTTTTTGATAATCATCGCGAAGAAGCGATGCTCTTTAAGGTACGCCCACAACTCCGGCGGCAGATCCGCCAGCTCATGAGTAATCTGGAAATCATTCGCCATCCGGCAGGCTTCTTCTACCGGGCCGTCGAGAAACGCTTGCTCTTCAGCGGTCAGGCGCGGCTGCGGATAGTTATGCAGCTTTTTCCAGTCCGGCTTGCCCTGGAACAAGTCGCCCTCCCACCAGGTGGTGCCCGCATCAATCGCTTCTTTCTCAGTGCGCGACATCGGCGGCATCACCTTACGGAAACCGCGAAATACCGGCGCGGAAATCATCGACTTACGCATAGGCGCAAAGTTAAATGGCACGAGGATAATGGCCAGAGGCACCAGTACCCACGCCGACCACAGACCAGCAACGCCGAGGGCGGCTGTCCAGGCGAGCAAAATCAGACTGCTGATAAATAAGCTCACGCGGTGATAGAACAACGCGCCGAGCAGGACAACCGTAGCGAGAATACTCAAAATCATCATAACGAAAAGCCCCTTACTTGTAGGAGGTCTGACCACTTGTGATGATATGGTTGTAGTGGATGTAAAAATATTTAGCAATGTGTTTACAATATAATTACAACAAAGCTCACATTGTTGCTGTTTTTATCCGCACTTCAGGTCAAAAAGTCCTGGTCATAGCACCTGCCCGTACTTCTCGCTTTTGGCGGTATCCGGTACACTGCATTTTGTCTATTACATTTATGCTGAAGGATATCCTCATGTACCAGGATCTTATTCGTAACGAACTGAACGAAGCGGCGGAAACGCTGGCTAACTTTTTAAAAGATGACGCCAATATTCACGCCATTCAGCGCGCGGCGGTCCTGTTAGCAGACAGCTTTAAAGCCGGTGGCAAAGTGCTTTCCTGCGGCAACGGCGGCTCCCATTGCGACGCCATGCACTTTGCCGAAGAGTTGACCGGTCGCTACCGTGAAAACCGTCCGGGCTACCCGGCGATTGCTATTTCTGACGTTAGTCATATTTCATGCGTCGGTAACGATTTCGGTTTCAATGATATTTTCTCCCGTTACGTTGAAGCGGTAGGTCGCGAAGGCGATGTACTGCTGGGGATCTCCACCTCCGGTAACTCTGCAAACGTGATCAAAGCGATCGCAGCGGCGCGTGAGAAGGGAATGAAAGTGATCACCCTGACCGGTAAAGACGGCGGCAAAATGGCTGGCACGGCGGATATCGAAATTCGCGTACCGCACTTTGGTTATGCCGACCGCATTCAGGAGATTCACATTAAAGTGATCCATATCCTGATCCAGTTGATTGAAAAAGAGATGGTTAAGTAAGTCTGGCGTAGGCCGGATAAGACGTTTACGCCGCATCCGGCAATTGTGTACCGATGCCTGATGCGACGCTGACGCGTCTTATCATGCCTACAAATCTGTACGCGAACCGTAGGCCGAATAATGCGTTCACGCCGCATCCGACCTGAAAATTCTTAAATCAATCTTCGCCGGGGGCCATGCGCTCCCGCTGTTGTGGAGGTTACCCATGTGCGAATTGCTCGGGATGAGCGCCAACGTCCCTACCGATATCTGCTTTAGTTTCACCGGTCTGGTGCAGCGTGGTGGTGGAACCGGGCCACATAAAGATGGCTGGGGCATTACCTTTTACGAAGGTAAAGGCTGTCGCACATTTAAAGATCCGCAACCCAGCTTTAACTCACCTATCGCCAAACTGGTCCAGGACTACCCGATAAAATCCTGTTCGGTGGTGGCTCATATTCGCCAGGCTAATCGGGGCGAGGTGGCGCTGGAAAATACTCACCCATTTACCCGCGAGTTATGGGGGCGTAACTGGACTTATGCCCATAACGGACAACTGACGGGCTACAAATCACTGGAAACCGGCAACTTCCGCCCGGTAGGCGAAACCGACAGTGAAAAAGCCTTCTGCTGGCTCCTGCATAAATTAACGCAGCGTTACCCGCGCACACCGGGCAACATGGCGGCGGTATTTAAATATATCGCCTCACTGGCGGATGAACTGCGGCAGAAGGGCGTTTTCAACATGCTGCTTTCGGACGGGCGCTATGTAATGGCGTATTGCTCGACTAATTTACACTGGATCACCCGCCGCGCGCCGTTTGGCGTGGCAACGTTGCTGGATCAGGATGTGGAAATCGACTTCAGCTCGCAGACCACACCGAATGATGTGGTCACGGTGATTGCGACACAGCCGCTGACGGGCAATGAAACCTGGCAAAAAATTATGCCAGGCGAATGGCGCTTATTTTGCCTCGGGGAGCGTGTAGTTTGATGCCAGCTGTGGTTGCACAACTTCGTGGCTTAACGGCTTGCTGACCACGTAACGACCATTGACCACAGAAACGGTCGGTGGCTTACGGGTTTGCTCAAAGTAGTCGTAACCCGGCTTCAGTTGCTCCCAGAAGTCCTTAAAGTTGGAATATTTGTGGCGCTTCATATTAGCGTCGGTCATGCGGAACGGGTAAATGCTCACTTGCACGCTCGGCTGACCAAATACCAGTGCGCCAGTAACGAACTGGAAAATCTCGTCAATGCCCTGATTGGTCATTGCGTAGCAGCCGATGGAAACACAATCGCCGTGGATCATCAGGTATTTCCCTTCATAACCATGCGCACGGTCATAGGCATTGGGGAATCCAATATTAATCGCTTTGTAGTAACGGCTGTCTGGTTTTAATTGATTACGCTGGACGCTATAAAACCCTTCCGGGCTTTTGAAATCGCCCTGACGCTGTTTTGGCCCTAAGCCGCCGGAATATTTACAGATTTTATAGCTGTCGAGCAGTTGATATTGCTCGCCCATTTTGACGTAGAGATCGAGCGTACGTTCTTCCTTGAAGATCTGGATGTAGACAGGGGATCCCATCAACTGCTGCTTATACTCTTTGCTCACTGGCGTGGTCGAGCTACTGCTGCCCAGCAAACCGGCAAACGAAACGCACGGGATCAACAACATCGCAAGAATTAATGCGATTTTACGCATACTGCTTATTCCTTGATAAAACGGTTACACACGCCAGGACGGCAAAATGGATCCCAAATCGGAATAGTCTGGATTTGGAAGGCTCACATTATCACCAAAAGAGTTTTACGCAAGTCTGTCGGCGCTGGGTTTACAAATTTAGCATAAGTAGCGATTTTCAAAAGTCCGAAAAGCGCATGTAAAACGGATTTATTTCTTATTTCCTAAGATTATGAAACCTCGATAGTAATATGCAAATAAGCAATTAATAATCCCGCTTCTCCTTCCTGTCCTCTAATATTCTCATCTTCATTCAGCCGGTTTATATCTTCCATGTATTTGTTCTCTCACGACAGATTGCTGCGCCTGGGCGTGTTTTCTTTGCCCCTTTTGCTTCCTTTACTCGCCAGCGCTGCCACACCGCACACCTCCCTCAGCTACGCCGCTCGCCAGCGGATGCAAAACCGTGCGCGGGTACTCAAACTGTACCAGGCACATCTGAAAAAACAGGCCAGCTATATTGTGGAAGGCAATGCCGAAAGCAGACGGGCGCTGCGCCAACACAACCGTGAGCAGATAAAACAGCACCCGGAGTGGTTCCCTGGCCCGCTGAAATTGAGCGACCGACGCTGGCAGGCGCTGGCGGAAAACAACCACTTTTTAAGCAGCGATCACCTGCACAACATCACTGAAGTGGCGATCCACCGCCTGGAGCAGCAGCTTGGCAAGCCTTACGTCTGGGGCGGCACGCGGCCCGATAAAGGCTTCGACTGTAGCGGGTTGGTCTTTTATGCCTACAACAAGATCCTCGAGGCGAAGCTCCCGCGCACGGCCAATGAGATGTATCACTACCATCGGGCAACAATTGTGGCAAACAACGACCTGCGCCGGGGAGATTTGCTTTTTTTCCATATCCACAGCCGCGAGATTGCCGACCATATGGGCGTGTATCTGGGCGATGGGCAATTTATCGAGTCGCCGCGTACGGGGGAAACCATTCGGGTAAGCCGGTTAGCTGAACCTTTCTGGCAGGATCATTTTTTGGGCGCGCGGCGGATCTTGACGGAAGAGACGATTTTGTAGGACGGATAAGGCGTTTACGCCGCATCCGGCGGTTGTGCGCAGGTGCCTGATGCGACGCTGGCGCGTCTTATCATGCCTACGAGCCCGCGAATATTTGCGAGCCGCTTTCCCGATATAAAACAACCTCATTGCCAACCTTTCCTTTTCTTCTTACCGTTGAGAAAAAGGAGTCGCTATGTCTGAATATCGTCGTTATTACCTCAAGGGGGGAAGCTGGTTTTTCACGGTGAATTTACGGAATCGTCGAAGCCAACTTTTGACTACCCAGTACCAGACGCTCCGTAACGCCATTATTAAAGTTAAGCGAGCCAGACCTTTTGAAATTAATGCCTGGGTAGTTTTGCCGGAGCATATGCACTGTATCTGGACATTACCTGAAAGCGATGATGATTTTTCCTCTCGCTGGCGGGAGATTAAAAAGCAATTCACCCATGCTTGTGGATTGAAAAATATCTGGCAACCACGTTTTTGGGAGCACACCATCCGCAATACCAAAGACTATCGCCATCATGTTGATTATATTTATATAAATCCAGTAAAACATGGCTGGGTAAAGCAAGTGAGTGATTGGCCATTCTCAACGTTCCATCGCGATGTGGCGCGAGGGTTATATCCCATTGATTGGGCGGGAGACATAACGGATTTTAGTGCCGGGGAGCGTATCATTTTATAATTTTGCGCTGGTGCCGGATGTGCTTACGCTTATCCGGCCTACGAATCGTGCTTTAACGGTAGGCCGGATAAGGCGTTCACGCCGCATCCGGCAATTGTGCGCGGATGCCTGATGCGACGCTGGCGCGTCTTATCATGCCTACAAACCTGTGCCGGATCGGTAGGCCGGATAAGGCGTTCACGCCGCATCCGGCGGTTGTGCGCGGATGCCTGATGCGACGCTGGCGCGTCTTATCATGCCTACAAACCTGTGCCGGATCGGTAGGCCGGATAAGGTGTTCACGCCGCATCCGGCAATTGTGCGCGGATGCCTGATGCGACGCTGGCGCGTCTTATCATGCCTACAAACCTGTGCCTGAACGGTAGGCCGGATAAGGCGTTTACGCCGCATCCGGCGGTTGTGCACGGATGCCTGATGCGACGCTGGCGCGTCTTATCATGCCTACAAATTTGTGCCGGATCGGTAGGCCGGATAAGGCGTTTACGCCGCATCCGGCAGTTGTGCGCCGATGCCGGATATCTACATCAGCGCCCCCATAATCTTCAACTCCAGCTCATCCGGCACTTCGTTATACGACAGCACATGCAGCCCCGGCGCAAACAACCTTGCGTAGCGCGCCAGCAAAGGGCGCAGCTGCGGTGGCACCAGCAGCACCGGGTCTTTCCCCGCCGCTTTCATCTGCTCCTTCACCTGCGGCATCGTGCTCTGGAACTGGTTGAGCATATTCGGGTCGACCGGCACGCTGTCGAGCATCACTTTCCCGCCCTGTTGCGCCTGATTCACCACGTTGGTCAGCAGATTTTCCAGCTCATTATTCAGCGTATACACCGTCAGCTCCTGCTTGCGAACGAACGGATGGGTAATGCTGCGCCGCAGTGCCAGGCGCACATCGGCCGCCAGCAGAATATGATCTTTAGTCACCGCACTACTGGCGACCAGCACGGTGGCGATGGTGACGATATCGCGCAGGGAAACGCCTTCGGTCAGCAGCGCGCGATACACTTTTAGCAACTGGCTGTAATTGAGCGCCGCGCTTAAATCTTCCGCCAGTCGCGGTGCCATCGACGACAAACGGTTATGCAGTTGCGTGATGTCATCATAGTTAAACAAATCAGGAATATAGCTGCGGACAATCTTGTTCACATGGGTGGCAATCACGCTGGCGCTGTCGATCACCTGATACCCCATATTCAGCGCTTTCGCTTTCTGCGCGGGCTGGATCCAGGTGACCGGCATCCCGTACGCCGGGTCGTTCCCCAGCACGCCGTCAATCTCGCCGTAGGTTTCGCTGGAGGGCAGGGCCATCAGTTTATCCGCCGGAATATCCGCTTCATCAGCCTTAATACCGTTGATGAAAATGGCGTACTGGCTGGGCTTAAGGCGGAAGTTTTCCCGAATGCGGATCTCCGGCAGCAGCACGCCGTTACCGTCGGATATCACCTGTCGCACGCCGCGAATACGCTGGGTGAGCGGGTTACCCTGCGCTTTATCGACCAGCGCCACCAGCTTGTAGCCGAGGCTTAAACTGATAGGCTCGATCAGCGGTATCGTTTCCCAACTGACCTGTTGCTCGCTGGTTTCGGTGATGGTGCGGGTCAGCGTTTCGAGACTTTTCTCCTCCGCCTCCGCTGCCTGCGGGCGTTTGCTCATCCGCCAGCCGGTAAAGCCAAGCAGGGCGCTGAACAGCAAAAACGGCAGGTGCGGCATCCCCGGTACCACCGCCAGCACGAACATGATCCCGGTAGCGGTGTAGAGCACCGACGGGCTTGCCAGCAGCTGGTGGCGCACGTCATGGGCGATATCGCCGTTGTCGCTGACGCGGGTGACGATTATCGCCGCCGCGGTGGAGAGCAGCAGGGAAGGGATCTGCGCCACCAGCCCATCGCCGATGGTCATCAGCACATATTGCTGGAAGGCGGCGTCGGCGCTCAGGTTGTATTTGAAGATCCCGATACAGACGCCGCCGATCAGGTTGATCGCCAGAATCATCATCCCGGCGATGGCGTCCCCGCGCACAAACTTCGATGCCCCGTCCATCGCGCCGTAGAAATCGGCCTCGCTGGCAACATCTTTACGCCGGGTTTGCGCCTGTGCCTGGTTGATCAATCCGGCGTTAAGATCGGCGTCAATCGCCATCTGTTTGCCGGGCATCGCATCCAGGGTAAAGCGGGCAGAAACCTCGGAAATACGCTCGGCCCCTTTGGTGACGACGATAAAGTTGATGATCATCAGGATGATAAACACCACGAAACCGACGACAAAGTTGCCGCCAATTACCACCTGACCAAACGACTCAATCACCTTACCCGCCGCGCCCGCGCCGAGATGCCCGTGCAGCAGCACCACGCGCGTGGAGGCGACGTTAAGCGTCAGGCGCATTAAGGTGGTGATCAGCAAAATGGTCGGGAACAGGCTGAATTCCAGCGGTCGTTTCGCCGACACCGCCACCAGCAGCACCATCACCGCCAGCACAATGTTGAAGGTGAACAGAATATCCAGCAGCGCAGGCGGCAGCGGCAGAATAACCATCGCCAGAATACACAGGATCACCAGCGGCACGCCGAGATTGCCGCCGCGCAGCAGCGCGAGGAACGATTTAGTTGTTTTCGCCATCCAGTTTAAGGACCTCTTTGGGAATGGAAATATGTCTGTTCAGGGCCGGGCGCGGCTGTGCGCCCTCGCGCCAGTGTTTCATTTGCAGGACGTAGGTCAGAACGTGGGCGATGGCCCGGTAAAGCTGAAAAGGAATTTGCTGGTTCACCTGGGTGGTGTAGTAAACCGAGCGCGCCAGCCGCGGGAACTCGACCACTTCCACCTGATTCTCAGCGGCGACCTGGCGAATATAGAGAGCGATTTCATCGGTGCCTTTCGCCACCACAAACGGCGCGGCGGCGCGCGATTGATCATACTGCAACGCCACGGCGTAGTGGGTCGGGTTGGTGATCACCACGTTGGCTTTCGGCACCACTTTGCGGATTTGTCCCATCGCCAGCTGCCGTTGCAGCCGCCGTACGCGCGCCTTCACTTCCGGCTTACCTTCCTGATTTTTGTACTCTTCTTTCAGCTCCTGCTTGGTCATCTTCAGCCCTTTGGTGAACAGGGCTTTCGCCAGCGGCACGTCGAGCAGCGCGAAGAAGATAAACAGGATGACAAAGTTGCGCATCACGCTGGCGTAGAGCGACAAACCGTCATTAATCGCCAGTTTGAACGGCAGTGCCTGCAGGCCGAGAAAGGCGGCAAAGTTATTGCGCAGGCTTACCCACAGCATCACCAGCACCACGGCAGACTTCACCGTCATCTTTCCCGTTTCCGCCAGATGCTCGCTGGAAAAGAGCCGCCCAATGCCTTTTAACGGGCTGATTTTGCTGAAGTCCGGGAGGATTTTTTTCGGCAGAAACAGCCAGCCGCCCGGTACCAGCGAAGAGAGCAGCGCGGCGGCGGGCATCGGCAGTAAGGTGAGAATAAACTTGCCGAGAATTAACAGGTGATGGCGCAGAAACTGGCCGATCACCTGCGGGTTATTAATCTCCTGCGCGTACTGATGCACGCTGATAAAACTCTCGCGCACAAAATCGGCATACCACGGGAAGCTGCTGGAGATCACCACAAACGCCGCAAACAGGCTCGCCGCCAGCCCCATATCCTTTGAGCGCGGTAGCTGCCCCTCTTCACGCGCTTTACGCAGCTTTTGCGCCGAGGGTTTCTCTGTTTTTTCTTCGCTGCTGCTATCCGCCATAGTGACCTTTCAGCGCGTCGAGCTGCTGTAACACAAAA
This sequence comes from Shigella dysenteriae, assembly GCF_022354085.1. Taxonomy (NCBI): domain Bacteria; kingdom Pseudomonadati; phylum Pseudomonadota; class Gammaproteobacteria; order Enterobacterales; family Enterobacteriaceae; genus Shigella; species Shigella dysenteriae. The sequence continues at coordinate 887,784 of NZ_CP055055.1, forward strand.
TTCGCCAGATGCAGGTAGTGATCCGGCAGGTTGTAGAGCAGGGTGGCGAAGCAGACCAGCCCCGCCAGCATGTTGATGGGAAAACCGAGCGAAAAGAGGTTCAGCGGCGGCGCAATGCGGTTTAGCAGGCCAAAGCAGCCCTGCACAATCAGCATGATAAAGGTGGTCGGCAGCGCCAGCAGTGATGCTGACGCCAGCACCCAGCTAAAGGCCAGCGCGATGGTGCGCAGGGTTTGCGGATGCAGCGCGTTGCCAATCGGCCAGTAGGTGAAGCCTTTGTACAACACGCTCACCAGTAGCAGATGCCCGTCCATGGCAAAAAACAGCAGGATCGCATAGACGTTGATTAACTCCGCCAGCACGGTGGTTGATGCGCCGCTGCTTGGGTCGTTCATCACCGCCATGCTCATCCCCATATTGAACGAGAGAATTTGCCCGGCGAGTTGCAGCGCCAGAAACAGAAACTGAAACATCAGCCCGAACAACATACCCCATAAGATTTGCTCCACCGTCAGGATCAGGCTGTTGAGCGATAGCAGGTCGTGGGGAATGGGATGGGGGATCAACGGCGTGATGATGATTGCCAGCGCCAGCGACAAAATAATCCGCACGCGCACGGTCAGGGCGCTGTTATCGAGCACCGGCACATAGCGCAGAAACGCCATAATGCGCACGAAGGGAAACCACAGCCCCAGCGCCAGATCCATCAGTTGCGTAACGTCGCTTGTGCGCATCTTAATGCACCAGCAGGGCGGCCTGGGTAAACAGATGAATGCACAGGTCATGCAACTGGATAATCATCCATTTGCCGCACACGCCCAGCACCACCAGCGTGACAATCAGCCTCGGCAAAAAGCTCAGGGTCTGTTCGTTAATCTGCGTCACCGCCTGGAACACGCTCACCAGCAGGCCAACCAGCAGGCTTGGCACGACCAGTACCGAAACCAGTAAAATCACCACTTTAATGCCGCTGGCGACAATGTCGGCGGCTACGTCAACGGTCAGCATAATCAGCCCAGCCCCAGCCCGCGAATGCTGGTGGTGAGCGTGCCGATGGTCAGCGACCAGCCGTCGATCAGCACAAACAGCATCAGTTTAAAGGGCAGCGAAACAATCAGCGGCGACAGCATCATCATCCCCATCGCCATCAGGACGCTTGCGACAATCAGGTCGATAACCAGAAACGGGATGTAAATCATAAAGCCAATCTGGAAGGCGGTTTTCAGCTCGCTCAACACATAGGCAGGCACCACAATCGTGAGATCCTGGTCGGCGGCATTGCCCTTCGCGCCGCCGATGGTCATGATTTGCGCCATCGCTTTTTTGTCGGTCTGCGCCAGCATAAAGCGTTTCAGCGGCGTCGCGGCGGTGCTTAGCGCATCGGTGAGGGTAATCTGATCGTTTTCGAACGGTACCACCGCGTGGTCGTAAATATTGAGCCAGATGGGGCGCATCACCAGCAGGGTGAGGGAGAGCGCAATGCCAATCAGAATGCGGTTTGGCGGCGTTTGTTGCAGCCCCAGCGCCTGGCGCAGCAGCGACAGCACGATAATAAAGCGCGTAAAGCAGGTCATCATCAGCACCATCGTCGGCAGTAAACCGACGAGGGTCATCAGAATCAGTACCTGAATTTTGACGCTGTACTCCTGAGTGTTGCCGTGGGTCACCACGTTAAGCAGCGCAATATCGCCGCCCTGGGCGATTGCCAGCGGCGCAAGCGCCAGCAGCCCAAGGCCCAGCGTCAGTTGAGTGCGGCGTTTCATGGTGCCAGGTCGTTGATGTCGCGGGTGTTAAACTCCAGCACGCGCAGGCCGTACTTCTCGTTGACCACCACCACTTCCGCTTTGCCCAGCAGGATATTGTTCACTTTAATATCCAGCGGCTCCCCGGCGAGTTTATCCAGCTCAATCACTGTGTCGTCGTCGATATTAAGCAGGTCGGCCAACATAATTTCCACCGACGACACTTCCAGCGTTAAGGTCACCGGAATGCGTTTCAGCAGCGTCATCGAGTCAGAAAAGCGGTCTTCCAGGCGGGTGACAAGGGTTTCGGCATCGGGAGACTTCACCGTCGGAACGGCTTCATCCGTCAGGTTAAAATCTCCGGCTAAAATATCTTCTTGCTTACTCATGGCTATTCTCATTCTTGCCTGCCAGCTCCGACAAAAACAGTTTGTCTTTGTCTTCCACAATCAGGGCGCTAAATAATTCAGATTGCCCAATCGCCACCGGGAAGGTTTCTCCCAGCGAGATGGGTAAAATATCCCCGGCTTTTATCTGCGTGAGATCCGCGACATTCAGCGACAGCTCGGCGATTTTGACGTTCAGGGTCAACGGCAAGGAGCGGATAATTTCTTTAATCAGGGCCGGTTTATTGACCGATTTCGCCACCTGCTGCGGTTTACTGTGCTCGCTGTGGCGGATCAGATTTAAAATAAAATCGGTATGGGCGTCGTCGAGCAAAATACGAAAACTGCTCTCTTCATCACCCGCAAGGGTAAAGGTTAATTGATACGCCCAGTGGGTAATTACCGTGCTGCTGTCCAGCTTTAATTTCAGCGCAATACCGGAGGTTTGCAGATTAAATATCAGCGTGCAGATATCCAGCGCCAGACGGTTCTTTAACCGCGTTTCGGTTTTGGTCGGCAGGCCGTTATGCGCTTTCGCCTCTTCAAGAGAGGATTCCAGACCATAAAAATTGCCCAGCAGCATTAACAGCAGGGAGCGATCGATATCAAACGCCAGATGCCCGACCTGGGAAACCATCAGTTCGGCGTTTTTATTAATAATATCCATTTCGCAGCCAATCTTTTTTAAAGTGATATTGCTGCGATGCTTTTTGAGAAAGTAGCTGCCAAGATGCGAATCAATCACGTCAAAATTCCCCGTAAACAGGGTCGGCAGGCGATGGTAGGGGCGTCCGAGCCGATTACCTTCTAATTTAAAGATGCCTGGCGTTTTACTGTACTTCAGCATGGCTTACTTTCTCTGCTGTAATGGTATGGGCGTTTTTGTGCACGCAAATCCGGCAGTGACACAAGGTGAGGTATTAAATAGAGAGGGCGTGAAAGGGGCAAATTATTAATAGAGTGAAAAAATAATTAAATTATTAAAGGGTGAGATGTCGGGCATCGTCATAAAACATTGCACGAACTGTAGGCCTGATAAGACGCGCCAGCGTCGCATCAGGCATCGGCGCACAATTGCCGGATGCGATGTAAACGCCTTACCCGGTCTACGGTCATAACCTATTGTTTAATATAAAATAATATTTTTATTATCGTTTAATTCGAACTTGTTAATCCCGCCGATGATACGCTTCAGAACATCCTGTTTTCTGTCGCTACTTATATCGTTCACCCTATGTCTGAACTTATTGCAACTGCCGCTTCCAGCATTAACGCTTTTACTCTGGCAAAGCGTGTCGCCGCATTTAACGTGCCGGTGCTCATTCAGGGCGAAACCGGCGCGGGTAAAGAGTGTGTGGCGAAATATATTCACACCGTAGCTTTTGGTGAAAATGAGAACGCGCCCTATATCGGCGTGAACTGCGCTGCGATCCCGGAAAACATGCTGGAAGCAACCTTATTTGGCTACGACAAAGGCGCATTTACCGGCGCAATTGCCAGCGTGCCAGGAAAAATGGAACTGGCGAATAACGGCACCTTATTGCTCGATGAAATTGGCGATATGCCGCTGGCATTACAGGCCAAAATATTACGCGTATTGCAGGAACAGCAGGTTGAGCGATTAGGCAGCAACAGACAAATTAAACTCAATTTTCGCCTGATTGCCTGCACCAATAAAAACCTTGAACAGGAAGTGGCTGCCGGGCGTTTTCGTGAAGATCTCTATTATCGTCTGGCGGTTATTCCTATTACCATGCCGCCGCTGCGCGAACGTCTGAACGATATTATTCCGCTGGCAGAGTCATTTATTAAAAAATACTCCACTGTGCTGGTGAAAAACATCACCCTGTCAGAATCCACCCGCCGGGCGCTGTTGAATTACCGCTGGCCAGGCAACGTGCGCCAGCTGGAGAACGCCATTCAGCGGGGAATGATCTTAAACCGCGACGGCGTGATTTACCCGGACGCCTTAGGCCTGCCGGAAACGACCATTGCCGATCACAGCGAACTGCAATGGCCTGTTCAGCCCGCCGTCCACATCGCCGAAACCAGCGATTTAGGCCAACACGGACGAAGCGCGCAATATCAATATATCGCCGACCTGATGCGTAAATATCAGGGCAACCGCAGCAAAATCGCCGACCTGTTAGGCATTACCCCGCGCGCACTGCGCTATCGACTGGCCTCCATGCGCAAGCAAGGTATCGAAGTTTTCTCCTGACCCGGAAGTTAAAAATGAGCATTACCACAATCAACAGCACCATGCAGGCGCAAATCATGCAGGACGTGCAGCGGATGCAGGCCAACGCCCAGGCGCCGGTGCTGCCCGCCATGACCTTCAGTTCCACTGACCCGGACGTTTCGTTTAACCGCATTATGCAGGGCGCGCTCGGTCACGTTGACCAGTTCCAGCAGGTGGCGGAGCAGCAGCAAACGGCTATCGACCTGGGTAAAAGCGATGACCTGGCCGGCGCGATGATCGCCAGCCAGCAGGCGTCGCTCTCTTTCTCCGCGCTGGTTCAGGTGCGCAATAAAATCGCCACCGGGTTTAATGACCTGATGAGTATGTCGATCTAACCCTATGAATGCACAAATAAAGAAGTTAACTCAGGCGTTTCCGGCGTTTCGACTGCGTCTCGCAGATAACAAACGCTGGGCGCTGATGGCGGGAGTGGGGCTTGCCGTGGCGGCGACGGCGATTATCGTCAGCGTGCTGTGGAACGGTAATCGCGGCTACGTCTCGCTCTACGGACGCCAGGAAAATCTGCCCGTATCGCAGATTGTCACCGTGCTGGATGGCGAAAAGCTCACCTACCGCATCGACCCGCAGAGCGGGCAGATACTGGTGCCGGAAGATGAATTGTCGAAAACGCGCATGACACTGGCCGCGAAAGGCGTGCAGGCGATCTTGCCCAGCGGCTACGAGCTGATGGACAAAGACGAAGTGCTCGGCAGCAGCCAGTTCGTACAGAACGTGCGCTACAAACGCAGCCTCGAAGGGGAGCTGGCGCAGAGCATTATGTCGCTGGACGCGGTGGAGAGCGCGCGGGTGCATCTGGCGCTCAACGAAGAAAGCTCGTTTGTGGTCAGCGATGTGCCGCAAAACAGCGCCTCGGTAGTGGTGCGCCTGCACTATGGCGCGAAGCTGAACATGGACCAGGTGAACGCCATCGTGCATCTGGTTTCCGGCAGTATTCCGGGGCTGCACGCCAGCAAAGTCAGCGTCGTCGATCAGGCGGGAAATCTGCTGACCGACGGCATCGGCGCAGGCGAGGCGGTTTCTGCCGCTACCCGTAAACGCGATCAGATCCTTAAAGACATCCAGGACAAAACCCGCGCCAGCGTGGCGAACGTGCTGGATTCGCTGGTCGGCAGCGGGAATTACCGCGTCAGCGTAATGCCGGATCTCGATCTCAGCACCATCGAAGAAACCCAGGAACACTACGGCGACGCGCCGAAAATCAACCGCGAAGAGAGCGTGCTGGACAGCGACACCAATCAGGTGGCGATGGGTGTACCCGGTTCGCTCAGCAACCGCCCGCCCGTTGCGCCTAATCAGATCACCAACGGTGCGACGCCCGCCGACGAAAACCGCTCGCCGGAAGCGCTTTCAAAACACAGCGAAAGCAAGCGCGATTACTCTTACGACCGCAGCGTCCAGCATATTCAGCATCCCGGCTTTGCGGTGAAACGCCTCAACGTGGCGGTGGTGCTCAATCAAAATGCCCCGGCGCTGAAAAACTGGAAGCCGGAACAGACCACGCAGCTTACCGCATTGCTGAACAATGCCGCCGGGATCGACGTCCAGCGCGGTGACAATCTCACCTTATCGCTGCTTAACTTTGTGCCGCAGGCGGTGCCGGTCGAACCAATTATTCCGCTGTGGAAAGATGGCAGCGTGCTGGCCTGGGTGCGGCTGATTGGCTGCGGCCTGCTGGCGCTGTTGCTGCTGTTCTTCGTGGTGCGCCCGCTGATGAAACGACTGACGGCGGTACGTGCGCCGGTTATCACACCAGAACCGGAAGCCGTCAGCGAACCGTGGATCGCTACGCCGGAAGAAGAACGCAAAAACGTCGACCTGCCGTCGCTACCTGGCGATGACAGCCTGCCTTCGCAGAGTTCCGGCCTCGAAGTGAAACTCGAGTTCCTGCAAAAACTGGCCATGAGCGACACCGATCGCGTAGCCGAAGTTCTCAGACAATGGATCACCAGCAATGAGCGAATTGACAATAAATAAGAGCAACAGCTACCTGGAACAGGCGGCGATCCTGCTACTGTGTCTGGGCGAAGAAGCGGCGGCGACGGTGATGCAAAAACTCAGCCGCGAAGAAGTGGTGCGCCTGAGCGAAAACATGGCGCGGCTTTCCGGTGTCAAAACCAGTATGGCGCGCAAAGTGATCAATAACTTCTTTGATGAGTTCCGCGAACAGAGCGGGATCAACGGCGCATCGCGATCCATGTTGCAGGGCATTCTTAACAAAGCGCTCGGCACCGAGATCGCCAGCAGCGTGATCAACGGCATCTACGGCGATGAGATCCGCTCGCGGATGGCGCGCCTGCAATGGGTGGAACCACGCCAGCTGGCGATGCTGATCTCCGAAGAACATCTGCAATTGCAGGCGGTGTTCCTCGCGTTTCTGACGCCGGAAATTTCAGCGGCGGTGCTCTCGTATCTCAACGAATCGGTGCAAAATGAGATTCTCTACCGGGTGGCGAAACTCAACGACGTTAACCGCGACGTGGTGGATGAACTGGACAGGCTGATCGAGCGCGGCCTGTCGGTACTTTCGGAACACGGATCGAAGGTGAAAGGCATCAAACAGGCGGCGGATATCGTCAACCGCTTCCAGGGTAACCAGCAGGTGATCCTCGACCAGATGCGCGAGCGCGACGAGGACGTGCTGGAGCAGCTCCAGGATGAGATGTACGACTTCTTTATCCTCAGCCGCCAGAACGAAGAGGTGCGCCGACGCCTGCTCGATGAAGTGCCGATGGAAGACTGGGCGGTGGCGCTGAAAGGCACCGAAGCTCTGCTGCGCCGCTCGATTTACGCGGTAATGCCAAAACGTCAGGTGCAACAACTGGAAGCGATCACCGCGCGCCTGGGGCCGGTGCCGGTCAGCCGTATCGAACAGATCCGCCGCGAAATCATGGGCATCGCCCGTGAACTGGAAGAGGCGGGCGAAATTCAGCTACAGCTTTTTGCGGAACAGACGGCGGAGTAACCCATGACCATTGAAACACTGCGCGGGCGCTATCGCCTGCACCGCTTCCCGCCGCGCCAGCGTGCGGTGACCGGAGAGCCGCTCACCGCCAGCATTAGCGCCGCCGATTACCAGCGCCAGTTGATGGACGGTTTTCAGGAAGGGCTGCAAAAAGGGTTTGCTCAGGGAATGACCGAAGGTCAGGAGCAGGGCTTTAGCGAAGGTCATCAGCAAGGTTTTGCCGAAGGGCGACGCCAGGGCTACACCGAAGGCAGCCTCGCCGGGCAGCAGGAAGGGCGCAAACAATTTGTTGAGGCGGCGCAGCCGCTGGAAGCCATCACCGGTAAAGTGAACGACTTTCTCGCCCATATCGAACGCAAACAGCGGGAAGATTTGCTGCAACTGGTGGAAAAAGTCACCCGCCAGGTGATCCGCTGCGAACTGGCGCTGCAACCCACGCAGTTACTGGCGCTGGTGGAAGAGGCGCTGGCGGCCTTCCCGGCGATGCCAGAAACCCTGCAAGTGATGCTGAGCACGGAAGAGTTTAACCGCCTGCGCGACGCGGTGCCGGAAAAGGTCAGCGAATGGGGGCTGACGCCTTCGCCGGATCTGCCGCCGGGCGAATGCCGGGTGATCACCGATAAATCCGAACTGGATATCGGCTGTGAGCATCGCCTGGAACAATGCATGACCGCGCTGAAAGAAACCCTCACGCCGGAGTCGCAGGGTGAGTGATTTTTCTGCGTTCGATAACGCGTTGCGCTCGCTGGAGTCGATCCCGCTGGCCCGCGTCGCCGGGCGGCTGGTGCGCCTTAACGGCATCCTGCTGGAGAGCGTCGGCTGCCCGCTAATGACCGGGCAGCTGTGCCGCATCGAAAGCGCCAATCACACGCTTATCGACGCGCAGGCCGTAGGCTTTAATCGCGACATCACTTACTTAATGCCGTTTAAACAGCCGGTCGGCCTGATGGCAGGCGCGCGCGTCTTCCCGGAAGAGAAAGCCCACGACATCCTGATTGGCGAAAGCTGGTTAGGCCGCGTGGTGAATGGCCTCGGCGAACCGCTGGATGGCAAAGGCCGCCTGAACGGCAACGACCTTCTGCCGCCGCTGCCGCCGTCGGTCAATCCCTTAACCCGTCGTTCAGTGGACGAGCCGTTAGACGTGGGCGTGAAAGCGATCAACGGCCTGCTGACCATCGGCAAAGGCCAGCGCGTCGGGCTGATGGCGGGCAGTGGCGTCGGGAAAAGCGTGCTGCTGGGGATGATCACCCGCCAGACCAAAGCCGACATTGTGGTGGTCGGGCTGATTGGCGAACGCGGGCGCGAAGTGAAAGAGTTTATCGACCACTCGCTGGGCGCGGACGGGCTGGCAAAGTCTATCGTTGTTGTCGCGCCTGCCGATGAATCGCCGCTGATGCGACTGAAAGCCACCGAACTGTGCCACTCCATCGCCGCCTGGTTTCGCGACCGCGGGCATCACGTTTTACTGCTGGTGGATTCCCTGACCCGCTACGCGATGGCCCAGCGGGAAATCGCCCTCTCGCTCGGCGAACCGCCCGCCACCAAAGGTTATCCGCCATCGGCATTCGGCATGATCCCCAAACTGGTCGAAAGCGCAGGCAACAGCGAAAGCGCAGGATCGATGACCGCCATCTACACCGTGCTGGCGGAAGGCGACGACCAGCAAGATCCCATCGTTGACTGCGCCCGTGCGGTGCTGGACGGGCATATCGTATTAACCCGCAAACTGGCGGAAGCGGGGCACTATCCGGCCATTGATATCGGCCAGTCGATCAGCCGCTGCATGAATCAGGTCACCAGCCTGGAACATCAGCAATCCGCCCGCGTGTTAAAGCAAAACTACGCCGCCTACATGGAGATCAAACCGCTGATCCCGCTCGGTGGTTATGTGGCAGGCGCGGACGCCAGCGTCGACAAAGCGGTAAAAATGTTTCCGGCTATCGAGCGATTTTTGCGCCAGGAGATGCGCGAACCCGCCTCCCTCGAACTGGTGCAAAGCCGCCTGCAAATCCTCTTTCCTGGTGTCAAAAAGGCAGAACAGTAACTATGCGACAAATCATCGACACCCTGGCGCAGTTGCAGCGCCTGCGGGATAAATCGGTCAAAGACAAAACTGTCGAGCTGGCAAAGCAAAAACAGATCTGCGCGGGCTATGACAACAATATCAAGGCGTTAGGCTACCTGGTGGAGAAAACGTCTGCGGGCGCGGGAGCGTCGGTGGAGTCGCTGAAAAACGTCAGCGGCTACAAAGGCACCTTGCGTAAAGTGATCGCCTGGCAGGAGCAGGAAAAAACGCTGGCTAACATCAAAGCCACGCGAATGCAGAAAAACCTGACGGCGGCGGCGTGCGAAGAGAAAGTGGTGGCCCTGACGCTGGACGACAAACGCCGCGAGCAACAAGAAAGCGCCACGGCGAAAGCGCAAAAAGCGGTGGACGACATCGCCGTGCAGTGCTGGCTGCGGCATAAATTAGCGGAGTAGCCATGAAAACGGTCATCACCTTCGGCACCTTCGATGTGTTTCATGTCGGTCATCTGCGCCTTTTACAACGCGCCCGCACGCTGGGCGAACGGCTGCTGGTCGGCGTATCGTCCGACACCCTGAACATCGCTAAAAAAGGCAGAGCGCCGGTTTACCATCAGGATGACCGCATGGCGATTATCGCCGGGCTGGCGTGCGTGGATGGCGTATTTCTGGAGGAATCGCTGGCGCAGAAAGAGGAGTATTTGCGGGGGTACAGTGCGGATATTTTAGTGATGGGGGATGACTGGGCAGGGAAGTTTGACGATTTCTCGTGTGTCTGTGAGGTGGTCTATTTTCCCCGTACGCCGTCGGTATCGACGACGGGGATTATTGAGGTGATTAGGGGGAATGCATGACAAAATAAAATTTATTTTTGAGCCTCAAAGTAATTGAAGAAATATGTGTTATATTTATTTTTGTCTTTTTGTTTTATTCCATTTTTGCTAAAATAAACGTTTTTGTTTGTTGATATCTCTATTTCAATGAATTTTTCTTTTTTCATATATTCAATTTTGCACTTATAATATCTAATAACGATATCTTCCCCATCCTTTATAACTTCAAAAATATTTGCATCATGCAGTTTGTCTAATTTTCTATTCAAAAAGAAAGCGTCTGTTACCAGCGTTTCAACCTTGTTATTATAAGAAAAAAAGAAGCTCGCTGCACCCATATCGTTGCTTTCAAAAAACTTGCTGTATATTCCCTTTAAAAAGGATGGTTTGCACTATAGTTGTTGGGGAAGAGTTTTTCTTACTATGGTTACTATAAGTTTTCATATTAATAACCATATCCTTAAGTATGTCATTTTTCCCATATACTTCAAAGGCAGGTAGGTTTTTATTATAATCTGGATACACTATTATCATGAATAATAGAATCAAGATTCTCAATATAATACTAATCATTTGATTTATTTTTCCGGTGATCATTAAAACTGCTTTGATTGCAGGTTAAAATCAATTTCCCATTATTATAAAGCAATAGATTTAGTTTATTTATATTCATCCCTGAATGTTAAGTCAAAGTATCCTTTCACTATTTTGTACTTTGCTCGTATATACACTTCAGGTTTTGGGTTCTTCTTGTGCGGTGTTGTTCCATATTCACTAGGTTCGTAAGGATGGATAACATAGTTATTTATCGCTATCGTATAGTCCGGGCTAATTTTAAAATGTGAAAAGCGGATGATATCTTCGTAGCCAAAGAAAGTGCTGAGCAATAGGGCATCTAGGAGAATGCCTTTCCTGTCATAGCTATTCAGTTGGACATTGAGTAATGGGGTATCACTTTCACCTATGGTGTTATAAATAATAATTTTGAAGATATTATCTTTATCTTCGAACTGACCCAATTCGTAATAATGAGTATCGTTAGCTATCCAGGGTGAGAGGAAATTCTCGCCTTTGACAGGGATGGTAATTTCTTGCTGATTGAAAGGTATTGTTTGGGATTTTTCGGTTTCAGATAAGAAGAGTTCTGTAATTCCGTTGGTGATGTTTTTATAAAAAATCACAAGTGGTGTTATTTTTGTAGAGTCTAATGGTATCGTTAGTGCTTTTTTATTAGCATTCGCACAGTGGGTAGTAATAAAAAGAATAAGAGTCAGTAATGCGAGTGATGTTTTATTCATGTTTATACGATCGCGATAAAATAAATGAATTATCAGATGTGTTTCGAAAGTTGTATTTTTGTTTTTTCTATGCAAGCTGTTAAAGCTGAATAAGAGAGTCACCCCATCATAAGAGGCTATCTCCTCAGAACGTGATCTTTTACTTTAAGCGATGCATATATATTCTTGTAAACCATAAATAAGGCTGAATCTCCTGTGCCTGTAAAAATAATAAAATGATTTTCTGGGAAAGTTATCTCTGCCTGAAAACATTGATCTACATGATATCCAGAATCATCATTAATACGGCATGAAACGATTGCGTTCATGCCAACAAATTCTGGCGTAATATTTATGTCAGCTAAAACGGGAATGCCTTCGCTTGCCGCCTCCCATTTCCCTTCATTGTTTACTGTGAAAAAGTCACTTCCCGTACGTGATATGTATTCACATACTTTAAGATATGCAGTTGTATTCTTATATTCTTTGCTAATAAATAAGCAATCTTTGATTTTAGTAATGAACCAATTAACAGGAACTTTAAACGTAACTTCATTCAAAGAGATAATCTTAAGATGGTCACTACCATAACTATTCTCGATGAAAAAACAAACGAATATTATAAAAATTGTTCTCACTTATTTTATCTCTAAAAGAATTTATTAATCATGTTGAAAGTATAATAAGTCAGGGCAAGATTAAGAAAGTCCGCATTCCGCAAGAACTGACGCTAGGTGGTTTCTGTTCATGGCTGTTTCTCTTATCTTACGTCTCGGCCCTGCCTTGAATACCTTATCATTTGTAAAATTATTCATAGCGATGAGCCTTATACATGAAAATAATTCTGCAAAACAAGTCCCGGAGCTCATTGTTGCAGCAACGCTACCGCCCTCCTGTTCCATATTGCTCAGGCCTGTTGTAGTGATAGATATTTCCAGCAAATGCTTTAGCCCCTTTCCAGGATGAGGTATGTTGCGGCCAATACAGGTAAAAAAGAATGGTTATTGACGGTAGAAAGGCGTTTTTCGGAATCCATAAAGACAGCTCTTCCCGCTTTCAAAATGTGCAACTTTTACCGATTAACCAGCCATAAAGAGATGTGTTTGAAATCGAAGGGTAGATAAGTGCGCTGTTCGTGCCGGATGCGGCGTAAACGCCTTATCCGGCCTACAAATCCTCGCAAATTCAAATGATTGCAGCGGCGCGTAGGCCTGATAAGCGAAGCGCATCAGGCACTTCTGCGGCTTACCCCAACGCCTCTACAATCACCATCGCCGCCCGTTCTCCCGCTTTGCCATCCATAAACGCATCGCAATAATGATGGCGAATTTCCGCCAGCTTCGTCTGCACCGCCCCCCAGTCAAACGCCTCTGACAGCAAATAACGCAGTTCCGCGACATTATGAGCCACCGGCAATATTTCGCGAATCCGCTGGTCGGCGCTTTCGGGCGTGGAGTAACTTTTCTCACCGTCGAGCAGTTCCGTCATGCCCGGAAAGTCGAGCAGGATCACCCGTTTATCAACGTGGATAGCATCGAAAATAAAACCGCTGTTATCGGTCAGCACGTAATCGGCCTTTGCCAGTAGCGCCAGCGTGTGGGGGGCGGAGTTGGTGCGCTGTTTTAAATGCCTGTGCGCCAGGGTCAGCGATGCGGCTTCTTCCGGGCGCGAGCAGGTGCCGTGGTGCAGTTTGCAAATCAGGTTCACATCACCGCTTAAGCGGCCCAATTTTTCTGCCCAGTGGGGCAGGGAGCTTAGTGCGCCAAACGTTGGGGCGTAGAGCACCGTAGGTTTACGGTCATCCAGTTCGATATTTCCCGGCAACGCGCGATCAAACGTGCCGTTATGCCAGGCGTCGAAGCGCGGGTTGCCGACCACTTTTGCGCTGCCGAAATGTTCCAGCGCCTGCTGGCTGTAGTGGCTGTAACACAAAATGCGCTGATAAAAACGGTTCCAGTCGGCGTGGTTCCACGTCTCTTTAGCTAAGCCGTACATGGCGCGGATGTTCACGGGTGAAAGGCCATTGAGCGCAGGCGTGTGGTAGGGGCTGACCAGGCATTTCACTCGCTGACCATGTGCCTGCATTTCTGACAGACGCATACCTTTAAGCTGCGGATCGTCGATGTTTTTCAGTGTTTCCAGCATCTCATCAAGAAACGGTTTAAACACGCGGTCATTGATCACTAGTGTGCAGCTCAACCCCTGCGCCTGTAGAGCGGTGATGATTGGGCGGTACAGCGTGTAGTGGAATGAGGTTTCCATAAAAAAGCCGATGGTATCGGCGATGGGTAATGTAGATGGCTTGGTGGCTACGGGTAACTTATTGAAATAGTGAGCAATGTTGTCAGTCGTTTTTTTCTCGATATCACTAAAGCCCGGTCGCTGATAACAAATACTCGGATAACAGGCCAGCCATTTGTCGGCGCGTAGCAGCGGTTGCCAGCAGTCTTCCAGCGAGTGCTCATCGTTGCTCATCTGCTGCGCCAGTTGCGGGTAGTAGCGGCTGTTTACCAGATAAGCGCACACTTTGCGGCAGTCCCGCGCGTGTACCAGCCCCGGCAAACTTTTTAGCATCGTTCCTTGCGAAATTTCGCCGCCGAGGATCATCACCTGCCAGGGAATTTTCGCCAGGCTCGCCAGCAGCGTGTTCAGTACCTGAATATGTTTCTCCTGCTTGAGAATGACCGCGTCATCTTCCAGCAGCAGGTAGTTTTGCCAGCCGCGTTGTTGCGCCAGGCGCAGCGCCTGCAAGTGTGACTGGCGGCGGCCACGTTGACCGTTTTCATCTTCACTGGCGGCAAGGCGGATGATCTTCTCGGGCGGAATATGCAGCAATGCCAGTTCTTCACGGATCTGCTGTAAGCGATCCGGGCGTTTATCCAGATTCACGATGATCACCTGATCGATCGCCTGATGGTTGATCGCCTGATGATGGGTGGCGTTATGCAGACTCAGATAAGCATTACGTAACAACGGATCGCTGACGATATCCGTAAGCGCCGCGTCTACTGGCGTGCTGGCCCCGAGAATAAAATCTTTATCAAAGGTGTTGTGACTATGCGAGATACACAGAATCGTGCGCTCGCCGGGCAGTTGCAGCGGGTTTACGCTGAAATTGTCGGTGAAACTTTTCTCTTCGCCTAAATTGCAATCGTCATCGTAACGGTGCTTTTTCAGGTAGTTACGGTGATAGCAAAAGGTGCCGTTGAGGATGTTATGCGGGCCGAAGCTGCGGCTTTGAAAGATGCGGCTGATATGGCTGTACCAGATGGGGATCTGGTCGGAACCGGAGATGAGCGCCCGGTGTTTTTGCATCATGGCGATAGTCCAGGAGATTTTATCTGCCGGGTAGTAGTCGTCGTCATCCATGCAGAGGATATATTCCCCCACTGCCAGTTCATTGAGCATGTTGCGTTTTTTGTCCAGCGGCAGTTTTTCCGGGTGATGGATGTAGCGGATGTTGAAGGCCTCCGGCGTGCCATTGGTCAGGCGGTCGATGATGTGTTGATGGCTTTGCGGGGAGTCGTCGAGGATGACCAGTTCGCGGCGGTCTGCCGGGTAGTCCTGATAGCGGTACATGTAGAGCAGGTACGGCAGGAAGGTGGCACGGTTCCAGGTAGGCGTGACGACGCTCACGAAGGGTTTTTCGCGGTGGGTAGCGAGTGTTTTGATGATGGTTGGTGTTGGCATGGTGTTTGGGTGAGTTTAGGGGTTAATTTGATGGGTAAGGGGGAGCAGTGCGCGCTTTGCCCCTCACCCTAACCCTCTCCCCGGAGGGGCGAGGGAACCGATCGAGCGCGGCGTTAGGTAAGCAGCGAAAACGCTGAAAGCAGTGGCTCTGCGGCACATAACGACTGAATTTGCTGGCGAATCGCCGCAGCATTTTCACTCACTCGCCAGCGTTCAAACATGGCGAAGAGCGCGAAAATATCATCCTGCCGCAGTGGCGATCCATCCAGCGTCCATAAACTGATTAACGTGCGGATGAGATAAAAATCACACACCAGCGGGCAATAATCTGCGCCGTCGGTCTGCCCAATCACATCGTGGTAAACGCGGTAAATCAGCCAGTTACGCATCATCCAGGGCGCGGTGGCAAAATGCTGTTGCCAGGTGGTTTGCCATTGCCCCTGAAGCTGCTGCTGCAACAGGGCTTCGCTGTTGGCGTCATGTAGGGTCAGCAAAGGCATCTGCAACGGCAGGGACGTTTTGCGCGGGCTTTCCGGCAAAATCGACCAGTTAAACGCACAACTGCCGAGCAGCGTCATCAACTGGCGTGCCAGCTGTGGCACGGACGGTAGTTGGGCGAACTGTGCCTGTAGCGTGCCTTTTTTCGCATGATCGCCCAGCGCCTGTGGCAGTGTTGTCAGCCGGGCAAGAATGTCGCCATCTCTTCCCGGCATTTTGCTGGCGCGGGAGAGCAAAATCCCAACGGCGTACAGTGATAGTTCTGGGGGTAAATTGGGGAGCGTAAGGGTGCTCAAAATGACCTGGTTTAGTATCGCATCGCGCGCGGAAAGCTCTGCGGCATTTCCTTCCACAGAGCGATAGGTGAGCTGTAAATCAAAGGCCCTGGCATCGTTGAGCATCGCTTCACAGCTTTCTGGCTCTGTCAGCATCAGGCTCAGGCGAATCTCGTTTTTCCACACCTTGCGGACGTATAAAGGCGAACCGGGGTGTTGCGTCATAAAATTGCGCACGTATTCCGGTTCGTAACATTCAATAAAACTCATAGGTGGCTTCCAGTCTTTAATGCTTTGCAGGATTTGCAATAAGCGTGCCGGGAATTTTTGTAATCAAAAACAAAGGATTGAGAATCATGCGGAAAATCCGTTTCCGCTATGGGGGAAGGTATTGTCGTTATTCCTGATATAAAAAATCCGCTTCGCTGCCTAAAAAAGACTGAATAAATTCATACTGGCGAATCAACAGCTCGCCGTTTTTATCGTTGTAGGCTTTGCAACTTCCGGCTTTTTGCTCCAACCGCTGCCACCAGTGGCGTGCGGCATTATTCTGCGCTGCGGGCAGCCAGCCAAAAACCTGCTCCAGACCGGCGCGATTTACGCTGACGCCAAGCAGCTGCAAAAGGGAACGGCGTTGCAGGCTGGTACTGTTGAGCCGCTCGTAGTGCTGCATGATGGTCTCATTAACCGCCAGCAACTCGTCGCTGGCTCGACGGATCATGCACAGCCGTTGCTGCTCAAGGAGCGCCCGCAAGCCATCATAATTTTTGTTGTCATCGCGGATCCCTTGCAACAACGCCTTCACCTGTTGTAACCGGATACTCACTTCATCGGCCTCTTAGTTCTGGAAAAAACTCAGCATGTCACTGGCTAACTGTTCGGTGTCCACTTGCGGGCTGCCGGAGGCCAGCATCGCCTGAATTTGCGCCACTTTGTTGCTGTCGATATCGCTCTCTTGCTGGTCGTTCAGCGTTTGCTGGGCAGACTGCAATCCCGCCTGAGTAATGTCGTCGGCACTCAGCGTCGTGGTGGTGGTCGCCGTGCTTTTACGCGGCTGGCTGGAGCCTGCCGTCGTGGCTGTCGGGCGATTGCCTGGCATAGTCGGGGTGATTTTCATCGCAACCTCGTCTCGGTATTTGGGTGGGTTACTCCAGTAAAGCGGTTAACAGGCGGCAAAACTTTAATCGCCTGCGCAAATTACTCCGCGCTTACCGTCGTTACCACGCCGCTTTCTGCCACCATTGCGCTGATGACCCGCTGGCTGCTGGCGTTACGTACTTTCACCATCTCGCCTTTGCGACCATTTTTCAGCGCCACGCCGGGCATCGAGGCGGTGATCCCCGCGTTCTGGTAAACAATCATCACCGGCTGATCGCGTTCGACCAGCACTGGCGAAACCAGTTCTTCTTTGGTGAGCGGCCTGCCCGGTTGCAGCGCGTGCTTACTGCTTAAACCAATCGCGTCATCGAGCTCCATCAACACATCCCGGCGCTGGGCGCTGACGTTGTAGGGCTTCAACTCCACATCATTTGCCGTGAGCGGCGTGTCGCGGGCAACCACTGACTTTGCCATCACCACCGGCACCAGTACATCCGGGCGCACCGCCACGTTCATCTGCCAGCTTTGCGGGCAACTAACGGTGAAGTTCATCCGGTTGAGGGCGATTTCCGCAGGCGAAGTCAGCGTGACGCCTGGTGTTTTAGTACAGGGCGCGGCGGTCGCAATCTGCGACGGAATATAGACCTTAAAGATGTAGCGATAGTCATGCCACTGCCGCTGTTGTGCCAGCGATTCAATCTGCTGGCTGGCGGCATTCAGCACCTGGGCGTTGACTTGTTCCCGCGCGCTGTGTTGCACGGGGTGGACGGCGGCGTAGCCCGGTATGGCCAGCGCCAGGAGGAAATAAAACTTCCGCCTGCAAAATTGAAAACTCATAAACCCTTTCTCTTCAGTCACTTAAAAAATGGCACGGTAATTGCCTAGCGTATGCGGAATGAAGCAGGAGTGACGCAGGAAATGGGGATCAGTTTTCAGCAGGCATTGGGAGTACATCCGCAGGCAGTGAAGTTACGTCTTGAGAGGACCGAGCTACTGACTGCGAATCTGGCGAACGTCGATACGCCAAATTTCAAGGCTAAAGATATTGATTTTGCCAGGGAGATGCAACGGGCAAATAACGCGGCGGTGGATGTCCAGTACCGCGTGCCGATGCAGCCGTCGGAAGATGGCAACACCGTGGAACTGAACAGCGAACAGGCGCGGTTTTCACAAAATAGTATGGATTATCAAAGCAGTCTGACCTTTCTGAATCTGCAAATCAGCGGCATCAGAGAGGCCATTGAAGGGAAATAAGCATGTCATTTACTGATATCTATCAGATTTCCGGCTCGGCGATGACGGCGCAAAGCATTCGCCTGAATACCGTCGCCAGTAACCTGGCGAACGCCGAGGCGCCTGCCGGTAGCGAGGCGCAGGCGTATAAAGCGCGCAGCCCGGTGTTTGCGGCGGTGTATCACAACAGCTTGCTGGCGGGAACGCATCGCCACGCGATCGACGGCGCCAGCGTGCAGGTGCAGGACGTGCTGCAAACCGGCGGGGCGGTGAAACGCTATGAACCGCATTCGCCGCTGGCGGATGCTAACGGGGATGTCTGGTATCCCGACGTCAACGTGGTGGAACAGATGGCGGACATGATGTCGGCTTCGCGCGATTTTGAAACCAACGTCGATGTGCTCAACAACGTGAAAAGTATGCAGCAAAGTTTGCTGAAACTGGGAGAAGCCTGATGAATACCCTGGCGCTTAATGCGCAATCGCCTCAGCCGACCGCCACGGCGGAAAACAACACCGTGGCGGCCAGCGACACGCAAAGCAGCAGCGATAGCTCGCCCGTTGATACTTTCCTGACGCTGTTTGTCGCCGAGATCCAAAACCAGGACCCGACCGACCCGACCGATGCCACCGAATATATCGACCAGCTTTCGTCGATGGCGCAGGTGGCAATGATGGAAGAGATGAGCGTGCAGGCGAATACCAACGCGGTGCTGATGAGCAACATTCAGGTAATGGCGCTCGGCAACCTGGTGGGCGACGACATTATGGTGCAGACCACCGCCTTGCAGGTGAGCGACCAGACCATTAACGGTCGCGCTACGCTGGACGACGCCTGTACTACCGCCGATCTCCACTTTACCGATGCCGCAGGCGATGACTATACGGTGTCGCTGATCCCGGAAGGCAGTTCGTCCGTCGGGCCAGGCCAGGTCGATTTCTCGGTGAACCCTGCCGATTACGGTATCCCGCCGGGGGATTACGACGTTTCGGTGGTCACCAACACCGGGGAAGAAGAGGTGCCGATTGAAGTCTCCGGCGAAGTGGAAGATGTGCGCATCCCGCTCGACGGCAGCTCTCCGGTGCTTAACGTTGCAGGCGTGGGCGAAGTACCGTTCACCATGATTAGCCAGTTTGGCGTACCCGATGCCGACAGTGATGTGGCGTGATGTCCGGTGCCAAATTGCCTGATGCGCTTCGCTTATCAGGCCTACATGAAACTGCATGGTTTTGTAGGCCGGATAAGGCGTTCACGCCGCATCCGGCAAAACAACGGGCACGCTGTCAAAATTTGAATTAACAGGAAGACACAATGAGTTATGAAATTGCCGCGACGGGGCTGAATGCCGTTAACGAACAGCTCGACGGGATCAGTAACAACATCGCTAACGCCGGAACGGTGGGCTATAAGTCGATGACCACCCAGTTTTCAGCCATGTATGCCGGAAGCCAGGCGATGGGCGTCAGCGTGGCGGGCACCGCGCAAAGTATTTCGCGCGGTGGTTCGCTGGTCTCCACCGGCAACGCGCTGGATCTGGCGATTAATGACGACGGATTTTTTGTGATGTGTGACAGTGCGGGCAACATCTCCTATACCCGCGCCGGATCGTTTGAAACCGACAAGGACGGCTATATCGTCAACGCCTCGGGCGACTATTTGCAGGGTTATCCGGTCGATGACACGGGCACCCTGCAAACCGGTACGGTAACGGACATCCAGATCAAAACCGGCAATATCCCGGCGCAGGCCAGCAGCAACCTGACCTTTACCGCCAACTTCAACGCCAGCGACGACGCTATCGACCGCACTACCGTGCCGTTCGACGCGACCAACAGCAGCTCGTATACCGACAGCTACACCACCACGGTGTATGACTCCTTAGGTAACGAACACTCGGTATGCCAGTACTTCACTAAAACCAGCGACAACACCTGGGAAGTGCAGTACACCTTCGACGGTCAGCAGCAGACCGGCGTTCCGGCGACCACCTTAACCTTCGACCCGAACACCGGGAAGCTGACTTCGCCAACCACACCGCAGACCATTGAATTTCAGACCGACGCCGCCGCACCCATCGACTTAACCGTCGATTACACCACCTGTACGCAATACGGCTCGGACTTCTCGGTCACCACCAACGCCGCCAACGGCTACGCTTCCGCAACGCAAAACGGCGTGCAGGTTGATGACGATGGCAAAGTTTACGCCACCTACAGCAACGGCGAGCGCATGTTGCAGGGCCAGGTGGTGCTGGCGACTTTCCCGAATGAAAACGGCCTGGAGGCGGTGAGCGGCACCGCGTGGGTACAAACCGGCGAATCCGGCACCCCGCTGATTGGCGTTCCCGGCTCCGGCACCTGCGGCACGCTGTCGTCCGGCGTGCTCGAAAGCTCTAACGTCGATATCACCAGCGAACTGGTCAACCTGATGACCGCCCAGCGTAACTATCAGGCCAACACCAAAGTTATCGCCACCAGCACGCAGCTCGATGACGCGCTGTTCCAGGCAATGTAATGGACCGTTTGATTTATACCGCCCTGAGCGGTGCTTCTCAGACCCTGTACGAGCAGCAGATCAGCGCCAACAACCTGGCGAACGTCAACACCAACGGTTTTCGCGCCGATATGGCGATGGCGACCAACGACAAGGTGAAAGGTGGCGGCTTCGACACGCGCTATATGGCGCAGGAAGGGGCCAGCGGCGTGAACGACAGCACGGGTGTAGCGGAGAAAACCGAACGCCCGCTCGACGTGGCGATTCAGGGCGCGGGTTACATTGCAGTGCAGGATAAAAACGGTAACGAAGTGTATACCCGCAACGGCAACATTCAGCAGGACGACCAGGGGCAACTGACCATCGACGGCAATCTGGTGCTGGGGGATAACGGGCCGATCATTCTGCCGCCGAACGCCATTGCTTCGTTTGGCAGTGACGGCACGCTGTCGGTGACGCCCGATGACGGCGACGTAACCGCGACGATGGATATCGACCGCCTGAAGCTGGTGGATATTCCGGTCGCTAACCTGGCGAAAAATCCTGAAGGGATGCTGGTGACTGGCGACGGCGTTCCGGCCCAGCGCGATGAAAACATCAAAGTCAGCGGCGGTTTTCTGGAGGGCAGCAACGTCTCGGCGGTGAGCGAGATGATGTCTTCCATCGCTATGAACCGCCAGTTCGAAGCGCAGATCAAGATGATGAAAACCGCCGAAGATATCAGCGACGCGGGCAACCGCTTATTGCGCGGCTCGTAACCGCACATCGTAGGCCGGATAAGGCGTGCGCGCCGCATCCGGCAACCGCGGCCCAAAAATAACACGGAATTTACCACCATGAACGCAGCATTATGGATCAGCAAAACCGGCCTTTCGGCGCAGGATGCTGAAATGAGCGCGATTGCCAACAACATCGCCAACGTTAACACCACCGGCTTCAAGCGCGACCGGGTGATGTTTCAGGATCTGTTCTACCAGACCCAGGAAGCGCCGGGCGCGATGCTCGACCAGAACAACATCATGCCGACCGGGCTGCAATTCGGTAGCGGCGTGCGCATTGTCGGCACCCAGAAAACCTTCACCGAAGGCAACGTTGAAACCACCGACAACGCGATGAATGTCGCCATTATGGGGCAGGGATTTTTGCAGGTGCAAAAGGCTAATGGCGATATTGCCTATACCCGCGACGGCAATTTGCAGGTGAACGCCGACGGCGTGCTGACCAACTCGCAGGGCTTGCCGTTGCAGCCGGAAATCGACGTTCCGGCGGGGGCGACTAATGTTGCGTTTGGCGAGGACGGCACGGTGACGGCGATCTTACCCGGCGACAGCGACCCCACGGAACTGGGGCAACTGACGCTGGTGAACTTCGCTAACCCGGCAGGGCTTTCCGCCGAGGGCGACAACCTCTATCTGGAAACCGCCGCCAGCGGTCAGCCGACCGAAGGCGTACCGGGCGAAGATGGGCTTGGCACCTTGCAGGATAACGCGCTGGAAGGCTCGAACGTGGATATCGTCAACGAAATGGTGGCGATGATCACGGTGCAACGCGCGTACGAGATGAACGCCAAAATGGTGTCGGCGGCGGACGATATGTTGCAGTACATCAGCCAGACGCTGTAAGGGAGGGGCAATGTGCGCGCTGATGCCCTCACCCCGGCCCTCTCCCACAGGGAGAGGGAGAAAAGCAGTGCACGATGTAACAACGCGCACAGGTCAGTCCCCTCTCCCTTGAGGGAGAGGGTTAGGGTGAGGGGGAACATGCGCGCTGATGCCCTCACCCCGGCCCTCTCCCACAGGGAGAGGGAGAAAAGCAGTGCACGATGTTACAACGCGCACAGGTCAGTCCCCTCTCCCTTGAGGGAGAGGGCTAGGGTGAGGGGAAACAAACCGCTCCTCACCCACCAAACAACCGGCCACTCCCGTGGCCTGCAACACTAAACAGGCAGAACGTGAAAAATTATCTCTGGCTGGTGGCGCTGCTTCCACTCCTTAGCGGGTGTGAATCGCAGGCCATTCTGGTCAAAAAAGACGACGCATACTTTGCGCCACCGAAAACCGAAGCGCCGCCTCCGGCAGACGGGCGTGCTGGCGGTGTATTTGAAACCGGCTACAACTGGTCGCTAACCGCCGACCGGCGGGCTTATCGCGTGGGCGATATCCTGACGGTGATCCTCGAAGAATCCACCCAGTCGAGCAAACAGGCGAAAACCAACTTCGGCAAAAACAACACCGTCGATATCGGTGCGCCGACGATTTTTGGTCACACCAAAGATAAGCTTTCCGGCTCCATCGATGCCAACCGTGACTTTGACGGCAGCGCCACCTCCCAGCAGCAGAACAGTCTGCGCGGGGAGATCACCGTGTCCGTCCATGCGGTGCAGCCCAACGGTATCCTGGAAATTCGCGGCGAGAAATGGCTCACCCTCAACCAGGGCGATGAGTACATCCGCTTAAGCGGCCTTGTGCGCGCCGACGATATTCAGAACGACAACTCGGTTTCCTCTCAGCGGATCGCCGATGCCCGCATCTCCTATGCCGGACGCGGCGCGTTAAGCGACGCTAACGCCGCAGGCTGGCTGACGCGACTGTTTAACCATCCTCTGTTCCCGATTTAATGCCGGAGAGTGCAATGCAAAACTGGATAAAGGCCGCAGTTATCGCCGTAAGCCTGGCGTTACCCGGCGTGGCGCTGGCGCAATCGCTGGAGTCGCTGGTCAACGTACAAGGCGTGCGTGAAAACCAACTGGTCGGCTACAGCCTGGTGGTTGGCCTCGACGGTACCGGCGATAAAAACCAGGTCAAATTCACTAACCAGACCATCACCAATATGCTGCGCCAGTTTGGCGTGCAGTTGCCGAATAAAATCGACCCGAAGGTGAAAAACGTCGCAGCAGTGGCGGTGAGCGCCACATTGCCGCCGATGTACTCGCGCGGGCAGACCATTGATGTCACCGTTTCGTCGATTGGCGATGCCAAAAGTATTCGCGGCGGCACCTTGCTGCTGACCCAACTGCACGGCGCAGATGGCGAAGTGTATGCCCTGGCGCAGGGCAGCGTGGTAGTGGGCGGGATGAACGCCACCGGGGCCAGCGGTTCCAGCGTGACGGTTAATACGCCGACCGCCGGGTTAATTCCCAACGGTGCAACGGTGGAGCGCGAGATCCCCAGCGATTTTCAAATGGGCGACACCATCACGCTCAACCTGAAACGTCCGTCGTTTAAAGATGCTAACAACATTGCGGCGGCGATTAACGCCTCGTTTGGCGGCATTGCCACCGCGCAGAGTTCCACCAACGTTACCGTGCGCGCGCCCACCAGCCCCGGCGCGCGGGTGGCGTTTATGTCGCAACTGGACGATGTACAGGTGCAGGCGGAGAAAATCCGCGCCCGCGTGGTGTTCAACTCGCGCACCGGCACGGTGGTGATGGGCGATGGCGTTGCGCTGCATGCGGCGGCGGTGTCGCACGGCAGCCTGACTGTCTCGATTAACGAAACCAGCAACGTCAGCCAGCCGAATGCCTTTGCGGGCGGGCGCACGGCGGTAACGCCGCAGAGCAATATCGCGGTGAATCATGCGCGCCCTGGCGTGGTGAGTTTGCCGGAGTCGAGCAGCCTGAAAACGCTGGTCAATGCGTTGAACAGTTTAGGTGCGACGCCGGACGACATTATGTCGATTTTGCAGGCGCTGCATGAAGCGGGCGCGCTGGATGCCGACCTGGAGGTGATCTGATGAAAGTTAACGCCAGCGGCGGGATTGACGGCAGCGATGCGTTAATGGGGCCGAAGGTTCGGGCCAATGATATTAAGCAGGCCGCCGAACAGTTTGAGGCGATTTTTTTACGCAACATGCTGAAAGAGATGCGTAAAACCAACGAGTTGTTTGATTCGAAAGATAACCCGTTTAACAGCGATTCGGTGCGCATGATGCAGGGGTTTTATGACGATGAATTGTGTAACACCCTGGCGCAGCAGCATGGGATCGGGATTGCGGCGATGATTGTGAAGCAGTTGTCGCCGAAGCATAAATGAGGTTCCGGCGTTCGGCGCACGGTGCCTGATGCGACGCTGACGCGTCTTATCAGGCCTACGAGTCGCCCGTATGTAGGCCGGATAAGGCGTTCACGCCGCATCCGGCATTTGGCACCCGGTTTATGGAACTTAAGAATCCCCAACTTCACGCCGCTTTTAACCGGCACGATTTACCGGTAAGGATCCAACATGGACATGATTAACATCGGCTACAGCGGCGCATCAACCGCGCAGGTGGAGCTGAACGTCACGGCGCAAAACACCGCTAACGCCATGACCACGGGCTACACCCGTCAGGTGGCCGAGATCAGCACCATCGGTGCCAGCGGCGGTTCGCCGAACAGCGCCGGTAACGGCGTGCAGGTCGACAGCATTCGCCGCGTCTCTAACCAGTATCAGGTGAATCAGGTGTGGTATGCCGCCAGCGATTACGGCTATTACAGCACCCAGCAAGGGTATCTCAGCCAGCTGGAAGCGGTATTGAGCGACGATAACAGCAGCCTGAGCGGCGGGTTCGATAACTTCTTCGCCGCCCTCAACGAAGCAACCACCAGCCCCGATGATTCCGCCCTGCGCCAGCAGGTGATCAGCGAAGCCGGGGCGCTGTCGTTGCGTATCGATAACACGCTGGATTACATCGACTCGCAAAGTACGGAAATCATCAGCCAGCAGCAGGCGATGGTGTCGCAAATCAATACCCTCACCAGCGGCATCGCCAGCTATAACCAGCAAATCGCGCAGGCCGAAGCCAACGGCGATAACGCCTCCGCGCTGTACGACGCTCGCGATCAGATGGTGGAAGAACTCAGCGGGATGATGGATGTGCAGGTTAATATCGACGACCAGGGCAACTACAACGTCACCCTGAAAAACGGTCAGCCGCTGGTGAGCGGGCAGCAAAGCTCGACCATCGCGCTGGAAACCAACGCCGACGGCACGCCGACCATGTCGCTGACTTTCGCTGGCACCACCTCGACGATGACCACCGACACCGGCGGTTCATTAGGCGCACTGTTTGATTATCAAAACGACGTCCTGACGCCGCTGACCGACACCATCAACAGCATGGCGTCGCAGTTTGCCGATGCGGTCAACAACCAGCTTGCGCAGGGCTACGATCTCAACGGTAATCCCGGTGAGCCGCTGTTTATCTATGACGCCAGCAACGCCGATGGCCCGCTGACCGTTAACCCGGATATCACCGCCGACGAGTTGGCGTTCTCCAGTTCGCCGGACGAAAGCGGGAACAGCGACAACCTCCAGGCGCTGATCAATATCTCCACCGAACCGCTGGAGATTGACAATCTGGGCAGCGTGACGGTCGGGCAGGCGTGCTCGTCAATCATCAGCAATATCGGCATTTACAGTCAGCAGAATCAAACGGAAGTCGATGCTGCGTCCAATGTCTATTCTGAAGCGCAAAACCAGCAGAGCAGCGTCAGCGGCGTCAGCATGGACGAAGAGGCGGTGAACCTGATCACCTATCAACAAATTTATGAAGCCAATCTGAAAGTCATTTCCGCCGGGGCCGAGATTTTCGATTCGGTGCTGGAAATGTGCAGCTAAGCGGGAGCGCGAAAATGCGAGTAACCACCCAACAAACCTACGTCTCGATGACGCAAAGTTTTAATAATCTCTCCGGCGATCTGGCGCATGTGGTCGAGCAGATGGCAACTGGCAAGGAAATTTTGCAGCCGTCGGATGACCCGATCGCCGCCACGCGCATCACCCAGTTAAACCGCCAGCAGTCGGCGATTGAACAGTATCAGAGCAATATCGATTCTGCGTCGGCGGGCTTAAGCCAGCAGGAATCAATCCTTGATGGCGTCAACAACAGCTTGCTGGCAGTGCGCGACGACCTGCTGGAAGCGGCGAACGGCACCAATACCGCCGACTCGCTCGCAAGCCTCGGCCAGGATATTGAGTCGCTCACCGAATCGATGGTCGCAGCGCTCAATTATCAGGATGAAGACGGGCACTACGTGTTTGGCGGTACTATCAACGATCGGCCGCCGATTGTGGCGGTGGACGATGACGGCGACGGCGTGACCGACAGCTACAGCTATCAGGGTAACAGCGACCACCGCCAGACCACCGTGTCGAACGGCGTCGAAGTGGATACCAACGTGGCGGCGAGCGATTTCTTCGGTAGCAATTTAGACGTGCTCAACACCCTGAATTCCCTGTCCCAGGAGTTGCAAAACCCGGACGTCGACCCGGCAGATCCGCAGGTGCAGAGCGATATTCAGAACGCCGTTGATGTGGTGGACACCGCCTCGGACGACCTCAACGCCTCGATTGCGTCGCTCGGCGAGACGCAGAACACCATGTCGATGCTGAGCGATGCACAGACCGATATCTCTACTTCTAATGATGAGTTGATCGGTTCATTGCAGGATCTCGATTACGGCCCGGCGTCGATCACCTTTACCGGACTGGAAGTGGCAATGGAAGCTACCCTCAAGACTTACTCAAAAGTGAGTGAGTTGAATTTGTTCAGCGTTCTCTAACTCGTTCAGGAACAGTATGCAGGTCGGACTTACTTCTTCGTCACTCGCCACCGGCGGCGCGCATAGCGCCGCGGTATCGTCGTCAACCGTTGCGCCCACTCAGGCGGTGCGGCAAAAACTCCCGGTGACGGCGAGTGAATATCCGGCCTCGCCGCTGATTACCACTCGCCCGCAGCGTTACAGCGTGCAGCTTAACGATCAGCTCACCACGTTGCAGCAGGCGGATCACTACCTCGGGCAACTGGAGCAGCAGTTGCTCGACTATCGTCACAGCCAGCGTAAAGGCGGGCAGGCGCAGAATACGGCGCTGATGCAGATGCTGGACAAACGCACCGCGCTTTCCGGCGGTGCGGTGGACCGCCAGTTGCAGCCAGTGTTGCAGGGCGAAGCGCGGGTGACCTTTCACTCGCCGGATCTGGCGAATCTGATACACAACCCTACTCCGGGAACGCGCATGTTCAGCGTCTCTGACGGGCGGCAGACCCAGCTTTCGGCGGTGATGTTGTCTGAGGATGACAGCGCCGGGCAGTATCAGACGCGGCTGACCAACGCCCTGCGCCGCGTGGGCGTTCAGTTGCATCAGCAAGCGGATGGCATCAGTTTCTCCACCACGGAAAAACAGTGGCCTGATATCGAGCGAACCTTAAGCGTGCGCACCGATGGCGATAAGTCGGCGTTTATGCCGCTAAAAACTTTTGCCGAACCCTCTGAGGCCGAGCGGTTAAAACAAAGCCTGCAACAAGGCGGGGCGGGGATTTCTCAAATACTAGAAAACATTAATCAGCAGCGCGCGCAAATGGCAGTGCAGCAGGAAAAAGCACGGCAGTTGATCGACGGCATGTCGCGCTTCCCGCAAACGGAAAACGCGGTGCAGGCGTCGGAAAACCTCGGCGGCGTGCTGGACAGCGCCAATCATAACTATCAGGTGTTATTGCAGGCGGTGAACGGCCAGGCGCGAATTTCCAGCCAGACGGTGAGGAATTTATTGGGGTAGGGTTATTGAAAATCAAACAAATGAGGCTGTCGCAAAAAATCATTTCAGTGCAGAATATGCTATAAATCTGCGGGTTAAAAAGGAATGAAATGGCCACTCTCAAGCAACTGATGGATAAGCAAAGCCCCGAAAGTCGTAGGCGAATAATTAAAAAAGCAGAACGAATCCGGCAAACTATAATTAATAAAAGATTAGAGTTACCAATAACTACAACTATCAGTAATTCCGATTGATTTCATTCGGAATTTTCGTAGGCCGGATAAGACGCGTTTAGCGTCGCATCCGGCATTTATTAGCGCTCATCAGCATTTCTGCACAGTATTTAATAACTTCTCTAAATTCTGATACATCGCGCTATTAATATCACTATTCTGCCAGCTATCCACATTAAAGGTTAATTGCCAGCTACCATTGCACTGGTTACGCAGAACAATATCACTTTCCAGTCGGTTACGAACATATTTATAATAGGTTGTCATTGTCATATTATGCGCTGACAATAAATTATCGAGTTTGTCTTTCCCTGGTGCGAGGGTTTGTGAAAGTAACGGTGCAGAATTATTTTCTCCAGCAGAAGTTAGATGAAATATTTTTATTCTTGGACTGTTAATTGACTCTTTTACCAGTTGCGGGGCGTCAGGTGTACTTTTCAAGTGTGAATACCCCACGGTCGAGCCAATAAATATAACAGCCGCGGTCAACGCTAAGCCCATCAGTCCTTTATGTTTTTTTCTGACAGGTACAGGCGGTGTTGTCGAAGATATCTCTTCTGGCACTGTTTCCTTTATCTGGTCGGTAATAATCAGCGCTTCTGCAGGCGATGACTCCGGCAAAGACACATACTCTTTATTGCATAAGTAACCTTTCTTCGGAATTGTTTTAATAATGTTCTGTTGTTTGCCATCATCGTCGATAGCAACGCGCAACGCATGGATCGCCGTCGGCAGGCTGTTACCGCCGACAATGCGGTTCTTCCATACTTCGGCACATAAAAAAGATCGCGATAAAACTACATCGGCATTTTTTGCTAATGTTTCCAGCAAAATAAAATGGTATTCGCCGAGACGACGTGTTTCACCCGTTTCGCAATGTATTAAGGCATTAAGCGACGGGTCCATCCGCCAGTTGTTGATAATAATACTCATAGTTGAGTTTACCTTAGCAAGGGATAAATGTTTCCTGATAGTGCTTTGCATAAAGCACAGTCTTATACGTCCCTGAGAAGATGATTTTTCTGCGTGATAATTAATATTTTATGGTAATAGGATTATTCTTAATCACTATATGGCGTGGAAATGTAACGAAATGACACGACAGGTACAATAGCCAAATATGTACTATTTGCAACGCAATGTAAATTTTAGCATCAGTAGATTGAGGAAAAAACGCGTTAATTGATGATAACCTTAACTATATCAAGAGTTTGATAAAGACATATTTTGATACCTGGCCATGTGGCAGATATTGCTAATAATCTTTTTATCTGAATTTAAACTCTGCTTTTTTTAGCTAAAAGTGGCATCAGATAATACGTAGCGAAAATTTTTTCATAGCGATTTTAAGTTTGCTCCTGATGTGTCGTTTTTACAGGGTATCGAAACGAAAACGATTAATCCCAAGGAGCAGTATCATGTTATCTATTAACACCAATAACGCCTCAATGGCCGCCGTTAATGCAATCAGCAAAAGCAGCTCTTCTCTGTCTACATCTATGGAACGCCTGGCGACAGGTAACCGGATTAACTCTTCTGCCGATGACGCAGCGGGCAAACAAATTGCTAACCGTCTGACAGCACAGTCCAGCGGTATGGGTGTGGCGCTGAGCAACATCAATGATGCCACCGCGATGCTGCAAACCGCTGACAGCATGTTCGACGAAATGTCTGACGTGCTGGGGCGTATGAAAGACCTGTCAACTCAGGCAGCGAACGGCACCTACAGCGACGACGATCTGCAGGCGATGCAGGACGAATACGACGAACTGGGTCAGCAGATGTCTGACATGCTGCAAAACACCACTTACGGCGGCACCAACCTGTTCGGTGTTTCCGGCACCAGCAACACCGGTACTGACGGTCTGTTCCAGAGCGCGGTGACTTTCCAGGTGGGCGCGGAATCTTCCGACACCATGACCGTGAATATTTCAAGCCAGCTGAATACCCTGGTGACGGATCTTTCTGCTATCAGCAACTCCTTCAGTGCGGATCAGGCAGACACCACGGGTACTGCAGGCGTGTCTGGCGGTACTGAGCTGACTGCGTCTGGCTCGGCTAACCAGATGATCACCAGCATTTCTACCGCGATGGATGATGTTTCGCAGATCCAGTCCAAGCTGGGTGCGTCTATTAACCGTCTGAACGACACTGCCAACAACCTGACCAGCATGCAGGACAACACCGAAGTCGCTATCGGTAACATCATGGATACCGACTACGCGACGGAAGCGTCCAACATGACCAAACAGCAGGTGCTGATGCAAACCGGCATCACCATGCTGAAACAGTCCAACAGCATGTCCAGCATGGTTTCCAGCCTGCTGCAGTAATGGCGGACTTGCCGGATGCGGCGTAAACGCCTTATCCGGCCTACAAAATATTGCAAATTCAATATATTGCAGAAACCTTGTAGGCCTGATAAGCGCAGCGCATCAGGCAGTGTTGCGTTTGTCATCAGTCTCAACACCGCCTGCGGGCGGTGTTGTGCTTTCTGCGGCAGGCTTTTTTCCGCCAGACCGGAAAAGCCATTTCCGCCCCTTTTTCAATTTATTGATTATTCACATAAAAAATATTGGCACGCCTTTTGCCAATAACCTGACATCGTTACCCGGAGTCATCAATGATCAACCCAAGAACCATTGCGCAAGAAATCGCCTATGCCGACGTTGCCACTCAGGCGGCAAACTTGCAGGAAAAGCAAACGGAGCTGGATGCCGAAAGCAGCGGTCTGGATTCGCTCAGCTCAGCGTTGAGCGATTTCCAGAGCGCCGTTGACGCGCTGAACAGCGATACCGACGGCCCGGTGACGTTTGCCGCCACCAGCAATAATGACTCGGCGACCGTTTCCGCTAACTCGCAGGCGCAGGCGGGAAGCTACTCGTTTTTCGTTGAGCAACTTGCGCAGGGGCAGCAAACCACGTTCAGTATGGGCGACGACGCCTTTTCCGCCACCGGCACCTTCGAACTGACGATGGGCGACAGCACCGTGGATATTGATCTGTCGGCGGCGGATCAGAACGGTGACGGCGACGGTTTTATCGACGCTAGTGAACTGGTGAATGCGATTAACGACTCCGATGACAATCCGGGCGTGTCGGCGGCGCTGGTAAAAACCGACGGTACCACCACGATTATGCTCACCTCGGATAGCACCGGGGCGCAGAGCGCGTTTTCGGTGAGCGTAACGGGGCATGACACCAGCAACGATAGCACCAGCGCGCCCGTTGCCACGGATGTTTCCTCCGCTCAGGACGCGATTATTCATCTCGGTAGCGCCACGGGCCCGGCGATCACCAACAGCAGCAATACGTTTGATGATGTGATCCCCGGCGTCACCATGACTTTCACCGAAGTCAGCGATTCTGACAGCGATCTCACTACCTTTAACATCAGCGAAGATTCCAGCGCCAGCCAGGAGAAAGTACAGACCTTTGTCGATGCCTATAACACCTTGATTGATACGGTTGATTCGCTGACCACCCACGGTGATGACAGTACCAGCGCCGGGGTATTTGCAGGCGACGCCGGACTTAGTTCACTGGCGAACCAGCTCGATGACATCGCCCATGCCAGCTACAACGGCGTGTCGATTGTTGACTATGGCATCACCCTCGATTCTCACGGCCACTTACAGATTGACTCCGACCAGTTCAACGACGAAATGGCGAAAAACCCTGACGGTCTGACCTCTATTTTCGTTGGCGACAACAGCATGGTGGCACAGATGGACGACCTGATTAACACCTACACGGACTCCAGCAACGGCATCATCACCCTGCGCCAGCAGAACATTGACGATCAGATGAGCAAAATTCAGGACGAAGGCGATCAGCTTACTGATACCTATAACGCCAACTACGACCGTTATCTCGAGGAGTACACCAACACGCTGGTCGAGGTGTACACCATGAAAGCCAGCATGGCGGCATTCGCGTAACTCAGAAGGAATATCCCTAAAGATGTACCAAGTACAGGACGGCTATTCGCAATATAAAGAGATCGATCTCGCGGCGCGTACTGCGGCGGCATCGCCTCTGGAACTGGTGCTGGTGCTGTTTTCTGGCCTGATGGATGAGCTGGAACGCGCCAAAAGCCATATTGAAGGGCGGCGTTTCGAGAAGAAAGCCCAGAGCATCAATAAATGCATCGACATTCTCAATGCGCTCACCAGTTCGCTGGAGTTTGAAACTGGCGGCGAGCTGGTGGTCAACCTTTCGCGCCTCTATGACCACTGCGTTTACCGATTGTATGAAGCCAGCGGCGAATTGTCGGCAGAGAAAATCGATGAAGTGATGCTGATCTTAAGCAACCTGCGCGAAGGCTGGGAAGGGCTTTCGGGCAAGCTGGGTTAAGACGATGGAAAAACAACGCAGGCAACTTTTCGCATTGGTCGAGGCGATGAATGAAGCCCTCGACAAGCAACGCTGGCGACGCCTTCCGGCACTGCATCAGCAGTTGATGCGCCAGTTTCACGATTACGCGGCGGCGGAAACCGACGCGGCGCAGTTGGATGCGGTGAAGGCGCGGCTGTATGACGCGTTTAATACCCTGATTAAACGGCGCGAGCAGCGCGCAGAAGTGTTGAAAGCGCGTATGGAACAGCATCAGCGGCATCAGGAAGGCGTACTGGCCTACTCAATTGTTAATTTACTTTCGGAGAAGTCATGAATCCGGCATTGCTTGCCACGCTCGGAACGCTTGCGGAAACCGCTTCGTTGAAGGCGGATATTTTACCGCCGGTGAGCGGTGAAAACGCGCCCGCGTTTACCCTGCCGAAAATGGCGGTCGCGGCGGTGGCGGAGCGCGTTCATAGCGCTAAAACCAGTCAGCAACAGGCGACGCGCCCGCAGGAGAACGATCCGGTGGCGATGCAGGCGCTAATGGCGCTGTTACTTCCACAACCTGCCGCGCCGCATCAGGACACACCGCAGCCGCGAAACGTCGCAACATCGCCGGTTATCCAGCAATTGACGAAAGCGGTGGTGCAAAACGCGCCGCAACGCCAGACGCAACAGCAGGAACTCACGCCGTTGCCGCCGCAGTTGCAAGAACTGATCAGTCAGTTGCCGCAGGCGAAGCCCGAACAGCAGGCCAGACTGGCGACTTACGCCAGTGAAGATTTACATGCCATTGCGCCGACGCAGCCGCGCGTCTCAACACAGCCAGCTCGCCCGAAACCTGAACTAACCCGTGTGACCGCGCGCCCGCAGGTCGAGCGTAAAACAGAAAAAGTGCCGGACAGCGAACCGGTTATTGCGCGTGCGGTGTTGCAGGTTAAGACGCCGGAGCTGCTCAGCGATCATCAGGAGATTGTCGCCAAACCAGCCACGCTTTCGATGGACGAACTGGGCGAAAAACTGACGACGCTTTTGAAAGATCAGATCCACTTTCAGCTCAACAAACAACAGCAGATCTCCACCATCCGTCTCGATCCACCGTCGCTTGGCAAGCTCGAGATCGCCGTACAACTCGACAACGGCAAACTGATGGTGCACATCGGCGCGAACCAAAGTGAAGTTTGCCGCGCGTTACAGCAGTTTAGCGACGATCTCCGCCAGCATCTGACGGCGCAAAATTTTATGGAGGTGAACGTACAGGTTTCCTCCGAAGGGCAGTCGCAGCAACAACAACAGTCGGGCCATCAGCAGGAAGAGGTGAGTGCCGCCTTACAGCTTGATGATGCGCCTCAATTTCAACAGAACGAATCCGTTTTGATCAAAGTGTAAAGGCAATATGAAGAAAATCGTGGTGGCGGGCGTGGTCAGCGCCGTTCTGGCGTTGGTGGTGGGGGCCGGAGCTGGATGGGGTGTCTGGCATCATTATGCCGGAAAAGGAAAACCGACTGCCGCCGCGCAGACGGAAACGGTGGAAACCCTGGATGAAAGCAAAAGCGTGTTTGTGACGTTGCCGGAAACCATTGTCACGCTGCATGACAACAACGGCGCGGACCATTATTTGTCGGCGGAATTAGTGATGGTGGTCGCCAGTGACAAAGAAGCGGAAAAAATAAAACATCAGGAGCCGCTGTATCAAAGTATTGCGGTTGAATGCCTGACGGAAATGAAATTTGAAGATTTGCGCGGCATGAAAATATCTGCCATCCGCAAACTGATTTCGGATGCGTTAAAGAAAGATCTTCAGCGTCGCAAAATGAGCGCACCGTATAAGGATTTGCTGGTGAAAAAAGTGGTCTTCCAGTAATCACCAGGCGGATATAAATATGCTACAGGATGTATTCGAGTCGGAAGAATTTGCTGCCGCGCCGGTATTAACCCCGCAGCAGGAGAGCCACTACTTGCAGGCCTATTTACCGTTGGTGCGTAAAGTGGTGCGGCAACTTGCCCCGCAGTGTAATTGCATTATTGACCGTCAGGATATGGAACAAACGGCGTTAATGGGTCTGCTTAACGCCATTCGCCGCTACGGGCTGCCGGACGAAGGTTTTGCGGGCTATGCCGTGCACCGTATTCGCGGCGCGATCCTGGATGAGCTGCGCGCTCTCGACTGGCGACCGCGCCAGCTGCGACAGAAATATCATCAGATGAAAGATCTGATTCGCGAAACGCGCAAAAAACTGGGGCACGAACCGGAATGGTCAGAACTGGCCATGGAAGGGATCTCGCATGAAGATTATCTCGAATATCAGCAACTGGAAGGGGCGGAAACGCTCGCCAGCCTTGATGAACTGCTGAACGGCGAAGGGCCTGGTATTCCGCTTGCTGGCCGGGAACTGGAAGATCAGTTTGTCACTCAGCAAATGCTGCAATACGCGCTTTCACAATTAAGCGAAAAAGAGCAACTGATCCTCTCCATGTATTACCAGCATGAGATGAATCTCAAAGAGATTGCGCTGGTATTAGGGCTAACCGAGGCCCGAATTTGTCAACTGAATAAACAGATCGCGCAGAAAATTCGTGATTTTGTCTATCCGAATTAAAGTGAAGAAATCATGCAAAAAATATTAGGTTTACTGGTGGTGCTCGGCTGCGTATTTGGCGGTTATTTTGAAGCGGGCGGGCAATTAGTGGCTATCTGGCAACCGGCGGAAATGATCATTATTTTAGGTGCCGGTTTCGGGGCGATGATTATTGGTAACCCGAAACATGTGCTGAAAGAGATTGCCCATCAAATTAAAGGTGTGATCAGTAAAAAACAGCTCGGGCCGGAGTTTCAGCGTCAGCTATTAATGTGCCTGTATGAGTTGCTCGAAATGGTGCAAAACGGCGGCCTGCGCATGTTGGATCAGCATATCGAGCAGCCGGAAGAGAGCACTATTTTCCAGAAATACCCGCTGGTGTTAACCCAGAAGCGGCTGGTGACCTTTATTGCCGATAACTTTCGCCTGATGGCGATGGGTAAAATCGACGCCCATGAACTGGAAGGCATTCTCGATCAGGAACTGGACACCGCGGAAGAGTCGCTGCTAACGCCGTCGCGCTCGCTGCAACGTACCGCCGAAGCGATGCCGGGGTTTGGCATTTGTGCGGCGGTGTTGGGCATCATCATCACCATGCAGTCGATTGACGGCTCTATCGCCCTGATTGGCCTGAAAGTGGCGGCAGCGCTGGTGGGGACGTTTTTAGGCGTCTTCATTTGCTACTGCCTGATGGACCCGCTCGCCAACGCCATGGAACAACAGGCGCGGGCAGAACATTCTTTGCTGGAATGCGTGCGTACCGTGCTGGTGGCGCAGGCAGGCGGCAAACCGACGCTGCTGGCGGTGGATGCCGGGCGTAAGCTGCTGCATCTGGCATCTAAACCGACCTTCGCCAACCTCGACGCGTGGGTGAATGCGATGCTGGAGCAAGAATAAGCATGAGAAAGACGGGCAACCGCCGCGATCGTGGGGCAAAAACCACCATCGTCCGGCGGCAGATCAAAAAGAATCATGCCGGGCATCACGGCGGGGCGTGGAAGGTGGCGTTCGCCGACTTTACTTTGGCAATGATGGCGCTGTTTATGACGCTGTGGATTGTCAACAGCGTCAGTAAATCCGAGCGTGAAAGCATTATCGCCGCGCTGCACGGGCAGTCGATTTTCAACGGTGGCGGGTTGTCGCCGTTAAATAAAATCAGCCCGTCTCATCCGCCAAAACCTGCCACCGTGGCGGTGCCGGAAGAGACGGAGAAAAAAGCGCGCGACGTCAACGAGAAAACGGCGCTGCTGAAGAAGAAATCCGCCACCGAGCTTGGTGAGCTGGCAACCAGTATCAACACCATTGCCCGTGATGCGCATATGGAAGCGAATCTGGAGATGGAGATTGTCCCGCAGGGATTACGCGTGCTGATTAAAGACGACCAGAATCGCAATATGTTCGAACGCGGCAGCGCGCAGATTATGCCGTTCTTTAAAACGCTGCTGGTGGAGTTAGCGCCAGTGTTCGACTCGCTCGATAATAAAATTATTATTACCGGGCATACCGATGCGATGGCCTACAAAAACAATATCTACAACAACTGGAACCTTTCGGGTGACCGCGCGCTTTCGGCTCGTCGGGTGCTGGAAGAGGCCGGAATGCCGGAAGATAAAGTGATGCAGGTAAGCGCAATGGCGGACCAGATGCTGCTGGATGCCAAAAATCCGCAAAGCGCGGGCAATCGGCGTATTGAGATTATGGTGCTGACCAAAAGTGCGTCCGATACGCTGTATCAATACTTTGGTCAGCATGGGGATAAAGTGGTGCAGCCGCTGGTGCAAAAGCTGGATAAGCAGCAGGTGCTTTCGCAGCGAATGCGCTAAATGCTGAATCTTTACGCATTTCTCAAACCCTGAAATCACTGTATACTTTACCAGTGTTGAGAGGTGAGCAATGCGTAAAATCATTCATGTGGATATGGACTGCTTTTTCGCAGCGGTGGAGATGCGCGACAATCCCGCCCTGCGCGATATCCCTATTGCTATTGGCGGTAGCCGCGAACGTCGGGGGGTGATCAGCACCGCCAATTATCCCGCGCGTAAATTTGGCGTACGTAGCGCTATGCCGACAGGGATGGCGCTCAAATTATGCCCACATCTCACCTTGCTTCCGGGGCGCTTTGACGCCTACAAAGAAGCCTCAAATCATATCCGTGAAATCTTCTCGCGCTACACCTCGCGTATT
Organism: Shigella dysenteriae; assembly: GCF_022354085.1. Lineage (NCBI taxonomy): Bacteria > Pseudomonadati > Pseudomonadota > Gammaproteobacteria > Enterobacterales > Enterobacteriaceae > Shigella > Shigella dysenteriae. The sequence goes on from NZ_CP055055.1 coordinate 925,409, forward strand.
GAACCGTTGTCACTGGATGAAGCCTATCTCGATGTCACTGATAGCGTCCATTGCCACGGTTCTGCGACCCTCATCGCCCAGGAAATCCGCCAGATGATCTTCAACGAGCTGCAACTGACGGCGTCTGCGGGCGTGGCACCAGTAAAGTTTCTCGCCAAAATCGCCTCCGACATGAATAAACCCAACGGCCAGTTTGTGATTACGCCGGCGGAAGTTCCGGCATTTCTGCAAACCTTACCGCTGGCAAAAATTCCCGGTGTTGGCAAAGTCTCAGCGGCAAAGCTGGAAGCGATGGGGCTGCGGACCTGCGGTGATGTACAAAAGTGTGATCTGGTGATTCTGCTTAAACGCTTTGGCAAATTTGGCCGCATTTTGTGGGAGCGTAGTCAGGGGATTGACGAGCGCGACGTTAACAGCGAACGGTTACGAAAATCCGTCGGCGTGGAACGCACGATGGCGGAAGATATTCATCACTGGTCTGAATGTGTAGCGATTATCGAGCGGCTGTATCCGGAACTTGAACGCCGTCTGGCAAAGGTAAAACCTGATTTACTGATTGCTCGCCAGGGGGTGAAATTAAAGTTCGACGATTTTCAGCAAACCACCCAGGAGCACGTCTGGCCGCGGCTGAATAAAGCTGACTTAATCGCCACCGCGCGTAAAACCTGGGATGAACGCCGCGGCGGGCGCGGTGTGCGACTGGTGGGGCTGCATGTGACGTTGCTTGACCCGCAAATGGAAAGACAACTGGTGCTGGGATTATGAATAACATACAAATAAGAAACTATCAGCCTGGCGATTTTCAGCAACTATGCGCTATTTTCATTAGAGCGGTTATGATGACCGCCAGTCAGCATTATTCACCACAACAAATTGCCGCCTGGGCGCAGATTGACGAATCTCGCTGGAAGGAGAAACTCGCGAAATCACAAGTGCGGGTTGCAGTCATTAATGCACAACCGGTTGGTTTTATTTCCCGCATTGAACATTATATCGATATGTTATTTGTTGACCCTGAATACACCCGCCGTGGGGTTGCCAGTGCTTTGTTAAAACCTTGGATTAAGTCTGAATCCGAACTTACGGTGGACGCCAGCATAACCGCAAAACCCTTTTTTGAACGTTATGGTTTTCAGACAGTTAAGCAGCAGCGCGTTGAATGCCGGGGAGCGTGGTTTACTAATTTTTATATGCGATATAAACCGCAACATTAAATCCAGCTTGCAATGAAAATAACGCCCGCCTGGTATGTGCGCGTTTTCTTATTCCACAAACTGCAAGGAGGTAAATCATGACAAATCCTTTATCAATGACTCTTTGCAGACCTTTCCAGGATTAATTCTTTTTTTCTTGCCCTGGATTCGTCTGCCATTTCCTGATTTTTATATTTATATACTCTAAATAATTCGAGTTGCAGGAAGGCGACAAGCGAGTGAATCCCCAGGAGCTTACATAAGTAAGTGACTGGGGTGAACGAACGCAGTCGCAGTACATGCAACTTGAAGTATGACGAGTATAAATGGAATGGTACATGGGCAAATATATTCGTCCCTTATCCGATGCGGTATTTACCATCGCATCTGATGACCTGTGGATCGAGAGTTTAGCGATCCAACAATTACACACCACGGCAAATTTACCCAACATGCAGCGCGTAGTGGGGATGCCAGATTTACACCCCGGACGCGGCTACCCGATTGGCGCAGCGTTCTTCTCTGTTGGTCGTTTTTACCCGGCAAGACGTCGCGGTAACGGTGCTGGAAACCGAAGCCGGGTGTTATCCTGACACGCTGCGTTCGTCGGGGCCGGGCGGTCAACATGTCAATAAAACCGACTCGGCGGTACGCGCCACGCATCTGGCATCCGGTATTAGCGTGAAGGTTCAGTCAGAGCGCAGCCAGCATGCTAACAAACGGCTGGCGCGATTGCTGATTGCCTGGAAGTTGGAGCAACAGCAACAGGAAAATAGCGCGGCGCTGAAATCGCAGCGGCGAATGTTCCATCACCAGATTGAACGTGGCAACCCGCGACGGACATTTACAGGGATGGCTTTTATCGAAGGATAATGAAGGATGAAACTGCCGGAAGGTGATTGAACGCCATCCGGCAGCAAATCAAATAATTACTTCGTCGGAATTTCTTTCAGCAGTTCAGTCAGCAGTGTCCAGTAATGACCTACGCTTTCGATGTGAACTTGCTCATCCGGAGAGTGTGGACCGGTGATAGTTGGCCCGATAGAAACCATGTCCATTTCCGGATACGGTTTTTTGAACAGACCACATTCCAGGCCCGCGTGGATAATCTGGATGTTCGGCGTCTTGTTGAACAGGCGCTGATAGGTTTCACGTACCAGATGCATCACCGGAGAATTAGCGTCCGGCTGCCAGCCAGGATATGCGCCTTTTGCTTCGGTTTTCGCGCCAGCCAGTTTACCCAGCGAATCCAGCATGCTCACCACGTAGTCTTTACCGCTGTCGATCAGAGAACGGATCAGGCAGTGAATTTCTACGTTATTGTCAGTCATGGTCACCACACCGACGTTCAGGGAGGTTTCGACCACACCTTTTGCCACGTCGGAATTGCGGATCACACCGTTCGGGGTGGCGTTCAGCAGACGAATAAAGGTATCGCGAGATTTCGCAATCAGGGCAGCTTTATCGTTCGCTACAGAGTCCAGCAACAAGGCCAGATTTTTCTCTTTCTCTGCCAGCTCGTTTTTCAGGATCTCCTGATAGGTATTCACCAGAGATTTCAGGGCGTCGACTTTATCAGCTGCGACAGCAATGGTCGCAAAGGCTTCACGCGGGATGGCGTTACGCAGTGTGCCGCCGTTGAAATCAATAAGACGCAGATCCAGTTCTTCTGCATGACCCGCCAGGAAGCGCACCAGCAGTTTGTTGGCATTACCGAGGCCAACGTGGATTTCACCGCCGGAGTGACCGCCTTTCAGACCTTTTAAGGTTAACTTGAAGGTTTCAAAACCAGCTGGAACCTCTTCACGATCTAAATGCAGGTTGGAGGTGAAGTCGATACCCCCCGCGCAACCCATGTAGATTTCACCTTCTTCTTCGGAGTCGGTGTTAATCAGAATATCAGCCTGCAACCAGTTGCTCTGTAAGCCAAAAGCACCGTCCATACCGGCTTCTTCGGTCATGGTCAGCAGCACTTCCAGCGGACCGTGAACCACGTTTTCGTCAGCCAGAACCGCCAGTGCAGAGGCCATACCAATGCCGTTATCCGCACCCAGCGTGGTGCCGCGCGCTTTAACCCATTCGCCATCAATATAAGGCTGGATAGGATCTTTCGTGAAGTCATGCACGGTGTCGTTATTTTTCTGCGGCACCATATCGAGGTGGGCCTGCAAGACGACCGGTTTACGATTTTCCATACCTGCTGTAGCAGGTTTACGAATCAGGATATTACCTACCTGATCGCGTTCGACATGGAAACCTTTCTCTTTTGCCCAACCAACAATGTATTCAGCGAGTTGCTCTTCATGATAGGACGGGTGAGGAATAGAACAGATTTTGGCAAAAATATCCCACAGCGGCTGTGGAGATAATTGAGACAGTTCAGACACGTTAAGTCTCCTTGTCGATCACCCGCAAAACAGTATTGCAGGTCACAGGGTTAGCAGAAAATGTTGTCAACACAAGACAGGCTTGCGAGATATGTTTGAGAATACCACTTTATCCCGCGTCAGGGAGAGGCAGTGCGTAAAAAGACGCGGACTCATGTGAAATACTGGTTTTTAGTGCGCCAGATCTCTATAATCTCGCGCAACCTATTTTCCCCTCGAACACTTTTTAAGCCGTAGATAAACAGGCTGGGACACTTCACATGAGCGAAAAATACATCGTCACCTGGGACATGTTGCAGATCCATGCACGTAAACTCGCAAGCCGACTGATGCCTTCTGAACAATGGAAAGGCATTATTGCCGTAAGCCGTGGCGGTCTGGTACCGGGTGCGTTACTGGCGCGTGAACTGGGTATTCGTCATGTCGATACCGTTTGTATTTCCAGCTACGATCACGACAACCAGCGCGAGCTTAAAGTGCTGAAACGCGCAGAAGGCGATGGCGAAGGCTTCATCGTTATTGATGACCTGGTGGATACCGGTGGTACTGCGGTTGCGATTCGTGAAATGTATCCAAAAGCGCACTTTGTCACCATCTTTGCAAAACCGGCTGGTCGTCCGCTGGTTGATGATTATGTTGTTGATATCCCGCAAGATACCTGGATCGAACAGCCGTGGGATATGGGCGTCGTATTCGTCCCGCCAATCTCCGGTCGCTAATCTTTTCAACGCCTGGCACTGCCGGGCGTTGTTCTTTTTAACTTCAGGCGGGTTACAATAGTTTCCAGTAAGTATTCTGGAGGCTGCATCCATGACACAGGCAAACCTGAGCGAAACCCTGTTCAAACCCCGCTTTAAACATCCTGAAACCTCGACGCTAGTCCGCCGCTTTAATCACGGCGCACAACCGCCTGTGCAGTCGGCCCTTGATGGTAAAACCATCCCTCACTGGTATCGCATGATTAACCGTCTGATGTGGATCTGGCGCGGCATTGACCCACGTGAAATCCTCGACGTCCAGGCGCGTATTGTGATGAGCGATGCCGAACGTACCGACGATGATTTATACGATACGGTGATTGGCTACCGTGGTGGCAACTGGATTTATGAGTGGGCCACCCAGGCGATGGTGTGGCAACAAAAAGCCTGTGCGGAAGAAGATCCGCAACTCAGTGGGCGTCACTGGCTGCATGCGGCTACGTTGTACAACATTGCCGCCTATCCTCATCTGAAAGGAGATGACCTGGCCGAGCAAGCGCAGGCTTTGTCAAACCGCGCCTATGAAGAGGCCGCTCAGCGTCTGCCGGGCACGATGCGGCAGATGGAGTTTACCGTACCCGGCGGTGCGCCCATCACCGGCTTTTTGCATATGCCGAAAGGCGATGGCCCGTTCCCGACGGTATTAATGTGTGGTGGTCTGGATGCGATGCAGACGGACTATTACAGCCTGTATGAACGTTATTTTGCGCCGCGCGGCATTGCGATGCTGACTATTGATATGCCGTCGGTGGGCTTTTCTTCAAAATGGAAGCTCACCCAGGACTCCAGCCTGTTGCATCAGCACGTCTTAAAGGCGCTGCCTAACGTACCGTGGGTGGATCACACTCGCGTCGCGGCCTTTGGTTTCCGTTTCGGCGCTAACGTTGCCGTGCGTCTGGCATACCTTGAATCGCCGCGTCTGAAAGCGGTTGCCTGTCTTGGTCCGGTAGTTCATACCCTGTTGAGTGATTTTAAGTGCCAGCAACAGGTGCCGGAAATGTATCTTGACGTTCTGGCCAGTCGTTTGGGGATGCATGATGCTTCCGATGAAGCGTTGCGCGTGGAGCTGAATCGCTATTCATTAAAAGTGCAAGGATTGCTGGGACGTCGCTGCCCAACGCCAATGTTATCAGGCTACTGGAAGAACGATCCGTTCAGCCCGGAAGAGGACTCACGCTTAATCACCTCATCATCTGCTGACGGTAAATTATTAGAGATCCCATTTAACCCGGTGTATCGGAATTTTGACAAAGGTCTTCAGGAAATCACCGACTGGATCGAAAAACGCTTGTGTTAAAAATTTGCTAAATTTTGCCAATTTGGTAAAACAGTTGCATCACAACAGGAGATAGCAATGACGTTACCGAGTGGACACCCGAAGAGCAGATTGATCAAAAAATTTACCGCACTAGGCCCGTATATTCGTGAAGGTAAGTGCGAAGATAATCGATTCTTTTTCGATTGTCTGGCTGTATGCGTCAACGTGAAACCGGCACCGGAAGTGCGTGAGTTCTGGGGCTGGTGGATGGAGCTTGAAGCGCAGGAATCCCGTTTTACCTACAGTTACCAGTTTGGTCTGTTCGATAAAGCAGGCGACTGGAAGAGTGTTCCGGTAAAAGATACTGAAGTGGTTGAACGACTGGAGCACACCCTGCGTGAGTTTCACGAGAAGCTGCGTGAACTGCTGACGACGCTGAATCTGAAGCTGGAACCGGCGGATGATTTTCGTGACGAGCCGGTGAAGTTAACGGCGTGAGTGAAATGTGCCGGATGCATCACATCCGGCAATAATCATTAAAACTGATAGGTCATGCCAACCGCGACAATATCATCATTATTAATATTCAATTTGTTATCGCTATCCAGTTGGTTGATTTTATAATCAACAAACGCTGACATATTTTTGTTGAAATAATATGTAGCCCCGACATCGATATAATTGACCAGATCTTCATCACCGATACCTTCAATATCTTTCCCTTTCGATAAGACATAACCCAGCGATGGACGCAGACCAAAGTCAAACTGGTATTGAGCGACCGCTTCAAAGTTCTGTGTCTTATTGGCAAAGCCGCCAGTTATTGGCGTCATTTTGCGTGTTTCAGAATAAAAAGTTGCCAGATAAATATTATTGGCATCGTATTTCAGACCTGTAGCCCATGCTTCTGCACGCTTGCCTGTGCCACGGCTTTGCAGGTTCTGCTCGTTGGTGCGATCTGAGTTGGTATAGGCCCCACTAATGGCGAAATCGCTGCCGCCAAAGTCATATGTCAATGACGTGCCGAAGCCATCGCCGTTTTGCTTTTTAACGTCGCGGTTTTCGTTTTTCCCTTGATATTGCAGGGTTAAGTTCAGGCCATCGATAACGCCGAAGAAGTCGGTGTTCCGATACGTCGCCAGACCGCTGGCGCGTTTGGTCATAAAGTTGTCGGTCTGCGCCGAGGAGTCGCCACCAAATTCCGGGAACATATCGGTCCAGGCTTCCACGTCATACAACGCGCCCAGGTTACGACCATAATCGAAAGAACCCAAATCTTTATATTTCAACCCGGCAAAAGCGAGACGCGTTTTTTGCTGTGCAGTATCACTCTCTGCTTTATTACCGGCAAACTCTGCTTCCCAACGACCATAACCAGTCAGTTGATCGTTAATTTGTGTTTCGCCTTTAAAACCAAAACGGATATAACTCTGGTCGCCATCTTTACTGTCGTTATCACTCATATAATGCATGGCTTTAACTTTGCCATAGACATCCAGTTTATTACCGTCTTTGTTATATATTTCTGCGGCCTGTACGGATGCAGATGCCACAATGCCCATCACCACTAATGCCAGAGTGCTCTTTTTCATTTTCATTCCTGATTTTAATTAACGCGCGAATATTCAGCGGGAGAGCCCCGTTGAAAACAGGAAAGTTTTTAACCTGAGATTGTTAAAGATATATTACAGATTAATGATATTCTTAAAATGTGGTAATTTATTAAATCTGTAATAAAAGCGTAAACAACTGCCGCTAGGCTTGCTGATCCCGCGCAACAAAACGCCATGCTTTGCTCGCAGATGGTTGGCAACCGACGACAGTCCTGCTAAAACGTTCGTTTGATATCATTTTTCCTAAAATTGAATGGCAGAGAATCATGAGTGACAGCCAGACGCTGGTGGTAAAACTCGGCACCAGTGTGCTAACAGGCGGATCGCGCCGCCTGAACCGTGCCCATATCGTTGAACTTGTTCGCCAGTGCGCGCAGTTACATGCCGCCGGGCATCGGATTGTTATTGTGACGTCGGGCGCGATCGCCGCCGGACGTGAGCACCTGGGTTACCCGGAACTGCCAGCGACTATCGCCTCGAAACAACTGCTGGCGGCGGTAGGGCAGAGTCGACTGATTCAACTGTGGGAACAGCTGTTTTCGATTTATGGCATTCACGTCGGGCAAATGCTGCTGACCCGTGCTGATATGGAAGACCGTGAACGCTTCCTGAACGCCCGCGACACCCTGCGTGCGTTGCTCGATAACAATATCGTTCCGGTAATCAATGAGAACGATGCTGTCGCTACGGCAGAGATTAAAGTCGGCGATAACGACAACCTTTCTGCACTGGCGGCGATTCTGGCGGGTGCCGATAAACTGTTGTTACTGACCGATCAAAAAGGTTTGTATACCGCTGACCCGCGCAGTAATCCGCAGGCAGAATTGATTAAAGATGTTTACGGTATTGATGACGCACTGCGCGCGATTGCCGGTGACAGCGTTTCAGGCCTCGGAACTGGCGGCATGAGTACCAAATTGCAGGCCGCGGACGTGGCTTGCCGTGCGGGTATCGACACCATTATTGCCGCGGGCAGCAAGCCGGGCGTCATTGGTGATGTGATGGAAGGCATTTCCGTCGGTACGCTGTTCCATGCCCAGGCGACTCCGCTTGAAAACCGTAAACGCTGGATTTTCGGTGCGCCGCCGGCGGGTGAAATCACGGTAGATGAAGGGGCAACCGCCGCCATTCTTGAACGCGGCAGCTCCCTGTTGCCGAAAGGCATTAAAAGCGTGACTGGCAACTTCTCGCGTGGTGAAGTCATCCGCATTTGTAACCTCGAAGGTCGCGATATCGCCCACGGCGTCAGTCGTTACAACAGCGATGCATTACGCCGTATTGCCGGACACCACTCGCAAGAAATTGATGCAATACTGGGATATGAATACGGCCCGGTTGCCGTTCACCGTGATGACATGATTACCCGTTAAGGAGCTGGCCGATGCTGGAACAAATGGGCATTGCCGCGAAGCAAGCCTCGTATAAATTAGCGCAACTCTCCAGCCGCGAAAAAAATCGCGTGCTGGAAAAAATCGCCGATGAACTGGAAGCACAAAGCGAAATCATCCTCAACGCTAACGCCCAGGATGTTGCTGACGCGCGAGCCAATGGCCTTAGCGAAGCGATGCTTGACCGTCTGGCACTGACGCCCGCACGGCTGAAAGGCATTGCCGACGATGTGCGCCAGGTGTGTAACCTCGCCGATCCGGTGGGGCAGGTAATCGATGGCAGCGTACTGGACAGCGGCCTGCGTCTTGAGCGTCGTCGCGTACCGCTGGGGGTTATTGGCGTGATTTATGAAGCGCGCCCGAACGTGACGGTTGATGTCGCTTCGCTGTGCCTGAAAACCGGTAATGCGGTGATCCTGCGCGGTGGCAAAGAAACGTGTCGCACTAACGCTGCAACGGTGGCGGTGATTCAGGACGCCCTGAAATCCTGCGGCTTACCGGCGGGTGCCGTGCAGGCGATTGATAATCCTGACCGTGCGCTGGTCAGTGAAATGCTGCGTATGGATAAATACATCGACATGCTGATCCCGCGTGGTGGCGCTGGTTTGCATAAACTGTGCCGTGAACAGTCGACAATCCCGGTGATCACAGGTGGTATAGGCGTATGCCATATTTACGTTGATGAAAGTGTAGAGATCGCTGAAGCATTAAAAGTGATCGTCAACGCGAAAACTCAGCGTCCGAGCACATGTAATACGGTTGAAACGTTGCTGGTGAATAAAAACATCGCCGATAGCTTCCTGCCCGCATTAAGCAAACAAATGGCGGAAAGCGGCGTGACATTACACGCAGATGCAGCTGCACTGGCGCAGTTGCAGGCAGGCCCTGCGAAGGTGGTTGCTGTTAAAGCCGAAGAGTATGACGATGAGTTTCTGTCATTAGATTTGAACGTCAAAATCGTCAGCGATCTTGACGATGCCATCGCCCATATTCGTGAACACGGCACACAACACTCCGATGCGATCCTGACCCGCGATATGCGCAACGCCCAGCGTTTTGTTAACGAAGTGGATTCGTCCGCTGTTTACGTTAACGCCTCTACGCGTTTTACCGACGGCGGCCAGTTTGGTCTGGGTGCGGAAGTGGCGGTAAGCACACAAAAACTCCACGCGCGTGGCCCAATGGGGCTGGAAGCACTGACCACTTACAAGTGGATCGGCATTGGTGATTACACCATTCGTGCGTAAATAAAACCGGGTGATGCAAAAGTAGCCATTTGATTCACAAGGCCATTGACGCATCGCCCGGTTAGTTTTAACCTTGTCCACCGTGATTCACGTTCGTGAACATGTCCTTTCAGGGCCGATATAGCTCAGTTGGTAGAGCAGCGCATTCGTAATGCGAAGGTCGTAGGTTCGACTCCTATTATCGGCACCATTCAAACATCTCCCCAAGTCTACTAAAGTCTTTCAAAACCCCTTATAATCCGCGTATTAAAGCCCCGTTCGTCTTTTGACGTCTACTAAAGTCCCTCAAAATCTACGGTCAGATGGGGGTACTTATGGGGGTATTTGCTGTTCGGTTTAGTGGAGGTACCCCCAAGTGAAACTCAATGCCCGTCAAATAGACACAGCCAAGCCAAAAGAGAAGGCTTACAAGCTGGCCGATGGTGGCGGTTTGTATCTCTTGGTAAAACCTAATGGAGGTAAATACTGGCGACTTAAATATCGTGTAGCTGGTAAAGAGAAGCTATTGGCACTAGGTGTGTATCCTGAGGTTACTCTAGCCGATGCTCGGGCAAAACGTGAAGATGCGAAAAGAGGTATCGCTGGTGGTATCGATCCGATGGAAGCGAAACGAGAGGAAAAGATTGCCCGGGAAACGCAGTTAAACAACACCTTCAAAGATATTGCCCTTGAGTGGCACAGCAGCAAATTAAAAAAATGGTCTGCTGGTTATGCTTCAGACATCCTCGAAGCCTTCAACAAAGATGTGTTCCCTTACATTGGCAAAAAAACCATCGCCGAAATCAAACCACTTGAACTTCTGAATGTGCTGCGTCGCATCGAGGGGCGCGGTGCTACAGAAAAAGCCAAAAAAGTGAGGCAACGGTGCGGGGAAGTTTTCCGCTATGCAATAGTCACTGGTCGCGCAGAGTATAACCCTGCACCAGACCTTACTAGCGCGATGCAAGGTCATGAATCTAATCATTACCCTTTCCTTACAGCCAAAGAATTACCTGATTTTTTCAAGGCATTGTCCAGTTACTCAGGAAGCGCATTGGTTGTTATGGCGGCTCGTCTACTGATTATCACCGGCTTGCGGACTGGCGAACTACGTGGCGCATTATGGGATGAAATTGATTTCAACAAGGCTATCTGGGAGATACCCGCTTCACGTATGAAAATGCGGCGGCCTCATATTGTGCCATTGTCTGAGCAGGCTCTTTCGCTTATTGGGAAGATTAGAGAAATAACAGGCAATTACCCTCTTATGTTTCCCGGGCGCAATGATCCAAGGAAAACAATGAGCGAGGCCAGCATAAACCAAGTGTTTAAGCGCATTGGCTACGCTGGACGTGTAACTGGTCATGGGTTCCGGCACACTATGAGTACGATTTTGCATGAGCAGGGCTATAACACTGCGTGGATAGAAACGCAGCTCGCTCACGTTGATAAGAACTCAATTCGTGGCACATACAACCATGCGCAATATCTGGATGGAAGGCGGGAGATGCTTCAATGGTATGCCGACTATATGGATTCTCTCGAGCATGGCGGAAATGTGGTGCATATGGTGTTTGAAAAACACGCATGAAACAACTGGACAAGTATACAGAGGTTTACTAAAGTATAAGGGAGTAGATTGATAAAAACTCACAGAGGATTGCTATTTAACAGTTAGCCATGGAGAAGGGCAATTGCTCTTTTAACAACGAAGATGGAATCTTCTACGCAGCTGAAAAGCTGGATGCTCTTTAACAGCCTTTGGTGCTTTCCTGATGCAGGAAAGAATAGGGATACATGCACCTTTACAATGCATGTAATGATTCATCCATGAGGCTGCGGAGCGCTGACAAAGCGCAATTGCTCTTTAACATTGATGTGGGCGGGATGGTTCGTCCCGCAGTGACCGATAGATTTCTATCGGGAAACATACAATGATTCAAATATGAATCTACGGCGCTGACAAAGCGCAATTGCTCTCTTGCCTGCCCACCATGCCCTGAAAAAGGGCGTTCTTTAAAACTACTGGATGTCACGCCTAATAGCGTGATCCTGCCGAAATGCAGGGTAGCTCTACCCTTGTGGAGCAAACAAACCAAAACAATCTGACTATCTTTTATAAAAGACCGCAATATGTTTTTCATATTGTGGTCTTTGGTGTATTCGACATTTGACGCAAATAAAACTCTCGCCATTCGTTGCAGGAGGGGGTTATTGCGTCATTAGTACAGGATATTAATAAATGGCTAATTACAATTCATTAATTCGTCTCTCTGAAGTTCAAAGGCGAACTGGTTATAGCAAAGCATGGATTTATCGTCTTATTAGTCAGGGGAGGTTCCCTAAACAGGTAAAAATTGGAAGTCGGGCAATTGCTTTTGTTGAGTCTGAAATAGATGAATGGATTGAGAAGTGTATATTAGAATCTAGAGACGAGGTGGCCTGATGGAAAAGAAAAACCGCCCATTACAGGCGGCTAACTCAGATATTCGCACGTCTGATATTACGCCGACCACCAGCCCGGTACAAGTACCTAGGCGTACCCCAAAGAAACACCGCGCCCGCGTCTATATGCTGCGTACTGGTATAGAGGGATGGACAGAAAACGATATTCTGCGTTATTGCCGCCTTTCGTCTGGAAGGAACTACGCCAGCGAGTTAGAGCGCAGGCTTGATATTCAGCTTGAGCGTATAGACGAAAAGAACCCCGACGGGATAGGGTCACATTTACGCTATCGCTTTACCGGGCGCGGTGACGTTCTAAAAGTTATTCGGCTTGTGAACCATAACGCCGACGCTGGCGGCTATCAGGGACTTTCTCAGCCTGAAATTGCCGACATTCTCAATCTATACCCGGACAATCTCACCGCCGCCTAACGGAGACTGAAAATGAACATCGAAAAAAGCAGATTAATTTCTGAGGCCGCCCCTCATCTGAACGCCTATCAGGGCACAATTAACGGTAATGAATTTGCCGCAATTGTCCCGGTTATTCCTGGTCATATCGGTGGGCGTGAAACCAATATTGTTAGCGCAAAAGCGTTACACAAAGCGTTGGGCGTGGGAAAAGACTTCTCTACATGGATCACTGATCGCATCTCTGAATATGACTTCACCATTGGGCACGATTACTCAGTCCATAAAACTATTTCCCCAAATTTGGGGAGAAGCCCGAATGGCGCGGCTTACAGCAAGATTAAGCACTCTGGCAGACCCGGCAAAGACTATCTGTTAAGTGTCGGAATGGCGAAAGAACTGGCAATGATCGAACGCACCGAACAGGGCCGCGCTATCCGCCGTTATTTCATCCAGTGCGAGGAAGAATTACAGCGTAGCGTGCCTGAAATCGCCGCCCGCTATCGTCGCCAGCTAAAAGCCCGTATCAGTGCCGCAAACAACTTTAAGCCGATGTGCGATGCGCTGAATATGGCCCGTGCCGAGCTGGGTAAAACGACGCAGCAGCGCCACTACAGCAACGAGAGCAACATGATCGCCCGTATCGTGCTGGGTGGCATGACGGCGAAGCAGTGGGCGCAGGCAAATGGCATTACTGGCGAACCACGGGACAGCATGAACGCAGCACAGCTTGAACACCTCGCCTATCTCGAAAGCACCAATATCACGTTAATTGATATGGGCATGGAATATGAGCAGCGCAAAGGAGAACTCACCCGCCTGTCGCAACGCTGGCTCGCTAAACGTCTGGAGGTAAACCATGCGTAACCATAATCCGATGCCGGGAAGCCGTTACAAGGACAGTCACGGGGCTGTAGTGACCGTACAGCGCGTCGAGCATAACCGAGTGACCTTTTACCGCGAGGGCTATCAGTCGCCATGTGTTCAGCCTTTGGAGAGATTCGTTAATGAGTTCGTGGAGGTGCGCCGTGATACTGAATGAACCTGCCGCCCAGAAAGAAGCCTTTAATCTGGCTAGCCTGTTAACAAATGTTAACCCTTACAACCTTATAAAACCAAAGGTCGCGAACGGCTGCCTGTTATCAATTGTTATGGTTAATGACTTAGCAAAACTTAGCCTGAACCTCACAAAACCTGACATCCACGCACGGGGAATGACGACAAATGATGACATTTTAAACCAAGAAATAATCACCTCTAAAAAGCTGATTGTGGGGAATAAATTCCCCCTGCTGGCTGGTGGTATGAACTGGATTGCTACCGTTGTGAACCGTTCCACATCGACTTTCGCGACAAATACGCGTGCGCTGGAAGATTTATTAGGGGTCGTTACGCGAGAAGGTGAGTATTCGGAGTCCATAAAAAAGGGCTTGCCGACTATCGCCAACCCGGTTTATGGTTATAGCGCACCAGCAAAATCTGGTGCCGGGATTGGCGTCCTGATAATGTTACAGGCGACACATGACGCGCCGAGCGTCTTTTTTTGTGTCCTCGCATCTGCACACCTCTTTCCCAGCGATATGGCTATAGCCCATATTGCTCAAAAAGTAATGGTGGGCTGGATGGGGGCGGAGCGATCCGCGCCGGTTTCCTGTAACGCCGGTTACGCCAACCCTGTTCAGCTCACCACCAGTGAAATTGGCGTTTCCGGTGGTGGGAATAAATCCCAGTTACAGGAGGCTGCCATAATGGCTACTACCCCTACCCAAAAACCGCAATTTATCTGGATTATCGCAGCAGTTCGCCGCGATATGCCGACAATTACCGCCAAAATTCACCATATCGCCGCAGAGACTGAGCAGGAAGCCCGCCGCATTCTGGCGCGGGATCACGTTTGCTTTTTTGCCGGACGTATTCGCACAGGGGGCGCACATGCTTAATTACTTCCGTGTTGCAGGATGCGCCACCGCCCGGAGCGGCGAATTAGTCGAGTTCGTTTATATCGTTGACGCCCGCAGCGCGATCAGCGCCAAAGCTGAGGCGCTAAATCAGGCCAGAAATGAACGCCTTTCCCACATCCAGATTACCCGCATTCGTGAGGTGGCAGCATGAACATAAATACCATCTACCGCCACCCGGCAGAGCTGGAAGCCGAAGCGATGCTATCTCGCAAAGAATCATACCCGGATGATTTTACGCTGGCAGACCGAACAGCAGAACGCATGACCCGCGCCCGCAATGGGCTGGCTCACGTTATGACCGATTTATTACCACTCCTCGAAGTTGAGCAAGCAGCCATCGCGTATTGCTGGCTGAGTAAAGTCCTGACGATTGTCGATATAGCCAGAATTGATGCGGAGGGCAGCGCATGAGCAACGCACCGACCATTAAATCGGGAAATGCCGACTTATTACACGCCGAAGCCACACCGCACGGCGTCAATATCATGACCCGCAATGATGCCGGGGGATATGAGCAGGTTGCTCTTATCAGCTACGAGAGCGCCGTGAACGGCCTTGACGCCGGAGAGTACGACGATAAGCCAGATATCGGATACGCCATTCATTTTGCCGTTGCTGATGGCGGGGCGCGTGGCTGGTTCGACTTCACCGCGCAGCATAACGTCACTATGTGGCGCTGGCTGATTGCTGCGACGTTCATTTCTGAGATGAAGCGCGAAAACGGCACAACCACGGTAACTGAGTCTGACGGCACTTCATCGCAGGTGGCGATTTACTCCAATGGCACGGCGGGGATTGTGGTTTACCCGTTCGCGGAACGTCTGGCGATGGCTAACAACATGGAGGGCGCAATGGTTGAGCGCTACGGCATTGAGCAGGGAACAGCGAACGCCATTGTTTTTTATCAGGCCATGATCGACACGGAGCGCGGCGAGTTGACCCCGTTCGGGCGTGAAACGCTTGCTGAACTTCACAACAGCTTTATAGCTGAACTGGATGAAAACGGCTGGCCTGAAATGCCGCTGCCGCACTGAGGGGGCGACATGATTACTAAAAATTTCCGACTGAATGCGCTGGCGAATAAATATGCGTCGGCACTGTATAACCACATTACCTCCACCAGCGGCGGTGACTATTTCATGGTTGATGCGGACGGCCTCGCCGTCCGTGTGGAAATCGTCAATGGAGTAAAAGGCGTTCGCAGCCTGATCGATAGCTACACACTGGCAGCCATGAAAGTGTCCTACCTGCAGTGGGAAACCGTGGGGGTCGAGCTTCTTGAGCGTTGCGTCACTAAGGACGGATTGACTGACGTCGGGCGCGAGATATGGCAAAGCATGGTTAAAGACATGGGCGCGACCGTGGCAGGAGGCAATCATGCGTAATATCGACCTTATCCGCGAAGTGACCAGTGCCGCCGCCGGGCGCTGGCCTTATGTGCTGGCTGGATTGTCTATCGACGTGCCTGATTCATCGCGCCGCCATTCTCCATGCCCTGCATGTGGTGGAAAAGACCGTTTCAGATTCGACGACAACGGGCGCGGTAGCTTTATCTGCAACCAGTGTGGCGCTGGTGACGGGCTGGATTTAATCAAGCGGGTTAACAACTGCGACACTACGGAGGCGGCACAGCTTGCCGCTGACGTGCTGGGTATTGATTACCGGGCAGCGCAAACCGACCCGGTGGCAGCGAGCCATAGAAGAGAGCAACTGGAAGCTGACCGCCAGCAGCGTGAGCAGGAGCGCCAGAAACAGGCAGCAGAGGACGCAGAGCAGCGAAGGGCTACGTTTGCCCATCTGTATGCCGGAATGCGCCAGAGTGCCACACAGGGCGAATCTGATTACCTGCAATCAAAAGGGCTGACCGGGTTTAACTATCCGGTTATGCCGGATGGTTCGTTATTGCTGGAGCTGGTGGACGAATCCGGCGCAGTGGCAGCAGCGCAAACCATTACACCGCAGGGAGAGAAGCGACTTCTGACAGGTTCAGCAAAGCGCGGGGCATATCACGCCGTAAACGCACCAGAACAGCCGCAGAGCGTATTAATTGCCGAGGGGCTGGCGACGGCCCTGTCCGTTCACCTGATGCGCCCGGACGCGCTTACAGTGGCGGCAATTGACGCCGGGAACCTGATCCACGTTGCCGGAGTAATGCGCCGGAAACACCCGCAGTCGCAAATTATCATTGCCGCAGATAACGACCACCAGCAGGACGAACAGGCGAACACGGGCAAAGATGCCGCAGAGAAAGCCGCCTTATCCGTGGCTGGCTGGGTGGCGCTGCCGCCGACAGACTACAAAGCCGACTGGGACGACTACCGCCAGCAAAACGGGCTGGAAGTCGCTACGGCTGCGTTTAACGATTCGATGTACCAGATTCAGGGGGAAGCCGTGAAACCACAACTACAGGCCATTGCGGGCGGTAAATCCCGCCGTAAAGCCGAAGTCGGAGATATTGCACAAATGGCAGCCAGCCAGAAAGCGCGGTTGCTTTCATCTCGATGGGATATGTTGGCGGTTAACCCTGATAGTGGCACTGTTTACTGCTACGAATCTGGCGTATGGGTGAAGCTACCAGACAGCGAATTAGAAAGGGTTATGGTGGCAATTTTCGACGAGCACGAAGCCCACTACACCGAAAAGGGGATTAAATCGGTTGTCGCAACCATGAAGCTGCAAATACCGGTAATTGGTGAGCGGAGCGGGGATCTGATTGGTTTTGATAACGGCGTTTATGACCTCGCTACGCAGACGTTTTCCGCCCATTCGCCGGGTAACTGGCTGATGAACCACAATGGGATCACCTACACCCCGCCAGCGCCGGGGGAAAATATTACCACCAGCGCCCCCAATTTTACCCGTTGGCTGAATCATGCAACGGCTGGCGACCATCATAAGGCCGAGCGTATCAAAGCAGCCTTGTTTATGGTGCTGGCGAAGCGTCACGACTGGCAGCTATTCATTGAGATAACTGGCGAGGGCGGCAGTGGGAAATCCGTATTCAGCAGCATAGCAACCACGCTGGCAGGTGAACACAACACCGCCAGCGGTAGCATGTTGACGCTGGACACCGCACGGGGACGGGCGCAGTTCGTAGGGAAAAGCCTGATTATTATGCCTGACCAGACCCGCTACGTTGGAGAGGGTGCGGGGATTAAAGCCATTACGGGCGGCGATCCGGTAGAGATTGATGGGAAATATGAAAAGCAGTTCACAACCGTGATAAATGCCGTTGTTATGGCAACCAACAACGAGCCGATGACATTCACGGAGCGAAACGGGGGCATTGCCCGCCGCCGCGTGATATTCCCGTTTAATAACCCGGTATCAGACGCAGACAAAGACCCGGATTTAACCGCAAAAATCAGGCGAGAAATCCCGGTGATTATCCGCCACCTGCTAACCACCTTTGCCGACCAGAACAAAGCAAAGGCACTATTACTAGAGCAGCGCGATTCGCAGGAGGCGCTAGAGGTTAAACGCGGCACAGATCCGGTTGTCGATATGTGTGCGGCGCTTTTTTTCATGAACGAACCCAAAGGCATGATGATGGGCGGAGGTACATGGGCAGGCCAGCCAGAGCCGAGGACATATCTTTATCATCTTTATCTGGCGTTTATGGAGTATCACGGCCTGGGTAAACCGCTTTCCGTCAATAAGTTTTCACGCGCCATAAAATCAGCAGCAAAAGAGTACCGAGCCAGCTACCTGACGAGAAGCATTAACGGCAGAGCGCAAACCAACGTTGGCTATAACGAGAAGGCTGAGGAGTTCATGCCACGCGCTTACGGCGTGGAGAGCGGGCAGAGTGATGATTGAAACTTTTACGGCGGCACTTATCCCTACTGCCCTACTAAAAACGAGACGAGGCCAGACGTAGCAAGGCTTTAAACTAGGTAGGGATATATATTTTTATCCCTACTTATCCCTACTTATCCCTACCAAATAAAACAGGCAGTAAAATGCCGTTGAAGTGATTTAGTAGGGATAAGTAGGGTTATGTAGGGCAACAAAATTGAATGCCTACCAGTCTGAAAGCCTTGCCATTCGTGGCCTGAGCCAGTTAGTAGGGATTGGTAGGGATATTACACCCCCAAAAAGATTCTATGGGGGGGGTAGCTTATAACGAAGGTGGGCAATGAATACAGAAACCAGCCAGAAAATGACCTATCAGGAGCGTGAAGCATTGAAGGGGTTTACTGACAAACGCGCATTACAGGGCGACACCCAAAGCCTGCAAATGACCTTGAGGATGATCGCCCACTGGATGAGGCAGCCAGCAGAAATTGGATTTACAGAATATGCAACACACTGGACGGCGGCACAGGCCGGACGTGATGACGGGAATCACTCGACCGCAGCAATGGCGGAGCAGTGGCCTTTAAGGGAAGAAATGAAAAGCGCCTGCCGTGAAGAGTAATGCGACACCATAAATATAGTTTTTAGAGCCCATAAAAAACTTGTCAAAACTTGACACACAGAACGATGCCACCAGCTACTGAGCGGTGGCATTTTTTTGTGCTATTTGTTTCATATTTTGCAATTACGGTGATAAATATTGCTATTTGTGAAACTATAATAACTGTTGTTTTATACAGTTCTAAGGGGCGTTATGGCTATTTCAGCAAAGCCGGTATTGATAAGTGAGAAGCAAATGGAAGCGATAAAGAAAATTCAGGAGGAGCAGCGTAAAAAATCAGAGGTAGGAGTTGCGCCAACGATCCACGAAATTGCTCGGGGATTAATGGATAAGGCGCTGGCCTCACTGGCAAGCGAGGGCGCGTAATGGGCGCCATTCACCAGATATATGAGCATGAAATGTTCTATAACTGGATAGGTGATGGTAAACGATGTGTAGCATTCCACGAAGCGGGACATGCAGTAGCTGCATGGCTTATTCGCTTAGATATACAGGTTATCGCCGTTATGGATGAATACGGTTACGTTGCTGGCGAACATGTACATGAGGCCAAGTGTTTGGGCGTTGTTAAACACAGCATAATTCACAGCCACGATCTCGGGCGTTTGCGGGATAGTAAATCTGGTGTAGTTGAGCAGAATGGTAAAGTTATCCCTTTCATACGTTACTATGCGGATGGTATAAAGCGCGATGCAAAAAAGGCCGCTTTTGTATCCCTCGCCGGACCAGTAAGCGAAGCCCTTTACGAAAACAACGATATTTTCAACAAAAAGTATTCGCTACCTCATCGCTATGACATGGCTAACGTAAATGACATGCTCGATTTAATCTGCGCTACAGATAAGCAAATTAACAGGGAGTTAATGCTTTCTAAACTCGTTGAAAAGACCAAAGCCCTCATGGCTCAATACTGGTATGAAGTAGAAAAAATAGCGCATTTGCTTGAACGGGATAGCATTGTGAATGGTCGAAATGTTAGCTCGTTAATTGGCATCAACGTCATAGACCGGGCAACGCCATTTTTGCTGGTGGAATAACTCCCGACCAAACTCATTCGATGATTCATTTCTCCACGGGTAAGCTATGCCGGTAGACCTAACTCCGCAGTATTACCGGAATCAGCCAGGCTACAGGCACACAGGAGGCCACGCAACACAATCCGCGCCGGGATGGGAGTCATATAATACCCCTGATGATTTTGACCAACGCCCACCATTCGACGATGAAACGCCATTCTGAGGGAGATAAACATGGTAAACGACAGTAAAGCCGAGGATCTGGAAGCAAAAGGGCTGTACCGACGCGCCGCAGCGCGATGGATGGAAGTCATGCTGTTATGCACCGAGGACGATGATCGGGAATGGATAAAGCGCCGCCGTGAAACGTGTCTGGAGAACGTGAAGCGCCCGCCCGTGAAGGTTGAGGACTTTGGCGACCTGCATAAAGCTGTTACCGAAACGCAACACCGCATGGGGATAGCGCAACCGAACGGTAACGCCTTCCGGTTAAATGGCGGCAAGAGGCAAAGGTAGACCACCAGCGGGGAGGGGGTAGTCAAATCTCTACAGCCCTGACTGTCCGGGACTGCCCGCCCCATCGTTTTTTCATACCCGCGAAAAATGAAATTTAATCCGGGCGTGTTTCATCCTTCCAGAGGGTATGACGTATGACACCACGCGAAATAGCCTTATTGACCATCGCCAAACTTGAGCACGGAGGCCACCAGCTTACACAGGCAGATCAACGGGAGATAGAACGCTCAGTTAATGCCGATATAGCCCGGCGCGACAGGTTCCGCGAAATGATGCGAGCACCTGCCTACCAGTGGAAGAAGCCAGCGCCGCGCAGGTAGATATGGGATTATTCCACATGTAACTTATGCGTATTAAGAAAATTTCCTTTATTCACCTTTACAGAATTGTGAGTACGTCAGTATCGTTATCCTTCCGATTCGCATTTATTCAGGATTTGCATGTACCAGCTAAAGATAACCATCCGAGACAGCAAACCACCTATATGGCGGCGTGTGCTGGTTCCAGAGCAAATCCCCTTTAGTAAACTTCATGCCGTGATCCAGTTAGCTTTTGGCTGGAATGACGAACACCTGTATATGTTCGAGAAAGGGCGTAAAGGTGATCCAGGTAGCGAGTATCGCGTATGGGGTGAGGATGAAAGCATGGGTAACGCGGCAATCACGCCACTATGGGCGGCGCTCCAGAATGAGGGTGACAAGCTGGTTTACACGTATGACTTTGGCGACTGGTGGGATTGCGTCATTGTGCTGGAGAAGCAAACACACGATACGAGTAATCAGCCCATTAGCTGCCTGCGTGGGAAAGGCACCACCCCGGCGGAAAACTCAGGCGGCTTGCATGGTTACAATGAATTGCTATTACAGGCCAGAGAGTCTGATAATCCTGAGCAGGCCGAGATCCACAATTTCCTGATGCTGGATATTGAACGCCGGGTTTACGACCTGAGCCGCATCAACGACAGATTGCAGGCTATTAACTGACCCGCATGTATTCACCTGATATTGCGTTATCAGCGCCGCCAGTATCGCGCATAACAGCACAATGACCGGGTAAACCGTAACGCACGACCGTTGCGTTAGTCTCACCGCCGCGCCGTATCTGGCGCGATTCATACACTGTCACCCGCTCAAGCAGTCCACCAGCAACCATGCTTTCCAGTGTGCGCCGGGTTGATTCGAGCTGGTGACGCTTATCGAACGACACCATGCCATGAAGCA
The DNA here is from genome assembly GCF_022354085.1 of Shigella dysenteriae. Classification (NCBI taxonomy): domain Bacteria; kingdom Pseudomonadati; phylum Pseudomonadota; class Gammaproteobacteria; order Enterobacterales; family Enterobacteriaceae; genus Shigella; species Shigella dysenteriae. The sequence goes on from NZ_CP055055.1 coordinate 947,221, forward strand.
GGTAGGCCACACCCGACACATCGAACGGCGGCGCACCAATCTCACCAGTCACCCATTCGAGGTTATCCGGTTCAAAGTAGCTAAGTATCTCTTTTTTGCGGCTGGTCATTCTCATGGCTGGCTGATTCCTTATTGTGGGATAGCACTATCATACAATAAGTGGGTTAAAGGGAGAGCGTTACCGCCTGATATGCTGTATGAATAACAACCAAATTTCAGGGGCGGAAAAAGATATGGGGGTACTTTTGGGGGTATCTATAAAAAATGAACAATAAAAAAGGCAACAAAAACAAAGGTTATCGCCTATGTGTATTGTTCCTATTATCGCACCATTTAAATCAATAAGTTAGATAAGTGTGTGCCTAGATTTTCTTGCAGTTTGTCATTTGGGTACACACAGGGGACACAAAGCACAAAAGTGTGTACATTTGGTTTTGGTGTCCTCGTGTTTACTTCTTACCGTTGATATAAATTCACTTTCTTGTTGACAAAAATTGTAAGCATGTCGAATGGCAATGTAGACATCGCTATTAGTTGTTTGGCAAGGTATTTATTGAGTGTAAACATAAAAACTTTATCAATATATGCTCAGACTGATGAGGTCAGTATTGATACTGATGTTTTCAAATTTTAGGCCATAAAATGGCTGTCATTCCAATGTCTTACTCCCCTGCTACTGTAGCTCGTCGTTTTTCGATACTGGATGGAGTAACTATTCAGGGTGTGCTTTACCAGATCATCTGGGATCCAAAGACTCCGTTCGCTGCGGTAATCGAAGCTGCACCTTCTGTTATTGATGGTGATATTCGCCATAAGGTTGTTGCCACTCTGGAGCTTCAGCGTCGTTCACAGCTTGAAGGGGTGTTTGTCCGGAAATTCTGGGAAGAACAGGACGTTGCTCAGATTGAAGGGATTGTTGTCGATGGCGCTGTACGTGATGTTAGCCTTGCTACGTTTGTTTATGAAACAATAGCCACAAAAGCAGGCGTTATACTATTAAGTGATAACGAGCAATATGAAGGAGGTAAAGCCCTCTGGCAGCATATAGCGCGTCGTTCAACGAATTTTAAGGTGTTTATCTTAGATACAGATTCCGCACGGTATTATTCGTTTGATGGTGATCGGATCTGCTATGATGGGGAAAGTATTCCTGAATCAGAAATCTGGAGTGAACATCCTGATCGAAACAAACACGGTGTTGTTCTTGTGGCCGAATCTGTTAATGGAAAAGCCGCATAATTTGCCGATTGCCTCGTGTTCCTGGAGCTCCGGCAACCTGAAGCAGAACAAACAGGGGATAACCGGGATGTTATCCCATCTGTGATCTACTGCCCGGTCAGGCATTTTCCCCATAAAGGGCGAATCACATCTCTATCTTCACTGTAGGGAAATCTTTTATTTTTTTTCTTCTGTTCCAACAGGAATGCGTCGATTTCGTTATTGATAATCTCCTTAACAGTGCGGCGATAACGGTTTAGCGACGTATCACTTATATTTGTCTTTGACAGGCGTAAACTGGTATCGGCTTTGATGTCTTCATTTATGCCATCTTTAACTTTTCGTTTTGGACTATCCGGAATCCCTTCATGCAGATCATAGGCTTTCAGCCCTACAAGTCGTACGGCAACGTCAATCTTCTCTGTTCGTTTTTGTTTATGACTTTCTAACAAAACTTTATTTTTTTCATACCATTTTTGAAATGTTTCCAGCCGCTTCTCATTATCTTTACTTAGCTCCAGAAGAGAATGAAATTCAAAATTATCTGTTATATTAATTTCACTCTCTGATGCCGGAGGTTTTATTCCTGGAAACTCTGTCTCATTCTGGGATGATTTCTTGTATTTCTCCTGCAGACAATGACAAAGATAAATTACAGCATCCTGAAGGGTATTAGTGTGAATCAACCTCAGAAGTTCATCACGTTGTATGGTTATCTGGCAATAATCCTTTTCCCATGCAGTTGTATGCCCGGTTTCTGTATCTTTATCCGGAGTAACTGTTGCGAATTTCCATGTATATCGGATAAAATCTGTTGGTTTAAAATACTTCATGGTTTTGTTGAACCAGTCAATGATTTCATTGGCATAAAGACGGACGTATTCATCGTATATTGACTCAATTTCATACCAGTTGGCGACCCGACACAAATTATTCACGAATTCTGTACGTCCTGTTTTCAACAGTTGTTCTTTCCGTCTGATTACATCCCCGGTATTTTGCTCCGGACAATCTTTGAATATTTTATGTTCCTCTTTAAAGGGGGATAGCCATTCTGGAAGGTCTGTATTATTTTTCTTGTAGAATCCGTTAACTGTTATACCAATAACTCTGGCAAGTATTGCTGATTCATCAATTTCATGATATTGATTCAGGTGTGCCAGTAACTCTGAGGTGCAGGAGTGTGCAACAGACAGATCCTGATGGCAATACCCCTGTCGGGTTTCTGCTGGAATTGGTGAACTCCAGGCCTTACATTCAGTCAGAATATTAAATAAATCATCTCCTACAAACTTTGCCAGTTCAGGTGTTTTCCAGGTTCTCGGTCCTGGGCTGATAAAGGTTGATGTTGTCTGTACCTCTTGCATCGCCCCCCAGGTTTTCAGACTGATATTTCCTTCATCAAAACCATTGTATAAATGGCACATCACATTAAGCGCATCTGTAAGAGCAGAAGGAGTGGGTTGGGGGGAGGTAGACTCTTCAATAGTAAGCTTTGGTTCTTCAGCGCTTCTTTGTTCTCTAAAGATTCTCAGGAGCTCTGTATTGGCACGTAATGCAGAGAGTACTCTGTGCTGTTCTTCAAACCAGGGGCGATATTCTGGATCCTGATATAGTTGACGTGCTTTAAAAATGAGCAAAAGGATTTGTTCGGAAACCGCCTCGTATATGCCAGGGAATGGGTGGAGTTCGCCGGATAAAACACGATCATACTGATACTTTTGTTGCATTGTCCGAGTTACCATGATGTCAGAAGTTTCTGCTTGCTACATATTGGTCCGCTGTCAGACAGAATCGATGTTGTCCACTGAAATGAAACGTCAATCCTGAGCCAGCCGCTGATTACGTGGATAGCTTGTGTACATTTGTTTATATCCTGAGATTTTATACATTATTTACGATAATTTTCTCCTGATTGTGATTGTCTCCGTCAGTTACCTCTGCGTCTTCTGTATAAGCGTATTTGCTTCATTTTCCGATCATTCGTAGCCTGCTTCTGTCTGTTCAGCAACAGATTGTCTTTTCCTCCGCTTGTTGTAGCTTATTTTTGTGATGATTATCACAAATTAGATGGAAATATTTCACCTTCCTGCGGCTCCTCTATGCCTTGTTTGAATTTTACATGGATTTATTTATATATCCCAACCTAATTTTAGTCAACAAAAATCGTCATAATGGATTTTTAATATTAATCTTTTGTTTTTATTGGTCGTGGCTTGTTTTTATTTGGTTCCATATGTCTTTATTTTTTCTGTTAAAAGCCATTTTAACATTGTAATTTAGTATTTTGACCTATAAAAATCATAGTATTACATTTTATTTGCAAGGCGTTGACTGGATGAATGATAGTGACTTTCACTCATTGTTTATCCGGGAAACTTAGTCATTTCATGCTCATGCCGGAAATAAAAAGTATTGATATATCAGGAGGGTAGTATGTGGCTTCCATTAACAGATGAACAGCGTCTGGTCATTTTGAAAGCTTATGGGATTGAATGCGACAGACTGGTACGTGAAAAGGAACGATATGAGATCACGTCAATTTCTCGTACACAAGCGTGGAAACTTGAACGGGAGGGAAAATTTCCACCACGTAAGTCTATCGGAAAGAAATCTTGCGGATGGTTGTTAAGTGACCTTCTTTGCTGGATACAGACCAGATGAACTGTCTGTATTTTCAGTATATCCAGTCTGTATAGCAGCTATTGTTGCTATTGTAGCGGAAATAGCTGCTATAACCGAAAGTTATTACGAAAAAAGGAAATATTTATGTCTTACATCAAACCGGATACTCCGTATCCAGTATATGCGCAACCATCAATGACTGGAAATGCAATAATTGAAACTCAACACAATGAAAAAGCATCTCTGGCTATGACTACCACATCATTATTAACAGCGATGTCAATTGCCTGTCAGAATCAGATTGACGTGTGCAACCCCGGGAATTTACGTGGGCCTGTTAATATTTACACTATGGTTCTGGCTGATTCCTGAGAAAGGAAAAAGACCGGGGGGAAGGTGTTAGTGAAATAATTTTAGGAGGTGTTAAGAATGAGAAACATGAATGATATTTCGTGGTAAATAACACAGTATGAACTGAATTAACCTTATCGGTTTATTAAACATCAGATCTACAGATATTCTGTATTTCTCAGAACATTAGGTCTGAACAGCAGCTATTTCGCTATTATAGCGGGAGTTGCTGCTACTTTACTAACCCATTAATGAAAAGAGAGGCTTTTATGTGCTTACTTGCACCAGAAAATCCTTATCCGATATATGCACTACCACCGCTGGTGAGAAATGCAATAATTGAAACTCAAAAAAATACACAGGCACCTTTGGCTATGGTGGCGACATCCGCATTAACAGCGTTCTCAAGTGCCTGTCAGAATCAGATTGACGTGTGCAGACCTGGAAATTTACGTGGGCCTGTTAATCTTTACTCTCTGATTCTGGCTGATTCCGGTGAAAGGAAAACGACCGTGGATAAAGTGTTTATGAAAGCATTTTATCTCAGGGATGAAGCCCTGGCGGAAGAATACGCGAAACTGGTTGAGAATTACAGTACAGAAAAGGAAATATGGGAGCAAAAGCAAAAAGCACTGGAGTCAAAATTGCATAAAGAAATTCGCGCCGGTAAAGATTGTAAGGCAACAGAGTCAGAGCTTAAAAGACATCTGAATAAATGTCCTGTTCCGCCGCAGATACGCCGGACAATTTTCAATGAGACAACGATAGAGGGAATGTTAAAATATTATTCCGACAGCAATCGCTCTTTTGCTCTTGTATCCAGTGAAGGAGGAATAATTTTTGATGGCCGGGCAATGAGTAAACTTGGAATACTTAACTCTTTGTGGGATGGTGGTTCTCTTTTCATCGACAGGAAATCATCTCCCGGAATTATTTTGAAGGATCCAAGACTGACGGTATCGGTGATGATTCAGCCTGATGTTTACCAGAAAGGTTTTTGTACGCGAAAAAAAGAACTTGTGAAAACGTCAGGACATCATGCAAGGTTTTTGATGTGTCAACCAACATCAACGCAGGGGACAAGGATAATAACCGGAGATAATTATTCATCACAGTATCAGGATTTGTTTGAACAGAGGATCAATGAGCTTATTGATGAAAATCTGGCGATGAGTGGTGAACGACGTTGCCTTCACTTTTCTCCTCAGGCTGCCAGAATCTGGACGGATTATTACAACGATGTGGAATCGAAGCTGGGGGGATTGGGGCCTTTAAGACATTGCCGGGAATATGCTGCTAAAAATGCAGAGTATATGGCAAGACTGGCAGGACTTATTCACCATTCGAGCGGTGAAGAGGGGGACATTTCCCCTTACACTGCAGAAATGGCGAGAGAATTAGCAATATGGTACGGTAATGAGTATGTGCGGTTGTCTAATCCGTTAACTTTTGACAACCCTGCCCTGACCGTACCTGTGCGACTCATTCCAGAGGAGCTTGAACTTTTCAACTGGATAAAAAGCTATTGCATTGAGAAGGGGATCCCCTGTATGAAAAAAAATGATATTTTACAGCGTGGTCCGAACCGTTTCCGGAAAAAGGATAAAATCAACTGGTTACTGGATTTACTGTATGAACAAAACAGAGTTGTACCGGTTATTGAGGGAAAAACGTTGTGTGTCGCACCTAACTTTGACCTCTGAACGACTTAATCGTTGACTAACATATAGTCTCCTCTGCTACTTGCGGAGGAGACTAATGCCTTTACCATGTCAGCGTTGTATTAGAAAACTCTGGTACAGGTCAGTCAGTAAATATAACTGGTGTAACCACTATTTACTATTGGATATCCTGTTGCTCAGGATATTGTCGGCTTTAGTCTGAGATGAGGTGGGGCCTTCATTGTTTTCGTATTCAATAAATAATTTAGGTTAATTAGTATTATTAATGGGAGTTATGGTATTGTGTGGTGGTATCTGTGGTATAACTTATCTCTTTTTATCGTAATGTCTCCCCATATACTAACTACAGTGTGGTGGTGTATGTGGTGTAAATTATGTTACTACACTCATAGCGTAATATTGAGAAAATTAATCCATAGAATGTATGTCTGGTTCGTATTTAACACTGGTTAGGTACCAGAACTCTATTAGAGTGTAGTGTCTTTAGTTCGTACGTCATAGCTCCGTTACAGTTTATAAGTATGGGTAAATATAATTTTTTCTGTATGGAATAATCTTCTTATGGTGTGTGGGGTATCAATAGCGGTGTTGCCTGTGGCTATTCGATAGCTGACTTTTGTGAAGATCAGATTACTTCCTGTAAGTGATTGAATGGTGCTTTCTTAAATTCAATTATATTGAGGTGTGTTTTTGCCATTGTAATTATTACTGGTCCTCTGTTTAAGAGAGCCTCACTGTATTCTGAAGTATTACCTTGTTACAGCGATGCGGTAATACAAAACAGTTTTATCAGGGTGTCTGTGCTGCTGGTTTACTTCGTTTATTAATGCCGTGCTACGGCGTTTATGTTCTCTCAGTATTTACATAATTTCCTCTTCCTGTGAGTTTTATAAATTAAGGACTATAAAATGTATAATGCCAATCCCAATTACGAAATGAATTTCGCGATTCTGAAAGATGTGAATGAACACATGGAGGAATTGTTTCAACGTTTTTCTAAACTGTTACCTTTCAGAATTGATTTTGCCTACAGGAAAGACACGCCCAGTTTCGGGCATTCCTGTAAGCACAGTATGTGTATGGAAATATACCGTTTACTTAGCGAAACCCAGACGATGTTGGCAGGATATTACTGGGTTATGGAATATACACCAGACAAAGGGCTTCATATTCATTTTATCGGCTATCTGGATGGGCAACGTCACAAGAACTCTTATCAGATATCCAGGCAACTGGGAGATATCTGGAGGCGGATCACGGAAGGGGAGGGTTATTTTCATCTGTGCCGGGCTAAAGATAAATACCCGGTGCGTATCGATCACGTGATTCACTATAGTGATAAGTCTGCGGTAGACGACTTACGTTACGCCCTCAGCTACCTGGCTAAACAAGATCAGAAAGAACACGGTATTATTCTGGGCCGTAGCAGGCTTCCCGAAAAAAGTAACCGCGGCCGACCACGACATAACTGAATTACGGGGGCTTATGCCCGAACCATCGTAAGTTATCGCGTGGATTTGTTGTTAACGTGGGCTTTGTTGAATAAATCAGATTTCGGGTAAGTCTCCCCCGTAGCGGGTTGTGTTTTCAGGCAATACGCACGCTTTCAGGTATACCTGCTTTCGTCATTTTGTTCAGCGCTCGTACCAGGGCCATAGCCTCCGCAACCTGACCATCGTAGTCACGCAGCGTCAGTGCCCCCCCGAACAGCTGTTTTACCCGGTACATCGCCGTTTCCGCTATCGAGCGACGGTTGTAATCTGTTGTCCATTTCCACCGCGCATTACTCCCGGTCATTCGCTGATTAGCCACTGCACGGTTACGGTCTGCATATTCACCGGGCCAGTAACCCGCACCTTTTCGGGGAGGGATAAGCGCGCTGATTTTCTTACGCCGCAGTTCATCGTGACATAGCCGGGTATCGTAAGCGCCATCGGCGGCGGCTGACCTGATTTTCCGGTGGGTTTGCCGGATTAACCCGGGAAGGCTTCTGAGTCCGTAACGTTGTTCAGCGACAGGTCAGCGCAGATGATTTCATGTGTTTTACTGTCAACGGCGAGATGCAGCTTACGCCAGATACGGCGGCGTTCCTGGCCATGCTTTTTGACTTTCCACTCGCCTTCACCGAAGACCTTCAGCCCGGTGGAATCAATTACCAAGTGTGCGATTTCACCCCGGGTGAACGTTTTGAAACTGACATTAACCGACTTTGCGCGCTTGCTGACACTGGTGTAATCCGGGCAGCGCAACGGAACATTCATCAGTGTAAAAATGGAATCAATAAAACCCTGTGCAGCCCGCAGGGTCAGCCTGAACACGCGTTTAATGACCAGAACGGTGGTGATGGCGAGATCAGAATAGCGCTGAGGTCTTCCCCGTGATGAAGGCGTTGCCGACTCATACCAGGCCTGAATAGCTTCATCATCCAGCCAGAAAGTGAGGGAGCCACGGTTGATGAGGGCTTTATTGTAGGTGGGCCAGTTGGTGATTTTGAACTTTTGCTTTGCCACGGAACGGTCTGCGTTGTCGGGAAGATGCGTGATCTGATCCTTCAACTCAGCAAAAGTTCGATTTATTCAACAAAGCCCCATAGCGATTCAGGTAATGACTCAAAATTATTGATAGTGTTTTATGTTCAGATAATGCCCGATGACCTTGTCATGCAGTTCCACCGATTTTGAGAACGACAGCGACTTCCGTCCCAGCCTTGCCAGATGTTGTCTCAGATTCAGGTTATGTCGCTCAATGCGCTGAGTGTAACGCTTGCTGATTACGTGCAGCTTTCCCTTCAGGCGGGATTCATACAGCGGCCAGCCATCCGTCATCCATATCACCACGTCAAAGGGTGACAGCAGGCTCATAAGACGCCCCAGCGTCGCCATCGTGCGTTCACCGAATACGTGCGCAACAACCGTCTTCCGGAGCCTGTCATACGCGTAAAACAGCCAGCGCTGGCGCGATTTAGCCCCGACATAGCCCCACTGTTCGTCCATTTCCGCGCAGACGATGACGTCACTGCCCGGCTGTATGCGCGAGGTTACCGACTGCGGCCTGAGTTTTTTAAGTGACGTAAAATCGTGTTGAGGCCAACGCCCATAATGCGGGCTGTTGCCCGGCATCCAACGCCATTCATGGCCATATCAATGATTTTCTGGTGCGTACCGGGTTGAGAAGCGGTGTAAGTGAACTGCAGTTGCCATGTTTTACGGCAGTGAGAGCAGAGATAGCGCTGATGTCCGGCAGTGCTTTTGCCGTTACGCACCACCCCGTCAGTAGCTGAACAGGAGGGACAGCTGATAGAAACAGAAGCCACTGGAGCACCTCAAAAACACCATCATACACTAAATCAGTAAGTTGGCAGCATCACCGTGCATCTTGTCGTAATAGTGCCGCCAAAAATCTCAATATCTACTCTGATGGGGCACCTGAAAGGTCGCAGTGCAATTAGGCTCTACAATCGATTCCCGCATATCAGGAAGAAGTTATGGGGAAACCATTTTTGGTCGCGGGGTTATTTTGTCGATACGGTAGGCGTGAACGAAGAAATTATCAGACGATATGTGAGGCATCAGGAAAAGATGGAACAAACACATGAACAGCAGATGGAGTTGCTAGAGTAGAAAACGGAATATGACATTTGCCCCCCTTATAGGGGGCATTCTGAAAAGCCACCTCCTCAGGAGGTGGTCTTTTACTCTATCAACAGGCTGTGTGATCAACAATGGTCCTCTCTCTGACAGTTCTGATTTCAAATAATCAGCTTAAAAATACCTTTCAAAAGTAAACAATTTCCTCTGAGGGCACATTTTATCTACTTTGGCCTGTAAAGCTGGCGATAATATTCCAGACGTTGTAGATATAACGGCACTTTTTCCTCAGGAATATCGGACGGAATTGTGTTACGGGGGGGGAGTTTTTTCAAATACTCTCGGAACGCCTGGGTTGATGCCATAAAATCTATAGCTTGATCTTTAAGATGCGGAATGTCATTACCTATTTTTTCCATGATAATATCTCCGTATTACTTCGCACCAGCGGTTAATTTTAGATAAGATGCTAAAAGTAGCATTAAGGAAAACGTGCTTAATCCTCAATGTTGACTCCCGGAAATCTTTTAACTTTTTAAGTTTCTTAATGAATCAATAAATTACATAGTTCGTAAGCAAGTATATTATTGCCTGATTAAACTATTTTGATGCTATCAACCATGGACAAAGCACCTCGTTGCACATAACAGAGACTATGACGTTATTTCTGTCAGAGGCCATCACATGAAAGAAGTCAAAAAAAGGGGTAATGACTCCAACTTATTGATAGTGTTTTATGTTCAGATAATGCCCGATGACTTTGTCATGCAGTTCCACCGATTTTGAGAACGACAGCGACTTCCGTCCCAGCCTTGCCAGATGTTGTCTCAGATTCAGGTTATGTCGCTCAATGCGCTGAGTGTAACGCTTGCTGATTACGTGCAGCTTTCCCTTCAGGCGGGATTCATACAGCGGCCAGCCATCCGTCATCCATATCACCACGTCAAAGGGTGACAGCAGGCTCATAAGACGCCCCAGCGTCGCCATCGTGCGTTCACCGAATACGTGCGCAACAACCGTCTTCCGGAGCCTGTCATACGCGTAAAACAGCCAGCGCTGGCGCGATTTAGCCCCGACATAGCCCCACTGTTCGTCCATTTCCGCGCAGACGATGACGTCACTGCCCGGCTGTATGCGCGAGGTTACCGACTGCGGCCTGAGTTTTTTAAGTGACGTAAAATCGTGTTGAGGCCAACGCCCATAATGCGGGCTGTTGCCCGGCATCCAACGCCATTCATGGCCATATCAATGATTTTCTGGTGCGTACCGGGTTGAGAAGCGGTGTAAGTGAACTGCAGTTGCCATGTTTTACGGCAGTGAGAGCAGAGATAGCGCTGATGTCCGGCAGTGCTTTTGCCGTTACGCACCACCCCGTCAGTAGCTGAACAGGAGGGACAGCTGATAGAAACAGAAGCCACTGGAGCACCTCAAAAACACCATCATACACTAAATCAGTAAGTTGGCAGCATCACCCGAACAGCGGGTAATGACTCCAACTTATTGATAGTGTTTTATGTTCAGATAATGCCCGATGACTTTGTCATGCAGCTCCACCGATTTTGAGAACGACAGCGACTTCCGTCCCAGCCGTGCCAGGTGCTGCCTCAGATTCAGGTTATGCCGCTCAATTCGCTGCGTATATCGCTTGCTGATTACGTGCAGCTTTCCCTTCAGGCGGGATTCATACAGCGGCCAGCCATCCGTCATCCATATCACCACGTCAAAGGGTGACAGCAGGCTCATAAGACGCCCCAGCGTCGCCATAGTGCGTTCACCGAATACGTGCGCAACAACCGTCTTCCGGAGCCTGTCATACGCGTAAAACAGCCAGCGCTGGCGCGATTTAGCCCCGACGTATCCCCACTGTTCGTCCATTTCCGCGCAGACGATGACGTCACTGCCCGGCTGTATGCGCGAGGTTACCGACTGCGGCCTGAGTTTTTTAAATGGCGGAAAATCGTGTTGAGGCCAACGCCCATAATGCGGGCGGTTGCCCGGCATCCAACGCCATTCATGGCCATATCAATGATTTTCTGGTGCGTACCGGGTTGAGAAGCGGTGTAAGTGAACTGCAGTTGCCATGTTTTACGGCAGTGAGAGCAGAGATAGCGCTGATGTCCGGCGGTGCTTTTGCCGTTACGCACCACCCCGTCAGTAGCTGAACAGGAGGGACAGCTGATAGAAACAGAAGCCACTGGAGCACCTCAAAAACACCATCATACACTAAATCAGTAAGTTGGCAGCATCACCACTTTTTAAATCCAGTGAGGCGGCGATAATGTCACGATCTTTTTCCAACTCGTCACGTATAGCTTTTAAGCCATCACCACGCCATTTTTGGTAGGGCTGGAAGTAGGGGCTAAAAGAACCCACTGCACTGATATGGAATGGATTATCCTGCTCATTGCTAAATAATTCATCATTACGAATGCGCTTTAGCCGCGCGCCATAGCAACAGTTATCTAAGCTGGCATCAAATTTATGCCCGACCATATTAATCCATAGTGCAGAGATAATGTGACTATCAACCGGGAAGTCACCAATAATACGAAACTCTGGTATCAGATCAAAATTATTAAATAAATGGTCGGCTGCTCGTTTAGGATTAGAAAAGTGGACGTGTCCATTTTGGGATTCATGTTTTTTCTTTGTGGTTAATTTTTTCGGTAACAAACGAAATTTGCCAATCAACTTCTTATTGCTACTGAATCCATCTTCGCTCTGCAAAAGATCTAAGAGTTTTTGCAGGTTTTCAAGTAATTCCTGCTCATACTCGGCAAATTTGATAGCAACAGGAAATGTATTCTCAAAGAAGCTATCGGCTTTTGCTTTCCGGTAAGCGACCAGAAGGTCTTCAATCGTCAGAGCATCCCAGCCAGTGAAAATTGCCTGATATGTCATGCGTTATCGTCCTTAGATTACAGTCTGTACAGAATTAGCCAGCCGTTTCATGCCCGAAGGGGTGCTCTTGACACCAGTAATCCATCAGTGAGGCTGGCAATAATCTTGATTTGTATCCATGTTACACGCTCCCCGCAACCAGTCCGAGCATATATTTGTCACATTTTTCCCGAAAATGGGTAGGTTTGAATTTTTTGTTCAATGTCGAGTTTAAGTAGACAAAATGAGGAATAAGTAAACTATTTCTTGCTGTGGCGTATCCCTGAATCTACACTAGTTTATATATTATTGTTAATGTCTATTCAGAGGCGACATTTGCCAAACTATCTAAACTGGTTGATGCAAAACACGCTACCCGGTCAGGTGCTGCTCCAGTCATGGCTTACCCGCAACGGCGTAGATCGTAAGCTTTCTTATCTCTATGTTCAAAATGGCTGGCTCAGGCGCATCGCTCACGGCGTGTACTGCCGGACGGGCCGTGAGCCGGATTGGGTAGACGCGGTTTACTGCCTGCAAACACAGTGGGAAAAGCCTGTTCGGGTGGCGGGGCTAACCAGCCTTGCGCTACAGGGCCATGCGCACTATACCGAACCGGGCAGGCCGCAGGTCTGGCTCGCGCTTCCGGCTTACGTTAAGCTGCCGGGATGGTTTGCTGCCTTCGAACAATCTGCAACATTTATCACGCTGTATACTTCCGGCCTTACCGCTGATGTCACGTCATTTACTACGGAACTGAAAATTGGCGACCGGCAGTTAGCAGGCAGTGCCCTGGAACTGGCTGCGTATGAGATCGCCTGCGGCGTTCCTTCGTTAATCTCGTTCGAACATGCCGATGCTCTGTTTCAGGGGTTGAATCTTCTCAGCCCACGCAAATTGCAGGCACTGCTTCGCGCCAGTCATTCGATTAAAACCAACCGGGTGATGCTTTTCCTTGCCCGGCGTAATGGACATCCTTATTTTCAGTATCTTGATCAAAGCGGTATAGAAACAGGTACGGGAAAGCGGCAAATCATACCCGGTGGCTGGCTGGAGCCGGATTATCAAATTACTGTTCCACGCGCATTTAAACCGGAAGGAGTCGAAGATGGATCTGCGTGATAGCTATGCCAGGCAGGTTAAGCTGTTGATGGCTGCTCTGCCGCATGTGGCGAAGGAGTCCTGTTTCGCGTTGAAAGGCGGCACGGCAATCAATTTGTTTGTGCAGGATTTTCCCCGTCTGTCGGTGGATATTGATCTGGCTTATAAGAGCTTTGCGGATCGCGATACCGATCTGGCGGCTATCAACGACGCTTTGAAGAGAATTACTGCATCGCTGAACAGTAAACCGGGGATTACCGCGATTCGGCAGGAAAATAAAGCGGATGAAAAGCGCATCATTGTAAATACCGCTGATGCAAAGATTAAGATCGAGGTTAGCCCAGTCTGGCGCGGGCTGTTGTTGCCTCCGGCAGAAATGTCGGTGTGCGAACGTGTGGAAATGGAGTATGGCTTCACCACTATGAGTGTCGTTTCTCTGGCGGATCTTTATGGCGGTAAAATCTGCGCGGCGCTTGATCGTCAACACCCGCGCGATCTGTTTGATGTGCTGAATATGCTGGAGAAACCGGGACTGATGCGGGAGATCTTTGACGGTTTTATTTGTTATCTGGCAGGCCATCCCCGTCCCATTGCCGAGTTGCTGGCTCCAAACTGGGATACAGATCGGATTGCCACGTTATACGCTCAGGAATTTTCGGGGATGACTCAGCAGGAAACGTCGCTGGAATCGCTGCTGTCAGTAACGACTTTGCTGCCGCAGGCGTTGAAGTCACATCTTACGGATCTGGATCGCGAGTTCTTGCTCAGTTTTAAGCAAAACAGCCCTGACTGGTCGCGGTATCGCTATCCTGAAATTCAGCATCTTCCGGCTATTCGCTGGAAGCAACGCAATCTGGCGGTGCTTAAAGATAAAAATCCGGCGAAGTATGTGGCGGCGGTGAATAAGCTAGAGAGGGTGCTGGAGTAATATTCTTAGCGCTGTTCAGGGACTCTGAATTGGGCCATGATGCTTTGGTTATATGAATAACTTCGTGGCAATAACTCAAACATATTCATTTAATTCAATACATAGCACCATCGAGTAAGAGATCGCTGAGTGATTAGACGATCTCTGCTCGTGGAAATACGAAACTATCTCTTTCCAAAGCTGATCTGAATAACATTATCTGGAGCATCATTGTTAGATCTGATGATCTCATGCTAATAAAATCCCCCCATTTCAAAAAAAGATCCCGTAATTTTTCCGCCTGCTGCCCGACCTGATAAGTTCTGATTAATCTGTCTTTCGGAACATGATTCAACAGAAGTTCTATAAGCCGTTCTGGCGCATCCAGATACTCAGCACTGCTTGTAGAGTGCATGTGCAGACATTTAAGCCAATTGCTGCCGCCATTCCTTAACGTGGTCAATCAGAGCGCGGAGCTTTGGTGCAATATTGCGACGCTGTGGGAAATACAGATAGAAGCCCGGAAATTGTGGAAGAAAGTCATCAAGCAGAGATACAAGCTTACCGCTTTCAATATATGGCCTGAAAGTTTCCTGAGTGGCAATTGTTATTCCTCCGCCGGCAAGAGCCAGCCTCAACATCAGACGCAGATCATTAGTCGTAATCTGTGGTTCAATCGCAAGGTCGAAAGCTCTCCCGTTTTCTTCAAATGGCCAGCGATAAGGCGCAACATCCGGGGATTGACGCCAGCCGATACACTTATGATTCACAAGTTCACGCGGATGAACAGGTGTGCTGTTGGCTGCGAGATAGGAGGGAGAGGCAACGACCATTTCACGCTGCCTGCCGGTAAGGGGCACAGCAATCATGTCTTTTTCAATGACCTCTCCGAGCCTTACGCCAGCATCGTAACCTGCGGCCACGATATCGAATTCCTCATCCGTTACAACAATATCAAGCGTAACGGCTGGATTGGCAGCTGCAAACGAAGCGATTAGCGGACCTGAAAGAAATTCTTCTGCTATCGACGTCACCGCGATTCTGAGAAGTCCGCGTGGTACATGGTCAGAAACCATCTCTTCGAACGCTGCCTCAATACCGGATAAAGGTAATGACAGCGATTTATGCAGCCGTTCTCCCGCTTCTGTCAAATTAACTGAGCGCGTGGTCCGCATTACAAGCATTGTCCCGAATGCATCTTCAATGCGTCTTATTCCCTGACTGACCGCTGAACGGGTAACGCCCAGCCGTGCGGCGGCTTTACTGAAATTACTCTCTTCTGCTACCGCGATAAAAATGGGTAAAAGATTAAGATCGATTTTCATTGTTTAATGCCGCTAACCACTGAGTACATTGAAAGCAGGATACTGGAACCAATCATAAAGTTCTATTCTCTCTCCGAACACATTTGAAGGAGAACGTAATGGATAAGGTCATATTAATTACCGGCGCATCAAGTGGTATTGGGGAAGGTATTGCCAGAGAGCTGGGAACGACAGGTGCAAAGACTTTACTGGGAGCACGCAGAGTTGAGCGTATCGAAGCCATTGCAACCGAAATTTGCCGCGCAGGAGGAATTGCTAAAGCTCGGGAGTTGGATGTCACAGACCGACAGTCCATGGCCGATTTCGTGCAAGCAGCGCTGGATAGCTGGGGGCGAGTTGATGTTCTTATCAATAATGCGGGCGTTATGCCGCTTTCACCGCTTGCAGCAGGAAAACAGGATGAATGGGAGCTCACTATTGACGTGAATATCAAAGGTGTACTGTGGGGAATTGGCGCTGTACTTCCGGTGATGGAAGCACAGGGTTCCGGTCAGATAATCAATCTTGGTTCTATTGGTGCCCTTTCTGTTGTGCCCACAGGCGCAGTCTATTGTGCATCAAAATTTGCAGTACGGGCTATTTCTGATGGCTTACGGCAGGAAAGCTCGAAAATCCGTGTGACCTGCGTAAATCCTGGCGTTGTCGAAAGTGAACTGGCTTCAACCATTACCCATGTGGAAACCATGAAGGCAATGGACGCCTACCGTTCTGTTGCACTTCAACCCGCGGATATTGCCCGTGCGGTAAGGCATATTATTGAATCTCCCGAAAGCGTTGATACAACCGAAATTACCATCAGACCCACTGCATCTGCAAACTGAAGAATAACTTTTACATTCACGTTTTATTAAATAGGTCAGAAGGAAGATTTATATATCCCTGTGTTTTTCATAGCAAGATGCATTATGTATTGCTCACCCCGAAGGAGATGAAGGTTTAATTACAGAAAGATTATTTTCACAGGAAGTAAACATGACTCATGTTTAATGCCTTTATATATAAAACTCATCCTCTCAATTGTCAGGAGAATTAGCGTGAATACTATCTGTTCTTTAATTGTTGTGGTTGCACTGTCTTTATTATCATTCAGTAGCGTCGCCAAAACGATTACTGCCGTCGGTTCAACCATTAACAGCACTGAAAAAGAAATTTCTTTACAGGCAGAAAAACAAGGGAAATCATATAAAATTCTGGGCGCGTTTTTTAAGAACAGAGTTTATATGATAGCAAAGTTAACACCAGTCAGTAAAAATGATGCTTCATAAGGCTCATGGTATAATTTTTAAGACATGATCAAGAAGCACGTCTATTGACTCAAAATTGTCATTTGTCAGGCAATGGAATGCCCGACAAATGACGCTATACCCACCTTCTGTACCAGTCGTTCTGCTAATTCTACCGATGCTTCGGTCTGGAGTAGTAAAGTAATATTGGACACAGTTTTATTTTCTCTCTTTTTCGAGGGCTGTATATCAACAGGAAGAATACATCCCTAAGCGGTTAATGCTGGCGTAATCAATAGACCAGCATTAATCACAGATGATTACCAATCAGACAGAAATGATTAAATCGTCGAATTCATATTTAATACGTTTTCTTACGCCGCTGAACAGCTTGAAAAGGATGCATATTTTAAATATCAGTGAAATGAACAGTTTATTGCCGTTATTAATAGAAATGGAGGGATAAATACGCGTATTCTACTATTGCAACAAAAACAACGATATTGATCGGTTTTCATAATGAAGTAACCTGACAGATATAAAAATGTTGATTGAGGCTAAATTCCCGGATGAAGGTTGTTGAGGGAGCCAGGTAGTTTTTTCTTTTGGGTGATCTCCATTGCTGGATAGTCCCCTTGTACAGATAAGTCCGCTCTTTCTCGCTCAAAGCAGACCCTGGAATTGAACGCAGAGTGACTACCTGACACAATATTGCACCGTGAAGAGTCGGTCGTTGTTAACGTTCAGATTTTCAATGTATCAATGACCATCCGCAGAGCGGGGGAGACGTTGCGATGAGGGTAATAGAGAAACAATCCCTCCATTCGCAGGCTGTAACGCTGCAACACTCTGATAAGCTTACCGTGTTCTAAATCATCCGCGACCAGTTCAACAGGAACATAGGCCAATCCGAGGCCCAGCCGGGCTGCTTCTGCTTCCATATAGCTGTCGGATAGGGCCCATTGCCCTTCAGGGCGATGAGTGATTTTTTTATCATCCTGATTGAGTTCCCACTGGTATACGCTGCCGTCGGCAAACTGATAGGCGATACAGGGATGCGCCTTTAAATCCGCCGGAGTTTGCGGAAAACCATAGCGACGAAAATGTTCCGGAGTCCCCACAATTGCCATCTCCATATCGGGCGTGATGCGTACCGCGACCATACCCTGGCCGACTTCAGGCCCCAGGCGGACACCTGCATCGAATCTTTCCTCGATGATATCGACGAACCGGCTCTCATTTATCAGTTCAAGCCGGATATCAGGATATCGCTGTTTAAATACCGCCAGCTTTGGCAGCAGGCATTTATCAATCGCATGCTGGCTGGCATTGATACGCACCGTGCCGGAGGGCGTCTCTCGATAGTGCGCCAGCGTGGCAAGCCCAAGATCTAACATTTCAAATCCAGATGCCGTCTTCTGGTAGAGCTGCTCGCCTGCTTGCGTCAGAGACAGTTTACGCGTGGTGCGCACCAGCAGCTGGACGCCCAGCCTTTCTTCAAGCTCGCGAACAGAACGGCTGACTCCTGACTGCGCAAGACCCAGCCGTTTAGCCGCTGCGGTAAAACTGCCTTCCTGCACCACTTGCATAAACAGGTACAGCTCGTTGTAGTTCTCCCTTTTTGCCATTGAAACATCCCCCTTCATGCCGGCAATCTCAGTATTAATTTATAACAAAATGGTATTAATCTTAGCATTAATCGCCACCTAATCAGCACTAATTCTGCTCACTATAATGACCCCATCAAAGCAAAGCACTGCAGCGTTGCCCGTCGGAAACCTGTATCTCTCTGTTGTTTTTTATGGGGATTTTTATGAAAGCCTTCACCCGAACGCTAAAAACCGCGATGCCGGCCATGCTGCTTTTCGCATCATTAAGTGGAGTCACGACAATGAGTTATGCTGATTCAACCAATCCTAATGTCCCTGTATCCATGACAGATAAATGGGATAAAACGTTCGCCGAGAGCCAGAAAGTCGATCACCGTAAAGTCTCGTTCCCGAACCGATATGGCATCACCTTAGTGGGCGATCTTTACCTGCCTAAAGACCGTGGCGATCGCAAGCTGGCGGCGATTGCGGTCAGTGGGCCATTTGGCGCGGTGAAAGAGCAATCCAGCGGCCTGTATGCGCAGACGCTGGCGGAACGAGGGTTTGTTACCCTGGCGTTCGATCCTTCTTACACCGGGGAAAGCGGCGGCTATCCGCGAAACGTCGCCTCACCGGATATCAACACTGAAGATTTCAGCGCGGCGGTGGATTTCTTAGGGCTGCAAAAAGAGGTAGATCACAACCGTATCGGGCTGCTCGGTATTTGTGGCTGGGGCGGCATGGCGCTGAACGACGCGGCGATGGATACCCGCGTTAAAGCGGTTGCTACCAGCGTGATGTATGACATGAGCCGGGCGATGGGCCATGGTGTGGGGGATGGCGAAGACCGTTATTCTACCGCCGACCGTCGTGCTGTTCTGCAATATCTGAATGAACAGCGCTGGAAGGATGCGCAGAGCGGAACGTTCGCTCACGGTGGTCATGATATTAATGTCGATAGCAACGGCAAGGTCAGTGCGGGCGAGCGTATTCTGCCAGAAACGCTGCCGGCAAATCCTCATCCGGTACTGAAAGAGTTCTTTGACTACTATCGCATGCCGCGCGGCTTCCACGAACGTTCCGTTAACTCTACCGGGGCGTGGACGGCAACGATGCCGCTGTCATTTATGAATATGCCGCTGCTGAGCTACGCCAGTGAAATCACCATCCCGACGCTGATTGTGACCGGTGAGAAAGCGCATTCACGCTATTTTGCTGAAGATGCTTACAAGGCGGTTGGCAGTAATGACAAAGAGTTGGTGGTGGTACCAGGGGCAAATCACGTGGACCTGTACGATAACGTGGCCGGAAAAATACCTTTCGCGAAGTTCGAACAATTTTTCCAGACCAAACTGAAATAAAACCTCTCCTGAATTGATGCAAAGCCACCGGTCTATGGCCGGTGGCTTTTATCCTGATCTTTGTGAAATTCCACTATGTCGACACTAAGCCAAACACCAACACCTCATCATCAGCGCGCATACTGGGGCGGTATTTTTGCTATGACCCTGTGCGTATTTGTGCTGATTGCTTCTGAATTTATGCCCGTCAGCCTGCTCACGCCGATTACCCGCGATTTAGGCGTGACGGAGGGGCTTGCAGGGCAGGGGATTGCTATCTCCGGTGCGCTGGCGGTTCTGACCAGCCTGACGCTTTCAACGCTAGCTGGAAAGATGAATCGTAAGTTCCTGCTGCTGGGGATGACGGTTCTGATGGCCGTATCGGGGCTTATTATTACGCTGGCTACCAGTTATCTGATGTATATGGTCGGTCGTGCGATGATTGGTGTGGCCATTGGCGGATTCTGGTCGATGTCAGCGGCAACGGCGATTCGTCTGGTGCCGCAGCATCAGGTCACGCGTGCGCTGGCGATTTTCAACGCCGGTAATGCGCTGGCGACGGTCGTGGCCGCGCCGCTGGGAAGCTATCTGGGGGCTACGGTCGGATGGCGAGGCGCTTTCTTGTGCCTGGTGCCCATGGCGGTTGTCGCCTTTATCTGGCAGTGCATTAGTCTGCCCAGCATGGATGCGAATAAAAGCCACACGTCATGTGGCGCGGTATTCCGCTTATTTAGCCGCCGCATGGTTGTGGTCGGCATGATAGCTTGTGGCCTGTTTTTCATGGGGCAGTTTGCGCTATTCACCTATGTGCGCCCGTTTCTGGAGTCGGTGACACGGGTTAATTCCTTAGGCTTGTCGTGGATTTTGCTGATTATCGGCGTGGCCGGTTTTATTGGCACGCTGGTTGTTTCGACATTTCTCAACAGAAAATTCTACCCCACGCTGATGGCCATACCCGGACTGATGGCCGTCATTGCCATCGGTCTGATGCTTACCGGGCATCACGTCTGGACGGTCTCGCTGCTGTTAGGACTCTGGGGCATGCTGGCCACCGCCGCGCCAACCGGATGGTGGACATGGATTGCGCGTACGTTGCCTGACAATGCCGAAGCCGGAGGCGGGCTCATGGTCGCGGTGATTCAGCTCTCAATCGCCCTTGGATCAACGGCTGGAGGCATCGTGTTTGACCGCCTTGGCTGGCAGAGTACGTTTGCCATGAGTAGTGTGCTGCTCCTTTGCGCGGGCGTACTGACCTTTGTTACCGCACGCCTGAAGGCCGGTGCGCTTTAGTCCGGTGAGGGCGCGCGTTGCTGAATAAGTTACACAAGGCGATGAGCACCCACTATGGGTAGGGCGCTCTTTTAAACGATTTAGGTGATTTTCTAAAACGGCTACTGCAGATTTTTCTCTTAATTTATGGTATTTCCCCCGGAGGTGAGAAAGCGCTTTCCACGCCCGGCCGCAAGGATCAGCACGACGGGGGCAGGCATGAATCCTCCTCCTGATGGAGACGTACAGAGGCGACTTCTGCCAGCACGGAGAGTGCCAGAGTATGCGCATCCCGGGCTTTGGGGAATATCCCGACGGGTGCCCGGATTTGCGCTGTCTCCTCCCTGGACCATCCCCGCTCGTGGAGCTTTTGCAGACGTAAAGTGTGGGTTCGATAGCTGCCCAATGCGCCGAGATAAAAGGGTTTTGCTTCTCGCGCGGCCTGCAACACTGGCAGCTCCCGGTTGAGATCATGGCACAGCAAAATGACCGCCGTATCGGTATCGATCTGAGCGCTGGCTGAGGCCGGAAAAAGATCGAAGATATGGCTGTCATAGCCTGTGGCTGCTGCAAGACTCGCGGTTGCCTGCGCCTCAAGAGAACGTCCGTAAATCATCAGCCTGACGCATGGCCTGAACCCCACCTCAAAGCCATTGAGATTCCAGCCCGTTCGGGTTTGCGTGGGCAGGCACACCAACGATTGTGCTTGCGGATCGTAGCGCAGCCCCGCCGGTTTTCTCTGTTCCAGGCGGTTCAGCACGGCGAGCAGAGGCTGTGCCGAGCGTAGTTTATGGAGCGTCAGCGTGATCCCACCGCCGCAGGGCAGAACGATGTCAAACCACGGCGAACCTTCGCCATAGCGAATTTCGCGATCGCAGCCTGAGCCCATCATCTCCAGCGCTTCAAAAGCGGCAGCGGCCTCCACGCAGCCGCCAGAGACAAAACCGCAGTAACGACCATCTTCGCGCACCACCATCTGCGCCCCGAGCGGGCGCGCCGCGCCGCCGCGTATCTCCACCAGCGTCACCAGCACCGCTCCTTTACCGGACATTAGCGCCTCTACGGCGAAGCGCAGAATGGTCCGGTGGTCATCGGTGAGAAACGCCTGCTCTGGCTTATGCCAGTGTTCGTCTTTATCAAAAAGCGAGTATGACATTGTTCCTCCTTAAACCACATCCGGCAGCTTATCGAGCAGCTTATCCAGAGTGATGGGATAATCCCGTACCCGAATACCGGTGGCGTTATACACCGCGTTGGCGATAGCCGCGCTCACGCCGCACAGGCCCAGCTCACCGACACCTTTGGCCTTCATCGGGGAGGATATGGGGTCGGTATCATCCAGGAAAATCACTTCCTGTTTTGGGATATCCGCATGGACCGGCACCTCATACCCCGCCATATCGTGATTAACGAAGTAACCCAAACGGTCATCCACCGCCAGCTCCTCCATCAGTGCCGCGCCCATGCCCATAGTCATTGCGCCAATGACCTGGCTGCGTGCAGTTTTCGGATTCAGGATGCGTCCTGCAGCACACACAGCGAGCATACGCCGGACCCGAACTTCTCCCGTCGCGCTATGCACGCCGACCTCCACAAAATGCCCGGCAAAGGTCGACTGCTGGTACTCCTTGCTCAGTGTTCCGAATTCAATGCTCTCTTCCGCTGTCAGTCTGCCGCCTGCGGTGGCCTCATGTAGCATGGCGCTTCGGGTACCGTTGGTAATCTTGCCGTCGGCAAACTGCGACTGCTCAGGATCAAACCCGACTGCCGAGGCAATCATTTCGCGAAGCTTCACACAGGCGGCGTAAACGCCGGAGGTGGAGGTATTCGCGCCCCATTGTCCACCAGAACCCGCAGAAACCGGGAAACTGGAATCGCCGAGGTGAACCGCAACCTGCTCCAGCGGTACGCCAAGCATTTCCGCTGCCGTCTGGGCCAGAATGGTGTAGCTGCCGGTGCCAATGTCGGTCATGTCCGTTTCCACGGTAACGGTGCCGTTTGGTTCGAGGTGAACCCGAGCCCCCGATTTTTCCAGCAGATTATTGCGAAAGCCCGCCGCGACGCCGTGGCCGACTAGCCACTCTCCGTCGCGTACCTGTCCGGGTGTGGCGTTGCGCTGCTTCCAGCCAAATTTATCCGCTCCGGTGCGCAAGCACTCGATAAGCTGACGGCGAGAGAAGCGGCGCGTCGGGTCGGCGGGGTCAACCTGAGTGTCATTCAGGATACGAAACTCGACGGGATCGATGCCCGCTTTTTCCGCCAGTTCGTCGATCGCGATTTCGAGCGCCATCAGACCGGGGGCTTCGCCGGGCGCACGCATGGCGTTCCCTTCCGGCAAATCAAGCGTGGCGAGCCGCAGGCCGGTATGACGGTTTGCCCCGGCGTAGAGTAATTCGCTTTGCTGTACCGCCGTTTCCGGCGTGCCGCCGGGCAGGTTTCCGGACCAGCTTTCATGTGAGATAGCGGTGATTTTCCCGCTCTGGTCGGCACCGATACGCAAGTGCTGAAGGGTGGCGGGGCGGTGCGTGGTGTTATTGGGAATAGTGGGGCGGGGGAGCATCACTTTAACCGGACGTTTCACCGCTCGGGCGGCGAGGGCTGCCAGCAGCGCATCGCTTCTCAGGAAGAGCTTGCCGCCAAACCCTCCGCCGATATACGGGGAGATAATACGCACATTCTCCACGGACACTTTTAGCGTTTTTGCCAGATCGGTGCGGCACCAGTCAATCATCTGATTTGAGGTCCAGAGAGTAAGCTTATTTCCATCCCAGACGGCCATCGAGGCATGCGGCTCCATCGCCATATGGCTCTGGTCCGGGGTCGTGTAGGTAGCATCAATCTTCACCGCAGCGGAGGTGAAAGCCCCGTCAAAGTCACCGACGTTTTTGTCGGGCGTGTCTTCCGGCGGCTGACTGACGGCCTGTTTTTCGTCCGCCAGGGAGTAAGCTCCTTTATTACGGCGATAGTGCGCCTGCACCAGCGAGGCCGCCGCTCGCGCCTGTTCGAAGGTCTCGGCCACTACCAGCGCAATGGCCTGATGATAGTGCTCAATAGTGGGGCCGCCTAACAGCCTGGCGGTGTTTTTGTCGCCTTTGCCGAGTGCCCCGGCGTTACTGGCGGTAATGACAGCCAGTACGCCCGGCGCTTTTTGCGCGGCGTCCGTATCAAGGGCGGTGAGGCGTCCTTTGGCAATGGCGGAACCGACGATATAGCCATAGGCGGCGTTGGGAGCTTCTTCAAACCATTCGTAGGCGTAGCGTGCCGTGCCGGTAGTTTTCAGCGGTCCGTCGATGCGGTCATGGGGACGACCGACAACCTTCAGCTGATCGATCGGGTTTTCCCCTGCGGGTTTATCAAATTTCATGCTTGTGCCCTCGCTTCAGCCAGTACGGAGGCAAGCGTTCGCTTCGCCAACAGGAGTTTAAAGGTGTTTTCAGCGGTGGGATGGGCGCTGGCGAACAGCGCGTCATATACGGCCTGCGCCCCCTGGGATAGCTGAGCATCCGCAGCCTCAATGCGCCAGGGCTTATGTGCTACTCCACCCAGCGCGACGCGCCCGCTGCCGTCAGGCTGAATAATCGCCGCGACCGATACCAGGGCAAAGGCGTAGGAGGCGCGATCGCGCACCTTACGGTAAATATGTTTTCCGCCGAGCGGCGGAGGTAACGTCACCGCAACGATAAGCTCACCGGGAAGCAGGGCGGTTTCAATGTGCGGCGTTTTCCCCGGTGGGTGATAAAAATCAGCCAGTGTGATACTGCGAGTCTTTCCCTCCGGCGTGATGGTTTCCACCACCGCATCCAGCAACCGCATTGCGACCGCCATATCGCTCGGATGGGTGGCAATGCAGGCTTCGCTTACGCCTACCACCGCGTGCTGACGGCTAAAGCCTTCAAGCGCCGCGCAGCCGCTCCCGGGCAGGCGCTTATTGCAGGGCTGATTGGTGTCGTAAAAATAGGGGCAGCGCGTGCGCTGGAGCAGATTACCTGCGGTGGTTGCCTGATTGCGTAACTGACCAGACGCGCCAGCGAGCAGGGCGCGGGAGAGTACCGCGTAATCACGACGCACGCGCTCGTGAGCCGCCAGGTCGGTGTTCCGTACCAGTGCGCCGATGCGCAGCCCACCCGCGTCGGTCACTTCGATCTTATCGAGCCCGAGGCCGTTCACATCGATAAGGTGGGTGGGCGTTTCAATTTCCAGCTTCATCAGGTCCAGCAGATTGGTCCCGCCCGCGATAAATTTTGCGCCGGGTACGCGCTGAGCGCTAAGTGCCGCCTCGGCTGGGGTGTTCACTCGTTCATAGGTAAACGCCTTCATGATTTTATCTCCCCTGCAGCGTCTTCAATGGCGGCAAGGATGTTAGCGTATGCACCACAGCGACAGATGTTGCCGCTCATACGTTCACGGATCTCATCGGCAGTTGTTTCTGGAGGGGAAACCAAATCGACCGTGACGTGACTGGGAATGCCGTCCTGAATCTCTTTTAGCACCGCTACTGATGAGCAAATTTGCCCGGAGGTGCAGTAGCCGCACTGGAAGCCATCATGCTTGATAAAGGCCGCCTGCATGGGGTGAAGATTATCTGGTGAACCCAGGCCTTCAATAGTGGTGATCTCGGCCCCCTGATGCATGACTGCCAGCGTCAGGCAGGCATTAAGCCTGCGACCATTGACCAGCACGGTACAGGCTCCGCACTGTCCGTGATCGCAACCTTTCTTGGTACCGATCAAATGCAGATTTTCACGCAAAGCGTCCAGTAGCGTGGTTCGGGTATCCACCTCAAGCTGCTCGGTTTTGCCATTCACCTTAAGTGTCAGGGGCATTATCTCTGGCGCGGGTGTAGCTGCCGGAACGCTTGCCGCAAGCGTAGAATGAGGATAAACCACGGCGGTCGCCGCCGTTGCGGCGCTCACTTTAATCAGATCGCGACGGGTCAAACTAAAATCGTGCGGCTCGTGCTTCCCAACCCGATTATCTTCGGGGTATTCGCCTTGGTTGCTCATACCAGGCCTCCGGTATTCTAAAGGGGAAAATAAGAGTGCGTTGCGAGAGTGCTGATGCTTTTTTAAACGTTAAGCATAGTCGGCGACAGCAGGAGGATTATTCTTAAAACGCGAATGCAGCTATGAGCCCGGCTAATAAATTCATGTTCGCCGGGATGTTGATGATGATGGGAGCAGGTTTATTGCTTTAGTTGTACGATGCAAAAACCGATAAGGAAACCTGTGATTGTCAGCTCTGCATCACCCTGCAAATCTATGTCACTTCTAATATAAAAATAGGGAGAAATGATGGTGCTTATATTCTTTGGCGATTAGACAACCATCTTGTTATACAAAAAAATACAGTTCTTTACATTTACCTTGTTTTATGAATACTCCTAAAGAGGTGTATAACATAATGGTACAAGCAGGGTAGATATGAATATATTTGAACAAACTCCACCGAACCGCAGACGTTATGGTCTTGCTGCATTCATTGGGCTGATTGCTGGCGTTGTTTCCGCATTTGTGAAGTGGGGGGCTGAAGTTCCATTGCCGCCACGTAGCCCGGTGGATATGTTTAATGCAGCGTGTGGCCCGGAATCATTAATCAGGGCTGCTGGGCAAATTGATTGCTCGCGTAATTTTCTCAATCCTCCGTATATTTTTCTTCGAGACTGGCTGGGGCTGACAGATCCCAATGCGGCTGTTTATACCTTTGCCGGGCATGTCTTTAACTGGGTTGGTGTTACGCACATTATCTTTTCGATAGTGTTTGCTGTCGGTTATTGTGTGGTCGCTGAAGTATTTCCAAAAATTAAACTCTGGCAGGGCTTACTGGCAGGTGCTTTAGCCCAACTTTTTGTTCATATGATTTCATTCCCTCTCATGGGACTGACACCACCTCTGTTTGATCTCCCGTGGTATGAGAATGTTTCTGAAATTTTTGGACATTTAGTCTGGTTCTGGTCCATTGAAATTATTCGCAGAGATTTACGAAACAGAATTACTCATGAGCCAGACCCTGAGATCCCTTTAGGCTCAAACAGATAATGCATTGAATGATAAAAATGGCGCAAATACAGCGCCATTTTTATAGGTTAAAAACATTGCTTTTTATATTCTGATGCAGATAGCCAGTGAGTATATCGTGCCACTTCAGGATGATGTAGATCCGAAGAACGCTACAGAAGAGAGGCATTGTTGCTGGCAAATAGAAGAAGTTTCGGGTTTTGTTGCCCCTAAAAACGAAGCCCCGCTATTACAGTAGGCGGGGCAGTGCAATTAATTATTGTATGTTTATAACGGTGTCAGCCCGTATTTAGCCCTTGCACGATTGCAAGCCTCATTGACGACTCCGTTCTCACCAGACATGGCGAATTCTCTGCATGTGGACGATCGATTTTTATATATCGTGCAGCAGGCATTTTTGCCCGGGGTTCCTGCAAGGGCAATACATCGGGGGTTTTTCTGATTGGTACCGCTCATGCATCGGTGAAAAGGGGATATTTGTTCAGTGAGCCTGGCGGGAATAGTGCCGCCAGCATCGTCGGCTTCGGCCCAGTAAAAAGAGACGCGGAAAAATGCACAACAGGCACCACACGTCATGCATGGATTCAGATTGCTCATAATTCACCAGTACAGCTATAAATCGTAAAGAGAACAGCGGTACATCGTATGTAAGAACGTACCGCGGTTGGCTGGTGTACTTTCGATAGTGTGAGTATTGAATGATTTCCAGCCGTTACCGATTTTACGTACTAATTCGTGAATAAACCACTCGTTAGCAGGCAGCCTGATACCTTTCCATGTCTCCTGAACACTATGGTGTGCATATGGGAAAGCCCATCGTTACAGGTGATATTGACGATCGCTTCCACATCATTTAAACGATTTTTGAGTCTCTGAGGTGGAATTCTTCCCTCGACCGATGGATAAGTATCAGTCCGCCGAAGGGGGCTTAGCCGGACAGGAATCGCTAATCTTAATGAATTTGTCGTTATAGACCAGATAGTGATTCCCCGGCTGACGTAACTCAGGCTGATGAACCACGTCTCCCGGACGTAGATACCAGGCATCGCCTTCCTCTTCGGTCGAATCACATCCTGGTTTAATCAGTAGCTTAAACCACGTGTTGCCGGTGTTACTTACCGTTCCGGTCACCTGATCGAAGGACCATTTAAACTGAACCTGACGTGGTCGTACTACCAGAATGGTATCCATCACCACCACCGGCTCCGTGCTGACCTCACCGCCGGTAGGGCTGCGTTTTGTCAGGTTACGAGTGGGGACCTCGCGAAATGAGACCCGGTAGTAGCGCTCGCGGTTATCCTGTGGACCATGATAGTAAAATTTAAAATACTCGCTCTCACCAGCCTGCAACGCCAGCTGGCGGGGGGCGAAAAGCAGTTCACCATCCACCGGTCGGGTGCGCAATTCACTGCTGCCCGGGCTATCAATAGCACTGATGGCAATACGGTATATCCGTGCGCTTTTGTTGTTATTCACTACACGTTTGCTGACAAAGTCAGTCTCGGACGGCAGCGAAAATGTCAGATTGCCGACCGAAATCGCCTGTGTCAAAGGTGCCGCCAGCATACAGACCGCTGTCAGCAGGGCCTTAGTTAATGTTACGCCACGTCGCCTGAACATGAATTTCTCCTGAAGCGCTGACTTCGCCAAACCAGCCGTTATCATCTACCGTACGCAGCGAAATGGCGTTATCCATTGGAATCGAAAATTTGACTGTGGTCTTATCCATCTGCCCCACTTCGCCAGAGATATCAGTCCACGGTGTGGTCAGCCACAGCGCATCGGTCATATCCCGCCAGCTATCATCGCACCCGGCATCGTAGGTTTTTGTAGCTCCGTTGCGGGTAATAAAGGAAAGTGTCGCCGGGAACGGTACTTTCGCCTTACCGTCATCGGAGCTGAAGACACAATAGGAGCGCCCGCCAATCACCTGCGCGGGTCCGGTCACCTTGATCAGCACTTCGTCGGCAGCTGTTTTACCGCTGGTGGTTACGATATAGCCGAAATCGAGTGCCGACTCACCGCTGCCGACATATCCCTCCCGCGACGGTGTC
The DNA here is from genome assembly GCF_022354085.1 of Shigella dysenteriae. Classification (NCBI taxonomy): domain Bacteria; kingdom Pseudomonadati; phylum Pseudomonadota; class Gammaproteobacteria; order Enterobacterales; family Enterobacteriaceae; genus Shigella; species Shigella dysenteriae. The sequence continues at coordinate 976,383 of NZ_CP055055.1, forward strand.
TGAGTATATTCATCGGAGATAATACTGATGCTGAAATCACGGGGTTTGATAAGTAGCGTGTTGGAGGTAGAAAATTCATACCAGCCAGACTCCGGTGATGTAGTGTTCTGAAAGCGAAAGTTGAATAGATCTTTGGTGTTGATATCGCTGATTCCCAGGTTCACCATCTGCTTAAAGAAGTTGCTCGAGAAGAAAACATAGATCGAGTCTGCGCTCTTCATCTCGTTGAAGGTGTAGTAATAGGCGGTATTGCTCACTGGTCTCCATGAACTGCCATTCAGACTGAACTGCATATCGTACGCCCCGACGGCCGAGGCTAATGACGAGTTGGCGATCGCCGGGAATATATGGATTGAGATGTTGCTGAGTCCGTTTGTTTGCAGGGTGTAGTTGACCATCTTACAACTTAATCCTGAAAGGCTGCCGATGGTTTGCGTCCGGCAGTCGGCGTTCCCTTCGCCCAGAGTCGGTACTCCGTCGCTGTTGATAAATACCTCCGCCAGCGAGTGGGTATTTATTAACCGCAGATTTGCTGCTTTCGTATGGGTGACATTGCGAACATACCAGTTTCCGGAGGCCTGATCCTTACAACGCGCGCCGCTGCTGGCGTCATAGTTCACAGAGGTCTGACAGGTATTGATGGTCATTGTAAAGCTGCTGCCGACGGGCATTTGTTGCATATACTGGTAAAACGCGTCTGACAACATGCCGTGCATCCACTTCGCGCCGCCACTGGTCACCGTCGCGCCATAAAATCCACTGGCGTCGGTGGTTTGCGGCAGGATAAGACTGGTGGTCATATTACACCCTGCGTACCAGTTGATGCAGCGTAAGCCAGTTAAAGGAGATGAAACCGGCGAATTTTCCAGCCACATATCAAACTTCCAGTTGGTATAGAGGCCGGTGTTGTAACCGTTATCAATGTAGCCGAGGCTTTGCTGATAAATGGTTCCTGAGCCAGTGTATTTTAAGCCGGTCCAGCGGTTGGCACCGGTCAGGCGCGGATCCAGCGCCCCGCCAGGAGTGACGAAAAAGTTGTCGTCTGAGTTGTTTTCGACAAACACAAACTCGCTTGCCGGTGCATCCGCCCAGGTTGTTTTGCTCACTGCCGCTCTGAGCGCGGTTGCTGGCCAGATTAGCGCGAAGATTATCATCGCTATCAGTAGGTTAACTCTCATTCTCTTCTCCTGTCTGCTTCACGGCTGCCCACGATGAGAGGCCGCTGCAGACCACATCACCGACCCAGACGGCACCGCGCGCCTGGTTGAGTTCCAGTGCCACTTCGCAGGTTTTATTGCCACTGTAGCGAAAATCGATAGTGGGGTATTTCTTGTCCACATCCATGACAAACTCGCCGTTTTCATCGGTTCGGGTTCGGCCGATATGGTTGTTAATCCGTGCGTTAGCCAGCAGTGTGCCGTCTTCCGCACGGATACGGCCGGAGACGGTAACCATCTGCTTCACCTCTGGCTCAATGACAGCGACATTGCCTGGATAGAGAGTCAGATGGCTTTTGCGGCCGCTGACGATATCGTAACTGTCGAGTGAGTTTTTGCTGTTCTGTAACTCCACCTCATATCTTCCATAGGGAGATAGCGGGAGATAGTTACGCTTGCCGTTAAGCGGGAAAATCCGCCCGTTGATTTTGGCGCTGATCTGACCGTCGTCCTCCAGCCCGGTGTTGAATATCACCCCAGCGTTGCCATCAGTCCGCCCGCTGGCAGCAATGTTTTTACCCTGCCAGCCGACGCTGCCATTGGCGGTTAAATTGGTATTGACGTAGCCGTCCGCCGCGCTATTGACGTTCAGCGTTCCGCTGGCGTAGCGAGCGTCGAACTGTGCATACGCCCCACCACTGAGAGTTTTGTCACCACCGGTATCGCCGGAGATGGCTCGTGACAGATTGGCACCAACAGTGCGAATGGTCCCTTCATCAAACTGCTTGCGTGCTGACAGGTTTGCCATGGTGTAGCCGTTTTGATGAGTCATCCCTGCGCTAAACCAGTTGCCCAGTGGTAGCGAGAGATCGAGAGCGATATATTTCCCTGTATTGGCGTTGCTGTCGCCGTTGTTATAGCGCTGAATACCGGCCCGCAGGCCAAGCGAACCAAAGGGACCGCTGTAGACATTTTGATAGTAATCTGCCGTGTAATAATGGCTGTTGTAACGGCGGTCATCATTGTAGCTGATGCTGAATGTGCCCAGCTTCGACCACAGTGAGTTCAGGTTGAGTGTGCCGCCGATTGCACGGTTGTCGGCATCGCTACGTCGCAATTGATTGCCAATGCGGGTTTTTTCCTGGTTAACCCACAGCGAACTAAAGCCTCCCGGTAGAGTGGCGCTGATGCTGGCGATGTTGTTCCATGAGCTGTCACTGGCCAGCATATTTTGCAGGTTAACGTTGATCGCTCCCCCAAGCGGCAGCGTCAGACGGGTTTCACCCACCGCCTGATTATCGTATCCATATCCCGTTGCCGCCCAGCTAAGCGTACTCAATGAGCCGGAGGTCGAGGCACCTGCTAGCCAGCTCTCCTTAGCTGGTCGCGTCTTTTTCCCGTTTTCCGACCAGCGATCCATATGAAAGCTACCGCCCCATACCTGCCACGCCAGTGGTGCACCGACGCCGCGCCCCCGGCTAAACAGCTTATTGACCCGTTGAGTGCGTTTGCTGATCACGCGACCGTTAACGATCACCTCAACTTCCACATCGTAAATACCGTACGGTAGACCCCGGGTATCCACTTCATGATTGCCCATAGTGAAGTTCTGAACGCTTAGTAGCCGCCCATCACGGGTGAGATGTACTTCACCCGCCGCCGGTAAAAAGGCGATCACTGGCGTGGCTGACTGGCTGCTGTCGAAGATGGTGGAGCTGGCCTGGTTTCCCCAGGAAAGGCCGTAAATCTTCCCTGCTGAAATGGCGGTCATCGGCCCTAAGGACTGCAAGTTCCAGGTGTCGAGCATTCCACCGGCAAATCGGTGACCGGCAAAATCGCGTTCATACATCGCTTTATATAATTCACTGTCCTGTTGACCGCTACCGATCCCGTACAGCGAGCCGTCGAGCACCACATGATGTTCGCGCAGTGCAGTAACGTTATTCAGCGACAGATAGCTGGATGTGTTGCTCCCGCCGTTACGCAACTGGTTGTTATAGATGCCGAAGTTATAGCTCAGATTACTGCTGAGGGTGTTAACACTGGACTGCCCGATGTCTTCGCTACGTGAGCGTAGTACAGTGCCCAGCGCTTCGCGCTTGACCACCAGCTGCAGCAGCAGTTGGCGCAAGCTGAGATCCAGCTGCGCGTTGTCAGTCAGGGGGATGGTAAGGGCCTCATTGAACGGGGCGTTCGCCAGAGCCATCAGCTGCTGTCGAGTTTGTTCGCTGACACTGGCGTTATCTTCACTCTCTTCCAGCTGTATTTTCCGGATGCGTAGCTGTCCATCATCCAACCAGATAAAAGCGCTGCCGATTCGCTGATCGTCCTGGCGACCCTGGCTACCGGCGAGATGAATATAAAGCGGGACGCTCATGCCGTCCTGGAGCGCCTGACTGAAGGCCTGCGGAATAATCACCCCACCTATTTGCTGCGCACTTATGTCAGCAGCGCTGGCATCGGGCTGAACGAACAAAAAGACCATGCCGAAGGCAAACTGGGCTTTCAGTCCTGGGGAGAACCGTCGTAAAGGCATTGTCGTTATCCATCTGCACAGCTATCTATTTCACGGGAATGAACTTATCACCCTGCCAAAGTGCAACCCGTCCTTTGTTATCCGCCGTGTCCACGCGGGTAAAACGACGCGACTTGCCCGGCATCAGGTAGTAATTCTCTTTACACTCTTTACCATTGGCGGCTTTCAGGCAGGGGCCGTAGGCGAGGATCCGCAGCGTCGCATTTCCTGTATTTGTCAGGGAGCCGTTGGCGTACTGAAAGTGGTAGTTTGCCTGGCGGGGTGCGACGACCAGAATGGTGCCGATGCGGGCGGAAGCAGTGGCCACAGCGCTGCGGTTGGCATTATCGCGCTGCGCATCACTGAGGGCCTGATCAAACCAGACAATGCGGTAGTAGCGCTCTTTTTCATCTGCGGGTCCCTTATAGAAGAAGCGGATCACTTCGCTGGCTTGGGCGGGTAGCAGCAAGCTGGCGGGAGTGAGTAGCAACTCATCCGGCTTGTCCATTGCGATAACCTGCCCGTCGTCAAGCGGTGAAGAGAGCCGTTCGAGACGGATATTGATAAGGCGACCACTGTCGGTACTGTTTTTGATCGTTTTGCTCAGCGTGCTGCTGTCACTGTTCATAAACGATGATATATCGCCGACATCCAGCGCCTGGGCCGGAGATATTCCGGAAAACAGCAGAGCGAGAGGCAGAAGGTGCTTTTTCATAACAATTCCGTCCAGGAATAAAGCAGGGGGGCTACCCCTGCTGGTACATCAGAGAGATTAACTGGTCCAGGTCGCGTCGAACTGTACGCTAACGTCGCCGCTCCAGATGCCTTCCGGTAGAGTGCTGTAGTCGGTTACTGCGGTGGTACCATTGGTGGTGCCGCTGATGATGGTGAAGGTGAAACCATCCTGTGCGGTGGTACGATTGCTGGCATTGTAACCGTTAGCCAGCGGGCTAAGGTTGCCGCCCAGTACGCCGTTGGCGGTATCGATCATCACGGTATCGCCAGTTTTTTCGACTGCCGCGCCGTTATAATCCACGCCCACATTCAGTGTGGAACCTGAGGTATCCAACTGGGTTAATGTGTTGGTGATAAGACGTGAGGTCAGTTTAAAGGCGGTAGCCGTTGAGTCACCTTCGATAGCCACGTCAAATAGACCTTTCTGTGAGTTAAAACCTTTAATGCCTTCGGCATACTGGAACGCCAGGCTACCGAGTGGCGTCACAACCAGCTTACTGGTGGTGTCTTTTTTGGCTGTTGCCGACCAGGTCGCTACAGCCTGAGCTGTTACGTCAGCAGCCTGCGCCACACCCATGCCGGTAAACACCGTTACCAGAGCTATTGCCAGAACCTTTTTTTTCATTGCATTTCTTCCCGAGTTGAATTGAGGACGTGATGTCCCAGTGAGTCATTTTTTAAAACTAACTTGCCTGGAGTTTACTGAATCAACTTATATATTTTTGAGTACAGCTTGGCCTCAGCATTACGCCGATGGGTATACACTGTCTTCACACTACAATTTTCAATTCTGGCAATCGATTTAGGTTGCATTCCCTGGGCCGTCATGCGGATAATTTCCATTTCCCGGTCAGTGATTTTATCTTTCTTAATATCTTTTCTCAGGAACCTGCCATTAATCACATAGGCCAGTTCTTTTCTAATATCACGACTCAGTCCAGCGTATACCACGCCCCTAATATTGCTGTTGTAATACCAATAATTTGCTAAGGCTTCTGACTTTCTGGCCGCAATCAATACGACCTGTTTCCCCTTTACCGCGGATAACCATTCATTATCACGGTTTATAAATTCAGATAAAGAATCCGTATTGAGATTGATAAACACGAAATCTTTTCTAATTTTCTCCAACGATAGATAAATTAATCTGTCGATATCCACAATCAGTTCAGATAGTCCTTTATAGAAGTAGGCGTCATGGGGAGACCAGATGTATTTATCAGAACGGTTTTGACATTCCATATGGTTTTTAACCTCATAGTCCCTGCTGTAATCACTTTGCCATGTCACTACTTTCCAAACCTGTAATTTTTACAGGTGCATTCAGTTTCCTTAGTAAACCGGAAGTAAATAAGATACGTAGTACATATCAATAAAGGTTAAACGAGATTAAGTTTAATTATTTTCGATTGGGCTTAAATTTATGTTTTTTTCCCGATGAGTGTCAATATGTGAACGGAAAAGGAATTCAATGGTTAAGTCAATATTTAGAAAAACTGAAAATATTGCTTTTTTGATAAGAAGAAAAAGACATTTAGTTTCATAAGGTTATTTGCAATATAACGTTCATTTCTTACTTGCATTTTATATTGGTCAGGAACTTTGCCCTGAAGTGTTAGGAATAGTCTTAATGCGCTGTGTGATGGACTAGTAAAAAAACAAGTTTTAAGGGTAAGGGATAGAATATAAAACTATAATGAGCTGTCATTGAAGATGATTTGCCAATCAGTAAGAAATTTTAATGGATTAACATGCCGCACAAAATGGTTATAGGTGTTCATTACAATAAGTGATGGAAAATTGAACGGGCGTATGTACGTCATCTGTTCGGTAAGCCCCCAAGAGCCAGATTAAGTGAAGTTAAACGAAGGCTGCCAGCTGTCACAGGAACGATGGCCTCTTTGTCAGGGCACTGAGTGCAGTTATCTGTGCGCGTTACTCTAACTGGCACTCGAACGTCGGCGACGGGGTTACCGGTGGATCAGACTGTTCCTGTGGCGTAAACGTTTTTATGTCAGTACCAACAGATTTACCACATTTATCATCTTAACAGTTTGAGTGAAAATGCAGGCTGCGCCGCAAAGGGAGGAGACTGAGTGGTGTGTTCAGTCTAAAAGAGAGTTGATGCCAGCATACAGGGGCGAAGCTGGTCAACAAGTCAACATTAAGATAATGGAATATTCGGAGAGAAACGTCAGGCAGTTGGCCTCAAATGAACAGGAAGAATATATCCCCAGGGAAATTAATGTTGGTGTTATAAACACACCAACATTAAACCGATCTGATTATTAATCAGACAAATATCGTTAATCCGTCGAATTTTGAATCAACGTTTTTTCTTACGACCCTGAACGGCCTTAAAACGTGGATTAGATTTACAAATCACATATAGCCGTCCTTTTCGCTTCACAATCTGACAGTCTGGATGGCGTTCTTTTGCGGTACGAAGAGAGTTAAGAACTTTCATCACGCCCCCTTTTTCGTGCTAACAAAACGACCAAAACGTTGGGTGAACCGTGCAACATTTCCTTCTGATGTCACTGTTCTCAGCTTCCCTGTATAGAACGGGTGCGATTTCGAAGAGACATCAATTGTTACGTACGGATACGTTACGCCATCCAGCTCAATCTCACGGTCTGTTTTGATAGTCGAGCCGATTTTAAAGTACTCATCAACACTGGTGTCGTGGAACACCACAGTACGATACTCAGGATGGATATTGGGCTTCATCATTTTTACCTGTTATGTTATAACATAACCATAAAGATACATGCTCATCCGGATCATTTCAACACCCAATCCCTGTGACCATTAGTGGTATGTGGAATTTCCTCAACGGGGAAGTCTGGCATTGTTAACAGCCATTGGCGACGCTCCCATAAACGCCTGGATGAGTGATTGATGATAGTTTCGCTGAGAGTATGGATTTTTCGAGAATGGAGGTTATCTCCACTTTACTGGCCGATGATTTATCGCAGTATGATTGATTACCTGACAGCGTGTATTCCTCTCCCACGGATATAATAATTACTTACAAAAAGGGAGAGGATGCATATTTTAAATATCACTGAAGTGAACAGTTTATTGCCGTTATTAATAGAAATGGAGAAATAAATAGGCGTATTCTACAATTGCGACAAAAACAACGATATTAATCAGTTTATGACTGATTTGTTGTACTTTATTCTCTTTCATTGGTACTTCCTCGCTTTAAAAAAGAGCGCACTTCGTAAGTGCCCTTATATAAATAACGAGTTTGGTCAACCAATTTTTTGACATGTATCACAAATTTGAATAGATGTATTACATCGGCTATCTTTTATTGCACCAACGTCATTGATATATGTCGCCTGAAGTCAGTTCCGGGAATGAGTCTGATCTCAAGACTGGCTCAGTCCTGGCGTTGATTGGCGCTGAGGAGCATATCGCATCTCATCATAATGTCGTATCTCCTGGGGTGTTATACAAGATATCGTTGTTGGTAACCTGGGCGAGGAATTGAGCTCTATTAAACCGTCAACTATGCCGGATACATACTGGATTACACTGCAGGCACGCCTTATGAGAGAACGTGCCGCAGTGACGGGTTAATTATCTGAAAGAATTTGCGAGGCTGTATCGGTTACTCATTGGTTTGATAGTTTTACTCTCGGGAGAGTAATAGATATTTAATTCATTAACGGAAACCAGTCAGTTCCTTTCGATGCCTGAATTTGATCCCATAGTTTATCCGGAATGGTTAATTCATGAACAAGTTGTGTTATCGTTCATGAGAAGCATAACGTAAAGGGAAAAGCTCGATTAGACGGCAGGATTTGTCAGGGGTTATGAACGAAATTCATAAATCTGTTTGAGTGTTGCGATGGGTAGTGCAAGTTCGATATCTCCGCAATTTACAGTCTGATGAATGAAAATGAATATCCATAAAAAATATATTGGTTTATCCTGGCGTATATACCTACTTCGATGTATTGCCAATCGTGGTAAATTAAAGACAGGTCATTATTATTCACTCTGAATAATGAATTATTCACTGTCCGCAGAGTAAGAAATATAACTTAGGTATCTATTTAATGACTTGCACAAAAAGCTAAATTTTTACCCATAAATAAAAATATAATCCCGCGCCCAACCACCTGATGAGTGGCTACAGGCACTGGATATATTAGGTGGCGGTGTACTTTCTTACATAAAGGTATTTCCTTTTCTGCGGAAAAGGAAACCGGGAAATCCCCGGTTTTTCTGACAAGCAGACGCCATTATTTGTGTCTGCCTATGTTCGTTAATTCGTTCATCAGGAAATTATCTCAATGTCACGTTATAAAACAGGTCATAAACAACCACTATTTCGTTATTCAGTTCTGGCCCGCTGCGTGGCGTGGGCAAATATCTCTGTTCAGGTTCTTTTTCCACTCGCTGTCACCTTTACCCCAGTAATGGCGGCACATGCGCAGCATGCGGTTCAGCCACGGTTGAGCATGGAAAATACCACGGTAACTGCTGATAATAATGTGGAGAAAAATGTCGCGTCGTTTGCCGCAAATGCCGGGACATTTTTAAGCAGTCAGCCAGATAGCGATGCGACACGTAATTTTATTACCGGAATGGCCACCGCTAAAGCTAACCAGGAAATACAGGAGTGGCTCGGGAAATACGGTACTGCGCGCGTCAAACTGAATGTCGATAAAGATTTCTCGCTGAAGGACTCTTCGCTGGAAATGCTTTATCCGATTTATGATACGCCGACAAATATGTTGTTCACTCAGGGGGCAATACATCGTACAGACGATCGTACTCAGTCAAATATTGGTTTTGGCTGGCGTCATTTTTCAGGAAATGACTGGATGGCGGGGGTGAATACTTTTATCGATCATGATTTATCCCGTAGTCATACCCGCATTGGTGTTGGTGCGGAATACTGGCGCGATTATCTGAAACTGAGCGCCAATGGTTATATTCGGGCTTCTGGCTGGAAAAAATCGCCGGATATTGAGGATTATCAGGAACGCCCGGCGAATGGTTGGGATATCCGCGCAGAGGGCTATTTACCTGCCTGGCCGCAGCTTGGCGCAAGCCTGATGTATGAACAGTATTATGGCGATGAAGTCGGGCTGTTTGGTAAAGATAAGCGCCAGAAAGACCCGCATGCTATTTCTGCCGAGGTGACCTATACGCCAGTGCCTCTTCTGACACTGAGCGCCGGGCATAAGCAGGGCAAGAGCGGTGAGAATGACACTCGCTTTGGCCTGGAAGTTAACTACCGGATTGGCGAACCTCTGGAGAAACAACTCGATACAGACAGCATTCGCGAGCGTCGCATGCTGGCAGGCAGCCGCTATGACCTGGTTGAGCGTAATAACAACATCGTTCTTGAGTACCGCAAATCTGAAGTGATCCGTATTGCTCTGCCTGAGCGTATTGAAGGCAAGGGCGGTCAGACACTTTCCCTCGGGCTTGTGGTCAGCAAAGCAACTCACGGACTGAAAAATGTGCAGTGGGAAGCGCCGTCATTACTGGCTGAAGGTGGCAAAATTACCGGTCAGGGTAGTCAGTGGCAAGTAACGCTCCCGGCTTATCGTCCAGGCAAAGACAATTATTATGCGATTTCTGCGGTTGCCTACGATAACAAAGGCAATACCTCAAAACGCGTGCAGACAGAGGTGGTCATTACCGGAGCTGGTATGAGCGCCGATCGCACGGCGTTAACGCTTGACGGTCAGAGCCGTATTCAAATGCTTGCTAACGGTAATGAGCAAAGACCGCTGGTGCTGTCTCTGCGCGACGCCGAGGGCCAGCCAGTCACGGGCATGAAAGATCAGATCAAGACTGAACTAACTTTCAAACCGGCTGGAAATATTGTGACTCGTACCCTGAAGGCCACTAAATCACAGGCAAAGCCAACACTGGGTGAGTTCACCGAAACTGAAGCCGGGGTGTATCAGTCTGTCTTTACTACCGGAACGCAGTCAGGTGAGGCAACGATTACTGTTAGCGTTGATGGCATGAGCAAAACCGTCACTGCAGAACTGCGGGCCACGATGATGGATGTGGCAAACTCCACCCTGAGCGCTAACGAGCCGTCAGGTGACGTGGTTGCTGATGGTCAGCAAGCCTATACGTTGACGTTGACTGCGGTGGACTCCGAGGGTAATCCGGTGACGGGAGAAGCCAGCCGCTTGCGATTTGTTCCGCAAGACACTAATGGTGTAACCGTTGGTGCCATTTCGGAAATAAAACCAGGCGTTTACAGCGCCACGGTTTCTTCGACCCGTGCCGGAAACGTTGTTGTGCGTGCTTTCAGCGAGCAGTATCAGCTGGGCACATTACAACAAACGCTGAAGTTTGTTGCCGGGCCGCTTGATGCAGCACATTCGTCCATCACCCTGAATCCTGATAAACCGGTGGTTGGCGGTACAGTTACGGCAATCTGGACGGCAAAAGATGCTAATGACAACCCTGTAACTGGTCTCAATCCGGATGCACCGTCATTATCGGGCGCAGCTGCTGTAGGTTCTACGGCATCAGGCTGGACGGATAATGGCGACGGGACCTGGACTGCGCAGATTTCTCTCGGCACTACGGCGGGTGAATTAGAGGTTATGCCGAAGCTAAATGGACAGGATGCGGCAGCGAATGCGGCTAAAGTAACCGTGGTGGCTGATGCGTTATCTTCAGGCCAGTCGACAGTGTCTGTAGCCGCAGATCGCGTAAAAGCAGGCGAAAGCACAACCGTGACGCTTATTGCAAAAGATGCACATGGCAACGCTATCAGTGGTCTTTCCCTGTCGGCAAGCCTGACGGGTGCTGCGTCTGAAGGGGCGACTGTTTCTGGTTGGACCGAAAAAGGTGATGGTTCCTATGTCGCTACGCTGACAACAGGTGGAAAGACGGGTGAGCTTCTCGTCATGCCGCTATTCAACGGCCAGCCAGCAGCCACCGAAGCCGCGCAGTTGACTGTCATTGCGGGGGAGATGTCATCAGCGAACTCTACGCTTGTTGCTGACAATAAGGCTCCGACCGTCAAAACGACGACGAAACTCACCTTCACCGTGAAGGATGCGTACGGGAACCCGGTCACCGGGATGAAGCCAGATGCACCAGTGTTTAGCGGTGCCGCCAACACGGGGAGTGAGCGTCCTTCAGCAGGAAACTGGACAGAGAAAGGTAATGGGGTCTACGTGTCGACCTTAACGCTGGGATCTGCCGCGGGTCAGTTGTCTGTGATGCCGCGAGTGAACGGCCAAAATGCCGTTGCTCAGCCACTGGTGCTGAATGTTGCAGGTGACGCATCTAAGGCTGAGATTGGTGATATGACAGTGAAGGTTGATAACCAGCTGGCTAATGGACAATCGACTAACCAGGTAACCCTGACCGTTGTGGACACCTATGGTAACCCGTTGCAGGGGCAAGAAGTTACGCTGAATTTACCGCAGGGTGTGACCAGCAAGACGGGGAATACAGTAACAACCAATGCGGCAGGTAAATCGGATATTGAGTTGATATCAACCGTTGCAGGGGAACTTGAAATCGCGGCCGCGGTGAAAAACTCTCAGAAGACGGTCACGGTGAAATTCAACGCGGATGCCAGCACCGGTCAGGCAAACCTGCAGGTAGACACCGCCGTTCAAAAAGTAGCAAACGGCAAAGATGCCTTTACGCTGACGGCGACCGTTGAGGATAAAAATGGTAACCCTGTTCCAGGGAGCCTGGTGACCTTTAATCTGCCCCGGGGTGTCAAGCCGCTTACAGGCGATAATGTCTGGGTGAAAGCCAACGATGAGGGGAAAGCCGAGTTGCAGGTGGTTTCAGTGACTGCCGGAACGTATGAGATCACGGCATCGGCAGGGAATAGCCAGCCTTCGAATACGCAGACTATAACGTTTGTAGCCGATAAGGCTACCGCAACCGTCTCCGGTATTGAGGTGATGGGCAACTATGCGCTGGCGGACGGCAAAGCCAAACAAACGTATAAAGTTACGGTGACTGATGCCAATAACAATTTGGTGAAAGATAGCGAAGTGACGCTGACTGCCAGCCCGGCTTCGTTAAACCTGGAACCTAATGGCACTGCGACAACGAATGAGCAAGGGCAGGCTATTTTCACCGCCACCACTACTGTTGCGGCGACATATAAACTCACGGCGCAAGTGAGTCAGACCAACGGTCAGGTATCAACGAAAACTGCCGAATCTAAATTCGTCGCGGATGATAAAAACGCGGTGCTCACCGCATCATCTGATATGCAATCTCTGGTGGCGGATGGGAAATCGACTGCGAAGCTGGAGGTGACCCTGATGTCGGCAAATAACCCCGTTGGCGGGAATATGTGGGTCGACATTCAGACGCCGGAAGGGGTGACGGAGGAGGATTATCAGTTCCTGCCGTCGAAAAATGACCATTTCGTGAGCGGAAAAATCACGCGTACATTTAGTACCAGCAAGCCTGGTGTCTATACATTCACATTTAACGCCCTGACCTATGGCGGGTACGAAATGAAGCCAGTGACGGTGACCATTACCGCGGTGGATGCCAATACGGCAACGGGCGAGGAGGCGATGAAATAATATTAAGAGTATGAAAGTAACATTCTAATAAACAATAATGGCGTTGACATCTTCAACGCCATTATTTATTGAATTTCCTGACAGTAGTCTCGTTATAAATTCATTTAGACATAGCGACAGCTAAATCGGACGAACGGGAATAAAAATTTCGCAAACAACATCATTGCCATCCTTTTCTACGAAATCTTCATTGTAATAAAAGCGCTCAATATCGCTGCCGTTCACTCTGGCTAACCCCCTGGCAGGCAACTCTATCAGATAGATGTTACGCACCCAGTCAGGATAATTTTCCCAGTTTCCTTCATAACGGAAAGAGGCATAAAGTCCTCGGGTCGTTGTCCACTCTTTTGGCATGTCAGCATATTCACATACCGTACCAGCAAAAGTTTCAACCGTGAGCAAATCGACCGATTTTGTTGACGGTTCAAACGTGGAGACGAAATAGATATCCGTCTTAAAATTATTCATACATCTGGCTAAATGATGACGTCGCAGTTTGACTTCTTCATCCGGTGATTTATTCGACACTTCAATGTCATATTTAAATGAGTTGCCAAAAATAGGTGTCTCAGGAAAGTTGACTAATCTACACTCCGTCTTTTGCTGTTGACGTATTAAAAAAGAAGGGAAGATATTTGCGAGATCCCAATAATCACGGTGGCGGTATTCACGGGGAGAGCAGCCGAATAACTTTTTAAATTCGCGGCTGAATGACTGCTGTGAATCAAAATGCAAAGAGAGTGCAATATCAAGCATAGATTTCGCGGTGAGCCGGACAAGAATAGCGGCACGGCAAAGCCTTCGTTTGCGAATGTATTCTCCCAAAGGCACATGCATGAAATTTCGGAACAGAAGCTGGATGTTGCGTCTGCTGTAGCCAGATTTCTGTGCGATATCTTCGATTGAAATAGGGTGCTCAAGATTGCACTCAATCCACTCCAGGAGCTGCTGTAGAATCTTCTGCCTGATCATCTCATTCTCCGTTAATTCTTTGTCATATCGCACATTTTCGTTATACCCTGGGCCCTAAGTGTATCAAAAATAGCAAGGGCGAAGGCAAAAGCACTGGTAGCGTCTGCTTCGTTGTCCCCGAAAATAGAGAGGTTTCAGTCCTACATTATTAATGAATTTTTTGCATAAGTGATATCAAAATCCACATACTACTTTGAGGTTACGTTTTAACGTAGACTCATTGTTCATGCCTAATGGAGGGACTGACAGTGGAATTTTCCGTATAGTCTGCTTCAGAGTATTGCAGATGCCCATCAAAAATCGATTTCTCACTGACAGATAAAGAAATGGCACAAATTAGTTCGCTTGATTTGGGTTATGTTGGGGAGTCGGTAAAACATTTTAATCCTGAATTTGTTCGTGGTTGTCTTGCTGTAAAAATACATGATTGATATTAATCATGTATTTTACCTAAGACGACAAAAACCTTTTAACAGGGAGTGATATTGATCTTCACTCTGTCATATCTCCGGTAATATGGCGTCAGGCTTCATCATCAGAAAGGGGGCCTGACGCCTGAAAAAGTGAACAACAGACAGTGTTCGGATTATCAATATTCAGTTTTTAACGTTGAACTGGATTCATTACTGCGTTGTTTAAGAATTTCCCGCGCCGAATCTGCCATTATCATGACTGCACCTGCCAGCATCAGAGTATCTTTCAATACCAGGCGACCAGCACCGGATAAATAAGGGAAACCATGATGAGCGTCACCCAATGCGGGTACCCATGCCTCCGGGGTGGTGATTAAAAATGAGAGTGTTACCAACGGTGTGGTAAATGCCATCAGCCCTCCCAATAAACCTAACCAGCGATTGACAGGATTAGCCAAAACCAGCAGAGCAATAATCACCTCCACGACGCCAAGACCGTTGGAAAAACCATAGGTATTATTGGCCGATTGCCATGCCCTTGCTTCTGGTTTGTATTCGCCTTCGTGAGTCAGATACTGTTTATAGTCTTCCGGGTGTTCATAAAAGAACGACATTAGTGGACTGTTTGCGACGAATGGTGTAATGCTGTCTGCCTCGTAAGGGACAAACTTTAATAACCCAATCCACATAAAAACAATTGCAATACTCAGACGAATCAATGTCAGGCCAATTTTATCTCCCCGACTTAACAGGTGCAGGTATTTTTCCATTGTGAACATCCTTATTTATACAATACTGCTGTTGCGGTTGAATTATTATCAATTCGCATCGATGTGACTTTCCAGGATGAAGCATTATATTTTCTGGCTATATCAGCAATGGCATCCTCCAGAACTGTCGGTGATGCTGATACTGACGAGACGCTGATATGTTTCAGAATTATTTTATCATCTGCATTGGTGGAAAATGCCATAACGCCAGATAATAGTGTTGCAAATAAAACGGATTTTTTAAACATATAAAATACCATCAATGAAGTGATTAAGAAGTTATAGAGTAACAGGGAATTAATAAGATTCTTTTCTCTGAGACGCCAGAATATTTGTTCTGGCGTCTGATTTTGAGTTTATTTGACTAATGAAAATAGATCATTGAGTGATTCGCTCATCGACGGATGAGTAAATATCTGATCGCGTAATATGCTATAAGGCAGCCCGGTATCCATCACCATTTTTACTATATTAATCATCTCGTGGGAGTCAACACACAGCAGCGATGCCCCTAATATACGTTGGGTTTTATTATCAACAATCGCTTTTAATACCCCACGGGTATCGTTCATCACTCTGGCGCGCGGAATTGCAGCTACAGGCAATGTCACCACCTGAATATCAGCACCACTCTCTCTGGCTTGTTCTTCTGTCATACCAACCCTGGACAGGGGCGGTGTCATAAATACGGAATAAGGCACATTTTTCCGATCATCAGTACTACGTTTGCCTTCACCCAGTAACTCATCACGTACAATGCGGTAATCATCCAGTGATATGTAAGTAAATTGCAGCCCGCCGGTAACATCTCCCATCGCCCAAATATTGTCTGCGGTCGTATGTAATCGCTTGTCAACGACAATTGCCCCGCGCTCGTTTACTGCGATACCGGCATTTTCTGGATGTAACGAAGCGGTAGCCGGTTGACGACCGGAAGCTATTAACAGTGCATCCACCGCCAGTTGGGCGTGCTCGCTATGCACTTGCACTTGATTTTCATGGTGACTGATTCGCTCCACATGGGCATTGAGGATAATATCGACGCCCTGATCGCGTAAAATCGTCGCGATATTATCAGCAATATCCCGATCTTCCCGAGGCAAAAACAGCGAAGCTGCTTCTAAAATGGTTACCTTGCTGCCAAAATTAGCGAACATAGAGGCGAACTCAACGCCAATATATCCGCCGCCCAAAATACCTAAATGCCCAGGCAATTCTTTTAGATTAAGTAATCCGGTGCTGTCATATACTCCTGGCGTGGTGGTAATTCCAGGAATTGGCGGAACCACGGTTTGTGCACCGGTATTAATAAAAATTTTCTCGCCATGAATTTCCAGATTTGCCTCAGGCCGATGAACACGCAGACTATGATTATTGATAAACTCCGCCTGGCCGTCGATCACGTCGATATTGGGCATATCCGCAAGATTATGAAAATTCTTATTACGTAAAAAATTAACCACTTCATTTTTACGCTGTATGGCACGGACAAAATCTGTGTGCTGCTGTGCGTCATGAACCAATGTTTTGGTTGGGATGCAGCCGATATTAATACAGGTCCCGCCATACATTGCATTTGATTGTTCGATGAGAGCCACTCGCCAACCTGCTTTTGCCAGCGTGACGGCTAATGTTTTTCCAGCCTTGCCAAAACCAATAATCACTGCCTGATATTTATTCATGATGATTTCCTGTCGAAACGCGTTCATTTGACATCATGACTATAGACGCAAAAGAGCAAATACCATTTCTTCACAACGCTTGATATTTTGTCTTATCGTCTGGTATTTTCTTTTTCTTAATCAGAATCACAAAACAAAAATCATGATTAACCATTTGATGGTATTAGATTAGTTATTTACTAAGATTGTTGGTGTTTGTAATCAAAAACCACTCAGGAGTCTGATATGGATGCCCTTAGCCGTTTGTTGATGCTTAACGCTCCACAAGGAACGATCGATAAGAATTGCGTGTTAGGAAGTGACTGGCAGCTTCCACATGGTGCCGGGGAATTATCGGTTATTCGTTGGCATGCGTTAACGCAAGGAGCGGCGAAGCTGGAAATGCCGACGGGGGAGATTTTTACATTACGCCCGGGAAATGTGGTCCTGCTACCACAAAATTCAGCCCATCGCCTGAGTCATGTCGATAATGAATCAACCTGTATTGTCTGCGGCACTCTTCGGCTGCAACATTCGGCGCGTTATTTTTTAACGTCTTTGCCGGAAACGCTGTTTTTAGCACCGGTTAACCACAGCGTAGAATATAACTGGCTGAGGGAGGCGATCCCGTTTTTACAACAGGAATCCAGATTGGCAATGCCGGGAGTGGATGCACTGTGTAGCCAGATCTGCGCTACATTCTTTACCCTCGCGGTGCGTGAGTGGATTGCACAGGTTAATACTGAGAAAAACATTCTCAGTTTGCTTCTGCATCCACGTCTTGGTGCGGTAATACAGCAAATGTTGGAAATGCCAGGACACGCCTGGACCGTCGAATCGCTGGCCAGCATCGCCCACATGTCCCGGGCAAGTTTTGCCCAGCTTTTCCGTGATGTTTCCGGAACCACGCCGCTGGCTGTATTAACAAAGTTGCGTCTACAAATAGCGGCCCAGATGTTTTCCCGGGAAATGCTCCCTGTTGTGGTGATCGCTGAGTCAGTAGGCTATGCCAGTGAATCATCTTTTCACAAGGCGTTTGTCCGCGAGTTTGGTTGTACTCCGGGAGAATATCGGGAAAGGGTCAGACAGCTTGCACCCTGAATAAAACCGCCAGAAATCAGGGCAAAGATAATCCGCATTCCGGGAGTTGTAAGCCTTTCAACTATTTCTATTTCCAACGGTGGTTTGGGCTTTATATATTTTTTTCTGATGGACTCTAGCTCAGTTTTTAAATAAAAATGCAAACTAAATTGCTTCAATTAAATAAAATCCCGACTATTACTTGATACGTGATTATTGTCGGTGATTTTTTTGTACACCATCAGTGTATATCTCAATAACCCCTGAATAAGTAGCTCTGAATAGGTATAAGGGATGTAGCCATTTTTAAATGGATTTCTTATGCCAAAAATGATCGTCGATTTCCCCATAAAATGTGAGCGATGCCGAAAGAAATAAAATTAGTTATTGCATTTGAAGTTTGGATGAAAGATTATCATTTGTCATACAAATGAGGGGTGGTATGTTGCTAGCCAATTAAAAAAGAACGCCATATTTATTGATGATTGATCCCCCGGTGGGGGGAAACATCGGGCATAAATGGGCATGAAGTAATGGAGTATTAGTTGTGAATGTCAATTTCTTTGTCACCTGTATTGGTGACGCCCTGAAATCAAGAATGGCACGAGACTCCGTGCTGCTACTGGAAAAACTCGGCTGTCGCGTAAATTTCCCGGAGAAACAGGGATGCTGCGGTCAGCCTGCGATCAATAGCGGTTATATCAAAGAAGCGATTCCAGGGATGAAAAATCTGATCGCCGCACTGGAGGATAACGACGATCCCATTATTTCACCAGCTGGCTCTTGCACCTATGCCGTAAAAAGTTACCCGACGTATCTGGCGGATGAACCTGAATGGGCATCACGTGCCGCAAAGGTTGCCGCGCGTATGCAGGATCTCACCTCTTTTATTGTTAATAAATTAGGGGTAGTCGATGTAGGTGCCAGTTTGCAAGGGAGAGCGGTGTATCACCCATCTTGTAGCCTGGCCCGTAAGCTGGGAGTGAAGGACGAGCCACTTACGCTGCTGAAAAATGTGCGTGGACTGGAGCTGTTGACCTTTGCTGAACAGGATACCTGCTGCGGATTTGGCGGCACGTTCTCGGTCAAAATGGCCGAAATATCCGGCGAGATGGTGAAAGAAAAGGTTGCGCACCTGATGGAAGTCCGCCCTGAGTATTTAATTGGTGCTGACGTGAGTTGCCTGCTAAACATCAGTGGGCGATTACAACGGGAAGGGCAGAAAGTCAAAGTGATGCATATTGCTGAAGTGTTGATGAGCCGCTGAGGATATAAAGATGTCGATCAAAACCAGTAATACAGATTTTAAGACACGCATCCGTCAGCAAATTGAAGATCCGATCATGCGCAAAGCGGTGGCAAACGCGCAGCAGCGTATTGGGGCAAATCGGCAAAAAATGGTCGATGAATTGGGGCACTGGGAGGAGTGGCGCGATCGGGCCGCCCAGATACGTGATCATGTTCTGAGTAATCTCGACGCTTATCTGTACCAGCTCTCAGAAAAAGTGACGCAAAACGGCGGTCACGTCTATTTTGCAAGAACCAAAGAAGACGCTACCCGCTACATTTTACAGGTTGCCCAACGCAAAAATGCCCGGAAGGTGGTGAAATCTAAATCGATGGTGACCGAAGAGATTGGTGTCAATCATGTGTTGCAGGATGCTGGCATTCAGGTGATTGAAACCGATCTGGGTGAATATATTCTCCAGCTGGATCAAGATCCGCCATCTCATGTTGTGGTCCCGGCAATTCATAAAGATCGCCATCAGATCCGTCGAGTGCTACACGAACGTCTGGGCTATGAGGGGCCGGAAACGCCTGAAGCGATGACCTTATTCATCCGGCAAAAAATCCGCGAAGATTTCCTCAGTGCTGAAATAGGTATTACCGGCTGTAATTTCGCGGTGGCAGAGACCGGTTCGGTTTGCCTGGTGACCAATGAAGGTAATGCGCGAATGTGTACCACGCTGCCTAAAACGCATATTGCAGTGATGGGAATGGAGCGTATTGCCCCCACGTTTGCCGAGGTAGATGTATTGATCACCATGCTGGCGCGCAGTGCCGTTGGTGCACGTTTGACGGGATACAACACCTGGCTGACAGGACCGCGCGAAGCGGGGCACGTTGATGGTCCTGAAGAGTTTCATCTGGTTATTGTCGATAACGGGCGTTCTGAGGTGCTGGCCTCTGAATTTCGGGATGTGCTGCGCTGTATTCGCTGCGGGGCTTGTATGAATACTTGTCCGGCATATCGCCATATTGGCGGTCATGGATATGGCTCTATTTATCCAGGGCCAATTGGTGCGGTGATTTCTCCGCTACTTGGCGGCTATAAAGATTTTAAAGATTTACCCTACGCCTGCTCTTTATGCACTGCTTGTGACAGCGTGTGTCCGGTGCGTATTCCGCTGTCAAAACTGATTTTGCGTCATCGTCGGGTGATGGCTGAAAAAGGGATCACCGCAAAAGCAGAGCAACGGGCGATAAAAATGTTCGCTTATGCCAATAGTCATCCAGGATTGTGGAAAGTCGGGATGATGGCCGGTGCTCATGCGGCAAGCTGGTTTATCAATGGCGGCAAAACACCACTCAAATTTGGCGCGATTAGCGACTGGATGGAAGCACGCGATCTTCCTGAAGCTGACGGAGAGAGTTTCCGTAGTTGGTTTAAGAAACATCAGGCGCAGGAGAAAAAGAATGGATAATCGAGGCGAATTTTTGAATAACGTTGCTCAGGCACTGGGTCGCCCGCTGCGACTTGAACCGCAAGCAGAAGATGCGCCGCTTAATAACTATGCTAACGAGCGGCTTACCGAACTTAACCAACAGCAGCGCTGTGACGCGTTTATCCAGTTTGCCAGCGATGTTATGTTGACGCGCTGTGAACTGACCAGCGAGGCGAAGGCGGCAGAAGCTGCAATACGTCTGTGTAAAGAGCTGGGAGATCAGTCGGTCGTGATTAGCGGTGACACGAGGCTGGAGGAATTAGGGATTAGCGAACGTTTGCAGCAGGAATGCAATGCCGTTGTTTGGGATCCGGCGAAAGGTGCCAAGAATATCTCGCAGGCAGAGCAGGCTAAAGTGGGTGTCGTGTATGCTGAATATGGTTTAACCGAATCGGGAGGCGTGGTTCTTTTTTCCGCCGCCGAGCGCGGGCGTTCATTGAGCCTGCTCCCGGAATCTTCTCTTTTTATCCTGCGTAAAAGCACAATCCTGCCGCGTGTAGCGCAACTCGCAGAAAAATTGCATCAGAAAGCGCAGGCCGGTGAACGCATGCCGTCCTGCATTAACATCATTAGCGGCCCTAGTTCAACGGCGGATATTGAGCTTATCAAAGTCGTCGGGGTTCATGGTCCGGTGAAAGCGGTGTATCTGATTATTGAGGATTGCTGAGAGAGATATGAAGTCTGGACATAAACCTGAAGGCGGCACGAGGTTGCGAATAGCGCTAAGGACAACCTGACTTAACCCCGTTCCGTCATGGTTATGCTGCTCTTCTGTAAATATCCTGGCATTAGTAATGCCAGGATATTTACAGTGAAAAAGACAGGCATCCATTCCTGAAAACGGGTTCCCTTCCCGGTCATTGTCACTTCAGCTTTATACAGGCACTCTCTATCAGAATGCTGTTTATTACTGACCAGAGTTTTGTTGGTATTCATCTACCATTTTTTTGACAAGGCAAAACATTACAGAAATTACAATGCTTAGAAAAAATCCCAGAGCCAGGCAAATGGCAGCAGGGTATTTATTTTTTATTTCTGGTGAGCTTATAGTTACACAGCCATCACCGTTCGGATACAATGACCAGTTCCTGGTCAGGTATATCATTTTTGTATAAAGCTCACTGTTAATTGCTGAAGGCGTTTGTATCTCATCGAGAACTTGCCTGCCATTATGGTATTCTGACGCATACCATTTGATAATAGACGCCTGCACGTGAGATATTTCCGCTTCAGCAGTTGGTAAATCTCTCTTATCTCCTGACCATTCCAGCTTTATTTCTCTGTTCTTGACATCTGGGCTGGTGTGAAAAAATGTAGTAATTCGCTGAATAACATCTTCAGTCATTGTGGTCTGACAGGCAAAGTTATTATTGCTATCACAGTTAACAAGTATGCCTGGCGTTGTCTGGTTTATTTTTAGGCTGTAACTCACTTTTATATTATCTTTATTGATATACAGAAACAACAGCACC
This sequence comes from Shigella dysenteriae, assembly GCF_022354085.1. NCBI lineage: Bacteria > Pseudomonadati > Pseudomonadota > Gammaproteobacteria > Enterobacterales > Enterobacteriaceae > Shigella > Shigella dysenteriae. The sequence goes on from NZ_CP055055.1 coordinate 998,448, forward strand.
ATTGCCATACAGATAGCTATAATAAAAAGGATAACACGAATCTTTTTCTTCAGATAAAATAAAATCTCAATTAGATCGATATCCTGTTTGATTTGTTCACTCATAATATATCCAGAAAATAAAATCTGCCGCAGATAAATGAATTAATAGTCTGTATCAGGAATGTTCGGGTTAAATATCAGCAAAAAGCCAGCATCATGAATACTGGATATTTATAGCCTGCAGGCAGCATACTGCTGCCTGCAGGGGGTATAACAGTCGACAGGGGAACCGACTGCTTTATTCTTACCAGGTCACATTGATACCAACTACACCCTGTAGCGGATTCTCAATGTCGTCACCTTTGGTGTAGTCAAGGCTTGCATATGCTCCCATGTTTTTGGTGATATCAGCCTGTACACCTGCACCCACGCGGAATGCTGCACCGTCAATGCTGGCATTGACAGACTCATCACCCAGACGGACTTTGTTGCCATCAGAGAATTCGTTCAGTGCGGCCAGATTCAGATAAGGTTTAACGCTCGCGTTGCCCACAGCGAAGTCATAACCCACGCGCGTACCGGCCTCACCCAGCACAGAGTTATAGCTGTCAGAATGAACGTTCACGCCGTTGAGTTGATAATCCACACCTTCCAGCGTCAGCGCAGACAGTTTGGCATATGGCTGAATAAACAGGCCATTACCGTCTTTCCATGTGTAACCGCCTTTAACCATCGCACCGAAACCATTGGTGTTAAAGTCAGCTTTGATGGTACCGCCACCATTCATCAGGCGAACATCTGCCGTGTTGCTGTAGTGACCAAACTGTGCAGCAGTATCAATGAAGATACCGTTGTTATACTGGCGGCTCAGGTAAGCGTGGAAGCTGTAACCTTCAGTGTCGCCTTTGCTCTGCATGGTGGTCATGTCACCTTTCGCAGAAGACATCGCCACACCGGCCAGCCAGCTACCATCTTCAGTCATGAAGCGGGTATCACCACCCAGCATTACACCGTTTACATCCAGGTCATAGGATGCATTTCCCGCGGTGGTATGTTTCTGTTTACCGCCAAAGTACTGAATCCATACGCCGCCCTTGTCATTTTCGCTCAGACGGACAGCATCCTGACGGGCTGAGAGCGTGTCAGCCTGCAGATTAGCGACGTTAGCCGGAGCAGCTGCCATTGCCTGAATCACGGAGCTGGCGTTGGATGCTTTATGCGTGTTTTTTACGAAATAAAAGTTACCATCAGCTCCCTGTGTCAGGTCATATTGATACAGACCACCTTCCGTTGTGCCTGTGGCTTTTAGAGTGCTGTCTTTGCCGGTAGAAATAAATGCCGTTTGTTCATTGATAAGATCCAATGAACCCGCACTGTAAACACGCAAGTCACCGCTCGCTTTACCGCTGATATCCAGAGTGTTTTCAGAAGAGGCATCAACAATCAGAGTGCCGTTTTGAGAAGCAAACGTGCCAGTATTGACTGTAGCCTTCGTGATATTAACCGTACTGTCTTTTACTGCCAGAGCATCAACAGTTGAGGATCCCGTAACATTCCAGACAGACTCGTTTTGCAGAGATACACTGGCATTTCCTGCCCCTGAAACTTTGCCTTTCCAGACTGAACTATCGGAAAGATTTATATCCAGATTACTACCCGCTTTATCGCCGCTATTGAAAGTATAAGCATTACCTTCCCAGTAAGAGCGGGCAACGTTCATGTTTACATTTGTTGTGGTAGCGGCTGAATTCTCGCTTTCAGAAAGGGCCAGGACATCAGAGTAGATGGTTGAATCAGCAACAGACAAATTTAAATTTTGCGTTGCTGAACCTGTGCCTTGTGCCGAAGCAGAGGCATAAATTGTTTGTTTATTATTAGCCGCCCCAATTACTGAGCCATCCTTAATATTCAGGTTGACTGTATGAGTTCCCTTATTCTCCTGAGCAATAAGTATTGTTTCAATCCGACCATTAATAATATTTGAGCCAGCAAGGGTAATGTTGTCTGTTGCATCACCGTTAAAACCATTCAATACGCTACCCTTTTGAGCAAAAATTGCCGTGGAGGCGTTGCTGGAACTCTTATTACCTTGAGCATTTATGGTTGTGCCATTAAGCGTGACATTATTTCCCTGGGCCCCTTCCAGAGATATCCCTGTCGCACTACCTTTTTCATTTTTTGCAACGAAATTACCGCCATTAACAACAACATCGCCAGTTGAATCAATGACCATTGCAGTCCGGACATAGGTGCCTTCACCTTGAGCTGTGATGGTGGAGTCTGTAGCATTAATCACAACATTTTTGTTACCACTAACTTTTACACCTTCAACGAAATCTTGGTTTACCGTTGATGCGGCGGTAATATCATGACCACCAAAAGTAACATTAAGGTCTTTATCTGAATCTGACGTTTCAATTGTTACGGCTGTAATCTTTTTATCACCGTTAATAACAACATCTTGATCCAGAGTCGTCTTATCTTTATTCAGCGTAACCGAATCAGTTGATACCGCGTTATCAGCAGCGAATGCTGGGGCAGAAAGAGCCATAACAATAGCTGTTGCTAATGCGCTGCGGTAAAATGCCTTACTGTTTTTCATGAAGAAATTCTCCATTCTGGTAACTAATTTCAATTTTCCACTTATTTATATTTATGCAGAGATAAAGCCTGCGTCCCTGCATTTACCACCACGGAATACCTGTTGGTATTTCCGTTTTCACGCAATGTCATGGCATTCGTTTTTTCCAATGCATTTCCATCACCGTGAAATTTATTGCTGCTCAGCAGCAGGGCTTCCCGCAATGACATGCTGTCCGGTATTCCCCAACGCTTTTTTAGCGACTGCTCGGCAAGCCATATCTGTCTTATCCCCGTTTTGAGAAACTGCGCACTGTATTCCCAGCTGTGTCCGGCAAGAAGCAACGACAACACCGGTGATGCTGCCAACTTACTGATTTAGTGTATGATGGTGTTTTTGAGGTGCTCCAGTGGCTTCTGTTTCTATCAGCTGTCCCTCCTGTTCAGCTACTGACGGGGTGGTGCGTAACGGCAAAAGCACCGCCGGACATCAGCGCTATCTCTGCTCTCACTGCCGTAAAACATGGCAACTGCAGTTCACTTACACCGCTTCTCAACCCGGTACGCACCAGAAAATCATTGATATGGCCATGAATGGCGTTGGATGCCGGGCAACCGCCCGCATTATGGGCGTTGGCCTCAACACGATTTTCCGCCATTTAAAAAACTCAGGCCGCAGTCGGTAACCTCGCGCATACAGCCGGGCAGTGACGTCATCGTCTGCGCGGAAATGGACGAACAGTGGGGATACGTCGGGGCTAAATCGCGCCAGCGCTGGCTGTTTTACGCGTATGACAGGCTCCGGAAGACGGTTGTTGCGCACGTATTCGGTGAACGCACTATGGCGACGCTGGGGCGTCTTATGAGCCTGCTGTCACCCTTTGACGTGGTGATATGGATGACGGATGGCTGGCCGCTGTATGAATCCCGCCTGAAGGGAAAGCTGCACGTAATCAGCAAGCGATATACGCAGCGAATTGAGCGGCATAACCTGAATCTGAGGCAGCACCTGGCACGGCTGGGACGGAAGTCGCTGTCGTTCTCAAAATCGGTGGAGCTGCATGACAAAGTCATCGGGCATTATCTGAACATAAAACACTATCAATAAGTTGGAGTCATTACCCCCTTTTCGTATATGCTAACCGTGAGCGGGAGTGAACAAGTCACCATAGCCAGGAACACTAGCGGCGTAATTCTTAAGCTGAGTGGCATTTCACCTGCGGTTTATCAGTGCATTCATAGTACCTTCATCAGCGAGATTGAACGAGTCAGCTTAGAATTTGCTGGCGAGGTTGTCACTATGAAGCATGAGAGTTACCCCTATGTTTTATATAACGATTCTGTCCCCATACCTGGAACGGTAACTCTCAATCTGATCGGTTCCTGAGTCAGTTCAAATCACGACTCATTTTTTTCGCTCTCACCGGCATCCCATTTGCCACATAATATCCCGCCGTGCTCCTCGGCAACGCATCCTTCCCGCGAATCATATCCGCTATTTTCTCGCCAATCATAATCGTCGTGGCGTTCAAATTGCCGGTGATAATTTGCGGCATAATTGACGCATCCACCACGCGCAGGCCTTCCAGCCCATGCACCCGGCCTTCGCCGTCAACCACGGACATCTCGTCGTAGCCCATTTTGCAGGTACCGCACGGATGGAAGGCGGTTTCGGCGTGATTACGCACGAACTCATCGAGCTGCTCATCCGTCTGACATTCCGTGCCGGGGCTGATTTCGCGGCCACGATACTGATCCAGCGCCGGTTGATGCATGATCTCGCGGGTAATGCGAATTGCGTCGCGGAACTCCTGCCAGTCCTGCTCGTGCGACATGTAGTTAAACAGAATCGCCGGATGCTGGTGCGGGTCGCGGGATTTAATCCGCACATGCCCACGGCTTGGCGAGCGCATCGATCCGACGTGGCACTGGAAGCCGTGCTCTTTCACTGCATTCGAGCCGTTATAGTTAATCGCTACTGGCAGGAAATGGTACTGAATATTCGGCCACGCAAATTCCTCTCGGCTGCGAATAAATCCGCCTGCTTCAAAGTGGTTGCTGGCACCAACGCCGGTGCCGCCAAACAGCCACTCCGCACCGATTTTCGGCTGATTCCACCACTGCAGGGCAGGGTAGAGGGAAACCGGTTCTTTGCACTCATATTGCAGATACATCTCCAGGTGATCCTGAAGATTTTCGCCGACGCCGGGTAAATCATGCACCAGCGGAATATCAAACTCCGCCAGCAGTTCAGCGCTACCCACGCCGGAACGTTGCAGGATCTGCGGAGAGGCGATCGCACCTGCACATAACAGCACTTCTTTGTTCGCCGTCGCGCGGGTCGGAATGGTGCTGTCGCCTTCCAGCCACTCGACGCCCACCGCGCGTTTACCGTCAAAAATAATGTGATCGGTCATGGCGTGAGTACGAATGGTCAGGTTTGGGCGCGATTTGGCCTGATCGAGATAACCGCGCGCGGTGCTGGCGCGACGACCCTGCGGCGTCACGGTGCGATCCATCGGGCCGAAACCTTCCTGCTGATAACCGTTGAGATCGTCCGTGCGCGGGTAGCCCGCCTGCACGCCCGCTTCAATCATCGCTTCAAACAGCGGATTGACGCCGGGTTTGGAGGTGGTGACGCTCACCGGGCCATCGCCGCCGTGGTAGTCGTTCTCGCCCACGTCGCGGGTCTCGGCCTTGCGGTAGTAGGGCAGGCAATCGAGGTAGCTCCAGTTCTCCAGGCCGGGTTCTTTCGCCCAGTTGTCGAGATCCAGCGCATTGCCACGGATGTAGCACATGCCGTTGATCAGCGACGATCCACCCAGGCCTTTACCGCGTCCGCACTCCATGCGGCGGTTATTCATAAACGGTTCCGGCTCGGTCTCATAGGCCCAGTTATAGCGTTTACCCTGTAGCGGGAACGCCAGCGCGGCGGGCATCTGGGTGCGGAAGTCAAAGCGATAGTCCGGGCCGCCCGCTTCAAGCAGCAGCACGGAGGTATTCGGATCTTCAGTCAGACGGGTAGCGAGAACGTTGCCGGCTGAGCCGGCACCAATAATGATGTAGTCAAATTGCAAATAAACCTCCTGGTTAGAATATGGACTGGAATTTAGCCATCTCAACCTGGATGGACTTCACCTGGGTGTAACTCTGGAGCGTCATCACGCCGTTCTCGCGGCCAATACCGGAGTGTTTGTAGCCGCCAACGGGCATATCTGCCGGGGATTCGCCCCAGGTGTTGATCCAGCAAATACCCGCTTCCAGCTGATGAATGACGCGATGCGCGCGGTTCAGGTCCGCCGTCACGATTCCCGCCGCCAGGCCGTAGTCGGTATCGTTAGCGCGGCGAATGACTTCCTCTTCCGACTCGTAGGTCAGAATGGACATCACCGGCCCGAAGATCTCTTCGCGCACAATGGTCATTTCGTCGCTGCAATCGGTGAACACAGTCGGCGCGACCCATGCGCCGTTATCGAGGCCATCGCCTTTCAGTACATCGCCGCCGCACAGTACGCGCGCGCCTTCCTCTTTGCCTTTGGCGATATAGCGCAGCACGTTATCGCGATGCGGGAAGCTGACCAGCGGGCCGAAGTTAGTTTGCGGATCGAAAACGTCGCCCGCGCGAATGCGCTCAACGCGCGCCAGAATTTTCTGCTCAAATGCGGCTTTGCATTTCGCCGGAACGAAGACGCGGGTGCCATTGGTACACACCTGACCGGAGCTGAAGAAGTTTGCCATCATGGCGATATCGGCGGCGAGATCGAGATCCGCATCATCGAAAACGATCAGCGGTGATTTACCGCCCAGTTCCATGGTCACTTCTTTCAGGGAAGAGGCCGCCGAGTTAGCCATCACTTTTTTGCCGCTGGCGACACCGCCGGTAAATGACACTTTGGCAATGCCCGGATGCTCGGTCAGATATTGCCCGGTCTCCGCGCCCACGCCCGGCAACACGTTAAATACGCCGTCCGGCAGGCCCGCTTCGCTGTAAATTTCAGCCAGCTTTAACGCGGTAAGCGGGGTGACTTCGCTCGGTTTGAAAATCATTGCGTTGCCTGCCGCCAGCGCCGGGGCGGATTTCCACAGGGCAATCTGGATCGGGTAGTTCCATGCGCCAATCCCCGCCACCACGCCCAGCGGTTCGCGGCGGGTATAAACAAATGACGTCTCACGCAACGGGATCTGGCTGCCTTCCAGCGCCGGGATCAGCCCGGCGTAGTACTCCAGCACGTCCGCACCGGTAACGATATCGACGGTTGAGGTTTCCGAATATGCTTTTCCGGTGTCGAGGGTTTCCAGTTTTGCGAGTTCGTCATTGCGTTCACGCAGAATATCAACGGCCCGACGCAGAATACGCGAGCGTTCCATAGCGGTCATCGCCGCCCAGATTTTTTGCCCCTGTTGGGCACTCTTCACGGCGCGATCGACATCCTCACGCCCGGCGGCCTGCACGGTCGCCAGCACGTTACCGTTGGCCGGGTTAATGGTCTCGAAGGTGCGACCGCTGGTGGCGGAGGTATAACCACCATGTATATAAAGCTGCTGTTCTGCCATTCGGGACATCACGTCTCCTCGGTTAATCGGTGGGTAAATGCTGAGTAATAAAGTGACGGGTCAGCGAGTGTGCGAGAGGTTTATCCAGCGGTTTGCCGCTCAGTGCCGCGCGCAGCCATAATCCGTCAATCAGTGCGGCAAGGCCGTAGCCCGCTTCCTGTGCCTGGTGGCGCGGCAATTCGCGGCGAAACTCGCTCACCAGATTCGACAGCAAGCGGCGGCTGCTGACCTGCTGTAAACGATAGAGCATCGGCTGATGCATACTGCTGGCCCAGAACGCCAGCCAGGCTTTCATCGCCGCACTGCTCACCTGCGTTTCATCGAAGTTTCCGCCAACAATCGCCTGTAATCGCTGCTCTGCACTGCCCTGCGGAAGTGCATGTAATCGATTCAAAACCGCGTCACGCAGCTGACTGGTGATATCGCGCATGGTTGCTTCCAGCAGACCATTTTTGTCCCTGAAATAGTGGCTGATGATCCCCGTAGAAACGCCTGCACGGCGGGCGATCTGCGCGATCGTTGCATCGTGCATGCCCACTTCATTTATTGCTTCCAGTGTGGCGTCGATCAGTTGTCTGCGCCGGATCGACTGCATCCCCAATTTGGGCATTTTCGCCACTCCATTCATCAGCGTTGTTTATCTATTAAAGCGGTTATTGATTGGACGTTCAATATAAAATGTGTCTTAATTGTTACGAATTTGATTTTAAATGGTAACAATAACAGTGGGGATACTGGATGACAGACCTTTCACACAGCAGGGAAAAGGACAAAATCAATCCGGTGGTGTTTTACACCTCCGCCGGACTGATTTTGTTGTTTTCCCTGACAACGATCCTGTTTCGCGACTTCTCGGCCCTGTGGATTGGCCGCACGCTGGACTGGGTTTCTAAAACCTTCGGTTGGTACTATCTGCTGGCGGCAACGCTCTATATTGTCTTTGTGGTCTGTATCGCTTGTTCGCGTTTTGGTTCGGTGAAGCTCGGGCCAGAACAATCCAAACCGGAATTCAGCCTGCTGAGTTGGGCGGCGATGCTGTTTGCTGCCGGGATCGGTATCGATCTGATGTTCTTTTCCGTAGCCGAACCGGTAACGCAGTATATGCAGCCGCCGGAAGGCGCGGGACAGACGATTGAGGCCGCGCGTCAGGCGATGGTCTGGACGCTGTTTCACTACGGCTTAACCGGCTGGTCGATGTATGCGCTGATGGGCATGGCGCTCGGATACTTTAGCTATCGTTATAATTTGCCGCTCACCATCCGCTCGGCGCTGTACCCGATCTTCGGTAAACGGATTAACGGGCCGATAGGTCACTCAGTGGATATTGCAGCGGTGATCGGCACTATCTTCGGTATTGCCACTACGCTCGGTATCGGTGTGGTGCAGCTTAACTATGGCTTGAGCGTACTGTTTGATATTCCCGATTCGATGGCGGCAAAAGCGGCACTGATCGCCTTGTCGGTGATAATCGCCACTATCTCGGTGACATCCGGTGTCGATAAGGGCATTCGCGTGTTATCGGAGCTTAATGTCGCGCTGGCGCTGGGATTGATCCTGTTCGTGTTGTTTATGGGCGACACTTCGTTCCTGCTTAATGCACTGGTGCTGAATGTTGGCGACTATGTGAATCGCTTTATGGGCATGACGCTCAACAGTTTTGCCTTCGACCGTCCAGTTGAGTGGATGAATAACTGGACGCTCTTCTTCTGGGCATGGTGGGTGGCATGGTCGCCGTTTGTCGGCTTGTTCCTGGCGCGTATCTCGCGTGGGCGTACCATTCGCCAGTTCGTGCTGGGTACGTTGATTATTCCGTTTACCTTCACGCTGTTATGGCTCTCGGTGTTCGGCAATAGCGCGCTGTATGAAATCATCCACGGCGGCGCGGCATTTGCAGAGGAAGCGATGGTCCATCCGGAGCGCGGCTTCTACAGCCTGCTGGCGCAGTATCCGGCGTTTACCTTTAGCGCCTCCGTCGCCACCATTACTGGCCTGCTGTTTTATGTGACCTCGGCGGACTCCGGGGCGCTGGTGCTGGGGAATTTCACCTCGCAGCTTAAAGATATCAACAGCGACGCCCCCGGCTGGCTGCGCGTCTTCTGGTCGGTGGCGATTGGCCTGCTGACGCTCGGCATGCTGATGACCAACGGGATATCCGCGCTGCAAAACACCACGGTGATTATGGGGCTGCCGTTCAGCTTTGTGATTTTCTTCGTGATGGCGGGGTTGTATAAATCTCTGAAAGTAGAAGATTACCGCCGTGAAAGTGCCAACCGCGATACCGCGCCGCGACCGCTGGGGCTTCAGGATCGCCTGAGTTGGAAAAAACGTCTCTCGCGCCTGATGAATTATCCGGGCACGCGTTACACTAAACAGATGATGGAGACGGTCTGTTACCCGGCAATGGAAGAAGTGGCGCAGGAGCTGCGGTTGCGCGGCGCGTACGTGGAGCTAAAAAGCCTGCCGCCGGAAGAGGGACAACAGTTGGGGCATCTGGATTTGTTGGTGCATATGGGCGAAGAGCAAAACTTTGTCTATCAGATTTGGCCGCAGCAATATTCGGTGCCGGGCTTTACCTACCGCGCACGTAGCGGTAAATCGACTTACTACCGGCTGGAAACTTTCCTGTTAGAAGGCAGCCAGGGCAACGACCTGATGGACTACAGCAAAGAGCAGGTGATCACCGATATTCTTGACCAGTACGAGCGGCACCTTAACTTTATTCATCTCCATCGTGAAGCGCCGGGCCATAGCGTGATGTTCCCGGACGCGTGATTGTTATTGCATAAAACCGCGCCATGTTTGCATATGGCGCGGTTTCTCTTACCTCTTGATACGTTATATCTGTACGGTTAAGCCCTTAGTATCGATTGATGATTGCCAGGCAACAGATAATAAAAAAGAAAAGAACTATTGAAGCCCAAAACCTACATTTGGACTGTTGTGAATGTTCAATAAGCTTAGTCTTATTTAATGTAAATATTGGTGCTAATTTGAAATGACGCTTTATTCATGGGGAACGCGTAGCGCAAATCAACTAAAATCAATGTAACCGTTTGTTGTATAAGGTTTAATTGTCTGTGTCTGATATTTTATTGATTGTTTTAAATATTGTTTTTATTGTCATTGTTATAATGTTGGCTATCTATTGCTGAATGGATTCAGTCTTAAAAGGCAGGTTGTTAAGGGATAGGCATAGAGTAATGACGTGTATGCATAACCAACATCTTTACTCATTATGTCATTGAATGTTGACGCTATGTGTTTATGAGGTTGAGGTATTTTCAGTTGATCTGGATTGTTAAATTCATATAATGCGCCTTTACTCATGAGTGGGCATCAATACGTAGTGGGAAATTATAAATATCGAAATAGTCCAACTACTTCTTTATTACCAAAAATGAGTATCTGAATTTTAATATTGCATTCTTGCGTGATTATCTCCTGAGTTTGACTTGTGATTACCTTTTTAAGGTATTTAGCGTAACTGTTTTTGAGCGAGCATCAGAGGTAAAGATAATCTTCTTGATAGTGATGTGGGATGTTATACGTATGGCATCGCTAATGTTTATGGTTACCCCTTATGTGTGCTCAGGAATCCACAGGTAATCACTCATACTGAACAGCGATAAAAGATAAAAGGTGTGTTCATGAATTCATGTGATTTTCGTGTTTTTCTGCAAGAGTTCGGTACAACGGTTCATTTGTCATTGCCTGGTAGCGTATCCGAGAAAGAACGACTGCTACTCAAGCTGCTGATGCAGGGAATGTCTGTAACAGAAATATCACAGTACAGAAATCGCAGTGCAAAGACAATTTCACATCAAAAGAAACAGCTCTTTGAGAAACTGGGGATTCAGAGCGATATTACTTTCTGGCGCGATATTTTCTTTCAGTACAATCCGGAGATCATATCCGCCACGGGTAGTAATAGTCATAGATATATTAATGATAATCACTATCACCATATCGTCACGCCTGAAGCCATCAGTCTGGCGTTGGAAAACCACGAATTCAAACCGTGGATCCAACCGGTTTTCTGCGCGCAGACTGGGGTACTGACGGGCTGTGAGGTGCTTGTCCGCTGGGAACATCCACAAACGGGAATTATCCCACCGGATCAGTTTATTCCTCTGGCGGAGTCATCCGGTCTTATTGTCATAATGACCCGCCAACTGATGAAACAGACTGCGGATATTCTGATGCCGGTAAAACATTTGCTGCCGGATAATTTCCATATTGGTATCAACGTCTCGGCGGGTTGTTTTTTGGCCGCGGGATTTGAAAAAGAATGCCTGAACCTGGTCAAGAAATTAGGAAACGATAAAATCAAACTGGTTCTCGAGCTAACGGAACGTAACCCTATTCCGGTAACGCCAGAAGCCAGAGCGATATTTGACAGCCTTCATCAGCACAACATTACCTTTGCGCTGGATGACTTTGGTACGGGTTATGCGACCTATCGTTATCTGCAGGCGTTTCCGGTCGATTTTATTAAAATTGACAAGTCGTTTGTGCAAATGGCGAGTGTCGACGAAATATCCGGTCATATTGTGGACAATATTGTCGAACTGGCGCGTAAGCCTGGTCTGAGTATCGTGGCGGAAGGGGTAGAAACCCAGGAGCAGGCGGATTTAATGATCGGTAAAGGCGTTCACTTTTTGCAGGGCTATTTGTACTCTCCGCCAGTACCGGGTAATAAATTTATCTCTGAATGGGTAATGAAAGCAGGTGGTTAATGTAAACCGCTATTCACAGCGCATCGGGAGGTTGGCAGCGATTAATTCTCCCGATGCAGTAAATCCTGATAGATCCCCGTTAATATGCCATTCGGCGCAAATTGTTTTTTAATCCACTGCGTCACCTGACCCGTAGCAGAATGCTGAGTCGCCAGCAACATGCGCGAATCCTGGCGCGGATTATGGATTTGTCGGGTAACCAGCAGGGATTGCGCCATCGCCTCACGGACCATGTAATCCGGCAAAAAACCAATTCCTTCACCTAAAATCTGGCACTGACATTTGGTGTTGAAATCTGGCACCAGAATCGACTCCTGCCCATGCAGCAACCAGCCCACTTTTTTATTAATCGTATGCGCGGTGTCCTCCACCATGATATTAGGGTAGAGACGCAGCTGGCTTTCGGCGATGGGTTCCGGCACAAAGGCTAACGGGTGATCCGGGGCGATAGCAAAAGCCCAGCGAATCGCGCCAATTTCAGTGTAATCAATACCGCCGCCGTCCAGTAGTGTATCGGGTGCGCCGATGGCGATATTGGCCTGATTATTAATAATCGCATCCCAGACGCCGTTATACACTTCGGTCGTCACGGTAATCTGGCAGGTAGGAAACTGCTTTTTCAGCACCTGTAATAAGCGCGCGGTGTGTTTGGGCGTATAAAGCAGCTGATTAATACAAATGCGCACACGCGCTTCTATGCCCTGCGAAATAGTATCTATGCTACGTTTGATGGCATAAAAATCATTCAGCAGGTCGGTAGCTTTGCGGAAAAAATAACGCCCGGACTCCGTTAACTCAATGCTGCGGGTACTGCGAGTGAACAGCACCACATCCAGCCCCGTCTCCATACGCTTAATGGTGTAGCTAATGGCGGAAGTGGTTAAACCCAACTCTTCTGCGGCTTTACTGAAGCTGCCAAAACGCGCAGCGGTAGTAAATGCCAACAGATTCTCTTCGGTAAAAATTGAGTTCATTAAACCATTCCCGCCATTATCTACTATGAATTTCTCCAGCTATGACTGTAGAGGTATCGGTTAAAGATAGATAATCATTTTTGAATAACTTTTAATACCCGTCGCGTTTAGTCGTCGCTTCGCTTAATTTTTGTCCACCATATTCTGAAATTATCCCCACGCAGTTACCCGCCAGAAAACCCAGTAATGTCACCGTCCAGTTCATACCGCTGGCAAAAAACAGCGTCATGCCGAGAAAGCCACCGGGAATAAATGACAGTAACCAGAAACGCCCTTGCCAGACCACCACCGCCGAGAAGGGTACGGTAGTAATTACGCTCGCCCAGAACGCGGACAGTCCACTTACAGAGGCCAGCCAACCAGCAGCCAGCGCGGCGAAAAACGCCCACACCATCCCGGAATAATTAACCGCCAGACTTCTGATAAACCCCGATTTACCGCCGCCTGCGGCATAAAAACTGCAAAAGGCGACGAAGCCAATGGTTCCTAATAATTCCCATCCCTGAGAGAGCCCGACATGTGAAGACACTAACTGCCAAAGCCCTGCACAAATACCGACGGTGACACCCGTTGCCGTGAGTCCGTTCATCTTGTTCCCCTCTGGTTAGACATGGACGAAAGCTACTCTTACATGTGCAGACTATAGAGAAATAAAACCTGATTGAGTGAAAGGGTATCGGGTCAAAGAAACAAATATTGCACTACCGCACACTGCGAAAAGATTGTTGAACATCATTCAACAAAAAGGCGAAATACGGCGAATTAAATTTAAGCGGGTTCTTTTATCAGATTATCGTTGCTATTCTCAATTCATCGAAAACAGCCACAAAAACCAGGGGAATGTGAATGAGTATAAAAAATCTACCTGCCGACTATTTATTGGCTGCACAACAGGGTGATATCGATAAAGTAAAAACCTGCCTTGCGCTGGGTGTCGATATTAATACCTGCGATCGTCAGGGGAAAACGGCAATTACGCTGGCAAGTTTATATCAGCAATATGCTTGCGTTCAGGCATTAATTGATGCCGGAGCGGATATTAATAAGCAAGATCATACCTGTTTAAATCCTTTTTTAATTAGCTGTCTGAACGATGATTTAACGCTACTACGAATTATTTTACCGGCTAAACCTGATCTTAATTGCGTAACCCGTTTTGGCGGTGTCGGCCTGACGCCTGCCTGTGAAAAAGGCCATTTAAGTATTGTAAAAGAGCTTTTGGCGCATACGGAAATTAACGTTAACCAGACCAACCATGTAGGCTGGACGCCGCTACTGGAAGCGATTGTGCTTAATGATGGCGGTATTAAACAGCAGGCGATTGTCCAGCTATTGCTGGAACACGGTGCCAGTCCGCACATGACGGATAAATATGGCAAAACGCCGCTGGAACTGGCGCGGGAACGGGGCTTTGAAGAGATTGCTCAGTTGCTGATTGCCGCAGGTGCATAAACCGGGAGGCTTGCTATCAACACACCAGAAAAACGGTGTGTGTGGGCGCTAACTGCGGATGCGGATTTTCTGGCGCAGCGGGGGCAAGGACAGGTTGAACAGGTCTTTGCCAGAGCGGTAAATATCGCACTCCCGGCTCGCCAGCAGTTGCTGACGCTGCTTTGTGAAGAGTACGACAATGCGCCAAACAGTTGTCGGTTGGCACTCACTCACTTTGATGGTCTGTTTCGGCATGGTGATAAGGTTCAGTTTGACGATCAAGGCATTACGGTTGGTCAACATCTTCATATAGAGATGAGTCGTTGTCGGCGTTGGCTGTCCCCAACTTTGCAAATGACCGCTGAAAATTTTCACCTTATCGCCTGGCAACAGTGGTACGACATTATTCATCAGCACCTGGGGGAAAATGAAACCCTGTTTAATTATCGCGGCGATAATCCGTTTTATCAGGCATTAAATAAAGAATTACATATTAAACGACAGGCAGTTATTCAGGCCGTAAACGATAAACAAAATATCGCCTCAGCGGTCGCTAATATGATGGGGTTAGGGATTGGCCTTACGCCATCAGCCGACGATTATCTGACCGGGCTGGTACTTATTTTATTTATTTGTGGGCATCCGGCAGAAAAATACAAAGAGGAATTTTATCTCGGTTTGCAACGCGGCAGAAAAAATACCACGTTATTAAGTGCTATTACGCTGGAGGCCGCATTACAACAACGCTGCCGGGAAAATATTCATCGTTTTATTCACAATATTATTTATGACATCCCTGGGAACGCAACTCAGGCAATAGAAAAAATTAAACATATTGGCTCCAGTTCCGGCTGCGACATGCTGTATGGCATGGCCGATGGTTGTGCGCTGAGCCAAACCTACGGAGGGAATTATGTCAGTTAAAATAGTCATTAAACCGAATACCTATTTTGATTCTGTCTCGCTGATGTCTATCTCCACGCGTGCAAATAAACTCGACGGCGTCGAGCAGGCATTTGTGGCGATGGCGACCGAAATGAACAAAGGTGTGCTGAAAAATTTAGGACTGCTGACGCCGGAGCTGGAACAGGCGAAAAACGGCGACCTGATGATTGTCATCAATGGTAAATCGGGTGCGGACAATGAGCAGTTGCTGGCGGAGATTGAAGAACTGTTCAACACCAAAGCGCAAAGCGGCTCGCACGAGGCGCGTTACGCCACTATTGCCAGCGCCAAAAAGCATATCCCGGAAAGTAACCTGGCGGTGATTTCGGTCAACGGTCTGTTTGCCGCTCGCGAAGCGCGTCAGGCGCTGCAAAACGATCTCAACGTGATGCTGTTTTCCGATAACGTCTCAGTTGAAGATGAACTGGCGCTCAAGCAACTGGCCCACGAAAAAGGGCTGCTGATGATGGGGCCAGACTGCGGCACGGCGATTATCAACGGTGCGGCGCTCTGCTTTGGTAACGCCGTGCGTCGCGGCAACATCGGTATTGTTGGCGCATCCGGCACCGGCAGCCAGGAGCTGAGCGTCCGCATTCATGAATTTGGTGGCGGCGTTTCACAACTCATCGGCACCGGCGGGCGCGACCTGAGCGAGAAAATCGGCGGCCTGATGATGCTCGACGCCATCGGGATGCTGGAAAACGATCCGCAAACTGAAATTATCGCGCTGATTTCAAAACCTCCCGCGCCTGCGGTGGCCCGTAAAGTGCTGGAACGCGCCCGCGCCTGCCGCAAGCCGGTGGTGGTCTGCTTCCTCGGTCGTGGCGAAACGCCAGTGGATGAGCAGGGGCTACAGTTTGCCCGCGGCAGCAAAGAGGCGGCGCTAAAAGCGGTGATGCTCTCCGGCGTGAAACAAGAACATCTCGACCTGCATACCCTGAACCAGCCGTTGATTGCGGATGTGCGTGCGCGTCTGCAACCGCAGCAGAAATACATTCGTGGCCTGTTCTGCGGCGGCACGTTGTGCGACGAAACCATGTTCGCGGTGATGGAAAAACATGGCGATGTCTACAGCAACATTCAGCCCGATCCGGAATTCCGCCTGAAAGATATCAACCGCAGCATCAAACACACCTTCCTCGACTTTGGCGATGACGACTTCACCAACGGCAAGCCGCATCCAATGATTGACCCCACCAACCGCATCAGTCGCTTGATCGAAGAGGCGCACGATCCAGAAGTGGCGGTGATCGTGATGGATTTTGTGCTCGGATTTGGATCGCATGAAGATCCGGTCGGCTCCACCATCGAGGCGATCAAAGAAGCGAAAGCGATCGCCGCTGCCGAAGGACGCGAGTTGATCATTCTCGCCTATGTGCTGGGTACCGATCTTGATACGCCATCGTTAGAACAACAAAACCAGATGCTGCTTGATGCCGGAGTGATTCTGGCGAGCAGCAGCACCAATACCGGATTGCTGGCGCGTGAATTTATCTGCAAAGGGGAGGAAGCCTGATGAGCCAGTCACTGTTTAGCCAACCATTGAACGTTATTAACGTCGGCATCGCCATGTTTAGCGATGACCTGAAAAAGCAGCATGTAGAAGTGACTCAACTCGACTGGACGCCGCCGGGGCAGGGCAATATGCAGGTGGTGCAGGCGCTGGATAACATTGCCGATTCGCCGCTGGCAGACAAAATCGCCGCCGCTAACCAGCAGGCGCTGGAGCGCATTATCCAGTCGCATCCGGTGCTGATTGGTTTTGATCAGGCGATTAACGTGGTGCCGGGCATGACGCCGAAAACCATTCTTCACGCCGGGCCGCCGATCACCTGGGAAAAAATGTGCGGCGCGATGAAAGGCGCGGTCACCGGAGCGCTGGTGTTCGAAGGACTGGCGAAAGATCTCGACGAGGCGGCTGACCTGGCGGCTTCCGGGGAGATCACCTTCTCGCCGTGTCACGAGCACGACTGCGTGGGATCGATGGCGGGTGTTACCTCGGCCTCGATGTTTATGCACATCGTAAAAAACAAAACCTACGGCAACATCGCTTATACCAACATGAGCGAGCAGATGGCGAAGATTTTGCGTATGGGCGCTAACGACCAGAGCGTGATTGACCGCCTGAACTGGATGCGTGATGTGCAGGGACCAATACTGCGCGACGCGATGAAAATTATCGGCGAAATCGATCTGCGCTTAATGCTGGCGCAGGCGCTGCATATGGGCGATGAGTGCCATAACCGCAATAACGCCGGGACGACGCTGCTGATTCAGGCGCTGACGCCGGGGATCATTCAGGCAGGTTATTCCGTCGAGCAACAGCGCGAAGTGTTTGAGTTTGTTGCCAGTAGCGATTACTTCTCCGGCCCGACGTGGATGGCGATGTGTAAAGCGGCGATGGATGCGGCGCACGGCATTGAATACAGCACCGTGGTCACCACCATGGCGCGTAATGGCGTCGAGTTCGGCCTGCGGGTCAGCGGCCTGCCGGGGCAGTGGTTTACCGGCCCGGCGCAGCAGGTCATCGGCCCGATGTTTGCCGGTTATAAGCCGGAAGATTCAGGGCTGGATATCGGCGACAGCGCCATCACTGAAACCTACGGCATTGGCGGATTTGCCATGGCGACCGCGCCTGCAATCGTTGCGCTGGTGGGTGGCACGGTGGAAGAGGCTATCGATTTCTCCCGTCAGATGCGCGAAATCACCCTTGGCGAAAACCCCAACGTCACCATTCCGCTGCTCGGTTTTATGGGCGTGCCGTCGGCAATCGACATCACCCGCGTGGGTAGCAGCGGCATTCTGCCAGTGATCAACACCGCCATCGCCCATAAAGATGCGGGCGTCGGCATGATTGGTGCGGGCATTGTGCATCCACCTTTTGCCTGCTTCGAGAAAGCCATTCTTGGCTGGTGCGAACGTTACGGCGTCTGACCTACATGTTCATGCCGGATGCGGCGTGAACGCCTTATCCGGCCCACGAATGGAACGAGAATCTGTAGGCCTGATAAGCGTAGCGCATCAGGCATTTGTCACCATTGCCGGATGCGGCGTGAACGCCTTATCCGGCCTACAAGTGGCGCAAGAATTTGTAGGCCTGATAAGCGTAGCGCATCAGGCATTTGTCACCATTGCCGGATGCGGCGTGAACGCCTTATCCGGCCTACGAATGGCGCAAGAATCTGTAGGCCTGATAAGCGTAGCGCATCAGGCATTTGTCACCATTGCCGGATGCGGCGTGAACGCCTTATCCGGCCTACGAGTGGCGCGAGAATCTGTAGGCCTGATAAGCGTAGCGCATCAGGCATTTGTCACCATTGCCGGATGCGGCGTGAACGCCTTATCCGGCCCACGAGTGGCACGAGAATTTGTAGGCCTGATAAGCGTAGCGTATCAGGCAATTTGGCGTTGGTCATAACCCCATCACCCTCTGTAGCGGACATAACAACATGAAAGAACTTGTGGTCGTTGCCATTGGTGGCAACAGCATTATCAAAGATAACGCCAGCCAGTCGATTGAGCATCAGGCGGAGGCGGTGAAAGCCGTCGCCGATACGGTGCTGGAAATGCTGGCTTCCGATTACGACATTGTGCTGACCCACGGCAACGGGCCGCAGGTCGGGCTGGATTTACGCCGTGCGGAGATTGCCCACGAGCGCGAAGGGCTCCCCTTAACGCCGCTGGCGAACTGTGTGGCAGATACGCAGGGCGGCATCGGCTATCTGATCCAACAGGCGCTGAATAACCGGCTGGTGCGTCACGGTGAGAAAAAAGCCGTCACCGTGGTGACTCAGGTGGAAGTGGATAAAAACGATCCGGGATTTGCCCATCCCACCAAGCCCATCGGCGCATTCTTTAGTGACAGCCAGCGTGACGAATTACAAAAGGCAAACCCTGACTGGCGTTTTGTTGAAGATGCCGGACGGGGCTATCGCCGCGTGGTCGCCTCGCCGGAACCGAAACGTATTGTCGAAGCACCCGCCATTAAGGCGCTGATCCAACAAGGCTTTGTGGTGATTGGCGCGGGCGGCGGTGGAATTCCGGTAGTGCGTACTGAAGCGGGGGATTACCAAAGCGTGGACGCGGTTATCGACAAAGATCTCTCTACCGCGCTGCTGGCCCGTGAAATTCACGCCGACATTCTGGTGATCACCACCGGCGTGGAAAAAGTGTGTATTCATTTTGGCAAACCCGAGCAGCAGGCGCTCGATCGGGTGGATATTGCCACCATGACTCGCTATATGCAGGAAGGACATTTCCCGCCCGGCAGCATGTTGCCAAAAATCATCGCCAGCCTGACGTTCCTGGAACAGGGCGGTAAAGAAGTGATTATCACCACGCCGGAATGCCTGCCCGCGGCGCTGCGTGGCGAAACGGGCACCCATATTATTAAAACGTAAGGACGTAAGATGAAAGAAAGCAATAGCCGCCGTGAATTTCTGAGCCAGAGCGGTAAGATGGTCACCGCCGCCGCGCTGTTTGGTACGTCTGTGCCGCTCGCCCATGCGGCAGTCTCTGGCACAACCCACTGCGACGCGAATAACACCATGAAAATCACTGACCCGCATTACTATCTCGACAACGTGCTGCTGGAAACTGGATTTGACTACGAAAATGGCGTGGCGGTGCAGACCCGCACGGCGCGCCAGACCGTGGAGATTCAGAACGGCAAAATTGTCGCGCTGCGCGAGAATAAGCAGCACCCGGATGCCACGCTGCCGCACTATGATGCTGGCGGTAAGCTGATGCTGCCCACCACCCGCGACATGCATATTCATCTCGACAAAACGTTTTACGGCGGGCCGTGGCGCTCGCTCAATCGCCCGGCAGGCACCACCATCCAGGACATGATCAAACTCGAGCAGAAAATGCTGCCGGAGCTGCAACCGTACACTCAGGAGCGGGCAGAAAAACTGATTGATTTATTGCAGTCGAAAGGCACCACCATTGCCCGAAGCCACTGCAATATCGAACCGGTTTCCGGCCTGAAAAATCTGCAAAATTTGCAGGCGGTGCTGGCGCGACGTCAGGCGGGCTTTGAGTGTGAAATCGTCGCCTTCCCGCAGCACGGTTTGCTGCTGTCGAAATCGGAACCCTTAATGCGTGAAGCAATGCAGGCGGGGGCGCATTACGTCGGCGGCTTGGACCCGACCAGTGTTGATGGCGCGATGGAAAAATCCCTCGACACCATGTTCCAGATTGCGCTGGACTACGACAAAGGCGTCGATATTCACCTGCACGAAACCACTCCGGCAGGCGTGGCAGCCATCAATTATATGGTTGAAACGGTAGAGAAAACGCCGCAACTGAAGGGCAAGCTGACCATCAGTCACGCCTTCGCGCTGGCTACGCTCAACGAACAACAGGTAGATGAACTGGCGCACCGGATGGCGGCGCAGCAAATTTCTATCGCCTCGACGGTGCCGATTGGCACGCTGCATATGCCGCTCAAACAGTTGCACGACAAAGGCGTAAAAGTGATGACTGGCACTGACAGCGTTATCGACCACTGGTCGCCTTATGGTCTGGGCGACATGCTGGAAAAAGCCAATCTGTACGCGCAGCTCTATATTCGTCCTAACGAACAGAACCTCTCCCGTTCGCTGTTTTTAGCCACTGGAGATGTATTGCCGCTCAACGGAAAAGGCGAGCGTGTGTGGCCAAAAGCGCAGGATGACGCCAGCTTTGTGCTGGTGGACGCCTCCTGTTCTGCCGAGGCGGTGGCGCGTATCTCGCCGAGAACCGCAACGTTCCATAAAGGGCAACTGGTGTGGGGGAGTGTGGCAGGTTGATGCGCATTTGAAACGCCTGCAACGGTGAATAGTAAGAGATTTAAGCCCCAGGGAGTGGAGCGGGAATGGTTTGCTAATGAATGATCCTGAACTTTATAATCTCCCGGCATAATTTCCAGGGGATTATTTGAGAGAAATACACAAAAGTGAGTTTTAACAAAGGTATTTATCAGGCCATAAATGTGACCTGCTTCGGATAAAAAAGATTCAGTATCGAAAAACCAATGATACTCTTGCTGATGGTTACCAACAGTAATTAAGATGTGATTTGTTTTTCCGTAATCGCAAAAATATTGCCATGACCATAAAAGAAAAATTCTCACAAAAATATCCCCATGCTTCCTTTTGTACTTTTGGCGATTCAGCCGCGTTGGCCGATCACCTCGCAACGTTGATTGCGACTGGTATTAAAACAGCTTCCTGTGGTTCGCTGGCGGGATGTATTGAAGACAACGCATTTCCGATGATTGGTGAGTATAAGATTGTAGAAAATAGCCGTGGTGAGCCTGTATGTGTTATCAGAGTGATTGGCCTGCATTTACTGCGCTTTTCTGATGTCACCGCGGAGCTTGCCCGTAAGGAAGGTGAAGGTGACCTCAGTCTTGAATATTGGCGTAATGAACACCGTCGTTTTTTCCAGGCAGAAGGAAGCTATTCACCAGAAATGGACGTTATCTTTGAAGAATATGCCCTTATTGACGTTGTGGGTAATGACTCCAACTTATTGATAGTGTTTTATGTTCAGATAATGCCCGATGACTTTGTCATGCAGCTCCACCGATTTTGAGAACGACAGCGACTTCCGTCCCAGCCGTGCCAGGTGCTGCCTCAGATTCAGGTTATGCCGCTCAATTCGCTGCGTATATCGCTTGCTGATTACGTGCAGCTTTCCCTTCAGGCGGGATTCATACAGCGGCCAGCCATCCGTCATCCATATCACCACGTCAAAGGGTGACAGCAGGCTCATAAGACGCCCCAGCGTCGCCATAGTGCGTTCACCGAATACGTGCGCAACAACCGTCTTCCGGAGCCTGTCATACGCGTAAAACAGCCAGCGCTGGCGCGATTTAGCCCCGACGTATCCCCACTGTTCGTCCATTTCCGCGCAGACGATGACGTCACTGCCCGGCTGTATGCGCGAGGTTACCGACTGCGGCCTGAGTTTTTTAAATGGCGGAAAATCGTGTTGAGGCCAACGCCCATAATGCGGGCGGTTGCCCGGCATCCAACGCCATTCATGGCCATATCAATGATTTTCTGGTGCGTACCGGGTTGAGAAGCGGTGTAAGTGAACTGCAGTTGCCATGTTTTACGGCAGTGAGAGCAGAGATAGCGCTGATGTCCGGCGGTGCTTTTGCCGTTACGCACCACCCCGTCAGTAGCTGAACAGGAGGGACAGCTGATAGAAACAGAAGCCACTGGAGCACCTCAAAAACACCATCATACACTAAATCAGTAAGTTGGCAGCATCACCGACGTTGTGTAGATAACTATTTATCTACACGAAATAAGCTCACAAACATAAAATATCGCTAATTTTGTTTATTTTGCTGTTTTTTACGTGATGAATGTCACACTTATTATTGCTGCCCGTTTTGTCCATATTTATAACCATATTTTTAATAGCTGCCTGAAATAGAGCTGTTTATTCTGCATAAAAATATTCGAAAATTCTTATTCTCTCCAGCGCGCTAATTTGGGCGAACACTTCCTGACTACCCTGCAATGAGGCTGAAATGATGAATAAACGTTTTGTTATCAATATGGTGTCTTCGCTGTTATTAGGCGCTGCGCTAATTTCTGCGCCGCTCCAGGCAGCGGAAAAAGTCGTGGTGAATATTTCTAAAGTCGATGGTATGCCGTGGTTTAATCGCATGGGCGAAGGTGTGGTTGAGGCGGGTAAAGCCTTTGGTGTTAATGCCTCACAGGTGGGGCCTTCAAGTACTGATGCTCCGCAACAAGTTAAAATTATTGAGGATTTAATCGCCCGTAAGGTTAATGCAATTACTATCGTGTCAAACGATGCTAACGTGCTGGAACCGGTATTCAAAAAAGCGCGAGATGCCGGAATTGTGGTTCTGACCAACGAATCCCCCGGTCAGCCAAGTGCTAACTGGGATATCGAAATCATTGATAACGAAAAATTTGCCGCTGAATATGTTGAGCATATGGCGAAACGCATGGGTGGCAAGGGCGGCTATGTGATTTACGTGGGTAGTTTGACCGTGCCGCAGCATAACTTATGGGCTGACTTGCTGGTGAAATACCAGAAAGAGCATTACCCGGATATGCATGAAGTTACCCGCCGCATGCCGGTTGCCGAGAGTGTGGATGACTCACGTCGTACCACACTGGACCTGATGAAAACCTATCCTGACTTGAAAGCGGTTGTCTCCTTTGGTTCAAACGGTCCGATTGGCGCGGGACGTGCGGTGAAAGAGAAACGGGCGAAAAATAAAGTCGCAGTCTATGGCATGATGATCCCTTCACAGGCGGCATCACTGATTAAAAGTGGTGATATCACCGAAGGGATTACTTACGATCCGGCCTCTGCAGGTTACGCACTCGCAGCCGTCGCCAGCACATTGCTGAAGGGTGAAGAGATCAAGCCTGGATTAGAAATGCAGAATCTGGGTAAGGCCGACGTAGATATGGATAAGCGAATTATCCGTTTCCATAAGGTATTACTGGTCAACAAAGACAATATCGACTCACTTTATTAATCCATTTCTTCGGGGCGAAAGCCCCGATTCTTATTGCCAGGGGATGTTATGGAAACCTTCCTTTCCCTTCGTCATATCAACAAAACGTTTCATGCCACGCGAGCGCTGCGCGATGTTTCTCTCGACTTTATGTCGGGTGAAGTGCACTGCCTTGCCGGGCAAAACGGCTGTGGTAAATCGACGTTGATTAAAATTATGTCCGGTGTTTATCGCCCGGATGAGGGAGCGGAAATTACGCTTGGTGGGAAAAACTGGTCAAAGCTGACACCAGCCGCTTCGGTGGCGCAGGGGATTCAGGTGATTTATCAGGACCTCTCTTTATTTCCTAACCTGAGTGTCTGGGAGAATATCGCCGTGAATCACTATCACCACGGTCTGTTTGTTAACCGCCGTCGTCTGCGTGAGGTGGCGCAGGCGGCAATGACCAGTATTAACGTCACATTGCCACTGGATACACTCGTTTCTGAGCTTTCAATTGCCCGCTGTCAGCTGGTGGCTATTTGCCGTGCACTGGCGCAGGACGCACGGTTGATCGTGATGGATGAACCAACCGCTTCGCTGACCCATCAGGAAGTGCAAGGGTTATTACAGGTGGTGCATCAATTGCGTGAACGCGGGATCTGCGTGGTCTTTGTCAGTCATCGTCTGGAAGAAGTGATGGAAGTTTCCGACCGTATTTCAGTGCTGAAAGATGGTGAGCTGGTCGGGACTTTTCCGGCTGCAGAGATGACCACAAAACAACTCGGTTTCCTGATGACCGGCCAGGAGTTTGAATATCAGGTGCGAGAGTTGTGGCAGGGAAAATCCAGCACCCCGGTGCTGGAGGTGCGTAATTTAAGTCGTCATGGGGAATATCTAAATATTAACTTGCGGGTGGAAGCGGGCGAAGTGGTATCGATTGTTGGCCTGCTTGGTGCGGGGCGCACGGAATTATGTCTGAGTCTGTTTGGTATGACCCGACCGGATGCTGGCGAGATCCTCATCAACGGCCAGCCGGTTACACTGCATAGTAACCAGGACGCCATCCGCCACGGTATTGGTTATGTTTCGGAAGATCGCATGTCGCGCGGTTTGGTGATGGCGCAATCTATTGAAGACAACATCATTAGCACTGTTTTTCACAAGGTAAAAGATCGCTTCGGCTTTCTGAGTGAAACTAAAGTGCGTGACCTGGTGGACAGGCTAATCAAGGCATTGACCATCAAAGTCTCTGATCCTCATCTCCCGGTGAATACGCTTTCTGGTGGTAACGCGCAGCGAGTATCGATCGCCAAATGGCTGGCGATTGGGCCACGACTGTTGATTCTCGATAGCCCGACAGTCGGTGTTGATATCGCCAACAAAGCAGGAATATACGGCATTATCAGCGATCTGGCGGCTCATGGCATTGCGGTATTGATGATCTGCGATGAAATTGAAGAAGCGTGGTATCAAAGCCACCGGATTTTGGTAATGCAAAAAGGTCAGATCACCCATAGCTTCCTGCCTGACAGCAGTTCTCAGGCCAGGATTGCGGAGGTGGTAAATGGCTGAACTGAAAAAACGCCATGAATTCTGGCTGGCATTACTGATTGTGGTGATGTTTGTTGGCCTTGCCTGGCGCAGCGACGAGTTTCTGACATTCGGTAATTTGTACGATCTCGCCAATAACTATGCCATGTTGACTATTCTCGCCTGTGGTTTGTTTGTGGTGTTGATTTCCGGTGGAATTGATATTTCGTTTCCAGCAATGACCATCATTGCGCAATACGGCATGGTGCTGTTGCTGCAAAAAATTGGTGGCAACTTCGCTGTCGCGTTTGCACTGGCGGGCTGCATCGGCATTTTACTTGGCTTAATTAACGCCTTACTGGTTAATCGCCTACGGGTGCCTTCTATCATCATCACTATCTCGACGCTGAATATTTTCTATGGCCTGCTGTTATGGTTGAGTAAAGGTGTGTGGCTGTACGACTTTCCGCCGTGGTTTGAGCAGGGGGTTATGTTGTTCAAGTATACCGATGCTGATGGCTATGACTATGGCCTTGGTCTGCCGCTGATCGCCATGATTACGGTGGTGCTGCTAACAGCGTTTATCATGAATTTCACCAGTGTAGGGCGCAAAATTTATGCCCTTGGCGGGAACCGCGAATCAGCCAGTCGCATCGGCTTTAGCGTGCTGAAACTGCAACTTTTCGTCTATGGCTATATGGGATTGATGTCTGGCGCTGCGGGTGTAGTGCAGTCGTGGACGGTGATGACTGTCGCCCCCGACTCTCTTCTGGGTTATGAGCTGACAGTACTGGCTGCGGTGGTGCTTGGCGGCACTAGTTTGCTCGGCGGGCGCGGCACGTTAACCGGTACTTTGCTCGGCGTGGTGTTGTTGGCAGTGATGCAAAACGGGCTAAATTTATTGGGAGTCTCGTCTTACTGGCAAACATTGATCACCGGCATCATCATCGTTGCCAGCATTAGTGCCACGGCGTGGAGTCAGCATCAGAACCGGAGTCTGCTATGAAAAAATCGTGGCGTAATAACGTTGAGTTTTACTTGATCGGCCTGCTGGTGCTAACTGTTGCCGCGTTCAGCATTACTATGCCGGAGATTTTCTGGTCGATAAGTAATTTCCAGTCCGTCGCTTCGCAAATGCCCGTGCTGGGCATTCTGGCGTTGGCTATGGCGGTGACCATGCTTTGCGGTGGCATTAACTTGTCAATTATAGCCACTGCTAACGCCTGTTCACTGGTGATGGCGTGGGTGGCGACTCAGTATCCACCGGGTATTGCTACGGTTGTCGCTACGTTACTGGCGGGCGCTGGCGCGGCGGTGATAATCGGTTTATGTAACGGCGTATTGATTGCTGGTATTCGAGTGTCGCCAATTCTTGCAACGCTTGGGATGATGACGTTGCTCAAAGGGATAAATATTCTGGTGACAGGTGGTAGCGCCATTGCCAATTATCCCTCATGGGTGCTGTGGTTGAATCATGCGCAATGGTTCGGTATTCCGCTACCGATGTGGTTGTTTGCCGCAGTGGCACTGGGGCTGTGGATATTGCTGGAGAAAACGCCGCTCGGTAAAGCCATTTACCTGATTGGGTCTAACGAACGAGCAACACTTTACTCCGGCATTAACACTCGTCGGGTGCTGATTTGGGTTTATGTCATTTCCGCCTTGCTTTGTGCGGTAGCGGCATTTTTGATGATGTCGAAACTCAACTCGGCTAAGGCCTCTTATGGCGAATCGTACTTGCTGGTGTCAATCCTCGCGGCAGTACTCGGCGGGGTTAATCCGGACGGCGGCAGCGGGCGGATAATTGGTATGGTGCTGGCGCTGTTTCTTCTGCAAATTATTGAAAGCGGATTCAATATTCTCGGTATAAGCCCCTACCTGACGATGGCCTTATGGGGAACGTTGCTGCTCTGTTTCATTCAGGCTCGCGGCATGTTGGGGCTGGATCGGGTGGTTTAAATATTGGCTATATTCAATGGACGCGTTTTGCCGCGATGACATATCAGGCGTCGCCAAATACACATAGCTAATCAGGAGTAAACACAATGAAGATCAAAGCTGTTGGTGCATATTCCGCTAAACAACCACTTGAACCGATGGATATCACCCGGCGTGAACCGGGACCGAATGATGTCAAAATCGAAATCGCTTACTGTGGCGTCTGCCATTCCGATCTCCACCAGGTCCGTTCCGAGTGGGCGGGGACGGTTTATCCCTGCGTGCCGGGTCATGAAATTGTGGGGCGTGTGGTAGCCGTTGGTGATCAGGTAGAAAAACATGCGCTGGGCGATCTGGTCGGTGTCGGCTGCATTGTCGACAGTTGTAAACATTGCGAAGAGTGTGAAGACGGGCTGGAAAACTACTGTGATCACATGACCGGCACCTATAACTCGCCAACGCCGGATGAACCGGGCCATACTCTGGGCGGCTACTCACAACAGATCGTCGTTCATGAGCGATATGTTCTGCGTATTCGTCACCCGCAAGAGCAGCTGGCGGCGGTGGCTCCTTTGTTGTGTGCAGGGATCACCACGTATTCGCCGCTACGTCACTGGCAGGCCGGGCCGGGTAAAAAAGTGGGCGTGGTCGGCATCGGCGGTCTGGGACATATGGGGATTAAGCTGGCCCACGCGATGGGGGCACATGTGGTGGCATTTACCACTTCTGAGGCAAAACGCGAAGCGGCAAAAGCCCTGGGGGCCGATGAAGTTGTTAACTCACGCAATGCCGATGAGATGGCGGCTCATCTGAAGAGTTTCGATTTCATTTTGAATACAGTAGCTGCGCCACATAATCTCGACGATTTTACCACCTTGCTGAAGCGTGATGGCACCATGACGCTGATTGGTGCGCCTGCGACACCGCATAAATCGCCGGAAGTTTTCAACCTGATCATGAAACGCCGTGCGATAGCCGGTTCTATGATTGGCGGCATTCCAGAAACTCAGGAGATGCTCGATTTTTGCGCCGAACATGGCATCGTGGCTGATATAGAGATGATTCGGGCCGATCAAATTAATGAAGCCTATGAGCGAATGCTGCGTGGTGATGTGAAATATCGTTTTGTTATCGATAATCGCACACTAACAGACTGAAAAAATTAATAAATACCCTGTGGTTTAACATATTAACTTCGCTCTCCACTTAACTTTTTAGTTAAGGAGAGCGAAATAATATCAAAGTAGCAGTAAAACCTATAATGTAAATTCAAATTGTTAAATTAACTCCCTCCAGTACACAATACTTCACACGTTAGTTATGAGCGATTTCTGATAGTGCCTGGTTTAATCAGAGCTTTATTATCTGCGACGTTTATTTTTATTTAAGAGAGATCGCGATGATATCATTAAAAGCTCCGCACAATAATTTGATGCCATATACGCAACAAAGCATACTTAATACGGTTAAAAACAATCAGTTACCAGAGGATATCAAAAGCTCCCTGGTTTCCTGTGTCGATATATTCAAGGTTTTGATTAAACAATATTATGATTATCCTTATGATTGTCGTGATGATTTAGTCGATGACGACAAACTCATTCATCTCATGGCTGCCGTACGAGACTGTGAGTGGTCAGACGATAACGCACTCACCATAAATGTGCAGTTTAATGATTTCCCTGGATTTTATGACTGGATGGATTACCCTGATCACCCGGTTAAGTTTGTTTTTCGCATACTTGAAAATCAAAAAGGGACAGTTTGGGTATATGACCAGGATGATGCGTTTCTTGATATTAAAGCAAACGTGCAGGCTGGACGCTTTACCGGGCTTAAGAAATTAGTGCAGTTTATCGATTCAGTGCGAACAGATTGCAAATGTATTCTTCTTGAACACCATATGCCTTTGCTGAGACTTTTCCCTAAAGGGAAAGAGTGTATGCATGTGGAAAAATGGCTTCGCGAAATGTCGTCTATTCCGGAGACAGACGCGCCCATTAAGCAGGCGCTTGCGCATGGATTATTATTACACTTAAAAAATATCTACCCTGTTTTTCCTGAATCACTGGTGATGTTATTGCTCTCTGTTCTGGACGTAAAAACATACAGAGATGATGCGCGATTAAATCAATGGATATCTAATAGAGTCCAGGAATTAGGTGACAGATATTATCCTGTAAATAAGCACGTTAAAATCCGCTACACTCTTTAGGTCAGAAAGGGTTCCACCTGCAAGTTGTTATTCCACCAGAGAGTGAATCGCAATGCAGGTAATCATTTCATCTGTATATCTGTATGCCAACTGGCATTCCATCTCTTTTTTCGCCGATATTTTGTTGTGATCGGCGACACTTCGCTTAAAAAAGCACCAGTAGTGGTTTCGCAGCCATGCGGTGTATAAAAAATGAACTCATGCAGATGTTTTGTGAATGTGTGGGTTGACATTCATATGAAAAAAATCATAATTCCATCATGTTTGTGTGGGGTCTTTTCTGTACCTTACGCATCGCACTCAAGCCTGACAGAAAATATGCTGTAAGGCTCATATCAAAAACCGCCATTAGCTCATCAGGAAGAGCAGACGACAACCAGGATTGTTGTATGGTACGGGGTTCGAGGCCTCGATGGCGGTCCAACTTTTCAAAACTCTTCTGAATCAGATCCCCTTATTATCATCCCTGCAAAGTGGAACATTGCCATTGTTTGGCTATTCAGGACGGGTCATACCAATGAAAAAAGCCCACACAGGGGAGAGTGGGCTGAAATGGGAAGCTAAAGACTCAAGTAAACTTATCGGAAATAAGGACCACGCATTACGGGGGCTATCATCGCCGATGGTCGGGATTCGGCAAATCAGGTTGATTACGTAGAGAGTAAATTATCTGCTCACCGCTGCGTCACACCTTCGTAAATCAGGCGTAGCGCGAATACACCAATAATTGCACCAATAACCCGACTGGCAACGCGTTGCATACGCCCATAAGCACGACGCACAGCGGGCAAAGAAAACGCCTGACTAAGAAAGACTCGCCAGATAACTGATGCGAGCACAATCCCCGCCCAGGCCATTAAACGTGCCCATGTTGGTGTTTCGGCATTTAATGTTACTGAGAAAATACTAATAAAAAATAAAACGGTTTGCGGGTTAGAGAGATCGGTAATTAATCCGCGGCGAAAAAAGACATACCAGGGGGCGCTAATCGGTTGTTGTAGTGTGCTCATTTGCGGTGTTGACTGGCGGCGCATGCTGCACCACGCAAACCATAAGAGATAAGCGCCGCCGACGATTCTGATAAGCGAAAAAATCTCCTCACACTGCGTAATTAGCGTTGCAAGACCAAACAAACCCAACCCGGAATAAAATGCATCGCCCAGCGCCACGCCCAGCCCGGTCAGCACCCCTGCGCGTCGACCGGAAGCCAGGCTGGTTTGTACTACCACAAAGAGATTGGCTCCCGGATTAAAAAAAGTAATCACGAACAGTCCTACGGTCAGGTAAACGGCGTGCAAAGGATCCATAGTGATTTCATCCATAAATAAGTGAAGTAACTTCATCATATTTCTACCAAAAATAATCGGGTGCGAGAGAGATCACAAAGTGTCTTATTTCCGGTTACTGGCGTTTATGCCCTGACTGAACTAATTATTAATCAACCCAATAATGTGGGTGGGTGATAGTGTGATAACAACTCTGGAGCCGTAATATGAAAATAATCTCTAAAATGTTAGTCGGTGCGTTAGCGTTTGCCGTTACCAATGTCTATGCCGCTGAATTGATGACTAAAGCGGAATTTGAAAAAGTCGAATCGCAATATGAAAAAATAGGTGATATTTCAACCAGTAATGAAATGTCGACCGCAGATGCGAAAGAGGATTTGATCAAAAAAGCGGATGAAAAAGGGGCTGATGTGTTGGTACTGACCTCTGGTCAAACTGACAATAAGATCCACGGCACGGCAAATATTTATAAGAAGAAGTAATTCTGAACCCTATGTAAACATCCCGATGCGTAAGTTTATCGGTGATCATCATCTATTGAAATTTATGCCGGATAAAGCGTTCGCGCTGCATTCGGCAGTTCAGTTTTTCAGCCGCCGCCAGAACGTCGTCCGGCTGATGCCTAAATAATTCGCCGCTGCTGTTTTATCGCCTTTAAATTTCTCCAGTGCCTGTTGTGGTGTCAGTAAGCGTGGAGCGGGAGTTTTCGCCGACTCGCGCGCCAGTTCCGGCAGTAGCAGCTGCAAAAATTGCGGCGTTAAATCCGGCGTCGGTTCCACACTTAAAAATAGCGCCAGTCGCTCCATCATATTGCGCAGTTCTCGAATATTGCCCGGCCAGTCGTAGCGCAGCAGCACAGTTTCACTTGCCTGTAACCCCTGGCGTAATGCAGCAGAAAATGGGGCGGAGAGCGCCGCCAGAGACACTTTCAAAAAACTTTCCGCCAGTGGCAGAATATCTGCCACCCGCTCGCGCAGTGGTGGCAATTGCAGACGCAAAATACTCAGCCGATAAAACAGATCACGGCGAAACTGCCCTTGCCGCATATCTTCTTCCAGATTGCAGTGAGTGGCGCTAATGACCCGTACATCTACCGGAACAGGCTGATGCCCGCCGACGCGGGTGACCTCTTTTTCTTCCAGCACCCGCAGCAGCCGGGTCTGCAAAGGTAGCGGCATTTCGCCAATCTCATCCAGAAACAGCGTGCCACCGTGGGCGATTTCAAACAGCCCGGCACGACCTCCGCGTCGCGAGCCGGTAAACGCCCCTTCCTCATAGCCAAACAGCTCCGCTTCCAGCAGCGATTCGGCAATCGCCCCGCAGTTGACGGCAACAAACGGATGCGACTTTTTGCCCTGTCGCGCATCGTGGCGGGCAAAATATTCCCGATGAATTGCCTGGGCCGCCAGCTCTTTGCCCGTCCCCGTTTCCCCCTCAATCAACACCGCTGCACTGGAGCGGGCATACAGCAAAATAGTCTGCCGTACTTGTTCCATCTGTGGTGATTGACCGAGCATATCGCCCAGCACGTAACGAGTTCTCAGGGCGTTGCGGGTGGCATCGTGAGTGTTATGGCGTAACGACATGCGCGTCATATCCAGCGCATCGCTGAACGCCTGGCGCACGGTGGCGGCGGAATAGATAAAAATTCCGGTCATTCCGGCTTCTTCTGCCAGATCGGTAATCAGCCCCGCACCGACCACCGCTTCGGTGCCGTTAGCTTTGAGCTCGTTAATCTGCCCGCGGGCGTCTTCTTCGGTAATGTAGCTACGTTGATCGAGGCGCAAATTAAAGGTTTTTTGAAACGCCACCAGTGCCGGAATAGTTTCCTGATAAGTGACAACGCCGATAGAAGAGGTGAGTTTTCCGGCTTTTGACAGTGCCTGTAACACATCGTAGCCGCTTGGTTTAATCAAAATAACTGGCACTGACAGGCGGCTTTTCAGGTACGCGCCGTTAGAGCCAGCAGCGATGATGGCGTCACAGCGTTCGTTTGCCAGTTTCTTGCGGATGTAGGTCACTGCTTTTTCAAAGCCAAGCTGAATAGGGGTAATGTTCGCCAGGTGATCAAACTCGAGGCTGATATCGCGAAACAGCTCGAACAGGCGCGTTACAGATACCGTCCAGATAACCGGTTTGTCGTCATTCAGCCTTGGTGGATGTGCCATAGCGCACCGCAAAGTTAAGAAACCGAATATTGGGTTTAGCCTTGTTTCATAATTGTTGCAATGAAACGCGGTGAAACATTGCCTGAAACGTTAACTGAAACGCATATTTGCGGATTAGTTCATGACTTTATCTCTAACAAATTGAAATTAAAGATTTAATTTTATTAAGGTAATTGTGGCACACCCCTTGCTTTGTGTTTATCAACGCAAATAACAAGTTGATAACAAAGGATGGGCTATGTCTCTACACTCTCCAGGTAAAGCGTTTCGCGCTGCACTGTCTAAAGAAAATCCATTGCAGATTGTTGGCACCATTAACGCCAACCATGCGCTGTTGGCGCAGCGTGCCGGATATCAGGCAATTTATCTCTCCGGCGGTGGCGTGGCGGCAGGGTCGCTGGGGCTGCCCGATCTCGGTATTTCTACCCTTGATGATGTGCTGACCGACATTCGCCGTATCACCGACGTTTGTTCGCTGCCGCTGCTGGTGGATGCGGATATCGGTTTTGGTTCTTCGGCCTTTAACGTGGCGCGCACCGTGAAATCGATGATTAAAGCTGGTGCGGCAGGATTGCATATTGAAGATCAGGTTGGTGCGAAACGCTGCGGTCATCGTCCGAA
Source organism: Shigella dysenteriae (assembly GCF_022354085.1). Taxonomy (NCBI): domain Bacteria; kingdom Pseudomonadati; phylum Pseudomonadota; class Gammaproteobacteria; order Enterobacterales; family Enterobacteriaceae; genus Shigella; species Shigella dysenteriae. The sequence goes on from NZ_CP055055.1 coordinate 1,031,883, forward strand.
TAAAGCGATCGTCTCGAAAGAGGAGATGGTGGATCGGATCCGCGCGGCGGTGGATGCGAAAACCGATCCTGATTTTGTGATCATGGCGCGCACCGATGCGCTGGCGGTAGAGGGGCTGGATGCGGCGATCGAGCGTGCGCAGGCCTATGTTGAAGCGGGTGCCGAGATGTTGTTCCCGGAGGCGATTACCGAACTCGCCATGTACCGCCAGTTTGCCGATGCGGTGCAGGTGCCAATCCTCGCCAACATTACCGAATTTGGCGCCACGCCGCTGTTTACCACCGACGAATTACGCAGCGCTCATGTCGCGATGGCGCTGTACCCGCTTTCAGCGTTTCGCGCCATGAACCGCGCCGCCGAACATGTCTACAACGTCCTGCGCCAGGAAGGCACGCAGAAAAGCGTCATCGACACCATGCAGACCCGCAACGAGCTGTACGAAAGCATCAACTACTACCAGTACGAAGAGAAGCTCGACGACCTGTTTGCCCGTAGCCAGGCGAAATAAAAAACGCCCGTTGGTTGTATTTGACAACCGATGCCTGATGCGCCGCTGACGCGACTTATCAGGCCTACGGGGTGAACTGTAGGTCGGATAAGACGCATGGCGTCGCATCCGACAACAATCTCGACCCTACAAATGATAACAATGACGAGGACAATATGAGCGACACAACGATCCTGCAAAACAGTACCCATGTCATTAAACCGAAAAAATCTGTGGCGCTTTCTGGCGTTCCGGCGGGCAATACGGCGCTCTGCACCGTGGGTAAAAGTGGCAATGACTTGCATTACCGTGGTTACGATATTCTTGATCTGGCGGAACATTGCGAATTTGAAGAAGTGGCGCATCTGCTGATCCACGGCAAACTGCCGACCCGTGACGAACTCGCCGCCTACAAAACGAAACTGAAAGCCCTGCGCGGTTTACCGGCTAACGTGCGTACCGTGCTGGAAGCCTTACCGGCGGCGTCACACCCGATGGATGTTATGCGCACCGGCGTTTCCGCGCTCGGCTGCACGCTGCCAGAAAAAGAGGGGCATACCGTCTCTGGCGCGCGGGATATTGCCGACAAACTGCTGGCATCACTTAGCTCGATTCTCCTTTATTGGTATCACTACAGCCATAACGGCGAACGTATCCAGCCGGAAACCGATGACGACTCCATCGGCGGTCACTTCCTGCATCTGCTGCATGGCGAAAAGCCATCGCAAAGCTGGGAAAAGGCGATGCATATTTCGCTGGTGCTGTACGCCGAACACGAGTTTAACGCCTCCACCTTTACCAGCCGGGTGATTGCGGGTACTGGCTCTGATATGTATTCCGCGATTATTGGCGCGATTGGCGCACTGCGCGGGCCGAAACACGGCGGGGCGAATGAAGTGTCGCTGGAGATCCAGCAACGCTACGAAACGCCAGACGAAGCCGAAGCAGATATCCGCAAGCGCGTGGAAAACAAAGAAGTGGTCATTGGTTTTGGGCATCCGGTTTATACCATCGCCGACCCGCGCCACCAGGTGATTAAACGTGTGGCGAAGCAGCTCTCGCAGGAAGGCGGCTCGCTGAAGATGTACAACATCGCCGATCGTCTGGAAACGGTGATGTGGGAGAGCAAAAAGATGTTCCCCAATCTCGACTGGTTCTCCGCTGTTTCCTACAACATGATGGGCGTTCCCACCGAGATGTTTACACCACTGTTTGTTATCGCCCGCGTCACCGGATGGGCGGCGCACATTATCGAACAACGTCAGGACAACAAAATTATCCGTCCTTCCGCCAATTATGTTGGACCGGAAGACCGCCAGTTTGTCGCGCTGGATAAGCGCCAGTAAACCTCTACGAATAACAATAAGGAAACGTACCCAATGTCAGCTCAAATCAACAACATCCGCCCGGAATTTGATCGTGAAATCGTTGATATCGTCGATTACGTCATGAACTACGAAATCAGCTCCAAAGTAGCCTACGACACCGCACATTACTGCCTGCTCGACACGCTCGGCTGCGGTCTTGAAGCTCTCGAATACCCAGCCTGTAAAAAACTGCTGGGGCCAATTGTCCCCGGCACCGTCGTACCTAACGGCGTGCGCGTCCCCGGAACTCAGTTCCAGCTCGACCCCGTCCAGGCGGCATTTAACATCGGCGCGATGATCCGTTGGCTCGATTTCAACGATACCTGGCTGGCGGCGGAGTGGGGGCATCCTTCCGACAACCTTGGCGGCATTCTGGCAACGGCAGACTGGCTTTCGCGCAACGCGGTCGCCAGCGGCAAAGCGCCGTTGACCATGAAACAGGTGCTGACCGCAATGATCAAAGCCCATGAAATTCAGGGCTGCATCGCGCTGGAAAACTCCTTTAACCGCGTCGGCCTCGACCACGTTCTGTTAGTGAAAGTGGCTTCCACCGCCGTGGTCGCCGAAATGCTCGGCCTGACCCGCGAGGAAATTCTCAACGCTGTTTCGCTGGCGTGGGTGGACGGTCAGTCGCTGCGCACCTATCGCCATGCGCCGAACACCGGTACGCGTAAATCCTGGGCGGCGGGCGATGCCACTTCCCGCGCGGTACGTCTGGCACTGATGGCGAAAACGGGCGAAATGGGTTACCCGTCAGCCCTGACTGCGCCGGTATGGGGCTTCTACGACGTCTCCTTTAAAGGTGAATCGTTCCGCTTCCAGCGTCCGTACGGTTCTTACGTCATGGAGAATGTGCTGTTCAAAATCTCCTTCCCGGCGGAGTTCCACTCCCAGACGGCAGTTGAAGCGGCGATGACGCTCTATGAACAGATGCAGGCAGCAGGCAAAACGGCGGCGGATATCGAAAAAGTGACCATTCGCACCCACGAAGCCTGTATTCGCATCATCGACAAAAAAGGGCCGCTCAATAACCCGGCTGACCGCGACCACTGCATTCAATACATGGTGGCGATCCCGCTGTTGTTCGGGCGCTTAACGGCGGCAGATTACGAGGACAACGTTGCGCAAGATAAACGCATCGACACCCTGCGCGAGAAGATCAATTGCTTTGAAGATCCGTCATTTACCGCTGACTACCACGACCCGGAAAAACGCGCTATTGCCAATGCCATAACCCTTGAGTTCACCGACGGCACGCGCTTTGAAGAAGTGGTGGTGGAGTACCCCATTGGTCATGCTCGCCGCCGTCAGGATGGTATTCCGAAGCTGGTGGATAAATTCAAAATCAATCTCGCGCGCCAGTTCCCGACTCGCCAGCAGCAGCGCATTCTGGAGGTTTCTCTCGACAGAGCTCGCCTGGAACAGATGCCGGTCAATGAGTATCTCGACCTGTACGTCATTTAAGTAAACGGCGGTAAGGCGTAAGTTCAACAGGAGAGCATTATGTCTTTTAGCGAATTTTATCAGCGTTCGATTAACGAACCGGAGCAGTTCTGGGCCGAGCAGGCCCGGCGTATTGACTGGCAGACGCCCTTTACGCAAACGCTCGATCACAGCAATCCGCCGTTTGCCCGTTGGTTTTGTGAAGGCCGAACCAACTTGTGTCACAACGCTATCGACCGCTGGCTGGAGAAACAGCCAGAGGCGCTGGCATTGATTGCCGTCTCTTCGGAAACAGAAGAAGAGCGCACCTTTACCTTTCGCCAGCTGCATGACGAAGTGAACGCGGTGGCGTCAATGCTGCGCTCACTGGGCGTGCAGCGTGGCGATCGGGTGCTGGTGTATATGCCGATGATTGCCGAAGCGCATATTACCCTGCTGGCCTGCGCGCGCATTGGCGCTATTCACTCGGTGGTGTTTGGGGGATTCGCCTCGCACAGTGTGGCGGCGCGAATTGATGACGCTAAACCGGTGCTGATTGTCTCGGCAGATGCCGGAGCGCGCGGTGGCAAAATCATTCCCTATAAAAAATTGCTCGACGATGCGATAAGTCAGGCGCAGCATCAGCCGCGCCATGTTTTGCTGGTAGATCGTGGGCTGGCGAAAATGGCGCGCGTTAGCGGGCGGGATGTCGATTTCGCGTCGTTGCGCCATCAGCACATCGGCGCGCGGGTGCCGGTGGCCTGGCTGGAATCAAACGAAACCTCCTGCATTCTCTACACCTCCGGCACGACCGGCAAACCTAAAGGCGTGCAGCGTGACGTCGGCGGATATGCGGTGGCGCTGGCGACCTCGATGGACACCATTTTTGGCGGCAAAGCGGGCGGTGTGTTCTTTTGTGCTTCGGATATCGGCTGGGTGGTGGGGCATTCGTATATCGTCTACGCGCCGCTGCTGGCGGGGATGGCGACTATCGTTTACGAAGGATTACCGACCTGGCCGGACTGCGGCGTGTGGTGGAAAATCGTCGAGAAATATCAAGTTAGCCGGATGTTCTCAGCGCCGACCGCCATTCGCGTGCTGAAAAAATTCCCTACCGCTGAAATTCGTAAACACGATCTCTCGTCGCTGGAAGTGCTCTATCTGGCTGGAGAACCGCTGGACGAGCCGACCGCCAGTTGGGTGAGCAATACGTTGGATGTGCCGGTCATCGACAACTACTGGCAGACCGAATCCGGCTGGCCGATTATGGCGATTGCTCGCGGTCTGGACGACAGGCCGACGCGTCTGGGAAGCCCCGGCGTGCCGATGTATGGCTATAACGTGCAGTTGCTTAATGAAGTCACCGGCGAACCGTGTGGCGTCAACGAGAAAGGGATGCTGGTGGTGGAAGGGCCGCTGCCGCCGGGGTGTATTCAGACCATCTGGGGCGACGACGACCGCTTTGTGAAGACGTACTGGTCGCTGTTTTCCCGCCCGGTGTACGCCACCTTTGACTGGGGCATCCGCGATGCTGACGGTTATCACTTTATTCTCGGGCGCACTGACGATGTGATTAACGTTGCCGGGCATCGGCTGGGGACGCGCGAGATTGAAGAGAGTATCTCCAGTCATCCGGGCGTTGCCGAAGTGGCGGTGGTTGGGGTGAAAGATGCGCTGAAAGGGCAGGTGGCGGTGGCGTTTGTCATTCCGAAAGAGAGCGACAGTCTGGAAGATCGTGATGTGGCGCATTCGCAAGAGAAGGCGATTATGGCGCTGGTGGACAGCCAGATTGGCAACTTTGGCCGCCCGGCGCACGTCTGGTTTGTCTCGCAATTGCCAAAAACGCGATCCGGAAAAATGCTGCGCCGCACGATCCAGGCGATTTGCGAAGGACGCGATCCTGGGGATCTGACGACCATTGATGATCCGGCGTCGTTGGATCAGATCCGCCAGGCGATGGAAGAGTAAGGTATTGTCGGATGCGTCGCGTGGCGCATCCGACAGTTGTGCGCAGATGCCTGATGCGACGCTGGCGCGTCTTATCATGCCTACAGGCCTGAACCGTAGGTCGGATAAGGCGCTCGCACCGCATCCGACACCGTGCGCAGATGCCTGATGCGACGCAGGCGCGTCTTATCATGCCTACGGACCTGAACCGTAGGTCGGATAAGGCGCTCGCACCGCATCCGACACCGTGCTCAGTGCCTGATGCGACGCAGGCGCGTCTTATCATACCTACAGGCCTGAACCGTAGGTCGGATAAGGCGCTCGCGCCGCATTCGACACCATGCGCCGATGCCTGATGCGACGCAGGCGCGTCTTATCATGCCTACAGGCCTGAACCGTAGGTCGGATAAGGCGCTCGCGCCGCATCCGACACCGTGTGCCGATGCCTGATGCGACGCTGATGCGTCTTATCATGCCTACAGGCCTGAACCGTAGGTCGGATAAGGCGCTCGCGCCGCATCCGACACCGTGCGCAGATGCCTGATACGACGCAGGCGCGTCTTATCATGCCTACAGGTCTGAACCGTAGGTCGGATAAGGCGCTCGCGCCGCATCCGACACCGTGCGCAGACGCCAGATGCGACGCTGACGCGTCTTATCATGCCTACAAGCCTGAACCGTAGGTCGGATAAGGCGCTCGCGCCGCATCCGACACCGTGCGCCGATGCCTGATGCGATGCTGACGCGTCTTATTATGCCGACCCACTGTTTTTACACCGATAATTTTTCCCCCACCTTTTTGCACTCATTCATATAAAAAATATATTTCCCCACGAAAACGATTGCTTTTTATCTTCAGATGAATAGAATGCGGCGGATTTTTTGGGTTTCAAACAGCAAACGGAGGAATTTCGTGTCGCAAGATAACAACTTTAGCCAGGGGCCAGTCCCGCAGTCGGCGCGGAAAGGGGTATTGGCATTGACGTTCGTCATGCTGGGATTAACCTTCTTTTCCGCCAGTATGTGGACTGGCGGCACTCTTGGAACCGGTCTTAGCTATCATGATTTCTTCCTCGCAGTTCTCATCGGCAATCTTCTCCTCGGTATTTACACTTCATTTCTCGGTTACATTGGCGCAAAAACCGGCCTGACCACCCATCTTCTTGCTCGCTTCTCGTTTGGTGTTAAAGGCTCATGGCTGCCTTCACTGCTGCTGGGCGGCACCCAGGTTGGCTGGTTTGGCGTTGGCGTGGCGATGTTTGCCATTCCGGTGGGTAAGGCAACCGGGCTGGATATTAATTTGCTGATTGCCGTTTCCGGTTTACTGATGACCGTCACCGTCTTCTTTGGCATTTCGGCGCTGACAGTTCTTTCGGTGATTGCGGTTCCGGCGATCGCCTGTCTTGGCGGTTATTCCGTGTGGCTGGCTGTTAACGGCATGGGCGGCCTGGACGCCTTAAAAGCGGTCGTTCCCGCACAACCATTAGATTTCAATGTCGCGCTGGCGCTAGTTGTGGGGTCATTTATCAGCGCGGGTACGCTCACCGCTGACTTTGTCCGCTTTGGTCGCAATGCCAAACTGGCGGTGCTGGTGGCGATGGTGGCCTTTTTCCTCGGCAACTCGTTGATGTTTATTTTCGGTGCAGCGGGCGCTGCGGCACTGGGGATGGCAGATATCTCTGATGTGATGATTGCTCAGGGCCTGCTGCTGCCTGCGATTGTGGTGCTGGGGCTAAATATCTGGACCACCAACGATAACGCGCTCTATGCGTCGGGTTTAGGTTTCGCCAACATTACCGGGATGTCGAGCAAAACCCTTTCGGTAATCAACGGTATTATCGGTACGATCTGTGCATTATGGCTGTATAACAATTTTGTCGGCTGGTTGACCTTCCTTTCGGCAGCTATTCCTCCGGTGGGTGGCGTGATCATTGCCGACTATCTGATGAACCGTCGCCGCTATGAGCACTTTGCGACCACGCGTATGATGAGTGTCAATTGGGTGGCGATTCTGGCGGTCGCCTTGGGGATTGCTGCAGGCCACTGGTTACCAGGAATTGTTCCGGTCAACGCGGTATTAGGTGGCGCGCTGAGCTATCTGATCCTTAACCCGATTTTGAATCGTAAAACGACAGCAGCAATGACGCATGTGGAGGCTAACAGTGTCGAATAACGCTTTACAAACAATTATTAACGCCCGGTTACCAGGCAAAGAGGGGCTGTGGCAGATTCATCTGCAGGACGGAAAAATCAGCGCCATTGATGCGCAATCCGGCGTGATGCCCATAACTGAAAACAGCCTGGATGCCGAACAAGGTTTAGTTATACCGCCGTTTGTGGAGCCACATATTCACCTGGACACCACGCAAACCGCCGGACAACCGAACTGGAATCAGTCCGGCACGCTGTTTGAAGGCATTGAACGCTGGGCCGAGCGCAAAGCGTTATTAACCCATGACGATGTGAAACAACGCGCATGGCAAACGCTGAAATGGCAGATTGCCAACGGCATTCAGCATGTGCGTACCCATGTCGATGTTTCGGATGCAACGCTAACTGCGCTGAAAGCAATGCTGGAAGTGAAGCAGGAAGTCGCGCCGTGGATTGATCTGCAAATCGTCGCCTTCCCTCAGGAAGGGATTTTGTCGTATCCCAACGGTGAAGCGTTGCTGGAAGAGGCGTTACGCTTAGGGGCAGACGTAGTGGGGGCGATTCCGCATTTTGAATTTACCCGTGAATACGGCGTGGAGTCGCTGCATAAAACCTTCGCCCTGGCGCAAAAATACGACCGTCTGATCGACGTTCACTGTGATGAGATCGATGACGAACAGTCGCGCTTTGTCGAAACCGTTGCTGCCCTGGCGCACCGTGAAGGCATGGGCGCGCGAGTTACCGCCAGCCACACCACGGCAATGCACTCCTATAACGGGGCGTATACCTCACGCCTGTTCCGCTTGCTGAAAATGTCCGGTATTAACTTTGTCGCCAACCCGTTGGTCAATATTCATCTGCAAGGGCGTTTCGATACGTATCCAAAACGTCGCGGCATCACGCGCGTTAAAGAGATGCTGGAGTCCGGCATTAACGTCTGCTTTGGTCACGATGATGTCTTCGATCCGTGGTATCCGCTGGGAACGGCGAATATGCTGCAAGTGCTGCATATGGGGCTGCATGTTTGTCAGTTGATGGGCTACGGGCAAATTAACGATGGCCTGAATTTAATCACCCACCACAGCGCCAGGACGTTGAATTTGCAGGATTACGGCATTGCCGCCGGAAACAGCGCCAACCTGATTATCCTGCCGGCTGAAAATGGATTTGATGCGCTGCGCCGTCAGGTTCCGGTACGTTATTCTGTACGTGGCGGCAAGGTGATTGCCAGCACACAACCGGCACAAACCACCGTATATCTGGAGCAGCCAGAAGCCATCGATTACAAACGGTGATCGGCTGGGCTGTGTGTTGACAAAGCGAGCGTAGTTTATGCCGGATGCGGCGTGAACGCCTTATCCGGCCTACGTAGAGCACTGAACTCGTAGGCCTGATAAGCGTAGCGCATCAGGCAATTGTGTCAGTGGTTACCGCGATTCATTCCCGCCAACAACCGCGCATTTATCCAACGCCATGTGCAAAAATGCCTTCGCGGCGGCTGTCTGCCAGCTATTTTTCCGCCGCAACAAAACCGCCGTTCTCTCCAGTAGTGGCGGGGCAAGAGAAATAGCTTTAAGCCCGTCATGTTGTGTGGCAATCGCTGCTGGTAACAATGTGGAAAGGGAAGTGCGGCGAATCAGCTCCAGAACCGCGCTAATTGAGTTCGCCTCAATGACCACCTGTGGATGCAGCCCCGCTTTCTCGCAGTAGTGGTCAATTTGCTCTCTGGTGGCAAATTCCGCGCTGAGCAGGACCAGTTTTTCATCATGCAAGCGACTCAACGCCATCTGTTCATGGGCGGCCAGCGGATGATGTTGCGCCACGACTAACGCTAAACTTTCTGTCAGTAAAGGAATTGCCTCCAGCTCCGGCGAATGCACAGGCGCGAAGGCAATCCCAACGTCCAACTCGTCGCGGCAAAGCAGATCTTCGATTTTCTCCTGCGACATTTCCTGTAGCTGGAGCGTGATGCCGGGGTAGCGCGCATAGAAATCCGCCATTAAGGGGCCGATAAAGTAGCTCGTAAAGGTGGGGGTGACGGCGATACGCAGCGATCCTCTCGTCAAATCGGCAACATCATGAATCGCCCGTTTACCCGCTCCCAGTTCCTGTAACGCCCGGCTGGCGTACTGTCGCCAGACTTCTCCTGCATCAGTGAGACGAATCGTTCGCCCGCTACGGTCAAACAGCGGCACGCCTAAACTCTCCTCTAACTGGCGAATCTGCTGGGAAAGCGCAGGCTGAGAGACGTGCAACGCACTGGCGGCACGGGTGAAGCTGCCATGTTCAGCCACGGCAAGAAAATAATTGATATGTCGAGAGAGCATTCGCCAACCTATAAGTAAATCCAATAGAACTCATCATAAATGAGACTTTTACCTTATGACAATCGGCGAGTAATCTGCCTCTCATTCCAGAGACAGACAGAGGTTAACGGTGAAAGAGATTATTGATGGATTCCTTAAATTCCAGCGCGAGGCATTTCCGAAGCGGGAAGCCTTGTTTAAACAGCTGGCGACACAGCAAAGCCCGCGCACCCTTTTTATCTCCTGCTCCGACAGCCGTCTGGTCCCTGAGCTGGTGACGCAACGTGAGCCTGGCGATCTGTTCGTTATTCGCAACGCGGGCAATATCGTCCCTTCCTACGGGCCGGAACCCGGTGGCGTTTCTGCTTCGGTGGAGTATGCCGTCGCTGCGCTTCGGGTATCTGACATTGTGATTTGTGGTCATTCCAACTGTGGCGCAATGACCGCCATTGCCAGCTGTCAGTGCATGGACCATATGCCTGCCGTCTCCCACTGGCTGCGTTATGCCGATTCAGCCCGCGTCGTTAATGAGGCGCGCCCGCATCCCGATTTACCGTCAAAAGCTGCGGCGATGGTACGTGAAAACGTCATTGCTCAGTTGTCTAATTTGCAAACTCATCCATCGGTGCGCCTGGCGCTCGAAGAGGGGCGGATCGCCCTGCACGGCTGGGTCTACGACATTGAAAGCGGCAGCATCGCAGCGTTTGACGGCGCAACCCGCCAGTTTGTGCCACTGGCCGCTAATCCTCGCGTTTGTGCCATACCGCTACGCCAACCGACCGCAGCGTAACCTTATTTTTAAACCATCAGGAGATGCACCATGATTCAGTCGCAAATTAATCGCAATATTCGTCTTGATCTTGCCGATGCCATTTTGCTCAGCAAAGCTAAAAAAGATCTCTCATTTGCCGAGATTGCCGACGGCACCGGTCTGGCAGAAGCCTTTGTGACCGCGGCTTTGCTGGGTCAGCAGGCGCTTCCTGCCGACGCCGCCCGCCAGGTCGGGGCGAAGCTGGATCTCGACGAAGACGCCATTCTACTGTTACAGATGATCCCACTGCGTGGCTGCATTGATGACCGTATTCCAACCGACCCAACGATGTATCGTTTCTATGAAATGTTGCAGGTGTACGGCACAACCCTGAAAGCGTTGGTTCATGAGAAGTTTGGCGATGGCATTATCAGCGCGATTAACTTCAAACTCGACGTTAAGAAGGTGGCGGACCCGGAAGGTGGCGAACGTGCGGTCATCACCTTAGATGGTAAATATCTGCCGACCAAACCGTTCTGACAGCCATGCGCAACCATCAAAAGACGTTCACGATGCTGCTGGTTCTGGTGCTGATTGGTCTTAATATGCGACCACTGCTCACCTCCGTCGGGCCACTGCTACCGCAATTGCGCCAGGCAAGCGGAATGAGCTTTAGCGTGGCTGCCCTGTTGACCGCTCTGCCGGTGGTTACCATGGGCGGGCTGGCGCTGGCCGGAAGCTGGCTTCATCAGCATGTCAGCGAACGTCGCAGCGTCGCCATCAGTTTGTTACTGATTGCCGTCGGTGCATTGATGCGTGAGCTTTACCCCCAAAGTGCGCTGCTGCTTAGCAGCGCACTGCTCGGTGGGGTGGGGATCGGCATCATTCAGGCAGTGATGCCTTCGGTGATTAAACGGCGGTTTCAGCAGCGCACGCCACTGGTGATGGGGCTGTGGTCCGCGGCTCTGATGGGCGGCGGTGGACTTGGTGCCGCCCTGACGCCCTGGTTAGTTCAACATAGCGAAACCTGGTATCAAACACTCGCCTGGTGGGCGCTGCCTGCCGTTGTTGCGCTCTTTGCCTGGTGGTGGCAAAGCTCCCGCCAGACCGCTTCTTCCCACAGGACAACAACCACTCCGGTTCGCGTTGTATTCACTCCCCGCGCGTGGACGCTGGGTGTTTACTTCGGTCTGATTAACGGCGGTTACGCCAGCCTGATTGCCTGGTTACCCGCCTTCTATATTGAGATCGGTGCCAGCGCGCAGTACAGCGGTTCCTTGCTGGCATTGATGACGCTTGGGCAAGCCGCAGGAGCTTTGCTGATGCCTGCTATGGCTCGCCATCAGGATCGGCGCAAACTTTTGATGCTGGCGCTGGCGTTACAACTGGTGGGTTTCTGCGGCTTTATCTGGCTGCCGCTACAATTACCAGTATTGTGGGCGATGGTGTGTGGTTTAGGTCTGGGCGGCGCGTTTCCGCTCTGTTTGCTGCTGGCGCTCGACCACTCTGTGCAACCGGCTATTGCTGGCAAGCTGGTGGCGTTTATGCAGGGGATCGGTTTTATCATCGCCGGGCTTGCCCCGTGGTTTTCTGGCGTGCTGCGTAGTATCAGCGGCAATTACCTGATGGACTGGGTGTTTCATGCGCTGTGCGTCGTTGGGCTGATGATTATAACCCTGCGTTTTGCACCAGCACGTTTTCTGCAGCTGTGGGTCAAAGAGGCATGATGCGACGCTTGTTTCTGCGCTTTGTTCACGCCGGATGCGGCCTACGTAGATCACTGAATTTGTAGGCCTGATAAGCGAAGCGTATCAGGCAATTTTTATAATTTAAACTGACGATTCAACTTTGTAATCTCTGAAATAATATTGCTTATCCCGGTCGTTTATTTCGCGAATAACCCGGCAAGGAACGCCAGCAGCCACGACGTTTGGTGGAATGTCTTTTATGACGACACTACCCGCGCCAATAACAGAATTATCCCCGATGGTGACGCCTGGATTAATAACCACATGACTTCCGATCCAGACGTTATTGCCAATCGTTATCGGAAAAGAGTACATCTCACCGTTTTTTCTCAATTCATAGTGTACAGGGTGTCCCGTAACGGAAAGAGTAACATTGGGTGCAATCAATACGTTATCACCGATCGTTACCGTGTAGTCGTCGACAATGGTTAAATTGAAATTTGCATAAAAATTGCGGCCTATATGGATGTTGGAACCGTAACAGAAATAGACAGGTGGTTCTATCCAGGCGTTTTCCCCTACCGTGGCAAACATTTCTTTAATCAGGCTTTCTCTTTTTTCAACTTCTGATGGATGCGAGTGATTAAACTCATACATTAACGTTTTCCCACGAAGTCTCTTTTCCGGTAAGCCTTCGCACATATCGGTAAATAGCTTGCCTGCTTTTATTCTTTCGGTCATTGGCATGTTCATTGCGATCATTCCGTTATGATATGTTGGTCGGATAAGGCGCTCGCGCCGCATCCGACATTGATTGCTTAAGCGACTTCATTCACCTGACGACGCAGCAGGGAAAGCGGGCCGGGGCCGCTAAGCGTGAACACGGAAATTAAGGTGAAGCCCAGCGCCACCAGACCCAGCACCAGATAAGCGCCCTGGAAACCGATGCTTTCATACATATTGCCCGCCAGTACAGACATAAAAATCATCGCCAGTTGCTTAAAGAAGCAGAAACAGACCAGATAAATCGTCGCTGAAAAACGCACTTCAAACTGGCTGGTAATATATTTAAAACAGCCCACCAGCAGGAACGGTACTTCAAACATATGCAGCGTTTTCAGAATAACTACTTCCAGCGCTGAGGTGGCGAACGATGAGCCAATAATACGTACAGACATAATAGTGCCAGCCAGCAGCAGGGCGTTTTTCCCACCGATGCGATTAATGATCAGTGGCGCAAAGAACATAATCGAGGCGTTAAGTAATTCGCCCATTGTCGTTACGTAGCCAAATACCCGCGTCCCCTGTTCACCGGTAGCAAAGAACGAAGTAAAGAAATTAGCAAACTGTTGGTCAAAAACATCGTAGGTGCAGGAAACGCCAATAACATACAGTGACAAAAACCACAGTTTTGGCTGTCTGAACAGTTCCAGCGCCAGTTTAAGGCTAAATGCCGAATGGTTGGCACCTACCGCATTGGCAACCGTGGCGGAAGAGGGCGCATCCGTTTTGGCGAAAAAGAGTAAAATGGCGAGGATGAGTGCACAGCCAGAACCCAGCCAGAAAACGAACTGATTATTGATGGTGAACATGATGCCGACAATTGAGGCACACAGCGCCCAGCCAACACAGCCAAACATCCGCGCGCGACCAAATTCGAAATTACTGCGACGGCTGACTTTCTCGATAAATGCCTCTACTGCTGGCGCACCGGCGTTAAAACAGAAACCAAGATAAATGCCACCAACAATCGACCCTACTAAAATGTTGTACTGTAACAGCGGGCCGAAGATAAAAATAAAGAACGGCGCAAACATCACTAACATGCCGGTAATAATCCACAGCAGGTATTTGCGCAGCCCGAGTTTGTCAGAAAGCAGACCAAACAGCGGTTGGAATAATAGCGAGAACAGAGAAATAGCAGCAAAAATAATACCCGTATCACTTTTGCTGATATGGTTGATGTCATGTAGCCAAATCGGGAAAAACGGGAAGTAGGCTCCCATGATAAAAAAGTAAAAGAAAAAGAATAAACCGAACATCCAAAAGTTTGTGTTTTTTAAATAGTACATAATGGATTTCCTTACGCGAAATACGGGCAGACATGGCCTGCCCGGTTATTATTATTTTTGACACCAGACCAACTGGTAATGGTAGCGACCGGCGCTCAGCTGGAATTCCGCCGATACTGACGGGCTCCAGGAGTCGTCGCCACCAATCCCCATATGGAAACCGTCGATATTCAGCCATGTGCCTTCTTCCGCGTGCAGCAGATGGCGATGGCTGGTTTCCATCAGTTGTTGTTGGCTGTAGCGGCTGATGTTGAACTGGAAGTCGCCGCGCCACTGGTGTGGGCCATAATTCAATTCGCGCGTCCCGCAGCGCAGACCGTTTTCGCTCGGGAAGACGTACGGGGTATACATGTCTGACAATGGCAGATCCCAGCGGTCAAAACAGGCGGCAGTAAGGCGGTCGGGATAGTTTTCTTGCGGCCCTAATCCGAGCCAGTTTACCCGCTCTGCTACCTGCGCCAGCTGGCAGGTCAGGCCAATCCGTGCCGGATGCGGTGTATCGCTCGCTACTTCAACATCAACGGTAATCGCCATTTGACCACTACCATCAATCCGGTAGGTTTTCCGGCTAATAAATAAGGTTTTTCCCTGATGCTGCCATGCGTGGACAGTGGTAATCAGCACCGCGTCGGCAAGTGTATCTGCCGTGCACTGCAACAACGCCGCTTCGGCCTGGTAATGGCCCGCCGCCTTCCAGCGTTCGACCCAGGCGTTAGGGTCAATGCGGGTCGCTTCACTTACGCCAATGTCGTTATCCAGCGGTGCGCGGGTGAACTGATCGCGCAGCGGCGTCAGCAGTTGTTTTTTATCGCCAATCCACATCTGTGAAAGAAAGCCTGACTGGCGGTTAAATTGCCAACGCTTATTATCCAGCTCGATGCAAAAATCCGTTTCGCTGGTGGTCAGTTGCGGGATGGCGTGGGGCGCGGAGGGGAGTGTCACGCTGAGGTTTGCCGCCAGACGCCACTGCTGCCAGGCGCTGATGTGTCCGGCTTCTGACCATGCGGTCGCGTTCGGTTGCACTACGTGTACCGTTAGCCAGAGTTGCCCGGTGCTCTCCGGCTGCGGTAGTTCAGGCAGTTCAATTACCTGTTTACCTTGTGGAGCGACATTCATAGGTACTTCACCGCTTGCCAGCGGCTTGCCATCCAGCGCCACCATCCAGTGCAGGAGCTCGTTATCGCTATGACGGAACAGGTATTCGCTGGTCACTTCGATGGTTTGCCCGGATAAACGGAACTGGAAAAACTGCTGCTGGTGTTTTGCTTCCGTCAGCGCCGGATGCGGCGTGCGGTCGGCAAAGACCAGACCGTTCATGCAGAACTGGCGATCGTTTGGCGTATCGCCAAAATCACCGCCGTAAGCCGACCACGGATTGCCATTTTCATCATATTTAATCAGCGACTGATCCACCCAGTCCCAGACGAAGCCGCCCTGTAAACGGGGGTACTGACGAAACGCCTGCCAGTATTTAGCGAAGCCGCCAAGACTGTTACCCATCGCGTGGGCGTATTCGCAAAGGATCAGCGGGCGCGTCTCTCCAGGCAACGAAAGCCATTTTTTGATGGACCATTTCGGCACAGCCGGGAAGGGCTGGTCTTCATCCACGCGCGCGTACATCGGGCAAATAATATCGGTTGCGGAGGTGTCGGCTCCGCCGCCTTCATACTGCACCGGGCGGGATGGATCGACAGATTTAATCCAGCGATAGAGTGCGTCGTGATTAGCGCCGTGGCCTGACTCATTCCCCAGCGACCAGATGATCACACTCGGGTGATTACGATCGCGCTGCACCATTCGCGTTACGCGTTCGCTCATCGCGGGTAGCCAGCGCGGATCATCGGTCAGACGATTCATTGGCACCATGCCGTGGGTTTCAATGTTGGCTTCATCCACCACATACAGGCCGTAGCGGTCGCACAGGGTGTACCACAGCGGATGGTTCGGATAATGCGAACAGCGCACGGCGTTAAAGTTGTTCTGCTTCATCAGCAGGATATCCTGCACCATCGTCTGCTCATCCATGACCTGACCATGCAGAGGATGATGCTCGTGACGGTTAACGCCGCGAATCAGCAACGGCTTGCCGTTCAGCAGCAGCAGGCCATTTTCAATCCGTACCTCGCGGAAACCGACATCGCAGGCTTCTGCTTCAATCAGCGTGCCGTCGGCGGTGTGCAGTTCAACCACCGCACGATAGAT
The DNA here is from genome assembly GCF_022354085.1 of Shigella dysenteriae. Taxonomy (NCBI): domain Bacteria; kingdom Pseudomonadati; phylum Pseudomonadota; class Gammaproteobacteria; order Enterobacterales; family Enterobacteriaceae; genus Shigella; species Shigella dysenteriae. The sequence continues at coordinate 1,048,276 of NZ_CP055055.1, forward strand.
ATTCGGGATTTCGGCGCTCCACAGTTTCGGGTTTTCGACGTTCAGACCTAGTGTGACGCGATCGGCATAACCGCCACGCTCATCGATAATTTCACCGCCGAAAGGCGCGGTGCCGCTGGCGACCTGCGTTTCACCCTGCCACAAAGAAACCGTCACCCGCAGCTCATCGCGCAGCTCGCCGTACATCTGAACTTCTGCCTCCAGTACCGCGCGGCTGAAATCATCATTAAAGCGAGTGGCAACATGGAAATCGCTGATTTGTGTGGTCGGTTTGTGCAGCAACGAGACGTCACGGAAAATGCCGCTCATCCGCCACATATCCTGATCTTCCAGATAACTGCCGTCACTCCAGCGCAGCACCATCACCGCGAGGCGGTTTTCTCCGGCGCGTAAAAATGCGCTCAGGTCAAATTCAGACGGCAAACGACTGTCCTGGCCGTAACCGACCCAGCGCCCGTTGCACCACAGATGAAACGCCGAGTTAACGCCATCAAAAATAATTCGCGTCTGGCCTTCCTGTAGCCAGCTTTCATCAACATTAAATGTGAGCGAGTAACAACCCGTCGGATTCTCCGTGGGAACAAATGGCGGATTGACCGTAATGGGATAGGTCACGTTGGTGTAGATGGGCGCGTCGTAACCGTGCATCTGCCAGTTTGAGGGGACGACGACAGTATCGGCGACAGGAAGATCGCACTCCAGCCAGCTTTCCGGAACCGCTTCTGGTGCCGGAAACCAGACAAATTGCCACTCACCATTCAGGCTGCGCAACTGTTGGGAAGGGCGATTGGTGCGGGCCTCTTCGCTATTACGCCAGCTGGCGAAAGGGGGATGTGCTGCAAGGCGATTAAGTTGGGTAACGCCAGGGTTTTCCCAGTCACGACGTTGTAATACGACGGCCAGTGAATCCGTAATCATAGTCATAGCTGTATCCTGTGTGAAATTGTTATCCGCTCACAATTTCACACAACATACGAGCCGGACGCATAAAGTGTAAAGCCTGGGGTGCCTAATGAGTGAGCTGACTCACATTAATTGCGTTGCGCTCACTGCCCGCTTTCCAGTCGGGAAACTTGTCGTGCCAGCTGCATTAATGAATCGGCCAACGCGCGGGGAGAGGCGGTTTGCGTCTTGGGCGCCAGGGTGGTTTTTCTTTTCACCAGAGAGACGGGCAAAAGCTGATTGCCCTTCACCGCCTGGCCCTGAGAGAGTTGCAGCAAGCGGTCCACGCTGGTTTGCCCCAGCAGGCGAAAATCCTGTTTGATGGTGGTTAACGGCGGGATATAACACGAGCTGTCTTCGGTATCGTCGTATCCCACTACCGAGATATCCGCACCAACGCGCAGCCCGGACTCGGTAATGGCGCGCATTGCGCCCAGCGCCATCTGATCGTTGGCAACCAGCATCGCAGTGGGAACGATGCCCTCATTTAGCATTTGCATGGTTTGTTGAAAACCGGACATGGCACTCCAGTCGCCCTCCCGTTCCGCTATCGGCTGAATTTGATTGCGAGTGAGATATTTATGCCAGCCCGCCAGACGCAGACGCGCCGAGACAGAACTTAATGGGCCCGCTAACAGCGCGATTTGCTGGTGACCCAATGCGACCAGATGCTCCACGCCCAGTCGCGTACCGTCTTCATGGGAGAAAATAATACTGTTGATGGGAGTCTGGTCAGAGACATCAAGAAATAACGCCGGAACATTAGCGCAGGCAGCTTCCACAGCAATGGCATCCTGGTCATCCAGCGGATAGTTAATGATCAGCCCACTGACGCGTTGCGCGAGAAGATTGTGCACCGCCGCTTTACAGGCTTCGACGCCGCTTCGTTCTACCATCGACACCACCACGCTGGCACCCAGTTGATCGGCGCGAGATTTAATCGCCGCGACAATTTGCGACGGCGCGTGCAGGGCCAGACTGGAGGTGGCAACGCCAATCAGCAACGACTGTTTCCCCGCCAGTTGTTGTGCCACGCGGTTGGGAATGTAATTCAGCTCCGCCATCGCCGCTTCCACTTTTTCCCGCGTTTTCGCAGAAACGTGGCTGGCCTGATTCACCACGCGGGAAACGGTCTGATAAGAGACACCGGCATACTCTGCGACATCGTATAGCGTTACTGGTTTCACATTCACCACCCTGAATTGACTCTCTTCCGGGCGCTATCATGCCATACCGCGAAAGGTTTTGCGCCATTCGGCGGGGCTGACGCCGAAGTGAGATTTAAAATGCTGACGCCAGGTCACAGGTGAGAGAAAACCCACCTCAGCTGCTATCCGCTCAACGGGCAACTGACTGGATCCCAACAGTTCCTGGCTACGGCGTAAGCGTTCAGTAATGAGCCATTCGGCGATACTCGAACCGGTCGCTTTCATAAAATGGCGAGTTAATGTGCGGCGACTCATCATTACTCGCTGCGCCAGCGAGTCGAGATCATGCTGTTGCGCAATGTTTTGCCGCAGGTAATCCAGCAGGAGATTAATGCGTTCATCATGGGTATTTTTCGGCACTGGTTGCTCAATAAACTGCGCCTGACCGCCGGTGCGATATGGCGGTACGACCATCCGTCGGGCAATATGGTTAGCATCGTCGCTGCCAAAATGTTGCCGAACAATATACAAACAGCAATCCAGCGCCGCGGCAGTACCAGCAGAGGTAATAATGCCGTCATCGTCTACGTACAACGCGTTAATATCCAGATGTGTTTGTGGAAAACGTGCCTGAAATTCACGCTCGAACTCCCAGTGCGTGGCGGCACGCTTATTTTTCAGTAAACCTGCATAGCCGAGCACAAACGTGCCCAGGCAAAGCCCGACAATCTGTGCGCCGTTATCCCGTGCGGTCGTTAAGGCTTCCAGCAGTTTTTGTGGCGGTTTTTGTGTAATTGTTCCCCAGTAAGGAATTATCACAATATCCGCCTGGATGACTGCGGTATAGTCATGGGTGGCGGTTACGGAAAACCCATCGGCAGAGTCCACGTTTCCCGGCTTTTCAGCGCAGATAATTACGTGAAAGTGTTTTTTCTCCGCCATTTTTTCGCTAAATACGATAAACGGTACGGAAAGGTGAAAAGGACTAAAACCGGCAACGGCGATAATGGCAACAGTTAGCGGGCGCATAACACTCTTTATCTCCGAATTAGAATGTCAACGTTTCACCATCTTCTGGTACGTTCACAAATTCGATAATTTGATTATCTCTGGCGTATTCCTTGAGCGCATCACGCGTCAGCAAACAGTGGTTTACGGCCTCCATATGTGTCGCGACAATTTGCGCTTCTGGCAGGGTAAAATGTGTTTTGAGAATATCTTCTGCTCCCATAATTATCGCGCCATGCCCCAGAACATGCGCAAATCCGGCATTCAACACAACCACTTCTGGTTGGAAAGTTAGCATTGTAACCTCGACGTCGTCACGCCAGAGGGTATCGCCAGCGAGATAGAGCGTTTTCTCTGTCGGGTGCTGGAAAACAACGCCGCAGGCTGCGCCTAAACGCTTCGCCATAGCCGGGTCGGCATAGGTGCGATCGGAGCCGTGCTGCCCTGTCGTTTTATGCAGAGTAATATCGCCAAATTTAGTCTCGTCGGTAAGTACGGTAAGATGCGTAAATCCTTGTTTATTCAGTGATTCAGCATCTTGCTCATTTTGCACATAAATCGGTTTATCTTTAGGGACGACGCGGGAGGCTGTTTCGTCCCAGTGATCTTCATGCAAATGGGTTACGATTAGGGCGTCAACGTTGAGTAACGTTGTTAAATCGCACGGTAATTCTACCGTTGGATTGCGGATTTCTGCGCGTGCCGTTCCGGCAAAACCCGGATAACTTCCTTTAGGCGCGAGTAACGGGTCGATAAGAAATGTTTTGCCAGCGTATTGGATAATTTGGGTGGCATTACGAATTTGCGTAATTTTCATGATTTGCTCCACATCACAGTATTGATGTCATTAGCGTAGCGTGCAGCCCGTACTGTGCATGTGGGCAAATGGGCGAATAACGATGAGAATGGGCCAAATTACACATTGGCGTAACTAGCGTAAATGCACGCCGCTTCGCCGTCCGGCTACCAGAATAGCCTGTGATTCAACCCCTTCTTCGATCTGTTTTGCTACCCGTTGTAGCGCCGGAAGATGCTTTTCCGCTGCCTGTTCGATGGTCATTGCGCTCGCCATATACACCAGATTCAGACAGCCAATCACCCGTTGTTCACTGCGCAGCGGTACGGCGATAGAGGCGATCTTCTCCTCCTGATCCCAGCCGCGGTAGTTCTGTCCGTAACCCTCTTTGCGCGCGCGCGCCAGAATGGCTTCCAGCTTTAACGGTTCTCGTGCCAGTTGATAGTCATCACCGGGGCGGGAGGCTAACATTTCGATTAATTCCTTGCGTTCTTGTTCCGGGCAAAAGGCCAGCCAGGTCAGGCCCGAGGCGGTTTTCAGAAGCGGCAAACGTCGCCCGACCATTGCCCGGTGAAAGGATAAGCGGCTGAAACGGTGGGTGGTTTCGCGTACCACCATTGCATCAACATCCAGCGTGGACACATCTGTCGGCCATACCACTTCGCGCAACAGATCGCCCAGCAGTGGGGCCGCCAGTGCAGAAATCCACTGTTCGTCACGAAATCCTTCGCTTAATTGCCGCACTTTGATGGTCAGACGAAAACTATCATCGGAGGGACTACGCCGGACATATCCCTCTTCCTGCAGCGTCTCCAGCAGTCGCCGCACAGTGGTGCGATGCAGGCCGCTGAGTTCCGCCAGTAGCCCGACGCAGGCACCGCCGTCAAGTTTATTTAACATATTTAATAACATTAGACCGCGGGTTAAACCGCGCACGGTTTTGTATTCCGTCTGCTCATTGTTCTGCATATTAATTGACATTTCTATAGTTAAAACAACGTTGTGCACCTGGTGCACATTCGGGCATGTTTTGATTGTAGCCGAAAACACCCTTCCTATACTGAGCGCACAATAAAAAATCATTTACATGTTTTTAACAAAATAAGTTGCGCTGTACTGTGCGCGCAACGGCATTTTGTCCGAGTCGTGAGGTACTGAAATGGCAATACAACACCCTGACATCCAGCCTGCTGTTAACCATAGCGTTCAGGTGGCGATCGCTGGTGCCGGTCCGGTCGGGCTGATGATGGCGAACTATCTCGGCCAGATGGGCATTGACGTGCTTGTGGTGGAGAAACTCGATAAGTTGATCGACTACCCGCGTGCGATTGGTATTGATGACGAGGCGCTGCGCACCATGCAGTCGGTCGGCCTGGTCGATAATGTACTGCCGCATACTACGCCGTGGCACGCGATGCGTTTTCTCACCCCGAAGGGCCGCTGTTTTGCTGATATTCAGCCAATGACCGATGAATTTGGCTGGCCGCGCCGTAACGCCTTTATTCAGCCGCAGGTCGATGCGGTGATGCTGGAAGGGGTGTCGCGTTTTCCGAATGTGCGCTGCTTGTTTTCCCGCGAGCTGGAGGCCTTCAGTCAGCAAGATGACGAAGTGACCTTGCACCTGAAAACGGCAGAAGGGCAGCGGGAAATAGTCAAAGCCCAGTGGCTGGTGGCCTGTGATGGTGGGGCAAGTTTTGTCCGTCGCACCCTGAATGTGCCGTTTGAAGGTAAAACTGCGCCAAATCAGTGGATTGTGGTAGATATCGCCAACGATCCGTTAAGTACGCCGCATATCTATTTGTGTTGCGATCCGGTGCGCCCGTATGTTTCTGCCGCGCTACCTCATGCGGTACGTCGCTTTGAATTTATGGTGATGCCAGGAGAAACCGAAGAACAGCTGCGTGAGCCGCAAAATATGCGCAAGCTGTTAAGCAAAGTGCTGCCTAATCCGGACAATGTTGAATTGATTCGCCAGCGTATCTACACCCACAACGCGCGACTGGCGCAACGTTTCCGTATTGATCGCGTACTGCTGGCGGGCGATGCCGCACACATCATGCCGGTATGGCAGGGGCAGGGCTATAACAGTGGTATGCGCGACGCCTTTAACCTCGCATGGAAACTGGCGTTGGTTATCCAGGGGAAAGCCCGCGATGCGCTGCTCGATACCTATCAACAAGAACGTCGCGATCACGCCAAAGCGATGATTGACCTGTCCGTGACGGCGGGCAACGTGCTGGCTCCGCCGAAACGCTGGCAGGGTACGTTACGTGACGGCGTTTCCTGGCTGCTGAATTATCTGCCGCCAGTAAAACGCTACTTCCTCGAAATGCGCTTCAAGCCGATGCCGCAATATTACGGCGGTGCGCTGGTACGTGAGGGCGAAGCGAAGCACTCTCCGGTCGGCAAGATGTTTATTCAGCCGAAAGTCACGCTGGAAAACGGCGACGTGACGCTGCTCGATAACGCGATCGGCGCGAACTTCGCGGTAATTGGCTGGGGATGCAATCCACTGTGGGGGATGAGCGACGAGCAAATCCAGCAGTGGCGCGCGTTGGGCACACGCTTCATTCAGGTGGTGCCGGAAGTGCAAATTCATACCGCACAGGATAACCACGACGGCGTACTACGCGTGGGGGATACGCAAGGTCGCCTGCGTAGCTGGTTCGCGCAACACAATGCTTCGCTGGTGGTGATGCGCCCGGATCGCTTTGTTGCCGCCACCGCCATTCCGCAAACTCTGGGCAAGACCCTGAATAAACTGGCGTCGGTGATGACGCTGACCCGCCCTGATGCCGACGTTTCTGTCGAAAAGGTAGCCTGATATGCACGCTTATCTTCATTGTCTTTCCCACTCGCCGCTGGTGGGGTATGTCGACCCGGCACAAGAGGTACTCGATGAGGTCAATGGCGTGATTGCCAGCGCCCGCGAGCGTATTGCGGCTTTCTCCCCTGAACTGGTGGTGCTGTTTGCGCCAGATCACTACAACGGCTTTTTCTATGACGTGATGCCACCGTTCTGTTTAGGCGTTGGAGCGACGGCAATTGGTGATTTCGGCAGTGCGGCAGGAGAGCTGCCCGTGCCTGTGGAGCTGGCGGAGGCCTGTGCGCATGCCGTCATGAAGAGCGGGATCGATCTTGCCGTTTCTTACTGTATGCAGGTGGACCACGGGTTCGCCCAGCCGCTGGAGTTCCTGTTCGGTGGGCTGGATAAGGTGCCAGTTCTGCCTGTGTTCATCAACGGTGTCGCCACGCCGCTGCCCGGTTTCCAGCGTACCCGCATGTTGGGTGAAGCCATTGGACGTTTCACCAGCACTCTCAATAAACGCGTGCTGTTCCTGGGTTCCGGTGGGCTTTCCCATCAGCCGCCGGTGCCCGAACTGGCGAAAGCCGATGCCCATATGCGCGACCGCCTGTTGGGGAGCGGGAAAGATTTACCCGCCAGTGAGCGCGAATTGCGTCAGCAACGGGTGATTAGCGCCGCTGAGAAGTTTGTTGAGGATCAGAGAACTCTGCATCCGCTCAACCCGATTTGGGATAACCAGTTCATGACTTTGCTGGAGCAGGGACGCATACAGGAACTGGATGCCGTCAGTAACGAAGAGCTTTCCGCCATTGCCGGAAAGTCGACACATGAAATCAAAACCTGGGTCGCCGCTTTTGCCGCTATTTCTGCATTTGGCAACTGGCGTAGCGAAGGGCGTTATTACCGCCCAATCCCGGAGTGGATTGCCGGATTTGGCTCGTTAAGCGCCAGAACAGAGAACTGAATATGCAGGAGAAGATGATGAGTTATCAGCCACAAACCGAAGCCGCCACCAGCCGTTTTCTGAATGTAGAAGAAGCGGGTAAAACGCTGCGCATCCATTTTAATGACTGCGGACAAGGCGACGAAACCGTTGTCCTGCTGCATGGTTCCGGCCCGGGTGCTACTGGCTGGGCGAACTTCAGCCGCAATATCGATCCGCTGGTAGAGGCGGGCTATCGGGTGATCCTGCTGGATTGTCCGGGTTGGGGCAAGAGCGATTCGATCGTTAATAGTGGTTCGCGATCGGATCTTAATGCACGAATCCTGAAAAGCGTGGTGGATCAACTGGATATCGCCAAAATCCACCTGCTGGGCAACTCGATGGGTGGCCATAGTTCTGTGGCGTTCACCCTTAACTGGCCGGAGCGCGTCGGCAAACTGGTGCTGATGGGCGGCGGTACGGGCGGCATGAGTTTGTTTACGCCGATGCCAACCGAAGGTATTAAGCGACTGAATCAGCTTTATCGTCAGCCGACTATCGAAAACCTGAAGCTGATGATGGATATCTTCGTTTTTGATACCAGCGATTTGACCGACGCCCTGTTTGAAGCGCGCCTGAATAATATGCTGTCGCGCCGCGATCACCTGGAAAACTTTGTTAAGAGCCTGGAAGCCAATCCGAAACAGTTCCCTGATTTTGGCCCACGTCTGGCGGAAATCAAAGCGCAAACCCTGATTGTCTGGGGGCGCAACGACCGCTTTGTGCCGATGGATGCGGGGCTGCGTCTACTGTCCGGCATTGCTGGTTCTGAACTGCATATCTTCCGCGACTGTGGTCACTGGGCGCAGTGGGAACATGCCGACGCTTTCAATCAACTGGTGCTGAATTTCCTCGCACGTGCTTAAGGAACGGTCATGACGAAGCATACTCTTGAGCAACTGGCGGCGGATTTACGCCGCGCCGCAGAGCAGGGCGAAGCGATTGCGCCGCTGCACGATCTGCTTGGTATCGATAACGCTGAAGCGGCCTACGCCATTCAGCACATAAATGTGCAATATGACGTTGCGCAGGGGCGTCGCGTGGTGGGGCGTAAAGTGGGCCTGACACATCCGAAAGTGCAGCAACAACTGGGCGTTGATCAACCGGATTTCGGGACATTATTTGCCGACATGTGTTATGGCGATAACGAAATCATTCCTTTTTCCCGTGTTCTGCAACCCCGCATTGAAGCGGAGATCGCACTGGTGTTGAACCGCGATTTGCCCGCAACCGATATCACCTTCGACGAATTGTATAACTCCATTGAATGGGTACTTCCGGCGCTGGAGGTGGTGGGGAGCCGCATTCGCGATTGGTCGATTCAGTTTGTCGATACCGTGGCAGATAACGCTTCCTGCGGGGTGTATGTCATCGGCGGTCCGGCGCAACGTCCGGCGGGGGTAGACCTGAAAAACTGCGCCATGAAGATGACGCGTAATAACGAAGAGGTTTCCAGCGGGCGCGGCAGCGAATGCCTGGGACATCCGCTTAATGCCGCCGTCTGGCTGGCACGCAAAATGGCCAGTCTGGGTGAACCGCTGCGCGCCGGAGATATCATTCTTACCGGGGCATTAGGTCCGATGGTGGCAGTGAATGCGGGCGATCGTTTTGAAGCCCATATTGAAGGCATAGGTTCAGTTGCTGCGACATTTTCAAGCGCAGCCCCAAAAGGAAGTCTGTCATGAGTAAGCGTAAAGTCGCCATTATCGGTTCTGGCAACATTGGCACCGATCTGATGATTAAAATTTTGCGTCACGGTCAGCATCTGGAGATGGCGGTGATGGTCGGTATTGATCCTCAGTCCGACGGTCTGGCGCGTGCCAGACGTATGGGCGTCGCCACCACCCATGAAGGGGTGATCGGGCTGATGAACATGCCTGAATTTGCTGATATCGACATTGTATTTGATGCGACCAGCGCCGGTGCTCATGTGAAAAACGATGCCGCTTTGCGCGAAGCGAAACCGGATATTCGCTTAATTGACCTGACGCCTGCTGCCATCGGCCCTTACTGCGTGCCGGTGGTTAACCTCGAGGAGAACGTCGATCAACTGAACGTCAACATGGTCACCTGCGGCGGCCAGGCCACCATTCCAATGGTGGCGGCAGTTTCACGCGTGGTGCGTGTTCATTACGCCGAAATTATCGCCTCTATCGCCAGTAAATCTGCCGGACCTGGCACGCGTGCCAATATCGATGAATTTACGGAAACCACTTCCCGAGCCATTGAAGTGGTGGGCGGCGCGGCAAAAGGGAAGGCAATTATCGTGCTTAACCCAGCAGAGCCACCGTTGATGATGCGTGACACGGTGTATGTATTGAGCGACGAAGCTTCACAAGATGATATCGAAGCCTCAATCAATGAAATGGCTGAGGCGGTGCAGGCTTACGTACCGGGATATCGCCTGAAACAGCGCGTGCAGTTTGAAGTTATCCCGCAGGATAAACCGGTCAATTTACCGGGCGTGGGTCAGTTTTCAGGTCTGAAAACGGCGGTCTGGCTGGAAGTCGAAGGCGCAGCGCATTATCTGCCTGCCTATGCGGGCAACCTCGACATTATGACTTCCAGTGCGCTGGCGACAGCGGAAAAAATGGCCCAGTCACTGGCGCGCAAGGCAGGAGAAGCGGCATGAACGGTAAAAAACTTTATATCTCGGACGTCACGTTGCGTGACGGTATGCACGCCATTCGTCATCAGTATTCGCTGGAAAACGTTCGCCAGATTGCCAAAGCACTGGACGATGCCCGCGTGGATTCGATTGAAGTGGCCCATGGCGACGGTTTGCAGGGTTCCAGCTTTAACTATGGTTTCGGCGCACATAGCGACCTTGAATGGATTGAAGCGGCGGCGGATGTGGTGAAGCACGCCAAAATAGCGACGTTGTTGCTGCCAGGAATCGGCACTATTCACGATCTGAAAAATGCCTGGCAGGCTGGCGCGCGGGTGGTTCGTGTGGCTACGCACTGTACCGAAGCTGATGTTTCCGCCCAGCATATTCAGTATGCCCGCGAGCTCGGAATGGACACCGTTGGTTTTCTGATGATGAGCCATATGACCACGCCGGAGAATCTCGCCAAGCAGGCAAAGCTGATGGAAGGCTACGGTGCGACCTGTATTTATGTGGTGGATTCTGGCGGTGCGATGAACATGAGCGATATCCGTGACCGTTTCCGCGCCCTGAAAGCAGTGCTGAAACCAGAAACGCAAACTGGCATGCACGCTCACCATAACCTGAGTCTTGGCGTGGCGAACTCTATCGCGGCGGTGGAAGAGGGCTGCGACCGAATCGACGCCAGCCTCGCGGGAATGGGCGCGGGCGCAGGTAACGCGCCGCTGGAAGTATTTATTGCCGCCGTGGATAAACTGGGTTGGCAGCATGGGACCGATCTCTATGCGTTAATGGATGCCGCTGACGACCTGGTGCGTCCGTTGCAGGATCGTCCGGTACGAGTCGATCGCGAAACGCTGGCGCTGGGATACGCCGGTGTTTACTCGAGCTTCCTGCGTCACTGTGAAACGGCGGCGGCGCGTTATGGCTTAAGCGCGGTGGATATTCTCGTTGAGCTGGGCAAACGCCGGATGGTTGGCGGCCAGGAGGATATGATCGTCGACGTGGCGCTGGATCTGCGCAACAACAAATAATATTGACTGCACGAGAACGTGCATTTTGTATGCGCATCCCAGCACGACTGCCGGATGCGGCGTGAACGCCTTATCCGGCCTACGGATGGCGCGAGAATTTGTAGGCCTGATAAGACGCGTTAGCGTCGCATCAGGCATCTGCGCACGACTGCCGGATGCGGCGTAAACGCCTTATCCGGCCTACGGATGGCGCGAGAATTTGTAGGCCTGATAAGACGCGTTAGCGTCGCATCAGGCATCTGCGCACGACTGCCGGATGCGGCGTGAACGCCTTATCCGGCCTACGGATGGCGCGGGAATTTGTAGGCCTGATAAGACGCGTTAGCGTCGCATCAGGCATCTGCGCACGACTGCCGGATGCGGCGTAAACGCCTTATCCGGCCTACGGATGGCGCGAGAATTTGTAGGCCTGATAAGACGCGCAAGCGTCGCATCAGGCATCTGCACACGACTGCCGGATGCGGCGTGAACGCCTTATCCGGCCTACGGATGGCGCGGGCATTTGTAGGCCTGATAAGACGCGCAAGCGTCGCATCAGGCATCTGCACACGACTGCCGGATGCGGCGTGAACGCCTTATCCGGCCTACATTTCGCCCGTAGGCAGTCATTAAATGGTTCTGATGACGCGGCTGGCAATGTATCAGTCGCGATTCACCTGCACTCGCAACGAGGTTCATCTTATGTCGACTCGTACCCCTTCATCATCTTCATCCCGCCTGATGCTGACCATCGGGCTTTGTTTTTTGGTCGCTCTGATGGAAGGGCTGGATCTTCAGGCGGCTGGCATTGCGGCGGGTGGCATCGCCCAGGCTTTCGCACTCGATAAAATGCAAATGGGCTGGATATTTAGCGCCGGAATACTCGGTTTGCTACCCGGCGCGTTGGTTGGCGGAATGCTGGCGGACCGTTATGGTCGTAAGCGTATTTTGATTGGCTCAGTTGCGCTGTTTGGTTTGTTCTCGCTGGCAACGGCGATTGCCTGGGATTTCCCCTCACTGGTCTTTGCGCGGCTGATGACCGGTGTCGGGCTGGGGGCGGCGTTGCCGAATCTTATCGCCCTGACGTCTGAAGCCGCGGGTCCACGTTTTCGTGGGACGGCAGTGAGCCTGATGTATTGCGGTGTTCCCATTGGCGCGGCGCTGGCGGCGACACTGGGTTTCGCGGGGGCAAACTTAGCATGGCAAACGGTGTTTTGGGTAGGTGGTGTGGTGCCGTTGATTCTGGTGCCGCTATTAATGCGCTGGCTGCCGGAGTCGGCGGTTTTCGCTGGCGATAAACAGGCTGCGCCACCACTGCGTGCGTTATTTGCGCCAGAAACGGCAACCGCGACGCTGCTGCTGTGGTTGTGTTATTTCTTCACTCTGCTGGTGGTCTACATGTTGATCAACTGGCTACCGCTGCTTTTGGTGGAGCAAGGATTCCAGCCATCGCAGGCGGCAGGGGTGATGTTTGCACTGCAAATGGGTGCGGCGAGCGGGACGTTAATGTTGGGCGCATTGATGGATAAGCTGCGTCCAGTAACCATGTCGCTACTGATTTATAGCGGCATGTTAGCTTCGCTGCTGGCGCTTGGAACGGTGTCGTCATTTAACGGTATGTTGCTGGCGGGATTTGTCGCGGGGTTGTTTGCGACAGGTGGGCAAAGCGTTTTGTATGCCCTGGCACCGTTGTTTTACAGTTCGCAGATCCGCGCAACAGGTGTGGGAACAGCCGTGGCGGTAGGGCGTCTGGGGGCTATGAGCGGTCCGTTACTGGCCGGGAAAATGCTGGCATTAGGCACTGGCACGGTCGGCGTAATGGCCGCTTCTGCACCGGGTATTCTTGTTGCTGGGTTGGCGGTGTTTATTTTGATGAGTCGGAGATCAAGAATGCAGCCGTGTGCCGATGCCTGACGCGCCTTATTAAGCAGGGGCGAAAGGGACTTGCCCCAATACACCCACGGCGTTTACAGGTATACTCGCTAAAAATTATTCAGCGGGTTTGGAAACAAAGATGGCAAAACTTACCTTACAAGAGCAGTTGCTCAAAGCAGGATTAGTCACCAGCAAAAAAGCGGCGAAGGTCGAGAGAACGGCGAAAAAATCGCGCGTTCAGGCGCGTGAAGCTCGGGCGGCGGTAGAAGAAAATAAAAAGGCACAGCTTGAGCGTGATAAACAGCTTAGCGAACAGCAAAAACAAGCGGCGTTGGCAAAAGAATATAAAGCTCAGGTGAAGCAGCTTATTGAAATGAACCGGATCACCATTGCCAATGGCGATATTGGTTTTAACTTCACTGATGGCAATCTGATTAAGAAGATTTTTGTCGATAAGCTCACACAAGCGCAGTTGATTAATGGTCGTCTGGCGATTGCCCGCTTGTTGGTCGATAACAATAGCGAAGGTGAATACGCCATTATTCCCGCCAGCGTTGCCGATAAAATTGCTCAGCGTGATGCCAGCAGTATTGTGTTGCACAGCGCGCTCAGTGCCGAAGAGCAGGATGAAGACGACCCGTATGCCGACTTCAAAGTGCCTGATGATTTGATGTGGTAAACATAGATAAGTCGTGCGCAAATGCCTGATGCGACGCTATGCGCGTCTTATCAGGCCTACGGCCTGCGGGCGAAATGTAGGCCGGATAAGGTGTTCACGCCGCATCCGGCAGTCGTGCGCAGATGCCTGATGCGACGCTATGCGCGTCTTATCATGCCTACGGCCTGCGGGCGAAATGTAGGCGGATAAGGCGTTCACGCCGCATCCGGCAGTCGTGCACTATTATCAACGCATATTCAGTTTATTGGCGTGGTAGGCAATATGCTCGCCAATAAAACTGGAGACAAAATAATAGCTGTGGTCGTAACCCTCGTGATAACGGATTAACGTCTTGATATTCATCTCCTGGCAGATCTTTTCAAGATTTGGAGTCCGCAGCTGTTCTGCGTAAAAATCATCACTCAACCCCTGATCAACCATGATTTCCGCAACGCGTTGACCTTGTGAAATAAGACTCACCGGATCGTAATCCAACCAGGCCTCTTTATTTTCACCAAGATATGCGGCAAAGGCTTGCTGTCCCCACGGTACTTGCGATGGGGAGACAATGGGCGAAAACGCCGAGACGCTGACATATTCATCTGGGTTACGTAACGCCAGCACCAGCGCGCCCAGTCCGCCCATAGAATGACCAGAGATAGACTTTCTGGTCGTTGCCGGAAAATGATGCATCACTAAATCCGGCAGCTCGTTGCGGATATAGTCATACATTTTGTAATGTTCATTCCACGGCGCTTGCGTCGCGTTCAGGTAAAACCCGGCACCTTGCCCGAGATCGTAACGGTCGGCATCTGCGACATGACTGCCTCGCGGACTGGTGTCCGGCGCAACAATAATAATGTTGTGCTCAGCCGCGTAACGCTGCATCCCCGATTTAGTAATGAAATTCTGCTCATTGCAGGTCAGGCCCGAAAGCCAGTACAGCACCGGTAATTTTTCACCTGCGGCCTTTGGCGGGAGATTGACGCCGACATTCATTTCACATTTCAATGATTGGGAATAATGCCGATACACATTTTGCCAGCCGCCAAAGCTGGCATGTTTTTCAATGAGTTCCATCAGTCATTATCTCACGGTTAATCCCCCGGACGGCTGCCCGGGGAGAGTATTAAGAACCCCGTCTGAAGTGGACGGGGTAAACCAGCGGGAAATCAGTAACGAATTACGGTTCGAATGGATTTGCCTTCATGCATCAGGTCGAAGGCGTCATTAATTTCATCCAGGCTCATGGTATGCGTGACAAACGGTTCCAGATCGATATCACCTTTCATCGCATCTTCAACCATGCCCGGTAACTGGGAACGACCTTTCACGCCGCCAAACGCGGAACCTTTCCATACGCGACCAGTGACCAACTGGAATGGACGGGTGGAGATTTCCTGACCGGAACCCGCGACCCCGATGATCACCGACTGACCCCAGCCGCGGTGCGCACTTTCCAGCGCCGCACGCATCACGTTGACATTACCGATGCATTCAAAGGTATGGTCGATACCCCATTTGTTGATATCCAGCAGGACATCTTTAATCGGTTTGTCGTAGTCATTCGGGTTAATGCAGTCGGTGGCACCGAAGCGACGCGCCAGATCGAATTTCTTCGGGTTCGTATCAATAGCGATAATCCGTCCCGCTTTCGCCTGACGCGCGCCCTGAACCACTGCCAGACCAATCGCGCCAAGACCAAACACAGCAACAGAATCCCCTGGCTGGACTTTAGCTGTGTTGTGTACCGCGCCAATACCGGTGGTCACGCCACAGCCCAGCAGGCAGACGTGTTCATGGTTTGCTTCTGGATTAATTTTTGCCAGAGACACTTCCGCGACTACGGTGTATTCACTGAATGTAGAGCACCCCATGTAGTGATAAAGCGGCTGCCCGTTGTAAGAAAAACGGGTGGTGCCGTCTGGCATCAGGCCTTTACCCTGGGTTTCGCGAACCGCAACACAGAGGTTAGTTTTGCAAGAACGACAGAACTCACACTCGCCGCACTCTGCGGTGTAAAGCGGGATCACATGGTCGCCTGGTTTGACGCTGGTTACGCCTTCACCGACTTCAACCACAACGCCAGCCCCTTCGTGACCGAGAACCACCGGGAATACACCTTCCGGGTCATCGCCGGAGAGGGTAAATGCGTCGGTATGGCAAACGCCGGTATGGGTGACTTTAATCAGCACTTCACCTTTTTTCGGTGGCGCAACGTCAATTTCAACGATTTCCAGCGGTTTACCGGGAGCAAATGCAACGGCAGCACGTGATTTCATCTCTCGCTCTTCCTCAATATGGTAATAGATTCAGCTATTTAAGATAGGCACGAACCAGTTCAATAGTGTCGTCAACGGATTGGCTGACTTCGCGGCTGTAGCAGTCATTTCGGTCAAACGTTTCCCGGATATGGCTTTCAAGCACTTCTGCCATCAGCCCATTAGCCGCGCCCCGAACGGCAGCGATCTGTTGGAGTATGGCACGGCATTCGGCATCACCCTCCAGCGACCGTTCCAGAGCATCAATCTGCCCCCGAATACGACGAACTCGAGTAAGGACCTTTTTCTTCTCTTCCGGAGTACTGGGCATTTCGCACCTCATCATCTGCACGCAATATACTATAGGGGGGTATACTATATGTCAATACATACCCCCCTATAGTATATAACACTGGAGAATAATTGTTGTCCGAAGCCTAACCAGGTGAACGGTCCCTCAAGACAGATGGGGACCGTTTATGTGCTATTTTTATGCCGCATCCGCTAAAACAAACATCCCGTAAGGATGGATTTCGAGGTAATAGTGCTCACCAATATCGGGCTGTAAACGGGTGGCGTTTACTTGTAATAAAATCTCCTGTCCATGCCACTCTACGGTCACTTCGTACTGCGGCCCCATGTAGGCGACATGGCGAATAACACAACGCTGACTCTCTTCGCCGTGATTGCTTAAGGTGATGGCTTCCGGGCGAACGCCGACGGTGCCGCTACCTTGCGCCGGGAAATGCGCCGCGCGCGGCAGGCGATAACCGTAGATATCGACATACTCTTCGCTAAAGTTCGCCGGGAACAGGTTGGCGTCGCCCATAAAACTTGCCATAAATCGGGAGGCTGGCTGACGATAGAGATCCTGCGGTGAGCCAATCTGCATGATGTGACCTTTATTCATCACCAGCACAGTGTCGGACACCGCGAAAGCTTCACTTTGATCGTGAGTGACGTAGAGCGACGTGATATTAAACTGCTTTTGCAGCTCGCGGATCTTATCGCGCATACTGCGGCGCAGGTTGGCATCGAGGTTACTTAACGGCTCATCAAACAGCAGCACCTTTGGCTTGAGGATCAACGCGCGGGCCAGTGCCACACGCTGTTGCTGACCACCGGAAATCTGATCGACATAGCGGTCCTCGAAGCCTTCCAGATCCACCATTGCCAGCGCCTCCTTCACCCGCTGTTTCACTTCGCTACGCGAGACGCCAAGCATCTTCAGCCCGTAGCCAACGTTTTCACCCAGCGACATATGCGGGAACAGAGCGTATGACTGAAACACCATGCAGATATCGCGCTGTTGAATGGAACGATGCGTGACATCTTCGCCATCAATAAAAATTTGCCCTTCGCTCGGTTTTTCCAGCCCGGCAACCAGACGCAAAATGGTGGTTTTGCCACAGCCGGAAGGACCGAGCAGCGTCACCATTTGCCCTTGTGGAATGGTGAGATTGATATTGTCGATAACCGTATTACTGCCGAATCGTTTAGTGACGTTGCGCAGTTCAACAAAATTTTTCTGACTCATAGTGCGCTCCATTACGCCTGGTTTTTGGCTTTAGAACGGGAGATACGAGCTTCTCCGATCAGCCAGTCAAAGAGGAAAATAATCGCCAGCATCACCACGATCAGAATCGAACCATAGGCGATGGCTACGCCATATTCGCCGTCTTCAACGCGGTTAAGAATGTAGGCGGTTGCCACGCGGGTGTCCGGCGTGACGAGAAAGACGATGGCGCTGACCGTCGTGATGGCCCGCACAAAGCTGTAGATCAGGGCCGAGAGAATGGCCGGACGCAGCAGCGGCAGTAAAATGTGGGTTATGGTTCGCAAGGAACCCGCGCGCAGGCTGAGTGAGGCTTCATCCAGCGATTTGTCGATCTGCCCCAGACCCGCAATCCCGGCGCGAATACCCACCGGAACGTTACGCATCACCATCGAGATAATCACAATTGCCGCCGTTCCGGTGAGATAAACCGGAGCGCTGTTAAAGGCAAGAATATACGAAACGCCCGCCACCGTACCCGGTACGGCAAAGCACAGCATGGTGGTGAACTCGATGGTCTTTTTGCCTTTGAATTGTTGACGCACCACCACCCAGGCGATGAGCAGGCCAAAGATAGCGGTAATGGGAGCGGCAATCCCGGCGTAGAGCAGGGTATCCAGCAGTGAAGGCCACGCGCCGTCGCTCATTCCCTGACCAAATAGCTTGATAAAGTTATCCAGCGTCAGGGTGTAGTCCACGCCCCAGTTCACCGTGAAGCTGCCGTAGAAAATGCTGCCGTAGAGCAGGGCGTTAAAGGCAATCCATATCGCAAGTATGGCGACCACGCTCCACACCAGGGTGACCGGTAGCGGCTGGACGTCGCCACGGTAGGATTTGCCGGAAACCGTGACGTAAGAGCGTTTACCAATCCACATATACTGGATGCAGAACACCAGCAGCGAGAACAGCAGCAGGAAAGCGCCAAGCGTGCTGGCGGCCTGATAATCCAGCTGCGAGCCGGTAATATAGAAGTAAATTTGCGTCGCCAGTACGTCGAAGTTACCGCCAAGTACCAGCGGGTTACTGAAATCAGCCAGTGACTGTACCACGACGATTAAAAAGGCATTGGCGAGCGCGGGCTTCAACAACGGCACAAACACGCCGTTAAAGGTTTGCCAGCGGCTGGCGCGCAGGGTGTAGGAGGCCTCTTCCAGCGAGGGATGAATGGTTTTAATGGCCCCGTCGAGGATCATAAAAGCCATTGGCGTGAATGCCAGAACCTGTGCCAGCCAGATCCCGGTAAAACCGTACAGCCAGTTGGTGTTGGTCAGCCCAAACCACTCCACCATAAATTCCGTAACATAGCCGGAGCGCCCCATCATGAGCGTCACGCCTAAGCCGACCACAAACGGTGGCGTAACGATGGGCAAAATGGAAAAGATGCGACCAATAATGGCGCTGCGTTTAGCGATGCGCGTGGTATAAATCGCCAGCACCAGGCCGAAGAAAGTACAGCCTATCCCCACCGCTATCGACAAGACGATAGAGTTGACGATCACCTGAACAATATGTGCCTGCGAGAGCACGGTCATAAACGCCAGCGGGGCGAACTCTCCCGCGTCGTTGGTGAACATCGGGATAAAAATGGCGATGCTCGGCCAGACGATAAAAATGCCAATCAGCGCCACAATCGCAATCAGTGAGCCGATCACGAAGCGGTCGCCACCCAGCCATTCGAGGCGGGTTAAGGCCAGCGTCATAATCGCGCCTAGTTCGACAAACAGCACGATGGCGGCGTAGCCTAAACCGCGTCCAACCACGGTGGCGCTGATGACGATAAACGCCATACAGAGCAATGCCCAGCCGGCATCGAAATAATGACGGCTACGTTGTTCGCGCGTGGCCTCACTAAACGGGCGGACCAGCAACAGGCTCGGGAGTAAATACCACAGCCAGCTGATATTAAAATGCGACCAGCCGTACGCCCCGAGGATCTCATCACTCGTGGACTCCAGCAGGCCATAATCGAGGCTCCAGCTCGGCAACAGGACAAATGCCAGCCAACCCAGCAAAACCCAAAGGAAAATCGCATCCCGCTTTTTCACGGGATGGAGTGCAAGTGTCTGTGACATAGCAGTTCCGGTATGGTTGGCCGGGGCAGGCGTCTGCGCTGCACCCGGCAAATGCGCCTAATGCGGGTTTATTTACCCATTTTTACTTCGCTAACCCATTTATTAATCAATGCCTTACGAACATCCGTGGAACCGTATTTGTCCATGTCGTAGTTGATTAATTTCAGGTCGTCGAGCTTCAGTGAGTTTGGCGACGTTTCGGCGGTGGTATTGGTCAGGATCTGATAAGACTTCCCTTTCTTCCACGCCAGTTCCTGCGCTTCTTTTGATAATACCCAGTCCACAAACAGTTTGGCGTTGTCGAGGTTGCGCGCGCCTTTCAGAATGCTGACGCCGCCAATTTCGTAGCCTGTACCTTCACACGGGGAAATCAACTCCAGCGGCGCGCCCTGTTCTTTTTCCAGCGAGTAGTCATGCAGGAAGCCAATACCAATCGCCGTTTCGCCACGGGCGGCGTTACGTGCCGGGGCTATGCCTGATTTGGTGTACTGAGAGACGTTGGCGTTCAGTTGTTTTAGATAATCAAAGGCCTGATCTTCCCCCCACAGCTGCGCAAAAGTAGCCAGGGCGGTGTAGGCAGTACCGGAACTTTGCGGATCGGCAATTTGAATTTCGCCTTTATATTCCGGTTTGGTGAGATCTTTCCAGCACTTCGGCACCGGCAGGTTTTTCTCTTTCAGACGATCGGTGTTTACGCCAAAACCGAGGATCCCCACATAAACGGCAGAGGACAGATTCCCTTTCACTTTTGCCGGATCGCGGAATTTCTCCATGATCTGCTCAAGGTTAGGGGATTTATACGCCTGTAGCAGGCCCATCTCGCCAGCCTGCGATTGCGGGTCTAAAGTGCCGCCGTACCAGACGTCAGCCTGGGGGTTTTTCTTTTCAGCATCGACTTTTGCCAGGGTGCTTCCGGAACCGTTGCGGATAAACGAGGTTTTTACATCATATTTCTCGCCAAACGCTTTGGTTTCGGCCTCACACATTTCATTGGTGGCGCTGCAATAGACCACCAGCCGGCCTTTTGCCTGCGCGGCACCCGTTAAAGTCGCCAGCGCAACGGCAGAAGCAATCAGAGTAGAGGTAAAGGTCATTTTCATTGTTTTATCCTTCGAGCGTGAGTGGTGGTGATGCCCGCCATCAGTAACGGCATCAGCAGTAAACCCATAAGTACTGCGGCGACCGAGAGTAAACTGAACATTCCCGGCCAGCCGTAGCGTTCGATGATCAGCGACAGCGGCCAGCCTGCCAGCGCCGCGCCAAGGTAAGCGAACAGGCCGAGAAATCCGGTGATTGAACCCGCCGCAGCTTTGTGCCCACACTCCACCGCCGCAAGTCCAATCAGCATTTGTGGGCCAAAGACGAAAAAGCCCACGGTAAAAAAGCACACTGCCAGCAGAGCGTAGTGATGAACCGGTGCCAGCCACAGTGCGGCGACTGACACCATCAACCCCAACGTGAACAGCAAAATCATTGGCGCTCGTTGCCCGCTA
Source organism: Shigella dysenteriae (assembly GCF_022354085.1). Classification (NCBI taxonomy): domain Bacteria; kingdom Pseudomonadati; phylum Pseudomonadota; class Gammaproteobacteria; order Enterobacterales; family Enterobacteriaceae; genus Shigella; species Shigella dysenteriae. The sequence continues at coordinate 1,069,493 of NZ_CP055055.1, forward strand.
AACAGCAAATCCGATCCCCATCCGGCAAATAACGCGCCGAGTAAGCCGCCCACTTCAAACAGCATTACCGTGGCGTTGGCGCTGAGCAGGTTGACACCGTGGCTTTCCGTCAGCCAGATATTGCCCCAGTCGTTAAGCGCAATCCGGATCACATAAACCAGTACATAAGAGACGCCCAGTAGCCAGATCAGCGGATTTTGCAGCATGGTGGTGCGCAACATTTGCCACAGCCCCATCGGCGGACTTTGTTGTTCCTGACGTAACTCCAGCGGATCGTGACGCCAGTGACCAACTGTCGGTAATCCCTCTTCCTGGGGCGTGCCTTTGAGTTGTAGCGTTAACCAGATCCCTAATGCCATGCTGATTATCCCCGGTGTCAGCATCGCGGCCTGCCAGCCCCACCAGTGGGCGGCAAAGGCGCTAATCAGCGGAATAATCGCTCCGCCAATGTTGATCGACATATTCCAGCAGCCCCACCAGAAACCGCGCTCATTGCGTGAGTACCAGTGGGTCAGCAAGCGGGCACACGGTGGCCATCCCCAGCCCTGAAAAAAACCGTTCAGTGTCCAGACCACAAGCAGAAGCGTAAGTGATTCGCCAAAGGCAAACACCACGTTCAATAACCCGGTGGCGAACAAGCCGACGCCCATAAAACCGCGTTGTCCGTGGCTGTCATGCCACAGTCCGGCGGTAAATTTCGACAATCCGTAGCTGAGATAAAACAGCGAACCCAGCAGGCCAATGTCGCCTTTATCCAGTCCGAGGTCGGTTTGTAGCGCCGGAAGGACATAATTCACGCTTTTTCGCGTCAGATAAAATGCGGCGTAGCCAATAATCATGCACATCAGCAATCGCGGACGTAATGTCCGGTAGCATTGATCAATTTCTCTCGCTGAACGCGCGTGCATGGTTGTCTCCATGTTGCTGACTATATGAAAATGAAAGTGAAAGGGGATGAGAGAAAATCCGGGATACCTAAGACTTTTTCCTGGTTATCCGGCGATTTGTTGCAAAAATGTGGGCAAGTTAACAATTACCCGCGTGCCGTGCTGTTTTTCGAGCGTTAAGTCGCCGCCCAGGGCGCTGACGCGCTCACGCATCCCCTGAATGCCAAATCCGGCCATTTTCCCGCTGGCGATCCCCACACCGTTGTCGCTGACTTCCAGATGCAATACCTCTCCCTGCTGGCGCAGGATAATCGTCACTTCGCTGGCTTCGGCGTGTTTACAGATGTTATTGAGCAACTCCTGCAATAACCGATACAAGGTAAAGCGCACCGTTTCGTTTTCTGGTGTGGAGTTCAGTTGATAGGCAAACTGGCAATGAATGCCGCGTTCACTAAAGGCAAATTCATTAATCAGATGCAGCAACGCTTCGCGAAATGTCAGTTCATCAAGCGCGGGAGGCCGCAACTGGCGCAGCAATTGGCGGGTGGAGAGATGAATGCGGCGGGCGAGCTCATTGATTTGGCTGGCTGCGGATTGAATTTGCGCCGGATCACGCGCCCGCTTCACCAGTTGCGACTGGATCTGAATGGCGGTGATGTTCTGACCGATTTCGTCGTGCAGCTCTCGCGCCAGGTTTTTTCGCGTGTCCTCCTCGGTGTGGATCAGCTTTTCCGCCAATGCCCGCCGCGCTGCCAGCTCGGCCTCCAGCCGTTGTCGGTAATGGTGCAGGTTTAGCGCCAGATGTTGCTGGCGACTGATGGCAATGCCCAGGCCAATTCCCAGCAAGGCCTGGGTCGCGAGGAAAATCTCCAGCTCCACCAGGTTACTAAAGCCCACGCCAATCTGGCGGGCGATGGTGATCATCATGCTGCCCAAAAGCCCGGAGAGTACGCCACCTTGCCAGCCAAATTTCCACGCCATCACCACATTGGGCAAAAAGACCACGATCAACAGCAGACGTTCAATTTCAGGTGACAGCACTATCTGAGTGCCGATACCAATAATAAAAAACAGGCTACACCAGATGATTAAAGAGGTACGCAAGGGGGGATTATGCGTATCGAGTCCCAGGAGCTGGTAGCGATGCTGCTGGCGCAGAAACTCAAAGATAAGATAGACAAACGGCGTCAGTAATACGCCGCCGGTAAATGAGGTCAAACCCGGCAGCATTATTGGGCCTGACATAAAAGGGGAGAGCAGGGCGGTATTCAACAATGAAGCTGCCGTGACAGTGGCTAACAGCAACGTCAGACGCTGCCAGTAAAGTGGAAAACGGTGCCAGAAGTTTTGCGCAAGGAGGGCAGGAAACAGGCTAATAACCGGCGTTGCCAGCATGAGATAACCGTTCAATAGCTGTTCACTATGGAGCCAGAACATCATCAGCAAAGGGGGGAGCACCAACGCAGGCCAGTAGCGGCGAGAGAGCAAAATAACAAGGGCGAGATAAACTCCCTGCGGGAGAAACAACACCGCCTGTTGACCGTTATTGGTCAGATAAAAGCTGAGCGTCCACAGCATCAGCCAGCCGGTTCCCCAGGCCAGCACAATAAACAGCGAAATCACCCAATGACGAAGATTGCGCGACATTAATGCCCCGCCAGCAGATGGTGGTCGAGCGCAAAATGTACCAGTTCAATGGTGCTATGGCAGTTCAGTTTTCCCAGCACATTGGCGCGATGCACATGTACCGTTTTATGACTGAGTTCGAGTTTAAAGGCGATCTCTTTAACGCTGTCTCCTTTGACCAGTAAATCAAACACTTCACGTTCTCGTGGGGTGAGAATTTCCAGCGCCTGGGCGGGTTGCCCGCCGCCGCGTAAAGCCCGAATCGCATCGGCACAGAGATAATGCCCGCCCAGCCCGACCGAGCGCACCGCCTGCACTAACTCTTCCGGCCCACAGCGTTTGGTTAAATACCCGCTGGCACCGGCATCCAGCGCGCTTTGCACAAAGGTTGGCGCGTCATAAATGCTAAGAATAATGGCGCGAAATTGCGGTTTTTGTGCACGCAGGCGCTTAAGCAAACTGAGGCCGTTTTCGTCCGGCATGGCAATATCAATGACGGCAACATTGACGTCATCACGGATTAATGCCGACCATGCCTGCGCGGCACTACTGTACTGACCAATGACCTCCAGATCGTCTTCCAGAGAGAGTAATTGTGCGAAGCCAGAGCGCACCACCACATGGTCATCCACCAGCACTACCCGAATCATACTTTTCTTCTCTTATTATCTAATTCTCCTATCATGCATCACGGCGCGGCGCTGGCAATCAACCAGCGACAGATATGGAATGGATGTAACAAAATGGCAATAATTTGCCGGAGCGCGCACATCTTATCTGGCTTGTGAACCGGCGGGATACGTTCGCCAAAACCGCAAAATGCGCAAACTCGCTAACCATTGCCGATTTTTTTCTAAAAACGCTTTGTTCTTAACAAGACGTTTTAATTCCTTTATCAAACTGACCCGCAACGAAATACTGCTCCCATAACAAGACAGGGGAGCAGGCAATCATGGCAATTTCATCGCGTAACACACTTCTTGCCGCACTGGCATTCATCGCTTTTCAGGCACAGGCGGTGAACGTCACCGTGGCGTATCAAACCTCAGCCGAACCGGCGAAAGTGGCTCAGGCCGACAACACCTTTGCTAAAGAAAGCGGAGCAACCGTGGACTGGCGTAAGTTTGACAGCGGAGCCAGCATCGTGCGGGCGCTGGCTTCTGGCGATGTGCAAATCGGCAACCTCGGTTCCAGCCCGTTAGCGGTTGCAGCCAGCCAACAGGTGCCGATTGAAGTTTTCTTGCTGGCGTCAAAACTGGGTAACTCCGAAGCGCTGGTGGTAAAGAAAACTATCAGCAAACCGGAAGATCTGATTGGCAAACGCATAGCCGTACCGTTTATCTCTACCACCCACTACAGCCTGCTGGCGGCGCTGAAACACTGGGGCATTAAACCCGGGCAAGTGGAGATTGTGAACCTGCAGCCGCCCGCGATTATCGCTGCCTGGCAGCGGGGAGATATTGATGGTGCTTATGTCTGGGCACCGGCGGTTAACGCCCTGGAAAAAGACGGCAAGGTGTTGACCGATTCTGAACAGGTCGGGCAGTGGGGTGCGCCAACGCTGGACGTCTGGGTGGTGCGCAAAGATTTTGCCGAGAAACATCCTGAGGTCGTGAAAGCGTTCGCTAAAAGCGCCATCGATGCTCAGCAACCGTACATTGCTAACCCAGACGCGTGGCTGAAACAGCCGGAAAACATCAGCAAACTGGCGCGTTTAAGCGGCGTGCCTGAAGGTGACGTTCCGGGGCTGGTGAAGGGAAATACCTATCTGACGCCGCAGCAACAAACGGCAGAACTGACCGGACCGGTGAACAAAGCAATCATCGACACCGCGCAGTTTTTGAAAGAGCAGGGCAAGGTCCCGGCTGTAGCGAATGATTACAGCCAGTACGTTACCTCGCGCTTCGTGCAATAAAAGGAGGCGCAGATGCTGCAAATCTCTCATCTCTATGCCGATTATGGCGGCAAACCGGCACTGGAAGATATCAACCTGACGCTGGAAAGCGGCGAGCTACTGGTGGTGCTGGGGCCGTCCGGCTGCGGTAAAACCACCCTGCTGAATCTGATTGCCGGTTTTGTGCCTTATCAGCATGGCAGCATTCAACTGGCGGGTAAGCGTATTGAGGGACCGGGAGCAGAGCGCGGGGTGGTTTTTCAGAATGAAGGGCTGCTACCGTGGCGCAATGTACAGGACAACGTGGCGTTCGGCCTGCAATTGGCAGGTATAGAGAAAATGCAGCGACTGGAAATCGCGCACCAGATGCTGAAAAAAGTCGGCCTTGAAGGGGCGGAAAAACGCTATATCTGGCAGCTTTCCGGTGGTCAACGTCAGCGGGTGGGGATTGCCCGCGCGCTGGCGGCGAATCCCCAGCTGTTATTACTCGACGAACCGTTTGGTGCGCTGGACGCCTTCACCCGCGACCAGATGCAAACCCTGCTGCTGAAACTCTGGCAGGAGACGGGCAAGCAGGTGCTGTTGATTACCCACGATATAGAAGAAGCGGTGTTTATGGCGACTGAACTGGTTCTGCTTTCACCCGGCCCTGGCCGCGTGCTGGAGCGGCTGCCGCTCAACTTTGCTCGCCGCTTTGTTGCGGGAGAGTCGAGCCGCAGCATCAAGTCCGATCCACAATTCATCGCCATGCGCGAATATGTTTTAAGCCGCGTATTTGAGCAACGGGAGGCGTTCTCATGAGTGTGCTCATTAATGAAAAACTGCATTCGCGGCGGCTGAAATGGCGCTGGCCGCTCTCGCGTCAGGTGACCTTAAGCATTGGCACGTTAGCGGTTTTACTCACTGTATGGTGGACGGTGGCGGCGCTGCAACTGATTAGCCCGCTGTTTTTGCCGCCGCCGCAACAAGTACTGGCAAAACTGCTCACCATTGCCGGACCGCAGGGATTTATGGACGCCACGCTGTGGCAGCATCTGGCAGCCAGCCTGACGCGCATTGTGCTGGCGCTACTCGCGGCGGTGTTGATCGGCATTCCGGTCGGGATCGCCATGGGGCTAAGCCCGACGGTGCGCGGCATTCTGGATCCGGTAATCGAACTTTATCGTCCGGTGCCGCCGCTGGCTTATTTACCACTGATGGTGATCTGGTTTGGTATTGGCGAGACGTCGAAGATCTTACTGATCTATTTAGCGATTTTTGCGCCGGTGGCGATGTCGGCGCTGGCAGGGGTGAAAAGCGCGCAGCAGGTTCGCATTCGTGCCGCCCAGTCGCTGGGTGCCAGCCGTGCGCAGGTGCTGTGGTTTGTCATTTTGCCCGGCGCGCTGCCGGAAATCCTCACCGGATTACGCATTGGTCTGGGGGTGGGCTGGTCTACCCTGGTAGCGGCGGAGCTGATTGCCGCGACGCGCGGTTTAGGATTTATGGTTCAGTCAGCGGGTGAATTTCTCGCGACTGACGTGGTGCTGGCGGGGATCGCGGTGATTGCGATTATCGCCTTTCTTTTAGAACTGGGTTTGCGCGCGTTACAGCGCCGACTGACGCCCTGGCATGGAGAAGTACAATGAGTGAACGTCTGAGCATTACCCCGCTGGGGCCGTATATTGGCGCACAAATTTCGGGTGCCGACCTGACGCGCCCGTTAAGCGATAATCAGTTTGAACAGCTTTACCATGCGGTGCTGCGCCATCAGGTGGTGTTTCTGCGCGATCAAGCTATTACACCGCTGCAGCAACGCGCGCTGGCCCAGCGTTTTGGCGAACTGCATATTCACCCTGTTTACCCTCATGCCGAAGGGGTTGACGAGATCATCGTGCTGGATACCCATAACGATAATCCGCCAGATAACGACAACTGGCATACCGATGTGACATTTATTGAAACGCCTCCCGCAGGGGCGATTCTGGCAGCTAAAGAGTTACCTTCGACCGGCGGTGATACGCTCTGGACCAGCGGTATTGCGGCCTATGAGGCGCTCTCTGTTCCCTTCCGCCAGCTGCTGAGCGGGCTGCGTGCGGAGCATGATTTCCGTAAATCGTTCCCGGAATACAAATACCGCAAAACCGAGGAGGAACATCAACGCTGGCGCGAGGCGGTCGCGAAAAATCCTCCGTTGCTACATCCGGTGGTGCGAACGCATCCGGTGAGCGGTAAACAGGCGCTGTTTGTGAATGAAGGCTTTACTACGCGAATTGTCGATGTCAGCGAGAAAGAGAGCGAAGCCTTGTTAGGCTTTTTATTCGCCCATATCACTAAACCGGAGTTTCAGGTGCGTTGGCGCTGGCAACCGAATGATATTGCGATTTGGGATAACCGCGTGACTCAGCACTATGCCAATGCCGATTACCTGCCACAGCGGCGGATTATGCATCGGGCGACGATCCTTGGGGATAAACCGTTTTATCGGGCGGGGTGATACGAGTGCGGACGGTTCCCTCGCCCCCTTGGGGAGAGGGTTAGGGTGAGGGGGCGTTCACCGTACTTTCAACAGGTTAACTCCCCCTTTCTGAGAGGAAAAAAATTAACGCAGAATCTTCTTCTCAGCCAAATCCAGCGCAAAGTAGCTGAAAATCAGATCCGCACCCGCACGCTTAATCGAACCTAAGCTTTCGAGCACCACTTTCTCTTCATCTATAGCACCCGCCAGCGCGGCGAACTTAATCATCGCGTACTCACCGCTCACCTGATACGCGCCAATCGGCAATTCAGTACGTTCACGCAGCTCACGCACGATGTCGAGGTATGCTCCAGCAGGTTTAACCATCAGGCAGTCTGCGCCCTGGGCTTCATCCAGCAGTGATTCACGAATCGCCTCGCGACGGTTCATTGGGTTCATCTGATAGCTTTTGCGGTCGCCTTTTAATGCGCTTCCGGCAGCTTCACGGAACGGGCCATAAAAGGAGGAGGCGAACTTGGTCGAATACGACATAATCGCCGTATCTTTAAAGCCCGCAGCGTCCAGCGCCTGGCGAATTGCCTGTACCTGGCCGTCCATCGCGGCGGAAGGGGCGATGAAGTCTGCGCCTGCAGCAGCTGCAACCACGGCTTGCTTGCCTAAATTTTCCAGAGTCGCGTCGTTGTCGACGCCATGCTCGCACAGCACACCGCAGTGACCGTGAGAAGTGTATTCACAGAAACAAGTGTCTGACATGACGATCATTTCTGGCACAGTCTGCTTGCAGATGCGCGACATACGCGCCACCAATCCATCTTCCCGCCAGGCGTCGCTGCCGGTTTCATCGGTATGGTGAGAGATGCCGAAAGTCATCACGGAACGAATACCGGCGTTGGCGATGCGTTCAATTTCGCGTGCCAGATGTTTCTCTGGAATGCGCATCACGCCTGGCATGGCTTCAACGGCTTTGTAGTCGTCAATTTCTTCTTCAACAAAGATCGGCAACACCAGGTCGTTAAGGCTAAGTGTTGTCTCTTCAAACATAGCGCGCAGCGCAGGAGATTTGCGCAGGCGACGAGGGCGTTGGATTAAGTCTGTCATGGTCTGCCTGATGTTTGTGGAATCGAGGGGCATAGTATACCTGAAGCAGGGTGGGGATGTTTTACGAAAGTTGTCGCGATGTTGACAAGAAGAGAATGGAAGAGAGGCCAAGACATCTTTGTAATAGAAATAGCAATAATTTCATATTCACTGAAAATATTTTTAATTTTTATTTATAGCCATAGATTATTGTTTTGGGGGATTTGGTGACGTTTTCAAAAAGTGAATAACTTAAAGTTCATTGCTTATTGATACATTATTTGTCTGTTTTAGTTGTTTTATATTTTCATGGTCTATGTTTTAAAATTAACGCTTTCATTAACGTATTGAAATATTGTGTTTTTGTTATTTCTTTCTGTGTGTGTGTTCACGTGCTTTATATATGTCCGCAATCGGACTTAGGGGAAAGAATAATTGAACCATTCCTCTATAACGCCGCATAATCGTCAACGCGAAACATAATATGTTTTCTATGCATTGATAATTGATGGATCAACTTATTACGTCCCTGAGGAGGGATGACAAATGCACTCCTGGAAAAAGAAACTTGTAGTATCACAATTAGCATTGGCTTGCACTCTGGCTATCACCTCTCAGGCTAATGCAACTACTTATGACACCTGGACTTATGTCGATAACGCGGCTACTGGTCTTAACTGGACCAATATGGATAATCCGGGTACTGTAGATGGTAACTATGTGAATTATAGTGGCTTTGTCTACTATAACAACACCAATGGCGACTTCGATCAGTCTTTTAACGGTGATACTGTTAACGGCACGATTTCTACATACTATCTGAACCACGACTACACTGACGGTACAAATGGTAATGCTAACCAGCTTGATATTGCTAATTCAGTAATTCATGGCTCAATCACTTCCATGCTTCCTGGGGGTGATCTCTGGCATAATGGTGCTTATGATCAAAGCTATGGCTACATTCAGGCTGGTGATACAGTTATTGATACAACGTGGTATGACGGTGATGTATTCACTCTGAATATTGCTAACTCCACCATTGATGATGACTATGAAGCACTTTACTTCACTGATTACTACAAAGATGGCGATGTAACTAAATCAACGAATGGCACCTTTGACGTTAGCGAAGGCGTTGCTGTTAATCTTAATGTAGAAAGTAACATCAATATCTCCAATAACTCCCGCGTTGCAGGTATTGCGTTATCTCAAGGTAATACTTACAACAATACCTACACCACTGAATCCCATACTTGGGATAACAATATTAATGTCTCTAACTCAACCGTAACTACCGGTTCAAATACCGTGTTGGAAAGTTCTGGTTATGGTCATTTCGGTAACTCTGGTGAGCCGAGTGATTATGCTGGCCCGGGTGACGTTGCATTGTCTTTCACTGATAGTACTTCAGACTATGCAATGAAGAACAATGTATATTTCAGCAATTCTACTCTGATGGGTGATGTTGCGTTTACCAGCACCTGGAATGCTAATTTTGATCCAAGTGGTCATGATTCTAACGGTGACGGCGTAAAAGATACCAATGCTGGTTGGGTTGATGATAGCCTGAACGTTGATGAGCTGAATATTACTCTTAATAATGGTAGCAAGTGGGTTGGTCAGGCTACATTCAATGCTGAAACCATTTCTCCAGACACAATGTATGATGTTGCAACTAACAGTTTGACCCCTGGTGGCACAGCTGAAGCTAATGGTTGGAATCGCATCATCGACAATAAAGTATTCCAGAGTGGTGTATTTAACGTAGCGTTGAATAACGGTTCTGAATGGGATACTACAGGTGATTCGCTTGTTGATACCCTGACCGTTAATAATGGTTCTCAAGTCAATGTTTCTGATTCTAGTTTAACTTCAGACACTATCGATTTAACTAATGGCTCTTCTCTGAACATTGGTGAAAGTGGTTATGTTGATACCGATCATCTGACTATTAACTCCTATAGTTCTGTTGATTTGACCGAATCAACAGGCTGGGGCATCTATTCCAACCTGTATGCTAATACTATCACCGTAACTAACGGTGGTGTCCTGGATGTGAACGTTGATCAGTTCGATACCGAAGCTTTCCGTACCGATAAACTGGAACTGACTAGCGGCAACATTGCTGACAATAACGGTAATGTAGTATCTGGTGTATTCGATATCCATAGCAGCGATTATGTTCTGAACGCTGATTTGGTGAACGACCGTACCTGGGATACTTCCAAGTCTAACTACGGCTACGGTATTGTTGCTATGAACTCTGATGGTCATCTGACTATCAACGGTAACGGTGACATGAACAACGGCGACGAACTGGATAACAGCTCTGTTGACAACGTTGTTGCTGCAACCGGTAACTACAAAGTTCGTATCGACAACGCAACAGGCGCTGGCGCTATCGCTGATTACAAAGATAAAGAAATTATCTACGTAAACGACGTCAACACCAACGCGACCTTCTCTGCTGCTAACAAAGCTGACCTGGGTGCATACACCTATCAGGCTGAACAGCGCGGTAACACCGTTGTTCTGCAACAGATGGAGCTGACCGACTACGCTAACATGGCGCTGAGCATCCCATCTGCGAACACCAATATCTGGAACCTGGAACAAGACACCGTTGGTACTCGTTTGACCAACTCTCGTCATGGCCTGGCTGATAACGGCGGCGCATGGGTAAGCTACTTCGGTGGTAACTTCAACGGCGACAACGGCACCATCAACTATGATCAGGATGTTAACGGCATCATGGTCGGTGTTGATACCAAAATTGACGGTAACAACGCTAAGTGGATCGTCGGTGCGGCTGCAGGCTTCGCTAAAGGTGACATGAATGACCGTTCTGGTCAGGTGGATCAAGACAGCCAGACTGCCTACATCTACTCTTCTGCTCACTTCGCGAACAACGTCTTTGTTGATGGTAGCTTGAGCTACTCTCACTTCAACAACGACCTGTCTGCAACCATGAGCAACGGTACTTACGTTGACGGTAGCACCAACTCCGACGCTTGGGGCTTCGGTTTGAAAGCCGGTTACGACTTCAAACTGGGTGATGCTGGTTACGTGACTCCTTACGGCAGCATTTCTGGTCTGTTCCAGTCTGGTGATGACTACCAGCTGAGCAACGACATGAAAGTTGACGGTCAGTCTTACGACAGCATGCGTTATGAACTGGGTGTAGATGCAGGTTATACCTTCACTTACAGCGAAGACCAGGCTCTGACTCCGTACTTCAAACTGGCTTACGTCTACGACGACTCTAACAACGATAACGATGTGAACGGTGATTCCATCGATAACGGTACTGAAGGGTCTGCGGTACGTGTTGGTCTGGGTACTCAGTTCAGCTTCACCAAGAACTTCAGCGCCTATACCGATGCTAACTACCTCGGTGGTGGTGACGTAGATCAAGATTGGTCCGCGAACGTGGGTGTTAAATATACCTGGTAATATTCTTCACTCCGAAGAAATTCTGGTAATTTAATCTAAATAATGCCCGTCAAGGATTTGACGGGCATTACTGCAAAGGACGCGCAAATGTTATCTGTAGTTAAACCTCTTCAGGAATTTGGTAAGCTCGATAAATGTTTGTCCAGATACGGTACGCGCTTCGAGTTTAATAATGAAAAGCAAGTTATATTTTCCAGTGATGTCAATAACGAAGATACTTTCGTTATTTTAGAGGGCGTTATCTCTCTGCGTAGAGAAGAAAACGTACTTATCGGTATTACCCAGGCTCCTTATATTATGGGGCTGGCTGATGGTTTAATGAAAAACGATATACCATACAAATTAATATCAGAAGGAAATTGTACGGGATATCATCTACCAGCCAAACAAACCATTACGCTTATTGAACAAAATCAACTCTGGCGAGACGCTTTTTACTGGTTAGCCTGGCAAAATAGAATTCTGGAATTACGCGACGTGCAGCTCATTGGGCATAATTCCTACGAACAAATCCGCGCAACGTTATTATCAATGATTGACTGGAATGAAGAATTGCGATCACGTATTGGTGTGATGAATTATATCCATCAACGTACACGCATATCGCGTTCTGTCGTCGCAGAAGTTCTCGCTGCTTTGCGTAAAGGCGGCTATATCGAAATGAATAAAGGCAAACTGGTCGCTATCAACCGTTTGCCTTCAGAGTATTAATCAGGACGCGGGGATAACCAACGGTTTATTCCCGCTTAGCTCGGTCACCAGGTCATTGATGCCATCGCTCATATTTTTAAAGCGCGTCAACGGCGAACGAGTGACCACCACAAACGCGCCAATATTCTTCTGCGGGATCATCGCCATATAGGTAATGAAACCGCCACCACCGCCTGTCTTCTGAATAATCCCCGGACGACCCTCTTTCGGGGCCATATATACCCAGCCTAAACCAAGCGCATCCGCTTTGCCGGGGACATCCATGCCAATCACTTTCGTAAACTGCGCGCGCTGATAAATCAACGTCTGCATGCGATCTGCCTGGTTACTGCGCTGATAAAAATCAGATGACAAATACTGCTGCATCCAGCGCATCATATCGCCAGGCGTGGAATAGACGCCGCCGCTGCCAATTGCCGCCAGCGTGTTATTGCATGGACTGGCACCGCGCTCTGCAACCATTAAACGGCGGCACTGATCCGGTGAGGGGGTGTAGGTGGTGTCTTTCATCCCCAACGGACGGGTAATCTGCTCTTCAAACAACTGGGTATAAGGCTTGCCGGACGCATTCGCCAGTGCATCTGCCAGCAGGTCGAACGCAAGGTTAGAGTACGCCGCCTGACTGCCTGGCGCGGCTTTCAGCTTCGCCGTAGAAAGGTATTTCCAGCGTTGCTCGCGCGTTGGCCAGACAAAAACCGGACGATGTGCCGCGCCACCGGGCTGTTCACGGGGCAGGGCGCTGGTATGGGTTGCCAGATTGACCAGCGTAATGGGCGTTCCATTGTAGGTTGGCACGCGTGCGCCTGGCGGAGCATATTTACTTAGCGGATCGTTTAACTTCACGGTCCCCTGGTCGAGCAATTTCACCAGCATCTCACTGGTCATTAGCTTGGTGAGGGAAGCAATACGCACGACCGAATCCAGCTGCGGGCGAACGTTATTACCAGGTCGCGTTTCGCCATAACTGCGAAAGACGCGCTGGTTACCGTCGATAACAACCAGCGCCATCCCCGTAGCACCGCTGCCGTAAAAAATATGATCGGCATAACGATCAACAATATCAGAAGCGAACTCCGGTTCAGTGATCGGCTGTGCCGCATGGACGGAGGTCAATGACGCCGCACACAGCACGGCAGAAAAAAACAGACTACGTTTCAACGGTGGTGTCCATAAATTGAATGAAGGTAACTGAGCGTATTTATACTACTCATTGATGGATTGCAAAGGGCGAATTAGTGCAATAATAGTGTTAAAAACGTAACGGCGCGTAAACACGATCTTTTTCCTGCTCACCAATGCCTGCATTTGTGATCCTGCGCGTGTTAATCCGCTTATGTAAACAATCTTTGGTTTGTGAAATCCGTCGAAACAATTCTTATGGTCAGGCTGGCGAACTAAGCGCCTTGCTATGGGTCACAATGGGCGATTTCATTTGGCTGACGCTTTGTAGCGGTCATGCGGTTAATACACAGCAGTTGTTAAAACGATAAGAAGTTAGCAGGAGTGCATATGTTTAAGTCTTTTTTCCCAAAGCCGGGAACGTTTTTTCTCTCGGCCTTCGTTTGGGCATTGATTGCCGTTATCTTCTGGCAAGCCGGTGGGGGTGACTGGGTGGCGCGTATCACCGGCGCTTCCGGGCAGATCCCGATTAGCGCCGCGCGTTTCTGGTCGTTGGATTTCCTGATTTTTTACGCTTACTACATTGTTTGCGTAGGACTTTTTGCATTGTTCTGGTTTATCTACAGCCCGCACCGTTGGCAATACTGGTCAATACTCGGTACTGCACTGATCATCTTCGTCACCTGGTTTTTGGTGGAAGTCGGGGTTGCCGTCAACGCCTGGTATGCACCGTTCTATGATCTGATTCAAACCGCGCTAAGTTCGCCGCATAAAGTCACTATCGAACAATTTTACCGCGAAGTGGGCGTCTTTCTGGGGATTGCGCTGATCGCGGTAGTGATCAGTGTGCTGAATAACTTCTTTGTCAGTCACTACGTGTTCCGCTGGCGTACGGCGATGAACGAATATTACATGGCGAACTGGCAACAACTGCGTCATATCGAAGGGGCCGCACAGCGTGTGCAGGAAGACACCATGCGTTTTGCTTCAGCGCTGGAGAATATGGGTGTCAGTTTTATCAACGCCATCATGACGTTGATCGCCTTCCTGCCGGTGCTGGTAACGCTCTCCGCGCATGTGCCGGAGCTGCCGATTATCGGGCACATTCCGTATGGTCTGGTGATTGCCGCTATCGTCTGGTCGCTGATGGGGACCGGATTGCTGGCAGTGGTAGGGATCAAACTGCCGGGGCTGGAGTTTAAAAACCAGCGAGTAGAGGCTGCCTACCGTAAAGAGCTGGTTTATGGTGAAGACGATGCCACGCGCGCGACGCCGCCTACGGTACGCGAGCTGTTTAGCGCCGTACGGAAAAACTATTTCCGCCTCTATTTTCACTATATGTATTTCAACATCGCCCGCATTCTCTATTTGCAGGTCGATAACGTTTTCGGTTTGTTCTTGCTGTTTCCGTCAATTGTTGCCGGTACGATTACGCTCGGCCTGATGACGCAGATTACCAACGTTTTTGGTCAGGTTCGCGGTGCTTTTCAGTACCTGATTAACTCATGGACCACACTGGTTGAGTTGATGTCTATCTACAAACGTCTGCGCAGCTTTGAACATGAGCTGGATGGTGACAAAATTCAGGAAGTAACCCATACCTTGAGCTAAAAAGGAGAAGTAATGTCGCGCGTCAATCATCTATCTTCGCTGTCATTGTTGGCGGTTCTGGTTTTAGCGGGGTGTAGTAGTCAGGCTCCGCAACCGTTGAAAAAGGGCGAAAAAGCGATAGATGTAGCGAGCGTCGTGCGGCAGAAGATGCCTGCGAGCGTGAAAGACCGCGATGCCTGGGCGAAAGATCTCGCCACCACCTTTGAAAGTCAGGGGCTGGCACCGACGCTGGAAAACGTCTGCTCGGTGCTGGCGGTGGCGCAGCAGGAGTCAAATTATCAGGCAGATCCGGCCGTTCCGGGCTTAAGCAAGATCGCCTGGCAAGAGATTGACCGTCGTGCTGAACGGATGCACATTCCTCCTTTTCTGGTTCATACCGCGCTAAAAATCAAATCGCCAAACGGCAAAAGTTATAGCGAACGGTTAGATTCGGTGCGTACAGAAAAGCAATTGAGCGCGATTTTTGACGATCTGATCAGCATGGTGCCAATGGGGCAGACGCTGTTTGGTTCGCTTAATCCGGTGCGCACCGGTGGGCCGATGCAGGTCAGCATTGCTTTTGCCGAACAGCATACCAAAGGGTATCCGTGGAAAATGGACGGTACAGTCCGTCAGGAAGTCTTTA
Organism: Shigella dysenteriae; assembly: GCF_022354085.1. NCBI lineage: Bacteria > Pseudomonadati > Pseudomonadota > Gammaproteobacteria > Enterobacterales > Enterobacteriaceae > Shigella > Shigella dysenteriae. Next base: position 1,084,954 of record NZ_CP055055.1, read on the forward strand.
GTCGCCGCGGCGGGTTGTGGTTTGGTACTTACCATTTACTGAATTATCCCGCCAGTTATAGCGCACCGATATACCGTTTTGCTGATTTTAACGCTGGCTGGTACGCCAGCCGTAATGCCGCGTTTCAGAACGCGGTCAGTAAGGCCAGCGGCGTGAAGCTGGCACTGGACGGTGATTTAATTCGTTACGACAGTAAAGAACCCGGGAAAACCGAACTGGCAACGCGCAAACTGGCGGCAAAACTGGGGATGAGCGACAGCGAAATTCGTCGTCAGCTAGAGAAAGGTGACAGCTTCTCTTTTGAGGAGACGGCGCTGTACAAGAAAGTTTATCAACTTGCCGAAGCGAAAACGGGTAAATCACTCCCCCGCGAAATGTTGCCTGGCATTCAACTGGAAAGCCCGAAAATCACGCGCAACCTGACTACGGCCTGGTTTGCGAAGCGCGTAGACGAACGGCGGGCGCGTTGTATGAAACAGTGATCAAACAGGAATGTCAGGCCAGATAAGGCGTTTTAGGCCGTATCTGGCAACGTAAATCTTACTGGCGGCGATGTCGCCAGTGCAGCCATAGCGCCACCACTGCAAAAATGAGGCAGCCTACTAAAAACGGGATCAGCCCGAAAATGGTGCCGACACCTAAACCAATTTCCACCCGTGGGCGACCTGTTTCCTGGACCTGCATTAAACGCTCATAGACGCCGGGCGCATGCACTAACAGGTTCAGCAATTGCGCCCCAGCCCAAAAGCAAAACAGCACAAACAACGCATAGGCAATGTTGCCAGGCGTTGAAGAGGCATTGCGATATTTTCCGCTAAACAGCGATTTTGACAGGGTGAAATCAGCCATAAAAACCTCCGGAAGTCATCTGCTTCTCTTCTGGTGTGATACCAGCGGCTTATGGCAAGTCTGACAGGTCATTTAGATTGTCAATATCAGAATCATGGTAAATTGATGTTGGGAATATTCCCGAAGCGTGAATCTTCGTTGCGAGTCACAAAATAGCAACTTTAAGTTAAATTTATTAATAATTGCGAAAATGTTGTCTACACCACAGACGGTTGTTGCAGAATATGCAAGGATGTTGTTTTTCGTTAACGGAGCAGCCATGAATCTGCCTGTAAAAATCCGCCGTGACTGGCACTACTATGCGTTCGCCATTGGCCTTATATTCATTCTTAATGGCGTGGTGGGGTTACTGGGATTTGAAGCAAAAGGTTGGCAGACCTATGCCGTCGGTCTGGTGACGTGGGTGATTAGTTTCTGGCTGGCGGGGTTGATTATTCGTCGTCGCGATGAAGAAACTGAAAACGCCCAATAAGAATATTATCGGGCGTTAAAATATTACATTGTGGTTTTCAATGCGTTATCCGCAGCGTGACGCTCCAGCGCCAGCTCAATCAAACGTGTGATCAGATCGGTGTAACCCAGACCGCTGGCTTGCCACAGCTTCGGATACATACTGATGTTGGTGAAGCCAGGCAGTGTGTTGATCTCGTTGATCACCACTTCGTTCTCTGGGGTTAAAAACACGTCTACACGCGCCATGCCTGCGCATCCCAACGTCTGATAAGCCTGAACGGCAATCGCCCGGATCTTATCGTTGATTTCTGGCGCAATGGCTGCCGGAACTACCACTTTCGCGCCATCTTCGTCAATGTACTTGGTGTCGTAGGCATAGAAATCGCTGGTGAGTACGATCTCGCCACAGGTGCTGGCTTGCGGATTGTCGTTGCCCAGAACTGCGCATTCGATCTCACGACCTTTGATCCCTTGCTCAACGATCACTTTATGATCGAACTCGAACGCCAGATCGACGGCAATTGCGTACTGTTCTTCACTGGTTACTTTGCTGACACCAACAGAAGAGCCCTGATTAGCCGGTTTTACAAACAGTGGTAACCCCAGTTTAGACTCCACTTCGGCAAAACTGATGTTGTGACGATTAGCGCGCGTCAGGGTAATAAATGGCGCAATGTTCAGCCCGGCATCGCGTAGCAGACGTTTGGTGACATCTTTATCCATACAGGCTGCTGAAGCCAGAACATCAGAACCTACAAACGGTAAATTGGCGACCCGCAGCATTCCCTGCAAGGAACCATCTTCGCCCAGCGTACCGTGGACAATCGGGAAAATGACATCCACCGTCGGCAACGGCTGACCGTTTTGCGCGTCGATAAGCTGATGCTCATGTTTACCTGGCACCTGGGCGAGGCTGGTCGCCGAAGGGCGCAACGCAATATGGGCAGGATCGTCTGCATTTAGCAGATAATTGCTGGCATCGCTGACGTGCCATTGCCCTTGTTTATCAATGCCCAGCAGCACAACGTCGAAGCGACTTTTATCAATGGCATCGACAATGTTTTTTGCCGATTGCAGAGACACTTCATGTTCCGCTGATTTACCACCAAAAACGATTCCTACCCGCAGTTTTTCCATCTTAAAAACCTATCCCGTCTAACACAAAGTGCATACATTACCACGACAAAACGGGGGATTCGCGGCCTTCTGAAAGATTGTTGCAATCTTCTGCTGACAAAGCGTGCAACGTACTGATGAAGAAAGTGCGTTATCTCAAAGATGTGCGCAAGATCACAAAAATGATGAACGGGAAGCTAATTTATTCCTGGCTTAAATGGCCATGCGGTGAGTTTTTTTCTCTTAATTATAAGTTAACGAAGAGAATATATTTCATAACTTTTATTTATAATAAAGGTTGATAATTAAAAGCCTATATTTTGTATGGGTAATTATTTAAATAAGAGAAACGTTTCGCTGGTAATCAAACAAAAAATATTTGCGCAAAGTATTTCCTTTGTCATAAAAATAATACTTCCAGACACTATGAAGTTGTGAAACATAATGTTAACTTCTCCATACTTTGGATAAGGAAATACAGACATGAAAAATCTCATTGCCGAGTTGTTATTTAAGCTTGCCCAAAAAGAAGAAGAGTCGAAAGAACTGTGTGCGCAGGTAGAAGCTTTGGAGATTATCGTCACTGCAATGCTTCGCAATATGGCGCAAAATGACCAACAGCGGTTGATTGATCAGGTAGAGGGGGCGCTGTACGAGGTAAAGCCCGATGCCAGCATTCCTGACGACGATACGGAGCTGCTGCGCGATTACGTAAAGAAGTTATTGAAGCATCCTCGTCAGTAAAAAGTTAATCTTTTCAACAGCTGTCATAAAGTTGTCACGGCCGAGACTTATAGTCGCTTTGTTTTTATTTTTTAATGTATTTGTACATGGAGAAAATAAAGTGAAACAAAGCACTATTGCACTGGCACTCTTACCGTTACTGTTTACCCCTGTGACAAAAGCCCGGACACCAGAAATGCCTGTTCTGGAAAACCGGGCTGCTCAGGGCGATATTACTGCACCCGGCGGTGCTCGCCGCTTAACGGCTGATCAGACCGCCGCTCTGCGTGATTCTCTTAGCGATAAATCTGCAAAAAATATTATTTTGCTGATTGGCGATGGGATGGGGGATTCGGAAATTACTGCCGCACGTAATTATGCCGAAGGTGCGGGCGGCTTTTTTAAAGGTATCGATGCCTTACCGCTTACCGGGCAATACACTCACTATGCGCTGAATAAAAAAACCGGCAAACCGGACTACGTCACCGACTCGGCTGCATCAGCAACCGCCTGGTCAACCGGTGTCAAAACCTATAACGGCGCGCTGGGCGTCGATATTCACGAAAAAGATCACCCAACGATTCTGGAAATGGCAAAAGCCGCAGGTCTGGCGACCGGTAACGTTTCTACCGCAGAGTTGCAGGATGCCACGCCCGCTGCGCTGGTGGCACATGTGACCTCGCGCAAATGCTACGGTCCGAGCGCGACCAGTGAAAAATGTCCGGGTAACGCTCTGGAAAAAGGCGGAAAAGGATCGATTACCGAACAGCTGCTTAACACTCGTGCCGACGTTACGCTTGGCGGCGGCGCAAAAACCTTTGCTGAAACGGCAACCGCTGGTGAATGGCAGGGAAAAACGCTGCGTGAACAGGCACAGGCGCGTGGTTATCAGTTGGTGAGCGATGCTGCCTCACTGAATTCGGTGACGGAAGCGAATCAGCAAAAACCCCTGCTTGGCCTGTTTGCTGACGGCAATATGCCAGTGCGCTGGCTAGGACCGAAAACAACGTACCACGGTAATATCGATAAGCCCGCAGTCACCTGTACGCCTAATCCGCAACGTAATGACAGTGTACCGACCCTGGCACAGATGACCGACAAAGCCATTGAATTGTTGAGTAAAAATGAGAAAGGCTTTTTCCTGCAAGTTGAAGGTGCGTCAATCGATAAACAGGATCATGCTGCGAATCCTTGTGGGCAAATTGGCGAGACGGTCGATCTCGATGAAGCCGTACAACGGGCGCTGGAATTCGCCAAAAAGGATGGTAACACGCTGGTTATAGTCACCGCTGATCACGCCCACGCCAGCCAGATTGTTGCGCCGGATACCAAAGCTCCGGGCCTCACCCAGGCGCTAAATACCAAAGATGGCGCAGTGATGGTGATGAGTTACGGGAACTCCGAAGAGGATTCACAAGAACATACAGGCAGTCAGTTGCGTATTGCGGCGTATGGCCCGCATGCCGCCAATGTTGTTGGACTGACCGACCAGACCGATCTCTTCTACACCATGAAAGCCGCCCTGGGGCTGAAATAAAACCGCGCCCGGCAGTGAATTTTCGCTGCCGGGTGGTTTTTTTGCTGTTAGCAACCAGACTTAATGGCAGATCACGGGCGCATACGCTCATGGTTAAAACATGAAGAGGGATGGTGCGATGAAAATTACATTACTGGTTACCTTGCTTTTCGGTCTGGTTTTTTTAACCACCGTCGGCGCTGCCGAGAGAACCTTAACCCCACAACAACAGCGTATGACCTCCTGTAATCAGCAGGCGACGGCACAGGCGTTGAAAGGGGATGCTCGTAAGACCTACATGAGTGATTGCCTGAAGAACAGCAAGTCTGCGCCTGGTGAAAAAAGTTTGACGCCACAGCAGCAAAAGATGCGCGAATGTAATAATCAAGCAACGCAACAATCACTGAAAGGTGATGATCGTAATAAGTTTATGAGCGCCTGCCTCAAGAAAGCCGCCTGATACCTGATAGTGCTAACGGGTGAGCTACTAAAATGGCTCACCCGAAATTTCATACTTCTGCCTTTAGCCCCGTCTCTATAATTTGGGAAAATTGTTTCTGAATGTTCCCAAAAATAATGAATGATGAAAACTTTTTCAAAAAAGCGGCGGCGCACGGGGAGGAACCTCCTTTAACTCCTCAAAACGAACATCAGCGGTCCGGGCTGCGCTTCGCCCGTCGCGTCAGACTACCCCGTGCGGTTGGCCTGGCTGGCATGTTCTTACCGATTGCTTCAACGCTGGTTTCACACCCGCCGCCGGGCTGGTGGTGGCTGGTGTTGGTCGGCTGGGCGTTCGTCTGGCCGCATTTAGCCTGGCAGATAGCGAGCAGGGCCGTCGATCCGCTTAGCCGGGAAATTTACAACTTAAAAACCGATGCAGTATTAGCGGGAATGTGGGTAGGCGTAATGGGCGTAAACGTGCTGCCTTCCACCGCGATGTTGATGATTATGTGTCTGAATTTGATGGGGGCAGGCGGCCCCCGTCTGTTTGTCGCGGGTCTGGTGTTGATGGTGGTTTCCTGCCTTGTCACCCTCGAGCTGACGGGCATCACCGTGTCGTTCAATAGTGCGCCGCTGGAATGGTGGCTCTCCCTTCCCATTATTGTCATTTATCCTCTGCTGTTTGGCTGGGTCAGCTACCAGACGGCGACTAAACTGGCGGAACATAAACGCAGGTTGCAGGTCATGAGTACCCGCGACGGCATGACGGGCGTGTATAACCGACGTCATTGGGAAACTATGTTACGCAATGAATTTGATAACTGTCGGCGGCATAATCGCGATGCAACGTTACTGATTATCGATATCGACCATTTCAAGAGCATCAACGATACCTGGGGCCATGATGTGGGCGATGAAGCGATTGTGGCGCTTACCCGACAGTTACAAATTACCCTGCGCGGTAGCGATGTGATTGGTCGGTTTGGCGGCGATGAGTTTGCGGTAATCATGTCCGGTACGCCAGCTGAGAGCGCCATTACCGCCATGTTACGGGTGCATGAAGGGCTAAACACATTACGCTTGCCGAATACGCCACAGGTAACTTTACGGATTAGTGTGGGGGTTGCGCCGCTGAACCCACAAATGAGTCACTATCGTGAGTGGTTGAAATCGGCAGATTTGGCGCTCTACAAAGCAAAGAAAGCCGGACGTAACCGCACCGAAGTGGCGGCCTGACGTCCGGCGAAAGTCATCAGGATTTGCTGAGTTTTTCTGATTTTTCCATACACTTCGTCATCGCTTCGATCACTGCAGCACGGAAGCCTTTCTCTTCCAGTACGCGTACCGCTTCAATGGTGGTGCCTCCCGGTGAGCAGACCATATCTTTCAGTGCCCCCGGATGTTCTCCCGTTTCCAGCACCATTTTTGCGGAACCCATTACCGCCTGAGCGGCAAATTTATACGCCTGGGAGCGTGGCATCCCGCCCAGCACGGCGGCGTCGGCCATCGCTTCGATAAACATAAATACGTAGGCTGGCGAAGAACCGCTCACACCGACCACCGGGTGGATCATCGGCTCAGCAATTACTTCCGCTTCGCCAAAGCAGCGGAAAATATTCAGCACATCAGCGGTATCTTCTGGGGTTACCAGCGCGTTTGGCGTTACCGAGGTCATCCCGGCATTAACCAGCGCGGGAGTATTCGGCATGGCGCGGATAATTTTCCGATCATGGCCCAGCGCGCGGGCAAGTTGGTCGAGCGTGACACCTGCAGCAATAGAAACGACCAGAGAGTCTTTATTCAGGCTGGAGGTGATTTCGCTAAGCACTTTAATCATGATGCCAGGTTTAACGGCAGCAAAAATGATGTCGGCGATTTGCGCCACTTCTTGCGCCGATTCTGCGGCGTTGATGCCGAACTGGTCATGCAGGGCGGCGACTTTATCCGGGGAGGGGGTGTATACCCAGATTTGCCCTGGAAGCACCTGACCGCTGGCAATCAGACCGCCGAGAATGGCTTTTCCCATATTGCCACAGCCAATAAAACCGATTTTCTTTTCCATTGCCTCACTCCTGCCGTGAAATTCATTGTTTTGATAATCGCTGGCAGAAGCATAAACAGAACTATGCCGGAAGGCAAAAGCGCGACACAATAGAGGATTACCCAACAAAGGATGACTTTATGACAATTTGGGTGGATGCCGACGCGTGTCCCAATGTAATTAAAGAGATTTTGTATCGCGCGGCGGAACGTATGCAGATGCCGCTGGTACTGGTAGCAAACCAGAGTTTACGCGTGCCGCCATCGCGATTTATTCGTACGCTGCGCGTCGCGGCAGGTTTCGACGTTGCCGATAACGAAATTGTCCGGCAGTGTGAAGCGGGCGATTTGGTGATCACCGCAGATATACCTTTGGCTGCTGAAGCCATCGAGAAAGGCGCTGCGGCGCTTAATCCGCGCGGTGAACGTTACACGCCAGCGACCATTCGTGAGCGCCTGACGATGCGCGATTTTATGGATACCTTACGTGCCAGTGGGATCCAGACCGGCGGACCAGATAGCCTTTCACAACGTGACCGCCAGGCATTTGCCGCGGAGCTGGAGAAGTGGTGGCTGGAAGTGCAACGTAGTCGTGGCTAAATGTAATTTATTATTTACACTTCATTCTTGAATATTTATTGGTATAGTAAGGGATGTATTGAGATTTTCACTTTAAGTGGAATTTTTTCTTTACAATCGAAATTGTACTAGTTTGATGGTATGATCGCTATTCTCATGACACCGGCTTTCGCCGCATTGCGACCTATTGGGGAAAACCCACGATGACACAACCTCTTTTTCTGATTGGGCCTCGGGGCTGTGGTAAAACAACGGTCGGAATGGCCCTTGCCGATTCGCTTAACCGTCGGTTTGTCGATACCGATCAGTGGTTGCAATCACAGCTCAATATGACGGTCGCGGAGATCGTCGAAAGGGAAGAGTGGGCGGGATTTCGCGCCAGAGAAACGGCGGCGCTGGAAGCGGTAACTGCGCCATCCACCGTTATCGCTACAGGCGGCGGCATTATTCTGACGGAATTTAATCGTCACTTCATGCAAAATAACGGGATCGTGGTTTATTTGTGTGCGCCAGTATCAGTCCTGGTTAACCGACTGCAAGCTGCACCGGAAGAAGATTTACGGCCAACCTTAACGGGAAAACCGCTGAGCGAAGAAGTTCAGGAAGTGCTGGAAGAACGCGATGCGCTATATCGCGAAGTTGCGCATATTATCATCGACGCAACAAACGAACCCAGCCAGGTGATTTCTGAAATTCGCAGCGCCCTGGCACAGACGATCAATTGTTGATTTTCGAGCGCCTATACTTAACGTTCATCCCGTGAAATAAGGAAGAACGATGCCAACGAAACCGCCTTATCCTCGTGAAGCATATATAGTGACGATTGAAAAAGGAAAGCCAGGACAGACGGTAACCTGGTACCAACTCAGAGCCGATCATCCTAAACCAGACTCGTTGATCAGTGAACATCCGACCGCTCAGGAAGCGATGGATGCGAAAAAACGCTATGAGGACCCTGACAAAGAGTGACCGCATCAGACTGCTCGGAAGGGATTCTGAGTGCCACTACAAGGGATCTGCGTCACATTTTTCATAATTCATGTTTTTCAAATAATTAGAATATTAAACAATAACAATCCATTACTGGAATCATTTGGAATCTTTACATTATGCCGTGCACGTCTGCTGCTACGCTTTTTGTCATTTGTAGCACAAGTAAGTGTCAGCAGTGGTGCTTAACACTTGCCCGGTAATTAACGACGAAATAAAAGTAAGGTGGAAGAACAATGAGTGCGTCGTTGGCGATTCTAACCATCGGCATTGTACCTATGCAGGAAGTTTTGCCGCTCCTGACAGAATACATTGACGAAGATAATATTTCCCATCATAGCCTGCTGGGGAAGTTAAGCCGCGAAGAAGTGATGGCGGAGTACGCGCCAGAAGCAGGCGAAGACACAATTCTCACATTATTAAATGACAACCATCTGGCCCATGTTTCGCGTCGCAAAGTAGAGCGTGACCTGCAAGGTGTGGTTGAAGTGCTCGATAATCAGGGCTACGACGTCATTATATTAATGAGTACGGCAAACATTAGTAGTATGACTGCGCGTAATACGATCTTTCTTGAGCCGTCGCGGATATTGCCACCGCTGGTTTCCTCTATTGTTGAAGATCATCAGGTGGGGGTTATCGTACCGGTTGAGGAGTTGCTGACCGTTCAGGCGCAAAAATGGCAAATTTTGCAGAAACCGCCGGTATTTTCATTGGGTAACCCCATTCATGATTCAGAACAAAAAATCATTGATGCCGGGAAAGAATTACTGGCGAAAGGCGCAGATGTCATCATGCTGGATTGTTTGGGATTTAACCAGCGTCATCGCGATTTACTGCAAAAACAGCTCGATGTTCCTGTCTTGCTCTCTAACGTATTGATTGCACGGTTGGCTGCGGAATTACTGGTGTAATTTTGCGTGACAGCCAGCGCCTCTGGCCCCTATAGTGAAGTAGATGTTCAACTACCAGACAGGGCCAGTTTATGCTTCAAAGTAATGAGTACTTTTCCGGCAAAGTGAAATCGATCGGCTTTTCCAGCAGCAGCACTGGTCGCGCCAGCGTGGGTGTTATGGTTGAAGGCGAATACACCTTCAGCACCGCTGAGCCGGAAGAGATGACGGTAATCAGTGGCGCGCTGAATGTGTTACTGCCTGACGCGACCGACTGGCAAGTGTATGAAGCCGGTTCGGTGTTTAATGTTCCCGGTCACAGTGAGTTTCATCTGCAAGTTGCCGAACCCACCTCTTATCTGTGCCGCTATCTGTAATTCCTCGCCTTCCCCTTGAACGGGAGGGCATTTTTCTGAAATATCCTCTCTTTAACCCATAATAATATTTCCTTTGCTGCGATTTTTTCAATTTCCGATATATTCATAATTCATCAAGGTTGATATAAATATCATTGAAGATTATGAATAGAATTAATATATTGGTCATCTGTATGGTCTTATTTTTTATGACTGGCAATGCATGTGCCACAGAGTGGATCAGTAGCGAGGACCTTATCACCTCTGACTTTCATCTTATGACGGCAGATGAGCGCAACGTGGTTAAAGCGGCAACCGACGATAGTATGGAAGCTGCTTATATGCTAAAAGATAATATCCGCTGGTATTATCATAATGGTAACCTATCATTACCCGCTAACTTCAGCAATCAAAATAAACTGGTGGTGAACGGTAATTTAACGATTTCCGGCGATTATGATGATTATCTGTCAGGTAATGGTCATCTGATTGTATTAGGTAATGTTATTGTCGATAACTTTATTAATCATGATTTCGCGTATGTCAAAGGACAGATGACAGCGAAAGGTTTAGTTTATGCTGATTACAATGATCACAACTTTGAAGTGATGAAGGGAATTAGCGCGCGAGGCATTATTGTTTCCGATAAAGCAACGCAATTTGAGGTCATCAAAGCTGAGTTTTATATCAATGAAGATGAAAGCGGTGAAGGATATAACTGGGATGAGAATATTCAAAAAGCCTATTCACTGGTGACTGCCGATCTTTATGATCACACTGAAATCGAAACCGATAACATTTCCAATGCGTATCCTGACTATGATAGCGTCGCAGACAACATCGTTCAGGGTTTACCGCTTTTTCGAGATAAAGCCGCTCCTGAAATTAATGAGAAATTAAAATGGATTGAAACGGGGAAACTCGATAATTTCCCAGCGAATAAAATAAAGCATCAAGATCCACTGGTGGCACGTTTTCTGACTCATACAGAGAGTTTATCACCCGCCGTTATGCTGCAACTGTTACAGCACCCCGATGACCAGACGCGTGAATCGATGGCGCAGTCCTGGCCCGCTCAACAGATGCATTTGCTTACCGATGAATTAATTAAAGATGAGGCTGTTGCCAGAGGGCTGGTTAAAAACAGTAATATTTCCGCCGATGTGAATAAAAAATTAATGTCTGTACCCGTCGAGAGCGTACAGCTGGAGCAGGCCAGACAGGATAATCTTTCTCCAGATATTGTTGCGTCGTTAAGTCATAGCCCCTTTCTCAGTGTACGCAAGACATTACTCAGCCATTACGATTACGCCTGGCTGGTTCCGACTGCAGTGGCCGATGAGTTGATAAATAACGAAGACCCGGAGTTACGTGAAAGAATTACCGGAGCAGATTTAACCGCACAACAAGCAGTGATGTTGAGTAAAGATAGATCACTGAAAGTTCGTGAAGCATTAGCCCGGACGCTTACTGAATTAAAAATTACCCAACTGTCAGCAACCCTGCGTACAGAGGATATTGAACGTATCGCAGAACAAATGTATCTGGATAATAAAGAAAATAAAAATATCGTAAAGGCGTTATTGATAGCGTTGCCGGAGATGCGTCAACTGTCTCTGGCAAAAGAAGATGTGCACAATTTGCGCGAAGGTGCGCGTTATCTGACATCGAAGGACGTGATTAGTTATCTATTGACTCAGCATGATGTTCCCACCGTCTGGGATGAGCTGGCACGCGATAAATTATTGCCGCTGGAATATAAGAAACAGTTATGGCAACGCACATTAAATTTAATGATGAGCAAACGGCAAGAAGATCAAGAGCAAGCCTACGAAGTACAGCTGGCACTGATTGATAATGGTATTGTTGACGAAGAGATGTTAAATAATGCCATTGATTTACTGGTTGATTTACCCGCTGAATACCGCTATCGAATGCGTAACCAATTATTTGATAATAAAGATTTACCTTCCGGAATTATCAACAAACTCGATCAACAGTATCGCTTCAACTCTGACTGGGCGCTGGCTGTTGTCAGTATGAAAAATAGCACCCGTAGACAAAGTGAAAGAGGATTACACCGCTGGAACCATGAGGATAGCGATATTTTTGCGGAACTGGCGACGATAAAAGATAAATCAGATGATGAATGGTGGCGTGCATTGCTGCAAAGTCGCAATGATCATTTGCGCCAAACGGCATTACGCAACGCACATACCCCGGCGTCGTTGTTAACGACATTGACTGAGTCTCAGGATCGGTCGCTGGCTATTAATAATCCACAGCTGGCTGCCGATGTGAAAACGGTGTGGCTAAATGAGGATCCATCATTACTTTTATTTGTCGATCAACCCGATCTTTCGCAGTTACGGGATTTAGTGAAAACCGGGGCAACGCGGAAAATTCGCAATGAAGCGCGTCACCGGCTTGAGGAAAAACAATGACACAACGCCCCTGGAGCAAGTTACAGCGGGAGATCTATGACTTACTGACGCCAACGATCAACCTGCAAATTCACTGTACCCGTTATCCCATGCGCAGCCAAAATGGTGGAAGCACCGATTTACCGCGTTATTGGATCACGTTGGATAAAAACGTGATCTGGGATTACCCGAAAGACTTTATTGCAGGTAACGGTGGAGTGCGTAATTTTCACGGTGAAACTTGCTGGTATCCTTACCTGACGGATATTTGTTCAATTTCTGATTTATTGCGTGAATATATTGACACCCCAAAAGCGGAGTTGTTAACAAAACAATTTACCAGCGATAAATGGGGGGTAGTGAATATTCTGCGTGCTGCTGACAGGCGAATAGGGATGAGGCGATTAGATCAGTTACGGCGTAAAACGCATAATATTGCTGCGCTAAAAATTATTGCCCGCCGTAGCGAATAATTATATGCCTGGTGTGGCTTCGTACGCCGGATAAGACGCGGCAGGCGTCGCATCCGGCATTAAAGGAAAATCAGCAATTAACGTTGTGCTTCGCCACCTAATCCTTCAATCAGGTTTTGAATTAACGCTGCCAGTTCACCAGTCATCAGGATGAAATCGGCATCAAAACGCTGGGCGAAATCTTCACGGTCGATATCTTCGTTTTGATCGCGCAGCTCGTCGCAGAACTTCAGACGCTTGAGCGAACCATCGTCGCACATCACAAACTGAATGCGCTGCTGCCAGTCGAGCGCCAGTTTAGTCACCACTTTTCCGGCTTCAATGTGATTGGTGATCTCTTCGCTGGTCAGATCTTGTTTCTTCGCGCGGATCACTCCGCCATCTTCCAGCAACGATTTCAGCTCGGCTTCATCAAGCAGCTGGAAGCCCTGTGCCGCACTACCGGAACGTACCCATTCGGTCAGCGTCAGTTCAATCGGGTTTTGCATGCTCAATGGTACAACCGGTAACGACCCCAGGCTTTTACGCAGCAGTGCCAGCGTATCTTCCGCTTTTTTGGCACTGGCGCAGTCCACCATAATCAAACCGTTAACCGTGTCGATCCACATCATTGTCTGGCTAAAACGGCTGAAAGCACGCGGCAACAGAGAGTGCAGCACTTCGTCTTTCAGCGAATCTTTTTCGGTTTTCTTCAGCTTACGCGCCTGTTCCGCTTCCAGTTTGGCGATTTTCGCTTCCAGCGCCTGTTTAATCACCGGAGACGGGAGGATTTTTTCTTCTTTGCGTGCGCAGATAACAATTTGACCATTGGCAACGTGCGTTAACGCATCGCTGTGCGATCCCATCGGAGGAACCCAGCCCATCTTCGCCATGTCCTGGCTGCCGCATGGGGTAAATGCCATCGAGGCTAGCTGTTTTTCCATCTCTTCTGCACGCAGCGAAATCTCGCGGCTAAGACGGTAAACCATTAAATTTTTGAACCACAGCATGATAATTTCCACGGCCTTGTCGTTAAATTTAGCGGGCATGATAACGAATTGTCGGCGGCCTTGCATTGCCAATCCGGTTGTCCGTCTCTACGCTATTGATATTGAAAAAAATAAGGAGAGTACCGTGCGTATAGGTATCGATTTAGGCGGCACCAAAACTGAAGTGATTGCACTGGGCGATGCAGGGGAGCAGTTGTACCGCCATCGTCTGCCCACGCCGCGTGATGATTACCGGCAGACTATTGAAACGATCGCCACGTTGGTTGATATGGCGGAGCAGGCGACGGGGCAGCGCGGAACGGTAGGTATGGGCATTCCTGGCTCAATTTCGCCTTACACCGGTGTGGTGAAGAATGCCAATTCAACCTGGCTCAACGGTCAGCCATTCGATAAAGACTTAAGCGCGAGGTTGCAGCGGGAAGTGCGGCTGGCAAATGACGCCAACTGTCTGGCGGTTTCAGAAGCAGTAGATGGCGCGGCAGCGGGAGCGCAGACGGTATTTGCCGTGATTATCGGCACGGGATGCGGCGCGGGCGTGGCATTCAATGGGCGGGCGCATATCGGCGGCAATGGCACGGCAGGTGAGTGGGGACACAATCCGCTACCGTGGATGGACGAAGACGAACTGCGTTATCGCGAGGAAGTCCCTTGTTATTGCGGTAAACAAGGTTGTATTGAAACCTTTATTTCGGGCACGGGATTCGCGACGGATTATCGTCGTTTGAGCGGACATGCGCTGAAAGGCAGTGAAATTATCCGCCTGGTTGAAGAAAGCGATCCGGTAGCGGAACTGGCATTGCGTCGCTACGAGCTGCGGCTGGCAAAATCGCTGGCACATGTCGTGAATATTCTCGATCCGGATGTGATTGTCCTGGGAGGCGGGATGAGCAATGTAGACCGTTTATATCAAACGGTTCCGCAGTTGATTAAACAATTTGTCTTCGGCGGCGAATGTGAAACGCCGGTGCGTAAGGCGAAGCACGGTGATTCCAGCGGCGTACGCGGCGCTGCGTGGTTATGGCCACAAGAGTAAAAAACGTAGGCAATTGGCGCATCATGCCTGATGCGACGCTTGCCGCGTCTTATCAGGCCTACAAAATGTGCCAGAACCGCGTAGGGCGGATAAGGCGTTCACGCCGCATCCGGCAATAAGCAACGTGCTCCGTGACTGCAATCTACCCCAGAGGTTTCGCCAGCACCGGACTATCCGCCGCTTGCTGGCGCTTATAGCGACCATACAGCAGCAATGACGACATCGCAGCAAACGAAAGCAGGGCGGCAGGCAGCGCCACGTAATTATATGCCAGCCCCAGCGTCAGCATCATACCACCGCAATATGCGCCGACGGCGCTACCGAGGTTAAAGGCTATTTGCCCACCTGCGGCACCTAATAACTCTCCGCCTTTGGCGTTTTGCAGTAACAATATTTGCAGAGGTGCTGAAAGGGCAAATAATCCCGCGCAACAAATAAAAGCAAAAATAAGCGACGTTGTTTTCATACCGCCGCAGAAAAAGAGCATCAGCAGTGCCAGTACAATTATAAAGTCAGTCACTGCTGCAATGCGCAGTGGTGAATAACGTCCTGAAATCCTGCCACTTAGCATATTTCCCAGCACCATCCCTAGCCCAACTAACATCATAATAAAGGTCATCGCCGTTTCCGAAAAACCGGAAATAAACATCATGTATGGCTTTACGTAGCTGAACCAGGCAAACACACCTGCGTTGCCAAACATGGTGGCGGCGAAAATTAACCACGGGGCCGGGCTGCGCAAAAAGTGAAATTGTTCGCGCAGCTTTCCTTTCGCCTCGTCGCGAATATCCGGCACCCAAAAATAGACCGATGCCATCACCGCAATATTAAAAACAGCGATCAATAAAAAGGTGTAACGCCAGCTAAATTCCTGACTTAAATACGTTCCCAGCGGAATGCCCAGCAAATTGGCGACTGTCATCCCGGAAACCATCCCCGCCACGGCGGCGGTGACTTTTCCGGGTTTGATAATTTTTGATAACACGATCGCTCCGACGCCAAAAAATGCGCCATGCGGAAAGCCGGAAACCAGGCGACCAATGGCAAGCATCAGGTAAGACGAAGAGAGCGTGAACATGGCGTTGCCAATGACGCACAACGCCACCAGAAACAACAAGATATGTTTGAGTGAGTAGCGGCTGGAAAAGAGTGCGATTATTGGCGCACCGACCACCACCCCCAGCGCATAATACGAGATCATATGCCCGGCAGCAGGAATCGAAATTCCTACGTTATGCGCCAGCTCCGTGAGCACGCCCATAATGCCAAATTCGGCCATCCCCAAACCAAACGTGCCCAGAGCCAAAGATAAAATGACTTTTTTCATACCACCATCACAACCACCAGAACGGCTACCAATCACCGTAGCCAATAAAGTGATAGCTTGCAGGATAACGACCAGCAAGGCCAAGAGATAATTCGCCCCTCTGTATTCATTATCCTGCTGAATAGTTATTTCACTGCAAACGTACTTTCCAGTTTGCTGTAGCCCAGGCCGTTGATCTTTTTCACTTTGATCTGCACCGGAATACGCTCTTTCATCGCTTCTACGTGGCTAATCACACCGATGGTTTTGCCACTGGCGTTCAGGGCATCCAGCGCATCAAGGGCGGTATCCAGCGTTTCGCTATCCAGCGTGCCAAAACCTTCATCAAGGAACAGCGAGTCAATACGCGTTTTATGGCTGACCAGATCTGAAAGCGCCAGCGCCAGCGCCAGACTGACGAGGAAACTTTCGCCGCCAGAAAGGGTACGGGTGTCGCGTACCGCATCTGCCTGCCAGGTATCAACAACCTCGACTTCCAGCGCCTCGCTGGCTTTGCGCTGTAACAGATAGCGCCCGTGCAGCCGGGTAAGTTGCTGATTAGCGAGATGGACTAAATTATCCAGCGTCAGCCCCTGGGCAAATTTGCGGAATTTATCGCCCTCTTTGGAACCTATTAGCGAATTCAAATATCCCCAGTCCTCAACCTGCTGCGTCATTTGAGCAATTTGCTGCATTAAGGTTTGTTGTTGCTGACGGTTATCTGCATCCTGCTTCAGCTGCTGGCGAATCTCGCCTTGACTCGTGGTGTTTTCACGCAACTTTTGGTGAGTTTGCGCTAACTCTTGCTGAATCTGCTCCACCGTCACAGTGAGAGCCAACCCGTCAGGTCGGTGTTGCTGATGCTGTGCCAGCGTTTCTGCTGTCTGAGTGACCAGCGTTTGCGCCTGACGGCGCTGGTTTTCCAGATTCTGCTTGAGCTGTTCCAGCTGCGTTAGTGTTTGTTCATCCATTAGCGCCGCAAGGAACGCCTGCTGATCGTCAAAGACGCTGGCCTGTAGCGCGGTGTCAAACTGCGCCTGGGCTTTTTGCAGACTTTGCGCCGCCAGAACGTCCTGTTGCTGTAACGTCTGCTGCTGGCTGTGTAATGCGAGACATTGTTCATGTACCTGCCGCCAGTTTTCCAGTACCACAGTTTCTTCGCAGTGCGGGAGTTCATCACTTTGCGGCAACGTTTCCAGAATCGGCGTCAGCTGCTGAATACGGTTTTGCCGCGCGGTTAATTCGTTCTGGCGTTGCTGCCAGCTCTGCGCTTCTTGCTGACGTGTCGCCAACCAGCTCTCTTCTTCATCTTCCTGTGGCAATGTCAGTGCATAACCCGCCAATGCCGTTAAGAACTGCTGCTGGCGTTGTTCAATTTGCTGTTGATACTGGATAATTTGCTGATTATGCGCGGCAATCTGCCCTTGTAATTCATGTCGTTGGCTGAGTAACCGCAGCTGGCGTTCGTGCTCATCTTGTGCATTTAGCCACGGTTGAATATCGTCCTGTGGCTGCAAGGTGATATTGAGGCTGGCCGTGACGGCTTGCCATTGTTGAGTAAGTGCTTGCTCATCTTGTCGGAGGCTTTGCGCTTCGTTTTCATCACGCTGAAGCTGCTTTGTTAAGGCGTCCAGTTGCCCACGTAGCGCCGCACCTTCTTCACCGAGCTTTTTAACTTCGTTTTCCAGCGCCAGTAATCGAGACTGATTAACGCCAGGCTCCAGCGCCTGATACGCCTCGACCGCCGGGTGGCTGGTGGAACCACAAAGTGGACAAGGCTGACCCGCCTGTAACTGTGCGCGCTGGGCTTCCAGCGTTTTGATGCGCGTTTCCTGCTCGCAAATGGTTTTCACATCGGTAAGTTGCTGCGTCTTTTCTTTATAACGCTGGCGCATTTCGTTAAGTGCGGCATTACGTTGCGTCTGTTCCAGAGTGACATTCTGGATAGCGACCTGTAACTGCGCCAGACGTTTTTGTTGGGGAACAATCTGCCCATGCAGCGCGACCAGGCGCTGACGCAGTGGGCGTTGCTCGGCATGTTGCGCCAGGGCGCTAGCAACTTCATCGGCGGTTAACGTCAACGTGATCGCCGCAAGCGCATTAAGTTTTTGCTCTGCATGGGTTAACTGTTGCTGCCATTGCCGCAGATGCTCGCGATCGCTGGTTTGTTGGGAGAACTGCGCACGCCAACCCGCCAGTTCGTTGTTCCACTGACGGAAGCGGTCGTGTTCCTGTAGCCAGGCATTCAGACTTTGTTGCTGCTGCTGTAATTCTGCTGACTGCTTCGCCGCGTGGTGGCGAATGCTCGCGCGAAGCGCCATTGTGCTCTGTAAGCGAGTATTTACTTCTTCAATCTGCTGGCGAGTATGCGCCAGCGCCGCGCTGTGTTCTGCGATGCGTTCCCAGTGTGGACGAAGATTTCGTGCCGGTTGTGCCAGACTGAGCGCCGCCAGTTGAGGTTGCGCTTTTTCTTCTTCGGCTAACGCCTGTTGCAAGGCCTGTTGACGGCGGCTGGCTTCTTGCTGCAATTCGTCCAGACGCGTTAACCAGTTTAGTGATTGTTGTTCTTGCTGCTGCGCGGTAAGTAACTGTTTTTCTTCGTCAGTAAGTACCTGCAAACTCGCTGTCAGCGATTGCACTTGTTCCGGCGTGAGCAACGCGACGCCGCTGGCCTGCGCTTGCAGCTTCTCCAGCTCAGTGCGGGCCGATTTGTGCTGCTCAAAAACCATCGCCGAGATTTGCCCGTAGATTTCAGTGCCGGTTAACTCCTCGAGCAATTCCGCGCGTTCTTTGGGTTTGGCATTCAGGAAGGCAGCAAATTGCCCCTGCGAAAGCAGCATCGAACGGGTGAAGCGCCCGTAATCCAGTCCGGTTAACGTCGCCGTCAGTTCCAGCTTATCTTTCACTTTGTCGGCGAGAATTTTGCCATCGGCGCAGCGCGCCAGCTCTACGCGTGGCACCTGCAAATTACCGTCGGGTTGGTTACGCGCCCGATTCTGGCTCCAGAACGCGCGATACGCTTCACCTTTCACTTCAAACTCCACCTCCGCCAGACATTCGGCGGTATCGCGGGTCATGAGATCATTTTGCGATTGTGAAACGTTAGAGAGACGCGGAGTTTCGTGATACAGCGCCAGACAAATGGCGTCCAGCAGGGTGGTTTTCCCCGCACCGGTTGGGCCGGTAATGGCAAACAGCCCGTTGCTGGCGAACGGCTCGCGGGTGAAATCAATCTTCCATTCGCCTTTTAATGAGTTCAGGTTTTTCAGGCGCAGGCTGAGAATTTTCATGCTTCGTGTTCTCCGGCGAGGGTATGCAACGTCGTGGTGAAAAGATGCTGCAGACGTTGCTGCTGCGACTCATCCAGTTCTTCCAGTGCCAGACGGCGATTGAACACCTCTTCGACGCTGAGTTCGCTGAGGGTTTCACGCTGTTGGCTGGCTAACACACGCTCGCGCTGTTCACGACTCCGGCGTACCAGTAATACTTCAACAGGCAATGATTCGGTTAATGTCTGGATTTTGCGCTGAATATCATGCAGATACTCATCAGTAGTGATTTCGATATCCAGCCAGACAGGCGGCTCCTGCGATACATCGCGCCACTGTTCCAGCTGTGCGGTAATCGACGCCAGATCGCCTTTCAGCACTGCCATGGGTTGCGTTACCGGTACGTTCAGGTTTTCCACGCTCTCTAATTTGCCGTTTGAAAATGTCACCAGATGGACATATTTACTCTTTCCGCATTCATCAAAACTCAGTGGAATGGGGGAGCCGCAATAGCGAATATGTTCCATGCCGCCAATAATCTGTGCGCGGTGAATATGCCCGAGCGCGATGTAGTCGGCTGGTGGAAAGTTTTGTGCCGGAAACGCGTCCAGCGTGCCAATATAAATGTCACGCACGGCGTCACTTTTACTGGCCCCCACGGTCGTTAAATGTCCCGTGGCGATGATGGGCAGAGGCTGATCGCCGCGCAGTTTGCAGGCATCGGCATAGTGTTGTTGATAATAATCAGTAATAGCTGCCAGCAAATGCTGCTGTTTTTCAATTCCGTTAAGCCCCGCCTGGCTGGTAATAATGTCACGCGGACGTAAAAACGGTATGGGACACAGCACTGCGCCTGGCGTCCCGTCGCGACGAGGCAAGATTTGCGGCGCATGTCCGGCGCTGGCGACCACGGTCGTATTGAGGAACGCCATGATATCGCGCGATTCATTCAGCGTGGCGACCGAGTCATGGTTTCCTGCCAGTACCACCAGATGACAGCCAGTTTGCTGTAAATTGACAACAAAACGGTTGTATAACGTGCGGGCGTAACTGGGCGGCGAGCCGGTATCGAAAACATCACCGGCAACAATAATCGCATCCACCTGATGGGTTTGTGCTGTCTCCAGCAGCCAGTCAAGAAAAGCCTGATGTTCAGCTTCGCGGCTTTTACTATAGAAGTTCTGGCCGAGATGCCAGTCTGAGGTGTGAAGGATGCGCATAACGGTTCCCTGGCGAAAAAGCATGGGCGCGATTATACCCAAACAGATGTGCCATTTGCTTTTTTCTGCGCCACGGAAATCAATAACCTGAAGATATGTGCGACGAGCTTTTCATAAATCTGTCATAAATCTGACGCATAATGACGTCGCATTAATGATCGCAACCTATTTATTACAACAGGGCAAATCATGGCGAGACGTATTCTGGTCGTAGAAGATGAAGCTCCAATTCGCGAAATGGTCTGCTTCGTGCTCGAACAAAATGGCTTTCAGCCGGTCGAAGCGGAAGATTATGACAGTGCTGTGAATCAACTGAATGAACCCTGGCCGGATTTAATTCTCCTTGACTGGATGTTACCTGGCGGCTCCGGTATCCAGTTCATCAAACACCTCAAGCGCGAGTCGATGACCCGGGATATTCCAGTGGTGATGTTGACCGCCAGAGGGGAAGAAGAAGATCGCGTGCGCGGCCTTGAAACCGGCGCGGATGACTATATCACCAAGCCGTTTTCGCCGAAGGAGCTGGTGGCGCGAATCAAAGCGGTAATGCGCCGTATTTCGCCAATGGCGGTGGAAGAGGTGATTGAGATGCAGGGATTAAGTCTCGACCCGACATCTCACCGGGTGATGGCGGGCGGAGAGCCGCTGGAGATGGGGCCGACAGAATTTAAACTGCTGCACTTTTTTATGACGCATCCTGAGCGCGTGTACAGCCGCGAGCAGCTGTTAAACCACGTCTGGGGAACTAACGTGTATGTGGAAGACCGCACGGTCGATGTCCACATTCGTCGCCTGCGTAAAGCACTGGAGCCCGGCGGGCATGACCGCATGGTGCAGACCGTGCGCGGTACAGGATATCGTTTTTCAACCCGCTTTTAACGCCTTGCTCATCGGACGCAGAGCAGGGCTTATGATTTCTTAACTGGAGTATCTTACGTGCTGGAACGGCTGTCGTGGAAAAGGCTGGTGCTGGAGCTGCTACTTTGCTGCCTCCCGGTTTTCATCCTGGGTGCATTTTTTGGTTACCTGCCCTGGTTTTTGCTGGCATCGGTAACGGGACTGCTTATCTGGCATTTCTGGAATTTATTGCGCCTTTCATGGTGGCTGTGGGTGGATCGTAGTATGACCCCGCCACCGGGGCGTGGTAGCTGGGAACCGCTACTATACGGCTTACACCAGATGCAGCTGCGAAATAAAAAACGCCGCCGTGAACTGGGCAATCTGATTAAACGCTTTCGTAGCGGCGCGGAGTCGCTGCCCGACGCAGTGGTGCTGACCACGGAAGAGGGCGGTATTTTCTGGTGTAACGGTCTGGCGCAACAGATTCTTGGTTTGCGCTGGCCGGAAGATAACGGGCAGAACATCCTTAACCTGCTGCGTTACCCGGAGTTTACGCAATATCTGAAAACGCGTGATTTTTCTCGCCCGCTCAATCTGGTGCTCAACACCGGGCGGCATCTGGAAATTCGCGTCATGCCTTATACCCACAAACAGTTGCTGATGGTGGCGCGTGATGTCACGCAAATGCATCAACTGGAAGGGGCGCGGCGCAACTTTTTCGCCAACGTAAGCCATGAGTTACGCACGCCATTGACCGTGTTACAGGGTTACCTGGAGATGATGGATGAGCAACCGTTGGAAGGCGCGGTACGTGAAAAAGCGTTGCACACCATGCGCGAGCAGACCCAGCGGATGGAAGGGCTGGTGAAGCAATTGCTGACGCTGTCGAAAATTGAAGCCGCGCCGACGCATTTGCTCAATGAAAAGGTTGATGTGCCGATGATGCTGCGCGTTGTTGAGCGCGAGGCTCAGACTCTGAGTCAGAAAAAACAGACATTTACCTTTGAGATAGATAACGGCCTCAAGGTGTCTGGCAACGAAGATCAGCTACGCAGTGCGATTTCGAACCTGGTCTATAACGCCGTGAATCATACGCCGGAAGGCACGCATATCACCGTACGCTGGCAGCGAGTGCCGCACGGTGCCGAATTTAGCGTTGAAGATAACGGACCGGGCATTGCACCGGAGCATATTCCGCGCCTGACCGAGCGTTTTTATCGCGTTGATAAAGCGCGTTCCCGGCAAACCGGCGGTAGCGGATTAGGGTTAGCGATCGTGAAACATGCGGTGAATCATCACGAAAGTCGCCTGAATATTGAGAGTACAGTAGGAAAAGGAACACGTTTCAGTTTTGTTATCCCGGAACGTTTAATTGCCAAAAACAGCGATTAATCCGCCTTTGTCATCTTTTATTGCCATAAGCCAGCCGATGCTGGCTTATTTTCTTTGCAGTCAAAATACGGGCGCTAGATTTTACAACGGTTGGTGATTTTTTGTTCGCATGATTAGCCATGTCTTTTTCACGGAAATAGTGTTTTATACTGGTTGGTGATTTCTTATCGCTATATACCTCTGGTTTTTAGATCCCTCCTTGCTTTAAAACGTTATAAGCGTTTAAATTGCGCTTCAGGTGCTGTCATACTGACTGCATTCACGCGGTAAATCGAAAAACTATTCTTCGCCGCGCCTGGTTGGGAGTATTTCCCGCTAAAATTGTTTAAATATACCGCTGTATCATCCCCAGGGATTGGCACAAAAATTTAACGTTACAACACCACATCCACAGGCAGTATGATTTATGACCCATCAATTAAGATCGCGCGATATCATCGCTCTGGGCTTTATGACATTTGCGTTGTTCGTCGGCGCAGGTAACATTATTTTCCCTCCAATGGTCGGCTTACAGGCAGGCGAACACGTCTGGACTGCGGCATTCGGCTTCCTTATTACTGCCGTTGGTCTGCCGGTATTAACGGTAGTGGCGCTGGCAAAAGTTGGCGGCGGTGTTGACAGCCTCAGCACGCCAATCGGTAAAGTCGCTGGCGTGCTGCTGGCAACGGTTTGTTACCTGGCTGTGGGGCCGCTTTTCGCTACGCCGCGTACAGCTACCGTTTCTTTTGAAGTGGGCATTGCGCCGCTGACGGGTGATTCCGCACTGCCGCTGTTTATCTACAGCCTGGTTTATTTCGCTATCGTTATTCTGGTTTCTCTCTATCCGGGCAAACTGCTGGATACCGTGGGCAACTTCCTTGCGCCGCTGAAAATTATCGCGCTGGTTATCCTGTCCGTTGCCGCGATTGTCTGGCCGGCGGGTTCTATCAGCACGGCGACTGAGGCTTATCAAAACGCTGCGTTTTCTAACGGCTTCGTTAACGGCTATCTGACCATGGATACGCTGGGCGCAATGGTGTTTGGTATCGTTATTGTTAACGCGGCGCGTTCTCGTGGCGTTACCGAAGCGCGTCTGCTGACCCGTTATACCGTCTGGGCTGGCCTGATGGCGGGTGTTGGTCTGACTCTGCTGTACCTGGCGCTGTTCCGTCTGGGTTCAGACAGCGCGTCGCTGGTCGATCAGTCTGCAAACGGCGCTGCTATTCTGCATGCTTACGTTCAGCACACCTTTGGCGGCGGCGGTAGCTTCCTGCTGGCGGCGTTAATCTTCATCGCCTGCCTGGTAACGGCAGTTGGCCTGACCTGTGCTTGTGCAGAATTCTTTGCCCAGTACGTACCGCTCTCTTATCGTACGCTGGTGTTTATCCTCGGCGGCTTCTCGATGGTGGTTTCTAACCTCGGCTTAAGCCAGCTGATCCAGATCTCCGTACCGGTGCTGACCGCTATTTATCCGCCGTGTATCGCACTGGTTGTATTAAGTTTTACACGCTCATGGTGGCATAATTCGTCCCGCGTGATTGCTCCGCCGATGTTTATCAGCCTGCTTTTTGGTATTCTCGACGGGATCAAAGCATCTGCATTCAGCGATATCTTACCGTCCTGGGCGCAGCGTTTACCGCTGGCCGAACAAGGTCTGGCGTGGTTAATGCCAACAGTGGTGATGGTGGTTCTGGCCATTATCTGGGATCGCGCGGCAGGTCGTCAGGTGACCTCCAGCGCTCACTAAATCACTGAACATTTGTTTTAACCACGGGGCTGCGATGCCCCGTGGTTTTTTATTGTGTTGATGGGTTAGGAATTGATGGAAAGTAAGAACAAGCTAAAGCGTGGGCTAAGTACCCGCCACATACGCTTTATGGCACTGGGTTCAGCAATTGGCACCGGGCTGTTTTACGGTTCGGCAGACGCCATCAAAATGGCCGGTCCGAGCGTGTTGTTGGCCTATATTATCGGTGGTATCGCGGCGTATATCATTATGCGTGCGCTGGGGGAAATGTCGGTACATAACCCGGCCGCCAGCTCTTTCTCGCGTTATGCGCAGGAAAACCTCGGCCCGCTGGCAGGTTACATTACCGGCTGGACCTACTGCTTTGAAATCCTTATTGTCGCCATCGCCGATGTGACCGCTTTTGGTATCTATATGGGTGTCTGGTTCCCGACGGTGCCGCACTGGATTTGGGTACTGAGCGTGGTGCTGATCATTTGCGCCGTAAACCTGATGAGCGTGAAGGTATTCGGTGAGCTGGAATTCTGGTTCTCGTTCTTTAAAGTCGCCACTATCATCATCATGATTGTCGCCGGTTTCGGCATCATCATCTGGGGGATTGGCAACGGCGGGCAACCGACCGGTATTCATAACCTGTGGAGCAACGGCGGCTTCTTCAGTAACGGCTGGCTTGGGATGGTGATGTCGTTGCAAATGGTGATGTTTGCTTACGGTGGGATCGAAATTATCGGGATTACCGCCGGTGAAGCGAAAGATCCTGAGAAATCGATACCGCGTGCGATTAACTCCGTGCCGATGCGTATTCTGGTGTTCTACGTCGGTACGCTGTTCGTCATTATGTCTATCTACCCGTGGAATCAGGTTGGCACTGCCGGTAGCCCGTTCGTGCTGACGTTCCAGCATATGGGCATTACCTTTGCCGCCAGCATTCTTAACTTTGTTGTGCTGACTGCTTCGCTGTCGGCAATTAACAGTGACGTATTTGGCGTAGGCCGTATGCTCCACGGTATGGCAGAGCAGGGCAGCGCACCGAAAATTTTCAGCAAAACGTCGCGTCGCGGTATTCCGTGGGTTACGGTGCTGGTGATGACTACCGCGCTATTGTTTGCGGTGTATCTGAACTACATCATGCCGGAAAACGTCTTCCTGGTGATCGCTTCGCTGGCAACCTTCGCCACGGTATGGGTGTGGATTATGATCCTGCTGTCGCAAATTGCCTTCCGTCGCCGTTTGCCGCCAGAAGAAGTTAAGGCGCTGAAATTTAAAGTGCCGGGTGGGGTAGCAACGACCATCGGCGGGCTGATTTTCCTGCTCTTTATTATCGGGTTGATTGGTTATCACCCGGATACGCGTATCTCGCTGTATGTCGGTTTCGCGTGGATTGTTGTGCTGTTGATTGGCTGGATGTTTAAACGCCGCCACGATCGTCAGCTGGCTGAAAACCAGTAATCCTTGCGTTCTGTAAGCCGGTTCAGGAGGAAATCCTGATCCGGCTATTCCGAAAGTTATCCGCCCCCGTCCTCCTCCCCCAAATATCCTTCAGATGATGAGTGATCCTGCATTAGGCTATGGCAAGGTGATCAGATTTTCATCACAGGGGAATTATGATGTTAAATGCATGGCACCTGCCGGTGCCCCCATTTGTTAAACAAAGCAAAGATCAACTGCTCATTACACTGTGGCTGACGGGCGAAGACCCACCGCAGCGCATTATGCTGCGTACAGAACACGATAACGAAGAAATGTCAGTACCGATGCATAAGCAGCGCAGTCAGCCGCAGCCTGGTGTCACCGCATGGCGGGCGGCGATCGATCTCTCCAGCGGACAACCTCGGCGGCGTTATAGTTTCAAATTGCTATGGCACGATCGCCAGCGTTGGTTTACACCGCAGGGCTTCAGCCGAATGCCGCCAGCACGACTGGAGCAGTTTGCCATCGATGTACCGGATATCGGCCCACAATGGGCTGCGGATCAGATTTTTTATCAGATCCTCCCTGATCGTTTCGCCCGTAGCCTTCCTCGTGAAGCTGAACAGGATCATGTCTATTACCATCACGCAGCCGGACAAGAGATCATATTGCGTGACTGGGATGAACCGGTCACGGCGCAGGCGGGCGGATCAACGTTCTATGGCGGCGATCTGGACGGGATAAGCGAAAAACTGCCGTATCTGAAAAAACTTGGCGTGACGGCGTTGTATCTCAATCCGGTGTTTAAAGCTCCCAGCGTACATAAATACGATACCGAGGATTATCGCCATGTCGATCCGCAGTTTGGCGGTGATGGGGCGTTGCTGCGTTTGCGACACAATACGCAGCAGCTGGGAATGCGGCTGGTGCTGGACGGCGTGTTTAACCACAGTGGCGATTCCCATGCCTGGTTTGACAGGCACAATCGTGGCACGGGGGGAGCTTGTCACAACCCCGAATCGCCCTGGCGCGACTGGTACTCGTTTAGTGATGATGGCACGGCGCTCGACTGGCTTGGCTATGCCAGCTTGCCGAAGCTGGATTATCAGTCGGAAAGTCTGGTGAATGAAATTTATCGCGGGGAAGACAGTATTGTCCGCCACTGGCTGAAAGCGCCGTGGAATATGGACGGCTGGCGGCTGGATGTGGTGCATATGCTGGGGGAAGCGGGTGGGGCGCGCAATAATTTGCAGCACGTTGCCGGGATCACCGAAGCGGCGAAAGAAACCCAGCCAGAAGCGTATATAGTTGGAGAGCATTTTGGCGATGCACGGCAATGGTTACAGGCCGATGTGGAAGATGCCGCCATGAACTATCGCGGCTTCACATTCCCGTTGTGGGGATTTCTTGCCAATACCGACATCTCTTACGATCCGCAGCAAATTGACGCTCAAACCTGTATGGCCTGGATGGATAATTACCGCGCAGGGCTTTCTCATCAACAGCAATTACGTATGTTTAATCAGCTCGACAGCCACGATACTGCGCGATTTAAAACGCTGCTCGGTCGGGATGTTGCGCGCCTGCCCCTGGCGGTGGTCTGGCTGTTCACCTGGCCTGGTGTACCGTGCATTTATTACGGTGATGAAGTGGGACTGGATGGTAAAAACGATCCGTTTTGCCGTAAACCGTTTCCCTGGCAGGTGGAAAAGCAGGATACGGCGTTATTCGCGCTGTACCAGCGAATGATTGTGCTGCGTAAGAAAAGTCAGGCGCTGCGTCGTGGCGGCTGTCAGGTGCTGTATGCGGAAGATAACGTGGTGGTATTTGTCCGCGTGCTGAATCAGCAGCGTGTACTGGTGGCAATTAACCGTGGCGAAGCCTGTGAAGTGGTGCTACCCGCGTCACCGTTTCTTAATGTCGTGCAATGGCAACGCAAAGAAGGCCATGGGCAACTGACAGACGGGATTCTGGCTTTGCCTGCCATTTCGGCTACGGTGTGGATGAACTAAAGCATCTGTTTTATTTGTTACGTCGTTAGTCACCAGCCCTGACACTACGCAGCGCAAAAAAGCTGCTCAATGTCAGGGCTGAATTTGTTAAATATTTGTCCCGATCGATATGAGCGATTTTTGGTATTCTTTGCCCATGATGTTATGTACAACATGCTCCAGGATAACCCTGTAGTGGAGCAAAGATATGACAATTTCAAATTCGAATTTATTAAAACCGTTTATTACTGGTTCTAAGTTGCTACCTTTTAAGGATGATGTCTTTTCTAAAACAGAAGAACAATTTAAAAAAAGCCCCCATGGCAAATCGCTTTTCATTTCCGGAAATGAAAACTTAGTAAACATTTCAGCGGAAAAAATCGATGAAATAAAAAATAGCAAAAATTTCTTTTCAAACATTGTAAATATAATAATTTTACTCATTAAGCATCCTGATAAAATTCTGCCTATTCTTCATGGTTGTCCTGCAGAGTCCATCGAATTCATTAAGAATGCGAAACGAACGGGGCAATGGTCATATGAGATGACTGATAAGTACGGGCAGAGTATTGAAGTGTCCTATATTTTCACTGATACCATAGATAATAAATCTGATGGAAAATTATGCTTAAAAATCTGTAACTCCTGCAACCAAAATGATTCTAGTACACGGTGATGCTGCCAACTTACTGATTTAGTGTATGATGGTGTTTTTGAGGTGCTCCAGTGGCTTCTGTTTCTATCAGCTGTCCCTCCTGTTCAGCTACTGACGGGGTGGTGCGTAACGGCAAAAGCACCGCCGGACATCAGCGCTATCTCTGCTCTCACTGCCGTAAAACATGGCAACTGCAGTTCACTTACACCGCTTCTCAACCCGGTACGCACCAGAAAATCATTGATATGGCCATGAATGGCGTTGGATGCCGGGCAACCGCCCGCATTATGGGCGTTGGCCTCAACACGATTTTCCGCCATTTAAAAAACTCAGGCCGCAGTCGGTAACCTCGCGCATACAGCCGGGCAGTGACGTCATCGTCTGCGCGGAAATGGACGAACAGTGGGGATACGTCGGGGCTAAATCGCGCCAGCGCTGGCTGTTTTACGCGTATGACAGGCTCCGGAAGACGGTTGTTGCGCACGTATTCGGTGAACGCACTATGGCGACGCTGGGGCGTCTTATGAGCCTGCTGTCACCCTTTGACGTGGTGATATGGATGACGGATGGCTGGCCGCTGTATGAATCCCGCCTGAAGGGAAAGCTGCACGTAATCAGCAAGCGATATACGCAGCGAATTGAGCGGCATAACCTGAATCTGAGGCAGCACCTGGCACGGCTGGGACGGAAGTCGCTGTCGTTCTCAAAATCGGTGGAGCTGCATGACAAAGTCATCGGGCATTATCTGAACATAAAACACTATCAATAAGTTGGAGTCATTACCCCCCGGACGAGTGGGAATCCATGGTAGGGATTTTTACCGAAATGGAAGAACACTATTAGGGGGCACCTCAGAAAACGGAAAATAAAGCACGCTAAGGCATAGCTGACCTTGCCAGGCCTGCTTCGCCCTGTAGTGACGCGATCAACGGGCAGGAAACATTCCCCTTTCGTGCATGGCAGGCGCACACGAGTTCAGACAGCACGGTTTCCATGCGCGCCAAGTCGGCCATCTTCTCGCGCACGTCCTTGAGCTTGTGTTCGGCCAGGCTGCTGGCCTCCTCGCAGTGGGTGCCATCGTCGAGCCGCAACAGCTCGGCAATCTCGTCCAGACTGAACCCCAGCCGCTGTGCCGATTTCACGAATTTCACCCGAACCACGTCCGCCTCCCCATAGCGGCGGATGCTGCCGTAAGGCTTGTCCGGTTCCCGCAACAGGCCCTTGCGCTGATAGAAGCGGATTGTCTCCACGTTGACCCCGGCCGCCTTGGCAAAAACGCCAATGGTCAGGTTTTCCAAATTATTTTCCATATCGCTTGACTCCGTACATGAGTACGGAAGTAAGGTTGCGCTATCCAATCCAAATTCAAAAGGGCCAACGTATGTCTGAACCACAAAACGGGCGCGGTGCGCTCTTCGCCGGCGGGCTGGCCGCCATTCTTGCATCGACCTGCTGCCTGGGGCCGCTAGTACTGGTCGCCCTGGGCTTCTCCGGTGCTTGGATCGGCAACCTGACGGTGCTGGAACCCTATCGACCGTTGTTCATCGGCGCGGCGCTAGTGGCGCTGTTCTTCGCCTGGAAGCGGATTTACCGGCCCGTGCAGGCATGCAAGCCAGGTGAGGTCTGCGCGATTCCGCAGGTGCGCGCCACCTACAAGCTGATTTTCTGGATCGTGGCCGTGCTGGTCCTGGTCGCGCTTGGATTTCCCTATGTCGTTCCATTTTTCTATTAACCAGGAGTTCATCATGAAGAAACTGTTTGCCTCCCTTGCCCTCGCCGCCGCTGTTGCCCCGGTGTGGGCCGCTACCCAGACCGTCACGCTAGCGGTTCCCGGCATGACTTGCGTCGCCTGCCCGATCACAGTCAAGAAAGCGCTCTCCAAGGTCGAAGGCGTGAGCAAGGTCGATGTGGGCTTCGAGAAGCGCGAGGCCGTCGTCACTTTTGACGACACCAAGGCCAGCGTACAGAAGCTGACCAAGGCCACCGCAGACGCCGGCTATCCGTCCAGCGTCAAGCAGTGAGCCAGCAAGCCAACGACAACAGCGAGAGCCGCTTCATGGGACTGATGACACGCATTGCCGATAAAACCGGCGCGCTCGGCAGCGTCGTTTCCGCGATGGGCTGCGCCGCCTGCTTTCCAGCCCTCGCCAGCTTCGGCGCGGCCATCGGGCTGGGCTTCTTGAGCCAGTACGAGGGACTGTTCATCAGCCGCCTGCTGCCGCTGTTTGCCGCGCTGGCCTTCCTGGCGAACGCGCTGGGTTGGTTCAGTCATCGGCAATGGCTGCGCAGTCTGCTCGGCATGATCGGCCCGGCCATCGTGTTTGCGGCCACGGTCTGGCTGCTCGGCAACTGGTGGACGGCGAACCTGATGTACGTCGGCCTGGCCTTGATGATTGGGGTGTCGATCTGGGACTTCGTGTCGCCGGCGCATCGCCGTTGCGGACCGGACGGCTGCGAACTCCCCGCCAAGCGCTTGTGAAAGACGGCTGACCGTGCGACACGGCGGCCCACACGAATAAGGAACGATGGTATGAGCACTCTCAAAATCACCGGCATGACTTGCGACTCGTGCGCAGTGCATGTCAAGGACGCCCTGGAGAAAGTGCCCGGCGTGCAATCAGCGGATGTCTCCTACGCCAAGGGCAGCGCCAAGCTCGCCATTGAGGTCGGCACGTCACCCGACGCGCTGACGGCCGCTGTAGCTGGACTCGGTTATCGGGCCACGCTGGCCGATGCCCCCTCAGTTTCGACGCCGGGCGGATTGCTCGACAAGATGCGCGATCTGCTGGGCAGAAACGACAAGACGGGTAGCAGCGGCGCATTGCATATCGCCGTCATCGGCAGCGGCGGGGCCGCGATGGCAGCGGCGCTGAAGGCCGTCGAGCAAGGCGCACGTGTCACGCTGATCGAGCGCGGCACCATCGGCGGCACCTGCGTCAATGTCGGTTGTGTGCCGTCCAAGATCATGATCCGCGCCGCCCATATCGCCCATCTGCGCCGGGAAAGCCCGTTCGATGGCGGCATCGCCGCTACCACGCCGACCATCCAGCGCACGGCGCTGCTGGCCCAGCAGCAGGCCCGCGTCGATGAACTGCGCCACGCCAAGTACGAAGGCATCTTGGAGGGCAATCCGGCGATCACTGTGCTGCACGGCTCCGCCCGCTTTAAGGACAATCGCAACCTGATCGTGCAACTCAACGACGGCGGCGAGCGCGTGGTGGCATTCGACCGCTGCCTGATCGCCACCGGCGCGAGCCCGGCCGTGCCGCCGATTCCCGGCCTGAAAGACACTCCGTACTGGACTTCCACTGAAGCGCTGGTCAGCGAGACGATTCCTAAGCGCCTGGCCGTGATTGGCTCATCAGTGGTGGCGCTGGAGCTGGCGCAGGCGTTCGCCCGACTCGGAGCGAAGGTGACGATCCTGGCTCGCAGCACGCTGTTCTTCCGCGAAGACCCAGCTATAGGCGAAGCCGTCACGGCCGCATTCCGCATGGAGGGCATCGAGGTGAGGGAACACACCCAGGCCAGCCAGGTCGCGTATATCAATGGTGAAGGGGACGGCGAATTCGTGCTCACCACGGCGCACGGCGAACTGCGCGCCGACAAGCTGCTGGTCGCCACCGGCCGCGCGCCCAACACACGCAAGCTGGCACTGGATGCGACGGGCGTCACGCTCACCCCGCAAGGCGCTATCGTCATCGACCCCGGCATGCGTACAAGCGTGGAACACATCTACGCCGCAGGCGACTGCACCGACCAGCCGCAGTTCGTCTATGTGGCGGCAGCGGCCGGCACTCGCGCCGCGATCAACATGACCGGCGGTGACGCGGCCCTGAACCTGACCGCGATGCCGGCCGTGGTGTTCACCGACCCGCAAGTGGCGACCGTAGGCTACAGCGAGGCGGAAGCGCACCATGACGGCATCAAAACTGATAGTCGCACGCTAACGCTGGACAACGTGCCGCGCGCGCTCGCCAACTTCGACACGCGCGGCTTCATCAAACTGGTGGTTGAAGAAGGCAGCGGACGACTGATCGGCGTGCAGGCAGTGGCCCCGGAAGCGGGCGAACTGATCCAGACGGCCGCACTGGCGATTCGCAACCGGATGACGGTGCAGGAACTGGCCGACCAGTTGTTCCCCTACCTGACGATGGTCGAAGGGTTGAAGCTCGCGGCGCAGACCTTCAACAAGGATGTGAAGCAGCTTTCCTGCTGCGCCGGGTGAGGACAAGGAGGTGTGCGATGAGCGCCTACACGGTATCGCAACTGGCCCATAACGCTGGGGTGAGCGTACATATCGTGCGCGACTACCTGGTGCGCGGCTTGTTACGGCCGGTGGCCTGCACCACGGGCGGCTACGGCGTGTTCGACGATGCGGCCTTGCAACGGCTGTGCTTCGTGCGCGCGGCCTTCGAGGCGGGTATCGGCCTGGATGCCCTGGCGCGGCTGTGCCGTGCGCTCGACGCAGCGGACGGCGCACAAGCCGCAGCGCAGCTTGCCGTGCTGCGCCAGTTGGTCGAGCGGCGGCGCGCGGCGTTGGCCCATCTGGACGCGCAACTGGCCTCCATGCCAGCCGAGCGGGCGCACGAGGAGGCATTGCCGTGAACGCCCCTGACAAACTGCCGCCCGAGACGCGCCAACCCGTTTCCGGCTACCTGTGGGGTGCGCTGGCCGTGTTGACCTGCCCCTGCCATCTGCCGATTCTCGCCGCCGTGCTGGCCGGGACGACCGCCGGTGCCTTCCTTGGCGAGCATTGGGGTGTTGCCGCGCTCGCGCTGACCGGCTTGTTCGTTCTGGCCGTAACGCGGCTGCTGCGCGCCTTCCGGGGCGGATCATGACGAGTTCGCAGCCCGCCGGATGGACGGCGGCCGAGTTGGCGCAGGCGGCGGCGCGCGGACAGCTTGACCTGCATTACCAGCCGCTGGTCGATCTGCGCGATCACCGGATCGCTGGCGCGGAAGCGTTGATGCGCTGGCGGCATCCGAGGCTTGGCCTGTTGCCGCCCGGCCAGTTCCTGCCGCTGGCCGAGTCGTTCGGCCTGATGCCGGAAATAGGCGCGTGGGTGCTGGGCGAGGCCTGTCGCCAGATGCACAAGTGGCAAGGACCGGCATGGCAACCGTTCCGTCTTGCCATCAATGTGTCCGCCAGCCAGGTTGGGCCAACGTTCGACGACGAGGTAAAGCGGGTGCTGGCCGATATGGCCCTGCCCGCCGAGCTTCTGGAGATCGAACTGACCGAATCGGTCGCATTCGGCAATCCAGCCCTGTTCGCCAGTTTCGACGCCTTGCGCGCCATCGGCGTGCGCTTCGCCGCCGACGACTTCGGCACCGGCTATTCCTGCCTGCAACATCTGAAATGCTGCCCCATCACCACATTGAAAATCGACCAATCCTTTGTCGCCAGGCTCCCGGATGATGCCCGTGACCAAACTATCGTGCGGGCGGTGATCCAGCTCGCGCACGGGCTGGGCATGGATGTCATTTTCAGAAGACGACTGCACCAGTTGATTGGGCGTAATGGCTGTTGTGCAGCCAGCTCCTGACAGTTCAATATCAGAAGTGATCTGCACCAATCTCGACTATGCTCAATACTCGTGTGCACCAAAGCGAGGTGAGCATGGCGACGGACACCCCACGGATTCCAGAACAAGGCGTGGCCACTCTGCCTGATGAGGCTTGGGAGCGTGCGCGCCGTCGTGCGGAGATCATCAGTCCGTTGGCGCAGTCGGAGACGGTCGGGCACGAAGCGGCCGATATGGCGGCTCAGGCGCTGGGCTTGTCTCGGCGCCAGGTATACGTTCTGATCCGGCGTGCCCGGCAAGGCAGCGGCCTCGTGACGGATCTGGTGCCCGGCCAGTCCGGTGGAGGTAAAGGTAAGGGGCGCTTGCCGGAACCGGTCGAGCGCGTCATCCACGAGCTACTGCAAAAGCGGTTCCTGACCAAGCAGAAGCGCAGCCTAGCGGCCTTTCACCGCGAAGTCACTCAGGTGTGCAAGGCTCAAAAACTGCGAGTGCCGGCGCGCAATACCGTGGCCTTACGGATCGCTAGCCTTGACCCGCGCAAGGTCATCCGCCGGCGGGAAGGCCAGGATGCCGCTCGTGACCTACAAGGTGTGGGCGGCGAGCCTCCTGCCGTGACCGCGCCGCTGGAGCAGGTGCAGATAGACCATACGGTCATCGACCTGATCGTGGTCGATGACCGCGACCGGCAACCTATTGGCCGCCCGTACCTGACCCTCGCCATCGACGTGTTCACCCGCTGCGTGCTCGGCATGGTCGTCACGCTGGAAGCGCCGTCTGCCGTTTCGGTTGGCCTGTGCCTCGTGCATGTCGCCTGCGACAAGCGCCCTTGGCTGGAAGGACTGAACGTGGAAATGGATTGGCAGATGAGCGGCAAGCCCTTGCTGCTCTACCTAGACAACGCGGCCGAGTTCAAGAGCGAGGCCCTGCGCCGGGGTTGCGAGCAGCATGGCATCCGGCTGGACTATCGCCCGCTGGGACAGCCGCACTATGGCGGCATCGTGGAACGGATCATCGGCACGGCGATGCAGATGATTCACGACGAACTGCCGGGAACGACCTTCTCCAACCCTGACCAGCGCGGCGACTACGATTCCGAAAACAAGGCCGCCCTGACGCTGCGCGAGCTAGAGCGCTGGCTCACATTGGCGGTCGGCACCTACCACGGTTCGGTGCACAACGGCCTGCTCCAACCGCCGGCCGCGCGCTGGGCCGAGGCCGTGGCGCGTGTCGGCGTACCGGCCGTCGTCACACGCGCTACTTCGTTCCTGGTCGATTTTCTGCCGATCCTCCGGCGCACGCTGACCCGCACCGGCTTTGTCATCGACCACATCCACTACTACGCCGATGGGCACTGTTGCAAATAGTCGGTGGTGATAAACTTATCATCCCCTTTTGCTGATGGAGCTGCACATGAACCCATTCAAAGGCCGGCATTTTCAGCGTGACATCATTCTGTGGGCCGTACGCTGGTACTGCAAATACGGCATCAGTTACCGTGAGCTGCAGGAGATGCTGGCTGAACGCGGAGTGAATGTCGATCACTCCACGATTTACCGCTGGGTTCAGCGTTATGCGCCTGAAATGGAAAAACGGCTGCGCTGGTACTGGCGTAACCCTTCCGATCTTTGCCCGTGGCACATGGATGAAACCTACGTGAAGGTCAATGGCCGCTGGGCGTATCTGTACCGGGCCGTCGACAGCCGGGGCCGCACTGTCGATTTTTATCTCTCCTCCCGTCGTAACAGCAAAGCTGCATACCGGTTTCTGGGTAAAATCCTCAACAACGTGAAGAAGTGGCAGATCCCGCGATTCATCAACACGGATAAAGCGCCCGCCTATGGTCGCGCGCTTGCTCTGCTCAAACGCGAAGGCCGGTGCCCGTCTGACGTTGAACACCGACAGATTAAGTACCGGAACAACGTGATTGAATGCGATCATGGCAAACTGAAACGGATAATCGGCGCCACGCTGGGATTTAAATCCATGAAGACGGCTTACGCCACCATCAAAGGTATTGAGGTGATGCGTGCACTACGCAAAGGCCAGGCCTCAGCATTTTATTATGGTGATCCCCTGGGCGAAATGCGCCTGGTAAGCAGAGTTTTTGAAATGTAAGGCCTTTGAATAAGACAAAAGGCTGCCTCATCGCTAACTTTGCAACAGTGCCAATTTATGAGTAAAGGATTATGTCCACGATAAGCACCTGGGTCGATTCCTGGGAGGCGGCCATGAGGGTAGGGAAGCGCCGTCCCGTCAAGTCAGCGTAATGCTCTGCCAGTGTTACAACCAATTAACCAATTCTGATTAGAAAAACTCATCGAGCATCAAATGAAACTGCAATTTATTCATATCAGGATTATCAATACCATATTTTTGAAAAAGCCGTTTCTGTAATGAAGGAGAAAACTCACCGAGGCAGTTCCATAGGATGGCAAGATCCTGGTATCGGTCTGCGATTCCGACTCGTCCAACATCAATACAACCTATTAATTTCCCCTCGTCAAAAATAAGGTTATCAAGTGAGAAATCACCATGAGTGACGACTGAATCCGGTGAGAATGGCAAAAGCTTATGCATTTCTTTCCAGACTTGTTCAACAGGCCAGCCATTACGCTCGTCATCAAAATCACTCGCATCAACCAAACCGTTATTCATTCGTGATTGCGCCTGAGCGAGACGAAATACGCGATCGCTGTTAAAAGGACAATTACAAACAGGAATCGAATGCAACCGGCGCAGGAACACTGCCAGCGCATCAACAATATTTTCACCTGAATCAGGATATTCTTCTAATACCTGGAATGCTGTTTTCCCGGGGATCGCAGTGGTGAGTAACCATGCATCATCAGGAGTACGGATAAAATGCTTGATGGTCGGAAGAGGCATAAATTCCGTCAGCCAGTTTAGTCTGACCATCTCATCTGTAACATCATTGGCAACGCTACCTTTGCCATGTTTCAGAAACAACTCTGGCGCATCGGGCTTCCCATACAATCGATAGATTGTCGCACCTGATTGCCCGACATTATCGCGAGCCCATTTATACCCATATAAATCAGCATCCATGTTGGAATTTAATCGCGGCCTCGAGCAAGACGTTTCCCGTTGAATATGGCTCATAACACCCCTTGTATTACTGTTTATGTAAGCAGACAGTTTTATTGTTCATGATGATATATTTTTATCTTGTGCAATGTAACATCAGAGGGCACTGTTGCAAATAGTCGGTGGTGATAAACTTATCATCCCCTTTTGCTGATGGAGCTGCACATGAACCCATTCAAAGGCCGGCATTTTCAGCGTGACATCATTCTGTGGGCCGTACGCTGGTACTGCAAATACGGCATCAGTTACCGTGAGCTGCAGGAGATGCTGGCTGAACGCGGAGTGAATGTCGATCACTCCACGATTTACCGCTGGGTTCAGCGTTATGCGCCTGAAATGGAAAAACGGCTGCGCTGGTACTGGCGTAACCCTTCCGATCTTTGCCCGTGGCACATGGATGAAACCTACGTGAAGGTCAATGGCCGCTGGGCGTATCTGTACCGGGCCGTCGACAGCCGGGGCCGCACTGTCGATTTTTATCTCTCCTCCCGTCGTAACAGCAAAGCTGCATACCGGTTTCTGGGTAAAATCCTCAACAACGTGAAGAAGTGGCAGATCCCGCGATTCATCAACACGGATAAAGCGCCCGCCTATGGTCGCGCGCTTGCTCTGCTCAAACGCGAAGGCCGGTGCCCGTCTGACGTTGAACACCGACAGATTAAGTACCGGAACAACGTGATTGAATGCGATCATGGCAAACTGAAACGGATAATCGGCGCCACGCTGGGATTTAAATCCATGAAGACGGCTTACGCCACCATCAAAGGTATTGAGGTGATGCGTGCACTACGCAAAGGCCAGGCCTCAGCATTTTATTATGGTGATCCCCTGGGCGAAATGCGCCTGGTAAGCAGAGTTTTTGAAATGTAAGGCCTTTGAATAAGACAAAAGGCTGCCTCATCGCTAACTTTGCAACAGTGCCCAAAATATTCAGGAAAAGAGGGTCGGCATTCGTAGTACGCTGTCGTTCTTGAAATTACACTAAAAACGTGCTACAATAAAAAAATTGAAGCGGGGTAGAAATATGTATTTGATATTCATGTAATTTAGTTTTTAAGCACTGCCCTTTTAAGGGTTTATTTGTTGTGCTTAAAGACATATTTACATGAGTATATCCTCGCTTTTGAAGACCTCCTTGTAAAATTATGTCTTTCTGCACGAACAACGCTTAGGCAGTTGTTCGTTTTTAATTTTATATAAGGAGATTTCTATAATGAACAGAATAAAAAATTGGAAGAAACAATTTGCTGTAATATACACAGGGCAGGCTTTTTCAATCTTGGGTTCTGCCGCAGTGCAGTTCGCTGTTATCTGGTGGCTGACCATCCAGACTGAATCCGCAATCACCTTGACGATTGCATCCTTAGTTGCCTTTCTCCCCAATATGTTAATCGGACCCTTTGCCGGTGTGTGGATCGACCGATACAACCGCCGAACAGTAATGATTTTAGCTGACGGTCTGGTAGCTGTATCCAGCATCATCCTTGGGGCAGCATTTTTACTTGTGGAAACACCCCCTATTTGGTTTATCTACATTGTTTTATTTTTGCGTGGATTGGGGAATACCTTTCACGGTCCAGCTATGCAAGCGGCGATACCCATGTTTGTGCCAGCAGATATGTTGACCAAAGCAGGGGGCTGGGGAAATATGATCCAATCAATATCCAACATGATGGGGCCTGTGCTGGGTGCTGCGCTTATGTCATTTCTACCTATTTCCTCCATTATGATTGTGGATATACTGGGAGCCGCTTTTGCGATAGTTTGCCTCCTATTTGTTATAATTCCAGACATTACGCAAACCAATGAGAAGATGAGTGTATTGTCTGACATGAAGCAGGGCTTTATCGCAATGAAAGCAAATAAACCTTTAATGGCTGTGTTTTCCCCCATGCTGCTGATGACCATACTTTATATGCCATTAGGTTCTCTGTTCCCTCTACTGGCACGCAGCCACTTTATGGGTGAAGCCTGGCACAATAGCATTGTGGAATTTGTCTTTGCAGGTGGATTGCTTCTTTCATCTTTGGTTATCGGTGTATGGGGCGGCATGAAAAGAAGGTTTTTCATGGCATCCTTAGCTATTGGCTTAATGGGTCTGGCTACACTGATTAGCGGAGCGCTACCGACAAGCGGTTTTTGGATATTTGTTATATGCTGCTTCTTCTTGGGCGCCTCTGGCACATTTATGAATGTTCCTGTTATGGCTTATGTTCAAGAAAGCATTGCCCCTGAAATGATGGGCAAGGTGTTTTCCCTTTTGATGACCGCCATGACTCTTTCTATGCCGATAGGCTTACTTGTTGCAGGTCCGGTTGTTGAGGTTATAGGTGTTAATACATGGTTTTTCTGGTCTGGTGTTGCGTTGATAGTAAACGCTGTTCTCTGCCGCATTCTGACACGACGCTATGACAAAGTAACAATGAAACCGCAAGTGGACTGAAAAAAGGACCGGGTTGATGATAATTTGTAGTGGTGAGCTTCTGGGAGTACAAAACAAAGTGCTCAAAATTGTCGGGCTCATGGCGTTTAACGGTATTAATTTCGCTTATAATAATCTTTCTATAATAGCCTAAAGGAGAATATCTATGATACCTAATAGCGAAAATAAAAGAGTATGGTTTATTACCGGAGCAAGCAAGGGGCTTGGCTATGCTTTTACATGCGCCGCCTTGAAAGCCGGGGATAAAGTTGTTGCAGTTGCAAGGACTATCGATAATTTGGCGAAGCTAGAAGAAACATATCAAGAGAGCTTACTGCCATTAAACCTCGATGTTACAGATAGGGAGGCTGTTTTTTCTACGGTTGAAACAGCAGTTAAACATTTCGGTAGGCTTGATATTGTTGTTAATAATGCGGGTATCATGACTATGGGTATGATTGAAGAACTAAACGAATCCGATGCTCGGAAACTAATGGACACAAACTTTTTTGGAGCTCTTTGGGTTTGTCAGGCAGTGATGCCCTATTTGAGGTCGCAGCGTTCTGGACATATCATACAGATTACAAGCATTGGCGCTATTATCTCGGGTCCGATGTCTGGTATTTACAGTGCAAGTAAATTTGCGCTGGAAGGAATGAGTGAAGCCTTAGCAAAAGAAGCGGAACATTTCGGAGTGAAACTCACTATGGTGGAACCAGGAGGATATTGGACAGATTTATACACTTCGATGAGTTACAGCAATCCATTAGATTCATACGGTACACTGCGCGATGAGCTGGCGAAACAGTATTCCGAAGATTCGGTCGATAGTGATCCTTCCTTGGCAGCGGAAGCCCTTATGAAATTAGTAGCCAGCAATAATCCGCCTTTGAGGCTTATCCTTGGCAGCATGGTATACGATTTGGCGATGGATACCTTAAAAGCACGGATGGCTACCTGGGAAGAATGGGAAGCTGTTAGCCGTGCATCAGAAAAGGCTATTCCTGCACCGGAGAGATATGGAGTATAATACCAAACATGGTTTTTGAGGCAAGGACGAAACTATCATGAAAATTGAAATTATGGAATATAACCCGGATTGGACAAAGAATTTTGAAGAAGAGAAAATAAAATTGCTCCATTTTTTCGGTTCTCATGCCGTAGCCATTGAACATATCGGAAGCACGGCGATACCCAATCAACGGGCGAAACCGGTTATAGATATATTTATTGGCGTTTCGCCTTTTGCTGAACTACCTTTTATCAGCGCATTTTTAATGCAAAGGAGTATCACCACACTCCGACAGATATGACAGGCAGATATTTGTTTGCAAAATATACAAATGAAGTTTGGACCCATAATCTTCTTGCTTTGGTGTAGGTATAATACCCAAAAACGAAGTTTATGCGGAACAGGATAACACCTCGAAATCGGAGTTTATATGGCTTCGTGGGGGAGTTATGTGTTTGAGCTTTGTCGCATTAACGCGAATCAGGGGTTGACGGCAGAAATAGACTGGAATTACACTTCTTGGAGTCGGCGTTGCCGGAAAATTCTGATTGGATTAGTTGTTCGGGGTGCGAAAACAGTCGTAGTTCGGGGAAAAAACCGAATTTTGACCCAAAACCGCGAAAAACTCGAAATGACAGTTCCTATCAGTTTTCATAATGAATTAAAACAAAAAAATTAGGCTGCAAAGATAGGGAAAATGTGTCAATTTGCGTAAGTGATAATTAGTCAATTAAGATAAATGCTACTTTTGTAATCAAAGCAAAATGATATGAGCAAGATTTTTGGAATCGTAAATATAACCACCGATAGTTTTTCCGATGGAGGACTTTATTTAGATACAGATAAGGCAATTGAGCATGCTCTGCATTTGGTTGAAGATGGAGCAGATGTGATTGATTTGGGAGCCGCTTCCAGTAATCCTGATACAACTGAAGTGGGCGTTGTGGAAGAAATCAAAAGACTCAAACCTGTCATTAAGGCTTTAAAAGAAAAAGGCATTTCTATTTCTGTTGATACATTTAAACCTGAGGTTCAGAGTTTTTGCATAGAACAAAAGGTTGATTTTATTAATGATATTCAAGGTTTTCCTTATCCTGAGATTTATTCAGGCTTGGCAAAGTCAGATTGCAAACTTGTGTTGATGCACTCCGTTCAGCGAATTGGTGCAGCTACTAAAGTTGAAACGAATCCGGAAGAGGTTTTTACTTCCATGATGGAATTTTTTAAAGAAAGAATTGCTGCTTTAGTTGAGGCTGGTGTAAAGCGTGAACGAATTATTCTTGATCCGGGTATGGGCTTCTTTTTAGGCTCTAATCCAGAAACATCTATTCTTGTTTTGAAGCGTTTCCCTGAAATTCAAGAAGCTTTTAATTTGCAAGTAATGATTGCAGTGTCACGGAAATCATTCTTAGGTAAAATAACTGGAACCGATGTGAAATCTCGTTTAGCACCAACTCTTGCAGCAGAAATGTATGCATACAAAAAAGGTGCAGATTATCTCCGCACCCATGATGTTAAGTCTTTATCAGATGCCTTGAAAATATCCAAAGCCCTAGGTTAGTTTTATTTTTTTAGCTTTCTAAATGAATATGCTATACTTGCTCTGAAGTTGTGTTGGCGTACTTGACTTAGGTCTGGATCTTTCGAACTGTTACTAAGAGGGTAATCATAGCCAAACATAAACTGGAAATGTCCTAATTCTAAACCTGTTCCAATACCTACACTATAATCAAGAGGACTTAAACTTCCATCACTTCCAAAAGGTTTTGTGTACTTCTCTTGAGTTTTCGTAGCTAAATAGTAGTGTTTGTTGGTAAATCCAAATAATCCAATATTCAATCTTGCGACCGGGAAAGTCCTCTTGAAAGTACCACAAGTTCGCGGGATGGAGTTTTATCCCAGCTGCATCGAGAAAGGCATGCGCAGTGAGCGTGCTCTCAAGCTCGCCATCGCCGAAATGTATGTCAAAGGAGTAAGTACCCGCAGGGTCTCGGATATCGTCGAAATTCTTTGTGGCACCGAAGTCAGCTCGTCCCAGGTCAGCAGGCTGGCAAAGGAGCTCGATGAAGAGATTACGTCTTGGAAGGCGCAGCCTGTCGGACAGATTCAATACTTGGTACTTGATGCGACCTATGAATCGGTTCGCGTCGGTTCCCATGTGGTCAAGCAGGCGCTTCTAGTGGCTATTGGCGTTGATTACAGCGGGAATCGGCATATTCTTGACGCCGAAGTCGCGAACAGTGAGGCAGAGGTAAACTGGCGTTCCTTTCTCGAGGGTCTCGTACGACGAGGGATGCACGGCCTGCGAATGATCACCAGTGATGACCACTCAGGACTGCGCGCGGCAATCGATGCTGTCTTCCCTGGAATTCTGTGGCAACGCTGCCAGTTTCATCTGCAGCAGAATGCCCACTCCTACGTCACGAAAAAAGATGAGATCCCGCTGATAGCCGCTGATATTCGGAAGGTGTTCAATCGGAATATGTCAAGATAGTTTATGCCAGATTTTTGAGAGGTTTGCATCAAGCAGCCTTCGAAAGAGGACGGCATGACATTGAGAC
The DNA here is from genome assembly GCF_022354085.1 of Shigella dysenteriae. Classification (NCBI taxonomy): domain Bacteria; kingdom Pseudomonadati; phylum Pseudomonadota; class Gammaproteobacteria; order Enterobacterales; family Enterobacteriaceae; genus Shigella; species Shigella dysenteriae. The sequence goes on from NZ_CP055055.1 coordinate 1,128,258, forward strand.
CGGCAAGGCGTCGTAGATACGCACTTTCCCAGTACGCCACCGTAAGGGGTTTTTCTCTTTGGCAGCAAGAATGGTTTGGTTTCTTTTTTCCTCGGCGCCGTAGGCGTCCGACTAACACCTGAATTAAGCCGCGCCGCGAAGCGGCGTCGGCTTGAATGAACTGTTAGATGCCAGCCCGATCAATGTGCGCTGACCTTGGATAGCAGATTTAGAACGGCGACGCCACTAACGATAAGTCCCATGCCAACGAACGCCCACAAGTCTAGTTTCTGGCCATGGAAGATCCAAGCGATAGCTGCCACAAGTACGATGCCGAGGCCAGCCCAAACAGCATAAGCAATGCCGACCGGGATGGACTTGAGTGCGAGAGAGAGGAAATAGAACGCAAGCCCGTAGCCAGCCACAACTACAACAGAAGGAACTAACTTGGTGAATCCATGGCTGGACTTCAGTGCGGAAGTTGCGACGACCTCACCAAATATTGCAATAGCCAGAAAGAGCCAGTTCTTCACGTGCAATCTCCTCTACGGTATGAAGGATAAATAGTGGTGGCTATGAGTTGCCAAAAACAGTCTTGCGGCTGTCGATTTTCTGTGAGCATACGCAACGCCAAATCTGGCATCTAACGCTTGAGTTAAGCCGCGCCGCGAAGCGGCGTCGGCTTGAACGAATTGTTAGACATTATTTGCCGACTACCTTGGTGATCTCGCCTTTCACGTAGTGAACAAATTCTTCCAACTGATCTGCGCGGGAGGCCAAGCGATCTTCTTCTTGTCCAAGATAAGCCTGTCTAGCTTCAAGTATGACGGGCTGATACTGGGCCGGCAGGCGCTCCATTGCCCAGTCGGCAGCGACATCCTTCGGCGCGATTTTGCCGGTTACTGCGCTGTACCAAATGCGGGACAACGTAAGCACTACATTTCGCTCATCGCCAGCCCAGTCGGGCGGCGAGTTCCATAGCGTTAAGGTTTCATTTAGCGCCTCAAATAGATCCTGTTCAGGAACCGGATCAAAGAGTTCCTCCGCCGCTGGACCTACCAAGGCAACGCTATGTTCTCTTGCTTTTGTCAGCAAGATAGCCAGATCAATGTCGATCGTGGCTGGCTCGAAGATACCTGCAAGAATGTCATTGCGCTGCCATTCTCCAAATTGCAGTTCGCGCTTAGCTGGATAACGCCACGGAATGATGTCGTCGTGCACAACAATGGTGACTTCTACAGCGCGGAGAATCTCGCTCTCTCCAGGGGAAGCCGAAGTTTCCAAAAGGTCGTTGATCAAAGCTCGCCGCGTTGTTTCATCAAGCCTTACGGTCACCGTAACCAGCAAATCAATATCACTGTGTGGCTTCAGGCCGCCATCCACTGCGGAGCCGTACAAATGTACGGCCAGCAACGTCGGTTCGAGATGGCGCTCGATGACGCCAACTACCTCTGATAGTTGAGTCGATACTTCGGCGATCACCGCTTCCCTCATGATGTTTAACGCCTGAGCTCAGCCGACCGAAACCGCGTAGCGGTTTTGGGTCGGCTGCAGCGATTTGTTGGGCGATAGCTTGCCACATTCTCTCAACGATTGGGATTTGATGTACTTTCCGCACTTTGTAGCGCGACCACATCATGCTCCCCCTGGCCGCGAGAGCCCTTCACTCGGGAAACACAAGACAGACCGAGCACGACTGTTGCAAGGGTCAAACAGTACACGACAACCGGCCAAGCCGTGTTGCGCGGCAACAGCGAAATGATCAACGTTCCGATGCTTCCTAGCAGTACACCGCCCAAGCAGAAGTAGACTGCCGTGACCGTTCCAGCAACATGGTCGAATCCTCGAAGAGCGCCATTGGGCGCCACAGATACCGCTGTGGCGACACCAATACCCACTAGCCACATTGGAGCAATAAAGCCTAACACGGACTGCAAAGCCCATATTTCGGTGATGGCAAGCAATACTGCTCCAGCTATCAGGCATCCCATTCCCATTCGCAAGACACTTGGGCTGCCCCACTTGGGTATCACACGCCCCATAAAACGAGCCGTAAACACCATGGCAATTGCCACTGTGGCGAACAGCAGGCTGAAGCCAAGCTGAGACACACCTTGCCTGCCCATCATTAGTCCGGGCGCAATGGAGAAAAAGACGAAGAAGCTACCCATTCCAGCGGCGTAACACAACGTGTACAACCAGAAGTTCAGGCACTTAACGGGGAGTAGCAGCTGCGACCATTGCAAGCCCGCAACTCGTTGCACCCGGGTTTCAGGCCAGAATCGCCACGCTGCTGCAGATGCAGCGATCATGCCCAAACCTAGAAACGCAAAGATAGCCCGCCACCCAAGCCACATGTCGACGAGCGCTCCGAGCAATGGGCCTACCGCCGGGACCATGGCCAGCATGGATCCGAGTATGCCGTAAATGACATTACTTTCCTCGCGACCTGCGTAAATGTCACGTACTGTTGCAAATGTGGAAACAAGGCACGCCGAGGCACCACAAGCCTGAAGAATCCGAAGCCCCAGAAAGACTTCAGCCGATGACGTAAGAGCGAGGCCCATTGACGCCACAACGTAGGCGAGGCCACCTCCCAGTAGAACGGGGCGGCGCCCCAGTCGGTCCGATAGCGGTCCAAACAAGAGCTGACCGGCACCAATCATGACCAAGTACGTTGTCAGCGTAAGCTGAATTGTGCTCGCTGTCGTACCAAGCGCGTTTGGCATAAACGGCACTGCTGGCAAGTAGGGGTCTGACGCTCAGTGGAACGAAAACTGGCACTGTTGCAAAGTTAGCGATGAGGCAGCCTTTTGTCTTATTCAAAGGCCTTACATTTCAAAAACTCTGCTTACCAGGCGCATTTCGCCCAGGGGATCACCATAATAAAATGCTGAGGCCTGGCCTTTGCGTAGTGCACGCATCACCTCAATACCTTTGATGGTGGCGTAAGCCGTCTTCATGGATTTAAATCCCAGCGTGGCGTTGATTATCCGTTTCAGTTTGCCATGATCGCATTCAATCACGTTGTTCCGGTACTTAATCTGTCGGTGTTCAACGTCAGACGGGCACCGGCCTTCGCGTTTGAGCAGAGCAAGCGCGCGACCATAGGCGGGCGCTTTATCCGTGTTGATGAATCGCGGGATCTGCCACTTCTTCACGTTGTTGAGGATTTTACCCAGAAACCGGTATGCAGCTTTGCTGTTACGACGGGAGGAGAGATAAAAATCGACAGTGCGGCCCCGGCTGTCGACGGCCCGGTACAGATACGCCCAGCGGCCATTGACCTTCACGTAGGTTTCATCCATGTGCCACGGGCAAAGATCGGAAGGGTTACGCCAGTACCAGCGCAGCCGTTTTTCCATTTCAGGCGCATAACGCTGAACCCAGCGGTAAATCGTGGAGTGATCGACATTCACTCCGCGTTCAGCCAGCATCTCCTGCAGCTCACGGTAACTGATGCCGTATTTGCAGTACCAGCGTACGGCCCACAGAATGATGTCACGCTGAAAATGCCGGCCTTTGAATGGGTTCATGTGCAGCTCCATCAGCAAAAGGGGATGATAAGTTTATCACCACCGACTATTTGCAACAGTGCCGATAAAGTTGCAGGACCACTTCTGCGCTCGGCCCTTCCGGCTGGCTGGTTTATTGCTGATAAATCTGGAGCCGGTGAGCGTGGGTCTCGCGGTATCATTGCAGCACTGGGGCCAGATGGTAAGCCCTCCCGTATCGTAGTTATCTACACGACGGGGAGTCAGGCAACTATGGATGAACGAAATAGACAGATCGCTGAGATAGGTGCCTCACTGATTAAGCATTGGTAACTGTCAGACCAAGTTTACTCATATATACTTTAGATTGATTTAAAACTTCATTTTTAATTTAAAAGGATCTAGGTGAAGATCCTTTTTGATAATCTCATGACCAAAATCCCTTAACGTGAGTTTTCGGGCACTGTTGCAAATAGTCGGTGGTGATAAACTTATCATCCCCTTTTGCTGATGGAGCTGCACATGAACCCATTCAAAGGCCGGCATTTTCAGCGTGACATCATTCTGTGGGCCGTACGCTGGTACTGCAAATACGGCATCAGTTACCGTGAGCTGCAGGAGATGCTGGCTGAACGCGGAGTGAATGTCGATCACTCCACGATTTACCGCTGGGTTCAGCGTTATGCGCCTGAAATGGAAAAACGGCTGCGCTGGTACTGGCGTAACCCTTCCGATCTTTGCCCGTGGCACATGGATGAAACCTACGTGAAGGTCAATGGCCGCTGGGCGTATCTGTACCGGGCCGTCGACAGCCGGGGCCGCACTGTCGATTTTTATCTCTCCTCCCGTCGTAACAGCAAAGCTGCATACCGGTTTCTGGGTAAAATCCTCAACAACGTGAAGAAGTGGCAGATCCCGCGATTCATCAACACGGATAAAGCGCCCGCCTATGGTCGCGCGCTTGCTCTGCTCAAACGCGAAGGCCGGTGCCCGTCTGACGTTGAACACCGACAGATTAAGTACCGGAACAACGTGATTGAATGCGATCATGGCAAACTGAAACGGATAATCAACGCCACGCTGGGATTTAAATCCATGAAGACGGCTTACGCCACCATCAAAGGTATTGAGGTGATGCGTGCACTACGCAAAGGCCAGGCCTCAGCATTTTATTATGGTGATCCCCTGGGCGAAATGCGCCTGGTAAGCAGAGTTTTTGAAATGTAAGGCCTTTGAATAAGACAAAAGGCTGCCTCATCGCTAACTTTGCAACAGTGCCCTCTGCGGTGCTAAAAAGAACAAGATTCACCGCAACCCAGGACACTGCCATGTTAGATTACCGCTTCCCGACAGCTTTGCAGATGGTTCTCAGCGTAGCAATGGCGGAGCAGATGGGTGAACGTTCGACGAGTGCGATTCTGGCCTACGGCCTGGAAGCGAACCCGAGCTTTATCCGTAAACTAATGGTTCCGCTAACTCGTGACGGCATTATCGTCTCCACGCTTGGTCGCAACGGCTCAATTCATCTTGGCCGTCCGGCGGACAAGATCACCCTGCGTGATATCTATCTTTCGGTTATCGAAGATAAAAAACTGTGGGCGTCGCGTCCTGACGTCCCGGCCCGCTGCGTGGTCAGCGCCAACGCCTGCTGGTACTTCAAATCGGTTGCCGATGAAGCAGAGCAGGCTTCGTTAAACGTCCTCGCTCGCCATACCGTGGCCAGCGCGCTGGAGGCGGTCAAAAACGCCGATACCAGCGGCTGCGACCCGGTGCCGGAAATGATCGCCCGCTTTAAAAAAGCGCATTAATCATTTTCTGGTGACGAAAAAAAACCGCCTTCAAATTGTGAAGGCGGTTTTTTTGTTATCTGCTGCAGGCTAGGCGGGCAGATCCTCCTGGACCGGCTTCCTGCGGGTCACCAGTTTCCGTAGCGTCACGTAAAACACCGGCGTCAGGAACAGACCGAAGAGCGTCACGCCCAGCATCCCGGAGAACACCGTGATCCCGGTGACGCCGCGGACTTCCGCCCCCGCGCCGTGGCCGAGGATCAGCGGAATGGTCCCGGCGATAAAGGCGATGGAGGTCATCACGATCGGGCGCAGACGCAGGCGGCATGCCTCCAGCGCCGCTTCCATGATGCCTTTCCCCTGGATCTCCAGCTCGCGGGCAAACTCGACGATCAGAATGGCGTTTTTACAGGCCAGGCCCATCAGGACCACCAGACCCACCTGCACGAAGACGTTGTTATCGCCCCCGGTCAGCCAGACGCCAAACAGCGCGGAGAGCATCGTCATCGGTACGATAAGGATCACCGCCAGCGGCAGGGTCCAGCTTTCATACAGCGCGGCCAGTACGAGGAATGCCAGCAGCACCGCCACCGGGAAGACGATCAGCGCCGTGTTGCCCTGGGTGGCCTGCTGGAAGCTGAGATCCGTCCACTCAATATTCATCCCATTCGGCAGGATCTGCTTCGACAGCTCTTCCAGATGCGTCATCGCCTGCGAAGAAGAGAGGACCCGCGGATCGGCATCGCCAATCAGGTCCGCCGCCGGATAACCGTTGTAGCGGATCACCGGATCCGGCCCGTAGGTGGTACTGATATTCACCATACTGCCGATCGGTACCATTTCGCCCTGATTATTGCGGGTGCGCAGATTGGCGATATCTTCCACGCTCTCGCGGTATGGTCCGTCAGCCTGGGCCATCACGCGCCAGGTACGCCCGAACTGGTTAAAGTCATTGACATAAGACGAGCCGAGATAGGTCTGCAGCGTACCGAACAGATCGGTTAGCGATACCCCCTGCGCTTTCGCCTTATCGCGATCGACCTGCACGTCCAGCTGCGGCACGTTAGCCTGGTAAGTCGAGATCGGGAAGTGCATCCCCGGCGTCTGCATAATCGCCCCGGACATCGCATTCACCGCGCTTTGCAGCGCGCCATAGCCCAGCCCTCCGCGATCCTGGATGTACAGGGAGTAGCCGGAACCCTGACCCAGACCTAAAATCGGCGGCGGCAGGATGGAAAAGCCAAAGCCCTGCTGGATTTGCGCGATTTTGGCGTTGATCTCCGCGTTAATTTCCGCCGCCGTGTGTTTGCGCTGGTCGAACGGTTTCAGGCCAAAAAAGACCGTCCCGGTATTCGGCGTGTTGGTGAACTGCAGCGCGTTAAGCCCCGGGAAAGCGACCGCATAGTCGACCCCTTCGGTATTCATCCCGATCTCGCTCATTTTGCGGATCACCGCGTCGGTGCGCGCCAGCGACGACCCTTCCGGCATCTTCACGCCGCCAATGAGATACAGCTTATCCTGGGTGGGAATAAACCCGCCGGGGACGACTTTAAACATCACCCCAGCGGCGCAGAGCAGCAGCAGGTACACCGCAAACACTGCGCCACGGCGTCCAAGCGTTTTGCCTACCAGTCCCTGATAGCCGTTCGAGCTGCGCAGGAAAAAGCGGTTAAACGGACGGAAAATCCAGCCAAACAGGCGATCGATCAGCCGGGTAGGGAGGTCTTTCTTCGCGCCGTGCGGCTTTAACAGCAGGGCCGCCAGCGCCGGGGAGAGCGTCAGCGAGTTGATGGCCGAGATCACCGTCGAGATGGCGATGGTCACCGCGAACTGTTTGTAGAACTGGCCGGTGACCCCGGAGAGAAACGCCATCGGCACGAACACCGCACACAGCACCAGCGCAATGGCGATAATCGGCCCGGAGACCTCACGCATCGCCTGATGCGCCGCGGCAAGCGGCGCAAGCCCCTCTTCGATATTACGCTCGACGTTCTCCACCACCACGATGGCGTCGTCCACCACGATACCGATAGCCAGTACCAGCCCGAACAGGCTCAGGGTATTCAGCGAGAAGCCCAGCAGATAGAGAATGCTGAAGGTACCCACCACCGATACCGGCACAGCGATCAACGGGATAATCGACGCGCGCCAGGTCTGCAGGAACAGGATCACTACCAGCACCACCAGCACTACCGCCTCCAGCAGCGTCTGCACCACCGCGCGGATGGAGTCGCGGACGAAAACCGTCGGGTCGTACGGCGCCGCCCATTGCATATCTTCCGGGAAGCGGGTGGCCAGCTCGGCCATTTTGGCGCGTACCGCGTTCGACAGATCGATGGCGTTAGCGCCGGGTGACTGGAAGATACCGATCCCGACCGCATCCTTATTGTTGAGCTGGGAGCGCAGCGCATAGCTACCGGAACCCATCTCGATGCGCGCCACGTCGCGCAGGCGGACCAGCGAGCCATCCTGCGCCGTTTTCAGAATGATATTGCCAAACTCTTCTTCGGTATGCAGACGGCCCTGGGCGTTAATGGAGATCAGGAAATCGCTCTCCTGCGGCAGCGGCTCGGCGCCAAGCTGTCCGGCAGACACCTGGACGTTTTGCTCCTGCATCGCCGTCACCACATCCGAGGCCGTCAGACCGCGGGCAGCGACCTTATTGGGATCCAGCCAGACGCGCATCGCATATTCACCGGAGCCAAAAATCTGGATCTGGCCGACGCCGGGCAGGCGCGCCAGCTCATCCTTCACTTTCAGCGTGGCGTAGTTGCGCATATACAGCGAGTCGTACTTCCCGCCGGGGGAGAACAGATGCACCACCAGGGTCAGCGTCGGAGACTGCTTCTGGGTGGTGATCCCCAGACGGCGTACATCCTCCGGCAGACGCGCTTCGGCCTGCGCGACGCGGTTCTGCACCTGAACCTGCGCCTGATCCGGGTCGGTACCCGGGCGGAAGGTGACGGTGGTGACCAGCACGCCGTCGGAGCCGGCGACCGATTTCATGTACATCATGTTTTCAACGCCGTTGATCGCTTCCTCCAGCGGCGTCGCCACGGTCTCGGCAATCACTTTCGGGTTGGCGCCGGGATACTCCGCGCGCACCTGGACGCTCGGCGGGACGACATCCGGATATTCGCTCACCGGCAGCAGTGGGATAGCGATTAACCCGGTGATAAAAATTAAAATCGACAGCACCGCGGCGAAAATCGGCCTGTCGATAAAAAAGCGGGAAAAGTCCATGTCTTGGATTCTCTGATTAGGGATCAGTTAAGGGTGGCGCTGGAGGTCATGGCAACGGTTTTGGCGTTAACCGGCATACCCGGCATAAACACTTTTTGTAAGCCGTCGACGATGACGCTATCCCCAGGATTCAACCCCTTCTGAACGATGCGTAAACCGTCTGCCAGCCGCCCTGGGGTAATGTCGCGGCGCTGTGCTTTACCATCTTTATCAACGATATAGACGTATTTACGATCCTGATCGGTCAGTACCGCTTTGTCGTCGATCAGCGTGGCTTTGAACTCTGCGCTGCCCGGCAGACGCACGCGGGCAAACAGCCCCGGCGTGAACAGACGCTGCGAGTTATCCAGCAGCGCACGCATGCGGATGGTGCCGGTACTCGGCGTTAACTGATTATCGAGAAAATCCACTTTGCCCTGGTGGGGGTAACCCTCCTCGCCCACCAGGCCAATCTCCACCGGGAGCGCCTGATTATCGCTGGACGCGCCTTGCCCGCGGCGGGCGAGGTTTTGATAGTGGAGGTAGGTTGACTCGTCGACGTCAAAGTAGACGTACACCGTCTTTTGCGAGACCAGGGTGGTGAGCACGCTGGCGGTGTCGCCCGCGGTGACCAGGTTACCGCTGGTGATCAGCGCCCGGCTGGCGCGGCCGTCAATAGGGGCGGTCACTTTGGTGAAGTCGAGGTTAAGCTGCGCGGCATCCACCGCCGCCTGCGCGGCGCGAATGTCGGCCTGCGCCTGAACCGCGGCTGACCGGCGCTGCTCCCACTCTTCACGGGAGACGAGGTTGGTATGGACTAATTTATCGGTGCGGTTCGCCTCGCTTTGCGCGAGGCTGGCCTGCGTTTTGGCTCTTGCCAACGCCGCCTGCGCCTGCTCCAGCGCGGCGCGATAGGTTCTGTCATCTATCGTGAACAGCACCTGGCCCTTTTTCACCTCCTGGCCGTCAGTGTAATTCACTTTATCAATGTATCCCGAGACGCGAGGGCGAAGCTGAACGCTCTCCACCGCTTCAATGCGACCGTTAAAACTATCCCACTGACTGATCGACTTCACCAGCACCTTAGCGGCGCTGACCGTCGGGGCGGGAGGCGCAGCATTCTGTGCGACGCTGTCGTCGCAGCCGACGAGCAGAAAGGAGAGCATCATCGCGCCGAGCGCGGTCAGGTGAATGTTTCCCCAGGTTTTTTGCAGGCTCATTATTTTTATTCCGGTAAATGTAGCCGCCGGGCAAGACGCAGCGTGAGAAGCCGCGCCACTTCCTTTGTCCGGGCTGGCTTAAGGCCATTTGTGTCGATCATCGCCACAAAACTGTAACAATTTCGAATACACTATCGCGGCGATTGTAGGAAGGCGCTTAACTAAGTGCAAGAATAATTGTTGCACTTTATGTGCGGTCCAGGGGGGGGATAAAAAACCGCGATCCCGGCGTGGATTTAAATGTAACAATAAAACTGGCACTGTTGCAAATAGTCGGTGGTGATAAACTTATCATCCCCTTTTGCTGATGGAGCTGCACATGAACCCATTCAAAGGCCGGCATTTTCAGCGTGACATCATTCTGTGGGCCGTACGCTGGTACTGCAAATACGGCATCAGTTACCGTGAGCTGCAGGAGATGCTGGCTGAACGCGGAGTGAATGTCGATCACTCCACGATTTACCGCTGGGTTCAGCGTTATGCGCCTGAAATGGAAAAACGGCTGCGCTGGTACTGGCGTAACCCTTCCGATCTTTGCCCGTGGCACATGGATGAAACCTACGTGAAGGTCAATGGCCGCTGGGCGTATCTGTACCGGGCCGTCGACAGCCGGGGCCGCACTGTCGATTTTTATCTCTCCTCCCGTCGTAACAGCAAAGCTGCATACCGGTTTCTGGGTAAAATCCTCAACAACGTGAAGAAGTGGCAGATCCCACGATTCATCAACACGGATAAAGCGCCCGCCTATGGTCGCGCGCTTGCTCTGCTCAAACGCGAAGGCCGGTGCCCGTCTGACGTTGAACACCGACAGATTAAGTACCGGAACAACGTGATTGAATGCGATCATGGCAAACTGAAACGGATAATCAACGCCACGCTGGGATTTAAATCCATGAAGACGGCTTACGCCACCATCAAAGGTATTGAGGTGATGCGTGCACTACGCAAAGGCCAGGCCTCAGCATTTTATTATGGTGATCCCCTGGGCGAAATGCGCCTGGTAAGCAGAGTTTTTGAAATGTAAGGCCTTTGAATAAGACAAAAGGCTGCCTCATCGCTAACTTTGCAACAGTGCCGCCCCAGCAGCATCTCCAGCTGTGAACGCTGTTCGGCTGACGGTATCAGTGCCAGTTTGTTCCACAGGCGCAACGTCGCCTTTTCCCTTACCTCTGAAATCAACCGGGTCAGCGTAGTGGCTCCGGGGAGAATAATAGTCTATCCCGGCATTGCCAGTCGGGGATATTAAAAAGAGTATAGGTTTTTATTGCGATAAACTAGGTTTCACTTTGGTTCACCATGAAGATGGATTCGCAGTTCTAATGTGTAATGAGGTTCGGATTCATCTATGGGAGGCAAGTGATGAAGGCTGGCGCTCTCGTAGTAATGATTCACCGGTTTGTACAGGTGCGGAGTCGTTTATTGCTGGTACTGCTAGTTGCCGCATTGAAGTAGAGGGAATTGATGAATTATATCAACATATTAAGCCTTTGGGCATTTTGCACCCCAATACATCATTAAAAGATCAGTGGTGGGATGAACGAGACTTTGCAGTAATTGATCCCGACAACAATTTGATTAGCTTTTTTCAACAAATAAAAAGCTAAAATCTATTATTAATCTGTTCAGCAATCGGGCGCGATTGCTGAATAAAAGATACGAGAGACCTCTCTTGTATCTTTTTTATTTTGAGTGGTTTTGTCCGTTACACTAGAAAACCGAAAGACAATAAAAATTTTATTCTTGCTGAGTCTGGCTTTCGGTAAGCTAGACAAAACGGACAAAATAAAAATCTAAATATGCTTGAACAACTTGTAACTTAAATTCATAACTGTATTTTGCCATAAAAAATGACCTCCCATAAGTTAGATTTTTGGTCTAACTTATGGGGGTCAGTTCATTCTACACTTGGGCTGCATGTTTTGATTAATTATCTAATATCTCCGGATCTCCTGTAAAGGAATATAAAACTGCCTGCATGTTTTTCAAATAAAATACGGTGAATTTCCCATCATCAGCGCTATACCAATCTCTCAAAGGCGGATTTGCTTCAAGCATTGCTTCCCTTGCTTCCACGGTATCATCAATTACGGCTTCGCCGGTGAGCCGAATCCATTTTCCTTTTGCCATACCTGAGACTTCCACCTTTGAATTTGCCAATAACTGCTGATAAACTTTTTTCTGATTGGTTGTACCAAGATAGACCTTGCCATTCCTCTCCATGGCTGCATTAAACGGTCTGACCCTTGGCTGGTCTCCTTCAACGGTTGCAAAATAAAAAGTTTTTGCTTCATTTAAAAAATCAACAACTTGACTCATCCTTTTTTACCTCCATAAATAAATTTTTCTTTACTTTTCTTTGACCTAAATTCCACGTGCATTTTTTATTAGCTTAAAAGAACACTATTTCACGAAGAATTTAAACTGATACTCCCACATTGTAACATTATTTACCACCACCTTTCAATCTTTTTCAATAAATTATTGATTGCAACTTTTGAGTAAAGATACTTATTAAACCCTGCAAGTTATCCACAGAGCAACACTCGATTTTCAAGATGATATCTTTATTATACCAGACATTTTTCATACACTTCCTTGGGCACTGTTGCAAAGTTAGCGATGAGGCAGCCTTTTGTCTTATTCAAAGGCCTTACATTTCAAAAACTCTGCTTACCAGGCGCATTTCGCCCAGGGGATCACCATAATAAAATGCTGAGGCCTGGCCTTTGCGTAGTGCACGCATCACCTCAATACCTTTGATGGTGGCGTAAGCCGTCTTCATGGATTTAAATCCCAGCGTGGCGTTGATTATCCGTTTCAGTTTGCCATGATCGCATTCAATCACGTTGTTCCGGTACTTAATCTGTCGGTGTTCAACGTCAGACGGGCACCGGCCTTCGCGTTTGAGCAGAGCAAGCGCGCGACCATAGGCGGGCGCTTTATCCGTGTTGATGAATCGCGGGATCTGCCACTTCTTCACGTTGTTGAGGATTTTACCCAGAAACCGGTATGCAGCTTTGCTGTTACGACGGGAGGAGAGATAAAAATCGACAGTGCGGCCCCGGCTGTCGACGGCCCGGTACAGATACGCCCAGCGGCCATTGACCTTCACGTAGGTTTCATCCATGTGCCACGGGCAAAGATCGGAAGGGTTACGCCAGTACCAGCGCAGCCGTTTTTCCATTTCAGGCGCATAACGCTGAACCCAGCGGTAAATCGTGGAGTGATCGACATTCACTCCGCGTTCAGCCAGCATCTCCTGCAGCTCACGGTAACTGATGCCGTATTTGCAGTACCAGCGTACGGCCCACAGAATGATGTCACGCTGAAAATGCCGGCCTTTGAATGGGTTCATGTGCAGCTCCATCAGCAAAAGGGGATGATAAGTTTATCACCACCGACTATTTGCAACAGTGCCAAATATCGTGCCAGCTGAAGCTCATCCGGTTCACCGGTGAATCTGCCATAGCTTTCAGTCTGCTCAGTGGTCAGAAAGTCAACGGGCATATCGGCCTCCCTGCCTGACGGGCATTTAGTAACATTTTTCCAACCGTACGAAATGTTATAAATTATCGGACATCGTAAAACTGTTACATTAATATGTCTATTAAATCGTAAATTTGTAATAATAGACATGAGTTGTCCGATATTCGATTTAAGGTACATTTTTATGCGACTTTTTGGTTACGCTCGGGTCTCAACCAGTCAGCAGTCTCTTGATCTTCAGGTCAGAGCACTCAAAGACGCAGGTGTGAAAGCAAACCGTATATTTACCGATAAGGCATCCGGCAGTTCAACAGACCGGGAAGGGCTGGATTTGCTGAGGATGAAGGTGGAGGAAGGTGATGTCATTCTGGTTAAGAAGCTCGACCGTCTTGGCCGCGACACTGCCGATATGATCCAACTGATAAAGGAATTTGACGCTCAGGGCGTGGCAGTCCGGTTCATTGATGACGGGATCAGTACCGACGGTGATATGGGGCAAATGGTGGTCACCATCCTGTCGGCTGTGGCACAGGCTGAACGCCGGAGGATCCTAGAACGCACGAATGAGGGCCGACAGGAAGCAAAGCTGAAAGGAATCAAATTTGGCCGCAGGCGTACCGTGGACAGGAACGTCGTGCTGACGCTTCATCAGAAGGGCACTGGTGCAACGGAAATTGCTCATCAGCTCAGTATTGCCCGCTCCACGGTTTATAAAATTCTTGAAGACGAAAGGGCCTCGTGATACGCCTATTTTTATAGGTTAATGTCATGATAATAATGGTTTCTTAGATGTCAGGTGGCACTTTTCGGGGAAATGTGCGCGGAACCCCTATTTGTTTATTTTTCTAAATACATTCAAATATGTATCCGCTCATGAGACAATAACCCTGGTAAATGCTTCAATAATATTGAAAAAGGAAGAGTATGAGTATTCAACATTTTCGTGTCGCCCTTATTCCCTTTTTTGCGGCATTTTGCCTTCCTGTTTTTGCTCACCCAGAAACGCTGGTGAAAGTAAAAGATGCTGAAGATCAGTTGGGTGCACGAGTGGGTTACATCGAACTGGATCTCAACAGCGGTAAGATCCTTGAGAGTTTTCGCCCCGAAGAACGTTTTCCAATGATGAGCACTTTTAAAGTTCTGCTATGTGGTGCGGTATTATCCCGTGTTGACGCCGGGCAAGAGCAACTCGGTCGCCGCATACACTATTCTCAGAATGACTTGGTTGAGTACTCACCAGTCACAGAAAAGCATCTTACGGATGGCATGACAGTAAGAGAATTATGCAGTGCTGCCATAACCATGAGTGATAACACTGCTGCCAACTTACTTCTGACAACGATCGGAGGACCGAAGGAGCTAACCGCTTTTTTGCACAACATGGGGGATCATGTAACTCGCCTTGATCGTTGGGAACCGGAGCTGAATGAAGCCATACCAAACGACGAGCGTGACACCACGATGCCTGCAGCAATGGCAACAACGTTGCGCAAACTATTAACTGGCGAACTACTTACTCTAGCTTCCCGGCAACAATTAATAGACTGGATGGAGGCGGATAAAGTTGCAGGACCACTTCTGCGCTCGGCCCTTCCGGCTGGCTGGTTTATTGCTGATAAATCTGGAGCCGGTGAGCGTGGGTCTCGCGGTATCATTGCAGCACTGGGGCCAGATGGTAAGCCCTCCCGTATCGTAGTTATCTACACGACGGGGAGTCAGGCAACTATGGATGAACGAAATAGACAGATCGCTGAGATAGGTGCCTCACTGATTAAGCATTGGTAACTGTCAGACCAAGTTTACTCATATATACTTTAGATTGATTTAAAACTTCATTTTTAATTTAAAAGGATCTAGGTGAAGATCCTTTTTGATAATCTCATGACCAAAATCCCTTAACGTGAGTTTTCGTTCCACTGAGCGTCAGACCCCTTATGGCAGAGCAGGGAAAGGAATTGCCGGGCTATGTGCAACGGGAATTTGAAGAATTTCTCCAATGCGGGCGGCTGGAGCATGGCTTTCTACGGGTTCGCTGCGAGTCTTGCCACGCCGAGCACCTGGTCGCTTTCAGCTGTAAGCGTCGCGGTTTCTGCCCGAGCTGTGGGGCGCGGCGGATGGCCGAAAGTGCCGCCTTGCTGGTTGATGAAGTACTGCCTGAACAACCCATGCGTCAGTGGGTGTTGAGCTTCCCGTTTCAGCTGCGTTTCCTGTTTGGGGTCGTTTGCGGGAAGGGGCGGAATCCTACGCTAAGGCTTTGGCCAGCGATATTCTCCGGTGAGATTGATGTGTTCCCAGGGGATAGGAGAAGTCGCTTGATATGGCACTGTTGCAAATAGTCGGTGGTGATAAACTTATCATCCCCTTTTGCTGATGGAGCTGCACATGAACCCATTCAAAGGCCGGCATTTTCAGCGTGACATCATTCTGTGGGCCGTACGCTGGTACTGCAAATACGGCATCAGTTACCGTGAGCTGCAGGAGATGCTGGCTGAACGCGGAGTGAATGTCGATCACTCCACGATTTACCGCTGGGTTCAGCGTTATGCGCCTGAAATGGAAAAACGGCTGCGCTGGTACTGGCGTAACCCTTCCGATCTTTGCCCGTGGCACATGGATGAAACCTACGTGAAGGTCAATGGCCGCTGGGCGTATCTGTACCGGGCCGTCGACAGCCGGGGCCGCACTGTCGATTTTTATCTCTCCTCCCGTCGTAACAGCAAAGCTGCATACCGGTTTCTGGGTAAAATCCTCAACAACGTGAAGAAGTGGCAGATCCCGCGATTCATCAACACGGATAAAGCGCCCGCCTATGGTCGCGCGCTTGCTCTGCTCAAACGCGAAGGCCGGTGCCCGTCTGACGTTGAACACCGACAGATTAAGTACCGGAACAACGTGATTGAATGCGATCATGGCAAACTGAAACGGATAATCGGCGCCACGCTGGGATTTAAATCCATGAAGACGGCTTACGCCACCATCAAAGGTATTGAGGTGATGCGTGCACTACGCAAAGGCCAGGCCTCAGCATTTTATTATGGTGATCCCCTGGGCGAAATGCGCCTGGTAAGCAGAGTTTTTGAAATGTAAGGCCTTTGAATAAGACAAAAGGCTGCCTCATCGCTAACTTTGCAACAGTGCCGGCGCGAGCACCTGAGCGAGCTGCAAACCGTGTTCGGTTTCCGGCCCTTCACCATGAGCCATTACCGGCAGGCCGTCCAGATGCTGACCGAGCTGGCGATGCAAACCGACAAAGGCATCGTGCTGGCCAGCGCCTTGATCG
This sequence comes from Shigella dysenteriae, assembly GCF_022354085.1. Lineage (NCBI taxonomy): Bacteria > Pseudomonadati > Pseudomonadota > Gammaproteobacteria > Enterobacterales > Enterobacteriaceae > Shigella > Shigella dysenteriae. The sequence continues at coordinate 1,144,726 of NZ_CP055055.1, forward strand.
GGCACCTGCGGCGGCAGTCGGTCATTCTGCCCGCCCTCAACGCCGTCGAGCGGGCGAGTGCCGAGGCGATCACCCGTGCTAACCGGCGCATCTACGACGCCTTGGCCGAACCACTGGCGGACGCGCATCGCCGCCGCCTCGACGATCTGCTCAAGCGCCGGGACAACGGCAAGACGACCTGGTTGGCTTGGTTGCGCCAGTCTCCGGCCAAGCCAAATTCGCGGCATATGCTGGAACACATCGAACGCCTCAAGGCATGGCAGGCACTCGATCTGCCTACCGGCATCGAGCGGCTGGTTCACCAGAACCGCCTGCTCAAGATTGCCCGCGAGGGCGGCCAGATGACACCCGCCGACCTGGCCAAATTCGAGCCGCAACGGCGCTACGCCACTCTCGTGGCGCTGGCCACCGAGGGCATGGCCACCGTCACCGACGAAATCATCGACCTGCACGACCGCATCCTGGGTAAGCTGTTTAACGCTGCCAAGAATAAGCATCAGCAGCAGTTCCAGGCGTCAGGCAAGGCCATCAACGCCAAGGTACGTCTGTACGGGCGCATCGGTCAGGCGCTGATCGACGCCAAGCAATCAGGCCGCGATGCGTTTGCCGCCATCGAGGCCGTCATGTCCTGGGATTCCTTTGCCGAGAGCGTCACCGAGGCGCAGAAGCTCGCGCAACCCGATGACTTCGATTTCCTGCATCGCATCGGCGAGAGCTACGCCACCCTGCGCCGCTATGCACCGGAATTCCTTGCCGTGCTCAAGCTGCGGGCCGCGCCCGCCGCCAAAAACGTGCTTGATGCCATTGAGGTGCTGCGCGGCATGAACACCGACAACGCCCGCAAGCTGCCAGCCGATGCACCGACCGGCTTCATCAAGCCGCGCTGGCAGAAACTGGTGATGACCGACGCCGGCATCGACCGGCGCTACTACGAACTGTGCGCGCTGTCCGAGTTGAAGAACTCCCTGCGCTCGGGCGACATCTGGGTGCAGGGTTCACGCCAGTTCAAGGACTTCGAGGACTACCTGGTACCGCCCGAGAAGTTCACCAGCCTCAAGCAGTCCAGCGAATTGCCGCTGGCCGTGGCCACCGACTGCGAACAATATCTGCATGAGCGGCTGACGCTGCTGGAAGCACAACTTGCCACCGTCAACCGCATGGCGGCAGCCAACGACCTGCCGGATGCCATCATCACCGAGTCGGGCTTGAAGATCACGCCGCTGGATGCGGCGGTGCCCGACACCGCGCAGGCGCTGATAGACCAGACAGCCATGGTCCTGCCGCACGTCAAGATCACCGAACTGCTGCTCGAAGTCGATGAGTGGACGGGCTTCACCCGGCACTTCACGCACTTGAAATCGGGCGATCTGGCCAAGGACAAGAACCTGTTGTTGACCACGATCCTGGCCGACGCGATCAACCTGGGCCTGACCAAGATGGCCGAGTCCTGCCCCGGCACGACCTACGCGAAGCTCGCTTGGCTGCAAGCCTGGCATACCCGCGACGAAACGTACTCGACAGCGTTGGCTGAACTGGTCAACGCTCAGTTTCGGCATCCCTTTGCCGGGCACTGGGGCGATGGCACCACATCATCATCGGACGGACAGAATTTCCGAACCGCTAGCAAGGCAAAGAGCACGGGGCACATCAACCCAAAATATGGCAGCAGCCCAGGACGGACTTTCTACACCCACATCTCCGACCAATACGCGCCATTCCACACCAAGGTGGTCAATGTCGGCCTGCGCGACTCAACCTACGTGCTCGACGGCCTGCTGTACCACGAATCCGACCTGCGGATCGAGGAGCACTACACCGACACGGCGGGCTTCACCGATCACGTCTTCGCCCTGATGCACCTCTTGGGCTTCCGCTTCGCGCCGCGCATCCGCGACCTGGGCGACACCAAGCTCTACATCCCGAAGGGCGATGCCGCCTATGACGCGCTCAAGCCGATGATCGGCGGCACGCTCAACATCAAGCACGTCCGCGCCCATTGGGACGAAATCCTGCGGCTGGCCACCTCGATCAAGCAGGGCACGGTGACGGCCTCGCTGATGCTCAGGAAACTCGGCAGCTACCCGCGCCAGAACGGCTTGGCCGTCGCGCTGCGCGAGTTGGGCCGCATCGAGCGCACGCTGTTCATCCTCGACTGGCTGCAAAGCGTCGAGCTACGCCGCCGCGTGCATGCCGGGCTGAACAAGGGCGAGGCGCGCAATGCGCTGGCCCGTGCCGTGTTCTTCAACCGCCTTGGTGAAATCCGTGACCGCAGTTTCGAGCAGCAGCGCTACCGGGCCAGCGGCCTCAACCTGGTGACGGCGGCCATCGTGCTGTGGAACACGGTCTACCTGGAGCGTGCGGCGCATGCGTTGCGCGGCAATGGTCATGCCGTCGATGACTCGCTATTGCAGTACCTGTCGCCACTCGGCTGGGAGCACATCAACCTGACCGGTGATTACCTATGGCGCAGCAGCGCCAAGATCGGCGCGGGGAAGTCCAGGCCGCTACGGCCTCTGCAACCGGCTTAGCGTGCTTTATTTTCCGTTTTCTGAGACGACCCCTATTATGGCGAAGGTATCATTCAGGAAGCGTTGATGAAGGATTATCTCTGTAAAAAGTTATTCAACCGGCTTTCCGGTACCCTGGTGATCAGAGCGCGCTGCGGCAATAACATTACTGGCCTGGCATGTTGCAATATTCTTTATCCCTCGCCCCGATACAGCGGTCAGCTGCATATTAAAGAGCTGTATGTTTCTCAGTGCGATCGAAATAAGGGCACGGGTAAAGCGATAATGCGCTTTATAGCCCGGCTTGCGCTTGAACAGGAATGCCTTAGCCTTAGCTGGAACGCTGAAAAATCCAACCCCGGCGCTAACCGTTTTTATCAGGCTCTGGGAGGCAGAATAAATGATCATATCGTCAATTATTACCTCCACGGGGAGAGCCTGAGCAAACTGGCCTCAGGCATTTGAGAAGCACACGGTCACACTGCTTCCGGTAGTCAATAAACCGGTAAACCAGCAATAGACATAAGCGGCTATTTAACGACCCTGCCCTGAACCGACGACCGGGTCGAATTTGCTTTCGAATTTCTGCCATTCATCCGCTTATTATCACTTATTCAGGCGTAGCAACCAGGCGTTTAAGGGCACCAATAACTGCCTTAAAAAAATTACGCCCCGCCCTGCCACTCATCGCAGTACTGTTGTAATTCATTAAGCATTCTGCCGACATGGAAGCCATCACAAACGGCATGATGAACCTGAATCGCCAGCGGCATCAGCACCTTGTCGCCTTGCGTATAATATTTGCCCATGGTGAAAACGGGGGCGAAGAAGTTGTCCATATTGGCCACGTTTAAATCAAAACTGGTGAAACTCACCCAGGGATTGGCTGAGACGAAAAACATATTCTCAATAAACCCTTTAGGGAAATAGGCCAGGTTTTCACCGTAACACGCCACATCTTGCGAATATATGTGTAGAAACTGCCGGAAATCGTCGTGGTATTCACTCCAGAGCGATGAAAACGTTTCAGTTTGCTCATGGAAAACGGTGTAACAAGGGTGAACACTATCCCATATCACCAGCTCACCGTCTTTCATTGCCATACGGAATTCCGGATGAGCATTCATCAGGCGGGCAAGAATGTGAATAAAGGCCGGATAAAACTTGTGCTTATTTTTCTTTACGGTCTTTAAAAAGGCCGTAATATCCAGCTGAACGGTCTGGTTATAGGTACATTGAGCAACTGACTGAAATGCCTCAAAATGTTCTTTACGATGCCATTGGGATATATCAACGGTGGTATATCCAGTGATTTTTTTCTCCATTTTAGCTTCCTTAGCTCCTGAAAATCTCGATAACTCAAAAAATACGCCCGGTAGTGATCTTATTTCATTATGGTGAAAGTTGGAACCTCTTACGTGCCGATCAACGTCTCATTTTCGCCAAAAGTTGGCCCAGGGCTTCCCGGTATCAACAGGGACACCAGGATTTATTTATTCTGCGAAGTGATCTTCCGTCACAGGTATTTATTCGGCGCAAAGTGCGTCGGGTGATGCTGCCAACTTACTGATTTAGTGTATGATGGTGTTTTTGAGGTGCTCCAGTGGCTTCTGTTTCTATCAGCTGTCCCTCCTGTTCAGCTACTGACGGGGTGGTGCGTAACGGCAAAAGCACCGCCGGACATCAGCGCTATCTCTGCTCTCACTGCCGTAAAACATGGCAACTGCAGTTCACTTACACCGCTTCTCAACCCGGTACGCACCAGAAAATCATTGATATGGCCATGAATGGCGTTGGATGCCGGGCAACCGCCCGCATTATGGGCGTTGGCCTCAACACGATTTTCCGCCATTTAAAAAACTCAGGCCGCAGTCGGTAACCTCGCGCATACAGCCGGGCAGTGACGTCATCGTCTGCGCGGAAATGGACGAACAGTGGGGATACGTCGGGGCTAAATCGCGCCAGCGCTGGCTGTTTTACGCGTATGACAGGCTCCGGAAGACGGTTGTTGCGCACGTATTCGGTGAACGCACTATGGCGACGCTGGGGCGTCTTATGAGCCTGCTGTCACCCTTTGACGTGGTGATATGGATGACGGATGGCTGGCCGCTGTATGAATCCCGCCTGAAGGGAAAGCTGCACGTAATCAGCAAGCGATATACGCAGCGAATTGAGCGGCATAACCTGAATCTGAGGCAGCACCTGGCACGGCTGGGACGGAAGTCGCTGTCGTTCTCAAAATCGGTGGAGCTGCATGACAAAGTCATCGGGCATTATCTGAACATAAAACACTATCAATAAGTTGGAGTCATTACCCTAGTACACATGAATATAAAATAGATCATCAACAGTTGAAAAATCACATAAAGCAACTTGAGGAGTGGGCTCTTCTTGAAAAGTTTTATGATAACAACGCTTATTATTCTAAACGTACAAAACAATTAGAGAAGAAAATTACCGATGCGGGGTTTATAACAGGGAAGGTTAATGCCGAGAAGTTTAATGTAAAAGAGTTTAAAGACGATATAACCTCGATGCTTTGTGAACAGCCGCCCCTGCGTACACACCAGATTTCTTCATCCGGATACGTATCTGCAGATAAACTGCCCAAACTCTATGAGTTAAATTTGAAAGACGCGCAGAGAGATCTTAAAACAACACCGGTTGACATCGATGGTGTCAGTTTAAAATTTAAAACTCGGGAAAGAATTGCAGAAGAAATTGCGAAAAAAACTGCGGAAAAAACTGCGAAAAAAAATTCGGAAATAATTGCGAAACAAAATGCGAATAGCATTGAGGAGAAGAATATTGAAAAAAACAAGAAAGAAACAAATCCTGAAGATAATTTTGTCTTAAAATTCTCACAGGAAGAAATCAATGAGATGCTCCTGGATTACAGCGACGAAGAACAAAAAAAATTAAGACCTTTTTTCACTAGTGATCACATCTATTGTTTGTTCGATGCTTTTAGTCAGTGTTTGTATAATGTTGCTCGTGATGGCAGTCCACGGTATGCAGGTTTACTACAACAAATAGCATCCAAGTGTGCGATATTACAAGATTTTGATCAACAATTGTTCTGGCGCACGTTTTCAGGAGGAGTCTTCCATCGACGTATCTCTGTGAACAGCGAGCCAGAAAAGACAGATGTATGGCGATTCAGTACACAATTTGATTTTCCACATATAAATGACAACGGAGAGTTGTCCAGAACGGTACTCATGTTCGAGGGGGTTGCTGAAAGCAACTTTAAAGATATCGCCAATCATTCCAGCGAATGTTTTTCTTACAGTTGTTATGCCGCTCCGCTGGATGTGAATGCTAAAAAATAGTGACGCCGGAACTTGAAGTTTCAGAGCGCCTTGCGTGACGCCTGCGCCATCATCCGTGGATAAAACTGCCAGAAGCGGGTTTCGAGGGCGGCATAATGGGCGTCTAAATCGTACCAGGAGTCACGCAGGGCATCCAGACGTGGGCGACGGCTTGCCATGCCGTTTAACACGTTCTGGATGAAATCCATATCGCGATAGCGCACCAGCCACTGCTCTGACCATAAGTAGTTGTTCAGGTTGATAAAGCGTGGCGGTGAGTCCGGCAAAATTGTCATCACTTGCTCGCGGGCATAACAAACAAATTCCTGTAGCGGAAAGTCCGGCGACAGCTGCGACCAGTGACGGGAAAGAAAGTGATCCCACATGACATCCAGCGTAATAGGCGCAACGCGGCGAGTTTCACTACGAAACCACTCCCGTGCTTCGCGGACTTCCGGCAGATTGTCAGTCAATACGTCGATACGTCGATGCATATGAATGCCAGCCACGACGTCGGGCGGAAAACTTTCTTCAGGATTTCCGCGTACGAAATCAGCCAGCAAATTGCCGGAAAGCGAGCTTTCCGCGAGATGGGCTAAATGCAGGTGTGCTAAAAAATTCATCGATTATATTCTATCCAAAGGGGGGTAAAGGTTGCAGGGAGAGCGCCCCGGCACTAGACTACCCGCCTCTTATTTTAGTCTGAGTCAGTGTCATGCGCGTTACCGATTTCTCCTTTGAATTGCCCGAATCCCTGATTGCCCACTATCCGATGCCTGAACGCAGTAGCTGTCGTTTACTGTCGCTGGACGGGCCGACGGGCGCGCTGACGCACGGTACTTTCACCGATTTACTCGATAAGCTCAACCCCGGCGATCTTCTGGTTTTTAATAATACCCGCGTGATCCCGGCGCGCCTGTTTGGGCGTAAAGCCAGCGGCGGCAAGATTGAAGTGCTGGTTGAGCGGATGCTCGACGACAAACGCATTCTTGCGCATATTCGCGCCTCGAAAGCGCCAAAACCTGGCGCAGAACTGTTGCTGGGCGATGACGAAAGTATCAACGCAACAATGACCGCGCGCCACGGCGCACTGTTTGAAGTCGAATTTAATGATGATCGTTCGGTGCTGGATATTCTCAACAGCATCGGCCATATGCCGCTGCCGCCGTATATCGACCGTCCGGACGAAGACGCTGACCGCGAACTTTATCAAACCGTTTATAGCGAAAAACCGGGCGCGGTTGCAGCCCCGACCGCTGGTCTGCATTTTGACGAACCTTTGCTGGAAAAATTACGCGCCAAAGGCGTGGAGATGGCGTTTGTGACGTTGCACGTTGGTGCGGGCACCTTCCAGCCGGTGCGCGTCGACACCATTGAAGATCACATCATGCACTCGGAATACGCTGAAGTACCGCAGGATGTGGTAGACGCGGTACTGGCGGCGAAAGCGCGCGGTAACCGGGTGATTGCGGTTGGCACCACTTCAGTACGTTCGCTGGAAAGCGCGGCACAGGCGGCAAAAAACGATCTTATCGAACCGTTCTTTGACGATACCCAAATCTTTATCTATCCGGGCTTCCAGTACAAAGTGGTCGATGCGCTGGTGACGAACTTCCACTTGCCAGAGTCGACGCTGATTATGCTGGTTTCGGCCTTTGCCGGTTATCAACACACCATGAATGCCTATAAAGCGGCGGTAGAAGAGAAATATCGCTTTTTTAGTTACGGTGATGCGATGTTTATCACGTACAATCCGCAGGCAATTAATGAGCGCGTCGGGGAGTAATTCCGCGGCGCTGGTTTAAACGTTGGACTGTTTTTCTGACGTAGTGGAGAAAAAATGAAATTTGAACTGGACACCACCGACGGTCGCGCACGCCGTGGCCGCCTGGTCTTTGATCGTGGCGTAGTGGAAACGCCTTGTTTTATGCCTGTTGGCACCTACGGCACCGTAAAAGGGATGACGCCGGAAGAAGTTGAAGCCACTGGCGCACAAATTATCCTCGGCAACACCTTCCACCTGTGGCTGCGCCCGGGCCAGGAAATCATGAAACTGCACGGCGATCTGCACGATTTTATGCAGTGGAAGGGACCGATCCTCACCGACTCCGGCGGCTTCCAGGTCTTCAGCCTTGGTGATATTCGTAAAATCACCGAACAGGGCGTTCACTTCCGTAACCCGATCAACGGCGACCCGATTTTCCTCGACCCGGAAAAGTCGATGGAGATTCAGTACGATCTTGGTTCGGATATCGTCATGATCTTTGATGAGTGTACGCCGTATCCTGCTGACTGGGATTACGCAAAACGCTCTATGGAGATGTCTCTGCGTTGGGCGAAGCGTAGCCGTGAGCGTTTTGACAGTCTCGGAAACAAAAATGCGCTGTTTGGTATCATTCAGGGCAGCGTTTACGAAGATTTACGTGATATTTCTGTTAAAGGTCTGGTAGATATCGGTTTTGATGGCTACGCTGTCGGCGGTCTGGCTGTGGGTGAGCCGAAAGCAGATATGCACCGCATTCTGGAGCATGTATGCCCGCAAATTCCGGCAGACAAACCGCGTTACCTGATGGGCGTTGGTAAACCAGAAGACCTGGTTGAAGGCGTACGTCGCGGTATCGATATGTTTGACTGCGTAATGCCAACCCGCAACGCCCGAAATGGTCATTTGTTCGTGACCGATGGCGTGGTGAAAATCCGCAATGCGAAGTATAAGAGCGATACTGGCCCACTCGATCCTGAGTGTGATTGCTACACCTGTCGCAATTATTCACGCGCTTACTTGCATCATCTCGACCGTTGCAACGAAATATTAGGCGCGCGACTCAACACCATTCATAACCTTCGTTACTACCAGCGTTTGATGGCGGGTTTACGCAAGGCTATTGAAGAGGGTAAATTAGAGAGCTTCGTAACTGATTTTTACCAGCGTCAGGGGCGAGAAGTACCACCTTTGAACGTTGATTAATATTAATAATGAGGGAAATTTAATGAGCTTTTTTATTTCTGATGCGGTAGCGGCAACGGGTGCACCGGCGCAAGGTAGCCCGATGTCTTTGATTTTGATGCTGGTGGTATTCGGTCTGATTTTCTATTTCATGATCCTGCGTCCACAGCAGAAGCGCACTAAAGAACACAAAAAGCTGATGGACTCCATTGCCAAAGGTGATGAAGTTCTGACGAACGGTGGCCTGGTCGGTCGTGTAACCAAAGTAGCGGAAAACGGCTACATTGCTATCGCGCTGAATGACACCACTGAAGTAGTTATTAAACGTGACTTCGTAGCTGCCGTCCTGCCGAAAGGCACCATGAAGGCGCTGTAATTAAAATTTTTCCCTAAGGGAATTGCCGTGTTAAACCGTTATCCTTTGTGGAAGTACGTCATGCTGATCGTGGTGATTGTCATCGGTCTGCTGTATGCGCTTCCCAACCTGTTTGGTGAGGATCCGGCTGTTCAGATCACTGGTGCGCGCGGAGTCGCCGCCAGTGAGCAAACGCTGATCCAGGTCCAGAAAACGTTACAAGAAGAAAAAATAACTGCTAAGTCTGTGGCACTGGAAGAGGGCGCTATTCTTGCGCGCTTCGACTCCACTGACACCCAGCTGCGCGCTCGTGAAGCATTAATGGGCGTTATGGGTGACAAATACGTCGTGGCGCTTAACCTTGCCCCGGCAACGCCGCGCTGGCTGGCAGCTATTCACGCTGAGCCGATGAAGCTCGGCCTTGACCTGCGTGGCGGCGTTCACTTCCTGATGGAAGTGGATATGGACACCGCGCTTGGCAAACTCCAGGAACAAAATATCGATAGCCTGCGCAGCGACCTGCGCGAAAAAGGCATCCCGTATACCACCGTTCGTAAAGAAAACAACTACGGCCTGAGCATTACTTTCCGCGATGCTAAAGCTCGTGATGAAGCCATTGCGTATCTGAGCAAGCGCCATCCGGACCTGGTGATTAGCAGCCAGGGCAGCAACCAGCTGCGTGCGGTAATGAGCGATGCTCGTCTGAGTGAAGCGCGTGAATATGCGGTGCAGCAGAACATCAATATCCTGCGTAACCGTGTAAACCAACTTGGCGTGGCGGAGCCGGTGGTTCAGCGTCAGGGTGCTGACCGTATCGTTGTTGAACTGCCAGGTATTCAGGACACTGCGCGTGCGAAAGAGATTCTGGGTGCGACGGCAACGCTGGAATTCCGTCTGGTAAACACCAACGTTGATCAGGCCGCTGCGGCATCCGGTCGCGTACCGGGCGACTCTGAAGTGAAACAGACCCGCGAAGGTCAGCCGGTTGTGCTGTACAAACGCGTAATTCTGACCGGTGACCATATCACCGACTCCACTTCCAGCCAGGACGAATACAACCAGCCGCAGGTTAACATCTCGCTCGATAGCGCTGGTGGCAACATTATGTCTAACTTCACCAAGGACAACATCGGCAAACCGATGGCAACCCTGTTTGTGGAGTACAAAGACAGCGGTAAGAAAGATGCAAATGGTCGTGCGGTTCTGGTGAAACAGGAAGAGGTGATTAACATCGCCAACATCCAGTCTCGTCTGGGTAACAGCTTCCGTATCACCGGCATCAACAACCCGAACGAAGCCCGTCAGCTGTCACTGCTGCTGCGTGCCGGTGCGTTGATCGCGCCGATTCAGATTGTTGAAGAACGTACAATTGGCCCGACCCTGGGTATGCAGAACATTGAGCAGGGGCTGGAGGCTTGCCTTGCCGGTCTGCTGGTTTCTATTCTGTTCATGATCATCTTCTATAAGAAGTTTGGTCTGATTGCGACCAGTGCTCTGATTGCCAACTTGATCTTGATCGTCGGTATTATGTCGCTGTTGCCAGGCGCAACACTGAGTATGCCAGGTATCGCGGGTATCGTCTTAACCCTTGCGGTAGCGGTCGATGCGAACGTACTGATCAACGAACGTATTAAAGAAGAGTTGAGCAACGGACGTACTGTTCAACAGGCAATTGATGAAGGTTATCGTGGCGCATTCAGTTCTATCTTCGATGCGAACATCACCACGCTGATTAAAGTCATCATCCTGTACGCAGTGGGTACCGGGGCAATTAAAGGGTTCGCGATTACTACCGGTATCGGTGTGGCGACGTCGATGTTTACCGCGATTGTCGGTACGCGTGCCATCGTAAACCTGCTATATGGCGGCAAGCGCGTCAAGAAGCTGTCAATCTGAGGAGTGCGATGTGGCACAGGAATATACTGTTGAACAACTAAACCACGGCCGTAAAGTCTATGACTTTATGCGCTGGGACTACTGGGCTTTCGGCATCTCTGGTCTGCTGTTAATCGCTGCTATCGTTATTATGGGCGTGCGCGGCTTTAACTGGGGGCTGGATTTCACCGGTGGTACGGTTATCGAAATTACGCTCGAAAAACCGGCTGAAATTGACGTAATGCGTGATGCATTGCAAAAAGCCGGTTTTGAAGAGCCAATGCTGCAAAACTTTGGTAGCAGCCACGACATCATGGTCCGTATGCCGCCTGCTGAAGGCGAAACCGGCGGTCAGGTGCTGGGCAGCCAGGTTCTGAAGGTGATTAACGAATCCACCAATCAGAATGCAGCAGTGAAGCGTATTGAGTTCGTCGGTCCGAGCGTGGGGGCAGACCTTGCGCAAACCGGTGCGATGGCGTTGATGGCAGCGCTGCTGTCTATCCTCGTGTACGTAGGTTTCCGCTTTGAGTGGCGACTGGCGGCAGGGGTGGTTATTGCGCTGGCGCACGACGTTATCATTACGCTGGGTATTTTGTCGTTATTCCATATCGAGATTGACCTGACCATTGTGGCATCGTTGATGTCGGTTATCGGTTACTCGCTTAACGACAGTATCGTGGTATCGGACCGAATTCGTGAAAACTTCCGCAAGATCCGTCGCGGTACGCCTTACGAAATCTTTAACGTGTCCTTGACCCAGACGCTGCACCGTACCTTGATCACATCCGGTACTACCTTGATGGTTATCCTGATGCTGTATCTCTTCGGTGGTCCGGTACTGGAAGGCTTCTCGCTGACCATGCTTATCGGTGTTTCCATCGGTACTGCATCTTCCATCTATGTGGCATCTGCGTTGGCTCTGAAACTGGGTATGAAGCGCGAACACATGTTGCAGCAGAAAGTGGAAAAAGAAGGGGCGGATCAGCCGTCAATTCTGCCGTAATCAAGTTCCCGTTGATGTTGAAAATCCCGGTCAGAAGATCGGGATTTTTTTTGATGTATGGAGATTGCGAAAATCCCCGCATCTTGGGAAACTGCGCGTAACCCTACATTTCATCCAGGTAACTTTTCATGGCTATCATCCCAAAAAACTATGCGCGGTTAGAAAGCGGCTATCGCGAAAAAGCATTAAAAATCTATCCGTGGGTCTGCGGTCGCTGTTCCCGCGAGTTTGTTTATTCCAACATGCGTGAACTTACCGTTCACCACATTGATCACGACCATACCAATAACCCGGAAGATGGCAGTAACTGGGAATTGCTTTGTCTCTATTGCCACGATCATGAGCATTCGAAATATACCGAAGCGGATCAGTATGGTACGACCGTTATCGCAGGGGAAGATGCGCAGAAAGATGTCGGTGAAGCGAAGTACAACCCATTCGCTGACCTGAAAGCGATGATGAACAAGAAGAAGTGATTAAAACGTAAAAATGCCTGATGCGCTACGCTTATCAGGCCTACGTTATTTCAGCAATATATTGAATTTACGTGCTTTTGTGGGCCGGACAAAGCGTTTACGCCGCATCCGGCATGAACAAAGCGCACGTTGTTAACAATCTGAAATGCCGGGAATAAATCCCGGCATTTTCATAATCAGAAGTTGTAACCTACTACCAGGTAACCACCCCAGCCGGTAGAGCGAACGTTGAAGTTGCCGTTGCCGAAGTTCAGTTCTGCATCGTCGTTCCACTGCCCACCGTCGTGCCAGTAACGAGCTACGACAGAGTAGTGCCAGTGATCGTAGTTCAGAGCCAGAATATGGCTGGAAGCGATAGAGTTATTAGTACGGGTCTTAATACCGTTGATTGCGTTACCGCTGTCATCCCCTAAATCGGAACCCCAGTCGAAGTTGGTGAAGCCGATGTAGCTCAGCTGACCGCCCCACAGATCGGTAATCGGCACAAAGTATTTAATTTTGAAACGGTAACCGTCCCACTCGTTTTCGTTCGCTGCGCCATAGTTCTGCCACTGGTATTTCGCATAGACGTTCATGGACAGGCTCATCGGCAGGCCAGTGTCGATATCGGTACCCAGACCCATGTACCAGGTGCTCTGGCGACCATCTTTATTACGACCCATGTCGTAAATGTAGTTGTTCGCGAAGTACCACTCTTTGAACGGACCGAAGCTAAGGTCAGTATTGGTCAGCTTGTCGATGGAGAAACGTGGTTCGATTTCCATAAACAGCGGAGAACCGTGGTTCCAGATACCTTTTGCATCGGAGTTACCGCCGAAGAATACCGGCGCATCCGCATAACCATAGAAGTCGAACCAGTCTTTTTTAGCGAATGCTTCGTACTCAAGGTAGGTATCGTTGCGGATCTGCGGTCCGAAACGGGTGTGATAGCTTCCGACAACGTTAACGCTCTGGTGCCACCAGTCGGAAAGATACTGCGGTTTGTCGTTTTCAGCTGCGTTGACAGTAAAAGACGAAGAGAGCGCCAGTACCGCACCGGCTGCCAGTAATGTTTTTTTCATATGTATGCCACTGTTTGAAAATCCCTTGCGGGAGTGAAAAAGGCGCAAATTGCGTTTCTAAATATTTCGTATACAGAGGAGCCTATTATAAAAATCATTGCTCACAAAAATATGTTTCGTTTCACAGTTCTATCATTTACGTAATCGATTGCGTTCACGTTTACACACATTCGGGCAGGGATTGTACTGACTTTCACCCTTGTTGCAAACTTTTACTATCAATCTGGGTGATGTAAGCGGAGTAACAAAATGACGGGGAAAGATGTTGCGGGACGCACAAAATTGCCCCGCAATACGTTTACTGCATAACAGGTTGAATGTCGTGGATACGTACAAAGTCTAACTGATCCACAGAAATCCCCTTTAACTGTAACGGAATATCAACATCGCTGGGGGCGAGGACGCTGGCAGGGGCATTAATCAATTGATTCTGCACATTGATTTCCTGAAAGTTGTCTATTGTTCCCTGAATTTGCCCATATTCAACAGTTCCGCTGAATGCGGGCAAGGGATCATTCGACTCGCCCTGAATACGTAGCGTCAGGGTGGTGCCATCTGTATCAGGCGTAATATTCACCAGCGACATACGTAAAGTACCGATCTGGCTTTCCAGTCTTGCCGGTGTTTTCGCTCCAGGCAGAAGGTAAACCCCACTGCTGGATTTTGCATTCAGCCTGTTTTGCTGAGTGATTTTGACTGTTTCTTGATTGAGTTGCGTCATCTCCTGGTTCAGCGTGCTGACGCTGTGTTTCATCTGTCGCACTTCGCTTTGCTGCACACAGGCGCTAAGGCTGAACAGGCTTCCCAGCAGGAGCAGTCGAAAAACGTTAGTATTCATAGGTCGTCCCTTTCTCGTCGCAATTAGCCTAATGGTAGAGGGTAAAAGCAGCGAAAGCATCGATCCTTTATCTCAAAAGCGTTGCGCCTTTGTTGTATCGTCAGTTCAGGGTAAAATAGATTTCTGTTAACCACCTGGTCAGGACGCCGTATGCATTGCCCATTCTGTTTCGCCGTGGACACTAAGGTAATTGACTCTCGTCTCGTGGGCGAGGGTTCATCCGTACGCCGCCGTCGGCAGTGTCTGGTGTGTAATGAACGTTTCACCACCTTTGAAGTGGCGGAGCTGGTTATGCCGCGTGTTGTAAAAAGCAACGACGTGCGTGAACCGTTTAATGAAGAAAAATTACGTAGCGGAATGCTGCGGGCGCTGGAAAAACGTCCGGTGAGTTCCGATGACGTCGAAATGGCAATCAATCATATTAAATCGCAGCTGCGCGCCACCGGTGAGCGCGAAGTGCCGAGCAAGATGATTGGCAATCTGGTGATGGAGCAATTGAAAAAGCTCGATAAAGTCGCCTATATCCGTTTTGCCTCTGTCTACCGCAGTTTCGAAGATATCAAAGAATTTGGCGAAGAGATCGCGCGCCTGGAGGACTAAGCCGTGCAGGACGAGTATTACATGGCGCGGGCGCTAAAGCTGGCGCAACGAGGACGTTTTACCACCCACCCCAACCCGAATGTCGGGTGCGTCATTGTCAAAGATGGCGAAATTGTCGGTGAAGGTTACCACCAACGAGCGGGTGAACCACATGCCGAAGTACACGCGTTGCGTATGGCGGGTGAAAAAGCCAAAGGTGCGACCGCTTATGTCACACTCGAACCCTGTAGCCATCATGGTCGTACGCCACCGTGCTGTGACGCACTCATCGCCGCTGGCGTAGCGCGCGTGGTCGCTGCGATGCAGGACCCGAACCCGCAGGTCGCTGGGCGTGGACTTTACCGTTTGCAACAGGCTGGCATTGACGTCAGCCACGGGCTGATGATGAGTGAAGCCGAGCAATTGAATAAAGGCTTTCTCAAGCGGATGCGCACCGGCTTTCCTTATATTCAGTTAAAACTTGGCGCATCGCTTGATGGCCGCACGGCGATGGCGAGCGGCGAAAGCCAGTGGATCACTTCGCCTCAGGCGCGGCGCGACGTACAACGACTGCGCGCACAAAGTCATGCCATTTTAACCAGCAGCGCTACGGTGCTGGCGGATGATCCTGCCTTAACGGTGCGTTGGTCTGAACTGGATGAACAAACTCAGGCGCTCTATCCGCAACAAAATCTCCGTCAGCCGGTACGTATTGTGATTGATAGCCAAAATCGCGTGACGCCGGAACATCACATTGTGCAGCAGCCCGGCGAAACCTGGTTCGCGCGTACGCAGGAAGATTCTCGTGAGTGGCCGGAAACGGTGCGTACCTTGCTGATTCCAGAGCATAAAGGTCATCTGGATCTGGTTGTACTGATGATGCAACTGGGTAAACAGCAGATTAACAGCATCTGGGTGGAAGCGGGGCCAACGCTCGCTGGCGCATTGCTGCAGGCGGGTTTAGTCGATGAGCTGATTGTCTATATCGCACCTAAACTATTAGGCAGCGACGCCCGTGGATTATGCACACTGCCAGGGCTTGAGAAATTAGCTGACGCCCCCCAATTTAAATTCAAAGAGATACGTCATGTAGGCCCGGATGTTTGCCTGCATTTAGTGGGTGCATGATCTCCCGGCTCGAAAGGGAAGCAGCGCACGAAATATTATGCTAAAATCCGCCCCCCTGCGGGGCCATACTCGAACCCGAAGGAAGAAAATGAACATTATTGAAGCTAACGTTGCTACCCCGGACGCTCGCGTCGCCATCACCATCGCGCGTTTCAACAACTTTATCAATGACAGCCTGCTGGAAGGTGCAATTGATGCACTGAAACGTATCGGTCAGGTAAAAGATGAAAACATTACCGTTGTTTGGGTGCCTGGTGCCTATGAGCTGCCGCTGGCGGCGGGTGCACTGGCTAAAACCGGTAAATACGACGCGGTGATTGCGCTGGGTACGGTTATTCGTGGTGGCACTGCCCATTTTGAATATGTCGCTGGTGGTGCAAGCAACGGCCTGGCGCATGTTGCCCAGGACAGCGAAATTCCGGTTGCTTTTGGGGTTCTGACCACTGAAAGCATTGAACAAGCGATCGAACGTGCTGGCACCAAAGCTGGCAACAAAGGTGCAGAAGCTGCACTGACCGCGCTTGAAATGATTAATGTATTGAAAGCCATCAAGGCCTGAAATTAGTAAGGGGAAATCCGTGAAACCTGCTGCTCGTCGCCGCGCTCGTGAGTGTGCCGTCCAGGCGCTCTACTCCTGGCAGTTGTCCCAGAACGACATCGCTGATGTTGAATACCAGTTCCTGGCTGAACAGGATGTAAAAGACGTTGACGTCCTGTACTTCCGTGAGCTGCTGGCCGGGGTGGCGACTAATACCGCATACCTCGACGGACTGATGAAGCCATACCTGTCCCGCCTGCTGGAAGAACTGGGACAGGTAGAAAAAGCAGTACTGCGCATTGCGCTGTACGAACTGTCTAAACGTAGCGATGTGCCATACAAAGTGGCCATTAACGAAGCGATCGAACTGGCGAAATCGTTCGGCGCAGAAGACAGCCATAAGTTCGTCAACGGCGTACTCGATAAAGCAGCACCTGTGATTCGCCCTAACAAAAAGTGATATCCAGGCCGGTAGATTCACGGAAGACTGTTCCGCGATCGCCGGCCTTTTCTTTTTTACCTGCTGAGGCATAACGTATGGCATGTGGCGAGTTCTCCCTGATTGCCCGTTATTTTGACCGTGTAAGAAGTTCTCGTCTTGATGTCGAACTGGGCATCGGCGACGATTGCGCTCTTCTCAATATCCCCGAGAAACAGACCCTGGCGATCAGCACTGATACGCTGGTGGCGGGCAACCATTTCCTCCCTGATATCGATCCTGCTGATCTGGCTTGTAAAGCACTGGCGGTGAACCTAAGCGATCTGGCAGCGATGGGGGCCGATCCGGCCTGGCTGACGCTGGCATTAACCTTACCGGACGTAGACGAAGCGTGGCTTGAGTCCTTCAGCGACAGTTTGTTTGATCTTCTCAATTATTACGATATGCAACTCATTGGCGGCGATACCACGCGTGGGCCATTATCAATGACGTTGGGTATCCACGGCTTTGTTCCGATGGGACGAGCCTTAACGCGCTCTGGGGCGAAACCGGGTGACTGGATCTATGTGACCGGTACACCGGGCGATAGCGCCGCCGGGCTGGCGATTTTGCAAAACCGTTTGCAGGTTGCCGATGCTAAAGATGCGGACTACTTGATCAAACGTCATCTCCGTCCATCGCCGCGTATTTTACAGGGGCAGTCACTGCGCGATCTGGCAAATTCAGCTATCGATCTCTCTGACGGTCTGATTTCCGATCTCGGGCATATCGTGAAAGCCAGCGACTGCGGCGCACGTATTGACCTGGCATTGCTGCCGTTTTCTGATGCGCTTTCTCGCCATGTTGTACCGGAACAGGCGCTGCGCTGGGCGCTCTCTGGCGGTGAAGATTACGAGTTGTGTTTCACGGTGCCGGAACTGAACCGTGGCGCGCTGGATGTGGCTCTCGGTCATCTGGGCGTACCGTTTACCTGTATCGGGCAAATGACCGCCGATATCGAAGGGCTTTGTTTTATTCGTGACGGCGAACCTGTCACGTTAGACTGGAAAGGATATGACCATTTTGCCACGCCATAAAGATGTCGCGAAAAGTCGCCTGAAGATGAGTAATCCGTGGCATCTGCTTGCTGTCGGATTCGGAAGTGGATTAAGCCCAATCGTTCCTGGCACGATGGGATCGCTGGCGGCGATTCCGTTCTGGTATCTGATGACCTTTTTGCCCTGGCAGCTCTACTCGCTGGTGGTGATGTTGGGGATCTGTATCGGCGTCTATCTTTGTCATCAAACGGCGAAAGACATGGGTGTGCACGATCACGGTAGCATCGTCTGGGATGAGTTTATTGGCATGTGGATCACCCTGATGGCGCTGCCGACCAATGACTGGCAGTGGGTCGCCGCCGGGTTTGTGATTTTCCGTATTCTGGATATGTGGAAGCCGTGGCCGATCCGCTGGTTTGATCGCAATGTACATGGCGGCATGGGGATCATGATCGATGATATTGTCGCCGGGGTGATTTCCGCAGGCATCCTGTACTTTATCGGTCATCACTGGCCGCTGGGTATTCTTTGAATGCCATTGACCGGGAGGTGTAGGCGATTCCAGACCACCCGGTTTGATTTATAAATGAACAGTGCCCCAATTTTGGGGCACTCTGTTAAAGTAAAACCCGACATCGCCGAATATACTATGCGGCGATATTTCAAGGTGTATCTTTGTCACTCATAATTCAATGACACTGAAATATCGTCAGTCGATGAACTCATAATAATTGCTCATATTCTCTGACTGTTGACGAAAAATATCATCAAAATTATTCTCAATGGTTTCGGTCATAGTGTTGAATAAATTTTTAGAAAGTTCATCTATTTTGTCTTGAATCTTTGATTTTATTTCATCTTGAATTTCACGGGTAACCAAAAGTTGGTCCAATTGATCATCCATTTTGTATTTTGCAATTAATTGTGCAGTTAAAGGTACTTTCTTCAAATAATCATTTTTTGTTAGTTTATACTGGTCTTTGAAATATTGTTTGGCTTCTGCTTGTATATATTTAAAAAATTCATTATACTTTTTCCTGCTTATTTTTCCTTGAAGATTCATTGCGCGATTGAATATTTTCTTTAAATGCTGATTGTAGAAAATAAAATTATAGATATCTTGTTTTATTTTAATAACTGTTGATTTTTCTTCAAAGTTTAATGACTCAGGGTTTTTATCTGATTCAATATAGTCAAGAATAATTTTTGCTAATGGGCTAATGTCTTTTTCTTCTGTTGATTCTGCTTCTGTTTTTAATATCGGATTAAAAAGGTCGGTACGGTAAAGTTTCGTGCCTTTCATCCTGACGATGTCAGGAAGAATAGTGTTTGAAAGATTAGCCTCGCTAAAGTCCACATATTGGCAATCACTTTCTGATAAATCTGCCCAATTAAAAGTGGTTTTAACACAGGAGCAGTTAGTTAGAATCATCCCTTTCGTTTCATTCCCATGTGATTTCTGATAAGTTATCCTTTGTATTATTTGATCTGCTTCTGGATATTGCATCTCAGGTTCTTTTTCTTTACCATATATCACCGCATTATCAAGAATTGCGCCAGTGCAATTCATATTTGTTAGATCGCATTTGATAAATCTACAACTGTTAAAATTCGCATTTGTACAATTCGTATTTGTAAACTTGACGCTATCAAAATAAGTATGTTCGAAGTTGACATTTGAGCAGTTACAGTTTCCCAGATCTATACCGAAATCTATATCGGGATCTTTATTGGGATCTTTACCGGAAATATTGCTGTGTGCTAGATATAGACCGCTGAAATCGTAATATCCATTGTCATCCTTTTCTATTGGGAGTGAATAAGTCTTTACTACCTCGTTAACAATAGAGATAGTTCCACGCATCATCAGATTTTCTCCGACTTTATAAAAAATAATGTTATGTTTGATGGTGCTGTTGTATGGCTCTGGCAATGAGGATGCAATTTTATTCCAGAAACAACAAAGCGTGGTCTGCTTTTGTTTGGGCGAGAGGTTATCAAATTTCAGGTTTAAATATGAGTCTAAATCTGACGATGCATCTATATTAAAATTGGGATCTGGATTTAACGCTGAATTATAATTTAGAACTGACAATGTATTGATGTATTTATGAATCGATTTAAATGCCTTTTGTTTATCACTGTCCAGAAAAAAATCACGAATTTTGTTCCATAGCCTTTCAATAAGATTTTGATTTAAATCTTGCTTCATTGAGTTTCTTAAATCTGCAACCGGTACATCAGTAAACAGGATCGGTTGTTTGGTGATGGTTTTCATCATGATTGTAATCCTCTTACGTTGACTAAATAAGACAGTTTTAGGGGATATTACTTGGAGAAACTATCAAAAATCGCTCAAAGGGATGAAGACGATGAATAGCTGCAAACTCATTCACGAAGAATTTCTCTTGCAGAGGTGGATTATGGTTACAGAAGGTGATGGGACGTACCTTGTCCCCATCATCGCAGACGATGGGGAATTCAGCAGATAAAATGGGTGAAAAGCGAAATTTACTTAAATCCTACGACCGGATGCGGTTTATACGGCGTTTCCAGTTCAGCAATCTGTTCCGGCTTCAACGTGATATCCACCGCGTTCAGCAGCTCATCAAGCTGTTCTTCCCGCGATGTACCGATAATCGGTGCGGCAATGCCCGGTTTACTCAACAACCAGGCCAGCGCAACTTGTGCTCGTGTTGCACCGAGTTCTTCACTGACGCCCGTTAACCGCTCTGCGATCTGCGCGTCATTTTCATCGCTTTCTTTATAGAGATTTTTCCCCACCTCATCAGACACCAGCCGTGCGGTGGTTTCTCCCCACGGACGCGTCAGTCGCCCCCGCGCCAGCGGACTCCACGGAATGACCGCCACGCCTTCCTGATAACACAGCGGCAGCATCTCGCGCTCTTCTTCGCGATAAATCAGATTGTAGTGATCCTGCATACTGACAAACTGCGCCCAGCCGTGCTGTTTTTGTAGTTCCAGTGCCTGAGCAAACTGCGAAGCGTGCATGGATGACGCGCCGATATAACGCGCTTTCCCGGCTTTTACCACGTCGTTGAGGGCTTCCAGCGTCTCTTCGATCGGCGTGTTGTAATCCCAGCGATGAATTTGCAGGATATCGACATAATCCATGCCGAGACGTCGCAGGCTGTCGTCGATAGAGCGCAAAATTTGCGCACGGGATAATCCTTCCGGTAAATCACCAACGCGATGGAACACTTTGGTCGCAACGACCACGTCTTCACGACGGGCGAAGTCCCGCAGTGCGCGACCGACGATCTCTTCGCTGCTGCCGTCAGAATAACTGTTGGCGGTATCAAAGAAATTTATGCCGCCTTCCAGCGCGCGTTTAATTATGGGACGGCTGCTCTCTTCCGGCAGTGTCCATGCGTGATTACCGCGATCTGGCTCGCCAAAGGTCATACAGCCGAGGCAAAGTCGGGAAACGCGAAGGTCAGTTTTTCCTAAGGGGTTGTATTGCATGCTGCCACTCCTGCCATGAATAATTTCTTAAGCATAGCAGGAGTGGAGTAGGGATTATGCCAGCCAGGCCTTGATTTTGGCTTCCATACCGGCGGCATCGAGGCCGAGTTCGGCGCGCATTTCTTCCTGAGTTCCTTGCGGAATAAAGAAGTCCGGCAGACCAATGTTCAGCACGGGTACTGGTTTACGATGGGCCATCAGCACTTCGTTCACTCCGCTACCTGCGCCGCCCATAATGGCGTTTTCTTCTACGGTGACCAGCGCTTCATGGCTGGCGGCCATTTCCAGAATTAACGCTTCATCAAGCGGTTTCACAAAACGCATATCGACCAGCGTAGCGTTCAGCGATTCGGCGACTTTCGCCGCTTCTGGCATCAGCGTACCAAAGTTAAGGATCGCCAGTTTCTCGCCACGACGCTTCACAATGCTTTTGCCAATTGGTAGTTTTTCCAGCGGCGTCAGTTCCACGCCAACCGCGTTGCCGCGCGGGTAGCGCACCGCGGACGGGCCATCGTTATAGTGATAGCCGGTATAGAGCATCAGGCGACATTCGTTTTCATCGCTCGGAGTCATAATGACCATTTCCGGTATGCAGCGCAGGTAAGAGAGATCAAAAGCGCCCTGATGGGTTTGACCGTCAGCACCAACAATGCCCGCACGGTCGATGGCGAACAGGACCGGAAGCTTTTGAATCGCCACGTCATGCAACACCTGATCATAGGCGCGTTGCAGGAAAGTGGAGTAAATCGCGACAATGGGTTTGTACCCACCAATCGCCAGACCGGCGGCAAAGGTCACCGCGTGTTGCTCGGCAATTGCCACATCGAAGTAGCGATCCGGGAATTTACGTGAAAACTCGACCATGCCGGAACCTTCACGCATCGCCGGAGTAATCGCCATCAGCTTGTTATCTTTCGCTGCCGTTTCGCACAACCAGTCGCCAAAGATTTTTGAATAGCTCGGCAAACCACCGCTACTTTTCGGCAAACAACCGCTGGAGGGATCAAATTTAGGCACGGCGTGGAAAGTGATTGGGTCTTTTTCTGCCGGTTCATAACCACGACCTTTTTTGGTCATGATATGCAGGAACTGCGGGCCTTTCAGGTCGCGCATGTTCTTAAGCGTGGTGATAAGCCCCAGCACATCGTGACCGTCAACCGGGCCGATGTAGTTAAAGCCCAGCTCTTCAAACAACGTGCCAGGTACTACCATGCCTTTAATATGTTCTTCGGTACGTTTGAGCAGCTCTTTAATGGGTGGCACGCCAGAGAAAACTTTTTTCCCGCCTTCGCGCAGTGAAGAGTAAAGCTTACCGGAAAGCAGCTGCGCCAGATGGTTGTTAAGCGCGCCGACATTTTCGGAAATCGACATTTCGTTGTCGTTGAGGACCACCAGCATATCAGGACGGATATCGCCCGCGTGATTCATCGCTTCAAACGCCATGCCTGCGGTAATCGCGCCATCGCCAATCACACAGACGGTGCGGCGATTTTTGCCTTCTTTCTCGGCAGCAACCGCAATACCAATTCCGGCACTGATGGAGGTTGATGAATGCCCGACGCTTAATACGTCATATTCGCTTTCGCCGCGCCACGGGAACGGGTGCAGACCACCTTTCTGACGGATGGTGCCGATTTTGTCGCGGCGTCCGGTCAAAATTTTATGCGGATAAGCCTGATGCCCCACATCCCAAATCAATTGGTCAAACGGAGTGTTATAGACGTAGTGCAGCGCCACGGTCAGTTCGACCGTGCCCAGCCCGGAGGCGAAGTGCCCGCTGGAACGGCTCACGCTGTCGAGTAAATAGCGGCGCAGTTCGTCGCAGAGTTTCGGTAAACTCTCTTTCGGCAACAGTCGTAACTCCTGGGTGGAGTCGACCAGTGCCAGGGTCGGGTATTTGGCAATATCAAAACTCATCAGGGGCCTATTAATACTTATTGTTTATTTATTACGCTGGATGATGTAGTCCGCTAGCGCTTCCAGTGCCGAGGTATCGAGTGACTGTTCAGCCAGTTTTTTCAGCGACTGGCGGGCATCGTCGATCAGATCCCGGGCTTTCTTCCGGGCTTGCTCAAGACCCAGAAGTGCAGGGTAGGTACTTTTACCAAGTTGCTGGTCGGCACCCTGGCGTTTTCCCAACGTTGCAGTATCTCCTACCACATCCAGGATGTCATCCTGAACCTGGAAGGCAAGGCCGATGCTCTCTGCGTACTTGTCGAGTACTGGCAGAGCACGACGCCCTTTATCTCCGGCGCTTAATGCACCAAGGCGAACGGCGGCGCGAATCAATGCGCCAGTTTTATGACGATGTATACGCTCAAGCGCGTCCAGAGGTACGTGTTTGCCTTCCGCGTCTAAATCTAATGCCTGACCACCGCACATTCCGGCAATACCGCTGGCGCTCGCCAGTTCAGAAATCATCGAAATTCTGTCGCGATCCGACACTTCCGGCATATCGGCATCGCTTAGAATCGAGAACGCCAGCGTTTGTAAAGCATCGCCAGCGAGAATCGCGTTCGCTTCGCCAAACTTCACATGGCAGGTCGGCAAGCCGCGACGCAGATCGTCATCATCCATCGCCGGTAAATCATCATGAATTAATGAGTAAGCGTGGATACACTCTACGGCGGCAGCGGGTGCGTCCAGCGTGTTTGTGCTAACGCCGAACATATGACCGGTGGCATAAACCAGGAAAGGTCGCAGGCGCTTACCACCTAATAATGCGCCATACTGCATGGTTTCGACCACGGGAGTGTTCTGAAAGGGCAGTGGGGCGATAAAACGGCTCAGCGCCTGGTTGGCCTGCTTAACGCAGGCTTCGAGTTGCTGCGGAAAGTCCATTACTCATTGTCCGGTGTAAAAGGGGTTAGAGAGGCGTCTTCATTGTCAGACAGCAGAATTTGTACGCGCTGTTCGGCTTGTTGTAATTTGGCCTGCCCCTGACGTGCCAGCTGCACGCCGCGTTCGAACTCGTTCAGCGCCTCTTCCAGCGGCAGGTCGCCACTTTCCAGACGGGTTACAATCTGTTCCAGCTCGCTCAGCGCCTTTTCAAAGCTGGCGGGCGCCTCATTTTTCTTCGGCATAATGAATGTCTGACTCTCAATATTTTTCGCCCCGTCATGGTAACGGACTCAGGGCAAATAGCAAATAACGCGCAATGGTAAGGTGATGTGCGCAGCAAAGCGATGTTAGTGGTATACTTCCGCGCCTGGATGCAGCCGCAGGTGTGGGCTGCTGTATTTTTCCCTATACAAGTCGCTTAAGGCTTGCCAACGAACCATTGCCGCCATGAAGTTTATCATTAAATTGTTCCCGGAAATCACCATCAAAAGCCAATCTGTGCGCTTGCGCTTTATAAAAATCCTTACCGGGAACATTCGTAACGTTTTAAAGCACTATGATGAAACGCTCGCTGTCGTCCGCCACTGGGATAACATCGAAGTTCGCGCGAAAGATGAAAACCAGCGTCTGACTATTCGCGACGCCCTGACCCGTATTCCTGGTATCCACCATATTCTCGAAGTCGAAGACGTGCCGTTTACCGACATGCACGATATTTTCGAGAAAGCGTTGGTTCAGTATCGCGATCAGCTGGAAGGCAAAACCTTCTGCGTACGCGTGAAGCGCCGTGGCAAACATGATTTTAGCTCGATTGATGTGGAACGTTACGTCGGCGGCGGTTTAAATCAGCATATTGAATCCGCGCGCGTGAAGCTGACCAATCCGGATGTGACTGTCCATCTGGAAGTGGAAGACGATCGTCTCCTGCTGATTAAAGGCCGCTACGAAGGTATTGGCGGTTTCCCGATCGGCACCCAGGAAGATGTGCTGTCGCTCATTTCCGGTGGTTTCGACTCCGGTGTTTCCAGTTATATGTTGATGCGTCGCGGCTGCCGCGTGCATTACTGCTTCTTTAACCTCGGCGGCGCAGCGCATGAAATTGGCGTGCGTCAGGTGGCACATTATCTGTGGAACCGCTTTGGCAGCTCCCACCGCGTGCGTTTTGTCGCTATTAATTTCGAGCCGGTCGTCGGGGAAATTCTCGAGAAAATCGACGACGGTCAGATGGGCGTTATCCTCAAACGTATGATGGTGCGTGCCGCGTCTAAAGTGGCTGAACGTTACGGCGTACAGGCGCTGGTCACCGGCGAAGCGCTCGGCCAGGTGTCCAGTCAGACGCTGACCAACCTGCGCCTGATTGATAACGTCTCTGATACGCTGATCCTGCGTCCGCTGATCTCTTACGACAAAGAGCACATCATCAACCTGGCTCGCCAGATTGGCACCGAAGACTTTGCTCGCACGATGCCGGAATATTGCGGTGTTATCTCCAAAAGCCCGACGGTGAAAGCGGTTAAGTCGAAGATTGAAGCGGAAGAAGAGAAGTTCGACTTCAGTATTCTCGATAAAGTGGTTGAGGAAGCGAATAACGTTGATATCCGCGAAATCGCCCAGCAGACCGAGCAGGAAGTGGTGGAAGTGGAAACCGTCAATGGCTTTGGCCCGAACGACGTGATCCTCGATATCCGTTCTGTCGATGAACAGGAAGATAAGCCACTGAAAGTCGAAGGGATTGATGTGGTTTCTCTGCCGTTCTATAAACTGAGCACCAAATTTGGCGATCTCGACCAGAACAAAACCTGGCTGCTGTGGTGTGAGCGCGGGGTGATGAGCCGTCTGCAGGCGCTCTATCTGCGCGAGCAGGGCTTTAACAATGTGAAGGTATATCGCCCGTAATTTGTGGTTTTTACGTCGCATCTGGTCAGATGCGACGTTTGCCGCATCCGACACTACTCGTAATAATTATAAATCCCTGCCGCCATCACCAGTTGTGATGCCACTTCATGGGCTTTCTCGCGCCCAACCAGCAGGTCGATAATTTTCAGACCAAAGTCGATAGCTGTACCCGGCCCCTGGCTGGTCAGCAATTTTACCCGTGCATCCCAGACGACGCGCTTGTCCTGCCATTGTTCAGCGGGAATTTTGTCTTTCAGCGTCGGGAAGCCGGTCATATTGCCAATCGGAAAGATATCGTGCGGCACCAGCACGGTGGCTGGCGCGGCGCAAATAGCCGCGACGATACGCCCGGAACGGTGGAACTGTTTAACGGTTTCAACCAGCAGGGTACTATCGCGAAAACACTCCGCGCCTTTAATGCCACCAGGCAGTACGATCACGTCATATTCGCCATCAGCCACTTCGACCAGCGGCGCATCCGCCAGCAGCTTCACGCCGCGCGAGCAGGTAATTGCCAGGTTGCCATCGCTGGCTACGCTGGCAGTGGTGACTTTGATACCGCCGCGAACCATGAGGTCGATCGTGGTGACGGCTTCAGTCTCTTCACTACCAGGGGCGAGGCAAACCAGTGCCGATGCGCTCATATTCACTCTCCTTTCTTTTTACCATTTCAAACAGGCGGGTGTTTTCCGGTACGGCAATCCCATGCGCGCGGGCGCGGCGTAAGAGAAAACCATTGATATAGTCGATTTCGGTGTGGCGCAGCGCGCGGATATCCTGCAACATCGACGAGATATTTTCCGCTGTGGCATCAATCACCTGCATCACGTAATCACGCAAATCTTCTGCTGAAGTATGATGCCCTTCGCGTTCGATCACCGCCGCGACTTCTTCGCATATCTGCATAATTTCTTGCGGATGATGACGTAATTCACCGTTCGGGCAATTGAAGATGGCGGTCAGTGGATTAATCACACAGTTGACTGCCAGCTTGCGCCACAGCTCGGCGCGAATATTGTTATGCCAGGCGACGTCAGGCAACACTGTCTGCAAAATATCCGCCAGATAGCTGTAATCACCGTCCTGTTGCCGTGCCGGGCCAATATGCGTGATACCGTTTGCCACATGAATAATGACATTGCCGTCGCGGCGGGCGGCATGGGTGGTGGTGCCCATCAGTAATGGCTGCTGAATGTTTTGCAACTCTTCGATGGTGCCCATGCCGTTGTGAATTAACAGTATTGGCGTGGTTACAGGCAGTGTGGACGCGAGGCTTTTGACGGCATCGGAAACCTGCCATGCTTTCAGCGTCACCAGGAGCAGATCGCTGGTGGCAAGAAAATCGGGATCGTTGGCGGTCAGCGATTCGTTAAATATCGAACCATCAGTCTCAACCAGATTCACACTACAATAAGGTTGCGGTACGCGCAGCCAGCCCTGAACTTCGTGACCCTGTTTACAAAGTGCTGTAAGCCATAATTGCCCTAAGGCACCGCATCCCAATACGGTAATTTTCATTGTTCCTCCTCACCCGCAACCACTCCGGGTGTTCAATAAGGCTATCCCTTAATTGTGCATGCTGTTGCGACTATGCACAATTAAGGGATACGTCCTGGTGCAGGACTGTTGGTTATTTAACTTTGCAGGTATTATGCTTCGCATCAAAAATGAAGGGAGAGGAAAAGATGCCATCTTTCGATATTGTCTCTGAAGTTGATCTTCAGGAAGCACGTAACGCGGTCGATAACGCGAGCCGCGAAGTGGAGTCCCGTTTTGACTTCCGTAACGTTGAAGCCTCATTTGAGCTGAACGACGCCAGCAAAACCATCAAAGTGTTGAGCGAGTCCGACTTCCAGGTCAATCAGTTGCTGGATATTTTGCGTGCCAAGCTGCTGAAGCGCGGCATTGAAGGCAGTTCACTGGATGTACCGGAAAATATCGTTCATAGCGGTAAAACCTGGTTTGTGGAAGCGAAACTGAAACAGGGCATTGAGAGCGCCACTCAGAAAAAAATCGTCAAGATGATCAAAGACAGCAAACTGAAAGTGCAGGCGCAAATTCAGGGCGATGAGATCCGTGTGACGGGCAAATCTCGTGATGATTTGCAGGCTGTCATGGCGATGGTGCGCGGTGGCGATCTGGGTCAGCCGTTCCAGTTCAAAAACTTCCGCGATTAATCGCGACAACCTGCGCTTTGTTCATGTCAGATGCGGCATGAACGCCTGGTTCGGCCTACAAAGGTTTGTAATTCAGGAACTTTGTAGGCCTGATAAACGTAGCACAGCAGGCAATTTCGCCTGTTTTTTTACGCCTGGCGAATTGCCTGCTCAACCTCAAAGCGATTCGTCACTTTGCTGTCGATTTTCACATAAGCTGAATGTTCTTCTTCTGCAATCAACACTTCTTTGACACCCGCAGTTTCCAGCAAACGCACTTTTAACGCCTCGTTTGCGGCAATGTCCGCCGGGATTTCAATGCGTAAGCTGCTGACATACGGCGGTTCTTTCATGGTACTGGCGACTGCCAGCCACACTGCGGCCAGCATTGCGCCAGCGAGAAATACGCCTTGGCCGTCAAACATGCCGTCAATCCAGCCGCCCAGCGAACCGCCAATCGCCACGCCAAGAAACTGGCTGGTGGAGTAAACACCCATCGCCGTACCTTTGTAACCTGCTGGCGACTCTTTACTGATAAGTGAGGGCAGGAGGGCTTCCATCAAATTAAACGCCACAAAGAAAAGCTGCACGCCGACCACCAGTTGCCAGAACTGCGTTTGCGCGTTCCACAACACAATTTCCGCAACCACGATCAACCCGACGCAGAAGACAAAGACTTGCTTCATTTTGCGCTTAACTTCAGCGTAGATAATGAAAGGCACGACCGAGCCAAAGGCGATTAGCATTGTCGCCAGATAGACCTTCCAGTGTTCAGCCGCCGGGAACCCCGCATCAGCCAGTTGCCCTGGCAGGGCAACAAACGTCGACATTAACAAAATATGCAGACACATAATGCCAAAGTTGAGTTTTAGCAGCCGCGGTTCCGCCAGCACTTTACTGAAACTGCCTTTCACCATTCCGGACTCACGATTAAGTACGTGAGTGCTACTGTTGGGTACAACCCAAATGGTCAACGCAATGCCGGTTGTTGCCAGAATAGCGATCATCCAGAACAGCGCGTGCAGCCCAAGTTTGTGAGTGATGATCGGGCCAAGCACCATCGCAATGGCAAAGGTAATGCCAAAGCTCACGCCGATAAACGCCATTGCTTTGGTGCGGTTTTGTTCGCGCGTGAGATCGGAAAGCAGCGCCATAACGGCAGCGGCAATCGCACCGGAGCCTTGTAGCGCCCGGCCCAGAATAATTCCCCAGATGGAGTCAGAAAGCGCAGCGATAACGCTACCGGCGGCAAACACTGCCAGCCCACCGACAATTAATGGTTTGCGACCAATGCGGTCGGAAAGCAGGCCAAACGGAATCTGAAAAACGGCCTGAGTCAGACCATAAATACCAATGGCAATACCGATTAATGCTTCGCTGGCACCTTGCAGAGCCATGCCGTACGTGGTCAGAACCGGCAGAACCATGAACATGCCCAGCATGCGCAACGAGAATACGGTCCCTAAACCCCAGGTCGCGCGCCGCTCACCTGGTGTCATTTTATAATCGTTCATTACCACCTCTGTTTTAAATTCGCGACTAGTGTAAAGCGGCAAACGAATGGGGTAAACATGCGGATTTTTTAGTAAATATTTCGAGAGGGATATGTTTCTAATGCTAAGAAAAAAGGTGCCGTAGCACCTTTTTAATAGAGAGGTTGTGTTACCACACAGCAGCCAGCAGCGTATGCGAGTCCGGCACCATAAAATCAACGGACATCATCACCGAGAGGGCAGTGATGGCGATGATAGAGAAGCCGAACAGCTTGCGCGCCCAGATTCTGTCATCAGCAACTTTATAACCGCGCAGGGCCATACCTAACCACCAGACGCTCACCGCCGCGGCGACCACCAGATATTTATATCCAGCGTAACCGCCAAGAGAGAGCATCAGCGTGGCAACGGCAAAGGCGATGATATACAGCGTGATGTGATTCTTCGCCACCGAAATGCCTTTTACCACTGGCAATACCGGAATGTTTGCCGCCTGGTAATCCTTAAAGCGGAAAATGGCGATGGCATAGGAGTGAGGCATCTGCCACAGGCTGAAGATAGCCAGCAGGATCGCTGCGCCGCTATCGAACTCGCCGGTTACTGCACAGTAGCCAATCACCGGCGGCGCAGCGCCGGAGAGCGAACCAATCAATGTGCCGTAGACTGAGTGGCGTTTCATGTACAGGCTATAAACGCCGACATAAACCACAAAGCCCATCACCCCCAGCCAGCAGGCCAGCGGATTCGCGCCAAACCACAGCAGCATAAAGCCAGCAATACCCAGCAAGGTGGCGTACACCAGCGAGACAGCAGGAGAGATCAGGCCTTTAACCAGCACCCGATTCTTCGTCCTTTCCATCTTTCTGTCGATATCCCTGTCGATGTAGTTGTTAAACACACAACCCGACGCCACAACCAGTGACACCCCAACCAGCGTGTAGATAAACAGGGGATAATCAATGCTGCCCTTTGAGGCCAGCAGGAATCCCCCAATCACCGAGATCAGGTTGCCAAAGATGATGCCTGGTTTCGTTACTTGCAGGTATTGCTTAAACATCATAACCGCCGCTCTTAGTGCATCATCATGTTGTAGTTGAGGTTCCACATAATCCAGATGGAGCCTACAACCAGGATAGCGATGATTAGCACGGTGAAGACAAACGCCGTCATGTTCCAGCCTTCATCTGATTTGGTATTCATGTGCAGGAAGCACACCAGATGCACCAGAACCTGTACTACTGCCATTGCCAGGATTGTTCCCAGAATTACGGCCGGAGAGGCAGCCCCTGTCATCACCATCCAGAACGGAATCACCGTCAGAATGATCGACAGGATAAAGCCTGTCATGTAGGTTTTTACGCTGCCATGGGACGCGCCGCTGTGATCGGTAGAATGACTCATTACATCGCCCCCATCAGATAAACAACAGTGAACACACAGATCCAAACCACATCCAGGAAGTGCCAGAACAGGCTCAGGCACATGATGCGGGTACGGTTAGTGCTGGTCAGGCCGCGACGAGCGATTTGTACCATCAGCACCGCCATCCAGATAAGACCGGAAGTGACGTGCAGACCGTGCGTGCCGACCAGCGCAAAGAACGCTGACAGGAAGCCGCTGCGATCCGGGCCCATGCCGTTAACAATCAGGTGATGGAATTCATAGATTTCCATCCCGATAAATCCGGCGCCAAACAACCAGGTCAACGCCAGCCAGGAGATAACCTGGCTTTTGTTGTTTTTGTACATGGCGATAGCCGCCATGCCGTAGGTGATGGAGCTGAACAACAGCAAGAAAGTTTCAACCAGAACGAACGGCAGTTCGAAAATGTCCTTACCTGTCGGGCCGCCTGCGGTGCCGTTCACCAGAACGGCATAGGTAGCAAACAAGATAGAGAACAGAATGCAGTCGCTCATCAGGTAGATCCAAAATCCGAAGATTTTGGTTCCGCCTGCATCGTGGTGCCCGTGTTCGTGCGCGTGGGCAGTCGCGTGCGTCAAAGTATCAGTTGCCATTTTTCAGCCCTGCCTTAGTAATCTCATCGAAATGCTGGTTTTCCAGTTTTTCGATTTCTGCCACCGGCACGTAGTAATCCACGTCCTCGTCGAAGCTTTTCACGATCCAGGTGATGATCATGCCTGCGAAGCCAACAATCGCCAGCCACCAGATATGCCATATCATGGCGAAACCGAAGATGGTGGAGAAAGCTGCAATGACGATACCTGCACCGCTGTTTTTCGGCATATGAATTTCTTCATAGTGGTCAGGCTTTTTATACGCTTCGCCTTTCTCTTTCATTTCCCAGAATGCATCACGCTCGTGAACGTGCGGCACAACGGCAAAGTTATAGAACGGAGGCGGGGAAGAGGTTGCCCACTCCAGCGTACGGCCACCCCACGGGTCGCCAGTCAGGTCACGGTTCTGGTCGCGGTCGCGAATAGAAACGTACATCTGAATAACGAGGCAGAGAATACCCAGCGCAATCATTACTGCACCGCTGGCTGCAATCATCAGCATGGTGTGGAACTGCGGGTCAATCTGCTGGCTCAAACGACGGGTCATGCCCATGAAGCCCAGCGCGTACAGTGGCATAAAGGCAACGAAGAAGCCGATGATCCAGAACCAGAACGCGCGTTTACCCCAGGTTTCGTTCAGTTTGAAACCGAACGCTTTAGGCCACCAGTAGGTCATCCCTGCGAAGCAGCCGAAGACTACGCCGCCGATGATAACGTTATGGAAGTGCGCAATCAGGAACAGGCTGTTATGCAGAACGAAGTCCGCGCCCGGTACTGCCAGCAGCACGCCAGTCATACCGCCCACCGAGAAGGTGACGATAAAACCGATGGTCCACAGCATCGCCGAATGGAACACGATGCGGCCCTGATACATGGTGAACAGCCAGTTGAAGATCTTCACCCCGGTCGGGATGGCGATAATCATCGTGGTGATACCAAAGAAGGCGTTTACGTTCGCGCCTGCACCCATCGTAAAGAAGTGGTGCAGCCAAACGATGAACGACAGCACGGTGATACAGACGGTTGCCCATACCAGCGAGGTATAACCAAACAGACGTTTACGCGAGAAGGTTGCCGCAATTTCGGAGAACACACCGAAAACAGGCAGGATCAGGATGTAAACTTCCGGGTGGCCCCAGGCCCAAATCAGGTTGATATACATCATCATGTTGCCACCCATATCGTTGGTAAAGAAATGGGTGCCCAGATAGCGATCCAGGGTCAACAACGCGACGGTAACCGTCAGAATTGGGAAGGAAGCAATAATCAGTACGTTCGCGCACAGTGATGCCCAGGTAAATACTGGCATCTTGAACATGGTCATGCCCGGTGCGCGCATCTTCAGAATGGTAACGAAGAAGTTGATACCGGTAAGCGTCGTACCTATACCGGATAGCTGGAGACTCCATATCCAGTAATCGACACCGACTCCCGGACTGTACTCTATTCCCGATAGCGGTGGATAGGCCAGCCAGCCGGTCTGCGCAAATTCGCCCACGCCGAGAGAAACGTTAACCAGAATCACACCAACAACGGTAAACCAGAAGCTTAAGTTGTTGAGGAACGGGAACGCAACGTCACGCGCGCCGATCTGCAGCGGAACCACCAGGTTCATCAGACCGATAACGAAAGGCATCGCCACGAAGAAGATCATAATCACGCCGTGCGCGGTGAAGATCTGATCATAGTGGTGAGGTGGCAGGAAGCCCGCTTCACCCGCCGAGGCAAGAGCCTGCTGGCTACGCATCATAATGGCGTCAGCAAAACCACGCAGCAACATCACAATCGCCACGATGATATACATGATACCGAGGCGTTTATGGTCGACGGAGGTCAGCCACTCTTTCCACAGGTAGGTCCACTTACCGAAGTAAGTGATCAGGCCAACGAGCGCCAGACCTCCCAAAATAATGCCAGCGATCGTAACCATGACGATAGGTTCATGGAACGGGACTGCATCAAGTGATAATTTTCCGAACATCTTTATTCTTCCTCAACCCCTTTAATGGGCGGATTCCGCGTGGCTCATGTCCATGCCTTCCATACCTTCGTGTGCACTGTGCTCACCTTCTGGCTGGGTCATGTCCATGCTCTTACCGTGAGCCATAAACTTGTTAATCACATCAGCAAACAAGTCTGGTTTCACGTTGGAGAAATATTCCACCTGGTTGTATTCGCTAGGCGCGGCCAGTTTTTCGAACGCAGCCATGTCAGACATGGTGTTCGGCGACTGCTTCGCTTTTGCGACCCACTGGTCGAATGCGGCGCGATCCGGTGTTGCAATAGCTTTGAACTTCATGCCTGAGAAGCCCGGGCCGCTGTAGCTGGCGGAGATACCGTCATAAGTGCCGGGTTCGTTGGCGATCAGATGCAGGCGAGTCTGCATACCGGCCATGGCATAAATCTGGCTACCCAGACGCGGAATGAAGAAGGAGTTCATCACGGAGTTGGAGGTCACTTTGAAGTACACCGGAGTGTTCGCCGGGAAAGCGATTTCATTCACGGTAGCAATGCCCTGTTCCGGGTAGATGAAGAACCATTTCCAGTCCATGGAAACCACTTCGATGGTAATGGGCTTCTCGTCGTGTGCCAGCGGCTTGCTAGGCTCAAGAGCGTGAGTGGTTTTCCAGGTCAGTACCGCAAGGAAGATGATGATTAAGATAGGTACCGTCCAGACCACAGCTTCCACTTTATTGGAGTGTGACCAGTTCGGGCTGTACTTAGCATCTTTATTGCTCGCACGGTACTTCCAGGCGAAACCAACAGCCATCAAGATTGCGGGAATAACGACAATCAACATCAGGCCAAATGCCGTCAGTATCAGTGAACGTTGCTCCAGACCAATCTGTCCTTTGGGATCTAACAGCGCAGAATTACAGCCACTGAGCAATACAGTGCCTGCAAATAATGACAACCATCCCAAACTTTTATTGTATTTCCTGAGTCTCATTTAACGACCTCAATTCCACGGGATCTGGTGGCGTTTAAAGTGTGTGGGCATTTTACGGGAAGGTTACATTACTGTAAACATGATTAAATTCCTGTTACTTGGATTTGGCTGTCAGGTCACATATGTTGCAAAACATATCAGGTTGATTTTAAGAAGCTGTTGCAAAAGGGCGTTATAACAAAAGGGGAGTGCAGAAGGAGTCTGGACGGGCAATTGGTATAACCAATGCGAAATAAAACAATTATTTAACAAATAATTATCATTGGAGTGACAACTGGGTGGTGAGAAAATAAAGACTCATTAGCTGAATCGTGTAAGAAAAATAGAATTTATAAATGGCGCCAATAATTTCCAAACGCTAAGCCGCACAAAAGAACAAATATTAATAAGCGATGCTGATGTTTATTTAGCCGTAATAATTACGGCGAGTGATTACTACAGCTAAATAATATTTACAGATTACGTCAGATGCGTTTTTCGTAGCGCCAGATAATCCAGCAAACCACCAAGCACGACGCCAGAAAGGGCGACTAAAACCCCGACTTCCAGCAGAGCAGGCAGGAAAGAGAAGTGCGTCAAATCCAGCGCGTCCATCGTCAACAGCAGTAACCACACGGCCAACAGGCTGACGCCCGCCGCCAGTGTCCACATGGCAAAGGCATAACCTGCCGGATATGCGGTACGGGAGATAAAGTTGTCATTTACTCGTGTATATTCAAGCGTCTGGCGGCAAACCAGCAGCAAAATAAGCCCTGGTACGGCAGCGGCGACGGAGAATAGATAGAATGTCGACCAGCCGTGTGCTTCAACAAACCAACCCGCCACGGGGCCGACATAAACTCGCCCTACAGCAGAAAGTGCTGAGAGCAGGGCAAATTGAGTAGCGGAAAATGACTTATTACATAGCGTCATTAACAGCGCGACAAAGGCTGATGTGCCCATCCCGCCACAGAGGTTTTCGAAAAAGACGGCTGCGCCCATGCTGTAGAGATGCTTATCAGTAATCGACAGCAGCCAGTAACCAGCGTTAGACGCACCTTGTAAAATGCCGAAAATCAGCAGTGCCCGGAACAGAGACAGGCGCTGCATCAAAATCCCACCGTACAATGCGCCAACAATGGTCGCTAGTAAGCCAAGCGTTTTGTTTACCACGCCTACTTCACCCGCATCAAACCCGACGCCGCGAATCAAAAACGTGGTTGTCAGGCTCATGGCGAATGCGTCGCCCAGCTTATACAGCACGATAAGAAGCAAAATAAGCCAGGCATTATTGCGACCAAAGAAATCTCGCAGAGGTGCAACAACCGCTTGTTCCAGCGTTTTTGGCACAGGAATGGTGTCGGTTGGTTCTGGTGCAAGCAACGTCGCGATAATACAGGGGATCAACAGCGCCGCCATCAACCAGTACATGCCCTGCCAGCCCAGCCATTTATCTGCCAGCCACAGGGCTAGGCCGCCGGAAACCAGCATCCCTAAACGGTAACCCAGAACGCTGATTGCCGCGCCCGCACCACGTTCTTCTGCCGGGAGCACATCGGTTTTCCACGCATCGAAGACAATATCCTGGGAGGCAGAGCAAAAAGCGATCACCACCGCCAGCGCCGCCATCCAGCGGAGTTGGGTGCCTGGTTCGAGAAAACCCATCGCCGCAATGGCGACTAATAACAGGATTTGCGTGGCGAGCAGCCAACCGCGCCGCCGCCCAAAAAATGGGGGCGTGTAGCGGTCCATCAGCGGTGACCAGAGGAATTTAAAAACGTAAGCCTGGCCTACCAGAGAGAAGAAACCAATGGTTTTGAGATCGATATTCTCGACCGTCATCCAGGCCTGTAAGGTGCCGGATGTCAGGGCGAGCGGTAGCCCGGAAGCAAAACCCAGGATCAGCAATATGGCTGAACGCGGCTGTTGAAAAATACGTAAATATTGACTGGACATGGGCGTCTACAGGCCCGGCTTGCACCGGGCCAGAGGGCAGAAATTAACGCGCGTTCTGCTTGATGAACTCGTGAATGCTGGTGTCCTGAGACATATCAGCGATGGTATCGGTCAGCACACTGTTAACCGCATCGGCGATATTTTTGTTAGAGGCCTGGAACGCACCTTCAACGTTGTAGCTGGCACGATAGTTTTTGGTCATTTTGTTGCCATTCTGCGCGGTAGCGATGATGGCGATATCCGCTTTGGTAGCGATGTTGTAGCGCACGTTGCCCTGGGACACGTCAGCATACAGTTGGCTAACGATGATTTGCAGATTAACCGGGCCATTCGGACCAACCATGTAACCACGCGCGGTCATCTGTTTTTCCAGCACTTCTTGCAGCAGGAAACGCAGATCGCGGGAGGCGGTCAGGGTAACGATTTGATTATCGCGGGTGACTTTTGCCAGCGCCTGATCGGTACGCTGATCGGCACCATTAATGCTTACGGTGACGCCCATCAGGCTTGGATCCTGCTGTGGCAGTGTAATCGTCGGGGAAACTTCAATAGTTGTTGGCGGTTTTGCGCATCCTGCAAGCATAAACAGAGCAACTAACGGGAAGAGGATTTTTTTGAACATGTTCGGGCTCTCAGAGACTCTTAAGCGTGTTTGGTAAAAATTCCCGCCATCATAACATTGCCAACGGCGAGGGGAAGTAGGTAAGGCATGTAAATTCATCATGTTGACGAAATAATCGCCCCTGGTAAAAGAAACGCTGATGCGAGGCCTGTGTTTCAATCTTTAAATCAGTAAACTTCATACGCTTGACGGAAAAACCAGGACGAAACCTAAATATTTGTTGTTAAGCTGCAATGGAAACGGTAAAAGCGGCTAGTATTTAAAGGGATGGATGACATCTCAGCGTTGTCGGAGGAGATATTTCATGATGATACGTGAGCGGATAGAAGAAAAATTAAGGGCGGCGTTCCAACCCGTATTCCTCGAAGTAGTGGATGAAAGCTATCGTCACAATGTCCCAGCCG
This sequence comes from Shigella dysenteriae, assembly GCF_022354085.1. Classification (NCBI taxonomy): domain Bacteria; kingdom Pseudomonadati; phylum Pseudomonadota; class Gammaproteobacteria; order Enterobacterales; family Enterobacteriaceae; genus Shigella; species Shigella dysenteriae. The sequence continues at coordinate 1,182,618 of NZ_CP055055.1, forward strand.
GCTCTGAAAGCCATTTTAAAGTTGTGCTGGTCAGCGATCGTTTTACGGGTGAACGTTTTCTGAATCGTCATCGAATGATTTACAGTACTTTAGCGGAGGAACTCTCTACTACCGTTCATGCGCTGGCTCTGCATACTTACACTATTAAGGAGTGGGAAGGGTTGCAGGACACCGTCTTTGCCTCTCCTCCCTGTCGTGGAGCAGGAAGCATCGCGTAAAAACGCATTTGCAACTGTCGGCGCTTTTCCAGTATGTTGCTAAAGATTTTATGAAAAACGGCCTGCGGGCCGTTTTGTTTTGTCTGGATTTTGCGCTTTTTGCCCAGCATTCAGACGAAAATTGCCCGGGAATTGTGAAAAAATACGCGACAGCGCGCAATAACCGTTCTCGACTCATAAAAGTGATGCCGCTATAATGCCGCGTCCTATTTGAATGCTTTCGGGATGATTCTGGTAACAGGGAATGTGATTGATTATAAGAACATCCCGGTTCCGCGAAGCCAACAACCTGTGCTTGCGGGGTAAGAGTTGACCGAGCACTGTGATTTTTTGAGGTAACAAGATGCAAGTTTCAGTTGAAACCACTCAAGGCCTTGGCCGCCGTGTAACGATTACTATCGCTGCTGACAGCATCGAGACCGCTGTTAAAAGCGAGCTGGTCAACGTTGCGAAAAAAGTACGTATTGACGGCTTCCGCAAAGGCAAAGTGCCAATGAATATCGTTGCTCAGCGTTATGGCGCGTCTGTACGCCAGGACGTTCTGGGTGACCTGATGAGCCGTAACTTCATTGACGCCATCATTAAAGAAAAAATCAATCCGGCTGGCGCACCGACTTATGTTCCGGGCGAATACAAGCTGGGTGAAGACTTCACCTACTCTGTAGAGTTTGAAGTTTATCCGGAAGTTGAACTGCAGGGTCTGGAAGCGATCGAAGTTGAAAAACCGATCGTTGAAGTGACCGACGCTGACGTTGACGGCATGCTGGATACTCTGCGTAAACAGCAGGCGACCTGGAAAGAAAAAGACGGCGCTGTTGAAGCAGAAGACCGCGTAACCATCGACTTCACCGGTTCTGTAGACGGCGAAGAGTTCGAAGGCGGTAAAGCGTCTGATTTCGTACTGGCGATGGGCCAGGGTCGTATGATCCCGGGCTTTGAAGACGGTATCAAAGGCCACAAAGCTGGCGAAGAGTTCACCATCGACGTGACCTTCCCGGAAGAATACCACGCAGAAAACCTGAAAGGTAAAGCAGCGAAATTCGCTATCAACCTGAAGAAAGTTGAAGAGCGTGAACTGCCGGAACTGACTGCAGAATTCATCAAACGTTTCGGCGTTGAAGATGGTTCCGTAGAAGGTCTGCGCGCTGAAGTGCGTAAAAACATGGAGCGCGAGCTGAAGAGCGCCATCCGTAACCGCGTTAAGTCTCAGGCGATCGAAGGTCTGGTAAAAGCTAACGACATCGACGTACCGGCTGCGCTGATCGACAGCGAAATCGACGTTCTGCGTCGTCAGGCTGCACAGCGTTTCGGTGGCAACGAAAAACAAGCTCTGGAACTGCCGCGCGAACTGTTCGAAGAACAGGCTAAACGCCGCGTAGTTGTTGGCCTGCTGCTGGGCGAAGTTATCCGCACCAACGAGCTGAAAGCTGACGAAGAGCGCGTGAAAGGCCTGATCGAAGAGATGGCTTCTGCGTACGAAGATCCGAAAGAAGTTATCGAGTTCTACAGCAAAAACAAAGAACTGATGGACAACATGCGCAATGTTGCTCTGGAAGAACAGGCTGTTGAAGCTGTACTGGCGAAAGCGAAAGTGACTGAAAAAGAAACCACTTTCAACGAGCTGATGAACCAGCAGGCGTAATTTACGCAGCATAACGCGCTAAATTCGCACAAAGGCCCGTCACCGCCAGGTGGTGGGCTTTTTTTGTCATGAATTTTGCATGGAACCGTGCGAAAAGCCTCTTTCGGTGTTAGCGTAACAACAAAAGATTGTTATGCTTGAAATATGGTGATGCCGTACCCATAACACAGGGACTAGCTGATAATCCGTCCATAAGGTTACAATCGGTACAGCAGGTTTTTTCAATTTTATCCAGGAGACGGAAATGTCATACAGCGGCGAACGAGATAACTTTGCACCCCATATGGCGCTGGTGCCGATGGTCATTGAACAGACCTCACGTGGTGAGCGCTCTTTTGATATCTATTCTCGTCTACTTAAGGAACGCGTCATTTTTCTGACTGGCCAGGTTGAAGACCACATGGCTAACCTGATTGTGGCGCAGATGCTGTTCCTGGAAGCAGAAAACCCAGAAAAAGATATCTATCTGTACATTAACTCCCCAGGCGGGGTGATCACTGCCGGGATGTCTATCTATGACACCATGCAGTTTATCAAGCCTGATGTCAGCACCATCTGTATGGGCCAGGCGGCCTCGATGGGCGCTTTCTTGCTGACCGCAGGGGCAAAAGGTAAACGTTTTTGCCTGCCGAATTCGCGCGTGATGATTCACCAACCGTTGGGCGGCTACCAGGGCCAGGCGACCGATATCGAAATTCATGCCCGTGAAATTCTGAAAGTTAAAGGGCGTATGAATGAACTTATGGCGCTTCATACGGGTCAATCATTAGAACAGATTGAACGTGATACCGAGCGCGATCGCTTCCTTTCCGCCCCTGAAGCGGTGGAATACGGTCTGGTCGATTCGATTCTGACCCATCGTAATTGATGCCAGAGGCGCAACTGTGCCGCTATACTTATCCAGGGCGGCACAACGCTGTAAGCGGCTTGCGCCTGAGAATGGCATTTGCGTCGTCGTGTGCGGCACAAAGAACAAAGAAGAGGTTTTGACCCATGACAGATAAACGCAAAGATGGCTCAGGCAAATTGCTGTATTGCTCTTTTTGCGGCAAAAGCCAGCATGAAGTGCGCAAGCTGATTGCCGGTCCATCCGTGTATATCTGCGACGAATGTGTTGATTTATGTAACGACATCATTCGCGAAGAGATTAAAGAAGTTGCACCGCATCGTGAACGCAGTGCGCTACCGACGCCGCATGAAATTCGTAACCACCTGGACGATTACGTTATCGGCCAGGAACAGGCGAAAAAAGTGCTGGCGGTCGCGGTATACAACCACTACAAACGTCTGCGCAACGGCGATACTAGCAATGGCGTCGAGTTGGGCAAAAGTAACATTCTGCTGATCGGTCCGACCGGTTCCGGTAAAACGCTGCTGGCTGAAACGCTGGCGCGCCTGCTGGACGTCCCGTTCACCATGGCCGACGCAACCACGCTGACCGAAGCCGGTTATGTGGGCGAAGACGTTGAAAACATCATTCAGAAGCTGTTGCAAAAGTGCGATTACGACGTACAGAAAGCGCAGCGCGGGATTGTCTACATCGATGAAATCGACAAGATTTCTCGTAAGTCAGACAACCCGTCTATTACCCGTGACGTTTCCGGTGAAGGCGTACAGCAGGCACTGTTGAAACTGATCGAAGGTACGGTAGCTGCTGTTCCACCGCAAGGTGGGCGTAAACATCCGCAGCAGGAATTCTTGCAGGTTGATACCTCTAAGATCCTGTTTATTTGTGGCGGTGCGTTTGCCGGTCTGGATAAAGTGATTTCCCATCGTGTAGAAACCGGCTCCGGCATTGGTTTTGGCGCGACGGTAAAAGCGAAGTCCGACAAAGCAAGCGAAGGCGAGCTGCTGGCGCAGGTTGAACCGGAAGATCTGATCAAGTTTGGTCTTATCCCTGAGTTTATTGGTCGTCTGCCGGTTGTCGCAACGTTGAATGAACTGAGCGAAGAAGCTCTGATTCAGATCCTCAAAGAGCCGAAAAACGCCCTGACCAAGCAGTATCAGGCGCTGTTTAATCTGGAAGGCGTGGATCTGGAATTCCGTGACGAGGCGCTGGATGCTATCGCTAAGAAAGCGATGGCGCGTAAAACCGGTGCCCGTGGCCTGCGTTCCATCGTAGAAGCCGCACTGCTCGATACCATGTACGATCTGCCGTCCATGGAAGATGTCGAAAAAGTGGTTATCGACGAGTCGGTAATTGATGGTCAAAGCAAACCGTTGCTGATTTATGGCAAGCCGGAAGCGCAACAGGCATCTGGTGAATAATTAACCATTCCCATACAATTAGTTAACCAAAAAGGGGGGATTTTATCTCCCCTTTAATTTTTCCTCTATTCTCGGCGTTGAATGTGGGGGAAACATCCCCATATACTGACGTACATGTTAATAGATGGCGTGAAGCACAGTCGTGTCATCTGATTACCTGGCGGAAATTAAACTAAGAGAGAGCTCTATGAATCCTGAGCGTTCTGAACGCATTGAAATCCCCGTATTGCCGCTGCGCGATGTGGTGGTTTATCCGCACATGGTCATCCCCTTATTTGTCGGGCGGGAAAAATCTATCCGTTGTCTGGAAGCGGCGATGGACCATGATAAAAAAATTATGCTGGTCGCGCAGAAAGAAGCTTCAACGGATGAGCCGGGTGTAAACGATCTTTTCACCGTCGGGACCGTGGCCTCTATATTGCAGATGCTGAAACTGCCTGACGGCACCGTCAAAGTGCTGGTCGAGGGGTTACAGCGCGCGCGTATTTCTGCGCTCTCTGACAATGGCGAACACTTTTCTGCGAAGGCGGAGTATCTGGAGTCGCCGACCATTGATGAGCGAGAACAGGAAGTGCTGGTGCGTACTGCAATCAGCCAGTTCGAAGGCTACATCAAGCTGAACAAAAAAATCCCACCAGAAGTGCTGACGTCGCTGAATAGCATCGACGATCCGGCGCGTCTGGCGGATACCATTGCTGCACATATGCCGCTGAAACTGGCTGACAAACAGTCCGTTCTGGAGATGTCCGACGTTAACGAACGTCTGGAATATCTGATGGCAATGATGGAATCGGAAATCGATCTGCTGCAGGTTGAGAAACGCATTCGCAACCGCGTTAAAAAGCAGATGGAGAAATCCCAGCGTGAGTACTATCTGAACGAGCAAATGAAAGCTATTCAGAAAGAACTCGGTGAAATGGACGACGCGCCGGACGAAAACGAAGCCCTGAAGCGCAAAATCGACGCGGCGAAAATGCCGAAAGAGGCAAAAGAGAAAGCGGAAGCAGAGCTGCAGAAGCTGAAAATGATGTCTCCGATGTCGGCAGAAGCGACCGTAGTGCGTGGTTATATCGACTGGATGGTACAGGTACCGTGGAATGCGCGCAGCAAGGTCAAAAAAGACCTGCGTCAGGCGCAGGAAATCCTTGATACCGACCATTATGGTCTGGAGCGCGTGAAAGATCGAATCCTTGAGTATCTTGCGGTTCAAAGCCGTGTCAACAAAATCAAGGGACCGATCCTCTGCCTGGTAGGGCCGCCGGGGGTAGGTAAAACGTCCCTGGGTCAGTCCATCGCCAAAGCCACTGGTCGTAAATATGTCCGTATGGCGCTGGGCGGCGTGCGTGATGAAGCGGAAATCCGTGGTCACCGCCGTACTTACATCGGTTCTATGCCGGGTAAACTGATCCAGAAAATGGCGAAAGTGGGCGTGAAAAACCCGCTGTTCCTGCTCGATGAGATCGACAAAATGTCTTCTGACATGCGAGGCGATCCGGCCTCTGCACTGCTTGAAGTGCTGGATCCAGAGCAGAACGTAGCGTTCAGCGACCACTACCTGGAAGTGGATTACGATCTCAGCGACGTGATGTTTGTCGCGACGTCGAACTCCATGAACATTCCGGCACCGCTGCTGGATCGTATGGAAGTGATTCGCCTCTCCGGTTATACCGAAGATGAAAAACTGAACATCGCCAAACGTCACCTGCTGCCGAAGCAGATTGAACGTAATGCACTGAAAAAAGGTGAGCTGACCGTCGACGATAGCGCCATTATCGGCATTATTCGTTACTACACCCGTGAGGCGGGCGTGCGTGGTCTGGAGCGTGAAATCTCCAAACTGTGCCGTAAAGCGGTTAAGCAGTTACTGCTCGATAAGTCATTAAAACATATCGAAATTAACGGCGATAACCTGCATGACTATCTCGGTGTTCAGCGTTTTGACTATGGACGCGCGGATAACGAAAACCGTGTCGGTCAGGTAACCGGTCTGGCGTGGACTGAAGTGGGCGGTGACTTGCTGACCATTGAAACCGCATGTGTTCCGGGTAAAGGCAAACTGACCTATACCGGTTCGCTCGGCGAAGTGATGCAGGAGTCTATTCAGGCGGCGTTAACGGTGGTTCGTGCGCGTGCGGAAAAACTGGGGATCAACCCTGATTTTTACGAAAAACGTGACATCCACGTCCACGTACCGGAAGGTGCGACGCCGAAAGATGGTCCGAGTGCCGGTATTGCTATGTGCACCGCGCTGGTTTCTTGCCTGACCGGTAACCCGGTTCGTGCCGATGTGGCAATGACCGGTGAGATCACTCTGCGTGGGCAGGTACTGCCGATCGGTGGTTTGAAAGAAAAACTACTGGCAGCGCATCGCGGCGGGATTAAAACAGTGTTAATTCCGTTCGAAAATAAACGCGATCTGGAAGAGATTCCTGACAACGTAATTGCCGATCTGGACATTCATCCTGTGAAGCGCATTGAGGAAGTTCTGACTCTGGCGCTGCAAAATGAACCGTCTGGCATGCAGGTTGTGACTGCAAAATAGTGACCTCGCGCAAAATGCACTAATAAAAACAGGGCTGGCAGGCTAATTCGGGCTTGCCAGCCTTTTTTTGTCTCGCTAAGTTAGATGGCGGATCGGGCTTGCCCTTATTAAGGGGTGTTGTAAGGGGATGGCTGGCCTGATATAACTGCTGCGCGTTCGTACCTTGAAGGATTCAAGTGCGATATAAATTATAAAGAGGAAGAGAAGAGTGAATAAATCTCAATTGATCGACAAGATTGCTGCAGGGGCTGATATCTCTAAAGCTGCGGCTGGCCGTGCGTTAGATGCTATTATTGCTTCCGTAACTGAATCTCTGAAAGAAGGGGATGATGTAGCACTGGTAGGTTTTGGTACTTTTGCCGTTAAAGAGCGTGCTGCCCGTACTGGCCGCAACCCGCAGACCGGTAAAGAGATCACCATCGCTGCCGCTAAAGTACCGAGCTTCCGTGCAGGTAAAGCACTGAAAGACGCGGTAAACTAAGCGTTGTCCCCAGTGGGGATGTGACGAAGTTCAAGGGCGCATCTACTGATGTGCCTTTTTTATTTGTATTCGGTGACTTTCTGTGTCTTGTGGGCTGACAATTGCCCCCGTTTCTTGTCACAATAGGCCTTTGCGCGCATCGATACGTTGCGTGAGGTACACAGTCATCTACAGCGGAGTGTTGTTACACCATGATGGACAGCTTACGCACGGCTGCAAACAGTCTCGTGCTCAAGATTATTTTCGGTATCATTATCGTGTCGTTCATATTGACCGGCGTGAGTGGTTACCTGATTGGCGGAGGCAATAACTACGCCGCAAAAGTGAATGACCAGGAAATCAGCCGTGGGCAATTCGAGAACGCCTTCAACAGCGAGCGTAATCGCATGCAGCAACAGTTGGGCGATCAATACTCCGAGCTGGCAGCGAACGAAGGCTATATGAAAACCCTGCGTCAACAGGTGCTGAATCGTCTGATCGACGAGGCGCTGCTGGATCAGTACGCACGTGAGCTGAAACTGGGTATCAGCGATGAGCAGGTTAAACAGGCGATTTTCGCGACCCCAGCCTTCCAGGTTGACGGCAAATTTGATAACAGCCGCTATAACGGTATCCTCAACCAGATGGGGATGACCGCCGATCAGTACGCCCAGGCGCTGCGTAACCAGCTCACTACCCAACAGCTGATTAACGGCGTTGCCGGTACCGATTTTATGCTGAAAGGTGAAACCGACGAGCTGGCGGCACTGGTCGCTCAACAACGCGTGGTACGTGAAGCGACTATCGATGTTAACGCGCTGGCGGCGAAGCAGCCTGTGACCGAACAGGAGATTGCCAGCTACTACGAACAAAACAAAAACAATTTCATGACGCCGGAACAATTCCGCGTGAGTTACATCAAGCTGGATGCCGCAACGATGCAGCAACCGGTTAGCGATGCGGATATCCAGAGCTACTACGACCAGCATCAGGATCAATTCACCCAGCCGCAGCGTACCCGCTACAGCATCATCCAGACCAAAACTGAAGATGAAGCGAAAGCGGTACTTGATGAGCTGAATAAAGGCGGTGATTTTGCTGCATTAGCCAAAGAAAAATCTGCCGATATTATCTCTGCTCGTAACGGCGGCGATATGGGTTGGTTAGAAGATGCCACTATCCCGGATGAACTGAAAAATGCTGGTCTGAAAGAAAAAGGCCAACTGTCTGGTGTCATCAAATCTTCGGTCGGTTTCCTGATTGTACGTCTGGACGACATTCAGCCAGCGAAAGTGAAATCGTTAGACGAAGTACGTGACGACATTGCGGCGAAAGTGAAACACGAAAAAGCCCTCGATGCGTACTACGCGCTGCAGCAGAAAGTGAGCGATGCGGCAAGCAACGACACCGAGTCTCTGGCCGGTGCAGAGCAAGCTGCCGGCGTTAAAGCCACTCAGACGGGTTGGTTCAGCAAAGATAACCTGCCGGAAGAGTTGAACTTCAAGCCGGTTGCCGACGCTATCTTTAACGGCGGTCTGGTAGGTGAAAACGGCGCGCCGGGCATCAACTCTGACATCATCACCGTAGACGGCGACCGCGCATTCGTGCTGCGCATCAGCGAGCACAAACCGGAAGCGGTGAAACCGTTGGCAGATGTTCAGGAACAAGTTAAGGCACTGGTTCAGCACAACAAAGCTGAACAACAGGCGAAAGTGGATGCTGAGAAACTGCTGGTTGATTTGAAAGCCGGCAAAGGTGCGGAATCTATGCAGGCTGCCGGTCTGAAATTTGGCGAGCCGAAAACCTTAAGCCGTTCCGGTCGTGACCCGATTAGCCAGGCGGCGTTTGCACTGCCACTGCCAGCGAAAGACAAACCGAGCTACGGTATGGCGACCGATATGCAAGGTAATGTGGTTCTGCTGGCGCTGGATGAAGTGAAACAAGGTTCAATGCCGGAAGATCAGAAAAAAGCGATGGTGCAGGGTATCACCCAGAACAACGCACAAATCGTCTTTGAAGCTCTGATGAGTAACCTGCGTAAAGAGGCGAAAATCAAAATTGGCGATGCGCTGGAACAGCAATAATCCTGAAGCCGCCTCGCAAAAAAATGCTTTGCAGCTGTAACAAGAAAAGGTCGCTTTCGCGGCCTTTTCCATTTCTGAACATTGCCATTTGTTTACTGTTTTCACTCCCGTTAAGGTGATTCCACTGTTAACAAACAAGGAGAAAACAGTATGAAACACGGAATTAAAGCACTGCTCATTACCCTGTCCCTGGCCTGTGCCGGAATGTCTCATAGCGCGCTGGCGGCAGCTTCTGTGGCGAAACCGACGGCGGTAGAAACCAAAGCGGAAGCTCCTGCAGCACAAAGTAAAGCAGCAGTACCGGCGAAAGCCAGTGACGAAGAAGGCACCCGGGTCAGCATTAATAATGCCAGCGCGGAAGAGCTAGCCCGCGCGATGAATGGCGTTGGCCTGAAGAAAGCGCAGGCGATTGTCAGTTATCGCGAAGAGTACGGTCCGTTTAAAACGGTGGAGGACCTAAAGCAGGTGCCGGGGATGGGCAATTCGCTGGTGGAACGTAATCTGGCGGTATTAACCCTGTAATTAATTTGCATAGTGGCAATTTTTTGCCAGACTGAAGAGGTCATACCAGTTATGACCTCTGTACTTATAACAGTTTTTATAAAAACAACGTAAGGTTATTGCGCTATGCAAACACAAATCAAAGTTCGTGGATATCATCTCGACGTTTACCAGCACGTCAACAACGCCCGCTACCTTGAATTTCTCGAAGAAGCCCGCTGGGATGGGTTGGAAAATAGTGAGAGTTTTCAGTGGATGACGGCCCATAACATCGCCTTCGTCGTGGTCAATATCAATATTAACTATCGTCGCCCGGCGGTATTAAGCGACCTGTTAACTATTACCAGTCAGTTGCAGCAATTAAACGGTAAAAGCGGCATCTTAAGCCAGGTCATTACACTGGAGCCGGAAGGGCAGGTGGTAGCGGATGCGCTTATTACGTTTGTTTGTATTGATCTTAAAACGCAGAAAGCATTAGCTCTGGAAGGGGAATTGCGCGAAAAGCTGGAGCAGATGGTTAAGTAAACGTTTTGTGGTGCCGGATGCTCAAGCCGCATCCGGCGACACCCGGAATAATTACTTCAACCCGGTTTTCTGCTTCATCGCTGCCATCACCGTCGGTTTATCGGCCAGATAATGATTCAAACCGTTGGCGCGTAAATTACATGCCGCACAATGACCGCAACCGTCGCCTTTAATGCCGTTATAGCAGGTCAACGTTTCGTTACGGACTAAATCCAGTTTGCCGTAATAATCTGCCAGCGCCCAGGTTTCCGCTTTATCAATCCACATCAGCGGCGTTTCAAAACGAATATCTTTCGCCATGCCCAAACTGACGGCATGGTTTAGTGCTTTCACAAACTCATCGCGGCAATCCGGGTAGCCGGAGAAATCCGTTTCGCAGACGCCAGTAATTACGGCTTCTGCTTTTACCTGATACGCATATATTGCCGCCAGCGTCAGGAACAAAATATTACGCCCTGGGACAAACGTATTCGGGATGCCATCGGCTTCAGGTTCATAATCAGGCACCGGAATGCTGTCACGCGTCAGGCTGCTGACCGCCAGCTCGTTGAGCAGCGTTACATCAAGAACCTTATGCGCGCGTGCCCCCAGTTTCAGCGCCAGTTCGCGTGCCACGTCGATTTCTGCGCGATGGCGCTGACCGTAATCGAACGTCACGCAATGGACTTCATCATATTGTTGTAATGCCTGCACCAGACAGGTGGTGGAATCCTGGCCTCCACTGAACACAACGACAGCACGTTTCATAGATAATCCTGCTTGAATAATAAAAGCGTTATGGTAACGCCTGCGATTAACCCGGACCAGCTATTCATTGCGACGGCGCGGGAAGCCAGGCTTCGGTAAATTCAAACCAGCCGCGCGGTGTCAGCCGCACACCGTTCACGCCGGGAGGGGCACTAATGCGATAGTGATAGTTGAATAGCGGCGTCAGCGTCGCGTCTGCCATTAACTGGCTAAAAACCGCTTTCAGGGCATTAAATCGGTTTTCCTCATCAGGCATTACTTGCACCGCGTCCAGTGTCGATTGCAAATGTGCATATGCTGGAGCGTCGAAAACATGTGGCCACAGTGGATCGCAACGCAGCCATTGCTCCAGGGTATATTCCGGTGCTTCGCCAATTAATCTGTCGCCCATCATGAGGTCTGCGTGTGCCAGTAGGGTCGTGTCGTCCCAGTTTTTTGCGTTATGAAAAATAATTGTGAGTTCGCAGCCTTCCGCTGCCAGTGTCGCCTGTAGACGTTCTGCCATGGTATGAAGTTCTATCGGTAGGTGATAAACCAGCGTCAAGGTTTTCGGTAGTTTGACTTCATCCGGTACTTGCCAATGCGGAATAGTCCAGCCTGGCAGTAATGCATGACTGGCGGTGATCAGGTTTTCTCCGACTTCTAACGTTTGTAATAAACCGGATTGATGAATAATGGAGATCACTTTTCGCGCCTGCCAGAGGGAGAGTCGGGGACTTTTGCGCAACGTTAAATAGCAAAAACCTAAACTGATGCCACTACTGACCTGGCTGACCCGTTGCAGCTCCTCCGGTTTGCCGATGGTGATTTGCACGGGATGCCGACAACTGGTTCCCAAATCTTTTTCGAAAAGCGGCGGAGTTATCCAGTACTCAACCGCTTTAAGTAGCGGATGACGTAAATGGTAATAATCATGGCTTTCCAGGCGCACCAGCTCCGCTGTGAATTGTGTTAAGCGAAAAGGACCCGTGCCGATCAGTGGGAATTGCGGATGCGCCAGATGGCTGCAATAGCTCGCCAGCCGGTGTGCAAGCCAGTAATCAGGGCGATGTAAAAAGAAGGTCAGACACTGCGGATGGGTGACTTCAATACGCTTCACGCTAATAAATAATTGATCCAGTGCTGGCAGTTGTAACAGCATCAATAATCGCTGGTGTAAGTGTGAGGCTTTTACTGCATCGCCGTTATGCCAGTGTAGGGTTGAACGAAGATAAAAGTCCCAGCGTAATCCGTCAGTAGAGGTTTCCCAGTGATGCGCTAAATCGCCAATCGGGCGCTGGGTATTATTATCGAAGCGGGTCAGGCCGGAAAATATCTGTCCGGCGAGATGCTGCTCGGCACGGCCGGGCAAAAAGCCCGGTTGTAGCGGTTCGAGCGGGCGATAGTAGGGAATACGCAACGTGGGTGTATCGTTTAGCCATTGTCCGCCCATAAACGGCTGTAACAGAGTGCGCAGCTCACCTGGGGCCAGTTGCGCCAGCTCCAGCACATCTTGCTGTTTTCCGGTTTCCAGTGCCTTTTCCATCATCGCATTGCGTAGCGATTCTGGCGTGACCAGAAAGCGTAATTGTCCGCGCTTTCCGCGTCCTGACTGCGCCTGCCACTCCAGCCATCCCGCCTCCTGTGCCTGACGCAACAGCGTACGAACATGGCGTTCGCTGCAAAAACAGCGTTCGGCCAGTTCGCTGACGGTGACGGTTTGCGGCTTTCCGGCGGAAGGTTGCCACAGACGTTGATACTGGTTAAGACGGTTGAGCAGTCGCATATAAACCCGGAACAATATTATTTAACTATTCACTATTACTTCCGTATATATCAGGTGATACTCAATCACCATTAACCGTGTCACAGAGTGGAGAAAGAAATGGCTCGTCTGGCAGCATTTGATATGGATGGCACTTTATTGATGCCTGACCATCATTTAGGTGAGAAAACCCTCTCTACTTTGGCGCGACTGCGTGAACGCAACATTACCCTCACTTTTGCCACGGGGCGTCATGCGCTGGAGATGCAGCATATTCTCGGGGCGATATCGCTGGATGCGTATTTGATTACCGGCAACGGAACGCGCGTGCATTCTCTGGAAGGTGAACTTTTACATCGTGATGATTTACCTGCGGATGTCGCGGAGCTGGTGCTGTATCAGCAATGGGATACCCGAGCCAGCATGCATATTTTCAATGACGACGGTTGGTTTACCGGGAAAGAGATCCCTGCGTTGTTGCAGGCATTTGTCTATAGCGGTTTTCGTTATCAAATAATCGATGTCAAAAAAATGCCACTCGGCAGCGTCACCAAGATCTGCTTCTGTGGCGATCACGACGATCTTACACGTTTGCAGATCCAGCTATACGAAGCATTAGGCGAGCGTGCACATTTGTGTTTTTCCGCCACGGATTGCCTTGAAGTGCTGCCGGTGGGCTGCAATAAAGGCGCTTCATTGACGGTACTGACCCAACATTTAGGTTTATCGTTGCGCGATTGCATGGCCTTTGGTGATGCGATGAACGATCGCGAAATGTTAGGCAGCGTCGGTAGCGGATTTATTATGGGCAATGCGATGCCGCAACTGCGCGCGGAGCTCCCGCATTTACCGGTGATTGGACATTGCCGAAATCAGGCTGTCTCTCACTATTTGACGCACTGGCTGGACTATCCACATCTACCTTATTCCCCCGAATAACGAGATTCCTTCCAGCACCGGGCAATTGCCCGGTTTTTTTTTGCGTTGAATTTGTCATTTTGTGCCGTGGTGTTTAAACCGCACAGAATAAATTGTCGCGATTTCACCTTTAAAATAGAATTAAAAGAGAAAAAAATTCTCTGTGGAAGGGCTATGTTAGATAAAATTGACCGTAAGCTGCTGGCCTTACTGCAGCAGGATTGCACCCTCTCTTTGCAGGCACTGGCTGAAGCCGTTAATCTGACAACCACCCCTTGCTGGAAGCGCCTGAAACGGCTGGAGGACGACGGTATCCTTATCGGCAAAGTCGCCCTGCTGGATCCGGAAAAAATAGGCCTCGGTCTGACCGCCTTTGTGCTGATAAAAACGCAACATCACAGCAGCGAATGGTATTGCCGCTTTGTCACGGTGGTTACCGAAATGCCAGAAGTGTTGGGGTTCTGGCGCATGGCTGGTGAATACGATTATCTGATGCGCGTCCAGGTTGCCGACATGAAACGCTACGACGAGTTTTATAAGCGTCTGGTAAACAGCGTGCCGGGGCTGTCGGACGTCACTTCCAGCTTCGCGATGGAACAGATTAAATACACCACTTCTTTACCCATCGAATAAATATCCAGAATCAGGTCAGGACACAACGCGTGCGATTATTTGCTCAATTAAGCTGGTATTTCCGTCGGGAATGGCGTCGCTATCTCGGGGCTGTCGCCTTGCTTGTCATTATCGCGATGCTGCAACTGGTTCCACCAAAAGTGGTTGGTATTGTTGTCGATGGCGTGACAGAACAACACTTTACTACCGGGCAGATCCTGATGTGGATCGCCACCATGGTGCTGATTGCCGTTGTGGTTTATCTCCTGCGTTACGTCTGGCGCGTATTGCTGTTTGGTGCGTCTTATCAACTGGCTGTTGAACTGCGTGAAGATTATTACCGTCAGCTAAGCCGGCAGCATCCTGAGTTTTACCTGCGTCATCGCACGGGTGACCTCATGGCTCGTGCGACTAATGACGTCGATCGCGTCGTGTTTGCCGCCGGAGAAGGGGTGCTGACGCTGGTGGATTCACTGGTAATGGGCTGCGCTGTGTTGATTATGATGTCTACGCAAATTAGCTGGCAGTTGACCTTATTTGCCCTGTTACCGATGCCAGTGATGGCGATCATGATTAAGCGCAACGGCGATGCTTTGCATGAACGCTTTAAGCTGGCACAGGCGGCGTTTTCCAGTCTTAATGACCGCACCCAGGAAAGCCTCACCAGTATCCGCATGATCAAAGCCTTTGGTCTGGAAGATCGCCAGTCGGCGTTATTTGCCGCGGATGCCGAAGATACCGGCAAAAAAAACATGCGGGTGGCGCGTATTGATGCTCGTTTCGACCCGACCATCTATATCGCGATTGGTATGGCGAACTTGCTGGCGATTGGCGGCGGTAGTTGGATGGTGGTGCAGGGCAGTTTAACGCTGGGCCAGCTCACCAGTTTTATGATGTATTTAGGTCTGATGATTTGGCCAATGCTGGCGCTGGCATGGATGTTTAACATTGTGGAACGTGGTAGTGCTGCGTACAGCCGTATTCGCGCGATGCTGGCGGAAGCGCCGGTGGTGAACGATGGTAGCGAACCCGTGCCGGAAGGGCGTGGCGAACTGGATGTAAATATTCACCAGTTCATGTATCCGCAGACTGACCATCCTGCGCTGGAAAACGTCAATTTCGCCCTGAAACCCGGTCAGATGCTGGGTATCTGCGGGCCGACTGGTTCCGGCAAAAGTACCCTGTTGTCGCTCATTCAGCGTCATTTCGACGTCAGCGAGGGGGATATTCGCTTTCATGATATTCCTCTGACGAAGTTACAACTCGATAGCTGGCGTAGCCGCCTGGCGGTAGTTAGCCAGACGCCATTCCTTTTTTCTGACACCGTGGCGAATAACATCGCGCTGGGTTGCCCGAATGCCACCCAGCAAGAGATTGAGCATGTCGCGCGGTTAGCCAGCGTACATGACGATATTTTGCGTCTACCGCAAGGTTACGATACAGAGGTGGGCGAGCGCGGTGTGATGCTTTCCGGCGGGCAAAAACAGCGTATCTCCATTGCTCGTGCGTTATTAGTCAACGCGGAAATCCTCATCCTTGATGATGCGCTTTCGGCGGTGGACGGACGCACTGAGTACCAGATCCTGCATAACCTGCGCCAGTGGGGACAGGGAAGAACGGTAATCATCAGTGCCCATCGCCTTTCGGCACTGACGGAAGCCAGTGAAATTATTGTGATGCAGCACGGACATATCGCCCAGCGTGGCAATCATGATGAGCTGGCACAACAAAGCGGCTGGTATCGCGATATGTATCGCTATCAACAACTGGAGGCGGCGCTCGACGACGCTCCGGAAATTCGCGAGGAGGCCGTCGATGCGTAGTTTTAGCCAACTGTGGCCGACTCTCAAGCGTCTGTTAGCGTACGGTTCGCCGTGGCGTAAACCGCTGGGGATTGCGCTCCTGATGATGTGGGTTGCGGCAGCGGCAGAAGTCAGTGGGCCGCTGCTTATCAGCTATTTTATCGACAATATGGTAGCGAAAAATAACCTGCCGTTGAAAGTGGTTGCAGGGCTGGCTGCGGCGTATGTTGGGCTACAACTGTTTGCCGCCGGGCTACATTACGCGCAATCGCTGCTGTTTAATCGGGCGGCAGTAGGCGTAGTGCAACAGTTGCGTACCGACGTGATGGATGCTGCGTTACGCCAGCCATTAAGCGAGTTTGATACCCAACCCGTCGGGCAGGTGATTTCCCGCGTCACTAATGACACTGAAGTGATCCGCGATCTCTACGTTACCGTAGTGGCAACTGTCCTGCGCAGTGCCGCACTGGTGGGCGCGATGCTGGTGGCGATGTTCAGCCTCGACTGGCGAATGGCGCTGGTGGCGATAATGATTTTCCCGGTGGTGCTGGTGGTAATGGTGATATACCAGCGTTACAGTACGCCGATTGTCCGTCGTGTGCGCGCCTATCTGGCGGATATCAACGACGGCTTTAACGAAATCATCAATGGCATGAGCGTTATCCAGCAGTTCCGCCAGCAGGCGCGATTTGGCGAACGCATGGGTGAGGCCAGTCGTTCACACTATATGGCGAGGATGCAAACCCTGCGCCTCGACGGTTT
Source organism: Shigella dysenteriae (assembly GCF_022354085.1). Lineage (NCBI taxonomy): Bacteria > Pseudomonadati > Pseudomonadota > Gammaproteobacteria > Enterobacterales > Enterobacteriaceae > Shigella > Shigella dysenteriae. The sequence continues at coordinate 1,199,443 of NZ_CP055055.1, forward strand.
TCTGCTGCGTCCGCTGCTGAGTCTGTTTTCATCGCTCATTCTCTGTGGCTTGTTGATGCTGTTTGGCTTCTCCGCCAGCGGCACCATTGAAGTGGGCGTGTTGTATGCGTTTATCAGCTATCTTGGGCGACTTAACGAACCCTTAATCGAACTGACCACGCAGCAGGCGATGCTGCAACAGGCTGTTGTTGCTGGTGAGCGCGTGTTTGAGCTGATGGACGGACCGCGCCAGCAATATGGCAATGATGATCGCCCGTTACAGAGCGGCACCATCGAAGTCGATAACGTGTCATTTGCTTATCGCGATGACAATCTGGTGCTAAAGAACATTAATCTCTCTGTGCCTTCGCGTAACTTTGTGGCGCTGGTCGGGCATACCGGCAGTGGTAAAAGTACCCTCGCCAGTTTATTGATGGGCTATTACCCGCTAACGGAAGGTGAGATTCGCCTTGATGGTCGTCCATTAAGTTCGCTAAGTCACAGCGCGCTGCGCCAGGGCGTGGCAATGGTGCAGCAAGATCCGGTGGTGCTGGCGGATACCTTCCTCGCCAACGTGACGCTGGGGCGTGATATCTCCGAAGAACGCGTCTGGCAGGCGCTGGAAACCGTGCAACTGGCGGAGCTGGCGCGTAGCATGAGCGACGGTATTTACACGCCGCTGGGCGAGCAGGGGAATAATCTCTCTGTCGGGCAAAAGCAACTGCTGGCACTGGCACGCGTGTTGGTGGAGACGCCGCAAATCCTGATCCTTGATGAGGCAACCGCCAGCATTGACTCCGGTACTGAACAGGCGATTCAACATGCTCTGGCAGCGGTGCGTGAACATACCACGCTGGTGGTGATTGCTCACCGCTTATCGACAATTGTCGATGCCGACACCATTCTGGTGCTTCATCGTGGGCAAGCCGTGGAGCAGGGCACTCACCAGCAACTGCTGGCGGCCCAAGGACGCTACTGGCAGATGTATCAACTGCAACTTGCGGGCGAAGAGCTGGCAGCAAGCGTGCGTGAAGAGGAATCATTGAGCGCCTGAATAGCGCAATATTTCATCGTTGGTGCAAAAATGTAACGCACTGTGCACTGTCATAGTGCGTTTTCATTTTCAAACTTCTTAACTTCCTGCTCTCTTTCTCGTTTTTCATTTCTGGCACACCGCTTGCAATACCTTCTTCGTGTAGCAGAACCATTACCGAATTCTGACCGGAGGGGATCTATGAAGCTGGTGACCGTGATAATCAAACCATTCAAGCTGGAAGACGTTCGTGAAGCGTTATCTTCCATTGGTATTCAGGGCCTGACCGTCACCGAAGTGAAAGGTTTCGGGCGTCAGAAAGGGCATGCCGAGCTGTACCGGGGGGCGGAATACAGTGTCAACTTCCTGCCAAAAGTAAAAATTGATGTGGCGATTGCTGATGACCAACTCGATGAAGTGATCGATATCGTCAGTAAGGCGGCTTACACCGGAAAAATTGGCGACGGCAAAATCTTCGTCGCTGAATTGCAACGCGTCATTCGTATTCGTACCGGCGAAGCCGACGAAGCGGCGCTGTAATCTCTGGCACACAGCAACAGGAACGAAAAATGAAGATAGCGACGATAAAAACTGGGCTTGCTTCACTGGCGATGCTGCCGGGACTGGTAATGGCTGCACCTGCGGTGGCCGATAAAGCCGACAATGCGTTTATGATGATTTGTACTGCGCTGGTGCTGTTTATGACTATTCCGGGGATTGCCCTGTTTTACGGTGGGTTGATTCGCGGCAAAAACGTGCTGTCGATGCTGACGCAGGTGACGGTGACATTTGCACTGGTCTGTATTCTCTGGGTGGTTTACGGTTACTCGCTGGCGTTTGGTGAGGGCAACAACTTCTTCGGCAACATTAACTGGTTGATGCTGAAAAACATCGAACTGACGGCGGTGATGGGCAGCATTTATCAGTATATCCACGTAGCGTTTCAGGGATCGTTTGCCTGCATTACCGTAGGCTTGATAGTTGGGGCGCTGGCGGAACGAATCCGCTTCTCAGCTGTGTTGATTTTCGTGGTGGTATGGCTGACGCTCTCTTACATTCCGATTGCGCATATGGTGTGGGGCGGTGGTTTGCTGGCTTCTCACGGTGCGCTGGATTTCGCGGGTGGCACGGTGGTGCATATTAACGCCGCAATCGCCGGTCTGGTGGGCGCGTATCTGATAGGCAAACGCGTGGGCTTCGGCAAAGAGGCGTTTAAACCGCACAACCTGCCGATGGTCTTCACCGGGACTGCCATTCTCTATATCGGTTGGTTTGGCTTTAACGCCGGGTCAGCGGGCACGGCGAATGAAATCGCGGCACTGGCATTTGTGAATACTGTGGTCGCAACGGCGGCGGCAATTCTTGGCTGGATCTTCGGTGAATGGGCGCTGCGTGGTAAGCCTTCACTGCTGGGGGCGTGTTCTGGCGCGATTGCCGGTCTGGTCGGCGTGACGCCAGCCTGTGGCTACATTGGTGTTGGCGGCGCGTTGATTATCGGCGTGGTAGCTGGTCTGGCGGGCTTGTGGGGCGTTACCATGCTCAAACGCTTGCTGCGGGTGGATGATCCCTGCGATGTCTTCGGTGTGCACGGCGTTTGTGGCATTGTCGGCTGTATCATGACCGGGATTTTTGCCGCCAGCTCGCTGGGCGGCGTGGGCTTCGCTGAAGGTGTGACGATGGGCCATCAGTTGCTGGTACAGTTGGAAAGCATCGCCATTACGATCGTCTGGTCCGGTGTGGTGGCATTTATTGGCTACAAACTGGCGGATCTGACGGTTGGTCTGCGTGTACCGGAAGAGCAGGAGCGAGAAGGGCTGGATGTCAACAGCCACGGCGAGAATGCCTATAACGCGTAACAAGCACTGCAAAAAACAGCCGGACGGTTTTCACCTCCGGCTGTTTTTTTAATTGTGATTACGCATCACCCCTTCCTGAACGGTCGAGGCAACCAGCACGCCGTCCTGGGTATAAAACTCACCGCGCACAAAGCCGCGTGCGCTGGACGCCGAGGTGCTCTCCACGCTATACAGCAGCCATTCATTCAAATTAAACGGGCGATGGAACCACATGGAATGGTCAATGGTGGCAATCTGAATCCCCGGTTCGAGAAAACCGATGCCGTGCGGCTGTAGAGCTACCGGCAGGAAGTTAAGATCAGAAGCGTAACCGAGCAGATACTGATGAACGCGCAGGTCATCCGGCACGCTACCATTTGCGCGGATCCACACCTGACGATGTGGTTCTGCGACGTGACCTTTCAGTGGGTTATGAAACTCCACCGGACGGACTTCCAGGGGACGATCGCAGATGAATTTATCTTTCAGCACTGGCGGCAGCAGGTGCGCCAGCGATTGGGCGATTTGCGTTTCCGAAGGCAGGCCATCAGGCGCTGGCGCGGACGGCATTTTTTTTTGATGTTCGAAACCCGCTTCTGGTGCCTGGAAAGAGGCTGTCATATAAAAAATCGGTTTGCCGTTTTGAATAGCAGCAACCCGGCGGGCGCTGAAGCTGTTACCGTCACGCAGCGTTTCGACATCATAAATAATCGGCTTCTTACTATCGCCAGGGCGAAGAAAGTAGCTGTGAAACGAATGTACCAGCCGCTCTTCAGGGACGGTCTCTTTTGCAGCATACAAGGCCTGACCCACGACCTGGCCGCCAAACACCTGGCGTAAACCTAAATCTTCACTCTGGCCGCGAAAGAGTCCTTCCTCAATTTTTTCCAGATTTAACAATGTCAGTAAATTTTTTAGCGCCTGACTCATATAACTCTCCAGTAACAAAGCTGCCGCAGCAAGCCAAAGTGAGTTGAGTATAACGCAAATTTGCTACTGGTCCGATGGGTGCAATGGTCTGAATTACGGGCTAATTACAGGCAGAAATGCGTGATGTGTGCCACACTTGTTGACGTTACTATTTTGTTAACCACTCTTCCGGCGAGGAAAGTTAGCCCGCTGGTGCATTGATAATAAGGAGAAATGAATGAAACTCGTGCACATGGCCAGTGGTTTAGCGGTTGCGATTGCGTTGGCGGCTTGCGCAGATAAAAGCGCGGATATTCAGACGCCAGCCCCGGCTGCAAATACGTCTATTTCAGCAACACAACAACCTGCTATCCAGCAACCGAATGTCTCCGGTACCGTCTGGATCCGTCAGAAAGTCGCACTGCCGCCTGATGCTGTGCTGACCGTGACACTTTCTGACGCGTCGTTAGCCGATGCACCGTCAAAAGTGCTGGCGCAGAAAGCGGTGCGTACTGAAGGTAAACAGTCACCATTCAGCTTTGTTCTGCCATTTAACCCGGCAGATGTTCAGCCGAACGCGCGTATTCTGTTGAGTGCGGCGATTACCGTGAATGACAAACTGGTATTTATCACCGATACCGTTCAGCCGGTGATCAACCAGGGCGGAACTAAAGCCGACCTGACATTGGTGCCGGTACAGCAAACTGCCGTGCCGGTTCAGGCCAGCGGTGGCGCAACGACTACCGTACCTTCGACTTCACCAACTCAGGTGAATCCGTCTTCGGCAGTTCCAGCTCCTACGCAATATTAAGCGACGTTAACCCTCTCCGCCCGGAGAGGGTTAGTAGTTCCAGCGATAACGCTGCAAGTCGATTTGCCCGCTTCCCGATACCATCACACCTTCTGCCAGTAATGCCTGTCGCTGACGCTGTAAATCCGGTCCGGTTAGCGAAATTGTGCCGTGGCGATTAACCACCCGGTGCCAGGGTAAGGTGCTGCCTTCAGGGAGACGCTTTAACACACCGCCCACCTGGCGCGCGGCGCGGGGCGATCCCGCCAGTTTCGCCACATCACCGTAAGTGGTTACATAGCCTTCGGGAATAGCGGCGACGATTTGCCAGACGCGTTGGGGAAATGAATCTTCTTTTTCCATCTTTTCTTCCTGAGGTAATTTTTCAGCATAATCTGGAAAAACGCCCGAGTGAAGTCGCATTGCGCAAGAAACCAGCATCTGGCACGCAATGGGTTGCAATTAGCCGGGGCAGCAGTGATAATGCGCCTGCGCGTTGGTTCTCAACGCTCTCAATGGGGGCTCTGTTGGTTCTCCCGCAACGCTACTCTGTTTACCAGGTCAGGTCCGGAAGGAAGCAGCCAAGGCAGATGACGCGTGTGCCGGGATGTAGCTGGCAGGGCCCCCACCCATTTCTGCTTCCCACCGTTTCGTCAAAAAATCCCAGCGTGACTAAACTTTAACCACAACTGACGTCGCAAGAATTGTCTGGCTGCGCAGTACGCTTCGGAGGTATGTCTGATGAAGTATGTTGATGGTTTTGTGGTTGCCGTTCCTGCCGATAAAAAGGATGCCTATCGGGAAATGGCCGCTAAGGCTGCGCCATTATTTAAAGAGTTCGGCGCGCTTCGTATTGTCGAATGCTGGGCCAGCGATGTACCGGATGGCAAAGTGACCGATTTTCGTATGGCGGTGAAAGCGGAAGAGAATGAAGAGGTTGTCTTTAGCTGGATTGAATACCCTTCAAAAGAGGTCCGCGACGCAGCTAATCAAAAGATGATGTCGGACCCACGGATGAAAGAGTTCGGCGAGTCCATGCCGTTTGACGGCAAGCGAATGATCTATGGCGGATTCGAGTCAATCATCGACGAATAGGTAGCGTGACGGGCTGTGCGGCGTGCCGTCAGCCCAAAAATTCACAAATGTTGCTCGGCCCAGCGTAAGAAATCTTCTTTCGGTAATGCCTTGCTGTAGAGCCAGCCCTGACCGTAGTGCACGCCATGCTGGCGTAGCCACTCTTCTTGTTTACTGGTTTCGATTCCCTCCGCTACCATTTTCAGTTTCAGTGTTTTTGCCATTTCGATGATATGCGGCGTGACATTTTTATATTCCAGCGCATCAACGAAAGATTTATCGATCTTCAGAATGTCGACATCCAGATCCTGTAAATAACTTAAACTTGAATACCCCGTACCAAAATCATCAAGATAAATTTCATGGCCCGCCTCCCGGTAGCGAGAAATTATCGGGGCGCTGGTTTTCGGATCGGCAAACTCGCGTTCAGTGAGTTCAAGCGCGATCTGTCTGGGATTAACCTGATAGTGATTGATCATTTCACGCAGCAATTGCGGGATTTTTTCCGAGGTGAGCACGGTGGATTCAAGATTGATCGAAATATGCTGCTGTGGATGCTGACGCAGCCAGTCGCCCATATCTTCAAAGACGCTTCTTATAATCAGTAGCGTCAATGGCTCAGAAAGGCCCGTTTGCTGTGCCAGCGGAATAAAACTATCTGGTGACAACCAACTACCGTCTGTCTGCGGCCAGCGCGCCAGTGCCTCAGCACCGACAATTTTGCCATTGGCTAAGGAGACAATCGGCTGATAGTGCACGCAAATATCACGATTTTCGATAGCATCCTGCAGCCGATGATGCGGTGACTGGATACGGCGCAAAATACGCAGCACAAACATCGCTGCCAGCAGGCCAATCACCAACCCGAGCGGTAACCAAATAAAGACTTGCCGATGCCAGCCTTTCTGCAACATTTTCGTTGAAGCCCAGGTGATAATTGAAATATTCATCTCCGGGAAGGGCAGGATATCGTAAATGATTCCATTATTTTCGATATGCTCACCGGGTGTTTTTTGTAGCCTGGTAATAATTCCCTGAGCAATTTCATCGCTGCTGGTTATGACAACGTTATGGGCATTGCCAATAATGGCGGCATCAATTTGCCATGAGCTATAGGGAATGACATCAATAAAGGAAGCGGGGTCGATCATGACGACATAATGTGCCGTTCCCATGGCGACCATGTAACGGATAATGCCTAAATCGTTATGTGATGTTAACCAGACACGATAACCATCTTTCGAAATTTTACCTGGCTCGGGGAAGGTATCGGGCGGACTTTCATGTTCCAGAGACGAACATTGGGGAACGTTGTTATCGATATAAACCACTTCCTGAATATAGCGATAACTGTAAGATACCCGACGCATTTCCATGAGATGGGCTTCACTACAGTCAGCGCCTTGCCATCTTTCCAGCTCTTGCAGCGCATCTTTCCCTTGTGTCGCCACCTTATTGGCCCGAATAGCGACGCGGGAGGAATAGGTATCCAGCTCTTCAATAAACGATGTTTCTACCTGCTGATGGGCCAGCCAGATGCTTAAGCCGATAGGCAGCAATACTGAAAGAATCAGTACTCCCGAAATAAGACCGACCAGATGTCGTGTTCTCACCAGCATATCCTTATTAACACAGTGTAGGGAAAGTATATCTGATTGTGGAAAAAGGCTGGCAGGAGATAAGGAGGTAGAGCTGGTATTTCATGAAGTGATGGGTGGAAACGATCGTTGTCATTTGACCAGGCGCAGAGCTTTACGCCTGGTATGTAATCCTAACTTAAGATGTTGATTCGGCGCGAGCGAGGGTAAAAATATCGTAAAAAGACAGTTCACATTTACGGACGATCATTTTTTGCAGTTGTTCCTTATGAACATCCGCGACACGCGGAGAGTTCAAGATGGCTTCAACCAGCGCGGCAGGTACAAAGCGCGTGTTGTACCATTCGCCGTTATAGCAAACGCGGAAATCCAGCACGTCGATATCTTCATAGCGGTAGCGTGGGTAGACATCGAAAAAGAAGAAACCATTAAGCAGGATAAATAATACAACCAGTAGCCAGACAGAGCCTGAAAGCGTTTCGGACTGCAACATCACCGCCAGGGTGGCAAAAAAAGCAACGTACATACCGATAAACAGCCCCGGATGTTTACGGATAAAACTGATACTAAAGCGGGGTTTGTTGTCGCGTTTTTCGCGGGTATTCAGAGACTCAATCGTTTCGGTCAGCAGGCGTTGTATTTCGGTCATCGTTTGCCTTCGTGGTATCTGCAACTTTCCAGGGAACACCCTATTTTAACGTGGGAATAGTAGAGGGAAAGTAACAGATTTACCACAATTTTGCATAACAGTTGCGAAAAACCGATTACAATTTTTTAATTATTCTGGCTGGATTACCGCCCACGACAACGTTGTCCGGGACATCTTTTGTGACAACTGCACCTGAGGCTACCACGACGTTATCACCAATGGTCACACCAGGGTTAATGACCGCGCGTCCGCCAATCCAGACGTTATTACCGATGGTGACGGGTTTCCCCAGTTCAGCACCGCTATTACGTGCTACAGGGTCGATGGGATGTGTTGCCGTGTAGATATGAACGCCTGGTGCCAACATACAGTTATCACCGATGCGAATAGGGCAGACATCAAGCATCACGCAATCGAAGTTGGCGAAAAAATTATTACCGAGAAAAATGTTATAGCCATAGTCACAGCGAAACGTTGGCTCAATATAAGCCTCTGTCACCTGACCGAATAGATCAGCGAGAATTTGCTGGCGTAATGTGTGCTCTTCCGCCAGGGAATGATTGTATCGGTGAATAAGCTGACGAGCGCGCAGGCGATCGCGAGATAACGTCTCATCTGCCGAGCGATACAACTCACCAGCAATCATCTTTTCTTTTTCTGTGCTCATTACTGACCTCCGGTTGCTGAAAATGCGGCAACACAGTAAGACGAAAAGTCAGTGAAGAGAACGTTCCCATTACATCTGTGTGATAAAGATCACATAGGGTATGTCTTCATGGCGAAAAAGTATAAAATTCTTAATAAACAGCCGGTTATAGCTCCGAAAGCGAATTTTTTATTAGCGAATAAATTTCCATACTGAGGAAGGGATCTTGTCGTACAGTTTATTCATGGTCAATTCGGCGAGGCGGTGATCTGCGGCTGAGTAAAATACCGCCAGTTCATTATCTGATAATTCGTATTTATTTTTCTCGATAACACGCTCCAGCGTGTCAATTGTCTGGCAACGACGTAAACGCATTAAATAATCGGTTTTCGTTAAAGGTTTTTCGGACATACTTCTACCCATGGTTGTAATAATTCTAACAAGATAAACTCGCAGGATTCTCTTTCGTCGCATTGACAAAACAACGGAATAGTCGATTACCTGACTTCCGCCATTTCTGAAGATCCTGCATATTAATACCATAACTGCTGAACAACATAAAGGTGTCATCCAGATATTCGTCGATCTGCTCAATGAGCTTATTGTCTTCATTATACTTAATTTTGTAATTAAGTGCGAAGGTCGCAATATGCTCAATCAGTTCATTCAACTGGAGGTTGATCGCCGAGGTTGGGTCGTTAACCCAGCCATGATTGCTTTCTTCAAGGTTTGCAAGGCAGTCATGATACAGAGTTTCACAGAGAAACTTAAGCTGTGCGATATCATGTCTTTTGGGTGAGTATTCATCCATAACGCGTCCCCTTCTTAGCGGTTGAACTAACGGACACCTTTCGGGATGGAAAAAACTTACTGACCTGGACTTGCCCTCTCGTTTGTTAGCTTAACTATAAGCCACTCTTTGCAGGTTTTCATCGCATTATTACGAAAAATTACAATTAGGAAGGAAGCGGGACAGGGCTCACTTTTTCATACTAGCACCAACCCGCAGCAGGTAAAAGCAGTTTGCTCGAACTGTTCATAACATTTCAGGATTATCGCCAGATGAAATTGGTGACACTAATACCAGGATTGCTCTGAATATGACGTAATAACCGAGGAATGAATAAAGAATTACCGCAAATAATTAAGAATAGCCTCTAAATGATTATGGATTATTAAATCTATTAGCGCTACTTAATATAAATTAACTAACAATCAGTATTTTTTATGAATTTATCCGTGGTTAATACTGGTTTTCGTATGAGATCCTGAGTTGGTGGTTCAATTACTCCTTAATGTTCGTAGGTTATGCATAAAAAAGGCCGCTTACGCGGCCTTAGTGATTACACGTTGTATCAATGATGATCGACAGTATGGCTGTGCTCGATATCTTCATTCTTGCGGCTAAAGCGGCGGCGAACCACCACAAAGAATACCGGAACGAAGAAGATTGCCAGTACCGTTGCGGTCACCATCCCGCCCATTACACCGGTACCTACTGCGTTCTGCGCGCCGGAACCAGCACCAGTACTGATAACCAGCGGCATAACGCCGAGGATAAACGCCAGCGAGGTCATCAGGATCGGACGTAAACGCATCCGCACCGCATCAAGCGTCGCTTCAATCAGACCTTTACCTTCTTTATCCATCAAGTCTTTGGCGAATTCGACGATAAGGATCGCGTTCTTCGCCGACAACCCAATGGTTGTGAGCAGGCCTACCTGGAAGTAAACGTCATTGGTCAGGCCACGGAAGGTTGCAGCCAGCAACGCACCGATAACCCCCAGCGGAACGACCAGCATAACGGAGAACGGAATCGACCAGCTCTCGTACAGCGCCGCCAGACACAGGAACACGACAATCAACGAAATCGCGTACAGTGAAGGTGCCTGGTTGCCGGAGAGACGTTCCTGATAGGACATCCCCGTCCAGTCATAGCCAACACCGGTAGGCAGTTTGCTCGCCAGTTGTTCCATCAGCTCCATTGCTTCACCGGTACTTTTACCCGGTGCCGCCTGGCCTAAGATTTCCATGGATGGCAGGCCGTTGTAACGTTCCAGACGCGGCGAACCGTACTCCCAACGAGAAGAGGAGAACGCCGAGAATGGCACCATCTGACCATCAGCAGCACGAACATACCAGTCGCCGATATCATCCGGCAGCATACGGTATTTTGCTTCTGACATGACGTAAACTTTCTTCACACGACCGCGGTCGATAAAGTCGTTCACATAGCTGCCGCCCCATGCAGCGCCCAGAGTGGTGTTAATGTCGTTGATAGAAACACCCAGCGCCTGCGCTTTTTCCTGGTCGATATCAATCTTAAACTGCGGGGTATCTTCCAGACCGTTTGGACGTACGCTGGTCAACATATCAGGGTGCTTCGCTGCTTCTGCAAGCAACTGGTTACGCGCCTGAGTCAGTTTTTCGTGACCAAGGCCAGCCTGGTCAATCAGCTCAAAGTCAAAGCCGGTTGCGGTACCCAGTTCCACGATTGCGGGCAGGTTAAAGGCGAAAACCATCGCATCTTTGATTTGCGAGAAAGCGCGTGTTGCACGCATGGTAATCGCTTCAACTTTGTTTTCTTCGCCCGGACGATCGGCCCAGTCCTTCAAGGAAACGAACGCAATACCGGTATTCTGACCACGTCCCGCAAAGCCGAAGCCGTTAACGGCGAACACCGACTCAACGTTGTTCTTTTCTTTGGTCAGATAGTAATGCGTTACCTCATTGAGCACTTTCTGTGTACGTTCCTGCGTTGCACCTGCTGGCAGCTGAACCATGGTCATAAACACGCCCTGGTCCTCATCTGGCAAGAAGGAGCTTGGCAGACGCACGAACAGATAGGCCATGCCGACCACGATGATCAGATACAGCACCAGGTAACGCCCCGTACTGCGCAGAATACCGCCTACGCTGTCGGTGTAGTGGTGCGTGCTCTTCTCGAACATGCGGTTAAACCAGCCGAAGAAGCCTTTTTTACCTTCCCCGTGATCGCCTTTGGCAATCGGTTTCAGCATGGTGGCACAAAGAGCTGGAGTCAGGATCAACGCCACCAGTACCGACAGCGCCATTGCTGAAACAATGGTAATAGAGAACTGACGATAGATAGCACCAGTAGAACCGCCAAAGAAGGCCATCGGTACGAATACCGCCGACAGTACCATCGCGATACCGACCAGAGCGCCCTGAATCTGCCCCATCGACTTACGGGTGGCTTCTTTTGGCGGCAAACCTTCTTCCGCCATCACACGCTCAACGTTTTCTACCACAACGATAGCGTCATCCACCAACAGGCCGATGGCGAGCACCATCCCGAACATTGTTAGCGTGTTTATCGAGAAGCCAAAGGCGGCAAGGACGGCAAAGGTCCCGAGCAATACCACCGGTACGGCAATGGTCGGAATCAACGTCGCGCGGAAGTTCTGCAGGAACAGATACATAACCAGGAACACGAGGATGATCGCTTCGACCAGCGTTTTAACCACTTCGTGAATAGAGATTTTCACGAACGGCGTGGTGTCGTACGGGTAAACAATTTTCAGACCCGACGGGAAGAACGGTTCCATCTTCGCCAGTTCAGCACGGATTGCCGCAGCGGTATCCAGCGCGTTTGCACCGGTCGCCAGCTTGATCCCCAGACCGGAAGCCGGTTGGCCGTTAAACTCTGCGATGATGTCGTAGTTCTCACCACCCAGCTCAATCTTCGCCACATCACGCAGCAGCACGCGGGAACCATCCTGATTCACTTTCAGCAGGATTTTGCCAAACTCTTCAGTAGAGGTCAGACGCGTCTGAGCAATAATAGAGGCGTTAAGCTGTTGGCCTTTCACCGGCGGCGTACCACCGAGCTGACCCGCCGCAACCTGGGCGTTCTGCGCTTTGATGGCGGTAATAACATCAACCGGTGTTAGCTGGAATTTGTTCAGTTCATTCGGGTTCATCCAGATACGCATCGCGTACTGTGAACCGAACAACTGAACGTCACCCACGCCAGACGTACGGCTGATGGCATCTTTCATATTCGCCGCCACGTAGTCGGAGATATCCTCCTGCGTCATGGTGCCATCGGTGTTGATAACGCCGACAACCATCAGGAAGCTGCTGGATGATTTCTCAACGCTCACACCTTGCTGCTGAACTTCTTGCGGCAGCAACGGCATCGCCAGCTGCAGTTTGTTCTGCACCTGAACCTGCGCGATATCCGCATCAGTACCAGACTCAAAGGTCAGGGTGATCTGCACGGTACCCGTGGAGTCACTGTTAGAGGACATGTACATCAGGTTATCGATACCGTTCATATTCTGTTCGATAACCTGTGTCACCGTGTCCTGCACTGTTTTCGCATCAGCGCCGGGGTAGGAGGCGGAGATCGTTACTGCCGGCGGTGCAATCGTAGGATATTGCGCCACCGGCAGTTTGAGGATCGCCAGCCCCCCTGCCAACATGATGATAATGGCGATCACCCACGCAAAAATCGGGCGATCGATAAAGAAATTAGGCATGTCTTAACGGCTCCTGTTTAAGTTAAGACTTGGACTGTTCAGGCTGAGCACCGCTTGCGGCTTGCTGGTTATTATCAGCGGTAACTTCTTGTGCTTTTACCTGGACACCAGGACGCACTTTCTGCAGCCCACTTATTACTACGCGATCGCCTGCTTTCAGACCTTCTGTCACCAGCCACTTATCGCCAATAGCCTGGCTTGCAACGATCGGACGGGTTTCCACTTTGTCATCCGCGCCAACTACCAGTACGGTGGCATCGCCACGCGGCGTACGGGTTACGCCCTGTTGCGGGACTAAAATAGCGTTTGGATTAAGCCCTTCTTCCAGACGTGCGCGCACGAACATACCCGGCAGCAGAGTGTGATCCGGGTTCGGGAAGATAGCGCGTAGGGTGATAGACCCAGTGGTCTGATCAACGGTAACGTCAGAGAATTCCAGCGTACCGTCCTGCGGGAACTTAATGCCGTCACTGGTGATCAGCGACACTTTGGCTTTGCCGTTCTCTTGTTTCAGCGTGCCATTCGCCAGTTCCTGTTTCAGGCGCAGGAAGTCGTTGCTGGACTGGGTCACATCAACGTAGATCGGATCAAGTTGCTGCACGGTTGCCAGCGCAGTCGCCTGACCGTTCTGTACCAATGCGCCTTCCGTCACGTTCGACTTACCAATGCGACCGCTAATCGGAGAGGTGACTTTGGTGTAAGCCAGATTGATCCGCGCAGTTTCAACGGCAGCTTTCGCCGCAGTTACCGCAGCATTCGCCTGTTGCGCATCAGCCAGAGCCTGATCGTACTCTTGCTTACTGATGTACTGAGTACCGAGCAGTTTCTGATAACGATTCACCGTCAATTGCGCGATATTGGCTGCAGCCTGGGCTTTCGCCAGATCACCTTTCGCACTGTCGTATGTCGCCTGATAGGTCGCAGGATCAATCTGATAGAGAGAGACACCTGCTTCGATGTCGCTACCTTCTTTGAAATTACGCTTCAGGATAATCCCGCTAACTTGAGGACGAACTTCTGCGATCCGGTAGGCACTGGTGCGACCCGGAAGCTCGGTTGTGATCTGCAGAGGTTCAGTTTTGACTGTTACTACGCCAACGGCGGGCATCTGCTGGCCACCTTGTTGGGCCTGTTTGTCGTCACATCCTGTTAGGGCTAAGCTGCCTGAGAGCATCAGAACGACCGCCAGAGGCGTAAACCCTCTGTTTTTGTTCATATGTAAACCTCGAGTGTCCGATTTCAAATTGGTCAATGGTCAAAAGTTAATAAACCCATTGCTGCGTTTATATTATCGTCGTGCTATGGTACATACATTCACAAATGTATGTAAATCTAACGCCTGTAAATTCACGAACATATGGCACGAAAAACCAAACAAGAAGCGCAAGAAACGCGCCAACACATCCTCGATGTGGCTCTACGTCTTTTCTCACAGCAGGGGGTATCATCCACCTCGCTGGGCGAGATTGCAAAAGCAGCTGGCGTTACGCGCGGTGCAATCTACTGGCATTTTAAAGACAAGTCGGATTTGTTCAGTGAGATCTGGGAACTGTCAGAATCCAATATTGGTGAACTAGAGCTTGAGTATCAGGCAAAATTCCCTGGCGATCCACTCTCAGTATTAAGAGAGATATTAATTCATGTTCTTGAATCCACGGTGACAGAAGAACGGCGTCGATTATTGATGGAGATTATATTCCACAAATGCGAATTTGTCGGAGAAATGGCTGTTGTGCAACAGGCACAACGTAATCTCTGTCTGGAAAGTTATGACCGTATAGAACAAACGTTAAAACATTGTATTGAAGCGAAAATGTTGCCTGCGGATTTAATGACGCGTCGCGCAGCAATTATTATGCGCGGCTATATTTCCGGCCTGATGGAAAACTGGCTCTTTGCCCCGCAATCTTTTGATCTTAAAAAAGAAGCCCGCGATTACGTTGCCATCTTACTGGAGATGTATCTCCTGTGCCCCACGCTTCGTAATCCTGCCACTAACGAATAACCCTGAATCTGACTCCAGGATTTTTCCTGGACATTTTCGTCGTTGCTATTCTGGTTCACTGCGTCGTGATATTCTTGCGGTTTGACTTTTTCAGGTCGTTCTTCAGGTTCAGAAACCTTCATTCATCATGACTATGTTCCAGTATTACAAACGATCACGGCATTTTGTTTTTTCAGCATTTATTGCTTTTGTTTTTGTCTTGTTATGCCAGAACACGGCGTTTGCGCGGGCGTCATCGAATGGTGATCTGCCGACAAAAGCGGACCTGCAGGCGCAACTTGACTCACTAAATAAACAAAAAGATCTTTCTGCTCAGGACAAACTGGTGCAGCAGGATCTGACAGATACATTAGCCACCCTCGATAAAATCGATCGCGTAAAAGAAGAGACCGTTCAGCTACGGCAAAAAGTCGCTGAAGCGCCGGAAAAAATGCGCCAGGCGACCGCGGCGTTAACAGCACTTAGCGATGTCGATAACGACGAAGAAACGCGCAAAATTCTGAGCACGCTTTCGTTGCGCCAGCTGGAAACTCGCGTTGCCCAGGCGCTGGACGATTTGCAAAACGCACAAAACGATCTGGCGTCTTATAACAGCCAGCTGGTTTCGTTACAGACGCAGCCCGAACGCGTGCAAAATGCGATGTATAACGCTTCGCAGCAGCTGCAACAAATTCGCAGTCGTCTGGATGGGACTGATGTCGGCGAGACTGCCTTACGTCCCAGCCAGAAAGTGTTAATGCAGGCTCAGCAGGCGTTGCTGAATGCGGAGATTGACCAGCAGCGTAAAAGCCTGGAAGGGAATACCGTCTTGCAGGATACCTTGCAAAAGCAACGTGATTACGTGACGGCGAACAGCGCCCGTCTGGAACACCAGTTGCAGCTGTTGCAAGAAGCGGTAAACAGCAAGCGCCTGACTTTAACCGAAAAAACGGCGCAGGAAGCCGTCTCCCCGGATGAAGCCGCGCGTATTCAGGCTAATCCGCTGGTGAAGCAGGAACTGGAAATTAACCAGCAGTTAAGTCAGCGTCTGATTACCGCGACTGAAAACGGTAATCAGTTGATGCAGCAAAACATTAAAGTCAAAAACTGGCTGGAGCGGGCGCTGCAATCGGAACGCAATATTAAAGAGCAGATTGCCGTCCTGAAGGGCAGCCTGCTGTTGTCTCGTATCCTTTACCAGCAACAACAAACGCTGCCCTCGGCGGATGAACTGGAAAACATGACCAACCGCATCGCGGATTTGCGTCTCGAACAGTTTGAAGTTAACCAGCAGCGTGATGCACTCTTCCAGAGCGATGCGTTCGTCAACAAACTGGAAGAAGGTCACACCAACGAAGTCAACAGCGAAGTTCACGATGCGTTATTGCAAGTGGTTGATATGCGTCGCGAATTGCTGGATCAACTCAACAAACAGTTGGGTAACCAGCTGATGATGGCCATTAACCTGCAAATCAACCAGCAGCAGTTAATGAGTGTGTCGAAAAACCTGAAATCCATCCTGACTCAGCAAATCTTTTGGGTGAACAGTAACCGTCCAATGGACTGGGACTGGATCAAAGCGTTCCCGCAAAGCCTGAAAGATGAATTTAAGTCGATGAAAATTACGGTTAACTGGGAAAAAGCCTGGCCCGCCGTTTTTATCGCTTTCCTCGCTGGTTTGCCGCTGCTGTTGATTGCCGGGCTGATCCACTGGCGTCTGGGGTGGCTGAAAGCGTATCAACAAAAACTGGCTTCCGCTGTGGGTTCCCTGCGTAACGACAGCCAGCTCAACACACCAAAAGCGATCCTTATCGACCTGATCCGTGCACTGCCGGTGTGCCTGATTATTCTCGCGGTTGGCCTGATTCTGTTGACCATGCAGCTCAACATCAGCGAACTGCTATGGTCGTTCAGCAAAAAACTGGCGATTTTCTGGCTGGTGTTTGGCCTGTGCTGGAAAGTGCTGGAGAAGAACGGCGTTGCCGTGCGTCACTTCGGCATGCCGGAACAGCAGACCAGCCACTGGCGTCGGCAAATTGTCCGCATCAGTCTCGCGTTGCTGCCTATCCATTTCTGGTCTGTGGTGGCAGAACTTTCCCCGCTGCATCTGATGGATGATGTGCTGGGGCAGGCGATGATTTTCTTCAACCTGCTGCTGATTGCCTTCCTGGTATGGCCAATGTGCCGCGAAAGCTGGCGTGATAAAGAGTCGCACACCATGCGACTGGTCACCATTACCGTGCTGTCGATTATCCCGATTGCATTGATGGTGCTGACTGCCACGGGTTATTTCTACACCACGCTGCGCCTCTCCGGGCGTTGGATTGAAACCGTTTATCTGGTGATCATCTGGAACTTGCTCTACCAGACGGTATTGCGCGGCTTAAGCGTAGCGGCGCGGCGTATCGCCTGGCGTCGTGCGCTGGCGCGTCGGCAGAATCTGGTGAAAGAGGGCGCAGAAGGTGCCGAACCGCCGGAAGAACCCACCATTGCACTGGAGCAGGTTAACCAGCAGACGCTGCGTATTACCATGTTGCTGATGTTTGCGCTGTTCGGTGTCATGTTCTGGGCAATTTGGTCCGATTTGATCACCGTGTTCAGCTATCTCGACAGCATTACGCTGTGGCATTACAACGGTACTGAAGCTGGTGCTGCGGTGGTGAAAAACGTCACCATGGGTAGTCTGTTGTTTGCGATTATCGCCTCAATGGTGGCCTGGGCGTTGATTCGCAACCTGCCTGGTTTGCTGGAAGTGCTGGTGCTCTCGCGACTGAATATGCGCCAGGGCGCGTCGTATGCCATTACTACCATCCTTAACTACATCATTATTGCTGTTGGTGCGATGACGGTGTTCGGATCGCTGGGCGTCTCTTGGGATAAACTCCAGTGGCTGGCAGCAGCATTATCCGTAGGTCTTGGTTTTGGTTTACAAGAAATTTTCGGTAACTTCGTCTCCGGTTTGATCATTCTGTTCGAACGTCCGGTGCGTATTGGCGATACGGTAACCATTGGTAGCTTCTCGGGGACAGTAAGTAAGATCCGTATTCGTGCGACAACGATTACCGATTTCGATCGCAAAGAAGTGATCATCCCGAACAAAGCGTTTGTTACCGAGCGTCTGATCAACTGGTCGTTGACTGACACTACTACGCGTCTGGTGATCCGTCTCGGCGTGGCCTATGGCTCCGATCTGGAAAAAGTGCGTAAAGTGTTACTGAAGGCGGCGACTGAGCACCCAAGGGTGATGCACGAACCAATGCCGGAAGTCTTCTTTACGGCATTTGGTGCCAGCACGTTGGATCATGAGCTGCGTCTGTATGTGCGTGAACTGCGTGACCGTAGTCGTACTGTCGATGAGCTGAACCGTACTATCGATCAGCTGTGCCGTGAAAACGACATCAACATTGCCTTTAACCAGCTTGAAGTGCATCTGCACAACGAGAAGGGCGATGAGGTGACGGAAGTAAAACGCGACTACAAAGGCGACGATCCGACGCCAGCGGTAGGGTAATAACGAAAGGGGGCGACATTTTGTTGCCCCGAGATTGCTAACAAAGTGCGCGTTGTTCATGCCGGATGCGGCGTGACCGCCTTATCCGGCCTACGAAACCGCAAAAATTCAATATATTGCAGGATCGGTGTAGGCCTGATAAGCGTAGCGCATCAGGCAGTTTTGCGTTTGCCCGCAACCTTAGGGGACATTTAGCCACCCCATTTATTTCTCACTTTTCCGCCTCATCATCGCGCGTTAATTTCTTTTCATAATCGCGTTTTACAATATCCAGCGCGCGCAGCACGGTGCGGGCTGGGATCTGATTTTCTTCCAGCAGCACAATTAAATCGACGGCCAGTTTGACATCGTCGGGGGCATTTTCCAGTGACATACTCTCTCCATTGCTAGCGGGTTAAACGCGCTAACCTGTTTTCGATTTTTTCCAGCGCATGGCGGCAGCGTGCCAGGCGCGCTTCATAGGCTTCCACTTCACGATGCAGCGTTTGCTGTTCCACGAGATCGGTCACCCGCGCCAGGCGGGCTCTGCGTTCGGCAACCATCTCACGTAGCCGCCGCTCAAAATCCTGATGCTGAATACGTTTACGCTGCCAGCGGGCAATTTTCGGTGGCGCACTGTCCCACTCGCGCAATGACCAGGCGGAGGCTTCACGCGCGATGGCTTCCAGTTGTGCCGCCAGATGTTCCGCCAGCCAGGCCACTTGCGGCAGCTGTTGCTGCTCAACTGCATGACGAAGCGCAGCCAGATTATCGCCCGCCTCGTCGAGACAAGCCTGTAGTGTTGTCGCACGAGTCTGAAAAAGATGCCTGTCGAAACGAGCACTTAGCGTGGCGAACTGTGACACCGGGGCACAACGCTGACGCAGCGTAGCGAGCTGTCCTTCCAGTTTTTCCAGCAGCAGGGCGGTTTTCACGATAAGACCTCAATGAAAATGATAATTGTTATGCTAAAGTAGCCACTCTGTAAGCTGACAACACTCAATATGCAACGAATCATTTTAATCATCATTGGCTGGCTGGCGGTAGTGCTGGGTACGCTGGGCGTGGTATTACCGGTATTACCGACGACGCCGTTTATCCTGCTGGCGGCCTGGTGCTTTGCCCGTTCTTCCCCGCGCTTTCACGCCTGGTTGCTGTACCGCTCATGGTTTGGCAGCTATCTACGTTTCTGGCAGAAACATCATGCGATGCCGCGCGGCGTCAAACCGCGGGCGATTTTGCTTATTTTGCTCACGTTTGCCATTTCTCTGTGGTTCGTCCAGATGCCATGGGTGCGCATCATGTTGCTGGTAATTCTCGCCTGTTTGCTTTTCTATATGTGGCGAATTCCGGTGATTGATGAAAAGCAAGAAAAGCACTGAAGCACAACAATCGCAGTTGCAATTATTGCGTACAGCCAGTACATTCTGGCGTTTTCGAGCACAGGCGCAGGCGGTCAAAGGTTAAACAACTGTTACTTTTGATACGTTTAAAACGCGCCGTGAGTACCACCGTAACAAGCAGGCATACACTTATGACCGCGACTGCACAGCAGCTTGAGTATCTCAAAAATAGCATCAAAAGCATTCAGGACTACCCAAAACCCGGCATTCTTTTCCGCGATGTCACCAGCTTACTGGAAGACCCGAAAGCTTACGCTCTCAGCATCGACTTGCTGGTTGAGCGTTACAAAAATGCGGGCATTACCAAAGTTGTCGGCACCGAAGCGCGTGGCTTCTTGTTTGGCGCTCCGGTAGCTCTGGGGTTGGGCGTTGGCTTTGTACCGGTCCGTAAACCGGGCAAACTGCCGCGTGAAACTATCAGTGAAACTTACGATCTGGAATACGGCACCGATCAGCTGGAGATCCACGTTGATGCCATCAAACCGGGCGACAAAGTTCTGGTGGTGGACGATCTGCTGGCAACCGGCGGCACTATCGAAGCGACCGTTAAACTGATCCGTCGTCTGGGTGGTGAAGTGGCTGACGCTGCGTTCATTATCAACCTGTTCGATCTCGGCGGCGAACAGCGTCTCGAAAAACAGGGCATTACCAGCTACAGCCTTGTCCCGTTCCCGGGCCATTAATTATCGCCAGTCTTGTGCTGCCCACGCTACGGACAGCACAAGATGTGCATTCAGCCTCGCCGTTCTGACGGGGCTGTGTTAGCATTACCCCTTCGTGAATCCACCTTCCAGCGTTTCAGAGCCTGCCAATGAGTTATCAGGTCTTAGCCCGAAAATGGCGCCCACAAACCTTTGCTGACGTCGTCGGCCAGGAACATGTGCTGACCGCACTGGCGAACGGCTTGTCGTTAGGGCGTATTCATCATGCTTATCTTTTTTCCGGTACCCGTGGCGTCGGAAAAACCTCTATCGCCCGACTGCTGGCGAAGGGGCTAAACTGCGAAACCGGCATTACCGCGACGCCGTGCGGCGTGTGCGATAACTGTCGTGAAATCGAGCAGGGGCGCTTTGTCGATCTGATTGAAATCGACGCCGCCTCGCGCACCAAAGTTGAAGATACCCGCGACCTGCTGGATAACGTCCAGTACGCTCCGGCGCGCGGTCGTTTCAAAGTTTATCTCATCGACGAAGTGCATATGCTGTCGCGCCACAGCTTTAACGCACTGTTAAAAACCCTTGAAGAGCCGCCGGAGCACGTTAAGTTTCTGCTGGCGACGACCGATCCACAGAAATTGCCGGTGACGATTTTGTCGCGCTGTTTGCAATTTCATCTCAAGGCGCTGGATGTCGAGCAAATTCGTCATCAACTTGAGCACATCCTCAATGAAGAACATATCGCTCACGAGCCGCGGGCGCTGCAATTGCTGGCGCGCGCCGCTGAAGGCAGCCTGCGAGATGCCTTAAGTCTGACCGACCAGGCGATTGCCAGCGGTGACGGCCAGGTTTCAACCCAGGCGGTCAGTGCGATGCTGGGTACGCTTGACGACGATCAGGCGCTGTCGCTGGTTGAAGCGATGGTCGAGGCCAACGGCGAGCGCGTAATGGCGCTGATTAATGAAGCCGCTGCCCGTGGTATCGAGTGGGAAGCGTTGCTGGTGGAAATGCTCGGCCTGTTGCATCGTATTGCGATGGTACAACTTTCGCCTGCTGCACTTGGCAACGACATGGCCGCCATCGAGCTGCGGATGCGTGAACTGGCGCGCACCATACCGCCGACGGATATTCAGCTTTACTATCAGACGCTGTTGATTGGTCGCAAAGAATTACCGTATGCGCCGGACCGCCGCATGGGCGTTGAGATGACGCTGCTGCGCGCGCTGGCGTTCCATCCGCGTATGCCGCTGCCTGAGCCAGAAGTGCCACGCCAGTCCTTTGCACCCGTCGCGCCAACGGCAGTAATGACGCCAACCCAGGTGCCGCCGCAACCGCAATCAGCGCCGCAGCAGGCACCGACTGTACCGCTCCCGGAAACCACCAGCCAGGTGCTGGCGGCGCGCCAGCAGTTGCAGCGCGTGCAGGGAGCAACCAAAGCAAAAAAGAGTGAACCGGCAGCCGCTACCCGCGCGCGGCCGGTGAATAACGCTGCGCTGGAAAGACTGGCTTCGGTCACAGATCGCGTTCAGGCGCGTCCGGTGCCATCGGCGCTGGAAAAAGCGCCAGCTAAAAAAGAAGCGTATCGCTGGAAGGCGACCACTCCAGTGATGCAGCAAAAAGAAGTGGTCGCCACACCGAAGGCGCTGAAAAAAGCGCTGGAACATGAAAAAACGCCGGAACTGGCGGCGAAGCTGGCGGCAGAAGCCATTGAGCGCGACGCGTGGGCGGCACAGGTGAGCCAACTTTCGCTACCAAAACTGGTCGAACAGGTGGCGTTAAATGCCTGGAAAGAGGAGAGCGACAACGCAGTATGTCTGCATTTGCGCTCCTCTCAGCGGCATTTGAACAACCGCGGTGCACAGCAAAAACTGGCTGAAGCGTTGAGCATGTTAAAAGGTTCAACGGTTGAACTGACTATCGTTGAAGATGATAATCCCGCGGTGCGTACGCCGCTGGAGTGGCGTCAGGCGATATACGAAGAAAAACTTGCGCAGGCGCGCGAGTCCATTATTGCGGATAATAATATTCAGACCCTGCGTCGATTCTTCGATGCGGAGCTGGATGAAGAAAGTATCCGCCCCATTTGATCGTAAGCACAGCTTACGTTCGTCATCCTTAACGTGATTGAGAGAGAAACCTATGTTTGGTAAAGGCGGTCTGGGTAACCTGATGAAGCAAGCCCAGCAGATGCAAGAAAAAATGCAGAAAATGCAGGAAGAGATCGCGCAGCTGGAAGTCACCGGCGAATCTGGCGCAGGTCTGGTAAAAGTGACCATCAACGGTGCACACAACTGCCGTCGCGTAGAGATCGACCCGAGCCTGCTGGAAGACGACAAAGAGATGCTGGAAGACCTGGTGGCTGCAGCATTCAACGACGCAGCACGTCGTATTGAAGAAACGCAGAAAGAAAAAATGGCCTCTGTATCCTCCGGAATGCAGCTGCCGCCTGGCTTTAAGATGCCGTTCTGATGCAAACCAGCCCGCTGTTAACACAGCTTATGGAAGCACTGCGCTGTCTGCCGGGCGTTGGCCCGAAGTCGGCGCAGCGTATGGCGTTCACGCTGCTTCAGCGCGATCGTAGCGGCGGGATGCGTCTGGCGCAGGCGCTCACCCGGGCGATGTCGGAAATCGGCCACTGCGCCGATTGCCGCACCTTCACCGAACAGGAAGTCTGTAACATCTGTTCGAATCCGCGTCGTCAGGAAAACGGTCAAATCTGCGTGGTGGAGAGTCCGGCGGACATTTACGCCATTGAGCAGACGGGGCAGTTTTCAGGTCGTTATTTTGTGTTGATGGGACATCTGTCACCGCTGGACGGCATCGGTCCGGATGATATCGGCCTTGATCGTCTGGAACAGCGTCTGGCAGAGGAAAAAATCACTGAAGTGATCCTCGCCACCAACCCTACGGTTGAAGGTGAAGCTACCGCTAACTACATTGCCGAGCTTTGCGCGCAATATGACGTGGAAGCCAGCCGAATCGCTCATGGCGTACCGGTTGGCGGCGAGCTGGAAATGGTCGATGGCACCACGCTGTCACACTCCCTTGCCGGGCGTCATAAGATTCGTTTTTAAGCAAACGAGAGCAGGATCACCTGCTCTCGCTTGAAATTATTCTCCCTTGTCCCCATCTCTCCCTCATCCTGTTTTTAACCTTAAAATGGCATTATTGAGGTAGACCTACATGAAAGGACAAGAAACTCGTGGTTTTCAGTCAGAAGTGAAACAGCTTCTGCACCTGATGATCCATTCTCTCTATTCCAATAAAGAAATCTTCCTGCGTGAGCTTATCTCTAACGCCTCCGATGCGGCGGACAAGTTGCGTTTCCGTGCGCTCTCTAACCCGGACCTGTACGAAGGTGATGGCGAACTGCGCGTTCGTGTCTCTTTCGATAAAGACAAGCGCACGCTGACCATCTCCGATAACGGCGTGGGGATGACCCGCGACGAAGTGATTGACCATCTGGGGACTATCGCTAAATCCGGTACCAAATCATTCCTCGAATCCCTGGGTTCTGACCAGGCGAAAGACAGCCAGCTGATCGGTCAGTTTGGTGTTGGTTTCTACTCTGCGTTTATCGTGGCCGACAAAGTGACCGTGCGTACTCGCGCGGCAGGCGAAAAACCAGAAAACGGCGTCTTCTGGGAATCGGCTGGCGAAGGTGAATACACCGTTGCCGACATCACCAAAGAAGATCGTGGTACTGAAATCACCCTGCATCTGCGTGAAGGCGAAGACGAGTTCCTCGATGACTGGCGCGTGCGTTCCATCATCAGCAAATACTCCGACCATATCGCGCTGCCGGTAGAGATCGAAAAACGCGAAGAGAAAGACGGCGAAACCGTTATCTCCTGGGAGAAAATTAACAAAGCGCAGGCGCTGTGGACTCGTAACAAGTCGGAAATCACCGATGAAGAGTACAAAGAGTTCTACAAACACATCGCCCACGACTTTAACGATCCGCTGACCTGGAGCCACAACCGTGTTGAAGGTAAGCAGGAGTACACCAGCCTGCTGTACATTCCGTCCCAGGCTCCGTGGGATATGTGGAACCGCGATCATAAACACGGCCTGAAACTGTATGTTCAGCGTGTGTTCATCATGGACGACGCAGAACAGTTCATGCCGAACTATCTGCGCTTCGTGCGTGGTCTGATTGACTCCAGCGATCTGCCGCTGAACGTTTCCCGTGAAATCCTCCAGGACAGCACGGTAACGCGTAACCTGCGCAATGCGCTGACCAAGCGTGTGCTGCAAATGCTGGAAAAACTGGCGAAAGACGACGCGGAAAAATACCAGACCTTCTGGCAACAGTTTGGCCTGGTACTGAAAGAAGGTCCGGCGGAAGATTTCGCTAACCAGGAAGCGATCGCCAAACTGCTGCGTTTTGCTTCTACTCATACCGATTCTTCTGCGCAGACCGTGTCTCTGGAAGACTACGTTTCCCGCATGAAAGAAGGGCAGGAGAAAATCTACTACATCACTGCAGACAGCTATGCGGCAGCGAAGAGCAGCCCGCACCTGGAACTGCTGCGTAAGAAAGGCATCGAAGTTCTGCTGCTTTCCGACCGCATCGATGAGTGGATGATGAACTATCTGACTGAGTTCGACGGTAAACCGTTCCAGTCGGTGTCTAAAGTTGACGAGTCGCTGGAAAAACTGGCTGACGAAGTTGATGAGAGCGCGAAAGAAGCGGAGAAAGCACTGACTCCGTTCATCGACCGTGTGAAAGCCCTGCTCGGCGAGCGCGTGAAAGATGTCCGTCTGACTCACCGTCTGACCGATACGCCAGCGATCGTTTCGACCGACGCGGACGAAATGAGCACTCAGATGGCGAAACTGTTCGCTGCGGCGGGCCAGAAAGTGCCAGAAGTGAAATACATCTTCGAACTGAACCCGGATCACGTACTGGTGAAACGTGCGGCAGATACTGAAGATGAAGCGAAGTTCAGCGAGTGGGTAGAACTGCTGCTGGATCAGGCACTGCTGGCAGAACGCGGCACGCTGGAAGATCCGAACCTGTTTATTCGTCGTATGAACCAGCTGCTGGTTTCCTGATGTAATGCCGGATGACCTTCGTGTCATCCGGCATTTTTCTTTTCATTATCTGCACTTTCCGCAAATTATCTCGCCATTAACCGTTTCAGCCCCTGGTGCCTTTCTTGAGGCAATCGCCTGATGGTGGTATCGTTTATCGCTTTTTCAAAAAATTCGACACATTTTAAGGGGATTTTCGCAATGCGTATCATTCTGCTTGGCGCTCCGGGCGCGGGGAAAGGGACTCAGGCTCAGTTCATCATGGAGAAATATGGTATTCCGCAAATCTCCACTGGCGATATGCTGCGTGCTGCGGTCAAATCTGGCTCCGAGCTGGGTAAACAAGCAAAAGACATTATGGATGCTGGCAAACTGGTCACCGACGAACTGGTGATCGCGCTGGTTAAAGAGCGCATTGCTCAGGAAGACTGCCGTAATGGTTTCCTGTTGGACGGCTTCCCGCGTACCATTCCGCAGGCAGACGCGATGAAAGAAGCGGGCATCAATGTTGATTACGTTCTGGAATTCGACGTACCGGACGAACTGATCGTTGACCGTATCGTCGGTCGCCGCGTTCACGCGCCGTCTGGTCGTGTTTATCACGTTAAATTCAATCCGCCGAAAGTAGAAGGTAAAGACGACGTTACCGGTGAAGAACTGACTACCCGTAAAGACGATCAGGAAGAGACCGTACGTAAACGTCTGGTTGAATACCATCAGATGACAGCACCGCTGATCGGCTACTACTCCAAAGAAGCGGAAGCGGGTAATACCAAATACGCGAAAGTTGACGGCACCAAGCCGGTTGCTGAAGTTCGCGCTGATCTGGAAAAAATCCTCGGCTAATCAAGCCGCAGCAGATCTGCTTTCGGGCAGGTCTGCTCATCCACCTCAGGCAATACCTCTCACAGCAATTAGTTCTTCTTCCTCACTTTTCCGCTACAATTATCAACAAGTTGAATCGATAAGAGGCGGTAATGCGTCAGACTAAAACCGGTATCCTGCTGGCAAACCTGGGTACGCCCGATGCCCCCACACCTGAAGCGGTAAAACGCTATCTGAAACAATTTTTAAGCGACAGACGCGTGGTTGATACCTCACGGTTGTTATGGTGGCCATTGCTGCGCGGCGTGATTTTGCCGCTGCGCTCGCCGCGTGTGGCGAAGCTGTATGCCTCTGTCTGGATGGAAGGTGGCTCGCCGCTGATGGTTTACAGCCGCCAGCAACAGCAGGCGCTGGCACAACGTTTACCGGAGACGCCCGTAGCGCTGGGAATGAGCTACGGCTCGCCATCACTGGAAAGCGCCGTAGATGAACTACTGGCAGAGCATGTAGATCATATTGTGGTGCTGCCGCTTTATCCGCAATTCTCCTGTTCTACGGTCGGTGCGGTATGGGATGAACTGGCACGCATTCTGGCGCGCAAACGTAGCATTCCGGGGATATCGTTTATACGTGATTACGCCGATAACCACGATTACATTAATGCACTGGCGAACAGCGTACGCGCTTCTTTTGCCAAACATGGCGAACCGGATCTGCTGCTGCTCTCTTATCATGGCATTCCCCAGCGTTATGCAGATGAAGGCGATGATTACCCGCAACGTTGCCGCACAACGACTCGCGAACTGGCTTCCGCACTGGGGATGGCACCGGAAAAAGTGATGATGACCTTTCAGTCGCGCTTTGGCCGGGAACCCTGGCTGATGCCTTATACCGACGAAACGCTGAAAATGCTCGGAGAAAAAGGCGTAGGTCATATACAGGTGATGTGCCCGGGCTTTGCTGCGGATTGTCTGGAGACGCTGGAAGAGATTGCCGAGCAAAACCGTGAGGTCTTCCTCGGTGCCGGCGGGAAAAAATATGAATATATTCCGGCGCTTAATGCCACGCCGGAACATATCGAAATGATGGCTAATCTTGTTGCCGCGTATCGCTAAAGCTGAGCGGTAAAGAACTGAGCGCCGTCGCGAAGAGCCTCGTCGGCGGTTTTCATCATCCGTGAATAATGCAAAAAGGCGTGCAGCGTGCCTGGGTAGAGTTTGAACTCACAGGGCTGCTGATGCGCCGCTAACGTCTGGTAAAGCAGACGGCTGTCATCCAGCAGCGGATCGAACTCCGCCCCGGCAATAAAACAGGGCGGAACTTCGCGAGTGAGATCATTATTAAACAGACAGTAATACGGCGACTCGCGGTCCGCGTCGTTGCTTAAATACGCCTCTTCATACATCTGCAAATCCTGTTGCGTTAAGCCATCCCAGACACCGCCCAACAGACGACGAGTCACGGAATCCCGTAATCCGTAAAGCCCATACCACAGCAAAACGCCCGCAACTTTACCGCAATCGATCTGTTTATCACGCAACCACAACGCACTGGCGAGCGCCAGCATGGCACCTGCGGAATCACCGGCAAAGCCAATGCGGGACATATTGATTTGATAATCCTCCGCCTGCTGGTGGAAATAACAACAAGCAGCCACAATTTCCTCTATCGCTTGCGGAAAACGCGCTTCAGGTGAAAGGGTGTAATCAATACCAATCACCGTACATTGGCTGTAGCTTGCCAGCAGGCGCATGATGCGATCGTGGGTATCGAGATTGCCGAGAATAAAACCGCCTCCATGCAAATAAAATAGCGTCGCTGGGCTATCTGGCTGCGGACAAAAGAGACGTGTTTCCACCTGCCCATATTTTGTTGGAACCATGTAAGCTCTGGTTGCCATTTCTGGAGCGCCCGCATTCCAGAATCGGCGCTCAAGCGTGTAATACTGTCGTTGCTCAGCAATCGTTCCCGTTGCGGGCCAGGGCGGTAAATCCGGCTGAAGAGTATTCACAACGGTCTTCATTTCAGCAGAAATGAGCTCCAGAACAGGTAATTTGTTTTCCGGCTTCATACAAAAACTCCTTTCAAATTACGTCATTGTAAGGAACCACTGCCATGAAAATGCGATCCCGCCTGCTGATATTGAAACTGGCTGCGTCTCGCGCGCTCCCGTCAGATTGTGTTAACATTCGCCGCTCAGTTAACCACCCGTAAAAACAACCATGAAATTTCCCGGTAAACGTAAATCCAAACATTACTTCCCCGTAAATGCACGCGATCCGCTGCTTCAGCAATTCCAGCCAGAAAACGAAACCAGCGCCGCCTGGGTAGTGGGTATCGATCAAACGCTGGTCGATATTGAAGCGAAAGTGGATGATGAATTCATTGAGCGTTATGGATTAAGCGCCGGGCATTCACTGGTGATTGAGGATGATGTAGCCGAAGCGCTTTATCAGGAACTAAAACAGAAAAACCTGATTACCCATCAGTTTGCGGGTGGCACCATTGGTAACACCATGCATAACTACTCGGTGCTCGCGGACGACCGTTCGGTGCTGCTGGGCGTCATGTGCAGCAATATTGAAATTGGCAGCTATGCCTATCGTTACCTGTGTAATACCTCCAGCCGTACCGATCTTAACTATCTACAAGGCGTGGATGGCCCGATTGGTCGTTGCTTTACGCTGATTGGCGAGTCCGGGGAACGTACCTTTGCTATCAGCCCTGGCCACATGAACCAGCTGCGGGCTGAAAGTATTCCGGAAGATGTGATTGCCGGAGCCTCGGCTCTGGTTCTCACCTCTTATCTGGTGCGTTGCAAGCCGGGTGAACCCATGCCGGAAGCAACCATGAAAGCCATTGAGTACGCGAAGAAATATAACGTACCGGTGGTGCTGACGCTGGGCACCAAGTTTGTCATTGCCGAGAATCCGCAGTGGTGGCAGCAATTCCTCAAAGACCACGTCTCTATCCTTGCGATGAACGAAGATGAAGCCGAAGCGTTGACCGGAGAAAGCGATCCGTTGTTAGCATCTGACAAGGCACTGGACTGGGTTGATCTGGTGCTGTGCACCGCCGGGCCAATCGGCTTGTATATGGCGGGCTTTACCGAAGACGAAGCGAAACGTAAAACCCAGCATCCGTTGCTGCCGGGCGCTATAGCCGAATTCAACCAGTATGAGTTTAGCCGCGCCATGCGCCACAAGGATTGTCAGAATCCGCTGCGTGTCTATTCGCACATTGCGCCGTACATGGGCGGGCCGGAAAAAATCATGAACACCAACGGAGCAGGGGATGGCGCACTGGCAGCGTTGCTGCATGACATTACCGCCAACAGCTACCACCGTAGCAACGTACCAAACTCCAGCAAACATAAATTCACCTGGTTAACTTATTCATCGTTAGCGCAGGTGTGTAAATATGCTAACCGTGTGAGCTATCAGGTACTGAACCAGCATTCACCTCGTTTAACGCGCGGCTTGCCGGAGCGTGAAGACAGCCTGGAAGAGTCTTACTGGGATCGTTAAGTTATCGTCGGTTCGTAGGCCAGATAAGGCGTTCACGCCGCATCTGGCATTTGGCATCTCGATGCCTGATGCGACGCTGGCGCGTCTTATCATGCCTACATATTTTTCATATTTTACATCCGGCAACCACCGTTTACCCCGTCACCACCTCACCCGCCGGTGGCGTTTCCAGCAGTTCCAGCATAGTACGGGCGATTTCACGCTCGCCCATCACTACCTGATTCGCACCACGTTCGGTGATATACGCCACTTCATCGTCATAATGGGCGCGGGCAATAATCTCAATATCCGGATTTTTCGCGCGGGCAGATGCCACAATCTCACCCGCTTCATAACCGTTGGGGATCGTCAGGATCAGCCATTTTGCACATTCCAGATGCGCCAGTTGCATAATTTCTTCGTTCGCCGCATTTCCCAATACTGCGCGGACCCCACGCTCTCGCAGCTCATCAACACGGGTTCGTGACGTCTCAATCACCACCAGCGGAATATCAGAGGCGAGCAATTTCTCCCCCAGCAGGCTGCCTACACGACCGTAACCCACCAGTAGCGCATGGTTGCAAATATCCACTGGGATCTGCTTCTCTTCTTCGATTGCCTCTTCCAGCGTCTGCTCTTCCAGCGTTTCGGTCTTCGCCAGATATTTCTCCAGTAGTGCGAACAGTACCGGGTTGAGCATAATCGACAGGATCGCCCCTGCCAGTACCAGGTTTTGTCCGGCCTGCGGCAGTAAATTCAATGCCATTCCCAGTCCCGCCAGGATAAACGCGAACTCACCAATTTGCGCCAGGCTGGCGGCGATAGTTAATGCCGTACGTTGGGAGTGACCAAACAGTCGCACCAGGAAAAACGCGGCTAACGACTTACCAAACAGAATAATCGCCAGCGTCGCCAGCACTGCCAGCGGTTGCTGAATCAGAATTAACGGATCAAACAACATCCCGACGGAGACAAAAAACAGCACCGCAAACGCGTCGCGCAATGGCAGCGTATCGTGGGCGGCACGGTGACTCAGTTCAGACTCGTTCAGTACCATCCCGGCAAAGAACGCACCGAGTGCAAAGGAGACATCAAACAGCTCTACCGCACCAAAGGCAATCCCTAACGCCAGCGCCAGCACCGACAGGGTAAACAGCTCGCGAGAACCGGTTGCCGCGCTGCGCGCCATAATCCACGGCACCAGACGGCGACCTACCAGCATCATAATGGCGATAAACGCGATCACTTTGCCGATGGTGATCCCCATATCGACTGCAAGAGTGGCAAAGCCCACATCGCCCTGTTCCATCATTCCTGCCACTGCGGGCAGCAACACCAGCGTCAGAACCATTACCAGGTCTTCCACAATCAACCAACCGATGGCGATTTGCCCACGCTGACTGTCAATTAATTGCCGTTCTTCAAGTGCGCGCAGTAACACCACGGTACTGGCGGTGGAAAGACATAAACCGAACACGATACCGGTCATTAACGACCAGCCCAGCACGGCAGAGAGCGCCATACCCAGCAGCGTCGCCACGGCTATCTGGGCGATCGCACCGGGAATGGCGATGGCCTTTACCGCCATCAAATCCTTCAGCGAAAAGTGCAGACCCACGCCAAACATCAACAGAATGACGCCCAGTTCAGCCAGTTCCGGCGCAAGCTTGGTATCGGCAACAAAGCCCGGAGTGAATGGTCCTGCCAGCACACCCGCTAACAGATATCCCACCAGAGGAGAAATACGTAGTTTATTGGCCAGCATGCCGAGGATAAAGGCGAGCACAAGGCCGCCAACAATGGTGGTGATAAGCGGGGTGGCGTGATGCATTCCGTCTCCTTTTCCTGGTGGTTATTGTCCATTTTTGGCCGGGAAAACCAAAATTACAGGTAATAGTTTATGACAATTTCATTGATGATGTTCATGAATAATTATTGAATTTTGCAGAAAAATGGAATTAGCTGCAAAAAAAGCACGGATCGGAAAACAGAAGGCGGTTTAACAGAGGAAAGGCTTATGGCAACTGTAAAACGATGCAGCCAAAGTTTGCCTTTGGCTGCAATGAAATCAGTCTTTATGCCGGTTATCAGGCAGGAATATGGTCAACATCCCCAATAGTGGCAGGAAAGCACAGATTTTATAGACTAACTCGATGCTGGTGTGATCGGCGATAAGCCCCAGAACTGCCGCTCCCAGACCTCCCATGCCAAAAGCAAAACCGAAAAAGAGTCCAGAAACCATACCGATACGTCCCGGAAGCAGCTCCTGAGCGTAAACCAGAATGGCAGAGAATGCCGAAGCGAGGATAAATCCAATAATCACCGTTAAAACCCCCGTCCAGTGCAGGCTGGCGTAGGGTAAAATCAGCGTAAACGGCGCAACGCCGAGGATAGAGCCCCAAATCACATATTTCCTCCCAATTTTATCCCCTACAGGCCCGCCGATCACCGTACCTGCCGCAACGGCAAACAGGAAGGCAAACAGATGAAGTTGAGCATTCTGGATAGATAATCCGAATTTTTGCATCAGATAAAAGGTGTAATAGCTGCTGATGCTCGCCATATAGAAATATTTCGAGAAAATGAGGATTAACAGAATGCTGACCGCCAGTACAACTTTATTGCGCGGCAGTGGATTGATAATCGTCGCTTTGGGTTTTCCTTTATTCATTCGGTGCTGTGCCGAGTACCAACGGCTGATTTGCGCCAACACCACGATCGCCAGCAGTGCCGCAAGCACAAACCAGGCAACGTTGCCTTTGCCATAAGGCGCGATAATCACCGCCGCCAGCAAGGGTCCCAGGGAACTGCCAAAGTTGCCGCCGACCTGAAAGATTGATTGCGCCAGGCCATGCCGCCCGCCAGAAGCCATACGGGCCACGCGAGAAGATTCCGGATGAAAGACCGATGAACCGGTACCGACCAGCGCCGCCGCCAGCAGAACTGCGCCAAAACTGCCAGCCAGCGCAAGCAGCACCAGACCACTTAAGGTAAAGCACATGCCAATTGGCAACGACCACGGCATCGGATATTTATCGGTCCAGTAGCCGACCACTGGTTGCAGTAGCGAAGAGGCGAGCTGGAAGGTGAGGGTTATCATGCCAATCTGCATAAATGTCAGAGAAAATTCTGACTGAAGCAGCGGATAAATCGCCAGAATCAGCGATTGGATCATGTCGTTCAGCAGATGTGAGAGGCTGATAGCACCTAAAATACCAAACGATGTTCGGGCCTTGGTCGTTGACGCAGCCGCGCCCGCCACAGGCTGGGTTTGTTCACTCATTGCCATAGGAAAGTCACTTTTTCAGGGTTGCGATGTAAAGAATGATCTTATTTGTGATTATTACCCGACTAACATACCTGTATGCGCCGCCTGAAGGAAGTCTCAACGCTGAATACAGAATTTCTAATCTGGATGCAGATTTATCTTCACCGGACGCAGACTTGTCTATGATGTCGCGTCATACTATTTTTCAACACGTTGAAATCAGGTCAGGGAGAGAAGTATGAAATTATTGCAGCGGGGCGTGGCGTTAGCACTGTTAACCACATTTACACTGGCGAGTGAAGCTGCTCTGGCGTATGAGCAGGATAAAACCTACAAAATTACAGTTCTGCATACCAATGATCATCATGGGCATTTTTGGCGCAATGAATATGGCGAATATGGTCTGGCGGCGCAAAAAACGCTGGTGGATGGTATCCGCAAAGAGGTTGCGGCTGAAGGCGGTAGCGTGCTGCTACTTTCCGGTGGCGACATTAACACTGGCGTGCCCGAGTCTGACTTACAGGATGCCGAACCTGATTTTCGCGGTATGAATCTGGTGGGCTATGACGCGATGGCGATCGGTAATCATGAATTTGATAACCCGCTCACCGTATTACGCCAGCAGGAAAAGTGGGCAAAGTTCCCGTTACTTTCTGCCAATATCTACCAGAAAAGTACCGGCGAGCGCCTGTTTAAACCATGGGCGCTGTTTAAGCGTCAGGATCTGAAAATTGCCGTTATTGGTCTGACGACGGATGACACAGCGAAGTTAGGCAACCCAGAAAACTTCACCGATATTGAGTTCCGTAAGCCCGCCGATGAAGCGAAGCTGGTGATTCAGGAGCTGCAACAGACAGAAAAGCCAGACATTATTATCGCGGCGACCCATATGGGGCATTACGACAATGGTGAGCACGGCTCTAATGCACCGGGCGATGTGGAGATGGCACGCGCGCTGCCTGCCGGATCGCTGGCGATGATCGTCGGTGGTCACTCGCAAGATCCGGTCTGCATGGCGGCAGAAAACAAAAAACAGGTCGATTACGTGCCGGGTACGCCATGCAAACCGGATCAACAAAACGGCATCTGGATTGTGCAGGCGCATGAGTGGGGCAAATACGTGGGACGGGCTGATTTTGAGTTTCGTAATGGCGAAATGAAAATGGTTAACTACCAGCTGATTCCGGTGAACCTGAAGAAGAAAGTGACCTGGGAAGACGGGAAAAGCGAGCGCGTGCTGTACACCCCTGAAATCGCTGAAAACCAGCAAATGATCTCGCTGTTATCACCGTTCCAGAACAAAGGCAAAGCGCAGCTGGAAGTGAAAATAGGCGAAACCAATGGTCGTCTGGAAGGCGATCGTGACAAAGTGCGTTTTGTACAGACCAATCTGGGGCGGTTAATTCTGGCAGCACAAATGGATCGCACTGGTGCCGACTTTGCGGTGATGAGCGGAGGCGGAATTCGTGATTCTATCGAAGCAGGCGATATCAGCTATAAAAACGTGCTGAAAGTGCAGCCATTCGGCAATGTGGTGGTGTATGCCGACATGACCGGTAAAGAGGTGATTGATTACCTGACCGCCGTCGCGCAGATGAAGCCAGATTCAGGTGCCTACCCGCAATTTGCCAACGTTAGCTTTGTGGCGAAAGACGGCAAACTGAACGACCTTAAAATCAAAGGCGAACCGGTCGATCCAGCGAAAACTTACCGTATGGCGACATTAAACTTCAATGCCACCGGCGGTGATGGATATCCGCGCCTTGATAACAAACCGGGCTATGTGAATACCGGCTTTATTGATGCCGAAGTGCTGAAAGCGTATATCCAGAAAAGCTCGCCGCTGGATGTGAGTGTTTATGAACCGAAAGGTGAGGTGAGCTGGCAGTAATCCGAAAGTGCCGGATGTTCGCATCCGGCACAATGCTTAATCGCGGCGGGCGATATCAGCAAATTTGGCATCGAGGATCTTCGCCAGATCGCCTGCCGCCAGTTCGATATCCAGCCCGCGCTTACCGCCGGAAACATAAATAGTGGCAAATTCTTGTGCAGGGGCGTCGATAATCGTTGGCAGACGTTTTTTCTGCCCCAGTGGGCTAATCCCCCCTACCAGATACCCCGTCGAACGCTGCGCGGCCATCGGATCGGCCATCTCAACTTTCTTGGCACCCAGCGCTTTTGCTACTTTTTTAAGGTCCAGTTGACCTGCGACCGGCGTAACGGCCACGGCAAGGTGTTTCATATCACCGTTCACTGCGACCAGCAGCGTTTTGTAGACCTGATCCGGATTCAAACCTAATTTTTTGACGACTTCATCGCCAAAATTGGTTTCAGCCGGATCGTGCTCGTAGGTATGGATTTGAAACGAAATCTTGTTTTTTTCGAGTAATTTAACTGCGGGTGTCATGGTAATTTTCCTGCCTTAAACAAAAAAACGAAGCAAGCATACGCCTGATGGCGGTCCAAAAAAAAGAGTCATCTTGCCTAAGAGTATTGGCAGGATGGTGAGATTGAGCGACAATCGAGTTACACCGTCGCTTAAAGTGACGGCATAATAATAAAAAAATGAAATTCCTCTTTGACGGGCCAATAGCGATATTGGCCATTTTTTTAGCGCAACATTTGCGGCAAATTCCCTTCTCCATACAGGTGTAGTGCACCGACCGCGACCACATATCGCCCCGGCGGCATGGCGCGTAATTTATCCCGCCAGGCGAGATTTCGCTGATGCATCAGCACATCGTACAGCGACTGACTGAACGTATTGGGCAGCGTTATTTCATTATTTTGCGGCGGCGCATTCAGCCACCAGCTCATCATTTGTTGCAGCAACCGTGCGTTGGTATGCCAGTGGGTCAGCGTATCGTCCAGCAGTGCCAGTCCTTTGTCAGGGAGCTGGAGCAACATGGTAATCTGGTTTTCAGCCCCTTCCAGTTCAATCACGGGTTTATGTTGTTGCTTCGCCGCCTGCAATAGCTGGTAATCGATACCGTATTCTGCCCGCAGCCCCAGTTTTTGTGCCTGCGTCGCCTGAAGAACCATCGCGATTTGCCACAGCGGTTGGGTAGAAAAGAGTGAGGGAGAAATGCCCATCTCCTGGCTAATGTGCTGCAGTTTTTGGAGTTGCTCCTCGCTAATGCGCTCTTCCAGCGCCTCGCAGGCAGGCAAATTAGCAAAAGGCGTATCGTTGTTGGAAACATCCGCCTCGACGATCAGCGCATCGGCGTTTTTGAGCTTTTTGAGCAAACGGGCGGGCAGGGGAGCCATATCGTGGCTACCCATATGAATACTGCCAATCAGATGAAAATGGCGATTGCCGGGGAGGGTGATATCGATGGCAGGCCAGGAGTAATGATTACCGCGCAGCGCGGCCCAAAGCGTTTTTACCCGGTACAACAGATCCATACGACCTCCCTTTGTGAAATATCATGCTAGCGCGCGGGGAGGGATGGCGCAAATGGAGTTGGGAACTTGTTTAATGTGTTTGTATGATTCCGTATGTTCTTGTATCGCTATTCACAGGGAAGCAACAGTTAAAAACTATGAAACAGGCAACAAGAAAACCGACGACACCCGGAGATATTCTTCTCTATGAATATCTGGAACCGCTAGATTTGAAAATCAATGAGTTAGCAGAGTTGCTGCATGTTCATCGTAATAGCATCAGTGCACTGATCAATAACAATCGTAAACTCACCACTGAGATGGCATTCCGTCTGGCGAAAGTTTTTGATACCACAGTCGATTTTTGGCTAAACCTCCAGGCGGCAGTTGATCTTTGGGAAGTTGAAAACAACATGCGTACCCAGGAAGAATTGGGACGGATTGAAACAGTGGCTGAATATTTGGCACGCCGTGAAGAGCGTGCAAAAAAGGTCGCGTAAGGCCAAAACATCGCTTCATCTCGTAGGCCGGATAAGGCGTTCACGCCGCATCCGGCATCCGAGCACCATTGCCTGATGCGACGCTTACGCGTCTTATCAGGCCTACAAACCTGTGCCTGAACCGTAGGCCGGATAAGGCGTTCACGCCGCATCCGGCAGTCATGCGTCGATGCCAAATGCGCCACCCTAAAGCAGCGCATCCGCAATGATGTACTTATTCCTTCGGTTTAAACCGCAGCAACCGGTTGGCGTTACTCACTACGGTAATCGACGAGAGCGCCATTGCCGCTCCGGCAACTACCGGGTTAAGCAGTGTTCCAGTAAACGGCCACAAAATACCGGCGGCGACCGGAATACCGATACTGTTGTAGATAAACGCGCCGAGCAGGTTCTGTTTCATGTTGCGCAGCGTTGCGCGGGAAATAGCGAGCGCATCCGCAACGCCCATCAGGCTATGGCGCATCAGGGTAATCGCCGCGGTTTCAATAGCAACATCACTGCCGCCACCCATCGCAATGCCGACATCCGCCTGAGCCAGCGCTGGCGCGTCGTTAATGCCGTCGCCCACCATTGCCACCTGACGTCCTTCACTTTGCAGGCGTTTAATCGCTTCGGCTTTACCGTCCGGCAGCACCCCGGCGATCACCTCATCAATCCCTGCTTCTTTGGCGATCGCATTGGCGGTGATTGGGTTATCCCCGGTCAACATCACCAGACGATATCCCGCTTTATGCAGACGTTGCAGCGCCGCCACGCTATCACTACGCAACGGATCGCGTACAGCCAGCAGGGCTACCGCTTTCCCGTCAACCGCCAGCAGCACAGGCGTTGCCCCTTGCGATGCCTGAGCTGAAATATCTGCTTCAATCGCTTTAGTATCAACTTGCTGGTCATTTAACAGCGCCTGATTGCCCAGCAATAACGCATGACCTTCAGCTTCACCGCTCACGCCCAGCCCGCGCAATGTGCGGAAACCGTTGACCTGCGGCAGCTGCATATCGCTTGCTTTATCGAGGATCGCCCGTGCCAGCGGATGGCTGGAACCTTGCTCCAGCGCCGCCGCCAGACGCAGCGCCTGCGCTTCGTCAAAATCAACAAATGTTTTCACTGCGACAACCTGCGGCTTCCCTTCAGTCAGCGTCCCGGTTTTATCGAACACTACAGTGTCGAGTGTACTGGCGCGTTGCAGCGCGTCGGCGTCCCGCACCAGCACGCCAAACTCAGCCGCCCGCCCGACGCCGGAAATAATCGACATCGGCGTCGCCAGCCCCAGCGCACACGGACAGGCGATAATCAGTACCGTGGTGGCAATCACCAGGGTATAGACAATCTGCGGTGCCGGACCAAAGAAATACCAGATTGCCGCACTGACAAGCGCAATAACCACTACTACCGGCACAAATACGGCTGAGATTTTATCCGCCAGCTGACCGATTTCTGGCTTGCTGCTCTGGGCCTGGCGCACCATACGAATGATCCTTGATAGCGTGGTATGGCTACCAACCGCACTGGCGCGAAACAGCACGCTACCGTCCTGCACCACTGTCCCGGCATGGACGCTATCGCCTTCGCCTTTTTGCTGCGGGATAGGTTCGCCCGTCAGCATCGCTTCATCCAGCCATGCTTCGCCCTGGGTAATCTCGCCATCTACTGGCACGCGGTCGCCCGTCGTCAGGCGCAGTAGCATGCCTGGCTGAACTTCCGCCAGCGGCACGTTTTTTTCACCTTCGTCAGTAACCAGGCGCGCCGTCGGTGGGGTTAAATCGAGTAATTTCTCCAGCGCCTTAGAAGAACGCTGACGTGCGCGCGCTTCCAGCATATGACCGAGATTAATCAGACCGATAATCATCGCACTGGCTTCATAGTAAAGATGCCGCGCTTCCATCGGGAACCACTGCGGCCACAGGTTGACGCTCATCGAATAGAGCCACGCCACGCCAGTACCCAGCGCCACCAGTGTATCCATCGTCGCTGCACCGTTCAGCAGGCTTTTCCATGCGCTGCGGTAAAAATGGCCGCCGGCGAAAACCATCACTGCCAGGGTTATCAGGCCGATAACCAACCACAGGCTGCGGTTGTCAGCGGTGACCATCATGTTATCGCCGATCATCCCCCAGACCATTACCGGGATACCCACAGCCAGTGCAACAATTGCCTGCCAGCGGAAGCGCTTCATCGTAGCGACGGCGGTTTCTTGCTGGCGCTCGCGGCGTTTAGCGTCATCTTCAATCGCTTCCGCGCCGTAGCCCGCTTTTTCCACCGCCTGCACTAAATCTTGTGGGGAGGCACTGCCCATCACCAGCGCAGTACGCTCCGCCAGGTTTACCCGTGCCTGAGTGACGCCCGGTACGCTTTGCAGCGCATTTTGTACGCGGGTGACACAGCTGGCGCAGCTCATGCCGCTCAGCAGCAACTGCTGGCTGTCATCGTCATCGGCGGTCGCTGCCGGAAGCGCCTCAGAAACCGCTGTCAGTGCTTCCGACGGGATTGATGACTCCGCCAGCGGTTTAGCCTTTGGGTGGCTTACAGATGCGTCATAACCCGCTTGTTTGATGGTTTCGATCAGCTGTTCTGCACTGGCAGTCCCGGTAACGTGCGCTTCAGTGATAGACACATCCGCTTGTTCCACATCCGGGCGCTGTTCGAGACTTTCTTTCACGCGTTTAACGCAGTGACCGCAGGACAGGCCGTCCAGGGTCAGGTCGATAGTTTGTGACATAAAACACTCCTTTAAGACAGTTTTGACTGGCTGTGATAAAGGTTAAACCTTCCAGCAAGGGGAAGGTCAAGAAATTAATAACCCAGGCGAGTAAAAGTCCGTAAAGATTAAAAAATCGGCTCGATTTGCATCAGGATTAGACATTTATCTCTTTGTTTTCCTGTAGTTAAGTTGCGGGTGCTAAGTTAAATCAGGATGCCTGAAAATCGGCACCGGGGTGAGGAATTACCTCCCGCATCTATAAAAAGGAGTTAACAAAAGATGTTAGATGCAAACAAATTACAGCAGGCAGTGGATCAGGCTTACACCCAATTTCACTCACTTAACGGCGGACAAAATGCCGATTACATTCCCTTTCTGGCGAATGTGCCTGGTCAACTGGCAGCAGTGGCTATCGTGACCAGCGATGGCAACGTCTATAGTGCGGGTGACAGTGATTACCGCTTTGCGCTGGAATCCATCTCGAAAGTCTGTACGTTAGCCCTTGCGTTAGAAGATGTCGGCCCGCAGGCGGTACAGGACAAAATTGGCGCTGACCCGACCGGATTGCCCTTTAACTCAGTTATCGCCTTAGAGTTGCATGGCGGCAAACCGCTGTCGCCACTGGTAAATGCTGGCGCTATTGCCACCACCAGCCTGATTAACGCTGAAAATGCCGAACAACGCTGGCAGCGAATTTTACATATCCAACAGCAACTGGCTGGTGAGCTGGTAGCGCTCTCTGACGAAGTCAACCAGTCGGAACAAACAACCAACTTCCATAACCGGGCCATTGCCTGGCTGCTGTACTCCGCCGGATATCTCTATTGTGATGCAATGGAAGCCTGTGACGTGTACACCCGTCAGTGCTCCACGCTCATCAATACTGTTGAACTGGCAACGCTTGGCGCGACGCTGGCGGCGGGTGGTGTGAATCCGTTGACGCATAAACGCGTTCTTCAGGCCGACAACGTGCCGTACATTCTGGCCGAAATGATGATGGAAGGGCTGTATGGTCGCTCCGGTGACTGGGCGTATCGTGTTGGTTTACCGGGCAAAAGCGGTGTAGGTGGCGGTATTCTGGCGGTCGTCCCTGGAGTGATGGGAATTGCCGCGTTCTCACCACCGCTGGACGAAGAAGGCAACAGTGTTCGCGGTCAAAAAA
Organism: Shigella dysenteriae; assembly: GCF_022354085.1. NCBI lineage: Bacteria > Pseudomonadati > Pseudomonadota > Gammaproteobacteria > Enterobacterales > Enterobacteriaceae > Shigella > Shigella dysenteriae. Next base: position 1,240,377 of record NZ_CP055055.1, read on the forward strand.
TGGTGGCATCGGTCGCTAAGCAACTCGGCTATAACGTGTTTAAGGGCTGATCATGATGAACACGGAAGGTAATAACGGTAACAAACCCCTCGGTCTATGGAACGTCGTTTCCATCGGCATTGGGGCAATGGTGGGGGCGGGGATCTTCGCGCTGCTGGGGCAGGCTGCGTTGCTAATGGAAGCCTCGACCTGGGTCGCCTTTGCTTTTGGCGGTATTGTGGCGATGTTTTCCGGTTATGCCTATGCGCGTCTGGGGGCGAGCTATCCCAGCAATGGCGGCATTATCGACTTCTTTCGTCGCGGATTAGGCAACGGCGTCTTTTCGCTGGCGCTCTCGTTACTGTACCTGTTGACGCTGGCGGTGAGCATCGCCATGGTCGCCCGTGCTTTTGGCGCTTATGCCGTGCAGTTTTTGCATGAAGGCAGCCAGGAGGAGCACCTTATTTTGCTCTACGCGTTGGGGATCATTGCGGTGATGACGCTTTTCAACTCCTTAAGCAACCATGCGGTAGGGCGGCTGGAGGTGATCCTCGTCGGCATTAAAATGATGATCCTGTTATTGCTGATTATTGCCGGTGTCTGGTCGCTGCAACCGGCGCATATTTCCGTCTCTGCGCCCCCCAGCTCCGGTGCGTTCTTCTCCTGTATCGGGATAACCTTCCTTGCCTATGCGGGCTTTGGCATGATGGCGAACGCGGCGGATAAAGTGAAAGATCCGCAGGTCATTATGCCACGGGCGTTTCTGGTGGCAATTGGCGTTACCACGTTGCTTTATATCTCGCTGGCGCTGGTTTTGCTTAGCGATGTATCGGCATTAGAGTTAGAAAAATATGCCGATACCGCCGTAGCGCAGGCAGCTTCTCCGCTGCTCGGGCATGTGGGTTATGTGATCGTCGTCATCGGCGCTTTACTGGCGACGGCTTCAGCCATCAACGCGAACCTGTTCGCCGTGTTTAACATCATGGACAACATGGGCAGCGAACGCGAACTGCCGAAGCTAATGAATAAATCCCTGTGGCGGCAGAGTACCTGGGGCAACATCATTGTCGTGGTGTTGATTATGCTGATGACGGCGGCACTAAATTTAGGCTCACTCGCCAGCGTTGCCAGCGCCACCTTTTTGATTTGCTATCTGGCGGTGTTTGTGGTGGCAATCCGCCTGCGTCATGATATTCACGCCTCGTTGCCGATTCTTATCGTAGGTACGTTGGTGATGTTGTTGGTGATCGTTGGCTTTATCTACAGCCTGTGGTCCCAGGGCAGCCGTGCGTTGATATGGATTATTGGTGCAATCTTACTCAGCCTTATTGTGGCAATGGTCATGAAGCGCAATAAAACCGTATAACACCTCTCTGCGCGCAGTACTGCCTGTACTGCGCCTTTGTCTTTAATTCAAATTACCTTTCTTATTCCTTTAATAAATAAGTCACAAAAAAATGATATATACGCGATAAATCTGTGATGCTAATCACTTATTACCGTGGATTATTCTTAATGTGTATGATGGTAATCTAAAAGTCGTAGTGTATTCTAAATAAATAACGTATAAGCTTTTTAGCTGCATTTCTTTGCCAATATCAATGATCGACAAAAGAGATGCACAAGTTATTACCCTTCTTAATAAAATGAGACTGGTTATAAAAACCAGTTAAAATAATGACCTGGAAGGAAGTGACTTATCTATGGCGCGATTCCAGTTTAAAAGCCGTAAAAATAATGGGTTTATTTTTTTAATAAGTTTTATGGTGATGGGAGAAGCTACAATTGCTGCACCGCTGCCACAATGGGCGAACGCCCCAGCGGTAACGCCAGTTGCCCAATTATCCTTACAGGAAAGTATATTACGCGCCTTTGCGCGAAATCCCGACGTCACTCAACAGGCGGCGCAGATAGGCATTGGCGAAGCGCAAATTGATGAAGCCAAAAGTGCCTGGTATCCGCACGTTGGATTAACCGGCAACGCGGGGCCGTCCCGACAAACGGACTCCAGCGGCAGGCTTGATAACAACGTTTCGTATGGCATAACCCTGACACAGCTGGTGTATGACTTTGGTAAAACTAACAACGATATCAATCTGCAAACTGCCGCCCGTGACAGCTACCGCTTTAAATTGATGGCAACCTTAACCGATGTTGCAGAGAAAACGGCGACTGCCTACATGGAAGTCAGTCGTTATCAGACTTTGTGCGATGCGGCTCAACGCAATATTCACTCGCTGGAAAACGTCTACAACATGGCGGCATTGCGCGCTAACGCAGGCCTGAACTCATCGTCGGATGAATTACAGGCCCAGACGCGTATTGCCGGAATGCGCTCAACGCTGGAGCAATATCAGGCGCAGATGGCGAGCGCCAAAGCGCAACTGGCGGTGCTCACTGGCGTACAGCCGGAGGCGATAGCCGCGCCACCTGCTGAATTAGCCGAGCAGCCGGTATCGCTGAAGAATATTGATTACCAGTCCATCCCGCTGGTGCTGGCGGCAGAAAACTTACGCCAGTCAGCACAGTACGGCGTGGAAAAAACGAAAGCGCAATACTGGCCAACGCTCAGTATTCAGGGGGGTAAAACGCGCTACCAGACCAGCGACCGCTCGTATTGGGATGATCAGCTACAACTGAACGTTAACGCGCCGCTGTATCAGGGCGGCGCGGTTTCTGCCCAGGTGCAACAGGCCGAAGGGCAACAAAAAATCTCTGCCTCGCAGGTCGAACAGGCAAAACTGGATGTGCTGCAACGAGCGTCTGTGGCATATGCGAACTGGACCGGCGCACGGGGCCGTGAAGAAGCCGGTTTAGCGCAATCCGAAAGTGCGCACAAAACGCGAGATGTGTACCAAAATGAATATAAATTGGGTAAACGCAGTCTGAATGATCTATTAACCGTCGAGCAAGATGTCTTTCAGGCGCAATCGGCTGAAATAAATGCCAATTATGATGGCTGGGTCGCCGCCGTAAATTATGCCGCTGCGGTGAATAACCTTATTCCATTAGCGGGAATTAAACAGGGCTTATACAACGACTTACCCGACTTGAAATAATCCTGCCATTATTAATAGTGGGCCGTTGTTAAGTGATTACCTTTGTCTTATTTAGATAAATGGACTCGCTAAGGATGTGCGCCATTTATCAGGAATGCCATTATGAGCCTGATTATTGATGTTATTTCGCGTAAAACATCCGTCAAACAAACGCTGATTAATCCTGGCGACGTCACGGTTGTTATTTATGAGCCTTCCGTGGTGCAGGTTCATGCTCAGGCCTCTGCCGTTGCGCGTTACGTCCGTGAAGGAAATGACCTGCTGATCTATATGCAGGACGGCACGGTGATCCGCTGCAACGGTTATTTCCTGCAAGCGGCGAATACAGCTGAACAATCGGAACTGGTGTTTGCCGATGGGCAACAGCTAACCCATGTCACCTTCGCCGATACTGCTGCGGGTGGATTAGCCCCCGTAGAACTGACTGCCCAGACCACTGCGATTGAAAGCATTGCGCCGTTTCTTGATACCGTTGCTCAGACCAGCGCCTTCCCGTGGGGTTGGCTGGCGGGGGCGGCGGTAGGTGGTGGCGCGCTTGGTGCACTGCTGGCAAGCGGTGGCGATGGCGACTCGAAAACAGAAGTGATTAATAACCCTACGCCACCTGCTGAGCCTGGCAACGCCACACCATCATTTTTAGTTACCGATAATCAGGGCGATCAGCGCGGCATTCTCGCCACCAATGACATCACCGATGACACCACGCCAACCTTTAGCGGCAGCGGGCAGGCGGGGGCGACTATTCAGATTAAAGACAGTAACGGCAATACTATTGCCAGTACTCAGGTAGACAACAACGGTCACTGGAGTGTCTCGTTACCCACGCAAAGTGCAGGTGAACATACCTGGTCAGTGGTGCAAATTGTCGGCAGTACCATCACTGACGCCGGTTCGATAACGTTAACCATCGACAATAGTCAGGCCAGCGTGCAGGTTGCCACCACCGCAGGCGATAACATTATTAACGCCAGCGAACAGGCCGCCGGGTTTACGCTTTCTGGCACCAGTAGCCATCTGGCGCAGGGAACAGAACTCACCGTCACACTTAACGGCAAAACCTACACCACAACTGTAGGGGCTAACGGTGCCTGGAGCGTGCAGGTGCCGACCGCCGATGCACAGGCGTTAGGCGAAGGGAATCAGGCGGTACTGGTCAGTGGGAAAGACACCACAGGCAATACGGTCACCGGCGCGCAGCTGCTAACGGTCGATACCCAACCGCCAACGCTTGCCATCAACACCATCGCCCAGGACAACATCATCAGTGCTGCGGAACATAACGTCGCGCTGGTACTGAGCGGCACGTCGAATGCAGAAGCGGGGCAAACCGTAACACTGACCGTCAACGGGAAAAGCCATACAGCAACCGTCGGTAGCGACGGAACCTGGCAAGTGACGCTGCCTGCCACGGAGGTCCAGGCACTGGCAGAGGGTAATTACGCTGTCAATGCCAGTGTCAGCGATCGGGCAGGGAACACCACCAGCCACAGCGCCAATTTCACGGTAGACACCTCAGCACCCGTGGTCAGTGTTAATACCGTGGCGGGCGACGATATTCTTAATAATGCCGAGCAGGCCGTCGCGCAGATCATCTCCGGACAAGTTAGCGGTGCTTCTCCTGGCGATACGGTAACGGTGAAATTGGGCACTCATGTCCTGACGGGCATCGTGCTGGCAGATGGCAGCTGGAATGTGGCGCTGGACCCGGCGGTAACCCGCACGCTGGATCGCGGAGCCAATACGATTTTCGTCACCGTGACAGATGCTGCAGGAAATACTGGCGCGGCGTCTCGAGCAATCACGCTGGTCGGTGTTTCTCCGTTGATCACCATTAACACCGTCTCCGGCGATGACATTATCAGTGGCGCAGAAAAAGGTGCGCCACTGACCCTTACCGGTAGCACTCAACAGGCTGAGACAGGACAAACCGTCACAGTAACCCTGGCTGGACAGAGTTTTACCACTACCGTGCAGGCCGATGGCTCCTGGAGTCTGACGGTACCTGCCGCCGCGATGGGAAATCTGCCTGACGGCGCGGTGGCGATTACCGCTTCTGTGACGGATCTCAGCGGCAATACCGGCAACACCTCCCGCACCATTACCGTCGACAGCCAGGCCCCGGCCTTAAGCATTGATCCACTGACCGCTGATAACATCATTAACGCCGCCGAAAGCGGGCAGGATCTGCCCATCACCGGCACCACCGACGCCCAGCCAGGGCAGACGGTGACGGTGACGCTGAACGGGCAGACGTATCAGGGCGTCGTGCAGTCAGACGGCACCTGGAGCGTGACTGTGCCCGCCGCCAACATGGGCGCACTGGCTGACGGCAACGCTACGGTCACCGCCAGCGTGAACGATGTCGCCGGTAATCCGAGCAGCGTTTCGCGCGTGGCTCTGGTGGATGCCACGCCGCCGGTGGTAACAATTAATCCGGTGGCGACCGATAACGTCATCAACACGCCGGAACATACCCAGGCGCAAATCATCAGCGGTACGGTTACTGGCGCTCAGGCGGGCGATATCGTCACCGTGACGCTGAATAATGTGGATTACACCACGGTGGTGGATGGTTCCGGCAACTGGAGTCTGGGCGTTCCGGCCTCGGTGGTCAGTGGGCTGGCGGACGGCAGTTATCCTGTCAGCGTCTCGGTAACCGACAAAGCCGGAAACACGGGCAGCCAGTCACTGACTGTCACGGTCAATACCGCAGCGCCCCTTATCGGCATTAACAGCATTGCGGGCGATGATGTGATTAACGCCAGCGAAAAAGGGGCCGATCTCCAGATTACCGGCACCAGCGATCAGCCAGTGGGTACCGCCATCACCGTGACGCTCAACGGGCAAAACTATGCGGCGACGACCGATGCCTCCGGCAACTGGAGCGTCACCGTTCCGGCATCGGCGGTGACAGCATTAGGCCAGGCCAACTACACGGTAACGGCGGCGGTAACCAGCAGTATCGGCAACAGCGCCACTGCCAGCCATAACGTGCTGGTCGACAGTGCGCTCCCCGGCGTGACCATTAACCCGGTGGCAACCGACGATATTATTAACGCCGCCGAAGCGGGCGTGGCGCAAACCATCAGCGGGCAGGTGACTGGAGCCGCCGTTGGCGACACGGTAACCGTGACGCTGGGCGGCAATACCTACACCACCACCGTTCAGGCCAATTTAAGCTGGAGCGTGAGCGTTCTGGCGGCAGATATTCAGGCGCTGGGCAATGGCGATTTAACGGTGAGTGCCTCAGTCACCAATCAAAACGGCAACACCGGCAGCGGCACGCGGGATATCACCATCGACGCCAATCTGCCCGGCCTGCGGGTCGATACGGTGGCGGGCGATGATGTGGTCAATATCATCGAACACGGGCAGGCGCTGGTTGTCACCGGCAGCAGTTCGGGGCTGGCAGAAGGCACGCCGCTTACCGTCACGATTAATAATGTGGAATACACCACCGCGGTGCAGGCCGATGGTAGCTGGAGCGTGGGCGTCACTGCGGCGCAGGTTAGCACCTGGCCTGCGGGGACGGTTAATATTGCTGTATCCGGGGAAAGTAGCGCCGGAAACTCGGTGAGCATTACGCATCCGGTGACGGTGGATCTCACTCCGGCAGCGATCACCATCAACACCATCGCCACGGACGATGTGATTAACGCCGCAGAAAAAGGCGCTGATCTAACCCTTTCCGGCACCACCACTAACGTAGAACCCGGTCAAACCGTCACCGTCACCTTTGGCGGGAAAAATTACACTGCCAGCGTAGCGAGCGATGGTAGCTGGACTGCCACCGTACCCGCCGCCGATCTGGCGTCATTACCCGAGGGCAGCGCCTCCGCACAGGCCAGCGTCAGCAATATCAACGGCAATAGCGCCTCGGCGGTGCACAACTACAGCGTCGACAGCAGCGCGCCAACCATCATTATCAATACCGTCGCCAGCGACAATATCGTCAACGCCAGCGAAGCCGATGCGGGTGTGACGGTGAGCGGCAGCACCACCGCTGAAGCGGGGCAGATTGTTACGGTAACGCTCAATAGCCCGACCGTGCAGACCTATCAGGCAACGGTGCAGGCGGACGGCAGCTGGAGCATCAATATTCCGGCGGCAGATCTTGAGGCATTGACCGATGGCAGCCACACCCTGACCGCCACAGTCAATGACAAAGCGGGCAACCCGGCGAGCACCACGCATAATCTGGCGGTGGATCTCACCGTTCCGGTACTCACCATCAACACCATTGCGGGCGATGACATTATAAACGCCACCGAACACGGGCAGGCGCTGGTGATTTCCGGTTCCAGCACCGGCGGAGAAGCGGGGGATGTCGTCACCGTCACGCTAAACAGTAAAACCTATACAACAACCCTGGATGCCTCCGGCAACTGGAGCGTCGGCGTTCCGGCGGCGGATGTCACCGCGCTGGGTAGCGGCCCGCAAACCGTGACTGCGACCGTTACCGATGCCGCCGGTAACAGCGATAGTGAGACGCACACGGTCACCGTTAACCTTACCGCGCCGACCATTGGCATTAACACCATCGCCACCGATGACGTGATTAACGCCACCGAAAAAGGCGCGGATCTGCAAATTTCCGGCACCAGCAATCAGCCAGCAGGCACCACAATTACGCTGACGCTGAACGGGCAAAATTACACTGCCACCACAGATGCTTCCGGCAACTGGAGCACCACAGTGCCAGCTTCCGCCGTAGGTGCGCTGGGCGAAGCCAGCTACACGGTGACGGCGAACGTCACCGACAGCGCAGGCAACAGCAATTCCGCCAGCCATAATGTGCAGGTTAATACCGCGCTGCCTGGCGTAACTATTAATCCGGTGGCGAGCGACGATATTATTAACGCTGCCGAATCGGGCGTAGCGCAGACCATCAGCGGCCAGGTCACGGGCGCGGCGGCGGGCGATACGGTTACCGTAACGCTTGGCGGGAAAACCTACACCGCTACCGTGCAGGGGAATCTAAACTGGAGCGTGGACGTTCCGGCGGCGGATATTCAGGCCATCGGTAATGGCGATCTGACGGTTAACGCCTCGGTAACCAACGGCGTTGGCAATACCGGCAGCGGTTCGCGCGAGATCGTGATAGACGCCAACCTGCCAGGTCTGCGCGTCGATACCGTGGCGGGCGATGATGTGGTTAACAGCATCGAACACGGTCAGGCACTGGTGATAACTGGTAGCAGCAGCGGGCTGGCGGCGGGCGCTGCGCTGACGGTGGTGATCAATAACGTCACCTATGGCGCGACAGTATTAGCCGATGGCACATGGAGCCTTGGCGTTCCGGCGGCAAATGTAGGCAACTGGCCTGCGGGTACGGTGAATATCACGGTTTCAGGTGCTACTAGCGCAGGAAACCCGGTCACCATCACCCATCCAGTCACCGTCGATCTGGCAGCTGTGGCGATCTCCATTAACACCGTTTCCGGCGACGATGTGATTAATGCCGCTGAAAAAAGTGCAGATTTAACCCTTTCCGGCAGCACCTCCGGCGTGGAAGTGGGGCAAACGGTCACCGTTACCTTTGGCGGGAAAACCTACACCGCCACCGTAGCAGGCGATGGCAGTTGGACAACCAGCGTACCTGCCGCCGATCTCGCCGCATTACGCGACGGCGACGCCACGGTACAGGCGAGCGTCAGCACTATTAACGGCAACACGGCTTCGGCGACCCACGCCTACAGCGTCGATGCCACGGCCCCGACGCTTGCCATTAACACCATCGCCACCGACGATATTCTGAACGCCGCCGAGGCGGGCAATCCGCTAACCATCAGCGGCAGCAGCACCGCCGAAGCGGGGCAGACGGTGACTGTCACCCTTAATGGTGTGACTTACACCGGTACCGTTCAGGCGGACGGCAGCTGGAGTGTCAGCGTACCAACGGCGGATCTCAGCAATCTGACCGCCAGCCAGTACACCGTTAGCGCCTCGGTAAGCGATAAAGCGGGTAACCCGGCGTCCGCTAACCACGGGCTGGCGGTGGATCTCACCGTACCGGTGCTGACTATTAACACCGTCTCCGGCGATGACATTATTAACGCTACCGAACACGGACAGGCGCTGGTGATCTCCGGTTCCAGCACTGGCGGGGAAGCGGGCGATGTCATCACCGTCACGCTAAACAGTAAAACCTACACCACCACGCTGGACGCTTCCGGCAACTGGAGCGTCGGCGTTCCGCTGTCAGATGTCACCGCACTTGGCAGCGGCCCGCAAACCATCACGGCCACGATTACGGATATCGCGGGTAATAGCGATGATGCTAGCCGCACGGTCACCGTAAATCTCACCGCGCCAACCATTGGCATCAACACCATCGCCACCGATGACGTGATTAACGCCACGGAAAAAGGCGCGGATCTGCAAATTACCGGCACCAGTAATCAGCCGGTGGGCACCACCATTACGGTGACGCTGAACGGGCAAAATTACACTGCTACAACTGATTCTTCCGGCAACTGGAGCGCCACGGTGCCAGCGTCAGCGGTTAGCACGCTGGGTGAAACTAACTACACGGTAACCGCGAACGTCACCGACAGCGCAGGTAACAGCAATTCCGCCAGTCATAACGTGCTGGTCAACAGCGCCTTGCCTGCCGTCACCATTAACGCGGTGGCGACCGACGATATTATTAACGCTGCCGAAGCGGGCAATGCGCAAACCATCAGCGGGCAGGTGACGGGTGCCGCGGCGGGCGACACGGTTACCGTTACGCTGGGCGGCAACACCTACACCGCTACCGTACAGGCTAATTTAAGCTGGAGCGTTAGCGTGCCAGCGGCGGATATTCAGGCGCTGGGCAACGGCGACCTGACAATTAATGCCTCGGTCACTAACGTCGTCGGCAACACCGGCAGCGGCTCGCGCGATATCACGATCGACGCCAATCTGCCTGGCTTACGGGTCGATACCGTGGCGGGCGATGATGTGATTAACAGCATTGAGCACAATCAGGCGCTGGTGATCACCGGTAGCAGCACCGGGCTGACGGCGGGAACGGCGTTAACGGTCGAGATTAACAACGTTACTTATGGCGCGACGGTGTTAGCCGACGGCACATGGAACCTCGGTGTTCCGGCGGCAGACGTCAGCAACTGGCCTGCGGGTACGGTGGATATCACGGTAAGCGGCACCAACAGCGCCGGAACAACCTCCACCATTACCCATCCGGTTACCGTCGATCTGTCGGCAGTCGCCATCACCATTAACACTCTCTCTGGTGATGATGTGATCAACGCCGTCGAAAAAGGCGAAACACTGGTTGTGAGCGGCAGCACCAGCGGTGTGGAAGCCGGGCAGACGGTGACCGTCATCTTTGGCGGCAAAAATTACACCACCACCGTGGAAGCCAACGGCAGCTGGACGGTGAATGTACCGCCTGCCGATCTCGCTGCGCTGCCGGACGGCGCGGGCAACGTGCAGGCGAGCGTCAGCAACATCAACGGCAATAACGCCCAGGCGGATCGTACGTACAGCGTCGATGCCACCGCGCCACTTGTGACCATCAACACCATCGCCAGCGACGATATCCTTAACGTGAGCGAAGCTGGCGCGGGGATCACCATCAGCGGTACCACCACGGCGCAGGCCGGGCAGACGCTCACCGTCACGCTCAATAACAACACGTACCAGACCACCGTTCAGGCGGATGGCACCTGGAGCGTGAATGTTCCGGCAGCGGATTTAAGCGGATTAACCGCCAGCAGTTACACCGTGACCGCCTCGGTGAGCGACAAAGCGGGTAACCCGGAAAGCGCCGACCACGCGCTGGCGGTGGACGTTACCGCGCCGGATCTCACCATAAACACCGTTTCGGGCGATGACATCATCAACGCCATCGAACACGGGCAGGCACTGGTCGTCAGCGGCATCAGTACGGGCGCGGAACCCGGCGATGTAGTGACCGTTACGCTGAACGGTAAAAACTACACCACCACGCTGGACGCCTCCGGTAACTGGAGTGTGGGTATTCCGGCTGCGGATGTCACGGCGCTGGCAACCGGAAGCCAGACGATCACTGCCAGCCTGAGCGATCGCGCGGGCAACAGCGACAGCACTACCCATAATGTGACCGTTGATCTCAGCGGCCCGACGCTGACCATCAGTATCGTCTCCGGTGATGACATTATTAATAATGCGGAGAAAACCCAGGATCTAATCATCAGCGGCGGCTCCAGCGGCCTGGCGACCGGCACCACGGTCACCGTGATGTTGAACGGCCTGGCGTACAGCGCCACCACCGACGGTTCCGGCAACTGGAGCGTTACCGTGCCCGCTTCGGCGGTCGGCGCACTGGGCGAGGCGGTGTATCAGATTAGCGCCAGCGCTACCGACAGCGCGGGCAACAGCGGCATCACCACCCATACGGTGAATGTTGAATCGCTCCTGCCTGGGGTGATCATTAATACCGTGGCGGGCGATGACATTATCAACGCGGCTGAAATCGCTGTGGCGCAGACCATCAGCGGGCAGGTCACGGGAACGGCGGCTGCGGGGAACACGGTGACGGTCATCATTGGCGGCAACCAATACACCGCCACCGTACAGCCAGATTTAAGCTGGAGCGTCAGCGTACCTGCGAACGTGTTGCAGGCGCTGGGCAACGGTGAGTTGACCATCAGCGCCTCGGTGACCAATTCCGCGAATAATACCGGCACCGCAACGCACGACATCGTAATAGACGCCAACCTGCCAGGTCTGCGCGTCGATACCGTGGCAGGCGATGATGTGATTAACAGCATCGAGCACACTCAGGCGTTGGTGATCACCGGTAGCAGTAGCGGACTGGCGGCGGGCGCGGCGTTGACGGTGGTTATCAATAGCGTCACCTACGGCGCAACGGTTTTAGCGGATGGTAGCTGGAGCGTTGGTGTTCCGGCGGCAGATGTCACAAACTGGCCTGCGGGGACGGTCAATATTGCCGTCTCTGGCACCAACACCGCCGGAACGACAACCAGTATTACCCATCCGGTGACCGTCGATCTCGCAGCCGTGGCGATCACCATCAACACCCTTTCCACTGACGATGTGATTAACGCCGCCGAGAAAGGCTCTGATTTGCAGCTCTCCGGCACCACCTCCGGCGTGGAAGCGGGGCAAACCATCACCGTTATCTTCGGTGGTAAAAGCTACACCACCACGGTTGCCACAGATAATAGCTGGGAGCTGACGATCCCCGCCGCCGATCTCGCAACCTTGCCGGACGGCGCAGCAAACGTTCAGGCCAGCGTCAGCAACGTCGCAGGGAACAGCGCCCAGGCAACGCATGCTTACAGCGTCGATGCCACTGCGCCCTCCGTCACCATCAACACCATCGCCAGCGACGATATTCTTAACGCCGCCGAAGCGGGATCTGCGCTGATCATCAGCGGCACCAGCACGGCGGAAGCCGGGCAGACGGTAACCGTGACGCTAAACGGCGTTAATTACAGCGGCAATGTGCAGGCAGACGGGAGCTGGAGCGTCAGCGTACCAACCGGCGATTTAGCTAGCCTTACCGCCAGCTCGTATACCGTTAACGCCTCGGTCAGCGACAAAGCCGGAAATCCGGCCTCGGCGACGCATAACCTGACGGTGGATCTCGTTGCGCCGGTCGTTACCATCAACACGGTAGCGGGCGATGACATCATTAACGCCACGGAACACGGACAGGCGCAGATTATCAGCGGCTCGGCAACGGGCGCGACTACCGGTAATACGGTTTCCGTGACGATTGGCACGACCACCTATACCACCGTGCTGGACGCCAACGGCAACTGGAGCATCGGCGTGCCTGCCAGCGTGATTTCCGCACTGGCGCAGGGCGATGTAACCATTACCGCCACGGTTACCGACTCCGCAGGCAACAGTGGCACGGCCTCGCACACTGTCAGCGTGGCGCTCGGTGCGCCGGTACTCGGCATTAACACCATCGCCGTCGATGACATCATCAACGCCACGGAGAAAGGCGCGGATCTGGCGATTACCGGTAGCAGCAACCAGCCTGCGGGCACGCAGATTACCGTTACGCTCAACGGGCAAAATTACACCACCACAGCCGATGCTTCCGGGAACTGGAGCGTGACCGTTCCGGCGTCTGCGGTTGGTACGCTTGGTGAAGCGACTTATACCGTGACCGCCTCCGCCACTGACGCCGATGGCAACAGCGGTTCCGCCTGCCATAACGTACAGGTTAATACCGCGCTGCCGGGCGTCACCATTAACGTGGTGGCAACGGACGATATTATTAACGCCGCCGAAGCGGGCGTGGACCAGACCATCAGCGGGCAGGTGACGGGTGCGGCGGCAGGCGACACGGTGACCGTCACGCTCGGCGGAGCGACTTACACCGCTACGGTGCAGGCGAATTTAAGCTGGAGCGTCGATGTTCCGGCCTCCGCGCTACAGGCGCTGGGTAACGGTGAGTTAACCGTTAACGCCTCGGTCACCAACGCCGTTGGCAACACCGGCAGCGGCACGCGCGATATCACCATCGATGCCAGTCTGCCTGGCCTGCGGGTGGATACCGTCGCGGGCGATGACGTGGTCAACATTATCGAGCACGGGCAGGCGCTGGTGATTACCGGCAGCAGCTCCGATCTGGCAGCGGGCAGCAACGTCACGCTGACCATAAACGGGCAAACCTATGTTGCGGCAGTGCTGGCGGATGGCTCATGGAGCGTCGGTGTTCCGGCGGCAGATGTCAGCGCCTGGCCTGCGGGGACGGTCACGATTACAGCCAGCGGCAACACCACCGCCGGAAACCCGGTCAGCGTTACGCATCCGGTGACTGTCGATCTCACGGCGGTGGCGGTGAGCATCAACACCATTACCGTCGATGATGTGATTAACGCCGCTGAAAAAGGCGCGGCGTTAACGCTCTCCGGCAGCACCTCTGGCGTCGAAGCCGGACAAACGGTTACCGTCACCTTTGGCGGCAAAACTTACAGCGCCACGGTGGCGGCTAACGGTTCCTGGAGTACCACGGTTCCGGCGGCAGATATGGCGGCCCTGCGTGATGGCGATGCCAGCGCACAGGCCAGCGTCAGCAATGTTAACGGCAACAGCGCCACCACTACTCACGCATACAGCGTCGATGCCAGCGCGCCAACGGTGACCATTAACACCATTGCGGGCGACGACATTCTTAACGCCGCCGAAGCCGGAGCGGCGCTGACCATCACTGGTAGCAGCACGGCGGAAGCGGGGCAGACGGTGACCGTCACCCTCAATGGCACAAACTATACCGGCACCGTACAGACGGACGGCAGCTGGAGCGTCAGCGTACCGCCAGCCGACTTAAGCGCCCTGACCGCCAGCAACTACACCGTTAGCGCGGCGGTGAACGACAAAGCCGGAAACCCGGCCTCAGTTAATCACAACCTGACGGTGGATACTTCTGTTCCGGTCGTCACCATCAACACGGTGGCAGGCGATGATGTGATCAACGCGACGGAACACGCCCAGGCACAGATCATCAGCGGCTCCGCCACCGGTGCGGCAACCGGTAGCACCGTGACGGTGACTATCGGCACAAATACTTTCACCACGGTGCTGGATGCCAGCGGCAACTGGAGCGTCGGCGTCCCGGCAAGCGTCGTCTCGGCGCTGGCAAACGGCACGGTGACCATTAACGCCAGCGTCACTGATGCCGGAGGAAACAGCGGCAGCACCACCCATCAGGTGATGGTCAATACCGGGCTGCCGACCATTACCTTTAACGCTATCAGCGGCGATAACGTCCTGAACGCCGATGAAAAAGGCCAGCCGTTGACCATCAGCGGCGGCAGTACGGGGCTGGCGACGGGCGCGCAGGTAACCGTCACGCTCAACGGTCACAACTACAGCGCCACCACCGACGCGTCGGGCAACTGGACCTTAACCGTGCCGGTGAGCGATCTGGCGGCATTAGGTCAGGCCAACTATACGGTCAGCGCCAGCGCCACCAGTGCGGCGGGCAACACCGCCAGCAGCCAGGCGAATTTACTGGTCGACAGCGGCCTGCCGGGCGTCACCATCAACACCGTGGCAGGCGACGATATTATCAACGCCGCCGAAGCGGGGGCCGATCAAACCATCAGCGGGGTGGTGACTCGCGCCGCCGCTGGCGATACGGTCACCGTGACGCTGGGCGGGAACACTTACACAGCGGAGGTTCAGCCCGATTTAAGCTGGAGCGTCACCGTTCCGACAGACGATTTACAGGCGTTGGGCAATGGTGATTTGACCATTACCGCCTCGGTCACCAACGCTAATGGCAATACGGGCAGCGGCACGCGGGATATCACCATTGATGCCAACCTGCCAGGGCTGCGGGTGGATACCGTGGCGGGCGATGATATCGTCAACAGCATTGAACACGGACAGGCGCTGGTGATCACCGGCGGCAGTAGTGGCCTGAATGCAGGTGCTGTGCTGACGGTTACCATCAACAGTGTGGCGTATTCCGCCACGGTACAGGCGGACGGAAGCTGGAGCGTTGGCATTCCAGCGGCAAACGTCAGCGCATGGCCTGCGGGGCCGTTAGCCGTTGACGTGGCAGGACAGAGCAGCGCCGGAAATCCGGTCAGCGTCAGCCATCCGTTCACCGTCGATTTAACGGCGGTGGCAATCAGCATCAACACCGTTGCCAGCGACGACGTGATTAACGCCGCCGAAAAAGGCACCGACCTGACCCTTTCTGGCAGCACCAGCGGGATTGAAAGCGGGCAAACCGTTACCGTCACCTTTGGCGGCAAAACCTACACCGCAAGCGTCGCCGCCAACGGAAGCTGGAGCGTGAACGTTCCGGCGGCAGATCTGGCAACTCTGCCAGACGGCGCGGCGAACGTGCAGGCCAGCGTCAGCAGCGCGAGCGGTAACAGTGCCTCGGCGACCCATGCGTATAACGTTGACGCCAGCGCGCCGACGCTCAC
This sequence comes from Shigella dysenteriae, assembly GCF_022354085.1. Taxonomy (NCBI): domain Bacteria; kingdom Pseudomonadati; phylum Pseudomonadota; class Gammaproteobacteria; order Enterobacterales; family Enterobacteriaceae; genus Shigella; species Shigella dysenteriae. The sequence continues at coordinate 1,256,326 of NZ_CP055055.1, forward strand.
CATTAATACTATCGCCAGCGACGATATTCTTAACGCCACAGAGGCCGGAAGCCCGCTCACTATCAGCGGCACCAGCACCGCCGAAACCGGGCAGACGGTCACCGTCACCCTTAACGGCGCAACCTACAGCGGTAATGTGCAGGCAGACGGTAGCTGGAGCGTCAGCGTTCCCACTTCAGCCTTAGGCGCGCTGACCGCAAGCAATTACACCGTCAGCGCCACGGTCAACGACAAAGCGGGCAACCCCGGCAGCGCCAGCCACAATCTGGCGGTAGATACCACCGCGCCGGTTCTCACCATTAACACCGTGGCGGGCGATGACATCATCAACGACGCCGAACACGCCCAGGCGCTGGTGATTTCCGGCACCAGCACGGGCGGGGAAGCGGGCGATGTGGTGAGCGTCGTGCTCAACGGCAAAACCTACACCACCACCCTGGATGCCTCCGGCAACTGGAGCGTTGGCGTACCGGCGGCGGATGTTACGGCGCTGGGTAGTGGTGCACAGACCATCACCGCCAGCGTCAGCGATCGGGCGGGCAACAGCGACGACGCCAGCCGCACCGTGACCGTCAGCCTCAGCGCGCCAGTGATTAGCATCAACACCATCGCGGGCGATGATGTGATCAACGCGACGGAAAAAGGATCCGATCTGGCGCTTTCCGGCACCAGCGATCAGCCTGCGGGTACGGCGATCACCGTCACGCTGAACGGACAAAACTACAGCGCCACTACCGACGCCTCCGGCAACTGGAGCGTAACCGTGCCCGCCTCGGCGGTCAGTGCGCTGGGCGAAGCGACCTACAGCGTGACGGCGAGCGTCACCAATGCTCAGGGTAACAGCAGCACCGCCAGCCATAACGTGCAGGTTAATACCGCGCTGCCGGGCATCACCATTAATCCGGTGGCGACGGACGATATTATCAACGCTTCAGAGGCAGGCAGCGCGCAAACTATCAGCGGCCAGGTAACCGGGGCGGCGGCGGGCAGCACCGTCACCGTTGAACTGGGCGGTAAAACTTACACCGCCACCGTCCAGGCTGATTTAAGCTGGAATGTGAGCGTACCTGCCGCCGACTGGCAGGCGCTGGGTAACGGTGAGTTAACGGTTAATGCCTCGGTGACCAACGCCGTTGGCAACACCGGTAGCGGCACGCGCGATATCACCATCGATGCCAGTCTGCCTGGCCTGCGGGTGGATACCGTCGCGGGTGATGATGTGGTCAATATCATCGAACACGCTCAGGCGCAGGTGATCACCGGCAGCAGCTCCGGCTTTGCCGCAGGCACGGCGCTGACCGTGGTGATTAATAACCAAACTTACGCCGCCACGGTGTTGGCGAATGGTACCTGGAGCGTCGGCGTACCGGCGACGGATGTCAGTAACTGGCCTGCGGGAACGCTGAATATTACCGTTAGCGGGGCGAACAGTGCCGGAACGCAAACCAGCATTACCCATCCGCTGACTGTTGATCTCACGACCGTCGCCGTCAGCATGAACAGCATCACCAGCGATGATGTGATTAACGTCGCCGAAAAAGGCGCGGCGCTAACGCTCTCCGGCAGCACGTCTGGCGTCGAAGCGGGGCAAACCGTCACCGTCACCTTTGGCGGCAAAAACTACACCACCACGGTGGCGGCTAACGGTAGCTGGAGCACCACCGTTCCGGCTGCGGATTTGGCGGCGCTGCGTGACGGCGATGCCAGCGCCCAGGTGCGGGTGACTAACGTCAACGGCAACAGCGCCACGGCAACGCACGAATACAGCGTCGATAGCGCCGCGCCAACGGTCACCATCAACACCATTGCCAGCGATAACATCATCAACGCCAGCGAAGCGGCGGCGGGCGTAACGGTGTCCGGCACCAGCACGGCGCAAACCGGGCAGACGCTCACCGTCACGCTTAACGGCACTAACTACCAGACCACGGTGCAGGCAGACGGCAGCTGGAGTTTAACGCTGCCCGCCAGCGACTTAACCGCACTTGCTAATAACGGCTACACCCTGACCGCCACGGTCAGCGATCTGGCGGGTAACCCTGGCAGCGCCAGCAAAGGCGTGACCGTCGATACCACTGCGCCGGTGATCAGTTTTAACACCGTGGCGGGCGATGATGTGATTAACAACGTCGAACACATTCAGGCGCAGATTATCAGCGGCACCGCCACGGGCGCGGTGGCGGGCGACCGCCTGGTGGTGACCATCGCCGGGCAGCAGTATGTCACCAGCACCGATGCCAGCGGCAACTGGAGCGTCGGCGTGCCTGCCAGCGTGATTTCCGGCCTTGCGGATGGCACGGTGACCATCAGCGCCACCATTACCGATAGCGCAGGCAACAGCAGCACGCAGACGCACAACGTGCAGGTGAACACGGCGGCAGTGTCGCTTTCGGTCAGCACCATCAGCGGCGATAATATTATTAACGCCGCCGAAGCGGGCAGTGCGCTGACCCTGAGCGGCACTGGCACTAATTTCGCGACAGGTACAGTGGTGACCGTGTTGCTTAACGGCAAAGGCTACAGCGCCACCATTCAGAGCAACGGGAGCTGGAGCGTGAACGTGCCTGCGGCGGATGTTGCGGCGCTCAGTGATGGCACCAGCTACACGGTTAGCGCCTCCGCTCAGGACAGTGCCGGAAACAGCGCCACGGCCTCGCGCAGCGTGGCCGTGGATCTCACCGCGCCGGTTATCAGTATTAACACCGTTTCGACGGACGACCGACTCAACGCTGCCGAACAGCAGCAGCCGTTAACCCTTAACGGCTCGACCAGCGCGGAAGTGGGGCAGACGGTCACCGTGACCTTTGGCGGCAAAACCTATACCGCTACGGTTGCCGCCAATGGTACCTGGGCGCTGAACGTGCCTGCAGCGGATCTGGCCGCGCTCGGGCAGGGCGCGCAGACCATTACCGCCAGCGTGAACGATCGCGCCGGTAACCCCGGACAGGCCACGCACGCCCTGACCGTCGATACCGTTGCGCCAACGGTCACCATCGCCACGGTGGCGGGTGACGATATTATCAACAACGCCGAGCAGCTTGCCGGGCAGACCATTAGCGGTACCACCACCGCCGAAGTGGGCCAGACGGTGACCGTTACCTTTAACGGGCAAACCTGGAGCGCAACGGTCGGCAGCGGCGGAAGCTGGTCGGTGTTTATTCCGGCGCAGCAGTTTGCCGGATTAAGCGACGGCAGCTACACCATTAGCGCGACGGTTAGCGATCAGGCCGGAAACCCCGGCAGCGCCAGCCGTGGCGTGACGCTGAACGGCGACGTGCCCACCGTCACCATCAACACCTTTGCGGGCGATGATGTGGTGAATGCAGCGGAACACGGCTCGTCGCTGGTTATCAGCGGCACCACCACCGCCCCAGTCGGGCAGACGCTGACCCTGACCTTAAACGGCAAAACCTACACCACCACGGTGCAGACGGGCGGTAGCTGGAGCTACACCCTCGGCAGCGCCGATGTCACCGCGCTGGCGGACGGCAACGCCTACGTGATTAACGCCTCGGTGAGCAACGCTATCGGCAACACCGGCAGCAGCAATCACACCATTACCGTCGATCTCAGCGCCCCGGCGATGGGTATTAATATCGATTCCCTGCAAGCCGACACTGGCCTTAGCGCCAGCGACTTTATCACCAGCGTCAGTCCGGTGGTGGTCAACGGCTCGCTCACCGCCGCGCTTGCCAGTAACGAGACGGCGCAAATCAGTATCGACGGCGGCGTAACCTGGATCACGCTCACCGTTACCGGCACGACCTGGCACTATAACGACAGCCGCACGCTGACCGATGGCAACTATCTCTATCAGGTGCGGGTGATTGACGCAGCGGGCAACGTTGGCGCGACCGACAGCCAGAATGTGGTGATCGACACTACCGCGCCAGATCCCGCGGTGAAAACCATCGCCATCAGCGCGATCACCACCGATACCGGATTGATCACTAACGATTTTGTCACCAGCGACACGACGCTTGCGGTGAGCGGCACGCTGGGCGCGGCGCTTTCTGCCGGTGAGTTCGCGCAAATCAGTATCGACGGCGGCACCACCTGGCAGAATCTTTCGGTAAGCGGTTTGACCTGGACCTGGCTTGACGGGCGTACGCTGACGGATGGCAACTACAACTATCAGGTACGGGTGATCGACACCGCCGGAAATATCGGCGCCACCGCAAGCCAGATAGTCACCGTGGATACCACCGCGCCGCTGGCGAGCAAAACCATCGCCATTGCGGGCATCAGCGATGACACCGGGTTAAGCAGCAGCGATTTTGTTACTCGCGACACCACGCTGACCGTGCGCGGCACGCTCGGCGCGGCGCTTGCCGCCGATGAACGGGCGCAAATCAGTCTCGACGGCGGTGTCACCTGGACTACGTTAACCGTCGTTGGCACCAGCTGGAGCTATGCCGATGGTCGCACGCTTACTGACGGCACCTGGAACTACACGGTGCGGGTGGTGGATCTGGCGGGGAACGTTGGGCAGACCGCAACGCAAAACGTGGTGGTCGACACCACCAGCCCGGAAGCGGCGAAAAGTATCACCATTACCGGTATCAGCGATGACACCGGAGCCAGCAGCAGCGATTTTATTACCAGCGACACCACGCTTACCGTGCGCGGCGTGTTGGGCGCGGCGCTCGGCGCTAATGAGTTCGCACAAATCAGTACCGACAACGGCGCAACCTGGGTGAACGTGACGCTAGCAGCAGACGGTCTGAACTGGAGTTACGTTGACGGACGAACCCTCACCAACGGCACCACCACCTGGCAGGTGCGGGTGGTCGATCTGGCGGGCAACGTTGGCGCAACCGGCAGCCAGTCGGCGCAGATTGACACCGTTAACCCGGCGCAGGTGCTCACCATCGCCAGCATTAGCACCGACACGGGGAGTTCGGCAACCGACTTTATCACCAGTGATACCACGCTCACGCTGACCGGTTCGCTGGGGGCGGGGCTTGCCAGCGGCGAAGTGGCACAGATTAGCCTTGATAGCGGCGCGACCTGGATCACGCTCACCACCAACGGTACACAGTGGACTTACACCGACAGCCGCACGCTGACCGACGGCAGCTACGTTTATCAGGTGCGGGTGCTGGATCTGGCGGGGAACACCGGCCCGGTGGTATCGAAAACGGTGGTGGTCGATACGATTAACCCTACCGCCACGCCAACCATTGTGTCGTATACCGATGATGTCGGGCAGCGGCAGGGGACATTAAGCAGTTCGCAGGCCACCGACGACACTACGCCGCTGCTGAACGGTGTACTCTCCGCGCCGCTTGCCAGCGGTGAAGTGGTTTACCTCTACCGTAACGGGCTGCTGTTAGGTGCGGTGACGATGGTCGGCGCTCTGAACTGGACCTACAGCGACAGCGGGCTGGTGAGCGGTGCCTATACCTACAGCGCGCGAGTGGTGGATCTGGCGGGGAATATCACCTCCTCCAGTGATTTTGTCCTGACGGTCGATACCTCTATTCCGACCACGCTGGCGCAAATCACCAGCCAGACCACGCGCGATACTACGCCGATTATCAGCGGGGTGATCACCGCCGCGCTTGCCAGTGGGCAGTATGTTGAAGTGGTGATCAACGGCAAAACCTACACCTCTGAACCGGGCGGCGCGGTAGTGGTCGATCCGGCGCACAACACCTGGTATGTACAGTTGCCGGATACCGATGCGCTGACAGTTTCCGCGACCGCCTATACCGTTACTGCGCAGGTAAAAAGTTCGGCGGGTAACGGCAATAACGCCAATATTAGCAACGGCACGGTGACGGTTAACGCGGCGATTGATTACACACCGACCTGGACCACCGCCAGCAAAACCACCGCCTGGGGGTTGACCTACGGCCTCGACTCGCACGGGATGTGGACGGTGCTGGCAAACCAGCAGGTAATGCAATCGACTGACCCACTCACCTGGTCGAAGACCGCGCTGACGCTGTATCAGAGCGGCAACAACTACGCCACCAGCTCCATCGCCGATTACGACCGTAACGGCACGGGCGATCTGTTTATCACCCGTGATGACTACGGTACAGGCTATATCAACGGCTTTACCAATAACGGCGACGGCACCTTTTCCAGCGCTATTCAGGTCACCGTCGGCACCCTGACGTGGTACGGCTCGATTGTGGCATTTGATAAAGAGGGCGACGGCTATCTCGACTTCTGGATTGGCGACGCGGGCGGGCCGGACTCCAACACCTTCCTGTGGAACAACGCAGGTACGCTGGTAGGTAACTCCACCACGTCGAACAGCGGCGGTAGCGCCACGGTGGGCGGGGCGGTGACGGGGTATCTTTCGCTCAACGAAGGTTCTGGCGTCGATCTGAACAATGACGGCAGGATCGACCTGGTTCAGCACACCTACAACCTGAACAACTATTACACGCTATCTTCGCTCATCAACCAGGGGAATGGGACGTTTGTCTGGGGGCAGAACACCACCAATACCTTCCTGAGCGGGGCGGGCAGTGGCGCTATGAGCAGCAGCGTTTCCATGACCTGGGCCGATTTCGATGGTGACGGCGATATGGATCTCTTCCTGCCCGCCAGCCAGGGAAGAGCTAACTACGGCTCGCTGTTATTCAACACCAACGGCGTACTGGGTAGCCCGGTGGCGGTGGGCGCAACGGCAACCACCTACGCCAGCCAGTTTAGCCTGGCAGTGGACTGGAACCATGACGGTCTGATGGATATCGCCCGTATCGCCCAGACCGGACAATCGTATCTTTACACCAACGTTGGTGGTGCCAGCAACTGGACACAATCAGCCCTCGGCGGCAGCCAGAGCGGTACCACCAGCGGCGTGGCGGCAATGGACTACGACTGGGACGGCGCGGTGGATGTGCTGGTGACCAAACAGTCGGGCAGCGTGTTCCTGATCCGCAACACCAACACGGTGAGCTACGGCACTTCGCTACACCTGCGCATCACCGATCCCAACGGCATTAACGTCTATTACGGCAATACCGTGAAGCTGTACAACTCGGCGGGAGTGCTGGTCGCCACGCAAATCATCAACCCGCAGTCGGGTATGGGGGTTAACGACACCTCGGCGCTGGTCAACTTCTACGGGCTGAATGCCGGAGAAACCTACAACGCGGTGCTGATCAAATCCACCGGCACCACCGCCAGCAATATCGACCAGACGGTCAACACCAGCTGGGGCGGTTTACAGGCCACCGATGCCACTCACGCTTACGATCTCAGCGCTGAAGCGGGTACCGCGAGCAACAACGGCAAGTTCGTCGGCACCGGCTATAACGACACCTTCTTCGCCACCGCAGGCACCGACACTTACGACGGTTCCGGCGGCTGGGTGTACAGCTCCGGCACCGGAACGTGGCTGGCGAACGGCGGGATGGACGTGGTTGATTTCCGGCTTTCGACGGTGGGCGTGACGGCTAACTTAAGCAGCACTGCCGCGCAGGCCACCGGTTTTAACACCTCGACATTTACCAATATCGAAGGCATTTCCGGCTCGAATTTTAACGACACTCTGACCGGCAGCAGCGGCGATAACCAACTTGAAGGGCGCGGCGGCAACGACACGCTCAACATCGGCAACGGCGGCCATGACACCTTGCTCTATAAACTGCTCAACGCCAGCGACGCCACTGGCGGCAACGGTTCGGATGTGGTGAATGGCTTTACGGTAGGCACCTGGGAAGGCACTGCCGACACCGATCGCATTGATATCCGCGAGTTGTTGCAGGGCAGCGGCTACACCGGAAACGGCAAAGCCAGCTATGTCAACGGCGTGGCGACGCTGGATGCGCAGGCCGGAAACATCGGTGACTTTGTCAAAGTCACCCAGAGCGGCAGCGACACCATCGTGCAGATCGACCGCGACGGCACGGGCGGCACTTTTGCGACAACTAACGTGGTCACGCTGACGGGCGTGCACACCGACCTCGCCACCTTGCTGGCGAATCATCAGTTGATGGTGGTGTAGATAATGAAAAAAAATGCCCAGTCCGTGGAAGCCTGGCTGGAGGCGATGATCGCCGTGGCGCGCTATTATCGGCTCGATTTTTCTCAGGAGAATGTGCGCGCGACCGTCAACTGGGAGCGCGACAGTAAGCGGGAGGAGTTACTCACCGACATGGCGCGGCAGTTGGGAATGGGGTTACGGCTGGTGGAGTTTTCCGCCGATTCGCTTAACCCCTGGCGTCTGCCGCTGATCGCGGTGTTTGATAATCAGCAGATTGGCGTGATCACCCGTCGCGACAATCATGACAATATCAGCGTTCAGTTCAGCGGTGACGAAGGGCTGGAAACCACGCTTAACGTCGCGGATGTCGAGGATAAAATCGTTGAACTGGCGCTACTGCGCCCGCTCAGCGCCATCCCTGACGCGCGGGTGGATGACTACATTCGCCCGTATCAGGCGAACTGGTTCTGGAACCTCTCGCTAAAAGACTGGCGGCGCTATGGCGATATTATGCTGGCGTCACTGGTGGCGAACGTGCTGGCGCTGGCAGCGATGATTTTCTCGATGCAGGTTTACGATCGGGTGGTTCCTGCGCAGTCCTATCCGACGCTATGGGTGCTTTTCGCCGGGGTGATGATGGCGATCCTGTTTGAGTTCTGTATGCGCATGGTGCGTACGCATCTTTCTGATGTGATCGGCAAGCGGGCGGATCTGCGTATTTCGGATCGCGTTTTTGGTCACGCATTACGGCTGAAAAACAACGTGCGATCGAAATCCACCGGATCGTTTATCTCGCAGATCCGCGAACTGGAATCAGTGCGGGAGCTGATTACTTCCACCACCATCGGCGCGGTGGCGGACCTGCCATTCTTCCTGCTGTTTGTCTTTATTTTGTGGATGATCGGCGGCTGGCTGGTGCTGGTGGTTTTACTGGCGCTGCCGTTGCTGGTGATCCCCGGCCTGCTGGTGCAACGACCGCTGGCGCGGCTGGCGAACGAAGGGATGCGCGAGTCGGCGGTACGTAACGCTACGCTGGTGGAAGCCGTGCAGTCGATTGAAGATATTAAACTGCTGCGCGCCGAACAGCGTTTTCAGAATCAGTGGAACCACACCAACGACGTGGCGTCTTCCATCAGCATGAAGCAACGTTTTCTCACCGGTCTGCTGCTCACCTGGACCCAGGAAGTGCAATCCATCGTCTACGTGGTGGTGCTGCTGGTGGGCTGCTTTATGGTGATGAACGGCGACATGACCACCGGCGCGCTGGTCGGGACGACGATCCTGGCTTCGCGCACCATCGCGCCGCTGTCGCAGATATCCGGCGTGCTCTCGCGCTGGCAGCAGGCGAAAGTAGCACGTAACGGCCTTGATGAACTGATGAAGCGCCCCGTGGATCAGCCGGAACATGGCAAACTGGTGCATAAAGCGGTGCTGCACGGTAATTATCAGTTCAGCAACGCGGTGTTTTATTACGACGAAGAAGAGAAAATTGCCGATGTGGCGATCGGTAAACTCAACATTCAGGCCGGAGAGAAAATCGCCATTCTCGGGCGCAACGGCGCGGGTAAATCGACGCTACTGCAAATGCTCGCCGGAATGCGTATCGCCCAACAGGGGCAGGTGCTGCTGGATAACATCAGCATCGGGCAGCTTGATCCGGCAGATCTGCGGCGAGACATGGGGCTACTCAGCCAGACCGGGCGACTGTTCTTTGGTTCGCTGCGGGAAAACCTCACCATGGGGATGCCGGAAGCCAGCGATGAAGATATCGAACGCGCGTTAATCCTCAGCGGAGCGCTGCCCTTTGTGCAGAAGCAGAAAAACGGCCTCAACTACATGATTCAGGAAGGGGGATTTGGCCTCTCTGGTGGTCAGCGGCAAACGCTGCTGCTGGCGCGGCTACTCATCTCTCAACCCAATATCGTCCTGCTCGACGAACCCAGCGCCTCGCTGGACGAAATGGCGGAAGCGTATTTAATCGAACAACTGAAACAGTGGATTGGGCATCGCACGCTGGTTATCGCCACTCACCGCACGGCGATGCTGCAACTGGTGGACCGCATTATCGTGATGGATCAGGGGCGGATTGTGATGGATGGCGCGAAAGAGGCCATTTTGCGTGAACAGAGCGAACCCACGGCGCGACGGGTGGTGTTGCAGGAGAAGAATAAGGGGTCTGCTGCATGAACGGACAACTGCAATACAACCGTGGCCTGACTGAACCCCGCTTGCCGCGTTCGGCGCTGGCGGTACGCGTTACCGCTGTGATGCTGCTCTGTTTTCTCGGCTGGGCGTGGTACTTCCAGCTTGATGAAGTCACCACCGGCAGCGGCACGGTAGAACCCTCCGGGCGCGAACAGGTGGTGCAGTCGCTGGAAGGCGGAATTCTGTATCATCTCGACGTGAAAGTTGGCGATATTGTCGAACAGGGCCAGCCGCTGGCGCAGCTTAACCGCACCAAAACGGAATCCGACGTCCAGGAAGCGATGTCGCGGCTGTACGCGGCGCTGGCAACCTCGGCGCGGCTGCGGGCGGAAGTGAGCAATAAACCGCTGGTCTTCCCTGACGAACTGAATAAATTCCCCGAACTTATCGAGTCGGAAACGGCGTTGTACAACACTCGCCGCGACGGGTTGAACAAAGCCACCACCGGGCTGACGCAGGGGATTAGCCTGGTCAACCGTGAACTGGCGATGACCCAGCCGCTGGTGAAACAGGGGGCGGCGAGCAGCGTCGAAGTGCTGCGCCTGCAACGCCAGGCCAATGAACTGGAAAACAAACTCAGCGACGTGCGCACGCAATACTACGTTCAGGCGCGCGAAGAGTTAGCAAAAGCCAATGCGGAAGTGGAAACCCAGCGTTCGGTGATCCGTGGACGGGAAGACTCTCTCACCAGGCTCAACTTTACCGCGCCGGTGCGAGGCATTGTTCAGGATATTGATGTCACCACGGTTGGCGGCGTCATCGCCCCCGGTGGTAAACTGATGACCATCGTGCCGCTGGATGAGCAACTGCTGATTGAGGCAAAAATCTCCCCGCGCGATGTGGCGTTTATCCACCCGGGGCAAAAATCGCTGGTGAAAATAACTGCCTACGATTACTCCATCTACGGCGGCCTGCCGGGAGAAGTGGCGGTGATATCACCAGACACCGTGCAGGATGAAGTGCGGCGCGATGTTTATTACTATCGGGTGTACATTCGCACTTTCAGCAACCATCTGGAAAACAAAAGCAAACAGCAGTTTCCGATATTCCCCGGTATGGTGGCGACGGTCGATATCCGCACCGGCAAAAAAAGCGTGCTGGATTATCTGTTGAAACCCTTTAACAAAGCACAGGAGGCGTTGCGCGAACGATGAACATTAGCGATGTAGCAAAAATTACCGGCCTGACCAGCAAAGCCATTCGCTTCTATGAAGAGAAGGGGCTGGTGACGCCGCCGATGCGCAGCGAAAACGGTTATCGTACCTACACGCAGCAGCATCTCAACGAACTGACCTTACTGCGCCAGGCGCGCCAGGTGGGCTTTAACCTGGAAGAGAGCGGCGAACTGGTGAATCTGTTTAACGACCCGCAGCGCCACAGCGCTGATGTAAAACGGCGCACGCTGGAGAAAGTGGCGGAGATCGAACGGCACATTGAGGAACTGCAATCTATGCGCAACCAGCTGCTGGCGCTGGCGAATGCCTGCCCTGGCGATGAAAGCGCCGACTGCCCAATTATCGAAAATCTCTCCGGCTGCTGCCATCATCGGGCGGGGTGATTAGGGCTTACGGAAATAGTCGTCCATTATTTTCGTCAGTTCCGGACGTTCGCCGTCATCGTTGATGGCAAAATCCAGAAAAAAGGCATCTGCTTGCGGCGTTCGGGTTTGCGCCATTAGCCGGAAGGTGAGGGGGCGATAAATGGCGTATACCGGATGACTGATAACGACTCGGGCAAAGTCAACAAAAAGCGGCGAGTGTGTGAAAAACAGCGCCTGCAAAATTACATCAGCCTTTTCATCCTCCCCCAAACCTTGTTGGATTATGCGCTTAATACGTGTTTCGCTCAAATTCCCGGCCTCAACAATTTGCCAGACTTGATCCAGTGAAGGGTAACGGCTGACGCTCTGCTGCAACTCTTCTGACCAGGTTTCGAGTGGGCTTACGTGCTTATCAGGGCCGAAACTATCCCATGCGCTGGGCGGCAATTTTTTCCACGCGGTGAGTTTTGGGATGCGGTATTGCAGCTCTGTTTTGTGCAGAAATTCCCCGCCCGGAAATACCAGGGTTTGCTGCTCATCATTAAAACGAGTTGCCGTGCTGAGCACCAGGGTTTTGAGCGGTCGACCTTCCAGCGCGGCGGCAGTGGCTTTATGGTGTCCGTCGAGTAGAACGCATAGATAGGAATCAGTGAGATACCAGGCCAGAGCGCGGGCGTCCGGTTTATCGCGATAAAACGTCGCACGCTCAGGATTAAAATGTGATGGCGGCTGGCCGGGTAGAAGAAAGCAGGGCGCGGTGTCACTGAAAGAGCAATATTCCTGATCCCAGACGGCAACGGTTGCTGGATTACTGGAGCTATGGTCCGTTGCCGCCCAAAAGAAATGCCCATTGCCATCTGTCGGGTAAAGTTCACGATCTTCCAGCAGATAATAGCCATCAGCCAGGCATGAGAACAGCGGCGTCAGCGTAGCAAAGGCGTCCGTCATGCCAGACCACGGGCGATTCCAGTTTTCGAGAGCAGACAAAAACCGGGCAGCTCCCTGTTCATTATCCGCAAAACCGCTGTAGACAAATTCCGCGCAGGTGGGGCAGTCGGCCTCGGACCAGAAACGTATCAATGGGACATCTTGCCAGCAGAGCGAACGGATAAGCCCGTAAGGGTGCGGATCGTAAGTCACACATTGACGCAGAAATCCTTTCCCGGACTTCACCGAAAAAATGACGCCTGCAGCGGTATTTTTCAGTAGACGTACTTCAGGTTTTCGACAGGGGAAAAGCATGGCCACTCCTTAGCCAAAATTTCAGTTCCCTGAACTGTGCCAGAAAATTACGCTGGTGACTATTGCTCTGGAAATGGAAACGGTGCCCTTACCCATTAATCCCCGTTTGCACCGAAAGAATATGCTGCAAACTTTCTACCATAATGCGCCCCGATTGAAATAAGCCTTCCTGGATTTCATTGTTAACATTCACAGCGTGAACCAGGGAGGCTAATAACACCACTTGCAAGAAGGCAAAAATAAACGCACCGATAATCATAATATGCGTCAGGGGTATTTTCCTTTGCTCCTTCATTTTAAATAGCCCACAAACTGGCCTTCTTTCATTAAGGCGATTTTTCCTGTGTGATGATAAACAATGACGTTATACAGACCTGACTGATAAACAGTGGCATCTTTATTGTCTTCATCAATTGCACATAATGAATCATTGAGATAAGCGAAGTTTTTACTGCTCATTCTAAAGGTCATGCCAAATCCTTTATAAATGGCTTTCTTTGCCGCCTGGGCATGTTGTGCGGCTTCTGCATTTTTAAATGCCTGTGCTTCTGATGCACTTAAAATAGCCGTCTGACGCTGCTGTTCTGCGAGATAACAGGTGTCATGACTGACGCCCTGCGCCTGGCAATCTGCGATGCGGGAAGTGGGTGAACTACAGCCAGCCAGTAATATAACAGCCAGCAGGGAAAAGGATTTAATGGAGCTATTCATCATTGTTAACCTTAAATAAACTGCGGAATATTGCGAATAAGAAATTGCTATTAAAATTAGAACGAATAACCCACGCCGACACCCGCGCCGAAATCAGATTGTGTATCCGCAGAGACTCCCGCTTTAATTACCGTATGAATTCCAGCATTAAACGAAGCACCGACAGATACCGCAGATTCATTGTTGAATGTACCCGCCCCGGCAGACACCATCATAAAATCACCTGTCTTAACTTGAGGCTGTGAAGCAATAGCGACGGCTGACGCAATACCCGCATTAGCCTCTTTACGGTTATCTTCCACTTCGTGTTTCAACGAACTGAAGTTGTTATTGAGCGAATTGATTTGCTGGCTGTTATCTGCAACACGTTTTTGCGTGTTTGTTAACTGCTGGTGCGTTTGGGCAGAATCTTGTGTCAGACTTTCGATTTGCTCATGTGCCTGGGCCGAGTCTTGCGCAAGGTTTCGAATTTGTTCACCGTATTGCACGCTATCGATTTGCTGTTGCGTCGCGACATTGGAAGCCAGTTCATTAATTCTCTGCTCCTGATCAGCGGTTGAACGTTCATTGGCTTCATTTTGCGCCGTCAGTTTGGCATTAATCATCTTTTGATAATGCGCAGTTGACTGGGGATCGCCGATTGCAGCGACCGTTTTTTCTGTGGCTGCGATCTGCTTCTGTTGCTCTGTAATCTGCGTTTGTTGGGCTTCAGACTGTGATTGTTGCGCATCAGCAGTGGCTGTCTGAAGAGCGTTAATCATGCTCTGATAACGAGCAGCGGTCTTTACATCACCCGTGGCGGCAACGGTTTTTTGCGTGGCAGTGATTTGTTCCTGCTGTTCGGTAATCGCCGTACTGTTTTTTTCAATCTGGTTTTTGTTGTCGCTGACGACACCGGAAAGTTTCTGGCCATTCATCAGCGCGGTATTAGCATTCGCGTTGGCATGATCGGCACTTGCTTTAACATCTGCGACATCATCTTTCATTGCACTCACATCGGTGCGGACAGCGGCAACATCTTTTTGTGTGTCGGAAATGGCCGACTTATTGGCGTCGATATCCGTTTGCGCCACCATAATGGCATGGTGCGCGTCATCGGCTTTAAGCGAAGCCCAGTTAGCAGAGTGCTGGGCATCCTGAATTGACGAGTCCTGTGCGGCATCGCGATGTATTTGGTTCTGCTCACTTAACGCCATCTGTTCCTGCTGTTCAGCAATAGAGGAGCTGTTTTTTTCAATCTGGTTTTTGTTGTCGCTCACGGCACCGGAGAGTTTCAGGCCATTCATCAGGGCGGTATTGGCGTTTGTGTTGGCATGAGCGGCGCTTGCTTTAACATCTGCGACATCTTTCTGAGTATCAGCAATAGCTCCCTTGTTCGCGTCAATTGCAGATTGCGCAGTGGTAAGCGCTTTTTTGGCGTCATCTGCATTTGCCGCCGCAATGCTTGCGATATTGTGTGCGTTCTGAATTGCGGTATCTTGCGCCGCGTCGCGATCAGCCTGGTTTTGGTCGGTGATGTTGCTGTCAGTCTGTACGGCTGTACTGGCAGGGTAAATATTATCGCCTGTCTGTGGGTCCATATATCCATGAGAAAACAGGTAATCTTGCGCGGCTTCTGTATTACCTGTCCGAATCATGAAGCGATTGATTTTTTGATCGATTTCATCATGAGACATACCTGGGTGAATCGCTGTCAGTTCTGTCGCTGCCGCTTCAAACGTATCATCTGCAAAAGCAGATGGGCTCACAATGGTAGCAACAACGACTGCCAGTAAAGACAACTTTACAGATTTCATTTATTTTTTCTC
Source organism: Shigella dysenteriae (assembly GCF_022354085.1). Classification (NCBI taxonomy): domain Bacteria; kingdom Pseudomonadati; phylum Pseudomonadota; class Gammaproteobacteria; order Enterobacterales; family Enterobacteriaceae; genus Shigella; species Shigella dysenteriae. The sequence continues at coordinate 1,271,780 of NZ_CP055055.1, forward strand.
GATCAAATTAAGTTTATTTTGGTTTCTAATAGAAACTAATAATATTTCTATTGGAGTTAATTTGCGTTGCAATTTAATCGAAATCTACGCCGCCATTTGTGTGATGTAAAGCGCGTTTTTGTCTTGTGTAAGCGTAAACACTGTCTATAAGAAACTAAATTGGTTTCTTAAGTAAATAATTTTGAAAATCATTTTGTGCTATTTTAGCGTAAAAAAGAGTAAAGACTTGTTTTGATAAGCGAAATAAATTCTGTTTCTGGACTAAACGTGAAGCGGTTCCTGATGTGTGCTAAAATGCGTTTCTTTGATAAATCTCAATTTTTAAGAGGTTTACGCCAGGCAGGAAAATTTAAATGAATGAATTTGAGAAGATTTTTAATGAAATGAATCTGGACCGGGCATTGCTACCAATCCTTTTTCGTTCGAACCGGTCGACAGTGTGGAAGTATTTAAGCGGCGATAGTACGGCTCCTGCCTCTGCCATGTCGCTGATTATGCTGTTGCAGTTGATCCAGAAACGAAACCCCGATCTGTTAGCCGAATGGTTAACGCTTTCTGATTTCACCATTCCGCCAGAAGTTTACCTGGACCAGCCTGATTACTGGAAAGGGTGGGTGTATACCCAACACAAGGTCAATAAAAACGTCCTGGAATATCTAAAAAAACACTATCCGGATGAAGACCAAAAAGGTATGGGTAAAACCACAGAAGAGTAAATTGTCATTACCCGCCCACATGCCGGATGCGCACAGACTGGCAGTGTTAGTAGGCATGATAATACGCGTCAGCGTCGCATCAGGCATCGGCGCATAACCGCCGGATGCGGCGTAAACGCCTTATCCGGCCTACGATTCGGGCGCAGACTTCCAGGCATGATAATACGCGCCCGCCTCGCATCAGGTGTCGGTGCACGACTGCCGGATGCGGCGCAAGCGCCTTATCTGGCCTACGATTCGGGCATATTTTGTAGGCATGATAAGACGCGTCAGCGTCGCATCAGGCGATGACCGCACGGATGATCAGCGTTATCCCTTCTATCGCAATGACTTCAACATGCGTACCTGCACCGAGATCCTCGCTGGCGCTGACAGGCCATGAACTGTCACCGACGCGCATATGACCGCGCCCGTTGACCAGCGGAGATTCCAGCACAAAACGTCGGCCAATCAGCTGCTGCCCGCGCTGGTTTAAATGACTGTCGCTGTGCTTTTGTTCGCGCACCCGCCGCGACAACCATTTCCACCACAGCCAGGCGGCGAGCAGCGTCAGGATGGCAAACATCACCCCTTGCCACTCCCAACCCAGCGGCACCAGCCAGACCACCAGGCCGGTAATCACCGCTGCCACGCCGCTCCACAACAAATAACCATTTCCGCCCAGCATCTCGGCTGCCAGCAGCAAACCGCCGAGACTGAGCCAGAAAATATGTGGATGAACGACCATTAACTCCATCATGGCTGAGTCCGCTTGTTGGCGCTGTCTTTCACCAGCTCGGCAATCCCGGCAATCGACCCCATCAGGCTGCTGGCCTCTAATGGCATCATCACCACTTTGCTGTTACTGGACGAACCGATCTGCTGTAACGCTTCGGTGTATTTCTGCGCTACGAAGTAGTTCACCGCCTGAATATCGCCGGAGGCAATGGCTTCAGACACCATTTTGGTGGCGCGGGCTTCTGCTTCAGCGGAACGTTCACGCGCTTCAGCCTGTAAAAACGCCGACTGACGTTCGCCTTCCGCTTTCAGGATTTGCGACTGTTTTTCACCTTCGGCTTTGAGGATTTCCGCCTGACGGATCCCTTCCGCTTCGAGGATGTAAGCGCGTTTGGTACGTTCCGCTTTCATCTGCGCGTTCATTGAAGAGATAAGCTCTGCCGGTGGGCGCACGTCGCGAATTTCAATACGGGTGACTTTAATCCCCCACGGGTTGGTGGCTTCATCGACAATACGCAGCAGGCGTGAGTTGATGCTGTCGCGCTGAGAGAGCATTTCGTCAAGTTCCATTGAACCCAACACGGTACGGATGTTAGTCATGGTCAGGTTGATGATTGCCAGCTCCAGATTGCTGACTTCATAAGCCGCGCGTGGCGCGTCAATCACCTGAATAAAACAGACTGCGTCGATGGTAACGTTGGCGTTATCTTTCGAGATAACTTCCTGGGAAGGGATATCGAGCACTTGCTCCATCATATTGATCTTGCGACCAATGCGATCCATAAACGGCACCACCAGACTGAGCCCCGGCTGTAACGTTTTGGTATAGCGACCAAAACGTTCTACCGTCCATTGATAGCCCTGCGGCACGATTTTGACGCCCGCGCCGACAATGACCAGCGCGACAAAAATGAGAATCGGGATAAAGATAAGCATCGGAAAAACCTCCTGTTGTACCGTCCATAATCAGCAAAATTGCTGCTTGATTAAACAAATTATACCTGATTACTGAAAGAGAGTTCCCCCTTATTCCTGCGAAGGATAAACTGTTTTTAGTAAAAATCAGAAAAAGGGAACAGCGATGCAGGAAAATAGTCCTTTGCTTCAGCTACAAAACGTAGGATATCTGGCGGGTGATACGAAGATTCTTAATAACATCAATTTTTCGCTGCGTGCTGGCGAATTTAAGTTAATTACCGGTCCTTCTGGTTGTGGCAAAAGTACGCTGCTAAAAATAGTTGCTTCATTGATCAGCCCAACCAGCGGAACGTTACTGTTTGAAGGTGAGGATGTCAGCACACTAAAGCCAGAAATCTACCGCCAACAAGTCTCTTACTGCGCCCAGACACCGACGCTGTTTGGCGATACGGTATACGATAATCTGATCTTTCCCTGGCAGATCCGTAACCGGCAGCCTGACCCAGCCATTTTTCTCGATTTTCTCGAACGCTTCGCCTTGCCGGACAGCATTTTGACGAAGAATATCGCCGAGCTATCTGGTGGTGAAAAACAACGCATCTCATTGATTCGTAACCTGCAATTTATGCCGAAGGTTTTATTGCTGGATGAAATAACCAGTGCGCTGGATGAAAGTAATAAACATAACGTCAATGAGATGATCCATCGTTATGTGCGCGAGCAAAATATTGCCGTGCTATGGGTGACACACGATAAAGACGAAATTAATCATGCGGATAAAGTGATTACACTGCAACCGCATGCCGGAGAAATGCAGGAAGCACGCTATGAACTCGCATAATATTACTAACGAATCATTAGCACTGGCATTAATGCTGGTGGTGGTGGCAATCTTAATTAGCCATAAAGAAAAACTGGCGCTGGAGAAAGATATTCTCTGGAGCGTCGGGCGCGCGATAATTCAGCTGATTATTGTCGGCTATGTGCTGAAGTATATTTTCAGCGTGGATGATGCCAGCCTGACATTATTGATGGTGTTATTTATCTGCTTTAATGCGGCGTGGAACGCGCAAAAACGCAGTAAATATATTGCTAAAGCTTTTATCTCATCGTTTATTGCCATTACGGTCGGGGCGGGAATTACCCTGGCGGTGCTGATTCTCTCAGGGTCGATTGAATTTATCCCGATGCAGGTGATCCCTATCGCCGGGATGATTGCCGGTAACGCCATGGTAGCGGTGGGGTTGTGTTACAACAATTTAGGGCAACGGGTCATTAGCGAACAGCAACAGATTCAGGAGAAACTGAGTCTTGGCGCGACGCCGAAGCAGGCTTCAGCGATATTGATTCGCGACAGTATTCGCGCGGCTTTAATTCCGACGGTCGATTCAGCAAAAACGGTTGGCTTAGTGAGTTTACCAGGAATGATGTCCGGGCTGATATTTGCCGGGATTGATCCGGTGAAGGCGATTAAATATCAGATTATGGTGACCTTTATGCTGCTCTCAACCGCCAGCTTGTCGACCATTATTGCCTGCTATTTAACCTATCGTAAGTTTTATAATTCGCGCCACCAGTTGGTGGTGACGCAATTGAAGAAGAAATGATGCGATGCCGGATGCGCAGCATCGCATCCGGCGTTGTGGTTCATGTGCCGATCAACGGAATATCAATACAACAATGCATACAGCTGGCGGCGATACTTCGACGCCAGTGCATCACCCGTACCCAGCGCAGCGAGGATCTCCTGGAACGTTTTACGCGTCTGACCGTCTGCGGCGGTGAGATCTTTACGCAGATGCCCGAACAGCAACTCCAGTGCCTCTTCATTGCGCCCAACCTGATGCAGTTGCAGCGCCAGTTGCGTCGCCAGTGCGGCATCTTCTGGATTCTCCGCCACCTGCTGTTGCAACTGTTGAATTTCCGGCGTATCAGCCGCCTGCTTCAGCAGTTCGATTTGCGCCACCAGCCCCTGGTAGCGGGTGTCCTGATCCTGCAACGGAATGGTTTTCAGCACCGCTTCCGCATCTTCAGAACGGTTCAGCGCAATCAGCGTTTCTGCCAGCAGCAGGCCGATCTCCCCGTTCTGATTCGACAACTGCCAGGCGTCTTTCAGCAATGGCAGGGCATCGGTGTAATTGCCTTCCTGCATCAGTTGCATCGCCTGCTGCGCTTTCAGCTCTTCTTCGCGCGGCAGCACTTTATCCAGCAGGGCGCGGATCGCCTCTTCCGGTTGCGGCCCCTGGAAGCCGTCTACCGGTTGCCCGTTCTGGAACAGATACACGGTCGGAATCGCACGCAGACCAAACTGCGCGGCAATCATCTGCTCCGCGTCGCAGTCCAGCTTCGCCAGAATAAATTGCCCGTTGTACTGCGCCGCGAGGCTTTCCAGAATTGGGGTTAACTGCAAACAGTGCTGGCTACGTTCAGACCAAAAATAGAACAGCACCGGAGTGGTCATCGACTGTTCAAGAACCTGTTGCAGGTTAGATTCGTTAATGTTGACAATATTTTCTACGGACATGGAGTCGCTCTCTGTTGTCGATATTTTCTTTGACATGGGGGCTTAAGCGCGCGCTTCAACTCACCCCTGCAATATTTTGTCCATCACGCGCCCCGGCAGCAGGCGCTTAAGCACCATTACCGCCCAGGTCACCAGCGTCACCGGATAGCGCATCTTCGGCTTCTCGCTAATAAAAGCATGGCGTACTTTGTCCACCACCGCTTCCGGTCCCAACGTAAAGCGGGCGGCGATGCCGGGATTTTCGACTGGTTTATCACTTTGCGTCTGGTTGACGTTGTCGGTGAAGCGAGTACGAATGGGACCGGGTTCGATCAGGCTGACTTTAATTCCGCTGTGGCGTAGCTCCATGCGCAGCGCGTCTGACCACGCCTCCAGCGCATATTTACTGGCCGCGTAAGCGCCACGACCCGGCGTGGAGATTAATCCCATCACCGATGATGTCATCACAATACGCCCTTCACCGTGCGGTAACATCGCGGGTAACAGGCGCATGGTGAGCTGGTGTGCGCCGAAAAAGTTGGCGGAAAACTGCTGTTCCATCTGCGCACGGCTGATGGTGGAAAGGGGGCCATACATGCCGAATCCGGCATTGTTAAAGATCCCATACAGACAATTATCGGTCAGGGCGATCACCTCGTCGGCTGCGCGATCAACACTTTCTGGTGAATCCAGATCGATCAACACGCCGGTAAATCCCATGCTGTTCATGCGCTCAACATCATCCGGTTTCCGGCAACCTGCCAGCACATGAAAACCCTGGCGTTTTAATTCGAGCGCGCTTTCCAGGCCAATTCCACTGGAACATCCGGTAATTAAGACCGATTTTTGCATAACTTTACCTGTCAGGATCTCCGTTGCTTTATGAGTCATGATTTACTAAAGGCTGCAACTGCTTCGCCATCCAGTCGGCAATAAACGGCTGGGCGTCGCGGTTGGGATGAATACCGTCATCCTGCATCCATTGTGGCTTCAGGTAGACCTCTTCCATAAAAAAGGGCAGCAGCGGAACATCAAACTCTTTGGCGAGTTTGGGGTAAATGGCGCTAAAGGCTTCATTATAACGGCGACCATAGTTTGCAGGCAGACGTATTTGCATTAACAATGGTTCAGCGTTGGCGGCTTTGACATCCTGCAAAATCTGGCGCAGCGTTTGCTCGGTTTGCTGTGGCTGAAAACCACGCAAACCGTCATTGCCGCCCAGTTCAACCAGCACCCAGCGCGGCTGATGCTGTTTCAGCAGAGCCGGAAGGCGCGCCAGCCCTTGTTGCGAGGTGTCGCCGCTGATGCTGGCATTAACTACCGACGTTTTACTCTGCCACTTATCATTCAACAAGGCAGGCCAGGCCGCGCTGGCAGACATTCGATACCCGGCGCTCAGGCTATCACCCAGAATCAATAACGTGTCCGCTGCGGCGGCACGGAAGGTTAACAGGACCAGGAACAGGAAGGGCAAATGCCAGCGGAAAACATTGTTGAAGTTCATCATCTTAAGAAGTCCGTCGGTCAGGGGGAGCATGAACTCTCCATCCTCACCGGAGTTGAGTTGGTTGTCAAACGCGGCGAGACCATCGCGCTGGTGGGCGAGTCGGGATCGGGTAAGTCAACCTTGCTGGCGATCCTCGCCGGGCTGGATGACGGCAGCAGTGGCGAAGTGAGTTTGGTGGGACAACCGCTACATAATATGGACGAAGAAGCGCGGGCAAAGTTGCGCGCGAAGCACGTCGGCTTTGTTTTTCAGTCATTTATGTTAATTCCTACCCTTAACGCGCTGGAAAACGTCGAGCTTCCGGCGCTGCTGCGCGGTGAGAGTAGCGCGGAAAGTCGTAACGGAGCGAAAGCGTTGCTCGAACAGTTAGGGCTGGGTAAACGTCTGGATCATCTTCCGGCACAGCTTTCCGGCGGTGAACAGCAACGAGTGGCGCTGGCACGAGCCTTTAACGGTCGACCTGATGTGCTGTTTGCCGACGAACCCACCGGCAACCTTGACCGCCAGACCGGCGATAAAATTGCCGACCTGCTGTTTTCCCTCAACCGTGAACATGGCACCACGTTGATTATGGTGACCCACGACCTGCAACTGGCGGCACGCTGCGACCGCTGCTTACGGCTGGTGAACGGGCAGTTGCAGGAGGAAGCATGATTGCACGTTGGTTCTGGCGCGAATGGCGTTCGCCGTCGCTATTAATTGTCTGGCTGGCGCTAAGCCTGGCGGTGGCCTGCGTGCTGGCGCTGGGCAATATCAGCGATCGCATGGAGAAGGGCTTAAGCCAACAAAGCCGGGAGTTTATGGCGGGCGATCGGGCGTTGCGCAGTTCGCGCGAAGTGCCGCAAGCATGGCTGGAGGAAGCGCAAAAGCGCGGCCTGAAAGTCGGCAAGCAGCTGACTTTCGCCACCATGACATTTGCAGGCGACACACCGCAGCTGGCGAACGTCAAAGCGGTGGATGATATCTACCCGATGTATGGCGATCTGCAAACCAATCCCCCTGGCCTGAAACCGCAGGCGGGCAGCGTATTGCTGGCCCCACGCCTGATGGCACTGCTTAACCTGAAAACGGGCGACACCATTGACGTGGGCGATGCCACTTTGCGGATTGCCGGAGAAGTGATTCAGGAACCGGATTCCGGTTTTAACCCCTTCCAGATGGCTCCGCGTCTGATGATGAATCTGGCGGATGTCGATAAAACCGGAGCCGTGCAGCCGGGGAGTCGGGTCAACTGGCGCTATAAATTCGGCGGCAACGAGAACCAACTCGACGGCTATGAGAAATGGTTGTTACCTCAGCTTAAACCCGAACAACGCTGGTACGGTCTGGAACAGGACGAAGGCGCGCTGGGGCGATCGATGGAACGCTCGCAACAGTTCCTGCTGCTTTCGGCGCTTCTGACCTTGCTGCTGGCAGTGGCAGCAGTGGCGGTAGCGATGAATCATTACTGTCGCAGTCGCTACGATCTGGTGGCGATCCTCAAAACGCTGGGGGCAGGGCGTGCGCAACTGCGTAAGCTAATCGTCGGTCAGTGGTTGATGGTGCTGGCGCTTTCAGCCGTTACCGGTGGGGCGATAGGCCTGTTGTTCGAAAACGTGTTGATGGTGCTGCTCAAGCCCGTTCTGCCTGCTGCACTACCGCCTGCCAGCCTCTGGCCGTGGCTGTGGGCGCTTGGCACCATGACAGTCATCTCGCTGCTGGTGGGGCTACGACCATACCGCTTGTTGCTGGCAACGCAGCCTTTACGCGTATTACGTAATGATGTGGTTGCGAACGTCTGGCCGCTGAAGTTTTATCTGCCGATTGTCAGTGTGGTGGTTGTGCTGCTGCTCGCCGGATTAATGGGTGGCAGCATGCTGCTTTGGGCGGTGCTGGCGGGCGCGGTAGTACTGGCTTTGCTGTGCGGTGTGCTGGGCTGGATGCTGCTGAATGTACTTCGCCGCATGACGCTGAAATCGCTGCCTCTGCGCCTGGCGGTTAGCCGCCTGTTACGTCAGCCGTGGTCAACGTTAAGCCAGCTTTCGGCATTTTCGCTCTCCTTTATGCTGCTGGCACTGCTGCTGGTGTTGCGTGGCGATCTGCTCGACCGCTGGCAGCAGCAGCTACCTCCAGAAAGCCCGAACTACTTTTTAATCAACATCGCCACAGAACAGGTAGCACCGCTAAAAGCGTTCCTCGCGGAACATCAGATAGTCCCGGAATCGTTTTATCCGGTGGTGCGGGCGAGACTGACGGCGATTAACGGCAAGCCGACAGAAGGCAATGAAGATGAGGCGCTCAATCGCGAACTCAATCTTACCTGGCAAAATACGCGGCCCGATCATAATCCGATTGTCGCCGGTAACTGGCCGCCAAAAGCCGATGAAGTGTCGATGGAAGAGGGGCTGGCGAAACGCTTAAACGTTGCCCTCGGTGATACCGTGACTTTTATGGGCGATACCCAGGAGTTCCGCGCTAAAGTGACCAGCCTGCGCAAAGTGGACTGGGAAAGTCTGCGGCCTAATTTCTATTTTATTTTCCCTGAAGGGGCATTAGACGGGCAACCGCAGAGCTGGCTTACCAGTTTCCGCTGGGAGAATGGCAACGGCATGTTAACGCAACTCAACCGCCAGTTCCCTACCATTAGCCTGTTAGACATTGGCGCGATTTTAAAACAGGTCGGTCAGGTGCTGGAGCAGGTAAGTCGGGCGCTGGAGGTGATGGTGGTGCTGGTCACCGCCTGCGGTATGTTGCTGTTGCTGGCACAGGTGCAGGTGGGAATGCGTCAGCGTCATCAGGAGCTGGTGGTGTGGCGCACACTCGGTGCGGGGAAAAAACTGCTGCGTACCACGTTGTGGTGTGAGTTCGCCATGCTTGGGTTTGTTTCCGGCCTGGTGGCCGCAATTGGTGCGGAAACGGCACTGGCAGTGTTGCAGGCGAAAGTGTTTGATTTTCCGTGGGAGCCAGACTGGCGATTGTGGATTGTTCTGCCGTGCAGCGGAGCGCTGCTGCTGTCGCTTTTCGGCGGCTGGCTGGGTGCGAGACTGGTTAAGGGTAAGGCGCTGTTCAGGCAGTTTGCGGGGTGATGAGAGTAAATAAGGGGCGTTCTGGTTGAATGGAACGCCTTGTTTAAATTAATTCTACAATATGTTTCATTGATGATGTTATTGAATTGGTGATTTCCTATCTTTCTATTGCTGATATTAATCTGAATCGGTGGAGTTTAATAATTTTAAATATAGCCCTACAAAAATAACTCAGACTAATAAAATCATAAATCATATGCGTTGAATGGATATTATCCATATAGTGAATTTGTTGATGATGAATTCATCTGTGCTAAAAATTTTAGTTTAATAAAATATTGAAAGTGACCTGTAATAACAGTTGTTGTTGATTGAGAACAAATAAGTTTATGTGAAAAATATATAAATACATTAGCTGGTCTTGTGTGTCATTTTATTTTTTTTGTTGCTAACACAGGGATATGAACAATAACTAAAAGGGCACTTTATATGAGCGGAAAACCAGCGGCGCGTCAGGGAGATATGACTCAGTATGGCGGTCCCATTGTCCAGGGTTCGGCAGGTGTAAGAATTGGCGCGCCAACTGGCGTGGCGTGCTCGGTGTGTCCGGGCGGGATGACTTCGGGCAACCCGGTAAATCCGCTGCTGGGGGCGAAGGTGCTGCCCGGCGAGACGGACCTTGCGCTGCCCGGCCCGCTGCCGTTCATTCTCTCCCGCACCTACAGCAGCTACCGGACGAAGACGCCTGCGCCGGTGGGGATTTTTGGCCCCGGCTGGAAAGCGCCTTCTGATATCCGCTTACAGCTACATGATGACGGACTGATACTCAACGACAACGGCGGGCGGAGCATTCACTTTGAGCCGCTGCTGCCGGGGGAGGCGGTGTACAGCCGCAGCGAGTCAATGTGGCTGGTGCGCGGTGGTAAGGCAACGCAGCCGGACGGCCATACGCTGGCACGGCTGTGGGCGTCGCTGCCGCCGGATATCCGGTTAAGCCCGCATCGTTACCTGGCGACCAACAGCGCACAGGGGCCGTGGTGGATACTGGGGTGGTCTGAGCGGGTGCCGGGTGCTGAGGACGTACTGCCAGCGCCGCTGCCGCCGTACCGGGAGCTGACGGGGCTGGCGGACCGCTTCGGGCGGACGCTGACGTACCGGCGTGAGGCCGCCGGTGACCTGACCGGGGAAATCACCGGCGTGACGGACGGTGCCGGGCGGGAGTTCCGTCTGGTGCTGACCACGCAGGCGCAGCGTGCGGAAGAGGCCCGCACCTCTTCGCTATCTTCTTCTGACAGTTCCCGCCCTCTCTCAGCCTCAGCGTTCCCCGACACACTGCCCGGTACCGAATACGGCCCCGACAGGGGTATCCGCCTTTCGGCGGTGTGGCTGATGCACGACCCGGCATACCCGGAGAGCCTGCCCGCTGCGCCACTGGTGCGGTACACGTATACGGAAGCCGGTGAACTGCTGGCGGTATATGACCGCAGCAATACGCAGGTGCGCGCTTTCACGTATGACGCGCAGCACCCGGGCCGGATGGTGGCGCACCGTTATGCGGGAAGGCCGGAGATGCGCTACCGCTACGACGATGCGGGGCGGGTGGTGGAGCAACTGAACCCTGCAGGGTTAAGTTACCGCTATCTTTATGAGCAGGACCGCATCACCGTCACCGACAGCCTGAACCGGCGTGAGGTGCTGCATACAGAAGGTGAAGGCGGGCTGAAACGGGTGGTGAAAAAAGAACTGGCGGATGGCAGCGTCACGCACAGCGGGTATGACGCGGCAGGAAGGCTCACGGCGCAGACGGACGCGGCGGGACGGCGGACAGAGTACGGTCTGAATGTGGTGTCCGGCGATATCACGGACATCACCACACCGGACGGGCGGGAGACGAAATTTTACTATAACGACGGGAACCAGCTGACGGCGGTGGTGTCCCCGGACGGGCTGGAGAGCCGCCGGGCATATGATGAACTGGACAGGCTGGTAACGGAGACATCGCGCAGCGGGGAGACAGTACGCTACCGCTATGATGATGCGCACAGTGAATTACCGGCCACAACAACAGATGCGACGGGCAGCACCCGGCAGATGACGTGGAGCCGCTACGGTCAGTTGCTGGCGTTCACCGACTGCTCGGGCTACCAGACCCGTTATGAATACGACCGCTTCGGCCAGATGACGGCGGTCCACCGCGAGGAAGGCATCAGCCTTTACCGCCGCTATGACAACCGTGGCCGGTTAACCTCGGTGAAAGACGCACAGGGCCGTGAAACGCGGTATGAATACAACGCCGCAGGCGACCTGACTGCCGTTATCACCCCGGACGGCAACCGGAGCGAGACACAGTACGATGCGTGGGGAAAGGCGGTCAGCACCACGCAGGGCGGGCTGACGCGCAGTATGGAGTACGATGCTGCCGGACGTGTCATCAGCCTGACCAACGAGAACGGCAGCCACAGCGTCTTCAGTTACGATGCGCTGGACCGGCTGGTACAGCAGGGCGGCTTTGACGGGCGGACGCAACGTTATCATTATGACCTGACAGGAAAACTCACGCAGAGTGAAGATGAGGGGCTTGTCACCCTCTGGTACTACGATGAATCGGACCGTATCACTCACCGCACGGTAAACGGTGAACCGGCAGAGCAGTGGCAGTATGACGGCCACGGCTGGCTGACAGACATCAGCCATCTCAGTGAAGGCCACCGTGTCGCTGCCCACTACGGCTACGACGATAAGGGCCGCCTGACCGGCGAACGCCAGACGGTGGAGAACCCGGAGACGGGGGAACTGCTGTGGCAGCATGAGACGAAACACGCATACAACGAACAGGGGCTGGCAAACCGCGTCACGCCGGACAGCCTGCCGCCGGTGGAGTGGCTGACGTATGGCAGCGGTTACCTGGCGGGAATGAAGCTGGGCGGGACGCCGCTGCTGGAGTTCACGCGCGACCGCCTGCACCGGGAGACGGTGCGCAGCTTCGGCAGCATGGCAGGCAGTAATGCCGCATATGAACTGACCAACACATACACCCCCGCAGGCCGGTTACAGAGCCAGCACCTGAACAGCCTGGTATATGACCGTGACTACGGGTGGAGTGACAACGGCGACCTGGTGCGCATCAGCGCCCCCCGGCAGACGCGGGAATACGGCTACAGCGCCACGGGCAGGCTGGAGAGCGTGCGCACCCTCGCACCGGACCTGGACATCCGCATCCCGTATGCCACCGACCCGGCGGGCAACCGCCTGCCGGACCCGGAGCTGCACCCGGACAGCACGCTCACGGCGTGGCCGGATAACCGCATCACCAAAGACGCGCATTACCTGTACCGTTACGATGAATACGGCAGGCTGACGGAGAAGACGGACCGCATCCCGACGGGTGTGATACGGACGGACGACGAGCGGACCCACCACTACCACTACGACAGCCAGCACCGGCTGGTGTTTTACACGCGGATACAGCATGAGGAGCCACTGGTCGAGAGCCGCTACCTCTACGACCCGCTGGGCCGCCGGACGGGAAAACGGGTGTGGCGTCGCGGGCGTGACCTGACGGGATGGATGTCGCTGTCGCGTAAACCGGAGGTGACGTGGTACGGATGGGACGGCGACCGGCTGACGACGGTACAGACCGACACCACGCGTATCCAGACGGTATACCAGCCGGGGAGCTTCGCGCCGCTCATCCGCATCGAAACAGACAACGGTGAACGGGAGAAAGTGCAGTGCCGCAGCCTGGCGGAGAAGCTGCAGCAGGAAGGGAGCGAAGACGGCCACGGTGTGGTGTTCCCGGCTGAACTGGTGGGGCTGCTGGACAGGCTGGAGGGGGAAATCCGGGCAAACTGCGTGAGCAGTGAAAGCCGCCAGTGGCTTGCGCAGTGCGGGCTGACGGTGGAGCGGCTGGCGGCACAGATAGAGCCGGTTTATTTGCCTGAGCGAAAAATACATCTTTATCACTGTGACTACCGGGGCCTGCCGCTGGCGCTTATCAGTGAAGACGGCAATACGGCGTGGAGCGCGGAATATGATGAATGGGGCAACCAGCTTAATGAGGAGAACCCGCATCACCTGCACCAGCCGTACCGGCTGCCGGGGCAGCAGTATGATAAGGAGTCGGGGCTGTACTACAACCGGAACCGGTACTACGATCCGTTGCAGGGGCGGTATATCACTCAGGACCCGATAGGGCTGGAGGGGGGATGGAGTCTGTATGCGTATCCGCTGAATCCGGTGAATGGTATTGATCCATTAGGGTTAAGTCCCGCAGATGTAGCGCTAATAAGAAGAAAAGATCAACTAAACCATCAAAGAGCATGGGATATATTATCTGATACTTATGAAGATATGAAGAGATTAAATTTAGGTGGGACTGATCAATTTTTCCATTGTATGGCATTTTGTCGAGTGTCTAAATTAAATGACGCTGGTGTTAGCCGATCGGCGAAAGGGCTGGGTTATGAAAAAGAGATTAGAGATTACGGGTTAAATCTGTTCGGTATGTACGGCAGAAAAGTAAAGCTATCTCATTCTGAAATGATTGAAGATAATAAAAAAGACTTGGCTGTAAATGACCATGGGTTGACATGTCCATCAACAACAGATTGCTCAGATAGATGTAGTGATTATATTAATCCAGAGCATAAAAAAACGATAAAGGCTTTACAAGATGCTGGCTATCTCAAGTAATCTATCAAAGATGATAATATTTATTTTTGCTATTATAATCATTGTTGTTTTATGCGTAATTACTTATCTTTATTTATACAAAGATGAATCTCTTGTAAGTAAACATTACATAAACTATATGGCAATACCAGAAAATGATGGAGTTTTTACATGGCTCCCAGATTTTTTTCCGCACGTAGCGGTGGATATATCAATATACACAAATGTAGAAGATGATTATTTTTTTTCTTATTTTTCCCTAACAAATGATGATGGGGGTAGGTTTAAGAAAACATTGACAGTGAGGGCCAGGGAACAAGTGGCGAAAATCGTATCAGAGAATGATCCAGATACAAAAAAAGTGTGGTGTAAATATGGTAAAATACCAGGGCAAGGGGATAGCGTAAACCTTTTTTTTGTTGGTGAAATTAATGTTACGCATTATTTTATAACAAATATTGGAGCTGGATTGCCTGATGCTTGTGCAGAGTAATTGCTTGAATTAAGAGTCTATCCCATATCGAAGTCGTCAACTTCGTAGTGAGGAAAAGTAAAATTTCTGACTGAGAAAAGACATGTCGGCTATTGTGTAAAGCCATATAGCTCAGACGATGAATATCTACTCGTATTCAGTTGTTTATTGAGGGTGAGTTCCGACCCTGAAACAACAAATAAAATAAACAGTCAGAGAGTTTACATAGAATTGCACTGGTCTTTTACGATATCTGACATTGTGTAATACATATTCAGCCATGCATTAATTAAAATGTTACGTGTTTAATGTGAGTCCCTATCTGAAAATAAATAATCCTTCCGGATTAAAATAAATTCTTGCCGGGAAAGAAAGAGGAAATAAACCATTAGCGGAAAACCAGCGGCACGCCAGGGTGACATGCCCCAGTACGGCGGCCCGATAGTCCAGGGTTCAGCGGGGGTACTGATAGTCGCGCCGACTGCATCGAGAACTCCATACAACTTTTTACGGAACGTCACCTGATAAAATTTGTTCAGTATCGTCTTTTGAGATTCTCAAGGTTATGGAGTAACCAGACAGAACGGACACCACTGTCGGAGATAAAAACCCCCTGTTTACGCAGCTCGTTGCTGGCCCGGTGCTGACCATGTGTCGGGAAAGCGACGGCGTAATCAACAACAGCCTGTTCAGTTGCCTCATCGGTACGGTTCTTAAGGTTAGGAGCGCGGCGACTACGATTAATCTGCGCATCCACACCGCCTTCAGCGACCAGTTCGCGGTAACGATAAAACGTATCACGCGAAACGCCCATGATTTTACAGGCTTTTGATACGTTGCTGAGTTCTTCAGCCAGATTGAGCAAACCGGCTTTGTGTTTGATGACGGGATTGGCAGTATGAAGCATGAGAGTTACCTCTTGTTTTGGATAAGGATTCGACACTCATATCAAAACCGGTAACTCTCAACCTTTCAAGGCCATGTGTCAGATCAAGTCGCGACTAATACAAATACGTCCCTCATTACCGCGCCTTAACCCATTCCGCCACTTCCGCCCACTCACCGCGAAAGACAACTTTTTCCGCTTTTTTCTCAAGCTGATAGCGATACATTGGGTCGTAATACTCTTCAAGTAACGGCACCAGCCAGGCCAGATGACCGTCGGTGCTGCCGGTGGTGAGTTGCGTTGTCAGCGCTGCATCCAGCCTTGCAGCCAGTTCGTTATATCGCTGTAGCCCCAGCCGACGCTTAATAGCCGAAAGTCCGTGATGCAGGTATTCGCAATATTCCTGCCAGCCCTGTTCGTCGCCGTACGCGTGGGTAAAATCATGATGCATACGCAAGAAATACTCTTCGTTCAGGCGCTCAAGACGGATCTCAAACGGATCTTCTACCACCGCAATCGCCGCCTGAGTCATTCGCTCGCGCAGGCATTCCGGCAGGTGATTCGAACCGATCATCCGGCTTTCGTCTTCCAGCACCCACAGGCGCAAATTCTGACGGGCGTCGGTTTTTAGCATTTCGGCAGCCAGCAGGTTTTCAAAACTCGCCTGGCTAAGTTGTGGTTGTAAGGTGCGACCAAACGCCGAACCGCGATGACGCGCCAACCCTTCCAGATCAACACCGTTCGGCTGTTGCTGCACCAACAGCGTTTTACCGCTGCCGGTACAACCGCCAATCAGCACTATCGGTTTTTGTGCCAGTTCAATGGTCGCCTGAATCGCGGTCTGGCGCAGTGCCTTATAACCGCCTTCCACCAGCGGATAATCAATCCCCGCTGCATGCAACCAGCTTTGCACAATATGTGAGCGCTGACCGCCACGGGCGCAGCAGAGAATACCTTGCGGATTTTGCAGGCACGCTGCCCGCCAGGCGTCCATGCGCTGCTGACGAATTTCACCCGCAACCAGTTTATGTCCCAGCGCCAGCGCTGCGTCTGAGCCTTGCTGTTTATAGCAGGTGCCAACGGCGGCGCGTTCATCGTTATTCATTAACGGCAGATTGATAGCGGCGGGCATTGCGCCTTGCTCAAACTCTATAGGGGCGCGAACATCAATAATGGGCGTATCAGCAATCAGCAGGGCACGATAGTCCTGTTCCGTGTGTCTCTCTTGCATAGTTAAAAGTGAACCTCAAATCAGCTTGCGCGCTATTTTACGCGCCAACGCGCAAGGAAACTTGATTTTTAACTGCGTGGGTTGCCGAAAATTTCTAAAAATCCGCTGATTTCCGGCCTGCGCTGGGTAAACAAGGTCACAATATCTTCTACCGCTTTGCCGCTGCCAAATTTGCGCCATGCCAGACTCAATGGCGAAGGAGGGCGCATCGTTGGGATTACCCGGCTGACCAGTTGTTGATTATCGATCATTGACTGGCAAAGCGATTTTGGCAAAAAACCAATGCCAACGCCCGCCAGATGGGCGGCGATTTTCGTTTCCATATCGGGAACAATAATCTCTTTTTGACCCGGCAATCGCCAGGCGACGCGTTTGGTTAAGGTGCGGGCGCTGTCTTCAATATTGACCGCCGGAAAGCGCCGCAACTGCGCTTCTGTTAGCGGCTCTTCAACGTTCGCCAGCGGATGATCCGCCGCCATGACAAATCGCCATTGCACCGATCCTAAGGGATCAAGACTAAAGGTATTTGCCAGCGCCTCAGTTCCCGTGACGCCGATAGCCAGCGAAAAACCTTCGTACAATAGCGAGTCCCAGACGCCCATATAGATTTGTCGGGAGATGTGAAACTGGGTAAAGGGGTAACGCTCATTCAGCCACGCCAGCAACTGGGCGACGGCCTGGGGGTTATAGAGCAGGTTGTTGATGACAATATTCACCTGGCGTTCCACGCCATCATTCACCTGTTGCAGCTCGCTGGGCATACTTTCCAGCCAGCTCAGCCAGTCTCTGGCCTGGGAAAGTAGATGCTCGCCAGCCGCTGTCAACGTTACGCTACGAGTCGTACGGAAAAACAGCGCTACTCCGGTATTCTCTTCCAGAAGTTTAATGCGATAACTGATCGTCGCCGTGGTTTTACATAATCGTTCTGCCGCTTTTGAAAAACTTCCTGTTTCAGCAACCGCAATGAAAGTCCGCAAGGTTTCTGGATCGAACATCTTCAGGTATCCCCTTTTAAATCCGCAAGTTGCGTGATTTTCTTATCCTCTGATTTATCAGTATTTTTACATGATAACCCTGTTCAATTTGTGGACTAAATCTAGTTTTGGAAAAATATTCCAACTTTTGTATTGATGTTGTTCTCTTAAGGTTTTAGATTGCCTGTTATTGAAACCAAGCTGACCGGTCGGCGGTGGTTGAACGGAATTATGTTACAAGGACAAAAAGATGAAACTTCAGGTATTACCGTTAAGTCAGGAAGCCTTTAGTGCTTATGGCGACGTAATCGAAACGCAGCAACGGGATTTTTTCCATATTAACAATGGCCTGGTGGAGCGTTACCACGATTTGGCGCTGGTTGAGATTCTTGAGCAAGACCGTACGCTTATCAGCATTAACCGCGCGCAACCGGCGAATCTGCCGCTGACCATTCACGAACTCGAACGTCATCCGCTGGGTACTCAGGCCTTTATCCCGATGAAAGGTGAGGTGTTTGTGGTGGTCGTGGCGTTAGGTGACGACAAACCAGACCTGTCAACCCTGCGGGCGTTTATTACCAACGGCGAACAGGGAGTGAATTACCATCGTAACGTCTGGCATCACCCACTTTTCGCCTGGCAGCGCGTCACCGATTTTCTGACCATCGATCGCGGCGGCAGTGACAACTGTGATGTTGAAAGTATTCCTGAACAGGAACTCTGTTTTGCGTGACGCCTGCAACCGACTTGCATAAGATAAACTAATTGTTCATTGTTTATGCTCACTTGTAGGTCGGAGTTAACGTAGGTATGACGGAAGTTAGACGGCGCGGCAGGCCAGGACAGGCGGAGCCTGTGGCACAGAAGGGCGCACAGGCATTAGAGCGGGGAATTGCGATTCTGCAATATCTGGAAAAAAGTGGGGGAAGTTCGTCGGTTAGCGATATTTCTCTCAATCTGGATTTGCCGCTCTCCACGACCTTTCGCTTGCTGAAGGTTTTACAGGCAGCGGATTTTGTCTATCAGGACAGTCAGTTAGGCTGGTGGCATATAGGATTAGGTGTCTTTAACGTCGGTGCAGCGTACATCCATAACCGTGATGTCCTCTCCGTCGCCGGACCGTTTATGCGCCGCCTGATGTTACTTTCCGGCGAAACGGTCAATGTCGCGATCCGTAACGGCAATGAAGCGGTATTAATTGGTCAGTTAGAGTGTAAATCGATGGTCAGGATGTGCGCGCCACTGGGCAGTCGTCTGCCACTGCATGCTTCCGGTGCGGGCAAAGCGCTGCTTTATCCGCTGGCGGAAGAGGAGTTGATGAGCATCATTCTGCAAACCGGTTTGCAGCAGTTTACGCCAACTACGCTTGTGGATATGCCCACCCTGCTGAAGGACCTGGAACAAGCGCGTGAACTGGGCTATACCGTAGATAAAGAAGAGCATGTTGTAGGCCTGAATTGCATAGCTTCAGCAATTTATGACGATGTAGGTAGTGTTGTTGCCGCTATCTCCATCTCCGGGCCTTCATCAAGACTGACAGAAGATCGTTTTGTCAGTCAGGGTGAGCTGGTCAGAGACACCGCCCGCGATATCAGCACGGCGTTGGGACTGAAAGCACATCCATAATGTCTGTCGCATCCCGCTCTGCGGAGCGGGTTTTTTTGACAAAATTTGAAAGTTGGAAAATTTTTCCAATTAATAGAGGTAGGAATAAAATGGCAAAAATGAGAGCCGTTGACGCGGCAATGTATGTGCTGGAGAAAGAAGGTATCACCACCGCCTTCGGTGTTCCGGGAGCTGCAATCAATCCGTTCTACTCAGCGATGCGTAAGCACGGCGGTATTCGTCACATTCTGGCGCGTCATGTGGAAGGTGCTTCGCACATGGCGGAAGGTTATACCCGCGCAACGGCAGGGAATATCGGCGTATGTCTGGGGACTTCCGGTCCTGCGGGCACGGACATGATCACCGCGCTCTATTCCGCTTCTGCTGATTCCATTCCTATTCTGTGCATTACCGGCCAGGCACCGCGCGCCCGTCTGCATAAAGAAGATTTTCAGGCTGTTGATATTGAAGCAATTGCTAAACCGGTCAGCAAAATGGCGGTTACAGTACGTGAAGCGGCGCTGGTGCCTCGCGTGCTGCAACAGGCATTTCACCTGATGCGTTCTGGTCGTCCGGGTCCGGTACTGGTGGATTTACCGTTCGACGTTCAGGTTGCGGAAATCGAGTTTGATCCTGACATGTACGAACCGCTGCCGGTCTACAAACCTGCTGCCAGCCGTATGCAGATCGAAAAAGCTGTAGAAATGTTAATCCAGGCCGAACGTCCGGTGATTGTTGCCGGGGGCGGGGTAATCAATGCTGACGCAGCTGCACTGTTACAACAGTTTGCTGAACTGACCAGCGTTCCGGTGATCCCAACGCTCATGGGCTGGGGCTGTATCCCGGACGATCATGAACTGATGGCCGGGATGGTGGGTCTGCAAACCGCGCATCGTTACGGTAACGCAACACTGCTGGCGTCCGACATGGTGTTTGGTATCGGTAACCGTTTTGCTAACCGTCATACCGGTTCGGTAGAGAAATACACCGAAGGGCGCAAAATCGTTCATATCGATATTGAGCCGACGCAAATTGGCCGCGTGCTGTGTCCGGATCTCGGCATTGTCTCTGATGCTAAAGCGGCGCTGACACTGCTGGTTGAAGTGGCGCAGGAGATGCAAAAAGCGGGTCGTCTGCCGTGTCGTAAAGAATGGGTCGCCGACTGCCAGCAGCGCAAACGCACTTTGCTGCGCAAAACCCACTTCGACAACGTGCCGGTGAAACCGCAGCGCGTGTATGAAGAGATGAACAAAGCCTTTGGTCGCGATGTTTGTTATGTCACCACCATCGGTCTGTCACAAATCGCTGCGGCACAAATGCTGCATGTCTTTAAAGACCGCCACTGGATCAACTGTGGTCAGGCTGGTCCGTTAGGCTGGACGATTCCGGCGGCGCTGGGGGTTTGTGCCGCTGATCCGAAACGCAATGTGGTGGCGATTTCCGGTGACTTCGACTTCCAGTTCCTGATTGAAGAGTTAGCCGTTGGCGCGCAGTTCAACATTCCGTACATCCATGTGCTGGTGAATAACGCCTATCTCGGCCTGATTCGTCAGTCACAACGCGCCTTTGACATGGACTACTGCGTGCAACTCGCTTTCGAGAATATCAACTCCAGCGAAGTGAACGGTTACGGCGTCGACCACGTAAAAGTAGCGGAAGGTTTAGGTTGTAAAGCTATTCGCGTCTTCAAACCGGAAGATATTGCACCGGCCTTTGAACAGGCGAAAGCCTTAATGGCGCAATATCGGGTACCGGTAGTCGTGGAAGTTATTCTCGAGCGTGTGACAAATATTTCGATGGGCAGCGAACTGGATAACGTCATGGAATTTGAAGATATCGCCGATAACGCAGCGGATGCACCGACTGAAACCTGCTTCATGCACTATGAATAAGGGAGATAAATAATGTTACGTTTCTCTGCTAATTTATCGATGTTATTTGGTGAATATGATTTTCTCGCCCGTTTTGAGAAAGCTGCGCAGTGTGGTTTTCGCGGCGTTGAATTTATGTTTCCTTATGACTACGACATTGAAGAATTAAAACAGGTGCTGGCGAGTAATAAACTCGAACATACGCTGCACAATTTACCGGCGGGTGACTGGGCGGCGGGGGAGCGCGGTATTGCCTGTATTCCTGGCCGTGAAGAAGAGTTTCGGGATGGCGTAGCAGCAGCGATTCGTTATGCTCGTGCGCTGGGTAATAAAAAAATTAACTGTCTGGTCGGTAAAACGCCGACTGGTTTCAGCAGTGAACAGATTCACGCAACGCTTGTAGAAAACCTGCGTTATGCCGCGAATATGCTGATGAAAGAAGATATTTTATTACTGATTGAACCTATTAACCATTTTGATATTCCTGGTTTCCATCTCACCGGAACTCGGCAGGCGCTGAAATTGATTGATGATGTTGGTTGCTGCAATTTGAAAATTCAGTATGACATTTATCACATGCAGCGGATGGAAGGTGAATTAACCAACACCATGACTCAGTGGGCCGATAAAATTGGTCACCTGCAAATTGCCGATAATCCGCATCGCGGCGAACCGGGGACCGGAGAAATTAATTATGATTATCTCTTTAAGGTAATCGAAAATTCTGACTACAACGGTTGGGTTGGTTGTGAATATAAACCCCAAACCACCACGGAAGCCGGTTTACGCTGGATGGATCCGTACCGTTAAAACGTAACGCTGTTCAGGCAATGCTTTTTTAGGCCGCTAAGTTGGCAGGGGATCGTGTTGTCTGAATCCAGGAAAAGCAAAATTTAAAAGAGGTTAATTATGAAACTGGGATTTATTGGCTTAGGCATTATGGGTACACCGATGGCTATTAATCTGGCGCGTGCCGGTCATCAACTGCATGTCACAACCATTGGTCCGGTTGCTGATGAATTACTGTCACTGGGTGCCGTCAGTGTTGAAACTGCGCACCAGGTAACGGAAGCATCGGACATCATTTTTATTATGGTGCCGGATACACCACAGGTTGAAGAAGTTCTATTCGGTGAAAATGGTTGTACCAAAGCCTCGCTAAAGGGCAAAACCATTGTTGATATGAGCTCCATTTCCCCGATTGAAACTAAACGTTTCGCTCGCCAGGTGAATGAACTGGGCGGTGATTATCTCGATGCGCCAGTCTCCGGCGGTGAAATCGGCGCGCGTGAAGGGACGTTGTCAATTATGGTTGGCGGTGACGAAGCGGTATTTGAACGTGTTAAACCGCTGTTTGAACTGCTCGGTAAAAATATCACCCTTGTGGGCGGTAACGGCGACGGTCAAACCTGCAAAGTGGCAAATCAGATTATTGTGGCGCTCAATATTGAAGCGGTCTCTGAAGCTCTGCTGTTTGCTTCAAAAGCCGGTGCAGACCCGGTACGTGTGCGCCAGGCGCTGATGGGCGGCTTTGCTTCCTCACGTATTCTGGAAGTTCACGGTGAGCGCATGATTAAACGCACCTTTAATCCAGGTTTCAAAATTGCGCTGCACCAGAAAGATCTCAACCTGGCACTGCAAAGTGCGAAGACACTGGCGCTGAACCTGCCAAACACCGCGACCTGCCAGGAGTTATTTAATACCTGTGCGGCAAACGGTGGCAGCCAGTTGGATCACTCTGCGTTAGTGCAGGCGCTGGAATTAATGGCTAACCATAAACTGGCCTGATACCCGCAATAAAAATGGCCGATATCAGAAAATGAATCGGCCAGCAATATTAAAAAAGAAAGCAGCCAAAGATGTTGCTTCAGTATTAAAAATAATATTTTTATTTTATTTGTTCCTCATAGCTAGATTAAAACAACGTTATTCGATACGTGAAATTAAGAGGGATTTATGGAACATCAGAGAAAACTATTCCAGCAACGCGGCTATAGCGAAGATCTATTGCCGAAAACGCAAAGCCAGCGGACCTGGAAAACATTTAACTATTTTACCTTATGGATGGGTTCGGTTCATAACGTTCCCAATTATGTGATGGTCGGCGGCTTTTTTATTCTCGGCTTGTCTACCTTTAGTATTATGCTGGCAATTATCCTCAGCGCCTTTTTCATTGCCGCGGTAATGGTATTAAACGGTGCTGCGGGCAGTAAATACGGCGTACCGTTTGCCATGATCCTGCGTGCTTCTTACGGCGTACGTGGCGCACTGTTTCCCGGATTATTAAGAGGCGGTATTGCTGCCATTATGTGGTTTGGCCTGCAATGTTACGCAGGGTCACTGGCCTGCTTGATTCTGATTGGCAAAATCTGGCCGGGATTTTTGACTCTCGGTGGTGATTTCACTCTGTTAGGCCTTTCTCTACCGGGCTTAATTACTTTCTTACTCTTCTGGCTGGTCAACGTTGGTATAGGTTTTGGCGGTGGCAAAGTTTTAAATAAATTCACTGCCATTCTTAACCCGTGCATCTATATCGTTTTCGGCGGTATGGCGATTTGGGCGATTTCGCTGGTCGGGCTCGGTCCAATCTTTGACTACATTCCGAGCGGTATTCAGAAAGCAGAAAACAGTGGCTTCCTGTTCCTGGTGGTGATTAACGCGGTAGTTGCGGTCTGGGCGGCTCCGGCGGTGAGCGCATCCGACTTTACGCAAAACGCCCACTCGTTTCGTGAGCAAGCGCTGGGGCAAACGCTGGGTTTAGTTGTGGCCTATATTCTGTTTGCGGTCGCCGGGGTATGTATTATTGCCGGAGCCAGTATTCATTACGGCGCTGATACCTGGAACGTGCTGGATATTGTTCAGCGTTGGGACAGCCTGTTTGCCTCGTTCTTTGCGGTACTGGTTATTCTGATGACGACCATTTCCACTAACGCCACCGGTAATATTATTCCGGCCGGTTATCAGATTGCTGCCATTGCACCGACAAAACTGACCTATAAAAACGGCGTACTGATTGCCAGTATTATCAGCCTGCTGATCTGCCCGTGGAAATTAATGGAAAATCAGGACAGTATTTATCTGTTCCTCGATATCATCGGCGGAATGCTGGGTCCGGTAATTGGTGTCATGATGGCGCATTATTTTGTGGTGATGCGTGGGCAAATTAATCTTGATGAACTGTACACCGCACCTGGCGATTATAAATATTACGATAACGGTTTTAACCTCACCGCGTTTTCAGTAACTCTGGTGGCCGTTATTTTATCTCTTGGCGGTAAGTTTATTCCCTTTATGGAACCGTTATCGCGTGTTTCATGGTTTGTCGGCGTCATCGTCGCCTTTGCGGCCTACGCCTTATTAAAGAAACGTACAACAGCAGAAAAAACAGGAGAGCAAAAAACCATAGGTTAATTAATCCCGATATTGAACATTGAGTTAAAAACCAATCTGTATTTTACAAGGAGTTTGTTATGTCTTTTGATTTAATCATTAAAAACGGCACCGTTATTTTAGAAAACGAAGCTCGCGTTGTAGATATCGCCGTTAAAGGCGGCAAAATTGCTGCTATCGGTCAGGATCTGGGCGATGCAAAAGAAGTTATGGATGCGTCTGGTCTGGTGGTTTCGCCGGGCATGGTTGATGCGCACACCCATATTTCTGAACCGGGTCGTAGCCACTGGGAAGGTTATGAAACCGGTACTCGCGCAGCGGCAAAAGGTGGTATCACCACCATGATCGAAATGCCGCTCAACCAGCTGCCTGCAACGGTTGACCGCGCTTCAATTGAACTGAAGTTCGATGCCGCTAAAGGCAAGCTGACTATCGATGCGGCACAACTCGGTGGCCTGGTGTCTTACAACATCGACCGTCTGCATGAGCTGGATGAAGTGGGCGTTGTCGGCTTCAAATGCTTCGTTGCGACCTGTGGCGATCGCGGTATCGACAACGACTTCCGTGATGTAAACGACTGGCAGTTCTTCAAAGGTGCGCAGAAGCTGGGCGAACTGGGGCAGCCGGTGCTGGTGCACTGCGAAAACGCGCTGATCTGTGACGCACTGGGCGAAGAAGCGAAACGTGAAGGTCGCGTAACTGCCCATGACTATGTGGCTTCGCGTCCGGTATTTACCGAAGTGGAAGCGATTCGCCGCGTGCTGTATCTGGCGAAAGTTGCCGGTTGCCGTCTGCACGTTTGCCATATCAGCAGCCCGGAAGGCGTTGAAGAAGTGACTCGTGCACGTCAGGAAGGTCAGGACGTTACTTGTGAATCCTGCCCGCATTACTTTGTACTGGATACCGATCAGTTCGAAGAAATCGGTACTCTGGCGAAGTGTTCACCGCCGATCCGCGATCTGGAAAACCAGAAAGGCATGTGGGAAAAACTGTTTAACGGTGAAATCGACTGCCTGGTTTCCGACCACTCACCATGCCCTCCGGAAATGAAAGCCGGCAACATTATGGAAGCATGGGGCGGTATTGCCGGTCTGCAAAACTGTATGGACGTGATGTTCGATGAAGCGGTACAGAAACGCGGAATGTCTCTGCCAATGTTCGGCAAATTAATGGCGACTAACGCAGCAGATATTTTCGGTCTGCAGCAAAAAGGCCGTATCGCCCCAGGAAAAGATGCCGACTTCGTCTTCATTCAGCCGAATAGCAGCTATGTTCTTACCAATGACGATCTGGAATATCGCCACAAAGTCAGCCCGTATGTTGGCCGTACCATTGGCGCGCGTATCACGAAAACCATCTTACGTGGTGATGTGATTTACGACATCGAACAGGGCTTCCCTGTTGCGCCGAAAGGTCAATTTATCCTTAAACATCAGCAGTAATCTGGCCCCTGCAATGCCCGTCCTTGCGGCGGGCATTCTCCGGTTAAGGTGTGTTTATGTTCAATTTTGCAGTCAGCCGCGAAAGCCTGTTATCAGGATTTCAGTGGTTTTTCTTTATTTTTTGCAACACGGTTGTGGTTCCTCCTACGCTACTTTCTGCTTTTCAGTTGCCGCAAAGTAGCCTGCTTACACTCACACAATATGCTTTTCTTGCTACCGCACTGGCCTGCTTCGCTCAGGCGTTCTGTGGCCATCGTCGCGCTATTATGGAAGGGCCAGGTGGCCTGTGGTGGGGAACCATCCTAACTATCACCCTTGGCGAAGCATCGCGCGGGACACCGATCAACGATATCGCTACCAGCCTGGCGGTGGGGATTGCACTCTCCGGCGTGCTGACGATGTTGATTGGTTTTAGCGGATTAGGTCATCGCCTGGCGCGGTTATTTACGCCGTCGGTGATGGTCTTGTTTATGTTGATGCTGGGCGCGCAGCTGACCACTATCTTTTTCAAAGGTATGCTCGGGCTGCCGTTTGGCATAGCCGACCCGAATTTTAAAATTCAGTTACCGCCGTTCGCGCTCTCGGTGGCGGTGATGTGCCTGGTACTGGCGATGATTATTTTCCTGCCGCAACGTTTTGCCCGTTATGGCCTGCTGGTCGGCACCATAACCGGCTGGTTGTTGTGGTACTTTTGCTTTCCTTCTTCGCATTCGCTCTCCGGTGAGTTGCACTGGCAGTGGTTCCCGCTCGGCAGTGGCGGTGCTTTGTCGCCGGGGATTATTCTGACGGCGGTGATTACAGGTCTGGTGAATATCAGCAATACCTACGGTGCGATTCGGGGCACGGATGTTTTTTATCCGCAGCAGGGCGCGGGGAATACGCGTTATCGTCGTAGCTTTGTGGCGACCGGATTTATGACACTGATAACCGTGCCGCTGGCAGTAATTCCATTTTCACCGTTTGTTTCATCCATTGGTTTATTAACCCAGACTGGCGATTACACGCGGCGTTCGTTTATTTATGGCAGCGTTATTTGCCTGCTGGTGGCGCTGGTTCCGGCACTCACGCGACTGTTTTGCAGTATCCCTTTACCCGTGAGTAGTGCGGTCATGCTGGTTTCTTATCTGCCTTTACTCTTTTCCGCGCTGGTGTTTAGCCAGCAAATAACGTTTACCGCTCGCAATATTTATCGACTCGCATTGCCGTTATTTGTCGGCATATTTTTAATGGCATTACCGCCTGTGTATCTGCAAGACCTTCCATTAACGCTTCGTCCTCTGCTCAGTAACGGCTTATTGGTCGGGATTTTACTGGCTGTTCTTATGGATAACCTTATTCCGTGGGAACGCATCGAATAATTTGTTGAAAAAGGATTGATAATGAAGATTGTCATTGCGCCAGACTCTTTTAAAGAGAGCTTAAGTGCAGAAAAATGTTGTCAGGCAATTAAAGCCGGGTTTTCGACCCTCTTTCCCGATGCGAACTATATCTGTTTGCCGATAGCGGATGGCGGCGAAGGGACGGTGGATGCGATGGTCGCCGCGACGGGCGGCAACATCGTGACGCTTGAAGTCTGCGGGCCGATGGGCGAAAAAGTGAATGCTTTTTATGGCCTTACCGGCGACGGGAAAACGGCGGTGATTGAGATGGCGGCAGCAAGTGGCCTGATGCTGGTCGCGCCTGAAAAGCGTAATCCGTTGCTGGCCTCCAGTTTTGGTACGGGGGAGTTAATTCGTCATGCGCTGGATAACGGCATTCGCCATATTATTCTTGGCATTGGCGGCAGTGCGACGGTCGACGGCGGTATGGGCATGGCGCAGGCGCTCGGTGTGCGTTTCCTTGATGCCGACGGTCAGGTGCTGGTGGCTAACGGCGGCAATTTAGCGCGCGTGGCAAGCATTGAGATGGATGAATGCGATCCGCGTCTGGCGAACTGCCATATTGAAGTAGCATGTGACGTTGATAACCCGCTGGTAGGGGCACGCGGCGCGGCGGCGGTGTTTGGCCCGCAAAAAGGGGCAACGCCGGAGATGGTCGAAGAACTTGAACAGGGGCTGCAAAATTACGCCCGTGTTTTACAACAGCAAACTGAAATTAATGTCTGCCAGATGGCGGGCGGCGGCGCTGCGGGCGGTATGGGGATTGCGGCGGCGGTATTCCTCAATGCGGATATTAAACCGGGTATTGAGATTGTACTGCGGGCGGTCAACCTGGAGCAGGCGGTGCAGGGGGCAGCACTGGTGATCACCGGGGAAGGGCGCATTGACTCGCAAACGGCAGGCGGTAAAGCGCCGCTGGGCGTTGCGTCGGTGGCGAAGCAGTTTAATGTACCGGTGATTGGGATTGCTGGCGTATTGGGTGATGGCGTGGAAGTGGTGCACCAGTACGGCATTGATGCGGTATTCAGCATTTTGCCACGTCTGGCACCTTTAGCCGAAGTGCTCGCCAGCGGTGAAACCAATCTCTTCAACAGCGCGCGAAATATTGCCTGCGCCATTAAAATAGGTCAGGGAATTAAAAACTGACCCTTACCTTTAAAGCGGATGCGATTTATTTCGCATCTTTTTTACCTGAATTTACTACAAAAAAAGCCACGGTATAAACCGTGGCAAAATCCAACATAGCTAAAAATAATCAGGCGAGTGGTATGACTTAAATCTCTACGTCGCGGTTGCAATCTTTCGAGTAAATATAGCTGAACGCTTCACCACGCCCTACGCCATAACCAGCCTGTAAAGAATAAGCGCCCATAAAGATGTAATCGCCTTTTTTCACCGGGATCCAGTTATTGTCGAGGTTATAAACCCCCTGACCGGAAAGAATATAGGCACCGTGTTCCTGAACGTGTGTTTCGATATAACCATGGCTGGCACCTGGTGCAAAAGAGAGGATATGCATGTTCATATCAAAACCTAACTCTTTGGGCAGAAAATCCAGCAGGATCACATCATCCATACCTTCATAGTGAATGCGTTCCAGTTCGCTGGCATTGCCAGAAACCAGCCACGGTGCATGGCCTTCTACCGGAACATAGCGGCGCTTATATAAAAAGATTTGGCTGTCTTCGGCCTGGGCGTTAACAAACGTCATTAAGGAGCCTGGCGGGCAATAAAGATAGCCACCTTCGCTTAAGGCAAATGTTTTGCCTTCGGCTTTGGCAGTGATATTTCCAGAGATCACATACAGGAACGTTTCAATGCCTTCGCCACCGAAGCCCTGTTGGTTGCCACCGTTTTGATGCAGTGTGACCAGATAATCGACAAAAGAGGCACCCAGCTTTGGCGTGGAGAGGATTGTCGCGTCACAATTTTCAAAGCCCGGAATAATATTTTTTACCAGACCGTCTGGTGTTAACAGTGCGAAATTACCGTGTTTCACAATCGCACGGTTAGCCAGTAAATCATCGCGGTAACCGGTGACGTTATTTAAATATCCCATTTATGACTCCTTATTTCTGCCAGGCAAGTTGATAAAGCATGAGTGCCAACGTTTTGACCCCTTCGGCAAGGTCGGTAATATTGGTGCGTTCCGCCGGGTTATGGCTGATCCCGTTGATGCTGGGAATGAAAATCATGCAGGTCGGCACGCGAGGCGCGAAAATTTGTGCGTCGTGCCCGGCACCACTGTGCATCACCCGGTAATTCAGTTTTTCGCTTTCACACAATTCTGTCAGGGTGGCGACCAGGTCCTCATTCATCGGCACGGGTTCTTCGTCCATCCATAAATCGATATCAATACCAATGTCCATTTCATCGCAAATCGCCCGCATGTCGTTTTCTAACTGCTGGGTGAAATCGCGCAGCACGGCGGCGTCGGTATGACGACAATCAATGGTGAACGTGGTTTTACCCGGCACCACATTCACCGTATTCGGGCGCGGCTCTACTTTCCCAAAGGTCAGAACCAGCGGATCGCCCATCTTTTTCGCTTTTTCGATCGACTGATGGCAAATGCGACTGAAAGCGTAAACCGTATCACGACGATAACCCATCGGCGTGGTGCCTGCATGGTTTGATTCGCCGTTCAGCGTCACCGTATAGCGACGTTGCCCGACAATTGCATTCACCACGCCAATTGATTGCCCATTACTTTCCAGCACACAGCCCTGTTCGATATGCAGTTCGACAAAGGCTTTAATATCCTGACGCGGAGTTAGCGGGGCGTCCGGCAGAGTAAATCCGCAAGCCTTCATCGCATCGACAAAACTATTTCCTTTGGCATCACAGATATTCCGCACGTCGTCAGGATTCGCCAGCCCAAAGATATTTTTACTGCCCCAGAAAACATACGGGAAGCGGCTGCCTTCTTCTTCCGCCATCGCCACCACTTCGACCGTACGTAGCGGCGCGCCGTATTGCGTTTTCAGCCAGTCAATTGCCAGCCAAGCCGCCAGTGCGCCGAATTGCCCGTCGAGGTTACCGCCGTTAACCACGGTATCGATATGCGAACCGCTCAGAACCACTTCCTGTGGATATTCGGTGCCACTCAGGCGACCGTATAAATTCCCCACTTCATCGAAACGTGTTTCCAGCCCACTTGCGGCCATTCTTTTTTTAAATTGCTGCTGGGTTTCCAGCCATTCCGGCGAATAAAGTAAACGGGTCATCCCACCCGTTGGGTCAGCGCCAAATGAGGAAAGCCAGGGCAGCGCTTCTTCTATGGCTTGACGAAAATGTGTAATCATAAGAAAGTCCTGTCTCAATAATTATTGCGCAAAGGGATTTTTCGTTTCGTATGACGTGTTATAAAGCGCGTCGGAAATTAAATACTGGTAAATATCATCAACAATTTCGATGCCTTCGACGGCGGCTTTGCGTTGTTTAATATCCTGATCCTGTCCGGGATAATAAACCTGAATAAAACCGGGCGCGGGGGTAATGGCATTTAATTCGCGCATGGTCTGGCTAAGATGTTGACGGAATAATTCGCTGGAGGAGAAAAAGTTCGGGTTAATAACTACATGTAATTGCCCCAAATTACGCCCGGCGTGTAAATCGTCATACATCGAACTAACCTGTCGCCCGAACGGTAAGCCGAGTAAGACGCCTGAGAGGACGTCAATCATCATCATCAGGCCATACCCTTTCGGCCCGGCTGCGGGGAGCAGAGCATGTACCGCGAACGGATCGGTTGTTGGTGCACCGTTTTTATCGACCGCCCAGGTATCCGGGATAGACATATTACGCGAGCGGGCGTCGAGCACTTTTCCCCATGCCTGTACGGTAGTCGCCATATCAAAGGTAAGGATCTCGTCGCCTTCTCCCGGCGCGGCAAAGGCCAGTGGGTTAGTACCGTAGTAAATTTCCGCGCCGCCAAACGGCACCACCATTGGATCGGACTGGCACATCGAAATGCCAATTAATCCGGCGCGGGCTGCCTGCTGCACAAAATAAGAGATTGCGCCGCTGTGACCCATCCGGCTGATACCGACCACCGCAACGCCATTTTGCTGGGCGGTTTTGATGGCATGTTCCATACCCATTTTCGCCGCGACCTGTCCGGCGGCATTGTCGGCATGTAAAATTGCCGAGCACGGCCCGGTTTCCTCAAGACGAAACTCCGGTTCGCGGTTGGTGCCGCCTTTTGAAATGCGTTCCGCGTAGTATTCCACGCGCACCGCGCCATGAGAGTGGATCCCTCTGGCATCGGCGTAAACCAATACTTCAGCCACGGTTGCAGCGTGCTCACGTTTTAACCCAGCCTGGCAGAGTTTATTCTCAATTAGCTGGTGGAGTGTTTCCCGACTGATTTTCATCTGTCTTCCTTTTTAACGACGGTGTGAAGCATGACTGCAATTAACATACAGGGAAAATATCTGGATTATGTGATCCAGACAGGCAAAAAATATAGTTAGAATTTATTTGATAATCTTCGCGCTTTTAACCTGGTTTTTAAAACAACCACGCTTATTAAAAAATAACACGTAATAGCATGGCGGTTATTTGAATTCTTTTGTTAATAATCCCTGTGTGATATTCATCACCTTATTTACCCGTTGTCATCGATACCGTAATCGCCACATTAACACTGCTCGTGCAATTGCCATGGGTGCAATTTTTAAGGAGTTGTTATGATCCACGCCTTTATTAAAAAAGGGTGTTTTCAGGATTCGGTCAGTTTAATGATTATTTCACGAAAACTCAGCGAATCAGAAAATGTTGATGATGTTTCCGTAATGATGGGTACGCCCGCCAATAAAGCGTTATTAGATACCACAGGTTTCTGGCATGACGATTTTAATAACGCCACGCCGAACGATATTTGCGTGGCAATTCGTAGCGAAGCGGCGGATGCGGGGATCGCGCAGGCGATTATGCAGCAGCTTGAAGAGGCGCTAAAACAACTGGCGCAGGGGTCAGGCAGCAGCCAGGCGTTGACGCAGGTGCGTCGCTGGGACAGTGCCTGTCAGAAATTACCCGATGCCAATCTGGCGCTGATTTCAGTGGCTGGCGAGTATGCGGCGGAGCTGGCGAATCAGGCGCTGGATCGCAACCTCAACGTGATGATGTTCTCCGATAACGTCACGCTGGAAGATGAAATCCAACTTAAAACCCGCGCGCGGGAAAAAGGCTTGCTGGTGATGGGGCCGGACTGCGGTACGTCGATGATTGCCGGCACGCCGCTGGCTTTTGCTAACGTGATGCCGGAAGGCAACATTGGCGTCATTGGCGCTTCCGGTACCGGGATTCAGGAGCTGTGTTCGCAGATTGCGCTGGCAGGGGAGGGAATTACTCACGCGATTGGCCTTGGCGGCCGCGACCTCAGCCGTGAAGTGGGCGGCATCAGTGCGCTGACGGCGCTGGAGATGCTCAGTGCAGACGAGAAAAGCGAAGTGCTGGCATTTGTTTCAAAACCACCTGCCGAAGCGGTGCGTCTGAAAATTGTTAATGCCATGAAAGCAACCGGCAAACCGACGGTGGCGCTGTTTTTAGGTTATACCCCGGCGGTGACCCGCGACGAGAATGTCTGGTTTGCCTCCTCGCTGGATGAGGCCGCACGCCTGGCTTGCCTGCTTTCACGCGTTACGGCGCGACGTAACGCGATAACGCCTGCCAGCAGCGGATTTATTTGCGGTTTGTATACCGGCGGTACGCTGGCTGCCGAAGCGGCGGGATTACTTGCCGGACACCTTGGCGTGGAAGCCGATGATGCCCATCATCACGGCATGATGCTCGACGCCGATGGTCACCAGATTATTGACCTCGGCGATGATTTCTACACCGTCGGGCGTCCCCATCCGATGATCGACCCAACCTTACGCAACCAGTTAATTGCCGATCTCGGCGCTAAACCGTCAGTGCGCGTATTGCTACTTGATGTCGTGATTGGCTTCGGCGCGACCGCCGATCCTGCCGCCTCGCTGGTAAGCGCCTGGCAAAAAGCCTGTGCTGCGCGTTCAGACAATCAACCACTGTATGCCATTGCCACGGTGACAGGCACTGAACGTGACCCGCAATGCCGCTCGCAGCAAATCGCCACGCTGGAAGATGCGGGGATTGCGGTCGTGAGTTCGCTACCGGAAGCCACCTTGCTGGCGGCAGCGTTAATTCATCCGCTCTCGCCTGCCGCACAGCAACACACACCGTCATTACTGGAAAACGTCGCCGTGATTAACATCGGATTACGCAGTTTTGCGCTGGAGCTACAAAGCGCCAGCAAACCGGTTGTGCATTACCAATGGTCGCCAGTCGCCGGCGGCAATAAAAAACTGGCTCGTTTATTAGAACGTTTGCAATAAGGGGTTCCCATGTTTACATCAGTGGCGCAAGCCAATGCTGCGGTTATCGAACAAATTCGTCGCGCTCGTCCACACTGGCTGGATGTGCAACCGGCTTCTTCACTTATCAGCGAACTAAACGAGGGCAAAACACTGCTTCACGCCGGGCCGCCAATGCGCTGGCAGGAGATGACCGGACCCATGAAAGGGGCGTGCGTGGGCGCATGTCTGTTCGAAGGTTGGGCGAAAGATGAAGCGCAGGCGCTGGCAATACTGGAGCAGGGGGAAGTGAACTTCATTCCTTGTCACCATGTGAATGCCGTCGGGCCAATGGGCGGTATTACTTCTGCCAGTATGCCGATGCTGGTGGTCGAGAACGTGACCGACGGCAACCGGGCGTACTGCAACCTCAACGAAGGTATCGGCAAAGTGATGCGTTTTGGCGCTTACGGCGAAGATGTCCTGACTCGCCATCGCTGGATGCGCGATGTGTTAATGCCAGTATTAAGCGCGGCGCTGGGGCGCATGGAGCGCGGTATCGATCTTACCGCGATGATGGCGCAGGGCATTACGATGGGCGATGAGTTCCATCAACGCAATATTGCTTCCTCAGCACTGTTAATGCGTGCGCTGGCCCCACAAATTGCTCGCCTCGATCATGATAAACAGCACATCGCGGAAGTGATGGATTTCCTCAGCGTGACCGATCAGTTCTTCCTCAACCTCGCGATGGCTTACTGCAAGGCGGCGATGGATGCTGGCGCGATGATCCGCGCAGGCAGCATCGTCACGGCAATGACCCGCAACGGCAATATGTTCGGGATTCGGGTAAGCGGGCTGGGCGAACGCTGGTTTACTGCGCCTGTAAACACTCCGCAAGGTCTGTTTTTCACCGGCTTCTCGCAGGAGCAGGCGAACCCGGATATGGGCGATAGCGCGATTACCGAAACCTTTGGTATCGGAGGTGCGGCAATGATCGCAGCGCCTGGCGTAACGCGCTTTGTCGGTGCGGGTGGCATGGAAGCGGCCAGGGCGGTATCTGAAGAGATGGCGGAAATTTACCTTGAACGCAATATGCAGTTGCAGATCCCAAGCTGGGATTTCCAGGGCGCGTGCCTGGGGCTGGATATTCGTCGCGTGGTAGAAACCGGCATTACGCCACTCATCAATACCGGTATCGCCCATAAAGAGGCGGGGATCGGGCAGATTGGCGCAGGCACTGTGCGGGCACCGCTGGCGTGTTTTGAACAGGCGCTGGAAGCACTGGCTGAAAGCATGGGGATTGGTTGAGGAACGCGCAATGACGATCATCCATCCTCTGCTTGCCAGTAGTAGCGCACCGAATTATCGCCAGTCCTGGCGGTTAGCGGGAGTGTGGCGGCGGGCGATTAACCTGATGACGGAAAGCGGCGAACTGTTAACGCTGCATCGTCAGGGTAGTGGTTTCGGCCCCGGAGGATGGGTGCTTCGCCGTGCGCAATTCGATGCGTTATGCGGTGGATTATGCGGCAATGAACGACCACAGGTTGTGGCTCAAGGGATTCGCCTCGGGCGTTTCACGGTTAAACAGCCACAGCCTTATTGTTTGCTGCGTATTACGCCGCCTGCGCATCCTCAACCGCTTGCAGCTGCATGGATGCAACGCGCGGAGGAAACCGGGCTTTTCGGGCCACTGGTGTTGGCGGCAAGCGATCCGCTGCCTGCTGAATTACGCCAGTTTCGTCACTGTTTTCAGGCCGCGCTCAATGGCGTTAAGACCGACTGGCGGCACTGGCTGGGTAAAGGCCCCGGATTAACGCCAAGTCATGATGACACGCTGAGCGGAATGCTGCTGGCGGCCTGGTATTATGGTGCTTTAGATGCGCGCTCCGGTCGCCAGTTTTTTGCCTGTTCCGACAATCTTCAACTCGTTACCACAGCGGTGAGCGTCAGTTATTTACGTTATGCCGCGCAAGGATATTTCGCCTCGCCACTCCTGCACTTTGTTCATGCTCTGAGTTGCCCGAAACGTACCGCTGTTGCGATTGATTCGCTGCTGGCGCTGGGGCATACGTCAGGGGCAGATACGCTGCTGGGGTTTTGGCTTGGCCAACAATTATTACAAGGAAAACCATGAAAACACTGGTTGTAGCTCTTGGGGGCAACGCCTTACTCCAGCGCGGTGAGGCGCTGACGGCAGAAAATCAATATCGCAATATCGCCAGTGCTGTACCCGCGCTGGCGCGCCTGGCCCGTTCTTATCGGCTGGCGATTGTTCACGGCAACGGGCCGCAGGTGGGGTTGCTGGCATTGCAGAATCTGGCGTGGAAAGAGGTAGAACCGTATCCGCTGGATGTGCTGGTGGCAGAAAGTCAGGGGATGATTGGCTATATGCTGGCGCAGAGTTTGAGCGCACAGCCGCAGATGCCGCCTGTCACGACGGTGCTGACGCGCATTGAAGTTTCGCCTGATGATCCGGCGTTTTTGCAGCCAGAGAAATTTATTGGTCCGGTTTATCAGCCAGAAGAACAAGAGGCACTGGAAGCGGCTTACGGCTGGCAGATGAAACGTGATGGTAAATATTTGCGCCGGGTGGTGGCGTCTCCGCAACCGCGTAAAATTCTCGACAGCGAAGCCATCGAGTTGTTGCTCAAAGAGGGGCATGTGGTGATTTGCAGTGGCGGCGGCGGTGTGCCTGTGACGGATGACGGAGCAGGGAGTGAAGCAGTGATTGATAAAGATCTCGCCGCTGCGTTGCTCGCCGAGCAAATTAACGCCGATGGACTGGTGATCCTCACCGATGCTGATGCGGTATATGAAAACTGGGGAACGCCGCAGCAACGTGCCATTCGCCATGCCACACCGGATGAGTTAGCGCCATTTGCCAAAGCCGATGGTTCGATGGGGCCGAAGGTAACGGCGGTGAGTGGTTATGTCAGAAGCCGTGGTAAACCCGCGTGGATTGGGGCGTTATCGCGAATTGAAGAGACGCTGGCGGGCGAAGCGGGGACCTGTATTTCGCTGTAGTTGTAGGCATTAGACATTTGTGCCTGATGCGACGCTTGACGCGTCTTATCAGGCCTACAATTGGTGCCGCATCCGGCAATTGGCGCACAATGCCTGATGCGACGCTTGGCGCGTCTTATCAGGCCTACAATGGGTACCGGATCGGTGTAGGCCGGATAAGGCGTTCACGCCGCATCCGGCAATCAAATGAGCACCAGGTTAACTGAACTTACTCTGTGCCCACATCACGCCGCTGGCATATTCCGGCGGCAGCAGCGGGATTAAGGCTTCCAGCGTCGCGGTCAGACGCGATGTGTCGCTGTCGGTCAAATTCAGATGCCCCACTTTACGGCCCGGACGGACTTCTTTGTCGTACCAGTGCAGATGCACCAGCGGCAGTTTCAGCCAGTCATAATTCACATCGCTACCAATCAGGTTGATCATCACTGACGGACTATTCACTATCGGTTGCGGTAACGGCAGATCGGTAATCGCCCGCAGATGCAGCTCAAACTGGCTGATGCTGGCACCGTTTTGTGTCCAGTGACCGCTGTTATGCACACGCGGTGCCAGTTCGTTGATCAACAGACCTTGCGGGGTGACAAAACACTCCATCGCCATCACGCCCACATAGCCCAGCTCCTGCATAATCGCCGAAAGCATCTCTTCGGCTTGCGCTTGCTGCTGTGCATTGGCCTGCGGGAAAGCGACGCTGGTGCGCAAAATACCGTCCTGATGCAGGTTATGCGTCAGCGGATAAAACACGGTGCTGCCATCAAAGCCGCGCGCGCCAACCAGCGATACTTCACCAGAGAAGTTAATGCCTTGCTCGACAATACATTCGCCGTAACACTCTTCCGGTAACTGTTCGGTTTCATCGGCGCGTAAACGCCATTGACCGCGTCCGTCATAGCCACCAGTGCGACGCTTAACAATCGCCAGCTCACCTAAACGATCAAACACCGCAGGCCACTCGCTGCGATCGGCAAGTAACTGCCACGGTGCGGTCGGCAGGTGGAGCTTATCGAAAAGCTGCTTCTGAGTCAGACGGTCAGCAATAATCGGGAACACATCGCGGTTCACAAAGGCAGGATGGCGCGCCAGCTCGCGGGTTAATGCGGTTTCCGGCCAGCGTTCGATCTCAGCGGTAATCACGCTTTGTTGAAAAGGCACCGCCGCCGGTTCAGCGTCCAGCCCGACCGGCCAGACAGCAATGCCTAACGGTTCGCCTGCCTGACGCAGCATACGGCCTAACTGCCCGTTCCCGAGGACGCAAACCTGTTTCATGCCGCACCTCGCGGGTCCGGGTTTTCCAGCACTTCGTCGGTCTGGGCTTTGCGCCAGTCATTCAGACGCTGGTGCAGTTCTTTATCATGAGTCGCAAGAATTTGTGCTGCCAGTAACGCCGCGTTTGCCGCGCCAGCTTTACCAATCGCCAGCGTACCCACCGGAATGCCGCGCGGCATTTGTACGATGGAGTAGAGGCTATCGACACCGCTCAGTGCGGCGCTCTGTACTGGCACGCCCAGCACTGGCACCAGCGTTTTGGCGGCAATCATACCCGGCAGGTGCGCTGCGCCGCCTGCGCCCGCAATAATCACCTGATAACCGTTCTCTTCGGCACTTTCGGCGAAGCTGAATAGTTTATCGGGGGTGCGGTGAGCAGAAACCACTTCAACGTGGTGCGGGACATTCAGGATTTCGAAGATTTCGGCGGCGAACTGCATGGTAGCCCAGTCGCTTTTGGACCCCATCACGATGGCGACACGCGCCGGATTATTGCGGGAAGACATGCGTCTTAAAACTCCTGTGGTGCACAACTCTCGGCTTTAGAGGGCACAGAGAATAGCACGGAAAGAGAGCAAGGAAAACGGTTGCGTGGCTGTGAAATCAGCAAAGTTGCGGGTTTTTTAAAACGGAAAATGAATCAGCTCAACGTCATCCGCCGTGACTTTCACCATCGAACCTTCTGTATGCCAGGCACCGAGTACCACGCGAAAAGCAGGTTGCTGGTTGGCGATAAGTTCATGTACCGCCGGGCGATGGGTATGCCCGTGAATCAGCCATTGCACTTGATGTTTTTCCATCGCACTGACCACCGCGTTTTGGTTAACGTCCATGATCGCCAGCGATTTACTGCTGTTGGCTTCTTTACTGTTCGCGCGCATTCGCGCGGCAATGCGTTTGCGCACAAACAACGGCAGGGCGAGGAATAGCGTCTGCAGCCAGGGTTTGTGGACCTTGGCGCGAAAAGCCTGATAACCCGCGTCATCGGTGCACAGCGTGTCGCCATGCATAATCAACACCCGACGACCATAAAGTTCGAGCACCTTTTCTTCCGGCAATAACGTCATGCCGCTTTCACGGGCAAAGCGTTTGCCGAGCAGAAAATCACGGTTGCCATGAATGAAATAACAGGGAACGCCGGAATCGGACACCGCTTTGATCGCCGCCGCCATCTGGCGATGGAGTGGGTTGGGATCGTCGTCGCCAATCCACGCTTCAAACAGATCGCCAAGAATATACAGCGCGTCGGCATTGCGGGCTTCCCCCGCTAAAAAACGCAGAAAACCGGCGGTGATCGCCGGTTCTTCCACGCAGAGATGAAGATCTGCAATAAAGAGTGTCGCCACGATTACTCGCTAACGGTCACGCTTTCAATGATAACGTCTTCTTTTGGCACGTCCTGGTGCATACCGCTACGACCGGTTGCAACACCTTTGATTTTGTCTACCACGTCCATGCCTTCAACCACTTCAGCAAACACGCAGTAGCCCCAACCTTGCAGGCTTTCGCCAGAGAAGTTCAGGAAGTCGTTATCAACCACGTTGATGAAGAACTGTGCAGTTGCAGAGTGCGGAGCCTGAGTACGGGCCATTGCCAGCGTACCACGGGTATTTTTCAGACCGTTGTTGGCTTCGTTTTTGATCGGTTCTTTGGTGGCTTTTTGTTTCATGCCCGGTTCAAAACCGCCGCCCTGAATCATAAAGCCGTTGATAACACGGTGGAAAATGGTGTTGTTGTAAAAACCTTCGCGGCAGTAGTCCAGGAAGTTTTTAACTGTTTCAGGTGCTTTATCGTCAAAAGTTTTGATGACAATATCGCCGTGATTGGTGTGGAAAGTAACCATTTTTGCATCCTGTTCCGTTTGATTGGTGCTTCAACCCAGTTCGGGTCATATATAGGGTGGTGTTATAGCATAACCGCACGATCGGATCATCACGCAATGTATGCTGATTCGCGCGGGAAATATGGGTATTATACGCAACTCAATTACCCACACATGTCTAAACGGAATCTTCGATGCTAAAAATCTTCAATACTCTGACACGCCAAAAAGAGGAATTTAAGCCTATTCACGCCGGGGAAGTCGGCATGTACGTGTGTGGAATCACCGTTTACGATCTCTGTCATATCGGTCACGGGCGTACCTTTGTTGCTTTTGACGTGGTTGCGCGCTATCTGCGTTTCCTCGGCTATAAGCTGAAGTATGTGCGCAACATTACCGATATCGACGACAAAATCATCAAACGCGCCAATGAAAATGGCGAAAGCTTTGTGGCGCTGGTGGATCGCATGATCGCCGAAATGCACAAAGATTTTGATGCGTTGAACATTCTGCGCCCGGATATGGAGCCGCGCGCGACGCACCATATCGCAGAAATTATTGAACTTACTGAACAACTGATCGCCAAAGGTCACGCTTATGTGGCGGACAACGGCGACGTGATGTTCGACGTCCCGACCGATCCGACTTATGGCGTGCTGTCGCGTCAGGATCTCGACCAGCTGCAGGCAGGTGCGCGCGTTGACGTGGTCGACGACAAACGCAACCCGATGGACTTCGTTCTGTGGAAGATGTCGAAAGAGGGCGAACCGAGCTGGCCGTCTCCGTGGGGCGCGGGCCGTCCTGGCTGGCACATTGAATGTTCGGCAATGAACTGCAAGCAGCTGGGTAACCACTTTGATATCCACGGCGGCGGTTCAGACCTGATGTTCCCGCACCACGAGAACGAAATCGCGCAGTCCACCTGTGCCCATGATGGCCAGTATGTGAACTACTGGATGCACTCCGGAATGGTGATGGTTGACCGCGAGAAAATGTCCAAATCGCTGGGTAACTTCTTTACCGTTCGCGATGTGCTGAAATACTACGACGCCGAAACCGTGCGTTACTTCCTGATGTCGGGCCACTATCGCAGCCAGTTGAACTACAGCGAAGAGAACCTGAAGCAGGCGCGTGCGGCGCTGGAGCGTCTCTACACTGCGCTGCGCGGCACAGATAAAACCGTTGCGCCTGCCGGTGGCGAAGCGTTTGAAGCGCGCTTTATTGAAGCGATGGACGACGATTTCAACACCCCGGAAGCCTATTCCGTGCTGTTTGATATGGCGCGTGAAGTAAACCGTCTGAAAGCAGAAGATATGGCAGCGGCGAATGCAATGGCATCTCACCTGCGTAAACTTTCCGCTGTATTGGGCCTGCTGGAGCAAGAACCGGAAGCGTTCCTGCAAAGCGGTGCGCAGGCAGACGACAGCGAAGTGGCTGAGATTGAAGCGTTAATTCAACAGCGTCTGGATGCCCGTAAAGCGAAAGACTGGGCGGCGGCAGATGCGGCACGTGACCGTCTTAACGAGATGGGGATCGTGCTGGAAGATGGCCCGCAAGGAACCACCTGGCGTCGTAAGTAATTGCGCTATTGCCGGATGCGAGTTTTCGCATCCGGTTATCGCCTGCGCCACCACAACATTCCCATAAGCACCATCCCCGGCAACCACACCCACATCAATTCAGAAATAATCACCTGATGCCCGTACGCTGTGGTGTAACGAGACAATGCAAACGGCGCGACTTTAATCACCTGCCAGGGAGCGAAAAAGCGTTCATCTGACCACGGCCACAGCCAGCCAACACCCTTACCACCAGTGGTTACCGAATCCAGCATGCTGTGCGATAGCAACGAGACGGTTAAAAACAGCCAGCAGCGAATCAGCCCAGCCCTGAACCATCGGCGTCCAATCAGCACACATAACAGCGGGACAACAAACGCAAACACCAGCGAATGGGTAAACCCGCGATGACCAAAAACATTGCCGTAAGCAACGCCAAATTTAAACGACAATACGTCTGCGTCGGGCAGCATCGCCAGGATGATTCCGGCAAATAACAGACGCGGAGGGATGACTTTCGAACCCAACCCTAAACCAATGCATAGGGGAACGGCGGCGTGCGTAATAACGGTTGGCATGATGGTCGCTTCGGCAAAATGTCGATGCTATCAGCATGGATGAACGGGGCGTAGAGGGCAAAAGTCTGAAAAGAGAACCGGCCTGTTGATACAGGCCGGGAAAGGGATCAGGCAACAACCTGTACGCTGTGACCTGCAAAACTCACTGTCTGACCGGCGACGATTTTGCAGCGTTTGCGCGTTTCAACCGCACCGTCGACTTTCACCTGGCCTTCGGCAATCGCGATTTTCGCCTGCGCGCCGCTTTCGCTCCAGCCTTCCAGTTTCAGCAAGTCGCACAGTTCAACGTGCGGATGTTTACCTAAAGAAAATGTCGCCATGTTACTCACCCTGTGGATCATGATATTCAACGCACGCCTGAAGCGTGTTTTCAATCAGCGTGGCAACCGTCATCGGGCCAACGCCGCCCGGAACAGGCGTAATGTATGAGGCGCGTTTAGCCGCGTCTTCAAACACGACGTCGCCCACAACTTTGCCATTTTCCAGACGGTTGATGCCGACATCAATCACAATTGCGCCTTCTTTGATCCAGTCACCAGGAATAAAGCCCGGCTTGCCGACGGCAACGATCAGTAGATCGGCATTTTCTACGTGATGACGCAGATTTTTAGTGAAGCGGTGAGTCACGGTAGTGGTGCAACCTGCGAGCAACAGTTCCATGCTCATTGGACGACCGACGATATTCGATGCGCCAATCACCACGGCGTTGAGGCCGAAGGTATCAATGTTGTAACGCTCAAGCAGCGTGACGATACCGCGCGGGGTGCAGGGACGCAGACGCGGCGCGCGCTGGCACAGACGACCGACGTTATAAGGATGGAAACCGTCCACGTCTTTGTCCGGATGAATACGTTCCAGCACTTTGACGTTATCAATACCCGCCGGTAACGGCAGTTGAACCAGAATGCCATCGATGGTGTTGTCGGCATTCAGCGCATCGATAAGCTCCAACAGCTCCGCTTCGCTGGTGGTTTCCGGGAGGTCATAAGAGCGGGAGACGAACCCGACTTCTTCACAAGCCTTGCGTTTGCTTGCGACATAAATTTGCGATGCAGGGTTACTACCCACCAGCACAACGGCCAGTCCTGGTGCCCGCAGTCCGGCTGCAATACGCGCCTGAACTTTTTGAGCAACTTCAGAGCGCACCTGCTGCGCAATCGTTTTACCGTCAATAATCTTTGCTGCCATCAGAGAGAGGATTCCATCTGTTACGTAGGTCGAAGGGGATGCGCCTATTTTGTCAGAAGCGGGGCGCGCTGTCAGGTTTCGTTTCAGATTTATCGCGTGAAGCGACCTCTTGCGAAGGTGAGGCGCACCGTCGCTGAGGTCGCTGAGATTGAAAGCTTCATTTTTCGTCCATGATGGCGTTGTAAATCTGGAACTGATTTATTTCCTTGTTTAAGGATTAAGATAATTTAAGAAATACCTGACAATATAAAAAGAATTTTCAGCCTGGTAATTTACCGCTTCAGGTCTATATTTGTGTTGAATATATTTTGCGCGGAAGTATTCATCTAACGGGGCTCTCTATTTTTTAGAATAGAGTGCATATTTTCAATTAAGACATTCTTAGAGGATAAAAAGGAATTTACTACTATCAGTGTCTTAAATAAAGTAATCGGTTATATACGGATGTGGAGTCGATAAATGAGATTGAAGGAATATATATGAAATTAAGATTTATTTCGTCTGCGCTGGCTGCCGCACTATTCGCCGCTACGGGTAGTTATGCTGCCGTTGTAGATGGCGGTACAATTCACTTTGAAGGCGAACTGGTGAATGCTGCCTGTTCAGTGAATACTGACTCGGCAGACCAGGTTGTCACACTCGGTCAATATCGTACCGATATTTTCAATGCTGTTGGTAATACCTCTGCATTAATTCCATTCACTATACAGTTGAACGACTGCGATCCTGTTGTTG
The DNA here is from genome assembly GCF_022354085.1 of Shigella dysenteriae. NCBI lineage: Bacteria > Pseudomonadati > Pseudomonadota > Gammaproteobacteria > Enterobacterales > Enterobacteriaceae > Shigella > Shigella dysenteriae. Next base: position 1,315,559 of record NZ_CP055055.1, read on the forward strand.
CCGCTAATGCTGCCGTTGCATTTTCTGGTCAGGCTGATGCAATCAATGATAATTTATTGGCCATTGCATCCAGTACCAATACAACAACAGCAACAGGTGTCGGTATTGAAATACTTGATAATACATCCGCAATTCTCAAACCTGATGGGAATAGCTTCTCAACCAACCAGAACTTGATCCCCGGGACCAACGTTCTTCATTTTTCTGCACGTTATAAAGGCACCGGTACAAGTGCATCAGCAGGGCAAGCAAATGCTGACGCGACTTTTATTATGAGATACGAATAATCAAAACCACGTTGTTTTGAATTATATATCACGTCTTATAACAAAGTAATGTACCGGTTGTCTGAAGCGGTATGGTGGCAATGTAAATCGAAATCATGTTCACTTTGTATCATGCCGCTTTATTAAATGAAAAGGGAATGATGTGTTGTAATAAACCAAAGCAATCATTTCTTTATATTTCTTATTTTTGCCGTCAGGAATACACAAGGCGTATTAACTATGATGACTAAAATAAAGTTATTGATGCTCATTATATTTTATTTAATCATTTCGGCCAGCGCCCATGCTGCCGGAGGGATCGCATTAGGTGCCACGCGTATTATTTATCCCGCTGATGCTAAACAGACTGCGGTATGGATTAGAAATAGCCATACCAATGAGCGTTTTCTGGTCAATTCGTGGATTGAAAACAGCAGCGGTGTAAAAGAAAAGTCATTCATCATTACACCGCCACTATTTGTTAGTGAACCCAAAAGCGAAAATACTTTGCGTATTATTTACACCGGTCCACCGCTGGCGGCAGATCGTGAGTCTCTGTTCTGGATGAATGTTAAGACGATCCCTTCGGTAGATAAAAATGCATTGAACGGCAGGAATGTTTTGCAACTGGCGATTTTATCGCGCATGAAGTTATTTCTCCGTCCAGTTCAATTACAAGAATTACCCGCAGAAGCGCCGGACACACTCAAGTTTTCGCGATCCGGTAACTATATCAATGTTCATAATCCATCACCTTTTTATGTCACCCTGGTTAACTTACAAGTGGGCAGCCAAAAGTTGGGGAATGCTATGGCTGCACCCAGAGTTAATTCACAAATTCCCTTACCCTCAGGAGTGCAGGGAAAACTGAAATTTCAGACCGTTAATGATTATGGTTCAGTAACCCCGGTCAGAGAAGTGAACTTAAACTAACCGAATCATCTGACAATATCAGAGCTAATTATGAAAATACCCACTACTACGGATATTCCGCAGAGGTATACCTGGTGTCTGGCCGGAATTTGTTATTCATCTCTTGCCATTTTACCCTCCTTTTTAAGCTATGCGGAAAGTTATTTCAACCCGGCATTTTTATTAGAGAATGGCACATCCGTTGCTGATTTATCGCGCTTTGAGAGAGGTAATCATCAACCTGCGGGCGTGTATCGGGTGGATCTCTGGCGTAATGATGAGTTCATTGGTTCACAGGATATCGTATTTGAATCGACAACAGAAAATACAGGTGATAAATCAGGTGGGTTAATGCCCTGTTTTAACCAGGTACTCCTTGAACGAATTGGCCTTATTAGCAGTGCATTTCCCGAGTTAGCTCAGCAGCAAAATAATAAATGTATCGATTTACTGAAAGCTGTACCTGATGCCACAATTAACTTTGATTTTGCAGCGATGCGCCTGAACATCACTATTCCTCAGATAGCGTTGTTGAGTAGCGCTCACGGTTACATTCCGCCTGAAGAGTGGGATGAAGGTATTCCTGCTTTACTCCTGAATTATAATTTCACTGGTAACAGAGGTAATGGTAACGATAGCTATTTTTTTAGTGAACTCAGCGGGATTAATATTGGCCCGTGGCGTTTACGCAACAATGGTTCCTGGAACTATTTTCGCGGAAATGGATATCATTCAGAGCAGTGGAATAATATTGGCACCTGGGTACAGCGTGCCATTATTCCGCTGAAAAGTGAACTGGTAATGGGAGACGGCAATACAGGAAGTGATATTTTCGATGGTGTTGGATTTCGTGGTGTACGGCTTTATTCTTCCGATAATATGTATCCTGATAGCCAGCAAGGGTTTGCCCCAACAGTACGTGGGATTGCCCGTACGGCGGCTCAGCTAACGATTCGGCAAAATGGTTTTATTATCTATCAAAGCTATGTTTCCCCCGGCGCTTTTGAAATTACTGATTTGCACCCGACATCTTCAAATGGCGATCTGGACGTCACCATCGACGAGCGCGATGGTAATCAGCAGAATTACACAATTCCGTATTCAACAGTGCCAATTTTACAACGCGAAGGGCGTTTCAAATTTGACCTGACGGCGGGCGATTTTCGTAGCGGTAATAGTCAGCAATCATCGCCTTTCTTTTTTCAGGGCACGGCACTCGGCGGTTTACCACAGGAATTTACTGCCTACGGCGGGACGCAATTATCTGCCAATTACACCGCCTTTTTATTAGGGCTGGGGCGCAACCTCGGGAACTGGGGCGCAGTGTCGCTGGATGTGACCCATGCGCGCAGTCAGTTAGCCGACGACAGTCGTCATGAGGGGGATTCCATTCGCTTCCTCTATGCGAAATCGATGAACACCTTCGGCACCAATTTTCAGTTAATGGGTTACCGCTATTCGACACAAGGTTTTTATACCCTTGATGATGTTGCGTATCGTCGAATGGAGGGGTACGAATATGATTACGATTACGACGGTGAGCATCGCGATGAACCGATAATCGTGAATTACCACAATTTACGCTTTAGCCGTAAAGACCGTTTGCAGTTAAATATTTCACAATCACTTAATGACTTTGGCTCGCTTTATATCTCTGGTACCCATCAAAAATACTGGAATACTTCGGATTCAGATACGTGGTATCAGGTGGGGTATACCAGCAGCTGGGTTGGCATCAGCTATTCGCTCTCATTTTCGTGGAATGAATCTGTAGGGATCCCCGATAACGAACATATTGTCGGACTTAATGTTTCAGTGCCTTTCAATGTTTTGACCAAACGTCGCTACACCCGGGAAAATGCGCTCGACCGCGCTTATGCCTCCTTGAACGCTAACCGTAACAGCAACGGGCAAAATAGTTGGCTGGCAGGCGTTGGTGGGACCTTACTGGAAGGCCACAACCTGAGTTATCACGTAAGCCAGGGCGATACTTCGAATAATGGGTACACGGGCAGCGCCACGGCAAACTGGCAGGCCGCTTACGGTACGCTGGGGGTCGGGTATAACTACGACCGCGATCAACATGACGTTAACTGGCAGCTGTCTGGCGGTGTGGTCGGGCATGAAAATGGCATAACGCTGAGCCAGCCTTTAGGGGATACCAATGTTTTGATTAAAGCGCCTGGCGCAGGCGGTGTACGCATTGAAAATCAAACTGGCATTTTAACCGACTGGCGCGGCTATGCGGTGATGCCGTATGCCACGGTTTATCGGTATAACCGTATCGCGCTTGATACCAATACGATGGGGAATTCCATCGATGTTGAAAAAAATATTAGCAGCGTTGTGCCGACGCAAGGCGCGTTGGTTCGTGCCAATTTTGATACCCGCATAGGCGTGCGGGCGCTCATTACCGTTACCCAGGGTGGAAAACCGGTGCCGTTTGGATCATTGGTACGGGAAAACAGTACCGGAATAACCAGTATGGTGGGTGATGACGGGCAAGTTTATTTAAGTGGTGCGCCATTGTCTGGTGAATTACTGGTTCAGTGGGGAGACGGCGCGAACTCACGCTGCATTGCGCACTATGTATTGCCGAAGCAAAGCTTACAGCAAGCCGTCACTGTTATTTCGGCAGTTTGCACACATCCTGGCTCATAAAGGAAATTATCAATGAAGATAATCTGCAGATTATTATTGGCAATGGCATGTTTGTGTCTGGCAAACATATCCTGGGCTACTGTTTGTGCAAATAGTACTGGCGTAGCAGAAGATGAACACTATGATCTCTCAAATGTCTTTAATAGCACCAATAACCAGCCAGGGCAGATTGTTGTTTTACCGGACAAATCCGGCTGGGTAGGTGTGTCAGCAATTTGTCCACCCGGCACGCTGGTGAATTATACATACCGTAGTTATGTCACCAACTTTATTGTTCAGGAAACTATCGATAATTATAAATATATGCAATTAAATGATTATCTATTAGGTGCGATGAGTCTGGTTGATAGCGTGATGGATATTCAATTTCCCCCGCAAAATTATATTCGTATGGGAACAGATCCTAATGTTTCGCAAAACCTTCCGTTCGGGGTGATGGATTCTCGTTTAATATTTCGTTTAAAGGTTATTCGTCCCTTTATTAACATGGTGGAGATCCCCAGACAGGTGATGTTTACCGTGTATGTGACATCAACGCCTTACGATCCGTTGGTTACACCTGTTTATACCATTAGTTTTGGTGGCCGGGTTGAAGTACCGCAAAACTGCGAATTAAATGCCGGGCAGATTGTTGAATTTGATTTTGGTGATATCGGCGCATCGTTATTTAGTGCGGCAGGGCCGGGTAATCGACCTGCTGGTGTCATGCCGCAAACCAAGAGCATTGCGGTCAAATGTACGAATGTTGCTGCGCAGGCTTATTTAACAATGCGTCTGGAAGCCAGTGCCGTTTCTGGTCAGGCGATGGTGTCGGACAATCAGGATTTAGGTTTTATTGTCGCCGATCAGAACGATACGCCGATCACGCCTAACGATCTCAATAGCGTTATTCCTTTCCGTCTGGATGCAGCTGCGGCAGCCAATGTCACACTTCGCGCCTGGCCTATCAGTATTACCGGTCAAAAACCGACCGAGGGGCCGTTTAGCGCGCTGGGGTATTTACGCGTCGATTATCAATGAGGTACGGAGAATGAGAAGAGTATTCTTTAGCTGTTTCTGCGGGTTACTGTGGAGTTCCAGTGGATGGGCAGCTGACCCTTTAGGAACGATTAATATCAATTTGCACGGTAACGTGGTTGATTTCTCTTGTACCGTAAACACAGCGGATAAGGATAAGACGGTAGATTTAGGCAGATGGCCTACGACACAATTACTGAACGCTGGCGATACCACGGCACTCGTCCCTTTTAGCCTGCGGCTGGAGGGATGTCCTCCGGGTTCAGTTGCGATTTTATTTACGGGAACGCCGGCATCTGATGCCAACCTGCTGGCTCTGGATGATCCCGCAATGGCACAAACCGTTGCCATCGAATTACGTAATAGCGATCGCTCCCGGCTCGCACTGGGGGAGGCGAGCCCGACTGAGGAAGTAGATGCAAATGGCAATGTCACACTAAACTTTTTTGCCAATTATCGAGCGTTAGCCAGCGGTGTTCAGCCAGGTGTGGCGAAAGCGGATGCGATATTTATGATCAATTATAATTAATATTATATTAATTCGTATAATTTGGCGTAGTCGATAAGCTCTACAATTGAATGCAAACCTAGCTTGCCATAAATATTAGATTTATGCGCACTAACTGTTTTATTGCTAAGTAATAACTTATCGGCAATTTCTTTATTAGATAATCCGCTAACCAGATAACGTAATATGGTCACTTCACGATTAGATAGCACAGTGATCGTTGAACTATTCGTACTACATTTATTGCTTTTTATATAGTTGAGCGTTTCGCTGGGAAAAAAAGTGTATCCGGAGAGGATCATCTGAACGGCATGAAAAATATCATTCTGATCATTGCATTTACTGACAAAACCGTTAGCACCAGCTTGTATCGCTCTGCCAGCATAAAAGCATTCTGATTTCGATGATAAAAATAACACTTTCACTGTGCTCTGGATTTGTTTGATCCTTTTCAGGAAGGTAAAACCGTCTGTTCCGGGCAAGTCTATATCCATAATGATTAAATCAACAGGACGGGTTCGGAGATAATCGATGGTTATGCGGTAATCATCCGTTTTCAGGACAATCTGCAATTCACTGTTTTTTTGCAACAGAACTTCAATAGACATTCTGATGATAGGATGAGTATCCATAATGATCACCGACGTTGGTTTCATAGTTACCAGTCTCATAGGAGCGGACAATTTTCCGTTAGGGCGGTAAATTGTACTTTGATACATGAAAATACGGGTTTTCTTGATTCAGACGCGCAGCGGTGTGCGTTTGTTTGCCGCTATAGCGAAATAAATCAGAAAATCAGACGCGGTCGTTCACTTGTTCAGCAACCAGATCAAAAGCCATTGACTCAGCAAGGGTTGACCGTATAATTCACGCGATTACACCGCATTGCGGTATCAACGCGCCCTTAGCTCAGTTGGATAGAGCAACGACCTTCTAAGTCGTGGGCCGCAGGTTCGAATCCTGCAGGGCGCGCCATTTCTTCTTCATTTATGCCCGTCTTATCCGTTTCCGCTTTGCCCTTCACCACATCACTTTTTGTCGCTGTTTGGCGAGATAATTCAACGGTGTCAGGCCGTAAAACGCCTTAAAAACAGAGATAAAGTATGACGTGCTGCTATAGCCACATAATTGCGCCACCTGAGTGATATTTTTGTTATCCATCAATAACATCTGTACGGCGTAACGCATACGACACTCTGTGACAATCTGGCTATAGCTGGTATTTTCGTTTTTTAATTTCTTTTTGAGCAGGCTGGGGCTTAAACATAGCGAACTGGCGACAATTCGCAGATTCCAGTAATGCTGAATATCGCTTTGAATAATGCGGCAGACGCTGTCGCGGACGCTGCTGCGTAAGATATACATCAGTAGGGCAATAAACCGCGATTGCTCAAGAAAGTTAGACAATACGGTAAAAAGCAATGCGCGCGTCAACTCCGCTTCGCAGGGTTTGCTGGGTTGCTGCTTGCTGTGGTTGGCGGCTAGCCGGAACACTTCCGGTGTACGGCTATGACAAGCGATAACCGGGGTAGCCAGCCGCGACCAGGGCTTTACACAGGTTAAGTTCTTATTTAAAAACAACAGATAATCGTTGATGATGTTACGGTTGATGTGGGTGATTAATACGTGATTTAACGTTGAGAGTTCAATGACGTTATTGTTGCACGCGAAGGCGGCCAGGTAGTTTTTCGGAAGGGTAAACGTAGCATGGTTATTGACGCTTACCTCTACCTCTTTTTCGGTCAGGATCACCACGCAAGGTTCACTGCTGCTCAATTGCATTTCGCACTCCTCAGATATCAGAAACTCCGCTCAAAGGATCTATGCTTCCTGCATGAGTGATCGGCCCGTTCGCCGATAACGATCTTCTTTCTTTAGCACGCTTTTTAGCAATTAATCTTGATGGAATTCTGACGAGAGCGAAAGAGGTAAGCCAGGTCGTACCCGACTTACCTGGAGGAGATTTAATACTCGAGAATGCCGTGCGCGACGGGCAAATAGCGCAGAGAGAAATAGAGAGTGTCTTTACCGCAAGAGGAACGTTTCGCTAACAGCGAGGCAATTTCTGCGTCCGGTTTCGGTTTCGCTGTAAAGGTTTTGCCTTTGCCGGCGACAAACAGTTCATAAACAATGCCGCTTGCTGGGGCGGAGTTTTGGCAATCGGCGCTGGCCTGTAGATAACGTTCACGCTGTTCAGCGGTAAGTTTATCCACGCCGCTGCCATCCTGTACCCAGACATTAACGCCGGTTGCTTTTACGTGTTCCAGCAGTTGGCGATAGCCATCTGGCGACATGTTTCCGGCGAAAAAACTACTGATATAAACCGGTTTTGCTGAAACATCGCTAATCAGCCGCTGCGCGTTGTTTAACCATGTTAGCAAAGGTTGACGGGCGGCTTCGCTGCGCCAGTTCAGGTCGTCAATTTCCGCGCTGATGTACCAGCCATCCGGCGTTACGCTAGGTACGGCACTCCATAATCTGGCTTGCTGGAGATCGGCAGCCAGCAGGCGGTTAAGATAGCTTTCCAGCGCTGCAGACGACTGTTTCTGGTGCATAAAAAATTCCGGATCGGCGTTCAGCCCGACAATCAGCTTCAGGCCAGCCTGTTGCGCAGCTGCGGCCCGCTTAAACAATAACGTGCGCTGTTCTGGCTGGGTAAATGCATCGCCGTAACGGGTCCATTGCAAAACCAGGGTATCGAAGCCTTGCAAACGTAACTGACTCATCAGCCCCTGCCACTGGGTATCGGTAACCTGACTATCTCGGTTTTGTGGTTGCCAGATAATACCTTTCATCGCAAAGGAAAAAGGGCTGACCAAAAGCAGTGTCAGCAATACGAAAATGAACTTACGCATTTACCAGTGCACTCCAATGGTGAGAAACGCGTTGTTGCGCTCTCCGTTACGTTGATTAATCGCCTTAAAGGTATGTTGATACTCGACGCCGAGACTGACTTTGTGCGGCCAGGCGTCGTAGTGCGTCTCGCCGGTCCAAATATTCCAGCGGACCCCGACACCGCCAAGCTGCGCGCCCTGAGTGCCTTTATCACGATAGCCGTTGTCCTGAACGTGAGCGTAAGGCTCAATAGTCTGTCCGTTAGCTACCTTCTGATGCCAGCTGACGCGATAATCTGCCGTCCACGCCTGAATATCCTGGCGGATATATTGCGCCGCATCGAGGTACAGGTTTTGGGCAAACCAGCCTGAACCGTTCGGGTGCCATTCGTCGCTGTATTTGCCGCCATTAAAGAATGAGGCGCTGGCGCGCAGCATGGTATCGGATGCGCCATTTTGCCCGTTCAGCGGCAACTGCTGTTCGACGGCGAGGAAAAAGATCTGATCGCGCAGCGGCTTCCAGCGCAGACCGATGCCGGACATCGGATTTTTCACCGGCATCATCACCCCGTTTTCTCCGGTATCGGCAAAGACGCGGCTATAAACTGAAAGCAGGTCGCCTTCCAGCAGCATATTGCGTCCGATGCGGTATTCGGCTTCCAGTTGCCCGTAGCTACGATAGCTTTTCCCTGGCGCTGCGCCGCCAACATTATTGTTAGCGGTACTCATTGCGCCGGAACGCAAGCCGATGGAAGAATCGAAACTGAACGTCCAGCGGCGACCGACCTCCTCATGCAGACGGCGGAAATTGAAGCGTTGCTGATTTTGCTCTGGGGTCAGTGGGGTTATCAGCGCCTGATTATCAATGTCATCAATCACCAGCCGGGCGTAGTGCTGCGTCGCAGGCATGTCATCCAGACGCTGGTTCACATAGGCCAGTTGTCGGATCAGTGCCGGATCGTCCGGTAGCCCTTTATGCGCCTGTTCGAGCATTTCCCGCGACTGTGCGATATCACCGCTATCCCACAAGGCGTAACCAAGCGCTGCCTGGGTGTTGCTATTATTCGGTTCCAGTTCCAGCGCGGCGCGCAAATCACTCACCGCGGCCGGGACATTATGACGTTGGCGATAAATTGTCGCCCGCGCAACGTAAGCGTTGGCAGAAGGCGCAATATTGATTGAGCGCGTGAGATCGTTCAGTGCGAGTTCCGGCTGACCAGGAATGTAACGTTGCGCATGCAGCCACCAGTAGAGCGCATTGCTTCCCAGTCCACGTTTTTCTGCCTGTTGTAGCCAGCGATCGCGAGCCGCACCATTTCCTGCCGCCTGGGCGGTATTGGCAGCAGCAAGCAGATCCTCATTGCTCATGTCGTGAAGACTGATTTTCTGCCAGGCCGCCAGTGCGGTGGCGTAGTCCTCAACCTGATACGCCTGATAGGCTACCGCACGATGTTGCCAGGCGCTAGGTTGTCGTTGTTCGGCCTGAAGCCATGCATACAACGCCACACCGGGTAGCGTGTCCCGATAACACTTTGCCAGACGGTTCCAGGCGGCGGCATCGTAGGAAGGCGACATATCGCCCAGCAAGCGAACTATTGCCGGGCAATTATCTGCAATACCCGGCAACTGACTTTGCCACTGACGTTGCGCCGCCAGCGGTAAGGGTTTCGATAAAATCGCCACCTTCGCCGGCGTTGCCAGGTAAGGATGACTTTCCAGCAGAGACGCCAGTCGCGCCATTAAAGTCTGGCTGATACGCGCATCGCCCTGGAAAGGATAGCGTTGCAGCAATAAATCGGCAGCTTCCCGTGACTGCTCGTTCTGCATCAGTTGCCAGGTTAGTTGATCCAGGCGGGTAAGATTTGCCGGTTCTTGCTGATACAGCAAGCGTGCCAGACGCAGAGCTTCAGCCTTGTTACGGGTCGCCACGCTGACAGCATAACGCTCCTCAAGCATTTCATTGGCGGGGAGGGTGGCGAGCAGTTTTTGCGCTGCGTCGTACTGACCTTCTTTTAACAGCACCGGTAGCGTCGCGCCAACAACATACTGGCGGTTATCGGCAAACTGCACCGTATAATTCGCCAATGCCTGAACGGGGTTGGCGCTGTATTTAGATAACAGATAGAGCCAACTTTTCTCTTGTGCGTCTGTGGTAAACAGCGGCTTATTTTCAATGAGATAATGCTGGAGGCGTGCTTTTTCGCCACGATAAGCCAGCGCGGTCGCGTAAGTAATATATGACTGCGGATCGGTGAAGATCCCCTGTGATTGCAGCGCCAGGATCCGATCGTCCAGCTGCCCGGCAAGAAGCACGTCAAACCACTGACGGCGTTCTGCCGCGCTTAATGTGTTCTGTTGGCGTGCTTCATTGTATAGCGTATCTGCCTGGGACCATTGTTTCAGGTAGATTGCCCGTTGCAGCAGATCGGTTCGCAGCGTTTTTCCTTCCGGCGATGCAGCAAACGTCGCATCGTTCAGTTGCGCTCTGGCGACAGGTAACTGTGCCAGCCGCAGGGCATTCTGCCCGACTTCACTGCGACAACGCAGGGTCGGCGCAGCATCGCACGCTTTTTGCTGGGCAAGCAGTTCTTCAACTGTCGTAACGCTTTTCACTTCAACTGGAATAGCCGCCAGACTGCGCTCAAGTCGGGCATCTCCTGGGTGACGTTTCAGTTGATCCTCAAGCAACAGCCGCGCCCGGTCATCATGACCAAAATGGCGATAGGCTTCCGCAAGGTATAAAGTCAGCGGAATATTATCCGGCACCTGCTGGTGTATATATTCAAATTCGCGGATGGCGGTTGCTTCGTCGTTATTTTTCTGTGCCTTCAGCGCCTTATCGAGACGGGGATAAATAACAAAATGGCGATAATCGCTCAGCCCCAGCTCTTCTGCGCTGGTGCCGATATTGTCTGCGAGTGCGCTGGTACTCAATAAAGACGTCAGCAGTAAACCAGACCATCCGATGACGCGATTAAGGTTATTCTCCTTCATTTTCGGACTCCAGTTGCGCAACCTGTTCTGTGTTTAAACCTGCTTTGAGTAATAGTGATTGCATCGAAACTTGTAATTCGCGTTGAATTGTCAGGACGCGATCCAACGTTTCCTGGCTGATAACGCCTTCGGTGACCAAAAACTTGCCGAGCGGCAGAGAACTGCGTTCATGGCGCAATAACAACACGTTAATTGCTGAACGATTAATATGACCGAGCGTGGTCAGTATTTCGGCGAACAGGAACTGATGCGGCACATATTGCCGCCAGATTTCACCGGCCTGCTGTTCCGTGAGCCACTGATGCTGAACCGCATTGTACAACATTGCCCGCGGATCGTGACCGCGTCGGCGTGCATACCAGTGACGTAACCCCGTGACAATTTGTCCCCGCAGAACAATGACGTAACGCACTTTGCGTCCGACTTTACGCGTCAGGGCCGCCAGCGAAACCGGGTCAATACCATCTTCACTGCCGACAATTAACACATCATTTTCCAGACGCAGCGGCAGCACTGCATAATGCAGCGCCACGGAGGCTGGCATTTCGGCAATCAGCGAGGACGGGATCTGCCAGGCATCGATGGATTCCCACGCCACGCCGTTTTGCTCTGCCAGCGCCTGTGCCAGCTGCTCGGCGCTAATCAGCCCCTGCATCAGCATTGAACCGCCCAGGCGTAGACCTTCGACGCGATTACGCAGTGCTGTATCGAGCTGTTCTTCAGTGATGACCTGATTTTCCAGCAGAATTTGACCTAACGGGCGCAACGAGCGGGTATCGCCAGTGACGCTGGGGAAGTCATGCGTTGTTTTATCCCACGCGACGCGACGTGGATCGCCGTGTTGAAGTACCTGTTTTAACGCGCGCCAGTTGGCCATGAAGTTAATCAGGTTGCCCCAGAAAAGACGCAGGACAGATAGTAGCCCCTGCGTGAGGCCGTAGTAGCCAGTGACGAAAATCACCCGCTGCACGATGCGGTTAACCATCAAGCCAAAGTTTAGCCACAGCAGGGTCATTAACCATGCGCTGCCGCTAAAAATAGAAAGGAAATGCCAGGCATCGGGCCACAAACTTTCATACGCCAGCAACAGCAAAAGCTGGATCATCACCAGCATCGCGAGGAAGCTGACAAAGTTACTGATTGCCCCTTTGCGGTCGCGCCAGAGAAAGTAGTTCAGCGTCAGGCTGGAGGTCCATTTATGGGTTTTAAAGCCCTGGAAAACAATGCCGATGATCCAGCGGGATTTTTGTCGAACCGCAGTCGAAAAGGTATCGGGGAAATATTCGCGCACGCAGATCATGTTTGACGTCCGTGCGTGCTGTAAAAATTTACGCTGCTCGCGTTCTTTGGCTTCATCCACCACCGGAAAACGGACAAAAATTTCCGTCATACCTTTTTCTTTCAGGCGGAAGCCAATGTCGTAATCTTCAGTAAGACTTTGCACGTCGAAAGCAATACCGTCACCATCAGCTAACAGAGCGGTCACGGCGCGGCGGCTGAAACAGGTGCCGACGCCTGCGCTGGGTACTTGTCCGGCGAGGGCTTCACGCACCGGAACATCTTTGCCATGCAGTTCTGAAAACTCATCAATGTAAGTCATGCTGGTGAAGTGCGTCCATTCGCGTTCGAATGGGTATACCGGGATCTGAATCAGATCTTTACGCTCGACCAGATAGTTGAACAGACGCAATTCCATCGGTGAAATCACATCTTCGGCGTCATGCAGAATAAAACCAGCAAATGCGAAATTGGCGCTACGCTCAAACTGGGTGATGGCGTCCAGCACGTTGTTCAGACAGTCGGCTTTGCTGGTGGGGCCAGGACGCGCGCAGACTACCTTATGCACATTCGGGAAGCGAGCGCACACTTCGTCAACATCACGCTGAGTGTCCGGGTCGTTGGGGTAGGTGCCAACAAAGATATGATAGTTTTCGTAGTCGAGCGTGGTCGCCGCCAGCTCGGCCATATTGCCGATGACGCCCGTTTCATTCCACGCCGGAACCATAATCGCTAACGGTTTTTCATCTGGTTTATACAGTTCGCGGTAACTCATTCGCGGGTAGCGGCGATAAACACTCAACTTGCGTTTAATGCGGCGTACCCAGTAGACGACATCAATAAAAAAATCGTCCAGCCCGCTGATGAACATGATGACCGCTAACGTTATCGCGATTACTTTTAAGCCGTAGAGCCAGGTAGCAAAAACATCAAGAAGCCAGTCCACACAAAAACCTTACATTAACGCTGGTTATGTTTAGGGTGGCGTATATTAAGGTTTTTTATGAATTGTGACAGCTTTTTACCATTAATAGGTATGACTATTGCGGCACGTTATTTTTACACTGGTTATAAAAGTTGCCGTTTGCGTAGAATGTAGACAAAAGCGTGGTGTCAAGGAGGGGAGGTTAACGTCATAGTGAAGAGGAGTGGTGGCACCGATCAGGTCATGATGTAGTGGAAGTGCCTGGAGGTGAGCAGGCAGGGCAAGATTACGAAAGCCCGCTCCCCGCAAGGACTGACGCCAGATAGTTTCTGTCCATGGCTGCTTTTCGCATCTTACGTCTTAACCCTGCCTTGAATACCTTATCATTCGTCAAAATATTAATAGCAATGTGCCGTATCCCTGAAAATAATTCTGCTGCATTTCCTCTTCTTATTTTGCAGTCGTCTTCATTCATTACCACGTCCAGACGCCAGTGCAGCTTATTCTCCACGTGCCAGTGGTTTCGGATTGCTGTGGCGAACTTCTCTGCGGTTAAATCAGCAGAACTGATATAATATCTGACCGTCATTTTTGGCTCTTTCTTTTGTTCTGCTATTATTAACCGAAAGGAGACTGCCACGCATAATTTCTTCAGTCCTTTCCATGCAAACGTGAAATCAATAAGTTCATCAGGGACATCGCAAACAATATGAAGACGGATTTCTTCTCTGCCGTGACTCTTTTCACTAATTGCGTAACTGTCATGCTCTGGATTATTTAATTCTTTCAGCGGAAATTTTTCCTCAAAGGCTTTATTTAGCCGCCCCTGGTTTCCTTTTACCGCGAATAAATAATCACCTCCCTGTTTTTGTATCTTCTCTGCAATATCTTTCTGGCAACCCATCGCATCAGTTGTGATGATTTTTCCTTTAATATCCAGCATGTTAAGAAGTTCTGGGATAGCTGTAATCTCATTAGATTTCTCATCCGTCTTGATCTGTCCGATGACCAGACTGTGCATTGTTGAGAACGCACTAATGACATGAATCGCTCCCCTGCGGCGACTCTTGTCATAAGAGTGCCGGAGCGTTTTTCCATCAATTGCAATGACGTCTTTATCATCTGAAGAATGGCAGTCACGCATCCAGTTAATAAAGCACTCATGAAATTTTGCAGGACTGATACAGGATACAACTCTGGCAATGGTATCGTGAACAGGAATACCATTTTCAAAATCACCATATTGCTTCAAAAAATCGAGATGTGTTTCACCAAAATCCTCTATATCTTCCCAACCCTCTGCACCAGAAATAACGGCACAAATAGTCAACAGTAGAATATCCGATAATTTATGTTCCACTTTCCAGGCTTGTCTGTAATCGGGGATAATAGAAATATGTTCCATCAATTTTTTAAGTTCCATTTTGTTCTCCTTAATTATGTAAGGAGTATTTGATCATGTATAAGCATTAAAAAACAGTTTCAGGTAATGAGAAATATCTCAAATTTTAAACATAAAATGCGAATTATTTAGTACAAAAAGTGTACTTCTGATGATCTTTCCCTGCGTCTGTATGCCGTTACCCGTGCGGTGAATGGCTTTCAGGTAGCCGCTGGCGTGGTACGTCAGTTTAAGCCGGATCCCGTCGGTGTGACTGACACCTGTGATCCGGTACTGGCTGTCGCGCTCAAACGTGATGCGGTTGCTGGAGGTGTCACTCATCCCGCCCAGCATATACATCCGGTCGTCGGGGTTGTGTGCCAGGTGTCATATCAAGTTGGCCTTACGGAATTTCAACTGCCTCCTTGCCATTAATCAATATATCAATTGATGAAGATAAATTATCCCCATACTTCCAAAGATAATCATCCAAGCCGCCATATATCACATTATTTTCCCCATATAATAATGTGATATGACCATTACTGCACTCGCCAACAGGAATCATATTGTAACCAGCTCTCTCAATATAATCATTGACTCTTTCTATAAAAATGCGATTAGAGGCCCTTTCTGGATCTATAAAAAAAGCCTCACTTATAGTGGTGTCTTTGTAAGCTGAATGAAAGCCATATAAACCGCCATATTTTTTTATAAAATCATAGAACGCAACGAAAACAGAATACCCTTCTTCCTCTATTTTTTTACAACACAAATCAATGTCCATCTTTCTTACATTGACTTTCCCATATTTTGATGCTTCATTAATTAATTCACACATATAATCACCCGCTTGTAACAACAGCGCCAAATATTGAAATTTGAAAATTCTTACACATTGGAAAAGCTTCGCCTGTTTTTACCAATACTGTATGAACTTCAAGATCACTAATTTTCGCATTTGCCTTCAAATTCGCTGTGATGTGCCGCCTGGGCTGAAGATGCCCATTAGCCTGCCGGATTTTTCAAAGGGATACAGCGACTTGTCTTCCTGCGTGATGACTTCTGCCAGGTGGCCTGCAGCGTCCCGGTCATAGAGGATAATTTCACCTAGGCAGTTAATCTTCTCAACAAAGAAGATGAATTTATGAACCAGACAAAATTATTTCCTCTAAATAACCATCTTTTACAATCCATTCTAAGAATAAATTATCTTCATCATCATTCACACGAAAATAACCATCCAATCTTTCAGTTCTTGAAACATTTACAATCATGTCTTTTATATAATCAAATGCAATTTGATTTATATTAACACCTAAGGAAATAACGCTAACCCAGTTGATAGGATATTCTGGGTAACACCACCCATTTAAATAAAGTCGTTTCGTGTTTTCTGGTAATAAATATTTTTCAGAATGTTTGAAAAATTCTTCATTAGCTTCTTTTATTTTTTTTACTTGTTCAAAGTCGCACTCAAACCAACCTCTAATAAGTATATATCTTGACATGTTAATTCCCCATACCCAATATAACTTTCCCACCTTTGCTTTCTATATATTCTCTTACTTTAGGGCTTACTCCATATTTAAACCAAAACTGAGCCTCTTTCCCCTGTTCTTCAGCCAGCTCAATTGTCTTCTTAATTTGTGTCCGAGTAGACTTACTTAAGAAGTTTTTTGGATTATCTATAGAGCTATAAGTCCTCTTGACCTGCGCTATGATCTTGTCAGTAACAACATCATATTCACGCCCGGCAATTTCTTGAGATATACCACCAAGCTTTCTTCGTACAAGATCCTCATAATGAACATCTAATGCTTCTCTTACTTTTCCTTGTCTAAAAAGATCTCTTGCTTTATCCGAAAGGCTTATTTTTTCTGCGGGAACAGAAGTTTTTGCCAGCCCCAGCGGATCAATATACCCCAGTGGATTCGGCACATACCGGTAAGTCTGCTTACCCCCCAGCAACCCCAGCGGATCACTCACCAGGTACATTCCGGTTTCCGGCTCGTAATACCGGAACCGGTTATAGCACAGCCCGGATTCCGTATCCTGCCACTGTCCTGCATACAGCAGGCCGGGGTCGGCTTCCGGGTCCAGTTCCCCGCGCGGGTCCGGGTAGCCGGTGTCTGCGGGCAGACTGAGTGCCAGCCCCCACAGGCTGGTCTGTCCCGGTCGCCAGACGGTTTTACCTTCACTGTTAAAGAGCATCAGCGGGCGGCCCGTCAGGTCGCTCACCGCATGATTCGTCCGCGTCACCCACTGCGGAGCCACGGACGGGTGCGGCTGCCGTACCCGGCTGAACTGCTGGCTTATCAGCTCAAAGCCGTTAAACACCAGGTGCCGTACGCTGTACAGTTCATCATCGCGGTATTCCCGGATTTCCGCAATACTGTCGCCGTCCCACAGGTACGTGAAGCGGATTTTCTTCCGGTCGCAGCGTTTCTCTGTTCGTCTGCCGCTGGCGTCGTGGCGGTATTCCCACTGCTCACCCTGTGCGCTGCAATACCCGGTCAGCTGGTCCCGGCTGTCCCACCGGAACCGCTCTGTTTCCGGGCGATAGCCGTCACGGTGTCTGGTGCGGCTGACCATCCGGCCTGCGGCGTCATAGTCATACTGCGTGTTTCCGGCCTGTTTCAGCCGGTGGCCTCCGGCATACTGGTCAGTCTCTTCACTTATCCGGTGCCCGCCCGCAGACTGCGCCTTCAGGTAGCCACAACTGTCATAGCCATAGGACTCATCGCCTTCGCCATAGCCCAGTCCGGTGCCTGAGGCTGTCACCGCCGTGACCTGGCCGTTCCGGTCAAGCCGGTACTCCCGCTGTGTTTCCCGTCCGTAATCTTCCCGGCTGGTGACGCCTGATACGTTACCCGCGCTGTCGTAACGGTACTCCCGTACCAGTGAGGGGAGCAGTATTCCCCATGTGGCCTCTTTCGGGGAATATTTTCCTTACCAAGAAATATCTATTATTTTTTTATTTTTCCATCTCCAAGCATTATATTTGTTTGTCACGGGGAATAATTCATGGCCAAAACCTTCCCCTTGCCAAAACAATCTCCCCGTTAAAATAAATCCACTGTAATTATTAATTAAATCATAAATCACAGATTCAATTACAAATCTATAACGACCATCGTGAAATGTTTTTAGTATTAACACCCTGATAGTGCAAGTTGCTTTTTGTTTACCATCTACATCATTAAAAATCATACTACCCTTTATTTCATCAGCAGCATCTTTTATTTTGCATGTGTAATTTACTTCTATTTTTTTTCCAGACTGGCTAGAAAGATCGAGTAGGTAAGGTTTAATTAAAAGCTGATAAATATTTTCATATAATAAATCAATCTCTTTCATATTGCCGCCTTATTGTTTTATAACCGAATGTCGTTAATATCAATCCCACCAAACACATCTGAATATATATCCACTGCTGATGGTTTTGTTTTATTAAGTGTTATATCAAATCCTTCAATAACTGGATGTAATCCATATTGGTTTGTAGGAGATGTGATATCAATAATACCGGCATCTAGACGTTTGGAACCACCTGTATAATGAGTGCCGGATGTCCACTTACCATTTACTTTAAATGGTCCATTCGTTGTCGCAGGAACTCGCTCTCCATTTTTTATGGCTGGTTGAATCTCAACTCTAAATTTACTACCTGTTAATTCTAGTCTTTTATTTATCATGTTTATGTATTTATTGAATGCAGCCTCTGATTTTATCCAATCACCATTAGCATATTTAAGTGCTCTATTCCCTAATGAGTTCAAAACATCAGATATGTTGCTTTGCTCACTCCCCCATTTCGTCCAGCGGGCTAACTGACATATAGCCAGCCCCAAAGGATCGATATACCCACAAGGATTCGGCACATACCGGTAAGTCTGCTCCCCTCCCTGCAACCCCAGCGGATCACTCACCAGGTACATTCCGGTTTCCGGCTCGTAATACCGGAACCGGTTATAGCACAGCCCGGATTCCGTATCCTGCCACTGTCCTGCATACAGCAGGCCGGGGTCGGCTTCCGCGTCCAGTTCCCCGCGCGGGTCCGGGTCGTCGGTGTCTGCGGGCAGGCTGAGTGCCAGCCCCCACAGGCTGGTCTGTCCCGGTCGCCAGACCGTCTTGCCTTCACTGTTAAAGAGCATCAGCGGGCGGCCCGTCGGGTCGCTCACCGCGTGATTCGTCCGCGTCACCCACTGCGGGGCCACGGACGGGTGCGGCTGCCGTACCCGGCTGAACTGCTGGCTTATCAGCTCAAAGCCGTTAAACACCAGGTGCCGTACGCTGTACAGTTCATCATCGCGGTATTCCCGGATTTCCGCAATACTGTCGCCGTCCCACAGATATGTAATGCGGATGGCTTTTTGCCGGCAGCATTTTTCCGTCCGCCTGCCGCTGGCGTCGTAGCGGTATTCCCACTGCTCACCCTGTGCGCTGCAATACCCGGACATCTGGTCACGGCTGTCCCACCGGAACCGCTCTGTTTCCGGGCGGTAGCCGTCACGGTGTTTTGTCCGGCTGACCATCCGGCCTGCGGCGTCATAGTCATACTGCGTGTTTCCGGCCTGTTTCAGCCGGTGGCCTCCGGCATACTGGTCAGTCTCTTCACTTATCCGGTGCCTGCCCGCAGACTGCGCCTTCAGGTAGCCACAACTGTCATAGCCATAGGACTCATCGCCTTCGCCATAGCCCAGCCCGGTGCCTGAGGCTGTCACCGCCGTGACCTGACCGTTCCGGTCCAGCCGGTATTCCCGCCGTGTTTCCCGTCCGTAATCTTCCCGGCTGGTGACAGCCGACACATTGCCCGCGCTGTCGTAACGGTACTCCCGTACCAGTGAGGGGAGCAGCCCGCCCCACGTGGCTTCCTCCGGGAAAAGTCCGGCGCGCTGGCTGGTAAGCTGGCCGGCTGCATTCCAGCCCTGCTCACAGGCAAAACCCCGGTTACTGTGCCGGAGCACTTCACGTCCCGCCTCATCACGGCTGAACGTCAGCGTCTCATCCCCCGGCAGAATGACCTCCGTCAGTTCTCCGGCGGCGTTATAACGGTACGTGGTTTTCAGCAGGGATTCATCGGGGTGTCTGTCGCGTTCATCTTCCGGTGGCAGGATACAGCGGATGACGGTGTGTTCGTCGGGGTAGTGGTATTCAATGGCCCGTCGGCCCTGAGTGGTGACATTCACCCGCCCGCGTTCGTCATAGCCGGTGCGCTGTGATGTGCCGTCCGGGCTGAAGATACCCGTCAGCCTGCCGGATTTGTCATACGCATACTGCGTTTTGCCTTCCGGCGTGATGATTTCTGCCAGGCGGCCTGCGGCGTCCCGGCTGTAGAGGATAGTTTCCTCCAGGCCGTTGACCCTGGCGGTACACAGGCCATCAGCGTCATAACGGTAACGACAGACCACGCCGCCCCAGTCACGTTCTTCCGTCACCCGGCCACAGTTGTCCAGAATATAAAGATAAGACTCGCCCTGCGGGTTAATGACTTCTGTCAGTTGCAGCGTGTCTTTATCGTAGCGGTACTGCCAGCGATGGCCTTCACCGTCCGTTCGCGCCACCGGCAAATCAAACGGGCCGTATTCCATTGTCCAGACAACGCCGTTACCGTCCGTGTACGCCAGCAGGTTGCCGTGGCGGTCGTAGCGGAATCCTTCTGCGCCGGTTCCTGCCCGCTCAAGGCCGCTCAGTTTATGGTGCTGCTGCCACTGCAACCGCACTGACTGACCGCCGGGGCCGCGCATCTTCACCGGCAGGTCGTGACCGCTGTATTCGGTGTGGTGTTCACGGCCCATCACGTCGGTGAGTGTTTCCGGCCGGTTGTGGTGGTCGTACTCTATGCCCAGACGCCGTTCATCCTGGCGGAATATCCCCGACAGCAGCCCCTGCGGCGTGTACGCCAGCCGGGTCTCTTCGCCCTGTGGCGACACCAGACTTACCGGCAGGCCGCGTTCATCACACTGCTGCGTCCACGTCTGCCCGGCAGGGTCGGTGATGTTGCTGAGCAGGCCGCGCTCATCATAGCAGTACTGCCACTCCGCGCCGTCTGCCGCCGTGTAACGGCTTAACTGACCGTGTGCGGCGTTGTATTCAAACTTCTCCACCCGCCCGGCAGGGGAGTGGCGGGCCAGCAGGTGATGGAATTCATCCCATTCATACGTGGTGGTACTGCCGTCCGGCGCTTCTTCCCGCAGAATATTGCCGTCAGGATCATAGTAATAACGGTGAGTGCCCTTGCCGTCCGTCACGGTGGTGCAGTCGTCCCCATAGTCCAGCGTGGCGTTGTAATAGCCCTCCGCCCCGGTGACGGTCACGCACCGGCCCTGTGCATCGTAGGTGAAACGGCTCCACGTCTGGTCGTTATCGGACCAGCGGATGATCCGGTCCGCAGCGTCGTACTCATAAAACAGGTGGTAGTCCAGCCGCGCATCCGCTTCTGTCAGCCGCCCCCGCGCATCCTGTTCGTAGGTCGCCAGCGTCTGTATGCCGTTATCCGTGCGGTGAATGGCTTTCAGGTAGCCGCTGGCGTGGTACGTCAGTTTAAGCCGGATCCCGTCGGTGTGACTGACACCCGTGATCCGGTACTGGCTGTCGCGCTCAAACGTGATGCGGTTGCTGGCGGTGTCGCTCATCCCGCCCAGCATGTACATCCGGTCTGCGGGGCTGTGTGCCAGGCGGTCATCGCTGGTATCGTCAGTCACCGGGTGGCGCAGACGCATTCCCGGAAAGGCGTCATAAAAGAAGCGGCTGCTCAGTGCATCCCTGTCGAACAGCTCCAGATAATCATCGCGGCGGCGCAGAATGTACTGGGCGTGATACGGGTTAACCGCCGTATCACTGTCACCGTCGAAGGCAAATCTCAGCGTGGCTCCCTGGCTGATGATATCCACCCGGTTTCCCTGTTCACGCACCCAGGCGTATTCGCTCCAGGAGTCGCTCCAGCCCACGCCCGTCAGGCCATGCAGTGGCAGTACCGAACTGTGGAAACGGGTGAAGGAGAGGGGGAGGGTCTGGCCCAGGGTGAAGTCGGTACGTTCGTCGCAGTACGCGCCGGTTACCGGATCGACAGGATCTGTTACCCATCTGATGACTTTATTGGCAATACTTTTTAACGACTTACCTGTTTTCCCCAGCAACGCGCCGAGCTTTGCCCCCAGCAGCTTCCCGCTTTTCCCCAGCAGGTTTCCCAGTTTGCCCAGTTTCGCCAGATTCCCCAGTTTTCCCAGCAGTCCTGCTGGCGGCAGAAGATAGCTGGCTATCGTTATTCCTCCCAGGATCATTCTCTGCCATGGCGGGAACTCCGGCTGGATATCCAGATAGGTGACCTGCTCACCCCCAATAAAGACGTCCGGCGAACCTTCCACGATCGCCGCACTGCACTCCAGTTTGTCCCCCTGACGCGCGGCAGGCTGATTGTTGATAAAGACGTTGCTGCTGCCCTGGGCTATTCTCGGTGGTTTGTTCTCCTTGTCGCAGAGCGCCGTGTCCTCACCGGCTTCCGGGAAATCCACATCTTTTTTGATTTCGCCACGCCCGCCCACCATCGTGGCAAATTCCATTAATACCGGGCCGCTGGGAAACAGAAGCGATGCGCCTGCACTGACGCGATCCATAAAACTGGCATTGCTGTCCGTCAGGGTGATAACAGCGTTCCCCCAGGCCTTCGCCAGTGGTACTGCTTTTTCCGCTGCCGATTCAAGCAGGTCAGTGGCAATATCACCCCATGAGGGTTCCCCCTGTGGGACTTCAGGTATTGCTCCAGGTGGGGGAGGAGGGGGAAGGGTGACGGCTGCACGGGCTGCTGGCTTTCCGTTAATTTTTACGTTTTCAGAACCGGTATTGATGGCGCCGTCCGTGTCACAAAAGCTGTTTATCCATGATTCAAGCTGGTTCTGTTTCTCCTCCACATAATCACTCGCCTTATAGCTGGCATACATCAGCGCAGGCACCAGAACCAGCGCATAAGGGCCGGTGGCACAGGCGGCCATAATCAGGCAACCTTCTGCGATGGTCACTATCGCCCCCAGCACGGCCCCTGCCAGCGCCCCCAAAAAACTCTTGTGCTGAATTTCATCGCCCAGCCTGGCGGCGGGGGGGCCAGACTTTTTTGATGCCAGCATCTGTGCAATGGCTTTGTCGTTGGCTGCCCGTTTCATCTGGCTGGCGACCATCGCCTGCTGTGACAGCATTCGCATTGCCAGCGTACCGCCTGCGGTCGCTCCCTGTGGCCCGCCTGGTCCTTCACTCATGTGTTATCCCTCGTTTATGTCAGCGCGGCTGGTCCTTTTGGATGTCATTCTCCGGTGGCAACGGGGTGAAGCTCTTTATCACCTCCAGCAGCATCGTCTTTTGACTGTTCTTCAGGGATAAGGAGGTGCTGAAAGTGAAGGTCAGCAGCGTATCTCCACGCCGCTGGAATACGGCTATCTGGCTAATCCGCCCCTGATTCCCTTCATCTTCCGGACCGTTCCAGGAATAATCCAGCAGCCAGGCCGGGGCCTCTGCCAGAGTGATTTCCCGGCAGGCATGTTCGGTGTACCCATCAAGTTTGCCCTGGTACAGCGCCAGCGTTTCCTGGTACAGCTCTGGTGTCAGGGTTCCCTGTAGAACGGCTTCGCGGGTAATGACCAGGTTGATGCCACTGTTATCTGTGGACACCAGGACCTGCATTGACTGATCCTGCCATTGAGACGGCAGTTGAATGTGGCCTTCATTGAAAGTGAACTGCATAAAATACTCCCTGATAATCTGAGTGAATCAGTTGATGAAAACAGAACCGCCCACGATGGTGATGCCATCCTTCGACAGCCTGATTACCGTTGATTCCCCGACCTGTAGCTGAATGCCATCCGGCGTCAGCGCAATTTTGCTTTCCTCCACGGCCAGCATAATTTCCTTAATTGCCGTATAAGCCTGTATACCGTTGCCTTCGCCACCATTGTCTACGGCGTCAACATGCACCGAACCGGCAATCGTGCCTCTGTCCTGAAAGACATTCTCAGATAAAGAACCTTTTCGTACTCCTGTGATCTTGTCGCCTTTTTCCACCATAAGAAGGCGATTACCTTCCTGTATCGTGACCGTCTGGTCATTTTTTACGGTTTCGCGATGATCGTGTTTTACGGTGGTGGTACGATCGTTGAGTACCTCGGTATCCATGTCCTTCTGCGCGTGGATGTAGACCTGTTCTTTCCCTGTCGCATCGTCAAACTTCAGCTCATTAAACCCGCTGCCCATATACGTTTTGGAACGGATGGTCATCTGCGTCTTCGTCCCCGGCAGGCTGCCGGGGGTGCGGTTTTCCTGGTGGTAGGTGCGCCCCATAATGATCGGCTGGTCCGGATCGCCGTTGAGGAAGTCCACTATCACCTCCTGACCCACACGCGGTATCGCCAGGTTGCCAAAACCGGTGCCTGCCCACGCCTGTGCCACACGGATCCAGCACGAGCTGTCCTGGTCTGCCGGGTTATAACGGTCCCAGTTGAATTTCACCCGCACTCGGCCATGTTCATCACAGAAGATTTCCTCACCCTCCGGCCCCGTCACGACGGCGCTCTGCGGACCGTCCACCAGCGGTTTTAGCCGCGGCTGGGGTCGCCATGTCCGGTCTGCCGGGATCACCGCAAAATGGTTGTCCAGCGCCGTCCCTGCTCCCCGCCTTCCCGGCACCGCCTGCGGCTGCTCGCCGTGCAGTTCACTTGCCACCACCTGCCATTCCCGGTTCAGGTTCGCCTGCGGATGCCCCGTCAGCACAATTCGCCGTCCCGGCCATATCTCCGGCGAGCGACTCATTCCCCGCGCGGTTTCTGCATTGTTTCGCCAGCCCTCCATCTGCCAGCGGGCAAAGTTCTGCCCGTGGGCGCCCTTGAAACGTCCGGGGTAGTCATACACCTCATACTGCGTGCGCTGGTAATCCTGGTGCTGGCCTTCCTGATCAAAACGTCCTGCCCAGCCGGGGCGTTTAAAGGTGTAGTCTTTGGTCACCACGGAAGAAGGGCGGATTTGTGCGCTGTAGCGAAACTGGCTGATGCAGAGGGTGCTCACCTCGGTACGGGTGTTCGGGTTCCAGGGGATTTCAAAAGATTCGGGCAGATGGCGGACCGTGTCGCACAGCACCAGGCTCTGGTCGGTACTTTTGTAAGCATGCTCCTCATAAAAGAAGATGCCTTCCTCCGCCGCCATCCGGCACAGGAAATCGTAATCAGTCTCACCGTACTGGACACAAAACTCACGGGAAGGATGCGGTTCACTGAACAGCGGACTCCACTCGGTCACCCCGTTTTCCTGCAATATCGTGCCGAGGATGCTTTTGATGTCCTCGTTCTGGAAGATACGGAAGTTCTGGCGCAGACCGGCACGCCACAGCGGCGGGTGCACCTTCATGCTGTACAGCATCTGGTTTTTGTCGTTCTCCCCCAGTTCAAACCAGGTCACCACACCTTTCACCCGGCGCTGTACATCATCACCCTGCCATATTGTCAGGTAGGCCATTTTGTCCAGCACCTGCGCAAATTCAAGGGAGAGAAACTGCTGGCTGACCAGGGAGAGATCGAGGGAAAAGAGCGAAGAGAGTGACTGGGTGAGATGAAAGGAAACCACCGCAAAAGCGTCCGGTGGCAGGCTGTCCACTTCCAGTGTGAAACGTAATCCGGTTGACATAGCAACCTCCGGTAAAATGAATAATAATCCGCACCGTACAACTGCGGATAATGAGATAAGCGGGACGACTTAAGACGTTATTAGGGAAGGAACAAAAAATGCTATGATTATGTGAGAATTTTGTTTGAATATTACTTTACAGAAACGGGTGTCTGTTCAGTCAAAAAAATAATCACAAGCTCAACTTATTGTTTCCTGACGTTATTCAGGACAGGTGCGCACATCACAGCGAGTAACAAAAACGCAAAGTAAAACCAATATTCATAATATGTTTTTATTCACAACTAAATAACCCAATTAACATCATTAAAATGAATGATTGCTTAAAAAATATATGCTACCGCTCCACCCTGATAACATGATCTGCACATTGCACATCTTAACGTTGTTAAATACTGGCTCAATAGTGGATATTTTAAATTAGGAATTTATCAAATTCACTTTATAAATGGATTGGGTGAATAATATAAAAATTAATGATGATTAATCGCGATTTAATTATTCATTGCTTTATATGATAGGTGGCTTGTTTATAATGATGGAAATTTAGCGAAAAACGCCGTAAACCCTTGCCCTGAATTTGAACTTAATAATCACCCCCTCTCCGGCAACACAATCACAAACCTTGTCCCCCGCGCATCTGACGTTACTGCAACCGTGCCTTTATGCGCGACAACAATCGATTTCACTATCGCCAGCCCAATGCCGCTACCTTCGCCTTTTCGTTGGCGGGAGGGGTCAACGCGGTAGAAACGGTCAAACAATCGCGGTAAGTGCTCGGGCGCAATGGGCGTACCGGGGTTTTCGACGATAACTTGCACCAGATGATCGACTGTCTGGCAGCGCACTACAATAGCCTCTCCGGGTGGCGTATAACGCAGGGCGTTCGAAAGCAGGTTGCTTAACGCCCGACGCAGCATCAGCGGATCGCCCGCAACCTGGCACTCGTCGCCAACAAATCGCAACTCCACGCCGCGATCTTCCGCTAACGCCTCGAAAAAATCGAACACTTTGCCGATTTCATCCGCCAGGTTGAGCATTTTCTTTTCGGGGATTAGCTGGTTGTTATCGGCCTGAGCGAGAAACAGCATATCGCTGACCATTTTCGCCATTCGCGTCAGCTCTTCGAGATTAGAGTAGAGCACATCTTCCAGCTCCTTCTGGCTGCGCGACTGGCTGAGGGCGATTTCGGTTTGCGTTATGAGATTCGTAATTGGTGTGCGAATTTCGTGGGCGATGTCCGCTGAGAAATTGGACTGGCGGGTAAAGACATCCTCAATACGCTCGATCATATGGTTGAACGACAGTACCAGCTGTTCCAGCTCAATGGGCACGGTCTGCGGGTCAAGGCGGACGTCGAGATCTTTCGAGGTGATATTCTGGATTTGACGGCTGACGCTGCGGATCGGCGCGTGACCTTTATGTACCGCCAACAGCACGATAAAGACGATCAGGATGCTGATGATCGATGCGGTCATAATAAGTTTATTCATCAAATCATTTATGTAATGAAGATGAAAATCGATCGAAAGCGCGATATAGAGCGTATAAATCGGTTTTCCGTCCACCAACGGGCCAACCGGCAAGTTAATCATCCGCCAGTTGCTGTGTTCCATATGCCCGTGACCGTGGCCTGGCATCATCATCGTCGGGCCGGAAAGGAGATACACCTCACCGCCCCGCGCGTCTTTATCGGGTATGGCGTCACGCGCAAACTCGCGGATATCCGGCGCACCGGGGGAGTGATACACCGTTTTACCCTGGCTATCTGCCAGGGAAATCAACACATTGGAATAACCACTGACGATATCTTCCAGCGTCATTAAGCGTCGGGCTTGCGTTTCGTCAGGGTGATTTAGTACCCGTTCAAGGGTGGCGCTAATCTCTTTTAAATCATTAATATCCTGCTCGGCAAAATGCACTTTTACTGAGTGGATCATGATCCATGCAAAGGCGAAAAACGCCGCGATGGTGGCCAGGCTGATAAAAAAGGTCAGGCGGGTTGCCAGCGAAAACGGGCGCTGAAATGGCTTATTGACCATCAGGTACCTCAAGCATATAGCCCACGCCGCGCACGGTCTGAATCAGCTTCGGCTCAAAGTCGTTGTCGATTTTGCCGCGTAGCCGCTTCACCGCCACATCAATGGCGTTAGTGTCGCTGTCAAAATTCATGTCCCATACCTGCGAGGCGATAAGCGAGCGGGGCAGCACTTCGCCCTGATGGCGGAGAAAAAACTCCAGCAGAGTAAACTCTTTACTGGTCAAAGTGATGCGCGTGCCGCTGCGAGTGACTTTGCGGCTGACGAGATCGACCATCAGATCGGCAACCTGAAACTGACTTTCGATAATCACCGCCGCCCCGCGCCGCAGTAATGTGCGCACCCGCGCCAGCAGTTCAGCAAAAGCGAATGGCTTCACCAGGTAGTCATCTGCCCCCAACTCCAGCCCCTTGACGCGATGTTCAATGGTGCCAAGCGCGGTTAGCAACAGAATCGGCATCCCTTTATTGGCGGAGCGCAACATGCGCACGATATCCCAGCCGTTCACGTCCGGCAGCATAATATCGAGGATTATCAGGTCATAATCTCCGGTCATCGCCAGATGGTAGCCATTCAGCCCGTTGTCGGCCAAATCGACCACAAAACCGGCTTCGGTTAACCCTTTGGTCAAGTATTCTCCGGTTTTCTTTTCATCTTCGACAATCAACAGTTTCATATTTCCTCCACATGTTGCCCGGGCAATTCTAGAGTAGCGGGATCAGATGGCAATCGCTTATTGGCAAAATGACAATTTTGTCATTTTCCTGTCACCGGAAAATCAGAGCCTGGCGAGTAAAGTTGGCGGTATAAAATCACCAGAAATTATGAGCCTATGTCTCCTTGTAAACTTCTGCCATTTTGTGTGGCCCTTGCGCTAACCGGTTGTTCACTGGCACCGGATTATCAGCGCCCGGCAATGCCCGTACCGCAGCAGTTCTCACTCAGCCAGAACGGCCTCGTTAACGCAGCAGATAACTATCAGAACGCGGGCTGGCGCACCTTTTTTGTTGATAATCAGGTGAAGACGCTGATTAGCGAGGCGCTGGTGAATAACCGGGATTTGCGCATGGCGACGCTGAAAGTGCAGGAGGCACGGGCGCAATATCGTCTGACCGATGCCGACCGCTACCCACAGCTCAATGGCGAGGGCAGCGGCAGCTGGAGCGGCAATCTTAAAGGCGATTCAGCCACGACGCGGGAGTTTTCTACTGGCCTTAACGCCAGCTTTGACCTCGATTTTTTCGGGCGCTTAAAGAACATGAGCGAAGCCGAGCGACAAAATTATTTAGCCACTGAGGAAGCTCAGCGCGCGGTGCATATTCTGCTGGTTTCTAATGTCGCGCAAAGCTATTTCAATCAGCAACTGGCGTATGCGCAATTGCAAATAGCCGAAGAAACGCTGCGTAATTATCAGCAGTCATATGCGTTTGTCGAAAAACAACTGTTGACAGGTAGCAGTAATGTTCTGGCGCTGGAACAGGCTCGCGGGGTGATTGAAAGTACCCGCAGCGACATCGCTAAACGTCAGGGGGAACTGGCGCAGGCGAATAATGCATTGCAACTGTTACTGGGAAGCTACGGCAAGCTGCCGCATGCGCAGACAGTAAACAGCGACAGCCTGCAAAGCGTTAAATTACCGGCGGGCTTGTCGTCGCAAATCTTATTGCAGCGCCCGGATATTATGGAAGCTGAACACGCGTTAATGGCGGCTAATGCCAATATTGGTGCTGCACGTGCAGCATTTTTCCCGTCTATCAGCCTGACCAGCGGAATATCAACCGCCAGCAGCGATCTGTCGTCATTATTTAACGCCAGCAGCGGGATGTGGAATTTTATTCCTAAAATTGAGATCCCCATTTTTAATGCCGGACGCAACCAGGCCAATCTGGATATCGCCGAAATTCGCCAGCAGCAGTCGGTAGTGAATTATGAACAGAAAATCCAGAACGCCTTTAAAGAAGTGGCAGATGCGCTGGCATTACGTCAAAGCCTGAACGATCAAATTAGCGCCCAGCAGCGTTATCTGGCATCGCTGCAAATTACTTTGCAACGGGCGCGGGCATTATATCAGCACGGCGCGGTAAGTTATCTGGAAGTGCTGGATGCCGAGCGTTCGTTATTTGCAACCCGACAAACTTTACTTGACCTGAATTATGCCCGTCAGGTTAACGAAATTTCTTTATATACCGCACTTGGTGGCGGTTGGCAGCAATAACTTTTAACTCCAGGAGAGAATAAATGAAAAAAGCACTGCAAGTCGCAATGTTCAGTCTGTTTACCGTTATTGGCTTTAATGCCCAGGCTAACGAACATCATCATGAAACCATGAGCGAAGCACAACCACAGGTCATTAGTGCCACCGGCGTGGTAAAAGGTGTTGATCTGGAAAGCAAAAAAATTACCATCCATCACGATCCGATTGCTGCCGTGAACTGGCCGGAGATGACTATGCGCTTTACCATCACTCCGCAGACGAAAATGAGTGAAATTAAAACTGGCGACAAAGTGGCGTTTAATTTTGTCCAGCAGGGCAACCTTTCTTTATTACAGGATATTAAAGTCAGCCAGTAACCCAGGTTTAATGAGATGAAAAAAATCGCGCTTATTATCGGCAGCATGATCGCGGGCGGTATTATTTCTGCGGCAGGTTTTACCTGGTTTGACCGGGCTGAACCGCCCGCAGAAAAAACGTCGACCGCAGAACGTAAAATCTTATTCTGGTACGACCCGATGTATCCCAATACGCGGTTCGATAAACCAGGTAAATCGCCGTTTATGGATATGGATCTGGTGCCGAAATATGCCGATGAAGAGAGTTCTGCGTCTGGTGTGCGCATTGACCCGACTCAGACGCAGAATCTGGGGGTGAAAACGGCTACCGTCACGCGCGGGCCGCTGACTTTTGCCCAGAGTTTCCCGGCGAATGTCAGTTACAACGAGTATCAGTATGCCATTGTGCAGGCTCGCGCTGCCGGGTTTATCGACAAGGTGTATCCGCTTACCGTGGGCGATAAAGTGCAAAAGGGCGCACCGCTTCTCGACCTGACCATTCCTGACTGGGTGGAAGCGCAGAGTGAGTATTTACTGCTGCGCGAAACCGGCGGTACGGCGACCCAGACTGAAGGCATTCTTGAGCGGCTGCGACTGGCGGGAATGCCGGAGGCGGATATTCGCCGCCTGATCGCCACGCAAAAAATCCAGACTCGCTTTACGCTCAAAGCACCCATTGATGGCGTGATCACCGCGTTTGATCTGCGCGCGGGAATGAATATCGCCAAAGATAACGTGGTAGCGAAAATTCAGGGTATGGACCCGGTGTGGGTCACTGCTGCGATCCCGGAGTCCATCGCCTGGCTGGTGAAAGATGCCTCGCAGTTTACGCTCACCGTTCCGGCGCGACCTGATAAAACACTCACCATCCGCAAATGGACGCTACTACCTGGCGTGGATGCCGCGACCCGCACGCTGCAGCTGCGTCTGGAAGTCGACAACGCCGACGAGGCGCTAAAACCGGGCATGAACGCCTGGTTGCAACTCAACACCGCCAGCGAACCGATGCTGCTCATTCCGTCACAGGCGCTGATTGATACCGGCAACGAACAGCGGGTGATTACCGTTGATGCCGACGGGCGCTTTGTACCAAAACGCGTTGCCGTTTTCCAGGCATCGCAAGGTGTCACCGCATTACGCTCTGGTCTGGCGGAAGGTGAAAAGGTGGTTTCCAGCGGCCTGTTCCTGATTGATTCCGAAGCCAATATTTCTGGCGCACTGGAGCGGATGCGCTCTGAAAGTGCTACCCATGCGCATTGAGGGAATAACCAATGATTGAATGGATTATTCGTCGCTCGGTGGCGAACCGTTTTTTGGTGCTGATGGGCGCGTTGTTTCTAAGTATCTGGGGCACCTGGACCATCATTAATACGCCAGTGGATGCGCTGCCGGATCTCTCCGATGTGCAGGTGATTATTAAAACCAGCTATCCCGGCCAGGCACCGCAAATCGTTGAAAATCAGGTGACTTATCCGCTAACCACCACCATGTTGTCGGTGCCTGGCGCGAAGACTGTGCGTGGTTTCTCGCAGTTTGGCGACTCTTATGTGTATGTCATTTTCGAAGATGGCACCGATCCGTACTGGGCGCGTTCGCGGGTGCTGGAGTACCTCAACCAGGTACAGGGTAAGCTGCCTGCGGGAGTCAGCGCCGAGCTGGGGCCAGATGCCACGGGTGTTGGCTGGATCTATGAATATGCACTGGTGGATCGCAGCGGTAAGCACGATCTTGCCGATTTACGCTCATTGCAGGACTGGTTTCTCAAATATGAGCTGAAAACCATTCCTGACGTTGCGGAAGTGGCGTCGGTGGGCGGTGTGGTGAAAGAGTATCAGGTGGTTATCGATCCTCAGCGCCTGGCGCAATATGGCATCAGTCTCGCCGAAGTAAAAAGCGCGCTGGATGCTTCAAACCAGGAAGCGGGCGTTTCGTCGATCGAACTGGCGGAAGCGGAATATATGGTGCGCGCCAGCGGCTATCTGCAAACGCTCGACGACTTTAATCACATCGTTTTAAAAGCCAGTGAAAATGGCGTGCCCGTTTATCTGCGCGATGTTGCGAAGGTCCAGATTGGCCCGGAGATGCGCCGGGGCATTGCCGAACTGAACGGCGAAGGCGAAGTTGCGGGCGGGGTGGTGATCCTACGCTCCGGCAAAAACGCCCGTGAAGTGATCGCCGCCGTGAAGGACAAACTGGAAACGCTGAAAAGCAGTCTGCCGGAAGGCGTGAAAATAGTTACAACATACGATCGCAGCCAGCTCATTGACCGGGCCATCGACAACCTCAGCGGCAAGTTGCTGGAAGAGTTTATTGTGGTGGCGGTAGTCTGTGCGCTGTTTCTCTGGCATGTGCGCTCGGCGCTGGTGGCGATTATTTCGTTGCCGCTGGGGTTGTGTATTGCTTTTATTGTCATGCACTTCCAGGGGCTGAATGCCAATATTATGTCGTTGGGTGGCATTGCGATTGCCGTTGGGGCGATGGTCGATGCTGCTATCGTCATGATCGAGAATGCGCATAAACGGCTGGAAGAGTGGCAGCACCAGCATCCTGACGCCACGCTGGATAATAAAACGCGCTGGCAGGTGATCACCGATGCGTCTGTTGAAGTGGGGCCGGCGCTGTTTATCAGTCTGCTGATTATCACGTTGTCGTTTATCCCGATCTTCACCCTGGAAGGGCAGGAAGGGCGTCTGTTTGGCCCGTTGGCGTTCACCAAAACGTATGCGATGGCGGGTGCGGCGCTGCTGGCGATCGTAGTGATCCCTATCCTGATGGGTTACTGGATCCGTGGCAAAATTCCGCCAGAAAGCAGTAACCCGCTCAATCGCTTTTTGATTCGTGTTTATCATCCGCTGTTGCTGAAAGTACTGCACTGGCCGAAAACCACGCTGCTGGTGGCGGCGCTTTCGGTGCTGACGGTTATCTGGCCGCTCAATAAAGTTGGCGGGGAATTTTTACCACAGATCAATGAAGGCGACTTGTTGTATATGCCATCGACGTTGCCGGGGATTTCCGCAGCAGAGGCGGCGAGTATGCTGCAAAAAACCGACAAGCTAATTATGAGCGTACCTGAAGTGGCGCGGGTATTTGGCAAAACCGGGAAAGCGGAAACCGCCACCGATTCTGCTCCGCTGGAGATGGTAGAAACGACCATCCAGCTTAAGCCACAGGATCAGTGGCGGCCAGGCATGACGATGGACAAAATCATTGAGGAACTGGATAACACCGTGCGTCTGCCGGGGCTGGCGAATCTGTGGGTGCCGCCAATTCGTAACCGTATCGATATGCTCTCAACCGGCATTAAAAGCCCTATCGGCATAAAAGTTTCCGGCACTGTGCTGGCGGATATCGACGCGATGGCGGAGCAAATTGAAGAGGTGGCACGAACGGTGCCAGGCGTGGCTTCTGCGCTTGCCGAGCGTCTGGAAGGTGGGCGCTATATCAACGTTGAGATTAACCGTGAAAAAGCCGCGCGTTACGGTATGACGGTGGCGGATGTGCAGTTGTTTGTGACTTCTGCGGTGGGCGGGGCGATGGTTGGCGAAACGGTGGAAGGGATTGCCCGTTATCCCATTAATCTGCGTTATCCGCAAAGCTGGCGCGATAGTCCGCAGGCACTGCGCCAGTTGCCGATCCTGACGCCGATGAAGCAGCAAATCACCCTGGCAGACGTAGCCGACGTTAAAGTCTCTACCGGACCGTCGATGCTGAAAACCGAGAATGCGCGCCCGACGAGCTGGATTTATATCGATGCCCGCGATCGTGACATGGTGTCGGTGGTTCACGATTTGCAAAAAGCGATAGCTGAAAAAGTGCAGTTAAAACCGGGCACCAGCGTGGCATTCTCCGGGCAGTTCGAGCTACTGGAGCGCGCCAACCATAAGCTTAAACTCATGGTGCCGATGACATTGATGATTATCTTCGTGCTGTTGTATCTGGCGTTCCGTCGGGTGGGCGAAGCGTTGCTGATTATCAGCAGCGTACCGTTTGCGCTGGTGGGCGGCATCTGGTTGCTGTGGTGGATGGGCTTTCATCTTTCTGTGGCGACGGGCACCGGTTTTATTGCCCTTGCCGGGGTCGCCGCCGAATTTGGCGTGGTGATGCTGATGTATTTACGTCACGCCATAGAGGCCGAGCCGTCGTTGAATAATCCGCAAACATTCAGCGAGCAGAAGCTGGATGAGGCGTTGTATCACGGCGCGGTCCTGCGCGTGCGCCCGAAAGCGATGACGGTGGCGGTGATTATCGCTGGTCTGCTGCCGATTCTGTGGGGAACAGGAGCAGGGTCAGAGGTGATGAGCCGGATTGCCGCGCCGATGATTGGCGGCATGATCACCGCGCCTTTGCTGTCGCTGTTTATTATCCCGGCGGCGTATAAGCTGATGTGGCTGCACCGACATCGGGTACGGAAATAAAAGCAGGATACCCCGTTTAACCGTGTGGATTGTGTCTTGCGACGATGGGCACTAAATGTTAAAAGGTGCCCCTCAACAAAAAAGACACACAGGGGAAAGGCGTGAAAAACGCGTCAACCGTATCGGAAGATACTGCGTCGAATCAAGAGCCGACGCTTCATCGCGGATTACATAACCGTCATATTCAACTGATTGCGCTGGGTGGAGCAATTGGTACTGGTCTGTTTCTTGGCATTGGCCCGGCGATTCAGATGGCGGGTCCGGCTGTATTGCTGGGCTACGGCGTCGCCGGGATCATCGCTTTCCTGATTATGCGCCAGCTTGGCGAAATGGTGGTTGAGGAGCCGGTATCCGGTTCATTTGCCCACTTTGCCTATAAATACTGGGGACCGTTCGCGGGCTTCCTCTCTGGCTGGAATTACTGGGTGATGTTCGTGCTGGTGGGAATGGCAGAGCTGACCGCTGCGGGCATCTATATGCAGTACTGGTTCCCGGATGTTCCAACGTGGATTTGGGCTGCCGCCTTCTTTATTATCATCAACGCCGTTAACCTGGTGAACGTGCGCTTATATGGCGAAACCGAGTTCTGGTTTGCGCTGATTAAAGTGCTGGCAATCATCGGTATGATCGGCTTTGGCCTGTGGCTGCTGTTTTCTGGTCACGGCGGCGAGAAAGCCAGTATCGACAACCTCTGGCGCTACGGTGGTTTCTTCGCCACCGGCTGGAATGGGCTGATTTTGTCGCTGGCGGTAATTATGTTCTCCTTCGGCGGTCTGGAGCTGATTGGGATTACTGCCGCTGAAGCGCGCGATCCGGAAAAAAGCATTCCAAAAGCGGTAAATCAGGTGGTGTATCGCATCCTGCTGTTTTACATCGGTTCACTGGTGGTTTTACTGGCGCTCTATCCGTGGGTGGAAGTGAAATCCAACAGTAGCCCGTTTGTGATGATTTTCCATAATCTCGACAGCAACGTGGTAGCTTCTGCGCTGAACTTCGTCATTCTGGTAGCATCGCTGTCAGTGTATAACAGCGGGGTTTACTCTAACAGCCGCATGCTGTTTGGCCTTTCTGTACAGGGTAATGCGCCGAAGTTTTTGACTCGCGTCAGCCGTCGCGGCGTGCCGATTAACTCGCTGATGCTTTCCGGAGCGATCACTTCGCTGGTGGTGTTAATCAACTATCTGCTGCCGCAAAAAGCGTTTGGTCTGCTGATGGCGCTGGTGGTAGCAACGCTGCTGTTGAACTGGATTATGATCTGCCTTGCGCATCTGCGTTTTCGCGCGGCGATGCGACGTCAGGGACGTGAAACACAGTTTAAGGCGCTGCTTTATCCGTTCGGCAACTATCTTTGCATTGCCTTCCTCGGCATGATTTTGCTGCTGATGTGCACGATGGATGATATGCGCTTGTCAGCGATTCTGCTGCCGGTGTGGATTGTATTCCTGTTTGTGGCATTTAAAACGCTGCGTCGGAAATAAGGCATTCACGCTACATCCGACAAAACGATGTCCGCTCTCATCCATTCGATGAGAGCGGTTTTTTTAATTACTGCTTAAATGCACCCGCCAGAGAGCGAATATCATTGCCGGTTGGCGACTGATGAAGTCGCAGACCAAACTCTTCGACAATCGCAAATATGTGATCGAATATATCAGCCTGAATGCTTTCATATTCCAGCCACACCACGGTGTTGG
This sequence comes from Shigella dysenteriae, assembly GCF_022354085.1. Taxonomy (NCBI): domain Bacteria; kingdom Pseudomonadati; phylum Pseudomonadota; class Gammaproteobacteria; order Enterobacterales; family Enterobacteriaceae; genus Shigella; species Shigella dysenteriae. Next base: position 1,351,698 of record NZ_CP055055.1, read on the forward strand.
TAAACGCATAGATCTCAAGCGGTAAACCGTTATCACCTGGAGCCAGTTGGCGTACCATTAAGGTCATATCTTTACGAATCCGCGGATGGTTACGCAGATATTCGTTCAGATAGGCACGAAAGGTTCCAATATTGGTCATTCGGCGCAGGTTTAATACCGACTCCGTAGAACCTTGCTGGCGATTCCACTCATTAATTTCCTGATGGCGGCTGGTTAAATAAGGCTTTAACAAATGCGCTTTATTCAGACGTTGCATTTCGTCTTCATCAAGAAAACGAATACTGGTGACATCAATACTGATACTGCGCTTAATACGTCGCCCGCCAGATGCTGACATCCCGCTCCAGTTTTTAAAGGAGTCAGAAACCAGAGACCAGGTGGGAATAGTGGTAATGGTATTGTCCCAGTTACGCACTTTGACGGTGGTTAACCCAATATCGATCACCGCGCCATCCGCGCCGTATTTCGGCATCTCCAGCCAATCGCCCAGTTTCAGCATATCGTTCGCGGAAAGCTGAATACCTGCCACCAGACCAAGAATCGGATCTTTAAATACCAACATCAGCACGGCAGCCATTGCACCAAGACCGCTGATCAGAATCGCTGGCGACTGACCAATCAGCAGCGAGATCATCAAAATGCCGACCAGAATCGCGCCGATCAGTTTAATCCCCTGAAATATCCCTTTCAGCGGTAACTGGGATGCTGCCGGGAATTTCTGCGCCAGATTCAAAATAACATCCAGCAACGAGAAGACTGAAAGCAGCGCATACATCATGATCCACAACTGCGCGCAGGTAGTCAGAATATCTGCTGCTTCGGTGCCTTTTTGCAGCCAGAATACCGCCTGAATATTGACGATAATCCCCTGCAGGGTAAAAGCTAAACGGTGGAAGAGTTTATTCTGGGTAATGATTTGCAACCAAAGCCGTGAACTGGCGATGGCACGTTTTTCGAAGGTCCGCAGTACCACCCAATGCAAAATAATATGCACCACGACGGCGGTCAGAAAAATAATACCGAAAATCATCACCATCGAGGTGGTGTGATCGATCTCAATACCCGCTAAATCTTCAACCTGGGATATTAAATCCTGCATAACGTCTCCTTTATACAACAGCAGCCTATGATGACGGCTGAAACAGGGTTATGCAAATCAGGAGAATCTGAGGGGAAATAGCCGGGCAGATGCCCGGCAAGAGAGAATTACACTTCGGTTAAGGTGATGTTTTGCGGCAGACGAGATTTCGGCAGCGTAGCGTTAAAATCTTCAACGCTGTGATGACCTACCGGAACAACCACCAGACTGGTGTAGCCTTTCTCTTTCAGACCAAATTCTGCATCGAGGATGGCGGCGTCAAAACCTTCGATGGGTACCGCGTCCAGACCCAGAGCCGCCACGCCGAGCAGGAAGTTACCGACGTTGAGATAAACCTGTTTTGCCATCCACTCTGCATCATCATGCAGATCTTTACGGTGCATATCGGCGAAGAACTTGCGACCTTTATCGTTCGCGGCTTTCGCTTCCGGCGTGGCAAAGCGGCCATCAGCATCTTCCTGGTCAACAACCAGCTTCAGCCAGGCATCGTCCATCGCGGTTTTTGCACAGAACACCACGACGTGCGAGGCATCAAGTATTTTACGTTCGTTGAACACATAATTACCGGCAGCGGATTTGGCAACACGCGCTTTACCTTCTTCCGTGCTGGCAACAATAAAATGCCACGGCTGGGAGTTGGTGCTGGATGGGCTGTATTGCAGGAGAGTTTTGATCTGCTCGGCCTGTTCCGGGGTAAGTTTTTTGCTGGCATCAAATGCCTTAGTGGAATGACGCTTTAAGGCGACAGAAATGATATCCATAAAGACTCCATGTGAAAGTAATTTTGCGTGCCAGCAGATTACAAGGTTCAACGAGAAATGGTAAGCGAGAAAAATGCGCTATAGATTTCCGCTTTAGCCTGGACGCACTCTTTTTTGATCGCGTTTAGCCAGACCATCAACCACCAGATTCCACGAATCGTTGATCAGATCGCGAAGTAACGCTTCGGAGATTTCCTCGCCGGGATACACCGAAATCCAGTGCTTTTTATTCATGTGATACCCTGGCTTAATGCTTGGGTATATTTGCCGATTTAACAGGGATTTTTGTGGATCGGACTTCAGATTGATAAAGGGGACGCCGCGTAGCTCCGACGACAGCATAAAAATCTTGCCGCCAATTTTAAAAACATCGAACTCCGGGCCAAAAGGCCAGCAAAGCTCGACAAAGGGTAACTCAAGGGCCAGGCGTTTCGCCGTTTCGTGCAGTGATTGCTTATCCATAAACGTTCCTTTAGGCGAAGGAGAATAAGCAAAGTATGCCGCGAAGTACGGCGATAATCGACGTTTAATCCGCCAGCGAGAACCAGCGTCGCCAGATAAAGCGCAGAATAAAATACTCGATAGCGCCCAGCGCTAAAAACCACAGGCAAAACAATAAAGTGTAAAGCTGGCTAAGATCCATCAGATGGAACGTGGTCACCAGTTTCTGTGCCAACGTCAGTCCCAGTGCGGGGGCGGGCAGCAGCAGGCAAGAGAGGAAAGCCATCAGTAAAATGCCTGCTGCGGTGGTCAAGGTTTCTAAAGGGTGTTTCATAACATTGTTAAATGTAAGTTAAAACACCATTGTCAGGGATATTCTTCTGTAAGGCAATTCCCGACTTATTCTCCGGCCCAGATCTCACAATGCTTTTTCACCAGCCCAATCAGCGAGCCGCCATCGGCGACGAAATCGCGCATCAGCTGCGCTTCATTCAGACCGCTGACGACCTGGCGATTCAGGGCCTCAATCGCGCTCGATGCACCAATTTTATGTGCGGAAGGGGCGATTTTTTCCAGCAATCGCAAGGTGTCTTCCTTTAGCGGTCGACGATCGCCAGTATGCGGATCGGTAACGACGCCTTCCAGCCCATAGCGGCAGGCCTGGAAACGGTTGAATTTATACAGCAGGTAATCTTTCTCCTGATGTTTAAACGGGCGTTCCGTCAGTAACCAGTGGGCGGTGGCCTGAATTAATCCTGCCATATTTACCGCGTGGCTAAGGGTTAACGGGGTATCCATCACCCGAACTTCCACCGTACCAAAATGGGGGCTAGGGCGAATATCCCAGTGCAGATCTTTAATGCTGTCGATCATCGTGGTGTAACTCAGACAGCGAAACAGGGCTTCAAATTGTTGCCAGTTACTGACCCACGGCATCGGGCCATTATCAGGAAAGGCGGAAAAAATATTCGGTCGTGAGGAGGCAAAACGCGTATCCGTTCCCTGCATATATGGCGACGCGGCGGAAAGGGCGATAAAGTGCGGCACAAACCGTGACAAGCCGTGCAGCAAATAAATGGCGTCATCGCCACTGGCACAGCCAACATGGACATGCTGACCAAAAACGGTCGCCTGCTGGATGAGATAGCCAAAGTTTTCCAGCGTTCGTTGATAGCGTTCGTTGTCGCATACCTCCTGACGCTGCCATTTCTGAAACGGGTGCGTGCCACCGCCGCAAATTTCCAGATGATGGTCTGCGGCTGCCTGCAATACGACTTTCTGCATCGCTGAAAATTGCCCGGCAGCCTGGTTGATATCACGGCAAACATCCGTCGCCAGCTCCAGCATACTTTCGGTGATATCGTGCTTTACCTCTCCGGCCGTGATCTCATTTTTAACCGCGTCAATCAGCATTGAAGAGTCCTGGCTTAAGTCATAGCCCGGCGGATTAACCACCTGCATTTCCAGTTCAATACCGAGGGTAAAAGGTTCAGAAACATGAAAATCGGATAATGGCATAGGTTTCTCTTATGTTGGCGTTTTCTATTCAGTATAGAAGTCGGAGCGGCTGGGCGAGATGCGGAAGTTCTGGAATGTTTCTTTTTTTGGTGATGGTGAACTGATGGTGCCTGAAGCAATTTGGCTACTTTTGCAATGTGACAAGTTATGGCACGGCTGGCTGGTGGCGAAGAAGTTTGACGATTGAGGCATGCAGAAAAAACGGGCTCAGCTTCAGTTGATTAAATGAGGAGTGAGAAGTCCGAAACAGGATTTACTGTATAAATAAACAGCTATTTTGTTGAGGAAGGGTAAGATAACGGCGGGTGCCTGAAGCTTTCCGGTTTCAGGTTTACTCTGAGGTCTGGAAAGATGAAGCCCCAGGAGATATTTCTATCAACCCTGGGGCTGCCACTCCAAACCAGACAATTTGGATGGTAGTTCCTTCTTCGCATGGAGGCAATATAAACATGCTGACGAAATATGCCCTTGTGGCAGTCATAGTGCTGTGTTTGACGGTACTGGGATTTACGCTTCTGGTCGGAGACTCGCTGTGTGAGTTTACGGTGAAGGAACGTAATATTGAGTTTAAGGCTGTTCTCGCTTACGAACCGAAGAAGTAGCCGTTGTGCGGGGAGTAATCCCCGCATATCCGGTTGTCAGGTCAGGATGGTAAGGCACCTGCTTTACACTTTCGCCCGCGGTCAGTGATGGCTGCGGGCGGTTTCGTTTTAAGAGCAATGATGGGTTTTGCCGACAGAAGTCCGAAACAGGATTTACTGTATAAATAAACAGCCATTTTGTTGAGGAAGGGTAAGATAACGGCGGGTGCCTGAAGCTTTCCGGTTTCAGGTTAACTCTGAGGTCTGGAAAGATGAAGCCCCAGGAGATATTTCTATCAACCCTGGGGCTGCCACTCCAAACCTGAACAATTTGGATGGTAGTCCCTTCTTCGCATGGAGGCAATATAAACATGCTGACGAAATATGCCCTTGTGGCAGTCATAGTGCTGTGTTTGACGGTACTGGGATTTACGCTTCTGGTCGGAGACTCGCTGTGTGAGTTTACGGTGAAGGAACGTAATATTGAGTTCAGGGCTGTTCTCGCTTACGAACCGAAGAAGTAGCCGTTGTGCGGGGAGTAATCCCCGCATATCCGGTTGTCAGGTCAGGATGGTAAGGCTCCTGCTTTACACTTTCGCCCGCGGTCAGTGATGGCTGCGGGCGAATCGTACCAGATGTTGTCAATTAATCGTGTTGGCACAGAGTTATGACTATTTTTTCTTTTATCTGCCAGTGCACAGCAAACATCTCATTCTCACGATGAATGATGACCTGCTGTTTATTCCAGCTAATTATCTGATAGTCCAGAAAACCTGCATCAGTTTGGATCTCACTTGCCTTAAATGCGCTCTCTTTGGCGGAAAATGCCAGTGTCAGCGCCAGAGAAAAGGCTAAACCGCAGTCTGCGAGTCGCTCGTGTTCTGCTGGTGTAATAATGTTGTCTGTCAATTCGGTCGCTGTTTGCGCAGAAAAAATTTCTTCGATATCAACGCCAATCGGTTGACGGGAAACCACGGCCAATGCCGTAGCCCCGCAGTGGCTAATACTGCCGTATACCTCCGCAGGCCACACCGGTTGGCGTAGCTCGCCGATTGCGGGCACACATTTATAGCCATATTCCCGCAAGGCATAAACAGCAGCGATCCGTCCGGCTAAATGCTCTGTTTTACGTTTACGTCCAGCGTGTTGCAGTTGTGCGTAGTGCGGCAGCCAGAGTAAATCCTGCTCACAAAAATTCGCCGGATCGAACTCAACAAAATGCAGCGTATGTCCGGCAAAGGGGAGGGAGGTATGCGTAGTTTTCATATCGACCATATTCGAGACTGATGACAAACGCAAAACTGCCTGGTGCGCTACGCTTATCAGGCCTACATGGTCCTGCAATATATTGAATTGGCAAGATTTTTGTAGGCCGGATAAGGCGTTCACGCCGCATCCGGCATGAACGACGCGCACTTTGTCAACAATCTGACGTTAGCATCAGAAGTGAGTGTTTACGCTCATATACCACGTACGTCCCGGCTCGTTATAGGTATACGCCCCGGCACCGGCGATATAGTTGGCCCCTGCCAAATCGCCCGTGGTCTGGGCATTACCCGCACGCCACAAACGTTTGTCGAACAGATTGTCCACGCCGCCGGTCAGACTGACATTCTTCGTCACATCCCACGTCGCGCTCAGCCCAACAATGCTGTAAGGACTAATTTCTTTGGTTTCCGGTCCAACCGCTGGCTGACCTTTATAGTTGTACTTCTTCGGCTGCTGCTTACCGTACCAGGTGAAGGTCGTTTGCATCGACAAATCTTCTCGTGCCTGCCAGCTCAGCGTTGAGTTCAACGTATACTCCGGGATGATCGACAAACGGTCGCCCGTGGTTTTGTTTTCACTCTTCAGCATATAAGTGATGTTATTAGTCCACATCACCGTTTCGCTAACCGGTACGTTTAACGATCCTTCCAGACCTTCAACCACCGCTTTCGGCACGTTATCCCACTGATAGAGATCGGTGCCGACTGCGTTTTGCCCTACAGCCACATAGCCTGCTTCAATCTTATTGCGATAGTCGTTACGGAACCAGGTGACGCCCGCCAGCCAGCCGTCGCGTTTGAACTCCAGACCAATCTCTTTGTTGATACTGGTTTCCGCTTTCAGGTCATCGTTCCCCTGTAGATAGCAGCCGCCCGCGCTGGCATAGCAGCCCTGACCTTTACTGTAGAGAATGTAGTTCGGGTTAGTCTGGTACAGGCTCGGCGCTTTATAGGCGCGGGCGATGCCCATTTTCAGCGTGAAGTCATCGCCTAAACCTTGCGATATGTTCAGCGCCGGGCTCCAGTTATTGCCGACAATACTGTGATGATCGAAACGCAGCCCCGGCGTTACGATGGTGCTGTCAGTCAGCTCCATGTTGTTTTCGGCAAACAGCGAGAAAATTTCTGCTTTTGAATACGGGCTACGGTCGGTGGCACTCACGCCATCAATAGCGCCACCGGTATTCGTTCCGGTCAGTGCCTGGGTGTTAGAACTTAAGTCCTTCATCCGTTGCTGATTCCACTCCGTACCCAGCGTCAGCGTCTGGTTAACGAGGAAATCAATCGGCAGGTTAACTTCGCTATGCAGCATCACGTCATCAAGATCGATATCGACGAAATCCTGTGTCGCTTTTTCGTTAAATTTCCCTTCGGTACCGCCCGCCAGACCTTCCGGAATACGCGAGTTACGGGTGTGTTCGTACTGCACCCAGTTGCTGGTGGTCACGCCGTTATCCCAGCCACCGTTCCAGGTCAGCGAGTAGTTCTGGCGATACAGGCGGTTGGTTTCATCGCCATATTTCGAGCGAGTGTAAGCGTCAGAGTTGGTGTTCTGGGTATCGCCCGCATACAGGTTACCCTGGCGGCTGTAACCCGCTTCCAGTTCGAGTGATTGCAGAGGCGCGAAGTCCCAGCGCACCACGCCGTTAATATCTTTATTGATCACCCCTTCGCGCCCGGCTGGTAACGTCGTGGCATACGTTCCGGCACGCGCGGACTGATGGCCCTGGTTGATATCCCACGCGTCAGCCTGAGTTTTGTCGAGGTTGCCATACAAGCGGAAGCTGAATTCGTCGCCCAGCGGACCGGTCAGGCTAAAGTTAGTGCGTTTGGTGGCACCTTCCTCTTTATGTTCTGGCGCATTGAAATATGCGTCCCAGGAGCCGTGCCACTCGCCGCTGCCTTTTTTGGTAATGATGTTAACCACGCCGCCCGCCGCGCCGTTGCCATAACGCGCAGCTGCCGGACCACGCAGAACTTCAATACGTTCAATCATTTCAGGTGGCACCCAGGAGGTATCACCACGGGTATCGCGCTCGCCACGCCAGCCCTGACGCACCGAGTTACGGCTGCTTACCGGCTTGCCGTCAATCAAAATCAGCGTGTTTTCCGGACCCATACCGCGAATATCAATCTGTCGGTTATTCCCTCGCTGACCACTGGTGGAGTTACCGGTCAGGTTAACGCCTGGCATGGTACGGATGATCTCCGACACATCGCGGGCAACGGGGTTTTTGCGGATTTCATCTGCGGTGATGGTCGAAACGCCAGGCGCCTGTAAGTTCTGCTCGGCGGCGGTAACGACAATAGTATCGTCATGTGAAACAGGAGTATCGGTCGGCTCTTGTGCCTGCGCTACCCCATAAATCCCCAGATTGACCAACAAGGCCAGGGAATGAATCTTCTTGTTCATTGTTTTATTCCTGCATTTTTGCCACGAATTGCAACTGTCGGGCATGGTCGTCATCAACACGACGCATCCCGCTACCGCGAAAACCTTTGATCCTGAAAGACACGCAGTGCAGTTGGTTAATTAATGTCCGCGCTTCCCACGGCGCGCCATTACGCTATTGCAAATGCAAATAGTTATCAATAATATTATCAATATATTTCTGCAATCAATGAAAAATTGCACAGTAAACATGGGGTTATGGTGTGACGGCGTTAAAAGTAGGAAGTGAGAGCTGGTGGCAGTCGAAACATGGCCCGGAATGGCAGCGTCTGAATGACGAAATGTTTGAGGTCACTTTCTGGTGGCGTGATCCCCAAGGTTCTGAAGAATACTCGACGATAAAGCGCGTATGGATCTACATCACTGGTGTGACCGATCATCATCAGAACAGCCAGCCCCAGTCGATGCAGCGAATTGCAGGTACTGATGTCTGGCAGTGGACGACACAACTCAATGCCAACTGGCGCGGCAGCTACTGCTTTATTCCCACCGAACGCGATGACATTTTTTCTGCACCATCCCCCGATCGCCTCGAATTACGTGAAGGCTGGCGAAAACTATTACCCCAGGCAATAGCCGATCCGCTGAATCCACAAAGCTGGAAAGGCGGGCGAGGGCACGCTGTTTCTGCACTCGAAATGCCGCAAGCGCCTCTGCAACCGGGATGGGATTGTCCGCAAGCGCCAGAAATACCAGCCAAAGAAATTATCTGGAAAAGTGAACGGTTGAAAAATTCACGTCGTGTATGGATTTTTACCACCGGCGATGTAACAGCAGAAGAACGCCCGCTGGCAGTTTTGCTCGATGGCGAATTTTGGGCGCAAAGTATGCCCGTCTGGCCTGTGCTGACTTCGCTGACCCATCGTCAGCAACTTCCTCCCGCCGTGTATGTGTTGATCGACGCTATCGACACCACGCACCGCGCCCACGAACTGCCGTGTAATGCGGATTTCTGGCTGGCAGTACAGCAAGAGTTATTACCCCTGGTGAAAGCTATTGCCCCTTTTAGCGATCGCGCCGATCGCACCGTGGTCGCCGGGCAGAGTTTTGGTGGGCTGTCCGCGCTGTATGCCGGACTGCACTGGCCTGAACGCTTTGGCTGTGTATTAAGCCAGTCAGGATCGTACTGGTGGCCGCATCGGGGCGGGCAGCAAGAGGGCGTGTTACTTGAAAAGCTAAAAGCTGGTGAAGTTAGCGCCGAAGGTCTGCGCATTGTGCTGGAAGTGGGTATTCGCGAGCCGATGATCATGCGGGCCAATCAGGCGCTGTATGCGCAATTGCACCCTATAAAAGAATCCATTTTCTGGCGTCAGGTTGACGGCGGACATGATGCGCTTTGTTGGCGCGGTGGCTTGATGCAGGGGCTAATCGACCTCTGGCAACCACTTTTCCATGACAGGAGTTGAATATGGCATTCAGTAATCCCTTCGATGATCCGCAGGGAGCGTTTTACATTTTGCGCAATGCGCAGGGGCAATTCAGTCTGTGGCCGCAACAATGCGCCTTACCGGCAGGCTGGGACATTGTGTGTCAGCCGCAGTCACAAGAGTCCTGCCAGCAGTGGCTTGAAGCCCACTGGCGTACTCTGACACCGGCGAATTTCACCCAGTTGCAGGAGGCACAATGAGCCAGCATTTACCTTTGGTCGCCGCACAGCCCGGCATCTGGATGGCAGAAAAACTGTCAGATTTGCCCTCCGCCTGGAGCGTGGCGCATTACGTTGAGTTAACCGGAGAGGTTGATGCGCCATTACTGGCCCGCGCGGTGGTTGCCGGATTAGCGCAAGCAGATACGCTGCGGATGCGTTTTACGGAAGATAACGGCGAAGTCTGGCAGTGGGTCGATGATGCGCTGACGTTCGAACTGCCAGAAATTATCGACCTGCGAACCAATATTGATCCGCACGGTACTGCGCAGGCATTAATGCAGGCGGATTTGCAACAAGATTTGCGCGTCGATAGCGGTAAACCACTGGTCTTTCACCAGCTGATACAGGTGGCAGATAACCGCTGGTACTGGTATCAGCGTTATCACCATTTGCTGGTCGATGGCTTCAGTTTCCCGGCCATTACCCGGCAGATCGCCAACATTTACTGCGCATTACTGCGTGGCGAACCAACGCCTGCTTCGCCGTTTACGCCTTTCGCTGATGTAGTGGGAGAGTACCAGCAATACCGCGAAAGCGAAGCCTGGCAGCGTGATGCAGCATTCTGGGCGGAACAGCGTCGTCAACTGCCGCCGCCCGCGTCACTTTCTCCGGCACCTTTAGCGGGGCGCAGCGCTTCGGCAGATATTCTACGCCTGAAACTGGAATTTACCGACGGGGAATTCCGCCAGCTGGCTACGCAACTTTCAGGTGTGCAGCGTACCGATTTAGCCCTTGCGCTGGCAGCCTTGTGGCTGGGGCGATTGTGCAATCGCATGGACTACGCCGCCGGATTTATCTTTATGCGTCGACTGGGCTCGGCGGCGCTGACGGCTACCGGACCCGTGCTCAACGTTTTACCGTTGGGTATTCACATTGCGGCACAAGAAACGCTGCCGGAACTGGCAACTCGACTGGCAGCACAACTGAAAAAAATGCGTCGTCATCAACGTTACGATGCCGAACAAATTGTCCGTGACAGCGGGCGAGCGGCAGGTGATGAACCGCTGTTTGGTCCGGTACTCAATATCAAGGTATTTGATTACCAACTGGATATTCCTGGTGTTCAGGCGCAAACCCATACCCTGGCAACCGGTCCGGTTAATGACCTTGAACTGGCCCTGTTCCCGGATGAACACGGTGATTTGAGTATTGAGATCCTCGCCAATAAACAGCGTTACGATGAGCCAACGTTAATCCAGCATGCTGAACGCCTGAAAATGCTGATTGCCCAGTTCGCTGCGGATCCGGCGCTGTTGTGCGGCGATGTCGATATTATGCTGCCAGGTGAGTATGCGCAGCTGGCGCAGATCAACGCCACTCAGGTTGAGATTCCAGAAACCACGCTTAGCGCGCTGGTGGCAGAACAAGCGGCAAAAACACCGGATTCTCCGGCGCTGGCAGATGCGCGTTACCAGTTCAGCTATCGGGAAATGCGCGAGCAGGTGGTGGCGCTGGCGAATCTGCTGCGTGAGCGCGGCGTTAAACCTGGCGACAGCGTAGCGGTGGCGCTACCGCGCTCGGTATTTTTGACTCTGGCGCTACATGCAATTGTTGAGGCTGGTGCGGCCTGGTTACCGCTGGATACCGGCTATCCGGACGATCGCCTGAAAATGATGCTAGAAGATGCGCGTCCGTCGCTGTTAATCACCACCGACGATCAACTGCCGCGCTTTGCCGATGTTCCAGATTTAACCAGCCTTTGCTATAACGCCCCGCTTACACCGCAGGGCAGTGCGCTGCTGCAACTTTCACAACCGCATCACACGGCTTATATCATCTTTACCTCTGGCTCCACCGGCAGGCCGAAAGGGGTAATGGTCGGGCAGACGGCTATCGTCAACCGCCTGTTGTGGATGCAAAATCATTATCCGCTCACAGGCGAAGATGTTGTTGCCCAAAAAACGCCGTGCAGTTTTGATGTCTCGGTGTGGGAGTTTTTCTGGCCGTTTATTGCCGGGGCTAAACTAGTGATGGCTGAACCGGAAGCGCACCGCGACCCGCTCGCTATGCAGCAATTCTTTGCCGAATATGGCGTAACGACCACGCACTTTGTGCCGTCGATGCTGGCGGCATTTGTTGCCTCGCTGACTCCGCAAACCGCTCGCCAGAATTGCGCGACGTTGAAGCAGGTTTTCTGTAGTGGTGAGGCCTTACCGGCTGATTTATGCCGCGAATGGCAGCAGTTAACCGGCGCGCCGTTACATAATCTGTATGGCCCGACGGAAGCGGCGGTAGATGTGAGCTGGTATCCGGCTTTTGGCGAGGAACTGGCACAGGTGCGCGGGAGCAGCGTGCCGATTGGTTATCCGGTGTGGAATACGGGCCTGCGTATTCTTGATGCGATGATGCATCCGGTGCCGCCGGGTGTGGCGGGAGATCTCTATCTCACCGGTATTCAACTGGCGCAGGGGTATCTTGGACGACCCGATCTGACCGCCAGCCGCTTTATTGCCGATCCTTTTGTCCCTGGTGAACGGATGTACCGTACCGGAGACGTTGCCCGCTGGCTGGATAACGGCGCGGTGGAGTACCTCGGGCGCAGTGACGATCAGCTAAAAATTCGCGGGCAGCGTATCGAACTGGGCGAAATCGATCGCGTGATGCAGGCGCTGCCGGATGTCGAACAAGCCGTTACCCACGCCTGTGTGATTAACCAGGCGGCAGCCACTGGTGGTGATGCGCGTCAGTTGGTGGGCTATCTGGTGTCGCAATCGGGCCTGCCGTTGGATACCAGCGCATTGCAGGCGCAGCTTCGTGAAACATTGCCGCCGCATATGGTGCCAGTCGTTCTGCTGCAACTGCCGCAGTTGCCACTTAGCGCCAACGGCAAGCTGGATCGCAAAGCCTTACCGTTGCCTGAACTGAAGGCACAAGCGCCAGGGCGTGCGCCGAAAGCGGGCAGTGAAACGATTATCGCTGCGGCATTCGCGTCGTTGCTGGGTTGTGACGTGCAGGATGCCGATGCTGATTTCTTCGCGCTTGGCGGTCATTCGCTACTGGCAATGAAACTGGCAGCGCAGTTAAGTCGGCAGTTTGCCCGTCAGGTGACGCCGGGGCAGGTGATGGTCGCGTCAACTGTCGCCAAACTGGCAACGATTATTGATGGTGAAGAGGACAGCGCCCGGCGCATGGGATTCGAAACCATTCTGCCGTTGCGTGAAGGTAATGGCCCGACGCTGTTTTGTTTCCATCCTGCGTCCGGTTTTGCCTGGCAGTTCAGCGTGCTCTCGCGTTATCTCGATCCACAATGGTCGATTATCGGCATTCAGTCGCCTCGCCCCAATGGCCCCATGCAGACCGCGGCGAACCTGGATGAAGTCTGCGAAGCGCATCTGGCAACGTTACTTGAACAACAACCGCACGGCCCTTATTACCTGCTGGGTTATTCACTTGGCGGTACGCTGGCGCAGGGTATTGCGGCGCGGCTGCGTGCCCGTGGCGAACAGGTGGCATTTCTTGGCTTGCTGGATACCTGGCCGCCAGAAACGCAAAACTGGCAGGAAAAAGAAGCTAATGGTCTGGACCCGGAAGTGCTGGCGGAGATTAACCGCGAGCGCGAGGCCTTCCTGGCGGCACAGCAGGGAAGTACTTCAACGGAGTTGTTTACCACCATTGAAGGCAACTACGCTGATGCTGTGCGCCTGCTGACGACTGCTCATAGCGTACCGTTTGACGGTAAAGCGACGTTGTTTGTTGCTGAACGCACGCTTCAGGAAGGTATGAGTTCTGAACGCGCCTGGTCGCCGTGGATTGCGGAGCTGGATATCTATCGTCAGGATTGTGCGCATGTGGATATTATCTCTCCAGGGGCATTTGAAAAAATTGGGCCGATTATTCGCGCAACGCTAAACAGATAAATTAACATTATCTATAAACCCATAATTGCAGGAAATAATTATGGGTTTATCATTTATTTAATTTATAAGTTTGCTGGTTATTTTTCTTAAATAGAGTGAATGTTGCATTCAGTGGAATGAATTTACAAACTTCAGCTTCGGATAATTCTCACCAACTGGTAAAGTGAGCGCCGTGGAGATTTCCCCCTATTGGACTCATTTTCAGGTTATACCCCATGTCATCACTGAATATTAAACAGGGAAGTGACGCTCATTTTCCCGATTATCCTCTGGCGTCGCCCAGTAATAATGAAATTGATTTACTTAATCTAATCTCAGTTTTATGGCGGGCCAAAAAAACGGTCATGGCGGTCGTTTTTGCGTTTGCCTGCGCAGGCTTGCTGATCTCTTTCATCCTGCCGCAAAAATGGACCAGCGCGGCGGTTGTCACGCCTCCAGAACCTGTTCAGTGGCAAGAGTTGGAGAAAACATTCACTAAGCTTCGTGTGCTGGATCTGGATATAAAAATTGATCGTACAGAAGCATTTAACCTGTTTATCAAGAAGTTTCAGTCGGTTAGCTTGCTGGAAGAGTACCTGCGTTCATCACCTTATGTGATGGACCAATTAAAAGAGGCGAAAATCGACGAACTGGATTTGCATCGCGCAATTGTCGCATTGAGCGAAAAAATGAAAGCGGTTGATGACAATGCCAGTAAGAAAAAAGATGAACCGTCACTGTATACCTCCTGGACGCTAAGTTTTACCGCGCCAACCAGTGAAGAGGCGCAGACCGTTTTGAGCGGGTATATCGATTATATCTCTGCGTTGGTGGTGAAAGAGTCGATAGAAAACGTCCGTAATAAACTGGAGATCAAAACCCAGTTTGAAAAAGAAAAACTGGCTCAGGACCGCATTAAAATGAAAAATCAACTTGATGCAAACATTCAGCGCCTCAATTATTCACTCGACATTGCCAACGCGGCAGGAATTAAAAAGCCCGTTTACAGTAATGGTCAGGCCGTTAAAGATGACCCCGATTTCTCTATTTCTCTCGGCGCAGACGGTATTGAACGCAAACTGGAAATTGAAAAAGCGGTCACTGACGTTGCGGAACTGAACGGTGAATTACGTAATCGTCAGTATCTTGTTGAGCAGTTAACAAAAGCAAATATCAACGATGTGAATTTTACGCCGTTTAAATATCAGTTAAGCCCGTCATTGCCAGTGAAAAAAGACGGTCCGGGTAAGGCGATTATTGTGATCCTTTCCGCGCTGATCGGCGGGATGGTGGCTTGTGGTAGCGTGTTATTGCGCTATGCGATGGCATCCAGAAAACAGGATGCCATGATGGCAGACCACTTAGTTTAACTATTTGCGGTTGAAGGTGCCGTTCGTCCGAGCGGCACCACGAGCGGCGTTCCGGCTACCGGATCGTCAATGATCATGCAGCGGAGACCATAAATGCGCTCAATCAGTTCAGCAGTGACAATCTCCTTAGGCGCTCCCTGAGCAACAATTTTCCCTTCTCGCAATGCAATCAAATGGCTGGCGTAACGACAGGCCTGATTAAGATCGTGCAGCACCGCCGCCAGGGTATAGCCTTTCTCGCGGTTCAGTTCGCTTAACAGTTCCAGCAAATCAATCTGATGACTGATATCCAGCCAGGTCGTGGGTTCGTCGAGCAGCATAATTGCCGTTTCCTGGGCCAGCACCATCGCGATCCACGCTCGCTGGCGTTGCCCACCGGAAAGGGTATCCACGCTTTGATCTGCCAGATGAGTTATTCCCGTGGCCTGCATCGCTTTCGTTACCGCTTCTTCATCCTCTTTGCGCCAGCGGGTAAACAGCGGTTGATGCGGGTAACGTCCACGCGCCACCAGCTCCTGCACGGTGATATCTCCCGGCGTGGTAGCATTCTGCGCCAACAGACCAATCCGGCGTGCAACCTCTTTACTGGCGTAATGTTGAATGTGCTCGCCATCCAGCCAGACATGCCCATGAGCAGGCGTCATCAGGCGGCTTAAGGTACGCAGTAACGTGGATTTACCGCAGCCATTTGGCCCGATAATTGCCGTGAAGTGACCATCAGGTATTTCTACAGTCAGATTTTCCGCAACGGTATATTTGCCATATCCGAGGGTTAACTGTTCGCCGCGCAAACGGGCTACTGATTCGGTCATTTTTTGCGAGACTCCTGAATTAACAAGACGATAAGGTAAATACCGCCGAGGCTGACGGTAACGACGCCAACCGGAAGTTGATATGGCATAAACAGTTGCTGAGCGCAAAGATCGGCCGCCAGCAGTAACAACGCCCCGCACAGCGCCGCCTGGGTTAGCCCCCAGCGAGCGGTGCCGCTAATGCGTCGGGCAATGTGCGGCGCGACTAAAGCAATAAAGGAAATCGGCCCGGCAAGCGCTGTTGCCGCAGCGGTAAGCACCACTGCAACCAGCATCATTAACAGACGCGAACGTTCGACGCTGACGCCCAGCGCACACGCGGTATCATCGCCCATTTCCAGCAAGCGCATCCGGCGTACCAGTAAGGCGGCGGCAATTAGCATCAATATAATGATGGGTGCGGAAGGCGAGGTTTTTGCCCACGTCAGGCCGTTGAGCGATCCGGCATTCCACAAACCTGCTGTTAGCGCCGTTTCTAAAGACGCTTTCAGCAACAGCCAGGTATTAAAGGCCACCAGCATGGCGCGAACGCCGATACCGATAATAATCAACCGAAAGGTGTCGATACCGTTACGCCAGGCGAGCAGCCAGACCAACAGCGAAGTGATAATGCCGCCCACCATTGCTGCCAGCGCGATAGCCGTCAGGTCCTGACCAAACAGCACCATCGCCACCAGCACGCCGCTCCACGCCCCGGTGTTAAAGCCCATTACGTCAGGGCTGCCGAGCGGGTTACGCATCAGCGACTGAAAAATCGCGCCGCTGACGCCCAGTGCCGAGCCAATCAACAGCGCCATCAGCACGCGTGGTAAACGCCATTCGGTGACCACCATCGTCATACTTCGCGGCGCATCGCCCATCAGCGCGGCGAATACCTGCGAGGTTTCCAGCGTGACGGCACCGCTGCGTAATCCCCAGATACCTGCAACCACACAGGCGGAAACCAGCAGCAAACAGGTGATGAGTAATCGGCGAGAGACGTAAATCATGCACCACCTCGCGTTTTACGTCGCACGAGGAAGATCAGCACCGGTGCACCAATAAACGCACTGACCACAGAAACGCGCAGTTCGCCGGGCACAATCACCCGCCCGATGATATCGGCAAACAGCAGCAGGGCAGGGGTAGCAAGTAGCGTGACGGGCAGCGACCAGCGATGATCGGCACCCACCAGCCAACGCGCCATATGCGGCATCATCAGGCCAATAAAGGCAATCGGGCCAACTACCGCCGTCGCACTACCACAAAGCACGGTAATCGCCAGCAGACCAATCAACTGTGTGCGCGCCACGCGACTGCCCAGCGCCGTCGCGGTGTCACTGCCGAGGCTCAAACTGTTCAGCGCGCGACTCAGTAATAGCGCAGTTGCTCCGGCGATCAGCACCGGGATCAGCACCACCTTTAAGGTATGTAGATTGCGAATATCCAGCGAACCGGCTTGCCAGAAACGCAGTTGATCGTAGACGTCAGGATTAAGCAGGGCTATGCCGCTGGTCAGCCCTTCCAGCACCGCCGCCAGCGCTACGCCCGCCAGGGTTAAACGCACCGGACTTAACTGCCCGCCGCCCTGGCTGCCGGTAAAGGCAACAATCAACGAGGCCACCAGCGCCCCGGCGAAGGCCATCGCCAGTTGTTCCTGTGCGGAAGAGTAACCAAACAGCGCCGCACCCAGCACAATGGCAAAGCTGGCTCCGGCGTTCACGCCAAGCAAGCCGGGGTCGGCAAGTGGGTTTCGGGTGAGGGTTTGCATTAACGCCCCGGCAAGGCCAAGCGCGCCGCCTGCCAGTAAACCGGCAAGGGTACGCGGCAGCCGCGCGTCGAGCACGATGGTGCAGTCGGCGCTCTGGCAGGTGCCGGAGAAGGCCTCCAGCACTACGGAAGCGGGGAGTGATTTTGCCCCAATGAGCAGACTTAATGCCGTCGCGATAATCAGTAATAACAGCAATCCGGGCACGGCAATGGCGCGTGTCACGGCAACAGAACCAGACATACGAACTTCCATGATAATGAAATTAATTATCGTTATCGATCTTATTTGGATATGTTAGCATGTGCAGCCTAAGAATAGGTATTTAAAATATTTGATGGCAAGGCATTGTAATGAATAAACAATCCTGGCTGCTTAACCTCAGCCTGTTGAAAACGCACCCGGCGTTTCGCGCAGTATTCCTCGCTCGTTTCATCTCTATTGTTTCTCTGGGTTTGCTCGGCGTCGCGGTGCCGGTGCAGATCCAGATGATGACACATTCCACCTGGCAGGTGGGGCTTTCGGTGACGCTGACCGGCGGCGCGATGTTTGTTGGCCTGATGGTCGGCGGTGTGCTGGCGGATCGCTATGAGCGCAAAAAAGTGATTTTGCTGGCGCGCGGCACCTGTGGCATTGGCTTCATTGGACTGTGCCTGAACGCGCTGCTGCCGGAGCCGTCATTGCTGGCAATCTATTTACTTGGTTTATGGGATGGTTTTTTCGCATCGCTTGGCGTTACGGCGCTATTGGCGGCGACACCAGCACTGGTAGGGCGTGAAAACTTAATGCAGGCCGGGGCGATCACCATGTTGACCGTGCGTCTGGGGTCGGTGATTTCGCCCATGATTGGCGGTTTACTGCTGGCGACTGGCGGTGTGGCCTGGAACTACGGGCTGGCGGCGGCGGGCACGTTTATTACCTTGCTACCGTTGTTAAGCCTTCCGGCACTGCCACCGCCACCGCAGCCGCGTGAGCATCCGTTGAAATCATTACTGGCAGGATTTCGTTTTCTGCTCGCCAGCCCGCTGGTAGGAGGGATTGCGCTGCTGGGTGGTTTATTGACGATGGCGAGCGCGGTGCGGGTACTGTATCCGGCGCTGGCTGACAACTGGCAGATGTCAGCGGCACAGATTGGTTTTCTCTACGCGGCGATCCCACTCGGCGCGGCTATTGGCGCGTTAACCAGCGGGAAGCTGGCGCATAGCGCGCGACCAGGGTTATTGATGCTGCTCTCCACGCTGGGATCGTTCCTCGCCATTGGTCTGTTTGGCCTGATGCCGATGTGGATTTTAGGCGTGGTTTGTCTGGCGCTGTTCGGCTGGCTGAGTGCGGTTAGTTCGTTGCTGCAATATACAATGCTGCAAACGCAAACCCCGGAAGCGATGTTAGGGCGGATTAACGGTTTGTGGACGGCGCAAAACGTGACGGGCGATGCCATAGGCGCGGCGCTGCTGGGCGGTTTGGGCGCGATGATGACACCGGTTGCTTCCGCGAGCGCGAGCGGTTTTGGTTTGTTGATTATCGGCGTGTTGTTATTGCTGGTGCTGGTGGAGTTGCGAC
The DNA here is from genome assembly GCF_022354085.1 of Shigella dysenteriae. Lineage (NCBI taxonomy): Bacteria > Pseudomonadati > Pseudomonadota > Gammaproteobacteria > Enterobacterales > Enterobacteriaceae > Shigella > Shigella dysenteriae. Next base: position 1,370,791 of record NZ_CP055055.1, read on the forward strand.
GTTTTCGCCAGACGCCGCCGCAGGTGACAGCGTCTGACAGTTAATGCTTAAAACAGCGCCTTAAGTCGTTCCAGCACTTGCATGGCGCTGTAGTAATCCAGGCGGAACGTCTCGGTTCCCAGCGCATAAACCTGCTTGTTTTGTACTGCGGGCAGGTGCGCGAGCAGTGGATTGGCATAAATCGCATCGGCATCTTTCTGATCACCAGCGAACAGAAATAGCGATTCACCGTTTAACCCAGCAGCCAGATTTTCCCCACCAAGCTGAATGATGTCATGGCGTTTACCCTGGCTTTGGCTGGCATTTAACCCTGCGGGTAACTTCGCCAGCGTAAAGCCGAGTTGTTCCAGCATCTGCCCTTGTGCTGATTCCGGCGTCCAGAGATTGGCACTGTGTGCAGCGGCAGTATAGACAATGGCAGTGACCGGCTGCGGCGGTAATTTGATTTGCTCTTTCGCCGCCGCCAGTTGCTTATCAAACTGCGCAATCCGCTCTGCCGCTTGTTTCTCATGCCCGGTAATTTCGCCAAGTTGCGTTAACAGCGCCTGCCAGCTTTTGTCGTCGTAATTGATGATTAATGTCGGGGCGATGGTGGAAAGCTGATCATACAGCGCCAGCGCCGAATCCCCGCCAGTTGCGCTAATTAAAATCAGATCCGGCATTTGCGCGGCAACGGCTTCGGCGCTCGGTTCGCCGATATAGAGCCGTTGTAGTTTGCGTTCTTTCGCCACCTTGCTCCACTGGCGTAAAAAGCCCTGGTCATCCGCTACGCGGTTATTTGGCGTGGTCGCGCCGCTGGCGATCACCGGAGCATCAATCGCCAGCAGTGAGCCGGTCAGGGTGACGCTGGTGGAAACAATACGCTGCGGCTGGCTTTCCAGGGTATGAGTGCCACGGCTGTCAGTAATCTGACGCGGCCAGTCGGCGGCCTGAACTGCGGATATTCCTGAAAGCAAAAGTCCTGTTAATAGAAGGGCGTTGCGGTAGAGCGGGGCGAGTCTCACAAATCAGCTTCCTGTTATCAATGAAGTTAATGCTTCTCATTTTCATTGTAACCACAACCAGATGCAACCCCGAGTTGCAGATTGCGTTACCTCAAGAGTTGACATAGTGCGCGTTTGCTTTTAGGTTAGCGACCGAAAATATAAATGATAATCATTATTAAAGCCTTTATCATTTTGTGGAGGATGATATGGATACGTCACTGGCTGAGGAAGTACAGCAGACCATGGCAACACTTGCGCCCAATCGCTTTTTCTTTATGTCGCCGTACCGCAGTTTTACGACGTCAGGATGTTTCGCCCGCTTCGATGAACCGGCTGTGAACGGGGATTCGCCCGACAGTCCCTTCCAGCAAAAACTCGCCGCGCTGTTTGCCGATGCCAAAGCGCAGGGCATCAAAAATCCGGTGATGGTTGGGGCGATTCCCTTCGATCCACGTCAGCCTTCGTCGCTGTATATTCCCGAATCCTGGCAGTCGTTCTCCCGTCAGGAAAAACAAACTTCCGCACGCCGTTTCACCCGCAGCCAGTTGCTGAATGTGGTGGAACGCCAGGCAATTCCGGAGCAAACCACGTTTGAACAGATGGTTGCCCGCGCCGCCGCACTTACCGCCACGCCGCAGGTCGACAAAGTGGTGTTGTCACGGTTGATTGATATCACCACTGACGCCGCCATTGATAGTGGCGTATTGCTGGAACGGTTGATTGCGCAAAACCCGGTTAGTTACAACTTCCATGTCCCGCTGGCTGATGGTGGCGTCCTGCTGGGGGCCAGCCCGGAACTGCTGCTACGTAAAGACGGCGAGCGTTTTGGCTCCATTCCGTTAGCCGGTTCCGCGCGTCGTCAGCCGGATGAAGTGCTCGATCGCGAAGCGGGTAATCGTCTGCTGGCGTCAGAAAAAGATCGCCATGAACATGAATTGGTGACTCAGGCGATGAAAGAGGTACTGCGCGAACGCAGTAGTGAGTTACACGTTCCCTCCTCTCCACAATTGATTACCACGCCGACGCTGTGGCATCTCGCAACTCCCTTTGAAGGTAAAGCGAATTCGCAAGAAAACGCACTGACTCTGGCCTGTCTGCTGCATCCGACCCCCGCGCTGAGCGGTTTCCCGCATCAGGCCGCGACCCAGGTTATTGCTGAACTGGAACCGTTCGACCGCGAGCTGTTTGGCGGCATTGTGGGTTGGTGTGACAGCGAAGGTAACGGCGAATGGGTGGTGACCATCCGCTGCGCGAAGCTGCGGGAAAATCAGGTGCGTCTGTTTGCCGGAGCGGGGATTGTACCTGCGTCGTCACCGTTGGGTGAGTGGCGCGAAACCGGCGTCAAACTTTCTACCATGTTGAACGTTTTTGGATTGCATTAAGGAGCGAGGATGAGCATTCCATTTACCCGCTGGCCGGAAGAGTTTGCCCGTCGCTATCGGGAAAAAGGCTACTGGCAGGATTTGCCACTGACTGACATTCTGACCCGCCACGCCGCGAGCGATAGCATCGCGGTTATCGACGGCGAGCGGCAGTTGAGTTATCGGGAGCTGAATCAGGCGGCGGATAACCTCGCGTGTAGTTTGCGCCGTCAGGGCATTAAACCTGGTGAAACCGCGCTGGTACAACTGGGTAACGTCGCTGAACTTTACATTACCTTTTTCGCGCTGCTGAAACTGGGCGTTGCGCCGGTGCTGGCGCTGTTCAGCCATCAGCGTAGTGAACTGAACGCCTATGCCAGCCAGATTGAACCGGCGTTACTGATTGCCGATCGCCAACATGCGCTGTTTAGCGGGGATGATTTCCTCAATACTTTCGTCACAGAACATTCCTCCATTCGCGTGGTGCATCTGCTCAACGACAGCGGTGAGCATAACTTGCAGGATGCGATTAACCATCCGGCTGAGGATTTTACTGCCACGCCGTCACCTGCTGATGAAGTGGCCTATTTCCAGCTTTCCGGCGGCACCACCGGCACACCGAAACTGATCCCGCGCACTCATAACGACTACTACTACAGCGTGCGTCGTAGCGTCGAGATTTGTCAGTTCACACAACAGACGCGCTACCTGTGCGCGATCCCGGCGGCTCATAACTACGCCATGAGTTCGCCGGGATCGCTGGGCGTCTTTCTTGCCGGAGGAACGGTTGTTCTGGCGGCCGATCCCAGCGCCACGCTCTGCTTTCCATTGATTACAAAACATCAGGTTAACGTTACCGCGCTGGTGCCGCCGGCAGTCAGCCTGTGGTTGCAAGCGCTGACCGAAGGCGAAAGCCGGGCGCAGCTTGCCTCGCTGAAACTGTTACAGGTCGGCGGCGCACGTCTTTCTGCCACGCTTGCGGCCCGTATTCCCTCTGAGATTGGCTGCCAGTTGCAGCAGGTGTTTGGCATGGCGGAAGGGCTGGTGAACTATACCCGTCTTGATGATAGCGCGGAGAAAATTATCCATACCCAGGGTTACCCAATGTGTCCGGACGATGAAGTATGGGTTGCCGATGCCGAAGGAAATCCACTGCCGCAAGGGGAAGTCGGACGCCTGATGACGCGCGGGCCGTACACCTTCCGTGGCTATTACAAAAGCCCGCAGCACAATGCCAGCGCCTTTGATGCCAACGGTTTTTACTGTTCCGGCGATCTGATCTCTATTGATCCAGAGGGTTACATCACCGTGCAGGGGCGCGAGAAAGATCAGATCAACCGTGGCGGCGAGAAGATCGCTGCCGAAGAGATCGAAAACCTGTTGCTGCGCCATCCGGCGGTGATCTACGCCGCACTGGTCAGTATGGAAGATGAGCTGATGGGCGAAAAAAGCTGTGCTTATCTGGTGGTAAAAGAGCCGCTGCGCGCGGTGCAGGTGCGTCGTTTCCTGCGTGAACAGGGTATTGCCGAATTTAAATTACCGGATCGCGTGGAGTGTGTGGATTCACTTCCGCTGACGGCGGTCGGGAAAGTCGATAAAAAACAATTACGTCAGTGGCTGGCGTCACGCGCGTCAGCCTGAAGGAGAGAACACGATGGCTATTCCAAAATTACAGGCTTACGCACTGCCGGAGTCTCACGATATCCCTAAGAATAAAGTCGACTGGGCCTTTGAACCGCAACGTGCCGCGTTGTTAATCCATGATATGCAGGACTATTTTGTCAGCTTCTGGGGTGAGAACTGCCCGATGATGGCGCAGGTGATCGCGAATATTGCTGCGCTGCGCGACTACTGCAAACAGCACAATATCCCGGTTTATTACACCGCCCAGCCGAAAGAGCAGAGCGATGAAGATCGGGCGCTGTTGAATGATATGTGGGGGCCGGGCCTGACCCGCTCGCCGGAACAGCAAAAGGTGGTGGATCGCCTGACGCCAGATGCCGACGACACGGTGCTGGTGAAGTGGCGCTACAGCGCGTTTCATCGTTCTCCGCTGGAGCAAATGCTCAAAGAGAGTGGACGTAACCAGCTGATTATTACAGGGGTATATGCCCACATTGGCTGTATGACCACCGCAACCGACGCATTTATGCGCGATATTAAACCGTTTATGGTGGCGGATGCGCTGGCCGATTTCAGCCGTGACGAGCATTTGATGTCGCTGAAATATGTGGCCGGACGTTCTGGCCGGGTGGTGATGACCGAAGAATTACTGCCAGCACCTATCCCCGCCAGCAAAGCGGCGCTGCGTGAGGTGATCCTGCCGTTGCTGGACGAGTCCGATGAACCGTTCGATGACGACAACCTGATCGACTACGGTCTGGATTCGGTGCGCATGATGGCGCTGGCGGCGCGCTGGCGCAAAGTGCATGGCGATATCGACTTTGTCATGTTGGCGAAAAACCCGACCATCGACGCCTGGTGGAAGCTACTCTCCCGCGAGGTGAAATAATGGATTTCAGCGGTAAAAATGTCTGGGTAACCGGCGCGGGGAAAGGTATCGGCTACGCCACGGCGCTGGCGTTTGTTGAAGCGGGAGCGAAAGTTACAGGTTTTGATCAAGCGTTCGCTCAGGAGCAATATCCCTTTGCGACCGAAGTAATGGATGTTGCCGATGCTGCGCAGGTGGCGCAGGTATGTCAGCGACTGTTAGCTGAAACGGAGCGACTGGACGTGCTGGTCAATGCGGCGGGAATTTTGCGCATGGGCGCGACCGATCAGCTCAGTAAGGAGGACTGGCAGCAGACTTTTGCGGTTAACGTCGGCGGTGCGTTTAACCTGTTCCAGCAAACCATGAACCAGTTTCGCCGTCAGCGGGGCGGGGCGATTGTCACTGTGGCGTCCGACGCCGCACACACGCCGCGTATTGGTATGAGTGCTTATGGCGCATCGAAAGCGGCGCTGAAAAGCCTGGCGTTGAGCGTCGGGCTGGAACTGGCGGGTAGCGGCGTGCGCTGTAATGTGGTTTCGCCGGGTTCCACCGATACCGATATGCAACGCACGCTGTGGGTGAGCGATGACGCCGAAGAACAGCGTATTCGCGGCTTTGGCGAGCAGTTTAAACTCGGCATTCCGCTGGGGAAAATCGCCCGTCCACAAGAGATCGCCAACACGATTTTGTTCCTCGCCTCTGACCTCGCCAGCCATATCACCCTACAGGATATTGTGGTCGATGGCGGCTCAACGCTGGGGGCATAAGCATGATCTGGAAACGCCATTTAACGCTCGACGAACTGAACGCCACCAGCGATAACACAATGGTGGCGCATCTGGGAATTGTGTATACCCGTCTGGGCGATGATGTGCTGGAAGCCGAAATGCCGGTTGATACCCGTACTCATCAGCCGTTTGGCCTGCTGCATGGCGGCGCGTCGGCGGCGCTGGCTGAAACGCTGGGATCGATGGCCGGATTTATGATGACCCGCGACGGGCAGTGTGTGGTGGGCACGGAACTTAACGCCACACATCATCGCCCGGTGTCTGAAGGCAAGGTACGCGGCGTCTGCCAGCCGCTGCATCTTGGGCGGCAAAATCAGAGCTGGGAAATCGTCGTTTTCGATGAACAGGGGCGGCGTTGCTGCACTTGTCGGCTGGGTACGGCAGTTTTGGGATGAACCCGACAGAATTATATGAGATTGCAGGAAAACTCGGTTAACGGAGTGATCGAGTTAACATTGTTAAGTTAAATATTGGTTTCAACTCCGATTTACATGGTTGCTGTGTTGTTAAATCGTACAAAGATGTTATAGAAACAAAATGTAACATCTCTATGGACACGCACACGGATAACAACTATGAACAAATCAGGGAAATACCTCGTCTGGACAGTGCTCTCTGTAATGGGAGCATTTGCTCTGGGATACATTGCTTTAAATCGTGGGGAACAGATCAACGCGCTGTGGATTGTGGTGGCGTCGGTCTGTATCTATCTGATCGCTTACCGTTTCTATGGTCTGTATATCGCCAAAAATGTGCTGGCGGTTGACCCGACGCGTATGACGCCAGCGGTGCGCCATAACGACGGGCTGGACTATGTGCCGACGGACAAGAAAGTGCTGTTCGGTCACCATTTTGCGGCCATTGCCGGAGCAGGCCCGCTGGTGGGGCCGGTACTGGCGGCGCAAATGGGTTACCTGCCAGGGATGATCTGGCTGCTCGCCGGGGTGGTTCTCGCCGGTGCGGTGCAGGATTTCATGGTGCTGTTTGTTTCTACGCGCCGTGACGGTCGATCGCTGGGTGAGCTGGTCAAAGAAGAGATGGGGCCAACTGCCGGGGTGATTGCGCTGGTGGCCTGCTTTATGATCATGGTCATTATCCTTGCCGTGCTGGCGATGATCGTGGTGAAAGCCCTGACTCATAGCCCGTGGGGAACGTATACCGTTGCGTTCACCATTCCGCTGGCGCTGTTTATGGGGATCTACCTGCGCTATCTGCGTCCGGGGCGTATTGGTGAAGTGTCGGTCATCGGTCTGGTATTCCTGATTTTCGCCATTATCTCTGGCGGCTGGGTGGCAGAAAGTCCGACCTGGGCACCGTACTTTGACTTTACCGGCGTGCAGCTGACCTGGATGCTGGTGGGTTACGGTTTTGTGGCGGCGGTGCTGCCGGTGTGGTTGCTGCTGGCCCCGCGTGACTACCTCTCTACCTTCCTGAAAATCGGGACTATCGTCGGTCTGGCGGTAGGCATTTTGATTATGCGCCCGACGCTGACCATGCCTGCGCTGACCAAATTTGTCGATGGCACTGGCCCGGTATGGACCGGTAACCTGTTCCCGTTCCTGTTTATCACCATCGCCTGTGGCGCGGTGTCTGGCTTCCATGCGCTGATCTCTTCCGGCACCACGCCGAAGATGCTGGCGAACGAAGGGCAGGCGTGCTTTATCGGCTACGGTGGAATGTTAATGGAATCCTTCGTGGCGATTATGGCACTGGTTTCCGCCTGTATCATCGATCCGGGCGTGTACTTCGCCATGAACAGCCCGATGGCGGTGCTGGCTCCGGCAGGGACGGCGGATGTGGTCGCTTCTGCCGCGCAAGTGGTGAGTAGCTGGGGCTTTGCGATTACCCCGGATACGCTAAACCAGATTGCCAGCGAAGTGGGTGAACAGTCGATCATTTCCCGTGCGGGCGGTGCGCCGACGCTGGCGGTGGGGATGGCCTACATTCTGCACGGCGCGCTGGGCGGCATGATGGATGTGGCGTTCTGGTATCACTTCGCCATTTTGTTTGAAGCATTGTTTATTCTGACGGCGGTGGATGCAGGTACGCGTGCTGCGCGCTTTATGTTGCAGGATCTGCTGGGCGTGGTTTCTCCGGGCCTGAAACGGACCGATTCACTGCCTGCTAACCTGCTGGCAACGGCGCTGTGCGTACTGGCGTGGGGCTACTTCCTGCATCAGGGTGTGGTCGATCCGCTGGGTGGTATTAACACTCTGTGGCCGCTGTTTGGTATTGCCAACCAGATGCTGGCAGGGATGGCGCTGATGCTCTGTGCCGTGGTGCTGTTCAAAATGAAACGTCAACGTTACGCCTGGGTGGCGCTGGTACCAACGGCCTGGCTGCTGATTTGTACCCTGACCGCTGGCTGGCAGAAAGCGTTTAGCCCGGATGCGAAAGTCGGCTTCCTGGCCATTGCTAACAAGTTCCAGGCAATGATCGACAGCGGCAATATTCCGTCGCAGTATACTGAGTCACAGCTGGCGCAACTGGTGTTCAACAACCGTCTGGATGCCGGGTTAACCATCTTCTTTATGGTGGTCGTGGTGGTTCTGGCACTGTTCTCGATTAAGACGGCACTTGCGGCATTGAAAGATCCGAAGCCAACGGCGAAAGAAACGCCGTATGAGCCGATGCCGGAAAATGTTGAGGAGATCGTAGCGCAGGCGAAAGGCGCGCACTAAAGTCAGAGTGAGGGGGGATGTTGGCGAATGTTGGCATAGTGCCGAGGGTTCCCCCTCACCCTAACCCTCTCCCCGATGGGGCGAGGGGACTGACCGAGCGCGTTGATAGCTATTAATGCACTCTTTCAGCAACCTGATTACCGGAGGTATTGATGTTTGATTCACTGGCAAAAGCCGGAAAATATTTAGGTCAGGCGGCGAAGCTGATGATTGGTATGCCTGATTACGACAACTATGTCGAACATATGCGGGTTAACCATCCCGATCAAACGCCGATGACCTACGAAGAGTTTTTCCGTGAGCGGCAGGACGCGCGCTACGGTGGAAAAGGCGGCGCGCGCTGCTGCTAAATTTGCACGTCAGGCTTTAAACGATTCCACTTTTTCGAACGCTGCACGCAACGTATCTGGTGTCAGCGTGACTGGCAGGTAATGAATGGACTCCACCGGGCGCAAGGTGTGGGCAATCACTTTGTCGATCTCCGCCTGATTATTGATATCCACTTCCAGCTCCGCCAGCGTAGTCGGCAGATGAAAACGCTGATATGCCCCGGTTAATTGCGCCAGCACATCATCCTGACCGAGCAAGGCGCTTTGCACCAGAATTCCGTAAGCGACTTTGGTGCCGTGAAGAAACTTCTCGGTTTGCGGCAGCACGGTCAGACCGTTATGCACGGCATGAGCCGCCGCCACACGCGTAAAACGATCGCCCAGACCACCGACCATCCCACCACCAGCAATAATAGCATCCACCACATCGCAAAATGATTGCGTTAACTGTTGATTTTGCTGATCGCTCAGCGCCTGTTCGCTACTGTTTAACAAGACGTCACGAATGGCCTGCGCATTATTGATTCCCAGCCGCACGGTTAGCGGCAACGTTTCTGGTTGCGGAGCCAGCACCACCGCTTCATACCATTTCGCCAGCGTATCACCGATCCCCGCCAGCAGATATTGTTGCGGCGCATTGAGGATAATCTCCGGTTCCACCAGCACCATAAAATTGGCGTCGTCGAAAATCTCATAATGCAGCGCCTGTCCGGCATCGTTATACCAGACGGAGAGCGGTGTCCAGGCGGCGCAGGTAGCGGCGATCGTCGGAACGGCAACAAATGGCAGACCGAGACGGCGGGCGAGGGCTTTCGCGGTGTCGAGTAGTGCGCCGCCGCCGACGCCAATCACCACGCTGCGATCGTCACCGGACTCAGCCGCCAGTTGCTGTACATCGCTTTCGCTGCAATGACCGCGAAACAAAATATGCTTTGCCCCCGGCAGTTCAAACGCTGGCGGAAGTTTGGTTTGCGCCGCAGTAATGGCGCGTTCGCCGTAGATCCACACCGCGCGAGAAAGTTTTTCATCAGTGAAAAAATCGTGCAGGTGATTGAAACTTCCTGGATGTGAATAGTAGTTAGCCGGGCCGACGACCACGCGGATAGGATTGTGAGGCATGTTGTGTTGTCCTTATTGTTTTATTTAGACATCTAAACGTCTTGATTGCCAAATACTAGCATCGTGTTATAGTGCCTTCAACACGCAACTTCGTCAGGTACAATAAAAATGACAAATAACCCTCTGATTCCACAAAGCAAACTTCCACAACTTGGCACCACTATTTTCACCCAGATGAGCGCGCTGGCGCAGCAACACCAGGCGATTAACCTGTCGCAAGGCTTTCCTGATTTTGATGGTCCGCGCTATTTACAGGAGCGGCTGGCGTACCACGTTGCCCAGGGGGCAAACCAATACGCGCCCATGACCGGCGTGCAGGCCTTGCGCGAGGCGATTGCTCAGAAAACGGAACGTTTGTATGGCTATCAACCAGATGCCGATAGCGATATCACCGTAACGGCAGGGGCGACGGAAGCGTTATACGCGGCGATTACCGCACTGGTGCGCAATGGCGATGAAGTGATTTGTTTTGATCCCAGCTATGACAGTTACGCCCCCGCCATCGCGCTTTCTGGGGGAATAGTGAAGCGTATGGCACTGCAACCACCGCATTTTCGCGTTGACTGGCAGGAATTTGCCGCATTGTTAAGCGAGCGCACCAGACTGGTGATCCTCAACACTCCGCATAATCCCAGTGCAACTGTCTGGCAGCAGGCTGATTTCGCCGCTTTGTGGCAGGCGATCGCCGGGCACGAGATTTTTGTCATTAGCGATGAAGTCTACGAGCACATCAACTTTTCACAACAGGGCCATGCCAGTGTGCTGGCGCATCCGCAGCTGCGTGAGCGGGCAGTGGCGGTGTCATCGTTTGGCAAGACCTATCATATGACCGGCTGGAAAGTGGGTTATTGCATAGCGCCAGCGCCCATCAGTGCCGAAATTCGCAAGGTACATCAGTATCTGACCTTTTCGGTAAATACCCCGGCACAGCTGGCAATTGCGGATATGCTACGTGCAGAACCTGAGCATTATCTTGCGTTACCGGACTTTTATCGCCAGAAGCGCGATATTCTGGTGAACGCCTTAAGTGAGAGTCGGCTGGAGATACTACCCTGCGAAGGCACATACTTTTTGCTGGTGGATTACAGCGAGGTTTCTACCCTGGATGATGTTGAGTTTTGCCAGTGGCTGACGCAGGAGCACGGCGTAGCGGCGATTCCGCTATCGGTGTTTTGCGCCGATCCCTTCCCACATAAACTGATTCGTCTCTGTTTTGCCAAGAAGGAATCGACGTTGCTGGCAGCAGCTGAACGACTGCGCCAGCTGTAGTTATTTGACAGTCCAGGCGCGGGAATATTGACGGTCGGCAAACAGCTCTTGCAGACCGTTAATTTGCTTCAGGCGCAGCACTTCGTCGCTGTCCATTCCCAGCTCTTTGCCAATTTTATTATCGTCCCATCCCAACTGGCTGAGTTCACGGACGATTTCCGACATGGCGGTGATTTGATGGCGTCCACGAGCGCGATTATGACGAATAGTCGCGGCGATGCGTTGATTACGCGTACCTTCCAGACAGGTCACCGGCAAATAACCTTTTAAGCGTAATTTTAATGATGATGAGCCTTTACCAATTTCATGGCGGTGAAAACCATCCACGATTTCCAGGGCATTTTTATCCGTATGCGTGACCACAATGGGTTGGGTAAAACCATCTATTTCAATGGATTTTTTCAGCAGTTTTTTTTCGGGTGGTGCCACGTTGTTTGGGTTGTAATCATTAGGCATAAGTTGGCTGTTTTTAACCCACAGAACGCAATCCACTGGCTCTTCACGAAAGGGGCTAACCTGATGGATCGCCATGCGGATTTCATTAATCGCTTTGATGCGATCATCTTCCGGCAAGCTGGCGAGAAATTGCGTTAAATCCTGCGTTAATCGTTGTTGCATAGTATCCCCCATTCCTGACGTTTTCCTTTTATCCGTTCGTTATAACGCTGATAGTTCTTCGCTTTCGTAGGACTAAATGATAATGCCCGACACCAGTAATCGTTATTGAGTAAAACTTTGCATATCCGCCGCCAGGAGGGGATATCTTTCGCGCCAATGTCCCCTTGCTGGGTTTGTGGAACCTCGATGCCTTTTTTCTGATACCAGTGCAAATAAATGGCGATTTTATTGCGGTAATGCTCAGCTGTTTTTTCCGGCATGCTATTGAGCAGCAATAATGCATATTCTTGCCAGTCTAAATGTTCTGGCTTGAGGATTTTCCGATGCCCATAGAAATGATTGTCATGTCCGACGTAAATGCCGCCACTTTTTACCCCGCTGACTCGTGCGCACATAGCAGCCCAGCGATCCGGTTCGATAACGTGATAGAGCCATAATCCTTGTCGTTGCTCCGGGCCAAAAGGTTCGCAAATTCGCATATGACGCAGAGGAACGCCTGCCTGATACATTAGGTTATACAGTGGGTTGCAGAGACTTTGATGATTTGCATACCAGGTCCAGATATCAGCCACTTTCCAGTCGTAAATGGGATAAATGTACCAGCTATGACCGCCTGGTGCGGCCGTAGTCCAGGGTTTATCGTCGGCAAAACGTTGTTTATTTAAACTGGCGATGGCGACAAAACGGTTGTAGGACTCATCCGCACGGATGCCGATCATCATCGCCGCCGGACGTTTTTGTGAAAACCATTCGGCAAACTCACGTACAAATTGTTCGAAGGTCATGCCTGGCTGGTAAAAGCAGAAAAAGTCAGGATCGGTTATCGCATCTTGCGGGGGCTGACGCACCCATTCGACATCAGGTTCCCAGCACTGCCATTCGGGTTGGTATTGTGAAAGGGAATTTTGCGTCGTAAGCGGGAGCGCAACCCAGTAAAACTCTTCGATGACATCGGTGTACAACTCGCGCAGGGACTGAACATAGTTAATGGTGCAAGAGAATTGCGCCTCCCAGTCGATAAACAAAACGCAGATTTTTTTGCCCATTTGTCGGGCAAGTTCGGCTGTCAGATGCAGCATTAAACCAGAGTCTTTGCCGCCTGAAAATGAGACACAAACGCGGGGTAGGGTGTTGAGTGTCCAGGTAATACGCTCTCGTGCAGCTTCCAGAATATTGAGCGGAAGAGGAATTTTATAAATAGACATCTGAAGACGCTCTCTGAACGTTACAGGGTGATCAGTGAGATAAGACTGTTAATTATAAAGTAAACACTGAAAAGCAGAGTGTTTTATTTTTCATTCGCGCTGTGAATAAATAGGTGAAAGTTATAGTCGCTGTCTGAGGTTATATATCAAAAACACTCATTTAGACGGTCAATAAATCGGGAGAACACCAGATTGTTTAAAGAAGATTTATTATAGGAAATGTAAAGCTTTATTGAAGGTAACGGATGTTCTAGTTTTATCTCTTTTAAATTAAGAAAGTCACGGTGGGAGTTATAAAGTTCATAGGGGACTATTCCCAGTAAATCTGTAACTGCAATGCTATTAATGATTGTCAGCAAAGAGGAACCACGAAATGAAATTTTGCGATTCATAAATCTCTCGTCTATTTCCATTTGAATATCATCAACCGCTGCTGATTTAGATATTAATTGGGTGAACTCTTCTGCCATAATTTGTTCATAAGTGCTATTGTCAGTAATTCGTGGATGCCTATTACTACAAATTAGAGTATTGCGAATCGTATGCAATGGCATGCAAATGACGGAACGGCTGATCACTGGCATTTGGGTGATCACCAGATCGGCTTTGCGGTGAACCAACAGTTCTTCAGCATTCTCTGCTGACATGAGGATATCATGGCACTCAATCTCGACAGAGGAATCTTGCCGTAGGCAGCGGATCAGCATACTATTATTAGAGCAAGAAATGAGCTGAGGGCCGTGAATAATAAAGTTTTTCTTTAGTTCGGACTTATTGACTATATTAATTGTTTGTTCAAGGCCTCTGAGATTTTTCTCAAGATGGTGATGCAGATTTAACCCTGTTGTCGTCGGCGCGATACCTTTTCCTGAGCGAATGAATAAAGGGTCATTAAATTGCGCACGTAAGCGTTGTAACGACTGGCTCACAGCTGATGGGGTGATATATAGTGATTCAGCAGCTTTGCTAATGCTTAAATGCTGGTAAATACACTCAAATATGACAAGAAGATTTAAGTCGAACTTTTTCAAGTCGTAGAGATTGGTCATACACTACTCCGGTTATATTTTTCTTCCATGATATATTCACTTAATCAATGTTTTTTGCGTATATATTTTTATTGATTATGTTTTTTTGCTTAACTCAGGATTAAGTTTTTCTAAAATAGCACAGCCACTTAGGGTAGAGCGAGCAATTCATGCTTTTTTAGGATGGTTGAAAAGCAGGGATATAGTTCAACCATCCATGAATTACCTTTTATTTATTTCCCATAATGATATTAAGCGTTTTCTGATCGGGCAACCCCACGGCCTGTTGCAGCGTATTTTCCTTACTCATGTAATAGATAGCCGGAGTGACATTTGCCCCCAGATCGTCCATGAGTTTCTCGTTGTCGCTTAACACTTTCATTTGCTCTGTACTTACGTTTGCAGGCACGTTTAGCTTAAGCTTGCCACCAGAGGCTTCATATTCTTGCCAGGTTTTTGCGGGATCTTTGGAGGCAAGAATTGCCGCGGCTGTCGCCGGACTTTCTGGTTTGATAACCCCAACCAACAATGTTCTCAACTGTACTTTGCCAGAATCTACCCACGGGCGCGCCTGCTGCCAGAACTGTTTACAATATGGGCAGAACGGATCGGCGAAGACGTAGACAATGACCGGCGCGTCTTTTTTACCGTCGAGGAGCCAGTGGGATTGTTCCATCCGTTGCCACATTTCGCGTCCGGCTGGTGCGTAAATTTCTTTTTCGATAAGTGTGTTACTCAGGTTTTCACCTTTCTCGTTGTACATGTAACCAGAGATAGCGTGCTTACCATCTGGAGTCAGGTAGATGGTGACGCCCATATCCTGATACTTTCCGAGATAACCTTTCATTCCTCCGGGGGCATCGAACGTTTTGATGATCGTAATACCCTGTTTTTCAATCGCTTTTACTGGAGCAGGAAGTTCCTCTGCGAAGGCGATTGCAGGAAGCAGAGCCAGTAAAAGTATCTTTTTTAACATTAATTTGTCCTTTTCAGTCAGTGCAAAAGTCGAGTAAAAGGCATAACCTATCATTGTCATAGGTAAGAGCTTAGATCAGGTGATTGCCCTTTGTTTATGAGGGTGTTGTAATCCATGTCGTTGTTGCATTTGTAAGGGCAACACCTCAGCCTGCAGGCAGGCGCTGAAGATACCAAAGGGTAGTTCAGATTACACGGTCACCTGGAAAGGGGGCCATTTTACTTTTTATCGCCGCTGGCGGTGCAAAGTTCACAAAGTTGTCTTACGAAGGTTGTAAGGTAAAACTTATCGATTTGATAATGGAAACGCATTAGCCGAATCGGCAAAAATTGGTTACCTTACATCTCATCGAAAACACGGAGGAAGTATAGATGTCCTTGATTAACACCAAAATTAAACCTTTTAAAAACCAGGCATTCAAAAACGGCGAATTCATCGAAATCACCGAAAAAGATACCGAAGGCCGCTGGAGCGTCTTCTTCTTCTACCCGGCTGACTTTACTTTCGTATGCCCGACCGAACTGGGTGACGTTGCTGACCACTACGAAGAACTGCAGAAACTGGGCGTAGACGTATACGCAGTATCTACCGATACTCACTTCACCCACAAAGCATGGCACAGCAGCTCTGAAACCATCGCTAAAATCAAATATGCGATGATCGGCGACCCGACTGGCGCCCTGACCCGTAACTTCGACAACATGCGTGAAGATGAAGGTCTGGCTGACCGTGCGACCTTCGTTGTTGACCCGCAGGGTATCATCCAGGCAATCGAAGTTACCGCTGAAGGCATTGGCCGTGACGCGTCTGACCTGCTGCGTAAAATCAAAGCAGCACAGTACGTAGCTTCTCACCCAGGTGAAGTTTGCCCGGCTAAATGGAAAGAAGGTGAAGCAACTCTGGCTCCGTCTCTGGACCTGGTTGGTAAAATCTAAGTTCCGCAATCGCGTAATTAATCGGGTGCTGCGGCACCCGATTTTCTTCCCCGCACCATGATGCAAGCTGCATCCAGGTAGCCGCAGAGGCCGCTTGCATGATGATGTTTAAAGCCCAGGAGATAAACATGCTCGACACAAATATGAAAACTCAACTCAAGGCTTACCTTGAGAAATTGACCAAGCCTGTTGAGTTAATTGCCACGCTGGATGACAGCGCTAAATCGGCAGAAATCAAGGAACTGTTGGCTGAAATCGCAGAACTGTCAGACAAAGTCACCTTTAAAGAAGATAACAGCTTGCCGGTGCGTAAGCCGTCTTTCCTGATCACCAACCCAGGTTCCAACCAGGGGCCACGTTTTGCAGGCTCCCCGCTGGGCCACGAGTTCACCTCGCTGGTACTGGCGTTACTGTGGACCGGTGGTCATCCGTCGAAAGAAGCGCAGTCTCTGCTGGAGCAGATTCGCCATATTGACGGTGATTTTGAATTCGAAACCTATTACTCGCTCTCTTGCCATAACTGCCCGGACGTGGTGCAGGCGCTGAACCTGATGAGCGTATTGAACCCGCGCATCAAGCACACTGCAATTGACGGCGGCACCTTCCAGAACGAAATCACCGATCGCAACGTGATGGGCGTTCCGGCAGTGTTCGTAAACGGGAAAGAGTTTGGTCAGGGCCGCATGACGTTGACTGAAATCGTTGCCAAAATTGATACTGGCGCGGAAAAACGTGCGGCAGAAGAGCTGAACAAGCGTGATGCTTATGACGTATTAATCGTTGGTTCCGGCCCGGCGGGTGCAGCGGCAGCAATTTACTCCGCACGTAAAGGCATCCGTACTGGTCTGATGGGCGAACGTTTTGGTGGTCAGATCCTCGATACCGTTGATATCGAAAACTACATTTCTGTACCGAAGACTGAAGGGCAGAAGTTGGCAGGCGCACTGAAAGTTCACGTTGATGAATACGACGTTGATGTGATCGACAGCCAGAGCGCCAGCAAACTGATCCCGGCAGCGGTTGAAGGTGGTCTACACCAGATTGAAACAGCTTCTGGCGCGGTACTGAAAGCACGCAGCATTATCGTGGCGACGGGTGCAAAATGGCGCAACATGAACGTTCCGGGCGAAGATCAGTATCGCACTAAAGGCGTGACCTACTGCCCGCACTGCGACGGCCCGCTGTTTAAAGGCAAACGCGTAGCGGTTATCGGCGGCGGTAACTCCGGCGTGGAAGCGGCAATCGACCTGGCGGGTATCGTTGAGCACGTAACGCTGCTGGAATTTGCGCCAGAAATGAAAGCCGACCAGGTTCTGCAGGACAAACTGCGCAGCCTGAAAAACGTCGACATTATTCTGAATGCGCAAACCACGGAAGTGAAAGGCGACGGCAGCAAAGTCGTTGGTCTGGAATATCGAGATCGTGTCAGCGGCGATATTCACAACATCGAACTGGCCGGTATTTTTGTCCAGATTGGTCTGCTGCCGAACACCAACTGGCTGGAAGGCGCAGTCGAACGTAACCGCATGGGCGAGATTATCATTGATGCGAAATGCGAAACCAACGTCAAAGGCGTGTTCGCAGCGGGTGACTGTACGACGGTTCCGTACAAGCAGATCATCATCGCCACTGGCGAAGGTGCCAAAGCCTCTCTGAGTGCTTTTGACTACCTGATTCGCACCAAAACTGCATAAGAAGAAGTAAGATTCACCTGCAATTGCTTAGCCGCCGGGGTCAAACCTGGCGGCTTTTTTATGGCATTAAAAAGCCCTGCCGGGATGCCTCCGGGCAGGGCTGGAGACTTATTCTGGCAATTAACGCACAACCAGCACCGGCAGATTGGCGTGGCGGATCACGCTCGAGGCGTTAGAACCTAACAGATGGGTCGAAATCGATGGGTTGCGAGAACCGATAACTACAACATCAGCCCCCAGTTCTTCTGCCAACTCATTGACTTCATCCCGCACGCTACCAAAACGGACATGTTGTTTAATGCGGGAAGGATCGATGGTGAAGTGGCTGACCATCGTTTGCAGACGTTCTTCTGCTTCATGTTGCAGATGCTCTTCAAAACGACGCACATCAGCGGCAAAACGGTGCAGGCTCAGGCTGGCTGACCCGGGTAGTACGTGAAGTAGATGAATAACTCCGTCATCCTGAGCGAGGAATTCAGCGTGGCGAACAGCTTTGTCGCTCAATTCCATTTCAAATACATCAACTGGCATAATGATTGTCTTATACATAACCCTTTCTCCCTGTTAATCATGAACAAATCATTCGCCATGATTATAATATTTATCCCTGATATTTGTCTGGTTCTTTTTCCTTACGAACGGTTTCTGTGATTAATATATTCTCACTGAACACCAGGAATTCTCCCAAAACCTGCGGTACCGCCCGTTTTCCCGCTGTGATAGCTACCCTTAAAGACTGACTCTTTTTTGAACTGTCTCTGGAGGTTGCATGAAGGCATTGACTTATCACGGCCCACATCACGTTCAGGTAGAAAATGTTCCCGATCCGGGCATTGAACAGGCAGATGATATTATTCTGCGTATTACGGCAACGGCGATCTGTGGCTCTGACCTCCATCTTTATCGAGGCAAAATACCCCAGGTTAAACATGGCGATATTTTTGGTCATGAATTTATGGGGGAAGTCGTTGAAACCGGGAAGGACGTAAAAATTTGCAAAAAGGCGACCGGGTGGTAATTCCGTTCGTCATTGCTTGTGGCGACTGTTTTTTCTGTCGATTACAGCAATATGCCGCCTGCGAAAATACCAATGCGGGTAAAGGCGCTGCGCTCAATAAAAAACAGATACCAGCACCCGCGGCATTGTTTGGTTATAGTCACCTGTATGGCGGCGTTCCTGGTGGGCAGGCGGAATATATCCGCGTCCCTAAAGGGAATGTGGGGCCGTTTAAAGTACCGCCTTTGCTTTCAGATGATAAAGCCCTTTTCCTTTCTGATATTCTGCCAACGGCATGGCAGGCAGCAAAAAATGCGCAGATCCAACAAGGTTCAAGCGTTGCTGTCTATGGTGCCGGTCCTGTGGGATTGTTGACAATCGCCTGTGCACGGTTGCTCGGTGCGGAACAGATTTTTGTTGTTGATCATCATCCCTACCGCTTGCGTTTCGCCGCTGACCGCTACGGCGCGATCCCGATTAATTTCGATGAAGATAGCGATCCGGCACAGTCAATTATTGAACAAACGGCAGGTCACCGGGGCGTGGATGCAGTAATAGACGCCGTCGGTTTTGAAGCGAAAGGCAGCACCACGGAAACGGTGCTGACTAACCTGAAACTGGAGGGCAGCAGCGGTAAAGCGTTGCGCCAGTGTATTGCGGCGGTCAGGCGTGGCGGCATTGTTAGCGTACCGGGCGTCTACGCTGGATTTATTCACGGTTTCCTGTTTGGCGACGCCTTTGATAAAGGGTTGACGTTTAAAATGGGACAGACCCACGTTCACGCATGGCTGGGAGAATTATTACCGTTAATTGAGAAAGGATTACTGAAACCAGAAGAAATTGTTACCCACTATATGCCGTTTGAAGAGGCCGCCCGGGGATATGAGATTTTCGAAAAACGTGAAGAGGAGTGCCGTAAGGTGATTCTGGTACCCGGTGCACAAAGCGCAGAGGCGGCGCAGAAGGCGGTTTCAGGTCTGGTGAATGCGATGCCGGGGGGAACAATATGATCGTCAGGAGTGGTTTTCGAGGTAAAGGACAGCCATGACGATAATCGCCGCCATAATCAGAAATCCTATCAGGATGTAAAATGCTTCTGCCATGGTTATTCCCACAAACGAAACGGAATAATTTTGCAGCAAAAGTGAACAGTGAGAACCAGGAAAAATTGCTGATTTTGCGTAAAGAGGATGCGAGTGCATCCTCTGGGCAAAGCGAGTTATCGCTTGTGCAGATGGGATTAAAGCAGATAGTCGCCAGCAGCTTCTGGCTGGTATTCGAGTTCCAGCACTTCAAGGTGGGTTGCAACGCCGCCCGGAAGTTCCCAGTGAATGGAATCGCCAACGCGCAGCCCCAGCAGTGCGGCACCTACCGGAGCCATAACGGAAAGCTGAGTATTGCTATCGGTCATTTTTGCCGGATACACCAGCGTGCGCACACGCACTTCGCCATCGCTAAGATTGCGGAATTTAACCCGGCTGTTCATTGTCACCACGTCGTGTGGCATCTCTTCTGGCGAACACATTTGGGCGCGATCCAACTCTGCGTTTAACGCGTCGGCGATTGGCAAACCAGCATAGGCGGGTTGCTCCAGCAGAATATCGATGCGTTCGGCATCCAGGTCGTTAATGATGATAGTTGGTCTGGACATTTTTACTCCATGTCGTCGGTACTGCGAGTGTCGCAGATAAACATACCCAAAAGAAAACCCTCACCGTCAGGCGGCGAGGGTTTAACTCACATGATGATACTGACTGTTGCTCACTCTTTGAAGTGATTTGCGTCACATTCAGGGAATTCCTCAATGCAGCGCATTATGTATAATTCTTAATCGTCATGGTTATGGAAGACGAATTAGCGTGTTTTGTAAATCAGAGGATTAATAACCCGCTTTATCAATCACAAAGGTTTTGCCACAGTTGCCTGGGTGAGGTTGTGGCAAGAATGAGTTTGCAGAAAG
The DNA here is from genome assembly GCF_022354085.1 of Shigella dysenteriae. NCBI lineage: Bacteria > Pseudomonadati > Pseudomonadota > Gammaproteobacteria > Enterobacterales > Enterobacteriaceae > Shigella > Shigella dysenteriae. The sequence continues at coordinate 1,391,228 of NZ_CP055055.1, forward strand.
CGGAGCGTTGATGGCGTCAGCTTTGATCGAGATCTGAATTTCAGTCAAATACGCAGGGTTACCCTGGCACGTTAGCTTAACTGCTTTCACGTTCTCTTTTCCCCAGCTTTTGGCAAAGGCGGCGTCAAAGTCACGGCGGTTCACTGTTTTACCGTAATTATCCGCAAGGAATTTTCCGGCTTCGCTCTCTTTTATTTCTTGATTCAGGCGTACCATCGTACCGAAGTATGCGTCCGGATCAAAACCAAAGCAGGCACCGTGTTTGGCATATTCGTAGCGTTCCAGGCAGGAACGTCCGCCAGCTCCAGGCATGACTTCACTTAGTTTAGCGGCCGTTTCCAGTGATAATCCGGTTTCCGGCGATGAACACATCCGGCTGGCGCGCGCTTCTGGTAGATTCGGGATTGGGCGAGTAGCGCAACCGAAGCGCATCCAGCGGCGTTCATCAACACCACGGGCAGCGACCGATTTAGGCAATCCTGGCCACAGACCATGTACGGTCAGAAAATCAGCTTTGTTGGTCGTTTCGGTTTGCAGGCGACATTCATCTCGTTCGTTACGATTTCGATCGTGTTGACTCTGGCAAAATCCGGTTTGCCAGGAGAGGGCCAGGACATAGCGATCAAAATCGCCATACTGTTTTGCCTGCAACGCTACGGCGTTGGCAGAAGAGAAGGGAAGCAGAGAAACCGCGAGCAACGCGGCGTTACGCCAGAATGCTTTCATAATGGGTGTGGAACTCATACATACACTGAATACTATCTATTAAATCATAAAAAAGCCCGCCAGGTGGGCTTACCTGGCGGGCGTGATGATTTATTCAGCGTTTGGCGAACGTATTAGTTCCACATGGCGAGAATCGGCCAGCCAACCAACAGCAACATAGAGATGTAAATCACCCCGAAGATTGCGCCAAGACGCCAGTAATCTTTTGATTTCACATAGCCACAGCCGTAAATAATCACCCCAGGACCGGTTGCATACGGCGTCAGACAGCCCATGATACCGATAGACAGCACCAGCAGGATACACAGTTGTTCCATTGGTACGCCCGGGATCCCTTTACCGACGGCCAGAATAACCGGCAGCATGGTTGCGGTGTGCGCAGACAGGCTGGCAAACAGGTAGTGTGCAAAGTAGAACACCAGAACCAGTACAATCACCGTTGCGTTTGGTGAGAATCCTTCCAGGTGCGTACTCATGGTACCGGCGAACCAGTCAATAAAACCAGAACGAGTCAGGCCGTTAGCCATCACAACCAGAGTTGCCAGGTTGACCAGCGTGTTCCATGCGCTGTTATAGCGGGTAATGTCTTTCCACGGCACAACGTGCAGGGCCAGCATTAGCGAAACTGCCAGCAGACCAACCGCAGTAGCATTAATGACTTCACTGCCAAATACCCACAAACCTAAGCTGAGCAATACAAGGCCAATCAGCGTCCACTCTCTGCGTGTCAGCGCACCCATGGTTTTTAGTTCATCACCCGCCCAGGTTGCCACTTCTTCACTGTGTGTGATTTCCGGTTTGTACAGCACGTAGGAAAGCCACGGCGCAATGATAAGCAAGATAACCCCAACCGGCAGGAAGCAGAGGAACCACTGCAACCAGCTAATCTGGATACCGGCAATTTTGCTGACGAACTCCAGACCCAGCACGTTTGGTGCCGCACCGGTGACAAACATGGACGAACTCAGACTGGTACTAATGACCATCATCCACATCAAATAGCCGCCAATACGACGCGCGGACGGATCGTTCGGGAATGATTTAAACAGCGGCGGCAGGTTTTTAATGACCGGAAAAACCGTACCCCCGGTACGCGCGGTGTTGGACGGTGTAAACGGTGCCAGCAGAATGTCGATAATGACAATCGCATAACCCAACGTCAGCGTGCGTTTGCCCATGAATTTCACCAGGAAAAGGGCAATGCGACGACCTAACCCGGAAACTTCATACCCTAATGCAAAAATAAATGCGCCAAATACCAGCCATACCGTGGTGCTGGAAAAACCAGCCAGACCCCATTTCAGCGCCTGTTTTTGCGCATTAAACGCTGGGTCAGCTAATTCTTTGGCATCAAAGAGCAGGTAATTACTGCCAATAACGCAAATAGTAACCGCAATAAAACTGATCGCTGTTGCCGGAATTGGCTCGAGGATCATGCCGACAATCATTGCCACAAACACAGCGAAGTAATGCCATGCCTGCGGCGGCATACCGTCGGGGACAGGGATAAGAAACATGACGCCCATCACCACCAGTGGGGCCAATAGTTTCCATATATTATCTTTTGCTAAAGACATACGGGTTCTCCGAAAATTAATATTTCAAAATTTATCAAGTGCTTAAATAATTAAATCTGTGCTAAAAACCAGGTAAGGATCAGCAGGTCGGCACTGCCGCCTGGACTGAGATTTCGTTCGATACACTCCCTGTCGAACTGCCGGAGATAATCGAGATCGGCGGGGGTTCGAATGCCCCCTTTTTGCAATAATGTTTGCGCCTCGCGCTGTAGCCAGCGCAGGCCCCCCTCGCCACCGCGCGATGCAACGTTGGTATCGCCGTTGATCGCCATCAGTAGGAGCAAGGTATCGAGCAATGCCAGTTCAGGATCTAACCCCTGATCCAGCAGAGTGAGGTAATGCGGCAAGGCGTGGTTGATCACCAGTGGATAACCCGCTTCGGCTTCACCGCGTGCGCCGGTAAGGCCAAGCTGCTGGTACAACCGTTGACCTGCCGTCAGTTGTGAATTATTGCTACGCAGTTCGCGATCGGTCAGGCCACGGCAGAAACTTGCCGCCGTAGAACAAACGGTTGTTGGCGTTACCGGCTGGTTGAGCTGAAGCAAACGGCCAATTGCCGCACATAGCAGCCCTAAAGAAAAAATGCTGCCTTTATGCGTGTTTACGCCCGCAGTGGCGCGGAACATATCACCTTCGCAAGCCATACCAATTGGGCGTAATCCGTGGAGTACCGCTTCCGGTGCCATTTCTGCACTACAGGCACCAAATTCAATGAAACGGGGTAACCAGCCCTGAATCGCCAGCGCGCTGCGGTGGAAATCTTCCAGCGCCATATCTTTGTGCGCACCGCAGTTAATGCGATCCACGAGGCCTGGTTTCGGTGACAGATTGACTTCAGTCAGCATGGCGCGCCAGCCCAGCAGGGCGTACTCATCGATTAATGACGTCGCAAGCTTTGTGGTTTTAGTTGACGTTGCAGGCATCGACATCGTTCAGCAGTGCCTCCATGCGGTTGAGTAAATCGGTCAGTTGATGGGTTTTTCCACGCGCGCAAACAGCTGCGCTTTGCGCGCACAACAGGCAGCGGCGAGGCGGCAGTGAATAGTCGCGGCGGGAGAGAATTTCGCCTTCGGGCGTCAGGACATCGATATCCCATAACCGCCCGAGAGGATGACTATGTTCAAGCTCAATGGTGGCGAGCTTGAGGTCGCGAGCCGGGGCGGCAATGCTTAACATGCCCTCCGGCCCGCTGGCGGAAACCAGTGCAGCCTGCTCCTGAATTTGCCAGCCCTGTTTTGCGGCTAAGGCACACAAGGCGGTCACGCCATGATTAAAAATTCGGCGTGTGACCTCGCTGTCTTTAATCGGCCCAGGCGCAACCACGGTAAAGGAGACCAGTGGAAAAGGATGGCGCTTGAGCCAGGCGTGTTGCCGTGCTTGCCTTTCATCCCGGCTGACGAGCAGCTCGGGAATTGACACCGCATGGTGGCTGGCGAGTTCAGGAAGCAGGAGCATGGCTTATTCCTTCACCTGATGCACAACATCGATCACCGAGCCATCGCGGTAACGCACAACGGCAACGACGCGGTCGGTGAATTCAATCGGCTGTGGTTCACCGGTCAGCAGACGCGCACGTTCGCGCAGCCACTCAATGGAAACCACTTTAATGCCCGATTCCTGCAGACGTTCTGCCAGTTCCGGACGTGCCGGGTTAACTGCGATACCGTGGTCTGTGACCAGAATATCGACACTGGAGCCTGGGGTGATGCAGGTCAGCACGTTATCCACCAGAGTCGGAATACGACCGCGTACCAGCGGCGCGACGATGATGGAAAGCGCAGAGGCAATCGCGGTATCGCAGTGACCACCGGAAGCACCACGCAGTACGCCGTCAGAGCCGGTCAGCACGTTAACGTTGAACTGGGTGTCAATTTCCAGCGCGCTCAGTACCACCACGTCGAGACGATCAACCGATGCGCCTTTCGAACCCCAGTTAGCGTACTGGTTGGCGCTGATTTCGATGTGATTGGGGTTACGGGCCAGCGATTGCGCAGCGTGGCTGTCAAAGCTCTGCACATCCAGCAGTTTGCGGATCAGACCTTTTTCGTGCAGATCAACCATCGTCGCGGTAATACCGCCGAGGGCGAAGTCGGCGCGAATATCGCGGCTACGCATTTTGTCTTCCAGGAAACGGGTTACCGCCAGCGATGCGCCACCGGTACCGGTTTGCATAGAGAAACCTTCTTTGAAGTAGCCAGAGTTGACAATCACATCCGCAGCGCTACGGGCAATAAGCAGTTCGCGCGGGTTAGTGGTCATACGGGTCGCACCAGCGCCGATTTTTGCAGCATCGCCAACGCGATCAACTTTGACGATCAGATCAACCTGATCTTGCTCAATGCTTGCCGGATTATGCGGATAAGGCAGCAGTTCTTCGGTAAGCATCACGACCTGTTTTGCGTTGTCGGCATCAACCATTGCATAGCCGAGGGAGCCGCAGCAGGCTTTACCGGTGTAGCCGTTGGCATTACCGAATTCATCACATGACGGGACGCCGAGGAAAGCCACGTCGATATTCAGTTCGCCGCTCTGTACCAGATGCACACGACCGCCGTGAGAGTGGATCTGCACCGGTTCTGCCAGCAGACCACGGGAGATCTCTTCCGCCAGTGGACCACGCAGGCCGGAGGTATAAATGCGGGTAACCACGCCCTGGCGAATGTGTTCTACCAGCGGCGCATGGCAATCACTCAGGGAGCTGGACGCCAGGGTCAGGTTTTTAAAGCCCATCTTCGCGATGACGTCCATCACCATATTGACGGTCAGGTCACCGCCACGGAAAGCGTGATGGAAGGAAACCGTCATGCCGTCCTGTAAACCAGAGCGACGAATCGCTTCTTCCAGGTTGGCGCACAGTTTGCGATCGCGCGCTTTTTCAGCCTGGTAGGTTTGCTTTGGCGAGTTCTGGAAAGCGGCAAGATCGCATTCAGCGCGACGATTCCAGGCCGCTACCCGTTCTTGTCGTTGAGATTGTTCAATTTTCTGCGTCATTTTGATTGCCTTATTCTTCGCGAATGCCGGAAAGTTCTGCACGGGAGAGCACCAGACGGGCGCGATCGATAACCGGACCGTCCACCATCTTGCCGTTCAGGGAAACCACGCCGAGGCCTTCGCGAGCGGCGGCTTCAGCGGCTTCTACGACGCGGCGGGCGTGATCCACTTCTTTCTGGGTCGGTGCGTAGAGGTTGTGCAGCAGATCAATCTGACGCGGGTTGATCAGCGATTTGCCGTCAAAGCCCAGCTGTTTGATGTGGGCGGCTTCTTGCAGGAATCCGGCTTCGTTGTTAGCGTCGGAATAGACGGTATCGAACGCCTGAATACCCGCAGAGCGCGCGGCCTGCAAAATGGAACAGCGTGCGAACAGCAGTTCAGTTCCTTCCGGGGAGCGTTCTGTACGCAGGTTGCGCACATAGTCTTCTGCACCGAGGGCGATACCGATCAAACGCTCGGAAGCGTGAGCGATTTCCACTGCGCGGGTAATCCCCAGCGGAGATTCAATCGCCGCCAGCAGGCCGGTGCTGCCGGGTTCACGACCACAGGCTTTTTCGATACGCAGGATCTCTTTTTCGATATCCAGAACATCCTGAGCGGTATCGGTTTTCGGCAGACGCACAACGTCCGCACCACCGCGAACGACGGCTTCCAGGTCGTTAACACCCCATTCGGAATCCAGCGCGTTGACACGCACAATGGTTTCAATATCGCGATACAGCGGATGTTGCAGCGCGTGGTAAACCATGCGGCGGGCGGTGTCTTTTTCACGCAATGCTACGGAGTCTTCGAGGTCAAACATCAGGGCATCAGCCGGGTAGATGAAGGAGTTGCTGACCATCGCGGCATTGGCACCAGGCACAAACAACATGCTGCGGCGGGTGCGAGTTTTACGTTGTTGCAGCGAAGCGGAAATCATTGGCAATCCTCCCATGGCAGAGCCGGGATACCGCTGGCGCGTGCCAGCAGGGCTTCCAGTCGTGCACGTAAAATGCAGTCCAGTGCGCCTTTGTCATCGACATTCAGCTGTACGCCGCGCACGTTGTAGCGGGCGAGAACGTCCAGAATGGTGGTGCGAATTGCATCGCCAAACTGTTTCTCAACGCTGCTATTGATTTGCAGGTCGATATCCTGCGTATCGAGTGGGGCGATGCGTATCATCACATCCCCAGACTCAAGGGTGCCTGCAACGGCGGGCTGGTTTATTTTCATTTTTCACCTGTTTCTCATGCGGGGGTCTTTTGACGAGCTGCCGCGTCCTGGCGGGAGTGCTCAAGCAGGTTCTGCAAATAATGCAGCGTGACTGCAGGGACCAGCGGCGCGATAGCCGTGAGATCGTTTTTCGCCAGCAGTTGACGTACCCGGGAAGCGGATATCGGCATCTCCTGGTAACGCAGCCGCTCAATTTCAACCAGTTCGATGGGCGGTGCGGAGATAGTCGGCGTTTCCAGCCAGTAGCGCATATCCTGGTTGTACTGGGCGGTAACGCGACAAAAGGGTTCAGTACCGACAAAGCGGTGAGTTACACCCAGCGCGGGAGCGAGGTACTGACGGAAAATCTTCAAATCAATTTCGGTGTAACAATGGTTAATGACGCTCTGTTCTTTAATGAAGTAGCAAGGGAACGTAGCGCGGGAGATGATGTATTCGGAGCCGCGATGCACAGTCAGGCGTGGAATATCGGCGGTGCCTTTTAACACCAGATCCAGCCGGTCTTCATAGGGGAAGCGTGAAGAATCTTCTTTGACTAAAAACAGATGCAACCAGTCGCACTGTGCCGCAGCTTGTTGAATCAGATAACGGTGACCATTCGTAAAGGGATTGGCGTTCATCACAATGCAGCCAATCTTGTTCCCGGGATGACGAAATTTTTTCAGCGATTCGGCATAGCGTTTCAATCGCGTGGCGCTGTTTTCCATCAGCACCATCACGCCTGGTACGCTGGTCAACGTGGAAAAACCGCACTGGCGGAACAGCGCCTCGTATTCGGTTTTGGTATAAATAAACAGATGCGTGCTGTGCCGCTCATAGGCGAGGTTTATCAGTTCAGTGGCTAATGTCAGCGCCAGTCCTTCACCGCGAACGGATTCACTGATAGCAACGCATTTAATAATATTTCCGGCAATTCCACCGCACGCGATAAGCTTTTCATCGCGGGTTACGGTAATAAATACTTCGACTGTGGTGTCAACGCTCAAATCATTTTCATGCAGGAATTGGGCGATTTCCGCCATTTTTTTATTTTCTGAACGTTTTACGCGGGTGAAAATATCATTGCCGAACATAATAAATAGTATCCTGAAGGTACATGTTGTTATCGATTTGCAACGAATGTTGTTCAATGTTGCAAACTGATAACCTTTTATTTTCACTTGGGAGAAAGGGGGGTGATCGAGGTATATCTTTTTCTCCTTTCGCTATACATCCTAAGGAGTATTTTGGCGTGAAATTTTGATTTATTTCACATAGAGTTAGTGGTTTTTTATTTATTTAATGGTTTTAAGTTTTTTAATTAATGTAATTACGAAATGACTCGCAGGTTTAATTGATTTAATTGATTTAATGAATAAAATTTGCCACGATCATAATTAATATCTATGTATTTTGATTCAACATTTTAATTACATCCGTCAAAGAGGCTCGGGACAACCCGCAAGGAAAACAATGTTGCAGCTTAACGAGAATAAACAGTTTGCATTTTTCCAAAGACTGGCATTTCCGCTGCGTATCTTTTTGCTGATTCTGGTGTTCTCAATATTTGTCATTGCAGCCCTGGCGCAATATTTTACGGCCAGTTTTGAGGACTATTTAACGCTTCATGTACGCGACATGGCAATGAATCAGGCGAAAATTATTGCCTCCAATGACAGTGTCATCTCTGCGGTGAAAACGCGTGACTACAAACGGCTGGCGACCATCGCTAACAAATTACAAAGAGATACCGATTTTGATTATGTGGTGATTGGCGACCGGCACTCGATCCGCCTTTACCATCCTAATCCGGAGAAAATTGGTTATCCTATGCAGTTCACCAAACAGGGCGCGCTGGAGAAAGGGGAGAGCTACTTCATTACCGGGAAAGGGTCAATGGGTATGGCGATGCGCGCCAAAACGCCAATCTTTGATGACGATGGAAAAGTCATCGGCGTGGTGTCGATTGGCTACCTGGTGAGTAAAATCGATAGCTGGCGGGCTGAGTTTTTATTACCGATGGCAGGTGTGTTTGTCGTGCTGTTAGGGATTCTGATGTTGCTGTCGTGGTTCCTGGCCGCGCATATCCGTCGGCAGATGATGGGCATGGAGCCAAAGCAAATCGCACGCGTGGTCCGTCAGCAAGAGGCGCTGTTTAGTTCGGTTTATGAAGGGCTGATTGCGGTGGATCCGCACGGTTACATTACCGCCATCAATCGTAACGCAAGAAAGATGCTGGGGCTGAGTTCCCCCGGACGGCAATGGTTGGGTAAACCCATTGCTGAAGTGGTCAGGCCCGCCGATTTCTTTACCGAACAGATTGATGAAAAACGTCAGGATGTGGTAGCTAACTTTAACGGTCTGAGCGTTATTGCCAATCGGGAAGCTATTCGTTCAGGTGATGATTTGCTGGGGGCCATTATCAGCTTTCGTAGTAAAGACGAAATTTCCACCCTCAATGCGCAACTGACGCAAATAAAACAATACGTCGAGAGCCTCCGTACATTGCGACACGAGCATCTCAATTGGATGTCGACGCTCAATGGTCTGTTGCAGATGAAAGAGTATGATCGCGTGCTGGCGATGGTGCAGGGGGAGTCTCAGGCCCAGCAACAGCTTATTGACAGTCTGCGCGAGGCGTTTGCCGATCGCCAGGTGGCGGGGCTGCTTTTTGGTAAAGTGCAGCGCGCCCGCGAACTGGGGCTAAAAATGATCATCGTCCCCGGTAGCCAGCTTTCGCAACTGCCGCCAGGACTGGATAGCACCGAGTTTGCCGCCATTGTTGGCAATTTACTTGATAACGCCTTCGAAGCCAGCCTGCGTAGCGATGAAGGAAACAAGATCGTTGAATTATTCCTCAGCGATGAAGGCGATGATGTGGTGATTGAAGTCGCCGATCAGGGCTGCGGCGTTCCAGAGTCTCTACGAGACAAAATATTTGAGCAGGGGGTCAGTACGCGTGCTGACGAGCCCGGTGAACATGGCATTGGGTTGTACTTGATTGCCAGCTACGTAACGCGCTGCGGTGGTGTTATCACTCTCGAAGATAATGATCCCTGCGGTACCTTATTTTCAATCTATATTCCGAAAGTGAAACCTAATGACAGCTCCATTAACCCTATTGATCGTTGAGGACGAAACGCCGCTGGCAGAGATGCATGCGGAATATATTCGTCACATTCCCGGATTCAGTCAGATATTACTGGCGGGAAACCTGGCGCAGGCCCGAATGATGATCGAGCGTTTTAAGCCGGGGCTAATCTTGCTCGATAACTATCTTCCTGACGGTAGAGGGATTAATTTACTGCATGAACTGGTGCAGGCGCATTATCCCGGCGACGTGGTGTTTACTACTGCAGCCAGCGATATGGAAACGGTGTCTGAAGCCGTACGTTGTGGTGTATTTGATTATCTCATTAAGCCCATTGCCTATGAACGGCTGGGGCAAACGCTAACCCGTTTCCGCCAGCGTAAACATATGCTGGAAAGTATTGATAGCGCCAGCCAGAAGCAAATTGATGAGATGTTTAATGCCTATGCTCGCGGTGAACCCAAAGACGAACTGCCGACCGGCATTGACCCCTTGACGCTAAACGCGGTGCGAAAATTGTTCAAAGAGCCTGGTGTGCAACATACGGCAGAAACGGTGGCGCAGGCACTGACCATCAGCCGCACCACTGCCAGGCGTTATCTTGAATATTGCGCCAGCCGCCATCTGATTATTGCTGAAATTGTTCACGGCAAAGTTGGCAGACCGCAACGCATATACCACAGTGGGTGACATGATAAAGCCGGAGGAAACTGCCTCCGGCATGACTATTTACTTGCCTGTGACCGCTGCTGCCGTTCCTGGCACCATCAGCTCTGTAGCAACGATAACAATCACCAGCCCAACAAGCACCGGCACCGAGGTGCGTTTTACGACTTCAAATGGTGAGATTTTCGCCATCCCGGCAACCGCAACGACTACGCCAGAAACGGGTGACAGGGTACGACCGAGGTTTGACGCCTGCAGCATCGGGATAGTCAAATACGCCGGGTTAATGCCGGAAGAGTGCGCCAGTTTCGGGATCATCTCAACAAACGCATAAAACGGCGCATTGCCTGAACCGGTCGTGACTGCCGCCAGCATTGTCAGAATCACCAATACCAGCATCAGGATGATACTCGCCGAACCAAACGAGGTAGCGATAGAAATCAGACTTTGAATAAAGCCGATGGTGCTAAGCCCCTGAGCGAATACCCCAGCGGCAACCAGCAGCATCACCACGTTAGCAAACGCATCTGCCATCCCGCGATAAGCCACTTCCAGACCAGAGAAAACTTTCTGGGTATTAAAGCTGCGGAGGAACTCCAGAATGGAGGCAATCAGCATACAAATCACCAGAATAGTGATGATGTGTAATTGCGGACCCCATTTACCGTCAAAAATCAGTACACCGATGATCGGCGTGAACGGCAAAATGGCATAAAACGCAGGAGCAGTGGTGGTGATTTCACTGACATCTAACATTTCATGAGAGATGTGCTCTTTTTTATCCAGATAACGTTGCCAGAAGAAGTGGGCGATCGCCATGCCGATAATTGCAGCAATTGAGATAGGCAGCGTCGTTTTGAAGGCGAAGTCAATCAGCGACATTTCGGAAGCTTGCGCCGCCAGCACCACATCCCCTGAAGTCGGTGCGAGAATAATCGCCGCCGGGGAGGCACAAATGGCAGCTGCTGCCCCACGACTGATACCAACGTTTACCATCACCGGAAACAGGGTTGCCATCAGCAAAACACCCAGACCGGTTGCGGAAGAGACGGCCAGTGACATCAGACAGGCAACAAAATAGGCGGCAATCATCAGCAGGTAGGGGGAGTTAATATACTGCAATGGTTTTGACGCCAGCTTGACCACCATATCATTCGCGCCGATATGGGTCATGTAAGCGGCAAAGCCACACAGCATCATAATCATCATGCCGAGGTCGCCGCCGCGGCTCATTAGCAATATTTTAACGTATTCAACGATATCCGTGGCGCTGTAGCCTGTTGAAGCCTGGCTGGACGGTAACACTTTGTGCCCCATAATGGCACTAATAATCAGCAATAACAGGCCACCGACAAATAACACGCCAGTGGCGGAATACCCTTTAATGATGTAGCGAGCTACACCCACAATAACCACAACCCCAATAAGGAGTTCAATGAATGTCAGCATAATTTTTCCTGTCTCCAGGCCCCAAAGTAAATAATAAAAAAATCCTAAAGCTTAAGGAAAAAATATGCCCAATAAATTGGCGGTGAATGCTGATTAAAATCAAGAAAAACTGCCATTAAGACATTGAAGTTGCTGTTTTTATACGTAGATAACAAAACGCATATTTAGCGGTTGGCAATTATCACATAATAATGTGTGTAAATTGATGGAGGATTGATGCAAATTTGTTAATAGCAATGGTGTTAGCTACGGTTGTGTGCTTAAAAAATAATCTGTAATGGGCGTGGGTTGACGATATATAATATATTCTTCGTTAAGAAGATTGTTGTATCTCATTAAAAAATAAATAAATATTTCCTTGATTGCATTTTGTCATCAAAAAAGACTTGGTTTTTTTTTGACTATTCCCATCGAAGAAAACGACGCATCATCTTTAATCGATGCGCGGAAATATTTAACTTAAACAAGCGGAAATAAATAGAGCAGCTATTCAGATTATTCTTTATGTTGGGGCTATTAAGGTTATGTTAATTGTAGCTTTGCTATGCTAGTAGTAGATTTTTGATAAATGTTTTATGGTCACAAATGAACGTGAGTAAATATGTCGCTATCTTTTCCTTTGTTTTTATTCAGTTAATCAGCGTTGGTAAAGCTTTTGCTAACGCAGATGAGTGGATGACAACGTTTAGAGAAAATATTGCACAAACCTGGCAACAGCCTGAACATTATGATTTATATATTCCTGCCATCACCTGGCATGCACGTTTCGCTTACGACAAAGAAAAAACCGATCGCTATAACGAGCGACCGTGGGGTGGCGGTTTTGGCCTGTCGCGTTGGGATGAAAAAGGAAACTGGCATGGCCTGTATGCCATGGCATTTAAGGACTCGTGGAACAAATGGGAACCGATTGCCGGATACGGATGGGAAAGTACCTGGCGACCGCTGGCGGATGAAAATTTTCATTTAGGTCTGGGATTCACCGCTGGCGTAACGGCACGTGATAACTGGAATTACATCCCTCTCCCGGTTCTACTGCCATTGGCCTCCGTGGGTTATGGTCCAGTGACTTTTCAGATGACCTATATTCCGGGTACCTACAACAATGGCAATGTGTACTTTGCCTGGATGCGCTTTCAGTTTTGAGACAAATGAAGTTTTAGTAACTTCTTTAAAATCAATAACTAAAATAAGTAACATCAAAAATAACGCGACTTTTATCACTTTTTAGTAAAGTTGCACTGGACAAAGCGTACCACAATTGGTGTACTGGTAACCGACACAGCATTTGTGTCTATTTTTCATGTAAAGGTAATTTTGATGTCTAAGATTAAAGGTAACGTTAAGTGGTTTAATGAGTCCAAAGGATTCGGTTTCATTACTCCGGAAGACGGCAGCAAAGACGTGTTCGTACACTTCTCTGCAATCCAGACTAATGGTTTTAAAACTCTTGCTGAAGGTCAGCGCGTAGAGTTCGAAATCACTAACGGTGCCAAAGGCCCTTCTGCTGCAAACGTAATCGCTCTGTAAGATACGTCAGCAAGAATTCAAAACCCGCTTAATCAGCGGGTTTTTTTTGGTCTTTAGTGTGCGGTTGAGGCCGAAAACAGCCAGAAAGCCAGTGCGGTCATGGCAAAAGACCCCAGAAGGTTGACGAAAACGTTCAGTAACGCCCAGCCAAAGCGGCCCTCTTGTAACAAAAACACCACTTCTGCCGAAAATGTTGAGAAGGTTGTAAGACCGCCACAAAATCCGGTGGTGATTAATACTTTCCACACTGGATCAATGTTCGTCATCCTGCTGAACCAGGCGAATCCCATTCCTATGATGAATGCCCCAATCAGGTTTGCTGCCAGCGTCCCCAACGGAATCGCCTGATGCAGCGGGTTAAATCGCATACTTAACAGCCATCTCGCCACGCTTCCTGTACCACCGCCAATAAAAACTGCTAAAAGAAGTTGTAACACTGCAAAATCCTGCTATTTGATTTGTATGAGTGATAAGTGTAACGCCGAATAATCGTCGTTGGCGAATTTTACGACTCTGACAGGAGGTGGCAATGCTGGTTGCTGCAGGACAGTTTGCTGTTACATCTGTGTGGGAAAAGAACGCTGAGATTTGTGCCTCGTTGATGGCGCAGGCGGCGGAAAACGACGTATCGCTGTTTGTCCTGCCGGAAGCATTGCTGGCACGCGATGATCATGATGCAGATCTATCGGTTAAATCAGCACAGCTGCTGGAAGGCGAATTCCTCGGACGTTTACGGCGAGAAAGTAAACGTAACATGATGACGACAATTCTGACGATTCATGTTCCTTCAACGCCGGGGCGCGCATGGAATATGCTGGTGGCGCTACAGGCAGGAAACATCGTCGCCCGTTATGCCAAACTGCATCTCTATGATGCATTTGCCATTCAGGAATCACGCCATGTTGATGCTGGTAATGAAATCGCTCCGTTACTGGAGGTGGAAGGGATGAAGGTCGGTCTGATGATCTGTTATGACTTACGCTTTCCAGAGCTGGCGTTGGCACAGGCATTACAGGGAGCTGAAATCCTGGTACTTCCTGCCGCCTGGGTTCGCGGGCCGCTCAAAGAGCATCACTGGTCAACGTTGCTTGCCGCTCGTGCGCTGGATACCACCTGTTATATGGTGGCGGCGGGGGAGTGCGGGAACAAAAATATCGGGCAAAGCCGGATTATAGATCCCTTTGGCGTCACCATTGCGGCAGCGTCAGAAATGCCTGCACTCATTATGGCGGAAGTGACGCCCGAACGTGTGCGTCAGGTGCGCGCGCAACTGCCCGTCTTAAACAACCGTCGCTTTGCGCCGCCGCAATTATTATGATGTTTTTTTACTCGGCGCTTGATTCACCTTGTTACAGATTGCTATTGTGTGCGCGCGTCGAATGACCGTTAATATTCTCTGGTTTTTAAGGCGCGTTCTGTTGCCGGTTATATGTCAAGAAGGTATCTATGGGTGAGATTAGTATTACCAAACTGCTGGTAGTTGCGGCGCTGGTCGTTCTGCTGTTTGGGACTAAGAAGTTACGTACGCTGGGCGGAGACCTTGGAGCGGCCATTAAAGGGTTCAAGAAGGCGATGAATGATGACGATGCTGCGGCGAAAAAAGGCGCAGACGTTGATCTTCAGGCTGAAAAGCTCTCTCATAAAGAGTGACGTGGCGAGCAGGACGCTCCCTCAATATCTTGTTCGATACAAAAAACCCGCTTCAAAAAGCGGGTTTTTTATCAGACAGATGTAAGTAATTATTACAGGATTACTTAACTTCCATCCCTTTCGCCTGCAAATCGGCGTGGTAAGAAGAGCGGACAAACGGACCGCATGCAGCATGGGTAAAGCCCATCGCCAGCGCTTCGGCTTTCATTTCGTCGAACTCATCCGGGCTAACGTAACGTTGAACCGGCAGGTGATGGCGGCTTGGCTGCAAATATTGCCCCAGCGTTAACATCGTCACACCATGACGGCGCAGGTCGCGCATTACCTCAATAATTTCTTCATTGGTTTCACCCAGTCCCACCATCAGACCAGACTTGGTCGGGATTTCCGGATGTGCTTCTTTAAAGCGTTCCAGCAGCTTCAGCGACCAGTTGTAATCTGCACCAGGCCGTACCTGACGGTAAATACGCGGTACGTTTTCCAGGTTATGGTTGAACACATCTGGTGGCGTTGCAGTCAGAATATCAAGAGCACGATCCATACGACCGCGGAAATCCGGCACCAGAGTTTCAATTTTGATTTGCGGGCTTTTTTCCCGAATGGCAGTAATGCAATCCGCAAAGTGCTGGGCACCGCCATCGCGCAGGTCATCACGGTCAACGGAGGTGATAACCACATAACGCAGCGCCATATCGGCAATGGTCTGCGCCACTTTCACTGGCTCATTGGCATCAGGAGCTACCGGCCGACCGTGGGCAACGTCACAGAACGGACAACGGCGGGTACAAATAGCGCCGAGGATCATAAACGTTGCTGTGCCGTGGTTGAAGCATTCCGCCAGGTTAGGGCAGGAGGCTTCCTCGCAGACAGAATGCAGGCCATTTTTGCGCATTGCGGCTTTGATGCCCTGGATACGTGTAGAGTCCGCTGGAAGCTTGATTTTCATCCATTCCGGCTTGCGCAGCAGGGCTTCGCGCTCTGTTGCCAGGTTTTTAACCGGGATAAGGGCCATCTTATCGGCATCGCGGTATTTAACACCGCGTTCCATCACAATGGGTTTACTCATAGCGTGCGTGTTCCAGTTGCGAATTACGAAGGAAAGCGTTTCAATTCAATAGATTGTTGTAATTATCAACTATTTTTGAATTAACGACTGGCAGTATATCATTGAAACGGACCTGAAAGCAGCCAAAGCGGTCGCGAAAATGTAAAATTGTTGTTGGATTGTGCCATTTTATCGTTCTGCGCTGTGATCTGGCTGTAACAATACTTTTTCAAAATGCATTACGGATAACATCTATTACTCCGTGCAGGATGGGATCACGCAGGCTGAATTTGTTGTAGTGGATAGAGAAATCTATTTGCTCCTCATTTAAGGACGGAAAAGGCAGTTTTTCCAGCGGCCAGCAACGGCTAAACAGGTTATAAAAACGGCTGGGAATAATCGCTAACATGTCACTGTTGGCAACCAGTGCAGCGATTGTCAAAATATTGTAGCTGGTGAAGCTGATTTGCCGGTCCGGAAATATCTCTTGAACTCTCTGCCGCAGACCGCTGAAATTTTGCCCTTCTGGTAACAGGAGTACATGCGCAGCGTTGTCGATAGTCTCTCTGTCATCTTCTAAAGAGAGTAGTGGATTTCCCTCGCGGCAAATTAACACCATATTGTCGGTGAACAGAACATGATGTTGCACCGTACGATTGGTGCAAAACATGTTATCGATGATGAGATCGGTTTGAAACTGACTGAGTTGGTTTTCCGCGTCGCTGATGGGCGGGTTGCGCAGTAAAAGCTGCGGATAGTGAGTTTTAATCGCCCGATAAATGACAGGAAGGACCAGGGCTCCGACCGAGGGGGTGGTCGCAATAGTTATCGTTCGTTGCTTATCATAGCTTCCTTCGATATCCAGCGCGCCAAGAATGGACTCAAGGCCCTGACTGATATACTCATGTAGATGCATCGCAAATGCGGTAGGAGTGACACCCTGGCCTTTGCGAATAAACAATGGGTCAGGGAATATAACGCGCAGTTTCTGTATAGACTGACTGATTGCCGAGGGGGTCAGATTAAGCACTTTCGCTGCATTAACGATCCCTTTATGTACATATACAGCTTCAAAAATAGTCAGAAGATTAAGATCAATATTTCGTAAGGTTGTAAATATTTGTGGTTTACCTTCTGACGATTTTCTGCTTAAACAGGATTCAATTTGATTATTACTATCCACGCACTTACTCCAATTTTATTCATGGAAAAATAATATTTAAAAAAATTACAATAATCTTATGTCTAATTGGAACGGAACGCTTTTGCTCATCATAATCAACTATTTCAATAAGTTAATCAATGGGGTGAGTTACGGAGCAAGGCGTAGCATCGCATTTCTGCAAGTGATAAAGAAAATATACAAACGCGAAGGAGATGTAAAGCATTAGCAGGTGTTATGAGTAATGACCCAGTGTAAATTGGGCCATTGAGGTATGAAATTAAGCGGTAATATATTCGAAGTCAGGATTGTTTAGTAGCGCTAAAATATTTTCCAGTAAACGTGGTGCAATATTATTAGTCGTCGCTTCGGGTTTCCATTGTGATATTTTAGCCATTTCCATTCCGGCATACCCACAAGGATTAATACGTAAAAATGGTGAAAGATCCATATTGACGTTTAATGCCAGACCGTGGAATGAACAACCGCGTCGAATACGTAAACCCAGTGAGCAAATTTTCTTTTCCCCGACATAGACACCTGGCGCGTCAGCCCGAGGATGCGCTTCTATACCCAGTTCAGCCAGGGTATTCACCACTGTTTGCTCAAGCAAGGTCACCAGTTCACGCACACCGAGTTTACGGCGTTTCAGGTTAAGCAACACATACATCACCTGTTGCCCCGGCCCGTGATAAGTCACCTGTCCACCGCGATCGCTCTGGATCACCGGAATATCACCCGGCATTAAAATGTGCTCCGCTTTTCCTGCCTGCCCTTGGGTGAATACCGGATAGTGCTCGACCAGCCAGATTTCATCAAGGGTACTATCATCGCGGGTATCGGTGAATTCATGCATAGCCTGGGAGATTGGCTCGTAAGGCTGAAGACCGAGCTGGCGGACAAGGATTTTATCCTGATACAAAACGGCATCTCCGTGGAGAATGAGTAAAAGTGGGGGAAAAGTATATCACAGCGAGGAGGGGGGAGTTACCCGACCAGGAGCCGGGTAACGGAGAAGCGAGTTACAGAACCATGCGGACAATATCGATTTTGCCCAGTTCTTCATACAGTGTTTCAACCTGCTCGATATGAGTGGCGTTGATAGTGATAGATACCGAGTGGTAGTTGCCTTTGCTGCTTGGTTTTACCGTTGGGGTGTAGTCACCTGGCGCATGGCGCTGTACCACTTCAACCACCTGATCAACCAGCTCAGGTAACGCCTGCCCCATAACTTTGTAAGTAAAAGGAGTAGGGAATTCAAGCAGTTCGTTAAGTTTGGTTTTCATGTCAGCTCCGGCGTAACGTAATTAAATAGCAACTCCCGCCAGAAGGCGGGAGTTTTTTACTGATGCTTAGTATATGGGGACGGAAATCACACTTTCAAGTGATCAATTTTTAACCAAACCAGTGATGGAACATTAATTTAATGTAATCAATGATTTTGCCGAAGAAGTTACCTTCAGGGATTTCTTGCAACACAACCAACGGGCGTTGCTCGATCGTTTTGCCATCAAGCTGGAAGTTGATAGTTCCGACGACCTGATTCTTTTGCAGCGGCGCATGCAATTCACTGCTGTTCAGCACATAGCTGGCTTTCAGATCTTTCATGCGGCCACGCGGAATGGTCAGGTACACGTCTTTATCAACCCCTAACGAAGCGCGATCAGAATCACCAAACCAAACCGGTTCAGAGGCGAACTCTTTACCTACTTTCAGTGGGTTAACGGTTTCGAAGAAACGGAAGCCCCAGGTTAGCAGTTTTTTACTTTCGGCTTCACGGCCTTTAAAAGTACGTCCGCCCATCACCGCAGAAATCAAGCGCATCTGGCCTTCAGTCGCAGAAGCAACAAGGTTGTAACCTGCTTTGTCAGTGTGTCCGGTTTTGATGCCGTCGACATTCAGGCTGTTATCCCATAACAGGCCGTTACGGTTCAGCTGGCGAATACCGTTAAACGTAAATTCTTTTTCTTTATAGATCGAGTATTCATTCGGTACGTCACGGATCAACGCCTGGCCGATCAGCGCCATATCGCGCGCGGAGCTGTACTGACCATCAGCATCCAGACCATGTACCGTCTGGAAGTGGGTATTTTTCAGGCCCAGGGCGTTAACGTAGCTGTTCATCAAGCCAACAAAAGCGTCCTGGCTACCAGCGGCAAAATCGGCCATGGCGACACAAGCATCGTTACCCGATTGCAGGTTAATACCGCGGATCAGCTGAGAAACCGGAACCTGCATGCCCGGTTTGAGGAACATCAGCGAAGAACCTTTAAACACCGGGTTACCGGTAGCCCATGCGTCGTTGCCAATAGTGACTAAATCAGTTTCTTTAAATTTACCGGCTTTCATTGCCTGGCCGATAACGTAACTGGTCATCATTTTGGTCAGGCTGGCAGGATCGCGGCGGACATCTGCGTTCTGTTCGGCGAGCACTTTGCCGGAGTTATAGTCAATCAGGATGTAGGACTCCGCATCGATCTGCGGTACACCCGGGATCATAGTTTTGATATTCAGGTCATCGGCATGTGCAGCAGAGATAAAGGCTGTGCAAAGAGCCGTGGTGAGCGCCAGGCGCTTCATGATACGAGCGGAAAAAATGGTATTCATGGTCTGAACTACGACATCCGTGATGGAATTAAAAAAAGTGCCCTACTATAGCAAATGCACTACCGGCAGGCATCTGACTTTCCGCGTGACTTTGTTAACGTCATTTACAGAAATTGACACATCAGATGCCTGCTTTACGCTACTGCGCGGTGGTAATAAATGACTGTAATTGGGCTTCGGTTTGCAAACGTTGCTGCAAGGTACTGGCTTCGGCTTTGTTGGCGAATGGGCCAAGCTGGATCCGCCAGACCGCGCCATTTTGAGTTACGCGACCGGGGACGCCGAACTTCTGTCCCAGTTGCTGTTGGTACTGTTGCGCACGAGCCTGATCGCTTACGGCCCCGACCTGCACCATAAAGTTGCCGCTGGCGCTTTGCGAGGTGGCTTGCGGTGTCACCATTGCAGGCGAGGTTGCAGGCGTTGTCGACGGAGCTGTAACAACGGGCTGTGGAGCAGGCGTCGGTTCGCTGCCTTCCAGTACACCTGGCGCTAAGGTCGTTGGTGCGCCGAGGAAACCGCTGCTGGTTACCGGCGCGCCGGTCGGATCTTCGCTTTTTAGCGTCGAATTACTGACCGGAAGAATGTCACCCTGCGGGCCAGACACTGAACTTGTTCCTGCGCCGCCGCTTAAATCGGGAGGTGCAGGCAGGGCGTAAGTCTGTTTGGCGACTGTGGTACAAGCCATACCAGGACCAGAAAGCGAACCATCCTGGGCGACAATAATCGGATCGATACGAACTTTGGTGTTGTTTGACGTGTTAAGACGGTCAGCTGCCGCGCGAGAAAGTGAAATAACGCGGTCGTTGCCGTAAGGGCCGCGATCATTAATGCGCACCACGATCATTCGCCCGTTAGCCAGGTTAGTGATTCTGGCGTAGCTGGGGATCGGAAGCGTTGGATGGGCCGCCGTCAGCTGTGTCGGATCGAAAGCTTCGCCAGAGGCCGTCAGGTTACTGCCTGGTTCGGCATCATAGATTGCCGCCAGTCCCGCCTGGCTAAATCGAGACGGATCCTGCACGATTTTGTAGCTTTTACCGTCGCGCTGGTAATCCTGATTTGCCGTCGCGTTCAGTGGTTCGAAACGCGGGTCCGCCCCGCTAATTTCAACTATGGGGCCGTTACATACCGCAGGCTGCGGTACACTTACCGTCTGTTGCTGACCATCATCGCTTGTACATGCCGCGAGCATTCCTGCCGCGATGCAGATCCCGAGCCACTGCTTACGCATTGCGCACCTCTTACACGCTTTTCGACAACATTTTCCTGTGGGTGTGGATTGACATTACAATCCCGAACCCAGCCATCAGCACAATTAGCGCCGATCCTCCATAACTGACCAGTGGGAGCGGAACCCCTACAACCGGCAGAATACCGCTTACCATACCAATATTTACGAAGACATAAACGAATAATATCAGCATTAAGCCGCCAGCCATGACGCGACCAAAGGTGGTTTGCGCTCTGGCGGCTATCCACAGCCCGCGCATGATCAGCAGAATGTAGAGAGCGAGCAGAATCAAAATGCCCACTAATCCCAGCTCTTCCGCCAGTACCGCGAAGATAAAGTCGGTATGGCGTTCGGGGAGAAATTCAAGCTGTGACTGAGTGCCGTGCAGCCAGCCTTTGCCGCGTAATCCGCCGGAGCCAATAGCAATTTTAGACTGAATAATGTGATAGCCCGCGCCGAGTGGGTCTGATTCCGGGTCCAGGAGCATCATTACGCGCTGGCGCTGGTAATCATGCATCAGGAAGAACCACAGAATCGGAATGAACGCCGCTACCAGCACTACTGCGACGCCAATCAGACGCCAGCTAAGGCCAGAGAGGAACAGTACAAACAGACCGGAAAGCGCAACGAGGATTGATGTTCCCAGGTCAGGCTGTGCAGCCACCAGCAGCGTGGGCATAAATATCAGCACCAGCGCGATGCCAGTGTTCTTCAACGATGGCGGGCAAACGTCGCGGTTGATAAAGCGCGCAACCATCAGTGGTACGGCTATTTTGGCAATTTCCGACGGCTGAAAACGAACAATACCCAGGTCCAGCCAGCGTTGAGCGCCTTTAGAGATGGCACCGAAAGCATCTACCGCCACCAGCAAAATAATACAGATGATATAGAGATAGGGGGCCCAGCCTTCATAAACGCGTGGAGGAATTTGCGCCATCACCACCATGATGACCAGACCCATCGCGATTTGGCCGATTTTACGCTCCATCATGCCAATATCCTGACCGCTGGCGCTCCAGATAACCAGGGCGCTGTAAACCAGCAATGCCAGTAAAATCAGCAGCATTGTGGGATCGAGATGGACTTTATCCCAGAATGTTTTTTTATTCGGATTATCCGTCATGATTAATGGTCCTCCGCTGCGGCAACCGCTGGATTTTCCGCAGGCAGATCGGTGTTGTTATCACCCAGCATAATGTGGTCGAGGATCTGGCGCATCAGCGTACCAACCGCCGGACCCGCGCCGCCGTTTTCCAGAATCATGGCGACAGCCACTTGCGGATTGTTGTATGGCGCAAAGGCGGTCATCAGTTTGTGGTCACGTAAACGCTCGGCAATTTTGTGCGCATTATAGGTTTCGTTCGCTTTCAGACCGAAGACCTGAGCGGTACCAGATTTCGCCGCAATTTTGTACGGTGCGCTGGCAAAGTATTTATGCGCCGTACCGTTAGGGCGGTTAGCAACACCGTACATACCGTCTTTCGCCAGCTCCCAGTAACCGGAATGAATATCGCCAACGGGCGGTTCATGCGGTTGTACCCATGGCACCTGTTTGCCGTCTTCGGCGGTGCTCATCAGCAAATGCGGAACCTTCACGATACCGTCATTAATCAGGATCATCAGTGCCTTACTCATCTGGATTGGGGTCGCTGTCCAGTAACCCTGACCGATACCAACCGGAATGGTGTCACCCTGATACCACGGTTTTTTAAAGCGTTTCTGTTTCCATTCGCGGGTAGGCATGTTGCCGGAACGTTCTTCCGCCAGGTCGATACCGGTGTAATGACCATAACCGAATTTACCCATCCATTCGGAGAGGCGATCGATCCCCATATCGTAGGCCACCTGATAGAAGAAGGTATCCGCAGATTCTTCCAGCGATCTTGTGACATTCAGACGCCCGTGGCCCCATTTTTTCCAGTCACGATAACGTTTTTCCGAACCAGGCAGTTGCCACCAGCCTGGGTCAAACAGCGTCGTATTGCGCGTGATCACCCCGGCGCTCAATGCCGAAACCGCCACATAGGGTTTAACTGTAGACGCGGGAGGATAAACCCCCTGCGTGGCGCGGTTCACCAGCGGTGTATTCGGGTCGTTCAACAAGGCGGAATAATCTTTGCTGGAGATACCGTCAACAAACAAGTTTGGGTCATAACTAGGCGTGGAAACCAGCGCCAGCACCCCACCTGTACGCGGATCGGTGACTACCACAGCTGCGCGGCTACCCGCCAGCAGCGTTTCAATATATTGCTGGAGTTTGAGATCCAGCGTCAGGTAAATATCGTGTCCGGCTTGCGGTGGTACTTCTTTTAACTGGCGAATAACACGCCCACGGTTGTTAACTTCAACCTCTTCATAACCAGTCTGACCGTGCAGCACGTCTTCATAGTAACGCTCAATGCCCAGCTTACCGATATCATGCGTTGCCGCATAGTTGGCCAGTTTGCCGTCATTATTCAGGCGTTCGACGTCTTTATCGTTGATTTTCGACACATAGCCGATGACGTGGGTCAACGCCGAACCGTAAGGATAGTAACGACGTTTATAGCCTTTAACTTCGACGCCCGGAAAACGGTACTGATTGACGGCAAAGCGAGCTACTTGTACTTCGGTCAGGTTAGTTTTCACCGGAATGGAGGTGAAGCGGTGTGAACGTGCGCGCTCTTTTCGGAATGCAGCAATATCGTCATCGGTCAGATCAACCACGCTGCGCAAAGCGTCCAGCGTTTGCTGCACGTTATCGACTTTCTCCGGCATCATTTCTATCTGGTAGATAGTGCGGTTGAGGGCCAGAGGGATACCGTTACGGTCATAGATAATGCCGCGGCTGGGCGCGATAGGCACCAGCTTAATGCGGTTTTCATTAGAGCGGGTCTGGTAGTCGGTAAAGCGAACAATTTGCAGATTATACAGGTTGGCGATAAGCACGCCGGTCAGCAGCAAAATCCCCAAAAAGGCGACCAGCGCCCGGCGCACAAACAGCGCGGACTCTGCCGTATAGTCGCGAAAAGAGTTCTGTAGTTTCATCCGCTGCGTTTTCTACTCAAAGCTCCCTTATCACTCACGGTGATAAGGATGGTTGGTGGTGATGCTCCACGCCCGGTACAGACTCTCTGCGACCAGCACGCGAACCAGCGGATGGGGGAGGGTAAGCGCCGACAGCGACCAGCTCTGCTCCGCCGCCGCTTTACAGGCAGGCGACAACCCTTCAGGCCCGCCAATCAGTAGACTGACGTCGCGACCATCCAGCTTCCAGCGTTCCAGCTCAGCGGCTAACTGCGGCGTATCCCAGGGCTTGCCTGGAATATCGAGGGTGACAATGCGGTTTTTGCCTGCGGCCGCCAACATCTGCTCACCCTCTTTGTCGAGTATGCGCTTGATGTCCGCATTCTTGCCGCGTTTTCCGGCCGGAATTTCAATCAGCTCGAAGGGCATATCTTTCGGAAAACGACGCAGGTACTCGGTAAAACCGGTTTGTACCCAGTCCGGCATTTTCGTTCCCACGGCGACAAGTTGCAGCTTCACGCATTAACTCCAGAGTTTTTCCAGTTCATACAGGCGACGGCTCTCTTCCTGCATGACATGGACAATCACATCGCCCAAATCCACGACAATCCAGTCGGCGCTGTTTTCACCTTCTACGCCGAGCGGTAACAGGCCCGCTGCGCGAGACTCCTGCACAACGTGGTCAGCAATGGACATAACATGACGGCTGGACGTACCCGTACAGATGATCATGCAGTCAGTGATGCTGGATTTGCCCTGAACGTCTAAGGCGATGATGTCCTGACCTTTGAGGTCATCAATTTTGTCGATAACAAAATCCTGGAGTGCTTTACCCTGCAAGTTTTCCCCCTGGGTGAATCAAATAGATAAAAATGGTCTGTCAGTATACCTGAACCAGAGGCGATTTCGGGACAATTGTCGCCGAATCGGCTTTCGAAAGTGGGCTATCATCCCACCCCGCGCCGCAGATTGCATCGCCATTTTTGTAAAACAATTTCTACAAAGTCGTGTCTGGCGGAAAAAGTCTGGCTGCGGAGAATATCAGCCTGCCCGGGGCTGTCAATGGTCGTTGCGGCTTACCCGTAAAAAAACAGAAAAGTCATGCATTCTCGACCCCGATGGCACGGCTATTGAGGACGCGTAGCGTCGCGGATTTTTGGTTGATATCAATGGCGCTCCAACACCCCTGGTCAACGCGAAAATGCCACATAGACTCGGCAGGCATGCCAATTAAACGAGCAATTAACAGACTCAGTACGCCCTGATGGCTGACGATTAAAATATTCTGATAGTGCTGATATTCACTAAGCCTTGCGATAAAGCGTTCTACACGTTGCGAAAATGCCTGAAATCCTTCACCGTTCGTGGGGATAGCATGCTGCCAGTCATTGCACCACGCGCTATAGTTTTCGGCATCTTCTTGCATGAGGTCGCGATGATGTCGCATCTCCCAGTCGCCAAAAAATATTTCGTTGAGTTCAGGGATGATATGAACGGGGAGCTGGCGGTCACTGAGAACCAGTCGCGCGGTATGCTGTGCCCGTTCCAGTTCACTGCATAAAACCAGGTCAAAGGAAACATCATCTAGCAGTGTATGCAGATTTTGCGCTTGCTCAATACCGCGAGCGGTCAGGGGTGTGGGAGCATGACCGCTGTACAGACCATCGACATTTGCTTGCGTTTCACCATGACGAATTAACCACAGTCGCATCATGCCCTCCGTAACGACAGGTATCAGCGATACAAGCCTTGTTGGTTAATGTAAGTCAGTACCGGTTCCGGCAATAAATCCTCACACGATTCACCGTTTTGCAAACGTTCGCGGATGATGGTCGCCGAGATGTTAAACCATGGTGTTTCAGCCAGATAAATTTTACCGGCAGGCTGAAGGTGAAGATCTTCCGGGTTATGTGTCAAATGATCTTCCAGCCATTGCTGGTATTGCGGTTGCGCCATTTCAAGTGGGTAACCTGGACGCCGACAGACGATCAAATGTGCATTGTCGAGTATCGTTTCGTATTCGTACCAGGTCGGAAAGGTCAGCAATGAATCCTGACCAATAATAAACGCCAGCGGCACGTCCGGCCCTTGTTCCTGCCGCCACTCTTTCAGTGTTTGCGCAGTGTAAGAGGGGGCATTGCGCTTTAGCTCGCGTTCATCAAGAGTAAATAATGGCTTGTCGGCAATCGCCAGTTCAAGCATGTGTTTACGCTGTACGCTGTTCGCTTCCGGCTGGGGACGATGCGGAGGAACATTATTAGGGATGATTGTGACTCGCGTCAGACCAATCAAATTCGCCAGCGTTTCCACGGGTTTTAGATGACCATAGTGCACCGGATCAAAGGTGCCGCCAAACAGAGCCTGTAAAGATTTCATATCAACCGTCGATAAATACGTCCGCCAGGGGTTTATGGCACAACAGAAGAGATAACCCCTCCAGCTCTGCCCACACTGACTGACCATAATCTTGTTTGAGGGTGAGTTCCGTTCGTGTCAGGAGTTGCACGGCCTGACGTAACTGCGGCTGACTTAAGCGATTTAACGCCTCGCCCATCATGCCCCGGCGGTTCTGCCATACCCGATGCTTATCAAACAACGCACGCAGTGGCGTATGGGCAGACTGGCGTTTCAGGTTAACCAGTAACAACAGTTCACGTTGTAATGTGCGCAACAAAATAACCGGCTCGCTGCCTTCCAGACGCAGTTGCTGAAGAATATGCAACGCGCGCTTACTTTTTCCCATCAACAAAGCATCAACCCAATGAAAAGGGGTGAAATGCGCGGCATCATTCACCGCCTGTTCAACGCGCGGTAATGTCAGTTTGCCGTCTGGCCAGAGCAGCGATAAACGCTCCAGTGCCTGAGCCAGCGCCAGCAGGTTACCTTCATAACAGTAGCAGAGCACCTGATTTGCAGCGTCATCCAGTTCTAAGTTGAGCTGTTTTGCGCGCGCAGCAACCCAGCGGGGAAGCTGAGCCTGCTCCGGTGTCTGACAGGTCACCTGCACGCCGCAATTCGCAAGAGCAGTAAACCAGGCGGCATTTTCTTGCGCTTTGCTTAATTTATTACCGCGGACGATCAACAGCAGGTCGTCATGCAGAAGTCCGGTGAGTGTGAGAAGTTGTTCATTGATCGCCGCATTCGGTCCGTTTTCTGGTAACAACAGCAATAGCGTTTGTCGACTGGCAAACAGACTCATGGCCTGGCATAACGAAAAGATCGCATTCCAGTCAGTGTTGGGATCAATGGAAAAAGTGTGGTGTTCTTCGAATCCTTGTGCTGCAGCTACCTGACGAACAGCGTCCTGGCTTTCCTGCAATAACAGAGGATCGTTACCAAGTAAAAGATACGCCGCGCGCAGCCCTTCATTGAGCTGCGCGCGGAGTTGTTCCGGGTACAACCGAATCATCAGTTACCCAGCGTGGTGGAGACGCGTGCAGGCGTTGCCGGAGTATCCGTTGTGGTCGACGTCTGTTCTTCGTCGGAACGAATATCCGCAGCACGGATGCTTGGCAGCTTACGAATCAGCTGTTCGGCAGCACGGTCGTACATCTCTTTTACGATCATGTCTTGTTCGTTATCTTTCGCTAACGCCATTTGCGGGTTATCAAAGAACGAACGGAAGACTTTGGCGCTAATCGGGTAGATATCACGGCCGGGGATCAACACGGTCGCATTCACCGTCATGATCATCTGATACTCTGCTGTTTGACCGTTACGGAATACCGATGCGGTATCTTTCGCGATGCTCACTTTACCCAAACGCAGGGATGGAACGTCCTTACGCGTGGTTTCTTTATCAAGCAACTCGACACCATTCAGACGTAACTGGTTACGCACCGCACGGCTTAATGGCCCGTTCGGATCGCCTGAGTCCAGGATCATGACCTTCATAGTGGAAGGAACCTGCGTGGTATCACGCAGATGCCAGCCACACCCGGCGGTGATTAACACCGCCAGAGATAACAACAATGTTGCCAGATATCGCACGCTTCCTCCCGCGCTTAGCCAACGACCAGATTGAGGAGTTTACCTGGTACGTAAATCACTTTACGTACAGTAACGCCATCAAGATATTTTGCTACCAGATGTTCCTGGCCAGCACGTTCGCGAACCTGTTCTTCCGTTGCGTCCACCGGAACGGTGATTTTGGCACGGACTTTACCGTTAACCTGCACCACGACCAGCGTGGAGTCTTCCACCATCGCTTTTTCGTCAGCAACCGGCCACGGCGCGTTGTCGATATCGCCTTCGCCTTTCAGTTCCTGCCACAGCGTGAAGCAGATGTGCGGGGTGAACGGGTTAAGCATACGGACAACGGCCAGCAGCGCTTCCTGCATCAGAGCGCGATCCTGCTCGCCATCGGTTGGTGCTTTCGCCAGTTTGTTCATCAGCTCCATAATCGCCGCAATTGCGGTGTTGAAGGTCTGACGACGGCCGATATCATCGGTCACTTTAGCGATCGTTTTATGCACATCGCGACGCAGCGCTTTCTGATCTTCAGTCAGCGCATCAACGTTCAGTGCCGCAACATCACCTTTTGCTGTGTGCTCGTACACCAGTTTCCAGACACGTTTCAGGAAGCGGTTAGCCCCTTCCACGCCGGATTCCTGCCATTCGAGAGTCATATCAGCCGGAGAAGCAAACATCATAAACAGACGAACGGTGTCCGCGCCGTAACGTTCAACCATCACCTGCGGGTCGATACCGTTGTTCTTCGACTTGGACATTTTGCTCATGCCGGTATAAACCAGTTCATGGCCTGCCGCATCTTTCGCTTTCACGATACGGCCTTTCTCGTCACGTTCAACGATAGCATCAACCGGGGAAACCCAGTTACGTTCGCCGTTTTCGCCAACATAGTAGAAGGCATCTGCCAGCACCATACCCTGACACAGCAACTGTTTCGCTGGTTCGTCAGAGTTCACCATGCCTGCATCACGCATCAGTTTGTGGAAGAAGCGGAAGTAGAGCAGGTGCATAATGGCGTGTTCAATACCACCAATGTAGATATCCACCGGCAGCCAGTAGTTAGCCGCTTCGGAATCCAGCATACCTTCTTTGTACTCTGGGCAAGTGTAGCGCGCATAGTACCAGGAGGACTCCATAAAGGTGTCGAAAGTGTCGGTTTCACGCAGCGCTGGCATACCGTTAACGGTAGTTTTCGCCCACTCCGGATCTGCTTTAATCGGGCTGGTAATGCCGTCCATCACCACATCTTCCGGCAGGATCACCGGCAGCTGGTCGTCCGGGGTCGGCATTACGGTACCGTCTTCCAGCGTCACCATCGGAATCGGCGCGCCCCAGTAACGCTGACGAGAAACACCCCAGTCGCGCAGGCGGTAGTTCACTTTACGCTCGCCAACGCCCATCGCAGTCAGTTTATCGGAGATGGCGTTGAAGGCCGCTTCATGGTCAAGACCGTTGAACTCGCCAGAGTTGAACAGCACGCCTTTTTCAGTCAGGGCTTGCTGAGAAAGATCTGGCTCAGAGCCGTCAGCCGCCAGGATAACCGGTTTGATGTTCAGGCCGTATTTAGAGGCAAACTCGTAGTCGCGCTGGTCGTGACCCGGAACCGCCATAACTGCGCCCGTGCCGTACTCCATCAATACGAAGTTTGCTGCCCAAACGGGAATTTCTTCGCCCGTTAATGGGTGAACAGCTTTAAAGCCAGTATCGACGCCTTTTTTCTCCATCGTCGCCATTTCAGCTTCGGCAACTTTGGTGTTACGGCATTCGTCAATAAAGGCCGCCAGTTCAGGATTATTTTCCGCCGCTTTCTGCGCCAGCGGATGACCCGCAGCTACCGCCAGGTAGGTACAACCCATAAAGGTGTCCGGGCGGGTAGTGTAAACGGTCAGCGTGTTGTCATAGTCGTTAACGTTGAAGGTGATCTCCACGCCTTCGGAACGACCGATCCAGTTACGCTGCATGGTTTTAACGGTGTCTGGCCAGTGATCCAGTTTATCCAGATCGTTGAGCAGCTCGTCAGCGTAAGCAGTGATTTTGATAAACCACTGCGGGATCTCTTTACGTTCAACTTTGGTATCGCAGCGCCAGCAGCAGCCGTCGATAACTTGTTCGTTCGCCAGTACGGTCTGGTCGTTCGGGCACCAGTTGACCGCAGAAGTCTTCTTATATACCAGGCCTTTTTTATACAGCTCGGTGAAGAATTTCTGTTCCCAACGGTAGTATTCCGGCGTACAGGTTGCCAGCTCGCGGCTCCAGTCATAACCAAAGCCCAGCATTTTGAGCTGGTTTTTCATATACGCGATGTTGTCGTACGTCCACGGTGCCGGAGCGGTGTTGTTTTTCACCGCCGCGCCTTCCGCAGGCAGACCAAAGGCGTCCCAGCCGATCGGCTGCAGGACGTTTTTGCCCAGCATACGCTGGTAGCGGGCGATCACGTCACCGATGGTGTAGTTACGTACGTGGCCCATGTGTAGTCGACCAGAAGGATAGGGAAGCATAGACAGGCAGTAATACTTCTCTTTGCTCTCGTCTTCGGTTACTTCAAATGTGCGCTTCTCATCCCAATGAAGCTGTACTTTGGATTCTATCTCTTCCGGGCGGTATTGCTCTTGCATGGCAGCCAGTGGTCCTGTTTTCATTACGGCTACAAAAGTAGCGTTAGAGGTGGTTTTTCAGATCCGCATAGCATAGCCCAAACGTCCGCGTCAAAACAGCCTTTCGCGCACTCGACGTTGAAATGATGCCCGGATTATTCATACATTAATTTACAGAGTTTGTGGGCGTATTAGCAAAGCAAGGAACAAAGAACGTCTATTATTATAGTCAGTTAACGACCCGGGAGATGAAACGATGAACAAGGTTGCTCAATATTACCGTGAACTGGTTGCGTCACTGAGCGAACGCCTGCGCAATGGCGAACGTGATATCGACGCACTGGTGGAACAGGCGCGCGAGCGCGTAATAAAAACAGGGGAGTTAACGCGAACCGAGGTCGATGAGCTGACGCGAGCTGTCAGACGTGACCTGGAAGAGTTCGCCATGAGCTATGAAGAGAGCCTGAAAGAAGAATCTGACAGCGTCTTTATGCGGGTGATTAAAGAAAGCTTGTGGCAGGAGCTGGCAGACATCACCGATAAAACGCAGCTTGAATGGCGCGAAGTTTTCCAGGACCTCAATCATCATGGGGTTTATCACAGCGGAGAAGTGGTCGGGCTGGGAAATCTGGTCTGCGAGAAATGTCACTTCCATCTCCCGATCTACACACCGGAAGTGCTGACGCTATGCCCGAAATGTGGTCATGACCAGTTCCAGAGACGCCCGTTTGAGCCGTAATAGTCTGATTTCGCACAGCAATAAAGAGAATATGGGCCGAATGAAATTCCCCGGCCCTTGTTTTTATCTCTACAGTAAATCTTCAGTCTCACGAATTTCCTGACTGACATCTCTGGTTCCGGATGACTGAACTTTACGATACAGGTCGAGAGCCTGTCGGAGATCGACAGGTCTTCCTTCTCCGTAGTGATACATAATGGCCAGGTTATACCAGGCAGTGGCGTCATTGCATTCAGCGGCTTTCGTAAACCATTCAAAGGCAGCCTGATAATCTTTCTCAACGCCTTGTCCGTGTTTATACATATAACCGATGTTGACGTAAGCGCCGACGCTCCCCTGAGCGGCAGCCTTCAGATACCAGTACATCGCTTGCTTATAGTCCTGGTCCACCCCTTCGCCAGCGTTATAATCCCATGCAATTTGAAACTGAGCATGCCGATTACCCTGCTGTGCGCTTTTCAAATACCAGAATGCGGCGAGTGTCTCGTTTTGAGCAACGCCTTTTCCGTCTTCATAAAGATCGGCCAGATTGTTTTGCGCGTCACTATGGCCTTGTAATGCAGCTTGTTTGTACCAGAAAAATGCCAGCGTATAGTCTTGTGCGACTCCGTTGCCATTTCTGTACATCCACCCAAGATTATTTTGCGCATAAGACATTCCGCTCTCCGCGGCTATCTGATACCAGGCAACCGCTTCTTTATAGTTGGGGTCTTCTCCACGATCCAGTATCCAGCCAAGGGCGTTGGAAGCGAAAGTATGGCCTTGTAGGGCAGCTTTTTTCAGCCAGAAGATGGCTTGCTCATTATCTTTATGACGGCTTTTATCCTCGGTATACTTTTGCCCTAAGGAATACTGTGCTTCACAATGACCTTGCTCAGCGGCCAGCTTCAGCCAGTAAAAGGCCTTTTCGTCGTCCGGAGAGTTAATTGCGCTATCGCGATTATAATAAAACCCAACAATATATTGAGCCTCACTATCGCCTTGTTCAGCACGTTCGATAATCTCATCTATTGACAAATTATCGCAGCAACTTGACGTAAAAATCATTATCATTTCCTTATGGTTGCAGATAAAACATATTATATTTTTATGTGTTCCGTTTTTGCGTAAGTCTTATTTTATGCGTATTATGTTGTGTCAGAAAAGTATAAATAAATGAGCCTCGTAATGTAGTTTGCATTCATTAAATGAATGTTTAAGGATAAATTATATGGACATGGAGTCGAAAAAAATATTGTTTGCACTTTCCACTCCGATGGAAATACGCAATGAATGCTGTTTACCTTCGCATTCATCACCCAAAATGTATTTAGGTACACGCTTTTTTGACCTTTCTTCCTCCTGGGGAATTGATGACCGTGATGACCTGCTGCGCACAATTCACCGAATGATCGATAACGGTCATGCCGCGCGGTTGGCAGGGTTTTATCACCGCTGGTTTCGTTATTCTCCATGTGAATGGCGTGACTATCTTGCTGAATTAAATGAGCAAGGTCAGGCTTATGCGCAATTTGTCGCCAGCACAGCCGAATGCTGTGGTGAGGGAGGAATTAAAGCATGGGATTATGTCCGGATGGGTTTTTTAAGTCGAATGGGCGTACTTAATAACTGGTTGAGTGAAGAAGAAAGTCTATGGATCCAGTCGCGTATTCATCTACGGGCTCTACGTTATTATAGTAACTGGCGGCAATACTTTGCCGGTTATACCTTTGGTCGGCAATATTGGCAGTCTCCCGAAGATGATAATCTGCCTTTATTACGTGAATTCTTAGCGCGTAAAGAATACGACGATTCCGGCAATGATATGTTTTATCAATTATTTGCCAGTGACGATGCATATTACGCGACCTTACCCTGGCAACCACTGGCTGACTACCCCACATGCCCGGAAACGCTTAAGGATATGAGCGACCTATGAAAAATTGCTGGAAGATCCTCAACATAGAGGAAACGACTGACGTCGATATTATCCGCCGCGCTTATCTGGCGCTGTTACCGTCCTTTCATCCAGAAACCGATCCGCAGGGTTTTAAACAACTTCGTCAGGCGTATGAGGAAGCGCTCCGGATTGCGCAGTCGCCTGCTAAATCTGTTTGGCAACCAGAAGAATATGAGGTAGCAGAACATGAAATTCTGCTCGCCTTTAGTGCGTTACTTGCCTCTGATAGTGAACGTTTTCTGCCCTCCGCCTGGCAGCGATTCATTCAGCAATTAAATTATTGCTCGATGGATGAGATTGATGAATTACGCTGGTCGCTGTGCACAATAGCCATGAACACTGCCCATTTATCCTTCGAGTGCGTGGTGTTATTAGCAGAAAGATTGCGGTGGTTACAGGAGGAAAATACCGGGGAAATAGACGAAGAAGAACTGGAATCCTTTTTATATGCCATTGCGAAGGGGAATGTTTTTAACTTCCAGACCATTCTGCATCTGCCCGTTGCCGTGCAAAATGACACCATCGATTTTTACCAAATGTTCGCTCGGATTTGGTCATCGCATCCAGAATGGCTGACATTGTATTTAGCGCAACATCGCGCAGTGATTATCCCCGATGATGCAAAACTGCACGGAAATTTACTCCGCTGGTATAGCGCAGGTCGCCTGGGAATTCCCGAACTCCTGGATTACGCCCGGTCGTGGCGGGAAGCTGAATCTGATAATGAAGATGCGCGTTATTATGAATACGCACAACGCGTCTATTGTGGAGAAGGCGAAAGCTTGCTGGCAGAACTTTGTGACTACTGGCGCGAGTATCCCTCCACCCAGGCGGATGCTTTAATATTGCAATGGTGCCGTCAGCATCGGGTCGATTATTACCCGTTAGTGGTGATGATGATTGAAGCTCGTGAACTGGTTAACGATCAGGGAAAACCGCTACTTTATATCCCCGGCGACAGCGCCCGTACGCGTTTTCATTTATACGAAATACTCAGCGATGAAAAACTCTCTGCTCTGGGGCGTTCACTGGTCGAGATGGTTTTGCACAAAGGACGTAAGCCGCGGATCTCACTCACGCGTGATACAGAACATCCCTTATGGCCATTATATTTAGTTGCCAAACAATTAGTGCAGGCCAGCCAACCAACAGAAGAATCATTAATGCCGATCGTAAGCCGTCTTGATGCAGAAAATCGTTGTCCACTGGAAGCATTAATTATTCGTCGATTATTAATTCAGGCGGCTAATTTTACCGAGAAGCAAACTGTTGAACCGGAGCCGCAACCGCAGCCAATGCCCGTTGACGATGGTGGGCCAGGCTGTCTGGGCATCATTAAAATTATTTTCTATATTTTTATCTTTGCTGGTTTGATAGGGAAAATACTCCATCTGTTCGGGTGACAGTCGACGTTAATGTGCGGGAAGCCCGGCAAGTAATCTTTCCGCATTTTTGTAATGTTGTTTGGCGGCCAGTTTTAACCATTTTTGAGATTCATAATGGTTAACATTAATACCTGAGCCATTTCTGTAGATCAAACCTAAAGCATATTGAGCATGAGCATACCCTTGTTCAGCTGCTTCCTTATACCAGAGAATTGCTTTACGGGTGTCGGGTTTGACCCCCAGACCTTTGAGGTAGATCCACCCCAGTTTACTTTGCGCGCGTGGATTTTCCTGTTCCGCTGATTGCTCATACCAGTATCTCGCCTGTGTATAATCCAGTGGTTTACCGTCGCTACCATGAAGATAAAATTCTCCAAGGCGATATTGCGACGTTGAGTGACCATGAATCGCGGAAAGCTCCGTGGCTGCCGTGGTGAATGGAAGACTGCCCGGTGAGCTTAAATAATCAAAGGCAAAATTCACCATGGCTTTATCACGCAACGTCGTTTTCTTGGGTTGGCTAATACAGGTAATTGCTGCAACTATAAAAATTGCGAATATATACATTAATTTTTTATTCATGTGTGAATGCTTCGATTTTCTTTTTATTTTGAAAGCGTCAAGTTTATACTCATCAATAATAAAAAAGTAGTCAGTTAATGCACTTAAGGGATTATTAACAAATGAATAAGGAAGAACAATATCTTCTTTTTGCGCTTTCTGCGCCCATGGAAATACTTAATCAGGGTTGCAAACCCGCGCATGACTCGCCAAAAATGTATACCGGGATAAAAGAATTCGATCTCTCATCATCCTGGGGAATAAATAATCGTGATGATTTAATTCAGACTATTTATCAGATGACTGATGATGGTCATGCTAATGATTTAGCTGGCTTATATCTGACATGGCATCGCTCTTCCCCTGAAGAGTGGAAAGCATTAATTGCTGGTGGCTCGGAGAGAGGGTTGATTTATACCCAATTCGTTGCCCAAACCGCTATGTGCTGTGGAGAAGGGGGAATCAAAGCTTGGGATTATGTTCGAATGGGGTTTCTGTCACGGGTCGGTGTGCTCAACAAGTGGCTGACGGAAGACGAGAGTTTATGGCTGCAATCGCGCGTCTATGTACGAGCTCACCATTACTATCACAGCTGGATGCACTATTTTTCTGCCTATTCACTAGGGCGTCTCTACTGGCAATCTTCTCAGTGCGAAGACAACACTTCGCTACGCGAGGCGCTAACCCTGTACAAATACGATAGCGCCGGGAGTCGTATGTTCGAAGAACTGGCAGCGGGAAGCGATCGTTTCTATGCCACGCTTCCCTGGCAGCCATTAACTGTCCAGCCTGAATGCCCGGTAACGCTTAAGGATGTGAGCGACCTATGAAAACATGTTGGCAAATCCTCGAAATTGAAAGCACGACGCAAATAGACATTATCCGCCAGGCTTATCTTGCTCGCTTACCGTTATGTCATCCCGAAACCGATCCGCAGGGGTTTAAAGCATTACGCCAGGCCTATGAAGAGGCGCTGCGACTGGCGGTAAATCCTGTCGAGGAAGCAGATGATGAAGAAAAAGATGCCGCCGCTGAACATGAAATACTACGTGCATTCAGGGCATTACTGGATTCAGAAAGTGATCGTTTTCAGCCCTCCGCCTGGCAGAAATTTATTCAGCAATTAAATACCTGGAACATGGAGGATGTCGATCAATTACGCTGGCCGCTGTGTGCAATCGCTATAGAAGCGCGATATCTTTCATTGAATTGTGCTTCTTTGCTGGCAGAGCGTTTGAACTGGCATTCGTTTAATGACAGCGAAGGAATGGATGAGGAAGAAAGGGAGGCTTTTCTTGAGGCCATTCAGGCTGGTGATTGTTTCGATTTCCTTAGCCTTCTGGAATATCCCGTTGCGTTGCAGAACCAGACGGTTGAGTATTACTTCGCGCTGGAACGATGCTGCCGTTACCATCCTGACTATGTCACTGCGTTTTTGGCGATGGATGGTCCGTGGTTCATTCCTGATGATGCGAAGTTGCATCGCAAACTGTTGCGCTGGTACAGCTCGGTGCAAACAGGTATGGCGGAACTCATTCCTGTCGCTCAACAGTGGCAAATGGAAGAACCAGAAAGCGAAGATGCCCGGTATTACCAGTGTGCACAACGTTTGTACTGCGGCGAGGGGGAAAGCCTGCTTGCCGATCTCTGCGCGTACTGGGAAAGTTACCCATCTACACAAGCCGATAATTTGTTGTTGCAGTGGAGCGCACAACATTGCCCGGATTATTTCGCGTTATTAGTGATGGTTATCGAAGCGCGGAGCATGGTAGATGCGCAAGGTAAACCGTTGAAATATGTTCCTGGTGAGAGCGCCCGGACGCGTCTGTTATGGGCGGAAATTTTACATAACGGAAAACTATCGCCGTTAGGTCAATCGTTTATTGAGTCGTTATTCTTCAAACGCAAAGCATGGGCGTGGTGGAAATCGAGAGTCGGTAGCGAGACAGAAGAGGATTCACCGTTACTGGATTTGTATCGGGTAGCGGAACAGGTAGTACTTGAAGCGTTTCCGAAACAAGAGATGCTGGCCCGTCTCAATACAAGGCTGGAAGGCGGAGATGCTCATCCATTAGAGGCCATTATCACCCGGATGCTGTTGACGAAAGTAAAACTCGAGCCGGAGGATGAAGATGTCGATGAGCCAACACCTGAAAACCATGAAGAAAAAAATGATGAGGATGAAAAACCACAGAGCATTATCAGCATTATCAAAATCAGCTTAACGGTGCTGGTGATAGGTTATGCTCTCGGCAAAATCGCGATGTTGTTTAGTTGACGATGTGTTTTTTGCGCCGATGCCGGATGCAGCATTTACGCCGCATCCGGCAGCCGTGATTATGGGATCTCAATGGCTAAATAAACGCTCGCCCGCCGCCTGACCTCATCGACGCGGGCCATATCGTTTGACTGCAGCGCCGCATCAAAATCGGTGATCACCCGGCCAATCTCTTCTCGCTCGTCACCCAGCGCCCGCGCCCACAACTCTTCCAGTTTGGCTTTAAAGGTGCGGTTGATGAGCATATCGCGCGGATAAATTTTCAATGCGGATAACCGCGTCCGACTCTCTTCAATCTGCTGCGCGCTCAATGTTACCGGGCTGTGGTTAATCACTCTGGACTTAACGCTGCCGTCTTCCAGAAGCACGTCAACTTCAA
Organism: Shigella dysenteriae; assembly: GCF_022354085.1. Lineage (NCBI taxonomy): Bacteria > Pseudomonadati > Pseudomonadota > Gammaproteobacteria > Enterobacterales > Enterobacteriaceae > Shigella > Shigella dysenteriae. The sequence continues at coordinate 1,428,994 of NZ_CP055055.1, forward strand.
GCAAGCCGTTGATATCATAACTAAAGCGAATATCAATCGACTGATAAGCCCCGGTTTTCTTCAACGGCACATCGAAGGATTCCACCAGAATGTTATTTTTAACTTTGTGGTTTTCTCCCTGATAGACGTTAACCGTAATAGAATCCTGTTCCGGGTGCATGGTCGAGTAAGTTTCTACACGCGACACCGGTACTGTGGTGTTTCGTTCAATAATCGGCGAGAAAATGCCGGAAACGCCCTGGCGGTTAACTTCAACGCCCAACGAGTAAGGGCAAATATCAGTGAGGATCACTTCTTCAATATCTTCACTGCGTAAGCGGCAGGCTGCCTGGATTGCTGCGCCCAGCGCGACAATGGTGCTCGGATCGTAACTTTGATACGGTAATTTGCCAAACAGACGCACGGCGATTCGCTGCACCAGCGGCATTTGTGACGCGCCGCCAACCAGCACCAGACTGTCGATTTGACTCGGCTTCAGACGCGCATCGCGCAACGCCTGTTCAATCGGCACTCGCAAGCGATTGAGCAGCGGCAACCACAAATCTTCCAGTTCGTTCTCGTAAAATTCGCATTCCCGCGTTTCATCCTGGTACTGCCAGCGAATGTGCATTGGCGATTGATTGCTACATTTTGCCGCTTCCACACAGGCATACAAGGCTGCCAGTTCACTCTCGTTAAGCGTGGTCCTGGCGACATCCGCGCGTTTTAAAACCTCATCGACCAGCATATGGGTAAAATCTTCGCCACCGAGGAAGTTGTCGCCAGCGGAGGCGTGAACTTCAATCACCGGCGTGGCGTACTCAAGCACCGTAACGTCAAACGTGCCGCCACCGAGATCAAACACCAGCGAACGGGTATTTTGTTGGGTATGCAGGCCATACGCCATCGCAGCTGCTGTGGGTTCATTAATTAAGCGTACCGCATTTAACCCGGCTAACTCCGCTGCTAAACGGGTATGCTTGCGTTGTTCATCACTGAAATAAGCCGGAACAGAGATCACCACATCTTTAATCGGACGTTGCAGAAATTCTTCGGCATCTTCTTTTAATGAGCGTAATACCAAAGAGGACAGTTCTGGCGCGTTAAATGTGTCGCTGCCTAACCGCCAGTTGGTATTACTGCCCATTGCACGTTTAAATAACGCTGCCGTTTTATCCGGATGCGAAGTACGCCGTGATACAGCCGGTTTTCCGACTAAAATATGATTATTTTCATCCATGCTAATTATGGATGGTGTTAAATATTCACCGAACTTATTTGGAATTAATTGCGCGGCACCGTCTTTCCAGACGGCAATTAAACTATTGGTAGTACCGAGATCGATACCAATGGCGAGTTCTGCATTATCCATTGCATTTATATCTTGAAAGAAAAAGAGATAAACAGATTAAGACCACCCAGGTAACGCGTGGTGATCTTAATCAATGACGTGTGTTAAGCGTAAAATTTCAGACGATCAGCCAGTAAATCAACAAAGCCCTGACGATCAACATCGACCATTACAGTGGCATTCGGTTTATTGCCAGTCAGATAATAATAATCAACAACCGTCATCCCCTGGGTATATTTCCCCTGTGTTTCCACGCCAACCCAGCGCTCAACAGTGGTAAACAACTCGGGTTTCAACAGCCAGGCGATGGTGCATGGGTCATGCAGCGGTGCGCCGACAAAGCCCCATTTTTCGTCTTTATGATATTCGAGGAAGAAATCCAGCAGTTCGGCAACAATGGTTGAAACCGGGTTACCAATCGCGCGGAAACGCTCGGTGTCCTCAACGTGGATTTGCGCTTTGTGAGTAACATCCAGACCGGCCATCACCACCGGGATCCCTGACTGGAAGACAATTTCTGCCGCTTCCGGGTCAACGTAAATATTAAATTCAGCCGCAGGCGTCCAGTTACCAAGCCCCATTGCGCCGCCCATAATCACGATACGGGCAATTTTGCTATGCAGTTCCGGATGGCTATTGAGCAGCAAGGCAACGTTAGTTTGCGGTCCGGTAGAAACAATGGTGACAGGTTCCGCACTTTCACGCAGCGTTTTCGCCATTAGCTCTACCGCCGTACAGTTTTGCGGTGCGAACGCCGGTTCCGGTAATGCCGGGCCGTCGAGACCGCTTTCGCCGTGCACATTGTCCGCGATAATCAACTCACGCATTAACGGTTTTACCGCGCCGCCTGCTACCGGAATATCGGTGCGATTAAGCAAGGTCAGCATACGCAGAACATTGCGTAAGGTTTTTTCTGGTGTCTGGTTTCCGGCGGAAGACGTAATTGCTTTGACATCAAGCTCTGGTGAGGCGAGGGCGAGAACTATTGCGATAGCGTCGTCATGACCTGGGTCGCAATCTAACAGAATTGGCAGTGCCATTGTTGCTCCTTGTTGTGTGCTTCTTTGCGACAAGGGTAACGCCAGGATGTAACAGATACGAGGGGCGAAACGATAAAGCGTGAGATGGCGCGCAATTGGGTATGCGCGCCAGAGTGATTAATGCAGGATTTTCGCGAGGAAGTCTTTTGCGCGGTCCGATTTCGGATCATCGAAGAACGCATCTTTCGGCGAGTCTTCGACAATTTTACCCTCATCCATAAAGATCACCCGATTCGCCACTTTACGGGCAAAGCCCATTTCGTGGGTCACCACCATCATGGTCATCCCCTCGTTCGCCAGTTCGACCATCACGTCCAGCACTTCGTTGATCATCTCCGGGTCTAGTGCCGATGTGGGTTCGTCGAACAGCATCGCAATAGGATCCATACACAATGCGCGAGCAATTGCCACACGCTGCTGCTGGCCGCCGGAAAGCTGCGCCGGAAATTTATTGGCATGTGCGGAAAGTCCCACGCGCTCCAGCAATTTCAATGCTTTTTCACGAGCCGGTGCTTTATCGCGTTTAAGCACTTTCACCTGCGCCAGGGTCAGGTTTTCGATAATCGACAGATGAGGGAACAGCTCGAAATGTTGGAATACCATCCCGACGCGAGAACGCAGCTTTGCCAGATCGGTTTTCTTGTCGTTAACCACGATACCATCGACGGTGATTTCACCTTGCTGCACTGGTTCGAGGCCGTTGACGGTTTTAATCAGCGTTGATTTGCCGGAACCAGACGGGCCGCAAACCACCACCACTTCGCCTTTTTTCACTTCGGTTGAGCAGTCGGTCAGCACCTGAAAGTGACCATACCATTTTGAAACATTTTTCAGGGTAATCATTATGCTGTCCTTCTTTTCAAGTAGCTGACCAACAACGACGCGCTAAGGCTAATAACGAAATAAACAAATCCGGCAAACAGGATCATCTCAACCTGCGTACCATCACGCTCACCAATGGTTGAGGCGGTACGGAAGAAATCGGCCAGAGATAACACATACACCAGCGAGGTATCCTGGAACAGTACGATGCCCTGAGTGAGCAGCAGCGGCACCATCGCGCGGAACGCCTGCGGCAGAATAATCAGTTTCATCGACTGCCAGTGAGTCATTCCCAACGCCAGCGCGGCGCTAGACTGACCACGAGAAATACTTTGAATACCAGCACGGATAATCTCTGAATAGTAGGCCGCTTCAAACATCGAAAACGCCACCATCGCCGAAATTAAACGGATATCATTTTTTGGTGATAATCCCAGCACGTTTTGCAGAAAACCCGGCACGATCAGGTAAAACCACAGCAAAACCATAACTAAAGGAATCGAGCGGAATACGTTAACGTAGGCTTTGGCAAACCACGCTACGGGCGCAAAGCTGGACAAGCGCATCACCGCCAGCATGGTGCCCCACAAAATACCAATCACGACTGCCGTGACGGTGATTTTCAGGGTGATCACCAGCCCGTCGAGCAGATATGGCAGGGAAGGAACAATGGAACTCCAGTCAAACTCGTACATTATTTGCCCCCCATGTTGCCGGGCAGGCGAACTTTACGTTCAACCAGCGTCATCACCAGCATGATAAAAGCGTTAATCAATACATACGCCAGCGTAATGGCGGTAAACGACTCCCAGGCGTGAGCCGAGTAGTCGAGCAATTTACCCGCCTGCGCTGCCATATCTACCAGACCGATGGTCGAGGCGATGGCGGAGTTTTTCACCAGGTTCATCATCTCTGAGGTCATCGGCGGGACGATAACGCGATAAGCATTAGGCAGCAGTACGTAGCGGTAAGCCTGCGGTAGCGTCAGACCCATCGCCAGCGCGGCATTTTTTTGCCCGCGCGGCAGCGACTGAATCGCGGCGCGTACCTGTTCGCAAACACGGGCGGCGGTAAACAGCCCCAGGCAGAGCATGGATGAAAGGAAAAACTGAATATTGGGATCCAGCTCGGCCTTAAACCACATGCCGATTTTCTCCGGCAGCAGCTCCGGGATCACCAGATACCAGGTAAAGAATTGCACAATCAACGGCACGTTGCGGAACAGTTCGACATACAACGTACCCAGACCGGAGAGAAAACGGTTTGGAACGGTACGTAAAATGCCGAAAAATGAACCGACGAGGAAAGCGATAATCCAGGCGCAGATCGACAAAGCGATCGTCACCTGAAAACCACTCCAGATCCAACCAAGATAGGTGGTGTTGCCGAACGGGGCTTGTTGTAAAAAAATACCCCAGTTCCAGTCTATAGACATAAATCTACTCCAGAAAAAAGAGGGTAGCAGCGTTAACTGCTACCCTCGAAGATTGTTACCCAGCGTATTGCGGTTTTCAGGCCCGATGGGGAACGACCATCAGGCGTATAGTCTGTCCGTGCTACGTAACAATCGAGAGGGCTGGAATTTCCGCCCCTGGTTCTTGTAATTAGTTCAGTGCCTTGTCATTCGGTTCTTTGAACAGTGCTTTCATTTCGTCTGACAGTTCGAAATTCATGTTCAGGTTTTTCGGCGGAATTGGATTTTTGAACCATTTATCAAACCATTTTTCCGCTTCACCGGAGGTCTGCACCTGAGCGATAGTGTCATCCATCAGCTTTTTGAACTGCGGATCGTCTTTACGCAACATGCAACCATAGGCTTCCTGAGACTGCGGCTTGCCGACGATATCCCAGTTGTCTGGTTTCTTCGCTTTCGCACGTTCACCGGCCAGCAGAGCATCATCCATCATAAAGGCAACGGCACGACCGCTTTCCAGGGTACGGAAAGAGTCACCGTGATCTTTGGCGCTGATGATGCGCATATTCATTTTTTGCTCTTCATTCAGTTTGTTGAGCAAAACTTCAGAGGTAGTGCCGGAAGTGACGACTACGGCTTTGCCTTTCAGGTCGGCAAAATCTTTGATATCGCCGCCCTTTTTGGTCAACAGGCGCGTACCGACCACGAAAATAGTGTCAGAGAAAGCCGCCTGTTTTTGGCGTTCGACGTTGTTGGTGGTAGAACCACATTCAAAATCGAAAGTGCCGTTTTGCAGAAGAGGAATACGGTTTTGTGAGGTGATCGGAATTAGTTTCACCTGCAAGTCCGGTTTGTTGAGTTTGTTTTTCACTGCTTCAACAATGGCGTTGGAGTAATCCTGCGAATAACCCACCACTTTTTGCTGATTGTCGTAATAAGAGAAAGGTACTGAAGATTCACGGTGACCGACGACAATCACGCCGTTTTTGGCGATTTTGTCCAGCGTACTGCCCGCTGCCGGGGCGGCGTCATCTGCCTGTGCCAGTCCTGCGGAAAGCGCAAGGGCCAGGATTGCTGTGGCAGGTTTACGTAATTGCATATCCAACTCCTTTATCTTCTGCGTTAAGAACGCATGGATACCCGTTGTGAGTGTTTGTGTTGTTATCGTCTGCAACTTTATTGTGCAGTGTTGTGACTGTTAGGTAACATTTAGTTTGGCTAAATGTAAAGATATTGATGTTTTATTGTTTGTTTTTGCGAGGTGCACCGCACCATTCCGAAGCAAAATTCTTAAAATGCACTCTTTTGGTGCTACCGGTGGATTGCTGTGGTGCAACCGGGTTGTACTGATGCTGGTTAAAGCTTTGCCTTGTATAACAAAGCAATAGATGTGCCAAAGTTGGATAGGAGAATATTGTTATCCGGATAACGCACTGATGCCGCATCCGGTGAGCGTGCCGAAATATGGGATGTATTCCGGCACGATAAGAAGGGATTATTTACGTCGCTGACGCAGACTCATCAACACAGCAGCAAAACCAAACAGTGCCGTCAGCACCCACAGCGGCCAGTTGCCGGTACGTGCGTATGGTGTGAGTCCGGTGGTCGGCGTCACGTTAGTGGTTAACACCTCGCGGGTGAACTGCGGGATCATCGCCTGAATCTCACCCTGCGGGCCAATCACCGCCGTAATGCCGTTGTTGGTGCTGCGCAACAGTGGGCGCGCCAGCTCCAGCGCACGCATTCGCGCCATCTGGAAGTGCTGCCATGGACCAATAGACTTACCAAACCACGCATCGTTGGAGATAGTCAGCAGATAGTCGGTATCCGGGCGGAAGTTATCGCGCACTTGCTCGCCGAGAATGATCTCGTAGCAAATAGCCGCAGTAAGCTCAATACCATTTGCCGACAGCGGCGGCTGGATATATGGTCCACGGCTGAACGACGACATCGGCAGATCAAAGAACGGTGCTAACGGACGCAGAATCGACTCCAGCGGGACAAACTCGCCAAACGGCACCAGATGGTTTTTGTTATAGCGATCGGCTGATTCGTAGCTGTACGGTGCACCTTTACCCAGTGTGATGATGGTGTTGTAGGTATCGTAACGGTTCTGCTTATTAAGACGCGCGTCAACAATCCCGGTGACCAGCGAGCTACCTTTATCACGCAACTCACCGTCCAGAGCTTTGAGGAACGGTTGCTGATTAATTTCCAGATCGGTTATCGCCGACTCCGGCCAGATAATCAACGATGATTTGCCCATCAGCGGTGCCGTTGCGTTGTAGTAAATCTTCAGCGTATTAAGAAGCTGGCCTTCGTCCCATTTCAGCGATTGCGGAATATCGCCCTGAACCATCGAAACCTGAATGGTTTTCTCCGGTTGTGGGGTAAACCACTGGATGTAACGCAGCGGGAAGGGAAGGGCAAACAGCACGACGGCCACCACCAGCGGACGCCAGTTGCGTTTGACTAACGCCAGTGCCAGCAGGCCGCTAACCATCATAAGCAGGAAGTTAATGGCTTCCACGCCCATTAGCGGTGCCAGCCCTTTTAACGGGCCATCAATCTGGCTATAGCCGAACTGTAACCACGGGAAGCCAGTCAGCACCCAACCGCGCAGAAACTCGGTCACTTGCCAGAGAGCAGGAGCGGCAATCGCCACGCGCAGCCAGGTGGTTTTCGGCCACAGACGCGACAGCACGCCAGCAAACAGTCCGGTATACAGCGACAAATACGCCGCCAGCAGTACCACCAGGAAGATGTTAACCGGGCCAGGCATTCCGCCAAAGGTCGCGATGCTGACATAGACCCAGTTAATACCGCTGCCAAAGAGACCAAATCCCCAGCAAAAGCCAATAGCGGCAGACTGGAGTGGACGGCGGTTAAAGGTCAACGCCTGAAGCCCCATCAGCGAAATAATCGCCGCAGGCCAGACGTCGTAAGGAGAGAAGGCCAGCGTTCCGCAGGCACCGAATAATAACGCCAGCAGCAGGCGAATGCGCTGGCGTTCAATTAATGAGGCAAAAGCCATGTAGTTATCTATCCAGTTTCGGTTTTATTCATCCAGCTTCGGCTGGGGTGAGTCATCCGGAATTTTGACATGAACCTGAATAATACGCCGACTGTCAGCCATCGCCACTTTGAACTGGTAACCGTCGATGTCGATGGTTTCGCCACGCGCCGGAAGATGCCCGAATGCCTGCATCACCAGACCACCGATAGTGTCGACCTCTTCATCGCTAAAGTGGGTGCCGAACGCTTCGTTGAAGTCTTCAATGGAAGCCAGTGCGCGCACGGTCCAGGTATGACGACTCAGCTGACGGAAGTCGATATCATCTTCTTCGTCATATTCGTCTTCAATCTCACCAACAATCAGTTCCAGGATGTCTTCAATGGTTACCAGACCGGAAACCCCACCGAATTCGTCAATAACGATCGCCATGTGGTAACGCTGAGAGCGAAACTCTTTCAGCATCCGGTCTACGCGCTTACTTTCAGGAACGACAACCGCCTGACGTAACACTTTGTCCATGCTGAAGGCTTCAGCATCGCTGCGCATAAACGGCAGCAAGTCTTTCGCCATCAGAATCCCTTCAATGTGATCTTTGTCTTCGCTAATCACCGGGAAACGTGAGTGGGCGGACTCGATGATGACATCAAGGCATTCGTCCAGCGTCTGGTTGCGTTTCAGGGTAATCATCTGGGAGCGGGGGATCATGATGTCGCGGACGCGTTGGTCTGCGATGTCCATCACCCCTTCGAGCATATCGCGCGTATCTTCGTCGATAAGGTCGTTCTGCCCGGAATCACGGATCAGCGCCAGCAGTTCGTCACGGTTTTTCGGTTCACCGTGGAAAAGTTGGCTGAGTAACAGGGAGAAAAATCCCTTCTTGTTGCTTATCGTGTCACTACTGTGTGAATTGTCGTCGCTCATGGCGTCGTATGGGTTCTCATGTTAGTTAATCAAAACGCCGTCGTTAATCACCAACGGCGGGGACGTCTGCCAGTCAAATGCCTGGCAAATTATTCTTTCTCGGCAATGTACGGATCCTCATAGCCCAGAGCAAGCATAATCTCTGTTTCGAGGGCTTCCATTTCTTCTGCTTCGTCATCTTCGATGTGATCGTAACCTAACAAATGCAGACTGCCGTGCACCACCATATGCGCCCAGTGCGCCTCCAGTGGTTTGCCTTGCTCCTGAGCTTCCTTCTCAACCACCTGACGGCAGATAACCAGATCGCCCAGTAGCGACATCTCCATGCCGGGCGGCACTTCAAACGGGAAGGAGAGCACGTTGGTCGGCTTATCCTTACCGCGATAGGTCAGATTGAGACTGTGGCTTTCGGCGGTATCGACCACGCGAATCGTCACTTCCGACTCTTCCTGAAACTGCGGGATCACCGCATTCAGCCATGTTTGAAACTGGCTCTCTTCCGGCAATCCGGAGTTATCTTCACATGCCAGTTGTAAATCGAGGATCACCTGACTCATTTTTGTTCCTGTTCTTCGCGCTTGCGTTCTGCCGCCAGTGCCGCTTTACGTTTTTGTTCGGCTTCTTCCCAGGCTTCATAGGCGTTAACGATACGCGCCACCACCGGGTGACGAACCACGTCTTCGCTGTGGAAGAAGTTAAAGCTGATCTCTTCGACATCGGCTAGCACTTCGATGGCATGACGTAAGCCTGATTTAGTATTACGCGGCAGGTCGATCTGTGTGACGTCGCCGGTGATAACCGCTTTTGAGTTAAAACCGATACGGGTCAGGAACATCTTCATCTGTTCGATGGTAGTGTTCTGGCTCTCATCGAGAATGATAAATGCGTCGTTCAGCGTACGACCACGCATATAGGCCAGCGGTGCGACTTCAATAACGTTGCGCTCAATCAGTTTCTCGACTTTCTCAAAGCCCAGCATTTCAAACAGCGCGTCGTACAGTGGGCGCAGATACGGGTCTACTTTCTGGCTTAAATCGCCAGGCAGGAAGCCCAGTTTCTCACCGGCTTCGACCGCCGGACGAGTCAGCAGAATACGGCGAATTTCCTGACGCTCCAGGGCATCAACTGCCGCAGCCACTGCCAGGTAGGTTTTACCCGTACCCGCCGGGCCAACGCCGAAGGTAATGTCATGGTCGAGAATATTGGCGATGTACTGCGCCTGGTTTGGCGTGCGCGGCTTAATTACGCCGCGTTTGGTTTTGATATTGACCGCTTTGCCGTACTCCGGCACGCTCTCCGCGCTTTGCTCCAGTACCCGCGCTTCTTTAATCGCAAGGTGGATCTGTTCCGGTTCAATATCCTGAATCTGACCGCGCATCGGGGCAGTATCGACATACAGGCTACGCAGAATGTCTGCCGCAGCGGTGACGCAAATCGGACGGCCGGTCAGTTTAAAGTGGTTATCGCGGCGATTGATCTCGATGCCGAGACGGCGTTCGAGCTGCTTGATGTTGTCATCAAACGGGCCGCACAGGCTCAACAGACGCGCGTTGTCTGCTGGCTCCAGGGTGATTTCGCGAGTGTCTATGTTCAAACCGTTCCTCTTATCTGTATGCCGCCGGAAGCTGAACATTCACCGGCCTATAAGGAAATTATTCACGCCACAGGAAAAAGGCGCAAGCATTGCGATAAAGATGGGGATAAAGAGAGAAAAAACAAGGCCCACCGGAACGGCGGGCCTGAGAATTACGGCTGATAATAACCCACGCCAAGGTCGTTTTCTTTGCGAGTACGGGCTATCACCGATTCCGGTGTTTCTGCCACGCGCAGACCCATTTCATCTTCAGTTCGCACCACTTTACCGCGCAGAGAGTTCGGGTAGACGTCGGTAATTTCTACATCGACGAATTTACCGATCATATCCGGCGTGCCTTCGAAGTTGACCACGCGGTTATTTTCCGTACGCCCGGAAAGCTCCATGATGCTCTTACGCGATGTACCTTCTACCAGAATACGCTGGGTGGTGCCGAGCATCCGGCGGCTCCACGCCATCGCTTGCTGATTAATGCGCTCTTGCAGAATATACAGACGCTGCTTCTTCTCTTCTTCCGGAACATCATCAACCATATCGGCGGCTGGTGTACCCGGACGTGCAGAGAAGATAAAGCTGTAGCTCATGTCGAAATTGACGTCGGCAATCAGCTTCATCGTTTTCTCGAAGTCTTCGGTGGTTTCGCCAGGGAAGCCGACGATGAAGTCAGAACTGATCTGAATATCCGGGCGCGCCGCACGCAGTTTACGGATGATTGCTTTGTACTCCAGCGCCGTATGGGTACGGCCCATCAGGTTCAGAATGCGATCGGAACCACTCTGTACCGGCAGGTGCAGGAAGCTCACCAGCTCCGGCGTGTCGCGGTACACTTCGATGATATCGTCGGTGAATTCGATCGGATGACTGGTGGTAAAGCGAATACGATCGATCCCGTCGATCGCTGCAACCAGACGCAGCAGATCGGCAAACGATCCGGTGGTGCCGTCGTAGTTTTCACCACGCCAGGCGTTCACGTTCTGACCGAGCAGGTTGACTTCACGCACGCCCTGAGCCGCAAGCTGGGCAATCTCAAACAGAATATCGTCGGACGGACGGCTTACCTCTTCACCACGGGTGTAAGGCACCACGCAGTAGGTGCAATATTTATTGCAGCCTTCCATGATGGAGACAAACGCGGTCGGCCCTTCGGCGCGCGGTTCCGGTAGACGGTCAAACTTCTCGATTTCCGGGAAGCTGATATCTACAACCGGGCTGCGGTCGCCGCGCACGGAGTTGATCATCTCCGGCAGACGGTGCAGCGTTTGCGGCCCAAAAATAATATCGACATAGTGGGCGCGCTGGCGAATGTGCTCGCCTTCTTGCGATGCCACGCAGCCACCGACGCCGATAATCAGGTCTGGATTCTTCTCTTTTAACAGTTTCCAGCGACCCAACTGATGGAAGACTTTTTCCTGAGCCTTCTCGCGGATTGAGCAGGTGTTCAGCAGCAGCACATCCGCTTCTTCCGCCACGTCGGTCAGTTGATAGCCGTGGGTGGCATCCAGCAGATCGGCCATCTTCGATGAATCGTACTCGTTCATCTGACAGCCCCAGGTTTTAATATGGAGTTTTTTGGTCATCGACTTGCTCTTGCGAAATAGTAGCCAGGAATGCAGGGCGCATAGTGTAATGCTTTGCTGCCGTTGTGACCAGTATGAGCGTTATCAGCCCTTGGGGGTAAAAATCCTGTAAACTTAAAGCATATTGCTAACAGGATGATTGACCATGACAAATCAACCAACGGAAATTGCCATTGTCGGCGGAGGAATGGTCGGCGGCGCACTGGCGCTGGGGCTGGCACAGCACGGATTTGCGGTAACGGTGATCGAGCACGCAGAACCAGCGCCGTTTGTCGCTGATAGCCAACCGGACGTGCGGATCTCGGCGATCAGCGCGGCTTCGGTATCATTGCTTAAAGGGTTAGGGGTCTGGGATGCAGTACAGGCCATGCGTTGCCATCCTTACCGCAGACTGGAAACGTGGGAGTGGGAAACGGCGCATGTGGTGTTTGACGCCGCTGAACTTAAGCTACCGCTGCTTGGCTATATGGTGGAAAACACTGTCCTGCAACAGGCGTTGTGGCAGGCGCTGGAAGCGCATCCGAAAGTAACGTTACGTGTGCCAGGCTCGCTGATTGCGCTGCATCGCCATGATGATCTTCAGGAGCTGGAGCTGAAAGGCGGTGAAGTGATTCGCGCGAAGCTGGTGATTGGTGCCGACGGCGCAAATTCGCAGGTGCGGCAGATGGCGGGAATTGGCGTTCATGCATGGCAGTATGCGCAGTCGTGCATGTTGATTAGCGTCCAGTGCGAGAACGATCCCGGCGATAGCACCTGGCAGCAATTTACTCCGGACGGACCGCGTGCGTTTCTGCCGTTGTTTGATAACTGGGCATCGCTGGTGTGGTATGACTCTCCGGCGCGTATTCGCCAGTTGCAGAATATGAATATGGCACAGCTCCAGGCGGAAATCGCGAAGCATTTCCCGTCGCGTCTGGGTTACGTTACACCGCTTGCCGCTGGTGCGTTTCCGCTGACGCGTCGCCATGCGTTGCAGTATGTGCAGCCAGGGGTTGCGCTGGTGGGCGATGCCGCGCATACCATCCATCCGCTGGCGGGGCAGGGGGTGAATCTTGGTTATCGTGATGTCGATGCCCTGATTGATGTTCTGGTGAATGCCCGCAGCTACGGCGAAGCGTGGGCCAGTTATCCTGTCCTCAAGCGTTACCAGATGCGGCGCATGGCGGATAACTTCATTATGCAGAGCGGTATGGATCTGTTTTATGCCGGATTCAGTAATAATCTGCCGCCGCTGCGTTTTGTGCGTAATCTTGGTTTGATGGCGGCGGAGCGTGCTGGTGTGTTGAAACGTCAGGCGCTGAAATATGCGTTAGGGTTGTAGCCTTACAACATTGCCGGATGCGTGCCAACCGTAGGTCGGATAAGACGCGGCAGCGTCGCATCCGACATTGAAGGATAAGACGTGTCAACATCGCATTCGACATTGAATGAACGCAGAAAAGCAAAAAGCTCGCCGAAGCGAGCTTTTTTAATGTGGCTGGGGTACGAGGATTCGAACCTCGGAATGCCGGAATCAGAATCCGGTGCCTTACCGCTTGGCGATACCCCAACTGGGTGCACTTACAAGGTAAGCGTCTTGAATAAATTGGCTGGGGTACGAGGATTCGAACCTCGGAATGCCGGAATCAGAATCCGGTGCCTTACCGCTTGGCGATACCCCAACAAATTGGTTTTGAATTTGCCGAACATATTCGACACATTCAGAATTTGGTGGCTACGACGGGATTCGAACCTGTGACCCCATCATTATGAGTGATGTGCTCTAACCAACTGAGCTACGTAGCCAGATTGTTTCTTCGATGGCTGGGGTACCTGGATTCGAACCAGGGAATGCCGGTATCAAAAACCGGTGCCTTACCGCTTGGCGATACCCCAATAACCGGGCGGTGAACCGCTTACTCGAAGAAGATGGCTGGGGTACCTGGATTCGAACCAGGGAATGCCGGTATCAAAAACCGGTGCCTTACCGCTTGGCGATACCCCATCCGTACAACGCTTTCTGGTGAATGGTGCGGGAGGCGAGACTTGAACTCGCACACCTTGCGGCGCCAGAACCTAAATCTGGTGCGTCTACCAATTTCGCCACTCCCGCAAAAAAGATGGTGGCTACGACGGGATTCGAACCTGTGACCCCATCATTATGAGTGATGTGCTCTAACCAACTGAGCTACGTAGCCATCTTTTTTTTCGCGATACCTTATCGGCGTTGCGGGGCGCATTATGCGTATAGAGCCTTGCAGCGTCAACCTCTTTTTCAAGGAAAATTGCTCGAAAGTGACTGTTTGGTTAGGTTGCGAACAGCGTGGCGCTATATTCGTCAATTATTGTTTACTTTGTGTTTTTTCCCACCCTACAGCCATTCTTTTGTCATACAGGATGAAATTCGGAATTTAACAATAGTGGTGGGAAATTAATCTATGAAATACTGGCCTACAGTGATGAGTTGTCAAACAGTGATGTGGCAAACCCGGAACATTTCCTTACTGCATATCAGAATCAACAAGCACCTCAATAACTGAAACAGCCCCGAATTTCACCGGGGCTGTTTCGCATTTCTTACTTATACGCCGACTGGTGAACACCAACCGCGCGACCAGACGGATCGTCCATTTTCTTGAACGCTTCATCCCATTCGATCGCTTTAGCGGAAGAACACGCGACGGAAGGACCGCCCGGCACGCACTCAGCGGCGCTCGGAAGCGGGAATAGTTCTTCAAAGATCTCCCGGTACAGATACGCTTCTTTTGAGGTCGGTGTGTTGTACGGGAAGCGGAAGCGGGCAGTTTCCAGCTGTTGATCAGAAACCTGCTGCGCCGCCACTTCTTTCAGGGTGTCGATCCAACTGTAACCGACGCCATCGGAGAACTGCTCTTTCTGCCGCCAGGCCACGCTTGCGGGCAGGTATGACTCAAAACATTCACGCAGGATGTGTTTTTCCATCTTGCCGTTACCGCACATTTTATCCTGCGGGTTAATGCGCATCGCCACGTCGAGGAATTTCTTGTCGAGGAACGGAACGCGTGCTTCCACGCCCCAGGCTGACATCGCTTTGTTGGCACGCGCGCAGTCATACATATGCAGGGCCAGCAGTTTACGCACCGTCTCTTCATGCAGTTCTTTGGCATTCGGTGCTTTGTGGAAGTAAAGATAACCGCCAAACACTTCATCAGAACCTTCACCGGACAGCACCATTTTAATGCCCATCGCTTTGATCTTACGCGACATTAAATACATCGGTGTTGAAGCGCGAATAGTTGTCACATCATAGGTTTCGATGTGGTAAATCACATCGCGGATGGCGTCCAGACCTTCCTGTACGGTGAAGTGAATTTCGTGATGCACCGTGCCCAGATGGTTTGCCACTTCCTGGGCTGCTTTCAGATCCGGTGAACCCGGCAGACCTACAGCAAAGGAGTGTAACTGCGGCCACCAGGCTTCAGAGCGTTCCTGATCTTCCACGCGACGGGCTGCGTATTTCTTGGTGATAGCGGAAATAATTGAGGAATCCAGACCACCAGAAAGCAGCACACCGTAAGGCACATCAGACATCAGATGGCTTTTAACGGAATCTTCCAGAGCCTGACGCAGCTCGTTTTTGTCGGTGACATTATCTTTCACCGCATCGTAGTCGAACCAGTCGCGATGATAATAAGAACGGATTTCGCCGTCCTGACTCCACAAATAGCTCCCCGCCGGGAACTCTTTAATCGTGCGGCAAACTGGCACCAGGGCTTTCATTTCTGAGGCCACATACAGCTGACCGTGTTCGTCATAGCCCATATACAGTGGGATGATCCCCAGATGGTCGCGACCAATCAGGTAGGCATCTTTTTCGCTGTCGTACAGGGCAAAGGCAAACATGCCCTGCAAGTCGTCGAGAAATTCCGGCCCTTTTTCCTGATACAGCGCGAGGATCACTTCACAGTCAGACCCTGTCTGGAACTGATAACGATCGCCATATTCAGCGCGCAATGCCTGGTGGTTGTAGATTTCACCGTTTACCGCCAGTACGTGGGTTTTTTGTTGGTTGTAGAGAGGTTGCGCCCCCGCGTTAACGTCAACAATTGACAGACGTTCGTGGGCGAGAATGGCGTTATCGCTGGCATAAATACCGGACCAGTCCGGGCCACGATGACGCATCAGGCGTGACAGCTCGAGTGCTTTCTTACGCAGCTCAACTGCGTCTGTTTTGATATCGAATACGCCAAAAATTGAACACATAACCTTCTCCGTTAACCTGGTATTTGTTGCTTGTTGTGTTTGCTTGTTTAAAAAAATGCCGCAAAGCAGCACTGTGCGCAAGCGATTTGGCGGTGAAAAAATAAAAAACGTAAGGGCGATTGCTGATTGATGAAAAAACGTGGGTTGTAGCGGCGTGTTTATTGATGATTCGATAATTTTTAGCGGCTTTTATTGAATGGTTATATTTTACGGGGGCCGAATTGCTGACAAAGTGCGATTTGTTCATGCCGGATGCGGCGTGAACGCCTTATCCGGCCTACAAAAGCATGAAAATTAAATATATTGCAGGGGCGGCGTAGGCCTGATAAGCGTAGCGCATCAGGCAGTTTGGCGTTTGTCATCAGAACCAACCACGTCCGCAGACGTGGTTGCTATTCAGATAACGTCGATTTCAGCGACCGACGGGTAAATCCAGCTGGGGCGGAATGGCATGCTGTCGATATCGTCAAGCGATGAAACACCAGAGAGCACCAGAATCGTCTCCAGACCCGCCTGGAAGCCTGCCAGAATATCGGTGCGCAGGTTATCGCCGACAATCACCGTTTCTTCCGAGTGCGCCTGCATTTTGTTTAATGCCGCGCGGATGATCCACGGGCTGGGTTTACCAACATAGAACGGTTTGCGCCCGGAGATTTTCTCAATGCCTGCGCACAGTGCGCCACAGGCTGGATAAAAACCGCGTCCGTGAGTATCCGGATTAGTGGCGATAAAGCGTGCGCCGTTGGCGACGAAATAGGCCGCTTTATGCATCATGTCCCAGTTGTAGGAACGCGTTTCGCCAACAATCACAAAATCAGGGTTCACATCGGTAATAGTGAAACCGGCTTTGTACAGTTCATGAATCAGTGCGCCTTCGCCCACCACATACGCTTTCTTGCCTTCCTGGCGACGCAGGAAATCGGCGGTCGCCATCGCAGAGGTATAAAACACGCTGTCAGGTACATCGACACCGGCAGTGGCAAAGCGGTTCGCCAGATCTTGCCCGGTCTGCGAAGGATAGTTGGTCAGCAACACCAGCGGCAGGCCTTTATCCATAATCCCGTGCAAAAATTCCGCTGCACCCGGTACGGCGACGTTATCGTGCATCAGCACGCCGTCGATATCGCAAATTACATTTTTAATGGTCATGGACTACCCAGAATATTGACAACAATAAGCGCCACTATAAAAGCACATTAATTTTCCAGCAAATGCTGGAGCAAAATACCGTTGAGCATGGCGCGTTTTACCAGCGCAAAAGCGCCGATTGCCGAGCGGTGATCCAGCTCAGAACGTACCACCGGCAGATTAGTACGAAACGCCTTCAGCGCCTGGGTATTAATGCAGCTTTCAATAGCAGGGAGCAGCACTTTATCGGCTTCGGTGATTTCACCGGCAATAACAATTTTTTGCGGATTAAATAAGTTGATAGCAATGGCGATGGTTTTGCCCAGATGACGACCGACATACTCAATCACTTCCGAGGCCAGGCTATCGCCTTTGTTCGCGGCTTTGCAGATAGTTTTGATGGTGCAGTCGTCCAGCGGCACGCGGCTCTGGTAGCCCTGCTTTAACAGATTCAACACCCGTTGTTCAATAGCGGCGTTGGCAGCGATAGTTTCCAGGCAGCCAAAGTTGCCGCAGTGGCAGCGTTCACCCAGCGGTTCGACCTGAATATGGCCAATTTCACCGACGTTACCGTTGCGGCCAATAAAAATGCGCCCGTTAGAGATAATCCCGGCCCCGGTTCCGCGATGGACACGCACCAGAATGGAGTCTTCGCAATCCTGACTTGCACCGAAGTAGTGCTCCGCCAGCGCCAGACTACGGATATCGTGACCAACGAAACAGGTCACTTTAAAACGCTCTTCCAGTGCTTCTACCAGCCCCCAGTTTTCTACCTGAATATGCGGCATGTAATGAATTTTGCCGCTGTCCGGGTCAACAAGTCCTGGCAGGATAACGGAAATGGCGATCAGCTCGCGCAGTTTGCGCTGGTAGCTATCAATAAACTGAGCAATGGCATTCAGCAGGGCATGTTCCAGCGTCTGCTGGGTACGTTCCGGCAGCGGGTAATGTTCTTCTGCCAGCACTTTGCTGCTGAGATCAAACAGGGTGATGGTGGCGTCGTGACGACCAAGCCGTACGCCGATTGCGTGGAAATTGCGGGTTTCGGTGACGATAGAGATAGCGCGGCGGCCCCCGGTGGAGGCCTGCTGATCAACTTCTTTGATCAGCCCGCGTTCGATAAGCTGACGCGTAATTTTGGTTACGCTGGCGGGGGCAAGCTGGCTTTGCTCGGCAATCTGAATCCGCGAGATTGGCCCGTACTGGTCAATCAGGCGATAAACCGCCGCGCTGTTAAGCTGTTTTACGAGATCAACATTACCTATCTGAGCTTGTCCGCCTGGTGTCATACTTTCTCTTATTGAGTTACGACCTCGTTACCGTTAACGATGGTCTTGGTGATTTTAAAATCAGGTGTGAATGCGGTCAGGTTGGCTACTTTACCTGCGGCGAGTGTGCCGAGACGTTTCTCAACGCCAATCGCACGCGCCGGATAGAGCGTCGCCATACGCAGCACTTCATCCAGTGCGATACCGCAATGTTCGACCAGATTACGCACGCCTTCAATCATGGTTAAGGATGAACCGCTTAACGTACCGTTCTCATCCACACAAAGTCCGTTACGGTAGTATATTGTTTTACCCGCAAAAATGAACTGTTCAATGTTGGCACCTGCTGGCGCGGTGGCGTCGGTAACCAGACACAGTTTGTCGCCTTTAAGGCGTTTAGCGTTACGAATGTTGGCGTAATCAACATGCAGGCCATCAGCGATAATACCGCAATAAATGTCAGCTTCGTCGAGGATCGCGCCCGCCAGGCCCGGTTCACGACCGGTAATATACGGCATCGCGTTGTACAGATGGGTGGCAAAGGTAATCCCCGCGCGGAAACCGGCTTTCGCTTCTTTCAACGTCGCGTTGGAGTGACCGGCAGAAACCACAATCCCGGCATTTGCCAGTTTGCTGATGACTTCCGCAGGAACCATTTCCGGTGCCAGGGTCACTTTGGTAATGACGTCGGCGTTCTCACACAGGAAATCGACCAGCGCGGCATCAGGCTTACGCACAAAATTCGGATTATGGGTGCCTTTTTTTACCAGATTCAGCCACGGACCTTCCAGATGCAGACCTAACGCCTGATTCGGATGTTTTGCCAGGTACTCGCGCATAACGCGCACGCCCTGTTTCATCAGCTCATCGCTGGTGGTGATAAGCGTCGGCAGATAGTTAGTACAGCCTGATTTCTCATTGGCTTTCTGCATGATTTCCAGCGTTTCCACGCTGACCGCTTCAGCGGTGTCGTTAAACTGTACGCCGCCGCAGCCGTTTAACTGCACATCGATAAAACCGGGGGAGAGAATGGCCCCGTTCAGTGAACGTTGTTCGATCTCTGGCGGCAGTTCCGCTACCGGACAGACGCTTTTAATCAGGCCATCAGCGATAACAACCGCGTGGTCATCAAGAAATTCGTGGCCGGTAAAGATCCGGCCCTGGGTTAATGCATACATTCTGACCCCCGATTTTAAAAAATATTGCCCTGAGCAAGGTGTCAGGGCAGGGATAACAATTACAGACCTTTGATATTTTCTGCTTCTAATTCATTGAAATATCTTAAAGTCTTAACTTTCAGCTCCATGGTGGAAGGCTCATCGCACACCATGATGGCTTTCGGATGCAGTTGCAGACAGCTGATGGTCCACATATGGTTCACGCAACCTTCAACTGCGGCCTGCAGCGCCAGTGCTTTCTGGCTACCCAGCACCAGAATCATCACTTCTTCGGCATCCAGCAGTGTACCAACACCGACAGTCAGGGCATATTTTGGCACCTGATTGACATCGTTATCAAAGAAACGAGAGTTCGCGACGCGAGTGTCATGAGTCAGGGTTTTGATACGAGTACGAGAAGCCAGAGAAGACGCCGGTTCGTTAAATGCAATATGACCGTCGTTACCTACACCGCCCATAAACAGATGAATTTTCCCGTAAGAACGGATTTTTTCTTCATACTGGCGGCACTCGGCGTCGATATCCGGGGCGTTGCCGTTGAGAAGGTTGATGTTTTCTGCTGGAATATCAACGTGATCGAAGAAATTACGGTGCATAAAGCTGTAGTAGCTTTCCGGATGCTCTTTCGGCAGACCGACATATTCGTCCATGTTGAAGGTGACAACGTGCTTAAAGCTGACCTGGCCTGCTTTATGCATTTCGACTAACGCTTTATAGGTGGTCATTGGCGTGCCGCCAGTTGGCAGGCCCAGAACAAACGGACGATCAGCAGTCGGTTTGAACGCATTGATACGATTGACGATATGGCGAGCAGCCCATTTGCCGACCTGTTCAGCGGTAGTCAGGGGGATCAGTCTCATTATTCACCTCAATAAGTAAAATGTAAGCCGTTGGCGGATTAGGCATCTTTAAGCGTAACCTGGATTTGCGCAGACAGGCGTCAATCCGACCTGATTTTTTGAATGATAAAATAAGTTTTCTGGTTTAGCCAGTAAAAGGGAGTGATGATAACGATATTTGGTGACAAAACTCACAAAAGACACGCGTTTAATTTGCGATACGAATTAAATTTTCACACACTCTGTAGCAGATGATCTAACAATCTGATTACAGAACATCGGCAGTACAATTTGCAGCACAATAAAAATACGGCTTTAAACGAGCCAAATAGGGTTCTCGTAGGGGGAATAAGATGAATATTTTAGGTTTTTTCCAGCGACTCGGTAGGGCGTTACAGCTCCCTATCGCGGTGCTGCCGGTGGCGGCACTGTTGCTGCGATTCGGTCAGCCAGATTTACTTAACGTTGCGTTTATTGCCCAGGCGGGCGGTGCGATTTTTGATAACCTCGCATTAATCTTCGCCATCGGTGTGGCATCCAGCTGGTCGAAAGACAGCGCAGGTGCGGCGGCGCTGGCGGGTGCGGTAGGTTACTTTGTGTTAACCAAAGCGATGGTGACCATCAACCCAGAAATTAACATGGGTGTACTGGCGGGTATCATTACCGGTCTGGTTGGTGGCGCAGCCTATAACCGTTGGTCCGATATTAAACTGCCGGACTTCCTGAGCTTCTTCGGCGGCAAACGCTTTGTGCCGATCGCCACCGGCTTCTTCTGTCTGGTGCTGGCGGCCATTTTTGGTTACGTCTGGCCGCCGGTACAGCACGCTATCCATGCAGGCGGCGAGTGGATCGTTTCTGCGGGCGCGCTGGGTTCCGGTATCTTTGGTTTCATCAACCGTCTGCTGATCCCAACCGGTCTGCATCAGGTGCTGAACACCATCGCCTGGTTCCAGATTGGTGAATTCACCAACGCGGCGGGTACGGTTTTCCACGGCGACATCAACCGTTTCTACGCTGGTGACGGCACCGCGGGGATGTTCATGTCCGGCTTCTTCCCGATCATGATGTTCGGTCTGCCGGGTGCGGCGCTGGCGATGTACTTCGCAGCACCGAAAGAGCGTCGTCCGATGGTTGGCGGGATGCTGCTTTCTGTTGCTGTTACTGCGTTCCTGACCGGTGTGACTGAGCCGCTGGAATTCCTGTTCATGTTCCTTGCTCCGCTGCTGTACCTCCTGCACGCACTGCTGACCGGTATCAGCCTGTTTGTGGCAACGCTGCTGGGTATCCATGCCGGCTTCTCTTTCTCTGCGGGGGCTATCGACTACGCGTTGATGTATAACCTGCCGGCCGCCAGCCAGAACGTCTGGATGCTGCTGGTGATGGGTGTTGTCTTCTTCGCTATCTACTTCGTGGTGTTCAGTTTGGTTATCCGCATGTTCAACCTGAAAACGCCGGGTCGTGAAGATAAAGAAGACGAGATCGTTACTGAAGAAGCCAACAGCAACACTGAAGAAGGCCTCAATCAACTGGCGACCAACTATATTGCTGCGGTTGGCGGCACTGACAACCTGAAAGCAATTGACGCCTGTATCACCCGTCTGCGCCTTACAGTGGCTGACTCTGCCCGCGTTAACGATACGATGTGTAAACGTCTGGGTGCTTCTGGTGTAGTAAAACTGAACAAACAGACTATTCAGGTGATTGTTGGCGCGAAAGCAGAATCCATCGGCGATGCGATGAAGAAAGTCGTTGCCCGTGGCCCGGTAGCAGCTGCCTCTGCTGAAGCAACTCCGGCAACTGCCGCTCCTGTAGCAAAACCGCAGGCTGTACCAAACGCGGTATCTATCGCGGAGCTGGTATCGCCGATTACCGGTGATGTCGTGGCACTGGATCAGGTTCCTGACGAAGCATTCGCCAGCAAAGCGGTGGGTGACGGTGTGGCGGTGAAACCGACAGATAAAATCGTCGT
Organism: Shigella dysenteriae; assembly: GCF_022354085.1. Classification (NCBI taxonomy): domain Bacteria; kingdom Pseudomonadati; phylum Pseudomonadota; class Gammaproteobacteria; order Enterobacterales; family Enterobacteriaceae; genus Shigella; species Shigella dysenteriae. The sequence goes on from NZ_CP055055.1 coordinate 1,451,311, forward strand.
ATCACCAGCCGCAGGGACAATCGTGAAAATCTTCAACACCAACCACGCGTTCTGTCTGGAAACCGAAAAAGGCGCGGAGATCGTCGTCCATATGGGTATCGACACCGTAGCGCTGGAAGGTAAAGGCTTTAAACGTCTGGTGGAAGAGGGCGCGCAGGTAAGCGCAGGGCAACCGATTCTGGAAATGGATCTGGATTACCTGAACGCTAACGCCCGTTCGATGATTAGCCCGGTGGTTTGCAGCAATATCGACGATTTCAGTGGCTTGATCATTAAAGCTCAGGGCCATGTTGTGGCGGGTCAAACACCGCTGTATGAAATCAAAAAGTAATCTGCTTTATGCCTGATGCGACGCTTGACGCGTCTTATCAGGCCTACAAAAGCTCAGTCCAGGTTGGATAAGACGCTTAAGCGTCGCATCCAACAATGACGCAGGACTGGCAAAAGCGGTGGAGATCTTCTCTGCCGCTTTTTTTTTCATCAATCATCCCCATAATCCTTGTTAGATTATCAATTTTAAAAAACTAACAGTTGTCAGCCTGTCCCGCTTATAAGATCATACGCCGTTATACGTTGTTTACGCTTTGAGGAATCCACGATGAGTGAGGCAGAAGCCCGCCCGACTAACTTTATTCGTCAGATCATCGATGAAGATCTGGCCAGTGGTAAGCACACCACAGTACACACCCGTTTCCCGCCGGAGCCGAATGGCTATCTGCATATTGGCCATGCGAAATCTATCTGCCTGAACTTCGGGATCGCCCAGGACTATAAAGGCCAGTGCAACCTGCGTTTCGACGACACTAACCCGGTAAAAGAAGATATCGAGTATGTCGATTCGATCAAAAACGACGTTGAGTGGTTAGGTTTTCACTGGTCTGGTAACGTCCGTTACTCCTCCGATTATTTTGATCAGCTCCACGCCTATGCGATCGAACTGATCAATAAAGGCCTGGCGTACGTTGATGAACTGACGCCGGAACAGATCCGCGAATACCGCGGCACCCTGACACAGCCGGGTAAAAACAGCCCGTACCGCGACCGTAGCGTTGAAGAGAACCTGGCGCTGTTCGAGAAAATGCGTACCGGCGGTTTTGAAGAAGGTAAAGCCTGCCTGCGTGCGAAAATCGACATGGCTTCACCGTTTATCGTGATGCGCGATCCGGTGCTGTACCGCATTAAATTTGCTGAACACCACCAGACTGGCAACAAGTGGTGCATCTACCCGATGTACGACTTCACCCATTGCATCAGCGATGCGCTGGAAGGTATTACGCACTCTCTGTGTACGCTTGAGTTCCAGGACAACCGTCGCCTGTACGACTGGGTGCTGGACAACATCACCATTCCTGTTCACCCGCGCCAGTACGAATTCTCGCGCCTGAATCTGGAATACACTGTGATGTCCAAGCGTAAGCTGAACCTGCTGGTGACCGACAAGCACGTTGAAGGCTGGGATGACCCGCGTATGCCGACCATTTCCGGTCTGCGTCGTCGTGGTTACACTGCGGCTTCTATTCGTGAGTTCTGCAAACGCATTGGCGTGACCAAGCAGGACAACACCATTGAGATGGCGTCGCTGGAATCCTGCATCCGTGAAGATCTCAACGAAAATGCGCCGCGCGCAATGGCGGTTATCGATCCGGTGAAACTGGTCATCGAAAACTATCAGGGCGAAGGCGAAATGGTCACCATGCCGAACCATCCGAACAAACCGGAAATGGGGAGCCGTCAGGTGCCGTTTAGCGGTGAGATTTGGATTGATCGCGCCGATTTCCGCGAAGAAGCTAACAAGCAGTACAAACGTCTGGTGCTGGGTAAAGAAGTGCGTCTGCGTAATGCTTATGTGATTAAGGCAGAACGCGTCGAGAAAGATGCCGAAGGTAATATCACCACCATCTTCTGTACTTATGACGCCGATACCTTAAGCAAAGATCCGGCAGATGGTCGTAAAGTCAAAGGTGTTATTCACTGGGTGAGCGCGGCACATGCGCTGCCGGTTGAAATCCGCCTGTACGACCGTCTGTTCAATGTGCCGAACCCTGGTGCTGCGGATGATTTCCTGTCGGTGATTAACCCGGAATCGCTGGTGATCAAACAGGGCTTTGCTGAACCGTCGCTGAAAGACGCGGTAGCGGGTAAAGCATTCCAGTTTGAGCGTGAAGGTTACTTCTGCCTCGACAGCCGCCATTCCACTGCCGAAAAACCGGTATTTAACCGCACCGTTGGGCTGCGTGATACCTGGGCGAAAGTTGGCGAGTAATTTTAAGTTTCGCTATGCCGGATGGGGCGTTTACGTCGCATCCGGCAAGGAACAGACAAACAGTTTCAAACGCTAAATTGCCTGATGCGCTACGCTTATCAGGCCTACATGATCTCTGCAATATATTGAGTTTGCGTGCTTTTGTAGGCCGGATAAGGCGTTCACGCCGCATCCGGCAAGAAATATGCAAACAATCCAAAACGCCGCGTTCAGCGGCGTTTTTTCTGCTTTTCTTCGCGAATTAATTCCGCTTCGCAATTTATCCATAAAATAAATTTAAAATAACAAAACATAATTAAATAAAATGTAACCGCTTTCATCTTGCTGGAATTTCACGCTTTTATTCTTCTGCAAGCCTTTCAACCGCAAACTTAAGCCTTGTAACAAAAATCATCAAAATATGTGCGGTTGCTCATGTTCTTACATTCTGGTTACAGAAAGAGATTGATAATTCGCGTCGCGAAAAATAGTCTGTTCCTGTAGTCAGCGAGACTTTTCTCAACGCTACTTTTTTAATTTTTATTTTTTTTCGCTGTTCACCTTTGGTGCAGCAATTTATACGTCAAAGAGGATTAACCCATGCGTACGTTTAGTGGCAAACGTAGTACGCTGGCGCTGGCTATCGCCGGTGTTACAGCAATGTCGGGCTTTATGGCAATGCCGGAGGCTCGCGCCGAAGGATTCATCGAGGATTCAACCTTAACCGGCGGTATCTATTACTGGCAGCGTGAACGCGACCGTAAAGATGTTACCGACGGCGACAAATACAAAACCAACCTTTCTCACTCCACCTGGAATGCCAACCTCGATTTTCAGTCCGGTTATGCTGCTGATATGTTCGGCCTTGATATTGCTGCGTTTACGGCGATTGAAATGGCGGAAAACGGCGACAGCTCTCACCCGAACGAAATCGCGTTTTCAAAAAGTAATAAAGCCTATGACGAAGACTGGTCCGGCGACAAAAGCGGTATAAGCCTGTATAAAGCTGCGGCCAAATTTAAATACGGTCCGGTTTGGGCGAGGGCAGGTTATATTCAGCCAACCGGTCAGACGCTGTTAGCGCCTCACTGGAGCTTTATGCCGGGTACTTATCAGGGTGCGGAAGCCGGAGCGAATTTTGATTACGGCGATGCTGGTGCGTTGAGTTTCTCCTACATGTGGACCAACGAATACAAAGCACCGTGGCATCTGGAAATGGATGAGTTTTATCAGAACGATAAAACCACCAAAGTTGATTATCTGCACTCCCTTGGTGCGAAATACGACTTCAAAAATAACTTCGTACTGGAAGCGGCATTTGGTCAGGCGGAAGGGTATATCGATCAATACTTTGCCAAAGCCAGCTACAAATTTGATATCGCCGGTAGCCCGTTAACCACCAGCTACCAGTTCTACGGTACGCGCGATAAAGTTGACGATCGCAGCGTCAACGATCTTTATGACGACACCGCCTGGCTGCAAGCGTTGACCTTTGGTTACCGGGCGGCTGACGTAGTGGATTTGCGCCTCGAAGGCACCTGGGTTAAGGCTGAAGGTCAGCAGGGATACTTCCTGCAACGTATGACTCCAACCTACGCTTCCTCCAACGGCCGCCTGGATATCTGGTGGGATAACCGTTCCGACTTCAACGCTAACGGGGAAAAAGCGGTCTTCTTCGGTGCGATGTATGACCTGAAAAACTGGAATCTTCCAGGCTTCGCCATCGGCGCTTCCTACGTTTACGCATGGGATGCAAAACCTGCGACCTGGCAGAGCAATCCGGATGCGTACTACGACAAGAACCGGACTATTGAAGAATCTACATACAGCCTGGATGCGGTCTACACCATTCAGGATGGCCGCGCCAAGGGCACGATGTTCAAATTGCACTTCACCGAATACGACAACCACTCCGACATCCCAAGCTGGGGCGGTGGTTACGGCAACATCTTCCAGGATGAGCGTGACGTGAAATTTATGGTAATCGCACCATTCACCATCTTCTGATGCCCGACGTGGCAGGTTTTGTGCCTGCCGCACATTTGAGGAATTTGCTATGAAAAAACTGATTCTCATCGCCATGATGGCATCGGGGCTGGTGGCTTGTGCGCAATCAACCGCGCCACAGGAAGACAGCCGTCTGAAAGAGGCATACAGCGCCTGTATCAACACCGCACAAGGTTCGCCAGAAAAAATTGAAGCCTGCCAGAGCGTGTTAAACGTGCTGAAGAAAGAGAAACAACATCAGCAGTTTGCCGACCAGGAAAGTGTACGCGTACTGGATTATCAGCAGTGTCTGCGTGCAACGCAAACCGGAAATGATCAGGCGGTGAAAGCCGATTGTGATAAGGTCTGGCAGGAAATTCGCAGTAATAACAAATAAGTGAGAGCTGTAACTCTCGCTTTTCTTATTTCCCTTGCATAAAAAAGCCAACCTACAGGTTGGCTTTTCTCGTTCAGACTGGCTTATTTGCCTTCGTGCGCGTGCTCATCTTCGCGGCAATCGCCTTCGGCACAGTGACCGTAAAGATAGAGACTGTGGTTAGTCAGGCGAATGCCATGTTTTGCGGCAATTTCACGCTGACGCGCTTCGATGGAATCATCACTAAATTCGATAACCTTGCCGCAGTCGAGGCAGATCAGGTGATCGTGGTGATGTTGCTGTGTCAGTTCAAATACGGATTTACCGCCTTCAAAATTGTGGCGGGTGACGATACCAGCGTCGTCAAACTGGTTCAGTACGCGATATACCGTAGCCAGACCAATTTCTTCACCCATATCGATCAGACGTTTGTATAAATCTTCCGCACTGACGTGATGGTTGTCCGGCTCCTGAAGGACTTCCAGGATTTTTAAACGAGGAAGCGTTACTTTCAGGCCAGCTTTCTTTAGGGCGGTATTGTTATCAGTCATGCGGAATCTGTCCTGTTACTAAGCGGTTCACTTCATTAGAAGAAGTGACAGAATTTGCTCTTGAGATAATGCGTATCATTATAGAATTGCCACGCCTAAATGAAAACCACAAGTCCCTGGCAAATATTGTTAATAAAAACGTGGCACAGCTTACATTTACAACGGCAAGGCCACTTGAACACCGGGACATTGTACAGGTACAACAGCAAAAGTTACAAATTTGTAGCAATTATTTTGATTGGCATTATCTATTAATACGGCGTAGACATGAGTCTACGCCGCATCACATCAGGCATTGAGAATTTCGTCGAGATGCAACTCTTCAGAAATCTGTTTAACCCATTTTTCTACACGTTCAGCGGTCAGTTCCGGCTGACGGTCTTCGTCGATAGCCAGACCGACAAAGTGGTCGTCATCTGCCAGACCTTTTGATGCTTCGAAATGATAGCCCGCAGTTGGCCAGTGACCAACGATGGTTGCACCGCGCGGTTCAATGATGTCGCGGATGGTGCCCAATGCGTCGCAGAAATATTCGGCGTAATCTTCCTGGTCACCACAACCAAACAGCGCAACCAGTTTGCCATTGAAATCAATCTCTTCGAGAGTCGGGAAGAAGTCATCCCAGTCACACTGCGCTTCGCCGTAATACCAGGTTGGGATGCCCAGCAGCAGAATGTCATAAGCTTCCAGATCTTCTTTGCTGCTTTTTGCAATGTCATGGACATCGGCAACGTCTTTACCAAGCTGTTTTTGAATCATTTTTGCGATATTTTCGGTATTACCGGTGTCGCTGCCGAAAAAGATGCCAGTGATAGCCATGAGTGAAATAACCTCTTGAAACTTATTGAAATGGGGGTGGAAAATTGCCCACGGATAAAGGCAATCATAGCAGAACAGGCAGTCTTGCGGAATCAGCAAACGAGCAGGACTGCACACTGTGCTACATGAAAGTGGAAATTTAAACGATGCCCTGACTACGCAGCGCCGCCAGTTGCTGCATTAACATCTCTTCGATCAGTTCGCTACGGCTCATATTGCGCGATTCCGCCAGCTCGTTCAGCGCCTCGACAGCTTCCGCGTTCAGCTTCAGTTCGACACGCTTAAGGCCACGTACTTTGTCGCGTTTTAGTTGGTTGCGTTTATTAATACGCAGCTGTTCATCGCGCGAAAGCGGATTAGTTTTCGGTCGTCCCGGTCGACGCTCGTGCGCGAACAGATCTAATGTCGTACGGTCCGTTTGTTCTTTGGCCATGATCTTGGTGACTTCGGGGGAAACAATCAGCCAGGCCTCTGCCCGGATGGATAGCGCGCCATAATACATCAGCGCGATGAGTCACGCCAACGCCCACGCGCGGAAAGCGACGCGGACGCTGGGTTTTTAATCAGTTGCGTTAATCATTGAGATAGCGACGGATAGCGCGTAATACCGCATCCGGTTTTTCAGCATGGACCCAGTGACCCGCGCCTGCAATCACATGCGCCCGTGCCTGTGGAAATTGTGCCAGTAAATCATCACGGTACTGCTCGCTAACATACGGAGAATTACCACCAGGGATAAACAGGGCAGGGTGATCCCATGCCGGGATTTTCTCCCAACCCACAATATGCGGATACTGATCCCACAATACCGGCACGTTAAAGCGCCACTCCCCGTCAACAAAAGATTTCAACAGAAACTGAATCACCCCTTCTTCATTAAGATGCTGGCGCATTATTGCTGCTGCTTGCTGGCGAGTTTGTGCGTCCGATTCACTGACCGCGTTGATGGCCGCGAAAATCTCATCATGCCGGCGAACGTGATAGTCGACCGGCGCGATGTCAATCGCCACCAGTTTATCGATGCGATCGGGAGCCAGTGCAGTAAGTGCCATTACCGCTTTACCGCCCATGGAGTGACCGATAAATGTTGCTTTGTCGATCTGCTGTGCATCCAGAGTATCAACAAGATCCTGCGCCATCGCCGGGTAATTCATTACCGGATCTCTCGGTGAAAGACCGTGGTTACGCATATCAACCTGGATGATATTGTGATCGTTTACCAGATCGCGAGCCAGTACGCCAAGGTTGTCGAGGCTGCCAAACAGACCATGGACAAGAACGATGGGAGAATTATTGTGCTGGTTTTGTGCAGTTTGCGCGCGGATATTCAATTTCATGGCAAAGTTCTTTTTTTCGCGTTGTCGGGTTAGGGTATTATGTTGACCATTGTGCCACAGGGCTGCAACAAATAAGGTTTATTCCGAGTTTTTCTGCAAGCCAGGCTTGACGCTATCCGCTGCCGGGATTTATTCATATACTCCTGGCGACTTGTATTCAGCTAAGACACTGCACTGGATTAAGATGAAAACGATTGAAGTTGATGATGAACTCTACAGCTATATTGCCAGCCACACTAAGCATATCGGCGAGAGCGCATCCGACATTTTACGGCGTATGTTGAAATTTTCCGCCGCATCACAGCCTGCTGCTCCGGTGACGAAAGAGGTTCGCGTTGCGTCACCTGCTATCGTCGAAGCGAAGCCGGTCAAAACGATTAAAGACAAGGTTCGCGCAATGCGTGAACTTCTGCTTTCGGATGAATACGCAGAGCAAAAGCGAGCGGTCAATCGCTTTATGCTGCTGTTGTCTACACTATATTCTCTTGACGCCCAGGCGTTTGCCGAAGCAACGGAATCGTTGCACGGTCGTACGCGCGTTTACTTTGCGGCAGATGAACAAACGCTGCTGAAAAATGGTAATCAGACCAAGCCGAAACATGTGCCAGGCACGCCGTATTGGGTGATCACCAACACCAACACCGGCCGTAAATGCAGCATGATCGAACACATCATGCAGTCGATGCAATTCCCGGCGGAATTGATTGAGAAGGTTTGCGGAACTATCTAAAACGTTGCAGACAAAGGACAAAGCAATGGCAATCCACAATCGTGCAGGCCAACCTGCACAACAGAGTGATTTGATTAACGTCGCCCAACTGACGGCGCAATATTATGTACTGAAACCAGAAGCAGGGAATGCGGAGCACGCGGTGAAATTCGGTACTTCCGGTCACCGTGGCAGTGCAGCGCGCCACAGCTTTAACGAGCCGCACATTCTGGCGATCGCTCAGGCAATTGCTGAAGAACGTGCGAAAAACGGCATCACTGGCCCTTGCTATGTGGGTAAAGATACTCACGCCCTGTCCGAACCTGCATTTATTTCCGTTCTGGAAGTGCTGGCAGCGAACGGCGTAGATGTTATTGTGCAGGAAAACAATGGCTTCACCCCGACGCCTGCCGTTTCCAATGCCATCCTGGTTCACAATAAAAAAGGTGGCCCGCTGGCAGACGGTATCGTGATTACACCGTCCCATAACCCGCCGGAAGATGGTGGTATCAAGTACAATCCGCCAAATGGTGGCCCGGCAGATACCAACGTCACTAAAGTGGTGGAAGATCGTGCCAACGCACTGCTGGCCGATGGCCTGAAAGGCGTGAAGCGTATCTCCCTCGACGAAGCGATGGCATCCGGTCATGTGAAAGAGCAGGATCTGGTGCAGCCGTTCGTGGAAGGGCTGGCCGATATCGTTGATATGGCGGCGATTCAGAAAGCGGGCCTGACGCTTGGCGTTGATCCGCTGGGCGGTTCCGGTATCGAATACTGGAAGCGTATTGGCGAGTATTACAACCTCAACCTGACTATCGTTAACGATCAGGTCGATCAAACCTTCCGCTTTATGCACCTTGATAAAGACGGTGCGATCCGTATGGACTGCTCCTCTGAGTGTGCAATGGCAGGCCTGCTGGCACTGCGTGATAAGTTCGATCTGGCGTTTGCTAACGACCCGGATTATGACCGTCACGGTATTGTCACTCCGGCAGGTTTGATGAATCCGAACCACTACCTGGCGGTGGCGATCAACTACCTGTTCCAGCATCGTCCGCAGTGGAGCAAAGATGTTGCTGTCGGTAAAACGCTGGTTTCTTCTGCGATGATCGACCGTGTGGTCAATGACTTGGGCCGCAAGCTGGTAGAAGTCCCGGTAGGTTTCAAATGGTTTGTTGATGGTCTGTTCGACGGCAGCTTCGGCTTTGGCGGCGAAGAGAGCGCAGGGGCTTCCTTCCTGCGTTTCGACGGCACGCCGTGGTCCACCGACAAAGACGGCATCATCATGTGTCTGCTCGCGGCAGAAATCACCGCTGTCACCGGTAAGAACCCGCAGGAACACTACAACGAACTGGCAAAACGCTTTGGTGCGCCGAGCTACAACCGTTTGCAGGCAGCTGCGACTTCCGCACAAAAAGCGGCGCTGTCTAAGCTGTCTCCGGAAATGGTGAGCGCCAGCACCCTGGCAGGTGACCCGATCACCGCGCGCCTGACTGCTGCTCCGGGCAACGGTGCTTCTATTGGCGGTCTGAAAGTGATGACTGACAACGGCTGGTTCGCCGCGCGTCCGTCAGGCACGGAAGACGCATATAAGATCTACTGCGAAAGCTTCCTCGGTGAAGAACATCGCAAGCAGATTGAGAAAGAAGCGGTTGAGATTGTTAGCGAAGTTCTGAAAAACGCGTAAATACATTAAATAAGAAAAAGGGCGGTCGGAAGATCGCCCTTTTTTATGTATGACTGCCTGATGGTGCAATATATTGAATTTGTATGATTTCGTAGGCCGGATAAGGCGTTTACGCCGCATCCGGCAAAAACAACGCGCACTTTGCCAACAAACTGAATAGCTCAAGGGAATTCAAAATGAAGACCAAAAGGAGTCTGGTCGTAAGAGTGGCATTCATTGCCGCCACATTACTGTTGACTGCATGCGCCCAACCTGAACAATCATCATTAGCTGGCGACTGGTTACCGACGCATGTGGATAAAAAGCAGGTATTAGAAGGTAGCGCTGTTTTAAAAATTGCGCCTTCCCGGTGTAAGACAAATTGCCATGGCGATAACCTACCTGATAATACCCGGCGCTGGCAGGTGTCAGATGAGGACGAAAAAGCGGTGATTTATCTTCACGATATGTCAGCACAAGAAAAGGCCGGTTTAAATCCCGGCTGGCAATGCTACACCTCATTTTTTATGCTGGCTTGCCAGGGGAAGCCCGGCACCCGACCGGCTGTTGATGAGAATTATGTCAGCAAAAGCGGATTTTTTGTCTCGATGTTACATATCGGGATTATTGAATTGCGACGCTGTCAGTCAGAAAATTGCCAGCAAGAATTGAAAGCGATAAATACGCATTAAACATTTCGCGATGAGTGCCATGCCTGATGCGACGCTGACGCGTCTTATCATGCCTACGGGACGATGTGTAGGTCGGATAAGGCGCTCACGCCGCATCCGGCAATTCAGCCCCTAAAGCATAAACCGATAACCAATCCCAGTTTCAGTAATAAAATGGCGAGGCCGGGCCGGGTCTTGCTCCAGTTTTTGTCGCAGATGTCCCATATAAATACGCAAATAATGACTGTGTTCGACCGCGTTTGGTCCCCATACCTGGTTAAGGAGCTGGCGCTGGGTGAGCACTTTTCCGGCATTGTTGAGCAGCACCGCCAGCAGGCGGAATTCAATCGGGGTGAGATGCACCTCTTCCTCACCCCGGTGAATCACGCGGGCGGCTAAATCGACGGTAACATCGGAAAATTTCACTACCGGATCGGGCGCGGCAGTGGCTGAATGGCGGCGTAATGCGACGCGCAGACGGGCCTGCAATTCGCCAATGCCAAACGGCTTACTCAGATAATCATCCGCTCCGGCATCCAGCGCGGCGATTTTGTCGCTCTCTTCGCTGCGTGCGGAAAGCACTATCACCGGCACCGCGCTCCACTGTCGCAGGTCGCGGATAAACTCAATCCCATCACCATCGGGCAGGCCGAGATCGAGAATAATCAAATCTGGCTTACGGGTTGCCGCTTCCAGCAAGCCGCGTTGCAGCGTTTCGGCCTCAAAGACGCGCATCCCGTCGCCCTCCAGCGCCGTGCGCAGAAAGCGACGAATAGCCTGTTCATCTTCAACAATCAGAACGTTTGTCACATATCCTCATGAAATTCTTCAAGTTCAGGAGCGGTTTGCTGGGGAAGTGTAACACGAAAACAGGCACCACCTTCCGGTCGGTTGAACGCGGTAATGGTGCCGCCGTGTACATCCACAATCGCCCGACAAATTGCCAGCCCAAGCCCTACACCCGGGACTGCCGACTCTTTATTCCCACGAGCAAACTTATCAAAAATCGACTGCTCCTGGCCTTGCGGAAGTCCGGGGCCGTTATCCCAGACATCCAGTTGTAGATTTTCGCCCTCAACGTGGGCATCGATACCAATTTCGGCCTGCGCACCTGCATATTTCACCGCGTTCTCCAGCAGATTAATCAGCACCCGTTCAAAGAGTGGCCCGTCAACGTGGATTAAGGTCAGCGGTTCTGGCAGAGAAAGATTGATGGGCGACGATAAACCCGGTTCCAGCATTTGCAGCGCACTACCGACCACTTCTTCCAGCGTTAACCACTCTTTCTTCAAATTAAAACCGCCGGACTGAATTCGCGCCATATCCAGTAGATTATTCACCAGCCGGGTAGTGTTCAGCACATGCTGACGGATCTCGCTGGCCTGGCGGGCGTGAGGCGATCCTTCGCTTGCCAGATCAAGCGTTAAGATTTCAGCCTGACCGAACAGCACCGTGAGCGGAGTGCGTAAATCGTGCGAAAGCGCCGCCAGCAGAGCGTTGCGGATCTGTTCACGTTCGCTTGCCATCCGCGCCTGTTCTTCGCTGGCGGTCAGTGTCAGCCGCTCAAGGGCATTGGCGACTAACAGCGTAAACGTCTCCAGCAGGCGCTGCTGTTCCGGGATCATCAACTGGCGCAGATTCCCCGGTTCCACCACCACCAGCCCGTAAGTTTTCTCACCGCTTTTTAACGGCAAAATCTGGTATGGCACGCCGGGTAACGTGTCGGTGCCCGCACCCGCAGGCAGGCCTTTATCAAAACTCCACTGCGCGATGGCATCGTCCCACGGCGTCATTCCTTGCGGATGCGTTAACGGCTGCAATTTACCGTTGTCATCGGGTAACAATACCTGGCTGCGGGCATGAAACGTGGAGGCAATAAATTGTTCGCTGGTGGCGGCGATGTCCTGCGGACTGCGGCCCACCGCCAGAGCTTTCGACATTTCATATAAGTGCCGTGTGCGTTGTTCGCGGTAACGGGCTACCCGCGCCTGATAACGCACGCCAGCAGTAAGGTTCCCGATCACCAGCCCGACGGTTAACATCACCGCGAAGGTCAGCAGGTATTGCACATCAGAGACGGCGAGCGTGCCGCGTGGGGCGATAAAAAAGAGATCGAAACTCACCACATTAATGACGGTAGCAACCACCGAAGGCCAGCGTCCATAAAATAGCGCCACCACCACCACGCCAAGTAGATACAGCATCACCAGGTTGGCGGCATCAAACGCCATCAGCCACTGCATGGCAATTAAGGTGATAACGGCGCATAACGCGGCGGCAACCACGCATCCCTGAATCTGTACCCGCCACTTGTCTTTAAAAGAGCGGCTATCCGGCGCGTTGTTAATCGTGCGGGCGGGTGGTTCATCAAGCGCGACCAGCACCTGATCGAGATCGGGGGCGATGCGCGCCAGTCGGTCAGCAAACGTTTCCCGACGCCACCAGCGGCGCGAGGCTGGGCGACCGAGAATAATCTTGCCGAGATTATGTTCACGGGCATAACGCACTACCGCTTTCTCTTCCGCTGGATCAGAAAGTGTTGCCGTCTCCGCGCCCAGCTCCTGCGCCAGACGTAAGGCGCTGAGAATTGCCCGACGTTTTTTCTCCGGTAAGCGATGCAGGGCAGGGGTTTCAACATACACCGCGTGCCAGACGCTCCCCAGCCGTGACGCCAGCCGCGCCGCCGCGCGGACCAGTTTTTCGCTGCCGGTGTTATGGCCGATGCATAAAAGGATCGCGTCGCGCGTGTGCCAGACTTTCTCTTCGCCAGGATGCCCCCGCCAGGCGCGCATTTGCTCATCTACGCGATCGGCAGTACGGCGCAGTGCCAGTTCGCGCAGGGCGATCAGATTGCCTTTGCGGAAAAAATGTTCAATGGCGCGCTCCGCCTGCCCGGCAATATAGACTTTGCCTTCTTTCAGCCGCTGGCGCAGATCGTCCGGGGGCAAGTCCACCAGCACCACGTCGTCGGCGGCATCGAAAAAAGGATCGGGCACGGTTTCCCGTACCTGAATTCCGGTGACGCCGCTGACCACATCATTCAGACTTTCCAGATGCTGAACGTTGACGGTTGTGAAAACATCAATGCCTGCTTCCAGCAGCTCTTCAATATCCTGCCAGCGTTTGGGATGACGAGAACCAGGCGCATTACTGTGCGCCAGTTCGTCCATTAAGATCAGCGCCGGACGGCGGGCGAGGGCGGCATCGAGATCAAACTCGCTGATATGCCGCCCACGGTACGCCTGGCGTTTCAGCGGCAGAACAGCCAGCCCTTCCAGCATTGCGGCGGTATCTTTCCGCCCGTGGGTTTCTACCACGCCAACCACAATATCCAGCCCTTGCGCCCGCAGTCGCTGGGCTTCTGCCAGCATCGCCCAGGTCTTCCCGACGCCTGCGCAGGCACCGAAAAAAACTTTCAGCTTCCCCCGATGCGGCGCGGCAGTTTGTTCCAGCAGACGATCGGGGTCGGGACGTAAGGGTTCGTTATTCATCAAGTTTATCCAGCGCCAGATTGAGTTCAACAATGTTGACGACCGGCTGGCCGATATATTTCACCAGCGGTTGTTGGCTGTATTTTGCGATCAGTTGCGTGAGCTGTTCAACGCTGAGATTACGCGCTTTCGCTACGCGAGGGATCTGCCAGGCCGCCGCTTGTGGGGTGATGTTATTGTCCAGCCCGCTTGCCGACGCCGTCACCAGTTCAACCGGAACGCTCGTGCTGGCATTCGGGTTAGCGGCCCGTAATGCAGCAACGCGTGCGGCTATTAGTTTATCCAGCTCAGGGTTACTGACCGCCAGATTGCTCCCGCCAGAAGCCTGTGGATTATAAGGCATTTCTGCCGTTGCCGACGGGCGACCCTGAAAATAGCCGTTGTCGGTAAAATTCTGCCCGATTAATGCCGAACCGCGCACCGTATCACCTTCACGGATCAACGAACCGTTGGCCTGCCAGGGAAACCACCATTGCCCCAGCGCGGTGGTCAGCAGCGGGTAAACGCCGCCAGTAATCAATAACAAAAAGATAAATGTCGATAATGCCGGACGTAATCCACTCATGGTAAACCTCACACCAGACCGCAAACGGTCAGCAGTAAATCAATGACTTTGATACCAATAAACGGCACCAGCAGCCCACCCAGACCGTAAATCCATAAGTTACGGCGCAACATGGCAGAAGCGGTAAGCGGTTTATAACTCACGCCTTTTAACGCCAGGGGAATCAAAAAGACGATAATCAAGGCGTTGAAAATCACCGCACTGAGAATGGCGGAGTCGGGCGAATGCAGGCGCATGATGTTCAGCGCATTTAACTGCGGATACGTTGCCGCGAACGCCGCCGGAATAATGGCGAAGTATTTCGCCACATCGTTGGCAATGCTGAAGGTGGTCAGCGAGCCACGGGTCATCAGCATCTGTTTGCCAATATGCACCACCTCGATCAACTTGGTCGGGTTAGAGTCGAGATCCACCATATTGCCCGCTTCTTTCGCCGCCTGAGTACCAGAGTTCATCGCCACCGCGACATCTGCCTGCGCCAGCGCCGGAGCATCGTTGGTGCCGTCGCCGGTCATCGCTACCAAACGGCCTTCCGCCTGATACTGACGGATCAATGCCAGCTTGGCCTCCGGTGTCGCTTCGGCGAGAAAATCATCGACGCCCGCTTCCGCGGCAATGGCGGCGGCAGTCAGACGGTTATCGCCGGTAATCATCACCGTTTTAATACCCATTTTGCGCAGTTGGGCGAAGCGTTCTTTAATGCCGCCTTTGACGATATCTTTCAACGCAATAACGCCCAGCACACGAGAACCTTCTACTACTACCAGCGGTGTGGCCCCCTGACGCGCAACCTGATCGACTTTTTGATCAACATCGGCAGGGAAGTGACCACCGTTAGCCTCAACATGGCGGCGAATGGCATCGACAGAACCTTTACGGATCATGCGGTTGTCGATGTTGATCCCGCTCATCCGGCTTTGCGCAGTAAACGGTACAAAGGTGGCATGGAGCGACTGCACATCGCGCTCGCGCAGGTTAAAACGCTGCTTGGCGAGGATCACAATACTGCGGCCTTCCGGCGTTTCATCAGCCAGCGAAGCCAGTTGTGCGGCGTCAGCCAGCGTTTTTTCATCCACGCCCTGCGCGGGGATAAACTCCGACGCCTGACGGTTACCGAGTGTGATGGTGCCGGTTTTATCCAGTAGCAGAACGTCAACGTCACCTGCCGCTTCAACTGCACGTCCGCTGGTGGCAATCACATTCGCGCCCAGCATCCGACTCATCCCGGCGACGCCGATCGCTGACAACAGGCCGCCAATAGTGGTTGGGATCAGACAGACCAGCAGCGCCACCAGTACCGTTACACTGACTGCATTACCGCCCCACGCGGAAAACGGCCACAGCGTGGCGGTTGCCAGTAAAAAGACGATAGTCAGGGCAATCAGCAGAATAGTCAGTGCAATCTCGTTCGGCGTTTTACGTCGCTGTGCGCCTTCCACCATCGCGATCATCCGATCCAGAAATGTCTCGCCGGGGTTAACGCTACACTCAATCACCAGCCAGTCAGAAAGAATACGCGTGCCGCCAGTGACGGAGGCAAAATCGCCGCCGGATTCACGGATCACCGGTGCCGATTCCCCGGTGATGGCGCTTTCATCCACCGATGCACCCCCTTCAATAACTTCACCATCGCAGGGGATAATATCGCCAGCTTCTACCAGCACGATGTCACCTTTACGCAGTTGATCGGCAGGAACTTTGTCTGCCACAGCGCCATATTTCGGTTCGCGCAGCTTGCGAGCAAAAGCAGTTTTTTTCACCCCTTTCAGGCTGTTGGCCTGCGCTTTACTGCGGCCTTCTGCCAGCGCCTCGGCGAAATTAGCGAACAGTACGGTGACCCACAGCCAGCCGCTAATTGCCGCGCTAAACAGCGCATTGCCAGGCATCGCACCGCTTGCCATCGCGATGCTAATACAGGTGGTCAGCAGACTGCCGATCCAGACGATAAACATCACCGGATTGCGCCATTGCGCCTGCGGGTTTAATTTTTTCACCGCTTCTTTCAGCGCCTGAACGACAAGTGTTGGTTCGAATAGCGCCAGTTGTTTACGACTCATATTCAGTGCTCACTCAATATCATCAGGAGAGATATTCCGCCACCGGACCAAGCGCCAGGGCAGGGATAAAGGTCAGTGCGCCAACCAGCAACACGGTGCCGATTAACAGGCCAACAAACAGCGGGCCGTGCGTTGGCAGCGTGCCGGAGCTGGCGGGTTGGCTCTTTTTACTCACCAGCGAACCGGCAATTGCCATCACCGGGATAATCACCCCGAAGCGACCGACAAACATGCAGAACGCCAGTAAACAGTTCCAGAACGGAGAGTTGGCGCTTAATCCGGCAAAGGCGCTGCCGTTGTTGTTAGCGGCGGATGACACGGCGTACAGCACTTCGCTAAAACCATGCGGGCCAGGGTTGAGCATGGCGCTACGTCCGGCGTCGGTCATCATTGCCAGCGCCGCGCCCATCAGCACCAGCGTCGGGGTAACCAGAATCGCCAGTGCAGTCAGTTTCATCTCGCGTACGTCGATTTTTTTACCCAGATATTCCGGTGTACGACCAATCATCAGCCCGGCAATAAACACCGCCAGCAGGACAAACAGCATCATGCCGTAAAGACCAGAACCGACACCGCCGAATACCACTTCACCAATTTGCATCAGCCACATCGGCACCATGCCACCGAGAGCGGTAAACGAATCATGCATCGCAATCACCGCGCCACAGGACGCCGCCGTAGTCACGACCGCAAACAGGCTACTGACCAGCACGCCGAAACGGCTCTCTTTACCTTCCATATTGATGCTGCTGTCTGCGCCGAGCGCCAGCAGATGAGGATTACCCTGAACTTCTGCCCACATCACCACGCCTACGCAGATGACAAAAATCACTGACATCGCCCACAGCAACATGCGCCCCTGGCGGCGATCGCCCGTCACTTCACCAAAGGCAAAGCACAGCGCTGTTGGGATCAAGAAGATCGCCAGCATCTGCACGAAGTTGGTCAGTGCGGTTGGGTTTTCAAACGGATGCGACGAGTTGGCATTAAAGAAGCCACCGCCGTTAGTACCGAGCATCTTGATCGCTTCCTGAGAAGCTACTGGCCCCATGGGTAACAGCTGTTGCGCTCCTTCAACGGTATTCACTGCCTGATAGGGCAGAAAGTTTTGCAGCGCACCTTGTTGAATAAAAAACAGTGCGATCAACAACGCCACAGGGACTAGCACCCATAACGTGATGCGTAGCAGATCGACCCAGGCATTCCCGAGTGTGCTCATGCTCTGGCGAGTAAACGCACGGATGAAGGCAAAAATCACCGCAATCCCGCTGGCGGCAGAAAGAAAGTTTTGCACCGTTAAGCCTGCCATCTGGCTGAAATAGCTCAACGTGGTTTCACCGCTATAAGATTGCCAGTTGGTATTCGTGACAAAGCTGACGGCGGTATTCAGCGCCAGATCCCACGACAGCCCCGGCAACTGCTGTGGATTAAGCGGCAGATAGTGCTGACCGAGCAACATAAAAAACAGCACCGCCAGCCCCAGCATGTTCAGGCCGAGAATGGCACAAAGATATTGCTTCCAGTTCATCTCATGGTCAGAGACGCCAGGTAAACGAAAGAGTATACGTTCAACGTCCGCTGTACCTGGAAGAGGAATGTCATTAATCAGCCGCGCCAGCCCGCTGCCTAAAGGACGCGCCAGCACCATTAACACCAGTAAAAACGTGGCGATCAGTAAGAACCCTTGCGCAGCCATCAGAACGCCTCCGCATTGATCAGGGCATAAACCAGATAACCCAGTAATAAAAACACCAGCAATACGCCGGTTATCACGCCTGCACTCACAGTGCACCTCCAGTGGCCTAAAAGTGATACCGGAAGGGTAGAATTCTGGCTGCAAAGATTTCGCAAAAATCTGCGGACGGGGTGTAAAAAAAGTATAAAAATGGCAAAAGCCATGATTTAACTAATGTTTAGTATTAATTTAACTTTTGTGTAACTTAATTACAGGGTGAATGTAAATAAACCATCAATAAGCAAAAATAAGTGGTCGGATGAGTAGTAAAATTACACAAAAGGCGGTACTATTTTCATCAGATAAACAAATTCATTTTTCCGGTGCTATTCACCGGGTAGATACAAAAGGGGGAGAAAAGTATGGAACTCTACAGAGAATATCCTGCATGGCTCATCTTTTTACGCCGTACTTATGCGGTTGCAGCGGGCGTTCTGGCGCTGCCTTTCATGCTTTTCTGGAAAGACCGCGCCCGCTTTTACAGCTACCTGCATCGCGTCTGGTCGAAAACCAGCGATAAACCGGTTTGGATGGATCAGGCCGAAAAGGCAACCGGTGATTTTTACTGATTGCTGAGTTTTGAATACATTGAAAACCGCTAGTGGAAACGCTGGCGGTTTTTTCTTTTCGCCGTCTACACTTACTCCTGTAAACCGTTCAGGAGCAGTAATGAATC
Organism: Shigella dysenteriae; assembly: GCF_022354085.1. Taxonomy (NCBI): domain Bacteria; kingdom Pseudomonadati; phylum Pseudomonadota; class Gammaproteobacteria; order Enterobacterales; family Enterobacteriaceae; genus Shigella; species Shigella dysenteriae. Next base: position 1,470,192 of record NZ_CP055055.1, read on the forward strand.
AGCAACGATTTGATGACAGCACTCTAATCCGTATCTTCGCGCTTCATGAGTTACATCGACTGAAAGAACATGGCTTAACGCGCGGGGCGCTTCTCGATTATCACAGCCGCTATAAACTCGTATTTCTGGCTCATTCCCAGCCGGAATACCGCAAACTTGGCCCGTTCGTGGCTGATATTCACCAGTGGCAAAATCTGGATGACTATTACAACCAGTACCGCCAACGCGTAGTTGTTTTGCTTTCTCACCCCGCCAACCGACGTGACCACACCAACGTTTTGATGCACGTTCAGGGTTATTTTCGCCCGCATATTGATTCCACAGAACGCCAGCAGCTGGCTGCGCTTATCGACAGTTATCGCCGTGGCGAGCAACCACTTCTTGCGCCGCTGATGCGTATCAAACACTATATGGCGCTTTATCCTGACGCCTGGCTTTCAGGGCAGCGTTATTTCGAACTTTGGCCGCGTGTGATTAACTTGCGCCATTCAGGAGTTTTATGACTACCCATCTGGTCTGGTTTCGCCAGGATTTACGTCTGCATGATAATCTCGCGCTGGCTGCCGCCTGCCGCAATTCGTCTGCACGCGTGCTGGCGTTGTATATCGCTACACCACGCCAGTGGGCGGCGCATAACATGTCGCCGCGTCAGGCTGAACTTATCAATGCTCAACTGAATGGGCTACAAATCGCGCTGGCGGAAAAAGGTATTCCTTTATTGTTCCGTGAAGTGGATGACTTTGCCGCCAGCGTCGAAATAATTAAACAGGTGTGCGCGGAAAACAGCGTTACTCATCTTTTTTATAACTATCAGTATGAGGTGAATGAGCGGGCGCGGGATGTGGAAGTTGAAAGAGCGCTGCGTAACGTGGTGTGTGAAGGATTTGATGACAGCGTGATCCTGCCGCCTGGCGCGGTGATGACCGGCAATCATGAGATGTACAAAGTCTTTACGCCTTTTCAAAATGCCTGGCTGAAACGGCTGCGGGAAGGGATGCCGGAGTGCGTCGCTGCACCAAAAGTTCGTAGTAGCGGATCGATAAAGCCCGCGCCATCCATTACGCTGAATTATCCTCGTCAGTCTTTCGATACTGCGCATTTCCCGGTGGAAGAAAAAGCGGCGATTGCGCAATTACGCCAGTTTTGCCAGAACGGTGCCGGAGAATATGAGCAACAACGAGATTTTCCGGCAGTGGAAGGCACCAGTCGTTTGTCCGCCAGCCTGGCAACGGGCGGGTTATCGCCTCGCCAGTGTTTGCATCGCTTGTTGGCGGAACAGCCGCAGGCGCTGGACGGTGGGGCCGGTAGTGTCTGGCTTAGTGAGCTGATCTGGCGCGAGTTCTACCGTCATCTGATGACGTATTACCCCTCGTTGTGTAAACATTGTCCGTTTATTGCCTGGACGGATCGTGTGCAGTGGCAGAGCAATCCCGCACATTTACAGGCCTGGCAGGAAGGCAAAACGGGATACCCGATTGTCGATGCTGCCATGCGTCAGCTTAATAGCACTGGCTGGATGCATAACCGGCTACGGATGATTACAGCCAGTTTTCTGGTGAAAGATTTATTGATCGACTGGCGCGAAGGCGAGCGATATTTCATGTCGCAGCTGATTGATGGTGATTTGGCAGCTAATAACGGTGGCTGGCAGTGGGCGGCTTCTACGGGTACTGATGCAGCGCCGTATTTTCGTATTTTCAACCCGACAACCCAGGGCGAGAAATTTGACCGCGAAGGCGAGTTTATCCGCCAGTGGCTACCGGAACTGCGCGATGTACCGGGAAAATCGGTGCATGAGCCGTGGAAGTGGGCTGAGAAAGCAGGTGTGAAGCTGGATTATCCGCAACCGATAGTCGAGCACAAAGAGGCGAGAGTACAAACGTTGGCAGCGTATGAGGCGGCGCGGAAGGGGAAATAACAGACGCGTCAGGCAATCGAGCCCAGATGCCGGATGCGGCGTGAACGCCTTATCCAGCCTACAAATTTGTGCAAATTCAATAAATTGCAGGAAATACGTAGGCCTGATAAGACGCGTCAAGCGTCGCATCAGGCATCGGTGCTGGCCTATTAAGACTCCAGCGCCAGCGCGCGGTTTCTGAATTTCAGCGCCTGATACAGCCAAATCATCAGTACCACTCCTACACACGCCAGTGCGCCCCAGGTAATTTGATCAAATACTTCAATATATGCATTGATGGAGTAGTTGATCGCCCCGGAAGCATCAAACGAAGCCTGCGATGTCTGATCGGCAATCACGCCCGCCAGATAGTTCGCAATCGCGCCGGAAAGCAGCATATAAATGCCGGTTAATACGCCGGTCACACCGGGGATTTCAATGCGCGTAATCTGCGACATAGCAACCGGGTCGATAAACAGTTCCGCAAAGCCCATCACCGCCAGGCCTAATACCATCAGTGGCAGAGAAGAGTGACCATACATTGCGGACCAGCGGGCGCTTAAGGTCAGAATGCAGAATCCGGCGCTCATCAGGCCAAGGCCAAGAGCAAATTTTCCCCAGATGCGCACGGTACGATTACCCGCGACACTCTCTTTTACCACCCACGCCAGGAACACACCGCACAGCATAACTGCGAAGGCATTAATCGACTGGAACATCGCGGTCGGAACGGTATAACCAAACATATCGCGGTTAACGAAGCGGTCGATATAAAGGCTAATCGAGCTACCGCCCTGTTGTGCGAAGGCCCAGAACAACATACTGAAGAAGGTGAGCGTCACAATCAGCCCCAGCTCCTTACGCTGTTTCTGGTTTTCTGCTTTGCGATAAATTTTTGCCAGTACACCCAGGCCAATGATAGTCGCGACAATCAAGGCGTATACCGACCATTCTTTCCAGAACAGTACGGTAATCAGCGCAGGCGTTGCCACCAGCAGAACCAGCAGCCATCCCCAGTTCGGCAGCAGAAAGTTTGTCGCACGCAGTACTTTTTTGTTAACGCCGCGGGTATGAGTGAAATGACGATTGCCACATAAGAAAATGACCAGACCCGCGATCATGCCAACCGCCGCCAGGCCAAAGCCCATCGCCCAGCTGTACTCTTCCTGGGCGTAGCCACAGGCAATAGGTGCGATAATAGACCCCACGTTACCCGCTGCATACATCAGCGAGAAACCGCCATCACGACGCGGATCGGTTGGCTCATACAGCTCGCCGAGCAGGCAACTGACATTGGATTTAAACAGACCATAGCCACAAACGATTATCGCCAGGGACAGATAGAGGAATGACGGATGGATCTCACTTGCACCCAACACCACATGACCGATCGCCATCAATAACGCCCCCAGCATCACCGCCATGCGATTGCCGAGAACTTTATCCGCCAAAAAGCCACCGAGGATTGGCGTGACATACACCAGCGAACAGTAGGCGCTAAATAACTCGTAGGCGTGAGTATCGTTGTATTTTAGTTGATTGGTGAGATAGAGAATCAGCAGGGCACGCATGCCGTAAAAGCTAAAATATTCCCAGATTTGCAGCGCAACGACATAGTAAATAGCGCGCGGTTGTGATGCGTGTTTATTCATAATAATTCCACAATTGACGGCAACGTCACGTAATAGTTGCGCGGCGTGCTTGTGTTTCCTTAAAGTTAAAACTTTGATACAGATCTGATTATTTATGCAATATGCTGTCTGATTGCATAAATATACATTAGCTGAAACGTGATGATATAAACAATTTGCGTCTTTTGGCGTCGGGTTTGTTTCTTAATATGTCAAAAGATTGGCTATCGACGAACAGGCGAGGTAACGCTATGTTAACGGTGTAGCTATCAGAATACGGAAGGCGCGAAGATGAAAAACACCGAACTGGAACAACTGATTAACGAAAAACTGAACAGCGCGGCGATTAGTGATTACGCGCCAAATGGTTTGCAGGTGGAAGGCAAAGAGACGGTGCAAAAAATTGTTACCGGTGTCACCGCCAGCCAGGCTTTGCTCGATGAGGCAGTGCGTCTGGGCGCGGATGCGGTCATTGTGCATCATGGCTACTTCTGGAAAGGTGAATCTCCGGTCATTCGCGGAATGAAGCGTAACCGTTTAAAAACGTTGCTGGCAAATGATATCAACCTGTATGGCTGGCATTTGCCGCTTGACGCACATCCTGAGCTGGGCAATAACGCACAGCTGGCGGCGTTACTGGGGATCACGGTCATGGGCGAAATTGAGCCGTTGGTGCCGTGGGGCGAACTGACCATGCCTGTGCCGGGACTGGAGCTGGCTTCCTGGATTGAAGCGCGTCTGGGACGTAAGCCGTTATGGTGTGGCGATACCGGACCTGAGGTGGTCCAGCGCGTCGCCTGGTGCACGGGCGGCGGGCAAAGTTTTATCGATAGCGCCGCGCGTTTTGGCGTGGATGCTTTTATTACTGGCGAAGTTTCTGAACAGACCATTCATTCAGCCCGCGAGCAGGGATTGCATTTTTATGCTGCAGGTCACCATGCCACTGAACGTGGTGGTATTCGCGCATTGAGCGAGTGGCTGAATGAAAATACCGATCTTGATGTGACCTTTATTGATATTCCTAATCCTGCATAACGAATAATCAGAGGGATCGAAAGTGCAACGAGCGCGTTGTTATCTGATAGGTGAAACGGCGGTAGTGCTGGAACTGGAACCGCCGGTGACGCTGGCTAGCCAGAAACGGATCTGGCGACTGGCGCAGCGTCTGGTGGATATGCCGAATGTGGTTGAAGCCATTCCCGGCATGAACAATATCACGGTGATTTTGCGTAATCCTGAGTCGCTGGCGCTGGATGCCATAGAGCGTTTGCAACGCTGGTGGGAGGAGAGCGAGGCCCTGGAACCTGAGTCTCGCTTTATTGAAATTCCGGTGGTTTACGGTGGTGCAGGCGGACCGGATTTGGCGGTGGTCGCGGCGCATTGCGGGTTGAGCGAAAAACAGGTTGTTGAATTGCACTCCTCCGTGGAATACGTGGTCTGGTTTTTAGGTTTTCAACCGGGCTTCCCGTATCTCGGGAGTTTGCCGGAACAACTACACACGCCACGGCGCGCTGAACCGCGCTTGCTCGTTCCGGCAGGTTCTGTCGGGATCGGCGGGCCGCAGACTGGTGTTTATCCGCTGGCAACGCCGGGTGGCTGGCAGTTGATTGGTCATACCTCACTCAGCCTGTTTGATCCGGCGCGTGACGAACCCATCTTATTACGTCCGGGAGACAGCGTGCGCTTTGTACCGCAAAAGGAGGGAGTATGCTGAAGATTATTCGTGCGGGCATGTATACCACTGTGCAAGATGGCGGTCGTCACGGTTTTCGCCAGTCGGGTATCAGCCACTGCGGCGCACTGGATATGCCTGCGTTACGCATTGCTAACCTGCTGGTGGGTAATGACGCCAATGCCCCCGCGCTGGAGATCACGCTCGGTCAGTTAACGGTTGAGTTCGAAACTGATGGGTGGTTTGCTCTGACGGGTGCCGGTTGCGAAGCGCGGCTGGATGATAATGCCGTCTGGACCGGCTGGCGATTGCCGATGAAAGCAGGCCAGCGTTTAACGCTTAAACGCCCGCAGCACGGGATGCGCAGTTATCTGGCGGTCGCGGGTGGTATTGATGTTCCGCCGGTAATGGGATCATGCAGCACCGATCTCAAAGTGGGGATTGGCGGGCTGGAAGGCCGTTTACTGAGGGATGGTGACCGGCTCCCGATTGGCAAAGCGAAGCGTGATTTTATGGAAGCGCAGGGCGTTAAACAGCTGCTGTGGGGGAACCGCATTCGCGCCTTGCCGGGGCCGGAATATCATGAGTTCGATCGCGCCTCGCAGGATGCATTCTGGCGTTCGCCCTGGCAGCTTAGCCCGCAAAGTAACCGCATGGGCTATCGCTTACAGGGGCAAATTTTAAAACGCACCACCGATCGCGAACTGTTATCTCACGGTTTGTTACCGGGTGTGGTGCAGGTGCCGCATAACGGGCAGCCCATTGTGTTGATGAACGACGCACAGACCACCGGTGGTTACCCGCGTATTGCCTGTATCATTGAGGCTGATATGTACCATCTGGCGCAAATTCCGCTCGGTCAGCCGATTCATTTTGTCCAGTGTTCACTGGAAGAGGCACTGAAAGCGCGGCAAGATCAGCAACGTTATTTCGAACAATTAGCGTGGCGGCTGCACAATGAAAATTGACCTGAACGCCGATCTGGGCGAAGGCTGCGCCAGCGACGCAGAGCTATTAACGCTGGTTTCCTCTGCCAATATTGCCTGTGGATTTCATGCAGGCGATGCGCAAACCATGCAGGCTTGCGTGCGTGAAGCAATAAAAAATGGTGTCGCGATTGGCGCTCATCCGAGTTTTCCCGACAGGGAAAATTTTGGTCGCAGCGCTATGCAGCTGCCGCCAGAAACCGTTTACGCCCAGACGCTGTATCAAATTGGCGCGCTGGCAACGATTGCCCGTGCGCAAGGCGGCGTAATGCGTCATGTCAAACCGCACGGCATGTTGTACAACCAGGCGGCGAAAGAAGCACAACTGGCAGACGCCATCGCCAGAGCGGTATACGCTTGCGATCCAGCATTGGTTCTCGTTGGGCTGGCAGGAAGCGAGCTGATTCGTGCAGGCAAGCAATATGGCCTGACAACGCGCGAGGAAGTGTTTGCCGATCGCGGTTATCAGGCTGACGGCTTGCTGGTGCCGCGAAATCAGCCAGGCGCGTTGATTGAAAACGAAGAACAGGCGTTGGCGCAAACGCTGGAGATGGTGCAACACGGCAGAGTCAAAAGTATCACCGGCGAATGGGCAACGGTCACGGCGCAAACGGTCTGCCTGCATGGCGACGGCGAGCACGCACTGGCGTTCGCCCGCCGACTACGCTCTACATTTGCCGAAAAGGGGATTGTTGTCGCAGCATAACCCCGTTTAATAAAGAATGAAAAAAGGATATCACCATGCCTGAAGGCCCGGAGATCCGCCGTGCAGCGGATAACCTGGAGGCGGCGATCAAAGGCAAACCACTAACTGATGTCTGGTTTGCTTTCCCGCAGTTAAAATCTTATCAATCACAACTTATCGGTCAACACGTTACCCATGTGGAAACGCGTGGTAAGGCGCTGTTAACTCATTTTTCCAACGACTTAACGCTCTACAGCCATAATCAGCTTTATGGCGTCTGGCGCGTGGTTGATACCGGCGAAGAGTCGCAGACCACGCGAGTATTGCGGGTAAAACTGCAAACGGCTGACAAAACCATTCTGCTTTATAGCGCCTCGGATATTGAGATGTTGACCCCGGAACAACTGACCACGCATCCGTTTTTACAACGCGTTGGTCCCGATGTGCTGGATCCGAATCTGACGCCGGAGGTGGTGAAAGAACGGTTATTGTCGCCGCGCTTTCGTAACCGTCAGTTTGCTGGATTACTGCTCGATCAGGCGTTTCTGGCTGGGCTTGGCAATTATTTGCGTGTGGAGATCCTCTGGCAGGTTGGGTTGACTGGAAATCATAAAGCGAAAGACCTCAATGCGGCGCAACTGGATGCACTCGCACACGCGTTACTGGATATTCCTCGGTTTTCTTACGCTACGCGGGGGCAGGTGGATGAGAATAAGCATCATGGGGCGCTGTTTCGCTTTAAGGTTTTTCATCGTGATGGCGAACTGTGCGAACGCTGTGGCGGCATCATTGAGAAAACCACGCTGTCATCTCGCCCGTTTTACTGGTGTCCGGGCTGCCAGCACTAGGCCGTACGTTTCGGCGCATAGGTTGAAATAAACCGCGCAATGGCAGGCCCTGTCAGCAAAATACTGAACAGGCGCAGGGTTTGCATCGCCATAATGAGCGCCATATCGGCATTGCTCCCTGCGGCGATGACCGCCACGGTATCAAGCCCGCCGGGGCTGGTGGCGAGGTAGGCAGTCATAAAATCAATGTGCATAAACCGGGTCAGTCCCCACGTCATACCCGCACAAATAGCCAGCAGAGCAAAAATCGACAGCAGGATTTGTGGTAGCGGGCGTAGTGCCCGCAGTAAGATTTGTTTATCGAAACCAAGACCAATCCGCCAGCCAATTGCCATATACGCCATCGCCAGCAGCCATTCCGGTAGTTCGATGGTGATGAGCTGACCAGACTGGAGCACTGCGCCCGCCAGCATCGGGATGAGCATCGTGCCGGAAGGAAGACGCAGCAGGCATCCCACTGTACCGGCAACGACCGCGAGCAAAATAGTAAGCAGGAGATTAATGCTCACTGGCGGGAACCAGACGATATGCTGGTTAACCGCTTCAGCGTTATCGCCCAGCATCATTCGCGTGACCAGAACTGCGGCCCCCGCGACAAACAGCACTCGCAGATACTGCATAAACGCCACCAGGCGGATATCTGCGCCGTAATCCTGCGCCATCGCGACCATTGCCGCCGCCCCGCCAGGCGAGGAGCCCCAGGCACCAGTATTTCCGGGCAGTGAGCTATAGCGCACCAGTAGCCATCCCACGATAGCGCTGGAAAGCAACGTCACCAGTAAAATAGCTAACACAATCGGCCAGTTAACCGCCAGCGTGGTCAGGATCGAGCCGGTCAAGTTTTGCGCAATCATGCAGCCAAGAATGGCCTGCGCGGCGAGAAAAGCGGAGCGGGGGAGTTGCAGGGTAACCCCGCGCATACTGAAGATGATCCCGGCGATCATCGGCCCAAGTAATAATGCCGCCGGGAGATGTACCGCGAGGAAACCAATAGAAAGGAGAAGTGATAGCACACATAACATTCCCCACTGCAAAACTGGCATCCTTTGCTCCCTCATTATTTACTCTTTGGTGTATCGATACAGCATAAAGAATGCCGGGCATGGAAAAAATAACGGTAATCAATAAAAGCCGGAAAATTGGCAATTAACCGAAGAAGCCCTCTCCGGCTGGAAAGGGCAATAGGCTAAATCAGTTGTAGTTAATTTTGAAAAGTACCACTGTATCAAAGGGACCAACGTCGATGGGCGTACCCGGCGTGGATGACAATACTGCCGTGTAGGTTTTTTCATACACTAACAGGTCGCTGGTAAAATCGGCATACTCACTGTATTTGTTGAAAGTATAGGGTGAGGCATTTTCATCCAACAATCGAAGCTTCAGGCCATTGCCAATGAGCAGTGATTTATCTTCGTCGATAAGGGTTTCATCGGTATAAAACGAAGAGCTGACTTTAAAACCGTCGGTACACTGGTCGTTTTGTGATTTGGTTGTAGTTATTTTAAATTGCTGCGACATCGTATGGCGACGAATATCCAGCACGTTAAATCGGCCAAAATCAACGACCTGGGTTTCAGGTGAGATAGCAAAGTTGACGCTGCAATCCAGCACGCGGATATTTTCCAGACCGGTAATGTGATATTTCAGATTCTTCGCGGTAGGGTCTTCGTTCACGCTGCCTGCGCCATCAAACTGTACGACGATGTAATCGCTGAGTTTGCTCTGATAATCATGGGGCGGCATGGCGCGAACTTTAACGTAAAGCCGCATACGCGCCACAAACGTCCGCGATTTGTGCATAACGGTTGGATCGCCGGAGCAAAGTTTATTTTGCCAGCCCATCGCAATGATCTGCTCCGGGGTGTAAATATCAATATTCTTACTGTCGATGCACTGATTCGTGTCGATGCGGCTTTTCCCAAGGCTTGCGTCATAGTCCACGCCTTCATAGGTTACGCCCAATTGATAATAGGGATCCTGAATACCGGGGTAAGGGTTTACCCAGGCGTAGACGTGCTCGCTTTCAAAATTACCGTTTGTGTTGTTGTCACAGTAGACCGGAATTTTTATATCGTCAGATTCCCAGATTTTATCGCCGGGTTTGGAATTGGCCGGAACGGCGAAGGGCATAATAGCTTCCGATTTTTCTACAGCGCCGTTTGCGGTACCAAAATAGCAGTTCAGCGCCAGCGCCGCTTTTAGCGGCAAAAAAATCAGACAGATGGCGAGCAACACGCCTTTGGCGAATCTCATTTTTTATTCTCCACCGGCTGCAGGCGGCATTGCCGCTGGCAGGAGAGCGTGTTCATACGCAATGCGCCGTAGTCGTCCATGTAGCCAAGATAAAACTGCTTGCCGCTATAGCTGCCCGTGCTGGTGGTGACCGAACTGAACGGTGCGACCATCGTGCTTTTAAAGCCAGGCAGCACGCCTTTCTCATCCCGCCCAAGATAGGCAATAGTCAGATAGTATCCGGTCGGGTTTTTCAGGGTAAGCTGGTTATTCTGCTGGCTAACCTGTAGCTGTTGCTCAACATGATCGCCCATTTTTTTGCGTAATGCGGCGGGCCGCCAGAATAGCTTAATGCGACTTTGGACGGCGACTTGCAGGATCGCATGGCCCTCGCTGCCTTCCGGGACAGGCGGAATTTCACGCAGGTTATAGTAAAAGAGAGATTCGCGATCGGTGGGTAATTTCGCGGTGGCGGCTTGTTTCATGATCCGAACCTGCGAAGTCGCTTTTGGCTCCAGTCGCTGGATAGGCGGCAGGGCGACGAGAAATTCATCGCTTTTCTCTCCCTTTTCATTTTCTATCCATGAATAGGCGAGGTAGGGGAGTTTATCGCTGCGGTTTTCCACGCGCAGGCTGGTTGCTTTATCTTTGCTATTAAAGATGATGCGCGTGCGGTCAGGCTGCACTGCGCCGTGGCTGCACATACTGGCAACCAGAAGAATCAAAGGGAATCCTTTAACAAATGTCATCGTCTTTTCCTTAATTAATGACAGGGTAAAATCAGGCGATTAGTCACATCTTCCAGATGTTCCGGCAGATGAATGGCACACGTTTTCTGGTCGCCCCAGTGCACGGTAAATTGTTGATTTTCATCGACCCCACTCAGCCATGCGTGACCGTTTTCGCCAACCATCCCGACGCTGACACCGCCTTCAGCCTGGCGAACATCGGCACCGAGCGGCGGGAAATGCCCGTTAGCATCGCTGATAATGACGTTGAGATCTTTCCCGGCGCGGGACGCCAGCGATTTAAAGCCGATGGCGCCTTCGGTCCAGGTTTCTTTCACCACGTTTTCGGAAACGGTAACGCCGTCAGGCAAGTCGTTCATATTGACCGCTACCGTCGTAGGCTGGTAGCTGGAAACAAACGGTACCACGGCAATACCAAAGCGGTTGGTGTAGTCAATATTGCCCTGAATCGGAATATCGCCCACGCCGTCGATGCTGACCATCAGGCGTGGTTCATTGGTGGAACTGCGGCGATGGAATGCCGCGCCATGTTGAGTCGCGGTAAACGAGCCGCTCCAACTGGCACTGGCGGAAGTGTAATCATTGGCGGCATAGGTTCCGGTCAGATCCCATTCCCCCGCCGAACTGAGGTGTTGGTAATTGCCGCTGACCTGCGCACCGTTATCCGGGCGATCGGATTGTATTCCAGCCGACATTCCCCAACTGTTTCGTTCATCCAGGGTATCGTTCCACGACATGCGGTGGGTGGTAGTATTACTGTTGTTCTGCATGTCATAACCCAGTCGACCACTTTCCCCAATCGGTAAGGAGATCGAAAAGTAAATCTGGTTGTCGCGATCTTTATCTTCATAATGGGTGGTGTTGAACGAGGTCGAGACAGAAATATCTTTCCAGTCGCCAATGTCGACGTTAAAACCGGCGGTAATGTTGGCCGTGGTGGAGGTATCCGCATTCCACCAGCTCTGATGCAGGATGTTGGCGTAGAGATTAAGATTCAGCGGAGTAATAGGCTGACCGAAGGAGAGGCTGATGGTTTGCTTTTCATCCTGCGCGTCGGCGTCATTGTATTTGTGATCAATGTAGTTAGCGTAGCTGTGAAAATGGCGATCGGAGAAGCGATAGGCTGCCAATGAGATGGTGCTGTTGGTCGCATCAACCTGTTTGCTGTAGTTAAAGCGGTAGCTGTAACCCTGCTCATCCTGTTGGATATCAAAATGGCTGTCGGCCCAGGTCACGTCAAACGACAGCGCCCCCAGCCAGAGCATATTTTGCCCAATACCCAGCGCGCCGGAACGATAGTCATCGCCTGCGAGAAGCATGCCGCCATATAGTGAAGTGTTGGAGAGCATTCCCCAGGAGACTTCATGGCTAATGAAGGTTTCATCCTCGGTGTGGTGCGACATAGAGGAACGCGGGCGACCGGCAGCCAGTTTATAGCGCACCTGGCCCTGACGCGTCAGGAACGGGGTAGAGGCCGCTGAAACCTGGAAGTTATTCACCCGTCCATCTTCTTCGCTCACTTTGACATCCAGTGTACCTTGCACTGACTGATTCAGGTCATCAATAATAAATGGGCCTGGCGGAACTTTTTTCTGGTAAATCACGCGACCAGAATGGCTTATCGTGACCGTGGCGTTAGTCTGTGCGATGCCGCTGATTTGCGGCGCGTAGCCGCGTAACTCCCAGGGGAGCATTCGATCGTCGCTGGCTAACGCCGCACCGGTATAGGAGAAACCATCAAAAATGTTAGAGCTAAAATCGGTTTCGCCCAGGGTTAATCGGGAACCTATTTGCGGTAACGGGCGGAACAGGTAGGTCCGTGAAATCGCCCCAGATTGTTCACGGTTGTCGCCGCTATCGGACTGGCTAAGCTGATAATCGCTGCGCAGACGCCATGCCCCGGCGTTGAGGCCCGTGGTGCCATAGGCGTTCAGGTTGTTGCTGCTGCTGCCGCTTTGTGGGCGATAAGTGCTGGCAAACAGGTTGTAATCCATCAGGAAGCCAGGAATACCGTTATTCCACGTTGAGGGTGGCGTCCAGTTTTCTGAATGCCACGCCAGCCATGCCTGCGGGATTGTAATATTGAGCTGTTGATTTGCCTGATCGAAAGTAAAGATGATTTCAGGGAAGACACTAAAATCGACACATTCTTTTATTGCAGGTAATTTTTTACGAAAGTCAGATTTAAGTCCGAAGAGTTCGATCAGCGATTCATTGATACAAGGAATAATTTTATCGCCAGATTTTTGCCAGCGAATTTGTTGCCCATTACTGATTTTATTATTATTAACCGTAACACTAACAAAGTAATCGCCGGGAGCTACGACGCCTTTTTGATTGAGCAACGAAATATCAACGCTATCCCGAATCGACTTATCGAGAACGTTAAGGTTAAATTCAGCTGTCAGCGCAGGAGGGGTTACCATTGCCAGACAGGAAAGAACAGAGAGTCGATAAATATTCACGGCATCCATACCTGAACAATATTCGCAAAAGGCGGCTAATCAGCCGCCTTAAAAAAGATTATTGGTAATCCAGAACGTAAGTTGCGTTAGCAGTAACGGCCCCCGCGGTAACCGAAACTGCGTTATCCATCTGTTCCATCCAGGCAAAGAAGTTTAACGTTTGTTCTGTTGAACTTGCCAATAAGTCAATTGTTGGCGCTTCTGTTCCCAATGTAACAAATGATTCATCTTTGTTCATGAGACGTACGCCAACGCCGGTAGCCTCGCCAGCACTGATGTTACTAAGGAGCGGGGTTGCACCTGTCGTTTTAGCCGTGCTGTCGAAGGTCACGCCTACCTTTGAGACCACGCCACCCTTGCCATCATCCCAGCCTGCAATATCACAGTTGATTAAGCGAATATTGACAGGTTTTTTCTCGCTATGATGTTCTCGATTTATGTGGGATGTGGTTACTTCACCCAGGTCAATGTTCATATCAAGGTCATCAGGGTGAATTTCACAAGGTGCTTCAATAACTTCACCTTTAAAGTGGATTTCACCAGATCCTTCATCTGCAGCAAAAACAGGTGAAGCGAATAGTAGAGATATGGCCAGGGCGGCCAGTGTTTTTTGTCCTTTAAACATACATGAATCCTTCATGGGCTATGATAAAGTATACTAATTATTCCGACAGAATAGTGGTTTTTTGCTCATGTAATAATATTAATGTTGCTACATTATGTTTGAGAGTTTCTCAAAGCTCTCGAATCATAAATAAAGTGAATTAATCCTATTACGAGTTTATTTAATTGTGGGTGCTACCCAATGTATTCTACATCGATTGGCGGGATAACGGTGGTGGTGAATGAAAAATTAGGATTTTATTTAGTTATCGGATATGTATTCTTGTAACGTGTAATTATGTATTTGTGTCCGATTACGTTTTTTTGTCGATAGACATAACTAACGAACAAAAAAAAGCCCGCCAGATATTCAGGCGGGCTAAACGATATATGGTTCAAATCAGATAATTAATGTTTAACATCTGATTTAAAGTCTCGTTTTTCATAGCCGGTGTACAACTGGCGCGGACGGGCGATCTTCATGCCGTCACTGTGCATTTCGCTCCAGTGAGCGATCCAGCCAACGGTACGGGCCATAGCGAAGATGACGGTGAACATGGAAGACGGAATACCCATCGCTTTCAGGATGATACCAGAGTAGAAATCGACGTTCGGGTACAGTTTCTTCTCGATAAAGTACGGGTCGTTCAGCGCGATGTTTTCCAGCTCCATAGCCACTTCCAGCAGGTCATCTTTGGTGCCCAGCTCTTTCAGAACTTCATGGCAGGTTTCACGCATTACGGTGGCGCGCGGGTCGTAATTTTTGTACACGCGGTGACCGAAGCCCATCAGGCGGAAAGAATCATTTTTATCTTTCGCACGACGAACAAATTCCGGAATGTGTTTAACGGAGCTAATTTCTTCCAGCATTTTCAGCGCCGCTTCGTTAGCACCACCGTGCGCAGGTCCCCACAGTGAAGCAATACCTGCTGCGATACAGGCAAACGGGTTCGCACCCGAAGAGCCAGCGGTACGCACGGTGGAGGTAGAGGCGTTCTGTTCATGGTCAGCGTGCAGGATCAGAATACGGTCCATAGCACGTTCCAGAATCGGATTAACTTCATACGGTTCGCACGGCGTGGAGAACATCATATTCAGGAAGTTACCGGCATAGGAGAGATCGTTGCGCGGATAAACAAATGGCTGACCAATGGAATACTTGTAACACATCGCTGCCATGGTCGGCATTTTCGACAGCAGGCGGAACGCGGCAATTTCACGATGACGAGGATTGTTAACATCCAGCGAGTCGTGATAGAACGCTGCCAGCGCGCCGGTAATACCACACATGACTGCCATTGGATGTGAGTCGCGACGGAAAGCGTGGAACAGACGGGTAATCTGCTCGTGGATCATGGTATGACGGGTCACCGTAGTTTTAAATTCGTCATACTGTTCCTGAGTCGGTTTTTCACCATTCAGCAGGATGTAACAAACTTCCAGGTAGTTAGAATCGGTCGCCAGCTGATCGATCGGGAAACCGCGGTGCAGCAAAATACCTTCATCACCATCAATAAAAGTAATTTTAGATTCGCAGGATGCGGTTGAAGTGAAGCCTGGGTCAAAGGTGAACACACCTTTTGAACTGAGAGTACGGATATCAATAACATCTTGACCCAGCGTGCCTTTCAGCACATCCAGTTCAACAGCTGTGTCCCCGTTGAGGGTGAGTTTTGCTTTTGTATCAGCCATTTAAGGTCTCCTTAGCGCCTTATTGCGTAAGACTGCCGGAACTTAAATTTGCCTTCGCACATCAACCTGGCTTTACCCGTTTGTTATTTGGCTCGCCGCTCTGTGAAAGAGGGGAAAACCTGGGTACAGAGCTCTGGGCGCTTGCAGGTAAAGGATCCATTGATGACGAATAAATGGCGAATCAAGTACTTAGCAATCCGAATTATTAAACTTGTCTACCACTAATAACTGTCCCGAATGAATTGGTCAATACTTCCACACTGTTACATAAGTTAATCTTAGGTGAAATACCGACTTCATAACTTTTACGCATTATATGCTTTTCCTGGTAATGTTTGTAACAACTTTGTTGAATGATTGTCAAATTAGATGATTAAAAATTAAATAAATGTTGTTATCGTGACCTGGATCACTGTTCAGGATAAAACCCGACAAACTATATGTAGGTTAATTGTAATGATTTTGTGAACGGCCTATACTGCCGCAAGGTCTCCGGAACACCCTGCAATCCCGAGCCACCCAGCGTTGTAACGTGTCGTTTTCGCATCTGGAAGCAGTGTTTTGCATGACGCGCAGTTATAGAAAGGACGCTGTCTGACCCGCAAGCAGACCGGAGGAAGGAAATCCCGACGTCTCCAGGTAACAGAAAGTTAACCTCTGTGCCCGTAGTCCCCAGGGAATAATAAGAACAGCATGTGGGCGTTATTCATGATAAGAAATGTGAAAAAACAAAGACCTGTTAATCTGGACCTACAGACCATCCGGTTCCCCATCACGGCGATAGCGTCCATTCTCCATCGCGTTTCCGGTGTGATCACCTTTGTTGCAGTGGGTATCCTGCTGTGGCTTCTGGGTACCAGCCTCTCTTCCCCTGAAGGTTTCGAGCAAGCTTCCGCGATTATGGGCAGCTTCTTCGTCAAATTTATCATGTGGGGCATCCTTACCGCTCTGGCGTATCACGTCGTCGTAGGTATTCGCCACATGATGATGGATTTTGGCTATCTGGAAGAAACATTCGAAGCGGGTAAACGCTCCGCCAAAATCTCCTTTGTTATTACTGTCGTGCTTTCACTTCTCGCAGGAGTCCTCGTATGGTAAGCAACGCCTCCGCATTAGGACGCAATGGCGTACATGATTTCATCCTCGTTCGCGCTACCGCTATCGTCCTGACGCTCTACATCATTTATATGGTCGGTTTTTTCGCCACCAGTGGCGAGCTGACATATGAAGTCTGGATCGGTTTCTTCGCCTCTGCGTTCACCAAAGTGTTCACCCTGCTGGCGCTGTTTTCTATCTTGATCCATGCCTGGATCGGCATGTGGCAGGTGTTGACCGACTACGTTAAACCGCTGGCTTTGCGCCTGATGCTGCAACTGGTGATTGTCGTTGCACTGGTGGTTTACGTGATTTATGGATTCGTTGTGGTGTGGGGTGTGTGATGAAATTGCCAGTCAGAGAATTTGATGCAGTTGTGATTGGTGCCGGCGGCGCAGGTATGCGCGCGGCGCTGCAAATTTCCCAGAGCGGCCAGACCTGTGCGCTGCTCTCTAAAGTCTTCCCGACCCGTTCCCATACCGTTTCTGCGCAAGGCGGCATTACCGTTGCGCTGGGTAATACCCATGAAGATAACTGGGAATGGCATATGTACGACACCGTGAAAGGGTCGGACTATATCGGTGACCAGGACGCGATTGAATATATGTGTAAAACCGGGCCGGAAGCGATTCTGGAACTCGAACACATGGGCCTGCCGTTCTCGCGTCTCGATGATGGTCGTATCTATCAACGTCCGTTTGGCGGTCAGTCGAAAAACTTCGGCGGCGAGCAGGCGGCACGCACTGCGGCAGCGGCTGACCGTACCGGTCACGCACTGTTGCACACGCTTTATCAGCAGAACCTGAAAAACCACACCACCATTTTCTCCGAGTGGTATGCGCTGGATCTGGTGAAAAACCAGGATGGCGCGGTGGTGGGTTGTACCGCACTGTGCATCGAAACCGGTGAAGTGGTTTATTTCAAAGCCCGCGCTACCGTGCTGGCGACTGGCGGGGCAGGGCGTATTTATCAGTCCACCACTAACGCCCACATTAACACTGGCGACGGTGTCGGCATGGCTATCCGCGCAGGCGTACCGGTGCAGGATATGGAAATGTGGCAATTCCACCCGACCGGCATTGCCGGTGCGGGCGTACTGGTCACCGAAGGTTGCCGTGGTGAAGGCGGTTATCTGCTGAACAAACATGGCGAACGCTTTATGGAGCGTTATGCGCCGAACGCCAAAGACCTGGCAGGCCGTGATGTGGTGGCGCGTTCCATCATGATCGAAATCCGTGAAGGTCGCGGCTGTGATGGTCCGTGGGGACCACACGCAAAACTGAAACTCGACCACCTGGGTAAAGAAGTTCTCGAATCCCGTCTGCCGGGTATCCTGGAGCTCTCCCGTACCTTCGCTCACGTTGATCCGGTGAAAGAGCCGATCCCGGTTATCCCAACCTGTCACTACATGATGGGCGGTATTCCGACCAAAGTGACCGGTCAGGCGCTGACCGTGAACGAGAAAGGCGAAGATGTGGTTGTTCCGGGGCTGTTCGCGGTAGGTGAAATTGCCTGCGTATCGGTACACGGTGCTAACCGTCTGGGCGGTAACTCGCTGCTGGACCTGGTGGTCTTTGGTCGCGCAGCGGGTCTGCATCTGCAAGAGTCTATCGCCGAGCAGGGCGCATTGCGCGATGCCAGCGAGTCTGATGTAGAAGCGTCTCTGGATCGCCTGAACCGCTGGAACAACAACCGTAACGGTGAAGATCCGGTGGCGATTCGTAAAGCACTGCAAGAATGTATGCAGCATAACTTCTCGGTCTTCCGTGAAGGTGATGCGATGGCGAAAGGGCTTGAGCAGTTGAAAGTTATCCGCGAGCGTCTGAAAAATGCCCGTCTGGATGACACTTCCAGTGAGTTCAACACCCAGCGCGTTGAGTGCCTGGAACTGGATAACCTGATGGAAACGGCGTATGCAACGGCTGTTTCTGCCAACTTCCGTACCGAAAGCCGTGGCGCGCATAGCCGCTTCGACTTCCCGGATCGTGATGATGAAAACTGGCTGTGCCACTCCCTGTATCTGCCAGAGTCGGAATCCATGACGCGCCGAAGCGTCAACATGGAACCGAAACTGCGCCCGGCATTCCCGCCGAAGATTCGTACTTACTAATGCGGAGACAGGAAAATGAGACTCGAGTTTTCAATTTATCGCTATAACCCGGATGTTGATGATGCTCCGCGTATGCAGGATTACACCCTGGAAGCGGAAGAAGGTCGCGACATGATGCTGCTGGATGCGCTTATCCAGCTGAAAGAGAAAGATCCCAGCCTGTCGTTCCGTCGCTCCTGCCGTGAAGGTGTGTGCGGTTCCGACGGTCTGAACATGAACGGCAAGAATGGTCTGGCCTGTATTACCCCGATTTCGGCACTCAACCAGCCGGGCAAGAAGATTGTGATTCGCCCTCTGCCAGGTTTACCGGTGATCCGCGATTTGGTGGTAGACATGGGACAATTCTATGCGCAATATGAGAAAATTAAGCCTTACCTGTTGAATAATGAACAAAATCCGCCAGCTCGCGAGCATTTACAGATGCCAGAGCAGCGCGAAAAACTCGACGGGTTGTATGAATGTATTCTCTGCGCATGTTGTTCAACCTCTTGTCCGTCTTTCTGGTGGAATCCCGATAAGTTTATCGGCCCGGCAGGCTTGTTAGCGGCATATCGTTTCCTGATCGATAGCCGTGATACCGAGACTGACAGCCGCCTCGACGGTTTGAGCGATGCATTCAGTGTATTCCGCTGTCACAGCATCATGAACTGCGTCAGTGTATGTCCGAAGGGGCTGAACCCGACGCGCGCCATCGGTCATATCAAGTCGATGTTGTTGCAACGTAATGCGTAAACCGTAGGCCTGATAAGACGCGCAAGCGTCGCATCAGGCAACCAGTGCCGGATGCGGCGTGAACGCCTTATCCGGCCTACAAGTCATTACCCGTAGGCCTGATAAGCGCAGCGCATCAGGCGTAACAAAGAAATGCAGGAAATCTTTAAAAACTGCCCCTGACACTAAGACAGTTTTTAAAGGTTCCTTCGCGAGCCACTACGTAGACAAGAGCTCGCAAGTGAACCCCGGCACGCACATCACTGTGCGTGGTAGTATCCACGGCGAAGTAAGCATAAAAAAGATGCTTAAGGGATCACGATGCAGAACAGCGCTTTGAAAGCCTGGTTGGACTCTTCTTACCTCTCTGGCGCAAACCAGAGCTGGATAGAACAGCTCTATGAAGACTTCTTAACCGATCCTGACTCGGTTGACGCTAACTGGCGTTCGACGTTCCAGCAGTTACCTGGTACGGGAGTCAAACCGGATCAATTCCACTCTCAAACGCGTGAATATTTCCGCCGCCTGGCGAAAGACGCTTCACGTTACTCTTCAACGATCTCCGACCCTGACACCAATGTGAAGCAGGTTAAAGTCCTGCAGCTCATTAACGCATACCGCTTCCGTGGTCACCAGCATGCGAATCTCGATCCGCTGGGACTGTGGCAGCAAGATAAAGTGGCCGATCTGGATCCGTCTTTCCACGATCTGACCGAAGCAGACTTCCAGGAGACCTTCAACGTCGGTTCATTTGCCAGCGGCAAAGAAACCATGAAACTCGGCGAACTGCTGGAAGCCCTCAAGCAAACCTACTGCGGCCCGATTGGTGCCGAGTATATGCACATTACCAGCACCGAAGAAAAACGCTGGATCCAACAGCGTATCGAGTCTGGTCGCGCGACTTTCAATAGCGAAGAGAAAAAACGCTTCTTAAGCGAACTGACCGCCGCTGAAGGCCTTGAACGTTACCTCGGCGCAAAATTCCCTGGCGCAAAACGCTTCTCGCTGGAAGGCGGTGACGCGTTAATCCCGATGCTTAAAGAGATGATTCGCCACGCTGGCAACAGCGGCACCCGCGAAGTGGTTCTCGGGATGGCGCACCGTGGTCGTCTGAACGTGCTGGTGAACGTGCTGGGTAAAAAACCGCAAGACTTGTTCGACGAGTTTGCCGGTAAACATAAAGAACACCTCGGCACGGGTGACGTGAAATACCACATGGGCTTCTCGTCTGACTTCCAGACCGATGGCGGCCTGGTGCACCTGGCGCTGGCGTTTAACCCGTCTCACCTTGAGATTGTAAGCCCGGTAGTTATCGGTTCTGTTCGTGCCCGTCTGGACAGACTTGATGAGCCGAGCAGCAACAAAGTGCTGCCAATCACCATCCACGGTGACGCCGCAGTGACCGGGCAGGGCGTGGTTCAGGAAACCCTGAACATGTCGAAAGCGCGTGGTTATGAAGTTGGCGGTACGGTACGTATCGTTATTAACAACCAGGTTGGTTTCACCACCTCTAATCCGCTGGATGCCCGTTCTACACCGTACTGTACTGATATCGGTAAGATGGTTCAGGCACCGATTTTCCACGTTAACGCGGATGATCCGGAAGCCGTTGCCTTTGTGACCCGTCTGGCGCTCGATTTCCGTAACACCTTTAAACGTGATGTCTTCATCGACCTGGTGTGCTACCGCCGTCACGGCCACAACGAAGCCGACGAGCCGAGCGCAACCCAGCCGCTGATGTATCAGAAAATCAAAAAACATCCGACGCCGCGCAAAATCTATGCTGACAAGCTGGAGCAGGAAAAAGTGGCGACGCTGGAAGATGCCACCGAGATGGTTAACCTGTACCGCGATGCGCTGGATGCTGGCGATTGCGTAGTGGCAGAGTGGCGTCCGATGAACATGCACTCTTTCACCTGGTCGCCGTATCTCAACCACGAATGGGACGAAGAGTACCCGAACAAAGTTGAGATGAAGCGCCTGCAGGAGCTGGCGAAACGCATCAGCACGGTGCCGGAAGCAGTTGAAATGCAGTCTCGCGTTGCCAAGATTTATGGCGATCGCCAGGCAATGGCAGCCGGTGAGAAACTGTTCGACTGGGGCGGCGCGGAAAACCTCGCTTACGCCACGCTGGTTGATGAAGGCATTCCGGTTCGCCTGTCGGGTGAAGACTCCGGTCGCGGTACCTTCTTCCACCGCCACGCGGTGATCCACAACCAGTCTAACGGTTCCACTTACACGCCGCTGCAACACATCCATAACGGCCAGGGCGCGTTCCGTGTCTGGGACTCCGTACTTTCTGAAGAAGCCGTGCTGGCGTTTGAATACGGTTATGCCACCGCAGAACCACGCACCCTGACCATCTGGGAAGCGCAGTTCGGTGACTTCGCCAACGGCGCACAGGTGGTTATCGACCAGTTCATCTCCTCTGGCGAGCAGAAATGGGGCCGGATGTGTGGCCTGGTGATGTTGCTGCCGCACGGTTACGAAGGGCAGGGGCCGGAGCACTCCTCCGCGCGTCTGGAACGTTATCTGCAACTTTGTGCTGAGCAAAACATGCAGGTGTGCGTACCGTCTACCCCGGCACAGGTTTACCACATGCTGCGTCGTCAGGCGCTGCGCGGGATGCGTCGTCCGCTGGTCGTGATGTCGCCGAAATCCCTGCTGCGTCATCCGCTGGCGGTTTCCAGCCTCGAAGAACTGGCGAACGGCACCTTCCTGCCAGCCATCGGTGAAATCGACGAGCTTGATCCGAAGGGCGTGAAGCGCGTAGTGATGTGTTCTGGTAAGGTTTATTACGACCTGCTGGAACAACGTCGTAAGAACAATCAACACGATGTCGCCATTGTGCGTATCGAGCAACTCTACCCGTTCCCGCATAAAGCGATGCAGGAAGTGTTGCAGCAGTTTGCTCACGTCAAGGATTTTGTCTGGTGCCAGGAAGAGCCGCTCAACCAGGGCGCATGGTACTGCAGCCAGCATCATTTCCGTGAAGTGATTCCGTTTGGGGCTTCTCTGCGTTATGCAGGCCGCCCGGCCTCCGCCTCTCCGGCGGTAGGGTATATGTCCGTTCACCAGAAACAGCAACAAGATCTGGTTAATGACGCGCTGAACGTCGAATAAATAAAGGATACACAATGAGTAGCGTAGATATTCTGGTCCCTGACCTGCCTGAATCCGTAGCCGATGCCACCGTCGCAACCTGGCATAAAAAACCCGGCGACGCAGTCGTACGTGATGAAGTGCTGGTAGAAATCGAAACTGACAAAGTGGTACTGGAAGTACCGGCATCAGCAGACGGCATTCTGGATGCGGTTCTGGAAGATGAAGGTACAACGGTAACGTCTCGTCAGATCCTTGGTCGCCTGCGTGAAGGCAACAGCGCCGGTAAAGAAACCAGCGCCAAATCTGAAGAGAAAGCGTCCACTCCGGCGCAACGCCAGCAGGCGTCTCTGGAAGAGCAAAACAACGATGCGTTAAGCCCGGCGATCCGTCGCCTGCTGGCTGAACATAACCTCGACGCCAGCGCCATTAAAGGCACCGGTGTGGGTGGTCGTCTGACTCGTGAAGATGTGGAAAAACATCTGGCGAAAGCCCCGGCGAAAGAGTCTGCTCCGGCAGCGGCTGCTCCGGCAGCGCAACCGGCTCTGGCTGCACGTAGCGAAAAACGTGTCCCGATGACTCGCCTGCGTAAGCGTGTGGCAGAGCGTCTGCTGGAAGCGAAAAACTCCACCGCCATGCTGACCACGTTCAACGAAGTCAACATGAAGCCGATTATGGATCTGCGTAAGCAGTACGGTGAAGCGTTTGAAAAACGCCACGGCATCCGTCTGGGCTTTATGTCCTTCTACGTGAAAGCGGTGGTTGAAGCCCTGAAACGTTACCCGGAAGTGAATGCTTCTATCGACGGCGATGACGTGGTTTACCACAACTATTTCGACGTCAGCATGGCGGTTTCTACGCCGCGCGGCCTGGTGACGCCGGTTCTGCGTGATGTCGATACCCTCGGCATGGCAGACATCGAGAAGAAAATCAAAGAGCTGGCAGTCAAAGGCCGTGATGGCAAGCTGACGGTTGAAGATCTGACCGGTGGTAACTTCACCATCACCAACGGTGGTGTGTTCGGTTCCCTGATGTCTACGCCGATCATCAACCCGCCGCAGAGCGCAATTCTGGGTATGCACGCTATCAAAGATCGTCCGATGGCGGTGAATGGTCAGGTTGAGATCCTGCCGATGATGTACCTGGCGCTGTCCTACGATCACCGTCTGATCGATGGTCGCGAATCCGTGGGCTTCCTGGTAACGATCAAAGAGTTGCTGGAAGATCCGACGCGTCTGCTACTGGACGTGTAGTAGTTTAAGTTTCACCTGCACTGTAGACCGGATAAGACATTATCGCCTTCTCCGGCAATTGAAGCCTGATGCGACGCTTAACGCGTCTTATCAGGCCTACGGGAAGCACCGATGTAGGTCGGATAAGGCGCTCGCGCCGCATCCGACAAGCGATGCCAGATGCGACGCTTACACGTCTTATCAGGCCTACGG
Organism: Shigella dysenteriae; assembly: GCF_022354085.1. Lineage (NCBI taxonomy): Bacteria > Pseudomonadati > Pseudomonadota > Gammaproteobacteria > Enterobacterales > Enterobacteriaceae > Shigella > Shigella dysenteriae. Next base: position 1,494,115 of record NZ_CP055055.1, read on the forward strand.
GTGACCGACAATACCCGGGAGCGATACGAAATATTCGGTCTACGGTTTAAAAGATAACGATTACTGAAGGATGGACAGAACACATGAACTTACATGAATATCAGGCAAAACAACTGTTTGCCCGCTATGGCTTACCAGCACCGGTGGGTTATGCCTGTACTACTCCGCGCGAAGCAGAAGAAGCCGCTTCAAAAATCGGTGCCGGTCCGTGGGTAGTGAAATGTCAGGTTCACGCTGGTGGCCGCGGTAAAGCGGGCGGTGTGAAAGTTGTAAACAGCAAAGAAGACATCCGTGCTTTTGCAGAAAACTGGCTCGGCAAGCGTCTGGTAACGTATCAAACAGATGCTAATGGCCAACCGGTTAACCAGATTCTGGTTGAAGCAGCGACCGATATCGCTAAAGAGCTGTATCTCGGTGCCGTTGTAGACCGTAGTTCCCGTCGCGTGGTCTTTATGGCCTCCACCGAAGGCGGCGTGGAAATCGAAAAAGTGGCGGAAGAAACTCCGCATCTGATCCACAAAGTTGCGCTTGATCCACTGACTGGCCCGATGCCGTATCAGGGACGCGAGCTGGCGTTCAAACTGGGTCTGGAAGGTAAACTGGTTCAGCAGTTCACCAAAATCTTCATGGGCCTGGCGACCATTTTCCTGGAACGCGATCTGGCGCTGATCGAAATCAACCCGCTGGTCATCACCAAACAGGGTGATCTGATTTGCCTCGACGGCAAACTGGGCGCTGATGGCAACGCACTGTTCCGCCAGCCTGATCTGCGCGAAATGCGTGACCAGTCGCAGGAAGATCCACGTGAAGCACAGGCTGCACAGTGGGAACTGAACTACGTTGCGCTGGACGGTAACATCGGTTGTATGGTTAACGGCGCAGGTCTGGCGATGGGTACGATGGACATCGTTAAACTGCACGGCGGCGAACCGGCTAACTTCCTTGACGTTGGCGGCGGCGCAACCAAAGAACGTGTAACCGAAGCGTTCAAAATCATTCTCTCTGACGACAAAGTGAAAGCCGTTCTGGTTAACATCTTCGGCGGTATCGTTCGTTGCGACCTGATCGCTGACGGTATCATCGGCGCGGTAGCGGAAGTGGGTGTTAACGTACCGGTCGTGGTACGTCTGGAAGGTAACAACGCCGAACTCGGCGCGAAGAAACTGGCTGACAGCGGCCTGAATATTATTGCAGCAAAAGGTCTGACGGATGCAGCTCAGCAAGTTGTTGCCGCAGTGGAGGGGAAATAATGTCCATTTTAATTGATAAAAACACCAAGGTTATCTGCCAGGGCTTTACCGGTAGCCAGGGGACTTTCCACTCTGAACAGGCCATTGCATACGGCACCAAAATGGTTGGCGGTGTAACCCCAGGTAAAGGCGGTACTACCCACCTCGGCCTGCCGGTGTTCAACACCGTGCGTGAAGCTGTTGCTGCTACTGGCGCTACCGCTTCTGTTATCTACGTACCAGCACCGTTCTGCAAAGACTCCATTCTGGAAGCCATCGACGCAGGCATCAAACTGATTATCACCATCACTGAAGGCATCCCGACGCTGGATATGCTGACTGTGAAAGTGAAACTGGACGAAGCAGGCGTTCGTATGATCGGCCCGAACTGCCCAGGCGTTATCACCCCGGGTGAATGCAAAATTGGTATCCAACCGGGTCACATTCACAAACCGGGTAAAGTGGGTATCGTTTCCCGTTCCGGTACACTGACCTATGAAGCGGTTAAACAGACCACGGATTATGGTTTCGGTCAGTCGACCTGTGTCGGTATCGGCGGTGACCCGATCCCTGGCTCTAACTTTATCGACATTCTCGAAATGTTCGAAAAAGATCCGCAGACCGAAGCGATCGTGATGATCGGTGAGATCGGCGGTAGCGCTGAAGAAGAAGCAGCTGCGTACATCAAAGAGCACGTTACCAAGCCAGTTGTGGGTTACATCGCTGGTGTGACTGCGCCGAAAGGCAAACGTATGGGCCACGCGGGTGCCATCATTGCCGGTGGGAAAGGGACTGCGGATGAGAAATTCGCTGCTCTGGAAGCCGCAGGCGTGAAAACCGTTCGCAGCCTGGCGGATATCGGTGAAGCACTGAAAACTGTTCTGAAATAAATATCTGTAATAAGAAATAGCCCTCGCCGCTTCCCTCTACAGGAATGCGAAGGGCTGTCGGTTTCGACATGGTTGGCCATCGTATGATGGCCTTTTTTATGCCTTAAACGGTTAACCACGGTCGAAATCTGACTGCAGGCTTGACTGCATGACCACAGCCACTGTGGATTGCCGCGACCGACCGCAAGCCATGAATAAGAACGACGGCGAATTTCGAATCGTTACCTGATGCACTGGCTTCCCAGCGTTTGACCGTAGCGTTAAGTAAATCAACAAAAGCGATGTTCACCGCTTTTCGTCAAGTCGTGCCATTTGTCAGCCAGGATCGGGTCTTTACCCCGGATATTGCAGCATCGCAAAAATTCTTAGAGGGATATGCTATAAATCAAAAATAAAATCTTTGTTGATTGTTTATCATAATATCCACAGATATGATAAATGATATCAATTTAATAATTTTCACTTAATGTGATTCCGGATAATTCGAAAGGCGCTGTGCTTTTCGGATTATTATTATCTGATTAAGATATTTGTCACGCCAGCCTTACTGGTTTATAAATGTCAATCATGATTCTTATAAATTATTTATTGCTGCTTTGGTTACCATTACTTCGTAATAAGTAATGTATTTTTGATGGTTTAAACTATTTTTAAGGGACGGCATTATGCGAGGGAAAATACCTAAAACGGAATTGCTGGTGACTTTTGAGGTCGTCGCACGTCATGAAAGTTATACCAGAGCGGCAGAGGAGTTAGCGTTAACCCAAAGTGCAGTATTCAGACAAGTAAGTGCGCTGGAGGAATTTTTACGTACTCCGTTATTTTCACACTCTAAAAAACGCATTTTTCTTAATGATGCAGGGAAGTATTACCTGGGGATAGTAAAAGAAACATTAAATAAGCTGGAACGCGATACCAATACCATTATGACCTGGCAGCCTACGGTTCAGGTTATTGAACTTGCCGTTAATCCTACTTTTAGTACCCACTGGTTGATCCCAAATTTACATGAATTCACAAAGTTACATCCCGATATTATTGTTAATATTCATTCTTTAGCTAATAACGGCGATTTTCTTAATCGGGAGTACGATGCTGTCATTATGCGCGAAAATTTTTGCGCGCCCTGGGCGGAAGTAGAATATCTCTTTGATGAGGAGATTTTGCCGGTATGCAGCGGCAGTTTGCTTGCAATGTCCGATCAAAAGCTGTCAGTGGCAGAACTGCTTACTGAGTTACCGCTTCTGCATCAAAGCACCCGTATTACTGGCTGGGAAGAGTGGTTTGCTTTATCTGGCGTTAGCAGTCCGTTGGTCAATAACGGACCACGTTTCGATTTGCTTTCAATGCTGATTGCCGCCGTGCGCTCTAATCTCGGCGTGGCGCTGTTACCACGTTTCGCTATTCAACATGATTTGGATAGGGGCGATATGGTGATTCCCTGTGATGTGCCTATTCGTACCGGTAATCGTTTTATTATGACGTGGCAGGAAGAGAAGTCTGACTCACCGCACTTGCAGCAATTTCGTGAATGGTTGCTGGCGAAATCGGTCGTACCGCAGGAGATGTAAAACCTGCGCCTGGCGGGATGCCAGGCGCAGTTATTACCAGTCGATACCCGGCTGGGCCTGAATGCCGTTATCAAAAGCATGTTTGACGGGGCGGATTTCGCTTACCGTATCCGCCATTTTTAATATCTGACTGTGGCAACCGCGTCCGGTGACAATGACACTTTGTTGTGCCGGGCGGTTTTGCAGAGAAGCGATCACTTCTTCGGTATCCAAATAATGGTAAGCCAGCATATAGGTCAGCTCATCAAGCACCACTAAGTCGTAACGCTTGTCAGCCAGCATCCGTTTGCTTTCCGACCAGACCTCTTTCGCCGCGTCGATATCCGCTTGCCGGTTCTGTGTCTCCCAGGTAAAACCGGTTCCCATAATATGAAACTCAACCCCCAGCGGCTGGAGAAGGTTGTATTCGCCGTTGTCCCATTGCCCCTTGATGTACTGCGCAACCCCCACCGTTTTGCCATGACCCACCGCGCGCGTCACAGTACCAAACGCGGCAGTGGATTTCCCTTTGCCGTTGCCGGTGAAAACAATCAAGATCCCTTTTTTCTCTATCGCCGCCGCGACGCGCGTATCGACCTGTTCCTTCAATTTCTGTTGGCGCTGCACATGCCGTTCAGTTGAAATTCGCGCTTCCATTCATTTTCCTTAATGTCCCGCAGGGCAACTGGCGCAGCGGTGTTGCTGCTCAAACTGACTAAAGAAATTATTGCCTTTATCATCTACCAGGATGAATGCGGGCAGATTTTCTACTTCCATCATCCACACCGCTTCCATACCCAGCTCCGGGTATTCCAGGCAACGCAGACTTTTGACATATTCTTGCGCCAGTAACGCAGCTGCACCGCCAATACTTCCCAGATTGAAGCCGCCATGTTTGTGACAGGCATCGGTGACCTGCTGGCTGCGGTTACCTTTCGATAACATCACCAGACTGCCGCCGGCCGCCTGGAAGGTATCGATATAACCATCCATTCGACCGCCCGTGGTTGGACCCAGTGAACCGCAAGCCATGTTCTCCGGTGTTTTCGCCGGACCAGCGTAATAGACAATATGATGCTTCAGGTAATCCGGCATCGATTCGCCGCTATCCAGCCGCGCTTTTATTTTGGCGTGGGCGATATCGCGCGCCACTACGATGGGACCACTTAACGACACGCGGGTGCCTACCGGTAATCTGGCGAGATCCAGCATCACGTCACGCAACGGACGGTTTAGATCCAGTTGTACATGTTGCGCGTGATTTTCTTCCCGCAATGAGGCTGGAATATATTGCCCCGGATTGTGTTCGAGTTTTTCCAGCCAGATACCGTGTTTGTTAATTTTTGCTTTGATATTGCGATCGGCAGAACAGGAGAGCGCCATAGCTATCGGGCAAGAGCCACCGTGACGCGGCAGACGCATGACGCGAATATCATGAGCGAAATATTTCCCCCCAAATTGTGCACCAATACCAAATTGCTGACTGGCCTCGAGCAACGCTTTTTCCAGCTCAATATCACGGAATGCTTGTCCCTGCTCGTTTCCGCTGGTGGGTAAATTGTCGTAATATTTCGTTGAGGCCAGCTTGGCAATTTTTAAGGTTTGATCGGCTGAAAGCCCTCCGACGACAAAGGCGATGTGGTAAGGCGGGCAGGCAGCGGTGCCCAGCGATTTCATTTTTTCGATTAAAAATGCGGTCAGTTTTTCTGGTTGCAATAAGGATTTGGTTTCCTGATAAAGCGCGGCTTTATTGGCGGAGCCGCCCCCTTTATTAACACAGAGAAAATGGTACTCATCACCAGCGACAGCGCTGATATCAATCTGCGCCGGGAGATTGGTTTGCGTATTGACTTCGGTATACATATCCAGCGGCGCATTTTGTGAAAAGCGCAGATTATTTTCCTGGAAAGTACTGTAAATGCCTTTGCTTAAGGCTTCAGCGTCGTTACCTCCCGTCCATATCTGTTGCCCTTTACTGGCAACAATAGTTGCGGTGCCGGTATCCTGACAGTTGGGTAATACCCCTTTTGCTGAGACTTCAGCATTACGTAATAACTGCAACGCAACGTATTTATCATTACTACTGGCCTGCGGATCGTTAAGAATGCTGGCGACCTGTTGCAAATGAGCGGAACGTAAGAAAAAAGAGGCTTCATAAAATGCCTGCCGGGCAAGCAGCGTTAATGCTTCAGGAGCGATTTTTATCACTTCTTCGCCGTCTAATTCCGTTACTGTAATATGTTGATCGCTAATTAATGTATATTCCGTACCGTCTTTATTTTGTAGAAACGGTTCTTGCCAGATAAATGGTTTGGACATATTTCACTTTTCACCTTAAACGTTAGTGTTACTTAATTGCCGTCTAACTTCATGATCCGGCTTATAAAAATGCGTAGTCATTGGCTTCTGATTGCTTAAGATCCCCCTCAGGGCAGAGCAACGTTCGATTCATTGGGTTTTAATGCTTTACCCCGACAGCCCTCGCCGAAATGTTCGCCTTCCCACCGACTCACCATCGCAGCGCCCATTGCGTTGCTCATGACGTTTGTCGCGGAACGCCCCATATCAAGGAACGGATCAACGCCCATCAGCAAGATCAGCCCCGCTTCCGGAATATTGAACTGGTTGAGCGTGGCGGCGATAACCACCATTGAGGCGCGTGGTACGCCAGCCATTCCTTTCGAGGTCAACATCAGGATCAACAGCATGGTGATTTGCTCACCGATGGATAAATGGATATTGCAGGCCTGGGCAATGAAAACTGTGGCGAAGGAGCAGTAGGCCATTGATCCAACGAGATTAAATGAGTAGCCAATGGGTAAGACAAAGCTGGCAATTTTGGGGGAAACGCCAAATTGCTCCAGTTTTTCAAGCGTTCCCGGAAAAGCCGCTTCAGAACTGGATGTGGTAAATGCCAGCAGGGCGGGTTCCGAAAGGGCGCGGGTCAGGCGTCTGATGCAGGGGCCGACATAAACGATGGCCAGCCCGATAAGCAGCACCCAAAGTAACAACATGGTGAAATAAAATTCACCCATAAAGATCCCGGCGCTCACCATAACGGCCAGTCCTCGTTCAGCAATCAATGCTGAAATAGCGGCGAATACGGTCAGGGGAGCGAAGAGCATGACGTAGCCAGTGAGCTTTAACATGGCATGTGCCAGCGAATCTAAGGCGTGAACGATGGCGCTGCCTTTCTCGCCAATCGCCGTCAGGCTACAGCCGAGGAAAATTGAGAACACCACGATTTGCAAAATTTCATTGTGCGCCATGGCATCGACAATGCTGGTGGGGAAAGCATGCGAAATAAATACTTTTAGCGTAAAGGGTTCTGACGCGACCACTCCTGTGGTTTCGGCACCGTGTGCAACAAAATTAATTCCTGTGCCTGGCATGAAGAAATTTACCGTTATCAAGCCTAAGGCAATTGACAGCAATGAGGCGCAAATAAATAAAAAGAGTGTTTTAGAAAAAATACGACCAAGGGCTTTGACATCGCCCATTTTAGCAATACCTACCACCAGGGTAGAGACCACTAACGGAGCGATAATCATTTTTATCAGTCGTAAGAAAATCGTCGTGAATATCGATATTTCTTGCGCATAGAGTTTTGCTGTTTCCGGTGAAACAGTGTTATTAAGCACTACGCCGATAATCATTCCAAGTACCAGCGCCAAAAGAATCATCGTGGTTAAACTTATTTTCTTCATTTTTTCCTCCATCAGGTGCACGGCGATAAATCAGAATCAGGAGAAGTAGATGCCTGAATAGAGATTCAGGCATCTACCTGCTATTACAACCTTACAAATAGCTGAAGTGTTGAACTGCAATAAGTGACGGGATGTCAGTTGGCTAAAAGTATTCGGATTATTACAAATCGAAACTCATATTTAATAAAGGTGCATGTTGCTGTGCACCATAGACATCATTGTCACCTACATTCCCGGAGATAATATCTCGTGGCATGACGATTTTTACTGCGTTAGAAGGATCAAACCAGACAATACGATGAATAAAGTCTGGTTTAACATGATATAAGCGCGCAATCAGTTCTGGGGTTAATTGCCCTGATGATTTAACTCGCTCATAGTTTTCTTTCGTTTTAAATAAAATATCTAAAACCAGTTCGTAAGGTCCGGCATTTTTCGAACGAATGACTTGCGCCAGTGAGACAATTGACTGTTTCATGCCTGAACTCCTTCTGGCGTCACCTGTTCAATATGGAAATCAAAACGCAGAGCGTCGTTGGCTTCAATCAGGTGATATATGGAAAATTCGTATACCGGCCCGCCCTGGATATCAGAAGGGGAGAACGGGAACGCCAGATTACCTGCGGTAGCGATGCGGTTTTCATAGCCGTAGTGCAGCATGGTAGAGCGCACCAGCGAGCAAACGCTGTTGGCAATTTCCTGGGTCGGTGCAACTACATCAAGGACAATCCCCAGCTCATGCCCGGCAGTTTGCATCGGTTCATGGTCTCCCATCACCCCGTTTTTGCCGTACAGGTGGAAATTGATGCGAATGCTGTCATCGTCGAGCGACAGGTTACGCGAAACGCTGGTTTTGACTTCATCGATGATTTTATCGATCCCGGCGATCATAATCGGGTCGCGCGTTCCGGCGATGGTCAGACAGCGGAAGCCCACCCGTCGTGCACCTTCCAGTTTCAGGGCATACGGCGTTTCTTCATGCTTAGAACCGCTGACGTAGACTTCGCCGTCATTGACTGCTTTAAATGTGCAGCCTTTCAGGTTCAACACGCCGCCAGGTCCTGGCAGGAAGTAGGGATCGGATTTCTCATACAGTGTGTGTGCAGCTGCTGACGTTTCGGTAAATTTACGCTTCGGATTAAATGTCTTCAGCGTAAAGCCGTTGTCATCAATGATGCCCATCGCACAGTCAGAGCCTGAGCCGGGCGTTGCGGCGATTGCTGCGCACTCAAGGATTTTCCCACAATGCAGCGCCAGACCTTCATCAAAGCCTTGCATGATCGGGAGCGCAGCAAAGCAGGCCGGGTCGTAAGCGCGCCCGCCCAGCACCACTTGCGCGCCTTCTTTCAGCGCCCGCTGGAAGGGTTCGATGCCCATTTGCGCGACGATATACGTACTTTCGTCAATCGCGTCGTGGGTTAACGGCGGGACAAACTCCAGCGCCGTGATTTTGCCGTTATCCAGCGCCTGGTGGACGATGGCTTTGTCAACGTCTGCCGGGATCAACGCCATCGAGAACGAGAGGTGCTCTTCCTGGGCAATCTCATGAATTATTTCTCGGCACCACTCCAGGTGTGGTGCGGCACCAGAACCGCCGGCCGTTCCGATCACCACCGGTATATTATTTTGCACGCCTGCGGTGATCATATAGCGCAGATCGCGCTTGACCCCTGCGCGATCGGTAAACGGTTTGCCTGCCCCGAGGTAGTGGGGGCCTGGATCGGAAGAGCCTGCATCAACGGCGATCAGATCGGGCGATTCTGCCATCGCTTTGCGGAAGCTCTCTTCCGGGAATCCATACCCGAGGATTGCCGTTGGCGATAAGACTTTAAAAGAACGAGCCATTTGTTAATCCTTAGCCTGCAACAGCGCGATAGTACGATTCATTTCGTTGAAGACAATATCGAGGCCTTCGTCAAAGCCCATCCCTGGTTTTACCAGCATACGCATAGGGCGAGCGGCAAGGGCGACGTGGACACAGGTGCGGGCGCTGACATCAGTTTCATTGCAGGTGCCGCCCTGGTACGCTTCCATGCTGTGGCTATTGCAGTAAAGAACCGCATCGACGATGTTGTGAATACTGCCCAGATCCGGAGTTTTGATTTGCACCATGTGACAACTGGCAGCATCAGTGAAATCAACAATATCCTGGTAGGTGTTACACCATTCATCGGCCACAATTTTCACGCCGGAACCGAGGCGCGTCAGCTCTTTGGTAATCGCGGTCAGCAGGCGAATTTGATCGGGCTTGTTACCGGCATCGACCGGCCCTTCGATGTAGAGCGGCAGGCCTTGCGCTTCTTTTTCCAGGCTGGCGATGTATTGCGCACAGCGAAGCGGATCCATATCGAAGATCAGACCGATAGTGCCGTATACATCGATGTGCAGGGTTGGGTGGTAGCGTGCGCTGGTGCGCTTGCTCAGAATGCGATCCGATAACCAGCGGACATATTCGCGCAGTTTTTCACCTTTAAAGCCCAGCTTCTCTTCGACGTTATTAATCAGCGCATGGGGCAGCACGTCGATGCCTTTAAGGATCATCTTATCGACGGCGATATATCGATCGTCGCCGCTCTGACCAAATAATGGAATGGATTCCGCCACGCGTGGCAACTGCCATTCATCACAGACCACTTCAGTTTTCAGACGGCCGGTTGCCAGCGCGGTAGCATCAAGCAGCGCCTGTGATAATCCGTAGCGCACGGCGGTATGCAGCAAGTTGCCGTCAATACGCAATTTGTCGAAGAAACGGGCATTCGGCAGGAAAGCATCCACATCGCGGCCTACCAGTAATGGCTTGATATGGTCGTTGAGGAACGGAATAAAGTGCTCTGCGAGGAACAGTGGATCGCGACCGCCTGCCCCGGAATACTGTACGGCAGTACAGTCACCTACGGCGACCGCGCCGTTTTCCAGAATCAACTGTACCGATACGCACTCCCCGGCCTGACGTACGGCGTTAAACCCCTGTGTTACTGGCTCCCCGGTATAAAAAAAGCCGTCATGACCCGCTCCGTTTTTTATCGCCTGCTGGTCATCGAAATAGAATGAGGAGTAGCCAGCGGTGAACAGAGCCTGTTTTATTTTCATTATGGTCTTCCTATTAATTTACTGTGGGATACAGCATTGATGTCATCTACAACCATCTGGAATGTCGGTTGGCGTCCTTCAAAGCGTGCGCGTTCCGCAACGTAATCGTGGTGGAGGTCGAGAATATCTTTTGGCAATGGAACGGCTCCGGCTTCCAGTACGCGTATCGCGCCGGTGTTGTCACGGACCGGAAGAATTTTGCCCGCGTTGCAGGCGGCTGGCGCAAACGGCACATCCAGTACGCCCGCTTCAAATGCCAGCACCGTACCGCGCGCAATATCACCATTACCCAGTTCGAACACTTTATTCAGTACCGCGCGAACCTCGCTCTTAATCAGTTCAATTTCCAGTTCAACCGCAGGGCACGGCGGGAATTTCTGCTCGTTGACCATGTTGAGCATCTGGCGGGAGGCTTTCAGCCCCTGAATGTTGGCAGCGGCAGTCGGGATGCCCCAGGCTTCGTGCGGACTTTTGGTGATGACTTTGGTGGCACCAGACATCCCCGCGACGGCTGCGCCCCATGAGATAATAGCGAACGCTTTCGATTCGTCTTCCGGAAAGCCGCCCATCCACTGGTGAAACACGGTACTCAATTCATAGTCGGTATAGCCATAGCTCTGAAAATATTCGTGTGCAAGTTCACGCAGAGACTGGATCGCCGCAACATCCTGCGTCAGGCTGCCGACCTGTCCATAACCAACGGTGATAGATTTCACACCCTGTTCCAGCGCCAGCAAGCCTTCGATTATCGCGATAGAGTGCGAGATAAACGGCGGGATCAGCGTACCTGTTAGTGGGCCAAACGGTTCGCGGTTGATGCGGATCCCGTGTTCTTCATACATCCCCATTAAACGGTCGCAGTACTGCCAGTCGCGGATCGATTTTTCCAGCGTTACGCGTTTGGCATACGGAATGTTGTAGGAAATGCCACCGCCTTCATAACTGGTAAAGCCGCTGGCCATTGAGATTTCAGCCAGCAGACGCGCATCTGGCGTGCCGTGGCGGATCTGTAGCGGTTTTTGCAGGGTTTCGGTGAGGCGACGGCAAGCTGCGACACCATGGTTAACTACCGGTAAACCGTTCAGTTTAGAGGTTCCGGCTTCGATGGATTTTTTAATCCCTACAGCCGCTTCTTCGTACCGATTCAGACGGGTATATGCATCGATGGTGCTTGGCAGCAGATCGCACTCTTCTTGTAGTGTTTTCAGCAGTTCGATGTGTTCGTCCATCAGCGCCACACCTGCGCGCGGTTGGCTAAGGGTTTTACCTTCCTTGTCTGCTTTCAGCAGCGCAAGAGAGAAGCGTTTATGCTCAGGGATGGTTTGTTGGTATTTAACGCCATCTTCAAAGTTTTCAACATCCTTGCCGGTTTCCCAGGTTTTCAGTACCTGTTGCCGCTCGGTCATGAATTCGTCATGGGTTAATTTCTTATTTCGAAGTTCCATTGATTGCAGCCTTAATTGTTATAGGGTTAAGCATTGAATACTGGTGCGCGCGGCGGCCAGCGGATCGACTCTGGCGACGTTTGCCAGCAGTGGTAATAGCCCCCGGGAATCGCGGTAATATTCAAATTCGGTCGGTAAGAGAATGCGTTTACCGTCGTCGTTTAACTCGCGGTATTTCAACCAGTGATGCATATCGAACTGACTGGCACGCGAGAGCCATCCGCCGGATCCGACGACTTTACGCACGGTTGTCAGGTCACGTCCCATCTGTAAATCGACATTGCCGACGCAGGTGCAGACCTCTTTTTTGGTGCCCGCATGTCTTTCGGTGGCATAACCCACACACAGTCCGGCCAGGACGGTATCGAAATATTTCTCTTCTGCATTTGCGGGTAAGTAGTCGGGATGAGCGACTAGATGACGGAGGTAATGATAAAAAGCGTCCAGCTGTGCGGGTTGCTGAGCAAAATTCACATTGACTAACTCTTTCGCACTTTCACCAACCACCACTGCCGAGACGCGCATTCCCAGATCGCCTTCCACCGTCCGTTTTACGAAGGGTTCCGGTACGCCGTGTAAAACGGTGTCGGGCGAGAGCGTGTTGGCACAGGCGGAATAAACATCGGTGGTTGCGCCGCCCATGTCGATCAGCATGAACTCTTTCCAGCTGTGATCGACGTTACTGATTGCCTTGACCAGTTCAAAGACCGTCCATGGTGTCGGCATTGGTTCTTCGCCTGTTTTATCAACAATGACATCCAGCCCTTTCCCTTTAACGATGCGTTTAAGGAATATGTCGCAAATAGCATGGCGTGCGGCTAAAGGGTTCGGATGGTCAAGATCGGGCAGAACATTGTCGACGATGGTCAGGTCTTTATGCCCGAGGATCTCCTGCACCTCGTCCTGAATATCCCGGTTTCCGGCATAAATAATGGCGCAGTCGAGTTTGGATTCTGCCAGCACACGGGCGTTATTCAGTCCGTAGCTTTCTTCTCCGCCGTCGGTGCCGCCGGTGAACAAGAGAATATCGGGCTGCGTTTCTTCCAGTGCCTGGATATCACGGCGGTTCAGCTTGTAGGCGTAATATTGCGCAATTTTAGCACCCGCAGAGTGAGCGGTTACTTTCGCGGTTTCCAGGGTGATAGAAGGCACCAATCCCATTGCGGCAACCGCCAGCCCACCTTTGGCAGAGGAGGAATACTTCAATGCAACCTCACCGCTGTTTAACAGGGGGAGGGCATTATCTACGTTTAACACCTGGTTCAGGCTGGAGAAAAACCCCTTCGCCAGATGATGGGTGGTGGTTGGGGTCAGTACGTGGTTAACCAACGTTAACGCGTCCCCCTCCCGGGTGAAGAGGGCTGCTTTGGTCCACGTCGATCCAATATCGACAGAGACGATTTGCATCAGATAGCCTCTTCAAGAATACGAGTATCAACGTCATGACGTTGGTTGATATCGTGGGCCATCAGCTGACAAACATCTTCTAAGTCATGACTTGGGGCAAAGACGCGATCAAATCCCATCTCTTTGAATTTGGTTTCCACGTCAGCGAAGTCATGTTTTCCGACCACCAGGTTACCGCCCACATAGAGCAGGATGTCCCCCAGTCCACGCTCGATGCAGCGTTCGCGCATGCCCAGACAGTCGATATCGCCATGCCCATAGATAGAGGAGACGACAATCGCGTCAGCGCCAGTTTCAATGGCCGCATCAATATATTCGTCCTGGCTGACCATTACGCCCAGATTAATGACTCTGAAGTCGTGGTTGCTAAAAACGCGGTCCAGAACTTTATTGCCTACTGCATGGCAGTCCGCGCCAATAACGCCAATCACAAGTGTTGCTTTCTTCATGGGTAATCCTTTGTAAGACAGAGAGTAAAATAAGTTACACACGTCGTATTTATGGCCGTTCATAACGGCACAGGTTTAATATCACAGGAGTGTCTTTATCTGACCGTAATGTTGCAATTGATCTATTTTCAAAATGTCTTTCGGGAAATGATTGTTTAAAGTATGTTTTTAAATTCTCATGTTAATTCAGTGTGTTATGTCAACTAATGTCATGAATGTTAAATTTTTAAAATTAACTTGATTTGGTGTATTGAGATAATTGTGATCTACTTCTAATTTGCATTTTTGTGACGTGGTTTTAGCCATGAGTAAATGCATTTCATAAGATTTAAGTCGAATTTCACTGCAATTCATCTCTGCTTAATGTAAAAATAATGTTGAAAATAACAAATGGTTAATGATTCATGCGAATTATGACCTTAGTTAGCTCTTTTGATTTTTCGTAAAAAAGAGAGGTACATGAAGGTGCTACCAGTATGAGTAACGTTAATCAAAGGTTTTATTACGTCTGGCAATAACGCAGGCCATTTTTCGCGACAGGGTGGATTTAATCAGTATAATCCTCATACAATATTTCAGGATTAACTGAACCGTTAACCGGGTTTTGGTGTTGAAATTTAGAAATGGCGGAGTCAATCAATGAAGACAGTATCGAAAAAATAACTGTGTCAGAACTAATTTCAATTAATCCTTCTCGTTGCTGACCAAAAAAGATATTTATCTTGATTTCATTTGTACTACGGCAATCAATATGCAGTAATTTTTGATCGCTGAGATTTTCTGTTTCATAAATGTTTTTGGCGATAGTCGGATGTATTGATGCCAGACATCTGCTCAGATAAGCCAGATCCTTTAGGGAACACCCCGCTGAGTAGAGGATGTCAGAGAATTTTTGTGTGTCAACTGTTGGCTCTGAAGCGTATGTTGCATTGACAGGAAGAGTATTGAAAGAGATCTGAGATGGTATCATTATTTAAATCTTTCCGTGAGTAATAAAAATTAATCCCCGGGCATTGTTTAGCAATATTTGCCACAGGGGATATATAAAAATTAAAGTATTTGATTGGCATCGGTTAACTGATCAATAACCAGTGCCAGATTGGTAAACATTTTGAAAAAGCGATACTGGCTCGGAATATCTCTTTCAAAGACGAAACATTCAATGTCATTGTTTGAAAAATAAAGGACTAGTGTTGCTGATTCGTCAGGAAAAATATGGAAATATATCTGGTTACCAGAAGGAGGATAGTCCAGAAGAAGGGTATCTTTGCCCGTCACATACCTGTTGTGGTCGTGGATGCTGCGCTCACACTTCATCAGAGGTGTCATGATACTCATGTATTCATCTGATGTTAATATATTAAAATCACCATCCATTTTAAAGAAACGATAAAGTAACAGTATATCCTCTTGCGTAACCGGTTCGTTTGTTTTTAGAGGGAAATAAGTGGGAACCAGAAGATGAGGTTCTAATCTATTTTGTTGAGCGCTATAACTAAATTTGAACATAAATTCCGGAACGCTCATCAATTGAGCGACATAATTATGCCTGGCTTCAAAAATTTTAACTTTTATCAGGTTAAATAAGTCTGTTTCGTCATCCTGTATTACAAGACATTGGCCATAGCAGCCAGGCTTTTTTTCATTATAAGCAGAAACGGTTATTCTGTCAGAGGTGTCAACGTTATATTCAAAAGCCAGATAGTGACCTTCTTCATCGCGATTTGTTTCCAGATTATTTAAATTCATCACATGAAGTGTTTGCAATGCTGATTCAATGAGCTGTTGACTCTCTGAGGTAAATGTTTCGCGCTGCGTTGTATAAAGTGTATCAATTCCAACGACTATCCGATGTGGATCAAGGATGGCGGCAATCATCTTTATTACCTGCACAGTCACGGGTGATGTCATTGATTCTTCATCTGTTTTTAGAGGATCATTAGATGGCCAACCTGAGAAGCGATTGACAGCCGAACCGATATTATCAGGACTCATAGCAGCAACCTCATTGTAATCAAGCGAGGCGCTGAGCGTACTCGGCTATAGAAAAACTAACTTGCAAAAATCGCTCATTTTTCATTTATCAGGCGAAAGTGGTCTCTGTACACTCAGAAACAATCACTCCCGCTAAGTCATACCTGTTTCATCGATACATTTAAGTGATTATTACTAATGAAACAATAACATAACGGGCTTACGGCCGGTGCTCATAAAGGCAACAATCAATTAACTTTGATAAAAATATGTTATGTAAAATAGCAACAAATTGGCTACTCTAATCAATTGGTATTATAAAAGTGGATAAGGCGGTTCTGTTAAATAAAATACTGGTTTTTTATCTATACCTTTTCATTGTAATAATTGTGTTGCGTAAATATTTCACAATAAATTAACAATAAAATCACCAATGATCTATGGTTTATACATAATTAACATATTTGGTTGGTTTTGATATAAATCAATTTTTAATTCTTGAAAAAAATCTGCAAAACACGATAAATTGTCGTAGATCAAATTGGTGAGATCGTGACAATTTCGCTATAAATTGATCACTGTCGAAAAATGCAAATTTGCTCAATAAAAACCTGTTTATTGTAAGGATTTTGCGGCGTAATATAATTACGGGATCAATTTGGTTTATTCATTAACATATTTGTAACTTTTTTATCATTGTCTTTTCCTCTTTTGATGAAATGGCAACGATAGAGGCGAGCAAATAATTTTGTATTGGGGCATGCGTGTGACCCTTTCTAACGGGGTTCACTCTCGGAGTCTTCATGCGATGAGCAAGGAGTCATGATGTTAGATATAGTCGAACTGTCGCGCTTACAGTTTGCCTTGACCGCGATGTACCACTTCCTTTTTGTGCCACTGACGCTCGGTATGGCGTTCCTGCTGGCCATTATGGAAACGGTCTACGTCCTTTCCGGCAAACAGATTTATAAAGATATGACCAAGTTCTGGGGCAAGTTGTTTGGTATCAACTTCGCTCTGGGTGTGGCTACCGGTCTGACCATGGAGTTCCAGTTCGGGACTAACTGGTCTTACTATTCCCATTATGTAGGGGATATCTTCGGTGCGCCGCTGGCAATCGAAGGTCTGATGGCCTTCTTCCTCGAATCCACCTTTGTAGGTCTGTTCTTCTTCGGTTGGGATCGTCTGGGTAAAGTTCAGCATATGTGTGTCACCTGGCTGGTGGCGCTCGGTTCAAACCTGTCCGCACTGTGGATTCTGGTTGCGAACGGCTGGATGCAAAACCCAATCGCGTCCGATTTCAACTTTGAAACTATGCGTATGGAGATGGTGAGCTTCTCCGAGCTGGTGCTTAACCCGGTTGCTCAGGTGAAATTCGTTCACACTGTAGCGTCTGGTTATGTTACTGGCGCGATGTTCATCCTCGGTATCAGCGCATGGTATATGCTGAAAGGTCGTGACTTCGCCTTCGCTAAACGCTCCTTTGCTATCGCTGCCAGCTTCGGTATGGCTGCCGTTCTGTCTGTTATTGTTCTGGGTGATGAATCTGGTTACGAAATGGGCGACGTGCAGAAAACCAAACTGGCTGCTATTGAAGCTGAGTGGGAAACGCAACCTGCGCCTGCTGCCTTTACTCTGTTCGGCATTCCTGATCAGGAAGAGGAGACGAACAAATTTGCGATCCAGATCCCTTACGCGCTGGGCATCATTGCAACGCGTTCCGTGGATACTCCAGTTATCGGCCTGAAAGAACTGATGGTGCAGCATGAAGAACGCATTCGTAACGGGATGAAGGCGTACTCTCTGCTCGAACAACTGCGTTCTGGTTCTACCGACCAGGCGGTTCGTGACCAGTTCAATAGCATGAAGAAAGACCTCGGTTACGGTCTGCTGCTGAAACGCTATACGCCAAACGTGGCTGATGCGACTGAAGCTCAGATTCAACAGGCAACCAAAGACTCCATTCCGCGTGTAGCGCCGCTGTACTTCGCGTTCCGTATCATGGTGGCGTGTGGCTTCCTGCTGCTGGCAATCATCGCGCTCTCTTTCTGGAGTGTCATCCGCAACCGCATTGGCGAGAAAAAATGGCTGCTGCGCGCCGCGCTGTACGGTATTCCGCTGCCGTGGATTGCTGTAGAAGCGGGCTGGTTCGTGGCTGAATATGGCCGCCAACCGTGGGCTATCGGTGAAGTGCTGCCGACAGCTGTGGCGAACTCGTCACTGACCGCAGGCGATCTCATCTTCTCAATGGTGCTGATTTGCGGCCTGTATACCCTGTTCCTGGTGGCAGAATTGTTCTTAATGTTCAAGTTTGCACGCCTCGGCCCAAGCAGCCTGAAAACCGGTCGCTATCACTTTGAGCAGTCTTCCACGACTACTCAGCCGGCACGCTAAGACAGGAGTCGTCAAATGATCGATTATGAAGTATTGCGTTTTATCTGGTGGCTGCTGGTTGGCGTTCTGCTGATTGGTTTTGCAGTCACTGACGGTTTCGACATGGGGGTGGGCATGCTCACCCGTTTCCTCGGTCGTAACGACACCGAGCGTCGAATTATGATTAACTCCATCGCACCACACTGGGACGGTAACCAGGTTTGGCTGATCACCGCAGGCGGCGCACTGTTTGCTGCCTGGCCGATGGTCTATGCCGCTGCGTTTTCCGGCTTCTATGTGGCGATGATCCTCGTGCTGGCGTCTTTGTTCTTCCGTCCGGTCGGTTTTGACTACCGCTCCAAGATTGAAGAAACCCGCTGGCGTAACATGTGGGACTGGGGCATCTTCATTGGTAGCTTCGTTCCGCCGCTGGTGATTGGTGTAGCGTTCGGTAACCTGTTGCAGGGCGTACCGTTCAACGTTGATGAATATCTGCGTCTGTACTACACCGGTAACTTCTTCCAGTTGCTTAACCCGTTCGGCCTGCTGGCAGGCGTGGTGAGCGTAGGGATGATCATTACTCAGGGCGCGACTTATCTGCAGATGCGTACCGTGGGCGAACTGCACCTGCGTACCCGTGCAACGGCTCAGGTGGCGGCACTGGTGACACTGGTCTGCTTCGCACTAGCTGGCGTATGGGTGATGTACGGTATCGATGGTTATGTCGTGAAATCGACAATGGACCATTACGCAGCCTCTAACCCGCTGAATAAAGAAGTGGTTCGTGAAGCTGGCGCATGGCTGGTTAACTTCAACAACACGCCAATTCTGTGGGCTATTCCGGCACTGGGTGTGGTTCTGCCGCTGCTGACCATCCTGACTGCACGTATGGATAAAGCCGCGTGGGCGTTTGTGTTCTCCTCCCTGACGCTGGCCTGCATCATCCTGACTGCCGGTATCGCAATGTTCCCGTTTGTGATGCCGTCCAGCACCATGATGAACGCAAGTCTGACAATGTGGGATGCAACTTCCAGCCAGCTGACACTTAACGTCATGACCTGGGTTGCGGTGGTTCTGGTACCGATCATTCTGCTCTACACCGCCTGGTGTTACTGGAAAATGTTCGGTCGTATCACCAAAGAAGATATTGAACGTAACACCCACTCTCTGTACTAAGTAAGGAGCTAAAAATGTGGTATTTCGCATGGATTCTGGGAACGCTTCTTGCCTGTTCGTTTGGGGTAATCACCGCGCTGGCGCTTGAGCACGTCGAATCAGGCAAAGCCGGTCAAGAAGACATCTGATGAGTAAGATTATCGCAACCTTGTATGCGGTAATGGACAAGCGCCCCCTGCGGGCGCTTTCCTTCGTGATGGCGCTTCTGTTAGCAGGATGTATGTTTTGGGACCCATCTCGTTTCGCCGCGAAGACCAGTGAACTGGAAATCTGGCATGGTTTATTGCTGATGTGGGCCGTCTGTGCTGGTGTGATTCACGGCGTGGGCTTTCGTCCGCAGAAGGTTCTTTGGCAAGGGATTTTTTGCCCATTGCTTGCCGATATTGTTCTCATTGTCGGGCTGATTTTCTTCTTCTTTTAAATCAGAATTCTCTTTAAAAAATTATGGGCCGCTCCAGGCCCATAAATTTTTACGCTCCCTTAACTTGCCCTCATTCCCAAACCTCAATCGCGCGCGTATAGTAGCAGCGTTTAAAAGCTCTAACTTTTGTTGCATTACCGGGATGTAAAGTGAATACAACGCTGTTTCGATGGCCGGTTCGCGTCTACTATGAAGATACCGATGCCGGTGGTGTGGTGTACCACGCCAGTTACGTCGCTTTTTATGAAAGAGCACGCACAGAGATGCTGCGTCATCATCACTTCAGTCAGCAGGCGCTGATGGCTGAACGCGTTGCCTTTGTGGTACGTAAAATGACGGTGGAATATTACGCACCTGCGCGGCTCGACGATATGCTCGAAATACAGACTGAAATAACATCAATGCGTGGCACCTCTTTGGTTTTCACGCAACGTATTGTCAACGCCGAGAATACTTTGCTGAATGAAGCAGAGGTTCTGGTTGTTTGCGTTGACCCACTCAAAATGAAGCCTCGTGCGCTTCCCAAGTCTATTGTCGCGGAGTTTAAGCAGTGACTGACATGAATATCCTTGATTTGTTCCTGAAGGCTAGCCTTCTGGTTAAACTTATCATGTTGATTTTGATTGGTTTTTCAATCGCATCCTGGGCCATTATTATCCAGCGGACCCGTATTCTTAACGCAGCGGCGCGCGAAGCCGAAGCGTTTGAGGATAAATTCTGGTCTGGAATCGAACTCTCTCGCCTCTATCAAGAGAGCCAGGGGAAACGGGATAATCTGACCGGTTCGGAACAAATCTTTTACAGCGGGTTCAAAGAATTTGTGCGCCTGCATCGTGCCAATAGCCATGCGCCGGAAGCCGTAGTAGAAGGGGCGTCGCGTGCGATGCGTATTTCCATGAACCGTGAACTTGAAAATCTGGAAACGCACATTCCGTTCCTCGGTACGGTTGGCTCCATCAGCCCGTATATTGGTCTGTTTGGTACGGTCTGGGGGATCATGCACGCCTTTATCGCCCTCGGGGCGGTAAAACAAGCAACGCTGCAAATGGTTGCGCCAGGCATCGCAGAAGCGTTGATTGCTACAGCAATCGGTCTGTTCGCCGCTATTCCGGCGGTAATGGCTTATAACCGTCTCAACCAACGCGTAAACAAACTGGAACTGAATTACGACAACTTTATGGAAGAGTTTACCGCGATTCTGCACCGCCAGGCGTTTACCGTTAGCGAGAGCAACAAGGGGTAAGCCATGGCCAGAGCGCGTGGACGAGGTCGTCGCGATCTCAAGTCCGAAATCAACATTGTACCGTTGCTGGACGTACTGCTGGTGCTGTTGCTGATCTTTATGGCGACAGCGCCCATCATCACCCAGAGCGTGGAGGTCGATCTGCCAGACGCTACTGAATCACAGGCGGTGAGCAGTAACGATAATCCGCCAGTGATTGTTGAAGTGTCTGGTATTGGTCAGTACACCGTGGTGGTTGAGAAAGATCGCCTGGAGCGTTTACCACCAGAGCAGGTGGTGGCGGAAGTGTCCAGCCGTTTCAAGGCCAACCCGAAAACGGTCTTTCTGATCGGTGGCGCAAAAGATGTGCCTTACGATGAAATAATTAAAGCACTGAACTTGTTACATAGTGCGGGTGTGAAATCGGTTGGTTTAATGACGCAGCCTATCTAAACATCTGCGTTTCCCTTGCTTGAAAGAGAGCGGGTAACAGGCGAACAGTTTTTGGAAACCGAGAGTGTCAAAGGCAACCGAACAAAACGACAAGCTCAAGCGGGCGATAATTATTTCAGCAGTGCTGCATGTCATCTTATTTGCGGCGCTGATCTGGAGTTCGTTCGATGAGAATATAGAAGCTTCAGCTGGAGGCGGCGGTGGTTCGTCCATCGACGCTGTCATGGTTGATTCAGGTGCGGTAGTTGAGCAGTACAAACGCATGCAAAGCCAGGAATCAAGCGCGAAGCGTTCTGATGAGCAGCGCAAGATGAAGGAACAGCAGGCTGCTGAAGAACTGCGTGAGAAACAAGCGGCTGAACAGGAACGCCTGAAGCAACTTGAGAAAGAGCGGTTAGCTGCTCAGGAACAGAAAAAGCAGGCTGAAGAAGCCGCAAAACAGGCCGAGTTAAAGCAGAAGCAAGCGGAAGAGGCGGCAGCGAAAGCGGCGGCAGATGCTAAAGCGAAGGCCGAAGCGGATGCTAAAGCTGCGGAAGATGCAGCGAAGAAAGCGGCTGCAGATGCGAAGAAAAAAGCAGAAGCAGAAGCCGCCAAAGCCGCAGCCGAAGCGCAGAAAAAAGCCGAGGCAGCCGCTGCGGCGCTGAAGAAGAAAGCGGAAGCGGCAGAAGCAGCTGCAGCTGAAGCAAGAAAGAAAGCGGCAACTGAAGCTGCTGAAAAAGCCAAGGCAGAAGCTGAGAAGAAAGCGGCTGCTGAAAAGGCTGCAGCTGATAAGAAAGCGGCAGCAGAGAAAGCTGCAGCCGACAAAAAAGCAGCAGAAAAAGCGGCTGCAGAAAAGGCAGCAGCTGATAAGAAAGCAGCGGCAGAAAAAGCCGCCGCAGACAAAAAAGCGGCAGCTGCAAAAGCAGCAGCTGAAAAAGCCGCTGCAGCAAAAGCTGCCGCAGAGGCAGATGATATTTTCGGTGAGCTAAGCTCTGGTAAGAATGCACCGAAAACGGGGGGAGGGGCGAAAGGGAACAATGCTTCGCCTGCCGGGAGTGGTAATACTAAAAACAATGGCGCATCAGGGGCCGATATCAATAACTATGCCGGGCAGATTAAATCTGCTATCGAAAGTAAGTTCTATGACGCATCGTCCTATTCAGGCAAAACCTGTACGCTGCGCATAAAACTGGCACCCGATGGTATGTTACTGGATATCAAACCTGAAGGTGGCGATCCCGCACTTTGTCAGGCTGCGTTGGCAGCAGCTAAACTTGCGAAGATCCCGAAACCACCAAGCCAGGCAGTATATGAAGTGTTCAAAAACGCGCCATTGGACTTCAAACCGTAATCGCGATGTTGACTGTTCCGACGGTCAACATCAGGCACCGGTTGCCACGGGGTTCTGGTAGTTTTGTGTATTTTAGTTTGTTAACATTCTGCTAAATTATCGTGGGCCATCGGTCCAGATAAGGGAGATATGATGAAGCAGGCATTACGAGTAGCATTTGGTTTTCTCATACTGTGGGCATCAGTTCTGCATGCTGAAGTCCGCATTGTGATCGACAGCGGTGTAGATTCCGGTCGTCCTATTGGAGTTGTTCCTTTCCAGTGGGCGGGCCCTGGTGCGGCACCTGAAGATATTGGCGGCATCGTTGCTGCTGACTTGCGTAACAGCGGTAAATTTAATCCGTTAGATCGCGCTCGTCTGCCACAGCAGCCGGGTAGTGCGCAGGAAGTACAACCAGCTGCATGGTCCGCGCTGGGTATTGACGCTGTAGTTGTCGGTCAGGTCACTCCGAATCCGGATGGTTCTTACAATGTTGCTTATCAACTTGTTGACACTGGCGGCGCACCGGGTACTGTACTTGCTCAGAACTCGTACAAAGTGAACAAGCAGTGGCTGCGTTATGCTGGTCATACCGCCAGTGATGAAGTGTTTGAAAAACTGACCGGTATTAAAGGTGCGTTCCGTACCCGTATTGCCTACGTTGTTCAGACCAACGGCGGTCAGTTCCCGTATGAACTGCGCGTATCTGACTATGACGGTTACAACCAGTTTGTCGTTCACCGTTCACCACAGCCGCTGATGTCCCCGGCGTGGTCACCAGACGGTTCTAAACTGGCTTATGTGACCTTCGAAAGCGGTCGTTCCGCGCTGGTTATCCAAACGCTGGCAAACGGCGCTGTACGCCAGGTGGCTTCATTCCCGCGTCACAACGGTGCGCCTGCATTCTCGCCAGACGGCAGCAAACTGGCATTCGCCTTGTCGAAAACCGGTAGCCTGAACCTGTACGTAATGGATTTGGCTTCTGGCCAGATCCGCCAGGTGACTGATGGTCGCAGTAACAATACCGAACCGACCTGGTTCCCGGACAGCCAGAACCTGGCATTTACTTCTGACCAGGCCGGTCGTCCACAGGTTTATAAAGTGAATATCAACGGCGGTGCGCCACAACGTATTACCTGGGAAGGTTCGCAGAACCAGGATGCGGATGTCAGCAGCGACGGTAAATTTATGGTAATGGTCAGCTCCAACGGTGGGCAGCAGCACATTGCCAAACAAGATCTGGCAACGGGAGGCGTACAAGTTCTGTCGTCCACGTTCCTGGATGAAACGCCAAGTCTGGCACCTAACGGCACTATGGTAATCTACAGCTCTTCTCAGGGGATGGGATCCGTGCTGAATTTGGTTTCTACAGATGGGCGTTTCAAAGCGCGTCTTCCGGCAACTGATGGACAGGTCAAATTCCCTGCCTGGTCGCCGTATCTGTGATAATAATTAATTGAATAGTAAAGGAATCATTGAAATGCAACTGAACAAAGTGCTGAAAGGGCTGATGATTGCTCTGCCTGTTATGGCAATTGCGGCATGTTCTTCCAACAAGAACGCCAGCAATGACGGCAGCGAAGGCATGCTGGGTGCCGGCACTGGTATGGATGCGAACGGCGGCAACGGCAACATGTCTTCCGAAGAGCAGGCTCGTCTGCAAATGCAACAGCTGCAGCAGAACAACATCGTTTACTTCGATCTGGACAAGTACGATATCCGTTCTGACTTCGCTCAAATGCTGGATGCACATGCAAACTTCCTGCGTAGCAACCCGTCTTACAAAGTCACCGTAGAAGGTCACGCGGACGAACGTGGTACTCCGGAATACAACATCTCCCTGGGTGAACGTCGTGCGAACGCCGTTAAGATGTACCTGCAGGGTAAAGGCGTTTCTGCAGACCAGATCTCCATCGTTTCTTACGGTAAAGAAAAACCTGCAGTACTGGGTCATGACGAAGCGGCATACTCCAAAAACCGTCGTGCGGTACTGGTTTACTAAGAGAATTGCATGAGCAGTAACTTCAGACATCAACTATTGAGTCTGTCGTTACTGGTTGGTATAGCGGCCCCCTGGGCCGCTTTTGCTCAGGCACCAATCAGTAGTGTCGGCTCAGGCTCGGTCGAAGACCGCGTCACTCAACTTGAGCGTATTTCTAATGCTCACAGCCAGCTTTTAACCCAACTCCAGCAACAACTCTCTGATAATCAATCCGATATTGATTCCCTGCGTGGTCAGATTCAGGAAAATCAGTATCAACTGAATCAGGTCGTGGAGCGGCAAAAGCAGATCCTGTTGCAGATCGACAGCCTCAGCAGCGGTGGTGCAGCGGCGCAATCAACCAGCGGTGATCAAAGCGGTGCGGCGGCATCAACGACGCCGACAGCTGATGCTGGTACTGCGAATGCTGGCGCGCCGGTGAAAAGCGGTGATGCAAACACGGATTACAATGCAGCTATTGCGCTGGTGCAGGATAAATCCCGCCAGGATGACGCAATGGTGGCATTTCAGAATTTCATCAAAAATTACCCTGATTCAACTTACCTGCCAAACGCCAATTATTGGCTGGGTCAGTTAAACTACAACAAGGGTAAAAAAGATGATGCGGCGTACTATTTTGCTTCGGTAGTGAAAAACTATCCGAAGTCACCAAAGGCTGCAGATGCGATGTTTAAAGTCGGCGTCATCATGCAGGACAAAGGTGACACCGCAAAAGCGAAAGCCGTATACCAGCAGGTTATCAGTAAATACCCTGGTACTGATGGCGCTAAACAGGCGCAAAAACGTCTGAACGCGATGTAATGCATAACACACGACCAGAAGTCGCATTATTTCTGGTCGTGTCGTGCGAATCATAAGCAGTTGAGTGATCTACATCGAAATTTTTGTTGCGCTCAAGTCTGAAATCAGTAATATATGCCGCCGTTGCCACGGGATATCAAACAAACCGAAAGCAACGAAAAAGTGGGTCGTTAGCTCAGTTGGTAGAGCAGTTGACTTTTAATCAATTGGTCGCAGGTTCGAATCCTGCACGACCCACCACTAACCTAGTTAGTTGTAGTATCCAGCGTAGTATCGGGTGATTAGCTCAGCTGGGAGAGCACCTCCCTTACAAGGAGGGGGTCGGCGGTTCGATCCCGTCATCACCCACCACCGGGTCGTTAGCTCAGTTGGTAGAGCAGTTGACTTTTAATCAATTGGTCGCAGGTTCGAATCCTGCACGACCCACCACTAATTACGGTGGGTTCGGTGGAAGTAGTTTGTAGTATCCAGCGCAGTATCGGGTGATTAGCTCAGCTGGGAGAGCACCTCCCTTACAAGGAGGGGGTCGGCGGTTCGAACCCGTCATCACCCACCACTCGGGTCGTTAGCTCAGTTGGTAGAGCAGTTGACTTTTAATCAATTGGTCGCAGGTTCGAATCCTGCACGACCCACCAGTTTTAACATCAAACTCAGATGTTAAGCGTGAAGGATAACGTTGCGCCAGCAACGGCCCGTAGGGCGAGCGAAGCGAGTCATCCTGCACGACCCACCAATTTTAAAGATTGGTTCCGAGTAGAAATCTTTCAGGTAACACCCGTATGGGTCGTTAGCTCAGTTGGTAGAGCAGTTGACTTTTAATCAATTGGTCGCAGGTTCGAATCCTGCACGACCCACCATCCTGAATGATTAAAGCAGCATAATCCCGCAAGGGGTCGTTAGCTCAGTTGGTAGAGCAGTTGACTTTTAATCAATTGGTCGCAGGTTCGAATCCTGCACGACCCACCAATGTAAAAAAGCGCCCTAAAGGCGCTTTTTTGCTATTCAGGCATCTCTCAATTTCAATTCTTGACCCTGATGACATACTCCGCGCTTGCTGCGTAAACAACTTTACGTCGGAGGAATAAGACGCAAAGTGTGGCATTCGGCATCTCATACGTAATTCGAGTGACTTTTCCCCACCATTCGACTATCTTGTTTAGCATATAAAACAAATCACACCGATAACAGCGAATATCACGCTAATGTCGGTTTTAACGTTAAGCCTGTAAAACGAGATGGTAAGATGAGCGTGATGTTTGATCCAGACACGGCGATTTATCCTTTCCCCCCGAAGCCGACGCCGTTAAGCATTGATGAAAAAGCGTATTACCGCGAGAAGATAAAACGTCTGCTAAAAGAACGTAATGCGGTGATGGTTGCCCACTACTATACCGATCCCGAAATTCAACAACTGGCAGAAGAAACCGGTGGCTGTATTTCTGATTCTTTGGAAATGGCGCGCTTCGGTGCAAAGTATCCCGCTTCTACGTTGTTAGTCGCTGGGGTGAGATTTATGGGAGAAACCGCCAAAATTCTCAGTCCGGAAAAAACAATTCTGATGCCGACACTTCAGGCTGAGTGTTCACTGGATCTCGGCTGCCCTGTTGAAGAATTTAACGCATTTTGCGATGCCCATCCCGATCGTACTATCGTCGTCTACGCCAACACTTCTGCTGCGGTAAAAGCGCGCGCAGATTGGGTGGTAACTTCAAGCATTGCCGTCGAACTTATTGATCATCTGGATAGTTTGGGTGAAAAAATCATCTGGGCACCCGACAAACATCTGGGTCGTTACGTGCAAAAACAGACAGGCGCAGACATTTTATGCTGGCAGGGTGCCTGCATTGTGCATGATGAGTTTAAGACTCAGGCGTTAACCCGCTTGCAAAAACAATACCCGGATGCTGCCATACTGGTGCATCCAGAATCACCGCAAGCTATTGTTGATATGGCGGATGCGGTCGGTTCCACCAGTCAACTGATCGCTGCTGCAAAAACATTGCCACATCAGCGGCTTATCGTGGCAACCGATCGGGGCATTTTCTACAAAATGCAGCAGGCGGTGCCAGATAAAGAGTTACTGGAAGCACCAACCGCGGGTGAGGGCGCAACCTGCCGCAGCTGCGCGCATTGTCCGTGGATGGCCATGAATGGCCTTCAGGCTATCGCTGAGGCATTAGAACAGGAAGGAAGCAATCACGAGGTTCATGTTGATGAAAGGCTGCGAGAGAGGGCGCTGGTGCCGCTCAATCGTATGCTGGATTTTGCGGCTACACTACGTGGATAACGAATAATAAGGCGTAACGTTACGCTTTGGGGGAAAGATGGATTTTTTTAGTGTGCAGAATATCCTGGTACATATACCAATAGGGGCAGGCGGTTATGATCTCTCATGGATCGAAGCGGTAGGCACGATCGCCGGGTTGCTGTGTATTGGCCTTGCCAGTCTGGAGAAGATCAGCAACTACTTCTTTGGCCTGATCAACGTCACCTTGTTTGGCATTATTTTCTTTCAGATTCAGCTGTATGCCAGCCTGCTATTACAGGTGTTTTTCTTTGCCGCGAATATTTACGGTTGGTATGCGTGGTCGCGACAAACCAGTCAGAACGAGGCGGAGTTGAAAATTCGCTGGTTACCATTGCCGAAGGCATTAACCTGGCTGGCGGTTTGTGTCATTGCTATTGGTCTGATGACGGTATTTATCAATCCGGTGTTTGCATTTTTGACCCGCGTGGCAGTCATCATCATGCAAGCATTAGGATTACAGGTTGCGATGCCTGAACTGCAACCGGACGCTTTCCCGTTCTGGGATTCCTGCATGATGGTGTTATCTATCGTGGCAATGATTCTGATGACGCGTAAGTATGTGGAAAACTGGCTGTTGTGGGTGATTATTAACGTGATTAGCGTCGTTATTTTTGCACTTCAGGGCGTTTACGCCATGTCTCTGGAGTACATCATCCTGACCTTTATTGCGCTCAACGGCAGCCGGATGTGGATCAATAGCGCACGCGAAAGAGGCTCACGCGCGCTGTCCCATTAATGGTGATGATGTGAATGGCCAGACACCCCTTCATTCAGGTGGCAGTCTGGCCCATGACAAGGTTGATATTCCATCTGAATGGTGGCGTGCTCAATCTGATAGTGATCCATCAGGTAGTGTTGGATCTGATCCAACAAGGCATCGTGATCGTGTGGCGGGATCACCTGCACATGCAACGTCATCACCGGCTTCTCGCCTACCATCCATACATGCACATGGTGCACATTGCGGACTTCCGGGATTTCCCGGCACATACGACGCTTCAGTTCAGCGATATCCAGCGATACCGGTGCACCTTCAAGTAATTCATTCACGCTATCTTTCAACAGTCGCCACGCGCTACGCAGAACCAGAAGCGACACCAGTATCGAGAGAATGGGGTCAGCAGGTGTCCAGCCGGTCCAGATAATAATCAACGCGGCAATAATAGCCCCAACCGAACCCAGCAGGTCCCCGAGCACATGCAGTGCCGCTGCTCGTACGTTGAGGTTTTTCTCTTCGCTGCCGTGATGAAGTAACCAGAAAGAAAGTATATTTGCCAGCAACCCAGCCACGGCAATTGCCATCATCATGCCGCCCTCGACCGGACGCGGCGTGCGGAAGCGTTCTATCGCCTCCCAGACAATCAAAATGGTAATTACCACGAGGGCGATGGCATTCACAAACGCCGCGAGCGTGGTCAGTCTTAGCCAACCGAAAGTGTGGCGAATGGTGGGAGGACGACGTGAAAATTGCACGGCGAGTAGGGCGAAAAGCAGGGCGGCAGTATCGGTCAACATATGACCCGCATCGGCCAGCAAAGCCAGAGAACCAGAAAGAAAACCACCAATGACTTCTACCAGCATAAACCCGGCAGTCACGCCGAAAGCATACAACAAGCGACGAGCATTATTATCTTCTGGCAGGTGTGAGGACGTGTGTGAGTGTGAGTGCGCCATGACGAGTCATCCCTTAATTATTCTCACTTAACTTTATGACATCATACTGCTTTTAGAAGGGAAAAATTAAAAGGGAGAGACTCCGCTCTCCCATTATTGGCTATTTTGCAGGGTTACTGCGTAGTACCGTCGGTTTTGGTATCGACATCATTATTGATGCCATCACCGGTTTGTACCTTTTTATTGATATCCGGGCAGCGACCATCTTTGCACATGGTGTTCTTGTGCTCTTCATCTTTGGTCATGCCGTCATTGTTCATTGAAGAACCATCCGGATGCAGCATAGTGCCGCCAGAACCGGTATTTACCCCGTTATTGTCGACGTTATTTGGCGCGACATTTTCACGGGCGTCAGGGGCTACCTGGCCCGCATCAGCTGCGGCGTTTGCCTGGCCGTTATTGGTTTGCGCTCCGCTATCGGCAGCCAGTGCGGCACCGCTGGCAAGGCTTAGAGTGGCAGTCAGAAATAGTGTGGCCAGTTTTGTCATTTTCATAGGATGCTCCTGTTATGGTCGTTATGTCGGATAACCTCTTCCAACAGTGCATTTGCAGGTGAATATAAGGCATTGGTTTAAGATTTCAGCCAGGTTATGAAACGCAGCAGAGAATCTTGAAATAATTAACAAACAAAGGAGTTACAGTTAGAAATTGTAGGAGAGATCTCGTTTTTCGCGACAATCTGGCGTTTTTCTTGCTAATTCCAGGATTAATCCGTTCATAGTGTAAAACCCCGTTTACACATTCTGACGGAAGATATAGATTGGAAGTATTGCATTCACTAAGATAAGTATGGCAACACTGGAACAGACATGAATTATCAGAACGACGATTTACGCATCAAAGAAATCAAAGAGTTACTTCCTCCTGTCGCATTGCTGGAAAAATTCCCCGCTACTGAAAATGCCGCGAATACGGTTGCCCATGCCCGAAAAGCGATCCATAAGATCCTGAAAGGTAATGATGATCGCCTGTTGGTGGTGATTGGCCCGTGCTCAATTCATGATCCTGTCGCGGCTAAAGAGTATGCCACTCGCTTGCTGGCGCTGCGTGAAGAGCTGAAAGATGAGCTGGAAATCGTAATGCGCGTCTATTTTGAAAAGCCGCGTACCACGGTGGGCTGGAAAGGGCTGATTAACGATCCGCATATGGATAACAGCTTCCAGATCAACGACGGTTTGCGTATTGCCCGTAAATTGCTGCTCGATATTAACGACAGCGGTCTGCCAGCTGCGGGTGAATTCCTCGATATGATCACTCCTCAGTATCTCGCTGACCTGATGAGCTGGGGCGCAATTGGTGCACGTACCACGGAATCGCAGGTGCACCGCGAACTGGCGTCTGGTCTTTCTTGTCCGGTAGGTTTTAAAAATGGCACAGACGGTACGATTAAAGTGGCTATCGATGCCATTAATGCCGCCGGTGCGCCGCACTGCTTCCTGTCCGTAACTAAATGGGGGCATTCGGCGATTGTGAATACCAGCGGTAACGGCGATTGCCATATCATTCTGCGCGGCGGTAAAGAGCCTAACTACAGCGCGAAGCACGTTGCTGAAGTGAAAGAAGGGCTGAACAAAGCAGGTCTGCCAGCTCAGGTGATGATCGATTTCAGCCATGCTAATTCGTCCAAACAATTCAAAAAGCAGATGGATGTTTGTGCTGACGTTTGCCAGCAGATTGCCGGTGGCGAAAAGGCCATTATCGGTGTGATGGTGGAAAGTCATCTGGTTGAAGGCAATCAGAGCCTGGAGAGCGGGGAGCCGCTGGCCTACGGTAAGAGCATCACCGATGCCTGCATCGGCTGGGAAGATACCGATGCTCTGTTACGTCAACTGGCGAATGCAGTAAAAGCGCGTCGCGGGTAAAGTTTAATTGTCGGATGCGCCGTCAGAGTGGCGTATCCGATGAATCACCGTAGCCCTGACAAGACGCGCAGCGTCGCATCAGGCAATGTGCTCCATTGTTAGCAACGACAAACAAAAAAGCCGACTCACTTGCAGTCGGCTTTCTCATTTTTAAACGAATGACGTTTACTTCGCTTTACCCTGGTTCGCAACGGCTGCTGCTTTCGCCGCGATCTCGTCAGCATTACCCAGATAATAGCGTTTCAGCGGTTTGAAGTTCTCGTCAAACTCATAAACCAGCGGCACGCCGGTCGGGATATTCAGCTCAAGAATCTCTTCTTCGCTCATGTTATCGAGATATTTCACCAGCGCACGTAACGAGTTACCGTGTGCAGCGATGATTACGCGCTCACCGCTCTTCATACGCGGCAGAATGGTTTCATTCCAGTAAGGGATCACGCGGTCAATGGTCAGCGCCAGGCTTTCCGTCAGCGGCAGTTCTTTCTCGCTCAGTTTCGCGTAACGGGGATCGTGACCCGGATACCGCTCATCATCTTTAGTCAGTTCCGGCGGAGTCACGGCAAAACCACGACGCCATTGTTTCACCTGTTCGTCGCCATACTTTTCGGCGGTTTCCGCTTTGTTCAGACCCTGCAACGCACCGTAGTGACGTTCGTTCAGTTTCCAGGATTTCTCAACGGGCAGCCATGCCTGATCCAGTTCGTCCAGCACATTCCACAGGGTATGGATAGCGCGTTTCAGCACAGAAGTGTAAGCAAAGTCAAAGCTGTAACCTTCCTCTTTCAGCAGCTTACCTGCTGCTTTTGCTTCGCTTACGCCTTTCTCAGACAGATCCACGTCGTACCAACCGGTGAAACGGTTTTCTTTGTTCCACTGACTTTCGCCATGACGAACCAGAACCAGCTTAGTTACAGCCATATACTTACTCCTCAAATCATCTTTTAATGATAATAATTCTCATTATATTGCCGTGACGAAGCAACAGCAATGCTTACGCATAACCATAGCGAAAATAGTGTCGCAGTGTAAGGTTGTTGTGAATATTGAGTTGCAAATATGTCGGTGTTTGCTGGTGATTTGAACAATACAAGGGGAAAGCCCTCATCGCGAGGGCTTAAACTTACTCAGCAATAAACTGATATTCCGTCAGGCTGGAATACTCTTCACCAGGATGCAGGAAGCAGTCCGGTTGCGGCCATTCAGGGTGGTTCGGGCTGTCCGGCAGAAACTCGCTTTCCAACGCCAGCCCTTGCCAGTCGGCGTAAGGTTCGGTTCCCCGCGACGGTGTGCCGCCGAGGAAGTTGCCGGAGTAGAATTGCAGAGCCGGAGCGGTGGTGTAGACCTTCAGCTGCAATTTTTCATCTGCTGACCAGACATGCGCCGCCACTTTCTTGCCATCGCCTTTGGCCTGTAACAAGAACGCGTGATCGTAACCTTTCACTTTGCGCTGATCGTCGTCGGCAAGAAACTCACTGGCGATGATTTTGGCGCTGCGGAAATCAAAAGACGTTCCGGCGACAGATTTCAGGCCGTCGTGCGGAATGCCGCCTTCATCAACCGGCAGATATTCGTCCGCCAGAATCTGCAACTTGTGATTGCGCACGTCAGACTGCTCGCCGTCAAGATTGAAATAGACGTGATTAGTCATATTCACCGGGCAAGGTTTATCAACTGTGGCGCGATAAGTAATGGAGATACGGTTATCGTCGGTCAGACGATATTGCACCGTCGCGCCGAGATTACCCGGGAAGCCCTGATCGCCATCATCTGAAGTCAGGGCAAACAGCACCTGACGATCGTTCTGGTTCACAATCTGCCAGCGACGTTTGTCGAACCCTTCCGGGCCGCCGTGCAGCTGGTTAACGCCCTGACTTGGCGAAAGCGTCACGGTTTCACCGTCAAAGGTATAACGGCTATTGGCGATGCGGTTGGCATAACGACCAATAGAGGCCCCCAGAAACGCGGCCTGATCCTGATAGCATTCCGGGCTGGCACAGCCGAGCAGCGCCTCGCGGACGCTGCCATCGGAAAGCGGAATACGGGCTGAAAGTAAAGTCGCACCCCAGTCCATCAGCGTGACTACCATCCCTGCGTTGTTACGCAAAGTTAACAGTCGGTACGGCTGACCATCGGGTGCCAGTGCGGGAGTTTCGTTCAGCACTGTCCTGCTCCTTGTGATGGTTTACAAACGTAAAAAGTCTCTTTAATACCTGTTTTTGCTTCATATTGTTCAGCGACAGCTTGCTGTACGGCAGGCACCAGCTCTTCCGGGATCAGCGCGACGATACAGCCGCCAAATCCGCCGCCGGTCATGCGTACGCCACCTTTGTCGCCAATCACAGCTTTGACGATTTCTACCAGAGTGTCAATTTGCGGCACGGTGATTTCGAAATCATCGCGCATAGAGGCATGAGACTCCGCCATCAACTCGCCCATACGTTTCAGGTCGCCTTGCTCCAGCGCGCTGGCAGCTTCAACGGTGCGGGCGTTTTCAGTCAGGATATGACGCACGCGTTTCGCCACGATTGGGTCCAGCTCATGTGCAACAGCGTTGAACTCTTCAATGGTGACATCGCGCAGAGCTGGCTGCTGGAAGAAACGCGCACCGGTTTCGCACTGTTCACGACGGGTGTTGTATTCGCTGCCAACCAGGGTACGTTTGAAGTTACTGTTGATGATGACGACAGCCACACCTTTCGGCATGGAAACTGCTTTGGTCCCCAGTGAGCGACAGTCAATCAGCAAGGCATGATCTTTCTTGCCGAGTGCGGAAATTAGCTGATCCATGATCCCGCAGTTACAGCCAACAAACTGGTTTTCTGCTTCCTGACCGTTAAGCGCGATTTGTGCGCCGTCCAGCGGCAGATGATAAAGCTGCTGCAATACGGTTCCGACCGCGACTTCCAGTGAAGCGGAAGAACTTAACCCGGCACCCTGCGGCACATTGCCGCTGATCACCATGTCCACACCGCCGAAGCTGTTGTTACGCAGTTGCAGATGTTTCACCACGCCACGAACGTAGTTCGCCCATTGATAGTTTTCATGCGCGACAATGGGCGCATCGAGGGAAAACTCGTCGAGCTGATTTTCATAATCGGCTGCCATTACGCGAACTTTACGGTCATCGCGTGGCGCACAACTGATCACGGTTTGATAATCAATCGCGCAGGGCAGAACGAAACCGTCATTATAGTCGGTGTGTTCACCAATCAAATTCACGCGGCCAGGCGCCTGAATGGTGTGAGTGGCGGGGTAGCCAAATGCGTTGGCAAACAGAGATTGTGTTTTTTCTTTCAGACTCATTTCTTACACTCCGGATTCGCGAAAATGGATATCGCTGACTGCGCGCAAACGCTCTGCTGCCTGTTCTGCGGTCAGGTCTCGCTGGGTCTCTGCCAGCATTTCATAACCAACCATAAATTTACGTACGGTGGCGGAGCGCAACAGAGGCGGATAAAAGTGCGCGTGCAGCTGCCAGTGTTGATTCTCTTCGCCATTAAATGGCGCGCTGTGCCAGCCCATAGAGTAGGGGAAGGAGCACTGGAAGAGGTTGTCATAACGACTGGTCAGCTTTTTCAACGCCAGCGCCAGATCGCTGCGCTGGGCGTCGGTCAAATCGGTGATCCGTAAAACGTGGGCTTTGGGCAGCAGTAGCGTTTCGAACGGCCAGGCAGCCCAGTAAGGCACAACTGCTAACCAGTGTTCGGTTTCGACAACGGTACGGCTACCGTCTGCCAGCTCGCGCTGAACATAATCCACCAGCATTGGTGATTTCTGCTCGGCAAAATATTCTTTTTGCAGGCGGTCTTCGCGCTCAGCTTCGTTAGGCAGGAAGCTATTTGCCCAAACCTGTCCGTGCGGATGCGGGTTAGAGCAG
The DNA here is from genome assembly GCF_022354085.1 of Shigella dysenteriae. Classification (NCBI taxonomy): domain Bacteria; kingdom Pseudomonadati; phylum Pseudomonadota; class Gammaproteobacteria; order Enterobacterales; family Enterobacteriaceae; genus Shigella; species Shigella dysenteriae. Next base: position 1,529,334 of record NZ_CP055055.1, read on the forward strand.
CCCATCGCCGCGCCTTTGTTTTCAAAGACCTGCACCCATGGGTACGTTTTCCCCAGTTCTACGGTTTGCTCCTGCCAGGTTTTGACGATTTCCGTCAATGCCGCAACACTGAGCTCTGGCAGCGTTTTACTGTGATCCGGTGAAAAGCAGATCACCCGGCTGGTACCGCGCGCGCTCTGGCAACGCATCAAAGGATCGTTGCTTTCTGGCGCATCTGGCGTGTCAGACATCAAGGCCGCAAAGTCATTAGTGAAAACGTAAGTCCCGGTGTAATCGGGGTTTTTATCGCCTGTCACCCGCACATTACCTGCGCAGAGGAAGCAATCTGGATCGTGCGCAGGTAACACCTGTTTGGCTGGCGTTTCCTGCGCCCCCTGCCAGGGGCGCTTAGCGCGGTGCGGTGAAACCAGAATCCATTGCCCGGTGAGCGGGTTGTAGCGGCGATGTGGATGATCAACGGGATTAAATTGCGTCATGGTCGTTCCTTAATCGGGATATCCCTGTGGATGGCGTGACTGCCAGTGCCAGGTGTCCTGCGCCATTTCATCGAGTGTGCGCGTTACGCGCCAGTTCAGTTCACGGTCGGCTTTGCTGGCGTCCGCCCAGTAGGCCGGAAGGTCGCCCTCGCGACGCGGTGCAAAATGATAGTTAACCGGTTTGCCGCAGGCTTTGCTGAAGGCATTAACCACGTCCAGCACGCTGCTGCCTACGCCAGCACCGAGGTTGTAGATGTGTACGCCTGGCTTGTTCGCCAGTTTTTCCATCGCCACGACGTGACCGTCCGCCAGATCCATTACGTGGATGTAATCGCGTACGCCAGTACCGTCTTCGGTCGGATAATCGTTACCAAAAATCGCCAGCGAGTCGCGACGGCCTACAGCAACCTGGGCGATGTATGGCATCAGGTTATTCGGAATGCCTTGCGGATCTTCGCCCATATCGCCCGACGGATGCGCGCCAACCGGGTTGAAGTAGCGCAGCAGGGCAATGCTCCAGTCCGGCTGGGCTTTTTGCAGATCGGTGAGGATCTGTTCCACCATCAGCTTGCTTTTGCCGTAAGGGCTTTGCGGTGTGCCGGTCGGGAAGCTTTCAACGTATGGAATTTTGGGCTGATCGCCATAAACGGTGGCGGAGGAGCTAAAAATAAAGTTTTTGACGTTAGCGGCGCGCATGGCGCTAATCAAGCGCAGAGTACCGTTGACATTGTTGTCGTAATATTCCAGCGGTTTTTGTACCGATTCGCCAACGGCTTTCAGCCCGGCGAAGTGGATCACGGTGTCGATAGCGTGATCGTGCAGGATCTCGGTCATCAACGCTTCGTTACGGATATCGCCTTCAACAAACGTTGGATGTTTGCCGCCTAAACGCTCTATAACAGGCAGTACGCTGCGCTTACTGTTACAGAGGTTATCAAGAATGATGACATCATGACCGTTTTGCAGTAATTGCACACAGGTATGACTTCCAATGTAACCGCTACCACCGGTGACCAGAACTCTCATAATTCGCTCCATTAGGCTTATGGTATGAAATAACCATAGCATAACAAAGATGCGAAAAGTGTGACATGGAATAAATTAGTGGAATCGTTTACACAAGAGTTTAGCCATTTTTTATGTGCGATTAAGTGATTATAAAACAGAGGGTTTATGAATGATTGCGCTTTTTATCTGAAAAAAAGACGCGGTTTCATGCCTGCATGCGTCGAACCGTTGGCCGGAGAGGGCGCTTAGGCCGCCTCCGGCAAGGTCAGCACTACCGACTCAATATATTTTTGTCAGCACATAGCGATAGAGTCCACCGTCCGGCACGAACTCAAGACGATGGGTAATACAGGCAGGCGCATCTTCAGCGTGGTGCGAAACAAACAACAATTGCGTTTCACCTTCGCTTATCAGCACATCAACAAAACGGCGGATAAGCTGGCGATTCAGCGGATCAAGCCCCTGTAGTGGTTCATCGAGAATAAGCAACGTCGGATGTTTCACCAGTGCGCGGACGATCAGCGCCAGACGCTGCTGTCCCCAGGAAAGACTATGGAACGGAGCGTCAGCCGTGCGTTTATCAATGCCGAGAATATCCAGCCACTGCTGCACCAGTTTTTGCTGGCGATCCGAAACGGCCTGATAAATGCCAATCGAATCAAAATAGCCAGAAAGAATCACATTACGCACAGTAGTACTGACCCGGTAATCCAGATGCAAACTACTGCTGACGTAACCGATATGCTTTTTGATATCCCAGATGGTTTCGCCGCTGCCACGACGTCGTCCGAAAAGCGTCAAATCGTTGCTGTAACCTTGCGGATGATCGCCAGTAATCAGGCTTAATAACGTCGATTTTCCCGCACCATTTGGCCCGACAATTTGCCAGTGCTCGCCAGGATTCACCTGCCAGCTAAGGTTATTAAGAATGGGGCGATCATTATAAGAAACCACGCCATTATTCAGCACAATGCGCGGTTCGTTGGTGGGTAAGGCGTGACGTGCTGAAGGTTCATCCGGCTCCGGCAGTTGCACACCTTCAAGCTGTTCGCTATGCGCCAGTTGCGCGACGAGTGCTTGCTGGAGCAGTTCCTCTTTAGCGCCCGTTTCCGCTAACGTACAATCCGCCAGCACGCCAGCAAACTGGACAAATTCCGGGATCTCATCGAAGCGATTGAGCACCAGTACCAGAGTAATACCGGACTGATGTAACGAGGCGAGTCGCTCAGCCAGCTGCTGACGTGAGGCAACATCCAGGCCATCGAACGGCTCATCAAGAATCAACAAGTCAGGCTCCGACATCAGCGCTTGACACAGCAGGGTTTTTCGCGTCTCGCCAGTGGAAAGGTATTTAAAGCGTCGGTCGAGGAGGGCGGTAATACCGAACTGCTGTGCCAGTTGCATGCAGCGCGGTGCATCCTTTACTTCATCCTGAATAATCTCAGCCGTAGTGCGTCCGGTGTCATCTTCGCCAGGGCCGAGCATATCGGTGTTATTCCGCTGCCATTCGTCGCTGACGAGCTTTTGCAATTGCTCGAAGGAGAGACGAGTGATGTGGGAAAACTGGCTTTGCCGTTCACCTTTCAAACGCGGAAGTTCCCCCGCCAGCGCGCGGGCCAGGGCCGATTTCCCGCTTCCATTCGAACCGACAAACGCCCAACTATCACCCGCGTTTAACGTTAGCTGAGGCAATTGCAGCGTTTTTGTGTCGCTAAGACGAAACGTGCCTTGCAAAATTTGCAACGATGACATTTTATATCCCATTTTGTGCAGCGATTACTGACAGGGATACGTGTTTCATAACAAATTGTCAACACGCTTAGCACAGCGTGGCGATAATCACGCTGTCGGCATTAAAGTAGGCCGTGACATTCTGTCCTTGCTGAAGAGAAGTCGCTTCATTTACCGGCACTGTGGCGCACAGTGTTTGCCCGTCCGGTAGCGCCATTAATACTTCGCACTGCTCTGCGCCGCGTTCAATATGACTAATAATACCCGGTAATTGGTTGTCAGCGTTTTGCGCGACCGCTTCGTCCTGAGTAATGCCTACCCACGGCGCTTTTAGCAATATCAACACTTCTTTGCCTTCATCCAGCCCCAGACGCGCGCCGCTTTGTGCGGTAATTGCGACTTTCAGGCGTGTTTTTCCATCAGCCAGTAAGACATCAACATGCTGTTGAACGTCATCATGATCGCGGGCGGTGATGGTACCGAACCACTGGTTACGGGCGCTGGTTTGCAGTGAAAAACGTGAGATCGCGGCCAGCAGGCTGTTCAGCGGAAGGGCGTCATCGTCACTTAACACATCAAAGGCTTTTTGCTGGATTTGCGCCAGTAAGTCATAGAGCTGAATCAGTCGCTGACCATAGCGGGTCAGTACTGCGCCGCCGCCACCTTTACCGCCTGTTGCGCGCTCGACCAGAATATGCTCACTTAACTGATTCATCTCGTTAATGGCATCCCAGGCGCTTTTATAGCTGATACCGGCATCTTTCGCTCCCTGGCTAATGGAACCGGAAAGCGCAATGTGTTTTAGTAGCGAAATGCGGCGCGGGTCGGCGAATAATTTTTGTTGGAGCTTAAGGGTGAGAAGGATTTCGGCCTGCATAACAATGTCCTAGCAAAAGTCTTATTGTGACGGAAAACGAACGCCACGCAAAGCTGACCGCACAAAAGGGGAGTGCTTTTCTGAGCTTAGCGGTTAGAATAGTCTCATGACTATATCTGGAGTTGACCATGTTAGAGTTATTAAAAAGTCTGGTATTCGCCGTAATCATGGTACCTGTCGTGATGGCCATCATCCTGGGTCTGATTTACGGTCTTGGTGAAGTATTCAACATCTTTTCTGGTGTTGGTAAAAAAGACCAGCCCGGACAAAATCATTGATTCCCTGAATGCCCGCTTAGTCGGGCATTTTCTTTTTCTCAACTTCCTGCTTTTCCTGCCGATATTTTTTCTTATCTACCTCACAAAGGTTAGCAATAACTGCTGGGAAAATTCCGAGTTAGTCGTTATATTGTCGCCTACATAACGTTACATTAAGGGGTTACCAATGGCTCGTAAATGGTTGAACTTGTTTGCCGGGGCGGCACTCTCTTTCGCTGTTGCTGGCAATGCACTAGCAGATGAAGGGAAAATCACGGTGTTCGCCGCCGCATCACTGACTAACGCAATGCAGGACATTGCTACGCAGTATAAAAAAGAGAAAGGCGTGGATGTGGTTTCTTCTTTCGCTTCGTCATCTACTCTCGCCCGTCAGATTGAAGCGGGTGCGCCTGCGGATCTGTTTATTTCTGCCGATCAGAAATGGATGGATTATGCGGTTGATAAAAAAGCGATCGATACAGCTACGCGTCAGACACTGCTCGGCAATAGCCTGGTCGTTGTAGCACCGAAAGCCAGCGAGCAGAAAGATTTTACCATCGACAGCAAAACCAACTGGACTTCACTGCTGAATGGCGGTCGCCTGGCGGTTGGCGATCCGGAACATGTTCCCGCTGGCATTTATGCAAAAGAAGCACTGCAAAAACTGGGCGCATGGGATACGCTCTCCCCGAAACTGGCTCCGGCGGAAGATGTTCGTGGCGCGCTGGCGTTGGTCGAACGCAATGAAGCGCCGTTGGGCATTGTTTACGGTTCTGACGCAGTTGCCAGCAAAGGGGTAAAAGTGGTTGCCACCTTCCCGGAAGATTCACATAAAAAAGTGGAATATCCGGTTGCTGTTGTGGAAGGGCATAACAATGCGACAGTGAAAGCATTTTATGATTATCTGAAGGGACCGCAGGCAGCGGAAATCTTTAAACGTTACGGATTTACAACCAAGTAATGATACTGACCGATCCAGAATGGCAGGCAGTTTTATTAAGCCTGAAAGTTTCTTCCCTGGCTGTGCTGTTTAGCCTGCCGTTTGGGATCTTTTTTGCCTGGTTACTGGTGCGTTGCACGTTTCCGGGCAAAGCTCTGCTCGACAGCGTACTGCATCTACCGCTGGTGTTACCGCCCGTGGTCGTCGGTTACTTATTATTAGTTTCGATGGGGCGGCGCGGATTTATCGGTGAACGTCTGTATGACTGGTTTGGTATTACCTTCGCCTTTAGCTGGCGCGGCGCGGTTCTCGCTGCCGCCGTCATGTCGTTTCCGCTGATGGTGCGGGCAATTCGTCTGGCGCTGGAAGGGGTTGATGTCAAACTGGAACAGGCCGCAAGAACACTGGGGGCCGGGCGCTGGCGCGTTTTCTTTACTATCACGTTACCGCTGACCTTACCGGGAATTATTGTTGGTACGGTACTGGCTTTTGCTCGTTCTCTCGGTGAATTTGGCGCAACCATCACCTTTGTGTCGAACATTCCTGGTGAAACGCGAACCATTCCTTCTGCCATGTATACCCTGATTCAGACCCCCGGCGGGGAAAGTGGCGCAGCGAGACTGTGCATTATTTCTATTGCGCTGGCGATGATCTCCCTGTTGATTTCAGAATGGCTGGCCAGAATCAGCCGTGAACGGGCGGGGCGCTAATCATGCTGGAACTGAATTTTTCCCAGACGTTGGGCAACCATTGCCTGACTATTAATGAAACGCTGCCCGCCAATGGCATCACTGCTATCTTTGGCGTCTCCGGTGCCGGAAAAACTTCGCTGATTAACGCCATCAGTGGACTGACGCGCCCGCAAAAAGGGAGGATTGTCCTCAATGGTCGGTTACTAAATGATGCCGAAAAAGGTATCTGCCTGACGCCAGAAAAGCGTCGCGTTGGCTATGTTTTTCAGGATGCGCGGCTGTTTCCACATTACAAAGTGCGTGGCAATCTGCGCTACGGCATGGCGAAAAACATGGTCGATCAGTTCGATAAGCTGGTGGCGCTTTTAGGCATTGAACCGTTGCTTGACCGTTTACCAGGCAGCCTGTCCGGAGGCGAAAAACAGCGCGTAGCGATTGGGCGGGCTTTGCTGACGGCACCAGAATTGCTGTTGCTGGATGAACCGCTGGCGTCACTGGATATTCCGCGTAAACGCGAACTGTTGCCTTATCTGCAACGTCTGACGCGGGAAATCAACATCCCGATGTTGTATGTCAGCCATTCGCTGGATGAGATCCTCCATCTGGCAGACAGAGTGATGGTACTGGAAAACGGTCAGGTGAAAGCCTTTGGCGCGCTGGAAGAAGTCTGGGGTAGTAGCGTGATGAATCCGTGGCTGCCGAAAGAGCAACAAAGTAGCATTCTGAAAGTGACGGTACTTGAGCATCATCCGCATTACGCGATGACTGCGCTGGCGCTGGGCGATCAGCATTTGTGGGTCAATAAGCTGGACGAACCGTTGCAAGCTGCGCTACGTATCCGCATTCAGGCTTCCGATGTTTCTCTGGTTTTACAACCGCCGCAGCAAACCAGCATTCGTAACGTATTGCGGGCAAAAGTTGTTAATAGTTATGACGACAACGGCCAGGTGGAAGTGGAGCTGGAAGTCGGCGGTAAAACGCTGTGGGCGCGTATCAGCCCGTGGGCTAGGGATGAACTGGCGATCAAACCTGGCCTGTGGCTGTACGCGCAAATTAAAAGTGTGTCGATAACCGCCTGATTAAATCAGGTGGCTATAAATGAACTGGGCAATGCTGTCGGTGGTGTTATCACCAATCACAATGTTGGCGCGCGCTTTTACCGCGTCATCGGCGTTGCCCATCGCCACACCTGTACCAGCGGCCTCCAGCATACTGATATCATTAAAGTTATCGCCGAACGCCACGACGTTTTCCATCGACCAGCCTTGCGCCTCAACCCATTTCGTCAAACGTTTACCTTTGCTGTTGCCGCCGCGTGCAATATCAACCTGATCGTGCCAGGACCATTCACACTCCAGTCCCAGTTCATGTTCGACATGCTTACCAAAATGCTGCAATTGCGGCAGGTCATCGTGCGTCAGGGCGAACTTCCATACGGCGTTAACTTGTTGCGCCGTTTCAGCCAGAGAAGCGACTTGTGTGAAAGTCGGACGCTGTTCCGGCGGCAGGGTTTGCGCCCAGTTAGATGTGCGAATGACATGCCCGGTCGGGTGCTCATAGACCATTGCATCATCGACATACATCAGACCGTGAATGTGGTGTTCATTCAGCATCTCAATGAGTTGCAGAGCTTTATTAACGGGCATTGGGTCCGCTTCCAGCACGGTTTTTGCATGATAATCATACAAATAGGTGCCATTACAGCAAATAGCAGGTGTATCCAGCGCCAGCGCCTGATAAAAAGGATGAATAGCGACGTGATGGCGACCTGTGACGATGATTAATTGATAGCCTGCTTCGCGAGCGCGGGCCAGGGCTTCTATCGATGAAGGAAGCAGGGTCTTTTTCGGGGTCAATAAGGTGCCGTCTAAGTCGAGAGCAATCACGCGTGTGGTCATGGCGTATTCCAGATTAAGGTTAAGAATTTTCGTCTGCGCGAATGGTACACCGATACCACTATCGGACAAAATTCTGCGTTTTAATTCAGCATTCACCGCCAAAAGCGACTAATTTTAGCTGTTACAGTCAGTTGCTAAATGCAAAGGAGCATTCATGAAGCAAACAGTTTATATCGCCAGCCCTGAGAGCCAGCAAATTCACGTCTGGAACCTGAATCATGAAGGCGCACTGACGCTGACACAGGTTGTCGATGTGCCGGGGCAGGTGCAGCCGATGGTGGTCAGCCCGGACAAACGTTATCTCTATGTTGGTGTTCGCCCTGAGTTTCGCGTCCTGGCGTATCGTATCGCCCCGGACGATGGCGCACTGACCTTTGCCGCAGAGTCTGCGCTGCCGGGTAGTCCGACGCATATTTCCACCGATCACCAGGGGCAGTTTGTCTTTGTAGGTTCTTACAATGCGGGTAACGTGAGCGTAACGCGTCTGGAAGATGGCCTGCCAGTGGGCGTCGTCGATGTGGTCGAGGGGCTGGACGGTTGCCATTCCGCCAATATCTCACCGGACAACCGTACGCTGTGGGTTCCGGCATTAAAGCAGGATCGCATTTGCCTGTTTACGGTCAGCGATGATGGTCATCTGGTGGCGCAGGACCCTGCGGAAGTGACTACCGTTGAATGGGCCGGCCCGCGTCATATGGTATTCCATCCAAACGAACAATATGCGTATTGCGTCAATGAGTTAAACAGCTCAGTGGATGTCTGGGAACTGAAAGATCCGCACGGCAATATCGAATGTGTCCAGACGCTGGATATGATGCCGGAAAACTTCTCCGACACCCGTTGGGCGGCTGATATTCATATTACCCCGGATGGTCGTCACTTATATGCCTGTGACCGTACCGCCAGCCTGATTACTGTCTTCAGCGTTTCGGAAGATGGCAGCGTGTTGAGTAAAGAGGGCTTCCAGCCAACTGAAACCCAGCCGCGCGGCTTTAATATCGATCACCGTGGTAAGTATCTGATTGCCGCCGGGCAAAAATCGCACCATATCTCGGTATACGAAATTGTTGGTGAGCAGGGGCTACTGCATGAAAAAGGCCGCTATGCGGTCGGGCAGGGACCGATGTGGGTGGTAGTTAACGCACACTAACCGCTGATTTACCCGGCGCAGTCTCTCCTGCGCCGGTGTATTAACCTATCTCCTGTAACGCATGTCTCTGGCGTTCGACGATATTGGTCCACAAATTGTCTTTATCGTCAGTCCACAAATTAATCAGCAAGGCAAAAAAGCGTTCAGCTGCCGGAGAAAGCACGGCATCTTTGCGGCGAATAATCCCCAATGTCCGACGTATAACGGGTTCCACCAGTGGGATACCAATAATCGAAGAATAGGGCGCATGGGGCATTGCCAGACCAGGAAGCGCTGAAATCCCCAGTCCTGCCTCCACCAGTCCTAATGACGTCGAAAGATGACGCACTTCGTAAAACCAGTCCAGCTTCCAGGGCTTGTCGGCTAGCTGTTGTTCTATCAACAGTCGGTTGCCGCTGGAGGAGCGTACGCCAATCATTTTGTAACCCACTAACTCCTGCCATTCTACAAGCTGCTTTTTGGCCAATGGATGGTCACGCCGACAGGCCAGCACGAATGGCTCGTTGACCAGTGGGCTAAAATCAATGGATGAATTTGTGACGTTGTTCATGTTTATGCCAAAGTCTGATTCGTTACATAGCACCGATTCCATGCAATTATTCGTGCCTTGTTCCAGAATCCGCACTTTAATATTGGGATACAGCTCATTAAATTTACCGATTGCCAGCGGTAAAAAATAAAATACTGCGGTCGGAATACACGCTAACGTCACCATACCACGATGATAAGCATTCATATCACGAATATTAAAAAGCGTTTCATCGAATTTCTTTATTAATTCCCGCGCCTCCGGAAGCAACCTTTTTCCTGCTTTTGTTAACGTAACCTTGCGAGTTGTACGCTCAAATAGTTGAATATGTAAATCTTCCTCCATCTTTTTTATTCTTCGCGTTAATGCAGGTTGCGTAATGTTGAGTAATTTAGCGGCATTGTTAAATGAACTGGACTCTGCCAGTATGACAAATGCCTTCATACTTGATAATTCATGCTTCATTATTACTCCGGAAAATGGAAGCGTTGATTTTGGGTGGCTGGCCGTTAAAAATTTTAACTGCATTTAGCCAACTTAAATTAATGAAAAAATGTTATTAATCGTTGAGCTAAAGTCATTAGAGATGCTTTGCCCTTAATGTAACCATATCGCAATAAGTTATGTTTTTAAATTGAGGGCATTATTATGAAAAAAATACCCTGCGTGATGATGCGAGGTGGAACCTCGAGGGGCGCGTTCCTGTTAGCGGAACATTTACCCGAAGATCAAACGCAGCGCGATAAAATATTGATGGCAATTATGGGTTCCGGTAATGATCTGGAAATTGACGGTATTGGCGGCGGTAATCCACTGACCAGTAAAGTCGCCATTATTAGCCGTTCCAGCGATCCGCGTGCTGATGTTGATTATCTGTTTGCTCAAGTTATCGTCCATGAGCAACGTGTCGATACCACGCCTAACTGCGGCAATATGCTGTCTGGCGTTGGCGCATTCGCCATTGAAAATGGTTTGATTGCAGCGACTTCGCCAGTTACCCGTGTACGTATCCGCAACGTCAATACGGGTACGTTCATCGAAGCTGATGTGCAAACGCCAAATGGTGTTGTCGAGTACGAGGGTAGCGCCAGAATTGACGGCGTACCGGGTACTGCCGCACCGGTTGCGCTCACTTTCCTGAATGCCGCTGGAACGAAAACCGGAAAAGTTTTCCCGACTGATAATCAGATTGATTATTTTGACGATGTCCCGGTGACCTGTATCGATATGGCGATGCCAGTCGTCATTATTCCGGCTGAATATCTGGGAAAAACAGGTTATGAATTACCGGCGGAACTGGATGCCGACAAAGCATTATTAGCCCGCATTGAATCTATCCGTCTACAAGCGGGTAAAGCAATGGGCTTAGGTGATGTCAGTAATATGGTTATCCCTAAACCTGTGCTTATTTCTCCAGCGCAGAAAGGCGGGGCAATTAATGTGCGTTATTTTATGCCGCATTCTTGCCATCGCGCGCTGGCGATAACCGGTGCTATTGCTATTTCCAGTAGTTGTGCATTGGAAGGCACCGTCACCCGACAAATCGTCCCTTCTGTAGGATATGGCAATATCAATATTGAACACCCCAGTGGTGCGCTCGACGTTCATTTAAGTAATGAAGGTCAGGATGCCACGACGTTACGCGCATCTGTTATTCGGACAACCAGAAAAATATTTTCCGGTGAAGTTTATCTTCCCTGAAAAAATTCGTTGTCAGGATAAGGACAATCAATAAAGGACTTCTGTATGAGTCATACAGAAAGAACAGGATTTTAAATGAATAAGAAATCGTTATGGAAGCTAATTCTGATATTAGCGATCCCATGTATTATTGGCTTTATGCCAGCTCCGGCAGGATTAAGCGAACTGGCGTGGGTGCTTTTTGGTATTTACCTGGCGGCCATTGTGGGTCTGGTTATCAAGCCTTTCCCGGAACCTGTCGTACTGTTAATTGCCGTTGCTGCCTCAATGGTGGTGGTCGGTAACTTATCCGACGGTGCGTTTAAGACCACCGCCGTATTAAGCGGTTACTCTTCAGGTACTACCTGGCTGGTGTTCTCGGCGTTTACCTTAAGCGCCGCATTTGTGACCACCGGTTTAGGTAAACGTATTGCCTATCTGCTGATTGGTAAAATCGGTAACACCACGCTGGGTCTGGGTTACGTTACGGTATTCCTCGATCTGGTATTGGCTCCGGCAACACCGTCTAACACCGCGCGTGCGGGCGGCATTGTGTTACCGATCATCAACAGCGTGGCGGTGGCTTTGGGGTCCGAACCGGAAAAAAGTCCGCGTCGTGTCGGACATTACCTGATGATGTCCATTTACATGGTCACCAAAACCACCAGCTATATGTTCTTTACCGCAATGGCGGGGAACATTCTGGCGCTGAAAATGATCAACGACATTCTGCACCTGCAAATTAGCTGGGGGGGATGGGCGCTGGCCGCCGGATTGCCGGGCATCATTATGCTGCTGGTTACTCCGCTGGTGATTTACACCATGTATCCGCCAGAAATTAAGAAGGTGGATAACAAAACCATCGCTAAAGCGGGCCTTGCCGAACTGGGACCGATGAAAATCCGCGAAAAAATGCTGCTCGGTGTCTTTGTGCTGGCGCTGCTGGGCTGGATTTTCAGTAAGTCTCTGGGGGTTGATGAATCCACCGTGGCAATCGTTGTTATGGCGACTATGCTGCTGCTGGGTATCGTTACCTGGGAAGACGTGGTTAAAAATAAAGGCGGCTGGAATACCTTAATCTGGTACGGCGGTATTATCGGCTTAAGCTCCTTATTATCGAAAGTTAAATTTTTCGAATGGTTAGCTGAAGTCTTTAAAAATAACCTGGCATTTGATGGTCACGGTAACGTTGCTTTCTTCGTTATTATTTTCCTCAGCATCATCGTGCGTTATTTCTTCGCTTCCGGTAGTGCCTATATCGTTGCTATGTTACCGGTATTTGCCATGCTGGCGAACGTCTCTGGCGCACCGTTAATGTTAACCGCGCTGGCACTGTTGTTCTCCAACTCCTATGGCGGCATGGTTACTCACTATGGCGGCGCGGCAGGTCCGGTCATCTTTGGCGTGGGTTATAACGATATTAAATCCTGGTGGTTGGTCGGTGCGGTACTGACGATATTAACCTTCCTGGTGCATATCACCCTCGGAGTGTGGTGGTGGAATATGCTGATCGGCTGGAACATGCTGTAAATATACTCGTCATACTTCAAGTTGCATGTGCTGAGTCTGCGTTCGCTCACCCCAGTCACTTACTTATGTAAGCTCCTGGGGATTCACTCGCTTGTCGCCTTCCTGCAACTCGAATTATTTAGAGTATATCCATTTATTATCTTTCTGCGCACTTCACGGTGCGCAGATATCTGGAGCATTTAATGATCAAGTTATCTGAAAAAGGCGTGTTTCTCGCCAGTAATAACGAAATAATTGCCGAAGAACATTTCACCGGCCAAATTAAAAAAGAAGAAGCCAAAAAAGGCACTATTGCCTGGTCTATTCTCTCTTCTCATAATACGTCCGGAAATATGGATAAACTTAAAATTAAGTTTGATTCATTAGCCTCTCACGATATTACCTTTGTTGGTATTGTACAGACCGCTAAAGCGTCCGGTATGGAACGTTTCCCGCTGCCGTATGTGCTGACCAACTGCCATAACTCACTTTGCGCCGTCGGCGGCACCATTAACGGTGATGACCATGTTTTTGGTTTATCGGCGGCTCAGCGTTATGGCGGTATTTTTGTGCCTCCGCATATTGCGGTCATCCATCAATATATGCGTGAGATGATGGCAGGTGGCGGCAAAATGATCCTCGGGTCAGACAGTCACACCCGTTACGGTGCATTAGGGACAATGGCAGTCGGTGAGGGCGGCGGCGAGTTGGTAAAACAATTGCTTAATGACACCTGGGATATCGACTATCCGGGAGTTGTTGCGGTGCATCTGACCGGAAAACCAGCGCCGTATGTGGGGCCGCAGGATGTGGCGTTGGCTATCATCGGTGCCGTGTTCAAAAACGGCTACGTCAAAAACAAAGTGATGGAATTCGTAGGTCCCGGCGTTGCTGCGCTCTCTACCGATTTCCGTAACAGCGTTGACGTTATGACCACTGAAACGACCTGTTTAAGTTCTGTCTGGCAAACCGATGAAGAAGCCCATAACTGGCTGGCGCTCCACGGTCGCGGCCAGGATTACTGCCAGCTTAACCCTCAACCGATGGCGTACTACGATGGCTGCATCAGCGTTGATTTAAGCGCCATCAAACCAATGATTGCGCTGCCGTTCCACCCGAGCAACGTGTATGAAATCGACACGCTGAACCAGAACCTGACCGACATTCTGCGTGAGATTGAAATTGAGTCCGAACGCGTGGCGCACGGTAAAGCCAAACTCTCGCTGCTGGACAAAGTGGAAAATGGTCGCCTGAAAGTGCAGCAGGGGATTATCGCGGGCTGTTCTGGCGGTAACTATGAAAACGTTATCGCCGCAGCAAATGCGCTGCGCGGTCAATCCTGTGGTAACGACACCTTCTCGTTAGCGGTTTACCCGTCATCACAGCCAGTATTTATGGATTTAGCCAAAAAAGGTGTGGTAGCAGATTTGATTGGCGCAGGCGCAATCATCAGAACCGCGTTCTGCGGCCCATGCTTTGGCGCGGGCGATACGCCAATCAACAACGGTTTGAGTATTCGCCACACCACGCGTAACTTCCCGAACCGCGAAGGCTCTAAGCCAGCTAATGGGCAGATGTCAGCGGTGGCGTTGATGGACGCTCGTTCTATCGCTGCGACTGCGGCAAACGGTGGCTATTTAACTTCTGCCAGCGAACTCGATTGCTGGGACAACGTGCCGGAGTACGCCTTCGATGTAACGCCGTATAAAAACCGTGTTTATCAGGGCTTTGTTAAAGGGGCAACTCAGCAACCGCTGATTTACGGACCGAACATTAAAGACTGGCCGGAATTAGGTGCGCTGACTGACAATATCGTCCTCAAAGTGTGCTCGAAGATCCTCGACGAAGTGACCACCACCGACGAACTGATCCCTTCCGGTGAAACCTCTTCTTATCGTTCAAATCCGATTGGTCTGGCGGAGTTTACCCTGTCACGCCGCGATCCAGGTTATGTTGGCAGAAGTAAAGCGACTGCTGAGCTGGAAAATCAGCGTCTGGCGGGGAATGTCAGCGAGCTGACAGAGGTGTTTGCGCGCATTAAGCAGATTGCTGGTCAGGAGCATATTGATCCGCTGCAAACTGAAATTGGCAGCATGGTCTATGCGGTGAAACCAGGCGATGGTTCTGCGCGTGAACAGGCGGCGAGTTGTCAGCGTGTGATTGGCGGTCTGGCGAATATTGCCGAGGAGTACGCGACTAAACGCTATCGTTCTAACGTCATCAACTGGGGGATGTTACCTCTGCAGATGGCGGAAGTGCCAACCTTTGAAGTGGGGGATTACATTTACATCCCTGGCATTAAAGCGGCGCTGGATAATCCGGGTACGACGTTTAAAGGTTATGTGATCCATGAAGATGCGCCGGTAACGGAAATTACGCTCTATATGGAAAGTCTGACTGCTGAAGAGCGCGAGATTATCAAGGCGGGTAGTTTGATTAACTTCAATAAAAACCGTCAGATGTAAAAAGCGCCATGTGAATGTAGGTCGCATTCGGCACTTATTGTCGGATGCGATGCTGGCGCATCTTATCCGACCTACAAATCGCATCGAACCGTAGGCCGGATAAGGCGTTTACGCCGCATTCGGCAAATAGTTAATAGCTCTTACTTCTTCGCCTCTGCAACCACTTTGCTACCCACGCCGCGGTTATTGTATTCCCACATGCGGTTGTAGTTAGTGTCATTCAGATTGCGCTGTATTTCGTCGCTATCGTCAACGCTGCCGGTGTTACCCGCAAACGGACGATTAGAGATCACCGCATCGCCCCACGGTTTAGCCGTGTTAAAACCTTCGTTGATGGCGCTATCACGGATCACCACCTGACCGTTGGTATTGGCATCAACATCCAGCGAGCGGCCCAGTTGTGCCACGCCATCACCGGAAGCATTGAAACGGCTGTTTACGGCGAGGAAACCGTAGTAAATGTTGGACAGCGTAGCCGGTGCAAACACATACGCTTCTTGCTGAGTACGTGAGTTCACCACGCGGAATTCGGTGTTATCGAACACCACTGCGCCGCGACCAGAAACGATATCCACATCCCCTTCAATGTAGCTGTTGGTCACCAGCGTACGCGGCTGACGATTCGTTTCCAGACGGTTCTGCACACCGCTGTTGGTGACAAAGAAGGTGTTCTGACGACCGAGAATGTTAACGTTGTTAATCTGTACCTGGTCACCGTCAGTACGCAGTGCCACCGCCGGATGGTTACCCGCATCTACGCTATCACCCAGCGTGTTTTCGATGGTCAGGTTTTGCAGTTGCAGGCCATTGTTTTGTGACCAGAAGACCGCAGAACACAGAACACCGATACTGTCGCTGCGTTTGCTCTGGCAGCTATCGTACATATACCACGCTGGTTTACCTGGCATATATTTGCCGCGCGGGTTGACGTCGTGACGCCAGTCGGCAGGGCTCATACCCCCATCAAGGGAAAGCCCAATCTTCACATCAATCGGTTTTTCACCTGTACCGTACAGAGTAATTCCACCCGGAGCGGCAGGGACATACACCGTTCCCTGATACTCACCAGGCATCACGGCAATATACTGGCGCTTGTTGGTACGCTTGATAATTGCCGCATCTACCGCCGCCTGAATCGTGGTATGCGTTACACCTTGAGTACCCGCCGGGCCGACAACAAAGTCAGGTTGCGCAGGCAGGGTTATCGGGGACGGATTCCACGCTGCAGCACCTGGTGTCAGGGATGCAAAATAGTGTTGCGCATCGAAATTCTGCGCTTCTTTTGCCGACAGAATCGGGCGAGAAGAGGTACCAGGCGCAGTTTGATCAGAAGGACGTTGATCGGGTGGTGTTGAGCTACAGGCGGTCAGCGTCACGCCAAAAGCCAATGCCAGCGCCAGACGGGAAACTGAAAATGTGTTCACAGGTTGCTCCGGGCTATGAAATAGAAAAATGAATCCGTTGAAGCCTGCTTTTTTATACTAAGTTGGCATTATAAAAAAGCATTGCTTATCAATTTGTTGCAACGAACAGGTCACTATCAGTCAAAATAAAATCATTATTTGATTTCAATTTTGTCCCACTCCCTGCCTCTGTCATCACGATACTGTGATGCCATGGTGTCCGACTTATGCCCGAGAAGATGTTGAGCAAATTTATCGCTTATCTGCTTCTCATAGAGTCTTGCAGACAAACTGCGCAACTCGTGAAAGGTTGGCGGATCCCCTTCGAAGGAGAGACCTGATGCTTTTCGTGCGCGCATAAAATACCTTGATACTGTGCCGGATGAAAGCGGTTCACGACGAGTAGATGCAATTATGGTTTCTCCGCCAAGAATCTTTTTGCATTTATCAAGTGTTTCCTTCATTGATATCCCGAGAACATCAACATGCAATGTTGTTGGGATGGCAATTTTTACGCCTGTTTTGCTTTGCTCGACATAAAGATATCCATCTACGATATCAGACCACTTCATTTCGCATAAATCACCAACTCGCTGCCCGGTAACAACAGCCAATTCCATTGCAAGTCTAAGCCAACATGGTGATGATTCTGCTGCTTGATAAATTTTCAGGTATTCATCAGCTGTAAGTCTTGATCTCCTTACCTCTGATTTTGCTGCGCGAGTGGCAGCGACCGGGTTTGTTGTTATATGGCCTTCAGCTATTGCCTCTCGGAATGCATCGCTCAGTGTTGATCTGATTAACTTGGCTGACGCCGCCTTGCCCTCGTCTATGTATCCATTGAGCATTGCCGCAATTTCTTTTGTGGTGATGTCTTCAAGTGGAGCATCAGGCAGCCCCCTCCTTATTGCTTTAATTTTGCTCATGTAATTTATGAGTGTCTTCTGCTTGATTCCTCTGCTGGCGAGGATTTTTTCGTAGCGATCAAGCCATGAATGTAACGTAACAGAATTATCACTGTTGATTCTCGCTGTCAGAGGCTTGTGTTTGTGTCCTGAAAATAACTCAATGTTGGCCTGTATAGCTTCAGTGATTGCTATCCTCCTGTCTCGACCTAATCCAAACTCTTTACCCGTCCTTGGGTCCCTGTAGCAGTAATATCCATTGTTTCTTATATAAAGATTAGGGGGTAAATCCCGGCGCTCATGACTTCGCCTTCTTCCCATTTTTGATCCTCTTCAAAAGGCTACCTGTTACTGGTCGATTTAAGTCAACCTTTACCGCTGATTCGTGGAACAAATACTCTCTTCCGTCCTTAATCGGTGGTGGGAATATCCTGCACTCGCGTACCCATCGACGAACTGTTTCAAGGCTTCTTGGGCGCCGCTGGCGTGCGTTCCACTCCTGAAGTGTCAAGTACATCGCAAAGTCTCCGCAATTACACGCAAGAAAAAGCCGCATTGATGCGGCGATGGTAGGTCTGGATATCTTGAGAAACTGACAGGCCTCATCGAGTGTGAGGCTGTATGATTCCATGATTACCTCTGCTTTTTGAACGCATGTCACGTAACTTCTTAATGTGTTCTGCTGTTTCGATCTCTTCTGCTATCCGATCTGCATCAGCTTTATTCACAGGTTCAAAGTCATGATTAAAGCGGAACATGCTGGCGATACATGTTCTGCCTTTTCGGATGTAGTGAACTTTGTTGTGGGTAGAACGCAGGATTTTGCAGGGAGTGCCGTGGTGGTCGACGTACCAGGTGTTAGGAAAAATGATTCTGAACATTTTTACACCTCAGTTGGTGATGTTGAAATTTGCTGCTTTGAGGCCATCACAATCCCCATTGTTTGTTCTTAAGTTCGATCTCCTCCTGGCAACTTGCACAAGTCCGACAACCCTGAACGGCCAGTCGTCTTCGTTCATCTATCGGATCGCCACACTCACAACAATGAGTGGCAGATATAGCTTGGTGGTTCGGGCGGCGCATTTTTATTGCTGTGTTGCGCTGTAATTCTTCAATTTCTGATGCTGAATCAATGATGTCTGCCATCTTTCATTAATCCCTGAATTGTTGGTTAATACGCTTGAGGGTGAATGCGAACAATAAAAAAGGAGCCTGTAGCTCCCTGAGGATTTTGCTTTTCATGTTCACCGTTCCTTAAAGGCGCCGTTTAACATACCGATTGCCAGACTTAAATGAGTCGGTGTGAATCCCATCAGCGTTACCGTTTCGCGGTGCTTCTTCAGTACGCTACGGCAAATGTCATCGACGTTTTTATCCGGAAACTGCTGTCTGGCTTTTTTGATTTCAGAATTAGCCTGACGGGCAATGCTGCGAAGGGCGTTTTCTTGCTGAGGTGTCATTGAACAAGTCCCATGTCGGCAAGCATAAGCACACAGAATATGAAGCCCGCTACCAGAAAAATGCATTCAGTGGTTGTCATACCTGGTCTCTCTCATCTGCTTCTGCTTTCGCCACCATCATTTCCAGCTTTTGTGAAAGGGATGCGGCTAACGTATGAAATTCTTCGTCTGTTTCTACTGGAATTGGCACAAACCTGACTCCAATTTGAGCGAGGCTATGTGCCATCTCGATACTCGTTCTTAACTCAACGGGAGATGCTTTGTGCATACAGCTCCCCGTTTATTATTTATCTCCTCAGCCAGCCGCTGTGCTTTCAGGGGATTTCGGATAACAGAAAGGCCGGGAAATACCCAGCCTCGCTTTGTAACGGAGTAGACGAAAGTGATCGCGCCTACCCGGATATTATCGTGATGATGCTTCATCGCCATTGCTCCCCAAATACAAAACCAATTTCAGCCAGTGCCTCGTCCATTTTTTCGATGAACTCCGGCACCATCTCGTCAAAACTCGCCATGTACTTTTCATCCCGCTCAATCACGACATAATGCAGGCCTTCACGCTTCATACGCGGGTCATAGTTGGCAAAGTACCAGGCATCTTTTCGTGTCACCCACATGCTGTACTGCACCTGGGCCATGTAAGCCGATTTTATGGTCTCGAAACCACCGAGCCGGAACTTCATGAAATCCCGTGAGGTAAACGGGCATTTCAGTTCAAGGCCATTGCCGTCACTGCATAAACCATCGGGAGAGCAGGCGGTGCGCATACTTTCGTCGCGATAGATGATCGGGGATTCAGTAACATTCACGCCGGAAGTGAACTCAAAGAGGGCTCTGGCGTCGTTCTCGTACTGTTTTCCCCAGGCCAGCGCCTTAGCGTTAACTTCCGGAGCCACACCGGTGCAAACCTCGGCAAGCAGGGTGTGGAAGTAGGACATTTTCATGTCAGGCCATTTCTTTCCGGAGCGGGGTTTTGCTATCACATTGTGAACTTCTGAAGCGGTGATGACGCCGAGCCGTAATTTGTGCCACGCATCATCCCCCTGTTCGACAGCTCTCACGTCGATCCCGGTACGCTGCAGGATAATGTCCGGTGTCATGCAGCCACCTTCTGTTCAGAGGCTTTCTGTTTCAGGAATCCAAGAGCTTTCACTGCTTCGGCCTGTGTCAGTTCTGACGATGCGCGAATGTCGCGGCGAAATATCTGGGAACAGAGCGGCAATAAGTCGTCATCCCATGTTTTGTCCAGGGCAATCAGCAGAGTGTTAATCTCCTGCATGGTTTCATCGTTAACCGGAGTGATGTCGCGTTCCGGCTGACGTTCTGCAGTGTATGCGGTATTTTCGACAATGCGTTCGGCTTCATCCTTGTCATAGATACCAGCAAATCCGAAGGCCAGACGGGCACACTGAATCATGGCTTTATGACGTAACATCCGTTTGGGATGCGACTGCCACGGCCCCGTGATTTCTCTGCCTTCGCGGGTTTTGAATGGTTCGCGGCGGCATTCATCCATCCACTCGGTAACGCAGATCGGATGATTACGGTCCTTGCGGTAAATCCGGCATGTGCAGGATTCATTGTCCTGCTCAAAGTCCATGCCATCAAACTGCTGGTTTTCATTGATGATGCGGGACCAGCCATCAACGCCCACCACCGGAACGATGCCGTTCTGCTTATCAGGGAAGGCGTAAATTTCTTTCGTCCACGGATTAAGGCCGTACTGGTTGGCGACGATCAACAATGCGATGAACTGCGCATCGCTGGCATCGCCTTTAAATGCCGTCTGGCGAAGAGTGGTGATCAGTTCCTGTGGGTCGACAGAATCCATGCCGACACGTTCAGCCAGCTTCCCAGCCAGCGTTGCGAGTGCTGTACTCATCCGTTTTATACCTCTGAATCAATATCAACCTGATGGTGAGCAATGGTTTCAACCATGTACCGGATGTGTTCTGCCATGCGCTCCTGAAACTCAACATCGTCATCAAACGCACGGGTAATGGCTTTTTTGCTGGCCCCGTGGCGTTGCAAATGATCGATGCATAGCGATTCAAACAGGTGCTGGGGCAGGCCTTTTTCCATGTCGTCTGCCAGTTCTGCCTCTTTCTCTTCACGGGCGATCTGCTGGTAGTGACGCGCCCAGCTCTGAGCCTCAAGACGATCCTGAATGTAATAAGCGTTCATGGCTGAACTCCTGAAATAGCTGTGAAAATATCGCCCGCGAAATGCCAGGCTGATTAGGAAAACAGGAAAGGGGGTTAGTGAATGCTTTTGCTTGATCTCAGTTTCAGCATTAATATCCATTTTTTATAAGCGTCGACGGCTTCACGAAACATCTTTTCATCGCCAATAAAAGTGGCGATAGTGAATTTAGTCTGGATAGCCATAAGTGTTTTATCCATTTTTGGGAACTCCTGGCTGATTAAGTATGTCGATAAGGCGTTTCCATCCGTCACGTAATTTACGGGTGATTCGTTCAAGTAAAGATTCATTTAGTTGGAAGGCACCCATGCGAGCGCCTCCCGCGATTGCGTAAATCATGGGTGGTTCCTTATGTTGGTTTTATTAGTAGGTTATTTTTGTTGCGAATACTTCGCCTTTTACGATGGCTGTTATGATATTTTTAGCAACATCTTCTGATGCGCCAACCTTGATAAGGTCAGCAAGTATTTTGTTATTTACTTCTTTCCGGTGAGCTTTATCCTTTGCTCTGCGCTCTTCTTCGTCCTTGATTCTTTTTTCTTCTGCTATTCTGGCTTGCTCTTTTGCTTCAGCCTCGCGACGGATTCGTTCAGCCTCCTCCTGTGCTTTTCTGCGTTCTGCTTCAATTGCTGCCTGCTTTTCTCTTTCAGCTCGTTCTGCTGCCTCTTTTGCTTCGCGCTGTGCTCGTTGCTCGGCTTCAATGCGTTCACGCTCTGCACGTTCCGCTGCGGCCTTAGCTTCTGCTTCTCGCCTTGCTGCTGCTTCAATTTCGGCTTTTGCCTTTGCTTCGGCTTCAGCTCTGGCTTTCTCTTCAGCTTCTCTTTTTAATCGTTCTTCATGCTCTCGCTTTTCCTGCTCCGCTTTGAGTCTTGCCTCTTCTCTTTGGCGGTCAAATTCGCGATCCATCAAAATCGCTATTTCATGGTCAGACTCAATTTGCTTTGCGAGAGCTTCAGCTGCTGCCTTAGCTTCTTCTTCGGCTTTAATCCGCGCCTGTTCTTCCTCATAATCAGTAAGAGGCTGGCGCGCCTTGGCTTTCAGTTCATCAAGGCGATCGCGCACTGTCTTGCGGTTGGCATCAATTAGCTTTGGAATTTCCTTCAGTTCAGCAACAAGGTCTTTGCCAAGACCATCGAGATATGTTTTCGTCTGCGCAACTTTATACGCCAGAGAAGCGATCTCCTTTCTGCCCTTTGCCGTTGTGATATCAGGCACAAAGGACATAACTTCACGTTCAACCTTTTGAAGGATTTCTTCAATCTGGTCGGCAGACTGAAATACAGTCATTGCATTTGCTTTTTCAATAACAACTAAATCTGTTACTTCACTCATATATCCTCCGTCAAAAAAATTGCCCTCACACTGGAGGGCAAAGAAGATTTCCAATAATCAGAACAAGTCGGCTCCTGTTTAGTTACGAGCGACATTGCTCCGTGTATTCACTCGTTGGAATGAATACACAGTGCAGTGTTTATTCTGTTGTTTGCGTGAAAATGAAATCTGCCTAAGCGGGTTATGACCACTTTTTGTTTGGGTTTCGTTGGTGAGCGTGATTAACAACTCTGTGCATTACATCCTCATATTTTTCATCTTCAATTTTTTCGACATCGCGAGGAAATGGTGTTGCTAATGCTTTGTCAACTTTGTCCATTGGGTCTTCATTAATCTTATATTCCGGACCGTCATCTATAGCATTAAATCCAGGTGTTACACCGTTTTCTAATGCATATGCCATTCTCTTTTCCCATCTCGCTATTCTCCTCCTGTCTTGAGATGTAAGGCCTCTATCAGATACTTTTCTGTTTTGTCCGCGGTCAGGATTAACATAAATAGTCTTTTTCACCATAAGCATACTCAATAAGCACCGTACGGTAGTTTACTGTACAATTTTATTTTTTGGACTGCATGTATTTTGTTTCCTAATGGGTTTGAATCCTTGTAATAAATACTTCTATTTTTTCGAACGGCTTCTTCTTTCTTCTTGCAGCAAAGGCTTCCGAGTGATATTGCTTTGTCTGCTCTGACGCAACCAGAGAGCTTTAGCGCAATCTTCCGCGCCAGTCGCTGTTCTTTCATTGCTTGTTCACGTTGAGCCTGTCTGCGTGCTCTGCGGCGATTTCTGGCGTTATCGTCAGCCAGATATGTAATGACTACTGTCATGTTGACCTCCGATGAAACAACTTTGGAATTTTTTTTATTACAAAGTGGTTTCCTTCCCCGCCAATTAGACGGGGATGGAAGAGCATTTATGAGCCTTTATGGACTCTGCTCGATCAGTTCTATTTAATTAATCTCTCAATTGAATGTAAGTATTCACATAAATCCTCCTACCTCTTGTGCAGCTTTCTTGAATATGGTGGCGGCTGCATAACGCCTATGGAATTGACTTTGGAGATTGGATGGCCGGTGCTGAACTCCGGCTTACTGGTTAGAGCGCCCGCACTACCAGTGACGCTGTCTTGAGGCGCAGATTGGTTACTGCTTGCCATGAGCGCTGTTTATACATTGGTCGAGCATCAGCCTGCTCATTCATCCAATCCCAAAGCCAACTACTCTTTGGTTCCCGCATTTCGGCGGGACAATCCCATCAATGTTAAAGAGCCTGCCAATCTGTTCCGTTTGGCTACCAGCGTCCTGCTGATGGCTTAAATTTAAGATCTCTTTAATTAATGGTCAAGAGTATTTTTGAAGAAAACTTAAATTTTCTTTCGTAACTTAAGTTTGGCTTTGATTTTTAAAGGAAATAAAAAAAAGGGGCGAATGCCCCCTTATGGAAGGTTTGCTAGTTTTGCATCGACAACTACGCCGATGATTTTGCAGTTTCCGTTGATCTCGATCATCGGATATTGTGGGTTAAGTGGTTTTAGAAACTTCCTGCCTGCATCAATAACTAACTTCTTGAAAGTTGCCTCGTTTTCTCCTTCGAGCTTTGCAACTACCAGTTTCCCGTTACGCGGCTCTACTTCAGGATCGACGAGTATTATCATTCCTTCAGGGATACTGAGACCGGCCGGAGCCGTCATTGAGTCTCCCTTCACGTCCAACCAAAACGAATCTTCTGAACAGTCTACGGTTGTATCGTACCAGTTATCTATTGCACGCTTATGATATGGTTCTACAGCTTCCATCCAGCATCCTGCGCTCACCCAGCTAATCAGAGGGTATGACCCTCTTGGATCATGCCTACTGTGATAGGCAATGTTTGAAAGACTTTCCTCTCCTTTCATCAGATAGTCAGGGGAACACTTCAACGCATTAGCCAGGGCGAGAAGATTCTCTCCATTTGGCTCTGTCTCAGAGCGTTCCCACTGAGATATGGCAACATTAGACACGCCGACCATCTTTCCAAGTGCGGCCTGCCTGATCTTGAGTTCTTTTCTCCGAGCGCGAATGCGCTCTCCCATCAATTGAGTTTTCATAGTTAAGACATCTTAAATAAACTTGACTTAAGATTCCTTTAGTGGATAATTTAAGTGTTCTTTAATTTCGGAGCGAGTCTATGTACAAGAAAGATGTTATCGACCACTTCGGAACCCAGCGTGCTGTAGCTAAAGCGTTAGGCATTAGCGACGCAGCAGTCTCTCAGTGGAAGGAAGTCATCCCAGAGAAAGACGCCTATCGACTGGAAGTCGTTACAGCTGGCGCCCTGAAGTATCAAGAAAGCGCTTACCGCAAAGCGGCATAAGCAAATTGCTCTTTAACAGTCATGGTCCTCATTCCCGCCGAAATGCGGGAATACAACGCGCATAAGTTGATGCGCATAACTTCTTATTTGTTAAGGAAATACTTACATATGGTTCGTGCAAACAAACGCAACGAGGCTCTAAGAATCGAGAGTGCGTTGCTTAACAAAATCGCAATGCTTGGAACTGAGAAGACAGCGGAAGCTGTGGGAGTTGATAAGTCGCAGATCAGCAGGTGGAAGAGGGATTGGATTCCAAAGTTCTCAATGCTGCTTGCTGTTCTTGAATGGGGCGTTGTCGACGACGACATGGCTCGATTGGCACGACAAGTTGCTTCGATTCTCACCAATAAAAAACGCCCGGTGTGCAAGACCAAGCGTTATGATCAAATACAAATGGAATTTTAACAACATCCAACGAGGTAATTATATGCGAAACAAAGGCTTTAATCCACCTGATACACACAAAGAAGCTAAGCGTTTGCGCTTCCTTCGTTCCATTGATGAAAGAACTCAAATCTCTTTTGTGAAAGTTGCCAGAACTGAGCTTCTGAAGGCTGAGGCGAGGGCGTTGCTCCCGTCTCTACCAAAAGAGGAGGGATATACGTTCATTCCAAACGCATTTCTGGAAAAGCTTCTCAAAGAAGACATATCCGTAAGTCAGTTTAACGATGTTCTTAAGGTCTTTCGTCAAGGCAGGTAGTTATGAGCAATACAGCAAAAATCTACGATTTCAGCGCCGCACACGAGCGCAGGAGCAACAGGATGGAGAACCAGAAAACTGGTTACATTCCGTTGTACCGGAGCATTCTGAAACAGTCATGGGCGAAAGATGTTTATCTTCGCACCCTGTGGGAAAACCTTCTCCTGAATGCCGCCAGAAAGCCATACAAAGCGAATTTCAAAGGTCATGAATGGCATCTGCAACCCGGTCAACTGGTTGTGACAGCAGCTGATTTAGGTCTTCAGTTATGCGACAGGCATGGCAAGCCAGCAAGCCGTGATCAGGTTGAGCGGATGCTTCAGGTTTTTGTGAAAGAGGGGATGATCTCCATTGATGGAGAGAAGCAAAAAGGTCGTGTGATCACCATCACAAATTACCATGAATATGCTCAAAAAATGGACGATTCACCCGCACATGAAGCCGCACAAACAACCGCACATGATGCCGCACATGACGAAGCCAGTAATGGCGCGGCTTTCAGCGTACATGACGCACATGAAAGCGCACATGAAGCCGCACAAACAACCGCACATCATGAACAAGAAGGTATTAACAAGAATATAAATAATACCCCCCTACCCCCCAATGGGGGCGGCGATGGGCAGGTTAAACCTGAACGTCGCAAGGCAGAACGAATCGACTACGAATCCTTCCTGAACGCCTACAACACCGAAGTCGGTGACAGACTGCCACACGCTGTTGCGGTCAACGAGAAACGCAAACGCCGCCTGAAGAAAATCATCCCGCAACTGAAAACGCCAAACGTGGACGGTTTCAGAGCGTATGTCAGGGCGTTTGTACATCAGGCCAAGCCGTTTTACTTCGGAGACAACGACACTGGCTGGACGGCAGATTTTGATTACCTGCTGAGGGAAGATTCGTTAACGGGAGTACGGGAAGGGAAGTTTGCAGACAGGGGGATTGCATGAAACAGGATATCGAAGCGAGCGTTATCGGTGGCCTGCTGATTGGTGGATTAACACCAACCGCCAGCGACGTTCTGGCAACGCTGGAGCCGGAAGCGTTTTCAATTCCGCTCTACCGGAAAGCCTTCGAAGTTATCCGCAAGCAGGCGAGAAACAGAAACCTAATCGACGCGCTGATGGTTGCCGAGGCGTGCGGAGAGGAGCATTTCACGTCAATCCTGATGACCAGTAAGAACTGCCCGAGTGCCGCAAACCTGAAGGGATATGCCGGAATGGTCGCGGATAACTATCACCGCCGTCTGGTGCTGGAAATCATGGATGAAATGCGTGAACCAATTCAGAGCGGAACCATCGACGCATCGAGTCAGGCGATGGATGAGCTTGTAAAGCGTCTTTCAGCCATCAGAAAGCCCCGTGACGAGGTTAAACCTGTACGGTTAGGGGAAATCATTACTGACTACACTGACACGCTTGACAGGCGTCTGAGGAACGGAGAAGAGTCCGACACCCTGAAGACCGGAATCGAAGAACTTGATGCCATCACCGGAGGGATGAACGCAGAAGACCTGGTGATAATCGCTGCTCGTCCTGGTATGGGGAAAACCGAACTAGCGCTGAAGATTGCCGAAGGCGTTGCAAGCCGCGTTATTCCTGGTTCTGACGTCCGGCGCGGGGTATTGATTTTCTCAATGGAAATGAGCGCATTGCAGATTGCAGAGCGAAGCATTGCCAACGCCGGGAGGATGTCGGTTAGCGTACTGCGAAATCCTGCATCGATGGATGACGAAGGCTGGGCGCGTGTTGCTAACGGCATGAGTCAGCTTGCAGATTTGGATGTATGGGTAGTCGATGCCTCGCGGTTATCGGTCGAAGAAATACGCTCAATCGCAGAACGGCACAAACAGGAAAATCCAAACCTGTCACTCATCATGGCGGATTATCTTGGCCTGATTGAGAAGCCGAAAGCAGACCGCAACGACCTCGCAATTGCTCACATCTCCGGAAGCCTGAAGGCGATGGCGAAAGACCTGAAAACGCCCGTTATCTCCCTAAGTCAGCTTTCGCGCGATGTTGAGAAGCGACCAAACAAACGCCCGACAAACGCAGATTTGCGTGATTCAGGAAGCATTGAGCAGGACGCAGACTCAATCATCATGCTCTATCGGGAAGCGGTATATGACGAGAACAGTAGCGCCGCGCCATTTGCTGAAATCATTGTGACGAAAAACCGTTTTGGCTCGCTTGGTACGGTTTACCAGCGGTTCTGCAACGGACACTTTGTTGCATGTGACCAGGATGAAGCCAGACAGATTTGCACAGCATCAAATGCACCTGCTGCGCGTGGCAGACGATATGCACAAGGGGCTGACGTATGACCATCTACATCACTGAGCTAATAACAGGCCTGCTGGTAATCGCAGGCCTTTTTATTTGGGGGAGAGTAATTGGAGGCTTTAAGAAATGAGTTCGATGACTGAGCTTGTCCGCGCCGACTTTCAGGAGAACATTGGTCGTGCAAAGCGGTACTGGTCTTCTTCCAGTCTTCCGACTGGCGAGAGACAGAAAAACGCCCCTAAGCCACGTAGCTATCCGCGTGACCGCGTTCTTAGCTGGTTGGTTAAAATCGATACTGATTTTCAGTGCGACAGAATTATCCGGAACCTGGATTTAAAGTGAAGGAGTGAGTATGACAAATCAGCAGCAAATAGAGTTCATCCTTGAGCAGATCCGAAAAATGCGAGAAAAGAACCAGCCAGACATGATGGAACTATGGAGACGGCAGCGGGAAGAATGGCACAGGCATATTTTTGGTGAGAGAAAATGGGATGGATGGAGCCTATAAAATGGCGTGGCGTTTTGTTAGTTGAGGTAACGATGAAGCAAATATACATGCTTCGCAACGAAGCAATCAGAAACAACGCCATAGACGCAATACTCTCACTTCCGATCGACGACAAGTCACCTCACGAGGTCCACGTTAAAGAACCAAAGCGGAGCAATCCTCAAAACCGCCTTATGTGGGCGTTATTGCAGGACGTATCACGCCAGGTGCTATGGCATGGTCAGCGGCTGGCGCCGGAAGACTGGAAAGACCTGTTCACCGCCCTGTGGCTTAAGACCAAAAAACTGGAGCAAAGAAGTGTGCCTGGTATCGACGGTGGCGTTGTCATGCTTGGTGTGCGTACCAGCAAAATGCGAAAGTCCAACATGACTGAGCTTATCGAAATCATGTTCTGGTTCGGCTCAGAGCGCAACGTGCGGTGGAGTGATGACTCCCGGCGAGAGTATGAATGGTCACAACAAAAAGGGAGGGTTGAATGATTAAGCATAAATCAGAAACGCCAAAAGAAGTTAGAGACTGCTGGCAAACGCCGCTTTGGCTTTTTGATGCGCTGGATATTGAGTTTGGATTCTGGCTGGATTCGGCAGCGAGCGACAAAAATGCTCTGTGTGCTCACTGGCTAACTGAGGCCGACGATGCGCTCAATTCTGAGTGGGTAAGCCACGGTGCAATCTGGAATAACCCACCGTACAGCAATATCAGGCCGTGGGTGGAAAAAGCCGCTGAGCAGTGCATACAACAGCGACAGACGGTAGTTATGCTTGTGCCAGAGGATATGTCAGTCGGATGGTTCAGCAAGGCTCTGGAGAGTGTCGACGAAGTTCGCATTATCACTGATGGACGGATTAATTTTATCGAACCATCGACAGGGCTGGAGAAGAAGGGAAACAGCAAAGGCTCCATGCTGCTGATTTGGCGACCGTTCATCAGTCCTCGACGGATGTTTACTACCGTATCCAAAGCGGCATTGATGGCGATCGGGCAGGGCGTCAGGAGGGCGGCATGAGGCGACAGCGACGAAGTATCACCGACATAATCTGCGAAAACTGCAAATACCTTCCAACGAAACGCTCCAGAAATAAACGCAAGCCAATCCCAAAAGAATCTGACGTAAAAACCTTCAACTACACGGCTCACCTGTGGGATATCCGGTGGCTTAGAGAACGTGCGAGGAAAACAAGGTGATTGACCCAAATCGAAGTTACGAACAAGAAAGCGTCGAGCGGGCTTTAACGTGCGCTAACTGCGGTCAGAAGCTGCATGTGCTTGAAGTTCACGTGTGTGAAGCGTGCTGCGCAGAACTGATGAGCGATCCGAATAGCTCAATGTACGAGGAAGAAGACGATGGCTAAACCAGCGCGAAGACGATGTAAAAACGATGAATGTCGGGAATGGTTTCACCCTGCATTCGCTAATCAGTGGTGGTGCTCTCCAGAGTGTGGAACCAAGATAGCACTCGAACGACGAAGTAAAGAACGCGAAAAAGCGGAAAAAGCAGCAGAGAAGAAACGACGACGAGAGGAGCAGAAACAGAAAGATAAACTTAAGATTCGAAAACTCGCCTTAAAGCCCCGCAGTTACTGGATTAAACAAGCCCAACAAGCCGTAAACGCCTTCATCAGAGAAAGAGACCGCGACTTACCATGTATCTCGTGCGGAACGCTCACGTCTGCTCAGTGGGATGCCGGACATTACCGGACAACTGCTGCGGCACCTCAACTCCGATTTGATGAACGCAATATTCACAAGCAATGCGTGGTGTGCAACCAGCACAAAAGCGGAAATCTCGTTCCGTATCGCGTCGAACTGATTAGCCGCATCGGGCAGGAAGCAGTAGACGAAATCGAATCAAACCATAACCGCCATCGCTGGACTGTCGAAGAGTGCAGGGCCATCAAGGCGGAGTATCAGCAGAAACTCAAAGACCTGCGAAACAGCAGAAGTGAGGCCGCATGACGTTCTCAGTAAAAACCATTCCAGATCACAAGGGAGAAGGCGCATGGGCATAAGAGAACTAAACCTCACCAAAGAACAGCACGAGTGGCTGAATGGCTGGCTTGAACTGTGGGGCGCATGGGTTTATTCAGGTCGTCTGGAAAAGCGCATGAGCAGCGTAATAGCTAAGTTCATGGAGAGCGTAGAGCCGGGAAGAGTTATGACAAGGCCAATGTGTAATGATGATGATGGAATGTTGATTTCTCAGGTCGTCGATTCCGTCATGTACATTGACAAGAAAGCCTTTGGCATCCTCCTCAGCTACTACGCCCACGGCTCTTCCAAGCACGCCATTGCATCTTACTATCATCGCGTCGCAAGACCTCGCAAGATGTTATGCCGGGGCGGCGGGCGCATTCAAAAACCATCGCTCGCAACCTGTCGACGGGAAGTTGACGAAATCCTCAATGCCTCGTTGTTTATGATTTACCCGGTTCTGGATAGTGCGTTTAAAAACCGGAAACGTGTAGAGAAAATTAAACATGTAGCATAGAACGTGTTGACATCATTGAGCAAATGAGCAACACTATTCGCATAAGCTGCCGTTAGTGACTCTTAAGTTGCAACGGTGGCTTTTTTTATTTGGGTCAGTCGTATAAAGGTCATTACGGAAGGCTGTTAACCTTCTTATCGTGGTTCGAGTCCACGCTGTCCCGCCAAATATGCTGGTTTAGCTCCAATGGTAGAGCAGTCGCCTTGTAAGCGAATGGGTAGCGGTTCAAGTCCGTTAACCAGCACCATAACTGAGCCGTAGCCACTGGCTATCCTGAATTCATCAGTGATAGTTACGCTGCGGCATTCTACGCATGACCTTCGTGAAAGCGGGTGGCAAGAGGCTGCGCTAACAACCTCCTGCCGTTTTGCCCGTGCATATCGGTCACGAACAAATCTGATTACTAAACACAGTAGCCTGGATTTGTTCTATCAGTAATCGACCTTATTCCTAATTAAATAGAGCAAATCCCCTTATTGGGGGTAAGACATGAAGATGCCAGAAAAACATGACCTGTTAGCCGCCATTCTCGCGGCAAAGGAACAAGGCATCGGGGCAATCCTTGCGTTTGCAATGGCGTACCTTCGCGGCAGATATAATGGCGGTGCGTTTACAAAAACAGTAATCGACGCAACGATGTGCGCCATTATCGCCTGGTTCATTCGTGACCTTCTCGACTTCGCCGGACTAAGTAGCAATCTCGCTTATATAACGAGCGTGTTCATCGGCTACATCGGCACTGACTCGATTGGTTCGCTTATCAAACGCTTCGCTGCTAAAAAAGCCGGAGTAGAAGATGGTGGAAATCAATAATCAACGTAAGGCGTTCCTCGATATGCTGGCGTGGTCAGAGGGAACTGATAACGGACGGCAGAAAACCAGAAATCATGGTTATGACGTCATTGTAGGAGGAGAGCTATTCACTGATTACTCCGATCACCCTCGCAAACTTGTCACGCTAAACCTCAAACTCAAATCAACAGCAGCCGGTCGCTACCAGCTTCTTTCACGCTGGTGGGATGCCTACCGCAAGCAACTTGGCCTGAAAGATTTTTCTCCAGAAAGCCAGGATGCTGTAGCGCTGCAGCAGATTAAAGAGCGTGGCGCTTTACCGATGATTGACCGCGGCGATATTCGTCAGGCAATCGACCGTTGCAGCAATATCTGGGCTTCGTTGCCGGGGGCTGGTTACGGTCAGTATGAACATAAAATCGGTGACCTGATTTCCCGGTTTAAAGAGGCTGGTGGGGTGGTAAATGAAGTTGAGCTATAAGCTGGCTATCTCTGCATTCTTCTTTACTGTCATCGGTTCTTTCATCTGGTCTGCTAACCACTACTACAGCAAATATCAGCACGAAAAGAAACGTGCTGATGAGGCTGTACGAAATGCTGAATCAGCAACAGCCATTACCAATAACGTCCTGCAATCACTACAAATCGTCAATACAGTTCTGGAGGCTAACCAGCATGCAAAACAGCAGATCGCACTGGAGTCACAGAGAACCCAGGAAGATATCAAAGTGGCTGTTTCGGGTGATGATTGCGCTGTTCGTATCGTTCCTTCTGGCGCAGTTAAGCGGTTGCACGAATACGCGAACGGTATACGTGTCGGTGCCGGTCGTTCCGTTACCAGCCAGTCTGACGGATGAAACACCCCAGCCAGATTTACCCGACCCGTTTACGTGGGGAGCTAGCCTTAACCTGAATGTTGCGTTGTTGTCAGCGTTAGCACAGTGCAACAGGGATAAGGCTGATATCAGGACTTTTGAGAAAAACAGGGCAGCACAAACCAATGGCACGATTAAACGTTAAAGTTATCCCACCAGACAGCGAAACGATGAACGGGATTTTTGCAGAGATTGAACGTAAATATGCGCATCAGCCGATGACGCCAAAAGTTATCGATGAAATGCAACGCGAAGCGGCGCGCCTTGTACGGCGAGCGACAAACACGAAGGTTACGTTCGTTCGGGACTGACATTACAGAAGCTCCTTTGATAAGGGGCTTCGATAATGTCACTAAGAGGAAAAATTCATGGCAAAACCGGACTGGGAGGCCATCGAAACGGCGTACCAGTGGCGGGTGAAGTATAGGGCATCTATTTATTCATCATTTGAAAAAAGAGTTGTCCGGATAGGTTTCAATAACGGTTATGTTTGAAAGACGCGAGGGGTTAACCGTGAACTCATTTTCACCAAGATAACGACTGTGGGCATTGGGGCCAGCTAATATAGAACAGGCTGGAGCTTCAGCTCTTAACAGCAAACCTGGTGATTTGTATGCATTCAATCCACGACCAAACTTCTCGGCGACTGAAATGTCCGTTGTCCAGCAAAATCCAATGAGCCCTTTATCGAACCTGTCTTTATTTTCCCCCCGATAAAGTACAAGGCTGTCACCATCATATGTTGGCAATAAGAGCGTTAATAGTTTGAGGAGAATTGAGTCGTCGTTGATCTTTTCACGTATAAAGGCCCCAGACTCAACCCATTGACTATGGAATGAATTTTTCATGGCAATTGATACTGGCTTTGCGTTATCGATGCTTTTGATAAACTCAACCCATCTGTTCCGACTGTGAATGTAATCAAGAAATTTCCTCTCATCGGACACCTTCGATTGAGGGCGGTTATAAGCTGCGAAATCTTCTAACTTCATAATTTCCTCAGGTATATCAATGGCACTCACCGACAAGCAAGAAATGTTCTGTCGCGAGTACCTCATCGATTTAAACGCCACGCAAGCGGCTATTCGGGCGGGGTACAGCGCAAAGACAGCTAACCGTACCGCATCCGAAAACCTGTCAAAACCTGACATACAATTCAGAATCGCTGAACTGAAAGCGCAACGCAATGATCTTGTTGGTATTAATGCAGAATATGTACTTAATCGCCTTATTGAAATCGACCAGATGGATGTGCTCGACATTCTCCTGCAAAACGGTGAGCTAAAGCCCATTAAAGACTGGCCTAAGGTATGGCGCACAACGCTATCAGGAATGGATGTCGTGGAGATGGTATCTGCAGATAGCGCCGCACTTCTGAAGAAAATCAAATGGCCTGATAAGGTTAAAAACCTTGAGTTGCTTGGGCGTCATGTTTCTGTTCAGGCGTTTAAAGACAACGTCAAAAATGAAGTGACTGGCGCTGATGGAGGACCAGTCAGAACAGAAATTACCAACTTAACGCCGGAGCAGGCTGCAGAGGCGTATAGAAAAATGATGGGCTAAGTATGCCGTTACCATTCCCCTTCGATTTTAAACATCCTGATTACCAGATGGTTTTTGAATGGCGGATGGAACGCTTACAGCGCATTCGCCAGAACCCTGAAATATTGCCTGCACTAAAACAGTTTTACCGAACCAATCCGGCTCAGTTCATCATCGACTGGGGCATGACAACGGACCCGCGTAATATTGATTATGGCCTGCCGGTGACCATTCCGTTTTTACTCTTCCCTAAGCAGGAGGAGTGGATCCACTGGATTATGGAACGCTGGGGCAATCGGGAGAATGGTATTACCGAAAAATCCCGTGAAATGGGGCTCAGTTGGACCGCGATCGGACTGGCATGCTCGCTTTGTCTCTTCAACAAAGAAATGGTTATCGGTTTCGGCTCCCGTAAAGAGGAATACGTCGACAGCACTGGTGACCCGAAAGCATTGTTCTGGAAGGCACGCAAGTTCGTGGAAACGCTACCTGTAGAGTTTCGCGGTTCGTGGAGCGAGAAGAAGCACGCGCCATATATGCGTGTTGAGTTTCCTGAAACTGGTGCCGTTATCAAAGGCGAGGCTGGCGATAATATTGGTCGTGGTGACCGTACCACGCTTTATCTGGTTGATGAGGCTGCATTCCTTCAGCGTCCTCTGCTGATTGATGCGGCGTTGTCACAAACGACGCGTTGCCGTATCGACCTGAGTTCAGTTAACGGCATGGCTAACCCGTTCGCTCAGAAGCGTCATGGCGGGAAGATACCGGTATTCACATTCCACTGGCGGGATGATCCTCGCAAGGATGAAGAGTGGTATCGCAGGGAATGCGAGAAAATCGATAATCCGGTGGTGGTGGCACAGGAACTTGATCTGAACTACAGCGCATCAGCGGAAGGCGTCCTGATTCCATCCGAATGGGTACAGGCTGCCGTTGATGCGCATATCAAGCTGGGCATCCAGCCAACAGGCAAGCGACTGGGCGCGATGGACGTCGCCGACGAAGGCCGGGACAAAAACGCCTTTTCGACCCGTCACGGCTTCCTCCTGGAAAATGTGCGGGAATGGTCTGGTGTGGGCAGCGACATTTATCAGTCCGTCGAGAAGGTCTTCGGTTTTTGCGAACAGGACAACCTCGAAGAGTTTCGCTTTGACGAGGACGGGCTGGGCGCTGGCGTTCGCGGCGATGCACGCGCTATCAACGAACTGCGTAACGCTGCGCGCCGACCGTCAATACTCGCCACACCGTTTCGAGGTAGTGGCGCGGTATTTGATCCGGATGATGAAGCTGTTCGCGGGGACAACGGGCAAGCCGCCCGCCTGAACAAGGACTTCTTCGCTAACGCCAAAGCCCAGAGCTGGTGGCGGTTACGTAAACTTTTTCAGAATACCTGGCGCGCCGTGGTTGAAGGTATGGCTTACAACCCGGACGAAATCATCTCAATCAGCAGTAGCATGGCACTCAAAGATAAACTCATCATCGAGCTTTCGCAGCCGACCTATTCCATTAATGGTGTGGGAAAAATCGTTATTGATAAACAGCCTGACGGCACCAAGTCGCCGAACCTCGCCGACTCGGTGATGATCAGCTACGCGCCAATGAATTCAGCCCTGAACATCTGGGAGCTGCTAGGGAGACAGGCCTGATGGCACGAAACAAGCAAGCCTCTCAGCGAACGGCGCAGGCCACCGCTGATGGCTACGAGAACTTTGTCGCCCGCGTGGGGATGCAGACGCCTAACCAGCATTCAGCATCGACCTACCGGGCGAACTTCACCAGCCGCAACCGCATGCTGGTGGAATGGTCCTATCGTTCGTCCTGGATCATCGGCGAAGCGGTCGACGCTATCCCGGATGATATGACCCGCAAAGGCATTCGCATTACTTCGGAAATTGATGCAAAAGATCGCGGCATTCTCGAATCACAACTTGATGAGTTGCAGATCTGGGATGCGCTGAACGACGTGCTGAAATGGTCTCGCCTCTACGGCGGCGCGGTCGGCTTCATCATGATCGAGGGGCAGGCACCAATGACCCCGCTGCGGCTCGAAACCATTGGAGAAGGCAAGTTTAAGGGCATTCTCCCGCTCGACCGCTGGATGATTAACCCGGTGCTGACCCGTCGCATTAAAGATATGGGGCCAGATCTCGGCAAACCTGAGTTTTACGACGTGGTGACCACTGCAACGGGCATCCCGGCCTGGCGCATCCATCACAGCCGCCTGATTCGCTTCGACGGGGTGACGCTACCATTCCAGCAGAAGATGACCGAAAACGAATGGGGAATGTCGGTTGTAGAGCGTATCTGGGATCGGCTTACTGCGTTCGACAGCGCCACTGTCGGCGCGGCGCAGCTGGTCTATAAAGCGCATCTGCGTACCTATAGCGTGGAGAAGTTGCGCGAGCTTATCGCGCTTGGAGGCCCGGCGTTCGAAGCGTTGCTGAAGAACATCGACCTGATCCGCCAGTTCCAGAGCAATGAAGGTATGACGCTCATGGACTCGCGGGATAAGTTCGAAACCCACCAGTACAGCTTTAGTGGTCTGGATGACATTCTTTCGCAGTTTGCTGAGCAGATCAGCGGTGCCGTTGGTATCCCGCTGGTACGCCTGTTCGGTCAATCCCCGAAAGGCTTCTCTACTGGTGATGCAGACCTCGCCAACTATTACGACCGGGTGAGCTCATTGCAGGAGCGCCGCTTACGGATGCCGATGCGCCGGATACTGGACATTATGCACCGCTCGGAACTCGGTAAGCCGCTGCCGGACGATTTCACGTTTGAGTTTAACCCGCTCTGGCAAATGTCTGATGTCGATCGCTCAACGGTGGCGTTAAACACTACCAACGCAATCAGTACGGCGCTGGGTGATGGTCTGATGACACTGAAAGCCGCTATGACCGATTTGCGCGAAAATTCTGACGTAACCGGCATCGGGGCATCCATTACCGACGAGGACATAGAGAATGCCGAAGACGAAGCGCCGCCAGGCATCGGCGAACTTGGCGACAAACCGCCAGAGTCGCCAGGCGGAGATCCGATATCGAACGAGCCTACGGCAGATAGCGCGGGCGGTCGGGGATATCGTAAATGGGCGCTACGATGGTTCAAATGATAGCGTTACCGAAATAATGGATGCGCTGGAGCGCTACAGCGAAATCATCACCCCCTGGGCGACCAAGGTTGCTGAGAGCTTCACCTCCGACATTGCGCGCCAGAATGAAAAGCAGTGGCGTCAACACAGCCGGAACATCAGCGCAGAGCTGCGCAACATGGTTGACCGCGCCCCGGTAGGCCAGGTGATGAAATCCATCGTCGCCGAGCAAATTAAGTACATCAAATCTCTGCCTCTTGAGGCCGCCGATCGGGTGTATGACATTCAGAACAAGGCCATCGAGGCTGTAGTAACTGGTGGCCGCGCTGAGCCATTCGCGAAAGAGATAGCTGCTTCCGGTGACGTGTCACGCTCACGAGCGAACCTTATCGCCCGGACTGAGCTTGGGCGCGCAACCGGTGCACTGGATCAGGCGCGTGCGCTGTCAATCGGCTCGAATGGTTATATCTGGCGTACAGCCGAAGATGGCGACGTCCGGCATTCTCATCGAGAGATGGAAGGGAAGTTTGTCGAATGGGGCAAACCTCCAACGCTTGACGGCATGACCGGTCACGCTGGCGAGCTCCCGAACTGCCGCTGTTACAAAGAGATCGTCTTCCCCAACCCTCATTCTTATCTCGCCTGAATCGCAGGTAAACCATGAAATATTTTTTCAATACCCGACTGGGGGAAACCCGCTATCAGCTGGCTGACGGCTCTCTGTTGTGCAAAGACGTGCCGATAGGTCGAACGGGTAAACAGCTCTACGGCGCTGCCGATCTGCCAAACCTCAAACCCGACAAGCTCGGTGAGATAGTCGTAACGCGCTCTCCTGAGCAGGTATTCCATCCCGCCACGCTCGCCTCATTCGAAGGGATGAGCATCACGATCCTGCATCCTGAAGATGAAAACGGGAATGTGCGGCTGGTAAATCCCGAGAACTGGAAAGAGCTTGCTGTCGGGCACCTCCAGAATGTCCGGCGCGGGACGGGTGAGCAGTCTGATTTGATGCTGGCTGACCTTATCGTCAAAGACGAAAACGCCATTCAGCTTATCGAAGATGGCCTGCGTGAAGTGTCGTGCGGCTATGACGCGGAGTACGAGCAGGCCGAGCCAGGTAAAGCCGAGCAGGTCGATATTACCGGAAACCATGTGGCTCTTGTCCCTAAAGGCAGAGCCGGAAATCGTTGTGCAATTGGAGACAGAGACACAATGGCAAATCAAAAGAAAAGCTGGTGGACCCGCATGCGCACGGCCATCAAAACGGGTGACGCTGACACCATGAACGAACTGGTGGAGTCGGCTCCCGCATCGGTTACAGGAGATGAGGGGGATTTGCCGCAGGGCGTTAATCTCAACATCAACCTATCCCCGCAGCAACCACTACCGGACAAAGCACCAGAGATGGGTGGAGGTCCAACCGGCGACAGTGATGATGACCTCAAAACATTACTGAAAGCCCTGCTGGCTAAGCTGGAAGGAAATGCGACGGGCGATAACGACAATAAGCCTGACGATAATCCGACCGGTGACGGCGAGGACGATGAAGAGGAAACCACGATTACTGGTGACTCAGCCTGGCGTGCCGAGGTTATCGTTCCGGGTATCGATCTGAGCCGTAAGATGAAACCGACCGCGTTCAAACGCGAGGTTCTGGCTTCCGCTGACAAAACGCTGGTTCGCCAGATAGTCGGCGATGCGGATATCCGCAAATTGCCGAAACAATCGGTCAACATGGCGTTTAATGCCGTGTCAGAGATTGCCAAAGGGCGAAACACCCGCAGCACCACGGGCGATGCACAACGTCCAAATATGGGCATGACCAGCATCGCTTCCCTGAACAAACAAAACGCCGACTTCTGGTCTAACCGCAAAGGATAATCCAATGACTGCATATCTGTACCGGATGCCTGTTGGCATTGCCGGGGCTATCTCTCGCCCGCAGGACTTAACCGTCGAACCGGTGGTCCTTAAATCCGATAACGCCTTTGCTGCCTATGGGCTGGCTGGTAAATACGATGATGACGGTTTTTTCGTGCCGCTGGAGGACGGTGACACCGCCGACAAGGTGAAGGGGATCTACGTTCGTCCGTATCCGACCACTTCG
The DNA here is from genome assembly GCF_022354085.1 of Shigella dysenteriae. NCBI lineage: Bacteria > Pseudomonadati > Pseudomonadota > Gammaproteobacteria > Enterobacterales > Enterobacteriaceae > Shigella > Shigella dysenteriae. Next base: position 1,568,586 of record NZ_CP055055.1, read on the forward strand.
CAGCCGGACATGGTTCTCCAGGTGGGGACGGATAAGAATTTCCCGGGCGACGCCATGAAACGTGGCTACATGACCGTTAACCTTGGATCTGGCTTCGATGCCAGCACCATCAAAAAAGGTGATCCTGTCTACGTGGTCGTTTCGCTCGATTCAACCATTGACGTGCCGCTGGGCGGCTTCATGTCCACGTCCGTCAGTGGCAAAAACGTGGCGCTGACCAACGCCGAATTCACAGGGGCCGGTGACGCTAACGGCAATGCAGAAATCTCCTGGAAGATTTAAGGAACAGACGAATGATTACTTTTGATCAGGCAACCGTTGATAGCTCTGGTGCCTTTCTCATCGGGGAGCTGGAGCGACTCGACCAGACGCTGAACCTGCCGCTGGTGGGTTACACCTGGACCCGCGATATTCAGCTGCGTGAAGACGTTTCTATCGCAGATGACATTTCCAGCTGGACTAACACCAGCTTTGGCGCTGCGGGTACTGGCGCAAATCCGAACGGTAAAAACTGGGTAGGCAAAGACTCAACCGCTATTGCTGGCGTGAACGTGGATATCGGCAAATCCGGTAACCCGCTGAACCTGTGGGGGATGGAACTTGGCTGGACCGTTGTAGAGCTGGCAGCAGCTCAGCAGGTAGGTCGCCCGATTGACACCCAGAAGTACGACGGGATGCAGCTCAAATGGCAGATGGACAACGACGAGCAGGTGTATGTTGGCGATTCCGCATTAAACCTGAAAGGCCTTGTTACCCTGAACGGTGTTCCTGTCAACAACGCTGCCAAAACGTGGGCAACCTCAACACCGGACGAAATCCGCGCAAGCATTAACCAGGTGCTGTCTGATGCGTGGGCCGCTTCTGGTTACTCTGTGGTTCCGCGTGATTTGCTGATCCCGCCAGAGCAGTTTGCTCTGTTGTCCAGCATCATCGTTTCATCTGCGGGTAACCAGTCCCTGTTGACGTACCTTCAGACCAACACCATCAGCTATCACCAGAACGGTGTTCCGCTGAATATCCGCGCGGTTAAATGGCTGAAAGGCCGTGGTGTGGGGAATAAGGATCGCATGGTTGCGTACACCAACGATAAAAAATACGTCCGCTACCCGCTGGTTCCGCTTCAGAGCGTGCCGGTGCAGTATCGCGGTCTGTATCAGATCGTCACTTACTACGGCAAACTGGGTGCAGTCGAGCCAGTGTATAAAGAAACTCTGTCCTATGTGGACGGTATCTGATAACCAGAATGGCCCCGAAAGGGGCCTGAAGGAAACTGAAATGGCGAAAGAAAAGCTGGTTACCATCCATGTTCACACCCCGTTTACGCTGACGCTCGGCGATCAGTCAAAACAGGAGTTTGGCCGGGGACGGCATAACGTACCGGAAGAGGTAGCGTCGCACTGGTTCACCCAGGCGCACTCTGAGCTTTCCGAAAGCGTGATTAGCGACACCGATGATCTGCAACCCATTATCGACGGCCTGCAAGCGCAGATTGCCGACAAAGATAAGCTGATTGCCGATCTGAAAGATGCATTGCTCAAACTGCAGGAGCAGAACGACAGCCTGCAGGCGCAGATTACTGCCGCCCGGACTGGCGGTAATGGGGCTAAAGATGCCAAAGAATCAAAGTCTGCCAGCGGTAAGTGATTTTCGCCGCGACTTCCCGCAGTTTGCTGACCCGGCAAAATATCCCGACGCCCAAATCGGGTTCCGTCTGAATCTGGCCGATGAACTGCTGAGTGAAAACGTCACCGGCAAAAAGTTGTTTCCGTACTTTGCCGGATTGTTCGTTGCGCACTACATGACGCTCTGGGCGGCAGACAGCAGAGCGATGCTGGCTGGTGGTCCGGGCGGTTCAACCAATGGTGTTCAGTCCTCAAAGTCTGTTGACAAGGTAAGCGTCAGTTATGACACAAGCGCGACGCTGAATCCTGATGCAGGTTTCTGGAATAACACCCGATATGGCGCTGAATTTTATCAGTTGATCACGATGTTCGGTGCAGGTGGTCGCCAGCTATGAGTTTCAAAAGCGGTGTAACAACGAGGGTGGATAACGCTCAGGCCATTCTGGATGCGCTCAAATCCATCAGTAAAAAAGAAGTGCTGGTGGGTATCCCGGAAGCAGACAGCGAGCGTGAGGATGTTCCGTTTGGTAATGCCGGGATCGGTTACCTCAACGAATACGGCTCACCGGCGCAAAACATCCCGCCACGACCTCACCTGGTCCCCGGCGTTAAATCGGTAGAAGAACAGACAGTGCCGCAGCTCAAAGCAGCGGCGCAGGCTGCGCTTGATGGTAATGCGGCGGGTGCGGAAAGAGCGCTCAACCGTGCCGGAACGCTGGCCGCTAATGGCGTCAGGCGTTACATGACTATTACCGGCTTTACACCGCTTGCTGATAGCACCGTTGAAGCCCGCGCGCGTCGAGGGCGTAAAGGGGCGAAAGCGGAGCTTGCCCGACGCGCTGCTGGCGAGTCCCCCGGAACCGATCTGGTGAAACCGCTAATTGACACCGGACAGTACCGCAGAGCTATTACCCATGTAGTGAGGGATAAAGATGCCGACTCTTGATGTAACAGACGTGCTTTTTGACCCCGATTTTTGCGACTTCAACCTGTGGGTAACGCGTCGCGTGCAAACGGTGGACGATGACGGGATCGGCAGTGACAGCGAAGTTAAAACGCAGTTTGCCGGAGTCGTAACTGTTGATCGCTCTCTGGAAAACCGCCGTATGCAGGCAGGGCAGGTAATCAGCGGTGCAATTCTGATTGTGACGACTGAGCGACTGACGCAGGGACAGACTGGCCGTGATGCCGATATCGTGACGTATCAGGGCCGTGATTATCGTGTGACCTTCGTCGACCCGTATACAGCTTATGGGGCCGGATTCGTTCAGGCGCATTGTGAGTTGATGCCGTTTGATGGAGGAACTCCGGTTGAGCAATAACACCAGTACAGAGCGCGGATGGTTAATACCAACCAGTGGCGATCCGGATTATGACGAAGCGCTCGACAGGCTGTTAAGCCAGTGGATGCGTAACGTTTCCGGTTTGTCTGCCGGGATGGTTCGCCCGCGCTGGCAGAAAGAGCAGCCGCCACTGCTACCGGTTGAAACGAACTGGTGTGCGTTTGGGGTTATCGGATGGTCAGGTGATGACAGTCCGGCATTCACCAGACAGACCGATGATGGCTCTCAGCTCTGGCGGCATGAAACGATTGAGTGTATGGCTTCGTTTTATGGACCGGCTGGGATGGTGTATGCGTCCCGGTTTCGTGACGGTATATCTGTGCCGCAGAACAATGCAGCACTGAATGCGCTGGGGCTGTCTCTTGGCGATTACACAGGTCTGACTCCCTTCCCTGAACTTATTAATCAGCAATGGGTCCGCCGCTACGATATGACGGTGCGCCTGCGCCGGAAGGTTGTGCGCGAGTACGGTATTAAATCGCTGGTGGAAGCACCAGTCATCTTTTTCGGAGATTAAGCTATGGCACAGGGCTTGCCTGTATCAAACGTTGTTAATGTTGATGTGATCATGTCGCCGCGTGCAGCATCAGGGCGAAATTTTGGTGCATTACTCATTCTCGGCCCGTCCACAATCATTCCGGTAAGTGAGCGCATTCGTCGTTATTCTGCCGCGGAAGATATTGGAAAAGATTTTGGCGTGGAATCACCAGAATATAAAGCTGCGCAGGTGTTTTTCTCACAATCACCGAAACCTCAGGAGGTTTTTGTTGGTCGTTGGGTGAAAACGAAGGGAGACAGCGAACAGGCCACGCCTGAGACGCTGGAGCAGGCTGTGAATGCCATGCTTGATTATACTTCATGGTATGGGCTGGGGATTGCAGACGATGCAGATATTCCGGATGCAGACTGGCTGAAAGTGGCTGCGGCGATCGAATCCTCTTCTGTAAGCCGTATTCTGGCGATTACGACAAGCGATGAAAAATGCCTGCAGACTGCATCCAGCGATGATTTGGCATCAAAACTGAAAACCGCCGGATATTCACGCAGTTTTATTCAGTATTCATCGGGTAATAAATACGCTGCGTTATCTGCATTTGGCCGGGCATTCACGGTTAATTTCAATGGCAGTAATACCGCGATTACGCTCAAGTTTAAGCAGGAGCCGGGTGTCGGGTATGAAACACTGACAGTCAGCCAGGCATCGGCACTTGATGCAAAAAACTGCAATGTGTTCGTGTACTACCAGAATGATACGGCTATCCTCCAGCAGGGAGTGATGGCTAACGGCGATTTCTTTGATGAACGCCACGGCCTGGACTGGTTACAGAATTATGTGCAGACCAACCTCTATAACCTGCTTTATACCAGCACCACGAAAGTACCCCAGACTGAAGCCGGTATTACCCGACTGTTATCAAGTGTTGAAAAATCACTGGATCAGGCCGTTCAGAATGGACTGATTGCTCCGGGCGTATGGAACGGGGGCGACCTTGGTCAGTTGTCATCAGGTGACACGCTGCCCAAAGGTTATTACGTATACGCCCAGCCGCTGGATGAACAGGCACAATCAGAACGTGAAGCCCGTAAGGCTCCGGTGATTCAGGCTGCAATAAAACTTGCAGGCGCGGTTCATTACGCTGACGTACAGATTAACGTTGTTCGCTAAGGGGAAGTGAATGTCTACCTATTCTTTTATGGATGTCACTGCGACGCTGACCGGGCCGACCGGTTCGATTGACCTCGGGTACGGTTCTGCAAGTTCTGAAGAGGGGATTGTGGTTGCGATGGGCGGCCCTAAAAACACCATGACCATCGGTGCTGATGGCGAAGTGATGCACAGTCTCCATGCAGATAAAAGCGGGACGATTACCGTTAACCTTCTGAAGACATCACCGACAAATAAAAAATTGTCGCTGGCGTATAACGCACAGAGCCAGTCTTCTGCCACATGGGGGAATAACGTTATTGTGATCCGAAACAAGGTCAGCGGCGACATCATCACGGCACGTAGTGTTGCGTTCCAGAAACAACCGGATAATGCCAACGCTAAAACCGGTAATACGATGCCGTGGGTGTTTGACTGCGGCAAGATTGACCAGGTTCTCGGGGAGTTTTAATACATGGAATTCGAAATCAAAGGCGTGAAATATCGCGCGGCAAAACTCAGCGTTTTTGATCAGCTGAAAGTGACCCGCAAACTTCTGCCTGTGCTGGCAGGAATGATGTCAGATTTCGGGAGCATTCGCTCCCGTTTGCCTGCTGATGGCAAAATCGACACCGTGAAATTCGAGCAGTTAAAACCGGTGTTTGAAACCATGCTCCCGCGTATCGCTGAGGAACTGTCTTCCCTGACCGAAGATGACACCAGTGCGATTATTCATCCTTGCCTGGCCGTAGTGTCACGTAAGCACATGGACGGATGGACGCCGGTATTCAACAGCGGTCAGCTGATGTTCGATGATATCGACCTGCTAACCATGCTGCAGCTGGTGGCGCGGGTGGTCGCCGATTCGCTGGGAAATTTTTTGCCTACACCCCTTACCAGCACGGCGCAGAGCCTGCAACAGGGCTGACGTTTAACAGCCTGCCGGACGGGCTGTCTTACCTTCTCAATCCGGTTGACGCCGGGTTAATTCCTTATACAGCACTTAAAGATGGCTCTGTCGATTTGTACGACATTGCTCTCTTGAATGACCATCTGGCGGTAAAAGCGGATAACCAGCGGCGCATTGAGAAATGGAGAGAGGATAATGAACGCTGAAACTATTAAAGATTTCCTCGTCTCGCTTGGCTTCAGTGTGGATGATGCAGGCGCGAAAAAGTTCGGTTCTGTCCTCGCCGGTACAACTGCAAATGTCATCAAAATGGGGCTGGCTGTTGAAGGAGCTGCGCTGTCCGTGGTGGCCTTCACGGCTAAGATCGCCTCCGGCCTGGATAATCTTTACTGGGCGTCACAGCGCACCGGCGCGACAGTCCAGGGAATTCAGTCTATTGGCTATGCGGTTTCGCAGGTTGGCGGCAGCGTGGACGCGGCGCGAACCTCTCTGGAAAGCCTCTCCCGGTTTGTTCGTAACAATCCCGGCGCGGAAGGCTTCCTGAATCGCCTGGGCGTACAGACCCGTGATGCCAGCGGCAACATGCGCGACATGGCCGCTATCTTTACGGGTGTCGGACAGAAGCTCAGCAGCATGCCGTATTACCGGGCTAACCAGTATGCGCAGATGCTGGGCATTGACGAAAATACCCTCATGGCGATGCGCCGGGGTGTGGGTGGTTTCTCCGGGCAGTACAGCGCAATGGCGAAAGCTATCGGCTTCAATGCTGACGAGGCGGCCAGAAGCTCCAACAAATTTATGACCTCCCTGCGTGAGTTTGGCGCGATGGCAGGCATGGCCCGTGACAAAATCGGCTCTAATCTTGCGGGTGGGCTTGCGGGTTCGCTGGACACTCTGCGCCGCCATATCCTGGACAACTTCCCGCGTATCGAGCAGACCCTGACGAAAGCCATAAAAGGCATTCTGGCGCTCGGGGATATTATCGGGCGGCTGTTCTTCAGACTGATTGAAGGAACATCAGGCCTCATCACCTGGTGGCAATCGCTGGATAAGCAAACGCGGGAGCTCATCTCGCTGTTTGGCGCGCTGACGATTGCGCTGCGCATTCTGAACAGTACGTTCTGGATGTCGCCGATTGGCCTCATTACCGCGCTGGCGGCGGGGATTGCCCTTCTGTGGGAGGACTATCAGACCTGGAAGGAAGGCGGCGACAGCCTGATTGACTGGGGCAAGTGGAAGCCGGAGGTCGATGCCGCGCTGAAGATGGTTCGTGACCTGAAAGGGTCTGTTAATGAACTGGCGAAAGCGCTGGCGAAACTGCTCAATATTGACCCCAAATCATGGTCCCTGAAGTGGGATTTCAGCAACTTCATCGACCAGATGGGCGAATTCAGCAAAATGCTGAACATGATCGCCGACCTGCTCAACGCTATCAAAGATGGCCGCTGGGCTGATGCCGTCAGCATCGGCAAACAGATACTTAATCAGGGCAGCGAAAATCCGTCAGCGATGCCGATGGTTACAGACAGCGCTAACAGTACTGCCGACTGGATTAAAGAGCACTGGGGATTCGATCCCCGCAGTGTGGGCCGGACGGTACGCGGCTGGTTTGGTGATGATGAGCCGGAACAATATGCACAGGCTACGAAACGAGGAGAACGGAATAACAATCCGGGAAACCTTAATTTTGCTGGTCAGGCAGGGGCTTCTCTTGAACGCCCGGGCGGGCGATTTGCCAGATTTGAAACTGCTTTTGATGGATTACGGGCTCTTGCTCGTCAGTTAATGCTGTACGCCGGACGGGGAATAAACAGTGTGGAGAAAATTATCTCTACCTGGGCACCTGCGTCTGATAATAACAACACAACTGCGTATATCAGGGCTGTATCGCAACGACTGGGAGTGGATCCCCGGGCTGCCCTGAATATGAGCGATCCGCAAACCATGTCAGCATTGATGAGCAGCATTATCCAGCATGAAAATGGAAGAAATATCTATTCTCGAGAGCTGATTAATAAGGCTGCCGTGGCGGGAATTAGTGGCAAAATGACAGAGGTTAACCAGCAAAATACTTACCACATTTACGGTGGCGGAGATCCGCACGCTGTCGGTAATGAGGTTGCACGTCGGCAACAGTCTGCAAATGCTCAGGTCATGCGAAGTAATCAGGTGAGGGTGGGTTAGTGGATATTCTCTCTACACTTTTTCATCAGCAGAGCAGAAAAATAGGAATGATTGTTCCCAGTGTTGTTATTTCAGAGAAGCATACAGATATGCTTGAAATAACAGAGCATCCGGTAGAGGTTGGGGCCGCTGTCGCTGATCATGCCTATAAAAAACCGTCAGAAGTGGTGATGGAGGTTGGTTTCGCCGGTGGCGGCGCATTGCTGGATTTTGCCAGTAATCTGACGGCTACCAGCCTGCTCGGCCTGAGTCCTCAGCAGACGTATCAGGAGCTACTGGATCTGCAGGAAAGCCGTATCCCCTTCGATGTGGTAACCGGTAAACGACTGTACAGCAACATGTTGATCCGGGCGCTGGAAGTGACGACGGACAAGACAACCGAAAACGTCCTGTCCGCCGTCCTCACCCTGAGGGAGGTCCTTATCTCCCGGACACAGCAGATTACCGTCGCGGATAAAACCAACATGAAGGAAGGGGCCAGCACGTCGGCGGTACAGAATAGCGGCAACAAAACCACAAAGCCTCCAGATACTTCACTGCTGAAAAGCATCACGGGTAACGTGGCGTCATTACTGGGAGGCGGCTAATGATAATTCAGGAAATTCCGCTGACAGCGGACAACCAGCAGTTCAGCATCGTCCTGGGTGGTGTCACTTGGCAGATTAGCATCATATGGCGCGATCTTTACTGGATTATGGACCTGCAGAACGACAGAGGGGAGCCGGTAATCTCCGGTATTCCTCTCGTCACTGGCGCTGATCTGCTGGCGCAGTACGCCTGTATGGGGCTTGGTTTTAAGCTGGTGGTGGTCTGCGATGACAACACACAGGATTATCCCTCGAAAACTGATCTGGGTGGCCGCAGTCATTTACTGGTATCAACGGAGTAAGCATGTCACAGAACTGGATGAGACATTTCGAGCTGCAGCTTGTGGACGGGAACGGTCAGGGAATTGAGCTAAGTGATTTCAAAGTCACCTTTACGATCGACTGGTTCAACATCAGCAGCGCGTCCCGGGTAGGGACTATCAAAATTTATAACCTTTCGGCAGATACTGTGAACCGAATTACCGGGCAGGAGTTTTCGAAAGTGCGGCTGATTGCCGGTTACGACGGTATCGCGCCGGAGGTGGCGGCAAGCGACGTCGGGACCGTGCGCGAAGTCGACGCGGCAGATGTGGGCCAGAGTGATGGCCGCAACTACGGGCTGATTTTCAGCGGAGAAATTCGCTACTCGGTCACAGGAAAAGACAGCCCTATTGATTCCTATGTCCTGATTCAGGCAGCAGATACGGATCTGGCATTTGCCACCAGTATAACCTCGCAGACGCTGGCGGCCGGTTACACGGTCGCAGATGTGAACCGTGCGCTGATGAAAGACTTTGAGGCCAAAGGCGCGACCGAAGGACTGACGCCTGAAATGCCTGCTACCGTATTCCCTCGAGGGCGGGTGCTGTTCGGCATGACACGGCATCTTATGGATAACGTGGCCGGACAATGTGGCGCAACATGGCAATTTGTGGACGGTCAGCGCCAGATGGTGGCGAATAACGAGTATGTTCACGACGCGATTGTGCTCAACAGCGCCACCGGGCTTATCGGCATGCCGCAGCAGACTATCGGCAACGGTGTAAACGTCCGCGCTCTTATTAATCCGAACATCCGGGTTAACGGGCTTATTCAGCTGGATCAGGCTTCCGTGTACCGCACCGCGCTGTCGAACAATGATATTGCGATGGCTGGTGGGCAGATCACCGACCAGAACACGGACGGAAATATCACGCTCAGCGGCACCACAGCACAACCTGCCAGCATCGCAACGGATGGCGTTTATATTGTGCGCGGGATTATGTACACTGGCGATACAAGGGGCCAGGCGTGGTACATGGATATGATGTGCGAAGCGCGTGGCGCGGCGGATCTGTATACGCAATCGGCTTTGCAAAGGGGATGAGCAATGAGGGGTATTATTTTTCTGTTAGCTGTCTTTTCTGCGTGCAGCGCGTGGGCGGATGGCTTCACGGTTAAATGCGGTGGCTACACTATGGTTGCAAACCAGGGCGAGTTATCGACAATCAACGGTGAAAGAGTTACCTCTCAAAAAATCACCGAACTGGGTACCAATGGTTTGAAAGTAGACATGGGGCTTATGCCTGCCAAAGACGGTAACAACTACGGCTTTGAATACATTCGTCGCCCTGGTACCGAAACGCGATTCCTGAATGTCCAACTGCTGCAGAACAGCATGGATGCGCCGAAAATCATCGGTTCCTTTCCATGCAAAAAGATTGTTGATTAATCACTCGTAATTATAATGTGGTACTTCTACTTTCACGATAAGGAATTTGTCGCATGTTCGGATTTGATAAATTAATAACTCCAAAAATCATCAACGTTCTGTATGGCATCACAATGTTACTTCTGGTTGTTGCCGCCATTATAACGTTTGTTAATGGGAAGGCTGCTGGCGCTTTAGTGCTTTTGTTATGTGCTGTATTTTGCCGAATATTCTTTGAGTGCATCATGGTGTCATTTAAAAACAATGAGTATCTTCGCCGAATAGCTGAAGCGTTAGAAGCAAACAAGCAGTAATGAAACTTCAATAATGAACCCGCCACCCGGCGGGTTTTTTGCTTTCTGGAGCCTACTAAATGGCAGTATCTGACCAGACCCGCAGCGGCGACCTTGCCGAAACATTCAAATCTGAACGGGAAACAACAAAGAACCAGATCCGTGTCGCCTTGCCTGGCATTGTTCAGTCATTCGATCCCGACGCGGTGACGGCGGTTGTGCAGCCAGCTATCCGTTCGGTTGAAAAGGATAACGACGGTAACCGCATTACCAAAAATTACCCATTGTTGGTGGATGTTCCAGTGGTATTCCCACGTGGCGGAGGATGTACGCTAACGTTTCCGATTAAAGCCGGGGATGAGTGTCTTGTCGTTTTTGCCGATCGTTGTATTGATTTCTGGTGGCAGAGCGGCGGAATACAGGAACCGGTCGATGACAGAATGCATGATTTATCGGATGCGTTTTGTATTGTAGGCCCCCAGTCGCAGGCGAGGAAGATTAGCGGTATTAATACCAGTGCCACACAGTTGCGTAGTGACGATGGCAGCACCTATTTTGAGCTTAATCCTGATACCAGGAAAATTAAAATTGTCGCTCCGGGTGGTCTTGATGTGGTTGCCCCTCTGGCTGATTTTTCTGAGAAAGTAACCATTCATGGCCTGTTAACCTGGATGGGGGGCATGGTGGGGTCTGTTGTTTCTGGTGTGGCTTCAAAAATCACTGGTGTTGTTGAGTTTTTGGGTAGCGTGAAGGCTAACGGCAAGCCAATCGATGATACGCACACTCATGGCGGTGTTCAGCGCGGTGGAAGCAATACCGATGGGGTAAACTGATGCGATACAGACGTGAAGACGCCGATGGCGATTACACCTTTGGCAGCGGTGATGACACCTGGCTGATTAACTCACCGGAGGCCGTGGCGCAGGCGGTAAAAACGCGATTCGAATTGTGGTATGGGCAATGGTTTCTCGACACCACCGAGGGGACTCCGTGGATCCAGTCAGTACTCGGTAAGCAGAAGCCGGAAACCTACAACCTGGCGATCCGTAAGCGCATCCTCGAAACGCGGGGCGTTAAATCAATCCTCTCTTTCAATACGACGGTGGATACCACGACCCGACGTGTCATGTTTTCCGCTGAAATCGACACTCTTTATGGAATAACGACTGTTACATCGGAGGCGTAATGGCTCTGAACCTTGATTCTCTCGGTTTATCTGCAAAGGTAACCGCGGAGGGGATCAGTGCGCCTGATTATCAGACGATACTCAGCACCCTGATTAGCTATTTTCAGCAGATTTATGGCAGTGATGCCTACCTCGAACCGGACAGCAAAGACGGCCAGATGGTGGCTCTGATGGCGCTGGCGATTCATGATGCCAATAATATGGCGATAACTGTCTACAACTGTTTTTCACCGGCAACCGGCTATGGGGCTGCACTGACCAGTAACGTGAAAATAAATGGTATTTCACGTAAAGGCGCGACGAACTCTACGGTTGATTTGCTTCTTACAGGAACTGCCGGAACAACCATCATTAATGGCAGCGTGAAAGACAGTAATAATGTGATATGGCGTTTGCCTGCTTCAGTGGTGGTCGGCGTGGATGGTACAGTGATGGCGACCGCAACATGTTCCGTCAGTGGTGCAGTGGCGGCGCTGGCTGGAACTATCACTGAAATTAATACGCCAACCCGTGGCTGGGTTTCGGTAACTAATCCTGCTGCGGCTACTGTTGGCTCTCCGGCAGAAACTGATGCTGAGTTACGTATCCGCCAGTCGCAAAGTGTTGCGTTGCCATCAATAACCCCATTTGAAGCACTGGATGGTGCTGTTTCTAATGTTACCGGTGTAACCCGCCACAAACTCTATGAAAACGATACTGGTTCGGAGGACGGTAACGGGTTACCGCCACACTCTGTTGCTGTAATTGTGGATGGCGGTGATGTGACGGATATTGCTCAGGCTATCAGAGGGAATAAAGGCCAGGGGACAGCCACTCACGGTACAACATCCGTTACGGTTCCGGATAAATACGGCAATCCCCATGTAATCAAATTCTCGCGTTCCAGTGATGTACCTGTTTATGCCCGGATTAAATTAAAAGTTTTTACGGGTTATACCTCACAGATAGGGCAGCAGATCCAGCAGGCTATTTCCGACTATATCAATAGTCTTACTATCGGTGATTCGGTCCTTTTAAGTCGCATTTACTCACCGGCGAATCTTGGCGTGGTGAGTGGCGGGAATGCACGCTATTACGATATTCAGGAACTGACGATTGGAAAATCCCAGGGGGCTTTGTCGTCATCAAACATTGATATCAGATATAACGAATCTGCGTCCTGTACCCCGGAAAATATCGTTATAACGGTGGAGTCATGAGCAAATACACCGAACTAATCACGAACTACCACGCCACCAAACCTAAATTTCTTGCGCATGTTGATCTGATGACCCGGCCGCTTATTGATGTTGCGGCTGCCACCAGAGGGCTGATTACTGCATTTGATATTGACTCTGCGGTTGGTGTGCAACTTGACATTCTGGGATTGTGGATCGGACGTAGCCGTGTTGTCAGCCAGCCTATCTCAGGTGTCTATTTCAGCTGGGATACCGACGGTCTTGGGTATGATCAGGGGGTATGGCAGGGACCATATGATCCTGATTCAGGATACATGTATCTCAGCGATGAAACTTATCGTGTCATTCTTAAAGCGAAGATTGCGATTAATAACTGGGACGGACGGAATGATTCGCTTCCGGTAATTCTTGACGCGGCAACAGCAGGATCCGGGCTGCGAATGCAGATAGTCGATAACCAGGACATGACGATATCGGTCTGGGTCTTTCCTGATACTGATATTTCAGATGTATCGCGTGAGTTAATTGCGGCAATTAAACAGGGGTATCTCACAGTAAAAGCCGCCGGGGTGTGGGCGGGTGGCATTGAAACGCCTTCGGTGGAAACCCCATCGGAAGGCTCAAAATTTTTTGGTTTTGATATGGATAACGAATTCATCAGTGGTTTTGATGTAGGGGCATGGGGAGTATTACTCTGATGGCGAAAAATGACTTTAAAGCGTTTGCAACGGATCGAAATGCCAATGTTATGTCGCAGGAGGAATGGGAAGCGTTGCCTGCGCTTTTATCCGGATTTACAGCAGGGAAAGCCTCCAGTGCGCAAGTCAATAAGGTTATTCGGCAGGCCAGCTTTATTGCTGCAGCTCTGGCCCAGTTTGTAAGTGATAAAACGCAACGGGATGTGCTTGATAATGGTGATCTGCCCGGTTTTGTTGAATTGCTGGGATCGGGGTTTGCTGTTGAATACCTGAGTCGCAAAAATCCATTTGGCGATATCAAATCGGATGGCACTGTGCAAACGGCTCTCGAAAACCTTGGTTTGGGAGAAGGCTCTGCATTACCCGTAGGTGTGCCTGTTCCGTGGCCTTCAGTCACACCGCCAACAGGCTGGCTGAAATGCAACGGTGCAGCTTTTTCTGCCGAAGAGTATCCGGAACTGGCAAAAGTTTATCCGACAAATAAATTGCCAGATTTACGCGGCGAATTCATTCGTGGGTGGGATGATGGAAGAGGAATTGATTCAGGACGGACTCTCCTGTCTGCTCAGGACGGGAGCATTGAGGCACACGGCCATGATTACAATGGGGTCATCTATACTTCTAGCGGTCCTTCCTGGGCTAATACGACGGCTGCGGGACACCGGGCATATTCGGGATCTACATCATCATATGGCGGGAGCGAAACACGCCCACGCAACATCGCATTTAACTATATCGTGAGGGCTGCATAATGGATAACGCCGTATTAAACAGTGAATTTATTGCCACAGTAGCGGGTGATATTACCGTCTATAACTATGACAACACGACACGGGAATACATTTCATCATCAACAGAATATCTTGCCGTTGGCGTCGGTATCCCGGCATGTTCTTGTTTAGATGCACCAGTTACACATAAAGCTGGTTATGCAATCTGCCGTTCTGCAGATTTTAACTCATGGGAATATGTGCCAGACCATCGCGGTGAAATCATCTATAGCACCGAAACAGGAGAATCGAAAGAAATCACAGCTCTGGGTGATTACCCTGAAAATACAACCACTATCGCCCCGTTAACGCCATTCGATAAATGGGATGGTGAGAAATGGGTGACGGATACCGAGGCACAGCACGGCGCAGCAGTAGATGCAGCAGAAGCACAGCGCCAGTCGCTGATTGATACTGCAATGGCCTCCATCAGTCTGATTCAGCTGAAATTGCAGGCCGGACGTAAACTGACGCAGGCAGAAACAACCCGCCTTAACGCTGTGCTGGATTACATTGACGCGGTGACGGCAACAGATACCAGCACCGCGCCGGATGTCATCTGGCCTGAACTGCCGGAGGCGTAGGCCATTCAATATCTGGCACACAGGACAAAACTGAGACACACAAGGCTTTGCACTGTATTGCAAGGCTTTGTGCTTCTCTGGAGTGCGACATGTTTGATAACAAAAAATTAGCGCAAGAAGACAAAAATCACCTTGCGCTAATGCTCTGTCTCAGGTCACTAATACTATCTAAGTAGTTGATTCATAGTGACTGGATATGTTGTGTTTTGTAGCATCATGTAGTCTATTTTTTAGACTAAAGATATTATAACACATTGATATTAATGGTTTTTAATGTTTCACGTTCAGCTTTTTTATACTAACTTGAGCGAAACGGGAAGGTAAAAAGACAAAAAGTTGTTTTTAATACCTTTAAGTGATACCAGATAGCATTGCGCCATCTGGCAGAGTGATTAACTAAACATCGCGGTAATCGATGCGCTTGCCAGAGAGTGGAAATGAACGTTAAACCCGACCATCGCGCCGCTGGCTCCTTCATCGACATCAATACGCTCTACATCCAGCGCGTGAACGGTAAAAATGTAGCGATGGGTTTCGCCTTTCGGCGGCGCTGCGCCATCGTATCCGGTTTTACCAAAATCGGTACGCGTCTGCAAAACGCCGTCTGGCATTGCTACCAGACCAGAGCCAAACCCTTGCGGTAATACGCGGGTATCAGCGGGTAAATTAACAACTACCCAGTGCCACCAGCCGGAGCCGGTTGGCGCATCCGGGTCGTAGCAGGTGACAACAAAACTTTTCGTTCCCGCAGGAACATCATCCCACGCCAGATGCGGTGAAATATTATCGCCATCGTAACCCATGCCGTTAAAGACATGACGATGCGGCAACTTATCGCCATCGCGCAGATCGTTACTGATGAGTTTCATGAACCCTCCTTTCTAGTTTGCAGAAAGTGTAGCCAGAAACCCTCACGCTGACTTCCCGTTATTGGCAAAAAAATGTTTCATCCTGTACCGCGCGGTTAACCGCTGCGGTCAGACGCTGCAACTGTTGCGGGAGAATAATATAGGGCGGCATCAGGTAAATCAGTTTGCCAAAAGGCCGGATCCAGACACCCTGTTCGACAAAGAATTTTTGCAGCGCCGCCATATTCACCGGACGAGTGGTTTCGACCACACCGATTGCCCCCAGTACGCGCACATCGGCAACCATTTCGGCATCACGGGCTGGTGCCAGTTGCTCGCGTAGCTGTGCTTCAATAGCCGCTACCTGTTGCTGCCAGTCGCCAGATTCGAGAATCGCCAGGCTGGCGTTAGCTGCCGCGCAGGCCAGCGGATTACCCATAAAAGTTGGCCCGTGCATAAAGCAGCCGGCTTCACCGTTACTGATGGTTTCTGCAACCTCGCGCGTGGTGAGTGTGGCGGAAAGGGTCATTGTGCCGCCAGTTAAGGCTTTACCGAGGCACAAAATGTCCGGCGCGATTTCTGCATATTCACAGGCAAACAGTTTGCCGGTACGACCAAATCCGGTGGCGATCTCGTCGGCAATCAGCAAGATACCTTCGCGATCGCACATTTTGCGGATTCGTTTTAACCATTCCGGATGGTAGATGCGCATCCCGCCTGCGCCCTGGACAATCGGTTCAATGATCACCGCCGCGATTTCATGACGATGCGCCGCCATCAGGCGGGCAAAGCCCACCATATCGCGCTCATCCCATTCACCATCCATGCGGCTTTGCGGGGCGGGAGCAAACAAGTTTTCTGGCAGATAGCCTTTCCACAGGCTGTGCATTGAGTTGTCCGGATCGCACACCGACATCGCGCCAAAGGTATCGCCATGATAACCATTGCGGAAGGTCAGAAAACGCTGGCGCGCTTCGCCTTTGGCCTGCCAGTACTGCAACGCCATTTTCATCGCCACTTCCACCGCTACGGAGCCGGAGTCCGCGAGAAAAACGCATTCCAGCGGTTGCGGCGTCATCGCCACCAGTTTGCGGCACAGCTCAATGGCTGGCGCATGGGTGATACCGCCAAACATCACATGCGACATGGCATCAATTTGCGACTTCATCGCCGCATTAAGCTGCGGGTGATTGTAACCGTGGATCGCCGCCCACCAGGACGACATACCGTCAACCAGGCGTCTGCCGTCAGACAAAATTAGCTCGCAACCTTCGGCGCTCGCCACCGGATAAACCGGTAGCGGGGAGGTCATGGATGTGTATGGGTGCCAGATATGGCGTTGGTCAAAGGCAAGATCGTCCGTTGTCATAATCGACTTGTAAACCAAATTGAAAAGATTTAGGTTTACGAGTCTACACCGAATTAACAACAAAAAACACGTTTTGGAGAAGCCCCATGGCTCACCGCCCACGCTGGACATTGTCGCAAGTCACAGAATTATTTGAAAAACCGTTGCTGGATCTGCTGTTTGAAGCGCAGCAGGTGCATCGCCAGCATTTCGATCCTCGTCAGGTGCAGGTCAGCACGTTGCTGTCGATTAAGACCGGAGCTTGTCCGGAAGATTGCAAATACTGCCCGCAAAGCTCGCGCTACAAAACCGGGCTGGAAGCCGAGCGGTTGATGGAAGTTGAACAGGTGCTGGAGTCGGCGCGCAAAGCGAAAGCGGCAGGATCGACGCGCTTCTGTATGGGCGCGGCGTGGAAGAATCCCCACGAACGCGATATGCCATACCTGGAACAAATGGTGCAGGGAGTAAAAGCGATGGGGCTGGAGGCGTGTATGACGCTGGGTACGTTGAGTGAATCTCAGGCGCAGCGCCTTGCGAATGCCGGGCTGGATTACTACAACCATAACCTCGACACCTCGCCGGAGTTTTACGGCAATATCATCACCACACGTACTTATCAGGAACGCCTTGATACGCTGGAAAAAGTGCGCGATGCCGGGATCAAAGTCTGCTCAGGTGGCATTGTGGGTTTAGGCGAAACGGTAAAAGATCGCGCCGGATTATTACTGCAACTGGCAAACCTGCCGACGTCGCCGGAAAGCGTGCCAATCAACATGCTGGTGAAGGTGAAAGGTACTCCACTGGCAGATAACGATGATGTCGATGCCTTTGATTTTATTCGCACCATTGCAGTAGCGCGGATCATGATGCCGACCTCTTACGTGCGCCTTTCTGCCGGACGTGAGCAGATGAATGAACAGACTCAGGCAATGTGCTTTATGGCTGGCGCAAACTCGATTTTCTACGGTTGCAAACTGCTAACCACGCCGAATCCGGAAGAAGATAAAGACCTGCAACTGTTTCGCAAACTGGGGCTAAATCCGCAGCAAACTGCCGTGCTGGCGGGCGATAACGAACAACAGCAGCGTCTGGAACAGGCACTGATGACCCCGGACACTGACGAATATTACAACGCGGCAGCACTATGAGCTGGCAGGATAAAATCAACGCGGCGCTCGATGCGCGGCGTGCTGCCGATGCCCTGCGTCGCCGTTATCCAGTGGCGCAAGGAGCCGGACGCTGGCTGGTGGCGGACGATCGCCAGTATCTGAACTTTTCCAGTAACGATTATTTAGGTTTAAGCCATCATCCGCAAATTATCCGTGCCTGGAAGCAGAGTGCGGAGCAATTTGGCGTCGGTAGCGGCGGTTCCGGTCACGTCAGCGGTTATAGCGTGGCGCATCAGGCGCTGGAAGAAGAACTGGCCGAGTGGCTGGGCTATTCACGGGCACTGCTGTTTATCTCTGGTTTTGCCGCTAATCAGGCGGTCATTGCCGCGATGATGGCGAAAGAGGACCGTATTGTTGCCGACCGGCTTAGCCATGCCTCATTGCTGGAGGCTGCCAGTTTAAGCCCGTCGCAGCTTCGCCGTTTTATCCATAACGATGTCGCTCATCTGGCGCGACTGCTTGCTTCCCCCTGTCCGGGGCAGCAACTGGTGGTGACAGAAGGCGTGTTCAGCATGGACGGCGATAGTGCGCCACTGGCGGAAATCCAGCAGGTAACGCAACAGCACAATGGCTGGTTGATGGTCGATGATGCCCACGGCACGGGCGTTATCGGGGAGCAGGGGCGCGGCACCTGCTGGTTGCAAAAGGTAAAACCAGAATTGCTGGTAGTGACTTTTGGCAAAGGATTTGGCGTCAGCGGGGCAGCGGTGCTTTGCTCCAGTACGGTGGCGGATTATCTGCTGCAATTCGCCCGCCATCTTATCTACAGCACCAGTATGCCGCCCGCTCAGGCGCAGGCATTACGTGCGTCACTGGCGGTCATTCGCAGTGATGAGGGTGATGCACGGCGCGAAAAACTGGCGGCACTCATTACGCGTTTTCGTGCCGGAGTACAGGATTTGCCGTTTACGCTTGCTGATTCATGCAGCGCCATCCAGCCATTGATCGTCGGTGATAACAGCCGTGCGTTACAACTGGCAGAAAAACTGCGCCAGCAAGGCTGCTGGGTCACGGCGATTCGCCCGCCAACCGTACCCGCTGGTACTGCGCGACTGCGCTTAACACTAACCTCCGCGCATGAAATGCAGGATATCGACCGTCTGCTGGAGGTGCTGCATGGCAACGGTTAATAAACAAGCCATTGCAGCGGCATTTGGTCGGGCAGCCGCGCACTATGAGCAACACGCAGAGTTACAGCGCCAGAGTGCTGACGTCTTACTGGCAATGCTCCCACAGCGTAAATACACCCACGTACTGGATGCGGGTTGTGGACCTGGCTGGATGAGCCGTCATTGGCGGGAACGTCACGTGCAGGTGACGGCGTTAGATCTCTCGCCGCCAATGCTTATTCAGGCACGCCAGAAGGATGCAGCAGACCATTATCTGGCGGGAGATATCGAATCCCTGCCGTTAGCGACTGCGACGTTCGATCTTGCATGGAGCAATCTCGCGGTGCAGTGGTGCGGTAATTTATCCACGGCACTCCGCGAGCTGTATCGGGTGGTGCACCCCGGAGGCGTGGTCGCGTTTACCACGCTGGTGCAGGGATCGTTACCCGAACTGCATCAGGCGTGGCAGGCGGTGGACGAGCGCCCGCATGCTAATCGCTTTTTACCGCCAGATGAAATCGAACAGTCGCTGAACGGCGTGCATTATCAACATCGTATTCAGCCCATCACACTATGGTTTGATGATGCGCTCAGTGCCATGCGTTCGCTGAAAGGCATCGGTGCCACGCATCTTCATGAAGGGCGCGACCAGCGAATATTAACGCGTTCACAGTTGCAGCGATTGCAACTGGCCTGGCCGCAACAACAGGGGCGATATCCTCTGACGTATCATCTTTTTTTGGGAGTGATTGTTCGTGAGTAAACGTTATTTTGTCACCGGAACGGATACCGAAGTGGGGAAAACTGTCGCCAGTTGTGCACTTTTACAAGCCGCAAAGGCAGCAGGCTATCGGACGGCAGGTTATAAACCGGTCGCCTCTGGCAGCGAAAAGACCCCGGAGGGTTTACGTAATAGTGACGCGCTGGCGTTACAGCGCAACAGCAGCCTGCAGCTGGATTACGCAACGGTAAATCCTTACACCTTCGCAGAACCCACCTCACCGCACATCATCAGCGCGCAAGAGGGCAGGCCGATAGAATCATCGGTAATGAGCGCCGGATTACGCGCGCTTGAACAACAGGCTGACTGGGTGTTAGTGGAAGGCGCTGGCGGCTGGTTTACGCCCCTTTCTGACACTTTCACTTTTGCGGATTGGGTAACACAGGAACAACTGCCGGTAATACTGGTGGTTGGCGTGAAACTTGGCTGTATTAATCACGCGATGTTGACGGCACAGGCGATACAACACGCCGGGCTGACTCTGGCGGGTTGGGTGGCGAACGATGTCACGCCTCCGGGAAAACGTCACGCTGAATATATGACCACGCTCACCCGCATGATTCCCGCGCCGCTGCTGGGAGAGATCCCCTGGCTTGCAGAAAATCCAGAAAATGCGGCAACCGGAAAGTACATAGACCTTGCCTTGTTGTAGCTATCCTGTATTTGGTTAAATTGCGAGCGAGATCGCGTCTTCGATTGACTGCAATTTAACCAATTAAATTCTAAAATAATCACGAAAAAAATTTTACTTCCGCATCATGCGGCGAATGTGGGAATTGCCCAGGCGGCGGGGGATAGGGGCTGCAGACAGTTATCCACTATTCCTGTGGATAACCATGTGTATTAGAGTTAGAAAACACGAGGCAAGCGAGAGAATACGCGGCTTGCACGCGAATTGGCGTTAAAGACGGCTCAAAGAAATATCTTTTATTTTTTAACTGGTTAGATAATTGCAATGGCAGTCACTGAACAGGCATCTCTTGCCATAAAACTGACATCACTCATCTTGACAAATGTTAAAAAAGCCGTTGCTTTGGGGATAACCCGGTAAGGTCCGAGTTTTATCTCGCCACAGAGTAAATTTTGCTCATGATTGACAGCGGAGTTTACGCTGTAACAGAAATATTATGGTGATGAACTGTTTTTTTATCCAGTATAATTTGTTGGCATAATTAAGTACGACGAGTAAAATTACATACCTGCCCGCCCAACTCCTTCAGGTAGCGACTCATGAGTAAACCGTTCAAACTGAATTCCGCTTTTAAACCTTCTGGCGATCAGCCAGAGGCGATTCGACGTCTCGAAGAGGGGCTGGAAGATGGCCTGGCGCACCAGACGTTACTTGGTGTGACTGGTTCCGGGAAAACCTTCACCATTGCCAATGTCATTGCTGACCTTCAGCGCCCTACCATGGTACTTGCGCCCAACAAAACGCTGGCGGCCCAGCTGTATGGCGAAATGAAAGAGTTCTTCCCGGAAAACGCGGTGGAATATTTCGTCTCCTACTACGACTACTATCAGCCAGAAGCCTATGTACCGAGTTCCGACACCTTCATTGAGAAAGATGCCTCGGTAAACGAACATATCGAACAGATGCGTTTGTCCGCCACCAAAGCGATGCTGGAGCGGCGTGATGTGGTTGTGGTCGCGTCTGTTTCCGCGATTTATGGTCTGGGCGATCCTGATTTATATCTCAAGATGATGCTCCATCTCACGGTCGGTATGATTATCGATCAGCGCGCGATTCTGCGCCGACTGGCGGAGCTGCAATACGCTCGTAATGATCAAGCATTCCAGCGTGGTACTTTCCGTGTTCGTGGCGAGGTGATTGATATCTTCCCGGCAGAATCGGATGACATTGCACTTCGCGTGGAACTGTTTGACGAGGAAGTGGAACGATTGTCGTTATTTGACCCGCTAACCGGGCAGATTGTTTCCACCATTCCACGTTTTACCATCTACCCGAAAACGCACTACGTCACACCGCGCGAGCGCATCGTACAGGCGATGGAGGAGATCAAAGAAGAGCTGGCCGCCAGACGCAAAGTGCTATTGGAAAACAACAAACTGCTGGAAGAGCAGCGGCTGACCCAGCGTACCCAGTTTGATCTGGAGATGATGAACGAGCTGGGCTACTGTTCGGGGATTGAAAACTACTCGCGCTTCCTCTCTGGTCGTGGACCGGGTGAGCCACCGCCGACGCTGTTTGATTACCTGCCTGCCGATGGGCTGCTGGTGGTCGATGAATCTCACGTCACCATTCCACAAATTGGCGGCATGTATCGCGGTGACCGGGCGCGTAAAGAGACACTGGTGGAATACGGCTTCCGCCTGCCATCAGCGCTGGATAACCGTCCGCTGAAATTTGAAGAGTTCGAAGCATTAGCGCCGCAAACCATCTATGTTTCGGCGACGCCAGGTAATTATGAGCTGGAAAAATCCGGCGGCGATGTGGTGGATCAGGTGGTGCGTCCAACCGGATTGCTTGATCCGATTATCGAAGTGCGGCCAGTGGCGACACAGGTTGATGATCTTCTTTCGGAGATTCGTCAGCGAGCGGCAATTAACGAACGCGTACTGGTCACCACACTGACCAAGCGGATGGCGGAAGATCTCACCGAATATCTCGAAGAACATGGCGAGCGCGTGCGTTATCTTCACTCGGATATCGACACCGTCGAACGTATGGAGATTATCCGCGACTTGCGTCTGGGTGAGTTCGACGTGCTGGTGGGGATCAACTTACTGCGCGAAGGTCTGGATATGCCGGAGGTTTCGCTGGTGGCGATCCTCGACGCTGACAAAGAAGGCTTCCTGCGTTCCGAACGTTCGTTGATCCAGACCATTGGTCGTGCGGCACGTAACGTTAACGGTAAAGCGATTCTCTACGGCGATAAGATCACCCCATCAATGGCGAAAGCGATTGGCGAAACCGAACGTCGCCGCGAGAAACAGCAGAAGTACAACGAGGAACACGGCATTACGCCGCAAGGCTTGAACAAGAAAGTGGTCGATATCCTGGCGTTGGGGCAGAACATTGCTAAAACCAAAGCGAAGGGCAGAGGAAAATCGCGCCCGATTGTTGAGCCGGATAATGTGCCGATGGATATGTCGCCTAAAGCGTTGCAGCAGAAGATCCATGAACTGGAAGGGTTGATGATGCAACACGCGCAAAATCTGGAGTTCGAAGAAGCGGCACAAATTCGTGACCAGTTGCATCAGTTGCGTGAATTGTTTATCGCGGCCTCGTGACAGGATAACGAAGAAGACAGATGACAAAAGCAAAATTGCCTGATGTGCTACGCTTATCAGGCCTACATGATTCTGCAATACATTGAATTAGCGCGGTTTGTAGGCCGGATAAGGCGTTCACGCCGCATCCGGCATAAACAACGCGCACTTTGTCTTCAATAGGAAGCCGGAATTTTCCTTCGGATTTCCGTTAACCTAAAGCCTGTAACGCCTTTTCCAGTGCGTTATGCAACAACTGGCGGTCATGACGATACGGAATATCGCTGGCCTCCAGCACCTCCTGAATCACAATCCGCTCTTTCACCGCCGAGACATCCACTTTTGGCCCGACGATGACCGCATCAATGACCTTTTTACCAACATACTGCTCCATAATTGCCAGCTTGCTTTCCAGCTTCAGATTAGCCGCAGGTAAACTCAACTCACGCCCCAGATTGCCGATATAGACCATCGGCGCTGGCGTGCGGCGTAATGCCTGTGCGATTTCCTTCAGCAGCAGAATTGGCATCAGGCTGGTATAAAAACTGCCAGGCCCAATAATGATGAGATCCGCTTCATTGATAGCGTGAACCGCCTCACGCGTTGCGGGTACATTAGGCGTTAACAATAACTCTTGAATCGGCGTAGTTAACTGGTCGATATTGACCTCGCCGTAAACTTCATGCCCCTGATCGTCAATCGCCATCAGATCAACGGGATGCTCCGACATCGGAATCAAATGTGCGTCCACTTTCAGCAGATTGCGAATCAGATTAATCGCTTCAAGAGGCCGCACGCTAAGGTGATCCAGTGCCTTCAACATCAGGTTTCCAAGGTTGTGCCCGGAAAGTTCGCCATTACCGCCGAAACGATATTCAAACATTGCGGAAGCGACGCTGGGTTCAGTTATCAGCTGGTTAAGGCAGTTGCGCATATCGCCCCAGGCAATGCCGCCTTCTGAACGGCGAATACGCCCCGTCGAGCCACCATTATCCGTGGTGGTGACGATACCCGTTAAACGAGAACCCAAAGACGAAAGTGATGAGAGAACGCGTCCCAGTCCATGCCCTCCGCCGAGAGCAACGACACGATCAAGATCAGCCAGCGTACGATTGCGCATATAGTTTCCTGGAGTCAGATTATCCGCGCTACAGTAGCGCAAATTGCGGGGAAACAGCAATTAACCTGCCAATATTGAGGATACAAACTATTTTCTTCTACCTCTAAAGGACGATGCACGCTATGCCTCCCTGATGATGTATATCAAAGTAAAACCGCCATTTTCCCTTATTCTGTAGCGAAATAGCACGATCATGACGCTATATACATGATTACATAGCAAAAGTGTAGATGGTAAAAATCTCATTTACACGCTAGTATCGGCTTAACCACTAAACACTCTAGCCTCTGCACCTGGGTCAACTGATACGGTGCTTTGGCCGTGACAATGCTCGTAAAGATTGCCACCAGGGCGAAGGAAGAAATGACTTCGCCTCCCGTATCTGGAAAGGTGTACATGGCTTCACAACTGACTGATGCATTTGCGCGTAAGTTTTACTACTTGCGCCTGTCGATTACCGATGTGTGTAACTTTCGTTGCACCTACTGCCTGCCGGATGGCTACAAACCGAGCGGCGTCACCAATAAAGGCTTTCTGACCGTCGATGAAATTCGCCGGGTTACGCGCGCCTTCGCCAGTCTGGGCACCGAAAAAGTGCGCCTGACAGGCGGTGAGCCGTCTTTACGCCGCGACTTTACCGATATCATCGCCGCTGTGCGAGAAAACGACGCTATTCGCCAGATTGCTGTCACCACCAATGGTTACCGTCTGGAACGCGATGTGGCGAACTGGCGCGATGCGGGACTTACTGGCATTAACGTCAGCGTCGACAGTCTGGACGCCCGCCAGTTTCATGCCATTACCGGCCAGGATAAATTCAATCAGGTGATGGCAGGGATCGATGCTGCATTTGAGGCCGGTTTTGAGAAGGTCAAAGTCAATACCGTGCTGATGCGTGATGTGAATCATCACCAGCTCGACACCTTTCTGAACTGGATCCAGTATCGCCCTATCCAGCTGCGTTTCATCGAACTGATGGAAACGGGCGAGGGCAGCGAGCTTTTCCGTAAGCATCACATCTCTGGTCAGGTTCTGCGTGACGAGCTACTGCGTCGCGGCTGGATCCACCAATTACGTCAACGCAGCGACGGTCCCGCGCAAGTCTTTTGTCATCCGGATTACGCCGGAGAGATTGGCCTTATCATGCCGTATGAAAAAGACTTCTGCGCCACTTGCAACCGCCTGCGCGTTTCCTCCATTGGTAAACTCCATCTCTGCCTGTTTGGTGAAGGCGGCGTTAACCTGCGCGATCTGCTGGAAGACGATACCCAGCAACAGGCGCTGGAAGCGCGTATTTCAGCGGCGCTGCGGGAGAAGAAACAGACCCATTTCCTGCATCAAAACAACACCGGTATTACGCAAAACTTATCGTACATTGGCGGCTAAAACGTCAAAAGGAGAGATCAGATGAGTCAGGTAAGCACTGAATTTATCCCGACCCGTATTGCTATTCTTACGGTTTCTAATCGTCGCGGTGAAGAAGACGATACCTCCGGTCACTATCTGCGCGATTCGGCGCAAGAAGCGGGCCATCACGTTGTCGATAAAGCCATTGTGAAAGAAAACCGCTACGCTATTCGCGCTCAGGTATCTGCGTGGATCGCCAGCGACGATGTACAAGTGGTGTTGATTACGGGTGGTACTGGCCTGACGGAAGGTGATCAGGCTCCCGAAGCATTGCTGCCGTTGTTCGACCGTGAAGTTGAAGGTTTTGGTGAAGTGTTCCGTATGTTGTCGTTTGAAGAGATTGGCACTTCCACGTTGCAATCTCGTGCGGTAGCGGGCGTCGCTAACAAAACGCTGATTTTCGCAATGCCGGGTTCGACCAAAGCGTGCCGTACCGCATGGGAAAATATCATCGCGCCGCAGCTGGATGCCCGTACGCGTCCGTGTAATTTCCATCCACATTTGAAGAAATAAGTATGTCGCAACTGACCCATATCAACGCCGCTGGCGAAGCGCACATGGTGGATGTCTCCGCCAAAGCGGAAACCGTGCGTGAAGCGCGCGCCGAAGCCTTTGTCACCATGCGCAGCGAGACGCTGGCGATGATTATTGATGGTCGCCACCACAAAGGCGACGTATTTGCCACTGCGCGTATTGCCGGTATTCAGGCGGCAAAACGCACCTGGGATCTGATCCCGCTGTGTCATCCGCTGATGCTCAGCAAAGTTGAAGTCAATTTACAGGCCGAGCCGGAGCACAATCGGGTGCGTATAGAAACCTTATGCCGCCTGACCGGGAAAACCGGTGTCGAAATGGAAGCGTTAACCGCGGCCTCCGTGGCGGCGCTGACCATTTATGACATGTGCAAAGCGGTGCAAAAAGATATGGTGATTGGTCCGGTACGTTTGCTGGCGAAGAGCGGCGGCAAGTCGGGTGACTTTAAGGTGGAAGCGGATGATTAAAGTTCTTTTTTTCGCCCAGGTGCGCGAGTTGGTAGGAACAGATGCAACCGAAGTGGCTGCGGATTTCCCAACCGTTGAAGCGTTACGCCAACACCTGGCTGCGCAGAGCAATCGCTGGGCGCTGGCGCTGGAAGATGGCAAATTACTGGCTGCCGTCAACCAGACGCTGGTGAGTTTTGACCATCCGCTGACTGACGGCGACGAAGTAGCTTTCTTCCCGCCGGTAACCGGAGGTTAAGATGGCAGAAACCAAAATTGTTGTTGGTCCGCAGCCGTTCAGCGTAGGAGAAGAGTACCCGTGGCTGGCGGAGCGTGACGAAGACGGTGCGGTAGTCACCTTTACCGGTAAGGTGCGCAACCATAACCTGGGCGACAGCGTCAAAGCATTAACCCTCGAACACTATCCGGGGATGACTGAAAAAGCACTGGCAGAAATTGTCGATGAAGCGCGTAACCGATGGCCGCTTGGGCGCGTCACGGTGATTCACCGCATCGGGGAATTATGGCCGGGCGATGAAATCGTTTTTGTCGGTGTCACCAGTGCGCATCGCAACAGTGCGTTTGAAGCCGGGCAGTTTATTATGGATTATCTCAAAACCCGCGCACCGTTCTGGAAGCGCGAAGCCACGCCTGAAGGCGACCGCTGGGTCGAAGCTCGGGAGAGCGATCAGCAGGCAGCAAAACGCTGGTAGTTTTTTTTAGCCGGATAAGGCACCGCTGCATCCGGCAATTTTGCCGCTCAGTACATGCGTTTACGCTGCGTCGATGCACAGCCTCATCATTTTGCAGTATCCTTAAGATATTCCTTATATCTTCAGGAGATCGTCATGGACAGATTCCCACGTTCTGATTCAATTGTACAACCCCGGGCTGGCTTGCAGACTTATATGGCGCAAGTCTATGGCTGGATGACCGTTGGCTTGTTGCTGACCGCATTTGTTGCCTGGTATGCGGCTAATTCCGCGGCCGTGATGGAGCTGTTGTTCACTAACCGTGTCTTTTTAATCGGTCTGATCATCGCGCAATTAGCATTGGTTATTGTGTTATCAGCGATGATTCAAAAGCTGAGCGCAGGTGTAACGACGATGCTCTTTATGCTTTATTCGGCGCTGACGGGTCTTACGCTTTCCAGTATTTTCATTGTTTATACCGCTGCTTCTATCGCCAGTACCTTCGTCGTTACTGCCGGGATGTTCGGCGCAATGAGCCTGTACGGTTACACCACGAAGCGCGATTTAAGTGGCTTTGGCAATATGCTGTTTATGGCGTTAATCGGCATTGTGCTGGCATCGCTGGTCAACTTCTGGCTGAAAAGCGAAGCATTGATGTGGGCCGTCACCTATATCGGTGTGATTGTTTTTGTGGGGCTGACCGCATACGACACCCAGAAACTGAAAAACATGGGTGAGCAGATTGATACCCGCGACAGCTCTAACCTGCGTAAATATTCCATTCTTGGCGCGTTAACCTTGTATCTGGACTTCATCAACCTGTTCCTGATGTTGCTGCGAATTTTTGGCAATCGTCGTTAATTCTTTTTTCACCATCAATATCCCGGCCATGTGTCGGGATTTTTTTTCTTACTAAAAACGACACTTAACAAGTACCAGGTATAAAATACGCCTTATGGCCGAGCGGAAGAGTTTTCCGTATCCATAAATACAAAAGTATTTTGTATGCGTGGGTTTAAATTTATTCATGATGAATATTAATATTTTTCTATAAGGACAACTAAAAGAATGGAATCATACTTGCAAAACAGCAATAAATTAGATTTTCAGCACGAGACCAGGATATTAAACGGTATATGGCTCATTACCGCTTTAGGTTTGGTGGCAACCGCAGGGCTGGCCTGAGGTGCTAAGTATCTCGAAATTACGGCAACCAAATATGATTCACCACCAATGTATGTCGCCATAGGGTTATTATTACTTTGTATGTATGGCTTAAGTAAGGATATCAACAAGATAAATGCCGCCATCGCAGGCGTAATATATCTGTTTTTACTCTCTTTGGTGGCGATTGTCGTTGCAAGTTTAGTTCCTGTATATGCCATTATCATCGTGTTCAGCACTGCGGGCGCGATGTTTTTAATCAGTATGCTGGCCGGTTTATTATTTAATGTTGATCCTGGTTCTCACCGTTTTATCATTATGATGACGTTGACAGGGTTGGCCCTGGTAATCATCGTGAATGCGGCATTAATGAGTGAACGGCCTATTTGGGTAATAAGTTGCTTAATGATTGTGTTATGGTCAGGCATTATCTCGCATGGACGAAATAAGCTCCTTGAACTGGCGGGGAAATGCCATAGTGAAGAGTTGTGGAGTCCGGTTCGTTGCGCTTTTATAGGTGCATTAACACTCTATTACTATTTTATCGGCTTCTTTGGGATACTTGCCGCGATAGCTATAACGCTTGTCTGGCAAAGGCATACGCGTTTTTTTCATTAGTCGTAAATGCACATACTAAAGAACTTAACTGAACTTCACATCGCCGCTTCATTTTTCGCCCGTAGCTTCTTCGCCTGGCTTTCCAGTAGCAGGTAACAGATCAGCGCCAGCAGCAGCGGGATAAAGTAATACAGGACGCGATAAGCGAGCAGGGCGGCGATAATTGTGCCTTTGGATGTATTCTCCCCTGCCAGTAATGCGATAAATACCGCTTCCAGCACACCAATCCCCGCCGGAATATGCACGATGACGCCTGCAATACTACTAACCAGCAACACGCCCAGTACAAAGAAATAGTTCACGCTTTGACCAAGTAACAGCCAGATAATCGCTCCCATGACCATCCAGTTAACACTGGAAATCAACATCTGGGCGAGGGCGAATTTCCATGAGGGCAGCACCAGCTTTTGCCCTTTGATGGTCATATGGCGGTGCTTCGCGAAAGCGCAAAACCACAAATAAACCGCGATAATCATCAGTAAGCCAATGCCGAGAATGCGCAGTGTGGTTTGATCGACATACCAGTGATCCGGTAGCTCCACCACGCCTGCGGTAAAGATAATCCCCGCCAGCAAAATATAGCCCAGCCAGTTGGTGGTAATACTGAGCGAGAAAATCCGCGTAATAGTGCTACCGGGCAACCCCAGACGAGAGTACAAACGATAGCGCATACCAATGCCGCCGACCCAGGTACTGAGTGTCAGGTTGAAGGCGTAGCAGATAAACGACACCAGCATCACCTGGCGCTTCGCCAGTTTGTGACCGCAGTAAAAGCGGGCGAGCAGGTCATAGCAGCCGTAAATCAGATAGCTGACGACCACCAGCCCGACCGCACTAAGCAGCGCAACGCGATTGTAGTCGCGGATGACCTTCCAGACCTCTTCCCAGTCCACTTTTTTGGCGTAGACCACCAGCAACACAATCACCGCGATAAAAAACAGCCAGGTGAGGATCTTCTTTGCTAAGCGCCAGCGCGGGTGTGATTTACTCATCAGGGTTTTACCCCCGTGTTTTCAGTTTCTACCCGATCCTGCGTTTCCATTGTCGGTTGTGCGGGGGGATCAACCTGCGCCAGACGTGGCGTGTGTGCCGGAAGCCAGCCAACCAGCGCCGGGAAGTGGCGTAAAAAGTGGAACGCCAGCACGCTTTTGGTTAGGTTCCACCAGGTGCGTTTCGGCAGCATGGTCTCATCGACCTGCTGACAATCTGCGGCGATAATGCCGTTCAGATTATCGCGCAGCGTCTGGTTAAAATGACGATCGTGGATGATGACATTAGCTTCGAGATTCAGTGACAAACTGAGCGGATCGAGATTACTGGACCCTACTGTCGCCCAGTGATCGTCCATCAATGCCACTTTGCCGTGGAGCGGGCGGCGGCGGTACTCAAATACCTGAACGCCGCCTTTAACCAGATAGTTATACAGCAAGCGCGCACCGACTCTGACAATCGGCATATCCGGTTCGCCCTGAATGATCAGTTTGATCCGCACCCCGCGCCGTGCCGCTTTACGCAAGGCGTGTAAAAATCGATAGCCGGGGAAGAAGTAGGCGTTGGCGATAATGACTTCCCGCCGCGCCTGAGTGAGCATTTTCAGATAGTGGCGTTCTATATCATCGCGATGTTCTTCGTTATCGCGCCATACCAGCAATACCTGCGCTTCTCCCGGCTGGCGATTTTCTTCCGCTTTGTGATGACGTCGCCACCAGCGTCGGGCCGCGCTTTGTCCTGGCAGATTTTCCAGTTCAAACTGGAGGATATCTTCAACAATCGGCCCTTCAAGGCGTACCGCGTAATCCTGTTTGGCCTCTGGACCGTAGCTGGACATATGCTCGGCGGAGTAATTCAGCCCGCCAATAAAGGCGATACGCGCGTCGATCACCACAATTTTGCGATGCATCCGGCGAAACACATTGGTGCGCATACCAAAAAGGCGAGGGCGGGGATCGTAGTAGCGAAATACCACGCCAGCTGCCGTCAGTTCATTGACAAACTCATCGCTGAGATCCGGCGAACCGTAGCCATCCAGCAAGACTTCCGCTTTAACCCCGCGTTGTGCTGCTGCCAGTAGCGCCGCATGCAGCTGTTTGCCGACGTCATCCTCAAACCAGATAAACGTTTCAAGAATGATGCGTTCTTGCGCCTCGCCAATCGCCTTAAACACCGCGGGATAATATTGCTCGCCGTTTTCCAGCAACTGGATCTTATTGCCTTCGCGCCAGCTACATTTCATAAATGAATCTCCGCACTTAAAGGGGCATGATCAGAAAGGTGTCGCCATGTCCGCAGCGGCAACGCGGTTGGCGCGCTGGCGCTGGCATTTTTGACGTAGATCCTGTCCAGTCGTAGTAGAGGAAATTGCACCGGAAACGTGCGCGCCGGGCGTCCGTGGGCGCGGGTAAAAATCTCATCCAGTCCGGCCTGCACTTTTAACGGATGATTAGCTTTTTGCCGCCAGTCATTGAAATCACCCGCCACCAATACCGGTTCGCCGTCCGGTAGCTCATTCACCCATTCGGCGAGCATCGCAAGCTGCGCCTGACGGTGCGCCTCACGCAGGCCCAGATGTACGCACATCACATGAATCGCTTTTCGGGTCATCGGCGGCACAATGCGGCAGTAGAGCACGCCGCGCTTTTCCGCACCATCGACCGAAACATCGCGATTCTCATAATGTTCAATGGGATAGCGCGACAGTACGGCGTTACCGTGATGCCCTTCCGGGTATACGGCATTGCGACCGTAGGCAAAATCGCTCCACATGGTGTCGGCGAGAAACTCGTAGTGCGAGGTATCGGGCCAGTTTTCCACATGCAGCGGATGAACTTCGTGCGCGCCCATCACTTCCTGCAAGCAAACAATATCGGCGCTGACGGTACGAACGGCGTCGCGAAGTTCCGGCAAAATGAAGCGTCGGTTAAACGCGGTAAAGCCTTTGTGAATATTGATGGTGAGCACCTTGAACGAAAATTGTTGTGTTTGATCGGGCATAATTTTCCTGTCTTTGCCTCTTATCTCATTGAAATAGTGTAGTCGGCGTCACAAAAAGGTGCGGTCTTACGGAATTTTCCGTAAAGTTCGGTACTCTGAGTAAGTAGAGATAAATTCTTCAGGAGAGAAGCCATGAAGTGGCAACAACGTGTTCGTGTCGCAACGGGTCTAAGTTGCTGGCAGATTATGTTGCATTTACTGGTAGTGGCGCTGCTGGTGGTGGGCTGGATGAGTAAGACTCTGGTTCACGTCGGCGTGGGATTATGCGCACTGTATTGTGTCACGGTAGTGATGATGCTGGTGTTTCAGCGCCACCCCGAGCAACGCTGGCGTGAGGTGGCAGACGTGCTGGAAGAGCTGACCACGACCTGGTATTTTGGCGCAGCGCTGATTGTGCTGTGGCTGTTGTCCCGCGTACTGGAAAACAACTTTTTGCTGGCAATTGCAGGGCTGGCAATCCTTGCCGGCCCGGCGGTAGTGTCTTTGCTGGCGAAAGATAAGAAGTTACATCACCTTACGTCTAAACATCGCGTACGCCGCTGACCCTGTCGTGGCCGTTATCACCAGTAGCGGCCACAAACTATTCCACACAATATCCAGACTCGCATCCTTCAAATAAATCTGCTTGGTAATGTCCGTAAAGTGGCGAATAGGGTTAATCCACGTCAGGTTTTGCAGCCATACTGGCATGTTTTCCACCGGAGAAACGTAACCGGAAAGGAGAATGGCGGGCATCATAAAAACAAACACGCCGATAAACGCCTGCTGTTGTGTTGAGCAGAGTGATGAAATCAACAGACCGAATCCCACCAGCGATAAACCGTAAATCACCATCGTAAAGTAGAACAGCGCCAGCGATCCGGCGAAGGGGATTTGATACGCCCAGATACCAATCGCCAGCACAATGGTGGCCTGGAAGGTGGCGACAATTAATGCCGGTACGGCCTTGCCGATGAAGATCTGCCAGGTGGTGAGCGGCGAAACCAGTAGCTGATCGAGCGTACCTTGTTCACGTTCGCGGGCGACGGAAAGTGAAGTGACGATCATTACGCCGATAGTGGTGATCATGGCGATCAGCGACGGCACCACAAACCATTTGTAGTCGAGATTCGGGTTATACCAGTTGCGTACCACCAGCTCGCTGTTGTTAGGTTTCGGTTTTCCTTCCAGCAGCTCCTGCTGATAATTTTTGACGATCTGTTGCAGGTAGTTGGCGGCAATTTGCGCACTGTTGGAGTTACGCCCGTCGAGGATCAACTGCAACGGCGCGGTCTGGAAGGTATCCAGTTTGCGCGAGAAGTCAGCCGGGAAACGCACCAGGAGTAACGCCTTTTGTGTGTCGATAGTTGGGCGGATCTCCTGTGGGCTTTTCAGCAGCAGCACATGTGTAAAGGCGCTGGCGCGGGCAAAACGTTGAGTAAGTTCCACCGAATGCTCGCCGTTATCTTCATCGTAGATGGCGATGGTGGCGTTAGTCACTTCCAGCGTGGCGGCGAACGGGAACAGGATCACCTGAATTAGCACGGGTAAAATCAGAATCGCGCGGGTTTGTGGTTCGCGCAGCAACGACTGCAACTCTTTGCGAATTAACGTCCATAAGCGATGAAACATGCTCTTCTCCCTAATCCAGCCGACGTTTGGTTTTCAGCCACGTCAGGCCGATAAACATCACCGCCGAAGCGATCAAAAACAGTACGTTCACCACCAGCACCACTGGAATATTCCCGGCGAGGAACAGGCTTTGCAGGGTGCTGACGAAATAACGTGCGGGAATAATGTACGTCACCGCGCGGATCACCGCGGGCATACTGTCGATCTGAAAAATAAAGCCGGAAAGCATAATCGACGGCAGAAAAGCCGCGTTCAGAGCGACCTGAGCGGCATTGAACTGGTTGCGGGTAATCGTGGAAATCAGCAGCCCCATCCCCAGGGTACTGAGTAAAAACAGGCTGGAGATAAAAAACAGAATCAGCAGCGACCCGCGATACGGCACGCCGAGAATAAACACTGACACCAGCATACACAGCAGCATCGCCAGCATCCCGAGAAAGTAATAGGGGATCAGCTTACACAGCAGCAGTTCCGTGCGGGTAATCTCCGTAGAGAGCAGAGCCTCCATAGTGCCGCGTTCCCATTCTCGCGCCACCACCAGCGAGGTGAGAATCGCGCCGATGACCGTCATGATGATGGTCACCGCACCGGGGATAATAAAGTGCTGGCTAATCGCCGCCGGGTTAAACCAGTAGCGGGTTTGTACATCAATAAGCGGTTCAAAAGTCTGCCCATTGTCCTCCGCTCGCTGCATTTGCCAGATCTGCCAGATCCCTTCGACATACCCCTGCACAAAGTTAGCGGTATTCGGCTCACTGCCGTCGGTGATCACCTGAATCGGTGCGGTGGCGTTGGCGCGCTCCATCTGTTCGGCGAAATCCACCGGAATAACCACCAGACCGCGAATTTTCCCCGCCTGCATTTTGGCGATCAGTTCCTGTCGGTTATCACTGATGGTGGCGTCGATGTAGGGCGAACCGGTCATGGTGTGGGTGAAATCCAGCGCCGCTTCGCTACGCTGTTCCAGTAAAATCCCGACCCGCAGCTTGCTGGAGTCGAGGTTAATGCCGTAACCAAAAATAAACAGCAGCAACAGCGGGATCACTACCGCAATCAGCCAGCTACTCGGATCGCGAACGATCTGCCGCGTCTCTTTGACGCACAGCGCCCGCACGCGACGCCAGGAAAGGATCGGGTTACTCATTGCTATGCTCCTTATCCCAGTCGTGGATCAACTGAATAAAGGCTTGCTCCATGGTGGGATCGGGTTGCTCATCGTTAGCCGACTGTGCTTTCAAATCGTCCGGCGTGCCGCTGGCGATTAATTTCCCGCGGTACACCAGGCCGATGCGGTCGCAATATTCCGCTTCATCCATAAAGTGGGTGGTGACCATCACCGTGACGCCTTTCTCTACCATGCTGTTGATGTGCAGCCAGAATTCACGGCGGGTGAGGGGGTCAACGCCGGAAGTCGGTTCGTCGAGAAACAGAATATCCGGTTCATGCATCAGCGAACAGGCCAGCGCCAGCCGCTGTTTAAAACCTAATGGCAGTTCATCGGTGGCGTGTGAGGCAATACTTTTCAGGCCAAATGCCTCGCTCATACGGGAGATTTTTTCGTTCTGCGCCCGACCGCGTAAGCCATATACACCAGAGAAAAAGCGTAAATTCTGTTCGACCGTCAGGTTGCCGTAGAGCGAAAATTTTTGCGCCATATAGCCGAGATGCTGGCGCGCTTTACCGGAACTCTCTTTCAGATCCATCCCCAGCACCAGCGCCTGGCCGGAAGTCGGCACCAGCAAACCGCACATCATCTTAAAGGTGGTCGATTTGCCCGCGCCGTTTGGCCCCAGCAAACCAAAAATCTCCCCACGTTTAACGGCAAAGTTGACGTGATCGGTGGCGGCAAAATCACCAAATTTCTTGGTCAGTTCTTTCGCTTCGATCACCGTCTCGCCGGGTGTGCCTTCTACCGTATGCAATATTGCACCCAGCGGCGATTCTGAGGTTCCGGCACCGCCCAGCAAATCAATAAACGCATCTTCAAAACGCGGCGTAGTTTCGTTGATGTTGATTTCCGGCATCCCGTCGGCATGGCGAATATCGTCTGGTGTGGCCTCTTTTTTGAGGATCAGACGTACCGATTTCCCCTGAATCATGCCGTCGCTGACCTGCGGCAGTTTCAAGGCGCGTTGCAACAGTTTGCGGTTGCCCTCGTGTGGACTGGTCATCAGAAAGCTGCGTCCGGCCATGGTTTGTGTCAGGGCTTTTGGTTCTCCCTGATACAGCAACTCGCCTTCGTTCATCAGTAACACGTCACGGCACTGCTCGGCTTCGTCGAGATACGAGGTACTCCAGAGGATTAACATCCCTTCGCCCGCCAGCTCATGCACCATCTGCCACAGTTCGCGCCGTGAGATAGGGTCAACGCCGACGCCGGGTTCATCGAGCAGCAACACTTTCGGTTCGCCCACCAGGGTACAGGCCAGGCCGAGTTTTTGTTTCATCCCACCGGAGAGCTTGCCCGCCAGGCGTCCGGTAAACGGCCCAAGAGACGTAAACTCCAGCAGGCGAGCAAAAGTTTGCTTACGTGCCTCGCCGGTGACGCTGCGCAAATCCGCGTACAGATTGAGGTTCTCCATCACCGTCAGATCTTCATACAGACCAAATTTCTGCGGCATATAGCCGAGCACGGCGTGCAGCGCGCCGTCGTTTTTGATCGGATCAAAGCCAATCACCGTGGCATTGCCGCTGTCGGGTTTCAGTAATCCCGCCAGCATCCGCATTAGCGTGGTTTTACCTGCACCATCCGGCCCCACCAGCCCCGTCACATAACCGGCGTGAATGGTACAGTCGAGCGGCGCGACGGCGGGCTTGTCCATGCCCGGAAAGCGTTTTTCCAGGCCGTTCAGCGTGATAACGGCATCATTCATGTCCTGCCTCGTCACCGAATTGTACCGTCACTGGCATTCCCTGGCGTAACGCATCATCGGCGTCGGTCACCACAATACGCA
Source organism: Shigella dysenteriae (assembly GCF_022354085.1). Taxonomy (NCBI): domain Bacteria; kingdom Pseudomonadati; phylum Pseudomonadota; class Gammaproteobacteria; order Enterobacterales; family Enterobacteriaceae; genus Shigella; species Shigella dysenteriae. Next base: position 1,605,299 of record NZ_CP055055.1, read on the forward strand.
GGCGATAGACGAGGTCGGTACGCAGATCCGGTGTTTCGACGGTTTTCGGGGTAAATTCAGCAGTCGGCGAAACGAAACCAATCTGCCCGTGATAGGGCTTGTCCGGGCGACCATCGGTATAAAGCAGCACTTTGCGCCCCGGCTGGGCCTGGTCAAGATTCCGTTCATCAACATAAGCGCGCACCCACACCGGACGCGTTAGTGAAACGGTAAACACCGTGCCACCTTCATTGAGAACCGTGCCTGGCTCCACCGCGCGCGTTAACAGCGTGCCATCAGACGGTGCTATCAACGTTGAGTCCTGTAAATTCAGCTCCGCCTGCGCCAGTTGCGCCTGCGCCTGTTCGAGGCTGGCTTTCGCCTGAGCGATGTCCTGTTCACGGTTACCGGAACGGTACTGACGCAATTTATCCTGTGCTGATTTCAGCGTTGCCTGCGCCTGGTCGCGCGAGGAGCGGGCATTTTCCAGGTCATTTGCCGAAATGGTGCGGCTTTTCCACAACCCTTGCTGGCGGTTATAGAAGTTCTGCGCATAGTCATAGGCGGCTTGCGCCTGTTTCACCGCAGCGGCGGCCTGAGCGATTTCTTCATCGCGATACCCGGCAAGCATCAGGTCATACTGCGCCTGAGCCACCGAAACACCCGCTTTCGCCTGCATCAGGGCAATCTCATACGGCTTGTGATCCAGTTCGCCCAGCACCTGGCCCGCTTTGATCGCATCACCTTCGTCCACCGCCAGCGATTCAACGCGCCCCCCAACACGGAAACTAAGATTCACCGTACGAATATCCACGTTGCCATACAGCGTCAGGCCGTTATCCTGGCGGCTTTGATACCACCAGTAGCCTCCGGCAACCACGGCGGCAAGTACCACTACCGCCAGTCCGATCACGACAGGTTTTTTCATCACTACAAACTCCTTTGCGATAATCCTTGCAAAATCAGGTCGATATGACAGGTCACCGTCTGGTTGATCAGTTCGGTCTTTTCTTCATCGAACGCGGTCCAGCCGGTACGTAACAGAATTGTTTCTTTGCCAAGACGGAACGCCAGAATCTCACCAATCAACGCATGGGTATGAAGGATCATGCGGGTGTCATTGGCGTCGCAGCCGGTCCAGGCGGCAATCAGGCGTGTCAGGTGGCTGTGTAGCGGACTAATCACCTGTTCGTGCACCAGGTGGTAGGCTGCCGTGGGAGAGAGCTGCTCACGGGAGATAAACTTGCTGAGGTTGACGGTGTCATCCTGGGTGAGCAGCTTAATCATGTTCCTGCAGGCGCGAAGGATCAGTTCACGGATGGCAGCCCGATCAGGCTGTGGTTGGGCGAACAAGCGTTCGGCTTCCTCGGCATGCGGACGGAACTGCTCGCCAATAAAATCGGCAATCCACTGGGCGCAGGCGAGGTACAAATCTTCTTTCGAACCGAAGTAGTAGGTGATGGCAGCGATATTCTGCCCGGCCTGGGCGGCTATCTCGCGGGTGGTGGCGTTCATTCCATATTCACCAAACTGCGCCAGTGCGGCAGCAATCAGCTGTTTTTTCGCCTGTTCACCCTTGATTGTCATGGCAGGATTATTCATCGCACAGTCCATTCTTAATCAAATGATTGATTAAGATTATGACTCCATAGGGGAGTTGTCCAGTATGGCTAAGAATTTTAGCTACGCCAGTCACAGGGATAATTTATGCGCTGCGTCACAAAAACTGCTACACTCCGCTCCCTCATGACATTGTGGTTTTTGTCATTTTCCTTTTCAGTATCTCCCTGAAAACTACACCGGTAACGGTCGGGGCGGTTCGGAGTAGTTATGTCTTTCGATTCTTTGGGTTTAAGCCCTGATATCCTGCGCGCCGTTGCCGAGCAGGGTTACCGTGAACCCACCCCTATTCAGCTGCAGGCGATCCCTGCGGTGCTGGAAGGCCGCGACCTGATGGCTAGCGCCCAGACCGGCACCGGCAAAACAGCGGGCTTTACGCTGCCGCTGTTGCAACACCTGATCACTCGCCAGCCGCACGCCAAAGGGCGTCGTCCGGTACGTGCTCTCATTCTTACCCCGACCCGTGAACTGGCTGCGCAGATTGGCGAAAACGTCCGTGATTACAGCAAATACCTGAACATTCGTTCGCTGGTGGTGTTTGGCGGTGTCAGCATTAACCCACAAATGATGAAGTTGCGCGGCGGCGTTGATGTGCTGGTGGCAACGCCGGGACGTTTGCTGGACCTGGAACATCAGAATGCAGTGAAGCTGGATCAGGTTGAAATCCTCGTCCTCGATGAAGCTGACCGCATGCTCGACATGGGCTTTATCCACGATATCCGTCGCGTGTTAACAAAACTACCTGCGAAGCGCCAGAACCTGTTGTTCTCCGCGACCTTCTCTGACGATATTAAAGTCCTGGCGGAAAAACTGTTGCACAACCCGCTGGAAATCGAAGTGGCACGCCGCAATACCGCGTCTGATCAGGTGACCCAGCATGTTCACTTTGTTGATAAGAAACGCAAGCGCGAATTGCTGTCGCACATGATTGGGAAAGGGAACTGGCAGCAGGTGCTGGTGTTTACCCGTACCAAACATGGCGCTAACCATCTCGCTGAACAGCTTAATAAAGATGGCATCCGTAGTGCGGCGATCCACGGTAATAAATCGCAAGGTGCGCGTACCCGTGCGCTGGCCGATTTTAAATCGGGCGATATTCGTGTACTGGTGGCAACTGACATCGCTGCGCGCGGTCTGGATATCGAAGAGTTGCCGCACGTCGTTAACTATGAACTGCCAAACGTACCGGAAGATTATGTCCACCGTATCGGGCGTACCGGTCGTGCCGCAGCCACCGGAGAAGCGTTGTCGTTGGTGTGTGTTGATGAACACAAACTGCTGCGTGATATCGAAAAACTGCTGAAAAAAGAGATCCCGCGCATTGCGATTCCGGGCTATGAGCCGGACCCGTCAATCAAAGCCGAACCGATCCAGAACGGTCGCCAGCAACGTGGCGGCGGTGGTCGTGGGCAGGGCGGTGGTCGCGGTCAACAGCAACTACGCCGTGGAGAAGGTGGTGCAAAATCTGCAAGCGCGAAGCCTGCAGAAAAACCGTCTCGCCGCCTCGGCGATGCCAAACCGGCAGGCGAACAACAACGTCGCCGCCGTCCGCGTAAACCTGCCGCTGCGCAGTAATTCCATGTAAGGGCAAAAGAGTATCACAGGCTTTTGCCCATTATTCAGGTAACACGGTCAGACATGCATGACATGTCTGATTTTATTGTTTTAATAAATTTGCTTTATGATCTATCTAGTGTATCTAAAATGGCAATGAAATTATTTCTTCTTGCAATTTGAATTATTGTTAATAACATTGGTTGATATTCATAAACAATTTCTGGGAAAATCTGGAATAAACATGCTATTGCATAAAGAGTTTGTTCATCATCTGGTAAATTATTATGAGATATGTGATTCAGTATTAGCTTGATTCTGTCCCTGATTTTATTATTTTCATTGTCTATAGTGTATCCGACTATCTCCCTAAGCAAAATAAAGTGTGCAGTCGTTTCATTACCGTATATCTTTAGTAGTTCTAATAAACTATCAAAAATCGCTCATTTCAGCTTATTGATAGAAAGATTGATTGCCAGTCTGTTTAGAGCCGTACAGCAGCAGACTTTCATAACCCGGTTGATCCTGAGTTTGCAGTACGAAAAGTTAAAAATGAGCGATTTCTGTAAGATTCCCCATTTTGCCAGGCTTATGATTCGCAGATCATTCAAGTGCAAAGGAGCTATGTATGGATTGTTCAAAATGCAATGGTTATGCGACGATGTTATTAAATATGGTGCAGGGTTCTGACCCGGTTAATTTACTGGAATTACATGGTTTCCTTGAACATTTCGCATATTATGTTTCATTTGGCAAATTTAATGCTGGCCACCAGCGCTATAATGCATTTAAAAAATTCGTCAGTGAGATTTCGGAGATCAGCGCAAATGATATCAATATGACGATTAAAACCGGGCAATCCAGACATGAAAATGTGATCTCTATAAATATGAATGATGCAATTCCTCGTGATGAGAAAGGGATCACCGTCAGAATAGATAATATTAATGGGAAGAAAAACAACTCTAATTTGTCAGATGTTTTTATTCCCTATGTAAATACATTTTCCGACCTCAAAAATAAAATACTCAGGATGAAAATTGAACTGACTGAAGGTAGTGGTTTTTCTAAAAGTCTTTCTGACAGTCAGATTGAGATGCATATTCTGAGGACTGTTAATTCGCTAAATGTTGGCGAGAAATTGAATGATGATAATCTTGCAGATCATTCTATATTCACTAACGAATTCTCTGTTATTATTCCGCCATCCTATTATGATGCGACTTCTGCAGTAAACGCTAATAATATTGTGAGAGAAAAACTATTTGAAAGTGATAGTAAAGTTAAAGATATCGTCGATGATATGTCTAATCATGACGTGGAGAGCGAAAAAGATATATTTGTAATCGGGGGGATGATAGAAAAACTGAATTCTCTGGCAGACGAATCTTTCAATGATAGTACTGATAACATACAAACAGTAAAAGATCTGTTAACGCAATTAACTGATGGCATGGAGCTCTTCGCGCTGCGGGACATAGTGGCATTCCCATCAACCATAATAGCAAAATTAATAAAATCCCCACTTAATAGCGATCATGAACTTGTTATGCGCGCACTGGATACGTATCTGTGCTACTTCAGAAATAAAAATCTGAATAACGATGCGGAAATAATTAACTTTTTCCATGCCCTCTTTTTAAAGAGACCAGAGTTGATGGTTTCTGAAAATTATAGATTTATTCAATTTATTGATTTGCTTTTTGAAAACGGAAATGTTGAAGAGAAAAACTTAGCATTTGACCTTTATCACAATTATCTTTCATTACCTGAAATAAAACAATTCGTTACTGAAGAAATTAAATTGAATTTCAATCAGCAGCAAGGATTGTTAGATAAAGATAATAAATGTTATATCTTGTTATCATCCGATAACTCTGGGCGAGTAATGCGCTTATCGCAACAGGCATTAATCTCAATGCTTGAGCCAGAGGTTAAGAAAAAGACTATCTGGAATAATTACTCTATTTATCCATCTTTGCAGGATACCCATGAAATTGTCATAGATGATCCAGAAACGATTTGTATGCGTGCATTTCCTTTATTTGCAAAAGGATGGGAATATGCGCAGAAAAATAAGAAACATCAATTGATCCTCAATGCTCTTGGATTCAAAGGTTATATTCGTGATATATTTATGTCAGCAATAATGCGAAAAACAGATTTTGTGCCCGAATGCAATAATCAACCAACAGAACTTAATTCATCATTTTCCTCTTTAATAAACGATTCAGATCAATGGCAACAGCATACTCTGAAAGATAAACATTACGCTAGTCTATTAACGATGCTGGATCTCAACGAGGCCAGTGAAAGGGATAAGTCTAAAATATTTTTCTGCCTGTCTGCCGTATTTGCAAATATTTCTCACAGTAGTGTCTTTAACGGTATTCCTGATGCGTCAAAAACTTTAAAACGTTATGCATTTGCTTTATTGGTGAAAGCACATTCTTTAGATGAAAGTATGATAAGCAATCAAACTTTTAATATATACAAAACGGTATTGCTTGATTTAAATAATCTGTCTAATGAAGAGGCCAACCAGTTGCGTATAAGTTCGTTATATCGTGATATGGTCCGCTATGCACAATATCGTTTTTCTAAAGTTTTATCCGAGTGGACGCCAGACGCATGGGTGTAAAGATTGCAGCTGAATAATGGCATTGATGGTCCTGGCTCAGGCCATGGCGGGCAATACCGGTTCCTGCGAAGCGATGACGGCAGCAAGTGTAACCACGAAATGCGGTATCACTTGCTGTTTTCTGCCCTGAAGACTGGCGCTCACTGTGCCGTCGAACTTTCAATCAAATATATTGCGAGAGGGCGTGTTTGCGAGCCGCTTTCCAGAAACAGAAAAACCATTACCCCTGAAAACCGAAAAATGCCACAATATTGGCTGTTTATACAGTATTTCAGGTTTTCTCATGGCATTAACCGCCGCGCTTAAAGCGCAAATTGCCGCCTGGTATAAGGCGCTTCAGGAACAGATCCCCGACTTTATTCCCCGTGCGCCGCAGCGGCAGATGATTGCGGACGTCGCCAAAACGCTGGCCGGAGAAGAAGGGCGGCATCTGGCGATTGAAGCCCCCACCGGCGTTGGGAAAACGCTCTCTTATTTGATCCCCGGCATCGCCATTGCCCGCGAAGAGCAAAAAACGCTGGTGGTGAGTACCGCCAACGTGGCGTTGCAGGATCAGATCTACAGTAAAGATTTACCGCTGCTGAAAAAGATCATTCCAGATCTTAAATTCACTGCCGCTTTTGGGCGTGGGCGCTACGTTTGCCCGCGTAATCTGACGGCGCTTGCCAGCACTGAGCCCACGCAACAGGATCTGCTGGCGTTTCTTGACGACGAGCTGACGCCGAACAATCAGGAAGAGCAAAAACGTTGTGCGAAGCTGAAGGGCGATCTCGACACTTATAAATGGGATGGTCTGCGCGATCATACGGATATCGCTATAGATGACGATCTCTGGCGTCGTTTAAGTACCGACAAAGCCAGCTGCCTCAACCGCAACTGTTACTACTATCGCGAATGCCCGTTTTTTGTTGCTCGTCGGGAGATTCAGGAAGCGGAAGTGGTGGTGGCAAACCATGCGCTGGTGATGGCGGCGATGGAAAGCGAAGCGGTATTGCCTGACCCGAAAAATTTACTGCTGGTGCTGGACGAAGGTCATCACCTGCCAGATGTGGCGCGGGATGCGCTGGAGATGAGTGCCGAAATCACCGCGCCATGGTATCGGCTACAGCTGGACTTGTTCACGAAACTGGTCGCTACCTGCATGGAGCAGTTTCGCCCGAAGACCATCCCGCCGTTGGCGATCCCTGAACGTTTGAATGCGCATTGTGAAGAGTTGTATGAGCTTATCGCCTCGTTAAACAACATTCTCAATCTCTACATGCCTGCCGGGCAGGAGGCAGAGCACCGTTTTGCAATGGGTGAACTGCCTGATGAAGTGCTGGAGATCTGCCAGCGGCTGGCAAAACTCACCGAGATGCTGCGTGGTCTGGCGGAGTTATTTCTTAACGATTTAAGTGAGAAAACCGGCAGCCATGACATTGTACGTCTGCATCGGTTGATTTTGCAGATGAACCGCGCGTTGGGGATGTTCGAGGCGCAAAGCAAACTCTGGCGGCTGGCTTCGCTGGCGCAATCTTCCGGTGCGCCTGTCACTAAATGGGCGACGCGAGAAGAGCGCGAAGGGCAGCTGCATCTCTGGTTTCACTGCGTGGGAATACGTGTCAGCGATCAGCTGGAAAGGCTGCTGTGGCGCAGTATTCCGCACATTATTGTCACCTCCGCAACCTTGCGTTCGCTGAACAGTTTTTCGCGTTTGCAGGAGATGAGCGGGCTGAAAGAGAAAGCGGGCGACCGTTTTGTGGCGCTGGATTCCCCCTTTAACCACTGCGAACAGGGCAAAATTGTTATTCCCCGGATGCGCGTTGAGCCTTCCATCGACAACGAAGAACAGCATATTGCTGAAATGGTGGCCTTTTTCCGTGAGCAGGTGGAGAGCAAAAAACATCTCGGTATGTTGGTGCTGTTTGCCAGCGGGCGTGCAATGCAGCGCTTTCTCGACTATGTGACGGATTTACGTCTGATGTTGCTGGTGCAGGGCGATCAGCCGCGTTACCGTTTAGTTGAACTGCACCGCAAACGCGTCGCCAACGGTGAGCGTAGTGTGCTGGTGGGCTTACAGTCATTTGCCGAAGGGCTTGATTTGAAAGGTGATCTGCTCACCCAGGTGCATATCCACAAAATCGCTTTTCCGCCCATCGACAGCCCGGTGGTGATCACCGAAGGGGAATGGCTGAAAAGCCTCAACCGCTATCCGTTTGAGGTGCAAAGCCTGCCGAGCGCCTCGTTTAACCTGATTCAGCAGGTTGGGCGACTGATTCGAAGCCACGGTTGCTGGGGCGAAGTGGTGATTTACGATAAACGCTTGCTGACCAAAAATTATGGCAAGCGACTACTGGATGCATTACCGGTATTTCCGATAGAGCAACCGGAAGTCCCTGAAGGTATAGTTAAAAAGAAAGAAAAAACGAAATCCCCACGCCGTCGGCGGCGTTAATGATGTGAGTCAGGTAAGGAGTCGTAAATGGACTATCGCAAAATCATTAAAGAGATCGGGCGCGGGAAAAACCACGCGCGCGATTTAGACCGGGATACTGCGCGCGGTCTGTATGCCCATATGCTCAATGGTGAAGTCCCTGACCTTGAGTTGGGCGGCGTATTGATTGCGCTGCGTATCAAAGGGGAAGGGGAAGCAGAGATGCTCGGCTTTTACGAAGCCATGCAAAATCACACCATCAAGCTGACGCCGCCTGCAGGCAAGCCGATGCCGATTGTCATCCCCAGTTACAACGGCGCGCGTAAACAGGCCAACCTGACGCCGTTGTTGGCGATTCTCCTGCACAAACTCGGTTTTCCTGTGGTGGTTCACGGGGTTAGCGAAGATCCAACTCGCGTGCTGACAGAAACCATTTTCGAACTGATGGGTATTACGCCAACGTTGCACGGCGGGCAGGCGCAGGCGAAGCTCGACGAACATCAACCGGTGTTTATGCCTGTCGGCGCGTTTTGCCCGCCGCTGGAAAAACAACTGGCGATGCGCTGGCGGATGGGCGTGCGTAACAGTGCACATACCCTGGCGAAACTGGCGACGCCATTTGCCGAAGGTGAGGCACTGCGTCTTTCCAGCGTTTCGCATCCGGAATACATTGGACGCGTCGCAAAGTTCTTTAGCGATATCGGCGGGCGGGCGTTACTAATGCATGGTACTGAAGGCGAAGTGTATGCTAATCCGCAGCGCTGCCCGCAGATCAATCTCATTGACCGTGAAGGGATGCGGGTGCTGTATGAAAAACAGGACACTGCTGGTAGCGAGTTACTGCCACAAGCAAAAGATCCGGAAACCACGGCGCAGTGGATTGAGCGTTGCCTGGCTGGCAGCGAACCGATTCCCGAATCGCTGAAAATCCAGATGGCTTGCTGCCTGGTGGCTACGGGTGAAGCGGCAACTATCAGCGATGGCCTGGCGCGCGTTAATCAGGCATTTTAATTTTTATCTCAGCCGGATGAGCCACGTCATCCGGCTTTTACCCCACCGCAATATGAAATTCCTGCATCTTTATTGACCTTCTCGCGCCCGGCGTGCAGCATAAAAAAACAACAAACACATAACATAAACAGGAGTTAACCATGGAAAGTGGTCATCGCTTTGATGCTCAGACGCTGCACAGCTTTATTCAGGCTGTATTTCGTCAGATGGGTAGCGAGGAACAAGAAGCGAAATTAGTTGCCGATCATTTAATCGCGGCAAACCTGGCAGGGCATGATTCACATGGTATTGGCATGATCCCAAGCTATGTACGCTCCTGGAGTCAGGGGCACCTGCAAATTAACCATCATGCCAAAATCGTTAAAGAGGCGGGGGCGGCGGTCACGCTCGATGGCGATCGCGCATTTGGTCAGGTCGCGGCACACGAAGCGATGGCGCTGGGGATTGAGAAAGCGCATCAGCACGGTATTGCTGCCGTGGCGCTACATAACTCGCATCATATCGGCCGTATCGGTTACTGGGCAGAACAGTGCGCAGCGGCGGGGTTTGTCTCTATCCACTTTGTTAGCGTGGTCGGTATTCCAATGGTCGCGCCGTTCCACGGTCGCGACAGCCGCTTTGGCACCAATCCGTTCTGTGTGGTTTTCCCACGTAAAGATGATTTTCCGCTGTTGCTTGATTACGCCACCAGCGCCATTGCATTTGGCAAAACCCGCGTCGCCTGGCATAAAGGCGTCCCCGTGCCGCCAGGTTGCCTGATTGACGTTAACGGCGTGCCGACGACCAATCCGGCGGTAATGCAGGAGTCGCCGTTGGGGTCGCTGTTGACCTTTGCCGAACATAAAGGCTACGCCCTTGCCGCGATGTGTGAAATTCTTGGCGGGGCGCTTTCTGGCGGTAAAACGACGCATCAGGAAACGTTACAAACCAGTCCCGATGCCATTCTTAACTGCATGACCACTATCATCATCAACCCGGAACTGTTCGGCGCGCCGGATTGTAGCGCGCAGACTGAAGCCTTTGCCGAGTGGGTGAAAGCCTCGCCGCATGATGACGATAAGCCGATTTTGCTACCGGGCGAGTGGGAAGTGAACACGCGTCGCGAACGGCAGAAGCAGGGGATTCCATTGGATGGGGGAAGCTGGCAGGCCATTTGTGATGCGGCGCGGCAGATTGGTATGTCGGAAGAGACGTTGCAGGCTTTCTGTCAGCAGTTAGCCAGCTAAAAAAAAGCCCGTCCAGTGGCGGACGGGCAAACAAGGGTAACATAGGATCAATGAGGGTTAGAGCATATGCGTCTGTCGGCAAACAGACAGGGAAATACTTGTGCTGGACGTAGCGTAAACGCCTGATCCGTCCAACGGTTCGGATTTTGTAGGCCTGATAAGACGCGGTAGCGTCGCATCAGGCATCTGTTGCCGGATGCGGCGTAAACGCCTTATCCGTCCTACGAATTACTTATAAATTACCGCAGTACCGCTTAATTTATTGTTGTTGGTGGCGGAAGTGATGCTGTATCCACTCGCCCCAGCTGCCGCCGCTTTCTCAGCCAGTTTCGCTTCCAGGGCATCGAGGGTGGATGCGCCATCGGCAGAAACCACGCCGATTTTATTCATGTTCTGTGCCTGGGATGCCGTTACCGGTTCCGCGGCAAACACGCCAAATGACAGAGTTGAAAGAGCCATAGCAGCAACAACAGTATTGATAGTTTTCATAATTAATCTCTCGCAGGTGATTTTTTGTTTAAGTGACGTTGTTTCGTCGATGTGATGAGTATCACGTTTTTTTACGAGAGATAAAATCGAAGAGAATTGACCGCCTTGTTCAAATAAATTGATTGATATCTAACATACTGATAAACCATTTATTTGTTGTACTTATGGACCCGTTTTATATCGCGTGGCAGTCACGGCAGCGTTAAAGGCACGGAATGCCACGAAAAATACAAATTATACTCGCTATACATCCCGCCAGTTGTAGTTAACGTAACTGGCTGTCTTTCGAACCTCTGCGATTATATCCTGTATAAGCTGGTTTTTGTAAATCTTTCTCCTGCTGACAATGAATACATAAGCGCACGCCAGGAATGGCTTCCCGACGGGCTTGCGGGATGGGGGCACCGCACTCTTCACATTCATACAGGCTTTCGCCACGCGGAATTTCACCCCGAGCGCGGGCAATCGCATCTTCAATTGTACTGTTGATCTGTTCGTTGACGGCGTCATCGTTAGCCCAACCGGATGCCATATCGTCCTCCCCATATCAATGCTTGTACAGTTAAGTGTAGCTAATATAGGGACGAACTCGGGTAGTTCAAGCGTCAGATCTCCGACCATTCCCGCAGCAGATTATGATAAAGATTGAGCAGCGACAGGATCTCTTCACTTTCGCCGTAGCGGCTTTTCAGCGACTGAATATTGTTGTCCAGTTCAAACAGCATGGCGCGCTTTTTATCATCGCGGATCATCGACTGGATCCACATAAATGATGCCACTCGTACGCCGCGGGTTACGGGTGTCACGCAATGCAGGCTGCTGGAGGGATACAACACCAGATCACCTGCCGGGAGTTTTACCCGATGTTGTCCGAAGGTGTCATTAACGACCAGTTCGCCGCCGTCGTAGCTTTGTGGATCGCTTAAAAACAGCGTGGCAGAAAGGTCAGTGCGCATCCAGCCGTTTTGTGGATGGCTGCGTACTGCGCCATCCACATGAAAACCATAGGTTTCATTGTTCTGATAGCGATTAAACAGCGGCGTGGAAAGGGTACGCGGCAAGGCCGCGGCAAAGAACAAAGCATGTTGGTTAACCGCGTTCAGCACCTCATTTTGCAGGGCGGCGTATAACGTGCTGCGGGTGCCTACCTGTTGATTGTTCTTAACTTGCGCACCTTGTGCGCCGGTGGTGACGCGTCCATCCACCCATTCGGCTTGTTCCAGTTGTTCGCGAAAACGGGCGACGTCCTGTGGCGATAACACGCCGGGAATGTGGTACATCATACAAGTTCTCCAAAAAGTGGGGCCTGCGCCCCACATCTGAATCAGAAATGCATATTGGCTGTGAGCAAGAAGGTTCTTGGCTCGCCCGGGTGATAACGGTAGCCGCTCTTGTTGATTGAGGCGACGTAATCGGTATCAAACAGGTTGTAGACGTTTAGCTGGAAGTCGAGATTGCGATTAACCCGATACCCCAGTTTGGCGTCGGCGACCCAGTAACCTTCAGTAAATGCTGGCGTTCCCACCGCGCCGTCTGAACCTTTATGCATACTGCCGATATACCGTGCGCCCGCACCAACGGAAATATCATCGGTTGCCTGATACTGGCTCCATAAGGTAAAGGCGTGCTCCGGGGTATAGGGCAGCGATGAGGAACCATCCTGGGCAACATCTTTGCCGTTTTTGATGGTTGCTTTTTGCTGGGTATAGCCGCCAATCACCTGCCACGCGGGACTGATATTCCCGGCCACGGATATCTCATAGCCTTCGACGCGTTTCTTACCATATTGCGAGTAAGTTCCGTCATCATTTTGCTCAACTTCATTTTCGATATCAGTACGGAACAGCGCGGCGGTGAGCAACAGGCGTTTATCCAGAACCTGCCATTTGGTGCCAATCTCGCTGGTGTTGGCTTTTTGCGGTTTAAAATCGGTGCGGTTGGCACTGTTACCGCTGCCAGACTGCGCAAGGGCGAAGTTGTTGCCGCCCGGAGGCTGCTGGGAAACGGCATAGTTAATATAGACATTGCCATTTTCCGTCAGGTGATACAGCGCCCCGGCTTTCCAGTTCACCAGATTGCCCGACTTGGCGGTGTCGACGGTGGTGACCGGAGAACCTTTTGCCACACCAGCTGGGCAGGTGATGGCACCGCGTCCGCTGCCGCCGCAGGCGGTGGCACTGTCATATTCAGTATGATAATTATCCAGACGGATCCCGCCGTTCAGCTCAAAATCACGGGTGATTTGCAGCGTATCGAAGGCGTAAATTGCGAAGGTATCCGTCTGACCATTGGCGTTTGCGCCGTTGCGCGTCAGGCCGCCGGGATGAATGCTGCTGTCAGGATGATAAATATTTACCGCAGGTAACGTCACCGGATTAACGCCGTAGTTAGTCTGCGTTTCACGGGTAAATTCCACGCCGGTACTGACATCATGACCGATAGAAGCGGTATAGAACGTCGAGGTCAGGTTGGTCTGGTTGGTGAGAATTTTATTACTCACATCTTTAGTATTCGCCGTGCGTGACCAGGTCCAGCTATTCACATCGCTGGTGGGCTGGGTAATATTCGACGCCCCACCCATAATCGCCGTCATCAGGTAATCCTGCTTCACGCGCGACCAACGGGTAGTGTTGCGAATGGTGGTGTTATCGTTGATGTCGTGCTCAAAACGCATGGTAGCGGTGTCGGTGGTCGAATCGTCGTAATCGGAATCCGTGCCGTAAAAGTTATGCGTATCAACTTTTCCGGAATGATTCAGGGTCGCCGTTCCTGCAGATGGGGCAGAATAGCCCGGCAAACCGATGGTTGGAATGCCGCCGTCTGGCGTGTTGTGCTGGGTGACATGCAGATAATTAAGATACAAACGATTCGCTGTACCAAGGCCAAAAGCGACAGAAGGGGCGATGCCGTAACGCTCATTTTTGACTTTGTCGCGTCCGGCATCGTGCGTTTTTTCGCCCATCACATTCAGGCGCACCGCGGTGGTATCACCAATGACCTGATTGACGTCCAGCGTGCCGCGGCGGAACCAGGCGCTGCCAATACTGGCGGAGGCGTCAATGCCGGAATCATTGCGCGGCTGCTTGCTGATCATATTGATCGAGCCCGTCGGCGCGCTGCGCCCGTAGTCGGTGCCGGAAGGCCCTTTAATCACTTCGACCTGCTCGGTATTGAAGGTGTCGCGCGAGACGCTGCCGATATCGCGAATGCCATCAATATAAATACTGTTAGATGTATCAGCACCGCGCATATAAATGGCGTCGCCAGTGGTGGAGTTACCGTTCTCACCCGCAAAAAACGCACCCACGCCGGGGACGTTTTTGAGTGCGTCGGTAAGGTTGGTTGCGCCCTGATCTTTAATCACTTGTTCAGAAATCACCGTCATCGTGCGGGTAGTATCCGCTACCGGACGCGAGAATTTCGGATCTGCAGATTGTTGTGGCGCATAAAGCGAAGGCGTTGATGCTTCGACAACCAGCGTGTCATCCGCGTTAGTTTGCCCTTCGGCGGCGAGTGCCTGAGCCACAGGCGTGATGCCAATACAAAGACCGGCAAAGAACGTGAGCGAATGAAATTGTCTGGCAGGGAAATTGCGATTGTTTTCCATTTTGCAGGTGACTTTTTCTTATATGTTGAAATTTTCACTGCCACGAGAAAGCCTCTCTGCGGATGCGATGCCACTGTTAATCTCGTGATAGTGTTCGTGCAAGTGATAATAATTTTGATAAGCATTATCACTTGGCGCGATTTTCTATCACCCATTGCGCGAAAAAGAAATACATTTATTTACATTGCGTTCATATTTGATGTTTTTTGATTACAAAACAGGCGAAAACTGCATCCAGAGGCGAATGCAGTTACGTTGGTGGGGTTATTTGTAGATGGTTGCAGTACCGAACATCTGGTCATTTCCGCCTGCGGAATTAATGACATAACCTTTCGCGCCTTGTTCGCGCGCTTTTTCTGCCAGTTTATCCTCCAGATCGCTTAGGTTTGATGCGCCAGTTGCCGAAACGGTACCGGCGGGCCGTAGCTGACCGCTGTCCAGGTTACTCATCGGTTGCGCGGCATAAGCCGTGAGAGAGATTCCGCTCAGGACGGTGGCAATCAGTAGTGTGAGGCACTTTTTCATAATGACATCCTCATAAATACAACGGGTAGTGCCTGATAAGTGTAGGTCGCCTGGGCGATGAAAATGACGCAAAAAATTGACAGAGATACGCTTATTTTTTGAACGATATATTTTTACAAAATAAGACAAATCAATGACATGCATAATGCTGATTTTTATGATGAATTGCCATAAACCATAGCCATGTTAAGGTTTTTAGAAATGATAAACGCAGCCAGATATTTACCCTGTCGCGTTATGCGGGTATCTTACGCCGCTGCTTAAAGGAGAATGCTATGTCCGCCCAGAAACCGGGGTTGCATCCGCGCAACCGTCATCACAGCCGCTACGATCTCGCCACGCTTTGTCAGGTCAATCCTGAACTCAGGCAATTCCTCACGCTTACACCCGCCGGGGAGCAAAGCGTAGACTTTGCCAATCCGCTGGCGGTGAAGGCGCTCAATAAGGCGTTGCTGGCCCATTTTTACGCCGTAGCGAACTGGGATATCCCGGACGGTTTTCTCTGTCCGCCAGTACCGGGCCGGGCGGATTATATTCATCACCTTGCCGATTTACTGGCAGAAGCAAGCGGAACAATTCCAGTTAATGCCAGCATTCTGGATATCGGCGTTGGTGCGAACTGTATTTATCCGCTGATTGGCGTACATGAATATGGCTGGCGTTTTACCGGTAGTGAAACCAGCAGCCAGGCGTTAAGCAGCGCGCAGGCGATCATCAGTGCTAATCCGGGGCTTAATCGCGCCATTCGCCTGCGTCGGCAAAAAGAGAGCGGGGCGATTTTTAACGGAATCATCCATAAAAACGAGCAATACGACGCGACCTTGTGTAACCCGCCATTCCACGATTCCGCCGCTGCGGCGCGGGCAGGTAGTGAGCGTAAACGCCGTAACCTGGGGCTGAACAAAGACGATGCACTGAACTTTGGTGGCCAGCAACAGGAGTTGTGGTGTGAAGGCGGTGAAGTCACCTTTATCAAAAAGATGATTGAAGAGAGCAAAGGCTTCGCGAAGCAGGTGATGTGGTTTACTTCACTGGTATCTCGTGGTGAAAACTTACCGCCGTTGTATCGTGCCCTGACGGACGTGGGCGCGGTGAAGGTGGTTAAAAAAGAGATGGCCCAGGGGCAAAAGCAGAGTCGCTTTATTGCCTGGACCTTTATGAACGACGAGCAGCGCCGCCGTTTTGTCAATCGCCAGCGTTAAAGCGTTGGCTCCCCCGGCGGTAACGGTTCAGCCGGGGTCGCGCCCGGAGCAGGCAGCACCTGATAAGTCTGCACTGGCGCGCGAACGCCCGCCAGGTCGAAATGTTTTTTCACCTGGCTGTCGAGGGCAAAGCGTACCGTCCACTGTTTGAGTGGCAGCGTGGTGAACGAAACACGCAGTGTAAACGCGGTATTGCTTAAGCCGACAATCCCGGCAAAGTTCGGTTCACCAATAATCAGCCCGCGAATTTCTTCGTTTTCCATTAATTCCGCTACCGCATCTTTCAGTGCCTGATTGGCTTTATCAGCATCTTCATGGCGATCAACATCGTAGTTTGCCACTACCGAACCAATGCCGCGGACAAAGTTGGCAAAGGTGGTAATCGAAGACCACGGAATGATGTGGTACGCCCCGGTATCCTGGCGTACGCCCACGGAGCGAATCGACATCCGTTCCACAGTGCCGGTCAACGGCCCGATAGTCACCAAATCTCCAGTGTTCATGCCGTTTTCAAACTGAATAAATACCCCGGTGATAATATCTTTCACCAGCGTTTGCGAACCAAACGAGATAGCCAGACCTAATGCCCCGGCACCTGCCAGCAATGGCGCGATATTGACGCCGATTTCCGACAACACAATCATGATGGTGATGGTACTGATAATCACCGCCAGCGCGTTACGAAACAGCGTAAGCAGGGTACGCGTGCGGGCGCTGGGTAGCGGGCGGCCATGAATATCCGAAGCCAGCCGGTTTTCGATCAAACTGGCGAGCACCGTCCAGCCAACCGCCGAGAAGAAAAGAATGAGTGCGATACGGATCAGGATATCTACGGTTTTCTGCCCCGCGCCGTTTTGCAGCCAGTTCCAGAAATCGAACAATCCCCATGCGCTCAACAGCAGCATTACAGCCACGCAGACGGTCAGAATACGCGCCGTTTTCAGCGCCGCCGAAAGCCAGCCATTCAGCCGTTTTTGCAACTCCGGATAGTTACGCTGAGTATGTGGCGAGAGAGTGATGGTTTTTGCCAGCCAGCGGGAAAACATACCGGAAACAAATGCTGCGATACCAATAATCGCCAGGCTGCGCACTGTTGCACCCATCATAAATTTCAGGCTGTTGCCCGGATCGAACAACGAAAAGAAAAACAGCACGATAAAATAGGCGCTTGCCAGCCAGTGCCACACCAGCGCAAAGGCGCGGATAAACAGGCTGAAAAAGGCCAGCGAATGCTCCGCGAAGTTGAGCAAATGCTGGGTAATCTCTTTTTTATTACGAAAGATCAGGTACAACGCCCAGACGGTCATGCACAGCATAATGATGACGTTCGCCAGCGCACCTATCTGTACATTCACCTGATTAGAGATAATCGGCACGGCCACAATCAGGCCATAACCTATCAAACTGCTTAACCAGCTCAGGCGACGACTCCAGTAACGGGCGCTCTCGTCCTGTATCGTGAACGGGCGCAGCTCCGCCACATTTGGGCAAAAAATCAGGCGTAGTACAGCTTTGAAAAATTCAATCAGGGCAAAGGCGTTGAGAAACAAACTTTGTTGGAAAGCGATGGTGCGACTGCCTGCATTCAGGTTGTCGCTTAATACCTGGCCGACAAATAATGTCAGTGCCAGTAACAGCAGGTCGATAATAAACGCCCCGATAATCATCGCCGGAAGCTGCAGCCAGTTACTGCGCTCACGATTTTTTTGCCGCGCCCACTGACCCATTTTGCGATACAGCGGCAGTGCGCACAGGCGAATCAGCCAGTAAAAACCAAACACTAAAACCGCTAACATTGAAAAATGGGTCAGCGCATTGCTGAAGGTTTGTGGATTAAACGGCTTATGCGGGGAGCCGGTGATATTGCGATAAAGCTGCCCGAAGCGGGCGGAAAGGGCTTCACCATAATGGCGGCTGACTTCGGTGACCTTTTGCAGCACGGTTTGCTCTTCAACCAGCGTCGGCGGCACGATCTTCGGGACCGGTTCAGCAGGTGGCGTCGCGGCGACGGTGCGCAACTGGTCGATCAACTCTTTACGCGAGGTGTCATTATCCAGCACATCCGCCAGTGCGCCATAGGCCGCTTTTTTTTGTTCGATATCCGGTTCCGGGGCCGGTTCAGTCGTTGAGTCCGTTGTCGTTGTGGTTGTAACGCCGGGTATGGATACCGCGTGGGCAGGTGCGCCCAGCAGGCAGAAGAGGATGAACAGGATCCACCGCATGACTCCTCCAGTGAGAAAACAGAGCAAAAAGATAAGTATAGATGCTGGGGAAGGGGCGATTTTAAATGAGAGGAATCTGGTGTGCCTCCCTTTCGGGTGAAAGGGAGGAAGGGATATTAAGCAGGTTGCTGACAACGTGCGGGCTTTTTTGCCGGATGCGGCGTGAACGCCTTATCCGTCCTACAAGTTCATGCAATTTTAATAAGTTGCCAGATATCCTGTAGGCCTGATAAGCGTAGCGCATCAGGCAATGTGTCTTATTAAGAGACGTGCTGTAAAAATTCCTGCAAGCGCTGGCTCGGCGGAATTTTGATCAACACTTGTGGATCGCCATCTTCCGCAATCCGGCCTTTGTCGATAAAGATCAGGCGCGAAGCTACTTTCTCGGCAAAACCGATTTCGTGGGTCACGATCACCATCGTCATCCCTTCTTCAGCCAGATCTTGCATAACCTTCAGCACTTCATGGCGCAGTTCCGGGTCAAGAGCGGAAGTCGGTTCATCAAACAGCATCATTTTCGGCTTCACCGCCAGCGCGCGGGCAATCGCCACACGCTGCTGTTGACCACCAGAAAGTTCGGAAGGGTAGTGATGTGCACGTTCTGCCAGACCGACTTTCGCCAGCAGCTCACGCGCCAGTTTTTCCGCCTCTTCTTTGTTCGCGCCACGCACGCGTAGCGGGCCAAACATGACGTTTTCCAGCGCCGTCAGATGCGGGAAGAGGTAAAACTGCTGGAACACCATACCTGCTTCCTGGCGAATCAGGCGCTCGTCAACTTTCGGATCGTTAACCTTCAGGCCATCGACAATCAGATCGCCGGAGGTGATTTCTTCCAGTTTGTTGATGCAGCGCAGCAGGGTCGATTTACCGGAACCGGACGGCCCGATAATCACCACGACTTCGCCCTGGGCAATGTTCAAATCGATATTGTGCAGCACCTGGGTTGGGCCAAAGTGCTTGGAGACGTTTTTAAATTCAATCACAGGATTTTCATCCTTCTTTCCAGACGACGCAGAATAAAGCTCAGCACCAGGGTAATAATCAGATAGAACACCGCCACGGCGCTCCAGATCTCAAGGGCGCGGAAGTTACCGGCAATAATTTCTTGCCCCTGACGGGTCAGTTCCGCCACGCCGATAACAATAAACAGCGAGGTGTCTTTAATGCTGATGATCCACTGGTTACCCAGCGGCGGCAGCATACGACGCAGTGCCAGCGGTAAAATGACGTAGCGAATGGTTTCCCAACGTGAAAGACCGAGCGCCAGTCCTGCTTCACGAAAACCTTTGTGGATAGACAGCACCGCACCACGCGTGATTTCCGCAATGTACGCGCCGGAGTTGATCATGATGGTGACCACCGCCGCAGTAAATGGGTCGATGCGTAAGTCGTTAAACGCCATCGGCAGGGCAAAATAGATAAACATCACCTGGACGACGATAGGTGTGCCGCGGATCACTTCAATAAAGACCAGCGCGACGTGGTTGGCTATCCAACCACCGAAGGTGCGTGCAAAACCTGCCAGCAATCCGATTACCAGACCGCCAGCCAGACCGAGGACCGAAATCCACAGGGTCATTTTGGCACCTTCAATCAGAAGCGGAATGGCAGGCCAGATGGCACTCCAGTCAAACTGCATATGTTGTTCCTGTTACCGTGGTGTAAATAATCAAATTCAGGGTAATTAATGGCCCCGGAGCGGGTTTGCGCCCCTCACCCTAATCCTCTCCCCAGAGGGGAGAGGGAACTGCCAGTGCGCTTTACAGGTGTAGCGTTATTATTTCGGTTCAGTACCGAACCATTTTTTGTAGATTTCGTTGTAAGTTCCGTTCTCGCGCAGGGTTTTCAACGCGCCGTTGACTTTGTCACGCAGCTCGTCGCTACCTTTCGGGAACGCAATACCGTATTGCTGCGCTTCCAGAGAGTCACCTACCGCTTTGAACTGACCGTTACCGGCGGTTTTGATGAAGTACAGAATGTTTGGCGTATCGTGCAGAACGGCGTCTGCGCGGTTGGTGCCCAGTTCCATATAGGCGTTATCGATGTTCGGGAACTGACGCAGATCTTTAGTTTTGATGTTTGCTTTCGCGTAATCAACGGAGCCAGTACCGCTCTTCACAGCAACCACTTTCCCGTCGAGATCTTTCACGCTTTTCACATCGTTATTGTTAGCTTTCACCATCACTAACAGGCCGCTTTTGTAGTAGCCGTCAGAGAAATCGATCGCTTTTTTACGCTCGTCGGTGATGGTAATGCCCGCCAGCGCCAGATCGACGTTTTTGGTTTGCAGTGCCGGAATGATCCCACTGAAATCCATCGGCTTCAGTTCGTAATCCAGCTTCAGCTCTTTAGCGATGGCAGCCCACAGATCAACGTCAAAGCCCACATATTTATCGCCCTGTTTAAATTCAAACGGAACGAAGGCGGTATCCGTCGCGACAACTAATTTTTTATCCGCGGCATGAGAAGAAACCGCAAAAGCCAGGGTCAGTGCAGCCAGTGAAACTTTTAATACAGACTTCATAGCATTTCCTTTTTTCTATCCACGGGACGATCCCCTGCGTGACATTCACATATATGAAAAAATCGTGCCAGTTTTGCAACTCATTGATTTTTCGAGATGCGGCAAAAACGTGATGCACGATTTATAGGGCAATACCCTGAAGATGCACCATTCTGGGGCACCAAACTGGTGCGCTAAAATTGTGCACTCAACACAGTGATTATTTAGCGTAAAACCTGATGAAAAAACAATCTTTATGTAACGATTGTGTGATGATGTGGATACAAAAAATTTACTTAATCAGCTGGGGATAGCAGATGGATGCACTAAATAAGTGCGTTGAGGCGGGCTGCAAAACAAAACGGCCTCCTGTCAGGAAGCCGCTTTTACCGTGTACTAAAGTTCTGCACCATCAGCGATGGATTTATTCGATGTTAGACTCGATAAACCACAGGAATTTATCCAGGTCGCGAGACGCGGCGGTCAGGATATCTGCGGTGTCGTCATCTTTCGCTTCGCCAATCGCTTTGCGTACGTCATTAGCGACGATTGCGTAACGGTCAGCCAGTTCTTTCAGGTGATCCTGAACGTTGTGGATGTCCAGCGGGTAACTTTTCAGCGGGGTTTTGCTGTTGATAACTTGAGTGGTCCCCAGAGCTACACCGCCTAGCTGCACGGCACGTTCTGCCATGGTATCCAGATGATCGATCAGTGCAGTGCGGAAGCCATCCAGCATTTCATGTACGGCAATGAAGTTAGCGCCGCGCATGTTCCAGTGCGCTTGTTTGGTAATCAAAGAAAGATCAATAAACTGGATAACCTGGCGATTCAGCAACTCTACTGTTGCTTTTTTCTCGCTGTCAGAGACATCGTTGCGGGTATAAAGCAGATTGGTCGCTTTTGATTTAACTAATTTAGCGGTACTCATAATTTCATATCCTCTTGATGTTATGTCCCAGTAATTAACGAGACTAAGTATAGCACCGGCTATGTGTTCCGCTATTCTGGCTGTTCCTATCACACTAATAGTGGTAACAAGCGTGAAAAACAAAACTAATAAAGATTCAATGAGTTAGATATATTGATAAGAACAATTCTTATTTATTTGCTCGCCAGGAATTTTCGGAATAAATATGCTTTTGCATAATTCGATATATAAAGACGGTGTAGAGGAAAAGTAGCGAGAAATTCTGCATGGTTATGCATAACCATGCAGAAATGTAAATTTAATTAATGTCTAATTCTTTTATTTTGCTCTCTTTGCGTACTGTCAGCGTAGAACCCATTGAAGCGGCGATAATTGCGCCGAGCGCCAGCAGCTGTATGGGTGTCAGTGTTTCTCCGAGGAAAATCATCCCGGAAACGGCAGCCAGCGCCGGTTCCATGCTCATCAGCGTACCAAATGTCCGTGTTGGCAAACGGGTGAGGGCAATCATTTCCAGCGAATAAGGCAGAGCGGTCGAGAGAATAGCGACCGCCAGACCCAATGGAATAACCGACCAGTGCCAGAGTGCTTCACCAGCCTGAAGCGCTCCAATTGGCACGAAAATTAACGCTGCAATCAACGAACCAATTGCCACCGTCGCAGGGCCATGTTCCGCTCCTGCGCGTTGCCCACTTAAAATGTAAATAGCCCAACAAGCCCCGGCCCCCAGTGCCAGCGCACAGCCGGTTAAATCGACATGGGAAACGTCTTGCCCCAGAGGTAGCAGGAACCACAGACCAAGAACCGCCAGCACAACCCAGACGAAATCTACCGGGCGACGAGAAGAGAACAGCGCCACCGCCAGTGGTCCGGTGAACTCCAGCGCCACCGCAATACCCAGCGGTACCGTCTGAATAGAAAGATAAAAAAGATAATTCATCCCCCCCAGCGAAACGCCGTAAAACAACAGCGGTAATCGTTGCTCTTTGGCAAAGCGCAGTCGCCATGGCTTAAAGAACGCGATGAGGATCAGCGTTCCTAATGCCAGACGCAGCGCAGTGACACCCGGTGCGCCCACCAGAGGAAAAAGTGACTTAGCTAACGAAGCTCCACCCTGAATAGACGCCATGGCAACGAGCAATATGACTATTGGTAACCAGACCGGCATTTTACGTAATGAACCAGGCATCCTTTCTCCCACAAATATCTAGACTTAAGTAAAGCGTGGAGTGTACTGGATATACCCAATGCTGGTTGAGCATTTGTTGAAAAAATTTTCCCCCGTTTTGACTAAAATGCGCCAGGATTGATGGAATCATTAGTCTGGTGATTAGGAATAATCTGGATGAATGACAGGGAAAACATGCGTAATACTTACGCAGTTCTCTGAAAAAGTGATTTAAATTTAGATGGATAGCGGTGTATGGAAACGTTCTGTTACATGAAATGGCCCGTTAGACATCACAAATCGCGAAGAGTTTCCCATTAATTTTTGATATATTTAAAACTTAGGACTTATTTGAATCACATTTGAGGTGGTTATGAAAAAAATTGCATGTCTTTCAGCACTGGCCGCAGTTCTGGCTTTCACCGCAGGTACTTCCGTAGCTGCGACTTCTACCGTAACTGGCGGTTACGCACAGAGCGACGCTCAGGGCCAAATGAACAAAATGGGCGGTTTCAACCTGAAATACCGCTATGAAGAAGACAACAGCCCGCTGGGTGTGATCGGTTCTTTCACTTACACCGAGAAAAGCCGTACTGCAAGCTCTGGTGACTACAACAAAAACCAGTACTACGGCATCACTGCTGGTCCGGCTTACCGCATTAACGACTGGGCAAGCATCTACGGTGTAGTGGGTGTGGGTTATGGTAAATTCCAGACCACTGAATACCCGACCTACAAACACGACACCAGCGACTACGGTTTCTCCTACGGTGCTGGTCTGCAGTTCAACCCGATGGAAAACGTTGCTCTGGACTTCTCTTACGAGCAGAGCCGTATTCGTAGCGTTGACGTAGGCACCTGGATTGCCGGTGTTGGTTACCGCTTCTAATCACTTCGGTGATATAAAAAATCCGCCTCTCGGGGCGGATTTTTGTTTTAAGGTTTCGGGTCGAAAATATCGGTTCCGAGATGGTTGTAATCCACCTTCTGTAACTGGAAGTTGGTGATGTATATCGGCCCGGCTTTCTTCTCAGATATAAACGGGTATTTGATGTTAATTTCCTTCGCTTTAATTCCCGTCCACTGGGAGAAAAAGCCTAAGAAGTCATTGGCTGAGCGGCGGGCTTTAATCACACGATGCGCTTTATCGTCGCTGGAAATGACCATAAAAGGCACCTGGAAATTTTGCTGATACTTATCATCATGGGCAAGGTATTGCACGTCTTTGCCGCGCTCTTTAAAGGCCAGACCGTGGTCAGAAAAGTAAACCAGCGAGAAGCTGCTGCCGCTGTTGCGTAACTGATCGTACAGCTTGCGCAGTAAATCGTCTGTTTGCGTCATGGTATAGAGATAGCACGACGTTTCTTTCGATTGCACAAAGGTTTCGTATTTTCCTTGTGTCCTGTCGCAGGCCTGCGGATGCGAGCCCATCAGATGCAGAACAATCAGCTGCGGTTGCGAGTGCTCTTGCGCCAGCACTTGAGCGGTCATATCCAGTAACGCTTCGTCTTTGGTGTTTTTATCTGCTTCAAAATTACCTTCTTTCAGGAAGTACACTTCATCTGCTCGTTTGGCGATGCTGGCGATGGCTGTATCGTATTCGCCGATTTGACCCTGGTTGGAAAACCACCAGGTCTGGAAGCCCGCGCGATTTGCCAGGGTGACAAAGTTATCCTGAAACTGTGGCTTGCCATCGACAACGCGATTGAGCGTTAAGCCAAGCGATTTCTGCGTGGAGCCACTGGCGGCAATGTAGTCAGCAAATATCAAACCGTTAACGCTGCTGGCAAACGGGGTATTGTCCCAGTGACCGCCAAAGGCACCGAGGGCATCGCGACGCGCGCTTTCACCGATCACCACCACATAGGTCTGATACTTCGGCTTAACGGCAGTGACCGTCCAGGTATCTTTCATTCCGGAAAGTTTTGCCATCCGTTCTTGCTCTTCAATCACCTCGTTATTATTGACGATGACATCCTTAGCAAAACGAAATACCGGATAGCCAGTATCTTTCAGTTTAAATACGCCACCCCAGGCCAGGTTTTGCACGGGAGCAACAAAAAATGTCGCCACACTGAATACCAGACACAGGCTGTCGAAGGTATTCCAGCGCGCTTTTTCATTCTCTTTTTTTCGCCTGATTGCTATTACGCCGAGCGCAAAAATAAATAAGCCGACCAGGTAGCTGTACCACGGAAAAATCGTCAGGATTTCGGTCGACTCTTCCATATTGGTGGAGTGCAATGCCAGCAATGTATTGAAATTAGGCGCGCCGTAGGCCTGAGCAAAAGGGAAATAACAAGCCGCCACCAGCGAACTGACACCGACCAGAACTTTTTGTACGCGAGGCAATGTTCGCCATAGCAAAAGCAAAATAGCCGTAAACGCAGCGGTGTAGAGCAAACTGAAGGGGTAACCTAAGCCGAGGTTAATTAATAGCGACTGTAAAAAGTAGAACGCAGTCCACGGGCTAAATACCCGGCTACGGGTAACAAGCGATTCTTTGAGGGTTAAATTCATATGCCACTATCGTAACAAACGCCATGTGCTTACCCTGGCGTCAAGGGTCAATACCTGCAAGAGTGCGTGAAGAGGGGAAAGGGGTCCGCATCCGCGAGCCGCAATATACGCAGGGCTGCAAGAAGATAGAGCGAGCCGCCGTTCAGGTCAACTACTGACGAACAAATCTTTTGCGAAGGGGATTGCAAATCCGACAAAAAGTGGGGTTTTTCAGACCAAAACGCGTTATGCCTGCATGAAAGCAGGAGGGAAGCGGCGTACCGCGACGCCGCTATTTATCGGAAGGTTTATCTTGCTGCGGTTTGTTGTTGACCATATCGCACAACATAGAGAGCAGCATTAACCGTACTTTAAAGGGAGAATGACTAAACACGCGCATACACCTCTTGAACTCATTCATAAGACCTCCTGACTTGCTAATCCCGTCGATCCTTGAGGGATGATTGCATTACATACAGATATAGCACAGGCTATATTATATAGCTATTGCTAAAACGTTAATTTTTTGTACCTTCGCAACTCTGGTTTACAATGTGCGCACGAAATGAGAACGCTATGTATGCGTCACCATAATGAGGAAGCACAATGAGTCGTCGCGCAGGTACGCCAACAGCAAAAAAAGTGACGCAGTTAGTGAACGTGGAAGAGCACGTTGAAGGGTTCCGCCAGGTCAGAGAGGCGCATCGGCGCGAGCTTATTGATGATTACGTTGAGCTGATTTCTGACTTGATCAGGGAAGTGGGGGAAGCTCGCCAGGTAGACATGGCTGCTCGTTTGGGAGTTTCGCAACCGACGGTGGCTAAAATGCTTAAGCGACTGGCAACTATGGGGCTGATTGAAATGATCCCCTGGCGTGGCGTGTTTTTAACGGCAGAAGGAGAGAAGCTGGCGCAGGAAAGCCGCGAGCGACATCAGATAGTCGAAAATTTCTTGTTGGTGTTGGGCGTCAGTCCGGAAATCGCCCGTCGCGACGCGGAAGGCATGGAGCACCATGTTAGTGAAGAGACGCTGGATGCCTTTCGTTTGTTTACCCAGAAACACGGTGCCAAATGAGCCTGCCTTTTTTACGCACGCTGCAAGGCGATCGTTTTTTTCAGTTATTAATTCTTGTTGGTATCGGATTAAGTTTTTTCGTTCCCTTTGCACCGAAATCTTGGCCTGCTGCTATCGACTGGCACACCATCATCACCTTAAGCGGCCTGATGCTGCTGACCAAAGGTGTGGAGTTAAGCGGTTATTTTGATGTGCTGGGGCGTAAAATGGTGCGCCGCTTTGCTACGGAGCGTCGGCTGGCGATGTTTATGGTGCTGGCGGCGGCGCTGCTTTCTACCTTTCTGACCAACGATGTCGCGCTGTTTATTGTTGTTCCGCTGACTATCACGCTAAAAAGGCTGTGTGAGATCCCGGTTAATCGGCTGATTATTTTTGAGGCGCTGGCAGTCAACGCTGGTTCGCTACTGACGCCAATTGGCAACCCGCAAAATATTCTTATCTGGGGACGTTCTGGTCTTTCGTTTGCCGGATTTATTGCCCAAATGGCACCGCTGGCTGGCGCAATGATGCTGACACTCCTGCTGTTGTGCTGGTGTTGTTTCCCTGGAAAGGCACTCCAATACCATACGGGGGTGCAAACACCGGAGTGGAAACCGCGGCTGGTGTGGAGTTGTCTGGGGCTGTATATCGTCTTTCTGACGGCGCTGGAGTTCAAACAAGAGCTGTGGGGACTGGTGATTGTGGCGGCGGGCTTTGCGCTGCTGGCGCGTCGCGTGGTGTTGAGTGTGGACTGGACGTTGCTGCTGGTGTTTATGGCGATGTTTATCGACGTCCATTTACTGATCCAGCTTCCAGCGTTGCAAGGCGTGTTGGGTAACGTGAGTCATTTATCTGAACCCGGGTTATGGTTAACGGCAATCGGTTTATCGCAGGTGATCAGTAACGTGCCGAGTACCATATTGTTGCTGAACTATGTGCCGCCGTCTTTATTACTGGCATGGGCGGTAAACGTAGGTGGCTTTGGGTTATTACCCGGATCGCTGGCAAATTTGATTGCGCTACGTATGGCGAACGATCGCCGCATCTGGTGGCGTTTCCATCTCTATTCAATACCGATGCTGTTGTGGGCGGCGCTGGTGGGATATGTTTTGTTGGTTATGATCCCGGCCTGGTAAGGTCTGGCAAATAAAAAAAGGCGGATTATGAGTCCGCCTTTGTTTTACGTTTTGACGATTAATTCAGACGAACCGGCATCCCGGAACGATTTTTGATCGCTTCATCAAGAACAACCTGGTCAACATCTGGCTGACCGGTCACTGTCTGCACGCTCTTCGTCAGGGTAATTGGCACAATTTCCTGACCTTCAAACTGGGCTTCGGTGGTAGACAGCGGATTATGGACTTCAATATAACGGCTGCCGTCTGGCTCGGTGGTCGCTTTTACCGGCTCATCAATAAACTGTACGCGGGTACCGACCGGTACTTTCTCGAACAGGAATTTGATGTCTTCGTTACGCAGACGCACACAACCATGACTTACACGCAGACCGATACCGAAGTTGGCGTTGGTGCCATGGATAGCATACAGGCGACCGATGTAGAGTGCATACAGCCCCATCGGGTTATCCGGACCTGCCGGAACGACAGCCGGAAGCGGTTCGCCCGCAGCGCGGTACTCTGCGTGCATTTTGGCGGTCGGCGTCCAGGTCGGGCCTGCTTTCTTACGCTCAACTTTGGTGGTCCAGTTGATAGGCGTATCTTTGCCTAACTGACCAATGCCGATCGGCAGCACGATAACGGTGTTGGTCCCTTTCGGATAGTAATACAGACGCATCTCTGCACTGTTAATGACGATGCCTTCATGAACAGTATCCGGCAGGATCAGCTGCTGCGGAATGTTCAGTACAGTACCGCCTTTCGGCAGGAAGGTATCCACACCCGGGTTCGCTTCCATCATATTGGAAAGCCCCATCTGGTACTCCGCGGCAAAATACTCCAGCGGCTGAGTGTTACCTTCAGGAATGGTGATCACCTGATTCTGACCAACCAGGCGACTCCCGTCGGTTGGCAGAGGATAAGTTACCGCAGAGGCGGTACTGCAAAAGCCGACAACAGCGAAGGCCGCTGCGAATAATGTTTTCAATTTCATATTCATGTTAAGCGAGATTTTGTGCCTGGCAGGCCATTGGGTTGAGAATATTAGAGTATTGGAAGCGCATTATAAGTTCATTCCAGCTCACAGTGAAATCAGATGTGTACGAAATCACATTTTTTGCCTTTGGCTTGAGTGTAGACCTTAAGCGAGGAGCAGGATCTTCTTTCAGACTTATGGCATAATGCGCGGTTTGTCATATCTCTTTTCAGGATACGCCTGTGTTAGTTTCCAGTAACGTCACCATGCAGTTCGGCAGTAAGCCGTTGTTTGAAAACATTTCCGTCAAATTTGGCGGCGGCAACCGTTACGGCCTGATTGGCGCGAACGGTAGTGGTAAATCCACCTTTATGAAGATCCTCGGCGGCGACTTAGAGCCGACGTTGGGTAACGTTTCCCTCGATCCCAACGAGCGCATTGGTAAGCTGCGTCAGGATCAGTTTGCCTTTGAAGAGTTCACTGTGCTGGATACGGTGATCATGGGGCATAAAGAGTTGTGGGAAGTGAAGCAGGAGCGCGACCGCATCTATGCTTTGCCGGAAATGAGTGAAGAAGACGGCTATAAAGTGGCCGATCTGGAAGTTAAATACGGCGAAATGGACGGTTACTCTGCGGAAGCTCGTGCCGGTGAATTGTTGCTTGGCGTGGGAATTCCAGTGGAACAGCACTACGGCCCGATGAGTGAAGTTGCTCCTGGCTGGAAGCTGCGTGTGTTGCTGGCGCAGGCGCTGTTTGCTGATCCGGACATTCTCCTGCTCGACGAACCGACCAACAACCTCGACATCGACACCATTCGCTGGCTGGAACAGGTGCTGAACGAGCGTGACAGCACCATGATCATCATCTCGCACGACCGTCACTTCCTTAACATGGTCTGTACCCACATGGCGGATCTGGATTACGGCGAGCTGCGCGTTTATCCGGGCAACTACGATGAGTACATGACGGCGGCGACCCAGGCGCGTGAACGTCTGCTGGCTGATAACGCCAAGAAGAAAGCGCAGATTGCTGAGCTGCAATCTTTCGTTAGCCGCTTTAGCGCCAACGCCTCGAAATCTCGCCAGGCAACTTCGCGCGCGCGCCAGATTGATAAAATCAAACTGGAAGAGGTTAAAGCCTCCAGCCGTCAGAACCCGTTCATCCGTTTTGAACAGGATAAGAAGCTGTTCCGTAACGCGCTGGAAGTGGAAGGTCTGACCAAAGGGTTTGATAACGGTCCGCTGTTTAAAAATCTCAACCTGCTGCTGGAAGTCGGTGAAAAACTGGCGGTACTGGGTACCAACGGCGTCGGTAAATCAACGCTGTTGAAAACGCTGGTGGGCGATCTGCAACCGGACAGCGGCACCGTAAAATGGTCTGAAAACGCGCGCATTGGTTACTATGCTCAGGACCACGAATATGAGTTTGAAAATGATCTGACCGTGTTCGAATGGATGAGCCAGTGGAAGCAGGAAGGCGATGACGAGCAGGCGGTGCGCAGTATTCTCGGTCGTTTGCTGTTCAGCCAGGACGACATCAAAAAGCCTGCTAAAGTGCTTTCCGGTGGAGAAAAAGGGCGGATGCTTTTTGGTAAGTTAATGATGCAGAAGCCGAACATTCTGATCATGGACGAACCGACCAACCACCTGGATATGGAATCCATCGAGTCACTGAACATGGCGCTGGAACTGTATCAGGGCACGCTGATCTTTGTTTCACACGACCGTGAGTTCGTAAGCTCCCTGGCGACCCGCATTCTGGAAATCACCCCGGAACGCGTGATCGACTTTAGCGGTAATTACGAAGATTACCTGCGTAGTAAAGGGATCGAGTAAGTTATTATCCGTCACCCCGATACTGTCGGGGTGACGGCGGCTGATGACAAACGCAAGATTGCCTGATGCGCTATGCTTATCAGGCCTACGCAGTACCTGTAATGTATTGAATCTGCAGGACTTTGTAGGCCAGATAAGGCGTTAACGCCGCATCAGGCATTAAGAAAGCGCACTTGTCAGCAATCTGAGTAACGTCGAATTGATTTTCTTAATCCCACATCAATTCACTTCCATTAACTCTCAAACATCCATGCCCAACGCTCGCTTACCGTGAATGTTGAGGTCGGCAAGCGTAAAGCGTCCTTCCCAGTTTGTTTCATAGTCCTCGCGCGGGAAATCGCCCGGCGATGCGCCTTTTTCCAGTGCGGCCTTCACCTTGTGCGCGTAGGCAAGATTTTTCTCGCACATCGGTGCCGCAGGAATGTACATCACGTTGCCCCAGCCCTGTTGATTTTCAACGGGGGCAACGGAATGGATGACGTCGCAGTGCCACCAGACGGAGTCTCCGGCTTCGAGTTGTGGAATGCTGGTTAATGCCTCAATCAACAGTGGATGCCATTGCTCTGATACCGGCAATACTCTTCCGGGCGCTACGCCGCACAGTTCATCCTCCGGCACATCATCAAGCAGCGGACGTAACAGTACGTACGCCATGGCTTCAGGAATGGGCACGACGTGCAGCAGCCCCTGACCAGGCAGCATATCAGAGAGCGCTGTCCAGCCCTGGAATGTCCGAAACACGGAACATTTGGTGGTGTTGTCCACCGTGTACTCTTCAACTTCCGTACGATGTGCCGCATGCCAGGGATCATATTGCGCCAGATTGCCATTAAAGACGTTGGAGAAAACGCGCTGATACGCTGGAAGCAGCCAGCGTTCCAGTGCCCCGGAGTCGGTATGCGCTCCAAGACCTTTGGAGGTCGTTCCGGGCGGACGGCGGCGGATACGGTCAGGGTAGATGACGCTCACATCCGGGTTAAACCATTGCTTTCCATCACTTTCAAATGTCCACAGACGATTGAGAAACGACTGCGCATTCGCCATTTCTTCACTCTGGCGAGCCTGCATTTGCGCCTGCGACCAGTAGATGGGGTAAATCTCGGGACGTGAAGCGCTGAGCGTCCCGAAGAAATTATCGCCGGGGCCTTTGTAGACCTCGTCAAAGCGGTTGCGGTCCAGATAGTCCAGCATCGACTGATCCCAGCCTAGCGCTTGTTCGCGGGGGAAATGGCCTTTTATCACCGCACAACCGCGACGTTTAATCTGTTCGCGCTGCTCTGCAGTAACATGACCTGCTTTGATATCGGCATAAGACAGCACCGGCCAGACGGCATCGCCCTGTGCTTTGAGTGCGTTGATTTCAGCCACTCGCGTGGCAATGTCATCGCTTAGCTGATTAAAGATCTGCTGGACGTCGCCAAGCTGCGCCCGCAGCGCGTGCTTCATCTGACGGATAGCTGCTTTGTGATCGGCAGGCAATGTGTCGCTGGTAAAAGTAGAAGCCATAACCACCTCGCATTAACTTTCATTCGAAACTATGCTGATTTGCATGTGACAATATAAGTTATAAATAAGTTAATGCAAGTTTAATGATTTGATGTGATGTACAGGATGTAAAAAGAAGGGAAAACCGGAGCGCATGGCTCCGGTAGAGAGGTCAGCTGTTAAAAGGGGATGTGTTATCCAGTACAGCCTGAATCACATTCAGCGCGCCTTCATGATTATTATCATCGGTAGCGTAACGGGCGATTTGTTTAATGTTTTCCGCAGCATTGCCCATCGCAAAGGAATAACGCGCCATTTTCAGCATCTCCGCATCGTTACCGCTGTCGCCAATCGCTACCACATTTTGCGGTGACAGATCCCAGCGTTTCAGTAACCGCGAAATACCGTTTGCTTTATGTAGACCGGGAATAATCAGGTCGATAAAGCCAAAACCACTGGTGACGGGTTTCATAATGCCATCCAGCGCTATGTGCAGTTTGTCGATCACTAACGGGATTTGTTCATCCGGCAGGTTGAGCGAAAACTTGAACAGTACGTCGTCAATCTCCTGATAATCTTTTACAGGTTTCAGGCGATGGTAGTGTTTTGCCATCAGTGCGACGAATGCTTCGGGGGCATTTTCGCTGACATATGCACTTTGCAGACCGCAGGCGACAAAATTGAGTTGCTTATCTTTTAGCAACTCGCCAATAACAATCCGCGATTCATGTCGGGTCAGTTCGCCGTGGAACAGTTGCTTGCCATGTTCGTAAACCAGTGCGCCGTTTTCCGCGACAAAAGAGATCTCATCCTTTAGCTCAGGAAAGAACGAAATAAGCTGGTAATACTGATTACCGCTGGCGACAACGAACTTAATGCCGCGCTTTTTCAGTTCCTGATATTGCGCCATAAAACGTGGTTGGTTGTACGTTTTGGCGTCGTTAAGAAAAGTACCGTCCATGTCTGTGACGATAACTTTTACGCTCATAGGTGTGCTCCTGGCTCGAAAATGAAACCGTAACAGTGTAATAACAATGTGACGCAGAGCACAAATTATATTTCGAATGAAAGTGAGAGTGAAATTGATGGTGTGAATGATTTAGCCCGGCGACGTCTCCGCCGGGCTGAGGGGATTACAGCATATGTTCGGTACGGGCGATGATATCGTCCTGAGCGTCTGGAGAGAGCGCGGTGAAGAAGGCGGAATAACCCGCGACACGCACTACCAGATCGCGATACTGATCGGGATGTTTTTTCGCATCCAGCAGCGTTTCGCGGGAAACGATGTTGTACTGAATATGCCAGCCTTTATGCACCTCGAAGAAGGTGCGCAGCAGGATCATCAGTTTCTGCTTGTCAGATTCGTTCTCCAGTGTGGCTGGATTCAGTTTCTGGTTGAGCAACACGCCGCCGAGAATCGCTGCCGTAGGCAGTTTACCCACCGAGCCAATGACCGCAGTAGGGCCAAGATGATCAGTACCGGAAGCCGGGCTTGCGCCTTCTGCCAGCGGGGTGTGGGCTTTACGCCCGTCCGGTGTTGCCATAGTCTGCGCGCCAAACGGTACGTTAGCGGAGATAGACGACGTACCCGCGTAATAGTTGCCGCCAACCGGACCACGACCGTAGCGCGGGTTATGGTACTGTTTCAGTTCGTCGATATAGGTCTGATAAGCGCGAGCCAGCAGCGTATCGACAGTATCATCGTCGTTGCCGTACTTCGGCGCACCGTTAATCAGCCGCTGACGCAGTTGCTCATGAGTCAGGCCGTCGAAGTCATCCGCCAGTGCGGCAGCCAGCTGTTGCTGACCAATCGCGCCCTGTTCAAATACCAGTTTCTTCACGGCCGCCAGGCTGTTGCCGAGGTTGGCAATGCCAACCTGCAGGCCAGAAACCCAGTCATATTTCGCGCCGCCTTGCTTGATGCTTTTCGCTCGCTCAATACAGTCATCCACCAGCGCCGAGCAGAGAATATCGTGCACGTTCTCTTCCAGCATGGTGTCGACGACATATTCGATTTCGATTGATTTACGCGTGTAGTAACGGATTTGCGTATCCCACGCGTCCATTACTTCATCGAAATTGTTAAAGTTACCCGCTGACAACGCTTTTTCTTGTGGCAGGAACACTTTGCCGCTGGTGGCATCCCGACCACCTTCCAGCGCCGCCAGCATCACGCGGGCGAAGTTGATAAAGCTCATGCCGGTACAGCGATAGCCCCATTTGCCACCGACGGCGGTTTCTATACAACCAATCGCTGCGTAGTCGTAAGCGTCCTGCGGTTCAATACCGAGTTTAATAAATTCCGGGATCACGATTTCGTCGTTGTTGAACGCCGGCATCCCGAAGCCGCAGCGGATCACCTGCACACAGGCGTCGAGGAAATCGTTGCTCATTCCCGCGTGGTAGCGCACGCTGAGGTTAGGCTGAGTGGAACGCAGGCGACCGCAGGATTCAAGGATCGCGTAAGAGAGGGGATTCACCGCGTCCATTGGTTGACCATCAACCAGATTTTGCCCGCCAATGGTGACGTTCTGATACAGCGGACTTCCCGCAGAGGCTTTTGAGTGTGAGCCTGAGCGGATTTTGTTCACTTCCAGCAGTTTCAGCCAGCAGCTATTCAGCAATTCGATGGCGTGTTCGCGATCCAGTGTCTGGTTGAGTTCAACGTCGCGGCGATAGTACGGATAGAGATACTGATCCATACGACCAAACGACACCGAGTGACCGTTAGATTCAATCTGCAATATCAACTGGATGAAGTAACACAGTTGCAGCGCCTGCCAGAAAGTCTGCGGCGGCTGGTGGGCGATAAGATCGCAGTTTTCTGCTATCGCCAGCAGTTCATCGCGACGGCTTTCGCGGGTTTCGGTCGCGGCCATTTCACGCGCCAGGGCAGCGAAACGTTCAATATGTTCACTGACTGCCACCAGCACGATATCAATCGCTTTCAGGAATTGCTCACCGTGTAAATCTTCCAGCACCGTCAGGTTGATGCGCGAGCGACGTTCCGCTACTTTCTCGCGCAGACCATCAAGCCCTTTTTCCAGCAGCAGCGGGAAATTGACCGCCAGGTGCGCATCGCCGGAGGTCATATTGCCTTCCGCTTTAATGATGCCGGTCGCCAGCAGACCTTTTTGCTCATCGGTAAACATGCCGTAGCAGCGATCCTGTACGGTCTGACCGCGCCACCACGGGCACACTTCATGCAGAACGCGTTTGTTCTCTTCGCTCACCGCAAAGCCAGCACCGGGACGATCTGCCAGATCATCAATCTCTTTTTCGATCCACGAGACAGTATATTCCGGGAAGATCGGCGCGGCGCGAACTTCGCTTGCCTGGTTGCCGATGATCAACTCATCGTGCTTGATCCAGATAGTGCGATTCGCCAGGTGATGTGCCAGCGCCAGCGCGCGACGTACAGGGATCGGCTTATCGAGATGTTGTTGATACATCTCGGTATAGTGCTGCGCGCGCTCGGTACAAACCGGCGGTTTCACAATATGCACCAGCGCATTTTTGTGCGCTTTAATGCGGTCGCTGAGCGTGTCCAGTTTCAGTGTGGTCATGGTTGTTATCCTCGTAAGGTCGCGGTTAACCCTTTCTGGCAGGCATACTGCTGGGCAAAGTCGAGCAGTTCTGGCGCATCAAGCGGTTTTTCCGGGGCGCCATAGGGCAGATTAAGTAAGTGATATTTGTTGATGCCCAGCGTGTGGTAGGGCAGGAAATGAATTTCGTCAACGTGCAGCTCGTCGGCGGCAAAATCGGTAATGGCTTTTACAGAGGTTTCGTCGGCATTAAAGCCCTGAATCAGTGGCACGCGGATAATGATTTTTTTGCCCGCTGCGGCGAGTTTTTTCAGGTTATCCAGCACCCTGGCGGCGTTACCGTCGGTCCACTGTTTAAACGGCGCGTCGGCAACGTGTTTTAAATCGGCAAGAAACAGATCGATATAGGGCAGAGAAGGGGCGATATATTTCCACGGCACATGCAGACAGGTTTCTACCGCAGTATGAATGCCGGCCTCGTGGCTGGCTTGCAGCAGCGCCGTCGCCATTTCCGGCTGCATAAAGGGTTCACCACCCGAAAGCGTTAAGCCTCCGCCGCTGCGATCGTAAAACGGTTTATCCCGCAAAACGGTCGCCATGATCTCCTCAACGCTTTTCACTTCACCACACACGGTTAATGCCTGTGTCGGGCAGCAGTCGGTTAACGCCGTCAGATGCTCCGGTGTTAACTTTTCCCGATGAATAAGCAAACCATTCAGCGCGCGCTCAATCACTTCCGGCGCTGCCTTAGCGCACAGCTCGCAGCCTTCCAGACACAGTCGTGCGTCATACAGCAGATCCTGCGTGCGGGCGCGGCTTTCCGGGTTCTGACACCAGCGGCAGCCCAGCGAACAGCCTTTAAGAAATACGACCGTGCGGATACCGGGGCCATCATGGGTCGAGTAGCGCTGAATATTGAAAATCATAGTTGCCTCTCTGTTTCGTTCAAACATTAAAATACTTTCGAATGAAAGTTAGATTGATGTGCGTCAACTGTTCAGAGAGTTTTCCCGTGATAGTCTACATTCAGACAAAAAGTACATTTTGAGGATGGTTATGGAACTGTATCTGGATACTTCAGACGTTGTTGCGGTGAAGGCGCTGTCACGTATTTTTCCGCTGGCGGGCGTGACCACTAACCCAAGCATTATCGCCGCAGGTAAAAAACCGCTGGAGGTTTTGCTTCCGGAACTTCATGAAGCGATGGGCGGTCAGGGGCGTCTGTTTGCCCAGGTAATGGCTATCACTGCTGAAGGGATGGTGAATGACGCACGTAAATTGCGTTCTATTATTGCGGATATCGTGGTGAAAGTTCCGGTGACCGCCGAGGGGCTGGCAGCGATTAAGATGTTAAAAGCGGAAGGGATTCCGACGCTGGGAACCGCGGTATATGGCGCGGCACAAGGGCTGCTGTCGGCGCTGGCAGGTGCGGAATATGTTGCGCCTTACGTTAATCGTATTGATGCTCAGGGCGGTAGCGGCATTCAGACTGTGACCGACTTACACCAGTTATTGAAAATGCATGCGCCGCAGGCGAAAGTGTTAGCCGCGAGTTTCAAAACCCCGCGTCAGGCGCTGGACTGCTTACTGGCAGGATGTGAATCAATTACTCTGCCACTGGATGTGGCACAACAGATGATTAGCTATCCGGCGGTTGATGCCGCTGTGGCGAAGTTTGAGCAGGACTGGCAGGGAGCGTTTGGCAGAACGTCGATTTAACCGGGCGTTCTGCATCCTCATAAATTGCTGATGACGTGGCGGAGTGCACCGATGCCTGCCGCGCTTGGAAATCTGTGCCCGAACCGTAGGCCAGATAAGGCGTTCACGCCGCATCTGGCGTCTGGAGCAAATGCCTGATGCGACGCTTGTCGCGTCTTATCAGGCCTGGAGGTGGCAATTACTGCCCGCACACCTCACACCCCGGATTGCGCATCAGTTTCATTTCGCGAAACTGACAGGTCATCGCATCGTACATGACGATTTTGCCGCTGGCCGGTTTGCCATAACCTGCCAGCAGTTTGATCGCTTCCATTGCCTGCAACGAACCAATCACGCCGATCAACGGTGCCATCACGCCTGCTTCAACGCAGGTTAACGCGTTCTCGCCAAACAAACGGCTAAGGCAGCGATAGCAAGGCTCGCCGTCCTGATAAGTGAAGACCGTGATTTGACCTTCCATACGAATTGCCGCGCCGGAAACCAGCGGCACCTTCGCGGCAAAACAGCCTGCGTTCAGTTGATTACGTACCGCAACGTTATCCGTACAGTCGAGCACAAGATCGTGTTCAGCAATCAATGCTGCAAGTTCTGCGTCATCTAGCAGTGCATTGACTGGCGTAATCGCGATATGTGGGTTGATCCGCGCCAGGGCGTCACGGGCGGATTCCACCTTCGGTTGCCCGACCGTAGCATCACTGTGCAGCGTCTGGCGTTGCAGATTCGAGAGCGAAACCGTGTCGAAGTCGAGCAGCGTCAGGTTGCCGACACCGGCGCTTGCCAGATACTGCGAGGCTGCGCAGCCGAGTCCACCGAGGCCGACTACCAGCACACGAGAATCTTTTAGCGCCTCCTGACCGTCAAAATCAAAACCGCGCAGAATGATTTGCCGGTTGTAGCGCAGCATCTCCTGATCGCTGAGTTCCGCCATTACCGGCCTCCGAACAACGCGTTAAACGGTTCTACTTCCACCCATTCGCCCACTTCCACATTGCCGCGATCGCGTTCCAGCACGATAAAGCAGTTGCCGAGGCTAAAGGAGCTGAATATATGTGAACCCTGATGTCCGGTGGTCGTCACTTCCAGTTCGCCATCGGCGTTGCGTTGCAGCACGCCGCGCTGGAAATCAAGACGTCCTGGCGTTTTTTTCAGGCGGGACGCTGTGCGTACGCGCTGGCGCGCGGGCAGGCCGCTGGCGGTGTTGCCGCTTAGTTTTGCCAGCAAAGGCTGTACCAGTTGATAGAAGGTCAGCGTCGCTGAAACCGGGTTGCCCGGCAGGCCGCAGAACCAGCTATTGCTGAGTTTACCGAACGCGAACGGTTTACCTGGTTTAATCGCCAGCTTCCAGAAGGCGATCTCCCCCAGCTCTTCAAGAATCGTTTTGGTGTAATCCGCTTCACCCACTGAAACACCGCCGGAACTGATCACCACATCCGCCTGGCTGTCGGCTTCAATAAATGCGGCGCGCAGGGCATGTGGATCGTCGCGGAT
Source organism: Shigella dysenteriae (assembly GCF_022354085.1). Taxonomy (NCBI): domain Bacteria; kingdom Pseudomonadati; phylum Pseudomonadota; class Gammaproteobacteria; order Enterobacterales; family Enterobacteriaceae; genus Shigella; species Shigella dysenteriae. The sequence goes on from NZ_CP055055.1 coordinate 1,644,099, forward strand.
AATCCCTAAGTTGATTACCTTGCATCCCAACTGTTCTAACATCAGGTGTACGGCGAGACGGTTGGTATCGTAGATTTGGCCGTCGCCCAGCGGCTGACCGGGCAACTGGAGTTCATCACCGGTAGAAAAAAGCGCTACACGCACTTTACGAATCACCGGAACTTCGGCAATCCCCAGTGAAGCAATTACTGGCAGCTCTGCGGTAGTCAGGCGAGTCCCCGCCGGGAAAACAACCGCACCTGCAGAGATATCTTCACCGCGACGGCGAATATTTTGCCCGCTACGCACTTCAGCAGTAAAACGCACGCCATTGTCCGTTTGTTCAGTCTGTTCCTGCATCACCACCGCTTCGCAGCCTTCGGGTACTGGTGCGCCAGTCATAATGCGGATGCAGGTGCCAGCGGGCCACTCGCCATGGTAAGGCTGACCGGCAAACGACTTCCCGGCAACGGGCAGCGGTTGTCCGGAGGTGATATCGGCCAAACGTACCGCGTAACCATCCATTGCGGAGTTATCAAACCCTGGGACATCCAGCGGCGAAACGACATCGCTCGCCAGAATACGACCAAAACACTGAACCAGTGGCAGCGTTTCCTGGGCGGTCAGTGGGGTGACGCGAGAAAGCATCTCATTAAGCGCGGTGTCGAGCGACATCAATCCGGTGGTAAATTCCATGAAAACACTCCTGCGGAGGCAAAATCGAATTTGCCTATTATGTCAGAAAAACGCCACAGACTGTATGCCACCTCGGGCGTAGCGCTGGGTCCTGCCTTTACATGCCATATCCATCTTTCTATATTCAAAAATTGAATGAGTAATTCATAAAAATTCTGATATTTATAGCAAAAGTGGCGAGCCACCCTTAATGGACGAATACTATGGGCAAAGCAGTCATTGCAATTCATGGTGGCGCAGGTGCAATTAGCCGCGCGCAGATGAGTCTGCAACAGGAATTACGCTACATCGAGGCGTTGTCTGCCATTGTTGAAACCGGGCAGAAAATGCTGGAAGCGGGCGAAAGTGCGCTGGATGTGGTGACGGAAGCGGTGCGTCTGCTGGAAGAGTGTCCACTGTTTAACGCCGGAATTGGCGCCGTCTTTACGCGTGATGAAACGCATGAACTGGACGCCTGTGTGATGGATGGTAACACCCTGAAAGCCGGTGCGGTGGCGGGCGTTAGTCATCTGCGTAATCCGGTTCTTGCCGCCCGGCTGGTGATGGAGCAAAGCCCGCATGTGATGATGATTGGCGAAGGGGCAGAAAATTTTGCGTTTGCTCATGGCATGGAGCGCGTCTCACCGGAGATTTTCTCCACGCCTTTGCGTTATGAACAACTAATGGCAGCGCGCGAGGAAGGGGCAACAGTCCTCGACCATAGCGGTGCGCCACTGGATGAAAAACAGAAAATGGGCACCGTGGGGGCCGTGGCGTTGGATTTAGACGGCAATCTGGCGGCAGCCACGTCCACGGGCGGAATGACCAATAAATTACCCGGACGAGTTGGCGATAGCCCCTTAGTGGGTGCCGGATGCTACGCCAATAACGCCAGTGTGGCGGTTTCTTGTACCGGCACGGGCGAAGTCTTCATCCGCGCGCTGGCGGCATATGACATCGCCGCGTTAATGGATTACGGCGGATTAAGTCTCGCGGAAGCCTGCGAGCGGGTAGTAATGGAAAAACTCCCTGCGCTTGGCGGTAGCGGTGGCTTAATCGCTATCGACCATGAAGGGAATGTCGCGCTACCGTTTAACACCGAAGGAATGTATCGCGCCTGGGGCTACGCAGGCGATACGCCAACCACCGGTATCTACCGTGAAAAAGGGGACGCCGTTGCCACATAGTGATGAACTTGATGCCGGTAATGTGCTGGCGGTTGAAAATCTTAATATTGCCTTTATGCAGGACCAGCAGAAAATAGCTGCGGTCCGCAATCTCTCTTTTAGCCTGCAACGCGGTGAGACGCTGGCAATTGTTGGCGAATCCGGCTCTGGTAAGTCAGTGACTGCGCTGGCATTGATGCGCTTGTTGGAACAGGCGGGCGGTTTAGTGCAGTGCGATCAAATGCTGTTGCGGCGGCGCAGTCGTGAAGTGATTGAACTTAGCGAGCAGAGCGCTGCACAAATGCGCCATGTGCGCGGTGCGGATATGGCGATGATATTTCAGGAGCCGATGACATCGCTGAACCCAGTATTTACTGTGGGTGAACAGATTGCCGAATCAATTCGTCTGCATCAAAACGCCAGTCGTGAAGAAGCGATGGTCGAGGCGAAGCGGATGCTGGATCAGGTACGCATTCCGGAGGCACAAACCATTCTTTCACGTTATCCGCATCAACTCTCTGGCGGGATGCGCCAGCGAGTGATGATTGCGATGGCGCTGTCATGCCGCCCGGCGGTGCTGATTGCCGATGAGCCAACCACCGCGCTGGATGTCACTATTCAGGCGCAGATCCTGCAATTAATCAAAGTATTGCAAAAAGAGATGTCGATGGGCGTTATCTTTATCACTCACGATATGGGCGTGGTGGCAGAGATTGCCGATCGGGTACTGGTGATGTATCAGGGCGAGGCGGTGGAAACGGGTACCGTCGAACAGATTTTTCATGCACCGCAACATCCTTACACCCGTGCGCTGTTAGCTGCTGTTCCGCAACTTGGTGCGATGAAAGGGTTAGATTATCCCCGACGTTTCCCATTGATATCGCTTGAACATCCAGCGAAACAGGCCCCCCCCATCGAGCAGAAAACGGTGGTGGATGGTGAACCTGTTTTACGGGTGCGTAATCTGGTCACCCGTTTCCCTTTGCGCAGCGGTTTGTTGAATCGCGTAACGCGGGAAGTGCATGCCGTTGAGAAAGTCAGTTTTGATCTCTGGCCTGGCGAAACGCTATCGCTGGTGGGCGAGTCTGGCAGCGGTAAATCCACTACCGGGCGGGCGTTGCTGCGCCTGGTCGAATCGCAGGGCGGCGAAATTATCTTTAACGGTCAGCGAATCGATACCTTGTCACCCGGCAAACTTCAGGCATTACGCCGCGATATTCAGTTTATTTTTCAGGACCCTTACGCTTCGCTGGACCCACGTCAGACCATCGGTGATTCGATTATCGAACCGCTGCGTGTACACGGTTTATTGCCAGGTAAAGACGCGGCTGCACGCGTTGCGTGGTTGCTGGAGCGCGTGGGCCTGTTACCTGAACATGCCTGGCGTTACCCGCATGAGTTTTCCGGCGGTCAGCGCCAGCGCATCTGCATTGCTCGCGCGTTGGCATTGAATCCAAAAGTGATCATTGCCGACGAAGCCGTTTCGGCGCTGGATGTTTCAATTCGCGGGCAGATTATCAACTTGTTGCTCGATCTCCAGCGTGATTTCGGCATTGCGTATCTGTTTATCTCCCACGATATGGCTGTGGTAGAGCGGATTAGTCATCGTGTGGCGGTGATGTATCTCGGGCAAATTGTTGAAATTGGTCCACGGCGCGCGGTCTTCGAAAACCCGCAGCATCCTTATACGCGTAAATTACTGGCGGCAGTTCCGGTCGCTGAACCGTCCCGACAACGACCGCAGCGTGTACTGCTGTCGGACGATCTTCCCAGCAATATTCATCTGCGTGGCGAAGAGGTGGCAGCCGTCTCGTTGCAATGCGTCGGGCCGGGGCATTACGTCGCACAACCACAATCAGAATACGCATTCATGCGTAGATAACATTCAGGCGGAGAATAAAATGGCAAGAGCTGTATACCGTAGTGGGTTAGTGGCGCTGGGCATTGCGACAGCGTTGATGGCATCTTGTGCATTCGCTGCCAAAGATGTGGTGGTGGCGGTAGGATCGAACTTCACCACGCTCGATCCGTATGACGCAAATGACACGTTATCTCAGGCCGTAGCGAAATCGTTTTACCAGGGGCTGTTCGGTCTGGATAAAGAGATGAAACTGAAAAACGTGCTGGCGGAGAGTTATACCGTTTCCGATGACGGCATTACTTACACCGTGAAATTGCGGGAAGGAATTAAATTCCAGGATGGCACCGATTTCAACGCCGCAGCGGTGAAAGCGAATCTGGACCGGGCCAGCGATCCGGCAAATCATCTTAAACGCTATAACCTGTATAAGAATATTGCTAAAACGGAAGCGATCGATCCGACAACGGTAAAGATTACCCTCAAACAGCCGTTCTCAGCGTTTATTAATATTCTTGCCCATCCGGCGACCGCGATGATTTCACCGGCAGCGCTGGAAAAATATGGCAAGGAGATTGGTTTTCATCCGGTGGGAACCGGACCGTATGAACTGGATACCTGGAATCAGACCGATTTTGTGAAGGTGAAAAAATTCGCGGGTTACTGGCAGCCAGGATTGCCCAAACTGGACAGCATAACCTGGCGTCCGGTGGCGGATAACAACACCCGCGCGGCAATGCTGCAAACCGGTGAAGCGCAGTTTGCTTTCCCCATTCCTTACGAGCAGGCCGCACTGCTGGAGAAAAACAAAAATATCGAGTTGATGGCCAGTCCGTCAATTATGCAGCGTTATATCAGTATGAACGTGACGCAAAAGCCATTCGATAACCCGAAGGTCCGTGAGGCGCTGAATTACGCCATTAACCGTCCGGCGCTGGTGAAAGTGGCCTTCGCGGGCTATGCAACGCCAGCTACTGGTGTGGTACCGCCGAGTATCGCCTACGCGCAAAGTTATAAACCGTGGCCTTACGATCCAGTGAAAGCGCGCGAATTACTGAAAGAGGCGGGATATCCCAACGGTTTCAGTACCACGCTGTGGTCGTCACATAACCACAGCACCGCGCAGAAAGTGCTGCAATTTACCCAGCAGCAGTTAGCGCAGGTCGGGATTAAAGCCCAGGTGACTGCGATGGATGCCGGACAGCGGGCGGCAGAAGTTGAAGGTAAAGGGCAAAAAGAGAGCGGCGTGCGGATGTTCTACACTGGCTGGTCGGCTTCAACCGGCGAAGCCGACTGGGCACTATCGCCGTTGTTTGCCTCGCAAAACTGGCCACCGACGCTGTTTAATACCGCGTTTTACAGCAATAAACAGGTGGATGACTTCCTGGCTCAGGCACTGAAAACTAATGATCCGGCGGAAAAGACCCGCTTGTATAAGGCGGCGCAGGATATCATCTGGCAAGAGTCGCCGTGGATCCCGCTGGTGGTAGAAAAACTGGTGTCGGCACACAGTAAAAACCTGACCGGTTTTTGGATCATGCCAGACACCGGCTTCAGCTTTGAAGACGCGGATTTGCAATAAGCAACGCAGGGAGTGGAATGCTTAATTACGTTATCAAACGATTACTGGGGTTGATTCCGACGCTGTTTATCGTCTCGGTGCTGGTGTTTTTATTTGTCCATATGCTGCCCGGCGATCCGGCGCGATTGATTGCCGGGCCCGAAGCTGATGCGCAGGTTATAGAACTGGTGCGTCAGCAGCTGGGGTTGGATCAGCCGCTGTATCACCAGTTCTGGCACTATATCAGCAATGCTGTGCAGGGGGATTTTGGCCTGTCGATGGTGTCGCGTCGTCCGGTTGCCGATGAGATTGCCAGCCGCTTTATGCCAACGCTGTGGCTGACCATAACCAGTATGGTCTGGGCGGTGATATTTGGTATGGCGGCGGGAATTATCGCCGCCGTCTGGCGTAACCGTTGGCCGGATCGATTGAGTATGACCATTGCGGTGTCGGGGATCTCGTTTCCGGCATTTGCGCTGGGGATGCTTTTAATTCAGGTATTCTCCGTTGAACTGGGCTGGCTGCCTACCGTGGGAGCAGACAGTTGGCAGCACTACATTTTACCCTCCCTGACGCTCGGCGCGGCAGTGGCCGCCGTGATGGCGCGCTTTACCCGCGCGTCGTTTGTCGACGTTTTAAGCGAAGATTATATGCGTACCGCGAGGGCGAAAGGGGTGAGCGAAACCTGGGTTGTCCTCAAACACGGGCTACGCAACGCGATGATCCCGGTAGTGACCATGATGGGCTTACAGTTTGGCTTTTTGCTCGGTGGTTCCATCGTGGTGGAGAAAGTTTTCAACTGGCCCGGACTTGGACGCTTACTCGTTGACTCCGTAGAAATGCGCGATTACCCGGTGATTCAGGCGGAAATTCTGCTTTTCTCGCTGGAATTTATTCTTATCAACTTAGTGGTGGATGTGCTTTACGCCGCCATTAACCCGGCTATCAGGTACAAGTAAGGATGCGACTATTTAACTGGCGACGTCAGGCGGTGTTAAACGCCATGCCACTGGTCAAACCTGACCAGGTACGTACACCGTGGCATGAATTCTGGCGACGATTTCGCCGTCAGCATATGGCGATGACCGCCGCATTGTTCGTTATTTTATTGATTGTGGTGGCCATTTTTGCACGCTGGATCGCTCCCTATGACGCCGAAAATTATTTTGATTATGACAATCTGAATAACGGACCTTCTTTGCAGCACTGGTTTGGCGTCGATTCACTGGGGCGCGACATTTTCAGCCGAGTCCTGGTTGGTGCGCAAATCTCGCTGGCGGCGGGCGTGTTTGCCGTGTTTATCGGTGCGGCGATAGGGACGTTGCTGGGCTTGCTGGCTGGATATTATGAAGGCTGGTGGGATCGGCTGATCATGCGCATTTGCGATGTGCTGTTTGCCTTCCCGGGTATTTTACTGGCGATCGCTGTTGTTGCGGTGTTGGGAAGCGGCATTGCTAACGTGATTATTGCAGTCGCCATTTTTTCCATCCCTGCGTTTGCCCGCCTGGTGCGCGGCAACACGCTGGTGTTGAAACAGCAAACCTTTATTGAGTCAGCACGCAGTATTGGTGCCAGCGATATGACCATTTTGTTGCGTCATATCCTGCCTGGGACCGTCTCTTCTATCGTGGTGTTTTTCACCATGCGCATTGGTACCTCGATTATCTCTGCCGCCAGCCTGTCATTTCTCGGCCTCGGTGCGCAGCCGCCGACACCAGAGTGGGGAGCAATGCTCAATGAGGCTCGAGCGGATATGGTTATCGCGCCGCATGTCGCTGTTTTTCCGGCCCTGGCTATTTTTCTGACTGTACTGGCGTTCAATTTGTTGGGCGATGGTTTACGCGATGCGCTGGATCCGAAAATTAAAGGATAGTTACGTTTGAATATTGCTTGAAAGAGTAATCACCTCACAGGAAATTATTGCCCTAAGCAAGTGTTGTAACTTTCTGCTGATTTTGTAGAATCGGGTAATTTGGTTAAATAGCCGCAGCAAGGGACTGTTTTTGCAGCGGCACAGCGTTCAGACAGTTATTTTGTTAAATGTATTAACATGCTGAGTTTATACGAAAAGATAAAGATAAGGCTGATAATTTTATTTTTATTGGCAGCACTGTCATTTATTGGCCTTTTTTTCATCATTAACTATCAACTGGTATCGGAACGCGCGGTAAAACGTGCCGATAGCCGCTTTGAACTTATTCAGAAAAACGTTGGCTATTTCTTTAAAGATATTGAACGTTCGGCCCTGACATTAAAGGACTCACTGTATTTGTTAAAAAATACAGAGGAGATTCAACGCGCTGTGATCCTGAAAATGGAAATGATGCCATTTTTAGACTCGGTGGGACTGGTACTTGATGATAATAAATATTATCTCTTTTCGCGGAGGGCGAACGATAAAATCGTTGTTTATCATCAGGAACAAGTAAATGGACCGCTTGTCGACGAGTCAGGGCGGGTTATTTTTGCCGATTTTAACCCATCGAAACGACCGTGGTCGGTGGCTTCAGATGACTCTAACAACAGCTGGAATCCGGCATACAATTGCTTTGATCGTCCGGGTAAAAAATGTATCTCTTTTACGCTACGCATCAACGGCAAAGATCACGATTTGTTAGCGGTGGATAAAATTCATGTCGATTTAAACTGGCGATATCTGAACGAGTATCTTGATCAAATCAGCGCTAATGATGAAGTTCTATTTTTGAAACAAGGCCATGAGATCATTGCCAAGAATCAACTCGCTCGTGAAAAACTGATTATTTATAATAGCGAAGGTAATTATAATATTATTGATTCTGTCGATACTGAATATATCGAAAAAACATCAGCGGTGCCAAATAACGCATTATTCGAAATCTATTTTTATTATCCGGGCGGTAATTTATTGAACGCATCAGATAAACTTTTTTATCTGCCGTTTGCGTTCATTATTATCGTATTGCTGGTGGTTTATTTACTGACCACTCGTGTGTTCCGTCGGCAATTTTCTGAAATGACAGAGCTGGTTAATACGCTGGCGTTTTTGCCTGACTCAACGGATCAGATCGAGGCTCTGAAAATTCGCGAAGGCGATGCGAAAGAGATTATCAGCATCAAAAATTCGATCGCGGAAATGAAAGATGCCGAAATTGAACGGTCAAATAAATTGCTCTCACTGATCTCTTACGATCAGGAAAGTGGTTTTATTAAAAATATGGCGATTATTGAGTCCAACAATAATCAGTATCTGGCTGTGGGGATCATCAAACTGTGTGGTCTGGAAGCCGTGGAAGCGGTGTTTGGTGTTGATGAACGCAATAAAATCGTCAGGAAATTGTGTCAGCGAATTGCCGAGAAATATGCACAATGCTGCGATATCGTGACATTCAATGCCGATCTCTATTTACTTCTGTGTCGGGAAAATGTACAGACATTTACCCGTAAAATAGCGATGGTAAACGATTTTGACAGCAGCTTTGGCTACCGCAATCTGCGCATCCATAAGTCTGCCATTTGTGAACCTTTGCAGGGGGAAAACGCCTGGAGTTACGCAGAAAAACTGAAACTGGCGATTTCCAGTATCCGTGACCATATGTTCTCCGAGTTTATTTTCTGTGATGACGCGAAACTCAACGAAATAGAAGAGAATATCTGGATTGCGCGTAATATTCGCCATGCAATGGAAATTGGCGAACTATTCCTCGTCTATCAACCGATCGTTGATATTAACACCCGCGCCATTCTGGGCGCGGAGGCGTTGTGCCGTTGGGTGTCTGCGGAGCGGGGGATCATTTCACCGCTGAAGTTCATTACCATTGCTGAAGATATCGGGTTTATCAATGAGCTGGGTTATCAGATTATTAAAACGGCAATGGGTGAATTCAGACATTTTAGTCAGCGTGCATCGCTGAAGGATGATTTCTTACTGCATATTAATGTTTCGCCCTGGCAGTTAAACGAACCGCACTTTCATGAGCGTTTTACCACCATCATGAAAGAAAATGGCCTGAAGGCGAACAGCCTCTGTGTTGAGATCACTGAAACCGTGATCGAGCGAATTAATGAACATTTTTATCTCAATATTGAACAACTGCGTAAACAAGGGGTACGGATATCGATTGATGACTTTGGCACCGGTTTGTCAAACCTGAAACGTTTTTATGAAATTAATCCAGACAGCATAAAGGTGGACTCGCAATTTACCGGCGATATTTTCGGTACTGCGGGAAAAATTGTGCGCATTATTTTCGACCTGGCACGCTATAACCGGATCCCGGTGATTGCGGAAGGCGTAGAGAGCGAAGACGTTGCGCGCGAATTAATCAAATTAGGATGTGTTCAGGCTCAGGGGTATCTGTACCAGAAACCCATGCCATTCTCCGCCTGGGATAAAAGTGGAAAATTAGTAAAAGAGTAGTTTACGTATGTCCAGAATCAATAAGTTCGTACTTACAGTCAGTCTGCTGATTTTTATCATGATTTCAGCAATTGCCTGCGGGATCTACACTCAAATGGTAAAGGAACGGGTGTATAGCCTGAAACAGTCCGTTATTGATACTGCTTTTGCGGTGGCAAATATTGCTGAATATCGTCGTAGCGTGGCAATTGATCTTATCAACACGCTAAATCCCACGGAGGAACAGCTGTTGGTTGGCTTGCGCACAGCTTACGCCGACTCGGTTTCACCCTCTTATTTGTACGATGTCGGTCCTTATCTGATTTCCAGTGACGAATGTATTCAGGTAAAGGAGTTCGAGAAAAATTATTGTGCAGATATTATGCAGGTTGTGAAGTATCGACATGTCAAAAATACAGGGTTTATCTCTTTTGACGGTAAAACCTTCGTCTATTACCTCTATCCGGTAACTCACAATCGTAGTCTGATATTTTTGCTTGGTCTGGAGCGTTTTTCTTTACTGTCAAAATCGCTGGCGATGGACAGCGAGAACCTGATGTTCTCTCTGTTTAAGAACGGTAAACCGGTGACCGGTGATGAATATAATGCTAAAAACGCCATCTTCACCGTTTCGGAAGCGATGGAGCACTTCGCCTATTTGCCGACCGGATTGTACGTATTTGCGTATAAAAAAGATGTTTATTTGCGGGTTTGTACATTGATTATTTTCTTTGCCGCATTGGTGGCAGTGATATCGGGTACCAGTTGCCTCTATCTGGTACGCAGAGTGATTAATCGTGGTATTGTGGAGAAAGAAGCCATTATTAATAACCATTTTGAACGCGTACTGGATGGCGGGCTTTTCTTTTCGGCTGCCGATGTCAAAAAACTCTACAGTATGTATAACTCGGCGTTCCTGGACGACCTGACCAAAGCAATGGGCAGAAAATCCTTTGACGAAGATTTAAAAGCGCTGCCGGAAAAAGGCGGTTATTTGTGCCTGTTTGATGTCGATAAATTCAAAAACATTAACGACACCTTCGGTCATTTGCTGGGTGATGAAGTGTTGATGAAAGTGGTGAAAATCCTTAAATCACAGATCCCGGTAGATAAAGGTAAAGTCTACCGCTTCGGCGGTGACGAATTTGCGGTGATTTATACGGGTGGAACGCTGGAAGAGTTGCTATCGATTCTAAAAGAAATCGTTCATTTCCAGGTGGGAAGCATTAATTTAAGCACCAGTATCGGTGTAGCGCATTCAAATGAATGTACTACCGTCGAACGCTTGAAAATGCTGGCGGATGAGCGGCTGTATAAGAGTAAGAAAAACGGCAGGGCTCAGATTAGCTGGCAGTAGAATTAGAATAGTGTTAGTACCCCTGAATCAAGGGGTACTAATGAATGTGGTAAATCATTTGCAAACATTTTACTTTGCAAAAACTTCCGGCCCTTTTATTGCCAATGTATTCAAAATACGTAGTGCCGGGCCGCTCGGTTTTATTTCATTACGTTCCCATTTCGAGACACTTTCTTTTGACATTCCCATTGTATGTGCCAGCACGGATTGTGACATGCCGTATCGGGTGCGGATGGCTTTGATCTCTTCACCCGTCATTGATTTGACTTTGGCTATACGGGCGCTGACTTCACGGGCTTTGACCATGACGGCAATGGCATCAACCTCACTATCAGACATCAGGCCCAGTGCATTCAGTTCCTTTGCATCTTCCAGCATCATTTGTAATTTATCGCTCATTTTTCACCTCAATCAAAAAGCCGGTTTCGATCAAATCCTTTATTTGCTTATTGCTAAAGGCCAGAAATGCATTTGCCATTTTTTTGTAGGCCGCCAGTTCATCATCTTCGATTTCTTTGGTTCCTTTACTGCTTAGACCACTCTTGGACCAACCATCATAAAAAAACACATGATTTGCTGATTTAAAAAAGATAATTGTTCTGGCTCCACCACTCTTTCCTTGTTGGAGGGGTAACCGTTTTTTGATGACACCGCTACCTAAATCAGCCTCCCATATGCCTTGCATCACTTCTTCAGCGGCAGCCATGAGAACTTTATCGTGAATACCAAGTTTTTTCGTGCTTTGGCTGAATCGCCTTGCCTTATACACACCCATACATCCATCCTTGTGGTAATGTTTACTATAGTAACCATTACGCTTATTTCAAGTAATTGCGATCAAAACTTTAATTTGGTGTGAAAAAGTGAGAGTTGCCTCGAGTACGATTCATTTTTCTCGATTTATGCGTCAGGGGATTTTGTGCGTAAGGGTAGGACATCGGGAAGGGTAGTAGAGGCAGATCGAAGAACAATATCCTTGTTAGATCTGCCTTTAGATTAATTAAACCCGGCTACCCCACAAATCGTACTCATCGGCGTGCTCGACTTTCACACGCAGGATATCACCCGGCTTAACGTTGGTTTCACCATTGAGATAAACCGCGCCGTCGATTTCCGGTGCATCTGCCATGCTGCGACCAATCGCGCCTTCTTCGTCCACTTCGTCGATAATCACCAGAATTTCACGGCCCACTTTCTCTTGCAGGCGCTCGGCGGAAATCTGCTGCTGCAACTGCATGAAACGGTTCCAGCGTTCTTCTTTCACTTCTTCCGGAACCTGGTCAGGCAGGGCATTGGCGTCTGCACCTTCAACCGGGCTGTATTTAAAGCAGCCAACGCGATCCAGACGCGCTTCTTTCAGGAAGTCGAGTAGCATCTGGAAATCTTCTTCCGTCTCGCCAGGGAAGCCGACAATAAAGGTTGAGCGTAGGGTCAGTTCCGGGCAGATTTCGCGCCACTGTTTGATGCGCGCCAGTTGGCGATCTACAGAACCCGGACGCTTCATCAGTTTGAGAATGCGCGGGCTGGCGTGCTGCAACGGAATGTCCAGATACGGCAGGATTTTGCCTTCTGCCATCAGTGGGATGACGTCGTCCACATGCGGATAAGGGTAAACGTAGTGCAGACGTGTCCAGATCCCCAGTTTCGATAACTGTTCGCACAGGCTGACCATGCTGGTTTTTACCGGCTCGCCGTTGTGGAAGCCAGTACGATGTTTAACATCAACGCCATAGGCGGAAGTATCCTGCGAGATCACCAGAATCTCTTTAACGCCCGCATCTACCAGACGTTTCGCTTCACTTAATACTTCGCCAATCGGACGGCTCACCAGGTCGCCGCGCATAGACGGAATAATGCAGAAGGTGCAGCGGTGATTACAGCCTTCAGAAATTTTCAGATAGGCATAATGACGCGGCGTCAGTTTGACACCTTGTTCTGGCACCAGGCTCAGGAATGGGTTGTGTTTCGGTTTTGGCACGTAGTGATGAACGTGCTCCAGAACCTGCTCATAGCTATGAGGCCCGGTGATTTTCAGCACTTTCGGGTGGACTTCGCGGATCTGATCTTCTTTTGCCCCCAGACAACCGGTCACAATTACCTTGCCGTTTTCATTCAACGCTTCACCAATGGCTTCCAGTGATTCTTGTACCGCGCTGTCAATAAAGCCGCAGGTGTTGACGATCACCATGTCCGCATCGTCATAGCTCGGTACCACGTCATAACCTTCAGTGCGGAGTTCGGTGAGAATACGCTCTGAATCGACAAGGTTTTTCGGACAGCCAAGGGAAACAAAGCCGATTTTCGGCTGGGGAGTTACTTTGCTCATAGCTTAAAAAATATTCAGTTACAGGAAAGGTCAGGGCAGGGATTCTACAGAGTTCTGGATAAAATTTGTATCGCAATCTCATTCGCTGGCGGAGGCGAAGGAAATGTAAATTTTGTTAATTCGGCGTGAAGAATTGATCCTGGACAGCATTATGCTCAAAAAATAGCCATACTATTTAATTGCAACAAGGCTGGAAAGAGGAGGATCGAAGTATGTTCGTTGACAGACAGCGAATCGATCTGCTGAACCGGTTGATCGACGCACGCGTTGACCTCGCCGCATACGTGCAACTGAGGAAGGCAAAAGGATACATGTCCGTCAGCGAAAGCAATCATCTACGAGATAACTTTTTTAAACTGAATCGCGAACTGCACGATAAATCGCTGCGGTTGAATCTTCATCTGGATCAGGAAGAGTGGAGTGCTCTTCATCATGCTGAAGAAGCATTAGCGACAGCCGCAGTATGTTTGATGAGTGGGCACCATGATTGCCCGACTGTTATTACCGTCAACGCCGATAAGCTTGAAAATTGTCTGATGAGCTTAACGCTGAGTATCCAGAGCCTGCAGAAGCACGCCATGCTTGAGAAGGCCTGAAAACTAAGGGGGAGAAAGCGTCTCCCCCTTCATGTTTAAGTTTTTGTAAAAATGAATTTGTTATCTCCTCCACTGACTACGCTTTAAGCCAGAGTCAATCCGGAGGCGTTATGCATCGACAATCCTTTTTCCTTGTGCCCCTTATTTGTCTTTCTTCCGCTCTCTGGGCGGCTCCTGCAACGGTAAATGTCGAAGTACTGCAAGACAAACTCGACCATCCCTGGGCACTGGCCTTTTTACCCGATAATCACGGTATGTTAATCACTCTGCGCGGCGGCGAGTTGCGTCACTGGCAAGCAGGAAAAGGATTATCTGCGCCGCTTTCCGGAGTTCCGGACGTTTGGGCGCACGGGCAGGGCGGCCTGCTGGACGTGGTTTTAGCGCCTGATTTTGCTCAGTCTCGCCGCATCTGGTTAAGTTATTCCGAAGTTGGCGATGATGGCAAAGCCGGAACTGCTGTGGGTTATGGCCGCTTAAGTGATGATCTCTCAAAAGTGACCGACTTTAGCACCGTCTTTCGCCAGATGCCAAAACTGTCTACCGGCAACCATTTTGGCGGGCGGCTGGTATTCGACGGTAAAGGTTATCTTTTTATTGCTCTGGGCGAAAACAATCAGCGCCCGACGGCGCAGGATCTGGATAAATTACAGGGCAAACTGGTGCGTCTGACCGACCAGGGCGAAATCCCGGATGATAATCCTTTTATAAAGGAATCCGGTGCGCGCGCCGAGATCTGGTCTTATGGCATTCGTAATCCGCAAGGAATGGCGATGAATCCGTGGAGTAATGCACTATGGCTGAATGAACATGGCCCGCGCGGTGGTGATGAAATTAATATCCCGCAAAAAGGCAAAAACTACGGCTGGCCGCTGGCAACCTGGGGAATCAACTATTCAGGCTTTAAGATACCGGAAGCGAAAGGGGAGATCGTCGCCGGGACCGAGCAACCTGTTTTTTACTGGAAAGATTCGCCCGCCGTGAGCGGCATGGCCTTCTATAACAGCGATAAATTCCCCCAGTGGCAGCAAAAATTATTTATTGGCGCGCTGAAAGATAAAGATGTCATTGTGATGAGCGTCAACGGCGACAAAGTAACAGAAGATGGCCGTATTTTAACGGACAGAGGGCAGCGAATTCGTGATGTTCGCACTGGACCCGACGGTTATTTATACGTTCTCACCGACGAGTCCAGTGGGGAATTACTTAAAGTTAGCCCACGCAATTAGCTAACGGGAATCATCACCACTTTGCGCACTGCGGGGCGTTCAGTGAGTTGCTGATACCAGCGTTGCAGATTTGGACGCGGTGTCCAGGTCAGGCCAACATTAAACAAATTGTAGATGAACGGTGCGATAGCGATATCGCCCACACCAAACTCGTCGCCAGAGAACCATTTTACTTTTGCCAGTTCCGCATCGAGCAGGGCAAACAGGGCGTCGCACTCTTTGCAACTGGCATCAATGGCGGCCTGATCGCGCTCTTCCGGTGGTGTTCTGACTAATCCCATCAGGATCCCGCGATGAGCATTACTGAGTGTCTGGTTTGCCCAGTCCATCCATTTTTCTGCTTCCGCACGACGTGCCGGTGAGTCGATCCACAGGCGTTTTTGCCCGTACTGTGCCGCCAGATAGCGGACAATGGCGTTTGATTCCCAAAGAATGAGATCACTTTCGTCGTCACGCAACAACGGCACCAGCCCGTTAGGGTTCATCGCCAGAAAATCAGCATCGTGATTTATCCCAAACTCACGGCCCGCGAGAATTTGCTCATAAGGTAGTTCCAGTTCTTCGAGCGTCAGCAATACTTTTTTTACGTTGGTTGAATTATTCCGACCCCACAGCGTAATCATACTCACCCCTTTTCCGACAGGCAGCCACAGGCTGAACAGGACTCCGATGGTGAAGTAAAGTTAACTTTTAAGCAACAGCTGGCAAAAAAATGACACCAGAAGCAGCGAAGCGGCAGGATATTGCATAAACTTTAAAAACTTTACCAACTTACGGTTTCTTTAAGTTTGTGTGTGCGTTATTAATCACCGAACTTATCATACGGCGATATAACGTATTTTTTTTGAATGGATACTCGGGTGGCATTTATGACGCAATACTCCTCTCTCCTTCGTGGTCTTGCAGCGGGTTCTGCATTTTTATTCCTTTTTGCCCCAACGGCATTCGCGGCCGAACAAACCGTTGAAGCGCCGAGCGTGGATGCGCGTGCATGGATTTTAATGGATTACGCCAGCGGTAAAGTGCTGGCAGAAGGCAATGCGGATGAGAAACTGGATCCCGCGAGCCTGACTAAAATCATGACCAGCTATGTGGTTGGGCAGGCGCTTAAGGCCGATAAGATTAAACTCACCGATATGGTGACGGTCGGTAAAGATGCCTGGGCGACGGGAAATCCGGCACTGCGTGGTTCATCGGTAATGTTCCTCAAACCGGGCGATCAGGTTTCGGTGGCAGACTTGAACAAAGGTGTGATTATCCAGTCCGGTAATGACGCCTGTATTGCGCTGGCCGATTACGTTGCCGGGAGCCAGGAGTCATTTATTGGTTTGATGAATGGTTATGCCAAAAAACTGGGGCTGACCAACACTACCTTCCAGACGGTGCACGGTCTGGATGCGCCGGGGCAGTTCAGTACCGCGCGCGATATGGCATTGCTGGGTAAAGCATTGATCCACGATGTGCCGGAAGAGTACGCCATTCATAAAGAGAAAGAGTTCACCTTCAACAAAATTCGTCAGCCTAACCGTAACCGTCTGCTGTGGAGCAGCAATCTGAATGTTGATGGCATGAAGACAGGAACCACGGCAGGCGCGGGATATAATCTGGTTGCTTCGGCTACCCAGGGCGATATGCGTTTAATCTCCGTAGTGCTGGGGGCGAAAACCGACCGTATCCGTTTTAATGAGTCTGAGAAATTATTGACCTGGGGTTTCCGCTTCTTTGAAACCGTGACGCCAATTAAACCTGATGCCACCTTTGTGACTCAGCGCGTCTGGTTTGGTGATAAGAGCGAAGTGAATCTCGGGGCAGGTGAAGCGGGCTCAGTGACCATACCGCGTGGGCAGCTGAAAAACCTGAAAGCGAGTTATACGTTAACGGAACCGCAGCTTACCGCACCGCTGAAAAAAGGTCAGGTTGTCGGCACCATTGATTTCCAGCTTAACGGTAAATCCATTGAGCAGCGTCCGCTGATCGTGATGGAAAATGTGGAAGAGGGCGGATTCTTTGGTCGGATGTGGGATTTCGTGATGATGAAATTCCATCAGTGGTTCGGCAGCTGGTTCTCTTAATCTTCTGATAACCGGATGGCGCGAAACGTCATCCGGTTATACGTCATTAATACATCAACTTAATACGCTGCGTCTGCGCGTACTTCACATACTCATCTTCCGGGCAACAATCACTCACCACAATATCAAAGCGTTTCAGGTCACCCATGCGCGCCGGACGCACCTTGCCAAATTTACTGTGGTCGACAACCAGCACATGCTTTTGCGCCATCGACATGGCCCAGTGTTTTACCGGCAACTCTTCAAGATTAAAACAGGTAGCGCCTTTACTGACATGCACGCCCGCCGCGGAATAAAAAGCGATATCCGGGCAAAAATTATTCAACGTTTGCTGAAAATCGATGGGTTTGAAAATGGCGTTGCTGGCGTGAAATTCACCACCGCACAGAAATGCGCGGCAATGGGGTTTCTCTTTCAGCGCCAGAAAGGTATTTAGCGAATAACAAACGGCGGTGAAAGGTATTTCATTATCAATCGCTTCAATAATCCACGGCGTGGTGGTGCCACAGTCAAAAAAGAGGGTCTGATCGGGTTCTACTAGCGTCGCAGCCAGTTTTGCCGCCCGGCGTTTTTCTTCCACCAGGCGGGATTTTTGATCGCTTAACAGGTAATGGCTGGCACTGCGCGGTTCCAGAACAATATAGCCGCCGAGCAAAACGACGGGCGCACTGTGGTTGTTCAGATCGCGACGAATCGTCATCTCCGAAACCCCAAGCAGGGCGGCGGCGTCTTTAAGATGTAACTTATCGCTGCGTTTTAATTCTTGCAGCAGCTGCCCGATACGCTCTTCGCGACGTGTTTCCATAATCCCTCTGAATAGTTATTGAAGCGAGCCGCTCAATACTACACTTTTTAGCAGAGATCAGTCACGCACCCAGCCTTTGCGGATCGGTAATGCAAAACAGAAGCGATACCACGATTGCAGACGTTGATAGAGTTTATGCCCCATCGCTTGCCAGATAATCTGGGCACTAAGGCAGCCAATCATACCTGCCAGCAATCCACCGAGCATATCCAGCGGCCAGTGGACGCCAAGATAAACGCGCGACCAGGCAATGACGACGGCCAGCACCATTAAAAGTGAGCCGGACCACAGGCGATGCCAGCATAAAAATGCCAGTGCAAAGGTGAAAATCACCGTACCGTGATCGCTCGGGAATGAGTCATCCGCCGCATGATGCAGGAAGTTATAGCCGATATTTTCGACAAACGGTCGGTCGTTCGGAAAAAGATGTCCCATCGTCCAGGACACAAACAGGCTGACCGCCAGCGCGATAGCGATTTTTATCACCAGTTGCCGTTGTGCTGTAAGCCCCCACAACCAAAGTACCGCGGCCAGCAACGGCACCACGGTAATCAAATCTTTAGCAATAAAAATCGCCAACGAGATCATCCACGGAGCCGAGTCTGGCGTCGCGTTAATAAGAGAGAATAGAGAGAGATTCAAATTTTCCAGCATAACTTCCCGACGCAAAGTGATTAAAAGGGAGCCAATACAGGCAACTCGTTGAGAATAAAGTGCAGGTTAAACTGGGTAAAGCGGCATCGTCTTATTTCCCTCAAGCGGCCTGTTTACGGTGGGTGATTGTAACGGGCATAGGTTAAATAAAACTTAAAGAAAGCGTAGCTATACTCGCAATAATGTAAGAATGTGCTTAACCGCGGTTTCAGCTACAAAATTCGCTTTCTCGTTAGCTGCGCTTTTATTAAACTTTGCGCGATTATTATTGGCGAAGAAATTGCATGCATAATAAATTAGCTTCCGGTGCCAGGCTTGGACGTCAGGCGTTACTTTTCCCTCTCTGTCTGGTGCTTTACGAATTTTCAACCTATATCGGCAACGATATGATTCAACCCGGTATGTTGGCCGTGGTGGAACAATATCAGGCGGGCATTGATTGGGTTCCTACTTCGATGACCGCGTATCTGGCGGGCGGGATGTTTTTACAATGGCTCCTGGGGCCGCTGTCGGATCGTATTGGTCGCCGGCCGGTGATGCTGGCGGGTGTGGTGTGGTTTATTGTCACCTGTCTGGCAATATTACTGGCGCAAAACATTGAACAATTCACCCTGTTGCGCTTCTTGCAGGGCATAAGCCTCTGTTTCATTGGCGCTGTGGGATACGCCGCAATTCAGGAATCCTTCGAAGAGGCGGTTTGTATCAAGATCACCGCGCTGATGGCGAACGTGGCGCTGATTGCTCCGCTACTTGGTCCACTGGTGGGCGCGGCGTGGATCCATGTGCTGCCCTGGGAAGGGATGTTTGTCTTGTTTGCCGCATTGGCAGCGATCTCCTTTTTCGGTCTGCAACGAGCCATGCCTGAAACCGCCACGCGTATAGGCGAGAAACTGTCGCTGAAAGAACTCGGTCGTGACTATAAGCTGGTGCTGAAGAACGGTCGCTTTGTGGCGGGGGCGCTGGCGCTGGGATTCGTTAGCCTGCCGTTGCTGGCGTGGATCGCCCAGTCGCCGATTATCATCATTACCGGCGAGCAGTTGAGCAGCTATGAATATGGTTTGCTGCAAGTGCCTATTTTCGGGGCGTTAATTGCGGGTAACTTGCTGTTAGCGCGTCTGACCTCGCGCCGCACCGTACGTTCGCTGATTATTATGGGCGGCTGGCCGATTATGATTGGTCTGTTGGTCGCTGCTGCGGCAACGGTTATCTCATCGCACGCGTATTTATGGATGACCGCCGGGTTAAGTATTTATGCTTTCGGTATTGGTCTGGCGAATGCGGGACTGGTGCGATTAACCCTGTTTGCCAGCGATATGAGTAAAGGTACGGTTTCTGCGGCGATGGGAATGCTGCAAATGCTGATCTTTACCGTCGGTATTGAAATCAGCAAACATGCCTGGCTGAACGGGGGCAACGGACTGTTTAATCTCTTCAACCTTGCCAACGGAATTTTGTGGCTGTCGCTGATGGTTATCTTTTTAAAAGATAAACAGATGGGAAATTCTCACGAAGGGTAAAAAAATGCCTGATTGCTTTGTGCGATCAGGCATTCTCGAATTAATGGTGATGGTCGTCAATCTGGTGTTCGATAACCATCCCTTCACCTACGCTGGCAAGATGGCGAACATAAGGATGCGGGCGGTAAGCCGGAGCTGGCGCAGGAGCCACATAGACGGTTTGCGGCACAGTCGCGACGCTGACCGCTTGTGGAACGCTGACTGAATCAGGAACCACAACCACTTTGTATCCACTCGGCACATCGACGGTGACACTTTGCGCCATCGCCACACCAGTAAAGCCCATTAAAAGCGCGCCCAACAGTAGACAATTTTTCATAAACATTTCGCCTGAAATAATGCAGCGGGTTAATTTCCGCGAATTATGCAGCCTTCATTCAGGTATTGTGTTGCCGGGCGTGCTGCCGTTTTTATTGGTCAAATGGCGCTTCGTGTTTAAGAACTTTATCGATCACATCCAGTACGCCTTCACGGTTATTGGAGCCTGCCCGGTATTTTGCCGCTGCGACGACCGCGTTGCCGGCATTTTCCATTGCAAAACTAAAGCCTGCCTGACGCAGCATCTCAATATCGTTACCGCCATCGCCAAAGACCACCACTTCGCTGTCGTCTATTCCCCATAATTTCTGCAGTTGGCGAAGGCCATTGGCTTTATGTACGCCGGGGATAATCAGATCGATGCTGCCGTTGCCGGTGTGGACCGGCACCATAATATCGCCGATGGCCTCATGTAATGTTTTTTGTACTTGTGGAATCAGTTCACCGGAAAGATTCAGGCCAAACTTAAAGAAGATATCTTCTAAGTTGTCAAAGTTATCGACGTATTCCAGACGGTGATAATACATTTCCGCCACCATTTTCATGGCATCGTCATATTTTTTGAGCGTATAGGCGCTATTTTTTCCGCAGGCAATAATTTCCACTTCCGGGCGCGTCAGCAAATGTTCCACGACAGTAGTAAACGCATCCTTCGACAGCTCGCCATTAAAAACATCTTTGCCTTCACTCACTACCCAGCCGCCGTTTTCAGCCACAAAGGCAATTTCATTAGCAATTTCAGGGAAGAAAGAGATCAACTGATAATATTGATTCCCGCTGGCGACCACAAAGCGAATGCCTTGTGCTTTCATTTGCTGATACTGAGCCATAAACCGCTCACGGTTATAGGTTTTTTGATCGCTTAAGAAAGTACCATCCATGTCTACCGCAATTAATTTAATGCTCATCAACTATTCTCCATCGCCGTCTGCGTTTTGGTATCGGGTTTGGCGACGGCTTTCGCGACAATAGCCGCGAGAATAACCAGCGCCAGTACAACCAGCATTGCACTACGTAATCCATAATGTTCGCCGAGATAGCCCAGCAGCGGCGGCCCGACGAGGAAAGCCAGATAACCGGTCGTTGCTACCACACTGACGCGGGTTGGTGCATCGGGGCCGGTATCGCTGGCGGCAGAAATGGTCAGCGGGAAGCCCAGCGAGGCACCCAGTCCCCAGAGTACAACAGACACCCCAGCGACCCAGGCGCTATCGACAAAAATAATCAGCCCAATACCCAACGCCCCCATTAGCGCACTGGCCCGAACCACGGCAACGCGACTGTAACGGTCGATGAACCAACCGCCAGTGAAGCGTCCAACGGTCATCCCCAGGGTAAAACCGGCATAAATCAGCGAGCCGGAAGTGGGGCTAAAACCGTGACCGTCAACCATTAATAAGGGTAACCAGTCGTTGGCAGAACCTTCGGCAAAGGCCATCGCCAGCACCACAACACCAATCAGCAGCAACTGGATATCGCGATAAAAAGGTACGCCTTTTTCGCCATGCTGGGTGCCATCGGCAGCATTTTTGCCCGTACCGTCAGGGATTGCCTGAATGGCGATATATATAGGCGCGATGCCTACCAGCGCCGCCAATAAAATGTGCACCGTTGCCGGAACGCCAAAGGCCGTCAGTGCCATCCCGACACCAGCGCCTGCCAGCGTGCCCAGGCTATAAAAACCGTGCATCATCGGCAAAACCGTTTTATTCATTTTTCGCTCAACGGCGGCACCTTCAACGTTTATCGCCACTTCCGCAGAACCAAAACTTGCCCCAAAGACGCCGAGACCAACGGCAAAGAGCAGGGGCGATGTCAGCCAGAGTGCTAGACTTAATATCATCATCCCGACCAATGCGCAGGACATGGTGACCAGGATGACATTACGTGTCCCAAAGCGTTTCACTAACAACGCCGAGCAGAGAATACCGCTCATCGAACCGATCGACAGACCAAAGAGAACACCGCCCATTTCAGCGATCGAGACAGAGAGAATATCGCGGATAGCAGGCGTACGGGTTGCCCAGGACGCCATTAACAGGCCCGGCAAAAAGAAGAACATAAACAGCGCCCAGGTTCGGCGTTTCAATGCATTACGTGAAGAATTTACGGTCATAGATCACGTCAAAATAAGAAGAGGGAAGACAACATTAGCAAGGTTGTGTACATTTGTACACAATTGCAGACAGAGGAAATGACATGCGTCGCGCTAACGATCCGCAACGGCGAGAAAAAATTATCCAGGCCACGCTGGAGGCGGTGAAACTTTACGGAATACATGCTGTTACGCACCGCAAAATTGCTACCCTTGCCGGGGTACCGTTGGGATCGATGACCTACTATTTTTCAGGAATTGATGAGTTGTTGCTGGAGGCGTTCAGCAGTTTTACTGAGATCATGTCCCGGCAATATCAGGCATTTTTTAGCGATGTTAGTGATGCTCAAGGCGCATGCCAGGCTATCACCGATATGATCTACAGCTCACAGGTGGCAACGCCGGATAACATGGAGCTGATGTACCAGCTCTACGCGCTGGCTAGCCGAAAACCGCTATTAAAAACGGTAATGCAAAACTGGATGCAGCGCAGTCAGCAAACGCTCGAACAATGGTTTGAACCCGGAACCGCCCGCGCGCTTGATGCGTTTATTGAGGGGATGACGCTGCATTTTGTCACCGACCGTAAGCCGCTATCGCGCGAGGAGATTTTGAGGATGGTTGAGAGGGTTGCTGGGTAGCTACAGAGGTCGATAAGACGCAACACCTCCCTCAATAGCGCTAATCATCTCACTGGCGATCACATTTCGGCTATAACTTTTTTCGGGATAATCTCGTATTCTATTTTATTGATAAAAATGGAGTTTTCTGGGATATCATGCAAAACCAATGCATGTGCACCTATCGTGACGTTATCTCCAATATAGACTTTGCCGCCCAGAATGGAGGCGTTGCAACCAATGGTGACATTGTTGCCAATCTGTATATCCATTTCGTCAAAATGGCCACGTAGGCCGATGGTTACGCCGGGTTTGATGGAACAATTCTCACCAATTTTTACGTTATGACCGATAACAACTCCCGTTAAGTATGAAATATCCAACCCTTTGCCTATATCAACGACTAATGGGATTTTAACGTCATAACTATCAAGGATTTTTCGCTCAATTTTGCCAGCAATTTTCCGCCAGTAACCACCTTTCTCATGGCCGTATTTAGCGATACGCCACCAGAATAAGTAACGAACGCGCCGATGTTTCATCGCCCTTACAATGACTTTACGCCATGTGAATTTCCTACTTTTACCAATGACTTCCAGATGAAGGCACTCTTTTAGCTCGTTAATATCCATATAAAAAATCTGTGTATTGCAAAGCCAGGAATATTACCGATTTTGTTTAGGTTTTTAAATAAGCTTCTCAATAACTATTTGTTCTTTGTACGAAAAAGAATGATTTTCTGGAAGAGAGGACAGTCAGATAAGGCTTTGGACAGGGGAGAGAATGGAGATTTTGGGGATTTAGATAACAAAAAACCCACCAACCTTGAACCGAAATGGCGGGGTTGATGGGCTCCACAAAATGGGGACATCAAAGAAAAGCAGTGGCACTAATTAAGACTGATGCCCTGCGGAAAAGTTCTGCGGTTGTGCAAAAAAATTTCATTTGCAGGGCAACTTCAGTTTTATCCTAATCCTGGCCATACCATGACGATGATTGTCCCTGCCAGCGTCAGCAGGACGTTGGCGATTGCATAGGTGCCCGCATAGCCCAGCGCCGGGATGTTACTGCGAGCTGTATCACTGATGATCTCCATTGCCGGCGCGCAGGTGCGTGCGCCCATCATTGCGCCGAACAACAGTGCGCGGTTCATTCGCAATACATAAGCACCGAACAAGAAACAGATAACCACGGGCACCAGACTGACAATCAATCCGGCAATCAACATTTGACCGCCAATCGCGCCCAGACCGTTATTAATACCGCTACCGGCGCTCAGACCAACGCCTGCCATAAACACCATCAAGCCGAACTCTTTCACCATGCTTAATGCACCTTGCGGAATGTAACCGAAGGTCGGGTGGTTAGCACGCATAAAGCCCAGCATAATTCCGGCGAATAACAACCCGGCAGCGTTCCCCATGCCGAAACTGAATGTGCTGAACTGGAAGGTGATCATCCCGATCATCAGCCCAATAACAAAGAAGGCGCAGAATGCCAGCAGGTCAGTGACCTGGCTGTGAATCGAGATAAAGCCGATGCGATCGGCGATGGTTTTTACGCGGCGGGCATCGCCGCTGACTTGTAAAACGTCACCTTTGTTAAGCACGACGTTGTCATCTATCGGCATCTCAATCTGGCTACGAATGACGCGGTTAAGGAAGCAACCGTGATCGGTCAACTTCAGTTGTGCGAGACGTTTACCTACAGCGTTATGGTTTTTAACGACCACTTCTTCAGTGACGATACGCATATCGAGAAGGTCACGATCGAAAACTTCTTTGCCGTTACGGAAGCTGGGATCGAGTCGGGCATGGGCGTCGGGATAGCCTACCAACGCTATTTCATCGCCCATTTGTAGCACGGCATCACCGTCTGGATTTGCCAGAATCCCGTTACGTCGAATACGTTCAATGTAGCAGCCGGTTTGTCGATAAATACCCAGTTCACGCAGATTTTTGCCGTCGGTCCAGGCCACCAGCTCCGGGCCGACGCGATAGGCGCGGATCACCGGTAAATAAACCTTACGGTTGGCATCAGTGTCCAGGCCACGTTCGCGGGCGATTTGCTGGGCGCTGGTCTGTAAGTCCTGATGCTGCAATTTCGGCAAGTAACGCGCACCAACAATCAAACTCACCAGACCGATTAAATAGGTTAAGGCATATCCGAGGCTCAGATTATCCAGTGCCAGTGAGAGCTGCCTGCTTTCCATGCCGGAATGACGCAGTGTATCGCCAGCACCGACCAGAACCGGTGTCGACGTCATAGAGCCTGCTAACATACCGGCCGTCAGGCCAATATCCCAGCCAAACAGCTTACCTAACCCTAAGGCGATCACCAGCGCACTGCCAACCATCACCAGTGCTAACATTAGGTAATTTTTCCCATCGCGAAAAAAAATGGAAAAAAAGTTCGGTCCGGCTTCGACCCCGACGCAGAAAATAAACAGCATAAAGCCAAGATTAAGCGCATCGGTGTTAATGCTGAAATGTTGTTGGCCCAATAACAGCGATACGACTAAAACGCCAATGGAATTACCCAGTTGGATCGAACCAAGTCGTAACTTTCCGAGACATAGCCCAAGCGCGAGGACCACAAATAATAACAGAATGTAATTCCCATTTAACAATTCGGCGACGTTTATATTCACGGAGGCTAACTTCTTGTTTACTAGTAAGCTGTTGAAAGAAATGGTAATTTACGATAATGTTTTTTACCAGAATTCAGGGCGCAGATTCATTCAGCGCACCTAAACGATAGTAAAGTAACAATATATTTTACTAGTGTAATCACATTAGGTATCAACGGCTATATGAATTGCGTTGGCCTATATTAGCATGGAATGCGAAGCGGCTTTATCTTACTGAACGCCACACTGGCGAAAAATGTGTTCGATAGACGCAGTGTCAGGAGGAACGAGTGAAACATAAACAACGTTGGGCGGGGGCAATCTGCTGTTTTGTCCTCTTCATTGTGGTGTGCCTTTTTCTGGCGACGCACATGAAAGGCGCTTTTCGGGCTGCCGGGCATCCTGAAATCGGCTTGCTGTTTTTCATTCTTCCTGGAGCAGTTGCCAGTTTCTTTTCACAGCGTAGAGAAGTCCTGAAACCTCTATTTGGCGCAATGCTGGCGGCACCCTGTTCAATGCTTATTATGCGGCTGTTTTTTTCACCGACCCGCTCATTCTGGCAAGAGCTGGCATGGTTACTAAGCGCGGTGTTCTGGTGTGCGCTGGGGGCACTGTGTTTCTTATTTATCAGTAGTTTGTTTAAACCACAGCACAGAAAAAATCAGTAAAGCCCTCAACGCGAGGGCTTGTCAGACGATCAGGCGTCCAGATTTTCTTTCACCCATGCAGCAAAATCGGTATAGCCGCCGATATGTTGCTGATCGACAAAAATCTGCGGCACGGTTTCTACGGGTTTACCTGCCTTTTGTTGTAGATCTTCTTTAGTGATCCCTTCCGCACGAATATCTACATACTGATACTGAAAATCATCGCGTTCATTGCTCAATTTCTCAGCCAGATCTTTTGCACGCACACAGTAAGGGCAACCCGGACGACCAAAAATAACGGTTTGCATTATTTCTCTCCTCATAGATTTATGCCTGTAATGATCACGCTAAAATGTATTCGCTGAAAGTAGGTTTAACCTGTTGCATTAATTGCTAAAAGCTATAACTGTTAAACACAATAAAGTGAAAAGTTTTAGACTGAAGGCTCACTTTGCAGAGGGAAGCGTATGCGCGCGATCGGTAAATTGCCTAAAAGCGTGTTGATACTGGAATTTATCGGAATGATGTCGCTGGCGGTGGCGCTGCTGTCGGTAAGCGACACCCTGTCGCTGCCTGAGCCATTTTCTCGGCCAGAAGTGCAGATTCTGATGATTTTTCTCGGTGTTTTGCTCATGCTTCCCGCTGCGGTGGTGGTTATTCTTCAGGTGGCAAAACGTCTTGCCCCACAGCTGATGAACCGTCCACCGCAATATTCACGTTCAGAAAGAGAAAAAGATAATGACGCCAACCATTGAACTTATTTGTGGCCATCGCTCCATTCGCCATTTCACTGATGAACCCATTTCCGAAGCGCAGCGTGAGGCGATTATTAACAGCGCCCGTGCGACGTCCAGTTCCAGTTTTTTGCAGTGCAGTAGCATTATTCGCATTACCGACAAAGCGTTACGTGAAGAACTGGTGACGCTGACCGGCGGGCAAAAACACGTAGCGCAAGCGGCGGAGTTCTGGGTGTTCTGTGCCGACTTTAACCGCCATTTACAGATCTGTCCGGATGCTCAGCTCGGCCTGGCGGAACAGCTGTTGCTCGGTGTCGTTGATACGGCAATGATGGCGCAGAATGCATTAACCGCAGCGGAGTCGCTGGGATTGGGCGGCGTATATATCGGCGGCCTGCGCAATAATATTGAAGCGGTGACGGAACTGCTGAAATTACCGCAGCATGTTCCGCCGCTGTTTGGGCTGTGCCTTGGCTGGCCTGCGGATAATCCGGATCTTAAGCCGCGTTTACCGTCCTCCATTTTGGTGCATGAAAACAGCTATCAACCGCTGGATAAAGACGCACTGGCGCAGTATGACGAGCAACTGGCGGAATATTACCTCACCCGTGGCAGCAATAATCGCCGGGATACCTGGAGCGATCATATCCGCCGAACAATCATTAAAGAAAGCCGCCCATTTATTCTGGATTATTTGCACAAACAGGGTTGGGCGACGCGCTAAAACCGCCACGTCGATGTATGATACGCGGGCTTTTGACCAGGTCTGACAGAGAGGTGCAGGGTGAAAATTGCCATATTGTCCCGGGATGGAACGCTCTATTCGTGTAAGCGGCTGCGTGAAGCCGCTATACAGCGCGGTCACCTGGTTGAAATTCTTGATCCGCTTTCTTGCTACATGAACATAAATCCTGCGGCGTCTTCTATTCACTACAAAGGCCGCAAGTTACCCCATTTTGACGCAGTGATCCCGCGTATTGGCACCGCCATTACCTTTTATGGGACGGCGGCACTGCGCCAGTTCGAGATGCTGGGGAGCTATCCGCTCAATGAGTCGGTCGCCATTGCCCGGGCGCGTGACAAATTGCGTTCCATGCAACTGCTGGCGCGTCAGGGCATCGACCTGCCTGTCACGGGCATTGCGCATTCGCCGGATGATACCAGCGATTTAATCGACATGGTCGGTGGTGCGCCGCTGGTGGTCAAGTTGGTTGAAGGCACGCAGGGAATTGGCGTCGTGCTGGCGGAGACGCGTCAGGCGGCGGAAAGCGTGATTGACGCTTTCCGCGGTCTGAACGCGCATATTCTGGTGCAGGAATATATCAAAGAGGCGCAAGGGTGCGATATCCGCTGTCTGGTTGTTGGCGATGAAGTGGTCGCTGCGATTGAACGGCGGGCGAAAGAGGGCGATTTTCGTTCCAATTTGCATCGTGGCGGCGCGGCAAGCGTCGCCAGTATCACACCACAGGAGCGTGAAATCGCGATAAAAGCCGCGCGAACGATGGCGCTGGACGTTGCTGGTGTGGATATT
Organism: Shigella dysenteriae; assembly: GCF_022354085.1. Classification (NCBI taxonomy): domain Bacteria; kingdom Pseudomonadati; phylum Pseudomonadota; class Gammaproteobacteria; order Enterobacterales; family Enterobacteriaceae; genus Shigella; species Shigella dysenteriae. Next base: position 1,672,846 of record NZ_CP055055.1, read on the forward strand.
CTGCGTGCTAATCGCGGGCCGTTGGTGATGGAAGTGAATGCGTCGCCGGGGCTGGAAGGAATAGAAAAAACGACCGGTATCGACATCGCGGGTAAAATGATCCGCTGGATCGAACGCCACGCTACGACAGAATATTGCCTGAAAACGGGTGGTTAGTCGCAATCACATTACTGATCATGGTTTTGCCTGCGCTTTTTGCGTAAGCTGTGCCGGTCTTTTTATCGAAAGAGGTTGTACAAAATTATGACATCGCTGGTCGTTCCTGGTCTGGATACGCTGCGTCAATGGCTCGATGACCTGGGGATGAGTTTTTTTGAATGTGATAACTGTCAGGCTCTGCATCTGCCCCATATGCAGAATTTCGACGGTGTCTTTGATGCCAAAATCGATCTGATCGATAACACGATCCTGTTTTCTGCCATGGCGGAAGTCCGACCTTCAGCCGTATTGCCGCTGGCGGCGGATTTATCTGCCATCAATGCCAGTTCGCTGACCGTGAAAGCATTTCTTGATATGCAGGATGATAATCTGCCAAAGCTGGTGGTTTGCCAGTCTTTATCCGTTATGCAGGGCGTAACCTATGAGCAGTTCGCATGGTTCGTGCGTCAGAGCGAAGAGCAGATTTCGATGGTCATTCTTGAAGCTAATGCCCATCAACTGCTGTTACCGACTGACGATGAAGGGCAAAACAACGTTACCGAAAACTATTTCCTCCACTGATAACTCCTTTCGAGCACGCAGTCGCTGGTGCAGTGGCTGCGCGCTGCAAAATTATCTGCTGTTTTTAACCTTTTCTTAAAGATTATTTCACTTCTCTTGTGTCGATTTGGCTTTATCACATAGAGCAAATACGCATAAAAATTTGTTAAATACCGTTTTTTAATCCGAGCTATAGTCTCAAACCCTGGCTAAAGTTATTCTTGCGATGCTTTTATATAGCGAGCAGTGCTGGCCGGGAGAGAGTTCTCTTTTCTTACACCGCGCCGATAAAAAATATGCACGTTTATTGCATATCTTTCAGTGTGACAACTTTTGTTCGTTTGTTAACGAACTTTCAGAAGGAAAGAGATATGACCGCCTTAAATAAAAAATGGCTTTCGGGTCTGGTTGCGGGTGCTCTGATGGCCGTCTCTGTCGGCACGCTCGCGGCTGAACAAAAAACACTCCACATTTATAACTGGTCTGATTATATCGCCCCCGACACGGTGGCTAACTTTGAAAAAGAAACCGGTATTAAAGTCGTCTACGATGTTTTCGACTCTAACGAAGTACTGGAAGGCAAATTAATGGCCGGGAGCACCGGCTTTGACCTGGTGGTGCCGTCAGCAAGCTTTCTTGAACGCCAGCTGACAGCGGGAGTTTTCCAGCCGCTGGATAAAAGCAAATTGCCGGAGTGGAAGAATCTCGACCCGGAACTGCTGAAGTTGGTCGCCAAACACGATCCCGACAATAAATTTGCTATGCCCTATATGTGGGCGACGACCGGGATTGGCTATAACGTCGATAAAGTCAAAGCGGTGCTGGGCGAAAACGCGCCCGTCGATAGCTGGGACTTGATCCTCAAGCCTGAAAATCTGGAAAAACTGAAAAGCTGCGGTGTATCTTTCCTCGATGCGCCAGAAGAAGTTTTTGCTACCGTGCTGAATTATCTCGGCAAAGATCCCAACAGCACTAAAGCGGATGATTACACCGGACCGGCTACCGATCTGCTGTTAAAGCTGCGCCCGAACATTCGTTATTTCCATTCATCTCAATATATTAACGACCTGGCAAACGGCGATATTTGCGTCGCTATCGGCTGGGCAGGTGATGTCTGGCAGGCGTCAAACCGCGCGAAGGAAGCGAAGAATGGCGTGAATGTCTCGTTCTCGATTCCAAAAGAAGGGGCGATGGCGTTCTTTGATGTATTCGCCATGCCTGCGGATGCCAAAAATAAAGACGAAGCCTATCAGTTCCTGAATTACCTGCTGCGTCCTGATGTGGTGGCACATATCTCTGACCATGTGTTCTATGCTAACGCCAATAAAGCAGCCACGCCGCTGGTGAGTGCGGAAGTCCGTGATAACCCGGGTATTTATCCGCCTGCGGATGTCCGCGCGAAGTTGTTCACTCTGAAAGTACAGGCTCCGAAAATCGACCGTGTGCGCACCCGCGCGTGGACCAAAGTGAAGAGCGGAAAATAATCCGCAGCCTTAGATGCCGGGCGGGAGCGCCACTCCCTCCGGCAATTCGCACCAACATGGTGCGCTTGCACACATTTAATGCCGGAGAGCAGCCGTGAATGACGCTATCCCTCGCCCCCAGGCGAAAACCCGTAAGGCGCTGACCCCGCTATTAGAAATCCGCAATCTGACCAAATCCTACGATGGTCAGCATGCGGTTGATGATGTCAGCCTGACCATCTACAAAGGTGAAATCTTTGCGCTGCTGGGCGCATCCGGCTGTGGCAAGTCCACGCTGCTGCGTATGCTGGCAGGTTTCGAACAACCTTCAGCCGGGCAGATTATGCTTGATGGCGTCGATTTGTCACAGGTGCCGCCTTACCTGCGCCCCATCAATATGATGTTTCAGTCTTACGCGCTGTTTCCGCATATGACCGTGGAACAGAACATCGCTTTTGGCCTGAAACAGGACAAACTACCGAAAGCGGAAATTGCCAGCCGGGTCAATGAGATGCTCGGCCTTGTGCATATGCAGGAGTTCGCCAAACGCAAACCGCATCAGCTTTCCGGTGGTCAGCGACAGCGTGTGGCACTGGCCCGAAGCCTTGCCAAGCGCCCGAAACTATTACTGCTCGACGAGCCGATGGGCGCGCTGGATAAAAAGCTGCGTGACCGGATGCAGCTTGAAGTGGTGGATATTCTGGAGCGCGTCGGTGTGACTTGTGTGATGGTCACCCACGATCAGGAAGAGGCGATGACCATGGCGGGGCGTATCGCCATTATGAATCGTGGGAAATTTGTCCAGATTGGCGAACCGGAAGAGATCTACGAGCATCCGACTACCCGCTATAGCGCCGAATTTATTGGCTCGGTTAATGTCTTTGAAGGTGTACTCAAAGAGCGTCAGGAAGATGGTCTGGTGCTTTATTCGCCGGGGCTGGTGCATCCACTGAAAGTCGATGCGGATGCTTCAGTGGTCGATAACGTGCCGGTACACGTAGCGCTGCGTCCGGAAAAAATCATGCTTTGCGAAGAGCCGCCCGCCAATGGTTGTAACTTCGCGGTGGGGGAGGTGATACACATTGCCTATCTCGGCGATCTTTCGGTGTATCACGTTCGTCTGAAAAGTGGGCAGATGATTAGCGCCCAGCTACAAAACGCCCATCGTCATCGTAAAGGGTTACCGACCTGGGGCGACGAAGTGCGTTTGTGCTGGGAAGTGGACAGCTGTGTGGTGCTGACGGTTTAAGGAGCAAAGATGAGTACACTTGAACCTGCTGCCCAGTCGAAACCGCCGGGCGGATTTAAGCTGTGGTTGTCGCAGTTGCAAATGAAGCATGGGTGCAAACTGGTCATTGCGTTGCCGTATATCTGGTTGATCTTGCTGTTTCTGCTGCCATTTCTGATTGTCTTTAAAATAAGCCTGGCGGAGATGGCGCGCGCTATTCCACCTTATACCGAACTGATGGAGTGGGCTGACGGGCAACTGTCCATCACCCTTAATTTCGGTAATTTCCTGCAACTGACCGACGATCCGCTCTATTTCGATGCTTATCTCCAGTCGTTACAGGTGGCGGCGATTTCGACATTTTGCTGTTTACTGATCGGCTATCCGCTGGCGTGGGCGGTGGCGCACAGTAAGCCTTCGACCCGTAATATCTTATTACTACTGGTGATCCTGCCGTCGTGGACCTCGTTTCTGATTCGTGTCTACGCCTGGATGGGAATATTAAAAAACAACGGTGTGCTGAATAATTTTCTGCTGTGGCTGGGGGTTATCGATCAACCTTTGACCATTCTGCATACCAATCTGGCGGTCTATATTGGCATTGTTTACGCCTATGTGCCGTTTATGGTGCTGCCAATCTACACCGCGTTGACGCGTATTGATTATTCGCTGGTGGAAGCGGCACTGGATCTCGGCGCACGACCGTTGAAAACGTTCTTTACTGTTATTGTGCCACTTACCAAAGGCGGAATTATTGCCGGTTCGATGTTGGTCTTTATTCCTGCGGTAGGCGAGTTTGTGATCCCGGAACTGCTCGGCGGTCCGGATAGCATCATGATTGGCCGCGTACTGTGGCAGGAGTTCTTCAATAACCGTGACTGGCCAGTAGCCTCGGCAGTGGCGATTGTCATGTTGTTGCTGCTAATCGTGCCGATAATGTGGTTCCACAAACATCAGCAAAAAAGCGTGGGAGAACACGGATGAATAATTTACCGGTGGTTCGTTCGCCCTGGCGAATTGTGATTTTGCTGTTGGGTTTCACCTTTCTCTACGCGCCAATGCTGATGCTGGTTATCTATTCGTTTAACAGCTCGAAGCTGGTGACGGTGTGGGCCGGCTGGTCAACGCGCTGGTATGGTGAGTTATTGCGCGATGACGCGATGATGAGTGCGGTTGGTTTAAGCCTGACAATTGCTGCCTGTGCGGCAACGGCGGCGGCGATCCTCGGGACTATTGCGGCGGTGGTGCTGGTGCGCTTTGGCAGGTTTCGCGGATCAAATGGCTTTGCCTTTATGATCACCGCGCCGCTGGTAATGCCAGATGTCATCACGGGCTTGTCGCTGTTGTTATTATTCGTCGCGCTTGCTCATGCCATTGGCTGGCCTGCGGACCGCGGTATGCTTACCATCTGGCTGGCGCATGTCACTTTCTGTACGGCTTATGTGGCAGTCGTTATTTCGTCGCGTCTGCGGGAACTGGATCGCTCGATAGAAGAAGCAGCGATGGATCTCGGTGCGACGCCGCTGAAAGTGTTTTTCGTCATTACGCTACCGATGATCATGCCCGCGATCATTTCTGGCTGGTTACTGGCTTTTACTTTGTCGCTTGATGATCTGGTGATCGCCAGCTTTGTTTCCGGGCCGGGAGCCACCACGTTACCGATGCTGGTCTTTTCCAGCGTGCGGATGGGGGTGAATCCGGAAATCAACGCCCTGGCAACATTGATCCTTGGTGCGGTCGGAATTGTCGGATTTATCGCCTGGTATCTGATGGCTCGCGCAGAAAAACAGCGGATACGCGACATCCAGCGTGCAAGACGTGGCTGAAGACACTAAAATTTGCCAACCTGGCTACATAATGCCGCGCATGTCGCGGCATTGTTTTCATGGAAGACGAAACGTTGGGATTTTTTAAGAAAACATCTTCATCTCATGCTCGCCTGAATGTGCCTGCGCTGGTGCAGGTGGCGGCGCTCGCCATTATTATGATCCGTGGCCTCGACGTGCTGATGATTTTCAATACGCTGGGCGTGCGCGGTATTGGCGAATTCATTCATCGCAGCGTACAAACCTGGAGTTTAACGCTGGTCTTTTTAAGCAGTCTGGTGCTGGTTTTTATTGAGATCTGGTGTGCGTTTTCACTGGTGAAAGGGCGTCGCTGGGCGCGCTGGCTGTATCTGCTGACTCAAGTCACGGCCGCCAGTTATCTGTGGGCGGCCTCGCTCGGTTATGGTTATCCGGAGCTGTTCAGTATTCCCGGTGAATCGAAACGTGAAATCTTCCATAGCCTGATGCTGCAGAAGCTGCCGGATATGCTTATCCTGATGCTGCTGTTCTTTCCCGCCGCCAGTCGGCGGTTCTTCCAGTTGCAATAATGTGTATAATCGTCGCCCCTGATGATGTGAAGGTCAATGTATGCAGTGCGCACTTTACGACGCGGGTCGCTGTCGTTCCTGTCAGTGGATAACGCAGCCGATTCCAGAGCAACTCTCCGCTAAAACCGCCGATCTTAAAAATCTGCTCGCCGATTTTCCGGTCGTGGAATGGTGCGCGCCGGTGTCTGGCCCGGAGCAAGGGTTTCGTAATAAAGCCAAAATGGTGGTGAGTGGTAGCGTTGAAAAACCACTGCTCGGTATGCTGCATCGAGACGGCACACCGGAAGACCTTTGTGACTGCCCGCTTTATCCTGCCTCATTTGCGCCCGTTTTTGCGGCGCTAAAACCGTTTATCGCCCGTGCGGGGCTAACGCCTTATAACGTGGCGCGTAAGCGTGGCGAACTGAAATACATTTTGCTGACTGAAAGCCAGAGCGATGGCGGCATGATGCTGCGTTTTGTGTTGCGTTCCGAAACCAAACTGGCGCAACTGCGTAAGGCGCTACCGTGGTTACAGGAACAACTACCGCAGCTAAAAGTTATTACCGTCAATATTCAGCCGGTACATATGGCGATTATGGAAGGGGAGACGGAGATCTACCTGACCGAACAACAGGCACTGGCGGAGCGTTTTAACGATGTGCCGCTGTGGGTCCGTCCGCAAAGTTTCTTCCAGACTAATCCGGCGGTCGCCAGCCAGCTGTACGCTACCGCGCGCGACTGGGTACGACAGCTGCCGGTTAAACATATGTGGGATCTGTTCTGCGGTGTGGGGGGCTTTGGTTTACACTGCGCGACGCCTGACATGCAGTTAACCGGGATCGAAATTGCGCCAGAGGCCATTGCCTGTGCAAAGCAGTCAGCCGCTGAACTGGGCTTAACGCGTTTGCAATTTCAGGCGCTGGACTCCACTCAGTTTGCCACCGCTCAGGGGGAGGTGCCGGAGCTGGTGCTGGTTAACCCGCCGCGCCGCGGCATTGGTAAACCGCTGTGTGATTATCTCTCAACGATGGCACCGCGTTTTATTATCTACTCCAGCTGTAACGCCCAAACTATGGCGAAAGATATCCGAGAACTGCCTGGTTATCGCATTGAACGGGTGCAGCTTTTCGATATGTTCCCTCACACCGCGCATTATGAAGTGTTGACGCTGCTGGTAAAAATTTAAATACATCACGGCAGTAAATTTTTCGGCAACAACTATTCACTCAAAATAATAATCGTGATCGATCGATTAATAATAACCGATCGATCGCGGTTATATATTGCTCTATTTATGCAAATCAAATCACAAATAATCAAATAAGATCTTTAATTGAACTGTTTTGATTACTACAGTGCACTTACCGAATACATACAGAGGCATTGCTTAGCGAAACACAAAATTTCCTGAGACATTATTAACGTCAGCAGAAGGTTCATGCATTGACAACGGAAATGTACGCTTATGGAGGGCGTTCCGACGATGTTTGCCAAATTCATAGATGTTATTCAAACGTTTTTAACTGAACCGGCAATTTTAATTGGTTTGCTGGTGGGTATTGGTTATGCCCTTGATAAGAAATCGCCAATAAAAATTATTACCGGCATGGTCAGCGCCATGGTGGGATTAATGATGGTGTTATTTGGTGGTTTCCAGTTTTCCGCAACATTTAAACCGGTAGCAGAAGCCGTAAGTAAAGCCTATGGTGTTCACGGATATTTAATGGATTCCTACGCAATGAAAGCGGCAACGCAAATTGCATTGGGGGATAATTTTGGTTATGTCGGGTATGTATTTGTACTGGCGTTTTTTACCAACCTGCTGCTGGTATTATTTGGTCGGTATACTGGTGCCAAAGGGATATTTTTGACAGGGAATACCGGTGTTTCACATTCTCAGGCGGTATTATGGTTGATTGTCTTTTGGCTGGGTTTTAGCTGGACTACATCCATTATTATTGCCGGAATATTAACGGGTGTATTCTGGGCGTTCTCCACCACGCTCATTGTTAAGCCCATTGCCAAAGTTACCAAAGATGCCGGTTTTACCATTGCTCATAACCAGATGTTGGGATTGTGGTTTTTCTCCAAATTCGCCCATAAATTTGGTGACCCTGAAAAGCACGATGCTGAAAACCTGAAACTTCCCGGGTGGCTGGCGATTTTTAACCATAACGTAACGGCTATCGCCATTGTGATGACGCTGTTTGTCGGTGGTTTCTTGCTATCAACGGGTATCGATAATGTCCAGTTAATGGCGAAAGGCAAGCCCTGGTACATCTATATCATCAACCTTGGCTTACAGTTCTCCATGTATATGGTCATTCTGCTGCAGGGTGTGCGCATGATGGTGGGCGAAATTAACGGTTCGTTTAAAGGCTGGCAAGATCGCTTTATTCCTAACGCTATTCCTGCTGTCGATGTTGCAGCGCTGTTACCTTTTTCACCCAATGCCGCAACGTTAGGCTTCGTCTTCTGTACTTTTGGCACCATTTTTTCGATGGGGATCTTATTACTGGTTCACAGCCCAATTATGGTATTGCCTGGCTTTGTACCTCTGTTTTTCTCTGGCGGTCCAATTGGCGTATTAGCAAACCGCATGGGCGGATACCGTTCCGTAATTATCTGTACGTTCTTGCTGGGTATTATTCAGACCTTCGGTACGGTGTGGGCTATTCCGTTAACCGGGCTTGCTGAAAATGGTATCGGCTGGACAGGAATATTTGACTGGGCAACCGTATGGCCTGCTATTTGTGAAGTTCTGAAATTTATCGCTGCAACATTCCATCTTGGTCCTTACGCGGGTTAATTAAATATTAAGGGTTTAAAAATGAAAGATACAATTAATATTCTGTTTGTCTGTGGTTACGGTGTAGGCAGTAGCGTTATGTTACAAACGGTCGTTAAAAAAGCGCTGACCAAATATGATTTCAAAGTTGAAATGGAACATACCGCCGCAGGTGAAGTCGGCGGATTTACCGACTGGGCGGATATTTTTGCTATTTCCAAAAAATTACTCGATGTGGTTAGTCTTGACCCGAAACAAGGGCAATATCTGATCCCGATAGAGAATATTATGGACGGTGAAACTATTGGTCAGCAAATTTATGAAGTGGTTCAGCAACATTATCCGCATTTAATTAATCAATAAGGTAGGGCGTAATGAGAGCGATTATTCTGCTGTTCGATAGTCTGAATAAACGTTATCTGCCACCTTATGGCGATGCGTTAACCAAAGCGCCTAATTTCCAACGTCTGGCGGCTCATGCCGCCACCTTTGAAAACAGTTACGTCGGCAGTATGCCGTGTATGCCTGCCCGGCGGGAGTTGCATACCGGGCGATGTAACTTCCTGCATCGGGAGTGGGGGCCGTTAGAACCGTTTGACGATTCCATGCCGGAGCTGCTTAAAAAGGCGGGGATCTATACCCACCTGATAAGCGATCATTTGCATTACTGGGAAGATGGCGGCGGGAATTATCATAATCGCTACAGTTCGTGGGAGATTGTGCGCGGACAGGAAGGCGATCACTGGCATGCAAGCGTTGCGCAACCGCCTATTCCCGAGGTGCTACGGGTGCCGCAAAAGCAGACCGGTGGCGGTATTTCTGGTCTGTGGCGCCATGACTGGGCAAACCGGGAATATATTCAGCAGGAAGCGGATTTTCCACAAACCAAAGTGTTTGATGCAGGCTGTGCCTTTATCCACAAAAATCACGCGGAAGATAACTGGTTATTGCAGGTCGAAACGTTTGATCCGCACGAGCCGTTTCACACAACGGAAGAGTATCTTTCCTTGTATGAAGATAACTGGGATGGACCGCATTATGACTGGCCGCGTGGCCGGGTGCAGGAAAGCGACGAGGCCGTGGAGCACATCCGTTGCCGGTATCGTTCGCTGGTGTCGATGTGCGATCGCAACCTGGGGCGCATTCTCGACCTGATGGATGAGCACGATCTGTGGCGAGATACCATGCTGATTGTCGGCACTGACCACGGCTTTTTACTCGGTGAGCATGGCTGGTGGGCGAAAAACCAGATGCCTTATTACAACGAAGTTGCCAATAATCCGTTGTTTATCTGGGACCCGCGCAGTGGTGTAAAAGGAGAGCGGCGACAGGCACTGGTACAAATGATCGACTGGGCGCCAACGTTGTATGACTTTTTTCAACAGCCAGTGCCGCCCGATGTGCAGGGGCAACCGCTGGCGAAAACGGTCAGTCACGATGAACCAGTACGCAGCTCGGCGATGTTTGGTGTTTTCAGTGGTCATGCTAACGTAACTGATGGGCGTTATGTGTATATGCGTGCAGCGCTGCCGGGGCGTGAGGATGATATTGCCAACTACACGTTGATGTCCTGCAAAATGAACAGCCGCTATCCGGTGGATGAGATGCGGGCTTTATCGCTGGCCCCACCGTTTCGTTTTACCAAAGGGTTACAGGTATTACGCATCCCGGCACAGGAAAAATATAAGGGGTTGAATCAGTTTGGTCATTTGCTGTTTGATCTGCAAAACGATCCGCAGCAGCTACATCCGATTCATGATGATGTGATCGAGTCCCGGATGATCGCGTTGCTGATTCAGTTGATGAAAGATAATGATGCGCCGCCAGAGCAGTTTCAGCGCCTGGGATTAGCGTAGAGAAGTGATTTTGCCGGAGTGGGTGTTCGCCCACTCCGGCAAATGAATAATTATTGCGGGAACCACTGATCGCTGATTTTCTGATATGTACCGTCAGCTTTAATTGCTGCCAGCGCGTTATTCAGTTTTTCCAGCAGAGCTTTGTTATCCGGACGTACAGCGATACCCAGGCCGGTGCCGAAGTATTGCGGATCGGTCACTTTTTCAGTAGCAACGCCCAGTTGCGGATTGGTTTTCAGCCATTCATTAACCACCGCAGTGTCACCAAATACCCCATCAATACGGCCATTTTTCAGATCGATAAAGGCATTTTGATAACTGTCATAGGAGACCGTTTTCACTTCCGGGTGCTGATCCTGAATATATTTCTGGTGCGTGGTGCCGTTTTCCATCCCAATACGTTTGCCTTTCAGATCGGCAAACGTTTTGTAGGTATCTTTTTTGGCAATCACGACGGCTGAGTTTTCATAGTAGGGCGTGGTAAACGATACCTGTTTGCTACGCTCCGGGGTGATATCCATACCGGAGATTACGGCGTCATATTTTCTGAATTTCAGTGACGGGATCAGGCTGTCGAACGCGTGATTAGTAAAAGTACATTCTGCCTGCATTTGTTTGCACAAGGCTTTTGCCAGATCGATATCAAAGCCGACGATCTGGTTATTGGCATCCATCGACTCGAACGGCGGATAGGTCGCTGATACGCCAAAATTGATTTTCTCTGCGGCAGAAGCGCCGAACGCACAGGATGCCAGTAATGCGGCAAGAACTAACTTTTTCATGATGGAACTCCCGTCTGTCAATCTTATGATTATTGGCCGTGTCTGCGGCATGGGATAACAATGCCATCAAGTGAATTTATATGCAATAAATATGATTAAATAATTTGCATGAAATAAAAAAAGACGGACAACTTAGTGAGTTGTCCGTCTTTATTATAAGAATTTATGCACTATGTAGGCCGGATAAGGCGTCCACGCCGCATCCGGCACAGGCACCGTGCTGATGTCTGATGCGACGCTGGCGCGTCTTATCAGACCTACAAATCATCCAGCTAATGTAGGCCGGATAAGGCGTTTACGCCGCATCCGGCATCAGCACGCAGCTACATTAATTCCGCCGTTCAAATGCCAGTGCTTTGCGCTCGATCAGACGCATCATCAGCGTCAGCAGGCCGTTGACGACCAGGTAAATAATCCCTGCCGCACCGAACACCATCACATCGTAGGTGCGCCCGTACAACAACTGGCTGTAACCCATCACTTCCATCAGCGTAATGGTGTAAGCCAGAGAGGTACTTTTGAACACCAGCACCACTTCGTTGGAATAAGAAGAGAGTGAGCGTTTAAAGGCATACGGCAGCAGGATCGCCAGCGTATCTTTTTTACTCATTCCCAGAGCGCTACAGGATTGCCATTGACCTTCCGGGATCGCACGAATCGCACCGTAAAACAGCTGCGTGGTGTACGCCGCACTGTTCAGCGATAACGCAATCAATGCACATAACCACGGTTCTGACAACAAATGCCACAGTGCCGGATACTCCTGCAACGTCGGAAACTGGCCCGGCCCGTAATAAATCAGGAAGATCTGCACCAGCAGCGGCGTACCGGTAAACAGCGTGATATAACCCCGCACCAGCCACACCAGCACCGGCGTTTTCAGCGTCAGGATGATGGTAAAAATCAATGCCAGAATCAGCGCCACAATCAGCGAGGCAACCGTCAGCGTCAGGCTGGTGTGCAGCCCTTTCATCAGTTCGGGTAAATACTCAAACATTAGCTGGGCCTCCGCTCAAAACGTGTCGCGCGCAGGTCAATGCGTTTGAGAATGTACTGACTGAGCAGGGTGATCACCAGGTAAATCGCCGCCGCCACAATGTACCAGGTAAAAGGTTCCTGGGTACGAGTAGCAATGCTTTTGGTTTGTAGCATTAAATCATTCACACTAATCAAACTGACCAGCGCGGTATCTTTCAGCAGCACCAGCCACTGGTTACCGAGGCCAGGCAGCGCATGACGCCACATCTGCGGCATCACCAGACGGAAAAAGATAGCCGATTTCGACAGCCCCAGCGCCTGGCCGGATTCCCACTGACCCATCGGCACCGCTTTCAACGCGCCGCGCAGCGTTTGCGAGGCATAGGCGGCATACAGCAGTGACAGAGCGATGACACCACAAAGGAACGGGCTAACGTCGAAGTTCTCAATGTCCATCTGCACTGGGATCTGCACGAACCCAAGATTGATAGTGAAGCCATCCGAAAGCGTCAGCAGCAGCTGCGAGGAGCCAAAATAGATAAACAGCACCACCAGAATTTCTGGCAGGCCACGCAGAATGGTTACCAGCGCTGAACCTGCCCACGCGACAGGACGCCATTTTGCCGACTCCCATACCGCAAAGAACATCGCCAGCGCCAGTCCGACAATCAATGCACAAACGGCAAGGCCGACGGTCATCCCGGCGGCGCTTGCTAAAGGAAAAAATTCATTCATCAGGAATTACTTCTGGAACCATTTGTTGTAGATGGTTTTGTAAGTGCCATCTTTCTTCACTTTTTCCAGCGCAGTGTTGAGTTTCTGCTGCAGCTCAGTGTTGCCCTGACGTACCGCGATGCCGAGGCCAGTACCGAAGTAATCTTTATCGGTCACTTTATCGCCCACTGCCGCCAGTTTCGGGTTATCTTTCAGCCATTCGGTTACCACTGCGGTGTCACCAAATACGCTGTCGATACGACCATTTTGCAGATCCAGTTTTGCGTTCTGGTAGCTGTCATACGGAACGGTGGTGATTTCCGGGTGCTTATCCATAATGAACTTCTGGTGTGTCGTCCCGTTCTGAACGCCGACTTTTTTGCCTTTCAGCTGATCAACACTGGTGTATTTGCCTTGCTGACCCACAAACAGGGCAGAGTTGTCATAGTACGGGGTGGTAAACAGCACCTGCTTTTCACGCTCCGGAGTGATATCCATGCCCGCCATCACGGCTTCTACGCGACGGAATTTCAGGCTTGGGATCAGGCTGTCAAACGCCTGGTTAGAGAAAGTACAGGTTGCATCAATCTCTTTACACAGTGCCTGTGCCAGGTCGACGTCAAAACCAACGATCTGGTTGTTTGCATCAATCGATTCAAACGGAGGATAGGAGGCTTCGGTAGCAAAACGAATGGTTTCGGCAGCTGTGGCGGAAAGACTAAAACCTGCAATTAACGCGGCAATCAGAACTTTTTTCATTGTTGTTATCCCGAATCTTAGTGAGAGAGATAGTTTTTAAATGCTTCGGTTTGCGGCTCGGTAAAGCAGCTCGCGTCGCCTTGTTCTACGATATGACCATTTTCCATATACACCACTCGGCTGGCGGTTTTACGCGCCACTTCAACTTCGTGGGTGACGATCACCTGGGTAATATTCGTTTCTGCCAGCTCACGAATGATGCTGACGATTTGTGCGGTAATTTCCGGGTCCAGTGCGGCGGTCGGTTCATCAAACAGCAGTACCTGCGGTTCCATCATTAACGCACGGGCAATAGCAACACGCTGCTGCTGACCACCAGAAAGATGCAGCGGGTAACGATCGCTATAAGGTTTGAGACGCAGACGTTCCAGCAGTTTTTCTGCACGGGCCAGCGCCTGATCTTTACTCAACCCCAGTACACGGCAGGGCGCTTCAATCAGGTTTTGCTGCACGGTCAGATGCGGCCACAGGTTGTATTGCTGAAACACCATGCCAACGTTACGACGCAAATCGCGAATCGCTTTGTCTGAGGGTGTTTTGGTGAAATCGAAATGGTTGCCTGCAATGTTGAGCGTACCGGAGCGCGGCATCTCAAGCAGATTGAGTACACGCAGCAGCGAGCTTTTACCCGCGCCGCTGGGGCCAAGTAACACCAGCGTTTCGCCCTGTGGGCAATCCAGCGTGATATCGAACAGCGCCTGATGCGCGCCGTAGAAGCAATTAATGCCGTTTAATTGAATACTCATTGACACTCGTATACTGGCAGTCTGATAGCTATTGAGGTCGAAGATAGTACCTTTGACAGAATAATTATGCAATATTTCTGCTTTAAAAGTTAAAAGCAAAGCGCATTATTCAATAAACATAGCACAAAATAACGGGGGCGGTGGTCGGCGAGCATAAATGTCGGCATTACTCACGAAATGCCGGACAATTTACGGGGTTTATTGGTTGATCAAGGCGTTAGCGATTCTCGATGGACTGACGGAGCGTACCCGCCGTGGCATGAACGCTACCGCCTAAGTAGCGCACATCGTCGATCACCCAACACTGGCCTTCCTGAATCATTAACACTTCATCCTGCCAGCCCTGGTCACCCTGCTTGAGATCCACGCGCAATGGAATGTTACGGGCATCACGATTCGGGATAGTCGATGCACTGGCAACGTGGGCGCTGTCTGGCAAGGTGGTTCGACTGGAGAACGGATCACTGCTTAACAATTCACGATGACTATTATCGCGGCTGGCATCGCTAAGTAGGGTTGCCAGTTTGTCACTCAAATAGGGGCGCAGGGCGGTAATGTCATTGCTGCGATGTTGAATGCGGTAGTCATAGAATTGTTGGGCCACGCTGTCAGGCCCCCCCTGGACACAGGAACCGGTGCGGGGACCGTTATCTTTATAAGCTGGCGTGACGGTGGTACAGGCACTCAGCAGCAGTGCACATGGAATAAGTAGAGATAGTGAACGGTAGCGCATAATCATTTCCTTATTAGCTTGCTGTCTGCGTCACACTACGACCAAACGCTATCAGATTATTTAATACATTGTTTTTAATACAATTCTGAAACAATCTGAACACCTGATTGGGTTTGAGTCCATTGCTGGCTACCCACTCAAGGTTGCTCGTAGCTGACTTACTTAAATTACCCAAACAATAGACAGTGTAAACCATTTGTGAGGTTGAGCGTGTTATATGGCTGAAATGATCATTTAAGGTAAATATGATAGTTCTGAAATGGTGGTATAAATCCTCCTGTAGAGGTTAAGAGCATCTGCAAGAAGCCAGTTTCACATTTATAACGCGTGATAAATGAACGCGGTTATTGTCTAATCATTACAAATTTTTCACATGCGATAAGAGATCCTGCTATTAAGATGATTGCCAAAATTACGTTGTATTTTTGAAAATGAGCGAAATTTGATAGTCCCAGCTTTGACTTTTGATAATATTATTTATGCTACAGTTGTGGGTATAAAATATAATCTTTTTGAACAAGTGAATTTTAGCGAAGAATAAATCAAGTTGTTTCAGTGTTTCGTTAATTAATATGAGTATAAAAGGTGTTGTGCTTTTACAATAATAAAGCGCTAGGAGTTCGGTGGATTATCGTTTTTCTTGGGTGATTTTTAATATGATAAACAATATATCTGATCAAGTGTCATCATTTCCATGCACACAATTGAATCAAAGTAATAATTTCCTGGATTCACTGAGGGAGTTTTTCGCGATATTAAATTCCAGTCGTAAGGGTGAGTTGTCTACATGGGATACCATCTACTTGCATCTGATATTAGCAATAAATGCTGACAGTGATCTCATAAAAAATGATGTGTTGCTCGCGGAAAATATTCCAACAGCGGATTATCAATTTAATACATTTTTTAGTAATGCTTTCGAGACTGATGTTAAAAAATATCTGGGTAAATCAGAAGATAACGAAGTTGAAATAAAAACGGGTAATGAAAGAATCTCTATTGGAATACGTAACATATCGAATGGAAAACTTGAAAGACAAAAGTTTCTTTTCCCACTGGACTATGAGAATAAATTACAACATCAATTAGACAAGCATTTTACGATTGAATCGCACCCATTATTATACAGGCATACTATGGGTAGTAAGATTGCGAATGTGATTTTTGAAAAATTATACAGTCGTATTGACTTTAACAAAGAACAATATATATCCTTTATAAAGGACGCGTTTCTTCATTTTTATGATTATAGCAGGCGATATGCAATTAATGAAAATATTGCAAAAGACGCTGTAACAAACAATATCGCATTGATGAGCACTTTTTATGACAGTGATAATACGTCAGGTGAGGTTTTAAATAATGATTTTACAGAAGAGTCATTTGAAACTGCGTTAGATGTAGAGCATACAATAGTGCTTGGATTTGCTGATGATAATTTTGAAACAAAACCTGTTCATTATCAGGATTTATTAATACGATTTAGTGCCTTTCAAGATACCGTGTTTAATCTGTTCCCTGAAATGCGCTCTTCGCATTACAACGATATTTGTAGCGTAAGTGTGGATATGACAAAGGGAACGCAATGCATGATTCACTTGATGGTGAATGAAGAAGTTTTCATGTCTCTGCCTGTTCCAGTTGCCACGATGGTACGTGAAGATGCAAGTAATTTAGTCAATCTTAAAACACTACTCAATGATGGTTGCTTTATTAAATATAGTCATTTTAATGACGTGGCATTAATAAAGCAAAACATAAACAATCTCCATTTATCACATACTGTTGTGAATGAAAGTATATTGAAGAAGTGTTGCTTTGAAAACGGCAGTTTAGGTGATGTTAAAATAACAAATAGCAATGTAATAAACAGTGTATTCAAAAATATTTCGTTTAGATCTGTTAAAATTAACAACGTAAATACTCATTCTTTAAAATTTATTAACTGCCATTTTTTCAATGTTGATATGATAAGAGTTAATTTCAGTAAATGTCTTTTTCATGACTGTAGTATGCATGGTGTCAAGATAAAACCATGGTTGCCAGTAAAATGGACAAAAGAATTAATAAATGATTATTTGTATGGCTGTTTACTTTCACTGTATTCTATCTGCGTAAGAGATATATTTAATATGAACGCGGGGAGTAACGTAAAGATTGCAGCGGATGCTTTCCTTGACATTCTTTTCTCTCTTAAAAATAAATATTGCATTAAACTATTAAGCGCTCAGGATCGGGCGTTTATATACGAGTTTGCAAGAATGATCTTTGCATATATTAATGACAAAAACATTGAGAACTTATTGCTTTCTTGTTTTGCCGAGGTCGATCAAAAAGCAATCCAGAGGTATGTTCCTCAGCCACAAGATGCGGAAAAATTTTGGAGTAATTTACAGTATAAGTTGAGTATTTCCGCTCATTAATGTTGCTGGTACAACATAATACGACAGGTTAGCGGTGGCCTATAATGAAACCAATACCGGGTTATGCAACGGATAATCGTAAAGACTTAAGTGGGTGTTTTTGACACAATGAGATGATTTCCTAAACTGATCAAAACCTTCTTCCCAACATGGCATATCAGTCCGATAATGCTTTAGAGATCGAAGGCTTAACAAACAAGGAGATCGATCATGCAATTTTCCACAACTCCAACTCTGGAAGGCCAGACCATCGTTGAATATTGCGGTGTGGTGACTGGCGAAGCGATTTTAGGCGCGAATATTTTCCGTGATTTCTTTGCCGGTATTCGCGATATCGTTGGCGGACGCTCCGGTGCCTACGAAAAAGAGCTACGTAAAGCGCGGGAGATCGCCTTTGAGGAGCTTGGCTCCCAGGCGCGGGCGCTGGGGGCCGATGCCGTAGTCGGTATTGATATCGACTACGAAACGGTTGGGCAAAACGGCAGTATGCTGATGGTTAGCGTCAGCGGTACGGCGGTGAAAACGCGTCGATGAGAAGAGTCTTCTGGCTGGTCGCTGCCGCTCTGTTACTGGCAGGGTGTGCAGGCGAAAAAGGCATTGTCGAGAAAGAGGGATACCAGCTTGATACCCGACGCCAGGCGCAGGCGGCGTATCCGCGCATTAAAGTGCTGGTGATCCACTACACCGCAGATGATTTTGATAGCTCACTGGCGACACTGACCGATAAGCAGGTCAGTTCGCATTATCTGGTCCCTGCGGTGCCACCGCGATACAACGGTAAACCGCGCATCTGGCAATTGGTGCCGGAACAAGAACTGGCCTGGCATGCGGGGATTAGCGCCTGGCGCGGGGCAACGCGCCTTAACGACACCTCTATTGGCATTGAGCTGGAAAACCGTGGCTGGCAAAAATCGGCGGGGGTGAAATATTTTGCCCCGTTTGAACCGGCACAGATTCAGGCGCTTATTCCGCTGGCGAAAGATATTATTGCCCGTTATCACATCAAGCCGGAAAACGTAGTGGCACATGCGGATATCGCCCCGCAGCGCAAAGACGATCCGGGGCCATTATTTCCCTGGCAGCAACTGGCGCAGCAGGGGATTGGTGCCTGGCCGGATGCGCAGCGGGTGAACTTTTACCTTGCCGGGCGCGCGCCGCACACACCGGTAGATACCGCGTCATTGCTGGAGCTTTTGGCGCGCTACGGTTATGACGTTAAACCTGATATGATACCGCGCGAGCAGCGGCGCGTGATTATGGCGTTCCAGATGCATTTCCGCCCGACGTTATATAACGGCGAAGCGGATGCAGAAACTCAGGCGATTGCCGAAGCGTTGCTGGAGAAATACGGGCAGGATTAGCGCGGCAGTTTTCCGTGGTCGCGCAGCCAGGCGGCAGTTTTCTCGATACCTTCATCCAGGGTGATGACCGGCTGATAACCTAACTCTTCCTGTGCCCGCGTAATATCCAGCGTAAAGTCAAAATTAAGCTTCGAGACGCCGTAGTGGGTCAGCGGCGGCTCTTTTGCTGACTTGCGGCCTAAACGCTCCATGCTGCGGGCGATCATATCCAGCATCGGGTAAGGGACGGAACGAATACGACAGTCAATATTCAACTCGTCGATCAGCTTCTGCACGATGCTGCGCAGTGTGCGATGCTCGCCGTTGGTGATGTTGTACACACGCCCGGAAGGTAGCTTATCGCAGGCTTCCTGGCTTGCCAGCCACATGGCGTGCACGGCATTTTCATAGTAGGTCATATCCACCAGCGCACTGCCGCCATGCGGTAACAGAATGCTGCCGTAGTGGTGCATCATATGCGCAAGACGGGGGATAAAGACTTTATCGTGCGGTCCGAACAGACTTTGTGGGCGCAGAATAGTAAAGCGCGTTTGTGGATTCGCCTGCGAAAGCATATTGATCACTTCTTCGCTGGCTGCTTTGCTGCGGGCAAACTCGTTGGCGAAGCGGTGAGGGCGAAAATCTTCTTTAATATCGCGATGGTGGTGATAATCGAAGTACAGGGAGGGGGAAGAGATATGAATAAAGTTACGCACACCCCAGGCGACAGCCCATTCACCCAGGCGGCGAGTGGCGCGAACGTTAGCCAGATCGAAAGCCTGTTGTGTCCCCCAGGGCGAGGTAAAGCTGGAGCAGTGCCACAGCGTATCAATGCCCGCGAGCATCACTTTAGCTTGTGATGAGACCAGCTCGGTCAGATCCGCCGGAACAAACTCTGCGCCCATTTTTTCCAGCAATTTACCCATTGCCTCGTTGCGACCGGTCGCTCGCACGCTGATGCCTTTCTGGCATAAAAACTCTACCGCGTTTCGACCTAAGCCGCTGGTGGCGCCGGTAACCAGTACCTTCATATCAATCCACTGTTGTTGAGAAAATGACGTGCGCATTCTTCCGTGATTTCCCCCTTGATGCAATGGGAAACATGAAAGATTAACGCAGGTTTTATCGATTAATCTGTGCTTTGTTCTGCCAGTCTGGCGATTTGTTTTGCCATTCCGCGAAAAATAAACAGATGCGCGGGGATCATCAATAACCAGTAAAACAGCCCCGGCATACCGTGCGGATGCCAGAAAGCGCGGACATCGATAGTACGATAGTCGCCTTTATCTTCCAGGGTAAAACACAGTCGTCCCAGTCCCGGCGCTTTCATGCCAAATAACAACGTAAGTTGTTTTTCCGGTTCAACGACAATCACTTTCCAGCTATCCACCGCATCGCCGGTCTGTAAATATTCGCGCTCCGGGCGGCCTTTCGCCAGCTTATGACCGATCGCGCGGTCCATCAACGCCCGTGTCTGCCACAAAATATTGCCAAAGAAATAACGCTCTTTACCGCCGATTTGGTTCACTACCTGCCATAAAGCCGCAAGGCTGGCGGACGTTTTAACGGTAAACCCCGCCTGTTTGGCGAAATAACCGTACTCAGGTCGCCAGCGGGCAAAGGCCTGAGCGTCGTAGCCCCAGTCGCTGGAGTTGACCAGTTTTTCTTCCTCTTTCAACGTGCTACGTACCGCGTCATCGAAAGCGATCAGCCGTTGTGGGATGAGCGCACATAGCGCGGTGTCATCCGCCAGCAGATCGTGTTTCAGCCCCTGAATCAACGCCCTGGCGGTGGTGGGCGGTACGGAAGTAATCACATTGAGAAACCACACCGAAATCCAGCGGGTGGGGAGGGGGATGGGGATCAACCAGCGGCGCTTACCGCTCACCGCCATAAAATGTTCAAACTGTTGCTGATAACTGAGCACCTCTGGTCCGGCGGCTTCGAAGATGCGGTGTTCGCTGGCCGGATGATCTAACAGCGCCACCAGATAGTGCAGCAAGTTTTCCAGCGCGATAGGCGTGGTGCGTGAGCGTACCCAGCGTGGCGGCGTTAACACTGGCAGGTTGTAAACCATATCGCGCATCACTTCGAACGCTGCGGAACCTGCGCCAACGATAATTCCGGCCCGAAGTTCGGTCACTGGTACATTCGCTTCACGAAGAATGTCCGCCGTAGCCTGACGAGCACGCAGATGATCCGACTGCTCATGTGGCGGGGCCTGCAACGAACTGAGAAAGATTAATTGCTTAACTGGTACTTCACGTAGCGCATCGCGGACGTTGAGAGCCACCTGGCGCTCCTGAGCGATAAAATCGCCGCTTTCGCCCATGCTGTGCACCAGAAAATAGACGGTATCGATATCCTGTAACAGGGCCGGAAGGTTATCCGGCCAGCTGAGATCGACTTTATGGCAACTGACGTTTGCCAGTTGCAGCTTTGCAAGCCTGTCGACATGACGTGCCGCCGCCAGGATCTGATGCCCTTGCTGGCTGAGTGCCTGCACCAGATGTTGACCAATGTAGCCACTGGCACCAAGAACTAAAATGCGTTGCGGCACGTCTCCCTCCTTAACGCGCCAGGAATGCGCGCCAGTGGGCGGCGACTTCTGCCAGTTGTTCGCGCGAGACGTCAAGATGGGTCACCAGGCGGACAATCGGCGAGGCGTTAATCAGTACGTTTCTCGCTTTCATGTATTCGCCTAACGCGGCAGCATTTTCTTCGCCGACGCGGACAAACAGCATATTAGTGTCCTGACGCATTACATCCGCGCCCGCTTCGCGCAGTTGCTCCGCCATCCAGGCGGCGTTGTCGTGATCTTCCTGCAAGCGTGCGACGTTATTTTTCAGCGCATACATCCCGGCAGCAGCCAGAATGCCGGACTGGCGCATCCCGCCACCTGTCATTTTCCGCCAGCGAATGGCACGTTTAATGTAATCACGATTACCGACGAGTAATGAACCGACTGGCGTCCCAAGACCTTTCGACAGGCAAATGGTGAACGAATCACAATATTGCGTGATCTCTTTCAGTTCGCAGCCGTAAGCCACCACGGCATTAAAGATGCGCGCACCGTCAACATGCAGCGCCAGATTGCGCTCGCGGGTAAATTCCCATGCATCTTTAAGGTATTCACGCGGCAACACTTTGCCGTTGTGGGTGTTTTCCAGACTGAGTAATTTGGTGCGGGCGAAATGGATATCGTCGGGTTTGATTTTCATCGCCACTTTATCCAGCGGTAGCGTGCCGTCGGCAGCCGCGTCGATGGGTTGCGGCTGAATACTGCCCAGCACCGCTGCGCCACCGGCTTCAAACAGATAGTTATGCGCGGCCTGACCGACAATATACTCTTCGCCACGTTCGCAGTGACTGAGCAGAGCGACCAGGTTGGCCTGAGTGCCGGTAGGCAGAAAAATGGCGGCTTCTTTACCGGAAAGCTCTGCTGCATAGTCCTGCAGAGCATTAACGGTAGGGTCGTCTCCGTAAACGTCGTCCCCAACCGGGGCGGCCATCATCGCTTCGAGCATGGCGCGGCTCGGTCGGGTTACGGTATCACTGCGTAAATCAATCATGGCATGTCCTTATTATGACGGGAAATGCCACCCTTTTTACCTTAGCCAGTTCGTTTTCGCCAGTTCGATCACTTCATCGCCGCGTCCGCTGATGATTGCGCGCAGCATATACAGGCTAAAACCTTTGGCCTGTTCGAGTTTGATCTGCGGTGGAATGGCTAATTCTTCTTTGGCGACCACCACATCCACCAGCACCGGACCGTCGATGGAAAAGGCGCGTTGCAGGGCTTCATCGACTTCAGCGGCTTTTTCTACACGGATACCCGTAATGCCGCACGCTTCGGCAATGCGGGCAAAGTTGGTGTCGTGAAGCTCGGTGCCGTCTGTCAGGTAGCCTCCGGCTTTCATCTCCATCGCCACAAAGCCCAGCACGCTGTTGTTAAAGATGATAATTTTCACCGGCAGTTTCATCTGTACTACTGAGAGGAAATCGCCCATCAACATGCTAAAACCGCCATCGCCGCACATGGCGACCACCTGACGTTCCGGCTCGGTTGCCTGCGCACCCAGCGCCTGCGGCATGGCGTTAGCCATCGAACCGTGGTTAAACGAACCTAACAGGCGACGCTTGCCGTTCATTTTCAGATAACGCGCTGCCCATACTGTTGGCGTGCCGACATCACAGGTAAAGATGGCGTCATCGGCGGCAAAATGACTAATTTGCTGCGCCAGATATTGCGGGTGAATGGCTTTCTCGCTCGGTTTAGCTAAATCGTCCAGCCCTTTGCGGGCATCGCGGTAATCTTCCAGCGCTTTATCCAGAAACTTGCGATCGGCTTTTTCTTCCACCAATGGCAGCAATGCACGCAGGGTCGACTTGATATCGCCGACCAGCGCCATATCCACCTTGCTGTGTGCGCCGATGCTCGCTGGGTTGATATCAATCTGAATAATTTTGGCATCGGTCGGGTAGAAAGCACGGTAGGGGAACTGGGTGCCGAGCAGCACTAAGGTGTCGGCGTTCATCATGGTATGGAAACCTGACGAGAAGCCGATTAACCCGGTCATTCCAACATCATACGGATTATCGTATTCGACATGTTCTTTACCGCGCAGGGCATGAACAATAGGTGCTTTAATTTTCCCGGCAAACTCAACTAACTCTTTATGCGCCCCCGCGCAGCCGCTGCCACACATCAGGGCGATATTGCTGGAATAACGCAGCAGTTGCGCCAGTTTGCGTAACTCTTCTTCTTCCGGCGTCACGACCGGCTGTGGCGCATGATACCAGTGGGTAGTTGCCCCTTCTGGCGCAGGTTTTAACGCCACGTCGCCCGGTAACACGACAACGGAAACGCCACGGTTAAGCACCGCTTTGCGCATGGCAATCGCCAGCACTTGTGGGATCTGCTCCGGGCTGGAAACCAGCTCGCAATAGTGACTACATTCGCGGAATAGCTCTTGTGGGTGGGTTTCCTGGAAATAGCCGCTGCCTATTTCGCTGGAGGGAATATGAGCGGCAATCGCCAGTACCGGAACGTGATTGCGGTGGCAATCGAACAGGCCGTTGATCAAGTGCAGGTTGCCTGGGCCGCACGATCCGGCACAGACCGCCAGTTCTCCTGAAAGTTGTGCTTCAGCGCCAGCGGCAAACGCCGCCACTTCTTCATGGCGGGTGGACATCCACTCGATGGTGCCCATGCGATTAAGACTGTCGCTAAGACCGTTCAGAGAGTCGCCCGTGACTCCCCAGATGCGTTTCACGCCTGCCGATTCGAGTGTTTTGGCGATATAAGCTGCAACCGTTTGTTTCATGGTTCTCCATCTCCTGAATGTGATAACGGTAACAAGTTTAGTTCATCTGACGGAGGGGGAAGGGATGGGAGAGAAAGGAGGCACTAACGGTTAAATAGCCCGATGAAAGGAATATCATCGGGCATAAGGCGATTATGCGAGAACCAAATCCCCCTGCGGATGGCAGGAGCAGGCCAGTACGTAACCTTCAGCGATTTCGGCGTCGGTCAGCGTCATTGTACTGCTCACCGTATATTCACCGGAAACCACTTTCGTCTTACAGCAGCCGCAAACACCCGCGCGGCAGGCGGCGATAACCGGAACGTTATTGCTTTCCAGCGCCTCCAGTAGCGTGGTGCCAACCGGGGCGTAAAATTCTCGTGCCGGTTGCAGTTTGGTGAATTTCAGACCGCTGGTCGCCGCTTCCGCTACTGGGGTGAAGAATTTCTCTTTAAAGAAACGCGTCACGCCGAGCGCCTTCACTTCCTGTTCTACCCAATCCATATACGGTGCTGGACCACAAGTCATCACGGTACGTGAGGCTAAATCAGGAACGCTTGCCAGCAGTTCGCGAGTGAGACGACCAGCGATAAAGCCTTCGGTAACGTTATTTTCCGCCACCAGCGTTACCGGATAGTTACGCCACTCATCGGCGAAAATAACATCCTGCGGCGTACGCACGTTGTAGATCACCCGCACATCGGCCTGTGGACGGTTCTTCGCAAGCCAGCGACGCATCGACATAATCGGCGTGACGCCGCAGCCTGCCGCCAGCAACAGGAATTTATCTTCTGCTTTATCGTCGCAGGTAAATTCCCCCATCGCGTCCGAAAGCCAGAGATAATCACCGCGTTTTACATCGCGCGTCAGCCACTGGGAGCCTACACCGTCATCAATCCGCCGCACGGTCAGGGTGATATATTCACTCACTCCTGGCGTGGAGGAAATGGTGTAAGCACGCAGCGTTTCTGCTGAGTTTCGCACGCTGACCAGTGCATATTGCCCGGCGCGATATGGGTAGTAATCGTGGCAAATCAGGGAAATCGTCCACACATCCGGCGTTTCTTGCTTAATGTGATGAACCTGCATCCGCCACGGGCATTGATTCGTTGGCATCGTCATCTGCTAACTCCTTACGCGCTCAACAGTTGCTTCATGTCTTCTTCAACAGTGGTGATAGAACGCAGGCCGAATTTCTCGTTCAGCACCGCCAGCAGATCTGGTGTCAGGAAACCAGGTGCAGTCGGGCCGGTGACGATATTTTTCACGCCCAGAGAAAGCAGCGTCAGCAGAATGACAATCGCTTTCTGTTCAAACCAGGAGAGCACCAGCGACAGCGGCAGATCGTTGACACCGCAGCCCAGTTTTTCTGCCAGCGTAACCGCCAGAATAATTGCTGAGTAAGCATCGTTACACTGACCGGCATCCACCAGACGAGGCAGACCTTCGATATCGCCAAACTCAAGTTTGTTAAAGCGATATTTACCACAGGCGAGAGTCAGGATCAGGCAGTCATCCGGCACGCTGGTGGCGAAATCGGTGAAGTAGTGACGTTCGCCGCGTGCGCCGTCACAGCCACCAAGCAGGAAGATATGACGCAGTTTTTCACGGCTCACCAGATCAATCAGCGTATCCGCTGCGCCAAGCAGCGTCTGGCGGCCAAAGCCCACGGTGATCAGGTGCGGAATTTCGCTGTACGGGAAGCCCGCCATTTGTTGCGCCTGGGCGATGACCGCAGAGAAATCTTCGCCATCCAGATGACGCACGCCAGGCCAGCCAACGATGCTGCGGGTCCAGATACGATCGTCATAAGCGCCTACGGTTGGGTCGATGATGCAGTTCGAGGTCATCACGATGGGGCCAGGGAAACGAGCGAACTCCACTTGCTGATTCTGCCAGCCGCTGCCGTAGTTACCGACCAGATGCTTGAATTTACGCAGCTCCGGGTAGCCATGCGCAGGCAGCATTTCGCCGTGGGTGTAGACATTAACGCCCGTGCCTTCGGTCTGTTCCAGCAGGTTGTAGAGATCTTTGAGATCGTGACCGGAAATCAGGATGCATTTACCCGCCGTCGCTTTGACGTTGACCTGGGTTGGCGTCGGGTGACCGTATTTACCGGTTTCGCCTGCATCCAGAATGCTCATCACTTTGAAGTTCATCTGGCCGATTTCCATTGAACACTCAAGAAGCGCGTTCATATCGGCAGGCCAGGTCCCCAGCCACGCCATGATTTTATGATACTGGGCATAAATATCGTTGTCGTATTGACCGAGAACGTGTGCGTGTTCCATATAGGCCGCCGCACCTTTCAGGCCATACAGGCACAGCAGACGCAGGCCGAGAATGTTTTCGCCAATCGCCGCTTTATCTTTGTTAGGGGTAAATTCTGCTGCCTGACGTTGCAGCTCGCCGAGATCGTCGCTCACCAGTTGCAGGTCAGCCATCGGGTTATCGACGCGCGCGTTGGCATCTACAGCCAGGCATTGTGCTTTCAGCACCTCGCGCAGGGCAATCGCTTCACGAGCGTAGCCGACTATACGCGGAGAATCGAAGTTAACGTTGGTCAGGGTTGAGAAAAATGCGCGTGGCGCAAAGCTGTCTACATCGTGGTTGATGATGCCGTATTCACGCGCTTTTACCGCCCAGGCCGAAAGCCCTTGCAGCGCCGCGATGAGTAAATCCTGAAGGTCAGAGGTTTCCGCCGTTTTACCACACATCCCCTGCGCGTATGAGCAGCCGTTTCCTGCCGGAGTACGGATAGTTTGTTCACATTGCACACAAAACATGATCACACCTTTTAAAGTTATATTTAATATACATGTTTAAGGTTAAGACGCTTAACGCGGGGATAAAAGGGATTTTTCATGCAACTTTAAGGGAGATTGATTTAGCGCAATTTTGGCGGCAGGGATCTACCGCCAGAGAGGTATTACGCAGAGAAAAAGGCGATGAGGATCGGCACTAACAGGCTAAGAATAAAACCGTGAACAATTGCCGCCGGGACCATATCCAGCCCGCCAGTACGTTGAAGAACGGGCAGGGTGAAATCCATCGACGTCGCACCGCATAAGCCCAGTGCGGTAGAGCGGCTGCGGCGAATCAGCCCAGGGATCAACATAATTGCAATCAGCTCACGGGCCAGATCATTAAAAAACGCCGCGCTCCCGATTACCGGACCAAAAGATTCGGTCAATAAAATACCGGAAAGAGAATACCAGCCGAAACCAGAGGCCATTGCCAGCGCGGTATTGATGGGTAGATCAAGAATAAAGGCGTTAATTAAACCACCAATTAATGAACTGGCAACCACCACCACGGCGACAATCATTCCCCGGCGATTAAGGACAATCTGCTTTAAGGTCATGCCATTATTGCGCAACTGAATACCGACGAGGAAAAGTAGCAGAATTAACGTGTATTCACTGGCTTCGGTCGCGTGTTGTAAGAAAGCCAGTCCACTCAGGCCAATGGCAAAACCAATCACTACTACGCCGCACAGTTTTAGCGACTCCAGCGCCATCGCAATACGCGACGGGAGTTTTTCTTGCTGATGGTGGTTGCGCCACGGCAGACCGCGCTCCAGCCACATCAGGGCGGCAATATTACACAGTAAAATAACGGTAATACTGACGGCAGAATAATGCAGAATCGCCAACAGGTTACTGGCGAGGTTATCGAGAAACGCCAGACTGATACCCATAAAAAAGAGAATAAGGTAAACCATCCAGCTTAAGAGCTGATTAATAACTTTTAATGCAGCTTTTTGGCGAAGCGGAATGAGGTAACCCACAATCAGGGGAACCAGAATGATTAACAGCCCAGAAAACATGAAAAACCAGTCCTTGCAAAGAAAGAAGTCGAAATGCGCGATGACACACTACTGAAAGCGGAAGGACGAGTAAAGTTGCAATTAAAAGGAAATGTTATGCATCAGAGGGGGATTTTTAATTCTATATGAGTGTTTAGCATTGTTGCGCTCCTTTCATGTGCAATGCCATATAAAGCCACTGGCGCAGGGAGCGGCCAGTCGCCGCCGCCCCCTGCACCCCCGGGCTCTGGCGAACAAAATCGCCGCTGCGCGGTACCTTCAGCTTATCCCCTTCGGCAACCGGGTCGGGCGCGAGGTAACGTCCTGTAAGACGCGCCCTCAGCCCACATCCATGTGGGCTGCCCCGGCCTTCGGGGAACGCTTCAGCGATTTTGACGCCACCAATACCCGTGCGGTTTGTAATGTCGAAGATAAAACAACCAGGGCAGATAAAATGCCAATGTTAATCAATCGCGTTTTTCCAGCAGAGTCCGGTAAATCAGACCACCGATAATGCCACCGACAATTGGCACCACCCAGAAGAACCACAGTTGTTCTAATGCCCAGCCGCCCTGGAAGATGGCAACCGCGGTGCTGCGCGCCGGGTTAACAGAAGTGTTAGTCACCGGAATACTGATTAAGTGAATCAGGGTTAAGGCCAGACCAATAGCGATCGGCGCAAAACCTGCCGGAGCGAATTTGTCGGTTGCGCCGTGGATCACCAACAGGAAACCTGCACTCAATACCAGTTCAACTACCAGCGCGGAAAGCATGGAATAACCGCCTGGTGAATGCTCGCCATAACCGTTAGAAGCAAAACCGCTGGCTGCCGCGTCAAAACCCGTTTTACCACTGGCAATTAAATACAGCAGCGCCGCTGCAACAATACCGCCGACAACCTGGGCAATTACGTAGCCAACGACTTCTTTTGCCGGAAAACGTCCGCCAGCCCATAAACCAATAGTGACCGCCGGGTTAAAATGACCACCAGAAATATGACCAACAGCAAAGGCCATCGTCAGAACGGTCAGACCGAACGCCAACGCCACGCCGGCAAAACCAATGCCTAATTCCGGGAAGCCTGCGGCCAGCACAGCACTACCACAGCCACCAAAAACAAGCCAGAAAGTACCAAAACATTCAGCTGCTAATTTTCTGAACATATCCACCTCAATTAAAAATTGACCCTGTGAAAAATATGGTCGTTTTATAGGGTCGTCGTAAAAAAGTGACGACGGAAATAATGCGCGGCTATTTTAAAAACGAAGGCGAGTCATTCACCAGATAAATAAATCCAGTAAATTTGATTTAGGGCAACAGCGGGTTGCCCCATATAGTCATTTGTCTGATTGACAGTGTAGTGCAAGCAAAAGATTTAATCCTTTAGGCGTAATAAAAAATAATTTATCATGCTAATTATTTGATTTTGTTGTTTTTGCAGACTTATCAGCAAGAGGGAGTATAACGCGATTATTCGCTCATTTTTCAGACATTTGCCATGCTTAAATGTGATGTCATCACGTATTAGCAAGGCCTTTCCCGTTATACTGCCAGCGTAAAGGATAAGTCACATATTTCTGGAGGGGATATGATTCTTGAGCGCGTTGAAATTGTGGGTTTTCGCGGTATCAACCGTTTGTCGTTGATGCTGGAACAAAACAACGTCCTGATTGGGGAGAACGCGTGGGGTAAATCCAGCTTGCTGGACGCCTTAACCCTGCTGCTATCGCCAGAATCAGATCTCTACCATTTTGAGCGCGACGATTTCTGGTTCCCGCCGGGAGATATCAACGGGCGAGAACATCATCTGCATATTATTTTGACCTTCCGCGAATCGCTGCCAGGCCGACATCGGGTTCGCCGTTATCGACCGCTGGAAGCGTGCTGGACGCCATGCACCGATGGCTATCACCGTATTTTTTATCGTCTGGAAGGGGAGAGTGCGGAAGACGGCAGCGTGATGACACTGCGCAGTTTTCTCGATAAAGACGGACATCCGATTGATGTTGAGGATATTAACGATCAGGCACGCCACCTGGTGCGTTTAATGCCGGTGCTGCGCTTGCGTGATGCCCGTTTTATGCGCCGTATTCGTAACGGCACGGTGCCAAATGTCCCCAATGTGGAAGTCACCGCGCGCCAGCTCGATTTCCTCGCCCGTGAGTTGTCCTCACATCCGCAAAATCTCTCTGATGGACAGATTCGTCAGGGACTTTCCGCAATGGTGCAGTTGCTTGAGCATTATTTCTCTGAGCAGGGGGCTGGACAGGCGCGATATCGTTTAATGCGGCGGCGGGCCAGCAATGAGCAACGAAGCTGGCGCTATCTGGACATCATCAACCGGATGATTGACCGACCTGGAGGGCGCTCGTATCGGGTTATTTTGCTCGGCCTGTTTGCTACTTTATTGCAGGCAAAAGGCACATTGCGACTGGATAAAGACGCCCGTCCATTGTTGCTGATCGAAGATCCAGAAACGCGTTTACACCCCATTATGCTTTCAGTTGCCTGGCATCTGTTGAATCTTTTGCCTTTACAACGTATTGCTACCACCAACTCTGGCGAGCTGCTTTCGTTAACTCCAGTGGAACATGTTTGCCGCCTGGTGCGTGAATCTTCTCGTGTTGCCGCCTGGCGTCTGGGGCCAAGTGGCTTGAGCACCGAAGACAGCCGCCGCATCTCTTTTCACATTCGTTTTAATCGTCCGTCATCGCTGTTTGCTCGCTGCTGGTTGCTGGTGGAAGGGGAAACGGAAACCTGGGTTATCAATGAACTGGCGCGTCAGTGCGGACATCATTTTGATGCCGAAGGAATCAAGGTCATTGAGTTTGCCCAGTCCGGGCTAAAGCCACTGGTTAAATTTGCCCGCCGAATGGGGATTGAATGGCATGTACTGGTCGATGGCGATGAAGCAGGAAAGAAATATGCCGCTACGGTACGCAGCCTGTTGAATAATGATCGGGAAGCCGAACGAGAACATTTAACGGCGTTACCGGCGCTGGATATGGAACATTTTATGTATCGCCAGGGATTTTCCGATGTGTTCCACCGCGTGGCGCAAATCCCGGAAAATGTACCGATGAATCTGCGCAAAATTATCTCGAAAGCGATCCATCGCTCTTCCAAACCCGATCTTGCCATTGAAGTGGCAATGGAGGCCGGACGTCGTGGTGTGGACTCCGTACCGACGCTGCTGAAAAAAATGTTCTCACGCGTGCTGTGGCTGGCGCGCGGTCGCGCGGATTAACCGCGAAACATCGTGGCCATTTGTGGCTGAATAGCGTCGAGCATCTCATAGCGCCGACGGTATTCAGCCCGTTTTTTACTGGCGATTTCGGCAATCTCTTTTCGTGCTATCTGTGCTGGAAGGCGGTAATGGCGTTCAGCATCACATACGCCGCCAACCGATTCCCAGAAAGCGTTGTAATCGGCATGGATCTTGCCTTCTTTATCGCGATAACGCAGGCTGCGGTAAATATGCGTTTCATTGCTGACGGCAATAATCTGCTCTACCTGCAAACGTTGGGCAAACAGACAGGCCGCTTCCATCACGAGGCGTTTGGGAAATAGCCCGTGGCAGGCTTTCGTCGCATTCTGGATTTCCTGATGTGGAATTTCCCATTTTGCGCCTTGCAGTCCACCAATAAACATCGTTCTTTTCCCCTGATATTCACACAGGGTAAACGTGATTTCTGCCAGAGGAATACCTTCGCTGTTGCGGAACAGGATTGTGCTGTCACCTTCTTTATCCATTGAGATCATCATGGTCAGCTCAAGCGTGAACTGCTCGCCGTTTTTGCCTTCCAGCTTCGCCAGTTGCAGCCCGGGGGTATTCAAATATAAGCTGAATTCTTCCGCCGACATACACCCGCGGAGTAACGCATAATGGTAACGTAACGCCTCCAGCAATTGCTTACGGCTAAGATTCGCCGCAAGGTAAGGGCGATGCAGACGTACAGGCAGTCGCGGCTGGCGCGTTAACAACACATTGAGATTAGGCCAGTGGGAAAGTTCGTTCATCCACTCAACGCTTAAACGCGGCATAATCAACGAGCGCAGCAAAAATTTCTGGCGAAAACTACGGCGATGCCAGAATTTACCCGGCCGACACTGTCCACGTGCCAGACTAAGAAAAAGTGACAGGCTGCTGAGAGATTCAGATGACGTAAAGGTCCGTTCGGTTAGCTGCGACATATTCATGAAATCAATGGTTGTACATGACGTCGATTTCACCATTGCGTATCTTAACCAAACATCAATAGTGTGATTACTAACGTAAATTTTAGGGTTTTGTTGATATTTCGTTGAAGTTAATGACCCGGATTGGCATATGGAGTATTCAGAATATTTATGAAAAAGCGGAAAACCGTGAAGAAGCGTTACGTTATTGCGCTGGTGATAGTCATCGCCGGACTGATTACGTTATGGAGAATTCTTAACGCACCCGTGCCGACTTATCAGACACTGATTGTGCGCCCCGGTGATTTACAGCAAAGCGTGCTGGCGACCGGAAAGCTGGACGCGCTGCGTAAGGTTGACGTGGGCGCGCAGGTCAGCGGTCAGTTGAAAACGCTGTCGGTGGCGATTGGCGATAAAGTAAAAAAAGACCAGCTTTTAGGGGTTATTGATCCTGAACAGGCTGAAAACCAGATCAAGGAGGTCGAAGCAACGCTGATGGAGCTACGCGCGCAGCGGCAGCAGGCGGAAGCGGAGCTGAAACTGGCGCGGGTGACGTATTCCCGTCAGCAACGTCTGGCACAAACGCAGGCGGTTTCACAGCAGGATCTCGACACCGCCGCGACGGAGATGGCTGTGAAACAGGCGCAAATTGGCACCATTGACGCGCAAATCAAGCGCAATCAGGCTTCTCTCGATACGGCTAAAACCAATCTCGATTACACTCGCATCGTTGCCCCGATGGCCGGGGAAGTCACGCAAATCACCACTCTGCAAGGCCAGACGGTGATTGCCGCACAACAAGCACCGAACATTCTGACGCTGGCAGATATGAGCACCATGCTGGTAAAAGCGCAGGTTTCTGAAGCGGATGTAATCCACCTGAAGCCGGGGCAAAAAGCCTGGTTTACGGTACTTGGCGATCCACTGACGCGCTACGAGGGGCAAATCAAGGATGTACTACCGACGCCGGAAAAGGTTAACGACGCTATTTTCTATTACGCCCGTTTTGAAGTCCCCAACCCCAATGGTTTGCTGCGGCTGGATATGACTGCGCAAGTGCATATTCAGCTCACCGATGTGAAAAATGTGCTGACGATCCCTCTGTCGGCGTTAGGCGATCCGGTTGGCGATAATCGTTATAAAGTCAAATTGTTGCGTAATGGTGAAACACGCGAGCGTGAAGTGACGATTGGCGCACGTAACGATACCGATGTTGAGATTGTCAAAGGGCTGGAAGCGGGCGATGAAGTGGTGATTGGTGAGGCCAAACCAGGAGCTGCACAATGACGCCTTTGCTCGAATTAAAGGATATTCGTCGCAGCTATCCTGCCGGTGATGAGCAGGTTGAGGTGCTGAAGGGCATCACCCTCGATATTTATGCCGGTGAGATGGTAGCGATTGTTGGCGCTTCGGGTTCCGGTAAATCGACCCTGATGAATATTCTCGGCTGTCTGGATAAGGCCACCAGCGGCACCTATCGCGTCGCCGGTCAGGATGTTGCCACACTGGACGCCGATGCGCTGGCGCAACTGCGCCGCGAGCATTTCGGCTTTATTTTCCAGCGTTACCATTTGCTTTCGCATTTAACCGCCGAGCAGAACGTTGAAGTACCCGCCGTCTATGCTGGTCTTGAGCGGAAACAGCGGCTGCTTCGCGCCCAGGAGTTGCTGCAACGGCTGGGGCTGGAAGACCGTACAGAGTATTATCCGGCACAGCTTTCGGGCGGTCAGCAACAGCGCGTCAGCATCGCGCGGGCATTGATGAACGGCGGTCAGGTAATTCTTGCCGATGAACCAACCGGCGCACTGGACAGCCATTCTGGCGAAGAGGTGATGGCGATCCTGCATCAGCTGCGCGATCGCGGACATACGGTGATTATCGTCACCCACGATCCGCAGGTCGCTGCTCAGGCCGAGCGGGTGATCGAAATTCGCGACGGCGAAATTGTGCGCAATCCTCCCGCCATTGAAAAAGTGAATGTTGCTGGCGGGACGGAACCTGTTGTCAACACGGTGTCTGGCTGGCGGCAGTTTGTCAGCGGTTTTAACGAGGCGCTGACGATGGCATGGCGGGCGCTGGCAGCGAATAAAATGCGTACTTTACTGACCATGCTGGGGATTATAATCGGTATTGCGTCGGTGGTTTCCATTGTCGTGGTGGGCGACGCCGCCAAACAAATGGTGTTGGCGGATATTCGTTCTATTGGTACGAATACTATTGATGTCTATCCCGGGAAAGATTTTGGCGATGACGATCCGCAATATCAGCAGGCGCTGAAGTACGATGACTTAATCGCCATCCAAAAACAACCGTGGGTCGCTTCAGCCACACCTGCCGTCTCGCAAAACCTGCGCCTGCGTTACAACAATGTTGATGTTGCTGCCAGTGCCAATGGCGTGAGCGGCGATTATTTTAATGTCTATGGCATGACCTTCAGTGAAGGAAACACCTTTAATCAGGAACAGCTGAACGGTCGTGCGCAGGTCGTGGTTCTCGACAGTAATACTCGCCGCCAGCTTTTCCCCCATAAAGCAGATGTGGTTGGCGAGGTGATTCTGGTCGGCAATATGCCCGCCAGAGTCATTGGTGTGGCGGAAGAAAAACAGTCGATGTTTGGTAGCAGTAAAGTGCTGCGTGTCTGGCTACCTTACAGCACGATGTCCGGGCGAGTTATGGGCCAGTCGTGGCTGAACTCCATTACTGTCAGGGTGAAAGAAGGATTTGACAGCGCCGAGGCGGAACAGCAACTCACGCGTTTACTTTCACTGCGCCACGGTAAGAAGGATTTCTTTACCTGGAACATGGACGGCGTCTTGAAAACCGTTGAAAAGACCACACGTACTTTACAACTGTTTCTGACGCTGGTGGCGGTGATTTCGCTGGTGGTGGGCGGTATTGGTGTAATGAATATTATGCTGGTGTCAGTGACCGAGCGGACGCGGGAAATTGGCATTCGCATGGCTGTAGGTGCGCGAGCAAGCGATGTTTTGCAACAGTTCCTGATCGAAGCCGTACTGGTTTGCCTGGTCGGTGGCGCGTTGGGAATAACACTGTCACTGTTAATTGCTTTCACCTTGCAGCTTTTCTTACCCGGCTGGGAGATTGGTTTTTCACCGTTGGCGCTGCTGCTGGCGTTTCTCTGCTCGACGGTCACCGGGATTTTATTTGGCTGGTTACCCGCACGAAATGCGGCACGACTGGATCCAGTAGATGCTCTGGCACGAGAGTAATTTTTGAGATAAAAATGCCAGCCGATCGGGCTG
This sequence comes from Shigella dysenteriae, assembly GCF_022354085.1. NCBI lineage: Bacteria > Pseudomonadati > Pseudomonadota > Gammaproteobacteria > Enterobacterales > Enterobacteriaceae > Shigella > Shigella dysenteriae. The sequence goes on from NZ_CP055055.1 coordinate 1,708,267, forward strand.
GCATTTTGCCTTTAGGATGTACACAATGAGACAGAAGAGCTATGCGACTGCCGCTTCTACTTCGACGGGCACAATAACACTGGCGTGATTGCCTTTTGGCCCCTGGTGGACATCAAACTGAACGGATTGTCCAGCTTTTAGCGTTCTGTAACCATCCATCTGAATGGTGGAATAATGAGCGAAAATATCTTCGCCGCCGCCTTCAGGGCAGATGAAACCAAACCCTTTGGCATTGTTGAACCACTTAACAGTACCCTTTTCCATGCTTCGACATCCTTCGCAAATCTTATACAAGTAAGATGGAATAAACCGGGGTCAGAGAGGGGGCTGTTCAAAACCTCGCCAACTCTAGAAATACAATTTAGAGAATTAGGGCGAGCCGTCAAGCATTTGACAGGGGCCAGGGGGCAGGTATGAATCAAAAATTTGAAGCAGTTAACGCTATTGACAGGAATGTGACAGATGTCGCTGATGCCAACGATAGATGATAGTTATCTATCATGTGGAGTAGATTGGTCAGGCAAATAAGCTCTTGTCAGCGGCAGGGCGTTCTGCCGATAACCGTAACCGAAGATGATAACTGACAATGGGTAAAACGAACGACTGGCTGGACTTTGATCAACTGGCGGAAGAAAAAGTTCGCGACGCGCTAAAACCGCCATCTATGTATAAAGTGATATTAGTCAATGATGATTACACTCCGATGGAGTTTGTTATTGACGTGTTACAAAAATTCTTTTCTTATGATGTAGAACGTGCAACGCAATTGATGCTCGCTGTTCACTACCAGGGGAAGGCCATTTGCGGAGTCTTTACCGCCGAGGTTGCAGAAACCAAAGTGGCGATGGTGAACAAGTACGCGAGGGAGAATGAGCATCCATTGCTGTGTACGCTAGAAAAAGCCTGAATGCAGGCATAAAAATTGGGGGAGGTGCCTATGCTCAATCAAGAACTGGAACTCAGTTTAAATATGGCTTTCGCCAGAGCGCGCGAGCACCGTCATGAGTTTATGACCGTCGAGCACTTGTTACTGGCGCTGCTCAGTAACCCATCTGCCCGGGAGGCGCTGGAAGCGTGTTCTGTGGATTTGGTTGCGCTCCGTCAGGAACTGGAAGCCTTTATTGAACAAACCACACCCGTTCTGCCTGCCAGTGAAGAGGAGCGCGACACACAGCCGACGCTGAGTTTTCAGCGTGTACTGCAACGTGCGGTCTTCCATGTCCAGTCCTCCGGTCGCAATGAGGTTACCGGTGCAAACGTTCTGGTCGCTATCTTTAGCGAACAGGAGTCGCAGGCGGCATATCTGTTGCGTAAACATGAAGTCAGCCGTCTCGATGTGGTGAACTTTATCTCTCATGGCACGCGTAAAGACGAGCCGACACAGTCTTCTGATCCTGGCAGCCAGCCAAACAGCGAAGAACAAGCTGGTGGGGAGGAACGTATGGAGAATTTCACGACGAACCTGAATCAGCTTGCGCGCGTGGGCGGAATCGACCCACTGATTGGTCGTGAGAAGGAGCTGGAGCGTGCTATTCAGGTTCTCTGCCGTCGCCGTAAAAACAACCCGCTGCTAGTGGGGGAATCTGGTGTCGGTAAAACCGCGATTGCAGAAGGTCTTGCCTGGCGAATTGTTCAGGGCGATGTGCCGGAAGTGATGGCTGACTGTACGATTTACTCTCTCGATATCGGTTCTCTGTTAGCGGGCACAAAATATCGCGGCGACTTTGAAAAACGTTTTAAAGCGTTGCTCAAGCAGCTGGAGCAGGACACTAACAGCATCCTGTTTATTGATGAGATCCACACCATTATCGGTGCGGGTGCAGCGTCTGGTGGTCAGGTCGATGCGGCTAACCTAATCAAACCGTTGCTCTCCAGCGGTAAAATTCGCGTAATTGGTTCGACAACCTATCAGGAGTTCAGCAACATTTTCGAGAAAGACCGTGCTCTGGCGCGTCGCTTCCAGAAAATTGATATTACTGAACCGTCGATCGAAGAAACTGTTCAAATCATCAATGGCCTGAAACCGAAGTATGAAGCGCACCACGACGTGCGTTATACCGCAAAAGCGGTGCGTGCGGCGGTAGAGCTGGCGGTGAAATACATTAACGATCGTCATCTGCCGGATAAAGCGATTGATGTTATCGACGAAGCGGGCGCTCGCGCACGCCTGATGCCGGTAAGCAAACGCAAGAAAACCGTTAATGTGGCGGATATTGAGTCCGTGGTGGCCCGTATTGCACGCATTCCAGAGAAGAGTGTTTCTCAGAGTGACCGCGATACCCTGAAAAACCTCGGCGATCGCCTGAAAATGCTGGTCTTCGGTCAGGATAAAGCCATTGAGGCGCTGACTGAAGCCATTAAGATGGCGCGTGCAGGTTTAGGTCACGAACATAAACCGGTCGGTTCGTTCCTGTTTGCCGGCCCTACCGGGGTCGGGAAAACAGAGGTGACGGTACAGCTTTCGAAAGCTTTGGGCATTGAGCTTCTGCGCTTTGATATGTCCGAGTATATGGAACGCCATACCGTCAGCCGTCTGATTGGTGCGCCTCCGGGATACGTTGGTTTTGATCAGGGCGGTTTGCTGACTGATGCGGTCATCAAGCATCCACATGCGGTGCTGCTGCTGGACGAAATCGAGAAAGCGCATCCGGACGTGTTCAATATTCTGTTGCAGGTGATGGACAACGGTACGCTGACCGATAACAACGGACGCAAAGCGGACTTCCGTAACGTGGTACTGGTGATGACCACTAACGCCGGGGTACGGGAAACTGAGCGCAAATCCATTGGTCTTATCCACCAGGATAACAGCACCGATGCGATGGAAGAGATCAAGAAGATCTTTACACCGGAATTCCGTAACCGTCTCGACAACATTATCTGGTTCGATCATCTGTCAACTGACGTGATCCATCAGGTGGTGGATAAATTCATCGTCGAGTTGCAGGTTCAGCTGGATCAGAAAGGTGTTTCTCTGGAAGTGAGCCAGGAAGCGCGTAACTGGCTGGCCGAGAAAGGTTACGACCGGGCAATGGGCGCTCGTCCGATGGCGCGTGTCATCCAGGACAACCTGAAAAAACCGCTTGCCAACGAACTGCTGTTTGGTTCGCTGGTGGACGGCGGTCAGGTCACCGTCGCGCTGGATAAAGAGAAAAATGAGCTGACTTACGGATTTCAGAGTGCACAAAAGCACAAGGCGGAAGCAGCTCATTAATCTGATTGTCAGGTAGGTTGGTGAAGTCCGTAATCTCGAAAGAGGTTACGGACTTTTTATTTATGGGGTGGAGGAGGTTCAGACCCTTTTTTTGATGATGATGGTTAGTTGTTGATAATTAGTGCTGCTGGAAGGTAAGGATAAAAAAGGGTGCTGCAGGAGAATGGGATGGTTTTGCTTTATTAACAACGGGCTAAACGTGTAGTATTTGAATTCACTGCCGTACAGGCAGCTTAGAAAGCTGTATTCGGCAAATGAAGTGGATGTTGATGGTTCACTGCCGTACAGGCAGCTTAGAAATTCACAGGTAACATACTCCACCCGCCCACCATGTTCACTGCCGTACAGACAGATAAAATGCGAAAAAAAAGCTCGCACTTTCGTACGAGCTCTTCTTTAAATATGGCGGTGAGGGGGGGATTCGAACCCCCGATACGTTGCCGTATACACACTTTCCAGGCGTGCTCCTTCAGCCACTCGGACACCTCACCAAATTGTATTGCTGCCAAACCTCATGGGTGGCAACGGGGCGCTACTATAGGGAGTTGGAGTAAAACGGTCAAGAAGAATTTTAATGATAATTATTGTTTGCTCATACTGTAAACAAGTTGTGCAGTATATCTACATCGAGACAAGTTATGGACTTATACTTCCAAAGTACTTCATACATATCACAAAATAAAAAGGCCGGTTAAACCGACCTTTTACTCGTTCTTTCTCTTCGCCCATCAGGCGGTAAAACAATCAGCGACTACGGAAGACAATGCGGCCTTTGCTCAGGTCGTACGGGGTCAGTTCAACAGTCACTTTGTCGCCCGTCAGGATGCGGATGTAGTTTTTGCGCATTTTACCGGAGATGTGTGCAGTAACCACGTGACCGTTTTCTAACTCTACGCGGAACATGGTATTAGGCAACGTTTCAAGAACGGTACCTTGCATTTCAATATTGTCTTCTTTGGCCATCTAATCCTCTGGGGTATCACTACCGTAATTTGAACCGGCAAGATAATGCCGAAGTTCTGTAAATAAGTAAAGATTTGCGCGCTAAATCGCAACAAACAGGTTCGGCACATTACTCCGAAAACACACGGCTAAGCCGCACCAAAAGCGCAACGTATAAGGGAGCGGTGAGATAAACGATGGGCGTTACCTGACGCGAAAAATTCCTTATCGGCAGCGGGGTAATGAGCGTAACCAACTCTGCGACCGCAATTATAACACTCTGGGGAGAAATGTGCCGAAAACATTCATTCTTGTGGTGAAAACAAGCATCGTGGTACCCAGAAATTATTCGGCAATCGTCCGAGGCGCATTTGATTGAGATAATTAAGGTAATCCCGGCGGGGAATTTCGCAGGCACCAAGCGATGCTGTGTGATCGTTAAGGACCTGGCAGTCGATAAGCTTACCGCCATGACCGATAAATTCCTCACAGAATACCAGAAGCGCCGTTTTAGACGCATTTTCCATCCGGCTGAACATGGACTCGCCACAAAATAGCGTTCCCTGGGCCACGCCGTACATACCGCCGACAAGCTCATCTTCACGCCAGACTTCAATGGAGTGGGCATGACCGAGTTCGTGAAGGCGATGGTAGGCTTCGACCACGCCACGCGTGATCCAGGTTCCTTCTTCGCGATCGCTGGCACAGCCTTCAATGACCTGACCAAAAGCGTAATTCAGCGTGACACGATAGGGCGAGCGTTTATGAAATCGCTTCATACTACGGCTGATATGCAGTGATTCTGGCCATAGCACCGCGCGGGGATCGGGCGACCACCAGAGGATGGGGTCGCCTGGAGAAAACCACGGAAAAATACCACGCTGGTAAGCCATTAACAGGCGCGCAGGGCTAAGATCGCCCCCAAGTGCCAGCAGGCCGTTAGGCTCACGTAATGCGCCTTCCGGGGAAGGGAAGGCTATTGAATGGCGAGAAAGCTGAACCAGGCGCATGACCGCAAAACTCCACGCAAGTCGGATCGTTCAATAATAGCTTACAAACCCTGCTTGAACTGGTAATAACGCCCCTGTCTGGCAAGCAGTTCTGCGTGAGTACCTTGCTCAATAATTTGCCCGTTGTCCATCACTATTATTTGCTGGAAACGAGAGAGTCCGCGAAGTCGATGGGTGACCATTAACACCGTTTTCTCATGCATCATTTCTGCAAGCAATTCAAGGATCTGACTTTCGGTTGTGGCATCTAAGCCTTCTGTAGGTTCATCCAGCAACACCAGTGGCGCATCATGTAACAGCGCACGGGCGATAGCCAGACGGCGCAGTTCACCACCGGAGAGCTGGCGTCCGCCTTCACCTAACCAACTGTTGAGACCTGCATCCTCGAGCAGCTTCTCCAGACCAACGCGACGCAAGATCTCCGACAGAGCCTCATCACTACTGCCAGGCGAGGCGAGTAACAGATTATCACGCAGCGTGGCGCTAAACAGATGCACTCGCTGAGGAACAACGCTGATGGTCTGTCGTAGAGCCGCTTCATTCAGGCTGGCTATGGGGCTATCGTTAAGCAAAATCTCGCCCTGTTGCGGGTCCCAAGCGCGGGTCAGTAGTTGTAACAATGTTGATTTGCCGCATCCGGTTCGCCCGAGAATCGCAATATGTTCCCCGGCGTTTACCTGAAGAGAAATCCCTTTAAGTGCCTGTTGAGATTGCTCCGGATAAGTGAACTGAACATCCCGTAACGTCAGCGAAACGCGATCGGCAACACGAGTTTGGGTATCAGGGAAGGTGACCTCCGGTTTTTGATCCGTTAAATCAGTGATCCGAACGGCAGAGGCAATGACTTGCCCCAGATGCTGAAATGCACCCGTTACTGGTGTCAGTGCTTCAAACGCGGCTAACGCGCAGAAGACAAACAGGGCAATTAACGCGCCGGGTTGAGCATTGCCGCCAACGCCGCCAGACGCCATCCACAGCATCAGGATCACCGCTAACGCGCCAATGAGCAGCATTATCGCTTGCGACAATGCGGTCAGTTCAGATTGACGGCGTTGCGCTTCCAGCCATTGAATTTCTGTATTCTCTAGTTGCGTGCGATAACGATCGCTGGCACCAAAAATGGTCAGCTCAGCTTGCCCTTGCAGCCAGGCCGTCAGTTGTTGGCGATACTGTCCGCGAAGATGAGTCAGATTTTGCCCGGTGCTTTTTCCCGCACGATAAAACAGCGGTGGCATCAGGAAAAGCGTCAGTAACATAATGCCGCCCAGCGTAAAGGCGAGGGTGAAATCAAGGAAACTTAACCCGATTGTCACCACCATAATCACCACAAAAGCGCCCACCAGCGGCGAGATAACGCGCAGGTAAAGATGATCGAGCGTATCAACATCCGCCACCACGCGGTTGAGCAATTCGCCCTGACGATAGCGCGCCAATCCGGCAGGGGAGAGGGGCAACAATTTGCTGAAGGTGTAAATGCGCAGATGCTGCAACACGCGGAAAGTCGCGTCGTGACTTACCAGACGTTCAAAATAACGCCCGGCAGTACGGGTGATTGCTGCACCACGCACGCCCGCAGCGGGTAGCATATAGTTGAAGCTGTACAGTCCGGCAACCCCCGCAACCGCTGAGGCCGAGAGGAACCAGCCGGAAAGTGTCAACAGACCGATACTGGCGAGCAGCGTCACAATTGCCAGCACAATACCAAGACTTAACATCCATTTATGACGTTTATACAGTGCCAGATAGGGTAGCAAAGCGCGCATTTAAATCTCCTCCTGACGATGGGCCAGTAATGTGGCGAATGGGCCACCAGCCACACTTAATTCCGCGTAACGTCCTTGCTCAATAATCCGGCCATCCTGCATAACCCAAATGACATCCCAGTCAGCAAGATCTTCTAACTGGTGGGTGACCATTAACGTTGTCTGGCGCAGAGAGGCGGCATTCAGCGCCTCCATTACGCGCTGTTCACTGTGAGCATCAAGGCTGGCAGCGGGTTCATCCAACAGTAATAGCGAACAGGGATTTAGTAACGCACGGGCCACCGCCACGCGCTGCGCCTGCCCCACGGAAAGGCGGGCAGCCTGGTCGCCAACAGGCGTATCAACGCCTTGTGGCAGGAGCGGTAGAAACTCGCTGACCCAGGCGTTATCCAGCGCTGCTTGTAATTCTTGTTCGCTGGCATCAGGTCGCGCCAGTAGTACGTTATCCCGCAATGTTGCTGCCGGTAATTGTGGGTTTTGCCCAACCCAGGAGAGATGTTTACGCCATGATTCTGGTGATAAATCACGTAATTCTATCCCGTTGATTCGTAATGATCCCTGATATGAGAGAAAACCAGAAAGCGCGTTCAGCAGTGAGCTTTTACCTGAACCGCTGCGACCAACCAACACTGCACGTTGGCCTGCTGGCAAAGTAAAGTTCAGCGGTCCGGCCAGCGTTTTACCTTCCGGCGACGTGATAAACAGATCCTCGGCCTCAATGGTCAGCGGATCGGTCAATGCTAATTCCGCCTCACCGCGCTGCGGATGGGCGAGCGGGGTTTCCATAAACGTTTTCAGACTGTCAGCTGCACCAACAGCCTGGGCTTTAGCATGATAAAACGTACCGAGATCGCGTAATGGCTGGAAAAACTCTGGCGCAAGGATCAGGGCCAGAAAACCCGCAGCCAGCGTCACGCCAGTATCGTAGTGACCAAAATCCAGCTCGCCGAGATAGGAAAAACCAAAGTAGACCGCCACCAGAGCAATTGACAGCGAGGTAAAAAATTCGAGAATGCCGGAGGATAAAAACGCCAGTCGTAGCACTTCCATTGTCCGTTGGCGGAAATCTTCCGAAGCAGAACGAATACTTTCAATTTCAGCTTCACCACGACCAAAAATACGCAATGTTTCCATGCCGCGCAGGCGATCGAGGAAATGCCCACTTAAGCGAGCAAGAGCGAGAAAGTTACGTCGGTTAGCATCGGCAGCCCCCATCCCAACCAGCGCCATAAACAACGGAATTAACGGTGCAGTGCCCAGCAGAATGAGCGCCGCAGCCCAGTTAGAGGGGAAGATCGCCACCACAATCAGCAACGGCACCGACACTGCCAGCGCCATTTGCGGCAGATAGCGTGCATAGTAATCATGCATATCGTCAATTTGCTCGAGTACCAGCGTCGCCCAGCTCCCCGCAGGTTTACCCTGAATCCACGCTGGCCCTGCTTGTTGCAGACGGTCGAGAACCTGACGGCGGATGGCAAAGCGGATATGCTGCCCGGCGTGATAACCCACCCGTTCGCGTAACCAGACCACCCATGCGCGCAGTACAAAGGTCAGAACCAGTAACGTAAAGGGAAGCAGCAGGGCTTCACGGGGAATATTCTCCATAATCATATGTTGCAGAATTCGCGCCATGAACCAGGCCTGGGCAATGATCAATATGCCGCTTACAAAGCCCAGCAGACGAGAAATATTCAGCCAACGTTGGGAGATGACGCTTTGCTGTTTTAACCAGCGGGTTAACTCTTTTTGACGAGATTTATTCATTGCACGCTTAGCAGGTGAGTTATCAGAATTATTTGCAGAGCAATGTTACAACGGGGAAAAAATAAAGGCGACCCATAGTCGCAAGGTGTCGCCTTCTTTACTTTTGTTACTGATTTGTAAAATTATTTTGCGTCAGCTAAACCATCGAGGTAGCGTTCCGCATCAAGTGCTGCCATGCAGCCTGTACCGGCCGAAGTAATGGCCTGGCGATAAATGTGATCCATCACGTCGCCTGCGGCAAAGACGCCAGGAATGCTGGTCTGGGTGGCATTACCATGAATACCCGACTGTACTTTGATGTAGCCGTTTTCCAGTTCCAGCTGCCCTTCGAAAATCGCAGTATTCGGGCTGTGACCGATAGCAACAAACAGACCGGCAACGTCGAGTGACTCGATGTTGTCGCTGTTTTGCGTATCGCGCAGACGAACGCCAGTGACACCCATTTGATCGCCGGTCACTTCTTCCAGCGTACGGTTGGTGTGCAGAATGATGTTGCCGTTCTCCACTTTATCCATCAGACGCTTAATAAGGATTTTTTCCGCGCGGAAACCGTCACGGCGGTGAATCAGATGCACTTCCGAAGCGATGTTAGACAGATACAGCGCCTCTTCAACCGCGGTATTGCCGCCGCCGATGACCGCAACTTTCTGGTTGCGATAGAAGAAACCGTCGCAGGTTGCACAAGCAGAAACTCCACGGCCTTTAAAGGCTTCTTCAGAGGGCAGGCCGAGATAGCGTGCAGAAGCTCCGGTGGCAATAATCAGCGCGTCGCAAGTGTATTCGCCGTTATCGCCATTCAGACGGAACGGACGGTTTTGCAGATCCACCTTGTTGATATGATCAAAAATGATCTCAGTTTCAAACTTGGTGGCATGTTCGTGCATGCGCTCCATTAATAACGGACCGGTCAGATCGTTTGGATCGCCAGGCCAGTTTTCCACTTCCGTGGTGGTGGTCAGTTGGCCGCCTTTTTCCATGCCGGTAATCAGCACAGGTTGCAGGTTGGCGCGCGCCGCGTAGACAGCAGCGGTGTATCCCGCCGGGCCTGAACCCAGGATAAGCAGTTTACTGTGTTTGGTCGTGCCCATGAGATCCCCATAGTTGTTGGCAGACAATGGGCAGGATTGTAGGGAATTTACAGACGTAAAAAAAGAGTATGACGATTTTGTTAACAATTTGTGCAATCGGCAGCATCGATAAGCAGGTCAAATTCTCCCGTCATTATCACCTCTGCTACTTAAATTTCCCGCTTTATAAGCCGATTAAATGATGAATAAACGCCCCTGTTAATGAATATCTGGCATGTTGTACTAAAAATCGATGTTTTGCTTTGACAATCCCCTGGTGTTTTGCGAAAACATTCGAGGAAGAAAAAAACAGTATTCTTATATGCGCATAACCATGCATGTAAATACCATGTTTACCGTGCTAGTGAAATCTACGTATGGCGTGGACAGACGCCATTCGTGATGTCGATAGCTGCCACAAGGCAACGGTCTTCTCACCGTAGACCCAGGCATTGCGCGCCGTGAATCTTTATGATTTCGGTCTATCGTGACGGGTAGCGACTCTGAACAGTGATGTTTCAGGGTCAGACAGGAGTAGGGAAGGAATACAGAGAGACAATAATAATGGTAGATAGCAAGAAGCGCCCTGGCAAAGATCTCGACCGTATCGATCGTAACATTCTTAATGAGTTGCAAAAGGATGGGCGTATTTCTAACGTCGAGCTTTCTAAACGTGTGGGACTTTCCCCAACGCCGTGCCTTGAGCGTGTGCGTCGGCTGGAAAGACAAGGGTTTATTCAGGGCTATACGGCGCTGCTTAACCCCCATTATCTGGATGCATCACTTCTGGTATTCGTTGAGATTACTCTGAATCGTGGCGCACCGGATGTGTTTGAACAATTCAATACCGCTGTACAAAAACTTGAAGAAATTCAGGAGTGTCATTTAGTATCTGGTGATTTCGACTACCTGTTGAAAACACGCGTGCCGGATATGTCAGCCTACCGTAAGTTGCTGGGGGAAACCCTGCTGCGTCTGCCTGGCGTCAATGACACACGGACATACGTTGTTATGGAAGAAGTCAAGCAGAGTAATCGTCTGGTTATTAAGACGCGCTAACACGGAACAGGTGCAAAATCGGCGTATTTTGATTACACTCCTGTTAATCCATACAGCAACAGTACTGGGGTAACCTGGTACTGTTGTCCGTTTTAGCATCGGGCAGGAAAAGCCTGTAACCTGGAGAGCCTTTCTTGAGCCAGGAATACACTGAAGACAAAGAAGTCACATTGACAAAGTTAAGTAGCGGCCGCCGCCTTCTGGAGGCGTTGCTGATCCTTATTGTCCTGTTTGCCGTCTGGTTGATGGCTGCCTTACTAAGCTTTAACCCTTCGGACCCCAGCTGGTCGCAAACGGCCTGGCATGAACCTATCCATAATTTAGGTGGGATGCCCGGTGCGTGGTTGGCAGATACGCTGTTCTTTATTTTTGGCGTGATGGCTTACACCATTCCCGTCATTATTGTCGGCGGTTGTTGGTTTGCCTGGCGTCATCAGTCCAGCGACGAATACATTGATTATTTTGCCGTTTCGCTACGCATCATTGGCGTTTTGGCGCTCATCCTTACCTCCTGTGGTCTGGCGGCAATCAACGCTGACGATATCTGGTATTTTGCCTCCGGTGGCGTCATTGGCAGCTTACTAAGCACTACGCTACAACCACTGCTACACAGTAGCGGGGGAACTATTGCGCTGCTCTGCGTTTGGGCAGCGGGCCTGACGTTGTTCACCGGTTGGTCATGGGTGACCATTGCTGAAAAACTCGGCGGCTGGATTTTAAACATTCTCACCTTCGCCAGTAATCGTACCCGTCGCGATGATACCTGGGTCGATGAAGATGAGTATGAAGACGACGAAGAGTATGAAGATGAAAACCACGGCAAACAGCATGAATCACGCCGTGCCCGTATTCTTCGCGGCGCGCTAGCGCGTCGTAAACGGTTGGCGGAAAAATTCATTAATCCGATGGGGCGGCAAACAGACGCTGCGTTGTTCTCCGGTAAGCGGATGGATGATGACGAAGAGATTACCTACACTGCACGCGGTGTGGCTGCCGACCCGGACGACGTCCTATTTTCGGGCAATCGTGCAACGCAGCCAGAATATGACGAATACGATCCATTATTAAACGGTGCGCCAATTACCGAACCTGTCGCTGTAGCAGCTGCTGCTACCACGGCGACACAAAGCTGGGCTGCGCCGGTTGAACCTGTGACTCAGACGCCGCCTGTTGCCTCTGTTGATGTTCCACCTTCGCAACCTACAGTAGCCTGGCAGCCTGTACCGGGTCCACAAACGGGAGAGCCGGTTATTGCTCCTGCACCGGAAGGTTACCCACAGCAGTCACAATATGCGCAGCCTGCAGTGCAATATAATGAGCCGCTGCAACAACCAGTACAGCCGCAGCAGCCGTATTATGCACCTGCAGCTGAACAGCCTGCGCAACAGCCGTATTATGCCCCTGCGCCAGAACAACCGGTGGCAGGTAACGCCTGGCAAGCCGAAGAGCAGCAATCCACTTTTGCTCCACAGTCTACATACCAGACTGAGCAAACTTATCAGCAGCCAGCCGCTCAGGAGCCGTTGTACCAACAGCCGCAACCTGTTGAACAGCAGCCTGTTGTGGAGCCTGAACCCGTTGTAGAAGAGACAAAACCCGCGCGTCCGCCGCTTTACTACTTTGAAGAAGTGGAAGAGAAGCGAGCCCGTGAACGTGAACAACTTGCGGCCTGGTATCAACCGATTCCAGAACCGGTTAAAGAACCAGAACCGATCAAATCTTCGCTGAAAGCACCTTCTGTTGCAGCAGTACCTCCAGTAGAAGCCGCTGCCGCTGTTTCTCCGCTGGCATCTGGCGTGAAAAAAGCGACACTGGCGACGGGGGCTGCCGCAACCGTTGCCGCGCCAGTTTTCAGTCTGGCAAATAGCGGTGGACCGCGTCCGCAGGTCAAAGAGGGGATTGGCCCGCAGTTGCCACGACCGAAACGTATCCGCGTGCCAACTCGTCGTGAATTGGCGTCTTACGGTATTAAGCTGCCCTCACAGCGTGCGGCGGAAGAAAAAGCCCGTGAAGCCCAGCGCAATCAGTACGATTCTGGCGATCAGTACAACGATGATGAAATCGATGCGATGCAGCAGGATGAACTGGCACGTCAGTTCGCCCAGACACAGCAGCAACGCTATGGCGAACAGTATCAACATGATGTGCCCGTAAACGCAGAAGATGCAGATGCTGCGGCAGAGGCTGAACTGGCTCGTCAGTTTGCGCAAACTCAACAACAACGTTATTCCGGCGAACAACCGGCTGGGGCGAATCCGTTCTCGCTGGATGATTTTGAATTTTCGCCAATGAAAGCGTTGCTGGATGATGGTCCACACGAACCGTTGTTTACGCCAATTGTTGAACCTGTACAGCAGCCGCAACAACCGGTTGCACCGCAGCAGCAGTATCAGCAGCCACAACAGCCGGTTGTGCCACAGCAGCAATATCAGCAGCCGCAACAGCCGGTTGCGCCGCAGCCGCAGTATCAACAGCCGCAACAACCGGTTGCACCGCAGCAGCAGTATCAGCAGCCACAACAGCCAGTTGCGCCACAGCCGCAGTATCAGCAGCCACAACAATCGGCTGCACCACAGCAGCAATATCAGCAGCCGCAACAGCCAGTTGCGCCACAGCCGCAGGATACTCTGCTTCATCCGCTGTTGATGCGTAATGGCGACAGCCGTCCGTTGCATAAACCGACGACGCCGCTGCCTTCTCTGGATTTGCTGACACCGCCGCCGAGCGAAGTGGAGCCGGTAGATACCTTTGCGCTTGAACAAATGGCGCGTCTGGTGGAAGCACGTCTGGCTGATTTCCGTATTAAAGCCGATGTCGTCAATTACTCTCCGGGGCCGGTTATCACTCGCTTTGAACTTAACCTGGCACCGGGCGTAAAAGCGGCGCGCATTTCTAACTTGTCACGGGACCTTGCCCGTTCACTTTCGACGGTGGCGGTGCGTGTCGTTGAAGTTATTCCTGGCAAACCCTATGTAGGTCTGGAGTTACCGAATAAAAAACGACAAACCGTTTATCTGCGCGAAGTATTGGATAACGCCAAATTCCGCGATAATCCGTCGCCATTAACCGTGGTGCTGGGTAAAGATATCGCCGGTGAGCCGGTGGTTGCCGATCTGGCGAAAATGCCGCACTTGTTGGTTGCGGGGACTACCGGTTCCGGTAAGTCTGTCGGTGTGAACGCGATGATACTGAGCATGCTTTATAAAGCACAGCCAGAAGATGTGCGTTTCATCATGATCGACCCGAAAATGCTGGAGCTTTCGGTGTATGAAGGCATTCCGCACCTGTTAACGGAAGTCGTTACTGATATGAAAGATGCCGCCAACGCGCTGCGCTGGTGTGTTAACGAGATGGAGCGTCGGTATAAACTGATGTCTGCGCTGGGTGTGCGTAATCTGGCGGGTTATAACGAAAAAATTGCTGAAGCCGATCGCATGATGCGTCCGATTCCAGACCCGTACTGGAAGCCGGGTGACAGTATGGATGCCCAGCATCCGGTGCTGAAAAAAGAACCATACATTGTCGTGTTGGTTGACGAATTTGCCGACCTGATGATGACGGTAGGTAAAAAAGTGGAAGAGCTGATAGCACGTCTGGCGCAAAAAGCCCGTGCCGCGGGTATCCACCTCGTACTGGCAACTCAGCGTCCATCGGTTGATGTTATTACTGGTCTGATTAAAGCGAATATTCCGACCCGTATCGCCTTTACCGTATCCAGTAAGATTGACTCACGTACCATTCTTGATCAGGCTGGCGCGGAATCACTGCTGGGTATGGGGGATATGCTCTACTCTGGGCCGAACTCCACGTTGCCGGTACGTGTCCATGGTGCTTTTGTTCGCGATCAGGAAGTTCATGCCGTGGTGCAGGACTGGAAAGCGCGTGGTCGCCCACAGTATGTTGATGGCATCACCTCCGACAGCGAAAGCGAAGGTGGTGCGGGTGGTTTCGATGGCGCTGAAGAACTGGATCCGTTGTTCGATCAGGCGGTGCAGTTTGTCACTGAAAAACGCAAAGCGTCAATTTCTGGCGTACAGCGTCAGTTCCGCATTGGTTATAACCGTGCAGCGCGTATTATCGAACAGATGGAAGCGCAGGGAATTGTCAGCGAACAGGGGCACAACGGTAATCGTGAAGTGCTGGCCCCACCGCCGTTTGACTAATTAATGCATTGCCGGATAAGGCGCGGTAGCGTCGCATCCGGCACTCTATCAACTGAAAATTCAGTATTTTCTTCTTTCCTCAAGCTGATTATTAGCCTGGAATAGAGAGTAGAGGGAACTCCCGATCGGGAGTGACGTAATTTGAGGAATAATGATGAAAAAAATTGCCATCACCTGTGCATTACTCTCAAGCTTAGTAGCAAGCAGCGTTTGGGCTGATGCCGCAAGCGATCTGAAAAGTCGCCTGGATAAAGTCAGCAGCTTCCACGCCAGCTTTACACAAAAAGTTACTGACGGTAGCGGCGCGGCGGTGCAGGAAGGTCAGGGCGATCTGTGGGTGAAACGTCCAAACTTATTCAACTGGCATATGACACAACCTGATGAAAGCATTCTGGTTTCTGACGGTAAAACACTGTGGTTCTATAACCCGTTCGTTGAGCAAGCTACGGCAACCTGGCTGAAAGATGCCACCGGTAATACGCCGTTTATGCTGATTGCCCGCAACCAGTCCAGCGACTGGCAGCAGTACAATATCAAACAGAATGGCGATGACTTTGTCCTGACGCCGAAAGCCAGCAATGGCAATCTGAAGCAGTTCACCATTAACGTGGGACGTGATGGCACAATCCATCAGTTTAGCGCGGTGGAGCAGGACGATCAGCGCAGCAGTTATCAGCTGAAATCCCAGCAAAATGGGGCTGTGGATGCAGCGAAATTTACCTTCACCCCGCCGCAAGGCGTCACGGTAGATGATCAACGTAAGTAGAGGCACCTGAGTGAGCAATCTGTCGCTCGATTTTTCGGATAATACTTTTCAACCTCTGGCCGCGCGTATGCGGCCAGAAAATTTAGCACAGTATATCGGCCAGCAACATTTGCTGGCTGCGGGGAAGCCGCTGCCGCGCGCTATCGAAGCCGGGCATTTGCATTCTATGATCCTCTGGGGGCCACCGGGTACCGGCAAAACAACCCTCGCTGAAGTGATTGCCCGCTATGCGAACGCTGATGTGGAACGTATTTCTGCCGTCACCTCTGGCGTGAAAGAGATTCGTGAGGCGATCGAGCGCGCCCGGCAAAACCGCAATGCAGGTCGCCGCACTATTCTTTTTGTTGACGAAGTTCACCGTTTCAACAAAAGCCAGCAGGATGCATTTCTGCCACATATTGAAGACGGCACCATCACTTTTATTGGCGCAACCACTGAAAACCCGTCGTTTGAGCTTAATTCGGCACTGCTTTCCCGTGCCCGTGTTTATCTGTTGAAATCCCTGAGTACAGAGGATATTGAGCAAGTACTAACTCAGGCGATGGAAGACAAAACCCGTGGCTATGGTGGTCAGGATATTGTTCTGCCAGATGAAACACGACGTGCCATTGCAGAACTGGTGAATGGCGACGCGCGCCGGGCGTTAAATACGCTGGAAATGATGGCGGATATGGCCGAAGTCGATGATAGCGGTAAGCGGGTCCTGAAGCCTGAATTACTGACCGAAATCGCCGGTGAACGTAGCGCCCGCTTTGATAACAAAGGCGATCGCTTTTACGATCTGATTTCCGCACTGCATAAGTCGGTACGTGGTAGCGCACCCGATGCGGCGCTGTACTGGTATGCGCGAATTATTACCGCTGGTGGCGATCCGTTATATGTCGCGCGTCGCTGTCTGGCGATTGCGTCTGAAGACGTCGGTAATGCCGATCCACGGGCGATGCAGGTGGCAATTGCGGCCTGGGATTGCTTTACTCGCGTTGGCCCGGCGGAAGGTGAACGCGCCATTGCTCAGGCGATTGTTTACCTGGCCTGCGCGCCAAAAAGCAACGCTGTCTACACTGCGTTTAAAGCCGCGCTGGCCGATGCTCGCGAACGCCCGGATTATGACGTGCCGGTTCATTTGCGTAATGCGCCGACGAAATTAATGAAGGAAATGGGCTACGGGCAGGAATATCGTTACGCTCATGATGAAGCAAACGCTTATGCTGCCGGTGAGGTTTACTTCCCGCCGGAAATAGCACAAACACGCTATTATTTCCCGACAAACCGGGGCCTTGAAGGCAAGATTGGCGAAAAGCTCGCCTGGCTGGCTGAACAGGATCAAAATAGCCCCATAAAACGCTACCGTTAATGTTATCGTTGCGGTAATGTTGTTACTGTATCCCTGTGGTCGCAGGCTGTGGCCACATCTCCCATTTAATTCGATAAGCACAGGATAAGCATGCTCGATCCCAATCTGCTGCGTAATGAGCCAGACGCAGTCGCTGAAAAACTGGCACGCCGGGGCTTTAAGCTGGATGTAGATAAGCTGGGCGCTCTTGAAGAGCGTCGTAAAGTATTGCAGGTCAAAACGGAAAACCTGCAAGCGGAGCGTAACTCCCGATCGAAATCCATTGGCCAGGCGAAAGCGCGCGGGGAAGATATCGAGCCTTTACGTCTGGAAGTGAACAAACTGGGCGAAGAGCTGGATGCAGCAAAAGCCGAGCTGGATGCTTTACAGGCTGAAATTCGCGATATCGCGCTGACCATCCCTAACCTGCCTGCAGATGAAGTGCCGGTAGGTAAAGACGAAAATGACAACGTCGAAGTCAGCCGCTGGGGCACCCCGCGTGAGTTTGACTTTGAAGTTCGTGACCATGTGACGCTGGGTGAAATGCACTCTGGCCTCGACTTTGCAGCCGCAGTTAAGCTGACCGGTTCCCGCTTTGTGGTAATGAAAGGGCAGATTGCTCGCATGCACCGCGCACTGTCGCAGTTTATGCTGGATCTGCATACCGAACAGCATGGCTACAGTGAGAACTATGTTCCGTACCTGGTTAACCAGGACACGCTGTACGGTACGGGTCAGCTGCCGAAATTTGCTGGCGATCTGTTCCATACTCGTCCGCTGGAAGAAGAAGCAGACACCAGTAACTATGCGCTGATCCCAACGGCAGAAGTTCCGCTGACTAACCTGGTGCGCGGTGAAATCATCGATGAAGATGATCTGCCAATTAAGATGACCGCCCACACCCCATGCTTCCGTTCTGAAGCCGGTTCATATGGTCGTGACACCCGTGGTCTGATCCGTATGCACCAGTTCGACAAAGTTGAAATGGTGCAGATCGTGCGCCCGGAAGACTCAATGGCGGCGCTGGAAGAGATGACTGGTCATGCAGAAAAAGTCCTGCAGTTGCTGGGCCTGCCGTACCGTAAAATCATCCTTTGCACTGGCGACATGGGCTTTGGCGCTTGCAAAACTTACGACCTGGAAGTATGGATCCCGGCACAGAACACCTACCGCGAGATCTCTTCCTGCTCCAACGTTTGGGATTTCCAGGCACGTCGTATGCAGGCACGTTGTCGCAGCAAGTCGGACAAGAAAACCCGTCTGGTTCATACCCTGAACGGTTCTGGTCTGGCTGTTGGTCGTACGCTGGTTGCGGTTATGGAAAACTATCAGCAGGCTGATGGTCGTATTGAAGTACCAGAAGTTCTGCGTCCGTATATGAACGGACTGGAATATATTGGCTAATACCTAATTTTTCTGAATCTAAAAAGCGCCTGCGGGCGCTTTTTTTGTCTCCCTTTGATACCGAACAATAATTACTCCTCACTTACACGTAATACTACTTTCGAGTGAAAATCTACCTATCTCTTTGATTTTCAAATTATTCGATGTATACAAGCCTATATAGCGATCTGCTATAGAAATAATTACACAATACGGTTTGTTACTGGAATCAATCGTGAGCAAGCTTGAGTGAGCCATTATGAAAACGAAAATCCCTGATGCGGTATTGGCTGCTGAGGTGAGTCGCCGTGGTTTGGTAAAAACGACAGCGATCGGCGGCCTGGCAATGGCCAGCAGCGCATTAACATTACCTTTTAGTCGGATTGCGCACGCTGTCGATAGCGCCATTCCAACAAAATCAGACGAAAAGGTTATCTGGAGCGCCTGTACAGTTAACTGTGGTAGTCGCTGCCCGCTACGTATGCACGTCGTGGACGGTGAAATCAAATATGTCGAAACTGACAATACCGGCGATGACAATTACGACGGCCTGCACCAGGTTCGCGCCTGTTTGCGTGGGCGTTCCATGCGTCGCCGTGTCTATAATCCGGACCGCCTGAAATATCCGATGAAACGAGTCGGGGCGCGCGGTGAAGGCAAATTCGAGCGCATTAGCTGGGAAGAGGCCTACGACATCATCGCGACCAATATGCAGCGCCTGATCAAAGAGTACGGCAACGAGTCTATCTATCTGAACTATGGCACCGGTACGCTGGGCGGCACCATGACCCGCTCCTGGCCGCCGGGAAATACCCTGGTCGCGCGGCTGATGAACTGCTGCGGCGGCTATCTGAACCATTACGGCGACTACTCCTCCGCGCAAATTGCGGAAGGTCTGAACTATACCTACGGCGGCTGGGCAGATGGCAACAGCCCGTCGGATATCGAAAACAGTAAGCTGGTAGTGCTGTTTGGTAATAACCCTGGCGAAACGCGAATGAGTGGCGGTGGGGTGACTTACTATCTTGAACAGGCACGCCAGAAATCTAATGCCCGCATGATCATCATCGATCCGCGCTATACCGACACCGGTGCCGGGCGCGAAGATGAGTGGATCCCTATTCGTCCGGGAACAGATGCCGCACTGGTTAACGGTCTGGCGTACGTCATGATCACTGAAAACCTGGTGGATCAGGCATTCCTCGATAAATATTGCGTTGGCTACGATGAGAAAACCCTGCCAGCCAGTGCGCCGAAAAATGGCCACTATAAAGCTTATATTCTGGGTGAAGGGCCAGATGGCGTGGCTAAAACACCGGAATGGGCCTCGCAAATCACCGGTGTTCCGGCAGACAAAATCATCAAACTGGCTCGTGAAATCGGCAGTACCAAACCGGCGTTTATCAGCCAGGGATGGGGCCCGCAGCGTCATGCTAACGGTGAAATCGCAACCCGTGCTATCTCGATGCTGGCGATTCTGACCGGTAACGTTGGTATTAATGGAGGGAACAGCGGCGCGCGTGAAGGTTCATACAGCTTACCGTTTGTCCGTATGCCGACCTTGGAAAACCCGATCCAGACCAGCATTTCGATGTTTATGTGGACCGATGCCATTGAACGTGGCCCGGAAATGACGGCGCTGCGTGATGGTGTGCGCGGGAAAGATAAGCTGGATGTGCCGATCAAAATGATCTGGAACTATGCCGGTAACTGCCTGATTAACCAGCATTCTGAAATCAACCGTACCCATGAAATTCTCCAGGATGATAAGAAGTGCGAGCTGATTGTGGTTATCGACTGCCACATGACTTCATCGGCGAAATATGCTGACATCCTGCTGCCTGACTGCACCGCTTCCGAACAGATGGACTTTGCGCTGGATGCATCCTGCGGGAATATGTCTTACGTGATTTTCAACGATCAGGTGATTAAACCGCGCTTTGAATGTAAGACCATCTATGAAATGACCAGCGAACTGGCAAAACGTCTTGGCGTTGAGCAACAGTTTACTGAAGGCCGTACCCAGGAAGAGTGGATGCGGCATCTGTATGCCCAGTCGCGGGAAGCGATTCCTGAACTGCCAACGTTTGAAGAGTTCCGCAAGCAGGGGATCTTTAAAAAGCGCGACCCACAAGGGCATCACGTTGCTTATAAAGCCTTCCGTGAAGATCCGCAGGCAAATCCACTTACCACGCCATCGGGTAAAATTGAGATTTATTCGCAGGCGCTGGCTGACATTGCCGCTACCTGGGAATTGCCAGAAGGCGATGTGATCGATCCACTGCCGATCTACACGCCGGGCTTTGAAAGTTATCAGGATCCGCTGAACAAACAGTATCCGCTGCAGCTTACGGGTTTCCACTATAAATCTCGCGTTCACTCAACTTACGGCAACGTTGATGTGCTGAAAGCGGCTTGCCGTCAGGAAATGTGGATCAACCCGCTTGATGCCCAAAAACGCGGTATCCACAACGGCGATAAAGTCAGGATCTTTAACGATCGTGGTGAGGTTCATATTGAGGCGAAAGTGACGCCACGAATGATGCCGGGTGTGGTCGCACTGGGTGAAGGTGCCTGGTATGACCCGGATGCAAAACGTGTCGATAAGGGTGGTTGTATTAACGTACTGACCACTCAACGTCCGTCTCCTCTCGCTAAGGGGAATCCGTCACATACAAACCTTGTTCAGGTTGAAAAGGTGTAAGGAGTAACCGATGACAACCCAGTATGGATTTTTTATTGATTCCAGCCGTTGCACCGGTTGCAAAACCTGCGAGCTGGCTTGTAAAGACTACAAAGATTTGACGCCAGAAGTCAGCTTCCGCCGCATTTATGAATATGCTGGTGGCGACTGGCAGGAAGATAACGGTGTCTGGCACCAGAACGTGTTTGCCTACTATCTGTCGATTTCGTGCAACCACTGCGAAGATCCGGCTTGTACTAAAGTCTGCCCGAGCGGTGCGATGCATAAACGTGAAGATGGTTTTGTTGTGGTCGATGAAGATGTGTGCATTGGCTGCCGCTACTGCCATATGGCTTGCCCGTATGGCGCACCGCAATATAACGAAACGAAAGGCCATATGACCAAATGCGATGGTTGTTATGACCGTGTTGCGGAGGGTAAAAAGCCGATCTGTGTTGAATCTTGTCCGCTGCGGGCGCTGGATTTCGGCCCTATCGACGAGCTGCGTAAAAAACATGGCGATCTGGCGGCCGTTGCGCCGTTGCCGCGAGCTCACTTTACCAAACCGAATATTGTGATCAAACCCAATGCCAATAGCCGCCCGACCGGGGATACCACTGGCTATCTGGCAAACCCGAAGGAGGTGTGAGATGGGAAGTGGATGGCATGAATGGCCGCTGATGATCTTCACGGTCTTCGGGCAATGTGTGGCGGGTGGTTTTATCGTTCTGGCTTTGGCGCTGCTCAAAGGCGACCTGCGAGCAGAAACCCAGCAGCGTGTTATCGCCTGCATGTTTGGCTTATGGGTGCTGATGGGCATTGGCTTTATCGCCTCTATGCTCCATCTTGGTTCACCGATGCGCGCTTTTAACTCGCTCAACCGGGTAGGGTCTTCAGCACTCAGTAACGAAATCGCCAGCGGTTCGATCTTTTTTGCCGTAGGCGGCATCGGCTGGTTGCTGGCAATGCTGAAAAAGCTGTCACCGGCATTGCGTACGCTGTGGCTGGTGGTGACGATGGTTCTTGGCGTCGTCTTTGTCTGGATGATGGTGCGTGTGTATAACAGCATTGATACCGTTCCGACCTGGTACAGCATCTGGACGCCGATGGGCTTCTTCCTGACGATGTTCATGGGCGGCCCGTTACTGGGTTACCTGTTGCTGAGTCTGGCTGGCGTCGATGGCTGGGCGATGCGTCTGCTGCCAGCCATTTCTGTACTGGCACTGGTAGTGAGTGGCGTGATGTCAGTGATGCAGGGCGCAGAGCTGGCGACTATTCATAGTTCTGTGCAGCAGGCCGCAGCGCTGGTGCCGGACTATGGTGCGCTGATGTCCTGGCGGATCGTGCTTTTGGCCGTTGCCCTGTGCTTGTGGATTGCACCACAGCTAAAAGGTTATCAGCCTGCGGTTCCGCTACTATCCGTCTCATTCATTCTGCTTCTGGCAGGGGAATTAATCGGTCGCGGCGTATTCTATGGTTTGCATATGACCGTGGGGATGGCCGTCGCAAGCTAATCAGTAACAACCGGGGTTTCGGCCCCGGTTCTCTTTTATTTCTGCTTCGTTAACGTGTCATAACTGGTCATCAAATTACGATAATCAGGAATATGGTTAGAGAACAACGTCGCCAGTCCTTCAATATCATTACGCCAGTCACGGTGCAGCTCGCAAGCCACGCCGAACCATGTCATCAATTGCGCACCTGCTTGCGACATGCGATCCCATGCCGAATGCCGGGTAATTTCATTAAAGGTCCCTGACGCGTCAGTCACGACAAAGACGTCAAACCCTTCTTCAATGGCTGAAAGCGCCGGGAATGCCACGCAAACTTCAGTTACCACACCGGCAATAATTAACTGTTTTTTACCTGTCGCTTTGACTGCTTTTACAAAATCTTCGTTATCCCAGGCGTTAATATTGCCCGGGCGAGCAATGTAAGGTGCATCGGGGAATTGTGCTTTCAGTTCTGGAACTAATGGACCGTTAGGACCGGTTTCAAAACTGGTGGTAAGAATAGTTGGTAAGTTGAAATACTTAGCCAGGTCACCCAGCGCCAGCACGTTATTTTTAAACTTATCGGGTTCGATATCCCGTACAAGGGAAAGTAAACCAGCCTGGTGATCAACAAGCAAAACGGCAGCATCATTTTTATCAAGACGAACATACGGTTTGGTCATCCTCTTCTCCTTTCGAGAGTCAGTGGTACGTCTGAAATCGGTCAGACGCGATGCATTGCTCTGAAAGCATAGACGGGAAATATGAGTTTGCTGTGACCATGAAATTTTTCGACTGAACGAAGCGTATGAAATTTGTGTTAGATCAATAAAAACAATCAGATGAGATTAATCATCTCTTCAGTATTAGCGTTATGAATGAGTAATATAAATCGATAATACCGCCGCTGCGATATGCGCGTATTTTCACCCATTGACAATGTTTTTGGCGGTGGCATGATGCGCATGAAATTTGAACTTCCTCACGGTTTTAATTCATGTCCACGTATACCCGGCCTGTCATGCTTTTGCTGTCTGGCCTGCTTTTGTTGACTCTGGCGATCGCGGTGTTAAATACACTCGTGCCGCTTTGGCTCGCCCAGGAACACATGTCCACATGGCAGGTAGGCGTTGTCAGCTCATCCTATTTTACCGGCAACCTTGTCGGTACATTGCTGACAGGGTATGTCATTAAACGCATTGGCTTTAACCGCAGCTATTATCTGGCCTCCTTCATTTTTGCCGCTGGCTGTGCCGGCCTTGGCCTGATGATTGGTTTCTGGAGCTGGTTGGCGTGGCGTTTTGTCGCGGGCGTCGGCTGTGCCATGATTTGGGTAGTCGTTGAGAGCGCGCTGATGTGCAGTGGGACGTCACGTAACCGTGGGCGTTTGCTTGCTGCGTATATGATGGTTTATTACGTGGGAACGTTTTTAGGCCAGTTACTGGTCAGCAAAGTCTCAACCGAGCTGATGAGCGTATTGCCGTGGGTTACAGGTTTGACGTTGGCAGGGATCTTACCGCTGTTGTTTACGCGTGTCCTGAATCAGCAGGCTGAAAACCATGATTCGACGTCAATTACGTCAATGCTAAAACTCCGTCAGGCGCGGCTTGGCGTGAATGGCTGCATTATCTCAGGAATCGTTCTGGGATCTCTATATGGCCTGATGCCGTTGTACCTCAATCACAAAGGGGTGAGCAATGCCAGCATTGGTTTCTGGATGGCGGTACTGGTCAGTGCGGGTATCCTCGGACAATGGCCGATTGGACGTCTGGCGGATAAGTTTGGTCGACTGCTGGTGTTGCGTGTTCAGGTCTTTGTCGTCATTCTCGGCAGTATCGCGATGCTTAGCCAGGCGGCGATGGCCCCAGCGCTATTCATCCTCGGTGCCGCTGGCTTTACGCTATATCCGGTGGCGATGGCCTGGGCTTGCGAGAAAGTTGAACATCATCAACTGGTGGCGATGAACCAGGCCTTACTGTTGAGCTATACCGTGGGAAGTCTGCTTGGCCCGTCATTTACCGCTATGCTAATGCAGAATTTCTCCGATAATTTATTGTTTATCATGATCGCCAGCGTATCGTTTATCTATTTGCTGATGCTGCTTCGCAACGCCGGTCATACGCCGAAACCCGTTGCTCACGTGTAAATGAATTCAAGCAAAGTGTGAACTTACTGTTTCACACTCTGCTTTTTTGTTTCTTCTATCTGACTTGCTTTTTTCCAAATTTTATTCGTTTAAAAATAAAATGTGCAGCAGGTTATAATTTTGCATTTCGCTATTTCCGCACTTCTTATTTGCCGCGCATAATCCCTCGTTTTACAGATGCCCCTTTAATTTTGGCGAAGGATTTGTCTATGGCTGGGAATGTTCAGGAAAAACAGCTGCGATGGTACAACATTGCGCTGATGTCTTTTATCACTGTCTGGGGTTTTGGCAACGTTGTTAATAACTATGCCAACCAGGGGCTGGTGGTTGTTTTTTCATGGGTGTTTATCTTTGCGCTCTATTTCACACCTTATGCACTAATTGTTGGTCAGTTAGGCTCGACCTTCAAAGATGGGAAGGGCGGGGTCAGTACCTGGATTAAACACACGATGGGACCCGGATTGGCTTACCTCGCCGCGTGGACCTACTGGGTGGTGCATATTCCCTATCTGGCACAAAAACCCCAAGCAATACTGATTGCGCTCGGTTGGGCGATGAAAGGCGACGGTTCGCTAATCAAAGAATATTCAGTCGTAGCGTTACAGGGGTTAACGCTGGTGCTGTTTATCTTCTTTATGTGGGTTGCTTCACGCGGTATGAAATCGCTGAAAATCGTCGGTTCTGTGGCAGGGATTGCGATGTTTGTTATGTCGCTCCTGTATGTGGCGATGGCGGTAACCGCGCCTGCGATTACTGAAGTGCATATTGCGACCACAAACATTACCTGGGAAACGTTCATTCCTCATATCGACTTTACCTACATTACCACTATTTCAATGCTGGTTTTCGCGGTTGGCGGAGCAGAGAAGATTTCTCCTTACGTTAATCAAACGCGCAACCCAGGAAAAGAATTTCCAAAAGGGATGTTATGCCTGGCGGTGATGGTTGCGGTTTGTGCCATTCTGGGCTCACTGGCGATGGGGATGATGTTTGACTCGCGTAATATCCCGGATGACTTAATGACTAACGGTCAATATTACGCCTTTCAGAAGCTGGGCGAGTATTACAACATGGGTAATACTTTAATGGTGATTTACGCCATTGCGAATACCCTGGGACAAGTAGCTGCGCTGGTATTCTCGATTGATGCCCCGCTTAAAGTGCTATTAGGTGATGCTGACAGCAAATATATTCCAGCCAGTTTATGTCGTACCAACGCTTCTGGTACGCCCGTTAATGGCTATTTTCTGACCCTGGTGCTGGTGGCAATTCTGATTATGCTGCCGACTCTCGGCATCGGTGATATGAACAATCTCTATAAATGGCTGTTGAATCTTAACTCGGTAGTGATGCCGCTGCGTTATTTATGGGTATTTGTTGCATTTATTGCAGTCGTTCGCCTGGCGCAGAAATATAAACCAGAATATGTCTTTATTCGTAATAAGCCTCTGGCAATGACCGTCGGGATTTGGTGTTTTGCCTTTACCGCCTTTGCCTGTTTGACGGGGATCTTCCCGAAAATGGAAGCCTTCACTGCAGAGTGGACCTTCCAGTTGGCGCTGAATGTTGCAACGCCGTTTGTGCTGGTAGGATTAGGACTGATATTCCCGCTGCTGGCGCGTAAAGCGAATAGTAAATAATTATTGTGGTCGGTGACGCTGACTCTGGCAGATCTGACCCGTTTTTACATAATCGAGAAATGCGCGCAAGCCGCAGGACATATACTGGCGGTTTGGGTAATACATTTGGAAGCTGTGCTGTAAGGGCGTTAGAAATAGAGCTCTGAATTATTTATGCAGCGCGGAATAAAAAAGCGGCAACTCAATAAAGTTGCCGCTTTACGGGGAAATTAGAACATTACCTTATGACCGTACTGCTCAAGAATGCCTTTCACGCGTTCCATGGTTTCTTTCTTCGGTGGTTTAACACCATCGAGTTTGTATTCTTCACCCATCGCCACCCATTTGTGTTTGCCCAGTTCGTGGTAGGGGAGAAGTTCGATTTTCTCAACGTTACCCATATCACGGGTAAATTCACCGAGGCGATGCGCTGAATCGTCATCGTCAGACCAGCCTGGGACAACAACGTAGCGGATCCACACCTTCACATTTTTGTTCGCCAGATATTTAGCGAACTCCAGCGTGCGGTGGTTGGAAACTCCAACCAGATTTTGGTGGATCTCGTCGTTCATCTGTTTGAGATCGAGCATTACCAGGTCGGTTACTTCCAGCAGTTCATCAATCACCGGATCGTAACGACGAACAAAACCGTTGGTATCCAGACAGGTATGAATGCCTTCTTTTTTACAGGCGCGGAACCAGTCACGAACAAACTCAGCTTGCAGGATTGCTTCACCGCCGGATGCGGTAACGCCGCCGCCGGAAGCGTTCATAAAGTGGCGATAGGTCACCACTTCCTTCATCAAATCTTCAACGGTAACTTCTTTACCGCCATGCGTGTCCCAGGTGTCGCGGTTATGACAATACAGGCAGCGCATCAGGCAGCCCTGGAAAAAGGTGATAAAGCGAATACCCGGGCCGTCTACGGTTCCACAGGATTCAAAGGAGTGAATGCGACCAATAACTGACATTGCGGTGTTTCTCCAGATGTGGCCCATCTGAGGCCGTGTTGGTGCGCAGCTCGAAGGCTACGTCGAGTCTGTTTTGGCAGTCACCTTAAAGTATAGATAGCTGACAAAAAAGGCTCTCGTGCTAAAAAAGGCCCCACTTTCGTGGAGCCTTTATTGTACGCTTTTTACTGTACGATTTCAGTCAAATCTAATTACATAGATTGAGTGAAGGTACGAGTAATAACGTCCTGCTGCTGTTCTTTAGTCAGCGAGTTGAAACGTACTGCGTAGCCAGATACACGGATGGTCAGCTGCGGATATTTTTCCGGGTTTTCCATCGCGTCAAGCAGCATTTCACGGTTCATCACGTTAACGTTCAGGTGCTGACCACCTTCGATGGATGCTTCGTGGTGGAAGTAACCATCCATCAGACCTGCCAGGTTGGTCTTACGAACTTCGTCGTCTTTACCCAGTGCGTTCGGAACGATAGAGAAGGTGTAGGAGATACCATCTTTAGCGTAAGCAAACGGCAGTTTAGCAACGGAAGTCAGAGACGCTACAGCACCTTTCTGGTCACGACCGTGCATCGGGTTAGCACCCGGTCCGAACGGCGCGCCAGCACGACGACCGTCTGGGGTGTTACCCGTTTTCTTACCATACACAACGTTAGAAGTAATGGTCAGAACAGACTGAGTCGGGATAGCGTCACGGTAGGTATGCAGTTTCTGAATTTTCTTCATGAAACGTTCTACCAGGTCAACAGCCAGGTCATCTACACGCGGATCGTTGTTACCAAACTGCGGGTATTCGCCTTCGATTTCGAAGTCGATAGCCAGACCGTCTTCGTCACGAATCGGTTTAACTTTCGCATATTTGATTGCAGACAGGGAGTCAGCAGCAACGGACAGACCAGCGATACCACACGCCATGGTGCGGATAACGTCACGGTCGTGCAGCGCCATCAGAGAGGCTTCGTAGCTGTACTTGTCGTGCATGTAGTGAATGATGTTCAGTGCAGTGATGTACTGTTTAGCCAGCCAGTCCATGAAGTGATCCATGCGCTCCATCACTTCATCGTAGTTCAGGAGATCGCCTTTGATCGGTTCAGACTTCGGACCAACCTGCATTTTCAGTTTTTCGTCAACGCCGCCGTTGATTGCGTACAGCATGGTTTTCGCCAGGTTTGCACGCGCACCGAAGAACTGCATTTGTTTACCAACGATCATCGGGCTTACGCAGCAAGCGATAGCGTAGTCATCGTTGTTGAAGTCCGGACGCATCAGGTCATCGTTCTCATACTGCAGAGAAGAGGTGTCGATGGACACTTTAGCGGCGAATTTCTTGAAGTTCAGCGGCAGTTTTTCAGACCACAGAATGGTCATGTTCGGTTCCGGAGACGGACCCATGGTGTACAGGGTGTTCAGGAAACGGAAGCTGTTTTTGGTAACCAGGGTACGACCGTCGAGGCCCATACCACCGATAGATTCGGTTGCCCAGATCGGGTCGCCAGAGAACAGTTCATCGTACTCCGGAGTACGCAGGAAGCGAACCATACGCAGTTTCATGACCAGGTGGTCAACCATTTCCTGCGCTTCTTGTTCGGTGATCTTGCCAGCTTTCAGGTCACGTTCGATGTACACATCCAGGAAGGTGGAGGTACGACCGAAGGACATTGCAGCACCGTTCTGAGACTTAACAGCAGCCAGGTAGCCGAAGTAAGTCCACTGGATAGCTTCCTGAGCGTTGGTAGCCGGACCAGAGATGTCGTAGCCGTATTTCGCAGCCATTTCTTTCATCTGACCCAGAGCGCGGTGCTGTTCAGCGATTTCTTCGCGCAGACGGATAGTCTGTTCCAGGTTTACGCCGTTTTCCAGATCAGCCTGCAGAGAGGTGAACTGAGCGTATTTGTCTTTCATCAGGTAGTCGATACCGTACAGCGCAACGCGACGGTAGTCACCGATGATACGGCCACGGCCATAAGCATCTGGCAGACCGGTCAGAACACCGGATTTACGGCAACGCAGGATGTCCGGAGTGTAAACGTCGAACACGCCCTGGTTGTGAGTTTTACGGTATTCAGTGAAGATTTTTTTGATCATCGGGTCCAGTTCGCGGTTGTACGCTTTGCAGGAACCTTCGATCATTTTGATACCACCGAACGGGATAAGAGCACGTTTCAGCGGAGCTTCAGTCTGCAGACCAACAACTTTTTCCAACGCTTTGTTGATGTAGCCAGCGTCGTGAGAGGTGATGGTGGAAGCAACAGCGGTGTCAAAGTCAACTGGCGCGTGAGTGCGGTTTTCCAGTTTAACGCCTTCCATTACTTTGTCCCACAGGGTGGTGGTCGCTTCAGTAGCGCCAGCCAGGAAGGACTCGTCACCCTCGTACGGAGTGTAGTTTTTCTGAATGAAGTCACGGACGTTTACTTCATTCTGCCAGTCACCTTTGGTAAAACCTTCCCAGGCTGTGGCTAACTTTTCATTAAGCTCGGACATGTAACACCTACCTTCTTAAGTGGATTTTTTATTTACTGCGTACTTCGACAACCATTAATGGTGATCGTTTTCACGCAGGTAAATGACCCAGTATGTCAACCCAACCAACAAACCACCGCCGATAATATTACCGATCGTAACCGGAATCAGGTTATCAGTGATGAAATTCATCACGGTCAGGTGAGAAAAATTTTCCGGTGCAGAACCGACAGCGGTCCAGAATTCCGGAGATGCGAAGTCGCGGATTACAATACCCATCGGGATCATAAACATGTTTGCGATACTGTGCTCAAAACCGCTGGCAACAAACATCGCGACCGGCAGCACCATGATAAACGCTTTGTCCATCAGGCTGCGGCCAGAATAACTCATCCATACTGCCAGACATACCATCAGGTTTGCCAGGATACCAAGGCAGACGGCCTCAATAAAAGTATGGTGCACTTTGTGGTCGGCGGTTTGTAGGACGTTTAGTCCCCATTGACCATTTGCGGTCATATACTCGCCGGAAAGCCACATTAAAAGTACAAACAGCAGTGCGCCGACCAGGTTGCCAAAATAGACATTTAGCCAGTTTTTAGCCAACTGACCCCAGGTTATGCGCCCACTCGCCTTAGCAACAACAATCAACACTGTGGAAGTAAAGAGATCGGCTCCGCAGACAACACAAAGAATCAGCCCCAGAGAGAAGCAAATGCCGCCAACCAGTTTTGCCATGCCGAAGGGCATTGTGCCTGTGCCAGTGGTTGCTGTGATATAGAAGACGAATGCGATTGAGATGAAAACACCGGCGGTAATCGCCAGATAGAAAGTCTTAAGCGGATGTTTCGTTGCTTTATAGACACCCGCCTCTTCGGCCACTTTGGCCATTGCAGCAGGAAGTAAAAGATCAAAAGGGTTGTCAGCTTTCACACTAACTCTCTCTTTATTAAGTCGGCGACGAGATACTAACAAAGCATTATAGATGAGAAATTGATATAGATCATATCTCGCCTGGCTTATAGGCCCGTAACTCGCATGGTTTTTATGCAAATACGGAGTAAATATTTGATTATCCAAATAAAAATAAATTTTAAAAATTAACAAATGAGTTGAATTTTTTCCGCATCCTCCGCTAAAACAGTTAATTAAAAGGGAGCACCAGGCGAATAAAGTAACAATATCGATCGTATTTATTAAATACAAATTACCGATATTTAACCTTATAATTACAATTATTTTATTAATGCAAATATATGTAAAGCGGGGCATTAAAAAAACGCCCCGTAATATAACTCAGACGAATCATTAAGCCTACATTGCGTAGGCTATTTGATTTTATTTTGCCCAGAATGCTGCTTTGGCGCGCTGCAGCTTTTCGTAGGCCTTCAACAGCGACTGATGTGCAGCAAACGCGTGCAGATCGCTATCTACTGGTTGCAAGCCATAAAACGCCGCTTCGCCGCTCATTGCCGCACTGGCGGCTTCCACGGCATCTGCGCCGTACATGCGAACAAACGCATTCAGATATTGCAGCGGCTGGCGATCTTCTTCCTGTGCCAGTAATAACAACGTTTGCAGGCAGCGATAATAGTTGGCGCGTTCCGGGCTGAATACCGATGAGTTAAACTCCATCGTCCATTCGGTCCAGACCAGAGCCTGTTCCAGATCGCCACCAGCCAGCGCCAGCATGGCTTTTAATTCACCGATACGCAGGGTGTACCAACCGTTATCCGACCCGGTCGCCAGACCCAACAGCTCACGCACGCGGGTAAAGTCATCAAAACCTTCTTCATCCAGTTGCTCGATAAGGTTCAGGTAATCTTCTTTTTCCCACTCGCTGCCTGGTAGCGAGAGAATGGTGTCGCGCAGATGACTACCCATACTGTTATTCGCTAACCACAAATCTTCAGCCGGATAAATATCGGACATGCCAGGCACGATAATACGGCAAGCATAAACGCCCAGATGCTCGTAATCGGCAATATAAACTTCTTTATCTTCTTTGTTGAAGATAGCCATCAGCGTGGCGAACTCTTCCTCCGTGGTGCCGGAGAAATTCCAGTCCACAAACGGATAATCGGCATCCTGCTTGAACAGGTCCCAGGAGATTAAACCGCTGGAATCGATAAAGTGCGTTTCGAGGTTGGTATGTTCAGCGACTTCTTCATCATCGAAGGTTGGCGGAGTAAACACATCCAAATCTTTCAGGCCACGACCTTGCAGCAGCTCGGTCACGGTACGTTCCAGTGCTACGCCAAAATCAGGATGCGCACCGAAAGAGGCAAAGCAGGTGCCGTTAGCAGGATTAAACAGTACCACGCAAATCACCGGATACTGGCCGCCAAGGGAACCATCATATGCGAAGATCGGGAAACCTTCTGCTTCCAGTGTTTCGATCGCTTCAACCACCGCTGGGTAACGCGCCAGCACGTCTGCCGGGATTTCCGGCAAGCTGATGCTTTCAGCAATAATGCGGTTTTTCACGTAGCGTTCGAAAACTTCGGACAACCCCTGAACGCGTGCTTCGTTGCGGGTATTGCCAGCGGACATACCGTTAGAAACGTACAGGTTACCAATGATATTCATCGGAATATAAACGGTCTGATTGTCGGACTGGCGCGTAAACGGCAGACCGCAAATACCACGATCTTCGTTACCGGATTGTAGGTCAATCAGCATACTGCCGGTCAATTCATTCTCCGGATCGTAAAATGCGCGCAGACGGTCATCGAGCAGCCCTTCTGGCACATCGTCATTTTCGGTCAGTGGGAACCATTTTTCGTTGGGATAATGCACAAATGGACCGTTGGCGATGGTTTCGCCCAGCCAGAAATCAGCAAAAAAGTAGTTGGTTGAGAGACGCTCGAAATATTCACCGAGTGCAGAAGCCAGCGCCGCTTTCTTGGTTGCGCCTTTACCGTTGGTAAAACACAGTGCGCACTCTTTGTCGCGAATATGTACAGACCAGACGTTAGGCACGGGATTCAGCCAGGAGGCCTCTTCAATCTGAAAGCCGAGGTCTGAAAGTTTTTGCTGGAAGCGAGCGATGGAATCTTCCAGAGCGGCATCTTTGCCGGGGATAAATGTTTGCGTCATGAAAATCACTTTAGTCGTACGGAAAGCGCGCAATAATACGGGTTTTATCTCAAAGGCGCTATCACCGCCGCCATGCCGATGAACTGTTGACTATGCTTTTAGCGGATAAACCACGTTAAGAGCATAAAAATGAAGGCGTTCGATCTCCACCGTATGGCATTTGATAAAGTGCCTTTTGATTTCCTTGGCGAAGTTGCACTACGTAGTCTGTATACCTTTGTACTGGTTTTTTTGTTCCTCAAAATGACCGGAAGACGCGGAGTGCGGCAGATGTCGCTGTTTGAAGTTTTAATCATTCTGACGCTGGGGTCAGCGGCGGGAGATGTGGCGTTTTATGATGATGTGCCGATGGTCCCGGTACTTATCGTCTTTATTACTCTGGCGTTGTTATACCGCCTGGTAATGTGGTTGATGGCGCACAGTGAAAAACTGGAGGATCTTCTGGAAGGCAAGCCAGTTGTCATTATTGAAGATGGCGAGCTGGCCTGGTCGAAACTCAATAACTCCAACATGACGGAATTTGAGTTCTTTATGGAGCTACGATTGCGTGGCGTGGAGCAGCTGGGGCAGGTACGTCTGGCGATTCTCGAAACCAACGGGCAAATCAGTGTCTATTTCTTTGAAGATGACAAGGTGAAACCGGGTTTACTTATTTTACCCAGTGATTGTACGCAGCGTTACAAAGTGGTGCCGGAGTCGGCGGACTATGCCTGCATCCGTTGTAGTGAAATCATTCATATGAACGCGGGGGAAAAACAATTATGTCCGCGCTGTGCAAATCCAGAATGGACGAAGGCAAGTCGGGCTAAACGGGTGACCTGACAGCAAAAATATCGGTTTTTTGGTAATAATCCGAGAGATTCTGTTGTGTGACGCGTGCCGCATTTTTGCCCTCAACGGTTTTACCCATTGCGATGCGTGTCACTGAATGATAAAACCGATAGCCACAGGAATAACATATTACCCGCGGTCGCAATCGATTGACTGGGGGTTAATGGCAACGCAACGTGGTGAGGGGAAATGGCTCAAATCTTCAATTTTAGTTCTGGTCCGGCAATGCTACCGGCAGAGGTGCTTAAACAGGCTCAACAGGAACTGCGCGACTGGAACGGTCTTGGTACGTCGGTGATGGAAGTGAGTCACCGTGGCAAAGAGTTCATTCAGGTTGCAGAGGAAGCCGAGAAGGATTTTCGCGATCTTCTTAATGTCCCCTCCAACTACAAGGTATTATTCTGCCATGGCGGTGGTCGCGGTCAGTTTGCTGCGGTACCGCTGAATATTCTCGGTGATAAAACCACCGCAGATTATGTTGATGCCGGTTACTGGGCGGCAAGTGCCATTAAAGAAGCGAAAAAATACTGTACGCCTAATGTCTTTGACGCCAAAGTGACTGTTGATGGTCTGCGCGCGGTTAAGCCCATGCGTGAATGGCAACTCTCTGATAATGCTGCTTATATGCATTACTGCCCGAATGAAACCATCGACGGTATCGCCATCGACGAAACGCCAGACTTCGGCAAAGATGTGGTGGTCGCCGCCGACTTCTCTTCAACCATTCTTTCCCGTCCGATTGACGTCAGCCGTTATGGTGTAATTTACGCTGGCGCGCAGAAAAATATCGGCCCGGCAGGCCTGACAATCGTCATCGTTCGTGAAGATTTGCTGGGCAAAGCGAATATCGCGTGTCCGTCGATTCTGGATTATTCCATCCTCAACGATAACGGCTCCATGTTTAACACGCCGCCGACATTTGCCTGGTATCTGTCTGGTCTGGTCTTTAAATGGCTGAAAGCGAACGGCGGTGTAGCTGAAATGGATAAAATCAATCAGCAAAAAGCAGAACTGCTGTATGGGGTAATTGATAACAGCGATTTCTACCGCAATGACGTGGCGAAAGCTAACCGTTCGCGGATGAACGTACCATTCCAGTTGGCAGACAGTGCGCTTGACAAATTGTTCCTTGAAGAGTCTTTTGCTGCAGGCCTTCATGCACTGAAAGGTCACCGTGTGGTCGGCGGAATGCGCGCGTCCATTTATAACGCCATGCCGCTGGAAGGCGTTAAAGCGCTGACAGACTTCATGGTTGAGTTCGAACGCCGTCACGGCTAATGCCGAAATTTTGCTTAATCCCCACAGCCAGCCTGTGGGGTTTTTATTTCTGTTGTAGAGAGTTGAGTTCATGGAATCCCTGACGTTACAACCCATCGCTCGTGTCGATGGCACTATTAATCTGCCCGGTTCCAAGAGCGTTTCTAACCGCGCTTTATTGCTGGCGGCATTAGCACACGGCAAAACAGTATTAACCAATCTGCTGGATAGCGATGACGTGCGCCATATGCTGAATGCATTAGCAGCGTTAGGGGTAAGCTATACGCTTTCAGCCGATCGTACGCGTTGCGAAATTATCGGTAACGGCGGTCCATTACACGCAGAAGGTGCCCTGGAGTTGTTCCTCGGAAACGCCGGAACGGCAATGCGCCCGCTGGCGGCAGCTCTTTGTCTGGGTAGCAATGATATTGTGCTGACCGGTGAGCCGCGTATGAAAGAGCGCCCGATTGGTCATCTGGTGGATGCGCTGCGCCTGGGCGGGGCGAAGATCACTTACCTGGAACAAGAAAATTATCCGCCATTGCGTTTACAGGGCGGCTTTACAGGTGGCAATGTTGACGTTGATGGTTCCGTTTCCAGTCAATTCCTCACCGCACTATTAATGACTGCGCCGCTTGCGCCGGAAGATACAGTTATTCGTATTAAAGGCGATCTGGTTTCTAAACCTTATATCGACATCACACTCAATCTGATGAAGACGTTTGGTGTTGAAGTTGAAAATCAGCACTATCAACAATTTGTGGTGAAAGGTGGTCAACCTTATCAGTCACCGGGTACTTATTTGGTCGAAGGCGATGCATCTTCAGCTTCTTACTTCCTGGCAGCAGCAGCAATCAAAGGCGGAACTGTAAAAGTGACCGGCATTGGACGCAACAGTATGCAGGGTGATATTCGCTTTGCTGATGTGCTGGAAAAAATGGGCGCGACCATTTGCTGGGGCGATGATTATATTTCCTGTACGCGTGGTGAACTGAACGCTATTGATATGGATATGAACCATATTCCTGATGCGGCGATGACCATTGCCACGGCGGCGTTATTTGCAAAAGGCACCACCACGCTGCGCAATATCTATAACTGGCGTGTTAAAGAAACCGATCGCCTGTTTGCGATGGCAACAGAACTGCGTAAAGTCGGTGCGGAAGTAGAAGAGGGGCACGATTACATTCGTATCACTCCACCGGAAAAACTGAACTTTGCCGAGATCGCGACATACAATGATCACCGGATGGCGATGTGTTTCTCGCTGGTGGCGTTGTCAGATACACCAGTGACGATTCTTGATCCCAAATGTACGGCCAAAACATTTCCGGATTATTTCGAGCAGCTGGCGCGGATTAGCCAGGCAGCCTGAATGAATAACGTCCAATAAATAGCCAAAACTTTCTTTATCAAAACGTCGGCACATTGCCGGCGTTTTTTTTCGGACCTTGTGAGTCATTTTGATTAATGGTAGCGTCAGTTGTCAATGTAAGTTGTTGATACATAATATTTATATATGATTAATCAACGGATGATTCACATGAAGAATACTAAATTACTGCTGGCGATTGTGACCTCTGCAGCATTACTGACGGGGTGTCAAAATACCCACGGTATTGATACCAATATGGCTATCAGCTCCGGTTTAAATGCCTATAAAGCAGCAACATTAAGCGATGCCGATGCAAAAGCGATTGCCAATCAGGGCTGTGCCGAAATGGACAGCGGCAATCAAGTCGCAAGTAAATCCAGCAAGTACGGTAAACGTCTGGCAAAAATCGCCAAAGCATTGGGTAACAATATTAATGGCACGCCGGTCAACTATAAGGTTTATATGACCAGCGACGTCAACGCATGGGCGATGGCGAACGGCTGTGTTCGTGTTTACAGTGGCCTGATGGACATGATGAACGATAACGAAATTGAAGGCGTTCTGGGCCATGAACTGGGCCACGTCGCGTTGGGTCACTCGCTGGCTGAAATGAAAGCTTCTTATGCGATCGTTGCCGCACGCGATGCCATTTCAGCTACCAGCGGTGTGGCTTCCCAGCTTTCCCGCTCACAATTGGGTGATATCGCAGAAGGCGCTATCAATGCGAAATACTCCCGCGATAAAGAGTCCGAAGCAGATGATTTCTCCTTTGATCTGTTGAAGAAACGTGGCATCAGCACCCAGGGGCTGGTTGGCAGCTTCGAAAAACTGGCTAGCCTGGATGGCGGTCGCACCCAGTCCATGTTTGACTCTCACCCACCATCAACAGAGCGTGCACAACACATCCGTGATCGTATCGCCTCTGGTAAGTAAATCATTGTCATCTTTCGGGCTGGTCTTCTGCCAGCCCGCTATAATTGCGCAATAAATCCCCATCTGAATACATACAAAACTGGTTTTTGCACACAACGTTAACGATTTGTGGCGTCGGCGCGTATAATGCGCGCGGTTATGTTAACGGTACGCCTGTTTTAAGGAGATAAAGATGACGGCAATTGCCCCGGTTATTACCATTGATGGCCCAAGCGGTGCAGGGAAAGGCACCTTGTGTAAGGCTATGGCGGAAGCGTTGCAATGGCATCTGCTGGACTCGGGTGCAATTTATCGCGTACTGGCATTGGCGGCATTACATCACCATGTTGATGTTGCGTCGGAAGATGCGCTGGTACCGCTGGCATCCCATCTGGATGTACGTTTTGTGTCAACCAATGGCAATCTGGAAGTGATCCTCGAAGGGGAAGATGTCAGCGGCGAAATTCGTACTCAGGAAGTGGCGAATGCAGCTTCACAAGTCGCGGCATTCCCACGCGTTCGTGAAGCATTATTGCGTCGCCAACGCGCGTTTCGCGAATTACCAGGCCTGATTGCCGATGGCCGCGACATGGGAACGGTGGTATTCCCTGATGCGCCAGTGAAAATTTTCCTTGACGCCTCCTCGGAAGAACGTGCGCATCGCCGCATGCTACAGTTGCAGGAGAAGGGCTTTAGTGTTAACTTTGAGCGCCTTTTGGCCGAGATCAAAGAACGCGACGACCGCGATCGTAACCGAGCGGTAGCGCCACTGGTTCCGGCAGCCGATGCTTTAGTGTTGGATTCCACCACCTTAAGCATTGAGCAAGTGATTGAAAAAGCGCTACAATACGCGCGCCAGAAATTGGCTCTCGCATAAGCGACCGAATTTGCAGTACCCCCGTTGCAATGGAATGACAGCGGGTATG
The DNA here is from genome assembly GCF_022354085.1 of Shigella dysenteriae. Lineage (NCBI taxonomy): Bacteria > Pseudomonadati > Pseudomonadota > Gammaproteobacteria > Enterobacterales > Enterobacteriaceae > Shigella > Shigella dysenteriae. The sequence goes on from NZ_CP055055.1 coordinate 1,746,499, forward strand.
TTAAACAACCCCATCCGGCATGGAGCCAGGTGGACGTTAAATATAAACCTGAAGATTAAACATGACTGAATCTTTTGCTCAACTCTTTGAAGAGTCCTTAAAAGAAATCGAAACCCGCCCGGGTTCTATCGTTCGTGGCGTTGTTGTTGCTATCGACAAAGACGTAGTACTGGTTGACGCTGGTCTGAAATCTGAGTCCGCCATCCCGGCTGAGCAGTTCAAAAACGCCCAGGGCGAGCTGGAAATCCAGGTAGGTGACGAAGTTGACGTTGCTCTGGACGCAGTAGAAGACGGCTTCGGTGAAACTCTGCTGTCCCGTGAGAAAGCTAAACGTCACGAAGCCTGGATCACGCTGGAAAAAGCTTACGAAGATGCTGAAACTGTTACCGGTGTTATCAACGGCAAAGTTAAGGGCGGCTTCACTGTTGAGCTGAACGGTATTCGTGCGTTCCTGCCAGGTTCTCTGGTAGACGTTCGTCCGGTGCGTGACACTCTGCACCTGGAAGGCAAAGAGCTTGAATTTAAAGTAATCAAGCTGGATCAGAAGCGCAACAACGTTGTTGTTTCTCGTCGTGCCGTTATCGAATCCGAAAACAGCGCAGAGCGCGATCAGCTGCTGGAAAACCTGCAGGAAGGCATGGAAGTTAAAGGTATCGTTAAGAACCTCACTGACTACGGTGCATTCGTTGATCTGGGCGGCGTTGACGGCCTGCTGCACATCACTGACATGGCCTGGAAACGCGTTAAGCATCCGAGCGAAATCGTCAACGTGGGCGACGAAATCACTGTTAAAGTGCTGAAGTTCGACCGCGAACGTACCCGTGTATCCCTGGGCCTGAAACAGCTGGGCGAAGATCCGTGGGTAGCTATCGCTAAACGTTATCCGGAAGGTACCAAACTGACTGGTCGCGTGACCAACCTGACCGACTACGGCTGCTTCGTTGAAATCGAAGAAGGCGTTGAAGGCCTGGTACACGTTTCCGAAATGGATTGGACCAACAAAAACATCCACCCGTCCAAAGTTGTTAACGTTGGCGATGTAGTGGAAGTTATGGTTCTGGATATCGACGAAGAACGTCGTCGTATCTCCCTGGGTCTGAAACAGTGCAAAGCTAACCCGTGGCAGCAGTTCGCGGAAACCCACAACAAGGGCGACCGTGTTGAAGGTAAAATCAAGTCTATCACTGACTTCGGTATCTTCATCGGCCTGGACGGCGGCATCGACGGCCTGGTTCACCTGTCTGACATCTCCTGGAACGTTGCAGGCGAAGAAGCAGTTCGTGAATACAAAAAAGGCGACGAAATCGCTGCAGTTGTTCTGCAGGTTGACGCAGAACGTGAACGTATCTCCCTGGGCGTTAAACAGCTCGCAGAAGATCCGTTCAACAACTGGGTTGCTCTGAACAAGAAAGGCGCTATCGTAACCGGTAAAGTAACTGCAGTTGACGCTAAAGGCGCAACCGTAGAACTGGCTGACGGCGTTGAAGGTTACCTGCGTGCTTCTGAAGCATCCCGTGACCGCGTTGAAGACGCTACCCTGGTTCTGAGCGTTGGCGACGAAGTTGAAGCTAAATTCACCGGCGTTGATCGTAAAAATCGCGCAATCAGCCTGTCTGTTCGTGCGAAAGACGAAGCTGACGAGAAAGATGCAATCGCAACTGTTAACAAACAGGAAGATGCAAACTTCTCCAACAACGCAATGGCTGAAGCTTTCAAAGCAGCTAAAGGCGAGTAATTCTCTGACTCTTCGGGATTTTTATTCCGAAGTTTGTTGAGTTTACTTGACAGATTGCAGGTTTCGTCCTGTAATCAAGCACTAAGGGCGGCTACGGCCGCCCTTAATCAATGCAGCAACAGCAGCCGCTTAATTTGCCTTTAAGGAACCGGAGGAATCATGACCAAGTCAGAATTGATAGAAAGACTTGCCACCCAGCAATCGCACATTCCCGCCAAGACGGTTGAAGATGCAGTAAAAGAGATGCTGGAGCATATGGCCTCGACTCTTGCGCAGGGCGAGCGTATTGAAATCCGCGGTTTCGGCAGTTTCTCTTTGCACTACCGCGCACCACGTACCGGACGTAATCCGAAGACTGGCGATAAAGTAGAACTGGAAGGAAAATACGTTCCTCACTTTAAACCTGGTAAAGAACTGCGCGATCGCGCCAATATTTACGGTTAAGTTTTTACTCAAACTTGAACGCGAGAAAAGCACCTGTCGGGTGCTTTTTTCATTTCTCTAATCTGGAACTGGAAGCTGCCTCGCAGAGTTTTGAGCAGTTTTCACCCTCTCGTTAAATTCTTCTGAATGTGCCTCGGGGAACGCAAAATTCCCACCAGACAACCGCTCAACAAAGTTGCACACTTTCCATAAACAGGGAGGGGTGCATGAAAATAACGACAGTCGGCGTATGCATAATTTGCGGAATTTTTCCGTTGCTGATTTTGCCCCAATTGCCAGGGACATTAACCCTTGCGTTTCTGACTCTCTTCGCCTGCGTACTGGCATTTATCCCTGTTAAAACGCTACGTTATATCGCGCTGACGTTGCTGTTTTTCGTTTGGGGCATATTATCAGCAAAGCAAATTTTGTGGGCAGGAGAAACCTTAACTGGCGCGACGCAGGATGCAATTGTTGAGATCACTGCTACTGACGGCATGACCACTCATTACGGTCAAATTACTCATCTACAAGGTCGACGTATATTCCCTGCGCCAGGCCTCGTGCTGTATGGCGAATATCTTCCGCAAGCGGTTTGTGCTGGACAACAATGGTCAATGAAACTCAAAGTTCGTGCGGTTCATGGCCAACTTAATGATGGCGGCTTTGATAGTCAGCGTTATGCCATTGCCCTGCATCAGCCGCTCACCGGCCGCTTTCTGCAGGCAAGTGTTATTGAACCGAGTTGTAGCCTGCGTGCACAGTATCTGGCGTCACTACAAACAACGCTGCAACCCTATCCGTGGAATGCGGTTATTCTTGGTTTAGGTATGGGGGAACGGTTATCCGTCCCTAAAGAAATCAAAAATATCATGCGTGATACTGGAACGGCGCATTTAATGGCGATATCGGGATTGCACATCGCTTTTGCGGCGTTGCTGGCTGCCGGACTCATTCGCAGTGGACAAATTTTTCTGCCTGGGCGCTGGATCCACTGGCAAATGCCATTAATTGGCGGAATCTGCTGTGCTACTTTTTATGCCTGGCTGACGGGAATGCAACCTCCTGCATTGCGTACCGTCGTGGCGCTTGCTACGTGGGGAATGCTTAAGTTAAGTGGGCGACAGTGGAGTGGCTGGGATGTATGGATATGTTGTCTGGCGGCAATTTTGCTGATGGATCCTGTTGCCATTCTCTCGCAAAGTTTATGGCTCTCTGCCGCTGCGGTCGCGGCATTGATATTTTGGTATCAGTGGTTTCCCTGTCCTGAGTGGCAACTGCCGCCGGTATTGCGTGCAGTTGTTTCCCTCATCCATCTGCAACTGGGAATCACACTTCTGCTTATGCCCGTGCAAATCGTCATATTTCATGGCATTAGTCTGACCTCGTTTATTGCAAATCTATTAGCAATTCCCTTGGTGACATTTATCACGGTTCCGTTGATCCTCGCCGCGATGGTTGTGCATTTAAGCGGGCCGTTAATCCTGGAGCAAGGGTTATGGTTTCTTGCCGACCGGTCTTTGGCTTTACTTTTCTGGGGGTTAAAGAGTTTGCCAGAAGGGTGGATCAACATTGCTGAACGTTGGCAATGGCTATCATTTTCCCCATGGTTCTTACTGGTTGTATGGCGATTAAACGCCTGGCGAACGTTGCCAGCAATGTGTGTGGCTGTAGGCTTGCTGATGTGCTGGCCGCTGTGGCAAAAACCTCGACCTGACGAGTGGCAAGTGTACATGCTTGATGTCGGGCAAGGGCTGGCAATGGTGATAGCCAGAAACGGCAAAGCGATTCTCTATGACACGGGACTGGCCTGGCCTGAAGGGGATAGTGGGCAACAACTGATTATCCCCTGGCTCCACTGGCATAATCTTGAACCGGAAGGCGTTATCCTGAGTCATGAACATCTGGATCACCGGGGAGGGCTGGACTCAATATTGCATACATGGCCGATGTTATGGATCAGAAGTCCGTTAAACTGGGAACATCATCAGCCCTGTGTGCGTGGCGAAGCGTGGCAATGGCAAGGATTGCGTTTCAGCGTGCACTGGCCTTTACAAGCTAGCAACGATAAAGGAAATAACCATTCCTGTGTGGTTAAGGTTGATGACGGGACGAATGGCATTCTTCTAACCGGTGATATTGAAGCCCCAGCTGAACAAAAGATGCTAAGCCGTTACTGGCAGCAAGTGCAGGCAACATTGCTTCAGGTACCTCACCATGGCAGTAATACCTCATCATCGTTGCCATTAATTCAGCGAGTGAATGGAAAAGTGGCACTCGCATCGGCATCGCGCTATAACGCATGGCGACTGCCCTCTAACAAAGTTAAGCATCGCTATCAACAACAGGGTTATACGTGGCTTGATACTCCTCATCAGGGGCAAGTAACGGTCGATTTTTCAGCGCAAGGCTGGCGGATTAGCAGCCTCAGGGAGCAAATTTTACCTCGTTGGTATCATCAGTGGTTTGGCGTGCCAGTGGATAACGGGTAGAATATGCGGCTATTTCAACAAATGCTGGTTTTTTGAATGCATAACGACAAAGATCTCTCTACGTGGCAGACATTCCGCCGACTGTGGCCAACCATTGCGCCTTTTAAAGCGGGTCTGATCGTGGCGGGCGTAGCGTTAATCCTCAACGCAGCCAGCGATACCTTCATGCTATCGCTCCTTAAGCCACTTCTTGATGATGGCTTTGGTAAAACAGATCGCTCCGTGCTGGTGTGGATGCCGCTGGTGGTGATCGGGCTGATGATTTTGCGTGGTATCACCAGCTATGTCTCCAGCTACTGTATCTCCTGGGTATCAGGAAAGGTGGTAATGACCATGCGTCGCCGCCTGTTTGGTCACATGATGGGAATGCCGGTTTCATTCTTTGACAAACAGTCAACGGGTACGCTGTTGTCACGTATCACCTACGATTCCGAACAGGTTGCTTCTTCCTCTTCCGGCGCACTGATTACTGTTGTGCGTGAAGGTGCGTCGATCATCGGCCTGTTCATCATGATGTTCTATTACAGTTGGCAATTGTCGATCATTTTGATTGTGTTGGCACCGATTGTTTCGATTGCGATTCGCGTAGTATCGAAGCGTTTTCGCAACATCAGTAAAAACATGCAGAACACCATGGGGCAGGTGACCACCAGCGCTGAACAAATGCTGAAAGGCCATAAAGAAGTATTGATTTTCGGTGGTCAGGAAGTGGAAACGAAACGCTTCGATAAAGTCAGCAACCGAATGCGTCTTCAGGGGATGAAAATGGTTTCAGCCTCTTCCATCTCTGATCCGATCATTCAGCTGATCGCCTCTTTGGCGCTGGCGTTTGTTCTGTATGCGGCGAGCTTCCCAAGTGTCATGGATAGCCTGACTGCCGGTACGATTACCGTTGTTTTCTCTTCAATGATTGCACTGATGCGTCCGCTGAAATCGCTGACCAACGTTAACGCCCAGTTCCAGCGCGGTATGGCGGCTTGTCAGACGCTGTTTACCATTCTGGACAGTGAGCAGGAGAAAGACGAAGGTAAGCGCGTGCTCGAGCGTGCGACTGGCGACGTGGAATTCCGCAATGTCACCTTTACTTATCCGGGACGTGACGTACCCGCATTGCGTAACATCAACCTGAAAATTCCGGCAGGGAAGACGGTTGCTCTGGTTGGACGCTCTGGTTCAGGTAAATCAACCATCGCCAGCCTGATCACGCGTTTTTACGATATTGATGAAGGCGAAATCCTGATGGATGGTCACGATCTGCGCGAGTATACCCTGGCGTCGTTACGTAACCAGGTTGCTCTGGTGTCGCAGAATGTCCATCTGTTTAACGATACGGTTGCTAACAACATTGCTTACGCACGGACTGAACAGTACAGCCGTGAGCAAATTGAAGAAGCGGCGCGTATGGCCTACGCCATGGACTTCATCAATAAGATGGATAACGGTCTCGATACAGTGATTGGTGAAAACGGCGTGCTGCTCTCTGGCGGTCAGCGTCAGCGTATTGCTATCGCTCGAGCCTTGTTGCGTGATAGCCCGATTCTGATTCTGGACGAAGCTACCTCGGCGTTGGATACCGAATCCGAACGTGCGATTCAGGCGGCACTGGATGAGTTGCAGAAAAACCGTACCTCTCTGGTGATTGCCCACCGCTTGTCTACCATTGAAAAGGCAGACGAAATCGTGGTCGTCGAGGATGGTGTCATTGTGGAACGCGGTACGCATAACGATTTGCTTGAGCACCGCGGCGTTTACGCGCAACTTCACAAAATGCAGTTTGGCCAATGATCGAAAAAATCTGGTCTGGTGAATCCCCTTTGTGGCGGCTATTGCTGCCACTCTCCTGGTTGTATGGCCTGGTGAGTGGCGCGATCCGTCTTTGCTATAAACTAAAACTGAAGCGTGCCTGGCGTGCCCCCGTACCGGTTGTCGTGGTTGGTAATCTCACCGCAGGCGGCAACGGAAAAACCCCGGTCGTTGTCTGGCTGGTGGAAAAGTTGCAACAGCGCGGTATTCGCGTGGGGGTCGTATCGCGGGGATATGGTGGTAAGGCTGAATCTTATCCGCTGTTATTGTCGGCAGATACCACCACAGCACAGGCGGGTGATGAACCTGTGTTGATTTATCAACGCACTGATGCGCCTGTTGCGGTTTCTCCCGTTCGTTCTGATGCGGTAAAAGCCATTCTGGCGCAACACCCTGATGTGCAGATCATCGTAACCGACGACGGTTTACAGCATTACCGTCTGGCGCGTGATGTGGAAATTGTCGTTATTGATGGTGTGCGTCGCTTTGGCAATGGCTGGTGGTTGCCGGCGGGGCCAATGCGTGAGCGAGCGGGGCGCTTAAAGTCAGTTGATGCGGTAATCGTCAACGGCGGTGTCCCCCGCAGCGGTGAAATCCCCATGCATCTGCTGCCGGGTCAGGCGGTGAATTTACGTACCGGTACGCGTTGTGACGTTGCTCAGCTTGAACATGTGGTGGCGATGGCAGGGATTGGGCATCCGCCGCGCTTTTTTGCCACGCTGAAGATGTGCGGTGTACAACCGGAAAAATGTGTACCGCTGGCCGATCATCAGTCTTTGAACCATGCGGATGTCAGCGCGTTGGTAAGCACCGGGCAAACGCTGGTAATGACTGAAAAAGATGCGGTGAAATGCCGGGCCTTTGCAGAAGAAAATTGGTGGTATTTGCCCGTTGACGCACAGCTTTCAGGTGATGAACCAGCGAAACTGCTTGCGCAACTAACCTCGCTGGCTTCTGGCAACTAGTTACGCCGCGGCAGCGTTCGATTGATGGAGTCATGAATGTCGCTGCCGCACCTCTCCCTTGCTGATGCGCGTAATCTTCACCTTGCCGCGCAAGGCCTGTTAAACAAACCCCGCCGTCGAGCGTCGTTGGAGGATATTCCGGCAACGATCTCCCGCATGTCCTTGCTGCAAATCGATACCATCAATATTGTTGCCCGTAGCCCATATCTGGTGCTTTTCAGTCGTCTGGGAAATTATCCTGCCCAGTGGCTGGATGAGTCTCTGGCGCGTGGCGAATTAATGGAATACTGGGCGCATGAAGCCTGCTTTATGCCACGCAGCGACTTTCGTCTTATTCGCCACCGCATGCTGGCACCTGAAAAAATGGGCTGGAAATACAAAGACGCCTGGATGCAGGAACATGAGGCGGAAATTGCACAGTTAATTCAGCATATTCATGATAAGGGGCCGGTACGTTCAGCCGATTTTGAGCATCCTCGTAAAGGTGCAAGCGGCTGGTGGGAATGGAAGCCGCATAAACGGCATCTGGAAGGTTTATTTACTGCCGGAAAGGTGATGGTGATTGAACGGCGCAACTTCCAGCGCGTTTATGATTTAACCCACCGTGTCATGCCTGACTGGGATGATGAGCGCGATCTCGTTTCGCAAACAGAAGCAGAAATCATCATGCTGGATAACAGTGCGCGTAGCCTGGGAATATTCCGCGAACAGTGGCTGGCAGATTACTATCGGCTGAAACGTCCGGCACTGGCGGCGTGGCGTGAAGCGAGGGCTGAACAGCAGCAAATCATTGCTGTGCATGTTGAAAAATTGGGCAATCTTTGGCTGCATGCTGATTTGCTGCCGCTACTCGAGCGAGCGCTGGCCGGAAAGCTCACTGCAACGCACAGCGCGGTACTTTCGCCTTTTGATCCTGTTGTCTGGGATCGCAAACGCGCAGAGCAGCTTTTTGATTTTAGCTACCGGCTGGAGTGCTATACCCCAGCGCCGAAACGCCAGTATGGCTATTTTGTTCTGCCGTTATTACATCGTGGGCAATTAGTTGGGCGAATGGATGCCAAAATGCATCGCCAGACAGGCATCCTTGAAGTTATCTCTCTGTGGTTACAGGAAGGTATTAAACCAACGACAACGCTGCAAAAAGGGTTACGTCAGGCGATTACTGATTTCGCTAACTGGCAGCAGGCAACGCGGGTGACATTAGGACACTGCCCGCAAGGTCTCTTTACGGATTGCCGCACCGGCTGGGAAATAGACCCCGTCGCATAAATGATTATGATAAGATTTATGCATTCATAACCCGATCCATCTGGAGGAACTATGGATCATCGTCTGCTTGAAATCATTGCCTGCCCGGTTTGCAACGGAAAACTTTGGTATAACCAGGAAAAACAAGAACTTATTTGCAAACTGGACAACCTAGCTTTCCCGCTGCGCGATGGCATTCCAGTGTTGCTGGAAACGGAAGCCCGCGTGCTGACTGCTGATGAGAGTAAATCATGAGTTTTGTGGTCATTATTCCCGCGCGCTACGCGTCCACGCGTCTGCCCGGTAAACCATTGGTTGATATTAACGGCAAACCCATGATTGTTCATGTTCTTGAACGCGCGCGTGAATCAGGTGCCGAGCGCATCATCGTGGCAACCGATCATGAGGATGTCGCCCGCGCCGTTGAAGCCGCTGGCGGTGAAGTATGTATGACGCGCGCCGATCACCAGTCAGGGACAGAACGCTTGGCGGAAGTTGTCGAAAAATGCGCGTTCAGCGACGACACGGTGATCGTTAATGTGCAGGGTGATGAACCGATGATCCCTGCGACAATCATTCGTCAGGTTGCTGATAACCTCGCTCAGCGTCAGGTGGGTATGGCGACTCTGGCGGTGCCAATCCACAATGCGGAAGAAGCGTTTAACCCGAATGCGGTGAAAGTGGTTCTCGACGCTGAAGGGTATGCACTGTACTTCTCACGCGCTACCATTCCGTGGGATCGTGATCGTTTTGCAAAAGGCCTTGAAACCGTTGGCGATAACTTCCTGCGTCATCTTGGTATTTATGGCTACCGTGCAGGCTTTATCCGTCGTTACGTCACCTGGCAGCCAAGCCCGTTAGAACACATCGAAATGTTAGAGCAGCTTCGTGTTCTGTGGTACGGCGAAAAAATCCATGTTGCTGTCGCGCATGAAGTTCCTGGCACAGGTGTGGATACCCCTGAAGATCTCGAGCGCGTTCGCGCTGAAATGCGCTAATTTCACTTCACGACACTCCAGCCAATTTTGGGAGGAGTGTCGTACCGTTACGATTTTCCTCAATTTTTCTTTTCAACAATTGATCTCATTCAGGTGACATCTTTTATATTGGCGCTCATTATGAAAGCAGTAGCTTTTATGAGGGTAATCTGAATGGAACAGCTGCGTGCCGAATTAAGCCATTTACTGGGCGAAAAACTCAGTCGTATTGAGTGCGTCAATGAAAAAGCGGATACGGCGTTGTGGGCTTTGTATGACAGCCAGGGAAACCCAATGCCGTTAATGGCAAGAAGCTTTAGTACGCCCGGAAAAGCCCGACAACTGGCATGGAAAACCACCATGCTGGCAAGAAGTGGGACTGTCCGTATGCCGACTATTTATGGTGTGATGACGCATGAAGAACACCCCGGCCCCGATGTCCTGCTACTGGAGCGGATGCGTGGTGTTTCGGTGGAGGCACCAGCCCGAACACCAGAACGCTGGGAACAGCTCAAAGACCAAATCGTTGAAGCCTTACTGGCCTGGCACCGTCAGGACAGTCGCGGTTGCGTCGGCGCGGTCGACAATACTCAGGAAAATTTCTGGCCCTCATGGTACCGGCAACATGTTGAAGTGCTATGGACCACGCTCAATCAGTTCAATAACACCGGTCTGACGATGCAGGATAAGCGGATCCTGTTTCGCACTCGCGAATGTCTCCCGGCATTATTTGAAGGTTTTAACGACAATTGTGTGCTGATTCACGGTAACTTCTGTTTACGCAGCATGCTGAAAGATTCGCGCAGCGATCAGTTACTGGCGATGGTCGGGCCGGGACTAATGCTTTGGGCACCGCGAGAATACGAACTGTTCCGACTAATGGATAATTCTCTGGCGGAAGATTTGCTCTGGAGTTACCTGCAACGCGCGCCAGTGGCGGAGTCGTTCATCTGGCGGCGTTGGTTGTATGTGTTATGGGATGAAGTTGCGCAACTGGTTAATACCGGACGATTTAGTCGGCGCAACTTCGATCTGGCATCAAAATCACTCTTGCCGTGGCTCGCCTGACGGACCTTTCAGCCACTGCCAGATGCGGCCAAGCGTTTCATAGCCAACACGATCGCTATGCATCAGCCAGACCGGAGAAGGGATTGCCCGTTCCCACGGATTAAGCGGCGAGTCGATGGCCAACTGATTCGCCGGGGCTGGTAGCGGATTTAACCCTTCCTGCTGAAAAAAGATCATCGCCCGCGGCAGATGTGATGCGGAGGTCACCAGCAGGAAAGGGGCGTCACCAATCGCCTGTTTCACTGCCGCAGCTTCTTCTTCGGTATCTTTTGGCAAATCCAGGGTGATAATTTGCTCGCGCGGTACGCCCAGCGATTGCGCAACTCTGGCACCTACTTCCGCTGTACTCACCGTATTGGTTTTTGCTACGCCTCCCGTGAAGATCAGTTTTGAACCCGGATTTTCGCGCCATAAACGGATACCCTCATTCAGGCGTGGCAGACTGTTATTGATTAAATTAGAGCTCGGTGCCCACTGCGGGTTCCAGGTATAACCACCTCCGAGCACTACGATATAGTCCACTTTTTGCGAATTATTCCATGTCGGATAGGTGCTTTCGATGGGACGCAGCAGGCGGTCGGCTACCGGTTGCAAACTCAATAACAAGAGTGCCAGCCACCCAATGCTAATAAAAATCTTCCCGGTTTTTTGAAAACGGCTAAACCACAGCAGCGCCAGGCCAGCGCCAATAATTAACAACATCAGCGGAAGTGGCAGCAACATATTGCCAATCACTTTTTTCAGTGTAAAAAGCATCCTTTCTGGTTCCTTTTTTAACCATATAGCAAGGGATCGCCAGCGATATTACACCAGACGGGTTCATTCTCGCCGTGGCTGTGACAAAATAGCGTCTTTATCAGAAAACGTCTTAGCCAACCGGTGGAGAAAGCAATGCAGGATCGCAATTTTGATGATATTGCGGAAAAGTTTTCCCGTAACATTTACGGCACCACCAAAGGGCAGCTTCGACAGGCTATTCTGTGGCAGGATCTCGATCGCGTGCTGGCGGAAATGGGGCCGCAAAAACTGCGTGTGCTGGATGCGGGCGGTGGAGAAGGGCAGACCGCAATCAAAATGGCCGAGCGCGGGCATCAGGTCATTTTATGCGATCTTTCTGCGCAGATGATCGACCGCGCAAAACAGGCGGCAGAAGCAAAAGGTGTGAGCGACAACATGCAATTTATACATTGCGCCGCTCAGGATGTTGCTTCGCATTTGGAAACGCCCGTTGATCTGATATTGTTCCATGCGGTGCTCGAGTGGGTGGCTGATCCCCGCAGCGTATTGCAGACCCTGTGGTCAGTGTTGCATCCAGGCGGCGTGTTGTCGTTAATGTTCTACAATGCGCATGGTTTGTTGATGCATAACATGGTCGCCGGGAATTTTGATTACGTGCAGGCGGGAATGCCGAAAAAGAAAAAACGGACGCTTTCGCCAGATTATCCACGCGACCCGGCGCAGGTTTATCTGTGGTTGGAAGAAGCTGGTTGGCAAATTATGGGTAAGACAGGCGTTCGCGTGTTTCATGATTATCTGCGCGAGAAGCACCAGCAGCGCGACTGCTATGAAGCATTACTTGAATTAGAAACGCGTTATTGCCGTCAGGAACCGTATATTACCCTGGGGCGTTATATTCATGTCACCGCGCGCAAACCGCAGAGCAAGGATAAAGTATGAGTGAATTTTCCCAGACAGTCCCCGAACTGGTTGCCTGGGCCAGAAAAAATGACTTCTCCATTTCGCTGCCGGTAGACCGACTCTCTTTTCTGCTGGCGGTTGCCACGCTGAACGGCGAGCGTCTGGATGGTGAGATGAGTGAAGGCGAGCTGGTGGATGCATTCCGCCATGTGAGTGATGCGTTTGAGCAAACCAGCGAAACCATCGGCGTGCGCGCCAATAACGCGATCAACGACATGGTGCGTCAACGTCTGCTGAACCGCTTTACCAGCGAGCAGGCAGAAGGGAACGCAATTTACCGTCTGACGCCGCTCGGCATCGGCATTACTGACTATTACATCCGTCAGCGCGAGTTTTCTACGCTGCGCCTCTCTATGCAGTTGTCGATTGTGGCGGGTGAGCTCAAACGCGCAGCAGATGCCGCCGAAGAGGGCGGTGATGAATTTCACTGGCACCGTAATGTTTATGCGCCACTGAAATATTCGGTAGCAGAAATTTTCGACAGTATCGACCTGACGCAACGTCTGATGGACGAACAGCAGCAGCAGGTGAAGGACGATATCGCCCAGTTGCTGAACAAAGACTGGCGGGCGGCGATTTCCAGCTGTGAATTGTTGCTTTCGGAAACTTCCGGAACGCTGCGTGAATTGCAGGATACGCTGGAAGCGGCAGGCGACAAATTGCAGGCTAATCTGTTGCGCATTCAGGATGCGACGATGACCCATGACGATCTGCATTTTGTCGATCGTCTGGTGTTCGATCTGCAGAGCAAACTCGACCGTATTATCAGTTGGGGCCAGCAATCCATAGACTTGTGGATTGGCTACGACCGCCACGTACACAAATTTATCCGTACCGCAATCGATATGGATAAAAACCGCGTCTTTGCTCAGCGGTTACGTCAGTCGGTACAAACCTATTTTGATGAGCCGTGGGCGCTAACTTATGCCAATGCCGATCGTCTGCTGGATATGCGTGACGAAGAGATGGCACTGCGCGATGAAGAAGTGACTGGAGAACTTCCTGAGGATCTGGAGTACGAAGAGTTTAACGAGATCCGCGAACAACTGGCGGCGATCATCGAAGAACAACTCGCCGTGTACAAAACCAGACAAGTGCCGCTGGATCTTGGTCTGGTGGTACGCGAATATCTGTCACAGTATCCGCGTGCACGTCACTTTGACGTTGCGCGCATTGTTATTGATCAGGCGGTACGTCTTGGCGTAGCGCAAGCAGATTTCACCGGACTGCCAGCGAAATGGCAGCCGATTAATGATTACGGAGCCAAGGTACAGGCGCATGTCATCGACAAATATTGAACAAGTGATGCCGGTTAAGCTGGCGCAGGCGCTGGCGAATCCGTTATTTCCGGCGCTGGACAGCGCCTTACGTTCAGGCCGCCATATTGGCCTCGACGAACTGGATAATCATGCATTCCTGATGGATTTTCAGGAATATCTGGAAGAGTTTTACGCGCGTTATAACGTTGAGCTTATTCGTGCACCGGAAGGGTTCTTCTATTTACGTCCACGTTCCACCACGCTGATCCCTCGTTCCGTCTTGTCGGAACTGGATATGATGGTCGGGAAAATCCTCTGTTATCTCTATCTCAGCCCGGAACGGCTGGCGAATGAGGGGATTTTCACCCAGCAGGAACTGTACGACGAACTGCTCACCCTGGCCGATGAAGCGAAACTGCTGAAACTGGTGAACAACCGTTCAACCGGTTCAGACGTTGACCGTCAGAAGTTGCAGGAAAAAGTACGTTCTTCGCTCAACCGTCTGCGTCGTTTAGGTATGGTGTGGTTTATGGGCCACGACAGCAGCAAGTTCCGCATTACCGAATCGGTGTTCCGCTTCGGAGCCGATGTGCGTGCTGGCGACGATCCCCGTGAAGCACAGCGTCGCCTGATTCGTGATGGCGAAGCAATGCCGATTGAAAATCATCTGCAACTCAACGATGAAACCGAAGAGAATCAGCCAGATAGCGGAGAGGAAGAATAATGATTGAACGCGGTAAATTTCGCTCACTGACGCTGATTAACTGGAACGGCTTTTTTGCCCGAACTTTTGACCTTGACGAGCTGGTCACGACGCTTTCTGGCGGTAACGGGGCGGGTAAATCCACCACGATGGCGGCGTTCGTTACGGCGCTGATTCCCGACCTGACCCTGCTGCATTTCCGTAACACTACGGAAGCCGGGGCCACCAGCGGTTCGCGCGATAAAGGTCTGCACGGTAAGCTGAAAGCGGGTGTCTGTTATTCGATGCTCGACACCATTAACTCGCGCCACCAGCGCGTGGTGGTCGGTGTGCGTCTGCAACAGGTTGCCGGACGCGATCGTAAAGTGGATATCAAACCATTTGCCATTCAGGGACTGCCGATGTCGGTGCAGCCGACACAGCTGGTGACCGAAACTCTGAACGAACGCCAGGCGCGCGTGCTGCCGCTTAACGAGCTGAAAGACAAGCTCGAGGCGATGGAAGGCGTGCAGTTTAAACAGTTCAACTCCATTACCGATTACCACTCGCTGATGTTCGATCTGGGCATCATCGCGCGTCGTCTGCGCTCCGCATCTGACCGTAGCAAATTCTATCGTCTGATCGAAGCTTCGCTGTATGGCGGGATCTCCAGTGCCATTACCCGTTCTCTGCGCGACTACCTGTTGCCGGAAAACAGCGGCGTGCGTAAAGCGTTCCAGGACATGGAAGCGGCGCTGCGTGAAAACCGCATGACGCTGGAAGCGATTCGTGTCACCCAGTCGGACCGCGACCTGTTTAAGCATCTGATTAGCGAAGCCACCAACTACGTGGCGGCGGACTACATGCGTCACGCCAACGAGCGCCGTGTCCATCTCGATAAGGCCCTGGAGTTTCGTCGCGAACTACATACTTCGCGTCAGCAACTGGCGGCGGAGCAGTACAAACACGTCGATATGGCGCGTGAGCTGGCAGAGCACAACGGTGCCGAAGGCGATCTGGAAGCGGATTATCAGGCGGCCAGCGATCACCTGAACCTGGTGCAAACCGCACTGCGTCAGCAGGAGAAGATCGAACGCTACGAAGCGGATCTCGATGAGCTGCAGATCCGTCTGGAAGAGCAAAACGAAGTGGTGGCAGAAGCCATCGAACGCCAGGAAGAGAACGAGGCTCGTGCGGAAGCTGCCGAACTGGAAGTGGACGAGCTGAAAAGCCAGCTTGCTGACTACCAGCAGGCGCTGGACGTCCAGCAAACGCGCGCGATCCAGTATAACCAGGCGTGTGCTGCGCTTAATCGTGCCAAAGAACTGTGCCATCTGCCGGACTTAACCGCCGACAGCGCCGCCGAATGGCTGGAAACCTTCCAGGCGAAAGAGCTGGAAGCGACTGAAAAAATGCTCACTCTTGAGCAGAAAATGAGCATGGCGCAAACCGCGCACAGCCAGTTTGAGCAGGCTTATCAGCTGGTGGTGGCAATCAACGGCCCGCTGGCGCGTAACGAGGCTTGGGATGTCGCCCGCGAACTGCTGCGCGAAGGGGTCGATCAGCGTCACATGGCAGAGCAGGTTCAACCGTTGCGGATGCGCTTAAGTGAACTGGAACAGCGTCTGCGCGAGCAGCAAGAAGCTGAGCGTCTGCTGGCAGATTTCTGCAAACGCCAGGGCAAGAATTTTGATATCGACGAACTGGAAGCCCTGCATCAGGAGCTGGAAGCGCGTATTGCCTCTCTTTCCGATAGCGTGTCTAACGCCCGCGAAGAGCGTATGGCACTGCGCCAGGAGCAGGAACAGCTGCAGTCTCGCATTCAGAGTTTGATGCAGCGTGCACCGGTTTGGCTGGCAGCGCAAAACAGTCTCAACCAGTTGAGTGAACAGTGCGGCGAAGAGTTCTCCTCCAGCCAGGACGTCACTGAATATCTGCAACAGTTGCTGGAGCGTGAGCGCGAGGCGATTGTTGAACGCGATGAAGTAGGCGCGCGCAAAAACGCCGTCGATGAAGAGATCGAACGTTTAAGCCAGCCTGGCGGCTCTGAAGATCAGCGTCTGAACGCGCTGGCGGAGCGTTTTGGTGGTGTGCTGCTGTCAGAAATTTATGACGACGTTAGCCTGGAAGATGCGCCGTACTTCTCAGCGCTGTATGGCCCGTCACGCCACGCCATCGTGGTGCCAGATCTGTCACAGGTAACCGAACACCTGGAAGGTTTGACCGATTGCCCGGAAGATCTCTATTTGATCGAAGGGGATCCGCAGTCATTCGATGACAGCGTGTTCAGCGTTGATGAGCTGGAAAAAGCGGTAGTGGTGAAAATCGCCGATCGTCAGTGGCGTTATTCACGTTTCCCGGAAGTGCCGCTGTTTGGTCGTGCTGCGCGTGAAAGCCGTATTGAAAGCCTCCATGCCGAGCGTGAAGTGCTTTCCGAACGCTTCGCCACGCTCTCCTTTGATGTACAGAAAACCCAGCGTCTGCATCAGGCGTTCAGCCGCTTTATCGGCAGTCATCTGGCGGTGGCGTTTGAGTCTGACCCGGAAGCAGAAATCCGTCAACTGAACAGCCGTCGCGTCGAACTGGAGCGGGCGTTGAGTAATCATGAAAATGATAACCAGCAGCAGCGTATTCAGTTTGAGCAGGCGAAAGAAGGCGTTACGGCGCTGAACCGCATTCTGCCGCGTCTCAACCTGTTGGCTGATGACAGCCTGGCGGATCGCGTCGATGAAATCCGAGAACGTCTGGATGAAGCCCAGGAAGCCGCGCGTTTTGTTCAGCAGTTTGGCAATCAACTGGCGAAACTGGAACCGATCGTTTCGGTATTGCAGAGCGACCCGGAACAGTTCGAACAGTTAAAAGAAGATTACGCGTACTCTCAGCAGATGCAGCGCGATGCCCGTCAGCAGGCGTTTGCCCTGACGGAAGTGGTGCAGCGTCGTGCGCACTTTAGCTATTCTGACTCGGCAGAAATGCTGAGCGGTAACAACGATCTCAACGAAAAACTGCGTGAACGTCTGGAACAGGCGGAAGCGGAGCGTACCCGCGCTCGCGAAGCGTTGCGCGGTCACGCAGCGCAGTTGAGTCAGTACAACCAGGTGCTGGCTTCGCTGAAAAGTTCGTATGACACCAAAAAAGAGCTACTCAACGATCTGCAACGTGAATTGCAGGATATCGGCGTGCGTGCTGATAGCGGGGCAGAAGAGCGGGCGCGTATTCGCCGTGACGAGCTGCATGCGCAACTGAGCAATAACCGTTCACGCCGAAATCAACTGGAAAAAGCGCTTACCTTCTGCGAAGCGGAGATGGACAACCTGACCCGCAAACTGCGCAAGCTGGAGCGTGATTACTTTGAGATGCGCGAGCAGGTAGTGACCGCGAAAGCGGGCTGGTGTGCAGTCATGCGCATGGTGAAAGATAACGGCGTTGAACGCCGCTTACACCGTCGTGAGCTGGCTTATCTCTCCGCTGATGATTTGCGTTCCATGTCGGATAAGGCGTTAGGTGCGCTGCGTCTGGCGGTGGCGGATAACGAACATCTGCGCGACGTGCTGCGCATGTCGGAAGATCCGAAACGTCCGGAGCGTAAAATTCAGTTCTTCGTGGCGGTTTATCAGCATCTGCGTGAACGTATTCGTCAGGATATTATTCGTACCGATGATCCGGTGGAAGCTATCGAACAGATGGAGATCGAACTTAGCCGTCTGACCGAAGAGTTAACCTCCCGTGAACAGAAACTGGCGATCAGTTCCCGCAGCGTGGCGAACATCATTCGCAAAACCATTCAGCGCGAACAGAATCGTATCCGTATGCTCAACCAGGGGTTGCAGAACGTATCGTTTGGTCAGGTGAACAGCGTACGTCTGAACGTGAACGTGCGTGAAACGCACGCCATGCTGTTGGATGTGCTCTCTGAACAGCACGAGCAGCATCAGGATCTGTTTAACAGCAACCGTCTGACCTTCTCGGAAGCGCTGGCGAAATTGTATCAGCGTCTTAATCCGCAGATTGATATGGGGCAGCGCACGCCGCAGACCATTGGCGAAGAACTGCTGGATTACCGCAACTATCTGGAAATGGAAGTTGAGGTTAACCGTGGTTCCGATGGCTGGTTGCGCGCAGAGTCTGGTGCATTGTCGACCGGTGAGGCGATTGGTACCGGTATGTCGATTCTGGTGATGGTGGTACAAAGCTGGGAAGATGAATCTCGCCGCCTGCGCGGTAAAGATATCTCTCCTTGCCGCCTGCTGTTCCTCGATGAAGCAGCGCGACTGGATGCTCGTTCTATCGCCACGCTGTTTGAATTGTGTGAACGTTTGCAAATGCAGCTCATCATCGCAGCGCCGGAAAATATCAGCCCGGAGAAAGGCACCACCTATAAACTGGTGCGTAAAGTCTTCCAGAATACCGAACACGTTCACGTCGTCGGCCTGCGAGGATTTGCGCCGCAACTCCCTGAAACGCTTCCAGGAAGTGACGAAGCGCCTTCTCAGGCGAGTTAAAATTAAGGCGGCAGCAATGCCGCCTTTTCTTTTTCCGAAAACTCCGTTTCTGCACTAAAAAAGTGGCACATTACGGCGCGCTTTTCTTTAAACTTCTTTACATTAGGTTATGTAAAAACGTATCGGCGTTTATATACTGAAGATAAGCCTGATGAGTAACAGGCTTGCTCGTCATACTTTCGTGAGTATTGGCGTTGTACAGGCAAGTCGTAAAATAACAGCCTGGCTATTCAGAGTATGATAAAAACAGGGGGCAAGGGATGTTGCTTAATATGATGTGTGGTCGTCGGCTGTCGGCAATCAGTTTGTGCCTGGCCGTAACATTCGCTCCACTGTTCAATGCGCAGGCCGATGAGCCTGAAGTAATCCCTGGCGACAGCCCGGTGGCTGTCAGTGAACAGGGCGAGGCACTGCCGCAGGCGCAAGCCACGGCAATAATGGCGGGGATCCTGCCATTGCCTGAAGGTGCGGCAGAAAAAGCCCGCACGCAAATCGAATCTCAATTACCCGCAGGTTACAAGCCGGTTTATCTTAACCAGCTTCAACTGTTGTATGCCGCACGCGATATGCAACCCATGTGGGAAAACCGTGATGCTGTTAAAGCCTTCCAGCAACAGCTGGCAGAGGTGGCGATTGCTGGTTTCCAGCCGCAGTTTAATAAATGGGTAGAGTTACTGACCGATCCTGGTGTTAACGGGATGGCACGTGACGTGGTGCTCTCTGATGCGATGATGGGCTATCTCCATTTCATTGCAAATATTCCGGTCAAAGGCACTCGCTGGCTATATAGCAGTAAACCTTATGCGCTTTCAACGCCGCCGCTTTCGGTGATTAACCAATGGCAGCTAGCGCTGGATAAAGGTCAATTGCCTACGTTTGTTGCAGGACTGGCACCGCAGCATCCGCAATATGCGGCGATGCATGAATCGTTACTGGCCTTACTCAGTGACACCAAACCGTGGCCCCAACTGACCGGCAAAGCAACGTTGCGCCCAGGGCAGTGGAGTAACGACGTACCGGCGTTGCGCGAAATATTGCAACGCACAGGCATGTTGGACGGGGGGCCGAAAATTACTCTACCTGGCGATGACACGCCAACTGACGCGGTAGTCAGCCCATCCGCTGTTACTGTTGAAACAGCAGAAACTAAGCCGATGGACAAGCAAACGACGTCTCGTAGTAAACCTGCGCCTGCCGTTCGTGCCGCCTACGATAATGAACTGGTGGAAGCCGTTAAACGTTTTCAGGCATGGCAAGGATTGGGGGCAGATGGTGCTATTGGCCCGGCAACGCGTGACTGGTTAAACGTAACGCCCGCCCAGCGTGCTGGCGTGTTGGCACTCAACATCCAGCGATTGCGCTTGCTGCCAACAGAGCTTTCTACCGGGATCATGGTTAACATTCCGGCCTATTCGCTGGTCTACTATCAGAACGGCAATCAGGTGCTGGATTCGCGAGTCATTGTCGGTCGCCCCGATCGCAAAACGCCGATGATGAGCAGTGCCCTTAACAACGTAGTGGTAAACCCGCCGTGGAACGTACCACCAACTCTGGCACGCAAAGATATTCTGCCGAAAGTGCGCAACGATCCGGGATATCTCGAAAGCCATGGCTATACGGTGATGCGCGGCTGGAACAGCAGAGAAGCGATTGACCCATGGCAGGTTGACTGGTCTACAATCACGGCCTCGAATTTACCGTTTCGCTTCCAGCAGGCTCCAGGCCCACGGAACTCGCTGGGGCGCTATAAATTCAATATGCCGAGTTCAGAGGCCATTTATTTGCATGACACGCCGAACCACAATCTGTTCAAGCGTGATACACGCGCATTGAGCTCAGGCTGTGTACGAGTGAATAAAGCTTCCGATCTGGCGAATATGCTGTTGCAGGATGCAGGCTGGAATGACAAACGTATTTCTGATGCGCTGAAGCAGGGTGATACACGTTACGTCAATATTCGGCAGTCGATTCCGGTGAATCTCTACTACCTGACGGCCTTTGTTGGTGCAGATGGTCGTACCCAGTATCGTACAGATATTTACAATTATGATCTGCCTGCGCGATCCAGCTCGCAAATCGTATCGAAAGCGGAACAATTAATCAGGTAAATGAAGTAGTTCGGGGAAATCAGTTGTCGTAATAATTAGCATGATTGGGGGTGATTCTCTGCAGCCCCCGTCACTGCTGGGGTTGAGTCATCTTGACGTCTGCTTTACGGGCGGTTAAGGTGCCTCTTGTGCGCCAGAAGTGCATATAAACGATAACATTGACCTGTAGACTTGATTATCATGGACAAATTCGACGCTAATCGCCGCAAATTGCTGGCGCTTGGTGGCGTTGCACTCGGTGCCGCCATCCTGCCGACCCCTGCGTTTGCAACACTCTCTACCCCACGCCCGCGCATTTTGACACTCAATAATCTTCATACCGGAGAGTCAATCAAAGCGGAGTTTTTCGATGGCAGAGGCTATATTCAGGAAGAATTGGCAAAACTTAACCATTTTTTCCGCGATTACCGCGCGAACAAAATAAAGTCCATCGACCCAGGATTATTCGACCAGTTGTATCGCCTGCAAGGGTTGTTAGGCACGCGCAAACCGGTGCAACTCATTTCCGGTTATCGTTCCATTGATACCAACAATGAACTACGCGCCCGCAGCCGTGGAGTAGCGAAGAAAAGCTATCACACTAAAGGCCAGGCGATGGATTTCCATATTGAAGGTATCGCGTTAAGCAATATTCGCAAAGCCGCGTTATCTATGCGCGCAGGTGGTGTAGGATATTACCCACGTAGTAACTTTGTGCATATTGATACTGGGCCAGCACGGCACTGGTAGTAATTGCTTAACGAAACAGGGGCAGTATGAACTATCGTATTATTCCGGTCACCGCATTCTCCCAGAACTGTTCATTGATCTGGTGTGAACAAACCCGCCTGGCCGCACTGGTCGATCCTGGCGGCGATGCGGAAAAAATCAAACAGGAAGTTGATGACAGCGGCCTGACACTGATGCAGATCCTGCTGACGCATGGTCATCTGGACCACGTTGGCGCAGCGGCGGAACTGGCGCAACATTACGGCGTGCCGGTTTTTGGTCCGGAAAAAGAAGATGAGTTCTGGCTGCAAGGCTTGCCTGCGCAAAGTCGTATGTTTGGTCTGGAAGAGTGCCAGCCGCTGACGCCAGATCGTTGGCTGAACGAAGGCGATACCATCAGCATAGGGAATGTGACTTTACAGGTGTTACATTGCCCTGGGCATACGCCGGGTCATGTCGTGTTTTTTGATGATCGGGCAAAGCTGCTGATTTCTGGCGATGTTATTTTCAAAGGCGGAGTAGGGCGCAGTGACTTCCCGCGTGGCGATCATAATCAACTGATTTCTTCAATCAAAGATAAATTGCTGCCACTGGGGGATGACGTGACATTTATTCCGGGTCACGGACCATTATCCACACTTGGTTATGAACGCCTGCATAATCCCTTCCTGCAAGACGAAATGCCCGTCTGGTAAGGCACACATAAAAAAGCCCGCTTTTCAGCGGGCTTCATTGTTTTTAACGCTTACAGCACTGCCACAATCGCTTCGCACAGCGGAGCCATGTTATCTGGTGTCATCCCGGCCACGTTTACGCGACCAGAAGCAACAGCATACACGCCAAACTCTTCGCGCAGACGCAGCACTTGTTCTTTTGTCAGGCCACTGAAGGAGAACATGCCGTTCTGTTTGATGATAAAGCTGAAGTCGCGGTTTGCGCCTTTTTCCTGCAGCGTATTGACGAATAACTGACGCATACGCTGAATACGCTGGCGCATATCAGTCAGCTCTTGTTCCCAAATCGCACGTAACGCATCGTTGCTCAGGATGGTGGCAACAACAGAAGCGCCGTGTGCTGGTGGGTTAGAGTAGTTAGCGCGAATCGCCGCTTTCATTTGGCTGAATGCGCGATCAACGGTTTCACTGTCGGCAGCAACCAGAGTACAAGCGCCAACACGCTCGTTGTACAGGCCAAAGTTTTTAGAGTAGGAACTGGCAACAATCAGCTCTTTATGCATAGCTGCGAAAGCGCGCAGTCCTTCAGCATCTTCTTCCAGACCACGGGCAAACCCCTGGTAAGCGAAGTCAAACAGCGGTAACCAGCCTTTCTCAACGGAGAGTTGTGCCAGTGTCTGCCATTGTTCCAGCGTAGGGTCGATACCGGTTGGGTTATGGCAGCAGCCATGGAACAGCACTACATCGCCAGCCTGAGCTTCGTTCAGACTGTTAATCAGTGCATCGAAGTCAAGGGTGTGATTTTCCGCGTCATAATAAGCGTATTCACGAACTTCCAGACCTGCAGAGTTAAAGACGCTCTTATGGTTCGGCCAGCTTGGGTTGCTCACCCACACACGCTTAACGCTGGTATTTTTTGCCAGGAAATCGGCAGCCACGCGTAGTGCGCCAGTGCCACCCGGAGTCTGTGCCGTGCGAGCACGTTTGTCATTGATCAGGGCGCTACCTTTACCAAACAGCAGTTCCTGAGTGCAGCGACCAAATTCAGGGATGCCGTCAATGCCGAGGTAATTTTTGGTGGTTTCATTTTCGAGCAGATACTGTTCAGCCTTTTTCACGCTGGTCAGTACCGGGGTTTTGCCCGTCTCATCTTTATAGACACCAATCCCGAGGTTAATTTTGCCGGGACGTTCATCGGCACGAAACAGATCGGCCAGGCCCAGAATCGGGTCGGCAGGAGCGGCGGTAATGTTCTCAAACATGACGAGGTTCCATTATGGTTACAGAAGGGAAGTCCGCTATCAGGGTAACGGGAGATTTACAAAATTCCAACTATTACTGATGAAAACGCAGGCTGTTTTTGCAAGACGTGAGATTGCTCTGGAAGGCATAAAAAAAACAGGACCAACGTCCTGTTTTTTCGGCATTTAACAAAGAGGTGTGCTATTAGAACTGGTAAACGATACCCACAGCAACGGTGTCGTCAGAACCTACGCCCAGTTTGTTGTCAGAATCGATCTGGTTGATGATGTAGTCAACATAGGTGGACATGTTTTTGTTGAAGTAGTAGGTTGCGCCCACTTCAAAGTAGTTCACCAGATCAACATCACCGATACCTTCTACGTCTTTCGCTTTAGATTTGGTGTAAGCGATGGACGGACGCAGACCGAAATCGAACTGGTATTGCGCAACTAACAGAACGTCTTGCGTTTTGTTGGCGAAGCCGCCTTCAATTGGCGTAGCGTTACGGGTTTCACCGTAGTTCGCTGCCAGGTAGATGTTGTTCGCGTCATACTTCAGACCAGTTGCCCACTGTTCAGCTTTTTTACCCTGACCGCGGAATTCGGCTTCCTGGGCGTCGGTACGGTCTGCTGCACCGTAAGCACCTACGATACCAAAGCCTTCGAATTCGTAGCTGATAGAGCCACCGACGCCGTCGCCGTTGGAACGCTCAGGAATACCAGCACGTTCGTTTTTGCCCAGGTACTGAACGGCAAAGTTCAGGCCGTCAACCAGACCGAAGAAGTTGGAGTTACGATAGGTAGCAACGCCGCCTACACGACCAACGAAGAAGTCATCGCTGTATGCCGTGTCACCGCCAAACTCAGGCAGCATATCGGTGTAACCCAGTGCGTCGTAAACCACACCGTAGTTACGACCGTAGTCGATAGAACCCGCATCAGCGAATTTCAGACCTGCGAATGCCAGACGAGTTTTGTTACCTTTCTGGGCATCAGCGCCTTCAGAGTTGTTACCCTGGAAGTTATATTCCCACTGACCATAACCGGTCAGATCGGAATTGATTTGTGTTTCCCCTTTAAAACCAAGACGGGCATAAGTTTTGTCGCCGTTTCCGCCGTAACTGTTTACACCATTGTCTTTAGAAAAATAATGCAGACCGACAGCTTTACCGTACAGATCTACTTTGTTGCCATCTTTGTTATAGATTTCTGCAGCGTTTGCAGTACCTGCTACTAACAGAGCAGGGACGATCACTGCCAGAATATTGCGCTTCATCATTATTTATTACCCTCATGGTTTTTTTTATGACACCTGCCACTGCCGTCAATAATTTCTGTCAATAAAAATTTACGGAACTATTGATGAGAGTTTGGTGTCTTTATGTGTCTGCAGGCATCTTTCCATTCAAACTAACGTTTCGCTACCGTGAAAGTGCTACAAAGATAAAGATTTAGTTTCAAAAAGAAAAAATATGTAACTAAAAGTAAAAATTAAGGAACTTTGTGAACACCGTCATATTTCCATAGAGGCGTGATGATATTTACAGCAATTTTTATCTATTTATATGATTTCCTTATATTTAAATTAACTAAACGGAAATTTTGTTTCTGATGGAAACTTTATCGACCTGGCACAAAATCCTCTTTCAGACATCCAGAATGCCAAAAAATAGTATGAAAATTGTGCTATCAGCTAAGAAAAAACTAATCCGCAATAAGAATGCGGGTTATTTTTTGTGCGTAAATGTTGCAATGTAATATTCCGTAACAGGATGATCGTTATGGCGGGGTTGCAAATAGATTGATTGACTTAACAAACAGATAACTTGACAGAAAGGATAAAAAAGAGCCAGCGGGTGCTGGCTCTTGTAGACGCTAAATTAGAAGCTGGCGTTACGCGGAGTACGTGGGAACGGAATCACATCACGTACGTTTTGCACGCCAGTTACGTAAGCAATCAGGCGTTCAAAACCAAGACCGAAACCTGAATGCGGAACAGTACCGTAGCGACGCAGATCGCGATACCACCAGTAATCTTCTTTATTCAGGCCCATTTCCAGCATACGCTCGTCCAGCACGTCCAGACGTTCTTCACGCTGGGAACCACCAATAATCTCACCGATGCCCGGAGCCAGAACGTCCATAGCCGCAACGGTTTTACCGTCTTCGTTAAGGCGCATATAAAACGCTTTAATATCTTTCGGGTAGTTTTTAACCACTACCGGTGCTTTAAAGTGTTCTTCCGCCAGATAACGCTCATGCTCAGAAGAGAGATCGACGCCCCAGTAAACCGGGTTTTCAAACTTCCTGCCGCAGTTTTCGAGAATGGTCACTGCGTCGGTGTAATCCACCTGCGCAAAATCGGCTTCAATGAAGCGTTCCAGACGTGAAACGGCATCTTTATCTACGCGTTCAGCGAAGAATTTCATGTCGTCTGCGCGTTCTTCGAGAACCGCTTTGAAGACATATTTCAGCATGGCTTCAGCCAGACCCGCGATATCGTTCAGGTTAGCAAACGCCACTTCCGGCTCCAGCATCCAGAATTCCGCCAGGTGACGGCTGGTGTTGGAGTTTTCAGCACGGAAAGTCGGGCCGAAGGTATAAATTTTGGACAATGCGCAAGCGTAGGTTTCGCCGTTCAATTGGCCAGATACGGTCAGGAAAGACTCTTTACCAAAGAAGTCTTTGTCGAAATCCACTTTGCCCTGATCGTTACGCGGCAGGTTTTCCAGATCCAGCGTAGAAACGCGGAACATTTCGCCTGCACCTTCGGTATCAGATGCGGTAATCAGTGGCGTTGAAACCCAGAAGAATCCCTGCTCGTTAAAGAAGCGATGCAGCGCCTGCGCCAGCGTATGACGAACGCGCGCGACGGCACCAATCAGGTTTGTGCGCGGACGCAGGTGAGCGACTTCACGCAGATACTCAATGCTGTGGCGTTTTGCCGCCATCGGGTAAGTGTCTGGATCTTCAACCCAACCAGCAACTTCAACCTTGCTGGCCTGAATTTCAAATTGTTGCCCCTGGCCCGGCGACGCCACGACTTTACCCGTCACAATGACCGAGCAGCCGGTGGTCAGACGCAGGACGTCTTCATTGTAATTGGGCAGAGAATTATTGATGACAGCCTGTACAGGATCAAAGCAGGAACCGTCATAAACGGCGAGGAAGGAGATGCCAGCTTTTGAATCTCGGCGGGTACGTACCCATCCGCGTACGGTGACTTCGCTGTCAACGGCTACGCGGCCCTGGAGTACGTCGGCTACAGGCACAACGCTCATAATATTCTCTCTGTTAATAGTCGGAAAAAATAAACACTTGTCCACCCGTAAATGGGGGGGATACCTATGTTACCTGGCATCTGCAATCAGACAAGCAGAATTCGCAAATGCAGCGAAAGATTTCGGAATTAAAGGTAAAAAAAGGGAGCCGATTAGCTCCCTGATGATATTAACTGGCTTTTTTAATATGCGGAAGGTCGAACGCTTTGCGCAGCGCCCGAACAAACGCTTTATCATGGCAGATAGTTTTGCCAGGGCTGTCAGAAAGTTTCGCCACCGGTTTACCGTTACACTCTACCAACTTAATCACAATATTCAGGGGTTTTACCTGAGGGATATCGCAGGTCAGGCGAGTCCCAATACCAAAACTTAATTGCACGCGGGAAGAGAAGTGGCGGTATAGCTCAACCGCTTTGCGTAAATCCAGATTGTCAGAGAAAACCAGCGTTTTACTCTGTGGATCAATTCCCAGCTTTTCATAATGTGCAATGGCTTTTTCACCCCATTCAACCGGGTCGCCAGAGTCATGACGCAGGCCCTGATACCGACTAGCGAACTCGACACCGAAATCACGCAGGAAAGCATCCATAGTGATGCAGTCGGTTAATGCAATGCCAAGTTGGTCGGGATACTCTTCCAGCCAGGCAGCAAGTGCAGCTCGCTGGCTGTTGGCTAGATCCGGGCTGATTTGCTGATGCGCCTGGAACCATTCGTGTGCCTGTGTTCCCATCGGCGTGAGGGAAAGCCGACGCGCCAGATCGTAGTTGCTGGTGCCCACGAACCAGGATTCCTGTTGCAGACGCTTAACGATGGTTTCTTGTACTTCGCGAGAAAAACGGCGACGGGTGCCAAAATCCATCAGATGGAAGCGCGACATATCAAGACCGGCGGTTAATGCCGAGAAGTCGACTAATTTGCTTTCCAGCGTGTCGAGGGCTTGCGCAACGTCGGCCTGCGGTGAGCGATAGCGATGTACCATTTCACTGATAACCGCCAGCAAAGGAACTTCCCAGAGGATGACTTCACGCCACGGGCCGCTTAAACGAATATCCAGCTTGCCATTATCGTTGGACACGGTGACTTGTTCCGGGTTAAAGCGGAACTCGCGTAGCCAGTTAAGATAGTCGGCCTTAAAGAAAGGCAGGGCAGAAAGCCACTGATATTCATCATCCTGCAGGCGCAGGTGCTGCATCGCCTGAACCTGTTCACGAATAGCATCGGCATAAATACCCAGCAGATCGTCACCTCGGCAACGAAACTCCGCCGCGACATGCACATCGTAATAGTGATGAAACACGGCTTGCTGCATATGCAACTTATAAGCATCTGTATCCAGCAACGAGTGCAGAACAGGAGAAGCGAATTGTGTCATAGGTGCGCAGTAGCGTCCTCGTACAGGAGCGTTTAGTACAATAAACATCTTCAGGAACTGCTGGAGTATACCTTGTTTCGCAATTTATTGAACCCCGATCACACCATATGCCACCTTTCTGGTCGATGGCATTACGCGGTGTATGTTATAAAAATGTAGCAATAAAGGCGTTTGTACCTGAAAAGATGAAGATTCTGCATAGCGCGATTTACGCAACAGGAATAGACTGAACACCAGACTCTATAAAAGATGCTAAAGGTTATTTATGACTCAACAGCCACAAGCCAAATACCGTCACGATTATCGTGCGCCGGATTACCAGATTACTGATATTGACTTGACCTTTGACCTCGACGCGCAAAAGACGGTCGTTACCGCGGTCAGCCAGGCTGTCCGTCATGGTGCATCAGATGCTCCGCTTCGTCTCAACGGCGAAGACCTCAAACTGGTTTCTGTTCATATTAATGATGAGCCGTGGACCGCCTGTAAAGAAGAAGAGGGCGCACTGGTCATCAGTAATTTGCCGGAGCGTTTTACGCTTAAGATCATTAATGAAATAAGCCCGGCGGCGAATACGGCGCTGGAAGGGCTTTATCAGTCAGGCGATGCGCTTTGCACCCAGTGTGAAGCCGAAGGTTTCCGCCATATTACGTATTATCTCGACCGCCCGGACGTGCTGGCGCGTTTTACCACCAAAATTATTGCCGATAAAATCAAATATCCCTTCCTGCTTTCCAATGGTAACCGCGTTGCGCAAGGCGAACTGGAAAACGGACGCCATTGGGTACAGTGGCAGGACCCGTTCCCGAAACCGTGCTACCTGTTTGCGCTGGTGGCAGGCGACTTTGATGTACTGCGCGATACCTTTACCACGCGTTCTGGTCGCGAAGTAGCACTGGAGCTGTACGTCGATCGCGGCAACCTTGATCGCGCGCCGTGGGCGATGACCTCGCTGAAAAACTCCATGAAATGGGATGAAGAACGCTTTGGCCTGGAGTATGACCTCGACATCTATATGATCGTCGCGGTGGATTTCTTCAATATGGGCGCAATGGAGAATAAGGGGCTGAATATCTTTAACTCCAAATATGTGCTGGCCCGCACCGATACCGCCACCGACAAAGATTACCTCGATATTGAACGCGTTATCGGCCATGAATATTTCCATAACTGGACCGGTAACCGAGTGACCTGCCGCGACTGGTTCCAGCTCAGCCTGAAAGAAGGTTTAACCGTCTTCCGCGATCAGGAATTCAGCTCTGACCTTGGTTCCCGCGCGGTAAACCGTATCAATAATGTGCGCACCATGCGCGGATTGCAGTTTGCGGAAGACGCCAGCCCGATGGCGCACCCAATCCGCCCGGATATGGTCATTGAGATGAACAACTTCTACACCCTGACCGTTTACGAGAAGGGCGCGGAGGTGATTCGCATGATCCACACCCTGCTTGGCGAAGAAAATTTCCAGAAAGGGATGCAGCTCTATTTCGAGCGTCATGATGGTAGCGCAGCGACCTGTGACGATTTTGTGCAGGCGATGGAAGATGCGTCGAATGTCGATCTCTCCCATTTCCGCCGTTGGTACAGCCAGTCCGGTACGCCGGTTGTGACCGTCAAAGACGACTACAATCCGGAAACCGAGCAGTACACCCTGACCATCAGCCAGCGCACGCCAGCCACTCCGGATCAGGCAGAAAAACAGCCGCTGCATATTCCGTTTGCCATCGAACTGTATGATAACGAAGGCAAAGTGATCCCGTTGCAGAAAGGCGGTCATCCGGTGAATTCCGTGCTGAACGTCACCCAGGCGGAACAGACCTTTGTTTTTGATAATGTCTACTTCCAGCCGGTGCCTGCGCTGCTGTGCGAATTCTCTGCGCCAGTGAAACTGGAATATAAGTGGAGCGATCAGCAACTGACCTTCCTGATGCGTCATGCGCGTAATGATTTCTCCCGTTGGGATGCGGCGCAAAGTTTGCTGGCAACCTACATCAAGCTGAACGTCGCCCGTCATCAGCAAGGGCAGCCGCTGTCTCTGCCGGTACATGTGGCTGACGCTTTCCGCGCGGTGCTGCTCGATGAGAAGATTGATCCGGCGCTGGCGGCAGAAATCCTGACGCTGCCTTCTGTCAATGAAATGGCTGAACTGTTCGATATCATCGACCCGATTGCTATTGCCGAAGTACGCGAAGCACTCACTCGTACTCTGGCGACTGAACTGGCGGATGAGCTGCTGGCTATTTACAACGCGAATTACCAGAGCGAGTACCGCGTTGAGCATGAAGATATTGCAAAACGCACTCTGCGTAATGCCTGCCTGCGCTTCCTTGCTTTTGGTGAAACGCATCTGGCTGACGTGCTGGTGAGCAAGCAATACCATGAAGCAAACAATATGACCGATGCGCTGGCAGCGCTTTCTGCGGCGGTTGCTGCACAGCTGCCTTGCCGTGACGCGCTGATGCAGGAGTACGACGACAAGTGGCATCAGGATGGTCTGGTGATGGATAAATGGTTTATCCTGCAAGCCACCAGCCCGGCGGCGAATGTGCTGGAGACGGTGCGCGGCCTGTTGCAGCATCGCTCATTTACCATGAGCAACCCGAACCGTATTCGTTCGTTGATTGGTGCGTTTGCGGGCAGCAACCCGGCAGCGTTCCATGCCGAAGATGGGAGCGGTTACCAGTTCCTGGTGGAAATGCTTACCGACCTCAACAGCCGTAACCCGCAGGTGGCTTCACGTCTGATTGAACCGCTGATTCGCCTGAAACGTTACGATGCCAAACGTCAGGAGAAAATGCGCGCGGCGCTGGAACAGTTGAAAGGGCTGGAAAATCTCTCTGGCGATCTGTACGAGAAGATCACCAAAGCACTGGCTTAAAAAATAACCGAATGGCGGCAATAGCGCCGCCATTCGGGGATTTTACCCCTGTTTTCTCAGGCGAGT
Organism: Shigella dysenteriae; assembly: GCF_022354085.1. Taxonomy (NCBI): domain Bacteria; kingdom Pseudomonadati; phylum Pseudomonadota; class Gammaproteobacteria; order Enterobacterales; family Enterobacteriaceae; genus Shigella; species Shigella dysenteriae. Next base: position 1,777,679 of record NZ_CP055055.1, read on the forward strand.
TTCAGACTCACCACGCTGCATTACCCGTTGCAACACTTCCGATTCCAGCTCCGCTAATCGCACCGACCCTAATCGACGCGGACGAGGGATATCCACTGTCAAATCCAGACCAATTTTTCCCTCTTCAATTAATAACACCCGGTCAGCCATTGCTACCGCTTCGCTCACATCATGCGTCACCAACAGTACGGTAAAGCCGTGCTCCTGCCAAAGTGACACAATCAAATCCTGCATCTCGAGTCGCGTTAAGGCATCCAGCGCCCCGAGCGGTTCATCAAGCAACAATAAACCCGGTCGATGAATCAACGCTCTTGCCAGCGCCACTCGCTGTTTCTGCCCGCCAGAAAGTGCGGCAGGCCATTCCCCGGCGCGATTCTCCAGTCCTACCGCAGCCAACGCCCGATGCGCGGCATCGCGCCACTGGCCTTTAAGGCCTAACCCAACGTTATCAATCACCGATTTCCACGGTAGCAGACGCGCATCCTGAAACATCATTCGCGTGTCTTCCTGAATTTCAGCCAGCGGTGTGGTGCCTGCTAACACATCGCCAGCGGTTGGCGTTTCCAGACCTGCCAGCAGGCGCAGCAGGGTACTTTTGCCACCACCGCTGCGGCCCACCACCGCCACAAACTGACCTGCCGGAATATGTAAATCCAGTTGGTTCAGGACGATATTTTCCGCGTAATGTTTGCTTACTGCATTGAGCAACAATGGCGTGCCCTGGTTCAGACGAGCAGTATTCATACCGTGGCCTCCTTCAAATGATAAGCCGGGTTCCAGCGCAACCAGAGGCGCTCTAACAGCTGCGCGCTGACGTCAGCCAGTTTGCCGAGCAGGGCGTAAAGAATAATGGCGACCACCACCACGTCCGTTTGCAAAAACTCCCGCGCATTCATCGCCAGATAACCAATGCCTGAATTGGCAGAAATGGTTTCGGCAACAATCAGCGTCAGCCACATCAGGCCCAACGCAAAACGCACGCCGACCATAATTGAGGGCAGGGCACCAGGCAGGATCACATGGATAAACAGCGGTATGCCGGATAATCCATAGCTACGCGCCATCTCCACCAACCCGCGATCGATATTACGGATGCCATGCCAGGTGTTGATATAAATGGGGAATAGCGTACCGAGCGCCACCAGAAAGATTTTTGCGGATTCATCAATGCCAAACCACAAAATCACCAGCGGGATCAGCGCCAGATGCGGCACGTTGCGCAACATCTGAATTGAGGTATCCAGCAGCCGTTCTCCCCAGCGAGATAGCCCGCTAATCAGTCCCAAAATCAACCCCAGCGATCCGCCAATTGAAAAGCCAATCAGCGCCCGCCAGGAGCTGATCGCCAGATGCTGCCACAGTTCGCCGCTGGCGGAGAGCGTCCAGAACGCCGTCACCACTCCTTCCGGTGAAGGCAAAATACGCGTCGACAGCCAGCCAACTGAGGAGGCCAGTTGCCACACCGCCACGATGCCCACCGGTAAAAACCAGGGGGCAACGCGCAATAACCACTTCTTCACTGGCGTTGCCATCATCGTGTTCCTTAGCTTTGCGCGACTTTACGGGGGATAAAATCATTCGCCACCGCTTCGCCTTGCGGAATCAGCGGCTGCGGCTGGGGAATTTCCGGAATGGCGACATCCAGATGTGGGAACAGCAACTCGCCGACCCGATACGCTTCTTCCAGATGCGGATAGCCCGAAAGCACAAAGCTGTCGATGCCAAGCGCGGCATATTCGTTGATTCGCGCAGCGACCGTAGGACCATCGCCCACCAGCGCCGTCCCGGCACCGCCGCGCACTAAGCCAACGCCCGCCCATAAATTGGGGCTGATCTCCAGATTGTCGCGCTTGCCGTTATGTAGCGCTGCCATTCGCTGTTGCCCCACGGAATCCGTGCGGGCGAATGCGGCTTGTGCTTTGGCGATAGTCTCATCATCAAGATGCGAGATTAACCGCTCGGCGGCCTGCCACGCTTCGTCGTTAGTTTCACGAACAATCACATGCAGACGAATGCCGAAACGAATTTTGCGTCCATGCGCGGCAGCTTTCGCCCGCACTTGTTCGATTTTCTCTTTAACCAGTTCCGGCGGTTCGCCCCAGGTGAGGTAGAGATCAACCTGTTCTGCCGCCAGCTCCTGGGCGACGTCTGACGAACCGCCAAAGTAAAGCGGAGGATACGGCTGTTGAATCGGCGGGAAGAGCAGTTTGGCTCCCCGCACATGAATATGTTTACCGTTGAAATCGACGGTTTCCCCCAGCAATAAACGCCGCCAGACCTGGGTAAATTCCGCCGAGGCTTCGTAGCGCTCACTATGATCAAGGAACACGCCGTCGCCTGCCAGTTCTTGTGGATCGCTGCCTGTGACCAGGTTAAACAACGCACGTCCATTTGAGAGACGGTCAAGCGTGGCGGCCTGGCGGGCGGCAACGGTAGGTGAGGTTACGCTGGGACGCAGGGCGACAAGAAACTTCAGCCGCTGCGTCACCGGGATCATCGATGCGGCAACCAGCCACGCATCTTCGCAGGAGCGCCCCGTTGGGATCAGCACACCGGTATAGCCAAGACGATCCGCCGCTTGCGCAATTTGTTGCAGATAACCGTGATCAACCGGGCGTGAACCTTCTTCCGTTCCCAGATAATGCCCGTCACCATGGGTCGGTAAAAACCAGAACATATTCAGACTCATAATTGTTTTCCTTCCAGTTGAGTGGGCTGCCAGATGCGTTGGCGAATATCGACTTTTTTCGGCACCAGACGGTTTTCATAAAACAGATCTGCCGTTTGCTGCTGTAAGGCGGCAACCTCGGCGTTAACCGGTTTGATGGTGGTAGGAGGGCGATGATCTAAGTAAGAGGCAATCACCGGTTCCGGTAAGCCCATCGTTTTTGCCAGTAAAGCGATGCTTTGCTCGCGCTGGCTGCGGGTTAACGCATCGGCCTCACTAAAGGTTGCCAGTACACCCTGAATAAAAGCGCCGTTTTTTTCTGCATAGGGGCGAGCTGCCAGATAAAACGATCCGGTTTGATTGAGATCGGTGCCGTCTTTCAACACCCGCACGCCGCCCTGTAATAATGCAGCGGAGTAGTAGGGATCCCAGATAGCCCAGGCGTCAACGTTACCTTGCTGGAACGCGGCGCGGGCATCAGCTGGCGTCAGATAAGTGGGCTGGATGTCAGTAAACTTAAGTCCGGCCTGGCGTAGTGCGCGCAGTAAAAGATTGTGTGAACTGGAACCTTTCTGGAACGCAACTTTGTGGCCTTTAAGATCGGCTACGGTTTTGATCGGGCTGTTTTCTGCCACCAGAATCACCTCGGCTTTTGGCTTCGGCGGCTCGACGCCCACGTACAGCAAATCAGCCCCGGCAGCCTGGGCGAAGATTGGCGGAATATCCCCGGTACTGCCGAGATCAATACTGCCAACGTTTAACGCCTCAAGCATTTGCGGGCCAGCGGGGAACTCCACCCACGAGATTTTTGTTTGCGGATAGCGTTTTTCCAGCATTTGGTAATTTTTCGCCAGCACCGAACTGATGTTGCTTTTCTGATAGCCAATCCTTAACGCCTCTGGCGAAGACTCTGCGGCAACCGCGAGTGTAGAGACGCTAAGCAATCCCACCAGCGCCAGTTTAATGATGTTACGCATGGGCATTACCTCGCAGAGAATGAAGATCAGGAACCTGAACATCGCGGCGGTGCAATGCCTGCCAGAAAGTTTCTAGCGCGGTATCAAGACGGGTTTGTAAATTCGGCGTGAACTGGGGTTTGTGATGGTAATCAATTACTTGTGAGTCATCGGCAAACACGCCGTGCAGGATCTCCTGGGCTTTCAGCGCACTTAAAACTGGCTTAAGGGCATAATCGACCGCCAGCAGATGGGCCACCGTACCGCCCGTCGCCAGCGGTAGCACCACTTTGCCTTGCAACGCACGTTCTGGCAGCAGGTCGAGCAGGGTTTTCAGCGCACCGGAATAAGCGGCTTTATACACAGGCGTGGCGACAATCAGCCCGTCAGCCTGTTGCAACTGTTCGGTGAAGGTATGGAGTGCCGGACTATCGAAACGAGCATAAAGCAGATCTTCCGCGGCGAAGTTTTGCAGATTCCAGTGATAAACCTCTACATCCAGGCCATTTAGTTTTTCCCGCGCATATTCCAGCAAGGAGCTGGAGCGAGAAGGAAAGCGAGGACTACCCGCCAGGGTGATGACACGCATACTCTCTCCTTATAACCAATTGTTCTTGTTTTGTTAACATTGATAACAATTCGCTCAGTCTGTCGGAGAGACAAGAAAATGCCAAATATAAATTTTGTGTATCTTTTTCTGAAAATAAACTAAAGAAAGGGCTTTATATATCACGCATATTTATTTATTGGATAGTCATTAGATGTTGAATCAATGAATTACTCGTTCAGGTAATATTTAAATATTCATGAAATCTATAAATTAAAGATTTGTCACTTATTGGATTTAGTATGCTTGATTTAAATGGCGGACAATTATTGTTATTATTAAGTCTAATGTCATTTAAAGGCATTATCATATTTACGAAGAGATCAGGATGATAACGATGAAAAAAAGTGTATTGACGGCGTTTATAACTGTGGTATGTGCAACGTCCAGTGTTATGGCAGCTGATGATAATGCTATCACGGATGGTTCAGTAACATTTAATGGTAAAGTTATTGCTCCAGCTTGTACCCTGGTAGCTGCGACGAAAGATTCCGTGGTGACTTTGCCAGATGTTAGTGCCACGAAGTTGCAAACCAATGGTCAGGTTTCTGGCGTGCAAACTGATGTGCCAATTGAATTAAAAGATTGTGATACTACCGTAACAAAAAATGCAACGTTCACCTTTAATGGCACTGCGGATGCTACTCAGATTACAGCGTTTGCTAACCAGGCCTCATCTGATGCTGCTACAAACGTGGCCCTGCAAATGTATATGAATGATGGTACAACGGCCATCAAGCCAGACACAGAAACCGGGAACATTTTGTTGCAAGATGGAGATCAGACGTTGACTTTTAAAGTTGATTATATCGCTACGGGGAAAGCGACTTCTGGTAATGTGAATGCGGTAACAAATTTCCATATTAACTATTATTAATAGAACTCATTAATTGTTTTGTTAATTAGTACCCCTCTAGTGTTCTGGAGGGGATATTCATATTTTTTAAGAGTGACTATTTATGAAAACTTGCATAACAAAGGGAATTGTGACCGTAAGTTTAACGGCGATATTACTCAGCTGCTCATCCGCATGGGCGGCAGGTAAAGGCGGGATTGGACTTGCAGCAACACGTCTTGTTTATTCAGAAGGTGAAGAGCAAATTTCACTGGGTGTACGTAACACCAGTCCGGATGTTCCTTATCTTATTCAGTCATGGGTGATGACCCCAGATAATAAAAAATCAGCAGACTTTATTATTACACCACCGCTATTTGTGCTGAATCCGGCTAATGAGAATCTGTTACGCATTATGTACATTGGTGCGCCGTTGGCGAAAGACAGAGAAACTCTTTTCTTCACTAGCGTACGGGCAGTCCCTTCAACAACGAAGCGGGAAGAAGGCAATACCCTGAAGATTGCCACACAAAGCGTCATCAAACTTTTCTGGCGACCAAAAGGTTTAGCGTATCCCTTAGGCGAGGCTCCGGCGAAACTGCGTTGCACTTCGTCAGCTGACATGGTTACGGTCAGTAACCCAACACCTTATTTCATTACCCTGACAGACCTGAAAATAGATGGAAAGGTAGTTAAAAATCAAATGATTTCCCCCTTTGATAAATACCAATTCTCTCTGCCAAAGGGTGCCAAAAATAGCAGCGTAACGTATCGAACCATCAATGACTACGGGGCGGAAACGCCGCAACTCAACTGTAAATCGTAATTCGTCTTCAGTTAAGAGAGCGAGATGTATAGAACTCACCGACAACACAGCCTGTTAAGCTCTGGTGGCGTGCCATCGTTTATTGGTGGGCTGGTGGTGTTTGTGTCGGCAGCGTTCAATGCACAAGCTGAAACCTGGTTCGATCCAGCCTTTTTCAAAGATGATCCCTCAATGGTGGCCGATTTGTCTCGTTTCGAAAAAGGACAAAAAATAACGCCAGGGGTTTATCGTGTCGATATTGTTCTGAATCAGACAATTGTAGATACGCGCAACGTCAATTTTGTTGAGATAACGCCAGAGAAGGGGATTGCCGCCTGTTTGACGACTGAAAGCCTGGATGCAATGGGCGTGAATACTGATGCATTTCCGGCTTTTAAACAACTGGACAAACAAGCGTGTGCGCTATTGGCGGAGATTATTCCGGATGCCAGCGTAACTTTTAATGTGAATAAACTCCGTCTGGAAATTTCAGTACCGCAAATTGCCATCAAAAGTAATGCTCGTGGTTATGTCCCCCCTGAACGTTGGGATGAAGGGATCAACGCGCTATTACTGGGATATTCATTTAGCGGGGCTAACAGTATTCATAGCAGCGCAGACAGTGATTCTGGCGACAGTTATTTTCTGAATTTAAACAGTGGCGTTAATTTAGGCCCATGGAGATTGCGCAACAATTCAACATGGAGTCGTAGTAGTGGCCAAACCGCAGAATGGAAGAATCTCAGCAGCTATTTGCAACGGGCGGTTATTCCTCTGAAAGGCGAACTGACTGTAGGTGATGATTATACTGCAGGCGATTTTTTCGATAGTGTCAGCTTTCGTGGTGTGCAGCTGGCGTCAGATGACAACATGCTGCCAGACAGCCTGAAAGGGTTTGCGCCTGTGGTGCGTGGTATCGCCAAAAGCAATGCCCAGATAACGATTAAGCAAAATGGTTACACCATTTACCAAACTTATGTATCGCCTGGTGCTTTTGAAATTAGTGATCTCTATTCCACGTCGTCGAGCGGTGATTTGTTAGTTGAAATCAAAGAAGCGGACGGCAGCGTCAATAGCTACAGCGTACCCTTTTCCAGCGTGCCATTACTCCAGCGTCAGGGGCGAATCAAATACGCGGTGACACTGGCGAAATACAGAACCAATAGTAATGAACAGCAGGAGAGCAAATTTGCCCAGGCCACGTTGCAGTGGGGCGGACCGTGGGGAACGACTTGGTATGGTGGTGGACAATATGCTGAATATTACCGTGCCGCCATGTTTGGTCTGGGATTTAACCTCGGCGATTTCGGAGCAATTTCGTTCGATGTGACCCAGGCGAAGAGTACGCTGGCAGACCAAAGCGAACATAAAGGTCAGTCATATCGTTTTCTGTATGCCAAAACGCTCAACCAATTGGGTACTAACTTTCAATTGATGGGCTATCGCTATTCGACGTCGGGTTTCTACACCCTTTCCGACACCATGTATAAACATATGGATGGCTACGAATTTAATGACGGTGATGATGAAGATACGCCGATGTGGTCGCGTTATTACAATTTGTTTTACACCAAACGTGGCAAACTGCAGGTCAATATCTCCCAGCAATTAGGCGAGTACGGTTCGTTTTATTTAAGTGGTAGCCAGCAAACTTACTGGCATACCGATCAACAGGAGCGGCTATTACAGTTTGGCTACAACACGCAAATTAAAGATCTCTCGCTAGGGGTTTCCTGGAATTACAGTAAGTCCCGTGGTCAACCTGATGCTGATCAGGTGTTTGCACTTAATTTTTCCCTGCCGATCAATCTGTTGCTCCCCAGAAGTAATGATAGCTATACCAGCAAAAAAAATTACGCCTGGATGACCTCTAACACCAGTATCGATAACGAAGGGCACACTACACAAAACCTGGGTTTAACGGAGACACTACTCGATGACGGTAACCTGAGCTACAGCGTGCAACAGGGATATAACAGCGAGGGGAAAACGGCTAATGGTAGCGCCAGCATGGACTACAAAGGGGCGTTTGCAGATGCCCGAGTGGGCTACAACTACAGCGATAACGGCAGTCAACAACAACTGAACTACGCTCTTTCAGGCAGTTTAGTTGCCCATTCACAGGGCATTACCCTGGGGCAATCGCTGGGGGAAACTAACGTGCTGATTGCAGCACCAGGCGCAGAGAATACTCGTGTGGCGAACAGCACCGGGCTGAAAACTGACTGGCGCGGATATACCGTTGTCCCCTATGCCACTTCTTATCGGGAAAATCGAATCGCACTTGATGCGGCATCGTTAAAACGTAACGTGGATCTTGAAAATGCAGTAGTCAACGTGGTTCCCACCAAAGGGGCGTTGGTTCTGGCGGAGTTCAATGCCCATGCGGGAGCAAGGGTATTAATGAAAACATCAAAGCAGGGTATACCGCTGCGTTTTGGCGCGATAGCGACGCTGGACGGCGTACAGACTAATAGCGGCATTATTGATGATGATGGCTCGCTCTATATGTCCGGTTTGCCCGCTCAGGGAGCGATAACTGTACGCTGGGGCGAAGCTCCCGATCAAATTTGTCATATCAGTTACCAGCTTACCGAACAACAAATTAACTCTGCGATTACGCGAATGGATGCCATATGCAGATAATCTTTGGAGAAAAATGCGTGTTATTACTACGACTATTTTTTGCCGCCGTCTTAATGCTATGGTGCGCTCAAACTGCTGCTTATAGCGGGCAGTGTCATACCACTCAGGGGAATCCGTATATTGGCGTCAATTTTGGCGTTAAAACCCTGGAGGAAGAAGAAAATACGGCTGGAGTAGTTAAAGACAAATTTTATCAGTGGAACGAATCGAATGATTATTATGTTTCCTGTGATTGCGATAAAGACAATGTCAGAAGTGGCCGATGGGCATTCGCCGCGGATTCACCGTTAGTCTATTTAGGCGACAACTGGTACAAAATTAATGACTATCTTGCCGCCAAAGTTTTATTGCAGGTTAAAGGCAGTTCTCCTACTGCGGTTCCTTTCGAAAACGTGGGCACAGGAGCAGATACACGATGGCATATTTGCGATCCCGGCGGTCAACGTTTAGGTGGCCAGGGGGCTAGCGGTAATAGCGGTAGCTTTTCCCTGAAAATATTGCAGCCGTTCGTTGGTTCGGTCGTCATTCCTCCTATGGCGCTGGCGCGATTATTTGAATGCTACAACATACCCGCAGGTGATTCCTGCACGACTACAGGTACACCGGTTTTAGTGTATTACCTGTCTGGTACTATCAATTCACTTGGCTCATGTTCCGTCAATGCCGGAGAAACAATCGAGGTCGATCTGGGCGACGTATTTGCGGCTAACTTTCGTGTTGTAGGGCATAAGCCTCTTGGGGCCAGAACGGCAGAACTTGCAATTCCAGTCAGGTGTAACACGGGAAACGCGGGGTTAGTTAACGTCAACCTGAGTTTGACGGCAACCACAGACCCCAGCTATCCCCAGGCGATTAAGACGTCACGTCCTGGCGTGGGCGTGGTGGTGACCGATAGCCAGAACAACATTATTTCCCCTGCTGGTGGAACATTACCGCTCTCTATTCCTGATGATGCAGACAGTATCGCGCGAATGAATGTCTATCCAGTCAGCACGACAGGTGTACCACCAGAAACCGGGCGATTTGAAGCCACGGCAACGGTGAGAATAAATTTTGATTAACGCGTGAACGTATGAAGAAAAAAACGATATTTCAGTGCGTTATCTTGTTCTTTAGCATTCTTAACATCCATGTCGGGATGGCTGGGCCTGAACAAGTTAGTATGCATATTTATGGGAATGTGGTCGATCAGGGCTGTGATGTCGCCACCAAAAGTGCATTACAAAATATTCATATTGGTGATTTTAATATCAGTGATTTTCAGGCTGCGAATACCGTAAGCACTGCTGCTGATTTGAATATCGATATCACCGGTTGTGCCGCTGGTATTACTGGCGCGGACGTCCTTTTTAGCGGCGAGGCTGACACCCTTGCGCCGACACTGCTCAAACTAACTGACACAGGCGGAAGCGGTGGTATGGCAACGGGGATTGCCGTGCAAATTCTTGATGCGCAAAGTCAGCAAGAAATCCCGCTCAATCAGGTCCAGCCTCTTACGCCCTTAAAAGCCGGGGATAACACACTCAAATATCAACTTCGTTATAAGTCCACAAAGGCGGGAGCAACGGGCGGTAATGCGACGGCGGTTCTCTATTTTGATCTGGTTTACCAGTGAAGGAGTGATGTTGAAACGGATAATCTGGATTCTGTTCTTACTGGGATTAACGGGGGGCTGTGAGCTATTTGCCCATGATGGCACGGTCAACATTAGCGGATCGTTTCGCCGTAATACATGCGTGCTGGCACAGGATAGCAAGCAAATCAATGTGCAGTTAGGCGATGTCTCGCTGACACGTTTTTTTCATGGGAATTATGGCCCGGAGAAATCTTTCATCATTAATTTGCAGGATTGCGGAACAGATGTCAGCACGGTTGACGTCACCTTTTCAGGAACCCCCGACGGAGTGCAGAGCGAAATGCTGTCCATTGAAAGTGGTACGGATGCAGCCAGTGGGCTGGCAATTGCGATTCTGGATGATGCGAAGATATTGATTCCGCTTAACCAGGCGAGTAAAGACTACAGCCTACATAGCGGTAAGGTGCTATTAACTTTTTATGCGCAATTGCGACCTGTCAATAGCGATGTGCAGTCGGGTAAAGTGAATGCCAGCGCGACATTTGTACTTCATTATGACTAATACGTGGAACAGATTAGCGCTCTTGATTTTCGCCGTTTTATCGCTGCTGGTGGCGGGTGAATTGCAGGCAGGAGTGGTGGTCGGCGGAACGCGATTTATCTTTCCGGCAGACAGAGAATCGATATCTATTTTACTGACTAATACCAGTCAGGAATCCTGGCTTATTAACAGCAAAATCAATCGCCCAACGCGTTGGGCCGGGGGGGAAGTGTCGACAGTGCCAGCACTATTACTGGCCGCTCCGCCACTTATTCTCCTGAAGCCCGGTACTACAGGCACGTTGCGCTTGCTGAGAACGGAAAGCGACATCTTGCCTGTGGATCGCGAAACGCTATTTGAGTTAAGCATTGCCAGCGTGCCATCCGGCAAAGTTGAAAATCAGAGCGTAAAAGTGGCGATGCGCTCGGTATTTAAACTGTTCTGGCGACCCGAAGGTTTGCCGGGCGACCCGCTGGAAGCTTATCAACAATTACGCTGGACACGGAATTCGCAGGGTGTACAACTCACTAACCCAACGCCTTACTACATTAACCTGATTCAGGTGAGCGTAAATGGTAAAGCGTTAAGTAATGCGGGAGTTGTGCCGCCTAAAAGCCAGCGTCAGACAAGCTGGTGTCAGGCAATCGCACCGTGTCATGTCGCCTGGCGGGCGATAAATGATTACGGCGGGTTGAGTGCAAAGAAGGAGCAAAATCTGCCCTGAAACAGGTTCGGAAAACGTTTGCGTTTTTTTTGCCGCAGGTCAATTCCCTTTTGGTCCGAACTCGCACATAATACGCCCCCGGTTTGCACACCGGGAATCCAGGAGAGTTCATGTACTACCCCTTCGTTCGTAAAGCCCTTTTCCAGCTCGATCCAGAGCGCGCTCATGAGTTTACTTTTCAGCAATTACGCCGTATTACAGGAACGCCGTTTGAAGCACTGGTGCGGCAGAAAGTGCCTGCGAAACCTGTTAACTGCATGGGCCTGACGTTTAAAAATCCGCTTGGTCTGGCAGCCGGTCTTGATAAAGACGGGGAGTGCATTGACGCGTTAGGCGCGATGGGATTTGGATCGATCGAGATCGGTACCGTCACGCCACGTCCACAGCCAGGTAATGACAAGCCGCGTCTCTTTCGTCTGGTAGATGCCGAAGGTTTGATCAACCGTATGGGCTTTAATAATCTTGGCGTTGATAACCTCGTAGAGAACGTAAAAAAGGCCCATTATGACGGCGTCCTGGGTATTAACATCGGCAAAAATAAAGATACGCCAGTGGAGCAGGGCAAAGATGACTATCTGATTTGTATGGAAAAAATCTATGCCTATGCGGGATATATCGCCATCAATATTTCATCGCCGAATACCCCAGGATTACGCACGCTGCAATATGGTGAAGCGCTGGATGATCTCTTAACCGCGATTAAAAATAAGCAAAATGATTTGCAAGCGATGCACCATAAATATGTGCCGATCGCAGTGAAGATCGCGCCGGATCTTTCTGAAGAAGAATTGATCCAGGTTGCCGATAGTTTAGTTCGCCATAATATTGATGGCGTTATTGCAACCAATACCACACTCGATCGTTCTCTGGTTCAGGGAATGAAAAATTGCGATCAAACCGGTGGCTTAAGTGGTCGTCCGCTTCAGTTAAAAAGCACCGAAATTATTCGCCGCTTGTCACTGGAATTAAACGGTCGCTTACCGATCATCGGTGTTGGCGGCATCGACTCGGTTATCGCTGCGCGTGAAAAGATTGCTGCGGGTGCCTCACTGGTGCAAATTTATTCTGGTTTTATTTTTAAAGGTCCGCCGCTGATTAAAGAAATCGTTACCCATATCTAATTATTTCTTCGAATTCCTCTTTATAAGATAATCAGGGCTTTATTTTCAGCCCTGGTTGTTTTATATTCATCGCTGTTGCTTATTTAGACATTTTGTACTTTTATTGTTGAGGTTATTAAGCGAAGCGACAATGGATTGTGTTGCTGCGGTTTTATAGGGTAGGGGAGAGGCAGATGCGAATTAAACCAGACGATAACTGGCGTTGGTATTACGATGAAGAGCACGATCGAATGATGCTCGATTTAGCCAATGGTATGCTATTTCGCTCACGTTTTGCGCGCAAGATGTTGACTCCAGATGCCTTTTCTCCCGCAGGCTTTTGCGTTGACGACGCCGCGCTCTATTTCTCTTTTGAAGAAAAGTGCCGCGATTTTAATTTATCTAAAGAACAAAAAGCCGAACTGGTGCTGAATGCACTGGTAGCAATTCGCTATCTCAAACCGCAAATGCCGAAAAGCTGGCATTTTGTTTCCCATGGTGAAATGTGGGTGCCCATGCCGGGCGATGCGGCCTGCGTTTGGTTGAGCGATACTCACGAGCAGGTCAATTTGCTGGTCGTTGAATCTGGCGAAAATGCCGCACTATGCCTGCTGGCACAACCCTGCGTTGTTATTGCGGGTCGCGCGATGCAGTTGGGCGACGCCATTAAAATCATGAACGACAGGCTGAAACCGCAGGTTAATGTTGACAGCTTCAGCCTCGAACAGGCAGTCTAACGCGCCAACTTAAGTGCAGTCTTCGGTACACAGCTACAGCAAAGAATGGTGCCATCATCGCCCATTGCTGATTTTTTCAGCGGCGTGACTTCGCCTTCTAAAAGCTGAACACGGCAACTTCCACAAATGCCCGCGCGGCAAGAATAAGGGATACGAATTCCCTGATTTTCTAATTGCTCCAGCAACACCTGTTGGTTATTTCCACGAAATGCCTGTCCCTGCCAGTCAATATCTACATTTGCGTCCGGTTGTTGCGTGATGTTGGCGGTATCATCAGCGGCAGCTGCGCCGTAAATTTTTGCCGGAGCCGTTGCCAGAATTTCCACCTCATCGCCAACGCGAATCACGCCGCTATTACGGGCAATTAAATTCTGACCAAAATCGACATCGCCGTTATCCTGGGCAGTGCGGAAAGATTGCAATGTTTTTAATGGTTCGCCTGCCGGATGTTTTTGCCCTTTTTCTGGGCTGACGGTGGTGAAAATACAGCGGCTACAAGGTTTAACCACATCAAACACCACATCACCAATGCGAATCACTTTCCAGCGATCTTCTTCCCAGGCTGACGCGCCGGAAACCACCAGATTGGGGCGGAATTGCTCCATTTTTACACTGGCCGGACAACGTTGTTGGAGATCACGTAACGAGGCTTCGTTAGCAAGAAGGTAAGGATAGCCATCAGCAAATGACAGAGGTACAGTGTTGTGGCGTTTCACGCGCCGGGTCATTTGTGGCCCCACCCAGCGTAATTGCACTTCGCGGGAGAAAAATCCACTTAGCCATTTGTTGATCGCGTCTGGCGCAATTCGCGCGGTAAAATGTGTGCCCCAAACTTCGGTTGGTGCGTCTTGTGTGGCGAAATCAGCAAAACGAACATATGCGCTACTGCCATCTGGTGCGGTGAGATGCAAGCCATCATGCACAGGTGAAGGAGTAAACCGTACCATCTGGGGAAACTGGCGAGCGGTAATAAACGTACCGTCAGGTTCCGTGATCATAAAGATGCGATCGAAGGCCAGACCACTGACATCAGCCAGAGCATGTGTAAGACCAATGCCGCGCATCGATTTAACAGGATGAATAAAAAGCCGGGTTAATGTCGCCACGGTGCGGTCCTCAAATGAAAATAAGCCCTCAACTTTATGACATGACGCGCTTATTAGCTATAATGCGCAACAATTTTCTTAGCGCCTGTCCCATTAGGCTATTTTATTTGTCAGTTTGGCCCTGGGTTGTGCTCGAAATCCTCACGTACTTGTGTACGCTCCGGTTTCTCCGCGCTGTCCATGTCCAGACTGACTGCAACAATTACGCCTACTGCGGTAGGCTCTTAGAGTAAAAGTGACGATATGAATTCTCTGTTTGCCAGTACGGCCCGTGGGCTGGAAGAGCTGTTAAAAACTGAACTGGAAAACCTGGGGGCCGTTGAATGCCAGGTGGTTCAGGGTGGGGTCCATTTCAAGGGCGACACACGGCTTGTTTACCAGAGCCTGATGTGGAGCCGCCTGGCCTCGCGTATTATGTTGCCGCTGGGCGAGTGTAAGGTTTACAGCGATTTAGACCTCTATCTCGGTGTTCAGGCGATCAACTGGACAGAGATGTTTAATCCTGGCGCGACCTTCGCTGTCCACTTCAGTGGTTTGAATGACACCATCCGCAACAGTCAGTACGGCGCGATGAAAGTGAAAGACGCGATCGTCGATGCTTTCACGCGGAAAAATCTGCCGCGTCCAAATGTTGATCGCGATGCGCCGGATATCCGCGTTAACGTCTGGCTGCATAAAGAAACCGCCAGTATCGCTCTTGATCTGAGTGGTGATGGTTTACATCTGCGTGGCTATCGCGATCGTGCTGGTATTGCGCCGATCAAAGAAACCCTGGCAGCCGCTATTGTGATGCGATCCGGCTGGCAGCCAGGAACACCGCTGCTCGATCCGATGTGTGGTTCCGGTACGTTGCTGATTGAAGCGGCGATGCTGGCGACCGATCGCGCACCAGGCTTGCACCGTGGGCGTTGGGGCTTTAGCGGCTGGGCGCAGCATGATGAAGCTATCTGGCAGGAAGTGAAAGCGGAAGCGCAAACTCGTGCCCGTAAAGGCCTGGCTGAGTATAGCTCTCATTTTTACGGTTCGGACAGCGACGCACGGGTGATTCAACGTGCGCGCACTAACGCCCGTCTTGCGGGGATTGGTGAACTGATCACCTTTGAGGTGAAAGATGTCGCGCAACTGACCAATCCGCTGCCGAAAGGGCCGTACGGTACAGTGTTGAGCAACCCGCCATACGGGGAACGTCTGGACAGCGAACCGGCGCTGATTGCGCTGCATAGTCTGCTGGGCCGAATCATGAAAAACCAGTTCGGTGGCTGGAATCTCTCTTTGTTTAGCGCCTCGCCGGATCTGCTCAGCTGCTTGCAGCTGCGTGCAGACAAACAGTACAAGGCGAAAAACGGCCCGCTGGACTGCGTACAGAAAAATTACCACGTTGCCGAAAGCACTCCAGACAGCAAACCGGCGATGGTAGCGGAAGACTACGCCAACCGCCTGCGTAAGAACCTCAAAAAATTCGAGAAGTGGGCTCGCCAGGAAGGAATTGAATGTTACCGCCTGTATGACGCCGATCTACCGGAATATAACGTTGCCGTTGACCGTTATGCCGACTGGGTGGTGGTGCAGGAGTATGCGCCGCCAAAAACTATTGATGCTCACAAAGCGCGTCAGCGTCTGTTCGATATTATCGCTGCAACCATTTCGGTACTGGGGATTGCGCCAAACAAACTGGTGCTGAAAACCCGTGAACGCCAGAAGGGCAAAAATCAGTACCAGAAACTGGGCGAGAAGGGCGAGTTTCTTGAAGTTACCGAATATAACGCTCACTTGTGGGTGAACCTGACGGATTACCTCGATACCGGTCTGTTTCTCGATCACCGTATCGCCCGTCGTATGCTCGGTCAGATGAGCAAAGGCAAAGATTTCCTCAACCTGTTCTCTTATACCGGCAGCGCCACCGTGCATGCGGGATTAGGCGGTGCACGCAGCACCACCACCGTGGATATGTCGCGTACTTATCTGGAGTGGGCAGAACGCAACCTGCGTTTGAATGGCCTGACCGGGCGTGCGCATCGCCTGATTCAGGCCGATTGCCTGGCGTGGCTGCGTGAGGCAAATGAACAGTTCGATCTGATCTTTATCGATCCGCCAACCTTCTCTAACTCAAAACGAATGGAAGATGCGTTTGATGTTCAGCGCGATCATCTGGCGCTGATGAAAGATTTGAAACGTCTGCTGCGTGCAGGTGGGACGATCATGTTCTCGAACAACAAACGTGGCTTCCGTATGGATCTCGACGGCCTGGCAAAACTGGGACTGAAAGCACAAGAAATTACGCAAAAAACGCTCTCCCAGGATTTCGCCCGTAACCGCCAGATCCACAACTGCTGGCTGATTACCGCAGCCTGAAAGGAATAGTAATGTCATTAATCAGTATGCATGGCGCATGGCTGTCGTTCAGCGACGCGCCGCTTCTCGATAACGCAGAACTGCATATCGAAGATAACGAACGTGTTTGTCTGGTGGGCCGCAACGGCGCAGGCAAATCGACGTTAATGAAAATCCTCAACCGTGAACAAGGGCTGGATGACGGTCGCATTATTTACGAGCAGGATTTGATTGTAGCGCGTCTGCAACAGGATCCGCCGCGTAACGTTGAGGGTAGTGTTTATGATTTCGTTGCCGAAGGCATTGAAGAACAAGCGGAATACCTGAAACGCTATCACGATATTTCGCGCCTGGTGATGAACGACCCGAGCGAGAAAAATCTCAACGAACTGGCGAAGGTTCAGGAACAGCTGGATCACCACAACCTGTGGCAGCTGGAAAACCGCATCAACGAAGTGCTGGCGCAACTGGGGTTAGATCCTAATGTTGCTCTGTCGTCGCTTTCCGGCGGCTGGTTGCGTAAAGCGGCATTAGGACGCGCGCTGGTGAGCAATCCGCGCGTATTGCTGCTCGACGAACCGACTAACCACCTGGATATCGAAACCATCGACTGGCTGGAAGGGTTCCTCAAAACCTTCAATGGGACGATTATTTTCATCTCCCACGACCGCTCGTTTATCCGCAATATGGCGACGCGTATTGTTGATCTCGATCGCGGCAAGCTGGTGACCTATCCAGGGAATTACGACCAGTACCTGCTGGAAAAAGAAGAAGCCCTGCGCGTGGAAGAACTACAAAATGCCGAGTTCGATCGCAAACTGGCGCAGGAAGAGGTGTGGATCCGCCAGGGGATCAAAGCACGCCGTACCCGTAATGAAGGCCGCGTACGCGCCCTGAAAGCAATGCGTCGCGAGCGTGGCGAACGTCGCGAAGTGATGGGTACCGCAAAGATGCAGGTGGAAGAGGCCAGCCGCTCCGGTAAGATCGTTTTCGAAATGGAAGACGTTTGCTACCAGGTTGACGGAAAGCAACTGGTGAAAGATTTTTCTGCCCAGGTTCTACGTGGCGACAAAATTGCCCTGATTGGGCCGAATGGCTGCGGCAAAACCACGCTGCTGAAACTGATGCTCGGTCAGCTTCAAGCGGACAGCGGGCGTATTCACGTTGGCACCAAACTGGAAGTGGCTTATTTCGATCAGCACCGCGCGGAACTGGATCCCGATAAAACGGTGATGGATAACCTTGCCGAAGGTAAGCAAGAGGTGATGGTTAACGGCAAGCCACGCCACGTTTTGGGCTATTTGCAGGACTTCCTGTTCCATCCGAAACGGGCGATGACGCCAGTACGTGCGCTTTCTGGCGGTGAGCGGAACCGCTTGCTGCTGGCGCGTTTATTCCTCAAACCAAGCAACTTATTGATTCTTGACGAACCGACCAACGATCTTGATGTCGAAACGCTGGAACTGCTGGAAGAACTGATCGACAGCTACCAGGGCACGGTATTGCTGGTAAGCCACGATCGTCAGTTTGTCGATAACACCGTTACAGAATGCTGGATCTTCGAAGGCGGCGGTAAAATTGGTCGTTATGTCGGCGGTTATCATGATGCCCGTGGTCAGCAAGAACAGTATGTGGCGCTTAAACAACCTGCGGTGAAAAAAAACGAAGAAGCCGCTGCGCCAAAAGCAGAAACTGTAAAACGCAGCAGTAGCAAACTAAGCTATAAATTGCAGCGCGAACTGGAGCAGCTACCGCAATTGCTCGAAGATCTGGAGGCGAAGCTGGAAGCCCTACAGACGCAGGTGGCGGATGCTTCCTTCTTCAGTCAGCCGCATGAGCAGACGCAAAAAGTGCTCGCTGATATGGCTGCCGCAGAACAGGAACTGGAGCAAGCCTTTGAACGCTGGGAGTATCTTGAAGCGTTAAAAAATGGTGGCTGATCGCAAAATAGTCGATTTAAACAGAGACAGCTGACAACGGTAGAATTGCCTGATGAACTGGGTTTATCAGGCATGAAAACCAACACTTTGTTAGTCATCTGTAAAATAGCGCATCATTAAGGAGTACCAATGTGCGAACATCATCATGCCGCGAAGCACATCCTGTGCTCGCAGTGTGACATGCTGGTGGCGTTACCGCGCCTTGAGCATGGTCAGAAAGCGGCATGTCCCCGGTGTGGCACAACGTTAACCGTGGCGTGGGATGCCCCTCGGCAGCGTCCTACCGCCTATGCGTTGGCTGCACTGTTCATGCTGTTGCTGTCCAACTTGTTTCCTTTTGTGAATATGAACGTTGCAGGAGTTACCAGTGAAATTACATTACTGGAAATTCCCGGCGTGCTTTTTTCTGAGGACTACGCCAGCCTCGGCACCTTTTTCCTGTTGTTTGTGCAACTGGTTCCCGCGTTTTGTCTGATAACCATTCTGTTACTGGTGAATCGCGCGGAATTATCGGTCCGTTTAAAAGAGCAACTGGCACGGGTGCTTTTTCAACTCAAAACCTGGGGAATGGCGGAGATTTTCCTCGCGGGTGTGCTGGTCAGTTTCGTTAAACTGATGGCTTACGGCAGCATTGGGGTAGGCAGCAGCTTTCTCCCCTGGTGTTTATTTTGTGTCCTGCAACTGCGCGCTTTTCAGTGCGTTGATCGTCGCTGGTTATGGGACGATATCGCCCCGATGCCAGAACTGCGCCAGCCGCTAAAACCAGGCGTCACGGGGATACGTCAGGGGCTGCGTTCGTGCTCCTGTTGTACGGCAATCCTTCCTGCTGATGAACCCGTGTGCCCGCGCTGTGGTACTAAAGGGTACGTTCGACGTAGAAACAGCCTGCAATGGACACTCGCGCTGCTTGTTACGTCCATCATGCTGTATCTTCCGGCTAATATTTTGCCCATCATGGTGACGGATTTATTAGGCTCGAAGATGCCATCGACGATTCTCGCTGGGGTCATCCTGTTATGGAGCGAAGGCTCTTATCCCGTCGCTGCGGTGATCTTTCTGGCCAGTATTATGGTGCCAACGTTAAAGATGATCGCCATCGCGTGGCTGTGTTGGGATGCCAAAGGGCATGGCAAGCGCGACAGTGAAAGAATGCATTTGATTTATGAAGTTGTTGAGTTTGTAGGCCGCTGGTCGATGATTGACGTTTTCGTTATCGCGGTGCTCTCGGCGCTGGTGCGTATGGGAGGTTTAATGAGTATTTATCCGGCAATGGGTGCATTAATGTTTGCTTTAGTCGTCATAATGACAATGTTTTCTGCTATGACGTTTGACCCGCGTTTGTCGTGGGATCGTCAACCTGAATCAGAGCATGAGGAGTCCTGACAGTATGGAATCTAATAATGGGGAAGCCAAAATCCAGAAAGTGAAGAACTGGTCTCCCGTGTGGATATTTCCTATCGTCACGGCGCTCATTGGGGCCTGGGTTCTTTTTTATCATTACAGCCATCAGGGACCGGAAGTGACCTTGATCACCGCGAATGCGGAAGGAATTGAAGGTGGCAAAACCACCATTAAAAGCCGTAGCGTTGACGTCGGCGTGGTTGAAAGCGCCACACTCGCTGATGATTTGACACACGTTGAAATCAAAGCGCGGCTGAATTCCGGTATGGAAAAATTGCTGCATAAAGATACCGTCTTTTGGGTGGTGAAACCGCAGATTGGTCGAGAAGGGATTAGCGGTCTGGGAACCCTGCTGTCTGGGGTTTATATCGAACTGCAGCCAGGCGCGAAAGGCAGCAAAATGGATAAATACGATTTGCTGGACTCGCCACCGTTGGCCCCGCCTGATGCGAAAGGTATCCGTGTGATTCTCGATAGCAAAAAAGCCGGGCAGCTCTCGCCAGGAGATCCGGTGCTGTTCCGTGGCTATCGGGTAGGTTCGGTTGAAACCAGCACCTTCGATACGCAAAAACGCAATATCAGTTATCAACTGTTCATCAATGCACCTTATGACCGACTGGTGACCAGCAATGTTCGCTTCTGGAAAGATAGTGGCATTGCGGTTGATCTGACGTCAGCGGGAATGCGTGTGGAGATGGGCTCATTGACAACGCTGCTGAGTGGCGGTGTCAGCTTTGATGTGCCGGAAGGTCTGGATTTAGGGCAGCCAGTGGCACCGAAAACAGCTTTCGTTTTGTATGATGATCAGAAGAGCATTCAGGATTCGTTGTACACCGATCACATTGATTATCTGATGTTCTTTAAAGATTCGGTACGCGGTCTGCAACCGGGAGCTCCGGTAGAATTCCGGGGTATTCGCCTGGGTACCGTAAGCAAAGTGCCATTCTTTGCGCCGAATATGCGTCAGACATTTAACGATGATTACCGTATTCCGGTGCTGATTCGTATCGAGCCAGAGCGGCTGAAAATGCAGCTTGGCGAAAATGCGGATGTTGTTGAGCACCTTGGCGAATTGTTGAAACGTGGTTTACGCGGATCGCTGAAAACCGGAAACCTGGTCACTGGCGCACTGTATGTTGATCTCGATTTCTATCCAAATACGCCTGCAATAACCGGTATTCGTGAATTTAATGGTTATCAGATTATCCCGACCGTTAGCGGCGGCCTGGCGCAAATCCAGCAACGACTGATGGAAGCGTTGGATAAGATCAACAAACTGCCATTGAATCCGATGATTGAACAGGCAACCAGTACGCTTTCTGAAAGTCAGCGCACAATGAAAAACCTGCAAACGACGCTGGATAGCATGAACAAGATCCTCGCCAGCCAGTCGATGCAGCAGTTGCCGACGGATATGCAGTCAACGTTGCGTGAATTGAATCGCAGCATGCAGGGCTTCCAGCCTGGCTCCGCAGCCTACAACAAGATGGTGGCGGATATGCAGCGCCTTGATCAGGTGTTGCGAGAACTGCAACCGGTGCTGAAAACGCTCAATGAGAAGAGTAACGCGCTGGTATTTGAAGCGAAGGACAAAAAAGATCCAGAGCCGAAGAGGGCGAAACAATGAAAAAGTGGCTAGTGACGATTGCAGCACTGTGGCTGGCCGGATGCAGCTCCGGCGAAATTAATAAAAACTATTACCAGTTACCTGTGGTGCAGAGCGGTACACAAAGTACCGCCAGCCAGGGCAATCGCCTGTTATGGGTAGAGCAGGTCGCTGTACCTGACTATCTGGCGGGGAATGGTGTGGTTTATCAAACCAGTGATGTGAAGTATGTGATTGCCAACAACAACTTGTGGGCCAGCCCGTTGGATCAACAGTTGCGCAACACCCTGGTAGCCAACCTGAGCACGCAACTGCCCGGCTGGGTGGTTGCCTCCCAGCCTCTGGGAAGCGCCCAGGACACGCTCAATGTTACCGTAACGGAGTTTAACGGTCGCTATGATGGCAAGGTCATTGTCAGTGGTGAGTGGCTGTTGAACCACCAGGGACAACTGATCAAACGTCCGTTCCGTCTGGAAGGAGTGCAAACTCAGGATGGTTACGATGAGATGGTTAAAGTGCTGGCCGGTGTCTGGAGTCAGGAAGCCGCTTCTATTGCACAAGAGATAAAGCGTCTACCTTAATTATAAAGATTTGTAAATATAACCGTCTCCGGTATGTTGCCTGAGGCGGTTTTTTTGTTTCTAACGTGCGGAAAAATTTGTTCCTCTTCACATTTTTTGTACAACCGACATGCCCGTGTAGCTCACAAATATGACAGTGGCGTGAATTTTGCGCATTGACGGCAGTTATGATTCGCGGTATTGCTTAACTGTGATTGCACATTTAGTAATCACTGTTTTCTTTTCCACCAGAAACCAGTATGAGGGAAACGAGGCATGAAGAGACAAAAACGAGATCGCCTGGAACGGGCACATCAACGTGGTTATCAGGCCGGCATCGCCGGACGCTCAAAAGAAATGTGTCCCTATCAGACGCTGAATCAAAGGTCACAATGGCTGGGAGGCTGGCGAGAAGCCATGGCGGACAGGGTAGTAATGGCCTGATTCTGTCTCTTTAAAAAGAAACCTCCGCATTGCGGAGGTTTCGCCTTTTGATACTCTGTCTGATGATAATCAGAAGGCAGACGTATCCTGGAACAGACCGACTTTCAGGTCGCTGGCGGTATAGATCAGACGACCATCAACCAGCACTTCGCCATCTGCCAGACCCATAATCAGACGACGATTAACAATGCGTTTAAAGTGAATACGGTAGGTCACTTTTTTCGCTGTCGGCAGTACCTGACCAGTGAATTTCACTTCGCCAACGCCCAGCGCGCGGCCTTTACCTTCGCCGCCCAGCCAGCCGAGGTAGAACCCTACCAGCTGCCACATTGCGTCCAAGCCCAGGCATCCCGGCATAACCGGATCGCCAATGAAGTGGCATCCGAAGAACCACAGATCCGGATTGATATCCAGTTCTGCTTCAACATACCCTTTGTCGAAGTTACCACCCGTTTCGGTCATTTTGACCACACGGTCCATCATTAGCATGTTCGGTGCTGGCAATTGCGGGCCTTTAGCGCCAAACAGTTCACCGCGACCAGAGGCAAGAAGGTCTTCTTTTGTATAGGATTCGCGTTTATCTACCATGTTCTCTGTAAGCCTTATTTTATTGAAGCACGCAGGATAGCTAACACGTGTACGCTGAACAAGTCCGATCAGTTCGGAATAAACCAGTTCAGCCAACGTAATGGCCATGGAAAACGGTGACGTCCTTCCTGTTGCGATGCTTGCGCGATACGTTCCTGGATGGTTTGCATCAGCGTCGTTTGGCCTTCGCCATCCCACACCAGATTTAATAATAACGGCAGTGCGTCAGTCACATCGTCTACTGCCCAGATGGTGAATTTGCCTTCTTCTACCGCTTTCACCAGTTCACTGTGAAGACTTAAATGGCGAACGTTAGCTGTGGGGATAATGACACCTTGTTTACCCGTTAACTCACGTTGCTGGCAAATAGCAAAGAAGCCTTCGATTTTCTCATTTAAACCACCGACCGGCTGGGCGCGACCGAACTGATCGACTGAACCTGTGATAGCGATACTCTGATTCACCGGCACATCAGCGAGGGCGCTTATCAGGGCGCAGAGTTCAGCCATCGAGGCACTATCTCCATCAACTTCACTGTATGACTGCTCAAATGTCAGCGATGCTGAGAAGGGGATCTGTTGCTCAAGCTGTAGTTCCGACATCAGGAACGCCTGCATGATCATCATTCCTTTCGCATGGATATTGCCGCCAAGCTCCGCTTTGCGTTCGATGTCGGTGAATTCACCATCGCCAATATGCACAACGCAGCTAATGCGAGAAGGTTCGCCAAAAGCGCGTGGATGACCCGGAAATTCAATGACCGAAAGGGCGTTAATTTGCCCGATGCGTTCGCCTTCGGTTTCAATCAGGATTTGCTCCTGAAGGATCTCATCCTGCATACGTTCAGCGAGGAAACCTTCGCGCCATTCACGCTGCTGCAGCATTAAGTTTAGCTGCTCGCCGGAGAAGGTGTCGCCATCACACAGGGAGGCGACCTCTTTACACTGGCGGAGGATCCACTGCGGGCTAAGCGGAAGTGTTTCTTGTTCACCGGTGTAGCGTGCTGCTTCGCGGATAAGTACCGGCCAGGCATCCGCTCCCGGGGCAGGTAAGTGATTATGTCTGGCGGTAAATGTCACCCAGCGACACCACTGGCTTACTGACTCCGCATCGACAATCTGCAGAGTATCTTCAAATTCGCTATAAATAGCCTGCTCTGAAAGCTCTGGCTCCATCTCCTGGAAATCAGCCAATGATTCGCGTTCGCCTACCAGAATGACTTTCAGCTTCAATGGCATCGAAGGCACAGAGACGGGGAGAGGGCGCGACTCATCAAACGCAACCCAGTCAAAACGCTCGCGGTTAACGATATTTTTCAGCCGCATCCACAGCAGAGGTTGCGCCAGCAGTGTACGCAAAGAGACGATGAGAATACCGCCATTTGCCTGATGCACCAGACCAGGCTGCAGGGTAATGTCGCCATTAAACTGGCGCAGGCAGCCAAAGAGTTGCTCCGCTTCTACCCAGTCGGCAGCGACAACTTGCGTTAAAGTCGCAAAATTTTCATCTGCACTCACTGCGTGACGTAAGCGGATGGAGTGGCCGGAAACCTCATAGTGATCGCCCACCAGTTGGCCTGCATCGCTTTGTAGCGTACGCGCGGCATCGGCAATAAGATTCAGATACTCATACTCTTCCGGGGCCTTAGCCAGCATAAAAGAGGAGGATGCTCGCGTATGCAGCAACTGCTCCAGCGCAAATTGCAGTCGCGGTTGAGTATCACTGAATAAAGGATCGTTTTCGTCAATCAAATGTGGCTGAGCAAATATTTCCTGATAGCTATCGGTATCAGGAACCAGGTCACGCCATGCAAGTTTCGTAATGGTCAAAGTTGATGTTTTTTAGTCTGTTGTCAAAGCCGCGATTATACCGTAACCGGCACTACAGCACACGTAGAAAGCACCGACAATACTCATGGCATGGGCGTTAAAGCTCACAGGATGGAGATTCTTTTCTTCACTGGCCTAAAAAGCTGATATTCTGTAAAGAGTTACACGGTAACATTGAGATCGCTATGAAATATCAACAACTTGAAAATCTTGAAAGCGGTTGGAAATGGAAGTATCTGGTGAAGAAGCATCGCGAAGGGGAGTTAATTACCCGTTACATAGAAGCCAGTGCCGCCCAGGAAGCCGTCGATGTGTTGCTCTCGCTCGAAAATGAACCCGTGCTGGTAAATGGCTGGATTGACAAGCATATGAATCCGGAACTGGTCAATCGCATGAAGCAAACCATTCGGGCCAGACGGAAGCGCCATTTTAATGCGGAACACCAGCATACGCGCAAAAAGTCGATCGATCTGGAATTTATTGTCTGGCAACGTCTGGCTGGTCTTGCGCAGCGTCGCGGTAAAACGCTTTCTGAAACGATTGTTCAGCTGATTGAAGATGCGGAAAACAAAGAGAAATACGCGAATAAAATGTCTTCTTTGAAGCAGGATCTGCAGGCATTGCTGGGTAAGGAATAACTGACGAAACTCAGTTCAATTTACTAAAGGTGAAAAAAAAACCCCGCAGCAGCGGGGTTTTTTACCAGACGAGAACTTAAGCCTGCGGCTGAGTTACAACGTCTTTGATACCTTTAACTTCGATCTCTACGCGACGATCCGGAGCCAGGCAGTCGATCAGTGCAGCACGCTGTTTCACGTTGTCGCAGGTGTTGCCAGTAACCGGGTTGGATTCGCCCATACCACGTGCGGAGATCTTGTCTGCCGGGATACCTTTGGAGATCAGGTAATCAACAACAGACTGAGCACGGCGCTCGGACAGACCCTGGTTGTAAGCGTCAGAACCGATGCGGTCAGTGTAACCCAGAACAACTACGGAACCGTCTTTCGGATCCAGGTTGCTCAGCTGGCTGTACAGCTGATCCAGAGCAGCCTGACCTTCCGGTTTCAGGGTTGCTTTGTTGAAGTTGAACAGAACGTCAGACTTCAGAGTGAAGTGCTTGGTCTGTACTTCCGGTGCCGGAGCTGGAGCCGGAGCAACTACCGGAGCTGCTTCGCCCTGACCGAAACGGTAGGAAACACCCAGGCTCAGCAGACCGTTGTCCGGACGAGTACCGATGGTGTTTGCGTCACCGATGTTGTTGGTCCACTGGTATTCCAGACGGGTAGCGATTTCAGGAGTGATCGCGTACTCAACACCACCTGCGAAAACCGGAGAAACGCCAGTGTCGTGGTCTTTAAAGGATGCGCCACCAGGTACGTTAGCCTTGGTGTCTGCACGCCATACCATACCACCCAGACGAGTGTAGATGTCCAGATCGTCAGTGATTGGGTAACCCAGTTTAGCGGTCAGCTGAACGCCCTGAGCTTTGTATGCGCCGTTGATGTTGTCGCCTTTGTACGGCATACGACCTAACCAGTCGTAACCCATTTCAAAACCAACATACGGGTTAACCTGGTAACCACCAAAAGCACCTGCACCCAGTTGGTTTTCGTGGGTCGGACCATTGTTAGGAATAAAACCAGTGTCATGGTACTGGGACCAGCCCAGTTTAGCACCAGTGTACCAGGTGTTATCTTTCGGAGCGGCCTGCGCTACGGTAGCGAAACCAGCCAGTGCCACTGCAATCGCGATAGCTGTCTTTTTCATTTTTTGCGCCTCGTTATCATCCAAAATACGCCATGAATATCTCCAACGAGATAACACGGTTAAATCCTTCACCGGGGGATCTGCTCAATATTAACTCTACCGATATCTTCGGCTTATGCCGAGCACCCCTGGCGATGTAAAGTCTACAACGTAGTTGAAAACTTACAAGTGTGAACTCCGTCAGGCATATGAAAAAAAAGTCTTGTATAAGGTACGTTTAATCTTTTTTGTCAGCGACAATTTACAGAAAAAAAACGCGGAAACCGCTTCAGACAAGCCTCCGCAAGGAAAATTAGTCACGACTGAAAGCATTGGCTGGGCGACAAAAAAAGTTCCAGGATTAATCCTAAATTTACTTAATGATACAAATTAGAGTGAATTTTTAGCCCGGAAAGTTGTCTCGTTGCGTGAGAGGATGCGCTTACCGGACGCATAATAAACCCCATCGCGTTACCTTCATTTGCCGCATCAACAAGTTCAGCATGCTCTTCTTCAGTCAAATCATCTGCCAACCAACCGATCACCACACTGTAATTGCCCGTGCGTAAAGCGCGAACCATTGACTCCACAGTGTGGCAAGGGGAGAGCTGGCTAATCTGCATTACTTTCGTTAAGGGTAGCCCAGATGCCTGAACCCATTCCCGACTCAGTTTTTGTTGCGGTGTTAACCAGAGTTGCCAGCGCGATTGCTGACCGAGTTGCTGTAACAATGGCAACAGTAGAAGTTGCGTCATCATGGGCTGATCTTCGCGATAGACAACTTCACTGATAAGCCCGGCTGTAGTGTTTTCCGTAGAGACACGCGCAATTTTACTTGCTGCGGATGAGAACGACGAAGAACGATGTGCATAGCCTGAAGTGTACATAATCAATCCAGCCCCTGTGAGTTACTGTATGGATGTACAGTACATCCAGTGACAACAAAGATCAACCCTATTTTCGGAAAGAGCCTCGCAAATTTTGTCGTTAGTGACGGGAAAACATAAATTAATCTTGCCCCTTAAGAATAAGTTGCCTATTTTCGTATTTAACGGATCCGTTAATGTGAATCATTCTTTTATGTTATGATTTTAAAAGGAATTTTATGAAAAGCCTCTCCTATAAGCGGATCTATAAATCACAAGAATACCTGGCAACGTTGGGCACAATTGAATACCGATCATTGTTTGGTAGTTACAGCCTGACCGTTGACGACACGGTATTTGCGATGGTTTCTAATGGTGAGTTGTATCTTCGGGCTTGTGAGCAAAGTGCACAGTACTGTGTAAAACATCCGCCTGTCTGGCTGACATATAAAAAGTGTGGCCGATCCGTTACCCTCAATTACTATCGGGTTGATGAAAGTCTATGGCGAAATCAACTGAAGCTGGTGCGTCTGTCGAAATATTCTCTCGATGCAGCGCTGAAAGAGAAAAGCACGCGCAATACCCGGGAAAGACTGAAAGATTTGCCCAATATGTCTTTTCATCTGGAAGCGATTCTCGGGGAGGTGGGGATTAAGGATGTACGGGCGTTACGTATACTTGGGGCAAAAATGTGTTGGTTGCGACTGCGGCAGCAAAACAGTCTGGTGACAGAAAAGATTCTGTTTATGCTTGAAGGTGCCATTATCGGCATTCATGAAGCTGCGCTCCCGGTGGCACGCCGCCAGGAGCTTGCAGAATGGGCTGACTCTCTTACGCCGAAACAGGAGTTTCCTGCGGAACTTGAGTAATCTGGCGTTGCAGACGACCAATCTCAGGCAGTAATGCAATCAATAACCCAACTTGTTGTACGACCAGAGGTTCTTTGCTGTCTGCCCGTGGTTCAAGTTGCTGCATCCGCTGTTTCAGGCCAGCTAATGCCTGATTGACGCGTTCTTCATCAGCAGGTTGATGATGTAACGCGTCATCAACATAGCAAACTGCGTCATCAAGAAACGCCAGAATTTCAGGATTAGTTAACTGCTCCCGGTGAGCACCGAGGGCTGAGATATAGCTGGTAAACGTATGGTTAAGGCACAGCAACCGAAACGCGGCTTCGCGAATTTGCGGGGTAACGTTCGGTTCGCTGGACATATTTGATACCACCGACGCCAGTTCAGCATCACGGTTGTGTGCATCGCGGCGGGCAATACGATACGCCAGACGGTTATCACGCCCCTGATGGTATTGCTCCAGTATGGCATCGAGATAGCGACAGTTGGCCTCTGTGGCGCGTTCGAGCATGCGCGGCAGATTGCGAAACTGCCAGTCAGGCCAGATGTAGCTCACTGCCGCCCACGCAATGGCACAACCAATCAGCGTATCGATTACGCGAGGTAACGCTACTTCAAAACCTTCACCCAGTAAGTTAAAACACAGTAGCACCAAAAGTGTGATGAACATCGTTGCATGAGCGTATTGCACGTTACGGAAGGCAAAAAATAGCACGCCGGTAATAACCAGCAGCACCAGCTGCCCTTCCAGTGATGGCACAAACCACAGCACAGGAATGCCAATGGCGATACCTACCAGCGTACCAATAATCCTTAACTTCAGGCGGTGGCGCGTGGCGTTATAGTTTGGCTGGCAGACAAACAAACTTGTCAGCAAGATCCAATACCCGTGATGCATTCCGGTTATTTGAATGATGGCGTAGCCGAAGCACAACACCAGCGACATTCTTACCGCATGACGGAAGAGGGCGGATTCCGGCGTGAAGTGACGGCTAAGACGCAGCCAGATATCACTCAATCCGTGCGGGCTGTCATCAGCGAGCTCATTTTCGTCATTATTATGGGGCAGTGCCTGGGCCTGTTCTGATTCAATTGTTGCCAGTTGGGCATCAATGGCGCGTAAATTGTTCAGCAAAAATCCCAGTGTTTTGAGTAAATCGGCAGGCGCGCCGTTATCGCGCATCCGCTCCAGGGCAGCATCAATATGCGTAAAAGCGCGCTCAAAATGCGGATCATGTTGATAAGGCTGACGCAGCAAAATACAGCGTGACAGTTGCTGGCACGCCTGGCCCTGCATCGACATCAGCCGCTGAAAACGGAACAGCACGTCGCTGTGGCGAAAATGTTCACGCAATGTTTGATACTGAATATGAGAAGAGCTGGCACGCTCGTGAATATCCTGTGCGACAAAGTAATAATGCAGCGTGCGACGCGTTCCCCGTTGACCACGATCGCCACGTAAGCGGGTCAGCAGCGAGAGTTTCGTCTGATTCAATGTCGCCATCAGCTGACCGTTGGCGAGAGCCAAATCGTACAGCGGTGCCTGGCTTTCATCTTCAATATCAGGATCAAACATGCGCGACTTGAGCTCAAGATAACGCGCCAGTTGTTCATAGCAACGCGCCAGGTTGTCCTGCAGCGGGCGGACCGGGAACAGCAGATGACCAATAAGTGTCAGGACGTTGTACCAGACGGCACCGGCCAGCAGATACATCGGCTGCTGATACCAGTGCTCATACAGTGATGTTCCCAACATTGTGTAAATGGCGATCAGCAATGCACCGAAGGCAATTGTTGCATAGCGTTGACCCAGACCGCCGAGCAAAATGAAGCCGCTGGTAGAGAGCGTTAAGCCAATCGCAAATAGCCAGGGCCAGGGAAACAGCAATTCTACTGAGGCCGAGGCGATAAAAAAGCAGAACAGCGTAATGATGAGGTTACGCAAACGTCCCGCCAGTCGGTCATCGAGATCGGTCAGCGCCGCTGCCACCATCCCCAGCGTCAGCGGAATCGTCAGTTTTACATCACCCAGCCACCACGGAAACGCTGTGGTTCCACAAAGCGCAATAAAAATACGCGCGTAATACAGCCAGGCGCTGTTCCAGGTATAGCGTTTGAGCAAAGGACTTAGCATATAGGCCATATTAGTGGATTATTCAAAACGACGACGTGCATTGGCTTCACGCGCAGCTTGCGCTGTTTCTACCGATACCACGCGACGACCAACCGGCCATAGTGCAATAGCGGCAATTTTAAAGTTCGCAATACCGACAGGAATGCCAATGATGGAAATACATTGTGCGATGCCCGTTGCAATGTGCATCAGGCATAACCACCAGCCAAAGAAAATCAGCCAGAAAATATTCAATACCGTACCGCCAGTATTCAGCAGCACATTTTTGCCAGCCGGGTTCAGTTCATCGACATGAATAGCTTCATTGCCATAAGGCACCAGAGACAGTTTAGTGATCTCCCAGCAGGATCGTGTCAGCGGTAAGGTAAAAATCAGCACAATACTGACCAGAGTCGCCAACAGCCAGCCCAGAGTGGTGGCAAATCCGCCAAGCACAAAGTTCAGAATGTTCAAAACGGTACGCATAAAACCTCGCTTTACTGTGGTTTTCAGTAATGGGCGGCAATTGTAACGTTTTTTTGGGCTGGAGCACGTTTTCTCTGACGGTTACACTGATAAGAAATAATTTCGTGTGGATCTACAGAGTCATGGAACTGAAAGCGACAACGCTTGGAAAACGTCTGGCACAGCACCCTTACGATCGGGCGGTGATCCTCAATGCCGGGATTAAAGTCTCCGGCGATCGCCACGAATACCTTATTCCTTTCAATCAATTACTGGCGATTCACTGTAAGCGCGGTCTGGTATGGGGCGAGCTGGAATTTGTACTGCCGGACGAAAAAGTGGTGCGTCTGCACGGTACCGAATGGGGCGAGACGCAGCGTTTTTACCATCATCTTGATGCTCACTGGCGGCGGTGGAGTGGCGAGATGAGCGAAATTGCGTCTGGTGTTTTACGCCAGCAACTGGATTTGATTGCCACGCGCACTGGAGAAAATAAATGGCTGACGCGTGAGCAAACCTCTGGCGTTCAGCAACAAATCCGCCAGGCTTTGTCGGCGTTGCCGTTGCCGGTTAACCGACTGGAAGAATTCGATAACTGCCGTGAGGCGTGGCGTAAATGTCAGGCCTGGTTGAAAGATATTGAAAGCGCTCGGTTGCAGCATAACCAGGCGTATACCGAAGCCATGCTTACCGAGTATGCGGATTTTTTCCGCCAGGTCGAGTCTTCACCGCTGAATCCGGCGCAGGCCCGGGCAGTCGTTAATGGCGAGCATTCTCTGTTAGTGCTGGCAGGTGCAGGAAGCGGAAAAACGTCGGTGCTGGTGGCCCGTGCTGGCTGGTTGCTGGCGCGTGGTGAAGCGTCCCCTGAGCAAATTTTATTGCTGGCGTTTGGTCGCAAAGCCGCTGAAGAGATGGACGAGCGTATTCGCGAACGGCTACATACCGAAGACATTACCGCACGCACGTTTCATGCGCTGGCGCTGCATATTATTCAGCAGGGCAGCAAAAAAGTTCCGATAGTCAGCAAACTGGAAAATGATACCGCTGCCCGTCATGAACTCTTTATTGCTGAGTGGGGCAAGCAATGCAGCGAAAAGAAAGCGCAGGCGAAGGGCTGGCGGCAATGGCTGACGGAAGAAATGCAGTGGTCAGTGCCAGAAGGTAACTTCTGGGATGATGAAAAATTACAGCGTCGTCTTGCCTCACGCCTCGATCGTTGGGTAAGTCTGATGCGGATGCACGGTGGTGCACAGGCAGAAATGATTGCCAGTGCACCCGAAGAGATTCGCGATCTGTTCAGTAAACGTATCAAGTTGATGGCCCCGTTATTAAAAGCCTGGAAAGGTGCGCTGAAGGCAGAAAACGCTGTCGATTTTTCGGGCCTTATTCATCAGGCGATTGTGATTCTGGAGAAAGGTCGCTTTATCAGCCCGTGGAAGCATATTCTGGTTGATGAATTTCAGGATATCTCGCCGCAGCGGGCAGCGTTGTTAGCGGCATTACGCAAGCAAAACAGTCAGACGACGTTGTTCGCCGTTGGTGATGACTGGCAGGCGATTTACCGATTCAGCGGTGCGCAAATGTCGCTCACCACCGCTTTCCATGAAAACTTTGGTGAAGGCGATCGCTGTGATTTAGACACGACTTACCGTTTTAACAGTCGTATCGGTGAGGTGGCAAACCGGTTTATTCAGCAGAACCCAGGCCAGCTGAAAAAGCCGCTAAACAGCTTAACCAATGGAGACAAAAAAGCCGTCACGTTATTGGATGAGAGTCAACTTGACGCTTTGCTGGATAAGCTCTCTGGTTATGCCAAACCGGAAGAGCGCATTCTGATCCTGGCGCGTTACCATCACATGAGGCCTGCCAGCCTGGAAAAAGCGGCAACACGCTGGCCGAAGTTGCAAATCGACTTTATGACCATTCATGCCAGCAAAGGGCAACAGGCGGATTACGTCATCATCGTTGGCTTGCAGGAGGGAAGTGATGGTTTTCCGGCTGCGGCGCGGGAGTCGATTATGGAAGAGGCGCTACTGCCACCGGTTGAGGATTTCCCGGACGCTGAAGAACGGCGGTTAATGTACGTGGCGCTGACCCGGGCACGCCATCGGGTATGGGCACTGTTTAACAAAGAGAATCCCTCTCCCTTTGTGGAAATACTGAAAAATCTGGATGTGCCGGTGGCGAGAAAACCGTAAGAAACAGGTGGCGTTTGCCACCTGTGCAATATTACTTCAGACGGTCCGCGAGATAACGCTGATAATCGGGGATCAGAATATCGACCGCGTCGTTGAAATGCGGCGACTGGATAATGAAGTCTGCCGTTGCCACGTTGGTGGCGACCGGAATGTTCCATACCGTCGCCAGACGCAGCAAGGCTTTCACGTCAGGATCGTGCGGTACGGCATTTAGTGGATCCCAGAAGAAAATCAATACATCAATTTTCCCTTCTGAGATCAATGCGCCAACCTGCTGGTCACCCCCCATTGGGCCACTCAACATCGCGTTGACGTTCATGCCGGTCGCGCGGGAAATTAAGTTACCGGTAGTGCCTGTTGCATACAGTACGTGTTGTTCCAGTAACGGTTGATGTCGTTCCACCCAGCTCATCAGCATTTGTTTGCAGTGATCGTGTGCCACCAGCGCAATATGTTTCCGCGCAGGTAAAGTGCGAGTCGTCAGTTCCATAATGTACATCCGTAGTTAACTTTCCTACAGATTACTGTAAGCACTTATCGCTGCAAGTTAAAGACCGAAAAAGCCTGCGCACAGGCACAAAAATCTCAGGAAGATGGTTGTTTTTCCGCCCATTGCAGGAAAGTATTTCGCGTTTGTGGGTCAGCCAGTTTAAACCAATACTTCAGCCGTTGTTCTGTGAGCACCTGAGACTGCGGTGGAATAGCATCCAGCTCGGAAACACCCGAAAGCAGCGTACTGTCATCTGCCATCATCGTGGCAAATTGCGGTAGTGAAGCGCGTTTCGCGGATTTGTTATAGCGTTCAACCTCGACCTCATAATCAATCGTTTTTGCCGTTGAGGTAATGGCGAGAATATCCAGCTTTACCGGAATCGGCGTCGCATCGCCATCCAACAATTCAAGGCGCGGCGCGGCATCAAAATGGTTAGCTTCCCGCTCATTCTCCAGGCGAGGCAGGCGAAAATTGACCTGGTTGATGAGCTGGGTATTAAAACTGACCACCAGCGGTGGGGAGATATACAGCCGTTCTTCACTATTGGAAAGATGAATCGTCTTCTCAACGCGAAACACTAACTGATGCGGTCCATTATCCAGTTCAATGCTGTCCGCACCGCGCAGCAGAGAGCTGGAAACCTTCTTGCCGTCGAGTACCAGAAGATCGACATCGGTTGAAAGCCGCAGCGTGGTGGCAAAAACGGATACCGGCAAACATAATGCAATCAAGGTGGTCACGATGCCGGTTTTCATAGGTAGCTCCTGTCAAAAGACCGCCCGAATAATAATGTGTCAAAATTTTTCTTTAATCATACTTACTAACATATAGACATATTTCCCGCTTTTGCTCTCATTCATTCGTATTAGCTGCATGGTTGGCATGTCGGCTTTGTCGTACACTTTGTTAAACAGTCTGGAGGAAATAATGAAAGAAACCGATATTGCAGGCATTTTAACGTCCACTCACACCATTGCGCTGGTGGGGGCAAGCGACAAACCCGATCGTCCCAGCTATCGCGTGATGAAATATCTACTCGACCAGGGGTATCACGTCATTCCGGTTTCGCCAAAAGTTGCCGGCAAAACGCTGCTGGGCCAGCAGGGGTACGGCACGCTGGCAGACGTTCCGGAAAAAGTCGATATGGTCGATGTTTTCCGTAATTCAGAAGCGGCGTGGGGCGTAGCGCAGGAAGCTATCGCCATTGGCGCGAAAACCCTCTGGATGCAACTGGGGGTGATTAATGAGCAAGCGGCAGTACTGGCACGGGATGCCGGGTTGAATGTGGTGATGGATCGCTGCCCGGCTATTGAGATCCCTCGCCTGGGCCTGGCCAAATAAAAAATCCCCGGAAGGCAAAAACCTTCCGGGGATTTGTTCAGGGATTAGTTACGCAGACGCGGGGCCTGGAGTTGTTTGCGGATGGTCTGCGCCAGCTCATCCATGGATGGCTGTTCAGGATGTTCATCCTGCAATTCGCTACTTAGCTGGGCTTCAGCCAGGTAGGTATGAACCGGTAGGCCGTTATCGTCCTCCATCACCACGTGATACCACGGAGCGGCGCGAAGCTCGTCATTCACCGCCAGCTCATCAGGCGACGGTTCAGAGAGCGAATAAACCGGGTCGATATCCACGACCACTCCGAGATAACCTAACAGGGAATGGCGGACCTGCTGGCCGATACCGAATTTGCTGGCAATCATAGTCACCTCCCGGGAAATCTTTACCTTTGATATAAGGGTAAAATTCCACATTTCAAGTTACATGACGCGACAGGCAAACCCTTTCAGATATAGCCCTTCCGGATAGGTAGCGATCACCGGATGATCGGCCGCCTGACGGAACTGCTCTATAAATTGTACATCACGACCGGCATCAATTGCGGCATCCGCGATGATTTTCTGAAATAAATCGCTGGTCATCAGACCGGAACAGGAGAAAGTCAGGAGAATACCGCCTTCATTCAGCAACTGAATCGCCAGCATGTTGATGTCTTTATAGCCACGACACGCGCCCATCAACTGGCTTTTATTCTCAACAAACTTCGGCGGGTCCATCACGATAACGTCAAATTTTTCACCGCGATCGCGATAAGTACGCAGCAATTTAAAGACATCATCACGGACAAACTCAGCCTTGCTCAGATCCAGTTTGTTCAGCTCAACGTTCTGCCGTGCAATATCCAGCGCTTCCTGGGAGGTATCAACGCTGACAACCTGGTTGCAACCGCCCATCAGTGCCGATACGGCGAAACCACCGGTATAGGAGAAACAGTTCAGTACGCGTTTATTTTCAACGTAGCGGCGGGTAGCCAGGCGGCTGTCTCGCTGGTCCAGGTAGTAGCCCGTTTTGTGTCCGTGCTGTATGTCCACCAGCAGCTTCATGCCATGTTCTTCAATCGGCAGCAGGGCAGGCGGCAACTCGCCGGTGACGGGGCCCTGGGTCAGCTCCATCCCTTCTTTTTTACGTACCGCGACGTCGCTGCGATCGTAAATCGCACATTCTGGGTACAGCGTTTGCAGGGCACTAATTAATGCCGCGCGCTGATATTCTGCGCCAGCACTCAGCAGTTGCAGCACCAGAAAATTACCGAAACGATCGATAGTAATACCCGGCAGGCCATCAGATTCACCGGCGATTAAACGATAGCTGTCGAGGCCATCTTTTTGCGCCAGCCAGTCACGCCATTTTTGTGCTTGTTGCAAACGGCGGGAAAAAAAAGCAATGTCGATAGACTCAGACGGGTCAAACGTCCAGACGCGCGCCCGGATTTGCGAAGCTGGCGAATAAGCGCCGCGTGCTAACCATTTTCCCTGATGATCAACAATATCGATGGTTTCACCGAGGCTGGCTTTACCTTCCATGCGGGCAACGGCCCCGGAAAAGACCCACGGATGGCGACGAAGTAATGATTTTTCGCGCCCTTTGGCTAACACTAAACGTACACTCATAATTTACTTTTCTGTCGATGCAAAGAAATGGGCGTCATTGTCCGGAGTTTTCCATGGATTTGCAACGCGTCCATTAAGGATAAGGAGAGCAGCAATGTCGAAAGTCTGCATAATTGCCTGGGTTTACGGGCGAGTTCAGGGCGTAGGATTTCGCTACACCACACAGTACGAAGCGAAAAGACTGGGTTTAACCGGGTACGCCAAAAATCTTGACGATGGCAGCGTGGAAGTGGTTGCCTGCGGTGAAGAAGGGCAGGTAGAAAAATTAATGCAGTGGTTAAAGAGTGGCGGCCCGCGTTCTGCGCGTGTAGAACGGGTGCTTAGCGAGCCGCATCATCCCTCGGGGGAATTAACCGATTTTCGTATCCGTTAAATACATTTTACCGGTTTTGGCAGGCCAGCAATTTTGGTGGCTTGCTTTGCCGGGCCTTTCGGGAACAGTCGGTATAAATAGCGGCTGTTACCTTTTTCTTCACCAAATTTATTCGCCATCGCTTTTACCAGCATACGAATCGCCGGAGACGTATTAAATTCCAGGTAGAAGTCACGCACAAAACGCACCACTTCCCAGTGTTCTGGCGACAGCGAAATCCCTTCGTTCTCTGCAATCACCACTGCCAGCGGCTCACTCCACTGGCTGCTTTCTTTGAGATAGCCTTCGGTATCCGTTTCTATCTCTTTACCTTCGAAGATCAGCATAATTATTACTACCTTAATCAGACTGCCGGCAGTGTAACAAAAAACAAAGCCCCGCATAAAGCGAGGCTATGAAAGTGTTAGCGGGTGAGATTAATCGCGGCTGGCGAAGCCCAGAATGCTCAGCAGGCTGACGAAGATGTTGTACAGCGAAACATACAGGCTAACCGTGGCACGAATATAGTTCGTTTCACCGCCATGAATGATGTTGCTGGTTTCAAACAAAATAGCGCCAGAGGAGATCAAAATGAAGACCGCGCTGATCGCCAGATGCAGAGCAGGCAGTTGCAGGAAGATATTAGCAACCATACCAATCAGCACCACCACAATACCCGCCATCAGCATACCGCCGAGGAACGACATATCTTTGCGGGTGGTCAGCACATATGCAGAGCAGCAGAAGAACACTAACGCCGTTCCGCCCAGTGCCATAGCGATTACGTCACCCATTCCGGCAGACAGATAGGTGTTCAGAATTGGTCCGAGGATATAACCCAGAAAACCGGTAAAGGCGAATGCGGAGATAATCCCGGTCGGCTTATTCGCCGTTTTATAGGTCAGGAACATCAAACCATACATACCCACCAGCGTCAGAATCAGACCCGGAGATGGCAGCATCAGCACCGTACTGGCAGTTGCGGTAATCGCCGAAAAGGCCAGCGTCAGGCTCAGCAGAAAATAGGTATTACGCAGCACCTTATGGGTGCTAAGCAGTGATGTACGGTCATGTGAAGAACTAACAATACGATCCATTGAGTCACTCTCTATGACAGATGTAATTAATTAAGCAGCATAATGATAATGCGTAAAGGCACCCAGAAGTTTTACCCATCTTTACGCATTTGATCTGGAACAGGTTTAACAGCGGATTATCAGGTCATTAAGCAAATATAACGCCCTGAGAATTTCGACAGGCAAAAGAAAAAGGGGTTAGCATTTAGCTAACCCCCTATCTTATCTGGCGGAAGCGCAGAGATTCGAACTCTGGAACCCTTTCGGGTCGCCGGTTTTCAAGACCGGTGCCTTCAACCGCTCGGCCACACTTCCGGAATGACGCGCACTATAAACATCCCGATGCGGCGTGTAAACCCCTAATTTGTTTGTTTGCCTGAAAAACAGCCAAAAGTGCATTGATAGCGTGAAATAACAGCAGATTGATCATTTCATCACCATGAATTCCTTCTCTTTTACTCGTTTAGCAACCGGCTAAACATCCCCACCGCCCTGCCAAAGAAAAATAGGTCCATTTTTATCGCTAAAAGATAAATCCACACAGTTTGTATTGTTTTGTGCAGAAGTTTCACTACGCTTTATTAACAATACTTTCTGGCGACGTGCGCCAGTGCAGAAGGATGAGCTTTCGTTTTCAGCATCTCACGTGAAGCGATGGTTTGCCTTGCTACAGGGACGTCGCTTGCCGACCATAAGCGCCCGGTGTCCTGCCGGTGTCGCAAGGAGAAGAGACGTGCGATATGAATAACGAGGAAACATTTTACCAGGCCATGCGGCGTCAGGGCGTTACCCGGCGCAGCTTTCTCAAATATTGTAGTCTGGCTGCCACGTCGCTGGGATTAGGCGCGGGAATGGCACCAAAGATTGCCTGGGCGCTGGAGAACAAACCCCGCATTCCAGTGGTATGGATCCACGGTCTGGAATGCACCTGCTGTACCGAATCTTTTATCCGCTCCGCTCACCCGCTGGCAAAGGACGTCATCCTTTCCCTGATTTCCCTCGATTACGACGATACTTTGATGGCTGCCGCCGGAACCCAGGCGGAAGAAGTCTTTGAAGACATCATCACGCAATACAATGGCAAATATATCCTCGCAGTAGAAGGTAATCCGCCGCTGGGCGAGCAGGGGATGTTCTGTATCAGCAGCGGTCGACCGTTTATTGAGAAACTCAAACGTGCCGCTGCCGGAGCCAGCGCGATTATCGCCTGGGGAACCTGCGCGTCCTGGGGCTGCGTGCAGGCCGCGCGACCTAATCCGACACAGGCAACGCCTATCGACAAAGTCATCACCGACAAACCCATTATCAAAGTACCTGGCTGCCCGCCGATCCCGGATGTGATGAGCGCCATCATTACTTACATGGTGACCTTTGATCGCTTGCCAGATGTCGACAGAATGGGTCGTCCACTGATGTTTTATGGTCAGCGTATCCACGATAAATGCTATCGCCGCGCTCACTTCGACGCCGGAGAGTTCGTCCAGAGTTGGGATGATGACGCTGCCCGCAAAGGTTATTGCCTGTACAAAATGGGCTGCAAAGGGCCTACCACCTATAACGCCTGTTCCTCCACACGCTGGAATGATGGCGTTTCTTTCCCAATCCAGTCTGGTCACGGCTGCCTGGGCTGTGCGGAAAATGGTTTCTGGGATCGCGGTTCGTTCTACAGCCGCGTGGTCGATATTCCGCAAATGGGTACTCATTCCACCGCCGATACCGTCGGTTTAACCGCGCTTGGCGTGGTGGCTGCGGCTGTTGGTGTGCACGCAGTCGCCAGCGCCATTGACCAGCGCAGACGTCATAACCAGCAACCTACAGAAACCGAACATCAGCCAGGCAATGAGGATAAACAGGCATGAGCACTCAGTACGAAACTCAGGGATACACCATCAATAATGCCGGACGCCGCCTGGTGGTCGACCCGATTACGCGCATTGAAGGCCACATGCGCTGCGAAGTGAATATTAACGATCAGAATGTGATCACCAATGCCGTCTCCTGCGGCACCATGTTTCGCGGGCTGGAGATCATCCTGCAAGGGCGCGACCCGCGCGATGCGTGGGCGTTCGTTGAACGTATCTGCGGCGTCTGTACTGGCGTACACGCCCTGGCTTCGGTTTACGCCATCGAAGATGCCATCGGTATTAAAGTGCCGGACAACGCCAATATCATCCGCAACATTATGCTGGCAACGCTCTGGTGCCACGATCATCTGGTGCACTTCTATCAGCTTGCCGGGATGGACTGGATCGATGTGTTAGATGCGCTGAAAGCCGACCCGCGGAAAACCTCCGAACTGGCGCAAAGTCTCTCCTCTTGGCCGAAATCATCCCCTGGCTATTTCTTCGACGTACAAAATCGCCTGAAGAAATTCGTTGAAGGCGGGCAGTTGGGGATCTTCCGCAATGGCTACTGGGGGCACCCGCAGTACAAAC
The DNA here is from genome assembly GCF_022354085.1 of Shigella dysenteriae. Taxonomy (NCBI): domain Bacteria; kingdom Pseudomonadati; phylum Pseudomonadota; class Gammaproteobacteria; order Enterobacterales; family Enterobacteriaceae; genus Shigella; species Shigella dysenteriae. Next base: position 1,818,225 of record NZ_CP055055.1, read on the forward strand.
TGCCGCCAGAAGCTAACCTGATGGGCTTTGCCCACTATCTCGAAGCTCTCGATTTCCAGCGTGAAATTGTCAAAATCCACGCGGTCTTTGGCGGTAAAAACCCGCATCCAAACTGGATTGTCGGCGGGATGCCTTGCGCCATTAACATTGACGAAAGCGGCGCGGTCGGGGCGGTCAATATGGAACGCCTGAACCTGGTGCAGTCGATTATCACCCGCACGGCGGATTTCATTAACAACGTGATGATCCCCGACGCCTTAGCCATTGGTCAGTTCAACAAACCGTGGAGCGAAATCGGCACGGGTCTTTCTGATAAATGTGTCCTCAGCTACGGCGCATTCCCGGATATTGCCAACGACTTTGGCGAGAAAAGTCTGCTGATGCCTGGCGGCGCGGTGATTAACGGCGACTTCAACAATGTGCTGCCAGTGGATTTGGTTGATCCGCAGCAGGTGCAAGAGTTTGTCGACCACGCCTGGTATCGATATCCCAACGATCAGGTCGGGCGTCATCCGTTCGATGGCATTACCGACCCGTGGTACAACCCCGGCGATGTCAAAGGCAGCGATACCAACATTCAGCAGCTGAATGAACAGGAACGCTACTCGTGGATCAAAGCGCCCCGCTGGCGCGGTAACGCGATGGAAGTGGGGCCGCTGGCACGCACGTTAATCGCTTATCACAAAGGCGATGCTGCGACCGTTGAGTCGGTCGATCGCATGATGTCGGCGCTGAACCTGCCGCTTTCCGGTATCCAGTCAACGTTGGGCCGCATTTTGTGCCGCGCGCACGAAGCACAGTGGGCCGCAGGTAAGTTGCAGTATTTCTTCAACAAGCTGATGACTAACCTGAAAAACGGCAATCTTGCCACCGCCTCCACGGAAAAATGGGAACCCACAACCTGGCCGACAGAGTGCCGTGGTGTCGGTTTTACCGAAGCGCCGCGCGGGGCGTTAGGCCACTGGGCCGCCATTCGCGATGGCAAGATTGATCTCTACCAGTGCGTGGTGCCGACCACCTGGAACGCCAGCCCGCGCGATCCCAAAGGGCAGATTGGCGCTTATGAAGCGGCGCTGATGAACACCAAAATGGCGATCCCCGAGCAACCGCTGGAGATCCTGCGTACTCTGCACAGCTTTGACCCGTGCCTCGCCTGTTCAACACACGTGCTGGGCGACGACGGTAGCGAGCTGATCTCCGTGCAGGTGCGTTAACAGCGAAGGAGAATCATCATGCAACAGAAAAGCGACAACGTTGTCAGCCACTATGTCTTTGAAGCGCCAGTCCGCATCTGGCACTGGCTGACGGTGTTATGCATGGCGGTGTTGATGGTCACCGGATACTTTATCGGCAAGCCGCTACCTTCCGTCAGCGGCGAGGCGACGTATCTGTTCTATATGGGCTACATCAGGTTAATTCACTTCAGCGCCGGGATGGTTTTTACCGTGGTCTTGCTGATGCGGATCTACTGGGCTTTTGTTGGCAATCGATACTCCCGCGAGCTGTTTATCGTGCCGGTATGGCGTAAAAGCTGGTGGCAGGGCGTGTGGTATGAAATCCGCTGGTATCTGTTTCTGGCAAAACGTCCGAGTGCCGATATAGGCCATAACCCCATCGCCCAGGCGGCGATGTTCGGCTATTTCCTGATGTCGGTCTTTATGATCATCACCGGCTTTGCGCTGTACAGCGAACACAGCCAGTACGCTATTTTTGCGCCGTTCCGTTATGTGGTGGAATTTTTCTACTGGACGGGAGGCAACTCAATGGACATTCACAGCTGGCATCGGCTGGGGATGTGGCTGATTGGCGCGTTTGTGATCGGTCATGTCTATATGGCGCTGCGTGAAGACATCATGTCCGACGACACGGTGATCTCCACCATGGTCAACGGCTACCGTAGCCACAAATTTGGCAAAATAAGTAACAAGGAGCGTTCATGAGCGAGCAACGCGTGGTGGTAATGGGGCTGGGCAACCTGCTGTGGGCCGATGAAGGTTTCGGCGTGCGGGTGGCGGAACGGTTGTATGCCCATTACCACTGGCCCGAGTATGTGGAGATTGTCGATGGCGGTACTCAGGGACTGAACTTGCTGGGGTATGTCGAAAGCGCCAGCCATCTGTTGATTCTCGATGCCATTGACTACGGGCTGGAACCTGGAACGCTGCGAACCTATGCCGGAGAACGCATTCCGGCTTATCTCAGCGCGAAGAAAATGAGCCTGCATCAGAACAGTTTCTCCGAAGTGTTGGCGCTGGCGGATATCCGCGGACATCTGCCAGCACATATTGCCCTCGTCGGTCTGCAACCCGCAATGCTCGACGACTACGGCGGTAGCCTGAGCGAACTGGCACGGGAGCAACTGCCCGCTGCGGAACAGGCGGCGCTGGCGCAGCTGGCTGCGTGGGGAATTGTGCCGCAACCGGCTAATGAATCGCGCTGTCTCAATTATGACTGTCTGTCGATGGAAAATTACGAAGGCGTTCGCTTGCGCCAGTACCGGATGACACAGGAGGAGCAGGGATGAGCAACGACACGCCATTTGATGCGTTGTGGCAACGAATGCTGGCGCGCGGCTGGACGCCAGTCAGTGAATCCCGTCTTGACGACTGGCTTACGCAAGCGCCAGACGGCGTGGTGTTATTAAGCAGTGACCCGAAACGCACGCCAGAGGTCAGCGATAATCCGGTAATGATTGGCGAATTACTGCGCGAGTTTCCCGACTATACATGGCAGGTGGCGATTGCTGACCTTGAGCAGAGCGAAGCCATCGGCGATCGCTTTGGCGTCTTTCGCTTTCCTGCCACTTTAGTGTTTACCGGCGGAAACTATCGCGGCGTGCTGAATGGTATTCACCCGTGGGCGGAACTGATAAACCTGATGCGCGGGCTTGTCGAACCGCAGCAGGAGCGTGCCTCATGAGCGAAACTTTTTTCCATCTGCTGGGGCCAGGAACGCAACCGAACGATGACAGTTTCAGCATGAATCCACTGCCGATCACCTGTCAGGTGAATGATGAACCGAGTATGGCGGCCCTGGAGCAATGTGCTCACAGCCCGCAGGTGATTGCGCTGTTAAACGAGTTACAACATCAACTAAGCGAACGCCAACCGCCGTTGGGCGAGGTGCTGGCAGTCGATCTGTTAAATCTCAACGCCGACGATCGTCACTTTATCAATACGCTTCTCGGGGAAGGGGAAGTGTCAGTGCGCATTCAGCAGGCTGACGACAGTGAAAGTGAAATACAGGAGGCGATCTTCTGCGGATTATGGCGGGTGCGCAGACGTCGCGGCGAAAAGTTGCTGGAGGACAAACTGGAGGCTGGCTGCGCGCCGCTGGCGTTGTGGCAGGCGGCCACGCAAAATCTCTTGCCGACAGATTCGCTGTTACCGCCGCCCATTGATGGCCTGATGAATGGCCTACCGTTGGCGCATGAGTTACTGGCGCATGTACGTAACCCCGACGCGCAGCCGCACAGCATTAATCTGACGCAATTACCCATCAGCGAGGCTGATCGGCTTTTTCTCTCACGTCTCTGTGGGCCGGGAAATATTCAGATTCGTACCATTGGCTATGGCGAGAGCTATATCAACGCCACGGGGTTACGCCATGTCTGGCATTTACGCTGTACGGACACCTTAAAAGGCCCGTTACTGGAAAGTTATGAAATCTGCCCAATACCGGAAGTGGTGCTGGCAGCGCCAGAAGATTTGGTCGACTCTGCGCAGCGGCTTAGCGAGGTATGTCAGTGGCTGGCGGAAGCTGCACCGACGTAAAAAGACGGTAAGTATCGCTTTCAGTCTTATGAATATCGCAATCGGCGAATACCTCTGGTCGTAGAGTTTCAGGATAAAGAGGGAGATCTACCATTATCGGGTTATTTTTCTCTCTTCGCCTACAGGAGTGCGCATGTGGGATGTCATTGATTTATCGCGCTGGCAGTTTGCTCTGACCGCGCTGTATCACTTTTTATTTGTACCCCTTACCCTGGGGCTGATTTTTTTGCTGGCTATCATGGAAACCATTTACGTGGTCACCGGCAAAACAATCTACCGCGATATGACGCGCTTCTGGGGTAAGCTCTTCGGTATCAACTTTGCTCTTGGCGTGGCTACCGGCCTGACCATGGAGTTTCAGTTTGGTACTAACTGGTCATTCTATTCCAACTATGTGGGCGATATTTTTGGCGCACCGCTGGCGATGGAAGCATTAATGGCCTTCTTCCTCGAATCCACCTTTGTCGGGCTTTTCTTCTTCGGCTGGCAGCGGCTGAATAAATACCAGCACCTGCTGGTGACGTGGCTGGTGGCGTTCGGTTCAAATCTCTCTGCATTGTGGATATTGAATGCCAACGGTTGGATGCAATACCCGACCGGTGCGCATTTTGATATCGACACCCTGCGTATGGAGATGACCAGCTTCAGCGAGCTGGTCTTTAACCCGGTCAGCCAGGTGAAATTTGTGCACACCGTAATGGCGGGCTACGTAACCGGGGCCATGTTTATTATGGCGATCAGCGCCTGGTATTTACTGCGCGGACGGGAGCGCGATGTCGCATTACGCTCGTTTGCCATCGGTTCCGTCTTCGGTACTCTGGCGATTATCGGTACGCTGCAACTTGGAGACAGTTCTGCGTACGAAGTCGCGCAAGTACAGCCGGTAAAACTGGCGGCGATGGAAGGGGAGTGGCAAACGGAACCTGCACCTGCACCGTTCCATGTGGTTGCCTGGCCGGAACAGGATCAAGAGCGTAACGCCTTTGCTATCAAAATTCCCGCGCTGCTAGGGATCCTCGCCACTCACTCATTAGATAAACCCGTGCCGGGTCTGAAGAATTTGATGGCTGAAACCTACCCACGCTTGCAACGCGGACGTATGGCCTGGCTGTTAATGCAGGAAATATCGCAAGGCAATCGTGAGCCGCATGTGTTGCAGGCATTCCGGGAACTGGAAGGTGACCTGGGCTACGGCATGTTGCTCTCCCGCTATGCGCCGGATATGAATCATGTCACAGCCGCACAGTACCAGGCGGCGATGCGTGGCGCGATACCTCAGGTTGCGCCGGTATTCTGGAGTTTCCGCATCATGGTGGGCTGTGGTTCCCTGCTGCTACTGGTGATGCTGATTGCGCTTGTCCAGACGCTGCGTGGCAAAATCGACCAGCATCGCTGGGTGCTGAAAATGGCGCTCTGGAGTTTGCCGTTGCCGTGGATTGCGATTGAAGCCGGGTGGTTTATGACCGAGTTTGGTCGTCAGCCGTGGGCGATACAGGACATCTTACCGACATACTCCGCGCACTCCGCTTTAACCACAGGACAACTGGCTTTCTCACTGATCATGATCGTAGGGCTTTACACCCTGTTCTTAATCGCCGAAGTCTACCTGATGCAGAAATATGCCCGTCTGGGGCCGAGCGCGATGCAGAGTGAACAACCGACGCAGCAACAGGGGTAAAGGAGAAAATCATGTTTGATTATGAAACATTGCGCTTCATCTGGTGGCTGCTGATTGGCGTGATCCTGGTGGTCTTTATGATCTCCGACGGATTTGACATGGGGATTGGCTGTTTGCTGCCGCTGGTGGCGCGTGATGATGATGAACGCCGGATAGTGATTAATAGCGTTGGCGCGCACTGGGAAGGCAATCAGGTCTGGTTGATCCTCGCAGGTGGGGCATTATTTGCCGCCTGGCCCAGAGTGTATGCAGCGGCGTTTTCCGGCTTTTATGTGGCGATGATCCTGGTGCTGTGCTCGCTGTTCTTCCGCCCGCTGGCCTTTGATTATCGCGGAAAAATCGCCGATGCACGCTGGCGTAAAATGTGGGATGCCGGTCTGGTCATCGGCAGTCTGGTGCCGCCGGTAGTCTTCGGTATCGCCTTCGGCAACTTGTTGCTCGGCGTGCCGTTTGCCTTCACACCGCAATTACGCGTGGAGTATCTCGGCAGCTTCTGGCAACTGCTGACGCCATTCCCTTTATTGTGCGGATTGCTCAGCCTTGGGATGGTGATTTTGCAAGGTGGCGTCTGGTTACAACTGAAAACTGTTGGTGTGATTCATCTGCGTTCACAGCTGGCGACCAAACGCGCCGCACTACTGGTGATGCTGTGCTTTTTGCTGGCGGGTTACTGGCTGTGGGTCGGTATTGATGGCTTTGTACTGCTCGCCCAGGATGCTAACGGTCCTTCCAATCCGTTAATGAAACTGGTGGCAGTGCTACCTGGTGCGTGGATGAATAATTTTGTCGAATCGCCCGTTTTGTGGATCTTCCCGCTGCTGGGGTTCTTCTGCCCATTGCTGACGGTGATGGCGATTTATCGTGGTCGCCCGGGTTGGGGATTTTTGATGGCGTCATTGATGCAATTTGGCGTGATTTTCACGGCAGGCATCACGCTTTTCCCCTTTGTCATGCCGTCAAGCGTGAGTCCAATCTCCAGCCTGACGTTGTGGGACAGCACTTCCAGTCAGCTGACGCTGAGCATTATGTTGGTAATCGTGCTGATATTTTTGCCCATTGTGTTGCTCTACACTCTCTGGAGCTACTACAAAATGTGGGGACGCATGACGACAGAAACTCTCCGCCGTAACGAAAACGAGCTGTACTAAGGAGCAGGAACAATGTGGTATTTACTTTGGTTCGTCGGCATTTTGTTGATGTGTTCGCTCTCCACCCTTGTGTTGGTATGGCTGGACCCGCGATTGAAAAGTTAACGAACGTAAGTCTGATGCGGCGCATTAGCGTCGCATCAGGCAATCAATAATGTCGGATATGAAAAGCGGAAACATATCGATGAAAGCGATCTTGATCCCATTTTTATCTCTTCTGATTCCGTTAACCCCGCAATCCACATTCGCTCAGAGTGAGCCGGAACTGAAGCTGGAAAGTGTGGTGATTGTCAGTCGTCATGGTGTGCGTGCACCAACCAAGGCCACGCAACTGATGCAGGATGTCACCCCAGACGCATGGCCAACCTGGCCGGTAAAACTGGGTTGGCTGACACCGCGCGGTGGTGAGCTAATCGCCTATCTCGGACATTACCAACGCCAGCGTCTAGTAGCCGACGGATTGCTGGCGAAAAAGGGCTGCCCGCAGTCTGGTCAGGTCGCGATTATTGCTGATGTCGACGAGCGTACCCGTAAAACAGGCGAAGCCTTCGCCGCCGGGCTGGCACCTGACTGTGCAATAACCGTACATACCCAGGTAGATACGTCCAGTCCCGATCCGTTATTTAATCCTCTAAAAACTGGCGTTTGCCAACTGGATAACGCGAACGTGACTGACGCGATCCTCAGCAGGGCAGGAGGGTCAATTGCTGACTTTACCGGGCATCGGCAAACGGCGTTTCGCGAACTGGAACGGGTGCTTAATTTCCCGCAATCAAACTTGTGCCTTAACCGTGAGAAACAGGACGAAAGCTGTTCATTAACGCAGGCATTACCATCGGAACTCAAGGTGAGCGCCGACAATGTCTCATTAACCGGTGCGGTAAGCCTCGCATCAATGCTGACGGAAATATTTCTCCTGCAACAGGCACAGGGAATGCCGGAGCCGGGGTGGGGAAGGATCACTGATTCACACCAGTGGAACACGTTGCTAAGTTTGCATAACGCGCAATTTTATTTACTACAACGCACGCCAGAGGTTGCCCGCAGCCGCGCCACCCCGTTGTTGGATTTGATCATGACAGCGTTGACGCCCCATTCACCGCAAAAACAGGCGTATGGTGTGACATTACCCACTTCAGTGCTGTTTATCGCCGGACACGATACTAATCTGGCAAATCTCGGCGGCGCACTGGAACTCAACTGGACGCTTCCAGGTCAGCCGGATAACACGCCGCCAGGTGGTGAACTGGTGTTTGAACGCTGGCGTCGGCTAAGCGATAACAGCCAGTGGATTCAGGTTTCGCTGGTCTTCCAGACTTTACAGCAGATGCGTGATAAAACGCCGCTGTCATTAAATACGCCGCCCGGAGAGGTGAAACTGACCCTGGCAGGATGTGAAGAGCGAAATGCGCAGGGCATGTGTTCGTTGGCCGGTTTTACGCAAATCGTGAATGAAGCACGCATACCGGCGTGCAGTTTGTAATGCATAAAAAAGAGCATTCAGCTACCTGAATGCTCTGAGGCTGATGACAAACGAAGAACTGTCTAATGCGTAGACCGGAAAAGGCGTTCACGCCGCATCCGGTCACTTTACCTTCAGTTTTACTCTTTCTCGGAGTAACTATAACCGTAATAGTTATAGCCGTAACTGTAAGCGGTGCTGGCGCGTTTAATCACACCATTGAGGATTGCGCCTTTAATATTAACGCCAGCCTGTTCCAGACGCTGCATTGACAAGCTCACCTCTTTGGCGGTGTTCAAGCCAAAACGCGCAACCAGCAGGCTGGTGCCGACAGAGCGCCCCACGACCGCAGCATCGCTCACCGCTAGCATCGGCGGCGTATCAACAATCACCAGATCGTAATGGTCGTTCGCCCATTCCAGTAATTGACGCATCCGATCGCGCATCAGCAGTTCAGACGGGTTAGGTGGCACCTGACCGCGAGTAATCACATCAAAGCCTCCTTTGCCAAAATGCTGGATCACTTTGTTGAGCTCATCTTTACCTGCCAGATATTCCGACAAGCCATGTTCATTACTCACGGTAAACAGGTTATGCGAATAACCACGGCGTAAGTCGGCATCAATAAATAACACTTTTTGATCGGACTGGGCGATCACCGCTGCCAGAGTTGAACTGACAAATGTTTTACCACTGTCTGGCGTCGCACCGGTGATCATCAGAATGTTATTCTCAGTCTCCATCATAGCGAAATGCAGACTGGTTCGTAGCGCACGTACGGCTTCCACAGCAGAATCCGCCGGGTTATCCACCGCCAGGAAGGGGATATTTTTAGTACGATGGCGCTGCTGATTAGAAAATAAATTTTTCTTACGCAGACGGGTACGTTTATCCAGCCACTCGGACATCGGGATGGTGGCATAAACGCTGATGCCGTGCTCTTCCAGTTGTTCCGGGGCTTCTACACCACGACGCAACATCGCACGCGCCAGCACGGCACCCACCGAAATAAACAGGCCAAGAATAAAACCAAGCACCACATTCAACGCTTTTTTCGGTTTCACTGGCTGCGGCTGAGTGACTGCCGGGTCGATAATCCGCACGTTACCAATCGCACTGGATTTCGAAATACTCAACTCCTGCTGGCGGTTAAGTAATTGCAGATATACCGCACGGCCCGCTTCTACGTCACGACTTAAACGCAACACTTCCTGTTGGGTGGAAGGCATTGCCGATACCCGCTTATTCAGGCGTTTGCGTTCTTGCTCCAGCGTCTGGCGTTTTTCCAGCAGCGCACGATAAGTTGGGTGATCTTTCTTATACAGCTGGGAGATCTCTGCCTCGCGGAAGGTCAGCTCATTGAGTTGATTATCAACGTTCACAATCTGCTCAAGAACGGCTTTGGCTTCCAGATTAAGGTCAACCGAATCGCGCTGCTGGCGATAAACGTTGAGTTTTTCTTCCGCCTGGTCCAGCTCGCTGCGCACTTCAGGCAACTGGCGCTGTAAGAATTCAAGGCTTTGTGAATCCTGCGCCGCCTGGCGAGCGATATTCTGTTGCAAATAGTTGTTAGCGATGCTGTTCAGAATACGGGTAATCAACTGGGGATCATCACCGGTCATGGTAAGTTCCAGCATCCCGCTTTCTTTACTGCGTTCGCTAACGGTAAAGGTTTCCTGCAACGCGTTAATCGCTTCCAGTTCGGTACGCTGGCTCAGGACAAACTGTGTTCCTGGTTTGGCCTTAATATCCGCGATAGTCAGCGCAACGCCATCTTTTTCCAGACGCTGGCCGACCATACCATTGACGGTGAACTCTTCACCTTCCAGCGTATAGTGGCCGTTTTCCCCAACCGTGAGTGTCAGTTGCTGATCCTGACCATTCAGTTGTGGAATATGCATCCAGCTGATCGCCAGCTCACCTGGTTTCTCTTTGGTTAATCTCGCCCAGCCGCGACCCACAATCGGAAAATACTTCTGCTCAACCATGTCGCGCAGATTCAGTTCAGCAATGGTTTTACCGAGAATCATGCGCGATTGCAGCAGTTGGATCTCCGGTGCAGACTCGGGCGATGAGTTAGGGATCATATCGCTCAGGCCGCTGAGAATGGCGTTGCCCTGTTTCTGCTCAACCTGGACCAGAGTATCTGCCTGATAAATTGGTGTGCTTAACAGCGAGTAAGCGACAGCGATCAGCGTGAATAACGCGGTCACGCTGATAATAAACTTACGGTGATCCCATAACTCGCCGACCAGACGAAGCAGATCGATCTCATTTTCCTGAGTGCTGCCTGGTGGCGTATTCATATTTTTAGTTGTCATCGTATTTTATAAACTCAAATTACCGGCTGAGGCGCTTCGCCCATTCCTGACTGGCGCGCTCCAACATTCCGTAGACATGTTCAAATGCATCCTGACTTTTACGATAGGGATCCGGGATCTCTTTCTGTTCCAGCCATTGCCCAAACAGCATTGTCTTCCCGCGGACCTCGGGAGCGATTGCGGTAACCTGAGCAATATGTTCCGACTCCATTGCCAGAATCAGATCGTAATTTCGTGCCATCTCAGCAGTGAGCTTACGTCCGGCATGTCCTTCAAGAGATACGCCATGATTAGCGGCAACATCTGCCGCTGTCGCATCTGCAGGGTGTTTTACCAGACCATGAACACCTGCCGATTTGACTTTTACGCCCGGCAGACGTTTACGCAGCAAGCGCTCGCCAATGGGCGAACGGCAAATGTTGCCGGTACAAACCACCAGGATTGAGTTAAATTTTAGTTGGGCCATGTTTGAATCCACCGTGAAGTCTCTGTCAGGTCATGCACCCCGGAAATCGTCGGTACCAGCAGGGAAATCACACGGTTCCAACGAGCCAGAGGCGCGGTAGTGACATAAACAATGTCGTAAGGTTCAAGCTGGAATTCCGTTCCGAGTATCATTGCCGATGCGTCCTTCGCATTCAGCTGATAAATATTGGCGATTTTGCCATTCTGCTTGTTTTGCGTTGCACGAATAACAAAAATCCCCGTCGCATCAGCGACATCCTGATTCATACCCTCAGCGTTACCCAGCGCTTCCGCCAGGGTCATACCGCTGCGGTCCATTTTCAGCGTGCTCTGTTTACCCACTTCACCCATCACGAAGACTTTCAGATCATCGTTGCGCGGAATAAATAAAATATCTCCCGGGTGCAGCAGTTTGTTCTGGCGCAAGTCGCCACGCTGCATCAGCGCATAGAGGTTCACTTTGGTCTTTACGCCATTCTGGGTGAGCACCACATTGCGCCAGTCTGCATCTGCGGTCAGACCGCCCGCGGCGTTAATCGCATCCATGATGGTCAGAGGAATATTGGTAATCGGCTGCTGACCCGATTTGCTGACTTCACCGGTGACGTACGCTTTTTGCGAGCGGAACGCCGCGACGCTGACATCGACTTGCGGGCTTTCAATGACTGAATCCAGACGCGCTGTAATCTCGTTGCGTACCTGGGTAAGTGTTTTCCCGGCCACTTTCAGGCGACCAATATAGGGGTAGAAAATCGCACCATCGGCGTTAACCCAGTTGCCGGTATCACTGGCGCTACGGTATTGCCCTGCGGGGGTGGTTAGTTCCGGGTGATCCCAGACCGTAACCATCAACACATCACCAATGCCGATACGATATTCATAGTTCGCGATTTGCTGCTCCAGCTCCGGGTTAGCCTGCGACATAATCGGTTTGGCGCGCAACTGATCAATCAATCCTGGCGTGACGGGATAGATATTGACCATTTTGTCCAGGTCATACTGATTGTCAGGTAGTTCAATGACATCCTTGTTACTGGTCGATAAATTCTGACCAGGAACAAGGGTACATGCTGTCAAAGACAGAACAGCCAATGTCAGTACCGAAAACTTAAAAATGTTCTTTTTCATTGGTTTATATTTATCAGTCAATGTAATGTTATGAATTACGTCAGGTTATTGTCCAACCGGTACTTCTCGCTCTGCCGTCATTGGATAGAGCTGGTATTTGCGTGACAGCATTTGTCCACCATCACGCGTCAATGGTGTCCACGAAACCACCGCGCGGTTGCGGTTAGGTCCAATGGTCATCAAGTCGAACGGAATCGAGATATAAAAACCTTTACTAAAGCCGCCTTCGCCGTAGTCATCTTTAGATACGTTACTGATTGCCGCCCATACCCCTACCGCCACGCCGCTGTCAAAGCGTTTGGCGACGTCGATCGTTGCCCCTTTATCTTTTGCCAGATATTGCCCAACGCTAAGTTTCATCAGTACGCCATTGAGCGTCGGCGGGTTCCAGTAAGCCGTCACGAAACCAGTTGGCGTGGAATAATCGGTGAAGCGCATCATGTTGTCCCAGTCACGCTGCTTCACGTAGTTAACGTCCACACCCAGCGCCCAGCTGGCATCTAGCGGGCGATAAAGCAGCTCGGAACCGACACCGGCGTACATCGTTTCCAGATAACCGCCATACACCTGGCCATAGAAACCATTGCCTAAGTCGGCAAAGTAGTTCGCCTGCAAGTTGTTGAGATAAACGTCATTGCGAACGTAATCACGGATATGCGTGCGCACGCGGGGCAGGGTAGAGTCCGCGGGTAATAGCGAAGACTTAAACTTGTCGTAGTTATTGTAAATATTGGTGAAAATACCGCCATCAAGCAGCAGGTGGTCAGTAAACCAGTAGCGGGCGCTGGACATCAGCCCCAACTGGAACATATAGAAATCTTCCGGGCCGCCCAGCGACTGTGAAAGTGTTGGGTTGAAAGAGTAGCTAAAGCGATCTTCACGAATACGGTAGCCCCGACCAAAGGCAGAAAGATCTTCTGCTTCAACACGTTGTTGTTGCAGTTGCTCTGATTTACCAGGCGCTGTACCAGCCAGCTGTTTGCGCAGGCTGGCTACGTCGGTTTCGGTAGTCACCATCGCCATATGCTCGCGCTTTTGCGTCACGCTAATCTTCTCAACGCCTTGCGGCAGGTTATTCACCAGAATCCGGTTGGCACGATCGACCGCTTCACGAGAGTCACGGTATTTGTATTGCTGACCAGACATATACAGCGTCTTATCGCGTAGCTGAATTTCTGGCGCGTCAAAGCCCGCGTTATACTTCAGGGCGGTAAGTTGGTTTGCTACCGTGGTGTACTGCAATCCTTCAGATTCAGGCGCAGGTTGATATGCCGGTTTTGGCGTATCGCGCAGGGCAGGGCGCAGATCGTTGAAATTGGTCCGTAAAGTGAAACCAAACATCAACGTGTTACCGCGTTCATAACTCAGGTTGAGGTCTGCCCAGCTGGCAGCGCGATAAACTGCACCGACGTTGAAATGGCTTGCTTGAGGCAGTTTGCCAGCGAAATCATTCTGGTAATTGTTGCCGTCGTATTCGAGTTTCAAACGCAGGGGATTCCACGGCGTTTGATACTCAATGCCGCCAAAGATGGAAGCCGGGCCACGAAAGATATCGCTAAAGCTGATATCGCCCGCATCGTGAGACTCTGCGCGATGACAATATTTATCGCTCACCCGGCAAAACGGGTTGGTAATATTGCCCGCATTACCGGCGTAGCCCCATGCCATCCCGAGGGTGAAATCAAATGGCCCCGCTTGCTTGCTGGCCACCAGATACTCACCGTCAAACAGACCCGTACCAGCAATATCACGTTTACCAAACGCCACTTGCGGTAGCCAGTAACCTTCTTCCCACAGGCGAAGTTTAAAATCGAATGATTTGTCTTTGTATGACTGATCGCCGCTGAAATCTTCCCACTGGCTATATTTGCGTGTGCGCACATCCGTATAACGAATGGTGCCTTCCAGCCATGGGAACAGCGCCACGGACGTGGAGTAGAAACGGTACTGATCGTTATCCCGGTAGTTGACGCTGAATTCACCTTCCGGTGCGATGCGCGCATTTGGCATCTGCAACAATCCTGTGCCGCCAAAGTCTGATTGCGACGAACCCAGCGGATCCGGATAGGTTAATACTTCAGCATGACAGGCACTGGAGACGGCAATGGCCAGGCAGCTTAAAAGATAAGAATTCTTCTTCATCAGTCAGGAACACGTTGCGTTAAAACAGACACAATCTGGTCATTTAAATCAGCATATTTTTCGGGCAGTACATGCGCAGAAAAGCCCAACCAAAGCTGGCTGCCAGGCGGTGGTTCCACATGTCTTTTATTCCACAGGGCAACAGGGGCGACGACAGTCTCACCCTCAGGCGTAATCACCATAACGTTATTCTTGTCCGCGCCTGCAAGGCGGGGGTGATCTTGCAGATAATCGGTAACGCTACGGCCTGCCTGCCAGGGCAATTGCCCAGCCCCAGAAACCGCACCCAGCAGAGTAATAGTCACCGGACGCTGTACGGTATAGAGCGTATAGTCCCCGACCAGCGGGGGATTGCTGTTCTCATCCACTCGTACAAAATCAGGGTCCAGTTTGACCGGTAAGCGACCAGTGATATTGAGATTGAGTAACTGCTGGCGCACGGATTTAATCGTTGCCGCCACATCGTCGTCAGCTTCTGCTTCCCAGGAAGCAAGCTGTGCCATGACATGTTGGTAGTCTTTAAGCGCTTTAGCTTTCGCCGCAGAGTCGGTCAGCAAGGCACCAGGCCACCAGAGGCGATCGCGCAGTTGCGGTTGTGTCACCAACTGGGCAACATTTTCCACGGGGCCAACGGAAAGTGTCTGTTGTTCGCCAGGCAGATAAATAGTCACCGTTCCTTGCGCAAAGGCATGGGGTGTCATTACGTAAAGTACGCTGGCAATGAAATACGACTGTAATTTATTCATGGTGCGGGTTTAAGAAACGTCATTTCTACGGGAATAACCCCTGCGCCTAACATTTGCCGACTTTGACGAACCTGGCCAGTAGCCGAATCGACCCAGAATGTGTTTTGCCACTGTTTTTCTGGCAGCGTGGAAGTCACCTCTTCCTGCCAGACATTACACAGCACATCGCGACCCGCAATATGCAGCGTCTCTAATCCAGCAAAGGAAAAAGTGGAACTCAGGGTCGCAGAGCGAAAATGGTTGTCTTCACTCCAGAGAATATCGCGCGTCCAGCGGCTGCCGTCTTTTATTGCCAGCGCGTTACGCAGAGGGTCCTGCCCGGAATTTGTCACTTCCAGCAGATTATTATTAAGTTTGACGGTCTTTAAAAGACGTCCATTGTGGGTAACCAGCATGGCGTTATCCTGGGATAACCATTTGCTTTGTTCTTGTTCTATATATCCCAGTACCACAAAGATTCGTTGCCCTTCATTAAGGCGTAAATACATCGTGGAATAAGGCAACGCCTGGATCTGCTGATCCGCTACGGTGATATCCTGATTATCGAAAAGGCTGGCGCGAAATGTATCGACCATACTTTGCTGGCTGTGCGTACATCCCGCAAGAAATAGTGCGAAAATCGATAAAATAAGAGGGCGCACCTTTAATCCTTGAAAGGTTAATTAAAAAAATGCAAATCTCTAAAGCCCGGTACGAATATCGCAACCGGGTATTATTTAACTTTAATTTCGACGCGTTTAAGCAGAATTAGCGCGTAGTGGACGTGGTGGTTGAGGTGTTATGAGAACCGCCATCGCCACTGTCATTTGCTGCAACTACTGCCAACGTCGCCACACCAACAGCCGTTGCCACACCGACAACTGTCGCCGTGCCGACAGCGCCAGCAGCCACGCCACCAGTGGTAGCAGCCGTCGTGGTTGCACCGGTAGTGGTCGTTGTGGTGCCAGTAGTACCCGTCGTTGCCTCGGTCCCGTTTGCTGCTTCAGGGGCAGCAAACGCAGCTGGCGTCGTCAACATGAAGGCCATAAGGATTGCAGAAAGCTTGTGTTTCATAACTTTTCCTTTATTCATCGCATGGACAATACGTACGCTTGAGATCAGGATTGTCTACTTTGAGTATAACATCCTTGTGAAATCTCCCTTTCCTCATACCGCTTGCACTATATACAGCGGGTGAGAAAGGCGCGCAGAGGGAAATATAAGATTGTTAACGATTTCCCTCTGGAAATACGACTTGTGAGCATAAGATAAATCTTAGCAAAATACAAATTAAAGATAAGAAAATTGTTAAGAAAGCTATTAACTATTGTTGGCAATATAGTTTCAAGTGGTACTATAACTCGCTGTTAAGTGGCATTTATAACTATTAGTTGTAGAGATATTCGGTTAAATGGATTAGTTTTCCGGTGAAAAAGTAACTTGTGTTATAATACATGGTGTTGACTATTGAACTATGCCAATAAAACCAGTCAGCTTTAAACAAGCAGCGTCATATTAAGAGAGATAAACATTTGCCGCTGTTGGTCCTCGCAGGCCATTTACGCGGCAAAATTCCACGCGTAATCCTGGTATAAGCACTTCTGCGTCGCGGGGAGTGAATGCGGAAATATGGACCTGGACTTCTTTACGACCGTCGGAGGGGATAATGAATCCTTTGCCGCTTTTGCGATCAAAGGTTTTGACAATTCCTGTCATTTTACGGGACAAACAAATTCCTTACTGAAAATACTGCGCTGCACTATACGGGGTTAATAATATAAAGCCAGCGATATTTAAGACCGCCGGACGGCTAAAATAAAATTTGCTTAATCTCAATTATCATGCGTTAATAGCTGCGTCGGTTTGAAAGACAGACAGCATACAAAGTAGTTTACTAAAGCAGTTCTCATTATCAGGCATTATCCCCTTCTTTTGAGTCTCTCTCCTGAACACTAAGTAGTTTCTGTATTAAAGCCCTGTTTGCCGAAAGGCCCAAAATGAAGGAAGTAAAATATGTCTAATAAAATGACTGGTTTAGTAAAATGGTTTAACGCAGATAAAGGTTTTGGCTTTATCACTCCTGATGATGGCAGCAAAGACGTTTTCGTCCATTTCACCGCCATCCAGAGCAATGAATTCCGCACGCTGAACGAAAATCAGAAAGTTGAATTTTCTATTGAGCAGGGGCAACGTGGCCCCGCGGCAGCGAACGTAGTTACGCTCTAAGGTTGCCGTTATTACTCAACATCTCCATTTTCGCTGTCCATGTTGTCATGGTTCACAGTACCGCACATCGGCATTCGATGTGACGGAGCGAAACCCTTTGGGCGCTAAGTGTATTTTTTGTAAATCGACGATGATCACCTTTGATAACGTTGCTCTACAAATACGCACTGACCATGCACCGCTGGATTTCACAAAATAATATCAGGCTCCCTTGTGGAGCCTTTTTTATATCTGTCTTATTTTTTTTCAACGCTGTATGTATAGTAAGCGATAACCTGTTGATTATTGAATCTTTCGGGGAGATGGCTTATAACATTTCTTACCTGACCAGGGTACCGGGAACCAACACCTTACTGGCGTGTTGCTGTCTTTTAAGACCAGAAGAGGTTAACAGTGAATATTGAAGAGTTAAAAAAACAAGCCGAAACGGAAATCGCCGACTTTATCGCGCAAAAAATCGCCGAGCTGAACAAGAATACAGGGAAAGAAGTCTCTGAAATTCGCTTCACCGCGCGAGAAAAAATGACCGGGCTTGAAAGTTATGATGTCAAAATCAAAATAATGTGATTTTGTGAACATCACCCCGTGCGAGGTGATGTTCCGCTTGTTGCTAATTTAGTGACCAATCATTGGCGCTTGCGGAATTAAGCGTCGGTACAATTCCTCCGGCACCGGGCTTTGCCATACTCCTGCATACATTGCGTAACCAATCACCGTAAACATAATCCCCAGAACCAGTAGCGTCATTAACCAGCCAGACAACGCAAAGGCTTTTTTATTTGCCGCAGGTTTTTGCAGTGAAAAGGTCAATGTTGAGGCTACCGGACATGACTCTACGCAAGTCATACAGCCGGTACATTCCACTGTTCGTACCTGAATTAATTTATCTACCGGGATCCGTGATGGGCAATTTTTTGCGCATTTGCCACAGTCGATACAACTTTCGGCATTGCGACGAATCTTAAACGGCGACAATAGCGAAACCACGCCCATCAGCGCGCCATATGGGCAAAGATAACGACACCAGGCATGGCGAATAAACAGGCTGGCAATCAGCAAAACGGTCACGCTGATTAATGTCGCGGTCCCCATATGACGAAAGAAATCGAGCATTTTAACGTCCATCACCACGCTGTAGGGCGACAACATAAAATAGTGAATCGCCTGAGCGGGCATCAATAACGCGATATAGAGAAAAAAACTCAACAGCAAATACTTTACACCGCGCAGAGGAATATCCAGCCAGCGGGGAAGGACACATTGCCGACCAAACAGTTTGTTACCGAGAGCGCCGATTAATTCAGAAAGCGTACCAACCGGGCATAACCATGAACAAAAGGCCTTTTTGAGTAATAGACTGATGACGATAAAAGCGACCAATAACAGCATCGCGGCGGCGTGGACGGACGGTACCTGACCTGTTGCAAGGCTATATTTCAGATTCATCAGACCGGCAATCGGTAGCCAGCCTTCGATACCTCCCGGTCTGGCGAGAAATGTCGTACTACCTGCCGTTTCGTAATAGCGCACCCAATACCAGAACGTGATGGCAATATAAATATTCATTGCCAATAGTAAGAATTGCGTCGCTTTACGCCAGGTCGTGGCATTGCGCCAGTCATTCCACGGTAATTTGCCGCCCGTCGTGCCTGGCCGCCGCTGCCAGCGGGTTCTTTTTTTCTCTGCCATGATTTTGCCAGTCCGTTAAGTTGCATACCAAATGCCACTATTCTAGTTATTCTTAACTGGCTGATATTGATTCAAATCGCGTTCAGGTCTTTCTTATTCAACCATGCTTCCAGAGCGGCAACACTGCGTGTAATTTCTTCGTGTGGAAGGGGGGCAGATAATGGCTGCTGCTCCAGTTGTGCGCATAGCTGACTGGCGCTACGCATTCCCAGACTCGAGCAACTGCTTTTTAGCTGATGCGCGGCACGCTTTATTTTCTCGCTGTCCTGGCTGGCGCGGGAAATGTCGATTTCATCGAGAAGCGGCAGGGCATGTTGTTTAAATAATGCCAGCCATTCGTGGATCTTCTCCGTCCCCATTAATTGAGCATCTTCATTGAGTTGCGATACATCAAGTGGTAGATCGTTATTGACTTGCAGTTGGAGATAGTGCTCCAGTAACTGACCGAGCACTTCACGCGGCACCGGTTTAGGGATAATCCCGCGAAATAGTGAACTGGTACGCTGGCGCAGCGTTTCGTCAATGACATGAGCGCTAAAGCCAATCAAAACCAGCGACGGATATTGCTGTGCCAGTTGCCGGGCAAGGGTAATGCCGTCGATATCCGGCAGATCAAAATCCACCAGTGCGGCAGCAAACGGTTCGCTATTTTGCAGTGTCTCTAAAGCCTGCGCGGCATTGCCAACAGCAACAACCTGCGCACCACTGGTGTTCAGCATCTCAACGGTAATTCGCTGGGTTAGCGGGTTATCTTCAATTAACAGCAAACGTAAACCGTCAAGACGCACCACCTGATTGACTGTTTTTGGCACGGGTGCAGTGGCAACACGTAACGGCAAGCGTAAACAAAAACAGCTTCCAACCTCCGGCGTGCTGGTGGCGCTCAGTTCGCCGCCCATCGCCTGGGCCAGACGGCTACTGATAGTCAGCCCCAGCCCGGTGCCGCCGCGTTTGCCGCTTACCTGCACAAATGGCTGGAAGATTTCTGCCAGTTTCGCGGGATCAATACCGCAGCCGCTGTCATCCACTTCGACCAGCCATTGTTCGCCATCAGTGCGACTACGCAGGATAATGTGCCCTTCGTCAGTAAAACGCAGGGCATTGCTCAACAGGTTGGTAATGACCTGACGAATACGTCGCGGATCGCCCATTAACGCAGTCGGTACATCGTCGGCCATTTCAGTTGTCAGGCGAATCGGCCGACCTTTCACCCGTCCGCTCATTAATTGCAGGGTACTTTCCAGCAGCGGGCGCGGTTCAAAGGGCTCATCGCTGACCGAAACATTCTTGCCACCTGCTTCGATAGCGGAATAATCGAGAATATCGTTGAGGATGGTCAGCAACGATTCGCCGGAGTCGGTAATTGCCCGCAAATCATCACGCTGGGCGTTAAGTGCGGGGTTATCTGCCAGTAGCTGTGCGGTGCCGAGAATACCGTACAGCGGTGTGCGGATCTCATGGCTCATCGCCGCCAGAAACGCCGATTTTGCCTGGCTGGCTTTTTCTGCTTCCGCCCGTGCCTGTCGGTGTTCTATCACCAGTTCCTGCAATTCAGCTGTACGCGCTTTGACCTGCGCCGCCAGCTGTTCGCGGTGGCGATTCAGTGCATGAACACTGCTGCGAAACGCATCCATCAGCCGCCCGATGGTATCCAGCTCCCGTACGCCAGCGGTTTCCGGGAAAGGGGAGTCAATATCACCGTCCAGCAGCCGTTGCAGCGCCTGCGTTTGTTCGGCAAGTGGACGCGTGACTGAGCGATAAACCACGCGCCAGAGGATCAGAATCAGTGCGCAAAGTGAAACCATCCCCAGCAATAACAGGCTGTATTGCCCGCGTGCACTGGCTTTTTCCAGATGCGCCAGTCCATGCTGATTGCGCAGCTCAATGGTGTCGACCAGCTGACTGACTTCGCTACTAAACTGCGCGAACTGGGCGATATTATTTTGGGCGAGAGTTTGCAGGTGATTGCTGATTTCACTGTCCTGCTGGAACAGCGACAACAGATCGCTATATTGGCTAACGGTAGTTAACGTTGTTGCGACCTGCGCACGAACTCCCGGATCTTCAATGCGTATTTGCCGACGTTGCAGAATTTTCACCGCATTATTGAGCTGCTTTTCCAGCGTTGGTGCATTTTTCTGGATCTGCTCCAGCCCCAGATTCATCACCATTTGCTGCACCCGCAGAGCGCTAAGGCGCAGTTCATTCATCTGGTTAACATACTCAAGATCGATATCAATCAGCCGATCGAGTGCACTTTCAGCAGCCTGACGCTGATCTTGTTCGATCAAATCGTAAATCCCGGCCTGGGTCGCTCCAGCGGAAGTTGTCGCATTATTCGCCTGACCTTGCGCCAGGCGTGCGATCTCATCGGCGGCAGCGACTATCTGCTGACTGAGTTGCTGTTGTCGCTGGCGTAGTTGCAGACGTCGCCCCACCAGTTCCCCTTGCTGACGTAACGAACGGGAGATCTCCTGCTCCTGTTGTTCAATAGCGGTGGTATCAAAACCTTGTTCCCGTAACGCTTGCAGCAACGCATTAATCTTCAGGCTTTGTGCGGTGAGCATTCGCCCCTGCGCCTGCCACATCTTTTCGTTATCGGCACTGGTCAGGTTCTGCGCGGCGAAAAGTTCCCAGGCGCTGGCTTCGCTCAACTGGCGCGCCATATTCATGGTAGGAATCAATGCCTGAGTGTTGTCTTTTTCCACCTGGCTGATAAAGCGCAGGTTGTACCATCCCACCAGGGTACTGGTCAGGGTTAACAGCGCCATCAGGGCAAAGCCCATCCAGAGTCTTCGGGTCAGGGTTAAATTCACGGTCGGTGCACTTTAGGTGAAAAATGTTGAGTCGCAAAGCGGAATGCATCTAGCATAAAGCCTTATTATTGATGAGGCTATCATGCGCGTACTGCTATTTTTACTTCTTTCCCTTTTCATGTTGCCGGCATTTTCGGCTGATAACCTGTTGCGCTGGCATGATGCGCAGCATTTCACGGTGCAAGCCTCTATGCCGCTTAAAGCCAAACGCGTATGGAAACTGTGCGCGCTTTATCCCAGCCTGAAAGATTCATACTGGTTATCGTTGAACTATGGTATGCAGGAGGCTGCTCGCCGCTACGGTGTGGATTTAAAAGTGCTGGAGGCAGGCGGCTACAGCCAGTTGGCTACCCAGCAAGCACAAATCGACCAGTGTAAACAGTGGGGCGCAGAGGCCATTTTGCTCGGTAGTAGCACGACGTCATTCCCCGATCTGCAAAAGCAGGTAGCAAGTCTGCCGGTGATCGAACTGGTAAATGCTATTGATGCTCCCCAGGTGAAAAGCCGCGTTGGTGTACCCTGGTTTCAGATGGGCTATCAACCTGGGCGATATCTGGTGCAATGGGCGCACGGTAAACCACTGAACGTGCTGTTGATGCCCGGACCCGATAACGCCGGGGGCAGTAAGGAGATGGTCGAGGGTTTTCGCGCAGCCATTGCCGGAAGCCCGGTGCGTATTGTTGATATTGCGCTCGGTGATAACGATATTGAAATCCAGCGTAACCTGTTGCAGGAGATGCTGGAACGCCATCCAGAAATCGACGTCGTTGCCGGAACGGCCATTGCGGCAGAGGTGGCAATGGGTGAAGGGCGCAACCTGAAAACGCCGCTTACCGTGGTGTCGTTTTATCTTTCACATCAGGTGTATCGCGGGCTGAAGCGGGGAAGAGTGATTATGGCTGCCAGCGATCAAATGGTCTGGCAGGGGGAACTGGCGGTTGAGCAGGCCATCAGGCAATTACAGGGTCAATCGGTGTCTGATAATGTCAGCCCACCGATTTTAGTTCTGACGCCGAAAAATGCCGACCGCGAACATATCTGCCGCTCGCTGTCGCCAGGGGGATTTCGTCCGGTCTATTTTTATCAGCACACATCAGCGGCTAAGAAATAACCTTCGCCATGTTGCGTCACCAGTAAATCCGCGCTGAGTTTATGGCGTAAACGACGAATTAACACATCGACGGTGCGCAGGTCAGGGTTTTCCACCCGACGCGCAGAGAGCATACGCAGCAGACGTTCACGGCTGAGAATTTCTCCCGGATTGGTCACAAATGCCACCAACATTTCATACTCTGCGCGGGTCAGTTTAATCGGCTCGCCATCCCGCTCCAGCGTATGGCGCGACACATTCAGGCAATAACCGGCAAAGCGATAGCAGTTGTCCTGAGTGTACGGTTGAGCTTGTCGCGCGAGGTCGATTCGCCAGAGCAGATTTTTTACCCGTACTACCAGTTCGCGCAGTTCCAGCGGTTTGGTGACGTAATCGTCTGCGCCCATTTCCAGCCCAACAATACGGTCAATCCGATCGCTGCGTCCGGTAACCAGAATAATCCCCACCGTTGAGCGTTCTCGCAGGGCGCGGGTTAACATCAGGCCATTTTCATCGGGCAAGTTGATATCCAGCAGAATTAAATCTACCGGCTGATTCTGCATAATTTCCCGCAGCCCGGCACCGCTCGCTGTAACGGAAACGGTATACCCCTCCTGAGTGAAGTAAGATTGTAATCGCGCCTGGGTAACCGGCTCATCTTCAACAATAACAATGTGATGTGGCATCAGAGGGTTTTACTCATTCTGTTCATATCTGTTCATATTCTGCCGTAAGCCGTTCATCCTGACCAGTGCCGCTGTTCATATTTGCTCATTAAGATCGCTTCACTAAACCATAATTTTACAGGGGCTATTATGCGGAAACTCTGGAACGCGCTACGCCGACCCAGTGCTCGTTGGTCGGTACTGGCGCTGGTCGCAATTGGGATTGTGATTGGCATTGCGCTGATTGTATTGCCACACGTTGGGATCAAAGTCACCAGCACAACCGAATTTTGTGTCAGTTGCCACAGTATGCAACCGGTGTATGAAGAATATAAACAGTCGGTGCATTTCCAGAACGCCTCCGGCGTGCGAGCTGAATGCCATGACTGTCATATCCCGCCGGATATTCCAGGCATGGTGAAGCGCAAACTGGAAGCGAGCAATGATATCTACCAGACCTTTATTGCTCACTCCATTGATACACCTGAAAAATTCGAAGCCAAACGCGCGGAACTTGCCGAGCGTGAATGGGCGCGAATGAAAAAAAACAACTCGGCAACCTGCCGCTCCTGCCATAACTACGATGCGATGGATCATGCGAAGCAGCATCCTGAAGCGGCACGTCAGATGAAGGTGGCAGCGAAAGATAATCAATCCTGCATCGACTGTCATAAAGGTATTGCCCACCAGTTACCGGATATGAGTAGCGGCTTCCGTAAGCAGTTCGATGAGCTGCGCGCCAGTGCTAATGACAGTGGTGACACGCTGTACTCTATTGATATTAAGCCAATTTATGCGGCGAAAGGCGATAAAGAAGCCTCTGGTTCTCTGCTGCCTGCTTCGGAAGTGAAAGTCCTTAAACGTGACGGCGACTGGCTGCAAATTGAAATTACCGGCTGGACAGAAAGCGCCGGACGTCAGCGTGTACTCACCCAATTCCCAGGTAAACGCATCTTTGTTGCCTCGATTCGTGGTGATGTGCAGCAGCAGGTGAAAACGCTGGAGAAAACCACCGTTGCCGACACCAATACCGAGTGGAGCAAGTTGCAGGCCACCGCATGGATGAAGAAAGGCGACATGGTGAACGATATCAAACCGATCTGGGCCTATGCGGATTCGTTGTACAACGGCACCTGTAACCAGTGCCACGGCGCACCGGAAATCGCCCACTTTGACGCTAACGGTTGGATCGGCACGCTCAACGGCATGATTGGCTTTACCAGCCTCGATAAACGTGAAGAACGCACCTTGTTGAAATATCTGCAAATGAATGCGTCTGACACCGCAGGTAAGGCTCACGGCGATAAGAAGGAAGAAAAATAATGAACAATAACGATCTCTTTCAGGCATCACGTCGGCGTTTTCTGGCACAACTCGGCGGCTTAACTGTCGCCGGGATGCTGGGGCCGTCATTGTTAACGCCGCGCCGTGCGACTGCGGCGCAAGCGGCGACTGAGGCTGTCATCTCGAAAGAGGGCATTCTTACCGGGTCGCACTGGGGGGCTATCCGCGCGACGGTGAAGGATGGTCGCTTTGTGGCGGCAAAACCGTTCGAACTGGATAAATATCCGTCGAAAATGATCGCCGGATTGCCGGACCACGTACACAACGCGGCGCGTATTCGTTATCCGATGGTACGCGTGGACTGGCTGCGTAAGCGCCATCTGAGCGACACCTCCCAGCGCGGCGATAACCGTTTTGTGCGCGTGAGCTGGGATGAAGCCCTCGACATGTTCTATGAAGAACTGGAGCGCGTACAGAAAACTCACGGGCCGAGTGCCTTGCTGACCGCCAGCGGTTGGCAATCGACGGGGATGTTCCATAACGCTTCGGGGATGCTGGCGAAAGCTATTGCCTTGCATGGTAATAGCGTTGGTACGGGTGGGGATTACTCTACCGGTGCTGCGCAGGTGATCCTGCCGCGCGTGGTTGGCTCAATGGAAGTGTATGAACAGCAAACCTCCTGGCCGCTGGTATTGCAGAACAGTAAAACCATTGTGCTGTGGGGCTCCGATTTGCTGAAAAACCAGCAAGCGAACTGGTGGTGCCCGGATCACGATGTTTATGAATATTACGCGCAGTTGAAAGCGAAAGTCGCCGCCGGTGAAATTGAGGTCATTAGCATCGATCCGGTTGTTACATCCACCCATGAGTATCTGGGGCGCGAGCATGTGAAGCACATTGCGGTTAACCCGCAAACTGACGTGCCGCTGCAACTGGCGCTGGCGCATACGCTGTACAGTGAAAACCTGTACGACAAAAACTTCCTCGCTAACTACTGTGTGGGTTTTGAGCAGTTCCTGCCGTATCTGGTGGGCGAGAAAGACGGTCAGCCGAAAGATGCTGCATGGGCTGAAAAACTGACCGGCATTGATGCCGAAACCATTCGTGGGCTGGCGCGGCAGATGGCGGCGAACAGAACGCAGATTATTGCTGGCTGGTGCGTACAGCGTATGCAGCACGGTGAACAGTGGGCGTGGATGATTGTGGTTCTGGCGGCGATGCTGGGGCAAATTGGCCTGCCAGGTGGTGGCTTTGGTTTTGGCTGGCACTATAACGGCGCAGGCACGCCGGGGCGTAAAGGCGTTATTCTGAGTGGTTTCTCCGGCTCTACGTCGATTCCGCCTGTTCACGACAACAGTGATTACAAAGGCTACAGCAGCACCATTCCGATTGCCCGTTTTATCGATGCGATCCTCGAACCGGGGAAAGTGATCAACTGGAACGGTAAATCGGTAAAACTGCCGCCGCTGAAAATGTGTATTTTTGCCGGAACTAACCCATTCCATCGCCATCAGCAGATCAACCGCATTATTGAAGGCTGGCGCAAGCTGGAAACGGTTATCGCCATAGATAACCAGTGGACCTCAACCTGCCGCTTTGCCGATATCGTGCTGCCTGCGACCACGCAGTTTGAGCGTAACGATCTCGACCAGTACGGCAACCACTCCAACCGTGGCATTATCGCCATGAAACAGGTCGTGCCGCCGCAGTTCGAGGCGCGCAACGACTTTGATATTTTCCGCGAGCTGTGCCGCCGCTTTAATCGCGAAGAAGCCTTTACCGAAGGGCTGGACGAAATGGGCTGGCTGAAACGCATCTGGCAGGAAGGTGTTCAGCAAGGCAAAGGACGCGGCGTTCATTTGCCAGCGTTTGATGACTTCTGGAATAACAAAGAGTACGTCGAGTTTGACCATCCGCAGATGTTTGTTCGCCACCAGGCATTCCGCGAAGATCCGGATCTCGAACCGCTGGGCACGCCGAGTGGCCTGATTGAGATCTATTCGAAAACCATCGCCGATATGAACTACGACGATTGTCAGGGGCATCCGATGTGGTTTGAGAAAATCGAACGCTCCCACGGTGGGCCTGGCTCGCAGACGTATCCGTTGCATCTGCAATCTGTGCATCCGGATTTCCGACTTCACTCGCAGTTATGTGAGTCGGAAACTCTGCGTCAGCAATATACGATAGCGGGTAAAGAGCCAGTGTTCATTAACCCGCAGGATGCCAGCGCGCGCGGTATTCGTAACGGTGATGTGGTACGCGTCTTTAACGCTCGCGGTCAGGTGTTGGCAGGGGCAGTCGTTTCTGATCGCTATGCACCCGGCGTGGCGCGAATTCACGAAGGGGCATGGTACGATCCAGATAAAGGCGGCGAGCCTGGTGCGCTGTGCAAATACGGTAACCCCAACGTGTTGACCATCGACATCGGTACTTCGCAGCTGGCGCAGGCGACCAGTGCGCACACTACGCTGGTGGAAATTGAGAAGTACAACGGAACAGTGGAGCAGGTAACGGCGTTTAACGGCCCCGTGGAGATGGTGGCGCAGTGCGAATATGTTCCCGCGTCGCAGGTGAAATTATGACCACGCTGACAGCACAACAGATAGCCTGTGTTTACGCCTGGCTGGCGCAGTTGTTCTCCCGTGAACTGGACGATGAACAACTGACGCAAATCGCCAGTGCGCAGATGGCTGAATGGTTTTCGTTGCTGAAAAGCGAACCGCCGCTCACTGCGGCGGTGGATGAGCTGGAAAACCGTGTTGCCACTCTGACAGTACGTGACGATGCCCGTCTGGAACTGGCCGCTGACTTTTGCGGCCTGTTTCTGATGACTGACAAACAAGCGGCGCTGCCGTATGCATCGGCCTACAAACAGGACGAGCAAGAAATTAAACGCTTGTTAGTTGAGGCAGGGATGGAAACCAGCGGCAATTTCAACGAACCGGCAGATCATCTGGCGATCTATCTCGAGTTGTTGAGTCATCTGCATTTTTCGCTGGGAGAGGGGACGGTTCCTGCGCGAAGAATCGACAGTTTACGGCAAAAAACACTCACGGCGCTGCGGCAATGGTTACCAGAGTTTGTTGCGCGTTGCCATCAGTATGACAGCTTTGGTTTTTACGCGGCACTAAGCCAGTTATTGCTGGTGTTAGTGGAGTGCGACCACCAAAACAGATAACGTCGTTTGTTGGCCTGATAAGACGCGTTTAGCGTCGCATCAGGCATTAGGGCACCGCCGCCGGATGCGGCGTGAACGCCTTATCCGGCCCACAGGAAAAGTACTCTTTGCAGGCAGGCTAAGATGCGTCATCACATCCGGCAAACACACATCACGGATGAGCTACAAACCGGGAAAGCCGCTGGCGCAGCAGGCGGTTTTCCTGCTTCAGGTGCGCAATATCATCCATTAACGTCAGCGCCACCGCGATCCCCGGCCAGTCCAGAGCCAGTTCATGGCGCAGGCGCACCGCGCGTTGCACCACGATGGCGGCATGGTCGTCAAATACCCAGGTTGTTTCCTGGATCTCACGCGGTTCAACCACCCCCAAACCGACAATTTCATTCAATTCCTCTTCAGAGATGCCGGTATGCAGGCAAAATTCTGTAATAGTAAAAGTCACCGTAACATTAGCCATTATGCTTTCCCCCAATCTTTACGTGGATCAAAAGACGACTGGGCGTCTGCCAGTTGCTGCCACAGCGCGGCAGTGTTTTCATCCGGTTTCGGCGGCATCACGATTTTCAGTACCGCATACAGATCGCCGGTCTGTTTTTTGCTCACCAGACCTTTGCCTTTAACGCGCAATCGTTGCCCGGCCTGGCTGCCAGGCGGGATAGTCAGCAAAATGCTTTCTTTCAGTGTTGGAACGGTGACTTTAGCACCCAGCGCCGCTTCCCACGGGCTAACCGGCACCACAATTTCCAGATCCTGGCCGACAATATCAAACAGCGGATGTGGCGCAATATGAATCACCAGCCACAAATCGCCATTTGTACCGCCGTTTTCGCCCGGCGTCCCCTGGCCTTTCAGGCGGATGCGTTGACCATTGCCGACGCCTGCCGGGATCTTCACATTCAGCGTTTTCGGGATTTCCTGTTCGATCATGCCAAAGGCGTTATAAACCGGCAGGTTATAGCTGATGGTACGCTTATGCTCAGTAAGCGTTTCTTCGAGGAATACCGCCACTTCGATTTCAATATCGTGGCCGCGTGTGGCGGGGCGTTGACGGCTCTGGCGGGCATGCTGACCGAAAATTGACGAGAAGATATCGTCAAAATCTTCGGCGTTAAAACTCTGACCGTCGCCATGGTGGAACTGACGGTTAAATTGCGGATCGTTGCGATGTTGCCACATCTGATCATACTCAGCGCGACGTTGTTCATCACTTAACACTTCCCAGGCTTCAGCGACCTCTTTGAAGCGGGCTTCGGCATCCGGTTCTTTGCTGACATCAGGATGGTATTTGCGGGCCAGTCGACGATAGGCGGTCTTGATTGTCTTGAGATCGTCCGTCGGTTTCACGCCCATGATGGCGTAATAATCCTTTAATTCCATAGCGTTATCTCGCGTAAATCAACACAAATTGAAGGAACCCCTGTAAGGTAACTCCTATAAGTGTAGGGTAATCCTCAAAATTTCATATGCCAACACAGAATATGTTATTGAAATCATCGCGGAGAGGAGGTCGCCTCAAGGTGGGGTGCTGAACATATTTTAAACAGGTGAAAAAGGGTGAGCGATTTTTGATAGTTGAACCAGGCACTTTAAGTTTAACTAGGGCGTCATTATTTATTAAATTTTATAGGCGCTATATATGGGTAGTAATATACATGGAATTAGTTGCACTGAAAATAATTATTTGAAGCAAGCCTGGAACGATATAAAAAATGAGTACGAAAAAAATAAAACATATTCAATCACGCTTTTTGAAAACACACTGGTGTGTTTTATTCGGTTGTATAAAGAAATCAGACGTCAACAAGCTGAAGACTACATTCCATGCCTGGAATGCGATTCACTAGAAAAAGAATTTGAGGAAATACAGAATGATAATGATTTATCATTATTTATGAAAACATTGCGTACTAATGATAAACAAATTTATTCAGGGGTTTCAGGAGGTATTACATATACTATACAATATGTTGAAGATGTTGATATTGTTAGAGTATCCTTGCCGGGTAGAGGTTCAGAGTCTATCACAGATTTTAAAGGTTATTATTGGTATGGCTTTATGGAATATATTGAAAACATTAATGCGTGTGATGATGTTTATTCTGATTATTGTTTTGATAATGATGAAAATATGAGTATCCAGCCAGAATGGATAAATACGCCGGGAATATCTGATTTAGATTCTGGTATTGATTTGTCTGGTATATCTTTTATTCAGAGTGAAATTAATAAAACTTATGGATTAAAATATGCTCCTGTAGATGGCGATGGATATTGTCTGTTAAGAGCTATACTGGTTTTAAAACAACATGATTATTCATGGGCGCTGGGCAGTCATAAGACACAAAAGGAAGTATACGAAGAGTTTATTAAAATTGTTGATAAACAAACGATCGAGGCTCTTGTTGATGCGGCATTCTATGATCTCAGGGAAGATGTTAAGACATTATTTGGCGTTGATCTGCAATCTGACAACAAAATTCAGGGTGTGGGTAGTCATATGTCATGGAGCTTTCTGTTTTTTAAAAAACAATTCATTGATAGTTGCTTGAATAACGAAAAATGTATCCTGCATTTACCCGAGTTTATATTTAATGATAACAAGAATTTGCTTGCTTTAGATACCGACACGTCGGATAGGATTAAAGCGGTGAAGAATTTTCTTGCTGTTCTTTCAGATAGCATTTGCTCATTATTTATTGTTAATAGTAATGTGGCATCAATCTCCTTAGGGAATGAATCCTTTTCAACAGATGAAGATCTTGAGTATGGTTATTTAATAAACACTGGCAATCATTATGACGTTTACCTCCCTCCTGAACTTTTTGCTCAGGCTTACAAGTTAAACAATAAGGAAATGAATGCGCAACTTGACTATTTAAATCGTTATGCAATTTAATGACAAATGCATGTGCTATAAACCATTGTTATTAGTCTCACACTTTTTTTATTGGTAAATATTGCCTCTGTATTGGTAACGCCGCTGATATTCCGTCTAGCCCACTGGTGTAATCATCAGCGGCGTATGCGAGGCAGGGGCTATTCAGGCATAGTTTGCCTGTTTTTGAAGATGTAGATAGAAAAACAGGCGTTCAACAAGCCATTTTGCGAACCTGTTCCCGGAAAAAAGTCATATTTCTGTCACACTCTTTAGTGATTGATAACAAAAGAGGTGCCAGGAATGAACAAAACGCTAATCGCCGCAACTGTGGCAGGGATAGTTTTACTCGCTTCAAATGCTCAGGCACAAACCGTACCGGAAGGCTATCAGCTACAGCAAGTGCTCATGATGAGCCGCCATAACTTACGTGCGCCGCTGGCGAACAATGGCAGTGTGCTGGAACAGTCGACGCCGAATAAATGGCCCGAATGGGACGTCCCCGGTGGGCAACTCACCACCAAAGGTGGCGTGCTCGAAGTGTATATGGGCCATTACATGCGTGAATGGCTGGCAGAGCAGGGGATGGTAAAATCGGGGGAATGCCCGCCGCCGGACACCGTTTATGCCTATGCCAATAGTCTGCAACGTACTGTCGCGACCGCACAGTTCTTTATTACCGGCGCATTCCCGGGGTGTGATATTCCTGTGCATCACCAGGAAAAAATGGGCACCATGGACCCAACCTTTAACCCGGTGATCACCGATGATTCCGCCGCATTCAGTGAACAGGCGGTGGCGGCAATGGAGAAAGAGCTCAGCAAACTCCAGCTTACCGACAGCTACCAGCTACTGGAAAAAATCGTTAACTATAAAGATTCCCCTGCCTGTAAAGAGAAACAACAGTGTTCGCTGGTGGATGGCAAAAATACCTTTAGCGCGAAGTATCAACAAGAACCAGGTGTTTCCGGGCCGCTGAAAGTCGGCAACTCGCTGGTAGATGCGTTTACTTTGCAATACTACGAAGGTTTTCCGATGGATCAGGTGGCCTGGGGAGAAATCAAATCTGACCAGCAGTGGAAGGTGTTGTCGAAGCTGAAAAACGGTTACCAGGACAGCCTGTTTACCTCACCGGAAGTGGCGCGCAATGTTGCGAAACCGCTGGTCAGTTATATCGACAAAGCCCTGGTCACCGATCGCACCAGTGCACCAAAAATCACGGTGTTAGTTGGACATGACTCCAACATTGCCTCTCTGTTAACGGCGCTGGATTTCAAACCGTATCAGTTGCATGACCAGAACGAACGCACGCCGATTGGCGGCAAAATCGTTTTCCAGCGTTGGCATGACAGCAAAGCCAATCGCGATTTGATGAAAATTGAATATGTGTACCAGAGTGCGGAACAGTTACGTAATGCCGATGCGTTAACCCTGCAGGCACCTGCGCAGCGCGTGACGCTGGAATTAAGCGGTTGCCCGATAGACGCTGATGGTTTCTGCCCGATGGATAAGTTTGATAGCGTGTTGAATGAAGCGGTGAAATAACAGAAAACTCCCCCGCGAGAAGCGGGGGAGTCGCTGGTTAAACGTTTTTACGTTCGATGGTCTGTTCGCCCCAAAAAAGCGAATCTTTATCGGTCTTAGCAAAGGCTTTGACTAACACTTCATCACTACCTTCTTCCCAAATCTTTTCCGCCATTTTTTCGTCGTACCCGGCGACTTCGAAAATGGCCTCGGCTATTTCCGGCGACGTATTGCGCAGAGATGCCCATTCACCGACGTGATGAGCTTTCGCTTCTTGAGTTGGCATGCGTATCCTCCTGTTGAAGATTAGCCATTAAGTTTAACTGCCAGACCTGCGACATATTCCCCTTGATAACGAGCAATAGACAGTTCTTCCTGGCTGGGCTGGCGTGAACCGTCACCGCCTGCGATGGTGGTTGCGCCGTACGGCGTACCGCCGCGAACCTGTGAAACGTCAAATAGTTCCTGCGCTGCGTAGCCAATGGGGACAATCACCATGCCGTGATGCGCAAGGGTCGTCCAGGTGGATGTGATGGTTTGTTCCTGACCGCCGCCAGTACCGGTGGAACTAAAGACGCTCGCCAGTTTTCCGTATAGTGCGCCGGAAGCCCACAGGCCGCCCGTCTGGTCGAGGAAGGTACGCATTTGACCGGACATGTTGCCAAAGCGGGTAGGTGTACCAAAAATAATGGCGTCGTAATCGGCCAGTTCTTGCGGGGTTGCAACCGGTGCAGTTTGCGTTTTACCGCCTGCTTTTTCAAATAATTGCGGCGGCATGGTTTCCGGTACACGCTTAACGACAACTTCTGCGCCATCCACTTTGCTTGCACCCTCAGCGACTGCGCGTGCCATCGTTTCAATATGTCCGTACATGGAATAATAAAGCACCAGAACTTTAGCCATTTCTAACCACTCCTCGTGTTATCTCTATTCCGTAGCGATTCGCTACCACTTATTTAAAGATAAGACGTCCTTTTCAGAGTGCAAATTTCACAACCACTTATTTGATTTATAACAACTTTCACAAGCACGCAATTTTGTCGCAAAATGACACATTTTTATCTCATCGCGTTTTTTTAATCATAAGAGCGGCTTATGGATAATTATTGGAGATGATATCTATTCTCGCTAAGAAGCTGTTGCAGGATATTACCAAACGCGGGTAGAAACACGTCAGTTCACTAAGCTTAGTCCCACGTAGCGAAAATATGGCAGCCGCCATACGCCGCGTTAATTCTATGCAATATGATGTCTATACCCAGACGGAGGTCAGTAATGGCAAACCATCGAGGCGGTTCCGGCAATTTTGCAGAAGACCGCGAAAGAGCATCAGAAGCAGGTAAAAAAGGTGGACAGCACAGCGGGGGTAATTTCAAGAATGATCCGCAGCGCGCATCTGAAGCAGGTAAAAAAGGTGGCAAGAGCAGTCACGGCAAAAGCGACAACTAGCCGGGCTAATCAATGACGAATGCATTTTTTTCTTAAGCTCGTCAAAAAGTCATCACCGCCGGTAATCCCGGCGGTTTTCTGCTTATGGCTCCTGATGAACAACTTCTGGCGGTGGAACGTCAACCAACCTTCTGCTTAATAACGCATTGAGTAAAATCGCGCCAAAGGTTGCTGTACCGATCCCTCCCAACGTAAAACCGCCCAGCGTGAGAGCAAAATCACCCGCGCCCAGCACTAAGGTTACTGCGACCATAATCAAATTACCGTTCTGGCTTAAATCGACACGGTTTTGTACCCATATCCTTGCGCCTGCGACGGCAATCAGCCCGAACACAACAATTGATGCACCACCAATCACCGCGGCCGGAATGGTATGAATCAGCGCGCCAAATTTCGGTGAAAAGCCCAATAGCATGGCGATGACGGCAGCAGCGACAAACACCAGCGTCGAGTAGACTTTTGTCACGGCCATTACACCGATATTCTCGGCGTAGGTGGTTACGCCGCTGCCACCGACAGAACCAGAAAGCATCGTCGCCAGCCCATCACCGACGAATGCCCGTCCCATATACGGATCCATATTGCGTCCGGTCATCCCGGCGACCGCCTTGAGATGGCCTAAGTTTTCCGCCACCAGAATCACCGCCACGGGTGCAATCAGCATCATTGCCTGACCATTAAAAGCAGGAGTGGAAAAATGCGGCAGACCGAACCAGGCAGCATGGCTGACGAGAGTAAAATCGACGGCTTTTCCCAGCCCTAAAACGTTGGTCATCACGCCATACAGCAGACAGGCGACAATTAATCCTACAAGAATCAATAACCGCTGGATCATGCCACGGGTAAACACCGCCACCAGCCCAATACACAGCACCGTCATTACCGCCATCCAGCTATCAAAGCCTGAAGCCGATACACTTTTTACCGCGATAGGCGCTAAGTTCAGGCCAATCGCCATCACCACCGCACCCGTCACCACCGGCGGCATTAGCCGTTCAATCCAGCGCGTACCGATTTTCATCACCACCAGGCCAATGACGGTATAAACCAGCCCACAGGCGATAATCCCGCCCAGCGCAATGCTGATATTCGGGTTAATGCCCTGACCGTTAAAGCCCGTTGCCGCGATCACCACGCCGACAAAAGCCGCGCTGGAGCCGAGATAACTGGGCACGCGCCCGCCGGTAATAAAGAAAAACAGTAACGTGCCGATCCCTGACATTAAAATGGAAAGATTGGGATCCAGCCCCATCAGAATCGGCATTAACACCGTCGCGCCAAACATCGCCACCGCGTGTTGAACGCCCATTATTGCCGTCTGAGCAAACGGCAATCGTTCATCCGGCGCGACCACGCCGCTCTCTGTAGAGGTCGATTTTAACTGCCAGTGAGGAAGACCGAACATTGCCATCAGCTGTCTCCTTAAGGAGGTTAACAAGCAGGGCGCATCAGCGCGTGATAACTGCGATCGAACCACACCAGCCCGTAGGGTGTGGCGTGACGATGAATCGCTTCGATGGCGCAAAACAAAATGTCGTGGGTGCCGACGCTCACCACCTGGCTGATACGGCAGTCAAACGAAACCAGCGCCTCTTCCAGTTGCGGGCATCCGGTCACACCAGTCTGCCAGCGGGCGGCGGCAAAGCGGTGTTCCATGGGCGTTTTGCCGCCAAAAAGGTTTGAAAGCGGCTCCTGCCCGGCGCTAAGTGTATTTACACACAGCGTTCGATTTTCATTGAATACCGGCCAGACGGACGCCCCACGATTCAGGCACACCAGTAATGTGGGAGGCGTGTCGGTCACGCTGCAGACGGCGCTGGCGGTGAACCCGGCTCGCCCGGCTGGACCGTCCGTGGTGATGATATTGACCGCCGCGCCCATGCAGGACATCGCATCGCGAAAAGTTTGTTGATCGACAATGTTCATAGTTTGCTCCTTATAACAGCCCGCAGGCTTCTTCAAAGGACAGACGTGGCAGGCGCGCAAAAAGTTTGCTGCTATCGCCATAGCCGATATTAATCAGCAGATTGCTCTTCAGCGTGCTGCCTGCAAAAAAAGCGTCGTCTACGTGTTGACGATCAAAACCCGACATCGGGCCGGTATCCAGCCCCAGCGCACGGCAGGCGATGATAAGATAAGCCGCCTGCATGGAACTGTTGCGAAACGCTGTTTCTTCGGCAAGTTGTGGGCTGGAGGTAAACCAACTGCGGGCATCGCCGTGAGGAAACAGTTGCGGTAACCGTTCATAAAATTCACTGTCCCATGCGACGATAGCGGTGACGGGCGCGGTCAGGGTTTTTTGCAGATTGCCGCTGGAAAGCGCCGGGCGCAGACGTTCTTTTCCTTCTGCAGTGCGGATAAACACGATACGTGCCGGAGAACAGTTAGCTGATGTCGGCCCCCATTTCATCAGGGCATAAAGCTCCCGTAACGTCTCATCGCTGACGGGGGTCTCCCGCCAGCCGTTGTGAGTGCGGGCATCGGTGAACAGGGTGCTAAGCGCACCTGGGCTAACGGCTTCGTTCATAGCAATTCCTTACAGGGCGGCTTCACGGTGATGTAACAGGCTGGTAAGCCCGTTGAGTAACAGAGCATTAAACGTTTCGGGATCGGTCACGTTGCAGGCGTGTCCGCCATAGCGCATCACCATTTTCTGGCTATCGGGCAGGGCGGCATGAAGTTCACTGGAACATGCTGATGGCACCAGCAGATCATCACTGGCGCAGATGATTTGCACCGGGCAGCGGATGCGAACCGCATGATGACTAAAGTCAGCGCGTTTGAGGGCGTTAAGTCGACGCAGTAAATTATTTTTGCCCTGAAAATGCGCCAGTGCCAGTGCGTCTTCCGCCTCAAGGCGAGGTGCGCGGGCCGCCATCCAGTCGGCGGGATAGAGGAACAACGGCTGCGCTTCCACCCATGCCTGCGCGCCACCGCTATACAGTAATCGTTCGCGAACCTGAAAACAGCGGCGCGTATGGGCGTTTATTCGTAGCCAGCCGTTAACGCAGACCAGCACAGTTACCGACGCGGGATAATCCAGCGCCAGCTGCATTCCCACCAGCGCACCGAGCGCATGGCCGACCACTACGTAATGCTCAATCCCTGCGGCTACCAGCGCCTGATGCAGTTCCGCTGCCATCTGGGTGATACTGTAATCTTCTGCCAGCGTGTCGGGATTATTGCCGGTGCCGCGCTGGTCGTAACAGACTACCTGATACTCCTGCTCCAGCACCGCCAGTTGCGGTAACCAGTAACTGCCGCTGCCGCCAAGACCCGAAATCAACACCACTACGGGCGCATCAGCATAAGGGGGAGGTGAGAGTGAAAGTTTCATCGCGGCCTCACTTGGCGATATGCGCAATTGTGGCGATTTCCACCAGCGCGTCAGGTTTTACCAGTCCGCACTGAATGCAGAATCGCGCCGGTTTATCTCCTGGAAAAAACTCGGCGTAGATTTCGTTAATCGCGGCGTAATTTTTCCAGTCGGTAATAAAGATGCTGTTGAAGGTCACATCCGCCATCGTGCCACCCGCTGTCTCGATCACCTTGCGGATAGTTTCCAGAACGTGGCGGGTTTGCGCCTTTGGGTCATCGGCAAACAGCACGTTATTGTGTTGATCAAAAGCCAGCGTACCGGAGACATACACCACGCCATCAGCCAGCGTGCCGGGAACGAAGGGGGCCAGCGGTGCGCTGCTGCCAGCGGGAATAATTACGGATTTTGGCATCGTTAAACTCCTTAAGCGATACGAGCAAAGGACGTGGGAGAAAGCGCGTCGCAGAACGTTTCGACGTCGCTGACCCAGCCAAAAAAGGTTTCGATATTGAACAACGCGGCTTTCTGTGCAAATTCCGGCCCCGCCTGGTGTGTTGCGTCTTCCAGCACCACGCCGAAATACTCCAGAAAAAAGCCATCGCGTAGCGTCGATTCGACGCAGACGTTGGTAGCGATGCCGGTGAAAACCAGATGGCGTATTCCGCGGCTGCGCAAAATGCTGTCCAGCGGCGTATTGAAGAAACCGCTGTAGCGCGGCTTCGGCAGCACAATATCGCCAGGCTGCGGCACCAGTTCATCCACCAGTTGATAATCCCAGGAGCCTTTCGCCAGCAATTTCCCCTGCAGCTGCGGCTGCTTACGCATGGTTTTCAGGGCGTTCGATTTATGATAATTCGGTGAGCCAGGGCCGCCAGCCTCGACATACTGTTCATCCCAGCCATTTTGAAACCAGATGATCAACATCCCTGCCGCTCGCGCTGCGGTCACGGCGGTTTGAATGTTGGCAATGACCGGGCGAGTGGTTGAGACATCAAACCCGGCGAGATCTAAGTAGCCGCCTGGCGTGGCATAGGCGTTTTGCATATCCACCACGATCAGCGCACTTTGCTGCGGATCGAAGGTAATGGCTTCCGGTCGAGCGGTTAATGTCGTCATCATGCCACCTCCTGAGTCAGCACAGGGAGATGGGCGCGGCACTGCATCAGTGGTTGAATGCGCTCGCCGAAGGTTTCGATTCCCGACAGAAAATCGTCGAAGGTTAACAGCACGCCTTCGGCACCAGGCACGCTTGCGACTTCATCTAACATGCGCGCGACACTGGCGTAAGAACCGACTAACGTCCCCATATTGATGTTTACCGCCGAAGTGGGATCGGCCATCTGACGGACGTTGGTGTCAGTACCGGAGCGGGTATCTTTCTGACTTTGTTCGGTTAGCCAGCTTAACGCCTCTTCATCCGCGCCCGCTTTGTAGTGTTCCCATTTGGCGCGAGCGGCATCGTCGGTTTCATCGGCAATCACCATAAACAATACATAAGAGCCAACGTCGCGCCCGGTTTGCTCTGCGGCCTGTTTCATCCGCGCAGCGGTCGGGGCGAAAGCCGTGGGGGTATTTACGCCTTTGCCGAAACAGAAGTTGAAATCGGCATACTGGGCGGAGAACGCCATGCCAGCGTCGCTTTGCCCGGCGCAGATCACTTTCATGGGTACTCTCGGTTGCGGACTGACGCGACAATCATTCATGGTGAAAAAATCGCCTTTAAAATCGCTTTTCCCCGAGCCCCACAGGTCGCGCAGCACTTGAACATATTCGGTGAGATAGTCGTAACGACGGGAGAAATAGTCATCGCCAGGCCAGATACCCATCTGCTCATACTCGGGCTTTTGCCAGCCAGTCACGAGGTTGACGCCAAAACGCCCGCCAGAGATGGAGTCGA
Organism: Shigella dysenteriae; assembly: GCF_022354085.1. Classification (NCBI taxonomy): domain Bacteria; kingdom Pseudomonadati; phylum Pseudomonadota; class Gammaproteobacteria; order Enterobacterales; family Enterobacteriaceae; genus Shigella; species Shigella dysenteriae. The sequence goes on from NZ_CP055055.1 coordinate 1,857,082, forward strand.
TGGTTGCCGCCATACGGGCGACGATTGCCGGAGGTAACGTTAAGGTGGCGGCAGTGGCGTAAATCTGAATGCGCGAGGTCACGGCTGCCAGCCCCGCCATCAAGGTGAACGACTCAAGGTTGTGATCCCAGAACTCAGTTTTGCCGCCAAAGCCACGCAGTTTGATCATCGACAGGGCGAAATCGAAATGGTAGTGCTCCGCTTTTTGCACAATGGATTTATTCAGTTCAAAGGTCGGCATGTACTGCGGCGCGTGGGTCGAAATGAGCCAGCCGTTGTTGCCAATAGGTACGAATACGCCAATTTTCATCATCAACCTCTCTTCGTCTCGTAAAGTGAAAGTCAGACGGGGCACTGCATCCTGCATATCCTTTTCAGCCGCGTAATGGCTTGTTTGCAAAGTGGATGCCAGTTTTTTAAAAGTGAATGTTATTAATGTGTTAATGTTAAGTTATCTAAAATATCTGGAAAAAAGTGGACTAAACGGTCAAAACAGTTGCACATAAAACATGCATTCGTGCGCGATGAGAGTGCAGAAGGTCGAGGCCGGGTGGGGGTTTTGCTATCCTGTTGCCAATCTACAAGAGGGGAGAGCGCATGACGCAAGGCGCAGTCAAAACAACGGGTAAACGTTCGCGTGCAGTAAGCGCGAAGAAAAAAGCGATTCTTAGCGCAGCACTGGACACTTTTTCACAATTCGGTTTTCACGGCACTAGGCTGGAGCAGATCGCAGAGTTGGCGGGTGTTTCAAAAACCAATCTGCTGTATTACTTTCCGTCAAAAGAGGCGCTGTATATTGCCGTGCTGCGGCAGATTCTCGATATCTGGCTGGCACCGTTAAAAGCGTTTCGTGAAGATTTCGCCCCGCTGGCGGCGATCAAAGAATACATCCGTCTGAAGCTGGAAGTCTCCCGCGATTATCCGCAGGCTTCGCGCCTGTTCTGTATGGAGATGCTGGCAGGTGCGCCGTTGTTAATGGATGAACTGACGGGCGATTTGAAAGCATTAATTGATGAGAAATCGGCGCTGATTGCCGGTTGGGTCAAAAGCGGCAAACTCGCGCCAATTGATCCGCAGCATTTGATTTTTATGATTTGGGCTTCCACTCAACATTACGCCGATTTCGCCCCTCAGGTGGAGGCAGTGACAGGCGCAACGTTGCGCGATGAGGTATTTTTCAATCAAACGGTTGAAAACGTGCAGCGGATTATTATTGAGGGGATTCGACCACGCTAATGATGCCGGAGGAAGGTGTAACATCCTCCGGCTACCTGTTTAACCGATCGTCATTAAACTGGCGTTACCGCCAGCGGCAGCGGTATTCACACTCAGCGAACGCTCGATATACAGCCGTTCCAGAAGGATATTGCTTTCGCCACGGGCAAAACCCTGCACCGAAACAATTGCGCCATCCCGCGCGGCAACGGCTTCACACAATGCGCGAAGCTGATCCGAATCACCGTGGAAGATCACCGCATCAAACGGTTGAGCGGTTATATTTTCCGCTTTCGCCAGTTGAATACGTTCGCTGACTGCCGATGGCAATGCCTTCACTAACTGACGATGCAGCGCGTCATCCGACCACAGCACCAGGCTGCCCACCGCCAGCACGGCGGCGAGCTGAGTCAGCGCATCCTGCTCATCATCCGCGATACACAATACGCGCTCACGCGGCAGCAGCGTCCAGGTGTTGCGTTCACCCGTCGGCCCTGGCAGCAATCGTTGTGTTCCTGCCTGCGCCAGCTCGCCATATTGCGTACATAACGCCTGCAATTCTGGACGATTTGCTGCCCATTCCCGCAGTGCATTTAGCGGCTGAGTCAATGCGGCTTTCAACTGCGCATCGACCGGATACTCTGCATCCTGACGCGCGAGCGTCACTGCCAGCGCACTTTCCGGGCGATTCGCCAGTAGACGGTAGAGATAGAGCGGACCGCCTGCTTTTGGCCCGGTGCCGGACAATCCTTCGCCGCCGAATGGCTGCACACCCACCACTGCGCCCACCATATTACGGTTAACATACAGGTTACCAACATGGGCTGAGCCAGTGACCTGGGCGATGGTTTCATCAATACGTGTATGAACACCAAGCGTCAGACCATAGCCGGAAGCGTTAATCTGTTCGATCAGCTCCGGCAGCTGGTTACGGTTGTAACGCACCACATGCAGCACCGGACCAAAGACCTCTTTTTGCAATTCGGCAAAGTCATCCAGTTCGATCAGCGTCGGGGCGACAAAGGTGCCGCTTTGCCATTCACGGGCATCTTCGCTGTTTTCCCGCACCGCCTGGAACACTGGACGGCCTTTACTACGCATGATCTGAATATGACGCTCGATATTGGCTTTCGCTTCGCTATCAATCACCGGACCGATATCGGTGGTCAGGCGACCCGGATTACCCATCCGGCATTCGGCCATTGCGCCGCGCAGCATTTTCAACGTGTGGTCGGCAATCTCATCTTGCAGGCACAGCACGCGCAGCGCCGAACAACGCTGACCCGCACTGTCGAACGCCGAGGCCAGCACATCTATTACGACTTGTTCGGTCAGGGCGGAGGAATCGACAATCATCGCGTTCATACCGCCAGTTTCAGCGATGAGCGGAATAGGGCGACCCTGAGCGTCCAGGCGGCTGGCGATATTGCGTTGCAGCAACGTAGCGACTTCGGTTGAACCGGTAAACATAACCCCGCGCACGCGATCATCACCCGTCAGTTGCGCGCCCACGGTTTCCCCCTGACCTGGCAGCAATTGCACCACGCCTGACGGTACGCCCGCTTCCAGCAAAATGGCGATCCCTTGCGCGGCAATCAGTGGCGTTTGTTCTGCCGGTTTTGCCAGTACGCTGTTACCTGCCGCCAGTGCGGCAGCGATCTGCCCGGTGAAAATCGCCAGCGGGAAGTTCCACGGGCTGATACATACCACAGGCCCTAATGGACGATGGGTTTCGTTAGCGAAATCATCCCGCACCTGTCCGGCGTAGTAGTGGAGAAAATCGACCGCTTCGCGCACTTCGGCAATGGCGTTACTGAAGGTTTTTCCGGCTTCACGCACCAGAATACCAATCAGTTGCTGCATCTGGCTTTCCATCAGCACGGCAGCGCGATGCAAAATCGCCGCGCGTTCAGCCGGAGGCGTGGCAAACCAGATTGGCGCATTATTAACCGCACTTTCCAGCGCCTGTTCTACTTCACACGGCGTGGCTTCACGCACATAGCCCACAATATCTTTCGGCTCTGCCGGGTTAATAACGGGTGACATTTCACCAGCCGCTACCGGTTGTTCCAGCATTGGCAAGGCCTGCCATTTTTGCAGTGCACTATTGAGCAGGGCAGAGGAGAGCGAGGCCAGACGGTGTTCGTTAGCGAGATCCAGCCCTGCCGAGTTGTCGCGCCCGTGACCGTAAAGATCGCGCGGCAGGGGAATTTTCGGATGCGGTAATCCAGTTTGCCCTTCCTGTTGCGCCAGTTTTTCTACAGCAGTGACCGGATCGGCGACCAGTTCATCCAGTGGCAAAGAGGTGTCGGCAATACGGTTAACAAACGAGGTGTTAGCACCGTTTTCCAGCAGGCGACGCACCAGATACGCCAGCAGCGTTTCATGTGTGCCAACCGGGGCATAAATACGACACGGACGGTTAAGTTTGCCGTCGGCAACTTTTCCGGTGACCTGCTCATACAGTGGCTCGCCCATACCATGCAGGCACTGGAACTCGTACTGACCCGGATAGTAGTTTTGACCTGCCAGTTGATAAATCGCTGCCAGCGTATGGGCGTTGTGCGTCGCGAACTGCGGGTAGATTAGATTCGGCACCGCCAGCAGCTTTTTCGCACAGGCGAGATAAGAAACGTCGGTATACACCTTACGGGTATAAACCGGATAACCTTCAAGGCCGTCCATCTGTGCACGCTTGATTTCACTATCCCAGTACGCGCCTTTCACCAGGCGAATCATCAGACGGCGACGGCTGCGGGTGGCGAGATCAATCAGGTAATCAATCACCAACGGACAGCGTTTTTGATAAGCCTGAATAACAAAGCCGATGCCGTTCCAGCCTGCCAGCTCAGGCTCGAAACAGAGTTTTTCCAGCAGATCGAGGGAGATCTCCAGACGATCGGCCTCTTCGGCGTCAATGTTGATACCAATATCGTACTGACGCGCCAGCAGGGTGAGTGATTTCAGACGTGGGTAAAGCTCTTCCATTACCCGGTCATACTGGGCGCGGCTGTAACGCGGATGCAGCGCCGACAGCTTGATTGAAATGCCCGGACCTTCATAGATGCCACGACCGTTAGACGCTTTACCAATGGCGTGAATCGCCTGCTGATAGGAAACCATATACGCTTGTGCATCTGCGGCAGTTAGTGCAGCTTCGCCAAGCATATCGTAAGAATAACGGAAACCTTTCTCTTCCAGCTTGCGGGCATTGGCTAACGCTTCTGCAATGGTTTCGCCCGTGACGAACTGCTCTCCCATCAGGCGCATCGCCATATCCACACCTTTGCGGATCAACGGTTCACCGCTCTTACCGATAATGCGGTTCAGCGAGCGGGAGAGGCTGGCTTCGTTATGGGTGGAAACCAGTTTGCCAGTAAACAACAGCCCCCAGGTAGCGGCATTAACAAACAGGGACGGGCTACGACCAATGTGTGACTGCCAGTTACCGTTGCTGATTTTGTCGCGAATTAACGCATCACGGGTGGCTTTGTCGGGAATACGCAACAACGCTTCTGCCAGACACATCAGCGCCACGCCTTCCTGCGATGACAGCGAAAACTCCTGCAATAACCCCTGGACCATACCTGCGCGGCCACTGGCATTTTTTTGATTACGCAGTTTATCGGCCAGTTGATACGCCAGTTTGTGTGCCTGTTCAGCAACTGGCTGCGGCAGGCGGGCTTGTTCCAGCAGCATAGAAACCGCTTCGGTTTCCGGGCGGCGATAGGCGGCGGTGATGGCGGCACGGGAAACCGACTGGGGCAAAATTTGCTCGGCAAAGTCGAGGAAAGGCTGATGTGGTTCCTCTGCCGGAGTCGGCGATTCATCACTCTCATTGGCCGCGCCAGAAAGCAGCGCAGGCAGCTCCGGCAAGGTATCGCTGTTTTCCAGTTGTTCAAGATAAGAAAAAATCGCCTGCTTAATTAACCAGTGCGGTGTGCGATCGATACGTGTCGCGGCAGACTTAATACGCTCACGCGTCGCGTCGTCCAGCTTAACCCCCATGGTGGTGGTTCCCATGCCATTACTCCTGTTGTTCTGAAAAGTGCAACTTAACGTTATCGTGAAATATCTATTATGTTGCAACTTTGTGCAACTACGTTAAATGTGACTTACGTAGCAAGCTTAAAAATGAATGAAATGTTAATAAAAGAATTCGATATGACGGGGATTAAAAAAGTAATGCAGACTTTTTCTCTGCGGCAGTTAACATTTTTGAAAGGTGCAACCGCGAAAAATGTGAGGAAGTGCAACCTGATGAAAAATAGTATCGCTGGGCAACAAAATTTGATGTAAATGATGTGTTAAATCGATTGTGAATAACCAGCACTTCCGGCAGGATACGGTCGCCCTGGTAATACATAAACTCTGTTACCCCGTTCCGGTGGCAGATATAACGGCAAGTTTCGACATTGCCGATAATAATTTTTGGAGACTTTAGATGGCTATTAGCACACCGATGTTGGTGACATTTTGTGTCTATATCTTTGGCATGATATTGATTGGGTTTATCGCCTGGCGATCAACCAAAAACTTTGACGACTATATTCTGGGCGGCCGCAGCCTTGGGCCATTCGTGACTGCATTATCGGCAGGCGCGTCGGACATGAGCGGTTGGTTATTAATGGGGTTGCCGGGCGCGGTTTTTCTTTCCGGGATTTCCGAAAGCTGGATCGCCATTGGCCTGACATTAGGCGCGTGGATTAACTGGAAGCTGGTGGCCGGACGGTTGCGTGTTCATACCGAATACAACAATAACGCCTTGACTCTGCCGGATTATTTCACCGGGCGCTTTGAAGATAAAAGCCGCATTTTGCGCATTATCTCCGCGCTGGTTATTTTGCTGTTCTTCACCATTTATTGCGCTTCGGGCATTGTGGCAGGCGCGCGTCTGTTTGAAAGTACCTTTGGCATGAGCTACGAAACGGCTCTGTGGGCGGGAGCTGCGGCGACGATCCTTTACACCTTTATTGGCGGTTTCCTGGCGGTTAGCTGGACTGACACTGTACAGGCCAGCCTGATGATTTTTGCCCTGATCCTGACGCCGGTTATCGTCATTATCAGTGTCGGCGGGTTTGGTGATTCGCTGGAAGTGATCAAACAAAAGAGCATTGAAAACGTGGATATGCTCAAAGGGCTGAATTTTATCGCCATTATCTCACTGATGGGCTGGGGGCTGGGTTACTTCGGGCAGCCTCACATCCTGGCGCGTTTTATGGCGGCGGATTCTCACCACAGCATCGTCCATGCGCGTCGTATCAGTATGACCTGGATGATCCTCTGCCTGGCAGGGGCGGTGGCTGTCGGCTTCTTTGGTATCGCTTACTTTAACGAGCACCCGGCGGTAGCAGGTGCGGTAAACCAGAACGCTGAACGCGTGTTTATCGAACTGGCGCAAACTCTGTTTAACCCGTGGATTGCCGGGATTCTGCTGTCGGCAATTCTGGCGGCGGTAATGTCAACCTTAAGTTGCCAGCTGCTGGTATGTTCCAGTGCGATTACCGAAGATCTATATAAAGCGTTTCTGCGTAAACATGCCAGCCAGAAAGAGCTGGTGTGGGTAGGGCGTGTGATGGTGCTGGTGGTGGCGCTGGTGGCCATTGCGCTGGCGGCAAACCCGGAAAACCGCGTGCTGGGCTTAGTGAGCTACGCGTGGGCAGGCTTTGGCGCGGCGTTTGGTCCGGTGGTGCTGTTCTCGGTGATGTGGTCACGCATGACGCGCAACGGTGCGCTGGCGGGGATGATCATCGGGGCGCTGACGGTTATCGTCTGGAAACAGTTCGGCTGGCTGGGACTGTACGAAATTATTCCGGGCTTTATCTTCGGCAGTATTGGGATTGTAGTGTTTAGTTTGCTGGGTAAAGCGCCGTCAGCGGCGATGCAAAAACGCTTTGCCGAGGCCGATGCGCACTATCATTCGGCTCCGCCGTCACGGTTGCAGGAAGGCTAAGCTGAAGAGTAATTATTTATCTTTTGCTTTTTAACCCGAATGTTCCCTGCCATGCGGTATAAGTTGCCTGGCAGGGAGTGTTCGGGGGCAATTGCTATTTGCCCACCCGGCACAGATGAACAAAATTGCCGCTATCGGTACCTTCAGCTTATGTCCTGCGGCTGGTTGGTTGGGCGAGATAGAATGGATTCGACATATTCCCGCTGTTTTTTAACCACGCCAGTTTTCTCGCACCTTGCTTGGTCACTCCGCTCGATTTCAGGTAGGATCTGGCAGTAGACCACTGGAAGCCGCGTTTTTTACTCCACTTTTCGGCTCCCCCTGCGCTGTTACGCTCCTCCTGGGTCATATTCGCCCATTGTACGATGTCTCCGAAGGTGAACGTGACCCATTTCTGCGGCCCTGTCAGCTTCAACTCACCCAGGGCGGTAAGCCCGTCGTTCTTCAGGTAATTCCTGGCAGTAGTTGGCGCGAGGTTTCTTTCCTTACACCACTTTTCTAAATAACCAACCGGTTTTCGCACATGCTTGTTTAAGGCTGCCCACTGGCGGATATGTTCAAGGGTGAATTTGGCATATTCATGCGGCCTGTTTACCTTTACCTGTCCCGCGTAGTTCAGGCCGTGATCGGTCAGGTAATTTCTGGCATTTTTGATATTAAAATGATTGCGCGTACACCATCCTGGAACTCCCTGTAGAGCGTTTCGCGCCTGCTGGTCCATAGCCGCCCATTTTCGCATGTCGTCTACAGTCAATTTAACATATTGTTGTGGCTCGTCCTCGATGGTCTGCCTGGTGTTGTTTATGTCGTCATTTGCAGTATTTGGTGGGATGTTGCTTGTATTACACGATTGCTGTAATTCCACATCGTTACGCCACGCCAGCGGAGAAATATTTCCAAATTCTCGCATGCCATTGTTGGTAAAGTGTGTTTCTTCTCTTCCGTATTGCTGGGCCGGGGAGTAGCGAGCTGCTTCATGCACCCTGTTTTGACTTTCATCCGTGAGTATTGGCCGTACGGACCAGAGATCAAAGGTTCCATATTGACTGCGTGACATCAGGGTTGTGACAATGGAGTGAAACAGCTCAAGAGTAATATTTGTACTGGTGCACACACCGCTCTTGCTGACTGCAATTTTCATGAGATTGCCCGTGTTGTCATGCTCTTGCGTCTTCGTGAAGGTGATGGTGAAACCGGCAACATCGAAGGTGAACGGTTCAGGAAGTTGCAGATCATTTGCACTTACCACCGGTTGGAACTGATGTCGATGTAGTTCGGTTGTCATCGCAACAGCCAGCAAGTGAACCTCTTCAGGAACCAGTGGAGTAACAGCCATGCCCGTGCTGTAGTCCGCATCCCTTTTGATATAATTATTCATCTGCACCAGAAGCGTCAAAGTTTCCAGACAACTACTCGGGAGTTGTTGCGGTGGAATATAGGTTGCTGCGCTCGTATTGAGGTTGGATATTGGTCTCATGTCATGCTCTCCGTATCCTTACAGGGTTAATGATTCGTATTAAGTCGTAGCCATCCGCATGGCTCCGGGCGATTCAGTCGGCGCACCAGGATGTACACTTCGGATGCGTTCTTGATGTAGTAAACAATCCGCTCATTCTGGTGTTAATGGAAACACCCGTAAAAAGCAGGAGGAATGCCAGTTATTGGCGAATTTACAATGCTGCCATCGGGATGAGTTTTATGAATGTTATTATTTTTTTTACGCCTTGAATCATCGTGGTAAATAATAATTTCTTCCTGTGTTTCATAAAGTACGTAGTTACAATCACTCGTGAATCTTGTCGGTAATTCGACGTTAGCCTTCAGTCAGAGAAAAATTAATACGCAAATTTTTTAATTTATCGATAGGGGAATGGATAAACTATATTCTCGACCCTAATTACAGGGTTCATCTGAAAGCAGTGGCGTCTCATCTTATTACTTCTCTTTCTGTATTCATGCTAGTGGGTTTGTGATAATGTCATAGTAGAAAAATCGTGAGAAAAAAGCCCTGAACAATTATTAACTTATTGATTTTTGTGTGTTGGTGTTTTTGGTGATTGATTTTCACGATGATCTATTACTTCTGGTTAAGATTTCTATTTTTATTATGTGTGACTTTTTTAATGCGCATCCTGCTTCGTTTTATCGTGATTTAGAGTTGTATATAGCTTTAGCCATAAAATGATATCACTGGACATATAATAAGGGGGATTATAATTTCTTGGGTTAATTACGCACTATCAAAAATCGCTCATTCCAGACTTAAATACACATTTTCTCCTGTTTAGGTTGTGGGCGAAAAATTCGATGAGGAGACGAGGTATAATTTCATTCACAACCCTATCACTATCTATTAATAAGCAAAAACAACGTTCTTTTGTGATACGACTAACTGAAAATTCAACCCTTCGGGGCACGCTGCAGCGAGTTTGTCGCCACCAACATTCGTACAAGCTTCATCTGCCGGGCGAAAAGTCAGCTAAATACCTTAAAATAATCGCTTTTGTTTCCGGATTTGTTGTCCTCGTTTTTACATTCCAACATCATTTTATAAACATTCCGCTTGTATTTTTCTTTAGCGTAATGATAATCGCTATCACTGCGATTTACTTTTCTTTGCATAGATTGACTCAGAAAAACGTTTAAGGGTGGGTGGCATGTTTGTTCCGTTTCTCATTATGTTGCGCGAAGGACTTGAAGCCGCGCTGATTGTCAGTTTGATTGCCAGCTATCTTAAGCGTACCCAGCGAGGCCGATGGATTGGTGTGATGTGGATTGGCGTGTTGCTTGCCGCTGCGTTGTGCCTGGGCTTGGGTATCTTCATTAACGAAACCACCGGCGAATTTCCGCAAAAAGAACAGGAACTGTTTGAAGGTATCGTGGCGGTGATCGCCGTGGTGATCCTTACCTGGATGGTTTTCTGGATGCGCAAAGTGTCGCGCAACGTCAAAGTGCAACTGGAGCAGGCAGTCGATAGCGCATTGCAGCGTGGAAATCATCATGGCTGGGCGCTGGTGATGATGGTCTTTTTTGCCGTTGCAAGGGAAGGCCTGGAGTCGGTCTTTTTCCTGCTGGCGGCATTTCAACAAGATGTCGGGATCTGGCCGCCGCTGGGTGCAATGCTCGGTCTTGCTACTGCCGTGGTGCTCGGTTTCCTGCTCTACTGGGGCGGTATTCGCCTCAATCTTGGTGCATTTTTTAAATGGACCAGCCTGTTTATTCTCTTCGTCGCCGCAGGGCTGGCAGCTGGTGCCATTCGCGCATTTCATGAAGCCGGATTGTGGAACCACTTTCAGGAAATCGCCTTCGATATGAGCGAGGGGCTCTCAACTCACTCGCTGTTTGGCACGCTGATGGAAGGGATTTTTGGCTATCAGGAAGCACCGAGCGTCAGCGAAGTCGCCGTCTGGTTTATTTATCTCATCCCGGCGCTGGTGGCATTTGCCCTGCCACTACGCGCAGGGGCGACAGCGTCTCGCTCCGCGTAGCAAATACGACGCAAACTCTTGCTTAGTTACAACATACTTTAAAGGGATAGTCTCGTCATGACCATTAACTTCCGCCGTAACGCATTGCAGTTGAGCGTGGCTGCGCTGTTCTCTTCTGCTTTTATGGCTAACGCCGCTGATATTCCGCAAGTCAAAGTGACCGTGACGGATAAACAGTGCGAACCGATGACCATTACGGTTAACGCCGGGAAAACACAGTTCATTATTCAGAACCATAGCCAGAAGGCGCTGGAGTGGGAGATCCTCAAAGGCGTGATGGTGGTGGAAGAGCGGGAAAATATCGCCCCTGGTTTTAGCCAGAAAATGACGGCGAATTTACAGCCTGGCGAATACGATATGACCTGCGGTCTGCTGACTAACCCGAAAGGGAAGTTGATTGTCAAAGGTGAGGCAACGGCGGATGCGGCGCAAAGTGATGCGCTGTTAAGTCTTGGTGGTGCAATTACTGCATATAAAGCATATGTCATGGCGGAAACCACACAGCTGGTGACCGACACTAAAGCCTTTACCGACGCGATTAAAGCAGGCGATATCGAAAAAGCGAAAGCACTGTATGCGCCGACGCGCCAGCACTATGAGCGCATTGAACCGATTGCTGAACTGTTCTCCGATCTGGATGGCAGCATTGACGCCCGTGAAGATGATTACGAGCAAAAAGCCGCTGATCCAAAATTCACCGGTTTCCACCGTCTGGAAAAAGCATTGTTTGGCGACAACACCACCAAAGGGATGGATCAGTACGCTGAGCAGCTTTATACCGATGTGGTCGATTTGCAAAAACGCATCAGTGAACTGGCTTTCCCACCTTCAAAAGTGGTCGGCGGCGCAGCCGGACTGATTGAGGAAGTGGCAGCCAGCAAAATCAGCGGTGAAGAAGATCGCTACAGCCACACCGATCTGTGGGATTTCCAGGCTAACGTTGAAGGCTCGCAGAAAATTGTCGATCTGCTGCGTCCACAACTGCAAAAAGCCAACCCGGAACTGTTGGCAAAAGTCGATGCCAACTTTAAAAAGGTCGATACCATTCTGGCGAAATACCGTACTAAAGACGGTTTTGAAACCTACGACAAATTGACCGATGCCGACCGGAATGCACTGAAAGGACCGATTACTGCGCTGGCGGAAGATCTGGCGCAACTTCGTGGTGTGCTGGGACTGGATTAAGCGTTATGCAGTATGAAGATGAAAACGGCGTGAATGAACCGTCACGCCGACGTTTACTGAAAGGGATTGGTGCACTGGCGCTGGCGGGAAGTTGTCCGGTCGCTCATGCACAAAAAACGCAAAGTGCACCGGGCACGCTTTCACCGGATGCACGCAATGAGAAACAGCCGTTTTATGGTGAGCATCAGGCAGGAATACTGACGCCACAACAGGCCGCAATGATGCTGGTGGCGTTTGATGTACTTGCCAGCGATAAAGCCGATCTTGAACGGTTGTTTCGCTTGTTGACTCAGCGTTTTGCTTTTCTGACTCAGGGCGGAACAGCACCAGAAACGCCAAATCCGCGCCTGCCACCACTCGATTCCGGCATTCTTGGCGGCTACATTGCGCCCGATAATCTCACCATCACGTTATCGGTGGGTCACTCATTGTTTGATGAGCGCTTTGGCCTTGCGCCACAGATGCCAAAAAAGCTGCAGAAGATGACGCGTTTCCCCAACGACTCGCTGGATGCGGCGTTATGTCATGGTGATGTGTTGCTACAGATTTGCGCCAACACCCAGGACACGGTGATCCATGCGCTGCGCGATATCATCAAACACACGCCGGATTTGCTCAGTGTGCGCTGGAAGCGGGAAGGGTTTATTTCCGATCACGCGGCGCGTAGTAAAGGCAAAGAGACGCCGATTAATTTGCTGGGTTTCAAAGACGGCACTGCCAATCCCGATAGCCAGAATGATAAGTTGATGCAAAAAGTGGTGTGGGTAACGGCAGATCAGCAGGAGCCTGCGTGGACAATCGGTGGCAGCTATCAGGCAGTACGCTTGATTCAGTTTCGAGTGGAATTTTGGGACAGAACGCCGCTGAAAGAACAGCAGACGATTTTTGGCCGTGATAAGCAAACCGGCGCACCGCTGGGAATGCAGCATGAGCACGATGTGCCGGATTATTCCAGCGACCCGGAAGGGAAGGTGATTGCGCTGGACAGCCATATCCGGCTGGCGAATCCCCGCACGGCGGAGAGTGAGTCCAGCCTGATGCTGCGTCGTGGCTACAGTTATTCACTGGGCGTCACCAACTCCGGACAACTGGATATGGGGTTGCTGTTTGTCTGCTACCAACACGATCTGGAAAAAGGCTTCCTGACAGTACAAAAAAGGCTCAATGGCGAAGCGCTGGAGGAATATGTTAAACCCATCGGCGGCGGTTATTTTTTTGCGCTGCCGGGAGTGAAGGACGTGAACGATTATCTCGGAAGCGCATTATTGCGGGTTTAATGTTTTTAGGCGGATAAGGCATTTGTGCGCAGATGCCTGATGCGGCGCTTGCGATGCTTATCATGCCCACAATCGGTGCGGGTTTGGTAGGCTGGATCAGGCGTTCACGCCGCATCCGGCGATCGTGCACTGATGCCTGATGTGAATCCTGCTGAAAGCACACAGCTTTTTTCATCTCTGTCATCACTCTGTCATCTTTCCAGTACAAACTAATGTCACTAAAATGGTGTTTTATAGTTAAATATAAGTGAATATATTGTTGCAATGAATGCGAGATCTGTTGTACTTATTAAGTAGCAGCGGAAGTTCCCGGCAGTGATAGTCAGTCACTATGGAGATCGCGGATGGTAACGTCCTGTACTGGACATGTTTTAGATAATCAACGCGCCACCACTCGCGGAGTTTTCTCCTCCGGTAGTCATCTCGTCACTTTGCATTTTCAACCTCATCCTTTCTTTTCATGTGTTACCGACGCCGTAAACGGTGCGCGTAGCCGTTTTTCGGCATTTTATCCAAAAGCAAACTATGGCTTACAAGGAAGCCAACCCTCTGATGTTCGTGCGCATAATCGCGCTGCCAACGGCGCGTGTGATGAATACAAACAACTCAAGGTGCTCTCCATGGGAAGACAAAAAGCAGTGATCAAAGCTCGTCGCGAGGCAAAACGTGTGCTGAGACGGGATTCGCGCAGCCATAAGCAGCGTGAAGAAGAATCGGTCACCTCGCTTGTGCAGATGAGCGGCGTAGAAGCCATTGGTATGGCCCGCGACAGTCGCGATACTTCGCCCATCCTCGCGCGAAATGAAGCGCAATTGCACTATCTGAAGGCTATTGAGAGTAAGCAGCTGATATTCGCTACGGGCGAAGCCGGGTGCGGAAAAACCTGGATCAGCGCAGCAAAAGCGGCAGAGGCCCTGATACATAAGGATGTCGACAGGATTATCGTCACCCGTCCAGTTCTGCAAGCCGATGAAGATCTTGGCTTCTTACCTGGAGATATCGCAGAAAAGTTTGCTCCCTATTTTCGCCCGGTATACGACGTGCTGGTCCGGCGCTTAGGGGCTTCCTTTATGCAGTACTGCCTGCGACCGGAAATAGGGAAGGTGGAAATTGCGCCGTTCGCCTATATGCGTGGACGTACCTTTGAAAATGCAGTCGTCATTCTTGACGAGGCGCAGAATGTGACTGCCGCGCAAATGAAAATGTTTTTAACCCGCCTCGGGGAGAACGTGACGGTTATCGTCAACGGTGATATCACGCAATGCGATTTACCTCGCGGCGTGCACTCCGGATTAAGTGACGCACTGGAACGTTTCGAAGAAGATGAAATGGTCGGGATCGTCCGATTCGGTAAAGAGGATTGCGTACGTTCGGCACTTTGCCAACGTACGCTACATGCATACAGTTAAGTGTATTATCGGTGCAGAGCCCGGGCGAACCGGGCTTTGTTTTGGGTGTTTATGCCCGGACTAGCGCTTTTTCTGAAACCACCATTTTTATTTGCCCCTGGCTGGTGAAGTGTACGCTCATCCTGTGGCTTTTTTGTAGTTGCTGATAGAGCTCATCAGGTATTGCTAAGCTCTCTGCATATTCTTGCGGCGTATATTGGTAGGCTGCATGATGCTGCTGTTTTTGAAAACGCAGCTTATTGTACAGCGCCCAGACAATTAACACGACGGCATTCGCCACTGCCAGCAAAAAATAGAACTGAAGTCGGCTTCTGGCCTCGCTTTGCCAGTAATAACCCGTCAGCAGATCCATGGCGAATAAGAATATGAACAAAGCAAATAATGTCCACAAGATGGTTGTGGCAACATAATCAACCAGTAAACGTACTGGCGATTGTCGGGTCGTAATAATTAAATTGTTCATATTAACCTCTCAGAATCCCGCGATCGGGACTTACCCAACGGGCGCGTTGCTTTTTAGGCATCAACATGACTCGTGTAAATGATACCAATGTCGTTGCCAGGCTCAGCATCCAGAAAATAACCGGGAACCAAATAATCCAGAAAAGCGATGAAGTCAGATTATGCTCATAGCGATTCTCGATCATCAGGCTGACAATAAATTGCAGTAAACATAACGTACACAATAATATTCCGGCAGTATGTGTCGCAGCGATATGTGTCAATTCAATATTTAACGGTACACCGGCAAGTTGGACTACGTAAATAATGAAACCGACCAGGCAGGTAAAGGCCCATATTGTCGTCAGGCAGTATTCAAAAAACAGTGGCCACATTCGAAAGTTTTCTTTGCGCCATAGCCTTGTCATATTTTTGAGGAATACTTCTGCACCGCCCTGAGCCCAGCGCAGGCGCTGTTTCCACAGCCCTTTTAACGTTTCAGGCATTAATATCCAGCACAGCGCCCGAGGCTCGTAAAAAATCGTCCACTGATTCAACTGCAGCTTCCAGCTAATATCAATATCTTCGGTGATCATATCGTCACTCCAGTAACCCACTTCTGCCAGGGCGCTGCGACGAAATGCGGCAATAACACCGGAAACGGTAAATACGTTTCCATAGATACGCTGGGTTCGCTTGATCAAACCAATAATTGAGGAATACTCGCCAACCTGAATTTTACCCACCAGGGTAGAACGTGTGCGAATACGAGGATTACCGGTTACGGCACCCACACGCGGGTTGTACAACATCGGTTCCACAATATATGCCGCCGCATCGCGGTCTAATAACGCGTCGCCATCAATGCACACCAGATATTCACTTTTCGCCGCGGCAGCTCCGGTTTTAAGCGCAATGGCTTTCCCCTGGTTTTGCGCCAGATGAATGACCCGCAAATGGGGAATTTGTGCAGCCATGCGATCCAGGATGGCACGGGTTTTATCTGTTGAACCGTCATTTACGGCAATAACTTCAATGTTCTCATAACGCTGTGCTAAAGCGGCGTGTATGGTTTCCTCAACGTTTTTCTCCTCATTAAAACAGGGAATGATAATGGAGATAGACGGGTTATCTTTCAACTGGGGGGCTGGTGCGTTTTCTCCCCACGGCCAGTGGCGTTCACGATAGACCCAGAAATAGACGCCGCCAACAATCCACATAATGGACATAAAAAACGGCCAGAAGAAAACGAACCTCATCATCAGTTCACCAGAGTGAAAGTACGCTACGCATAGGGGGATGCATAACACCAGACATAATATAAAAAACGATACGATGCGATTAATCATTTTTCGGATACCAGGCTGTTGAAAATTCAGGACGAATAACGTCTATTTCAGGTTGGTTATGCAGAAAATTGTCGGGATAATAACCATAATTTTTCACTCCATTCAGTTGTAATAGGCTCATCCAGTGAGCGAGTTGTTGCGAAGAAATAGCCTGATGCTGACCATTTTTCTGCCAGTTTTGTGCCTGTAATTCTAAAATAGATTTGTCTTTAGCCTGAGGGATGCTTTTAATCTGATTGATCAGTTGTATTAACCATTGATCAGCCGATTTTTCTGCGACACCTTCCATATAAGGCATAGCCATAATAGCAGTCCAGTCATAGCTTTTTAGGAAATCAGCATAATTCTGTGCAAACCAGGCTTCACTTTCAGGTTGTGTTACCGGAAGTGCAAAAATATTTCGTGCAGTTTTAACATGTGGACCACGAATGGCTTTTACGCGCGCACTAAGTTCTAAAGTGAAGTCAGTTAACGCACGACTTTTAAAGCGGGTCCACTGTTTAAATTGCTCCGGGTTTTGTCGAATTTCGCTCAGACTCCCGCTAAAGCCTGCTTGCTGATAAGCCGCGATGGTAATGACTCCAACTTATTGATAGTGTTTTATGTTCAGATAATGCCCGATGACTTTGTCATGCAGCTCCACCGATTTTGAGAACGACAGCGACTTCCGTCCCAGCCGTGCCAGGTGCTGCCTCAGATTCAGGTTATGCCGCTCAATTCGCTGCGTATATCGCTTGCTGATTACGTGCAGCTTTCCCTTCAGGCGGGATTCATACAGCGGCCAGCCATCCGTCATCCATATCACCACGTCAAAGGGTGACAGCAGGCTCATAAGACGCCCCAGCGTCGCCATAGTGCGTTCACCGAATACGTGCGCAACAACCGTCTTCCGGAGCCTGTCATACGCGTAAAACAGCCAGCGCTGGCGCGATTTAGCCCCGACGTATCCCCACTGTTCGTCCATTTCCGCGCAGACGATGACGTCACTGCCCGGCTGTATGCGCGAGGTTACCGACTGCGGCCTGAGTTTTTTAAATGGCGGAAAATCGTGTTGAGGCCAACGCCCATAATGCGGGCGGTTGCCCGGCATCCAACGCCATTCATGGCCATATCAATGATTTTCTGGTGCGTACCGGGTTGAGAAGCGGTGTAAGTGAACTGCAGTTGCCATGTTTTACGGCAGTGAGAGCAGAGATAGCGCTGATGTCCGGCGGTGCTTTTGCCGTTACGCACCACCCCGTCAGTAGCTGAACAGGAGGGACAGCTGATAGAAACAGAAGCCACTGGAGCACCTCAAAAACACCATCATACACTAAATCAGTAAGTTGGCAGCATCACCTTATTTCGTTATTTCCGGAAGACTACAAGAAATTTTTATCGAGCAGGGGTTGCAAAATAACTCCCTGAGTATTTCGCATTGCCGTACCCACGCCATTGCGACTGTCATCGTTTATTAACTCAACATATGTGATGAATATGTACAAATATAATGATTTAAATGAAAAAACCGTACTGGTGACAGGAGCCAGTGGTGATATTGGACTGGGTATTTGCGAAAAATATCTGGAGCAGAACTGCGATGTTTATGCGCTCTATAAATCCAACGACGTGCAATTAACGGCGCTGAAAGCAAGCCATCCTGCAGGCGATAAACTGCATATTGTGCAGTGCGATCTCGCCTGCCCCCAGAGCGTGAGCGCATTGTGCGAACAGATAGAGCGCGAAGCTGGCAAGATTGATGTGCTGGTGAATAACGCGGGCATCGTTAAAGACAGCCTGTTTGCCTCGATGAGCTATGAGGATTTCACCCAGGTTATCGAAACCAACATGTTCAGCATTTTCCGTCTGACGAAAGACGCGCTGATGTTGCTTCGTGCGGCAGAAAATCCCGCCATTATTAACGTTGCCTCTATTGCAGCGCTGATCCCAAGCGTCGGTCAGGCGAATTACAGCGCGTCAAAAGGGGCGATCCTAGGCTTCACCCGCACGCTGGCAGCAGAAATGGCACCCTGGGGCGTTCGCGTCAACGCGGTCGCACCGGGAATGATTGAATCGAAAATGGTGAAAAAAGTATCCCGCGCAGTGGTCCGTGCGGTAACCAGTACCATCCCGTTACGCCGTCTGGGTAAATGTGAAGAAGTGGCGAACACCATCGTCTTCTTAAGTTCCTCTGCCTCCAGCTACATTGTCGGCCAGACCATCGTTATCGATGGCGGCCTGGTCATGCGGTGATTTATGTCTAAATACACGATTCCTTCGAAAATCTTCCTCGAAATGGGCGGCTGGCGTCAGCCGCTGCTGATGGTCGATAAAATTGCAGATTATAAATACGGTGAAAATGGCTTTGTCAGTGTCGTGAAACACGTCACCTATAACGAACCGTATCTACTGGGGCATTTCCCGGAAGATCCGATTATGCCCGGGGTGATTATTTCGGAAATCTTCGGCCAGGCCAGCGAGTATCTCTCTTTCCTGACCGACATTTGCGATATCTGGCGCGAACGTTTTGAGGAAGAGCTGAAGTCGTTACGTGATATTCACGCACGCATTCACCGCCCTGAAATGCTGGAGATTATCCGTACCCGGCGCAGCCAGGTACGCGGCGTGCTGGCTGCTCAGAACCTGAAATTTAAAGATATCGCCTATCCGGGTGATTCTATTGATGTTGTCAGCAAATTGGCTTTTTCGGATGCCAGTGGCTTTAAACACTATTCCGTGACCGCGTACGTCGGTAAAAAGCTGATTAGTCAGGGCACCATTATCAATTTTCGTGAAACCAAGTAATCCAATAAGAGAGTAAATATTATGTCTACCATGAATGACGCTATTGAACAGCGTAAAGAAGTTCTGATGACCATTAAAACTGAGATCATCCAGCGACTGAATATTCAACGCGATGAAGCGCAAATTGATGATGATACTGCGCTGTTTGGTAATGGTTTTAAACTGGACTCCGTCGATGCAACGGAAATTGTCGTTCTGCTGGATAAAGTATTTGATATCAAGATCAGCGAAAGTGACGACCCGTCCTATATGCGCAGTATCAATAGTCTGGCCACCTTCGTTATTCAAAAGAAAAACGATTAACTACTTATTAAAGAATTAATTATCAGGACACTTTTATGAAATCTCTTGCTGAATTTCACTTGAAAAATAATGCGGTAATGGGGGTATATAACAACCGTACCCTACCTTCTTCTTATCACGATGCTATGACCGAATATAAAGCCGTTCGTGAAAACGCGCTGCTGGTGGACTATTCTCACCTCTCTATTGTTAGCGTCATGGGCGATGATGCCTGGGCGCTGATCAACCAGCTGGTTTCCGCAGATGTCTCCATCATTCGTGATGAGCAGGCAATCTACTCACTGGTGTTGAATGAAGAGGGCACCATTCGCGGAGACGTCTATGTGCTGTGCAGCATCGACGGTTATTACCTGCTGTCTGAAGATATTTCGGCTACCGAACTGATCGCCAGCATGAATACCATTCTCGAAAAAGCGGAAGAACTGGATATTCAATCGCTGCCTGAAATTCAGGATATGCGGGAAAACAACTGGGGGGCAATCCTGCTCGAAGGCCCATACTCCTGGGAGATCATGTCTGAAATTCATGGCTTTGACGTGATTGGCCTGCCTTACTACGAATACATGAATACCGATGAGGATCTGCTGATCTTCCGCTGTGGTAAACACGGTGAGTATGCGTACATGACCATCGGTGAGCAGGCGAAACTGGCGGAGCAGTGGGAAAAACTGTTAACCGTCGGCGAGAAATACCTGATGCAGACCGGCGGTCTGGATTATCAAAAAATCGTACGCCTCGAAAATCCGTGCTGGGATGCCAGCCTGTGGGAAGGTCAGTCGGTGAATCCGGTTCAGTTGCAGATGCAGTGGGCGGTGCAGTACGACAAAGATGATTTTATTGGCAAGGACGCGGTGACAGAGCTCTCCCAGGAGTATACCGGTAATAAACTCATCGGCATGATCGCTCAGGAAGAATGCGAAGGCATTGAGGCTGGCGATCGTGTGCTGGTGGAAGGTCAAGACGTGGGCTATGTCGTGAAAGCGGTATTTTCCCCGGCATTGCAGCGTTTCATTGCCCTGACCCTGCTGGAAAAGGATTACGCCTGGTCTGATATCAGCGGCTACGAAATTCAAACTGCCCACGGAATTATTCCGGCGCAATCAAAATGTATGCCGTTTATTTATAACCTGAGCATGTTGGTTAGCCCAACTGAGCACAGTTATATCGACGCGTCAAAAAATAAAAGCGCAGCGTAATGAATATCGCCGCGTGACTATAGCTTACGCGGCTTAAATTAACCCCAATTGGCGGGATTGCCAGGTATTATTCATGAAAACGAACAGGAAAAGAGTTGTTATTACCGGGCTGGGGATTTTGTCCTCACTGGCGGAAAATATTCAGGATTTCCGGGAAGCATTATTAAATAAAAAAAATGGCGTTGCGGATAGCGAACGCTTTGCAAAATGGTTTGAAAATGCGCGTGCGGCAGAAGTGTTGCATGACATTGAATACTCCGATCTGAACGATGATGTTATCGATTCACTGGATAACGCAGCGCTCTGGGCCTACAAAGTGGGTAAAGATGCGCTGAGTCAGGCCGGCCTGATGGATAGCCGTGACACCCTCAAAGAAACAGGCATGATCGTCGGTGTTTCCTCCGCGGGTACAGAGGCCTTTTTACCGCTGTTCGAACAGCGCATGGAAGATTTCTCGCTGCGTAAAGCACTCTTTTCCGGCGCATTCTCATCCTGTTGTTCCAGCGTTTCAACGCTGCTGGGCTTACAGGGTGGGGTTGAACTGGTCGCGACCGCGTGTACCGCCAGCCCGAACGCCGTGGGGATGGCCTTTGACTACATCCAGAATGGTAAAAGCAAAACCATGCTGGCAGTAGGTACCGAGCCCATCTATCTGCCGACCTTTGCCGGATTCTACGCACTGAATGTCATGCATCCAGACACTTGTACGCCGTTCTCGGGTCAGTCCGGTATGTCGATTGGTGAAGGTGCGGGCGCTATCGTACTGGAAGAGTATGAGCATGCAGTAGCCCGTGGGGCGACCATTTATGGTGAGATCCTCTCTTACGCCACTTCCTGCGATGCTTTCCATGAAACCGGGCCAGATCCGCGTGCCAGCGGAGCGGTGCAGGTCATGAACAAGGCAATGGCAAATGCGGGTGTAACCCCAGAGCAAATCGATTACGTCAACGCGCACGGTACAGGTACCGAAGCCAATGACCGTATCGAAACGCTGGCAATGAAAAAGGTCTTCGCTAACCACGATAAACTGCTGGTGAGCTCCACCAAATCTTACTTTGGCCACAACATTGGCGCAGCGGGGATTGTGGAACTGATTGCCTGTCTGGCAACACTGCCGGACAACCGCGTACTGCCGACGCTGAATTTCAGCCAGGCACGCCCGAATTGCGATCTGGACTATGTGCCGAATGAATTTCGCGATCGCAAAGTGAACATCTTCATGAAGAATAACTATGCCTTCGGCGGCAACAACTGCTGCATGATCCTGAGCATGGAGCCCGCGTCCATTCCGGTCAGTACCTATGATTCGAAGCGTGTGGCTATCTCGGGCGTCGGTGCAGTATCCGCAATTGGCCACACGCTCAACCAGGTTCTGGAAAACATCTGGGCGCAGGACCACCACGTTGAACTGGGTAGCGTAACCTTCCCGGACGATACACTGGAAGAAGCCAAAGAGCTGCTGGCCGTGCTGGATGAATCAAACCAGTTTGCCGAGCTGTTTGATGAAGAGTACAGCTTCAGCGACGCTACGCTTCCGGAAACGGCAAGCAACTTCAAAACGTTCCAGGTTTCCGGGCTGGAGCCGCGTAAACACCTGCGTCGTTTCGATCAGCGTAAAGCAACCCGTGGCGGCACGTTTGCCCTGATCGCACTCACCGAAGCGCTGGAACAGGCGAAGCGTAAAATCAAACGCGACGGCGATGAGCTGGGCATGATCATGGGGATGTCCCGCGGCCCGCAGGAAACCACCTACAAATATCTGCAAAGCCTGAAACCCGATCCACGCAAAGTACGTACGTCGGAATTCCCTGGCTCACTGATGAATGCGATCCCAACGTTCTGCGGGATCTCTGAAGGGATCAAAGGGTATACCACTACGCTTGCGACAGGGGAAAACTCGGCGCTGGGCGCACTGACCTACGGTTATGAAATCGTCCGGCAGAACCTGCAACCGCAGGTATTGGTTGGCGGCGCGGATGAGTACTTCCCGTCGATGTCGCTGTATATGGATGCGGTGACACAAAAGATCCACATGACGGCTGAGGCGAGCGACTATCAAATTTACGGTAAAGATCCGCAGGGTTATGTTCCGGGCGAGGGTGCCTGCATGCTGCTGCTGGAAGATCCACAGTTGGCTGTGGCGCGTGGCGCTGAGGTTCTCGCGGAAGTGGTGGGCTACGGTAAGTCATGTAGTAATACCTACTTCGACGCCTCATTGTTGGAAGAAAAATCCGCGTCGATGGCGCTGGCCATTGAACGCGCCCTTACGCATGCGGGCATCTCTGCTGGCGATATTGATTT
This sequence comes from Shigella dysenteriae, assembly GCF_022354085.1. Taxonomy (NCBI): domain Bacteria; kingdom Pseudomonadati; phylum Pseudomonadota; class Gammaproteobacteria; order Enterobacterales; family Enterobacteriaceae; genus Shigella; species Shigella dysenteriae. Next base: position 1,879,983 of record NZ_CP055055.1, read on the forward strand.
GGTATGTGGTACCAGCAACGGCAGCGATGACCATTCTCGTATCGAAATTGACGCCATTTACAACACCTTCGCCGCGCAAAACCCGGCGGTGCCGGTAGTGAACTACAACGCTTGCTTTGGTTTTGTCGCCTCTGCCGCTGGTTTGCTTAACCTCGCCGTGATTACTGACTGCATTAAGAAGCAGGCAGTACCTGCGATTCCAAATACGGTGGAATTCTTTGATGAGCGTGTGAATTTTGTACGCCAGTCGATGAAACTTGCGCTGAACCATGTCCTGCTTGTTGGCGCAACGGAAGGCGGCAACTACTACGCGTTCGTCATTAAGGGATAAGACTGTGGACAATGCCGCTATTATTTCGGGTTACAGCGTGTGGATGCCGTATGCCGAAGACTGTTCGCAGTTAATTGACAATCTGAAACAGGGGAAACGCGTTGCGCGTACACCCTGGTTTACCTCCAACGAGGAAGCCATTAAATGCGGGTTTAAGGGTAATCCGTCAGTGGCGACGTTGAAACAGGTGGACGATAGCGCATTGGACCTGCTGTCTCAGTTGATCGACGAAGCCCTGGAACAGGCAATGCTGGATAAGCATTGCCTGGCCGGGCGCAACGTTCGCGTTTACCTGACCGGTATTGGGCCGCGTATCGACGGGCTGGATTACAAATCTTTCTATAATTACAACGATGTAGAAGATATCAACTTAACGCAATCCATCACCAATCTGCATGCCGCGAAGATGTCGCAGGACACGATTTCAAGCCATCTTGCGCGCAAATATCGCTTGCAGTATTTGCCGCCTAACATGAACTGCACCAGTAACTCGTCACTGACTGCGGTGCATCTGGCGACGCAGGGCATTGAGCAGGGCGGGATTGATCTCGCGATTGTGCTGAACTGTTCGAAAATTAAAACCCAGGATATCTGGTTCCTGGAAACTCAATCGATGCTGGACAGCGAACAGGTTCAGCCGTTTGGTGAAAACAGTAAAGGTGTGGCGTTCGCAGAAGGTTTTAGCGCGCTCCTACTGGAAAGCGCTCATCACCGCCGGGCGCGTCAACAAAGTGAGGGCGTAAGGGTGCAAACGACTTACACCCAAATCAGCGCGGGCCGCAGCAACGATGCCTCCTGGCTTAGCACTAACGTGCACAAGGTCATGCAGGCCGCGATGAAGCAGGCTGAAATTGCGCTGGATGATCTTGCAGCCATTCTTCCACACGGCAACGGTTCGGCAGTGAGCGATAACGCGGAGGCCAAAGCCATCGCCATGTTCGCAGGGGAGCGACAGATCCCCGTTCTCGCCTATAAAGGGCAGATCGGCTATACCGCAACCGGATCTGGTGTTGTCGATCTGATCATTGGCCACCATTCGTTGACGCATCATCAACTGATCGCACCTGTTGGCAACGACGTCATTATCGACAGCATGGCTTCGCTGGTACTTACGGACGGCAGCGTGACAAACCATAGCAAACGCCATTTGCTGAAGGTTGGTGTGGGTGTCGATGGTTCGGTTATTGGCGTTGTTATGTCAAATATGCAAGCGGGGCGCGCGAAATGACGGAAAAGAGTATCTACCTGTCTTCCTGGGCGCTTACGGAACCGGACGACATTTTTTATTTTTATCAGCCGACCTGGCTCAACGCCTGGGAAGCACATATGTACGAAAGGGGATTATACGGCACCCGTGCTAATGGCTGGGGACTGAAGCGCTTTGGCGTGGAGAACGATATTTATGCGCCAGAACGGATCCGTAATCCACAATATATGCCTTACCTTGAGGCGATGGAGCAGGTGACCGATTCTGCATTACAACAAATGCCGACTAAAGAACGCATGAAGTTAATGAAATCGCGCACGGCATTTATTTATGCCGATTCCTGGGGCGAATCCGGTTCGTTTGAAAAAATTTCCAGTGCGCTGCATATCGCCACTATTGATACGCTTCCCAAGAATTTACTTAAGAAGTTTTCGATAACGGAACCGACTTGCAAGATTCGCGGCGAAAAACAGGCATTCGTTCAGGCGCTGCGTATGGCGCAGGATTATCTCGCCTGGGATGTATTCGATAACGTGGTGATTTGTGCTGCCTATCGGGCAATTCCGGTGCTGGTATTCTCTGAAGAAGATGTGGGTAAACCGCCTAAGCGTTTATTTCCCCGTCGTGCTGATGAGGTGAATTTATCTGTTGAACGAGTGGGTTGTTTTATTCTCAGCCAGCGTGAGAGCGCCATCAGGCTGCAATGCGGGGAATATCATTCCGGCACTGCGCCACAGCATGCTACGGATATTGATGTCATGGCCTTCAGCGAACGGCAACAAATGCCGTCCCGGCCTGCTGCTGGTGTTATCGACCTGGTGGCCCATTACGGTGAAAGCGGTTGTCTGACGCCCGCGTTGAGTATGGATTATTTAACCCGTCATATTCAGCCCGGTGGAAAAATGCGTACAGTCATTGCCGATAAACAGTTTGGTTATCACTACTTTGACCTTGAATACCTTGAAGGATAACGACAGTCGTATGCAATCTACTATTAAATCGTTGCCCGCTATTTCGCTTAGCAACATTTACAAGTGTTATGGCGCTGGGGCAGGAAAGGTTGATGCGCTTAAAAGCATTAATCTTGATATCAATAAAGGCGAATTTCTCGCACTGTGTGGGCCGTCAGGCAGTGGTAAAAGTACTCTGTTGAATATTCTCTCGGGTATTGATAAACCGACCAGCGGAACGGTGATATTTTTAAATAAATTACTGAACCAACTGCCGGAAGAGCAGTTGGCTGTGATTCGTGGAAAACATTTGGGTTTTATTTTTCAGTTTTTTAACCTTATGCCGGTATTAAATATTTTCGATAACGTTTATTTCCCACTGGTGCTTAATGGTCAGTTCAGTAAAAAAGAAGCCACTGAACGGACGCTGCATTATCTCGATAGTGTTGGATTAAGCGGTTTTGGCGATCGCAAACCGGGGCAATTATCGGGCGGTCAACAACAGCGTGTCGCCATCGCCCGGGCACTGGCCCACGAACCGATGGTGGTCATTGCCGATGAACCGACGGGAAATTTAGACCTGACAACCGGCGAGGCTATTTTGGACCTGCTGTTGACGATTAATCAGCAGACAGGCACCACATTTGTTATTTCCACGCACTCCAGCGAATTAAAAGCGCGGGCGCGGCGAGTGGTTGAAATTCAGGATGGAGTATTGATTCATGACTCAGATGCATAAAGGATTTTTGCTTATCGGCGTCTTTTTGTACGCGGCGTTTTTGGCCCCGAAGATTTACGCGGCAACTCCCGACGCCGTTAACCAGGTTCTGCAACAAGGGCTTCCGGCGCAGCCTGCCGCGCTGGCGACGCTGACCGAAGCGTTAAAGAAAGAGTATGAAGCCAGGCACAATGTGGTGGCGCTGGTTTTTTACGCCTATGGCTTACTGCGTCAGGCGGACGGTTATGCGGCAACAAACGATTTTATCCATGCCTCAGAATACGCCAAAAGCGGCTTTTTCTGGCTGGATGAAGCGGTGGATTTGCAGGAGAAAAATCAACGCGTACGCTATTTACGTGCCCGCGTAGATGCCTATTTACCCGCAGACTCAGGGCGTTGCGTGGTGACAGTCAAAGACACCGAACACATGCTGGCTGACCCGGCGATATGGACGACAACGATCCGCGACCATATTCTGGCGATGCGTTATCGTGCATTACGTCACTGCAAGGACACCACCCGCGCGAATGCGTTGTTGGCGCAAATTAAAGGGCAAAACGCCGCGCTTGCGCAGTCGCTGACGCAGGATTTTAATGTTGTACCAGAATGGGATAGTGAAGAGTTAACCCAGGTACTGCTGCCGCTGATGAAAGGTGAGTAAATGTCCGGGGAAATTTTAGCTGTTAATAGCGTTCTGCTGCTGATTCTGTTTTTTGTGTTTTATCAGCTTCTGTTTTATTCACGAGATGTCAAATTTGCATTTTTGAATCTCTTTCGCCACAAGCGTCGCTCTTTTTCTACTATAACCGCCATTGTATTGGGTGGCGTGGCAATTTTTTTATATGGCGGATTTATTGATTACTCTTTCTGGATCCTGAAAGAGCAGACGATTCGTACCAATATTGGTCATGTACAAATTTACAATCAGCACTATTTTGAAACGTCGAATAAAAATAAGAGCCTGATTGCCGATTATGCGGCGTTAAAGAAAGCTATTTTGTCGGACCCGACGCTGGCGACGGATATTTCCACGCTCTCCGGGCAACTGGAGTTTACTGGCGTAATTTCACATTACGAGAGCGAAACCTCCAGCTATTTCTCTGCGCTGGGGGTGGAGCCGTTACCCGCTTTAAAGCTGGGTTCGTTCGATAAGATTATCGCGGGGAGCGATCTTTCCCGGGTAAAAGGTGATGAAATCACCCTGGGCAGCGGTCTGGCGAAAACGTTGAATGCGAAATATGACGACTGGCTGGATGTGATGGTGGTCAACACGGCGGGCGGGCAGGGCGCATTGTCGCTAAAAATGCGTGGCATTTTTGAGTCAGGCATTAAAGATTATGACGATGTCGCGATGAAGATCCCGCTGGACACCGCGCAGCGCATGATGGGTACGGATGGCGTCAGCAAAGTGCTTATTCTGCTTAAAGAAGATGGCACCGCGGCGTTTAGCGCTAAGCTGCGTCAGTTTATCGAACGCAATCATTTGCCGCTGGTGGTCAAAGACTGGCGTGATGTTTCACTCTTTTATCAACAGGTTGAAGGGTTGCTATCGGGGATCTATTTCTTCATCAAGCTGATTGTTGCGCTGATTGTCATCTTCATGATCGGCAATTCGATGGCAATGAACATTGTTGAGCGCACCCGTGAAATAACCACTCTGCGTGCCATAGGCCTGAAGCCGCTTCACGTCACGCGCTTGTTTCTGACAGAAGGCATTTTTATTGGTGTGATTGGCGCCGTCGGCAGCCTGCTGGTGGGGGGCGTGTTAGCCTGGATTATTAATCTTTATGGTATTGCGATGCCGCCATCGCCGGGACAAACCATCGGCTATACCGCCTTTATAAAAACCAGTAACCCGGAATTGATTTGGGTGACGGTGGTATTACCTATTTTGACAGCAACAGGTGCCTCTGTGTTACCGGCTTTACGTGCTTCCCGGCTGAATATTTCTGACGCATTTAAATTCTCGTAGGACTGATTATGAATATGGCTTTTTACGGCAAGTGGTTTGCTTGCCTGTGGCTCGCTACGTCGTGCGTTCAGGCGGCGAGCACAGATGATAAGGCGCTGGAGATAATTCGTCGCGCTGACGAAATTCGTTCGCCGAATAAACCGTTTCGTTACACGCTGACGGTAACGGAATATAAAGCGGGCGCAACCCAGCCAGAGAATAAACAGGTCCTCGATATTTCCATGCGCTTTATGAAACCGCAGGGTAATGAAAAAGCGGATGCACGCTCGCTGGTGCGTTTTATTTATCCGCCGCGAGATAAAGGAAAAGTCATGCTTTCCGACTGGTACGATTTATGGTTTTACACGCCGGAACTGCGACGTCCGATGCCTATTTCACGGCAACAAAGATTAATTGGGCAAATCTCTAACGGCGATGTCATTGTCACTAACTTTGAATATGCCTATGACTCGACCCTTATGGGGGAAGTCCCGTGTGCTGAAAAGCAGTGTTACAAGCTGGCGCTGGTGCGTAAATCGGCGGATATCACCTGGCCGAAGGTTATCTATTACGTTGAAAAAGACGGTGATAATCGCCCGTGGAAGGCAGCCTATTACTCGCAGGATGACCAGTTAATAAAAGAAGTGTTGTATCAGGATTTCCAGCCGGTGCTGGGGAAAACGCGACCCATGAAAATAACCGTTACCGATGTTCGTCACGGCAATAACTATTCAGTGATGGAGTACAGCGATGTTCGTCTGGAATCGCTGCCAGAGTTTCATTTCACCAAAGAGTATATTCAGCGAGGTGCGAAATGAAACGCACGCTGAAGATCTCTTCGTTGCTGTGTGTTGCGCTGCCGTTGACGGTACAGGCGGATTGCCTGTCAGGTGACGAGGTGGCACAAAACAGCGATGTGACGCTTTACGAGCAGGTGTCTTATGTCAATAAACAGGCTTCGGCCTGGCAGATTGCAGGCAAAAATCCCTACACTCGTCACAACGGTTATCAGGAGGCGGGGATTGGCATCAACAGTGGTTGTTCGATAATCGACAATACGCTGGACCTTAAGCTCAATCTGTATGGAATAAACGAATATGCGCTTAAACCCGCAGGGAAATTCGAAACGGATGATAGCCGCACACGTGCGTTAATTAACCGCCTCAGTTTGGTCTATAGCGCCTCGGACAGCGTTCAATTTGAAGCAGGCAAATTTGCCGCGCCGTCAGGAATGTTCTTTTTGCGTTCGCCTTCTGATTTGCAAACGCATTATTACACCGGCTTCCAGTCGACGCGTTTGCACGATCCCAAAATGACATCGGCGTATCAGGCGTCATCGTGGGGTGCAAAAATGAGCGTGGACACACGCGATTATGCGTTTTCGGCGAGCGTCATACCGAAGTTAGCCACCATCGACAAACGCTATGTGACGTCTGGCAACTGGTCTGCTAATCAGCAGGGAAACAGCGACGAAGCCTATCTGCTGAGCTACAGCGATCATCGCTTTGGTGAGCACACACCGACAGTCAATGTGCGGCTCGGGCCATCGCCGTCACTCGCGCTGTCTGACAGTTATCACTACACCCCGCAGCTGACGCTGAATGTCGACGCAGCCTACCACCGCTCCCAACAATGGCGGCATCTTTCCCACCATGAGACGGCGCAGGTCGAGGAATATCAGTTTCCGGATTCGCTCTATGAAACGAAAGACGAAAGCGGCGTGGAGCTGGCCCTGGGGGGGCAGTACACCAGCGATAGTTTCAGCGTGTTTGGCGTTGAGTATTACTTTCAGAGCGAGGGTTATTCGCGAGCTGAACAGCGTCAGCAGCGCGAGTTAATTGATTTCCTCAACACCACAACCGGTTATGCGCCACTGGATCAGGCATTTGATTCTTACAAATACCTGATGGCTTCAGAAATCAGCAATACCGCCAATCAGGGGATGCTGCAGGGTAAGCACTATCTGAACGCCTGGGCCAGTCTGCCGCTAGCGGGAGAGTCGACGCTGCAGCCTTCGCTGGTGGTGAATCTCGTTGATGGCAGCACGTTGCTGGGCCTGCATTATTCCACGCCGCTCAGCGCTATAAGTAACCAGCTTGAAGCCTATGCCGGTGGCTATAGCGCGCTGGGAAGTCGGTATTCTGAATTTGCGCTTTTTGGCGACACGTTAGGCCTTTATTTGGGCTTTAAATACTATCTATAAGGATAAAGAGATGATGAATAATGCTTCACAACCGACAGTACTGCTTTTTGCCGGTCAGGGTAATCCGGTTATTGGCATGGGCAGCGATCTTTGGGATCTCAACGCCAGTACAAAACATATCTGGGATTGTGCCAGCGATATTTCCGGACTGAACCTGCGTCGCCTGTGTCAGAAAGGGCCGATGAATCGCCTTATTCAAACGACGGTACAACAACTGGCGGTGACCGCAATTAATGTAACGCTCTATACCCTGTGCCGTGAACGTCTTGAGAATTTAACGGTTGTGGGGTCCTGCGGACACAGCGTTGGTGAATACAGTGCGCTCTACGCTGCCGGAGCTATTTCTCTTGAGACGCTATTTGGCATGATTCACTTCAGAGCCAGCCTGATGCATGACGAAAGCCAGAGAAATAAAGGCGCAATGCTGGCGGTTAAAGGCATCAACCGCGAACAACTGCAGACGATGATTACGGAATCAGGCATTGCGCTGGATATTAGCTGTGATAACACGCCGCGCCAGCAGGTTATTGGGGGAACGCAGGCTGCGTTGAATGAATTTGCCACGCTGCTGATGGCCGCTGGATACGAACCGGTTAAACTCGGTGTGAGCGGTGCCTGGCACACGCGTTTGATGGAAGACGGCGTTCAGGCAATGCGCGATTATCTTGCCGGACTGGATATCGCTTCGCCAGAGCATCAGGTTCTGATGAACGTAACAGCAAAAAGCGAGGTCGCTCCGTCAATTATCAAAGAAAATCTCTCATTACACTTAACTCATACGGTGAAATGGACTGAATCTCTCGATACATTTCTGAATATGCCAACCTCGGTAGCCTTCCTTGAAATAAGTAATAAGCCCTATTTGGGGAATATGTTAAACGATTTTGCTGGTGTGGATCAGCAACGAGTTATGCATTGTCGTAAAGCATTTACTGATGCGAAGGTATTCAAATGATTCCTGATTATTTAACTTTTATTCGCTTTCAGGATAAACGAAGTCTGATATACATTTATGCTATTGGACTTATTCTGATAGGTTTTTATTGGAAAAATGCAGGATTTACTTTTCCATCAGAGGATATTGGTGTCGTTAGTGGGATTCTGGCCCTGGTGCTGTATAATTTTATTTTTGATCTCAAGGCGTACTGGGCTTATAAATGCGTCACGAAGAATATCGATTTTTCGTGGTTTAAGAAAAAGCAGAACCACAAAATAGAATTATTTCTTACGCAACCTCTGGTGGCAGGATTTCTGTCGTTAATCATGTTGAGTGCAATGAGTTGGGGGCTATACCAGCGTCTACCCTCGTTATATGCGCTGTTCCTGATTTCGTTACTTGGGCCGTTGGTTATCTTTCTGTTGTTTCGGATGATCCGCACCAGTTATGTCAAGCAGGTCGCTATTTCAGTGGCGAAAAAAGTAAAATATAAAAGTCTGACTCGCTATGTGCTGCTTTCGGTGTGCATCTCAACGGTTGTTAACTTGCTTACTATCAGCCCGTTGCGTAACAGTGATTCTTTTGTGATAGAGGGGCAGTGGTTAACGTTTAAATCGATAATTGCATTGCTCATTCTTTGTGGCGTAGTGTTGGCGATTAATCTGTTTTTTCTGCGCTTCTCCAGGCGGTACGCTTTTTTGGGCAGGCTTTTTTTGCAGGAAATCGATCTCTTTTTCTCCAGTGAAAATGCGTTGTCGACCTTTTTTGCCAATCCGCTTTGGCTTCGGTTATTCATATTGCTGGTTATTGAAGTGATGTGGATTACGCTGGTGTCGGTATTGGCAACGCTTGTGGAATGGCGGATTTGGTTTGAAGCCTATTTTTTACTCTGCTATGTACCGTGCTTAATTTACTATTTTTTCTATTGTCGATTCCTCTGGCATAACGATTTTATGATGGCATGTGACATGTATTTCCGTTGGGGGCATTTTAATAAGTGAGGAAGTGATAGGAAGTGACCAGATAATACATATATGTTCTGTACTCTCTTGCGCATTTTGATTGTTGACTGAGCAACCAGACAGTTGATGTGCACGATTTCCCCTCGCCCTAGCAGACGTGGGCGGGGGCACCCGGTGTGTGCAATATACGAAAAAAAAGCCCGTACTTTCGTACGAGCTCTTCTTTAAATATGGCGGTGAGGGGGGGATTCGAACCCCCGATACGTTGCCGTATACACACTTTCCAGGCGTGCTCCTTCAGCCACTCGGACACCTCACCAAATTGTCGTTCCTGTCTTGCTGGAACGGGCGCTAATTTAGGGAAATCATGACCTGAGGTCAACAAACTTTTTTAAAAAATCGCGCGTTTATTCAAACTTCAATCAATATGTGGTTTTAATAAGCGAAATCTGCTTTTTTTGCCACCGACCACGGATTTGTTATGCTGGTGGTCTTTGTAGATCATAACGATAAGTGCGAATAAATTTCGCACAACGCTTTTCGGGAGTCAGTATGGATATCATCTTTTATCACCCAACGTTCGATACCCAATGGTGGATTGAGGCACTGCGCAAAGCTATTCCTCAGGCAAGAGTCAGAGCATGGAAAAGCGGAGATAATGACTCTGCTGATTATGCTTTAGTCTGGCATCCTCCTGTTGAAATGCTGGCAGGGCGCGATCTTAAAGCGGTGTTCGCACTCGGGGCCGGTGTTGATTCTATTTTGAGCAAGCTACAGGCACACCCTGAAATGCTGAACCCTTCTGTTCCACTTTTTCGCCTGGAAGATACCGGTATGGGCGAGCAAATGCAGGAATATGCTGTCAGTCAGGTGCTGCATTGGTTTCGACGTTTTGACGATTATCGCATCCAGCAAAATAGTTCGCATTGGCAACCGCTGCCTGAATATCATCGGGAAGATTTTACCATCGGCATTTTGGGCGCAGGCGTGCTGGGCAGTAAAGTTGCTCAGAGTCTACAAACCTGGCGCTTTCCGCTGCGTTGCTGGAGTCGAACCCGTAAATCGTGGCCTGGCGTGCAAAGCTTTGCCGGACGGGAAGAACTGTCTGCATTTCTGAGCCAATGTCGGGTATTGATTAATTTGTTACCGAATACCCCTGAAACCGTCGGCATTATTAATCAACAATTACTCGAAAAATTACCGGATGGCGCGTATCTCCTCAACCTGGCGCGTGGTGTTCATGTTGTGGAAGATGACCTGCTCGCGGCGCTGGATAGCGGGAAAGTTAAAGGCGCAATGCTGGATGTTTTTAATCGTGAACCCTTACCGCCTGAAAGTCCGCTCTGGCAACATCCACGCGTGACGATAACACCACATGTCGCCGCGATTACCCGTCCCGCTGAAGCTGTGGAGTACATTTCTCGCACTATTGCCCAGCTCGAAAAAGGGGAGAGGGTCTGCGGTCAAGTCGACCGCGCACGCGGCTACTAATAAAGCATCAGGATTCCTGCTATCCTTGGCGGGAATTGAATACAGGAGAGAGTTATGTATCCCGTCGACCTTCATATGCATACCGTTGCCAGCACACATGCATATAGCACATTGAGTGATTACATTGCCCAGGCCAAACAAAAGGGCATTAAACTTTTTGCGATCACCGATCATGGCCCGGATATGGAAGATGCGCCGCATCACTGGCACTTCATTAACATGCGTATCTGGCCGCGAGTGGTTGATGGGGTAGGGATCCTGCGCGGCATCGAAGCTAACATTAAAAATGTTGATGGTGAAATTGATTGCAGCGGTAAAATGTTTGACTCGCTGGATCTGATTATTGCCGGTTTTCATGAGCCGGTTTTTGCACCACATGACAAAGCGACCAATACACAAGCGATGATCGCCACTATCGCCAGCGGCAATGTGCATATAATAAGCCATCCCGGAAACCCGAACGTAGTCAACCCCCAATAACACCCGATTTTCCAATAAAAAAGCCCCATCACAAGGACAGGGCTATAGAATCAATCACTTACATCACTTAATGTCTTTCATTCTACGGATACGCGCGCTTGCTTCCGGTAGTTCATCCAGTGTTACGTGATAAGCAAGCATACAGACAGGAGTCGGATCGAATCCCTCATGAGTATTGATCAGATGGCTATTCCCGCCTTTAAACTCATCCTGTCCATCCCATATAGCGTACACGTCATCTTCTGCTACATAGATAATCAATCCAATAGGGGAGTTAGTAAGCTGGAAGATGCAGCCAGTAGAATAAATACGATGTTCCCGAACGTCATCAACAGTTTCAAAGTCAATCTTAATATCTTTAGTCTTCATGATTTGCCCTCGCGTGAAAAATATTTTCGATTATTTATAAAAAAGACTTGACAAAATCAAAAGGTACTGTTCCACGGGTGAAATAAAGCGAGTTTTCGGCACCCCGGTTTTTGATGTGCGTGTGAGATTTTAAAACGTGATCAGTGCAGTCCTAGCGCGGTCGCTACGCGACTATTAACCCACTTCCTAGCCCTTACCATTACTGGATCTTTCCCTTCGTTAGAATGCGATTTAGGCGCTTAGATTTTGCGTAAAACCAATAAATAAAATTACGCAAATTTAATGGAGGATAACCAATGAAAGAAGAATTAACCCTTACAGAAATTTCCCGTTTATATGGCTATACATTGAATGGTGGCGGTAAGCGATGGTTAGAAAGGGGACTACCTTACAATACCAATAAGAGGCGTGTTCCGGCAAAGGAAGGTTGTGATTGGGTGCTAAAGAACGTAATTAACCCACTTAAACAAACTTCAATCAAAGAAGCGATTGATCAAGAACGTCTCCGCAGAGAAAGAGCAATGGCAGATGCAGCCGAACGAGAGAATCAGGAAAAAATGAACCTCCTGATTCCTGTCGGTTATGTAGAACAGCAACTAGCGGAATATTGCGGGAAAGTGAAGCAGACTATTTTGCAGATTTGTACGATCGATGCTTTAGAAATTCTCGAATCTGCCACTGACCAGAAAACATTGAAGAATAAGCTAAGGGAGATCATCGAGCGTCGTTTAAATGAAGTAGGGGACTTGTTCGAAAATGCAGATTTGGGAGAAGACGAGGAAGAAGAATTAGCATTAATGGATGAACCGGAAGAACAAGAACCAGAAGAAGACGATGAATTTGATGTGTCTTAAAACGCGTTATAAATAAATGTATGAAAGATGTTGATGGTCAACGTCTACGGGGGAGAACATCCCCCGCTTAACTTTTAAGAGGATATAAAACTATGGCTACTTTTATTACCTATGCTGTCATCATTACTATTCTGGCTGCTATCTCTGCTTATAAACTCGGAACCGAACCGAAAGAACGAGGCGAATTATTCTTAGGTGCGTTTGTTGCATTTGCTAGCCTTGCGTTAATTGTCGAAGGAATTTCTTATATTGTTGGCCTAGTTAGTATGACACTTTTTAACTTCCATCCGGCTATTTCTATGCATCTACTGCTTACTGTATGCTGGGTATATTGCTTAATCGAATTTTTAACGTTTGTTTTCAAACAGACTAAATAATATTGTAATCTGCCATTTCTCCTTATGTGGTTTTAACAGGGGGCTTTCGAAAGAGAGTTCCCGATTAAAAGCCATAAACACATTCAGTACAGTGTTTTTCATAGTCAGTGACTATACAACATAAAAACATAACAAGTATAGATTGAGTATTAATCCTCCCGCCTCGAAAGGGGCGGTTATTTTTCTGGCTTTACTAGATAATGTAGCATTATCTTCATTATAACCTCATCTTTGTTGTGCAAACCTAACCTAAACTTACTAGGGACTCTTCGGAGTCCCTTTTTTTATGCAACAATTCGAAGTGTAGGTTTCTTATGATGTGTAGGTTTAGTTTCATTTCGCCACTCAGGTAATACATGATCCATCATAACCGCATTAGTCTCATCAATCAGTTTTAAACTCTTTCGTAATGCGGCGTTATCGGCTTTAAGTGATTTAATCTCTGATTCCATCTTTGCCATACGCTCTTTCATGTTGGTAATTTCTAACATCAGATTGCCCAGAAATTCTTTGTTTTGATTAATCATAGAATTACCTCTCTATTAAGCTACGTATGCGTAGGCGCTGTAGTTGGTGTCATAGATAGCGTCATGCAGTGCCATCTGTGCTTCGCGGATCTCGTCTTCGTTTACTTCAATCTCTTCTTGTTCTTCTTCGGTATCTTCCCAAGTGGTTTTGAATTTAGCCATAAAGTTATTGCGCAGTGTTTCAAAGTTGGTAACTGGTGCGGATTCTTCTTCAACTTCAACCGGAACTACTACCGGATCAGCTTCTTTCTGTTCTTCCTGTTCTACTTCTGCAACAACACCCCAGCGATAGTTAAGGAGTTCTTCCAGTTCTTCATCAATGGATTTTTCTTCAACTGCTTCAACTTCAACCGCTGCTACTTCGAAAGTGGTTTCCTGTGCTGCCAGTTCAGCTTTCAGAGATGCGTTTTCAGCTTCCAGTTCAGCGATGCGTGCTTTCAGTGCTTCAACTTCGGAATATTCAACCACTGCAACTTCTTCTTTAACTTCTTCAACTACTACCGGAGCAACTTCTTTCTGTGCTTCTTTTTTGCAGAAGAAGGAGGAAGTAACCTGTAATGCGTGGTTGTAGAAGGAACCGCCTTTAGCGGTGTTAACAGTACCAGAAACATCCTTTACAGTGGATTCGGTAGCAACAGTACGGAAGCGTTTTGCAACTTCCTGGGTCTCTACGCCGTATTCGTTACGCTTGCTCTTGTGATGCATTACAGCACGGAAGCCGGAAGCAGTTTTAACAACAGCGAGATAGTAAGTTTCATCGGCTTTAACAGCACGAGCGAAGCAATAAACGGATTCACCTTCTACCAGTGTAGGTTTAACGTGACGTTTGTCGAAACGGTTAGTGATCTGCCATTCAGCACCGTCTTTGATGCCAGCATTCTGACGCATTTCGGTCAGAGTCTTACCGGATACTACTTCAAAGGATTTGTCTTGTTTGCTTGCTTTACCTTCCATGACAGTGATGTTCAGTTTGCCGTTGGATTTAATAAACAGGTTGAAGGTAATGCGCTTAGAATTTTTCATATAAATACTCCTGAATGCTCTGTGTTAGTTTTAATGTTTCATGCTAAAAGCCTCCTTTGCTGCAACAAGGGAGGCTTTTTTATTTTTAAAGCCATCATATAATTCTCAGTCAAAGTATCAGTAAACTTCTGCGGTTATCTTTACTTTAATGTCATACTTCTTTAAGAGTTTATGAAAGGTTGATTTATCGATGCCCTCATTTTTAAACCACTCTTCAATTCTCACACCCGGCGTTAACTCAAAGTAGCGTTTAGCCATTTCTAAGATGATTTCGCGAGTGAACTTAACAGGTCGTGCCATCTCTAATCCTCCTACAATGTGGAATAATGATTTCTTAAAAAAGAGCGTTAACCGCTCACTATTATTTATATGGGGATTGTATTTTATTTTTCAACCCCTCACATTTATCTCTTATATAATGTATTTATACACGAGATATGTTAAAATGTTATTCAGATGTTATCAGGCGTGTTAAATGTGTTAAACCGCAGCACGAATTGCTAAAGCGAAGAACACGAATTAACCAAATTGATGTTTATTCAATCAAGTTAGAAAATTGCATAGCACTTTTTGCTAAAGCAGTGAGCATTAATTGAGCTATGAATTGTAAAGATTTGTTACAAGATTTTCTCTCAGATCCAAATCTTCACAAACATATAACAATTTAACAGAAGGATAACAATGTATAAAGCAGAACATCACAAAGGATGGATTTTGGAGTATAATCTACTTCTTCCGGCATGTCAACACACCTGAAACCTACACTATAATCTATATGGGGACACTATTTGATTTTTCAAGCCCTACACTACACACCTACACTTTAAAGGGATTGGCCTACACTACACTAGCCAGTAAACCTACACTATGAAACCTACACACCTACACTAACCCTACACTTCAATCTCATAAGTGTATGATCTTGAAAGACATTTCACCCAACAGACCATAGAATATAAAATTCGAACTAACGTTCTCCTTTTTGCTCGCTTTCTCTCACTACGTTCAAGAAAGATCTCGCAAAAAGAATACGGCGTAGCCGTGCGCGAAGCGCCCACCAACACCTTCTAAGACCTGCAAGCAGGATTCGAAAGGGATTGGATAGTTCGCTTCGCTCACGTTCACGCCTACGGCGTTCACTCACTTTTGAAAGGATTTTCTTAGAAAGGGATTTAATACCAGATGATAACTGATTCTAGTAAACGAACGAAGTGAGTAACAATCACTTTCTAGAAAGGTATTGGTATCCCTTCGGGATTGCAACCTTCGGTTGCTAAATTGCTTCCTGATTATAATTTCTCCAAAAGAAAGATTCTTATATTCTAAAGATACTTCTTCGTTTTGATGATGATTTAATCAAAATCTATGAAGGAGGCGAAGCCGACTGAATACCAATTCCTTTCAAATTAGACAAAAATTTCTCGTTATAAATAATAGTGAACTTACTTTGATTCACTTTCTTTTAGAGGATTTCCACTATGATCAATACTAAAACTCCTTTCATTCTTCTGGGTCTGGACTCTGAAAACTATGGTAACTTCCATATGCTAGAAGTTTTCGCTAATCGTGGTTATAACATCATTCGTCATTCCGAAGACTCCAATTTCTCAACTGCTTTCTATGCTCTTAAACGTAATGGTCGCCCTACGGTGATCGTAGACTGCTTTACTGATGAAGGTCGTGAACAATACAACAACATTCCGGCAATTATTGTTCGTGATGACCTGCCGTTTGATGTTCGTGAATATGACGTTGATTTAGGCTCTTACTATGGGATCGCCGATCTTGACCAGATTATGGCTGATTATGGTAAACAACCCGCTCAGGAAGCCCCAGAACACGATGAACAAGACGAAGATGACGACGACTACACACCAATCTGTTTCTCTTCTCACGGTGGCTTCTACGGTTACGATGAAGGCTTAGATATGCTGTAATTTAGGTCAACCCTTTGGCGTCTTGTCAAGGGGTATTGACAAAATTTTCTGACTTTTTTATGATTATCGCACTTGACAACTTTGAACCTATTTGACCTAGATTTGTAAAGAGGATGTTAATTATGAACACTACTAAGAAAATTGATGGACGTAAAAACCCGAACCGCAAACCGTGGACCCCAAACCTGAATTTCTCAATGGTTGACTTCCATGAACGCCAGCGTCGCATTCAAGAAGAAATTGATCGCGCGATTGCTGAATCTAAATGAGATAAAAATTTCTTTATAAATAAAATTGTTCCGGTTGAGATGCCGGAACTAGGAGGATCAATATCATTATCGCAAAACCGTTTAAGGGGAATTTTACTATGAATACTGTTACTACTATGAATACTGCTGTTAAAACTGCTTCTGTGTCTCTGGTTGTTGATAACACCAAACCGCTGACCATGTCTTCTCGTCAGATTGCTGAATTTACCGGAAAAGAACATAAGCATGTTAAACGTGATATTAAAACTATGCTTACTTCTCTTGAATTAGATGAGTCCAAATTTGGACGCATCTTTTTTGACCAATATGGACGCGAACAAACCGAATATCACCTTGACGAAGAACTTACTCTGACTCTTGTCACTGGTTACGATGTTAAGCGTCGAATGGTTGTTATTCAGGAATGGAAGCGACTGAAAGAAGAAAATGAAAAACTGCGTCAGGAACGTTTAGCCGTTAACCCGTATGCAGACTTTGAAGAAACAGACTGGATCGAACTGGCATTAAAGAAAACTCGCGAAAATAAAAAGCTGATTGAACTTCATGTTCGCAAATCCGTAGATAGCCATTCAATGACCCGTCTGTTAGGCGCTAAAAAGGGCGCTACGAAGGTTAAAGAAGCACTGACGGCCTTGCGTACTGCTGGCTACATTGAGCGCGTCTACGATGAAAATAACAAGCCGTGTGGGTATGTTGCTAATGACTCTTCTCTGTCTTTCTGCCGCATGAATGCTCACTACCAACTTGAGTTTACTGTTGATGTTCTTCCTGTGTTGGTTGAATTGGGTATTCTGGAAGAAGAACAAAAAGCAACTCTTAATCTTCCTAAGCCGAACAACACTATTCTGATTCAAAATAAAGCGGCTGAACGTCTCCGCCAGAATGTTGGATCACTGGAAGTCTTCGGACTGTAATAATTTTTGCCCCTGAATTTCAGGGGCTTTTTGTTTTCTATAGGTATAAAAAAAGCCACTCCGAAGAGTGGCATTAGGAGAATCAAAAACCTGTTGCTTCTACGATCTGACCATCACCGATCTGAACATAGAATTTAATGTCTAACTTCTTCATATTCTTATAGAATTGGGCGATTGAGATCCCATGTTCACTAAGAATCTGTTCTTTCGCTTCCTTACCACGATCCGCTGTATAATAAGCGTAGGCAATATCAGCCATCTGTTCAGCGTTAAAACGGGCAGGGCGACCGCGAGTAGCTTTAGTAGTCATAGTCATTTTCTCCAAATTAAAGTGAATGTTCACCTTTATTTAGAGGACTTACATTTTATCGGAAAAAGTTCTCCATCGTCAACCGACATAAAGAACTCTGCCTTAATCCCGTACTTCTTCAACCGTGAATAGTATGTACCCCGACTAATATCAACCTTGCGAAGCACTTCGAAGAACCCTTTAGGATCGTTGTAATAGTGGCTGTATCGCACGTTAGCGAGTTCTACAAACAATTCCCTTGTATCACCATAGCCTTTCTTGAAAGCCTCGTTACGATAGCGTGTAATAGCGTGATTCAATCTCTTCTGTTTCAACACTTCTCGGATCGGCTTCCACTGCAACCGATAGATGGGACCGTCATCAATGCGATAATAACGCTTGATATCAAAATCAAACCAATCTCGGACTCTCCGAAACTCTGTATGTGATGTGCGATGCTTCTTAAAGAAGTTGTGAACGTCTCTATAGCCATTATCACGGTAAAATTCTATTAAAATCTCTTTCGCTTCTTCGCGACTAAAACCGGATGTAGTGTAATCAGTCTTCTTGTGATGGTGCTTAACTGGCAAACGATATTCATGGTCGGTACAACAAGAAAAGGCTAATTCTAATTCATCTCTTTGTTGCTGATTAATTAGCATACACCCTCCTTAAATCTTAATACCCGTATTTATCAGAAAATCAACAATTTAATAAATACCTTCATATTTCGTAATGAGGGTAATTACATGAAACTAATTTCTAATAAGGCCAAATTAAAAAAGATTCTCAGAAATATCTCTGCTGCAATTCGTCCACCTAAAACCATGAAACCTAGCGAATGGGTAGAGGCTAATGTCGTTGCAACCGATGGTGTTAAAGCAGGATCGCTAATTAAATTGCATCCCTTCCAACGTGGAATGATGGACGCGATCACCGAAGACCGTAGAAAAATTGTGTTTAAATGTTCGGCGCAGTTGGGTAAGACCATGATTCTTAACGGAATTATTTTCCATCGGATCGCGAGTAACCCTACTAATATCGGGGTATTGCAATCGAATGTCCGCGAGTTGAATAGCTGGATTGCTGGTAAGGTGAAGCCAGTATTAGAGGCAACACCAGAATTAAAGGCGATGATCACCGACAAATCAGATCGCAATGCCGTTAACAACTCATCGATTATTCAGCTTCGTAACGGATCGTTTATGTATTTCATGTCGTTGAATAGTCCGTCACATCTTCGCGGTAAAACACTCCCTTTGATTATTCTTGATGAAGTTGATGCGGCTGATGAGTCAGACGAAGGGAACCCGATCCAGCTAGCGGAACAACGCGCAACCACTTTCGGGGATGACGCAAGGATCGTAATTGCTTCCACTCCAACCGCTCGTGATGGGGCGATAAACCAACAATGGGAACTCTCGGATAAGAGAAAATATCATGTCGTTTGCCAGCATTGCGGACACAAGCACGTAATGGAATGGAGTAACGTATATTTCGATTGGCATACGATTAACGGTAAATCATTACCCAACCCAGATACAGCCGTTTACCGTTGCCCTGAATGTGAAACCGATTGGACCGAGGGTGATCGCCTACGTGCTGTTGGTCAGGGAGAATGGGTCGCCACCGAACCAAACGCGGACGTAATCGGTTTTCATGCTAACCGCCTTATGTCTCCGTTTAGTACGATCCGTGCGTGTGTGGTGGACTTTGCTGATAGCTACGCGAATATGTCACTGGCAACGTTCTATAATGTGGTGCTCGGTGAAACCTTCGATGATCTTAACGAAGACCGCACAGCCGACGAACTGGAAACGCTGAAAACTGACATTAGCTTAGATAATATTCCTGATGATATTTTGGCTCTGGTAGGTGGAGTTGACCAGCAAAAAGACCGTCTGGAATCTACCTTGCTGGGTATCTCTCGTAAAGGGATATGCGTAGTTGATCACCGATCATTCTATGATGTGAACTGCGAACGCCACGAATCACCAGCATATGACCAGCTTTACAACTTCCTGAAAGCAAAATTCTATACCCGATCCGGTCAACGAATCCCGATGCTATCCGCTTTCGTGGACTCATCAAACGGACGAGCTACGCAAGTGATCTACCGCTTTTGCACTAGGTGGCAAAATCTATGCGCCATTAAGGGCGCAAGTAATGTTGATGCTCCAATCCTTCCGGTAAAAGACACAAGAACGGGCGGTTTTACCCTTAAAATTCTGGGCGTAAACAACCTTAAGACGATGATCCGTGAAATGATTAACCGGAACTTGAGAGACAGCGATCCTCATACGGTCTTCCAGATTGGTGACGTTCCTGATGACTACTGCGAGCAATTGCTATCTGAACAGTTGAAACGGCAGGGTAATACCACACGTTGGGTAAAAGTTGGTCAGCAACGCAACGAGGGCTTGGACTGCCTAACCTATGCGGTGGCTAGTTATCGCCATGTACTCAATAAAATGTCATGGGAAAAACTCGAAGCCATCAAAGATAGTTTGAACCGTGAACCAGAAGAACCCGTAGAAGCTCCTAAATCGCAATCTAACGAGCAAATAGAAGAAACTAAGCCAATCACACGACCGCAACGTCAAAACATCGCCAGACGTCCAAATAGAGGCCGTAGCTGGGTAACATCGTTCTAATAACTCGCCGTCCTTCGGGGCGGCTTACTCCTAAATATTGTTAATCCAATAACAATTAAATAAGGGGTAATTATGAGTTTAGAACTAATTCCCTTAGTAATTCGTAAAGGTGAAAAAATCACGCTGGCGAATGAAGAGGGTGTAACAATTCAGGTAGGAAATAGTAAAGCTATCGTTTATCAAGTCGATGATGCACCGGAAAATCACGAGATTAAAACATTAGACTTCCCAGAAGGAAAAATGACCATCGTTATTACTCGTGACGATGAATTAATCTCTATGCAGGAATTAACTGTATTGCCAGTATTCCAGAAACAGACCAAGAAAGACTATCTGCGGGAAACTATCGCCTTAATCGAGCAAGTTATTTTCGCCCGTTTATCTGGGGACGAAGCCGCATTATCTCAAATGACAGTGAAAGGGAATACTTTCGCCTATGAGTCATTGGGTGTTCTCCAGCAATTAAAGACTGATTATGAACGGCAGTTATCTAAATTAATTCAAGCCGAACGACGTAAACAGGGAATTAGCCCGATTAAAAATATCAAATTACGTCTTACGCGATAAGGGGTAAATCATGTTTAATCTTTTTCGACGCAAAAAGGCGGTAGAAACTCCAGTTAAAACTAATCACCGCCAGCAACAACCAAAAATTTTCATCGACAAACAAGTAGAAAAATTCCAGAAATCTCTGGCGACTCGTAGTTTAGGGCTGGTTGGTGATCGTATTGATGGATCACTTCAACAAGACACCATTACAGGAACCTTCAATAAGGCTCTCAAATCAAACGGTAAGCGCCTTTATGATCAGGGTCGTACTCTGGCCTTAAACACTTCCGTTGGCAGTCGCTACACGCAATACATCACCGATATGGTGGTAGGTACTGGCCTAGATCCGAAGCCATCAATCGTTAAATCAAATGGCAAACTTGATAGCGCACTGAATAAGCAGATCGAGAATGCTTTCTGGAAGTGGGCGCAGAATGCTAAACGCTTCTCTCGTAACGGTCGCTTTAACTTCCGTGAACTGCTGGTAATGGCTGAACGTGAGCGCGTTATGGGTGGTGAGTGCTTCATCGTTTTAACCAAAGAAAACAATGAGTTAAATGTTTCTATCCTGTCTGCTGATAAATGCGACTGGACGCTCAACCGTGAAGTAAGCAAAGACCGTGCGATATTTCAGGGGATCGAGTATGACGTGGAAACGATGAAGCCAGTAGCATACTGGTTTCGTAAAATCAACCTACTGACTCAGACTTACACAGGTGATAACTATCGCGTAGATGCATCGCAAGTATGCCATTATTATCAACCACTTACAGCCGAATCCCTGCGTGGTGTGACTGACTTCCTGCCAGTGATCAAGGATATCGCACATCAAGACGCATTCCGCGAAACTGCAATTATCCAGAAACGTATTGCGGCTAGTTCTATGGGCTTTATCGAACGTCCGAAAGATTCTGGTGACGATTTTGATACTGGTGAAGAGGATGAACAATATCAAGCGCCGGAAGTAGTACAGGATTTTGCACCTGGTACTATTCAGGAATTACCGGAAGGGGCAACGATCAAGAGCATCCAGGCGACGCAAAGCGGTGATGACTTCAATTCCTTTAACGATGCGATGTTTACTAGCGTATCAATGGGCTTAGGCGTGTTTAAACAGGGCTTAACTGGCGATACTAGCCAAATAAATTACAGCGCTGCACGCTACGGCGAATTACTTCAAAGAACGCGCGTTAAAGCACTGCAAAACAAATTGATTGAAACAGTGGTGTCGCCCATTTTCGAAGCATATCTACGCCATTATTCCGCGCGTGGTGTTGTTCCGATTCGTATTACTGCAATTCCACATATTATCGATAACACTACTATTATTCGTCCGCGTTTTGAATCCGTCGATCCATTTAAAGACGTAAGCGCCGAGATTGCTTTAATTGATAACGGACTTAAATCACGTACTGCTGTTATTCTTGAACGTGGTGATGATCCTGAAAAAGTATTCTCAGAGATTCAAGCCGAAAAGAGCGCACTAAATATTATCGTTAATGGCGAGGGTGAAGAAAAAAATTCCCCAGCCGATCCCTAATAACCAACGGGGGCGCAATGCCCCCAATTAATTAAAGGTGATTAAATGCTTAAATTTCGCCGCGATCTTAACGGTTACGGTGGAGTTATTAACGAAGGGCATAACGATCAATACGAATTTGAAATTGCTTTCTCAAGTACACTGCCTTATCAGCGCCAATTTTGGGATGAGCAAAATCAAGAAATGGTGGTATTAGATGAAATTCTGGTACATACACCGGAAGCGGTTGATCTGTCTCGTCTGAATAATAACGCTCCGTTGCTGTTCAATCATAATTTCGATAATCACATTGGTGTAGTCTGCGACGCTCGAATCGATGCGGATAACGTAGGCCGTGCTCTGGTTAAATTCTCTAAGCATGGCACTTTGGCTAATGATATTCGCAATAAAGTCATTGAAGGTACGATGGAAAAAATTTCTGTCGGTTATGACATTAAAGAATATCACATCGACTACACCAAAGGGCAATTGATTGTTACTAAGTGGGCGCCTTTTGAAATTTCATTTGTGACGGTCCCTGCCGATGATTCGGTCGGTTTAAATCGCTCTCTAAATACTATCACAGTTAATTTGGGGGCTAAACGCGATATGACTAAAGAACAAATCGAAGAAATCAAAGAAGAACAAGAATCCGCTCAGGTTGAAGAAACTCCGGTAGAAGAAAATAAAGAATCGGAAGTTGAAGAAACTCAAGAGCGCCAAGTTGAAGAGAATGAAGAAAATGAAAATCTCGAAGACGGAAAAGACGCTGAACATCCTGAAAGTGTTGATGATGATAGTTCAACTGTTCGGGAAGAAGAAGAAGTAAAAGAAGAACGTGAAGCCGCTCCGATTGAAGAAGAAAAAATCGAAGAAGTGGCTGAACGTTCCGAAGAAGACGAATTGGAAATTCGCGAAATTGCACGCGAGTTAAATATTAACGAAGACGATGAAGAATTTAAACGCGCATTGGCAAATAAAGAAATTACGCCGGAAGCATTCCGCACTAAGGCACTAAATAACATTACCAATGCTCAACGTAATAACGAACAAATTAATAAGGAACAAATCATGGAAAAAACTTTCGATCTTAATAACGTAATCCGCTCCCTGGTAGATGGCGACGTGCTCGGCGCTAACGAAGCTGAATATTCCGCAATGGCTGCTACTGCAACTATGCAGCGTGGTCGTGCTGCTCGTGGTGGCTCTGTATTCGTTCCTGCTGCTGCTATGCGTGCTGCTGCTGCTGGTAACACCAAAGCTGACCTGACTGCTATCACCGACGAAAAACTGCTGACTGAATCCTACATCGAAATGCTGATGCCGGAATCCGTTCTGGGTCGTCTGGGTGTGACTGTTTACAGTGGCTTAACTGCTCCGACCGCTATTCCAAAAATGACTAAATCCAGCGTTGACGCTTTCGGCTTCGTTGATGAAAACGGTGCTGCACCGGAAGGCAAAGCTGAATTTGCAAACGTGAAACTGTCTCCTAAGACTTTTGCTGGTGGCAACCCGATCAGCCGTCAGAGCATTAAAACCGTTCCGGGTATCGCTACCCTGATCACTGATCACATCAACCAGGCTGTTCGCATCAAACTGGAACAACTGATTCTGTCTGACAAAGACAATGAGCGCGGTCCTGCTGGTCTGGTTAAACAACTGGTTGATGCAAGCCGTGTTACTAAGAAAGCTGCTTTCTCTTATAAAGATTTCCTCAAGGAGATTGCTCAGCTTACGGACGCTGGCGTTCCTGCTCAGGCGATCAAGTTTGCGATGAGCGGTGCAACTGCTGCTGAACTGGAATCTACCCTGAAAGATAACGGTGTTTCCGGTTATATCATCGAAAACGGCAAACTGGCTGGTTACGATGTAGTTACTTCTGGTGTTATCCCGGCAGATCACATCGTTCTGGGTGACTTCTCCGGTATTACTATCGGTGAGTGGGGCGGTCTGGAACTGGATATGGACGACACCACCTACCGTGCACAGTCTGCTATCGTTCCGCGAATCTGGGTAGACCTGGATTATGTTGTTACTCAGCCGGAAGCCCTGAAAGTTCTTCACATCTCCGCTGAATGAACTCCTGTAGAACCATCTGAACCTTCCCCCGATTTGGGGGAAGAAAATCTGATTCCATCTCAGGAAGAAGAAGTTCAAGAGGTTACGGCGAAAGCCACAGCTAAAAAGGTGGGACGTCCACCGAAAGCAAAATAATAATTAGCCCTGCCTTATGGTGGGGCTTTTTTGTATGTAAATACTCCATAAAGGGGGTAACTATGTTCAAATTATCAGAATCACAATTATCAAGAATGTTTAAGAGTGCTCCTGTATTTTCGGTGGAAGGTGGTAAATCAATTCGTGCTTATCATGAAATTACTACTACCGACGAACAAGGGGTAATGACAGAGACAGAATTTCTATTTTGTCGTGAGGGAGACTTAAAGCAGGGTGATATTGTCATTGTAGAAAACCAGCGTTTCAAAGTTCAATACGTTAAGCGCAATGGTGATAATACCACTGATTGCTTTATTACTCTGGCAGGGGGTACACATGCTCGCTACCGTTAATAACATGCCTAGACTGAAAATCAAACGCGCCTTGCAAGATATTATCGAACAAGATTTAGGTCTGGCTTTAAACGTAGAACAAACTCAGCAAGGCTTTAGTGATGACGTGGTTTGTTGGATTACTGGCATGAATGAAACTTATACGCGTGTTCGTGGTGGTAATGCAATGCAAGCTGAATGCGTTATCGAAATGCAATTATATTCTCAGATTCATGAAACCAAAATTCATGAGGGTATTTGCCAGATAATCCAGATTCAGCCAGATAACCCACGTTTTAAAGATTTGGGCTTCTCAATTTCAGATATCACTCCAGTAGCCTCTAATACCGATTATGACGATGATTCTAGTGATGGTGGTATCGTTGGGACACTTAGCCTTAAATTTTCTTATCTAGCGCGTTTTTAAGGGGTAATAATGAATATTACACAAGATAACTTAGACATTTTCACGGGGTCACATGTTGAAGTCTCCGTGTCTACTATGGTGGATAACCAGCCGGACTTTTTCGATCCTGCATTTAGTCCTATCGAGAACGTCGCAGCATTCCCTACGCTAACCGAATCCACAGAGATCCAGACGTTAGAAGAGTATGATCAGGACGCTACGGGTAAACTTGCTGGCTATCGTAAACTTGAATCAACTACGTTAGTAGTAAACCGTGTTCTGGATGACGAACATCAAGACATGTTGATGAAAGCGGTGAATGATAAAACTCCTTTACGCTTTCGTATGTTCTATGTTGTGAACTCTGGCTATAGTGCTGCTAACACAGGTTACTACGTCATTTTTGACGCTTATGTCTCGTCACATAAAACAAAATCCGGTGATAACAAAGTTACTACAATCGAGTTTAAATTAGAACCTGATGGCGGGATTCTAGATCGCGGTATTGCTACCGAAGGCCGGATCTTACGTCAAGGTGATTTTGGTTTGGGTGCTGGTGTAAATCCATTCACGGGTCCGATTGATAGCGAAGCATTAGCCGGAAACCGTTTCGTAACCTATCAGGGATCGAGCGCATCTAACCCATTTAGTGCTGATACTTCACTAATTCACGTTCAACCTAATGAAGATGGTGGATGGCAATTAACTTGCACCGCTTCTGGTGCACCACGTTTACGAGTTCGCACAGTCCAGAAAGACGGTAATTCTGGATGGGTGAAATTGTATTCCACAGAAGAAAAACCGACACCAGCCGAGATTGAAGCCGTTTCTATCCATGACCGGATCGATTTCGGGGAATACTGATTGCTTCTCTAAATAAAACATGACGGGGAGGTTAACGCCTCCCTTATTCCTGTTTTATGTGAGGTGATTAGATGCAATCAATCCAATTTAAACGAACTAATGTTTCTGGCAAAAAGCCAACGCCGGAACAATTACAGGTCGGTGAGGTAGCAATCAACCTTAAAGACCATGTTATTTTTACCAAAGACCGAGATCATGAAGTAGTTCAAATCTCTGTTTCTCCTGAAACTCACGCGGCACTAGAATCTAAAGTTGATGCTAACAAACAAGAATTGGATAGCACAATTGCAGTAAATGACCGCAATATTCACGCTAAAGTAGATGAAATTAAACAAACTACTGATTCTACTATCGCAGCAAATCATGCAGAAATTAACAATAAAGTTGATGTAATTAAACGCGAAACCGACGCGACAATCGAGGCCAATAAAAATAAAGCTGCTTCCGATCTTGCTGGTGTTAAAGCTGAATTGTCGGATACCATCAACGCTAATAAAAATGCGGCTGCTGTAGCAACTCAGGAACTGGACACCCGCATCAATAAAAAAGTTGATGATATTAAATCCCGTACTGATGCAACCATCGCAAGCAATGACAAAGCAATCAATGACAAAGTTGATCTGATTAAGACAGAAACTGACCGCACTATCGCAGCAAATAAAGTCTATGCGGAAAATCAGTTAACTGACACCTACAATAACCTTACTGGTGTGATTGCGGCTAATAAGCAAGAGGCAGCGGATAACGTCGCAGCATTAACCCGTGATGTTGAAGCCAAAAATTCAGCAATTCATAGCAAAGTTGACAATAACAAGTCTTACACTGATTCTGAACTGGCACGCTTAGAAAGCCGTATTGATGCAGCCGACGGATCGAGTGATGGCAAGTACATCAAAAAACACGTAAACACTTACACTGATGGCTATTTGCTATCTAAGACCGCAAACTATTTTGATGATCCGAGTGCGCGTAATCTTGATTATTTTGGTGCATTCCGCATGAATGACCTGGCGGGTCATATTGCAATGATCTTGCATGTTCCGCATCCATCCGGTGTTAATCATGCTCGTGGTTTTGAGTTCAATTATGGGTCTAATCCGGTTCCTACGGTAAAAACATACGGCTACGATGAATTGGGTAACTTGTCATATTCTCACCGCATGTATCATGAAGGTGATAAACCTACTCCGGCTGAAATTGGCGTATATTCGAAAGCAGAAATTGACCGACTGTTCCAGAAGACGCTTAATTTTGGTATCGAGGGCGGTTGGTTTAAACTAGGCACTTTGACAATGCCACAGCAACACGGTCGCACCGCTAAGATTCGTTTGGTTGGTGGTAACGGTTATAACGTCGGGATGAATGGACAAGCCAATATTATCGAATTGGTGATTCGATGCGGCAACAATAGCCCGAAAGGTGTTGTATTCAATGCTTATTATAGCATCTGGTATCACGAACAACATTTTTGCGCTATTCCAACCGATGGCGACAATTACGATCTTTACGCTTACTACGGTGCACATACAGGATTTGTTTTAGTAGAATATCAAGTTTCTTCCGGTGGTGTTTCTTTAAACCTGTTGGATACTCCTGAATATCTGGGTGGTGAAAAACCTGTTGCAGATGAAATTTTTGATGCTCTTAACATTTCATCGTTCAATAACTTTAGCAACCGTGGAACATTAAATTTTGCTGGCAATCATCAAGGCCAATATGACATTGAGCATTTGAACGAACAACCGACAAATGCTAAAAAGATGTTGCGTCGCTTCCGTAGTTCTGCTCCTGCCACTATCTGGCATGAGACAGTTGATGATAACGCATATCGTCTTGCTACTGGATACGAAGATACAAATCAGGAATTATTGCTGACAGCAACATCCGGGTTACACGTCAAGAAATTAACATTGGATGGCGGTGTTACTGGAAATTCTGGTATTGATATTCGTCGAGGACCAAACGAATCAAGCCATTTTAATTTCATGGATTATCGCACTGGTCAAGATGTTCGTAATGGCTGGTTTGGTTTCGGTGATGGTCAGACCAAAGATTTTATTTGGTGGAACGATAACGGTCAAAACTCAATAAACTTGGTCGAAAACGGTGAATTGCAGATTTCTGGCGGTAAAGGTCAGAAAATTGTAATGTATAGCGAAGTTGCATTATCTGAAAATGCTCGTTTGGCTGTTAAAGGTGGTAACTATGGCATGATATTCCGTAATGATGGAACGAGCTTTCATCTGCTTACTACCGATTTAAAAGATTCTTTTGGTACTTGGAATAATCGCAGACCATTCAGTTATGATTTTGCGGACGGTGGATTATATTTAGGTGGTACTGAAACTGCTCGTTGTTTGCATCTGGGAATTGATGGTAGCACCCGTCTTGAGGACAGTCTTTTCTTTAAAGCTGGTTCTCGTCAATCAATGGACTACTTAGAATTTGTTCATTGGGGGGCAAGCAATGTAGGTCGAAATAACGTTTTAAGTCTTCGTGACTCAAAAGGATTTTTAGCAGAATTTGAGCGTAAAGGTGATAACACCATTCAAAATACATTCTTCGGAAGATTTAAAGTCAACGGTGATTCTAACGTTATTACCGTTAATGCTCCTACTGATTCTGATGCTGTTTATGTGAAAGGTACTTGTAATGATGTAGATAACTGGTATATCGGTAAAGGTGGTGCTGGTAATGGATTAGTTTTTTGTAGTTATCGGTCTAATGCGGCTGTTCATCTCACAGATAATGGTGAGGTTTTATTAGCCCCACAAAACACCGCAATTGTTAACATCAATCGCGACCGTATACACATCAACGGTACACAGTGGGTGGCAAATCAGCCACATGGCTGGGGTAATCAGTGGCTGTCCGAAGCTCCTATATTCGTTGATTTTGGTACTGGTGTTCCATATGATACCTATATGCCAATCATTAAAGCCCGTAGCCAAACTGCTGGCGGTTATGTAACTAAGGCCGATTTTGGTATATATCGTCGTGGTGCTGGTGATACTTGGGGTTGGGGTGATGCTGTTATTCGTGTCGGTTCTGCCGAAAGTGGTGATAGTAGTCATCCAAACGCTAGATTCATGTTCCAAGCAAATGGAGATTTTAGAGCACCTGCTGGCCTCCGTGCTGGTGTTAACTTGGGTGTTGGTACTGATCCTGTATTGGGTGGACATTCTATTGCTATCGGTGATAATGACACTGGCTTAATGTGGGGTGGTGATGGACGTATTAACCTGCTTGCTAACGGACAGCATATTGCATCATGGGGTGTTTTCCATCAAGAACATCCTGGGCTATGGTCTGTCGGTGCTGGGTTCTGGACAGAAGTCGATAAAGCGATTATTTCTCACGGTCACTTGATTCAGGCGAATGACAGCTATTCTACATATGTTCGTGACATTTATATCCGTTCGGATATTCGCGTGAAGAAAGACCTAGTTAAATTTGAAAATGCATCTAAGACACTTTCAAAAATTAACGGTTACAAATATCTTCAAAAGCGCGGGACCAATGAAGACGGTAGCGAACGTTGGGAAGAAAACGCTGGTTTGATTGCTCAGGAAGTTCAAGCTATTTTGCCGGAATTGGTTGAAGGCGATCCAGATAGCGAAAACCTTCTTCGTTTGAACTATAACGGTGTTGTTGGTTTAAATACTGCTGCAATCAACGAACACACCGAAGAAATTGCACTTCTTAAAGAAGAAAATAACCGTCTGAAAGAAGAAAATAAAATTCTTCATGATCGTCTTGCTGCAATTGAAGCAAAATTATTTGGTTAATTTAAATAGCGGGGAGAAATCCCCGCTAAGGATTTTAAATGGGCTATTGGGTAAGTAATGAACAAGGCACTAAAATAGATGCTGTAAAATGGCATGTTTTTGATATTCCTAATGGATATGTCCCCGGTCGTGCTGGTGTTGCCGTTTTGCGGCATACTGCTAATGATGTTTGGGGTGATATTCATATTTCCGTTGACGGTGTGGTCGCCGCGCGTCGTCGTGGTGGTGGGGATTGGGGATTTACGGTTAATGCGTTTGTTCCTGCTGGATGTACTGTCACCTTTGGTCATGGTGGTGGCGGTGGTATTGAATACTTTAAATTTATGGAGTTTTAATTATGGCTGGATGGGTTGATGTAAGAATGGCTAATGCTATTAGCATTTATGCTAATGGCGGCTGGTTTGGTATCCCTAATGGTTGGGTGACGGATTCATGCGGTATTGTGTCTGTTCATGCCGAAGCCGTTGGCGGTGGAGGTGACTTGGACGCCGAATTATATGTAAACGGTACTCTCGAATCAGGCCATCACGCTGGTAATGCAGGAAGTTGGGGGGCAAGTTCTTTAGTTGGTGTTGGTGCTACTGTCAGTTTTAGCATTGGTAAAGGAAGTTTAAACCACTTCCAATTTAGGAGAATGCATTAATGGGATATTGGGTGTATGGCGTTTTAGACAATAAAGCCGGTAAAGCGAGTCAGGGATGGTTTGATATTCCTAACGGTTGGACAGCCGACGCTTTCGGTACGGTTTCATTTGGTGCTAGTTCTTCTGGTGGTGGCGGTGGTGACTCCGAATTGCTTTTGCATGGTTTTTGTGTGTCTGGAAGTCATAAGGGTCATGATTGGGGACAGATTCATTCTTGTATTGCACCACAAGGGGCAGTAATTACCGTTAGCACGAATAGAGGGATTGCTCATCTTCGTTATCGTAGGTTGAGTAACCGTTAATAAATAGAATTACGGGTATGTGCCCTATTGTTTAAAATAGAAGGAAAAGAATAATGACTACTAAATTTGATATTTTTTCTGGTGGCCTCGTTGGTCTGTTTCTGCAAGAAGACGTAAGCAATAAAGACCTTGATGCTGAAACCTATCTGGAAATTCCAGAATGTGCGGCTTTCCCGGAAACTGGTGTAGAACGTTCTACTATCGATGTTCCTAACTTCGGTGGTCCGTATAACCGTAAGCTGGTTGGTCGTATGTCTGTACCGGATATCGAACTTTCGATCAACTACATGCCGGGTAACGAAGTACACGAAAAACTGATTAAAGCAACCGAAGACGGTAAGCGCGTACAGCTTAAAATTGCTTACTACATCGACGCTACGAAAAAATCTGGTGTGCACATCGCTTATAACGGCTTCCTGTCTAAAACTACCATGACTGGTGGTGAGGATGCTGTAGTAGGCCGTACCTTCACCTTTGTAGTAGATGGTGCTCCGGTTAAACAAGCTGTTTTCCAGAAAGTCGTCTAATATTATCTAGCCATCCTTCGGGGTGGCTTTTTTGTTTCCAATTCTAAATAAACATATCTAATTAACTTAAGAGGAAACAATAATGAATATTAATGAAATGTTAGCCGCACTCTCTCCGAAACGCGAATCTCTGACCATCGGTGGATTTACTTTCTATGCTCGCCCTATGTCAGTAAAAGAATTTAATGAACATGTTTTCAATACCGATAAAGAAGACCGTGATGAACGTTCTATTCTTCGTTGTATTGAAGATGAAGACGGTAAGCCAGTATTTGAATCTATGGAACAAGTTAAGGCACTGTATACTAACGTCCGCAGTGAATTAATCGGTTTAGTTGCTCAAGCGTCATTGATGCAAGATCCGGCAGTAATTGAAAACGAGGTAAAGTAAACCCGCTTCTGAATTTCTACTTTCGGCAAATGATGCGATCGGGGCTTAGTAAAGATGAAATGGATAATATGCCAATCACTCTATTTTGGAAATTATACATTTTCGACACCTACTTAGAACCACAAAGCCCCGCGTTTCATGATATGCAGAATGCGATGTTGCAGTATTCCATGTATATGACGTCGCAAGGAATGACTCGTGAAACTGCAAAGAAACTCAAGCCTAGCCAATTCCAATTAATTAGAGAAGAAAAACTCTTTAAAACTAAAGAAGAACTGGAAGAACTTGCACGCAAGAAAGAAGAAGAACGTAAAGCGACAATGCTGAACATGTTTGATCCATCTTTGCTTGAGAAACTCAGAAGCGGTTAAAGGGGGAATTTATGACAAAACATATAGTAACAATAGAAGGGGATAATAAAGGGCTAAAGAGAAGCACTAGTGAAGCCGCTGACCTGCTCGATGATTTGTCTGAAAAGGCAAGTAATATTGATTTTGGTGGTGGCTTGTCTGGTCTGACTGGATCTCTTCGTGGGATCGCTGGCTCTGCTGGTTTGGCTGCTGGTGGTATCGGCTTAGTTGCGACCGCAGTGGTTGCAGCCGCTAAAGCTGGCGCGGAATACGTTAAACAATATTCAGAAGTATCTAAGGCGACCGGACTCTCGATTGAATCCCTTCAAAGACTGGAAAAGGAATTTTCTGGCACTGGCCTAACAGTTGAAAAATTTGGTGATATCAACAAAGACACCTTAGACAAGATGGGTGATGCATGGGCTAACGGTGGCGGTATTGCCGATGACTTAGAATCGGTTGGCCTTAAGTTAGAAAACTATGCTCACTTCATGACTGATCCGCAAGGTGGTATGAAAGCGGCGATCCAAGTGTTCTATGACATGAAGAAAGCCGGAAAATCAATGGCTGAAATCAAGTTCATGATGGAATCTTTAGCCAGTGATTCAAGCCATATGACCAGCCAGCTTGAGAAATATAATACTGCTCAAGAGGCGATGATCGCTATTCAGAATCAATCTGTTAACGTCACCGAAGAAAACGCTAAAAAATATGATAAATTTTCTCAAAATATCAATAAGCTGGAAAATAACCTGAAAGGTGTCGGCATGACCATTACTGGTCCTTTGGTTGATAGCTTAAACTGGCTATTTGACTGGTTTAATATTGATTGGGAAAAGAGTTCTCTATTCAGGGCATTAGATCGACTGAATAAAGAAGGCAAGACCGCAACTGGTGGTATTCTTAACACCAACCATAAAGACGCTCAAAAGATTATTGACAAGTACAATAAAGAAAAGCGTTGGAATAATCTGGCAGATTGGGAAAAGGCCGCGATCCGTGGTGCTGGTGTCGATCCTCGTACTGCTGGCTTTGATGTTGAAGGATTTAAGAAACGTTTTGGTGATTCTTATAAGAAAAATGGCTCTCTGATTGTTGTCGATAACGGGGAACATCTAACTCGCAAGGCAGATCCTAACCATGATTTGACTATCCCGACTACACCAACTCGACCAGCTTCATTGGGTAAGTCTGGCAACGAGAAGAAAGCCGAGGAAGAAGCCAAAAAGAAAGCGGAAGAGGCAGCTAAAAAGGCTAAGGAAGCCGCAGAAAAAGCACAGAAAGCACGCGAGGATGCAATCAAGCGTCTGAATGCACTTGATGTTAAATTGCAAGGGCAGGTCGCCGCGTCTATTGCTTCTCAGAACAAGCAGTTAGAATCCAGCTTGAAAGATTTGGATAATGCTGTTAAGTTGGGGCTTATTTCTCAGCAAGACGCAGCCGCGAAACGCCAATCCTTAATCGATCAGAATACTGAAAACGTATACAAAATGGTTTTAGGTGCTGATCCGGTTGATGCTTTGAATGCCTTAACACAATTGCAACAAATAAGGGACAACGAGCTAGAAAGCCATAAACGGTTACTTGATGGTAAAGCTATCTCCTACGAAGAATATATGCGTCGTGTGAACGATACCGAGCAAAACTATTCTCAGATTGAAAATTCTTTACAGGGAATGGATGGTTTTAAAACCAATCAGTTGACCAATGGTTTAGATTATCAGGACTCGAATAACCCGTTTGCTAAATTTAATGCAATCGATAAAGAGAAATCGGACGCTGAACAAGATTATAAAACCGATAAACTCAAGATTGATGGGATCACCGATCCGGCTAAACGGATGGAAGCATTAGAAAAACTCAATGAAAACCATCAAAAACGAATGGCTGCAATTGAGAAGAAATATGCTGATGCTCGACAGTCAATAGCCGATGATATGTATGGCGGTTTTGCTGCTGCAATGACTCTCTTCGGGCAGGAAAACACTAAAGCTATGCAGATGGCTTTCACTGCTCATAAAGCATTCTCCATTGGACAAGCGACGGTGAACATGTGGACGGCTGCTACCGATGCATGGAACGATCCGACCAACGTAACCACAGGTCAAAAAATCGCTGCTGCTGCATTGGCTGTTTCTCAGAACATGGGGAGCATCGCAAACATCAAGTCTACTAACGTTAGCGGTATGGCTCATGATGGTATTGATAACATCCCTCGTGAGGGTACATGGCTGCTTGATAAGGGTGAACGAGTAGTTGATCAGCGTACTAACGGTGATTTGAAAGACTTCTTATCGGCTCAAAAATCAGGCGGTGGTAACTCTCAGCCGATTGAAGTTAACGCACCTTTGAACATTAACGGCAACGTTAATAGCTCAGACAAGATGGTCATGGATGCTATCAAACGTCATGCTAAGTTAGTTGCTCAGGCGGTAGAAGACGCACAGCGCCGTAAGATGTAATTAAAAGCCCTCATAGTGATAAATAATCATAAAACTATGGGGGCTTTTTCTATGTTCAAATCCAAAAATATTAAAATCACAGATTTTACTCTTAAATCAAAACAACCTTTCTTCAAGGCGCAATCTATTTCTGGTAAGTTCCAGCGTCGCTTTACTGGCATCCATTTTTACGAAGCAGAATTTACCGCGAATTTCATGGCTCAGGATATTAACGAAGTAAAAGAATTTGTAGCACGTCACCTTTTTGGTCGTCCTTTCAGTGTGCCACTGTCTTACTTTTCAAAATATACAGGTGATGTACGCCAGATGGTTACGGCTGCTGCTGGTACTGCTCGCGGTGGGCGTAAGGTGAGAATCTCCAACTTCACCGGAACACTGAAAGCGGGAACGATTGTACAGTTTGAGAACCACAAGAAAATCTACACGATCACCGAAGATGTGAAATCAGGTGGTGAAATGAAACTCTTCCCTAACTTGCGTCAGAACGTCCTGGCGGGTGAGGTGATCAAGTATCAGAACGTAGAAGGTGAATTTGTTCTCAAAACTGAAAACATCGATTGGAAGATCGCCCAGATTGGCAAGATGAAATTCGAATTAGTGGAGAATGTATAATGGCAACTATTCAGGAATCATTCAGCAAACTATGCACTAATCTTGACTTCATTGAGGTATACAACGACCAGACAGGTCAGAACGTGTCTAGATTGACGCTACCGCAGCTTTTCTCCACTGGATCGATGTTTCACATTATCGAAGTGATAACAGCGTCAGGGGACGTTCTACGGCTTACAGATGGGTATTTCGATTTGGACTATAACGGATTTACGTATCTCGCAACGGGTGATTTTCTTCAAATCTCATCGAATACCGAAGAGAAGGAGATCAACAACAACGGGATCAACGTAACTGTTTCTAACGTTCGCGAAGAATACATTACCCTGATTCGAAACAAGCAATTCGATAAATCAGATGTGAAAATCGAAATGGTTTTCCTGAACCCTAACACGGGCAAGGTTGAAACCACTTACCCTGTTTTCCGTGGGGTAGTCGATTCCATCGGGATTAACATCGAACATGAAGATGATGAGTGTAAAAACGAATCAGAATTTCAGCTTAATAGTATCTGGGAAGTTCTAGATAAAAACGCTCGTAGTCATGCCTCCGATGGTATCCACCGTTCCTATGTTGGAAACGAGAACGATCTATTCTTCTCTCGTGCCGGGAAGTGGAATAGCGAAAGCCGCTGGCATTCATCGAAGAAATAATCCCTTCTCCTTAAGCCTAGTAAATAACAGCATGGAGGTATTCAACATGCTAAAAACTAGGCTTATCACCGATTACATCAATTCTTTAATAGGTCGGGAGTTCGTTCAAGGCGAGAATGATTGCAATCTAATTGCATGTAAGATCATCGATATTCTCGCTGGTACTGACCTATATAATTCTCTTTATAAAAAATATTCAACTAAAGAAGAAGGCTTGAAAATCTGCAAAGAATTAAGCGGATACACAAATATCCTTCAACCAATTAAGAAACATTTCAAATTAGTCACTGATGATTTACAGGACGGCGACTTACTGGTCACAGCCCACAAATTAGGAAACCGCAAATATTATTCCGTAGTTCCTCATTATTCCGGTTATGGCCTCGTTGAAGAAGATGGTATCTGGATGACCATTCCTGTTTCAGACATTGACTATGAACAAGTTTATAGATTCGGGGGTGAATAATGGGATTTGAAGTATTGGTAGGCGCGGTTATTGCTGGTGCGTCTGCTGGGATGGCTGCTGCTGCAACATTTTCTGTTATGACCGCAGTCGCTATCGGCATGGCTGCTGGTGCAATGACCTTGATCGCTTCCACTGTAGGCGCACCAAAAACACCTAAAGTACAAAGCCCAGATAATGCGGTGACACTAGGAACATCAAACGATCCTAAAACAGTATTACCCGTTCTTTTCGGTACTACCCGAACTGGTGCAATCTGCGTTTACAAAGCAATTTCACAGCGTGAAAATAACAAACTGGTACAAATTTTTGCTATTTCAGAAGGTGAGATCGATCACTTTAAAGCACTGCACATCGATAATAAAAACGTTCTCATTAGTCAGAATATGACAATTCGTGATGGTATTCTCGATAAAGGAAACATTAAAGACGAATACCGCAAAGTGTTAGAAGTCGAGTTTCGCACTGGTAAAAATCCGAACACTGCATTGGATCTGGCTAAACATCATTTGGGCGCAGATTGGGATGATCGGTATCAGGGTAACGGTATTGCGACCATGTGTATTGTTTTACGTCGTGATGACAAATCTTTGGCTGCTGGTGTTGATATTCTCCAGCCTAATAGCCAGGTAGCTGTCGATGTTATGGGCTTAAAAATCCGTAACCTTGAAACCAATGCTATTGAGGCAAGCACTAACGGCGTGGACCAGATTTTCCACTACCTAACAAATGAAAAATATGGCTTATCCGTACCAATTGAAAACATCAACGTTGATTCATTCCTGAAAGTACGTAAACAAGTACGCCAGATGGACCTACATTCAAACGGTGCATGTGATCCGAACGCCAGCTTTAAAGAGAACTTAACTAGCCTTATGCAGACTTTCGGCGGGGTAATGTTCGAATCCTTTGGAAGAATTACTCTGAAACTGGATGCTCCTGATATTGTTAAGCATACCTTCAATGAAGACAATATCATGATGGGAAAAGTATCACTGAAAACAGGTGGCACTAACGGTTATTTCAATACCATTAACGCAATGTATCAGGAACCATCAATCGACTATTCCGAGCAAATGCTACGTTATCCGGCTGATGCTGAAAACGATGCTACTATTCGTCAAGATGGTCGAATTATCGCTAAAGATATTGAATATCGTTTTGTTAAGTCTAAAGCCCAGATTGATAAACTAGCGAGTGTAGAACGAAATAAATCTCGTATCACTCAGGTTATCAGCTTCATGACTACTGACGCATTCACTGCCGAAGTTTGGGACGTTATCAGCGTAACCTATGATGAATTGAAACTGAATAATTCACTTTGGCGTATTACTGCAATTGATCGCTCGATTGATTCTGGTATTGCTGGGATGATGACTATCACCGCCACAGAATATAATTCTCAGGTTTATACTGACCTGAACTATGCGGCGACTCCAGACAATAGACCTACTGGTTTACCGGATTCAATGACAGTACAGAAACCGACTAATTTCAGAATTAAGGCAACTGGTGAGACAATCCACGGTAAAAACGTTACTTTGACATGGGATGCACCGGAAGATTTTAACCGCTACGGTTTCCAGATTGATTATCGTGTGAGTGGATCACCTAACTGGATTAAGCTGGGACAGACTTCACAGCAAATTTTCAATATCAATGCACTGGCAAAAGATCGCTCCTACGATTACCGCGTTTGTGCTTTCGGTATTATTGCTCGTTCCGAATGGGTGGAACTGGTTAACCAGAATCCAGAAGTTACCTATGAATTGCCGACTCCGGTTATTCGAATCAAAAATCAGGGTAGTTCACCTGGTACTTTCGAAGGCAATGATCTGATTATCGAATGGGAAAATCAGCAACAATTAGAGGTGATGATCAACGGCGAAGCTAACAAGTTTAGTGACCTGTTTGAAGCATACATTATCAAGGTAACTAACAAGGCTGGTAAGTCTATTCAGTACCGTACCCGCGATCCTGAATCATGGACTTATACGCTTGATATGAACCAGTTTAACGGCCTTTCCCGTGAATTGACGGTAGAAGTATCGGCTAAGGGCTATAACAACTCAGAGAGCGCCCCAGCGCGTTTAGTGGCTATCAACCCACAACATAAGCCGATGAAAGGTTTTAGTGCGCGTGGTGGCTTTAATACTGCGTTTGTTAGCTGGGCGGATGACGTAGAACATGACTATGCAGGGTCAATCATCCAGTATGCAACCGATAACACTTTCTCAGATGCAAGGGCAGTGACTACCAATAGCGTTAGTCATACTTCCTTTGATTTGGCTGACGGTGATTATTATATCCGTGGTGCTCACTACGATATTTTCGGTATGGATGATGCTGTTTGGTCTGAACCGTATTTCATGCAAATGAAATCTACCATTAGCTGGGACGATCAGGACAAAGAAGCACTTGAAGACCTGATTGGTTTACAAGATCGCTTAGATGAAACCATCGCGGATGCTATTGCTCAAGCTGGCGCTAATGCCGATGCTAAGATTGATGCAATGCATAAACAGATTACTACCGAGACAGGGCAGACGGTCCAAGCCTCAGCCGATACTCTCAAGAGTCTGATTGCTACCAGCGAGCAAGCTAGCTCCACTAAGATTGATCAGGTTAAAGCTGAACTGAAAGGCGATATCACCAATGAAGTTAGCGCATCTGCTACTACCCTGAAACAAGCAATTGCTACCAGTGAGGCAGCAAGCGCAAGTAAGATCGACCAAGTTCGGGTAGAAATGGATGGCAAGATTGCTGGTGTGAATCAGGAAGCAGATGTAAAAATCGATGCTTTGAAGGGAACCATTAACAGCAAATATAATCTGGCAGTTAATGCAGATGGTCGCGTGGCTGGTATTCATATGAGCGCAACCAACGATCCGGCGCAACCGACGAGAATCATCTTTACGGCTGATAAAATCGCGGTAGCTCCACAGAACGGATCGGAAGTATGCCCGTTTGGTATCGAAGATAACAAAGTTTATCTCGATAATGCGATGATTCGTAATGCTGCAATTGGCACAGCCCAGATTAGTGATGCTAGTATCACCACGGCTAAAATCGGCACAGCCCAGATTAACGGCGCTCACATCCAACACGCACAGATCGGAACAGGTCATATCATTGATGGCTCTATCGATAATGCTAAAATTGGTAACTATATCCAGTCTTATAACTGGAATGGTAACGATGGATGGTATATCGGCAAAGATGGCACTTGTCATTTTAGACACGCTAATATTCGTGGTCATTTGGTGGCTGATTCCGGCGAAATGAACAACGTAACGATTAATTCAAGTTGCCGCATTTTGGGTATGCTTGATGCTAATCAGGTGCGTGGTGACTTCGTGAAAGCTATTGGTCGTCGATTCCCACATTGGGACGAAAACCCATCATTGGGCTATCCCGGTTATCCGCAAGGTACAATCACTGTTCGAATTGAAGATGATCACCCGTTTGATCGTCAGATTATCGTTCCGGCTATTAGCTTTGGTGGTCTTAATGCGCGTGAAGGCTCGAATAACAATACTTACTATGATAACTGTCGCTTGATTGTTCGCAAGAACGGTGCTGAATTATATAACCGTGCATATGGTAGACAGACTGGATTGTATAGTGCTGTTATTGATATGCCAGCCGGACACGGACCAGTTACGCTAACTTTTGAAGTAAGTTCAAGCGCAATCAACAACTGGACTCCCAGCACATGGATCAGCGATCTAACGGTAATGGTAACTAAGAAAGCCGCTACTGGTATTTCTGTTTCTTAAAATTTAATTCTAATAATTAATCCCGCTTAATTCTTTTGAGTTAGGCGGGATTATTTTTATCTAAATAATTCTGCCATTAAATTATAAAATATCGGGGGCGTAATGACTGAAATTATATATGGCGGTATCGGTGTTATCGCCTTAATTTGTGGTGGTCTTTGGAGACTTCACCGAAATCAATTAGCAACAGAAAATAGATTGTCGAAATTAGAGTCCAATGATGCATTGTTTAATCAGAAGTTTGAAACAATGCAAAGTAACCACGACCAGATCGCCGAGAGAGTTTATCGCATGGAACAAACACTACACGGTATAGAGAAGAAAGTGGTTGCGATGGACGCCAAATTTGACCAAGTTCTCGACATACTCAAACAAAAATAATAATAAAGGGGTGAATATATGAAGAATAAACTTAAGAAATATTTTGGTTATCTCTTGATTATCGCCCTCACTTATAACGTAGCAATTAGACCTCTGCTAACGTCCTTTGGGCTTGAACTCCCGGCTATGACCGTGGATGAACAATTGCTAAGGACACTGGCGGGGGTCTTTTCGTTATTAGGGGGCTAACATGGCAACCAGTACCAATAAACGAAACGCTCTAAGGACTAAGAAAGCGTTACGCCAATGGACTGATAAAGCAACCGATACATTCGAAAGGGCGATAGGGGAAGGGGCGATCTTTGCTTCCAGAGCACTCCAGAAGAAGATTAACAAGAATGTTGATAGACCTACTCGCTGGACTCAGCAAGCTGTAGGTAATACCAACTACAAGAACCGATCAGGGACGAGACACCAAATCTTCATCAAGGGCGCAAGGGATAAGGACAAGAAGATCGGCAGTCAAGACGACTATCTGAAACACTATTTCGATGGTGGCAAAATCAATAAGCTAGTGCCAATAGCTAACGGTAAGGTCTTAGACTCCCACGGGAACATTAAGGCCATTAAAGGCGGTAAGATGATGCGTAACATCGAAAATGGCAACTTCATCAAGGTAGAGAACAAGGAAGGGACTTTTATCATGAAGAAGTACAAGCCTAAGAAATCCCGAACCAAACGCGCTAGGAATGGATCGGCGGTGGCAAAACGTCGCTTAGAGAAACGCATACAGAAACAGAGCAAGCGAATTGTTGCCGTTAAATCGGATAAAATTTCTACTCGTTATTCGACGCTAGGATCGTGGGAAAGCAACGAAGCAATGATGCTTGAAAACATCAATAAGCACATTAAATCGCGCATGAAATACGTTTAATCCATAAATACCCTCATAGAAACTTATGGGGGTATAACATGGCTAAAAATATTTTCACTGAATTTCCTACTTATCCGGTCGATCAGCTTTCCGGTATTTTTATTAATGGCATTAGCCCAGAATCAATGACACATGATTTTGAGGCGAAGAGAGTTAAACATAAACAATATAAAGAATGTATCCGCGATCATGAAAAAGGGACCGTGTTTTGTGTCGCTACATTGGCTAAACGTCCTAAGTATCGTTTTCGTGTAGGACAAGAAGTCGATGTAGTTAATCCTTATAGCTTTAACTGTCTGGGTGATGCACGCGCGGTGTGTGTAGGCACTGCTCCTTATTATATCAAGGGTATGCGCTTTATTGGTTATATCTTCGAAATGATCTAAGGGGGTAATATGTTAAGTAAGCATTTTTCTCGCAAGGAATTTAAATGTAAATGCGGAAAA
Organism: Shigella dysenteriae; assembly: GCF_022354085.1. Lineage (NCBI taxonomy): Bacteria > Pseudomonadati > Pseudomonadota > Gammaproteobacteria > Enterobacterales > Enterobacteriaceae > Shigella > Shigella dysenteriae. The sequence continues at coordinate 1,921,981 of NZ_CP055055.1, forward strand.
TGTGATTATGATACAATCGACGCTGAATTACTGGTGATTCTTGAGGATGTACGCGAACACTTCGGGAAGCCAGTAATTATTAACAGTGGGAACCGTTGCCCGGCTCATAACAAGAATGTAGGCGGGGCAACCAACAGCTATCACGTTCGAGGCCGTGCGGCTGACATTGTGATCAAGGGTGTCTCCCCTGATATTGTCTATGCTTATCTTGATGGGAAATATCCTACTCAATACGGCTTAGGAAAATATAAAACCTTTACGCATATTGATTCCAGATCAAAAAAATCACGGTGGAATGGATAAAATTAAAGCGCCTCTAGTGGGCGCTTTTTTTGTTATATAGCAATTGTTTTAGTTGCATAGCTGAACTTGTCGGTTAGATAATAGCGGATTCTCTCAAGTGCATGTTTTACCGCATAATTTTTATGCTTGACTTTTCCGTTACGACCGAATATACACAGATGATCGATAAGATCCCAGACCGTTGCAATGTCTTTCGAACCATGTTTACGCAATGCACGACCGATACTCTGACGAACGATAGTTGATTCCTTCACTGGATGACCGAAAATAACATGATGCAAATTCTTAATTGAAACACCAGTAGAGAACACACCATAAGACGCAACACAAATGATCCCGGTGTCACCCTCCGCCATTTTCTTAAATTCATCACGTTCTTCTGTCTTAACTCCACCGTCAATATAATAAACCTTGTCGTGTACCTTCTGTAACGCGTCATACATAAGTTTTCCGTGCTTAGTATTGCGGAACATAAGGAATACGTTTTCGCCCTTCTTAGCGAGTTTTAGCGCCAAATTACAAGCAAACTTATTACGTCGTGGGTTAGACGTAATATACTTGATCTCTTCCGCATATTCTCTACCCTTAACCGCGCTACATTCCTCATCGGTATAACGAAGGAAAAGACAGTTAATTTTCAGTTTTGTCACCTGGCCTTCTTCCATCAGGCGGTCAATACTCACGATCTTAGAAATATCACCGAAAAGCCCGACATACTGCATTAAATGGCACTTTGATTCTTTCGGGGAACCAGTCATACCAATTTTGAACTGGCAATGATTCATTCCGTTAATGATATTGGTAATATTTTTGGCACTAGCCTTATGCGATTCATCAACTATCAACATTCCATATTGTTTGAACCATTCAGGAGGCATCTTGCACGCTGATTGCCAGGTACTAACCGTGATTAACCTGTCTCCCGGATGTTTCCCGCTACCACTCATCATTGTATGAATTGCTTCATAAGGGAATAACCGATAATCGATGAAATCATCCCTCATTTGAACCACTAGCGATGTAGTCGGAACAATGATTAACACTTTTCCGGTGTAATGCTCTAAGTACCAGCGAGACAGCATACAAGCAATCAATGACTTTCCGGCACTGGTAGGAAGAACCAGCATTCTACGGCGATTATGAATACCCTGAAAGACTGCCTCCCTTTGATACCAGTAAGGATTGATTTTATTGCTACCGGAATACACTTCTAAGGAATCAATCCATTCATTAATCGCGTCTTTGGTTACATCTTCCTTCTCAAGTAATCGCGGGTCAATCCAGACTGAATAGCCCATATTTTTAACGAAGACACCCAATGTTTTTAATAGTCCAATTGGTAGGGTATTTTCATGCGTAAACAGTCTTATTCGTCCATCCCAGCCGGAATACTTGTAGCGGGGGCTAAACCTAGCCCCTTCAACCTCAAACGAGAAATAATCCCTTAATTCCATTCCGATAGAAGGAGAGCAATCAACCTTAACGAAACTGTAATCTTGAAAATGAATTTTAATATCTTGCATTAGTTCCACTCCACACTTGCAATATTCTTTATATTGTTTAGTGATTTATTGCAGTAGTGGAATGTTTCAGTTTTGCCGTATTCAATCCCGCCTATACCCACATCCAGTAATCTCTTTATTGCTCTTTCAGTGGCTAAAGCATGTTTCATTGATGGCATTTCACCAGCAAAGACAATATCAAAGTTATGACCGGGATTGCGTACACCCAGATTAACACGTCGCTTGATGATTGACTTTGTAACACCAAATTTACCAATATCCCCTGATTTCATTACATAGAGATAAGGCACACCCGCTTTATATTGAAAGTAATCACTTTTGAGACAAGCACAGCGTTTACCTTCATTAAGCAGGTTGGTAGCTGATTTGTCGGCTCTATTGCCGCATCGGGTACATGTAAGAGCAATTCTTGAATGAAGCCCTTTAAACTCACCCAGAAAGCCATGAAAGACTAACGGTAAGTCCTTCTCTTTGATGTGAGTCAGAATGCGTTGTTCTAATGCCGATGGAGTTACAGCACGGGAGGATTTAGGAGTAAAAACAATATCTTTAGCCATTACTGGAATCATATAGACCTCACTTTTTTAACTTATAGGCATAACCTCAATATGGTTGGTTTGGGATTTAGGGTCGCGTATTATACACATTCAGATAGAGAATGCAATAGTAAGACAATTTTCTCTAATAAATAGTAGTGAGCTTATTATTTTAGAGGAAACTACTATGAAACTTGCTTACGCTGCCGAAATTCCTTTTGTTAAGAAAACTCGCGGTTTATCGCCGGAAGAGTACCAACAACGAATCATCGCTAAACTGGAACCTGCTTTCGTATTTGGTGGATTTATCCTACCGTGGAAGGGTAATCACACTTACTTTCGAATCTACAATTTAGATACACAAGAATATAAGGACTACAAATTACGCAAACTGGAAGATACTAACGGGGGTGAGTTATTCCAGACTGAAAAGGCTGTATGGTTGAAAATGGAATCTCGTTGTAATGAGAAGGGAAAGAAGTTCCTCGGATGGCAAGGAGAATGGAAAGGGAGAAATAGAACGAAAGCCCGTGTTTTGTGCCCTGAACACAATCAAATCATGACGCCATCTCTATTACATGCTCTCAAAGATGATTTCGATTTTGATTGCAAAATCTGTATGGCTGAAAAATCCCAACGGGTAAGAAGTGGCAAGACTTTTGATGAAGTTATTAAGGACAAAGAGACAATCATCAATGCACGTTGCGAGAGTACGCCTTACACCTTCAAAGGATTCATCATAAACACCCCACACCTAAAGGATGTTAAATTTAAAACCTATTGCAAGACACATAACCACGAATGGGAATCTCATTTAAGATGTGCTGATTCTTTCACTTGTCCGCTTTGTATTAAAGACCAACTGGTGCAACTGTCTAACCGGACTTATCAGGGTAAGGCTAGTTTCTACATTCAATTATTAGATGACAAATTTATTAAATTTGGAATCACTACCCGGAAACCAGAAGAACGAATGAGAGAGCAAACCAGAAAGAGCAACTTCACTCACCGCTTAATCTTTACTCATGAGTTTGAGGATGGTTGGAAAGCCGTTGATTTAGAGCATGAAGTAAAACAACGCTTCAAGACTCATGCAGCACCCTACAAAGATTTCAAGGATGGATGGTCGGAAACTCTGACTATTGATGAGTTACCACACTTACAGCAACTGGTTTATGACTACCTAACCAATCAACCGGACGAGGCTAATATGTGGGTATCTCCGAAAGATGTATTTGATGACGATACATTCAAGCTACATACTCACTTCTACGGCATCAATAAACCGGAATTTTTCTGTATTGATGACGACAGTCCTGATTTAATGGATGAATACTTTAATACGCTCTTAGACGCTGCCTAACGCAATTAAATTCAAAAGGGGTACAGATGTACCCCTTAAAGTGTTTAGCTCGTTATACGTCGATTTAGGCCGCTTAAATTCCAAATTCCTGTAATGGACCTGGTATTTCCTCTTCTGGTTTCCAGTTCTTATCTGTCAGCATGTCTAAACATGGATGCAAAACAAGCCCGTTACTTTCCAGAATCTGTCTATCATTGATAGTTTTCAAATCAATGAATATCCGGCCTTTCCTCGTTCCTCTTGAATTTTCTATTACAACTCTCTGGGTCTTTCCATCGATGTATTCCAGTACAAACAAGTTTTTGTTTCTGTCAATCCTGCTACACCCGATCCGCTTTAGAGCTTGCTTAATCTTAAACCGGACCTTTAGTCGTTCCTCGTTATAAACATCTTCTAAATCAAATTCTGCGAGCTTCTCCCAGCCTTGAGAGTCCACAGAATACATTTCCTCTTCTGCCATCTTGATCTGATTGTAGAGTGTTTCACGCTCGCTATTGAGGGTAGTAATCTGATCGGCTAGCTCCTTCGTTGCTCCTGTCATAGCAGAAAGGGCAATCAGGTTATCAATCTTGCGTGATATTTCATCAACCTGTACTTTCAACGCCGGAACCGGATTAGCCTTATCCTCAGCAATCCAGATTTTATCAGCCAGCAATTGCAATACAGCTTTCTCTAATTGATCCCCTCGAAAACTCCAGTTTGGATGCTCGCAATCAAGTCTACGTGAACGGGTCGCATCACATGTATAACGATACTGGTCAGAACGTTTGTTTGTTCCCTTCACTTTAACCATAGCGCAACCGCAATGATCACATTTCAATAGGCCAATGCCACTAAGCAGGGGGATCGGTTTAGCTTCTTCCTTGTCTCCAAAGTTCCATGCTCTAGCACCAATATTTTTCTTAAGGTGATAGAACGTAGCATCATCAATAACACGAGGGTAATAATCCTTTAACTCATAGTTAACACCATCAACAGAGACCTCCTTGATACCAATCAAAGCGCGGGTATGGAACAACCTTTCAACCATTGCCCGTGACCATTTTGAATGCTTCTTGTTGCTTACTGCTGGTGGTGGTGCATATGTCTCGTTAAGGTGATCCAGTATTTCGGCGGTTGAACGTCCATTCTTCCGTAATTCCACAATCTCCTGAACAACAGGGAAGTACACCGGATGAGGCAGCACATAACCGGAAGTGGTATCAGTCCACCACATATTCTTTCCAACTTCCTCGATTGCCACTGCCGGATTCTGGGGATTTTCTTGATGGGCTTTAATCTTAATCAGTGCGCTTGAGTTAGTACGATTGCGCTTAGTCTGGCTTTCCTCATTACCACGGATGAATAAAAGGATGGAGAACATCAGGTCCATCGGATTAGCGGTAACAGTATCCAGCGAGTAGATCTTGTTATCCATGCCAGTAACAATGGTTATTCCCCTACGGATGATTGAAAGGAATAACTCCTGCGCACTGACAATATCGGCACGGGATAAGCGGTCCAAGTTTTCAATGAATAGCCAGCTACCAACAGGAACGGATCTACCAATTGCATCAAGGAAACGAGATAGCGCCCCTGTTTTAGAGTTAGCACCCTTAAACGCAGATACACCCAGATCCTGATAATCATTTACCAGTTCAAGGTCATACTTTGCCGCAACCTCTCTCGCCATCCTGATTTGTCGTTCATAACTCGAACCATCACTCTGACGCATAGACGAGAAGCGAATATACGAATATAGTTTAGTTTTCATACCATTTCCAAAACAAAAAGCCCCTACCGCGTATTATAACGATAGGGGCATTGGTTAGTAAGTCATTAATATTTCTTTCCAGTTAGTTTTGCATCACGTTTATTAATATCCTCGATATGACTCCATACACACGCAGTAATAAAGTCGTCATCGTCACCAACTCCGGCAACCTGTGCTAATTCAGTACACAGTTGATTTAAAGAAGGTGCAACGGCAGCACGCTTGACACTATCACCCTGTACATATTGTTCGGCATTTGCAGCACCAACCAAACCCAGAGCAAGAACAACACCCGCGATAATCTTTTTCATAGTAGAATTTCCTCTTGTTATTTGAATTACGATATATTTATATCGTTAAAAATTGATGCTAATTACCAGACCAAACACAACCGCACCAATCAAATCAATCCAGTTAATACACAATCCGCTATATTCTTTCTTGAATGTCTTGGATGAAATGCCATCATGAAATTGTTTCATTGCTCACCCCATACTAACGACAAGATAAGAAAGACTAATCATAGTTGTGAGACTACCTCCCACGAATGAGATAAAAGCTAACATGTTTGATTCTCCATTTAAAAAGCGGTGGGAATTGCACCCACCAAATTAGAAATTACTTCTTGCTAATAAACTCTTTGTAGATAAAATCTAAGACTTCCTTTAACTTCTTATCGGTGTCAATCATCGCCGGAAGTTCTTCTTTAATATCGCGAGGAAGATAAACATTACCTTTCCAGAACAAGCAACCACATTGAGCAATCGAATAGCTGAACATCCATTCACAATCTTGTTCTATCTCCCAGAATCTAACCTGCTCATCTTCGAGTTGAAGTTCGATTCCACGGCGGCGAGCATAGTTATGGATTGCTTTGGTAATGTTCATCGTTGTATCCTCTCGTGTTATTGTGGGTACATGATATTAGGGAATCCTAAATATGAGATAGATGTTAAAGCCGTTGCTGAAGCAGCCGCGAAACATCAGGTGGCGCTGGAAATCAATAATTCCTCATTTTTACACTCACGTAAGGGCAGTGAAGACAACTGTCGTGCGGTAGCCGCAGCGGTACGTGATGCTGGAGGTTGGGTGGCATTAGGCTCGGATTCTCACACCGCGTTTACCATGGGGGAATTTGAAGAGTGTCTTAAAATCCTCGACGCGGTAGATTTTCCGCCAGAGCGCATTTTGAATGTTTCTCCGCGCCGCTTACTGAACTTCCTTGAATCTCGCGGTATGGCACCGATTGCGGAATTTGCAGACCTTTAATTACTAGTAATGGAAATATATTAATGAACGAGTTTTCTATCCTCTGTCGTGTGCTGGGTTCGCTCTATTACCGCCAACCACAAGATCCTTTACTGGTGCCGCTGTTTACCCTGATTCGTGAGGGGAAACTGGCTGCGAACTGGCCACTGGAGCAGGATGAGTTGCTGACACGTTTGCAGAAAAGCTGTGATATGACGCAAGTCTCTGCCGATTACAATGCGTTGTTTATCGGCGATGAATGTGCCGTGCCGCCATATCGTAGCGCATGGGTTGAGGACGCAACGGAAGCGGAAGTGCGCGCTTTTCTTTCTGAACGAGGGATGCCATTAGCGGATACGCCTGCCGATCACATCGGCACATTGCTGCTTGCGGCTTCCTGGCTGGAAGATCAGTCAACGGAAGATGAGAGCGAAGCACTGGAAACACTGTTCAGTGAGTATCTGTTACCCTGGTGTGGCGCGTTTCTTGGCAAAGTGGAGGCCCATGCAACCACGCCTTTCTGGCGCACCATGGCACCGCTAACCCGCGATGCCATTAGTGCAATGTGGGACGAGCTGGAAGAAGATTCTGAAGAGTAAATGTGATCTACGTCACTCATAACTGCAACGTATAATTTGTTGTTGCATAAAATGTGTGCTCGATCTCATTCATGGCCGCGTTTTCTGCTATCATGCGCGGCATGAACATACTTCTCTCTATTGCAATCACAACAGGCATTCTCTCCGGTATCTGGGGATGGGTGGCTGTTTCCCTGGGCTTACTAAGCTGGGCGGGCTTCCTGGGCTGTACGGCCTACTTTGCTTGCCCGCAAGGTGGGCTGAAAGGGCTGGCGATCTCCGCTGCAACCCTGCTTAGTGGCGTGGTGTGGGCGATGGTCATTATTTACGGTAGTGCACTGGCACCACATCTGGAAATTCTCGGTTATGTCATAACCGGTATTGTCGCGTTTCTGATGTGTATTCAGGCCAAACAGCTGCTGCTTTCATTTGTTCCGGGAACGTTTATAGGCGCATGCGCGACGTTTGCCGGGCAGGGTGACTGGAAACTGGTGTTACCTTCGCTGGCGCTTGGGCTGATATTTGGTTACGCAATGAAAAACAGCGGCCTGTGGCTGGCGGCGCGTAGTGCAAAGACGGCGCACCGTGAGCAGGAAATCAAAAATAAAGCGTGAGGGGCACTCACGCTTTTGCTTAAACAGTAAATGCCGGATTATTAATTCTGGCATTTTTATCTGTCAGGATTCCGGTGGAACCGACATATGGCGGTATTTCACCAGAATGTCATTCTGCCGTTCTGCTTTATTTTGCAAATCCCACAGACCACGGTCGATACCATCATTAATCAGGAAAATGACCCCTGTTTCGATAGCCGACATCAGGCACAGCATAACAGGTTCGTTCGAGGTGTAACCCACTTCCCCTTCCAGCAAGCGCTGGTAGTCAATAAAGCGGAAAACCCCGGCCTGAACTTCATAGGAAAGTATCGTCTTACTGGTGTTCACCGAGGAGAGGATCTCACCGGTACTCACATTGACGACGCGCAGGTTCACGGCAATCTGATCGAGCTGGTATTGCGTGTCGGCACCGATCCCAAAATATCTTGCCCCAACCCCGCCCGATTTGACGTTGCTTTCATAACCGATAATCGAACCTTCAACCATGATATTTGCCGCCGTTAAAGATTGCAGCGGGATTCGGTTATTAATGGCAACCGTGCCGTTTTCTTGTGCCGCACGAATAATCTTGCGCTCGTTAAGCAGGTTTTGTAAGCCCTGGCGCTCCAGCGGTATAAACCAGCGAGAATCTTTCAATGCCGTGACCAGCATCGCCGTGGCGCTTTGCGGAACAGCAGTGGAGAAGTTACTTGCCGGGTAGGGTTTAAATTGCCCGGTTTCGTCCTGAATGTTGTATACCGAAACAAAGATCTTACCCGTCGGCGCTGGCAGATGGGTCAAATCTTTGTAGCTCTGAGCACGAGGCATTAATGTCGGTCTGGCGGCTTCTTTAGGCGGGGCGGTTAAGCATCCGCTCAGTAACATGACGGCAACCAAAAGAAATAAGCGCTGCATGATTATTTTCCTTATGAAGCTGGGGCTTAAAAATCGGTTGAGTTATTTTGTAAACCCGAAACCTGGATGGTCGAGGTTTGTCCGGTTTTACGATCTGTCACGTTCAACTGCAATTGACCATCGCGGTTAGCAATATCAACAATATAATCGTTGGTCACCATGCGGCCCGGTTTACCGGTATTAATATTCGACAGTAGCCCACCTAAAATTTGTGACTGGATGGCCTGAGTAAAGTTATCTAACGCTGAGGGTGTTTCAATACCAAAGTCATCGTTATAGCTCGGATCTTTATAAGAGTTTTGGGCCTGAGCGCTATTTAATAAAAAAGCGCCATTATTTGGGTTACCACCAAAGTTTGGATTACGGAACTGGAAAGTCATGGTTCCAGCCCAACTTAATGGCGAAATAAGCATGAGTAGAACTACTGCATGTTTGACACGCATTGCAGCCTCCGAACAATTTTTTATTTAGAATTCATCATGCGCCAAATCGCCCGTACTTAATAACGCCTGATTTATCTGGCGACGATTTAGTGCTTCTTCAGTTTGAATCAGTGCAAAGACGACAGTTTTTTCGAAGTCTCTTTTCAACGGGAATAAAAAAGTCTGGAAAATAACGTCCTGATTCACCGTTATAGTGATCCAGCTTCCCCATCGTGCACTGGGCCTTTCATTAATCGTTAAGTTACCCGTATAGTCACTTTCCCATTTATCACTAAAGGCTCGGTAAAAATCATGGCCAATAGATGAAACAGTATGGTCAGTTAACAATCCCGGGACTTCTACCTCAACGGCGTGAAGATTCCCTGCGGCGAACAGAAATTCTGCCGCCACAATCCAGCGTAAATAACGTTTCATGGCTTTATCGCCTGAGGTTATCGTTTGCCCAGGAAACCGCTTGTGTCCGGTTTTTTACGGCTATCTTCTTGAAAAGATTATAAAGATGCGTTTTAACCGTATTTTCGCTGATGAACAACGAACGAGCGATCTCGTTATTAGACGCGCCGATACGCAGCTTATTCAGGATCTCTTTTTCCCGATGAGTAAGGAGGGCTGATTCCGTGCTGTTATAACGATAGTTACCAGAATGTGTAATCAGGTAACTGGCAAGCTTTTGCGTAAAGTAGCATTCGCCGCGCAGGACGCCTTGCAACCCATTGACAACACGTTCTTGATCCTCCATGGCATAAAAAACGCCGTTGATATGAGGCCAGTTTTCAATGTCGCGGTACGGGTAATCTTCAGGCGTATTTAGCAACAATATTTTGATATTGTTGTTTTTCCTGCTCAAAGTATCCTGCCAATAATGGATAAGCTTTTTATCCGCTTCCATCATATCCAGAAGAATAATAGAGCCTGAAGAGATATCGTCCAGAGAACGTTGAATATTATGTAATTTTCCTGTAATTGCCAGCGATTGTTTAAGGTGCTGCAAGAGAGCTGTCGCCTGCAAAGAAGGTTTAGTGATCAACAATAATGTATGACCATGAATACTATGGACTTCATTAAACATGATGAAACCCCGCTTTTTTTATTGATCGCACACCTGACAGCTGCCTCTAAAATAGAAGCACCAGAAGTACTGACAGATGTTGCACTGCTGTGTGTAGTAATAAATCAGCCCTAAATGGGTAAAATATAAAACTAATGGATTACATCTGATTTCAATCTAGCCATTACAAATCTTAAATCAAGTGTTAAACATGTAACTAAATGTAACTCGTTATATTAAAATGTTAACCTTAAGGTTTTATTAAGTTTAGAAATGATAGAAAAGTTGTACATTTGGTTTTTATTGCACAATTTTAAAAAATCATACAAATGGTGCTAACTTACTAATAATGCATATAAAAAATATTTCGGTGTAGTCCTTTCGTCATGTAAAACGTTCTTGTTTTTTCTCCACACCACCGTGGACAATTTTTTACTGCAAAAAGAGGAGGTTTGTCACGGCTTGTGCGCAAGACATATCGCAGCAATCAGCGACGGGCAAGAAGAATGACTGTCTGGTGTTTTTTGCTAGCGGAAAACGGAGATTTAAAAGAAAACAAAATATTTTTTGCGTAGATAACAGCGTATTTACGTGGGTTTTAATACTTTGGTATGAACAAAAAAAGAAAAATACAACGCGCGGGTGAGTTATTAAAAATATTTCCGCAGACATACTTTCCATCGTAACGCAGCGTTAACAAAATACAGGTTGCGTTAACAACCAAGTTGAAATGATTTAATTTCTTAAAAGTACGACCAGGTCCAGGGTGACAACATGAAAAACAAATTGTTATTTATGATGTTAACAATACTGGGTGCGCCTGGGATTGCAGCCGCAGCAGGTTATGATTTAGCTAATTCAGAATATAACTTCGCGGTAAATGAATTGAGTAAGTCTTCATTTAATCAGGCAGCCATAATTGGTCAAGCTGGGACTAATAATAGTGCTCAGTTACGGCAGGGAGGCTCAAAACTTTTGGCGGTTGTTGCGCAAGAAGGTAGTAGCAACCGGGCAAAGATTGACCAGACAGGAGATTATAACCTTGCATATATTGATCAGGCGGGCAGTGCCAACGATGCCAGTATTTCGCAAGGTGCTTATGGTAATACTGCGATGATTATCCAGAAAGGTTCTGGTAATAAAGCAAATATTACACAGTATGGTACTCAAAAAACGGCAATTGTAGTGCAGAGACAGTCGCAAATGGCTATTCGCGTGACACAACGTTAATTTCCATTCGACTTTTAAATCAATCCGATGGGGGTTTTACATGAAACTTTTAAAAGTAGCAGCAATTGCAGCAATCGTATTCTCCGGTAGCGCTCTGGCAGGTGTTGTTCCTCAGTACGGCGGCGGTGGCGGTAACCACGGTGGTGGCGGTAATAACAGCGGCCCGAATTCAGAGCTGAATATTTATCAGTACGGTGGTGGTAACTCTGCACTTGCTCTGCAAGCTGATGCTCGTAACTCTGATCTTACTATTACCCAGCATGGTGGTGGTAACGGTGCAGATGTTGGTCAGGGCTCAGATGACAGCTCAATCGATCTGACCCAACGTGGCTTTGGTAACAGTGCCACTCTTGATCAGTGGAACGGTAAAGACTCTCATATGACAGTTAAACAGTTCGGTGGCGGCAACGGTGCAGCGGTTGACCAGACTGCATCTAATTCCACCGTCAACGTAACTCAGGTTGGCTTTGGTAACAACGCGACCGCTCATCAGTACTAATACATCATCTGTATTAAAGAAACAGGGCGCAAGCCCTGTTTTTTTTCGGGAGAAGAATATGAATGCGTTATTACTCCTTGCGGCACTTTCCAGTCAGATAACCTTTAATACGACCCAGCAAGGGGATATGTACACCATTATTCCTGAAGTCACTCTTACTCAATCTTGTCTGTGCAGAGTACAAATATTGTCCCTGCGCGAAGGCAGTTCAGGGCAAAGTCAGACGAAGCAAGAAAAGACCCTTTCATTGCCTGCTAATCAACCCATTGCTTTGACGAAGTTGAGTTTAAATATTTCCCCGGACGATCGGGTGAAAATAGTTGTTACTGTTTCTGATGGACAGTCACTTCATTTATCACAACAATGGCCGCCCTCTTCAGAAAAGTCTTAATTTGTTGAAATATCGAGCATAAGATGAATCTGGAGAGAATGGTTTGCTGCGAATCAGCCAACCTGAAAGTATGGATAACACAACCCTCAAGGATGACTAATCATTGAGGAAATAGAATAAATGTTCAGACCTTTTTTAAACTCTCTTATGCTCGGCAGTTTGTTTTTTCCTTTTATTGCCATCGCAGGAAGCACCGCGCAAGGGGGCGTGATCCATTTTTATGGCCAAATTGTGGAACCGGCATGTGACGTCAGCACCCAGTCATCACCCGTAGAAATGAACTGCCCACAGAATGGTTCTGTTCCGGATAAAACCTACTCCAGTAAAGCGTTAATGAGCGGCAATGTCAAAAACGCGCAAATAGCCTCAGTAAAAGTGCAGTATCTTGATAAACAGAAAAAGCTGGCTGTAATGAACATCGAATATAACTAAGTTTCTGAACAACTCACGTTGCTGAGCAGAAAAATGCGATTTAACCAAAAAGCCTGCTGTACACTTAAGAAACAAGAAGGTGTAAGGAGGCGTTATGAAAACGCGTATTCATGTTGTGCAGGGTGATATTACCAAACTGGCCGTTGATGTGATTGTGAATGCGGCTAATCCTTCATTAATGGGAGGTGGCGGCGTCGATGGGGCCATTCATCGCGCAGCGGGTCCGGCCCTGCTGGATGCCTGTTTAAAAGTCAGGCAACAGCAGGGCGATTGCCCTACGGGGCATGCCGTTATTACGCTTGCAGGCGATCTTCCTGCTAAAGCCGTAGTGCACACCGTCGGGCCAGTCTGGCGTGGTGGTGAACAAAACGAAGACCAGCTTTTGCAGGATGCCTATCTCAATAGCCTACGACTGGTGGCGGCAAACAGCTATACGTCAGTGGCTTTTCCTGCAATCAGTACTGGGGTTTATGGTTACCCTCGTGCGGCAGCGGCTGAAATCGCAGTAAAAACCGTTTCAGAATTTATTACCCGTCACGCTTTACCCGAACAGGTATACTTTGTCTGTTATGATGAAGAAAACGCCCACCTCTACGAAAGACTCCTTACCCAACAAGGAGATGAATGATTTGCCCCGGCTGGCGAGCGCGGTGCTGCCACTGTGTTCGCAACATCCTGGTCAGTGTGGTCTTTTCCCTCTGGAGAAAAGTCTGGATGCGTTTGCCGCCCGGTATCGTCTGGCCGAAATAGCAGAGCATACGCTGGATGTTCAGTATTACATCTGGCAGGACGATATGTCGGGTCGGTTACTGTTTTCCGCCCTGTTAGCCGCAGCAAAGCGTGGCGTTCGCGTCCGTTTGTTGCTGGACGACAACAATACGCCCGGACTTGACGACATTTTACGCTTGCTTGACAGTCATCCCCGCATTGAAGTCCGGCTTTTTAATCCTTTCTCGTTTCGCTTGCTGCGTCCGCTTGGTTATATCACCGACTTTTCCCGTCTCAATCGCCGTATGCACAATAAAAGTTTCACTGTCGATGGCGTGGTGACGCTGGTAGGGGGGCGAAATATTGGTGATGCCTATTTTGGGGCAGGGGAAGAGCCACTTTTTTCGGATTTAGATGTCATGGCAATAGGACCCGTAGTAGAGGACGTTGCCGATGATTTCGCCCGCTACTGGTATTGCAAATCGGTTTCACCCTTACAGCAGGTGCTGGATGTCCCGGAAGGTGAAATGGCGGATCGCATCGAGTTACCCGCCTCCTGGCATAACGATGCCATGACGCATCGTTACTTACGCAAAATGGAATCCAGTCCGTTTATAAATCATCTGGTTGATGGAACGTTGCCGCTTATCTGGGCGAAAACACGTTTATTAAGTGATGATCCGGCGAAAGGGGAGGGCAAGGCAAAACGGCATTCACTGTTACCGCAGCGCCTGTTCGATATCATGGGCTCACCCAGTGAACGCATCGATATTATCTCTTCCTATTTTGTACCGACACGAGCAGGTGTGGCGCAACTCTTACGGATGGTGAGAAAAGGGGTAAAGATTGCGATCCTAACCAATTCTCTTGCCGCTAACGATGTTGCTGTCGTCCATGCCGGATACGCGCGCTGGCGCAAAAAATTGCTCCGCTATGGCGTGGAATTATATGAACTCAAGCCGACGCGTGAACAAAGTAGTACGTTACACGATCGCGGCATAACCGGTAATTCCGGTGCCAGCCTGCATGCTAAAACCTTTAGCATCGATGGTAAAACGGTGTTTATCGGTTCTTTCAATTTCGATCCGCGTTCAACATTGCTTAATACTGAAATGGGCTTCGTGATAGAGAGCGAAACGCTGGCTCAGTTAATTGATAAACGCTTTATTCAGAGCCAGTATGATGCGGCCTGGCAGCTCCGACTGGACAGGTGGGGACGGATCAACTGGGTTGATCGTCATGCAAAGAAAGAGATTGTTCTCAAAAAAGAACCCGCCACCAGTTTCTGGAAGCGGGTTATGGTCAGACTGGCGTCGATATTGCCCGTGGAATGGTTATTGTAAACGCGGCTTAACGGGCTGGTGCTTTATCGTTCTCACGCTTAACAACCGGTTTACCAGAGAACAAAAACTTCAGTAATGGGATGCGTAAATGAATTTCATACAGAATTATCGCAATCCCTACTACGAATATCAGGCCACAGAGAAAACCAAGCCAGTTGGAGGTGATGTGCGGTGTAATGTACGCGCCGAAAAACAGCGTTAACGGGTGGTGAACCAGATAGATAAATAGCGATGCGTTAACAAAGTAAGTCACCCGCGCTGACTGGAAGTTAAGCAAACGGTGGCCAAAGGAGAAGACCACATTCACCATCCACAGACCGAGGACCATGGTGATCACCGACTCGGTTTCGTACATCCAGGCATCGCCACTGCCATAGCGCTGGTTGAGTAAATAAGCGACAAACGCCAATGCTGCAGCGAGGGTACAGCCACGAGACGGCGTGGTAAACAAGGCTTTAAGATGAGGGAAAATGAAAGCCAGTGCGCCGAGGATAAAGAACGGCAAATAAAATAGCGTTTGCATGACAATAAAATTGAACATGCCATTACTCAGAATGGGCGGATACACAATAAAAATCGTTCTTCTTATTACCGCATAACCGATGCCGAGGCACAAAAAAATCAGCGATAGTTTTACCATCGAGAATTTTTTATTCGTTTTATCAGAATTTTCTAAATTATTTCTGATGCGTTTAAATATCCATACGCACAGCGTCGTCATGACCACTAACACCAGTAAAAACCACAGGTGCGATATTAATTCCCAGGCCAACGTATTATATTTGTCATACAATGACAGCCCAGGCCAACTTTCCGCTTTCCCTTTGACGTATTGCAGCATAATAAATTGCGGCAATGTCAGTAGGGGGATGGCTGTTAACATCGGGATACCTACACGTTCGACACGTACTTTCCACCATTTTTTCAAGGGATAGCGTAAAAAAAGCATGTAGGAAAAGTAGCCGGATATAACGAAAAATACCTGCATGCGGAACGAGTGGATGAAGTCATTAAAAAGGGTCAGCCACAATGACGGTTCGGCGCTATTCACATGCCATGTATGGCTCGAATAGATTAAAGAAATATGAAAAGGGATCCCTAACAACATCAGCCAGGCGCGGATGGAGTCGAGGAAATATTCACGTTGCGCGGGTACTGGATTCATATATGGTTAACTAATCTCGGATTTTTCGTCTTATCCCTGTCGGGTTATGCCTTTAGGCTTGTTGCCATAGCGACACCGACCTGACCGCGCCAGGCGCAGGCTTCAAGTTTTTATGCATAGCATCATCGCTACCACTAACCAGAATGGAAGCGTCTGTAAGACGGTTGATAAATAAATTTGCTGGCAAACCCTACACGAAGTCGATGCTTCTGTCTTTAGGAGAAGCACGGAAAGTGAAAACGGTTGCAATCAGGTGCTTAATCCATGAGCCAGCGTGCTGAACGATACCGGGATTCTGTTGTCGGAATGGCTGGTTATCCATTAAAATAGATCGGATCGATATAAGCACACAAAGGGGGAAGTGCTTACTAATTATGAAACATAAACTACAAATGATGAAAATGCGTTGGTTGAGTGCTGCAGTAATGTTAACCCTGTATACATCTTCAAGCTGGGCTTTCAGTATTGATGATGTCGCAAAGCAAGCTCAATCCTTAGCCGGGAAAGGCTATGAGGCGCCCAAAAGCAACTTGCCCTCCGTTTTCCGCGATATGAAATACGCGGACTATCAGCAGATCCAGTTTAATCATGACAAAGCGTACTGGAACAATCTGAAGACCCCATTCAAACTCGAGTTCTACCATCAGGGTATGTACTTCGATACCCCGGTCAAAATAAATGAAGTGACTGCCACCGCAGTCAAACGAATCAAATACAGCCCGGATTATTTCACTTTCGGCGATGTTCAGCATGACAAAGACACGGTAAAAGACCTTGGTTTTGCCGGTTTTAAAGTGCTTTACCCGATCAACAGCAAAGATAAAAACGATGAAATCGTCAGCATGCTCGGGGCCAGCTATTTCCGCGTGATTGGTGCAGGTCAGGTTTATGGCCTTTCTGCCCGCGGTCTGGCAATTGATACCGCCTTGCCATCGGGTGAAGAATTTCCACGCTTCAAAGAGTTCTGGATCGAGCGTCCAAAACCAACTGATAAACGTTTAACCATTTATGCATTGCTTGACTCGCCGCGCGCGACAGGTGCTTACAAATTCGTAGTTATGCCAGGGCGTGACACGGTTGTGGATGTGCAGTCGAAAATCTATCTGCGCGATAAAGTCGGCAAACTGGGGGTTGCACCGTTAACCAGTATGTTCCTGTTTGGGCCGAACCAACCGTCGCCTGCAAATAACTATCGTCCGGAGTTGCACGACTCTAACGGTCTCTCTATCCATGCCGGTAATGGCGAATGGATCTGGCGTCCGTTGAATAACCCGAAACATTTAGCGGTCAGCAGCTTCTCCATGGAAAACCCGCTAGGCTTTGGTCTGTTGCAGCGCGGTCGTGATTTCTCCCGCTTTGAAGATCTCGATGATCGTTACGATCTTCGTCCAAGCGCATGGGTGACTCCGAAAGGGGAGTGGGGTAAAGGCAGCGTTGAGCTGGTGGAAATTCCAACCAACGATGAAACTAACGATAACATCGTCGCTTACTGGACGCCGGATCAGCTGCCGGAGCCGGGTAAAGAGATGAACTTTAAATACACCATCACCTTCAGCCGTGATGAAGACAAACTGCATGCGCCAGATAACGCATGGGTGCAACAAACGCGTCGTTCAACGGGGGATGTGAAGCAGTCGAACCTGATTCGCCAGCCTGACGGTACTATCGCCTTTGTGGTCGATTTTACCGGCGCAGAGATGAAAAAACTGCCAGAAGATACCCCGGTCACAGCGCAAACCAGCATTGGTGATAATGGTGAGATAGTGGAAAGCACGGTGCGCTATAACCCGGTTACCAAAGGCTGGCGTCTGGTGATGCGTGTGAAAGTGAAAGATGCCAAGAAAACCACTGAAATGCGCGCTGCGCTGGTGAATGCCGATCAGACGTTGAGTGAAACCTGGAGCTACCAGTTACCTGCCAATGAATAAGACAACTGAGTACATTGACGCAATGCCCATCGCCGCAAGCGAGAAAGCGGCATTGCCGAAGACTGATATCCGCGCCGTTCATCAGGCGCTGGATGCCGAACACCGCACCTGGGCGCGGGAGGATGACTCCCCGCAAGGCTCGGTAAAGGCGCGTCTGGAACAAGCCTGGCCAGATTCACTTGCTGATGGACAGTTAATTAAAGACGACGAAGGGCGCGATCAGCTTAAGGCGATGCCAGAAGCAAAACGCTCCTCGATGTTTCCCGACCCGTGGCGTACCAACCCGGTAGGCCGTTTCTGGGATCGCCTGCGTGGACGCGATGTAACACCGCGCTATCTGGCTCGTTTGACCAAAGAAGAGCAGGAGAGCGAGCAAAAGTGGCGTACCGTCGGTACCATCCGGCGTTACATTCTGTTGATCCTGACGCTCGCGCAAACTGTCGTCGCGACCTGGTATATGAAGACCATTCTTCCTTATCAGGGTTGGGCGCTGATTAATCCTATGGATATGGTTGGTCAGGATTTGTGGGTTTCCTTCATGCAGCTTCTGCCTTATATGCTGCAAACCGGTATCCTGATCCTCTTTGCGGTACTGTTCTGTTGGGTGTCCGCCGGATTCTGGACGGCGTTGATGGGCTTCCTGCAACTGCTTATTGGTCGCGATAAATACAGTATATCTGCGTCAACAGTTGGCGATGAACCATTAAACCCGGAGCATCGCACGGCGTTGATCATGCCTATCTGTAACGAAGACGTGAATCGTGTTTTTGCTGGCTTGCGTGCAACGTGGGAATCAGTAAAAGCCACCGGGAATGCCAAACACTTTGATGTCTACATTCTGAGTGACAGTTACAACCCGGATATCTGCGTCGCAGAGCAAAAAGCCTGGATGGAGCTTATCGCTGAAGTCGGTGGCGAAGGTCAGATTTTCTATCGCCGCCGCCGTCGTCGCGTGAAGCGTAAAAGCGGTAATATCGATGACTTCTGCCGTCGCTGGGGCAGCCAGTACAGCTACATGGTGGTGCTGGATGCTGACTCGGTAATGACCGGTGATTGTTTGTGTGGGCTGGTGCGCTTGATGGAAGCCAACCCGAACGCCGGGATCATTCAGTCGTCGCCGAAAGCGTCCGGTATGGATACGCTGTATGCACGCTGTCAGCAGTTCGCGACCCGCGTGTATGGGCCACTGTTTACAGCCGGTTTGCACTTCTGGCAACTTGGCGAGTCGCACTACTGGGGACATAACGCGATTATCCGCGTGAAACCGTTTATCGAGCACTGCGCACTGGCTCCGCTGCCGGGCGAAGGTTCCTTTGCCGGTTCAATCCTGTCACATGACTTCGTGGAAGCGGCGTTGATGCGCCGTGCAGGTTGGGGAGTCTGGATTGCTTACGATCTCCCGGGTTCTTATGAAGAATTACCGCCTAACTTACTTGATGAGCTAAAACGTGACCGCCGCTGGTGCCACGGTAACCTGATGAACTTCCGTCTGTTCCTGGTGAAGGGTATGCACCCGGTTCACCGTGCGGTATTCCTGACGGGCGTGATGTCTTATCTCTCCGCTCCGCTGTGGTTTATGTTCCTCGCGCTCTCTACTGCATTGCAGGTAGTGCATGCGTTAACCGAACCGCAATACTTCCTGCAACCACGGCAGTTGTTCCCGGTGTGGCCGCAGTGGCGTCCTGAGCTGGCGATTGCACTTTTTGCTTCGACCATGGTGCTGTTGTTCCTGCCAAAGCTATTGAGCATTTTGCTTATCTGGTGCAAAGGAACGAAAGAATACGGCGGCTTCTGGCGCGTTACATTATCGTTGCTGCTGGAAGTGCTGTTTTCCGTGCTGCTGGCTCCGGTACGCATGCTGTTCCATACGGTCTTCGTCGTCAGCGCGTTCCTTGGCTGGGAAGTGGTGTGGAATTCACCGCAGCGTGATGATGACTCCACTTCCTGGGGTGAAGCGTTCAAACGCCACGGCTCACAGCTGCTGTTAGGGTTAGTGTGGGCTGTTGGGATGGCGTGGCTGGATCTGCGTTTCCTGTTCTGGCTGGCTCCGATTGTCTTCTCGTTGATCCTGTCACCGTTTGTTTCGGTGATTTCCAGCCGTGCCACCGTTGGTCTGCGCACCAAACGCTGGAAACTGTTCCTGATCCCGGAAGAGTATTCACCGCCGCAGGTGCTGGTTGATACCGATCGGTTCCTTGAGATGAACCGTCAACGCTCCCTTGATGATGGTTTTATGCACGCAGTATTTAACCCGTCATTTAACGCTCTGGCCACCGCAATGGCGACCGCGCGTCACCGCGCCAGTAAGGTGCTGGAAATCGCCCGTGACCGCCACATTGAACAGGCGCTGAACGAGACGCCAGAGAAGCTGAATCGCGATCGTCGCCTGGTGCTGCTAAGCGATCCGGTGACGATGGCCCGTCTGCATTTCCGCGTCTGGAATTCCCCTGAGAGATATTCTTCATGGGTGAGTTATTACGAAGGGATAAAGCTCAATCCACTGGCATTGCGTAAACCAGATGCGGCTTCGCAATAAAAACGTAGTTGCCTGATGCGCTACGCTTATCAGGCCTACATCGTTCCTGCAATTTATTGATTTTGCAAGATTTTGTAGGTTGGGTAAGGCGTTCACGTCGCATCTGGCAAAAACAACGAGTCAATAAAAATACCGGCGTTATGCCGGTATTTTTTTACGGAAGAGGTATCAAATGCGTTTAATTGTGGTGAGCATCATGGTGACCTTGCTGAGTGGCTGTGGCAGCATCATTAGCCGCACTATACCGGGGCAGGGGCATGGCAACCAATATTATCCCGGTGTGCAATGGGATGTGCGTGACTCCGCCTGGCGTTATGTCACAATTCTTGATCTGCCATTCTCCCTGGTTTTTGATACTTTACTGCTGCCGATCGACATTCATCATGGCCCGTATGAGTGATTAACGTTCATCCCACTCATCAGCTGCTGCGCGTCCTTCCTCGGTATCCAGCGGTGGCTCAAGCTGAAATTCCCCCTCGTCCCATTCATGTAATGTATTCTCTTCTTGCCACTCCTGGCGGATCTCTATCTCATCATAGTCGCCGTCAAAAACACTTTGCGCGGCCTCACCGCTAAGCATAGGTAAACATTCACCTTCTTCCCCTTCGTCGGCAAAAAACTCAACTTGCCACATGATGTCGCCGTCCTGCAAAACGTATTTTTGGGCATTGAACTGTTGCACATTCGCGTCTTCGGCGTCGATGCCGGGGTTGTCTGCAAGAAATTCTTCGCGTGCAGCGTCAATGGCTTCTTCAAGCGTTGCGTACATGGTCATCACGATTCTCCCTTTGAGTTGATGAGGTTTCAGGGAAAAGGATAGCTGATTCTCCGCTTTTGCAAGTATGAAAGGCGAAAAATCAGTTCGATACCTGGGGTATTCGACGACGACGTAGACTGTTCCATGAATAGACTGCGTTGAATAACACTACGCCAGCGGTGACGAGAAATACCGATCTGAAACCGTAGTTCGCTGAAATCGCTGCTCCCATCAATGGTCCGGTAACGTTGCCAATATCACGAAACGATTGGTTATAGCTGAAGATACGTCCGGCGATTTGGTTGCTCGAGTTGTAAACCAACAGTGTCTGTACGGCGGGGAGTAGTGCACCATCGGCGGCACCGAGCAAAAAACGTAAAATCCCAAGTTGTAATGGCGTCTGAACGTATGACATTGGGATCAACAGCAGTACAGAGAAGATCAGCGCCGTAATCAGGATCTTTTCGGGGCCGATTCGATCGCCAAGTTTGCCGAGTCGTGGTGCACTCAGCAGAGCCGCCACGCCTGGCACCGAGGCGATCATGCCACTGATAAAGGCGACGTTACTGACGTTACCCGCCAGTTCGCGGACATACAGCGTCAGAATGGGGGCAATTGAGCCCGTCGCCACCTGGATGATTAACGTAGTGACAAACAGGCTGAGTACCAGTTTCGGGTTTTTAAGTGATGTCACCACTTCCCGCATGTGCAGCATCTCTTTTTTGCTGACCGGCTGGAATTTTTCTCTGATGCAGAACAGGGTGACGAAAAAGCAGAGTATGAGCACACTGGCGGTAATAAAGAATACCGGACGTAAGCCGTAGCTATCGGCGAGCAAACCGCCAGCCATTGGGCCGAGCAACGCGCCGCTAACGCCGCCTGTGGAGAGCGTACCCAGCGCCCAGCCGCTTTTATTACGCGGTACTTGTGTGGCGATAAGAGCATTAGCGTTGGGGACAAATCCGCCAAGTAACCCAAGAAGCGCCCGCAGGATCAAAAACTGCCAGATATTTTGTGCCAGTCCCATCAACACCATCACGATGCCCATGCCGAGGGCAGAGCGTAATAGCATGAGTTTTCGGCCTTTACGGTCGGCGAGTCCACCCCAAAACGGTGAGGCGATGGCCGAAAATAAAAATGTAATGCTGAAGACAATACCGGACCACATATTCAGGGCAGAGTGGCCGGTAACGCCAAGCTGCTCAACGTAGAGGGGTAAGAAGGGCATTACCAGACTGAAGGCGGCCCCGGTAAGAAAACAGCCTAGCCAGGCGACGATCAGGTTTCGTTTCCAGTTTATAGGGGTGTCATTTTCACAGGGTGACATAGCAATCCGCTGTTGGTGCGCCAGGCGCGGTGAACATAAGAAGAAAAGATAAGCACACTAATTATGCGCCCGACTTCCAGGGGGCGCAATCCAGAGAGCTTTTATCGCTAAATCAGGGGGATTTGCTGTGGTAATGCCGGATGCCATTCTGAAGCATCCGGCATGAGAGATTTAATAGCGTGAAGGAACGCCTTCCGGGCGTGTTTTAAAGCGGCGGTGTAACCACATATACTGCTCTGGTGCCATCATGATGCATTTTTCGACAACTTTGTTCATCCACGCGGCGGTAGTTTCGGCATCATCCAGCGGCGGAGAACACTCTGGCGGCAGCATAATCAACTGATACCCTTTGCCATCTGGCTTACGGCGTGGAACGAAGGGCACCAGACATGCGCCGGACATCCGTGCCAGCATCCAGGTTCCGGTCGTGGTCGCAGCCTGCTCAACGGCAAACAACGGGACGAAAACGCTTGAGCGCGGGCCGTAATCATGATCCGGTGCGTACCAGACCACTTCGCCTTTTTTCAGGGCTTTAATCATGCCTTTTAAATCTTTGCGGTCGAGCATCGATTTATTTGAGCGCAAACGGCCCCAGGTTTGTAGCCAGTCAATCAGTGGATTATCGTTCGGGCGGTAAACGCCAATCCCCGGTTCCTGCATACCAAACTGCCGCGCGCCCAGCTCCAGTGTCAGAAAATGGATGCCAACTAACAGGATGCCGCGTTTTTGCGCCTGCACGTCACGAATGTGTTCCATGCCGATCACTTCCGTCCAGCGGGCGATTCGGCGGTCCGGCCAGAACCACGCCATGCCGGTTTCCATCAGGCCCATGCCAACGGATTCGAAATTCTTCACCACCATTTTACGGCGTTCTTGTTCGCTCATTTCCGGGAAGCACAGTTCCAGGTTGCGATGCACAATTTTTGCGCGTCGTTTCATAAAACGTAACGCCAGTTTTCCTAATCCACAACCGAGGCGGTAGATAACCGGGTAGGGCAATTGCACGACCAACCAAAGTACGCCAATACCCAACCAGGTTAACCAATAACGCGGATGAAGCAGTGCGGTGGAGAACTTGGGTAGATTCGTCATATCAATCCTGTTTTTCAACCTATACGGGCAATTGTATGTATTGTCGCATTTTTTCGTCCGCAACCAAAATTTGTGACTGAAGACTGGGCGAAATTGCCGCGCTTGTAAATAAC
This sequence comes from Shigella dysenteriae, assembly GCF_022354085.1. Classification (NCBI taxonomy): domain Bacteria; kingdom Pseudomonadati; phylum Pseudomonadota; class Gammaproteobacteria; order Enterobacterales; family Enterobacteriaceae; genus Shigella; species Shigella dysenteriae. Next base: position 1,945,808 of record NZ_CP055055.1, read on the forward strand.
AAATAATTTTTAATGCGCAAATGTAGCGTAAAATGTGTGGATGTTAATTATCGATAATTGCTATATCATGCCGCGGATTTTTACTTTCCCATCTCGCAGGAACCGTACACCATGCCAGTGTTACACAACCGCATTTCCAACGACGCGTTAAAAGCCAAAATGTTGGCTGAGAGCGAACCGCGAACCACCATTTCGTTTTACAAGTATTTCCACATCGCCGATCCTAAGGCGACCCGTGACGCTTTATATCAGCTGTTTACCGCGCTGAATGTTTTTGGGCGAGTGTATCTGGCGCATGAGGGCATTAACGCGCAAATCAGCGTACCAGCGAGCAATGTTGAAACATTTCGCGCGCAGCTCTATGCCTTCGACCCGGCTTTAGAGGGTTTACGCCTGAATATCGCGTTGGATGATGACGGGAAATCCTTCTGGGTACTGCGCATGAAGGTACGCGATCGCATTGTTGCCGACGGTATTGACGATCCTCACTTTGATGCCAGCAATGTTGGTGAGTATCTGCAAGCGGCGGAAGTGAACGCCATGCTTGACGATCCCGATGCACTATTTATCGACATGCGTAACCACTATGAGTATGAAGTGGGGCACTTTGAAAACGCGCTGGAAATTCCGGCAGATACTTTCCGTGAGCAGCTGCCAAAAGCAGTCGAGATGATGCAGGCACATAAAGATAAAAAAATCGTTATGTACTGCACCGGCGGCATTCGTTGTGAAAAGGCCAGTGCCTGGATGAAACATAACGGATTCAACAAAGTCTGGCATATCGAGGGCGGAATTATTGAATACGCCCGTAAGGCGCGCGAGCAGGGCTTGCCGGTGCGTTTTATTGGCAAAAATTTTGTTTTTGACGAGCGGATGGGCGAACGTATATCTGATGAGATTATCGCGCATTGCCACCAGTGCGGTGCGCCGTGCGACAGCCATACCAACTGTAAAAATGATGGCTGCCACCTGCTGTTTATTCAGTGTCCAGTATGTGCGGAAAAATACAAAGGTTGTTGTAGTGAAATTTGCTGCGAAGAAAGCGCGTTACCGCCAGAAGAACAGCGACGCCGTCGGGCAGGACGTGAAAATGGCAATAAGATATTTAATAAGTCTCGTGGACGTCTGAATACAACACTGGGCATTCCTGATCCAACAGAATAAATATCATTGCCGGATGCGTGCCATCCGGCAACATTTCACTCTTACTTCTGCTGTACGCCTTCCACTGAAATAATCAGATCCACTTCCTGAGAAGCTGGACCTAAATCTGTCTTGATATTGAAGTCTTTGAGCTTAATTTTGCCTTCGGCCTCAAAGCCTGCACGTTTACCACCCCACGGGTCGTCGCCCTGACCAATTAATTTCGCTTCCAGCGTGACGGGTTTGGTTACACCATTCAGCGTCAGATCGCCGGTAATATCCAGTTCGTCACCGTCTTTCTTCACGCTGGTGGAGGTGAATGTTGCCTGTGGATATTTTGCGGTATTGAGGAAATCCGCACTGCGAAGATGTTTATCGCGTTCGGCGTGGTTAGTATCGACGCTGGTGGTGTTAATTGTCACATTCACTTTATCGGCAGCTGGATTTTTTTCATCAAAGGTAAAAGTACCGTCGAAATCTTTAAAGGTGCCATATAACCAGCTATAGCCAAGATGCTGGATGCGGAAGTTAACAAAGGCGTGCTGACCTTCTTTGTCAATTTTGTAATCGGCGGCAACCGCTGAACCGGCAGAGAACATCAGGGACGCGAAGGTTAAACCAAGCAGGCTTTTTTTCATTTTTTATACTCCATAGTCAGATGACGACTTTCCCAGCATGCGCTTCAGAGTGTCGTCTTTATCGATGAAATGATGCTTCAGGGCCATAAATCCGTGCATAACGGACAGTACTACGACGCTCCACGCGAGCCAAAAATGCAGGGCACCGGCAAAGTCTGCCTGTGCGCCAGCGTCGGCAAGGGTCGCGGGGACGTCAAACCAGCCAAAAACGCTGATCGGTTTACCATCGGCAGTTGAGATCAGATAGCCGCTGATGCCGATGGCGAACAGCAATAGGTACAATGCGAGATGTCCAGCTTTTGCGGCAAGACGAGTCATGGGCGAATAACTCGGCAGCGGACCCGGCGGTGGAGATATGACACGCCACAGAACGCGAATAACCAGCCCCATCATTAATAAAATACCGATGCTTTTATGCAGTTCGGGTGCTTTGTGATACCAGCCATCGTAATAACTGAGCGTGACCATCCACAGACCTAAAGCAAACATGCCGTAGACAATAATTGCGCTTAGCCAATGGAAGGCCGCAGATATAACACCATAGCGTTCAGGGGTATTTGTGAATGACATAAGTGCATCCAAAACGAATTTGCGAGAGAAAGAAAATGGCGTGTCGGAGAATGAATTGCAACACAAAAATAACAAATTGAATGATATTTATTTTTATTTCAATAATTTTGAATTAATAATGAAAGAATCTTCATAAGTTTAGTGGGTTCAGCATCAGAGATGTCTGGTGAGTGCTGTAGAAGCAGGAATAATCTCATTCAATTTTTCACGCTAAATGAAAGGGAGATTAAATATTTGTCAGTTTATGTCAGTGCGGAAAACTAAAAATAAAACACATAGATCAGATCCATAATTGCCAACAATCCCCAGAGAAAAAGATAAAGCATCAGATGCTCGCGAATATTATTGATGAGATAGTGCAACAGCCGACGCATTAAATACTCCTGTAAAAACGGCCTCATTCTGGAGGCCGTAATGATGATTATTGGAAGCGGGAAAGCCTGAATGGCGTCAAATCAAAATCGCTTTTTTTGTCTTGCGCAAAATCGGCAGCTATTTCCCCTAAAACTGACGCAAATTTAAAACCGTGCCCACTCAGGCCGGTAATGAGCAGTGTATTATCGTGGCCGGGTAGGGTATCGATAATAAAATCTTCGTCAGGCGAATTATCATAGGTGCAGGCAGCGCCGTACAGGCAGCAACCGATACCCGGCAATACATTGCGCAAGAACGGGAAGGCTTCTGACCCATCACTGGCCACTTCCGCAAACGGAACACGTTCATCCGCTGAATGGATAACCTGGCCTCCGTTATGTTTGCCAATCTTCAACGCGTCGTTTTCTGCCGGAAAACCATAATATTGATCGCCATTGGGCAGTTCACCGGTAAACGCCGGGAATTTATTCTTCACGCTATAGCGGCCATCGGCCTGATACCAGGCAAATACTTTACGTACGGGCTGGACAGGCAGCTCCGGGAGCAGGTCTTTTACCCATGTTCCCGCGCAGACAATCGCTTTTTTCGCCTGATACTCACCGTCAGCCGTTTCAATAGTTACGCCATCATCGTCATGACGAATTGCGGTGACCGAGCAGTTGAACAGTTGCGCACAGCCCGCTTCCTTCGCCAGTTGGATCCAGGTTTTAATCGCCAGTTCGCTGCGTAAAAAGCCGGAATCAGTCTCAAATAAGCCGATGTAGTTGTCCGGGACGCGTATTTCTGGCCAGCGGGCCATAATCCCTTGCGCATCGAGCTTTTCAACGTTGAGTTGCCACTGTTCGGCGCTGTGGGCGACGTTGGCGAGAAATGCGGAGTCAGCCGGGCCAAGGTTAATGACACCAGAGCGTACAAAAATGGGATCATCTTCGTTGTGGCGGGAGAGGTCATCCCACAGCGTTTGTGCGCGGAGGACCAGCGGGACATACTTTTCGCCTTCACCATAAGCATGGCGAATTAATCGCGTATCGCCGTGGTGGCTGCCGTGTTGATGTGGTGGCATATGGGCGTCGGTCATTAGCACGTTTAAACCGGCGCGGGTTGCATAATACCCGGCGGCAGCGCCTACGGAACCGCTGCCAATAATGATGAGATCGTATTTCATTTTTTTCTCTCTGCTCTCATGGTTTAAGCAGAGTAATTAACTGAATGCAGATATACAACCCAGAAATGGTAAAGGCACCGGTGAGGTGCCTTTTGGGTGGATGGTCATGTCATGTTAATGACGCCGATACTCGTTTACCTGGAAATCACCGGATTCAATTTTGGCGATTCCTGCTTCTAATATCGAAATAAATTGTCTGGCAACATCAGTGGTTAACCAGAGCGTCTGACCAACTTCAGTCCCTTCCTGCTCGGACTTATTTGGGGTCTGGTAGTGCAAACGCAACATCAGCGCATCATAGCTATCAACGGTGCTGATGTCCCACCCTACGAGCGGATGAGTCTGAATGACTTCATTATTTTTTTCCATCATGGCCCCCTAATTCGTGTTACTAGACAACGTTATTCGAGGTTCAATGCGTTTTTATCTGAAGCAACTTCAGTATACCAATAAGTAAGGGTATTCACCGAATTTTTAAAGGGGGAAACAGATAAATTTCTGCTTTTAAGATTTATATGAACAATAAAACAGCATGTCATTCATATTTTTTTAGCATATTGTGCAATTATTTTGAGGAAGTGTAGAAATTTTGTACTCAAAATTCGTAAGTAAAATAAAAAAGCCGGGGCGACCCGGCAAAAACAAAAATCACTGCATATTATTCGCTGACAAACCAGTCATCGGCGCTTTCCCACGTTTCCTGGAGAATTTCGCTAATGCGCTGTTTATCTTCTTTTGTCGCGCCAATAACCGATAAATTATTCGCTGCGGCATAACGTACCGATACGTGGCCTTCATTATCAGGAAACGCATACTGAATACGGCGGGAAAGTTCGCCAGCCAGGGCGTCAATAGCCCCAGCTGGCAATGGAGAAGTTTTCGCTATGGTGACTTCAATTCGCATAATAGCCCCCTGTTGAATATACTGGTTATTTATACAGGTAAAATAACCTAATGACAACAGGAAGCTACGATTTTTATTGTTTAACGGACCAGCGTACCGTTTCCCCGGCGAGGAATGGCACCAGGGTGTCATCAGTCAGTGCGATGCTTTCAGCAACCTGATGCTCTTCACGTACCAATTCGATGAATGTGTCGTTGACCGGCAACCCATAGAACTGCGGGCCGTTTACAGAACAGAATGCTTCAAAGTGCTGCAGAGCATTCATCTCTTCAAAGACGGTAGCGTAACTGCCCAGCGCGGTTGGGGCGTTGAAGCAGCCCGCGCAGCCGCAGCTGCTCTCTTTGCGATGACGTGTATGTGGCGCAGAATCCGTACCGAGGAATACTCGATTAAAACCGCTGGCGACCAGTTCACGCAGTGCCTGTTGGTGAATATTGCGTTTGAGGATGGGTAGACAATACAGGTGCGGACGCACGCCACCAACCAGCATATGGTTGCGGTTAAACATCAGATGTTGCGGAGTGATGGTAGCAGCCAGCCGTTCATTTCCGTCACGGACATAGTCGGCTGCGTCTTTGGTGGTGATGTGTTCAAAAACGACTTTCAGTGCAGTCAGGCGCTGGCGCAGCGGTTCCATCACGCTTTCTATAAAGCGCGCTTCACGATCAAAAATGTCGATATCTGCATGTGTCACTTCACCATGCACCAGTAGCGGCATACCGATTTTTTCCATGCGCTCAAGTACCGGCATGATTGCGTCAATTGACGTCACGCCGTGGCTGGAGTTAGTGGTTGCGTTTGCCGGGTAAAGTTTTGCAGCGGTGAACACGCCTTCGTTAAATCCGCGCTCCAGCTCATTAGGATCCAGCGAATCTGTTAAATAACAGGTCATCAATGGGGTGAAATCGTGCCCGGCAGGTACGGCGTCAAGAATACGTTGGCGATACGCCACGGCAGCCTCAACGGTGGTCACGGGCGGAGCCAGATTGGGCATTACGATAGCCCGTCCATAAATTTCGCTGGTATACGGCACGACAGTTTTTAACATGTCGCCATCGCGGAGGTGAAGGTGCCAGTCGTCTGGGCGGCGGATCTTTAATACCTGGGATGGTGCAGTCATTAATCTCTATGCTCCGGCTGAAGGGATGTTTTTGCCGGACACAAAGGATAAGCGGAAACGTTTTCCTTTGCACGAAAAATAAAGGGCGCGAATGCGCCCTCGTGATTAATCAGTAAATGGAATGACAATTTCGCCTGGCTTCACTTCAATGCCTTTCGCCAGTTTTTTCGCCATTGCTTCGCCCTGGCTGCCATCTTCGCGCAGGACGTAAGCAGGTTGCTGGTTAAAGTAATTGCGTAATGCCTGGTTCAGATAGGGAAGCAACGTTTGCATCACCGTTTGCATTTTTTCCGGTTGTACCGTCGCATCGACCACCTCCATCTCTTTCAGGAAGATCGCGCCTTTTTCTTTATCAAACACGGGCAGCGCTTTCAGCTTCAGTTTCATGGTCGCTTTCTGACTACCGAACAGGGAGTTCATGTCCAGATTGGCGTCTCCGGTTAGGGTAACCTTATTCGGCTCTTCGCGACCAATTTGGCTGGTCAGGTTTGTCAAAACAATATGGGCGTCAGCCACGCCGGGTAAACCGATATCTTTTGAGAAATTATTATGTTTCGCAAGCGACTGGTTAATTTCTTGTTCGGTGATGGTGTATTGGGTGAGTTGATTACAGCCAACGAGCAGGCCACTGACGATCAATGCAGCGGCAAATAAAAACTTGTTCATGGTAGTCCTCGACATGAAATCTGCGTCAATATCCTGACACAACGCAGCATGTGTCACCAGCGATAAACTCGCCAGCAGAAAAAACTGAAAACGGCGGCAACCCGCGAATACAGGCTGCCGCGGCGGGTCAGGATTAAATCGCCATTGATGATAACAAATTGATTTGTGTCTGTTTCGCCATATTATCGCGGTAATCAGCAACGCGGCTTGGCCAGTTAATTCCGGCTACCAGCGTCAGATTACGCAGTAGCGGGAATAGCTGAATATCATCTTCCGAAAGTTCGCCATTCACGGCGTTCGGTTTGACGATCAGTTTGTCCAGCGCACGTAAATCATCGCTGATATTCTTAATCAGACCGTCAGAGTGGGCCAGCAGGTCGGCAAAATTACCCGCGCTGGCCTCTTTCTTGTCGACGAAATATTTGCGCGCGGCGGGAGTAGAAAACTCATCAAATGCCGATTTGGCAAAACGCGGCAACAGCAGTTTGTTGGCGTAGCCATTGACCTTGCGCAGCCACTCTTCAATGGCAGGGGAACGTTTGCCGGTCAGTAACGGTTTGCCGTCGAGTTTATCGACATAGTGAACGATGTCCATGCTTTCTGGCATATAGCGGCTGTCATCTTTTTGCAGAATGGGAACCTGTTTTTGACCGACCATCCGGGTGGGTGTTTCTGCGTCGTCGTTGAGCAGAACATGTAATTCGACGGGGATATTTTTCAGGCCGAAAATCATGCGGGCTTTGAGGCAGTAAGGGCAGTGATCGTAAATGTATAGCTTCACGTGACTCCTCCATTTGGCTGTCAGTTCACTTTCAGTATGGAGGAGTCAGGGGGGAGTATCAAATCAGGCGTCGCGTTCCAGCAAACGACGCGCGGCGCGTTTCTGGCTAAACTGCCAGCCCAGCGCAAGGAAAGTGAAGATGCCAATAATGCCCAGCATCATCCACGGAAGCTCTGGTTGGTGCGCCGATTTGCCCAGGTCAAACAGCCAGCCGCCACCGATATAACCAATAGCGCCACCAATCGCCAGACCCAGACGGCTAAACCCCATATAGCTGCCGCGAGCTCTTGCGTCCGCCAGCGAAGCACTTAAGGTTTCACGCGCAGGCTCGGCAATGATCGACCCGATATAAAACAGACAAATCAGGGTGAAAAGTTGTTGCAGGCCGCTGACCATGCCCACCGGCATCATGCTTAATGACATTATCAACAGCCCAGCCATCAACCGGTGTTCCAGACGAAAATGCTTTTCACTCCAGCGGGCGATAGGGTAGAGCAACGTTAACGACAGACACGCTTCAATGGCATACATCCATTTAACGGCAGAGGGCGCGCCCGCCACGTCGTTGACCATAATTGGCAGCATCAGCATCACTTGAACAGCCAGCATGTAGTAACCCGCCAGCGTCAGGACATAGGTGACAAAACGCTTGTCGCGCATCACGCGGGTCATGCCTTCGCGAACGGGCGTGCGTACGGTGGAGAGTTTCCATGCCGGTAATAACCACGCATTGAACGCTGCACACAGTACAAACAAAACTGCCCCTGTGGCGCAGACCAGGCGAAAGTCGTATTGCAACAGCCAGCTCCCCAACAATGCGCCAATGACCGCACCGGCACTGTCCTGCATCATCAACAGCGAGAAAAAACGACCACGTTGTTGTGGACGGATTAGTTTCACCACCAGCGCCGAACGCGGCGGATCAAACAACGTGCCGCCGAGTCCCGAGAGCAGGCATGAAAACCACAATAGCCACGGTTCGTGGGCGATACCCATTGTGGCGAATCCGGCGGCGCGCATCAGCATACCGGTAACAATCATCGGTTTGGCACCAAAGCGGTCGGCAATTGCGCCGCCGAAAATACCCAGACCTTGCTGAATAAACTGGCGTAGACCGAGAGCAATACCGACCATGACGGCGGCCCAGCCCATTTGATCAACGAAGCGGATAGAGATCAGCGGGAAGACAACAAAGAACCCCAGCACGACCAGCATATTATCGATGAGCAGGAAATATTTACCCAGGTTCCTCGCCTGCGACACGCGGGACATTTCCCCTCCCGGGAAATAAAAGATGAGCACTTTCTATTCTGCATTGCCGCTAAGACTTTTCCCATCACTTCGGGGACAATATTTTTTTATCAAAACGTCGCTTTGATAGAGAGTTTTTATCAAATATGTGAATAATGCAGAAAATGGCATTTTGGACTTTTCACAGGGTCTGGTTGCGCAGGTATAGTAATACTTACAGCGTATTAAAGACGTTACGGGAAGGAGTAGGTATAGAATGTTTGGCTATCGCAGTAACGTGCCAAAAGTGCGCTTAACCACAGACCGACTGGTCGTGCGTCTGGTGCATGATCGTGATGCCTGGCGTCTTGCGGATTATTACGCAGAGAATCGCCATTTCCTCAAGCCCTGGGAGCCAGTGCGCGACGAAAGCCACTGTTATCCATCAGGCTGGCAGGCCAGGCTGGGGATGATTAACGAATTTCATAAACAAGGTTCAGCTTTCTACTTTGGCTTATTCGACCCGGACGAAAAAGAGATTATTGGCGTTGCCAATTTTTCCAATGTTGTTCGCGGCTCTTTTCATGCCTGCTATCTCGGTTATTCGATTGGGCAAAAATGGCAGGGCAAAGGGCTCATGTTTGAAGCCCTGACCGCAGCCATTCGTTATATGCAGCGCACCCAACATATTCATCGCATTATGGCTAATTATATGCCGCACAATAAACGCAGCGGTGATTTACTGGCGCGACTGGGTTTTGAAAAAGAAGGCTATGCGAAAGACTATCTGTTGATTGATGGACAATGGCGCGATCACGTACTGACGGCATTAACTACCCCAGACTGGACGCCCGGCCGCTAAGGAGAATCTCATGAAATATCAACTTACTGCTCTGGAAGCCCGCGTGATTGGCTGCTTGCTGGAAAAGCAGGTGACCACGCCGGAGCAATATCCGCTCTCAGTCAATGGTGTAGTAACGGCCTGTAATCAGAAAACGAACCGTGAACCGGTCATGAATCTGAGTGAATCTGAAGTGCAGGAACAGCTGGATAATCTGGTCAAACGTCATTATCTGCGCACGGTGAGTGGCTTTGGTAATCGAGTCACCAAATATGAGCAACGTTTTTGTAATTCAGAATTTGGCGATCTGAAACTGAGCGCCGCAGAAGTGGCGTTAATCACCACGTTGTTATTGCGTGGTGCCCAGACGCCGGGTGAACTGCGCAGCCGCGCCGCGCGAATGTATGAATTCAGCGATATGGCGGAAGTGGAGTTGACGCTGGAACAACTGGCGAATCGCGAAGATGGTCCTTTTGTGGTGCGTCTGGCCCGCGAACCGGGTAAACGCGAAAGCCGCTACATGCATCTTTTCAGTGGTGAGGTAGAGGATCAGCCGGCGGTAACGGATATGTCGAACGCGGTTGATGGTGATTTACAGGCCCGCGTCGAAGCCCTGGAAATCGAAGTGGCAGAACTGAAACAGCGTCTTGATTCGTTGCTGGCCCATCTGGGAGATTAAAGTGAAAAAATTACGTATCGGCGTTGTGGGATTAGGCGGCATTGCGCAAAAAGCGTGGTTACCGGTGCTGGCGGCAGCGTCTGACTGGATGTTACAAGGAGCCTGGTCGCCTACGCGCGCGAAAGCCCTGCCAATTTGTGAAAGCTGGCGCATTCCTTATGCCGATTCGTTATCCAGCCTTGCCGCCAGTTGCGATGCGGTTTTTGTGCATTCCAGCACCGCCAGCCACTTTGACGTGGTCAGTACGTTACTCAATGCGGGTGTACATGTCTGTGTCGATAAACCGCTGGCAGAAAATCTGCGCGATGCTGAACGGCTGGTGGAACTGGCGGCGCGTAAAAAACTGACGTTGATGGTCGGTTTTAACCGTCGTTTCGCACCACTCTACGGTGAGTTAAAAACGCAACTCGCTACCGCAGCTTCGCTAAGAATGGATAAACATCGTAGCAATAGTGTCGGGCCACACGATCTTTATTTCACGTTGCTGGATGATTATCTGCATGTGGTGGATACCGCGCTGTGGTTGTCGGGCGGCAAAGCCTCTCTGGATGGCGGTACGCTACTGACTAACGACGCTGGCGAAATGCTGTTTGCCGAGCACCATTTTTCGGCCGGTCCTTTGCAGATCACCACCTGTATGCATCGCCGTGCCGGAAGTCAGCGTGAAACCGTGCAGGCCGTGACTGACGGTGCGCTCATCGACATTACGGATATGCGCGAATGGCGTGAGGAGCGCGGGCAGGGCGTAGTGCATAAACCGATTCCTGGTTGGCAGAGCACTCTTGAACAACGTGGATTTGTCGGCTGTGCGCGGCACTTCATTGAATGTGTGCAAAATCAGACAGTTCCGCAAACCGCCGGCGAACAGGCCGTGCTGGCGCAACGTATCGTTGACAAGATCTGGCGCGATGCGATGAGTGAATAAACCCTGTAACATCTGGCGGTAGCAATTCACCATAATCCAGGTAGACTATTCGCCTCTTTCAGCGCCTGCCTTGCAGGCGTTTTGCCCGTGGGTCTGGATTAGAACACCGATGAATTTATTAAAATCGCTGGCCGCCGTCAGCTCGATGACCATGTTTTCGCGTGTGCTTGGCTTCGCACGAGACGCAATTGTCGCCAGAATCTTTGGCGCAGGGATGGCAACCGACGCCTTTTTCGTCGCTTTTAAACTTCCTAACTTGTTACGCCGTATCTTTGCCGAAGGGGCATTTTCCCAGGCATTTGTACCGATTCTGGCGGAATATAAAAGTAAGCAGGGTGAAGACGCCACGCGGGTCTTTGTCTCTTATGTTTCTGGCCTGCTGACACTCGCGCTGGCGGTTGTGACGGTCGCTGGCATGCTCGCCGCACCGTGGGTGATCATGGTGACCGCGCCAGGCTTCGCTGACACAGCTGACAAATTTGCCCTGACCAGCCAGCTACTAAAGATTACCTTTCCCTATATCTTGCTGATCTCCCTGGCGTCGCTGGTGGGAGCGATTCTGAATACGTGGAACCGCTTCTCGATTCCGGCGTTTGCTCCAACACTGCTTAACATCAGCATGATTGGTTTCGCGCTGTTTGCCGCACCGTACTTTAACCCACCGGTGCTGGCGCTGGCGTGGGCTGTTACGGTCGGCGGCATCCTGCAGCTGGTGTATCAGCTACCGCACCTGAAGAAGATCGGCATGCTGGTCCTGCCGCGCATTAACTTCCACGATGCCGGAGCAATGCGCGTGGTGAAACAGATGGGACCGGCGATCCTTGGCGTCTCTGTGAGCCAGATCTCCTTAATCATCAACACCATTTTTGCCTCGTTTCTTGCTTCCGGTTCGGTGTCTTGGATGTATTACGCCGACCGCTTAATGGAGTTTCCGTCCGGTGTGCTGGGCGTGGCGCTTGGCACCATTTTGCTGCCGTCGCTGTCGAAAAGTTTTGCCAGTGGCAATCATGATGAATACAACCGTTTGATGGACTGGGGGTTGCGTCTTTGTTTCCTGTTGGCGCTGCCGAGTGCGGTTGCGTTGGGCATTCTTTCAGGTCCGTTAACCGTTTCGCTGTTCCAGTACGGTAAATTTACCGCGTTTGATGCGCTGATGACCCAGCGGGCGTTAATTGCCTACTCGGTGGGTTTGATTGGCCTGATTGTAGTGAAAGTGTTGGCTCCTGGCTTTTATTCCCGCCAGGACATTAAAACGCCAGTGAAAATTGCCATCGTTACGCTGATTTTAACGCAATTGATGAACCTGGCGTTTATTGGTCCGTTGAAACATGCCGGGCTGTCACTTTCTATTGGTCTGGCGGCGTGTCTGAATGCTTCGCTGCTTTACTGGCAGTTGCGTAAGCAGAAAATCTTTACTCCGCAACCCGGCTGGATGGCGTTTCTGTTGCGTCTGGTGGTGGCGGTACTGGTGATGTCTGGCGTGCTTTTAGGTATGTTACATATCATGCCGGAGTGGTCATTGGGTACCATGCCCTGGCGCTTACTGCGTTTAATGGCGGTCGTGCTGGCGGGGATTGCCGCGTACTTCGCTGCACTGGCGGTACTGGGCTTCAAAGTTAAAGAATTTGCCCGCCGGACGGTGTAACAATGCATTCCGGCCTGCAGTGCAGGCCGGAGATAATATTCAGATCGAAATCTTTTTACCGCCGCGATGGGTTGTTGAGGTCTGACCGTTCGCCCCATATAGCGTCGGTTCCTGATGCGGTTTCAACATTTCCAGCGCCTGTTGATTGCGCTCAATCTGTCCTTCCAGTAACCAGCCGTTATGTTGATTCATTTGGCGTAGTTGCTGCGTTTTCACAGTAATTTCCTGCCAGCGTTGACTAATATCAACGCTATTTGCTGTATTGGGTTCTTTCTTGCGTAACTGTTCGAGGTAATCCAGCGTCGCCAGCAGTGAGCTTTTTTGTTCTGTAATCCATTGCAACTGGCTGCCGTTGATCTGCCCCATAGAGAGATGTTGCTGCTCTTGATCCATTACCGTTTTGAGATCGTTAAGCACAGCGGACATCTGGTCGAGGATCTCTGCAAGACGTGTCATACGATCAGTTACTCTGCAAGTCTTGCTGCGCTTCGTTGATCAGCGCATCGGCAATTTTGCCGGTGTCCATTTTTAGTTCACCGTTACGAATCGCCAGTTTTAACGCTTCGACACGTTCAAGATTGATATCACTGCTGCCGGGTTGCATCAGTTTTGCTTGCGCGTCGCTTAACGTCACACTGGTGCTGGTGGAGGCGGTTGTTTTTGCCGCCCGGCTGTTCGTTACCGGCGCGTCAGTGGTTTCGCGCGGTTGAACGGTGCTTACAGGCTTCAGAGGCGAAGTGCGATCAATACTCATGGTTTATTCCTCATTGAGGGCGCTTTTATCATGTGTTGCTTATTTATCGGCAAGGGACGGGTAATCTTTAACAGCTTACAGGTTTATAAGAATATTCCCATCTGCATCAACAACGCCGCTGACTACCTGTCCCGATACCATGCGCACCCGCGCATTCTGTGCGACGGCTGCATTGTTCAGCGCCTGACCTTCTGCGTTGGCGCTAAACCCATCACCGCTGGCGATCACATTGACGCGTTGTCCCGCTTTTACCCGCCATGCCTGGCGAAACTGGGTTAACTGGATAGGTTGATCGGGTGATAGATCGCGCAGGCTAATGGCATCAACAAGTTGATTGATATCCAGCACCGTACGCGGTGGCAGGGTATCCAGCCGTCCGCGTTTTAGTTTGACATTGCCAGCTTCCAGCTTTCCTCCCCGCACAATGGGCATCGCGGCAACCACATAATTTCCTGTGGCCTGCACATTAACCTGTAAATATCGTTTGTCGTTACCGCAGCGTGCCAACACATTCACATTGCCCCACAGGCGGGAATTATTGCTCATCGAAAGCAATGGCTGCTCGCATGGCGGTAGTAGATTGGGCGCTGTACGAATAGAAACACGAACCTCATCACTTACCCCCGCGAGTTGGGCGCTAAAAAAGTTGTGCAATTGCGATGTGAGATTGCTCGCCGTACTTAACGGACTGAACAGTATCGCGATGATCGCCACGCTACGTTTTATTGTCAGCATTTTCGCCCCCAGCCATTTCTACAACGTGAATTGTACCTGTCCGCAATGACCATCAACGGCATAAATAGCGACCCATTTTGCGTTTATTCCGCCGATAACGCGCGCGTAAAGGCATTTAAGCTGATGGCAGAATTTTGATACCTGCGGAGGAGATATGCTCGATAAGCTCGACGCCGCCTTACGTTTTCAACAAGAGGCGCTCAATCTGCGCGCCCAGCGTCAGGAAGTGCTGGCAGCAAACATCGCCAATGCCGATACCCCTGGTTATCAGGCGCGCGATATCGATTTTGCCAGTGAACTTAAAAAAGTCATGCAACGTGGACGGGATGCAACCAGTGTGGTTGCACTGACGATGACCTCAACGCAACACATCCCGGCGCAGGCGCTGACGCCTCCTACCGCAGAACTGCAATACCGTATTCCGGACCAGCCTTCGCTTGACGGTAATACCGTCGATATGGATCGCGAACGCACCCAGTTTGCCGATAACAGCCTGCAATACCAGATGAGCCTTAGCGCGTTGAGCGGGCAAATCAAAGGCATGATGAACGTTTTACAGAGCGGAAATTAACGGATGGCACTGCTGAATATTTTTGATATCGCCGGGTCGGCGTTAACTGCCCAGTCCCAGCGCCTGAACGTGGCGGCCAGTAATCTGGCAAATGCTGATAGCGTGACCGGTCCTGATGGACAGCCATATCGGGCAAAACAGGTGGTATTCCAGGTTAACGCTGCACCAGGTGCTGCGACAGGCGGCGTAAAGGTTGCCGATGTTATAGAAAGTCAGGCCCCGGACAAACTGGTTTATGAACCGGGTAATCCGCTGGCAGATGCAAAGGGCTACGTAAAAATGCCGAACGTTGATGTCGTCGGGGAGATGGTTAACACCATGTCGGCGTCACGCAGCTATCAGGCCAACGTTGAAGTGCTCAACACGGTGAAAAGTATGATGCTGAAAACCCTTACGCTCGGTCAATAAAGGAGAAAGCTATGTCCATTGCGGTAACCACCACCGATCCGACAAATACCGGCGTCAGTACCACCAGCAGTAGTTCGCTCACGGGCAGCAACGCCGCAGATTTACAAAGCAGTTTTCTGACTTTGCTGGTGGCGCAGCTGAAAAACCAGGACCCGACCAATCCAATGGAAAACAACGAGCTGACGTCGCAATTGGCACAAATCAGCACGGTCAGCGGGATTGAAAAACTCAATACCACGCTCGGATCTATTTCCGGACAGATTGATAACAGCCAGTCGTTACAGGCCAGTAACCTGATCGGTCACGGCGTGATGATCCCCGGCACAACTGTTCTTGCGGGAACCGGCAGTGAAGAAGGGGCTGTGACCACGACCACGCCGTTTGGTGTTGAGCTGCAACAGGCGGCAGACAAAGTTACGGCCACCATCACCGATAAAAATGGCGCGGTTGTGCGCACTATTGATATTGGTGAACTGACCGCTGGAGTTCACAGTTTCACCTGGGACGGTACGTTGACTGATGGCAGCACTGCGCCGAACGGTTCTTACAATGTAGCGATTAGCGCCAGTAACGGTGGTACACAACTGGTTGCCCAGCCGCTGCAGTTTGCTCTGGTGCAGGGTGTGATCCGCGGCAACAGCGGTAATACGCTGGATCTCGGCACTTACGGCACCACCACCCTCGACGAAGTACGGCAGATAATTTAAGCCTTCACATTTCAGGAGTCAGTCATGGCCTTTTCTCAAGCGGTTAGCGGATTAAACGCTGCCGCCACCAACCTCGATGTTATTGGCAACAATATCGCCAACTCCGCCACCTACGGCTTTAAATCAGGCACGGCCTCTTTTGCCGATATGTTTGCCGGTTCGAAAGTGGGACTGGGGGTAAAAGTTGCCGGTATCACTCAGGACTTTACCGATGGCACGACCACCAACACCGGGCGAGGTCTGGACGTTGCTATCAGCCAGAACGGTTTTTTCCGTCTGGTAGACAGCAACGGTTCGGTGTTCTACAGCCGTAACGGACAATTTAAGCTGGATGAAAACCGTAACCTGGTGAATATGCAAGGTTTACAGCTGACGGGTTACCCGGCAACCGGTACGCCGCCGACTATTCAGCAAGGGGCGAATCCGACCAATATTTCGATCCCGAATACCCTGATGGCAGCGAAAACTACCACCACGGCATCGATGCAGATCAACCTGAATTCCAGTGATCCGCTTCCTACTGTTACGCCATTCAGCGCCAGCAATGCGGATAGCTATAACAAAAAAGGTTCGGTGACTGTTTTCGACAGTCAGGGTAATGCTCATGACATGAGCGTCTACTTTGTGAAGACCGGGGATAATAACTGGCAGGTCTACACCCAGGATAGCAGTGATCCAACAGGTACAGCCGAGCCTGCAATGAAGCTGGTGTTTAATGCCAATGGCGTTCTGACCTCAAATCCAACAGAGAATATTACCACTGGCGCAATTAACGGCGCAGATCCCGCCACGTTTAGCCTGAGCTTCCTCAACTCCATGCAGCAAAATACCGGCGCTAACAATATTGTGGCAACCACCCAGAATGGCTACAAACCGGGCGATCTGGTGAGTTATCAAATCAATGATGACGGTACGGTTGTCGGCAACTATTCCAACGAACAAACACAACTGCTGGGGCAGATTGTACTGGCGAACTTTGCCAACAACGAAGGTCTGGCATCCGAAGGCGACAACGTCTGGTCTGCGACGCAATCTTCTGGCGTGGCGCTGTTGGGGACAGCCGGGACGGGCAACTTTGGCACCCTGACCAACGGTGCGTTGGAAGCGTCCAACGTCGATCTCAGTAAAGAACTGGTCAATATGATCGTTGCCCAGCGTAACTATCAGTCTAACGCCCAGACCATCAAAACCCAGGACCAGATCCTCAACACGCTGGTTAACTTACGCTAATCGCTGACGGGATAGCTCAATGGATCACGCAATTTATACCGCGATGGGAGCAGCCAGCCAGACGCTGAATCAACAGGCGGTAACCGCCAGTAATCTGGCCAATGCCTCTACGCCCGGTTTTCGCGCGCAGTTAAACGCCTTGCGTGCAGTGCCGGTGGAAGGGCTTTCACTGCCCACGCGCACGCTGGTAACGGCGTCAACACCGGGTGCAGACATGACGCCCGGCAAGATGGATTACACCTCGCGCCCGCTGGACGTTGCATTGCAGCAGGATGGCTGGCTGGCCGTGCAGTCCGCTGACGGCAGCGAAGGGTATACGCGTAATGGCAGCATTCAGGTTGATCCCACCGGGCAACTGACAATTCAGGGGCATCCGGTGATAGGCGAGGCTGGGCCAATTGCTGTGCCGGAAGGGGCGGAAATCACTATTGCTGCCGATGGCACAATCTCGGCGCTCAATCCGGGCGATCCGGCAAATACGGTTGCGCCAGTGGGGCGTCTGAAACTGGTGAAAGCCACGGGCAGCGAAGTGCAACGCGGTGACGACGGCATTTTTCGTTTAAGCGCAGAAAGCCAGGCCACGCGTGGGCCGATACTGCAGGCAGATCCAACCTTGCGTGTGATGTCGGGGGTTCTGGAAGGCAGTAACGTCAATGCCGTTGCGGCAATGAGCGACATGATTGCCAGCGCGCGGCGTTTTGAAATGCAGATGAAGGTGATCAGCAGCGTCGATGATAACGCAGGCCGTGCCAACCAACTGCTGTCGATGAGTTAATTGAACGATTGATGACATTGCAATAAAAGCGCGCGGACTATTCCCTCGCCCCTTTGGGGAGAGGGTTAGGGTGAGGGGAAATTCACACTGTCGCGTGCTTCTGCTCTGCTTGTCACTAATCCACTACAGGACATTTTATGATCAGTTCATTATGGATCGCCAAAACGGGCCTTGACGCCCAGCAAACCAATATGGACGTCATTGCCAACAACCTGGCAAACGTCAGTACTAACGGTTTTAAGCGTCAGCGCGCGGTGTTTGAAGATCTGCTTTATCAAACCATTCGCCAGCCGGGGGCACAGTCTTCCGAACAAACCACCTTACCCTCCGGATTACAAATCGGCACGGGGGTACGCCCGGTCGCCACTGAACGCTTACACAGCCAGGGAAACCTGTCGCAGACCAACAACAGCAAAGATGTCGCGATTAAAGGGCAGGGCTTTTTCCAGGTGATGTTGCCAGATGGTTCATCAGCCTATACCCGTGACGGCTCTTTCCAGGTGGATCAGAACGGGCAGCTGGTGACGGCTGGTGGTTTTCAGGTGCAGCCAGCGATCACCATTCCGGCGAATGCGTTAAGTATCACCATCGGTCGTGATGGCGTGGTCAGCGTAACCCAACAAGGCCAGGCAGCTCCGGTTCAGGTTGGGCAGCTCAATCTCACCACCTTTATGAATGACACCGGGCTGGAGAGCATTGGCGAAAACCTCTACACCGAAACGCAATCCTCTGGTGCACCGAACGAAAGCACGCCGGGCCTGAACGGCGCGGGACTGCTGTATCAAGGGTATGTTGAAACGTCTAACGTCAACGTGGCGGAAGAACTGGTCAATATGATTCAGGTGCAACGCGCTTACGAAATCAACAGTAAAGCGGTGTCCACCACCGATCAGATGCTGCAAAAACTGACGCAACTCTAAGGCTTAACCGGTGGCAGGTTCACCGGTTTACTGATTTTTGAAGATGATAGCCATGCAAAAAAACGCTGCGCATACTTATGCCATTTCCAGCTTGTTGGTGCTTTCACTAACCGGCTGCGCCTGGATACCCTCCACGCCGCTGGTGCAGGGGGCGACCAGTGCACAACCGGTTCCCGGTCCGACGCCCGTCGCCAACGGTTCTATTTTCCAGTCTGCTCAGCCGATTAACTATGGCTATCAACCGCTGTTTGAAGATCGTCGACCACGCAATATTGGCGATACGCTGACCATCGTGTTGCAGGAGAACGTCAGCGCCAGCAAAAGCTCCTCTGCGAATGCCAGCCGTGACGGTAAAACTAATTTTGGCTTTGATACTGTGCCGCGCTATTTGCAGGGGCTGTTTGGTAACGCTCGTGCCGATGTCGAAGCCTCCGGTGGTAACACGTTCAACGGAAAGGGCGGGGCCAATGCCAGCAATACCTTTAGCGGCACGTTGACGGTGACGGTTGACCAGGTACTGGTCAACGGCAACCTGCATGTGGTGGGTGAAAAACAGATTGCCATTAATCAGGGTACCGAATTTATTCGCTTCTCTGGCGTGGTTAATCCACGCACTATCAGCGGCAGCAATACCGTACCGTCTACTCAGGTGGCGGATGCGCGCATTGAATACGTAGGCAATGGCTACATTAACGAAGCGCAAAATATGGGCTGGTTGCAGCGTTTCTTCCTTAACCTGTCGCCAATGTAAGTGAGGCTGTGGTGATTAAATTTCTCTCTGCATTAATTCTTCTACTGGTCACGACGGCGGCTCAGGCTGAGCGTATTCGCGATCTCACCAGTGTTCAGGGGGTAAGGCAAAACTCACTGATTGGCTATGGTCTGGTGGTGGGGCTGGATGGCACCGGTGACCAGACAACCCAGACGCCGTTTACCACACAAACGCTTAATAACATGCTCTCACAGCTGGGAATTACCGTTCCGACGGGCACCAATATGCAGCTAAAAAACGTCGCTGCGGTAATGGTGACAGCGTCACTTCCTCCGTTTGGACGTCAGGGGCAAACCATCGATGTGGTGGTTTCTTCCATGGGAAATGCCAAAAGCTTGCGTGGAGGTACGTTGTTGATGACGCCGCTTAAGGGCGTTGACAGTCAGGTGTATGCGCTGGCGCAGGGCAATATTCTGGTTGGCGGCGCAGGAGCCTCCGCTGGCGGTAGCAGTGTTCAGGTGAACCAACTGAACGGTGGACGGATCACCAATGGTGCGGTTATTGAACGTGAATTGCCCAGCCAGTTTGGCGTCGGGAATACCCTTAATTTGCAACTTAACGACGAAGATTTCAGCATGGCGCAGCAAATCGCTGACACCATCAACCGCGTGCGTGGATATGGCAGCGCCACCGCGTTAGATGCGCGGACTATTCAGGTGCGCGTACCAAGTGGCAACAGTTCCCAGGTCCGTTTCCTTGCAGATATCCAGAATATGCAGGTTAATGTCACCCCGCAGGACGCTAAAGTAGTGATTAACTCGCGCACCGGTTCGGTGGTGATGAATCGCGAAGTGACCCTCGACAGCTGCGCGGTAGCGCAGGGAAATCTCTCAGTAACAGTCAATCGTCAGGCCAATGTCAGCCAGCCAGATACACCGTTTGGTGGTGGACAGACTGTGGTTACTCCACAAACGCAGATCGATTTACGCCAGAGCGGCGGTTCGCTGCAAAGCGTACGTTCCAGCGCCAGCCTCAATAACGTGGTGCGCGCGCTCAATGCGCTGGGCGCTACGCCGATGGATCTGATGTCCATACTGCAATCAATGCAAAGTGCGGGATGTCTGCGGGCAAAACTGGAAATCATCTGATGATCAGCGACAGCAAACTACTGGCAAGTGCGGCCTGGGATGCGCAATCACTCAACGAACTAAAGGCGAAAGCGGGCGAAGATCCGGCGGCAAATATCCGTCCGGTGGCCCGTCAGGTGGAAGGGATGTTCGTGCAGATGATGTTGAAAAGCATGCGCGACGCTTTACCAAAAGATGGCCTGTTCAGCAGCGAGCACACTCGTCTGTATACCAGTATGTATGACCAGCAAATTGCCCAACAGATGACGGCGGGCAAAGGTCTGGGGCTTGCAGAGATGATGGTTAAACAGATGACGCCAGAACAACCATTGCCAGAGGAGTCCACGCCAGCAGCACCGATGAAATTCCCGCTCGAAACTGTGGTGCGTTATCAAAATCAGGCGCTTTCGCAGCTGGTGCAAAAGGCCGTGCCACGTAACTACGATGATTCGCTGCCGGGTGACAGTAAAGCATTCCTCGCGCAACTCTCGCTGCCCGCCCAACTGGCAAGCCAGCAAAGCGGTGTGCCACATCATTTGATCCTCGCTCAGGCGGCACTGGAATCTGGTTGGGGGCAACGGCAAATCCGCCGCGAAAACGGCGAGCCGAGCTATAACCTGTTTGGTGTCAAAGCCTCTGGCAACTGGAAAGGGCCAGTTACTGAAATCACCACGACTGAATATGAAAACGGCGAAGCGAAGAAAGTAAAAGCGAAGTTTCGCGTCTACAGCTCGTATCTGGAAGCCTTGTCGGATTACGTTGGGCTGTTAACGCGTAACCCGCGCTACGCCGCCGTGACGACCGCCGCGAGTGCGGAACAGGGGGCGCAGGCCCTACAGGACGCGGGCTATGCCACCGATCCTCACTATGCCCGCAAACTCACCAACATGATTCAGCAGATGAAATCGATAAGCGACAAGGTGAGCAAAACCTACAGTATGAACATTGATAATCTGTTCTGAATAACTCAAGTCCGGCGGGTCGCTGCCGATAATACTCTGTAATTGAAGGCTTATAAGGAACCTCCATGTCCAGCTTGATTAATAACGCCATGAGCGGACTGAACGCGGCCCAGGCGGCGTTAAATACGGCAAGTAATAATATCTCCAGCTATAACGTTGCCGGATATACCCGCCAAACCACTATTATGGCGCAGGCCAATAGCACGTTGGGCGCTGGCGGCTGGGTTGGCAATGGCGTCTACGTTTCTGGTGTGCAGCGTGAGTATGATGCGTTTATTACCAACCAGTTACGTGCTGCGCAGACGCAAAGTAGCGGCCTGACTGCCCGCTATGAGCAGATGTCGAAAATCGACAATATGCTCTCCACCAGTACCTCTTCGCTGGCAACACAGATGCAGGATTTCTTCACCAGCCTGCAAACGCTGGTGAGTAACGCGGAAGACCCGGCAGCGCGCCAGGCGCTGATTGGGAAATCAGAAGGGTTGGTGAATCAGTTTAAAACCACCGATCAATATCTGCGCGACCAGGACAAACAGGTCAATATCGCGATAGGTGCCAGCGTTGATCAGATCAACAATTACGCTAAACAAATTGCCAGCCTGAACGATCAAATCTCGCGCCTGACAGGCGTGGGGGCAGGGGCGTCACCTAACAATCTGCTGGATCAACGCGATCAACTGGTGAGCGAATTAAACCAGATTGTTGGCGTAGAAGTCAGCGTTCAGGATGGCGGTACTTATAACATCACGATGGCCAATGGTTACTCACTGGTTCAGGGAAGTACGGCGCGGCAACTGGCGGCAGTTCCTTCCAGCGCCGACCCTTCTCGTACGACTGTCGCTTACGTTGATGGGACGGCAGGCAATATTGAGATCCCGGAGAAATTACTGAATACCGGGTCGCTGGGCGGCATTCTGACATTCCGTTCTCAGGATCTGGACCAGACGCGTAATACGCTTGGACAACTGGCGCTGGCATTTGCCGAGGCTTTCAACAGCCAACACAAAGCCGGATTTGATGCTAACGGCGATGCCGGTGAAGATTTCTTTGCTATCGGTAAGCCCGCGGTTCTGCAAAACACGAAAAACAAAGGTGACGTTGCGATCGGTGCCACGGTAACTGATGCCTCCGCGGTACTGGCGACAGATTACAAAATCTCGTTCGATAATAATCAGTGGCAGGTCACCCGCCTTGCCAGCAATACCACTTTTACGGTGACGCCGGATGCCAACGGTAAAGTGGCATTTGATGGTCTGGAGTTGACGTTTACAGGAACGCCTGCCGTTAACGACAGCTTCACGCTGAAACCAGTAAGTGACGCCATCGTCAACATGGATGTATTAATCACCGACGAAGCGAAAATCGCGATGGCGAGCGAAGAAGATGCAGGTGATAGCGACAACCGCAACGGTCAGGCCCTGCTGGATCTGCAAAGCAACAGTAAAACGGTGGGCGGTGCGAAATCCTTTAACGACGCTTATGCCTCGTTAGTGAGTGATATCGGTAATAAAACCGCGACGTTGAAAACCAGTAGCACCACGCAAGGTAATGTGGTGACGCAGCTTTCCAATCAGCAGCAGTCGATTTCCGGTGTCAATCTCGATGAGGAGTACGGAAATCTGCAACGTTTTCAGCAGTATTACCTGGCGAATGCGCAGGTTCTGCAGACGGCAAACGCGATTTTTGATGCGCTGATTAACATTCGCTAAGGGGAGATAAGATGCGTTTCAGTACCCAGATGATGTACCAGCAAAACATGCGTGGCATCACCAATTCTCAGGCGGAATGGATGAAGTACGGCGAGCAGATGTCGACAGGTAAGCGAGTCGTTAACCCTTCTGACGATCCCATTGCAGCATCACAAGCGGTTGTTCTCTCCCAGGCACAGGCGCAAAACAGCCAGTACACGCTGGCGCGTACTTTCGCCACTCAAAAAGTGTCACTGGAAGAGAGTGTACTTAGCCAGGTCACCACTGCTATCCAGAATGCTCAGGAAAAAATTGTCTACGCCAGCAATGGCACCTTGAGTGACGATGACCGGGCCTCGCTGGCTACGGATATTCAGGGGCTTCGTGACCAGTTGCTGAATCTGGCGAACACCACTGACGGTAACGGGCGCTACATTTTTGCCGGTTATAAAACAGAGACTGCGCCGTTTAGTGAGGCTAACGGTGATTATGTCGGCGGAACAGAAAGTATTAAGCAACAGGTCGATGCTTCGCGTTCGATGGTGATAGGACATACGGGCGACAAAATTTTCGACAGTATAACCAGTAACGCGGTAGCGGAACCAGACGGTAGCGCTTCTGAAACCAATCTTTTTGCCATGCTGGATAGCGCCATCGCAGCCCTGAAAACGCCGGTCGCGGATAGCGAAGCGGATAAAGAAACCGCCGCTGCGGCGTTAGATAAAACCAACCGCGGACTGAAAAACTCGCTGAACAATGTGCTGACTGTTCGCGCGGAATTAGGCACGCAGCTGAACGAACTGGAGTCGCTGGATTCCTTAGGTAGCGATCGCGCTTTAGGGCAAACGCAGCAGATGAGCGATCTGGTTGATGTGGACTGGAATGCAACTATTTCATCTTACATCATGCAGCAAACGGCATTGCAGGCATCGTATAAAGCATTTACCGATATGCAGGGATTGTCGCTCTTCCAGCTCAACAAATAAGCTCGCTTTAAAACATATCATGAAACTGGGTATGTTTTGTCTGCCCGCTCTGGGATCGCCGGGGCGGGCATTTTTTTTGCCTATTTTGCATTGTTGGTTAGCAAGGATGCCATTTGATGAATTTTAATATGTTGATTCAAACATGAAATAAAAAAGCCCTGGCAGTTACCAGGGCTTGATTACTTTGAGCTAATTATTACTCAACAGGTTGCGGACGCGCAGGAGCGGCAGAGGCATGATGCGTTGCCGTATGACCACCTGCGGCACCTTTACCTTCGAAGGCAAAAGTAGGGCGCTGCCAGTCACTGTGACGCGGTGCCTCCGGAACATATTCCGGTGCCGGAGCGCGCGTCATTGGCGCGGTAGCGTGGTTATGCTCAACGGTGATCTCTGGTTCAACCGCGGCTACCGTTTCAACTTCTGCTGCGACTTCAGCGACGACTGGCGCGGCAGGTTGAGCAACAACTTCAGGTTCAGCAACCACAACCTCAGCAGTTTCGGCAACTTCTTCAATATCTGCCGTCTCTTCCTGCGGTTCAACCACCGGTTCTGCGTGTTCTGCAACTTCCTGGGCTACGGCAACATCAGACTCGGTAATCACCTGCGGCTGTTCAGTTACCGCGGCGGCAATCACTTCAGGATGCGTCGTTTCAACCACTTCCGGTTGCGGTTCGGCAATCTGAACGGGGGCTTCTACGACTTCAGCCACTTCTTCAACAACTGGCGCGCTAACAACCGGTTCGACAGCGGCGGCGACAGGGACCTCAGTCACCATCGGCTGCACTTGTACTTCTTCCTGTTCGCGCTGCTCTTCAACCTGTACATCTTGCGGACGTACAATTGGATAGCGGATCCAGACTTTGCCAGAGGCCAGTTCCGGAGACGCGCACGCTACGGTCAACGGCATTGGCGATTGGGTTGGATAACGCTCGTCACGATAGCGACGACGACGCTGACCACTCACGCGCAGGTGACGAGGCGAGCGGCGAGAACGACGCGGCATGCCACCGTTGTCACGGTTATCAGCATTGTTCTCTTCTTGCTGTTCTGGTGCAGTTTGCGCTACGACTGGCAGCGGGACTTTCACCAGTTCTGTGCGTGGAGCTGGCGTTTCCTGAACAATTGGTTCGGCAGCGACAGTTTCTTCAACCACCGGTGCGACTACCGCTTCTTCGGCTACGCTTTGCTCGTAACGCACTTTCTGATTGAGCTGACGCTGTTTACGACGCGGCTGAACCGGACGTACGCGTTCTTCCTGTTCGGTTTCCTGAACAGATTGCTCTTCAACATTCAGCGCCTTCGCTTCTTGTTGCGCCTGACGTTTATCATCGTTACGGCGGCGGCTACGTTCACGACGCGGCGCTTGCTGCTCGTCGGCGGTACGCGCTTTTTCCGTTACCTCAGCCTGCTGACGGCTCTCACGCGTCTCGGCAGTCTGCTGCTGTGCCTGGCGACGATTACGACGGTTTTCTTCGCGATTATCGCTGCCTTCAGTACGTTCACTACGGGTGTCGCGGCGCTCATTACGGTCACGGCGGTTGTTCTGACGAGGCTTGCGACAATCCTGTTGACGTTCCGGTTTCGCTTCTGCTTTCGGTGCTGGTTGCTCGGTCGGTTTGGTTTCTTCACTACCGCTGAACAGCGCTTTCAGTGCGCCGAAGAAGCGGCTCAACAGCCCTGGTTGTGCAGGAGTTGCTGGTGTTGCCGGTGCAGCTTTCGGTGCTGGGGCTACAACAGGCGCGGCAGGTTCAGCTGGCGTTGGCGCTGGCGGCACATCCGGCATGGCAAAGGTTGCCAGCGCAGGTTGTTCCGGACGCTTACGTTCAGCGAACTCTTCTTCAGACGGCAGCGCCATCGCTTCTTCATGCAGCTTCGGCAGCATGTAGCTTAAGGTTGGGGTTTCTTCCCCTTTACGCACGCGCAGCACGTGGTAGTGCGGGGTTTCCATCTGATCGTTTGGCACAATTACACAGCGCACACCGTCCTGACGAGTTTCAATGGCATTTACCGCAGAACGTTTTTCATTCAGCAGGTAAGAAGCGATTGGCACAGGAACAATGGCGTGAACTTCCTGGGTGTTCTCTTTCAGCGCTTCTTCTTCGATCAGACGCAGAATAGAGAGCGACAGCGATTCGTTGTCACGCACGGTGCCAGTACCAGAACAACGCGGACAAACGTGATGACTGGATTCACCCAGTGATGGGCTCAGGCGCTGACGAGACATTTCCAGCAGGCCAAAGCGAGAAATATGGCTGATTTGAATACGCGCACGGTCCTGACGCACCGCTTCACGCAGACGGTTTTCTACCGCACGCTGGTGGCGTACAGGCGTCATGTCGATGAAGTCGATAACAATCAGGCCGCCGAGGTCACGCAGGCGCAGCTGACGAGCAATCTCATCGGCAGCTTCGAGGTTGGTGTTAAACGCAGTTTCTTCGATATCGCCGCCGCGGGTCGCGCGTGCGGAGTTGATGTCGATGGCGGTTAACGCTTCGGTGCTGTCGATAACAATGGAACCACCGGACGGCAGACGGACTTCACGCTGGAAGGCGGATTCGATCTGCGACTCGATCTGGTAGTGGCTGAACAGCGGGATCTCGCCGGTGTACAGTTTGATTTTGCTGCTGAAATCCGGGCGACCTAATGCAGCGATATGCTGACGTGCCAGTTCGAGCACTTTCGGGTTATCGATAAGGATTTCGCCGATGTCCTGACGTAAGTAATCGCGGAATGCGCGAACGATTACGTTGCTCTCCTGATGAATCAGGAACGGAGCCGGGCGGCTTTCAGCGGCTTTTTTGATGGCTTCCCAGTGTTTCAGACGGAAGCTTAAATCCCATTGCAGCGCCTCAGCAGATTTGCCGACGCCAGCGGTGCGCACGATAAGCCCCATGCCTTCCGGCAGTTCAAGGCTTGCCAGTGCTTCTTTTAATTCGGTACGGTCGTCGCCTTCGATACGGCGAGAAATGCCACCCGCGCGCGGGTTGTTCGGCATCAGAACCAGATAGCTACCCGCCAGACTGATAAAGGTGGTTAATGCCGCGCCTTTGTTGCCGCGCTCTTCTTTATCGATCTGAACAATGACTTCCTGACCTTCACGCAACACATCTTTAATGTTGGGACGACCATGAGCACTGTAGTTAGCAGGGAAATATTCGCGGGCAATTTCTTTTAGTGGGAGGAAACCGTGACGTTCAGCGCCGTAATCAACAAAAGCAGCTTCCAGACTCGGTTCAATGCGGGTGATTTTACCTTTGTAGATGTTTGCCTTTTTCTGCTCGTGCCCTGGACTTTCGATATCCAGGTCATACAGACGCTGCCCATCTACAAGGGCAACGCGCAACTCTTCCTGCTGAGTTGCGTTGATTAACATTCTTTTCATCGTAACTTACTCATTATTCTTACATTGACGACTAAGCTGCGGGCAAAGTAACGCCTTTCCGGGTGTGAACCGATGGCCTCGTGTCTAGTCGCGTCGCCAACCTCACGGTTATCGTCAGCTCAAAGAGGCGCAGAGTGTCGGTTGCCCGTTTTTCATGCGGAAAAACAGCGCAATTATCAAAGAAACAGACTGGGTATTACTCTCCAGAAATATTTCCATCTACCGGTAAGGACTGCAACCCGCAGCCCGCTAACTGCCTGAAAGATCAATACGTCTTACGCCATTGCTGCGTGGATGATCGGTCGGGCAAAATGGGTTATTCCGTAAAATTTCTTGTTTTAACAAGGATGGACACGGAAACGGCCTCATTATTCCACTGCAAGCCTTGTTATAGCAAGATGACTTTTACCATTTATCACCCGCTTACTCACAGTTTTTTCACTTCTTGCTGGTGATTGGTTTAATAACCATCAATAAAGTGAGCACGTAGTGAAGTAATAAGGTGCAAAACTAAATATAAGCATAGAAAAATGAGTGGCGCGAATCCTGTTGGCTAATTAGAATCGCCCACCATGAAAACAGAGACTCCATCCGTAAAAATTGTTGCTATCACCGCTGACGAAGCGGGGCAACGTATCGATAACTTTTTGCGTACCCAATTGAAAGGCGTACCAAAAAGTATGATTTACCGTATTTTGCGTAAAGGCGAAGTGCGGGTGAACAAAAAACGTATTAAGCCTGAATATAAACTCGAAGCGGGTGATGAGGTGCGTATCCCACCGGTTCGCGTTGCTGAGCGGGAAGAAGAGGCGGTTTCGCCACATCTGCAAAAGGTGGCGGCGCTGGCGGACGTCATCTTATATGAAGATGATCATATCCTGGTGCTGAATAAACCTTCCGGTACGGCGGTACATGGCGGCAGTGGTTTAAGCTTCGGCGTTATCGAAGGTTTGCGGGCGTTGCGCCCGGAAGCGCGGTTCCTTGAACTGGTTCATCGTCTCGACCGGGACACTTCAGGTGTGTTGCTGGTAGCGAAAAAACGCTCGGCGTTGCGTTCTCTGCATGAGCAATTACGTGAAAAAGGAATGCAAAAAGATTACCTGGCGCTGGTGCGCGGTCAGTGGCAGTCGCATGTGAAGAGCGTTCAAGCGCCGTTATTGAAAAATATTCTGCAAAGCGGCGAACGTATCGTGCGTGTCAGTCAGGAAGGCAAACCGTCGGAAACACGCTTTAAAGTGGAAGAACGCTATGCATTTGCCACCCTGGTGCGTTGTAGCCCGGTAACAGGGCGTACTCATCAGATCCGTGTGCATACACAATATGCGGGTCATCCGATTGCCTTTGACGATCGCTACGGTGACCGTGAATTTGACAGACAGCTCACTGAAGCAGGCACGGGATTAAATCGCCTGTTCCTGCACGCTGCAGCGTTGAAGTTTACTCATCCGGGGACCGGTGAGGTGATGCGTATCGAAGCGCCGATGGATGAAGGTTTGAAGCGTTGTTTGCAAAAGCTGCGTAACGCGCGCTAATACAAGCATATAAACCTGATAATGGGCGGTTGGCCTGATAAGGCGTTTACGCCGCATCAGGCCGCCAGCACCGATTGCCGGATGCGACGTAACCGCATCCGGCGTAAAAAACTATCCCATCAGCGGGTTTTTCCCTTCCCGACGTAACATCTGACACAGCGCGATTAGCGGTAAACCAACCAGCGTGTTAGGGTCACGCCCCTCTAAACGCTCAAACAGCGTAATGCCAAATCCTTCACTCTTAAAGCTACCCGCGCAGTGCAGGGGATGCTCTTTACGCACGTAATTATCAATCTCCGCCTCGCTCAGGTGACGGAAATGGACGTCAAAAGGCTCCACTTCTGTTTGTAGATGCCCATTCGCCGAATTAAACAACGCCAGTCCAGTATAGAAGGTGACGATATTGCCGCTGGCTTTGCGTAATTGCAGACGGGCATTTTCTTCCGTTAACGGTTTACCGGTGATTTCGCCATCAAGAACACATACCTGGTCTGAACCAATAATTAAATGATCCGGATAACGTGACGCCAGAGATTGCGCTTTTTCTTGTGCCAGTCGAAGCACCAACTGTCGCGGTGATTCGTCGCTGTGTGGAGTTTCGTCGACCTCGGGTGCTGCACATTCAAAAGAGATTTGCAGTTTTTCCAGAAGAGCGCGACGCCAGGGCGAGGTGGAGGCTAAAATAAGTTTAGGCATATTTTTTTCCATCAGATATAGCGTATTGATGATAGCCATTTTAAACTATGCGCTTCGTTTTGCAGGTTGATGTTCGTTATCAGCACTGAACGAAAATAAAGCAGTAACCCGCAATGTGTGCGAATTATTGGCAAAAGGCAACCACAGGCTGCCTTTTTCTTTGACTCTATGACGTTACAAAGTTAATATGCGCGCCCTATGCAAAAGGTAAAATTACCCCTGACTCTCGATCCGGTTCGTACGGCTCAAAAACGCCTTGATTACCAGGGTATCTATACCCCTGATCAGGTTGAGCGCGTCGCCGAATCCGTAGTCAGTGTGGACAGTGATGTGGAATGCTCCATGTCGTTCGCTATCGATAACCAACGTCTCGCAGTGTTAAACGGCGATGCGAAGGTGACGGTAACGCTCGAGTGTCAGCGTTGCGGGAAGCCGTTTACTCATCAGGTCTACACAACGTATTGTTTTAGTCCTGTGCGTTCAGACGAACAGGCTGAAGCACTGCCGGAAGCGTATGAACCGATTGAGGTTAACGAATTCGGTGAAATCGATCTGCTTGCAATGGTTGAAGATGAAATCATCCTCGCCTTGCCGGTAGTTCCGGTGCATGATTCTGAACACTGTGAAGTGTCCGAAGCGGACATGGTCTTTGGTGAACTGCCTGAAGAAGCGCAAAAGCCAAACCCATTTGCCGTATTAGCCAGCTTAAAGCGTAAGTAATTGGTGCTCCCCGTTGGATCGGGGATAAACCGTAATTGAGGAGTAAGGTCCATGGCCGTACAACAGAATAAACCAACCCGTTCCAAACGTGGCATGCGTCGTTCCCATGACGCGCTGACCGCAGTCACCAGCCTGTCTGTAGACAAAACTTCTGGTGAAAAACACCTGCGTCACCACATCACTGCCGACGGTTACTACCGCGGCCGCAAGGTCATCGCTAAGTAATCACGCGTCTGCGTGATGAAGCTTAGTGAGGATTTTCCCCAGGCAACTGGGGAAAGACCAAACCGGGCGGCGACGATACCTTGACACGTCTAACCCTGGCGTTAGATGTCATGGGAGGGGATTTTGGCCCTTCCGTGACAGTGCCTGCAGCATTGCAGGCACTGAATTCTAATTCGCAACTCACTCTTCTTTTAGTCGGCAATCCCGACGCCATCACGCCATTACTTGCTAAAGCTGACTTTGAACAACGTTCGCGTCTGCAGATAATTCCTGCGCAGTCAGTTATCGCCAGTGATGCCCGGCCTTCGCAAGCTATCCGCGCCAGTCGTGGGAGTTCAATGCGCGTGGCCCTGGAGCTGGTGAAAGAAGGTCGAGCGCAAGCCTGTGTCAGTGCCGGTAATACCGGGGCACTGATGGGGCTGGCAAAATTATTACTCAAGCCCCTGGAGGGGATTGAGCGTCCGGCGCTGGTGACGGTATTACCACATCAGCAAAAGGGCAAAACGGTGGTCCTTGACTTAGGGGCCAACGTCGATTGTGACAGCACAATGTTGGTGCAATTTGCCATTATGGGCTCAGTCCTGGCTGAAGAGGTGGTGGAAATTCCCAATCCTCGCGTGGCGTTGCTCAATATTGGTGAAGAAGAAGTAAAGGGTCTCGATAGTATTCGGGATGCCTCAGCGGTGCTTAAAACAATCCCTTCTATCAATTATATCGGCTATCTTGAAGCCAATGAGTTGTTAACTGGCAAGACAGATGTGCTGGTTTGTGACGGCTTTACAGGAAATGTCACATTAAAGACGATGGAAGGTGTTGTCAGGATGTTCCTTTCTCTGCTGAAATCTCAGGGTGAAGGGAAAAAACGGTCGTGGTGGCTACTGTTATTAAAGCGTTGGCTACAAAAGAGCCTGACGAGGCGATTCAGTCACCTCAACCCCGACCAGTATAACGGCGCCTGTCTGTTAGGATTGCGCGGCACGGTGATAAAAAGTCATGGTGCAGCCAATCAGCGAGCTTTTGCGGTCGCGATTGAACAGGCAGTGCAGGCGGTGCAGCGACAAGTTCCTCAGCGAATTGCCGCTCGCCTGGAATCTGTATACCCAGCTGGTTTTGAGCTGCTGGACGGTGGCAAAAGCGGAACTCTGCGGTAGCAGGACGCTGCCAGCGAACTCGCAGTTTGCAAGTGACGGTATATAACCGAAAAGTGACTGAGCGTACATGTATAC
Source organism: Shigella dysenteriae (assembly GCF_022354085.1). Lineage (NCBI taxonomy): Bacteria > Pseudomonadati > Pseudomonadota > Gammaproteobacteria > Enterobacterales > Enterobacteriaceae > Shigella > Shigella dysenteriae. The sequence continues at coordinate 1,977,846 of NZ_CP055055.1, forward strand.
GAAGATTATTGGTACTGGCAGCTATCTGCCCGAACAAGTGCGGACAAACGCCGATTTGGAAAAAATGGTGGACACCTCTGACGAGTGGATTGTCACTCGTACCGGTATCCGCGAACGCCACATTGCCGCGCCAAACGAAACCGTTTCAACCATGGGCTTTGAAGCGGCGACACGCGCAATTGAGATGGCGGGCATTGAGAAAGACCAGATTGGCCTGATCGTTGTGGCAACGACTTCTGCTACGCACGCTTTCCCGAGCGCAGCTTGTCAGATTCAAAGCATGTTGGGCATTAAAGGTTGCCCGGCATTTGACGTTGCAGCAGCCTGCGCAGGTTTCACCTATGCATTAAGCGTAGCCGATCAATACGTGAAATCTGGGGCGGTGAAGTATGCTCTGGTCGTCGGTTCCGATGTACTGGCGCGCACCTGCGATCCAACAGATCGTGGGACTATTATTATTTTTGGCGATGGCGCGGGCGCTGCGGTGCTGGCTGCCTCTGAAGAGCCGGGAATCATCTCCACCCATCTGCATGCCGACGGTAGCTATGGTGAGTTGCTGACGCTGCCTAATGCTGACCGTGTGAATCCAGAGAATTCAATTCATCTGACGATGGCGGGCAACGAAGTCTTCAAGGTTGCGGTAACGGAACTGGCGCACATCGTTGATGAGACGCTGGCGGCAAATAATCTTGACCGTTCTCAACTGGACTGGCTGGTTCCGCATCAGGCTAACCTGCGTATTATCAGTGCAACGGCGAAAAAACTCGGTATGTCTATGGACAATGTCGTGGTGACGCTGGATCGCCACGGTAATACCTCTGCGGCCTCTGTCCCGTGCGCGCTGGATGAAGCTGTACGCGACGGGCGCATTAAGCCGGGGCAGTTGGTTCTGCTTGAAGCCTTTGGCGGTGGATTCACCTGGGGCTCCGCGCTGGTTCGTTTCTAGGATAAGGATTAAAACATGACGCAATTTGCATTTGTGTTCCCTGGACAGGGTTCTCAAACCGTTGGAATGCTGGCTGATATGGCGGCGAGCTATCCAATTGTCGAAGAAACGTTTGCTGAAGCTTCTGCGGCGCTGGGCTACGACCTGTGGGCGCTGACCCAGCAGGGGCCAGCTGAAGAACTGAATAAAACCTGGCAAACCCAGCCAGCGCTGTTGACTGCATCTGTTGCGCTGTATCGCGTATGGCAGCAGCAGGGCGGTAAAGCACCGGCAATGATGGCCGGTCACAGCCTGGGGGAATACTCCGCGCTGGTTTGCGCTGGCGTGATTGATTTCGCTGATGCGGTGCGTCTGGTTGAGATGCGCGGTAAGTTCATGCAAGAAGCCGTACCGGAAGGCACTGGCGCTATGGCGGCAATCATCGGTCTGGATGATGCGTCTATTGCGAAAGCGTGTGAAGAAGCTGCAGAAGGTCAGGTCGTTTCTCCGGTAAACTTTAACTCTCCGGGACAGGTGGTTATTGCCGGTCATAAAGAAGCGGTTGAGCGTGCTGGCGCTGCCTGTAAAGCTGCGGGCGCAAAACGCGCGCTGCCGTTACCAGTGAGCGTACCGTCTCACTGTGCGCTGATGAAACCAGCAGCCGACAAACTGGCAGTAGAATTAGCGAAAATCACCTTTAACGCACCAACAGTTCCTGTTGTGAATAACGTTGATGTGAAATGCGAAACCAATGGTGATGCCATTCGTGACGCACTGGTACGTCAGTTGTATAACCCGGTTCAGTGGACGAAGTCTGTTGAGTACATGGCAGCGCAAGGCGTAGAACATCTCTATGAAGTCGGCCCGGGCAAAGTGCTAACTGGCCTGACGAAACGCATTGTCGACACCCTGACCGCCTCGGCGCTGAACGAACCTTCAGCGATGGCAGCGGCGCTCGAGCTTTAAAAGAGGAAAATCATGAATTTTGAAGGAAAAATCGCACTGGTAACCGGTGCAAGCCGCGGAATTGGCCGCGCAATTGCTGAAACGCTCGCAGCCCGTGGCGCGAAAGTTATTGGCACTGCGACCAGTGAAAATGGCGCTCAGGCGATCAGTGATTATTTAGGTGCTAACGGCAAAGGTCTGATGTTGAATGTGACCGACCCGGCATCTATCGAATCTGTTCTGGAAAAAATTCGCGCAGAATTTGGTGAAGTGGATATCCTGGTCAATAATGCCGGTATCACTCGTGATAACCTGTTAATGCGAATGAAAGATGAAGAGTGGAACGATATTATCGAAACCAACCTTTCATCTGTTTTCCGTCTGTCAAAAGCGGTAATGCGCGCTATGATGAAAAAGCGTCATGGTCGTATTATCACTATCGGTTCTGTGGTTGGTACCATGGGAAATGGCGGTCAGGCCAACTACGCTGCGGCGAAAGCGGGCTTGATCGGCTTCAGTAAATCACTGGCGCGCGAAGTTGCGTCACGCGGTATTACTGTAAACGTTGTTGCTCCGGGCTTTATTGAAACGGACATGACACGTGCGCTGAGCGATGACCAGCGTGCGGGTATCCTGGCGCAGGTTCCTGCGGGTCGCCTCGGCGGCGCACAGGAAATCGCCAACGCGGTTGCATTCCTGGCATCCGACGAAGCAGCTTACATCACGGGTGAAACTTTGCATGTGAACGGCGGGATGTACATGGTCTGACCGCGATTTGCACAAAATGCTCATGTTGCGCGCAGTCTGCGTGGTTATGAGTAATAATTAGTGCAAAATGATTTGCGTTATTGGGGGGTAAGGCCTCAAAATAACGTAAAATCGTGGTAAGACCTGCCGGGATTTAGTTGCAAATTTTTCAACATTTTATACACTACGAAAACCATCGCGAAAGCGAGTTTTGATAGGAAATTTAAGAGTATGAGCACTATCGAAGAACGCGTTAAGAAAATTATCGGCGAACAGCTGGGCGTTAAGCAGGAAGAAGTTACCAACAATGCTTCTTTCGTTGAAGACCTGGGCGCGGATTCTCTTGACACCGTTGAGCTGGTAATGGCTCTGGAAGAAGAGTTTGATACTGAGATTCCGGACGAAGAAGCTGAGAAAATCACCACCGTTCAGGCTGCCATTGATTACATCAACGGCCACCAGGCGTAAGTGAACATCTCCAGGCGGTCGTTCGACCGCCTGAGTTTTATCTTTTTGTCCCACTAGAATCATTTTTTCCCTCCCTGGAGGACAAACGTGTCTAAGCGTCGTGTAGTTGTGACCGGACTGGGCATGTTGTCTCCTGTCGGCAATACCGTAGAGTCTACCTGGAAAGCTCTGCTTGCCGGTCAGAGTGGCATCAGCCTAATCGACCATTTCGATACTAGCGCCTATGCAACGAAATTTGCTGGCTTAGTAAAGGATTTTAACTGTGAGGACATTATCTCGCGCAAAGAACAGCGCAAGATGGATGCCTTCATTCAATATGGAATTGTCGCTGGCGTTCAGGCCATGCAGGATTCTGGCCTTGAAATAACGGAAGAGAACGCAACCCGCATTGGTGCCGCAATTGGCTCCGGGATTGGCGGCCTCGGACTGATCGAAGAAAACCACACATCTCTGATGAACGGTGGTCCACGTAAGATCAGCCCATTCTTCGTTCCGTCAACGATTGTGAACATGGTGGCAGGTCATCTGACTATCATGTATGGCCTGCGTGGCCCAAGCATCTCTATCGCGACCGCCTGTACTTCCGGCGTGCACAACATTGGTCATGCTGCGCGTATTATCGCGTATGGCGATGCTGACGTGATGGTTGCAGGTGGCGCAGAGAAAGCCAGTACGCCGCTGGGTGTTGGTGGTTTTGGCGCGGCACGTGCATTATCTACCCGCAATGATAACCCGCAAGCGGCGAGCCGCCCGTGGGATAAAGAGCGTGATGGCTTCGTACTGGGCGATGGTGCCGGTATGCTGGTACTTGAAGAGTACGAACACGCGAAAAAACGCGGTGCGAAAATTTACGCTGAACTCGTCGGCTTTGGTATGAGCAGCGATGCTTATCATATGACGTCACCGCCAGAAAATGGCGCAGGCGCAGCTCTGGCAATGGCAAATGCTCTGCGTGATGCAGGCATTGAAGCGAGTCAGATTGGCTACGTTAACGCGCACGGTACTTCTACGCCGGCTGGCGATAAAGCTGAAGCGCAGGCGGTGAAAACCATCTTCGGTGAAGCTGCAAGCCGTGTGTTGGTAAGCTCCACGAAATCTATGACCGGTCATCTGTTAGGTGCGGCGGGTGCAGTAGAATCTATCTACTCCATCCTGGCGCTGCGCGATCAGGCTGTTCCGCCAACCATCAACCTGGATAACCCGGATGAAGGTTGCGATCTGGATTTCGTACCGCATGAAGCACGTCAGGTCAGCGGAATGGAATACACGCTGTGTAACTCCTTCGGCTTCGGTGGCACTAATGGTTCTTTGATCTTTAAAAAGATCTAAGTTGTCATTTTCCACCCTTATAAAAGGTCCGCTTGCGGGCCTTTTTTCTTAGCTTTTATTCCGACTTGTTCCGTAGTGAACATGCTGCCACACTAACAATTCTCTGATAAGGAGCCGGTATGTTCTTAATTAACGGTTATAAGCAGGAATCGCTGGCAGTAAGCGATCGGGCAACGCAGTTTGGTGATGGTTGTTTTACCACCGCCAGAGTTATCGACGGTAAAGTCAGTTTGTTATCGGCGCATATCCAGCGACTACAGGATGCTTGTCAGCGGTTGATGATTTCCTGTGACTTCTGGCCACAGCTTGAACAAGAGATGAAAACGCTGGCAGCAGAACAGCAAAATGGTGTACTGAAAGTCGTGATCAGTCGCGGTAGTGGCGGGCGAGGGTACAGCACATTGAACAGTGGACCGGCAACGCGGATTCTCTCCGTTACGGCTTATCCTGCACATTACGACCGTTTGCGTAACGAGGGGATGACGTTGGCGCTAAGCCCGGTGCGGCTGGGGCGCAATCCTCATCTTGCAGGTATTAAACATCTCAATCGTCTTGAGCAAGTATTGATTCGCTCTCATCTTGAGCAGACAAACGCTGATGAGGCGCTGGTCCTTGACAGCGAAGGGTGGGTTACGGAATGCTGTGCGGCTAATTTGTTCTGGCGGAAGGGCAACGTAGTTTATACGCCGCGACTGGATCAGGCAGGTGTTAACGGCATTATGCGACAATTCTGTATCCGTTTGCTGGCACAATCCTCTTATCAGCTTGTCGAAGTGCAAGCTTCTCTGGAAGAGGCGTTGCAGGCAGATGAGATGGTTATTTGTAATGCGTTAATGCCAGTGATGCCCGTACGTGCCTGTGGCGATGTCTCCTTTTCGTCAGCAACGTTATATGAATATTTAGCCCCACTTTGTGAGCGCCCGAATTAGTCATGAAAAAAGTGTTATTGATAATCTTGTTATTGCTGGTGGTACTGGGTATCGCCGCTGGTGTGGGCGTCTGGAAGGTTCGCCATCTTGCCGACAGCAAATTGCTTATCAAAGAAGAGACGATATTTACCCTGAAGCCAGGGACCGGACGTCTGGCGCTCGGTGAACAGCTTTATGCTGATAAGATCATCAATCGCCCACGGGTTTTTCAATGGCTGCTGCGTATCGAACCGGATCTTTCTCACTTTAAAGCCGGGACTTACCGCTTTACACCGCAGATGACCGTGCGCGAGATGCTGAAATTGTTGGAAAGCGGTAAAGAAGCACAGTTCCCGCTGCGACTGGTAGAAGGGATGCGTCTGAGCGACTACCTCAAGCAATTGCGTGAGGCTCCGTATATCAAGCACACGCTGAGTGACGATAAGTACGCCACCGTAGCGCAGGCACTTGAACTGGAAAACCCGGAGTGGATTGAAGGTTGGTTCTGGCCAGACACCTGGATGTATACCGCCAATACCACCGATGTCGCGTTACTCAAGCGAGCGCACAAGAAAATGGTGAAAGCGGTCGATAGCGCCTGGGAAGGGCGTGCGGACGGTCTGCCTTATAAAGATAAAAATCAGCTGGTGACGATGGCATCAATTATCGAAAAAGAAACCGCCGTTGCCAGTGAACGCGATCAGGTTGCCTCGGTATTTATCAACCGTTTACGCATTGGTATGCGCCTGCAGACCGACCCAACCGTGATTTACGGGATGGGAGAGCGTTATAATGGCAAACTTTCTCGTGCAGACCTGGAAACGCCGACAGCGTATAACACCTATACCATTACCGGTTTGCCGCCGGGTGCGATAGCTACGCCGGGGGCGGATTCGCTGAAGGCTGCTGCGCATCCGGCAAAAACGCCGTATCTCTATTTTGTGGCCGATGGTAAAGGTGGTCACACGTTTAATACCAATCTTGCCAGCCATAACAAGTCTGTGCAGGATTATCTGAAAGTGCTTAAGGAAAAAAATGCGCAGTAAGTATATCGTCATTGAGGGGCTGGAAGGCGCAGGCAAAACTACCGCGCGTAATGTGGTGGTTGAGACGCTTGAGCAACTGGGTATCCGCGACATGGTTTTCACTCGGGAACCTGGCGGTACGCAACTTGCCGAAAAGTTAAGAAGCCTGGTGCTGGATATCAAATCGGTAGGCGATGAAGTCATTACCGATAAAGCCGAAGTTCTGATGTTTTATGCCGCGCGCGTTCAACTGGTAGAAACGGTCATCAAACCAGCTCTGGCTAACGGCACCTGGGTGATTGGCGATCGCCACGATCTCTCCACTCAGGCGTATCAGGGCGGAGGACGTGGTATTGACCAACATATGCTGGCAACACTGCGTGATGCTGTTCTCGGGGATTTTCGCCCCGACTTAACGCTCTATCTCGATGTTACCCCGGAAGTTGGCTTAAAACGCGCGCGTGCGCGCGGCGAGCTGGATCGTATTGAGCAAGAGTCTTTCGATTTCTTTAATCGCACCCGCGCCCGCTATCTGGAACTGGCTGCACAAGATAAAAGTATTCATACCATTGATGCCACCCAGCCGCTGGAGGCCGTGATGGATGCAATCCGCACTACCGTGACCCACTGGGTGAAGGAGTTGGACGCATGAGATGGTATCCATGGTTACGACCTGATTTCGAAAAACTGGTAGCCAGCTATCAGGCCGGAAGAGGTCACCATGCGCTACTCATTCAGGCGTTACCGGGCATGGGCGATGATGCTTTAATCTACGCCCTGAGCCGTTATTTACTCTGCCAACAACCGCAGGGCCACAAAAGTTGCGGTCACTGTCGTGGATGTCAGTTGATGCAGGCTGGCACGCATCCCGATTACTACACCCTGGCTCCCGAAAAAGGGAAAAATACGCTGGGCATTGATGCGGTACGTGAGGTCACCGAAAAGCTGAATGAGCACGCACGCTTAGGTGGTGCGAAAGTTGTCTGGGTAACCGATGCTGCCTTACTGACCGACGCCGCGGCTAACGCATTGCTGAAAACGCTTGAAGAGCCACCAGCAGAAACCTGGTTTTTCCTGGCTACCCGCGAGCCTGAACGTTTACTGGCAACATTACGTAGTCGTTGTCGGTTACATTACCTTGCGCCGCCGCCGGAACAGTACGCCGTGACCTGGCTTTCACGCGAAGTGACAATGTCACAGGATGCATTACTTGCCGCATTGCGCTTAAGCGCCGGTTCGCCTGGCGCGGCACTGGCGTTGTTTCAGGGAGATAACTGGCAGGCTCGTGAAACATTGTGTCAGGCGTTGGCATATAGCGTGCCATCGGGCGACTGGTATTCGCTGCTGGCGGCCCTTAATCATGAACAAGCTCCGGCGCGTTTGCACTGGCTGGCAACGTTGCTGATGGATGCGCTAAAACGCCATCATGGTGCTGCGCAGGTGACCAATGTTGATGTGCCGGGCCTGGTCGTCGAACTGGCAAACCATCTTTCTCCCTCGCGCCTGCAGGCTATACTGGGGGATGTTTGCCACATTCGTGAACAGTTAATGTCTGTCACAGGCATCAACCGCGAGCTTCTCATCACCGATCTTTTACTGCGTATTGAGCATTACCTGCAACCGGGCGTTGTGCTACCGGTTCCTCATCTTTAAGAGAGACATCATGTTTTTAGTCGACTCACACTGCCATCTCGATGGTCTGGATTATGAATCTTTGCATAAGGACGTGGATGACGTTCTGGCGAAAGCCGCCGCACGCGATGTGAAATTTTGTCTGGCAGTCGCCACAACATTACCGGGTTATTTACACATGCGGGATCTGGTAGGCGAACGTGACAACGTCGTATTTTCTTGTGGCGTGCATCCACTCAACCAGAATGATCCCTACGATGTAGAAGATTTACGCCGTCTGGCGGCAGAAGAGGGTGTTGTAGCGCTGGGTGAAACCGGGCTGGATTATTATTACACACCGGAAACTAAAGTACGTCAGCAAGAGTCCTTCATCCATCATATCCAGATTGGTCGTGAACTGAACAAGCCGGTTATCGTCCATACCCGTGACGCCCGCGCCGATACGCTGGCAATTCTGCGCGAAGAAAAAGTGACGGATTGCGGTGGCGTACTACACTGTTTTACAGAGGACAGAGAAACGGCGGGCAAATTACTGGATCTCGGATTTTACATCTCCTTTTCCGGCATTGTGACCTTCCGTAATGCGGAGCAACTGCGCGATGCTGCGCGTTATGTCCCCCTGGATCGGTTACTGGTGGAAACTGACTCACCTTACCTTGCGCCGGTGCCGCATCGAGGAAAAGAGAATCAACCTGCGATGGTTCGTGACGTTGCAGAATACATGGCTGTGTTGAAAGGTGTTGCCGTTGAAGAACTGGCGCAGGTAACCACCGATAACTTCGCCCGTCTGTTTCACATCGACGCTTCCCGCCTTCAATCCATCCGTTGAATGAGTTTTTTTAAAGCTCGTAATTAATGGCTAAAACGAGTAAAGTTCACCGCCGAAAATTGGGCGGTGAATAACCACGTTTGAAATATTGTGACATATGTTTTGTCAAAATGTGCAACTTCTCCAATGATCTGAAGTTGAAACGTGATAGCCGTCAAACAAATTGGCACTGAATTATTTTACTCTGTGTAATAAATAAAGGGCGCTTAGATGCCCTGTACACGGCGAGGCTCTCCCCCCTTGCCACGCGTGAGAACGTAAAAAAAGCACCCATACTCAGGAGCACTCTCAATTATGTTTAAGAATGCATTTGCTAACCTGCAAAAGGTCGGTAAATCGCTGATGCTGCCGGTATCCGTACTGCCTATCGCAGGTATTCTGCTGGGCGTCGGTTCCGCGAATTTCAGCTGGCTGCCCGCCGTTGTATCGCATGTTATGGCAGAAGCAGGCGGTTCCGTCTTTGCAAACATGCCACTGATTTTTGCGATCGGTGTCGCCCTCGGCTTTACCAATAACGATGGCGTATCCGCGCTGGCCGCAGTTGTTGCCTATGGCATCATGGTTAAAACCATGGCCGTGGTTGCGCCACTGGTACTGCATTTACCTGCTGAAGAAATCGCCTCTAAACACCTGGCGGATACTGGCGTACTCGGAGGGATTATCTCCGGTGCGATCGCAGCGTACATGTTTAACCGTTTCTACCGTATTAAGCTGCCTGAGTATCTTGGCTTCTTTGCCGGTAAACGCTTTGTGCCGATCATTTCTGGCCTGGCTGCCATCTTTACTGGCGTTGTGCTGTCCTTCATTTGGCCGCCGATTGGTTCTGCAATCCAGACCTTCTCTCAGTGGGCTGCTTACCAGAACCCGGTAGTTGCGTTTGGCATTTACGGTTTCATCGAACGTTGCCTGGTACCGTTTGGTCTGCACCACATCTGGAACGTACCTTTCCAGATGCAGATTGGTGAATACACCAACGCAGCAGGTCAGGTTTTCCACGGCGACATTCCGCGTTATATGGCGGGTGACCCGACTGCGGGTAAACTGTCTGGTGGCTTCCTGTTCAAAATGTACGGTCTGCCAGCTGCCGCAATTGCTATCTGGCACTCTGCTAAACCAGAAAACCGCGCGAAAGTGGGCGGTATTATGATCTCCGCGGCGCTGACCTCGTTCCTGACCGGTATCACCGAGCCGATCGAGTTCTCCTTCATGTTCGTTGCGCCGATCCTGTACATCATCCACGCGATTCTGGCAGGCCTGGCATTCCCAATCTGTATTCTTCTGGGGATGCGTGACGGTACGTCGTTCTCGCACGGTCTTATCGACTTCATTGTTCTGTCTGGTAACAGCAGCAAACTGTGGTTGTTCCCGATCGTCGGTATCGGTTATGCAATTGTTTACTACACCATCTTCCGCGTGCTGATTAAAGCACTGGATCTGAAAACGCCGGGTCGTGAAGACGCGACTGAAGATGCAAAAGCGACAGGTACCAGCGAAATGGCACCGGCTCTGGTTGCTGCATTTGGTGGTAAAGAAAACATTACTAACCTCGACGCATGTATTACCCGTCTGCGCGTCAGCGTTGCTGATGTGTCTAAAGTGGATCAGGCCGGCCTGAAGAAACTGGGCGCAGCGGGCGTAGTGGTTGCTGGTTCTGGTGTTCAGGCGATTTTCGGTACTAAATCCGATAACCTGAAAACCGAGATGGATGAGTACATCCGTAACCACTAATCCGTAAGACGTTGGGGAGACTAAGGCAGCCAGATGGCTGCCTTTTTTACAGGTGTTATTCAGAATTGATACGTGCCGGTAATGCTGAAATTACGCGGTGCGCCGTAGACGATAGAACCTTCCACGTTGGTATCGTAGGTTTTGTCGAACAGGTTATTGACGTTCCCCTGTAACGAGAAGTTTTTCGTCACCTGGTAGCGGGTGAAGAGATCCACCAGCGCGTAGCTACCTTGCTCGGCGCGGAAGGTGCCATACGGTGTCACGGTGTCGGTATACACGCGATTTTGCCAGTTAACACCACCGCCGACCGTCAACTCTGGCATGACAGGCAACCGGTAGCTGGTGAACATTTTAACCGTGGTGCGAGGCAGATTAGGATTAACGGCGTTTCCTTCGTTATCCTCTGCAATATAGCGCGTTGCGCCAAATGTCAGCTGCCAGTTGTCGGTAATTGCGCCGTTGAGTTCAAATTCCACACCTTTACTGACTGTCCCATCCACCGCTTTATAGGCGGTTTCGCCGTTGCTGCCGGGGATAGGTGTACCGGTGGACTGAGCGACATTATCCTGCTCAATACGGAAGATGGCTAACGTGGTGGTCAGACGGCTATTCATCCAGTCCGATTTCAGACCCAGCTCGTAGTTGTTACCGGTGATTGGAGCCAGATATTTGCCTGAACTGTCACGATCATTTTGCGGCTGGAAAATAGAGGTATAGCTGGCGTAGGTCGACCAGTTGTCATTGATGTCAAACACCAGACCAGCGTAAGGCGTGGTGTGGTTTTTCTCCATGCTGTAAGTCAGCGCATCAACCCGCCAGTTGGTATAACGTGCGCCGAGGATCAGATGCAGCGGATCGGCAAGGGTGACACGAGTGGCAGCATATAACGATTTCATATGTGTGGTATCGTCCTGCGCCAGGCTCTGTGGTGACCAGTCGGTTTGTGGGAAATTGCCATTAAAGTTGTAGAAACTGCCAATTTCATCCGGGAAGATGTTGGCCCATGAACTGAAGTAACGATTGTTTTGTTTGCTGTAACTGCCACCAAACATTAGATTGTGCTGACGACCAAACAATTCATAACTACCGTCAGCGAACAAATCCAGCGCATCAACTTTACGTTTGCCACTGTTCCAACCGGTGCCGCCGACATAATCAAAGCCAGGTCCATAATTACTGTATGGCCCAACCAGCATACCATCCGCTTTGTTTACATAGGCATCGACATACATCATTTTGCTGTCAAATTCGACTTCAGAGTGGGTGGCATTCAGTGTCGCTTGCCAGGTATCAGCAAACCGCTGCTTCAGGGTCATAAAGACCTTGTTGATCTCTTTATCGTTGTACGCCCAGTCAGGTGCGGTACTGCGTGCACGATCGTAACTGTTGCTGCTGCCATCAGTATTCCAGCGCGGTAAACCGCCCCAGGTTGGGCTATTAACATCAATGCGCTGATATTCGTAACCGGCTGAAAGCGTCGTAAGATCGCCTAAATCAGCATCGACAATGCCCGAGAAGAAGGTCTTTTCACTGTTGTAGCGGTCCAGCCATGAGTCGTTATTCTGGTAGCCGCCGACAATTCGCGCGCGGATTTTACCGTCTTCGGTGAGTGGGCTTTGTAAATCCGCCACATACCGTTCTTTGTTCCAGCTACCGTATTCCGCCGAGACATCGCCTTTAAATTCACGACTGGTCGCGTGTTTTCGAACCATATTAATTGCCGCAGATGGATTACCCGTCCCGGTCATGAGTCCTGTCGCGCCACGCACTACTTCTACGCGTTCAAACAGTGCCATATCAGAAAGTGCGTCGCCCAGATTCCAGCGCGATTCAAAATAGGTGGGGATACCATCAACCATATAGTTATCGATCTGGAATCCGCGGGAATAATAAAGAGCACGATCGGAATCCGCCTGACTTTTGCTGATCCCCAGTGTGTTTTCCATCACTTCGCCCAGCGTTTGTAACTGCTGATCTTCCATCCGCTGCTGGCTAACAATAGTGACCGACTGAGGAATATCACGTTGAGTCATCTGCATTTTGGTACCCGCAGAGGTAGACGTTACGCTGTAATCATTTTCGCCATCATCTGGAGCTGTGGCTGAACCCTCAACAATCACCGTTTCTTCAGTGGCTGGTGCAGCAAAAGAGGCGGAAGGTAATAGTGCCAGTGCTATGCAACCGGCAAGGAGTGACGGTTTGATGATGGCTTGATGTTGATTATCCCTGTTAAATTGTGTTGAAAGCATTTGAAATCTCTTGGTTTATGTTGTCGTCAGGCTCATGCCGGAGGAGGGTGATGAGCGGTTATATTTAGTGTGCGAATAATTTTGTATGTAAATGCAAATGAGAAATATACGCATTCATATTTGACGTGTAAACCAAACAGAGAATGTCTTTTCAGCGCATTCGCAGGCAGAAATGGGAATAATGGCGATATATACGGCAGCAAAACGATTTTTTGCTTAAGAAATCGTGAGTTAAGGTTGAAAGAGCAGGTTTAACTCGACCATACTCTATACTCGCAGTGTGGCGCGGCGTAGCATGGCGCAACGCATGGCTATTTGAAAAAGGAAAATGTCGTGGCAGAAGAAACTATATTCAGCAAAATTATTCGTCGTGAGATCCCCTCCGATATCGTCTACCAGGATGATCTGGTAACGGCGTTTCGCGATATTTCGCCGCAAGCGCCAACGCATATTCTGATCATTCCGAATATCCTCATTCCGACTGTGAACGACGTGTCAGCTGAGCATGAGCAGGCGCTGGGACGCATGATCACCGTAGCGGCAAAAATTGCTGAGCAAGAAGGTATTGCCGAAGATGGTTATCGTCTGATCATGAATACCAACCGCCATGGCGGACAAGAGGTTTACCACATCCATATGCACTTGTTGGGTGGCCGTCCGCTGGGACCAATGCTGGCGCATAAAGGTCTGTAACGATGAGAAAAGGATGCTTTGGGCTGGTGTCTCTGGCGTTGTTACTGCTGGTGGGCTGTCGTTCACATCCGGAAATTCCGGTGAATGATGAGCAATCGCTGGTGATGGAGTCATCTTTATTGGCTGCGGGCATCAGTGCAGAAAAGCCCGTCCTTTCGACGTCTGATATTCAACCTTCAGCATCCTCAACGCTTTATAACGAAAGGCAAGAACCCGTTACCGTTCATTATCGTTTTTACTGGTATGACGCCAGAGGGCTGGAGATGCATCCTCTGGAAAGGCCACGCAGCGTTACCATTCCCGCACATTCGGCGGTAACGCTGTACGGCAGCGCCAATTTTCTGGGGGCGCACAAAGTCAGACTTTATCTATATTTGTAAGGGGTGAATCTTGATGACAAAAATGAGTCGCTACGCCTTGATTACCGCGCTGGCGATGTTTCTCGCCGGGTGTGTGGGGCAACGTGAACCTGCACCGGTAGAAGAAGTGAAACCAGCGCCGGAACAACCAGCCGAGCCACAACAGCCTGTCCCCACAGTGCCCTCGGTGCCGACGATCCCGCAGCAGCCAGGCCCAATTGAGCACGAAGATCAAACTGCACCGCCTGCGCCGCATATTCGCCATTATGACTGGAATGGCGCAATGCAGCCGATGGTCAGTAAGATGCTTGGGGCTGACGGGGTGACTGCGGGTAGCGTCCTGCTGGTTGATAGCGTTAACAACCGTACTAACGGTTCGCTGAATGCCGCAGAAGCGACCGAAACGCTGCGAAATGCGCTGGCTAATAACGGGAAATTTACCCTGGTTTCCGCCCAGCAGCTGTCGATGGCTAAGCAACAGTTAGGTTTGTCGCCGCAGGATAGTTTAGGCACCCGTAGTAAAGCCATAGGCATTGCCCGCAATGTCGGCGCTCATTACGTGCTGTACTCCAGCGCCTCTGGCAACGTTAACGCTCCGACCCTACAAATGCAGCTGATGCTGGTGCAGACGGGCGAAATTATCTGGTCAGGTAAAGGTGCCGTTTCGCAGCAATAATCCCATCACGCGCGACGAATTGCTGTCGCGCTTTTTCCCGCAGTTTCATCCCGTCACGACGTTTAATAGTGGGCTTAGTGGCGGGAGTTTTCTCATTGAACACCAGGGCCAGCGTTTTGTTGTGCGTCAGCCGCACGATCCTGATGCGCCGCAGTCCGCGTTCTTGCGCCAGTATCGGGCTTTATCACAACTACCCGCATGCATTGCACCGAAGCCGCATTTATATCTCCGTGACTGGATGGTAGTCGACTATCTGCCCGGCGAGGTAAAAACGTATTTGCCGGATACTAACGAACTGGCAGGCTTGCTGTATTATCTACATCAACAACCGCGTTTTGGCTGGCGAATAACGCTGTTGCCGTTACTGGAACTGTACTGGCAGCAAAGCGATCCGGCGCGGCGGACAGTGGGTTGGCTGCGAATGTTAAAACGTCTGCGCAAAGCGCGGGAACCACGGCCTTTACGCTTAAGTCCATTGCATATGGATGTCCACGCCGGAAATTTAGTGCATAGCGCGTCAGGGTTAAAACTCATCGACTGGGAGTATGCAGGGGATGGTGATATCGCGCTGGAACTGGCGGCGGTGTGGGTGGAAAATACTGAACAGCACCGGCAATTGGTCAATGACTATGCCACTCGCGCGAAGATTTATCCGGCGCAATTATGGCGTCAGGTCAGGCGATGGTTTCCCTGGCTGCTGATGCTCAAAGCAGGGTGGTTTGAGTACCGCTGGCGACAAACCGGCGATCAACAATTTATCAGGCTGGCCGATGACACCTGGCGGCAGCTATTAATAAAACAATAAGGAGAGCAGTGTGGGTCCAGTAATGTTGGATGTCGAAGGTTACGAACTGGACGCGGAAGAGCGTGAAATACTGGCGCATCCGCTGGTGGGAGGGCTGATTCTCTTTACGCGAAACTATCATGATCCTGCCCAGTTGCGTGAACTGGTGCGCCAGATCCGCGCAGCATCGCGCAATCATCTGGTGGTGGCGGTAGATCAGGAAGGTGGACGCGTCCAGCGTTTTCGCGAAGGTTTTACCCGCTTGCCAGCGGCGCAATCATTCGCTGCGCTGTTGGGAATGGAAGAGGGCGGCAAACTGGCGCAAGAGGCGGGTTGGCTGATGGCCAGCGAAATGATCGCTATGGATATTGATATCAGCTTTGCGCCAGTGCTGGATGTAGGACATATCAGCGCGGCTATTGGCGAGCGTTCTTATCATGCCGACCCAGAAAAAGCCCTGGCAATCGCCAGTCGGTTTATTGATGGGATGCATGAAGCCGGAATGAAAACGACCGGGAAACACTTCCCAGGACACGGTGCAGTAACGGCAGACTCACACAAAGAGACGCCGTGCGATCCACGTCCGCAAGCGGAGATTCGTGCTAAAGATATGTCGGTCTTCAGTTCCTTAATCCGCAAAAATAAACTCGACGCCATAATGCCTGCACATGTGATCTACAGTGATGTTGATCCGCGTCCGGCGAGCGGTTCTCCCTACTGGCTGAAAACCGTTTTGCGTCAGGAACTGGGTTTTGACGGTGTAATTTTCTCTGACGATTTATCGATGGAAGGTGCCGCGATTATGGGCAGTTATGCCGAACGCGGGCAGGCATCACTGGACGCAGGTTGCGATATGATCCTGGTCTGCAATAATCGTAAAGGGGCCGTCAGCGTGTTAGATAATCTGTCACCGATCAAGGCAGAACGTGTTACACGTTTGTATCATAAAGGTTCATTTTCGCGACAGGAACTGATGGACTCGGCTCGCTGGAAAGCGATCAGCGCCCGTCTGAATCAGTTACATGAACGCTGGCAGGAAGAGAAAGCAGGTCACTAACCCTGGCTTATGTGAGGAAGCGATGATTATCTATTTACACGGTTTTGACTCTAACAGTCCGGGTAACCACGAGAAAGTCTTACAATTGCAGTTTATTGACCCGGATGTACGCTTGATAAGCTACAGTACGCGGCATCCGAAACATGATATGCAGCATCTGCTCAAAGAAGTGGACAAAATGTTGCAACTGAACGTCGACGAGCGTCCGCTGATTTGCGGCGTTGGTCTGGGCGGATACTGGGCGGAACGGATTGGTTTTCTTTGCGATATCCGCCAGGTGATCTTCAACCCTAATTTGTTCCCTTATGAGAACATGGAAGGCAAGATTGATCGCCCGGAAGAGTATGCCGATATTGCCACTAAGTGTGTGACCAACTTCCGCGAGAAGAATCGCGATCGTTGCCTGGTGATTTTGTCGCGTAATGATGAAGCGCTTAACAGCCAGCGGACATCTGAAGAGTTGCATCATTATTACGAGATTGTCTGGGACGAAGAGCAGACGCACAAATTCAAGAATATCTCCCCGCATTTACAGCGCATTAAAGCGTTCAAAACCCTCGGGTAAATGCCCTCGTCGCATCAGGTAACCTTGCCGGTACCTGATGCGCTCCGGATCCTGTGGGTCGGATAAGGCGTTTACGCCGCATCCGACAGTCGAGCATCAATGCCTGATGCGCCTCTTATCAGGCCTACCGAACACCCCTCACTCTATATCACTCTCACAAACTCGCTCAAATAATAAACAATAAACTCTGTTTTTTGATCTCACCCGGTAAAGTCGCCTATCTTTTCAGCAACAAAACTTGATTAACATCAATTTTGGTATGACCAATGCACCATTCATGTTATTCTCAATAGCGAAGAACATTTTCATTGCTGTAACCTGTTGTTAATTAAGAGCTATGTTAATAACCATTAATTAACAATTGGTTAATAAATTTAAGGGGGTCACGTTGACTACGCCATTGAAAAAAATTGTGATTGTCGGCGGCGGTGCTGGTGGGCTGGAAATGGCAACACAGCTGGGGCATAAGCTGGGACGCAAGAAAAAAGCCAAAATTACGCTGGTCGATCGTAACCACAGCCACCTGTGGAAACCGCTGCTGCACGAAGTGGCGACTGGCTCGCTTGATGAAGGCGTCGATGCGTTGAGCTATCTGGCCCATGCGCGCAATCATGGTTTCCAGTTCCAGCTGGGTTCCGTCATTGATATTGATCGTGAAGCGAAAACAATCACTATTGCAGAACTGCGCGATGAGAAAGGTGAACTGCTGGTTCCGGAACGTAAAATCGCCTATGACACCCTGGTAATGGCGCTGGGTAGCACCTCTAACGATTTCAATACGCCAGGTGTCAAAGAGAACTGCATTTTCCTCGATAACCCGCACCAGGCGCGTCGCTTTCACCAGGAGATGCTGAATCTCTTCCTGAAATACTCCGCCAACCTGGGCGCAAATGGCAAAGTGAACATTGCGATTGTCGGCGGCGGCGCGACGGGTGTAGAACTCTCCGCTGAATTGCACAACGCGGTCAAGCAACTGCACAGCTACGGTTACAAAGGCCTGACCAACGAAGCCCTGAACGTAACGCTGGTAGAAGCGGGAGAACGTATTTTGCCTGCATTACCGCCACGTATCTCTGCTGCGGCCCACAACGAGCTAACGAAACTTGGCGTTCGCGTGCTGACGCAAACCATGGTCACCAGTGCTGATGAAGGCGGCCTGCACACTAAAGATGGCGAATATATTGAGGCTGATCTGATGGTGTGGGCAGCCGGGATCAAAGCGCCAGACTTCCTGAAAGGTATCGGTGGTCTTGAAACTAACCGTATCAACCAGCTGGTGGTGGAACCGACGCTGCAAACCACCCGCGATCCAGACATTTACGCTATTGGCGACTGCGCGTCATGCCCGCGTCCGGAAGGGGGCTTTGTTCCGCCGCGTGCTCAGGCTGCACACCAGATGGCGACTTGCGCAATGAACAACATACTGGCGCAGATGAACGGTAAGCCGCTGAAAAATTATCAGTATAAAGATCATGGTTCGCTGGTATCGCTGTCGAACTTCTCCACCGTCGGTAGCCTGATGGGTAACCTGACGCGCGGCTCAATGATGATTGAAGGACGAATTGCGCGCTTTGTATATATCTCGCTATACCGAATGCATCAGATTGCGCTGCATGGTTACTTTAAAACCGGATTAATGATGCTGGTGGGGAGTATTAACCGCGTTATCCGTCCGCGTTTGAAGTTGCATTAATCGACGTACACTGGCGGATGTGGCATAAACGCCTCATCCGCCCTGGACAAATGGTACGAGCGGTAGGCCTGATAAGACGCGTTAAGCGTCGCATCAGGCATTCCTTCAGACTCCTCCGAATCCTTAAGTATTTCCAGCCATTCCCGCGCTTTTCATCTTCTGTCTGATAGCTGCTTTTCTCCTTCGCTTGCATGATTGGCATAACTGCAAAGAAGGAGGTGTTCCCGTGAATAAATCAATGTTGGCGGGTATCGGGATTGGTGTCGCAGCTGCGCTGGGCGTAGCGGCAGTGGCCAGTCTGAACGTGTTTGAACGGGGCCCGCAATACGCTCAGGTTGTTTCTGCAACCCCAATCAAGGAAACGGTTAAAACACCGCGTCAGGAGTGTCGCAACGTCACAGTGACCCATCGTCGACCGGTGCAGGATGAAAATCGCATTACCGGGTCGGTGCTCGGGGCTGTTGCTGGCGGCGTGATAGGGCATCAGTTTGGTGGTGGTCGTGGTAAAGATGTCGCCACTGTTGTGGGGGCGCTGGGTGGTGGATATGCCGGTAACCAGATCCAGGGCTCTCTCCAGGAAAGCGATACTTACACGACTACGCAACAGCGTTGTAAAACGGTGTATGACAAGTCAGAAAAAATGCTCGGTTATGATGTGACCTATAAGATTGGCGATCAGCAGGGCAAAATCCGCATGGACCGCGATCCGGGTACGCAGATCCCGCTAGATAGCAACGGGCAACTGATTTTGAATAACAAAGTATAACAAGGCTGTACTCTGCAATTTGGCCCCTCATTCGCTCAGGCTGAGGGGCTTTTTTTGCGACTTATTTCAGCAGTTCCGGCCATAAACGCAAAGTCGTTCGGGCAATCTGCATCAGTTTTTCCAGCGATGCACCTTCGCGTGCGCTGATCGACATCCCCTGAATAATACAATTAAGGAATTCTGCCAGATGCGTCACGTCACAGTGGGTCGGGATTTCCCCGCGCGCTTGTCGTTGACATAAAAACTGCTGCAAAGTGCGCTCTTGCATCGCATGGCGTGATTTCAACGTATTGGCGATATCTCCTGAATCTGGGGAGAGGGTGGTGCAGTTGTTGATCATGAAGCAGCCTGCCGGGGTGTCTTTGCTGGTAAAGCAGTTGGCGATGGCAGCAAAATAGTCAGCCAGCGCAGACTCCACGCTTTTCTCTTCACAAAACAGCTGTGCTTCATGCTTAGCGGCAAAACGATCGATATAGCGGTCGAGAACGGCACGAAATAACCCCTCTTTGTTGGTAAATTCCGCGTATAGCGTGGGCGCTTTGGCTCCGGTCGCTTCGACGAGGTCCGCAAGAGAAGTCGCTTCATAACCGTGTTGCCAGAACAATTTCATGGCCTTATCAAGCGCGGCATCCCTGTCGAACACTTTTGGGCGGCCACGGCTTTTTTTTACACATTGTGTTGAGTCAGTTGCCATGATGCCGTTGTACCTGGTGACTGTGAATGAAAGGTTATTATAAAAATAATCACCTCCGTTCACCAGTCCAGATCCCATAAAAATAATTGCTTTCTATTTAACTGAAATTTAAAGATTTTTAAATTAATTAATGATTGTTATAAAAAATATCTTGTATGTGATCCAGATCACATCTATCATTTAGTTATCGATCGTTAAGTAATTGCTTGCGACGTCATTCATCTGCATAAGGCCACTATTATGAAAAACGTAAAAACCCTCATCGCTGCGGCGATTTTAAGCTCCATGTCATTTGCCAGCTTTGCGGCTGTCGAAGTTCAGTCAACGCCAGAAGGCCAACAAAAAGTCGGTACAATCAGTGCTAACGCGGGGACAAATCTGGGATCGCTGGAAGAACAGCTGGCGCAAAAAGCGGATGAGATGGGCGCAAAATCTTTCCGTATTACTTCTGTAACCGGTCCGAATACCCTCCATGGAACAGCAGTAATTTATAAATAAGCATTAACCCTCATTAATGCCTGCTACTGCTGATTTTTTCCCCGCGACATGCCGTGTCGCGGGGATTTTTTTATCCAGGATTTACAGAGTTTGTGGGCTCACTTGATGACGGCGGACATCCACCGGCATCCCGGAACGGACATCCATCACATGTTGCATCACTTCAGCGTCAGTTTGTGCTGCATCTTTAAATGATTGCATTGCGCTATTCAGCGTAATTGGCAGCAGCTGCGGATCGTCATCAATCTTCTCTGACAGCGGCTGATGTACTTCAACCAGACGCGCACCGTTTGGTTCGGCAGAGACTTTTATCGGAGTGTTGATGATATTCACTTTGGTGCCTGGGGTGACCTGGCTAAAGAGTGTTTTGATATCGTCATCCCGCAGACGAATACAGCCAGAACTTACCCGCATGCCAATGCCGAAATCGGCGTTCGTACCATGAAGCAAATAAACGCCGCCATAGGCCGCCAGACGAATCGCATGATGGCCCATTGGGTTATCCGGTCCAGCCGGCACTACCGCAGGCAACTCAATTCCCTGTGCTTTATAACGGGCGCGGATGTTTGCCGTTGGCGTCCAGGTTGGGTTTGCACGTTTGTCTGAAACGGTGGTCACCATTGTCGGTGTCAGCGTGTCACCACCTAACTGACCAATACCTATTGGATACACGGTTACCGAATTTTTACCCGGCGGGTAGTAATAGAGACGCAGCTCCGCAATGTTGATCACAATGCCTTCGCGCGGCGCGTCTGGAAGTAGGGTTTGCAACGGGATCGTTAACACGCTGCCCGCGCGCGGTACGTAAGGATCAACGCCGGGGTTAGCCTGTAACAGAGCGAGAAAGCCGACGTTATATTTTTTGGCGATGGCTTCCAGAGAACCACCGTCATTTTCCACCACATGAAATTTGTTTTCGCCAACCAGACGACTGCCCGCTGGCGGCAGCGGCCAGGTGTTGGCTTTTGCCGGTAGCGCCAGCGCCACGGCAGCGGCGAACGTAAAAAACGTTAGCCAGCGAGAAAAACGCGTTTTGATCATCACCAAAAATCCATAATAAATATAAGGTTATTGTAATAAACAGATAAGCCTGAATTATGGATGGTGACAGTGTCGGATAGTGCAGGGAAGTGCAAAGAATTTGTAAATGTTGCAGATGGGGGCGCAGAAACGCCCCCGATTTACCATTAAGCGATCGCGTTCTCTTCCAGTTCACGCATAAACTGGCGTACCCATTCGATACGCGTTTTCCGCTCACTCAAATCCTGAATAAACTTCAGGCGCGTCGGACCATCAAGGCGGTAATGCTGCGGCTGTTTTTGCAGCAAACCAATCAACCAGGCCGGATTAACGTGATTCTTCTCGGCAAATTCGATCACGCCGCCTTTCTCATTACCTTCCAGCTTCCTGATCCCCAGTTTCTGCGCTTGCTGGCGCAGACGGGCAATATCCAGCAGGGTACGCGCCGGATCCGGCAGCAGGCCGAAGCGATCGATAAGCTCGACTTTGATCTCTTCCAGTTCGTTTTCCGTTTTGGCGCTGGCAATACGTTTGTAGAACGACAGACGCGTGTTCACGTCAGGGATGAAATCATCTGGCAATAGCGACGGCATCCGCAGCTCGACTTCTGTTTGCTGGCTGGTGAGATCTTCCAGCGACGGCTCGCGTCCGGCTTTCAGTGCATCGACGGCGTTTTCCAGCAACTCCATATACAGCGAGAAACCGATGGTTTCCATTGAGCCACTTTGTTCTTCGCCAAGCAGTTCACCCGCGCCGCGGATCTCCAGATCGTGCGTTGCCAGCGCAAAACCTGCACCGAGATCTTCCAGCGAGGCAATCGCTTCAAGACGTTTTTGTGCATCGGTAGTCATCGCTTTTGGATGCGGTGTCAGCAACCATGCATATGCCTGATGATGCGAACGTCCGACGCGACCGCGTAACTGGTGCAGCTGCGCCAGACCGAAGTGATCCGCGCGTTCAATGATAATGGTGTTGGCTGTCGGGATGTCGATCCCGGTTTCGATAATGGTTGTACAAACCAGCACGTTGAAACGTTGATGATGGAAATCATTCATCACCCGTTCCAGTTCGCGCTCGCGCATCTGCCCGTGACCGATGGCGATCCGCGCTTCTGGCACCAGTTCTGCCAGCCGTTCGGCGGCTTTCTGAATGTTTTCCACATCATTGTAGAGATAATAAACCTGTCCTCCGCGCAAAATTTCACGCAGGATCGCCTCCCGGACCACCAGGCTGTCATACTCACGGACAAAGGTTTTAACTGCCAGACGACGGGCGGGCGGCGTGGCGATAATCGACAGGTCACGCATTCCGCTCATTGCCATATTCAGCGTACGTGGGATCGGCGTTGCAGTAAGCGTCAGAATATCCACGTTCGCGCGCATCGCTTTAATGCGCTCTTTATGACGCACCCCGAAGCGGTGTTCTTCATCGACAATCAGCAGGCCTAAATCTTTAAACTTGACGTCACTTTGCAGCAGTTTGTGCGTACCGATCAGAATATCGATTTTCCCTTCCGCCACTTCCGCAAGGATTTGCGTCTGCTCTTTGGCGCTGCGGAAACGGGAGATCATTTCGATACGTACCGGCCAGTTGGCGAAACGGTCGCGGAAGTTGTCGTAATGCTGCTGCGCGAGAAGGGTGGTAGGCACCAGCACCGCCACCTGCTTGTGGTTATCTACTGCCAGGAAAGCGGCGCGCATCGCCACTTCTGTTTTACCAAAGCCAACATCGCCGCACACCAGACGATCCATTGCCAGTGGCTGACACATGTCGCTAAGCACCGCATTAATGGCCTGCGCCTGATCCGGCGTGGTTTCAAACGGGAAGCTGTCGCAGAACAACTGATACTGCTCACGATCGTGTTTAAACGCGAAGCCCTCTTTGGCGGCGCGTTGCGCGTAGATATCCAGCAATTCCGCCGCCACATCACGCACTTTTTCCGCCGCTTTCTGCCGCGCGCGTGACCACGCATCACCGCCAAGTTTATGCAGCGGGGCGTTTTCTTCCGCGCCACCTGCGTAACGGCTAATCAGATGCAGTGACGACACCGGAACATACAGTTTGGCGTCGTTGGCATAGGTGAGCATCAAATACTCGCCAGTAATGCCTCCAGCTTCGAGCGTGGTCATTCCGGCATAACGACCAACGCCGTGCTCCAGATGGACCACCGGCTGACCAATATGCAGCTCCGCGAGGTTGCGGATCAGTGTATCGGGGTTGATGGTGCGGCGAGAGTCCTGACGACGGCGGGCAACGCGTTCACCGAGCAGATCGCTTTCGCAAATCAGCGCCAGGTTACGCACCGTATCGACAAAACCATGTTCGGCAGCGCCAATCATCAGATAACGCCCACGGTCGCTGGCTTCATCAAGACGCATAATGCGTTGCGGAGCAATTTTAATTCGTGCGAGCAGTTCACCCAGCGCTTCACGGCGACCTTCACTTTCTACCGAGAACACCACCGGACCATCGAAAGTCTCGAGGAACTTACGCAGCGCATCCAGCGGCGCTTTTTGTTGTGCCTGAACGGCCAGGTCTGGCAGTTTCTGGAAACCTAAATTGGCATTCGCGGCTTTTGTCGGTAAATGTTCAGTTTTTAGCTGCACTCGGGGCCAGTGTTTCAGCTCTGAGAAGAGCTCGTCCACCCGCAGCCAGAGCGATTGTGGTGGCAACAGTGGGCGCATCGGATCGACGCCGCGATTCTCAAAACGCGCCAGTGTATCAGCCTGGAAACGTTCGGCACTGTTTTCCAGATCGCCAGTATTCACCAGCAAGGTATTGGCAGGGAAATAACTGAACAGTGGCGGCAGCGGTTCGCTGAAGAATAGCGGCTGCCAGTACTCGATCCCGGCAGGTAATGTGCCTTTACTCACTTGCTGGTAAATATGTTCCGGATCGCGCTTCACTTCGAAGGTATCACGCCACTGGCTGCGGAACAGTTCAATTGCCGCTTTATCGGTCGGAAATTCGTGCGCGGGCAGCAGATTGATCGCTTCTACTTCCTCCAGCGTGCGCTGGCTGTCGACGTCAAACACCCGCAGGCTGTCGATTTCATCATCAAAGAAATCAAGACGATAAGGCAGCTCACTCCCCATCGGGAAGAGATCCAGCAACGCGCCGCGCGTGGCGTATTCGCCGTGCTCCATCACCTGGTCAACATGGCGATAACCGGCGCTGTCCAGTTGGGTTCGTAATGCATCTCGTGACAGGCGCTGACCTTTTTTCATCACCAGCGCATGACCGTGGAGAAAACTGTGTGGGCAAACGCGCTGCATAAGCGTATTCACCGGAACAATCAGTACGCCACGCTGCATCGTCGGTAGCTGGTAAAGGGTGGAAAGGCGCGAGGAGATAATGTCCTGATGAGGCGAAAAACTGTCGTAAGGGAGGGTTTCCCAGTCCGCCAGATTCATCACCATCTGATCGGTGAACTGGCTGATTTCATCATGCAAACGCAGAGCATTTTGCATATCTGGTGCAATGAGTACCACCGGACCGGCGTGACGTTCGGCAATTTCCGCCACCAGCGTCGCGCAGGCAGCGCCGGTTAACTCGCCCAGCAGACGCTGCTCACCCGCTTTGACGGGCAGCGTATAACGATATTGTTCAGGCATAACGGTTGTCAGATTCTCGTTAGGATATGCCTCAACATATGGGGGCATATCTCTGATAAGCAATGCTGTTCATTATCCGTAATCGACATGGTTTAGCAAATTGAATCGCCCCGGCTGGGGCGATGGCTTAGCGGGAGTAACTGACGGCAGCGGGCAGTGAAGGCGGGGAGAACAACAGATCGCTGAATGCACGCTGTGAAAGTTTTCTTACCAGCAAGCCCGCAACAGTACAGATGAACAAACTGACAAAGGGATAAACCAGCAGGAGTGTCAGTTCGACTTGCGGCGACCAGCGTGCTGCGTTCATTTGCGCAAGCAGAGTTAAGCTGAATATTTCAACCAGAATGCGATGGGTGGTGTAGATAGCAATGGTGTTGGAGCCAATCACATTCAGCAGGCTGGTGGAGCGCATACCGAATCGTTGCTCGTATTGATAAAACAGCTTCATGATCACCACAATCGATACCAGCGACAACAGCAGCGAGATAGTAAACAACCAGGCACCGACCGCCAGAACGGTAAGCAAAGAAGCCATCAGCAGATGGCGGCGCAACGGCACCTCTTTAACACAGCTCATTATTGTTGCGCCAAACCATGCGCCAAGGCTGTAATAAGGCAAATTGCGGATCACACTGTTCATTCCCCACCACGGCGTGGGAACGAAATTAACCGCCACACTCAGCAGTACAAACAAGGCGAATAGTGGCAGCGCCAGACGGCTAAAAATTTTACATACCACGAAATAGACAATTAACGCATACAGATACCACAAGCTGGTGCTGGCGGTGATCATCCCGTGCAGGAACTCACCGGTGGAATCGGCATAAGCGGCATTGGAGGCATTGCTTAAATCGCGCTCAGGTGCCAGCCACTGGTTCAGCGCACTTAACGCCAGCCACTGCACCACGCCCCAAAGCGCCAGCACCCAGAAGATGTTCCAGATCCGTTTATCGAGACAATTTCCCCACGGTACGCTGTCGATATAGCGGCGAATCAAATAGCCGGATATAAAGAAAAAAACCGGCATACGAAAGGGTGCAAGGTAAAGATTGAAATAGATCCAGCATTTGCTCAGGACTTCCGATAACGGATGCTGAAAAGTGGTCATATGCGGATAAAAGGTAATGACCGAGTGATAAATCACCACCAGACAAATACATAACCCTTTGATCTGGTTAATCCATAGCTCTTTTTGTTTCATCAGGACAACACGCTCTTTTTTAATTTACATGCGGTTGATCCTGCGGGTTATGACCCGAGGTGTAATGGGTATCTGTCTGTATTGGATGATTTTTCAGATTAAGATCAGGCGGCAAGATTGATGATAAAACATGGCAATTTAGCCGATTGATTTACGGGGGCTTTTCAGATTAGCCCTGACGATCACTTACAGTTCAGACGTTTACCCATCTTGCTTTCGCTTATATACTCGTGTCTTTGCTACAGCAACCAGACGGATTTCATGTACCAACCTGTCGCTCTATTTATTGGCCTGCGTTACATGCGTGGGCGTGCAGCGGATCGCTTCGGTCGTTTCGTCTCCTGGCTTTCTACCATCGGCATTACCCTCGGGGTGATGGCGCTGGTCACAGTATTGTCAGTGATGAACGGCTTTGAGCGCGAGCTGCAAAACAACATCCTTGGCCTGATGCCACAGGCAATTCTCTCTTCTGAGCATGGCTCTCTTAACCCGCAGCAACTCCCGGAAACGGCAGTCAAACTGGACGGCGTTAATCGCGTCGCACCTATTACTACCGGTGATGTGGTACTGCAAAGCGCGCGCAGCGTGGCGGTCGGGGTGATGCTGGGTATCGATCCGGCGCAAAAAGATCCACTAACGCCGTATCTGGTCAATGTGAAACAAACTGACCTCGAGCCGGGGAAATATAATGTCATCCTCGGTGAACAGCTTGCCTCACAGTTGGGCGTCAATCGCGGTGATCAAATCCGCGTGATGGTGCCATCTGCCAGCCAGTTCACGCCGATGGGGCGTATTCCAAGTCAGCGCCTGTTCAATGTGATTGGTACTTTTGCCGCTAACAGTGAAGTCGATGGCTATGAAATGCTGGTGAATATTGAGGATGCCTCGCGTCTAATGCGTTATCCGGCAGGCAATATTACCGGCTGGCGTTTGTGGCTGGATGAGCCGCTGAAAGTTGACTCTTTAAGTCAGCAAAAACTGCCTGAAGGCAGCAAATGGCAGGACTGGCGTGACCGTAAAGGCGAGCTGTTCCAGGCCGTACGCATGGAAAAAAATATGATGGGCTTACTGCTGAGCCTGATTGTCGCCGTTGCGGCGTTTAACATTATTACCTCGCTGGGGCTGATGGTGATGGAGAAGCAGGGCGAAGTAGCGATCCTGCAAACGCAAGGCTTAACTCCGCGACAAATCATGATGGTCTTTATGGTGCAAGGGGCCAGCGCCGGGATTATCGGTGCGATCCTCGGAGCGGCGCTTGGCGCCCTGCTTGCCAGCCAGTTAAATAATCTGATGCCGATAATCGGCGTCCTGCTTGATGGCGCGGCGCTGCCGGTCGCTATCGAACCTTTACAGGTCATTGTTATTGCGCTGGTGGCGATGGCTATCGCGCTGCTGTCTACGCTTTACCCTTCATGGCGCGCTGCCGCCACTCAACCCGCTGAGGCTTTACGTTATGAATAAGATCCTGTTGCAATGCGACAACCTGTGCAAACGCTATCAGGAAGGCAGTGTGCAAACCGATGTGCTGCACAATGTCAGTTTCAGCGTCGGCGAAGGTGAAATGATGGCGATCGTCGGTAGCTCTGGTTCCGGTAAAAGTACCTTGCTGCACCTGCTGGGCGGGCTGGATACGCCAACCTCCGGCGATGTGATTTTTAATGGTCAGCCAATGAGCAAACTGTCGTCGGCTGCGAAAGCAGAACTGCGCAACCAGAAGCTGGGCTTTATTTATCAGTTTCACCACCTGCTGCCGGATTTTACCGCCCTGGAAAACGTGGCTATGCCGCTGCTGATTGGCAAGAAAAAGCCCGCTGAAATCAACAGCCGTGCACTTGAGATGTTAAAAGCGGTGGGGCTGGATCATCGTGCGAATCACCGCCCATCTGAGCTTTCTGGCGGCGAACGCCAGCGTGTGGCGATTGCCCGTGCGCTGGTCAATAACCCGCGTCTGGTACTGGCGGATGAACCAACCGGTAACCTTGACGCACGTAACGCCGACAGCATCTTCCAGTTGCTTGGAGAATTGAATCGCTTGCAGGGCACCGCCTTCCTGGTGGTTACTCACGACCTGCAACTGGCGAAACGTATGAGCCGCCAACTGGAGATGCGTGATGGTCGTCTGACGGCGGAACTGAGCCTGATGGGGGCGGAGTAATGGCGATGCCTTTATCGTTATTGATTGGCCTGCGTTTTAGCCGCGGACGGCGACGCGGCGGCATGGTGTCGCTGATCTCCGTCATTTCTACCATTGGCATTGCCCTTGGCGTGGCGGTATTGATCGTCGGCTTAAGCGCGATGAACGGCTTTGAACGCGAACTGAATAACCGCATTCTGGCGGTGGTGCCGCATGGCGAAATAGAGGCGGTGGATCAACCGTGGACTAACTGGCAGGAAGCACTGGATAACGTGCAAAAAGTGCCAGGTATTGCCGCCGCTGCGCCGTATATCAATTTCACCGGACTGGTAGAAAGTGGTGCCAATCTGCGCGCAATCCAGGTGAAGGGCGTTAACCCGCAACAGGAACAGCGTCTGAGCGCATTACCCTCGTTTGTTCAGGGGGATGCCTGGCGCAATTTTAAAGCGGGCGAACAGCAAATTATCATCGGCAAAGGCGTGGCGGATGCGCTGAAAGTGAAGCAGGGCGATTGGGTGTCGATTATGATCCCCAACTCGAATCCTGAGCATAAACTGATGCAGCCAAAACGAGTGCGTTTGCACGTTGCCGGTATTTTGCAGTTGAGTGGTCAACTCGATCACAGTTTTGCCATGATCCCGCTGGCAGATGCTCAGCAATATCTTGATATGGGTTCCAGCGTGTCAGGTATTGCCCTTAAAATGACGGATGTTTTCAACGCCAATAAGCTGGTACGCGATGCGGGTGAAGTGACCAACAGCTATGTTTATATTAAAAGCTGGATTGGTACTTACGGCTATATGTATCGCGATATCCAGATGATCCGCGCCATTATGTATCTGGCGATGGTACTGGTGATTGGCGTGGCCTGTTTCAACATCGTCTCCACCTTAGTGATGGCGGTGAAAGACAAGAGTGGCGATATCGCAGTATTAAGAACGCTGGGGGCGAAAGATGGTTTAATTCGCGCCATCTTTGTCTGGTATGGATTGCTGGCAGGGCTGTTCGGTAGCCTGTGTGGTGTGATTATCGGCGTAGTTGTTTCACTGCAACTTACCCCGATTATTGAGCGGATTGAAAAGCTGATTGGTCATCAGTTCCTCTCCAGCGATATCTATTTTATTGATTTCCTGCCATCGGAATTGCACTGGCTGGACGTCTTCTACGTACTGGTCACAGCATTGTTGCTGAGTCTTTTGGCAAGTTGGTATCCGGCGCGGCGCGCCAGTAATATTGACCCTGCGCGAGTCCTTAGCGGCCAGTAAAGGCAGTACATTAAAACAAGGAGCGGCAATGTATTACGGGTTTGATATTGGTGGAACAAAAATTGCGCTTGGCGTGTTTGATAGCGGTCGGCAGTTGCAGTGGGAAAAGCGGGTGCCGACACCGCGTGACAGCTATGACGCATTTTTAGATGCAGTGTGTGAACTGGTAGCTGAAGCTGACCAACGTTTTGGCTGTAAAGGTTCTGTCGGCATCGGTATTCCGGGAATGCCGGAAACAGAAGATGGTACGCTGTATGCCGCCAATGTCCCCGCTGCCAGCGGTAAACCGCTGCGTGCCGACCTGAGCGCACGTCTTGATCGCGATGTACGCCTTGATAACGATGCCAACTGTTTTGCCCTTTCAGAAGCCTGGGATGATGAATTTACGCAATATCCACTGGTGATGGGGTTGATTCTCGGCACCGGCGTTGGCGGCGGGCTGATTTTCAACGGCAAACCGATTACCGGTAAAAGCTACATTACCGGCGAGTTTGGCCATATGCGTCTGCCGGTTGATGCGTTAACCATGATGGGGTTGGATTTCCCGTTACGCCGCTGCGGCTGTGGTCAGCATGGCTGCATTGAAAATTATCTGTCTGGTCGCGGTTTTGCGTGGCTGTATCAACACTATTATCATCAACCGTTGCAGGCTCCCGAAATTATTGCGCTTTATGATCAAGGCGATGAGCAGGCAAGGGCGCACGTTGAGCGTTATCTGGATTTATTAGCGGTTTGTCTGGGAAATATCCTGACCATTGTTGACCCTGACCTGGTCGTCATTGGTGGTGGTTTATCGAATTTCCCGGCAATCACAACGCAACTGGCGGACAGGCTGCCTCGTCATCTCTTACCTGTAGCTCGTGTTCCGCGCATTGAACGCGCGCGCCACGGTGATGCGGGAGGAATGCGTGGTGCGGCCTTCCTACATCTAACCGATTAAACAACAGAGGTTGCTATGCTGTCGCGTCGGGGTCATCGGTTAAGTCGTTTTCGTAAAAATAAACGCCGCCTGCGCGAGCGTTTGCGTCAGCGTATTTTTTTCAGAGATAAAGTGGTGCCGGAAGCAATGGAAAAACCAAGAGTACTCGTACTGACAGGGGCAGGAATTTCTGCGGAATCAGGTATTCGTACCTTTCGCGCCGCAGATGGCCTGTGGGAAGAACATCGGGTTGAAGATGTGGCAACGCCGGAAGGTTTCGATCGCGATCCTGAACTGGTGCAAGCGTTTTATAACGCCCGTCGTCGACAGCTGCAGCAGCCAGAAATTCAGCCTAACGCCGCGCATCTTGCGCTGGCTAAACTGCAAGATGCTCTCGGCGATCGCTTTTTGCTGGTGACGCAGAATATAGACAACCTGCATGAACGCGCAGGTAATACCAATGTGATTCATATGCATGGGGAACTGCTGAAAGTTCGTTGTTCTCAAAGTGGTCAGGTTCTCGACTGGACCGGAGACGTTACTCCAGAAGATAAATGCCATTGCTGCCAGTTTCCGGCACCCTTGCGCCCGCACGTAGTGTGGTTTGGCGAAATGCCACTCGGCATGGATGAAATTTATATGGCGTTGTCGATGGCCGATATTTTCATTGCCATTGGTACTTCGGGGCATGTTTATCCGGCGGCTGGGTTTGTTCACGAAGCGAAACTGCATGGCGCGCACACCGTGGAGCTGAATCTTGAACCAAGTCAGGTCGGTAATGAATTTGCCGAGAAATATTACGGCCCGGCAAGCCAGGTGGTGCCAGAATTTGTTGAAAAGTTGCTGAAGGGATTATAAAGCAGGAAGCATTACCTGATGCGCTACGCTTATCAGGCCTACAAGCGGACCACAATACCGACGAAAGAGCGGGATAAAACTCTACTGTCCTGACTCATTAGCCACATCCTTGCTAACTAAAAAACGGGCGGTAATACCACCGCCCGCTTGCTGAATTAACGTCCTGCTTTCAGCTTCTGATAATACTCTTCATAAATGCTGCTGGCTGCGCCAACGTCATTCTGCCATTCGCCATTTTTAATGGTTTCAGCATCCGGGTAGAGCGTCTTATCGTTCGCCACTTCTGGACTTAACAGCTTACGCGCCGCAAGGTTTGGCGTTGGATAACCGATAGTTTCAGCAACCTGTTTTGCCACATCCGGGCGCAGCAGGAAGTTGATCAATTTCAGCGCGCCTTCTTTGTTTTTGGCATTTGCCGGGATCGCCAGGCTGTCCATCCAGAATATGCCGCCTTCTTTCGGCCACACCACGTCAATAGGCGTACCCGCCTGGCGTGCAACGAAAGCAGAACCGTTCCAGATCATGCCGAGGTTAACTTCGCCTTCCATGTACGGG
Source organism: Shigella dysenteriae (assembly GCF_022354085.1). Lineage (NCBI taxonomy): Bacteria > Pseudomonadati > Pseudomonadota > Gammaproteobacteria > Enterobacterales > Enterobacteriaceae > Shigella > Shigella dysenteriae. The sequence continues at coordinate 2,009,982 of NZ_CP055055.1, forward strand.
TTAGCCGGGTTATCGGAGTTAAACGCTGCGACGTTTGGCATCAGTTTTTTCAGCTCGTTATATGCAGCTTCAATCTCTTTCGGATCGGTGGTGTTACCGGAGTAGCCCAGCTTACGTAGCGCCATCTGGAACACTTCACGGGCATCGTCGGTCAGCAGCAGGCTGCCTTTGTACTCAGGCTTCCACAGATCGGCCCAGCTGGTAACGGATTTCGGATCTACCGCATCACCGTTAACGCCAATCGCCGTCGCCCCCCAGATATACGGAATGGAGTAATCGTTATTCGGGTCAAACGGCTTATTGAGCATGTCTGGATCGAGATTGCTGAAGTTCGTTAACTTCGACTTGTCGATCTTCTGGATCATCCCTTCTTTACGCATTTTATCGACGTAATAGGTTGAAGGAACCACCAGGTCATAGGCACCGTCTTTGTACGTTTTCAGCTTGGCATACATGGTTTCGTTCGACTCGTAAGTCGAATAGATAACCTTAATACCAGTTTCTTTGGTGAACTGTTCAAGCAGTCCTGGCGGCACGTACTCGGTCCAGTTGTAGAAATACAGCGTGTTGTTGTCATCGGCGTGAGCGGCGCTCATGCCCAGAGCCAGAGCACCCGCCGCGAGCAGGTGGCGTGACCATTTTTTCATTTAACGTCCCCTGTGTTACCTTTCGTTTTATCACGAGCAATAAGCTGGCTGGCAATAACCATCACCAGCGACAGCACCAGTAATATGGTTGCCAGCGCGTTAACTTCCGGCGATACGCCGACTTTGACCATCGAATAAATTTTTAACGGCAGAATTTCATAACTCGGCCCGGTGACGAACGAAGAAACCACCACATCGTCCATCGACAGGGTAAAGCTTAACACCCAGCCCGCCGCCACCGCTGGCATTGCCAGTGGCAGAATGATTTTTCGCAGAATGGTAAATTCGCTGGCACCGAGATCTTTCGCCGCTTCCAGCATTCGCACGTCAAAACCTTTCAGGCGCGAATACACCGTCACCACCACAAATGGCAGGCAGAAGGTGATATGCGAGAACAGCAGCGACCAGAAGCCAAGCTGAATACCCAGCAGCATAAACAGCACCAGCAGCGAAATTGCCATCACGATATCTGGTGACATCATTACCACAAACAGCATTCCGCTAACGAACGGCTTACCACGAAAGCGATAACGGTACAGTGCAACTGCCGTCAGTGAACCGATAAGCGTAGCAAACGTCGCCGAAAACACCGCCATTGTTAGTGAATGCTGCGCTGCCTGTAACAGGCTGTCGTTGTTCATCAGCAAGCTATACCATTTAGTGGTAAAACCCTGCCAGTTGATGCCAAAGCGCGAGCTGTTAAAGGAGTTCACAATCAAAATAATGATTGGGATATACAGGTACGCGTAGATAGCGGTCATAAAACCGCCGCGAAGCAGTCGACCGATCATTCGAGTTCCACCTTCTTATTCAGCAGACGAGAAGCGCGCCAGTAAACCAGCAACATCAGGCCCATTACGATAGTCAGCGTAATGCTGGTGGCTGCACCAAACGGCCAGTCACGAATATTGAGGAACTGTACCTTGATGACGTTACCGATCAGCAGGTTTTTCGCACCGCCCATCAGGTCGGACACATAGAACAGGCCCATCGCTGGCAGCATCACCAGCAGACATCCGGCAATAATCCCCGGCATCGTCAGTGGAATAATGATGCGGATAAAAGTCTGTAACTTGCTGGCACCGAGATCGCGCGCCGCCTCAAGCAACGGCTTATCCAGTTTTTCGATACTGGAGTACAGTGGCATCACCATAAACGGCAGCAGAATGTAAACCAGACCGATAATCACCGCACTGGGCGTGAACATGATACGGATTGGTGTGTCGATAACGCCCAGCCAGAGCAAAAACTCGTTGAGATAGCCTTTGGTGCTGAGGAAAATTTTCAGCCCGTAGATGCGAATCAGTGAGTTGGTCCAGAAGGGAACAATCAGCAGAAACAGCAGCAGCGGACGCACCTTGTGTGGCAGCTTCGCCAGAAACCAGGCAAACGGGTAGCCCAGCACCAGGCAGGCGAGGGTGGCGATCAGCGCCATATTCAGCGAGTGCAATAGCACTTCAAAATAGAGCGGATCGAGCAGACGCGTGTAGTTATCCAGCGTAAAGACCATTTTGACAAAACTGGCGTCGTCGCGGGTCAAAAAGCTGGTGCCAATGATCATCAGGTTGGGCAGAAAGACAAACAACACAAGCCAACCGACAATAGTGACAATCACTACATTCTGGAACTTACTTGTGTTCTTCATCAGCCAGTACGACCTCCCAGCTTTCTACCCAATTAATGGCCATTTTTTGGTCGAGAGAGTGGTCAAAGTCAGGATCGTCTTCATTGAAGAATTCGCTGACCATCACCATCTTGCCATTTTCCAGTTCAACAACCGACTCCAGCGTCATGCCTTTGTAGTTACGCTCGCGAACGTAACCAATCAGCCCTTCAGCGTGGTTGTCGTCGTTAATCTCTTCAACACGTAAGTCTTCCGGGCGCAGCAGAACATGCAGTTTTTGCCCCGGTTCAACGGCGAAGTTAACGTAGATATTACATTCGCGGCCTTCAATGTTGGCGCGTACGCGCTGCTCGTCTAGACGTTCGATGACAGTGGCGTTAAACATATTGATTTCGCCAATGAAGCCGGCAACAAACAGGTTTTTCGGCTCTTCGTAGATTTCACGCGGCGTGCCGTCTTGCTCAATGCGACCATCGCGCATCACCACAATCCTGTCTGACATGGTGAGTGCTTCTTCCTGGTCGTGAGTCACGAAGACGAATGTAATGCCAAGCTTACGCTGTAACGCTTTCAGCTCGTTCTGCATTTGCTTACGCAGTTTGTAATCCAGCGCTGAGAGCGACTCATCCAGCAACAACAGACGAGGCTTGTTAACCACCGCGCGAGCAATGGCGACGCGTTGCTGTTGACCACCAGAGAGCTGATGCGGTTTACGTTGAGCGAAGGTTTCCAGCTGCACCATCCGCAGGGCTTCCATCACGCGGGGCGTAATTTCAGCAGCGGGGGTTTTTTGCATGCGCAACCCAAAGGCCACATTTTCGAACACGGTCATGTGGGGGAAAAGTGCGTAGCTTTGGAAAACAGTGTTCACATAGCGGTTTTCCGCCGGAACGTGGGTGATGTCCTCGTTATCCAGCATGATGCGTCCGGAATCAACAGTTTCCAGACCTGCAATCAGGCGAAGAACGGTTGTTTTACCGCAGCCAGAAGGGCCAAGCAGCGTGAGGAACTCGCCATTGTTGATAGTCAGATCCAGCTGGGGAATGACCTCTTTACCATCAAAGCATTTGCGAATTCCCGCCAATTGCACCAGCGGTGAAAGCGAACTCGGTTGTTTATTCAATTTTTTACTCTGTCCCATGTAAACGCAACGGATGGCTTACCGATGCGGGGTTTGTGGTTAACCACCTTGGTGACTCTTAATGAGGGCGGTAATTCTACGGCAAACCGCTTGAATCGCCAATCTTTGTTGTGAATTACTGGCTTAGCTTTATATTCATTAAGGTAATGCTGATAAATATTCCCGCTTGCAGGGGTAAAAGTGACCTGACGCAATATTTGTCTTTTCTTGCTTCTTAATAATGTTGTCACAAAAAGTGAGGGTGACTACATGGATAAACTACTTGAGCGATTTTTGAACTACGTGTCTCTGGATACCCAATCAAAAGCAGGGGTGAGACAGGTTCCCAGCACGGAAGGCCAATGGAAGTTATTGCATCTGCTGAAAGAGCAGCTCGAAGAGATGGGGCTTATCAATGTGACCTTAAGTGAGAAGGGCACTTTGATGGCGACGTTACCGGCTAACGTCCCTGGCGATATCCCGGCGATTGGCTTTATTTCTCATGTGGATACCTCACCGGATTGCAGCGGCAAAAATGTGAATCCGCAAATTGTTGAAAACTATCGCGGTGGCGATATTGCGCTGGGTATCGGCGATGAAGTTTTATCACCGGTTATGTTCCCGGTGCTGCATCAGCTACTGGGTCAGACGCTGATTACCACCGATGGTAAAACCTTGTTAGGTGCCGATGACAAAGCCGGTATTGCAGAAATCATGACCGCGCTGGCGGTATTGCAACAGAAAAACATTCCGCATGGTGATATTCGCGTCGCCTTTACCCCGGATGAAGAAGTGGGCAAAGGGGCGAAACATTTTGATGTTGATGCCTTCGATGCCCGCTGGGCTTACACTGTTGATGGTGGTGGCGTAGGCGAACTGGAGTTTGAAAACTTCAACGCCGCGTCGGTCAATATCAAAATTGTCGGTAACAATGTTCACCCGGGCACGGCGAAAGGAGTGATGGTAAATGCGCTGTCGCTGGCGGCACGTATTCATGCGGAAGTTCCGGCGGATGAAAGCCCGGAAATGACAGAAGGCTATGAAGGTTTCTATCACCTGGCGAGCATGAAAGGCACCGTTGAACGGGCCGATATGCACTACATCATCCGTGATTTCGACCGTAAACAGTTTGAAGCGCGTAAACGTAAAATGATGGAGATCGCCAAAAAAGTGGGCAAAGGGTTACATCCTGATTGCTACATTGAATTGGTGATTGAAGACAGTTACTACAATATGCGCGAGAAAGTGGTTGAGCATCCGCATATTCTCGATATCGCTCAGCAGGCGATGCGTGACTGCGATATTGAACCGGAACTGAAACCGATCCGCGGCGGTACCGACGGCGCGCAGTTGTCGTTTATGGGATTACCGTGCCCGAACCTGTTCACTGGCGGTTACAACTATCATGGTAAGCATGAGTTTGTGACTCTGGAAGGTATGGAAAAAGCGGTGCAGGTGATCGTCCGTATTGCCGAGTTAACGGCGCAACGGAAGTCGTGATTGCCCGATGCGTATGTGGACTGCCAATTACCGGGATGAAACCGTTATATTGACACTGGTCCACATACTTATCGTGCCTACAGGCGTTCAGTGCATGTAGGCACGATAAGGCGCAATCAGCGCCACATCCGGCTTAAATCCAAACTTACCCTTCGAAGAACCAATACCCGCTATTTACCAGCGCCGCGAGCATCGCGAGGAATGACGGATCTTCCAGCGCATCGCCAAAATTCTCCGCGGTCAGCGCAATGTTGCTGGCGAGTACATCCAGTGCCGGACGGTGCGGGGAATCGATCTTCTCACCATTGGCATACACGTCGTCGCCAATGCGCAATACGCGCAGACCACCCAGGCGCACCAGCACATCACCTTGTTTCAGCGCATCGTAGATTTCATCCGGCTGATAAGGCGGCTCTGGCGGAGCGATATCCAGTTCATGACGTGACTGGGATATAAACTCGCCAAACCATTGCTTAAAGTGTTCCGGCTGGTTGATCAATTCGAGCATCATCTCACGCAGTTTATCCATCTCTTGCGGCAGAACGTCCGCAGGATGAGCGCGAGGTGGAACATCCGGATCGCTGTAGTAGTTGCCGCCCAGTTCATGTTGCAGCACATAATCGGCAAATCCGCTAATTAATTCCCGCGTATTTGGCGCGCGAAAACCCACGGAATAGTTCATCGCATTTTCCAGCGCGTAGCCTTCATGCGGGAATCCTGGCGGAATATAAAGAATATCACCAGGCTCCAGCTCTTCATCGATGATGGCTTCGAACGGATCGACCTGTAACAGATCCGGATGTGGGCAGTGCTGTTTCATTTGCAACTTTTCGCCCACTCGCCAGCGACGACGTCCGGTACCCTGAATGATAAACACGTCGTACTGATCGAGATGCGGGCCGACGCCGCCGCCAGGTACAGAAAAAGAGATCATCAGATCATCAATACGCCAGTCTGGTAGTTCACGGAACGGTCGCATCAGCGCGGCGGTCGGCTCATGCCAGTGATTCACTGCTTGCACTAACAATGACCAGTTAGTTTCACCGAGATGATCGTAGCTTTCGAACGGACCGTGGCTGACCTGCCATTTGCCATCCTGGTGACTGACCAGTCGACTGTCGACTTCGCTTTCCATCGCCAGACCCGCCAACTCGTCTGGAGAGATCGGGTCAATAAAATTATTAAAGCCGCGTTTTAACACCACCGGGCGTTTCTGCCAGTGACGTTCAAGAAAATCGGGCCAGTTAAGAGTGAGTTGGTATTCCATGTTAAGCATCCACAGGCTGGTATCTGCAACCGATTATAACGGATGCTTAACGTAATGCGTGAAGTATGGACATATTTATTCATCTTTCGGCGTAGAATGCTGGCGACCAAAAATCACCTCCATCCGCGCACCGCCAAGCATGCTCTCTCCGGCGACGATTTTACCCTCATATTGCTCGGTGATTTCGCGGGCTACCGCCAGCCCCACACCTTGCCCAGGGCGTAAAGTATCAACCCGTTGACCACGGTCGAAAATGACCTCTCGCTTGCTTAATGGAATACCGGGGCCATCATCCTCGACCACAATATAGAGATGCTCGTCGGTTTGCCTTGCAGAAATTTCGACAAACTCGAGGCAATATTTACAGGCATTATCCAGTACATTGCCCATCACCTCGACAAAATCGTTCTGCTCACCGACAAAGCTGATCTCTGGCGAAATATCGAGAGAGATATTGACCCCTTTGCGTTGATACACTTTGTTCAGCGCCGAGGTGAGATTGTCCAGCAGTGGGGCGACCGGATGCAGCTCGCGGCTGAGCAATGTCCCGCCGCGCATACTGGCACGATGCAGGTAGTAGCCAATTTGCTGTGAAATGCGGCTGATTTGCTCCAGCATTACCGGTTCAGCATCACTGACGCTCATCTTTTCACTACGCAGAGAACGCAGCGTACTTTGCAGCACCGCCAGTGGCGTTTTCAGACTATGGGTCAGGTCGGTGAGCGTTGTACGATATTTGTCGTAACGTTCGCGTTCACTTTTTAACAATCGGTTCAGGTTTCGTACCAGACTGGTCAGTTCTCGCGTTGTGGCTGGATTGAGCAATTCGCGGTTATGTTCTTCCAGTTCGCGGACTTCTTTTGCCAGGGCTTCGATGGGGCGTAAACTCCACCAGGCGGCGACCCACAGCAGCGGGATCACTAACAGCAGATTGGCTGAGAGCACATAGATAAACCAGCTCCAGACCATATAGGAACTTTTTAGCTCCACCGGAATGGTATCCACCACCACAATGGTTAACTTTGGCATCCGCGATGTTGCCGGGTAGACGTTTACCGCCACCGAGTGGGTCATCTCCGCGTCGTCATCATCTTCCCGCACTTCCTGCAACTGTTGCTGTATCGAATGATCTCCACTCAGCAAGAGGCTGGTATCGTTAACATCCGCTTCAATTTCATGAAAACCATTCGATTTCAGCCAGTCAGGCTGGATCATCTTCATCAGCCAGGGCACGTCACGTTGCGCCCATAAAAGCTGCCCGTTCTCATCATAAATTAGCGTCATGGTGGGGCTTTGCTTGTCGATATTTTCGGGTAACTCGACATGCAACTTATTGTTTTCCCACTTCGCAAGGGTATAGAACAGATTGCTCTCGCCACGTAACAGCCGAAACGTAGTTTTATCGAAACTGACGCTATAACCGATCAGCGCGACCATTCCGTAGGCAAGCGAAAGCACCAGTACTACCGCTGCCGTTGCCAACAGAAAACGTACCCGCAGCGAGAGCGGGAAAAAAAGACGCAGTAATTTTTTCATCAGCGCAATTCGAACAGATAGCCCTGGCCGCGAACGGTGGTAATCACTTCTTGGGGATATTGTGCCTGAATTTTTTTGCGCAGACGTCCCATCAGTACATCAATGGTATGGCTTTCCCGCAGCTCCGCATCCGGATAGAGTTGGAGCATTAACGAATCTTTGCTCACCACTTTGCCATTATTGCGTATCAACGTTTCCATAATGGTGTATTCGAACGCGGTCAGTTTGATCACTTCGTCATTAATAGATAATTCACGGCGAGAGAGATCAACCTGAAACGGGGGTAGCGAAATGACCTGTGAAGCCAGACCGCTATTACGCCGCATTAATGCCTGCATTCGCGCCATCACCTCTTCAATATGAAATGGTTTAGTCACGTAATCATCAGCACCGGCACTTAATACTTCGACTTTGTCCTGCCAGCTTTCACGGGCGGTTAATACCAGAATCGGCAGTGAAACATCATTGCTACGCCAGCGGCGAATCAGTGACAGACCGTCCTCGTCTGGCAATCCGAGATCGACAATCGCAATATCCGGTAAATGTTCATTGAGATAATAATCGGCTTCTTTGGCATCTTCTGCATCATCGACCTGATGACCAGCATCCTGAATCTGAACTTTAAGGTGGTGACGTAACAACGCATTGTCTTCAACAACCAGTACGCGCATTTTTATTTCTCCCTGTCTTAATTATTAAAATAGTGTAACGCGATTATGTGGTTATGGGGGTAAACATTAAATAAACCAGCGGGGAGGGGAGGTAAAGTGAAAAAATAAAAAGCGGATAATCTTAATAAGCAGGCCGGACAGCATCGCCATCCGGCACTGATACGAGTTTATTTCAGCTCATCAACCATGGTGATGGCGCGACCAATGTAGTTTGCCGGCGTCATCGCTTTCAGGCGGGCTTTCTCTTCTTCTGGCAACGCCAGACCGTCGATAAACTTCTTCATGCCTTCGGCGTCAACGCGCTTACCGCGAGTCAGCTCTTTCAGCTTTTCGTACGGTTTTTCGATGCCATAGCGACGCATAACTGTCTGGATTGGCTCAGCCAGCACTTCCCAGTTGTGATCCAGCTCATCCAGCAGATGGTCACGGTTCACTTCCAGTTTGCTCACGCCTTTCAGGGTGGATTGATACGCAATCAGCGCATAGCCGATACCCACGCCGAGGTTACGCAGCACGGTGGAGTCGGTCAGGTCACGCTGCCAGCGGGAAACCGGCAGTTTGCTTGCCAGATGCTGTAATACCGCGTTGGAAAGGCCCAGATTCCCTTCGGAGTTCTCGAAGTCGATCGGGTTAACTTTATGCGGCATGGTGGAAGAACCAATCTCACCAGCAATGGTTTTCTGTTTGAAGTGGTTAAGGGCGATATAACCCCAGACGTCACGGTCAAAGTCGATCAGAATGGTGTTGAAGCGCGCAACGCAATCAAACAGTTCGGCAATGTAGTCGTGCGGTTCAATCTGGGTAGTGTACGGGTTCCACTGAATACCCAGCGAGGTGACGAACTCTTCGCTGAACTGATGCCAGTCAACTTCCGGGTAAGCGGCGATGTGGGCGTTATAGTTACCGACCGCACCGTTGATTTTGCCGAGGATCTCCACCTGGTTAAGCTGGCGGTACTGGCGCTCCATACGGTAGGCGACGTTTGCCATCTCTTTACCGATGGTTGACGGCGTGGCTGGCTGACCGTGGGTACGAGACAGCAGCGGGATATCGCGGTACTGAACGGCGAGATCTTTAATGCCATCAATTAGTTGACGCCAGTACGGCAGGATCACTTCATCACGCGCGGTTTTCAGCATTAATGCGTGGGAGAGGTTATTGATATCTTCCGAAGTACAGGCAAAGTGGATGAATTCAGAAACCGCGTGCAGTTCCGGGATCTCCGCCACTTTTTCTTTCAGGAAATACTCAACCGCTTTAACGTCGTGGTTAGTAGTACGCTCGATGGTTTTGATGCGTGCGGCATCTTCTTCGCTGAAATTGGCGACAATTGCATCAAGGTAACCGATTGCGTCGGCAGCAAAAGCAGGAACTTCCTTGATCGCTGCGTGCGCGGCCAGTTTTTGCAGCCAACGTACTTCAACTTGTACACGGAATTTCAGCAAACCATATTCGCTGAAAATCCCGCGCAGCGCGCTGACTTTATCGCCGTAGCGTCCATCGACAGGGGAAACGGCGGTCAGTGAGGATAATTCCATAGATCACAACTCCGGGGTTAAATGAGCAAGAATTTGTTTTGCCTGAGTGGTCAGGCGATTACGAGAAAACATCAGTTGCAGACGTCCGCCGCCGACCTGGTGCCAGAGCACGGCGGCGCGAATGCCTGCCAGCAGGGTTGCGCGAACTTTCGCCTGCACTTGTGGGCTTTGCAGTACAGCAGGGGAACCGGTGACCTGAATACGCGGGCCAAGCGGGCTGATCACATCAACATAGATAGCAGCCATCGCGCTCATCAGCGTTTCGGACTGTAAATCGAAGTGTTCGAGCTGGCGTTGCAGGCCGTTGATCCGGTTGCCCAGAGTGTCGAGCGCACCTTTCGCTGAGGAGAGTTTGCGCTCAAGCACCATCAGGCTGAGTGTGTAGCGGGTTAATTCGGCGTTTAAGCCCTGGCGACTGCTGGCATTGAGCACGCCGAGCAGGGTTTCCAGCCCGACGCGCAGGTTGGCTTCGCTACCGCCAAAAACCGCCAGCGTCGAGCTGGGGTTCATATCAATAATACTGTTGAGTGAGACGTGTAGCGCATCGGCATCACAATGCCCCTGGTGAGCGAGTTGTTGCACCAGGCGTGCCGACTGACAAATACCGGCCAGGGCGAGGGTGATGTCATAGTAATTCTTTGCCACGTTCACTGCTTCCTTGTTTTAAGTAAAGATAATAATCAGACCGGCAGCGGCAGACGCTGCTCAATAATACCGCCACCGAGGCACACTTCACCGTTATAGAAGACGGCAGACTGGCCCGGCGTCACGGCGGCAACGGGCTCATCGAAAATCACTTCAATGCGATCATCGTCCAGCGCCTTGACGGTGCAAGGGATATCGGTCTGGCGATAGCGGGTTTTTACCGTGCAACGCATAGTGCCGGTAAATGGCTCGCGATCGACCCAGTGCAGCTGCTGGGCAATCAACCCGACAGACATCAGCCGCGGGTGTTCATGGCCTTGCGCAACAATCAGAATGTTGTTTTCGACGTCTTTATCGACCACGTACCACGGTTCTTCGGTGCCTTCTTTGGTGCCACCGATACCCAGTCCTTTACGCTGACCAAGAGTGTGATACATCAGCCCCTGGTGCTCGCCGATTTCATCGCCATCGACGGTAATGATTTTGCCCGGTTGCGCCGGAAGATAACGGCCCAGGAACTCGCGGAATTTACGTTCGCCAATAAAGCAAATGCCGGTAGAGTCTTTTTTCTTCGCGGTGACCAGACCAAGATCTTCAGCAATCTTACGCACCTGCGGTTTTTCCAGTTCGCCGACCGGGAACAGGCTTTGCGCAATCTGCTCATGGCTGAGCGTATAAAGGAAGTAGCTCTGGTCTTTATTGCTGTCCAGACCACGTAGCAGGCGGCTCTTGCCATCGACATCTGCCCGACGTACGTAATGACCGGTAGCGATATAATCGGCACCTAAATCTTCGGCGGCAAATTCGAGGAAGGCTTTAAATTTGATCTCTTTGTTGCAGAGAATATCCGGATTCGGCGTGCGACCGGCTTTATATTCGGCAAGGAACAGTTCGAAGACGTTGTCCCAGTACTCGGCAGCAAAGTTAACGGTGTGTAGTTCAATGCCGAGCTTGTCGCAGACAGCCTGGGCATCAGCCAGATCCGCTGCCGCTGTGCAATATTCCTCACCGTCGTCTTCTTCCCAGTTCTTCATAAACAGGCCTTCGACCTGATATCCCTGTTGTTGCAACAGCCAGGCAGAAACGGAGGAATCGACACCGCCGGACATGCCGACGATTACTTTTTTTGCGGTTTCAGACATTGGATCACTCACGACATTGAACTTCAAGGCGGCGTATTCTATCACGCAGCCTTTTAGATGACACCCTTTGTAAAAGGCCAGTTAAAATCGCCAATCATCTCCAGCGGATAGCGTTGCCCGCTTTGATAACAACGAATACTTTCCGCCACCAGCTGCGAACGCAGGTTGGGGGCCTGTAAAATCTCTTCGGCACTAACCCAACGGCAGCAGTCGATATCGCTGTCATGAGGCTGGGTCGGGCATATTTGCTCAAGCTCAATGGCAAAAAGGAAACGCAAAAACGGCGTTTTATCTGGCGCAATCCACTGATGCATACGAATAAAGTGTTGCGGCTGCGCGCTGATGCCGGTTTCTTCCCACAGCTCACGGGCGGCGGCTTCCACTAAGGTTTCATCCGCTTCCAGATGCCCCGCCGGTTGGTTCCATAACGCTTTACCATTAATCGTCTCTTCAACGACTAAAAATTTGCCTTCTGCGTGCACCACGCAAGCAACGGTAACGTGCGGTTTAAACATTTTGCATCCTTAATCTGTCACTTCTCGCCATTCGCCATTAGCAAGATTATCCAAAGAGTAATCACCCATCGCATAGCGAATCAGTCGCAGCGTGGGGAAACCAACATGGGCGGTCATGCGGCGCACCTGGCGATTACGTCCTTCATATAAGGTGATCTTCAGCCAGCTGGTGGGAATACTTTTGCGTTCACGAATTGGTGGATTCCGCGGCCATAACCACGCAGGTTCGTCAACCAGCTCCGCGCCGGCGGGCAGGGTAGGGCCATCATTTAAGGTTACGCCATTGCGCAAGGCTTCAAGTGCGTCTTGTGTGGGAATACCTTCCACCTGCACATAATAGATTTTCCCGGTGCGTTTGCCCGGCTGGGTTAAACGCGCCTGCAACGCGCCGTTATTGGTCAGCACCAGTAACCCTTCGCTATCGCGGTCAAGGCGACCTGCTGCATAAACGCCCTGAACCGGGATGAATTCTTTTAATGTTTTGCGTCCGGCTTCATCGGTGAACTGCGGAAGAACATCGTAGGGTTTATTGAACAGGATCACACGCGTGGGCTGGTTTTCAGGTTTACGCCTGGTAGAACGTTGTAAGCTGAATCGCTTAACCTGGTGATTTCTAAAAGAAGTTTTTTGCATGGTATTTTCAGAGATTATGAATTGCCGCATTATAGCCTAATAACGCGCATCTTTCATGACGGCAAACAATAGGGTAGTATTGACAAGCCAATTACAAATCATTAACAAAAAATTGCTCTAAAGCATCCGTATCGCAGGACGCAAACGCATATGCAACGTGGTGGCAGACGAGCAAACCAGTAGCGCTCGAAGGAGAGGTGAATGGAAAGTAAAGTAGTTGTTCCGGCACAAGGCAAGAAGATCACCCTGCAAAACGGCAAACTCAACGTTCCTGAAAATCCGATTATCCCTTACATTGAAGGTGATGGAATCGGTGTAGATGTAACCCCAGCCATGCTGAAAGTGGTCGACGCTGCAGTCGAGAAAGCCTATAAAGGCGAGCGTAAAATCTCCTGGATGGAAATTTACACCGGTGAAAAATCCACACAGGTTTATGGTCAGGATGTCTGGCTGCCTGCTGAAACCCTTGATCTGATTCGTGAATATCGCGTTGCTATTAAAGGCCCGCTGACCACGCCGGTTGGTGGCGGTATTCGCTCTCTGAACGTTGCCCTGCGCCAGGAACTGGATCTCTACATCTGCCTGCGTCCGGTACGTTACTATCAGGGCACCCCAAGCCCGGTTAAACACCCTGAACTGACCGATATGGTTATCTTCCGTGAAAACTCGGAAGACATTTATGCGGGTATCGAATGGAAAGCTGACTCTGCCGACGCCGAGAAAGTGATTAAATTCCTGCGTGAAGAGATGGGCGTGAAGAAAATTCGCTTCCCGGAACATTGCGGTATCGGTATTAAGCCGTGTTCTGAAGAAGGCACCAAACGTCTGGTTCGTGCAGCGATCGAATACGCAATTGCCAACGATCGTGACTCTGTGACCCTGGTGCACAAAGGCAACATCATGAAGTTCACCGAAGGCGCGTTTAAAGACTGGGGCTACCAGCTGGCGCGTGAAGAATTTGGCGGTGAACTGATCGACGGCGGCCCGTGGCTGAAAGTTAAAAACCCGAATACCGGCAAAGAGATCGTCATTAAAGACGTGATTGCTGATGCCTTCCTGCAACAGATCCTGCTGCGTCCGGCTGAATATGATGTTATCGCCTGTATGAACCTGAACGGTGACTACATTTCTGACGCCCTGGCAGCGCAGGTTGGCGGTATCGGTATCGCCCCTGGTGCAAACATCGGTGACGAATGCGCCCTGTTTGAAGCCACCCACGGTACTGCGCCGAAATATGCCGGTCAGGACAAAGTTAACCCAGGCTCTATTATTCTCTCTGCTGAGATGATGTTACGCCACATGGGTTGGACCGAAGCCGCAGACCTGATTGTTAAAGGTATGGAAGGCGCAATCAATGCGAAGACCGTAACCTATGACTTCGAACGTCTGATGGAAGGCGCTAAACTGCTGAAATGTTCAGAGTTTGGTGATGCGATCATCAAGAATATGTAATCACTACATGTGTTAAATATTTAAACGGGCGTATAACACGCCCGTTGTTTTATTTATGTGGATATTATTAATAGCATATCGAGCATATTTATATAAAATCCATTACTTGAGCCCATATGGGCATATTTTTATAATACAACTCTTATGCAAACATTTATTTGTTATTTCGCTTTCTCCTGGAGGACACTCTTGACTGCTTTTGAGTAAACGCCATAAATCCTTGTTGAATGGTGCGATGTTATAAATAGTAATAGGGTATTCTTTATCCTTAAGGATAATACCAGACTTAACCGGTGTAAATATACTACCAGGGGGGAGGAATATAGTGGATTGATACCAGATGATCATTTTCATATCACCCCATATGGCTGAAAAAGATATGCCGCATGTAGGTTGAATTACCGTGTCAATTACTACCCACTTCATTTGTTATGTCTTATCCCACGGTATTTAATATAGTTCATTTGGATGTTCATTTCTTTATTTTGCATATGAGTATATTACCCCTTCAAAAAATAAATTAATTAAAACGATTGCTTATATAAAACAAAATTTAAAGCAAGGAATCTCAATGGATGTTAAACAAAATGAGATTTAGTGAAAACAATAAATTATTCACTTCGTTTTAGATTTGTTTAGCTATAATGTTATACATTCAAATGACTGAACATCCTGTAATTAAAACATCGCCTTTATGCTACTTTGTGCCAATTTGCTAAACATTATGGTTGCCTTTTTATATAACGATAATAATGAATATAAGCATGACATGAGAATAAGGTTTCAATTTTGAGTTATATAGGAAAGGTTTAACCTGTTCCTGGCTAAAATACATATAACTGGATGATGACTAAACCAAAACACATGTGCGTTAAGTATTGAAACGGGCGTATGGCACGCCCGTTGGTTTTATAAATATGTTAACCGTTATAAAATAACGTATAGAAAGTCAAGTGATCACATTTCAAATATCAATTTGATAGTATTGGCCTGGTGATTATTTATGGGTAGCAATAAAAGGACAGTATTTATCATCCATAGGGATAGTCTCTGTACTTTTATTCCCATTATGCTAATGCCTTACTGAATTATGAAGCATTTCTTAAGCATCCAACTTTAGCTAGATTAATGGTTTATTATTTTCTACATCTTCAATATATAAAAGCGTATTATCAATGGCGTAGTAACTGCGTTTGTTATGATTAACATCAGTAACCCAACGGAAAACGCCCGCGCCTGCCAGTGTTGAACAGTATTCCCGAAATGTAGATTTTCCGCAAATATGAAGCAATGCGGCCTCTTTTATTTTAGCAGGGTTCTTGGTCGTACTAACTTTTAACAGGTTCCTGGTTCCTCTTAATAACAAAACCGTGTCATCGTGAGTAATAATTCTGATGTTATCCGTAGCCAGATAATAAATGTAATGTGCAATACGGTGATGTTTTAATTCTGAATAAAACCAGGAGAAGTTTTGCTCTTTTCTCACTTGCTCAAACATCTTTTGAAAAACAACGACCTGATCCATCAGGATAATAACCTCTTGTTAGTTGTGAGACTGCGTAGTGTGCACGATCGGTTTTACCACTTCAATCTGGTCTGTCCTTTGGCTGTGATATGTACAAAGTGTGAAAGGGGGATTACCTGAATTCTCCCGGTGAGCATTTTGTAATGGACCAGCTCCGGTACAAACGCTGTTGTGGGTTCAGATTATAACATTCTGTCTAAGGGGCGGGATAAAGGTGAAATTAGGGGGCATGAAAGATGACTTTATAACCTTGCTCACCCCAGTGTTGTAAAAGTTCGTTTTGCCTTCTCGTTGGTGCCATGCCTGTCCAGACAATCAATGTTTGCGTCGGGAACAGTTCCGGGCGCGGTGATTCAATGGGATCAGCAAGAACAGAAATATGCCATCCTGACAATGATAAACGCCATGCTTCCAGCCACAATCGAGCTCTCTCTTCAACATTCCACGCCATCAGAATGGCTTCTTTACCGGGCTTACGGCGCATTTCGAAAAGCGAGGCTGCTGCATATTCAATTAATGCGCCGTCAAACATACTGCTCATAATGCGGGAGGTGTTGTGATCAAGCACGAGACGCTGGCGAACAGGAAGGTAAACATGATTAATCAATTGATCTACTGGGTACTCTCGACCCAGTGAAATAATTCTCGCGCGTAGTTTGGCAGGATTAGCCATACGAAGAATTGACATCATCTCTTCTTGCAGGCGGCTCCAGTCATCTTCCGTATCCTGGCTGGTGGTTTCCAGTAATGCTTTAACTTTGCCTACAGGGACGCCATTACTTATCCAACGCTTGATCTCTTCGATACGTTGTATGTCTTCTTCATCAAAGAGTCGGTGTCCGCCTTCACTGCGCTGTGGTTTTAACAAACCGTAGCGGCGTTGCCAGGCCCGGAGAGTGACAGGATTAATCCCGCAACGTTCAGCAACATCACCAATGCTGTAATAAGCCACAATTCCTCCTTGCGGTCACAAATCTCCGTCGCCTGTAAACGACCCAATAATACTTTGTACAATATACGCTAAAATTGTACAAAGTATAAATAAGATTTCAGCTAATTTGGATGAAACATTATTTTTAATGTGGATTAAATTTAAACATAACGTATTCATTTTCACGATGATTTACTGAAATCATGTGCTGAAAATTATTTTTTTTCTGGCCACGCTATGGAAGGGATACCATTCAATTTAGCTTTAGCAAACAGATCCCCCTGAAACATCTCAATTCCTGCGGATTCAAGCCACATCCACTCTTCTGGTGTTGCCACGCCCATAGCAGAGACTTGAATTTCAAGTGATGTACAGCATTTTATGATCGCCTGAATAATTGCCTGCCGTGGTCCGCTTTTATGAACATTGGTAATCAATTCCTGACTGATTTTAATTCTGTCAGGCTGGAAGCGTGACAGGAGTAACAAACCGGCAAAACCTGCGCCAAAATGATCAATTGCTACACTGATACCGGCAGCCTTTAACGATTTAACCGCTTCGGCAAACTCATCAAACCGAGATATGACTTCACTTTCAGTAAATTCAACGATGATTTGTTCAGGCACCAGAGCATTGGCCTTTATTTCATCAATTAAAAAAGAAACTGCGTCAGGCTCGTTAACCAGGGTCATAGGTAATAGATTGATTGAAATCATTTTATCACCGAGCTCAAGTGCGTGTGCCATCGTGAATGCAAGCGCCTTACTTTTGAGATCCGCTTTGTAGATTTCCCCGTCTTTACGCTGCCCAACCGCTATAGCTGATGGACTATCTTCATTTTTTTGCTCAATGGCTTCAAAAGCGATTATCCGCCGCGATAAGGGATCGACAATTGGATGAAAGGCAAAGTGGTCGTTTATATTTGGTGAAAGGGTATAGAAATCAAGTTCTTTATCAGATCCGTCAGCGATAAAAAGCCAGGAGTCTTCGGCAGGGATCTCGAAATAGGTTGATTGTTCGGTTGCAAGGACAAAAGTACGAAAAAATTGTAGCGCTCTGTCATCATAAGTTAGCTGAAATTTTGATGTGCCTTTGTCGAATACGGCCTGTAAAACGTCATCTCGCTCGTGCAGGCGTAAATCAAATAATTCCATTCCCGCTTTGCCAAAACGGCGAGCAGGCGCGTAATCGCACAGCAGCTCAACAATATTATAGTGCCGTGGATCCTGACATATAGCCCGATATATCATTTGAACCTGTTCTTCCGGACCTTCCAGAAGCTGGAAAAAATGAGAACCATTAAACAATAAGATCCCTGTTACGTCAGACCGCATGTTTCTGCGATTTGCTATCGAAACCATTTCTTCGATTTTTTTGACAGGTTCGTCGTCACGTATATGGCTACGATAAATAAGGGTGGTGAGCATTAACAATCCAGGGTAATGGGCGAGGTGAGAGTAAGACGGTAACAGACATATCTTCTTGTGTCTTTCTTTAAATACCAAAACATAACTATTTCTTTACATTGATAAAAGATGGCAAAAGTTGAACACGAATTGGCGAAAAATCTTGTACGGGTTTTCATTTAAATGATGCAATATGTTTTATCATAACGCATTGTTTTATATGAATTAGCACTAATTGCAAAAAATTAATTTATCATTCTGTACACATATTTCGTACAAGTTTGCTATTGTTACCTCACTTAACATTGATTAACATTTTTAACAGAGGCGTAGCATGCATCAAAATTCAGTGACTTCAGATTCTGCGGGAGCAATCACTCGTTACTTTGCAAAAGCTAACTTGCCTACTCAGCAGGAAACTCTCGGGGAAATTGTGACTGAGATTTTGAAAGATGGACGTAATCTGAGTCGAAAGTCGCTTTGTGCCAAACTTCTTTGCCGACTGGAACAAGCGACAGGGGAAGAGGAACAGAAACATTATAATGCACTAATTGGGTTGCTTTTTGAATAATGCAACAGCCTGATTATTTAACAGGTTAGCTATGAAGTCGTTATGAAGATATCTGATAATGAACGTATAAAATATGAAATTACTGGCCAGGCGGTGCTCCAGATACTGCGCATGAAGATAAATTTTTCATTGCAGACTCTTATTAAGCAATTACTCGTAATGAAATCGGCTGAGGAAGATGCTTTCCGACGCGATTTAATTGACAGCATAATTCGTGATTTTAGCAATAGTGATTCAGGAGGGCCAAACCGAAGAACAGCGACAGCTGACAATAAAAGTATGTTCAATGGTAAGAAAATAAACAGAATACATTAAAATTTCATAAGTAAGATGAGAGGTTACCATGCTTGAAGATACTACAATTCATAATGCAATAACTGATAAAGCGTTAGCAAGTTACTTTCGCAGTTCGGGTAATTTGTTAGAAGAAGAGTCAGCTGTGTTAGGGCAGGCTGTCACCAATTTAATGCTTTCAGGCGATAATGTTAATAATAAAAATATTATCTTAAGTCTGATACACTCCCTGGAAACAACAAGTGATATTCTCAAAGCTGATGTGATTAGAAAAACACTGGAAATCGTGTTGCGATACACAGCTGATGATATGTAACTTCTAATTATTAAGTATAAGTTTATAGAAAACTCATTCATCTTATTTTTGTCTGTCGCTTTAGACTATACACAGCATAATTTTATTGGGTAAATATTTCTACGAGGCTGACATGAACAATTCAATCCCAGAGAGATTTATTTTTCAATGTGCTTTGTTTAAAAATCTCGAGAGGGAGGTGTTCATGACGCATGGGTATGTTGATAGTCATATTATTGATCAGGCTTTACGCTTGCGTTTAAAAGATGAAACCAGTGTGATTCTTTCTGATCTCTATCTGCAAATCTTACAGTACATTGAAATACATAAGACTACACTAACGGATATCATTATTAATGACAGGGAATCCGTGCTCTCTTAGAACTTGAGTAAGGTTTTAGAATAAACATCAGCTGTATCACCATGCTGATGCAAAGTGAGCATTTCAGGTGTTATGCTTTCTTGATATGTCCGCAATATCAGGTGTCAAGAATGAAGAGTTCTCGTTCTCCATTCTTGATGCCTGATATCCCACCTAATTTATTTAATCCTGCCTACATTATGCTCAATAATTAATGGGTTAGATCAAGATGGAGAAAATTTTATCTTCGGCGTGGATATTTCCTATGCTCTCTACCATGCTCTGTGTAGATGCCAGCGCGAGCGAATGAATGGCATTTTCATGTATTAAACCCTTTGGCCGGGACAAGCAAATGCGCAATACACTCATACCCATCCTCGTTGCGATATGCTTGTTTATAACCGGTGTCGCTATTTTGAACATCCAGCTCTGGTATTCCGCAAAAGCAGAGTACCTGGCGGGAGCGAGATATGCCGCCAACAATATCAATCATATACTTGAAGAAGCGTCACAGGCGACTCAAACAGCGGTTAACATTGCCGGGAAGGAATGCGACCTCGAGGAGCAATATCAGCTTGGCACTGAAGCAGCTCTGAAACCTCACCTGCGCACAATCATCATTCTCAAACAGGGAATAGTCTGGTGTACATCCCTGCCTGGGAATCGGGTCCTGTTGTCTCGTATTCCTGTTTTCCCGGACAGTAATTTGCTGTTGGCTCCAGCAATCGACACCGTTAATAGATTACCTATCCTGCTCTATCAGAGCCAATTTGCAGATACGCGCATTTTGGTTACGATAAGCGATCAGCATATTCGTGGGGCGCTTAATGT
Source organism: Shigella dysenteriae (assembly GCF_022354085.1). Lineage (NCBI taxonomy): Bacteria > Pseudomonadati > Pseudomonadota > Gammaproteobacteria > Enterobacterales > Enterobacteriaceae > Shigella > Shigella dysenteriae. The sequence goes on from NZ_CP055055.1 coordinate 2,030,486, forward strand.
ACCCTTGAAAGGGGTAAGGTATGTATTACGCGTGGCGGATGACATTATTGGACCAACGGGTGATGTGATGACGCTTAATGGACATTATCCCTATACCGAGAAGGTTCACTCCACAAAATATCATTTCACTATTATCTTTAACCCGCCACCACTCTTTAGCTTCTACAGACTTATCGATAAAGGCTTTGGGATTTTGATATTTATTCTGTTAATCGCCTGCGCCGCTGCTTTCCTGCTTGATAGGTATTTCAATAAAAGCGCAACGCCTGAAGAGATCCTGCGACGGGCTATAAATAATGGGGAGATCGTCCCTTTTTACCAACCTGTGGTAAATGGTCGGGAAGGGACATTGCGGGGAGTTGAGGTGTTAGCCCGCTGGAAACAACCTCACGGTGGATATATTTCACCCGCGGCATTTATTCCACTTGCTGAAAAATCCGGATTAATCGTTCCGCTTACACAAAGCCTGATGAATCAGGTTGCCAGACAGATGAACGCTATCGCGAGTAAACTGCCGGAAGGTTTTCATATTGGAATTAATTTTAGCGCTTCGCATATTATTTCGCCGACGTTTGTCGACGAGTGTTTAAATTTCCGTGACAGTTTTACCCGCCGCGATTTAAACCTTGTTCTGGAAGTCACCGAGCGTGAGCCATTGAATGTTGATGAAAGTCTGGTTCAGCGGTTGAACATTCTGCATGAAAATGGTTTTGTCATCGCGCTGGATGATTTCGGTACTGGCTACTCAGGGCTTTCTTATCTTCATGACCTGCATATTGATTATATCAAAATTGATCACAGTTTCGTTGGCCGCGTAAACGCAGACCCAGAATCCACCCGAATTCTGGATTGTGTATTGGATCTGGCGCGTAAACTTTCGATCAGTATCGTCGCTGAAGGTGTCGAAACGAAAGAACAACTTGACTATCTGAACCAAAATAATATCACATTTCAGCAGGGTTATTATTTCTATAAACCTGTTACATACATCGACCTGGTCAAAATTATCCTTTCTAAACCGAAGGTGAAGGTTGTGGTTGAGTGAAAATTGATCAGTAAGACCATAGTGCGGTGTAATTATAGACAGCTAATTAGCTCGTTGCCTCTTGTTACTATTGTTCATTATTTTGTTTGCTATAATTGTTTGAAAGTTTTGACAGGATTGCCATTAGTAGCATGAACAATAGTAATAATCTGGATTATTTCACTCTCTATATCATCTTTTCCATTGCATTTATGCTGATCACCCTCCTGGTCATCCTTATTGCAAAACCCAGTACCGGGCTGGGAGAAGTGCTTGTGACGATAAATTTGCTTAATGCCCTTGTTTGGCTGGCGATCAATCTGGTTAATCGATTAAGAGAAAGACTCGTCAGCCACAGGGATCAGCAATAATCTTTCAGTTTCTCACTGTCAGTATGCGGCTGAATGGGTTGCTGGCAGTGAACGCCTGGATCATTGAAGGAAAGGCATTATTGCGCAAATAGTTGTCAACCCTGGTGTTATCACGGTTGTTTTTATATATCACCGAAATAATCCTCATCGCAACTATTAACAATTTTGATGTCGAAGAGTTATTTGTTAAACAAAATCGTCACCCTAAAGTGATCAATGTCATGAAAATAAGGTGAAAAATGATAATGCCGACTTATTTATCATTTATATATTGTCGCTGTTTATCTATTTAAATTTTTTGTGCTTTTGTTTTTGTCTTTACCCTCCGTTTTGGTAATCTGAACGCATAGGTTATTTGACCAGGAATGTTTGTTAATCCAATGAATGGATGGTTAATCTATGAAACTGAAAAAACTCCCCGGGTTTAGTTTGGGACTTATTGCTCTGGCGGTGGGTAATGCATATGCTGGACCGTTTATTCAGCATGAAGATAAGGAACATGCGCTGAAAATAGATAGTGCAAATACAGAAAATATTAATAATGCGCTAGTTATAACAACGGGTAATGGAAGTTACGGGGTATCTGTTGCAGGAGAGGGTAGCAAATTAACCATTAACAATGGCGTCATTGTAACAACGGGCGGTTTATATCCTTCTGACAATAGTTCTCTAAGCACAGCATTAACAGCTAGCGCAATCGTAAGTGAATTTGGCGGTGCTGTTATTTTGCAGGGTAAAAACACGATTGTCACAACGGGGGATTACTCAATTGGTTTGCTAAGTCAAACGAATGGAAACCTGAATACTGATACCATAATAAGAGTCAACCCTGACGGTTCGGCTACCCCCTCTTTTTCTGACGGAGGTAATTCTTTTATCGTTACTGCGGGTAATCACGCAGTCGGCGTTCTTGCGTGTGCATCTCCCGGAAGCGCGCGTGCGTGTGTATCTTCTCTTGATGAAGAAAGTACTGCCGATACAGGAAGTAATGAAAATAGCGCCAAAGCAATACTGGATATGGCAAAAGGGGAGATAACAACCCACGGAACAGAAAGTTATGCCGCTTACGCTAATGGCACTGTCGTCAAGGCTGATGGCACGCTTGATTATACCAATGCCAGCGTTACATTAACCGATGTTGATATCACCACGCATGGGGACAATGCTCATGCCATCGCTGCTCGCCAGGGGACAGTTTCATTTAACCAGGGAGAAATTTATACAACGGGTCCTGACGCCGCGATTGCTAAAATTTATAATGGCGGCACGGTGACGCTGAAAAATACATTTGCAGTCGCGCATCAGGGGGCTGGAGTTGTGCTGGAGTCTTCCATAAATGGTCAGGAAGCAACGGTAGATATTTTATCTGGTAGCTCACTACGGTCAGCAAATGAAATCCTCTACAATAAAAATGAGACGAGTAACGTGACCATTACTGATAGTGAGGTATCATCGGCTGCAGATGTTTTTATCAATAATATTAAAGGTCATTTGACCGTCTATGCAACTGATTCAAAAATAACGGGTTCAGCCAATCTTTCAACAGATGATAACACTCATACCTATCTGTCGCTTTCAGATAATAGTACCTGGGATATTAAAGCTGACTCAACGGTGAGCAAGCTCACGGTTGACAATAGTACGGTCTATATTTACCGGGCAGATGGAAAGGATTTCGAACCAACAAGATTAACAATAACTGAAAATTACGTTGGTAATAATGGCGTATTGCATCTCAGAACTGAATTGGGTGATGATAATTCAGCTACGGATAAAGTCGTTATTAATGGAAATACCTCTGGAACAACCCGAGTTAAAGTTACCAATGCTGGCGGCAGCGGGGCTTATACGTTAAATGGGATAGAGATTATCAGCGTTGAGGGGGAATCAAATGGAGAATTTATTAAGGATTCGAGGATTTTCGCCGGTGCCTACGAATATTCATTAACCCGAGGTAATACCGAAGCGACCAATAAAAACTGGTATCTGACTAACTTCCAGGCAACGAGCGGCGGTGAAACAAACTCCGGAGGAAGTTCAGCGCCTACTGTTGCGCCTACCCCCGTCCTGCGCCCCGAAGCTGGAAGTTACGTCGCCAACCTGGCAGCCGCTAACACTCTTTTTGTTATGCGTCTGAACGATCGTGCAGGTGAAACGCGTTACATCGATCCTGTAACTGAACAGGAGCGTTCAAGCCGACTTTGGCTACGTCAAATTGGCGGGCATAATGCCTGGCGTGACAGCAACGGACAGTTGAGAACGACCTCGCATCGCTACGTCTCGCAGTTAGGGGCCGATCTGTTAACCGGTGGTTTTACCGACAGTGACAGTTGGCGTTTGGGAGTGATGGCTGGTTATGCCCGCGACTACAACTCAACTCATTCCAGCGTGTCGGATTATCGTTCGAAAGGGAGTGTCAGAGGCTATAGCGCAGGGCTGTATGCCACCTGGTTTGCCGATGACCTCAGTAAAAAAGGCGCATACATTGACGCCTGGGCGCAATATAGCTGGTTTAAAAACTCGGTGAAAGGGGATGAATTAGCCTATGAATCCTATAGCGCGAAAGGCGCAACCGTCTCGCTGGAAGCGGGTTACGGCTTTGCCCTGAATAAATCCTTTGGTCTGGAAGCGGCGAAATATACGTGGATCTTCCAGCCACAGGCACAGGCTATCTGGATGGGCGTCGATCATAATGCGCATACGGAAGCCAATGGCTCACGTATTGAGAATGACGCAAATAACAACATCCAGACCCGACTTGGTTTCCGCACCTTTATTCGTACTCAGGAGAAAAACAGCGGTCCGCACGGTGACGACTTTGAACCTTTTGTTGAAATGAACTGGATCCATAACAGTAAAGATTTTGCTGTCTCAATGAACGGTGTGAAAGTCGAACAAGACGGGGCGCGTAATTTGGGGGAAATTAAACTTGGCGTAAATGGCAATCTGAATCCGGCGGCCAGTGTCTGGGGTAATGTGGGCGTGCAGCTGGGTGATAATGGCTACAATGACACCGCAGTGATGGTGGGCCTGAAATATAAGTTCTGATCCCCGTTAGCTAAAATACCGCGTCGAATTCATCGACGCGGTAACATATGAAATATTATTTTTTGCCGATAGCACGCATGGTGTCATCAATTGCCGTGATCAACAGCATTTGCGGGTCTTTAGCGCAAACCTGATTCAGTTTTTCTACCACTTTGGCGCTCAGTTCCGGAGATTGCTCAATTTTTAAATCACGGCTGGCAACGCTGGCATTACCCATTACCGCAACAATTTCTGCAACCTGTGCGCTGTCAGTTTTTGCCATTTCGTTGGCTTCTGCGCAAGTAATATAGGTTTCTGACGGCAAACCGTTTTTAATATTGTAGTCCTGCGCCCAGGTCATTGGTGCGAAAACAAACAGGCCCGCCAGTAAAGCAAATTTTTTCATCATCATTCCTTATTTCATTTTACCCAGAATTGCACCACCCGTACCGCCAATCACGGCACCTTTAATCGCCCCTTCGAGGCCATTGCCGGTCAGAACGCCAGTGACAGCACCAACGGCGGCACCCACTTTTGCACCTTTACGCGCATTTTTACCGTCGCGGCCTTTTTCTGTTACTGCACCAACACCAGCGCCAACAGCTGCACCTTTCAGTACGCCATTAACACCATTGCCAGTAAGTAACCCAACGCCTGCGCCTAGCAATGCACCTTTCGTGGTGCGGTTCATATCCGCCATCGCTGGCGTGGAGCAGAACAATGCTGAGATAAGCCCGAAGGCAAGTATTTTTTTCTTCAACTTAGATGTCCGGTATTAAGTAAGTTGCACACACAATAATTTCGTCTTCAATTAAGATCTGCTTAACTAAAGAACGCTCGCTATTATTCAGATAATTCAAAATGAGCGTGACGGTGATGATAGGAATTATGTTTTTTACGTGAATGAGAATAATCTTAAATGAGGAATAACTCATTGATTGACAATATTTTTATTCAAGAAGTGTCATTGACTGTTAACGCAATGTTGTAAAGGTAAGATAATCTGATTTATCAATATTATTGTGTGATTTTTATGTGAGCAGAAGATATTCATCAGCAACGATTACATTAGTCATTTTATTTTGCCGACGGCCTCATTGTCGAAAAGTCAGCGTACGACAGTATTATCTGAAAAGAGTGATTTTTTATCCAACTACACTTCAGCGCACTGCGTTTAAAAAATGCCTCTTTCTTATGCGGGATATCATCATTTCATCATGATGTCTTTGGTGAGCGGTGAACACAATACACCTGCGCTGTCTCTTCAGGATGAATCCCCTGGTCTGGTGCCTGCGGGCTGATGTTGCAGCCGAGCTAAGGTCACTTAGACGCTACTATCATTTATCCAATGGCATGGAATCGAAATCAGTCGATACCCGCAGTATATATCGTGAACTGGGTGCAACGCTGAGTTACAACATGCGTCTGGGGAACGGTATGGAAATTGAGCCGTGGCTGAAGGCGGCTGTGCGCAAAGAATTTGTCGATGATAACCGGGTGAAGGTGAATAATGACGGTAATTTCGTCAATGATTTGTCGGGCAGACGTGGAATATACCAGGCAGGTATTAAAGCCTCATTCAGCAGTACGTTAAGCGGGTATCTCGGGGTGGGGTATAGCCATGGTGCTGGTGTGGAATCCCCGTGGAATGCGGTAGCTGGTGTGAACTGGTCGTTCTGACCATCAACGATTAAACTGCACTTCGGCACAGTTTTCGTTTACAGGATGTTAAAAGAGAAAATTCTGGGGTAAAAAAAGCCCGCCAGTTACGGCGGGAAACCTCATCCTATGGGAGAACAATGAATAATGAAATTGCGGGGTTATCATCTCCCAGCATATCCACACTAACAATAAGGTTATTTACTCAACCATGCATAAATATTTTGTTTTGTGCGTGGGAACAGCCTTAAGGTGTAAAGGGGGAGGTGGAAATAGCAATGAGGAGTATCAGCAAGAATACTCGCCGCTTTACCACAACGTCGATGAGAGGGATGAAAAACTCAAGGCAGAGATGACTCTGCCTTGAAGATAAATGCGCTTTTACAGCGGGCCTATTTCAGCTCTTCTGCTTCCGGCAAGGTCACGTTCAGCTCAAGAATAGAAATATCGCCATCTTTTTGCTCAAGCTGTACGGTTACCATCTCAGGATCAATTTGTACGTATTTACAAATGACCTCAAGAATATCTTTACGCAACTGCGGCAGATAATGCGGTTCTGCATCGCTGCGACGGCGTTCAGCAACAATAATCTGCAGCCGTTCTTTTGCAATGTTGGCTGTGTTTTTCTTCCGCGAGAGAAAGAAATCGAGTAATGCCATAACTTATCCTCCGAACAAGCGTTTGAGGAAGCCTTTCTTCTCTTCTTCAATGAAGCGGAAAGGACGTTCTTCTCCCAACAGACGTTCTACGGTATCTGCGTAGGCTTTACCCGCATCGGCGTTAATGTCGAGAATGACCGGTTCACCCTGGTTAGAGGCGCGCAATACTGATTGATCCTCTGGGATCACGCCGACGAGTTTGATGCGCAGGATCTCCAGCACATCTTCCATGCTCAGCATGTCACCTCTGCTTACGCGGCCTGGGTTATAGCGCGTTAACAGCAGGTGCTCTTTAATAGGCTCTTCGCCATTTTCTGCGCGGCGTGATTTCGACGCCAGAATGCCTAAAATACGGTCAGAGTCGCGTACTGAAGAGACTTCCGGGTTGGTGGTAATAATGGCTTCGTCTGCAAAATAGAGTGCCATTAACGCACCGGTTTCAATCCCTGCCGGGGAGTCACAAACGATAAATTCAAAATCCATCGCTTTCAGATCATCAAGAACTTTGGCGACCCCTTCACGGGTGAGGGCATCTTTATCGCGTGTTTGCGATGCCGGCAGAATATAGAGATTTTCAGTACGCTTATCTTTAATTAACGCCTGATTTAGCGTTGCATCGCCCTGAATGACGTTGACGAAATCGTAAACGACCCGGCGTTCACAACCCATAATCAGGTCGAGATTACGCAGGCCGATATCAAAATCTATCACGACAGTTTTCTTTCCCTTCTGGGCCAAACCAGTGGCGATGGCCGCGCTGGAGGTTGTCTTACCAACACCCCCTTTGCCCGAAGTAACAACAATAATGCGTGCCATAGAAATTCCTTGTTAAAAAGGGATCAATTTAACGGTTGAACGGTCAAAGCGTTTTCGACTAACTGCAGTCGCGCCGCTTTGCCATAAAATTCTGCTGGGATTTGATCACTCAGCCAGTATTCACCTGCGATGGACACCAGTTCCGCCATCAGGTTCGTACAAAATATTTGCGTTTCCCGGTCACCACTTGCCCCTGCCAGCGCACGACCGCGCATCATGCCATAGACATGAATGTTACCATCGGCAATCAATTCGGCCCCAGCGCTAACGTGGCTTGTAACAATCAGATCACATTGTGGAGCATAAATACGCTGACCGGAACGCACCGGGGTATCTATTAAACGCGTTTTTGTGACCGGCGTTGTATTTTGCGCTGGAGCCTGCGATGCGGGAGCTGGACGCGGCGCTTTTTCCTTTCCTTCCGTCAGGATAGGCAGCCCCATCTTTTCAATTTCGGCTTTAAGTTGCGCATCTTTGCAGCCACTTACGCCAATAACCCGCAAACCGGTTGCCGAAACCGCCTTATGCATCGCTGACCAGTTTACCGGGTCTTCCAGTGCACTGACGTTGAGTACAACGGGGGCATGTTTTAAAAATGCGGGGGCCTGAGCGATTTTGTCTTCCAGCGCCTGATGGATAACCTTAGGTTCTGCCTCATGCAGATGAACCACAGATAAAGTGAAGCTACTGCCTTTAAGCTCGATTGGCGTGTTTGACATCCTGGCCTTACTCAATTAGCTATTAATCATCGCCAGCGCGCGATGATGTTCCGAAGACTATAAGGCATGTTATAGTCTGGATTATATTGAGGCAAGTCACCCTCCCATTTATTCAGAGTAAAAGTCTATTCTGTGATAAATGGCGCTGATTCATAGCTTAAAAAATACCCTTGTCAATCAACCCATTGCCGTCGTACTTTTGATTCTTCTTATTTACGCTTCCTTTTTCCGCACCCTAATCGTGACAGCATCTCCAGACCTGTTTAAATATCCAGTATTGAGGCAAGTGTATTTTTTCACCACGCCAGGCTTTCTTAACTTTCCATTTTTTGCGGCATCATTAAAGAACAGATACCCGTTATCTTAATATCCGCCACAGAATTGCTCTATCATAGAAACCGCAGAAGACGTCTGATACTTCTGTCAGGTCATCGTAACTCGTCCAGGTCAGCGGTTTTGATTACGGATTGATGATGAAATGAGCATAAGTGTTGTACGGTTGGATTATCAGGATGTGCTATGAATATGATGCGTATTTTTTATATCGGATTGTCAGGTGTGGGGATGATGTTCTCATCAATGGTGTCTGGAAATGACGCTGGCGGACTTCAATCTCCGGCGTGCGGCGTTGTTTGCGACCCGTATATTTGTGTGAACTCAGATGGCATTTCCCCAGAGTTAACAAGGAAATATCTCGGCGAAAAAGCCGCTGAAAACTTACAATCATTACAAGGCTACGATCCCAGCGAATTTACATTCGCTAACGGTGTATTTTGCGATGTTAAAGAAAAATTATGTCGTGATGATCGTTATTTTGGTGTGGATGGTAAGCGGAGTGGAAAAATCAATCAAACCACCACAAAGATGTTATTTATGTGTCGTGAGTGATGCCTTGTTTACATTATGTTCTATTCGGCATTGTCTGCTATTCGTCATTAACCTCTTGAGCGACAGAGAGGAGTGGGGCGTTAACGTTTATGACGGGGAGAGTCCCCGTCGGTTGACATTTACTTAATTTGAATATCGACGTTATATTTTTTAGTTTTGTTTTTACGGGCGTCGTTTCGGGTTTGCAGCACTCGCAGCTCATATTTGCCAGAAGCAGGGAGTGAGTATTGTCCGTGACTATCGAGTTCTGGGGAATATCTGGATAAATCAACAGAATCATCGATTCCTGGCCCGAAGAGGTAAGTATCAGCGCCTTCATTAGAGATACTCACATGCACTTTCTGACCTTTTTTGGCATAGAAGGTATATGTATCGTAATCGTATCCCTTTATTTCGCCGGAGTACTGAGCGCTGCTATGGCCTTTTCTGAACTCAACATTGACATTCTTACCCGCAGCAAAGCTCGTGGAGGTTAGCAGTGCAAGCAGCAATACAGCCTTACTGATGCTCTTGATTTTCATTGGTAGTCTCCTGTTCAGAATGAGTACGATGAACTGTTATAATATAACAATCCATTACGGGAGAATTCCAGTGGCTTTCCTGCGTTCGGTAAAATCCCGTCGCGGCATTTTTGCCGGGGGGATTACTTATTAAGGGCGTATGGACTGAACAAACCGTAGAAATCTACAGCTGGCTGGCTTGTGGCGCGGGTTTCATTGATGTTAGCTTATGCCAAAACCTGGCATCTTAAAGAGTAAAAGTATGTTTTGTGTGATTTATCGAAGCAGCAAGCGTGACCAGACCTATTTATATGTCGAAAAAAAAGACGATTTTTCGCGTGTTCCTGAGGAACTGATGAAAGGTTTTGGTCAGCCTCAGTTAGCGATGATTCTGCCGCTGGATGGGCGGAAGAAACTGGTCAATGCCGATATTGAAAAGGTTAAACAGGCATTAACCGAGCAAGGTTACTATTTGCAGTTACCGCCACCACCCGAAGATTTGCTGAAGCAACATCTTTCCGTCATGGGGCAGAAAACAGACGACACTAACAAATAACCGATATCCGGCGGTGGCATTATCTTTGTCGGCGCGGGTTTTCATATCCACGATAAGGTGAGGGGAACGTTATGTATCAACATCACAACTGGCAAGGTGCGCTGCTGGATTATCCGGTGAGTAAAGTAGTTTGTGTTGGCAGTAACTATGCCAAACATATTAAAGAGATGGGCAGCGCAGTGCCCGAAGAGCCAGTGCTGTTTATTAAACCAGAAACGGCACTGTGCGATCTGCGGCAGCCATTGGCGATCCCATCCGATTTCGGTTCAGTTCATCATGAAGTCGAACTGGCGGTGTTGATTGGCGCGACGCTGCGTCAGGCTACGGAAGAGCATGTCCGCAAAGCCATTGCCGGTTACGGCGTGGCGCTCGATCTGACGTTGCGTGATGTTCAGGGAAAAATGAAGAAAGCCGGGCAGCCGTGGGAAAAGGCTAAAGCGTTTGATAACTCTTGTCCGCTTTCCGGGTTTATTCCCGCGGCGGAATTCACCGGCGATCCGCAAAATACAACGCTGGGCCTGAGCGTAAACGGCGAACAACGCCAGCAAGGTACGACTGCGGACATGATCCATAAAATCGTTCCGCTGATCGCTTATATGAGCAAGTTTTTTACCCTCAAGGCCGGTGACGTTGTGCTGACAGGCACGCCTGATGGCGTCGGCCCGTTGCAAAGCGGTGATGAGCTGACAGTCACTTTCGATGGGCATTCTTTGACAACTCGCGTTTTGTAATACTTTTTGCCGCCTGAAAGCGGCGGCAAAACTTGCATCGCTGTGCCAGACTGGTTATAAGGTGCGTTTTAACGTAATGGCGGAACACCTGATGAGCGATGTACCTTTCTGGCAAAGTAAAACCCTGGACGAAATGAGCGATGCGGAATGGGAGTCGTTGTGTGATGGTTGCGGTCAGTGTTGCCTGCATAAACTGATGGATGAAGACACCGACGAAATCTACTTCACTAACGTCGCCTGTCGCCAGCTCAATATTAAAACCTGTCAATGTCGGAACTACGAACGTCGTTTCGAGTTTGAACCCGACTGCATTAAATTAACCCGTGAAAATCTGCCAACATTCGAATGGCTGCCAATGACCTGCGCTTATCGTTTGCTGGCGGAAGGTAAAGATTTACCTGCGTGGCATCCGCTGCTTACTGGTTCGAAAGCGGCAATGCATGGTGAACGTATCTCTGTGCGTCATATCGCAGTGAAAGAATCAGAAGTGATTGACTGGCAGGATCATATCTTAAATAAACCTGACTGGGCGCAGTGATAAATTTAATAGATGTTGATGGGGGCTTTCTTAATATACGTCTGGATGCTCGCCATTTCGTAGCCCTGTTTTTGAAAGCGCTCTGTCATAATGAGAGTTACCCGATACCTTATTATCAACAGGTAACTCTCAATCTTTAAAAAACGTCTGTATTTTTAAATGTGATAAACTTTATACCTTGAGTACATGGAGAGAATAATCGCTGATCAGACTTCAGGTACCTCAAAGAGTGTCTTTTTACCGTGTCTTTTCTGATACTCATTACAGGTGTTAATCATTTTTTTTGCCGCTTCTTTTAGCAAAGAAAGCATTAAATCATCATAATCAACATAGAATCTGGTTGTTTCAGTTTCCGTTTTTATCTCCCCGATGGCGGCTATTTCGGTGGTTAATTTCAATTTGGCGGCATCGATATCTTTATTCGCTTGTTTAACCGTGTTAGACAGGGTGGTAAAGAAACTCTGCACAGATTTTAACTTGTTCTTCAATTCTGGAATCAGTTTCCCTTCAACTACGCCCGCGGCAATAGAATAGGAAATGATTAATCCAAATGGACCGGCGACGACACCGGCTGCGGCACCGGCATACGCTTCCTTCCTGATTTTATCTACCTGTGACTGGAAATAGCTGCTTTTTTCTGAAAAATCATTGGTTAACTGGCTATCTAACGCCAGCAGTTTCCCGGAAGCGTTGTTGAAACTTTGTGAGCTTACCAGCAGGGATTTTTGCGCTTCATTCAGCTTCGTGATGCCGTCATCCAGTACCTTAATGAGAATGTCTTTCTGGGCGGATGCTTTCTTCTCATTGTACTCATCAAATAGCAAAATATACGCTGCGAGCAATTGCGTCGCAACACCACACCATTCATACACTGTTTGGGTTGCTTCAAAATACTTATCCTGGCTATCCATAAGTAAGGTTTTAATATCGCCAACTAAAACGGAGGCTGCCTGTGAATACTCCTGTTTAAAGCGACTTAACTCTTTTATGGTTTCATCAAAGGTCTGCCAGGGGATGACCTGATCGAGATATTTATTATAAAGATCCAATGCTCCATCTGCGGTTTCGATTGCGTTTTTAACTACCTCTACCGTTTTATCTGCAACGATTTCAGTCATAATCATTCGCCTCTTTAAATATATAAATTGTAATGAAACTCCTGTTTTACAACTATTAATGAATTTTACTTCATCTAATTCATAGTTAGCCGGGAGAGATGCGTCAATGTCTTTATTTATATTAATATGATAAATATCAAACAATGTTTAATGTCATTATGGCGAATGCTTCTATTCTATTTTTTAGCCGGGTGATATTTTTCATTTCTGCTGGATGAGCGTCGTCGCCAGAAGGCCGCGTGAGCACAGGATAAGAGAACGAAAAATCAGCAGTCTATGCAGCGACAAATATTGATAGCCTGAATCAGTATTGATCTGCTGGCAAGAACAGACTACTGTATATAAAAACAGTATAACTTCAGGCAGATTATTATGTTGTTTATCAAGCCTGCGGATCTCCGCGAAATTGTGACTTTTCCGCTATTTAGCGATCTTGTTCAGTGTGGCTTTCCTTCACCGGCCGCAGATTACGTTGAACAGCGCATCGATCTGAATCAACTGTTGATCCAGCATCCCAGCGCGACTTACTTCGTCAAAGCAAGTGGTGATTCTATGATTGATGGTGGAATTAGTGACGGTGATTTACTGATTGTCGATAGCGCTATTACCGCCAGCCATGGTGATATTGTCATCGCTGCTGTTGACGGCGAGTTTACGGTGAAAAAATTGCAACTACGCCCGACGGTACAGCTTATTCCCATGAACAGCGCGTACTCGCCCATTACCATCAGTAGTGAAGATACGCTGGATGTCTTTGGTGTGGTGATCCACGTCGTTAAGGCGATGCGCTGATGTTTGCCCTCTGTGATGTAAACGCGTTTTATGCCAGCTGTGAGACGGTGTTTCGCCCTGATTTATGGGGTAAACCGGTGGTTGTGCTATCGAATAATGACGGTTGCGTTATCGCCCGAAACGCTGAGGCAAAGGCGCTGGGCGTTAAAATGGGCGATCCCTGGTTCAAACAAAAAGATCTGTTTCGTCGCTGTGGCGTGGTTTGCTTTAGCAGCAATTATGAGCTTTACGCAGACATGAGCAATCGGGTGATGTCGACGCTGGAAGAGCTATCGCCCCGCGTCGAGATTTACAGTATTGATGAGGCATTCTGCGATCTGACAGGTGTGCGTAATTGTCGCGATCTGACTGATTTTGGCAGAGAAATTCGCGCAACGGTGCTACAACGTACCCATCTTACTGTTGGTGTGGGGATCGCCCAGACCAAAACGCTGGCTAAGCTTGCTAATCATGCGGCAAAAAAATGGCAGCGGCAGACGGGTGGGGTGGTGGATTTATCAAATCTGGAACGCCAGCGTAAATTAATGTCTGCTCTCCCCGTGGATGACGTCTGGGGGATTGGACGGCGGATCAGCAAAAAACTGGACGCGATGGGGATCAAAACCGTTCTCGATTTGGCGGATACAGATATCCGGTTTATCCGTAAACATTTTAATGTCGTGCTCGAAAGAACGGTGCGTGAACTGCGCGGTGAACCCTGTTTGCAACTGGAAGAATTTGCACCGACAAAGCAGGAAATTATCTGTTCCCGCTCGTTTGGTGAACGCATCACGGATTATACGTCGATGCGGCAGGCCATTTGTAGTTACGCTGCCCGGGCGGCGGAAAAACTTCGCAGTGAGCATCAATATTGTCGGTTTATCTCCACATTTATTAAGACGTCACCATTTGCGCTCAATGAACCTTATTACGGCAATAGCGCGTCGGTAAAACTGCTGACGCCCACTCAGGACAGCAGGGATATCATTAACGCCGCTACGCGATCTCTGGATGCCATCTGGCAAGCGGGCCATCGCTACCAAAAAGCGGGCGTGATGCTGGGGGATTTCTTCAGTCAGGGAGTCGCGCAGCTCAATTTATTCGATGACAACGCACCGCGCCCCGGGAGTGAGCAATTGATGACGGTAATGGATACACTGAATGCTAAAGAGGGCAGAGGAACACTCTATTTTGCCGGGCAGGGGATCCAGCAACAATGGCAGATGAAGCGAGCCATGCTTTCACCACGTTATACAACGCGAAGTTCTGATTTACTGCGGGTCAAATAAATATAGCGGCAGGAAAAAAGCGCTCCCGCAGGAGCGCCGAATGGATTAGCGACCGAACAGATCACGTTTTTTCGCTTTAAACGGCTGGGAAACCACCACCAGCACCGCGACAATCAGGTAAGCGATAAAAATACCGAGCAGCCACTGCGGCATTTCCAGACCTAAAAAATCCCACTGACGCTCGGCGCAATCGCCAGAGGCGACAAACACTTGCGGCACCCATTTATCCAGCGGCAGCCATTCCGGGAAACGAACCATAAAATCACAGGTGGCAAACGGCGAAGGATAGAGCTGAAGCATGGTGTGCTCGTAAGTTAACTGCACACCGCGGAACGCACTATACAACCAGATAACCATCGCTACATAACGCAGTGGCGTTTTTGGAGCGATCGCGCCAATCAGCGCAGCACCCAGAACGCCGAATAACGCGCAGCGTTCATAAATACAGAGCACGCAAGGTTTCAGTAACATCACATGCTGGAACCACAGCGCCGTCAGTTCCAGTGCCAGAGCAGTAAACGCCATCAACAGCCACGCGCCCCGGCCTTGTGAACATTGGTTCAAAAATCGCAACATAATCATTTCCCTGCAATATGCATAGAGTGCGCAGTTTAAACCAATTCATTCGCTGCGCCACCAGGAGGCAGCAAAAATAGGACGCAATTGGACAATTATCGGGCGAAAAGGCAAACCGGGCATTTATATGCCCGGTAAGTTGTTATCAAAGCGTTGCGATCCAGCCCATTTGCATAAACCATTCGGTTACAGGGGCAAGTGTAAACTCGACGCAGAGCAGTCCGACGAGTGTCAGGACGAGGGTGTAAGGCAGGGCCATCCACACCATGCGGCCATAAGAAAGGCGAATCAATGGCGCGAGTGCAGAGGTCAGCAGGAACAGGAACGCAGCCTGACCGTTCGGCGTAGCGACAGAGGGCAGATTGGTACCGGTATTAATGGCGACCGCCAGCAGCTCGTATTGCTTCAACGTGATAGCGCCACTTTCCATTGCCGCTTTCGCTTCGTTGATATAAATCGTCCCCACGAAGACGTTATCCGAAATGGATGACAGCAGTCCGTTGAAAATATAGAACAACGACAGCTGAGCATGTTCCGATGCCTGCAACACAAACTGAATAATCGGCGAAAACAGTTGTTGGTCGATAATCACCGCGACTACCGAGAAAAACACCGTCAACAGTGCGGTGAATGGCAGAGATTCGGTGAAGGCTTTACCGATAGCATGTTCATCGGTGACACCGGTCAATGATGTTGCCAGAATAATGACTGACAAACCAATCAAGCCAACTTCCGCCAGATGCAACGCCAGCGCAGTCACCAGCCAGACGCCAATAATCGCCTGGACAATCAGACGGATTTTATCCTGACGGGTGCGCTGGTGGCGGCTTTGATCGTCAAACTGCTGCAGGACTTCGCGGACTTTCTCCGGCAGCGTTTCACCGTAGCCAAACCAACGCAGCTTCTCTACCAGCAGGCAGGTTAACAGGCCACAAATCAGAACCGGAACGGTCACCGGCGACATGCGCAGGAAGAAATCGCCAAAATGCCAGCCAGCCGCTTTAGCGATGATCAGGTTCTGTGGTTCGCCCACCATGGTCATCACGCCGCCTAATGCGGTGCCGACACCGGCATGCATCATCAGGCTACGCAGAAAGCCACGGAACTGTTCCAGAACCACTTTGTAATGCTTGTCGATATGACTATCGTCTTGCAGGTCGGTGTCTTCGGTACGGGAAGAGGCTACGCGATGATAAATACCATAAAAACCGACTGCAACGCTGATCACCACCGCCACGACGGTTAAGGCATCGAGGAACGCGGAGAGGAACGCTGCCGCCACGCAAAAAGAGAGCGACAGCAGCATTTTGGAGCGAATGCTTAACAGCAAACGGGTAAATATGAACAGCAACAGCTGTTTCATAAAATAGATACCCGCCACCATAAACATCAATAACAGCAAGACTTCAAGATTTGCCGCCACCTCTTCACGGACGTGTTCCGCGCTGGTCATGCCGATGAATACCGCTTCGATAGCCAACAGGCCACCGGGGAGCAGCGGGTAGCATTTCAGGGCCATCGCCAGAGTGAAAATAAATTCCGCTACCAGCAACCAGCCAGCGACGAAAGGGCTAATGAGGAAAATTAACGGATTTACGATTAAGAAAATGATGAGGGCGAGTTTGTACCAGTCGGGGGACTGGCCCAAAAAATTGCGCCATAGCGCGCGGCCCCAGGAGATCTCCATGATGGTTTCCCTTACCTTACAAATAATCAATGATGTTTTTATGTTTAAACGCAAAGCTTAACGGTCAGGCAGGAGTGAGGCAAGTCTTGATAGTCAAGGGGAAAGAGATGCGGAAAATGAAGCCTTGATCCCTTTTTTCTTCTTTTTGTCTGCTATCAGCGTAGTTAGCCCTCTGGTATGATGAGTCCAACTTTGTTTTGCTGTGTTATGGAAATCTCACTATGGTCATTAAGGCGCAAAGCCCGGCGGGTTTCGCGGAAGAGTACATTATTGAAAGTATCTGGAATAACCGCTTCCCTCCCGGGACTATTTTGCCCGCAGAACGTGAACTTTCAGAATTAATTGGCGTAACGCGTACTACGTTACGTGAAGTGTTACAGCGTCTGGCACGAGATGGCTGGTTGACCATTCAACATGGCAAGCCGACGAAGGTGAATAATTTCTGGGAAACCTCTGGTTTAAATATCCTTGAAACACTGGCGCGACTGGATCACGAAAGTGTGCCGCAGCTTATTGATAATTTGCTGTCGGTGCGTACCAATATTTCAACTATTTTTATTCGCACCGCGTTTCGTCAGCATCCCGATAAAGCGCAGGAAGTGCTGGCTACCGCTAATGAAGTGGCCGATCACGCCGATGCCTTTGCCGAGCTGGATTACAACATATTCCGCGGCCTGGCGTTTGCTTCCGGCAACCCGATTTACGGTCTGATCCTTAACGGGATGAAGGGACTGTATACGCGCATTGGTCGTCACTATTTCGCCAATCCGGAAGCGCGCAGTCTGGCGCTGGGCTTCTACCACAAACTGTCGGCGTTGTGCAGTGAAGGCGCGCACGATCAGGTGTACGAAACAGTGCGTCGCTATGGGCATGAGAGTGGCGAGATTTGGCACCGGATGCAGAAAAATCTGCCGGGTGATTTAGCCATTCAGGGGCGATAATCCCTTCCGTTTAAAAAACAAACCCCTCAAACGAGGGGTTTTTGTTGTTTTTACAGATTTCCCATTCTCGGCGGGCAACGTTCCAGCAACTCGACGCTGCCGTCTTCGTTTTGCTGTTCCAGCATCACATCAAATCCCCACAGGCGATGCACATGCTTCAGTACTTCTTTGCGCCCCCGATCCAGCGGTGCGCGATTATGTGGAATGTAACGCAGCGTCAGCGAACGGTCGCCGCGCAAATCCACGTTCCAGATCTGAATATTCGGCTCCAGATTACTTAAGTTATATTGCGACGATAGCCGGTTACGGATCTCCCGATAACCTTCTTCATTATGAATAGCGGAAATCTCCAGATAATTATGCCGATCGTCATCCAGCACGGTGAAGAAGCGGAAATCACGCATCACTTTCGGCGACAGGAACTGGCTGATAAAACTCTCATCTTTGAAATCACGCATCGCGAAATGCAGCGTTTCCAGCCAGTCGGAACCGGCGATATCCGGGAACCAGTATTTGTCTTCTTCCGTTGGCGACTGACAAATCCGTTTAATATCCTGGAACATGGCGAACCCGAGGGCATACGGGTTGATGCCGCTGTACCACGGGCTGTTATAGGGCGGCTGGAAGACCACATTGGTGTGGCTGTGCAAAAACTCCAGCATAAAACGTTCCGTTACTTTCCCTTCATCATACAGATGGTTAAGGATGGTGTAGTGCCAGAAAGTCGCCCAGCCTTCGTTCATCACCTGAGTCTGTTTTTGCGGATAAAAATACTGGCTCACCTTACGCACAATACGCAGGATTTCACGCTGCCATGATTCCAGCAGTGGCGCATTTTTCTCCATAAAATAGAGCAGGTTTTCTTGTGGTTCGGACGGATAACGGCGCGCTTCAGCAACCGTTTTCTCTTCCTCGCGCTTCGGCAGGGTACGCCAGAGCATATTGACCTGACTTTGCAAATACTCTTCGCGACTTTTCTGCCGGGCTTTCTCTTCTTGCAGCGAGATTTTTTGCGGGCGTTTGTACCGGTCCACGCCGTAGTTCATCAGCGCGTGGCACGAGTCCAGAAGCCGTTCTACTTCATCAACGCCATAACGTTCTTCGCACTCGGTAATATATTTACGGGCAAAAATCAGATAATCGACAATCGAACTGGCGTCGGTCCAGCTACGGAATAAGTAATTGTTTTTGAAGAAAGAGTTATGCCCATAGCAGGCATGAGCCATCACCAGCGCCTGCATGGTAATGGTGTTCTCTTCCATCAAGTAAGCGATACACGGGTTAGAGTTAATGACGATTTCATAGGCCAGTCCTTGCTGACCGTGCTTATACAGCCGTTCAGTCTCGATAAACTTTTTACCGAATGACCAGTGCGGATAGTTAATTGGCATGCCGACGCTGGAGTAGGCATCCATCATCTGTTCTGAGGTTATCACTTCAATCTGGTGCGGGTAGGTATCCAGCCGGTAGAGTTTCGCCACCCGGTCTATCTCTGCCAGATAAACATCCAGCAGGTCGAACGTCCAGTCGGGTCCATCGCTCAAACGTGTGGTGTCCTTATTCATAGAATCGATCGTCGCCATACGCGCACCTCATTGTTGTCGGCGCTCTCTGTGTGGAGCACCTCATTTCAAGCATAGAACACCTGTTAAAAACCGCGTCGCCGGAGAATTTTTTTCTTTGCGATTTCTTATTATCAGAGTGCCACTAATCCGCTTCTGAACGGAATTTTATGCTGGATAAAAAGGGCGTTCAGCAGGAGATACTAAAGACGCCATATTGCCGCAGAGTCAGGGAGATGTGAGCCAGCTCACCATAAAAAAGCCGTATGTTGAATAATATTTTCAACTAAGTTATCAAGATGTAATTAGATTATTATTCTTTTACTGTATCTACCGTTATCGGAGTGGCTATGCGAGTTGTCATACTGGGAAGTGGTGTGGTAGGCGTTGCCAGCGCCTGGTACTTAAATCAGGCAGGACATGAGGTCACCGTCATTGATCGGGAGCCGGGGGCCGCCCTGGAAACCAGTGCCGCGAATGCCGGGCAAATCTCCCCCGGATATGCTGCACCGTGGGCGGCACCAGGTGTGCCTTTAAAAGCGATCAAATGGATGTTCCAGCGCCATGCGCCGCTGGCGGTTCGTCTCGACGGTACGCAGTTCCAGTTGAAATGGATGTGGCAAATGTTACGTAACTGCGACACCAGCCACTACATGGAAAACAAAGGGCGGATGGTGCGTCTGGCGGAATACAGCCGTGATTGCCTGAAAGCATTGCGCGCCGAAACCAATATTCAGTATGAAGGGCGTCAGGGTGGGACGCTGCAACTGTTCCGTACCGAACAACAGTATGAAAATGCGACCCGCGATATCGCCGTGCTGGAAGATGCTGGCGTACCGTATCAACTGCTGGAATCAAGCCACCTGGCGGATGTGGAGCCCGCGCTGGCAGAAGTGGCGCACAAACTGACGGGCGGCCTGCAGTTACCCAATGATGAAACCGGAGACTGCCAGCTGTTTACCCAGAATCTGGCGCGGATGGCGGAGCAGGCGGGGGTTAAATTCCGCTTTAATACGCCCGTTGACCAACTGCTTTGCGACGGCGAGCAAATCTACGGCGTGAAGTGTGGCGATGAAGTGATTAAGGCCGATGCGTATGTGATGGCGTTTGGTTCTTACTCGACGGCGATGCTCAAAGGCATTGTTGATATTCCGGTGTATCCGCTGAAAGGCTACTCGCTGACTATTCCAATTGCGCAGGAAGATGGTGCGCCGGTATC
The DNA here is from genome assembly GCF_022354085.1 of Shigella dysenteriae. Lineage (NCBI taxonomy): Bacteria > Pseudomonadati > Pseudomonadota > Gammaproteobacteria > Enterobacterales > Enterobacteriaceae > Shigella > Shigella dysenteriae. Next base: position 2,051,137 of record NZ_CP055055.1, read on the forward strand.
CACCATTCTTGATGAAACCTACAAAATCGCCATTACCCGTTTCGATAACCGCATTCGTGTTGGCGGAATGGCGGAAATTGTTGGCTTTAACACCGAGCTGTTGCAACCGCGTCGTGAAACGCTGGAGATGGTGGTTCGCGATCTCTATCCACGCGGCGGTCATGTCGAGCAGGCGACTTTCTGGACGGGTCTGCGCCCGATGACGCCAGACGGCACGCCGGTTGTCGGGCGTACACGCTTTAAAAATCTGTGGCTGAATACCGGTCACGGCACGCTCGGCTGGACGATGGCTTGCGGTTCTGGTCAGTTGTTAAGCGATCTGCTCTCTGGTCGCACGCCAGCGATCCCGTATGAAGATCTAAGCGTAGCGCGCTACAGCCGTGGATTTACGCCATCACGCCCGGGCCATTTACATGGCGCACACAGCTAAGGAAACGAGATGACCCGTCCGATACAGGCCAGCCTCGATCTGCAGGCATTAAAACAGAATCTGTCCATTGTCCGCCAGGCCGCGACGCACGCGCGCGTCTGGTCGGTGGTAAAAGCGAACGCTTACGGGCATGGTATTGAGCGTATATGGAGCGCGCTCGGGGCCACCGATGGCTTTGCATTGCTTAACCTGGAAGAGGCAATAACGTTACGTGAGCGCGGCTGGAAAGGACCGATCCTGATGCTGGAAGGATTTTTCCATGCTCAGGATCTGGAAATTTATGACCAGCACCGCCTGACCACCTGCGTACACAGCAACTGGCAGCTCAAAGCACTGCAAAATGCGCGGCTAAAAGCACCGTTGGATATTTATCTTAAAGTGAACAGTGGGATGAATCGGTTGGGCTTCCAGCCCGATCGCGTGCTTACCGTCTGGCAGCAGTTGCGGGCGATGGCGAATGTTGGCGAAATGACCCTGATGTCGCATTTTGCCGAGGCGGAACATCCTGATGGAATTTCCAGCGCGATGGCGCGTATTGAGCAGGCGGCGGAAGGGCTGGAGTGTCGGCGTTCGTTGTCCAATTCGGCGGCGACTCTGTGGCACCCGGAAGCGCATTTTGACTGGGTTCGGCCTGGCATTATTTTGTATGGCGCTTCGCCGTCCGGTCAGTGGCGTGATATCGCCAATACCGGATTACGTCCGGTGATGACGCTAAGCAGTGAGATTATTGGTGTCCAGACGCTAAAAGCGGGCGAGCGTGTGGGCTACGGCGGTCGTTATACTGCGCGCGATGAGCAGCGAATCGGCATTGTCGCCGCAGGATACGCCGACGGTTATCCGCGCCATGCGCCTACCGGCACCCCTGTTTTAGTTGACGGCGTGCGCACCATGACAGTAGGGACAGTTTCGATGGATATGCTGGCGGTCGATTTAACGCCTTGCCCGCAGGCGGGTATTGGTACGCCGGTTGAGCTGTGGGGCAAGGAGATCAAAATTGATGATGTCGCCGCCGCTGCCGGAACGGTGGGCTATGAGTTGATGTGCTCGCTGGCGTTACGTGTCCCGGTTGTGACGGTGTAACTTGTTGTAAGCCGGATCGGAGGCAACGTCTTCTGGTTGCAAAAAAAATCATCCATCCGGCTGGTCAGCAACTGTAGTTGTTAATGTGACAGAGCCATTGCCCATGATAGTGCCCATTAAAATGATGGACACTATTTCCCCGGAACCTGAACTCACCGCACAGGCGTTCTACATAAAACGCTTACGTTTCATTGTTGACTCGAACTCGACTTCAGATAAATCACGCTTCACCCTTGATGCAGGTTCGGGTTCATGTTCAGATTGTTGATTAACAGGCTGCGAGTCCTGTTGTCTTTCCAGACTCAACAGGCCCAACTGCTGATTCAGGAGTTCCAGGTCCTCCTGTACCTTCACGCGCTCCAGGAGTTCCGGGTCATCCAGGAACTCCAGATCCATAAGGTCATCCAGGTCCTCCAGCTTCTCCAGCTTCTCCAGCTTCATCTGGCCCTCCTTGTGCAAAAAGCCCAAAAGGTCCTTCAGGCCCTGCTGTTTTTTCAGGCCCTCGACGGCTTTGAGCAGCGTCGGTAAATTGTCTTTGTCCCACGGGTTACCATTACAGTCAAACACCTTCAGGCTCTGGGGCTGCGGCACCTGTACCGTTTTAAACTTGTTTTCTCCACAGTAGTAAATTATTAGTTTGGGCGGCAGCCGTGGTGAAGAGATCAAATCGTTACTAGAACAGTCAAATACTTTCAGGCGAGTCAAGTTCTCCAGCATCTCATCAGGTATTGAGTTAATATTGTTGCCAGCACAGGACAGTTTATACAGGTACTGGGGCATCGACGGCGGTAAAAATTGCAAGAAGTTTTCAGAACAGTTAATCACTCTCAGGTTAGTCGACAGCTCAGGCAGCCAGATAATATAGTTTTCATAGCACTTCAGTACCATCAGTTTCGGGGGCTGCACCTTCGGTAACAAGATCAAAAAGTTCTCCATACATTCAAGCACTCTCAGCCCCTTTGGCATTACCTCCGGTAAGGCGGTCAACACGTTTCTACTGCAGTTAAATTCAATCAGATGTGGAGGCAAATTTTCAGGGAGTGAAGTCAGTCCAAGGTTGCTAAGATCGAGCATACTCTGTCTTGTTATGAGACATTCCTTCATTCTGCGCAATGCTTCTGCCCGGTCTTCAATCTGGCTTGCTGACTGGTTTTCTTCCAGGATATCTTCCTTGATTTCTTTCAGTCTTTCTTTCAGGTCTTCTTGGGGAATTTCTGACTGTTTGTTTTGCCGGTTTTCTTCCAGGATGTCGTGCAGTTTTTTTTGCAGGTTTTCTTGCAAACCTTCCCGCTCCATAGCCCATTGGCACCATTCGGCGACCATCATGAACTCGTTATGTTGCGGATTCAGGGGAGTCCCCAACGTGATGATGGTATTGTTGTCCACCTGTATGTTCACTTTGCCCGCGATACTGAGGTCAATGATCTGCCAGGGGGCATCACCCCAGCTGAATTTTTGCGGGCTGAGATACTTCATGTTCTGCAAAATTTGATTCTTGAGTTCCACCGACAGGAAGAGCCGCCTTGGCGGGCGTCGTACGCCTGTGTTAACGGAAGATGGGGGAATAGCGGGGGCGAATGGGCAGATGTCTTTAAAGCTAGCCATAATGCTACGTATCCTTGAAATAAATATCCTCTGGCAGCGCCGGAGACGTGAATGTGGTCATCGCAAAGGAGCCACAGGACGTCATTTGCGCTGATATAACTACTCATCGTTGACTTTTTCCCTGGTCAGAAATGCCGTGTCGGGTCTGGTACATGCTGTATTACGGCCCAGGTAGCTCTGACGTATTAAAGAAAATACGAGAGCGAACGACCCGGAAATAATCGTTATTAAGCAAAGGAATAACTATAAGAAATCGCTCATGCATCCGGTGCTATAGGCGGATGAAACGCGTATTGCGTGGGCTACGTCAGCGCGGCAGGTTGCGTGGGGGAATATGTTCAGGCGATGTCAGGCTGGGGCCCCTGATGGTTGACGGGGATACCGGTAATGCGGGGCTGGTTATTCTTCACCTGTTGCAGTCGGAAGAAGCCATTACGCTGACTTTCTTGAGCCGGTGTTTTGAGTTTATTGGCCAGAGCCTGCAATGGTTTGTCATCCATAATTTAACCTTCTTCTGATGTTGGAATGTGCATATCAAAATCAGGAAATGACAAGTTTATATACAGGCTCAGGCTGCGTTAAGCAAAGCATCGTAACCGGCGATAGATGCTTCATTAAATTTAAGATTCAGCTTCCTCTTCAGCCACTCGAACGCCAATCTTCAACACTTCATTATCTTCTTTCTCGGCCACCGTCCAGATCATTCCGGCAAACTCTACCTGGTCACCGACAACCGGTGCCGCGCCTAACAACTGCTGGACAATTTCACCCAGCGTTTGCTGTTTATCACGATATTCTCGCCCGTCTTCCAGGCCATATATCAGCGCAACATCAGCATATTTGGCGCTGGCTTCGAGAATGAAGTCACCAAAGAAGCGTTGATCCAGCGCGACCGGTGGCGACTGGCTGAACAGTTTACCGAGCGCCGGGAGATCGCGTTCCCGACCAATTACACACAATACATCGCCTTCGCGCAGTCGGGTGCTGCCGGTAGGATGAAGCAACTGGTTATCACGAAACAGGGCTGCAATACGCGTCTCTTTTGGCATATGCAAATCGCGCAGTGCCGCACCTACACACCATTTATCAGCACTCAATTGATAAACAAACTGTTCCCACGGATTTTCCGGATGAATATCCAGGCCAACGCGTGACACCGGACGTCCGACGGGCGGAACCACCACTTTGGCCTTTTTAGCCGCCCACGAGAGTGATGTTCCCTGCAAGAGCAGTGAAACCAGAACCACAAAGAAGGCGACATTAAAGAACAGACGTGCATTCTCCAGCCCCGCCATCATCGGGAACACGGCCAGAATAATCGGCACCGCGCCGCGTAATCCCACCCAGCTGATAAACACGCGCTCACGCAGATTAAAACCACGGAACGGTAGCAATCCGGCAAATACTGAAAGAGGACGGGCGAAGAAAATCATCCATGCGGACAAAATGAGCGCCGGAATGGCAATAGGCAGCAGATCGCTTGGGTTAACCAACAGCCCCAGCACCAGGAACATGGCGATTTGCGCCAGCCAGGCGAGGCCGTCGAAATTTTGCAGGATGCCGTAGCGGTTGCGAATCGGCCGATTACCCAGCAGAAAACCGCACAGATAAACAGCCAGAATACCGCTACCTTCCAGCGCCGTGGTTAAAGCAAAAATTAAAATACCGCCGCTTAACGCCAGCAATGGATATAAACCGGCGGGCAGGGCGATGCGATTAATCATTTGCAGCAGTAAATAACCACCGCCAAGACCGATGACAATCCCGAGGCCAAATTGCTGCAGAATATCAACCACGAACATCCAGCTGACACTGCTTTCATGCTGCTGGATCATCGCAATCAGGGTAATCGTCAGAAAGACCGCCATTGGATCATTACTGCCGGATTCAATTTCCAGCGTCGAGCCAACACGTTCGTTAAGCCCCTTACCACCCAGCAGAGAAAAGACCGCTGCAGCATCGGTGGAGCCGACGATAGCGCCGATTAATAAGCCTTCAATCAAATCAAGATTAAACAGCCACGCCGCCATCATGCCGGTTAAACCAGAGGTGATAAGTACGCCCAGCGTCGCCAGCGACAGCGCCGGTCCTAACGCCACACGAAAGGAACTGGCCTGAGTGCGCATCCCACCGTCGAGCAAAATAATCGCCAGCGCCAGGTTACTTACCATGTAGGCGAAGGGGTAATTATCAAACGGGATACCGCCGACGCCATCGACTCCCGCCAGCATGCCGATCGCCAGAAAAATAACCAGAATAGGAATGCCAAGACGGGAAGAAAATGAACTAAGTAATATACTGCTGGTGACAAGGATGGATCCTAAGATGAAAAGGCTAATTATTGTTGTGGCATCCAACGGTCGGTTACTCCTGATTACGCTGTCTCTTATATAAACCCTACCATATTAGCGGCAGAGACAGCGTTTTACTTAGCCCTGAAGCGTGATTTTTTTACATTTTAAGAACAGGATGACCGCTAATCGTCAACTGAGTGCCTTCATGGGTGTTATTAAGCATGGCATGTGCGCCCAACGGCAGCGTAACCGTGCGTTGTTCATGACCAAAATCGAGGCCGGTAATGAGTGGAATCGACAGGCAGGAACGCAAAAACGCGTACACTGACTCCAGGTTGTAACCTGCGTCATAATCATTGGGCGTGCTGCCGCTAAAGCTACCGAGAATAATCGCCTTCTGACGTGGCAAAATTCCAGCATGATAGAGCTGCAACAGCATACGTTCGACGCGGAAAGGGTGCTCGTTAATATCTTCCAGCACCAGGATACCGTTCTCAATTTGTGGCATCCACGGTGTACCGATCAGTGAAATCAGCATCGCAAGATTGCCTCCCCACAACGTGCCTTCGGTCTGACATGTCGGGCCTTCCCCTTGCCATTCAATGGTGAAGGTTTCATTGCGTAACGCCAGCCAGAAATGGTGCTCGGTAAAGGCGTTCAGTTCATCCGCGCCAAAGTTTGCTACCAGCATGGGGCCGCTAAAGGTGATGACATTGCCTTGCGCCAGAAGACCGCACTGAATGGCGGTAAAATCGCTATGCCCGCATATGAGCAACGGGTCATATTGTTGGCGAGCCACCAGTGCCTGCCAGTCAATATCTGCCAGTAAACGACTGGCACCGTAACCGCCGCGTACAGCCAGCACGATGGTGTTGGGGGTGGTCAGTCTGGCAAGGGAATTGAGATCTTCCAGACGCTCCGTTTCCGTACCCGCAAAACGCTCACAACGACGGGCAATAACCTCGACGTTATTGACTTGATGCCCCGCGTCGGTAAGGCGCTGGATACCACGCAGCGCGGCGTGCTGTTTAATGCAGTAACCCGATGGGGCAATTAAGTGAAACAGAGACATGGCAATTCCTTGCTGACAACAGAAACGAAATGTATATCATGCCGCTTAGGTGTGCCGTTGTCACCTCAACGGCGATTCCAGGCTATAAGGATAGAAGAAGTGAAATTGAGATGGTTTGCCTTTTTGATTGTGTTATTAGCGGGTTGTTCATCAAAGCATGACTATACGAACCCGCCGTGGAACGCGAAAGTTCCGGTGCAACGTGCGATGCAGTGGATGCCAATAAGCCAGAAAGCCGGTGCAGCCTGGGGCGTCGATCCACAATTGATCACGGCGATTATCGCTATCGAATCGGGTGGTAATCCGAACGCGGTGAGTAAATCGAATGCCATTGGTTTGATGCAGTTAAAAGCTTCAACCTCCGGACGTGATGTTTATCGGCGTATGGGCTGGAGTGGTGAGCCGACGACCAGCGAGCTGAAAAATCCGGAGCGTAATATTTCTATGGGGGCGGCTTACCTGAATATTCTGGAAACCGGCCCGCTGGCAGGCATTGAAGATCCGAAGGTACTGCAATATGCGCTGGTGGTGTCATATGCTAACGGGGCAGGTGCGCTGCTACGGACTTTCTCGTCAGATCGGAAAAAGGCAATCAGCAAAATCAACGATCTGGATGCTGACGAGTTCCTCGATCACGTAGCGCGAAATCATCCTGCGCCGCAGGCTCCGCGCTATATCTACAAACTTGAGCAGGCACTGGACGCGATGTAAATCAGTCGCGTACTTTGTCCGCTTTCTCTCGGGCTTCCCGCTCGAGAGAGAAAATAATCCGCTGTAATTGCCGCTCCACCGTCGGGCTGACGTTAAGAAAACGGAAGCTCAGACGGGGAGTGGTGATGGTTTCATTCTTGCCATCAATCACTTTGCGCTCGCTGATGGAGATTAACTGGGCGTCAAAGTGAAAAACACCCCATTGCCCCATGTTGACTTCAATCTGAGCGAAGCGCATACCTTCGTGCAACCCGGCAGGCTTTGCTGTTTCCAGTAATGCGCCCATGCCGCCTAACGACAAATCATACAGGCGGAAACGTAACGTACTGTTATCCGCCAGTTTGGTCTGGCAAAAATAAGGCGGATGGAGTGGGGCGGAGATGCGGAAATATCGGCGTCGTTGTACAAACCATAAGGTGGGAGGCGGTACGGTAATAAATGCCGGAAGCTGCAAGTATTCACTCTGTTGTAGTTGTTCAACAGTAAACTCGACTTTCGCACCCTGAGTTTCGGCGGTAATGGTAATGTGCTGTGCCTTTAGTACGGCGATGTTGTCTTCGGCTTGACTGCCGAAATCCAGCACCAGTTTATCCGGGGTTATTACCAGTATTTTGCTGATCAGCTGCCCGCCATTCCAGCTGATACGCAAAGGAATTGCGGCTTTGTGCAAATCGCGTAACACGCCCAGGACGGCTAACGGATTTTGTTTCAGGAACTGCTCATGGTAATGACTCACGCGGAAAAACTCCTGACTGACAAACTGTCTTTGGTTTATCGGTCACAGTTAACAAAACTTAATACAAATGCGTGAATATTTTTTACATGTTGTTCTTAAATCAGCCGACAAACGCCCAGCGTCGATCCTGCCCTTGCCTATACTTAGAGCGTTGACGTAAGCATTTCTTGCGTCCGATTCATCGAAACGAGGGCCTGAACATGGGAATTATTGCCTGGATTATTTTTGGCCTGATAGCCGGCATTATCGCCAAGCTAATCATGCCGGGGCGTGATGGTGGTGGATTTTTCCTGACCTGTATTCTGGGGATAGTCGGTGCGGTGGTCGGCGGCTGGCTGGCGACCATGTTTGGCATTGGCGGCTCCATCAGCGGTTTTAATTTGCACAGCTTCCTGGTGGCGGTGGTGGGAGCTATTCTCGTTCTGGGCGTATTCCGCCTCCTGCGAAGAGAATAAGATTTTCATAAGGCGGATAGCGATACAGATGCCGCTATCCGCTTTCACATCAGAACGTATACTCGACACCTGCCCAGAAATTGCGGCCTTCTTCAATAAACCCTTCACTGTAGGCATATTGGGTATCAAACAGGTTATTGACCGACGCATTGACGCTGAAGCCATGACCTAAGGTGTAATCGGCTCGAATGTGGGTCACCGCAAAACCGGCGGCTTTTTGTGAACCGTCACTGTTGCTGTAGCTGGAGGAACGCGCCTCTTCCGACAGCGTTACGCTTAACGGCTCCCACGGTTTGAGAGTCATCCATGCGGTCATTGTCTGCGTTGGCAGATCGGTTATCTTGCCGATGTCTTTGCGTTTGGCGTCAGCGTGGATCAGGGCGTAGCTCAATCCTACATCCAGTATATTGCTGATTTTCCCCTTAATACCGGCATCCAGACCGCTGTAATCCACCGTGCCGCTGTTCTGATTTTGAATGGTATCGGCATCGATATTGTGCGAGAGGATGGCATCACTCACCCGGTTATAGTAAACGCTGACCTCAAATCCCCAGTCGCGCGTGAAGGCACCATTCCAGGTTAAATCCACCCCGCGAGCGCGTTCCGGCTTGAGCTGCGGGTTAACAATCGCTATCTGGTTATACGCAGGTTTGGATGTGGTATAGCGTTCTTTCAGCGTCGGAAAGCGTGTGCGGTCATAGTACGAAAGCGCCAGCGTGTCTTCATTGACAAAGTGGTATTTCCCCATCACCTGCCAGTTAAAAGCTGACTGATTGTTGTCGTCATAATGGGTGATGCTGCCATCTTTCTCGTGTTTTTTCGCTTCTACGCTATCGCGCCAGTCATAGCTGATTCCAGCCACAACATCGACATTATCGGCAGCAGCCCATTGATATTCACTGGCGAGCGACCAGGTACGATCTTCATAGCGATCGTAAGCGGCGTGCGGCGCACCTTTTTCCCGGTGTACGTCATCTTTCCAGTTAACGGCAAACGACAGCAGATCGTTTTCACGCACATCGGCTGCCAGTTGTAATCCGGCACCGTCGCTGTAATCGGAATAATGGCTGTAGCTGCCTTTTTTATTTTTCAAATCAGCCAGCGAGTTGTACATCATCAGCGTATTTTCAAAGGTGTCGCGATACAGCCGACTTTTCAGGGTAAAACGATCGTTTAGTTGGGTCGTTCCCTGATAATAAAAACTTTCTTTGTCATACTCTGGCCACTGCCAGTAGCGTGATTTTTGACCACTATTTCCGCTGTATGGCGGGTTATCTTTTTCACCATCCTGCTTAATGTAAGTCAGTGTGTATTCATCGTTTTCACGTGGTGTAAATCCGAGCTTCACAATGCCGCGTTTATCATCAGCCGATGAATTAATCATCTTGCCGTGGTTGCCTGCAATATCATTATTTACACCATGCGGCAGGCCGAGAAAATCCTGCTTTAGCTGGCTACCGCTGACTTGCAAATACCCCAGATCGCTGCTGGCGGCAAATGAAGCATGCATATCGTAGGCATTGTCCTGGCTACGGCTCCATCCCTGGCGATATCCCAGACTTGCTTCCAGAGGTTTTGTTGGCTTCTGGGTGGTGATATTAATGGCTCCGCCCATCTGATTAGGCCCCTGAAGCAGCGACGAATACCCTTTGGAAACTTCGACTGCCCCCAGATTGTTGGTCAGAATCCGCGCCAGATCGAGGTTGCCGTCATAGGGAACATAAATGGGCACACCGTCGAAATAGACCGGCACCTGCCGACTATCAAAGCCACGAACTTTTACCTGTTCTTCGTTGCGGCTGCCTGACTTTTGCAGCACCACGCCGGGGACGACACTTAATGCCTGAGCGACATTCTGTTTATCCAGGGCCTTCATGGTGGGTTGATCGAGAACGGTGGTCGTCGTCGATGATACCGGACTGGACCATACGGTCAGCGAGTCGCTCTCCTGAGCCGCTACGGCCTGCTGGGTAAAGGCAAGTGATAATGCTGTGCAGAGATAATGTTTTTTGAGTCTCATAGAATAAATTCCGTTTAACAAAGAATTAAATAGAGGCTGCGGGTTGCAGACTGACTTTAATGTCAGCCGGTGCCGCGTAATAAGGCGCGGAGGTAATAAAAAGGCGAATGCCGCAGTCGAGGTAATTTTTGAGTGTCGTCAGATTAATTCCGCCGGTCAGAGCCAGCGTGCAGTGGGGAGCCAGCGACGGCGCTATTTGCGCAATTTCAGTTGCCTGTTGCGGACTAAATTTGTCGAGCTGAAGTACGTCTGGTTGCGCGCGTAACGCGGCGATTGCCTCTTTCGGCGTGTCGGCCTCAACAACAATTTTCTTCTCGGGTGCGTGGCGACGTAACTGATTGATTGCGCCTGACCAGTCCTGATTGTCATGAAGAAAATGGCGGTGGTTGGCAAACAATAATATGGTTTCCGCACATCCGGCACGATGAATCAGTCCTCCGGCAGCCAGAATTGCCTGCGAGGCCAGTAAGCGGGTGCCCGGAATTGCTTTTCGGGTGCAGGCGATATTGCCATCAGGATAACGTTCACGAAGTAACGCCAGCATTTGATCGAGATAATCAGAAACACCGCAACTCCACTCCAGCACATTCTGGATTGCCTTCCATCCCTGATGAAGTGCTGCGGCATTACCCTGCGCACGGATTAGCCGCTGACCCGCGTTCGCTTGTGAACCGTCGCTGACCGCGTCATCAATAGTTAATCCCAGCGTAGTTAACATCTTACACGCGACAGAAACGCCGCTGACGCAGCCGCCCTGACGGAGAAAAAACTCTATATAGCCATGCTGGTGTCCAATATTTAATGCTCTCGTGGTCAGGTCACCGCCCTGGATATCTTCCAGAAGTAACGCATCGATTTGTGCCTGAGAAAGGAAAATCATCGCAGTGCCTCCTGCGGTACGCTATCCCACCAGATGAGCGCCCAGTCGCGGCTGGCAGGGGCGAGGGCACGAGCATCTTGTTGTTGATACCAGCGATATAACCGCTCACGCTCATCGTCGTTAAGCGCGCCAAGACTCCAGCTGACGTTCTGCTCAAAACGTTCCCAGGTGCTGTTATCCTGTTGGCAATTTTGTCCACGGATAAAATCAACGTGGGCATAAATTCCCATCTGATACAGGACGTTGAGCGCAAAGATATAGTTGGGTAATTCGATCACTTCCCGACCAGCCGCCCGCTGAATGGCTGGAGAGACGAACGAGGTGCTGACCAGATGAGTCGTATAGACGCGAAGCCGTGCCTGATTATTCAGTTTGCTCATTGCCTGGCGCATATCAGCCACCAGAGTGGAGCGGGAAGCCACAGCAATATCGCAGCGTGGCAGGTCACTCCAGTCCTCTTCCCAGGCGCGCTGGATCCAGTGGACATTATCTGCCTTCAGCGCGGCGGCGCGACGGGCGGCAACGTTCAGCATCCCCTGACTGTAATCAACGCCATAAATCGTCGTGAGTTTGTCAGCCAGCGCCAGCGATACGGTACCCGGTCCGCAGCCCATATCGAATAAGGTCTGAGCGCCTTGTAGGTCAATTTTTGAGATCAGTTGTTGCAGGTAGCTGTCCGTAGGCGAGGCGCAATTTTCCGCCATTTTTTCCGCCCGTTGATCCCAGTGATCCGGCGTTTTTTCTGTGCGGTGGGCCAGCTTGAGTTGCTGCAGATAAAGGTCTGCAAAATCAATATCATCAATGAGCATGATTTTTCCTTAGTGGCTAATTGCAGAGAGGTGATGATGAATCTGGTCGGCAGAAACCCGATACAGGGCAGCCAGTTTGTTTGTTGTTAACTGTTCGGTCGGTAAGCCTTGTGTTACTCGTCCATCTGGCTCTACCTGGATAATGCTGTCGGCAATGGCGTTGGCATGGAGCGGATGATGAGTCGACATTAACATTGTCATGCCGTTATTTTTGAGCTGTGCCAGCGTGTCCAGTAGTTGGATCTGATGACCGAAATCGAGGCTGGAGGCAGGCTCATCCAGTAACAACAAGCGCGGTTGCTGGACGAGTGCACGGGCGATTAAAGCCAGCTGACGTTCACCGCCGCTAAGCGTATTCCAGCGTCGTGCCGCCAGATGCAAAATGCCCAGCTTTTCCAGTTGCTCCGTGGCTTTCAGGCGTTCTTGCTTACCGGGAACGGAAAAAGCGCCTATGGTGGCGGCCAGGCCCATCAACACCATATCCAGCACACTAAAAGCAAAAATACCGTCGTGCGCCTGCGGCACCCAGGCAATAGCCTGCGCGCGCTGGCGATGGCTGAGTGTCTGCACAGGGAGGCTATCCAGTAAGACCTCGCCTTTTAATAACGGTATAACGCCAAGAACGGAGCGCATGAGTGTGGTTTTGCCGCAACCATTGGCTCCTAACAGACAACAAATTGTTCCTTGCGACAGGGTGAAGGACACGTCGCGTAGCACCGGATGGCGGGAGTAACCCAGAGACGCATGACGGACGGCAAGCAAAGTCACTGGCGACCTCCGCGTAACAACAAAAGCAGGAAAAACGGTGCGCCAACAAAAGCGGTCAGAATGCCAAGTGGGATTTCTGTTGTTCCAATGCTGCGTGCCAGCGTATCGGTAAGCAGGAGCAGAATCGCGCCAGTACACATTGCCATGGGCAACAGCTGCTGATGGTTATGACCGGTCAACAAGCGGGCAATGTGCGGAACGACCAGGCCGACCCAACCAATTATGCCCGCTATTGCTACCGTACTGGCGGTGATTAGTGTGGCGCAGACAATCAATCCAAAGCGCAGACGCGTCACGTTCAGTCCCAGCGAACGGGCTTCGTCGTCGGAAAGCGTGAGTAAATTCATGCGCCAGCGGAGAAAAAACAGGGGCAAGGAGCCTATGAGAATGATCGGTGCAGCATAGCAGAGATCGCGTAAGGTCACGGTGGACAGTCCCCCCAGCAACCAGAAGGTAATTGACGGTAACTGGGTGTAAGGATCGGCCAGCGTTTTAATTAGTGATATCCCCGCTCCGCACAACGTTCCTAACGCAATGCCTACCAGCACCAGGGTTAAGATCGGATCGTGGCGGGTCACCCGACGCGTAATCAACCAGACGCCCGCGACCACCATCAGCCCGCCGCAAAATGCGTACAGCTGGATGTAAACAATGGATAATCCCCACAGAATTGCCGTGCAGGCACCAAGTCCGGCACCAGCGGAGACGCCTAAAATATCCGGTGAAACTAAGGGATTACGCAACATTCCCTGATAGGTGGTTCCGGCTCCTGCCAGCGCCGCGCCCAGTAACAGCGCAGCAAGAATACGCGGCACGCGGATTTGCCAGAAGACAATTTGTTCCTGCACAGGAACATTTTCTTGACGAAGAATTAGCGCCAGCAGTTGCTGCATATCGAGATGATAAGCCCCACTTACGGCGGCAAAAGTGATACTGATAGCTGCCAGCAGCAAAATACATCCGTTTACGATTCTCATTAGCTCGCCACCAATTTTTGATAGTCGGCGTCACTGAGTGAACAATGCCAGAACAGTTGGGCGTAATGCTGCATGTCACTTTTAAACTGGCGATTGATGGCGGGATCCAGCCAGGCGTGAAGTCTGCGTAATCCCAGAAGACGGTTGATTCCCGGTGGGGCATCCAGCCAGCCAAAGGGCAAGCCACTTAAAAATAAGATGCGTTGTTCCGCAACGGCTTTCACGCCCTGCCAGAGAGGATCACGACGAATAAAGTCTGCAGTAACGGCCTCCTGAACCAGAATAATATCCGGCTGCCAGCGCAGGAGATTTTCCATGGAAACCTGTGTCAGGCCGTGGCGATCGGCTATTTGCGCGACGTTGTGCAAACCTAATAATTCCGCCGCCTCGGTATGCAACGAACCCTTTAAGCCCGTTTCCAGCCCTCGAGGACCGCGCGCAGCATAAAAGCGGAGGTTAGCGGCGGGTGAGGTGGCGAATGCCTGAGCTTCACCAACGAAGCGGCTGGCGAGATAGGCTTGTTCTGCGGCGCGATGCTCTTCGCCTAACGTTTTGCCAAGCGTTGTTAATTGTTCTGCTGATTGCGCCAGTTTCCCGTTAAGCAATAACCAGGGTATTTGTGTCTGTTCGCTAACCTGCCGTGCCTGGGAGATCCAGGTTTCATCCGTATTGCCGCAATCAACGACCAAATCGGGATGTAACGCCATAAGCCCTTCCAGCGAGAGTGTGCTGGCGCGCCCGGCGAGTCGTCCCAGCCTGGGTAACTGGCGAATGTGCTCTGGCAATGGAATTAATGCCTGACGGGCAAAATCAAAAGAGGAAAAACCGACCATTTTTTCTGGCGCGACAGCCAGCAATAGCAAATCGGCGGGCGCACCTGCGCTGACGATGCGTGTAATGTTTTGGGCTTCGGGAAGCGTCAGTGAGGCCCAGAATTTGACTGATTGTGCAAAAGAAGGCAGATGATGCAGGAACAACGTCGACGCAAGAATCTGTGTAAACCTCCGTCTGGTTAGTGACATAAGTTATATCCTGATAATTAAAACCGCTATATATTTACATATATATCGAAAAAAATCATGTTTGATGTCAAAATTTGTCTAAAGAGACAGAGTGATTTGCTTGTTGCTTAAATAACACTTTGTTCCACAAGAAAATTGTCAGGGAGAATGGCGGAGTGGCGAAAAATATAAATAGAGGTGTAATGATTAACAAATTGATAAAATAAAATTAAAATCTTCTCTGATAAAAGAAAATAAAGGCATAGACCGTAGAATGGGGGGCATTTCGTGGCGAAAAAAGAGCAATGCCAATTTTATGCACATAATGGCATTGCTCGATATACAGCAAAGTTAAGGCGTAGGTTCCGCCTCTTTTTGTTTTACCGGCTGTGTTGTTGATTCACTGAGTGGACGCGTCGCCGGAACATTGTCACACGGTTGCTCTTTCGGGCAGATCAAATCCAGCATTTTCAGCGTCACGCCATTGGTCCAGCCAAAGCCATCCTGTAATGGATATTCGCCACCGCCGCCCCCCGTTCCGGTGGTGCTGACATCATATTTTTCCACCAGCTTTTTCTCCCGGTCATAGGTGTGCTGAACATTGGTCAGGAAGTGCCAGCTAATGTCCATCGCCACCTCTTTTTGACCGTAGTTTTGTAATCCTTCTGTCGCGACCCACTGCAACGGTGCCCAGCCATTTGGCGCATCCCATTGTTGCCCACTTTTCACCGACGTGGTGTTCAGGCCGCCTGGTTGCAGCAGATGTGTTTTCGTCGCCGTCGCCATTTTGTTGGCGCGATCTTTCGCTGCCGCATTGACGTACAGCGGGAACAGGGCGGCAGCGGTTAACTGATTGCGCACTTTATGACTTTTCAGGTCGTAATCGGCATACCAGCCTTGTTGATCGTTCCACAGGTATTTTTCGATCCCTTTTTGACGGGCATTTGCCAGCGTTTCGTACTGGTTTGCCATCGCGTTATCTCCGGCAGCCTTGCTGGCGCGGGCGAGGATTTTTTCCATTTTAAACATCAGGCTGTTCAGATCGACCGGTACGATGCTGGTGGTGCGTATGGTATTTAACTGCTGCGGATTGTCCATCCAGCGCGAGCTGAAATCCCAGCCAGACGCAGCGGCAGAGCGCAGGTCGCGGTAAATTTCAGTGGCAGGTCGATTCGGATTGCTTTTGGCGGTGGCAATATCTTCCACCCATGACTCTGGTCGTGGCGTATCACGATCGTCCCAGTAGCGGTTGAGAAGGGTACCATCCTGAAGTTTTACAACGCGTTTTTCCTGTTGTCCGGCTTGCAGGTTTTCAACACCGTCCATCCAGTAAGCATATTCTTTTTGCATTTGCGGCAGGTATTGCTTCAATGCGGCATCGCCTTCATGCTGCGCCAGTAACTCTACCATCAGGGCAAAGAAGGGCGGCTGCGAGCGGCTTAAATAGTAACTGCGGTTGCCGTTGGGAATATGACCGTAAGTGTCTATTTCATGAGCAAAATTGGCCACCATATCCGCGACTTTATCCCAGTGACCGCTTTCGGCAAGTCCTAACATGGTGAAGTAACTGTCCCAGTAATATACCTCGCGAAAACGTCCGCCCGGCACGACATAAGGTTCCGGCAGCGGTAACAGAGAATCCCATTTTTCGGTGTTTTCGGTAGAACGCGTTAATACCGGCCAAAGTCCGTCAATATGTTCGCGCAGTGACTGTCCCTCTGGCGGAACATATTTCTCGCCCTCTGTCGGCAGGGTGAAATTGACGTTAACGAAATGGCGCAGATCAAATCCGCTCTGGTTTTGCTGCATCCGATAATCAGCAAGGATCATCAGCGGATCGCTGTTCGGCACGGCATCGGCAAAGGTTTTTTGGTCCGGAAAAAGTTTGGCGTTTTGCACATCATTAAACAGCGGCCCTAATAAAATATCAGGCGGCTGTGGCGTTACCGGTGTTTCTTCTGCCTGCACCGATAGCGCAGCGAAACACAAAAAGATGCAGGCTGGAATTAACGCCATTTTTTGCGGGCGAGAAGGTGCGGGGGATTTCATCAATCATTCTCCTTAGGCGAAACCGAATAAAACGGTATTCAAGTATCAGAAAACCTTAGTTCAGGATCGCACTAGCTGCATGATCGAAATCTCATTCTGCGAACTGTCAGGCATTTTAGAAAAGGGAATTAAAGGGATAAATAACGGCGAAATAGAGTGATCAAATAACGTCTGTTTATTAGCCAGCCAGCGGCGTTTGGTTCGCGATTAGCGAAGAAAAATCATCATAAATTGGTGAAAAATATAACAGGTAGTTAAAAAACATTAGTGCTGAGTAAATTGCCGGATGACATCAGAACGATGCCATCCGAACGGTGACTTAACCCTGACGGTTGAAACGTTGCGTTTTAACGTCCAGCGTTAGCTTTTCTTCTGGTTGTATCGCATACAGTTTCTCACCCTGCTGGCAAATCCAGCCAATCCCCAGTTCACGGGCGATCAGGGCGCTGTGGGATACCGGACTTCCGGCGCTAAGGCAGATACCTTTTACAACCGCCGGATCCAGTTGCAGTACTGCGGAGGGATAAATGTTCTCCGCCAGTAGAATAGTTGGCGAGTTAAACTGCGGGAGTTCTTCTTTCGTTTGGGTCAGGTGGACCAGGGTGCGATGCAGAAGATCGTCCACATCAATATAGCGAGCTTGTAGATATTCATCATCCAGTTGCTGGTATTGCTGGCTAAGTTCTTTAAGAACTTGCTGCCAGGCATATTCTGCCGTGCAATGTTCGTGCTGAAGGAGTTCGCTTGCCGCCGCCAGCAGTTCCGGATCATCTAACAGTGTATGGTGACCAGAAAAGATTGCGGCAATATCGTCAAGCCCGCTGGCTTCTGCTTTCGCTGTTAACGTCATCAGATCTAATAACGTGAAGTCAATGGCCTGGCGTAATCGTTCTTGTTCTTCTTCCACGGTCAGGGTTGATTTGGCCTGTACCGTACATAAAACCGGTTGATAATAAAAGGCTTTACCCGAAACAGGCGGAACGGGACGCAGAGTAGGTGGAGCAACTTCCTCCGTTTCACCAAAGTTATCTTCAGCCAGCTGACGGAAAGCGATCAGTGCCTCTTCAGCTTCTGGCCCTTTCGCAATCAGGCGCAGCGTATCGTTATAGCGAACTTGTAGTAACGCAATCTGGTTAATACTCTCCGGTGTGACGCATTTGCCGTTTTTTTCCAGCAACATATCGGCATTAAATGTCGATAAGGTATAAACCAGCCGGGAGGCCGGACGGACGTGCAGGCCGTTACGGTTTTTAATGACCACCGCCAGAGAACGGGCTTCTTCATCGTACGCAGGACATGAGTCAGAGATTTCAGTGTCGGAGGACGGTAAACCCAGTTGTTCACGTTTGGCTTCCAGCGCATGCATGGCGTCAAAGATAACTTTGTCGATATCCGCCCCCGAGGCCGCGCTGACCGTTGCTGCCAGTGTACCTTCGACCAACGGCGCAGCACACAAACGTACTTTTGCGGCGATCTCGGGAGCCAGCAATTCCAGCGCAGTTTCAGCACTCAATAATGCGCTACCCATATCCATCATGACCAGCACATGGTCGGCATCAGCAACAGATTCGATGGCCTCCATCACTTTGACGGCATCGGTACCAATGGGATTTTGTGGATCGTCAATTCCCGCGGCAATGGCGATTTTACAACTATCACTCATTAACATCTGACGGGCTAATTCACCGACACCTTCTCCCAGTCGGCTGCTATGTGAAACTATGACCAGGTTTACCATCACCAATTCCTTACTCTTTTGCGGCTAACGCCAACATTTGCATCATAAACATCACCGAGGTTGCGCCGGGATCCTGGTGACCAATACTGCGTTCACCGAGATAACTGGCGCGGCCTTTGCGGGCTTGCATCGTAATCGTACTTTGTGCAGCGGATTCGGCGATGCTACTGGCAGCTTCGAGCGCCGCCGGAACAGAGAGATTTTGCTCGCTGGACTGACGTAATGATTCCACCACCGGCACCCACACATCACACATGGTTTTATCGCCAGGTTCGGCTTTCCCGCGACTGATTACGCCGTCCGCGCCATCGCGGAACATCTGATAAAGCTCTTCCAGCGTCAGGCTTTGCCGTGCCTGGGTCGCCTGTGCTGCGCGGATAAAGAAGGTACCGAACAGCGGACCACTGGCACCACCGACGCTGGAAAGCAGCGTCATACCGGTATTCTTGAGAATGAAACCGATATCTTTATCTGCAATAGCAGGGAGTTTTTCCACCACTTTGCTAAAGCCTCGGTTCATATTTAGCCCGTGGTCAGCGTCGCCAATCTCGCGATCCAGTCCGGTAAGATACTCGCTCTCGGTGTTGAAAATATCGCCACAACGAGTGAGCCAGTTAACAATTTGAGTTCTGCTCAGTGACATTGCTTTCTCCTTATTTACCCCAGTTAAGGGCCGGGGTGTGGACCGGGGCGTCCCAGAGTGCCAGCGTTTCGTCATCAACTTTCAGTAAGGTGATTGAGAAACCGGTCATATCCAGTGAGGTGCAGTACGCGCCAATTAAATTACGCTCGATAGTCAATCCCGCTTGCTGGCAACGTGTGGTCAGGCGGTTATAGACGCCGTACAGCTCAGAAAGTGGAGTTGCGCCAAGATTGTTAACCAGCGCAATCACCCTGTCGCCAGACTGGAGCGGTTGTTTGGTTTGTGGTTCTTCCTGCCAGCTGCCTTGTTGATAATCCCAGAAACGCAAAGTGCGATGGTATGAGCCATTTTCCAGCAGGGTGTCGAACATTTCATCGACGGTTTGATCAAGGGAAGAGAAGGGGCGACGGTCAATACCCGGCTCACCATGAATGCCGACGCCAAACTCCATCTCATTGTCCGCCAGGGTAAAAGAAGGTTTGCCCGCGGCAGGAACGGTACAGGCACCGAGAGCGATACCTATTGAGTGGCCTTGATTATTCAACTTACGCCCCAGTTCCGCACAGGCGTCCAGTGAGTCGCCACGCTCCGCCGCTGCGCCTACGAGTTTTTCAATTAATACGGTGTTGGCAACGCCGCGTCGCCCGGCGGTATAAAGACTGTCTTTTACTGCAACGTCGTCATCAATGACCACAGTGGTCACTTTTACGCCACTATCGTGCAGTAACTCGGTTGCTGTTTCGAAGTTAAGAATATCGCCGGTGTAATTTTTGATAATCAACAGTACACCTTCGCCGCCATCAACTTGCATGGCGCATTCAAAGATTTTATCGGGCGTCGGTGAGGTGAAAATTTCGCCCGGACAGGCCCCCGAAAGCATCCCCTGACCGATATAACCACAGTGCATCGGCTCGTGTCCGCTGCCGCCACCCGACAGCAGGGCGACTTTTCCTGTAACGGGGGCATCAGCTCGGGTGACATACACCGGATCCTGATGCAGTGTCAGCGATGGATGCGCTTTCGCCAGTCCTGCCAGTTGTTCGTCCAGTACGTCTTGCACATCATTGATCAATTTTTTCATTATTTTGCTCCAGCAATTACGGTAGGGCATGGATGATGTTCAACGACACGGCGACCACTGACTGCCGATGAATCCATTGTGCATCAGGCAAGGGAAAAGAAAATTAGCCCAAATTATGTTTCATAGTGAAACATATGCTTTAATGAATGTTCCATATTGAAACTTTTACGTGTATTAATACTTAAAATTGCGAGCCGGAACACCTTTTGTCATAAGGGATGCGGGATATGAGTGGCGCTTTTAACAACGATGGTCGGGGCATATCTCCCTTAATTGCAACCTCCTGGGAGCGATGCAATAAGCTGATGAAACGGGAGACATGGAGCGTACCGCACCAGGCCCAGGGCGTGACATTTGCTTCTATTTATCGGCGTAAGAAAGCGATGCTGACGCTCGGGCAGGCTGCTCTGGAAGATGCCTGGGAATATATGGCACCGCGAGAGTGTGCGCTGTTTATCCTCGATGAAACCGCCTGCATTCTCAGCCGTAATGGCGATCCGCAAACCTTGCAGCAGCTAAGTGCACTGGGATTCAATGACGGCACGTATTGCGCCGAGGGAATTATTGGTACTTGTGCGCTATCGTTAGCGGCTATCTCTGGTCAGGCCGTGAAAACGATGGCCGATCAACATTTCAAACAGGCACTCTGGAACTGGGCCTTTTGCGCAACGCCGTTGTTTGACAGCAACGGCCGATTGACGGGAACAATAGCGCTGGCGTGTCCGGTTGAGCAAACTACCGCAGCTGATTTGCCGTTGACGTTGGCAATCGCCCGCGAGGTCGGTAATTTACTTCTGACGGACAGTTTGCTCGCTGAAACTAACCGTCATTTAAATCAACTTAATGCCCTGTTAGAAAGTATGGATGATGGCGTGATTAGCTGGGACGAGCAGGGTAATTTGCAATTTATTAATGCCCAGGCGGCGCGGGTCTTGCGCCTTGACGCGACGGCAAGTCAGGGGCGGGCAATCACTGAACTCTTAACGTTACCCGCCGTATTGCAACAAGCAATAAAACAGGCACATCCGCTCAAACACGTAGAAGCAACCTTTGAAAGCCAGCACCAGTTTATTGATGCGGTGATAACCCTTAAACCGATAATAGAAACGCAGGGAACCAGCTTTATTTTGTTGCTCCATCCTGTGGAACAGATGCGGCAGTTAATGACCAGTCAATTAGGAAAAGTCAGCCATACCTTCGCTCATATGCCACAGGACGATCCGCAAACCCGCCGCTTGATTCATTTTGGTCGCCAGGCGGCGCGCAGTAGCTTTCCTGTCCTGCTTTGTGGAGAAGAAGGCGTGGGCAAGGCACTGCTAAGTCAGGCAATTCATAATGAAAGCGAGCGTGCTGCAGGTCCTTATATCGCCGTCAATTGTGAGTTATATGGTGATGCGGTGCTGGCGGAAGAATTTATTGGCGGCGATCGCACGGACAATGAAAATGGCCGTCTGAGTCGGCTGGAACTGGCGCACGGCGGCACGCTGTTTCTTGAAAAGATTGAATATCTGGCGGTGGAGTTACAGTCTGCTTTGCTTCAGGTTATCAAGCAGGGTGTTATCACGCGACTGGATGCGCGGCGTTTAATACCAATTGATGTCAAAGTGATTGCTACAACCACCGCGGACCTCGCAATGCTGGTGGAACAAAATCGTTTTAGTCGCCAGCTGTATTACGCGCTGCATGCATTTGAAATTACCATCCCGCCTCTGCGTATGCGGCGTGGCAGCATTCCGGCGTTGGTGAATAACAAATTACGCAGTCTTGAAAAACGCTTCTCTACGCGGCTGAAAATTGATGACGATGCCCTCGCTCGCCTGGTTTCTTGTGCATGGCCTGGCAACGATTTTGAACTTTACAGCGTCATCGAGAATCTTGCTCTGAGTAGTGATAATGGGCGCATTCGCGTCTGTGATTTGCCGGAACATCTGTTTACCGAGCAGGCGACAGATGATGTCAGCGCCACACGCCTTTCCACCAGTCTGTCATTTGCGGAAGTTGAAAAAGAGGCAATTATTAACGCAGCCCAGGTCACAGGCGGTCGCATTCAGGAAATGTCGGCTTTACTTGGAATCGGCCGCACTACGCTGTGGCGGAAAATGAAGCAACATGGCATTGATGCAGGGCAGTTTAAGCGCCGGGTATGAAAGACAGAGACGATTTCTGATACATTAGAGTGATCTATATTTCATTCCGGCGCACGCTAACATTTTTCAGCATCGTTTAAGGGCTTGTCTATCCCGCACTTAAAAGCTGAAGCGATATCCTCCGTTGACTTGCTTCTGATCAAAGAGGTTACCCTGCGTGTAATCCGCTTCGAGGTAGAATGTGTGCTGTTTGTTATACTGTGCACTGACTCCCACGCCGTTATTCCAGCCATTACCTTTGAAACTGTACTTCTCCCGGGAGTTGTTCAACAGATATTCTGTATCCCCTGAAAACTCGTGGATAGCGCCAGTCTTCACATAGATATTCAGCTGGCTTTTACCTGCGGTGATGTCATATCCCAGTATCATGCTGGCACGCCCCAGCAGCGATTCGTAGTGATTCAGATGTATATTGAGACCATTACTCGCCTTCATAGCCATCTCATTCTGGTGGCTGTATGTGAGCTGGGTTTGCGGCTCTATATAGAACCCATAACCAGTAGGGGTCAGGTTGAACCTCTGCCCGGCTTCCAGGGAGATGCTCAATCCATTCGCAGTGCCGTTGGCGTTAACGCCGTTGTTCTGACTGTCCAGTACGTGGAAACTATTTTTCTGGCGCGATGCTTTTACAACGAGATCGCTGTAAAAACCGTTGTGTGCCATGTAACTGGCGTACATTCCCATGTAGTCTGAACGTGCGGTACCGTCGCCACCGCTATAGTCCGGCGATGCATGTGTTGAGCCAATATACAGACCGACATACAACGGCATTTCATCAGAGAGACGTTTATCCCCACCAAACTGGATACCGCTGTAACCCATGTCAAAGCCGCTCAGTTTGCCACTGGCGAAGGAGTCCAGGCTTCCCCCATAACTGCGCAGCCAGATATTACCGTCTTTACTCTGATTTCGCAGGTCACCCATCCGTTGCATCAGCGTACGGTTTTCAACATAGTTCAATAAGTAACCAACATTGAGATAATTGCCGCCAGCATCTGCGGTCGTGGTGGGTTTAGGTGTGGGAGTGGGGGTAGGCGTAGGATCGGGTTCAGGCGTAGGATCGGGGTTGACTATGGGAGGCTGAGCGGGAGCTGGTGTTGGTTCAGGATTAGGAGTCGGTTCTGGAACTGTCCCGGAAGCGTAAAGCTCCCAGTTAGTGCCATTTTTACGCACATCGTACAGATATCCCCCCAACTCAACCTGAGAAGACGCGCTGAACGAGGCCGCACCGTCAGTGGTTTTTACCACTGTCAGAACTTCATTTCCCGTTGTGGCCTCGCTGCCCTGGTTGCGGATAGCCAATACGTGATTACCAGCACTACTCCCGCTGATATTCAATAAATCCCCTTTATTATTAACGCCATTACCCTCGCCAACAACATCAGCACGCATAATAAAGGTACTGTTACCGCTCAGGTTCTCTACGTTTAATGTGGTAAATGTGCCGGCAGTTGACCCGTGGCTGGCAAAATCGACAGTTGAATGGCTCAGCGTCAGCGTGTCGAGATTAGAATTACTTGTTACGTTCCAGACGCTGTTATTCATTACAACGTCCAGTTTCCCGCCATTGACATTATCGCTGAGGGAGGAACCTGTCCAAACCGACCCAGGGTGCATATCCAGATTGATTAGCCCACCTTTGGAAAGAACGCTACCGTTGATAAGCATACGACCCGAGGCGTTGATGCGGCTGGCGGCATAACCATCGTCATGTTGCGTTGCGATGGCCATCTGGTCGGGTGTACTCATATCAATGACCAGATCGCTCGTGAGGTCGATCTGGCTGTTGGTCATGGCATAAATCCCCCTGGCTCCTGCCGCGCCGGTGATAGCCAAACTGTCTCCGGTTATTCTACCGCCGCTGAGCGCCCACAAACCCAGCGCCAGACTGCCATTACGATCAACCGTAATATCCGTATTTTGCATGTTGATAACAGCCGTTGCCGTCTGGGCCGAGGCACCATAAGAACCGCCGGAAAAGATGCTGTTTCGTTGCGCTGCCGTGCCAGAAAAATTGATTGTCGCGTCTGAACCACTGGCTACGAGACCACCGCCCTGCGCGGAAGAAATATGGCTATCTGCACCGATAGTGGTTGTACCACCACGAACTTCGACGCCATTGGCCGCGGCTCCAGTTACATCAACAGTGAGTGCATTCGCGCTAACCTGGCCAAAGCTCCAGAGGCCGTGAGCATTATCGCCATTGGTTTTAATGGTACTGTTTGTTCCGAGATCGACAACAGAGTTTTTCTGTACGTTTATCCCCATGGCGCTGTAGCCCTGAACATCGATTGTCAGGTCTGTCGCCGTAAAACGCGCAGCACCATTGGCGTTATTGCCGTTGAGACCACCGATATAAACACCTGTACTTCCATCGGTCTTGATTTTACTTCCGCTTCCAAGATCGACACTGGTGCCATAGTCATTGATGGTTAGGCCTATACCGTTCGAGTTTTCAATGGTGAATTGAGTGGCTGTTAGTGTTGAGCTATGCCCAATAATGATGCCGTCATCGTTACTCTTAATGGTGCTGCCTGTGCCTAAGTCAGCATGGGTATAGTCACCAATTAAATTAATGCCGATGGCAGAGGTTTGACCAACAACATCTACTGTGAGTCGGTTAGCTGTCAGGGAGCTGTTTTTGCCCTGAATAATGATTCCTTTTGCATATCCAGAGGCGTCGTTGACATTGACGGTGACACCATTACCCAGGTTGATATTGCCAGGCGTGTTTCCTGCTGGGGTCATTACACCATAGAGGTTTCCTGATGGATCGGCGGTATCTCCTGTAATTCTGTCACCATCATTAATAGTAATATTGGTGCCATATTGACTTCCTGTATCAGCAGCTATCAGCAGGGGGGAAAAGATAATTGCATTCAAACCAATAGCGCCAAATTTTATCAGTTGAATTGAGGGCGAACGGATTTTTAATTCAGCGAGACGATCGGCTTTGGTATTCCCATTGTGTTGTTTGATGCCCATACCACTCCTATATAGTACCCAGGCTATGGGTCTATGGATTTTGTCATTTTGTTTAAGTCAATGAATAATATCCTCTTATCATCATGATATTTGTATGGTGCAATCATGATGAGCTTCTCTGAGAATAATTCTCTATTACCGGGCAAAATCAGGAACACAGGAATTAATATATATTTAACATCCCCCTTACAAAGGTGAGTTTATATCGAGTTATTCCCTAAGTTGTCGTTACTTATTCCAATTCGTTACTATGAATATGGCAAAAATATTACAACAAACAGCGGTTAAAAAATTTGGTGAAGATTTTTTGTAATAATCCTAATTAGTTACGGGATTTTCGCTTGATGTATCTGCATAACAAAAACAATATGCGCCATTTTTGCATTACTAATAAGAAAAAGCAAAAAACATCGATATTCATTTTTGGTCAATGGGTTTTCTGGCCTATCGTTGTTATTGTGCTACTGGTTATCATTTTCATCTTGCCAGGATCGCACGTAATCACGTTATTCGGGGACTTTATCTGCGGGATATTACCCTTCAGGTAAGTCCTTTTCTCGCCAGCATATTGGAGCGTGATCAATATTGATCAGCTGTGAAGGGGGCTGATGTGTAGTGGAACAAAAACTGACGTTATATCACTGCTAATGAGATATCCGTCATCTGAACACTTATGTCTTTAATTATTCTCGTGGTTCACTGTAGGCAATAAGCACAAAAGTGTAGGATGTTACAAGAATGATTCGGACTCGGTGAAATGAAAAATCCACGCAATTGCGTGGATTTTATATACTTTTGCGCTCTTCATGAGATTTAGCGAAACCTCATGAGACAATAAATTAATTAGACGTTGAAAAGGAAGTTCATCACATCGCCATCTTTCACGATGTAATCTTTACCTTCTGCACGCATTTTGCCTGCTTCTTTCGCGCCTTGTTCACCTTTGTAAGTGATGAAATCTTCAAACGAGATGGTTTGTGCACGGATAAAGCCTTTTTCAAAATCAGTATGGATTTTGCCCGCTGCCTGCGGCGCGGTTGCTCCAACCGGAATGGTCCATGCACGCACTTCTTTCACCCCAGCGGTGAAGTAAGTTTGCAGGTTCAGCAGCTTATAACCGGCACGGATCACACGGTTCAGGCCCGGCTCTTCCAGCCCAAGCTCCTGCATAAACTCGTCACGTTCTTCGTCGTCCAGTTCGGCAATGTCTGCTTCAACAGCAGCACAAACCGGAACCACAACAGAACCTTCTTTCGCCGCGATTTCACGCACCTGGTCAAGATATGGGTTGTTTTCAAAACCGTCTTCGTTGACGTTGGCGATGTACATTGTTGGTTTCAGCGTCAGGAAGCTCAGGTAACGAATAGCCGCTTTCTCTTCAGCGCTTAAATCCAGCGCGCGCAGCATACCTGCGTTTTCCAGCTGGGGCAGGCATTTTTCCAGGACCGCCAGCTCAGCTTTCGCGTCTTTATCGCCACCTTTGGCTTTCTTCTGTACGCGATGAATCGCACGTTCGCAGGTGTCGAGGTCTGCCAGCGCCAGTTCGGTGTTGATAACTTCAATATCGTCAGCCGGGTTAACTTTGCCGGAAACGTGAATGATGTTGTCATTTTCAAAGCAGCGAACAACGTGACCGATCGCTTCGGTTTCACGGATGTTGGTCAGGAACTGGTTACCCAGACCTTCGCCTTTCGATGCGCCTTTTACCAGACCGGCGATATCGACAAATTCCATGGTCGTGGGAAGCGTACGTTGCGGTTTTACGATTTCAGCCAGTTGATCCAGGCGAGGATCAGGCATTGGTACGACGCCTGTGTTCGGCTCAATGGTGCAGAATGGAAAGTTGGCCGCTTCAATACCGGCTTTGGTCAGCGCGTTGAACAGGGTAGATTTCCCGACGTTGGGCAAACCGACGATACCGCATTTGAATCCCATGATTTAAATCACCTTAATATCTTAATAATCAACCTGTTATTGCTAACAGATTGCAGAAATGGAAATAACTTTGCCTATTATACACGGCACTCGGCAAAAATGCCGCAGACAACGACTTATTGCGCTTTAAAGGCGTGCAATCGGTTCGTTGCTTTGGTCAAGCCATCTGTAAACCACATTTCAGTACAACGCGCCGCTTCGTCGATGGCTTCATCAATTAACTTCTGTTCACTAACAGGCGGTTTGCCTAACACAAAACCAACAACTTTATTTTTATCGCCCGGATGACCGATTCCGATGCGTAAACGGTGAAAGTTAGGGTTATTACCCAATTTACTGATGATGTCTTTCAGTCCATTGTGACCACCATGGCCACCGCCCAACTTAAATTTGGCGACGCCAGGAGGCAGATCCAGTTCGTCGTGGGCCACCAGAATTTCGTCCGGATTAATGCGGAAAAAACTGGCCATCGCCGCAACGGCTTTGCCGCTGAGATTCATAAATGTAGTCGGGACTAACAGGCGGACATCTTCGCCTCCAAGGGTGACTCGCGAAGTATAACCAAAGAATTTAGCCTCTTCGCGCAGCGGAGCGCGCAAACGCTCTGCCAGTAAGTCAACGAACCAGGCACCAGCATTATGTCGCGTTGCGGCGTATTCAGCACCGGGGTTCGCCAGGCCGACAATCAATTTAATCGTCACGTTTTTTTGTCCTGAGTGTGTACATAACTGGCGCGTAGTTTACTGGTTGCGGCCCCGCTTGACAAAAAACTGCGTATCAAATGCAGATAACGTAATAATTGCCTGAGTGGACTATTAGAAAGTCAGGGTGTTCAGGCGTTTATTTGTAAAGTTTTGTTGAAATAAGGGTTGTAATTGTGATCACGCCCGCACATAACCCACAGGGTGTTGTCTATACTTTACACATAAGGAAGAGGGGTATTCCCTGTTACAACCCAGAAAGTTCCGGAGGTGACATATGAAACGCAAAAACGCTTCGTTACTCGGTAACGTGCTCATGGGGTTGGGTCTGGTGGTAATGGTGGTCGGCGTGGGGTATTCAATCCTCAACCAGTTACCACAGTTTAATATGCCCCAGTATTTCGCACATGGTGCAGTGCTAAGTATTTTCGTCGGTGCCATTCTCTGGCTGGCGGGTGCCCGTGTTGGCGGGCATGAACAGGTGTGCGACCGTTACTGGTGGGTTCGCCACTATGACAAACGTTGCCGCCGTAGCGATAATCGCCGTCATAGCTAACAAATAATGCAGTTTGCTGACCAGTCAGTTTGCGCTGACTGGTCAATCTCGTACTTATAAATCCGCCATCGCCGCGCGACGATTCGGGAAGAACGCGAGGCGTCCCGGGATCGGTTGAATGCCTGCGCGAGCCATAGTGCGCAGTGGCTGGAATTCCACGTTGCACACGCGCAGTTCACATCCTTCGGGCAGACGCTTCACAAAACGCTGGAACGCATCAAGACCACCAGCATCAAGTACCGGAACGGCATCCCACTTCAGAATCACAATCCGTTTGCCTTCAAGACGTGACTCCAGGTCCGTGAATAAGCCTTCAGCAGCAGCAAAAAACAGCGGGCCAATAACGCGCAGTACCAGGACATCGTCTGGAACATCTACGACTACCGGTGCCAGGCGAGTCATACGTGCGATACGACGCATAAACAGCAGCGATGCCAGCACGATCCCCACGCTGATGGCAATAACCATATCAAACAGCACGGTTAGCGACATGCACAGCAGCATGACAATGATGTCATCTTTCGGTGCATGACGCAGCAAGTCGACCACTTTATGCGCTTCACTCATGTTCCACGCCACCATCAACAGCAGGGCTGCCATAGCGGAAAGCGGCAGCCAGGAGAGCAGCGGTGCCAGTACCAGCAGGGCAAGAATAACCAGAATAGAGTGGATCACCGCCGAGATAGGGGAAGTTGCCCCGGCACGGACGTTAGCGGCAGAACGCGCGATGGCAGCTGTAGCGGTAATACCACCAAAGAACGGAGCGATGATATTCCCCAGTCCCTGTCCAACCAGTTCGCTATTCGCCTTGTGTTTCGTCCCGGTCATACCATCCAGCACCACGGCGCAGAGCAGAGATTCGATTGCGCCGAGCATTGCCATTGAGAATGCCGCAGGCAGCAGTGTGCGAATAGAATCCCAGGTTAGCGTGAATTCTGAATTAGGCAGATCCCACGGCAGCACCAGTTGCGGCAGCAGTTGCGGAATACCGTTACCCTGAGAACCATCGGCCAGGACGTAGTGGAATTGCGAACCGATGGTAGCAACATGTCCGCCGAGCAGGTTAACAATCCCCATCACCGCGCAACCAGCCAGCAAGGCCGGAAGGTGACCGGGTAAACGAATGCCCAGACGCGGCCAGAAAACAAGAATACCTAGCGTCACAATGCCAATGGCAGCATCACCCACATTAATGGTCGGCAGCGCCATAAATAATGCGCCGACTTTTTGTAGATAATGTTCCGGGACATGGGCCATTTGCAGACCGAGAAAATCTTTAATCTGCATGGTACCGATGGTGATCCCGATACCCGAGGTGAAACCTAAGGTGACGGAAACCGGAATATACTCAATCAGGCGACCAAAGCGTGCCAGACCCATCAGAATCAAAAAGATCCCCGACAGCAAGGTCGCAACCAGCAGTCCTGCCAGTCCAAACTGTTGCGACACGGGATAGAGAATTACCACAAATGCCGCAGTCGGACCGGAAACGCTAAAGCGTGACCCACCCGTCAGAGCAATGACAATCCCCGCAACAGCTGCGGTATATAAACCGTACTGGGGTGCCACACCACTACCAATAGCCAACGCCATCGCCAGCGGGATAGCAATAATCCCGACGGTTATCCCGGCAATCAGGTCACGGGTAAACCGTGCGGCAGTATATTTTTCTTTCCAGCAAGCGTCGATCAGAGCGCGGAAAGGCATCACATGTGAGGAAAATATTTTGTTCACAATAATGTTTCATCCGTGAGCGCATCATCTGTCAACTAAATGGCAGGTGAAGGAGGCATAGGTCATACAAATGGATATTACAGACAAAAAAACCCGCCGCAGCGGGTCTTTGAGCCGGGTTCGATTAGTGTTCGAACATGGCAGAGATCGATTCTTCGTTGCTGATACGACGAATCGCTTCGGCCAGCATACCTGACAGGGTCAGAGTACGCACGTTCGGCAGTGATTTGATTTCATCGCTCAGCGGAATGGTATCGCAGACAACGACTTCATCAATTACAGAGTTACGCAGGTTGTTCGCCGCGTTGCCAGAGAAGATCGGGTGAGTCGCGTACGCAAATACACGTTTAGCACCACGTTCTTTCAGAGCTTCAGCAGCTTTACACAGCGTACCGCCAGTGTCGATCATATCATCGACCAGTACGCAGTCACGACCTGCAACGTCACCGATGATATGCATCACCTGGGAAACGTTCGCACGCGGACGACGTTTGTCGATGATTGCCATATCGGTATCGTTCAGCAGCTTAGCGATAGCGCGGGCACGCACAACGCCGCCGATGTCCGGAGAAACCACAATTGGGTTATCCAGATTCAGCTGCAGCATGTCTTCCAGCAGGATCGGGCTACCAAATACGTTATCAACCGGAACGTCGAAGAAACCCTGAATCTGTTCAGCGTGCAGATCCACTGTCAGCACACGGTCAACACCGACGCTGGAGAGGAAGTCTGCAACCACTTTCGCAGTGATTGGTACACGAGCGGAACGGACGCGACGGTCCTGGCGCGCATAGCCAAAGTAGGGGATAACAGCGGTGATACGACCTGCGGAAGCACGACGCAGGGCATCAACCATAACGACTAATTCCATCAGGTTGTCGTTAGTAGGGGCACAAGTGGACTGGATGATGAAAATATCACCACCGCGTACATTTTCATTAATTTGTACGCTGACTTCGCCATCGCTAAAGCGACCTACAGCGGCGTCGCCGAGTGAAGTGTACAGGCGGTTGGCAATACGTTGTGCTAGTTCCGGGGTGGCGTTACCAGCAAAAAGCTTCATATCAGGCACGAGAAGAACCTCAGGCATGCGTCCATTGGTGGAAAGAATCTGCCGAAAACTGTGCGGGCCAGGCATGATCCTTTCCAGGCGGTGTATTAAAGAGCGCGATGCAACGTCTGGAACAAGGTGACGTTGTCACCGAAACTCAGCTTGCCCGGCTTAAAGCATGGCTCTGTGCAATGGGGAAAGATTAGCGCCTTTCGCCACAAAGCCATTGAGCCATTCCGGGGCTTGCTCTAGCACCTGGCGGGCTTCAGACTCTGTATCAAATTCAGCAAAGACACAGGCCCCTGTCCCAGTCAGGCGCGACGGGGCGTATTCTAACAGCCAGGAAAGCACCGCATCAACCTCGCGAAAACGTTTTCTTGCGATAACCTCGCAATCATTGCTGAATTCACATTTTAGCAACGTTTCTATTGACCTTTTTGGCGTATTGCGCGGGAGTTCAGGATCTTTAAAAATCACCGGAGTCGGAATACTTACACCAGGGTGCGCCACCAGATACCACTTCTCTGGCGGATCCACCGGCGTTAGTATTTCACCAACGCCTTCGGCAAACGCGGCATGCCCCCGAACAAAGACAGGAACATCTGCGCCCAGCGTCAGCCCCATTTCCGCCAGCTCATCCATGCTTAGCCCGCATTGCCAGAGATGATTTAACGCCACCAGAACCGTCGCGGCATTGGATGAACCACCGCCGAGACCGCCGCCCATCGGCAAACGCTTGTCAATGCTGATATTCGCACCGCTTCCCATCGGAAGACGCCCGCTGTCTGCCGTAGTTTTCATCAACAACCGCGCTGCGCGAACGATCAGGTTATCTTCATGTTCCACGCCTTCAACGGGCGTTAACAGACGAATATCCCCATCGTCACGAAGCTCAATGCTGATGGTGTCGCCGTAATCAAGAAACTGAAACAGCGTTTGCAGCGTGTGGTAACCATCCGCACGCTGACCGGTAATGTATAAAAACAGATTAAGTTTTGCCGGAGAGGGCCACTGTGTCCGCATTATTTCACTATCCAGTTATCCATTTTTAACTTGATGCGTTGACCACCGTCGGTGAGTTCCATATTGGCTGGCATCGCAGGTTGCGTTTTGGTGTCATAACCACCATAAACAACCTTCCAGTTTTTGCCATTCTGGCTGTAGGTAATTTCGCTCAGGCGGTACTGGTCGTCCAGTTTGTAGTCGGTTGCATCACCCGGTAAACCTAAAATCCACTGGCGCAAGCTGTTGAGCGGAATTGGCATTCCAGTCAATTTGCCAATCATCTCTTCGGCGTCATCGGCGGTATAACGCTGACCTTTATTGTCGACTAACTGCACGTTACCCGGTTGAGCATTCAGCTCCAGTTCCGTACTGCCCAATGGGTTAGTCAGCAGCAGACGGTAGCGATCCTGACCAGTTTGCTGCCAGAAGAAACGGGCGTACACTTTTTGTTGGTCAGAAATATAAGCGAACGCGCCGCGAGTCTGATACTGATTAAGATTGCGCACGTCTTGCTGATGCTGACGCCATTGTGGCGAATCCGGGCTTTTGCCAGGACCTTTGGGCGTGGTAACGGAACAGGCAGTGAGCACAAGAGCAGCCAGCGGTAGCAGGCGGATAAGACGAAAATCGGGCAGGGGCATAGTGATGACAAGTCCTTGAGATACGTTGCAGTTATAACCCTTAATGCTAGCGTCACCATTAGTCATCGTCTATGTTCAAGTTGTCTTAATTGTAGAAATCTAACGGGTTCGGGCAATTACTCCAAAAGGGGGCGCTCCCTTTTATTGATCTCGCGCATACGGTATGATGCGCCGAGACTAACCTTATCAACGTTGGTATTATTTCCCGCAGACATGACCCTTTTAGCGCTCGGTATTAACCATAAAACGGCACCTGTATCGCTGCGAGAACGTGTATCGTTTTCGCCGGACAAACTTGATCAGGCGCTGGACAGTCTGCTCGCACAGCCGATGGTGCAGGGCGGGGTGGTGCTGTCGACGTGTAACCGCACTGAGCTTTATCTTAGCGTCGAAGAGCAGGACAACTTGCAAGAGGCGTTAATCCGCTGGCTTTGCGATTATCACAATCTTAATGAAGAAGATCTGCGTAAAAGCCTCTACTGGCATCAGGATAACGACGCGGTTAGCCATTTAATGCGTGTTGCCAGCGGCCTGGATTCACTGGTTCTTGGGGAGCCGCAGATCCTCGGTCAGGTTAAAAAAGCGTTTGCCGATTCGCAAAAAGGCCATATGAAGGCCAGCGAACTGGAACGCATGTTCCAGAAATCTTTCTCTGTAGCGAAACGCGTTCGCACTGAAACAGATATCGGTGCCAGCGCTGTGTCTGTCGCTTTTGCGGCTTGTACGCTGGCGCGGCAGATCTTTGAATCGCTCTCTACGGTCACAGTGTTGCTGGTAGGCGCGGGCGAAACCATCGAGCTGGTAGCGCGTCATCTGCGCGAACATAAAGTACAGAAGATGATTATCGCCAACCGCACTCGCGAACGTGCCCAAATTCTGGCAGATGAAGTCGGCGCGGAAGTGATTGCCCTGAGTGATATCGACGAACGTCTGCGCGAAGCCGATATCATCATCAGTTCCACCGCCAGCCCGTTACCGATTATCGGGAAAGGCATGGTGGAGCGCGCATTAAAAAGCCGTCGCAACCAACCAATGCTGTTGGTGGATATTGCCGTTCCGCGCGATGTTGAGCCGGAAGTTGGCAAACTGGCGAATGCTTATCTTTATAGCGTTGATGATCTGCAAAGCATCATTTCACACAACCTGGCGCAACGTAAAGCCGCAGCGGTTGAGGCGGAAACTATTGTCGCTCAGGAAACCAGCGAATTTATGGCGTGGCTGCGAGCACAAAGCGCCAGCGAAACCATTCGCGAGTATCGCAGCCAGGCAGAGCACGTTCGCGATGAGTTAACCGCCAAAGCGTTAGCGGCCCTTGAGCAGGGCGGCGACGCGCAAGCCATTATGCAGGATCTGGCATGGAAACTGACTAACCGCTTGATCCATGCGCCAACGAAATCACTTCAACAGGCCGCCCGTGACGGGGATAACGAACGCCTGAATATTCTGCGCGACAGCCTCGGGCTGGAGTAGCAGTACATCATTTTCTTTTTTTACAGGGTGCATTTACGCCTATGAAGCCTTCTATCGTTGCCAAACTGGAAGCCCTGCATGAACGCCATGAAGAAGTTCAGGCGTTGCTGGGTGACGCGCAAACTATCGCCGACCAGGAACGTTTTCGCGCATTATCACGCGAATATGCGCAGTTAAGTGATGTTTCGCGCTGTTTTACCGACTGGCAACAGGTTCAGGAAGATATCGAAACCGCACAGATGATGCTCGATGATCCTGAAATGCGTGAGATGGCGCAGGATGAACTGCGCGAAGCTAAAGAAAAAAGCGAGCAACTGGAACAGCAATTACAGGTTCTGTTACTGCCAAAAGATCCTGATGACGAACGTAACGCCTTCCTCGAAGTCCGAGCCGGAACCGGCGGCGACGAAGCGGCGCTGTTCGCGGGCGATCTGTTCCGTATGTACAGCCGTTATGCCGAAGCCCGCCGCTGGCGGGTAGAAATCATGAGCGCCAGCGAGGGTGAACATGGTGGTTATAAAGAGATCATCGCCAAAATTAGCGGTGATGGTGTATATGGTCGTTTGAAATTCGAATCTGGCGGTCATCGCGTGCAGCGTGTTCCTGCTACGGAATCGCAGGGTCGTATTCATACTTCTGCTTGTACCGTTGCGGTAATGCCAGAACTGCCTGACGCAGAACTGCCGGACATCAACCCAGCAGATTTACGCATTGATACTTTCCGCTCGTCAGGGGCGGGTGGTCAGCACGTTAACACCACCGATTCGGCAATTCGTATTACTCACTTGCCGACCGGGATTGTTGTTGAATGTCAGGACGAACGTTCACAACATAAAAACAAAGCTAAAGCACTTTCTGTACTCGGTGCTCGCATCCACGCTGCTGAAATGGCAAAACGGCAACAGGCCGAAGCGTCTACCCGTCGTAACCTGCTGGGGAGTGGCGATCGCAGCGACCGTAACCGTACTTACAATTTCCCGCAGGGGCGCGTTACCGATCACCGCATCAACCTGACGCTCTACCGCCTGGATGAAGTGATGGAAGGTAAGCTGGATATGCTGATTGAACCGATTATCCAGGAACATCAGGCCGACCAACTGGCGGCGTTGTCCGAGCAGGAATAATGGAATATCAACACTGGTTACGTGAAGCAATAAGCCAACTTCAGGCGAGCGAAAGCCCGCGGCGTGATGCTGAAATCCTGCTGGAGCATGTTACCGGCAGAGGGCGTACTTTTATTCTCGCCTTTGGTGAAACGCAGCTGACTGACGAACAATGTCAGCAACTTGATGCGCTACTGACACGTCGTCGCGATGGTGAACCCATTGCTCATTTAACCGGGGTGCGAGAATTCTGGTCGTTGCCGTTATTTGTTTCGCCAGCGACCTTAATTCCGCGCCCGGATACGGAGTGTCTGGTGGAGCAGGCACTGGCGCGGTTGCCTGAACAACCTTGCCGTATTCTCGATCTCGGGACGGGTACCGGGGCGATTGCGCTTGCGCTGGCTAGCGAGCGCCCGGACTGCGAAATTATCGCTGTAGATCGTATGCCTGATGCTGTCTCCCTGGCACAACGTAATGCCCAGCATCTGGCGATCAAAAATATCCACATTCTGCAAAGTGACTGGTTTAGCGCGCTAGCCGGGCAGCAGTTTGCGATGATTGTCAGCAATCCGCCGTATATTGACGAGCAGGACCCACATCTTCAACAAGGCGATGTCCGCTTTGAGCCGCTCACTGCGCTGGTTGCGGCAGACAGTGGAATGGCAGACATCGTGCATATCATCGAACAGTCGCGTAACGCGCTGGTATCCGGCGGCTTTCTGCTTCTGGAACATGGCTGGCAGCAGGGCGAAGCGGTGCGACAGGCATTTATCCTCGCGGGGTATCATGACGTCGAAACCTGCCGTGACTATGGTGATAACGAGCGCGTAACGCTCGGCCGCTATTATCAATGACAAGTTTTTCTACACTGCTTAGTGTTCATCTTATTAGTATCGCGCTTTCTGTTGGGCTATTAACCTTACGTTTCTGGCTACGTTATCAGAAGCATCCACAGGCATTTGCTCGCTGGACGCGCATTGTGCCGCCGGTTGTCGATACGGTGTTATTGTTAAGCGGCATTGCGTTGATGGCTAAAGCGCACATCCTGCCATTTTCCGGGCAGGCACAGTGGCTGACTGAAAAGCTGTTTGGAGTTATCATTTATATCGTTTTGGGTTTTATTGCACTCGATTATCGTCGTATGCACAGTCAGCAGGCGCGCATTATTGCCTTCCCGCTGGCGTTGGTGGTGCTGTACATCATCATTAAACTCGCCACCACAAAAGTACCGTTACTGGGGTAAGTCATGAGATCGTTAGCTGATTTCGAATTTAATAAAGCGCCATTGTGCGAAGGCATGATCCTGGCTTGCGAAGCAATCCGCCGCGATTTTCCCTCGCAAGATGTTTACGACGAACTGGAGCGTCTCGTTAGTCTGGCGAAGGAAGAAATCAGCCAGCTTCTGCCTTTAGAAGAGCAGCTGGAAAAACTGATCGCGCTGTTTTACGGCGACTGGGGATTTAAAGCCTCACGCGGCGTTTATCGTCTTTCCGATGCATTATGGCTGGACCAGGTGTTAAAGAATCGACAGGGCAGTGCGGTATCATTAGGTGCGGTTTTATTATGGGTCGCGAATCGTCTAGATTTGCCGCTGCTGCCGGTGATTTTCCCTACGCAGCTGATATTGCGCATTGAATGTCCGGATGGCGAAATTTGGCTGATTAATCCTTTTAACGGTGAATCGTTAAGCGAACATATGCTGGACGTATGGTTAAAGGGAAATATCAGCCCGTCGGCGGAACTGTTTTATGAAGACCTTGATGAAGCTGATAACATTGAGGTAATCCGCAAATTGCTGGATACACTCAAAGCCTCGTTGATGGAAGAAAATCAGATGGAGCTGGCGTTACGCACCAGCGAAGCTTTATTACAATTCAACCCTGAAGATCCCTATGAAATTCGCGATCGCGGGTTGATTTATGCGCAACTGGATTGCGAACACGTTGCGTTGAACGATTTAAGTTATTTCGTTGAACAATGTCCGGAAGACCCGATCAGCGAAATGATCCGTGCGCAAATAAATAACATCGCGCATAAACATATTGTGCTGCATTAATTAATCGACATTTTACTCAAGATTAAGGCGATCCTATGAAACAAAAAGTGGTTAGCATTGGCGACATCAACGTAGCAAATGACCTGCCGTTCGTACTGTTTGGCGGTATGAACGTGCTGGAATCTCGCGATCTGGCGATGCGCATTTGCGAGCACTACGTAACCGTGACCCAGAAACTGGGTATCCCTTACGTGTTCAAAGCCTCTTTTGACAAAGCCAACCGCTCCTCCATCCACTCTTATCGTGGACCGGGCCTGGAAGAAGGGATGAAAATCTTCCAGGAGTTGAAGCAGACTTTTGGCGTGAAAATTATCACCGACGTTCACGAACCAAGTCAGGCACAGCCCGTTGCTGATGTCGTGGATGTGATTCAGTTGCCGGCGTTTCTTGCTCGCCAGACTGACCTGGTTGAAGCCATGGCGAAAACCGGTGCGGTAATTAACGTCAAGAAACCACAGTTTGTCAGCCCGGGACAGATGGGTAATATCGTTGATAAATTCAAAGAAGGCGGCAACGAAAAAGTGATTCTTTGCGATCGTGGTGCTAACTTCGGCTATGACAACCTGGTT
Source organism: Shigella dysenteriae (assembly GCF_022354085.1). Lineage (NCBI taxonomy): Bacteria > Pseudomonadati > Pseudomonadota > Gammaproteobacteria > Enterobacterales > Enterobacteriaceae > Shigella > Shigella dysenteriae. Next base: position 2,089,439 of record NZ_CP055055.1, read on the forward strand.
GTCGATATGCTGGGCTTCAGCATTATGAAGAAAGTGTCTGGTAACTCGCCGGTGATTTTCGACGTGACCCACGCATTGCAATGCCGCGATCCTTTTGGCGCAGCTTCCGGCGGTCGTCGTGCTCAGGTGGCTGAGCTGGCACGAGCCGGTATGGCGGTAGGTCTGGCGGGGCTGTTTATTGAAGCGCATCCGGATCCGGAACATGCGAAATGTGATGGTCCATCCGCGCTGCCGCTGGCTAAACTGGAACCGTTCCTCAAGCAGATGAAAGCGATTGATGATCTGGTGAAAGGTTTCGAAGAACTGGATACCAGCAAGTAATCTTTTTTGCTTGAAAAATAAAGTCTTAGCGTTCTGCGTTAAGACTTTTTTCATGGGTGCCGGATACAAAAAAGGCCGCAGGCTGTTACCCTGCGGCCGGTTTCGGGCGCATATTGCCATCACGGCAGCCTGACGCCCGTTTTCGCCTTACTTCCGGTTACGCCACCAGCCGACAATCGCTGCGGTAATAATTCCCGCCAGGATCGGTGCTGCCAGGTCGTGCCAGAAAATCATGGCAAACTGCGCGAGCGTCATATAGCCGCCTTGTTGTAATGACAACATTTTGCGGCTATTCTTGAATTGTTGATGGTTCAAGATTAGCCCCCGTTCTGTTGTCAGGTTTTACCTCTCAACGTGCGGGGGTTTTCTCTTTCCAGCAACCAATGCCACCAGGGATAAAGCCCCCGCAACATTGCGCCTCACCGGATAACGCCGGCTTGGTGTGGATACTACGACTCAATTCATCTTCACTTCATCCCTGAAATGTTTGCAATGAAGAGTGCATTCCGGTTTTTCAACAGCTGTTACAGTCGTTTCATGAGTGCTCTGGATGATGCTTCCAGCTCGGGTTGCCAATATTTACTTGTGGAAGTGATAAAGACAAAAATGGCCGCAGGCTGTTACCCCTGCGGCCGGTTTCGGGCGCATATTGCCATCACGGCAGCCTGACGCCCGTTTTCACCTTACTTCCGGTTACGCCACCAGCCGACAATCGCTGCGGTAATAATTCCCGCCAGGATCGGTGCCGCCAGGTCGTGCCAGAAAGTCATGGCAAACTGCGCGAGCGTCATATAGCCGCCTTGTTGTAATGACAACATTTTGCGGCTATTCTTGAAGTGTCTGGTTTCAAGATTAGCCCCCGTTTTGTTGTCAGGTTTTACCTCTCAACGTGCGGGGGTTTTCTCTTTCCAGCAACCAATGCCACCAGGGATAAAGCCCCCGCAACATTGCGCCTCACCGGATAACGCCGGCTTGGTGTGGATACTACGTCTCAATTCATCTTCACTTCATCCCTGAAATGTTTGCAATAAAGAGTACATTCCGGCTTTTCAACAGCTGTTGCAGTGGTTTCGTGCAGGTTGTGGTACAGGCTCGCAATTCTGATTAACGACCTGTCCAGGTAGTATGAAGAAATACAATAAGCAGGAATTTATATTATCTCCCCCGATTTCCGTCATCGGAGGAGATATAACTGTCAGGCAAATATCGTCATCAAATAGGCGGCAAACAGTGCCAGATGCGCTGCGCCATTGAGCACGTTAGTACGTCCGGTGGAGAAGGAGATATGGCACAGCACTAAAGAGGCCACCATCACCACCATTTCTGGCGCACCAAGTGCAAACTGCAATTCGTTACCCGTCATAAATGCAATTAGCGTGACGACAGGTACGGTAAGCGAAATTGTTGCTAACACTGAACCAAAGAACAGATTCATCGCGCGCTGGACCTGGTTGTTCAACACTGCTTTTAATGCACCTAAACCTTCCGGCGACAGAATCAACAGTGCCACCAGGAAGCCAGTAAAGGCGACAGGGGCATTCATGCTGTCGAGCAAAGTCTCCAGCGGGCTGGCGTTCATTTTGGTGACTGCAATAACGGCAATCAGGTGGATAATCAACCAGATAGCATGCCACAGGCTGCTATGGGCAGACGGTTTACCGTGGTGCGGGTCGTCGTCATCACTGTCATCTTCGTGCTCGTAGACAAACAAACTTTGATGCGTTTTGGTCTGGATCAGCAAAAATACGCCATACATTGCCGCAGAAATTAATGCTACCAGTAACGCCTGACCGGTTGAAAAATTCGCCGCAGGCAGAGCCATTGGAAATACCAGTACGATTATCGCTAGGGGGAACAGCGCAATTAAATACTGCTTAATACCAAACAGATTCATATATTGGGTGGCAAACTTACGACCGCCCAACAATAATGAAAAGCCGACCAGCCCACCGGTAACAATCATAATGATCGAATAGAGCGTATCACGCATTAGCGTTGGCGCGGCGTCGCCGGTTGCCATTAAAGCTGAAATCAAACTAACTTCAAGAATAACCACTGAAAGGCTAAGAATAAGCGAACCGTAAGGTTCTCCCAGGCGATGGGCTAATACGTCCGCATGACGGACAACACTAAAGGCGCTACTTAAAATACCAATAAGCGCAAGAAGATTGATGGCAATGACCACTGGTAGTGTCTGGCTGCTTCCCCACAGGAACAGCACTACCAGCGCCAGAACCGGGAAAATAAGCGAAGTCTCCTTGTGGCGGGTTTTTACCGCCTCTTGAGCATTTGACATTATGGTTATCCCTTTGCAGATGAATTTATCGAAAATGTAAAAAATAGGTAGGAAAAATAACAGAAAGTGTCTGGATATCGGTAACATTTTACGAATTTTTACCCCATTGTCGATTTTTTACTCATTGGGGCATAAAAATAAGTAATACGTTTAGACAATGTTTGTTTTAGCGTTTCTTAAGAACAGTCTGACATGAAAATTCTTATGTTTTGGCAAGAGTAGATATTGTTGACCACACTTAATGTTCAACTTTGTAAAAGGAGTCAACGATGCCGTATAAAACGAAAAGCGACCTGCCGGAAAGCGTAAAGCACGTTCTACCGTCTCATGCCCAGGATATCTATAAAGAAGCGTTCAACAGCGCATGGGATCAATATAAAGATAAAGAAGATCGGCGTGATGACGCCAGTCGCGAAGAAACCGCGCATAAAGTGGCCTGGGCTGCTGTGAAGCATGAATATGCCAAAGGGGATGATGATAAATGGCATAAAAAATCGTAAAACCGGTAGCTTAGTTAAAGCTATTCGTGCGGTGTTGCCTTGCAAGTGGTCCGTGGATTGCATATTGTCCCGTTAGTGGTTTCAAAATGAGCAGTAAAAATGTCCGGAAGACACCAAAAAGTTGTCGCAGGGAAGTATGCAGTGGCGGAGGTGTAAGGTGATAACGCGTGATTTCTTGATGAATGCCGATTGTAAAACGGCATTTGGTGCCATTGAAGAATCACTCTTATGGTCAGCAGAACAACGGGCGGCTTCGCTGGCGGCGACGCTGGCTTGTCGACCTGATGAGGGACCGGTGTGGATCTTCGGTTATGGATCGTTGATGTGGAATCCGGCACTGGAGTTTACCGAGTCGTGCACCGGTACACTGGTTGGATGGCATCGCGCATTTTGCCTGCGCCTGACCGCTGGGCGCGGGACTGCGCACCAGCCGGGACGGATGCTTGCACTGAAAGAGGGCGGACGCACCACAGGCGTCGCCTATCGACTGCCAGAAGAGACGCTGGAGCAGGAACTAACCCTGTTGTGGAAGCGCGAGATGATTACCGGCTGTTATCTGCCAACCTGGTGTCAGCTTGATCTTGATGATGGACGCACAGTAAACGCCATTGTGTTTATTATGGACCCGCGACATCCAGAATATGAATCTGACACTCGCGCTCAGGTCATCGCGCCGTTGATTGCGGCGGCGAGCGGTCCGCTGGGAACCAACGCACAATACCTGTTTTCACTGGAACAGGAGCTTATCAAACTGGGAATGCAGGACGATGGGCTGAATGAATTGCTGGTATCGGTAAAAAAACTGCTGGCGGAGAATTATCCGGATGGTGTGTTGCGGCCGGGATTCGCCTGAGTAAACTTCCCTCATCGTGGGGCGTCAGACGCCCCCTCAAACATTAAAATGTGAGCACTTTATCGGCTGACAGCGTCCATTGCGCCAGTTCCACAAGAGTACCGATTTCCACCCCATCAATCAGAGGAAGTGTACTAATCCCGCGCCCGTCGGTACAGGTTTTGCACAATTTCACCGGTACATTCTGAGCGGTAAGGATCTCCAGCATTTGCTGTATGTTGTAGCCTTCCCCTGGTTTTTGCCCGCGCAACCCGGCTGTGACCGCATCAGACATCAGGAACAGACGCAGATCCAGATTGCTCTCCTGCTCTCGTAACGCAATGGCCAGCCGCAAGCTGTTAAACAAGGATTCGCTCCCGTAAGGTGCGCCATTGGCAACGATCACGATTTTTTGCATTATTTACTCCTGTATTCAGGGAATTAGACACTCATCTTCTATCTTACTGCTTCTGCAGCGTCTGACCAATCGGTCACATTTTTAAGGATTTTCCTGAAAGCGCGAGAAAATACGACAAAAGTTGCCAGTAATCGTTATTCTTTAAGGCTATGGTTTTTCATTTTTTACCGGAAGTTACCGACGTTTTGAGCCGTTTCGTTCCTCGCATTATTCCGTTTTATTTACTCTTGCTGGCGGCAGGCGGTACAGCTAACGCACAATCTACCTTCGAGCAAAAAGCGGCAAATCCCTTTGATAATAACAATGATGGTCTGCCGGATTTAGGCATGGCACCTGAAAATCATGATGGGGAAAAACACTTTGCTGAAATTGTGAAAGATTTCGGCGAAACCAGTATGAATGATAACGGGCTGGATACTGGCGAGCAGGCAAAAGCTTTCGCATTGGGAAAAGTCCGCGACGCGCTTAGTCAACAGGTTAATCAGCACGTAGAGTCCTGGCTATCACCGTGGGGAAATGCCAGTGTTGACGTCAAAGTGGATAACGAAGGACATTTCACCGGCAGTCGTGGAAGCTGGTTTGTGCCGTTACAAGATAATGATCGTTATCTCACCTGGAGCCAGCTTGGTCTTACTCAGCAGGATGATGGGTTGGTGAGCAATGTGGGCGTTGGGCAACGCTGGGCGCGCGGCAACTGGCTGGTGGGTTATAACACTTTTTATGACAACTTGCTGGACGAAAATCTTCAGCGAGCGGGCTTTGGTGCCGAAGCGTGGGGCGAATATTTGCGACTATCGGCAAACTTTTATCAGCCGTTTGCTGCATGGCATGAACAGACAGCCACGCAGGAACAACGGATGGCGCGCGGGTACGACCTGACAGCCCGGATGCGCATGCCGTTCTATCAACACCTCAATACCAGTGTCAGCGTAGAACAGTATTTTGGTGATCGTGTTGATTTGTTTAACTCTGGTACGGGTTATCACAATCCCGTCGCGTTGAGTCTGGGATTAAATTACACCCCTGTGCCATTAGTCACTGTGACGGCCCAGCATAAACAGGGTGAAAGTGGCGAGAATCAAAATAATCTCGGGCTGAATCTTAATTACCGCTTTGGTGTACCGCTCAAAAAACAACTTTCTGCGGGCGAGGTTGCCGAAAGTCAGTCGTTACGTGGTAGTCGCTATGATAATCCGCAGCGAAATAATCTACCGACTCTTGAGTACCGACAGCGAAAAACGTTAACGGTGTTTCTGGCGACACCGCCGTGGGATCTAAAACCTGGCGAAACAGTGCCGCTGAAATTACAAATCCGCAGTCGTTACGGTATTCGGCAACTGATTTGGCAGGGCGATACGCAGATATTAAGTTTGACGCCGGGCGCACAAGCCAACAGCGCGGAGGGCTGGACGCTGATCATGCCTGACTGGCAGAACGGGGAAGGGGCGAGCAATCACTGGCGATTGTCGGTGGTGGTGGAAGATAACCAGGGGCAGCGTGTCTCCTCCAATGAGATCACGCTAACGCTTGTCGAACCGTTCGACACATTGTCAAACGACGAACTGCGCTGGGAACCGTAATCAGAAAATGCGCTCCTGATGCACCCATACCGCTGCTTCCACGCGAGACTTGAGCTTCATTTTCTTCAGCATGTGCTTGACGTGCACTTTTACTGTGCTTTCGGTGATGTCCAGGCGGCGGGCAATCATCTTGTTCGGCAAACCCTGGGCAATCAGCTTGAGAATATCGCGCTCGCGTGGGGTTAACTGGTTAACATCGCGCTCAGTCGTGGCACGGTTAGCGCGCAAGCTGGCGGCCAGAACAGGCGTTAATGCTTCGCTTAATACCATTTCGCCAGCAGCTGCCTGATGCAATGCTTTCAGCAGATCTTCCGGTTCCATATCTTTTAACAGATAGCCATCCGCGCCGCGTTTCAGTGCGGTGACCACATCTTCTTCATGGTTAGAGACACTGAATACCACAATGCGCCCTGAGAGGGACTTTTCGCGCAGTTTATCCAGCGTTTCCAGACCGTTCATGCCGGGCATATTGAGATCTAACAGGATCAGATCGGGATCAAGAGATTCCGCCAGTTCAATACCCTGTTCGCCATTACTCGCTTCGCCAACCACGGTGATATCTGGTGCCATACTGATAAGCTGTTTTACGCCAGTTCGCAGCATCGGGTGATCGTCAATCAGCAGGATAGTAGCCGGTTCCTGATTACTCATGGGTATCTCCTTGGACGTCTGTGAAAGTTTTTTCGGGAATAAAGGTGACCACCACTTCGGTGCCACCTGATTCACGACGGCGGACGCGGCAATCGCCTCGTAAACTTTGCGCACGGTCGCGCATTATTATCATGCCGTAGTGATTGCTGCGGATGGCATTTTCAGGCACGCCGCAGCCGTTATCCTGGACGGTCAGTTTGACCTGATTATCGTTTTGCGCCACCGTCACCACGACCTCACTCGCTTGCGAATGTTTGAGGGCGTTACTTAATGCCTCACGGGCAATTTGCAACAAGTGGATTGCCTGATGCGAAGGCACCAGACGAGGCGGCAATTGATAATCCAGCTTCACCGGGAAGCCAAATTTGGCGCTGTACTCTTCGCAACTCGCCTCCAGCGCCGGACGTAATCCAGGCTCGGTGAGCTGCAAGCGGAATGTGGTGAGCAATTCACGCAACTGCGCCCAGGATGCATTCAGTTCGTTACGGATCTGACTTAACAGTTCGCGGCTGCTTTCTGGCAGCGCATCGCCCTGCATCTGTAAACAACTCACCTGCATCTTCATGCAAGAGAGAGATTGGGCAATAGAATCATGCAGTTCGCGCGCAATGGTGGCACGCTCTTCCATCACGATCAACTGTTGCTGACGTTCCTGATGGCGATCCAGCGCCAGCGTGGCGGTGAGTTGTTCAACCAGGGTATCCACCAGTTGTTGTTGATCATGGCTAAGATGACGCCCCTGCGGCAGGGTCGCCAGCAAAATACCGTACTGCGTATGAGAGTCAGCCAGCCGCCACTTCAGGGTCGTGCCGCGATCACCAACGGGTAATACGCCGCGCGGGCAGAGCTGGCAGCCTTTATCATCACAAGTCATATCTGGCTGGCAGGTAAACTCCTGATGATTCTCTTCATCATCAGTGTCATACACCCGCAGTTCGATATCACGTAGCAGGGTTAAATTCTGTAAGCCGTTGAGTACAGGTGACAGGCGTTCACACAGCGGGGCGCGGGAATGCAAACGGCGGTTAGCCTGCCATAAAAAAGAGAGGATCTGATTTTTATGCTCCAGCCCGGCGGTTTTCTCCTGAACCCGCTGCTCAAGTACGGCATAACTTTCGGCCAGTTCTGCAGACATATTGTTCAACGCAGTTCCAAGCATCGCCATTTCGTTGCGCCCGCTGATGTTTGCGCGTTGGGTAAAATCGCGATGGCTGACGGCACTCGCCATTGCCAGCAGTTGCCGCCACGGTTGTAGCAGTCGCGCCCGCAACCAGATAATAGTGAACACCAGTAAAAGTGCCATAAATACCGCCATTACCCGATGGACCAGTACCACTGTCTCAATGCGCATTTCCGTGGTGCGGTCAAAACCAGATACCAGCTGATCAAGCCCGGCAACAAACTGGCTGACATCCGCTGACACCGTTTCTCGGTTTTGTGCACGCATCAGCGCAGGGATCAGTTCATTACGCCAGTAATCTTGTAAACCCTGTAATTGCGCCAGTTGTCCGTCTCGTTCTGCTGCTCGAGTCAACTCGGCGCTAAATGCCGTTTGTTCCATCTCTTTAATTAAGGGTTTGTCTTTCTCGCTTAATGGCACTGCCGCCAACAGACGGTAACTTTGCATGCGCAGCGATCCCGCTTTGTTGATCGCATGGGCGCTGCCCTGAACGCCTTGCACCAGCCAGCCAGAAACCGCCATCCCTGCCAGTCCAATAGCAGTAGAAAGCAACACAATAAGCGCAACCTGATTAACCAGGGTGAGCGGAGAGAGACAACGTTTAAGCATGTAAACCTCTTCCTTCAGGCTTTAAATGAGCAATAACCTTAATGAATGTGACGATGCATTCTGGAATGGCAGTATTCTCGGCTATTGGCTGAAGTATACCCATACCCGGAAAGAGTTACTCCTTATTTGCCGTGTGGTTAGTCGCTTTACATCGGTAAGGGTAGGGATTTTACAGCACCGTGAAAAATCTCATAATTTTTATGAAATCACTGTACTCACTATGGGTAATGATAAATATCAATGATAGATAAAGTTATCTTATCGTTTGATTTACATCAAATTGCCTTTAGCTACAGACACTAAGGTGGCAGACATCGAAACGAGTATCAGAGGTGTCTATGAGTCACTCATCCGCCCCCGAAAGGGCTACTGGAGCTGTCATTACAGATTGGCGACCGGAAGATCCTGCGTTCTGGCAACAACGCGGTCAACGTATTGCCAGCCGCAACCTGTGGATTTCCGTTCCCTGTCTGCTGCTGGCGTTTTGCGTATGGATGTTGTTCAGCGCTGTTGCGGTGAACTTACCGAAAGTCGGTTTTAATTTTACGACCGATCAGCTATTTATGTTGACTGCGCTGCCTTCGGTTTCTGGCGCGTTATTACGTGTTCCATACTCCTTTATGGTTCCTATCTTCGGTGGTCGTCGCTGGACGGCGTTCAGCACCGGTATTCTGATTATTCCTTGTGTCTGGCTGGGTTTTGCCGTGCAGGATACCTCCACGCCTTATAGCGTCTTCATCATCATCTCTCTGCTGTGCGGCTTTGCTGGCGCGAACTTCGCTTCCAGTATGGCAAACATCAGCTTCTTCTTTCCGAAACAGAAGCAGGGTGGCGCGCTGGGTCTGAATGGTGGTCTGGGCAACATGGGCGTCAGCGTCATGCAGTTGGTTGCTCCGCTGGTGGTATCACTGTCGATTTTCGCAGTATTTGGTAGCCAGGGCGTCAAACAGCCGGATGGGACTGAGCTGTATCTGGCGAATGCGTCCTGGATATGGGTGCCGTTCCTTGCCATCTTCACCATTGCGGCGTGGTTTGGCATGAACGATCTTGCTACCTCGAAAGCCTCCATCAAGGAGCAGTTGCCGGTACTCAAACGGGGTCATCTGTGGATTATGAGCCTGCTGTATCTGGCAACCTTCGGCTCCTTTATCGGCTTCTCCGCGGGCTTTGCGATGCTGTCAAAAACGCAGTTCCCGGATGTTCAGATTCTGCAATACGCTTTCTTCGGGCCGTTTATTGGTGCGCTGGCGCGTTCTGCAGGTGGTGCATTATCTGACCGTCTGGGCGGAACTCGTGTCACGCTGGTGAACTTTATTCTGATGGCGATTTTCAGCGGCCTGCTGTTCCTGACCTTACCGACTGACGGGCAGGGCGGAAGCTTCATGGCGTTCTTCGCGGTCTTCCTGGCGCTGTTCCTGACAGCTGGGCTGGGTAGTGGTTCCACTTTCCAGATGATTTCCGTGATCTTCCGTAAACTGACAATGGATCGCGTGAAAGCAGAAGGGGGTTCTGACGAACGTGCGATGCGTGAAGCGGCAACCGACACGGCGGCGGCGTTGGGTTTCATCTCTGCGATTGGCGCGATTGGTGGCTTCTTTATCCCGAAAGCGTTTGGTAGCTCGCTGGCATTAACGGGTTCGCCAGTCGGCGCAATGAAGGTATTTTTGATTTTCTATATCGCCTGCGTAGTGATTACCTGGGCGGTATATGGTCGGCATTCTAAAAAATAAATCTTAATATTTGATTATCCTTTGCGCGGCATGATGTCGCGCTTTTTTTATGCGTCATTTAGTTACAACATACTAATGTTATATGGTTTATTTCGCCGGATTTCATTAAGAGCCATTAATATGTTACCCATGGGGAATACTCCTTAATACCCATTTGCATAAAAATCTTAATAGTTTAAATAACTACAGGTATAAAACGTCTTAATTTACAGCATGTTATGCTGTAACTGTTAATTATCCTAAAGGGGTATCTTAGGAATTTACTTTATTTTTCATCCCCATCACTCTTGATCGTTATCAATTCCCACGCTGTTTCAGAGCGTTACCTTGCCCTTAAACATTAGCAATGTCGATTTATCAGAGGGCCGACAGGCTCCCACAGGAGAAAACCGATGAGTAAATTCCTGGACCGGTTTCGCTACTTCAAACAGAAGGGTGAAACCTTTGCCGATGGGCATGGCCAGCTTCTCAATACCAACCGTGACTGGGAGGATGGATATCGCCAGCGTTGGCAGCATGACAAAATCGTCCGCTCTACCCACGGGGTAAACTGCACCGGCTCCTGCAGCTGGAAAATCTACGTCAAAAACGGTCTGGTCACCTGGGAAACCCAGCAGACTGACTATCCGCGTACCCGTCCGGATCTGCCAAACCATGAACCTCGCGGCTGCCCGCGCGGTGCCAGCTACTCCTGGTATCTTTACAGTGCCAACCGCCTGAAATACCCGATGATGCGCAAACGCCTGATGAAAATGTGGCGTGAAGCGAAGGCGCTGCATAGCGATCCGGTTGAGGCATGGGCTTCTATCATTGAAGACGCCGATAAAGCGAAAAGCTTTAAGCAGGCGCGTGGACGCGGTGGTTTTGTTCGTTCTTCCTGGCAGGAGGTGAACGAACTGATCGCCGCATCTAACGTTTACACCATCAAAAACTACGGCCCGGACCGTGTTGCTGGTTTCTCGCCAATTCCGGCAATGTCGATGGTTTCTTACGCATCGGGTGCACGCTATCTCTCGCTGATTGGCGGTACTTGCTTAAGCTTCTACGACTGGTACTGCGACCTGCCTCCTGCGTCTCCGCAAACCTGGGGCGAGCAAACTGACGTACCGGAATCTGCTGACTGGTACAACTCCAGCTACATCATCGCCTGGGGTTCAAACGTGCCGCAGACGCGTACCCCGGATGCTCACTTCTTTACTGAAGTGCGTTACAAAGGCACCAAAACTGTTGCCGTCACACCAGACTACGCTGAAATCGCCAAACTGTGCGATCTGTGGCTGGCACCGAAACAGGGCACCGATGCGGCAATGGCGCTGGCGATGGGCCACGTAATGCTGCGTGAATTCCACCTCGACAACCCAAGCCAGTATTTCACCGACTATGTGCGTCGCTACACCGACATGCCGATGCTGGTGATGCTGGAAGAACGCGACGGTTACTACGCTGCAGGTCGTATGCTGCGCGCTGCTGATCTGGTTGATGCGCTGGGCCAGGAAAACAATCCGGAATGGAAAACTGTCGCCTTTAATACCAATGGCGAAATGGTTGCGCCGAACGGTTCTATTGGCTTCCGCTGGGGCGAGAAGGGCAAATGGAATCTTGAGCAGCGCGACGGCAAAACTGGCGAAGAAACCGAGCTGCAACTGAGCCTGCTGGGTAGCCAGGATGAGATCGCTGAGGTAGGCTTCCCGTACTTTGGTGGCGACGGCACGGAACACTTCAACAAAGTGGAACTGGAAAACGTGCTGCTGCACAAACTGCCGGTGAAACGCCTGAAACTGGCTGACGGCAGCACCGCCCTGGTGACCACCATTTATGATCTGACGCTGGCAAACTACGGTCTGGAACGTGGCCTGAACGACGTTAACTGTGCAACCAGCTATGACGATGTGAAAGCTTATACCCCGGCCTGGGCCGAGCAGATTACCGGCGTTTCTCGCAGCCAGATTATTCGCATCGCCCGTGAATTTGCCGATAACGCTGATAAAACGCACGGTCGTTCGATGATTATCGTCGGTGCGGGGCTGAACCACTGGTATCACCTCGATATGAACTATCGTGGTCTGATCAACATGCTGATTTTCTGCGGCTGTGTCGGTCAGAGCGGGGGCGGCTGGGCGCACTATGTAGGTCAGGAAAAACTGCGTCCGCAAACCGGCTGGCAGCCGCTGGCGTTTGCCCTTGACTGGCAGCGTCCGGCGCGTCACATGAACAGCACTTCTTATTTCTATAACCACTCCAGCCAGTGGCGTTATGAAACCGTGACTGCGGAAGAACTGCTGTCACCGATGGCGGATAAATCCCGTTATACCGGACACCTGATCGACTTTAACGTCCGTGCGGAACGCATGGGCTGGCTGCCGTCTGCACCGCAGTTAGGCACTAACCCGCTGACTATCGCTGGCGAAGCGGAAAAAGCCGGGATGAATCCGGTGGACTATACGGTGAAATCCCTGAAAGAGGGTTCCATCCGTTTTGCGGCAGAACAACCAGAAAACGGTAAAAACCACCCGCGCAACCTGTTCATCTGGCGTTCTAACCTGCTCGGTTCTTCCGGTAAAGGTCATGAGTTTATGCTCAAGTACCTGCTGGGGACGGAACACGGTATCCAGGGTAAAGATCTGGGGCAGCAGGGCGGCGTGAAGCCGGAAGAAGTGGACTGGCAGGACAATGGTCTGGAAGGCAAGCTGGATCTGGTGGTTACGCTGGACTTCCGTCTGTCGAGCACCTGCCTCTATTCCGACATCATTTTGCCGACGGCGACCTGGTACGAAAAAGACGACATGAATACTTCGGATATGCATCCGTTTATTCACCCGCTGTCTGCGGCGGTCGATCCGGCCTGGGAAGCGAAAAGCGACTGGGAAATCTACAAAGCCATCGCGAAGAAATTCTCCGAAGTGTGCGTCGGCCATCTGGGTAAAGAAACCGACATCGTCACGCTGCCTATCCAGCACGACTCTGCCGCTGAACTGGCGCAGCCGCTGGATGTGAAAGACTGGAAAAAAGGCGAATGCGACCTGATCCCAGGCAAAACTGCACCGCACATTATGGTCGTAGAGCGCGATTATCCGGCAACTTACGAACGCTTTACCTCTATCGGCCCGCTGATGGAGAAAATCGGTAACGGCGGTAAAGGGATTGCCTGGAACACCCAGAGCGAGATGGATCTGCTGCGTAAGCTCAACTACACCAAAGCGGAAGGTCCGGCGAAAGGCCAGCCGATGCTGAACACCGCAATTGATGCGGCAGAGATGATCCTGACACTGGCACCGGAAACCAACGGTCAGGTAGCCGTGAAAGCCTGGGCTGCCCTGAGCGAATTTACCGGTCGTGACCATACGCATCTGGCGCTGAATAAAGAAGACGAGAAGATCCGCTTCCGCGATATTCAGGCACAGCCGCGCAAAATTATCTCCAGCCCGACCTGGTCTGGTCTGGAAGATGAACACGTTTCTTACAACGCCGGTTACACCAACGTTCACGAGCTGATCCCATGGCGTACGCTCTCTGGTCGTCAGCAACTGTATCAGGATCACCAGTGGATGCGTGATTTCGGTGAAAGCCTGCTGGTTTATCGTCCGCCGATCGACACCCGTTCGGTGAAAGAAGTTATAGGCCAGAAATCCAACGGCAACCCGGAAAAAGCGCTCAACTTCCTGACGCCGCACCAGAAGTGGGGTATCCACTCCACCTACAGCGACAACCTGCTGATGCTGACTTTAGGTCGCGGTGGTCCGGTGGTCTGGTTGAGTGAAGCCGATGCCAAAGATCTGGGTATCGCCGATAACGACTGGATTGAAGTATTCAACAGCAACGGTGCTCTGACTGCCCGTGCGGTTGTCAGCCAGCGTGTTCCGGCAGGGATGACCATGATGTACCACGCGCAGGAACGTATCGTTAACCTGCCTGGTTCGGAAATTACCCAACAGCGTGGTGGTATCCATAACTCGGTCACCCGTATCACGCCGAAACCGACGCATATGATCGGCGGCTATGCCCATCTGGCATACGGCTTTAACTACTACGGCACCGTAGGTTCTAACCGCGATGAGTTTGTTGTAGTGCGTAAGATGAAGAACATTGACTGGTTAGATGGCGAAGGCAATGACCAGGTACAGGAGAGCGTAAAATGAAAATTCGTTCACAAGTCGGCATGGTGCTGAATCTCGATAAGTGCATCGGCTGCCACACCTGTTCAGTTACCTGTAAAAACGTCTGGACCAGCCGTGAAGGCGTGGAATACGCGTGGTTCAACAACGTGGAAACCAAGCCGGGCCAGGGCTTCCCGACTGACTGGGAAAACCAGGAAAAATACAAAGGCGGCTGGATCCGTAAAATCAATGGCAAACTGCAACCGCGCATGGGTAACCGAGCCATGCTGCTGGGTAAAATCTTTGCTAACCCGCATTTGCCGGGGATCGACGATTATTACGAGCCGTTCGATTTTGACTATCAGAACCTGCATACCGCGCCGGAAGGCAGCAAATCGCAGCCGATTGCCCGTCCGCGTTCGCTGATTACCGGGGAACGGATGGCGAAAATCGAAAAAGGGCCGAACTGGGAAGATGACCTGGGCGGTGAGTTTGACAAACTGGCGAAAGACAAGAACTTCGACAACATCCAGAAGGCGATGTATAGCCAGTTCGAAAACACCTTCATGATGTATTTGCCGCGCCTGTGCGAACACTGCCTGAACCCGGCATGTGTGGCGACCTGCCCGAGCGGTGCGATTTACAAGCGTGAAGAAGATGGCATCGTCCTGATCGACCAGGATAAATGCCGTGGCTGGCGTATGTGCATCACCGGATGCCCGTACAAAAAAATCTACTTCAACTGGAAGAGCGGTAAGTCTGAGAAGTGCATCTTCTGCTATCCGCGTATTGAAGCGGGTCAGCCGACCGTGTGCTCAGAAACCTGTGTCGGTCGTATCCGTTATCTTGGCGTGCTGCTGTATGATGCCGACGCGATTGAACGTGCAGCCAGCACCGAGAACGAGAAAGATCTCTACCAGCGTCAGCTGGAGGTGTTCCTCGATCCGAACGATCCGAAAGTCATCGAGCAGGCGATTAAAGACGGTATTCCGCTGAGCGTTATTGAAGCTGCACAGCAGTCGCCGGTTTATAAAATGGCAATGGAATGGAAATTGGCGCTGCCGCTGCATCCAGAATATCGCACACTGCCGATGGTCTGGTACGTGCCGCCTCTGTCTCCGATTCAGTCTGCAGCAGACGCGGGTGAGCTGGGTAGCAACGGCATTCTGCCAGACGTCGAAAGCCTGCGTATTCCGGTACAGTATCTGGCGAATCTGCTGACCGCCGGTGATACCAAACCGGTACTGCGCGCGCTGAAACGTATGCTGGCGATGCGTCATTACAAACGTGCTGAAACCGTTGACGGGAAAGTGGATACCCGTGCGCTGGAAGAGGTCGGTCTGACCGAAGCCCAGGCACAGGAGATGTACCGTTATCTGGCGATTGCTAACTACGAAGATCGCTTTGTGGTGCCGAGTAGTCATCGTGAACTGGCACGGGAAGCCTTCCCGGAGAAAAATGGCTGCGGCTTTACCTTTGGTGATGGCTGCCACGGTTCAGATACCAAATTCAATCTGTTCAACAGCCGTCGTATCGATGCCATCGATGTGACCAGCAAAACGGAGCCGCATCCATGATCGAACTCGTGATTGTATCGCGTCTCCTTGAATATCCGGATGCTGCCTTATGGCAGCATCAACAAGAGATGTTTGAGGCGATTGCCGCGTCGAAAAATCTGCCAAAAGAGGATGCCCATGCGCTGGGCATTTTCCTGCGCGATTTAACGACGATGGATCCGCTCGATGCCCAGGCGCAGTACAGCGAACTGTTCGACCGTGGCCGCGCCACGTCACTGTTGCTGTTTGAACATGTGCACGGCGAATCCCGCGACCGCGGCCAGGCGATGGTGGACCTGCTGGCGCAGTACGAGCAGCACGGCTTGCAGTTAAACAGCCGCGAATTGCCGGACCATCTGCCGCTGTATCTGGAGTACCTGGCGCAGCTACCGCAAAGCGAAGCCGTGGAAGGTTTGAAAGATATCGCGCCGATTCTGGCATTGCTGAGCGCGCGTCTGCAACAGCGTGAAAGCCGTTATGCCGTGCTGTTTGATCTGCTGATGAAACTGGCGAATACCGCTATCGACAGCGACAAAGTGGCGGAAAAAATTGCCGACGAAGCGCGCGACGATACGCCGCAGGCGCTGGATGCTGTCTGGGAAGAAGAGCAGGTTAAATTCTTTGCTGACAAAGGCTGCGGTGATTCAGCAATCACTGCTCATCAGCGTCGCTTTGCCGGTGCCGTCGCGCCGCAATATCTGAATATCACCACCGGAGGACAGCACTAATGCAATTCCTGAATATGTTCTTCTTTGATATCTACCCGTACATAGCCGGGGCGGTCTTCCTGATTGGTAGCTGGCTGCGTTATGACTACGGGCAGTACACCTGGCGCGCGGCGTCCAGCCAGATGCTGGATCGCAAAGGGATGAACCTGGCGTCGAACCTGTTCCATATCGGTATTCTGGGGATTTTTGTTGGTCACTTCTTCGGTATGCTGACGCCGCACTGGATGTATGAAGCCTGGCTGCCGATTGAAGTGAAACAGAAAATGGCGATGTTTGCTGGTGGTGCCAGCGGTGTGCTGTGTCTGATTGGCGGCGTGCTGTTGCTGAAGCGTCGTCTGTTCAGCCCACGCGTGCGTGCAACCACTACCGGAGCGGATATCCTGATCCTGTCGCTGCTCGTTATCCAGTGCGCGCTGGGCCTGCTGACCATTCCATTCTCCGCTCAGCATATGGACGGTAGCGAGATGATGAAACTGGTTGGCTGGGCGCAGTCGGTGGTGACCTTCCACGGTGGCGCTTCTCAACACCTCGATGGTGTGGCGTTTATCTTCCGTCTACACCTGGTGCTGGGGATGACGTTATTCCTGCTGTTCCCGTTCTCGCGTCTGGTACACATCTGGAGCGTACCGGTGGAGTATCTGACACGTAAGTACCAGCTGGTGCGCGCTCGTCACTAAGCGAATTTTAGTTCACATAGACCCTGCTTCGGCGGGGTTTTTTTATGGGCACGGTGCGGGGTGAGTTGTCGGATGCGCTTCGCTTATCCGACCTACAGGGGAGGATATTGTAGGTCCGGTAAACGTGGTGCCATTGGGCAAAATTAGCTCGGAGTAACAGGTTTTGATTATTTCAGGAAGCGATGGTGGTGGGGGAAGGATTACTCAGCGCTGCGCGCTTCGCCCTTCGGGTCGTTGCCTGCGGCAACGCTCTCTCGCTGGCGCTCAAGTCGAACCTTGGTCGAAGCTTCTCATCCTTCCCCGCTTGGGCAGAATATTTAATTACGGATTCGTTTGAGAGTTCAGGGACTTTTGAAAGTGATGGTGGTGGGGGAAGGATTCGAACCTTCGAAGTCGATGACGGCAGATTTACAGTCTGCTCCCTTTGGCCGCTCGGGAACCCCACCAGGGGTAATTCAAATTTCGAGGTAATGCTTGAGATGGTGGTGGGGGAAGGATTCGAACCTTCGAAGTCGATGACGGCAGATTTACAGTCTGCTCCCTTTGGCCGCTCGGGAACCCCACCACGGGGTAATGCTTTTTACTGGCCTGCTCCCTTATCGGGAAGCGGGGCGCATCATATCAAATGACGCGCCGCTGTAAAGTGTTACGTTGAGAAAAATGAA
This sequence comes from Shigella dysenteriae, assembly GCF_022354085.1. Taxonomy (NCBI): domain Bacteria; kingdom Pseudomonadati; phylum Pseudomonadota; class Gammaproteobacteria; order Enterobacterales; family Enterobacteriaceae; genus Shigella; species Shigella dysenteriae. The sequence goes on from NZ_CP055055.1 coordinate 2,107,276, forward strand.
CTGGTTGCGTAATTTTCATCCGTAACGGATTAAAGGTAACCAGTTATTTTTGCTGGCGATTAAAGAATAATCGTCCGATTACCGTAAACAAAGACGCGCTGCGCCAGTACTTTGTAGAGCGCGCGACTTAAGACGTTTTTCTCGACGTCACGACCTGCGCGCATCATATCTTCAGCTGTGTAGGTATGATCGACATGAATAACGTCCTGCATGATGATTGGGCCTTCGTCCAGATTGTCATTAACATAGTGAGCTGTTGCGCCAATAATCTTCACGCCACGTTCATAGGCCTGGTGATAAGGACGTGCGCCGATAAACGCTGGCAGGAAGGAATGGTGAATATTGATGATCTTATTCGGGAAGCGTGACACAAATTCCGGTGTTAATACCCGCATATACTTCGCCAGCACCACGTAGTCAGGTTGATAAGCATCAATGGCATCCGCCATCTTTTGATCGTGCTCGTTGCGGCTTAACCCTTCATGGCTTACCAGCTCAAACGGTATATCAAAACGCTCAACCAGAGAACGTAAAGTATCGTGGTTACCAATCACTGCCGCGATTTCGACATCCAGGCCGCCATAATTGGCTTTCATCAACAAATCGCCAAGGCAATGCGCTTCTTTAGTGACCAGAATCACTATCCGGCGACGACCGGCAGGATTCAGCTCACGCACGGAGCCTTCTGGCAATGCGCTATCGAGATCCGCCAGCAGGGTGGAATCATTAAAAATCCCTTCCAGTTCCGTGCGCATAAAAAAGCGCCCGGTACGGTGATCAACAAATTCATTGTTCTGTACGATATTTAACTCGTGCTTGTAGCAAATATTGGTAATACGTGCGATCAGACCTTTTTGGTCCGGACAAATAGTACGCAGAACTTTACGTTGGAGTGAATGCATTGCTGGAAAAACCTTGTTGAGAGTGTTTGCTAAACCGTACCGTCAACCATTATTGGCCGCAGCACTTTTTAAATTTTTTACCTGAACCACAAGGGCAGGGATCGTTGCGGCCAAACTGCGGACGTGTACCGTCAATATAGTACCATTGACCGTTTTCTTTCAAAAATCGCGAACGTTCAATTATTGCACCTGTTTTGCCACCTTCGGTAAATCGAGCAACAAAACTGACAAATCCGATATTGTCGGCGTCCTGCCAACAATGTTCAAATACGGTCAATCCCAACCATTCAGTATGCGCAAATCCGGCAATCAATTCGGCACGTAACGCCGCTGCTCCACAAGATGGATGCCAGGTCTTTATTAAATAATCTGCGTCTTGCATCACAAAAGCGCAGTAACGCGAACGCATGAGATGTTCTGGATCAGGTGCAACCTTTTCACCAGACACATAAGGGTGGCAACATAGGCTATACTCGACAGCACTACCACAGGGACAAAGCTGAGACACAAATAATCTCCCTGGAAACAATAACGGCGTATTAACCGCCTGAGTAGCACTATGTTAACCGAGCAGTAGCGATGTGGCTACGATTGCATTCCAGGGGAATCTTGCGGGAATAATGAGAAAGATAAAAATAGGGCTGGCGCTGGGATCTGGCGCGGCGAGAGGTTGGTCGCATATTGGCGTTATTAATGCGCTAAAAAAAGTGGGTATTGAAATTGATATCGTTGCAGGATGTTCAATTGGTTCGCTGGTGGGCGCGGCCTATGCATGCGATCGATTATCTGCGCTGGAAGATTGGGTAACCTCTTTCAGTTATTGGGATGTTTTACGCCTGATGGATCTCTCCTGGCAGCGCGGTGGGTTACTGCGCGGCGAGCGTGTCTTCAATCAATACCGCGAAATAATGCCGGAAACAGAGATCGAAAATTGTTCCCGTCGCTTCGCGGCTGTTGCCACCAATTTAAGTACTGGGCGTGAATTATGGTTTACTGAAGGCGATCTCCATCTTGCTATTCGCGCATCATGCAGTATTCCAGGACTCATGGCACCCGTTGCGCATAACGGCTACTGGCTGGTTGATGGGGCAGTCGTTAACCCAATTCCTATTTCGCTCACGCGTGCATTGGGTGCTGATATTGTGATAGCGGTCGACCTGCAGCACGATGCTCATTTGATGCAACAAGATTTGCTCTCCTTTAATGTCAGTGAAGAAAATAGCGAGAATGGTGATTCTCTGCCGTGGCATGCGCGTCTGAAAGAAAGGTTAGGCAGCATAACGACACGTCGGGCGGTGACAGCACCAACGGCAACAGAGATTATGACCACTTCTATCCAGGTGCTGGAGAACCGCCTTAAAAGGAACCGCATGGCAGGTGATCCGCCCGATATTCTGATTCAACCTGTTTGCCCGCAAATATCTACGCTTGATTTCCATCGCGCGCACGCTGCCATTGCGGCCGGGCAGCTGGCAGTGGAAAAGAAAATGGACGAACTTTTGCCGTTGGTACGCACCAACATTTGACCAGAATTTTTATCTACACTTAAGTTAATTCTGACAGGCGCAGGTGGCAATAGCATGCCACTATTGAGTAAAGCCAGTCAGGGGAGAGAACATGACGCAGCCATTGGTCGGAAAACAGATTCTCATTGTTGAAGATGAGCAGGTATTTCGCTCGCTTCTGGATTCGTGGTTTTCCTCATTGGGAGCGACAACGGTACTGGCGGCTGATGGGGTGGATGCCCTTGAGTTGCTGGGAGGTTTCACTCCAGACCTGATGATATGTGATATCGCGATGCCACGAATGAACGGGCTTAAACTGCTGGAACATATACGCAACAGAGGTGACCAGACACCAGTTCTGGTGATATCTGCCACTGAAAATATGGCAGATATTGCCAAAGCGTTACGTCTGGGCGTTGAAGATGTTTTGCTGAAACCGGTTAAAGATCTGAATCGCTTGCGCGAGATGGTTTTTGCCTGTCTCTATCCCAGCATGTTTAATTCCCGCGTTGAGGAAGAGGAAAGGCTTTTTCGCGACTGGGATGCAATGGTTGATAACCCTGCTGCAGCGGCGAAATTATTACAGGAACTACAACCGCCAGTTCAGCAGGTGATTTCCCAATGCCGGGTTAATTATCGTCAATTGGTTGCCGCGGACAAACCCGGCCTGGTGCTTGATATTGCCGCACTTTCGGAAAACGATCTGGCATTTTATTGCCTTGATGTCACCCGAGCTGGACATAATGGCGTACTTGCTGCCTTGTTATTACGCGCATTGTTTAACGGATTATTACAGGAACAGCTTGCACACCAAAATCAACGGTTGCCAGAGTTGGGCGCGTTATTGAAGCAGGTAAACCATTTACTCCGTCAGGCCAATCTGCCGGGGCAGTTTCCGCTATTAGTTGGCTATTATCATCGCGAACTGAAAAATCTCATTCTGGTTTCTGCGGGTCTGAATGCGACGTTAAATACCGGCGAACACCAGGTGCAAATCAGTAATGGTGTTCCGTTAGGCACTTTAGGTAACGCTTATTTGAATCAATTGAGCCAGCGATGCGATGCCTGGCAATGCCAAATATGGGGAACCGGTGGTCGGCTGCGCTTGATGTTGTCTGCAGAATGAGCAAACGATAACGCGGGCTAAATTTGCATTACCAGCTAATGTCGGCTGGTGGTACTATCGTCGCCATTCGTATAAGTAATTGTCTTAATTATGCTAACTCGCATCCTTTTCAGAACTTAGCCCCTCCGGGGTGCTGATATACTGGGATGCGATACAGAAATATGAACACGTTCAAAACACGAACAGTCCAGGAGAATTTAAATGGCTGCCATTAATACGAAAGTCAAAAAAGCCGTTATCCCCGTTGCGGGATTAGGAACCAGGATGTTGCCGGCGACGAAAGCCATCCCGAAAGAGATGCTGCCACTTGTCGATAAGCCATTAATTCAATACGTCGTGAATGAATGTATTGCGGCTGGCATTACTGAAATTGTGCTGGTTACACACTCATCTAAAAACTCTATTGAAAACCACTTTGATACCAGTTTCGAACTGGAAGCAATGCTGGAAAAACGTGTAAAACGTCAACTGCTTGATGAAGTGCAGTCTATTTGTCCGCCGCACGTGACTATTATGCAAGTTCGTCAAGGGCTGGCGAAAGGCCTGGGACACGCTGTATTGTGTGCTCACCCGGTAGTGGGTGATGAACCTGTGGCTGTTATTTTGCCTGACGTTATTCTGGATGAATATGAATCCGATTTGTCACAGGATAACCTGGCAGAGATGATCCGCCGCTTCGATGAAACGGGTCATAGCCAGATCATGGTTGAACCGGTTGCTGATGTGACCGCATATGGCGTTGTGGATTGCAAAGGCGTTGAATTAGCGCCGGGTGAAAGCGTACCGATGGTTGGCGTGGTTGAAAAACCAAAAGCGGATGTTGCGCCGTCTAATCTCGCTATTGTGGGTCGTTACGTACTTAGTGCGGATATTTGGCCGTTGCTGGCAAAAACCCCTCCGGGAGCTGGTGATGAAATTCAGCTCACCGACGCAATTGATATGCTAATCGAAAAAGAAACGGTTGAAGCCTATCATATGAAAGGGAAGAGCCATGACTGCGGTAATAAATTAGGTTACATGCAGGCCTTCGTTGAATACGGTATTCGTCATAACACCCTTGGCACGGAATTTAAAGCCTGGCTTGAAGAAGAGATGGGCATTAAGAAGTAACATCCGTATCGGTGTTATCCACGAAACGGCGTTGAGCAATCGACGCCGTTTTTTTATAGCTTATTCTTATTAAATTGTCTTAAACCGGACAATAAAAAATCCCGCCGATGGCGGGATTTTAAGCAAGTGCAATCTACAAAAGATTATTGCTTGATCAGGAAATCGTCGAGGGATTTACCTTGCTCATCCATTGCTTTTTTGATTACAGCTGGAGTACGGCCCTGGCCAGTCCAGGTTTTAGTTTCGCCGTTTTCGTCAACGTAGCTATATTTTGCCGGACGCTGAGCACGTTTAGCTTTGGTGCCAGATTTAACGGCGGCAAGGCTATTCAGCAGCTCGTTCGGGTCAATACCGTCAGCGATCAGCATTTCGCGATATTGCTGCAGTTTACGAGTGCGCTCTTCAACTTCAGCAGCAGCCGCGCTTTCTTCTTCGCGACGTTCGTTAACAACAACTTCTAATTTTTCCAGCATTTCTTCCAGCGTTTCAAGTGTACATTCTCTTGCCTGCGCACGAAGAGTACGGATGTTGTTCAGAATTTTAAGTGCTTCGCTCATTGTAGTAATCTCAAACTTATATTGGGGTGGTTTGTTGAGGTAATAATAGAGCCTTAAATTCAGTTGTGCAATAGCCAGGAATGTAAGGAATTCAAAATTGTTCTTTATTTTGTGCCGCCAATAAATATCTTTTCATAAAATTAGCCAGAAAAGACGCGGCATATAGCCCTATTTGTACCGATGATTTCGCAGCACGTGAGGTTAAAACTTCCTGATTCATGTCACATTTTATGGGGAGATTATCGTAGGCTGACGACCTTTCAGTCTTCTGTATTAGTCGTGTTTACGAGAATTCCCTATTAAGCGAATGATGAAAAGTAGAACAGTCGCAATAAGAGCAGGGACTTAGTATTGCACTATCTCCTGGAGGTCAACAGAGGGCTATTACTTGCGCAACAGGTTAAAGATTGTGAATAGTTACCAGCAGTCATTTACCCGCTTATAACAAGCGAGGCAGTTGTAATGATAGCTCAGAAGGATTATGCAAGGCTTCGTAAGGGAGAACGCATATACCACTTCTGTGCATACTGTTGAGCTGAAAAACTGACGAATTATGATAAACTCCAGCCAACTTTATTTCATATCATTGAGGGCCTGTGGCTGATGGCACAGCTATATTTCTACTATTCCGCAATGAATGCGGGTAAGTCTACAGCATTGTTGCAATCTTCATACAATTACCAGGAACGCGGCATGCGCACTGTCGTATATACGGCAGAAATTGATGATCGCTTTGGTGCCGGGAAAGTCAGTTCGCGTATAGGTTTGTCATCGCCTGCAAAATTATTTAACCAAAATTCATCATTATTTGATGAGATTCGTGCGGAACATGAACAGCAGGCAATTCATTGCGTACTGGTTGATGAATGCCAGTTTTTAACCAGACAACAAGTATATGAATTATCGGAGGTTGTCGATCAACTCGATATACCCGTACTTTGTTATGGTTTACGTACCGATTTTCGAGGTGAATTATTTATTGGCAGCCAATACTTACTGGCATGGTCCGACAAACTGGTTGAATTAAAAACCATCTGTTTTTGTGGCCGTAAAGCAAGCATGGTGCTGCGTCTTGATCAAGCAGGCAGACCTTATAACGAAGGTGAGCAGGTGGTTATTGGTGGTAATGAACGATACGTTTCTGTATGCCGTAAACACTATAAAGAGGCGTTACAAGTCGGCTCATTAACGGCTATTCAGGAAAGGCATCGCCACGATTAATAAGAATTTCTTTACTGACAGGGTGAGCAGGGCACTTTTATCCTGTCAGTTCGTTTTACGCACTTCTTCCGGGCTATACACCCTTCTCGGCAGTTTTTAACGCCGCTATACGCCTCACAGGGCTCTTAAGCACCGACGTTGACTTGTGACCTGTAAAGTACACTATCCCTGTGTTTAGGCGTTATACATCGTCGCAAATATGATGAAGGCTAATGCTGTCGGTTTATGGAAAAGTTACTTTGGGTAAACAAAAAAACGGCCCCAGAAGGGGCCGTTTATGTTGCCAGACAGCGCTACTGATTAAGCGGATTTTTTCGCTTTTTTCTCAGCTTTAGCCGGAGCGGCTTCTTTTTTCGCTGCAGTTTCACCTTCTACATAATCACGACCGTAGTAGGTATCCAGCAGAATCTGTTTCAGCTCGGAGATCAGCGGGTAACGCGGGTTAGCGCCAGTGCACTGGTCATCGAATGCATCTTCAGACAGTTTATCCACGTTCGCCAGGAAGTCTGCTTCCTGAACGCCAGCTTCACGGATAGATTTCGGAATACCCAGTTCAGCCTTCAGCGTTTCCAGCCATGCCAGCAGTTTCTCGATCTTAGCAGCAGTACGGTCGCCCGGTGCGCTCAGACCCAGGTGGTCGGCAATTTCAGCATAACGACGGCGAGCCTGCGGACGGTCATACTGGCTGAATGCAGTCTGCTTGGTCGGGTTGTCGTTCGCATTGTAGCGAATAACGTTACAAATCAGCAGGGCGTTTGCCAGACCGTGCGGAATATGGAACTGGGAACCCAGTTTGTGCGCCATTGAGTGACATACACCCAGGAAGGCGTTCGCAAACGCGATACCCGCGATAGTCGCTGCACTGTGAACACGTTCACGCGCTACCGGATTTTTAGACCCTTCGTGGTAGGACGCTGGCAGATATTCTTTCAGCAGTTTCAGTGCCTGCAGAGCCTGACCATCAGAGAACTCAGATGCCAGTACAGAAACATAAGCTTCCATGGCGTGAGTTACTGCGTCCAGACCACCGAAAGCACACAGGGACTTCGGCATGTCCATAACCAGGTTGGCGTCGACAATCGCCATATCCGGGGTCAGCGCATAGTCCGCCAGCGGGTATTTCTGACCAGTAGCGTCGTCAGTTACAACCGCAAACGGAGTGACTTCAGAACCTGTACCAGAAGTGGTGGTGACAGCAATCATTTTCGCTTTCACGCCCATTTTCGGGAACTTGTAGATACGTTTACGGATATCCATAAAGCGCAGCGCCAGCTCTTCGAAGTGAGTTTCCGGATGTTCGTACATAACCCACATGATCTTCGCGGCGTCCATCGGGGAACCACCACCCAGCGCGATAATCACGTCTGGTTTGAAGGAGTTTGCCAGTTCTGCACCTTTACGAACGATGCTCAGGGTCGGGTCCGCTTCTACTTCGAAGAAGACTTCAGTTTCAACGCCTGCTGCTTTCAGTACGGAAGTGATCTGATCAGCATAACCATTGTTGAACAGGAAGCGGTCAGTCACGATGAGCGCACGTTTGTGGCCATCAGTAATCACTTCATCCAGCGCGATTGGCAGGGAGCCACGGCGGAAGTAGATAGATTTCGGAAGTTTGTGCCACAACATGTTTTCAGCTCGCTTAGCAACGGTTTTCTTGTTGATCAGGTGTTTCGGACCAACGTTTTCAGAGATGGAGTTACCACCCCAGGAACCACAACCCAGAGTCAGGGAAGGTGCGAGTTTGAAGTTATACAGGTCACCGATACCACCCTGAGAAGCCGGGGTGTTAATCAGGATACGAGCCGTTTTCATTTTCTGACCGAAGTAAGAAACGCGAGCCGGTTGGTTATCCTGGTCAGTGTACAGGCAAGAGGTATGACCGATACCACCCATAGCAACCAGTTTCTCTGCTTTTTCTACCGCGTCTTCGAAATCTTTAGCGCGGTACATTGCCAGAGTCGGGGACAGTTTTTCATGTGCGAACGGTTCGCTTTCATCAACAACGGTCACTTCACCGATCAGAATCTTGGTGTTTTCTGGTACAGAGAAGCCTGCCAGTTCAGCAATTTTATAGGCTGGCTGACCAACGATAGCCGCGTTCAACGCACCGTTTTTCAGGATAACGTCCTGAACAGCTTTCAGCTCTTTACCCTGCAACAGATAGCCGCCGTGGGTTGCGAAACGTTCACGTACTGCGTCATAAACAGAGTCAACAACAACAACAGACTGTTCAGAAGCACAGATTACGCCGTTGTCGAAGGTTTTGGACATCAGTACAGATGCAACTGCACGTTTGATATCAGCAGTTTCATCGATAACAACCGGAGTGTTACCCGCGCCTACGCCGATAGCTGGTTTACCGGAGCTGTATGCGGCTTTAACCATGCCCGGACCACCAGTCGCGAGGATCAGGTTGATGTCTGGGTGGTGCATCAGTGCGTTAGACAGTTCAACAGAAGGTTGATCGATCCAGCCGATCAGATCTTTCGGAGCACCGGCAGCGATAGCAGCCTGCAGAACGATATCAGCCGCTTTGTTGGTGGCATCTTTTGCACGCGGGTGCGGGGAGAAGATAATGGCGTTACGGGTCTTCAGACTGATCAGCGATTTGAAGATAGCAGTTGAAGTCGGGTTAGTGGTCGGAACGATACCGCAAATAATACCGATTGGTTCAGCGATAGTGATGGTACCAAAAGTGTCGTCTTCAGACAGAACACCACAGGTTTTTTCATCTTTATAGGCGTTGTAGATATATTCAGAAGCAAAGTGGTTTTTGATCACTTTATCTTCGACGATACCCATGCCGGATTCGGCAACGGCCATTTTCGCGAGTGGGATTCGAGCATCTGCAGCAGCCAGAGCGGCGGCGCGGAAGATTTTGTCTACTTGCTCTTGAGTGAAACTGGCATATTCACGCTGGGCTTTTTTTACACGCTCTACGAGTGCGTTAAGTTCAGCGACATTAGTAACAGCCATAATGCTCTCCTGATAATGTTAAACTTTTTTAGTAAATCATCTGCTCGAATACGAGAGTATAGTCAGTGCGGTGATGATTTGCTTAACCGATGAAAATCAAAAGCTTACTCGCGCTCACACTCACTGTGATTTACTAAAAGAGTTTAAACATTAGAGTTATTATCTCTAATGCGTCACTTCCAGGTGGCGTAAGCAAGATTACTCACTTCTGGGTACTGATTACGTGATCCAAATCAAATTTTTGCAAAGCTGACACCTTTCAGCATCGCTTTTCGCCATTATAGCTAACAGTTAATAAATTGTAGTATGATTTGGTGGCTACATTAGCATGTTTTGCACAACTAGATAACAATAACGAATGATAGCAATTTTAAGTAGTTAGGAGGTGAAAAATGCTGTCAAAAGGCGTATTGTCAGCGCGTCTTTTCAACCTTATTTATGGCTAACATTATCCGGCTTTTGCTTCGGAGCTAACCGTGATTCAGACCCTTTTTGATTTTCCCGTTTACTTCAAATTTTTCATCGGGTTATTTGCGCTGGTCAACCCGGTAGGGATTATTCCCGTCTTTATCAGCATGACCAGTTATCAGACAGCGGCAGCGCGAAACAAAACTAACCTTACAGCCAACCTGTCTGTGGCCATTATCTTGTGGATCTCGCTTTTTCTCGGCGACACGATTCTGCAACTTTTTGGTATATCAATTGATTCGTTCCGTATCGCCGGGGGCATCCTGGTGGTGACGATAGCGATGTCGATGATCAGCGGCAAGCTTGGCGAGGATAAACAGAACAAGCAAGAAAAATCAGAAACCGCGGTACGTGAAAGCATTGGTGTGGTGCCACTGGCGTTGCCGTTGATGGCGGGGCCAGGGGCGATCAGTTCTACCATCGTCTGGGGTACGCGTTATCACAGCATTAGCTATCTGTTTGGTTTCTTTGTGGCTATTGCATTGTTCGCTTTATGTTGTTGGGGATTGTTCCGCATGGCACCGTGGCTGGTACGGGTTTTACGCCAGACCGGCATCAACGTGATTACGCGTATTATGGGGCTATTGCTGATGGCATTGGGGATTGAATTTATCGTTACTGGTATTAAGGGGATTTTCCCCGGCCTGCTTAATTAATTCCTTTCAAATGAAACGGAGCTGCCATGCTCCGTTTACTTCGTCATTATTTTTACTTTGTTCCCGCCCAGTTATCAAAAGCAAAAGGAATAGGTAAAAATATTCTTCTCAAATTACAGTTAGTTATAAGGATTTCCTTAACTGCTTCTCCTCACCATCATGTTATTTTCGCCACATCATAATCCTGGGCTTGCTGAAGAATAATTGAAATGATATTAGTAATTCCACTGCCTTTGGTAGAGGAAAGTGCTAAATAATAATCAATTGTTAAATTATTGTGCATTTCACTACTGGAACTGTAATCAGAAAAGATAGACATGCTTAACCAATCTCTATTTGATTGAATTGAAAGATGTTTGTTAAGACATGGATGCAAGCTATAGATTCTGATACGGTCAATAAAAGAGAATTGCTTAACAATTTTGCAAAATGTATTGGCGAGTAAGAAGCGCATTTGGTACTTTCCGGGCAACCGCCAGGCGATTCTTTATTGGTAATGAGAATAATTAACAATTAAAGAGCGTCGTGAAAGAATAATGTGTCTCGACAGGGGAGACACAGTACGAATCGACATAAGGTGATCGTCTGAATCACCAGAATAAATAAAGTCGGTGATAGCAATCCGTAACGATAAAGTAACCTGACAGCAGAAAGTCTCCGAGCCTGTGCAGGGTCCCAATCCGGGATTACACATGCTGGTTAATACCAGTAATTATAATGAGGGAGTCCAAAAAACAATGACCAACATCACCAAGAGAAGTTTAGTAGCAGCTGGCGTTCTGGCTGCGCTAATGGCAGGGAATGTCGCGCTGGCAGCTGATGTACCCGCAGGCGTCACACTGGCGGAAAAACAAACGCTGGTACGTAACAATGGTTCAGAAGTTCAGTCATTAGATCCGCACAAAATTGAAGGTGTTCCGGAGTCTAATATCAGCCGAGACCTGTTTGAAGGCTTACTGGTCAGCGATCTTGACGGCCATCCGGCACCTGGCGTCGCTGAATCCTGGGATAATAAAGACGCGAAAGTCTGGACCTTCCATTTGCGTAAAGATGCGAAATGGTCTGATGGCACGCCAGTCACAGCACAAGACTTTGTGTATAGCTGGCAACGTTCTGTTGATCCGAACACCGCTTCTCCGTATGCCAGTTATCTGCAATATGGGCATATCGCCGGTATTGATGAAATTCTTGAAGGGAAAAAACCGATTACCGATCTCGGCGTGAAAGCTATTGATGATCACACATTAGAAGTCACCTTAAGTGAACCCGTTCCGTACTTCTATAAATTACTTGTTCACCCATCAACTTCACCGGTGCCAAAAGCCGCTATCGAGAAATTCGGCGAAAAATGGACCCAGCCTGGTAATATCGTCACCAACGGTGCCTATACCTTAAAAGATTGGGTCGTAAACGAACGAATCGTTCTTGAACGCAGCCCAACCTACTGGAACAACGCGAAAACCGTTATTAACCAGGTAACCTATTTGCCTATTGCTTCTGAAGTTACCGATGTTAACCGCTACCGTAGTGGTGAAATCGACATGACGTATAACAACATGCCGATCGAATTGTTCCAGAAGCTGAAAAAAGAGATCCCGGACGAAGTTCACGTTGATCCATACCTGTGCACTTACTATTACGAAATTAACAACCAGAAACCGCCATTCAACGATGTGCGTGTGCGTACCGCACTGAAACTAGGTATGGACCGCGATATCATTGTTAATAAAGTGAAAGCGCAGGGCGACATGCCCGCCTATGGTTACACTCCACCGTATACTGATGGCGCAAAATTGACTCAGCCAGAATGGTTTGGCTGGAGCCAGGAAAAACGTAACGAAGAAGCGAAAAAACTGCTGGCTGAAGCGGGTTATACCGCAGACAAACCGTTGACCATCAACCTGCTGTATAACACCTCCGATCTGCATAAAAAGCTGGCGATTGCTGCCTCTTCATTGTGGAAGAAAAACATTGGTGTAAACGTCAAACTGGTTAACCAGGAGTGGAAAACGTTCCTCGACACCCGTCACCAGGGTACTTTTGATGTGGCCCGTGCAGGCTGGTGTGCTGACTACAACGAACCAACTTCCTTCCTGAACACCATGCTGTCGAACAGCTCGATGAATACCGCGCATTATAAGAGCCCGGCCTTTGACAGCATTATGGCGGAAACGCTGAAAGTGACTGACGAGGCGCAGCGCACAGCTCTGTACACTAAAGCAGAACAACAGCTGGATAAGGATTCGGCCATTGTTCCTGTTTATTACTACGTGAATGCGCGTCTGGTGAAACCGTGGGTTGGTGGCTATACCGGCAAAGATCCGTTGGATAATACCTATACCCGGAATATGTACATTGTGAAGCACTAATGGCAATACGTGGGGCAGGAGTGTCCTGCTCCACGGTGTCTGATTTTTATCGCATTACAGAAGGCACAGGCCAGAAGGTAGGGCAATGTTAAAATTTATTCTACGTCGCTGTCTGGAAGCGATTCCGACGCTATTTATTCTTATTACTATTTCGTTCTTTATGATGCGCCTCGCGCCGGGAAGCCCTTTTACCGGCGAACGTACTTTACCGCCTGAAGTGATGGCCAATATCGAAGCGAAATATCATCTTAATGATCCGATCATGACACAGTATTTCAGCTACCTGAAACAACTGGCGCACGGTGATTTCGGTCCATCGTTTAAATATAAAGATTATTCGGTCAATGACCTGGTGGCATCCAGTTTTCCCGTTTCTGCCAAACTGGGAGCCGCAGCATTTTTCCTTGCGGTAATACTGGGTGTTAGTGCTGGCGTTATTGCCGCATTAAAACAAAACACCAAATGGGACTATACCGTGATGGGGCTGGCAATGACCGGGGTTGTTATCCCCAGTTTTGTGGTTGCGCCATTATTAGTCATGATATTTGCGATCATTTTGCATTGGCTGCCGGGCGGTGGCTGGAATGGTGGGGCGCTTAAATTCATGATATTGCCGATAGTGGCGTTGTCACTCGCCTATATCGCCAGTATTGCGCGTATTACCCGTGGCTCTATGATTGAAGTATTACACTCCAATTTTATTCGTACTGCCCGGGCGAAAGGGTTACCTATGCGGCGGATCATTTTACGCCACGCATTAAAACCTGCTCTGTTACCCGTGCTCTCCTATATGGGCCCCGCATTTGTCGGCATTATTACCGGTTCTATGGTTATCGAAACCATTTATGGTTTGCCGGGGATTGGGCAACTGTTCGTTAATGGCGCATTGAACCGTGACTATTCCTTAGTGTTAAGCCTGACCATCCTGGTTGGTGCTTTAACCATTTTGTTTAATGCCATTGTCGATGTGCTATATGCGGTTATCGACCCGAAAATCCGTTACTGATACTGGAGCTCGCGATGATGTTAAGTAAGAAAAACAGCGAGACGCTGGAAAATTTCAGTGAAAAGCTGGAGGTCGAAGGGCGCAGCTTGTGGCAGGACGCACGTCGACGTTTTATGCATAACCGTGCGGCGGTTGCCAGTCTGATAGTGCTGGTGCTGATCGCGTTATTTGTAATCCTGGCACCGATGCTTTCGCAGTTTGCCTATGACGATACTGACTGGGCGATGATGTCCAGCGCCCCGGATATGGAGTCCGGTCACTACTTTGGTACTGACTCATCCGGTCGCGACCTGCTTGTGCGCGTTGCGATTGGCGGGCGTATCTCACTCATGGTCGGTGTTGCTGCGGCACTGGTGGCAGTGGTCGTGGGGACACTTTACGGTTCGCTTTCCGGTTATCTGGGCGGTAAAGTGGATTCGGTAATGATGCGTCTGCTGGAAATCCTCAACTCCTTCCCATTCATGTTCTTCGTCATTTTGCTTGTGACCTTTTTCGGTCAAAACATCCTGCTGATTTTCGTGGCGATTGGCATGGTTTCCTGGCTGGATATGGCTCGTATTGTGCGTGGGCAAACCCTGAGTCTGAAGCGCAAAGAGTTTATTGAGGCGGCACAAGTTGGCGGTGTATCGACATCGGGCATTGTTATTCGCCACATTGTGCCGAATGTACTCGGTGTGGTGGTGGTCTACGCATCACTTCTGGTGCCCAGCATGATCCTCTTTGAATCTTTCCTTAGCTTCCTGGGGTTGGGTACGCAAGAGCCGTTAAGCAGCTGGGGTGCATTGCTGAGTGATGGCGCGAACTCGATGGAAGTCTCTCCATGGTTATTGTTGTTCCCAGCGGGATTCCTCGTGGTGACGCTGTTTTGTTTCAACTTTATCGGCGATGGCTTGCGTGATGCCCTCGACCCGAAAGATCGTTAAGGAGTGCAGCCATGAGCGTAATTGAAACTGCAACTGTGCCGCTCGCACAACAACAGGCTGACGCACTGCTGAACGTGAAAGATTTGCGTGTCACCTTTAGTACCCCGGACGGCGACGTCACGGCGGTCAATGATTTGAATTTTTCCCTACGTGCCGGAGAAACGCTGGGTATTGTAGGTGAGTCTGGTTCGGGTAAATCGCAAACTGCATTTGCGTTGATGGGCCTGTTGGCTGCCAACGGACGTATTGGCGGATCGGCAACCTTCAATGGGCGTGAAATCCTCAATTTGCCAGAGCATGAACTCAATAAACTGCGCGCTGAACAAATCTCAATGATTTTTCAGGACCCAATGACTTCGTTGAATCCCTATATGCGCGTCGGTGAGCAGTTAATGGAAGTGCTGATGCTGCATAAGAACATGAGCAAAGCTGAGGCGTTTGAAGAGTCGGTGCGGATGCTCGATGCGGTAAAAATGCCGGAAGCGCGTAAACGCATGAAAATGTACCCGCACGAATTTTCTGGCGGCATGCGTCAGCGAGTCATGATTGCGATGGCATTGCTATGTCGACCTAAGCTACTGATTGCGGATGAACCCACTACTGCGCTGGACGTCACCGTACAGGCGCAGATCATGACGCTATTAAATGAACTGAAGCGGGAATTTAATACCGCCATCATTATGATCACCCACGATCTTGGCGTGGTGGCGGGGATCTGTGACAAAGTGCTGGTAATGTACGCCGGGCGCACGATGGAATATGGCAATGCGCGCGATGTCTTTTATCAACCCGTTCATCCTTATTCTATCGGTTTGCTCAACGCGGTGCCGCGTCTTGATGCGGAAGGTGAAACAATGTTGACCATCCCGGGTAATCCGCCAAACTTGCTGCGATTACCGAAAGGTTGCCCGTTCCAGCCACGTTGTCCACATGCGATGGAAATTTGTAGTAGCGCACCGCCGCTGGAAGAGTTTACGCCTGGCCGTCTGCGTGCTTGCTTTAAACCGGTGGAGGAACTGTTATGAATGCTGTAACTGAAGGAAGAAAAGTCCTCCTTGAAATCGCCGATCTTAAAGTGCACTTTGAAATCAAAGATGGCAAACAGTGGTTCTGGCAACCGCCGAAAACGCTCAAAGCCGTCGATGGTGTCACTCTTCGCCTGTATGAAGGGGAAACATTAGGTGTGGTAGGGGAATCGGGATGCGGTAAGTCCACCTTTGCTCGCGCCATCATCGGTTTGGTCAAGGCGACCGACGGTCATGTTGCCTGGTTAGGTAAAGAGTTGCTGGGCATGAAGCCCGATGAATGGCGTGCCGTTCGCAGTGATATTCAGATGATTTTCCAGGATCCGTTGGCATCGCTAAACCCGCGTATGACCATCGGCGAGATCATCGCTGAACCACTGCGTACTTATCATCCGAAAATGTCACGCCAGGAAGTTCGCGAGCGCGTGAAGGCGATGATGCTGAAAGTCGGGTTATTGCCTAACCTGATTAACCGCTATCCGCATGAGTTCTCCGGTGGGCAGTGCCAGCGTATCGGGATTGCTCGTGCTCTTATTCTTGAACCGAAGCTGATTATCTGCGATGAGCCGGTTTCGGCGCTGGACGTGTCAATTCAGGCGCAGGTGGTCAACCTGCTCCAGCAGCTGCAACGTGAGATGGGATTGTCATTAATTTTTATCGCTCATGACTTGGCCGTGGTAAAACACATTTCCGATCGTGTGTTGGTGATGTATCTCGGCCATGCGGTAGAACTGGGGACCTATGATGAGGTCTACCACAATCCACTACATCCTTACACCAGGGCATTGATGTCGGCAGTCCCCATACCTGATCCGGATCTGGAGAAGAACAAAACCATCCAGTTACTGGAAGGGGAATTACCGTCGCCGATCAACCCGCCTTCCGGTTGTGTTTTCCGTACCCGTTGCCCGATTGCCGGTCCGGAGTGCGCCAAAACACGTCCTGTTCTGGAGGGGAGTTTCAGACACGCCGTTTCTTGCCTGAAAGTCGATCCGCTTTAAACACAATAAGGGCTGACAGTTGTCAGCCCTTTTTCACGCCGAAAGCGATTATTTATTCCCGCCAGATGATATGGCAAAGTTTGTGATCTTTTTCGCGGCATAACAGAATGCGGGCGAAAACATCGTTGATTTCACCATCTTCACTGTCCGCCAGACCAATCACCACTTCGGCAAAAAAGTCTGGGTTCAAATCGAAATCAACATGTTCCTGCCAGTCTTCCGCCGGATCGAATAACTCCGCGCCGCCGCGCTCTTCAAACTGAAGATTGAACAGCAGAACATCAGCTGGATCGAGATTGTCGGCAGCCAGTTCGAGAAAAATATCGTAGGCCTGCTCAAGCGTTTCATCTTCAGTCAGGCGATTGTTTAGATCCATATCCATAGTCACTACCTGTTTAACCTCTGTTGGCGACGTTTTACAGCAACGGACTGAAGAAGTAAAACAGTCGCTCGGCGACACGTTGCCATAATGGACGTTTTAGCCATAAACGGGCATCGAGCAGACGTGAACGCGAAATATAATCGTCCTGAACGGCGGCAAGGTCAGCACCAAAACCTTTATCGTCGATTGCCAGGGTAATCTCGAAATTTAGCCACAGACTACGCATATCAAGGTTAACTGTGCCAACCAGACTTAGTTCGCCATCGACCAGCACGCTCTTGGTATGCAGTAACCCGCCTTCAAACTGATAAATTTTAACCCCAGCAGCCAGCAGTTCCGTAAAGAATGCGCGACTGGCCCAGCCGACCAGCATCGAGTCATTTTTTCGCGGAAGGATAATACTGACATCCACCCCGCGCTGCGCCGCCGTGCAAATCGCATGAAGTAAATCATCGCTTGGCACAAAGTAGGGCGTGGTCATGATCAAATATTCACGCGCCGAATAAGCCGCAGTCAATAATGCCTGGTGAATGAGATCTTCCGGAAAGCCAGGGCCAGAAGCAATTGTGTGAATGGTGTGACCGCTGGCCTGTTCAAACGGCATAATATTGACATCTGGTGGTGGCGGTAGAATGCGTTTCCCTGTTTCAATCTCCCAGTCGCAGGAATAAATAATCCCCATCGCGGTGGCGATGGGGCCTTCCATACGCGCCATCAGATCAATCCATTGCCCTACGCCCGCATCTTGTTTGAAGTAGCGAGGATCGACCATATTCATGCTGCCGGTGTACGCGATGTAATTATCGATCATGATCATCTTGCGATGTTGGCGCAGGTCCATACGGCGTAAAAACACACGCATCAGATTGACCTTTAAGGCTTCGACCACTTCAATACCGGCATTACGCATTAGCTCGGGCCACGGGCTGCGGAAAAAAGCCACACTCCCGGCGGAGTCGAGCATCAATCGACAATGAATGCCGCGTCGCGCAGCGGCCATTAATGATTCAGCCACCTGGTCCGCCATGCCGCCGGGCTGCCAGATATAAAACACCATCTCAATATTATGGCGCGCGAGCTGGATGTCGCGGATTAACGCCTGCATCACATCATCTGACTCGGTCATCAGTTGTAGCTGATTCCCTTTGACCCCAGCGATCCCCTGACGACGCTCGCAAAGCTTGAATAATGGCGCAGCGACACTGCTATTTTCTTCGGCGAAGATATGCTTACAGGCTTTAAGGTCGTTAAGCCATTTTGCGGTGGAAGGCCACATCGCTCTGGCGCGCTCAGCGCGGCGTTTGCCTAAATGGAGCTCGCCAACGGCAAGGTAGGCAATAATTCCGACTAACGGCAGAATGTAAATAATCAACAGCCAGGCCATCGCGGAGGGAACTGCGCGTCGTTTCATTAGAATGCGTAAAGTTACGCCTGCAATGAGCAACCAGTATCCCAGAATGGCCAACCAACTCACCAACGTATAAACGGTTGTCATAGATTAGAAATCCTTTTGAAAGCGCATTGTTATGAGTTTACGCATATGGATTCATCTGGCAAATAAAAACGCGGGAAAAGCACTGGTCAGCGTCGGGGGCGGGGGTATAATGACCATTCTGTTATTGCATAGAGTAGTTAACATGAAGCGGAGTAGAACGGAAGTGGGGCGCTGGCGCATGCAGCGTCAGGCTAGCCGACGTAAATCGCGTTGGCTTGAGGGGCAGTCGCGCCGAAATATGCGTATCCACAGCATCAGGAAGTGCATTCTAAACAAACAGCGTAACTCGTTATTGTTTGCGATCTACAATATCTAAATGTACTGGGCACCATTGCGGTGCCCAATAAGTTTACTCTTCCGTCTTTAAACTCTATTTTTGCGCCGATTCTTTACTGTCAGCTTTCGTTTCTTGTTCATCGTTATCGCTGAAAATACCATGACCTGAGTTCAACAACATTGAAACGAGCATATCATTATTAATCTCTTCACCATTTAAAACTCGCGCCAGAATTTCGCTGCCAAACAGTTGCGGTGAGAGAATGATATCCGGATGTACCATCTTAATCTTATTCAGGTTTTTGCTATCACTGACGGCGAGAACTGTTTTGACATCACTGCTCATATCTTTTGCCGAGAGTACAACAAACGCGTTATCTGCATCGTTATCACTCAGCGCCAGAATGGCCCGGCAACGATCGATTCCCGCTTTCTTTAATACTGAACTGTCATTACTGTCACCGGGGATAACATCAGCGTTATCGCCTAAGCGTTGCTCAAGTTGCTTGATATCATCTTCAGGCAAGTTGCTGATAACCGTTACGTTTTGTCCGCGTTGATTCAGTTGCAGGATCGTATTGATAGCGAGAATCGAATGTCCGCAAACAATAAAATGATCTTTACGATGCATTGTATGATTGTTTCCTTTTACAAGTTTGTTGAATCCCCCGCGGATAAGCGGACCAAAAATTGAGGTCATAGATGTGGCAAAAACGGTAATGCCGGAAATAATGACCGAAATAGTGAACAATCGTGCTGATTCAGAAACAGGGACAATATCGCCATAGCCGACGGTTGACATGGTTTCTATCGAAAAATAGAACGCGGTCATCAAACTTTCTATTCGCGGATTAAAACCTTCGCTTAAATAAAGCGCACCGTAGGTTGAGTAAAACAGTAATGTCGTGAAACTAATAAATGCAAAAATTGTCCCGGCTGCGGCGCTACTGTGGGAGAAGTCTTTGCGCAGTATCAGTAAAAACACCAGCGTAAAAATGCAAAATCCAATACTAAATTTCAGCCAGGGATAAAAATGCAGGGTGTAAATTAGCGCTATCAACAACAAAATGATACTGATTGCCCATGCGAGCTTTGCCCGGAACAGTAAGCCAATGGAGTTCAGGACAAGAAAGACGCCGAGCATAAATAGTGGGGCGTTTGCCAGCAAGGAGAGATCCAACTCTGAAAATGCTTTGATATGGAAAATATCAAGCAAATTGACCGACATACCATAGATTGTTTTAAAAATAAGCAACCCATTTAAAAAGACGGCCAGCGCGAGAATGTCGTGCCGTAGGGTCACCCATAAATTTGTTGCTGTTTGTTTGAATGTAGCCCAGTGACTCACTGATACCTCTGTAACCACAATTTTGTTTAATTATCTTAACGTGCACATTTTCTGAACATACATGCGACACGTGAATGTGTTAAACAATAGTAGATGACTTTATCCGCAGTAATCAAAGGTTTTGAGTGAGCAACTCTGCGTCAGGAAAGGGCATTTTTCCTGAACATGCTCACATCATATAAAGAAATACAGATAAAGTTATTATCTGCTTGTGGTGGTGAATGCAATGACCGACCTATAAGAAAAGGCCAAACAAGAACACGGTTGCAAAAACCGTGCCCTTAAATATTGGATCTCTACTCAGAACACTTTCTTAAATGGTTTCACTGAAACGTGTTCATAGACTCCTGCCGCTACGTACGGGTCAGCATCGGCCCAGGCCTGAGCTGCTTCCAGCGATTCAAATTCAGCAATAACGGTTGAGCCAGTAAATCCCGCAGCCCCTGGATCGTTACTGTCTACCGCTGGCATTGGACCAGCTGTCAACAAACGACCTTCATCATGCAGTAACTGTAAACGTGCTAAATGTGCCGGACGAACGGAAAGGCGTTTTTCGAGGCTATCAGCTTTGTCTTGAGCGTAAATAACATACAACACGGGCACAACTCCTTGTTCGGGAAAGTTGTAAAGTACGTTATTTGAAAGGGCGAAGATCTGCAACGGAAAGATGATGTCTTTGTTAAGACCATGCATAAAGTAAGGTCAATTACGCCAAAAATGACATTTTCACTGATCCTGATCGTCTTGCCTTATTGAATATGATTGCTATTTGCATTTAAAATCGAGACCTGGTTTTTCTACTGAAATGATTATGACTTCAATGACCCTTGATTTACCTCGCCGCTTCCCCTGGCCGACGTTACTTTCGGTCTGCATTCATGGTGCTGTTGTGGCGGGTCTGCTCTATACCTCGGTACATCAGGTTATTGAACTACCTGCGCCTGCGCAGCCGATTTCTGTCACGATGGTTGCGCCTGCTGATCTCGAACCGCCACAAGCCGTTCAGCCGCCACCGGAGCCGGTGGTAGAGCCAGAACCGGAACCTGAGCCGATCCCCGAACCGCCAAAAGAAGCACCGGTGGTCATTGAAAAGCCGAAGCCGAAACCTAAGCCAAAACCGAAGCCGGTGAAAAAGGTACAGGAGCAGCCAAAACGCGATGTCAAACCCGTAGAGTCGCGTCCGGCATCACCGTTTGAAAATACGGCACCGGCACGCCCGACATCAAGTACAGCAACGGCTGCAACCAGCAAGCCGGTTACCAGTGTGGCTTCAGGACCACGCGCATTAAGCCGTAATCAGCCGCAGTATCCGGCACGAGCACAGGCATTGCGCATTGAAGGGCAGGTTAAAGTTAAATTTGACGTCACGCCGGATGGTCGCGTGGATAACGTACAAATCCTCTCAGCCAAGCCTGCGAACATGTTTGAGCGTGAGGTGAAAAATGCGATGCGCAGATGGCGTTATGAGCCGGGTAAGCCAGGCAGTGGGATTGTGGTGAATATCCTGTTTAAAATTAACGGCACCACCGAAATTCAGTAAGCAGAAAGTCAAAAGCCTCCGACCGGAGGCTTTTGACTATTACTCAACAGGTAAGGCGCGAGGTTTTCCTTCAGGATCAACCGCGACATACTTAAATAATGCTTCTGTCGCTTTATAGCGTTGCCCGATTGGTTCAGACGCTACTTTTTTCACCCACACTTCAATATTAATGCTGACCGATGTCGTCCCTTTCTGGACACAGCGTGCATAGCAGCACACCACATCGCCGACCGCAACCGGCCGTAAGAAAGTCATTCCTTCAACCCGCACAGTCACTACGCGACCGTGGGCAATTTCTTTCGCCAGAATAGCGCCGCCAATATCCATTTGTGACATTAACCAACCACCAAAGATGTCACCATTGGCATTGGTATCGGCGGGCATGGCTAAAGTACGTAAAACAAGATCGCCCTGAGGGACGTTATGTGTTGTAGACATGGTAAAACCGACTTAAAAGGAAAATCACAGGCGCGATGCTACTATGATTTTCCTGAGGAGAACAGAGGAGATACAGCGCCAGCCCCGAAGGACTGGCAGTCTGGTTAGGATTTATCTTCCTGCGGCATGTGGCGGTAGATATAGATACCGCTTAACAATGTGAAGATTAAGGTAAGGGCGGTCAGGCCAAAGACTTTAAAGTTGACCCAAATATTTTGCGGCAGCCAGAATGCGATGTAGATGTTTGCCAGACCGCAAAGGATAAAGAAAACAGCCCAGGCCAGATTCAGCTTCGACCATACCGGTTGCGGCAGAGTGAGTTCTTTACCCAGCATCCGCTGAATTAGCGGCTTTTTCATCACCCATTGGCTGACTAACAGGGCACCCGCAAACAGGGCATAAATGACAGTAACCTTCCATTTTATAAACTCATCATTGTGGAAGAACAGCGTCAAGCCACCGAAGACGACCACCAGAACAAAAGTGATCAGGGCCATCTTCTCAACCTTACGAAAGCGAACCCAGCTATAGATAAGCACAATCGCCGTGGCGACGATCAGCGCCGCAGTAGCCGCATAGATGTCATAAATCTTGTAAAACGCGAAAAAGACAACCAGCGGTAAAAAATCAAGAAACTGCTTCATTTTACGATTCCGTAATCAAATGCTTAAGGTTATTGGCGAATCAACATATACAGACGGAACAGATAGATGAGCAATACGGCTGAAATCAGGTTGCTCAAGGTGTTCGCCAGTACGGCACCAATTTCCGGGGTTAATGCGGCAAAAGAAGAGGCAAAAAGCAGCAACAGTGTCTTTGCCAGCAACCAGCTCAGTACTGCGGGCGCCACCAGACGCATATTCGCCCAAGTCAGCCGCATACTGCTACGCATCGAGGCAAAAACGCCCATTTTGTCCTGTACCAACATCACCGGTGCCAGGGCCAGTAAAATGGCCATGATAATTCCCGGAACGACCACTAGCATGATGCCAATCTGTACTAAAAGGGTAGTCAGAAAAATCAGAATAAATAACTTTGGCAATATCGGCGCACTGGCACCAATAGCTCGCAGCGCACTGACTCTCTGACCCGCAGACACCAGCTGGATAATTAATATTACGCCTCCGGCGAGAATGGCGTTACCGATTAATCCTGAAAAAGTGGACGCCGCTGAAGCCTGCAGCAAAATTTGTTGCTGTTCCGGTGACATATTCTGAACCAGGTCGAACAACCCACTACTGCCGCTAACGGGCACGCCGTCATTGAGCTGCGCAAGCTGTGCATCACTGGGTGAGAAAACATGCCCTAACACCACTGTGATAAACGCACATAGCAACGATACCAACAGAATGGTCATAAATTGATTACGGAAGAAATTTCCGGTGTCATGGTATACGGACTGCGCCGTGATAGACATGCACTCTCCTTGAGTTTTATGCAGGTGTTAATTAGCGGGCAATTGTACCCTGGTTAAGCCTCGGGTGGCAGCATCAGGTCTTGTATGGAAAAGCATATCTTTGTAAAGCGGAGGTAATTGCTGGCCTTCAGGCGTGGGCAAACCGCTGCAAGTGGCGAACGAGTTAATATTTGCGTAGCGAAAATATTTAAAAATTGATTTAAATCACGTTAACCAGGATTCTCAATGCAACTTCTAAATTAATCCAGATCAATAAAGGGTGAATTATCATATGTAATGTGATCTATGTAGGATCATTTGTTACTCCAATGTAGGTATATTCGTCACGTTTTTATAACCATAACGACGGAGCGGATATGAAAAAGTTAACAGTGGCGGCTTTGGCAGTAACAACTCTTCTCTCTGGCAGTGCCTATGCGCATGAAGCAGGCGAATTTTTTACGCGTGCAGGTTCTGCAACCGTACGTCCAACAGAAGGTGCTGGTGGTACGTTAGGAAGTCTGGGTGGATTCAGCGTGACCAATAACACTCAACTGGGCCTGACGTTTACTTATATGGCGACCGACAACATTGGTGTGGAATTACTGGCAGCGACGCCGTTCCGCCATAAAATCGGCACCCGGGCGACCGGCGATATTGCAACCGTTCATCATCTGCCGCCAACACTGATGGCGCAGTGGTATTTTGGTGATGCCAGCAGCAAATTCCGTCCTTATGTTGGGGCAGGTATTAACTACACCACCTTCTTTGATAATGGATTTAACGATCATGGCAAAGAGGCGGGGCTTTCCGATCTCAGTCTGAAAGATTCCTGGGGAGCTGCCGGGCAGGTGGGGGTTGATTATCTGATTAACCGTGACTGGTTGGTTAACATGTCAGTGTGGTACATGGATATCGATACCACCGCCAATTATAAACTGGGCGGTGCACAGCAACATGATAGCGTACGCCTCGATCCGTGGGTGTTTATGTTCTCAGCAGGATATCGTTTTTAATTCCGCACAAAAACGACCCCGTAATATACGGGGTCAATAAGGACATGGCATAAAGGGTATTATTTCTTCGCTTCTACGCCATCAGTTTCAGAGCGAATTAAAAATTTCTCAGTTGTTTGCGGAATATGCTGAATCAGCCAGTCGGCCATTTGCTTTTCCTCATTTAAAATCGCTTCGATGATCGGAATTGAGGCTGTATCACCGGCATTTTTTGCTGCTGCTAATAGTGAAGTATAACAGGCGATTTCAAATTGCTCGAAGACATACCCGCTAATAGAACCTTTGACTATTTCATCAGAAGGGAATATACCACCGATTGACTGCCCAAGCGCAGCCATTTTACTCATGGAATCTTTAATGACTGAACGTGAAATGTCATTACGATCAAGAATAGTTTCCAGTTGAACAATCTGGTTTTTGGTTTCACTAAGATGTTGTTCAATACGAGCACGTAGTTCAGGATAATTATCTATACGGCTGGCCATGGATTCAAGCATAGATTCGGCTTGCGTTTCCATTGCATGGGCGTCACGTAACCAGTCATGATAATGTTCAATACGATTCATGAAAATGTCCTCTTTATAAAATGACTAAAAGTTAAAGTTCATATTTCAGGCTTTATTTTCGGCTTTCTTATTTACGTTATTAAGGGCCAGATCAGTCAGTTTGATGTCGGTGGCCTTTTCTTCTTCCAGGGTTTCTTTCAGAAGCTTCGCTGCTTTACGGTAACCTAATTGTTCAGCCAGCGTCGCTAATGTCCCGTAACTGGCAATCTCATAATGCTCGACTTTCTGTGCTGCGGCAATCAGTGCGGCATCACGCACTTCGTTTTTCTCGGTACTTTCGATGACCTCATTAGCTTCTTCAATAAGACCTTCCATTGCCACACATTTCATGCGCTTAATTTTCAGATTCGATTCTGATTCCACAACTTGATCAATACGTTCAATCTGTCCATGTGTTTCCTCGAGGTGCGCATGAAAAGCCTGACTTAATTTTTCGTTTGATGTTGCTCTTGCGAGTTTTGCCAGTGCTCGGGTTAATTGTTTTTCTGCGCTGTAGGTATCTGAAAGTAGGTGAATAAATACATCTTCCATGGTCTTGATATTCATATTTTTCTCCAGTGGAATCACTGCGAGCCATACGGCCCGCAGATGCAATTATCTTTATCAGCTGATATTAATAATTAACGGTGAATCAGGATTTACCTGATTTATTACCACTGTTTTGTTGACCGCCTTTTTTACCCGCTTCAGATGCGCGTTGCGGATCATTTTTAAAATTACCGCCGCTATGCTGACCGCCTTTACGGCCTGCGTCGGATGCCTTCTCACGGTCTTCGGCGAAATTTCCTGAACCACCACGATGTTCGGCCATGTTATTTCTCCCGTTGCGTTGCATTGTTTCATTAATATGAGTGTTGTGTGTCGACACTCATTAAAATTAGTCGCTAATGAGAATTAGTCAAATTAAGCGTAACGAGAAGAAAGTGGGAAAATATATTATGAGGAACGTTCTTGATATATTAACAATTGCCTGAGGAATAAGTGACTTAGAGAAAATTATTGATTTTACTGGTGTTATGTTGCGGGATTAATTTGTTTGATTATATTACTGTTGGGCGGAAAAATGACGTAAGTTGACGTTCGACAGGGGTAAGCGAAACGGCAAAAAGATAAATATTAAATGAATTTAGGATTTTTCCGGCTTCGTTAAAGAAAGTTAAAATGCCGCCAGCGGAACTGGCGGCTGTGGGATTAACTGCGCGTCGCCGCTTTCATCGGTTGTACAAAAACTTTCAGTGCCGCCAGCATTTTCTCTGGCTCATTAATATGTTGCTCGATGATTTTAACAATGGCCGAACCAGAAATCGCGCCCGCAGCTCCTGCATCAATCGCTGCTTTTACCTGATCCGGGGCGGAAATACCAAATCCCTGCAATGGAGGTGCAGCGTTGTACTCTTTCAGCTTCGCAACCAGATGATTGAGGGGTAACGCGGCGCGGTTTTCTGCGCCGGTCACGCCCGCTCGTGACAGCAAATAGGTGTAACCACGACCGTAAGAGGCTATCTGGCGCAGCAGGTCGTCATCGGCATTTGGCGGGCAGATGAAGATAGGTGCGACATTATGACGCAACGCGGCCTGGCGGAAGGGCGCGGACTCTTCAACTGGCACATCGGCAACAAGCACCGAATCGACGCCGACTTTTTCGCACTGGGCATAAAACTCATCAATGCCTTTGTTAAACACCAGATTGGCATACATCAACAGGCCAATGGGAATGGTCGGGTGTTTCTGGCGAATCAGTGCCAGCATTTCAAAACATTGTGCCGGAGTCACACCTGCCGCAAAGGCGCGCAGAGTGGCGTTTTGAATGGTCGGGCCATCCGCCAGTGGGTCGGAGAAGGGGATACCTAACTCCAGCGCGTCAGCACCGGCTTCAATTAGCGTATCGATAATTTTCAAGGACTGCTCAATGCCCGGATCCCCGAGCGTGACGAAAGGAACGAATGCGCCTTCTTTGCGCTCCTTCAACTGGGCAAACAGAGATTCGTAGCGTTCCATCAGATTTCCCCTCGTGCTTTCAAAATATCGTGAACGGTGAAGATGTCTTTATCGCCGCGACCGGAAAGGTTAACCACCAGTAGCTGCTCTTTTTCCGGGTTTTCGCGCATCATTTTCAGCGCATGGGCCAGGGCGTGGGAGGATTCCAGCGCCGGGATGATCCCTTCGTGCAGGCACAGCGTTTTGAAGGCTTCAAGGGCTTCATCATCGGTAATAGACACGTAATCAGCGCGTCCAGTGCTGTTAAGATACGCGTGTTGTGGGCCGACAGACGGGAAATCCAGCCCGGCGGAGATGGAGTAAGATTCTTCAATCTGCCCGTCTTCGGTTTGCATCATCGGCGCTTTCATACCGAAATAGATGCCCACGCGACCATGTTTTAACGGTGCGCCGTGCTCGCCGGTTTCTATACCGTGACCGCCAGGCTCCACACCAATCAGGCCGACGTCGGTTTCGTTGATGAAATCTGCAAACATGCCGATGGCATTCGAACCGCCGCCAACACAGGCGATAACGGCATCCGGCAGGCGACCTTCTCTTTCCAGAATCTGTGCTTTGGTTTCTTCGCCAATCATCCGCTGAAACTCACGGACAATGGTCGGATAAGGATGTGGGCCAGCTGCGGTGCCCAGCATATAGTGCGCGGTTTCATAACTGCCGGACCAGTCGCGCAGCGCCTCGTTACAGGCATCTTTCAGCGTCGCGGAACCGCTATGCACCGGGATCACTTCCGCACCCATTAAACGCATACGAAAAACGTTAGGCGACTGGCGTTCAACGTCTTTGGCACCCATATAAATACGGCATTTCAGGCCGAGCAGGGCGCTGGCAAGGGCCGACGCCACGCCATGCTGACCGGCTCCGGTTTCGGCGATGATTTCAGTTTTACCCATCCGCTTCGCCAGCAACGCCTGCCCCAGCACCTGGTTGGTTTTATGCGCGCCGCCGTGCAGCAAATCTTCGCGCTTCAGATACAGCGTGGTGTTCGTCCCAGCCGTAATGTTCTGGCATTTGGTCAGCGCTGTTGGACGCCCGGCATAGTTTTTCAGCAGGTCGTTGAACTGAGCCTGAAATTCAGGATCTTTTTGCGCGCTGACAAAAGCTTCTTCCAGCTGGCGCAGAGCAGGCATCAGGATTTGTGGCACGTACATGCCGCCAAACTCACCAAAATAGGGGTTAAGTAATGTTGTCATTGTTCCTTTCCTTAATATGCGCGCAGCGTCTGGAAAACCGAGGCCAAAAGACGTGCGTCTTTGATGCCCGGTTGCGACTCTACAGCAGAATTAAAATCAAGTCCGGCGCAGCCGGTTTGTGCCGCTTCCACGCAGTTATCTGCGCCTAAGCCCCCCGCCAGCAGAACGTTGCCAAGGGATTGACCGTTTAACAGTGACCAGTCGAAACGTTGCCCGCTTCCACCCAGGCCGTTGTCTAAAACATATTTATCAACGTGCTGAAGTTCGCGGGCGGGCAGGGTTTTACCGACGCTTAATGCTTTCCAGATGGCAACGTGTGCTGGCAGAGCTTCACGCAGCGTATCGATATACAGCTGATCTTCATTACCATGCAGTTGCACTGCCGCCAGCGATAACACCTTAGCTTTGTCCAACACATCGGCAATATCGTGATTGCGGAACACGCCAACATACTGCAACGGTGCCGCAGCCATCACTTCCTGCGCCTGTTCAACGTTGACGCAACGCGGTGATGTCGCAACAAAAATCAACCCACCGTAAATCGCGCCCCCGTCATAAGCTGCTTTAGCATCTTGCCCACGCGTCAGGCCACATACTTTATTCTCACCCAGCAATACCCGGCGCACGGCGGCGTGCAAATCGTCATGGGCCATCAACGCCGAACCAATCAGAAAACCGTTAGCGAAGTGGCTTAACTCGCGCACCTGAGCGTAAGTATTGATGCCGGATTCGCTGATTACCGTCACGTTGTGCCCCAGTTTCGGCGCAAGCTCGCGGGTACGGTTGAGATCAATCGACAAATCACGCAGATCGCGGTTGTTGATGCCAACGACCTTTGCCCCCAATGCAATGGCGCGCTCCAGTTCCTCTTCATTACTGACTTCAGTCAGCACACCCATCTCCAGACTGTGGGCGACGGCTGCAAGCTGGCGATATTGGTCGTCATCCAGTACTGAAAGCATTAATAAGCAGGCATCGGCCTGGTAATAGCGCGCCAGATAGATCTGGTAAGGGTCGATAATGAAGTCTTTACATAAAATCGGCTGCGGGGCGATTTGGCTGACGATGGGGAGGAAATCAAAGCTCCCCTGAAAATATTTCTCATCAGTCAGCACCGAAATTGCCGAAGCGTAATGTTTATAAATGGCGGCAATGCGTGCTGGATCGAAATCATCACGGATCACGCCTTTTGACGGCGACGCTTTCTTGCACTCCAGAATAAACGCCGTGCGCGCACCCTGTAGCGCATCATAAAAATGTCGCGAGCTAGGCTGAACCTCATTCTGAAAACTGGCCAGCGGTTGCTGCTGTTTGCGGGCTTCTACCCAAATCGCCTTGTCTGCGACGATTTTCGCTAAAACGGTTTGCATCATTTACCCTCGTGCCGCCAGTGCGGTGACTCTGTCGTAAGCGGAACCACTGCGCAGTACCTCAAGAACGGTTTGCGCATTGGCTTGCAGATCTTCATGGCCATGCAGGCGCATTAACATGGCGACGTTCGCAGCGACGGCTGCTTCATGGGCGGCGTCGCCTTTACCTTGTAACAAACGTGTTAAAATGTCACGGTTTTCTTCCGGTGTTCCGCCTGCCAGTTGCTCCTGGTGGTAGGGTGTCAGGCCAAAATCTTCAGCGGTCAATTGATAGCTCTTAATTTCGCCGTCATGCAGCTCGGCAACGATTGTCGGCGCGTGTAATGAAACTTCATCCATCCCGCCGCTGTGCACCACCGCCGCGCGTTGATACCCCAGCACGCGCAAGGTTTCGGCAATCGGCAGCACCAGTTCCGGACTATAAACACCAATTAACGCCAGCGGCGGATGCGCCGGGTTAATCAATGGTCCCAGCACGTTGAACAAGGTGCGGGTTTTCAGTTGCTGGCGAACCGGCATCGCGTGGCGGAATCCGGTGTGATACTTCGGCGCAAAGAGGAAACATACGCCTAACTCATCCAGCGCCTGGCGCGATTTATCGGCGTTCATATCAAGATTAATACCGAACGCCGCCAGCAGATCCGACGAGCCAGATTTACTGGAGACGCTGCGGTTGCCGTGTTTTGCGACTTTCAGCCCACAGGCCGCGGCGACAAACGCACTGGCGGTAGAAATATTGATGCTGTTGCTGCCGTCACCGCCGGTGCCGACGATATCGGCAAACAGATAATCCGGGCGCGGGAACGGCGCGGCATTTTCCAGTAGCGCGGTTGCTGCCCCGGCGATTTCGTTTGGGTGCTCGCCGCGAATTTTCATGCTCACCAGCGCCGCCGCCAGTTGTTCCGGCTTCAGCTCGCCACGTACCACCGCTGAAAACAGCTGGTGGCTTTCTTGTTGGCTAAGCGTCTGCGCCTGATACAGTTTTTCCAGAATCGGTTGCAGCGTGTTGGTTGGCTCTAGTTTCTGCTGCGCCCAGGCCAGCGTTTGTTCCAGCAGGCGAGCGCCCTGGGTAGTAAGAATGGATTCCGGATGGAACTGGAATCCACAAACGCGATCCGCATCGTGACGTACTGCCATCACCATGCCATTAAAATGGGCGTTGATGGTTAAACCGGCCGGAATATTACTGCCAACCAGCGAGTGATAACGCGCCACCGGCAATGGGTTTGTTAATCCGGCAAACATCGCCTGACCGTCATGTTCAATGCTGGAGGCTTTACCGTGAAGAATTTCGCCCGCCTGACCGACATACCCCCCGTAGGCTTCGACAATCGCCTGATGACCGAGGCAAATGCCAATAATCGGCAGCTTACCGCGCAAGCGGGTGAGGAGTTCTGGCATACAACCGGCTTCACTCGGCACACCTGGCCCCGGAGAAAGCATCAGCACCGGATTGCTCATCGTCGCCAGGCGTTCAATTAAGGTTTGCGCCGGAATATGGTTGCGGTAAATCACCACGTTATGCCCATTGCTGCGCAACTGATCTGCCAGGTTGTAAGTAAAAGAGTCGATATTATCGAGCAGCAGAATGTCAGCCATCAAAAAGTCTCCTGTGCATGATGCGCGGTGGCGATAGCGCGCAGTACAGCGCGGGCTTTATTACTGGTTTCGTCGGCTTCCGACTGCGGAACAGAATCAAGGACTACGCCAGCACCGGCTTGCACGGTGGCGATACCGTTTTCCACCAGCGCCGAGCGGATCACAATGCAGGTGTCGAGATCGCCATGCGCGGTGAAATAACCTACCGCGCCGCCGTAGCTGCCGCGGCGACGACCTTCCGCCTCGGCAATTAACTGCATAGCACGCACTTTCGGCGCACCGCTTAACGTTCCCATATTCATACAGGCGCGGTAAGCGTGCAGGGCGTCGAGATCGTGGCGCAGTTCCCCGACCACTCGGGAGACCAGGTGCATCACGTAAGAGTAACGGTCAACTTTGGTGAGATCGGCGACGTAGCGGCTGCCGGGGGTGCAAATGCGTGCCAGATCATTACGGGCGAGATCCACCAGCATCAGATGTTCAGAAAGCTCTTTATGATCGGTACGCATTTCCAGTTCGATGCGGCTGTCGAGGTCTCTGTCCAGTGAACCATCGGCACGACGACCGCGTGGACGTGTTCCGGCAATCGGGTAGATCTCAATCTGGCGGCTGGTGGCGTCATACTTGAGCGAACTTTCCGGCGACGCGCCAAACAGGGTGAAATCATTATCCTGCATAAAAAACATGTACGGGCTGGGATTACTCTTTTTCAACACGTAATAGGCCGCCAGCGGTGACGGGCAGGGCAGCGAGAAACGGCGAGATGGCACGACCTGGAAAATTTCTCCGGCGCGAATCGCTTTTTGCAACAAACGCACTACGCCACCGAACTCTTCATCGCTCTGGTTACATTCACAACGCATATGCGGCACGGAAACCACCGGCAGCGGCGGCGCGGCTTCGGCCAGTTGCTGACGTAGTTCGTTCAGGCGAGCAGTGAGACGTTGTTTTTCTTCTTCATTCGGAGCAAACAGACTGGCCTGAATACGGGTGCTTTTTTTCTGATGGTCAATCACCATCAGAGTTTCAGCGAGATAAAAACAGAAATCAGGGCAGTTATTTTCCGCTGCCAGTTGCGGTAAATCTTCAAATCCCGCCACCAGATCATAAGAGAACAGGCCACCAAAGAACATCGCTTCCCGTTCTTCCTTCGGTACATTCAACAGATTCTGCAATAAGCGGAAAGCGTCAAAAACCGAAAGAGAGCATAAACGGGCATCTTCATCCAGCAGTGGACTGACCGGGGGGAAGCGCAGTATACGGCAGTTTGGTGATTGTTCATTTTCCACACCCGCAGGAAGGGCGTTATCCA
The DNA here is from genome assembly GCF_022354085.1 of Shigella dysenteriae. Classification (NCBI taxonomy): domain Bacteria; kingdom Pseudomonadati; phylum Pseudomonadota; class Gammaproteobacteria; order Enterobacterales; family Enterobacteriaceae; genus Shigella; species Shigella dysenteriae. Next base: position 2,140,050 of record NZ_CP055055.1, read on the forward strand.
GTAGTGTCAGCAGGGCTTCGCCATTGCCGGAAAGCGCCTGGATTGTGACAGTGTCACCTAATGCTGTAATGCGCAGCGCACTGTCTACCAGCAGCAGGCTTTTTAAATCATCCTTGCTGTCGATATCTGCGGATTCCAGCAGCAGCGTCGCAGGGCGATCCCCACACAACTGGTGAAAAAGCGCGGTCGGGTTGTCGCGATAAGCGCCTTCGCAGGTTAGCAGTTCGAGAGTCGGTTTTTGTGTTTGCATTGTTATTCTCTAATTTTGTTCAAAAAAAAGCCCGCTCATTAGGCGGGCTGGGTATCTGATTGCTTTACGCATGGTGAATACACTGCCCGTTTCAGGAAGTGCGCCACCAAGCTTTCAGTACGAAAATTGCTTTCATTGTCGATACCCTTTTTACGTGAACTTGCGTACTAGTTAACTAGTTCGATGATTAATTGTCAACAGCTCATTTCAGAATATTTGCCAGAACCGTTATGATGTCGGCGCAAAAAACATTATCCAGAACGGGAGTGCGCCTTGAGCGACACGAATTACGCAGTGATTTACGACCTGCACAGCCATACCACAGCTTCCGATGGCTGCCTGACGCCAGAAGCATTGGTGCACCGTGCAGTCGAGATGCGCGTCGGCACCCTGGCGATCACCGACCATGACACCACAGCTGCAATCGCGCCAGCAAGAGAGGAAATTTCACGTTCGGGACTGGCGCTGAATCTTATTCCCGGCGTGGAAATTTCCACGGTCTGGGAAAATCATGAAATTCATATTGTCGGGCTGAATATTGATATTACTCATCCGCTAATGTGTGAGTTCCTCGCACAGCAGACAGAACGGCGCAATCAGCGGGCGCAGCAAATTGCCGAAAGACTTGAAAAAGCGCAAATACCTGGGGCGCTGGAAGGCGCACAACGACTGGCGCAGGGCGGCGCAGTGACGCGCGGTCATTTTGCGCGTTTCCTTGTTGAGTGCGGCAAAGCCAGTTCAATGGCGGATGTCTTTAAAAAGTATCTGGCGCGCGGGAAAACCGGATACGTTCCGCCACAGTGGTGTACAATAGAACAAGCTATTGATGTCATTCATCATTCTGGCGGTAAGGCGGTGCTAGCTCATCCTGGGCGGTACAATCTTAGTGCTAAATGGCTGAAAAGATTGGTTGCGCATTTTGCCGAACACGACGGCGACGCGATGGAAGTCGCGCAGTGCCAGCAATCGCCCAATGAACGCACCCAGCTGGCGACACTTGCGCGTCAGCATCATTTATGGGCATCACAAGGATCTGATTTTCATCAGCCATGCCCGTGGATCGAACTGGGTCGTAAACTCTGGCTGCCCGCAGGCGTTGAAGGCGTCTGGCAGCTATGGGAACAGCCGCAGAACACCACAGAGAGGGAATTATGAGCCAGTTTTTTTATATTCATCCTGATAACCCACAGCAACGTCTGATCAACCAGGCGGTGGAGATCGTGCGCAAAGGCGGGGTGATTGTTTATCCAACTGATTCCGGCTATGCGCTCGGCTGTAAAATTGAAGATAAAAACGCCATGGAGCGTATTTGTCGTATTCGCCAGCTGCCGGACGGTCACAACTTTACCCTGATGTGTCGCGATCTTTCTGAACTCTCGACCTATTCATTTGTCGATAACGTTGCGTTTCGTTTAATGAAAAACAACACGCCGGGCAACTATACCTTCATCCTGAAGGGGACGAAGGAAGTGCCGCGCCGTCTGTTGCAGGAAAAACGCAAAACCATCGGTATGCGTGTGCCTTCTAACCCGATTGCGCAGGCTTTGCTTGAAGCACTGGGCGAACCGATGCTTTCCACTTCGCTAATGCTGCCAGGCAGCGAATTTACCGAATCCGATCCCGAAGAAATTAAAGACCGTCTGGAAAAACAGGTAGATTTGATTATTCACGGCGGCTATCTCGGGCAGAAACCAACAACGGTTATTGATCTTACCGATGATACGCCGGTCGTGGTGCGTGAAGGCGTAGGTGATGTGAAGCCTTTCTTATAACAAATTGCGTTCCACGGATGGAAGACTATGGCAGGGAAGTTTCGCTGCATTTTGCTGTTGATAGCAGGGCTGTTTGTATCATCTCTAAGTTATGCAGAAAACAAGGAGATGCCTTCTTATGAAGAAGGGATCTCGCTCTTTGATGTTGAAGCCACTCTGCAACCGGATGGGGTGCTCGACATCAAAGAGAACATTCATTTTCAGGCGCGAAATCAGCAGATTAAGCACGGGTTTTATCGTGATTTACCACGACTATGGATGCAGCCTGATGGGGACGCTGCACTGCTGAACTATCATATTGTTGGCGTCACCCGTGATGGTATTCCTGAACCTTGGCATCTTGACTGGCATATCGGGTTAATGAGTATTGTCGTGGGCGATAAACAACGTTTCTTGCCTCAAGGCGACTATCATTATCAAATTCATTATCAGGTTAAAAATGCTTTCCTGCGTGAGGGAGATTCAGATCTGTTAATCTGGAACGTGACTGGTAACCACTGGCCGTTTGAAATCTATAAGACCCGATTTTCACTCAAGTTCCCTGATATCGCGGGTAATCCATTTAGCGAAATCGATCTCTTTACTGGAGAAGAGGGCGACACATATCGAAATGGCCGCATCCTTGAGGACGGAAGAATTGAATCCAGCGATCCGTTTTATCGTGAAGATTTCACGGTACTCTACCGTTGGCCTCACTCGTTACTTAGCAATGCCCCGGCTCCACAAACGACGAATATTTTCAGCCATCTTCTTTTACCCTCCACGTCATCGTTGTTAATTTGGTTTCCGTGTCTATTCCTGGTTTGTGGATGGTTATATCTCTGGAAGCGCAGGCCGCAATTTACGCCGGTAGATGTGATTGAAACCGATGTCATTCCGCCAGATTACACGCCCGGCATGTTACGTCTCGATGCGAAGCTGGTTTACGACGATAAAGGGTTTTGTGCCGATATCGTAAATCTGATTGTGAAAGGAAAAATTCATCTGGAAGATCAGTCTGACAAGAACCAGCAAATCCTGATTCGTGTTAATGAAGGCGCGACCAGAAATAATGAGGTATTACTGCCCGCAGAGCAGTTATTACTGGAAGCGTTATTTCGTAAAGGCGATAAGGTCGTTCTTACGGGGAGACGCAACAGAGTCTTACGCAGGGCATTTTTACGGATGCAGAAATTTTATCTGCCGCGTAAAAAGTCTTCGTTTTACCGACCTGATGCGTTTTTGCAATGGGGCGGAATGGCAATATTGGCGGTCATTCTCTACGGTAACCTGAGTCCCGTAGGTTGGGCAGGAATGAGTCTGGTGGGCGATATGTTTATTATGATCTGCTGGCTTCTTCCTTTTTTATTTTGTTCCCTTGAGCTTTTGTTTGCCCGCGATGATGACAAGCCTTGCGTTAATCGTGTAATCATCACTTTGTTTTTACCACTGATTTGTTCAGGCGTAGCCTTCTATTCTCTCTATATCAATGTCGGAGATGTATTCTTTTACTGGTATATGCCAGCGGGTTATTTTAGCGCTGTTTTCCTGACCGGTTATCTCACTGGCATGGGGTATATTTTTCTGCCAAAGTTTACCCAAACTGGACAGCAACGTTATGCCCACGGTGAAGCTATCGTTAACTATCTTGCGCGTAAAGAGGCGGCAACGCACAGTGGGCGTCGGCGGAAAGGGGAAACACGGAAACTGGATTACGCGTTGCCAGGTTGGGCGGTCTCGGCAAACCTTGGCAGAGAATGGGCAGCACGTATCACCCCATCACTCACAGCGGCTGTTCGCGCCCCGGAAATTGCCCGTAGTGGCGTTTTGTTCTCATTGCAGATGCACCTGAGTCTGGGGGCCAATAGCAGTTTGTTGGGGCGAAGTTATTCCGGTGGTGGTGCTGGCGGCGGCGCGGGTGGCGGAGGCGGTGGTGGCTGGTAATCAAGCTGATGTTAATCGAAACAAGCTTTAACCATAAAGATAGTGTAGTATGTTGCGCCTCAAAGCCAGGCCAGTTAAAACGTCGGGTCGTTTACTTAAGGCCTGAAGAGTTCAAACAGACTTTACTATCAGTGAGTCAGATGTAAGTTCTGACTCACTGTTGCACAAAAGCATATCAGACGCCTGGGAAGGCGACACCAAAAGGAAGCTCTATGAGCGAAAAGCTACAGAAAGTGCTGGCGCGTGCCGGCCACGGTTCTCGCCGTGAAATCGAATCTATTATTGAAGCCGGTCGTGTGAGTGTTGATGGCAAAATTGCTAAACTCGGCGATCGCGTTGAAGTTACCCCTGGATTGAAAATCCGTATCGATGGTCACCTGATTTCGGTACGTGAGTCCGCTGAACAAATTTGTCGCGTTCTGGCCTATTACAAACCGGAAGGTGAGTTGTGTACCCGTAACGATCCGGAAGGACGTCCAACGGTGTTTGACCGTCTGCCAAAACTGCGTGGCGCACGCTGGATTGCCGTGGGTCGCTTGGACGTTAATACCTGTGGTCTGCTGCTGTTCACCACCGATGGTGAACTGGCAAACCGTTTAATGCACCCAAGCCGTGAAGTTGAACGTGAATATGCCGTGCGTGTATTTGGTCAGGTTGACGACGCGAAACTGCGTGATTTGAGTCGTGGCGTGCAGTTGGAAGATGGTCCGGCAGCTTTTAAAACCATCAAGTTCAGCGGCGGCGAAGGGATCAACCAGTGGTACAACGTGACTCTGACCGAAGGCCGTAACCGTGAAGTTCGTCGTCTGTGGGAAGCGGTTGGTGTGCAGGTGAGCCGCCTGATCCGTGTTCGTTACGGTGATATCCCACTGCCAAAAGGTCTGCCACGCGGTGGCTGGACGGAGCTGGACCTCGCCCAGACTAACTATCTGCGCGAACTGGTGGAGCTACCGCCAGAAACCAGCTCTAAAGTCGCTGTAGAAAAAGACCGTCGTCGCATGAAGGCGAATCAGATTCGTCGTGCGGTGAAACGTCACAGTCAGGTGAGCGGCGGTCGTCGTTCTGGCGGACGTAATAATAACGGTTAATCAAAGTATGCCGGACGTCATATCCGGCATTTTTACAGATTAATAATCAATCCCTATTTGCGCCTTAACACCGGCATCAAACGCATGTTTGATGGGGCGCAGCTCACTTACCGTATCCGCCAGTTCAAGAATATCCCGGTGACAGCCTCGACCCGTGATAATCACCGTCTGTTGATGTGGACGTTCATTTAACGCCTGCACCACTTCTTCCAGTGGCAAATAGTCATACGCCACCATATAAGTCAGCTCATCAAGCAAAACCATATCCAGTGAGGAATCAGCAAGCATCCGCTTTGCATGTTGCCAGACTTCGCGGCAGGCGGCGGTATCAGACTCGCGGTTTTGTGTATCCCAGGTAAAGCCCGTTGCCATCACCTGAAACTCAACGCCATGTGGCTCCAGCAGATTGCGTTCGCCATTAGGCCAGGTGCCTTTAATAAACTGCACGACGCCCACTTTTTTTCCATGACCAACTGCGCGTGTTGCCGTACCAAATGCCGCGGTGGTTTTGCCTTTTCCATTGCCGGTAAAGACGATGATAATACCGCGTTCATCCTGGGCCTGGGCCACACGAGCATCTACTTTTTCTTTCACTCGCTGCTGACGCTGTTGGTAGCGTTCATCACTCATTGGGAAATTCCTGGTTTACGGCCCGGTTGGGCGTCAAAGGTCATGCCGGTTTTACGGCGGCTGTCATCGCCCATCAGCCAGAGGTAGAGCGGCATGATATCAGCGGGTGTTTTAAGTTTCTGTGGATCTTCGGTCGGGAAGGCGCTGGCACGCATTGCGGTGCGCGTACCGCCTGGGTTAATGCAGTTGACGCGCAGGCGCTGCTGATATTCATCGGCCAGTACCTGCATCATCCCTTCGGTGGCAAATTTCGACGCTGCATATGCGCCCCAGTTGGCTCGTCCCTGACGTCCAACGCTTGATGAAGTAAAGACCAGTGAACCGGCGTCCGATTTGAGTAATAAAGGAAGCAGTGCCTGGGTGAGCATAAAGGTGGCATTAACGTTGACCTGTATGACGTCCTGCCAGACCTGTGGATTTTGTTCGCTCATTGGACAAACATCGCCGAGCAATCCGGCATTATGCAAAACACCATCCAGACGCGGATAATTAACGGCAATGCGCTGTGCCAGTTGTTGGCAATCTTCGGACCTGCAGGTCAGCAAATCGAGAATAAACCACTGTGGCTGATGCCCAGTTTCTTCGTTTATGTGGCTGGCTACCTGACGTAATTTTTCTTCATTACGGCCCAACAGAATCACTGTCGCACCATAGCGTGCATACGTCATCGCGGCTTCACGACCAATACCATCACTGGCTCCCGTCACCAGGATAATGCGATCATTGAGTAAATCTTGTTTTGGCTGGTAATGCATGGCTACTCCTCAACGACGTTGTCTGTCGCGCTGCCAGTGTACTTTATGACTTTGGGGCTTTATGCCTGAAACAGAAGGGCATTTCAATCAGCCTGGGGCGATAACACCGCAAAATGGATACTTTGTCATACTTTCGCTGCAATAACATCTCTGCGAGACGGCTTAACATGCCTGTTGTAAACTGTGAGCCAAAGCGTTGTTTAACCAAGGTGGGGACTCGTGGAATTGTTGTCTGAATATGGTTTGTTTTTGGCGAAAATCGTTACCGTTGTGCTAGCGATTGCGGCGATTGCCGCCATTATTGTCAATGTTGCTCAACGTAATAAACGCCAGCGTGGCGAGTTACGGGTCAACAATCTCAGCGAACAGTATAAGGAGATGAAAGAAGAACTGGCCGCGGCGCTGATGGACTCACATCAGCAAAAACAGTGGCACAAAGCGCAGAAGAAAAAGCATAAGCAAGAAGCGAAAGCAGCAAAAGCGAAAGCCAAACTGGGAGAGGTGGCAACTGACAGTAAACCCCGCGTCTGGGTGCTGGATTTTAAAGGCAGCATGGACGCCCATGAAGTGAACTCGCTACGTGAAGAGATAACGGCTGTACTCGCAGCATTCAAACCGCAGGATCAGGTTGTACTACGTCTGGAAAGCCCTGGTGGCATGGTGCATGGTTACGGGTTGGCGGCTTCGCAGCTGCAGCGTCTGCGTGATAAAAACATCCCTTTAACTGTTACGGTAGACAAAGTCGCTGCCAGCGGCGGTTACATGATGGCCTGTGTGGCGGACAAAATTGTTTCCGCACCGTTTGCTATTGTGGGTTCCATTGGGGTGGTGGCGCAAATGCCCAACTTTAACCGCTTCCTGAAAAGCAAAGATATTGATATCGAACTTCACACCGCCGGGCAGTATAAGCGTACGCTGACCTTGCTGGGTGAAAATACCGAAGAAGGGCGGGAGAAATTCCGCGAAGAGCTGAACGAAACGCATCAGTTATTTAAAGATTTTGTGAAGCGTATGCGTCCGTCTCTGGATATTGAACAGGTGGCAACGGGTGAACACTGGTACGGACAACAGGCGGTAGAGAAAGGCCTGGTTGATGAAATCAACACCAGTGATGAAGTTATTCTTAGCCTGATGGAAGGCCGAGAAGTGGTCAATGTACGCTATATGCAGCGTAAACGACTCATTGACCGATTCACCGGCAGCGCGGCAGAGAGCGCCGATCGATTGTTGTTACGCTGGTGGCAGCGGGGGCAAAAGCCATTGATGTAAAAGACAAACGCGAGGGTAAGACCTCGCGTTTTGCTTTAATCAACCAGGTGATATTTTTCTGAAAGCACATGGGCCAGGTGTTTGAACATATTAAACACCGCGGTGCTTTTGGCTGTTGGCAATCCTTGTTCATCTAAAAAGTAGTCGCCGGTAAATACCAGCACGCCATTACGCTGCGTGACGCCGGTGGCTTCAATCCCTGCGAGCGTATCCTCATGCTCACGAATGATTTTGTTGGCCTCTTTCAACAGCGTTTCGCGGTCGATGGGTTGTGTCTCTTTGTTCATTATTTACTCCTTAAACAAGGACATTAGTCTACGCCAGGCATGGCTTGCAGACAAATATACCACGCTGGTGGCAAGAGCGCCTTACTGGCAACTTTGGATTTTGCATGCTAATAAAGTTGCGTATCGGATTTTATCAGGTACAGTGTGACGCTTTCGTCAATCTGGCAATAGATTTGCTTGACATTCGACCAAAATTCCGTCGTGCTATAGCGCCTGTAGGCCAAGACCTGTTAACTCAGTCACCTGAATTTTCGTGAACAGAGTCACGACAAGGGGTTGATATCCGCAGAGAGCGAGTCCATATCGGTAACTCGTTGCCAGTGGAAGGTTTATCAACGTGCGACGCATTCCTGGAAGAATCAAATTAGGTAAGGTGAATATGGGTAAAGCTCTTGTCATCGTTGAGTCCCCGGCAAAAGCCAAAACGATCAACAAGTATCTGGGTAGTGACTACGTGGTGAAATCCAGCGTCGGTCACATCCGCGATTTGCCGACCAGTGGCTCAGCTGCCAAAAAGAGTGCCGACTCTACCTCCACCAAGACGGCTAAAAAGCCTAAAAAGGATGAACGTGGCGCTCTCGTCAACCGTATGGGGGTTGACCCGTGGCACAATTGGGAGGCGCACTATGAAGTGTTGCCTGGTAAAGAGAAGGTCGTCTCTGAACTGAAACAACTGGCTGAAAAAGCCGACCACATCTATCTCGCAACCGACCTTGACCGCGAAGGGGAAGCCATTGCATGGCACCTGCGGGAAGTTATTGGGGGGGATGATGCGCGCTATAGCCGAGTGGTGTTTAACGAAATTACTAAAAACGCGATCCGCCAGGCATTTAACAAACCGGGTGAGCTGAATATTGATCGTGTTAATGCCCAGCAGGCGCGTCGCTTTATGGACCGCGTGGTGGGGTATATGGTTTCGCCGCTGCTATGGAAAAAGATCGCTCGTGGTCTGTCTGCCGGTCGTGTGCAGTCGGTGGCGGTTCGTCTGGTGGTCGAGCGTGAGCGTGAAATTAAAGCGTTCGTGCCGGAAGAGTTCTGGGAAGTCGATGCCAGCACGACCACGCCATCTGGTGAAGCGTTGGCGTTGCAGGTGACTCATCAGAACGACAAACCGTTCCGTCCGGTCAACAAAGAACAAACTCAGGCTGCGGTAAGTCTGCTGGAAAAAGCGCGCTACAGCGTGCTGGAACGTGAAGACAAACCGACAACCAGTAAACCTGGCGCTCCTTTTATTACCTCTACGCTGCAACAAGCTGCCAGCACCCGTCTTGGATTTGGCGTGAAAAAAACCATGATGATGGCGCAGCGTTTGTATGAAGCAGGCTATATCACTTACATGCGTACCGACTCTACTAACCTGAGTCAGGACGCGGTAAATATGGTTCGCGGTTATATCAGCGATAATTTTGGTAAGAAATATCTGCCGGAAAGTCCGAATCAGTACGCCAGCAAAGAAAACTCACAGGAAGCGCACGAAGCGATTCGTCCTTCTGACGTCAATGTGATGGCGGAATCGTTGAAGGATATGGAAGCAGATGCGCAGAAACTGTACCAGTTGATCTGGCGTCAGTTCGTTGCTTGCCAGATGACCCCAGCGAAATATGACTCCACGACGCTGACCGTTGGTGCGGGCGATTTCCGCCTGAAAGCACGCGGTCGTATTTTGCGCTTTGATGGCTGGACAAAAGTGATGCCTGCACTGCGTAAAGGCGATGAAGATCGTATCTTACCGGCAGTCGATAAAGGCGATGCTCTGACGCTCGTTGAACTGACACCAGCCCAGCACTTTACCAAACCGCCAGCCCGTTTCAGTGAAGCATCGCTGGTTAAAGAACTTGAAAAACGCGGTATCGGTCGTCCGTCTACCTATGCGTCGATCATTTCGACCATTCAGGATCGTGGCTATGTGCGTGTAGAAAACCGTCGTTTCTATGCGGAAAAAATGGGCGAAATCGTCACCGACCGCCTGGAAGAGAATTTCCGCGAGTTAATGAACTACGACTTCACCGCGCAGATGGAAAACAGCCTCGACCAGGTGGCAAATCACGAAGCAGAGTGGAAAGCTGTACTGGATCACTTCTTCTCGGATTTCACTCAGCAGTTAGATAAAGCTGAAAAAGATCCGGAAGAGGGGGGTATGCGTCCGAACCAGATGGTTCTGACCAGCATCGACTGCCCGACCTGTGGTCGCAAAATGGGTATTCGCACAGCGAGCACCGGGGTATTCCTTGGCTGTTCTGGCTATGCGCTGCCGCCGAAAGAGCGTTGCAAAACAACCATTAACCTGGTGCCGGAAAACGAAGTGCTGAACGTGCTGGAAGGCGAAGACGCTGAAACCAACGCGCTGCGCGCAAAACGTCGTTGCCCGAAATGCGGCACGGCGATGGACAGCTATCTCATCGATCCGAAACGTAAGTTGCATGTCTGTGGTAATAACCCAACCTGCGACGGTTACGAGATCGAAGAGGGCGAATTCCGCATTAAAGGTTATGACGGCCCGATCGTTGAGTGTGAAAAATGTGGTTCTGAAATGCACCTGAAAATGGGGCGTTTCGGTAAATATATGGCCTGCACCAACGAAGAGTGTAAAAACACGCGTAAGATTTTACGTAACGGCGAAGTGGCTCCACCGAAAGAAGATCCGGTACCATTACCGGAGCTGCCGTGCGAAAAATCAGATGCCTATTTCGTGCTGCGTGACGGTGCTGCCGGTGTGTTCCTGGCTGCCAACACTTTCCCGAAATCGCGTGAAACGCGTGCGCCACTGGTGGAAGAGCTTTATCGCTTTCGCGACCGTCTGCCGGAAAAACTGCGTTATCTGGCCGATGCGCCACAGCAGGATCCGGAAGGTAATAAGACCATGGTTCGCTTTAGCCGTAAAACCAAACAGCAATATGTCTCTTCGGAAAAAGACGGAAAGGCGACTGGCTGGTCAGCATTTTATGTTGATGGCAAATGGGTTGAAGGAAAAAAATAACCTTTAATTCTGTCAGGTTTTTATAAACAAAGGGTCGCGAAAGCGGCCCTTTTTTATTGCATATTATTTTTTCTTCAAACCTATACACTAAGGCTATAAATGATATAGTGGTTATAGTTAGCACCTTTTTTATTATTAAATCGTATTAGTCACCCGCCAGGTGTGACGAAAAAACGATGTTCTGATGGCGTCTAAGTGGATGGTTTAACATGAAATTACAACAACTTCGCTATATTGTTGAGGTGGTCAATCATAACCTGAATGTCTCATCAACAGCGGAAGGACTTTACACATCACAACCCGGGATCAGTAAACAAGTCAGAATGCTGGAAGACGAGCTAGGCATTCAAATTTTTTCCCGAAGCGGCAAGCACCTGACGCAGGTAACGCCAGCAGGACAAGAAATAATTCGTATCGCTCGCGAAGTCCTGTCGAAAGTCGATGCCATAAAATCGGTTGCCGGTGAGCACACCTGGCCGGATAAAGGCTCGCTGTATATCGCCACCACGCATACCCAGGCACGCTACGCGTTACCAAACGTTATCAAAGGCTTTATTGAGCGTTATCCCCGCGTTTCTTTGCATATGCACCAGGGCTCGCCGACACAAATTGCTGATGCCGTCTCTAAAGGCAATGCTGATTTCGCTATCGCCACAGAAGCGCTGCATCTGTATGAAGATTTAGTGATGTTACCGTGCTACCACTGGAATCGGGCTATTGTAGTCACTCCGGATCACCCGCTGGCAGGCAAAAAAGCCATTACCATTGAAGAACTGGCGCAATATCCGTTGGTGACATATACCTTCGGCTTTACCGGACGTTCAGAACTGGATACTGCCTTTAACCGCGCAGGGTTAACGCCGCGTATCGTCTTCACGGCAACGGATGCTGACGTCATTAAAACTTACGTCCGGTTAGGGCTGGGGGTAGGGGTCATTGCCAGCATGGCGGTGGATCCGGTCGCCGATCCCGACCTTGTGCGTGTTGATGCTCACGATATCTTCAGCCACAGTACAACCAAAATTGGTTTTCGCCGTAGTACTTTCTTGCGCAGTTATATGTATGATTTCATTCAGCGTTTTGCACCGCATTTAACGCGTGATGTCGTTGATGCGGCTGTCGCATTGCGCTCTAATGAAGAAATTGAGGTCATGTTTAAAGATATAAAACTGCCGGAAAAATAATTTCTTGCGTTATTTTCGGCACCTTTTATGTAGCGAAGGTGCCGGAATATATTCTCTTTTGTTACTTATTTCTATACCGTGCACAATATTTTTATCCCTCATATTTATAGGGTAAATTACCTGTAAAGTAGTGTCTAATTACCCGCCTCGCAAACTCCAGTTTTCAAATATCTATTTCAGGTCAAAAGATTGAATTATTCACTGGAGACGATTCGTAAATTCGCTGGATTTTTGACTAAAGTTTCTTTAGGATTTGTCTCATCGTATGATTAATTACACCAATCGTTCAACGTCTTGCTGATAAGTGATGGCGATTATATGAGGTTAGCAATGCCTTCTGGAAATCAGGAACCCCGCCGCGATCCTGAATTAAAACGTAAAGCCTGGCTGGCGGTTTTTCTTGGTTCTGCACTTTTCTGGGTGGTTGTCGCACTGCTGATTTGGAAAGTGTGGGGATAACTATGGTCGGTCAGGAGCAACTGGAGTCGTCACCATTATGCCAGCATAGTGACAATGAAACAGAAACGAAACGGGAATGTTCCGTCGTTATTCCAGACGACTGGCAACTAACATCGCAGCAGCAAGCCTTTATAGAACTGTTTGCTGAAGATGATCAGCCGAAACAATAATTATCATCATTCTTATTACCCATTTTTAATGAATTAAAGGGCTTTTAATACACCGCAGCAATAACAGCTTGAGTTATCTCAACACAAAATAATAACCGTTAAGGGTGTAGCCTATGATCAACACAAATATGAAATATTGGTCCTGGATGGGCGCGTTTTCTCTGTCGATGCTCTTCTGGGCCGAACTCCTCTGGATCATTACTCACTGATCCTTGACCCCGCTGCGGCGGGGTTGTCATTTGCTTTGCCACAAGGTTTCTCCTCTTTTATCAATTTGGGTTGTTATCAAATCGTTACGCGATGTTTGTGTTATCTTTAATATTCACCCTGAAGAGAATCAGGGCTTCGCAACCCTGTCATTAAGGAGGAGCTATGTCGTCAACCCTACGAGAAGCCAGTAAGGACACGTTGCAGGCCAAAGATAAAACTTACCACTACTACAGCCTGCCGCTTGCTGCTAAATCACTGGGCGATATCACCCGTCTACCCAAGTCACTCAAAGTTTTGCTCGAAAACCTGCTGCGCTGGCAGGATGGTAACTCGGTTACCGAAGAGGATATCCACGCGCTGGCAGGATGGCTGAAAAATGCCCATGCTGACCGTGAAATTGCCTACCGCCCGGCAAGGGTGCTGATGCAGGATTTTACCGGCGTACCTGCCGTTGTTGATCTGGCGGCAATGCGCGAAGCGGTTAAACGCCTCGGCGGCGATACTGCAAAGGTTAACCCGCTCTCACCGGTCGACCTGGTCATTGACCACTCGGTGACCGTCGATCGTTTTGGTGATGATGAGGCATTTGAAGAAAACGTACGCCTGGAAATGGAGCGCAACCACGAACGTTATGTGTTCCTGAAATGGGGAAAGCAAGCGTTCAGTCGGTTTAGCGTCGTGCCGCCAGGCACAGGCATTTGCCATCAGGTTAACCTCGAATATCTCGGCAAAGCAGTGTGGAGTGAATTGCAGGACGGTGAATGGATTGCTTATCCGGATACACTCGTTGGTACTGACTCGCACACCACTATGATCAACGGCCTTGGCGTGCTGGGGTGGGGCGTGGGTGGGATCGAAGCAGAAGCCGCAATGTTAGGCCAGCCGGTTTCCATGCTTATCCCGGACGTAGTGGGCTTTAAACTTACCGGTAAATTACGTGAAGGTATTACCGCCACAGACCTGGTTCTCACTGTTACCCAAATGCTGCGCAAACATGGCGTGGTGGGGAAATTCGTCGAATTTTATGGTGATGGTCTGGATTCACTACCGCTGGCGGATCGCGCCACCATTGCCAATATGTCGCCAGAATATGGTGCCACCTGTGGCTTCTTCCCAATCGATGCTGTAACCCTCGATTACATGCGTTTAAGCGGGCGCAGCGAAGATCAGGTTGAGTTGGTCGAAAAATATGCCAAAGCGCAGGGCATGTGGCGTAACCCGGGCGATGAACCGATTTTTACCAGTACGTTAGAACTGGATATGAATGACGTTGAAGCGAGCCTGGCAGGGCCAAAACGCCCACAGGATCGCGTTGCACTGCCCGATGTACCAAAAGCATTTGCCGCCAGTAACGAACTGGAAGTGAATGCCACGCATAAAGATCGCCAGCCGGTCGATTATGTTATGAACGGACATCAGTATCAGTTACCTGATGGCGCTGTGGTCATTGCTGCGATAACCTCGTGCACCAACACCTCTAACCCAAGTGTGCTGATGGCTGCAGGCTTGCTGGCGAAAAAAGCCGTAATTCTTGGCCTCAAGCGGCAACCGTGGGTCAAAGCGTCGCTGGCACCAGGCTCGAAAGTTGTTTCTGATTATCTGGCAAAAGCGAAATTGACACCGTATCTCGACGAACTGGGGTTTAACCTTGTGGGATACGGTTGTACCACCTGTATTGGTAACTCTGGGCCGCTGCCCGATCCTATCGAAACGGCAATCAAAAAAGGCGATTTAACCGTCGGTGCAGTGCTGTCCGGCAACCGTAACTTTGAAGGCCGTATCCATCCGCTGGTTAAAACCAACTGGCTGGCCTCGCCGCCGCTGGTGGTTGCCTATGCGCTGGCGGGAAATATGAATATCAACCTGGCTTCTGAGCCTATCGGCCATGATCGTAAAGGCGATCCGGTATATCTGAAAGATATCTGGCCATCGGCACAAGAAATTGCCCGTGCGGTAGAACAAGTCTCCACAGAAATGTTCCGCAAAGAGTACGCAGAAGTTTTTGAAGGCACAGCAGAGTGGAAGGAAATTAACGTCACACGATCCGATACCTACGGTTGGCAGGAGGACTCAACCTATATTCGCTTATCGCCTTTCTTTGATGAAATGCAGGCAACACCAGCACCAGTGGAAGATATTCACGGTGCGCGGATCCTCGCAATGCTGGGGGATTCAGTCACCACTGACCATATCTCTCCGGCGGGCAGTATTAAGCCCGACAGCCCAGCGGGTCGATATCTACAAGGTCGGGGTGTTGAGCGAAAAGACTTTAACTCCTACGGTTCGCGGCGTGGTAACCATGAAGTGATGATGCGCGGCACCTTCGCCAATATTCGCATCCGTAATGAAATGGTGCCTGGCGTTGAAGGGGGGATGACGCGGCATTTACCTGACAGCGACGTAGTCTCTATTTATGATGCTGCGATGCGCTATAAGCAGGAACAAACGCCGCTGGCGGTGATTGCCGGGAAAGAGTATGGATCAGGCTCAAGCCGTGACTGGGCGGCAAAAGGTCCTCGTCTGCTTGGAATTCGTGTGGTGATTGCCGAATCGTTTGAACGAATTCACCGTTCGAATTTAATTGGCATGGGCATCCTGCCGCTGGAATTTCCGCAAGGCGTAACGCGTAAAACGTTAGGACTAACCGGGGAAGAGAAGATTGATATTGGCGATCTGCAAAATCTACAACCCGGTGCGACGGTTCCGGTGACGCTTACGCGCGCGGATGGTAGCCAGGAGGTCGTACCCTGCCGTTGTCGTATCGACACCGCGACGGAGTTGACCTACTACCAGAACGACGGCATTTTGCATTATGTCATTCGTAATATGTTGAAGTAACAAGTATTTGCTTGCCGGTTATTTTGCTTCCGGCAAGCAAACTAATTACACAATGCAAGAGGGTTATTTGTTCAGCAAATGGCCCATTTTCTCGGCTTTGGTATCGAGATAATGTTCGTTATTGGGGTTACGACCTACAATCAATGGTACGCGTTCAACAATATTAATCCCCGCTTCGGTCAGAATTTCGACTTTTTTCGGGTTATTGGTTAACAAGCGGACTTCATTGACGCCAAGGAGTTTGAACATATCAGCGCAAAGAGTGAAGTCGCGCTCATCAGCGGCGAAGCCTAACTGGTGGTTAGCCTCTACGGTATCGTAACCTTGATCCTGCAGTGCGTAAGCGCGGATTTTATTCAGCAGACCAATGTTACGACCTTCCTGACGGTGATACAGCAAAATACCACGGCCTTCCTCGGCAATTTGCGTCAATGCCGCTTCGAGCTGGAAGCCACAATCGCAGCGCAAGCTGAACAGGGCGTCACCGGTCAGACATTCGGAATGGACGCGCGCAAGTACCGGGGTATGCCCGGAAATATCGCCATAGACTAGCGCGACATGATCGTGTCCGGTTGCCAGTTCTTCAAATCCCACCATCAGGAAATCGCCCCATGGGGTTGGCAGTTTGGCTTCTGCCACACGTTTAAGCTGCATGAAATTCTCCAGATAATGCTGGTTCTGTATTGGCTTATTTTGCCATAACGAGAAGGGGTTCACCTAATCACGACGCGTCGATCGTTCACGGAATGGCACAAATCTGTCAATTTTTCCTGGAACTGGCGTTTTCAGTTATGATTGTGGGACTTATCAAAAAGGAGAGGCCATGCGTTCGATTGCCCGACGTACCGCAGTGGGAGCTGCACTATTGCTTGTCATGCCAGTAGCCGTATGGATTTCTGGCTGGCGTTGGCAACCTGGAGAACAAAGTTGGCTACTAAAAGCGGCTTTTTGGGTTACTGAAACTGTCACCCAGCCCTGGGGCGTCATTACACATTTGATTTTATTCGGCTGGTTTCTCTGGTGTCTGCGTTTTCGCATTAAGGCTGCCTTTGTATTATTTGCCATTCTGGCGGCCGCAATCCTTGTGGGACAAGGCGTTAAATCCTGGATCAAAGACAAAGTCCAGGAACCACGACCTTTTGTTATCTGGCTGGAAAAAACACATCATATTCCGGTTGATGAGTTCTACACTTTAAAGCGAGCAGAACGCGGAAATTTAGTGAAAGAACAGTTGGCTGAAGAGAAAAATATCCCACAATATTTGCGTTCACACTGGCAGAAAGAGACGGGGTTTGCCTTTCCTTCCGGTCACACGATGTTTGCTGCCAGTTGGGCACTGCTAGCCGTTGGTTTGCTGTGGCCGCGTCGGCGAACGTTAACCATTGCTATCTTGCTGGTCTGGGCAACGGGAGTCATGGGAAGCCGCCTGCTGCTCGGGATGCATTGGCCACGCGATCTGGTAGTAGCTACGTTGATTTCGTGGGCGCTGGTGGCGGTGGCAACGTGGCTTGCGCAACGAATTTGTGGGCCATTAACACCACCTGCGGAAGAAAATCGCGAAATAGCGCAACGAGAACAAGAAAGTTAACGCTGGTTGATTTTCCGAATTTAGCCCTTAAATCATCAACAATGCGCGTGGATGCCATTTCGCAGACGGCGCGAAAATGGTACTTTAAAGGGCTATTGCGGTAAGTTGACCATAATTTATTCGCTCTAACCACATAACGGGAAGTAATGTGAAATATTTACTCATTTTCTTACTGGTGTTAGCGATCTTCGTGATTTCGGTCACGTTGGGTGCGCAGAACGATCAACAGGTGACGTTTAATTATCTGTTAGCGCAAGGGGAGTACCGTATTTCCACATTGCTGGCGGTATTGTTTGCTGCGGGGTTTGCTATCGGTTGGTTGATTTGTGGCCTGTTCTGGCTGCGAGTTCGTGTTTCCCTGGCGCGCGCTGAACGTAAAATAAAGCGACTGGAAAACCAGCTTTCACCCGCGACTGACGTGGCTGTAGCGCCGCACTCGTCAGTGGCGAAGGAATAACTTTCTATGCTGGAGTTGTTGTTTCTGCTTTTGCCTGTAGCCGCTGCCTATGGCTGGTATATGGGCCGCAGAAGTGCGCAACAAAACAAGCAAGATGAAGCCAACCGCTTGTCGCGTGATTACGTAGCGGGGGTTAACTTCCTGCTTAGTAATCAACAGGATAAAGCGGTAGACCTGTTTCTCGATATGCTTAAAGAGGATACAGGCACCGTTGAAGCCCACCTTACGCTCGGAAACCTGTTCCGTTCGCGTGGCGAAGTTGATCGCGCTATTCGCATCCATCAGACCCTAATGGAAAGCGCCTCGCTGACCTATGAACAGCGTCTGTTGGCGATTCAACAACTGGGGCGTGATTACATGGCCGCTGGGTTATACGACCGCGCGGAAGACATGTTCAATCAGCTGACCGATGAAACTGACTTCCGCATTGGCGCGCTGCAACAGTTGCTACAAATCTACCAGGCTACCAGCGAGTGGCAGAAAGCAATTGATGTTGCCGAACGCCTGGTGAAGCTGGGTAAAGATAAACAGCGCGTCGAAATTGCCCATTTCTACTGTGAGTTAGCCCTGCAGCATATGGCCAGCGACGATCTCGATCGTGCCATGACCTTGCTAAAAAAAGGGGCGGCGGCAGATAAAAACAGCGCCCGCGTATCCATCATGATGGGACGCGTGTTTATGGCGAAAGGAGAATACGCCAAAGCCGTCGAAAGTTTGCAACGCGTGATATCCCAGGACAGAGAACTGGTCAGCGAAACGCTGGAAATGTTGCAAACCTGCTATCAGCAGTTGGGTAAAACTGCCGAATGGGCAGAATTCCTGCAGCGCGCGGTGGAAGAGAACACCGGCGCCGATGCTGAATTGATGCTTGCGGATATCATCGAAGCGCGCGACGGTAGTGAGGCTGCACAGGTCTATATTACGCGCCAGCTTCAGCGTCATCCGACCATGCGTGTGTTCCATAAGTTAATGGATTACCACTTAAATGAAGCGGAAGAAGGGCGTGCCAAAGAGAGCCTGATGGTGCTGCGTGACATGGTTGGCGAGAAGGTACGTAGTAAGCCTCGTTATCGCTGCCAGAAATGTGGTTTTACCGCATACACCCTCTACTGGCATTGTCCGTCTTGTCGTGCCTGGTCAACTATTAAACCGATTCGCGGTCTTGATGGCCTGTAATTTTTTAAAAAAACCGACTTTAGTTACAACATACTAGTTATTGATGTCCCATTGTGCTCCGGCAACGACGGCGCAGAAAAAGCCTGCCAGGGGAGAAATCGCAACTGTTAATTTTTTATTTCCACGGGTAGAATGCTCGCCGTTTACCTGTTTCGCGCCACTTCCGGTGCCCATCATCAAGAAGGTCTGGTCATGACGTTAACTGCTTCATCTTCTTCCCGCGCTGTTACGAATTCTCCTGTGGTTGTTGCCCTTGATTATCATAATCGTGATGCCGCGCTGGCCTTTGTCGACAAGATCGACCCACGCGATTGTCGTCTGAAGGTCGGCAAAGAGATGTTTACATTGTTTGGGCCACAGTTTGTGCGCGAACTTCAACAGCGTGGTTTTGATATCTTTCTTGACCTGAAATTCCACGATATCCCCAACACTGCAGCGCACGCTGTCGCTGCTGCAGCTGACTTAGGCGTGTGGATGGTGAATGTTCATGCCTTTGGTGGGGCGCGTATGATGACCGCAGCGCGTGAGGCACTGGTTCCGTATGGCAAAGATGCACCGCTTTTGATTGCTGTGACAGTGTTGACCAGCATGGAAGCCAGCGACCTGGCCGATCTTGGCGTGACACTGTCACCTGCAGATTATGCAGAACGTCTGGCGGCACTGACGCAAAAATGTGGCCTTGATGGTGTGGTGTGTTCTGCTCAGGAAGCTGTGCGCTTTAAACAGGTATTCGGTCAGGAGTTCAAACTGGTTACACCGGGCATTCGTCCGCAGGGGAGTGAAGCAGGTGACCAGCGCCGCATTATGACGCCAGAACAGGCGTTGGCGGCTGGTGTTGATTATATGGTGATTGGTCGCCCGGTAACGCAATCGGTAGATCCAGCGCAGACGCTGAAAGCGATCAACGCCTCTTTACAGCGGAGTGCATGATGAGTGATTCCAACAGCCGTCTGGTCTACTCAACAGAAACCGGGCGTATTGATGAGCCCAAAGCGGCCCCAGTACGCCCTAAAGGCGATGGTGTGGTGCGTATTCAGCGTCAGACCAGTGGACGTAAAGGTAAGGGCGTTTGCCTGATTACCGGTATCGATCTCGATGATGCCGAACTGACAAAACTTGCAGCGGAACTGAAGAAAAAATGCGGCTGCGGCGGAGCAGTTAAAGATGGAGTTATTGAAATCCAGGGCGATAAGCGCGATCTATTAAAATCACTGCTTGAAGCGAAAGGGATGAAGGTAAAACTCGCAGGCGGTTAACATAAAAAGCCACGGATATATCCGTGGCTTTCGAATATTTTACTGTGTGTATTATTCAGTTATTTCGTACTGAACAGAATCAAGCGTATTATAATTGCGAGTCGATAATCGACATTTATTTACGATTATTTACCGACCTGGTGACCAATAACACCACCGACAGCTGCGCCACCTAATGTACCCAACGTACTGCCATCGGTCAGTACTGCACCGCCTAATGCCCCTGCACCCGCGCCGATTGCGGTGTTGCGGTCCCGTTTAGACCAGTTAGAACAGGCACTCAGAGACATTGCCAGGGTAATTGCCAGAACAGCCGCGGTCATTTTTTTGCTCGTTACAAACATAATACTCTCTCCTGAATTTATGATTCACGGAAGTAAGCTCTCTATAACTATAATAGCTAAGAATAAGCTGGGTGAAATTATTCCGTGAAATCCGCTCGCGCGCAGGGTTATATCACGCAGGTGATAATGACTTCCTGTTATATCGCTGATAATAATTTTATATCTTAAGAGTGTTAATAACAGGTAAATAGTCTTAATTATCAACCAGGAATCATCTTAGAGCGGATGATTTGCCAAACTGCAAATCATCCGTAGAGAAGGGAAATGGTTAAATGTCAACGACGTGAACGGTGAGTTTACTGTGCTCAAGATGCATCAGATCGCTGGCGCGTATTTTCGAATCGGTAATCACGCGATTGAATCGCTCAACGGGACCGATGGAGTATGAATGTACAGCACCAAATTTCGAGCTGTCAGTCAGGACTATCGCTTCGCACTCTTTTTCCAGCACGGCATTCACCACATCGGTACGCATCATATCGCGACCGGTGAATCCAGTTTCAGGTTGCCAGCCATCAATACCAATAAATGCTTTGCTGAAATGTACCTGTTGGATGCACTGGCGTGTCAACGGGCCAACCATACTTTCGCTTTTTTTCTGGTACACGCCACCGAGCAAAATAACTTCACAAGGCGCGTCTTTCAGCAAATGCGCGATGTAGCTGCTGACCGTGATGATAGTGACATTTTTCTTCTGCTCCCCCAGAGTCCGGGCGAGCAGGGCATTGCTGCTGCCATTTTCGATAAAGATGGTTTCGCCCGGTTGAACCAGTGACGCGGCAAACTCGGCGAGTTCACGCTTCAGCGTATAGTTGCTCATCATACGGGTTTCGACGTCATCACTATCAAGCGAAACTGCAAAGCCATGTGCACGGCGGAGGTAACTCAGTTTTTCGAGGGTGTTGAGATCCTGGCGAATGGTAACTTCAGAAACTCCAGTGGCTTTTGCCAGATCGGTTACGCTAACCTGACCCTGGTCAATGACCATCTGTAGAATAGTTTGTTGTCGGGAATTCATCGCTGTAATTCTTATAACGTTATAATACTTAATAAAAAATACTGACGCGCCGGGCATCCTCAAATAGGAAAACCTGAAGGCACGATTGTTAAATCTCCCACGGTGCCTTCGGGATGTCTGGCGTAGATTCAGCAACCTGGCGCAAGAGTTCTGCTTTAAGAATCTCGAGATTATGGATCGCAGAGTGGTAATCGCCTGCCACAAGGATATCTAACACAATATCAATACGTTCGGCAACGCGCTGGGCATCAAATTCAGACATCAAGGACATCCTTATAGCAAAAGGGGGAAAATGAATAATGCAAAAATTGCCGCTAAAAGAGAAGTGTTTAACAGCAACGGCTAATTATCATCCGGGAATACGATATATAATGACGGAATATAGCGCTAAGTATATATATTCATCTACTTATGCGCGCTTCAGATAGCGTTTATACCAGCGTTCGAAGGCGACGGCGGGCATCGGTTTGGCAAACAAAAATCCTTGCCGCTCATTGATCCCATTCTTGGTTAAAAAAGCATCTTCCTTTGCACTCTCTACACCTTCGGCGATCACCTGAAGATTCAATGCCTGGGCCACAGCGACGATTGCCCGAACCAGTGACTGCGAGACAGGTTGTTTGTGAATATCTCGAACAAAAACCTGGTCAAGTTTGATGGCATCGATCGGAAAGCGCGCCAGTTGCGAAAGTGAAGAGTAGCCGGTACCAAAATCATCCAGATGCACTTGCGCACCTAGTTGGCTAAATTGTTGAATAACAGACAGTGCCAGTTCATCATTCTCAATCAGACAACTCTCTGTCAATTCAACATCAATAGGGCAGTATTCAAAATTGAGTTCCTGGAGAACCTGTTTCAGGGCGGTGAAAATGGTTTGATCGGCGAGCTGACGTGCAGAAATGTTTACCGCCACTCGCAGGTTAATGCCTTTATCCCGCCACTTCGCCACCTGGCGTACGACATCGAGAATCACCCAACGGCCTAAAGGCACAATTAGCCCTGACTCTTCTGCGTAGGAAATGAAGTCCAACGGTGGAATCAACCCACGTTCAGGTGACTGCCAACGTACTAGTGCTTCCAGACTGCGCACTTCGCCACGCCAGGTGATTTTCGGTTGATAGTGAATAACCAACTGATCGTTTTCCAGTGCTTTACGCAAGTTGGTATCCAGCCAGAGATATTCAAATACCCGTTGATTCATTTCTGGGGTAAAAACGCAAAATTGTCCTCGTCCGCCTTCCTTTGCTGTGTACATTGCTGTGTCGGCGTGACGAATAATAGCCGCGCTGTCCGAACCATGTTCGGGAGAGAGTGCAATACCTACTGAACAGCTGGTATAAACTTCAATTAAACCAATGCGAAAGGGGAGCCGTAAGCGGGTCAAAATTCGTGATGCCATTGCTTCCAGCGCGCTTTGTGAGGTGTTGGATGCCAGTACCAGAAACTCATCGCCACCTGGACGCGCCAACACCTGGTCATGTTCGAGACAGCTTAAAATAGCCAATGACACGTCGCGTAATAACTGGTCACCAAACAAATGCCCATAGGCGTCGTTGACCTTTTTAAAATTATCCAAATCAAGATACACGACCCCAACTTTATTGTTATCTGCCTGATTAATAGCGTGATCGATTAACTCCTGCATTGCGTTACGATTCGGCAGTCCGGTGATACTGTCGGTATTTGCCAGAATACGCAGTCGCTCCTGAGCGCGGCGCTCTTCGGTAATGTCGGTGCCGGAACAGATTAAAAAAATCTCGTTTTTGCCACTGCCGCTGTGGACAAATTTATTGCGAAACAGAAACAGCCGCTGGCCTTTACGTGTTGGTATCCACAGTTCGACTTCATATGCATTGCCGCTTCGAAAAAATACACGGTTATTGCGCCTGGATGCCGCAGCTTCACGACGGCTCATAAACAGTTTAAACACGCTTTGGCCAATGACGTCGTGTTCGTTCAACCCTGTGTAATCTTCACATAACCGATTGAAGCGTTGGATATTCCCCCGGCTGTCGAGAATCACTATTGCGGAATGTGCTTCAGAAACTACCTGCTCAGCAAAGGAAAGTCCGTGTGATAAATCACGAGCAACTGCTGGTGTGTCATGCCATGCAGACGCGTTGCCAGCCCATTCCCGTTTATTGATTTTTCGTCCTACCAGATGCACAGAAAGATCGCTCTCATCGACGGTCAGACTCATCATCAGGCTGGAGGTGATGACCGTCATTTCCCTGATGCGAGCAGCCTGTTCGGCAGATAACTGCAACGTACGTTCAGGTTCTGTGGTTTCGGTGGTAGAAAAGCGCAAAACATCGCTGCTTTCCGTCAACCGCCAGTATGGATTGTGCGATCCGAGAAAGTTGTACAACGTTGTGGACTCCCTAACGGTTTTCATGATGCATATCCTCCGGTTAACTGCGGAGTCCGCGGTTAAATAAAAGGAACAACATGACTTACATGAAATTAACGGCGGCTAAACGCATTGTTTTTTTTATATATTTATTTGTAATCCAGTTTTGGAAAAACGCCAGTTTTCAAACGAAAGTCAGTTAAAAAATCTGCCTGGATATAACGAAGGTAGAGCGGGGAAATAAACGGCCCATCCATGAGGAATGGGCCGTGAAAGGAGATTACGCGACCGGGCGCGCAATAATGCTGCGGGTTTCCATGCGGACTTCGGCAATGGTGACGTCAATAACGTCAGTTACTTTGTAAACCGTTTCACCTTTAATTTGTACAGTGCCGTTTTCCTGGCTGCAAACCAGTTCATCGCGCACAGCGTGTAAGAAAGGTGCCGGAATAAAGGCGATAGCGCCGTTATCAACCAAACGAACACGCATGCCGCCACGGCTGATATCGACAATTTCCGCCGAGAAACGGGTGTCGGTCCCGGCTTTGTCTTTCAGGAAGCGTGCGTATAACCAGTCACCAACATCACGTTCTGCCATCCGGTTGAGACGGCGACGCTCGGCCATTTGCACAGTGATTTCATCCTGTGGACGCGTCGCAGTTTCGCCTTTGATAACCGCTTTCAGCAGACGGTGGTTGATCATGTCGCCATATTTACGGATCGGCGAAGTCCAGGTGGCGTATGCTTCCAGACCGAGGCCAAAGTGAGGACCGGGTTCAGTGCTAATTTCAGCAAATGACTGGAAGCGACGAATGCGGCTGTCGAGGAAACCAGTTGGTTGCGCATCCAGTTCACGACGCAGTTTGCAGAAACCGTCCAGCGTGAGCACTTCTTCGGCATCGACATGCAGACCGTGCGTTTTCAGCAACGCTGCCAGCGCGTCGGCATTCGCCGGATCAAAGCCCATATGCACGTTATAGATACCAAAACCGAGCTTATCGCGCAGTACGCGAGCCGCACAAATGTTAGCGGCAATCATCGCTTCTTCGACGATACGGTTGGCAATGCGACGAGGCTCGGCGACGATATCCAGCACTTCACCTTTTTCACCGAGAATAAAGCGGTAATCCGGGCGATCTTTAAACACCAGTGCGTGGTTATGACGCCACTCGCCGCGGCGTTGGCAAATTTGCGCTAGCAAACGGACTTGTTCGGCAATTGCTTCACTTTCAGGCTGCCAGTCACCGGTATTTTCCAGCCAGCCAGAAACCTGGTCATACACCAGCTTCGCTTTGGATTCGATGGTGGCGGCAAAGAATTCGATATTATCTTCAATGGTGCCATCAGCGGAGAGCGTCATGCGGCATGCCAGTACTGGGCGGACTTCATTGGCGCGCAGTGAGCAGAGATCGTCAGAAAGCTCGCGAGGCAGCATAGGGATGTTGAAGCCAGGCAGATAGTTGGTGAATGCGCGAATTTTCGCGGCTTTGTCCAGCTTGCTGCCTTCAGCAATCCACGCGGTTGGATCGGCAATCGCCACAATCAGCTGAAGTTTGTCATCCGGCAACGCCTTAGCGAAAAGGGCGTCATCCATATCTTCTGTGCTGGCACTGTCGATGGTGACAAAATCCAGCGCGGTCAGATCTTTACGAACCAGACCTTCATCGAGCATTTCGGTAGCGACGCCGTCTGGTGCTTCTTTTTCCAGATTATGGCGCGCAAGGGTAACCCACCACGGTACAAAGTGGTCGTCACCAAAAGTGATGTATTGTGTCAGTTCAGCATAGAAAGAACGATCGCCTTTCAGCGGATGACGGCGCATTTCGGCAACTGCCCAGTCGCCTTCTTTAAACTCGTGGTTCAGACCACGGGCTGCGCGGCAAGGAATGGCGTCTTTTAAGAGTGGATGATCAGGAACGATGGCCAGACGGTCATTTTTGCCCTGAACTTTACCCACGAAACGAGTCAGAAACGGTTCAACCAGTTCTTCTGGCTCTGCGGATTCACGTTCTTTTTCACTGTGGATCACCGCGATAATTCGGTCGCCATGCATGACTTTTTTCATCTGCGGCGGCGGAATGAAATAACTTTTTTGCGCGTCGACTTCCAGGAAGCCAAAACCTTTTTCTGTGGCTTTTACCACCCCTTCAGCGCGTGGCGTCTGGGAATGCAGTTGCTGTTTAAGCTGCGCTAGCAGCGGGTTGTCCTGAAACATAATTGTCTATTTTGGTGGCCATTAGAGCGGCTGACAGTTTTACGCGAATCTGTCTGACGCGGCAAGGTTAATATGTCTCACCCAACGCGATTTTTAAGCGATTTATCCAGCCACACAGCCCGCTCCATACCAGCAGATTAATAATCTGCGTTGATGATTTTTCGTGTTCGAGTAAAGGGCTGAACTGGGCGGCGCTAAAGCGATCGGGTGCTCGGGTCAGCCATTGTATCGCCTGAACGGTAGCGCGCTCAACAGAATGACGGTCAGCCCATTGGTTAATTTCATTTTCGCCCTTGCGCAGAAGGGTGCTGATTTTTTTATATTCATTTGATGAATCCATACAGGCGGCAAAACAAGCAGGACTGCCATTTATCCGCGCGCATAACAACGCCGCAAGCTGATTATCCGGCTGTGTATTAACCCGTGTGCTGTTTAACAACCTTTCGAGAAGGGAAAGTGAAATAGGGTGGAGAGAGAGTATTTCGGCCAGTTGGCAAAGTTCTGCAGTTGAACTTTTTGTGTGTTCTTCAGGTAGTTTTTCCACCTCATAGCTGCTTCGCCAGCGTAATGATTCATCAGCAAACAGTGACGCGTCGGCGTAGTTTTGTATCTCCAGCCCGGGTAACCAGCGTACCGGATGCCCGAGATAAGCCTGAAATGTCGCAATTGTCCGCGCCTGAAAGCCAATAAAACCAATGATTTGGTTAATGATCACACAGTCCCAGGCAGTAAGACCGACGTCATTCAGATGCTGGCGCGATCGGTTGTCGATAATAGAAGGCGAGCTAGCCAGTTGGCGGGCATATTGCGTGATTTGTGCCAACCGATGATTACTTTCCCTGGTGGAATCAGGCCCGGGGAGCGGCGTAAGTCGCGCCGAATAGTAGTTACATAACCGCTGGACGCCGCAAACCTGAGCAACCGTCAGGGCCGTCGACAAGCGTTCATAAGCGGTGAAGGTCTGTGAACGGGTCACGGTAAGCTGGTCAGGGAACAAATCCACTGCAAGAACACGCGCAGGGTCCAGCCATGAAAGGAAGGGGGCCAGCGTTTCTTTTTCAAGGATCACGTCGAGTAGAAAGGGATCGCTGACCTTTGCGGCTTCCGGGACCAGAGGCAGAACGTCATACTCCGTAGTACTGGATTGCGTTTCATGATACCAGTGGCTTTTGCCGGTGATGTGGCGTTGTTCCATGGGCGCTCCTTGGTCGTAAAGGAAATCGTTATCCTGACGCAAGGCGGGAAGGGGAGAAAGACGGATCGGCGATAACAAATATCAGAAAGGTATAACAGAGATAACGGGCGGCAGAACGCCGCCCATCTTTACCAACAGAACGATTATTTCAGTTCGAGTTCGTTCATTGCAGCAATGCTGAAACCGCCGTCAACGTGGACCACTTCACCGGAGATACCGGCAGAGAGATCGGAGCACAGGAATGCCGCAGAGTTACCCACATCTTCAATAGTAACGGTACGGCGAATCGGGGTAACGGCTTCGCAATGAGCCAGCATTTTGCGGAAGTCTTTGATACCGGAGGCCGCCAGAGTACGGATCGGACCAGCAGAGATGGCGTTAACACGCACACCTTCCGGACCCATCGCGTTCGCCATATAGCGCACGTTCGCTTCCAGAGACGCTTTTGCCAGACCCATAACGTTGTAGTTCGGGATAGCGCGCTCAGCGCCAAGGTAGGAAAGGGTCAGCAGGGCAGAACCCGGATTCAGCATGGAGCGGCAAGCTTTTGCCATTGCAACGAAGCTGTAGGAGCTGATGTCGTGGGCAATTTTGAAGCCTTCACGAGTAACGGCGTTAACATAGTCACCATCCAGCTGATCGCCAGGTGCAAAACCAATAGAGTGTACGAAACCGTCAAACTTCGGCCAAACTTTCCCCAGTTCAGCGAACATGGTGTCGATGCTGGCATCTTCGGCAACATCGCATTGCAGAACGATATTGGAACCCAATTGAGCGGCAAATTCTTCTACGCGGCCTTTCAGTTTGTCGTTCTGGTAGGTGAATGCCAGTTCAGCTCCTTCGCGGTGCATCGCCTGAGCGATACCGTAGGCGATGGACAGTTTGCTGGCAACACCGGTTACCAGAATGCGCTTACCGGAAAGAAAACCCATAGCTTTAATCCTTATTGTTGATGCTTGTTGTGCCTGAAAATCAGGCGATTCGTCGTTTTAGTAAACAGTACGAACAGATAAACGATTATTATAATCAACCTGGCTGTGGGTGGCTATAGTTGCGCTTTCTGTACCGGAGAGAAGCTGCGGTACAGAGCATTTTGCGTTATCTACTCTTGACGCCTGCAAGGGGTAGATTGGGGAAATATCTTATAGAATCTGACTATGAAACTATTCGTATTAGCTCCGATAAGTTTGATGATGAAAACAGAACTGGCGACAACAAGTAGCTGCCTTTCTGATGAATTGACCCCAACTTAATATTGTCAACTATCTTCACAGAATCTCCACAATCTCTTCATTATCAGAATATGCACCATGAATAAGATAAAAATACTTTCCATTACTTTGGAGAAACGTATAATCAGCAAAAATGAGAACGATCATTCTCACCAAGTGATAGGCCAGGAGACAGAAATGACCAGCAAGCTGGAGATACGCCACAAACAGCGTCAGGATGAAATCATTAACGCCGCCCGTCGGTGTTTTCGTCGCTGCGGGTTTCATGCCGCCAGTATGTCGCAAATTGCCAGCGAAGCTCAGCTTAGCGTGGGTCAGATATATCGTTACTTCGCCAACAAAGACGCCATTATTGAAGAGATGGTTCGCCGTATCATCGACTTTCGTATTGCCCAAATGGACATTGACGCGCGTACCGATCACTTCCCGGAAGTCCTTGCCTTGCGTAAATCCTTAAATGAGGACGACGACGCGCTGATGCTGGAAGTGGCTGCAGAAGCCACACGCAACCCGCGGGTTATGGCAATGCTTGAAGAAGCTGACGCCAGAATGTTCGCTAACGGTTGTGCACATATGAAAAGAATGCATCCCCATCTTAGCGACGAGCACATTCGTTGCTGCGTTGAAGTGTTTGCTACCATGATGGAAGGTACGGTTTATCGTCGTTTAACACCGCAAAAAAGCGATCCACAACATCTGCAGGAAATATATCAGGATATTGTTAGTATGTTGATAAATAAATAAGAACAGAATTAACCAATAGCGGGGGATATTAATCCCCCTTATTTCATTGCGAAATTCATTTCGCAATGCGGGTTCGTTATAACTGAATATCCCTGACATATCCTCATTAATTTTAATGAGGAGGGTATTTCTCACCCTGGAGAAAATAATGAAGTATATAGCAACATCTGTAGTGGCAATGCTGCTCTTATCTGGTTGTGATAATACGCAAAGTAACAATTCATCCCCGTCAGAAACAGAAGTCGGCGTTGTTACAGTCAAATCTCAACCGGTCTCGGTAGTCAGTGAATTAACCGGACGCACCAGTGCTGCGCTCAGTGCCGAAGTACGTCCGCAGGTTGGGGGAATTATCCAGAAACGCTTATTTAAGGAAGGTGATCTGGTCAAGGCTGGACAGCCGCTCTACCAGATTGATGCGGCCAGTTATCAGGCTGCATGGAATGAAGCTCGGGCAGCATTACAACAAGCACAGGCACTGGTAAAAGCCGATTGCCAGAAAGCGCAGCGTTATGCCCGACTGGTGAAAGAGAACGGTGTTTCACAACAGGATGCTGATGATGCTCAGTCTACCTGTGCACAAGATAAAGCCAGTGTAGAGGCGAAAAAAGCCGCACTAGAAACTGCGCGCATTAATCTTGACTGGACCACGGTAACCGCACCGATTTCAGGGCGCATTGGCATTTCGTCGGTAACCCCTGGCGCACTGGTGACCGCGTCGCAAGATACAGCGTTAACGACTATTCGTGGTCTGGATACAATGTATGTCGACCTCACTCGCTCCAGTGTCGATTTATTACGTCTGCGTAAACAGTCACTGGCGACCAACAGTGACACCATGAGCGTCTCACTTATTCTGGAAGATGGCACAACCTACAGCGAAAAAGGGCGTCTGGAACTCACCGAAGTCGCTGTAGATGAGTCTACCGGTTCGGTGACATTACGGGCGATTTTCCCCAATCCACAACAGCAGTTATTACCGGGAATGTTTGTTCGCGCTCGTGTCGATGAAGGCGTGATGGAAGACGCTATTCTCGCGCCGCAACAGGGCGTCACGCGCGATGCTAAAGGCAATGCAACTGCGCTGGTGGTGAATAAAGACAATAAAGTAGAGCAGCGAACGCTCGAAACGGGAGAAACATATGGTGATAAATGGCTGGTGCTAAACGGCCTGCACAACGGCGACCGACTGATTGTTGAAGGTTCTGCAAAAGTCACTTCAGGGCAGACGGTCAAGGCTGTTGAAGTTCAGGCTAATGGAGGCAACGCCTGATGTTTTCGCGCTTTTTTGTTCGCCGCCCGGTCTTTGCCTGGGTTATCGCCATTTTGATTATGTTGGCGGGGATTCTGGCTATTCGCACATTGCCCGTCGCGCAATATCCTGACGTTGCGCCACCGACCATTAAAATTTCAGCCACTTATACTGGTGCTTCTGCCGAAACGCTGGAGAACAGCGTGACTCAGGTTATCGAGCAACAACTCACTGGGCTTGATAATTTACTCTATTTCAGCTCAACCAGCAGCTCTGATGGTTCGGTCAGTATTAATGTGACCTTTGAACAAGGTACCGATCCAGATACTGCACAGGTTCAGGTGCAGAATAAAATTCAGCAGGCGGAGTCGCGCCTACCCAGCGAAGTGCAGCAAACGGGTGTTACGGTGGAGAAATCACAAAGCAACTTTTTGCTGATTGCTGCCGTGTATGACACCACTGACAAAGCCTCCAGTTCGGATATCGCCGACTGGTTGGTTAGTAACGTTCAGGACCCGCTGGCGCGTGTTGAAGGTGTGGGGAGTCTGCAAGTCTTTGGCGCGGAATACGCTATGCGCATCTGGCTTGACCCGGCCAAACTGGCGTCTTACTCGCTAATGCCTTCAGACGTGCAAAGTGCTATTGAAGCGCAAAACGTGCAGGTTACTGCCGGGAAAATAGGGGCATTGCCTTCACCGAATACTCAGCAACTGACCGCAACGGTACGTGCGCAGTCTCGCTTGCAGACGGTGGATCAGTTCAAAAATATTATCGTGAAAAGCCAGTCAGACGGCGCAGTTGTTCGTATAAAAGATGTGGCTCGCGTTGAGATGGGCAGTGAAGATTATACCGCTATCGGCAAACTTAACGGTCACCCGTCTGCCGGGGTTGCTGTAATGCTTTCGCCCGGTGCGAATGCGCTGAATACGGCGACGCTGGTCAAGGATAAGATTGCCGAATTCCAGCGGAACATGCCGCAGGGATACGACATTGCTTACCCGAAAGACAGCACTGAATTTATTAAAATCTCTGTAGAGGACGTAATTCAGACGCTGTTTGAAGCCATCGTATTGGTGGTTTGCGTGATGTATTTATTCCTGCAAAACCTGCGTGCCACACTGATTCCGGCGTTAGCTGTCCCCGTCGTTTTACTGGGCACATTCGGCGTTCTTGCGTTGTTTGGCTATTCGATTAATACCCTGACGTTGTTTGCAATGGTGCTGGCGATCGGCTTGCTGGTGGACGATGCCATTGTGGTAGTGGAGAACGTCGAACGCATTATGCGTGACGAAGGGTTGCCCGCGCGTGAAGCCACGGAAAAATCAATGGGCGAGATTTCTGGCGCACTGGTTGCCATTGCGCTGGTGTTGTCAGCCGTATTCCTGCCTATGGCCTTCTTTGGGGGATCTACGGGGGTAATTTATCGTCAGTTTTCGATAACCATTATCTCCGCAATGCTGCTTTCCGTGGTGGTGGCATTGACCTTGACTCCCGCCCTGTGCGGTTCCGTCCTCCAGCATGTTCCGCCACATAAAAAAGGCTTTTTCGGCGCATTTAACCGCTTTTACCGCCGTACTGAAGATAAATATCAGCGAGGCGTAATTTATGTCCTGCGCCGTGCTGCTCGAACGATGGGGCTTTATCTCGTACTGGGTGGTGGAATGGCCCTGATGATGTGGAAACTGCCGGGCAGTTTCTTACCCACTGAAGACCAGGGCGAAATCATGGTGCAGTACACGCTGCCGGCCGGGGCGACCGCTGCCCGTACAGCAGAAGTGAATCGCCAGATTGTTGACTGGTTCCTGATTAACGAGAAAGCAAATACCGATGTCATTTTTACCGTTGATGGTTTCAGTTTTAGCGGCAGCGGACAGAACACCGGGATGGCGTTTGTTTCGTTGAAAAACTGGTCTCAACGTAAAGGGGCAGAAAACACCGCCCAGGCTATCGCCCTACGGGCAACCAAAGAGCTGGGCACAATTCGTGATGCCACGGTATTTGCGATGACGCCGCCAGCCGTTGATGGGCTGGGGCAAAGCAATGGTTTTACGTTTGAATTGTTAGCTAACGGTGGAACCGATCGCGAAACACTACTGCAAATGCGTAATCAGTTGATAGAAAAAGCGAATCAAAGTCCGGAGTTACATTCTGTTCGTGCCAATGATTTGCCACAAATGCCGCAATTGCAGGTAGATATTGATAGTAATAAAGCGGTGTCATTAGGGTTGAGTTTGAATGATGTCACCGACACCCTGTCCAGTGCGTGGGGCGGTACTTATGTGAATGACTTTATTGACCGTGGTCGTGTGAAAAAAGTCTACATTCAGGGCGACAGTGAATTTCGTTCCGCGCCGTCAGACTTAGGTAAATGGTTTGTGCGCGGTAGTGATAACGCCATGACACCATTCTCTGCTTTTGCGACCACCCGCTGGCTGTATGGACCGGAAAGACTGGTGCGCTACAACGGTTCTGCAGCCTATGAAATTCAGGGGGAAAATGCGACTGGCTTTAGTTCCGGCGATGCAATGACAAAAATGGAGGAACTGGCAAACAGTCTTCCTGCGGGAACAACCTGGGCCTGGAGTGGTTTGTCATTGCAGGAGAAACTGGCCAGTGGTCAGGCATTGAGTCTGTATGCAGTTTCTATTCTGGTGGTTTTCCTCTGCCTTGCAGCACTGTACGAAAGCTGGTCAGTCCCGTTCTCGGTCATTCTGGTGATCCCTCTGGGGCTTCTTGGCGCGGCGCTGGCGGCCTGGAT
Source organism: Shigella dysenteriae (assembly GCF_022354085.1). Classification (NCBI taxonomy): domain Bacteria; kingdom Pseudomonadati; phylum Pseudomonadota; class Gammaproteobacteria; order Enterobacterales; family Enterobacteriaceae; genus Shigella; species Shigella dysenteriae. The sequence goes on from NZ_CP055055.1 coordinate 2,173,444, forward strand.
GCGTGATTTAAACAACGATGTTTACTTCCAGGTGGCGCTATTAACCACTATCGGCTTGTCGTCGAAAAACGCCATTCTGATTGTGGAATTTGCTGAAGCGGCGGTTGCAGAGGGCTATTCCTTGAGTCGTGCGGCATTACGCGCGGCGCAGACTCGTTTACGCCCAATCATCATGACCTCGCTGGCGTTTATTGCGGGGGTAATGCCGCTGGCGATAGCAACCGGCGCAGGGGCGAACAGCCGCATCGCCATTGGTACGGGCATTATTGGCGGTACGCTGACCGCTACGTTGCTGGCTATTTTCTTTGTTCCTCTGTTTTTTGTACTGGTGAAACGTTTGTTTGCCGGTAAACCGCGCCGTCAGGAGTAAGTTATGTTGCGTCGTTCTCTTATTTTTCTGGTGCTGTTGAGTGCGGGATGTGTCTCGCTCGATCCCCACTACAGCACGCCTGAATCCCCAATCCCGGCGACCTTGCCGGGAGCACAGGGCCAGGGAAAGGCAATCAGCCATGACTGGCAGCAGGTGATCCACGATCACCGATTGCAGCAGGTGGTGACTATTGCACTGAACAGTAACCGCGATGTGCAAAAAGCGATTGCTGATATTGACTCAGCACGGGCGCTCTATGGGCAAACTAATGCGTCGTTATTCCCGACGGTGAATGCGGCCTTAAGTTCAACCCGCAGTCGTTCGCTGGCGAATGGTACGGAAACCACTGCCGAGGCTGACGGCACGGTGTCCAGTTTTACGTTAGATCTGTTTGGTCGTAATCAGAGTTTATCTCGGGCGGCGCGAGAAACCTGGCTTGCCAGTGAATTTACAGCCCAGAACACCCGTTTAACGCTGATTGCTGAAATCAGCACCGCCTGGCTGACACTGGCGGCCGATAACAGCAACCTGGCCCTGGCAAAAGAAACGATGACCAGTGCAGAAAACTCATTGAAAATTATCCAGCGCCAGCAACAGGTTGGCACGGCGGCAGCGACAGATGTCAGTGAGGCGATGAGTGTTTATCAGCAAGCGCGCGCCAGCGTTGCCAGCTATCAGACACAAGTGATGCAGGATAAAAATGCGCTGAACTTACTGGCAGGTACAACGCTTGAGGAAAATTTGCTACCGGGAACACTGGAAAGCCTGCCGGAACAGATGATAAGTCTGGTTCCTGCGGGAGTGTCATCTGACGTTCTGCTGCGTCGCCCGGATATCCAGGAAGCGGAACATAATTTGAAGAGCGCCAATGCCGATATTGGCGCGGCGCGGGCTAACTTTTTCCCGACGATTTCGCTGACTGCCAGCGCTGGTGTTGGCAGTGACGCATTGTCGTCGTTGTTCAGCCACGGAATGCAGATCTGGTCATTTACGCCATCGGTCACATTACCGCTGTTCACTGGCGGAAGTAATCTGGCGCAGCTTCGTTACGCAGAAGCACAAAAGCGTGGACTCATTGCCACCTATGAAAAAACCGTTCAGAGCGCATTTAAAGATGTCGCTAACGCACTGGCGCGGCGGACCACGCTTGAAGAGCAACTGGATGCACAGCGCCAGTATGTTAAAGCTGAGCAACAAACGGTCGATGTTGGCTTGCGTCGCTATCAGACGGGTGTTGGTGATTACCTGACCGTGTTGACGGCGCAGCGCAGCTTGTGGAGCGCACAGCAGGAGCTGCTGGCACTGCAACTGACTGATTTTACAAACCGAATCACGCTCTGGCAGTCGCTGGGCGGCGGCATGTCATCACTCAAGTAAGGAATAATATGGCTAGAGTCTCTCTTTCATGGGCATTGATTCTTGGTCTTTTAGCCGGTATCGGCCCGATGTGTACCGATCTTTATTTGCCGGCTTTGCCGGAGATGTCTGAGCAACTGGCGGCAATCACGACCATAACGCAATTAACGCTGACTGCATCACTGATCGGTCTTGGCGTCGGACAACTGTTATTTGGCCCTCTGAGCGACAAAATAGGGCGTAAACGTCCGTTAATCTTGTCGTTGCTATTGTTTATTGTTTCTTCCATTTTGTGCGCGACAACGAACAATATTTACTGGCTGGTGGTCTGGCGTTTTATTCAAGGGATCGCGGGGGCGGGTGGTTCGGTGCTCTCTCGCTCTATTGCTCGTGACAAATATCAGGGAGTAACGTTGACCCAGTTTTTTGCGCTGTTAATGACGGTGAATGGCCTGGCACCGGTGTTGTCGCCAGTGCTGGGCGGGTACATTGTTAGCACTTTTGACTGGCGTACTTTATTCTGGGTAATGGCTGAAATTAGCACCGTATTGTTGCTGGGCTGCATGTTATTTATTAATGAGACCTTGCCAGAAAATAAAAGGGGCTCATCATTGCTATTAACCGGACGAAGCGTGGTGCAGAACCGCCGTTTTATGCGCTTTTGCCTGATTCAAAGTTTTATGCTGGCAGGCTTGTTTGCGTATATCGGCTCTTCGTCGTTCGTGTTGCAGAAGGAATTTGGCTTTAGTCCAATGCAATTTAGCCTGGTGTTTGGCCTTAACGGCATCGGACTTATCATTGCTTCATGGATCTTTTCGCGTCTGGCGCGACGGATTAATGCGATGACATTGTTGCGAGGTGGCCTGATAGCGGCAATTTTGTGTGCATTGCTCACGGTCTTATGCGCATGGACACAATTGCCCATTCCGGCACTGGTGGCATTATTTTTCACTATTGCATTTTGTAGCGGCATCGGCACTGTTGGCGGGGCAGAGGCTATGAGTGCAGTAGGGACGCAGGAATCTGGAACGGCGTCTGCGTTGATGGGGATGAGCATGTTTGTCTTCGGCGGTATAGCCGCGCCATTGTCGGGATTTGGCGGAGAAACACTGTTAAAAATGAGTCTGGCAATTACGGTGTGTTATACACTGGCATTCCTAGTTGCTCTCACCAGAATCGACAATCAAAAGTAATGAATACCTCATCCTGAAGGGGGGCCCCTGTCAGGATGAGGTGCAGAACACTAACGGTCCTTACGCCACGCATCCGCTGTCAATGCCTCGCCAAAATGACCGGCAATCAGCCGTTTGGTGAGTTCATGCAGCGGCGATGCCAGCACATCCGCGGTGCTGCCTCGCTCGACAACCTCTCCCTGATGCATCACCAGCACCTGGTCGCTAATGTGCTTCATCATTCCGATATGCTGGGTAACATAAATATACGAAATACCCTGTTTTTCCTGTAATTCCAGCATCAGATTAATCAACTGCGAACGCATCGACATATCCAGTGAAGCGAGGGCTTCATCGGCAATAATGACTTTTGGGCGCAATATCAGCGCGCGCGCCAGACCCAGACGCTGTTTTTGCCCGGGGGCCAACATATGCGGATAGTAACTGACGTGATCCGGTAGCAGCCCAACCATACGCATCGTTTCAATAATCTGTTTGCGACGCTGTTCCGGTTCCAGGTTGGTGTTCAGGCGCAGTGGAAAATCCAGAATTTGTGAGATACGTTGACGGGGATTCAACGAGGTCGAAGGATCCTGAAAAATCATGCGAATACGCTGACTGCGGAAGGAATAATCGCCAAAATGCAGTGGATGATCGTCAATCAATAACTCGCCGCTGGTAGGTTCTATCATTCCCGCCAGCATTTTTGCCAGCGTGGATTTACCCGAACCATTCTCGCCAATAATCGCCAGTGTCTGGCCTTCACGTAGCGTAAAGCTCAAGGGTTTTACCGCTTCTACGGTCTGACGACGAAACCAACCGGTCCGGTAGCGGAACGTTTTACTTAAATTACGCACTTCAAGCAGCGTTTCGATCATCTCACTCTTTCTCCATGTTCAGCGGGAAATGACAGGCATAGAGATGATTTTTCGCCCCCGTCAAACGTGGCGTCACAATGCATTCTCGTTGTGCATATGGGCAACGTGGCCCCAGACGACAACCAATCGGTAACTGTTCAAGCAGTGGGATAGCGCCGGGTAGCGTATTGAGGCGACTTTTATGCGGCATCGCGCTGCCGAAGTCTGGTATCGCGCGGATCAGCGCCTGGGTATAAGGATGATGTGGCATCGTCACTAACTCCTTACTCGGCGCGGTTTCCACCGTTTGACCGCAGTAAAGCACGTTAATTTTATCCGCCCATTGGCTAAGCATTTGTAAGTCATGGCTGATAAGCAAAATAGTGGTATTGCTGTTTTGGTTGAGACGCGTCAGCAGGCGAAAGATTTGCGCCTGGGTTGTTGGCTCCATTGAGTTTGTCGGTTCGTCAGCAATCAGCAGACGCGGTTGATTCGCCAGTGCAATGGCTATCATCACTTTCTGACATTCACCTTCGGTCAACTCATAGGGAAAACTGCGCATCGCATCTTTGTGATCTTTAATTCCCACGCGGTGCAGCAGTTCAATGGCACGGCGTTTGCGCCAGCCAAAACGCTGCCACCAACGGCCTTTATAGGTCCAGGCTGGGATGTTTTGCATCAACTGGCGACCCACACGTTCTGAAGGGTCAAGACACGACTGCGGTTCCTGGAAAATCATCGACACGTTGTGACCAACCAGCTTGCGCCGTTCGCGTGCGGAGAGACGCAGCAAATCGATATCATCAAAACGCATACGGTCAGCAGTAACACGCCAGTTATCTTTATTCACCCCACAAATCGCTTTCGCAATCAAACTCTTGCCGGAACCGGATTCACCAACAAGACCGCGGATTTCACCTTCGGTTAAGGTCATACTTACCCGGTCAACGGCTTTAACCCACTCATCGCCGGTTTTAAATTCAATAGTCAGGTTACGAATATCGAGTAATGGCATTATTCCACCCCCGCAATAATTGCACGACGGACACCGTCGCCAAGGAGGTTAACCAACAGCACGCTAATCATAATTGCCGCACCTGGCAGCATGACAGTCCACGGGGCGACATAAATCAGTTCCAGCGCATCACCGAGCATCGCTCCCCATTCAGGCGAGGGGAGTTGTGCGCCGAGATCGAGAAAGCCCAGCGCGGCGATATCGAGAATTGCCATCGACAGTGCGCGGGTGATCTCGGTGACCAGCCCGGCGGTGATGTTAGGCATCACAGCAAACCAGAGAATATTCAGCGTTGATGCGCCATCCAGACGGGCGGCGATAACGTACTCTTTTTCCAGTTCGTCATGCACCATGCTGTAAATCGAACGTACCATACGCGGCAGCAATGCCAGCCAGACAGCAAACATAGCGTGGGACAAACTCGGTCCGGCAAACGCTACAACGATAATTGCCAACAGCAGGGAAGGGATCGCCAGTAAGGTATCCAGAATATGGTTAAGCACCGCTGAGCGGAGGCCGTGTGTCGCCCCGGCGAAGGTGCCCAGTACCAGGCCACAGATCGTCGCGGCAAGCGTCACCACAAATGCGCCACCCACGGTTGGCGCAGCTCCGCTCAGTAAACGGCTTAAAACATCGCGTCCGAGGTCGTCAGTCCCCAGGAAGAAAGAAACTTCGCCATAGCGCGACCATGACGGCGGCAATAATTGGTAACCGAGAAATTGCTGGTCGATGCCGTAAGGCGCAAACCAGCCGCCAAAAATACACAGTACAGCCAGCCCCGCGCAGCCGTACAGGCCGACCATCGCAGAGGCGTCACTATAAAATTTGCGCCAGGCGGTACGCAGCGTGCCCGGCGGGCGCTTTTCGCTGTATACGCTATCGTAAGGCATACCATTCCTTATGTTTCAGAGGGTTAGCCATGGCACCCAAAATATCAGAAATCACGTTAACAATAATGACCAGTGAGCCACACACCATCACTCCGGCGGAAATGGCTGCGTAATCCTGCTGGCGGATGGCGTTAATTAACCAGCGCCCTAAACCCGGCCAGCTAAAAACCATTTCGGTGATCATCGCCAGCGTCAGCATGGTGGAAAACTGTAAGCCCAGGCGAGGAATAACCGGCGGTAACGCGTTATGCAGAACGTGGCGACGCAAAATAGTAAAGCGCGACAAACCGCGGGTCGCCGCCGCTTTTACATAGTTCTGGTCATACACTTCGATAGTGCTGATACGCATCAGGCGGATCACTTCAGTTGTTGGCGCAACCGACAGGGTGATCACGGGCAATATCATATGGCGGATTGCGCTCATGATCATTTCATCCCGCCATGGTGAGTCCGAAAGCCAGGCATCAATCAACGCAAAACCGGTAATCGGTTTCACTTCGTAGAGCAGATCGAAACGCCCTGAAACGGGCAACCAACCTAGCGTGAGTGAACAAAACAGTGTCAACAGAAGCGCCAGCCAGAACACCGGGATTGAAAAGCCCAGTAAGGCGATGGCGTTGATCAAGTTATCCTGCCACTTATGGCGCGTAATCCCGGCAATCATCCCCACGGGGATGCCAACAATCAGCGCAAAACCGAAGGCGAGGATGCACAGTTCCATCGTCGCCGGGAAGACCTCTTTTAACTGTTCGGCAATTGGTTGACCGTTAATGCTGGAAACACCAAAATCCCAGTGGATCAGGCCATTAAACCAGAACACCCAGGCATTCCACAGTGACGCGCCTTGTAACGGCGCGTGTGGAGTGAAATAGCTCAAGCTGAAGCCAACGAAGGTCAGCAGGAACAAGGTGACAATCAATAACAAAATGCGGCGTAAGGTGAAGATAATCATGGTTTTTTCACCTCATCCTGTTTCTCGCGATACACCCCAGCAAAGGAGGCGTTACCAAACGGGCTAAGTACCAGACCTTTGATATCGTACCGATAGGCCTGCAAACGCAATGACGACGCCAGCGGCAAAATGGGCAATTCCTGCGCCAGAATACTCTGCGCTTCGTCATAGGCTTCAATACGCGCCGCCAGCTGCTGCGAGGAGAGCGCCTTACGCAACACGCTGTCGAATTTCGGATCGCACCAGTGGGCGAGGTTGGTCTGTGAATGAATTGCCGCGCAGCTCAGTAACGGACGGAAGAAACTGTCCGGGTCGTTACTGTCCGTCGCCCAACCGGATAACGTCAGATCATGGCTCATATCCATCAACCGCGCCTCCTGAAAGCGACCTTCTACCGGCACAATCACCACTTTTACGCCAACCTGCGCCATATCCGCCTGAATCAGTTCGGCAGTTTTCAGTGGACTGGGGTTCCACGCCTGCGAACGTGTGGGCACCCACAGTTTCAGCGTTAAGTTTTCCAGCCCCAACGCTTTCAGTTGTTCGCGCGATTTCGCCGGATTGTATTCAGTAATTTTAGCCTCGTTGTCATAGGCCCACGAGGCGCGCGGTAAAATAGAGGCCGCTGTTTCAGCCGTACCATAATAGATGGATTGCATTAGGCGCTGGTTATTAATCGCCAGTGCCAGCGCATGGCGGACAGCGGGATTATTTAGCGGCGGTTTGGCGGTGTTAAATGCCAGATAGGCGACGTTCATCCCAGGACGCAGCGTTAAACGCAAGCGCGGGTCGTCACGCAAAATGGATAGCTGGCTGGCAGCAGGCCAGGCCAGAACGTCGCATTCCCCGGTCAGGAGTTTCGACAGACGTCCGGTGCCGCCGGAGCCTAAATCCACCACCACCTGCGGCATTAACGGTTTACCGCGCCAGAAGTCATCATGACGTTGTAGGCGAATAAATTGCCCGGCGCGGTATTCCGACAACTGATACGGTCCAGTGCCGACCGGTTGACGGTCGAGTTGTTCCTGGCGATCTTCTTTCTCTAACTTCCGGGCATATTCTGCCGACATGACCGAAGCATAATGGGTTGCGAGGTGCCACAAAAAAGAAGCATCCGGCTGAGCCAGACGGAACTCAACGGTATGATTATCCAGTTTACGGACGCTTTTCACGTTATCGGCAAATTGCAGGCTGTCGAAGTAGGGGAAGTTGCTGCCGTTGACGTTATGCCACGGGTTGTTGCGGTCAAAAATTCGCTGGAAGGTAAACACCACATCGTCGGCATTCATTTTACGAGTGGGAGTAAACCAGTCGGTTTTTTGAAACGGAACATCGCGACGTAGGTGGAAGCGATAGGTCGCGCCGTTGTCGAGTACTTCCCAGCTTTCGGCAAGTTCTGGCATCAGGCGATAGGTATAGGGATCGACATCCAGCAGTCGATCATAAAACTGGGCGGCAAGGGTATCGACAATTAACCCACTGCTCGCTTTGGATGGGTTAAAGGTGTTGACTTGCCCGCTGACGCAATAGACAAAACCGCTGTCGCGGATATCAGCATGCGGGGTGGGTTCAGGCGCGGCGATTGCCTGACCACTCACAAGTCCAGCAATCACCAAAAGAGACGATAATACCTGGCGCATAATATTAAGGGATTTTATGTAAAGAGGCTATCTTACTAATATTTAATGACATTTGCCATTACCGTTTGTGTTCAGGGGTCGTAATGAGGGCCGTGTGGTTGGTCGTTGAACAGGTGGCGTCGCCATCTGTTCAACATTCGTACCCGTGATTTCTCTATAACTATAACTCACATAACAAATTAGCGAGGAACGGAGCGGTACGATCGTGAGAAACCCATTAAAGCAGGCTGTAGTGCGTCATTTTTAGCCGGATGCGGCGTGAACGCTTTATCCGGGCAACGATACTGACCAGGCGCCTGCAATGATATAATTACTCATTACCCCATTGATTCAAAAACTCTGCGATCTCATCAATGCGTACGGGATTAATCCCCGCTTCAGCAGCCATTTCATGTTGGGCTTCTTCGCTGATCTCTTCATTGTTCATCAAACGGGTGAGCAGTAACTGGAAGTAGTGGGCCAGCGGTGTGCGTTCAGCCTCTGCGACAGGCTCTGCGCATTCGGTCGCGTACTCATCGGCAATATCAAAATATTTTAGCGGGATATCGTGGTTCATTATTTGCCCCTGGGGTTAATGCGCTAAGCATAAGGGCGGATGATAGCACTCGTGATCCCGGTCATACATCTTTTTATAGTTAATGGCGCGGCGCATTACCCTCAGGCAGGATAATGCGCCGCGCATCCGACTATTACGTTTCGCTCACTGGCGTTCTGTCACCTTCGTACAGCGGCACTTTGCGATAGCGGCGGATCAGATACCACAAATATGCGCCGCCTAACGAAGCCCATACCAGACCGAGTGTCAGTGACGTTGACTCGAGGTTAACCCACAGCACACCCACCGTCAGCGCGCCAACCAGCGGCATCAGCAAATAGTGGAAGTGATCCTTCCAGCTTTTATTCATTCCTTTGCGCCGCCAGAAATGATTAAACACCGACAGATTCACGAAGGTAAACGCCACCAGAGCACCGAAGTTAATTAACGCTGTGGCGGTAACTAAATCGAAGAACAGCGCCGACATCGCGACAATTCCGACCATAATGACGTTCAGAGCCGGGGTACGCCATTTCGGGTGTACATAGCCAAACACACGTTCTGGGAACACATTGTCACGCCCCATTACATACAGCAGGCGCGACACGCTGGCATGTGAGGCCAGGCCAGACGCTAACGTGTTCACAAACGTGGTGCAGAGGAAAATCGACTGGAAGAGCTTGCCGCCGACGTACAGCGCAATTTCAGGCAGTGCGGCGTCCGGATCTTTAAAGCGGCTGATATCGGGAAAGAACAGCTGCATAAAGAACGACGCCGCGATAAAGATAACGCCACCGTAGACCGCCGTCAGAAAGATGGCTTTCGGGATCACGCGTGCGGCGTCCGGCGTCTCTTCCGAAAGCGTGGTCACCGCATCGAAACCGAGGAACGAGAAACAGACAATCGTCGCCCCGGTAATAATCGGGATCAGGTGCGCGTTCTCGCTGATAAACGGCTGAAGTGACCAGACGGTGCCAACGCCTTCTCCTTTATGCAGTCCCTGAACTACCAGGAAGATAAACACCACCATGATGGAGATTTGCACCAGTACAAACAGGGTATTGAAGTTAGCGACCAGGTTGACGCTCTTCAGATTCGCGGCGGTTAAAATGGCGACGAAGGTTACTACCCACACCCACGGCGGCACTTCCGGGAAGAGGGCGGAGAGATAGATTTTCGCCAACAAAACGTTGATCATTGGCAAAAAGAGATAATCCAGCAGTGATGACCAGCCGACCATAAATCCGACGTGCGGGTTAATCGACTTTTGCGCGTAGGTATAGGCCGAACCTGCCTCCGGGAACTGGCGAACCAGTTTGCCGTAGCTGATAGCGGTAAACAGCACGCCCGCCAGCGCCAGCAAATAGGACGCCGGAACGTGACCGTCGCTAATGCCTGACACAATGCCAAAAGTATCGAACACAGTCATCGGCGTGAGATAGGCCAGACCCATCATTACCACCTGCCACAATTTCAGTGATTTTCGCAGACGGGTTTTGCCGGGTTGCGCAGCAATATTCAGTGGTGAATTAATAGCCATAATTGCTGCCTCCCCTGCGTAATAAGGTTTGCGGTCGTGTCGACCTGAAATCAAACCTGTTTAGCAAGGGAAGCAAAGGGGGCGGAGTCCAGTCAGTCGCAGGAGGGGCGCATACGCAGCCTCCCTCGCCATGCGGGGATTTAATCATCGGCATCATCTCATTTCCTCGTCACAGTCTTAATCGTTAACGGAAGCCCGTTGCCGCCTGCGCTCCATAACGCGACATCCGGAAAATGTCTGGATTACCAGCAAATGTCAGGCCTGGCTCCGCTCAGGCCGATGAAACAACCCCGCAAGGGGTATTACGCGTTTTTCAACATCCACTCAATTTCTGTTTCTGTGATGAGGCGCTCAAACTGCAACAGCTCATCATTTTTACAGGCGTGATAGACATGGCAAAACCGTTCGCCTAAATAGCGGCGCAGGTGATCATTCTCGATAAACTCACCCAGGGCATCGCTCTGGCGAATCGGGAAGGGTAAGCCTTCCTGTTCCAGCCCGTTACCTTCGACTTCTTCCTGCAACGGCAGCTCGTTATCAAGGCCATGCAAAATACCGGCAAAAATCGCTGCCATCACCAGATATGGGTTGGCATCGGCACCCGCCACGCGATATTCCACGCGGTGATTATGACGATCGCCGCATGGAATACGCAGGGCGACGGTACGGTTATTATGGCCCCACGACGCCTGCGTCGGTACATACATCCCCGGCTGGAAGCGGCGATACGAGTTCACGTTTGGTGCCAGCAACGCCATTGATGACGGCATCAGATCGATCATTCCGGCGAGCATTTTTTTCAGCAGCGGCGAATCTTCGCCTTCCGCGTCAGAAAGCACGTTCTCGCCACGATTATTTTGCATACTGATATGGATATGCATCCCGCTGCCCGCGTGCTCTTCATACGGCTTCGCCATAAAAGTGGCGTGCATCTTATGCTTTTCTGCCATCAGACGCACCAGGCGTTTTAGCGCCAGCGTATCATCGCAGGCTTCCAGCACGTTATCGGTATGGTAAAGGTTGATTTCAAACTGACCCGGCGAGGCTTCGGCGACCGCACCGTCGGCGGGAATTAACTGTAACTGCGCCAGTTCATCAATATCATTGAGCACATCGGCGAAGTGGTTGAGGTTATCAACCGAGTAAACCTGGCTTTGTGTATTGCGGTCATCGGTGCCGGGCGCGCAGGGCGGCTGCAGATACCCTTCAGCGTCGCGCTGACGATCCAGTAAATAGAACTCCAGCTCTACCGCTACAACCGGGAACAATCCGCGCTGGCGTAGCTGCTGCCACAGGCGGTTAAGTACGTTCCGCGGCTCAACGTCAAAGGGAGCGCCATCTTCATCGACCATGGTCAGGAGTATCTGACCGATAAACTCTGGATCGGCGGCAGAAGGGGTTAAGGTACCGAGTATTGGCACACAAGTACGATCTGGTTCACCCATTTCCTGACCCAGGCCCGCTTCTTCTACTACGTTGCCCAGAATATCCATTGCAAACACCGAGGCCGGGAAATAACACCCTTTCTCGAGCTTCTTCAGGCTTGAAACAGGAATACGTTTTCCACGGAAGCAACCATTCAAATCGGTAAGTAAAACATCAACATATTGCGTATTCGGGTAGCGCTCCAGGTAGCGTTTCACTTCCTGCGTAAAGGCGCTACCCCGCCTCTCTTCTGACTGCTGAACAAAGTTCTCTACTTCAACGATATTGGTTTCCATGATTCTTCGCCTTTGGTTTGTTTTCCGCTCGTTATCAAAGCGTAAAATATAATGACCACCATTCGAATCTGTATGCAAACTAAATGTTTGTCAAATGTTAAATTGAGTTTGCAAAAATGAAAACCCACTGCTAGATTGAAAAAATATTGAACATAAAGGTCATTTAAACCGCAGTAATGGCGATAATTTAGTCCACTTTGTGAGATTGAGCATGGAAAATATAATGAACAATCCGGTTATCGGTGTTGTAATGTGCAGGAACAGGCTTAAGGGTCATGCGACCCAGACTCTGCAAGAAAAGTACCTGAATGCCATCATCCATGCAGGCGGCTTGCCAATTGCGCTGCCACATGCGCTGGCGGAACCGTCCTTACTTGAACAACTTTTGCCGAAACTCGATGGCATTTATCTTCCTGGTAGTCCCAGCAATGTGCAGCCGCACCTATATGGTGAAAACGGCGATGAGCCTGACGCCGATCCCGGGCGTGATCTTCTGAGCATGGCGTTAATTAATGCCGCACTCGAAAGGCGCATCCCCATTTTCGCCATCTGCCGGGGTTTACAGGAACTAGTGGTGGCAACCGGTGGTTCGTTGCATCGCAAGCTGTGCGAACAGCCTGAATTGCTGGAACATCGGGAAGATCCCGAACTGCCGGTGGAACAGCAATATGCACCGTCGCATGAAGTTCAGGTTGAAGAGGGGGGATTACTGTCTGCGTTGTTACCTGAATGTAGCAACTTTTGGGTAAACTCTCTGCATGGACAAGGGGCGAAGGTCGTTAGCCCACGGTTGCGTGTTGAAGCTCGCTCGCCGGATGGCTTAGTTGAGGCGGTTAGCGTCATCAATCATCCTTTTGCGCTGGGCGTACAGTGGCACCCGGAATGGAACAGTAGCGAGTACGCGCTTTCGCGTATATTGTTCGAGGGCTTTATCACCGCTTGTCAGCACCATATCGCTGAAAACAGCGACTCTGACCACTACAGTTTAAGGAAATGCAAATATGAGTGATGAGGGACTGGCGCCAGGAAAACGCTTGTCGGAAATCCGCCAGCAGCAGGGGCTTTCACAACGTCGTGCCGCCGAACTCTCCGGGCTGACTCACAGTGCTATCAGTACGATAGAACAAGATAAAGTCAGCCCTGCCATCAGTACGCTGCAAAAGCTGCTGAAGGTGTATGGTCTGTCACTCTCGGAATTCTTTTCCGAGCCGGAAAAACCTGATGAGCCGCAGGTCGTCATTAATCAGGACGACTTAATTGAAATGGGCAGTCAGGGTGTGTCGATGAAGCTGGTTCATAACGGTAACCCGAATCGCACGCTGGCGATGATCTTTGAAACGTACCAGCCGGGCACAACCACTGGGGAAAGAATTAAGCATCAGGGTGAGGAAATAGGCACTGTACTGGAAGGTGAAATTGTTCTGACGATTAATGGTCAGGATTACCACCTCGTCGCGGGGCAAAGTTATGCCATTAATACCGGCATCCCGCACAGTTTCAGTAATACGTCGGCAGGTATTTGCCGAATTATCAGCGCCCATACGCCCACCACGTTTTAATCTTTTTGTTCTGTAAGCCGGGTAAGCGCAATGCGCCCGGCAATCCATAAAGAATGTCGCCAGAAATAAACGGGCATACGGCCCGGGGATCTCTGCGCCCTGACGTTCACAAACTGCATATATCTGATAGACGTGAAACAGGAGTCATAATGAATTTTCATCATCTGGCTTACTGGCAGGATAAAGCGTTAAGTCTCGCCATTGAAACCCGCTTATTTATTAACGGTGAATATACTGCTGCGGCGGAAAATGAAACCTTTGAAACCGTTGATCCGGTTACCCAGGCACCGCTGGCGAATATTGCGCGCGGCAAGAGCGTCGATATCGACCGTGCGGTGAGCGCAGCACGCGGCGTATTTGAACGCGGCGACTGGTCACTCTCTTCTCCGGCAAAACGTAAAGCGGTGCTGAATAAACTCGCCGATTTAATGGAAGCCCACGCCGAAGAGCTGGCACTGCTGGAAACTCTCGACACCGGCAAACCGATTCGTCACAGTCTGCGTGATGATATTCCCGGCGCGGCGCGCGCCATTCGCTGGTACGCCGAAGCGATCGACAAAGTGTATGGCGAAGTGGCGACCACCAGTAGCCATGAGCTGGCGATGATCGTGCGTGAACCGGTCGGCGTAATTGCCGCCATCGTGCCGTGGAACTTCCCGCTGCTGCTGACTTGCTGGAAACTCGGCCCGGCGCTGGCGGCGGGAAACAGCGTGATTCTAAAACCGTCTGAAAAATCACCGCTCAGTGCGATTCGTCTCGCCGGGCTGGCGAAAGAAGCAGGTCTGCCGGATGGCGTACTGAACGTAGTAACGGGTTTTGGTCATGAAGCGGGGCAGGCGCTTTCGCGTCATAACGATATCGATGCCATCGCCTTTACCGGTTCAACCCGTACCGGGAAACAGCTGCTGAAAGATGCGGGCGACAGCAACATGAAACGCGTCTGGCTGGAAGCGGGCGGCAAAAGCGCCAACATCGTTTTCGCTGACTGCCCGGATTTGCAACAGGCGGCAAGCGCCACCGCAGCAGGCATCTTCTACAACCAGGGTCAGGTGTGCATCGCCGGAACGCGCCTGTTGCTGGAAGAGAGCATCGCCGATGAATTCTTAGCCCTGTTAAAACAGCAGGCGCAAAACTGGCAGCCGGGGCATCCGCTCGACCCCGCAACCACCATGGGCACCTTAATCGACTGCACCCACGCCGACTCGGTCCATAGCTTTATTCGGGAAGGCGAAAGCAAAGGGCAACTGTTGTTGGATGGCCGTAACGCCGGGCTGGCTGCCGCCATCGGCCCGACCATCTTTGTGGATGTAGACCCGAATGCGTCCTTAAGTCGCGAAGAGATTTTCGGCCCGGTGCTGGTGGTCACGCGTTTCAAATCAGAAGACCAGGCGCTACAGCTTGCCAACGACAGCCAGTATGGCCTCGGCGCGGCGGTATGGACGCGCGATCTCTCCCGCGCGCACCGTATGAGCCGCCGCCTGAAGGCCGGTTCCGTCTTCGTCAATAACTACAACGACGGCGATATGACCGTGCCGTTTGGCGGCTATAAGCAGAGCGGCAATGGTCGCGACAAATCCCTGCATGCCCTTGAAAAATTCACCGAACTGAAAACCATCTGGATAAGCCTGGAGGCCTGAAATGACCGAACATACCAGCAGTTACTACGCCGCCAGTGCGAATAAATACACGCCATTCGACACGCTGAATGAGTCAATCACCTGCGACGTTTGCGTGGTCGGCGGCGGCTATACCGGGCTGTCTTCCGCGCTACATCTGGCGGAAGCGGGCTTTGACGTGGTGGTTCTTGAAGCCTCACGCATTGGCTTCGGCGCAAGCGGACGCAACGGCGGGCAGCTTGTGAACTCCTACAGCCGCGACATCGACGTGATCGAAAAAAGCTACGGCATGGACACCGCCCGTATGCTCGGCAGCATGATGTTCGAGGGTGGCGAGATCATCCGCGAACGTATCAAACGCTATCAGATTGACTGCGACTACCGCCCCGGCGGCCTGTTTGTGGCGATGAATGATAAACAGCTCGCCACACTCGAAGAGCAGAAAGAGAACTGGGAACGCTACGGCAATAAACAGCTGGAGCTGCTGGACGCCAACGCCATTCGCCGCGAGGTCGCCAGCGATCGCTACACTGGTGCGCTGCTGGATCACAGCGGCGGGCATATTCACCCGCTGAACCTCGCCATTGGTGAAGCGGACGCTATCCGCCTGAACGGCGGGCGCGTGTATGAGCTTTCTGCGGTGACGCAGATCCAGCACACCACGCCCGCCGTGGTGCGTACTACCAAAGGCCAGGTGACGGCGAAGTATGTGATTGTCGCCGGGAATGCGTACCTGGGCGATAAAGTGGAGCCGGAACTGGCGAAGCGTAGTATGCCGTGCGGCACGCAGGTGATCACCACTGAGCGGCTGTCAGAAGATTTAGCCCGTTCGCTGATCCCGAAAAACTACTGTGTGGAAGACTGTAACTATCTGCTTGATTACTACCGTCTTACCGCCGACAACCGTTTGCTGTACGGCGGCGGCGTGGTGTACGGCGCGCGCGACCCGGATGACGTTGAGCGTCTTGTGGTGCCGAAACTGCTGAAAACCTTCCCGCAGTTGAAGGGCGTGAAAATCGACTATCGCTGGACGGGCAACTTCCTGCTGACCCTGTCGCGTATGCCGCAGTTCGGTCGCCTCGATACCAACATCTATTACATGCAGGGTTACAGCGGCCACGGCGTCACCTGTACTCATCTCGCCGGACGTTTGATTGCCGAACTGCTGCGCGGCGACGCCGAACGTTTCGACGCCTTCGCCAATCTGCCGCATTACCCGTTCCCCGGCGGGCGCACGCTGCGTGTGCCGTTTACCGCGATGGGCGCGGCTTATTACAGCCTGCGCGATCGTCTGGGCGTTTAATTTCCGATTAACAGTGAAGAGTCAAAAGGTGTGAAACATGAGCAACAATGAATTCCATCAGCGTCGTCTTTCTGCCACCCCGCGCGGGGTTGGCGTGATGTGTAACTTCTTCGCCCAGTCGGCTGAAAACGCCACGCTGAAGGATGTTGAGGGCAACGAGTACATCGATTTCGCCGCAGGCATTGCGGTGCTGAATACCGGACATCGCCACCCTGATCTGGTCGCGGCGGTGGAGCAGCAGCTGCAACAGTTTACCCACACCGCGTATCAGATTGTACCATATGAAAGCTACGTCACCCTGGCGGAGAAAATCAACGCCCTTGCCCCGGTGAGCGGGCAGGCCAAAACCGCGTTCTTCACCACCGGTGCGGAAGCGGTGGAAAACGCGGTGAAAATCGCCCGCGCCCATACCGGACGCCCTGGCGTGATTGCGTTTAGCGGCGGCTTTCACGGTCGTACGTATATGACTATGGCGTTAACTGGAAAGGTCGCGCCGTACAAAATCGGCTTCGGCCCGTTCCCTGGTTCGGTGTATCACGTACCTTATCCGTCAGATTTACACGGCATTTCAACACAGGACTCCCTCGACGCCATCGAACGCTTGTTTAAATCAGACATCGAAGCGAAGCAGGTCGCGGCCATTATTTTCGAACCGGTGCAGGGCGAGGGCGGTTTCAACGTTGCGCCAAAAGAGCTGGTTGCCGCCATTCGCCGCCTGTGCGACGAGCACGGTATTGTGATGATTGCTGATGAAGTGCAAAGCGGCTTTGCGCGTACCGGTAAGCTGTTTGCCATGGATCATTACGCCGATAAGCCGGATTTAATGACGATGGCGAAAAGCCTCGCGGGCGGGATGCCGCTTTCGGGCGTGGTCGGTAACGCGAATATTATGGACGCACCCGCGCCGGGCGGGCTTGGCGGCACCTACGCCGGTAACCCGCTGGCGGTGGCTGCCGCGCACGCGGTGCTCAACATTATCGACAAAGAATCACTCTGCGAACGCGCGAATCAACTGGGCCAGCGTCTGACAAACACGCTGATTGATGCCAAAGAAAGCGTTCCGGCCATCGCGGCGGTACGCGGTCTGGGGTCTATGATTGCGGCAGAGTTTAACGATCCGCAAACGGGCGAGCCGTCAGCGGCGATTGCACAGAAAATCCAGCAACGCGCGCTGGCGCAGGGACTGCTTCTACTGACCTGTGGCGCATACGGCAACGTGATTCGTTTCCTGTATCCGCTGACCATCCCGGATGCGCAATTCGATGCGGCAATGAAAATTTTGCAGGATGCGCTGAGAGATTAATACGCAGAAGCAGGGGCAACGCAATAATGCCTGATACGCTGCGCTTATCAGACCTGCAAACGACGTATTGATTATGTATGACGGATAAGGCGTTCACGCCGCATCCGGCAAGTTGTATTGCCCAACTTCGCTAAATCTGGTGCTTTTTCAACAACGCGCGGAACTGATGATAGGTTAACCCCAGTAATTCAGCCGCGCGCTTCTGGTTATATTTCCCTTGTTGCAAACTGAGTTGCAGCAACTCTTTTTCCTGCTGCATCTGAAACTCACGTAAATCCAGCGGCAGTGTTGGAAGCGAGGTGGTTTCTGAAACGGCGATAGCGTCTTCAGGCGGACGCCGTTTAAAGGGATCAATAATGATGTCATCAAGCGGATAATCGCTGGTGCCGTGGCGATACACTGAACGTTCCACCACGTTTTTCAATTCACGAATATTTCCCGGCCAACGATAATTCAGCAATGTTTCTCTGGCGTGCTCGGTAAAACCCGGGAACAGAGGCAGCTTGATTTCCCGACACATCTGAATGGCAAAGTGTTCTGCCATCAGCATAATGTCGCTTTCGCGCTCGCGCAGGGGCGGCAGTTGCACTACATCGAAAGCCAGGCGGTCGAGCAGGTCAGCGCGAAAAGTACCTTCATTGACCATCGCCGGGAGATCGGCATTCGTCGCGCATACCAACCGCACATTCACCTGCAATGGCTGGCTGCCGCCAACGCGCTCCAGTTCACCGTACTCAATCACGCGCAATAATTTCTCCTGCACCATCATCGGTGCCGTAGCGAGTTCATCAAGAAATAGCGTACCGCCGTCGGCACGTTCAAATCTCCCTGGATGACGTTTTTGCGCACCGGTAAACGCGCCCGCTTCGTGACCAAACAGTTCGGAATCCAGCAGATTTTCATTTAACGCCGCGCAGTTAAGGGAAATAAACGGCCCTTGCCAACGGGAGGAGAGATAATGCAGACGGCTGGCGATCAGCTCTTTACCTGTTCCGCGCTCGCCGATGATGAGCACCGGTTTGTCCAGCGGTGCGAGATGCGAAACCTGTTCCAGCACTTCGAGAAAGCTGTTCGCCTCACCGAGTAAATTATCTTTGTATTCTGCCATGATGAAATTCGCCACTTGTTAGTGTAATTCGCTAATTCATCCTGGCATGTTGCTGTTGATTCTTCAATCAGATCTTTATAAATCAAAAAGATAAAAAATTGGCACGCAAATTGTATTAACAGTTCAGCAGGACAATCCTGAACGCAGAAATCAAGAGGACAATATTATGGGTATTTTTTCTCGCTTTGCCGACATCGTGAATGCCAACATCAACGCTCTGTTAGAGAAAGCGGAAGATCCACAGAAACTGGTGCGTCTGATGATCCAGGAGATGGAAGATACATTGGTTGAAGTACGTTCTACTTCGGCGCGTGCGCTGGCGGAAAAGAAACAGCTGACTCGCCGTATTGAACAAGCGTCGGCGCGTGAAGTTGAATGGCAGGAAAAAGCCGAACTGGCACTACTGAAAGAGAGAGAAGATCTGGCGCGTGCCGCGTTAATTGAAAAACAGAAACTGACCGATCTGATTAAGTCCCTGGAACATGAAGTGACGCTGGTGGACGATACGCTGGTGCGTATGAAGAAAGAGATCGGCGAGCTGGAAAACAAATTGAGCGAAACCCGTGCTCGCCAGCAGGCATTGATGTTACGCCATCAGGCGGCAAACTCGTCGCGCGATGTGCGTCGTCAGCTGGACAGCGGCAAACTGGATGAAGCAATGGCTCGTTTCGAATCTTTCGAACGTCGAATTGACCAGATGGAAGCGGAAGCAGAAAGCCACAGCTTCGGTAAACAAAAATCGCTGGACGATCAGTTTGCCGAACTGAAAGCCGATGATGCAATCAGCGAGCAACTGGCACAATTAAAAGCCAAAATGAAGCAAGACAATCAATAATAACATCCAGGCGGCGTCCGAACGCGCCGCCGCTCATCGTCTAAGGAGTACTTATGAGCGCGCTATTTCTGGCTATTCCGTTAACCATTTTTGTGCTGTTTGTTTTACCGATCTGGTTATGGCTGCATTACAGCAATCGTTCTGGTCGCAGTGAATTGTCGCAAAGTGAGCAGCAGCGATTAGCGCAACTGGCTGATGAAGCAAAACGGATGCGCGAACGTATTCAGGCGCTGGAATCTATTCTTGATGCAGAACATCCGAACTGGAGGGATCGCTAATGGCGGGCATTAATCTCAATAAAAAATTATGGCGTATTCCACAGCAGGGCATGGTCCGTGGCGTCTGCGCCGGGATTGCCAACTATTTTGATGTACCGGTAAAACTGGTGCGTATCCTGGTGGTGTTGTCGATTTTCTTCGGTCTGGCGCTATTTACCCTGGTTGCTTACATCATTTTGTCATTTGCGCTTGATCCAATGCCGGACAACATGGCCTTTGGTGAGCAGCTACCTTCCAGCAGCGAATTGCTGGATGAAGTCGACCGTGAACTGGCGGCAAGTGAAACGCGTTTACGCGAGATGGAACGTTATGTCACTTCCGATACTTTCACGTTACGTAGCCGTTTCCGTCAACTGTGAGGAAAGTTATGAATACTCGCTGGCAACAGGCCGGGCAAAAGGTAAAGCCTGGTTTCAAATTAGCAGGCAAGCTGGTACTTCTTACCGCACTGCGCTATGGCCCAGCGGGTGTGGCGGGCTGGGCGATAAAATCAGTTGCTCGCCGACCGCTGAAAATGTTGCTGGCTGTGGCGCTGGAACCGCTGTTAAGTCGGGCTGCTAATAAACTGGCACAGCGTTATAAAAGGTGAGGGGAGTTTCGCAAAAATTGTTAAATCTCAGGCGTATAATGGATAGCAATATTCATCCATAGAAGGACGCTTACATGTTTAAAAAAGGCTTACTTGCTCTGGCACTGGTGTTTTCACTGCCCGTTTTCGCCGCTGAACACTGGATCGATGTTCGTGTTCCAGAGCAGTATCAGCAAGAGCACGTTCAGGGGGCCATCAATATTCCCCTGAAGGAAGTGAAAGAGCGCATTGCCACCGTCGTTCCGGATAAAAACGACACCGTGAAAGTGTATTGCAATGCCGGACGCCAATCAGGGCAGGCAAAAGAGATCCTTAGCGAGATGGGATATACCCACGTTGAGAACGCCGGTGGCCTGAAAGACATCGCAATGCCGAAGGTCAAAGGTTAAAAGAATTCACCATGAGCGGCGCTTATGCGCCGTTTTTTTCTGTCACACCTTATTTACATCCCTATAGATTATTTGCGTCAGCTCACAAATACGCTTTTTCCCTGGTAAAAAATGATTTCCTGAGTGACTAAAACCCTTGTGCTCAATTGACAGTTTATTTTCTGCGGAGTAGTCTCTCATTTCATGGGACCGCTACCACGGAAAGGCAATATGAAACAGAAAATTACGGATTACCTGGACGAAATCTACGGTGGAACATTTACCGCAACTCATTTACAGAAACTTGTAACGCGTCTTGAGAGTGCGAAACGATTAATTACACAGCGACGTAAAAAACACTGGGATGAAAGTGATGTCGTGTTAATTACCTATGCCGATCAATTTCACAGTAATGATTTAAAACCACTACCCACATTTAATCAGTTTTACCATCAATGGCTGCAAAGCATTTTTTCACATGTTCATTTATTACCTTTTTATCCATGGTCATCTGATGATGGATTTTCGGTAATTGATTATCATCAGGTCGCCAGTGAAGCGGGGGAGTGGCAGGATATTCAGCAGCTCGGTGAATGCAGTCATTTAATGTTTGATTTTGTCTGCAACCATATGTCGGCAAAAAGTGAATGGTTTAAAAACTATTTACAACAGCAGCCAGGTTTTGAAGATTTTTTTATTGCGGTTGATCCGCGAACCGATCTCAGCGCTGTCACCCGTCCGCGTGCATTACCGCTATTAACGCCGTTTCAAATGGATGATAATTCCACGCGCCATTTATGGACCACCTTTAGCGACGATCAAATTGACCTGAATTACCGTAGCCCTGACGTGTTGCTGGCGATGGTGGATGTTTTGCTTTGTTACCTGGAAAAGGGCGCAGAGTATGTCCGTCTGGATGCCGTTGGCTTTATGTGGAAAGAGCCGGGAACAAGCTGCATCCATCTGGAAAAAACACATCTGATTATCAAACTGTTACGGTCGATTATTGATAACGTTGCGCCAGGTACAGTGATCATTACCGAGACCAATGTTCCGCATAAAGACAACATTGCTTACTTTGGCGAAGGCGATGACGAAGCGCATATGGTGTACCAGTTCTCGCTGCCGCCGCTGGTGTTACATGCGGTGCAAAAACAGAACGTCGAGGCGCTGTGCCAGTGGGCGCAAAGTCTGAGCTTGCCCTCCGGTAAAACGACCTGGTTTAACTTCCTCGCCTCTCACGATGGCATCGGGCTGAACCCACTGCGGGGCTTGTTACCAGAAAGCGAAATATTAGCGCTGGTCGAGGCATTACAGCAGGAAGGGGCATTAGTAAACTGGAAAAATAATCCCGACGGTACGCGCAGTCCCTATGAAATAAATGTCACCTATATGGATGCGTTAAGCCGCCGCGAGAGTAGCGATGAAGAACGTTGCGCCAGGTTTATCCTTGCCCATGCGATTTTGTTAAGTTTCCCCGGTGTGCCAGCGATATATATTCAAAGTATTCTGGGCTCGCGTAATGATTACGCAGGTGTCGAAAAACTCGGATATAACCGTGCGATTAACCGTAAAAAATATTACAGAGAAGAGATAACCCGAGAACTGAACGATGAAGCTACATTAAGGCATGCGGTATATCATGAGTTGTCGCGTTTAATTATACTTCGTCGTAGCCATAACGAGTTTCATCCGGATAATAATTTTACCATCGATACGGTTAATTCATCCGTAATGCGTATTCAAAGAAGTAACGCAGAGGGTAATTGTCTGACTGGATTGTTTAATGTCAGTAAAAATATTCAGCATGTAAATATTACTGGCCTGCACGGTCGGGATCTGATTAGTGAAGTTGATATATTGGGTAATAAAATAACGCTGCGCCCCTGGCAGGTTATGTGGATTAAATAAAAAGGAACATCTCATGATTAAATCAAAAATTGTGCTGTTATCAGCACTGGTTTCCTGCGCCCTGATTTCAGGCTGTAAAGAAGAAAATAAAACCCATGTATCCATCGAATTTATGCATTCTTCGGTGGAGCAGGAGCGTCAGGCAGTTATCAGTAAATTGATTGCCCGTTTTGAAAAAGAAAACCCGGGCATCACCATTAAGCAAGTGCCCGTGGAAGAAGATGCCTATAACACTAAAGTCATTACCCTTTCACGTAGCGGTTCGCTGCCGGAAGTGATCGAAACCAGCCATGACTACGCCAAAGTTATGGATAAAGAGCAGCTTATCGATCGCAAAGCGGTTGCCACGGTCATCAGCAACGTTGGTGAAGGCGCGTTTTACGATGGCGTACTGCGTATTGTGCGTACCGAAGATGGTAGCGCATGGACCGGTGTTCCTGTCAGCGCCTGGATTGGCGGCATCTGGTATCGCAAAGATGTGCTGGCAAAAGCGGGGCTGGAGGAGCCGAAAAACTGGCAACAGCTGCTGGACGTTGCACAGAAACTGAATGACCCGGCGAATAAAAAATACGGTATTGCGCTGCCTACGGCAGAAAGCGTGCTGACGGAACAATCCTTCTCCCAGTTTGCGTTATCCAACCAGGCCAACGTCTTTAACGCCGAAGGCAAAATCACCCTTGATACACCAGAGATGATGCAGGCGCTGACCTATTACCGCGACCTTGCTGCCAACACCATGCCGGGTTCTAACGACATCATGGAAGTGAAAGACGCCTTTATGAACGGCACCGCGCCGATGGCGATTTACTCCACCTATATCCTTCCGGCTGTAATTAAAGAAGGCGACCAGAAAAACGTCGGTTTCGTGGTGCCAACCGAGAAAAACTCTGCCGTCTACGGCATGTTGACCTCGCTGACCATTACCGCCGGACAAAAGACTGAAGAAACGGAAGCGGCTGAAAAATTTGTCACCTTTATGGAGCAGGCAGACAACATTGCCGACTGGGTGATGATGTCGCCAGGCGCGGCACTGCCGGTGAACAAAGCGGTTGTCACTACCGCCACCTGGAAAGACAACGACGTTATTAAGGCGCTGGGTGAACTACCGAATCAGCTAATCGGTGAACTGCCAAATATTCAGGTCTTTGGCGCAGTAGGGGATAAAAACTTTACCCGCATGGGTGATGTGACGGGTTCTGGCGTGGTGAGTTCAATGGTGCATAACGTCACCGTGGGTAAAGCCGATCTCTCTACTACGCTGCAAGCGAGCCAGAAAAAACTGGATGAACTGATCGAACAGCACTAAACCCAGGACAGGAATCCGCAATGAACAGGCTTTTTTCAGGTCGTTCCGATATGCCCTTTGCGCTGCTGCTTCTCGCGCCTAGCTTATTACTGCTGGGCGGTCTGGTGGCGTGGCCGATGGTGTCGAATATCGAAATCAGTTTTTTACGTCTGCCGCTCAATCCCAACATCGAGTCAACGTTTGTTGGGGTGAGCAACTATGTGCGTATCCTCTCCGATCCCGGCTTCTGGCATTCGCTGTGGATGACGGTCTGGTATACCGCGCTGGTGGTGGCGGGCAGCACCGTGCTCGGGCTGGCGGTGGCGATGTTTTTAAACCGCGAGTTCCGCCTGCGCAAAACCGCGCGTTCGCTGGTGATCCTCTCCTACGTAACGCCGTCCATTTCGCTGGTGTTCGCCTGGAAATACATGTTCAACAACGGCTACGGCATTGTGAACTACCTCGGCGTCGATCTTCTGCATCTCTACGAGCAGGCTCCGCTGTGGTTCGATAATCCGGGCAGTAGCTTTGTGCTGGTGGTGCTGTTCGCCATCTGGCGCTACTTCCCGTATGCCTTTATCTCGTTTCTGGCGATTTTGCAGACCATCGACAAATCGCTGTACGAAGCGGCAGAGATGGATGGCGCTAATGCCTGGCAGCGGTTTCGCATCGTCACGCTGCCCGCGATTATGCCGGTCCTGGCGACGGTGGTGACCCTGCGCACCATCTGGATGTTCTACATGTTCGCGGATGTTTATTTGCTGACGACCAAGGTCGATATTCTCGGTGTATATCTCTACAAAACCGCCTTTGCCTTTAATGATTTAGGAAAAGCGGCGGCGATCTCGGTGGTGCTCTTCATCATTATTTTCGCTGTCATTCTGCTGACCAGGAAACGGGTGAACCTCAATGGCAACAAATAAACGCACACTCAGTCGCATCGGTTTTTACTGCGGGCTGGCGCTGTTTCTCATCATCACGCTGTTTCCATTTTTTGTGATGCTGATGACCTCGTTCAAGGGCGCGAAAGAGGCGATCTCACTGCATCCTACGCTGCTGCCGCAGCAGTGGACGCTGGAGCATTACGTCGACATTTTTAACCCGATGATTTTCCCGTTTGTCGACTACTTCCGTAACAGTCTGGTGGTGTCTGTGGTTTCATCCGTGGTGGCGGTATTCCTCGGCATTCTCGGAGCTTACGCGCTTTCTCGCCTGCGCTTTAAAGGCAGGATGACCATCAACGCCAGCTTTTACAAGGTGTATATGTTCTCCGGCATTTTGCTGGTGGTGCCACTGTTCAAAATCATCACCGCGCTTGGTATTTACGACACCGAGATGGCGCTGATCATCACCATGGTGACGCAAACTCTGCCCACCGCCGTGTTTATGCTGAAAAGCTACTTCGACACCATCCCTGATGAGATCGAAGAAGCGGCGATGATGGATGGCCTCAACCGTCTGCAAATCATCTTCCGTATCACCGTGCCCCTGGCGATGTCCGGGCTGATATCGGTGTTCGTCTACTGCTTTATGGTGGCATGGAACGACTATCTGTTTGCGTCGATTTTCCTCTCCAGCGCCAGCAATTTCACCTTACCAGTGGGCCTGAACGCGCTGTTCAGTACGCCTGATTACATCTGGGGACGCATGATGGCGGCCTCGCTGGTGACCGCATTGCCGGTGGTGATTATGTATGCGCTTTCGGAACGTTTTATTAAGAGTGGTTTGACCGCCGGTGGCGTGAAGGGCTAAAGCGGCCAGTTTCTTTACAAGGAGTTTTACATGAAAAAGTTAGTAGCCACAGCACCGCGCGTTGCTGCGCTGGTTGAGTATGAAGATCGGGCGATTTTAGCCAATGAAGTGAAGATCCGCGTGCGTTTCGGCGCACCGAAACACGGAACGGAAGTGGTCGACTTCCGCGCCGCCAGCCCGTTTATCGATGAAGACTTTAACGGCGAGTGGCAGATGTTCACCCCGCGTCCGGCAGATGCGCCGCGCGGCATTGAGTTTGGCAAAATCCAGCTTGGCAACATGGTGGTTGGCGACATTATCGAGTGCGGCAGCGACGTTACCGACTACGCAGTGGGCGACAGCGTATGCGGCTACGGCCCGCTCTCCGAGACGGTCATCATTAACGCAGTGAATAACTACAAGCTGCGCAAAATGCCGGAAGGCAGCTCCTGGAAAAACGCCGTCTGCTACGACCCGGCGCAGTTCGCCATGAGTGGCGTTCGCGATGCCAACGTACGCGTAGGGGATTTTGTCGTGGTGGTAGGGCTTGGCGCGATCGGTCAAATTGCCATCCAACTGGCTAAACGCGCTGGCGCGTCGGTGGTAATTGGCGTCGATCCTATTGCCCATCGTTGTGATATTGCTCGTCGTCACGGTGCGGATTTCTGCCTTAATCCCATTGGCACTGACGTAGGCAAAGAGATCAAAACGCTGACCGGCAAGCAGGGTGCCGATGTGATTATCGAAACCAGCGGTTACGCCGACGCGCTGCAGTCGGCACTGCGCGGTCTGGCCTACGGCGGCACCATCTCCTATGTCGCGTTTGCCAAACCATTTGCTGAAGGTTTTAACCTCGGACGCGAAGCGCATTTCAATAACGCCAAAATTGTTTTCTCCCGCGCGTGCAGCGAACCGAACCCGGATTATCCGCGCTGGAGCCGTAAGCGTATTGAAGAAACCTGCTGGAAACTGCTGATGAACGGTTATCTCAATTGCGAAGATTTAATCGATCCGGTAGTGACCTTTGCCAACAGCCCGGAAAGCTACATGCAGTATGTCGATCAGCATCCGGAACAGAGCATCAAAATGGGCGTCACGTTTTAATTCAAAGGAATGAAAAAATGAAAATAGGCACACAGAATCAGGCGTTCTTCCCGGAAAATATTCTGGAGAAATTTCGTTATATCAAAGAGATGGGCTTCGATGGTTTTGAGATTGACGGCAAACTGCTGGTCAACAACATCGAAGAAGTCAAAGCGGCAATCAAAGAAACCGGTTTACCGGTGACCACCGCCTGCGGCGGCTATGACGGCTGGATTGGTGACTTTATCGAAGAGCGTCGTCTTAATGGCTTAAAGCAGATCGAACGCATTCTCGAAGCGCTGGCAGAAGTGGGGGGTAAAGGTATCGTCGTTCCGGCAGCGTGGGGCATGTTTACCTTCCGCTTACCGCCGATGACCTCGCCGCGTAGCCTGGACGGCGACCGCAAAATGGTGAGTGATTCCCTGCGCGTACTGGAACAGGTCGCCGCGCGTACCGGAACCGTGGTGTATCTCGAACCGTTAAACCGCTATCAGGATCATATGATCAACACCCTCGCCGATGCTCGTCGTTACATCGTCGAAAACAATCTTAAACATGTGCAGATTATCGGCGATTTCTATCACATGAATATCGAAGAAGATAACCTCGCGCAGGCGCTGCACGACAACCGCGACCTGCTCGGTCATGTGCATATTGCCGATAACCATCGTTATCAGCCGGGCAGCGGCACCCTGGATTTCCACGCGCTGTTTGAACAACTGCGCGCCGATAATTATCAGGGCTATGTGGTGTATGAAGGGCGCATTCGGGCAGAAGATCCTGCCCAGGCGTACCGTGATTCTTTGGCCTGGTTGCGTACCTGCTAAGAGGTCTTTGTGAAAAGTGCAATGACAAGCTCTCCGCTGCGGGTCGCGATCATAGGCGCGGGCCAGGTGGCGGATAAAGTTCATGCTTCGTACTACTGCACCCGCAACGATCTGGAACTGGTGGCTGTCTGTGACAGCCGCCTTTCCCAGGCGCAGGCGCTGGCAGATAAATACGGTAATGCATCCGTGTGGGACGATCCGCAGGCCATGCTGCTGGCGGTGAAACCTGATGTGGTTAGCGTCTGCTCACCTAACCGTTTTCATTACGAACATACCCTGATGGCACTGGAAGCGGGCTGCCATGTGATGTGCGAAAAACCGCCCGCCATGACGCCAGAACAGGCGCGGGAAATGTGCGATACCGCGCGCAAACTGGGCAAGGTGCTGGCCTACGACTTTCACCATCGTTTTGCGCTCGATACGCAACAGCTGCGTGAACAGGTGACCAACGGCGTTTTGGGAGAGATTTACGTTACCACCGCCCGCGCCCTGCGTCGCTGCGGCGTTCCCGGCTGGGGGGTCTTTACCAATAAAGAATTGCAGGGCGGCGGGCCGCTTATTGACATCGGCATTCATATGCTGGATGCGGCGATGTATGTACTGGGCTTTCCGGCGGTGAAAAGCGTGAATGCGCATAGCTTTCAAAAGATCGGCACGCAAAAGAGCTGTGGTCAATTTGGCGAGTGGGATCCGGCAACTTACAGCGTCGAAGATTCGCTGTTTGGCACCATTGAATTTCATAACGGCGGCATTCTGTGGCTGGAAACGTCATTTGCGCTCAACATCCGCGAACAGTCGATTATGAACGTCAGCTTTTGTGGTGATAAAGCCGGTGCGACGCTGTTTCCAGCGCATATCTACACCGATAACAACGGTGAGTTAATGACTCTGATGCAACGGGAAATGGCGGATGACAACCGCCATTTGCGCAGCATGGAAGCCTTTATCAATCACGTACAGGGCAAGCCCGTGATGATAGCCGACGCCGAGCAGGGGTACATCATCCAGCAACTGGTGGCGGCGTTGTATCAATCCGCAGAAACAGGGACGCGTGTGGAATTATGACCAGGCCAGTAACGTTATCAGAACCCCATTTCAGCCAGCATACCCTGAACAAGTATGCATCACTGATGGCGCAGGGGAACGGCTATCTTGGGCTTCGCGCCAGCCATGAAGAAGATTACACGCGCCAGACGCGCGGCATGTATCTGGCGGGGCTTTATCATCGGGCGGGTAAAGGTGAAATCAACGAACTGGTGAACCTGCCCGATGTGGTGGGGATGGAGATTGTCATAAATGGTGAGGTTTTCTCATTATCCCGCGAAGCCTGGCAGCGTGAGCTTGACTTTGCCAGTGGCGAATTACGGCGCAGCGTTGTCTGGTGTACCAGCAACGGCGCGCGTTACACCATCGCCAGCCGTCGCTTTGTTTCGGCAGACCAACTGCCGCTCATTGCGCTGGAAATCACTATTACGCCACTGGACGCTGACGCGTCAGTGCTGATTTCAACAGGTATCGACGCCACGCAAACCAACCACGGTCGCCAACATCTCGACGAAACCCAGGTGCGGGTGTTTGGTCAGCATCTGATGCAGGGGATCTACACCACCCAGGATGGACGCAGTGATGTGGCCATCAGCTGTTGCTGTAAGGTGAGCGGTGATGTGCAGCAATGCTATACCGCCAAAGAGCGCCGTTTGCTGCAACATACCAGTGCGCAGCTTCATGCAGGCGAGACAGTGACGTTGCAAAAACTGGTGTGGATCGACTGGCGGGATGACAGGCAAGCCGTTTTAGACGAGTGGGGCAGCGCGTCGCTTCGCCAGCTTGAAATGTGCGCGCAGCAGAGTTACGACCAACTTCTTGCAGCATCAACAGAAAACTGGCGTCAATGGTGGCAGAAACGTCGTATCACAGTAAATGGCGGCGATGCGCACGATCAGCAAGCGTTAGATTATGCGCTTTATCATCTGCGCATCATGACGCCGGTTCACGACGAGCGCAGCAGTATTGCGGCAAAAGGCTTAACCGGCGAAGGCTACAAAGGCCACGTTTTCTGGGATACAGAAGTATTTTTGCTACCGTTTCATCTGTTTAGCGATCCGACGGTTGCCCGAAGTTTACTGCGTTATCGCTGGCACAACTTGCCTGGCGCGCAGGAGAAAGCGCGACGCAATGGTTGGCAGGGCGCGCTGTTTCCGTGGGAAAGCGCGCGCAGCGGCGAAGAAGAGACGCCAGAATTTGCCGCCATTAACATTCGTACCGGGCTGCGGCAAAAAGTGGCCTCGGCGCAGGCGGAACATCATCTGGTGGCCGATATCGCCTGGGCGGTTATTCAATACTGGCAGACCACGGGGGATGAAAGTTTCATTGCTCATGAAGGCATGGCGCTACTTCTGGAAACTGCAAAGTTCTGGATTAGCCGCGCGGTGAGGGTTAACGACCGTCTGGAAATTCATGATGTTATTGGGCCAGACGAATATACCGAACATGTCAATAATAACGCCTTCACCAGCTATATGGCGTATTACAACGTCCAGCAGGCGCTGAGTATTGCCCGCCAGTTTGGCTGTAGCGACGACGCGTTTATTCATCGCGCCGAAATGTTCCTTAAAGAACTGCGGCTGCCAGAAATTCAGCCCGACGGCGTTTTGCCGCAGGATGATTCGTTTATGGCTAAGCCGGCGATTAATCTGGCGAAATACAAAGCGGCGGCGGGGAAGCAAACCATACTGCTGGATTATTCACGCGCAGAAGTGAACGAGATGCAGATCCTCAAACAAGCTGATGTGGTGATGCTCAATTACATGCTGCCGGAGCAGTTCTCAGCGGCATCGTGTCTTGCCAATCTGCAATTTTATGAACCGCGTACCATTCACGACTCGTCATTAAGTAAAGCAATCCACGGCATTGTTGCCGCACGCTGTGGCCTGCTGACCCAAAGTTATCAGTTCTGGCGCGAGGGGACTGAAATCGATCTTGGTGCTGATCCGCATAGTTGTGATGATGGTATCCATGCTGCCGCAACTGGCGCTATCTGGCTGGGGGCGATTCAGGGTTTTGCCGGGGTGAGCGTGCGTGACGGTGAATTGCATCTAAATCCGGCGTTACCTGAGCAGTGGCAACAGTTGTCTTTCCCTCTGTTCTGGCAGGGCTGCGAATTACAGGTCACTCTCGACGCGCAGCGTATTGCGATTCGAACTTCTGCGCCCGTTTCACTGCGTTTGAACGGTCAGCTTATATACGTGGCTGAAGAATCTGTTTTCTGTTTGGGTGATTTTATTTTGCCCTTCAATGGGACCGCTACCACGCATCAGGAGGATGAATGAAACTGCAAGGGGTAATTTTCGATCTGGATGGTGTAATCACCGATACCGCGCATCTGCATTTCCAGGCGTGGCAGCAGATTGCCGCTGAAATTGGCATCAGCATTGATGCGCAGTTTAACGAATCCCTAAAAGGGATCAGCCGCGATGAGTCTCTGCGGCGCATTCTGCAACACGGGGGCAAAGAGGGCGACTTTAACCCGCAGGAGCTGGCGCAACTGGCGTATCGCAAAAATCTGCTTTACGTCCACTCACTGCGCGAGCTGACGGTTAATGCTGTGCTGCCCGGTATTCGCAATTTGCTGGCAGAGCTCCGTGCACAGCAGATCCCGGTTGGGCTGGCTTCTGTCTCCCTGAATGCGCCGACGATTTTAGCGGCGCTGGAGCTGCGCGAGTTTTTCACCTTCTGCGCGGATGCTTCCCAACTTAAAAACTCGAAACCGGACCCGGAAATCTTTCTTGCCGCCTGTGCAGGGCTGGGCGTGCCGCCGCAGGCATGTATCGGCATTGAAGATGCGCAGGCGGGCATTGACGCCATTAACGCCAGCGGTATGCGCTCGGTGGGGATCGGCGCGGGCTTAACCGGGGCGCAATTACTGTTGCCTTCAACGAAATCACTCACCTGGCCGCGGTTATCGGCCTTCTGGCAAAACGTATAGCAAAGGAATCAACATGGCTCAGCTTTCGTTACAACATATTCAAAAAATCTACGATAACCAGGTGCATGTGGTGAAGGACTTCAACCTGGAAATTGCCGATAAAGAGTTCATCGTATTTGTCGGCCCGTCGGGCTGCGGTAAATCGACCACCCTGCGCATGATTGCCGGGCTTGAGGAGATCAGCGGCGGCGATCTGTTGATCGACGGCAAACGAATGAATGACGTTCCAGCCAAAGCACGCAATATCGCAATGGTGTTCCAGAACTACGCGTTGTATCCGCATATGACGGTTTACGACAACATGGCGTTTGGCCTTAAGATGCAAAAAATCGCCAAAGAGGTGATTGATGAGCGGGTGAACTGGGCGGCGCAAATTCTCGGCCTGCGTGAGTACCTGAAGCGCAAGCCGGGCGCGCTTTCCGGCGGGCAACGCCAGCGTGTGGCGCTCGGGCGGGCGATTGTGCGCGAAGCGGGCGTGTTTTTAATGGATGAACCGCTCTCTAACCTTGATGCCAAGCTGCGCGTACAAATGCGCGCAGAGATCAGCAAGCTGCATCAGAAACTGAACACCACCATGATCTACGTGACCCACGATCAGACCGAAGCGATGACCATGGCGACGCGGATTGTGATTATGAAGGACGGGATTGTTCAGCAAGTAGGTGCGCCGAAAATGGTTTATAACCAACCCGCGAATATGTTCGTAGCCGGATTTATTGGATCGCCTGCGATGAATTTTATTCGCGGCACGATCGATGGCGATAAATTCGTTACGGAAACGCTTAAATTAACCATACCCGAAGAGAAATTAGCGGTTCTGAAAACACAGGAAAGTTTGCATAAGCCCATCGTGATGGGAATACGCCCGGAAGATATTCATCCGGACGCGCAAGAAGAAAATAACATTTCCGCCAAAATTAGCGTGGCAGAATTAACCGGTGCGGAATTTATGCTCTACACCACGGTTGGGGGGCACGAGTTAGTGGTCCGTGCTGGTGCGTTAAATGATTATCATGCAGGAGAAAATATCACCATTCATTTTGATATGACGAAATGTCATTTCTTTGATGCAGAAACGGAAATAGCAATTCGCTAAATACAGGGGGAAGGCATTCCCCCAGGATAATACAAGGAACAATAATGAAAAAGTTATTACCCTGTACCGCACTGGTGATGTGTGCGGGAATGGCCTGCGCACAGGCCGAGGAAAAGAACGACTGGCACTTTAATATCGGCGCGATGTACGAAATAGAAAACGTCGAGGGTTATGGCGAAGATATGGATGGGCTGGCGGAGCCTTCTGTCTACTTTAATGCCGCCAACGGGCCGTGGAGAATTTCTCTGGCCTATTATCAGGAAGGGCCGGTAGATTATAGCGCGGGTAAACGTGGAACGTGGTTTGATCGCCCGGAGCTGGAGGTACATTATCAGTTCCTCGAAAGCGATGATTTCAGTTTCGGCCTGACCGGCGGTTTCCGTAATTATGGTTATCACTACGTTGATGAACCGGGTAAAGACACGGCGAATATGCAGCGCTGGAAAATCGCGCCAGACTGGGATGTGAAACTGACTGACGATTTACGTTTCAACGGTTGGTTGTCGATGTATAAATTTGCCAACGATTTGAACACGACCGGTTACGCTGATACCCGTGTCGAAACGGAAACAGGTCTGCAATATACCTTCAACGAAACGGTTGCTTTGCGAGTGAACTATTATCTCGAGCGCGGCTTCAATATGGACGACAGCCGCAATAACGGTGAGTTTTCCACGCAAGAAATTCGCGCCTATTTGCCGCTGACGCTCGGCAATCACTCGGTGACGCCGTATACGCGCATTGGGCTGGATCGCTGGAGTAACTGGGACTGGCAGGATGATATTGAACGTGAAGGCCATGATTTTAACCGTGTTGGTTTATTTTACGGTTATGATTTCCAGAATGGTCTTTCCGTTTCGCTGGAATACGCGTTTGAGTGGCAGGATCACGACGAAGGCGACAGCGATAAATTCCATTATGCAGGTGTCGGCGTAAATTACTCGTTCTGATAATGGGCTAAATTGCCGGATGCGGCGCGAGTACTTTATCCGATCTATAAATGTAGGCCGGATAAGATGCGCCAGCATCGCATCCGGCATTCAGGCAAGGTCGCTGGTATTTATTTCAGCGTCATATGCGTGGCAACGGTAATATTCTGTGGTGACGGTTTTCCAGAAATTAAGCGGAATAATAACTCGCAGCTTTGTTGACCTAACTCCTGCGTCGGAACATCGATGCCGCCCGGTGCAGGCGTTAAAATAAATGACAGCGTTTCATTGCTATAACCCACCACCGCTAACTGCTGCGGAATAGCAATATTTTTCTCTGCTGCCGCACGATAAATGCTCATTAATTTCAGGCTGTCAGTGGCAAACACCGCCTCAGGCAACGGTGACTGGCTTAATAATTCTCTCGCGGCTTGCAGTGCTGTTTCATGGGTATAACCGCCGTCAACAATCCATTCATCACGCACTGCAATATTATGCGCGGACAGACTTTGCTTATAACCATTTACCCGATCCACTGAAACATGGACATCAAGCGGAGCATGCAGGCAGGCAATATTTTGATGCCCACTTTCAATTAACGCATCGGTCAACGCAATGCTGTCACCAAAATTATCGGTATCGACAGAATAAACATGGGCATATTGACCTTCAACTTTGCCAATCACCACGACAGGAATATCGTATTTATCAAGTTGGGCAAAAAATGACTCATCCGCTGGCGAACTTAGCATAATAATGCCTTTAATCATTTTCTGCTTAATTTTGCTTTCACATTTTTGTAAGTCTTCTGCCAGGTTGTGCGACGTCTGCAATATCACGTCGAAACCTTCTTCTTCCGCTTTGGCGGTGATGGCATGTAGAACTTCAGAGAAAAACGGATTACCCGCCGTAGTTTTGGTCGAACGGGTAGAAATCACCATAATGGCATCAAAACCCGAAGAGGTCAGCGCGCGGGCCAGCTTGTTTGGCTGATACTGTAATTCTTCAATGGCCCGTAACACTTTTTCGCGCGCTTCCGGGGAGATATTAGTTTGCTTATTCAGCACGCGTGATACGGTGGATTTTGATACGCCTGCAACCCTGGCAATATCATAAATAGTAGGGGACATAGGTCAGGAACTCCGTCCGAACGTGAATGCTGCACATCTTATGGAGTTCGCCCGTCGATGACAACACGGGTAGTTGATAATCAATGGCCTGGCCCCCACATTCATATCCTTATGAATGATTTTTTTTCTGGTCTTCAAAGCAGCACAGGACAGCAATGAAGCGACTTAAAAATGAACTCAATGCGCTGGTGAATCGGGGTGTCGACAGACATCTGCGCCTCGCTGTAACCGGACTTAGCCGCAGCGGCAAAACAGCATTTATCACCGCGATGGTTAATCAGTTGCTTAATATTCATGCCGGAGCACGCTTGCCGCTGTTAAGTGCGGTGCGTGAAGAGCGCTTGCTGGGCGTAAAACGCATTCCCCAGCGTGACTTTGGCATTCCGCGCTTCACCTATGATGAAGGACTGGCGCAGTTATATGGCGATCCACCTGCCTGGCCAACGCCAACGCGCGGCGTCAGCGAAATTCGCCTGGCGCTACGTTTTAAATCGAACGATTCGCTGCTACGCCACTTTAAGGATACCTCCACGCTGTATCTGGAGATTGTGGATTATCCCGGCGAATGGTTGCTCGACCTGCCGATGCTGGCGCAGGACTATTTAAGCTGGTCGCGCCAGATGACGGGCTTACTTAATGGTCAGCGCGGCGAATGGTCGGCGAAATGGCGAATGATGTGCGAAGGGCTGGACCCGCTAGCGCCTGCCGACGAAAACCGGCTGGCAGACATTGCCGCCGCGTGGACCGATTATCTCCACCACTGTAAACAGCAGGGGCTGCACTTTATTCAGCCTGGGCGCTTTGTTTTGCCGGGAGATATGGCAGGTGCGCCCGCGCTGCAATTCTTCCCGTGGCCGGATGTCGATGCCTGGGGCGAGTCCAAACTGGCGCAGGCCGATAAGCACACCAATGCCGGAATGCTGCGCGAGCGGTTTAATTATTACTGCGAGAAAGTGGTGAAGGGGTTCTATAAGAATCATTTTCTGCGCTTTGACCGCCAGATTGTGCTGGTGGATTGCCTGCAACCTCTCAACAGTGGGCCACAGGCATTTAATGATATGCGTCTGGCGCTGACGCAGCTGATGCAAAGTTTCCACTACGGGCAGCGTACTCTGTTCAGGCGTTTGTTTTCGCCGGTTATCGATAAGCTATTGTTTGCTGCCACTAAAGCGGACCATGTGACCATCGATCAGCACGCCAATATGGTTTCATTGCTGCAACAACTGATTCAGGATGCCTGGCAAAATGCGGCGTTTGAAGGGATTAGTATGGATTGCCTGGGGCTGGCCTCGGTGCAGGCGACCACCAGCGGCATTATTGATGTCAACGGCGAGAAAATTCCGGCATTGCGCGGTAACCGGCTCAGCGATGGTGCGCCTCTCACCGTTTACCCCGGTGAAGTTCCTGCGCGTTTGCCCGGTCAGGCGTTCTGGGACAAGCAAGGGTTCCAGTTTGAAGCGTTTCGCCCGCAGGTGATGGATGTCGACAAACCGCTGCCGCATATTCGTCTTGATGCCGCGCTGGAATTTTTAATAGGAGATAAATTGCGATGACCGAACCGTTAAAACCACGTATTGATTTCGACGGTCCGCTGGAGGTCGATCAGAATCCAAAATTCAGGGCGCAGCAGACCTTTGACGAAAATCAGGCGCAAAATTTTGCCCCGGCCACGCTCGACGAAGCGCAGGAAGAAGAGGGGCAAGTCGAAGCGGTAATGGACGCAGCGTTACGTCCGAAACGCAGCCTGTGGCGCAAAATGGTGATGGGCGGGCTGGCTCTGTTTGGCGCAAGCGTTGTCGGGCAGGGTGTACAGTGGACAATGAATGCCTGGCAAACTCAGGACTGGGTGGCGCTGGGTGGATGTGCCGCTGGGGCATTGATTATCGGCGCTGGCGTAGGTTCTGTGGTAACAGAGTGGCGGCGCTTATGGCGCTTGCGACAGCGCGCCCATGAACGCGACGAAGCGCGTGATTTATTGCATAGCCACGGAACCGGCAAAGGCCGCGCATTTTGCGAAAAACTGGCGCAGCAGGCGGGCATCGATCAGTCACATCCGGCGCTGCAACGCTGGTATGCCTCAATCCATGAAACGCAAAACGACCGTGAAGTGGTCAGTTTGTATGCGCATTTGGTCCAGCCGGTTTTAGATGCCCAGGCGCGGCGCGAAATCAGCCGTTCGGCAGCGGAATCAACGTTGATGATTGCGGTCAGCCCGCTGGCGCTGGTGGATATGGCATTTATCGCCTGGCGCAATCTGCGTTTGATTAATCGCATCGCCACGCTGTATGGCATTGAACTGGGGTATTACAGCCGTTTGCGCCTGTTCAAGCTGGTATTGCTGAATATCGCTTTTGCCGGAGCCAGCGAACTGGTGCGCGAAGTGGGGATGGACTGGATGTCGCAAGATCTCGCTGCTCGTTTGTCTACCCGCGCAGCTCAGGGAATTGGTGCTGGACTTCTGACGGCACGACTCGGGATTAAAGCTATGGAGCTTTGCCGCCCGCTGCCGTGGATTGATGATGACAAACCTCGCCTCGGGGATTTCCGTCGTCAGCTTATCGGTCAGGTAAAAGAAACGCTGCAAAAAGGCAAAACGCCCAGCGAAAAATAATGCAATATCGGGTGCTGACCGGATATCTTTACGCCGAAGTGCCCGTTTTTCCGTCTTTGTGTCAATGATTGTTGACAGAAACCTTCCTGCTATCCAAATAGTGTCATATCATCATATTAATTGTTCTTTTTTCAGGTGAAGGTTCCCATGCGTCTGGAAGTCTTTTGTGAAGACCGACTCGGTCTGACCCGCGAATTACTCGATCTACTCGTGCTAAGAGGCATTGATTTACGCGGTATTGAGATTGATCCCATTGGGCGAATCTACCTCAATTTTGCTGAACTGGAGTTTGAGAGTTTCAGCAGTCTGATGGCCGAAATACGCCGTATTGCAGGTGTTACCGATGTGCGTACTGTCCCGTGGATGCCTTCCGAACGTGAGCATCTGGCGTTGAGCGCGTTACTGGAGGCGTTGCCTGAACCTGTGCTCTCTGTCGATATGAAAAGCAAAGTGGATATGGCGAACCCGGCGAGCTGTCAGCTTTTTGGGCAAAAATTGGATCGCCTGCGCAACCATACCGCCGCACAATTGATTAACGGCTTTAATTTTTTACGTTGGCTGGAAAGCGAACCGCAAGATTCGCATAACGAGCATGTCGTTATTAATGGGCAGAATTTCCTGATGGAGATTACGCCTGTTTATCTTCAGGATGAAAATGATCAACACGTCCTGACCGGTGCGGTGGTGATGTTGCGATCAACGATTCGTATGGGCCGCCAGTTGCAAAATGTCGCCGCCCAGGACGTCAGCGCCTTCAGTCAAATTGTCGCCGTCAGCCCGAAAATGAAGCACGTTGTCGAACAGGCGCAGAAACTGGCGATGCTAAGCGCGCCGCTGCTGATTACGGGTGACACAGGTACAGGTAAAGATCTCTTTGCCTACGCCTGCCATCAGGCAAGCCCCAGAGCGGGCAAACCTTACCTGGCGCTGAACTGTGCGTCTATACCGGAAGATGCGGTCGAGAGTGAACTGTTTGGTCATGCTCCGGAAGGGAAGAAAGGATTCTTTGAGCAGGCGAACGGTGGTTCGGTGCTGTTGGATGAAATAGGTGAGATGTCACCGCGGATGCAGGCGAAATTATTGCGTTTCCTTAATGATGGTACTTTCCGTCGGGTTGGTGAAGACCATGAGGTGCATGTCGATGTGCGGGTGATTTGCGCTACGCAGAAGAATCTGGTCGAACTGGTGCAAAAAGGCATGTTCCGTGAAGATCTCTATTATCGTCTGAACGTGTTGACGCTCAATCTGCCGCCGCTACGTGACTGTCCGCAGGACATCATGCCGTTAACTGAGCTGTTCGTCGCCCGCTTTGCCGACGAGCAGGGCGTGCCGCGTCCGAAACTGGCCGCTGACCTGAATACTGTACTTACGCGTTATGCGTGGCCGGGAAATGTGCGGCAGTTAAAGAACGCTATCTATCGCGCACTGACACAACTGGACGGTTATGAGCTGCGTCCACAGGATATTTTGTTGCCGGATTATGACGCCGCAACGGTAGCCGTGGGCGAAGATGCGATGGAAGGTTCGCTGGACGAAATCACCAGCCGTTTTGAACGCTCGGTATTAACCCAGCTTTATCGCAATTATCCCAGCACGCGCAAACTGGCAAAACGTCTCGGCGTTTCACATACCGCGATTGCCAATAAGTTGCGGGAATATGGCTTAAGCCAGAAGAAGAACGAAGAGTAAGCGCGAATATGCCTGATGGTGCAACACCATCAGGCATATTAACTTATGCTTTCAGTACAGCCAGAGCTGCTTCGTAATCCGGCTCGGTGGTGATTTCATCCACCAGCTGGCTGAAAATCACATTGTCATTTTCATCAATAACCACAACGGCACGCGCTGCCAGACCTTTCAGTGGGCCATCAGCAATTGCCACACCGTAGGCTTGCAGAAATTCAGCGTTACGGAAAGTGGAGAGGGTGATAACGTTGTTCAGACCTTCTGCGCCGCAGAAACGAGACTGGGCGAACGGCAGATCGGCAGAGATACACAGCACAACGGTGTTGTCGATCTCGGTTGCCAGTTGGTTAAACTTACGTACTGATGCGGCGCAAACACCGGTATCAATACTCGGGAAAATGTTCAGCACTTTGCGTTTACCCGCAAACTGACCGAGGGTGACGTCAGACAGATCTTTTGCCACGAGAGTAAAAGTCTGCGCTTTGCTACCCGCCTGCGGGATGGAGTTGGCGACTGTAACCGGGTTGCCCTGGAAATGAACGGTTTGTGACATGATTATCTTTCCTGTTTACATATAGTTAACGTCACATCTAGTTTATGCTAACTGTCAATAACACAGCAAACGCTATTTGCGCTTAATCCGCAGACCACCGCGACAACAAGGAGTAAAGATGAGAACCGTTAAGGTATTCGAGGAAGCCTGGCCCTTACATACCCCGTTTGTGATTGCCCGGGGAAGTCGCAGTGAAGCGCGCGTGGTGGTGGTTGAACTGGAAGAAGAGGGTATTAAAGGCACCGGCGAATGCACGCCGTATCCGCGTTATGGAGAAAGTGATGCCTCGGTAATGGCGCAAATTATGAGCGTCGTACCGCAATTAGAGAAAGGGCTGACACGGGAGGAGTTGCAAAAAATTCTCCCTGCCGGCGCAGCACGTAATGCGCTGGATTGTGCATTGTGGGATCTGGCGGCGCGAAAACAGCAGCAATCGCTGGCTGATTTGATCGGCATAACGCTTCCCGGGACAGTCACCACTGCACAGACGGTAGTCATCGGTACGCCTGATCAGATGGCCAATAGCGCATCAACACTCTGGCAGGCCGGCGCGAAATTATTGAAAGTGAAGCTGGATAACCATCTTATCAGTGAGCGGATGGTGGCAATTCGCACAGCTGTGCCCGATGCCACGCTGATCGTTGATGCAAATGAATCCTGGCGTGCAGAAGGGTTGGCGGCACGTTGCCAGCTATTGGCGGATTTAGGCGTTGCTATGCTTGAACAACCGCTTCCTGCGCAGGACGATGCGGCACTGGAGAATTTTATTCATCCGTTACCGATTTGTGCTGATGAAAGTTGTCATACTCGTAGCAATCTGAAGGCGCTGAAAGGGCGCTATGAGATGGTTAACATTAAGCTCGATAAAACCGGGGGTCTGACGGAAGCGCTGGCGCTGGCGACTGAAGCGCGTGCACAAGGTTTTCGTCTGATGCTGGGCTGCATGTTGTGTACCTCTCGGGCCATTAGCGCCGCTTTACCGCTGGTGCCGCAGGTCAGTTTCGCCGATCTTGACGGACCGACCTGGCTGGCGGTAGATGTGGAACCGGCGCTTCAGTTCACGACGGGCGAATTGCATCTTTAGGATGCCAGCGCAGCAAGTTTGCCATCGCAAAGAGATATTTTTCGCTGGCTTCGTCGGAGGAGATGGGCGGAAACTCTGCGGTGATGCAATGCAAGTTGAGATCTGCACACCAACTGCCGAAAGAGCCAGGCGTTTCATAACCGACGCTGGTTACCAGAGGCAATTCAAACGCCTGAGCCAGCCATTCGCCTAATTCGCTGTGTCTGGGATCTTCAATACAGGCCAGTGGATCGTGGAATGAGACCACCCAGGCAGGTTGAATGCGGTGTATAAGCTGGCACAGCGCCTGGGTTTCAGGTTCGGAGCCAGGTTTGTCACCTGTCAGTAATACGACATCACGTTCTTCAGCGGCGCTGTTCCAGCGATAAACCGTTTCACCTTCCTTCCAGTTCGCCGCCGGAAAGTTTCTGTTTAAATCCACACCATTAGCATTGGCCCGTAACCCCAGCTGGCAGCCGTCAGGATTCACACACAGCACCACATGATGGCGGCGCAAAGAAGGTGTCAAAGTCCGCAGAGCACAGGAGAGCGTGACGACCGAAGAGTTTTCATCACCGTGAGTGCCAGCCAGAATCAAACCACTTTCGCGACTGGCTGCAGGGGCCGGAAACCAGATTAACGGCGCGCCCAATAATGAACGTCCGTAATGTTCTGTTCCGGGCGGAAATGCGCCGCGTTCGGCGCGTGGGCGGGTTACGGTCATGATCGTCTCTGGTTCAGGAAGTATTACAGGCAGTGTTGTGCAAATTTTGCGGATTATCAAATCCTTTTCTTCAACGCTATGTCATCGAGCTTGTATCACTTTTTTGCCGGAAGTTGTTTGCATTTTCATTGATGTGCAGATATTAGAATTGTCGTAATGTTATATACATGGCGTATTTTATTCTTACTGGTTCTACACATGTTAATCGCATCTGATTGATCAGTTCACCTTAATAAGTTTAATAAATCGTACTGCACATAGTACAGTACGATGGTAGCTATATAATTGATTTACATGAAGAATGGCTTATCGCCATCAGTCCCGGGTTGATTGATGCCTATATTCTCACCAATGTGTTTCTCAGGTTTATCGATGATATCTGTAATTAATGCTGCGACACTCTTACGTGATACGATCGTACCTTTGAATGGTTCATTGCGTGAGGTAAGCTCATAATCAATAATATCTTCATCCGTCAGCCAGGCAGGGCGAAGAATTGTATATTCCAGTCCAGAAGCCTCAATTGCATCCGCAGCCCTGCGGAATGGTTTTAGGGGTTCACCAATCACTGCATTATTCCATTCGCCAAATTTTCCTGGAACTTCATCATAAATACCGAGGGAAAGAACAAAGATCAGACGTTTAACATCACAGGCTTTCATCGCAGCGATCACTGAATTTGCCTGAATATCTAAATCTTCCCCCGTAAGGTTGGCATACACAATATCCTGTCCCTGCATGGCCTGCTTCAGTGCTGCATGATTCAGTACATCCCCCATAATAATCTGGCTATTAGTTGGATAGGGTTTGTGTATTTTTGCTGGCTGACGAGCAAATAAAGTTTGTTTAATGGTTTGTTTATCTGCCAGTTGATTAATCACATGGCGGGCTATCTGACCGCCAGCACCAAGAATGAGTACATTTTTCATAATATTTCTCATGAAACTTATCCCAGATGGGTGTTGAAAAAAGGAATAACTTTTTCCAGCGCCTCCTGAACTGCTTCCGGTTTGTCATACAGTTCATAATGTGAGAAATCGGGTAATGAAACTAACTGACGATCCTGCGAAACCATCGCCCGGCCATAGACTTCCAGTCCATCACGATAAGCACCGAAGGCACCGACTTTTTCACCAACTACTACCATCACCGGCTGAGTCAGTAACACTTCAGTAAATGCGAAGGCATCCCAGGCCAGCGTTTTCTGTGCATGTGAGAACAACATTTTTGTCGCACCTCCCGGTTGTTGCCCGCGTGGTGTTTTATAGTAGTCAGTTGCTTCATAAACATCGCGTTCGGTCAGTCCATGGGCTTTTGCTGCATCCAGGCTGGCGGGAAGTAATTCGTTGATCTGTAATTCTCCACCACGAGCCTCTTTGGTTCGTTGCGACGCCATTGCATTCAATGCGCCAATCGGATCGTAATTGCTGAAACCTTCCCGAAAAAGACGCCCGATATTAACACCCGTAATACTCACTACAGCTTTAATTCGTTTTTCTGTCAGCGCGGCATTAATGGCATAGCCACCCCCCCCACACACACCCAGCACGCCAATGCGTTCAGCATCAACATATGGCAGAGTTACTGCATAATCGATAACACGGCTAATATCCTCTACGCGCTGTGTCGGATCTTCTATCCAACGAGGCTCCCCACCAGATTCTCCCTGGAAACTGGCGTCATAAGCGAGAACGACATAGCCTTTTTCAGCCAATGCCTTGCCATAGATATTGCCAGACGTCTGCTCCTTACAACTGCCAAAAGGATGGACGCTGATAATCGCCGGATACTGTTTTGACTCATCAAAATTTGGTGGAAACTGAA
Source organism: Shigella dysenteriae (assembly GCF_022354085.1). Lineage (NCBI taxonomy): Bacteria > Pseudomonadati > Pseudomonadota > Gammaproteobacteria > Enterobacterales > Enterobacteriaceae > Shigella > Shigella dysenteriae. Next base: position 2,216,889 of record NZ_CP055055.1, read on the forward strand.
TATTGGCAGCAATATGCCAGGCCATATCACTATTGCGGATTTGAATATGTTTCATTACAGAGTTTCCTCAAAGAACGGAGCTAATACTGAAATTGCTTCAGCCACATAGGCTTTGCCGTCATAAAGATCCATATGGTTTGCGCCTTCAACAATGTGATAGCGTTTATCCTGGCTTGATGCTCGATCGTACAGGTCGTCACTCATCCATTTGCTCCCTGCCTGGCTGCCCGCCACAATCTGCGTCGGCTGAGTCAGGTACACTTCCGCCATATGGTAAGCATCATAGGTAATAATCTGGTTAAGGCTGCGCAAAGTAGCGTAACCCGGTGCTGTTGGATACTGCGCGCGAGGGGTGTGGTAATACTCCCAGGCCTGACGCAGTTCTTCGTTCGGCGCATCGGACTCCTTCATTGGTGCCAGTGGCATAATGGCATATTCTCCGCTGCTAATATCGCTGGTTCGGGCGTTTGAACCCGCGTCAACGTATGGCAGGGCATCAATAGATTTCACATTGTTTTCCCAACCATTACGGAACATCGAACCAATATTGACCGCACTAACGGTACCGATGGCCTTGATGCGGCGATCCTGAATTGCAGCATTGGCTGTATATCCTGCACCGGCACAAATTCCCATCGCACCAATTCGGGTATTGTCGACATAAGAAAGCGTTGTCAGGTAATCAATCACGGCACTGATGTCTTCAGTACGAATGTATGGGTTTTCTAACTGACGCGGCTCGTCGCCACTTTCACCTTGATAAGATGCGTCATAAGCGATAGTGACAAATCCCTTTTCCGCCAGTTTTTCGGCATAAGTTCCGGCCGTTTGTTCTTTAACGCCCCCACCTGGGTGAGATACCACAATTGCCGGATGCTGACGGGTTTCATCAAATTTTGGAGGGAAATAGATCACTGCAGACAAAGAGATGGTTGGATTATTGCTGTTAGTGAAGCTGACTTTATTATTCATCATTCCGTTCCTCATGGAGTTGTCGGTTCGTTTTAACGGTTGGTGATATGACTATAGATATTGATCATTAAGTTGATTAGACCCAAAATCATGATTAGACCTATCATTTAAATGATTAATAGATTGTATGGAGATACTGAATGAAGCGTGAAGAAATCGCTGATCTGATGGCGTTTGTCGTCGTTGCAGAGGAGCGTAGCTTCACTCGCGCAGCAGCCCGCCTGAGCATGGCGCAGTCAGCTTTAAGCCAGATAGTGCGCCGTATAGAAGAACGATTGGGATTGCGGCTTCTGACGCGAACTACGCGCAGCGTTGTACCAACTGAAGCGGGCGAGCATCTTTTGTCTGTTCTTGGCCCTATGTTGCATGACATAGATTCTGCCCTGACATCCCTGAGCGATCTGCAGAACCGCCCATCCGGGACAATACGTATTACTACTGTAGAACATGCAGCAAAAACGATATTGTTACCAGCAATGCGCACATTCCTGAAATCGCATCCTGAAATTGATATTCAGCTCACCATTGATTATGGTTTGACCGATGTCGTTTCTGAACGTTTTGATGCAGGCGTCCGTCTGGGTGGGGAGATGGATAAAGATATGATCGCCATTCGAATCGGGCCAGATATACCAATGGCTATTGTTGGCTCACCGGATTATTTTTCTCGCCGAAGTGTTCCAACGTCAGTGTCACAATTAATAGATCATCAGGCAGTTAATTTGTATCTTCCCACATCGGGTACAGCAAATCGCTGGAGATTAATACGCGGTGGACGCGAAGTTCGTGTTCGCATGGAAGGTCAGCTTTTACTGAATACGATAGACCTGATCATTGATGCTGCAATTGATGGGCATGGATTGGCGTATCTACCTTATGATCAGGTTGAGCGGGCTATTAAAGAAAAAAAACTGATACGTGTTTTGGATAAATTCACACCAGATTTACCCGGTTATCACCTGTACTATCCACACCGTCGACATGCTGGCTCGGCATTCTCATTATTTATAGATAGGCTGAAGTATAAAGGTGCTGTTTAGCACTACTTGCTGATACATTAATTTAATTCTTCTCTTAACGTATTCTCAGTTCCTTTCAACGTTTTGGTTATTTTTTATTCTTCGTACAATGGCGACAGATGCTGATTATGATACCGAAAACTGGTTTGAACGTGCGAAGCCCGAACGTAGTGTTCGGTGTTCTATGTGCTTTGCCGCATTTTGGCGTCTATTATTTACACTAAATCTGATTTAATATATTGACACATAAAACATTTTATGCTTCCTGTGTCACTTTTTTGATGGAAGTTGTTTGCATTTCTTTAAGGCGAAACAAATAATTACGCATCAATTTTAATGTCGGTTAGAGGGAAACTTATGAAGCACTCTGTTTCAGTCACGTGTTGTGCGCTGTTGGTCAGCAGCATTTCTCTTTCGTATGCTGCAGAAGTTCCGAGCGGCACAGTACTGGCAGAGAAGCAGGAGCTGGTGCGCCACATTAAAGATGAGCCTGCGTCGCTGGATCCCGCTAAAGCCGTGGGCCTGCCAGAGATTCAGGTCATTCGCGATCTGTTTGAAGGACTGGTGAATCAGAACGAGAAAGGGGAGATTGTCCCCGGCGTTGCGACTCAGTGGAAAAGTAATGACAACCGTATCTGGACTTTTACCCTGCGCGATAACGCAAAATGGGCGGATGGCACACCGGTAACGGCGCAAGATTTTGTCTACAGCTGGCAGCGTCTGGTGGACCCGAAAACGCTATCGCCATTTGCATGGTTTGCCGCGCTGGCGGGAATCAACAACGCACAGGCGATTATTGATGGTAAAGCTACGCCTGACCAGCTTGGCGTCACCGCAGTTGATGCCCATACTTTGAAAATTCAGCTTGATAAACCGTTGCCGTGGTTTGTGAATTTAACCGCTAACTTTGCCTTCTTCCCGGTGCAAAAAGCCAACGTAGAAAGCGGTAAAGAGTGGACGAAACCTGGAAATCTGATCGGCAATGGCGCTTATGTTCTTAAAGAGCGCGTAGTCAATGAAAAACTGGTCGTGGTACCGAATACCCATTATTGGGATAACGCCAAAACGGTACTGCAAAAAGTGACCTTCCTGCCAATTAATCAGGAATCCGCAGCCACTAAGCGTTACCTCGCGGGGGATATTGATATCACCGAATCCTTCCCGAAAAATATGTATCAGAAGCTGTTGAAGGATATTCCGGGGCAGGTTTATACGCCGCCGCAGCTCGGGACCTATTATTATGCGTTTAACACGCAAAAAGGGCCGACGGCAGATCAGCGCGTTCGTCTGGCATTAAGTATGACGATAGATCGCCGCCTGATGACCGAAAAAGTATTAGGGACGGGCGAAAAGCCAGCGTGGCATTTTACACCAGATGTTACCGCCGGATTTACGCCGGAACCTTCGCCGTTTGAACAAATGAGTCAGGAAGAACTGAATGCGCAGGCAAAAACTTTGTTGAGCGCAGCTGGTTATGGTCCGCAAAAACCGCTGAAGCTGACGCTTTTGTATAACACTTCAGAAAACCATCAAAAAATTGCGATTGCTGTAGCATCGATGTGGAAAAAGAACCTTGGCGTAGATGTTAAATTGCAAAATCAGGAATGGAAAACCTATATCGATAGCCGTAACACCGGCAATTTTGATGTTATCCGCGCCTCATGGGTGGGGGATTATAATGAACCCTCCACTTTCCTGACATTATTAACGTCAACGCATTCAGGAAATATTTCACGCTTTAACAATCCGGCATACGACAAAGTTCTGGCGCAGGCATCGACGGAAAATACCGTTAAAGCGCGTAATGCCGATTACAACGCGGCAGAAAAAATCCTCATGGAGCAAGCACCGATTGCACCAATTTATCAATATACCAATGGACGATTAATCAAGCCGTGGCTGAAAGGTTATCCCATTAATAACCCGGAAGATGTGGCGTACAGTCGGACTATGTATGTTGTGAAGCATTGATGTGATGGGAACTGGCGTTACCCTTGTGGATAACGCCAGTGATGTCTTATTTAGCGACCTTGTTCCGGCGGTGTAATGTTATCCATATACAGCGTCTGGCTGGGGAAGGCAAAGTCCGCGCCGTGTGACTGTACAATATCGATAATCTTCAAATAAACGTCTTGCTGTGCAGCAAGCCACTCAGCCCATACCGTGGTTTTGGTAAAGCAATAAACCATAATATTCAATGACGAGTCAGCAAACTGGTTGAAATAAACCAGTAAGGTTTGTCGCTGGTCGATGGCCGGGTGATTTTTCAGCATCTCACGTACGGCTTCGACAATAACGCCCACTTTTGCCGCATCCTCATAACGTAAACCAATGGTCGTGGTAATGCGGCGGTTGGTCATTCGTCCTGGGTTTTCTACGCTGATCGACGAAAACAGCGAGTTCGGTACGTACAATGGACGATTATCAAAGGTCGTAATTTTGGTAATTCGCCAGCCAATTTCCGCTACTGTACCTTCGATATTTCTGTCCGGTGAACGGATCCAGTCGCCAATACTGAAAGGACGGTCGAAATAGAGCATGATCCCGGAAAAGAAATTACTCAGAATATCTTTACCGGCCATACCGACAGCCAGACCACCAATACCACCAAAGGTCAGCAAGCCAGAAAGGCTCATGCCGAAATGTTCGCCATAAAGCAGAACAAGCACCACAATAATGGTGATTTTGATAATGCGCGACATAATCCGCGCACTGGTGATATCGCGACCTTTTTTAATCTGCTGTTTTTCAAACTGATTAATCAGCAAAAATAGCTTAATCGTCAGAATAACCGCAATCAGGGACGTACAGATAAAATCGATAACGCCTGGGGTGATAAATTTGAGTTTATAGTTTTCTATAACATAATTAATAATGCTACCAACAGCACTGATAATTATGGTGTAGATTAAAAATTGCACCGCATGGAATAAAAAACCTTTTCTTTTACGATTTCCGCGGCGAAACCAAAAGCTCATCAGAATCAATGCTGCGCAGCTACCGAAAATAATGACCAGATTAAGCGCATTATTTGTAAACAGTTCAGCGATCATTGTTTTATCAGGCTCCTCCAGATAATTGTCGTCATGCCGGAAACCCCTGGCGGGGCTATTTTACCGCGACAATTCATTCAGATCATCAATAGTCAGGGAAGGAAGTAGCAACATTAGCTAACTAATCAATGCGTTGATTGTAAATCCAGCTAAGAGGTGAGGTTTTCAGAGCAGACAACGGTGAAATGTCATGGTATTGTTACGTTTAGGTAACAAGAAATTTGTCTGCACAAGGATTACATCATGATTATGGCGAAACTGAAGTCAGCGAAAGGGAAGAAATTTCTCTTTGGTTTGTTGGCGGTTTTCATTATTGCGGCGTCGGTTGTGACTCGCGCGACTATCGGCGGCGTTATAGAACAGTACAATATTCCGCTGTCTGAGTGGACGACATCAATGTATGTGATTCAGTCATCGATGATTTTTGTTTATAGCCTGGTCTTTACTGTGTTGCTGGCAATCCCGTTGGGAATTTATTTCCTTGGCGGCGAAGAGCAGTAAGTAAAAAATAGGCCCGATAACTCGGGCCTTGTCAGTTATTGAAGAGTCGTTAATCGTCTTCTTCGTCATCCAGTTCAACGGGTGTCTGATACTGGTCAGGTTTAATGACCAACAGATCGCAGCGAAGATGATCAATCACCTGTTCCGCCGTGTTGCCGAGGAATGCTGCTGAAATACCGGTGCGTCCTACCGTGCCCAGAACCACAATCCCCGCCTGTAAGTGCTCCGCCAAATCAGGAATCACCTCTTCTGGCAGACCTTTTTCTACGTGCGTCATGTTTTCATTAATGCCGAATTTCTGCCGCAGAGCTTTCATTGCCAGCAAATGTTGCCCACGAATGGCATCGTTATAAACGCTCGGATCAAATTCCGGCAGTTCAATCGCGATATTAATTGGCGTTACTGGGTAAGCGCCAACCAGATGAACTTCGGTATGGTTGACTTGTTCTGCCAGTTCGATCGTCTCTTTGACCAGTTTTTCATTGAGCGCATTATGATACGGCTCTTCACTGGCGAGATTCACCGCCACCAGCGCCTTACCTCCTTCCGGCCACGGCTGGTCTTTCACCATCCACACCGGGCTTGGGCATTTGCGTAACAGATGCCAGTCCGTTGGCGTAAAAATCACCGCTTCCAGACGGTCATGTTGGTGCGCCATTTTTAGCACCAAATCGTGCCCGCCGCTGATCACTTCCTGAATGATGGCTTCGAAAGGACGGTTATGCCAGACCACTTTAATTTCAATGGGAACGCCAGCATTGAGATAATATTTTGCCTGCTCGTGGATCCAGGCTGTACGCTGGCTAATGACGCCCTGACGCATAGCGGTACGTTCGTCCGGGGAGAGCAGGGTGGTCATTTCGTATGAGAAGTCATAGATCGGCAAAAAGGCTTTAATTTTGCCACCAATCCGTTGATGTAAATAAACAGCTCGCCGCAATGCTGGTTGGTCGTCCTGGTTAGGATCGATAACAACGAGCATGTTCTGATACATAGCCATACAGGGTCTCCTTACAACAACTGTCAACGCAGTTTGTAATTAAAAGATTAACCCATATCTGGTGAATGAAACAGTGATGAACCTTCTGCCAGATCAATAAATCAGAAAAATTTAATGATATGACAGAAGGATAGTGAGTTATGCGGAAAAATCAGGCAACGTTACGCGTATGACCAGCAAGCTGGGCCAGCGCATCGTTATTTTCGATGGTGATGTATTTACCTTTGACTGCCAGCATACCGCTTTTCTGGAAGCGACCCAGCAGACGGCTGATGGTTTCTACCGTCAGGCCCAGATAGTTACCGATATCGCCACGAGTCATCGTCAGGCGGAATTCACGAGGGGAGAAGCCGCGTTGGGCAAAACGACGGGACAGGTTGTAGATGAATGCAGCCAGACGTTCCTCGGCATTTTTCTTCGACAACAGCAGGATCATGTCCTGATCGCCTTTGATTTCACCGCTCATCAGACGCATCATTTGCTGACGCAGATTCGGCATTTTACCGGACAAATCGTCCAGCGTTTCGAACGGGATTTCACATACCATCGAGGTTTCCAGCGCCTGCGCGAAGCTCGGGTGATGACCGCTGCCGATGGCATCAAATCCCACCAGGTCACCTGCTAAATGAAAACCAGTGATTTGCTCGTCGCCTTGCTCAGTGATGGTATAACTTTTAATCGTACCGGAGCGGATGGCATAAAGCGATTTAAGTTCATCACCAGCCTTAAACAGCGTCTGGCCTTTCTGAATAGGCTTCTTCCGCTCAATGATATTATCAAGCTGATCAAGCTCATGTTCGTTGAGTGTGAACGGGATGCAAAGCTGGCTGATGCTGCAATCCTGGCAATGGATAGCACAACCGCCAGACTGAATGCGCCGTATAATTCGCTTTTCCGGGATCATAGGTCTGCTCAAGCCGTAATTGATATTTGTCAATTTTAACATCTTTTTAGGGAGCAAGTAAGTCTAAGCAAACCTTAACAGCAGAGAATTCCGATATTAGATGTAAATATATGTCTATCTATTTGAAAACCCTTAAGTTGTTAAGGGTAACTTTACATAAAAGTGTGAACAAGCTGGCACAAATTGTTTAATGTTTACAGCAAAAGATAACCTTCGTGGCGCAATAACCACTCTTTTCGCTGAACTCCGCCTGCATATCCGGTCATGGTGCCGTTTCGGCCAATAACCCGATGGCAAGGTACGACGATGCTGATGGGATTCGATCCGTTTGCCGCACCAACGGCACGCGCCGCGCCAGGGCGGCCCAATTGTTCAGCCAGTTGGCCGTAATGCATTACCTGCCCGCAGGGGATTGTGCGTAGTGTTTTCCAGACTTCACGCTGAAATGGCGTCCCCCCTGTGGCAGTGGGAAGCGTATCAATAATGCTAAGATTACCGGCAAAATAATCACGAAGCTTGTCGCTTAAACCGCCTGGGTTGGTGGCAGAAATGCGCTCATAGCCTTCTTTGCGATAATGGATGTCCAGCAGCTGCACCATGCGTTCGCTGTACTCTTCCCATTCAACCGCCCGCAGACGAAATTGCTCATCGCAAATCACCCACAGTGGACCCAGTGGCGTGGCAATTTTTTCTTCAAGTAATCTCAGCATCCGTTCTCTCTTAAGACAAACGTGGGTAAATACCCGGACCTATCGGCAGACCGACAAGATACCACGCCAGCAACATTAGCAGCCATACCACCAAAAAGATAAGCGGATAGGGCAAGACTAACGAATAGTAAGTACCCAGTTTCGCGTCTGGTTTGTAGCGTTGCAGGAATCCAAGAAACAGTGGAACAAAAGGAGATACCGGCGCTAAAGGCAATACGGATGAGTCGGCAATACGAAAGAGGATTTGCGCAAATGCCGGGTGAAAGCCAAGTAGCATAAACATTGGTACGAAAATGGGGGCCAGAATCGACCAGATTGCGGAACCGCTGGCGATAAACATGCATAAGAAAGAGGAAAGCAACGCCAGACCGACAAACGCCGGGATGCCGCTAAGCCCTGAACTTTCTAGTATATCGGTCAGCCCCACGGCGATGAATTTCCCCATGTTGCTCCAGTTAAACATGGCGACAAATTGGGCGAGGGGAAAAACCATCACGATAAATCCCGCCATCTCTTTCATCGGTTCAATCATTAAATGCGGTAAATCCGCCTGACGTCGAATTGTGCGGGTAGCGATGCCATAAGCCAGCGAGACAACAAAGAAAAAAAGAATGATCAGTGGCACGATACCTTTAATAAAGGGTGATGGCATCACGGTGTGATTAATCGGATCGCGCAATATCCCGTTTTCCGGGATCACCATCAGCGCAATCGCAGCAATAAAAAGTAGCGATACGACACCTGCTATGCGTAAACCAAAACGCTGACTTTCGGTCAATGTCTGCAGTTTCTCATCGCTGTTTCCCTGCCATTGACCTAACCGTGGCTCGATGATTTTGTCGGTTATCAGGCCGCCAACAATCGTCAGTACGGCTACGGAGCTGGCCATAAAATACCAGTTATCAATTACACTGACGTGCATTTGCGGATTGAACGCAGCCGCCGCTTCCGTGCTGATCCCCGACAGCAACACGTCGGTTGTGACAATCAGTAAATTAGCCGTAAAGCCGCAACCTACGCCTGCAATGGCAGCCAGTAAACCTGCAACTGGATGCCTGCCCACCGCCAGAAAAATCAGCGCACCCATCGGTGGCATGATCACTAACGCCGCATCGGAAGAAATGTGGCTGAAAAAAGCAATAAACAGCACCATATAACTGGCGTAGTGGGCATTAACATGCGATGCCATTTTAACCATTAGTGCTGGCAGTAAGCCGACGCGCTCCGCCAGACCGGCACCTAAAACCAGCGCCAGGATCGCACCAAGTGGAGCAAAACCGCTAAAGTTTTTAATAACATTGGGTAAAAACCAGTGTAATCCTTCCACACTGAGCAGGTTTTTCACCACCACCGGCGTACCATCGGTCGGGTTTTTCGCACTGACGCCAAAGGCCGACAAAATTGCCGTCGTCACCATGAGTACGATTATCAAATAGATAAAGAGCAAAAAAGGATGGGGAACCTTGTTACCAATTCTTTCGACCCAGCCATAGAGCTTCCCGGATTGGGAGGACGACGGTATGGATGACATACTCATGGGCATTCCTCGGTTGTTGTGTTTGCGTTGTTGTTGTTATTTTAAAGGTGACGGTGTCACGTTTTTCGGGATAGGGCAGTGATACGGTTGCGTGTCCGTAACTTGCTGATGCTCTTGTTGGCATTCTTGCAATAGCCCTGAATCAATGAAGAGATTGACTGTGGTTGCTGCCATAGTTTTCGCCGCCAGCAGCATTCCTTTATGAGCAATAGATGTTCGCCCCTGGCTAACCAGTTGCCACGTATGTAGCGGTGTACCGACGGCAAAACAGGGGCTGAAACACTGGGCAACAGGCAGTTTCCAACTGACGTCGCCGACATCAGTCGATGCCGCAAGCACGTTATCGGTGGCGGCATATGGAGCGACCTCATTCGCCAGTACCGTTTCACGATGACGTAGTGCAAAAGCCTTGCCGTTTTCGCCACCGGTTGCGGCGATATTATTCAGACTGTTTTGCCGATCGTTGGGGGTGAGCGTAGCCTGAATTTGTTTCGCAAAAGCCAGTTCTTCGGAGTTCCATTCCGGGGTACCAAAATGGGATAGGGCATGGTACATGGCATTTTCTAAGGTGCGATTCGGGAGATAACTGGAACAGGCTTTGTCGAAGCGGCATTCAACCGTGGTTTCGGTCATCAATGCCGCACCTTCGGCGATTTTGGCGACCCGATCATAAATATGCTGCACGTCGGTCATTTCGGGGGCGCGGATAAGATAAAGCACTTCTGCCTGCGCCTGGACCACGTTGGGCGAGATCCCGCCGCTATTTGTGATGGCATAGTGTACGCGCGCTTTTTCAATAATATGTTCGTTGAGGAAGTTGGTGCCAGTGGTCATCAACGTTACGGCATCAAGGGCGCTGCGTCCCAAATGAGGGGAATTCGCGGCATGTGCTGCGATCCCTTTAAAGCGCCATGATGCCTGAATGTTTGCCAGCGTGCGGGTATTGAACATACCGGCAAAGGCTTCCGGGTGCCAGGTGAGTGCCGCATCCACATCATCAAATACCCCCTCGCGGACCATGAACGTTTTACCCGAGCCGCCTTCTTCGCCAGGACAACCATAAAAGCGCACTGTGCCGCCTTGCCCATATTGTTCCAGCCATTTCTTGACGGCTATTGCAGCGGCAAAGGCGGCGGTTCCCAGCAAATTGTGTCCGCAACCGTGACCATTTTCACCGGGCGTCGCGGATGTAGGTTGCGCGCAACCAGCTTGCTGACTTAAACCTGCCAGGGCGTCATATTCTCCCAGCAGGGCGATAACCGGTTTGCCTTGACCAAACGAAGCAATAAAGGCATTTGGGATATTGCCTACGTTGCGGGTAACGGTGAAGCCTGCAGATTCCAGCGCCGAAGCCAGATGCTCCGCTGACCAGAACTCTTCAAAACGTGTTTCTGGATGATCCCAGATTTGATCGGCAATATCGGTATAACGTTGGCGATCGGCTTCAATCGCATCGTCGATAAAACGATAGATTTCCTGCATCAGATACCTCGCGTCCAGGGAAAATTGAGCGCGGTGCGCGCCAGCGTTTCGACGGCAATAGCGAGAACCTGCTCGTCAAAATCGAATTTTTCGTTGTGATGACCTGCCGCCAGCTGTGTGCCAAACACCACGTAGGAGGCTTGCCCTTGATGTTGCTGCACGCGGGCCATCATTAATGTGGCATCTTCGGAACCCGCAGGCGCTTCAACACGTTCAATGGCCTGATTGACCCCCGCGACCTGAGCCGCCTGACTTTGCAACCATGCGACCCATTGCGGCGAAGGAGAACTGGCGGTAGCTGCACCCATCAGACGAGTTTCAACGCCGACACCATACATGGTTGCTGCGCCCTGAATCGCTTGTTGTGCACGGTCAAAAACATATTGATTAATGACGTCGCTGGCCCCGCGTGTTTCCACTTTCAGCAACGCCGAGGCAGGAACAACATTACGACCGCTTCCTGCCTGCATAACGCCCACGTTTACTCTGGAAGCGCCTTCGCTGTGCGGGGCGATTGCATGTAGTGCAAGAGTTGCTTGTGCTGCCGCCAACAAGGCATTGTGACCGTCTTCTGGTTTTGCGCCTGCGTGAGCGGCGGTCCCGGTGAAGTGCGCGTCAAATTTGGTGGTTGCCATAAAATTATCACTGCCGCACACCACGGTGCCCGCAGGTACGCCAGTGCCAATGTGCACGGCAGTAAAATAATCAACATCATCCACTACACCTGCATCGACCATCGCCCTCGCGCCACGCGTACCTTCTTCTGCAGGTTGAAAAATCAGTTTGATGATGCCATGTAGTCCGGACTCGAATTGTTTAAGGGTATGCGCCAGCCCAAGCCCAATGGCGGTATGCCCATCATGACCACAGGCATGCATCATTCCGGCGTTACATGACGCAAAACCGTCGCGGTAGGGGCGATGGCTGACATCCTGCTCTTCACTGAGATCCAGCGCGTCCATATCGACACGGAAAGCCATCACCGGACCGGGTCGACCGGTATCCAGGGTGGCGACGATACCCGTGAAACCACCTTCAAAAGCCGCAATCCATTGTGCTAGCGCACCCTGTTGACGAGCGCGCTCGAATTCGCGTTGTAGAGTGAGTTCATCAGGTAGTCCCATCCGGCTACTTTCATTAACTACTTCGCGGCCCAGCGCTAGTGAATAGCCGAGCTGCTGCAATTCTTCCGCAACAAGGGTGGCAGTGCGGAATTCCACCCAGCCAGACTCTGCATAGTGATGAAAATCACGTCGCCAGTGCGATAATTTTGGGGCAAGCGAATTAACAAATTGATTCAAAGACTCCATAACCTTTCCCGTCATCAGTAAAAAGTGTGACCCGGTTCACGTAGCGATAGTTTTTACTTATCACTAACTGATTTTTCACAGTTTTAACCGTTCATAAATTACCCTGACACAATCATCTGCATTAAAGTAGATGCCAGTTTCTTTGGTCTGATAAATAACGGTTATCGGTGGCGTCATGGCTTTTCAGGTAAAAATTCATCAAATTCGGGCTTTTGTTGAAGTGGCTCGTCAGGGCAGCATTCGCGGAGCGAGCCGAATGTTGAATATGTCGCAACCGGCACTGAGTAAATCTATTCAGGAGCTGGAAGAAGGGTTAGCGGCGCAACTCTTTTTTCGCCGTAGTAAAGGCGTGACGTTAACTGATGCCGGTGAAAGTTTTTATCAGCACGCCAGTCTTATTCTTGAAGAGCTGCGCGCAGCCCAAGAGGATATTCGCCAACGACAAGGGCAACTGGCAGGGCAGATTAATATCGGCATGGGGGCCAGTATTTCCCGCAGTCTGATGCCAGCTGTCATATCTCGTTTTCATCAGCAGCATCCGCAGGTAAAAGTACGCATTATGGAAGGGCAACTGGTGTCGATGATTAATGAATTGCGTCAGGGAGAATTGGATTTCACCATCAATACCTATTATCAGGGACCGTACGACCACGAATTTACTTTTGAGAAATTACTGGAAAAGCAATTCGCGATCTTTTGCCGCCCGGGACACCCCGCCATTGGTGCCCGTTCGATCAAACAGTTACTGGATTACAGCTGGACAATGCCGACGCCACACGGCAGCTACTACAAACAGTTGAGTGAATTGCTTGACGATCAGGCGCAAACGCCACAGGTCGGTGTAGTCTGCGAGACGTTCTCAGCCTGTATCAGTCTGGTGGCAAAAAGCGATTTTCTCAGCATACTGCCTGAAGAAATGGGCTGCGATCCCTTGCACGGACAGGGGCTGGTGATGTTGCCGGTTAGAGAAATTTTACCGAAAGCGGCCTATTATTTGATTCAGCGGCGTGATAGTCGCCAGACACCACTGACCGCGTCATTAATCACGCAATTCCGGCGAGAATGCGGCTATCTGCAAAGTTAAAACTGCATAAAAAAATAGAGTCTGTCGACATCCGCCAGACTCTACAGTACACACAGCAGTGCATCCGCGTCTTAAATCCGGCATTGTCTCCTCTGCGCCGGTGACTGTGTTATAACGGTTTTAACCTTTAGTTGCCAATTTTCTTCAGTGACAGATTTCACGAAAATATAAGTTACATTATTAATATCGTGAATGAATAATCATGCATAAGCATTTTGCTTAAAATATCGGCAATATTTGGAACTTATTACTGGAATTTTGGGTAATACGTTGTTGGACCGACCCGGTCTGGTTATCATATCGCGCTCTTAATTGCGGGAGGATGTAACATGAACCTTGACGACAAATCGCTGTTTCTTGACGCCATGGAAGATGTCCAGCCGCTGAAACGTGCTACCGATGTCCACTGGCATCCAACGCGTAACCAACGTGCGCCGCAGCGTATCGACACGCTGCAGCTTGATAATTTCCTCACCACCGGATTTCTCGACATTATCCCACTAAGTCAGCCGCTGGAGTTTCGGCGGGAAGGGTTGCAACATGGGGTGCTGGATAAGCTGCGCAGTGGTAAATATCCGCAACAGGCGAGCCTGAATCTTTTGCGCCAGCCGGTGGAAGAGTGCCGCAAAATGGTGTTCAGTTTTATTCAACAAGCCCTGGCGGATGGTTTGCGTAACGTGCTGATTATTCATGGTAAAGGGCGGGATGATAAATCGCATGCCAATATTGTCCGCAGCTATGTGGCGCGCTGGCTGACCGAATTTGATGATGTTCAGGCATATTGCACCGCGCTACCGCATCATGGCGGCAGCGGGGCGTGTTACGTCGCACTACGTAAAACGGCGCAGGCGAAGCAAGAAAACTGGGAGCGCCACGCTAAGCGCAGTCGTTGATCTCGAGACGCATCCGCGGCTTATGCCGCCAGCACGCGGTTGCGTCCATCATTTTTCGCCCGATACAAAGCATCATCAACGCGTTTAAACAGTTCATCGATGCTTTCATTTCCTTCGTGATGCGCCACACCAATGCTGACGGTAAAGCGTGGTAAGCCCGAAATACTCACTTTTGCCACGCTTACGCGGATAGTTTCAGCCAGCGAAAGCGCGGTATCCAGTGGGGTTCTTGGTAGCAATAAGACAAACTCTTCGCCTCCCCAACGAAACACCAAATCGCCTTTGCGAGCGCAACTTTCGAGGGTGCGGGCGAGGGCGCATAACACCTCATCACCTTTAGAATGCCCATAGAGATCGTTAATGTGTTTAAAACGATCGGTGTCGATGAGCAACAAGCTGTAATCCTGAGCGATGGCGAGATGCTGCATTTGGCCTGGTTCCGTAATGTGATAAAACTGTCGCCGATTCAGTAATCCGGTCATCGCGTCATGGTGAGCAGCATGTTCCAGCTGCTCCTCCAGCCGTTTTTGCTCAGTAATATCATGCACAATACATAACATGAGCTTGTCGCCATAAATTTCAATCGGTCCGGCATAGGTCTGCACATGACGAGTAGATCCATCCGCCAGTTTATGAACAAAATTCAAAGGTTTATGACCGCCGGGTAAATGCGAAATTTCATGCATGATAGGCATGACGCGACGCCCGAGCATATTTATTTCCCAGGTATGTTTCTGGCACATCGTTTCATGGTTATAACCATAGAAATTGAGCGCGGCGAGGTTAGCATCGACGATTTGTCCATCTCGTGACGGGTCAATCAACAACATTGGTGCAGAGTTAGTCAGAAAAAAGCGCGCATAAAAACCTTGTTTTTTGCGCTGATAATTTGCCGAGCGACTGGCTTTTAACCCCAGCGTTGCCGGCGCTTCGATACCTTCGAAAATAATCACCGGTTCTGTTTCTGTCAGCTCTCGCAAAACAAGCCGACAGCTTAATGCTGTTTCCTCTTCTTTACGCTGAACAGTGAGGATTTCGATAATATCGTGTTGGTTTTGCAGATCGGAGAGGTATTTCGGCAGTTCTTTTTGTGAGGAGACGGAATAGGGACCGGTTCGTAGCTGACTAAACGTGAGGTCTTGCATCAACAGTCGCGCCGCGCTATTGGCATAAATTAACTGTTCCTCAAAGGGCGAAACGATCCAGACAGGACTGGTGAGTAAGTCCAGGGTATTGAAGTTGTGCGTAATCATTGAGATCCCATTATTTTTATCAATTTTTGTTGCTATCCGATCGCAAAAAAGCCACGTCATATGATCAGATAATTCTGATAATGATAGACGCTATTTAACACTTCACACGGTTTGTATACGGAAAAGCATTTTGCTTTTTGTATTCAATTTAGACAGAATTTTATTAATCATTTCAGGGTAATGGGGTGATGAGATGTTGCGTAACAGGGCCAGAAGGCTAGACTACAAAATAATGCGTTGATGATGGAGGCACTGTGGAAGCGATTAAGGGATCGGACGTTAATGTCCCGGATGCAGTATTTGCCTGGATGCTGGATGGTAGAGGCGGCGTTAAACCGCTGGAAAATACAGATGTGATTGATGAAGCGCATCCCTGCTGGCTCCACCTTAATTATGTACACCATGACAGCGCCCAATGGCTGGCGACAACACCGCTGCTTCCCAATAACGTACGTGATGCGCTGGCGGGCGAGAGCACACGGCCCCGAGTCAGCCGCCTCGGTGAAGGCACGCTTATTACATTGCGCTGTATAAACGGCAGCACCGATGAACGCCCCGATCAACTGGTCGCCATGCGTGTATATATGGACGGGCGGTTAATTGTTTCGACCCGACAACGCAAAGTGCTGGCGCTGGACGATGTGGTGAGCGATCTGGAAGAGGGCACGGGTCCGACCGATTGCGGAGGGTGGCTGGTGGATGTGTGCGATGCGTTGACCGATCATTCCAGCGAATTTATCGAGCAGCTGCACGATAAAATTATCGACCTTGAAGATAATCTCCTTGATCAGCAAATTCCGCCGCGTGGATTCCTGGCTCTGCTGCGCAAACAATTAATTGTGATGCGTCGCTATATGGCACCGCAACGTGATGTCTATGCTCGTCTTGCCAGTGAACGTTTGCCGTGGATGAGCGATGACCAACGCCGTCGGATGCAGGATATTGCCGATCGCCTTGGGCGCGGCCTTGACGAAATCGACGCCTGTATAGCACGGACTGGCGTGATGGCGGATGAAATCGCTCAGGTGATGCAGGAAAATTTAGCTCGTCGTACCTATACAATGTCATTGATGGCAATGGTCTTTTTACCCAGTACCTTTCTGACAGGGTTATTTGGCGTCAACCTTGGTGGGATCCCTGGCGGCGGGTGGCAATTCGGATTTTCAATTTTTTGTATTCTGTTAGTTGTTCTTATTGGTGGTGTTGCTTTATGGTTGCACCGTAGTAAATGGTTGTAACAAAAGCAATTTTTCCGGCTGTCTGTATACAAAAACGCCGCAAAGTTTGAGCGAAGTCAATAAACTCTCTACCCATTCAGGGCAATATCTCCATTGCAGGTGAATGCAACGTCAAGCGATGGGCGTTGCGCTCCATATTGTCTTACTTCCTTTTTTGAATTACTGCATAGCACAATTGATTCGTACGACGCCGACTTTGATGAGTCGGCTTTTTTTTGCCTGTTATTTATCAGCGTCTACCCTTTAAGAGTCCACCCAATGACCGGAGGGAAATATGACGACACTTATTTATTTGCAAATTCCTGTCCCTGAACCGATTCCTGGCGATCCTGTTCCAGTGCCCGATCCGATCCCTCGCCCGCAACCCATGCCTGACCCACCACCCGATGAAGAACCGATTAAATTGTCGCATCGTGAGCGTAGATCTGCGAGGATACGCGCCTGCTAACTTTGCGTCGATGACCACGAGAATAGATTGTGACCGCTTTTTCTACCCTGAATGTTTTGCCTCCCGCCCAACTCACGAACCTTAATGAGTTGGGTTATTTAACCATGACGCCGGTGCAGGCCGCCGCGCTTCCGGCGATCCTTGCCGGAAAAGATGTTCGCGTGCAGGCGAAAACCGGCAGCGGCAAAACGGCGGCTTTTGGCCTCGGCTTGTTACAGCAAATTGATGCGTCGCTATTTCAAACCCAGGCTTTAGTGCTGTGTCCTACGCGTGAACTGGCGGATCAGGTGGCAGGTGAATTGCGTCGGCTGGCGCGTTTTCTGCCAAATACCAAAATTTTGACGTTGTGCGGTGGTCAACCGTTCGGTATGCAGCGTGATTCGTTGCAACATGCGCCGCATATTATCGTGGCAACGCCGGGTCGTTTGCTGGATCACTTGCAAAAAGGCACGGTATCACTGGATGCGCTGAATACTTTGGTGATGGATGAGGCCGACCGCATGCTGGATATGGGATTTAGCGATGCCATTGATGATGTCATCCGTTTTGCGCCTGCATCTCGACAGACGCTTCTGTTTTCGGCAACCTGGCCGGAAGCCATCGCCGCAATCAGCGGACGAGTACAACGCGATCCTTTGGCGATTGAAATTGACTCAACAGATGCTTTGCCACCCATTGAACAACAATTTTATGAGACATCCAGCAAAGGCAAAATTCCTCTGTTGCAACGGTTATTAAGCTTGCATCAGCCATCCTCTTGCGTGGTGTTTTGCAATACCAAAAAAGATTGCCAGGCTGTCTGCGACGCGCTGAATGAAGTAGGGCAAAGTGCATTGTCGTTACACGGCGATCTGGAGCAACGCGATCGCGATCAGACTCTGGTACGTTTTGCTAACGGTAGCGCCCGTGTACTGGTTGCTACTGATGTTGCTGCGCGTGGTCTGGATATTAAATCGCTTGAGCTGGTGGTGAACTTTGAGCTGGCGTGGGACCCTGAAGTTCATGTACATCGCATCGGTCGTACAGCTCGTGCAGGAAATAGCGGTCTGGCGATCAGTTTCTGTGCTCCGGAAGAAGCACAGCGGGCCAATATCATTTCTGACATGTTGCAGATAAAACTTAACTGGCAAACGCCGCCAGCTAATAGTTCCATTGTGCCGCTGGAAGCAGAAATGGCAACGTTGTGTATCGATGGCGGGAAAAAAGCCAAAATGCGCCCGGGTGATGTATTAGGTGCACTGACAGGAGATATCGGGCTTGATGGCGCAGATATTGGCAAAATCGCCGTGCATCCGGCGCATGTCTATGTCGCGGTCCGTCAGGCTGTTGCTCATAAAGCATGGAAACAGTTACAGGGCGGGAAGATTAAAGGAAAAACGTGCCGGGTGCGGTTATTAAAATAATGAAATGTTGAATTGCCGGGTGCAAGAGTAAACATCTTATTCGGGATTGCCGGATGCGACGCTGGCCGCGTCTTATCCGGCCTCCATAAGAGTAGCCCGATACGCTTGCGCATCGGGCGCTATCCTGGTTATTTCACTTCAACCACATTCAGTCGTAACTCATCCAACTGATTTTCATCTTCTTCTGGCTGCCAGCCCGCCGGTTGTAGTGGGATCTCTTCGCGATCAAACGCCAGATCACCCCCGTTAACCACTTCAGAACCGTGGGTAATGCCTTTAAAATCGAACAGGTTGGTATCGCACAGATGCGACGGCACCACATTCTGCATCGCGCTGAACATCGTCTCGATACGCCCTGGATAACGTTTATCCCAGTCACGCAACATGTCAGCAATCACCTGACGTTGCAGGTTAGGCTGTGAACCGCACAGGTTGCACGGAATAATCGGGAACGCTTTTGCATCGGCAAATCGCTGAATATCTTTCTCGCGGCAGTAGGCCAGCGGACGAATAACGATATGTTTGCCATCATCGCTCATCAGTTTCGGAGGCATACCTTTCATCTTGCCGCCGTAGAACATATTTAAGAACAACGTTTGCAGGATATCGTCACGATGGTGACCCAACGCGATCTTCGTCGCCCCCAGTTCCGTTGCGGTACGATAAAGGATACCGCGACGAAGGCGAGAACACAGTGAGCAAGTGGTTTTGCCCTCTGGAATCTTCTCTTTCACGATACCGTAAGTATTCTCTTCAACAATCTTGTACTCAACGCCCAGCTTTTCAAGATACTCGGGCAGAACGTGTTCCGGGAAGCCCGGTTGCTTTTGATCGAGGTTAACAGCCACCAGCGAAAAATTGATTGGCGCGCTTTGCTGCAAATTGCGCAGAATCTCCAGCATGGTATAGCTGTCTTTACCCCCGGAGAGGCAAACCATGATGCGATCGCCTTCTTCAATCATATTGAAGTCAGCAATGGCTTCGCCCACGTTACGACGCAGACGTTTTTGTAATTTGTTCAGATTGTATTGTTCTTTCTTGCTAATTTCTTGATTTTGCGACATTTAAAAGCGACTCAATTCGTTATATGGCATCAGAAGAGTATGCGTCATGCCGGAATGCCCAGCATAAGAAATCTGATATAAAAACAGTGGCGTGTATGGTACGGATTAGAGGGGAAAATGTCAGCACATTTGCGAAATGAATCAAAAAGCCCGCAGCAATGTGCGGGCGTTAGTGTCAGCGCACAACCAGCACGGAGCACTCTGCGTGACGCACGACAGCTGCGGCGTTAGAACCGAGCAGATAAGTGGTGATATCCGGTCGATGGGAAGCAATGATGATCATATGAGCGGGGATCTTCTTCGCCAATTCCAGAATGCGGTCTTTGGGCGAACCTTCCTCAACATGGACATGCACTCTGTCGGTTGGCAGTTTAAATTTTTTAATGATCTCTTCCAGTTGCGATTTGGCTTCCGCTTTCAGGTCATCCATTGCCGGTAATTCTGCGGAATACGCTAAACCCAGAGAGGCATAGTAGGGCAGTGAAGGTATTACCGTCAGGAAATGAACCTCTGCATCATCAATCTTTGCCTCTGCCTCAACGTGGCTAATCACGCGTTGAGTTAATTCTGAATCGGAAATATCGATAGGGACAAGAATCGTTCTGTTCATAAAACCTCCTGTTTTAGTATCCGCATAAAGTGTAACGCCAGATGACACTTTTTGTGTAATGACGGAGTTCACATTTTTAATTTAGATCAAAGGAGGAAGAATAAGCAGAAAAAGCCCGCCATAACAGCGGGCAGGAGGATTTAGAACTGATAAACCAGACCTAAAGCGACAATATCATCGGTAGAGATGCCGTTGGCAGCGTAGAAACTGTCATCTTCATCCAACAGGTTGATTTTATAGTCAACATAAGTGGACATGTTTTTATTGAAATAGTAAGTCGCGCCAACATCGGCGTATTTAACCAGATCTTTATCATCAACACCTGCCGGGTTGTCTGCACCACCGGCAGCGTGCAGGTCACGGCCTTTAGACATCAGGAAAGAGACTGCCGGACGCAGACCAAAATCAAACTGGTACTGTGCAGTGACTTCAAAGTTCTGTGTTTTGTTTGCAACAGCATAATCGCTGTCGCCAAACGGGGTCATATTACGCGTTTCTGAATACATGGTTGCCAGGTAAATATTGTTAGCATCGTATTTTAGCCCAGCAGTCCACGCGTCTGCTTTATCACCACCCGCCGCAGTATGGTTAACCTGGTCATTGGTGCGGTCAGAAGAGGTGTATGCCGCACCAGCGCTAAAGCCCATGCCTAAATCATATGTTGTGGAAAGACCCCAGCCGTCACCGTTTTCATGGCGAACATCACGTCCGTTGTTGGTGCCTTCCTGATCATTACTGGCTCCTTCGTTGTTACCTTGATACTGCACCGCGAAGTTCAGACCATTTACCAGACCGAAGAAATCAGTATTACGATAAGTCGCGACGCCATTGGCTCGACCAGTCATAAAGTTGTCTGCATTGGTATAAGAGTCACCGCCAAATTCAGGCAGCATATCGGTCCAGCCTTCGATGTCGTACATTACGCCATAATTACGTCCGTAATCGAAAGAACCGTAATCTGCAAATTTCAGTCCGGCAAATGCCAGACGGGTCCATGACTGGTTTTTTGAAGATTCAGTGTTGTTTGCCTGAATATTGTATTCCCATTGACCGTAGCCAGTGAGTTGATCGTTAATTTGGGTTTCGCCTTTAAAACCCAGACGCGCATAGCTCTGGTCGCCATCTTTCGCTGAATTATCAGAAAAATAATGCAGGCCATCAACTTTGCCATACAGATCTAATTTGTTGCCGTCTTTATTATAAACTTCGGCTGCATGTGCAGCACCTGCGGCGAGCAGGGCAGGAATTAAAAGTGCCAGTACTTTGCTTTTCATTGAATAAATCCTTTAGTTATTTTATTTGCCTTTTATCCCCATTTCGGGGAGTGAAAACATCCTAAAGGAGAAGTTCAGTTAGCCGATAAATATCATTTGTTACGCCTTAAGTAAAACCTTAATCAAATAATTCCTCTGAAATGATAATAAGTCTGGTGAATGTATCGAAGATAATACATACAAAATAAAAATTATACTTTTAATTTTCTATACGTTATTCTGCGCGGGTTATATGCCTTTATTGTCACAGATTTCATTTTTTGTTGGGCCATTGCATTGCCACTGATTTTCCAACATATAAAAAGACAAGCCCGAACAGTCGTCCGGGCTTTTTTTTAGAATTGGATAATTCTTATCCAGAGCATTTAATCGGTGTTGCTTTTTTCCGCTTTTCCGGCCATTTGTGCCAGGAAGTCATAGCGTTTTTGCAAATCAGCTGCAGCATCTTTCCATAACTGTTCTGCCACTTCTGGCTGCTGCGAATTCAGACGACGGAAACGTTGCTCGTGAAGTAACGTTTCTTCCAGTGCTTCTGACGGCGGGCGTGAATCCAGCGCCAGCGGCAGTTTGCCTTCATCGGCACGACGCGGATCGAAGCGATATAGCGGCCAGAAGCCGGTAGCTGTGAGTTGGCGCATCTGGTCATGGCTGAGTGCCAGATCGTAACCATGCTCTTCACATGGGCTATAAGCGATGATCAGCGATGGTCCCGGATACGCTTCCGCTTCCTGAATCGCTTTCACCGTCTGGTTCACTTGCGCGCCGAGAGAAATCTGCGCCACATAAACATGACCGTACATCATCATACTGACGCCAAGATCTTTACGCGCTTTACGTTTGCCGTGCTCGCCGAACTTAGTTACTGCACCCAGCGGTGTCGCTTTCGACGCCTGACCACCGGTGTTGGAATAGCATTGCGTATCCAGCACCAGAATGTTGACGTTTTCCGTCAAACTCAATACATGATCCAGACCGCCAAAGCCGATATCGTAAGCCCAGCCGTCGCCACCAATCAGCCAGATTGATTTTTCTACCAGTGCATCTGCGTCACGCAGCAGTTCATGTGCTTCGGCAACATCGTTGAGTTGCTGGCGTAAAGCTGCGACCTGTTCTCGACGAACCTCTGGCGTAGCGTCTGATTTCAACGCCGTCAGTAATTCCGCCGGGATTTTATCGGCAAATTGATCCAGCAGACGCAGCACGCGGACACGGTGTTGATCGACCGTCAGGCGGAAACCAAGGCCAAATTCGGCATTATCTTCAAATAGAGAGTTCGCCCATGCCGGCCCGCGACCGTTGGTATCGGTGGTATACGGTGTAGAGGGCAGGTTACCGCCATAAATTGAAGAACAGCCGGTGGCGTTAGCGATCAACATCCGGTCGCCATAGAGCTGAGTCAGCAATTTAATATACGGCGTCTCGCCACAACCGGAACAAGCACCGGAATATTCAAACAGCGGTGTAATCAGCTGCGATGTACGAATATCAATACGTTCCAGTTTGCTACGGTCGATTTCTGGCAGGTTGAGGAAGAAATCGTAATTAATTTTCTCTTCTTCGACATGTTCCAGGCGAGACATCATATTGATGGCTTTAATCTCTGGATTCTGACGGTCTTTCGCCGGGCAAACTTCGACGCACAGGTTACAACCGGTGCAATCTTCCGGAGCCACCTGCAAGACATATTTCTGCCCGCGCATATCACGCGATTTCACATCCAGCGAATGCAGGCTGGCAGGGGCGTTTTCCATCGCTTCAGGCGGTACCACTTTTGCGCGAATAGCTGAGTGTGGGCAAGCGGCAACACAGTGGTTACATTGGGTACAGAGTTCCTCTTTCCAGATGGGGATCTCTTCGGCGATATTGCGTTTTTCCCAGCGTGTAGTGCCCATCGGCCAGGTGCCGTCTGGCGGCAGCGCCGAAACGGGGAGGGCATCACCAAGCCCGGCGAGCATCGCAGCGGTTACGGTTTTCACGAAATCAGGGGCGGCATCGGAAACCACTGGCGGTCGATTGGCGCTGTGCGGATTTACCGGTTGCAACGGAACTTCTTCTACGGATTCACGCGCCAGCGCCAGAGCCTGCCAGTTGCGCTCCACCAGATCCTGGCCTTTGCTACTGTAACTTTTGGCAATCGCACCCTGCAATTCTGCGAGGGCGCTATCGCCAGGCAGAATTTGCGTCAGATGGAAAAAAGCCATCTGCATGACGGTATTAATACGGGCCGCCAGGCCACATTCGCGGGCGATTTTCGCTGCGTTAATCACATAGAAGCGCGCTTTTTTCTGGTTTAGCACGGCCTGAACTTCCTGCGGCAAGCGCGACCACACTTCATCTGCGCTGTACGGCGTGTTGAGCAGGAAAATGCCGCCAGGTTTTAAACGCTCAGCCATCTGATATTTATCGATAAACTGCAATTGGTGGCAGCCAACAAAATCAGCCTGGGAAATGAGATAAGCGGAACGAATCGGCTGTTCGCTCACGCGAAGGTGAGAAACCGTCAGGCCGCCCGCCTTTTTGGAGTCGTAAACAAAATAGCCCTGTGCGTACCACGGCGTGGAATTACCGATAATCTTGATATTGTTTTTGGTCGCGGAAACGCTGCCATCACTACCAAGGCCATAAAACAAGGCTTCCAGTTTCGCCGAGTTTGGCAGGGTGTTTTCCGGCAACGGCAGTGACAGATTGGTCACATCATCGTAAATACCAACCGTAAAGCGCGCTTTCGGTTTAGCCGCGTTGAGCTCGGCAAATACCGCCAGTACACAGTCCGGGCCAAATTCTTTGGATGAAAGACCATAGCGCCCACCAATAACACGGGGCAGAGTTTCGCGCTCGCCATTATTAAAGGCTTCTGCCAGTGCGGTCATTACATCCAGATAGAGCGGTTCTGCCTGGGCACCGGGTTCTTTGGTTCTGTCCAGTACCGCCACGCTGCGTACGGATCCCGGCAGAGCTTGCAGCAAGTGTTTGGCGGAGAAGGGACGGTACAGGCGAACTTTCAGCACGCCAACTTTTTCGCCACGGGTTAGCAATTCATCAACCACTTCTTCACAGGTGCCAATGGCAGAGCCCATCAGGATAATCACCCGTTCCGCTTGCGGATGCCCGTAATATTCAAACGGCTGATACTGACGACCTGTCGCGGCAGAGAAATCATTCATCGCCTGTTCAACATGGTCATAGACCGCGTTGTACCATGGGTTGGTGGCTTCGCGAGACTGGAAATAAGTGTCAGGATTGGCTGACGTACCGCGGATCACCGGATGTTCCGGGTTGAGCGCCCGGGCGCGATGAGCATCAATTTCGGCCTGCGGCATGAGATCAAGAATAGTGTCATCGGCCAGCGGGACAATTTTATTGATTTCGTGGGACGTACGGAAACCATCAAAGAAATGAATAAATGGCACGCGGCTTTTCAGCGTCGCGATGTGCGAAATGAGAGCAAAGTCTTGCGCTTCCTGGACGTTTGCCGCACACAACATCGCGCAACCCGTCTGGCGCACCGCCATGACGTCGGAATGATCGCCAAAAATAGAGAGTGCATGTGTGGCAACGGTACGTGCCGCTACATGCAGGACAAACGGTGTGAGTTCGCCTGCCAGTTTGTACAGCGTCGGGATCATCAGCAGCAAACCCTGCGATGACGTAAACGATGTTGAAAGGGCACCCGTCTGCAAAGCGCCATGCACGGTAGCGATAGCACCCGCTTCCGACTGCATTTCAACCACGCGTGGTGTGTCTCCCCAAACGTTCTTCAAGCCGTTTCCGGCCCAGGCATCAGCCTGTTCTGCCATCGTGGAACTGGGGGTAATAGGGTAGATGGCGATAACTTCACTGGTGCGAAACGCCACCGAAGCAACCGCGCCATTACCGTCAATAGTAATCATATGACACCCTTACATTGCGCAAATGAGGGGCGCACGAAATTGCTGCGCGCCCAGTAGTAATCTTTCAATTTTAGCAAATGGCTTTCTTCTGCATTTTCGCTTTTGTGTCCCCCACATCAGCGTAATGAATGTTTTGATCAAACAGAGGGCAAAAAAATAGCCATAAAAAAGTAAAAATGCGGGGCAACGCGCAGGACAGCTCTCGACGTCGCCCTCTGTGCTGCCTATTATTTATGGCGGTGTCGTTTGGCTTGAAGATCAGAGGAAGAAGAGATGCGAGCAGCGTTTTGGGTAGGGTGTGCCGCTTTATTGTTGTCGGCGTGTAGTAGTGAGCCTGTTCAGCAGGCGACAGCGGCGCACGTAGCGCCAGGTTTAAAAGCGTCGATGTCCAGTAGTGGAGAAGCAAATTGTGCAATGATCGGCGGTTCGCTTTCTGTTGCCCGTCAACTGGATGGTACGGCGATTGGGATGTGTGCATTACCCAACGGCAAACGCTGTAGCGAACAGTCACTTGCCGCCGGGAGCTGTGGCAGCTATTAATTCATTAAATCCGCCAGCTTATAAGTTAATGTCTGTTTCGCGGTCGCCAGCGTTAACTGGTTCGCGGTCAGATCCACTTGTGCACCTTCTTTCAGCATTTCGCTAATGGTGTTATCGAGTTCATTAAGCTGCGGGTTAGCGCACATCATACGGGTCATTGCCAGCCCTTTGGCTGTCAGTTCACCATTAGACAGTTTGCCTTCACCGCTAAAGCGGTTACACATGCTGCCGGAAATCATCATTTTTTCACCAAAGCTGATTTCTGGCGGATTTTTATCGCTGGTCACGGGCTTACCGTTTACGCTTTCCAGCACAAAGCGATGATGCTGTAGCTGTTCTGGCGTAACAGCAATTTTGTCATTACTTACACATCCCGCCATCAGCAGGCTTAGCGCAACAAACGCGGCTACTTTCTTCATTGTTGTTCTCAATTACAGTTTCTGACTCAGGACTATTTTAAGAATAGAGAATGAAAGGTCATTGGGGATTATCTGAATCAGCTCCCCTGGAATGCAGGGGAGCGGCAAGATTAAACCAGTTCGTTCGGGCAGGTTTCGCCTTTTTCCAGATTGCTTAAGTTTTGCAGCGTAGTCTGAGAAATACTGGTCAGAGCTTCTGCTGTCAGGAATGCCTGGTGCCCGGTAAACAGCACGTTGTGGCAGGCAGACAGGCGACGGAATACGTCATCCTGAATTACGTCGTTGGATTTATCTTCAAAGAACAGATCGCGTTCGTTCTCATACACGTCCATACCCAACGAACCAATTTTCTGATTTTTCAGCGCTTCAATTGCTGCCTGAGAATCAATCAATGCACCGCGACTGGTATTGACGATCATCACGCCATTTTTCATCTGATCGAAGGCGGCTTCGTTCAACAGATGGTAGTTTTCCGGTGTCAGCGGGCAGTGCAGAGAGATAACGTCTGATTCAGAGAACAGGGTTGGCAGATCGACATACTCCACACCGAGTTCCAGCGCCGCTGCACTTGGATACGGATCGAACGCCAGCAGACGCATACCAAAACCTTTCAGAATGCGCAGCATCGCCACACCGATTTTACCGGTACCGATAACGCCTGCCGTTTTGCCATACATAGTAAAGCCAGTCAGACCTTCTAGAGAGAAGTTGGCGTCACGGGTACGCTGATACGCGCGGTGAATACGGCGGTTCAGCGTCATCATCATACCGATGGCGTGTTCAGCAACGGCCTCTGGATCATAGGCTGGAACACGGACTACTTTCAGCCCCAGTTCTTTTGCCGCGTCAAGGTCGACGTTGTTGAAACCGGCACAGCGCAGGGCGATATATTTAACGCCGTGCTTTTTCAGCTCTTCCAGCACCGGGCGGCTGCCGTCATCGTTTACGAAAATACATACCGCTTCGCAGCCATTGGCAGTTTTAGCGGTTTTTTCCGTCAGCAGAAAGTCAAAAAATTCCAGCTCAAAGCCAAAGGACTCGTTCACCTGTTGCAGGTACTTCTTGTCGTACTGTTTTGTGCTATAAACGGCGAGTTTCATAAGACTTTCTCCAGTGATGTTGAATCACATTTAAGCTACTAAAAATATTTTACAAAATTTCAAATTTAATTGAAAGCTATGGCGATATTGAAAAATTCATCAACAACTATGCTTAGTGTAGGCGCAACCTTCAACTGAACGGTTAAACATGCCACAATACCCGTATTGAATGCTTAATTTTTCGCTAAATCAGGATATTAACTACCCATGCTGGGTAAATATAAAGCCGTTCTCGCGCTGTTATTACTGATTATTCTTGTGCCGTTGACGCTGCTGATGACGCTCGGGCTGTGGGTTCCCACGCTGGCGGGCATCTGGCTACCGCTCGGGACACGTATTGCATTAGATGAAAGCCCACGCATTACGCGTAAAGGTTTAATCATTCCCGATCTCCGTTATCTGGTGGGAGATTGTCAGCTTGCGCATATCACCAACGCCAGCCTTTCACATCCCAGCCGCTGGTTATTGAACGTCGGCACGGTAGAACTTGATTCTGCTTGTCTGGCGAAATTGCCGCAGACGGAGCAATCGCCAGCCGCTCCAAAAACCCTCGCGCAGTGGCAGTCCATGCTGCCTAACACCTGGATCAATATCGATAAACTGATTTTTTCTCCCTGGCAGGAATGGCAGGGAAAACTCTCTCTCGCATTAACCTCTGATATCCAGCAACTGCGTTATCAGGGCGAAAAAGTTAAATTTCAAGGCCAGCTGAAAGGGCAACAACTTACAGTCAGCGAACTGGATGTCGTCGCGTTTGAAAATCAGCCGCCGGTTAAACTGGTGGGGGAATTTACTATGCCGCTCGTGCCGGATGGACTTCCTGTAAGTGGTCATGCTACTGCGACGTTAAACTTGCCGCAGGAACCGTCACTGGTGGATGCCGAGCTGGACTGGCAGGAAAATAGCGGGCAATTGATCGTGCTGGCACGGGATAACGGCGATCCGTTGCTCGATTTGCCGTGGCAAATTACTCGTCAACAATTGACCGTAAGCGATGGTCGCTGGAGCTGGCCGTATGCAGGTTTTCCTTTGAGTGGCCGACTGGGTGTCAAAGTCGACAACTGGCAGGCAGGGCTTGAGAACGCTCTGGTCAGCGGACGACTGAGTGTGCTGACCCAGGGGCAAGCGGGTAAGGGCAACGCGGTGCTTAATTTTGGCCCAGGAAAATTAAGCATGGATAACAGCCAGCTGCCTCTGCAGCTGACCGGTGAAGCGAAACAGGCGGACCTCATTTTATATGCCCGTTTACCTGCGCAGCTAAGTGGAAGTCTGTCTGACCCAACGCTGACCTTTGAGCCAGGCGCGTTACTTCGTTCAAAGGGAAGAGTCATCGATTCGCTGGACATCGATGAAATCCGCTGGCCTTTAGCGGGTGTAAAAGTCACCCAACGTGGTGTTGACGGACGTTTGCAGGCCATTTTGCAGGCGCATGAAAATGAACTGGGCGATTTCGTGCTGCATATGGATGGGCTGGCGAATGATTTTCTCCCTGACGCTGGCCGCTGGCAGTGGCGCTACTGGGGAAAAGGCAGTTTTACACCGATGAATGCCACCTGGGATGTCGCAGGAAAAGGTGAGTGGCATGACAGCACGATTACGCTGACCGATCTCTCCACCGGTTTCGACCAGTTACAATACGGTACGATGACGGTAGAAAAGCCGCGATTAATTCTCGACAAGCCCGTCGTCTGGGTACGTGACGCACAGCATCCCTCCTTCAGCGGCGCGCTGTCACTGGACGCCGGGCAAACGCTGTTCACTGGCGGCAGTGTGTTACCGCCATCAACCTTAAAATTTAGCGTCGATGGGCGCGATCCGACGTATTTCCTCTTTAAAGGCGATTTACATGCTGGTGAGATTGGCCCGGTTCGGGTAAATGGTCGCTGGGACGGTATTCGTCTGCGCGGTAACGCCTGGTGGCCTAAACAATCACTGACTGTATTCCAGCCGCTGGTGCCACCCGACTGGAAGATGAACTTACGCGATGGTGAACTGTATGCTCAGGTTGCATTTTCTGCTGCGCCTGAACAAGGATTCCGCGCGGGAGGGCACGGCGTGTTGAAAGGCGGTAGTGCCTGGATGCCAGATAATCAGGTCAACGGCGTCGATTTTGTATTGCCGTTCCGTTTTGCCGATGGTGCCTGGCATCTTGGGACTCGCGGACCTGTTACTTTGCGTATTGCCGAAGTCATTAATTTGGTGACAGCGAAAAATATCACTGCTGATTTGCAAGGGCGTTATCCGTGGACAGAAGAAGAACCATTGCTACTGACCGATGTTAGCGTTGATGTTTTGGGCGGTAACGTACTAATGAAACAATTGCGTATGCCGCAGCACGACCCAGCGTTGCTACGCCTGAATAATCTATCGTCCAGCGAACTGGTTAGCGCGGTTAATCCGAAACAGTTTGCTATGTCTGGGGCATTCAGTGGGGCCTTGCCACTATGGCTGAACAATGAAAAATGGATTGTCAAAGATGGCTGGTTGGCAAACTCGGGGCCGATGACGCTGCGTTTGGATAAAGACACTGCAGATGCGGTGGCCAAAGACAATATGACCGCTGGAACTGCCATCAACTGGTTGCGTTATATGGAAATCAGTCGCTCATCAACAAGGATTAATTTAGATAATCTCGGTGTGTTAACCATGCAGGCCAACATTTCGGGCACCAGTCGCGTCGATGGTAAAAGCGGTACGGTAAACCTTAATTATCACCATGAAGAGAATATTTTTACGTTATGGCGCAGTTTACGCTTTGGCGATAATCTCCAGGTATGGCTGGAGCAGAATGCCCAGCTATCGGAAACTGGCTGCCCATCAGGAAAAGAGTGTGAGGAAAAACAATGAAAATAGTGATAGCCGCGTTTGCGTCCTCTTTTATGTTGGTTGGTTGCACGCCTCGCATTGAAGTGGCTGCGCCGAAAGAGCCAATCACCATTAATATGAACGTTAAAATTGAGCATGAAATCATCATTAAAGCGGATAAGGACGTTGAAGACCTGCTCAAAACCCGTAGCGATCTATTTTGAGGTGATGATGAAAAGAACATTACTCATAGCTGTATGGGCCATTGGCCTGATGAGCGACAGTGCAATTGCTTTAACCCTGAACGAAGCCAGAAGTCAGGGGCGGGTAGGTGAAACGCTTAACGGTTACCTAGTGGCGCTACAAACGGATGCCGAAACACAGGCATTAGTAAAAGATATTAATGAAGCTCGTAACCATAGTTACCAACAACTGGCAAAGCAAAATAATGTATCCACTAAAGAGATAGCCAAACTGGCTGGACAAAAGCTTGTTGCTCGCGCGAAGTCGGGGCAATATGTTCAGGGAGTTAATGGTAAATGGTTGCGCAAATAAATTATAGTTGGCTACAAAATGTATCTATTAATGATCTTTTACAGTATTTAAACTGACGTTAGCATGCTTAATTACCGTGGGTATTTCTACAAAAACCTTATATATCCTTCCCTTAAATAACAAATCATTACCAATATATATGTAATCACAAAATATATATACAGCGTCAATGAATTATTAGTGTGTTTTTGTTTTCTGTCGTTAATTTTTAGATTGAAGTGAGTTTTTTGTGGAATATAATTCCATCAACTGTTTTTTTGTATGCTTTTACTTGCCTGATTTTAATATTGATTTTGTGAATTATATAAGCATTTCTTTATTGCTTATTTCACTATGAATATTTACTACGATTTATCTTCAAATTCTGCATGGCTTGTTACGCACGGTCTAGATCTAAGGAATTTTATATGCAAAGGAAAAAATTATTGTCTGTTTGTGTTGCCATGGCGTTAAGTAGCCAGACATGGGCTGCGGATACTTCAATACCCGACTCAACCGAAAAAACACGTAAGTCCAGTAAGATAACATGTCCGGCAAATATTCATTCCCTGAGCAAAGAGCAGCTAGAAAATTTATCCGCGGAGTGCAGAGAAAATAAAGATAGTGCAGTTTTACCATGGGCAGCTGCAGGTCTTGCTGCAGTAGCTACGGGAATTGCTATATATACCTTAAGTGACGATGACAATCACCACCATAATAACTCCCCAGTTCCGGATGATGGCGGTGATACGCCTGTTCCGCCAGACGACGGCGGTGATACGCCGGTTCCGCCAGATGACGGCGGTGATACGCCTGTTCCGCCAGACGACGGCGGTGATAGGCCGGTTCCGCCAGATGACGGCGGTGATACGCCAGTTCCGCCAGATGACGGCGGTGATACGCCAGTTCCTCCAGATGACGGCGATGATACGCCGGTTCCGCCAGATGACGGCGGTGATACGCCAGTTCCGCCAGATGACGGCGGTGATACGCCAGTTCCGCCAGATGACGGCGGTGATACGCCGGTTCCACCAGATGACGGCGGTGATACGCCTGTTCCACCAGATGATGGCGGTGATACGCCAGTTCCACCAGATGATGGCGGTGATACGCCAGTTCCAGACGACGGCGGTGATACGCCTGTTCCGCCAGACGATGGTGGCGATACCCCGGTTAAACACGATCCTGTCGTCTATAAAAATGACGTAACCTGGGATCAGGACGCGAAAACCGTCAAAATTCGCGAAACCACCTTTACCTACAGCCAAAATGCCGATGGGAGTTACACCTTAACCGCGCCTGATGGCCTGACGACGATAGTCAAGGGCTGGACAGTCCATGACGACAGCAACACCGTCATCTTTGATGGCGTAAATACGGCAGGTGGCATCACCTGGAGCTACGACGATGATGGGCTCATCCATATCACTAAAGAGGCCGGTGTCGTTGTTGATGGCACAACCGGAACTGCGATTGATTTTGGTAATGCGATCATCACCGATCAGGGCGGCAATACGGCGCTGAATGGCGGTACTGTCATGACGGTTGAGGGTGACAACATCACCCTCAACAACGACGGTAAAACGACCGCCATCGGCGAGGGTTCGGTCGTTGGTATCCTTACTGGTGACGATATCACTATCAATAACAACGGCGAGACGGAAGTTGACGGCGGTACCGCAGTAATCATCAATGGCGATAATGCTACGCTGAACACTGCGGGCGACTCGACCATCACCAATGGTGGTACGGGTAGCCTTATCAATGGCGATAATGCGCGGGTCGATAATCAAGGTACCATGAGCGTTGACGGTGAGAATTCCACTGGCTCGAAAATTGTCGGTGACGGTGCCACCATCAAACAGGAAGGCGACTTATACGTAAGCGGTGATGCGCACGGTATTGACGTTGACGGCAATGATACGTTCGTTAGCAACAAAGGTAATATTACGGTCATCGAAGATAACTCTATTGGCATGCTGCTTGATGGTGATGGCGTCAGCGTGATCAACATGGGCGACCTCAATGTTGGTCAGGCCGCAGCGGGTGAAAATGCCATTGGCATTCAGATCGACGGTGATAATGCGACATTTGTTAACGTTGGTGATATTTCCGCGACCAATGCCGGAACCGGTGTCAGCGTTGCTGGGGATAAAGCTAATATTTCACTCGCGGGTGGGTTAGACGTTGGGGATTTCTCCACCGGTCTTGATGTCTCTGGCAATAATAACAACATGACGCTGGCGACTTATGAGCTGAATGTGACAGGGCAAAAAGCGACGGGTGTTAATGTTTCGGGTGATGGCAATACGATTGAAATCGCAGGCAGCATTCTGGTTGATAAAGATCAGAAAGCCGATAATGCGCAACCTTACTTCTTTAATCCCTCAACCGGCGTAAATATCAGCGGTAATAACAATGACGTCACGCTGGATGGTCAGTTAACCGTTGTTGCTGATAGCGAAACCACTACGCGTTCCTATGCAAGTTACGACGGTGCTCAGGAGCACATTGCGGGTATTGTTATTGCTGGCGATGACAATACCTTCACGCTTAATGGCGGTGTCCATTTTGTCGGTGAAAAAAATGTCATGGATGATGGCTCAAAACCTGCCGCATCTCGTCGTGGTATCGGAGATACACCGCTTATCAGCGTTGATGGGCATTCCTCAGTCTACCTCAATGGTGAGTCAACCATCAGCGGTGAGTTCCCGCTGGGTTTCGAAAATCTCATTCAACTGAGTAATGGCGCGGAGCTGGAGATTGGCGCTGACGCAACGTTTGATATGAGCGATGTGGATTCCTTCACCTATTATTATCGCGTAGCGTTATCCACCATTAGTATTGATTCTGGTGCGAAGGCGACAAACAACGGTGAAGTGGAACTGAAAAATATCGGTTTTGCGGCTGCCTGGAATAAAGATTCAACGGTCATCAATAACGGATCCATTGGCCTGGCGATGTACGATTTTGGTACCGACCCGGCGCCAAAAGTCGTTGACGTTGAATATGGGGGTATTGGCGTTAACAATGGCACCTTGACCACCAAAATGATGAATCAGCACAGTGTGCTGAATTATCCGGCAGAGTGGAACTTGTCTGATGGTACCTCTTTCAATAACAAAGCATTAGGGCTGACAGGTATGCTTGGCAGCTACTCGTCATCCATTCTGAACGGCGAAACGGGCATTATTGATATGTATGGCCGTGGTAGCGTGGGGATGTTAGTCATCGATAAATCAACCGCGGATAACGAAGGGCAAATCA
Organism: Shigella dysenteriae; assembly: GCF_022354085.1. Lineage (NCBI taxonomy): Bacteria > Pseudomonadati > Pseudomonadota > Gammaproteobacteria > Enterobacterales > Enterobacteriaceae > Shigella > Shigella dysenteriae. The sequence continues at coordinate 2,251,199 of NZ_CP055055.1, forward strand.
CCCTGGATACGCTGTGGGTCGATGAAAATGATGAGACATCGCTGCGTAATAATATCGCCAATAGCACAGCGAAAGATTTCGGTGTGGGAATGGCCTCGGGTACCGATGCTTATAATGGGGCATTAACCAAAGCCACGGCTACCAACCACGAAACAGGCGTAATTACCGTCTACAACGCGGGTGCGGGGATGGCGGCGTATGGTAATACCAATACGGTCATTAACCAGGGTACGATCAACTTGGAGAAAAATGAAAATTACAACGATTCCCTCGGTGTGAATAAACTCGTTGGCATGGCGGTTTATCACGAAGGCACCGCCATTAATGACCAGACAGGCGTAATTAACATCAACGCGGAAAATGGTCAGGCATTCTATAACGATGGCACTGGACTTATTATCAACTATGGCACCATTTGTACCTTTGGTGTTTGCCAGGGGGCTGATGAGTATAATCCGACGGATAATTATATCGCCGATTTGTATGATGATGGCGATGTATTAAGCTCTGCGGGTGAGACCGTATTATTATCGTCAGGTGCGATTATCAACGGGGATGTCACCAGTGCGGGTACCGTTAAAAATGGAACGATCAGGATACTCGAAAACGGCACGCTGGTTAACGAGGAAAGCGGAGCAATCAATTCGGCCATCGTCGTGAATGCAGGCGGTGCGTTAACCAATGAGGGTGTGTTGAACACGGTGACTCTGGAAGGGGGAACCTTTAATAACAACGGCACGCTTAATGACGTCGTCAAAATTGAGAAAAACAGCAACGCGGTAATTAATAACACCGGTTCCCTGTCAACCTTACAGCTTAACGATGGTACGGTGAATAACAGCGGTATTGCGTCGGCGCGCGTTAACGCTCAGGGCGATGCGGTATTCAATAACCTTGCAGGCGGCGAGGCGCGTAAAGGCGCGATTCTCTATAACTCTGCGGTAGTGAATAACGCGGGTACCTGGAAAATGGGTTATCAGGATGAAAACAACAATGCCGGGACGCTGGATATTGACGATAAGTCAACGTTCAACAACAGCGGCAAACTCATCCTTGATAACAGCAAAAACGCCATTCGCTTCCAGGGCAGCAATGCTAACGCCACGTTATATAACACCGGTGAAATGACGCTGGATGCCGCATTAGGTGCGGGCGCTATTCACTACGACGATGGCGCCAGCCAGTTTATTAATAAGGGCGTGGTGGATGCGAAAGTCACCGTGGCGGTAAGTACTGCCGGTGCGACAGAAAGCGATGCCTTCTTGTGGAACCAGGATGGCGGGGTCATCAACTTCGATAAAGATAACGCCAGCGCGGTTAAGTTCACCCACAGCAACTATGTTGCGCTGAACGATGGCGTAATGAACATCAGCGGCAACAATGCCGTGGCGATGGAAGGCGATAAAAACGCACAACTGGTTAACAACGGTGTTATCAATCTCGGCACCGAAGGCACCACCGATACCGGGTTGACTGGTATGCAACTGGATGCCAACGCTACCGCAGACGCGGTGATTGAGAACAATGGCACGATTAATATCTATGCTAACGATTCGTTTGCATTCAGTGTATTGGGAACACAAGGCCATATCGTTAACAATGGTACGGTGGTGATTGCCGATGGCGTGACCGGTTCGGGGTTGATTAAGCAGGGCGACAGCGTGAATGTGGAAGGGGTGAACGGCAACAGCGGTAACAATACCGAAGTGCATTACACCGACTACACGTTGCCGGACATGCCAAGCTCTTACACCACTTCACCTTTCAGTGAAACGACTGATAGCGGTAGTAGCGATGGCAGCAGTAACAATCTTAACGGCTATATCGTCGGTACCAACGTTGATGGCAGCGCCGGTAAACTGAAGGTCAACAACGCCAGCATGAATGGTGTCGGGATCAACACCGGGTTCGCCGCCGGTACGGCAGACACCACGGTCAGTTTCGACAACGTGGTGGAAGGCATCAACCTGACCGACGCCGATGCCATCACCTCAACGTCCGTGGTATGGACCGCCAAAGGCAGCACCGATGCCAGCGGCAACGTTGACGTCATCATGAGCAAAAACGCCTACACCGATGTGGCGACCGATGCTTCGGTGAACGATGTGGCGAAGGCACTGGATGCGGGTTACACCAATAACGAGCTGTATACCAGCCTGAACGTGGGCACCACTGCTGAACTGAATAGCGCCCTGAAGCAGGTGAGCGGTAGCCAGGCGACCACGGTATTCCGTGAAGCGCGTGTGTTAAGCAACCGCTTCAGCATGCTGGCGGATGCCGCGCCGAAGGTGGGTAACGGTCTGGCGTTCAACGTTGTTGCGAAAGGCGATCCACGTGCCGAGTTAGGTAATAATACCGAATACGACATGCTGGCATTGCGTAAAACCATCGACCTGAGCGAAAGCCAGACGATGAGTCTGGAGTACGGTATCGCTCGTCTCGATGGTGATGGTGCGCAGAAAGCGGGTGATAATGGCGTCACAGGTGGTTATAGCCAGTTCTTTGGCCTGAAACATCAGATGTCCTTCGACAACGGCATGAACTGGAATAACGCATTGCGTTATGACGTTCACAACCTTGACAGTAGCCGTTCGATTGCATTTAGCAACACAAACAAAACGGCTGATACCGACGTGAAGCAGCAGTACCTGGAGTTCCGCAGCGAAGGGGCGAAGACTTTCGAACCGAGCGAAGGACTGAAGGTTACGCCATATGCGGGTGTAAAACTGCGTCACACACTGGAAGGTGGCTATCAGGAGCGCAATGCCGGAGACTTTAACCTGAATATGAACAGTGGCAGCGAAACGGCGGTGGACAGCATCGTCGGGTTGAAACTGGATTACGCAGGTAAAGACGGCTGGAGCGCTAGCGCTACGCTGGAAGGCGGGCCGAACCTGAGCTACGCGAAGAGCCAGCGCACGGCAAGCCTTGCAGGGGCAGGCAGCCAGCACTTTAACGTCGATGACGGTCAGAAGGGCGGCGGTATCAACAGCCTGGCGAGCGTCGGCGTGAAGTACAGTAGCAAAGAAAGTTCGCTGAATCTGGATGCGTATCACTGGAAAGAGGACGGCATCAGCGACAAAGGCGTGATGCTGAACTTTAAGAAAACGTTCTAATTTTTAGCATGTGATACACAAACCGCAACGCTGATACAGGTTGCGGTTTTTTATTGCCGGATGCGACGCTTGACTTATCTTTTGCTGTCTAATGTTTTGGTGTCTTTCAGTACAATAGTGCTACTCATCCAGAAATCTTGTTTACGCCTTCGCATTATTTATCTCTTTTCGTTTCTATACTGATTTTTCTTAATCCGTTTTATTACAGGGCAGGGTGCGATGAGCAGCAATACATTTACTCTCGGTACAAAATCCGTTAACCGTCTTGGTTATGGCGCGATGCAACTGGCAGGTCCTGGGGTTTTCGGCCCCCCCAGAGATCGCCATGTCGCTATTACCGTGCTGCGCGAGGCGCTGGCATTGGGCGTCAATCACATTGATACCAGCGACTTTTATGGTCCGCACGTCACCAATCAGATTATCCGCGAAGCGCTTTATCCTTACTCTGACGATCTGACAATTGTCACTAAAATTGGTGCGCGGCGTGGAGAGGACGCATCCTGGTTGCCCGCATTTTCTCCGGCAGAGCTGCAAAAAGCGGTGCACGATAATCTACGTAATCTCGGCCTGGACGTACTGGATGTGGTTAACCTGCGCGTGATGATGGGGGATGGTCATGGCCCGGCGGAAGGATCGATTGAAGCCAGCCTGACCGTGCTGGCAGAGATGCAACAACAAGGCCTGGTAAAACATATTGGCCTAAGCAACGTCACACCGACGCAGGTTGCAGAGGCGCGCAAGATTGCCGAAATCGTCTGTGTGCAGAACGAATACAACATTGCTCATCGTGCTGATGACGCAATGATTGAAGCTTTGGCTCGTGACGGCATTGCCTACGTGCCGTTCTTTCCGCTCGGGGGCTTTACGCCGCTGCAATCTTCCACGCTTTCCGATGTTGCTGCGAGCTTGGGTGCAACACCAATGCAGGTGGCGCTGGCGTGGCTGTTACAACGTTCACCGAATATTTTGCTGATCCCAGGGACGTCTTCTGTTGCGCATTTACGGGAGAATATGGCTGCTGAAAAATTGCATCTTTCTGAGGAAGTGTTGTCTACGTTGGATGGTATTTCGCGAGAATAACGAATATACAAAAGGGAAAGATGCATTTCCCTTTTGTTTCTTTTTTAATGGCATGGAGTGCATATGTTTAAGCCCAGGATTTGCAGCTGGATAGGTTTACTTCCCCTGTTTATGCTGAGTCTTCCAGTACAGGCGGAACTTCGATGCGTTGCAAATGCAGTTGATATTGAACCTTTTTTTTCTGCGGCTACCGCTGAAGATAAACAACAAGTTGAACAAGCTATCAACAGTAGCGTGAATCTTGTCCCCTTCGGTTTATCTGCATCGGACTGGAAAGTGCATCGTGGCGATTTAGTGGTAGAAGGTAATATAGAGAGTAATCAAAAATTGATTGTTCTTGGCAATTTGACAGTCAAAGGTAATATTTCCACTTTCTCTCTTTCTAATCCATGGGTTATTCTCGGTAACGTGACGGCAACGAATATAGTTACGGATTCACCACTGTTAATTACCGGTTCGATAAATGCAAGTGGACTGGTATTTATCGACTCATATTACGATAATCCGTCTACGATTAAGGGGAGTATTAATGCGCGTGGGATATTTATCAATGACATAATTGCACCTGTTGTTGCGTCTTCGACAAATAGTGAATTCATGGTCCGTGCGAGTGACAAAAATGACACTGAAAATGTCAAAAAAGCGCTGAAGATAATAAATCCTGATGCATATTATTGGGGTCTAATAAATGATGAAGATGCTCTGAAAGAAATTTTTAAGCGAAGCAATATTCGCATGGCAGGGAATGTCTGTAATCAGATGAAAAAAGAAGCGCTGTTTCGCCCTAAGCCTTCTCCTGAGTTAGTGCAGGAATTGCAAATGCTGGATGAAGGCAACGTTGCTGCATTTGAAGGACGAGATATTGCGACATTTGATCTTGCCATAATGCGAACTCTCCCAAGGCTTAAAGGAATTTCAGCTAACCTACGCAAACAACTTATTAATAGCAATGATGGACAAACGATTGCAAGTATGGCGAGATATATGCCTGACAATGAGATTCTGGAGTTGACCGATCAGCAATTGGGTTACCAGCCTGTTGTTCTGGGGTTGCTCGACCGTGAACCGCTCTCTGTCGAAATAATGACGCGAATGAGTCATCTACCTGATGGTGTCGGTCCGTTGAATCTTGCGCTACGTGAAAATCTCCCTCTGGATATCGTCATGACTCTGGCGAAAAGAGATTGGGATATGATCATTCAGGAGCTTTATAAAGATGCGTGGTTATTGCCCGAATCCATTATTGATGTCTATATCCGCAGTGATGATTCCTCTATTCGTCAGGTCGGTGCTGGAGGACAACTCACCTACAATCAGGCAATGCAGTTGGCGAACGATTCATCAAACGATGTTGTCACAAGCTTAGCGTTAAAGCTGGCAGAGATGAAACACCATGGTCAATTGTTGCGGATGACGCCACAAGAGAGTGACAAAATAGCAGTATATTTATACCAAAAATTCGAGAATGACGATGATCTAATAGGTGCGTTATTTTTAGCGTTGCCAGATAACTTACAGTTTAATTTTGTTAAAAGGATGGAGAAAAAATCCCCTGCCTATTTTTGCTGTCGGGATATGCAGATAATTCACTCTGACGCTGCTTTACAACGGTTATTGACACGTTTCAACGATCCTGAGGGGTGGAGTAATCTGGCGAAAAATCAGTATCTGAGCACGTCGATGAAACAAAAAATTTGGCAACGTGCTTTATCGCATCGGAAAAATAATCCCAAAGCAGATTCAGATGCATATGAAACCAGCGCTGATATGATTTTGTCTGAGCTTATCAGCTACGGTGAAGTTGATGACCAGATGCTATTAAATGCCACCTCTCTGATACGTTCGGACGACTGGGACTTTTTAGAGAGTGCATTAATTAGTTGGGATAATTTACCCGCTGTTGTTCTCAAGGAATTACAGCAAAACACGCCACGTAATGATATTTGGGCGAAGTTTTTTCTGAGGCAGGAAAACAGTTCCCGTGCGCAGGTTAACGAAGCGTTACGTGTTTATTATGCACTAGACCCCGATGCGTTAGCACAACTGGATGTACTGGCAAAACAACCGGATCGTATATGGTGGAGTACACTGGCGAAAAGCAATCTCACATTTTTCAAGTTCGGCGCACTTAACAACCGCCACACACCGCCTGCAGTACTGGCGGCAGAAATTGATCCCGAGTGGTGGATTGTGGCGATGAATAATCCCCGTTTTCCAGTTGATGTATTAAAGGCGAGGCTGAAACGTGATCCTTTGCTGGCGTTAGAGCTTGTTAACCCTGAACTGGATTTAGTTCGCCAGCTGGCGCTTAACGGTAAGACGCGCGCAATACGGGAACAAGCGATGAGAAAACTTGATGAGTTGTATTGAATAACAGCGTAATAATTTTTAACCACTTGATTTATTGGGATAATCATTCCTGACAGTGAGTCCCCAATACCTTGATATATTCTGAATTTTTAATGAAGCGTCGTGTTGCGATATCTCCGTCAGGGGAATTGATGCACCATAGCGCAAACCGAATTATCAAGGATTGATAATGACGCTCTACCAGATAAAACCGCTCTTTCAGTCGCTGTTAAGGCCGACGATGTTTTGGCTTTATAAGCACCATGTTACAGCGAATCACATCACTCTTGCTGCACTGGCGCTTTCTCTTATTACCGGATTGCTGTTGATGTTGGTCGCACAACCCATCCTCTTTTTGCTATTGCCCATCGTGCTTTTTATCCGTATGGCACTCAATGCGCTGGATGGCATGTTGGCGCGTGAGTGCAATCTGCAAACACGTCTGGGGGCGATTTTGAATGAAACTGGCGATGTTATTTCCGATATTGCGCTCTATTTACCGTTTTTATTTTTACCAGAAAGTAACGCATCACTCGTAATACTCATGTTATTTTTCACCATATTGACTGAGTTTTGCGGTTTACTCGCGCAGACGATTAACGGTATTCGCAGTTATGCCGGTCCATTCGGCAAAAGCGATCGTGCGTTAATATTTGGGTTGTGGGGGCTGGCCGTTGCCATTTATCCACAGTGGATGCAATGGAATAATCTTTTATGGGGCATTGCTTCAATTCTGCTTATCTGGACTGCGATTAATCGTTGTCGGAGTGTGCTCCTGATGAGTGCTGAAAGATAATGTTGGAAAAATCTCTGGCAACACTTTTCGCGTTGTTAATTTTAGCAACGCTGATAAACCGTTTTCGGGTATGGCGGTTACCGGAGAGAAAAGAGGATGAAGTTACATTACGTATTCGTACCTGGTGGGGTATCGTCATTTGTTTTTCACTGGTGATTTCAGGTCCACGCTGGATGACGTTGACGTTTTTTGCGCTGATAAGTTTTCTGGCATTGAAAGAATATTGTACGCTTATATCCGTACATTTTCCGCGTTGGTTATATTGGGTTATTCCTCTTAACTATTTGCTTATCGGTTTTAATTGCTTTGAGCTGTTTCTGTTATTTATACCTTTGGCTGGGTTTCTGATATTAACCACCTGGCGAGTTTTAGTAGGTGATACCTCCGGTTTTCTGCATACCGTGAGCGCCATTTTTTGGGGCTGGATAATGACCGTTTTCGCCTTGAGTCATGCCGCCTGGTTATTAATGTTGCCAACCACAAATACCCAGGGCGGGGCGTTACTGGTGTTATTTCTTTTGGCGATAACAGAGTCAAACGATATTGCACAGTATTTATGGGGGAAATCCTGCGGCAGAAGAAAAGTGGTCCCCAAAGTCAGCCCGGGAAAAACGCTGGAAGGTCTGGTGGGGGGCGTAATCACCACCATGATTGCGTCACTGATTATTGGACCGTTGCTGACACCGCTAAATACATTACAGGCATTATTAGCGGGTTTGTTAATTGGTATTAGTGGTTTTTGCGGCGATGTAGTGATGTCAGCCGTCAAACGAGATGTGGGTGTTAAAGATAGCGGAAAACTATTACCAGGACATGGCGGACTCCTTGACAGGATTGACTCATTAATTTTCACCGCTCCGGTATTTTTTTATTTTATTCGCTACTGCTGTTACTGAAGGAAAATAGAGAAAATGGAAAATTCACGCATCCCTGGGGAACATTTTTTTACCACCAGTGATAATACAGCGTTGTTTTATCGGCACTGGCCCGCTTTACAGCCAGGGGCGAAAAAGGTCATCGTCTTATTTCATCGCGGTCATGAACATTCTGGTCGTCTACAACATATCGTTGATGAACTGGCGATGCCAGATACTGCTTTTTATGCATGGGATGCCCGAGGGCATGGACAAACTTCGGGGCCCCGTGGTTATAGCCCATCTCTTGCGCGTTCAGTGCGGGATGTCGATGAGTTTGTCCGTTTTGCTGCCAGCGACAGCCAGGTCGGGCTGGAAGAGGTGGTAGTGATCGCGCAGAGCGTCGGCGCAGTGCTGGTTGCCACATGGGTTCATGATTATGCGCCTGCAATTCGCGGGCTGCTGCTGGCTTCTCCGGCCTTTAAGGTTAAATTGTATGTGCCGCTGGCACGTCCTGCGCTGGCGTTATGGCATCGTCTGCGTGGTCTGTTTTTTATTAATTCCTATGTGAAAGGACGCTATTTGACCCACGATCGGCAACGGGTGGCGAGTTTCAATAATGATCCGCTGATCACACGGGCGATTGCCGTCAATATCTTGCTCGATCTCTATAAAACGTCTGAACGTATTGTTAGCGATGCGGCGGCGATTACGCTCCCCACGCAACTTCTGATATCAGGCGATGACTATGTGGTGCATCGCCAACCGCAGATCGATTTTTATCAGCGTTTACGTAGCCCTCTCAAAGAGCTGCATCTGCTGCCAGGCTTTTATCACGACACGTTGGGTGAAGAGAACAGGGCGCTGGCATTTGAAAAAATGCAAAGCTTTATTAGTCGTTTATATGCTAACAAGTCACAAAAATTTGATTATCAGCATGAAGACCGCACTGGACCATCAGCGGATCGCTGGCGGCTCCTTTCAGGTGGACCCGTGCCATTATCGCCGGTTGATTTGGCGTATCGCTTTATGCGTAAAGCGATGAAATTGTTCGGGGCGCACTCTGCGGGCCTGCATCTCGGAATGAGCACCGGCTTTGATTCAGGCAGTTCGCTGGATTATGTCTATCAAAATCAACCGCAAGGTAGTAACGCATTCGGGCGCTTAATCGACAAAATCTACCTGAACAGTGTTGGCTGGCGCGGTATTCGCCAGCGCAAAACCCATTTACAAATACTGATTAAACAAGCCGTTGCCGATCTCCACGCCAAAGGTTTAGCCGTCCGCGTGGTTGACATTGCCGCAGGGCATGGGCGCTATGTACTGGATGCGCTGGCAAACGAGCCTGCCGTAAGCGATATTTTGTTACGTGATTACAGCGAGTTAAATGTTGCACAGGGGCAAGAGATGATTGCTCAACGGGGAATGTCTGGGCGGGTGCGTTTTGAACAGGGCGATGCGTTTAACCCGGAGGAACTCAGCGCGTTAACTCCGCGGCCTACGCTGGCGATTGTCTCTGGCCTGTATGAGCTTTTTCCCGAAAATGAGCAGGTAAAAAACTCACTCGCAGGTCTTGCCAATGCCATCGAACCGGGCGGCATTCTCCTCTACACCGGGCAGCCGTGGCACCCACAACTGGAGCTGATTGCCGGGGTGTTAACCAGTCATAAAGATGGTAAACCGTGGGTAATGCGCGTGCGTTCGCAAGGGGAGATGGATTCACTCGTGCGTGATGCCGGATTTGATAAATGCACACAACGGATTGATGAGTGGGGTATTTTTACGGTTTCGATGGCGGTGCGTCGTGATAACTGAACGTCGGAACGTATTGCTACAAGGCGCTGGCTGGTTATTGTTGCTGGCCCCGTTTTTCTTCTTCACCTATGGATCTCTTAATCAGTTCACCGCGGTTCAGGACCTTAACAGCCATGATATCCCCAGTCAGGTATTCGGTTGGGAAACGGCGATCCCTTTTCTTCCCTGGACTATTGTTCCTTACTGGAGTCTGGATCTTTTATATGGATTTTCGCTGTTCGTTTGTAGCTCGACATTCGAACAACGCCGACTTGTCCACCGGCTTATTCTGGCAACGGTAATGGCCTGCTGCGGTTTTTTTCTCTACCCGCTGAAGTTTAGTTTTATCCGTCCTGAAGTGAGTGGGGTGACAGGATGGCTATTTTCGCAACTTGAACTGTTTGATCTGCCCTATAACCAGTCTCCTTCGCTGCATATTATTCTCTGCTGGCTACTTTGGCGTCACTTTCGTCAGCATCTGGCTGTGAGTTGGCGTAAAGTCTGCGGCGGATGGTTTTTACTCATCGCCATTTCGACGCTGACAACCTGGCAGCATCATTTTATTGATGTCATCACAGGGCTGGCGGTAGGTATGTTGATTGACTGGATGGTACCCGTCGACCGTCGTTGGAATTATCAGAAACCTGATCAACGTCGAATCAAAATAGCACTGCCATATGTCGTAGGTGCGTGCGCGTGCATTGTGTTGATGGAGCTAATGATGATGGTTCAGTTATGGTGGTCAGTCTGGTTATGTTGGCCAGTATTATCGCTACTCATTATTGGCCGTGGGTACGGTGGGCTTGGCGCGATAACAACAGGGAAAGATAGTCAGGGGAAACTCCCGCCCGCCGTTTACTGGCTGACATTGCCCTGGCGTATCGGGATGTGGCTATCTATGCGTTGGTTTTGTCGTCGCCTGGAGCCGGTGAGCAAAATGACTGCTGGTGTTTATTTAGGGGCGTTTCCACGACATATTCCGGCACAGAATGCGGTTCTGGACGTCACCTTTGAATTCCCTCGCGGACGAGCGACAAAAGATCGACTCTATTTCTGTGTACCGATGTTGGATCTGGTGGTTCCGGAAGAGGGGGAGCTCCGACAGGCCGTGGCGATGCTGGAAACATTACGCGAAGAGCAAGGCAGCGTTCTGGTCCATTGCGCATTGGGATTATCGCGCAGTGCGCTGGTAGTGGCGGCATGGCTGTTATGTTACGGACACTGTAAAACAGTTGATGAAGCGATTAGCTTTATTCGAGCCAGACGCTCGCATATTGTGCTTAAGGAAGAGCACAAAGCGATGTTGAAATTATGGGAAAACAGGTAAGTGGATTGAGATGTGGACTGAATATCTACAGTCCACATCAAGACCGTGTCCGGTTATGCAGCAACAATGCTGTCGATGGCTGCTTTCGCGTCAGACTGCGCTTTCGCTGCCATTTCCGGACCGTATGCGATCCCTTCGGCGAAGACAAATTTCACATCAGTAATGCCGATAAAGCCCAGGAACGTGGACAGATACGGCGTCACCAGGTCCGTTGGTCCATCTTTATGGATCCCGCCGCGGCTGGTAATAACGATGGCTTTTTTACCCGTTACCAGACCTTCCGGACCATTCTCGGTATAGCGGAAAGTAACGCCTGCACGTGCAACCAGGTCAAAATAGTTTTTCAGCTGAGTCGAGATGTTGAAGTTATACATCGGTGCCGCAATAACGATAACGTCATGGGCTTTCAGCTCGGCAATCAGCTCATCGGAAAGTGCCAGAGCTTCCTGCTGACGCGGAGTCAGCGGCGCATCGCTCGGACGCAGCGCACCAACCAGTTCGCCATCCAGTACCGGAATCGGATTTGCAGCCAGGTCGCGAACGGTGATTTCATCAGCGGAGTGCTTTTCGCGCCATTGTTCAACAAAATAATCGGACAACTGATTAGACTGAGAGTACCCTGCCAGGATGCTGGATTTAAGAACTAATACCTTGCTCATGGTGTTTCCTTATAGATGTTTGAATGGGCGATGCCCCGTTGCTTGCTGACACTTTATTCACAATCCTGCCACAGAGATAGCGCAATAAATCGAAGCCTATGTTCGAATTTATTGAACAACGCATAGAAAGCCGCGATGTGGTACTCTATATCTATCATTTAAAAGAAAATTAATCAGGCAGCCTACTGCCCTCTAACGTTATGACAGAACAACAAAAATTGACCTTTACAGCCTTGCAGCAGCGGCTGGATTCGCTGATGCTGCGTGACAGACTGCGTTTTTCTCGCCGTCTGCATGGTGTGAAGAAGGTTAAAAATCCTGATGCACAACAGGCCATTTTCCAGGAGATGGCGAAAGAGATTGACCAGGCGGCAGGGAAAGTCCTGCTGCGTGAAGCGGCACGACCGGAAATTACTTACCCGGACAATTTGCCGGTTAGTCAGAAAAAACAGGACATTCTCGAAGCGATTCGTGATCACCAGGTGGTGATCGTCGCCGGGGAAACCGGTTCCGGTAAAACGACTCAGCTACCGAAAATCTGTATGGAGCTGGGGCGCGGTATTAAAGGGCTGATCGGTCATACCCAGCCGCGTCGCCTGGCGGCACGAACGGTGGCGAACCGTATTGCGGAAGAGCTGAAAACGGAGCCGGGCGGTTGCATCGGTTACAAAGTGCGTTTCAGCGATCACGTAAGTGATAACACGATGGTCAAGCTGATGACCGACGGTATCCTGCTGGCGGAGATCCAGCAAGACCGCCTGCTGATGCAGTACGACACCATCATTATCGATGAAGCGCACGAACGTAGCCTGAATATCGATTTTCTGCTCGGCTATTTGAAAGAGTTGCTGCCGCGGCGTCCTGACCTAAAAATCATTATCACTTCCGCGACTATCGACCCGGAACGCTTTTCGCGCCACTTTAATAATGCGCCGATTATCGAAGTCTCCGGTCGGACCTATCCGGTGGAAGTGCGCTATCGCCCGATTGTTGAAGAAGCCGATGACACCGAGCGCGATCAATTGCAGGCGATTTTTGACGCCGTAGACGAACTGAGTCAGGAAAGCCCTGGCGACATTCTGATCTTTATGAGCGGCGAGCGGGAAATCCGCGATACCGCTGATGCACTGAACAAACTGAACTTACGCCATACGGAAATTCTTCCGCTTTATGCGCGGCTTTCGAACAGCGAACAGAATAGGGTGTTCCAGTCGCATAGCGGACGGCGCATTGTGCTGGCGACCAACGTCGCGGAAACCTCGCTGACCGTACCGGGGATTAAATACGTTATCGACCCCGGTACAGCGCGTATCAGCCGCTACAGCTATCGCACCAAAGTGCAGCGTTTACCGATTGAGCCGATTTCGCAGGCGTCTGCCAATCAGCGTAAAGGCCGTTGTGGTCGTGTGTCCGAAGGGATCTGTATTCGTCTCTATTCCGAAGACGATTTCCTCTCGCGCCCGGAGTTTACCGACCCGGAAATTCTGCGTACCAACCTGGCCTCGGTTATTTTGCAGATGACCGCGCTGGGGCTGGGCGATATCGCTGCGTTCCCGTTTGTCGAAGCACCGGATAAACGCAATATCCAGGATGGTGTGCGTCTGCTCGAAGAGTTGGGTGCAATCACCACGGATGAACAGGCCAGCGCCTATAAACTGACGCCGCTCGGGCGTCAGCTTTCGCAACTGCCGGTCGATCCTCGACTTGCGCGTATGGTGCTTGAAGCGCAGAAACACGGCTGCGTGCGTGAGGCGATGATTATCACGTCCGCGCTCTCCATTCAGGATCCGCGCGAGCGTCCGATGGACAAACAGCAGGCATCGGACGAAAAACATCGTCGCTTCCACGACAAAGAGTCCGATTTCCTCGCGTTTGTAAATCTGTGGAATTATCTTGGCGAGCAGCAAAAGGCGCTTTCTTCCAACGCCTTCCGTCGCCTGTGTCGTACCGATTATCTCAACTATCTGCGCGTGCGCGAATGGCAGGATATCTACACCCAGTTGCGCCAGGTGGTGAAAGAACTCGGCATTCCGGTGAACAGCGAACCGGCGGAATATCGCGAAATTCACATTGCGTTGCTGACGGGGTTGCTTTCCCATATCGGCATGAAAGATGCCGATAAACAAGAATATACCGGCGCACGTAACGCGCGTTTCTCCATCTTCCCCGGTTCTGGTTTATTCAAAAAGCCGCCGAAATGGGTAATGGTGGCGGAACTGGTAGAAACCAGCCGCCTGTGGGGCCGCATTGCTGCGCGTATCGACCCGGAATGGGTGGAGCCCGTCGCTCAGCATTTGATTAAACGCACCTACAGCGAACCGCACTGGGAACGGGCGCAGGGCGCGGTGATGGCAACGGAAAAAGTCACTGTTTATGGTTTGCCGATTGTTGCTGCGCGCAAGGTCAACTACAGCCAGATCGATCCGGCGTTATGTCGTGAACTCTTTATTCGCCACGCGCTGGTGGAAGGTGACTGGCAGACGCGTCACGCATTCTTCCGTGAAAACCTGAAACTGTGGGCGGAAGTGGAAGAGCTGGAACACAAATCACGTCGCCGCGATATTCTGGTTGATGACGAAACGCTGTTTGAGTTCTACGACCAGCGCATCAGCCACGATGTAATCTCCGCTCGTCACTTCGATAGCTGGTGGAAAAAAGTCAGCCGCGAAACGCCTGATTTGCTCAACTTTGAAAAGAGCATGTTGATCAAAGAAGGGGCGGAAAAAATCAGCAAGCTGGATTATCCGAACTTCTGGCATCAGGGCAATCTCAAGCTGCGTTTGAGCTATCAGTTTGAGCCAGGCGCGGACGCGGACGGTGTGACCGTACATATTCCGCTGCCGTTACTTAACCAGGTTGAGGAAAGCGGGTTTGAATGGCAGATCCCTGGTCTGCGCCGCGAACTGGTGATTGCTCTGATTAAATCGTTGCCGAAACCGGTACGCCGTAATTTTGTGCCCGCGCCAAACTACGCCGAAGCGTTTTTAGGCCGCGTAACACCATTGGAGTTACCGTTGCTCGACAGCCTTGAGCGCGAGTTACGGCGGATGACCGGCGTTACCGTTGACCGCGAAGACTGGCACTGGGATCAGGTGCCCGATCACCTGAAAATCACCTTCCGCGTGGTGGATGACAAAAACAAGAAGCTAAAAGAAGGGCGCTCGCTACAAGATCTGAAAGATGCGCTGAAAGGCAAAGTGCAGGAAACGCTGTCTGCGGTGGCGGATGACGGTATCGAGCAGAGCGGCTTACATATCTGGAGTTTTGGTCAGTTGCCGGAAAGCTACGAACAGAAGCGTGGTAACTACAAAGTGAAGGCGTGGCCGGCGCTGGTGGATGAGCGCGACAGTGTGGCGATCAAACTGTTTGATAACCCGCTGGAGCAAAAACAGGCAATGTGGAACGGTCTTCGCCGTTTACTGCTGCTGAATATTCCGTCGCCAATCAAATATTTGCATGAGAAGTTGCCAAACAAAGCCAAGCTGGGGCTGTACTTTAACCCGTATGGCAAAGTGCTGGAGCTGATAGACGACTGTATCTCCTGCGGTGTGGATCAACTGATCGACGCCAATGGTGGCCCGGTCTGGACGGAAGAAGGCTTTGCTGCGCTGCATGAAAAAGTGCGTGCCGAACTGAACGACACGGTGGTGGATATTGCGAAGCAGGTCGAGCAAATCCTTACGGCAGTGTTCAATATCAACAAACGCCTGAAAGGGCGGGTGGATATGACCATGGCGCTGGGGCTTTCTGACATTAAAGCGCAGATGGGCGGGTTGGTGTATCGCGGTTTTGTGACTGGTAACGGCTTCAAACGGCTGGGCGACACGCTGCGTTATTTGCAGGCGATTGAAAAACGACTGGAAAAACTGGGGGTTGACCCACATCGCGACCGTGCTCAGATGCTGAAAGTCGAAAACGTCCAGCAGGCGTGGCAGCAATGGATCAACAAACTGCCGCCTGCACGTCGTGAGGATGAAGACGTGAAAGAGATCCGCTGGATGATAGAAGAGCTGCGCGTTAGTTACTTCGCTCAACAACTTGGTACGCCTTATCCGATTTCTGATAAGCGTATTTTGCAGGCGATGGAGCAGATTAGCGGTTAACGCTGCTATTTGCCTGATAAATATAAAACCCGGTAAGCATTTAGCGCCGGGTTTTTTCTTTATGAATTCTGAAATATAGCAAGGGCGGTACTATTTTACATAAGTTTCATTCATACTTCGCCCTGGGCGAACAGGACGTATTGCAATGAGTAGACATGATATTTTACTGAGGTCGCAATTTGAACGGATAATAGAGGGTGATCGCGTTGGTCAGGCTTTAATATCTTTCTATGAAAAACTTCCAGAGGAAAATTACCGACGCGCGCTGTATATTTTATCAATAATTTATCCGATTAAACTTAACGTCGGTGACGACGAATTTAAGTTTATTTTTTACATCATGTCACAGAAAAAATTTCTACGCCAACAGACCATTAGCGATTTTGTACGCTCAATAAATGTTATTGAATTTACTGAAACTCAAAAAAGTGTTTTGCGTGAACTTATTAAAAAGAATAATAATATCATAATTACGCAATGCACATTTGAGCTAGATTGTTTGTTAACGAGAGTATCTGCGTCATCGAACCAGTTTAGAAACTCTAATGGTTACTTACCTGAGAATAGTTAATAGCATGAAAAATGTAGAAAATATTATCTGGCATGATGGTGTTTTAGTAGAAACCAGAATGGAATGTCACCACACCGAGTATAATTTTATATTGACGGCGGAGCTTTATGTTGATGAATTTACAGCCGGAAGGGAACGAAAAAGGTTCGAGTTTACAGGAGTGGAACATTTATCGCAGGTTATGGATATTGCTGAACTTATAGATAACCAAAATGCAGGTAATATCAAAGATGCGACAATTGTTTATAAGGCAAAGAAGTATAAAATTTCACTTCATTTGTTTGGCGGTTTTTTAAGTTTTACATTTAAAACCATGCGAGTTATTGACAATGAATGTGCGTAATGTCAAATTCGACAACTTGTCTTTTTATGAAGAAAAAATCCGCTGGCGAATGCGTCGGCAAATCTCGAATGCAGAGGCAATATTTTACGAGAATCAGGAAGAACACATTCAGCGCTTTTTAGGCAGATATACCTGTCGCAAACCGGTTCTTGTTTATTGGGAAAGTGAACAAAGATGGACATCTGTAAACGGTCTGGAAGTGATGAGTGTGTTTGATGAACATTGTCATCACATCTACCTTGATGATATCAAGAAAAAAATACAAACTGAATTACCTGAAAATAAAACTTTAGATTTCAAACGTCAATTGCAATTTATCATATTAGGGGATGATAAGATTAGAATATGGGTGCCTGAGGGGAAATTGTATTTCGCATTAATGAATGTATTGCAGATGTTTCCCATGAAAAATGGTTAATGAGTGGACAAGATGATTTTAAAATTCAGCAACGGTCATCGATTATACATGGTACTTAAACAGTACTCGCACCATTTTTGTAGAAGGTTAAATTGAGTACAGTCTCATATATTAAGGATGTTAACATGGATGAACGTTTTATAAATAACACGCCGACTTCGTTGTCTTTTAAACACGCCGATCTGTCAGGTTTAAGCTATAAGAATGCCAGGCTTGAACTTACCCTGATATGCCCGGCGATCAAGTCAGAAGTTAAGATATCATTTGACTGGATACACTCATTTCGTGTTACTGACGAAGGTGATTTGTTAGGTATGTCAGGAAAGCAGGGAATTAACCAAACGGGGATCTATATAGTAGCCAATTCCACTTATCTTACATGGTTTACTATGCAAAGTTGTGAAATTCATAAAAATAAAATGATTGAACATTATGTTATTGCCACGTCAAATGATGTTATTGATGTTTTATCAACAGTTTCTCCGCAAATAGTGTACGACTAAAACCAGTGTCTGGTTCGCGATGGCGAGATAGAAAAAGCATTATCCTCCTTTCAGAGTGCTCCGCTTCTCACTATTATCTCACGCAGTATTCTTAAGGGAACGATAAGGAGGAACCATGAACATTACCCCGTTTCCGACGCTTTCGACGGCAACTATAGATGCCATAAATGTTATCGGACAGTGGCTGGCGCAGGATGATTTCTCCGGTGAGGTGCCGTATCAGGCTGATTGCGTCATACTTGCAGGAAATGCGGTTATGCCGACTATCGATGCGGCATGTAAGATTGCCCGCGATCAGCAAATTCCTTTACTGATTAGTGGTGGTATCGGTCACTCGACAACTTTTTTGTATAGCGCCATCGCACAGCATCCGCACTACAACACTATCCGCACCACTGGCAGAGCAGAAGCGACCATCCTGGCGGATATCGCTCATCAGTTCTGGCATATTCCGCATGAAAAAATCTGGATTGAAGACCAGTCAACAAACTGCGGTGAAAACGCACGCTTTAGCATCGCGCTATTGAATCAGGCCGTAGAACGAGTTCACACAGCTATCGTTGTACAGGACCCCACCATGCAGCGGCGCACGATGGCGACGTTCCGCCGTATGACCGGGGACAATCCCGATGCACCACGCTGGTTAAGTTATCCCGGATTCGTTCCTCAGTTAGGAAATAACGCAGACAGTGTAATCTTTATTAATCAGTTACAAGGATTATGGCCGGTTGAGCGTTATCTCTCACTACTCACTGGCGAGCTGCCGCGTTTACACGATGATAGCGATGGCTACGGTCCCCGCGGGCGAGATTTTATCGTTCACGTTGATTTTCCGGCAGAAGTCATTCAGGCATGGCAAACGCTTAAACACGATGCGGTGCTCATCGAGGCGATGGAAAGTCGCTCGTTACGTTAAAAATTGCCCGTTTGTGAACCACTTGTTTGCAAACGGGCATGACTCCTGACTTATATTTCTGCCTTTTATTCCTTTTACACTTGTTTTTATGAAGCCCTTCACAGAATTGTCCTTTCACGATGCCGTCTCTCTGATGATTGATGTTAATTAACAATGCATTTACCAAAAACAAACATATAAATCACAGGAGTCGCCCATGTCAGTACCCGTTCAACATCCTATGTATATTGATGGACAGTTTGTTACCTGGCGTGGAGACGCATGGATTGATGTGGTAAACCCTGCTACAGAGGCTGTCATTTCCCGCATTCCCGATGGTCAGGCCGAGGATGCCCGTAAGGCAATCGATGCAGCAGAACGTGCACAACCAGAATGGGAAGCGTTGCCTGCAATTGAACGCGCCAGTTGGTTGCGCAAAATCTCCGCCGGGATCCGCGAACGCGCCAGTGAAATCAGTGCGCTGATTGTTGAAGAAGGGGGCAAGATCCAGCAGCTGGCTGAAGTCGAAGTGGCTTTTACTGCCGACTATATCGATTACATGGCGGAGTGGGCACGGCGTTACGAGGGCGAGATTATTCAAAGCGATCGTCCAGGAGAAAATATTCTTCTGTTTAAACGTGCGCTTGGTGTGACTACCGGCATTCTGCCGTGGAACTTCCCGTTCTTCCTCATTGCCCGCAAAATGGCTCCCGCTCTTTTGACCGGTAATACCATCGTCATTAAACCCAGTGAATTTACGCCAAACAATGCGATTGCATTCGCCAAAATCGTCGATGAAATAGGCCTTCCGCGCGGCGTGTTTAACCTTGTTCTGGGGCGTGGTGAAACCGTTGGGCAAGAACTGGCGGGTAACCCAAAGGTCGCAATGGTCAGTATGACAGGCAGCGTCTCTGCAGGTGAGAAGATCATGGCGACTGCGGCGAAAAACATCACCAAAGTGTGTCTGGAATTGGGTGGTAAAGCACCAGCTATCGTAATGGACGATGCCGATCTCGAACTGGCAGTCAAAGCCATCGTTGATTCACGCGTCATTAATAGTGGGCAAGTGTGTAACTGTGCAGAACGTGTTTATGTACAGAAAGGCATTTATGATCAGTTCGTCAATCGGCTGGGTGAAGCGATGCAGGCGGTTCAATTTGGTAACCCCGCTGAACGCAACGACATTGCGATGGGGCCGTTGATTAACGCCGCGGCGCTGGAAAGGGTCGAGCAAAAAGTGGCGCGCGCAGTAGAAGAAGGGGCGAGAGTGGCGTTGGGTGGCAAAGCGGTAGAGGGGAAAGGATATTATTATCCGCCGACATTGCTGCTGGATGTTCGCCAGGAAATGTCGATTATGCATGAGGAAACCTTTGGCCCGGTTCTGCCGGTAGTCGCATTTGACACGCTGGAAGATGCTATCTCAATGGCTAATGACAGTGATTACGGCCTGACCTCATCAATCTATACCCAAAATCTGAACGTCGCGATGAAAGCCATTAAAGGGCTGAAGTTTGGTGAAACTTACATCAACCGTGAAAACTTCGAAGCTATGCAAGGCTTCCACGCCGGATGGCGTAAATCCGGTATTGGCGGCGCAGATGGTAAACATGGCCTGCATGAATATCTGCAGACCCAGGTGGTTTATTTACAGTCTTAATGAGTGAAAGAGGCGGAGGTTTTTTCCTCCGCCTGTGCGCGTCAGAGTTTAGCGAATTTTTCGAGGGTGCGAATAAGCTGCGTGACGAAGCCATATTCGTTATCGTACCAGGCGACCGTTTTCACCAGTTGTAAATCGCCCACGGCGGTAATTTCCGTTTGCGTGGCATCAAACACCGAACCGAAATGGCTGCCAATGATATCGGAAGAGACTATTTCTTCATCGGTATAACCAAATGACTCGTTATTGGTGGTTGCTTGTTTAAGTGCGTTATTCACCTCTTCGGCAGTCACTTTTTTTCCGAGAATCGATACCAGTTCAGTGACCGAACCTGTTTTCACCGGCACGCGTTGCGCATGACCTTTCAGTTTGCCGCTCAGTTCCGGGATCACCAGACCAATGGCTTTGGCCGCGCCCGTAGTGTGGGGAATGATATTTTCTGCCGCTGCGCGTGAAGCACGTAAATCTTTACCACGCGGGCCATCCACCAGTGACTGGGTGCCAGTATAGGCATGAATGGTCGTCATCGTGCCGACTTCTATCCCGAAACTGTCATGCAAGGCTTTGGCCATCGGCGCAAGGCAGTTAGTGGTGCATGACGCCACGGAAACAATGGTATCGTTGCCATCCAGAGTGTCGTCATTGACGTTATAAACGATAGTTTTCATTTCACCGGCAGGGGCGGAAATCAACACCTTCTTCGCGCCAGCATCGAGATGCGCCTGCGATTTCTCGGCGGAGGTATAAAAGCCAGTACATTCGACAATGATTTCTGCACCTTTCGCTTTCCACGGAATATTTTTAGCCTCTTTTTCGGCGTAAACCGCGATACTTTTCCCATTAACGATAAGTGAATCTTCCGTAAAATCAACGCTCCAGGGGAACGGTCCGTAGTTTGAATCATGTTTCAGCAGGTAGGCGAGAATTTTTGGAGAAGTGAGATCATTAATAGCGACAACGTCTATGTTGCTTTTGACTTCAAGTAATCGACGCAACACCAGTCGACCGATACGACCAAAACCGTTAATACCAACTTTACTCATGGTTTTCTCCTGTCAGGAACGTTCGGATGAAAATTGATCCTTTCCAGGCTTAGACCAGGATGGCGGGATGGGCAATCTCCATTCTTACAGTGAAACGTAACGTACTGAAAACGGGTGAACAATATTTAATGAAATTTTGAGAAAAGCCCGTTATGTTAACGGAAAATTATGTTAAAGCAGGAAATGTTATGGAAAATAAATACTCAAGGTTACAAATCAGCATTCACTGGCTGGTCTTTTTGCTGGTTATCGCAGCGTATTGCGCAATGGAGTTTCGGGGTTTCTTACCACGTAGCGATCGGCCACTCATCAACATGATTCATGTTTCCTGCGGCATATCAATTCTCGTGCTGATGGTCGTTCGTCTTTTGTTAAGGCTGAAATACCCAACCCCGCCGATTATACCTAAGCCAAAACCGATGATGACGGGACTGGCGCATTTGGGACATTTGGTGATTTATCTCCTGTTTATTGCGCTGCCAGTGATTGGTTTGGTGATGATGTATAACCGAGGCAACCCGTGGTTTGCGTTTGGTTTGACGATGCCTTACGCTTCAGAGGCCAATTTCGAACGGGTTGATAGCTTAAAGTCGTGGCATGAAACGCTGGCGAATCTGGGATATTTTGTCATCGGTTTGCACGCTGCGGCTGCACTGGCACACCACTATTTCTGGAAGGACAACACACTTCTACGCATGATGCCGCGTAAACGTTCCTGAAGGATATTTAAAGAAAACGCCTGTACTAAAACCGACCCGTGGTACAGGCGAAGAATACGGGTCTACATCGGAAGCGCCTATTATATTTATTTGTATGACAAATAAAACCATAATCCTTGCCCATACGTCCATCTGGCTTATTTTTAATCAATTCACCCGATCTTTGATCTCATCAACGGTATCAAAATAAACCAGCGTATAACGTTCAAATCGAACATAAGATTCGATAAACCATGGAGGTTATATGAAAAAACTGGCACTTATTTTGTTTATGGGAACGCTTGTTTCCTTTTATGCCGATGCCGGGCGCAAACCCTGTTCTGGTTCGAAAGGGGGGATCTCACACTGTACGGCAGGCGGCAAATTTGTCTGTAATGATGGTTCTATTAGTGCATCGAAAAAAACATGCACTAACTGAAGTGTAAAAGGGGTGCCATGAGAAAATGAATCTGCTAGTCAGATGCGCGGGGAAAATCCCCGCGCTTGCCCTTACCTGGACGTGCAAGCCATGAGCGCAGCAACCTCCTTATCACCGTCCCGGAACCGCAGTTCGTAGAGCGTTTGTCGGGTCAGGAGTGTGAATGTCAGAATCGTAATGCAGATAATGAGCAGACACACCACCAGAGGGTTGCGCTTCATAGCCTTTCTCCTTGCCGGATGGCGGGTAAGAGGCTAACATCTGAATTGCTTGGTTCATTCGTTGGCCTCGGTTGATAGAAATATCGGTCGGGGCCTTCGTCTTTCTGATTCCCGGTTAGCCTGAAAACAGAAAGTCTCAGGCACCCGTGAGCATCCTATGTGGTTTCCTTAGGGACGAAAATAATCACCTGACGAAATTGCGTGCTGTTTTCCAGAATTTTTCGTCATTCGGTTTAGCCATTCGTTACTCTCTTCATTCCAATAGCATTAATCTTCTCTGCAATAATTGTTGTAAAAATGTGACGCAAAGAGGCTTTTAGTCGTAAGTAATTACCGTCAAATGCCGATGACTTTCTATCAGGAGTAAACCTGGACGAGAGACAACGGTAATGAATACAACTCCCTCACAGCGATTAGGTTTTTTGCATCACATCAGGTTGGTTCCGTTATTTGCCTGCATTCTAGGCGGTATCTTAGTTCTATTCGCATTAAGTTCAGCCCTGGCTGGCTATTTCCTCTGGCAGGCCGATCGCGATCAGCGTGATGTTACTGCGGAGATTGAGATTCGGACCGGGTTAGCGAACAGTTCAGATTTTTTGCGTTCAGCCCGGATCAATATGATTCAGGCCGGGGCTGCGAGTCGTATTGCGGAAATGGAAGCAATGAAGCGAAATATTGCGCAAGCCGAATCGGAGATTAAACAGTCGCAGCAAGGTTATCGTGCTTATCAGAATCGGCCGGTGAAAATACCTGCTGATGAAGCCCTCGACACTGAATTAAATCAACGCTTTCAGGCTTATATCACGGGTATGCAACCTATGTTGAAATATGCCAAAAATGGTATGTTTGAAGCAATTATCAATCATGAAAGTGAGCAGATCCGAACGCTGGATAATGCTTATACCGATATTTTGAACAAAGCCGTTAAGATACGTAGCACCAGAGCCAACCAACTGGCGGAACTGGCCCATCAGCGCACCCGCGTGGGTGGGATGTTCATGATTGGCGCGTTTGTGCTTGCCCTGGTCATGACGCTGATAACATTTATGGTGCTACGTCAGATCGTCATTCGTCCACTGCAACATGCCGCACAACGGATTGAAAAAATCGCCAGTGGCGATCTGACGATGAATGATGAACCGGCGGGTCGTAATGAAATCGGTCGCTTAAGTCGTCATTTACAGCAAATGCAGCATTCACTGGGGATGACAGTAGGGACTGTTCGACAGGGCGCGGAAGAGATTTATCGTGGCACCAGCGAAATTTCCGCTGGCAATGCGGACCTTTCATCTCGCACCGAAGAACAAGCGGCGGCTATCGAACAAACTGCCGCCAGCATGGAGCAACTCACTGCGACGGTGAAACAGAATGCGGATAACGCGCATCATGCCAGCAAACTGGCGCAAGAGGCTTCTATTAAAGCCAGCGATGGCGGGCAGACGGTTTCCGGGGTAGTAAAAACGATGGGCGCTATCTCCACGAGTTCGAAGAAAATTTCTGAGATCACCGCCGTCATCAACAGTATTGCTTTCCAGACGAATATTCTGGCACTGAATGCTGCCGTTGAAGCCGCTCGAGCGGGTGAGCAAGGACGTGGATTTGCCGTTGTCGCCAGCGAAGTACGGACACTCGCAAGCCGCAGCGCTCAGGCGGCGAAAGAGATTGAAGGCTTGATCAGTGAATCAGTCAGGTTAATTGACCTGGGGTCGAATGAGGTGGCAACGGCAGGGAAAACCATGAGCACTATTGTTGATGCCGTCGCGAGTGTCACACATATCATGCAGGAAATCGCCGCCGCCTCGGATGAACAAAGTAGAGGCATAACGCAGGTTAGCCAGGCGATTTCTGAAATGGATAAGGTGACGCAACAGAATGCTTCTCTGGTAGAAGAGGCCTCAGCAGCGGCGGTGTCCCTTGAAGAACAGGCTGCACGATTAACTGAGGCGGTGGACGTATTCCGTCTGAACAAACATTCTGTGTCGGCAGAACCTCGCGGAGCGGGTGAACAAGTTAGTTTCGCTACGGTGTGAAAATGTTCAAGGAGGGATCGACAGATCCCTTCACCTTTCAGAACGGCATTGATTTTCGAATAGCGTTAATCATCAACTGGCAACCAGAAGAGAACGTCGCATCTACGCGGGTCAGTATTCCAATCGGTTCGCCTGCACCATGTCCCGGAACAGGCAGGGCCACCAGCGTGGCATGACGCAGGTCGTCTTTTACCGCGCCAGAAGGGACAAACCACACGTAGTCGTATTCAACCGTAAGTTGACGAGATAGCGAAGCAGACAGCGTTTCGATACAACCCGAAGGAATTTTACATCCCTGGCTCTGTACTAATGCATCTGAATGCTGGCGTGGTGCAGTGCCTTCTGGTGATACAACGACCGGCCATTCCAGCACCCGGCTTAGCGTTACGTTCTCCTGAAGTAGCGGGTGATTAGGGCGGACAACCAGCTTCAGCGATTCAAGAAACAGCAGTTCGTAATTAAGCCCGGTCATCAGTTCAGGATCTGACATCCGACCAATGCCGATATCGATTTCCCCGGTTTTTAAACCCGCCAGAATCATAGGGTTACTCATTGTCGCAACTTGCAAGGTCGTCTCTTTTTGTTGCTGATGAAACTGACCTATAACCGAAGGTAATATCCCCAGTGCCGCAGTAGGTAGTGCACCAACCCTGACGACATCATTATTAAGACCTTCTTTACGATGAAGCGACTGTCCAGCAGTGTTGATGGCGTCAAGAACTCTGACTGCATGCGTTAAAAATTGTTCGCCGGGTAAGGTAAGTTGCGCCCCCTGACGACCACGCTCAAACAAGCGAGCGCCCGTCAGTTGCTCCAGTTCATTCAATGTCTTAGAGAGCGCAGGTTGACTCAAATTAAGGGTTTCAGCCGCGCGCCCCAAAGTTCCTTGTTGTGCGACAGCTACGAATGTATGAAGGTGGCGCAAACGGATGCGCTGACTAAACAGACTATTTTTTTCCATAAGCGATGTTAAAAACGAAGCGGTGTCGCTGACAAGTGAAGTTGTTTGATTATGATAACTTGATTGCAAAATATTATTAACAATTAAAGCAATTATGTTACAGCAAAATGGATAATATTGATGTTTTCGCGGCGAGATCACAGTTTGTAAATTCTTCCCGCCAGAGTGAATGCGGTTACCTACACTCCAGATTACTGACCACTGGAGGCAGACACTATGGCGAACAGCATCACGGCGGATGAGATTCGGGAACAGTTTTCGCAGGCAATGTCAGCCATGTACCAGCAAGAAGTTCCGCAATATGGCACGCTGCTGGAACTGGTAGCTGATGTGAATCTGGCTGTGCTGGAAAACAATCCTCAACTGCACGAAAAAATGGTAAATGCAGACGAGCTGGCGCGACTGAATGTTGAACGTCATGGGGCGATTCGCGTTGGGACTGCACAAGAGCTTGCTACTCTTCGGCGGATGTTTGCCATTATGGGGATGTACCCGGTGAGCTATTACGATCTCTCGCAGGCAGGGGTGCCGGTACATTCGACAGCATTTCGGCCCATTGATGATGCTTCTCTGGCGCGTAATCCCTTCCGCGTTTTTACCTCCTTACTCCGCCTTGAGCTTATCGAGAACGAAATTTTGCGCCAGAAAGCGGCGGAGATTCTGCGTCAGCGCGATATCTTCACCCCACGTTGTCGACAACTGTTAGAGGAGTATGACCAGCGGGGCGGTTTTAACGAAACACAGGCACAGGAGTTTGTGCAGGAGGCCCTGGAAACGTTCCGTTGGCACCAGTCAGCAACGGTAGATGAAGAAACCTATCGCGCCTTGCACAACGAACATCGGTTGATTGCTGATGTGGTCTGTTTTCCTGGATGCCATATCAACCATCTGACGCCACGTACGCTGGATATTGACCGGGTGCAGTCGATGATGCCTGAATGCGGAATTGAACCAAAAATTCTGATCGAAGGGCCGCCGCGCCGCGAGGTACCGATTTTACTACGCCAGACCAGCTTTAAAGCACTGGAAGAGACGGTGTTGTTTGCGGGGCAGAAACAGGGCACGCATACTGCGCGCTTTGGTGAAATTGAGCAGCGTGGCGTGGCATTAACGCCGAAAGGGCGACAACTGTATGATGATCTTCTGCGTAACGCTGGAACCGGGCAGGATAATCTCACTCACCAAATGCATTTACAGGAAACCTTCCGCACTTTTCCTGACAGTGAGTTTTTAATGCGTCAGCAAGGGTTGGCATGGTTCCGGTACCGTCTGACGCCTTCGGGTGAGGCGCATCGTCAGGCGATTCATCCCGGAGACGATCCACAGCCCTTAATTGAACGTGGTTGGGTCGCGGCGCAACCCATTACCTATGAAGATTTCTTGCCCGTTAGCGCGGCGGGGATCTTCCAGTCAAATCTGGGTAATGAAACGCAGGCACGCAGCCACGGTAATGCCAGTCGCGAAGCATTTGAGCAGGCGTTGGGTTGTCCGGTTTTGGATGAGTTCCAGCTTTATCAGGAAGCGGAAGAACGCAGTAAACGTCGCTGTGGTTTGCTTTAAATTCTGACCATCCGCCTTTGCAAAAATTTGCCTGATTTTACAAACGAATCAGGCTCATCCCATCGACATAAAAAAAATGCCGATTTATGCATATTCTCTCAGTTCAACAATTGGATTATTAATAAATATTGTCTAGAGTGAGCGGTCATAAATAAGCACTTTCTTGCCGCTGAAAACGACCAGCGCGGGACCATTCACAACACCAGAAGGACTCACTTTCAGGTATGGATCGTAGACGATTTATTAAAGGTTCAATGGCTATGGCCGCCGTGTGCGGTACCAGCGGCATTGCTTCTCTTTTTTCTCAGGCGGCATTCGCGGCAGATTCTGATATTGCCGACGGACAAACCCAGCGTTTTGACTTCTCCATTCTACAGTCAATGGCGCATGACTTAGCGCAAACAGCGTGGCGTGGTGCGCCTCGTCCGTTACCTGACACTCTGGCGACAATGACGCCGCAGGCTTATAACAGTATTCAATACGACGCCGAAAAATCGCTCTGGCATAACGTTGAGAACCGTCAACTGGACGCTCAGTTCTTCCATATGGGAATGGGATTCCGTCGCCGCGTTCGTATGTTTTCTGTAGATCCAGCAACACATCTGGCGCGTGAAATTCACTTTCGCCCGGAGTTGTTCAAATACAACGATGCAGGTGTTGATACCAAACAATTAGAAGGGCAAAGCGATCTCGGCTTTGCCGGTTTTCGCGTGTTTAAAGCCCCCGAACTGGCGCGCCGTGATGTAGTATCATTTCTCGGCGCGAGTTATTTCCGCGCCGTTGATGATACATATCAATACGGTTTGTCGGCCCGCGGCCTGGCGATTGACACTTACACCGACAGTAAAGAAGAGTTCCCCGACTTTACCGCCTTCTGGTTTGATACGGTAAAACCGGGGGCAACTACCTTTACCGTTTATGCGTTGCTCGATAGCGCCAGCATTACTGGTGCCTATAAGTTCACTATCCATTGTGAGAAAAGTCAGGTGATTATGGATGTGGAAAATCACCTGTATGCGCGCAAAGACATTAAACAGCTGGGCATTGCGCCGATGACCAGTATGTTCAGCTGCGGTACTAATGAACGTCGGATGTGCGACACCATTCATCCGCAAATTCATGACTCTGATCGTCTGTCCATGTGGCGGGGCAACGGCGAGTGGATTTGCCGTCCGCTGAATAATCCGCAAAAATTGCAGTTCAATGCTTACACCGACAACAACCCGAAAGGGTTTGGTTTATTGCAACTGGATCGTGATTTCTCCCATTATCAGGACATTATGGGCTGGTATAACAAACGCCCAAGTCTGTGGGTGGAACCGCGTAACAAGTGGGGTAAGGGCACCATCGGCCTGATGGAAATCCCAACAACGGGCGAAACGCTGGATAACATTGTCTGCTTCTGGCAGCCAGAAAAAGCTGTAAAGGCGGGTGATGAGTTTGCATTCCAGTATCGTCTGTACTGGAGTGCGCAACCGCCTGTTCATTGCCCATTAGCGCGCGTTATGGCGACGCGTACCGGCATGGGCGGTTTCCCGGAAGGTTGGGCACCAGGTGAACACTATCCCGAAAAATGGGCGCGTCGTTTTGCCGTCGATTTCGTTGGTGGTGATCTGAAAGCTGCCGCGCCAAAAGGCATTGAGCCGGTGATTACGCTTTCCAGTGGGGAAGCGAAGCAAATCGAAATTCTCTATATTGAACCCATTGATGGTTATCGTATTCAGTTTGACTGGTATCCGACGTCGGACTCCACTGATCCGGTCGATATGCGGATGTATCTGCGTTGTCAGGGCGACGCTATCAGTGAAACGTGGCTGTATCAGTATTTCCCGCCAGCGCCCGATAAACGTCAGTATGTTGACGACCGCGTGATGAGTTAATTGTTTTTTCTTCGGCACCTTCTTCGGGAGGTGCCGTCTGGTTAAACACGATCCCGCTCGCATTTTTCCCTAAGTTAAATGAGTAATCTGATGGTGTGTATTTCAGATACACCTTGTCAGCCACTAACAGGGAGTGCGTATGTTTCCAGAATATCGAGATTTAATATCCCGTCTGAAAAACGAAAATCCTCGCTTTATGTCCTTGTTCGATAAACACAATAAACTTGATCATGAAATTGCCAGAAAGGAAGGTTCCGACGGTCGAGGGTACAATGCGGAAGTGGTCCGCATGAAAAAACAAAAGCTACAGTTAAAAGATGAGATGCTCAAAATCCTGCAGCAGGAGAGCGTCAAAGAGGTGTAAACTTTCCTAAGCCGCCAGCCAGGCGGCTTTTTTAACAACTGCATGGATTGACTGGAGATAAGATGACTGAAACGATAAAAATAAGCGAATTACTTGAATTACATGCTGTTGCAGAAAATCACGTCACTCCTCTTTATCAGTTAATCTGTAAAAATAAAACCTGGTTACAGCAGTCGCTAAACTGGCCGCAGTTCGTTCAGAGTGAAGAGGACACGCGAAAAACGGTGCAGGGTAATGTGATGTTGCATCAACGCGGCTATGCCAAAATGTTCATGATTTTCAAAGAAGATGAACTTATCGGCGTTATCTCGTTTAATCGTATTGAACCACTGAATAAAACCGCTGAAATAGGCTACTGGCTGGACGAATCTCATCAGGGGCAGGGGATCATTTCTCAGGCGCTGCAGGCATTGATTCATCATTACGCCCAGTCTGGTGAACTTAGACGCTTCGTGATCAAATGTCGGGTGGACAATCCGCAAAGCAACCAGGTCGCTTTGCGCAATGGTTTTATCCTTGAAGGTTGCCTGAAACAGGCTGAGTTCCTGAATGATGCCTATGATGATGTGAACTTATACGCGCGTATTATCGATTCATAATAACCCTGCCAGCGGCGTTCGCGTAATGCGCTCCTCGCCGTTAATGACTTTTGGACCACGGACATGAACCGTGTCGCCATCAAAGGCTTCAACGACGGCGTGGTCGGTTAACTCCACATGGTTTTCAATTATCACCGCACCTGTAATACGGCTCTCACCTTGTATTACAACGTGCTCGTCGAGCAGAATCGGTCCACCACGTACCACGGCATTTCCGCCAATCAAGACATGATGTTTTAACACACAATTACCTTCCACAATGGCATATTCCGCCACCTGCGAACTGTAATGAATCGTTGGAATGGCATCTTCTTCTATGCCAGCTTTCACCTGCGCGTGACCGTAGACTTTAGCGCAATCGCATAGCCAGACGTTGTTCTCTTCATTACCTTCAATACTGGCAAAATCAAAAACTTCGGCGCGATGTTCAATAAAAGCATACCGGACGACGGCATTGCCATAAATTTGTGCCTGGTGGACAATACGCGAGGCGCTAATCCTTGCGCGATCATAAATTTGTAGCAGGAGTTGATGGTCGGGCGTTAAGCCTTGTGCTGCGACGATCATAGAATGTTGATTAATTAAGGCGTGACCAAATATTCTACATTGCCCGCAAACCAGTGAGTCATGAATGGTGACACTGTCACTTATATATGCACCCTGGCTGATTTCACTATTATCGATCCAGACATTATCCGTTGCGTAAACCTCTCCCCACAGCACGCTGGTGCCGGTGATACGCGTATTACCGGAAATCACCGTTCCGCCGAACGCAATAGCATTCTGGTCGTAAATCCAGCAATTTCCTTCCTGTGCTAACACCGTTTCGCGATCGATCCAGCCGCCAGCGGTTCCTGCTATCACATCGTTAAAATCGCTCATGGCGATAATCTGCCGTAATAACACATTTTTTTTAGTGCCATCTTCCTGATAACTAAAGGCTCGCTGTTCTTCACTTAGACGATATTTGCGCATAGCGTTTTCCCACAGGTGACTTACTATAACCGTAGCAAATTCTGCGGCTCTGGCTATGCTCGAGAAAATTCCATAAAATGCATTTCAAATATACTTTATAAATTAAACAAAATGAGTAAGAAGATACAGAGCGATAAAGTGCTCAATTTGCCGGCAGGCTACTTTGGTATTGTGTTGGGGACGATAGGGATGGGATTTGCCTGGCGCTATGCCAGCCAGGTTTGGCAGGTCAGCCACTGGTTAGGGGATGGAATGGTGATTCTGGCGATGATCATCTGGGGATTATTAACTAGCGCATTTATTACCCGACTCATACGCTTTCCGCATAGCGTGCTGGCAGAAGTGCGCCATCCAGTGCTGAGCAGTTTTGTGAGTTTGTTTCCGGCAACGACGATGCTGGTAGCGATTGGTTTTGTTCCGTGGTTTCGCCCACTGGCGGTGTGCCTGTTCAGTTTTGGTGTCGTGGTTCAGTTGGCTTATGCCGCCTGGCAAACTGCGGGATTATGGCGCGGATCTCACCCTGAAGAAGCTACCACGCCTGGACTGTATCTGCCGACAGTTGCCAACAACTTTATCAGCGCAATGGCCTGTGGTGCGTTGGGCTACACCGACGCCGGTCTGGTGTTTTTAGGCGCAGGCGTTTTCTCATGGCTAAGCCTTGAACCGGTGATCTTGCAGCGTCTGCGCAGTTCGGGAGAATTACCCACGGCACTGCGGACATCACTCGGCATTCAGCTCGCTCCTGCGCTGGTGGCCTGTAGTGCCTGGCTGAGCGTCAACGGCGGCGAGGGTGACACGCTGGCGAAATTGCTTTTCGGTTATGGACTGCTGCAACTGCTGTTTATGCTACGTCTGATGCCATGGTATCTCTCCCAGCCATTTAATGCTTCATTCTGGAGTTTCTCGTTCGGCGTATCTGCACTGGCAACCACCGGTTTGCATCTGGGGAGTGGCAGCGATAATGGATTTTTCCATACGCTGGCGGTGCCGCTGTTTATCTTTACCAATTTTATTATTGCAATACTGCTCATCCGTACTTTTGCGCTTCTGATGCAGGGAAAATTGTTAGTCAGAACCGAGCGCGCCGTTTTAATGAAAGCAGAGGACAAAGAATGATCATTCGTGACGAAAATTATTTTACTGATAAATATGAATTAACCCGCACACACTCTGAAGTACTGGAAGCGGTGAAAGTGGTTAAACCGGGTAAAACGCTGGATCTGGGCTGTGGCAATGGTCGTAACAGTCTTTACCTGGCAGCCAATGGTTATGATGTTGACGCATGGGATAAAAATGCCATGAGTATCGCCAACGTCGAGCGCATTAAATCTATTGAAAATCTGGATAATTTACACACTCGGGTCGTTGATCTGAATAACCTCACATTTGCTGGACAGTACGATTTTATTCTTTCGACTGTGGTGCTGATGTTCCTTGAGGCTAAAACCATCCCAGGGCTGATTGCCAATATGCAACGTTGCACGAAACCTGGCGGTTACAACCTGATTGTGGCAGCGATGGATACCGCTGATTATCCATGTACCGTCGGCTTCCCGTTTGCCTTCAAAGAGAGAGAATTACGTCGATATTACGAAGGCTGGGAGATGGTGAAATACAATGAAGACGTCGGCGAGCTGCACCGCACCGACGCCAACGGTAATCGTATTAAACTGCGTTTCGCCACGATGCTGGCACGTAAAAAATGACCCGGTAAGAACAAAGCGCGTGAAAATTCCCCACGCTGAGATGGTTTACTGTTCTTCTTTTCGGTAAGCATATTTTTTATCGAAGGGATGTGAAATTAATCACAGTAGTCGAAGTTTTTTAGCAGCTTAACTTACTGAAATTTAACTACTGATGATTGACTTAGCCCCTTTTTCGGCATTGACTATGTCGTCTGAAAAGGGGCTGAAAAATTTATTTTCACCAACACTTTTTTTGCCACAACACGAAGCGGCGCTTTTTGCTATAACTTAAAAAGTAATATAATCATCTCAGGAAACTATTCATGCGTACCACATCATTTGCAAAAGTTGCAGCTTTATGCGGCTTGTTGGCTCTGTCTGGTTGTGCCTCTAAAATCACCCAGCCAGATAAATATTCTGGTTTTTTAAACAATTACTCTGATTTAAAAGAAACAACCTCGGCTACAGGTAAACCGGTTTTACGTTGGGTAGACCCGAGTTTTGATCAAAGCAAATATGACAGCATCGTCTGGAACCCAATCACTTATTATCCGGTACCGAAACCTTCAACCCAGGTAGGGCAGAAAGTTCTGGATAAAATTTTGAACTATACCAACACCGAAATGAAAGAAGCGATAGCGCAGCGTAAACCACTGGTTACCACCGCTGGGCCGCGTAGTCTGATTTTCCGTGGGGCCATTACCGGTGTAGATACCAGCAAAGAAGGGCTGCAATTCTATGAAGTGGTTCCTGTTGCATTAGTGGTTGCGGGGACGCAAATGGCTACAGGCCACCGTACCATGGATACTCGCCTCTATTTTGAAGGTGAGCTGATTGATGCAGCGACTAATAAACCGGTTATCAAAGTCGTTCGTCAGGGCGAAGGTAAAGACCTGAATAACGAAAGTACGCCAATGGCTTTCGAAAATATTAAACAAGTTATTGATGACATGGCGACCGATGCCACCATGTTTGACGTTAACAAAAAGTAGTTCCAGACGCGCCATCGTTAGATGGCGCTTTTTATCCGGTGCGCCGTAAAACCCCATCCTTCAGGGCGGGGATATAAGGCGCGGTTTTCCACCTGACCAGGTGTTTGCTGTTGTTCAATGTATTGGCGGATGACGGATATTGGCGCACCTCCGCAGCTACTGGCAAAATAGCCAGGACTCCACAAAACGCCTTTGTAGTAATACCTGACTGCAATATCTGGTCGATCTTGTCGCAGTAACCTACCCGATACGCCTTTGAGGCTGTTTACCAGACTGGATATCGCCAGTTTGGGAGGTTAGTTAATTAACAAATGGACGTGATCTGGTTCGCCATCCATTTCAACCAGTTCAGCTTCAAAATAAGCACATACATTTGAAAAGTAAGTGCGTAGTTTTTCTGTCGCGTCATGGTCAAAAATCTGGCGTCGGTATCTGGTGACAAAGACCAGGTGAACATGCATCAGGAAAACACAATGCCTTCCACGCCGGATATCGGTTTCTTTTTTCACAGACCAAAGTATCATTTGACCTGTGAAACGATTACAGGCATTTAAATTCCAGTTAAGACCAGGTGGTCAACAGGAGTGTGAAATGAGGCGCTTCGCAGGCGCATGTCGTTTCGTTTTCAATCGTGCTCTGGCACGTCAGAATGAGAATCATGAGGCCGGTAATAAATACATCCCTTACGGGAAAATGGCTTCCTGGCTGGTTGAGTGGAAAAATGCCACTGAAACGCAATGGCTTAAAGATTCTCCCTCATAGCCATTGCAACAGTCACTGAAAGACCTTGAGCGGGCTTACAAAAACTTCTTCCGGAAGCGGGCTGCTTTTCCCCGATTCAAAAAGCGGGGACAGAATGATGCATTCCGCTACCCGCAGGGCGTTAAGCTCGATCAGGAAAACAGCCGTATTTTTCTGCCGAAACTGGGCTGGATGCGCTACCGGAACAGCCGTCAGGTCACGGGTGTTGTGAAAAATGTCACTGTCATCCAGTCCTGCGGTAAGTGGTACATCAGTATTCAGACAGAAAGTGAAGTATCCACTCCGGCTCACCCTTCAGCATCAATGGTCGGGCTGGATGCTGGCGTGGCTAAACTCGCCACGCTGTCAGATGGCACAGTCTTTGAGCCTGTAAACAGTTTTCAGAAAAACCAGAAGACGCTGGCGAGACTTCAGCGACAGTTAAGCCGCAAGGTCAAATTCAGCAACAACTGGCAGAAGCAGAAACGCAAAATACAGCGACTGCATTCCTGTATCGCAAATATCCGCAGGGACTACCTTCACAAAGTCACAACGGCCGTCAGCAAAAACCACGCAATGATAGTCATTGAGGATTTGAAGGTCAGCAACATGTCAAAGTCAGCAGCGGGTACGGTCAGCCAGCCGGGGCGCAATGTCCGGGCAAAATCAGGTTTAAACCGTTCGATACTGGATCAGGGCTGGTATGAAATGCGCCGCCAGCTTGAGTACAAGCAGCTCTGGCGTGGCGGTCAGGTGCTTGCTGTTCCGCCAGCGTATACAAGCCAGCGTTGCGCGTACTGTGGTCATACAGCGAAAGAGAACCGCCTGTCACAAAGTAAATTCAGATGCCAGGTATGTGGATATACAGCGAACGCCGATGTAAATGGCGCTCGTAACATTTTAGCGGCGGGGCACGCCGTTCTTGCCTGTGGAGAGATGGTGCAGTCAGGCCGCCCGTTGAAGCAGGAACCCACCGAAATGATTCAGGCGACAGCCTGAACGTAGCAGGGATCCACGTCCTTCAGGGCGTGGAGGATGTCAATATCGGTTTCTGTCAGCGATTAAATTCAACACCACGTAACAAACGCCTCCGGCAATTAATCCCCAGAACGCAGAACCAATCCCGACCAGCGTCAATCCACTTGCCGTTACCAGAAATGCCACCACCGCCGCGTCTCGCTCACGCTCATTATGCAGCGCCTGATACAAACTGCCGCTAATGGTACTTAACAGCGCCAGACCTGCCAGCATCTGGATCCAACTTACGGGCAGGGCAGCCATCATCCCGGTAATAGCACTACCAAACAGACCTGCGATCAAATAAAAAATGCCTGCAACGGCAGCTGCCAGCCAACGTTGATCTTTATCCGGATGCGCTTCCGGGCTTTGGCAAATAGCCGCGGTGATTGCCGCAATACCGACGGAATAAACGCCGAAAGGGGAAAAAACCAGTGCCAGCAATCCAGTAAATACAATTAATGGCGAAACAGGAGCCGAATACCCGGCTGCTTTCATTGCTGCGATACCCGGTGCGTTTTGCGATGCCATCGTCACCAGAAAAAGGGGGAGTGCAACGCTCAGGCTGTGAGCAAACGAAAAATCAGGGGTAATATAAGTGGGGAGAACGGGTTTAAAGACAACATCAGTTGTGACAACGTCACCTTGCGCGATAACGATCACGATCCCAATAATCATCGCGGCAATTACCGCATAGCGCGGCGCAACGGCCTTGGTTGCCAGCCATACCAGCAACATACTTCCACACAACGTAAATTGACCGTCCAGACTGGCAAACGCCTGTAAACCAAAGCGTAATAAAATCCCGGCAAGCATTGCCGCCGCAAGCGAGTGCGGAATAATGCGCATCAGACGAGCAAAGAGTCCCGTTATGCCGCAGAGGACTATTAACGCGTTGGTGACAATAAAAACGCCGATGGCTTCGTTAAGTGTTAGTCCCTGCAATCCGGTGACCAACAAAGCCGCGCCAGGCGTTGACCATGCGGTGAGAACAGGTACGCGATACCATAATGTCAGAGTCAGCGTACTGACGCCCATTGCCAGCCCCAGCGCCGTCATCCAGCCAGAGATTTGTGCAGTGGAGGCTCCGGCGACAATCGCTGCTTGCCAGATTATTGCCGCTGAACTGGCGTAGCCAATTAATACCGCCAGAAACCCCGCCAGTAGCGTGGGTGGAGGAATAGAAAACAGACGCATAGTCACCTCGTGCGTTATAGCGTACAGGCACCGTAGCATTTGTCCGTTATAACGCACAAGTGATAAACTTCCGTTTTGCCGGAGGAGTCGCATGGAAAATCTCGCTCGCTTTTTATCCACCACACTTAAACAATTACGTCAGCAGCGCGGCTGGAGTCTTTCGCGACTGGCAGAAGCGACGGGCGTTTCTAAAGCAATGTTAGGACAGATTGAGCGTAATGAGTCCAGCCCGACGGTCGCGACATTATGGAAAATTGCCACTGGGTTGAACGTGCCCTTTTCGACATTTATTTCTCCGCCACAGTCCGCTACGCCTTCAGTTTATGATCCACAACAGCAGGCGATGGTGATCACTTCGCTGTTTCCTTATGATCCACAACTCTGCTTTGAACACTTCTCGATTCAGATGGCACCCGGTGCAATAAGCGAATCGACGCCCCATGAGAAGGGGGTAATCGAACATGTCGTCGTCATTGATGGACAACTTGATCTGTGCGTTGATGGGGAATGGCAGAGCCTTAATTGTGGGGAAGGCGTTCGATTTGCTGCAGACGTCACGCATGTCTATCGTAATGGTGGGGAGCAAACCGTACATTTTCATTCCCTCATCCATTACCCGCGCAGTTAAGCGGGAAAACTATTTCGCAACGTCGCGCTTGTGGCTAAAATAGCCGCCATTTTTCAGCTACTGGATAAGAATGTGACCGTATCTTCTCATCGACTTGAACTGTTAAGCCCGGCACGCGATGCCGCCATTGCCCGCGAAGCTATTTTGCACGGTGCTGATGCTGTTTATATCGGCGGCCCTGGTTTTGGTGCCCGTCATAATGCCAGTAATAGCCTGAAAGATATTGCCGAGCTGGTGCCGTTTGCCCATCGTTATGGTGCAAAAATTTTCGTCACGCTTAACACCATTTTGCATGATGATGAGCTGGAACCCGCGCAACGGCTGATTACTGACCTCTACCAGACCGGTGTCGATGCGCTGATTGTTCAGGATATGGGGATTCTGGAACTTGATATTCCGCCGATTGAACTGCACGCCAGTACGCAGTGCGACATTCGTACAGTAGAAAAAGCGAAGTTCCTCTCTGATGTTGGCTTCACGCAGATTGTGCTGGCGCGAGAGCTGAATCTTGATCAGATCCGCGCGATTCACCAGGCCACGGACGCGACCATTGAATTCTTTATTCATGGCGCACTGTGCGTGGCCTATTCGGGTCAGTGCTACATTTCTCATGCGCAAACAGGGCGTAGCGCCAACCGTGGCGATTGCTCGCAGGCGTGCCGTTTGCCATACACATTGAAAGACGATCAGGGGCGGGTGGTTTCCTATGAAAAACATCTGCTGTCGATGAAAGATAACGATCAGACTGCCAACCTCGGCGCGCTGATTGATGCTGGCGTACGCTCCTTCAAGATTGAAGGGCGTTACAAAGATATGAGCTACGTGAAGAATATCACCGCCCATTATCGCCAGATGCTGGATGCCATTATTGAAGAACGTGGCGATCTGACGCGCGCTTCATCAGGTCGTACTGAACATTTCTTTGTTCCATCGACGGAAAAGACTTTCCACCGTGGTAGCACAGATTATTTTGTGAATGCCCGTAAAGGCGATATTGGCGCGTTCGATTCGCCGAAATTTATCGGCCTGCCGGTGGGTGAAGTATTGAAAGTGGCGAAAGATCATCTTGATGTTGCCGTTACCGATCCACTGGCAAATGGCGATGGCCTGAACGTGTTGATTAAACGTGAAGTCGTCGGTTTTCGTGCCAATACGGTCGAGAAAACCGGAGAAAATCAGTACCGCGTCTGGCCCAATGAAATGCCAGCAGATTTGCACAAAATTCGCCCGCATCACCCACTAAACCGTAATCTTGATCATAACTGGCAGCAGGCACTGACAAAAACCTCCAGCGAACGTCGGGTGGCGGTAGACATTGAACTGGGCGGTTGGCTGGAACAATTGATTCTGACCCTCACCAGTGAAGAGGGGGTCAGCATCACGCATACGCTGGATGGGCAGTTCGACGAAGCCAATAACGCCGAAAAAGCAATGAACAATCTGAAGGATGGTCTGGCAAAACTGGGGCAAACCATCTATTACGCCCGCGATGTGCAAATTAATTTGCCGGGGGCGCTGTTTGTACCAAACAGTCTGTTAAACCAGTTCCGCCGTGAAGCTGCTGACATGCTGGATGCTGCGCGTCTTGCCAGTTACCAGCGTGGCAGCCGTAAACCGGTTGCTGATCCTGCGCCGGTTTATCCGCAAACGCATCTGAGTTTCCTCGCGAACGTTTACAACCAGAAAGCGCGTGAATTTTATCATCGCTATGGTGTGCAGCTGATTGACGCGGCGTATGAGGCACATGAAGAGAAGGGCGAAGTCCCGGTGATGATCACCAAGCATTGTCTGCGCTTTGCCTTTAATTTGTGCCCGAAACAGGCGAAAGGCAATATCAAAAGCTGGAAGGCTACGCCAATGCAACTGGTTAACGGCGATGAAGTATTAACGCTAAAGTTTGATTGCCGCCCATGCGAGATGCACGTCATTGGCAAAATCAAAAATCACATACTGAAAATGCCGTTACCGGGAAGCGTAGTGGCATCCGTAAGTCCGGATGAGCTGCTGAAAACATTGCCGAAGCGAAAAGGGTAAAACGCCAGTTTTCTGGTTACTCACAACTTATTGAATCTGCATGATATTGCCTGCCGGGTAAGGCGTTACGCCGCATCCGGCATCAAACGACTCAACGTTGTCCCGCTTCTGGTTTGCGCGATTTTTGCCAGTAAAAATGCTCGCGCAAACCTTCCGCCGACTCTTCCGCCACAGCACGCAATTCATCGCTGTCCGCTTCATGACGCAGCTGATGATCCACATTCTTTACCCACACAAATTCATGTCCTTTGTGCCCTGCCATGAGTTGTCCTGAGAACAGCGCACACGTTAATAAGACAACCGATAACGCCTTCGTAAACATCCTGCCACCTTTTTCTTACCTTTTGCCGCTATGATGCCGATCGTTTCTTGAGGTTATTATTCAGTTTTGCAAATTAGCGCAAAGAAATTCTGGAATCTTCCTTCCTGATTTTGCATTGCATTCTGCCGTTGCGGCGATTTAGTGCTATTTTCGAGCAAATTACACACGGAGGTAAACACTAATGTTTACTTTGTTGATATACTCAGCGGCAGGGAGGCGATGTGAAACAAAGCGAGTTCAGACGTTGGCTCGAATCTCAGGGCGTCGATGTAGCGAATGGCAGCAACCATTTGAAACTCAGGTTTCATGGGAGGCGCAGTGTCATGCCGCGTCACCCCTGCGATGAGATTAAAGAACCATTGCGTAAAGCAATCCTGAAACAACTCGGTTTGAGTTAATCGCCAATTAAAAAGGTTAATGACATGCGAGAGACAGTCGAAATTATGCGTTATCCCGTCACTCTTACACCCGCGCCGGAAGGCGGTTATATGGTTTCTTTTGTGGATATCCCTGAAGCGTTGACGCAGGGCGAAACTGTCGCTGAAGCGATGGAAGCGGCAAAAGATGCTTTACAGACCGCATTTGATTTTTATTTTGAAGATAACGAGCTTATCCCTTTACCTTCGCCATTAAATAGTCATGATCACTTTATTGAAGTACCTTTGAGCGTCGCCTCTAAGGTATTGCTGTTAAATGCTTTTTTACAGTCAGAAATCACTCAGCAAGAGTTAGCCAGGCGAATTGGCAAACCTAAACAGGAGATTACTCGCCTATTTAACTTGCATCATGCGACAAAAATCGACGCCGTCCAGCTCGCGGCAAAGGCGCTTGGCAAAGAGTTATCGCTGGTGATGGTTTAATTACAGTTAACGAAAAGTTGTCATTTTTAACAACTGATATAGACTGCCGAATCATCTGCACATAATTACGATTCGATAATGAAAAAATACCAGCAGCTTGCAGAACAATTACGCGAGCAGATTGCGTCGGGTATCTGGCAACCCGGCGATCGTTTGCCTTCGTTGCGTGACCAGGTGGCGCTTTCTGGCATGAGCTTTATGACTGTCAGCCATGCCTATCAGTTGCTCGAAAGTCAGGGATATATTATCGCACGACCGCAGTCGGGTTATTACGTTGCGCCACAGGCAATAAAAATGCCGAAAGTGCCAGTCATTCCAGTCACTCGAGATGAAGCAGTCGATATCAACAC
Source organism: Shigella dysenteriae (assembly GCF_022354085.1). Taxonomy (NCBI): domain Bacteria; kingdom Pseudomonadati; phylum Pseudomonadota; class Gammaproteobacteria; order Enterobacterales; family Enterobacteriaceae; genus Shigella; species Shigella dysenteriae. Next base: position 2,292,260 of record NZ_CP055055.1, read on the forward strand.
TTATATTTTTGATATGTTGCAGGCCAGTCGCGATCCGTCGGTCGTTCCGTTTGCCTCGGCCTTTCCCGACCCGCGACTTTTCCCCCTCCAACAACTAAACCGCTCGCTGGCGCAGGTAAGCAAAACCGCCACAGCGATGAGTGTGATTGAAAACTTACCGCCAGGAAACGCAGAACTGCGTCAGGCTATTGCTCGTCGCTATGCCTTACAGGGCATCACCATTTCTCCTGATGAAATTGTCATCACTGCCGGGGCGTTAGAAGCATTAAACCTCAGTTTGCAAGCGGTAACTGAACCGGGCGATTGGGTGATAGTAGAGAATCCTTGTTTCTATGGCGCGTTGCAGGCGCTGGAACGGCTACGGCTGAAAGCGTTATCGGTAGCGACGGATGTTAAAGAAGGGATCGATCTTCAGGCGCTGGAACTGGCGTTGCAGGAGTATCCGGTGAAAGCGTGCTGGCTGATGACTAATAGCCAGAATCCACTCGGATTTACCTTAACGCCGCAAAAAAAAGCACAACTGGTGGCGTTGCTCAATCAGTACAACGTAACGCTGATTGAAGATGACGTTTACAGCGAACTTTATTTTGGACGGGAAAAACCGCTGCCTGCGAAAGCGTGGGATCGCCACGATGGCGTTTTGCATTGCTCTTCGTTTTCGAAATGTCTGGTGCCTGGTTTTCGTATTGGTTGGGTCGCCGCCGGAAAACATGCACGTAAAATTCAACGCTTGCAGCTGATGAGTACGCTTTCCACCAGCTCACCGATGCAGCTTGCGCTGGTGGATTACCTTTCCACGCGCCGATACGACGCCCATCTTCGTCGCCTGCGTCGCCAGCTTGCGGAACGTAAACAACGTGCCTGGCAGGCACTGCTGCGTTATCTGCCTGCGGAAGTGAAAATTCATCATAATGACAGCGGTTATTTTCTCTGGCTGGAGCTCCCCGAGCCGTTAGATGCCGGCGAATTGAGCCTGGCGGCACTGACGCATCATATCAGTATTGCGCCAGGTAAAATGTTTTCTACCGGTGAAAACTGGTCACGTTTTTTTCGTTTTAATACCGCGTGGCAGTGGGGAGAACGTGAAGAACAGGCGGTAAAACAATTAGGCAAACTTATTCAAGAACGGCTGTAATAGCGTTTAATTTAATTCCTCTTAGATTGGGTAATATGAATTTCGAATAGCAGTCATATTTCCTAACTCCTTGTCTATACTCCAGAAGATAACCTTACAGACGGCATAATGCGCGGTAGCTCACAACCTGATTAAATTTTCTCAGGGGCGAAGGTGTGCCTGCAAGCCGCCGTCTATGGTTAAACAAGGAGATATTTTTACGGCACGGCGGCTGAACAATTAATTACGACAGGAGTAAGACCTTATGAGCAAGACATTTGCCCGCAGCAGCCTGTGTGCGCTCAGCATGACAATAATGACCGCTCACGCCGCCGAACCGCCTACCAATTTAGATAAACCGGAAGGGCGACTGGATATTATCGCCTGGCCGGGATACATCGAACGCGGACAAACCGATAAACAATACGACTGGGTGACGCAATTTGAAAAAGAAACAGGTTGCGCGGTGAATGTGAAAACTGCGGCGACTTCCGATGAAATGGTCAGTCTGATGACCAAAGGGGGTTACGATCTGGTTACGGCATCCGGCGATGCCTCGCTGCGTTTGATTATGGGTAAACGCGTGCAGCCGATTAATACCGCATTGATTCCCAACTGGAAAACGCTCGATCCGCGCGTGGTTAAAGGCGACTGGTTTAACGTGGGCGGCAAAGTTTACGGCACACCTTACCAATGGGGGCCGAACCTGCTGATGTACAACACTAAAACCTTCCCGACGCCGCCGGATAGCTGGCAAGTGGTTTTTGTTGAGCAGAATCTGCCGGACGGCAAGAGCAATAAAGGCCGCGTTCAGGCTTATGATGGCCCTATCTACATTGCGGACGCTGCGTTGTTCGTTAAAGCCACTCAGCCGCAGTTGGGCATCAGCGATCCGTATCAACTCACCGAAGAACAGTACCAGGCGGTGCTGAAAGTGCTGCGCGCTCAACATAGTTTGATCCATCGCTACTGGCATGACACTACCGTGCAAATGAGCGATTTCAAAAACGAGGGTGTGGTTGCTTCCAGTGCATGGCCCTATCAGGCCAACGCCTTGAAAGCCGAAGGCCAGCCTGTTGCTACCGTTTTCCCGAAGGAGGGTGTTACCGGTTGGGCTGATACCACCATGCTGCATAGCGAAGCGAAACATCCGGTTTGCGCCTACAAATGGATGAACTGGTCATTAACGCCAAAAGTGCAGGGCGATGTGGCGGCCTGGTTTGGCTCGTTACCGGTAGTGCCGGAAGGGTGTAAAGCCAGTCCGTTATTAGGCGAAAAAGGTTGTGAAACCAACGGTTTTAACTATTTCGACAAAATCGCCTTCTGGAAAACGCCTATAGCAGAAGGGGGCAAGTTTGTTCCCTACAGTCGTTGGACGCAGGATTACATTGCCATTATGGGCGGTCGCTAACTTCGCTGGGGTGCTTTATGACGTACGCAGTGGAGTTTGACAACGTCTCGCGGTTGTACGGTGACGTGCGCGCAGTAGATGGCGTCAGTATTGCGATAAAAGATGGTGAGTTCTTCTCTATGCTGGGGCCGTCCGGCTCCGGCAAAACCACCTGCCTGCGCCTGATTGCTGGCTTCGAACAGCTTTCCGGCGGGGCTATCTCTATCTTTGGTAAACCCGCCAGCAATCTGCCACCGTGGGAGCGGGACGTGAATACTGTCTTTCAGGACTACGCGCTATTTCCGCATATGTCGATTCTTGACAACGTCGCCTATGGGCTGATGGTCAAAGGCGTGAATAAAAAGCAGCGGCACGCAATGGCGCAAGAGGCGCTGGAGAAAGTGGCGTTGGGGTTTGTACAGCAACGTAAACCGTCACAACTTTCTGGTGGTCAGCGCCAGCGGGTTGCTATCGCCAGAGCATTGGTGAATGAACCGCGCGTATTGCTGTTGGATGAACCGCTCGGCGCACTGGATCTCAAATTGCGTGAGCAGATGCAGCTGGAACTGAAAAAACTGCAACAGTCTCTCGGTATCACTTTTATCTTCGTTACCCACGATCAGGGCGAAGCGTTATCGATGTCCGATCGTGTGGCGGTTTTCAATAATGGACGCATTGAGCAGGTCGATTCCCCGCGCGATCTCTATATGCGCCCGCGCACGCCGTTTGTTGCCGGATTCGTTGGGACATCGAATGTTTTTGATGGACTGATGGCAGAGAAACTTTGTGGCATGACGGGAAGCTTCGCACTACGACCGGAACATATCCGTCTCAACACCCCAGGTGAACTGCAGGCCAATGGCACGATCCAGGCGGTGCAATATCAGGGCGCGGCAACTCGTTTTGAACTGAAATTGAACGGCGGTGAAAAACTGCTGGTGAGTCAGGCCAATATGACAGGCGAAGAACTGCCTGCCACGCTCACGCCCGGACAACAGGTGATGGTTTCCTGGTCGCGTGATGTGATGGTGCCGCTGGTTGAGGAGAGGTGAATGGCGATGAACGTATTGCAATCACCTTCACGTCCAGGTCTGGGTAAGGTGTCCGGTTTCTTCTGGCGGAATCCGGGGCTGGGGCTGTTTTTGCTGCTGCTTGGCCCGCTAATGTGGTTTGGCATTGTCTATTTCGGCTCGCTGCTAACGCTGTTATGGCAGGGCTTTTATACCTTTGACGATTTCACCATGTCGGTAACGCCGGAACTGACGCTGGCGAACATCCGTGCGCTGTTTAATCCGGCAAATTACGACATCATTCTCCGCACGCTGACTATGGCTGTGGCAGTCACTATCGCCAGCGCCATTCTGGCTTTTCCAATGGCGTGGTATATGGCGCGCTATACCAGCGGAAAAATGAAAGCGTTTTTTTATATCGCGGTAATGTTGCCGATGTGGGCGAGCTACATTGTTAAAGCCTATGCCTGGACGTTATTGCTGGCAAAAGATGGCGTGGCTCAGTGGTTTTTACAACATCTGGGGCTGGAACCACTGCTGACTGCGTTCCTTACATTACCTGCGGTGGGCGGCAATACGCTGTCAACTTCCGGGCTGGGGCGCTTTCTGGTGTTTCTCTATATCTGGCTGCCGTTCATGATCCTGCCCGTGCAGGCGGCGCTTGAGCGTTTGCCGCCGTCATTGTTGCAGGCGTCAGCTGATCTCGGCGCACGTCCACGACAAACCTTTCGCTATGTGGTGCTGCCGCTGGCGATCCCGGGTATTGCCGCTGGCTCTATCTTTACCTTCTCACTCACACTGGGTGATTTTATCGTCCCGCAACTGGTTGGCCCTCCAGGATATTTTATCGGCAATATGGTTTATTCCCAGCAGGGGGCGATTGGCAATATGCCGATGGCGGCGGCATTCACCCTGGTGCCGATTGTTCTCATCGCACTGTACCTGGCGTTCGTGAAACGTCTGGGAGCGTTCGATGCACTCTGAACGCGCACCGTTTTTCCTCAAACTGGCGGCCTGGGGCGGCGTAGTTTTCCTACATTTTCCTATCCTGATTATCGCCGCCTATGCGTTTAACACTGAAGATGCGGCGTTTAGTTTTCCACCGCAAGGCCTGACGCTGCGCTGGTTTAGCGTGGCAGCACAGCGTAGTGATATTCTTGATGCCGTGACACTGTCACTTAAAGTGGCGGCGCTGGCGACATTAATCGCGCTGGTGTTAGGGACGCTTGCAGCTGCCGCGCTGTGGCGACGAGACTTTTTCGGCAAAAACGCCATTTCGCTGTTACTGCTGCTGCCCATTGCGCTGCCGGGCATTGTCACTGGTCTGGCGCTATTAACCGCTTTTAAAACCATCAATCTGGAGCCGGGATTTTTCACCATCGTGGTCGGCCATGCGACTTTTTGCGTAGTGGTGGTGTTTAACAATGTCATCGCCCGTTTTCGCCGCACCTCGTGGAGTCTGGTTGAGGCGTCAATGGATCTTGGGGCCAATGGCTGGCAAACCTTCCGCTACGTAGTGTTGCCGAATCTCAGTTCGGCGTTACTGGCAGGAGGAATGCTGGCGTTTGCCTTGTCGTTCGATGAAATCATCGTTACGACCTTTACGGCAGGTCATGAACGAACGTTACCGTTGTGGTTGCTCAATCAGCTTGGGCGACCGCGTGATGTACCGGTAACTAACGTGGTGGCACTGCTGGTTATGTTGGTAACAACCTTGCCGATCCTGGGGGCCTGGTGGCTAACCCGCGAAGGCGACAATGGTCAATAACCACTGATACAGGAATATGCTATGCAACATAAGTTACTGATTAACGGAGAACTGGTTAGCGGCGAAGGGGAAAAACAGCCTGTCTATAATCCGGCAACGGGGGACGTTTTACTGGAGATTGCCGAGGCATCCGCAGAGCAGGTCGATGCTGCTGTGCGCGCGGCAGATGCAGCATTTGCCGAATGGGGGCAAACCACGCCGAAAGTGCGTGCGGAATGTCTGCTGAAACTGGCTGATGTTATCGAAGAAAATGGTCAGGTTTTTGCCGAACTGGAGTCCCGTAATTGTGGCAAACCGCTGCATAGTGCGTTCAATGATGAAATCCCGGCGATTGTCGATGTTTTTCGCTTTTTCGCGGGTGCGGCGCGCTGTCTGAATGGTCTGGCGGCAGGTGAATATCTTGAAGGTCATACTTCGATGATCCGTCGCGATCCGTTGGGGGTCGTGGCTTCTATCGCACCGTGGAATTATCCGCTGATGATGGCAGCGTGGAAACTGGCTCCGGCGCTGGCGGCAGGGAACTGCGTAGTGCTTAAACCATCAGAAATTACCCCGCTGACCGCGTTGAAGTTGGCAGAGCTGGCGAAAGATATCTTCCCGGCAGGCGTGATTAACGTACTGTTTGGCAGAGGCAAAACGGTGGGCGATCCGCTGACCGGACATCCTAAAGTGCGGATGGTGTCGCTGACGGGCTCTATCGCCACCGGCGAGCACATCATCAGCCATACCGCGCCGTCCATTAAGCGTACTCATATGGAACTTGGTGGCAAAGCGCCAGTGATTGTTTTTGATGATGCGGATATTGAAGCAGTGGTCGAAGGTGTACGTACATTTGGCTATTACAATGCTGGACAGGATTGTACTGCGGCTTGTCGGATCTACGCGCAAAAAGGCATTTACGATACGCTGGTGGAAAAACTGGGTGCTGCGGTGGCAACGTTAAAATCTGGTGCGCCGGATGACGAGTCTACGGAGCTTGGACCTTTAAGCTCGCTGGCGCATCTCGAACGCGTCAGCAAGGCAGTAGAAGAGGCGAAAGCGACAGGGCACATCAAAGTGATCACTGGCGGTGAAAAGCGCAAGGGTAATGGCTATTACTATGCGCCGACGCTGCTGGCTGGCGCATTACAGGACGATGCCATCGTGCAAAAAGAGGTATTTGGTCCAGTAGTGAGTGTTACGCTCTTCGACAACGAAGAACAGGTGGTGAACTGGGCGAATGACAGCCAGTACGGACTTGCATCTTCGGTATGGACGAAAGATGTGGGCAGGGCGCATCGCGTCAGTGCACGGCTGCAATATGGTTGTACCTGGGTCAATACCCATTTCATGCTGGTAAGTGAAATGCCGCACGGTGGGCAGAAACTTTCTGGTTACGGCAAGGATATGTCACTTTATGGGCTGGAGGATTACACCGTCGTCCGCCACGTCATGGTTAAACATTAAGGATAATATTGCAGATCGTAAGAGTATGAGATGATCTTACGTACTGTCAGAGCACTGATTTCTCTGACAGTACGTGCTGCGTGCAAAATCACTACATCAAATAAACCAGCCAAATCTCATAGAGATAAGAGTAAACAAACCAACAGCAGCAAAGACATTTATCAGTACTACAGTTCTACTGGAAACATTCATTTTTGCCACCTTTTATCATTGCCCCTATGTGTATAGTACGGGTTAAGAAAATCCGCAATAATACTCATTCTGAAGATGGATAAGGGCAAGTTGCTGTTTGATGTTTTTTTCTCAAACCGGTTAAAAAACTTGATGCACGTCAAAAAATGACGCATATTTGCGCGCGTTTTATTCATCTGGCTGGACGCCCGTACATGTCTCTCTATCAACATATGCTTGTTTTTTATGCGGTTATGGCAGCAATCTCATTTCTTATCACCTGGTTTCTTTCTCACGATAAGAAACGCATCCGTTTCTTAAGCGCCTTTCTGGTGGGGGCAACATGGCCGATGAGTTTCCCGGTGGCGCTGTTGTTTTCACTGTTTTAAATCTTACTCACTGGCTTGACGGCACCACGCAGACTTATATCATTTGGATGAATCGATAAATTTCACAAGTGGCTAAGGAGAAAGTATGTCGCATCTGGATGAAGTCATCGCGCGCGTGGATGCCGCGATTGAAGAGAGCGTCATTGCCCATATGAACGAATTATTAATCGCCCTGAGCGATGACGCGGAGTTAAGTCGGGAAGATCGCTACACCCAGCAGCAACGTCTGCGCACAGCGATCGCCCATCACGGTCGCAAGCATAAAGAAGATATGGAAGCGCGCCACGAACAGTTAACCAAAGGCGGCACCATCCTGTGATTAAAATGAGCGTCTGGCCACCAACCAGGCGCCAACCACAAGTAAAATTGCGCCACAAATTGGGCCGAACAACGCCCGTAGTGGTACGCCATGACTGCGGAAGATATCCAGCACCAGACCGCCAATCAGCTGGCTGGCGACCAGTACTGCAATAGTTGTCGCCGCTCCCACATTCTGATATCCGCTGATACTGGCGAAGACAAAAAACGATCCCAGCAAGCCAGGTATAAGTGTCCACCAGCGCACGCTGGACACCAGTTCGCCAAACCCCGCCATACCTTGTTTAAACCATAAAATAGAAACAAAGAGCACAATCCCCACCAGTGAGTTCAGCAACATGGCGATGAGAATGGTAGAGGAGGTCTGGGTGATGCGCACCATCAGCGTGTTCTGGACTACCAGACCAATTCCGGCGGCAATCAAAAAGGCAAGGGTGAGCGACTGATTCATCCAATCGCGTCCGGTTCAGTGCGTTCGTCGAGTTGCAACTGCATAAATGTCAGATCCAGCCAGCGCCCAAATTTAGTGCCCACCTGCGGCATTTGTGCGGTGACGACAAATCCCAGCGACTGGTGCAGATGCAGCGAGGCCTGATTTTGCGATTCGATCCCGGCGACCATGACATGCTTCCCGCAATCTCGCGCTTCATCAATCAATCGGCTTAACAATTTACGCCCCAGACCTTTGCCCTGATGATCGGGATGGACATAAACCGAATGTTCCACGGTATGGCGAAAACCATCGAAACTACGCCAGTCGCCAAATGAGGCATATCCCGTCACTACGCCATCTTCTTCACTTACCAGCACCGGATAACCTGCTATGGTCCGCGCTTCAAACCAGGCAATGCGGTTATCTGCATCCACCGTTTGGTCATTCCAGATAGCCGCCGTATACAACACGGCGTGGTTATAAATTTCCGCAATGGCAGCACAGTCGGCTTTGCGGGCAAAACGGATGGACATGTCTGGCCTCAATAAAATAATGATGATGATGTTATCAATACTATCGAAAACAGCCCGAAGCAACGGATTCCTCGATGAAATTATTGCGTGTTGCAGAGGGGGTGTGACGGCTGCAAACAAAACCAATCCTGCGAGCCTGCTACTATTGATGGATTCATGCCAAAAGCACAGGAGAGCATTATGGGGCAACAAAAGCAGCGTAATCGACGTTGGGTTCTGGCCTCGCGTCCACATGGCGCACCGGTTCCGGAGAATTTCCGTCTTGAAGAAGATGATGTCGCCACACCGGGTGAAGGACAGGTGTTACTGCGCACAGTTTATTTGTCCCTGGACCCGTATATGCGTGGACGTATGAGCGATGAGCCATCTTATTCACCGCCGGTTGATATTGGCGGCGTGATGGTCGGCGGTACGGTGAGCCGTGTCGTGGAGTCGAATCATCCTGATTATCAGTCTGGCGACTGGGTGCTGGGCTACAGTGGATGGCAAGACTATGACATATCCAGTGGTGATGATCTGGTGAAACTTGGCGATCATCCGCAAAATCCATCGTGGTCGCTGGGTGTGCTAGGGATGCCAGGCTTTACCGCTTATATGGGCCTACTGGATATCGGTCAGCCTAAAGAGGGCGAAACGTTGGTGGTAGCTGCGGCGACAGGACCAGTGGGGGCGACGGTGGGGCAAATCGGCAAACTTAAAGGTTGCAGAGTGGTGGGGGTAGCCGGTGGCGCGGAAAAATGCCGCCATGCTACCGAGGTGTTAGGCTTCGATGTTTGCCTTGATCACCACGCGGACGATTTTGCCGAACAACTGGCGAAAGCGTGCCCAAAAGGTATTGATATCTATTATGAAAACGTGGGCGGTAAGGTATTTGATGCTGTGCTACCATTACTTAATACATCTGCGCGCATTCCCGTTTGTGGCTTAGTGAGCAGCTATAACGCTACAGAGCTACCACCCGGTCCGGATCGTTTACCCCTGTTGATGGCAACGGTGCTGAAAAAACGTATTCGCTTGCAAGGGTTTATTATCGCTCAGGATTATGGTCACCGCATCCATGAGTTTCAGAAGGAGATGGGGCAATGGGTGAAAGAGGATAAAATCCACTACCGCGAAGAAATTACTGACGGTTTAGAGAATGCGCCACAGACGTTTATCGGCCTGCTGAAGGGTAAAAACTTCGGCAAAGTGGTGATCCGCGTGGCGGGTGATGATTAAAGTTTCAACGGCGGCGTAAGCCGCCATAAAAATCCAGGCAAAAAGCTTATTTTCAGCTTTAATTAACTAACCACATCATTGTTCTGCTGCTAATAACAACAAAGGTGAGTGGTTTATGATTATTCACTTTAATACACCAGGTGAATTCCTTCTGCCATGCAGGCAGGGTTGGACAGAAAACACGCGAAGGAATTAAAATGCCTGGAACGGAAAAAATGAAACATGTCAGTTTGACTCTGCAGGTTGAGAACGACCTGAAACATCAGCTTAGTATTGGCGCACTAAAACCTGGCGCACGCCTGATTACTAAAAATCTGGCGGAGCAATTAGGTATGAGTATTACACCTGTGCGTGAAGCATTATTACGTCTGGTTTCGGTGAATGCGCTTTCTGTCGCACCAGCGCAAGCATTTACAGTTCCGGAAGTGGGGAAACGTCAATTAGACGAAATCAATCGGATCCGCTACGAACTGGAATTAATGGCAGTTGCTCTGGCTGTTGAAAACCTCACCCCGCAAGACCTGGCGGAACTCCAGGAATTGCTCGAGAAATTACAGCAGGCGCAAGAAAAGGGCGACATGGAACAAATCATTAATGTAAACAGGCTATTTCGCTTAGCGATTTATCATCGCTCAAATATGCCCATCCTGTGTGAGATGATTGAGCAACTGTGGGTCAGGATGGGACCTGGTTTACATTATCTCTATGAAGCGATTAATCCAGCGGAATTACGGGAGCATATAGAAAACTATCATCTGTTACTCGCTGCGTTAAAAGCAAAAGACAAAGAGGGATGCAGACATTGTCTTGCTGAAATTATGCAACAAAATATTGCTATTTTATACCAGCAATACAATCGTTAAAGTAAATGCCCGGCAAATACCGGGCATCAAGGTAATTACTCAAATCGCCATGCGATATTCACGCCGACACCATAATTTCGTCCGGGCGCAGGTTCGTAATATCGCCCGTTTGACTCATTGACAATGACAGAACCAACGTATTCTTTATCGAATAAATTATCGACACGACCAAATAAATCCACAGTTAAATTGTGGTAATTGTATTTATACCCGGTGAATAAGCCGACGAGAGTATAAGACGGCGCTTTGGCCGTATTTTCATCATCTGCCATAATATCGCCCATATAACGCGCTTCCGTGCCTGCATACCAGCCATCTTCCGGTACATAACCTATCGACGCAAAGCCCATATTACGGGCGATCCCTGGCATCCGATTACCGTTACAATCCTGTTCATTGCAAACATTGCTGCGATAGGTCGCATCAAGCCAGGTCCAGGACGCGTTTACGCGAAAATCTCCCGCGAAACGTTGATCCCATGCCAGTTCAGCGCCTTGACGACGGGTCTTTCCAGCATTTTTGTAAGTCGTACGCCCACCGCTACTGCTATCGACAACAATTTCATCATCGGTGTCGGTCTGGAACAATGCGAGACTAAGCAGCCCATCACCAATACGCGTTTTACTGCCGATCTCAATTGTATCGTTGGTGGATGGTTTTAAACCAAAGTTCATACCGCTTTGCCCATCAGCGCGATAAGACAGCTCATTAATCGTCGGCGTTTCAAAACCACGCCCGGCTGCCAGATAGATATTCCAGGCATCGGTCATTGCATATTTTAACGATCCGGCTGGTAGCCATTTGTGATAACTGGCATCACCGCTGTCATCGCCGTTACCCGGAGTAATGTAATGGTCGTTGGAATCAAACCACACGGAGCTGTAGCGCACGCCAGCATCCAGCGACAGTTTTTCGCTCAGCTGCCACTGCGTCTGTAAATAGGGATCGATGTTCCACATCAGATTGCGTTCGTCGCGACGCAACTCACCTTTTTGCCCGTACTCCGGCATGCCGCTATTCAGGCGGAAGTTATTGTAGCCCTTGCGGTTTTCACTCATGTTTTCGTAGTTCAGGCCGGTAGTGAACGTGACCGGAACGCCCAGTTCACCACGGTGTGTCCAGCGGCTGTCTATTCCCTGGTAATGGCGTTGCAGGGTAATCACGCCGCCCGCATGTGACGGGTTAAGTTGTGGTGCCATGGGTATTGACTGGTACTGGGTCGTTTCTCGCTCTCCGGCATACATCATCACACTCATATCATCCCGCGAACTCAGGCTACGTTCATAGCGCAACCCAGCCTGAGTTTGCTTGATGGTTTTTCGCGTGTCGTACTGTTCTGCACGAGGCGCTTGTTGTGGATTCGCCTTCCATTCTGCTTTGGTTAGCCCACCTGGGTCATCTGCTTTGATATCCACACTATTGAAAATCAGGCTTAATTTGCTGGCTTCATCAATGCGTACGCCCAGTTTGGCATTGGCTAAATTTTTCTGTGCGCCACTATGGTCACGATAGCCGTGGGTCGTAAAACGCGTGGTTGAGACGGTGTAATCAACATCGCCGGACTGTGTGCCGTCTCCCGTTGCGCCCGTTGCTTTCAGCCCATAGCGCCAGCTGCCAAAACTGCCGTAGTAACTACTGGCTTCAATGGTTGGTGGCTGTTGTCCGGTCTGGGTGGTGACATTCGTTACACCGCCAGACGCGTTGCCATACAGGGCAGAGAAGGGGCCACGCAGCACTTCCACATTTTGCACACTGCTTAAATCGATGTTGGATGTTTGCCCTTGCCCGTCGGGCATGGTGGCGGGAATACCGTCCACATACAGGCGAATACCGCGAATTCCGTAAGTGGAACGGGAGCCAAATCCGCGAATCGACAGCTGTAAATCTTGCGCATAGTTCTGCCGGTTTTGTACCTGTAAACCAGGCACGCCGGTCAGTGATTCGGACAAGTTAATGCGCGGTGTTGCCAGGCGCATCTCCTCGCCATCCACCACGCTTACTGCTGCAGGGGTATCCAGTTCTGAAACCACCTGCGGCGCGGCACTGACAATCATGGTCTGTTCATCAGCGGCAAAAACAACGGGGGAAAGGACAAGCAGTGCGGGCAAAACGGTCTGTCGGACGGAAAAAATCTTCATGAAAAAAGCCAGGTTAAGAATGGGAAAACGCCGTCATGGTAATGAAATTGTAAATTTATGGAAAATGAAACGGCACAATACGTTAAGTAATTGAGAAAATTGTAGTCGTAACGGCAAGAAATGCTCCACATTTGAGAAAATAATGATTACCATTCCCATTTATAACAAGAGCGTAACGATGATTACGCTTAGCGAAGCATTGTGAAGCAGCAAAAATATCGGTTCATCAAAGGGAGTCGTCATGCATTTACGTCATCTGTTTTCATTGCGCCTGCGTGGTTCATTACTGTTAGGTTCATTGCTTGTTGCTTCATCATTCAGTACGCAGGCCGCAGAAGAAATGCTGCGTAAAGCGGTAGGTAAAGGTGCCTACGAAATGGCTTATAGCCAGCAAGAAAACGCGCTGTGGCTCGCCACTTCGCAAAGCCGCAAACTGGATAAAGGTGGCGTGGTTTATCGTCTTGATCCGGTCACTCTGGAAGTGACGCAGGCGATCCATAACGATCTCAAGCCGTTTGGTGCCACCATCAATAACACGACTCAGACGTTGTGGTTTGGTAACACCGTAAACAGCGCGGTCACGGCGATAGATGCCAAAACGGGCGAAGTGAAAGGCCGTCTGGTGCTGGATGATCGTAAGCGCACGGAAGAGGTGCGCCCGCTGCAACCGCGTGAGCTGGTAGCTGATGATGCCACGAACACCGTTTACATCAGTGGTATTGGTAAAGAGAGCGTGATTTGGGTCGTTGATGGCGAGAATATCAAACTGAAAACCGCCATCCAGAACACCGGTAAAATGAGTACCGGTCTGGCGCTGGATAGCAAAGGCAAACGTCTTTACACCACTAACGCTGACGGCGAATTGATTACCATCGACACCGCCGACAATAAAATCCTCAGCCGTAAAAAGCTGCTGGATGACGGCAAAGAGCACTTCTTTATCAACATTAGCCTTGATACCGCCAGGCAGCGTGCATTTATCACCGATTCTAAAGCCGCAGAAGTGTTAGTGGTCGATACCCGTAATGGCAATATTCTGGCGAAGGTTGCGGCACCGGAATCACTGGCTGTGCTGTTTAACCCTGCGCGTAATGAAGCCTACGTGACGCATCGTCAGGCAGGTAAAGTCAGTGTGATTGACGCGAAAAGCTATAAAGTGATGAAAACGTTCGATACGCCGACTCATCCAAACAGCCTGGCGCTGTCTGCCGATGGCAAAACGCTGTATGTCAGTGTGAAACAAAAATCCACTAAACAGCAGGAAGCTACCCAGCCAGACGATGTGATTCGTATTGCGCTGTAATAGATATGGCGAGGGTGAAAACGGAGAGACTTGCCTGACTTTTATCACGCCGCATGCGGCACCTTCGTCAGTAATCTAAATTTGCCCGGCACGTAGCCGGGCAATTTTGCAATTAACTCGCCGTTTCAGGCTTAAACACAATTTCCTGTTTTTCTTCATCTTCCTCGACGACTGGCGCAGTGCTGTGAATTTCAGCAACGCGTTTGCGCACACCAAACCAGCCTATAACCAGCAGAATACCGATAATCGGCAGCGCCGCGATAGTATAAGTCCCGTTCGGGTAATCGAACGCCATCAGCACAAGGACACTCAGTAAAAACAGTAATGTCAGCCAGGAAGTGAAGGGCGCGCCAGGCAGTTTAAAACTGACATCCGCTGCTTTGCCTTCTTTAATCGCTTTACGCAGGCGCATCTGGCACACGATGATAAACGCCCATGAAGCGATGATTCCCAGCGACGCGAAGTTCAACACAATCTCAAATACGCGCGACGGCACCAGATAGTTGAGGAATACGCCGACGACATACACAACCAGTGTCGCCAGAATCCCGGCATACGGCACATGCTGACGACTCATTTTCGCCATAAAACTCGGTGCGGAACCGCCCATCGCCATTGAGCGCAGAATACGTCCGGTGCAGTACAGACCTGAATTCAGGCTGGAGAGGGCAGCGGTCAGCACCACAATGTTCATAATGCTGCCGATATATGGCACACCCAGTTTAGAGAAAAACGTCACGAACGGACTTTGCCCCGCCTGATACGCGCTCCACGGCAATAACATAACCAGCAACACCACGGAGCCGACGTAAAACAGGCCAATACGCCAAATCACACTGTTAATCGCTTTAGGCACCATGGTCTGCGGATCTTTACATTCTCCGGCAGCTGTACCCACCATTTCAATGGAGGCAAAAGCAAACACTACGCCCTGAATCAACACCAGCGCAGGCAGCAAGCCGTGGGGGAAGAAGCCGCCATTATCGGTGATTAAATGAAAGCCAGTGGTGTTGCCATCCAGCGGCTGACCACTACCGAGGAACACTGTACCCACGACCAAAAAGGTCACAATGGCGAGCACTTTAATAAGCGCAAACCAGAACTCCATCTCCGCAAACCATTTCACACCGATCATATTCATGGTGCCAACGATGGTAAGTGCAGCGAGCGCAAAGACCCACTGCGGCACGCCGCCAAACGCACCCCAGTAATGCATATACAGAGCGACGGCGGTAATATCAACAATCCCCGTCATCGCCCAGTTGATGAAGTACATCCAGCCAGCAACATAAGCGGCTTTCTCACCCAAAAACTCACGGGCATAAGAGACAAAACTGCCACTGGAAGGGCGGTGTAGCACCAGCTCACCCAATGCACGCAGAATAAAAAACGAAAACAAGCCACAAATTAAATAAACCAGTGCCAGTGCTGGACCCGCCATTTGCAGTCGGGCTCCTGCACCTAAAAACAAGCCGGTGCCAATCGCGCCGCCAATGGCGATCATCTGTACCTGGCGATTGCCCATCGCTTTGTGATACCCCTCTTCGTGGGCATTAAGCCAGCGGCGTTTCGCGGCGTGTTGATCTGAAGTGTCGGTGTCGTGTTTACTCATTGCTCTCCCTGATTGCTTTAATGAAAAAGTCATATAAGTTGCCATGAACAATGTTTATTCATCCTGGCGATGATAGTTATCACCATTATTCTTTATGGGTATAAAACTATCGGCGCAGCATCCTACCCGTTATCGATAAACGATGCAAAACATCCCCTTACAATCCTGAAGGGGAATAATACAACTGACGAAAAAATGACAAATCCTTTTGCTGGTTAACCTGTGTACTGTCCTACACTTAATCTTTAAAAGATTGTGAGGGGCATATGATTAAGGTGTATGGCGTACCCGGATGGGGCTCTACAATCAGTGAGCTGATGCTAACACTGGCTGATATTCCTTATCAGTTCGTTGATGTCAGTGGTTTTGACCACGAGGGAACTTCACGCGAGTTATTGAAAACCCTGAACCCGTTGTGTCAGGTTCCGACACTGGCTCTGGAAAATGACGAGATTATGACGGAGACAGCGGCGATTGCATTGATGGTTCTCGAGCGTCGCCCGGACCTTGCGCCACCGGTTGGGCGCGCCGAACGTCAGCAGTTTCAACGGCTATTGGTCTGGCTGGTTGCTAATGTCTATCCAACATTCACTTTCGCTGATTACCCTGAGCGTTGGGCTCCTGACGCACCCGAACAGTTAAAGAAGAATGTTATTGAATATCGTAAATCGCTTTATATCTGGCTGAATTCACAATTGACCCCTGAACCTTATGCGTTTGGTGAGCAACTAACGCTGGTGGACTGTTATCTTTGCACTATGCGCACATGGGGGCCTGGGCATGAATGGTTTCAGGATAATGCCACGAATATCAGTGCGATTGCTGATGCTGTATGTCAGTTACCGAAATTACAAGAAGTATTAAAAAGGAATGTCATTATTTGAGTGGGATACCAGAAGATTATGTTATTTATTATTCAGTAACTTTATCCACAATGATGGGCGTAATTAATTAGATTCATGTTATGTTTTTTAATTTATATCACTCTCCCTTTCATTCAGCTTGTCTATTTCATTTCCTCTGAAAAGAAACTAACTATTCACATTGTGAAGATGTTTCACTTGTTATCACAGGCATTCTATAATCTCAAAATGTTTTTAATGATGGATATGCTCGGAGTTGGAGATACAATTAATATTAATACAAATAAAAATATCCGGCAGGTATGCTAAAAGGATAAATGGCGTTCTCTGTATTTATTCGCAATTATCTGTAGGACAAATATGGAGAGCTTGATGAGTCAGAGCTAAAACAGCAATTGATTAATAAACATGTTGATTTATTCAAGAAAATGGATGTATTTTAAATATTGATTCTTAATATAACCTAATCAATAGATTATCACGTGAGAGCTGCACATTATTGGAGGGGCAGGGGAAAACACCATTTTGGGAACAATGCATCAGGTACTCTTACCACTGAAGCAAGATCATCCGGGCACCAGGTGGTGGTGCAGTGCTTTGGAAATGGTCCCCTCGGGGGAGTTGTCATTATTTTCTATGCTATTTGCTTATGATATTCATCAGGTGAATTTAATAAATTCCTAATTTGAAATATCCACTATTAAGCCAGTGTTTAACGACGTTAAGATGGCAATGTGCAGATCATGTTATCAGGGTGGGGCGGTAGCGTATATTCCTTATACAAATCATCATTCATTTCAATGATTGTTATTAAATTATTTATTGTTGTGAATAAAAAGACATTATGAATATTGGTTTGACTTTGCATATCAGGTTTTTTATTACTCGCTGTAATGTACGAGCCTGTCGTGAATAACGTCGAGAACCCATCCGTTGCGTTTGTGATTATTTTGTTGACTAAACAGACACCCGTTTCTCTGAAGTAAAATCCCAGACTAAATCATCACATAACCATGACATTTTTCTGATATTCCCCGGTAACGCCAGATGTCGACTCGCTTATCTCATCCGCCCGACATGTTGTACATGCAATATGTGCGGATTATTATTCATTTTCACGGAGGTTGCTATGTCAACCGGATTACGTTTCACGCTGGAAGTGGACGGCCTGCCACCGGATGCTTTTGCGGTGGTTTCCTTTCATCTCACCCAGTCACTCTCTTCACTTTTTTCCCTCGACCTTTCTCTGGTCAGTCAGCAGTTTCTTTCCCTTGAATTTGCGCAGGTGCTGGACAAAATGGCCTACCTGACGGTATGGCAGGGCGATGACGTACAGCGCCGGGTGAAAGGTGTGGTGACCTGGTTTGAACTGGGGGAGAACGACAAAAACCAGATGCTGTACAGCATGAAGGTGTGCCCACCGCTGTGGCGCACAGGGCTGCGCCAGAACTTCCGTATCTTCCAGAATGAGGACATCGAAAGCATCCTCGGCACGATATTGCAGGAAAACGGGGTGACCGAGTGGAGCCCGCTGTTCAGCGAGCCACATCCTTCCCGTGAGTTTTGTGTCCAGTACGGTGAGACTGATTACGATTTCCTGTGCCGGATGGCGGCGGAGGAAGGCATCTTCTTTTATGAGGAGCACGCGCAAAAAAGTACCGACCAGAGCCTGGTCCTGTGCGATACCGTGCGTTATCTGCCGGAGTCCTTTGAGATCCCCTGGAATCCGAACACCCGTACCGAGGTGAGCACCCTCTGCATCAGCCAGTTTCGCTACAGCGCACAAATCCGCCCTTCTTCCGTGGTGACCAAAGACTACACCTTTAAACGACCCGGCTGGGCAGGGCGTTTTGATCAGGAAGGCCAGTACCAGGATTACCAGCGCACACAGTATGAAGTGTATGACTACCCCGGACGTTTCAAGGGTGCCCACGGGCAGAACTTTGCCCGCTGGCAGATGGATGGCTGGCGCAACAACGCAGAAGTGGCGCGCGGAACAAGCCGTTCGCCGGAGATATGGCCGGGACGGCGAATTGTGCTGACGGGGCATCCGCAGGCGAACCTGAACCGGGAATGGCAGGTGGTGGCGAGTGATCTTCACGGCGAACAGCCGCAGGCGGTACCGGGACGCAGGGGTTCAGGCACCACGCTGGATAACCATTTTGCGGTAATACCGGCAGACAGAACATGGCGACCACAGCCGTTGCTGAAACCGCTGGTGGACGGCCCGCAGAGCGCCGTCGTGACGGGACCGGCAGGCGAGGAAATCTTCTGTGATGAACATGGCCGCGTGCGGGTGAAATTTAACTGGGACCGTTATAACCCGTCAAACCAGGACAGTTCATGCTGGATCCGTGTGGCACAGGCGTGGGCAGGCACCGGATTCGGTAACCTTGCGATACCGCGCGTGGGTCAGGAGGTGATTGTGGACTTCCTCAACGGCGATCCGGACCAGCCGATCATTATGGGGCGCACCTACCACCAGGAAAACCGCACACCCGGCAGCCTGCCGGGAACAAAGACGCAGATGACCATTCGTTCGAAAACCTATAAGGGCAGCGGGTTTAATGAACTGAAGTTTGACGATGCGACAGGGAAAGAACAGGTCTACATCCACGCGCAGAAGAACATGAACACCGAGGTGCTGAATAACCGCACCACGGATGTGATAAATAACCATGCTGAGACCATCGGCAACAATCAGATAATTGCGGTTACCAACAATCAGATACAGACGGTGGGCGTTAACCAGATAGAGACGGTGGGCAGTAACCAGATCATTAACGTGGGTTCTGTTCAGGTGGAAACGATTGGACTTGTTCGTGCGCTGACCGTGGGCGTGGCGTATCAGACGACGGTAGGTGGCATTATGAACACCTCGGTGGCTCTGATGCAGTCCTCGCAGATCGGTTTGCATAAATCGTTGAGGGTCGGGCTGGGTTATGACGTCAAAGTCGGAAATAACGTTACCTTCACCGTTGGTAAAACGAAAAAGGATGATACCGGGCAGACCGCGATTTACTCCGCCGGTGAGCATCTGGAGCTCTGCTGTGGTAAGGCAAGGCTGGTGCTGACGAAGGACGGACAAATTTTTCTCAACGGCACAAAAATTCATTTGCAGGGTAAGGAGCAGGTTAATGGTGACTCACTGTTGATTAACTGGAACTGTGCAGCCTCGAAATCCCCACCGAAGACCCCTGATGAAAAGCAGGATACGCCGGATATGAGAGAGTACTGATCCCGTACCTGTTCGGTATTCAGTAACAAACAAGCATTAAAAATAAACAGAAGAAGGAATTGAATCATGAGCGGAAAACCAGCGGCGCGTCAGGGAGATATGACCCAGTATGGCGGTCCCATTGTCCAGGGTTCGGCAGGTGTAAGAATTGGCGCGCCAACTGGCGTGGCGTGCTCGGTGTGTCCGGGCGGGATGACTTCGGGCAACCCGGTAAATCCGCTGCTGGGGGCGAAGGTGCTGCCCGGCGAGACGGACCTTGCGCTGCCCGGCCCGCTGCCGTTCATTCTCTCCCGCACCTACAGCAGCTACCGGACCCGGACGCCTGCACCGGTGGGCGTTTTCGGCCCCGGCTGGAAAGCGCCTTCTGATATCCGCTTACAGCTACGTGATGACGGACTGATACTCAACGACAACGGCGGGCGGAGCATTCACTTTGAGCCGCTGCTGCCGGGGGAGGCGGTGTACAGCCGCAGCGAGTCAATGTGGCTGGTGCGCGGTGGTAAGGCAACGCAGCCGGACGGCCATACGCTGGCACGGCTGTGGGCGTCGCTGCCGCCGGATATCCGGTTAAGCCCGCATCTTTACCTGGCGACCAACAGCGCACAGGGGCCGTGGTGGATACTGGGGTGGTCTGAGCGGGTGCCGGGTGCTGAGGACGTACTGCCAGCGCCTCTGCCGCCGTACCGGGTGCTTACCGGGATGGCGGACCGCTTCGGGCGGACGCTGACGTACCGGCGTGAGGCCGCCGGTGACCTGGCCGGGGGAATCACCGGCGTGACGGACGGTGCCGGGCGGGAGTTCCGTCTGGTGCTGACCACGCAGGCGCAGCGGGCGGAAGAGGCCCGCACCTCTTCGCTATCTTCTTCTGACCGTTCCCGCCCTCTCTCAGCCTCAGCGTTCCCCGACACACTGCCCGGTACCGAATACGGCCCCGACAGGGGCATCCGCCTTTCGGCGGTGTGGCTGATGCACGACCCGGCATACCCGGAGAGCCTGCCCGGTGCGCCACTGGTGCGGTACACGTATACGGAAGCCGGTGAACTGCTGGCGGTATATGACCGCAGCAATACGCAGGTGCGCGCTTTCACGTATGACGCGCAGCACCCGGGCCGGATGGTGGGGCACCGTTATGCGGGAAGGCCGGAGATGCGCTACCGCTACGACGATACCGGGCGGGTGGTGGAGCAGCTTAACCCGGCAGGCCTGAGTTACCGCTACCAGTATGAGCAGGACCGCATCACCGTCACGGACAGCCTGAACCGGCGTGAGGTGCTGCATACAGAAGGCGGGGCCGGGCTGAAGCGGGTGGTGAAAAAAGAACTGGCGGACGGCAGCGTCACGCACAGCGGGTATGACGCGGCAGGAAGGCTCACGGCGCAGACGGACGCGGCGGGACGGCGGACAGAGTACGGTCTGAATGTGGTATCCGGCGATATCACGGATATCACCACGCCGGACGGGCGGGAGACGAAATTTTACTATAACGACGGGAACCAGTTAACGGCAGTGGTGTACCCGGACGGGCTGGAGAGCCGCCGGGCGTATGATGAGCGGGACAGGCTGGTATCGGAGACATCGCGCAGTGGGGACGTCATCCGGTATGCTTATGATAATCCGCACAGTGAATTACCGGCCACGACAACAGATGCGACGGGCAGCACCCGGCAGATGACGTGGAGCCGCTACGGGCAGTTGCTGGCGTTCACCGACTGCTCGGGCTACCAGACCCGCTATGAATACGACCGCTTCGGCCAGATGACGGCGGTCCACCGCGAGGAAGGCATCAGCCTTTACCGCCGCTATGACAACCGTGGCCGGTTAACCTCGGTGAAAGACGCACAGGGCCGTGAAACGCGGTATGAATACAACGCCGCAGGCGACCTGACTGCCGTTATCACCCCGGACGGCAACCGGAGCGAGACACAGTACGATGCGTGGGGAAAGGCGGTCAGCACCACGCAGGGCGGGCTGACGCGCAGTATGGAGTACGATGCTGCCGGACGTGTCATCAGCCTGACCAACGAGAACGGCAGTCACAGCGACTTCAGCTACGATGCGCTGGACCGCCTGGTACAGCAGGGCGGCTTTGACGGGCGGACGCAGCGTTATCATTATGACCTGACCGGAAAACTCACACAGAGTGAGGATGAGGGACTTGTCACCCTCTGGCACTACGACGAATCGGACCGTATCACTCACCGCACGGTGAACGGTGAACCGGCAGAGCAGTGGCAGTATGACGGCCACGGCTGGCTGACAGACATCAGCCACCTGAGCGAAGGCCATCAGGTGGCGGTGCATTACGGTTATGATGATAAGGGCCGCCTGGCCGGCGAACGCCAGACGGTGCATAACCCGGAGACGGGGGAACTGCTGTGGCAGCATGAGACAGAGCACGCATACAACGAACAGGGTCTGGCAAACCGCGTCACGCCGGACAGCCTGCCGCGGGTGGAGTGGCTGACGTATGGCAGCGGTTACCTGGCGGGAATGAAGCTGGGCGGGACGCCGCTGCTGGAGTTCACGCGCGACCGCCTGCACCGGGAGACGGTGCGCAGCTTCGGCAATAATGCATATGAACTGACCAGCACTTACACCCCCGCAGGCCAGTTACAGAGCCAGCACCTGAACAGCCTGGTGTATGACCGTGACTACGGGTGGAATGACAACGGCGACCTGGTGCGCATCAGCGGCCCGCGACAGACGCGGGAATACGGCTACAGTGCCACGGGCAGGCTGGAGAGCGTGCGCACCCTCGCACCGGACCTGGACATCCGCATCCCGTATGCCACCGACCCGGCGGGCAACCGCCTGCCGGACCCGGAGCTGCATCCTGACAGCACGCTCACGGTGTGGCCGGATAACCGCATCACCGAAGACGCGCACTACCTGTACCGCTACGATGAGTACGGCAGGCTGACGGAGAAGACGGACCGCATCCCGGCAGGGGTTATCCGGACGGACGACGAGCGGACCCACCACTACCACTACGACAGTCAGCACCGCCTGGTGTTTTATACTCGGATACAGCATGGTGAGCCACTGGTCGAGAGCCGCTACCTCTGTGACCCGCTGGGACGGCGAATGGCAAAACGGGTCTGGCGGCGGGAGCGTGACCTGACGGGGTGGATGTCGCTGTCGCGTAAACCGGAGGAGACATGGTACGGATGGGACGGCGACAGGCTGACGACGGTGCAGACTGACACCACACGTATCCAGACGGTATACGAGCCGGGAAGCTTCACGCCGCTCATCCGGGTCGAGACAGAGAACGGCGAACGGAAAAAAGCGCAGCGCCGCAGCCTGGCGGAGAAGCTGCAGCAGGAAGGGAGCGAGGACGGGCACGGCGTGGTATTTCCGGCTGAACTGGTGCGGCTGCTGGACAGGCTGGAGGAAGAAATCCGGGCAGACCGCGTGAGCAGTGAAAGCCGGGCGTGGCTTGCGCAGTGCGGGCTGACGGTGGAGCAACTGGCCAGACAGGTGGAGCCGGAATACACACCGGCGCGAAAAGTTCATCTTTATCACTGCGACCACCGGGGCCTGCCGCTGGCGCTCATCAGCGAAGACGGCAATACTGCGTGGAGCGGGGAGTATGATGAATGGGGCAACCAGCTTAATGAGGAGAACCCGCATCATGTGTATCAGCCATACCGCCTGCCGGGGCAGCAGTATGATGAGGAGTCGGGGCTGTACTATAACCGCAACCGGTACTATGATCCGTTGCAGGGGAGGTATATTACCCAGGATCCGATTGGGCCGGTGGGGGGGTGGAATCCCTATAGTTATGTGCTTAATAATCCAGCCCAGTTTATTGCCCCAACAGGTTTAACTCAAGAGGACAATTGGACCTATGGTGAGGTAGGTAATAGCTGTGTTACGAGTCAACGCGATTTTACTCCCCCGCCCGGACTTGCGGATATGAAAGCCAGCATTGGCGCTGCCTGCTCAAGAAACAATGCTTCCAGAAACTGCCACCCCGTAGATGGTAGTAATGCTTCTGCACCATCGGATAAAGCCGCATGGGAAAATATTCAAAATGCGACAAATGGTAAAGATTTATCTGGTGGTGGAAATATGTTTTGTGTAGGAAATGAGGACTGTGCGGTTGTTCATAGCTGTCGTGAAATAGTTAATGCTCGACACCCGGCAGGACGAGTGCGTGAACGTGTAACTCCGTTAACAACGTCAGGAACAGCAACGCTCAATGGAACAACAGTTTACTTTTATAATGATCCCCGGAATGGTAATTGTCCTGCTCACGAATATATTCCTCAATAAAGAAAGGTGGCCAGACTAAGCTCTAGCCACCTTTTTTGGAGATCCTTTTCATGAAAAGGTTTTTTATAACATGTTGCGTTATGACATTATTTTTATTTGTTAAATGTAAAGCAGCGTGTGTAACTTCCTTATATGAGGTTCAGCAATCGCTCTTTACATACATTTATTTGATTAGACAAGACCCTGTTCATTTTGATTCATATATTAAGAATGTGCATAACGAATTAAAAATATTCCATGATATTGATAAAGCCATGAATATAGCCTCAGATATGGTCAAAATTATTGATATAAAGACCCGTTTATCATTTAATAATGATTTATATATATTACAAGGGGAGCGACAGTATGCAATAGTTAAGAGTGAAGGGGAAAGTAGTCAATTAAAATCATCAGCATTTATCATATCTAATTACCCACCATTTAAAAACAAAGTTCTGTTAATTTTATCCGCTACTAGTCCCGTTCAGTTGGTTATATTGTCTTTTGATCAATGTCTTAATGTGGAGGTGTTATTTGATTCAATGTCTCCAGTTTTCGCTAAGTATAGAGAAGATATTAGTGCAACATTACCATTATGGAAGGTTATTTTGACAAAAAATGATATAGAATTATATGAGTACCATAGAACAAATCCATACTCACTTAACAAATTATTGAGCATGTCAAAATAACGGTCAAGTATTCAACGTTGTAATATTATTCCTTTTGCTGAGTGTCTCGAACGGCTAAAGTTGACGTAAAATGCCACGTTTTGTGGGCAAACCGAATCGGTTAAAAAGCATGGTCCGGGAAAAGCTAAACATCAGCGCTATCGGTGCAGGGAAAGATCATCAGAAGTTCACTTTTTGTACTAAATAATTCGCATTTTATGTTTAAAAATTGAGATATTCCTCATTACCTAAAGCTGTTTTTTATTGCTTATACATGATCAAATACTCCTTACATAATTAAGGAGAACAAAATGGAACTTAAAAAATTGATGGAACATATTTCTATTATCCCCGATTACAGACAAGCCTGGAAAGTGGAACATAAATTATCGGATATTCTACTGTTGACTATTTGTGCCGTTATTTCGGGTGCGGAAGGTTGGGAAGATATAGAGGATTTTGGGGAAACACATCTCGATTTTTTAAAACAATACGGTAATTTTGAAAATGGTATTCCTGTTCACGATACCATCGCCAGAGTTGTATCCTGTATCAGTCCTGCAAAATTTCACGAGTACTTTATTAACTGGATGCGTGACTGCCATTCTTCAGATGATAAAGACGTCATTGCAATTGATGGAAAAACGCTCCGGCACTCTTATGACAAGAGTCGCCGCAGGGGAGCGATTCATGTCATTAGTGCGTTCTCAACAATGCACAGTCTGGTCATCGGACAGATCAGGACGGATGAGAAATCCAATGAAATTACAGCTATCCCTGAACTTCTTAACATGCTGGATATTAAAGGAAAAATCATCACAACTGATGCGATGGGTTGCCAGAAAGATATTGCAGAGAAGATACAAAAACAGGGAGGTGATTATTTATTCGCGGTAAAAGGAAACCAGGGGCGGCTAAATAAAGCCTTTGAGGAAAAATTTCCGCTGAAAGAATTAAATAATCCAGAGTATGACAGTTACGCAATCAGTGAAAAGAGTCACGGCAGAGAAGAAATCCGTCTTCATATTGTTTGCGATGTCCCTGATGAACTTATTGATTTCACGTTTGAATGGAAAGGGCTGAAGAAATTATGCGTGGCAGTCTCCTTTCGGTCCATAATAGCAGAACAAAAGAAAGAGCCAAAAATGACGGTCAGATATTATATCAGTTCTGCTGATTTAACCGCAGAGAAGTTCGCCACAGCAATCCGAAACCACTGGCACGTGGAGAATAAGCTGCACTGGCGTCTGGACGTGGTAATGAATGAAGACGACTGCAAAATAAGAAGAGGAAATGCAGTAGAATTATTTTCAGGGATACGGCACATTGCTATTAATATTTTGACGAATGATAAGGTATTCAAGGCAGGGTTAAGACGTAAGATGCGAAAAGCAGCCATGGACAGAAACTATCTGGCGTCAGTCCTTGCGGGGAGCGGGCTTTCGTAATCTTGCCCTGGGCTGGCGACCCGTCAGGAGCCGGACGGTCTGCCGCCGGTGGAGTGGCTGACGTATGGCAGCGGTTATCTTGCGGGGATGAAGCTGGGCGGAACGCCGCTGGTCGAGTACACGCGGGACCGGCTGCACCGTGAGATGGCCCGCAGCTTCGGCGGGGAGGCATATGAACTTGCCACCGCCTGGAATACCAGCGGCCAGCTCCAGAGCAGGCACCTGAACCTTCCGCAGCTTGACCGTGACTACGACTGGAACGACAACGGACAGCTAATCCGCATCAGCGGCCCGCAGGAGAGCCGGGAGTACCGTTACAGTGACACGGGAAGGCTGACGGGCGTCCACACCACGGCGGCGAACCTGGATATCGATATCCCGTATGCAACAGACCCGGCGGGAAACCGGCTGCCGGACCCGGAACTGCACCCGGACAGTACCTTCACGGCGTGGCCGGATAACCGCATCGCGGAAGATGCGCACTATGTCTATCGCTACGATGAATACGGCAGGCTGGCGGAGAAGACGGACCGTATCCCGGAAGGGGTTATCCGGATGCACGACGAGCGCACCCACCACTATCACTACGACAGCCAGCACCGGCTGGTGTTCTACACGCGGATACAGCATGGCGAGCCACTGGTCGAGAGCCGCTACCTCTACGACCCGCTGGGACGGCGAATGGCAAAACGGGTGTGGCGTCGCGGGCGTGACCTGACGGGATGGATGTCGCTGTCGCGTAAACCGGAGGAGACATGGTACGGGTGGGACGGCGACAGGCTGACGACGGTGCAGACTGACACCACACGTATCCAGACGGTATACGAGCCGGGAAGCTTCACGCCGCTCATCCGGGTCGAGACAGAGAACGGCGAGCGGGAGAAAGCGCAGCGCCGCAGCCTGGCGGAGAAGATGCAGCAGGAAGGGAGCGAGGACGGGCACGGCGTGGTATTTCCGGCTGAACTGGTGCGGCTGCTGGACAGACTGGAGGAAGAAATCCGGGCAGACCGCGTGAGCAGTGCAAGCCGGGCGTGGCTTGCGCAGTGCGGGCTGACGGTGGAGCAACTGGCCAGACAGGTGGAGCCGGAATACACACCGGCGCGAAAAGTTCATTTTTACCACTGCGACCACCGGGGCCTGCCGCTGGCGCTCATCAGCGAAGACGGCAATACTGCGTGAAGCGGGGAGTATGATGAGTGGGGAAACCTGCTGAATGAGGAAAACCCGCATCACCTGCACCAGCCGTACCGTCTGCCAGGGCAGCAACACGATGAGGAGTCGGGGCTGTATTATAACCGTCACCGGTACTACGATCCGTTGCAGGGGCGGTATATCATCCAGGACCCGATTGGGCTGAAGGGGGGATGGAATCTGTACCAATATCCGCTGAATCCAGTGCAACACGTTGATCCATTAGGGCTTAGTACTATGATAATAGGTAACGGCCCCGTTCCTGATAATCCTTTTGGGCATGCTGCGGCGGCAAATCGATATGGATTAATGAGTTCGGGAACTGGGGATGAGATGGGAGCCTCTGTCTCTGATTATTTTAAAAAGATACAATCCCGCAGAGATACCTGGATTTGGATAATAGATACAACAGATGAAGAAGAACAATGTATGATGAATAAGGCAATAGACCTTAATAAAAAACTAAAAACTATTAACCTCGGGCCTCTTCCTGTTTTAAATAATTGTTTTAGCCGAACGAACATGATTTTTGAGGCGTGCGGGTTTAACAACCCCTCTATGAATACAAATGCGCCTATAAGCCTACAAGTGCTCGGTGAGCTTTATGGATATCAAAGATATATTATGCCTAAAGGTCCTTTCACTGGATTCCCATTTGAATTTCAAGAGGTAAAGTAAATGGAAATGCTTGGGAAGATATTAGTGATAATTATTTCCATGATAATTATATCTTGTGATTATTATAATGCTGGCATGGACTATCAAGATAATATAGCCCTCGAGCAAGTCGTAACATGGGATTCTGATAATATATTCACACCTAATATCTTTGAACATAATGGAAGATGTTTTATGAAGAAAAATGAAACATGGATGTTATTAAATGGAGATGCAACACCAAACATTAGAACAATGAGCAATAAGAAAATAGAATGCCTGGAGAAGAGTGAAGTAGAATGGGCTAGTAGGGTTTGCGACAGTATCACAGACAAGGAAAGGGAAAATCTGAAGGCATTAATATGTAGCAAACCAGCTAAATCAGTTAATACAGGCAAAAGACCAGCGTTAGGATATTGAAACCGGCACTGCACTCTATCACTATTACAATATTCTGAGTGACTAGAGCAACTGCTCCGCCATCCGGGCTAGCAGTATGACGACGAATCCGAACTGCACTACAACTGGCACCGGTACTACAATCCGGGACAGGGACCAGGGAAAGATCACTGTGTGCCGTAGGCACAAAGATGCAAAACGGGACGTTTTGCATGTAATAAGCATAAGCTTGTGAAGAGATGGTGGCAGGCCCACCGGGATCTGCTGTCGGAAGTCGGTCCCAAACAACCCCGGCTGCTGTGGTAAAGAGCCATGGTTCGTTGAGTTTTTCTGCATTGCCGGTAATTTTGGCATCTCCTTTGTCCGTAGCTTGTTTCAGCGTCTATAATGGGCGTTAATAAATTGGCAAGTCGGGAACTTGATGTTTTCTTAATGGTATGTAGGCAGAAGAATATGTTCTGCAAGTTGACGATTTGTTGGTGCTTTATTTAAAAGGGTGTAGTGCAAATATCTACAATTTCAAGTAGGCATTATTGTCGTAAAAACGCATCACCGGACATACGACATTCACAATGTGTGTTAATTTTACTGACATCTTTCAAAAGGAGCACAATCATGCCGCACATCGACATTAAATGTTTTCCGCGTGAACTGGACGAACAACAAAAAGCAGCACTTGCTGCAGATATTACCGACGTTATTATTCGCCATCTGAACAGTAAAGATAGCTCGATAAGCATTTCTCTACAGCAGATTCAACCAGAATCATGGCAAGCTATCTGGGATGCCGAAATCGCGCCCCAAATGGAGGCTTTGATAAAGAAACCTGGTTACAGCATGTAATGCTTAACCCGCCGTAACACGCTTGCCGCTAGTAACAAACGTGCCAGCACCTAAATGATGCAACGTATTGAGCTTATCATCATCAAACTGCCAGCGGCCTTCGACAAATACCCGTGCGTCTGCCGCTGCTGATACTACCTCGCCAAACAGTGTGTCGTATTGTTCTTGCGCAGAAGTCGCAGGTAGCAGGCGACACTCCATCCACGCCAGACATTTTTCCTCGACCAGAGGCAAACCAAATACCGGGCCTCTCACAACCGGAATGCCATAGCAATTAAATTTATCTTCTTCACGCCCCGACACACTTCCCACTGCCCACGTCCAGTTAGTTGCTGCAACGCCCGGGATAACGATGCCAAATTTACCGTTATGTTCAATCAACTCCCTGGTCCATGTCGATTTATCTACCACAATCGCCACGCGTGGAGGTTCAAACTCCACCGGCATTGACCAGGCTGCAGCCATAATGTTACGCCGCTGGGATTGCTCATCGAAACTGGTGATCAAGACAGTTGGGCCATGATTTAACAGACGGCTGGCATGGTGTAATTCTATGGGGATGAATCGGCTCATGGTATCGCCTCGCGAAGAAGGTTTTTTTAAGCGTAGTCCGTAACGCAATAAGTAACGAAATTAACGGGATTGGCGATTTGCGAACGTGATGCATGTCCGCGATCGCACAAAATAGCCGGTGCGGCGTCTATTCCAGGTTATAAGTTGAGAAAACCACTAAGGGAAACGCCTGATGACGCCCATTCTGAATCACTATTTTGCCCGTATTAACTGGTCGGGAGCTGCTGCGGTCAATATTGATACGCTTCGTGCATTGCACCTGAAACACAATTGCACCATTCCGTTTGAAAACCTCGACGTTTTGCTGCCGAGGGAAATACAGCTTGATGATCAATCGCTGGAAGAGAAACTGGTGATAGCCCGTCGTGGCGGTTACTGTTTTGAGCAGAATGGCGTGTTTGAGCGGGTGTTACGCGAGCTGGGGTTTAACGTTCGCAGCTTGTTAGGGCGGGTAGTGTTATCAAATCCGCCAGCATTACCGCCGCGCACCCATCGTTTGCTGTTGGTTGAACTGGAAGGGGAAAAATGGATTGCTGATGTCGGTTTCGGTGGGCAGACGCTAACCGCGCCGATTCGTTTAGTTCCCGATCTCGTGCAGACCACGCCACACGGAGAGTATCGGTTGTTGCAGGAGGGTGATGATTGGGTGTTGCAGTTTAATCATCATCAGCATTGGCAGTCGATGTACCGTTTTGATCTCTGCGAGCAGCAACAAAGCGATTATGTGATGGGCAATTTCTGGTCGGCGCACTGGCCGCAGTCGCATTTTCGCCATCATTTGCTGATGTGCCGCCATTTGCCGGACGGCGGCAAGCTGACACTGACCAATTTTCATTTTACCCATTATGAAAATGGGCACGCGGTGGAGCAGCGAAATCTACCGGATGTGGCGTCATTATATGCTGTGATGCAAGAACAGTTTGGTCTGGGCGTGGATGATGCGAAACATGGCTTTACCGTGGATGAGTTAGCGCTGGTGATGGCGGCGTTTGATACGCACCCGGAGGCGGGAAAATAATTTATGTCAGGTTGCCGGATGCGGCGTAAACGCCTTATCCGGCATACATTAGCTCGGTTGTAGACCTGATAAGCGAAGCGCATCAGGCAACGGTTTCAGAGTTTAATTGCCCATTCGGCATGAAACAAAATCACCGCCGCGCCAGAAATGGTGACTTTTTCCGGTTGGTTATCACGAATTGTCACCGTCACTTCAATCACGCCGTCACGCCCCAATGCGCGCCCCTGATGGCCTTTAACACGCAGCACCTTGCCATCGTGGGGCAATACGTTGTGATGTACCAACCATGCACCCATCGGGCCATTGGCATTGCCAGTCACCGGATCTTCCACAATACCAATCGCAGGCGAGAACATGCGACCATCGGTTTCGTTTTTGCCTGGGCGGATCTGGAACGGGAAGAAACCATTGCAGCCAATCTGTTTGCTGATAGCGCTCAGCGCAGCAAGATCAGGCGAAAGGGCGTCGATATCCACTTCTGGTTTCAACGGGATCATCACTTTTGAGTGTCCTGTTGTTGCCACCTGAATTGGCAAGCCTGGCAGAATATCGTCCTCAGTGAGATGAAGCGCGTTGATAATCGCCGCACGTGTTTCATCTTCCAGCGGTGGCTCAAAGCCCGGCGTACCTTGTTCCAGCGAAATACGATAATCATCGTGGTGCTTTTCGATAGTCACGCGATGTTTTCCTGCCAGCGATGTTTGCCAGACCGTGCAATTTCCTAAACCTAACACCTTCGCACGTACATAGTGCGCAGCTACTGTCGCGTGACCACAAATCGGAACTTCAACCGTTGGCGTAAAGTAGCGGATGCGCACATCGCTGTCGTCGCTGTGCAGCAGAAAAGCAGTTTCCGAATGACCTAATTCGCTGGCGATAAGCTGCATTTGCGCTTCGCTAAGATTATCGGCGGGGAAAACAACACCGGCAGAATTGCCGCGAAATGGTTGAGAGGTAAAAGCATCGACGTGGTAAACCTGCGGTTTCATTAACGTTCTCCTGTGACTGGAGAACTATCATAGCCTGTTTAGGGCACTTTTCTGAATTAATCCTTGGCAAGTCATGTTGAAATAACTATCAGGATAAAATGGTTAACTCTCTATATTGCCTTACACGGACCGCTTTATGAAGCAAGTACAATTTGACTGGAAAGGGATGGAAACGGCTGCCATTAATTACATGGTAGCTTCCGTTAAACATATACATCAGGAACACCCATGCCAACATATCTATGGTGCCATGTTTCATTGTTTTTATGGGGATGGGGACATCATTGACTGGCCTTGTCTGGCAGTTGGCACTGAGGAAAGCCTGGCCTCTATTGTTACTGCTTATCAGAAAAATGGATTTACACAAAACGTAGAAAAACTCACACAGGACTTACGCTGGTCGCCTGCGGACCATAAGTACAATGATGAACCTAACGAAGAATGCGAACAATGGGCTAATGAATGCCATGAGTTCGCTGCTATTAATGGAACATTTGATGCCTGGTATGAGGTGTACGCGCAATTCCTGCGTGTTTTTCCGAAAGCAGCCAAAAAAGCACGACTACAACTCTTACGTGAAGGGGTAGTGGAGAAAAACTTTATCGCCATAGCCTCTGATGAGGTTGGTGAGTTGATCCCGTTAAGTCTGACAAAAAAACAAATATTGCAATATTTTCCTCAATATTCTCAGGCTGAACAGGAGAGGCAATATCTGAAAAGTTTGCCTTCACAAGCACGGATAGCAGAATTAATCGCGCAAATATTTGGCAGAAAAACGCCGGGTCTACTTTTAGACGATTACGAAGTATTACTCAAACAACTAGGTCAACTGGCGTTACCTGCTTTGCTGCAAGAAGTTAAAAATGCAGACAAAGCATGGAATGCCTGTAAATTGATTGCAGAAATTAATGAATCTAATGAGGATGTGATTGCTGTTTTGACAAGCCTGCTGGACGATCAAACAGCCGATGGGAGTAACCGCTGTTGGGCTGCAGCGGCTATAGCGCGGCTTGGGCATATGAATTTATTGGTAGAACGCATTTCCCAGCTCCCTGTAGAAATTTTGCTTCGTGGAGTAACAGCTCCATATCTGGCATTTCGGGACCACGGACGTCATTTACCCTTAGATTACACCCCGTTAGAGTTTGTCCTTAGTCATCATCCAGAGCTGGTTGAAGCCATAGCAAAAGAAATGGCACCAGGAAGAGGGTTTTGCACCATCACCGCCAATGAAGAACCCACTGCTCGCGCTGGTTTAGTTTCATCCTGGCCCTGTATTCAATTTCATGCTCAATATGTTTTGGAAGAGTTTGAAGATAATCATTAAGGTTGAAAAGCCTGTTTTTCTGACAACACATGACAAGAAAAACAGGCGGTTTTGAAAAGCAGAATTATCGCCGCGAGCGCACAATCTGATACCGACGAGTAAAGTACTCAAACGGGGCGCTCCACACATGCACCAGTCGGGTGAACGGGAAGAGCAAGAAGATGGTCATTCCCAACACCAGATGCAGGCGGAAGACGAACGCTACACCGTTAAGCATCTCTGACGATCCACCACGGAAAGTGACAATGCTTTGCGCCCAACCCACCAGCTTCATCATTTCGCTACCATCAGGATACTGTGCTGAGAACGGTATGGTACTTAGCCCCAACAGACACTGGATCAGCAAAATGCTCATGATGATGATATCCGGCGTAGTGGAAGTGGCACGCACGCGCTGATTTGTCAGCCTGCGCCACAGCAGTCCTGCGCCGCCAATCAACGTCAACACACCGCAAATACCACCGAGCACCATCGCCATTAGTTGTTTCGCTGCCACTGGCAAAAACCACGCGTACATCCAGTGCGGCGTTAACATGCCGAACAGGTGCCCGAAGAAGATCCCCAAAATGCCGATATGGAACAGATTCGACCATATCACCATCCCGCGTTTATCGAGCATCTGACTTGAGGAGGCGCGCCAGGTGTACTGCCCGTAGTCGTAGCGCAGCCAGCTGCCGAGGAAAAACACCGTCGCACAAATGTACGGGTAGATATCGTAAAAAAAGACGTTCAGATACTGAATCATTTCTCACCTCCCGCACTGATGTCGACATACTGCGGCGCGACATCCTGGCTAAAGCGTCGCTGATATTGATTAAGCGGCGAGCTGTCACACGCCGTGGCGTTATCTTCAATAAACTTCACCTGTTCCTCTTCCCACACTGCATCAAGCGCCTGGCGGGTGTCATCGCGCTCTTCGCTGTTTACTTGTTTTGTGACACTGTCACTTGAAAGTGTACTTCCTGCCAGTTGCAGCAGAGCATCAAACAACGCGTACCACGGTGCCTTGCGTTGTTTTAAGCGACCGCCAAGCAGGGCGAGGATCGGCGCAACATTGAGCAATCCTTCTTTCGCCTGATCGCCAGGCAGTATGCTTAAATACTCCAGATACAGCGGTAGATAATCGGGCAGTTCCCGACAATCCAGCTGCAGGCCGACCTTTTCATACTCCGCCAGCAGGTCCACCATTGCCTGGCCGCGATCGCGGGACTCGGCATGAACATGTTCGAACAGCAGCAGCGACGTGGTGCGCCCGCGGTCAAACACTTCGCACCATTCGGCCTGTTTATCCAGCAGCGGCGCGTTAAGCAGGTTGTGGGTGAAATCCGTAAGCATCGGCGCGTCGCGGCGGATCAACGCCAGCGCGTCCTCCTTGCATTCCCACAACAGCTCGTCCGGATACTCCATCAACAGGCCGATCACTTTGAGGATCTGCATTATTCGCCCTCCGCTTTGTCGCGCACTTCGGTGATGTTGATGGCATCGATACGGCTACTGTTGAACAGGTTGAATTTACTGTCCGAACCGTGGCAACCGTCGCCAAAGGTAAAACCGCAGCCGTTGCGTTCTGCGAAGGCATCGCCCGCCATTTCCCGATGGCTGGTCGGGATAACAAAACGATCTTCATAGTTGGCAATGGCGAGATAGCGATACATTTCTTCGACCTGGGCGACGCTCAGGCCTACTTCGTCGATGGCACGAGTATCAGTAACGCCTTCCACGGTTTGTGAACGCATATAGTGGCGCATCGCCATCATCCGTTTCAGCGCCCGCAGTACCGGACCGGTATCGCCAGCACTCAACATATTGGCGAGATATTGCACCGGAATACGCAGGCTTTCGATAGCGGGCAGCACGCCTTCGCTTTTCGGCAAACCGCCCGCATCTGCGTAGGACTGAATCGGTGACAGCGGAGGAACGTACCAGACCATCGGCAGGGTGCGGTATTCAGGGTGCAACGGTAGTGCCAGTTTCCAGTCCATCGCCATTTTGTAGACTGGCGAACGCTGGGCAGCGTCAATCACATTTTGTGGAATACCTTGTTTCAGGGCTTCCTCGATCACTGAGGGATCGTGTGGATCGAGGAACACTTCGCACTGGCGCTCATAGAGGTCAACTTCGCGCTCGGTGCTTGCCGCTTCCTCAATGCGGTCGGCGTCGTAAAGCAGCACGCCCAGATATCGGATGCGACCCACGCAGGTTTCTGAGCATACGGTCGGTTGACCGGACTCAATTCGTGGGTAACAGAAGATACATTTTTCTGACTTGCCGCTTTTCCAGTTGAAGTAGATTTTTTTGTACGGACAACCGCTAATGCACAAACGCCAGCCACGGCATTTATCCTGATCAATCAGCACAATGCCGTCTTCTTCGCGTTTGTAGATAGCGCCGCTTGGGCAGGTCGCCACGCAGCTGGGATTGAGGCAGTGTTCGCACAGGCGCGGCAGGTACATCATGAAGGTGTTTTCAAACTGCCCGTACATCTCCTTTTGCATGGCCTCGAAGTTGCGGTCGCGGGCACGTTTTTCAAACTCGCCGCCCAGCAGTTCTTCCCAGTTTGGCCCCCAGATCACTTTGTCCATCCGCTTACCGTCAATCAGCGAACGCGGGCGAGCAGTAGGGATATGTTTGCCTTCCGGTGCGCTATGCAAATGTTCGTAGTCGAAGGTGAAAGGTTCGTAGTAATCATCAATCTGCGGCACCACCGGGTTGGCGAAGATTTTGGTTATTACACCCATCTTGCTGCCCAGACGCGGGCGTATCTTGCCATTCACATCGCGGACCCAGCCGCCTTGCCACTCTTCCTGATCTTCCCAGTTTTTCGGATAACCAATGCCCGGTTTGGTTTCGACGTTGTTAAACCATGCGTACTCCATGCCTTCGCGTCCGGTCCAGACGTTTTTACAGGTCACCGAACAGGTATGGCAGCCGATACATTTATCGAGGTTAAGCACCATGCCGACTTGCGAACGTATTTTCATTTTTTCGCCTCCTGTACCTGATCGCGACCTTCATCATCCAGCCAGTTAACGTTCTTCATCTTGCGGATCATGATGAATTCATCACGGTTTGAGCCGACGGTGCCGTAGTAGTTAAAGCCCCAGGCCAGCTGCGCGTAACCGCCAATCATATGCGTTGGTTTCGGGCAAACGCGGGTAACCGAGTTATGAATGCCGCCGCGCATGCCAGTTACTTCCGAACCAGGGATATTCATAATGCGTTCCTGGGCGTGATACATCATGGTCATACCCGGCGGTACACGTTGGCTGACCACCGCGCGGGCCGTCAGCGCGCCATTGGCGTTAAACACTTCCACCCAGTCGTTATCGACAATGGTCAATTCTCGGGCATCGGTTTCGCTGATCCAGACAATCGGTCCACCGCGAGAAAGCGTCAGCATTAGCAGGTTTTCACTGTAGGTTGAGTGAATGCCCCATTTCTGGTGCGGCGTCAGGAAGTTAAGTGCTTTTTCCGGGAAGCCGTTTGGCGGGATTTGGCGCATTTCACTGACGCTACGGGTGTCAATAGGCGGGCGATAAGCCACCAGGCTTTCACCAAAAGCTCGCATCCACGGATGATCCTGATAGAGTTGCTGGCGTCCCGACAGCGTGCGCCACGGAATTAACTCATGAACGTTGGTGTATCCCGCGTTATAGGAAACATGATCGCTTTCCAGACCGGACCATGTGGGGCTGGAGATAATTTTACGTGGCTGCGCCTGAATATCGCGAAAGCGAATCTTCTCGTCCTCTTTGTGCAGCGCCAGATGGGTATGTTCGCGTCCGGTGATTTCGCCCAGCGCCTGCCACGCTTTGACTGCAACATGACCGTTGGTTTCTGGAGCCAGTGCCAGAATGACCTCTGATGCATCAATAGCGGTGTCAATCAGTGGACGCCCCTGTGCCGGGCCATCACGTTTGGTGTAATTGAGTTTACCGAGGAAATCGATTTCATCCTGGGTATTCCACGAAATCCCTTTACCGCCGTTGCCAAGTTTGTCCATCAATGGCCCGAGCGAGGTAAAGCGTTCATAGGTAGCAGGGTAGTCGCGCTCCACCGCCACAATATTGGGTGCGGTTTTACCTGGAATCAGATCGCATTCGCCTTTGCGCCAGTCGAGGACTTCACACGGCTGTGAGAGCTCTGCCGGAGAGTCGTGCAGCAGTGGCTGTAATACCACATCGGTTTCTTTGCCAAGATGACCCACGCACACTTGCGAAAATGCTTTGGCAATACCTTTGTAGATTTCCCAGTCGCTGCGTGACTCCCAGGCCGGATCGACCGCCGCAGAAAGCGGATGAATAAACGGATGCATATCCGAGGTATTCATATCGTCTTTTTCGTACCAGGTGGCGGTAGGCAGAACAATATCGGAGAACAGGCAGGTGCTGGACATGCGAAAGTCGAGCGTCACCAGCAGGTCGAGCTTGCCTTCAATCGCCGCAGTTTGCCACTCGACTTCTTCCGGTTTGATCCCGTCGCTGGCACCGAGTTCCTTGCCCTGAATCCCGCTTTCGGTCCCCAGCAGATACTTCTGCATATACTCGTGGCCTTTGCCGGAGGAGCCAAGCAGGTTAGAACGCCAGACAAACAAATTACGCGGATGATTGCTGCCGCTATCTGGTTGTTCGCAGGCCATACGCAACTCGCCCGATTTCAGCGCCTGGGCGGTAAATTCTGTGGGGGATAATCCGGCCTTGTCGGCTTCAGCTTTAATCCCGAGCGGGTTACGCCCCAGCTGCGGCGCAGAAGGTAGCCAGCCCATGCGTTCGGCGCGAACGTTGAAATCAATCAGATGACCGCTGTACTTACTGGCATCGGCAAGCGGTGAAAGTAACTCCTGCGCAGAGACTTTTTCATAGCGCCATTGGCTGGAATGATTGTAGAAAAACGAGGTGCTGTTCATCTGGCGTGGTGGTCGGTTCCAGTCGAGCGCAAAGGCCAGCGGCAACCAGCCGGTTTGTGGGCGCAGTTTTTCCTGACCGACATAGTGCGCCCAGCCGCCGCCGCTTTGCCCGACACAACCGCAGAAGATCAGCATATTGATCATCCCACGGTAGTTCATATCCATGTGATACCAGTGGTTGACGCCAGCACCGAGGATAATCATTGAGCGCCCATGCGTTTTATGGGCGGTATCGGCAAATTCGCGGGCGATAGTTTCAATATACTGGCGCGGCACGCCGGTAATTTGCTCACCCCAGGCTGGGGTGTACGGTTTGATTTCAGCGTAATCTTTCGCGCTGTTTTCATCTTCCAGCCCGCGATCGAGGCCGTAATTCGCCAGTACCAAATCATAAACGCTGACCACTGGACAGGTGCTGCCATCGGCTAATGTCAGGTTTTTAACGGGTAATTGGCGCACCAGCACCGGATTGTGTTTTACGCTGCGAAAATGCGGATTTTCGATGCCGCCAAAGTAGGGGAAGGCCACGCCTGCAACAGCGTCATGTTGACCGAGCAGGGTTAACGACAATTCGGTTTCCTTACCGGCGGCAATGGATTCCAGATTCCATTTGCCTTTTTCTCCCCAGCGGAAACCAATCGAACCGTTCGGCACTACCAATTCACCTGCGGTATTAACCGCCACGGTTTTCCACTGCGGATTATTGCTTTCGCCCAGTCCATCTACCAGGTCAGACGCGCGGATCATGCGCCCGGGTACGTAGCTACCATCGTCGCGAGGTTCCAGCATTACCAGCATCGGCATGTCGCTATAGCGGCGGCAGTAGTTGATAAAGTAGTCGCTGGGATTATCGAGATGAAACTCTTTTAAAATCACATGGCCCATTGCCATCGCCAGGGCGCTATCCGTGCCTTGTTTTGGTGCCAGCCACTGGTCGCACAATTTGGCCACTTCAGAGTAGTCAGGGGTAATGGCGATGGTTTTAGTGCCTTTGTAGCGTACTTCGGTAAAGAAATGGGCGTCCGGCGTACGTGTCTGCGGTACGTTAGACCCCCAGGCGATGATGTAACTGGAGTTATACCAGTCGGCAGATTCCGGTACGTCGGTTTGCTCGCCCCAGGTCATCGGCGAGGCGGGCGGCAGGTCGCAATACCAGTCGTAGAAGCTTAAACAGGTGCCACCTAATAGTGACAGATAACGTGTTCCGGCGGCGTAAGAAACCATCGACATCGCCGGGATCGGCGAGAAACCGGCAACGCGATCCGGGCCGTAGGTTTTGATGGTCCAGACGTTAGCGGCGGCAATCAGCTGGTTTAGTTCCTGCCAGTTGGAGCGGATAAACCCGCCGCGCCCACGCACTTGTTTGTAGCTCAGGCACTTTTGCGGATCGTTCATAATCGATGCCCACGCCAGTACCGGATCGCTGTGTTGTTTGAGGGCTTCGCGCCACAGTTCAATCAGTCGTTTACGAATGAGCGGGTATTTCAGGCGGTTAGCGCTGTAAAGATACCAGGAGTAACTTGCGCCACGCGGGCAGCCGCGAGGTTCATGATTGGGCAGGTCAGGGCGAGTGCGCGGGTAGTCGGTCTGTTGGATTTCCCAGGTCACCAGACCATTTTTAACGTAGATTTTCCAGCTACAGGAGCCTGTACAGTTAACACCGTGGGTGGAACGCACGATTTTGTCGAACTGCCAACGCTGGCGATAGCTGTCCTCCCAGTCGCGGTTGCTATGCATCACCTGTCCGTGACCATCGGCAAAGGTATCGCCCTTTTGTTTGAAGTAGCGAAAGCGATCCAAAAGTTTACTCATGACATGACTCCTGCTCCAGGAATGAATTGGGATCTGATGCCTTGTCGGATGCGACACGGTTGTACATCAGGCATCGATCTCTTATTTTTGGCTGAACTTCCGCCGACCATAAACCAGCCAGGTCAGTAGCACACAAACGATGTAGAAGATTAAAAACACTTTCATCGCGCCCACTGGAGAGCCGGTCATATTGAGCGACATGCCAAACGCCTGCGGAATAAAAAAGCCGCCCACTGCGCCAATGGCTGAGATAAAGCCCAGAGCCGCCGCCGTTTCGGTGACGGCTTCTCTCTGAGCTTGCTCATCACTACCGCCTTTCATCTTCACCCGATAAATGGTTATCTGGCGAAAGATGACGGCGATCATCTGGAAAGTAGAACCACTTCCCAGACCCGCGGTCAGAAACAGCCCCATAAATACGGCGTAAAAGGCGATGAAATTACCGGAGCCTGTGCCCGGTAAGGTAAGGAACAGCAGGGCGCTGAAAATCGCCATAAAAATAAAGTTGATCAACGTCACCCGCACGCCGCCGAATTTATCGGAAATAGCACCACCAACCGACCGCGCGATGGCACCGATAAATGGGCCAAAGAACGCCAGGCGCAGAATATTCACATCCGGGAACTGGGTTTTTGCCAGCATGGCAAA
Source organism: Shigella dysenteriae (assembly GCF_022354085.1). Taxonomy (NCBI): domain Bacteria; kingdom Pseudomonadati; phylum Pseudomonadota; class Gammaproteobacteria; order Enterobacterales; family Enterobacteriaceae; genus Shigella; species Shigella dysenteriae. The sequence continues at coordinate 2,332,809 of NZ_CP055055.1, forward strand.
ACCCGCAGAAAAACCGATAAACGAACCGAAGGTGGCAAGGTAAAGCAGGCTCAGCAGCCAGAGATGCAGGCGTTGTAAGACAGGGAGCTGGTCGGCAATTGACGCGCGTGAACTGGCGATATCATTCATCCCTGACCAGGCGGCGATCGTGGCAATCGCCAGTAGCGGTACCCAAATCCATGCGGCATTCGCCAGCGACATCACCGAACCGTCGGCCTGCGGGACGCCATTGACGCCGAGAAAGGCAAATACGGGCACAAAAATGACCAGCGGTGCAACCAGCTGCATCACACTTACACCTAAGTTTCCTAATCCGCCATTAATCCCAAGAGCGCTCCCTTGCCTGGCTTTTGGAAAGAAGAAACTGATATTGCCCATGCTCGAAGCAAAGTTCGCACCTGCAAAACCGCATAGCAAAGCGATAACGATAAAGATCCCAAAAGGAGTATTCGGATTCTGCACGGCAATTCCAAGCCAGACGCAAGGAATAATCAGGATTGCAGTACTAAAAACCGTCCATCGGCGTCCACCGAATATAGGTACCATAAAGGAGTAGGGAACACGCAATAATGCGCCAGAAACGGAGGGTAATGCGGTTAATAAAAAGAGTTGATCGGTAGTAAAATTAAAACCGATTTTATTGAGATTAACGGTAACTGCGCTAAATAGCATCCAGACACAGAAGGCAAGAAGTAGACAACTGACTGATATCCAGAGGTTTCTTCGAGCAATATGTTTTCCTTTATTTTCCCAGAAGGCCGGATTTTCTGGTTTCCAGTCGCGTAAAAGATAACGACTATTTTTCTCATTTTGCAGTGCCATATTGTTCCTCACATGCACACATTGGTAATGAAAAAAGACAAAACAGGAGGTAAGGCGCAATAGCCAGTTATTAGAATTAAGGATGAATTGGGTGAAGTGCTGATTGAAAGAATAGATAAGAAAGCGTAACCGCGGGGGCAGAATGGGGATTAGGTAGCCAGATATGTGTTACTAAATGTAACTGACAAGCTAACCATTAAACGGGGGGGTAATCTTTGAACGCATGTCATGATTCACCCTTCAGATGATGAATCCAAAGGGTTGTATATTAACTATATTCTTAACAAGACCAGACACTTATAGAATTAGCAATAATTTATTCACTCAAAAGGCCATGAGCTGGAGGAAAAGGTTCTGTCCAGAAAGCCTCTCGGTTCCTCTCTTATTGCCTCATTGTAATAATTGTTATTACAATAAGTATTGTTTATTTCATCTAAGGTCATATTTTTAATTTTTATATTCCTCTGGTTTACAACTTCTTCTGTTTTATAAGTATGTATATTATATGGGGTATATGCTTTATTAATAGTATAGTGAAACAATTCGTTATCCACATCTAATCCGTCAGAGTGATCTTCAAATGCACCAGGCGAAAGAATTGCCAGGCCAGTATTAAGCTTAAGTGCTGGGGAAAACAAATTAAATAACATGAGCTGGATAGTAGGGCAATTGTTCTCGCCAGAAATATTTAAAAAATTTAAGCTTTCGCTCTTCTTTATTATTGGAAATAAACTTCTAATATCGGATGTATTCTCAGTATCAATGCGGGTTATTTTATTATTGTCCAGCCTTAAACTTTTGATAGATGAAAGATAAGTCAGGAAATGAAGGTTTATTTTTTCCAACTGATTGTTAGCAGCGTTTAATGTCTGAACTTTGCAGAAGTTGCTATAAAACATTTTAATTTCAGAAAGCAAGTTGTTGTTGATAAGTAACGTATTCAAGTTGGGAAATAAGGCATTGTGTAAACTTGCTAGTTTATTATGGGATAGATCCAGCAGTAAGAGTTCTTCTTTATTTCCTGTAACAATATCAGTTAATTGATTATGGCTGAGATTCAGGTATTGCAGCCATTCGCAAGATTCTAATTGCACAAACTCTAGCTGACTATGTGCCGCACTAAAATAAGTAATTGATGAAAGTCTATCTATATCAATATTTCTGAGACAATTATTATTCATAGATATATGTGTAATGCTTACATTTCTGCCTTGAGGAAAATTTATTGACTCAAGAGCATTACTATTCAGACTAAGCTTTACGAGTCTATCGTATTTTGTAGCATCAAAATGTGTGAGTTGGTTATTATCAAGATTGATAGAGGTGAAGTTTTGCAGCCCTGGTGGTTGAGTAGTTAAATTAAGTCCTGATAAATCAATGTCATTCTGTTTCGACAAAAAAGCACAGCTTATCCTTTCAGCGGCTTCGTTTCGGCATTCCGGACGATGGATTTCACCTGTAAGTATACGTTCTTCTTTCCATTTATTTAATTCGAGCATCCAGTTAAGTTGATTTTTTTCTGGATGTTGCTGTATGGATTGTGGTTTTATTTTGTTAAATATTGAAGGGAATTTCATAACTGCTCCGTAGTAATACAATGTTTTTCTGATTTATCACCCTTGATAAATCAGGATGTGTTTTATAACTCTGTTGTAAAGGATTGGCTTAACCAATTATTGCATGTTGGACCATAACCTAAGGAAGGTTTACTCTCATTATGAATATAATAACAGACGGGTGTGCCCGTTGGGTCCTTGAGCCCCGAGAGTGAGGATAGAGAAGAGGAATTTGACTTATAGTCACCAACCCCGTACATGCGACGCATAGGCAGAATAGCTTTTAGTTCTGCGTCAGAAAATATTGTTTCTTCTTCTATTAAGGCGGAATCTCTGGAATAATATTTTGATCTATAACGAATAGACATTGAGTCATTGTCTTTTATATAATTACCTTCTGAATTATCGCTTACTTCTGCAAGATGTTCATCACTGGTATCGATATTTGTGATTGCCAGGTTATAAGATAAATCAATGGTCACTTCATTAGTGTCATCAATTATATTTCTTACTGCAGTCCAGTACTGCATTTGTGCAAGTGGATCATTGTTGATGCCGTTAACTAATAAATGCCAAAGATGTTTTGATGATATTAGTCGCTCAATATCATTGGTTGGCAATAAATTGTTATTGCTTAAGTTTAAATATTCAAGTTTTGTAGTGGTTTTGGTGTTTAAATGTGCAATATGGTTGTCGTTTAAAGTGATTGTTTTCATCCTGGGATGATTGTGTAATATAAGGTCAGTGATCATATTGTGATGGGCACTTAACTCAATCAGAGATTCTTGCCGGGAGAGATCCAGTGATGATAGTTTGTTATAATCAAGATTAAGAAATTTCAGTTTATAACTTTCAGAAATATTAATTTTTGTCAGGTTGTTATTTTGTGCTTCCAGATTAATCAATGAATTTTGGTTTTTAAAATCTAAACTTTCCAGATCGTTATGATCAATATAAACATTTTCCAGTTTTGATTCATTTGGAAAGGTTATCGTTTTAATTTTATTAAAGCTGAGGTTGATATTGACGAGACTAGCATTGTCAGCAAAGTCAAGACAAGTTAGACAATTGTTTTCCAGATTTAACGTATTAACTGTCGAAGGGATAGGCGGCAACTCACTCAAATCAAGATATGACAAATCAAGAGATGCCATGTTCGAATTGTAAGCTTCTTTAATTCGCTCCACGGCAATTGCTCTTTCTTCACCATTATTAAGCGACTTATTACCCCATTGTTCTAGTCGTTCACAAAAATTGCTGGAGATGGTTTCTTTGTTAGGTAATGCGTTATTAAATTGATAACTGGCATTATTTTTTACACAAGCTGTATTAATATTGGTCATAATCACTCATCAATAAATATTATAGTAAGATGTCCCCGGAGGGTATGGAATAATATTAATTGAGGTGAATGACCAGAAATATCAAAAATTGCTCATTTTTACTTAAGGAGTCATACAGCAGTACTTAAATCAAAAACCAGCCCAGAGAAGGGCTGGTCAGGAGAGGATGTTAGAACTGATAGGTAATGCCCGTAGCGACGATGTTATCGGTGCGAATATCTACGGCACGGGTAAAATCGCTTTCATCAATCAGGTTGATTTTATAATCAACATAGGTCGACATATTTTTGTTGAAGAAATACGTCGCACCAACGTCGATATACTCAATCATGTCCTGGTCGCCGTAGCGGCCCAGATCTTTGCCTTTCGATTTCAGGTAAGCGAGTGATGGGCGCAAGCCGAAGTCGAATTGATATTGCGCCACCACTTCAAAACTTTGTGCTTTGTTCGAGATATAACCATCGCCATAGGTGGTCATGTTTAATGTTTCAGCGTAATTAGCTGCAAAGTAGATGTTGTTGGCATCATACTTTATACCTGTGGCCCACAGTTCTGCATTCTTACCGGAGGCATTGAGAGGATTAGCAGCGGCTCTTTCCTGCGCATTTGTCCGATCGGATTTGGTATATACCGCACCGATACCAAAGCCATCATAAACATAAGTTGAGGAGATACCGAAACCGTCACCGTTGGCACGCGTGTAGTCTGCACCATAAAGATGACTGTTGTCAGTACGTTCATTTTTGCCTTGATATTGCGCGGCAAAGTTCAGCCCTTCAATTAAGCCAAAGAAATCGTAGTTGCGATAGGTTGCTACACCGGTGGTACGGTATGTCATGAAGACATCTTTCTGACTCCAGGTATCGCCACCAAATTCTGGCAACATATCGGTCCATGAACCAATGTCATAGCCGACACCGTAGTTACGACCATAGTCCAGAGAGCCAAACTCACTAATTTTTAAACCAGCATAGGCCAGACGGGTCTTGTTGCCGCGCGAGCCGTTGGCTTCATCGTTATAGCCTTTAAAATCATATTCCCAGTGACCAAAACCAATCATTTGATCATTGATTTGCGTTTCTCCTTTAAAGCCGAGACGGGCATAAGTTTTATCACCATCGTCACGCTTATCATCAGTAAAATAACGTAGAGCGGTAACCTTGCCATAAAGGTCGAGTTTATTACCATCCTTGTTATAGACTTCGGCAGCGTGTGCTACGTTCGCAGCTAACAAACCAGTTACAACCACCGCAACTATTTTTAATTTCATTTAACAGAATCCTTTTAATTATCGTTAAACGTATTTTCTAAACGAATTTTAAACGGCGTCATTTATAAATGACATACTGTTTTTAAAATAGAATGGTGATTAAAAACAATGAGAAAAATAGATGAAATAATATTATTTATCGATATGTGATCGAAGTCGAAATGAGATATAAGGTGAATTACTGGTATTCGAAATTTATTTTTTAATATTGTCGGAATTTATCTGATTAACTGCCAGGCCGTAGACCCGGCAATTATTTTAACCACGACGTGTCGCCAGCCAGCAGAGCAGGGAACCGCCGCAGACCATCAGCGCGCCTTGCCAGAACGAGAACGACAGCGGGGCGCTGAGCAGCACGGCTGCTAGCGCTGAGGAAAGTACGGGCGTAAAATACGAACCTACCGCCATTATGGTGACGTTGCCATGCAGTATACCGACATTCCATGCAGCATAAGCAAATCCTAAGGTAAATGCCGCAGAGATGAGTTTAATCATGACTGGCGTGCTAAATACCATTTCTGGTTGTGGCGTGAGAAAATAGTAAACCCACAGACTTGCTCCCGTTAGCAGGACAAAAACGGTAATTCCATTAAATCCGCGTGCGTATTTATTCGTTACTGTGCAGTAGGCTGCCCAGATAAACGCACCAATGAACGCCAGGAAATAACTCAATGGGCTGGTGGTGATATTATTGATGATTTCATCATAATGTAACCCATTGTCACCGCCTAACACCCAGCAGACGCCGACGAGGGCTAATAATAATCCTGGTACAATCAACCAGTTGGTTTTCTGACCATTAAACAGAATGGCAAAGAGAATTGTCAGGCTGGGCCATAGATAGTTCACCATACCCACTTCAATCGCCTGATGACGGGTCGCCGCATACCCTAAGGAAAGCGCCAGACAGATTTCATAGCTGACGAATAACAGACTCCCGGCGAGTAAATAGCCTTTCGGGATTTGCCGAATACGCGGAAATCCAACCGTGAAGATTAACAGCAGCCCGCTTAATGAATAGATAGCAGCTGCGCCGCCGACCGGGCCGAGCCCCTCACTGACACCGCGAATCAATCCTACCATCGTGCTCCACAGGATGATCGCTATCAGCCCTATGAGCGTTGCTTTTTGTCGTGTCATGCTCGCTGTTTTGTCTCTTTTGCCGTTAAAAATTAAGCTGAATTTTATAGCATTTTTTTAACTGGCCTGTCAGGCAGTGGTGCGTTTTTCTACCGCTATTGAGGTAGGTCAATTTGCGCAGGCGGATTATTTTGTGGCAAACACGTGTTCTTTTTGATTTCGCGCAAAAAGATTCAGAATTTTACTGTTAGTTTCCTCGCGCAGTAATACCCCTGAAAAAAGAGGAAAGCAATGGACGTCAGTCGCAGACAATTTTTTAAAATCTGCGCGGGCGGTATGGCTGGAACAACAGTAGCGGCATTGGGCTTTGCCCCGAAGCAAGCACTGGCTCAGGCGCGAAACTACAAATTATTACGCGCTAAAGAGATCCGTAACACCTGCACATACTGTTCCGTAGGTTGCGGGCTATTGATGTATAGCCTGGGTGATGGCGCGAAAAACGCCAGAGAAGCGATTTATCACATTGAAGGTGACCCGGATCATCCGGTAAGCCGTGGTGCGCTGTGCCCGAAAGGGGCCGGTTTGCTGGATTACGTCAACAGCGAAAACCGTCTGCGCTACCCGGAATATCGTGCGCCAGGTTCTGACAAATGGCAGCGCATTAGCTGGGAAGAAGCATTCTCCCGTATTGCGAAGCTGATGAAAGCTGACCGTGACGCTAACTTTATTGAAAAGAACGAGCAGGGCGTAACGGTAAACCGTTGGCTTTCTACCGGTATGCTGTGTGCTTCCGGTGCCAGCAACGAAACCGGGATGCTGACCCAGAAATTTGCCCGCTCCCTCGGGATGCTGGCGGTAGACAACCAGGCGCGCGTCTGACACGGACCAACGGTAGCAAGTCTTGCTCCAACATTTGGTCGCGGTGCGATGACCAACCACTGGGTGGATATCAAAAACGCTAACGTCGTAATGGTAATGGGCGGTAACGCTGCTGAAGCGCATCCCGTCGGTTTCCGCTGGGCGATGGAAGCGAAAAACAACAACGATGCAACCTTGATCGTTGTCGATCCCCGTTTTACGCGTACCGCTTCTGTAGCGGATATTTACGCACCTATTCGTTCCGGTACGGACATTACGTTCCTGTCTGGCGTTTTGCGCTACCTGATCGAAAACGACAAAATCAACGCTGAATACGTTAAGCATTACACCAACGCCAGCTTGCTGGTGCGTGATGATTTTGCTTTCGAAGACGGTCTGTTCAGCGGCTACGACGCTGAAAAACGGCAATACGATAAATCGTCCTGGAACTATCAGTTCGATGAAAACGGCTATGCGAAACGCGATGAAACACTGACTCATCCGCGCTGTGTGTGGACCTTGCTGAAAGCGCACGTTTCCCGCTACACGCCGGACGTCGTTGAAAACATCTGCGGTACGCCAAAAGCTGACTTCCTGAAAGTGTGTGAAGTGCTGGCCTCCACCAGCGCACCGGATCGCACAACCACCTTCCTGTACGCGCTGGGCTGGACGCAGCACACCGTGGGTGCGCAGAACATCCGTACTATGGCGATGATCCAGTTGCTACTCGGTAACATGGGTATGGCCGGTGGCGGCGTGAACGCATTGCGTGGTCACTCCAACATTCAGGGGCTGACTGACTTAGGCCTGCTCTCTACCAGCCTGCCAGGTTATCTGACGCTGCCGTCAGAAAAACAGGTTGATTTGCAGTCGTATCTGGAAGCGAACACGCCGAAAGCGACGCTGGCTGGTCAGGTGAACTACTGGAGCAACTATCCGAAGTTCTTCGTTAGCCTGATGAAATCTTTCTATGGCGATGCCGCGCAGAAAGAGAACAACTGGGGCTATGACTGGCTGCCGAAGTGGGACCAGACCTACGACGTCATCAAGTATTTCAACATGATGGATGAAGGCAAAGTCACCGGTTATTTCTGCCAGGGCTTTAACCCGGTTGCGTCCTTCCCGGACAAAAACAAAGTGGTGAGCTGCCTGAGCAAACTGAAGTACATGGTGGTTATCGATCCGCTGGTGACTGAAACCTCAACCTTCTGGCAGAACCACGGCGAGTCGAACGATGTCGATCCGGCGTCTATTCAGACTGAAGTATTCCGTCTGCCTTCGACCTGCTTTGCCGAAGAAGATGGTTCTATCGCTAACTCCGGTCGCTGGTTGCAGTGGCACTGGAAAGGTCAGGACGCGCCGGGCGAAGCGCGTAACGACGGCGAAATTCTGGCGGGTATCTACCATCATCTGCGCGAGCTGTACCAGGCCGAAGGTGGTAAAGGCGTAGAACCGCTGATGAAGATGAGCTGGAACTACAAGCAGCCGCACGAACCGCAATCTGACGAAGTGGCAAAAGAGAACAACGGCTATGCGCTGGAAGATCTCTATGACGCAAATGGCGTGCTGATTGCGAAGAAAGGTCAGTTGCTGAGTAGCTTTGCGCATCTGCGTGATGACGGTACAACCGCATCCTCTTGCTGGATCTACACCGGTAGCTGGACAGAGCAGGGCAACCAGATGGCTAACCGCGATAACTCCGACCCGTCCGGTCTGGGGAATACGCTGGGATGGGCCTGGGCGTGGCCGCTCAACCGTCGCGTGCTGTACAACCGTGCTTCGGCGGATATCAACGGTAAACCGTGGGATCCGAAACGGATGCTGATCCAGTGGAACGGCAGCAAGTGGACGGGTAACGATATTCCGGACTTCGGCAATGCCGCACCGGGTACGCCAACCGGGCCGTTTATTATGCAGCCGGAAGGGATGGGACGCCTGTTTGCCATCAACAAAATGGCGGAAGGTCCGTTCCCGGAACACTACGAGCCGATTGAAACGCCGCTGGGCACTAACCCGCTGCATCCGAACGTGGTGTCTAACCCGGTCGTTCGTCTGTATGAACAAGACGCGCTGCGGATGGGTAAAAAAGAGCAGTTCCCGTATGTGGGTACGACCTATCGTCTGACCGAGCACTTCCACACCTGGACCAAGCACGCATTGCTCAACGCAATTGCTCAGCCGGAACAGTTTGTGGAAATCAGCGAAACGCTGGCGGCGGCGAAAGGCATTAATAATGGCGATCGTGTCACTGTCTCAAGCAAGCGTGGCTTTATCCGCGCGGTGGCTGTGGTAACGCGCCGTCTGAAACCGCTGAATGTAAACGGTCAGCAGGTTGAAACGGTGGGTATTCCAATCCACTGGGGCTTTGAGGGTGTCGCGCGTAAAGGTTATATCGCTAACATTCTGACGCCGAATGTCGGTGATGCAAACTCGCAAACGCCGGAATATAAAGCGTTCTTAGTCAACATCGAGAAGGCGTAAGGGGGCGAACAGATGGCTATGGAAACGCAGGACATTATCAAAAGGTCCGCAACTAACTCCATCACGCCGCCTTCTCAGGTGCGTGATTACAAAGCAGAAGTCGCGAAACTTATCGACGTTTCCACCTGTATCGGCTGTAAAGCCTGTCAGGTGGCGTGTTCGGAGTGGAACGACATCCGTGATGAAGTGGGGCACTGCGTCGGGGTTTATGATAACCCCGCCGATCTGAGCGCCAAGTCCTGGACGGTGATGCGCTTTAGCGAAACCGAACAGAACGGCAAGCTGGAGTGGCTGATCCGTAAAGACGGCTGTATGCACTGTGAAGATCCCGGCTGCCTGAAGGCGTGCCCGTCTGCTGGTGCAATCATTCAGTACGCTAACGGGATTGTCGATTTCCAGTCGGAAAACTGCATCGGCTGTGGTTACTGCATTGCCGGGTGTCCGTTTAATATTCCGCGCCTCAACAAAGAGGATAACCGGGTATATAAATGCACGCTCTGCGTCGATCGCGTCAGCGTCGGCCAGGAACCGGCTTGTGTGAAAACCTGTCCGACCGGGGCTATCCACTTCGGCACCAAGAAGGAGATGCTGGAGCTGGCGGAACAGCGCGTGGCGAAACTGAAAGCGCGTGGTTACGAACATGCTGGCGTCTACAACCCGGAAGGGGTCGGTGGTACGCACGTTATGTACGTGCTGCATCACGCCGATCAGCCGGAGCTGTATCACGGTCTGCCGAAAGATCCGAAGATCGACACCTCGGTAAGCCTGTGGAAAGGCGCGTTGAAACCGCTGGCAGCGGCTGGCTTTATTGCCACTTTTGCAGGGTTGATTTTCCATTACATCGGTATTGGCCCGAATAAGGAAGTGGACGATGACGAGGAGGATCATCATGAGTAAGTCGAAAATGATTGTGCGCACCAAATTTATTGATCGCGCCTGTCACTGGACCGTGGTGATTTGCTTCTTCCTGGTGGCGCTGTCCGGGATTTCGTTCTTCTTCCCGACGCTGCAATGGCTGACGCAAACCTTCGGTACGCCGCAGATGGGACGCATTTTGCACCCGTTCTTCGGCATTGCGATTTTCGTCGCACTGATGTTTATGTTTGTGCGTTTTGTGCATCACAACATCCCGGATAAGAAAGATATTCCGTGGCTGTTGAACATTGTCGAAGTATTAAAAGGCAATGAGCACAAAGTGGCGGATGTCGGTAAGTACAACGCCGGGCAAAAGATGATGTTCTGGTCGATCATGAGCATGATTTTCGTGCTGCTGGTGACCGGGGTGATTATCTGGCGTCCGTACTTTGCGCAGTACTTCCCGATGCAGGTTGTTCGCTACAGCCTGCTGATCCACGCGGCTGCGGGTATCATCCTGATCCACGCCATCCTGATCCATATGTATATGGCATTCTGGGTGAAAGGATCGATTAAAGGGATGATCGAAGGGAAGGTGAGCCGTCGCTGGGCGAAGAAACACCATCCGCGCTGGTATCGTGAAATCGAGAAGGCAGAAGCGAAAAAAGAGAGTGAAGAAGGGATATAATCTCTATTGAACTTTAAGCTGAAAATGGCGCTGTAAAAGGCGCCATTTTCATATTGTAGACAACGTGGGCTTTGTTCATCCCGGATGCGTCGTGAATGCCTTATCCGGCATGAAAACCCTTCAAATACAATAGATTGCAGTGAACGTGTAGGCCTGATAAGCGTAGCGCATCAGGCAATGTTGCATTTGTCATCAGTTTCAAATGGCGCTTTATAAGGTGCCATTTTTTATTGCGTAACCAGACGGCGTAATCGCGACACATCCACCGTTTTTTCAGCCTCTGCCAGACTCCAGGCGTTTTGCAGATTCAGCCACATTTGCGGCGAACTGCCGATCACCACGGAAAGTTTAATTGCCATTTCAGGCGTCAAAGCTGCTTTTCCGGTCAGCAATCGGCTTGCCGTTGAGGGCGCAATTTCCATTGCTCTGGCAAACTCGCGCAGGCTGACATTAAGTTCGTCCAGTGATTCCTGAATAATGTCCCCCGGGCGGGGATGATTGGCCATTTTCATTAGTGTCTTTACTCTCAGTAGTGTTCCTTCACTGGGAACACTATCATTATTGTTCCTTCCTACGCAACAATAATCCATTTAGCCATTTCATGTTGGAGAGTGTGCGATGCTGCGACACCAGGACTGGCAGTCGCAGCAAAGGCCTCTTAGCGGCGGAAATCAATCACCATACGGCCACGGATTTTGCCTTCTTCCATCTCGGTAAAGATGGTGTTGATGTCCGCTAACGGACGCAGGGCGACTTTCGGCACCACTTTGCCTTCGGCCGCAAACTGGAAGGCTTCAGTTAGATCCTGGCGCGTGCCGACCAGCGAACCGACCACTTCAATGCCATCCAGCACAAGACGTGGGATATCCAGGCTCATAGACTCCGGCGGCAGACCGACAGCCACAACACGACCACCTGCACGGACTGCATCAACTGCCGAGTTAAACGCAGCTTTAGCTACTGCTGTTACCACCGCAGCGTGAGCGCCACCGGTTTTCTCCTGCACAATTTTGGCGGCGTCTTCGGTGCGTGAGTTAATCGCTAAATCTGCACCCATTTCGGTTGCCAGTTTTAACTGCTCATCATTGACATCAATGGCGATCACTTTCGCGTTAAAGACATTCTTCGCGTATTGCAGGGCGAGGTTACCCAGACCGCCAAGACCGTAGATAGCAATCCACTGCCCGGGACGAATTTTTGACAGCTTAACGGCTTTGTAGGTGGTGACCCCCGCACAGGTAATGCTGCTGGCCGCCGCCGAGTCCAGACCATCTGGCACTTTTACCGCGTAATCGGCGACCACGATGCACTCTTCCGCCATCCCGCCATCAACGCTGTATCCGGCATTTTTAACTGAACGGCAGAGCGTTTCGTTACCACTGTTACAGTATTCGCAATGACCGCATCCTTCGTAGAACCACGCCACGCTGGCACGATCGCCTGGTTTTAATGAGGTGACACCTGGGCCAACTTCTGCCACCACACCGATGCCTTCATGGCCCAGAATTACGCCGGTTTTGTCACCAAAATCGCCATTCTTAACATGAAGATCGGTATGACATACACCACAACACTCCATTTTCAGCAGGGCTTCGCCATGTTTCAGTGAGCGCAGTGTTTTATCCGTAACGTCAACATGATGATCCTTCGTAACAACTGCAGCCTTCATAGTTCCTCCTTTTCGGATGATGTTCTGCATAGCAGGTGAGGCAAATGATATTTATTCGCCACTACCCAGTATGGATGAGATCTGAAAAAGGGAGAGGGAAATTGCCCGGTAGCCTTCACTACCGGGCGCAGGCTTAGATGGAGGTACGGCGGTAGTCGCGGTATTCGGCTTGCCAGAAATTATCGTCAATGGCTTGTTGCAAAGCTTCGGCAGACGTTTTCACCGCCACGCCTTGCTGCTGCGCCATTTTGCCAACCGCAAACGCAATTGCGCGGGAGACTTTCTGAATATCTTTTAGTTCCGGTAGTACCAGACCTTCGCCGTTCAGGACCAGCGGCGAATACTGAGCAAGCGTTTCACTTGCCGACATCAGCATCTCATCGGTGATACGTGACGCGCCGGAAGCAATAACCCCCAGGCCGATGCCCGGGAAAATAAAGGCGTTGTTACACTGGGCGATAGGGTAGATTTTATCTTTCCATACCACTGGATTAAACGGGCTGCCAGTGGCGACCAGCGCGTTACCTTCAGTCCAGGCGATAATGTCCTGCGGTGTGGCTTCCACGCGTGACGTCGGGTTAGACAGCGGCATCACGATCGGACGCGGACAGTGTTTATGCATCTCACGGATGATCTCTTCCGTAAACAGCCCGGTCTGTCCTGAGACGCCAATCAGAATATCTGGTTTTACATTGCGCACCACATCCAGCAGTGACAGCACATCGCTGTCGGTATCCCAGTCACTGAGGTTTTCGCGCTTCTGCACCAGTTTGGTCTGGAAAGGCAGCAGGTTCGGCATCTTGTCGGTCAGCAGGCCAAAGCGATCGACCATAAAGACTTTCTGCCGTGCTGCTTCCTCGCTTAATCCTTCACGCTGGGTCTGGGCGATGATCATTTCGGCAATGCCGCATCCCGCTGAACCTGCGCCAAGGAAGACGATTTTTTTCTCGCTTAACTGACCACCTGCCGCGCGGCTTGCTGCGATCAGTGTGCCGACTGTTACCGCCGCAGTGCCCTGAATGTCATCGTTAAAGGAACAAATTTCATTGCGATAGCGGTTAAGTAACGGCATCGCATTTTTTTGTGCGAAGTCTTCAAACTGCAACAGCACGTCCGGCCAGCGTTGTTTCACAGCCTGGATAAATTCATCAACGAATTCATAGTATTCGTCGTCAGTGATACGCGGATTACGCCAGCCCATATACAGCGGATCGTTAAGCAGCTGTTGGTTGTTGGTGCCGACATCCAGCACCACCGGAAGGGTATACGCCGGGCTGATGCCGCCACAGGCGGTATAGAGCGACAGTTTACCGATCGGAATGCCCATCCCGCCGATGCCCTGGTCACCAAGCCCCAGAATACGTTCACCGTCAGTCACCACAATCACTTTGATATTATGGTTTGGTACGTTTTGCAGAATATCGTCCATATTGTGGCGGTTCTGGTAAGAGATAAACACGCCGCGTGAACGGCGGTAGATCTCAGAAAAACGCTCACAGGCTGCGCCGACGGTTGGGGTATAAATAACAGGCATCATCTCATCAAGATGATTGTTTACCAGACGGTAGAAGAGGGTTTCGTTAGTGTCCTGGATGTTACGCAGGTAGATGTGTTTGTCGATTTCGGTTTTGAATCCCTGATACTGGATCCATGCTCGTTCCGCTTGTTCTTCGATGGTTTCGACCACTTCCGGCAGTAACCCCAGCAGGTTGAAGTTACGGCGTTCTTCCATGCTGAAGGCACTGCCTTTATTCAACAACGGAAATTCCAGCAGTACAGGGCCAGCGTAAGGGATATAAAGCGAACGCTGTTTTTTTGTTTTTGGTTCCATGTCACTCACTCTTTTTTGAATATCCATCCCTGGGGGGCTTTTATCGTCTTTGCTTTACCGCCAGGGCGTCGGCCCCAAGTATAAAGCAGATAAAAACAAAAACACCATTGCGCAGGCAATGGTGTTTAATCGTCATTGAGGACTGATGGTTATGAATTACTTTTCAGCGGGGCGTTTTCTGCCGGTTGGGTTATTTACCACGCTGGATTTGTCACCTTCGGTAACTATTTTGCGCTGGTTAGATATTTTATGGTCCAGTCCAAGAATATGACGTGCCTGACGGTTCGATTTCATTTTAACTCCTCAATCCTGTTGCTAGTTTTAAGGACAACATCGCCGTAGCGAAGAAACACGTGCTAAACCCCTAAATTAGGTTGCCGATCAAGCATAGCACCTTAAAGCGTAGGGTGCTGGCCACTGACCACATAATTGATCGTTTGCTGGTAGATATCACTGAGGATGTCGTTATCAGAAGCTTCCACCCATTTGGTCAGCTCCATGAGAATGTCATCTTCAGTGACAACACCGTGCTCTGCCCGAAGGCCTTGCTCAATGGCATTAACCAGAGCGGGTTCTGCTGTTGAATTTTCTGCCTGATAATAAGTAAACATAGTGATTCTCCGTGTCTGTGTATTTATGGTGTCTGCTACGGATCGCAGATTTATAAAGCACATTCAGCATGGCAAATATTTGCCGCTTCGTTGTTAAGATTAGTCCTGGTTGATGATTTTTATATTTTAACACCATGATATTCATAGGGATTGTGATTGGGACTATTCGATTAATATTGATGCAATATCTTTTGGGTTATATATTCCCCGTTATCTATTGCGGGAATTTAATTTAAGTGCAGAAGTAATATTTTCGCCGTATTTTATTCGGAATATCCTGCTTATCCTCGTGCGGTTTCTCACGTAGTCTATAATTTCCTTTTTAAGCCCACAGGAGAGCAACAATGACAATCCATAAGAAAGGTCAGGCACACTGGGAAGGCGATATCAAACGCGGGAAGGGAACAGTATCCACCGAGAGTGGCGTGCTGAACCAACAGCCGTATGGATTTAACACGCGTTTTGAAGGCGAAAAAGGAACCAACCCTGAAGAACTGATTGGCGCAGCGCATGCCGCATGTTTCTCAATGGCGCTTTCATTAATGCTGGGGGAAGCGGGATTCACGCCAACATCGATTGATACCACCGCCGATGTGTCGCTGGATAAAGTGGATGCCGGTTTTGCGATTACGAAAATCGCACTGAAGAGTGAAGTTGCGGTGCCGGGTATTGATGCCTCTACCTTTGACGGCATCATCCAGAAAGCAAAAGCAGGATGCCCGGTCTCTCAGGTACTGAAAGCGGAAATTACGCTGGATTACCAGTTGAAATCGTAAAGCATTGCCGGATGACGCGTCAGGCGCGTGAATGCCTGATGCGTTGTTAGCATCTCTACAGCGCCCGCCAGCACCGGAGCTCACGTCCGTCCTCCCTTATTGCTAATGATTGCCGGACTTCACATCCGTGGGTTGCCAGAGGGCAACGTTCGCGGAAAAAACAGCCTTGCGGCAACGTGCGGTTTCCCGGCAGTTCCGTTTTACGTAATGCCCATTCTTCCTCCAGCGGTTTATCAATGGCGGGGAGGGAGTCCAGCAATAATCGGGTGTACGGATGTGCCGGAGCCGTCAGTACCTGTTGCGCGTCGCCCAGTTCTACAATCTGCCCGAGATACATCACCGCTACCCGATCGCTCATATGACGAATCACCGAGACATTGTGTGAAATCAGCACATAAGTCAGCCCGTGATTTTCCTGTAGCGTTACCAGTAAATTGAGGATCTGCGCCTGCACGGAGATATCCAGCGCCGAGGTTGGCTCATCAAGCACAATCACGTCAGGCTGCGAAGAGAGTGCTCTGGCAATGGCGATGCGTTGCCGCTGCCCGCCGGAGAACGCATGAGGCAGGCGGTCGAGATACTCAGGACGAATACCCACCTGCACAGCCAGCTCCTCTGCCAACGCTCGCCGCTGTTGTTCACTACTACGCTTAGCTATCCAGAGCGGTTCTGTGATGATGCGCCACACCGGTAAGCGCGGATTGAGCGAAGAGAGCGGGTCCTGAAACACCATCTGCATAATGCGTTGTGAGCCAGAACGGATGTATTGCCCGTGGCTCGGTTGCAGCATACCCATTAAAAGCTGTGCGAGGGTGCTTTTGCCGCAGCCTGACTCGCCGACGATCCCTAAGGTTTCACCACGGCGGATCTGTAAATCAATACCATTAATGGCATGAACATGTTCCGTAGTTTTACCAAGCCAGTTTTTACGGGCCGGGAAATTGATATGGACGTCGCGTAACGTTAATAACGTGTCAGACACTTATGACCTCCTGCTGCGGATACCAACAGGCACAGCACTGGTTGTTGTCACCACACGCTGTCAGCGCCGGGACGTTTTCACACTGTGCACCTGCCGCATAGCAACGATCGCGAAAAGCGCAGCCGTCAGGCAAATGGGTGAGGTTTGGTACCGTCCCTGGAATGGCGGGTAATAGCTGGCGTGGTACTCCATGTTCTGGTGCGCATTGCAGCAAACCAATGGTATACGGATGCCGGGGATGATGGATAACGTCTGCCGTCACGCCGCTTTCAATTACGCTTCCGGCATACATCACGTAAACGCTATCGCACAGTTGCGACACCACGGCCATATCATGGCTGATGAACAGAACCGCAGTTCCACTGGCGCGGGCTTTATGTTTAAGCAAACGCAGTACCTGCAACTGCACCGTGACGTCCAGCGCCGTAGTCGGTTCGTCGGCAATAATCAATTGCGGTTCGCAGGAGAATGCCAGCGCAATCATTACCCGCTGGCGCATACCACCTGAAAGCTCAAACGGATAGCGCGACATAACTTCCACGGCATCCGGGATTTGCATCTCTTCCAGCAGGGCAATCGCTTTAGCTCTGGCTTCCCGACGACTTATTGGTTGATGATGGCGGATCACGTCCATCATCTGAAGACCTATTCGACGTGTCGGATTGAGGGCGGTCATCGGTTCCTGAAAGATCATCGCCACTTGTGCGCCGCGCCACTGACGAAGCTGTTTTTCCCGCGCGTTAAGAACATCTTCTCCCAGTAGGGAAATCTGCCCCCGATGTACGCAATAACTGCCCGTCGGTAGCAGACGCATAATCAGCATTGCGGTGACTGATTTACCTGAGCCGGATTCTCCCACCAGACCGACAATTTCACCGCGGTTAATCTGCAAGGACACATTGTTGAGCGCGTGAACATCACCGTTAAAACCGGGGAAACTCAAATGCAGCTGTTGAATGTCCAGAACGGGTTGGGTCATGACTGCTTTCCTCCTGCTTTCGGGTCAAGCAGATCGCGAATACCATCACCAAAGAGATTAAACCCAACGGCGGTAAGCAAAATCGCTGCCCCCGGAAATGCGCAATACCACCACTGATCGAGTACATAGTTGCGACCATTCGCTACCATCGCGCCCCATTCAGCACTCGGTTGTTGAGCACCCAGGCCAATAAATCCCAACGTGGCGGCCATTAAAATCGCGCTACCGATATCCAGCGATGCCTGCACGATCAGCGGCGGCAGGGAGTTACGTAAAATATGCCAGCTGATCAGATGCCAACGCGACGCACCAAAGGTTTTCGCCGCCTGAACATAGGTATACTGGCGTACAACTAATGCTTGCCCCCGCGCCAGGCGCACATAAAAGGGAATTCGCACAATAGCAATCGCCAGCATGGCGTTAAATAAACTCGGCCCGAGAGCGGCAGCCAGTGCCATTGTCAGTACCAACGAAGGAATCGACAGCATAATGTCCATGATGCGCATGATGATGGCGTCTGCGCGTCCGCCAAGCACACCGGATAGACATCCGAGTAGCGAACCAATCATACCCGCAATGGCGACCACCACTAATCCGGCGAGAATTGATTGCTGACTGCCGACCAGTACGCGGCTGAACAGATCGCGTCCCACTTCATCGGTGCCAAACCAGTGCGCCGCAGAAGGCGGCAAAAGGCGGGCGGTTAAATCAATGGCGTTGGGATCATGCGTCGCCAGCCACGGTGAAAAAATCATCATCAGTAGCATTAATACAATGATGACTGCGCCGGTCACGGTGAGCGGACTGCCTTTCAGCATCCATACCAGTTTTGCACCGTTAAATCGCGTTTGTTTTTGTGGGCGTACGGCGGACGTTTCCTCGCTTAGCATCATTCACCACCTCCACGTCCGATACGCGGATCAATCCACAAATAGAGCAAATCCACCACCAGGTTGACCAGCACATAAGCAAATGAAACCACGACGGCAAAGCCCATCACTGCCGGGAAGTCGAGCGCCTGTATTGATGTCACTACCCATGCCCCCATTCCGGGCCAGGCAAAAACGGTTTCGGTAAGCACTGCGCCATACAACAAATCGCCCAGCGCCAGCCCCAATACGGTAATCGAAGGGATCAACGCATTGGGTAGCGCATAACATAGAACGATATACCAGCCGGGCAAGCCGCTGGCCCGGGCGGTACGAATGTAGTCTTCACTCAATTGTTCCAGCATCGCTGAGCGGATCTGGCGGGCGACAATCCCCAGGTGAACAAACGCCAGCGTTAATGCCGGTAAGATGAGATGTTGCAACGCATTGAAGAAGACTTCACCGTTGCCTTCAAGCAACGCATCGAGCAGATAAAAGCCGGTAACGTGCGTTGGTGGATCCAGCCAGTCATCAAGCCTTCCGCCGCCGGGAAGAATTTGCAGATGACCATAAAACAGCACAATGACGCCCAGCCCAAGCCAGAACGCAGGTGTGGAGATTCCGGTAATGGCCATTATTCGCACCAGATGATCCAGCCAGCGATTTCGCCAGACTGCAGAGAGTATGCCCAGCGGGATGCCAATCAGGAGTGCCAGTAGCAGCGCGCAAAATGCCAGCTCCAGCGTCGCCGGGAAAAATATACGCAACTCTTCCAGCACCGGACGCCCGGTACGAATGGATGTTCCCAGGTCACCATGAAACAGGTCGCTGACGTAGCGGTAAAACTGTACATACAGTGGCTGGTCCAGTCCCAGTTGCTGGCGAATATTTTCCACGATAGCATCGCTGGCGCGGTCACCCGCCAGTAACCGCGCCGGATCACCAGGGATCAGATGCGAGATAATAAACGTAATCACGCAGACGCCCGCCACCACGAGCACCAGCCCCCAGCAGCGTTGGCGTAAAATACTCCAGAAGGTCACGTTATTTACTCATGGTATTGATATTGAAGACCTGTTCCAGCATGGGATTGAACACAAAGCCTTTCACCTCTTTGTTCATCGCCAGTTGGTAGTTTTTCTGGAACAGGTACACATAAGCAGCGTCATCAATGACGATTTTCTGTGCCTGCTGGTAGTCCCGGGTACGCTGCGTCTGGTCGGTGGTCGCGAGCGCATTGCGTAGTAACTTATCGACCTCACTGTTTTCATAGAACGAGCGGTTACCCGGCAGACCTTTTTTGTCTGACTCAAACCAGTAATTCATAAACATATACGGGTCGGCAAAATCCGGACTCCAGTTGCCAATCGCAATGTCGTAATCACCTTTACCCACTCTGTCGCGCATGGTGGCGTTCGCCAGCTTTTCCAGCTTCACATTGATGCCCAGCTTGTTGAGACTGGATTGTGTCGCCAGAGCAATAGGCTCCCAGTTCGGATCGTTATCGGAGTAGAGAAACGTCAGGCTGGTGGGTTTGCTCTTCACTTTATCCCATTCGGCTTTGGCTTTCGTTTCGTCATGGTTGTATTGCATTGCCGTCGCATCGTAGCCCCACATGCCTTCCGGAATCGGGCCGCGCATCTGTTTTCCGTTACCACTCAGAATGCCGTTAACCATGCCCTGATAATCGGTAGACCAGGAAATGGCCCGACGCAGATCCGCCTGATTAAGTGGCGCTTTGCTGTTATTCAGATACAGATAGGTGACGCGCAGTGACGGATACTCTGCCACATTGACTTTATTTTCCTGCTTCAGGGCGTTGAGTTGATCCACCGGCAGCGCATCGGCAATGTCAATGTCGCCACGGGAGAGCTGCAGGCGACGGGAGGCACTTTCACCGATAATTTTTACCGATACTCGCTTAAAGTTCGGTTTATTGCCGGAGTAATGCGGATTTGGCACCAGAACTAATTGCTGACCTTTTTGCCAGCTTTTCAGCATAAATGGTCCGGAACCGGCGGTATTTTGCGCGAGGAAGCCGCGGGCATCATCCGCCGCATGTTCCTTTAACACCGCCGGGTTGATAATGGATGCACCGTCATTCGCCAGCGTGTAGAGGAACGGTGCAAATGGCTGGCTAAGGGTAAACTTCACCGTATGTTCGTCGGGAGCATCAATCTTTAAATCTTTGGGAAATGCTTCTGCTGGCCCCTGGCCGATTTTTAGTAGCCGCTCAAAAGAAAGTTTTACTGCTTCGGCAGTGACAGGTGTGCCATCGGCAAATTTAGCATTATCTTTCAGGGTGAACGTCCACTCTTTTTGATCGTCAGACGCTTTCCAGCTACTTGCCAGATCGCCTTCAACGTCGGTTGAGCCTTTATCACCGTCCGTTTTGTACTGAACCAGCCGCTGATAAGACGGGTAGGTCACTGTCCAGTCGTTATTATCTATTGTTACCGCCGGGTCGAGGGTTTGTGGATCGGCGGCCTTACCAATCACCAGCATATCTTTCGGTACGGCGGCGTGCGCAACCGGGAAAGTTGTGGCAAGGACGAGCGCGAGCAATGTGGGACGAAACGATATCGATCTCTTCATGAAAGTTTCCTGATTAACTGACGTGCTGTGTGCCAGGGGATATAAAACAGGTGAATTGATCAGCGAGCAGTGGGTAACTCGCTGCCTGGGGTAATTCGAAGTGCCACCATTCGCTGGAAATACCGACAAAACCGCCACCAGTCATTATCGCATTCAGCAACAGGCGATTGCGCTGAGCGGCGGGCGGGACGGAAGGGTGATAGGCATGGGAGCGCTCGTGCATTTCATCGAACCCTGCGCCCATATCCAGGATGTTCCCGTGCTCATCACGAAGCGTCAGGTCGATCGCCGTGCCACGGCTGTGATTAGAACCGACCGTCACATCAACAACATATTGCGGGTCTGGGCAGGCTTGCCACAACATCGCCTGTGCTTGTTGTGGGCGATACGCATCGTAAATCACCAGTTGTAAGCCTGATAGCTGGGCGATACTGATACTTTTCGCCAGCGCGGTAATCGCATCCTTGTGTAACAGACAACGCGCTTGCTGGTAAATAGCTTTACCTGTGATGTTATCAGCGCAGGCGTATTTCAATTCGATCTCCAGATCAGGGAAGATCACGGCTAAATCAACCAGTTCGGTGGTATCCGACATAAACGGTTCCTGTATAAGACAAAAATTGCTGCGCTTTCCGCTTATGCAGATCTCATGCCATGCCGGGAGAAGCGCCAGAATGCTGGCTTAAAGTTATATTTTTTAACTTTTGATCAACATTTGTGCAGCGTAGTGCAGTTTTGGTGCAAGAGGGGAAGTTAAGGAAGGAATCTCCCGGAATCGTAGCTGAAATCACAGTATTTAAGTGACGGTGTCACGTTAAATGAATACCCGCGAGTGCGGGCGAGAGGAATTTGTCAGATTTTCAGCGGTAACACGCTGCTCATCCAGCCTGGAATTTCTTCGGCGGGTAGGGGGCGGGAAAAGAAATATCCCTGAATAACGCGACAGTGGATCTTGCGTAGCATCTCAAATTGCTCTTTGGTTTCGACGCCTTCCGCCACGACGGTTAAATTGAGGCTTTGCCCAATGCTGGTAATGGCTTCAAGTAAGGCAAGGATGCGTTTTTCCGTCAGACAACGATCGACAAAACTTTTGTCAATTTTGATTTCCGTTACCGGAAGACTGACTAAGCGGGATAATCCGGAAAAGCCCGTGCCAAAATCATCTACCGATAAACCCACGCCCATATCACGCAGGATCTGAATGCGCTTAAAGATTTCGGTATCGTGTTCCATCATCATGCTTTCCGTGATTTCTACCGTCAGCTGGTGGCCGTCAATACCCCAGGCTTGCATTGCATCAGACACCTGATTAGGCAGCTGATTACTGCGAAAGTGCAGCGCCGACAAGTTCACGGATAACGCCGGGATATGAATATTCTGGCTACGCCATTCTGCTAACTGACGGCAAGCTTCCGCGATGACCCAGCGCCCAATATTTTCGATTTCACCAATCTCTTCTGCGAGAGGAATAAACCGTGAAGGGGGCACATGACCATGCTGGGGATCGTGCCAGCGAGCAAGGGCTTCGATGCCGTACAGTTCACCCGTTTCTGCGAAGATTTGCGGCTGGTAAACCAGTTTCAGTTGGTTATTGCTAATCGCTTCTTTCAGCGCTGCGCCTAAAACCAAACGCTCTTTTACCATTTCGTTCATCGCCGGGCTGAAGAACTGCCAGCCGTTACCGCCATTCTTGCGAATATAATCCATTGCATTGTGAGCAGTGGAGAGCAGGTAATCGCGGTTTTTACCCACGTCGTAGCTGATGCCAATACTCAAGGTAAGCGGGAAGGGTTTATCGTCAATCATTATCGGTTTGCTGACCACATTCCGTAGCTCATCGGCGATTTGGGTAATGTTACTGACGTCGTTTTCCAGGCTCACGAGGACAAACTGCGTACCTTCGATACGACAGAGATACTGATCCGGTTTGAGTTTTTCACGAAAGCGATTGACCACTTCCAGCAATGCCTGATCGGCCCACGCATAGCCAAGGCTATCAATCACATCCTGAATATGGTCAACACCGATGAGATACACCACCGGAGAGACGGCTTTGTCGACCAGGTCATCGAGGTAATTGTGCAGGTTATTGCGATTTGGCAGACCGGTCATCGGATCAAATTGGATGAGTTGTTCAATATGCTGACGGCTTTTTTCCTGTTCCAGCGCCAGCGCGGCCATATGCTGGCTGATATCTGCCACGCGTTCGATAAAGGCGCTGGTTTCTGCTCCTGACGAGGTTTTAATTTGCAGGATCCCCGCAGGCGCGCCATCACGCTGACGAATGGTCGCTGACCAGCTTTGCGCATTTTGAACTTCTGCACCGTGCGAAGATGACGCCCAGTGTATCGGCATCCCGTTGCGCAGTGCGAACAGCGAAACATGCGATTCGTTGAGAACAGATTCGATGTTACGACAAATGATTTCCCCCATTTCATGAAATGGCGGGCTGCTGCACATGGCGGCGAGAATATTGCCTTCAAGCTGGCGGATCTGCCGTTCTTCGGTGATATCCGAGAAAGTCATTACCAGGTTCTGCAGATGCGCGAGCACGTCATAAACCGGGCTTATAGAGGCTTTAATCCAGATTTTTTCACCGGTGCGCGTCAGCAGCAGAAATTCGTCCTGATCGCGGGCGGTTTTCCATAGCAACTGTTGTAAACGAATGCGGTTATCGGCAGGGAATTCAGGAATGTTCAGGAGTGTATCGGGCTGCATACCGCTGGCTTCGCTAATGCAGTAACCAAACATTTCGGTAAATGCGCGATTGCACTGCACAATATGGCGTTCCGGATCGAGAACAATCACCGGTCGGTCGAGATGGTCAACGGCAATAATCAATTGTCGGGTCTATTCTTTTTGCGCCATTTCTACGCTGGCATCCCGTACCAGCGCCAGGTAATAAACTTTCCCCTCGGCGCTCACTTTCGATAGCGCAAAACGGGTCCAGATTTTACTGCCGTCTTTTTTCTCCAGCTGCAGCTCCCGACTCATCCCCTCAACACGCGCTTTACCGCCTTCACGGTTGTGACGAATGTATTCAGGATGCGCAGGACGCAAATCCCGCGGAATCAGCATATCAATGTTATTGCCAATGACTTCTTCACGTTTGTATCCCCAGAGCTTCTCTGCGGCGGGGTTGAAAAACATCACTTCATCATTTTCGTTAATTAACACCGCACCCATCATATTTTGCTCAAGGGCGGGGAAAAAAATGCCATCGGCGGCATTATCCGCATCGGTTAGCTTCATGATTACCTCTGCATCCTGGCGCATCTAAAGACTGGCTTTCCAGAGTTCAACACGGTTTCTACCTCGTCTTTTGGCGATATACAGAGCTTCATCGGCTATTTGAATGAGGCGCTCATAGTCAGGATGACCATTAAACATGGCGGCACCGATGGAAAGTGAGAGGGCAATATCCTCGCCGTTTGCGGCTTTCAGTTTGGTTTTCTCCACCCGACTGCGAATACGTTCTGCGGTACGTAACGTTTCGTTTTCAGAAGCTTCAGTCAAAACAATGATAAATTCATCGCCCCCGTAGCGGAAAACATAATCACTACTGCGGACGTTGTCATAAAAGGCCTGAGAGACTTTACGCAGAATTTCATCACCAGTGTTATGGCCCCACGTATCGTTGATCTCTTTGAATTTATCAACGTCAATAATCAGCACTGACAGCGGTGTACCGGTCCGGTTGGCATGGGCAATTTCGCGTTTGAAGATAGTCGGCAGGAAACGGCGGTTAAGTAATTTCGTCAGTACATCCATACCGACTTCGTGGCGCGATACTTCTTCAAACAATTCACGCAGCAAGGTAATAATTTGCGATACAGTATTTCTTATCTGTAATAAAAATTTCACCCGCAGACTTCTGTTATTCAAATTCCTGGTGTTACGCATGGTTTGATTGAAAATACCGTCGAAATCCTGAATCAGACGAGAGATATGGCCCACTTCAGCAATGCCGCTGAAATAATGTCGACCTTTATGGTTAAACCACAGGCCAAAATCAGCCTGGCTTAAAGGCAAACTACTGCCTAAATCAGAATCCAGCAGGATTTTATAGATGATATCTATTTCCCATGAAAGTATTGAGGCTATTTGCCGTTCTTTTTCTTCTTCGGCGTTTTCCAGTAACGAGAAGATACGATAGTTTTCATCTTCTTTTGAGGCACTACTGTCACTAAAGGTAAACGCGCGGGTCATCACTTCCATAGCGATATCAATACTGTTAATCGAGAAATGGTAGACCTGAAGTTTTTCTGCGGCAGAATAATCCGAAGAGAAGATTACCGGATAGAGGATCTTTTTCAGCACCCGAAACCCCATCTCGACAATTTCTACCGGAATTCCTATGCGGGCATGCACTTCCGCGACGGTATGCTGGATTTGTATTAGCCTTTCGACATCGTCAACCTGGGCAGAAAGCACGTTAATAATCCAGCGTTCCATCGCACTTTTCAACTGCCGCTCAACTTGTTCATTACTCAAGAATTCTTCGGCATGCGGGTCAATGCGGACAATTCGATAAAACTCAATACTCAGATAATGAGCATGCGCAACGGCAATTTCCGCGGCTTTAGCTCGAATGGGCGGATCTGCCTGTTCGACAAGTCCGGTCCACTCATCTTTCATTCTTTTAAAATACATCTCCATAATTCACACCCTTATAAGGCTGGGAAATCAGACGGAATCAAAACGAAACGCAACGTGCGAGATCGACTAACTGCACCATATTCTCCTGAAATATGAAGATATACTGAAAAGAAATAAGCGACTTAGGACAGTTTCAATCTACGCTACTGTTCTTCAGAAGAGTATAGCCCATCGTAATTATTTTTCGGTGACAGCGAATATCGTATGTTTTTTCATATTCATACATTTTTATTAGGGGATTTATGGCTGTTTAACTAAGTGTGGTTAATTGCATGGTTAATTTGACTTTAGTAAGCATGATTAGTAGTGGGATAGTTCAAGAGGGTAACAAGCCGGTGGGTAATGTACCGGCTTGTTACAAAGTAAGAATGGGAGTTTAACTGCCCCAACGACTTTGCAGATAGCTGACCGCTTGTTGAGTCTGCGGTTTATTCAGATAGTCCTCACGGAACAAGATGGTGCCGCTAATTTCTGGTACCGCATCGTTAAGATCGAGCTGCTTTTTCAGTTCCGGTACGCCGCCGTTAATCATCCAGTCTGGCTCTATCTTTGAAGGTTCACCCACTTTATAGAAGGCGATACCGATATACAGGCGGGTCCTGGTCGGTTTAACGACATCCGCCCACCATTTTGCCAACACGTCATAACGCGCGGCACTCCGTGAGAACGGCCAGTAAATTTGGGGAGCAATGTAATCCAGCAATCCTTGTTCCACCCATCGACGAGTGTCAGCGTAGGATTCGTCATAGGCTGCCGCGCCTCGGGTATCGGAGCCGAGCGGATCGTGTGATCGGTTACGCCACACGCCTGCCGGGCTAACACCAAATTCGACTCCCGGCTTAATGCTTTTAATGGTGTGCGATACTTTTGCAATTAACTGCTGAGTATTGTTGCGCCGCCAGTCTGCTTTTGACGCAAATGCGCCTCCGTATTTACGGTACGTTTCGTTATCATTTAGCCGTGAACCCGGTGACTCAGTATAGAAATAGTCGTCAAACTGCACGCCATCTACCGGATAGCGGGAAACCACTTCTGCGACTATTGATGTGATCCAGTCCTGAACCTCAGGGATGCCCGGGTCGAGGACAAAGCGATCGCCAGACGTTCTGATCCAGTCACGGTGTTGCACATAGACGCTCGCCGGTTGTTGAGACAGAGTGCTATTCAGTTCCCTGACAGTACCGGGCTTCGTATTAACCGATACGCGATAGGGGTTAAACCAGGCGTGTACTTTCATCCCACGCTTGTGGGCTTCGTCGAGCATAAATTGCAGCGGATCGTAACCCGGATTTTCACCAATCTTACCGGTCATAAGATCGGACCATGGCAAAATTTTTGAAGGCCACAGGGCGGTACCGTCCGGCTTGACCTGGAAAAAGACCGTGTTTATACCGAGACGTTGCAGATGATCCAGTTTGTCGATCATCGCCTGTTGTTGTACACGGGCCCGGCTGGTGGGGTTACTAATGTTAACCGAGGAAACCGGTGGCCAGTCGAGGCGAGACACCGTGGCCAGCCAGATGCCACGCATCGGTTGTGACGATTGTTGCGTCGTGGCTGGTGGATTTGAACCTGCTGGTGGTGTCACCATGGACTCTGGAGGCGTGCTTTTACAACTACACAGTAAAAGTGCCAGTGCAACCAGTATCGCTGGTCTTCTAATCGCTAATTTCTCGTTTCGGGAGCAGATATCCATATGTGCTGGTTTCCGGTAAACAGATGTGCGCTCATTCTCGTACTTATCCCGGTTAAGTCAATACGACAGCAAGCACGAAAAAGGGAGCGATGAATTATCGCTCCCTTATCTTATAACCATTCAGACATGGTTAGTGTTTCTTGTCATTCATCACAATATAGTGTGGTGAACGTGCACGCGGGTGCAGGAAGAAGTGACCTTTTGGTGCGTTCTTACTGTTGATTGGCTCCAGAGTGACGCCGGTATTCGCTTTGCCTTTACGATCATGAACAGCATAGAGAATAAAGGGCAGGGCAAGTACCACCAGGAAACTAACGACCAGTAATTCAACATACATATCGGTAGAGTCACCCTGGATATTATCCGGCGGCAGGAAGGAAACAATAAACGCCATAATTGAAGTCAGCAGACCGACAATAGCCACGACCAGTTTCACCCCTTTACCACCAGGGATATTAAATGTGCGTTTTAAGTCAGGATGTTTAAGAACCAACACAATGTAGCCAATAAACAGCATGAAATAAGCACACAGATAAATCACCACCGTCAGCGCCAGTGCGATCAGGAAGGACATGTTGTTACCGCCACCGGTATTGGTGAGGATGATCAACGCGATAGAAGTAATCACCAGCTGCGAAATGACCAGCGTTACCGGTACGCCATTTTTGTTCATTTTAGCGAATGCCGCTGGCAGCAGGTTTTTCTGCGCTGTGACATACATCCCGCGAGAAGGACCAACAATCCAGGAGGCGATTTCCGCCAGAACACCCAGCAACAGCAGTGCGGAGATCACGCGAACCGTCCACTCAATTTCCGGTGCCACATGAGACATCAGAACGGTAAAGGTTTGCATTACCCCTGCGGAGAGGTTGATTTCATTACCCGGAATGACCATCGCAATAGACAAACCACCAACAGAGCTTAAGCAGATTGCCGCCACCATCAGCAGTAACATAGCCAGTGGATAGTCGCGCCCTGGGTTGCTCATTTCATTGACGTGGGTTGCGGATGCTTCTACGCCCATATAACTCAAAATGAAGGCAACAAATACAACCAGGGTGCCCACTTTAGAGAAGTCAGGGAAGAAGGTCTTCGAATCCATTTCGATAGCAACGGGGGCACCGGAGTGCAGATAAATAGCCGCTAATGCAATCAAAATAAATGCAGGTAACAGGATACCGGCGAAGAAGCCAACTTTAGCAATTCGCGCCGTGTATTTCGTGCCACCAAACTGCGTTAATGCCAGCGCCCAAAGAATGATGAGTGCTGCAATAGTTTTGGTAATGGGGTCTTCATTCAGCGCTGGCCATTTCAGAATGTAGGAGAGTGCCCCTAACACGAAATAGAGCATCGGAATAAAACCAATGGCGATTTGCAGATAGCCAAATGAGATCGCTGCAAATCCCCATCTCGGCCCCAGAGTATTTGATACCCAGGCGAAGACACCACCTTCTTCCCAGCCGTCGACGGTGGCCATTTCCGCAGCACAAAGTCCCACGGGAATAAACCATAAAATCCCGCCTAATAGCAGGAAGAAGACTAATGAAAAGCCCGATGTTGCGAAGGTAGGGTATTCATAAACAGCCATTACCATCGATGCCGTTATGGCAAAAAAGCCGAGTAATGTGAGCTGCTTAGCTTTACCTGTCTGTACTGATGTAGCCATATTATCCCCCTAAAACGGTATTCCTGTCGGAACCGCACCTGTTTTGTTCTGAAGCGTATTCAGAACAATATTTTCCGTTGCTAATGCCAGTGAACAGACTTTGGAAATTGTCCCGAAACGGGTTCGTTTCGGGACACCGTTACCGTTAAACGTTATCAGGTATGTTTAAAGCTGTTCTGTTGGGCAATACCCTGCAGTTTCGGGTGATCGCTGAGATATTTCAGGGAGGCTTTGTAGTCTTCCAGCAACAGTTCAGCAAAGTCCATTTCGAAGCCGCGACGACACATAATGCGCATCACCACGATGTCGGTGGCTTCACCGCCGAGAGTGAAGGCCGGAACCTGCCAGCCGCGCAGACGCAGACGTTCAGAGAGGTCGTACAGGGTGTATCCCGGATCTTCACCATCTTTCAGTTTGAAGCAAACCGCCGGGATGCCTTCGTCCGGACGACCCGTACAGATGAACTCATACGGCCCCAGTTTGGCGATTTCATCCGCCAGATAGGCAGCGACCTGGTAGGAAGCATTCTGTACTTTGGTATAGCCTTCACGACCAAGGCGCAGGAATTCATAGTACTGTGCAATCACCTGACCTGCCGGGCGGGAGAAGTTGATGGCGAAAGTACCAATCTGGCCACCCAGGTAGTCAACGTTGAACACCAGTTCCTGCGGCAGCGCTTCTTCGTCACGCCAGATAACCCAGCCGCAGCCCAGCGGAGCCAGACCGAATTTATGGCCTGAAGCACTGATCGATTTCACACGCGGCAGGCGGAAGTCCCAGACGATATCCGGGGCGACGAACGGTGCCAGAAAGCCACCGCTGGCGGCGTCGATGTGCATGTCGATGTCGATACCGGTGTCGGCCTGGAATTTATCCAGCGCATCGTGCAGCGGTTGCGGGAACTCATAGTTACCGGTGTAGGTCACGCCGAAAGTCGGCACCACGCCGATGGTGTTTTCGTCGCAGGCTTCAATCATGCGTTTCGGGTCCATAAACAACTGACCGGGGCGCATAGGGATCTCACGCAGCTCCACATCCCAGTAGCGGGCGAATTTATGCCAGCAGATTTGCACCGGACCGCACACCAGGTTTGGTTTATCCGTTGGTTTGCCTGCAGCTTCCATACGCTTGCGCCAACGCCATTTCATCGCCATCCCGCCGAGCATACAGGCCTCGGAAGAACCAATGGTGTTGGTGCCAACGGCCTGACCATTTTTCGGCGCAGGCGCATGCCACAGATCGGCAACCATATTTACGCAACGCAGGTCGATGGCTGCGGATTGCGGATATTCTTCTTTGTCGATCCAGTTTTTGTTAATGGATAAATCCATCAACTTGTGGACGTTTTCGTCGTCCCAGGTCTGGCAGAAAGTGGCCAGGTTCTGACGAGCGTTGCCATCAAGATATAATTCGTCATTGATAATCTGAAATGCGACATCGTCGCGCATTTCGTGCAGCGGAAAACGTTTTGATTCTGCGATAGTGGAAATAGACTTCGCACCAAAACGTGAATCGAGTAGTTCCGACCTTAAATCCGTTACTTGCTTCTTATCCATTTTAAACTCCTTAAAATGATTGGATCGCATTAAAAAAGTAGGATTTATCGATAAAGTAAGCAAGTGCAAAGGACTCGTGTTTAAATAACAAAATCCTAATGTTATTTATCGTGAGATATTGTTGGAATAATATTTTTTCATTAAAAAACAATGCAATAGAGAGTTCTTGGGTGGTGGCAAGGTGTTTTATGCTGTTATTTTTATGCGCTTTCTGTGCCTCCTGAATTATCACGTAAAAATCAGACCTTAAAATATCACTATTAGTACTTGGTTATTATTTTGAACGCATTTATAAAATTATTACATAAAAATAGCGAATATTGCTAAAATCCCCGCCAACGATGTGTTGACGGGGCTGTTATTATTTTGGCAATAATACTCCAGTATAAGTATTTACCGGATGAGAAAGATATTGTTTAACGGCAGTGTTAACATTCTCTACCGTCATTTGTTTCAACAATTGCTCCTGCTCAGTCCATGCTGCAGGATCGTCATATTGAATAAGACTATTTACAATGGTGTTCGCTAATTGTTGAACGCTACGCTGTTGGATATCGAGGCTGCGCTGAACGTTTTGCTGGTATTCATTCAGTTCTTGCTCACTGATCCCTTTAGCCAGACGCTTAACCATCACTTCATTCGCTAACGTTAACAGTTCATCATGTCGTTCTGGTTGACAAGTAAAAGCCAGCAAATGACTGATATCTTTGGCCTGAGGATCAACCGAGAGGCGAGAAGAAACGCTGTATGCTCCAGATGCCTGTTCACGAATATTAACGCGTAGATCTTTTGCCAGTGCGACGTTAAAAGCATCGAGCGCCATACGCGTCTCCAGATTTACAGGTGTCCGGGAATCATAACGCTTCCACTGTGAAACCTGTGCCACAGGTTCATTTTGTTCCTTTACAGTAACCGATGCGTTGTCCGTCGCGCGAGTTAATGGTTTACCTGAGGCTAATGGCGAATCAGAGTGTTTGATTGATCCTAAGTAACGCGTAATTAACGCCACGAGTTTGTCTTCTGCGACATTACCGACAATGACAAACGTGATATCCGCTGGAGATGAAAACAACTGGCGATCGGCAGCCAGCGCATCTGCGGCAGTAAACTGTGCAATCTGATTTTCTTGCAGTAATTTCGTGCGGTCATCAGCATAGAGCGTCTCATACATCTGCTGGGCGAATTTCTCCGCTGGACGCTGGTCAAGCGTTTTCAACGCCTGAATTTGAGCATTTTGTAGCGATGCCCAAATATTGTCGTTAATCGTGCTATGGGTGATTCGCTGGTTAATCAACTGAAAACCAGGTTCAGGGTTATTAGTCCGCGCGCTAACGGAGAGCAACGTATTCATGCCACTGACTTTACTGCTCATGGTTACCGAGTTTTCCGCACTCCAGCGTTTCAGGCTGGAAGAGGAGAGTTCGCCAACGCCGCTTCCGCTAACTGCTTTATTTGCCAGCGCGATAAGTGATTTTTGCTGCGCAGGGAAACTTAAATCGCCTTTATTCGATACGGCAATAATTTGTAGCTTTTGCTCTTCACCCGCGGATTTTGCCAGAATAACCCTGGCACCATTGGAAAGTGTTAATGATGTCAGATTCTCAGCCAGCGTTTCTTTGCTGCTAATTTCCGCCTGTGGGTCAGCGTCTACTGTTAACGATAAATTTCTGCCTGGGAAGATGTAAGCCGCCAGCTTTTTGTTGGCGTACTCTTTTTCCAGCGCCAGGATAGCCGCAGGAGACAATGCTTTTTTGGCGGCAAGCTCATTGTTTACCATTTGCTCCCAAAATGCGTCCTGGTTCTTTCTTAACTGCTGCCATTTTTCCGCCAGACTTTGCACGGTAATTTGCTGCCACAGACGTTTCGAAAGTTGATATGTCTCTTCCGGCGACAAGAACGGCGTATTATTTAATGAGCTGGATGCCAGGCGACTGGTCAGCATACGTAAATCACGTTCA
The DNA here is from genome assembly GCF_022354085.1 of Shigella dysenteriae. Taxonomy (NCBI): domain Bacteria; kingdom Pseudomonadati; phylum Pseudomonadota; class Gammaproteobacteria; order Enterobacterales; family Enterobacteriaceae; genus Shigella; species Shigella dysenteriae. The sequence continues at coordinate 2,365,609 of NZ_CP055055.1, forward strand.
GCTTGCTGATCAACCGCATTTTTCAGCCAGGTGAGGCGGGTAGATTTGACATCATCGAGTTCTTCAGCAGAAAAACCATGCTGATCAATGGTTGCCAACTCTGCCATTAATGCATTCGCAGCATCCTGCATATTATCGCCTCGTGCATTTACACGGAAAAACAGCGACTGATAATCGGGTGCAATTTTAACGCTGCGCGCAGTGCCGCCAGAAATAGTCTTCAACTCGCCCGACTGTATGCGTTCCTGCAGACGTTGATTGAACAGCTGAACTAACATGCTCCATTCAGCTTGTTCGATAAAGCTTTGCTCATCGTTCACTTGTACCATTGGCAGGCGATAATAGAGTGCGATGCCGTTCACCCGGTTTTCTTTATCATTAATGATATTAAAGCGCAGGTGATTTTCGGCTTTTGTCGGCCAGACGCGATTTTCAGCTGCTTTGTTAGCTGGAAGCTTACTTAAATTATCCTTTATCAGCGCCAGCGCTTCTTTACTGTCGATATCGCCGACCACGATAAAGGTCATATTATTTGGTTGATACCAGCGTTGATAAAATTGGCGCAATTGTGCCGGTGTGACCGTGGCGACAGTATCCATCAGGCCGATAGGTTCACGGTCTAAATTACGGGTATTAGCCAGCAAGAAAGGGCGGCGCGCCTGAGAGGTGCGCCATTTCGCATCCTGATGGGCACGCCATTCCTCAGTAATTACGCCACGTTCAGCGTCTACTTCGAGTTTTTCAAAGGTTGCGGCATTACTCCATTCACTGAAGATTGCCATCACTTGTTGCAGATTTTGTTTCTGCGTAGTTGGCAAACTCACCTGATACACCGTTTCGTCATAGCTGGTATAGGCATTAACATCGCGACCAAAACGCAGGCCCATTGACTCAAATGTTTCGATGACTTTATTACCCGGCCATGTTTTTGTGCCGTTAAACATCATATGTTCTACAAAATGAGCCACGCCGCGCTCATTGTCTTCTTCCTGCAATGAACCGGTATGAATTTGCAGCCATAAATTTACCTGCTCCTTTGGTTGAGCATGCGGATAAATCATATATCGCAAGCCATTGTCCAGTTGTCCGGTAATTAACTTTTCATCCTGCGGTAAGGCGGCGGCAATCAGCCGCCAGGGGAGCAACAGAGTTGCCACTAACGTCAGTAAGAAACAGAGGTTTCTCATAATTATCTCCATGCAAAAACCGGGCGAATTTACCCGGTTAAGTAAAATCCGAACTATTAAAATTTCATGCTGACATCAAGCCAGAAAGTACGGCCACTGGCGTAGGTCGCCACACCGGTATTCGTTGTATCAACAGCGGTTTTGCTATCCAGTACATTGAGAATATCGGCACTGATCGTCAGGTTTTGTTGTTTCAGAAATTGTGGCGTCCAGGACAAGCGGGTGTCCCAGGTCAGGCTGCTATCCAGTTTTTCGTCAACATACTGCTTGTAATCTGAATATTCGCTGATGTATTGCGCATTTGTCTTACCCAGGATAATGCGAGCTTTACGCGCTTCTTGCCAGGCCAGCGTATTCGCCCACACCAACCCGCTCGGTTGATGCGTGAAATCCATGTTTAAGGAGATCTTTAATGGGTTATTAAAATCTGCCACTGGAACGCTATCGTAAGAGACAAGATTACCGTTATAAACCACCTGGTTATCACCGGTATTGCTCTCCTCATAACCATTGTTTAACGACAAGTTGCCCTTGCTCTTGATATAGCTAAAGACAATTTGTGGGTTAATATCTACCTGGCGGATATGCAGGGGTTCGGCCAGCTCAAAACTGAGGTTGAACGAATGCGTTTTGGTTTTGCCATCGTTGTTATATTCAGTAATGGTGGTTTTAGTCGCGCTGTCGGTACGACTGCTTTTGCTGATTTGATCATGCGCTTCACGGTAAACATAGTTTGCACGCGCAATAACGTTCTTACCGATTTTCTGCTGCAATCCCATTGCCAGTTCATCGTTATAAGGCGTTTTCAAATCCTGATAACGCGTCAGGGTTTTATTGCCTGATACCGATTCCGTCCAGCTATTGCGGATATCACGTAATCCCATATCAAGAATATTCCCACCATAGTAACGGTTATAACCTGCGGTAATCATTGAGGTTTGATCAGCAAAAATATCCCATTCCGTCATAAAGCGCGGGGAGATATTGTGGTTTGACAGATAGTTGTCATAGTCATACCGCACGCCGGGCATTAATGACACATTACGCCAGCTAATGCGATCCGCCATATACAGTGTGTAGTTGTCAATTCCCAGGCTGCCTTTACCTTTATGGTAAATGGTATGGTTAGTTTTCTTTCCGGCAGCATTAATCACATAGGATTCAGACTGGTTATGGCGTTCAGTCCATGCATCGGAATAGATGTATTCCGCGCCGAAGTAGGGTTGATGCGAAACATTACCCACGGCGAATTTTTGCCAGTCCAGGCGTGTTTTGAAGGTGTAATTATCTACAGCCTGGGAAATGTGTCCTAATCCGCCACGGGTGCAACGCCCTGTAATATCACCATATGTACATGAAAGTTCGGTGTACCAGGTGTCATGATCGTGACGGGTATAATCACTAATATGATCCCAACCAACGGTGGTACGAAGTTTGGCCCATGCGAGCTGCGTATCCATATCCCATGCCAGACCATAGGATTTATTACCCATTTCGCGATCAGACTGCGGGAAGGTGCTGGTATTATAATCACGGCTGGAGCCGGTATATTTTAAGGTTAAATCGTGGGTAAAGCGGTCGCTGGCAAACCAGGTAAATTTGCTCAATGCAGTATCGATAACGTTTTTATACTGTGCCCGACCGGCGACAATGCCGTCATTCGAAACATAATCCGCGCGGGTGATATCAGACTGGCGGCGCGATAAACCGGCGGTAACGCCAAAGTTATCAGCGAGTTCCTGATTAAACGACAAGGTATAAAAGTTCTTTTTAAAATCTGGAGAGTAATAAGTACTTCCTGAAGAACCTTGATTAAATGCGCTCTTGTTATTCTCATCGATATGCGATGTTAACCAGTCCGAACGCGTAGTGCGGTAACCCAGTTTCACGCTGCTATCATCAGCGTTGAAGCGTTTGATCTTTGCATCAATTACCCCGCCATTGAAGCGACCGAATTCAACCGGCACAAAACTGTCATAAAGCGTCACATTGTCCAGTAAGCTGACATCAAGATAATACCCCTGTGACATTCCGCTAATATTGGTTGCACTACTGGCATCGGACTCATTCGCTGGGTTCAGGTTATTAGTGGCACTAATACCATCAATCAAATAGGCATTCTGGTAGGGCGACGCACCGTGAATAGAGATTTTCTCCGGGCGAATATCTCCCTGGTTCAACGAGGTACTTTGCGTTGAATCCATGCGTACCGCAGGGTTGGTTCTCAGCAGATCGCTGATATTGCCATTCCCGGTCGGTAAACGCTCGATGCTTTCACTGGTGTAATGCGTGTTGCCGTTTACGGGTACAGGGACAGGAGCATAGACCGTCATCTCTTCAAAAAAATGCATGTACATGTTTTTGTCATCGACGGCCTGCGCCACATCAGCGCCACATAAAATGACGCCAGGAATAAGAACTCGCTTCATTTATTTATATCTCCGTACAGCAGGGCTTTTATTGTTTTTATAAAACCGCGCTAATGTCACAAATATCATCGGCCAGGTTCCAGACACCGGGTTGATGTGTAACCATAATGACGCCGCTTGTGGGTAGTTTTTCACGCACTAAACGCAGTAAGCGGATAGCCTCTTGTTCCTCAAGATGAGAGGTAGTTTCGTCAAGAAATATCCATTTCGGACGTCGTAAAATTAATCGTGCCAGGGCGATACGTTGTTTTTCGCCGCTGGAAAGAATATCTCCCCAGCGATCGTGGTCATGAATACGCGCAGCCAATTTCCCCAGACCAACCTGATGCAGTATTTCGCTCAACGATTTATCGTCTACGGGCAGAGGAAGTGCTTTACAAATAATCTCTTTCAGTAAGCCGGTTTTGATTAACGGTGTTTGTGACACATACCAACTGTCGGCAGGAGAAGAAATATCACCTTTAAACCACGGCCAGCAGTGGGATAATGTTTTAAGCAGTGTGGTTTTTCCCGCACCAGAGTAACCTTTCAGTAATAGCCATTTGCCTGGCGAAACATGAAAGTTCAGGTTCTCTAATATGATCTTATTATCAGGAGTACGAATACTCGCGTCAGCCACTTGTACCGCATGTTGGCAATTTTTAGGCTTATTCGTAGGGCGCTGTTCAGTGAGTTGATGGAACTCATACAAGCGATCGATAACCGCAGCCAGTTCAGCAAGTTCGTCATATTTATAAATAAACCAGCTTAAATTGTTCGATACCAGCATAAATGCCTGGCGCGATTTCATCAGTCCGCCCAGATTGATCTGCCCGCTAATAAACTGCGGCAATAACAGAAAGTACGGAAGAACGCTAAGCGAACGCGAATAAATATTCTGCCAGTAATCAAGCCACCGCTGACGATTCATTAAACGATGCCAGTTCACTTTAATGGTATGAAAATTGTCGCTCAACTCCTGGCGTTGTAGAGACTCAGCATTGCTTAGCGCAATCAGTTCAGCCTGCTTATTATGCTGCACAAGATTTGTTCGAAATGTCGCTTCGCTACGTTGTTTTTCCACATTAAGCGGACGAATACGTTTACCCACCTTATGGGTAAATAAAGTTCCACCGATCACAATGAGCACGACGGTATAGACCATATACCCCTGGATATTCCATTCTGTTCCACCAACAGTGAATGAGAGCGTACCCGCGCTTTGCCAAAGAATAACGGTGAAGGTGATCAGCATGCTAAGTGACTGGATGAAGCCAAATGAAAGACTGAGCGTTTTGCTGATCAGTAAGAGAATGTCTTCAGCGATACGTTGGTCAGGGTTATCTGTATTTTTATGCTCGCCGTAGATCTGCGTGAAGTAGTAGTTTTTATCTGCAAACCACCGATTAAGGTAGTAATCTGTTAACCATTCGCGCCAGCGAATAGTCAGCAGTTTAATTAACCATGTTTTGTTTACGGATATTAATACAAAGATCCCCAGCAGGGCAGGGAACCAAAGGACAAGCTGCCAAAGCTTATCGGTTTCTTTCTGGCTTAGCGCATTGAAAAAATCATTATTCCAGTCGTTTAACCAGACCTGAATTTTAACCACGCCAAGGATCATGGCGAGGATAATAATGATTAACAACACTGAAGTTTTATTATTCTTACGCAGCCAAAAGGGCTTCAGCAGACAGAGATACTTTGCTATCAACATACAAAACGTAATGGGAATGGTTATCATTAGCGAAAATTGATTGTGCCATCCAATGATTATCTATGGCAATGATTTACTGATGAAATTTATTTAAGTATCATTTAACAATATGAAATATATAGAAATTTTTAATTTTCAGTGGTTATGGTTATGCTATTGATAATCAAGGGTATTGCTAATGCCCTGACGCATACCACGTATGCCAGGATTTTCGCAAGGGAAGATGATGATGACGACACACCCGACAGGAATTTATGTCGGGTGCTTTGTTAAGGTCATAAGACGGAGGCTAAGACTGGAGCTAAGAGGGCGTGTTATTAATTATTCTCCATTTGTTTTGCAACATCCATAATGTGATAAAGCGGTACTCTGTTCTTAGCTAACTCTACCATGGCGTTCATATAAGGTACCATGGTTGAAAAAAGGATTTTATAACCTTCGCAAAAATAAGAAACAGTCTCATTGTTTACTTTAGTAATACGATGCTTAGGACAACCGCCATTGCAGATAGGTTTATATGCACATTTCAGACATTTCGCTGAAATCCGTTTTTTTTGCGCTGTCAGTTGTACACTGTTCATCGTTTTGAGTTCAGATTTATTAATGTTTCCAATTTTGTACTGTGGATAGACAAAATGGTCGCATTCGTAAATGTCTCCATTACTTTCAACAACCAGATTATCCTTGCAGGACTCCTGGAAAATACAACTGGTATGCCCATTCCCCAAAAAACGGCTGACAAAGCTTTCAAACTGACGGATGAAAATTTCACCCACATCGTTTTTAACCCATTGCATAAAAATGGTTGACATAAACTTGCCATAAGCCGTGGGAGGCACAGAAAAATCAATGATACGGAATGTGTTCTCACTATGACCACTGAAATCAATATTCGGCGTCCCGGTTTCGAGTAATTCGATAAATTGCATATGTTTACTGCCGATAGATTTTAAAAAATGATAAACCTCAAGAGGGTAATGGACATTAACGTTATTAATGACGGTTAACGTATTAAACTCTACTTGATATGATTTCAGACGCTCGATGGCTGCTATCACTTTTGCAAAAGTACCGTTACCTGAATTACTGCGTCTGTAACGGTCATGTAGCTCCTGGGGTCCATCGATCGAGATACCAACCAGAAACTCATGTTCTTTGAGAAAGGCACACCATTCATTATTCAATAAAATGCCATTCGTTTGTAATGCATTAAAAATACGTTTTTGGCCTGCATAGCGTTGTTGATAGTGAATAACTTTACGGAAAAAATCCAGGCCAGCCAGAGTGGGTTCACCGCCTTGCCAGGTAAAATAGACCTGATTGCCAGACGCTGCGATATATTGTTTGATGAACTCTTTCAGAGTGCTGTCATCCATCCATTTTTCATGAGTAAACTGCGACTCTTTTTCAAGGTAAAAACAGTAATCACATTTGAGATTACATTGAAAACTGGAGGGCTTGGCTGTAACGTGCATCGCTATCTCGCTCAATAAGGCGGCGGAAAATTCCGCCGCATGAAGGTTTAGTTATTTCGCTTCGCTTAGTGCTTTCTTGATATTGTTAAACTTCTCCTGATTTACCTCGCTAAGCGGTGGCTGGCTGCTGTCGATAAACTCTCTTACCACGCCTTGCATCTCTTTAACGACCTGCGGATTGGCGGCGGCAAGGTTATCTTTTTGCTGTAGATCCGTCAGTTTGTATAGACCTAACTGATTGTTTTCTACTGTATAGACAAGCGAATAATCGTTATTTCTCACCGTATAAGAGAATTGGCTTAAGTCCTCAGTGTTGGGGTTATGCGGGTAATCGTCTGACTGATGACGGACAAATTTGTGGTAATTATCCCAGAATGGAATATTTTCCTCATCAAACCAGTGAGAATAAGAGGTTATCCAGGTCAGATTTTTATGTGGCTCGCCTTGTTTCTTATCTTGCAACCAGGGCAGCAAGGAAACGCCATCCAGCTTAAGGTCTTTTGGAATGCTGATATCGGCTGCATCAAGAGCTGTCGGGTAGAAATCCATTGCGGAAATCAGCTTGTCATAATTACCGGGTTGAAGTTTTCCTTTCCACCACATAAACATTGGGGTGTGAGTACCGCCAGGATAGGTCTGACTCTTATAGCCTTTTTGCGCCCCGTTCAGCGGCAGAGGACCATCGATAACCGCACCATTATCGGAGGTAAAGAGAATAATTGTATTGTCATACTGTCCGTTTTTCTTCAGTTGTTCGAGAATGCGTTTTACACCCTGATCAACAGAATAAACGGAAGCGTAGTAGTTATCTGCCGTTTGACTACCGGTATTAAATTGCTTCTGATATTGATCCGGTGCAGGATTATCATTTGGCAGGTGCGGAGCATTATAAGCCAGGTAAAGCATAAAAGGCTGGTCAAGTGTTTTGGCACGATCAACAACGCCAATTGCCTCATCGGTTAACTGATCGCTGATATAACCTTTTGCGGGGACACGTTCACGATTTTTGAACAGTGAAGGGGAGTTGTAATATGCCGTTCCTGCAGCGTGGAATCCCATAAAGTAATCAAAGCCACGGTTTTGCGGTTGCCATTCTTCCGCAGAAAATGTGGTGAAGTTGTCATGATAGTCACGTGTTTGTTTATCTTCCGGTACCGGCACATTACTGATTTTTGACAAGTGCCATTTACCTACTGCTGCAGTGTAATAACCATGATTCTGGAATAATTCAGGCAAGAAAGTTTCTGTTAGCGGAATACCATCCTGAGCATCGGTATTGGAATAGACACCAAAGCGGGCGGGAGCTCGACCGGTCATTATTGCGGCGCGGGAGGGGCCGGAAACACCGTGTGCCACATAGCCGTTAGTAAAACGTACGCCTTCATCCATTAATGAAAGGAGCGTCGGCGTTGATTTTTGTGCAGCTTCAATGGCTTTATCTATCCCTATTTTGTAGGTATCGACAACTTCACGATTTTCCATTGTTTTTGGGTCAAAAGATCCCTTATCAAAAGGAAGTTGTCCATAACCAAGATCATCCATGGTCAGTACGATAATATTTGGCTTTCCTTTGGTACTGTATTCTGTCGGCGTAAAGTCTGAGAAAGCAACGTTTGTTTTGGTTGCTTTCAGCTTTACATCATCTGCCGCATGAGCAGCAAATGCAGCCATACCAGATGCCAGTATCAAAGATATCGAGGTACTTACGACACTTTTCTTTAATGCAGACTTCATAAATGTTCCTCTTCTTATTGTACTTAATTCCAAAGTAATTTTACGAAGAGAAATAAGTGGATGTAAGTGAAGTTAGTCACATAAAGAGATAGCAGATTTAGCTAAAAAAAGGGAAATAACAGTCCATAAAGCGTTGACATTACTTTCTGTTCTACTAAGTAATTTCTCGCCGATAAACAACTAATCTATTGATATTTAATAAATTATTGTATTTTACTGACAAAATGCCGAATTGAGATCATAAATAATCATGCAACAGGTTATGCAAATGCATAAATATGTGATGAATGTCACTTATTTATTTCAATAAATATATCGCCTAAAAACAACGCGGGGCAGGGAATGGCTGCCCCATTTAATTCTTACGTAGCGTGTGTGGTTGACTACTCGTTAGCAAATAATCAAATAGCTAAAGCATTCATCGTGTTGCCCGTGTTCATACCCGTGTGCCTTTGACAACGATACTCCTTAGAAACTCTCTTCGGACTGTTGCCGAAATGTTTGCGGAACGCATAAATAAAATAAGATGTACTGGCATAACCACATTGTTCGGCAATTTTATTGACTGAACCTTCTACGCGTATCAAATTTTTTGCGTGCTGCATTCTGGCATCTAATAGAATCTGTGAGAATGTCGTTTGCTCTTGCTTTAGTTTTTTCTTCAACAGGCTTTCACTGATGTACAGGCAGTCACAAATATCTTTCAGCTTCCATGGGTGCGCCAGCTTCATGTTGACAATATTTCTCACTTTCCCGGAAACGGATAGCACACCGTTAGTTAATAGTGTAATGAAACCTTTGCATGCGGCAAATATAGACAGGCAAGAAAAAAGCAAAAGTTCTGAAAAATTATGATGATTGCGTTCTTCCGAGTTGAGATAAGCAATCATTTCATTAAGCAATCCAGTCGGTACATTTGAAGCACGTAAAAACTTCGCAGGAACAGGCACCGTCACTGTCTGGATGTTAGTGCATTGTAGATATTTTTTAATGGTATTTTCATTAAATCCGATTTCTTTAAAATGCCGCTCATAAGGTTCAAAATGCGTACGAACAGCGTTATCTACCATCAGGATCTCGCCGTCAGAGAAGGCGTAATCTTTATCTAAAATGTTAGCGTTGAAGGCATGATGAATAAATATAACAGAACAAACGAGCGACATTTTATCTCCTTAAAACAATAAAGTTTTTATCGATACTTTTTTAACATTTCATATTTATAATTTGCTGTTTATTTTCAGTCTTGCAAACTATTGATAATGAAATGTGTAAGATCTCTTGCAATGCGACCCATTTCTGAAATGCCCAGCTGATCAATTGCCGAAAAAATGGCTATCAACGTAAGGGTCAGTAATAAGACAACCACAATTACAGACATGATTTCTTTATAGTTGTCTCTTTGCGTGATTTTGTTTTTCACTGTGGTCGCATGCATTTCAAATATGTTTATTTAGCGGATAACGTTAAAAATCGTTAATCAGTATGCTTAATATAACAGGCTGGAGAAAAGAGGAAATAGGACTGGTGCTTCAGTACTGAGCGGAGTTTCTTACAGCTGTAGGCAGAAGTTTATATCTTATAGTATGTAGTTTAATTTAATCCATGTGAGCAAATTGCGCGATAATAGTCAATGAGGAATTCTTCTGCTGTGCGGATGACAGCAGAAGAAATGAGAAGGGGCATTAATTTGATGGTTCTAATTCAACCGGAATACTTTTATAGCCAGGAATGCCACTTAATGGATCGTGGTTATCAAGTGTTAGCATGTGATTCGATTCTGGAAAATAGGTCACCAGCGAGCGGTCAGCCATAGGGTAAATGACCACTTTTAATCTATCCATGCGGCGTGAGCTGCGCTTACCGTCTGGCGTAAGCGCAATAAGATTAACTCTTTCGCCGTTTTTTACACGGCAAATTTTAGCTTGTTTAGCACTCATAAAGACCACATCTCGTTGACCGAATACCCCTCGATAGCGATCATCCATACCATAAATCGTCGTGTTGTACTGATCGTGGCTGCGTACTGTCGCCATGACCAGCTTACTGTTAAACGCTGAAGAGGGATCTTCTAACAGCCCTTTGCTGGTAATGAAATTAGCCTTACCTGACGGCGTCATCCAGCGCCTTTCAGCAGCGGCATTTATCAGGTGAAAACCACCGGGATGGCGGATGCGCTGGTTATAGTCGGCGAACTCTGGCAGCACAGCTTCAATGTCGTTGCGAATGCGATCATAATCTTCCACCAGATACTCCCAGGCTACCACGCTCTGGGGTAGTGCTGCCTGTGCGATTCCCGCGACCACTGCACACTCTGATTTCAGCATTACACCGGCGGGTTTTAACACGCCACGCGAGGCATGAATCATCGACATTGAATCCTCAACGGTTACCGCCTGCGCACCGTTTTTTTGCATGTCAATCTCGCTACGCCCCAGAACCGGCAGAATATAGCTATGCCGTGCGGTCAGCAGATGAGAGCGGTTAAGCTTAGTGGCTACGTGTACCGCCAAATCTAATTGCGTTAGCGGTACAGCGCTCGCTTCCCGATCTGGCATTGCCAGTGCAAAGTTGCCCCCCATGCAGATCAATGCTCGAGCCTGCCCTGTACATATTGCTTGCATGCTGGCAATTGCAGCATGTCCAGGTGCTTGAGGTGGTGTGAAGCCATAGCGCTCACCCAGGCGAGCCAGAAACTCTGCAGACGGTTTCTCGGTGATACCGACGGTTCGGTCGCCCTGTACATTAGAGTGACCTCGTAGTGGGCAGATACCCGCACCAGGCTTGCCAATGTTACCTTTCATCAACAGCAGATTGACCAGTTGCTGTACATTCTGGGTACCATGTTCGTGCTGAGTGATCCCCATTCCGTAACAGATAATGGTGCGTTCGGCAGCGGCATATGCATCAGCCAGTTCGGCGATTTGAGTCTGACTTAGTCCAGAAATACGTTCGATATCTTTCCACTCGGAATTGAGAACGTCACGGCGTAGCTCGTCAAAGCCGACGGTATGCGTTTGTATAAATTCGTCATCCAGCAATGAGGGCCGACCTGCGGCGCTTGCAGCATCATCGCGCTCAATTAACAGGCGCATCATCCCCTTGAGCAACGCCATATCGCCACCAATGCGCACGTTATAGTAGGCACTGGCCAACTGAGTCTCAGAGTTCGTCAGCATTTCAAACGGGTTTTGCGGTGCGGTAAATCGCTCCAGGCCACGTTCCTGTAGAGGATTGATGGCGATCATTTTCGCTCCCCGTTTCACTAAAGCGCGCAACGAAGTCAACATGCGAGGGTGGTTTGTACCAGGGTTATGCCCAATGCAAATGACTAAATCGCATTTCTCAAAGTCTTCCAGCAACACGGTCCCTTTACCTACACCGATACTCGCTGCCAAACCCACGCTTGTCGGTTCATGGCACATGTTGGAGCAGTCGGGAAAGTTATTGCTCCCGTATTCACGGGCAAAAAGCTGATAAAGAAAGGCAGCTTCATTGGAAGTGCGGCCCGAAGTATAGAATTCAACCTGATTGGGATCACTATAGCTTTGAAGGCGTTCGCCAATTTCGTCGAAAGCTTGTTGCCAGCTTAATGGCTTGTAACAGTCGCTGACGGCATCATATTTCAAAGGCTGAGTGAGACGCCCCGCAGCCTCAAGCTCGTGGTCTCCCCAGGTAAGTAATGATTGAACCGTATTCTCAGCAAAGAAAGAGGCATTTACCTGCTTATCCGTGACTTCCCAGGCGATTGCTTTTGCGCCGTTTTCACAAATGTCGAATGACGCACTGTGCTTAGGATCTGGCCATGCACAACCCGGACAGTCAAAGCCCTCTGGCTTATTCATGTCAAACATGGCGATAACATCCTGGCGTATATCCATCTGCTTACGTACTGCATTCGCTACGGATTTAACAGCACCCCAACCACCGGCAGCACCCTGGTAGGATTCAATTTTTTTCTTCATCTACTTATCCTGTGTGGAAATGAATTATTAGGATTTGTAATAGCGATGATGCACAGTACATACAAAGGGATTATCGCCAACATGGATATATAAGAGTAGGGGACTACTCTCTTTCTATTTTTAATCTATTATCGTTAAACAATAGATTAAATACGATAAGGTAAGCATCATCTCTCATAGTGTTTAAATTAACATATTTTTTAATATAAAAAATAAGACTCTGGCTTCAATTGTGCGCGGATTTTCTTACAGGTGTAGGATAATAGCTTTCACAAAATAATTATCCGCGCAATTTTCGTGAATGGAGCGCATAGACTAAGGTCAAAATCACAATTATTCATAGATAAAAGTGACACCAATGACTGACTGGACGGTTCCGGCTGAAACTTTGTTCCCTGTTTGTCCATAGGTTGCGCTTAAACCCAGAGGTACTTTGCTTTTATTTACTGTCCCCAAGGAGACATTTTCTCCCGTAGCCAGTATTTTTCCATTACGCATCAGAGAGACACCCACTCCCGATGCTTTTGTTGCATCTGGTGCTGTGTTAGCAAACACTTGTCGGGCACTGTCAGTGGTGGCACCCGAAAGATAAAATGAGAGCTTTTGTTCACTTGAGCAATATACGCCAAGGGGGATTTCTGCGCTTCCAGGAAAGTCCGGGAGATTCACGGTGACATTACGACTATCAACAGTGCAGCCGCCTGTTGGCATAACAACACTGTTATTTGAAATAATATTCCACGTAAAATTACGCGGATTTCCGCTTCCTAACGTGGCAATTTTATACATATGAATACGGGCAATAACTTCCCCGGCTTTTATGACAACTCCACCGGCCGCCCCGACTGGGGTAATATAGAGTTTTAACGGTAATGGCATCGGTGTCTTATCACCAATATCCAATACGTTGGTATTTGTCGTCAACGGGAAGGGGTAGGTCACATTATTCCAGTACAGCGATCCTTTATATGACTGTAGAGAGCCTGCGAAAGCTGAGCCTTGTACCAGGTTTATATGATCAGTGTCGTACCAGCCGCCGTAATCATTCCAGCAACTTATATGCTGAGACAAGTCTACAACCAGATTCTGGCCCGGCTGTATTACAGGGTCGAGATTAACATAAACAGAGGTTGTACCAGCTCCAATACTTGACCCGCCATCGACATTACAACTGAAGGCAAAAACTTTGCCTGCCATTAATAGAAGATAAATACCGAACAGGACCTTTATACTGATTGTTTTACCCATGATATATCCTAAGGTTAAAAAATTGATTTAAAAAGAAGGCTAAGAAAATCGAATCGACGTTATTGCCAGGTGTAGATCACATTGATTAGCGCCTCGATCGTTCCCTGGCTTGCGTTTCCATTCACCGTGATAGCTCTTGCCTTAAGTGGAAACTGTGCATTACGAGTGATCTCATCAACAATAACCGTTTTGCTATCGCCATTTTTTAACGCAGCATCCTGGTCATCCCTCAGCTCTATCTGAATATTTTCGGCAGTACCTTCATTTTTGTAATAACCCGTATTGTCAGTTGAACCTGTCACGATTGCCGTCACTGCACTTGTTTCAACCGGACAATCGGTTAATGACAAAGTAATATTGTGCCAGCCAGATGCAGAACCAGGTTGTTGCAGATTGCGCGTATAAAGATCCCCGAGATTAACGTTAGCTTCTTTGGTTTGAATAGTGCAGGGTTTAGCGACTACCCGACCATTAACAGTGATAGTGACATCGGCGGCCTGGAGAGTTGCTGTGAATAACGCGCAAAACGTAGCTAACAGGAACCTCTTGTGAAGTCTTTTCATATCTGACTCTGATTATTGAAATTCAAGGGTAAAGGTTGCCGAAGCCCTCACCAGTCCCGGATTGACGGACTTCTGAGTTGACTTCAGACGAGCGGAGTAAGGCAAAATATTGTTCTGTTCTGGTACCAGTGGGATCCACTGCATCCCGGCATGAAGGTCATTCAGTTTCACCGGACGCATATTTCCGTCCAGTATTTCTATACCTAAACCGGAGGCCGTATTGCTTCCCTCATCCAGTTTCAACAGAGTATTATTTTCTGCATCCTCAATACCGTTAAATGCAACCCGAACCCCCGTTGTCCCTTTGCTGCATTCACTTAACGTAATCTGAAAAGGGACGGCTGGACTTGTGCTACCGGTCGTTGGAAATTGTCTGGCACTGTTTTTTTGGAGATCTACGGTAAAATTAAGCGAATCCGATGAGACTGTGCAGCCATAATCGAGGACGCGCCCGCTAATTTTAATAACGCTATCTGCGGATAAAGCAGAATAGGTGGTTAACCCCAGACATAAACCGAGGAAAATAACGTTATTGTATTTCATAATCTATTGTTCCTTAGCGACAGATTGCTGTCTGCTGGTTCAGCAAGGTTCCAGGAGAGACTTCAGGAAGCTTGTACTCGACAATACAGTTTGAGTTTTTATCTTTGCCCCATGAAACCTGTAATTTCCCTGACTGTGGAAGTCCAGTCAGATAAACCTGACCGTTTTCTGCGACAATGCTGCCATTTTTATTCTCTCCGTGTGTGACAATTGCACCGAATGGAACGCTCTTATTACCGTACTTCAACGTCATTAATACTTTCCCGCCGATTTGTGCATTAAATGTTGCTCTGGCAATAGCACCGTGAGTTGGGATGACAGTGACTACGGTTTCATCCAGTTCAACATTATCTGCAAGGGAATTCGCGTTAAGAGCGACACGATTTTCTCTATATTCTGTCGCAAATGGTAATATTGCATAGCCACGCCAGTCGGTATGAATTCCGGTCTGGTTCTCTATTTTGACATTATCAGCGCCAGGAGCCTTAACCAGAACCATTGTGTCGCCCAGCGGCTGTCCAAAGGTGATGCCATCAGCATGAGCAATAATCCCACCACTCATTCCGTAATAAATCTGGCTGCTGTCACCACTCCGACTGTAACCGACATTCGTATTACCGTAAGTTCCACGATAATTAAGAGAACTGTAACCACTGGTGCCAGACGATGTATTACCCCCTTGGGTGTTACCGACCTGAACGCTATAATTCAGGTTATTATCCGGCAGCAGAGTGCCATAAACCCCTGATAGGTTGGTCATGCCGCCTTTCAAATCGTTTGACATACTGTAACTGGCATTTGAATTACGAAATGCCGACTGACTGTCTGTACGCATCCAATGACTAAAGGGAACATTAAGCGTAAAAGCGAGTAAATGATCCCGATCGTTTTGCCATATATTATTGGAATAGCTGTAATTCAGCGAAGTCGTAATATCACCAAACGGCACATTTAATCCAAATGATATTTGCTGGTCGCTGCGTGACGTGTTCCAGTAACTTTGGCGACTGGCACTGAAAAATGTCGTACCGTAATTTTCAAGCTGCTGAGAGATGCTTATTTGTTCCTGACCACGCTTACTGTAGAACAGATTAAAATAATCAATAAATTGTGTCTGCTCATTGCTGTCTCCGGTAGGAGGCTTGACGGTGTAACCACTCATTCGACTGTAGGCACTGTCGGATAAGTTATAAAAACCTTGCGTAGAATAGCGATATCCTGCGACCTGGATATTGGTTCCTGTCTGGTAGAAGGATTTGCTGTAGACGGATTTAACCGATTGCCCGCTGTGACGGGTGCCATCTGCAAGTGTCGTATTGGCCTGCGTGATATCGAAAGAAAAGGCACCAAAAAGTCCTAAATCTTTACCAATGCCAAGGTTGAAGGCCTGATAATCTTCTGCAATTTGCATTCCGCCATAAGGTGTCCAGTTTCCTTCCAGTCCATGCATCAAGCTACCTTGTATGAACTTGGGGGAGCTTTGCAGGTTATTTCCACTACGATATTCCCCCATGGCAAGCGCATAACGCGTATATCCAGCACGTTGGAGAACCGGAACAGACGAATAAGGAACATATAATGTCTGAATACTGCCGTCTGCCTCTTTTATGGTTACTTGCAGATCACCACCATTGGCCGCAGAGTTGATATCATCAATAGTAAAAGGGCCGGGTGGAACAGTAGTCTGATAAACATCGTATCCGTTCTGTTTTACACTCACTTGTGCGGTGCCACGGGCAATACCATGAATCACCGGAGCGAAACCATGTTGGCTATCGGGCAACATCGCTTCTGTTGAATTTATTTTGAGGCCACGAAAGTTCACACTATCAAAAATATCGCCATCGGTATAACTATCACCTACCGTTAACCGTGAGCGTAACGGAATAATGTCACGTTCAGCCGACGTATTGATATGCTGCCATTTATTGCTGTCAGATGAATTGCTACTCCCACTGTTATAACTCCACGTTGAGTTATCGCGCAGTCGCCAACTACCAATGTTGATGCCACTCTGTAAATTCAAATATGCATAGTTGGATTTTCCTGCATTATGGTTACTACGATTATTAATAGAATTACCATTAAAACTATAGTTTAGAAGCCCTGCATCTATTCCTTCTTCCCACAGATCAGGAGAAACATAGCCGCGAGCCATTCTGCCAACATAAATTTGCGGAACGGAGAGTGACAAATGTTGCTGACCAACATCAAACTCAGTTGATGCGTCAGCCAAACGATCCTGAAGTGGTGTGCATTCGCTGTTGTCCGGCACATGTTTTTCTGCCGAATGTTCCTTATTGTCCAATAACGCAGATTTTTTTATGCCAAGACTGACAAGAAGATCTGTACTCAGGCATGGGATGAGATCTGCGTTATTATCATCTGCAATAAAAGTAATATCCCGACTAGTCATAAATTCGTCGTTCAAATAAATGTCGACCAGATATGTACCAGGTGGTGCCTCGCGTCCCTTAGTAAAGGCGGATAAATCGACAGATTCAGCAAGATCATTGCTTAAAAACCGTGGATTAAAATAATACTCTGCGTCAACGGGAAATACCGCAGTTGCTAAGCTAAGGGCAATGGTAAGCCGTGCAAAGCGAGGCAGTAGTAACACCTGATGCATACGATATGCCTTAAATGCGGCACGAAAGGCTGTCATTATTAATTCCGATTGAGTTTATTATTAATTAGGTCACTGGCTTACTGCATGGTTGCCTTAATACGCGGAGTTAATGCACCGTAATCATTGATCGTCTGAAAACTGATATCCCCGGTGGCAGCATGCGGGATATCCACCGATACTTCATCTTTTGGCGGCACCATGGTGTTTGGGAGATTGCTATTTCCTGCTTTCATATTTGTTACGGTAATGAAGTAGGGCGTTGGATTAATAAGAGTGAGTTTGCTACCGCTGCGACGAAACCGAAGCATTGCAGGCGCTTCTTCAGGTGCCATTGCCAGGTTCGTGGGGCGATAAAACATTTTTATGCGGCTAATAATTGCCAGCTGTAATGTATTCTCATTCTTCTGGTCTTTTTCCATAGCAGGAATAGCTTTAACATTCACCCAGAACAGGCTTTCACGGTCGCCTGGTAACTGATGATTAGTGGCGTTGATTATCCGCAGCGTATTCTCTTTTTTACCTTGCATGGAAAAAAGCGGTGGGGTAATGACAAACTGGGTGTCTTTTTGGTCACCTGCATTTTCTATCCATGACTGAATGAGATAGACACTGGCAGGATCATTATTCGTGACAGGCAATAAAACCTGTTTCTGGTTTGCCGGATAAATTACCCGAGTCGCACCCAGTGCGACAGCTGCGTTGGCAACGGTGCTATGGCAAGCAAAGAGCAATAAAAGTAACACTGTCGCCATAAAGGAAATAGAGTAGGGGGTACGCGTAGTTTGCATCTGATGCATTCTCCATGTGTTAAGAGGATAAGCGGGAAAACCGTTACATCAGACAATCGGTAAATGTTGCTAATACATTGGCGAGTCGCCGGGTTTCCAGACTTAATGCGTTTGTAATAAATGTTGGTTCTCTTTTAATAGGAAAACCTTGCTACAAAGTAAATATTTTAAATAACAGTAAGTTTAACTACTGTTGTTTATTGATAGTTTAGATATTATGTGATTTTTCATAGCGCTCCAAATACAAACTACTCCTCATTAATAATGAGATTCACATTGGTGAATTGCTCGGGTGTGCGTAGCCATGCCACACACACCCTGTTTCAATTTCAGATGACGTATAGCCACCTTAAGATTGAATTATAGATATTGAACTTTGAAGGTCGCATCTGCGTTTGCAGTACCAGCTACGGACTGCCCGAGTGCAATATAACGAGCCTGGAACGGCAGTATATTCGTGCCATCAATCAAGTCAGTTTTAGCGCTAAAAGTGGCACCATCAAGTATTAATACCTCACCCGTACGGTCCAAAATTTGGATACCGACATTTTGGGCAGAGCCTGCCGCTGAACTCTGCAGCGCTAACGTATCGTCATTACTGGTGACAGTAGTACCCAGGAATGCAACAGCTGCATTACTGGAAACATTGGTATCACAATCATTCAGCTTGATATTGAAGCCAACGGCGGAGCTGAGGTCACCCGCTTTAGCCAGGCGAGAAGAACGAACCTGACCCAGCTCAACCGTTTGGTTCATTGATTCTGAATCAATCGCACAAGCGGCATTTACCACTTCACCTTTAAAATGAATAACACCGCCATTAACAGTGGTCGTTACTGATTCATCACCCTCGGCTGCGCTTACCGCAGCAGACGACATCGCCAACACAGAAACGACAATCATACCAACATGTTTGAGTTTCATAATTCTCCAAAATTTATATTTAAGTAGCTGAATAAAGAGAGTTAACAATTAAGTCATTCTGTTATTGCTTATAAAACAAGAATCATTCTTGATTGGTTGTTGCCCTGAGAATATAGTTTCCAGGGTTATTACATTTCACGAAGAACGATAATATCTTTAAATCACAAGGACACCTAATCACAACAAGTTTATTGCTGCACTTGTTGAAGAGAGTATTTGCAAAAACATTTTATGTCGCTAAATAACATGACGATTTCATTATGCATGTTATTTATAAACCGTGACTAAACAGAATATTATTGCGAACAAGGGAAGTGTCAGGAAAGGTCAAGGGCTACTAATGGTTTATATGGCTAAAAATCATTAGCTATAGTTAATGTTTGCCTGGTGTAACTAACACCGAATTGCTCTAAACAGATAAGTGCAGGGTTTATTAAAGCTGACCGACAGACTTTCTTAACCTGGTAATATCTCTCTTAGGTGACTCTCCAAACATCCGCAAATATTCCCGGCTGAAATGGGATAAGCTTTCGTAACCGACAGCATAGGCTGCTGTGGTGACATCGTAATGTTCATTCAGCATCGTTCGCCTGACTTCATTGAGACGTAGCCATTTCTGATACCGTAGTGGACTCATTCCCGCAAGCTGCCTGAAGTGTTGATGGAAAGAGGGAGTGCTCATTTGCACGCGGTTTGCCAGCTTGAGTCTTCAACGCTGGGAAGATGCGGCAAACGGCAAATCTGCATACCAGCCAGCCTATATCCGGCATGCACAGGCCAATTATGAAAGAGGAGAGGCTTAAGTTCTGGAATCCTGAACGAATAACGACTACCGGAAAATCACTTCGTATCACTCAGATGCGATTTAACATAATATACATTATGCGCACTAACATTGTAACAGCAAAGTTGTAATGTCCGCCTTGGGCTAAGTTAAGATGTCCGGCGTGTATAATCAAGTAAGGATTACCATGACGGCTCTCGCAGCGGAGTTTTTCACTTTGGATGAAGTTAACCGACTCAAGATTATTCAGGACGTCATCGACCGGCGTCTGACAACACAGATGGCAGCGCAGCGGCTTGGTATCTCCGACCGCCAGTGCCGTCGTCTGCTTGCGCGTTATCGTGAAGATGGTCCGCTTGGCATGACCAGCCGCCGTCGTGGTAAATCCAGCAATAATCAGCTGCCTCAGGGACTGGCCGCATACGCGCTGAATATTATTCGCGAACGCTATAACGATTTCGGTCCGACTCTGGCCTGTGAAAAACTGGCTGAGGTTCACGGCGTTCATATTTCCAAAGAAACGGTTCGTAAGTTGATGACTCAGGCCAGTCTTTGGGTTCCACGTAAGCAACGTGCGCCAAAAATCCAGCAGCCGCGTTACCGACGTGCCTGTGCCGGTGAACTCATACAAATTGACGGCTGCGACCATCACTGGTTTGAAAACCGGGGACCCAAGTGTACAGCACTGGTTTACGTTGATGACGCCACCAGTCGTCTGATGCAGCTTCGTTTCGTAAAATCTGAATCGACTTTCACCTATTTTGAAGCGACACGGGGCTATATTGAAATGCATGGTAAGCCACTGGCGCTCTATAGCGACAAAGCCAGTGTCTTCAGGATCAACAATAAAAATGCCACTGGCGGCGAAGGCGAAACGCAGTTTGGACGTGCGATGCACGAACTGAACATTCAAACCATCTGTGCAGAAACCAGCGCAGCAAAAGGTCGTGTTGAGCGGGCGCATCTAACCCTTCAGGACAGACTGGTCAAGGAACTCAGGCTTCAGGGCATCAGCACAATGGAATCTGCTAACGCATTTGCCGAAGAGTTCATGAACGATTACAACCGACGTTTTTCAAAAGCGCCTCGCCAGGAGTTCGATGTTCATCGGGAACTGGATGTCGATGATGATCTTGATATGGTGTTTACTTGGCGTGAAGCCCGCCGCGTGTCGAAATCACTCACTGTGCAGTACGACAAAGTGCTTTACCTCATTGAAGACAATGAGTTCAGTCGTCGGGCGATTGGTAAATACATTGATGTCTGGCATTACCCTGACGGACATAAAGAGCTCCGGCTTAATGGCGTATCACTTCCCTACTCCACCTATGACAAACTGTCTGAAATCGATCAGGGTGCCATTGTGGACAATAAACGTCTTGGCCGTGCGCTGGAGATGGCGCAACTTGTGCAGGCCGAACGGGATAATAACCGGTCACAATCAGTGCCATCCGGTGACGGCCCTTCACGCAGGCGAAAAGCCCCCACGACGAAGAAATCACAGCGTTCACTGGATGAGGACGATATGTTCAATGCACTGGTAAAACTTCAGTCACGATCTGAAGAAATATTTGGTAAGAAACAGATATGAAAACCCGGAGGATAACTCCGGGTATATTAACTATCGGGGTAAAATTTTCAAGTTCTCTTCAAAATAATCATCATAAATAGCCTCATTATTCTTCCGCATGAATCTGTGGAGACAATTGGGCACAGGATTCGAGGTCGATCGATGGGCATAAACCTCATCCTGAATCGATCTTAAATCATGAGATAAGATGTCATCGTTTATAATGCCACTTATCTTTATATTCTGTATTTTTTTCTCAATAAAATCTTTAACACGCATAATTCGATTAATAGATTTGTTGTTTTCAACGTATAACATTATCACATGTCTAAAAAACGGGAGCATGAAAACAATATAAAACAAAAAATCTTCCAACGAGGATTTAGACCATAAACCATATGCAAGGAGTACCAAAAAGGAAAGTAACATAGTGGTAAAATATATTTTGCTCATTACATCGCGCTGTGCCTTATCCCAGCCAAAATTTTTCGCATGGCATAATAATGCCAATACGTTTTCATTAGCATCGTAATCTTTATTTAGATACCAGTTGATAAATTCATCATTTTTGTTTCTTTTTTTGTAATACCTTGAAGCCTTAAAGACATTTTCTCTGCCAACCGGCTTCCCTACTTTTAATTCACTCCATGGAATGTGTAAGACATCACAGTCAAACATTTCCTGAATAGTGGCTGCACATTTTTTCATTGAGGAAATCATTGTGGAAAAAATAATTGTGATGACCAACACGATTATACCGTAATAACCGAGATAAGGAGCTATAGTCAAATGAGGGAATAGCCCCATTTTCTTTATCACTGTAGTAAATATTACAATAGCGACAGACATTACGACACTAAGAAAAAACACTACCCAGTTAACAAATTTAACCTGTGAGTAAGTCCGCCTCATTGCCATTAGTAACTCAATGTTTTTACTATCATTTTGGCGCAAAAATATTTGACTCATTTTTCATCCGTATGATGGGAAGTTGACACCAAAAACATCCTGCCATTTGTTAATGGACGCTCTGTGGTTATTTTGGCTTTCGTAATTACGGGCTTCCGTTGCTTTTCCTTGGTCAAGATAACAGCGAATAGATATCTTTAATTTATCATCATCACTAAGGTTGTTTATGTTTCCTTGTATGCCTTTGTGATCGTACACTGGACTAAATATAGCAGAGGCTAAGTAACCTAAAACATTGACAATCTCTAAATCGACCCATTGATAACATTCTGATCGACCGTTGAAGTAGTTAAGTAGCATTGTCTCTAACAAGTAACTACTCATTGAAGGCATGGTCGGACGTTTTTGCCAATATTTTATTACACGAATGACATTTAACATGTTTCCTGAGAGCTTAACATTAAGATCAGTAACTTTTTGCTTGTCAATTCGTGGATCTGTCTTCTTCCAATGACCATTCCCATCTGGTATTAAATAATATGTCTTGCCAAATGAATCTGGAGTAGTAATGAATGCAGGAACTATATCAAAATTCCAGTCATAGGATTTTAGCTTCAGAGTAGCTGCTTCCTGATTTCTTTTTACATCAGCCTTATCATACTGCGGAATTTGATTTAGGCTTGAGATAAAACTGTTTATTATTTTTCTAGAGTTAATAAAATTTGTGCCATCATGCTTATAGTATTTTAAGCGAACGGTTCCTTCACGCGCAGTGATTATTATTTTTCCATCACTCTCGCTGTATACACAATCATCACCATCGAGACCAAACATAAGATCTATATCATCTAAAGGGCGGATTTTTGTGCGTCTAGCAAAAGAACCAAAACCTGTATGTATATCAGGGTATATTATGGGGAAATAAACATCATTATTTGGAAAAGTGTTCATTCTGCCCAATAACCAATCTCTACTGGCTCTGGCTCGATCAGTCTGAGAGCTATCTAGATTTACAATATTGCGCTGAAACTCGTTAAACGCAGCAGTCACCGTAAGAGCCATAGCATCCCTCTTCTAACAGCTAAAATCTAATTTTACCATTAGGTTATAGGCTGTCTCCACATGAATTTACTTCTGCAATCTACTGAGTATTGGAGGACATTTGAACTTTGCCCTGCTCCGGACATCTGAACTTGGCCTTGACAAACATAAACCAAGGGAGAATCTAGTCGTTGGCGGTCATGATTGTCCTGCTCATTAACAACGACCAAACCCCATATCTTACTCTTACTTAATACCGTATTCTCGGCTTAACCGACCGTGCAACCTCAACACATTGGTTTCAACTGCCGTCACCACGTTCTCTGGAAAATCTGTCGGTAATGAAGTCTTCACGTTATCCAGTGCTGCCGGAATCATTCTGGCAAAGTCACTCAGGATTTCATGCATCTGCACTTCCGGGAATCTCAGCACCTTTGCTGTCGCCAAAAAATGTCGCGGATAAATTTTATCGATTGCCGTTTTTTTGCCTTTGGATGCGTTAAGTCCCATTGCCAGTTTGAGATCGCTGATGTGTATCCCCGTACCGCCAAGGACCGGAAATGCTGAAATGATGTCATAAAATGGCGTGAGTCGATAACTGCCGCCAGCCTGAATAAATACGGAGAAGTTTTTTGCATGGCCATCCGTTGCGCCAATCAACCACTGAAAGACCTGGAATTTCATAAAATCATAGCGATCTTTCAGCGCCTCGCTGGACCCCATCAAAAAAGCCATGATCCGCGCGATGCCTGGGCCTCCATCTGATTCATATTTCACCGATGAAGGTAAACCGAATGTCTGACACATATCCTCCTGTGGCAAGCGAAGTAAAACCGTTCGCTCAGCATTCCAACGCCTGTCAAAACGTTCGACCGCTAACGCGCGCACATTTCCCGCTTTAATGATTTCTGCGTCCGGAACATTCAACCCAAGTTCTTTCGCCAGCAGCAGACAGTAATACTCATTATCAACGCTTTGGCTGAGATCGAGCGTCGCATTGGGCTGCCTGATTTCGCCAATCGGTAATTTAATGATGTGCGTCGTCGGCGTTATTCCTTTCGGAATGCACCAGTCATTGCCTATTCTGAGCAGCGCTGTCTTCTCCTGCGCGCCAGCAACCGAGATGCGAAAGTCATTTTCTTCTCTAATCATGCCTAGCGGGATATCTGCTTTATAAGCCGTTAATACTTCTTCAAGTCTGGCTTCAGTAAGCTTTTCCCATGCCATTATCGGACGCGTTACGGTTTCGTCTTCGGGTATTAACGTCACGGCACCAACGCTGTCTCGCCCTATTTCTGACAATAAATCAAACGGTTGTCTGGATTTGGCATGATAACGTTTAACGATCCGGTCACGTACAATCGGGCTATCGGGTAACAAGTTATCGAAGAAGTTAAATACGGCATCAGAGGTGATATTCCCCCTCTGCAATGGCAGCGAAAGTGACAACGGTCTGGCATAACGGCTGGCTAACCACTCCGGTGCATACTTAAAGGTGTGCGCGCCGTTGGCTAACTTCGTTAACTCGCCTACCCGCTGGTTGTTCATCCAAGTGACTAGTTTGGGCATTACCACTCCAGATCTTGCTGTTCTGTTGATTCTGGCGAGGCATTTTTCGTGTCGCATAGCGTCATTGAGAGTTCAAGCGACTGTAAAATCTTAAAAAATGTCGTGAGCGAGGTATTGTCAGGGTTGTTTTCGAAATTGGAAATCGTCGCCTGCTTAATGCCGATTTTTTTCGCCAGCTCGCTCTGCGTCCAGCCATTTTGCTGGCGAACCAGTTTCATTGCATTCGCTAATTGCGTTGGGCTATAGATCTTCTGAAAGCTCATCATGTCATACGTCCACAGCAAATTTATCCGCTTAAGGGGATATTATCAGTTTTATCCTTTAGTGAGGATAAAGTCAATCTGGAAACACATCTTATCCGCTGTACGGGATAAACGCTGAGATATCCGCGATCGCGGATAAAAGGGAGGCTTTAAAAGCCTTTTGAAGTTGGCAATATTAAGCCGCATGCCATCTCGACATGCGGCTTATACTGTTTACCAGCTATATTTCACTCCCAGCATGCCCTGAGTATCGCTATAGCCTTTATCACCTAGTTGCACACCGACATTCCCCCACAGGCTAAGGTTGTTATTTACTTTCGCCTCAACCCCGGTACGTACTTCACCGAGATTACGCGCACCATCACGGCTTACGGTTTGACCATTCATCTTCACGGCGTAGACTTTGCTATTGTTGATCCAGTTCGCTTCAATGTAAGGCTGGAACTCACGCTGTTTACCATCGTCACGCTGGTGATGGCTATTCAGGTAGGTTTTCACCCCAAGTCGCGTTTGCACGTTTCCGTCGCCTTCCGTTTCAATGCGCGTTCCGTCTTTCCGGGCATGGTCAGAATCTTTCACACCCATCCAGGTGATTTGCGCCTGTGGCTGGACGTACCAGGTATTCAGCGTCCCTTCGCTGCCGCTACATGTTCCCGCTTCAAAGGTATACCCACCCTCAACAGAGGCCGTCACACCGCGAGAATCATAGTCGTCAGCAGAACGGTTATCAGAACTGACGCTGTTATCAAACCAGTTATACAGCGCCCAGCTGTCAACATAAGCGCCGGTCTTATTCGCATCGTTCTGATACCAGGTCGCGTACAGCCCAGCGCTGTAACCGCTGATGCGCCCATCCGATTTATAACCCACACGATTACTCTGAGTATTACTGTGCTGATTGGCGTAGCCTGCCATCACGCCAAGATGCCAGCGATCCTGCGCGTTGCTACTCCACTGCGCCAAATCGCCGCCTAGCTGCAATACATAGCGGTTAGCCTGAGTATTTAGCTGGCCGTCTCCGGCACTGGAACGTTCGTGCCCCCCGACATGACGCATCCACATACTGCTTGCTGAATCCTGAGAATGCAGTGAATCTGTATATTGCGGCTCACCCAGACGGTCGTGTAAGCGATGGCTAAACAGCGAGTTGGCTGCGGCAATGTTGCTGATATAGCTTCCGGCCTCCGGACGATAAACTGATGGGCCTTCCGGATCCACAACAGGGGGATTATTGATGGGATCGGGTGTATCCGCTGGCGTTACGCCGTCCCATTTACTGGTCAGATACCAGTTTTTCTCGTCATTCCCCTTCCCTTTAGCCAGCGTGTAGACGTAAGCCCCAGCTTCGACAGTTCCGGTGGTCAGCGCGAAGTTACCTGCAGAATTACCGCCAACCTCAATGAGTTCAATACCGTTGACCGTTTGCGCACCGACGCCGCCAATGTTATCAACCCGAACGCGAGTGTTCCCTTGGGTATCGCCTTTCACGTTCATCTTATCGGTGGGTGAATTATCGCCGCCCAGCGTCGCGTTGAACGTCATCAGGCCATTGTTTCCGGTATAGTTGCCGTTAACGGTCAGTACATTCCCCGGTTTTCCTCCTTCAGTGTTCATTTGAACCGTGCCGCCATTCTCCAGGTTGCCGCCGATTGTGGTTTTAGCGACACGCAGTGTCCCCCCTGGCATAACGTTCACATCACCTGCAGTGGTGACATTTCCCGACATCACACCGCTGTTATGGATATTAATGTGCTGACTTGCCATATTAAGGGCAGAGTCGGAACCGAAAGCAATTTCACCACCCACGATATCCGTCGTACCCTGATACGCCGCGGAATCGTTGTTAAGAGTCAGGATCCCGGTACCCAGTTTTGTCACATCACCGCTACCGCTGATACTGTGCGTCATCGCCCAGCTACGCTCAGTGGAGATGGTGAGCAGGCCATTATTGATAACGGAAGCATCACCCAGGTTTTTCTGCTCGTTGACTCTGAGCGCGCTGCCTGTATCAATGTTGAATTGCCCCACAAAGCGGCTATTATCGCCATCCAGCTCTACATCTGTCCTGGCGGTTGCGCTCACGATACCCTTCCCGCTTATGCTATTACGCAGTTCGCCAGTCACGTTTTTTAGCGTTAACAGACCGTCATTGGCAATATTTCCTCTGCCTAACCCCTGCGTATTATCGAGGCTGACTTCCGCATTTGGGCTAACGCTGGTTAACGCATTGTAGCGTGCATTAAGCCCCTCGATAGCCAGCGTTCCCCCTGTAACATTCAGGTTTCCGCCACCTGTCAGTTCACCCTGACTGATCCCACCTTTATTTACCGTCAGCGACCCTTCTTTGAACAAAACAGTCGAACCCATCTGCCCGGTGAATGTCTCTACCGTCTGCGTCGATCCATTAAGATCGACGATGGCTGCGTTGCTGATGTTCAGTTCCCGGGTGTTGCCCAGCGCGCCATCCGCATCGGTACGTAATGTCCCCATCTGAACGTAGGTTGCCCCCTGATAGTCGTTCTGACCGTTGGAAAGCGAAACCTGTCGCACCGTATTGATTGCCAGATCCCCTTCACCACCGATTTTTGCCGACATATCGGCCGTTGCGCCATAGGCTCCGCCATGTTCGGCTAACGTCAGCTTTTGCCCTCCATGGATGTTCAGCGCTTTCAGCCCATAGTTAACGTACAAACCATCACCTGGTGCGGTCGTGAGGCGGAATCCATAATCACCCTCGGCGACCACCGTTCCGTTTTGCGCAATGTGTAACGTTTTGTCCGCTTCCACCTCGTCGCCCTGTAAATCACGTAACGTTAATGAGCCACCCGACCCAATAACCGTTTGCGCCTTCACCAGTTGAACGCCGACATGGTTATCATCGTGTTCCAGCAAATTGAGCGTCGTCAGAGGGTTATTCGCCATAGGATCATTCCACGGTTTAGGCACGTCGATAAGCACGTCGCCCGTCCCGTTTACCTGATAGTTACGGCCTTTCCAGGTGTAGTCACCCGCGCCGACAACCAGCGTATCGACGCTGATATATCCCTCCGCGAGCGTCGCAGCAGGAATATCCGTATCGAAAATGAGGGTACCTCCATTCATGGCCAGTCCACCAATGGATTGCTCTCCAACTTTTACCGATGTGGTATTTTCAATGTCAGACTGCAACATCGCGTGAGTAAGCGCTGCGGTGTTGTCGCGTTCCAAAGTGAAGGTACTGTTTTTCAGTTGGGCAACACCGGCGAATTCAGTCCCTGTTGCATGGGTAAAGCCAAACATCTTGTCGGAGGATGACAGCTGCACTCGCATCAAGCCATCGCCTTTGAGCGCATTGGTCAGCGTGTAATCTCCTGCACTGTTCGTTGATGCGAGAATGTCGAGCGTACCGGGGTTTGCAATGGTTACTTCACTCGACCCCATGCCCGTTACCCCATCTGCCGTATGAGACGCAATGGTCAGGAGGCCGTCATTGACCAGCGTTTTACCGCTATAAGTATTCCCTGCATTGAACACCGTATGGCCTGCATCATGGATCACTTTTCCGTCTTTATCGTCACCTGTAATCAGCATATCGACCTGGTAGCCGGCATCACTGTTATTAGTATGATTAAAGACAAAAACACCTTCGCCAGAGCCAAACTCTACTTTCGTCGCGTTGGTGATAAATCCGGCATCTGCCGCCGCCTCACCGTGAGCTGCACCAATGTTTAGCGTTCCTACAGCAGGTTCAAAAACACCTAAGTAAACTTCTCCACCTTCGACATTCAGCGTGCCGCTATTCGTCAGGGTTAACGTACCCGTACCAGATGTCCCTACGTACATATTGAATGTTTCAAGAAGAGAGTTCTGCCCATCCAACCTCACGTCGCCCTTGCTTTTGTCATTGAGAGCTATCTGTGTATCACGCGCTTTAACTATACCTCCGGTGGTAATATTCAGTTCACCCGTGCCTAATACACCGACCTGTAGCAATTGGGCGTTAGTAGATGATGTCTTTAAATTCCAGAGACTATCCGTTGAAATATTAACTATCCCCTTACCGGAGGCATTTCCTCCGATAAATCCATAGCCCGTTGAATTAAGGGTGGCACCATTACTGACATTTACGATACCGCTACCAAAATTACCGACATTGATACCCACAGTATCGAACGATGATGTCGCATCCATCAGGTTCAGTGTGCCGATACCGCTTGCTTTATCGCCCAAAAAAGTAATATTTTGCGATACAAACTTACCGCCATCGCTAATATTGAGGTTTCCGACGCCCGCAACACCAATGGTGGTATAGACATTCTTATTGACCTCCCACATCCCCCCCGTGGTGATGCTAACCTTCCCGACGCCGGTTTCTCCATAACCGAGTGAACTTCCTCCGTTGCTGACAACAAGCCCCTGATTACTGATATTCATTTCGCCATGGCCGTCATAACCAAGATTAGTTCCGAGATTAGTGATAACGGAGTTCTTATCCTTAACAGTAATGTTGCCTGTGCCTGTTTCTTTCATCCCCGCAGTGATAATTCCCGAATCTACTTTGCCTTCACTCGAGACATTAAGTTCACCGTCGCCAGCATCACCGATATAGATATAGCGGAAAGCTTCGCCCGTTCCGAGGAAATTCCAATGCCCTTTATCGGTCACGTTGACGACACCGTGGGAACCGTCCTGAACGCCCACCAATGAATATTCTTTGTTATTAATTAGTCCATTATTGGAAATATTGACTGCGCCATTACCGAAATATCCATTATAGAGTCTGCGTACCGTGATGACAGAGTCTTGATCCTGCACATTCAGGGTTCCGACACCGGTGGCATTGCCACCGATAATCGTATTTTCAGCCGTAATCAGCCCACCCTCGCGAATAGTCGCCTCCCCAGTTCCTTGATTACCAATTTGAAATTCAATTGAGGAATCATTATTTTTTATTAGCCACTCGCCACCCTTTTCAACGACAACCTTACCATTACTGTTCGCTTGATATCCTAAAATGGCGACTATTGAACTCGTGACGTAACCCTTATCCGTAATATTTAATGAGCCCGTACCGTAACTCCCTATTTCGAATAATTCGGTCGTCAAAACCGAGTCCTCTCCTTCAACATTAACCGTCCCGACGCCTGCAGCTTGAGTACCTAATCTTAAATAGCCTCCATCGACGTGACCCTTCTGTTTAATATTCAGCGTCCCCGTTCCGGATTGACCCACATTTAAAGGCCTTGCATTATTTCCGCTATCATACAATCGCCAGGTGCCACCCAAAACATTAACGGTACCCTCCGAATCCTCATTACCGCCAATGACGCTGGTAGTAATAGTGGTTAAGGAGGCATTACCGCCAGCCAAAATATTAAGCACTCCAGTGCCATACCAGCCAACCAGGTAGGCATCATAAGCAACATCAGTATCAATATTGGTAATCTGACCATTATCAACTTCCAGACTCGCACCAGACACTGAACCGCTTAGTGCCAGCAAAACACCCAGCGTCAATCTACTGAATTTCGTTGTCAGTCCAGAGGATTTTCGCAAATTAACCGTTGATGTTTTACCTACCCTGCGAGTTAATTCCGAGCAGGCCTGAAATACCTGTAGAGTGCAATTCCATATCACGCGATAGATTCTATTCATATAAACGCTCCATATACAAACAATACAGCCACGAAAGAGATGAGTCGCCAGACATTAAAAATGAAACTTATTAAATTGTCAGAGGTCTGTATTGAGTGTTAGTTGGAGGTGGGAAGGTGTCAATTTGGCTAATTTGCTAATGCTTTCGAATTGATAGATTAAAAATTGCATAGTTCTTATTTTATTTAAAAATGAACTATGAGTTATTGTTGCTTAATAAGAAAACTGTTTCTTTCAATAGGAAAATTATCATCATCATATTTAACAAAGAATAGCACTAATTGCTAAAAATCGAAGTTTATTAAACCCCTTTTTCATCCATTAATGCCTTTAGGAATATTCGCTATAAAATAAGGGTTATGCTTAATGCTTTAAGAAAAATAGCAATTTTCCCTTGAATATAGTACTGGTGATGAAACGATGAATCTGCAAGCTGGCATTTAACAAGCCAGCTCTAAAAGAAGGGAAATAAGAATAACTATACTCAAAAACTAACAGCCACGGTCATCATGATGTGGCTGTCAATGAAACTATAACCCAGGCGCTTTCCATAACGACGTCGTCAGTCCATGATCAACCAGCCCCAGCTGATCCTGATAAACTGCCTGCCACTTATCGCGTGAATCCTGATAAAGTTCATGCTTTTCCGGGTCTAGTGTGTGCGTCCGTTCCCAGCGAACCAGGCGTTCTCCGGTTTCTGCCATTGATGAAAAAATTCCGGTACCGACGCCAGCTGCAATGGCACATCCTAATGCAGTGGCTTCTTTGACCACCGGAATATTGACGGGTAATCCCGAGACATCAGCGAGAATTTGACTCCATAATTTCCCTTTTGAACCTCCGCCTGCAAAGACTAACGATGAAGGATGAATATTCGAAAAATCAGCAATTTGCTGCAAGTTACACGCTGATACAATCGCCGCATTTTCTTCCAGCGCACGGAACAATGTCGCTTTGTTACATTTATCCGGGTCAATGGACAAATTAATAAAGGAAGGCGCAGCGTGATACCAGGTTTTAAAGCGCATTCTGTCGGAGAAGATCGGCATTACGCCCCACGACCCAGGCGGCACCCGACTGGCCATCTCTTCCAGCAGCGTATAGGTGTCGATGCCTAAACGTTCGGCAATCAGTTTTTCTTCGGCACAGAAAGCATCGCGGAACCAGCGCATGGTGAGTCCGGTAAAAAAGCTTATAGATTCAGCTTGTACCATGCCAGGAATAACATGAGGATTAACGCGCACGTTCATTTCTGGGTCTGTCACCGGCGCGGCTAAATTTACAACTTGCTGCCAGAATGTGCCGCCAAGAACCGCGGTTTGTGCCGGACGCACAACGCCTAACCCCAGGCAACCAAGCTGCACGTCGCCTCCTCCAACGACCACCGGAGTGCCCACCTTCAGACCGCAGAGTTCCGCCGCTTGTGAACTTACCACGCCCAGCAATGTGCCGGTTTCTTTGACAGGAGAAAGAATATCGGCACGCAGGCCAGCCATATCCAGCAATGCAGGTTTCCAGTCACGGATGGTTAGATCAAGAAGTCCCGTGGTGCCAGCGTTAGAGGGATCCACCGCAAGTTCGCCGCTGAGCATATAGGCCAGCCAGTCGCTGATCATGGTGATGGTTGATGCCTGACGGTAAATATCGGAACGATGGTGCGCCAGCCAAAGTAATCTGGGGATGGCACTTAAAGCCAGTGTTTGTCCGGTCGCGCGATAAACTTCGTTTTCAAAGGTATTGTTGTGCAGTTCTTTAAGTTCGCTAACTTCGCGCGCCGCTCTGGCATCCACATTGGCGCAGGCCCAGATCGGTGTTCCTTCATTGTTATATAAAACAATGCCTTCACGCATCGAACATGCCGAAACGGCAGCGATATACTCCGGGGCTATGCCGGCGTTGTGCAACGCCTGGCGCATACACTCACACGCCAGTTGCCAGTTTTTGTTGAGATCAAATTCCATAGAACCAGGAACGTCCGGTACTGCCAGATGCCGCCACTCCGCCTGTCCCACTGCTATTTGATTGCCTTCCAGGTCGAATATCACAGCCCGAATACTTCCGGTGCCTGCATCCAGCGCCATCAGGTAGTACTTTGATTCTGAAGGGGTAAAGAGTCGAGCCATTAGATTATCCTCGGCTTATGCGTTCTGTCTGTTCCTCTATACGTTCTCCATCATTCCCGGTAATAAGGTCATGCAAATTTAACTACGTAAAATCGCCGCTGCTGTGTCCTGATCGGTAACCAGTGCGTTGATATAACCGCCTTTCATTGCAGCGGCAATTGCTTCGGCTTTATTTTCTCCCCCTGCCACGCCAACCCGGACGGGTATGGTCTTCAGCGCGCTTAAAGGTAAGCCAATCAGTTCGTTATGTATTTTGATATCCGTGACAACGTCACCTTTTGCATCAAAAAAGTAGCCTAAAATGTCGCCAACCGCCCCTTTTCGGCCAATCATTAACTGTTCGCCCTGGCTGATATAACCGGAGCGAATGATCGTCGCGTCGTCTTGTTGACTCACGGCCCCAATGCCGACAATCGCCACATCCGCTGCTTGCGCGGCTAACAGAACATCTTTGACGCAATTTTCATTTTTTAGCGTACGGGCAATGTCAGCGGAGGATGCCCGCAACGGAGCCGGAATAATATTCACACTGCACGCCGCATTAAGCTGTCCGATACCCGTCATATAAGAACCGACGCCACCGGAGAGCGTGACCAGGCGAATTTGCTGTGACGAAATAAAACCACTTAAGCGTTGCAGCGTATTCATGGTTGCCTCGCCAAAACCAATCGCCAGCATCTGTTGTGGTTGAAGTAAACTCATCAACATATGCGTCGCACCTATCCCTAGTCGCCCGCCGACATCAGCATCCGCAAGCCCAGGGATCACCCGGACATGTTGCAGCGAAAACTGACGACGTAATTGAGTTTCATATTCCAGACAGCCTTCAAAGCGAGAATTAATCTGTACGCGAATAATGCCGGACTGATGCCCTTTCTCCAGTAATCGCGACACTTTCAAACGTGTCAGGCCGAGACGATCGCTGATCTCGCTCTGGGTCAGCCCGTCGTGATAGTAAAACCACGCGATCCGCGCGACCTGTTCTTCTTCACACATTCCCTGTTCTGAAATTACCGAATCGTTGATTGTCATAATTCATTCTTCACTTTGAACATATTTAAATCTTTAATGCAATTGTTCAGTTCTTGCGCATTTATATCTGTGATGGCAACCACAGTTTGACTCTACGAGCATGAACAAACGCAACCGTGAAAATCAAAATAGCATAAATTGTGATCTATTCGTCGGAAATATGTGCAATGTCCACCTAAGGTTATGAACAAATTAACAGCAGAAATACATTTGTTCAAAACTCACCAGCAAAACTGAACGGGGGAAATATGCAAACGAGTGATACCCGCGCGTTACCGCTACTTTGCGCCCGCTCGGTTTATAAACAGTATTCAGGGGTCAATGTCCTGAAAGGCATCGATTTTACGTTGCATCAGGGGGAGGTCCACGCCCTGCTCGGCGGCAATGGTGCCGGTAAATCGACGTTAATGAAGATTATTGCCGGTATTACCCCTGCTGATAGCGGTACGCTGGAGATTGGGGGCAG
The DNA here is from genome assembly GCF_022354085.1 of Shigella dysenteriae. NCBI lineage: Bacteria > Pseudomonadati > Pseudomonadota > Gammaproteobacteria > Enterobacterales > Enterobacteriaceae > Shigella > Shigella dysenteriae. Next base: position 2,400,178 of record NZ_CP055055.1, read on the forward strand.
CAACTACACCAGATTAACGCCAGTTCATGCTCATCAGCTGGGTATTTATCTCGTTCCCCAGGAACCGCTGCTTTTCCCAAGCCTGTCGATAAAAGAAAACATCCTGTTTGGGCTGGCAAAAAAACAGCTCTCCATGCAGAAAATGAAGAACTTGCTGGCGGCGCTGGGCTGCCAGTTTGATCTGCATAGTCTGGCAGGATCGCTGGATGTCGCCGATCGCCAAATGGTGGAAATCCTCCGCGGGCTGATGCGCGACTCGCGGATTCTGATCCTCGATGAACCTACCGCCTCGCTTACCCCTGCGGAAACCGAACGCTTGTTTAGTCGCTTGCAAGAGCTGCTTGCTACTGGCGTGGGTATTGTTTTTATCTCGCATAAGCTGCCGGAAATTCGCCAGATTGCCGATCGAATTAGCGTGATGCGCGACGGAACCATCGCCTTAAGCGGCAAAACCAGCGAACTGTCTACCGACGACATTATTCAGGCCATCACCCCAGCGGTACGGGAAAAATCGCTCTCTGCCAGCCAAAAATTATGGCTGGAGTTACCTGGCAACCGCCCACAACATGCCGCAGGAACGTCGGTGCTGACACTGGAAAATCTGACTGGCGAAGGTTTCAGGAATGTCAGCATGACGCTAAATGCCGGAGAAATTCTGGGTCTGGCTGGGCTGGTGGGTGCCGGACGCACAGAACTGGCCGAGACGCTCTATGGTCTACGTACTTTGCGTGGCGGACGCATTATGCTGAATGATAAAGAGATCAATAGATTCTCCACTGGAGAACGTTTACTGCGCGGTCTGGTTTATCTGCCGGAAGATCGCCAGTCATCCGGACTGAATCTCGATGCTTCGCTGGCCTGGAACGTCTGCGCCCTTACTCATAACCTTCGTGGATTCTGGGCGAAAACCGCGAAAGATAATGCCACCCTGGAACGTTATCGTCGGGCGCTGAATATTAAATATAACCAACCGGAACAAGCTGCACGGACATTATCCGGTGGTAACCAGCAAAAAATCCTCATTGCCAAATGTCTGGAAGCTTCGCCGCAAGTATTGATTGTCGATGAGCCGACGCGCGGCGTGGATGTCTCGGCCCGTAATGATATCTACCAGCTGTTACGCAGCATCGCCGCACAAAATGTGGCTGTGCTGCTTATCTCCTCCGACCTGGAAGAGATCGAACTGATGGCAGATCGTGTGTATGTGATGCATCAGGGCGAAATTACCCACTCTGCACTGACCGGCGCGATATTAATGTCGAGACTATTATGCGCGTTGCCTTCGGCTATAGTCAGCGTCAGGAGGCGTCATGCTGAAGTTTATTCAGAACAACCGTGAAATCACGGCACTGCTGGCGGTGGTGCTGCTGTTTGTATTACCCGGTTTTCTCGACCGCCAGTATTTAAGTGTGCAAACGCTGACCATGGTTTATAGCAGCGCGCAAATCCTGATCCTGCTGGCAATGGGCGCGACGCTGGTGATGCTTACGCGCAATATTGATGTTTCAGTGGGTTCGATTACCGGAATGTGCGCGGTGCTGTTGGGGATGTTACTGAACGCGGGGTATTCACTACCTGTTGCTTGTGTCGCGACTTTACTGCTTGGTTTGCTCGCGGGATTTTTCAACGGTGTCCTGGTCGCGTGGCTAAAAATCCCTGCCATTGTTGCCACCCTTGGCACGTTAGGGTTGTACAGAGGCATCATGTTGCTGTGGACTGGCGGTAAATGGATTGAGGGGTTACCCGCCGAACTGAAACAGCTCTCCGCCCCGCTACTGTTTGGCGTTTCCGCGATAGGTTGGTTGACGATAATTCTGGTGGCATTTATGGCCTGGCTGCTGGCAAAGACGGCGTTTGGACGCAGTTTTTATGCCACGGGCGATAATTTACAGGGCGCTCGTCAACTGGGCGTTCGTACGGAAGCCATTCGCATTGTGGCATTTTCGTTGAACGGCTGCATGGCGGCACTGGCGGGGATTGTGTTTGCTTCGCAGATTGGTTTTATCCCCAACCAGACCGGTACCGGGCTGGAGATGAAAGCAATTGCAGCCTGCGTGCTGGGCGGCATTAGTTTGCTCGGCGGTTCCGGTGCGATCATCGGTGCGGTACTCGGCGCATGGTTCCTGACGCAGATCGATAGCGTACTGGTGCTGTTGCGCATTCCGGCATGGTGGAATGATTTTATCGCGGGTCTGGTTCTGCTGGCGGTGCTGGTGTTTGATGGACGCCTGCGTTGTGCGCTGGAACGTAATCTGCGGCGGCAAAAATATGCCCGCTTTATGACGCCACCGCCATCCGTTAAACCCGCTTCGTCAGGTAAAAAACGGGAGGCTGCATAATGCGTATTCGCTACGGTTGGGAACTGGCTCTTGCCGCACTGCTTGTTATTGAGATTGTCTCATTTGGTGCAATTAACCCGCGGATGTTAGATCTCAATATGTTGCTGTTCAGCACCAGTGACTTTATCTGCATTGGCATTGTCGCCCTACCGCTGACGATGGTGATTGTCAGTGGCGGGATCGATATTTCGTTTGGTTCGACCATCGGCCTCTGCGCCATTGCATTGGGCGTACTGTTTCAAAGTGGTGTGCCGATGCCGCTGGCGATTCTCCTGACCTTACTGCTCGGCGCATTGTGCGGGCTGATCAACGCCGGATTAATTATCTATACCAAAGTTAACCCGCTGGTGATTACGCTTGGCACGCTGTATCTGTTTGCCGGAAGCGCCCTACTGCTTTCCGGGATGGCCGGAGCGACGGGGTACGAAGGTATTGGTGGATTCCCGATGGCGTTTACAGATTTCGCTAACCTGGATGTGCTGGGACTCCCCGTTCCGCTGATTATCTTCCTGATATGTCTCCTCGTTTTCTGGCTCTGGCTGCATAAAACCCATGCCGGACGTAACGTGTTTTTGATTGGGCAAAGCCCGCGCGTGGCACTTTATAGTGCGATTCCAGTTAACCGCACCTTATGTGCGCTCTATGCCATGACGGGGCTGGCGTCTGCGGTCGCCGCTGTGCTGCTGGTGTCGTATTTTGGTTCAGCACGTTCCGATCTCGGTGCGTCGTTTCTGATGCCCGCCATCACCGCCGTGGTGCTTGGCGGGGCCAATATTTATGGTGGTTCCGGTTCCATTATCGGCACCGCCATTGCGGTTTTATTAGTGGGATATTTGCAACAAGGTTTGCAAATGGCAGGAGTGCCAAATCAGGTGTCCAGCGCCCTTTCCGGTGCGCTACTTATCGTCGTTGTCGTAGGTCGTTCCGTTAGCCTGCATCGCCAGCAAATTAAAGAGTGGCTGGCGCGTCGGGCCAATAACCCATTGCCATAAAGGATATCTTCATGACACTTCATCGCTTTAAGAAAATCGCCTTACTTAGCGCTCTTGGCATTGCCGCAATCTCTATGAATGTGCAGGCCGCAGAGCGTATTGCATTTATTCCCAAACTGGTTGGCGTGGGATTTTTTACCAGCGGTGGCAACGGCGCACAACAAGCGGGTAAAGAGCTGGGCGTTGATGTGACCTACGACGGGCCGACAGAACCCAGTGTTTCTGGTCAGGTACAGTTGATTAATAACTTCGTCAATCAGGGTTATAACGCCATTATCGTTTCTGCGGTTTCGCCTGATGGCTTGTGTCCGGCACTGAAACGCGCCATGCAACGTGGTGTGAGAGTGCTGACCTGGGACTCTGATACTAAACCGGAGTGCCGCTCTTACTACATTAATCAGGGAACGCCCGCCCAGTTGGGAGGTATGTTGGTGGATATGGCAGCGCGTCAGGTGAATAAAGACAAAGCCAAAATCGCATTTTTTTATTCCAGCCCCACCGTTACGGACCAAAACCAGTGGGTGAAAGAAGCGAAAGCGAAAATCGCCAAAGAGCATCCTGGCTGGGAAATTGTCACTACGCAGTTTGGCTATAACGATGCCACTAAATCGTTACAAACCGCAGAAGGAATATTAAAAGCGTATAGCGATCTCGACGCCATTATCGCCCCCGATGCCAACGCCCTGCCCGCTGCCGCACAAGCCGCAGAAAACCTGAAAAATGACAAAGTTGCGATTGTCGGATTCAGTACGCCAAACGTGATGCGTCCATATGTGGAACGCGGCACGGTGAAAGAATTTGGCCTGTGGGATGTGGTTCAGCAAGGCAAAATTTCAGTGTATGTCGCGGATGCATTATTGAAAAAAGGATCAATGAAAACGGGCGACAAGCTGGATATCCAGGGCGTAGGTCAGGTGGAAGTCTCGCCAAACAGCGTTCAGGGCTATGACTACGAAGCGGATGGTAATGGCATCGTACTGTTACCGGAGCGCGTGATATTCAACAAAGAGAATATCGGCAAATACGATTTCTGATGTGCATTACTTAACCGGAGTAAGTTATGGCAGATTTAGACGATATTAAAGATGGTAAAGATTTTCGTACCGATCAACCGCAAAAAAATATCCCTTTTACCCTGAAAGGTTGCGGTGCGCTGGATTGGGGAATGCAGTCACGCTTATCGCGGATATTTAATCCGAAAACGGGTAATACCGTGATGCTGGCCTTTGATCATGGTTATTTTCAGGGGCCGACTACCGGACTTGAACGCATTGATATAAATATCGCCCCGCTGTTTGAACATGCCGATGTATTAATGTGTACGCGCGGCATTTTGCGCAGCGTAGTTCCACCGGCGACCAATAAGCCAGTGGTACTGCGGGCGTCAGGTGCGAACTCTATTCTGGCGGAATTAAGTAATGAAGCCGTGGCGTTATCGATGGATGATGCCGTGCGCCTGAACAGTTGCGCGGTGGCGGCGCAGGTTTATATCGGCAGCGAATATGAACATCAGTCGATCAAAAATATTATTCAGCTGGTTGATGCCGGAATGAAAGTGGGAATGCCGACCATGGCCGTGACTGGCGTGGGCAAAGATATGGTGCGCGATCAGCGTTATTTCTCGCTCGCGACTCGAATCGCCGCTGAAATGGGGGCGCAAATTATCAAAACCTATTATGTCGAAAAAGGTTTTGAACGGATTGTTGCCGGATGTCCGGTACCCATTGTTATTGCTGGCGGTAAAAAATTACCGGAGCGCGAGGCGCTGGAAATGTGCTGGCAGGCTATCGATCAGGGCGCTTCTGGTGTGGATATGGGGCGTAATATTTTCCAGTCTGACCATCCGGTGGCGATGATGAAAGCCGTACAGGCGGTGGTTCACCATAACGAAACGGCTGATCGGGCATATGAACTCTATCTGAGTGAAAAACAGTAACTGCGGATTTAAGGAGAAGAATTATGCACGTCACACTGGTTGAAATTAACGTTCATGAAGACAAGATTGACGAGTTTATCGAAGTTTTTCGCCAGAACCACCTGGGCTCTGTACAGGAAGAAGGCAATTTGCGCTTCGATGTCTTACAGGACCCGGAAGTGAATTCGCGCTTTTATATCTACGAAGCCTATAAAGATGAAGACGCAGTGGCATTCCATAAAACCACGCCCCACTACAAAACCTGTGTCGCGAAACTGGAATCTTTAATGACCGGGCCGCGTAAAAAACGTCTGTTCAATGGGTTGATGCCGTGAGGCGAATTCATCAGTTTTATCTACAATTGGGGTAACGCGCTGACGGGAGTAAAAAAATGTCTGACTGGAACCCCTCTTTATATTTGCACTTTTCCGCTGAACGATCGCGTCCGGCGGTGGAGCTGCTTGCCAGAGTGCCGCTGGAAAATGTCGAATATGTTGCCGATCTTGGCTGTGGCCCAGGTAACAGCACCGCCCTTCTAAACCAACGTTGGCCTGCGGCCAGGATAACAGGCATCGACTCGTCTCCGGCGATGATTGCTGAAGCGCGCAGTGCTTTGCCAGACTGCCAGTTCGTGGAAGCAGACATCCGCAACTGGCAACCGGTACAGGCACTCGATCTGATTTTTGCTAATGCCTCACTGCAATGGCTGCCCGACCACTACGAATTGTTTCCTCATCTGGTTTCTTTACTTAATCCGCAGGGCGTGCTGGCAGTACAGATGCCAGATAACTGGCTGGAGCCGACCCATGTGCTCATGCGCGAAGTTGCCTGGGAACAAAACTACCCGGATCGCGGGCGTGAGCCGTTGGCTGGCGTTCATGCTTACTACGATATTTTGAGCGAAGCCGGATGTGAGGTCGATATCTGGCGAACCACCTACTATCACCAGATGCCGTCGCACCAGGCGATTATCGATTGGGTGACCGCCACTGGATTACGTCCGTGGTTACAGGATCTGACCGAGAGCGAACAGCAGCTTTTTCTTACGCGCTACCATCAGATGCTGGAAGAGCAGTATCCACTGCAAGAGAACGAACAGATACTGCTGGCATTTCCGCGTCTGTTTATTGTTGCCCGCCGTACGGAGTAATTATCACGTCAGCTGGTAATGACGATCGGGAAGAATTTTTGCTGGAATTTCTGCTTCATCGTTCATCTGTAACAGGTCAATTTCAATAGCGTTGCAGATGGCATCCAGCGGTAAATCATTGTTTTCAGTACCGAACGGATCTTCCAGTTCTTCCGCCAGACAATCCAGCGAAATAAAAGTGTAGGAAATCAGCACAGAGATAAAAGGCGTCATGTAATGCAGGTCCACGACCAGCGCGAACGGCAGCATGATACAAAACAGATAAACGGTACGATGCAAAATCAGGGTGTAGGCAAAGGGAATTGGCGTGTAGGCAATGCGCTCACAGCCTGCCAGAACCGCTGAAATATCATTAAGCCGATCGTTGAGGCTAATAAACAGGATATCTGAAAGCTGCCCATTGCGGCGCTGAACCGCCAACCACTCCCCCATTATTAACAAGATACGGTTAGCTGGAGAGTTCGAAGCCAGTACAGGCTGAAGATCTTCAGTCTTGAGATAATGAGCCAGCACTTCCGCCTGTGGCTGTTTGCGTAATGTCATGCGTAAACAGTGGGCGAAGGCGATTTGCAACCGGGCAAACTCCCTTACACTTGCCGAATCCGGCAATGTCGTTTTTACCTCGCGCAGTAACGACCGTGAGGCAATCATCAACTGCCCCCAAAGTTTTCGCGCTTCAACGTAACGGGCGTACCCGGCATTATTACGAAAACCAAGAAAAATGGCGATGGCGACACCGAGAATGCTGAACGGTGCGAGGGTGAATTTGATGCCCAGATGCGTGTACCAGGGCAGCATGAAAATAACAGCGATAGAAAAGAGAAAATTGAGTAGTAAGCGCGATGATATCTTGGATAATACTGAGCCGTGCCAGACAAAAATACGGCGCAGCCAGTGTTGTTGTGGACGAACAATCATGGTTATCTTCAGGCGTGAAAAAGTCGCCCTATTAAACGTGATTACGATCACATTCTCAAGACGCTACTTACAAATTACCTACAAGCTTACAACATTAACAGGCGCTGCATGTGGCATCTGTTAATGATAAAGGCACATAGGATGTTGTAACTAATATAGTGAAATAAGAAACCCGGTCGAAACCGGGTTCAGAAGTAACGGTGTTATTAGCACAACGGACGTACAGCTTCGCGCATCCCTTTTTCAAGAATCGCATCCAGGTCATTAGCAACCTGCTCGACCAGACCAGGCACTTGCGTCAGGTCCTGCTCCCAGTGGTCTTTTTCTGCCAAAACAATCGCTACCAGTTCCTGGGTGCCGATAACACGGTCACGATGCTGGCTCCAGAGTTGCTGATAACGTTCCAGCCAGTGTGCATCGTCCTGTACCGGATATGTTTCTCCGTTACGCTCACCGCGATAGAAGGCAATCAATGCCGCTAATGCGAAAGTAAGGCGCGCCGGAAGTGTGCCTTTTGCCTTCTGCCCTGCCAGCAGCTGCGGCAGGATGCGAGTGCGGAACTTGGTCATACCGTTGAGCGCGATAGACAGCAGCTGATGCTTAATGTACGGGTTACGGAAACGCCCGGTGACTGCACTGGCGAAAGATTCCAGTTCATCACGAGGCAAATCCAGTACCGGAATAATTTCTTCGTAGATAGCTTTTTCAACGAATGCGCAAATTTCAGCATCGTTCATCGCTTCACCTACGGTATCCAGCCCTGCCTGGAACGCCACCGGCACCAGCGCGGTGTGCGCACCGTTGAGGATTGCCACTTTGCGTTCTTTGTACGGTTTAATATCGTCAACAATCAGCACGTTGAGCGGATATTTGTCCAGACGCAGTTCAGTCGCTAAGGATTTCGGTCCCTGAATCACAAACAGGTAAAAGTGTTCAGCGGTGTCGAGAAAACCATCGTGATAACCCAGTTCTTCTTCCAGTTTAGCCACTTCATCGCGCGGATAACCGGTAACGATACGGTCCACCAGCGTAGAACAGAAGCTGTTAGCCTGATCCAGCCATTGAATAAATGCTTCTGGCAGTGCCCACTCTTGCGCATAGCGCAGCACCAGTTCACGCAACGCGTCGCCATTGTAGTCAATCAACTCACACGGAATGATGATCCAACCTTTATCCAGCGCACCGTTGAAATGGCTAAAGCGTTCGAACAGCAGACGGGTCAGTTTTGCCGGATAGCTTACCGCTGGCGCGTCATCGAATTTATCGCCCGCATGGTAGCTGATACCCGCTTCGGTGGTGTTAGAGAAAACAAAGCGTATTTCCGGGTTGTGCGCCAGTTTCAGGAATTCATCGTATTCACTGTAGACGCTGATTTCACGATTAACCGAGCGAATCAGACGCGCGTCGCTGACCGCTTCCCCCTTCTCATTCAGGCCACGGATAATGGTGGTGTACAGACCATCCTGCGTGCTCAGTGACGGCGGGAATGAAGTTTCAATCGGACGAACAACGACCACACCAGAATTCAGATCGGTGTGCTCATTCAGGAGATCGATTTGCCAGTCAACAAAGGCGCGCAGGAAGTTACCTTCACCAAACTGAATGATACGTTCTGGATACTGTGCACCGGGAAAATCGCGACGATTTAGTGTTTTCACAATGGGTTCCCTTCTGATTAGTCATACAACCTGTTTGAATTGGTACGACAGGTTAGCAAACTTTAATACGCCGAACCCCTGTTTTGATCAACTCCTGATGATTAATGAGCAGTTTTATGAGAAAAGTGTGGCGCGGATCATGGTTTAATCGAGGAAATACGCCTTTTCCTGGATCATAAAGTGGTAGAACACATTGCATTCAAATCGCGCGGAATGAATAAAGATGTCAGACAACTTCCTCACCGTAACGCATAGTGCTGGTACGGTTGCGCCCATCTTTCTTCGAGCGATACAGACACGTATCGGCTTCGACCATCAATTTATTAAAATCATCGGTCAGCGTTCGGTACGATGCGCGACCACTACCGACGCCAATACTTACCGTGAGATAAAGCGTTTTTTGTTGCCAGGTGAATGGTTGCAGTTCAACGCCTTTACGGATTTTTTCCGCCATTAGCAGACCATCGACAGGATTCACCGACGGCACTGCAACAGCAAATTCTTCGCCGCCCATGCGCGCCACCAGCCCCTTATCACCGACAATCTTCTGAATATGCCGGGCAAACACGCTTAACACTTTATCGCCACATTCATGTCCATAGTTATCGTTAATGCTTTTGAAATAGTCGATATCAAGCAGCATGACCGTCAGATGTTGTGTCTGTTTCAGCGATGGACTTTTCAGCGCCTCATAAAGACCGGACCGTGAGTAAACCTGAGTCAGAAAATCAAAGTCGGCTCGCAGCGCAACTTGCTTCATTAGCGAATTGATCGCTGCCACGCTAAAAGAAACCATAATTGGGCATATCGCCATCGTGGCAATACCGAGACGTGCGGAGAACATTTCCGGAATGGAGAACGGCGAACCGACCGAGATATCAATCACCGAATTTGCCACCAGTACGATTTCCACCGCACCGGTGACAAAGGTCAACAGACATGTTACCTGCGGCGTATAGCGCACTGCACACCAGATTAATGCAGGCAGCGGGAACGCCAGACTCCCCGCTCCGCCAATGACTACCGAGGCAATAACCGACACAATAAGCGCGATGGCGGGCATCATCTGTTCTGCTTTAAAGCGCGGCAGCACTCCAGGAATAGCCAACGTCAGCATACAAGGCACGATCAAAACGCCCGTTGAGAATTGCTCACTGAACCAGTCCGCAAGCAAAGGCCAGAAATCCAGACTATCAATACTGACCGAACCAATCGCCCCGACAATAGCGCATAATAATGCGGCAATGAGACAGTAATTAAATAGCCGTAAGGCACTTACTGGCTCATACTTATTTTTCCCCAGACGCTTATCCCGCACGACCAGTAAGGCGACGGTAACAATAAACATCATATTGGAGAAATTGATAACCAGTGAAACCAGTCCCCATTCGGTGGTTATGGCATCATAAACCAGCATCGCCACATAACTGATCGCATAGTAATGCAGTCGATTAAGCCAGACATAGCGGGCAAACACCCCCGCCATTACGCCATTCAGCGGCCAGAAAAGAGAAAGTTCGTGAACCAGCCGTAACTCTGCACCAATAAAATAGAACAGCGTGGTTAGCGCAAAGATAGCGATGCTATTACGTAGCAGATGACCTTCCTGGAACACACGGAAAGTTGAAATGGGGTGTACATGCATTAATTATCTGTCCATACAATTGCGGGTGGCAATTATCTCAACGTAATAAGTAAATTCTCATAAAGGATAGCATGTTCGCTGACAGCGGCGGCAAATAAAGGTACCCTGGGAATGCTATTTTGTCGTTTTCCGCAATTCTCATGGCTGATTCATCTGTACAACCAGCCAGTGATAGATTACCGCCACGATATAACGTTGTTGTTCTTCGCTTAGCGAAACACCCTGCGGAATGTTATGCCACTTAGCCAGACAACCGCGACAGCAGGTCGCGGTGGCGTGCTGAGCGATAAACACCGGATGCCCGCGCATGGGGGTTTGCTTACCGTCATTAGCCGGTAATGCCGGAGCAAGACGTTTAGCGACAAAATCCGCCGCATGTTGTTCGATGACTGGCGCGCCTTTCTCCAGACAATACTGACGCTCTTTCATGCCCAAACGAAAGCGAGATCGAAATTTTGAACGGGATAAACGCGCGAAGAGTGTATCGAGAGACTGCATTAATAAACCGAACGCCCTAACTGTTTCGTCAATTGTTCAAGGACGGCGATACCCGCAAGCGAGTTACCTGCATCATCCAGTTCCGGACTCCAGACTGCGATGGCCATTTCATGCGGAACAATCGCCACAATACCGCCACCAACGCCAGATTTCGCCGGTAGTCCCACCCGCCAGGCAAACTCCCCCGCGTTCTGGTACATACCACTGGTCGCCATCAGCGCGTTAATTTGCCGTGCCTGCATTGGCGTCACCACAGGTTCATCAATATGAATAGCTTTCCCCTGATTAGCCAGAAAGACAAACGTCCGGGCCAGCTCTACACAGCTCATTTTCAGAGCGCAGTAATGAAAATAGTTTTGCAGAACGGTTGTCACGTCATGATGGAAATTGCCAAACGACTTCATCAGCCAGGCGATAGCCGCATTTCGCGCGGAATGTTCAAATTCGGAACGCGCTACCACCGTATCGTAGGAAATATCAGACACACCGCTTAAGCCGCGCACGACTTCCAGCATACGTTGCCGTGGTGCGCTTAATCGCCCTTGCAACATATCGCAGACCACCAGCGCACCAGCATTAATAAACGGATTACGCGGAATACCCTGCTCCATTTCCAGTTGCACTAAAGAATTGAACGGTGATCCAGACGGATCTTTGCCGACGCGTTGCCAGATTTCCTCTTCGGAGTAATGACGCATGGCGACAACGAGACTCAGCACTTTGGAAATAGACTGAATGGAAAAACGTTCTTGCGCGTCTCCGGCCTGAAAAAGCTGTCCGTCAACGGTACAGATAGCAATGCCCAATCGGGAACCGTCTACTGTAGCCAGCGCCGGAATATAATCCGCGACTTTACCCTGACCAATGAGCGGCCGCACTTGCCGCAAGATGTTTTCTAAAATTGCATTATCCATGGCGACTGCCACTTTCTACTCCTGGACCGCAGGTCTGAAAAGACCTGCGAGTATATCAGAGCTGAATATGTCGCGTCAGATCCGGTCTTTCCACACCGTCTGGATATTACAGAATTCGTGTAAGCCGAAATGGGAAAGCTCACGACCAAAGCCACTCTTTTTCACGCCACCAAAGGCCACTCGCGCATCGCTGGCACAATAACCATTGATAAACACCCCACCGCATTCCAGACGTGCCGCCATCTGTCTGGCCTGTGTTTCGTCGGTGGTAAAAATGGTCGCTGAAAGGCCGAACTCACTATCATTAGCCAGTTCCAGCGCATGTTCTGCATCTTTCGCAACGGTGATTGCCGCAACGGGGCCAAACATTTCTTCCCGAAACGCGGTCATTTCTGGGGTAACATTCGCCAGAACCGTTGGCGGATAGTAGTTACCTGCCCCAGCCATCTTTTCCCCGCCCAGTAACAAACGCGCACCCTGCGCCAGGGTTTTCTCCACCTGATGATGCAGCTCATCACGTAAATCGAAACGAGCCATTGGTCCGAGAGCGTTCTCTTCGTCACGGGGATCGCCCATTTTCAAGGCTGCCGCAGCTGCCACAAAACGTTCGGTAAATGCCGAAGCAATTCCCTCTTCGATAATAAAGCGTTTTGCCGCTGCACAAACCTGTCCGGTATTCTGATAACGTCCGGCTACCGCCGCTTTAACCGCCAGTTCCAGATCGGCATCGTTAAGCACAATAAATGGATCCGAACCGCCCAGTTCCAGTACGCATTTTTTCAGTGCCGCTCCAGCCTGTGCACCAATAGCCGCTCCCGCACGAACACTTCCGGTCACCGTGACAGCAGCAATGCGCGAGTCTTTAATCATCTGACTGACACCGTCGTTGTGGGCATTCAGCCAGCCATATACGCCTTGTGGGATTCCCGCATCTTTAAACACCTGGGCAATGAGCTGTGCACAGCCCATCACATTCGGCGCATGTTTAAGTAAGTAGCCGTTACCTGCAAGAATGATGGGAACAGCGCCACGCATCACCTGCCATAACGGAAAATTCCACGGCATAATCGCCAGAATCGTCCCCAACGGTCGATACTCAATAACTGCCTGCTGATTTTCCACCAGCGTAGGTTCCGCCTTCAGCATTGCCGGACCATGTTCTGCATACCAGTCACACAAATTCGCCGATTTCGCCACTTCAGCGCGCGCCTGGTTGATTGGTTTGCCCATTTCGCGGGTGATCATTTGCGCCATTTCTTCGCTACGGGCGCGCAGAGCCTTACCGATATCACGCAGTTTTTCAGCACGATAATCTATATTTGTCTCGCGCCAGTCACGAAAGCCTGCTGCCGCCAGCTGAAGTGCGTTTTCGATATCATCAGCGCCAGCCCGCGGCAGCACAGAAAGTTGTTCACCCGTGGCAGGATTTATCGAAATTGCATGAGTTGCCGGAGTAATGGTCATCGGGGTATCTCCTTTATGAGTCATGGTATGAAGATACGCAGATTTACTCTTGCTTTAAAATGAATAATATTAAGCCACTTATTCACGAATCGAGAATATTATGGATCTGACCCAACTGGAGATGTTCAACGCGGTTGCCGAAGCTGGCAGCATTACGCAGGCTGCAGCAATAGTGCATCGCGTGCCGTCGAATCTCACTACCCGTCTACGCCAGCTGGAAACAGAACTGGGGGTAGATCTGTTTATTCGCGAGAATCAGCGTTTACGTCTATCTCCTGCCGGGCATAACTTTTTACGCTATAGCCAACAAATTCTCGCGTTAGTGGATGAAGCGCGGAGCGTTGTCGCTGGCGATGAGCCGCAAGGTTTATTTTCTCTGGGTTCGCTGGAAAGCACCGCAGCAGTTCGCATTCCGGCCACGCTGGCGGAATTCAACCGTCGTTATCCCAAAATTCAGTTTTCACTTTCCACCGGCCCTTCCGGCACTATGCTGGAAGGTGTGCTGGAGGGAAAACTTAATGCGGCGTTTATTGATGGACCCATTAACCATACTGCCATTGACGGGATACCGGTATACCGCGAGGAGCTGATGATCGTCACGCCACAAGGTCATGCGCCAGTAATCCGTGCCAGTCAGGTTAATGGCAGTAACATTTATGCCTTCCGCGCCAATTGTTCGTATCGTCGCCACTTCGAGAGCTGGTTTCATGCTGACGGTGCCGCTCCGGGAACTATCCATGAGATGGAGTCTTATCACGGAATGTTGGCCTGTGTGGTCGCAGGAGCAGGTATTGCGCTTATTCCGCGCTCTATGCTGGAAAGTATGCCGGGGCATCACCAGGTTGAAGCGTGGCCGTTAGCTGAGCAATGGCGTTGGCTAACAACCTGGCTGGTCTGGCGTCGTGGTGCGAAAACGCGTCCGCTCGAGGCATTTATTCAACTACTGGATGTGCCTGACTCGACAAAACAGGGTTACCAATGAGCTATTTTTGATAGTTCTTGCGGCTAATATGCTCTATATAGTGATGTTCCGATGACTTATGACTATATGGGGCAAATATGGTTACGCCAGTAAGCATCAGCAATTACATATCTCTTCCTGATGATTTTCCCGTTCGTAATATTGCACCGCAGGTAAAAGAAGTTTTAAAGGATTTTATTGATGCACTTAGTACAATAATATGTAATGAAGAGTGGCGCACGTCTTTAAACATCAACTCAGCCACAAAAAAGATATTTAATAACCTTGACAACTTATCATATATTCAGAGGACTTCTTTTCGGGGTAACGACACGCTATACAATGAAAAGGTTCAGTTTAAACTCACTTATCCCGCCAGGAATGGAAGACACAAAGAAAATATTGAATTTCAGGTAGTAATAAATTTAAGCCCTATTTATTTAGATAATTTCCGCCATGATGGAGAAATTAATATTTTTTGCGCTCCCAACCCAAAGCCTGTCACTATGGGGCGCGTATTTCAGACCGGCGTCGAGCGTGTGCTCTTTCTGTTTCTGAATGATTTTATTGAACAATTTCCAATGATAAACCCTGGCGTTCCCATCAAAAGAGCGCATACACCACATATTGAACCCCTGCCTCCGGATCACCATACCGCTGCAGATTACTTACGCCAGTTTGATTTGCTTGTCCTGAATTTTATCTCTCGCGGTAATTTTGTTATACTCCCCCGATTATGGAATAACTCTGAGGTTCACAGATGGTTCGTCAATAAAGATCCTAACTTGATCACCGCCATTCTCGACATAACGGACAGCGAATTAAAAGAGGATTTATTGCAAAGCCTGATGGATTCATTAGGTTCTAACAAACATGTACTACCCGAAGTCTGCATCTGCTTTTTATCCCTTTTAGCAGAACAAGAATCTCCTCATTTTCAGGACTTGTTTTTATTTTTCGCCAGTATGTTATTGCACTATCACCAATTTATGAATCCCAATGAAAGTGATTTGAATAACGTGTTGATGCCAGCATCATTAAGTGATGATAAAATTATCAAACATATGGCGCGCAAGACCCTCAAACTTTTTGTAAAAAATGAAACACCGCCAAAAGTTACTCATGAAGACCTGGTGAAAAACAGGCCTCGCTCCCCTGTCAGACCACCTATACCCGCAACCTCCAAAACGCCAGACATTCCTGATCGTCATTAAACCGTGATGTTTACCGTCTCTCTGACGCGTGAAAGAATCAGCGTCAGAGAAACGGAAAACGCGATCCAGATCACAAATGCATTGTATTCACATCATTAACCGTTTTAAGATCATTTCATCACTTTTTCGCAACTCACCCGATAATCTGTTATGACAACAAACACTGTTTCCCGCAAAGTGGCGTGGCTACGGGTCGTTACGCTGGCAGTCGCCGCCTTCATCTTCAACACCACCGAATTTGTCCCTGTTGGCCTACTCTCTGACATTGCGCAAAGTTTTCACATGCAAACCGCTCAGGTCGGCATTATGTTGACCATTTACGCATGGGTAGTAGCGCTAATGTCATTGCCTTTTATGCTAATGACCAGCCAGGTTGAACGGCGCAAATTACTGATCTGCCTGTTTGTGGTGTTTATTGCCAGCCACGTACTGTCGTTTTTATCGTGGAGCTTTACCGTTCTGGTGATCAGTCGCATTGGTGTGGCTTTTGCACATGCGATTTTCTGGTCGATTACGGCGTCCCTGGCGATCCGTATGGCTCCGGCCGGGAAGCGAGCACAGGCATTGAGTTTAATTGCCACAGGTACAGCACTGGCAATGGTATTAGGATTACCTCTCGGGCGCATTGTGGGGCAGTATTTCGGTTGGCGAATGACCTTCTTCGCGATTGGTATCGGGGCGCTTGTTACCCTTTTGTGCCTGATTAAGTTACTTCCCTTACTGCCCAGTGAGCATTCCGGTTCATTGAAAAGCCTCCCGCTATTGTTCCGCCGCCCGGCATTGATGAGCATTTATTTGTTAACTGTGGTGGTTGTCACCGCCCATTACACGGCATACAGCTATATTGAGCCTTTTGTGCAAAACATTGCGGGATTCAGCGCCAACTTTGCCACGGCATTACTGTTATTACTCGGTGGTGCGGGCATTATTGGCAGCGTGATTTTCGGGAAACTGGGTAATCAGTATGCGTCTGCGTTGGTGAGTACGGCGATTGCGCTGTTGCTGGTGTGTCTGGCACTGCTGCTACCTGCGGCGAACAGTGAAATACACCTCGGGGTGCTGAGTATTTTCTGGGGGATCGCGATGATGATCATCGGGCTTGGTATGCAGGTTAAAGTGCTGGCGCTGGCACCAGATGCCACCGACGTCGCGATGGCGCTATTCTCCGGGATATTTAATATTGGAATCGGGGCGGGTGCGTTGGTAGGTAATCAGGTGAGTCTGCACTGGTCAATGTCGATGATTGGTTATGTGGGCGCGGTGCCTGCTTTTGCCGCGTTAATATGGTCAATCATTATATTTCGCCGCTGGCCAGTGACACTCGAAGAACAGACGCAATAGTTGAAAGGCCCATTCGGGCCTTTTTTAATGATACGTTTTAATGATTTCCAGGATGCCGTTAATAATAAACTGCACACCCATACATACCAGCAGGAACCCCATCAGGCGGGAGATCGCTTCAATGCCACCCTTGCCCACCAGCCGCATAATTGCGCCGGAGCTGCGTAGGCTTCCCCACAAAATAACCGCCACCAGGAAAAAGATCAGCGGCGGCGCAACCATCAGTACCCAATCAGCGAAGGTTGAACTCTGACGCACTGTGGACGCCGAGCTAATAATCATCGCAATGGTTCCCGGACCGGCGGTACTTGGCATTGCCAGTGGTACAAAAGCAATATTGGCACTGGGTTCATCTTCCAGCTCTTCCGACTTGCTTTTCGCCTCCGGTGAATCAATCGCTTTCTGTTGCGGAAAGAGCATCCGAAAACCGATAAACGCAACGATTAAGCCGCCTGCAATTCGCAGACCGGGAATCGAAATGCCAAATGTATCCATCACCAGTTGCCCGGCGTAATACGCCACCATCATGATGGCAAATACGTACACCGAGGCCATCAACGACTGACGATTACGTTCGGCACTGTTCATGTTGCCTGCCAGGCCAAGAAATAACGCGACAGTTGTTAATGGGTTAGCTAACGGCAGTAACACCACCAGCCCCAGGCCAATTGCTTTAAACAAATCTAACATTGGTGGTTGTTATCCTGTGTATCTGGGTTATCAGCGAAAAGTATAAGGGGTAAACAAGGATAAAGTGTCACTCTTTAGCTAACCTTGCATCGCATTGACCAAAACTTGAACCGATTTAGCAAAACGTGGCATCGGTCAATTCATTCATTTGACTTATACTTGCCTGGGCAATATTATCCCCTGCAACTAATTACTTGCCAGGGCAACTAATGTGAAAAGTACCAGCGATCTGTTCAATGAAATTATTCCATTGGGTCGCTTAATCCATATGGTTAATCAGAAGAAAGATCGTCTGCTTAACGAGTATCTGTCTCCGCTGGATATTACCGCGGCACAGTTTAAGGTGCTCTGCTCTATCCGCTGCGCGGCGTGTATTACTCCGGTTGAACTGAAAAAAGTGTTGTCGGTCGACCTGGGAGCACTGACCCGTATGCTGGATCGCCTGGTCTGTAAAGGCTGGGTAGAAAGGTTGCCGAACCCGAATGATAAGCGCGGCGTACTGGTAAAACTTACCACCAGCGGCGCGGCAATATGTGAACAATGCCATCAATTAGTTGGCCAGGACCTGCATCAAGAATTAACAAAAAACCTGACGGCGGACGAAGTGGCAACACTTGAGCATTTGCTTAAGAAAGTCCTGCCGTAAACAAAAAAGAGGTATGACGATGTCCAGACGCAATACTGACGCTATTACCATTCATAGCATTTTGGACTGGATCGAGGACAACCTGGAATCGCCACTGTCACTGGAGAAAGTGTCAGAGCGTTCGGGTTACTCTAAATGGCACCTGCAACGGATGTTTAAAAAAGAAACCGGTCATTCATTAGGCCAATACATCCGCAGCCGTAAGATGACGGAAATCGCGCAAAAGCTGAAGGAAAGTAACGAGCCGATACTCTATCTGGCAGAACGATATGGCTTCGAGTCGCAACAAACTCTGACCCGAACCTTCAAAAATTACTTTGATGTTCCGCCGCATAAATACCGGATGACCAATATGCAGGGCGAATCGCGCTTTTTACATCCATTAAACCATTACAACAGCTAGTTGAAAACGTGACAACGTCACTGAGGCAATTATGAAACCGCTTTTATCCGCAATAGCAGCTGCGCTTATTCTCTTTTCCGCGCAGGGCGTTGCGGAACAAACCCAGCAACCGCTCGTTACTTCCTGTGGCGATGTGGTGGTTGTTCCCCCATCGCAGGAACAACCACCGTTCGATTTAAATCACATGGGTACAGGCAGTGACAAATCGGATGCGCTGGGCGTGCCCTATTATAACCAACAAGCCATGTAGTATATTCAGGCCCCGGCATATCGGGGCTTGTTAACCTCTTACCTTCACCGCTTTACGCCACTGCAAACCAAATACATTGATATACAGTCCGGCCATAATGAGCACAGCCCCTAAGAATTGCAGACCTGTTAAGCGTTCATCCAGCAGTAACGCTGCACTTGCCAGACCGACTACCGGCACCAGTAATGATAATGGTGCGACACGCCATGTTTCATAGCGTCCAAGCAGCGTACCCCAAATCCCGTAGCCAACTATCGTCGCTACAAATGCCAGATACATCAACGCCAGAATGGTGGTCATGTCGATAGTGACCAGACTGTGAATCATTTTTCCGGAGCCATCGAGAATGAGCGAGGCGACAAAAAACGGAATTATCGGGATTAATGCGCTCCAGACGACCAGAGACATTACCGCCGGACGGGATGAATGAGACATGATCTTTTTGTTGAAGATATTGCCACTCGCCCAACTAAATGCCGCTGCCAGAGTCAAAATAAAACCGAGCATCGCCACATGCTGACCGTTAAAGCTATCTTCGATTAACACCAGTACGCCAAAAATCGCTAACGCAATCCCCGCCAGTTGCTTACCGTGCAGCCGTTCGCCAAAAGTAAAAGCACCGAGCACGATAGTAAAAAACGCCTGAGCCTGTAAGACCAGCGAGGCCAGTCCAGCCGGCATACCGAAGTTAATGGCGCAGAAGAGAAAGGCAAACTGTGCAAAACTGATGGTTAAACCATACCCCAGCAGTAAATTCAGCGGTACTTTTGGTCGTGCCACGAAAAAGATTGCCGGGAAGGCGACCAGCATAAAGCGCAAACCGGCCAGCATCAGCGGTGGCATGTTATGAAGCCCCACTTTGATGACCACAAAATTTAGCCCCCATACGACCACTACCAGTAGCGCCAACACCCCATCTTTTCGCGACATTCTACCGCCTCTGAATTTCATCTTTTGTAAGCAATCAACTTAGCTGAATTTACTTTTCTTTAACAGTTGATTCGTTAGTCGCCGGTTACGACGGCATTAATGCGCAAATAAGTCGCTATACTTCGGATTTTTGCCATGCTATTTCTTTACATCTCTAAAACAAAACATAACGAAACGCACTGCCGGACAGACAAATGAACTTATCCCTACGACGCTCTACCAGCGCCCTTCTTGCCTCGTCGTTGTTATTAACCATCGGACGCGGCGCTACGCTGCCATTTATGACCATTTACTTAAGTCGTCAATACAGCCTGAGTGTCGATCTCATTGGTTATGCGATGACAATTGCGCTCACTATTGGCGTCGTTTTTAGCCTCGGTTTTGGTATCCTGGCGGATAAGTTCGACAAGAAACGCTATATGTTACTGGCAATTACGGCCTTCGCCAGCGGTTTTATTGCTATTCCCCTGGTTGACAGCGTCACGCTGGTGGTACTTTTTTTCGCACTCATCAACTGCGCCTATTCCGTTTTTGCCACAGTGTTGAAAGCCTGGTTTGCCGACAATCTTTCATCCACCAGCAAAACGAAGATCTTCTCGATCAACTACACCATGCTCAATATTGGCTGGACCGTCGGCCCGCCACTCGGCACGCTGTTGGTCATGCAGAGCATCAATCTGCCCTTTTGGCTGGCCGCTATCTGCTCTGCGTTTCCCATGTTTTTCATTCAAATTTGGGTAAAGCGCAGCGAGAAAATCATCGCCACGGAAACAGGCAGTGTCTGGTCGCCGAAAGTTTTATTACAAGATAAGGCACTGTTGTGGTTTACCTGCTCTGGCTTTCTGGCTTCTTTTGTTAGTGGCGCATTTGCTTCATGCATTTCACAATATGTGATGGTGATTGCTGATGGTGATTTTGCCGAAAAGGTGGTCGCGGTTGTTCTTCCGGTGAATGCCGCCATGGTAGTTACGTTGCAATATTCCGTGGGCCGCCGACTTAACCCGGCTAACATCCGCGCGCTGATGACAGCAGGCACCCTCTGTTTCGTCATCGGTCTGGTCGGTTTTATTTTTTCCGGAAACAGCCTGCTATTGTGGGGTATGTCAGCTGCGGTATTTACTGTCGGTGAAATCATTTATGCGCCGGGCGAGTATATGTTGATTGACCATATTGCGCCGCCAGGAATGAAAGCCAGCTATTTTTCCGCCCAGTCTTTAGGCTGGCTTGGTGCCGCAATTAACCCATTAGTGAGTGGCCTAGTGCTAACCAACCTGCCGCCTTCCTCGCTGTTTATCATCTTAGCGTTGGTGATCATTGCTGCGTGGGTGCTGATGTTAAAAGGGATTCGTGCAAAACCGTGGGGGCAGCCCGCGCTTTGTTGATTTAAGTCGAACACAATAAAAATTTAATTCAGCCTTCGTTTAGGTTACCTCTGCTAATATCTTTCTCATTGAGATGAAAATTAAGGTAAGCGAGGAAACACACCACACCATAAACGGAGGCAAATAATGCTGGGTAATATGAATGTTTTTATGGCCGTACTGGGAATAATTTTATTTTCTGGTTTTCTGGCCGCGTATTTCAGCCACAAATGGGATGACTAATGAACGGAGATAATCCCTCACCTAACCGGCCCCTTGTTACAGTTGTGTACAAGGGGCCTGATTTTTATGACGGCGAAAAAAAACCGCCAGTAAACCGGCGGTGAATGCTTGCATGGATAGATTTGTGTTTTGCTTTTACGCTAACAGGCATTTTCCTGCACTGATAACGGATCGTTGACACAGTAGCATCAGTTTTCTCAATGAATGTTAAACGGAGCTTAAACTCGGTTAATCACATTTTGTTCGTCAATAAACATGCAGCGATTTCTTCCGGTTTGCTTACCCTCATACATTGCCCGGTCTGCTCTTCCAATGACCACATCCAGAGGCTCTTCAGGAAATGCGCGACTCACACCTGCTGTCACGGTAATGTTGATATGCCCTTCAGAATGTGAGATGGCATGGTTATCGACTAACTGGCAAATTCTGACACCTGCACGACATGCTTCTTCATCATTAGCCGCTTTGACAATAATGATAAATTCTTCGCCCCCGTAGCGATAAACCGTTTCGTAATCACGCGTCCAACTGGCTAAGTAAGTTGCCAGGGTGCGTAATACTACATCGCCGATTAAATGCCCGTAGGTATCATTAACCAATTTAAATCGGTCAATATCCAACAACATTAAATAAAGATTCAGAGGCTCAGCGTTGCGTAACTGATGATCAAAGGATTCATCAAGAACCCGACGCCCCGGCAATCCCGTCAAAACATCCATATTGCTACGGATCGTCAGCAAATAAATTTTGTAATCGGTTAATGCCGCAGTAAAAGAAAGCAACCCCTCCTGAAAGGCGTCGAAATGCGCGTCCTGCCAGTGATTTTCAACAATAGCCAGCATTAATTCCCGACCACAGTTATGCATATGTTGATGGGCAGAATCCATTAGCCGAACGTAAGGTAATTCATCGTTATCGAGTGGCCCCAGATGATCAATCCACCGACCAAACTGGCACAGTCCATAAGAATGGTTATCCGTTATTTCTGGCTTACTGGCATCTCTCGCGACCACGCTGTGAAACATACTCACCAGCCACTGGTAGTGGGCATCGATAGCCTTATTGAGATTTAACAAGATGGCATCAATTTCCGTTGTCTTCTTGATCATTGCCACTCCTTTTTCACAGTTCCTTGTGCGCGCTATTCTAACGAGAGAAAAGCAAAATTACGTCAATATTTTCATAGAAATCCGAAGTTATGATTCATCTCTGAGATAACATTGTGATTTAAAACAAAATCAGCGGATAAAAAAGTGTTTAATTCTGTAAATTACCTCTGCATTATCGTAAATAAAAGGATGACAAAAAGCATAACCCAATACCCTAATGGCCCAGTAGTTCAGGCCATCGGGCTAATTTATTTTTATTTCTGCAAATGAGTGACCCGAACGACGGCCGGCGCGCTTTTCTTATCCAGACTGCCGCTAATGTTGATCATCTGGTCCGGCTGAACTTCTCGTCCATCAAAAACGGCCGCAGGAATAACAACATTAATTTCACCGCTCTTATCGCGAAAAACGTAACGGTCTTCTCCTTTGTGAGAAATCAAATTACCGCGTAGTGAAACCGAAGCGCCATCGTGCATGGTTTTTGCGAAATCAACGGTCATTTTTTTTGCATCATCGGTTCCGCGATAGCCATCTTCTATTGCATGAGACGGCGGTGGCGCTGCATCCTGTTTTAAACCGCCCTGGTCATCTGCCAACGCATAAGGCATGACAAGAAAACTTGCTAATACAATGGGCTGAAATTTCATACTGACTCCTTAATTGCGTTTGGTTTGACTTATTAAGTCTGGTTGCTATTTTTATAATTGCCAAATAAGAATACTGCCAATTGTTATAAGGCATTTAAAATCAGCCAACTAGCTGTCAAATATTCAGAGAGTTTAACTCACTAAAGTTAAGAAGATTGAAAAGTCTTAAACATATTTTCAGAATAATCGGATTTATATGTTTGGAAATTATTATATTGGACGAGCATACAGAAAAAGCAAATCACCTTTACATATAAAAGCGTGGATAAAAAACAGTGAACATTAATAGAAATAAAATTGTACAACTTGCAGATACCGACACTATTGAAAACCTGACATCCGCGTTGAGTCAAAGACTTATCGCGGATCAATTACGCTTAACTACCGCCGAATCATGCACCGGCGGTAAGTTGGCTAGCGCCCTGTGTGCAGCTGAAGATACACCCAAATTTTACGGTGCAGGCTTTGTTACTTTCACCGATCAGGCAAAGATGAAAATCCTCAGCGTAAGCCAGCAATCTCTTGAACGATATTCTGCGGTGAGTGAGAAAGTGGCAGCAGAAATGGCAACCGGTGCCATAGAGCGTGCGGATGCTGATGTCAGTATTGCCATTACCGGCTACGGCGGACCGGAGGGAGGTGAAGATGGTACGCCAGCGGGTACCGTCTGGTTCGCGTGGCATATTAAAGGCCAGAACTACACTGCGGTTATACATTTTGCTGGCGACTGCGAAACGGTATTAGCTTTAGCGGTGAGGTTTGCCCTCGCCCAGCTGCTGCAGTTACTGCTATAACCAGGCTGGCCTGGCGATATCTCCAGGACAGCCATTGGTGGTGTTTATATGTTCAAGCCACGATGTTGCAGCATCGGCATAATCTGAGGTGCCTTACCGCGCCATTGTCGATACAGGCGTTCCAGATCTTCGCTGTTACCTCTGGAAAGGATCGCCTCGCGAAAACGCAGCCCATTTTCACGCGTTAATCCGCCCTGCTCAACAAACCACTGATAACCATCATCGGCCAACATTTGCGTCCACAGATAAGCGTAATAACCTGCGGCATATCCGCCACCAAAAATATGGGCGAAATAACTGCTGCGATAGCGTGGCGGTATAGCAGGAAGATCCATATTTTCCGCCACCAGCGCCCGCAATTCGAAATCATCGACATCCTGCATTGCTTCGTTTTCTTCCAGGCAATGCCAGCGCATATCGAGAAGTGCGGCGCTAAGCAGTTCGCTCATCTCATACCCTTTGTTGAACAGGCTGGCATTACGCATTTTCTGTTGCAGTTCGTCAGGCATTGCTGCCCCGCTCTGATAATGCCGGGCGTAGCGAGCGAATACCTGCGGATGCGTTGCCCAGTGTTCGTTGATCTGCGACGGAAATTCGACAAAATCACGCGGCGTGTTGGTGCCGGAGAGCGTGGCATAACGCTGGCGGGCAAAAAGGCCGTGCAGCGTATGACCAAATTCATGGAATAAGGTTATGACATCATCCCAGAGTAACAACGCAGGCTCACCGGCAGCGGGTTTCTGATAATTGCAGACGTTATAAATTACCGGATGCGTTTCATTAAGCGTTGATTGCTCAACAAAATTGCCCATCCATGCACCGCCGCTTTTTGAATCACGGGCGAAGAAATCACCGTAAAATAACGCCAGCCCCACGCCATTATGATCAAAAATTTCCCACACCCGAACGTCAGGATGGTAGACAGGAATATCAAAACGTTCGACAAACTTAATACCGAAGAGCTGATTCGCGGTCCAGAATACACCTTCATTCAACACCGTGTTTAATTCAAAATATGGCTTGAGCTGCGCCTCATCAAGATCAAATTTCTCCCGCCGGACCTGTTCGGCATAAAATGCCCAGTCCCACGGCTGCGCGCTAAACCCGCCCTGCTGCTTATCAATAACCGCCTGTATGGAGGCTAATTCATCGCTCGCACGTTGACGCGCCGCTGGAACAATTTCCCGCATAAAGTTGAGTGCTGCTTCAGGTGTTTTTGCCATCTGATCGGCGATTTTCCATGCGGCATAATGAGGAAAACCGAGTAATGTAGCCTGTTGTGCACGGATCTCCACCAGACGTTGAATGATAGCGCGGGTATCATTGGCATCATTTTTTTCCGCTCGCGTCCAGCCCGCAATAAACAGTTTTTCACGCGTCGCACGATCGCGCATTTCGGCAAGCGCCGGTTGTTGGGTGGTATTCAGCAGCGGAATCAGCCATTTGTTATCCAGACCTTTCTCGCGAGCCGCCTCTGCCGCCAGCGCAATCTCTTGCTCACTCATTCCTGCCAGTTGCGCGATATCGTTCACAACCAGACCGCCGGATTTAT
Source organism: Shigella dysenteriae (assembly GCF_022354085.1). NCBI lineage: Bacteria > Pseudomonadati > Pseudomonadota > Gammaproteobacteria > Enterobacterales > Enterobacteriaceae > Shigella > Shigella dysenteriae. The sequence continues at coordinate 2,425,812 of NZ_CP055055.1, forward strand.
TTGCTGCCAGTAATCGCTGGTTAAACTGGCTGGTCAGGGTCGCAGCTTCTGTATTCAGTACTTTTAATTTTGCTTTATCAGCATGCGCAAGCTTGGCTCCGGCAAGGACAAAACGTTGATGAATCACCTCCACCAGGCGGATGGATTCACTATCAAGCCCCAGAGATTCACGGCGTTGCCAGACAGCATCTACCCGCGCGAATAATTCACCATTCAGATAGATATCATTAGCCAGTTCCGCCAGTTCAGCGGAAAACTGCTCGTCAAGACGCTGTAATTCATCATTGGTATGCGCCGCAGTCATCGCAAAAAAGACGCTGGTAACGCGGGTAAGTAATTCTCCGCTTTGTTCCAGTGCCAGAATAGTATTGTTGAAATCAGGTGTTTGCGGGTTAAGCGCGATGGCAGCAATTTCTGCCCGCTTTTGCAGCATTCCCTCATCGAATGCCGGGCGATAGTGATGATTGGCAATTTGATCAAAATGGGGAGCCAGATACGGCAGTGTGCTTTGCACAAGGAAAGGATTCATTGTTGTCATTTTCTTCTCCTGAACGCGAGGTGTTCCATAGCGTAGGCTTACTGATAACGGAGTGCAATCTTGCAAACCAGTATTACCCGCTCTTAAGCATCACGTGCTATGTTATTGACACACAAAAGCGTTGAGGAACAGTGAGATGATCGTTTTAGTAACTGGAGCAACGGCAGGTTTTGGTGAATGCATTACTCGTCGTTTTATTCAACAAGGGCATAAAGTTATCGCCACTGGCCGTCGCCAGGAACGGTTGCAGGAGTTAAAAGACGAACTGGGAGATAATCTGTACATCGCCCAACTGGACGTTCGCAACCGCGCCGCTATTGAAGAGATGCTGGCATCGCTCCCTGCCGAGTGGAGCAATATTGATATCCTGGTAAATAATGCCGGCCTGGCGTTGGGCATGGAGCCTGCGCATAAAGCCAGCGTTGAAGACTGGGAAACGATGATTGATACCAACAATAAAGGCCTGGTATATATGACGCGCGCCGTCTTACCGGGTATGGTTGAACGTAATCATGGTCATATTATTAACATTGGCTCAACGGCAGGTAGCTGGCCGTATGCCGGTGGTAACGTTTACGGTGCGACGAAAGCGTTTGTTCGTCAGTTTAGCCTGAATCTGCGTACGGATCTGCATGGTACGGCGGTGCGCGTCACCGACATCGAACCGGGTCTGGTGGGTGGCACCGAGTTTTCCAATGTCCGCTTTAAAGGCGATGACGGTAAAGCGGAAAAAACCTATCAAAATACCGTTGCATTGACGCCAGAGGATGTCAGCGAAGCCGTCTGGTGGGTGTCAACGCTGCCTGCTCACGTCAATATCAATACCCTGGAAATGATGCCGGTTACCCAAAGCTATGCCGGACTGAATGTCCACCGTCAGTAATTTTTATACCCGGCTTAACTGCCGGGTTATTGCTTGTCACAAAAAAGTGGTAGACTCATGCAGTTAACTCACTCACAAGCAAGAACGAATGACCGTCGAAACGCAACTTAATCCCACACAGCCTGTCAATCAGCAGATTTATCGTATCCTTCGTCGCGACATTGTCCATTGCCTGATTGCTCCAGGCACACCGTTGTCGGAAAAAGAAGTTTCTGTTCGTTTCAATGTGTCACGCCAGCCGGTTCGTGAAGCCTTTATTAAACTGGCGGAAAACGGCCTGATTCAAATTCGTCCGCAGCGTGGCAGCTACGTCAACAAAATTTCCATGGCCCAGGTGCGCAACGGCAGTTTTATCCGTCAGGCCATTGAGTGCGCGGTGGCGCGTCGGGCGGCGAGCATGATTACCGAAAGCCAGTGCTACCAACTGGAACAAAATCTTCACCAGCAACGCATTGCCATTGAGCGCAAGCAACTGGATGATTTTTTTGAACTTGATGACAACTTCCATCAACTCTTGACGCAGATTGCCGACTGTCAACTGGCGTGGGATACCATTGAGAACCTGAAAGCAACCGTTGATCGCGTGCGCTATATGAGTTTCGACCACGTTTCTCCACCAGAAATGCTGTTACGCCAGCATCTTGATATTTTCTCTGCCCTGCAAAAACGTGATGGCGATGCGGTAGAACGTGCAATGACGCAACATTTGCAGGAAATCAGCGAATCCGTGCGCCAGATCCGCCAGGAAAATAGCGACTGGTTTAGCGAAGAGTAATTCATTTCCTCTCATCCCATCCGGGATGAGAGTCTTTACCCCCGCCTTATGGCTCATGCATGCATCAAAAAAGATGTGAGCTTGATCAAAAACAAAAAATATTTCACTCGACAGGAGTATTTATATTGCGCCCGTTACGTGGGCTTCGACTGTAAATCAGAAAGGAGAAAACACCTATGACGACCTACGATCGTAACCGTAACGCAATCACCACTGGCAGCCGTGTTATGGTTAGCGGCACCGGTCACACTGGCAAGATCCTGTCGATTGATACTGAAGGTCTGACCGCTGAGCAAATCCGCCGCGGAAAAACCGTAGTTGTTGAAGGTTGTGAAGAGAAACTGGCACCACTGGACCTGATTCGTCTCGGCATGAACTAAGCGTGTGAATGCCGCCGATGGCGGCATTGCTTTTTTTACTTCACGGAATATTTTGCCACGGTCGCTTTCGCGCCATGCGCTAATAAAGACAAGTACGCTTCCGTCACTTTTGCAGTAAACAAGCTATTGTCTGGCAAATCACCACCAAAAATCGCCTTAATCGCCAGCAATGACTGGACGCGCGCTTTCCCTTCGGCACTACTTTGTACAGCCTTCTGAATAACAGGTAACAGTGGGTCACTGATTTCTATCGGATTTCCCTGTTCATCAACACCACCGACATAACGCATCCAACCCGCGACGCCCAGCGCCAGCAGATCGAACTTGCTGTCATGCGCCAGATGCCAGCGAACAGAATCCAACATCCGCTGTGGCAATTTCTGGCTGCCATCCATCGCAATCTGCCAGGTTCGATGACGTAACGCCGGGTTGCTATAGCGTTCAATTAATCGGTTAGCGTAATCTTGCAAATCAACGCCCTGCACTTTCAGCGTCGGCGCTTGTTCCTGCAACATCAAGCCATACGCCGCATAACGATAATGTTCATCTTCCATACAGTCATTAATGTGCTGATATCCGGCAAGATAACCCAAATACGCCAGGAATGAATGACTGCCGTTGAGCATGCGCAACTTCATCTCTTCATAAGGCAGTACATCGCTAACCAGTTCGGCTCCCGCTTTTTCCCATTCCGGACGTCCGGCAACAAAATTATCTTCGATTACCCACTGGCGGAAAGGTTCACAGGCAACGCCAGCAGGATCGCGCACACCGGTAAGCTGTTCGATTTTCGCCAGCGTATCCTCTGTCACTGCGGGCACAATACGGTCCACCATTGTTGATGGGAAAGTCACGTTATCTTCGATCCATTGTGCCAGTTTTACATCAACGGCTTGCGCGTAGGAAGTGACAACGTCACGCATAACATGACCGTTTTCTGGCATGTTGTCACATGACATGACGGTAAATGCGGGAAGTCCTGCCGCTTTACGGCGAGCCAGCGCCTCAACAATCACCCCTGTTGCTGTTTTCGGCTGGTGGGGATTTTGCACGTCGGCAGCGACCATCGGGTGATCGAGCATTAACTGTCCGGTCGCCGGAGAGTGGAAATACCCTTTTTCGGTGATTGTCAGAGAGACAATCGCGATTTGCGGTTCACACATCGCAGCCAACACGGTTTCTAAGCCATCTATCTGTACGTGCAAGGCTTTTTTAACGACGCCAACGACGCGAGCCGTCCACGCATCGGCCGACATTTCCGCAACGGTATAAAGATTATCTTGCTGTTGTAAATCGGCAATTTGCTGTTCGCCACCGATTAAGTTGACCTCATAATATCCCCAGTCACTGAAATGTTCTGTAGCAAGAATATCGGCATACACGCCCTGATGCGCACGGTGAAATGCACCAAAGCCTAAATGAACAATTCTTGGGGCCAGGTTATTACGATCATAAACAGGGAGTGTCGCTTTTGCTGATAACAAATTATTTCCCATAACAATTCCTTAAATTTAAATATGGCAAGCTACATGTTTTGTTATATGGATAAAAATCCCCTCTCCGGTAAGAGAAGGGATTGAGGATTTACAGACTTCTGGAAGGTTGCGCAGCTCTTACAACACGCGGTTGATCTTCCGCAGCGTCTTCCAGCGCACTTAAATCACGGTCTTTCACTTCTGGCATTTTCAGCGCAGAGATTAAACCAATCACTGAATATGCCATGATCATAATGGCGATTGGATACCAGGATTCCGTCATGGTGCAGAAAATACCTGCCAGGATAGGACCAAAACCGGAAGCGATAAGACCACCAATTTCTTTTGAAATAGCCATCCGGGTAAAGCGGTTTTTACAGCCGAACATTTCTGCCATGGTAATGTTTTCCAGAGCAAATAATCCCAGCACCGCACAGTTATGAATCACAATCAGTGCAACCATAATGGTGCTCGGGGCATAGCTTTTATCTACGATGATAGAAAGCATTGGCCATGCCAGCACAATCGCGGAGGTATTCATAATAATATACGGGATCCGGCGACCAATTTTATCGGATAACCAACCAAGGAACGGAATGGTCATAAAGCCGAGAATCGAACTGATCATCAATGCATCTGTTGGAATTGCTTTGTTAAACAATAACGTCTGTACTAAATAGCCTGCAAGGAAAGTCTGAATTAACCCGGAGTTACCTGCCTGACCAAAACGCAGTCCTGTTGCCAGCCAGAAGGATTTGCTCTGGAACATGCTACCAGCAGGTGCAGGTTTTGCTGTCGGTTGGTTGCTGTCGTTAACTTTCTCAAAGACCGGGCTTTCTTTCAGATTCATACGCAACCAGATAGCAAAGACCATCACGACAACGCTCGCCAGGAACGGTATACGCCATCCCCACGCCAGCAGTTCCTCTTTACTGAGAATGAAGAACATAAAGGCCCAGATTGCCGTTGCGCTCAAGGTTCCGCAGTTAGTTCCCATAGCTACAAATGAGGAGATAATTCCGCGCTTACCTTTTGGCGCATATTCCGCCAGCATCGTACCGGCACCGGAAATTTCCGCACCTGCACCCAACCCCTGAATAATACGCAGCGTCACCAGCAAGATGGGTGCAAAAACACCAATCTGTGCATAGGTCGGTAACACTCCAATTAAGGTGGTACAGATCCCCATCATGGTGATGGTAATAAAGAGCACTTTTTTACGCCCTATTCTGTCGCCCATTTTGCCGAAAATAAATGCTCCGACAATACGCGCCACATAACCTGCACCGTAGGTTCCCATTGCCAAAATTAACGCCATTGCCGTTGATGATTCAGGAAAAAATATTTCATGAAACACTAACGCTGCGCCGAGCGAATATAACTGGAAATCCATAAATTCAAGCGCAGTGCCCAGCCATCCCGATACTGCTGCTTTCACCAAATCCTTAGTGCTTCTTTCGTGTTTTTCTATTGTCATAATGGTTATCTCTAAAAAAGAGGTAAGATGCGTACTACTTACTCGCCGTTATTGGTATTATTCAGAAAAAGTGAGTAAGACTTTGCAGCAATGTTTTTGATCCTGTTCAAATAAACTAATGGCATCAGCAACATGCTGGAAATCAAACGTATGGGTAATTAATTTTTCTGGTTTAATTAACCCTTTACTTAACCAGTCGATAACGACCGGAAATTTATTTGCATTTAAGCGTGAAGAGAAAATAGAGAGTTCTTTTCCGGTAATTCCTTGCTGAATCACTTCAGAAGGTTCACTGGAGAAGCCCATCAATACAATACGTGCCGCTGGAGAAGCCAGCGTTACGGCCTCTTTCAGGATAGAAGGATGACAAGCCGCATCAATAATTAATGTCGGCTTGATGCCTTTTTCAGTGAAAATCTCGCCAAGCGGTGTCTGGCTGTTATTAATCGCCCAGTCAGCCCCGCTCTCTTTCGCTTTTTCCAGTCGTTCATCAATGCGATCGGCAACAATAACATTTTTAACGTTATAGACGCCTTTTAATACCTGAACGATCGTCAGGCCGATTGGACCGGCACCATAAACCAGAACGGTATCATTTTCTGTCGGTTGACCATGACCGGTTACGTTAGCCGCAATGGTAAAAGGTTCGATCATCACCGCATATTGATCGGCCACTGCTTCAGGAATTTTCCACGCATTTTTTGCCGGAACCACAGCATATTCACTGAAACCACCGTCAACGTGCACACCTAATACAGCGAGTGTCGTACAAACGTTCGGCTTACCTATAGAGCACGGATAGCAATGACCACAGCTGACCACCGGATCGACAGCAACACGTTCACCGACTCTGGCGCTTTCCACACCTTCACCCACCGCATCAATGACGCCAAAGAATTCATGACCAATGACGCGCGGATATTTCGCAAAAGGATTATGCCCACGATAAATATGGCTATCTGAACCACAAATTCCGGCAAGTTTCACTTTTACTCGTACTTCACCCGCTGACGGGGTGGGTATTTCACGTTCGACAATCGCCAGTTGATTCGGTTTTTCAATTAATATGCTTTTCATTATCTTACTCCTTACCAGTTCCACAGCGTGCCATCTTCCAGACGTGCGACTGGTAGATAAGCAGGTTCATAGGGGTATTTCGCCGCCAGCTTTTCATCGAATTCGATGCCAAGACCCGGTTTGTCTCCCGGATGCATATAGCCGTTATCGAAAGTCCAGTTGTGCGGGAAGACTTCGAGCATTTGTTCGGAATAACCCATGTATTCCTGGACACCGAAATTGGGGACCCACAGATCAAAGTGCAGCGCCGCAGCCATGCAGACTGGTGACAAATCGGAAGGACCGTGTGAGCCAGTACGTACCTGATACAACGAAGCAAAATCGGCAATCCGGCGCATACCGGTAATTCCGCCTGCATGGGTCAGCGTGGTGCGGATATAATCGATAAGTTGCTCTTCAATCAGTTGCTTGCAGTCCCAGATGCTGTTGAAGACTTCACCCACCGCGATGGGTGTGACGGTATGTTGGCGAATGAGACGGAAGCATTCCTGGTTTTCCGCAGGCGTCGGGTCTTCCATCCAGAACATGCGATAATCTTCAATGCTTTTACCAAAGCGCGCCGCTTCAATAGGCGTTAAGCGATGGTGCATGTCATGCAGCAAATGTTCATTAAAACCAAACTTGTTACGTACCGCGTCAAACAATTTCGGCATGAAATCGAGGTATTTCTCCGTCGACCACAGCTGCTCTTCCGGCCACTGTCCTTTGGTTGCGGGTTCATAAGCCAGACCTTTACCTTTCGACATGCCGTAGGTGGTTTTCATACCAGGGATTCCGCACTGCACGCGGATGGCTTTGAATCCCAGCTCCTGATGACGGGCATAATCATCCAGAGCTTCATCAATACTGTGACCGGTGGTATGGCAATAAACCATCACCCCTTCACGAGACGCGCCGCCGAGTAACTGGTAAAGCGGCATGTTGGCAGCTTTGGCTTTAATATCCCACAGCGCCATATCAACCGCTGAAATGGCCGACATCGTAACCGGACCGCGACGCCAGTAAGCACCTTTATAGAAAAACTGCCAGATATCTTCGATACGGTGCGCATCGCGACCAATAAGCTGCGGACAAAGGTGATCCTGCAAATAAGAGGCCACGGAAAGCTCACGTCCATTGAGGGTGGCATCCCCAAGGCCCGTAATACCGTCCTCAGTGGTGATTTTTAATGTGACGAAATTACGCCCCGGACAGGTAACAAAAACTTCAGCCTTTACGATCTTCATGTTCGATTCCTTGCATCGCTTGTCGTGATGCATGAAATCTACGCAACTGAGCTACTACCATACAAGTATGAAGATCAAAAATAGCCGGAGTGATCACAAAAAAAGGCGTATATTTGCGCTGTGAATGGTTGACAAAAGATGAAATAGAATACCTTTTGTCAGCTGACACATCCTCGTATCTTATTGATAAAATAGATTTATGTCCTTACGCGCGCCCCCAGCCCGCAACAATGATCAACATGCCGCAAAGCGCAATCAACGCACCCGTCCAGTCATAAAGAGTCAGTTTCACGCCATCCACAACGCGCAGCCACATCAACGCCGTGCAGACATAAACGCCACCATAAGCCGCGTAAACACGCCCACTCGCCGCAGGATGCAACGTTAATAACCAGACAAACAGCGCCAGTGAAATCCCCGCCGGAAGCAACAGCCAGATACTGGCGTTTCGTTTTAACCACAACCAGGGCAGAAAGCATCCAATAATTTCACACAGCGCAGTAGCAAAAAATAGTAACGTTGTTTTAATCATCTTTGTCACTTATTGACATCATGTATAGTTATAGGGCGACATAATATCATCAATATAAACACCCTCCTGGTACGTTTTGCGTTCGCAGTGGATGGTGTAGAATCACCTTTAATCATTCATACAGGGAATGAATTATGAAAATCACTCTCAGCAAACGAATCGGCCTGCTCGCTTTTCTGCTGCCTTGTGCACTGGCATTGAGCACAACTGTTCATGCCGAAACTAACAAACTGGTGATTGAGTCTGGCGACAGTGCACAAAGCCGCCAGCACGCCGCTATGGAAAAAGAGCAATGGAATGACACGCGCAATCTGCGCCAGAAAGTGAATAAACGCACTGAAAAAGAGTGGGATAAAGCCGACGCCGCTTTTGATAACCGCGATAAATGCGAGCAAAGCGCCAACATCAATGCCTACTGGGAGCCAAATACTTTGCGCTGCCTGGACCGTCGAACTGGCCGCGTTATTACCCCCTAACCTGTTATTGATTTAAGGAATGTAAGGACACGTTATGCCAAGCGCCCACAGTGTTAAGCTACGCCCGCTGGAGCGTGAAGATTTACGCTATGTACATCAACTCGACAATAACGCCAGTGTGATGCGTTACTGGTTTGAGGAACCCTACGAAGCCTTTGTTGAACTCTCTGATCTGTATGATAAGCATATTCACGATCAGAGCGAACGGCGCTTTGTGGTGGAATGTGACGGCGAAAAAGCCGGTCTGGTGGAGCTGGTGGAAATTAACCATGTTCATCGCCGCGCAGAATTTCAGATAATTATCTCCCCGGAGTATCAGGGGAAAGGTCTGGCAACCCGTGCCGCAAAATTAGCAATGGACTATGGCTTTACCGTTCTCAATCTCTATAAGCTGTATCTGATCGTTGATAAAGAGAATGAAAAGGCGATTCATATTTACCGCAAGCTTGGCTTTACGGTTGAAGGTGAATTGATGCACGAGTTCTTTATTAATGGTCAATATCGTAATGCCATTCGCATGTGCATATTCCAGCATCAGTATCTGGCAGAGCACAAAACACCGGGTCAGACTCTCCTGAAGCCGACCGCACAATAGCATTAATAATAATCGATCGTATTTTTGATGGTGTAAACCCGTTCGACGGCGGGTTTTACTCCTTCATCAACAATGATTAGCTGACAGTCCACCGGATTAGCGTGACTGTCATATTCACAGCTCTGTTTTACATTACCAACCCGTTGATTGTTCAGTAAAGTAACCGCTGTGTAATCTAATTTTTTGATCGGATCCGTTGATGGCGTGGCGCTGACAGATAATGTTTTGTCGTTACTTTTCGTGGTTTTACCCAGCGGATACCCCTGATCATCATAGCGATATTCCATCTGCATCTGTTTGCTGCTGGCTTTAATCACGAAGCCATTATCATCGGTTTCCCAACTCACCCCGGCGGAAGGTAATTCCGCTAGCTGGCATTTTCCCTGTAAACGTACTCTCTTCTCCAGCGTCTCGGCATCACGGTAATAATTGGCGTCCAGTACCAGAGCGACCACGGTATTATTTTCCAGATCCAGTAATTCGAGTGAATCAAAACAGCCTTCTTCCGACAAAGTCCCAGAAACACGTTTCGTCACTTCACCTTGCTCATCCATTAATGTCTGAGTGAAATCTTTTACCGGACCACGCAGCGGATCAAAATCAAATTCATTAGAGAAACTGGCCATCTCAGGGGTAAATGAAAGTGTTACCTCTGTGCGGTCACATCCTGTGAGGAATATCGCGAGTAAGCATGGTAGTAATTTGTATTTCACAACAGTCACCAGAGAGTAGAGATGATTCTCAATCATAGTAGCAAATACAGTACTTTACACGTTAAATGCTATGCTTAAAGAAGTTATCTTCGCGTAAGGAGCTTATGATGAAACTCTCAACCTGCTGTGCCGCGCTTCTGCTCGCCCTCGCCTCACCCGCGGTACTTGCCGCGCCGGGATCCTGTGAGCGCATACAGAGCGATATATCACAACGCATTATCAATAATGGCGTACCCGAAAGCAGCTTCACGTTAAGTATTGTACCCAATGACCAGGTTGATCAGCCTGATTCTCAGGTCGTCGGGCATTGCGCTAATGATACGCATAAAATTCTCTACACCCGCACCACCAGCGGTAACGTCTCTGCTCCCGCGCAGTCTAACCAGGATGGCGTGCCTGCCGAACCGCAGTAATACATTATCGACTGAACGCCGGATATGACACATCCGGCGATTTGAACATACAACATAATCCCACCATATTACTCATACCCTTCTATTGATGTGGATTAATAATTCTTAATCCAAAATGGGTAGACTCCCTCTATTGTTAGCGCGCTAAATATTCAATATATAAACATTTATATAACGATAAAGAACAGGGAGTGAGTTATGTCCAAAAATGACCGAATGGTGGGCATCAGCCGCAGAACACTCGTTAAATCTACCGCGATAGGTTCTCTGGCGCTGGCTGCAGGCGGTTTTTCTTTGCCGTTTACCCTGCGCAGTGCAGCAGCAGCGGTACAACAGGCCCGCGAAGAAGTGGTCTGGGGTGCCTGTTCCGTCAACTGTGGTAGCCGCTGTGCACTTCGTCTACATGTTAAAGATAATGAAGTGACCTGGGTGGAAACTGACAATACCGGCAGCGATGAGTACGGCAACCATCAGGTACGCGCCTGTTTGCGCGGTCGCTCCATCCGCCGGCGTATTAATCATCCCGATCGCTTGAATTACCCAATGAAACGCGTGGGTAAACGCGGTGAAGGCAAATTCGAACGGATTAGCTGGGATGAAGCCCTGGATACTATCGCCAGTAGCCTGAAGAAAACCGTCGAACAATATGGCAATGAGGCTGTATATATTCAGTACTCTTCGGGGATCGTTGGCGGCAATATGACCCGCTCTTCGCCATCAGCCTCGGCGGTCAAACGCCTGATGAACTGCTACGGCGGTTCACTCAATCAGTATGGCTCCTACAGCACCGCACAAATTTCCTGTGCCATGCCCTACACCTACGGCAGTAATGATGGCAACAGCACCACGGATATTGAAAACAGCAAGCTGGTCGTGATGTTTGGTAACAACCCGGCAGAAACCCGCATGAGCGGCGGTGGCATCACTTATCTTCTTGAAAAAGCGCGCGAAAAATCGAACGCAAAAATGATTGTTATCGATCCGCGATATACCGATACGGCTGCCGGTCGTGAAGACGAATGGCTTCCTATTCGCCCGGGCACCGATGCCGCGCTGGTTGCGGGTATTGCCTGGGTATTGATTAACGAAAATCTCGTTGATCAACCTTTTCTCGATAAATACTGCGTCGGCTATGACGAAAAAACCTTACCCGCAGATGCACCCAAAAATGGTCACTATAAAGCCTATATTCTTGGTGAAGGAGACGATAAAACAGCGAAAACGCCGCAGTGGGCTTCGCAAATTACCGGTATCCCGGTGGACCGTATCATCAAACTGGCGCGTGAAATTGGCACAGCAAAACCCGCTTATATCTGCCAGGGCTGGGGGCCGCAACGCCAGGCAAACGGCGAACTGACCGCACGCGCTATTGCTATGTTGCCTATTTTGACGGGCAATGTCGGCATCAGCGGCGGAAATAGTGGCGCGCGTGAATCGACCTATACCATTACCATAGAGCGACTGCCGGTGCTGGATAATCCGGTCAAAACGTCAATTTCCTGCTTCAGTTGGACAGATGCTATCGATCATGGTCCGCAAATGACGGCAATCCGCGACGGCGTCCGCGGCAAAGATAAACTGGATGTGCCCATTAAGTTCATCTGGAACTACGCGGGAAATACCCTGGTTAATCAGCATTCTGACATCAACAAAACGCATGAAATTCTGCAAGACGAATCGAAATGCGAAATGATTGTGGTCATCGAAAACTTTATGACCTCATCGGCAAAATATGCCGACATTCTGCTGCCAGACCTGATGACCGTTGAGCAGGAAGATATTATTCCTAACGACTACGCCGGTAACATGGGATATCTCATTTTCCTCCAGCCAGTCACCAGCGAAAAATTCGAACGTAAACCGATTTACTGGATCCTGAGTGAGGTCGCGAAACGTCTTGGACCTGACGTCTATCAAAAGTTCACTGAAGGTCGCACGCAGGAACAATGGTTACAACATCTGTACGCCAAAATGCTTGCCAAAGATCCGGCGTTACCGTCTTACGACGAACTGAAAAAAATGGGTATCTATAAGCGTAAAGATCCCAATGGTCATTTTGTCGCCTACAAAGCATTTCGTGACGACCCCGAGGCAAATCCACTTAAAACACCTTCCGGTAAGATTGAAATTTATTCCAGCAAGCTGGCGGAAATTGCCCGTACCTGGGAACTGGAAAAAGATGAAGTGATAAGCCCACTGCCAGTTTATGCCTCAACCTTTGAAGGCTGGGACTCCCCTGAACGTAGTACCTTTCCACTGCAACTGTTTGGTTTCCATTACAAATCCCGTACTCACTCGACCTACGGCAACATTGATGTCCTGAAGGCTGCCTGCCGTCAGGAGGTGTGGATCAACCCTATAGACGCACAGAAACGTGGGATTGCCAACGGCGATATGGTGCGGGTGTATAACCATCGTGGCGAAGTTCGGCTACCAGCCAAAGTGACACCACGTATTCTCCCTGGAGTTAGCGCTATGGGCCAGGGAGCCTGGCACGAGGCCAATATGTCTGGCGATAAAATCGACCATGGAGGCTGTGTGAATACGCTAACCACTCTGCGCCCTTCACCACTGGCGAAGGGAAACCCGCAGCATACGAATCTGGTCGAGATCGAAAAAATATAACCCACTACAACCATAAATTCTGGCATGACATTTTGTTTGAAAAGCAATAAGTGAGTAATGATGAAAATCCATACCACAGAGGCGCTCATGAAGGCTGAAATCAGCCGTAGAAGTCTGATGAAAACCTCCGCACTTGGCAGTCTTGCGCTGGCAAGCAGTGCTTTCACTCTGCCATTTTCCCAAATGGTCCGAGCGGCAGAGGCACCGGTAGAAGAGAAAGCAGTCTGGAGTTCCTGCACCGTTAACTGCGGGAGCCGCTGTCTGTTACGTTTGCATGTGAAAGATGACACCGTGTACTGGGTGGAATCTGATACGACAGGTGACGACGTCTACGGTAATCATCAGGTTCGAGCGTGTTTACGCGGGCGCTCTATCCGCCGACGGATGAATCATCCTGATAGGTTGAAATATCCCATGAAGCGCGTCGGCAAGCGCGGTGAAGGTAAATTTGAACGGATAAGTTGGGACGAAGCCCTGGATACCATCAGTGATAATCTTCGGCGGATCCTGAAAGATTACGGCAATGAGGCTGTACATGTCCTGTACGGAACAGGTGTAGATGGCGGAAACATCACCAACTCAAACGTCCCGTACCGTCTGATGAACTCTTGCGGTGGTTTTCTCAGTCGCTATGGCAGCTACAGTACCGCACAGATCAGTGCCGCAATGAGTTATATGTTCGGTGCCAATGATGGCAACAGCCCGGATGATATCGCCAATACGAAACTGGTCGTTATGTTCGGAAATAACCCGGCAGAAACGCGGATGAGCGGTGGTGGTGTCACTTACTACGTCGAGCAAGCCCGCGAACGTTCAAACGCACGCATGATCGTCATCGATCCACGTTATAACGACACAGCTGCCGGGCGTGAAGATGAATGGCTGCCCATTCGCCCTGGCACCGATGGCGCACTGGCCTGTGCGATTGCCTGGGTGCTGATTACTGAAAACATGGTCGATCAGCCATTTCTCGACAAATATTGTGTTGGTTACGATGAAAAAACGCTGCCCGCCAACGCACCACGTAACGCGCATTATAAAGCCTATATTCTGGGCGAAGGGCCTGACGGCATAGCTAAAACGCCGGAATGGGCAGCAAAAATCACCAGCATTCCGGCAGAAAAAATTATCCAGTTGGCACGAGAGATCGGTTCAGCAAAACCTGCTTATATTTGTCAGGGTTGGGGGCCACAACGACACTCCAACGGCGAACAAACATCCCGCGCTATTGCCATGCTTTCCGTTCTCACCGGTAACGTCGGCATAAACGGCGGCAACTCAGGCGTACGCGAAGGTAGCTGGGATCTGGGGGTAGAATGGTTCCCGATGCTCGAGAATCCTGTTAAAACGCAGATTTCCGTCTTTACATGGACAGATGCCATCGACCATGGTACGGAAATGACCGCGACACGTGATGGTGTTCGTGGAAAAGAAAAACTGGATGTCCCCATCAAGTTTTTATGGTGCTACGCCAGTAACACATTGATCAATCAACATGGCGACATCAATCACACCCATGAGGTGCTTCAGGATGACAGCAAGTGCGAGATGATTGTTGGCATTGACCACTTCATGACGGCCTCGGCTAAGTATTGCGATATCCTGTTGCCCGACCTGATGCCAACAGAGCAAGAAGACCTTATCTCTCATGAATCTGCAGGGAATATGGGCTATGTGATCCTCGCCCAACCCGCAACCTCAGCAAAATTTGAACGCAAACCCATCTACTGGATGCTGAGTGAAGTCGCCAAACGCTTAGGACCGGACGTTTATCAAACCTTTACTGAAGGTCGCAGTCAGCATGAATGGATCAAATATCTCCATGCGAAAACGAAGGAACGTAACCCTGAGATGCCCGACTACGAGGAGATGAAAACGACCGGGATCTTTAAGAAAAAATGCCCGGAAGAACACTACGTCGCTTTCCGCGCATTCCGTGAAGATCCACAGGCAAACCCGTTGAAAACACCTTCGGGGAAAATCGAAATTTATTCTGAACGACTGGCGAAGATTGCAGATACCTGGGAATTGAAAAAAGATGAAATTATTCATCCCCTTCCTGCGTATACCCCAGGTTTTGATGGCTGGGACGATCCCCTGCGGAAAACCTATCCACTGCAGTTAACGGGCTTCCACTACAAAGCGCGTACCCACTCCAGCTACGGCAATATTGATGTGTTACAGCAGGCCTGCCCACAAGAGGTGTGGATCAACCCCATTGATGCTCAGGCTCGCGGTATCCGTCATGGCGATACCGTGCGGGTATTTAACAATAATGGAGAAATGCTGATTGCCGCAAAAGTGACTCCGCGTATTCTGCCTGGCGTTACCGCCATCGGGCAAGGTGCGTGGCTTAAAGCGGATATGTTTGGTGACCGGGTCGATCACGGCGGCAGTATTAATATTCTGACCTCTCACCGCCCTTCACCGCTGGCAAAGGGAAACCCGTCGCACAGCAATCTTGTCCAGATCGAAAAGGTTTAAGGAGTAGCCCATGACCACACAATATGGATTTTTTATCGATTCCAGCCGCTGTACTGGCTGTAAAACCTGCGAACTGGCGTGCAAAGATTTTAAAGATCTTGGCCCGGAAGTCAGTTTCCGCCGTATTTATGAATATGCTGGCGGCGACTGGCAGGAAGATAATGGCGTCTGGCACCAGAACGTGTTCGCTTATTATCTCTCCATCTCCTGTAACCATTGCGATGACCCCGCATGTACAAAAGTCTGCCCCAGCGGCGCAATGCATAAGCGTGAAGATGGCTTTGTGGTGGTTGATGAAGATGTTTGTATCGGCTGCCGCTACTGCCACATGGCTTGTCCGTACGGCGCGCCACAGTACAATGCTGAAAAAGGGCACATGACGAAGTGCGATGGTTGTTATTCGCGCGTCGCCGAGGGGAAACAACCCATATGCGTCGAATCCTGCCCGCTGCGTGCACTTGAGTTCGGTCCAATTGAAGAGCTGCGCCAGAAGCACGGCACTCTGGCTGCCGTCGCGCCACTGCCGCGCGCGCATTTCACAAAACCCAATATCGTTATCAAACCTAACGCCAACAGCCGCCCGACCGGCGATACCACTGGTTATCTGGCTAATCCGGAGGAAGTGTAAAATGGGAAATGGATGGCATGAATGGCCACTGGTTATCTTTACCGTATTGGGTCAATGCGTAGTAGGCGCGCTGATTGTTAGCGGAATTGGCTGGTTCGCCGCCAAAAATGACGCAGACCGTCAGCACATTGTTCGTGGCATGTTTTTCCTCTGGCTGTTGATGGGCATCGGGTTTATTGCCTCTGTCATGCACCTGGGATCGCCACTGCGGGCGTTTAACTCGCTGAATCGAATCGGAGCTTCTGGTCTAAGTAACGAGATTGCTGCCGGTTCCATATTTTTTGCCGTTGGCGGACTATGGTGGCTGGTGGCGGTCATCGGTAAAATGCCGCAAGCGTTGGGGAAACTCTGGTTACTTGTCAGCATGGCGCTCGGCGTCATTTTCGTCTGGATGATGACCTGCGTGTATCAAATCGACACTGTGCCAACCTGGCATAACGGTTACACTACGCTGGCTTTCTTCCTGACGGTATTGTTGAGTGGTCCAATACTTGCTGCCGCAATTCTGCGGGCAGCCCGCGTTACATTTAATACCACACCATTTGCCATCATTAGCGTTCTGGCGCTGATCGCTTGTGCCGGGGTGATTGTGCTGCAAGGTTTGTCTCTGTCGTCTATTCACTCATCCGTGCAACAAGCCAGCGCACTGGTACCAGATTACGCCTCCTTACAGGTCTGGCGTGTGGTATTGTTATGCGCAGGTCTTGGATGCTGGCTTTGTCCGCTCATTCGTCGCCGTGAACCTCACGTTGCCGGACTTATTCTGGGGCTAATCCTCATACTTGGCGGTGAGATGATCGGGCGTGTGCTCTTTTATGGCCTGCACATGACGGTAGGAATGGCTATTGCAGGTTAACAAATTAGTGCGGGGCAACCCGCACATTTCAGGATGTTAGGAATGACCCATTTTTCACAGCAAGATAATTTTTCTGTTGCGGCGCGCGTGTTGGGCGCACTGTTTTACTACGCTCCAGAGAGTGCTGAAGCCGCACCTCTGGTTGCGGTACTCACCCGTGACGGCTGGGAAACTCAGTGGCCTCTACCAGAAGCGTCATTAGCGCCGCTGGTGACGGCTTTTCAGACTCAGTGTGAAGAGACTCACGCCCAGGCCTGGCAGCGTTTGTTTGTCGGCCCGTGGGCACTGCCTTCACCGCCGTGGGGGTCGGTCTGGCTGGATCGCGAATCTGTGCTGTTTGGCGATTCAACATTGGCACTTCGTCAGTGGATGCGCGAGAAAGGCATTCAGTTTGAAATGAAGCAAAACGAACCGGAAGATCATTTTGGTTCACTGCTGTTGATGGCTGCGTGGTTGGCGGAGAATGGTCGCCAGACAGAATGCGAAGAATTGCTGGCATGGCACCTTTTTCCGTGGTCAACACGTTTTCTTGACGTTTTTATCGAAAAAGCAGAACACCCTTTCTACCGTGCACTGGGTGAACTGGCTCGCTTAACGCTGGCGCAATGGCAATCACAACTGTTAATTCCTGTCGCGGTTAAATCGCTGTTTCGATAGGATTACCGTAATATTGCCGGATGGTGACGATTACGCGCAATTCGGCAATAATACGTTACAGTGTCACGTTTTTTTATCTCTTAAAGCACGCACTGCTTTTGCGGCTGGCCTCTTTTGCCGCAAAATAGTCGCCCGTGTTTCATTGCCCATTTCTGCTCATGCATCATCTACACATCTATCCGGATCTGCGCACTATGTTCCGCCGTCTGCTTATCGCAACAGTCGTCGGTATTCTCGCGGCCTTTGCCGTTGCCGGGTTTCGTCATGCGATGCTGCTACTGGAGTGGTTGTTCCTCAATAATGACTCCGGCAGTCTGGTCAATGCAGCGACAAATCTTTCCCCCTGGCGACGGCTGCTAACTCCGGCGCTCGGCGGACTGGCGGCGGGTTTGTTGTTGATGGGCTGGCAGAAATTTACCCAGCAACGCCCTCATGCGCCGACCGATTACATGGAAGCGTTGCAAACCGATGGTCAGTTTGATTACGCAGCAAGCCTGGTTAAATCGCTTGCCTCTCTGCTGGTAGTAACCAGCGGCAGTGCAATTGGTCGCGAAGGTGCGATGATTCTTTTAGCTGCCCTTGCCGCCTCCTGTTTTGCCCAACGTTTTACGCCACGCCAGGAGAGGAAATTATGGATCGCCTGTGGGGCCGCGGCGGGAATGGCTGCGGCCTATCGTGCCCCGCTTGCTGGCAGTTTATTTATAGCCGAAGTGCTGTTTGGCACTATGATGTTGGCCTCTCTCGGCCCGGTGATTATTTCCGCCGTCGTGGCATTGCTGGTTAGCAATCTGATTAATCATAGCAACGCGTTACTCTACAGCGTACAACTCTCAGTGACGGTTCAGGCTCGTGACTATGCGCTGATTATCAGTACAGGTGTGCTGGCAGGTCTGTGCGGACCACTGTTGTTAACGTTAATGAACGCCTGTCATCGTGGATTTGTGAGTCTCAAACTTGCGCCGCCCTGGCAACTGGCACTAGGCGGGTTGATCGTGGGTCTGCTTTCCCTGTTCACACCTGCAGTGTGGGGCAACGGCTATAGCACCGTACAATCCTTTTTAACCGCCCCGCCACTGTTAATGATCATTGCCGGGATCTTCCTTTGTAAACTGTGTGCCGTGCTGGCGAGTAGCGGTTCCGGCGCACCCGGTGGTGTCTTTACACCGACGCTATTTATCGGTCTTGCCATTGGCATGTTGTATGGTCGTAGCCTGGGATTATGGTTCCCTGATGGCGAAGAAATTACGCTTTTACTCGGATTGACCGGGATGGCGACACTGTTGGCGGCAACCACGCACGCGCCGATTATGTCGACGTTGATGATATGTGAAATGACCGGGGAGTATCAGCTACTCCCCGGTTTATTGATTGCCTGCGTAATTGCGTCGGTAATCTCGCGGACGTTACACCGTGACTCTATCTACCGCCAGCACACTGCGCAGCATAGCTAAGCGGATGTATTGCCCCAGTTCACGCTGTTCGGCGCGCGGCAGATAAGGCAGTTCACCAATGAGCGGTGCCGGAAGTTTTTTACCGAGCACATCAATGATTTCCGCATAATGCGCAAGTCCTGGGTTGATTCGGTTAGCCACCCAGCCAATGAGCGGCAGCCCGTCGTTGGCAATCGCCTGAGCTGTTAGCAGTGCATGGTTAATGCAACCTTCCTGAATACCGACAACCATCAACACCGGCAGTTGTTCCTGCACCACCCATTCAGAGAGTGGACGCAAATCATTCATCAGACTGCGCCAGCCGCCAGTCCCTTCTACCACGACATGATCGACTTTATCGGTCAGGTTTGCCAGGCCGTTTGAAATGAGGGTGTAATTGATTGGGCAACTGTGCGCCACGCTACTTTCTTCTTCGCTTAATGCGATAGGATTAACTGCTTCATAAGGCAGTTCGATGGTTGAAACACTCTGCAACACCAGGGCATCTTTATTACGCAGCCCTTCGGGTGTCTCTTTGCTCCCCTTCGCTACGGGTTTATATCCCGCAACCGTTTTTCCCTGGGAGGCTAACGCTTGTAGCAATGCGCGGGAAACCACCGTTTTCCCTACAGAAGTGTCTGTACCGGTAATAAAGAAACGCTTCAGCATCACTAACTCCACCGTTATGCTTCACAAATATAAACCAGGAAAATAATTAACCTTGAAAGTCTAAGTTATGCTTTCCTGGCCCAAATTGAGATAGCGCAAATTTTGGTAGAACAGTTAAAAAATGTTAACCCTGCAACAGACGAATCAACAAAGAACCGTTATACATCGCGTCTTTTACCAGCGCAGCGCCTGCCATCGTACCCTGGTTAGAAAACTGAGTACTCTCAACGCTAATGTGCTGACTATACGCAGGAAGGGCCTGCTGACGGATGCTGTCTGAGATGACCGGGAAGAGGATATCTGCCGCTTTACTTAACGGTGAGCCAATCAGTATTTTTTGTGGGTTAAATAAATTCACCATGATGGCAAGAATGCGCCCTACATGCGCGCCCACCCCGGTAATGATGTCTTTTGCCAGCAGATCGCCGCGCAATGCCGCCTGACACAATGAGTCCACGGTTAACGGTTGCCCATGTAACATCGAGCTCATGGATTGATTGAGACGCAGCTGTGCCAGCTCAAGAATACTGTCCACACTGGCGATGGTTTCGAGGCAGCCGTGGTTCCCGCAATAACAGCGTTTACCATATGGGTCTACCTGTGTGTGACCTATTTCCACGAGGCTACTGCTGCCTGCGTGTAGCAGATGACCATCGGTAATGACGCCCGCCCCCACGTTGTGATCGATAACCACCTGAATCACATCGCGCGCCCCGCGTGAGGCACCAAACAAGGCCTCTGCCATCGTCCATGCGCTGATATCATGCTGTATATAAACCGGAACGCCGGTATGCTGCTCCAGAGCCTCGCCGAGCGGCATCTCTTTTACATCCTCGTAGAACGGCATGCGATGTACAATGCCATTTTCCGTATCAATAATTCCCGGCAGGGTTATGGCAATCGAAGTTAGACGCTCAAGTTTTTTCTGGTGGCGGATAAAAAACTGATCGATATGGGAAATGATACGATCCAGCAATGGCGAGTCATCTTTTAACGCCAGTTCCTGCGACTCTTCCACCACCAGTTTGCTGCTCAGATCGCGCAGAGCAAGGAAAATCTCCCCGCGACTAATGCGCAGAGAAAGATAGTGCCAGGCTTCAGTTTCAACCACCAGCCCCACCGCCGGACGGCCACGGTTCCCCGCTTCTTTGATTTCCAGCTCTTGCACCAGGTGTGCTTCGAGCATCTCACGGACAATTTTAGTGATACTGGCAGGAGCCAGCTGCGCCAGACGGGAAAGATCGATACGCGAGACTGGACCAAGCTGATCAATCAGGCGATAAACCGCGCCCGCGTTGGTCTGCTTTATTTGATCAATGTGCCCAGGCTGGTTTTCAGCAACCACCGCATACTCCCTATATTTTCGCGCTCCGAAATAATCTGTAGGCTATGGTGAAGCACTTCAATACGTGTCGTCAAATTTTTACTTAGGCATGTGATTAACAGCACATTTTTCGGGCTTTTTCGCTGAAATTTCCCTCACCTGAGAGCATTCAGCAGATGAATACGAAAGTTACGCGCAGCTGGACTTTGTTCATGATGTTTCGGCCAGACCAACCACATTTCAGAAACCGCATCCTCTTCAGCAATCGGCACCCAGCGCATTTCGTTGAGCTGAACACGTTTAAATGACGCAGGCAAAATTGAAACACCCAGACCGGCGGAAACCAGACCGATGATGGTCATTGCCTCGCCCACCTCCTGAGTGATGACGGGCGTCAAATGGTAACGTCGCATCAGCCCGAGAATATCGTCATACAGCCCTGTCCCGACGTGCGGATCAAAAAAGACAAAGGGTTCTTTCGCCAGTTCAGCCAGCGTTACATTCGGGTTATTTGCCAGGGGATGATCGTGCGGGATCATCGCCATAAGCGGTTCATGGACGATGACTGCGTGTTCAAGCGTCTCCGGTAACGCTGTGTTACGCAGCAATCCCATATCCAGCGTTCCTTCAATGAGCGGAGCGATTTGCTCGCGAGTGTTCATTTCGCGGGTTTGTAAATGGACATCGGGATAATCTCGGCGAAACAGCGATAACGTATCGGACACCGCCCGAATAAAAGGAGCCGACGAAGTAAAACCAATGCGCAACTCCCCCGCTTCACCCTGATGCAGTCTTTCAGCGCGAGCGGCAGCGTCATCCACCATAGACAGGATTTGCCGACTATCTGCAAGAAACTGTTTTCCTGCTGCCGTCAGCAATACACTGCGATTGGTTCGTGCCAGCAGTCGGGCACCAATTTGTTGCTCCAGCGCCTGAATCTGCTGACTTAGCGGCGGTTGCGAAATATTCAGGCGGGCAGCGGCGCGCCCGAAATGCAGCTCTTCCGCAACAGCAACAAAGTAACGCAGATGACGAAGTTCAATATTCATATTTAAAACATCTTATTTGAGATTATTAATATATTAGACAGAACAATTCGATTTTCCTAACCTATGTATAAGCCTGATCCACAGGCATATTTAGCAAGGATTTCAAGTGAGCCGTACTACAACTGTTGATGGCGCTCCGGCAAGCGACACTGACAAGCAAAGCATTTCTCAGCCAAATCAATTTATTAAACGCGGTACGCCGCAATTTATGCGCGTCACCCTGGCGCTGTTCTCTGCCGGACTGGCAACATTTGCACTTCTCTATTGTGTGCAGCCTATCCTTCCGGTGCTTTCGCAGGAGTTTGGCTTAACGCCCGCGAACAGTAGTATTTCACTGTCCATTTCCACGGCGATGTTGGCTATTGGTTTGCTGTTTACTGGCCCCCTATCCGATGCCATTGGTCGCAAACCAGTGATGGTAACGGCGCTACTATTGGCCTCCATTTGTACGTTACTTTCGACAATGATGACCAGCTGGCACGGCATTTTGATTATGCGCGCCTTGATTGGGCTTTCGTTAAGTGGCGTGGCAGCTGTTGGCATGACTTATCTTAGCGAGGAAATCCACCCCAGTTTCGTGGCCTTTTCGATGGGGTTGTATATCAGCGGCAACTCAATTGGCGGCATGAGCGGACGCTTAATTAGTGGTGTCTTCACGGACTTTTTCAACTGGCGAATTGCTCTGGCGGCAATCGGTTGTTTCGCGCTAGCCTCGGCGTTGATGTTCTGGAAAATCCTCCCGGAATCACGCCATTTTCGCCCGACTTCGCTGCGACCTAAGTCGTTGTTTATCAACTTTCGTCTGCACTGGCGTGACCGGGGATTACCGTTATTGTTCGCAGAAGGCTTTTTGCTGATGGGGTCGTTCGTCACGCTGTTTAATTACATCGGCTATCGGTTGATGCTCTCCCCCTGGCATGTCAGTCAGGCCGTGGTTGGCTTATTATCGCTGGCTTATTTGACCGGTACATGGAGCTCACCCAAAGCCGGAACCATGACCACCCGCTATGGGCGTGGTCCAGTGATGTTGTTTTCGACGGGGGTTATGCTGTTTGGTTTACTGATGACCTTATTCAGCTCGCTGTGGCTGATCTTTGCCGGAATGTTACTCTTCTCAGCAGGATTCTTCGCAGCCCACTCAGTTGCCAGCAGCTGGATCGGCCCCCGCGCAAAACGCGCTAAAGGCCAGGCCTCCTCGCTGTATCTGTTCAGTTACTATCTGGGGTCGAGTATTGCCGGGACGCTGGGTGGTGTTTTCTGGCATAACTATGGCTGGAACGGCGTCGGCGCATTTATTGCTCTGATGCTGGTCATTGCTCTGCTGGTCGGGACGCGTTTGCATCGTCGTCTGCACGCCTGAAAAATAAGTCCGGACTGCGGTAAATACCCGTCCGGACTTATTGCCTGCTCAAACCAACGTTAATAGCCATCCTAAAATAGACGAAGCGCCAGCCAATTCCCGCAGCGCATCTAGCGTCATCAGGATTATAAGTACCCAAATAAACGGATTCATTTTGCTGTGTGTCATTTATTACTGATGCGCAGTTATTCTACCGCTTTGTAAGTAGTAAAATAGTTAACCCGATCAAGACTACTATTATTGGTAGCTAAATTTCCCTTAAGTCACAATACGTTATTATCAATGCTGTAATTTATTCAGCGTTTGTACATATCGTTACACGCTGAAACCAACCACTCACGGAAGTCTGCCATTCCCAGGGATATAGTTATTTCAACGGCCCCGCAGTGGGGTTAAATGAAAAAACAAATTGAGGGTATGACAATGAAAAAAGTATTAGCTCTGGTTGTTGCCGCTGCTATGGGTCTGTCTTCTGCCGCCTTTGCTGCAGAGACTGCGATCACACCTGCTCCGACTGCGACGACCACCAAAGCAGCGCCGGCGAAAACTACACATCATAAAAAACAGCATAAAGCAGCACCTGCCCAGAAAGCGCAGGCGGCTAAAAAGCATCATAAAAATACGAAAGCTGAACAGAAAGCCCCTGAACAAAAAGCGCAGGCAGCGAAGAAACACGCCGGGAAACACAGCCATCAGCAACCGGCAAAACCTGCTGCACAACCCGCAGCGTAAGTTTTCAACAGTAATGCTGGCGCGCCCCCTCGCGCCTGAAAATTACGGTGCTAAGCGGGTAACGTTTAGCACCGCCTTTAGCGGAGGGTAGTATGGTGGGCCGTTATCGCTTTGAGTTCATTCTTATCATCCTTATTTTATGCGCACTGATTGCCGCCCGTTTTTATCTTTCCTGACTGTAGTTATCTGATTTTACTCCCACTTTCATCCCGTCCCGTCTATAGTATTTATGAGGGTTTGCTTTTAATAATCATAATTACCCACCAGAGTGTGATATGCGTACAACCATTGCTGTAGTGTTGGGTGCAATTAGTTTGACGTCTGCTTTTGTGTTTGCAGATAAACCAGACGTTGCCAAATCGGCAAACGATGAGGTCAGCACCCTGTTTTTTGGTCATGATGATCGTGTGCCAGTGAATGACACGACCCAATTACCGTGGGATGCGGTTGGGCAACTGGAAACGGCCAGCGGCAATTTATGTACGGCGACGCTGATTGCACCCAATCTGGCATTAACGGCAGGACACTGTTTATTGACACCTCCAAAGGGTAAAGCCGATAAAGCAGTGGCGCTGCGTTTTGTGTCAAATAAAGGTCTTTGGCGCTATGACATACACGACATAGAAGGCCGCGTTGATCCGACACTGGGAAAGCGGTTAAAAGCAGATGGGGATGGTTGGATTGTACCTCCCGCAGCCGCGCCGTGGGACTTCGGATTGATTGTGCTACGTAATCCCCCTTCTGGCATTACGCCGTTGCCGTTATTTGAGGGAGATAAAGCCGCGCTTACCGCCGCATTAAAAGCGGCAGGTCGTAAAGTGACTCAGGCAGGATACCCTGAAGATCATCTCGATACGTTGTACAGTCATCAAAACTGTGAAGTGACTGGCTGGGCGCAAACGTCGGTGATGTCACATCAGTGCGATACCTTGCCGGGTGACAGCGGTTCGCCTCTGATGTTGCATACCGATGACGGCTGGCAATTAATTGGGGTGCAAAGTTCGGCTCCTGCCGCGAAAGATCGCTGGCGCGCCGATAACCGGGCCATTTCTGTTACCGGTTTTCGCGACAAGCTGGATCAACTGTCGCAAAAATAATGTTCAAACGCTGCCCGACAGCGCGGGCAGCGTCTTCATCAGGCAAGTTTCACCATGATCATTCCAGCCAACAGCAAGACCAGGCCAATCCAGCCTTTACGATTTAACCGTTGACCAAACAAGATCCAACCTGCGGCTAACGTGGCGGCAATACCAAACCCGCCCCACAATGCATAAGCGACAGACAAGTCGATCCCTTTAACGGCCTGAGAAAGCGCACTAAAGGCAGCCAGCACCGCCGCCAGGGAGAGCAAGCCAAATATTTTGCGACGAAAGCCGTCAGAAAATTTCAAAAAGACGTTAGCAACGATTTCCAGCACGATTGCCAATGCCAGCCAGGCGGCGTGAACCCATTCAAACTGCGCCATGGTTCACCTCCAGTTCAGGTTTACGCGCTTTATGAGTACCTGATTTGATCAACACTATCCCGGCGACCAGGGTGGTTAACCCGGCAATTTTCATCAGCGATAAACTTTCGTCGAATAACAAAACGCTAAACAAGGTAATAAATAAAATACCGATACCTTCCCACAGCGCATAAGCCACGCCTAAGGCTATTTTTTTAACAGCGAAAGAGAGAAATATATACGACAGAGAAATCATCACCAGCATTAAAATAAAGCCGCCATTTCCCTCACTGACGCTCGCCCATTTCATAGACAGCGTACCGGTAATTTCTGTAGCAATAGCCAGACCTAATAAAATCCAATAAATATACATTGTCCTTCTCCTGCAAGAGAATTATTTTAATTTTCGCTTAATTCAGCGAAACCAAAGTAAAGTGGTCAAGCCCCGCGCTTAGCGCAAGCTTTGGCAGAAGAAAGGACTAAAGCGCGTTGCGCCAGTGCTGCTCACCTACGAGCAAGATAGTGGATGAGGTACGAAGATGGGTAAATGTAGAAAATAACGTCCTGAACAAATTGTCCATAATATTACAATTATCCGCAGTGTTGCTTCTCGTCATCGCGGATGATAATTGTCCTCGGTAGTTGAACACGCCTGATTTGTATCATAGCTTAAGAATTAACTCAAAATATTTTCATTTCTTTACCTGAGCGGTTTGATTTTCGTTATGATGATGGAGCGAAAAAGACATTATTATTTGCAAAGGAAGAAAAAACGGGGACAAGCATGGCAAAGCCGATCATCACGCTCAATGGCCTAAAAATCGTCATTATGTTGGGAATGCTGGTCATTATTCTCTGCGGTATCCGTTTTGCCGCCGAGATCATCGTGCCGTTTATTCTCGCATTATTTATTGCTGTTATTCTTAACCCGCTGGTGCAACACATGGTCCGCTGGCGAGTGCCGCGTGTACTGGCGGTGTCGATTTTGATGACCATCATCGTGATGGCTATGGTGTTGCTGTTAGCTTATCTGGGTTCCGCGCTCAACGAGTTGACGCGGACGTTACCGCAATATCGCAACTCTATTATGACGCCGCTGCAAGCTCTTGAGCCGTTGTTGCAACGCGTAGGGATTGACGTCTCAGTTGACCAACTGGCGCATTACATTGATCCGAACGCGGCGATGACGTTGCTCACCAACTTATTGACGCAGTTATCTAATGCCATGTCATCAATATTTTTATTGCTGCTGACGGTGCTGTTTATGCTGCTCGAAGTGCCACAATTGCCCGGAAAATTTCAGCAAATGATGGCGCGTCCGGTTGAAGGGATGGCGGCGATTCAGCGTGCGATTGACAGTGTGTCTCATTATCTGGTGCTGAAAACAGCCATCAGCATCATCACCGGCCTGGTCGCATGGGCGATGCTCGCCGCCCTCGATGTTCGCTTCGCTTTTGTCTGGGGATTGCTGGCCTTTGCGCTTAATTACATCCCTAATATTGGTTCAGTTCTCGCGGCAATCCCCCCTATCGCTCAGGTACTGGTATTTAATGGCTTCTACGAAGCGTTGCTGGTGCTGGCGGGATATCTGCTGATTAATCTGGTCTTCGGCAATATTCTGGAGCCGCGCATCATGGGGCGTGGGCTGGGTCTTTCCACATTGGTGGTATTTTTGTCGTTGATTTTTTGGGGATGGTTGTTAGGACCGGTGGGTATGCTGCTTTCCGTGCCGTTGACAATTATTGTCAAAATTGCGCTTGAACAAACAGCGGGAGGTCAAAGCATCGCCGTTCTGTTAAGCGATCTCAATAAAGAGTGACGGCCTCCGCAGAGGCCGTCAGGGTTACAGAGCTTTCAGGATTGCATCCACGCTGGCTTTGGCGTCACCAAACAGCATGTGGGTGTTTTCCTTGAAGAACAGCGGGTTTTGCACACCAGCATAGCCAGTGTTCATCGAACGTTTAAAGACAATCACGTTCTGCGCTTTCCACACTTCCAGCACAGGCATACCAGCAATAGGACTCTTCGGATCATCCTGCGCCGCCGGGTTAACCGTATCGTTAGCACCAATCACCAGTACGGTATCGGTATCAGCAAAGTCATCGTTGATCTCGTCCATTTCCAGCACGATGTCATACGGTACTTTTGCTTCAGCCAGCAATACGTTCATATGTCCAGGCAAACGCCCCGCAACCGGGTGGATACCGAAACGCACGTTGATACCACGAGCGCGCAGTTTCTCGGTAATTTCAGCGACAGGATATTGCGCCTGCGCGACTGCCATGCCGTACCCCGGAGTAATGATCACTGAATGGGAGTTTTTCAGCAGTTCCGCTGTCTCTTCTGCGGTGATTTCGCGGTGCTCGCCCACTTCCTGATCATCGCCAGTAGAAGAGCCGTCGGTGCCGAAACCACCCGCAATAACGCTGATAAAGGAACGGTTCATCGCCTTACACATAATGTAAGAAAGGATAGCCCCCGAAGAACCGACCAGCGCACCGGTCACAATCAGCAGGTCGTTACTGAGCATAAAGCCCGCAGCCGCAGCCGCCCAGCCGGAGTACGAGTTCAGCATCGACACCACCACTGGCATATCTGCACCACCGATGGAGGCGACTAAATGCCAGCCGAATACCAGCGCAATGGCGGTCATTATCAGCAATGCCAGCACTTGCAGGCCGACGCTATCCGTGCGAACAAATACAATCAGCAGCAGGAAGGAAACGACCAGAGCCGCCAGGTTCATTTTGTGACGGTTTGGCAGCATCAACGGTTTAGACGAAATCTTGCCACACAGTTTGCCGAACGCCACCACCGAACCCGTGAACGTTACCGCCCCGATGAAGATACCGAGGAACACTTCCGTCAGGTGAATATTGACCAGAATCGGTGCCATTCCCGCGTCATGATGCAGATAGCTGTTAAAGCCAACCAGCACTGCCGCCAGACCCACGAAGCTATGCAGGATCGCCACCAGTTCTGGCATTTCGGTCATTTCAACTTTCTTCGCCAGACGGATACCAATTGCCCCACCAATGACCATCGCCAGCAAGATCCAGCCAACGTTACCCGTATCCGGTCCAAAAATGGTGGCGATTAGCGCAATCGCCATCCCGGCGATACCGAAGTTGTTACCCTGGCGAGACGTTTCATGTTTCGAAAGCCCGGCCAGACTGAAGATAAACAGGATCGCGGCAACAATGTATGCAGCTGTAACTAATCCTCCAGACATATGTTACCCCTTAATTTTTGCGGAACATTTTCAGCATGCGCTGAGTCACGGTGAAGCCACCGAAAATATTAATGCTGGCTATAAGCACCGCGATAAAACTAAGGAAGCTAACCCAGCCGCCCTGGCCAATCTGCAACAGTGCTCCGACAACAATAATCCCTGAAATCGCGTTGGTGACCGACATCAACGGTGTATGCAGCGCGTGCGATACATTCCACACCACGTAATAACCGACAACGCAGGCCAGCGCGAAAACGGTGAAGTGCCCAAGAAACTCTTTCGGCGCAACGTTTGCCAGCCAACCGAAAAGGATGATTGCCAGCGCCATCAACGCGTATTTACGCCACGGTGAGCAGGCACATTTTTCCTCAGTTTTCACTTCCGGTGCCGCTTTTTGTGCCGCCTGCGGCTGAGCTGATACCTGAATCGGCGGTGCCGGCCAGGTAATTTCGCCCGCACGGATCACGGTCACGCCGCGAATCACCACATCATCAAAATCAACAGTGATATTGCCGTCTTTCTCTTTGCACAACAGTTTCAGCAGATTAACGAGGTTAGTACCGTAAAGCTGTGAGGATTGCGTCGGCAGACGGCCCGGAAGATCGGTATAACCAATCACTTTGACACCATTTTCCGTAGTGAAGATTTCACCCGGCACGGTGTATTCACAGTTGCCACCGTTTTGGGCTGCCAGGTCGACAATCACACTGCCCGCCTTCATGGAGTCAACCATTTCACGGGTAATTAGCTTCGGCGCTGGTTTGCCTGGAATAAGCGCGGTGGTGACAATGATATCGACCTCTTTTGCCTGGGCGGCAAAGAGTTCCATTTCCGCTTTGATGAACGCGTCCGACATCACTTTGGCATAGCCATCGCCGCTGCCCGCTTCCTCTTTAAAATCCAGCTCGAGGAATTCCGCGCCCATACTTTGAACTTGTTCTTTCACTTCCGGGCGGGTGTCGAATGCACGCACAATCGCGCCGAGACTGTTTGCTGCGCCAATGGCGGCCAGACCTGCAACACCGGCACCAATCACCATCACTTTTGCCGGTGGCACTTTCCCGGCCGCAGTGATTTGCCCGGTAAAGAAGCGCCCAAATTCATGTGCCGCTTCAACAATGGCGCGATAACCGGCGATATTCGCCATCGAGCTTAGTGCGTCCAGCGATTGTGCGCGTGAGATACGCGGCACAGAGTCCATCGCCATCACGGTCACGTTACGTTCCGCAAGTTTTTGCATTAATTCCGGATTCTGCGCAGGCCAGATAAAACTCACCAGCGTTGTCCCAGGATTCAGTAACGCAATTTCATCATCTAACGGCGCATTGACCTTCAGAATGATCTCTGACTGCCAGACGCTATTCCCTTCTACAATTTCAGCGCCCGCTTGCACAAACGCTTTATCGTCAAAACTTGCCAGTTGACCCGCGCCGCTCTCTACCGCGACGGTAAAACCCAGTTTCAGCAGCTGTTCCACTGTTTTTGGCGTTGCTGCAACACGGGTTTCATTGGTTAACCGTTCTCTTGGTATGCCAATTCGCATGATATTCCCTTCCATCGGTTTTATTGATGATGGTTTGCCTGTGTCAGGAGCCACACAAGCCGCTCATGTACGAGCTAAATGTTACTCCGTTAAAATAAATTAGTAACAAACGCCCTATAACGTACTGAAAATTATGCCTGTGATCTAGCGCCAAAAATCAGTATTTCGGCGTGAACTCGCAAAATATTAACGATTCAGCCGTGATAGTGGGATAAACACCTTAGAACGCCGGATAAAGACTGATAATTGTCTTCGACGGTCGGGTAAAACGAGACATCGCCCCGGCACGAATCACTACTTAACATTAAATTAACTTATACAATTCAGTTGCTTCAGTAGTAATGATGCTGATACGGCTGTTTTTTAAGCATAGACGGTCATTTGAGCAGGATTAAAATTGGCTTAAGGAATGTGATATGAAAAATGACGCAGACAGTTACACCGTTTAAATGCAATAATCAGCCACGTTTCTCGTTAATAACAATACCAGTACCTGGTTTGCGCAAGGCGAAGGATTATTTTTATGAAGCTTAAGAACACCCTCCTGGCGTCGGCACTGCTTTCTGCTACGGCAT
Source organism: Shigella dysenteriae (assembly GCF_022354085.1). Classification (NCBI taxonomy): domain Bacteria; kingdom Pseudomonadati; phylum Pseudomonadota; class Gammaproteobacteria; order Enterobacterales; family Enterobacteriaceae; genus Shigella; species Shigella dysenteriae. Next base: position 2,456,980 of record NZ_CP055055.1, read on the forward strand.
TCTCCGTTAACGCAGCAACAGAACTGACACCGGAGCAAGCGGCAGCGGTTAAACCTTTTGACCGTGTAGTGGTTACCGGTCGTTTTAATGCTATTGGCGAAGCGGTGAAAGCCGTTTCTCGTCGCGCAGATAAAGAAGGTGCCGCCTCTTTTTATGTTGTCGACACTTCTGATTTTGGTAACAGCGGTAACTGGCGTGTGGTCGCTGACCTCTATAAAGCCGATGCTGAAAAAGCAGAAGAAACAAGTAATCGCGTAATTAACGGTGTTGTCGAACTGCCGAAAGATCAGGCTGTTCTGATTGAACCGTTTGACACGGTCACCGTCCAGGGCTTCTATCGTAGCCAGCCAGAAGTCAATGATGCCATCACCAAAGCAGCAAAAGCGAAAGGTGCCTACTCTTTCTACATTGTTCGTCAAATCGATGCCAACCAGGGCGGCAACCAGCGTATTACTGCATTCATCTATAAAAAAGATGCTAAGAAACGTATCGTCCAGAGCCCGGATGTGATCCCGGCAGATTCCGAAGCAGGACGTGCAGCTCTGGCTGCCGGTGGCGAAGCCGCGAAGAAAGTTGAGATCCCAGGTGTTGCGACTACCGCATCACCAAGTTCTGAAGTCGGTCGTTTCTTTGAAACCCAGTCATCAAAAGGCGGACGTTACACTGTCACGCTCCCGGATGGCACTAAAGTCGAAGAACTGAACAAAGCGACAGCAGCGATGATGGTCCCGTTCGACAGCATCAAATTCTCTGGCAACTACGGCAACATGACCGAAGTCTCCTATCAGGTTGCGAAACGTGCCGCGAAGAAAGGTGCTAAGTATTACCACATCACCCGCCAGTGGCAGGAACGTGGTAATAACCTGACCGTCAGCGCAGATCTGTATAAATAACTATTCAGTTACTCCTATAAGGCGGCTTGATGCCGCCTTTCGCATTTTTAGTCACAAATTTCCCCGCGACCATTGCATGCAGACACATCTCTTCGTAAAATCCCGCGCTTCAGTGGCAAACTCCATTTTTATGCGTTTTGCCCTAATATTTATTCTTCTTATCACGTTTTAATCACTGGATATCGATGGAAAAGAAACTGGGACTGAGCGCACTCACCGCGCTGGTATTAAGCTCAATGCTGGGCGCGGGTGTTTTCAGTCTGCCGCAAAATATGGCGGCAGTTGCCAGCCCGGCAGCACTGCTCATCGGCTGGGGTATTACTGGCGCTGGCATTTTATTGCTGGCCTTTGCCATGCTGATCCTCACGCGCATTCGTCCCGAACTTGACGGCGGTATCTTTACCTATGCCCGCGAAGGGTTTGGCGAGCTAATCGGCTTTTGTTCCGCATGGGGATACTGGCTGTGCGCAGTCATCGCCAACGTCTCCTATCTGGTGATCGTTTTTTCCGCGTTAAGCTTTTTTACGGACACGCCGGAATTGCGCCTGTTCGGCGATGGTAATACCTGGCAATCGATAGTCGGTGCATCGGCTTTATTGTGGATTGTTCACTTTTTGATCCTGCGCGGGGTGCAAACCGCTGCCAGCATTAACCTGGTGGCAACACTGGCAAAATTGTTGCCGCTGGGTCTGTTTGTTGTGCTGGCGATGATGATGTTCAAACTGGATACCTTCAAGCTCGACTTCACCGGACTTGCACTTGGCGTACCCGTGTGGGAACAGGTGAAAAACACCATGCTGATCACCCTGTGGGTTTTCATTGGTGTGGAAGGTGCCGTTGTTGTTTCTGCGCGTGCGCGTAATAAACGTGATGTTGGCAAAGCGACACTGCTGGCGGTTCTCTCCGCTCTGGGCGTTTACTTGCTGGTAACGCTGCTTTCGCTGGGCGTGGTGGCACGTCCTGAACTGGCTGAAATTCGTAACCCGTCAATGGCCGGTCTGATGGTGGAAATGATGGGACCATGGGGCGAAATCATCATCGCTGCCGGTTTGATCGTTTCCGTTTGCGGCGCGTACTTAAGCTGGACCATCATGGCGGCAGAAGTTCCGTTCCTGGCTGCCACTCATAAAGCATTCCCACGCATTTTTGCGCGCCAGAACGCACAAGCTGCGCCATCCGCCTCGCTGTGGTTGACCAACATCTGCGTGCAAATTTGTCTGGTACTCATCTGGCTGACCGGTTCCGATTACAACACGTTGCTGACCATCGCCTCAGAAATGATTCTGGTGCCCTATTTCCTGGTCGGCGCGTTCTTGCTGAAAATCGCAACCCGTCCACTGCATAAAGCGGTAGGTGTCGGTGCCTGCATTTATGGCTTATGGTTATTGTATGCCTCTGGTCCAATGCACTTGCTGTTATCCGTTGTTCTGTATGCGCCGGGGCTGCTGGTTTTCCTGTATGCGCGCAAAACGCATACACATGATAATGTACTGAACCGTCAGGAAATGGTGCTGATTGGCATGCTGTTAATTGCCTCAGTTCCGGCGATCTGGATGCTGGTGGGATAACGTTCATCCCATCGTTGGATAGCAAAGGAGATAACGATGGGTAAAGCCCAGCCCTTGCCAATATTAATTACTGGCGGAGGTCGTCGCATCGGCCTCGCCCTCGCCTGGCATTTCATTAATCAAAAGCAACCGGTGATTGTCAGCTATCGGACGCACTATCCAGCCATTGATGGACTGATTAAGGCAGGTGCGCAGTGTATTCAGGCTGATTTTTCGACCAACGACGGTGTGATGGCGTTTGCCGATGAAGTACTAAAAAGCACCCATGGTCTGCGTGCTATTTTGCATAACGCCAGTGCGTGGATGGCGGAAAAACCAGGTACACCACTGGCCGACGTACTGGCTTGCATGATGCAGATCCACGTTAATACCCCATACCTGCTCAACCATGCGCTGGAAAGATTACTGCGTGGGCACGGACACGCCGCCAGCGATATCATTCACTTTACCGATTATGTGGTGGAGCGCGGTAGCGACAAACATGTTGCGTATGCTGCAAGCAAAGCGGCACTGGATAATATGACCCGCTCGTTTGCCCGCAAGCTGGCACCGGAAGTGAAAGTGAATTCTATTGCGCCATCGCTGATCCTGTTTAATGAACATGATGATGCCGAATATCGACAACAGGCGCTGAATAAATCACTGATGAAAACCGCGCCTGGCGAGAAAGAAGTGATCGACCTGGTCGATTACTTACTTACCAGCTGCTTTGTCACCGGACGCAGTTTCCCACTTGATGGCGGTCGTCATCTGCGTTAATGCAGCTTTATCCAGCATATAATCAACACCCATGCGCTTATCCCCCAACACGCAACAGAACCAACAAAAGCGGCGGGCAAGCGCATCATTCCGGTGAAATACCACAGCGACACCAGGTAAACAAAATAGGGAATAATCGACCACATACTAAAAATGATGGTTGCGCGTAAGGCTTCAATGCCGCGTTCGCTGGCAACAATATAATGCGCGATAAGCGCAAAGGTCGGGAAAAGTGGAATCAGCCCGGCGATATAATAATTTTTCGTTTTTGCTAAAACACCAATCAACAGCACTACCAGCGCACCGAGCGCGGCTTTGATTACCAGCCCCATTTTTTTACCTTAACACTTCCATAACAAGTCATCAGTAGAATACCTGATGAAAACTTGTTTAGAAACGATTGATAGTAAGTAAAAACAGCGCGGTGTATTGTGACGTTTTTATATCTACCGTGAATGTTATGAACACTATCGTATTTGTGGAAGATGATGCGGAAGTCGGTTCACTGATTGCCGCGTACCTGGCAAAACATGATATGCAGGTTACCGTAGAACCGCGCGGCGACCAGGCCGAAGAAACCATTTTGCGAGAAAGTCCGGATTTGGTGTTACTCGACATCATGCTACCAGGCAAGGACGGCATGACCATTTGTCGTGATTTACGCGCAAAGTGGTCTGGACCGATTGTTCTTCTAACCTCTCTCGATAGCGATATGAACCACATCCTGGCACTGGAAATGGGTGCCTGCGACTATATTCTCAAAACGACGCCCCCTGCTGTTTTGCTAGCGCGTTTACGTTTGCATTTGCGTCAGAATGAGCAAGCCACACTGACCAAAGGTCTTCAGGAAACGTCTCTGACTCCCTACAAAGCCCTGCATTTCGGCACGTTGACCATCGATCCCATCAACCGCGTAGTCACCCTGGCTAACACTGAAATCTCGCTCTCGACAGCTGATTTCGAATTATTGTGGGAATTAGCTACCCATGCCGGGCAAATCATGGACCGCGATGCATTGCTGAAAAATTTACGCGGCGTCAGTTATGACGGACTGGATCGTAGCGTGGACGTGGCTATTTCGCGGTTAAGAAAAAAACTGCTCGATAACGCCGCAGAACCTTATCGCATTAAAACTGTGCGTAACAAAGGCTATCTTTTTGCGCCTCATGCATGGGAATAAGCGATGAAAAAACTGTTTATCCAGTTTTACCTGTTATTGTTTGTCTGCTTCCTTGTGATGTCTCTGCTGGTTGGGTTGGTGTACAAATTTACCGCCGAACGCGCGGGCAAACAGTCGCTGGATGATTTGATGAACAGTTCGCTGTATCTGATGCGCAGCGAATTGCGTGAGATCCCCCCACACGACTGGGGTAAGACGCTGAAAGAGATGGATTTAAATCTCTCTTTCGATCTGCGTGTCGAGCCATTGAGTAAATACCATCTTGATGATATTTCCATGCACCGACTGCGTGGCGGCGAAATTGTCGCCCTGGACGATCAGTACACGTTTTTGCAGCGTATCCCGCGCAGCCACTACGTGCTGGCAGTTGGTCCTGTTCCTTATCTTTATTATCTCCATCAGATGCGATTGCTGGATATCGCCCTGATCGCTTTTATTGCTATTTCCCTCGCCTTTCCGGTGTTTATCTGGATGCGTCCGCACTGGCAGGATATGTTAAAACTGGAAGCAGCGGCGCAACGATTTGGCGATGGGCATCTCAATGAGCGTATCCACTTTGATGAGGGTTCGAGCTTTGAACGACTTGGTATCGCATTTAACCAGATGGCGGACAATATCAACGCCTTGATTGCCAGCAAAAAACAGCTTATTGACGGTATCGCTCACGAACTGCGAACACCGTTAGTGCGCCTGCGTTATCGACTGGAGATGAGCGATAACCTGAGCGCCGCCGAATCCCAGGCGTTGAATCGTGATATCAGTCAACTTGAAGCTTTAATTGAAGAGCTGCTGACTTATGCCCGACTCGATCGCCCACAAAACGAGCTTCATCTTAGCGAACCAGACCTGCCGTTGTGGCTGTCAACGCATCTGGCAGACATTCAGGCAGTAACGCCCGATAAAACGGTACGGATTAAAACGCTCGCGCAAGGCCATTATGCGGCGTTGGATATGCGCTTAATGGAGCGCGTGCTGGATAATTTGCTCAATAACGCCCTGCGGTACTGCCATTCAACGGTTGAAACCAGCCTGCTACTGTCGGGGAATAGAGCGACATTAATTGTTGAGGATGATGGCCCAGGGATTGCCCCAGAAAACCGCGAACATATCTTTGAACCTTTTGTTCGCCTCGATCCCAGCCGGGATCGCTCAACCGACGGCTGCGGGCTGGGGCTGGCAATTGTCCACTCTATAGCACTGGCAATGGGCGGTACGGTTAATTGTGACACCAGCGAACTGGGTGGTGCTCGCTTCTCGTTTAGCTGGCCGTTATGGCATAACATCCCGCAATTTACCTCTGCCTGACACTACGCGCACGATGGTCAAGTCACCACGACTGTGCTATAAAATAAGTATGTTGTAACTAAAGTGGTTAATATTATGGCGCGTTACGATCTCGTAGACCGACTCAACACTACCTTTCGCCAGATGGAACAAGAGCTGGCTGCATTTGCCGCTCATCTTGAGCAACACAAGCTATTGGTTGCCCGCGTGTTCTCTTTGCCGGAGGTAAAAAAAGAGGATGAGCATAATCCGCTTAATCGTATTGAGGTAAAACAACATCTCGGCAACGACGCGCAGTCGCTGGCGTTGCGTCATTTCCGCCATTTATTTATTCAACAACAGTCCGAAAATCGCAGCAGCAAGGCCGCTGTCCGTCTGCCTGGCGTGTTGTGTTACCAGGTCGATAACCTTTCGCAAGCAGCGTTGGTCAGTCATATTCAGCACATCAATAAACTCAAGACCACGTTCGAGCATATCGTCACGGTTGAATCAGAACTCCCCACCGCGGCACGTTTTGAATGGGTGCATCGTCATTTGCCGGGGCTGATCACCCTTAATGCTTACCGCACGCTCACCGTTCTGCACGACCCCGCCACTTTACGCTTTGGTTGGGCTAATAAACATATCATTAAGAATTTGCATCGTGATGAAGTCCTGGCACAGCTGGAAAAAAGCCTGAAATCACCACGCAGTGTCGCACCGTGGACGCGCGAGGAGTGGCAAAGAAAACTGGAGCGAGAGTATCAGGATATCGCTGCCCTGCCACAGAACGCGAAGTTAAAAATCAAACGTCCGGTGAAGGTGCAGCCGATTGCCCGCGTCTGGTACAAAGGAGATCAAAAACAAGTCCAACACGCCTGCCCTACACCACTGATTGCACTGATTAATCGGGATAATGGCGCGGGCGTGCCGGACGTTGGTGAGTTGTTAAATTACGATGCCGACAATGTGCAGCACCGTTATAAACCACAGGCGCAGCCGCTTCGTTTGATCATTCCACGGCTGCACCTGTATGTTGCAGATTAACGCCCGGCTTTCATACTGCCGACCATCTGTTCTGGCCGTACCCAGCTGTCAAACTCAGCTTCGCTAAGATACCCCAGCGCAAGGGCCGCAGCTTTTAAGGTCAGCCCTTCTTTATGCGCTTTTTTGGCGATCTCCGCGGCTTTGTCATAACCAATGTGGGTGTTAAGCGCAGTCACCAGCATCAGCGATTCATTGAGTAATTGATTGATTCGCTCACGATTCGGTTCAATACCCACTGCGCAGTGTTTGTTAAAACTTTCCATGCCATCTGCCAGCAAGCGCACCGATTGCAGGAAATTATGGATCACCATCGGACGGAAGACGTTCAGTTCAAAGTTACCGGAAGCGCCACCCATGTTGATCGCCACGTCGTTCCCCATTACCTGACAGCAGAGCATGGTTAATGCTTCACACTGGGTTGGGTTCACTTTCCCCGGCATGATTGAGCTGCCCGGCTCATTTTCCGGGATTGAGATTTCACCAATTCCGCAGCGCGGGCCAGAGGCCAGCCAGCGGACATCATTGGCGATTTTCATCAGTGACGCAGCCAACCCTTTCAACGCGCCGTGCGCCTGAACCAGGGCATCACAGGTCGCAAGCGCTTCAAATTTGTTCGGCGCGGTAACAAACGGTGCACAGGTAATGACTGCCAGTTCATCTGCTACGCGACGCGCATACTCCGGATGGGTATTTAGTCCAGTACCCACCGCTGTACCGCCAAGAGCCAGTTCCGCTACGTGAGGCAGGCTGTATTCGATATGTTTGAGATTATGCTCGAGCATCGCTACCCAGCCGGAAATCTCCTGCCCTAGTGTTAGCGGCGTGGCGTCCTGCAAGTGGGTTCGACCGATTTTGACGATATCGGCAAATGCACGCGATTTTTCACTCAGTGTCTGTGTCAGGGTTTTAAGCTGCGGAATGAGTTGCTTGCGCAGCGCCAGCAGCGCCGCAACGTGCATCGCCGTCGGAAAGACATCGTTGGAACTTTGGCTTTTGTTCACGTCGTCGTTAGGGTGAACTTTACGTTCCATCCCGCGCACGCCGCCGAGTAATTCACTGGCCCGGTTAGCCAGCACTTCGTTCATGTTCATGTTACTTTGCGTGCCGGAGCCGGTCTGCCAGATAGCCAGCGGGAATTCGTCGTCATGCTGTCCTGCCAGTACTTCATCCGCCGCCTGCCGAATGGCGCTCGCTTTCTCTTCAGACAACAAGCCTAAATCTTCATTAACTTTTGCCGCTGCGCGCTTGGTTAGCGCCAGCGCATGAATCAGTGAGGTGGGCATTTTCTCCGTCGAAATGCGGAAATGCTCCAGCGAGCGTTGAGTTTGTGCGCCCCACAGCTTATCTGCCGGGACATCAATCGCCCCCATCGAATCTTTTTCGCTGCGTACTGTATTCATGGCCTGCTCCTCACCTGTTTAATTTTTTCTTTCTGTTTTGCTTTCGTTAAGCAACTTTTAGCTCACTTATTATTTACTATTTGATAACAAATGTTTGGTCTTTCGTGCCATGTAAAAAAACCGCCCCGAAGGGCGGCTCTGTTTATTTCACACAGCGAGTGCACTGTGTGAGTTGTATCTGCTGGAAGAAGTCATTTCCTTTATCATCCACAAGGATAAACGCCGGGAAATCTTCCACTTCAATTTTCCAGATGGCTTCCATTCCCAGTTCCGGATATTCAACACATTCCAGGCTCTTAATACTTCCCTGCGCCAATACAGCGGCCGGACCACCGATACTGCCAAGGTAGAAGCCGCCGTGTTTTTTACAGGCATCCGTCACCTGCTGGCTGCGGTTGCCTTTCGCCAGCATGATCATACTTCCGCCCTGCGCTTGCAGTTGATCGACATAAGAATCCATCCGTCCGGCGGTCGTTGGGCCAAGAGAACCGGAGGCATAACCTTCCGGCGTTTTGGCCGGACCCGCGTAGTAAATCGGATGATCTTTAATGTACTGCGGCAGCCCTTCACCGTTATCCATCCGCTCTTTCAGTTTGGCGTGAGCAATATCACGACCGACGATAATCGTGCCGTTAAGCGATAAGCGTGTAGAAACGGGATACTGCGACAACTGTGCGAGGATCTCTTTCATCGGACGGTTAAGGTCAACGCGCACCGCTTCGCCTTCTCCCGCTTTACGCAGCTCTTCAGGGATATATTTACCTGGATTATGTTCCAGTTTTTCGATCCAGATCCCCTGACGGTTGATCTTCGCTTTGATATTACGGTCAGCAGAGCAGGAAACACCCATACCAACCGGACAGGATGCGCCGTGACGTGGCAGGCGAATCACGCGTATGTCGTGAGCGAAGTATTTACCACCAAACTGCGCACCCAGACCGAGATTTTGCGCTTCGATCAGCAATTCTTTTTCCAGTTCCACATCGCGGAATGCCTGACCGTGCTCATTCCCTTCCGTTGGCAGTTCGTCATAGTATTTAGCGGAAGCCAGTTTCACTGTTTTAAGGTTAGTTTCTGCAGAAGTTCCACCAATTACGAACGCAATATGATACGGAGGACAGGCCGCCGTACCCAGCGTGCGCATCTTCTCAACCAGGTAATTTTTCAGTTTCCCCGGCGTTAGTAACGCTTTGGTTTCCTGATAGAGATACGTCTTGTTTGCCGAACCACCACCTTTGGCGATACAGAGGAATTTGTACTCGTCGCCATCAACGGCATAAAGATCGATCTGCGCTGGCAGATTGGTGCCGGTATTCACCTCTTTATACATATCCAGCGGCGCGTTTTGCGAGTAGCGCAAATTATCTTCGATATAAGTGTTATAGACACCGCGCGCCAGCGCCGCTTCATCACAGCCACCGGTCCATACACGCTGCCCTTTTTTACCAACAATAATCGCAGTGCCGGTATCCTGACAGGTTGGCAGAACGCCTTTCGCCGCGATGTCGGAGTTACGCAGGAATTGCAGCGCCACATATTTATCATTTTCGCTGGCCTCCGGGTCACGCAGAATGTCGGCCACCTGTTGTTGGTGAGCCGGACGCAGCATAAACGACGCATCATGAAACGCCTGACGCGCCAACAGAGTTAACGCTTCGAGTGCGACTTTCAAAATCTCCTGCCCTTCAAATTCAGATACGCTAACGTGTTCGCTGGTTAGCAGGTAATACTCAGTATCATCTTTTTTGAGTGGAAAAGGAGCCTGATAATGAAAGGGTTTGTTTGACATTGTTCTCTCACTTACTGCCTGGTTTGGTTATGCTCTGGGCGGGTGTTCCGTTGCCCTGTTAAAAGCGAGTAACAATATCCTACACACTTTTTTAACAAAAACTGAGACTAGTACGACTTTTTGCGGCTCCAGGTTACTTCCCGTAGGATTCTTGCTTTAATAGTGGGATTAATTTCCACATTAAAACAGGGATTGATCATGCAAAAACTCATTAACTCAGTGCAAAACTATGCCTGGGGCAGCAAAACGGCGTTGACTGAACTTTATGGTATGGAAAATCCGTCCAGCCAGCCGATGGCCGAGCTGTGGATGGGCGCACATCCGAAAAGCAGTTCACGAGTGCAGAATGCCGCCGGAGATATCGTTTCACTGCGTGATGTGATTGAGAGTGATAAATCGACTCTGCTCGGAGAGGCCGTTGCCAAACGCTTTGGCGAACTGCCTTTCCTGTTCAAAGTATTATGCGCAGCACAGCCGCTCTCCATTCAGGTTCATCCAAACAAACGCAATTCTGAAATCGGTTTTGCCAAAGAAAATGCCGCAGGTATCCCGATGGATGCCGCCGAGCGTAACTATAAAGATCCTAACCACAAGCCGGAGCTGGTTTTTGCGCTGGCGCCTTTCCTTGCGATGAACGCGTTTCGTGAGTTTTCCGAGATTGTCTCCCTACTCCAGCCAGTCGCAGGTGCACATCCGGCAATTGCTCACTTTTTACAACAGCCTAATGCCGAACGTTTAAGCGAACTGTTCGCCAGCCTGTTGAATATGCAGGGTGAAGAAAAATCCCGCGCGCTGGCGATTTTAAAATCGGCGCTAGACAGTCAGCAGGGTGAACCGTGGCAAACGATTCGTTTAATTTCTGAATTTTACCCGGAAGACAGCGGCCTGTTCTCCCCGCTGTTACTGAATGTGGTGAAATTGAATCCTGGCGAAGCGATGTTCCTGTTCGCTGAAACACCGCACGCTTACCTGCAAGGCGTGGCGCTGGAAGTGATGGCGAACTCCGATAACGTGCTGCGTGCGGGTCTGACGCCTAAGTACATTGATATTCCGGAACTGGTTGCCAATGTGAAATTCGAAGCCAAACCGGCTAACCAGTTGTTGACCCAGCCGGTGAAACAAGGTGCAGAACTGGACTTCCCGATTCCAGTGGATGATTTTGCCTTCTCGCTGCATGACCTTAGTGATAAAGAAACCACCATTAGCCAGCAGAGTGCCGCCATTTTGTTCTGCGTCGAAGGCGATGCAACGTTGTGGAAAGGTTCTCAGCAGTTACAGCTTAAACCGGGTGAATCAGCGTTTATTGCCGCCAACGAATCACCGGTGACTGTTAAAGGCCACGGCCGTTTAGCACGGGTTTACAACAAGCTGTAAGAGCTTACTGAAAAAATTAACATCTCTTGCTAAGCTTATTAAAGGCTTATAACACCTTCAGGCGGCCAGTCCGCCTGATTTCATTTTATGGATAATCATTATGAATAAATCGCTGGTAGCGGTAGGCGTCATTGTTGCGCTAGGCGTAGTCTGGACAGGCGGCGCATGGTATACAGGCAAGAAGATTGAAACCCATCTCGAAGAGATGGTCGCGCAGGCGAACGCGCAACTCAAACTGACAGCTCCTGAATCCAACCTGGAAGTGAGTTATCAAAACTATCATCGCGGCGTATTCAGCAGCCAGTTGCAACTGTTGGTGAAACCCATTGCCGGGAAAGAAAATCCGTGGATTAAAAGCGGTCAGAGCGTCATCTTCAACGAATCGGTTGATCATGGTCCCTTCCCGCTTGCCCAGCTTAAAAAACTGAACCTGATCCCGTCGATGGCATCAATTCAAACCACGCTGGTTAATAACGAAGTAAGCAAACCACTGTTTGATATGGCAAAAGGTGAAACGCCTTTTGAGATTAACTCGCGCATTGGTTACAGCGGTGATTCCAGTTCCGATATTTCGCTCAAGCCACTGAATTACGAGCAAAAGGATGAAAAAGTCGCCTTTAGCGGCGGCGAGTTCCAGTTAAATGCTGACAGAGACGGCAAAGCTATCTCCCTTTCCGGGGAGGCGCAAAGTGGTCGGATAGACGCAGTTAACGAATACAACCAGAAAGTGCAGTTGACCTTTAATAATCTGAAAACCGACGGTTCCAGCACGCTGGCAAGTTTTGGTGAGCGCGTAGGAAACCAAAAACTGTCACTGGAAAAAATGACCATTTCAGTGGAAGGCAAAGAACTGGCACTGCTGGAAGGCATGGAGATCAGCGGTAAATCGGATCTGGTCAATGACGGTAAAACGATCAATAGCCAACTGGATTACTCGCTAAACAGCCTGAAGGTACAGAATCAGGATCTGGGCAGCGGCAAGCTGACTTTAAAAGTCGGCCAAATTGATGGCGAAGCCTGGCATCAGTTTAGCCAGCAATATAACGCGCAAACTCAGGCGCTGCTGGCACAGCCAGAAATTGCCAACAATCCCGAACTTTATCAGGAGAAAGTGACGGAAGCCTTCTTTAGCGCCCTGCCGCTGATGTTGAAAGGCGATCCGGTGATTACTATCGCGCCACTAAGCTGGAAAAACAGTCAGGGTGAAAGTGCACTGAATCTGTCGCTGTTCCTGAAAGATCCGGCAACGACTAAAGAAGCGCCGCAAACGCTGGCGCAGGAAGTAGATCGTTCGGTTAAATCTCTGGATGCGAAACTGACCATTCCGGTGGATATGGCAACTGAGTTGATGACTCAGGTAGCGAAGCTGGAAGGTTATCAGGAAGATCAAGCGAAAAAACTGGCGAAACAGCAAGTTGAAGGTGCATCAGCAATGGGGCAGATGTTCCGTCTGACCACCTTGCAGGACAATACCATCACCACCAGCCTGCAATATGCTAACGGTCAGATAACGTTAAATGGGCAGAAAATGCCACTGGAAGATTTCGTTGGTATGTTTGCAATGCCGGCATTAAACGTTCCGGTCGTACCCGCTATTCCGCAGCAGTAATTCACAGCCAAAACGCCGGAGGTTTTTCTCTCCGGCGTTATTTCTTACTTCAGCATAAAGTCATACTGAATACTCATTTTCACATCCCAGTAATTCAGGCGATCGCCCAGCGCACTGCCATCGCGCTTTTCCCGCCCTTTATCGGCAGCAAGAAATAAATTCATCCCTTGTAACGGCCCTTCGCTGACCCGATAGTTCATACCACCTAAGATACCCGTGCCTTCAATCCGCACATCTCGTTTACTGGATTCATAGCCGCGAGTCACAATCGGTGCAAATGTCAGTGTAAATTGCGGCGTTAAACGATAGTTGACGCCCAATTGCCAGGACTGCATTCCTTCACGGTTACGATCAAGACTTAATGAAAAGGGATAGCCAATGTCGGTATCCACCACGGCACCATTCATTGCATGGCGCAAATAACCACCACTGCCAAATACGCTTCCCCACGGCGCATTCCAGGTTAATTGTCCACTAACCAACGCCGTTTCATTGGGCTGGCTGGTATTACGACTTAAACCTTCGAGTTGCGCGTAAAAGCCGAGCAACTCCCCTTTCAACGTATAATTCGGGTCGAGCGGTATACTTTTCTCGAGAATACTTTGTATCTGATTGGAAACATCTTTCTGTACCGATGCCCCCAGAGAATAGCGACTGGTATCATCATGCCAACTGGCGGCTAAAAAAGAACGTGCGCGATGTTTATCGTATTTTCCCGTCTGGCTGTTATACACCCCTTCATCACGAATACCGGTTGTTGAATCAGTCCATAAAAATACTCGTGAACGCCACATTCCCCACAGATCAATATTTGGCGTTAAAGCCCAATAACCTAATGCTCCTTCAGAAACTGTCGGTAATGTACGTTGCGAACTGCCAGCCATTAACGGAATACGATAAGGTAAGCTACCATAACTATAATCCGTCCCGAAGCGACCTAATTTAAGCAGGCTATTTTCACTGGGTTTTATTTTTACTGCCCCCAGGGCAAAGCCAAAACTTTTATCACCATCAAGATACCACCGGGTACTCATATCAGCACGAGCACCTAATTTATAAACATAATACGCTCCGCCTTCAACGCCAATAATATTGGAATAATAACCACTATTGAAATCGAGCAATCCTCCCTGTACCCATGCGTAAATATCTCTTCCCGCGCCAGCACTGGGCTTATCAGCCCTGCGCAATTCGTTTTTCAGTCTGATGCGTAGTCCCGCTTCATCGTCAGCCAGTTGCGCCGCGTAAGCAGAGGTAAGGCCAGAGGCAGCCGTCAGGCAAATAACGGCCATGGCCACTATTTTTCTCATAGTTGCACCTTTGATGTTCTGATTATTTTTATTGAATATTAATTAGTGATATCGCTGATTAATTGCTGCTGCACTTTTTTACGATTATTAATTTCAACCACGATTTCTTTGAATTTTTTATCTGTGAGCGGATAAAACCAGATAATAACGAATGCCAGTAGCATAAATCCGCAAGGTACTAAGGCAATTGATGTGCGGATGCCCATAATAACTTCCGGCGTTTGCACCTGATTGGCGATATATCCGCTTAATCCCAAAATAAAGGCAGGAATTGAACCTCCGATTGCCTGACCGCATTTACGGGTAAATGAGAATAGTGAATAGGTGAGCCCTTCAATTCGCACGCCGGTCAGGTATTCACCGTATTCTACGGTATCAGCTTCCAGCGCCCACATCACAGTCATGGTAACGCCCTGACCAATTGAAGCGATGGCCAACGCAACCAACGCCACCGGCAGTGACCAGACGGAAACCCAGAAGAATAGCAGATAACCGCAGGTTCCCAGCAAAGCGCCAATCAGGAAGGTATTCTTTTTACCGATCCTCGCGACCATCCCCGGCACCAGCGGTGCCGATGCCACAGTACCAACCAGGTTTTGCACCAGTACCAGCACAGTGAACAGCCCGGTATCATTTAACACATAGCGCACGTAGAACAACGACGAGGCGCTGACCGCGAAGGTCGAAATCAGCACACACAGCGCACCAATGCACAACATAAACAGCGGGCGATTCCGTTTCAGGGTTTGCAGACTGATCTTCAATGACGGCTGCGCCACGATACGTACCACATTCTCACGCGTCGATTTGAAGCAGATGAAGTAAAGCACCATTCCGGCAATCGCCAGCACAATCGTCCAGAAATGGTATACCGACACCATCTCTTCCGGGCTGGAGTTCTTAATGCTCGGCCCTATCAGAAATGCCAGGCAGACAAAGGTCAATGAAGCGGCAATCCCACGAGCCGCGCCCAGACGGGCGCGGGATTGTGGTTGTTGGGTCATCGCGGTAGCAAGTGAACCATAAGGAATATTCACCAGGCTGTAGCAAAGCCCGAGGCCCATGTAGGTCAAATATGCATACACCACTTTGCTACCATGGCTCCAGTCGGTCGGCACCCAGAATACCAGCACGCTGAAGATCATTAACGGCGCAGTACCGAAGAGTAAAAACGGGCGGAATTTTCCCCAGCGGGTATTCACACTGTCCACCACTCGTCCGGCAAAGATGTCGGCGAAGGCATCGAATACCCGCACCAGTAACAGCATGGTGCCCGCCGCAGCGGCACCGACGCCAGCGACGTCGGTGTAGTAACTTAGCAGGAAGAGCGCCCCCATAGCGAAGGCGAAGTTATTGGCGACGTCACCGAGGCTGTAGCCAACGATGGTGCGCCAGGAGAGTTGTTGATTCATTGTTTGCCTCCCTGCTGCGGTTTTTCACCGAAGTTCATGCCAGTCCAGCGTTTTTGCAGCAGAAAAGCCGCCGACTTCGGTTTGCGGTCGCGGGTGAAGATGCCCTTCTTGTTACCGCCAACGCGCAATATGCCTTGCGAGGTCGCAAAATCGGCGAAATTCCATACCTGTTCACCGACGACGGCGCTGACGCGATCAAAGACGCGGTGATACATATCCAGCCATGCACACTGATACTCTTCACTCCACATGTCGGTGTACATTGAGTGCAGCCCGGCTAACGTATCCACGCCGTATTCGGTGATGATAATCGGCTGATGCAGTTTCTCCTGCCAGGCCAGAAGTTCTTTTTCCAGTACCTTCTCTGCCGTTTCCAAATCGCCGCTTTGGACATACCATCCGTAATAACGGTTCAGGCACAGCACATCAAAGAGATCGCTGATGGTATCGGTGTGAGCGTCGCAGAACATTACATTGACGCAGGTGATCGGACGCGTCGGGTCGAGTTTACGCGTTGCTTCCGCCAGTGGCGCGAAATATTCCCGTGCACCTTGCGGACGGGTATCCGGTTCGTTGGCAATACTCCACATCACCACGCTTGGGTGGTTTTTGTCACGCGCTATCAGCTCTTTAATCGCCTGTAAGTGCGCCTGCTGAGTTTCCCCGTTGACTGCCTCTTCGCTGTACAGTTCTTTCGGCTTGTTGCCCGCTTCGAAACCAATGCCTAAAGAGAGGTTAAAGCCGACAGCAGCAGTTTCATCAATCACCACGATGCCATGTTCATCTGCCCAGTCGAGCATCTCTTCAGCGTAAGGGTAATGCGAGGTACGGTAGGAGTTGGCCCCAATCCAGTCCATTAATGCGTGGTCGTGCACCATCAGCACGTTATCGAATCCTTTGCCACGCAAGTCCGCATCTTCATGACGACCAAAACCAGTGAAGTAGAACGGTTTGTGGTTGATCAGGAACTGTTCGCCCTTCACTGCCACTGACCGGATGCCGACGCGCAGCGGGTAGATATCACACTCTGTCTGGCTTTTGGCTGTGACGTACAGTTCATAGAGATAACCTTCACCCGGTTGCCAGAGGTGCGGATTCACCACTTGCAAAGTCCCGCTGGTGCCTTGTCCAGTTGCAACCACCTGTTGATCCGCATCACGCAGTTCAACGCTGACATCACCATTGGCCACCACCTGCCAGTCAACAGACGCGTGGTTACAGGCTTGCGCGACATGCGTCACCACGGTGATATCGTCCACCCAGGTGTTCGGCGTGGTGTAGAGCATTACGCTGCGATGGATCCCGGCGTAGTTAAAGAAATCATGGAAGTAAGACTGCTTTTTCTTGCCGTTTTCGTCGGTAATCACCATTCCCGGCGGGATAGTCTGCCAGTTCAGTTCGTTGTTCACACAAACGGTGATACGTACACTTTTCCCGGCAATAACATACGGCGTGACATCGGCTTCAAATGGCGTATAGCCGCCCTGATGCTCCATCACTTCCTGATTATTGACCCACACTTTGCCGTAATGAGTGACCGCATCGAAACGCAGCACGATACGCTGGCCTGCCCAACCTTTCGGTATAAAGACTTCGCGCTGATACCAGACGTTGCCCACATAATTACGAATATCTGCATCGGCGAACTGATCGTTAAAACTGCCTGGCACAGCAATTGCCCGGCTTTCTTGTAACGAGCTTTCCCACCAACGCTGATCAATTCCACAGTTTTCGCGATCCAGACTGAATGCCCACAGGCCGTCGAGTTTTTTGATTTCACGAGTTGGGGTTTCTACAGGACGTAACATAAGGGACTCCTCATTAAGATAAAAATACTGGTCAACCTTTAATCTGATTAGTTAACCAATTCTGTGTTGCACACAGTTATCTGTGAGAAACCCATGGAAGAGAAATGGAAATAAAAAGAACTGACACCGCGATCAAAAAACCAAAAACTGCAATACCCACAGCGTGATATAGATCGCATTAATCTTTATAACAGCGTTGACAGAAGCCATAAAATAAGCAATCGAACGTTCGTTCGAGCATCTTGAGAACGATAAACTCTCATGACATATGGCTACGGTGAATATTTTGGGGGGGGGAATTCTCCGATCCCGGGGAGATTGTATTTTGTACAGGGAAATTAAAGTATGAAACGCGGGCACAGTTATCACCAGCCCGCGAAATGAGAGGATCAGGATGCGGTTAAGATACCGCCAATCATCGCGCGTAATCCCTGAGCAAACGACGCTTCACGCGCCAGATCTTCCGCTTCGATATCGGCCAGTACACCGTAGGTCAGATCCAGCAGTAAACGTGAAGTCATTGCCGTGTTGATGTCTGGGCTTATCTCGCCTTTTTGCTGGGCATCACGCATCCGCTGAGCAACAAATTCAGTGATCGTCATATGCTTATTTTTAAGCATGGCGGCGACCTGTGGGTTACGCATCCCTTCCGCCATAATTTCGACCACCAGCGCCCGTTGCCCAAAGGCTTCATGGGTGAGAGAGACAATAGACTCGACCATATAGTCAACAAAATGAATCCCTTCAATCGGTTCCCGGAAACGAGCCAGCGCCCTCTCCTGGTCCTGTAAGATAATCGCCTGAATCAAGGCTTCTTTGGAGATGAAATGGTGATAGAGCGTCCCGGGACTAATGGCGCAAGATTTACAGATGGCTTTCATCGAGGCACTGTGAAATCCATTTTCTGAAAAAATCTCTCTGGCAGCATTGAGGATCCGGGTCCGTGTCGGTTGTGCTTCAGTCTGCATGTTATCCATCATTAAACCATTATAGTTAGCGTGAATAACTAGTTTACCGCGTTGTCAGGTGAGCGCCTATCATTGCTGTTGAATAGTGCGAAGGCACACTCTATTCGTATGCTTTTCATCCAGCTATTGGTTAACCAATAGCCGTGATTTGGCTGCCAGTTGTTTAGCAGAGACGTTGATGAATTGCACACGCTATCCCGGTAAACAACACATACGGCTGTTTACCGGTTCGTTAGTGTATTAATTGAGCTCCTGTACCCCACCACCGGAGACGGTGAGAATTTGTCCGCTTACCCAGCTGGCTGCAGGCGAGCAAAGGAACAGCGCTGCGTTAGCAATATCTTGCGGTTGGCCCAGACGTCTGATCGGCGTGTGCTGTAACATTTTTTGTTCAATTTCTGGTGTAATAACGGATTTCAGGGCATCGGTTAATATTGCCCCCGGCGCAATGCCATTCACCCGAATATTTTTTTCACCCAGGTCAAATGCCATATTTCTGACCAGATGACTGGCCGCAGCTTTAGATGATGCATAGGAAGTCATGTTTATATTTTTATTTTCTGCCGCCATAGAAGTGATGGTCAGAATAACGCCACCGCCATTTTTTTCCATTTCTGGCGCAACAAGTTGTGACAGATGGAAAAAAGAAAACACATTCAGTTCATAAGCACGGCGAAAATCCGCCATTGGCATATCAAACGGTTTAGGTCCACCGCCACCGGCGTTGTTAACCAGAATATCAACTTTACCCAGCTTACTGATAGCAAAGTCTGCCAGTGCAGAGAGTTCCTGTTCGGAAGTAATATCACAACGGCAGGCAAATGCCTGGCCACCCAGTTGTTGAATTTCGTCTACAACATGGTTAGCTGCGTCGGCGTTAATATCACTGACCACCACAGATGCGCCAGCTGTCGCGAATGTAATGGCGATTTCTTTACCAATACCTGCACCCGCACCTGTGATGATGGCGCATTTTCCGTCGAGTCTCAGGTTGTCAGAATTAAACACATAAACCTCCTGTGAACTTCAGTAAAAATAAAAGGCACCGCCTGTGTGCCACATTTTTTATCATTAACCTTGAGGAAAGGACACTACCAGGTATAGCAGATAAAGAGAGGATTATTTCGCCGCAATGAGCCGGGCGGGAATAATAAGATTGCGTGAATGCGTCTCTTCATGGGTGATTTTTTGCATCATGCGATCCGCAAGTGTGGTACCAAGTTCCCGCGCAGGCGTGCTGGCCCAGGTAACGGGTATATCATCAAGTGTGGTTGGTGTCGCATCGGTAAATGCCGCCAGCGAAACCTGTTGCTCAAAGTAACGATCGACTCCGCTTTCCCCGCTTTGCCGCCCTGCTTTCAGCAAACCAAACCATGCCCCCATCGCAATAGTTTCGTTATAGCAAACCACGGCACTGATGGTCGGGTTATGACGTAAAAGCGCCGTGATAGCTTCCGCGGCTTGCTTCTGGCTGGAAGTGCACTCCAACACCCAATCGCTGTGAAACGGCAGGCCAAATTTTAGTAGAGTTGCACAATAGCCCCCCACCCGTTCTGCACGGGTTAATGAGGAACTTTGCCCTCCCAGCCAGGCGATCCGCTGATGCCCATTGCGAATGAGATGCTCCGTCAACAACTGTGCAGCCTGCATGTTGTCCGGGCGAACCGTATCAACATCATCAAGATAACTGGCACGGGAAGCGAAAATCACCGGGATAGCTTTTTCTTCTGCCATCCGTCGCAGGTCATCGCTGCTTCCTGCAGCCCCGGCAATTACCACACCATCGACACCCTGATTCAGTAACAGTGAAAACCGCTGTGCCAGCTGCTCGCCGTCTTTACCGCCGTGAAGCAAAAAAACCATCCGTCCCTGCGCTTCCAGAGCTTCCGTCAATCCGGCCGTCAATTCGGCGTAAAACGGCGCAGATAAATCACGGACGATCAAACCAATGACGCCGCTTTGCCCGCCGCGCAGCGCCGACGCCTGGCGATTGCGCACAAATCCCAGCTCTTCAATGGCGGCGTTAACGCGTTCTCCTGTGGCGGTAGAGATTCGCCCTTTGCCACTAAGCACCAGCGAAACGGTACTTACCGACACGCCCGCAGCCAGCGCAACATCATGAATGGTTATTTTTTTGGCGGTAGCCATGCAGATGACCTACTCCCTGATTATGTGACAGATAAAACGTTTTACCTTTTATTTATCTTATACCCGCTATTATCGTTGCGTAATGTGATTTATGCCTCACTAAAATTTGATAAAACGTTTTATCTTCTCGCGCAATTTACTGAATCCAGATTGTTCTCTACGAGGAGTCGTTTTATGACGGCGAAAACAGCACCGAAAGTCACACTGTGGGAGTTCTTCCAGCAGTTAGGCAAAACCTTCATGTTACCCGTGGCATTATTGTCGTTCTGCGGCATTATGCTCGGCATTGGTAGTTCCCTTAGTAGCCACGATGTCATCACCCTGATCCCGGTCCTGGGCAATCCCGTGTTGCAGGCTATCTTTACCTGGATGAGTAAGATTGGCTCGTTTGCTTTTAGTTTCCTGCCAGTCATGTTCTGTATTGCCATCCCGCTGGGCCTGGCACGCGAAAACAAAGGCGTAGCGGCATTCGCTGGCTTCGTCGGTTATGCGGTAATGAACCTCGCGGTAAACTTCTGGTTGACCAATAAAGGCATTCTGCCAACCACGGATGCCGCGTTTCTGAAAGCCAATAACATCCAGAGCATTCTTGGGATCCAGTCGATCGACACCGGGATCCTCGGTGCGGTGATCGCCGGTATTATCGTCTGGATGCTGCATGAGCGATTCCATAATATCCGCCTGCCGGATGCGCTGGCATTCTTCGGCGGTACGCGCTTCGTACCAATTATCTCCTCGCTGGTGATGGGCCTTGTCGGCCTGGTGATTCCATTAGTCTGGCCGATTTTCGCCATGGGTATTAGCGGCTTAGGCCATATGATCAATAGCGCGGGTGATTTCGGACCGATGCTGTTTGGTACCGGTGAACGTCTGCTGTTGCCGTTTGGTCTGCATCACATTCTGGTGGCATTAATTCGCTTTACCGACGCAGGTGGCACGCAGGAAGTCTGCGGTCAAACCGTCAGCGGCGCATTGACCATCTTCCAGGCGCAATTGAGTTGCCCGACCACTCACGGTTTTTCTGAAAGCGCCACGCGTTTCCTTTCGCAAGGCAAAATGCCTGCGTTTCTCGGCGGTCTGCCAGGTGCAGCGTTAGCGATGTATCACTGCGCGCGCCCGGAAAATCGCCATAAAATTAAAGGGCTGCTGATTTCTGGCCTGATCGCCTGTGTCGTTGGCGGCACGACCGAACCGCTGGAATTCCTGTTCCTGTTCGTAGCGCCAGTTCTGTATGTTATCCACGCGCTGTTAACTGGCCTCGGCTTCACCGTCATGTCTGTGCTCGGCGTCACCATCGGTAATACCGACGGCAATATCATCGACTTTGTGGTGTTCGGTATTTTGCATGGTCTGTCAACCAAGTGGTACATGGTGCCAGTGGTGGCGGCAATCTGGTTTGTCGTTTACTACGTCATCTTCCGTTTCGCTATCACCCGCTTCAATCTGAAAACCCCGGGACGCGATAGCGAAGTTGCCAGTTCAATCGAAAAAGCCGTTGCCGGTGCGCCGGGTAAATCAGGTTACAACGTTCCTGCAATCCTCGAAGCATTAGGCGGTGCCGACAATATTGTCAGCCTCGATAACTGCATTACCCGTCTGCGTTTGTCTGTTAAAGATATGTCGCTTGTTAATGTGCAGGCACTGAAGGACAATCGGGCAATTGGCGTAGTACAACTTAATCAACATAACCTGCAGGTTGTTATCGGGCCACAAGTTCAGTCAGTAAAAGATGAAATGGCCGGTCTGATGCATACTGTCCAGGCATAAGGATAAGATATGTTCGATTTTTCAAAGGTCGTGGATCGTCATGGCACATGGTGTACGCAGTGGGATTATGTCGCTGACCGTTTCGGCACTGCTGACCTGTTACCGTTCACGATTTCAGACATGGATTTTGCCACTGCCCCCTGCATTATCGAGGCGCTGAATCAGCGCCTGATGCACGGCGTGTTTGGCTACAGCCGCTGGAAGAACGATGAGTTTCTCGCGGCTATTGCCCACTGGTTTTCCACCCAGCATTACACCGCCATCGATCCTCAGTCGGTGGTGTATGGCCCTTCTGTTATCTATATGGTCTCAGAACTGATTCGTCAGTGGTCTGAAACAGGTGAAGGCGTGGTGATCCACACACCCGCCTATGACGCATTTTACAAGGCCATTGAAGGTAATCAGCGCACAGTAATGCCCGTTGCTTTAGAGAAGCAGGCTGACGGCTGGTTTTGCGATATGGGCAAGCTGGAAGCCGTGTTGGCGAAACCAGAATGTAAAATTATGCTCCTGTGTAGCCCACAGAATCCTACCGGAAAAGTGTGGACGTGCGATGAGCTGGAGATCATGGCTGACCTGTGCGAGCGTCATGGTGTGCGGGTTATTTCCGATGAAATCCATATGGATATGGTCTGGGGCGAGCAGCCGCATATTCCCTGGAGTAATGTGGCGCGGGGAGACTGGGCGTTGCTGACGTCGGGCTCGAAAAGTTTCAATATTCCCGCGCTGACCGGTGCTTACGGGATTATAGAAAATAGCAGCAGCCGTGATGCCTATTTATCGGCACTGAAAGGACGTGATGGGCTTTCTTCCCCTTCGGTACTGGCGTTAACTGCCCATATCGCCGCCTATCAGCAAGGTGCACCGTGGCTGGATGCCTTACGCGTCTATCTGAAAGATAACCTGACGTATATCTCAGATAAAATGAACGCCGCGTTTCCTGAACTCAACTGGCAGATCCCGCAATCCACTTATCTGGCCTGGCTTGATCTACGTCCGTTGAATATTGACGACAACGCGTTGCAAAAAGCGCTTATCGAGCAAGAAAAAGTCGCGATCATGCCGGGGTATACCTATGGTGAAGAAGGTCGTGGTTTTGTCCGTCTCAATGCCGGCTGCCCACGTTCGAAACTGGAAAAAGGTGTGGCTGGATTAATAAACGCCATCCGCGCTGTTCGCTAACCCCAATTGCGCAACGTAAAAAATCGTTGCGCAATCGTGGATTTTTACCCTGCTTTGTTTTTATAATGGTGCGCACTTTTATATTCAGAAAAAGAGTGCGACCATGATTGATACCACCCTGCCATTAACTGATATCCATCGCCACCTTGATGGCAACATTCGTCCCCAGACCATTCTTGAACTTGGCCGCCAGTATAATATCTCGCTTCCTGCACAATCCCTGGAAACACTGATTCCCCACGTTCAGGTCATTGCCAACGAACCCGATCTGGTGAGCTTTCTGACCAAACTTGACTGGGGCGTTAAAGTTCTCGCCTCTCTTGATGCCTGTCGCCGCGTGGCATTTGAAAACATTGAAGATGCAGCCCGTCACGGCCTGCACTATGTCGAGCTGCGTTTTTCACCAGGCTACATGGCAATGGCACATCAGCTGCCTGTAGCGGGTGTTGTCGAAGCGGTGATCGATGGCGTACGTGAAGGTTGCCGCACCTTTGGTGTGCAGGCGAAGCTTATCGGCATTATGAGCCGGACCTTCGGCGAAGCCGCCTGTCAGCAAGAGCTGGAGGCCTTTTTAGCCCACCGTGACCAGATTACCGCACTTGATTTAGCCGGTGATGAACTTGGTTTCCCGGGAAGTCTGTTCCTTTCTCACTTCAACCGCGCGCGTGATGCGGGCTGGCATATTACCGTCCATGCAGGCGAAGCTGCCGGGCCGGAAAGCATCTGGCAGGCGATTCGTGAACTGGGTGCGGAGCGTATTGGACATGGCGTAAAAGCCATTGAAGATCGGGCGCTGATGGATTTTCTCGCCGAGCAACAAATTGGTATTGAATCCTGTCTGACCTCCAATATTCAGACCAGCACCGTAGCAGAGCTGGCTGCACATCCGCTGAAAACGTTCCTTGAGCATGGCATTCGTGCCAGCATTAACACTGACGATCCCGGCGTACAGGGAGTGGATATCATTCACGAATATACCGTTGCCGCGCCAGCTGCTGGGTTATCCCGCGAGCAAATCCGCCAGGCACAGATTAATGGTCTGGAAATGGCTTTCCTCAGCGCTGAGGAAAAACGCGCACTGCGAGAAAAAGTCGCCGCGAAGTAACAAAATGGATGGTGCAAATTGCACCATCCATTTTTCATGCAAGGCACAAAGTCGCGCGATGTTTGGCGGATTCGATGCCCAGCTCAATCAACTCCATTACCTGGATTGCCTGGCTTGCCGGAACCGGATTTTCACCATCGCCATTTAACGCATCACGAATAGCCGCATAGTAAGCCGGATAATTCCCAGGCACCGTCAACAGCGTTTCTTCGACACGTTCCTCACCTTCCACGCGGGTAAGTACGCCATCACGCATATCGTAGCCCCAGTCTTCCTGCGGTAGACGCTCGCCATTTTTCAGACGTTCTTCCTGTGGATCGAGGCCATATTTCACATAACTGCCTCGGGATCCATGCACGATATACCGTGCTGACTCAGCGGCTGCCAGCATGGTACCGTGTAAAATGACTCGCCGCTGTGGATAGGACAAGATGGCGTGGAAATAATCGGTCGACTGCGCTCCGGGCCGTAACTGTGCCAAATCTACCGTCATGCTGACCGGTAAACCAAAAAGCGTAATGGCCTGATCAAGAAGATGTGGTGCTAAATCGTACCAGATACCGCTGCCTGGGCCGCCCTGTTCACGCCAACGATCGCGCACCTGCGGACGGAAGCGGTCAAAATGAGACTCAAAGTAAGCAACTTCACCCAGCACGCCTTCCGCGAGTAAACCTTTTAGCGTCAAGAAATCGCTATCCCAGCGACGGTTATGGAATACAGACAGCACACGCCCCAGGCTTTTTGCCAGCGCATCCAGCTCTCGCGCTTGTGACAGTGTCACGGTAAAGGGTTTATCAACGACCACATGTTTACCCGCCTCAAGCGCCGCTTTGGCTAACGGGAAATGGGTATCGTTGGGTGTAGGAATGACAATCAGGTCTATGTTGGGATCGTTAAACAGATGCTTCGGCTCAGAGACAACCGTAACCGTTGGCCAGTCGGCTTTTACTTTTGTTTCATCACTGCTGGAGATTACCGCCAGTTCCAGCCCGGGCGTGCCCGCAATCAGGGGCGCATGGAAGGTTTTGCTCGCATAACCATACCCAATCAACCCAACACGGATGTTGTCGCTCATGTCATTGCCTCTCATTGAAGTATGATGGCTATTTGACACTATCCTTTACCCACGCTCAACAGTTTAATAACCTGCCAGCAATAAGGGATGTTGTTTAACTTAAGTCAAAAAAATAGCGAATTTTCCAACGACAAAAGCTAAATATCGCAAAAACCTCAGTAAAAATCTTGCTGGAGCTATTATTGCTAAGTAACATTTACCCCCTGAAGTTAATGGATCAATCAAGAGAGATGTGGGCTGTAATGAATCGTCTTATTGAATTAACAGGTTGGATCGTTCTTGTCGTTTCAGTCATTCTTCTTGGCGTGGCGAGTCACATTGACAACTATCAGCCACCTGAACAGAGTGCTTCGGTACAACACAAGTAAGCTCTGCACTTGTGGAGCGACATGCTGCCCGTCCGGGTGCATGTTTTCACTTGTCGGATATTAAACCAGGAATTTATTATCTTGTTCGATGTTGTTGGTGATTGTCAGGGATAGTAAAGCGCGTTACTCTTTTCAGAGCAGTTTTTCATCCCTGAATATTTGCCATCAGCGCATTCTTATTATTGTAATAACACAAGCGTTCACTTTTGGTGAAATTTTATCATCACTAATAATACCTACCCCTTTGGTATTAATTATTTTATGGACCTTTTATGACTGTTCAGGACTACTTATTAAAATTTCGCAAAATCAGTTCACTCGAAAGTCTGGAAAAACTCTACGACCATCTTAATTACACCCTGACGGACGATCAGGAACTGATCAATATGTATCGTGCTGCCGATCACCGTCGCGCAGAGCTGGTTTCTGGCGGGCGTTTGTTTGACCTCGGCCAGGTACCGAAGTCCGTCTGGCACTATGTCCAATAAAGAAAGTAGCGATCGGTTATAAAAGCCTTATAATAACGCCCCTAAAATTAGATTTGCCTGTTTGCGTCGCTATTCTGGAGAACCTATGACCACCACAACGCCACAACGTATTGGAGGCTGGTTGCTTGGCCCGTTGGCCTGGCTTTTAGTCGCTCTGTTGAGTACGACGCTGGCGTTGTTGCTGTATACCGCTGCGTTATCTTCTCCGCAAACATTTCAAACGCTCGGCGGACAAGCACTGACGACACAAATCTTATGGGGCGTTTCTTTTATTACCGCTATCGCCATGTGGTATTACACACTGTGGTTGACCATCGCTTTCTTTAAACGTCGGCGTTGTGTTCCTAAACACTATATTATCTGGCTGCTTATTTCCGTATTGCTGGCAGTAAAAGCATTCGCTTTTTCACCCGTGGAAGATGGCATAGCCGTTCGCCAGTTGCTGTTTACTTTGTTGGCAACCGCATTGATCGTCCCCTATTTCAAACGCTCGTCGCGGGTAAAAGCGACGTTTGTGAATCCGTAATAACCTTACAGTTAACCTGTTGTCGCCTGCTCTGGATTAACGGATAATAGGCGGCTTTTTTATTTCAGGCCGAAAAATGACTGACTACCTGTTACTGTTTGTCGGAACTGTACTGGTCAATAACTTTGTACTGGTCAAGTTTCTCGGTCTCTGTCCGTTTATGGGGGTTTCCAAAAAACTGGAAACCGCGATGGGCATGGGGCTGGCAACAACGTTTGTGATGACGCTGGCGTCTATTTGCGCCTGGCTTATCGATACGTGGATTTTGATCCCACTTAATCTGATTTACCTGCGCACCCTGGCATTTATTCTGGTGATTGCTGTGGTCGTGCAGTTCACCGAGATGGTGGTGCGCAAAACCAGCCCGGTGCTTTACCGTCTGCTGGGGATTTTTTTGCCGCTTATCACCACCAACTGTGCAGTGCTCGGCGTGGCGTTGCTGAATATCAATCTCGGGCACAATTTCTTGCAGTCGGCGCTGTACGGTTTTTCCGCCGCTGTCGGTTTCTCGCTGGTGATGGTGCTCTTCGCCGCCATCCGCGAACGCCTTGCTGTGGCTGATGTCCCGGCACCTTTTCGCGGTAATGCCATTGCGTTAATTACCGCAGGTCTTATGTCTCTGGCCTTTATGGGCTTTAGTGGTTTGGTGAAGTTGTAATGAATGCTATCTGGATTGCCGTTGCCGCCGTGAGCCTGCTGGGCCTGGCGTTTGGCGCCATTCTGGGTTATGCCTCCCGCCGTTTTGCGGTGGAAGACGATCCGGTCGTTGAGAAAATTGACGAAATCTTACCGCAGAGCCAGTGTGGTCAGTGCGGTTATCCCGGCTGTCGCCCCTACGCGGAAGCCATCAGCTGTAACGGTGAAAAAATCAACCGTTGCGCCCCAGGTGGCGAAGCTGTGATGCTAAAAATTGCCGAGTTGCTTAATGTCGAGCCGCAGCCGCTGGATGGCGAAGCGCAAGAGCTAACGCCTGCGCGGATGGTGGCGGTTATTGATGAAAATAACTGTATTGGCTGCACTAAATGTATTCAGGCTTGTCCGGTAGACGCCATCGTTGGCGCTACCCGTGCCATGCATACGGTAATGAGTAATCTCTGTACGGGCTGCAATTTATGTGTTGATCCGTGCCCGACGCACTGCATCTCGTTGCAACCGGTCGCAGAAACACCTGACTCCTGGAAATGGGATCTGAACACCATTCCCGTGCGTATCATTCCCGTGGAACACCATGCTTAAGTTATTCTCTGCATTCAGAAAAAATAAAATCTGGGATTTCAACGGCGGCATCCATCCACCGGAGATGAAAACCCAGTCCAACGGTACACCCCTGCGCCAGGTACCACTGGCGCAGCGTTTTGTTATTCCACTGAAACAGCATATTGGCGCTGAAGGTGAGTTGTGCGTTAGCGTCGGCGATAAAGTATTGCGCGGCCAGCCGCTTACCCGTGGTCGCGGCAAAATGCTGCCTGTTCACGCGCCCACCTCGGGTACCGTTACGGCTATTGCGCCCCACTCTACGGCTCATCCTTCAGCTTTAGCTGAATTAAGCGTGATTATTGATGCCGATGGTGAAGACTGCTGGATCCCGCGCGACGGCTGGGCCGATTATCGCACTCGCAGTCGCGAAGAGTTAATCGAGCGCATACATCAGTTTGGTGTAGCCGGGCTGGGCGGTGCAGGATTCCCGACAGGCGTTAAATTGCAGGGTGGCGGAGATAAGATTGAAACGTTGATTATCAACGCGGCTGAGTGCGAGCCGTACATTACCGCCGATGACCGTTTGATGCAGGATTGCGCGGCTCAGGTCGTAGAGGGTATTCGCATTCTTGCGCATATTCTGCAGCCACGCGAAATTCTTATCGGCATTGAAGATAACAAACCGCAGGCGATTTCCATGCTGCGCGCGGTGCTGGCGGACTCTAACGATATTTCTCTGCGGGTGATTCCAACCAAATATCCTTCTGGCGGTGCTAAACAATTAACCTACATTCTGACCGGGAAGCAGGTTCCACATGGCGGGCGTTCATCCGATATCGGCGTATTAATGCAAAACGTCGGCACTGCTTATGCAGTGAAACGTGCCGTTATTGATGGCGAGCCGATTACCGAGCGTGTTGTAACCCTGACTGGCGAAGCAATCGCTCGCCCGGGCAACGTCTGGGCACGGCTGGGGACGCCAGTGCGTCATTTATTGAATGATGCCGGATTCTGCCCCTCTGCCGATCAAATGGTGATTATGGGTGGCCCGCTAATGGGCTTTACCTTGCCATGGCTGGATGTCCCGGTCGTAAAGATTACCAACTGTCTGTTGGCTCCCTCTGCCAATGAACTTGGCGAACCACAGGAAGAACAAAGCTGCATCCGGTGTAGCGCCTGTGCTGACGCCTGCCCTGCGGATCTTTTGCCGCAACAGTTGTACTGGTTCAGCAAAGGTCAGCAACACGATAAAGCTACCACGCATAACATTGCTGATTGCATTGAATGTGGGGCTTGCGCGTGGGTTTGCCCGAGCAATATTCCCCTGGTGCAATATTTCCGTCAGGAAAAAGCTGAAATTGCGGCTATTCGTCAGGAAGAAAAGCGCGCCGCAGAAGCCAAAGCGCGTTTCGAAGCGCGCCAGGCTCGTCTGGAGCGCGAAAAAGCGGCTCGCCTTGAACGACATAAGAGCGCAGCCGTTCAACCTGCAGCCAAAGATAAAGATGCGATTGCTGCCGCTCTGGCGCGGGTGAAAGAGAAACAGGCCCAGGCTACACAGCCTATTGTGATTAAAGCGGGCGAACGCCCGGATAACAGTGCAATTATTGCAGCACGGGAAGCCCGTAAAGCGCAAGCCAGAGCGAAACAGGCAGAACTGCAGCAAACTAACGACGCAGCAACCGTTGCTGATCCACGTAAAACTGCCGTTGAAGCAGCTATCGCCCGCGCCAAAGCGCGCAAGCTGGAACAGCAACAGGCTAATGCGGAACCAGAAGAACAGGTCGATCCGCGCAAAGCCGCCGTCGAAGCCGCTATTGCCCGTGCCAAAGCGCGCAAGCTGGAACAGCAACAGGCTAATGCGGAACCAGAAGAACAGGTCGATCCGCGCAAAGCCGCCGTCGAAGCCGCTATTGCCCGTGCCAAAGCGCGCAAGCTGGAACAGCAACAGTCTAATGCGGAACCAGAAGAACAGGTTGATCCGCGCAAAGCCGCCGTCGAAGCCGCTATTGCCCGAGCCAAAGCGCGCAAACTGGAACAGCAACAGGCTAATGCGGAACCAGAAGAACAGGTTGATCCGCGCAAAGCCGCCGTCGAAGCCGCTATTGCCCGTGCCAAAGCGCGCAAGCTGGAACAGCAACAGACTAACGCAGAACCAGAAGAACAGGTTGATCCGCGCAAAGCGGCAGTTGCCGCGGCTATTGCCCGCGCTCAGGCCAAAAAAGCCGCCCAGCAGAAGGTTGTAAACGAGGACTAAATGGTATTCAGAATAGCTAGCTCCCCTTATACCCATAACCAGCGCCAGACATCGCGCATTATGCTGTTGGTGTTGCTCGCAGCCGTGCCAGGAATCGCAGCGCAACTGTGGTTTTTTGGTTGGGGTACTCTCGTTCAGATCCTGTTGGCATCGGTTAGTGCTCTGTTAGCCGAAGCTCTCGTACTCAAACTACGCAAGCAGTCGGTAGCCGCAACGTTGAAAGATAACTCAGCATTGCTGACAGGCTTATTGCTGGCGGTAAGTATTCCCCCCCTCGCGCCATGGTGGATGGTCGTGCTGGGTACGGTGTTTGCGGTGATCATCGCTAAACAGTTGTATGGCGGTCTGGGGCAAAACCCGTTTAATCCGGCAATGATTGGTTATGTGGTCTTACTGATCTCCTTCCCGGTGCAGATGACCAGCTGGTTACCGCCACATGAAATTGCGGTCAACATCCCTGGTTTTATCGACGCCATACAGGTTATTTTCAGCGGACATACCGCCAGTGGTGGTGATATGAACACACTACGCTTAGGTATTGATGGCATTAGTCAGGCGACACCGCTGGATACATTTAAAACCTCTGTCCGTGCCGGTCATTCGGTTGAACAGATTATGCAATATCCGATCTACAGCGGTATTCTGGCGGGCGCTGGTTGGCAATGGGTAAATCTCGCCTGGCTGGCTGGCGGCGTATGGTTGCTATGGCAGAAAGCGATTCGCTGGCATATTCCCCTCAGCTTCTTAGTAACGCTGGCGTTATGCGCAACGTTGGGCTGGTTGTTCTCACCAGAAACACTGGCAGCACCGCAAATTCATCTGCTGTCTGGAGCGACCATGCTCGGCGCATTCTTTATTTTGACTGACCCGGTTACCGCTTCTACGACCAATCGTGGTCGTCTTATTTTCGGCGCGCTTGCGGGCTTATTAGTCTGGTTGATCCGCAGTTACGGCGGCTATCCTGACGGCGTGGCTTTTGCCGTCCTGCTGGCGAACATCACGGTTCCTCTGATCGATTACTACACGCGTCCGCGCGTCTACGGCCATCGCAAAGGGTAAACCATGCTGAAAACTATCCGAAAACACGGCATTACGTTGGCGCTATTTGCAGCGGGTTCAACAGGGTTAACTGCGGCCATCAACCAGATGACCAAAACGACGATTGCAGAACAGGCCAGTCTGCAACAAAAGACGTTATTTGATCAGGTGCTGCCAGCCGAACGCTATAACAATGCGCTGGCACAGAGTTGCTATCTGGTAACTGCGCCAGAGTTAGGTAAAGGTGAGCATCGGGTTTACATCGCCAAACAGGATGACAAACCGGTAGCCGCCGTTCTGGAAGCAACCGCGCCAGATGGCTATTCCGGTGCGATTCAGCTGCTGGTGGGAGCCGATTTTAACGGCACGGTACTTGGCACGCGCGTGACAGAGCACCACGAAACGCCAGGGCTTGGCGATAAAATCGAACTGCGCCTTTCTGACTGGATCACCCATTTTGCGGGTAAAAAAATCAGTGGTGCGGATGATGCGCACTGGGCGGTGAAGAAAGATGGTGGTGATTTCGACCAGTTCACCGGCGCGACGATTACTCCCCGCGCGGTGGTTAATGCGGTAAAACGCGCCGGATTGTACGCTCAGACGTTACCGGCACAACTTTCTCAACTTCCTGCCTGTGGAGAATAAAGCGTGAGCGAAATTAAAGACGTTATTGTTCAGGGGTTGTGGAAAAACAACTCTGCGCTGGTCCAGTTGCTCGGCCTTTGTCCTCTGTTGGCGGTCACGTCCACTGCCACTAACGCTCTGGGTTTAGGACTTGCGACTACGCTGGTACTGACGCTGACCAACCTGACCATTTCGACGCTGCGTCACTGGACGCCAGCCGAGATCCGCATTCCCATTTACGTGATGATCATCGCCTCGGTGGTCAGCGCTGTACAGATGCTGATCAACGCCTACGCCTTTGGCCTGTATCAATCATTAGGGATTTTTATTCCGCTGATTGTCACTAACTGTATCGTTGTGGGCCGCGCTGAAGCCTTCGCCGCCAAAAAAGGTCCGGCGCTTTCGGCACTGGACGGCTTTTCAATTGGTATGGGCGCAACCTGCGCCATGTTCGTGCTGGGTTCACTACGCGAAATTATCGGCAATGGCACATTGTTTGACGGTGCAGATGCGCTGTTAGGTAGCTGGGCAAAAGTATTACGCGTGGAGATTTTCCACACCGACTCCCCTTTCCTGCTGGCGATGCTGCCACCAGGTGCATTTATTGGCCTGGGACTGATGCTGGCAGGAAAATACCTGATTGATGAAAGAATGAAAAAGCGCCGTACTGAAGCAGCTGCCGAACGTGCATTGCCAAACGGTGAAACAGGGAATGTCTGATGAACAAAGCAAAACGCCTGGAGATCCTCACTCGCCTGCGTGAGAACAATCCTCATCCCACCACCGAGCTTAATTTCAGTTCGCCTTTTGAATTGCTGATTGCCGTACTGCTTTCCGCTCAGGCGACCGATGTCAGTGTTAATAAGGCGACGGCGAAACTCTACCCGGTGGCGAATACGCCTGCAGCGATGCTTGAACTGGGCGTTGAAGGGGTGAAAACCTATATCAAAACGATTGGGCTTTATAACAGCAAAGCAGAAAATATCATCAAAACCTGCCGTATCTTACTGGAGCAGCATAATGGCGAGGTTCCGGAAGATCGTGCTGCGCTTGAAGCCCTGCCCGGCGTAGGTCGTAAAACAGCCAACGTCGTATTAAACACTGCATTCGGCTGGCCGACTATTGCTGTCGACACGCACATTTTCCGCGTTTGTAATCGTACTCAATTTGCGCCGGGGAAAAACGTCGAACAGGTAGAAGAAAAGCTACTGAAAGTGGTTCCGGCAGAGTTTAAAGTCGACTGCCACCATTGGTTGATCCTGCACGGGCGTTATACCTGCATTGCCCGCAAGCCCCGCTGTGGCTCTTGTATTATTGAAGATCTTTGTGAATACAAAGAGAAAGTTGACATCTGAAGAAAAGGGGTAACACCGATTACCCCATTGATAACCTTTCTTTATCCTCTTTTAAAACATCTTTTTAACGTCAATGATGCCATTGCTTAGCGTTATCATCAGGTAATCCGTTTGCGGATAACCAAAAATGCAGGTTAATTGTTTTTTTAATAGCGAAATTTTCTATTCATTCGTGATCAAGATCACGATGCTGTGGCAATGTAAAAACATTGCAAGAATCAGGTTAAAATCATTTAAATTTACACACGCAACAAATATTGACCTACAAAACATTACACTGGCTATTTTTCAGAAACTGGACTATCTCACTAGGAAAAACGCTAAATAGCAGAACATATCGCCGTCAAGCCATCATCCCCCTCTCAATGCAGTGAAAAAATCTGCCGTTACGTTTTTTGAAAAATTTAACGCTGGATAACATTTCCCGGAATGGTTGAATTCCCCGCCTCAGTTATATGTAACAGATTATTACAAAGGACTTGTCTGAAAGTGCAAGATAGTGAACATTACCTGCCGTTTCCCCTCCCACTATAACAATTGCGCGTATGTTTTTTAGACATAACGCGAGAAAGCACCCCCGTTAATATGGGATGTAAAAAAAGAGGTAAAAGTGTCCACTGCAAACCAAAAACCAACTGAAAGCGTCAGTTTGAACGCTTTCAAACAACCGAAGGCGTTCTATCTCATTTTCTCGATTGAGTTATGGGAACGTTTTGGTTATTACGGCCTACAAGGAATTATGGCTGTTTACCTGGTTAAACAACTGGGTATGTCTGAAGCGGATTCAATCACCCTTTTCTCTTCCTTTAGTGCCCTGGTTTATGGTCTGGTCGCTATCGGCGGCTGGTTAGGTGACAAGGTACTGGGTACTAAACGCGTAATTATGCTTGGCGCTATTGTGCTGGCGATTGGTTATGCTCTGGTTGCCTGGTCTGGTCACGACGCCGGTATCGTTTATATGGGTATGGCGGCTATTGCGGTCGGTAACGGCCTGTTTAAGGCTAACCCGTCTTCTCTGCTTTCTACATGCTATGAGAAAAACGACCCGCGTCTGGACGGTGCATTCACCATGTACTACATGTCCGTCAACATCGGCTCTTTCTTCTCTATGATTGCTACGCCGTGGCTGGCCGCGAAATACGGCTGGAGCGTTGCGTTTGCATTGAGCGTTGTAGGCCTGCTGATCACTATCGTTAACTTCGCCTTCTGCCAACGCTGGGTTAAACAGTACGGTTCAAAACCAGACTTCGAGCCTATCAACTACCGTAACCTGCTGCTGACCATTATTGGTGTTGTGGCACTGATCGCTATCGCCACCTGGCTGCTGCACAATCAGGAAGTTGCGCGTATGGCGCTGGGCGTTGTTGCCTTTGGTATCGTGGTTATCTTCGGTAAAGAAGCCTTCGCGATGAAAGGTGCTGCGCGTCGTAAAATGATCGTTGCCTTCATCCTGATGCTCGAAGCCATTATCTTCTTCGTGCTGTACAGCCAGATGCCAACGTCACTGAACTTCTTTGCGATTCGTAACGTTGAACACACCATTCTGGGCCTGGCCGTAGAACCTGAGCAGTATCAGGCACTGAACCCGTTCTGGATCATCATTGGTAGCCCGATTCTGGCCGCTATCTATAACAAGATGGGCGATACTCTGCCGATGCCAACTAAGTTTGCAATCGGTATGGTGATGTGTTCTGGTGCGTTCCTGATTCTGCCGCTGGGTGCAAAATTCGCGTCTGACGCAGGTATCGTGTCTGTAAGCTGGCTGGTCGCAAGCTATGGCCTGCAGAGTATCGGGGAACTGATGATCTCTGGTCTGGGTCTGGCAATGGTTGCACAACTCGTTCCGCAGCGTCTGATGGGCTTCATTATGGGTAGCTGGTTCCTGACCACTGCCGGTGCAAACCTGATTGGTGGTTATGTTGCGGGTATGATGGCTGTGCCGGATAACGTTACCGATCCGCTGATGTCACTGGAAGTCTATGGTCGCGTATTCTTGCAGATTGGTGTCGCTACTGCCGTTATTGCAGTACTGATGCTGTTTACCGCGCCGAAACTGCACCGCATGACGCAGGATGACGCTGCTGACAAAGCGGCGAAAGCTGCTGTAGCGTAAAATTCAGGGAAACTCTTTTACAAGCCGCTAACTTTTCGTTAGCGGCTTTTTTTTTGTTCAGCAACGCACTACCATACTTTAAACCACAGACAAAAGGAGTTACCGATGAAATTGTTCTACAAACCGGGCGCCTGCTCTCTCGCTTCCCATATCACCCTGCGTGAGAGCGGAAAGGATTTTACGCTCGTCAGTGTGGATTTAATGAAAAAACGTCTCGAAAACGGTGACGATTACTTTGCCGTTAACCCTAAGGGACAGGTACCTGCATTGCTGCTGGATGACGGTACTTTGCTGACGGAAGGTGTAGCGATTATGCAGTATCTTGCCGACAGCGTCCCCGACCGCCAGTTGCTGGCACCGGTAAACAGTATTTCCCGCTATAAAACCATCGAATGGCTGAATTACATCGCCACCGAGCTGCATAAAGGTTTCACACCTCTGTTTCGCCCTGATACACCGGAAGAGTACAAACCGACAGTTCGCGCGCAGCTGGAGAAGAAGCTGCAATATGTGAACGAGGCACTGAAGGATGAGCACTGGATCTGCGGGCAAAGATTTACAATTGCTGATGCCTATCTGTTTACGGTTCTGCGCTGGGCATACGCGGTGAAACTGAATCTGGAAGGGTTAGAGCACATTGCGGCATTTATGCAACGTATGGCTGAACGTCCGGAAGTACAAGACGCGCTGTCAGCGGAAGGCTTAAAGTAATAGCCGTCGGCCCACAGTTCGTTGTGGGCCGAAATGAGATATTTCAGAGCTTTGTTGCGCTGAAGTAATGTTCTGGTTTGGCAATACGATCCTGAGCAGCAACCACTTGCAACTCATATTCCTGCATTGCTTTGGTGGTCACCATGATTTCGTATACTGCAGCGGTCACATGTTCCAGGGCCTCCTGCAGCGTTGCCCCCTGAAGCAGTTTCACCAGCAGTAAACCGCTCGTCACATCACCAACACCTACCGGCTGGCGCATACCAAAATCCACCAGTGGACGGCTGATATGCCAGGCTTCATCGGCGGTGACCAGCAACATTTCAAAACGGTCACGGCTGTAGCCAGCTCGCGCCAGGTGTTTAACCAATACAATTTGTGGCCCTTGCGCAATGAGTTCGCGCGCTGCCAGAACCGCTTCTTCGACGTTATTTACCGGATGCTCACAGAGTATTTCCAGCTCAACAAGATTCGGCGCAATGATATCGCTGGCAGGCAAACCGTGCCGCACATGAAACTCTGCGACACCCGGTGCAACGATACAGCCTTTTTCCGGATGACCCATTACCGGATCGCAAAAATATTTCGCCTGCGGATTCGCTGCTTTCACCTGACGGACGATACCGAGGATATGTTCACCCTGCTCCGCCGATCCCAGATAGCCACTTAATACGGCATCACAGGTGTGTAATTTATCAATGGCGGCAATGCCTTGCACAATTTCGGTTAAATGGCTGGGCGGCATCACGCAGCCAGTCCATTTGCCGTATTGGGTGTGATTAGAAAATTGAACGGTGTTCAGCGGCCAGACGTTCGCGCCCAGGCGGCGCATAGGAAACTCTGCCGCACTGTTACCCGCATGACCATAAACAACGTGAGACTGGATAGCGAGAATATTTTTCATCATGTTCCCTGTATAAAAACCAGGGGGAGTGATTTCTCACTCCCCCTTTCCACTTAATGCATTATTTCCAGCAAATCAGACAGTAATTCTTTTTGCCGCGACGCAGTAAGGTAAAACGACCAAACAGACGATCTTCTTCTTTAAAGAAGTATTCAGGATCGGACTGTTTTTCACCGTTAATGGTGATGGCATTGGAGGCGATAGTTTTACGCGCCTGACCACGGGAAGGTTGCAGTTCAGAATCGACCAGCGCCTGCATCAGGTCTGCGCCCTTTTCCATCTCAACCATCGGTACGCCGTCCTGCGCCAGCTGTTCGAAGTCCGCTTCACTCAGCGCACTCAAAGAACCGCTGAACAGGCATTCGGTAATACGTTTTGCCGCCTGTAAACCTTCTTCACCGTGAACCAGACGAGTCACCTGCTCCGCCAGTACATACTGGGCGCGCGGTGCTTTACCGCTGTTTTTATCTTCTTCTTCCAGGGCGTTGATCTCTTCAATGCTCATAAAGGTGAAGAACTTCAGGAAGCGGTAAACGTCGGCATCCGCAGTGTTGATCCAGAACTGGTAGAATTTGTACGGGCTGGTTTTCTTCGGATCCAACCAGACTGCGCCGCCTTCAGTTTTACCAAATTTGGTGCCATCTGCTTTAGTGATCAGCGGAACGGTCAGGCCAAACACCTGATTCTGATGCAGACGACGGGTCAGGTCGATACCAGAAGTGATGTTACCCCACTGATCAGAACCACCAATTTGCAGCACCACACCGTACTGTTTGTTCAGACAGGCGAAGTCATAACCCTGCAACAGGTTGTAGGAAAACTCAGTGAACGAAATCCCCTGATCTTCACGGTTGAGACGCTGCTTAACCGCTTCTTTGTTGATCATCTGGTTAACGGAGAAGTGTTTGCCAATATCGCGCAGGAAGGTCAGCACATTCATATTGCCGAACCAGTCATAGTTGTTCGCCGCGATAGCAGAGTTTTCTCCACAGTCGAAATCGAGGAACGGGGCAACCTGCTTACGGATTTTGTCCACCCACTCCTGAACAGTTTCTTCAGTGTTCAGCTTACGCTCGGCAGCTTTGAAGCTCGGGTCGCCAATCAGACCCGTCGCGCCGCCTACCAGCGCAACCGGCTTATGGCCCGCCTGCTGGAAGCGTTTCAGGCATAACAATGGAACAAGATGCCCCAAATGCAAGCTGTCAGCGGTAGGATCGAAGCCGCAATAGAGCGCGATCGGGCCTTGCGCCAGTCGCTCTGCTAACGCTTCCTCGTCCGTCACCTGGGCTACCAGCCCCCGCTCTTGCAATTGTTTAATCAAGTTACTGCTTGCCATCAAAATCTCCATGTATATAACGACTGCACCTTTGCCGGTACACGACTTTTCGCCAGATGCGAAAGAGACATAGAATAAAGTGCCAGAATCAGGAGTACCAGCGATTAAAGCAAGATTTTTGCATCTTTTCAGGGTGCAAGACGATCAATCTTCCACGCATCATTTTCACGCTGGTACAAAAAGCGGTCATGCAGGCGATGCTCACCGCCCTGCCAGAACTCAATCTGTTCAAGGCTGACGCGAAAACCGCCCCAAAAGCTCGGCAATGGCACTTCGCCCTGTTGAAACTTCTGCTTCAGCTCCAGGAATTTACTTTCAAGGATACCGCGGGCAGAAATGCGACTGGACTGCTTCGAAACCCATGCACCAATCTGGCTATCACGCGGGCGGCTATGAAAATATTTCATCACTTCGAGAGTCGAAAGTCGTTCTGCTTTACCGATCACCATCACCTGGCGTTCAAGGGTATGCCACGGGAACAGCAGGCTAACGCGCGGATTATTTTCAATTTGATGTGCTTTACGGCTACCGAGGTTGGTGTAAAACACCATGCCTTTTTCGTCGTAATGTTTGAGTAAAACGATGCGCTGATAAGGCTGACCATGTTCATCCACGGTAGCGACCACCATCGCGGTAGGGTCCGCCAGTTTGGCTTCACAAGCCTGAGAGAGCCAACGTTCAAAAAGGGTTAATGGATCGGCGGGAAGATCGCGGCGGCGTAACCCGCCTTTGGTGTATTCACGGCGCAGATGCGCGATTTGCTGCAATTCGTCGTTATCAGACATGGTTTTCTTTACGGATTGTCAGTGGGTGACGCTATTGTGCGCCGCCCCTGGAAAAATCTCAACGCTGTGGATTTTGTAACTGACAGTTATTCAAGACGATGCGGTCGCGTTTATAGACAGTCGCTTCCTCGCCTTTCGACCAGAAAACATAGATTCCGTCAGTGTAACGTGCACCAGAGGCTGAAATGCCCTGTTTGAGATGCAGTAGTTGATTATCGTAAACAAAACTGACTTCCTGGCGCGGATTATTCAGTTTGACCGTCAACGGTTTTTCATCACACTGGTATTCCAGCGTGTCGGTTTGCATGCGCTCAACCAGTTGATTAAAGGCGCTACAGCCGGTGAGAAGCACCGGCAAACAGATCAGTAACAGTTTTTTCATAGACATTTCCCGAAGACTTTCCTGGTCTGGAGGGCAATACGCCCTCCCTAACGTTCCAAGTGTAACGGCAGACGCGGTAAGAAAAATTCAGTTAACTCTGATATCACGGGTTAGCGGGGAAAATAGCCCCCAGTACCGTCTCCTGGCTTGCGCCAGTGACGGAAGGCAGATTTCCTGGTAATCCCGCCAGCGTCCGCCAGGCAAGCCAGGCGAAAGCCAATGCTTCCATGTCATCGCCACTAATGCCAACGGCATCGGTGGTGGTGACTTCTGTGCCTGGCAGTAATGCCGCCAGACGCGCCATGAGTAGCGGATTACGACTACCTCCACCACATACCATCAATCGTTCGCAGCCACCGCTCAACAAAACTTGTTCAGAAATGGTCACGGCGGTGAGTTCTGCCAGTGTGGCCTGCACATCACGGGGATCAACACCCGGAAAATGGCGTAAATGGCGCTCCAGCCAGCCGTAGTTAAAGTATTCGCGTCCGGTGCTTTTCGGTGCAGGTTGCGAGAAATATGGGTCGCTGAGCATATTTTGCAGCAGTGGGAGAATAGCTTTACCCGCCCGTGCCCACTCGGCATCTTTATCGTAAGGTTTACCGGCCTGAC
The DNA here is from genome assembly GCF_022354085.1 of Shigella dysenteriae. NCBI lineage: Bacteria > Pseudomonadati > Pseudomonadota > Gammaproteobacteria > Enterobacterales > Enterobacteriaceae > Shigella > Shigella dysenteriae. The sequence goes on from NZ_CP055055.1 coordinate 2,497,330, forward strand.
GCCAGATCCAGGCATCCATCAGCATGTTACCAGGACCGGTATCGTAGCCGCCAACCGGCTGCCCAGGAATGAGCAGTGACAGATTGGCGATGCCGCCAATATTGAGCACCATTCGTCGCTCGGTTGGGTGAGCCAGCAAGGCATGATGGAACGCAGGTACCAGCGGTGCGCCTTGTCCTCCCAAGGCAATATCGCGACGGCGAAAATCACCGACAACCGTAATTCCGGTGCGTGCCACAATTTGATTGTTATCGCCAATCTGTAAAGTGTGTGGTGCCACGCCCGTCGGTTCATGCCAGACGGTTTGACCGTGACAGCCGATCGCAACTATATCTCTCGCCTGCAGGTTTTGTTCCTTAAGCAAGGCATTGACCGCATCAGCAAAAAGTCGCCCGAGTTGAGTATCAAGCTGTCCAAACTGCGAAAGTGTAAGCTGCTGGCCCTGGCAAATATCCAGTACAGCCTGTTTCAGAGACACCGGGATCGGCCAGCTCAAGCTTGCCAGCTGTGCGACCCGGTGTTCATCTATTGTCGCCAACACAACATCAACACCATCAAGGCTGGTGCCTGACATAACGCCAATAAAGCGGCCCGATTTCATAGTTCATCCTTTTTCAATCTGACGTTTGCGCATCACTCAAACATAAACTTTTCGTGAATACCATGCGGAATGACCGATTTTTACCGTTGGTAGTAAAACATTATCTTCAAATCAATAATCATCATGAATGTTTTGTTTATAATTGGTTGATCCTACTTTCATTATGATTTGCTCATATTTGGTAGAACATGTAACCATGGATTCACATATGCCATATACTTTGACCATGAGGGATGCTTGCGTGGCGTTTCATGGTGAACAGGAGATTTTTCAATGATTAAACGCGTATTGGTTGTTTCAATGGTAGGTCTGTCTCTTGTCGGTTGTGTTAATAACGACACCCTGTCAGGGGATGTTTATACCGCTTCTGAAGCGAAACAAGTACAGAATGTCAGCTATGGCACCATCGTTAACGTACGTCCGGTACAGATTCAGGGCGGTGATGATTCCAACGTTATCGGTGCAATTGGCGGTGCTGTTCTTGGTGGTTTCCTGGGGAATACTGTTGGTGGCGGAACCGGGCGTTCTCTGGCTACTGCAGCAGGCGCTGTTGCAGGTGGCGTAGCTGGTCAGGGCGTACAGAGTGCAATGAACAAAACGCAGGGTGTCGAGCTGGAAATTCGTAAAGACGATGGTAATACCATCATGGTGGTACAGAAACAAGGCAACACTCGTTTCTCTCCGGGCCAACGTGTCGTACTGGCCAGCAATGGCAGTCAGGTGACCGTTTCTCCGCGCTAAATAAGTTTGCGTGTGGTCAGGTTACTGACCACACGCCCCCTTCATTTCACCCTTTGGCCTGTAACTCAATGATATTATGCTCAAGTTTTGCGATGAGCGTAATCAGTTGCTCCAGTTCCTCTGCGGAGATGCCATGTAATATTTCCGCGCGGGTTTTGTTAATAACAGCTTCCATTTCGCTGATCAGTGGCTCTGCCTTTTCCGTCAGTTTAATACGTTTAGCCCGACGATCGCTGGCACAAGTTTGACGCGAAATTAACCCTTTTTCTTCCAGTTGGTCCAGAGTACGGACCAGTGATGGCTGCTCGATGCCAATCGCTTTTGCCAGTTGAATTTGCGACTGGTCTGGAGGTAACTGATGAATATTGTGTAACGTAACCCAATGGGTTTGTGTTAACTCCAGCGGTTTCAGGCGATGGTCTATCAGAGCACGCCATATGCGCACCAACCGTGCCAGATCAGAACCTAGTGGCGATTCCAATTTCATCTCCTTATAATTAGCTTGCTAAGATATTATGCGGCTTTTAGAATAGTGTGCAGCAATTGTATTGCTAAAACAAATGTATTGCTGCATTTGGTTACCGTCAGACATATTTTTCAGAAATTGCGCGTAAATTTTTCGCACTTAAAGAATATTTATTAATCTAACGCAATATATTCGGTCGTAAAGGAATCTACTTTGTGAAGTTTATGCTCAATGCAACAGGATTGCCCTTACAAGATCTGGTGTTCGGTGCGTCCGTCTATTTTCCTCCGTTTTTCAAAGCCTTCGCGTTTGGATTCGTCATCTGGCTTGTCGTACACCGCCTGCTTCGTGGCTGGATCTACGCCGGTGACATCTGGCATCCCTTGTTAATGGATTTATCGCTGTTTGCGATTTGCGTTTGCCTTGCTCTGGCAATACTGATTGCGTGGTAACTATGTCAATTAAAACAATTAAGTATTTCTCAACAATCATTGTAGCGATAGTTGCGGTTCTTGCCGGATGGTGGCTGTGGAATTATTACATGCAATCTCCGTGGACACGCGACGGGAAAATACGCGCAGAAAAGGTTTATATCACCCCACAGGTGTCGGGACGTATTGTTGAGCTGAATATAAAAGACAACCAACTGGTTAACGCGGGGGATCTTCTGCTCACGATCGATAAAACGCCCTTTCAGATCGCCGAGCTGAACGCACAGGCTCAGCTGGCGAAAGCGCAATCTGACCTCGCAAAAGCCAATAACGAAGCGAATCGTCGTCGTCATCTCTCACAAAATTTTATTTCTGCCGAAGAACTCGATACCGCTAACCTCAATGTTAAAGCGATGCAGGCCAGTGTTAATGCCGCACAGGCCACGCTGAAACAGACACAATGGCAACTGGCGCAAACGGAAATTCGCGCCCCGGTGAGTGGTTGGGTGACTAACCTCACTACCCGCATCGGCGATTACGCTGACACCGGGAAACCGCTGTTTGCCCTTGTCGACAGCCACTCGTTTTACGTCATTGGTTATTTTGAAGAAACCAAGTTGCGCCATATCCGCGAAGGTGCACCAGCACAAATTACCCTCTATAGTGATAACAAAACGTTACGGGGTCACGTTTCCAGTATCGGTCGGGCGATTTATGATCAAAGCGTTGAAAGTGACTCAAGCCTTATTCCGGATGTGAAACCTAACGTCCCCTGGGTTCGTCTCGCCCAACGCGTTCCCGTCCGCTTTGCGCTGGATAAAGTTCCAGGCGATGTCACGCTGGTGTCGGGCACCACCTGTAGCATTGCCGTAGGTCAATAATGAACGCATCGTCATGGTCATTGCGCAATTTGCCCTGGTTCAAGGCCACGCTGGCGCAATGGCGTTATGCGTTACGCAATACCATTGCCATGTGTCTGGCGCTGACGGTTGCCTATTATTTGAATCTGGATGAACCCTATTGGGCGATGACCTCGGCTGCAGTGGTTAGCTTTCCCACCGTTGGCGGTGTCATCAGCAAAAGCCTCGGACGCATCGCTGGCAGTTTACTGGGAGCCATTGCGGCACTGCTTCTTGCCGGGCATACGCTCAATGAGCCGTGGTTTTTTCTATTGAGCATGTCGGCGTGGCTTGGCTTTTGTACCTGGGCCTGTGCGCACTTCACGAATAACGTCGCGTATGCATTTCAACTGGCGGGCTACACGGCTGCCATCATCGCCTTTCCGATGGTTAATATTACTGAGGCCAGCCAGCTGTGGGATATCGCTCAGGCGCGCGTTTGCGAGGTGATAGTCGGTATTTTGTGCGGCGGCATGATGATGATGATCCTGCCTAGCAGTTCCGATGCTACAGCCCTTTTAACCGCATTGAAAAACATGCACGCCCGATTACTGGAACATGCCAGTTTACTCTGGCAGCCTGAAACAAACGATGCCATTCGTGCAGCACATGAGGGGGTGATTGGGCAGATACTGACCATGAATTTGCTGCGTATCCAGGCTTTCTGGAGCCACTATCGTTTTCGCCAGCAAAACGCGCGCCTTAATGCGCTACTCCACCAGCAATTACGTATGACCAGTGTCATCTCCAGCCTGCGACGTATGTTGCTCAACTGGCCCTCACCGCCAGGTGCCACGCGAGAAATTCTCGAACAATTGCTGACGGCGCTCGCCAGTTCGCAAACAGATGCTTACACCGTCGCACGTATTATCGCCCCGCTACGCCCGACCAACGTCGCCGACTACCGGCACGTCGCCTTCTGGCAGCGACTACGTTATTTTTGCCGCCTTTATCTGCAAAGTAGTCAGGAATTACATCGTCTGCAAAGCGGTGTAGATGATCATGCCAGACTCGCACGGACATCCGCTCTGGCTCGTCATACCGACAACGCCGAAGCTATGTGGAGCGGGCTGCGTACATTTTGTACGTTGATGATGATTGGCGCATGGAGTATTGCATCGCAATGGGATGCCGGTGCCAATGCATTAACGCTGGCAGCAATTAGCTGCGTACTCTACTCCGCCGTCGCAGCACCGTTTAAGTCGTTGTCACTGCTGATGCGCACGCTGGTGTTACTTTCGCTATTCAGCTTTGTGGTCAAATTTGGCCTGATGGTCCAGATTAGCGATCTGTGGCAATTTTTACTGTTTCTCTTTCCACTGCTGGCGACAATGCAGCTTCTTAAATTGCAGATGCCCAAATTTGCCGCACTGTGGGGGCAACTGATTGTTTTTATGGGTTCGTTTATCGCTGTCACTAATCCCCCGGTGTATGATTTTGCTGATTTTCTTAACGATAATCTGGCAAAAATCGTTGGCGTTGCGCTGGCTTGGCTAGCGTTCGCCATTCTGCGTCCAGGATCGGATGCTCGTAAAAGCCGCCGCCATATTCGCGCGCTGCGCCGGGATTTTGTCGATCAGCTAAGCCGCCATCCAACACTGAGTGAAAGCGAATTTGAATCGCTCACTTATCATCACGTCAGTCAGTTGAGTAACAGCCAGGATGCGCTGGCTCGCCGTTGGTTATTACGCTGGGGTGTAGTGCTGCTGAACTGTTCTCATGTTGTCTGGCAATTGCGCGACTGGGAATCGCGTTCCGATCCGTTATCGCGAGTACGGGATAACTGTATTTCACTGTTGCGGGGAGTGATGAGTGAGCGTGGCGTTCAGCAAAAATCACTGGCGGCCACACTTGAAGAATTACAGCGGATTTGCGACAGCCTTGCCCGTCATCATCAACCTGCCGCCCGTGAGCTGGCGGCAATTGTCTGGCGGCTGTACTGCTCGCTTTCGCAACTTGAGCAAGCACCACCGCAAGGTACGCTGGCCTCTTAATTACTTAATTACACCACAGGCATAGCGTTCACCGCCACCGCCCAGCGGTTTAGGTTGATCGGACATATTATCGCCGCCAACGTGGACCATCAGCACTTTGTCTTTGATTTCATCCAGTGATTTCAGACGAGGCGCGATGACGGCATCGGTAGCTTTGCCGTCATTATTGACGACCAGTGCAGGCAGATCGCCTAAATGCCCGGCACCTTCTGGCCCTTCATGTTTACCGGTATTTTGTGGATCAAGATGCCCGCCTGCGGATTCCGCGGCGCTGGCTTTGCCATCTTTGGTGGCTGGCTGGCAGCTTCCTTTGGCATGAATATGGAAGCCATGTTCACCGGGGGGTAATGCTTTCAGATCGGGCGAAAACTCCAGACCTTTATCGGTTTCAGTAATGGTGACGCTACCAATTGACTGCCCTACCCCTTGCGACGTGACGAGGTTCATCTCGACTTTTTCACTGGCAGCTTGTGCGCCGGTTGCAACAACCAGCGCCAGAATAGCCAGACTAAAACGTTTCATAGGACCTCCGTTCATTGTGCATTCCTGAATAAGTGTAAACCAGTGACACATTTTTGAACGGCGGCTATTCCTAAAAGTGCTTACGGTACGTCGTACCCCAGTGCCGCTTTACGGATACGAAACCATTGTTGACGGGTCATTTTCAGTGTTTCTGCTTCGACAGCTGCCCGTACGCGCTCAATTTTACCTGAACCGATAATTGGCAGCGGCTGCGATGGTAAACGTAATACCCAGGCGTAAACCACCTGTTCAATCGAGCCCGCGTTTAACTCCTCTGCCACCACAGCCAGTTCATCACGCAGCTGCTGGAAATAATCATCATTAAACAGACGACCACCACCAAGGCAGGACCACGCCATCGGACGAACACGCAGTTGTTGTAGTTGGTCGAGCGTGCCATCCAGCAGTAACGGCTGATGCACCGGGGATATTTCCACCTGATTAGTGGCAAGGGTAAACGGCAGACGTGATTGCAACAGGGCAAATTGCGCAGGCGTAAAGTTCGATACGCCAAAATGACGCACTTTGCCGCTCTGATGCAGATGTTTGAACGCGTCCGCCACTTCATCGGCATCCATTAACGGGTCTGGTCGGTGGATTAACAGCAGATCCAGATGATCGGTCGCGAGATTAATTAGCGACTGTTCGGCGCTCTTAATGATGTGATCGCGGTCAGTGATGTAATGACCAATGACGTTTTCTTCACGCGCGGTCGTCGCGATACCGCATTTACTGACGATTTCCATCCGTTCACGCAGGTGAGGTGCCAGTTTCAGTGCCTCGCCAAACGCCGCTTCGCACTGATAGCCACCATAAATATCAGCATGGTCCACGGTGGTCACGCCGAGATCCAGATGCTCTTCAATAAAACTGACCAGCTGGCGGGCGGACATATTCCAGTCCATCAATCGCCAGTAGCCCATCACAAAACGGGAAAACTCCGGGCCTTGCGGCGCAATAGTAATACGCTGAACCATAATCGCTTCCTCTTATCAGATATGAGAGGAGTATACGCAAGATTAGGTTCAAAAGAGTGATGGTTGCTCCGGTTCGTCTGATGACGCTGGCTTATTTGCGCGTAATTTGCGCATTAATCGCTGCCGACAAAGGCGCAGCACCTCTTGTTTTTCGCCATCGCTCATTTTATTCCAGTTAAAACGCTCATCCCGACTACGAAAACAGCCGCGACAAAACCCGCGTTCGTCAGACTGGCAAATTCCCCGGCACGGGCTCTGGACGGGAAAGAACTCTAATTGCTCCGCCACCTCGCCCTCCTCAGATAAGATTATTACCATTATTGAAGCTGTTAATGTCCAAAGTAGCAACTTTGCTTGCACTAGACCGACTGGTCTACTACACTCCAACGCATGAACAAACACACCGAACATGATACTCGCGAACATCTCCTGGCGACGGGCGAGCAACTTTGCCTGCAACGTGGATTCACCGGGATGGGGCTAAGCGAATTACTAAAAACCGCTGAAGTGCCGAAAGGGTCCTTCTATCACTACTTTCGCTCTAAAGAAGCGTTTGGCGTTGCCATGCTTGAGCGTCATTACGCCGCATATCACCAGCGACTGACTGAGTTGCTGCAATCCGGCGAAGGTAACTACCGCGACCGCATACTGGCTTATTACCAGCAAACACTGAACCAGTTTTGCCAACATGGAACCATCAGTGGTTGCCTGACAGTAAAACTCTCTGCCGAAGTGTGCGATCTGTCAGAAGATATGCGCAGCGCGATGGATAAAGGTGCTCGCGGCGTGATCGCCCTGCTCTCGCAGGCTCTGGAAAATGGCCGTGAGAACCATTGTTTAACCTTTTGTGGCGAACCGCTACAACAGGCACAAGTGCTGTACGCACTATGGCTTGGCGCGAATCTGCAGGCCAAAATTTCGCGCAATTCCGAGCCACTGGAAAACGCGCTGGCCCATGTAAAAACCATTATTGCGACGCCTGCCGTTTAGCAGGCATTTTTTATCACCAGACGACCGGGAGCCTTTATGTCATCTGAAAAACTGTATTCCCCACTGAAAGTGGGCGCAATAACTGCGGCAAACCGTATTTTTATGGCACCGCTGACGCGTCTGCGCAGTATTGAACCGGGTGACATCCCTACCCCGTTGATGGCGGAATACTATCGCCAACGTGCCAGTGCCGGTTTGATTATTAGCGAAGCCACGCAAATTTCTGCCCAGGCAAAAGGGTATGCTGGTGCACCTGGCATCCATAGTCCGGAACAAATTGCCGCATGGAAAAAAATTACCGCTGGCGTTCATGCTGAAAATGGTCATATGGCCGTCCAGCTGTGGCACACCGGACGCATTTCTCACGCCAGCCTGCAACCTGGCGGTCAGGCACCGGTAGCGCCTTCAGCACTTAGCGCGGGAACACGTACTTCTCTGCGCGATGAAAATGGTCAGGCGATCCGTGTTGAAACATCCATGCCGCGTGCGCTTGAACTGGAAGAGATTCCAGGTATCGTCAATGATTTCCGTCAGGCCATTGCTAACGCGCGTGAAGCCGGTTTTGATCTGGTAGAGCTCCACTCTGCTCACGGTTATTTGCTGCATCAGTTCCTTTCCCCTTCTTCAAACCATCGTACCGATCAGTACGGCGGCAGCGTGGAAAATCGCGCACGTTTGGTACTGGAAGTGGTCGATGCCGGGATTGAAGAATGGGGTGCCGATCGCATTGGCATTCGCGTTTCGCCAATCGGTACTTTCCAGAACACGGATAACGGCCCGAATGAAGAAGCCGATGCACTGTATCTGATTGAACAACTGGGTAAACGCGGCATTGCTTATCTGCATATGTCAGAACCAGATTGGGCGGGGGGTGAACCGTATACTGATGCGTTCCGCGAAAAAGTACGCGCCCGTTTCCACGGTCCGATTATCGGCGCAGGTGCATACACAGTAGAAAAAGCTGAAACGCTGATCGGCAAAGGGTTAATTGATGCGGTGGCATTTGGTCGTGACTGGATTGCGAACCCGGATCTGGTCGCCCGCTTGCAGCGCAAAGCTGAGCTTAACCCACAGCGTGCCGAAAGTTTCTACGGTGGCGGCGCGGAAGGCTATACCGATTACCCGACGTTGTAATCCAACATTGCGAGCGGCGTAAAGCCGCCGCTATACTAAAACAACATTTTGAATCTGTTAGCCATTTTGAGGATAAAAAGATGCGTCTTCTTCATACCATGCTGCGCGTTGGCGATCTGCAACGCTCCATCGATTTTTATACCAAAGTGCTGGGCATGAAACTGCTGCGTACCAGCGAAAACCCGGAATACAAATACTCACTGGCGTTTGTTGGCTACGGCCCGGAAACCGAAGAAGCGGTGATTGAACTGACCTACAACTGGGGCGTGGATAAATACGAACTCGGCACTGCTTATGGTCACATCGCACTTAGCGTAGATAATGCCGCTGAAGCGTGCGAAAAAATCCGTCAAAACGGGGGTAACGTGACCCGTGAAGCGGGTCCGGTAAAAGGCGGTACTACGGTTATCGCGTTTGTGGAAGATCCGGACGGTTACAAAATTGAGTTAATCGAAGAGAAAGACGCCGGTCGCGGTCTGGGCAACTAATCTCCTGCCGGGCGTGAACTCATCGCGCCCGCATCTTTACTGCATCGACAAGTAATATTTGTCATAATGCGCGCTGCAATTTATCCGTATTAAGAGAATCAGATGTCCGATTACGCTCAACTTACCGGTCTGTGCGACCGTTTTCGTGGTTTTTATCCTGTTGTGATCGATGTTGAAACAGCCGGATTTAACGCCAAAACCGATGCGCTGCTTGAGATTGCCGCCATCACCCTGAAAATGGATGAACAAGGCTGGCTGATGCCGGACACCACATTACATTTCCACGTCGAACCATTTGTCGGCGCAAATTTGCAGCCAGAGGCCCTCGCCTTCAACGGCATTGACCCGAACGATCCCGATCGCGGCGCGGTCAGCGAATACGAGGCGCTGCACGAAATTTTTAAAGTTGTACGTAAAGGTATTAAAGCGAGCGGCTGTAACCGCGCCATTATGGTGGCGCACAATGCCAATTTTGATCACAGCTTTATGATGGCCGCCGCAGAACGCGCCTCACTGAAACGTAACCCGTTCCACCCTTTCGCCACTTTTGACACTGCTGCACTGGCCGGGCTGGCACTCGGACAAACCGTATTGTCAAAGGCTTGCCAGACCGCTGGCATGGACTTCGACAGCACCCAGGCGCACTCCGCGCTGTACGACACCGAACGCACTGCGGTGCTGTTTTGTGAAATCGTCAACCGCTGGAAACGTCTGGGAGGCTGGCCGCTACCTGCCGCCGAAGAGGTGTAATCGAGTCGATGCCTGATGACATGCAATGATTCAGGCATCTATAGTGAGGCTATTCCACGCATCATGCATGATATTCACGGGGAATAGCATTAATGGCAGATAATCCAGACCCTTCATCGCCCCTGCCGGACGTGTTTTCACCGGCGACCCGCGACTGGTTTCTTCGCGCCTTTAAACAGCCGACCGCTGTCCAGTCGCAAACCTGGCATGTGGCGGCGCGAGGCGAACATGCGCTGGTGATTGCACCGACTGGCTCCGGGAAAACGCTGGCAGCATTTCTCTACGCCCTCGATCAGCTATTCCGCGAAGGCGGCGAAGATACCCGCGAGGCGCATAAACGTAAAACCTCACGCATCCTCTATATTTCACCGATCAAAGCTCTGGGCACCGACGTTCAGCGCAACTTGCAGATCCCGTTACAGGGTATTGCCGATGAACGGCGGCGGCGCGGCGAAACGGAAGTCAATCTTCGCGTGGGGATCCGTACTGGCGATACGCCTGCACAGGAACGCAGCAAACTCACCCGTAATCCGCCGGATATTCTGATCACCACACCCGAATCACTCTATCTGATGCTGACCTCCCGCGCGCGCGAAACGCTACGCGGCGTCGAAACGGTAATTATTGATGAAGTCCACGCGGTAGCGGGCAGTAAACGTGGCGCGCATCTGGCGTTAAGTCTGGAGCGGCTCGATGCGCTGCTCCACACCTCAGCACAGCGAATTGGCCTTTCTGCCACTGTGCGCTCAGCCAGCGATGTGGCAGCATTTCTTGGCGGCGATCGCCCGGTTACGGTAGTCAACCCGCCCGCAATGCGCCATCCGCAGATACGGATTGTCGTACCGGTCGCCAATATGGATGATGTCTCATCGGTCGCCAGCGGCACTGGCGAAGACAGCCATGCCGGCCGGGAAGGCTCCATCTGGCCATATATTGAAACGGGTATCCTTGATGAAGTGTTGCGCCATCGCTCGACCATTGTCTTTACTAATTCACGCGGGCTGGCGGAAAAACTGACGGCACGATTGAATGAGCTTTACTCCGCACGCTTACAGCGTTCCCCTTCTATCGCCGTTGATGTGGCCCATTTCGAGTCGACCTCCGGCGCAACCTCTAACCGTGTACAAAGTAGCGACGTTTTTATTGCTCGCTCACACCACGGCTCCGTCTCTAAAGAACAACGAGCAATCACCGAACAGGCTCTGAAATCGGGTGAATTACGCTGCGTGGTCGCAACTTCCAGTCTCGAACTGGGGATTGATATGGGCGCGGTGGATCTGGTGATTCAGGTGGCAACGCCGCTTTCTGTTGCCAGTGGGTTACAACGCATTGGACGTGCCGGACACCAGGTAGGAGGTATCTCCAAAGGGCTTTTTTTTCCCCGAACCCGGCGTGACTTAGTCGATTCCGCAGTCATTGTAGAGTGTATGTTCGCAGGCAGGCTGGAAAACCTGACACCGCCGCATAATCCACTCGACGTCCTTGCGCAGCAAACCGTTGCCGCCGCGGCGATGGATGCATTACAGGTAGACGAATGGTACTCCCGCGTACGCCGTGCCGCACCGTGGAAAGATCTGCCAAGACGTGTTTTTGACGCCACGCTGGATATGCTTTCCGGGCGCTATCCCTCTGGCGATTTTTCTGCTTTTCGACCAAAACTGGTCTGGAACCGGGAGACCGGGATATTGTCCGCCCGACCTGGCGCTCAGCTGTTGGCGGTTACCAGCGGTGGCACCATTCCGGATCGTGGCATGTATAGCGTGTTATTACCCGAAGGTGAAGAACAGGCCGGTTCGCGGCGGGTGGGTGAACTGGATGAGGAGATGGTATATGAGTCGCGGGTGAACGACATTATCACTCTCGGCGCTACCTCATGGCGGATACAGCAAATCACCCGCGATCAGGTGATTGTGACTCCTGCTCCGGGTCGTTCTGCCCGGCTCCCCTTCTGGCGTGGTGAAGGTAACGGACGTCCGGCTGAATTAGGCGAGATGATCGGCGATTTTCTTCATTTGCTGGCGGATGGCGCGTTCTTTTCCGGGACTATTCCCCCGTGGCTGGCAGAAGAAAATACGATCGCCAATATTCAGGGGTTGATTGACGAGCAACGCAACGCGACGGGCATCGTTCCGGGGAGTCGCCATCTGGTCCTCGAACGGTGCCGTGATGAAATTGGCGACTGGCGTATTATTCTGCACTCTCCCTATGGAAGACGGGTGCATGAACCCTGGGCGCTGGCGATTGCCGGGCGAATACATGCCCTATGGGGCGCTGACGCGTCTGTGGTCGCCAGTGATGACGGCATTGTTGCGCGCATTCCTGACACTGATGGTAAATTGCCCGACGCCGCGATTTTTTTGTTTGAACCAGAAAAGTTGCTGCAAATTGTCCGCGAGGCGGTAGGCAGCTCGGCACTTTTCGCCGCCCGTTTTCGCGAATGCGCCGCGCGGGCATTATTAATGCCGGGGCGCACTCCGGGCCATCGCACCCCGCTTTGGCAACAACGGCTGCGCGCCAGTCAGTTGCTGGAAATCGCTCAGGGATATCCGGATTTTCCGGTCATTCTCGAAACCCTACGCGAATGTCTGCAAGATGTTTATGATCTTCCCGCACTGGAACGTTTGATGCGTCGCCTGAACGGTGGCGAAATTCAAATATCCGATGTAACGACCACTACGCCCTCGCCTTTCGCCACAAGTTTATTGTTCGGCTATGTCGCGGAATTTATGTACCAGAGCGACGCCCCGCTGGCAGAGCGCCGGGCATCCGTACTGTCGCTGGACAGCGAGTTACTGCGCAATCTACTCGGACAGGTCGATCCGGGGGAATTACTCGACCCGCAGGTCATTCGCCAGGTGGAAGAAGAGTTGCAACGACTGGCTCCTGGCAGAAGAGCGAAAGGTGAAGAAGGATTGTTCGACCTGCTGCGCGAACTGGGGCCAATGACCGTTGAAGACCTGGCGCAACGGCACACAGGCAGCAGTGAAGAGGTTGTTTCATATCTGGAAAATCTTCTTGCGGTAAAACGAATCTTCCCGGCGATGATTAGCGGACAGGAGCGTCTTGCCTGTATGGATGATGCCGCCAGGCTGCGCGATGCCCTCGGCGTACGACTACCAGAGTCACTGCCAGAGATTTATTTGCATAGAGTCAGTTACCCGCTTCGCGACCTCTTACTACGCTATCTCCGGGCTCATGCTCTGGTCACGGCTGAACAACTGGCTCATGAGTTTAGTCTCGGTATTGCCATTGTCGAAGAGCAGCTTCAGCAACTGCGCGAACAGGGTCTGGTGATGAATCTGCAACAAGACATCTGGGTGAGCGATGAAGTATTTCGTCGTCTGCGTTTGCGCTCGCTGCAAGCCGCCAGAGAAGCGACGCGTCCCGTTGCAGCCACGACCTATGCGCGATTGCTGCTGGAACGTCAGGGCGTATTACCCGCCACCGATGGTAGCCCGGCGCTCTTTGCCTCAACATCGCCAGGCGTTTATGAGGGCGTAGATGGCGTGATGCGGGTGATCGAACAGCTTGCCGGAGTCGGTTTACCCGCCTCACTCTGGGAAAGCCAGATCCTGCCTGCCCGCGTACGCGACTATTCGCCAGAAATGCTCGATGAATTACTCGCAACCGGAGCGGTTATCTGGTCGGGACAAAAAAAGCTGGGTGAAGATGACGGTCTGGTGGCACTGCATCTACAGGAATATGCCGCAGAATCGTTCACTCCCGCCGAAGCGGATCAGGCGAATCGTTCGGCGCTGCAGCAAGCGATAGTCGAGGTTCTGGCTGACGGAGGAGCCTGGTTTGCACAACAAATCAGCCAACGGATACGCGACAAAATCGGCGAATCGGTTGATCCCTCTGCACTGCAAGAGGCGTTATGGGCGCTGGTCTGGCAAGGCGTCATCACCAGCGATATTTGGGCACCGTTACGCGCCCTCACCCGCAGCAGTTCCAACGCACGCACCTCAACTCGCCGCAGTCACCGGGCTCGTCGTGGGCGTCCTGTCTATGCACAACCCGTCTCGCCGCGGGTATCTTACAACACACCAAATCTGGCTGGACGCTGGTCGTTATTGCAGGTGGAGCCACTAAACGATACCGAAAGGATGCTGGCGCTGGCGGAAAATATGCTCGACCGCTACGGCATCATCAGTCGTCAGGCGGTGATAGCCGAAAATATCCCTGGCGGGTTTCCATCGATGCAAACGCTTTGTCGAAGTATGGAAGACTCCGGGCGAATTATGCGAGGTCGTTTTGTAGAAGGTCTGGGTGGCGCGCAATTCGCTGAACGTCTGACTATTGACCGCTTGCGCGACCTGGCGACACAAGCCGCGCAAACGCGCCACTATACACCAGTGGCGCTCTCCGCCAACGATCCGGCTAATGTGTGGGGAAATCTTCTGCCCTGGCCTGCACATCCGGCAACGCTGGTACCAACGCGTCGGGCGGGTGCGCTGGTGGTCGTTTCTGGCGGCAAATTGTTACTCTATCTGGCGCAAGGTGGCAAAAAAATGCTGGTCTGGCAGGAAAAAGAGGAATTACTCGCCCCAGAGGTTTTCCACGCGCTGACTACCGCACTGCGTCGCGAACCACGGCTGCGCTTTACGCTAACAGAAGTGAATGATCTACCGGTCCGGCAAACGCCGATGTTTACGCTGCTGCGTGAGGCGGGATTTTCAAGTTCGCCACAAGGGCTGGATTGGGGATAGATAAAGGACTGACGGATGCCCGTTCGCATCCGTCAGTATTGCAGGACGGATTATTCCGCGTCCGGCTCTTCAGACTTGTATTTAGCGGCAGTTTCTTTGATCAGCTGCTGCAGTTCGCCACGCTGATACATTTCGATCACAATATCACAACCGCCGACCAGTTCGCCGTCAACCCACAGTTGCGGGAAGGTCGGCCAGTTAGCATATTTCGGCAGCTCCGCACGAATGTCCGGATTCTGCAGAATATCAACATAGGCAAAACGTTCGCCACATGCGGCAAGCGCCTGTACTGCCTGGGCAGAGAAACCGCAGCTCGGCAGTTTCGGTGAACCTTTCATGTACAGCAGGATCGGGTTTTCAGCAATCTGGCGTTGGATTTTTTCGATAGTAGTGCTCATTGTCTTGCTTCCTCAAACTTCTTTACGGCAGTAATCTGACATTGTAGCGGGTCAGTGCGGCATCGGAAAATAACATTTTCATCACGCTTTTGCTATTTTATCCCTTTGCTCTATTTGTTGCATTTCAAATATTCGTTTCTTCCCTGATGCACGGCAAACTGGCGTATTTATAACCATTTTTAGCTTTCACTGCTGCATTTTTTTGCGCTCGCCAACGAAACGTATTTTTTAACAATAAAAGCTATTAACTTTCTCTTCTTCTATGCATTAGAATCATCAAGTTTTGTAAATCAGACGCAGGCATGATAGACCTGCCTTAACAGAGGGACGCTCAGTGGCGCGGATAAACCGTATTTCGATCACGCTCTGTGCTTTACTTTTTACCACCCTGCCTTTAACGCCTATGGCCCATGCTTCAAAGCAAGCCAGGGAGAGTTCTGCTACCACTCATATCACCAAAAAAGCAGATAAAAAGAAAAGCACGGCAACCACCAAAAAGACCCAGAAAGCCAGCCAGAAAACAGCGAAAAAAGCCGCCAGTAAAAGTACGACCAAAAGCAAAACCGCTTCTTCCGTTAAAAAATCTTCCATTACCGCTTCTAAAAACGCCAAAACTCGCAGCAAACATACCGTCAATAAAACGGCCTCAGCCAGCTTTACCGAAAAGTGTACCAAACGTAAGGGCTATAAATCGCATTGTGTGAAAGTCAAAAATGCCGCGTCAGGAACCCTTGCCGACGCACACAAAGCGAAGGTGCAAAAAGCCACAAAAGTGGCAATGAATAAACTGATGCAGCAAATTGGTAAGCCATATCGTTGGGGTGGCAGCTCACCGCGTACCGGTTTTGATTGCAGCGGCCTGGTTTATTACGCTTATAAAGATTTGGTAAAAATTCGTATTCCGCGTACGGCGAATGAAATGTATCACCTGCGTGATGCAGCGCCAATCGAACGTAGTGAACTGAAAAACGGCGACCTGGTCTTTTTCCGTACTCAGGGACGCGGTACAGCCGATCATGTCGGCGTATATGTCGGCAACGGCAAATTTATTCAGTCACCGCGTACGGGTCAGGAAATTCAAATCACTTCTCTCAGTGAAGACTACTGGCAGCGCCACTATGTTGGCGCTCGCCGGGTAATGACCCCAAAAACACTTCGCTAAAACTTTACCCTGTTGTTACGGCAACAGGGTAAGTTCATCTTTTGTCTCACCTTTTAATTTGCTACCCTATCCATACGCACAATAAGGCTATTGTACGTATGCAAATTAATAATAAAGGAGAGTAGCAATGTCATTCGAATTACCTGCACTACCATATGCTAAAGATGCTCTGGCACCGCACATTTCTGCGGAAACTATCGAGTATCACTACGGCAAGCATCATCAGACTTATGTCACTAACCTGAACAACCTGATTAAAGGTACCGCGTTTGAAGGTAAATCACTGGAAGAGATTATTCGCAGCTCTGAAGGTGGCGTATTCAACAACGCAGCTCAGGTCTGGAACCATACTTTCTACTGGAACTGCCTGGCACCGAACGCCGGTGGCGAACCGACTGGAAAAGTCGCTGAAGCTATCGCCGCATCTTTTGGCAGCTTTGCCGATTTCAAAGCTCAGTTTACTGATGCAGCGATCAAAAACTTTGGTTCTGGCTGGACCTGGCTGGTGAAAAACAGCGATGGCAAACTGGCTATCGTTTCAACCTCTAACGCGGGTACTCCACTGACCACCGAAGCGACTCCGCTGCTGACCGTTGATGTCTGGGAACACGCATATTACATCGACTATCGCAATGCACGTCCTGGCTATCTGGAGCACTTCTGGGCGCTGGTGAACTGGGAATTCGTAGCGAAAAATCTCGCTGCATAATAACTGATGGCAAATGCAGCATTGCCTGATGCGCTTCGCTTACCATGCCAACGCGGATGAGGCGTTAACAGCGTATTCGGCAAGATAAATCGCACGTTGTCAGCAACTGTAACGCAGAAGGTTATCCTTCTGCGTTTTTGTTTAATTAGCTGTTAGCAACGCAAACTGTTTCAGGTTGTTTTCTGGCTGACATAAACACCAGCAATAATGCCAGTCCCGCGACAATCGCTCCCATCACCGGCACAAAGCTGTATCCCAGCCCAGCGGAAATTACCGCACCACCAGCAGCTGCTCCCAGCGCATTTCCAAGATTAAAGGCACCAATATTGACTGATGAAGACAGACCTGGCGCTTCACTGGCGACACGCATCACGCGCATCTGTAACGGCGGTACGACCGCAAAGGTTGCTGCGCCCCACACCACCATGCTAATAGCTGCGCCGAACTCATTGCGGGCCAGGAACGGGATTGCCAGCATAATCACCATCAACAACAACAAAAAGCCTTTCAACGTGCCGTTAACTGAACGATCTGCCAGTTTGCCGCCGAGATAGTTACCGATAGAGAATCCGACACCAATCAGCACCAGCATTGCCGTGACGAACACTGGTGTTGCGTGGGTAATACTTTGTAGTACCGGAGAGATATAGGTGTAGAGAGTAAACATTGCACCAGCTCCCAGTACCGTCGTCAGCAATGCAGACAGCACCTGCGGACGCATTAATACCGCCAGCTCTTTTTTCACTTCAGGTCGTGCCCCTGCACCACCTTTAGGTAATGAGAAGAACAGACTTACCATTGAAATCACTCCCAGCCCCGCCGTTGCCAGAAATGACATCCGCCAGCCGATGGTTTCACCCAACCAGGTCGCCGCCGGCACGCCACCGATATTTGCCAGGGTTAACCCCATAAACATAGTGGCAACTGCGCTGGCCTGTTTATGTTTTGGCACCACGCTTGCGGCCACGACTGAACCCAAACCAAAAAATGCTCCGTGATTCAGGCTGGTCAAAATGCGTGAAAGCATCAGGGTCATATAATCCGGCGCGATGGCGGAAAGTACGTTGCCGAGCGTGAAAATTGCCATCAGGAAAATCAACGCACTGCGGCGGGCACGATGAGAAAGTAGAAGCGTCATCAGCGGCGCGCCAACCATTACGCCAACTGCATAGGCACTGATTAACATTCCGGCAGCGGGAATCGAGACATCCACACCGCGCGCAATGACGGGCAACAAGCCCATTGGCGAGAACTCCGTTGTCCCGATACCAAACGCGCCAATCGCCAGCGCCAGCAACGGATAGTTAATTTTCATGCCTTATCTCCACCTCTTCGCGTCATTACGCGATATTCATTAAAGTGGCGAAAGCATGACAGCAATCACAAAAAAATGAAAATAACAAAAAGAGAAAACACTTTTGCCATTTTGCTAACAAACAGGAAGGAGATGCGAGGGAGAACGCGCTCCCTCGAGAGGAAATCAGTGCAGCGCGGCAGTCAAACCCACGGCTACGATCAAACCGAGGACGATAATCGTTGTTACCAGTGAAAATTTAAGGTCGGTGCTCATCAAGTTTTCTCCTTTTTTATTACCACACAAAAAGTGATATTACGCATTTTTACACACTGTGATGAAAAAATCTCCCGTCATTTATAATGATAAGTGTTTTTACCACTTCCCCTTTTCGTCAAGATCGGCCAAAATTCCACGCTTACACTATTTGCGTACTGGCCATTGACCCCTTCCTGACGCTCCGTGTCGTTTTTCCGGCGTACCGCAACACTTTTGTTGTGCGTAAGGTGTGTAAAGGCAAACGTTTACCTTGCGATTTTGCAGGAGCTGAAGTTAGGGTCTGGAGTGAAATGGAATGGCAACAATAAAAGATGTAGCGAAACGAGCAAACGTTTCCACTACAACTGTGTCACACGTAATCAACAAAACACGTTTCGTCGCTGAAGAAACGCGCAACGCCGTGTGGGCAGCGATTAAAGAATTACACTACTCCCCTAGCGCGGTGGCGCGTAGCCTGAAGGTTAACCACACCAAGTCTATCGGTTTGCTGGCGACCAGCAGCGAAGCGGCCTATTTTGCCGAGATCATTGAAGCGGTTGAAAAAAATTGCTTCCAGAAAGGTTACACCCTGATTCTGGGTAATGCGTGGAACAATCTTGAGAAACAGCGGGCTTATCTGTCGATGATGGCGCAAAAACGCGTCGATGGTCTGCTGGTGATGTGTTCTGAGTACCCAGAGCCGTTGCTGGCGATGCTGGAAGAGTATCGCCATATCCCAATGGTGGTGATGGACTGGGGTGAAGCAAAAGCTGACTTCACCGATGCGGTCATTGATAACGCGTTCGAAGGCGGCTACATGGCCGGGCGTTATCTGATTGAACGCGGTCACCGCGAAATCGGCGTCATCCCCGGCCCGCTGGAACGTAACACCGGCGCAGGCCGCCTTGCCGGTTTTATGAAGGCGATGGAAGAAGCGATGATCAAGGTGCCGGAAAGCTGGATTGTTCAGGGTGACTTTGAACCCGAATCTGGTTATCGCGCCATGCAGCAAATACTGTCGCAGCCGCATCGCCCTACTGCCGTCTTCTGTGGTGGCGATATCATGGCAATGGGCGCACTTTGTGCTGCTGATGAAATGGGTCTGCGCGTCCCGCAGGATGTTTCGCTGATCGGTTATGATAACGTGCGCAACGCCCGCTATTTTACGCCGGCGCTGACCACGATCCACCAACCAAAAGATTCGCTGGGTGAAACAGCGTTCAACATGCTGTTGGATCGTATCGTCAACAAACGTGAAGAACCGCAGTCCATTGAAGTGCATCCGCGCTTGATTGAACGCCGCTCCGTGGCTGACGGCCCGTTCCGCGACTATCGTCGTTAATCACCCGTTGCGGGAGTCTCTTCCGGCTCCCGCAGCCACTCCTTATTCAGCGTCTCACTATCGCCGAGATACTCAAGCAGCCAGGTTAACGCAGGCGACATATCATTTTGCTGCCATGTCAGACAACATGCCGAATCCGGGAAGGGGTTTTCCAATTCAAGTGCTACCCACTTCCCCTCATTAAGCCACGGTTTGGCGAAATGTGTTGGCACCATCCCTATGCATAATCCTGCCGAGATACAGGTTGCCGATGATTCCCAGTCAGGCACGACAACTCTTTTTTGGTTATCCAGCAACCAGGTAATACGTTTAGGTAGCGTTCGCGAGGTGTCTTCGCG
Source organism: Shigella dysenteriae (assembly GCF_022354085.1). Classification (NCBI taxonomy): domain Bacteria; kingdom Pseudomonadati; phylum Pseudomonadota; class Gammaproteobacteria; order Enterobacterales; family Enterobacteriaceae; genus Shigella; species Shigella dysenteriae. The sequence continues at coordinate 2,517,533 of NZ_CP055055.1, forward strand.
CACCAACGACGGCCAGTTGCGCAACGTATCATCGCTGAATGGGCCATCCATCAACGCCAGCGGGTGGTGGCTGGCAACAACGCAACTCCAGCTTAGCATCCCCATATCCCGGAAGGCATAACGACCGCCTACCGGAATCGCGCGTGTTGCGCCAATCGCCAGTTCCACGCGCCCGTCGGAAAGCGCATCCCAGACACCGTTGAACACTTCCTGAAAGACAAGAAGTTCGACATCATCAAAATGGCGATAAAAATCAACGATCATCTGCCGTGTACGTTCTGGCCTGACAATATTATCCACTGCGATAGCTAACTGACCGCGCCAACCGTTCGCTATCTGCTGACATTGCTGGCGGGTGATCTGCATTTTTTTGACAACAGAGCGCCCTTCTTTGAGAAACCACGCTCCAGCAGCGGTCAGCTCCACATCACGGTGCCGTCGTTCAAAGAGCGGCACCGCCAGCCACTCTTCCAGCTGACGCACGGTATAGCTGACCGCAGAAGGAACGCGATGCAGCTCCTGTGCCGCAGCGCTAAAACTACCATTACGCGCTACCGCATCAACAACTTCGAGTGAATATTCTGACCACATAGTCTGCCTGCAAAATTTTTGAAATCAGTCATCAAATATTACCGTTTCACAACACTAATTTCACTCCCTACACTTTGCGGCGGTGTTTAATTGAGAGATTTAGAGAATATACATGCAACCTGGGAAAAGATTTTTAGTCTGGCTGGCGGGTTTGAGCGTACTCGGTTTTCTGGCAACCGATATGTATCTGCCTGCTTTCGCCGCCATACAGGCCGACCTGCAAACGCCTGCGTCTGCTGTCAGTGCCAGCCTTAGTCTGTTCCTTGCCGGTTTTGCCGCAGCCCAGCTTCTGTGGGGGCCACTCTCCGACCGTTATGGTCGTAAACCGGTGTTATTAATCGGCCTGACAATTTTTGCGTTAGGTAGTCTGGGGATGCTGTGGGTAGAAAACGCCGCTACGCTGCTGGTATTGCGTTTTGTACAGGCTGTGGGTGTCTGCGCCGCGGCGGTTATCTGGCAAGCGTTAGTGACGGATTTTTATCCTTCACAGAAAGTTAACCGAATTTTTGCGACCATCATGCCGCTGGTGGGTCTATCTCCGGCCCTGGCTCCTCTGTTAGGAAGCTGGCTGCTGGTCCATTTTTCCTGGCAAGCGATTTTCGCCACCCTGTTTGCCATTACCGTGGTGCTGATTCTGCCTATTTTCTGGCTCAAACCCACGACGAAGGCCCGTAACAATAGTCAGGATGGTCTGACCTTTACCGACCTGCTACGTTCTAAAACCTATCGCGGCAACGTGCTGATATACGCGGCCTGTTCAGCCAGTTTTTTTGCATGGCTGACCGGTTCACCGTTCATCCTTAGTGAAATGGGCTACAGCCCGGCAGTTATTGGTTTAAGTTATGTCCCGCAAACTATCGCGTTTCTGATTGGTGGTTATGGCTGTCGCGCCGCGCTGCAGAAATGGCAAGGCAAGCAGTTATTACCGTGGTTGCTGGTGCTGTTTGCAGTCAGCGTCATTGCGACCTGGGCTGCAGGCTTCATTAGCCATGTGTCGCTGGTCGAAATCCTGATCCCATTCTGTGTGATGGCGATTGCCAATGGCGCGATCTACCCTATTGTTGTCGCCCAGGCGCTGCGTCCCTTCCCACACGCAACTGGTCGCGCCGCAGCGTTGCAGAACACTCTACAACTGGGTCTGTGCTTCCTCGCAAGTTTGGTAGTTTCCTGGCTTATTAGTATCAGCACGCCATTGCTCACCACCACCAGCGTGATGTTATCAACAGTAGTGCTGGTCGCGCTGGGTTACATGATGCAACGTTGTGAAGAAGTTGGCTGCCAGAATCATGGCAATGCCGAAGTCGCTCATAGCGAATCACACTGATCTATATCGATATACTTATACTTAGGCTGCTAACAAAATTTTGTTGTATGATTGAAATTAGCGGCCTATACTAATTTCGAGTTGTTAAAGCTACGATAAATATTATGTTTTTACGGGGACAGGATCGTTCCCGACTCACTATGGATGGTCATTTCGGCAAGGGTTCCTCTTTTCCCTCTGTTCTACGTCGGATTATAGACTCGCGGTTTTTTCTGCGAGATTTCTCACAAAGCCCAAAAAGCGTCTACGCTGTTTTAAGGTTCTGATCACCGACCAGTGATGGAGAAACTATGAGTTCATCGTGTATAGAAGAAGTCAGTGTACCGGATGACAACTGGTACCGTATCGCCAACGAATTACTTAGCCGTGCCGGTATAGCCATTAACGGTTCTGCCCCGGCGGATATTCGTGTGAAAAACCCCGATTTTTTTAAACGCGTTCTGCAAGAAGGCTCTTTGGGGTTAGGCGAAAGTTATATGGATGGCTGGTGGGAATGTGACCGACTGGATATGTTTTTTAGCAAAGTCTTACGCGCAGGTCTCGAGAACCAACTCCCCCATCATTTCAAAGACACGCTGCGTATTGCCGGCGCCCGTCTCTTCAATCTGCAGAGTAAAAAACGTGCCTGGATAGTCGGCAAAGAGCATTACGATTTGGGTAATGACTTGTTCAGCCGCATGCTTGATCCCTTCATGCAATATTCCTGCGCTTACTGGAAAGATGCCGATAATCTGGAATCTGCCCAGCAGGCGAAGCTCAAAATGATTTGTGAAAAATTGCAGTTAAAACCAGGGATGCGCGTACTGGATATTGGCTGCGGCTGGGGCGGACTGGCGCACTACATGGCGTCTAATTATGACGTAAGCGTGGTCGGCGTCACCATTTCTGCCGAACAGCAAAAAATGGCTCAGGAACGCTGTGAAGGCCTGGATGTCACCATTTTGCTGCAAGATTATCGTGACCTGAACGACCAGTTTGATCGTATTGTTTCTGTGGGGATGTTCGAGCACGTCGGACCGAAAAATTACGATACCTATTTTGCGGTGGTGGATCGTAATTTGAAACCGGAAGGTATATTCCTGCTCCATACTATCGGTTCGAAAAAAACCGATCTGAATGTTGATCCCTGGATTAACAAATATATTTTTCCGAACGGTTGCCTGCCCTCTGTACGCCAGATTGCTCAGTCCAGCGAACCCCACTTTGTGATGGAAGACTGGCATAACTTCGGTGCTGATTACGATACTACGTTGATGGCGTGGTATGAACGATTCCTCGCCGCATGGCCAGAAATTGCGGATAACTACAGTGAACGCTTTAAACGAATGTTTACCTATTATCTGAATGCCTGTGCAGGTGCTTTCCGCGCCCGTGATATTCAGCTCTGGCAGGTCGTGTTCTCACGCGGTGTTGAAAACGGCCTTCGAGTCGCTCGCTAAAGGCTATTCTATCGCCCCCTCTCCGGGGGCGATTTCAGCTCAGGCTTCTGTACTTGGTTGATTCATGGCATTTTCTCGTACCGCCAGCACACGTTCTACTGTATCTACCACTGCCTGAGTTTGTGGATCAATTTCAATGTTGACGCGTGCGCCGAGTTTTTTCTTCCCAAGAGTCGTGCGTTCCAGAGTTTCCGGAATTAAATGGACGCAAAAACGCGTTGGCGTGACTTCGCCGACGGTCAGGCTAATACCGTCGATGCCAATAAATCCTTTGTACAGGATATATTTCATCAACTGACTATCCTGGACTTTAAACCAGATCTGGCGATTATTTTCCGAGGTTAATATTTTCGCCACTTCAGCGGTGGTCATAATATGACCTGACATTAAGTGTCCGCCAATTTCATCACTGAATTTCGCCGCACGCTCAACGTTTACCCAATCCCCCACTTTTAAATCGCCAAGATTGGTAATGCGTAACGTTTCTTTCATCAGGTCAAAACTGACATGGTTGCCGTTAATTTCCGTCACGGTCAGGCAGCAACCGTTATGCGCCACGGAAGCACCTGTTTCCAAGCCGTCCAGCATGTGGTCGGGTAACTCCACCACATGCGTACGAAAATTTGGTTTCTCGTCAATCGACACCAGTTTTGCGGTGCCCTGTACAATCCCCGTAAACATACTTACAACTCCTGAAATCAGTTAAGACATTCTGTTCAGCACAATAGCAGGTGGCAAACGCCCTTACCAGTGAAGGGGTAAGAATGACTATTTTTTCACTGGAGAATTAATAAATCCTCGCTACAATAGACTGAATTTCCCCTGCTTCTTCTTTTTGCTGCCCATTCAGGCGGCTTTTTAGTCTCTCATATAACTACAAATAAAAGGTGTTCACGTGCAGAAGTATATCAGTGAAGCGCGTCTGTTATTAGCATTAGCAATCCCGGTGATTCTCGCGCAAATCGCCCAAACTGCGATGGGTTTTGTCGATACCGTGATGGCGGGCGGCTATAGTGCCACCGACATGGCGGCGGTCGCTATCGGTACTTCTATCTGGCTTCCGGCGATCCTCTTTGGTCACGGACTGCTGCTGGCATTAACGCCGGTTATCGCGCAATTAAATGGTTCCGGTCGACGTGAGCGCATTGCGCATCAGGTGCGACAAGGTTTCTGGCTGGCAGGTTTTGTTTCCGTTCTCATTATGCTTGTGCTGTGGAATGCAGGTTACATTATCCGCTCCATGGAAAACATCGATCCGGCTCTGGCGGACAAAGCCGTGGGTTATCTGCGTGCGTTGTTGTGGGGCGCGCCGGGCTATCTGTTCTTCCAGGTTGCCCGTAACCAATGTGAAGGTCTGGCAAAAACCAAGCCGGGTATGGTAATGGGCTTTATCGGCCTGCTGGTGAACATTCCGGTGAACTATATCTTTATTTATGGTCATTTCGGTATGCCTGAGCTCGGTGGCGTTGGTTGTGGCGTGGCTACTGCGGCGGTGTATTGTGTCATGTTCCTTGCCATGGTTTCTTACATTAAACGCGCCCGCTCCATGCGCGATATTCGTAACGAAAAAGGCACCGCGAAACCCGATCCTGCGGTTATGAAACGACTGATTCAACTCGGTTTGCCGATTGCGCTGGCACTATTCTTTGAAGTGACACTGTTTGCCGTCGTGGCTCTGTTAGTGTCTCCGCTCGGTATTGTTGATGTCGCAGGACACCAGATTGCCCTGAACTTTAGTTCACTGATGTTTGTGCTTCCAATGTCGCTGGCGGCAGCGGTAACTATCCGCGTAGGTTATCGTCTGGGTCAGGGCTCAACGCTGGATGCGCAAACCGCTGCGCGGACCGGGCTTATGGTGGGTGTCTGTATGGCAACCCTGACGGCCATATTCACGGTTTCACTGCGGGAGCAAATCGCCCTGTTGTACAACGACAATCCCGAGGTTGTAACGCTGGCTGCGCATTTGATGTTGCTGGCGGCGGTATATCAGATTTCTGACTCAATCCAGGTGATTGGCAGTGGGATTTTGCGTGGTTATAAAGATACGCGTTCCATTTTCTATATCACCTTTACGGCTTACTGGGTGCTGGGCTTGCCAAGCGGCTATATTCTGGCACTGACCGATCTGGTCGTTGAACCTATAGGGCCAGCAGGCTTCTGGATAGGCTTTATTATTGGCCTGACGTCGGCAGCCATTATGATGATGCTGCGTATGCGGTTCCTGCAACGTCTGCCGTCAGTTATCATTCTGCAACGAGCATCCCGCTAATAAAGACAAGGCGCAACCTTCACGGGTTGCGCCTGTGTTTTTACGCAGGCTGGAGCGTTGCGCCAATCCCGTCTTCGTCTGGCTGTAATTTCAGAGCGTTGCACAGAGTTTGCCGACTGGCATCTGTTATCTCAACGTGTATATCCCCGGTAACTTCCCCTTTCACATTGATGAAGTCAGGTGAGATTTCTTTCGCACTGGTTTGCAGGCAAATCGCTCCCTCTCCGCGCAGGCGTTTCACTTTCAGTTGCACATGCGTTGCCGCACCAGTGATCAGCCACAGTTTTCCGCCATTCAGATTGATGTTACCAACAATAAAAGTGACACCGTCACCTTTTACCGTACTGCCGTCGAGAATCAACACACCGCCCTGCTGTACAGTAATCGTTGATTGTTGCAGATCTGCGCCATAGCCAATAATCATTGAAGCGCCGTCCAGTAATGCAACACTCCCGGTCAGTTCAACCGGTGCGCGATCTTCCTCTACGACAAAATTTTCGTCCGCGCTGGTGGGTGACAACAGGATCACTGTTCCACCTTGTATTACCGCATTTTCCAGCGTACCGGCATGCACTTCAGCCCGACCACCCACATTCACGGACAGGTTTTGCGTCTTACCGGAACTGTAGAGCTGAAGGCCATCCGTCCCCAGACGATAAATGGATCCATTCTCAACAATAGTGTCAGAGTCTTCACCACCGAGATTATTCATGGTGCCACCAGCAAGCAACGTATCACTGGCTTTCCCGGCCAGCATAAAAACGCCGCCCTGATTAATCTCACAATTGCTGGCTTCCCCACCTGGATACACCAACAATTCACCACCTTCATCTACCACGACCGCTGAGGTTGTCCCATTAACCAACAGGCCGCCCTCTTGATCGAGAATGATTTTTTCCGCGCGATGTCCTTCCAGTACACGCAGGTTACCGCCATTTTCCAGCAACAAACCGCAGGCATAACCCTGATCAACGCTGAATTCACCTTCGGGATGGCGGCCATTAACCGTAGCGAGCGTAGAGAGACTAATTGCGCCTCCCTCGGACTGAACAATATCTGTGGCAATGGCACCGTCGCTGACCGATAGCGTGCCATTGTTACCGTACTGTGTGCATTTGGCGATCCCACCGGTTGCCACTTTCAACCAGCCAGCCCCCGTGACCACGGTATTTTCGGCTCTTCCGCCAGCTTCAACAATCAACTCGCCTTCAGTAAGTTGCGTCGCGCCAATGACCTCGCCGGTCTTAACAATTTGCACATTCCCGTCGCTCATCAAGTTTTTCGCATCAGATCCCATGATTTATTCCTTTGCTGCATCTGTGTGCCTTTATTGCTACCTAAGTGTAAAGGCTACGGAGGATTTATCCACGACAGATTTGAGATGGTGGCAAACAACTCTGTTTAAACTCTGATACACGAATTATTGGGTTGTATCAGATGTAAATGCGATCCTGAATAAAAATCGCCCTTGCAAATCAACAAAATATAGCCAATTTGCTTAAAAGCTCTGCAAACGGTCGAAATAGCGCAGAAAATTACGTTTTGCCTCTTGCCACCTTCCCACTCTGCCGCTAATATTCGTCCCCGTTGTCACCTACAACGTTGCGTTCATAGCTCAGTTGGTTAGAGCACCACCTTGACATGGTGGGGGTCGTTGGTTCGAGTCCAATTGAACGCACCATCCTGCGTCCGTAGCTCAGTTGGTTAGAGCACCACCTTGACATGGTGGGGGTCGGTGGTTCGAGTCCACTCGGACGCACCAGATTTTCTTAATCTGGTCTTCTCCTTTTTCCCTCTGTTTCTTCTCTGTATCCAATACGTTAAAAGATTTACACTGTCTTCGTATGCGTTATCAGAAGGAGAATCGCTATGGCAACTTTGTTACAACTTCATTTTGCTTTTAATGGCCCATTTGGCGACGCAATGGCTGAGCAGCTTAAACCGCTTGCTGAGTCGATTAATCAGGAACCTGGTTTTCTGTGGAAGGTATGGACAGAAAGTGAAAAGAACCACGAAGCCGGTGGGATCTATCTTTTTACTGATGAAAAAAGCGCCCTTGCCTATCTGGAAAAACATACTGCCCGACTTAAAAATCTCGGCGTTGAGGAAGTTGTCGCCAAAGTTTTCGATGTCAATGAGCCACTGAGTCAAATCAATCAGGCAAAACTCGCCTGACAGAATTTAATCAAGGGCGGTTAGCGCCCTTTTCATCCCTGTCTGAAATTTCTCAAATTCTAAAAATCTCAACCAAACTTATCTGATAACACTAAATTCGAAAGAATGCGTACAGGTAAGTAACAATGAAAAAAATTGCTATTGTGGGTGCCGGGCCTACGGGGATCTACACCTTATCCTCGCTTCTACAGCAACAAACTCCACTTTCTATTTCTATCTTCGAGCAGGCTGACGAGGCCGGTGTCGGGATGCCATACAGTGATGAGGAAAACTCAAAAATGATGCTGGCAAATATTGCCAGTATTGAAATACCGCCGATTTATTGCACGTATCTCGAATGGCTACAAAAGCAAGAAGCCAGCCATCTCCAGCGTTATGGCGTTAAAAAAGAAACCTTGCACGATCGTCAGTTTTTACCGCGAATTCTGCTGGGCGAATATTTCCGCGATCAATTTTTACGATTAGTAGACCAGGCACGAAAGCAAAAATTTGCAGTGGCTGTTTATGAATCATGCCAGGTTACCGATCTGCAAATTACAAATGCTGGCGTCATGCTCGCTACAAATCAGGATTTACCCAGCGAGACGTTTGATTTAGCGGTGATTGCCACGGGTCACGTCTGGCCTGATGAAGAAGAAGCAACCCGAACGTATTTTCCCAGCCCGTGGTCAGGCCTGATGGAAGCAAAGGTCGATGCGTGTAACGTGGGTATTATGGGAACATCCTTGAGCGGACTGGATGCGGCAATGGCAGTGGCTATTCAGCATGGTTCGTTCATTGAAGATGATAAACAACACGTCGTTTTTCACCGCGATAACGCAAGTGAAAAGCTAAATATCACGTTGATGTCGCGCACGGGTATTTTACCCGAAGCCGATTTCTATTGCCCTATTCCCTACGAGCCCTTACACATCGTCACCGATCAGGCATTAAATGCTGAGATTCAAAAAGGTGAAGAGGGCCTTTTGGATCGGGTATTTAGATTGATAGTAGAGGAAATCAAGTTTGCTGATCCAGACTGGAGCCAACGCATAGCCTTAGAGAGCCTGAATGTCGATTCCTTTGCTCAAGCCTGGTTTGCCGAGCGCAAACAACGCGACCCATTTGACTGGGCAGAAAAAAATCTCCAGGAAGTCGAACGCAATAAACGAGAAAAACATACTGTTCCCTGGCGTTATGTCATTCTGCGCCTGCATGAAGCCGTACAGGAAATTGTTCCTCATCTGAATGAACACGACCATAAACGGTTCAGTAAAGGCCTTGCCAGGGTTTTCATCGATAATTATGCCGCAATCCCTTCAGAGTCTATTCGTCGGCTGCTTGCCTTACGTGAAGCGGGAATCATTCATATTCTCGCCCTCGGTGAAGACTACAAAATGGAAATTAATGAGTCGCGCACCGTCCTGAAAACGGAAGACAACAGCTACTCGTTTGACGTTTTTATTGATGCCCGCGGGCAGCGTCCGCTTAAAGTGAAAGATATTCCTTTCCATGGACTACGCGAACAATTACAGAAAACAGGGGATGAAATCCCTGATGTTGGCGAAGATTATACGTTACAGCAACCCGAAGATATTCGTGGGCGCGTAGCGTTCGGCGCGTTGCCCTGGTTAATGCACGACCAGCCTTTCGTTCAGGGACTTACGGCATGTGCAGAAATTGGTGAGGCGATGGCTCGGGCGGTCGTAAAACCTGCATCCCGTGCTCGTCGGCGTCTTTCGTTTGATTAAAGGTAAAGCTATCAGCACTCAACAAACTGATGCTGTTCATTAAGACGATAGCGGACTCCGGCTCGAATATTGTTTTCACCTTCAATGGCGACGGCGAAACGAACTCTTTCGCCGTCATGATATGCCAGTGCGGCGCTTCCTCCTGGCCCGAGAATAATTGAGTCGACCACGCCCGTGCTCACTACCGTTGAATTTTCACCGCTGGCAATGATGTGTACATTGTCGCCGCTGTTGGCAATTCTGGCGTTTGCGCCAAAGCTGGCGATTTGCACCAGGTCACCATTACTGGCGACATGACATCGTTCACCCAATGTACAAACGCGTACTCGCATTCCGGTATTCGCAATCCGACTGCTATCTCCAGCGCTGCTTATCCGCGAAGAATTGCCGGTTACAGCAACCCGTGCGCGCTCACCGGAGCTGCCAATGTGACTGTTAAAGCCGACACTTCCAATCCGCACGCTATAACCCATACTGGCAATTTGTGCAGCATACCCAGCGGTTGCGATTCTGGCGTTATCCTCACAACAGCCGATGCGAGCATGATCGTCGCTGCGGGCAAACTGACTGCAAAATGCTCTCTCTCCGGGATCTGTGGCCAGTTTTTGCATAGAGGAAACTTCCTGATGCGCGAAGTTTTCATCCGCCAGCCATTTTTTCCACGCATACTCAACCAGACTCTCCGCCCAGTCCGTATATCCTTCCTCAATCAGTGCATGATGAATATCGGCATAACTACCGCCGCGTGGGAAATGGCGCAGGAACCAGCGATACATCACCGCTCCGATACGCCATTCTCGCAGGTCTGCTCGTGTAATGATCATTCGTTAGTGCCGGTGATAGCCATCGACCATGCTTTTAAAGGTTTCGTGTGGCGTACGCCCCGTGGTGCAAAGATAAAGATGACCGAAGATAAAAAAGAGGCTTATAAATGCCAGAGCAAAATGTGTCTGCAATAACCAGTATCTTACGCCAGGAAACACATCTCCCACGGCTTGCGGATAGAGACACAACAGCCCCGTCAATAGTAACAACGGCAGCAATCCATACATGACACCAACATAGGCGACCTGCTGTAAGGGATTAAATTTAGACTGGGTTGTTGCCGGGAAAGGATGTTCTTCCCCCTGCATAATGCCAAACAAATAAAATCGCGTTTGTTTTGCCGCTCGTTCCAGCCACCCCTGACGACGAATGCGATAGTGGTGACCATTATCCCCAACGGCATTGATCAGCACAAAGCCGAGCCAGCATGCCAGTAACAAAAATCCGCAAACTTCATGCACCGCAACCAGACTTTTAACCGCAGTTGCGCCCACCATCGCAAAGTGATTTATCAGCCCACTTGCCAGCAACAATACAAAGAGTAACGCATTCGACCAGTGCCATAATCTGACCGCTTTGCTGTAAAGATAAATCTTCTCACCATGATCGGTGGCTGATTTCTTCACGCCACGAGCACGAAGCAAGGCGTGCAGCCCCAGCACCAACCACATCCCAACCAGCAATACTCCGGCAATGATCAACCACACCGGCCAAAATTCGGGAGTGAACTGTGGCACATAGTTCGCTAACTGGCTCTGAAACTGTTCAACATGTTGCGACGGGTTCATACATTTTCCTTTTTAATCAAATGTTGACCGAACCGGCGATACAGATGCGGTTTCCCGGCACCAGGTAGCTGATATTGATAGTATTTATTATCCTGCAACCACGCCTGAATTTCTGGGCTATCTTCGCGACCAAAGATCAATGCGTGTTCCGGGCAGGCGCTGACGCAAATGGGCGGAAAGCCTTTTGCCAGTCGGGACTCAGCGCAGAAATCACATTTATCTGCCACTTTAGTGACAGGGTTAAGGTAGCGAACCTGGTACGGACAAGCGCCAATGCAATAACTGCAGCCGATGCACTGCGATTTTTCTACCCGCACGATCCCCTGCTCATCACGCCACGACGCCCCTGTCGGGCATACGTCGATGCACGGAGCATCTTCGCAGTGCTGACATGACTGGCGAAAAAAGTGATACTGCGTTTCGTTGTCGTTATCGGTGACTGGAATGTGTGCTATCGATAAACGGCTTCCCTGAGCGGGGACGTGATTGGTTTTACGGCATGCGCGGGCGCAAATATTACAGCCATTGCACCGTGACTCGTCATGAATCATGGCATACCGAACTTCCTTTTCTTGCCTCGTGTTCGCTAACAGAGAAGACGCAGAACCAGTAAAAAAGATTACTGTTCCCATCCCCAGAACAAATTTGCGTCGAGTGAAGGACATCTGATTATCCCCTAATGCAGTGGCTGCAACTGTCCACCCTATCCATGACATCTCCCTGAAATTTCAGGGGTTCTGAAACTGCTCTACCTCGAACCATTCGCATAAGCCATAAGCCTTGCCATAGGTCATAAATCGCTCGCTAAACAAGTACAACACCGCCGTCGATGACTCCACCTGCCGTATATCGGCATATTCAGGTGCAACATCCATCGCGGCGATCGCGGCTTCAATCTGCGCTTCCTGGAAGTAATATGGCGCTTGCATCAGCATGGCGACTTTGTAAGGACGAGGATACGTCTGGCACTCAAAACGAACGGCGTGTGCAATGGCGCGACAAATGTCCTGCTCCACAACTTGCAAAGACATCGCCGCGTAGTTTTCACTCATGGCCTGCGTTGAGTAATAGTAATCATCCTGGCTTCCCGTCATACACGCGATATCCGCGTAGTCTCCGTTCTGCTTGATGTTTTCCAGCAAAAATGACAGTTCCTCTTCTGCAACCGAATAGGGTGGCGAGAGAAATACGGCGCGCGCCACCAGCTGCCCAGCCGCAGAATGCTGGCGAATGAACTCTGCCAGGATTTCAGCCGGTTCTGGTTCCGTTACCGTATCAACGGGGTGACGCATCCCCTGTAACCATTGCCGCTTCGCCTCGTCAACTTCGCTGACTTTCGCTAACGGCAATTCATCCCGATGGTTCATCTCACCCATTCCTTACGCAGGCAGTAGATTGTGTGCTGCCAGATCGGCGGCAATATCTTCCAGCCCCAGACGCTGCAATGTTTCGCGGGTCGGACAACCAAGCTGTGGGTCCCAGCCCATTTCTTTGTAGAACATCGTGAGCGAGGCATGCATATCATCACGATCCATTTTGTCAGTACCTTCAGTAAAGACCGGGATCTGCGGATCCTTGTCGAATACCCAGGAACAGATAAGATCGTGTTCATTACGCATATCTTTGGTTTGCATCAGTTTCACCGTGTAGGCACGATGCAATGTAAAGATACGCTCTGCAGCTAAATCTAATTTTTCCTGAGTCATCTCTTCGCCAGTGATCGCTTTGAAGAATTTGGCTTCAAGCGCCAGATCGCCCCGGTAATTACGGCTTTTCAGCGGCGAAACGGTCATTGGCCAGACCCAGTTACACAGGGTGACGGCGTTATGCAAACAGACCCGCAACAGCGACCACTTAGCATATTTAATTTTTGCGTCATTGATTGGCGTGTAGTTTTTGGTTTCATCGTAGGCATCTTCAGAACCAAAAAGCTCTTTCGCCACTTCACGTTGCAGTTTCAATGGCAAGCCGGAACCAATAAAGTTGATATGGGTATGCGTCATGCAGTCACGGTTGAACATACAGTTAACAATGGAACCGACCTGCGCTGACGCTTCATTGGCATGGTGAACCGGATAGCCAAACGGCGACCAGAGTTTATTTTTCGCGTAGCCCCAGTACTCTTCACCCAAATTCCAGCGTTCTGCGATGGCATATGAACCATCAGCCAGGTGGCTCAGCTCACCCACACGATGCGCCAGACGATAGTAAAAATCTTTAATGAAGTTAACGTCACCCGCTTCCAGTTGATCCCAGCGAATTTCCGCATACTCTTCAGCAGGCAGAACACGCTTGAATACACCTTTGCTGTAACAATAGGTAAAGTCGCGATGCAACTGCCCGTAGTTACACCATAGGCCGTAGTCATCGAACAGATTCAGACCCACCAGGTTACCAATCACACGACCATCGTCTTTATCTTCAAAATCTTTCGGACCGTTCGGGAAGATGGTGGTATGGACAAAGTTGGCTACACAAGTGTTACCACCTGTGCTGGGCACGCCAAACTCTTTCACCCGAGGAATATTCATTTGGGTCATACAACGGATCGGGCAAGAGTGGCAGCCACTCATTTTTACTGTGTATTTCTCTGCCGCTGGACCTAAGTCAAAAACGGATTTATAGGTACGAAAGCCGACCGTGTTCTGATTGCCTGGCGGAATTTCCCCCGTTTCAATCGGACCACCTTCAGCCGCGCCCCAAAACAGCCCTTTACGTGCTGTCCAACGTGACTTGGGATCTGAATACTCTGCCCACGATTGCGGCGTACTTGGCACGACATGGTTGTTATTCGCACCAATAAGTTCAGTCATCATGTAATCGTTGAGACGCTTCATCTCCTGACGATCGGCAATGTTGACCCCTTTCGTCCCTTCAACCGCAATCGCTTTCAGGTTTTTCGAACCCATAATTGCGCCAGTTCCCGCACCGCCGCTATGGTTACGGCTATTCAACATGCCAGAGAGAGGAACAAGGTTTTCCCCAGCCTGACCAATAGCCGCCACACAGGTTTCCGGACTGGTCAATCGACAAATTTCTTCCGTCGTTGCGCGCGTCCCTTTTCCCCATAAGAAATCGGCTTTTTCCAGGCTAACTTTGTCATCTTTAATCTTCAGCCATACCGGTGTTTTCGCCTTCCCTTCGATAATAATGACGTCGTATCCAGCGAATTTCATTTGCGCTGCAAAAAAGCCACCCATATGGGCATCGACAACTAAATTTCCTTTGGTAAAAGTAGAAAGTGAGGTGATATTTACGCGAGAACTACAGGGGGCACCAGATCCAGTTAATGGGCCGGTAGCAAAGACTAATTTATTCGCTTCATCGAAAGGTTTCGTGCCTGGCGGTACTTCGTCATACATAATTTTGTAGCCGAAGCCCATGCCACCGACAAAACTTTTAAACTTACTGGAATCTTCGAGGGTAATATTTCCTGTCGTGAGATTGACTCTTAATATATTACCTGTCCAACCGTTAGCCATGATTTTTTCCTTTGCAAGATTCACACAGTAATATCTTTCCACTCGATAATTTTTAACGCCCCTGTTGGGCAGGCGTTTGCGCATTCACCGCATAACACACATTTCGAGGATTTTTTACTTTCGGTATTTACGGTGGCCATCATCCACGGGCATGCCGTAGTACAGGCGCTACAGCCAATACAGCGTTTATGATCGACGGTAATACAGCCTTCTTTCTGCTGCCAGGTAATCGCACCAATCGGGCAGACGTTCATGCATTGCGGCTCTTTGCATTGACGGCAGGTGTCCGCGGTATAGTTGAGATCGCCATACAGGCCGCCGCCAGAGCCAACCCCGTTGTCGCCAAAGAAATAATTGCGATGGATTTTGATACGGGAGAAGAATGTCCCTACTGAGCCATCGTTGAAGTTGGTACAAGAGATTTCACAGCGGTGGCAACCCGTGCATCGCGCTCGCTGGGTCACCAGCACCCCTTTGGGTGTATTTATCAACCCTACTGTGCCGCTATCAATATCTTCCTGTTTGCAACCCAAAAGTGACAGTAACGCAGGGGCAATTGTTAGACCAGCAAGGCCTTTTCCTGATATACGCAAGAATTCTAATCGCGTTAAGCCAATATCTAATAGTGGACGATCAACCGGGTTCATTTATTTCGCATCCTCTTCGCAAACACAGTGCTGACAATTCAGCAGCCTGATATTAAGCATTCAACTAATACACTGCTGACTCTGTCCCCAACACCAGATATTTTCCCTAACCCGATAGTGTATGAGAAAAGATTTAACGCCGATAAACTAATCCTTTATGGTTAGGAGAAAAAATAATGTGATTATTCTGAGCCCTTAACATTGATCGTTATCAATTAAAATTACAAAGCAAGAAATTATAAGTGAACTGATATTTATTATCATTTGAAATAAATTTAACTTAAGCGACAATTATTTGTGACGTTCATTGCAGAAAATAAAAATAATATTATCGTTATAAATTAAAATACATACCGCAATTCGTATAATTTCAGCAGTTGTTATTTAGAATGATTAACTGGACCGCAACTGAAGCAAGAATATCAGGATGAAGCTTACCGCCTCATCCTGAATGGTCATTTTACCAGTGCGTTAATGACGGTTTCCATCGCCTGCTTTTCCAGCTCACTGCGCTGAATGCGTTTATTGGCTAATGCTGTACGTAATACGCCTGCGATAACAATATGCTTTGGTTCCTGCCCCAGATCGCGCATTTCCAGCACAACTTTACCGACAACTCTGCACATTTCTCGGTACAGTTCATCCTCTTTTGTCCGATTTCCCATTCTTTATACCTATTTATCATGCCAACTATCAGCATATATCAATCTAACCAATTAAACAAAAATCAAACAAAATCAGACAAATAACGCGATAAATTATTTTAACTATAGCAATTGAGCGATGATATATTTATACACCGGATGAACTTTCACTTATCCTCACACTGACAACTTTGGCACCAGACGTTGCGCAAACAGCGAAGTTTTTGCGTAACCTTTTCCCTGGAACGTTAAATCTTTGATAACAATTTATTGTCTAACAAGTTGTATATTTTTTGAAACGCTGTTTTTGTTTTCCTTTTGGATTAATTTCAGCGTATAATGCGCGCCAATTGACTCTTGAATGGTTTCAGCACTTTGGACTGTAGAACTCAACGACTCAAAAACAGGCACTCACGTTGGGCTGAGACACAAGCACACATTCCTCTGCACGCTTTTTCGATGTCACCTATCCTTAGAGCGAGGCACCACCACTTTCGTAATACCGGATTCGCTTTCCGGCAGTGCGCCCAGAAAGCAAGTTTCTCCCATCCTTCTCAACTTAAAGACTAAGACTGTCATGAAAAAGACCAAAATTGTTTGCACCATCGGACCGAAAACCGAATCTGAAGAGATGTTAGCTAAAATGCTGGACGCTGGCATGAACGTTATGCGTCTGAACTTCTCTCATGGTGACTATGCAGAACACGGTCAGCGCATTCAGAATCTGCGCAACGTGATGAGCAAAACTGGTAAAACCGCCGCTATCCTGCTTGATACCAAAGGTCCGGAAATCCGCACCATGAAACTGGAAGGCGGTAACGACGTTTCTCTGAAAGCTGGTCAGACCTTTACTTTCACCACTGATAAATCTGTTATCGGCAACAGCGAAATGGTTGCGGTAACGTATGAAGGTTTCACTACTGACCTGTCTGTTGGCAACACCGTACTGGTTGACGATGGTCTGATCGGTATGGAAGTTACCGCCATTGAAGGTAACAAAGTTATCTGTAAAGTACTGAACAACGGCGACCTGGGCGAAAACAAAGGTGTGAACCTGCCTGGCGTTTCCATTGCTCTGCCAGCACTGGCTGAAAAAGACAAACAGGACCTGATCTTTGGTTGCGAACAAGGCGTAGACTTTGTTGCTGCTTCCTTTATTCGTAAGCGTTCTGACGTTATCGAAATCCGTGAGCACCTGAAAGCGCACGGCGGCGAAAACATCCACATCATCTCCAAAATCGAAAACCAAGAAGGCCTCAACAACTTCGACGAAATCCTCGAAGCCTCTGACGGCATCATGGTTGCGCGTGGCGACCTGGGTGTAGAAATCCCGGTAGAAGAAGTTATCTTCGCCCAGAAGATGATGATCGAAAAATGTATCCGTGCACGTAAAGTCGTTATCACTGCGACCCAGATGCTGGATTCCATGATCAAAAACCCACGCCCGACTCGCGCAGAAGCCGGTGACGTTGCAAACGCCATCCTCGACGGTACTGACGCAGTGATGCTGTCTGGTGAATCCGCAAAAGGTAAATACCCGCTGGAAGCGGTTTCTATCATGGCGACCATCTGCGAACGTACCGACCGCGTGATGAACAGCCGTCTCGAGTTCAACAATGACAACCGTAAACTGCGCATTACCGAAGCGGTATGCCGTGGTGCCGTTGAAACTGCTGAAAAACTGGATGCTCCGCTGATCGTGGTTGCTACCCAGGGCGGTAAATCTGCTCGCGCAGTACGTAAATACTTCCCGGATGCCACCATCCTGGCACTGACCACCAACGAAAAAACGGCTCATCAGTTGGTACTGAGCAAAGGCGTTGTGCCGCAGCTGGTTAAAGAGATCACTTCTACTGATGATTTCTACCGTCTGGGTAAAGAACTGGCTCTGCAGAGCGGTCTGGCACACAAAGGTGACGTCGTAGTTATGGTTTCTGGTGCACTGGTACCGAGCGGCACTACTAACACCGCATCTGTTCACGTCCTGTAATATTGCTTTTGTGAATTAATTTGTATATCGAAGCGCCCTGATGGGCGCTTTTTTTATTTAATCGATAACCAGAAGCAATAAAAAATCAAATCGGATTTCACTATATAATCTCACTTTATCTAAGATGAATCCGATGGAAGCATCCTGTTTTCTCTCAATTTTTTTATCTAAAACCCAGCGTTCGATGCTTCTTTGAGCGAACGATCAAAAATAAGTGCCTTCCCATCAAAAAAATATTCTCAACATAAAAAACTTTGTGTAATACTTGTAACGCTACATGGAGATTAACTCAATCTAGAGGGTATTAATAATGAAAGCTACTAAACTGGTACTGGGCGCGGTAATCCTGGGTTCTACTCTGCTGGCAGGTTGCTCCAGCAACGCTAAAATCGATCAGCTGTCTTCTGACGTTCAGACTCTGAACGCTAAAGTTGACCAGCTGAGCAACGACGTGAACGCAATGCGTTCCGACGTTCAGGCTGCTAAAGATGACGCAGCTCGTGCTAACCAGCGTCTGGACAACATGGCTACTAAATACCGCAAGTAATAGTACCTGTGAAGTAAAAAATGGCGCACATTGTGCGCCATTTTTTTTGTCTGCCGTTTACCGCTACTGCGTCGCGCGTAACATATTCCCTTGCTCTGGTTCACCATTCTGCGCTGACTCTACTGAAGGCGCATTGCTGGCTGCGGGAGTTGCTCCACTGCTCACCGAAACCGGATACCCTGCCCGACGATACAACGCTTTATCGACTAACTTCTGATCTACAGCCTTATTGTCTTTAAATTGCGTAAAGCCTGTTGGCAGTGTGTATGGCATTGTCTGAACGTTTTGCTGTTCTTCTGCTGATAGTGGTCGATGTACTTCAACATAACGCATCCCGTTAGGTTCCACGGAATATTTCACCGGTTCGTTGATCACTTTCACCGGCGTTCCCGTCCGCACGCTGGAGAACAAGGCTTTAATATCCGGTGCATTCATGCGAATACACCCTGAACTGACGCGCAAACCAACGCTGTCCGGCGCACTAGTGCCATGAATGAGGTATTCGCCATTACCATGCGCGAGGCGCAGTGCGTAACGTCCTAGCGGGTTATTTGGTCCGGCAGGAACGACTGGCGGTAATTTAATGCCACGCTCCAGCGAACGCTGACGAATGCCTGCCGTAGGCGTCCAGGTTGGGTTAGGGATTTTCTGCCCAACACGCGTTTCCATCACCGGCGTTTCCAGCCCCTGCAATCCAATACCTATTGGATAAACCTGCACGATATTTTCTCCCGGCGGATAATAATAAAGGCGCAGCTCTGCAAGGTTAACGATAATCCCCTGACGCGGTGCATCAGGTAATAACAGTTGTGAAGGAATAGTTATCGTCGTACCAGGTTTTGGCACCGGGGCGATAGTGTTATTGGCTTCAAGGATCAACATTGCCGCAGTATCAAAACGTCGGGCAATAGCCTGAAGGTTTTTATCCCCTTCTTGCACCGTATACGTTTGATTTTGCCCAACCAGTCGGCTTCCGGTTGGTGGTAGCGGATAATCAACCGCCCAGGCAGCCTGGATGGCGCTAAAAGCGCCGATAAGCGTGAGTGTAAGCAAAGACGCGCGTTTCATTGTAAACCTCCTGTATTTGCCGGAGACTCACGCTGAAACGTCGGATGGCGCTTATGTTCACCTGAAACCAAAACACTCCTGTGCAGGTCAGTGTAAACATTGACCATCCGGCAATGTGAGCCAACCGGATGAAAGCTGTCCCTTTAGTTTAGCTAAGTGCAGCGGCTTTGGCGCGAATTGCGCGAATCATCGCTTCCAGACCTTGTGAACGAGATGGGGTGAGATGTTGGGTGAGCGCCATTTTTTCAAACCACGGACGCACATCGAAATTGACAATATCCTGCGGCGTCATCTGATCGTAGAGAATAAAGACGACCGCAATAAGCCCTTTCACAATCGCCGCATCGCTGTCGCCCTGCAATTCAATAATTCCCTGCGCATTCTGGCGCATGACAATCCACACCTGACTCTGGCAGCCCTGAATGCTATTTTGTGGGCTTCGGTCTTCGTCGCGTAATTCTGGCAGACGCTGGCCCAGCTCAATAATGTAGAGATATTTCTCTTCCCAGTTGGCGCAGCGTAAAAAATTACGCAGCAATTTTTCTTTATCCGGCAATACAGCCATAGTGCCTCCCTGTTATCCCAGCAGACGGTGAATACGTTGCAATCCGGTCACCAGACGATCCACTTCTTCATGGGTGTTATACATGGCCAGCGACGCCCGACACATCGCAGGGACGTTGTAATAGGCCATTAATGGCATAGCGCAGTGATGTCCGGTACGCACAGCAATGCCGTAATTATCGAGAAAACTGCCAACATCATAGGCGTGGTGTTTACCAAGATTAAAAGCAATAACGCCAAGCCTGTTTTGTGGGCCATAGAGAGTGAGATCCGGTACAGATTCCAGCTGTGATAGCGCGTAATGCATCAGATTCTGTTCATACTCGGCTATGTTATTAAGCCCCAGCGCCGAAACATACTCCAGCGCCGCGCCAAGACCAATGATGCCCCCGGTATTGGGTGTACCGGCTTCAAACCGCCATGGTGCTTTGGTCCAGGTAGTGCCTTCACTCAGGCTGACGGTGGCGATCATAGAACCGCCCCCTTCCCACGGCGGCATCTCCTGCAACAAGGCTTCTTTCACATAAAGAATGCCAATTCCGGTGGGGCCATACAGTTTATGCCCGGAGAACACGTAAAAGTCGCAATCCAGCGCCTGAACATCCACCGGATGATGCATCACCGCCTGAGCGCCATCCACCAGCACTTTTGCGCCATGCTGGTGCGCAAGCGTGATTATTTCCGCCAGCGGATTTTCTGTTCCCAGCACGTTGGAGACATGAGTAATTGCCAGCAGGCGAGTTTTCTCATCAAACAGCGTAGGCAGCGTCTCCAGTTGCAGCGTACCGTCGGGGTTGAGAGGGATCACACGCAGCTCTGCGCCAACGCGTGCGCAAAGCATCTGCCAGGGGACAATGTTAGCGTGGTGCTCCATCTGACTGATGATGATGTTATCGCCCGCCCGCACATTGCTGTTGCCCCAGCTATTGGCGACCAGATTGATCCCTTCCGTCGTGCCGCGGACGAACACCAGCTCTTCCGCCGAACGGGCATTAATAAACAGCGATGCCCGCTTGCGCACGTTCTCCATTTTCTCGGTCGCCTGAGCGCTTAAGGTATGAATACCGCGATGCACCGCCGCGTAGCCATGACGATAAAACTCGGCCTCGGCGTCAATCACCTGGCTCGGTTTCTGTGCACTGGCGGCGCTGTCGAGATAAGCCAGCGGCAAACCGTTTACCTCACGCGAAAGCACCGGAAAGTCGGCCCGCACTTTGTCGACGGAAAAAGTCATCTTGCACCTCCTGGCAGCCGTTGACCGATTCGGGCCAGCACCTGCTGTTTAAGCCCCTCATCACGCAGTGCTTCCGTCAGTTCGGCAGCAAAGGCGTAAATGATCATCTGCTGGGCATCCTGCTGATTGATCCCGCGCGAGCGCAGATAGAACATCTGTTCATCATCAATACGCCCCACCGTCGCGCCGTGGCTGCATTTCACATCATCTGCATAGATTTCCAGCTGCGGTTTTGTATCCACTTCCGCCAGTTTGCCCATCAGCAGATTATTGTTGGTCATCTGACCATCCGTTTTGATGGCGTGCTGCGCGACGTTGATCAAACCGTTAAATACCGCGCGGCCTTTGTCGCTGACGATAGTTTTGTGCAACTGTCGGCTGTTACAAAAACCTTTATTGTGTTCCAGCCAGGTACGGGTATCACACACCTCGTTTTTCACCGGCATCGCCAGGCTATTGATCCGCAGCGTGCTGTTTTCGCCATTGAGTTGCGTACTGGTGTTGTGTCGTAACACTGCGCCACCCAGCAGGAAACTATGGCTAAATGCGGTGGCATCGTCAGCCAGCAACAAATCGTTATGGGCAAAGTGGTGACTGACCGGGTTTTCAAACGCCAGCTTGATATGCTGCAAGTGGGCGTTCGCTGCGACATTGATAGTGAACCGTGCGCCGGTGAAGTGACGAGCATCATTAAGGCTGACAAAATGTTCGATCACCGTTGCTTCGGCACCTTCCGCCAGATCCAGATGATGTCGGTAATGGGCAGTGTTGACCTCTTCACCTGCCACGCCCTGGGTAATATGCATTAACAGCAATGGCTTTGCCGGCCGTTGACCGCGCTTCACGGCGATATGCGTCACGCTTTGTGCCAGGCTTTCCGTCAAATGCAGAAACACTTCCGCCTGAATAGCGTCGGGTACCCCCTGACGGTCGTCGTTAATGCTCACTTCATACCCGCTGCCTTCAGTCGCATCGCTCAGTGCTGACACGTAACGTCCATCGACAAATACCAGCCGCACAGCGTCTAACGTTAACGCTAAGGCATCTCGCTGCTGTGGGGATATCTCTCCCGCAATGCTGACAAACTGGCTATTGGTCAGCCCTTCCAGCGGCGTATATTTCCAGTTTTCATGTTTACGTGTCGGCAGTCCGGTACGCAGCAATTGTTGTAAATGCTGCTGTGCTTGCGGTGAGCGTTTTGTCCCTTCAGCTTCAAACAAGTGATGCCACTGTTGCAGCGCATTACTGCTGTTCGGTAAGCCAGCCATAACCCTGCTCCTCCAGTTGTTTGACCAACGTGAAATCGCCGGATTTCACAATTCGTCCCTGATATAGCACATGAACGTAATCAGGCTTGATGTAGTCGAGAATGCGTTGGTAGTGCGTAACAATGATGAATGAGCGCTTGCCATCACGCAGCGAGTTCACGCCATCGGCGACCACTTTTAATGCGTCAATATCCAGCCCGGAGTCCGACTCATCAAGAATGCATAACTCCGGTTCCAGCACCGCCATTTGCAAAATATCGTTGCGCTTTTTCTCGCCGCCGGAAAAACCAACGTTTACCGAACGGGTTAATAAATCTTCCGGCATCTTCAGGAGAGCGATTTTCTCTTCCATCAAATCCTGAAAATCAAAGCGGTCGAGCGTTTCCTGGCCGCGATAGCTGCGCACCGCATTAAGTGCCGTTTGCAGGAAAAACTGGTTACTGACGCCGGGAATCTCCACCGGATACTGGAAGGCCATAAAGATGCCTTCGCCTGCACGATCTTCCGGCGACAGCGCAAGCAAATCTTTGCCTTTGAACTCAACCGTGCCGCCCGTCACTTCATAATCTTCTCGCCCGGCAAGCGTTGCCGATAAGGTACTTTTGCCCGAACCGTTTGGCCCCATAATGGCGTGAACTTCGCCGGGACGAACGTCGAGGCTTAATCCACGCAGGATAGCTTTATCTTCCACGCTGACGTGTAAATCTTTAATACTTAACATGTTTATTCCTTATCCGACGCTGTGTTCAAGACTGATGGCGAGGAGTTTTTGTGCTTCAACGGCAAATTCCAGCGGCAGTTCTGAGAACACGTCTTTGCAGAAACCGTTAACAATCATCGAGATGGCGTCTTCTTCGCTGATCCCGCGTTGCAGGCAGTAAAACAGTTGATCTTCACCAATACGTGATGTCGTTGCCTCGTGCTCCAGTTGTGCGCTGTTATTGCGACATTCGACATACGGGAAGGTATGCGCCCCACAATTAGCGCCAATCAGCATTGAGTCGCACTGAGTGAAATTGCGCGCATTGGTTGCCGTCGGCATGATTTTCACTAAGCCGCGATAACTGTTCTGACTATGTCCGGCAGAGATCCCTTTCGAGATAATGGTCGATTTGGTGTTTTTACCGATGTGGATCATCTTGGTGCCGGTATCCGCTTGCTGATGACCGCTGGTCAGCGCCACTGAGTAAAACTCACCAATGGAGTTATCGCCGCGCAAAATGCAGCTGGGATATTTCCACGTAATCGCGGACCCGGTTTCTGATTGCGTCCATGACATTTTGCTGTTTTCGCCTTCGCACAAAGCACGCTTGGTGACGAAGTTGAGAATACCGCCGGTGTTGTTATCGCCAGGGAACCAGTTTTGTACCGTGGAATATTTCACCTCGGCGTTTTTATGGATGATGACTTCCACCACTGCCGCGTGCAACTGATAGCTGTCACGCACCGGAGCGGAACAGCCTTCAATGTAGCTGACGTAGCTGTCTTCGTCGGCCACCAGAATGGTGCGCTCAAACTGCCCGGTTTTTTCCGCGTTAATGCGAAAATAGGTGGAAAGTTCCATCGGGCAGCGCACGCCTTTAGGCACATAAATAAACGTACCGTCAGAGGCTACCGCCGCATTAAGCGCGGCAAAGAAGTTGTCATTCCCCGGCACCACGGTGCCGAGATATTTACGCACCAGTTCCGGGTGATCGTGGATCGCCTCACCAAAGGAACAGAAAATAATTCCCTGCTCCGCCAGTTTTTCGCGATAAGTAGTGGCAACCGAAACTGAGTCGAAAATGGCATCCACCGCCACCTCTTTGCCTTCCCGCACGGGAACGCCCAACTGCTCAAACGCCGCCTCCACCTCTTTACTTAAAAAGGCGTTCGCGCCAGTTTGCTGCACCGCGCCAGGTTCAGACGCGCAAGTGTCGTCACAATTACCGCACGATGGTGCTGAGTAGTAGCTGTAATCCTGATAATTCAGCTTGTCGTAGTGCGCTTTCAACCAGTGCGGTTCTTCCATCTCCAGCCATGCGCGATAGGCATTGAGACGAAACTCCAGCATCCACTCCGGCTCATTACGCTTCGCCGAAATTGCGCGCACCACCTCTTCGTTTATCCCCTTTGCCAGCTCATCGGTGGCTAACTGGGTGAAGAATCCTTCTTTATAATTCAGCGGGCCGCCGGTCCAGGTTTTGACATCGTCAGTTGCTTCAGTATTACGAGACATAGTACCGCCTATACCCCAAAGCTTTCGCCACAGCCACATTCATTCTGGGCTTTAGGGTTGTGAAATTTGAATATCTGATTAAGTCCTTCACGAACGAAATCGACTTCCGTGCCATCAATAAACGGCATCGCTTGCAGCGGGATAAACAGCTTCGCGCCGTCGTGTTCAAACAGCAGATCGTCTTTGTCCGGCTCGCTAACACTGTCGAGCACATAGCCAAAGCCCGCGCAGCCCGTTTGCTTCACGCCTAAGCGCACGCCGACCATACCTGGCTGCTTTGCCACCAGCTCGCGGATGTGTATCGCCGCTGCGGGTGTCAGCGTTAAGCCTTGCCAGGCGAAATCCTGTGGGTTAAAGGTTCCTGAATGCATGTCCATCTATTTACCTCACTTCATCGCTTTCAGCGTATAACAGCATGTTAGTGATAATGATTATCAGTTCAACCCAGCAAACGCAGGGGCTTTACCGTAAAACATGCTTTTTGCCTGCTTTTAATAAGCATAGACCCTGATGTGTGGGTTAACAGGCACGCTAAGAATTAGGTATCTCATTGTTAGATAATGGTTATTATCTAAGGAGCATTAAGGCTGTGATGAAAAAGAAAAAGTTGTATTGAAAATGACTATTTAAGAGATAGGTAAAAAAGTGCAGCGTTCAGAAATAAGAAAACCCTTAAGTCTGTGCGACACAGGCTTAAGGGTTTCTACCCCATCCGGCGCTTATCTCCGGCACTCTCAGTGGCTTAGCTCTTGAAGGGGCGATAAGAATAATCTCATAAAGCTAACCCGTCGTTTTAACACAAACTGCGATTAGTATTATTTTTGAACAATATCAGGCGGGTAGATAAGCAGTATTAAGAAGGTCATCGAACCTGGACGGAGGTTAATCCAGGTCGATTTGGCGAACTTGAGGCATTAAGTCAGGATCAATGCACGCCCAGACGCCAGGCAAAGTAGATTTCTTCTTTTAATTCAGCAGAAGAGAGAGTAAGCAGGTCAGCAAATTCAAGTTCTAGTTGTTTCAGACGTTTAAGATATTGGGCAGGTGAAAGATTGCTCTGGTCACGGCGTAAAAATTCAATGGCCAGCTGGGTAGGATCAAGTTGAGTAGACATAGCATCCTCGCTTTTAGACAAGACCTGCACAGTATACCACCGTTTACTGTGCAGATAATGACCAAAAGCAATATGCGTCACACTTTTCTGGTGACAACGTCACAAAATGGCGGTCGTCAATCGTGACGAACAGCACAAACGCCCTTTCTCATCGAAGATTTCAATCTGCCAGACCTGGTGACGCGAACCGAGATGCAACGGTTTGCATACGCCGCGCACCCGCCCTTCTCGTGCCGAGCGGACGTGGTTAGCATTGATTTCCAGACCAACCACTTTTTGCTCACCTTCGGTACATAAATAACCGGCAACGGAACCGATACTTTCGGCCAGTACCACGGATGCACCTCCATGTAGCAACCCGAAAGGCTGCTTTGTCCGCGAGTCTACTGGCATTGTCGCTTCAAGGGTGTCATCACCAATATGTTCAAAGCGAATATCCAGTAACCCCACCATGTTTCCTTCACCCATGGCATTCAGTGCTTCCAGGGTGATTTTTCGTTTCCATATCATTTAATAATCTCCAGTAAAGCCTGCACAGGATGGCGTACCCCCGTGCCTTCAACCCGTTTGACCTGACTACGGCAGGAATATCCGGTCGCCAGACAGCGGTTACGCGGCAGTCGCTGCATAGCCTGATGCCAGGATAACTCATAGATCCCGAGCGAATTTTTATGGTTTTTCGCTTCATGTCCGTAAGTCCCTGCCATGCCGCAGCAACCCACGCTGACATTTTCCAGTTTCGCGCCAAAACGGGCAAATATCGCGGCCCATTGTGCTGGCGCACCCGGCAAGGCGGTAACTTCGGTACAGTGACCAAAGAAATACCATGATTCACCGCTGACTGTAGCCACTGGCTGTGACTCAAGTGCGCTTGCCAGCCATTCATTCGCCAGTAAGACGTTAAACTCGCCACGTTCCTCGCCCAGTGCCAGTTTATATTCATCGCGATAACAAAATACCAGCGCCGGATCGACGCCTACCATTGGCATACCCAGCTTCGCCATACGGTTGAGGAAATCCGCCGTCTTTTTCGCCGTCTTCGCAAAACGATTAAGAAAACCTTTAATATGCTGGGCTTTGCCATTTGGCGAAAATGGCAGTAACACAGGCTGGAAACCTAATTTTTCGACCAGACGGACAAAATCCGCCACCACTTGCGCATCGTAATAGCTGGTAAAGGGGTCCTGCACCACCAACACTGTGCGCGCTTTCTGCTCTGCATTGAGAGATTCAAGCTGTTCCAGCGTCATGTTTGCCGAGCGATGCCCCACCATTTGTTGTTGTAGCGAGGGGACCGACAGCAGCGGCAAATCAACCATGCCGATATGTTTTTCCGAGAGTTTGCGCACCAGCGGCTGGTTAATGAAGAAGTTAAAGGTTTTCGGCGCGCGTGCCATCAGCGGCGCGTAGCTCTCGACCGTAGCGACGAGGTGGTCGCGCAGCGGGCGTAAATAACGGGTGTGATAGAGCTGCAGAAAACGAGAGCGAAACTCCGGCACATCAATTTTGATGGGGCACTGGGTCGAACACGCTTTACAGGCCAGACAGCCCGACATCGCCTCTTTGACTTCGTGTGAGAAGTCATATTCGCCTTTATTCGCATGCCAGCTATTGCGCGTGCGGGCAATTAACGTCCGCAAACTGACGCCGGATTCAGGCAGTTCTTGTTCCAGTTTGAGTGGATCAACGCCGCGATCCGCCAACAAACGCAGCCATTCACGCACCAGCGTTGCGCGCCCTTTCGGTGAATGAATCCGGTTCTGGGTGATCTTCATCGACGGACACATCGGACTACGGGCATCAAAGTTGAAGCATAAACCGTTGCCGTTACACTCCATCGCACCGCGCCACTGCTGGCGTACCGCAATGGGGATCTGCCGATCGAATGTACCGCGCTTCACCGCGTCCACTTTCATCATCGGCGCATCGAGACCTTCTGGCGGGCAAATCTTCCCTGGGTTGAGTCGGTTATGCGGGTCAAATGCCGCTTTCACTTTGCGCAGTTCTGCAAAAAGTTCCTCACCGAAAAACGCCGGGCTGTATTCAGCGCGAAAACCTTTGCCGTGCTCGCCCCACAACAAACCACCGTATTTCGCAGTCAGCGCCACCACGTCATCAGAGATTTGCTTCATCAAAATCTCTTGTTGCGGATCGCACATATCCAGCGCTGGACGGACGTGCAAGACACCTGCGTCGACGTGACCGAACATACCGTAGCTTAAGCCGTGGCTGTCGAGCAGCGCGCGAAATTCAGCAATATAATCCGCCAGGTGTTCCGGCGGTACGCAGGTATCCTCAGCAAACGGAATTGGCTTAGCGGCACCTTTGGCATTGCCAAGCAGACCAACGGCTTTTTTGCGCATTGCATAGATACGTTCAACCCCCGCCAGCTCACGGCACACCTGCCAGCCGATGACACCTGCTTGATGACTGGCGATCAGCTCATCCAACCGCGCACAGAGTGCATTTACCCGCTCATCAATCAGCGCCTCATCATCACCAGCAAATTCCACAATGTTCAGCCCGAGCATCTCTTGGTCAGGCACATCGGTAATCAACTCGCTGACGGAATGCCAGACAATATCTTCCCGCGCCAGATTCAGCACTTTTGAGTCCACCGTCTCTACCGAAAGCGCCCGCGCCTCAACCATAAACGGCGCGTTACGCAGCGCAGAGTCAAAAGAGTCATATTTGACGTTCACCAGACGGCGCACTTTAGGCAAGCGCGTAATATCCAGCCGCGCTTCGGTAATAAAGGCCAGCGTCCCTTCTGAACCCGTCAGAATGCGCGTCAGGTCGAACTCGGTCATCTCATCGTTAAAGACATGACGCAGATCGTAACCGGTAAGAAAGCGGTTAAGTTTGGGGAAGTTGTCGATAATTAACTGGCGTTGCTGACGGCAACGTTGATAAACCGTGTTATAAATTCGCCCGATTGTGGTATTGGATTTACCCAGCGTTTCCGCCAATTCGACGGGTAAAGGTTGCGTATCGAGAATATCGCCCCCCAACAACACCGCGCGTACGCCAAGTACGTGATCTGACGTTTTGCCATAGACCAGCGATCCCTGACCGGATGCATCGGTATTGATCATCCCACCGAGCGTTGCCCGGTTGCTGGTCGAAAGTTCCGGCGCAAAAAAGTAGCCGAACGGTTTCAGGTACTGATTGAGTTGATCTTTTATCACCCCGGCCTCAACGCGCACCCAGCCCTCTTCAGGGTTAATTTCGATGATGCGGTTCATATGGCGGGACATATCAACAATAATCCCCTGGTTGAGCGCCTGACCGTTAGTGCCGGTGCCGCCGCCGCGGGGGGTAAAGATCAGCGATGAATAGCGTTCCTGCGCGGCAAGACGGGCGATCAGCGCCACATCTGCGGTTGAACGCGGAAATACCACCGCATCGGGGAGAAGTTGGTAAATACTGTTGTCGGTCGACATTGTCAGACGATCGGCATAACTTGTCGCCGTATCGCCGGTAAAACCTTGTTGCTCCAGCTCTTGCAAAAAATTAAGCACCAGTTGAACGACGCCGGGTGCCTGGGAAATCTGTGGAATCATTATATTGACCCTTTCCTGCGGTCTGTGATGAGAGATTAATCGTTTGCGTGTTGCCTGAGTTGTTGTACCACATTTTTTTCTAACACGCCCATCAGAATTAAGGGCAGAATCGGCCTGTTAAAAACCGCTGAAATTGCTCATCATTATGTAGGTGAGTTTCGCGTGTTCACGTCGCGTCGACGATTTGACGCACAAAAAAGGTGAAAAGTAGTTATGGTAAATGTTCGTCAGCCCAGGGATGTCGCACAAATTCTGCTTTCGGTGCTGTTTTTAGCCATCATGATTGTGGCATGTCTGTGGATTGTTCAACCCTTTATTCTCGGCTTTGCATGGGCCGGTACGGTGGTTATCGCCACCTGGCCGGTATTGTTACGTTTGCAAAAGATCATGTTTGGCCGCCGCTCTCTCGCCGTTCTGGTGATGACGCTGTTATTAGTGATGGTGTTTATCATCCCTATTGCTTTGCTGGTTAACAGTATCGTCGACGGCAGCGGCCCGCTAATTAAAGCCATTTCCAGCGGTGACATGACGTTACCCGATCTGGCGTGGCTTAATACCATTCCGGTGATTGGCGCGAAGCTGTATGCAGGCTGGCACAACTTGCTGGATATGGGGGGGACGGCGATCATGGCGAAAGTCCGCCCTTATATTGGCACCACCACCACCTGGTTCGTTGGGCAAGCGGCGCATATCGGGCGCTTTATGGTGCATTGTGCGCTGATGCTTCTCTTCAGTGCCCTGCTGTACTGGCGCGGTGAACAGGTGGCACAAGGCATTCGCCATTTTGCAACCCGTCTGGCAGGCGTTCGCGGAGATGCCGCCGTGCTGCTGGCGGCACAGGCTATCCGCGCGGTGGCGCTGGGTGTGGTGGTGACGGCGTTAGTACAGGCAGTGCTTGGCGGTATCGGCCTCGCCGTATCCGGCGTACCTTATGCAACGTTGCTAACGGTGTTAATGATCCTCTCCTGCCTTGTCCAGCTTGGCCCGTTGCCGGTACTGATTCCGGCGATTATCTGGCTCTACTGGACTGGCGATACCACCTGGGGAACGGTATTGTTAGTGTGGAGCGGTGTGGTTGGCACGCTGGATAACGTCATCCGCCCAATGTTAATTCGCATGGGTGCCGATTTACCGCTGATCCTGATCCTCTCTGGTGTTATTGGTGGTTTGATTGCTTTCGGGATGATCGGTCTGTTTATTGGTCCGGTTCTGTTAGCCGTTTCCTGGCGTCTGTTTGCCGCGTGGGTGGAAGAAGTCCCGCCGCCGACGGACCAACCGGAAGAAATTCTCGAAGAACTGGGCGAAATCGAGAAACCGAATAAGTAATTTCTCATCAGGCGGCTCTGCCGCCTGATTGTTAACCCCCGCTAATTGATATTTGCTTGCTCTTCCCCATATTTTCCTGCTTACCGCCATTCAGCTGGTAGTACCTGTCGCAAATTCTTTACAGTTTTTAAACTAATGAGACGAATCTGATCGACGCAAAAAGTCCGTATGCCTACTATTAGCTCACGGTTATAAATCAACATATTGATTTATAAGCATGGAAATCCCCTGAGTGAAACAACGAATTGCTGTGTGTAGTCTTTGCCCATCTCCCACGATGGGCTTTTTTTTAACATTTTTCCACTTCGCTACCTCGCCCCTCACTCTTTCCAATAATGTTGCACAAGATACTGTGACTCTCTTCAAGCCGTCAGCAGGCTGATAATGTTATTTATATTTTATTGTTTATTTCATGCAGCCATTACACGATGAACGCTTATGAACTCCAGGCACTCCGCCATATTTTTGCCATGACTATTGATGAATGCGCGACCTGGATTGCCCAGACCGGTGACAGTGAAAGCTGGCGTCAGTGGGAAAATGGCAAGTGTGCCATTCCTGATCGTGTAGTCGAGCAACTGTTGGCTATGCGTCAGCAAAGAAAAAAACATCTTCATGCCATCATAGAGAAAATAAATAACCGCATCGGCAACAACACCATGCGTTTTTTCCCCGACTTAACCGCATTTCAACGAGTCTACCCTGATGGCAATTTTATTGACTGGAAGATCTATCAATCGGTAGCCGCTGAATTATATGCACACGATCTGGAGCGGCTTTGTTAATTTTTCCACAGAAAGGAATTGTCGTTGTTACAACAATAATGAATGGATACTGACACAACATCGCTACACTTTTTAAAGCACCTTTGCTAAGTAGAACCTATGAAAAATCCCTATTACCCTACCGCACTTGGGTTGTATTTTAATTACCTGGTGCATGGTATGGGCGTCATTTTGATGAGCCTGAATATGGCCTCGCTGGAGACACTTTGGCAGACTAATGCCGCGGGTGTCTCGATAGTTATCTCATCGCTGGGCATTGGTCGATTAAGTGTCTTGCTTTTTGCAGGATTATTATCCGATCGCTTTGGTCGCCGCCCTTTTATCATGCTCGGGATGTGCTGCTATATGGCCTTCTTTTTTGGCATCCTGCAGACCAATAACATCATTATCGCTTATGTTTTTGGCTTTCTGGCGGGAATGGCAAACAGTTTTCTCGATGCAGGCACTTATCCCAGTTTGATGGAAGCTTTTCCACGTTCACCTAGGACAGCCAATATTTTAATTAAAGCATTTGTTTCCAGCGGACAATTTTTATTACCGCTAATCATTAGCCTGTTAGTGTGGGCTGAACTGTGGTTCGGTTGGTCCTTTATGATTGCTGCAGGCATTATGTTTATTAACGCTCTGTTTTTATACCGTTGTACGTTCCCACCCCATCCGGGTCGTCGCTTACCTGTCATAAAGAAAACCACCAGCTCTACGGAACATCGCTGTTCAATTATCGATTTAGCCAGTTATACCTTATATGGCTATATCTCAATGGCAACGTTTTATCTGGTTAGCCAGTGGCTGGCACAGTACGGACAATTTGTTGCAGGCATGTCATACACTATGTCGATCAAACTACTCAGTATCTACACCGTGGGTTCGCTGCTTTGTGTATTTATTACCGCTCCACTCATTCGTAATACCGTTCGCCCAACAACATTACTGATGCTGTACACCTTTATCTCATTTATTGCTCTGTTTACCGTCTGCCTGCATCCCACATTTTATGTGGTGATAATATTTGCTTTTGTCATTGGTTTTACCTCTGCTGGAGGTGTTGTGCAAATTGGCTTGACGTTAATGGCTGAACGTTTCCCTTACGCTAAAGGTAAAGCTACAGGGATCTATTACAGTGCGGGCAGTATTGCGACCTTTACTATTCCGTTGATTACGGCTCATCTGTCCCAAAGAAGTATTGCCGATATTATGTGGTTCGATACCGCCATCGCTGCCATCGGCTTTTTACTGGCACTGTTTATCGGCTTACGCAGCCGCAAAAAAACGCGGTATCACTCGCTAAAGGAAAATGTCGCTCCGGGTGGGTAATGCAATATTCTTTTCAGGTCATGCAAGATCTTACGGATAAATAACTCTTTCTGCGCTAACTAAGGAAAATCGCGATCAAAAACAAACTATGACATGCAATATTCCTGGAAACATAAACTTTATGCCATGTACCCAGGGAAAATCATCTTCAGTATAGTAATTATGTAAACCGTCGGAGAACAATACGTACGGTAACGAAATTATCTTTCAGCAAGGAGCTGTGAAAATGTCTCAAAATAAGGCTTTCAGCACGCCATTTATCCTGGCTGTTCTTTGTATTTACTTCAGCTACTTCCTGCACGGCATTAGTGTTATTACGCTTGCCCAAAATATGTCATCTCTGGCGGAAAAGTTTTCCACTGACAACGCGGGCATTGCCTACTTAATTTCCGGTATCGGTTTGGGGCGATTGATCAGTATTTTATTCTTCGGTGTGATCTCCGATAAGTTTGGTCGCCGGGCGGTGATATTAATGGCAGTAATAATGTATCTGCTATTCTTCTTTGGTATTCCCGCTTGCCCGAATTTAACTCTCGCCTACTGTCTGGCAGTGTGCGTAGGTATCGCTAACTCAGCGCTGGATACGGGTGGCTATCCCGCGCTCATGGAATGCTTTCCGAAAGCCTCTGGTTCGGCGGTCATACTGGTTAAAGCGATGGTGTCATTCGGGCAAATGTTCTACCCAATGCTGGTGAGCTATATGTTGCTCAATAATATC
Organism: Shigella dysenteriae; assembly: GCF_022354085.1. Taxonomy (NCBI): domain Bacteria; kingdom Pseudomonadati; phylum Pseudomonadota; class Gammaproteobacteria; order Enterobacterales; family Enterobacteriaceae; genus Shigella; species Shigella dysenteriae. Next base: position 2,551,156 of record NZ_CP055055.1, read on the forward strand.
TGGTACGGCTATGGGCTGATTATTCCGGGTATTCTGTTTGTACTGATCACGCTGATGCTGTTGAAAAGCAAATTCCCCAGCCAGTTGGTGGACGCCAGCGTAGCTAATGAATTACCGCAAATGAACAGCAAACCGTTAGTCTGGCTGGAAGGTGTTTCATCGGTACTGTTCGGTGTAGCTGCATTCTCGACCTTTTATGTGATTGTGGTGTGGATGCCCAAATATGCGATGGCTTTTGCTGGTATGTCAGAAGCTGAGGCATTAAAAACCATCTCTTATTACAGTATGGGCTCGTTGGTCTGTGTCTTTATTTTTGCCGCACTACTGAAAAAAATGGTCCGGCCCATCTGGGCTAATGTATTTAACTCTGCACTGGCAACAATAACAGCAGCCATTATCTACCTGTACCCTTCTCCACTGGTGTGTAATGCCGGAGCCTTTGTTATCGGTTTCTCAGCAGCTGGCGGCATTTTACAGCTCGGTGTTTCGGTCATGTCAGAGTTTTTCCCAAAAAGCAAAGCCAAAGTCACCAGTATTTATATGATGATGGGTGGACTGGCTAACTTTGTTATTCCGCTGATTACCGGTTATCTGTCGAACATCGGCCTGCAATATATCATTGTTCTCGATTTTACTTTCGCGCTGCTGGCCCTGATTACCGCAATTATTGTTTTTATCCGCTATTACCGCGTTTTTATTATTCCTGAGAATGATGTGCGGTTTGGCGAGCGCAAATTTAGCACCCGGTTAAACACAATTAAGCATAGAGGTTAAAGGAGTTAATTATGGATGTTACCGCAAAATACGAATTGATTGGGTTGATGGCTTATCCTATCCGCCACAGTTTATCGCCTGAAATGCAGAATAAAGCCTTAGAAAAAGCGGGATTGCCATTTACCTATATGGCCTTCGAAGTGGATAACGATAGCTTTCCCGGAGCAATTGAAGGATTAAAAGCTCTAAAAATGCGCGGAACTGGTGTATCAATGCCGAACAAACAACTGGCGTGTGAATATGTTGATGAATTAACGCCAGCAGCCAAACTGGTGGGTGCCATCAACACCATCGTTAATGATGATGGCTACCTGCGCGGCTATAACACCGACGGCACGGGCCATATTCGCGCCATTAAAGAGAGCGGTTTTGATATCAAAGGCAAAACAATGGTGCTGTTAGGGGCCGGAGGTGCCTCAACGGCGATTGGCGCGCAGGGGGCAATTGAAGGTTTAAAAGAAATTAAACTCTTTAACCGTCGGGATGAGTTCTTCGATAAAGCCCTCGCCTTCGCGCAGCGGGTTAACGAAAACACCGATTGTGTCGTCACGGTTACCGATCTCGCCGATCAGCAAGCCTTTGCTGAAGCCCTGGCTTCCGCCGACATTTTAACCAATGGCACAAAAGTGGGTATGAAACCCCTTGAGAATGAATCATTGGTTAATGATATCAGTCTGTTACATCCGGGACTGCTGGTCACTGAATGCGTGTATAACCCGCATATGACGAAGTTATTGCAGCAGGCGCAACAAGCTGGTTGCAAAACGATTGATGGATACGGCATGTTGTTGTGGCAAGGGGCTGAACAGTTCACGTTATGGACTGGCAAAGATTTCCCTCTGGAATATGTTAAACAGGTCATGGGGTTCGGTGCCTGACAGGCTGACCGCGTGCAGAAAGGGTAAAAAATGAAAACCGTAACTGTAAAAGATCTCGTCATTGGTACGGGCGCACCTAAAATCATCGTCTCGCTGATGGCGAAAGATATCGCCCGCGTGAAATCCGAAGCTCTCGCCTATCGTGAAGCGGACTTTGATATTCTGGAATGGCGTGTGGACCACTTTGCCGACCTCTCCAATGTGGAGTCTGTAATGGCGGCGGCAAAAATTCTCCGTGAAACCATACCAGAAAAACCGCTGCTGTTTACCTTCCGCAGTGCCAAAGAAGGCGGCGAGCAGGCGATTTCCACCGAGGCTTATATTGCTCTCAATCGTGCAGCCATCGACAGCGGCCTGGTTGATATGATCGATCTGGAGTTATTTACCGGCGATGATCAGGTTAAAGAAACCGTCGCCTACGCCCACGCGCATGATGTGAAAGTTGTCATGTCCAACCATGACTTCCATAAAACGCCGGAAGCCGAAGAAATCATTGCCCGTCTGCGCAAAATGCAGTCCTTCGACGCCGATATTCCTAAGATTGCGCTGATGCCGCAAAGTACCAGCGATGTGCTGACGTTGCTTGCCGCGACCCTGGAGATGCAGGAGCAGTATGCCGATCGTCCAATCATCACGATGTCAATGGCAAAAACTGGCGTAATTTCTCGTCTGGCTGGTGAAGTATTTGGCTCGGCGGCAACTTTTGGTGCGGTAAAAAAAGCCTCTGCGCCAGGGCAAATCTCGGTAAATGATTTGCGCACAGTATTAACTATTTTACATCAGGCATAAGCAATAATATTTCGGCGGGAATATCCTCCCCCGCCGAACTAAAAAAACATATTCAACCGTATTTAATAAAAATATTTCGTGAGTCTCTGTGCGCTAATTATCCATCTGGCGTAGGGAAAATCACACCTGAATCAGGAATTAACAATGAAACCTGTAAAACCACCTCGTATTAATGGACGAGTGCCGGTCCTGTCGGCACAGGAAGCGGTGAATTATATTCCCGACGAAGCAACACTTTGTGTGTTAGGCGCTGGCGGCGGTATTCTGGAAGCCACCACGTTAATTACTGCTCTTGCTGATAAATATAAACAGACTCAAACGCCACGTAATTTATCGATTATTAGTCCAACAGGGCTTGGCGATCGCGCCGACCGTGGTATTAGTCCTCTGGCGCAAGAAGGTCTGGTGAAATGGGCATTATGTGGTCACTGGGGACAATCGCCGCGTATTTCTGAACTCGCAGAACAAAATAAAATTATTGCTTATAACTATCCACAAGGTGTACTTACACAAACCTTACGCGCCGCCGCAGCCCACCAGCCTGGTATTATTAGTGATATTGGCATCGGGACATTTGTCGATCCACGCCAGCAAGGCGGCAAACTGAATGAAGTCACTAAAGAAGACCTGATTAAACTGGTCGAGTTTGATAACAAAGAATATCTCTATTACAAAGCGATTGCGCCAGATATCGCCTTCATTCGCGCTACCACCTGCGACAGCGAAGGCTACGCCACTTTTGAAGATGAGGTGATGTATCTCGACGCATTGGTTATTGCCCAGGCGGTGCACAATAACGGCGGTATTGTGATGATGCAGGTGCAGAAAATGGTTAAGAAAGCCACGCTGCATCCTAAATCTGTCCGTATTCCGGGTTATCTGGTGGATATTGTGGTGGTCGATCCGGATCAAAGCCAACTGTATGGCGGTGCACCGGTTAACCGCTTTATTTCTGGTGACTTCACCCTTGATGACAGTACCAAACTTAGCCTGCCCCTAAACCAACGTAAATTAGTTGCGCGGCGCGCATTATTCGAAATGCGTAAAGGCGCGGTGGGGAATGTCGGCGTCGGTATTGCTGACGGCATTGGCCTGGTCGCCCGAGAAGAAGGTTGTGCTGATGACTTTATTCTGACGGTAGAAACAGGTCCGATTGGCGGAATTACTTCACAGGGGATCGCCTTTGGCGCGAACGTGAATACCCGTGCCATTCTGGATATGACGTCCCAGTTTGATTTTTATCACGGTGGCGGTCTGGATGTTTGTTATTTGAGTTTTGCTGAAGTCGACCAGCACGGTAACGTCGGCGTGCATAAATTCAATGGTAAAATCATGGGCACCGGTGGATTTATTGATATCAGTGCCACTTCGAAGAAAATCATTTTCTGCGGCACATTAACTGCGGGCAGTTTAAAAACAGAAATTACCGACGGCAAATTAAATATCGTCCAGGAAGGACGGGTGAAGAAATTTATTCGGGAACTACCGGAAATTACTTTCAGCGGAAAAATCGCTCTCGAGCGAGGGCTGGATGTTCGTTATATCACTGAGCGCGCAGTATTCACGCTGAAAGAAGACGGCCTGCATTTAATCGAAATCGCCCCTGGCGTCGATTTACAAAAAGATATTCTCGACAAAATGGATTTCACCCCAGTGATTTCGCCAGAACTCAAACTGATGGACGAAAGATTATTTATCGATGCGGCGATGGGTTTTGTCCTGCCTGAAGCGGCTCATTAACAGGAGTATCACGATGGATTTTTCTTTAACTGAAGAACAAGAACTGCTGCTGGCCAGTATTCGCGAACTGATTACGACTAACTTTCCGGAAGAGTATTTCCGCACCTGCGATCAAAACGGGACATACCCGCGTGAATTTATGCGGGCACTGGCGGATAACGGTATTTCCATGCTTGGCGTGCCGGAAGAATTTGGTAGTATCCCTGCGGATTACGTCACCCAGATGCTGGCGCTGATGGAAGTGTCAAAATGCGGTGCTCCGGCATTTTTGATCACCAACGGTCAATGTATTCACAGTATGCGCCGTTTCGGTTCTGCAGAGCAGCTACGTAAAACGGCAGAGAGCACCCAGGAAACGGGTGATCCCGCCTATGCCCTGGCGTTGACGGAACCAGGTGCTGGCTCAGATAACAACAGCGCCACCACCACTTACACGTGTAAAAACGGCAAGGTTTACATCAACGGACAGAAAACCTTTATTACCGGTGCGAAAGAGTACCCATATATGCTGGTGTTGGCGCGCGATCCTGAACCGAAAGATCCCAAAAAAGCCTTCACCCTGTGGTGGGTCGACTCCAGTAAGCCCGGCATTAAGATTAACCCGCTGCATAAAATCGGCTGGCATATGCTCAGCACCTGCGAAGTCTATCTCGACAACGTGGAAGTTGAAGAGAGCGACATGGTGGGCGAAGAAGGAATGGGTTTCCTCAACGTGATGTACAACTTTGAGATGGAGCGCCTGATCAACGCCGCGCGCAGCACCGGCTTTGCCGAGTGTGCCTTTGAAGATGCCGCTCGCTATGCCAACCAGCGTATCGCTTTTGGTAAACCCATTGGTCATAACCAGATGATCCAGGAAAAACTGGCGCTGATGGCGATTAAGATTGACAACATGCGCAACATGGTGCTGAAAGTGGCATGGCAAGCCGATCAGCATCAGTCACTGCGCACCAGCGCGGCGCTGGCAAAACTGTATTGCGCACGTACCGCAATGGAAGTCATTGATGATGCGATTCAAATCATGGGCGGTCTGGGCTATACCGATGAGGCGCGCGTCTCTCGCTTCTGGCGTGATGTCCGTTGTGAACGTATTGGCGGCGGTACAGACGAAATTATGATTTACGTAGCAGGTCGGCAGATCCTGAAAGACTATCAGAACAAATAATCTGCAGGCGGCGCAGCTTCTTAACAAAGTGCGCCGCCAGATTTACCCGGCAAGACTTACCGGTTGAGGAAATTCAGATAAGATTTCTTGTTCCGCAAAACAGTTTTTAAATTGCCTGCGGTAATCGCTGGGAGAACAGCCGACATGGCGCAAAAACAGTTTGGCAAAGTGATCGACATTTTCATAACCCACACGCCAGGAGATCTCTGCCTGTGATAATTCAGTATTAGTGAGTAACCATTTCGCTTCCGTCATACGCCGTTGAATAACATAGTTAATAGGGGAAATACGATACTCTTTGGTAAATTCATGGCAAATATAACTGACGCTGGCACGAAATTTTTTCGATAACTGTTCTAAAGTGATTTTTTCGCGATAATTATTATTCAGATAGAAAAGAATATCTTTTATCAGAACATCTTTTTTAATATACCCCTGCTCCGAACGATAAGCATTTTTAAAGTTTTCGTAGTAAAGAATTGCTAATGTATAGGCAAATGCATCCCATAACGAAGATGTTTGGCTATTTTTACTTTGCGGCAAAATCACACTTAGCTCATTAAATAAGGTTTTAATGACTTCTTTTCCCTGCCCTGCGGAAATTACCGGGCAAGAATGCGGTTGCAGTAGCTGATTTTCCTCAGCCCCCTGAAACTGAAAGCCGTACAGCGCACAGGTACACGTCGTTGCCGGATCGTTAACGTCAGAGGCCACCGCATGCAGCCTGCCGCGTTCTATCACCACTATATCATCTGCATGCGCGACATATAACGAAGAATCGATGGTAAACCTTGCCACCCCTTTCTTGACGTAAATCAGCTCGGTTTCATTGTCATGAACGTGATGTCCAGACTCCCATTTTGGATCATCGCTAAATGCAAAACGTGAAAGCCGTGGCGTTTTACCGGCGACAAACAGCGTTTCACTGGCATTATCAAAACAGCGTTGATACATGACAACCTCCCTATTCCATGAGCAAGCAAAAACAATATATGCCGGATAAAATACGGCGTGTATTGCGGTTATACAAACGCGTTTAGCGAGAGCTAAACAAGATTATTTACACTGAATGCAAGATTGTACGGTCATGGAATAACTATATTGCCGCAAATTGCACTTTTGTTTTAGCGATCGCATTTTTTTTGCAAGATTGTTGGCAAGGAAAACAGCTTGCTCCGTCGAAAACCCCGCACCGCTATCGCACACTATTTTCAGGCCATTTTTACCTTCCATCGGAGATGGTTCCGTATGCGACTCACAGGAGAAATCATGAAAATAATAACCTGCTTTAAGCTGGTGCCTGAAGAACAGGACATTGTTGTCACTCCAGAATATACCCTGAATTTCGACAATGCCGACGCCAAAATCAGCCAGTTCGATCTCAATGCCATTGAAGCTGCAAGCCAGCTTGCAACAGATGACGATGAGATAGCCGCGCTGACCGTTGGCGGCTCATTGTTGCAGAACTCGAAAGTGCGCAAAGACGTGTTATCCCGCGGGCCGCACAGCCTGTATTTGGTGCAGGATGCGCAACTTGAACATGCACTGCCTCTCGATACCGCAAAAGCGCTGGCGGCAGCAGTTGAAAAGATCGGCTTCGATTTACTGATCTTTGGTGAAGGTTCCGGCGACCTTTATGCCCAGCAGGTTGGCTTGCTGGTCGGAGAAATTCTGCAACTTCCGGTGATTAATGCAGTGAGTGCTATTCAGCGTCAGGGCAATACACTGGTGATTGAACGCACGCTTGAAGATAACGTTGAAGTTATTGAACTCTCTGTTCCAGCCGTGCTCTGCGTCACCTCCGATATTAACGTGCCACGCATTCCTTCGATGAAAGCCATTCTCGGCGCGGGTAAAAAACCGGTAAATCAGTGGCAGGCAAGTGATATTGGCTGGAGCCAGAGCGCACCACTTGCTGAACTGACCGGCATTCGCGTACCGCCGCAAACAGAACGTAAGCACATCATTCTCGATAACGATTCGCCGGAGGCCATTGCCGAGCTGGCGGAACATCTGAAGAAAGCCCTGAACTGAAGCCTACGGAGAAGAAACGATGAGTCAATTAAACAGCGTCTGGGTCTTTAGCGATAATCCTGAACGTTATGCTGAACTGTTTGGCGGCGCTCAGCAATGGGGCCAACAGGTGTATGCCATTGTACAAAATACCGACCAGGCGCAGGCAGTTATGCCTTATGGTCCAAAATGTATTTATGTTCTTGAGCAAAACGACGCGCTGCAACGCACTGAAAATTACGCCGAAAGCATTGCTGCTCTGCTGAAAGATAAACACCCCGCTATGTTGCTACTGGCCGCGACGAAACGTGGTAAAGCGCTGGCAGCACGGTTAAGTGTGCAACTGAATGCGGCGCTGGTGAACGATGCCACGGCGGTGGATATTGTCGATGGTCACATTTGCGCCGAACACCGGATGTATGGCGGGTTAGCGTTCGCTCAGGAAAAGATCAACAGCTCGCTGGCGATCATTACCCTTGCACCCGGTGTTCAGGAACCGTGCACCAGTGATACCTCTCATCAGTGCCCGACAGAAACGGTACCTTACGTTGCTCCGCGTCATGAAATTCTCTGTCGCGAACGCCGTGCGAAAGCCGCAAGCAGCGTGGACCTGAGCAAAGCAAAACGTGTGGTTGGCGTCGGTCGTGGTCTGGCGGCGCAGGATGACCTGAAAATGGTCCACGAACTGGCGGCGGTGCTGAATGCTGAAGTCGGCTGTTCACGTCCAATTGCCGAAGGCGAGAACTGGATGGAGCGTGAACGTTATATCGGTGTCTCCGGCGTGTTGCTGAAATCCGATCTCTACCTGACGCTGGGGATCTCCGGGCAGATCCAACATATGGTTGGCGGCAACGGCGCAAAAGTGATTGTCGCCATCAATAAAGATAAAAATGCGCCAATCTTCAACTATGCCGACTACGGTCTGGTGGGCGATATCTACAAAGTCGTCCCTGCCCTGATTAGCCAGTTGAGCCGCTAATTCCCCTTTCAACCACATCTCCCGCTGTAAACGCAGCGGGAAGGGAGCATAACGCATGTCGGATGACAAATTTGATGCCATTGTGGTCGGTGCGGGCGTTGCTGGTAGCGTTGCCGCACTGGTCATGGCGCGAGCCGGGCTGGATGTCCTGGTGATAGAACGCGGCGACAGTGCCGGATGTAAAAACATGACCGGCGGGCGTCTTTATGCCCACACACTTGAAGCAATCATTCCAGGCTTTGCAGTATCAGCGCCGGTAGAACGCAAGGTCACACGCGAGAAAATCTCCTTCTTAACCGAAGAAAGCGCCGTTACCCTCGATTTTCACCGCGAGCAACCAGATGTTCCGCAACACGCATCTTATACCGTATTGCGTAATCGTCTGGACCCGTGGTTGATGGAACAAGCCGAGCAGGCGGGCGCACAGTTTATCCCGGGCGTTCGCGTCGATACGCTGGTTCGTGAAGGAAACAAGGTCACTGGCGTGCAGGCTGGGGATGATATTCTCGAAGCGAATGTGGTGATTCTGGCTAATGGCGTTAACTCGATGCTTGGCCGCTCGCTGGGAATGGTTCCCGCTTCCGATCCGCATCATTACGCTGTTGGTGTTAAAGAGGTTATTGGCCTCACACCAGAACAGATCAACGATCGCTTTAATATTACGGGCGAGGAAGGTGCCGCCTGGCTGTTTGCCGGTTCCCCTTCTGACGGCCTGATGGGCGGGGGATTTCTCTATACCAACAAGGATTCCATATCCTTGGGGCTGGTTTGTGGATTGGGTGATATCGCCCATGCGCAAAAAAGCGTGCCGCAAATGCTGGAAGATTTTAAACAACACCCCGCCATTCGCCCGCTGATTAGCGGTGGCAAACTGCTTGAATATTCCGCGCATATGGTGCCGGAAGGCGGTCTGGCAATGGTGCCGCAACTGGTTAACGAGGGCGTGATGATCGTTGGTGACGCCGCAGGCTTCTGCCTGAATTTGGGTTTTACGGTCCGCGGCATGGATTTAGCCATTGCATCGGCTCAGGCTGCCGCCACAACGGTGATCGCCGCCAAAGAACGCGCGGATTTCTCCGCCAGCAGTCTTGCGCAATACAAACGTGAGCTGGAACAAAGCTGCGTCATGCGTGATATGCAGCATTTTCGCAAGATCCCGGCGCTGATGGAAAACCCGCGCCTGTTTAGCCAATACCCACGAATGGTAGCCGACATCATGAACGAGATGTTCACCATTGACGGCAAACCAAACCAGCCGGTACGCAAAATGATCATGGGACACGCGAAGAAAATTGGGCTAATCAACTTGCTGAAAGATGGCATTAAGGGAGCAACCGCGCTATGAGCCAGAACACTACGGTTAACGTCGACATCAAATTAGGCGTCAATAAATTCCATGTTGATGAGGGCCACCCGCATATCATTTTGGCGGCAAATCCCGATATCAATGAATTTCAAAAATTAATGAAAGCCTGCCCTGCCGGACTTTATAAGCAGGATGACGCCGGCAACATTCATTTTGATTCTGCCGGTTGTCTGGAGTGCGGCACCTGTCGGGTGCTGTGCGGTAACACTATTCTCGAACAGTGGCAATATCCCGCAGGCACCTTCGGTATTGATTTTCGCTACGGCTAATCATGCATCCCACAGGCCCGCATCTCGGGCCTGATGTTCTGTTTCGAGAGTCCAAAATGAAAGTGACATTAACGTTTAACGAACAACGTCGTGCGGCGTATCGTCAGCAAGGGCTATGGGGCGATGCTTCGCTGGCCGATTACTGGCAGCAGACCGCTCGTGCGATGCCAGACAAAATTGCCGTGGTCGATAATCATGGAGCATCGTACACCTATAGCGCGCTCAATCACGCCGCGAGCTGTCTGGCAAACTGGATGTTAGCGAAGGGTATTGAATCAGGCGATCGCATCGCATTTCAACTGCCAGGCTGGTGTGAATTTACCGTTATCTATCTTGCCTGCCTGAAAATCGGTGCGGTTTCCGTACCGCTGTTGCCTTCCTGGCGGGAAGCAGAACTGGTATGGGTGCTCAATAAGTGTCAGGCAAAAATGTTCTTTGCACCGACGTTGTTTAAACAAACGCGTCCGGTAGATTTAATCCTGCCGCTGCAAAATCAGCTTCCACAACTACAACAAATTGTCGGCGTGGACAAACTGGCTCCCGCCACCTCTTCCCTCTCATTAAGTCAGATTATCGCCGACAATACCCCACTGACCACGGCGATAACGACCCACGGCGATGAATTAGCTGCGGTGCTGTTTACCTCCGGAACCGAGGGTCTGCCAAAGGGCGTGATGCTAACGCATAACAATATTCTCGCCAGTGAGCGGGCTTATTGCGCGCGGCTGAATCTGACCTGGCAGGATGTCTTTATGATGCCTGCGCCACTCGGCCACGCAACGGGCTTTCTGCATGGCGTAACGGCACCATTCTTAATTGGCGCTCGCAGCGTGTTGTTAGATATTTTCACTCCTGATGCGTGTCTCGCGCTGCTTGAGCAGCAGCGTTGCACCTGTATGCTCGGCGCAACGCCGTTTGTCTATGATCTTTTGAATTTACTAGAGAAACAACCCGCAGACCTTTCAGCGCTGCGATTCTTTCTTTGCGGCGGTACCACAATCCCCAAAAAAGTGGCGCGTGAATGCCAGCAGCGCGGCATTAAATTATTAAGTGTTTATGGTTCCACAGAAAGTTCGCCGCATGCGGTGGTGAATCTCGATGATCCTTTGTCGCGCATTATGCACACCGATGGTTACGCTGCCGCAGGTGTAGAGATTAAAGTGGTCGATGACGCACGCAAGACCTTACCGCCAGGTTGCGAAGGTGAAGAAGCCTCGCGTGGCCCCAATGTGTTTATGGGATATTTTGATGAACCTGAATTAACCGCCCGTGCGCTGGATGAAGAAGGCTGGTATTACAGCGGCGATCTCTGCCGTATGGATGAGGCTGGCTATATAAAAATTACCGGACGCAAAAAAGATATTATTGTCCGCGGCGGCGAAAATATTAGCAGCCGTGAAGTGGAAGATATTTTATTGCAGCATCCTAAAATTCACGATGCCTGTGTGGTTGCAATGCCCGATGAACGTTTAGGTGAACGATCATGCGCTTATGTCGTGCTGAAAGCGCCGCATCATTCATTATCGCTGGAAGAGGTGGTGGCTTTTTTTAGCCGTAAACGGGTCGCAAAATATAAATATCCTGAACATATCGTGGTAATCGAAAAACTACCGCGCACTGCCTCAGGTAAAATACAAAAGTTTTTGTTACGGAAAGATATTGTTCAACGGCTGGAACAATCATGCGTTGAGGCATAAGTCATAAATAATAAAGCACCTTATACGCAAGGTGCTTTATTCAATCCCGATTAACCACGTCCGACATATGGCATATTATTTGCCATAATCGTTATTTCCAGCACATTCGTGGTTACTGGCAATTGGGCCATCATCTGAATGGCTGCTGCAACATCAGCAACATTCATCATATCTTCCGCTTTAATAGCGCCATCTGCCTGATAAACGCCCTTACGCATCCGATTCGATAATGTCGTTTCCGCATTGCCGATATTAATTTGCCCGCAAGCGATATTAAATTTGCGACAATCCAGGGAAATGGCCTTGGTCAACCCGGTAACAGCATGTTTCGACGCCGTGTATGGCGCAGTATAGAGGCGCGGCGTCAGTGCGGAAATCGACGCATTGTTAATAATACGTCCTCCCATTGGCTGCTGCGCTTTCATAATTTTAATCGCCTCTTTCGAACACAAAAATGTCGAGTGAATATTGGCGTTAAATACGCGTATCCACTCAGTAAACTCAACCTCTTCAATACTTTTTGCCGGACTATTATTGCCCGCATTATTGAACAAGAGATCCAGTCGACCAAAACGAGCCTTAATCTCGGCAAATAGTGCAACGACAGCGGACTCATCCGTTACATCAGCAACCAGAGGAATAAAGCGTTCCTTGGCTAATTCTTGTGCACATTGCTGTAAGGTTTCTTCGTTACGCGCGGCAACAATAACAGTATATCCAATGTCATAGAGCGCCCTTGCTGCCGCGTAGCCGATACCTTTACTTCCCCCTGTCACCAGGGCAATTTTTGTCATAACCAGCTCCACCTATAATAGACTCATGTCGATTTTCACGACTGTTTTTTTGATTTTCTCCACGTTATCGACTTTATAACATGCCCGATGTACCTCTTCCGGGAAGACCACCACAAACTGTCCTGGTGTCAACGTGATTATCCGATCATTAATACGTTCATCAGCATAAAAAATAACGTCACGGTCGCCCAGGTGGCTTTCTACAACCGAGTTTTCGCCATCATCAAAATCCACACAAATCCGCTCTTCTCCGGCAATTAAGAAATGGACATCAAGATATTTACGATGAACTTCTGGTCGGCATTCATGTAGTGGTTTAGTCATCGGTTCAACCACGGTATAAAAAATTGAGTCATCCTGAATAAAAACCTTCTCCCCTACAGGAACACTATTCAGATCATGTTGTGAAAGATACTCAATGACACGAGCGATAACAGGATGAAATGTTCGTTTTTGTTGTTCACTAAGATAAGTGATATCACCATAAATCATATTTTCCGCCTTATTGAGTAACAGGGGTAATAACTGGCTGTCCGCTAAAGAAAGCCTGTAAGTTATCAAAAACCAAATCCGCCATCGCATTAAACGTTTCGCTCGTACCACTGGCGATATGTGGCGTAAGGACAACGTTATCCAGCGACATTAATTGTTCTGGCACATGTGGTTCGTTGGCATAAACGTCCAGTGCCGCACCAGCAATTATGTTATTTTGCAGAGCATCAATCAGATCAGTTTCGTTCACCACTGAACCCCGGGAAATACTGATCAAATGCCCGGTCCCCCCCAGAGCCTGCAGCACAGTTTTGTCAATAACGCCGCGTGTACTTGCCCCGCCTGGCAGCGTCAGAACGAGGAAATCCACCGCTTGCGCCAGAGAAACCAGCGAATCATGCGCCGTCCATCCAGGTTTGTTATGCGGTTTTGGGTCGAAATAGTGAATTTCCATTTCAAATGCTGCTGCACGGCGGGCTACAGCGTTACCAATGTTCCCCAGACCAACAATTCCGCAACGCTTACCACTCACTTTCGTCGCCATCGGGAAACGCCCTTCGTTTGGCCAACGGCCGTCACGAACATAACGATCGGCAATGTTAATACGTCGGGCAACATTGAGTAACAACGCCATGCCAATGTCTGCAACACAATCATTAAGCACGCCAGGGGTGTTGGTGACGATAACGCCATGCTCCCTTGCTGCCACGATATCAATAGGGTCATAGCCCACACCGTTGCTGGCAATAATCTTCAGATTCGGAAATTTTTCAATGAGCGCCCGAGAAGCTCCCATTACCGGATTACCACTGGTCACCAGCGCCTGAATATCCGGCGCGATCTGCGTGTAAAAAGCGTCTGCGTCGGTCAGTTCCCACAGGCGATATGCGGTGAAGGTAGATTCAACTTTAGCCATTAAGCGGTCGCTTAATTTGCCGACGATCGCCACCTGAATATCTTTTAAGTTCATACACTATTCCTTGATTGATGTTTGCCGCAGACCACTTACCACAGGCCAAGAATTTTCCACCACACCGCCCCCAGTCCGAACCAGATGACAATGTTCAACAACATGACGATAAAGCCCAGCCGCCACCATTCTCGTTGCGAGACATAGCCTGCGCCGTAATAGATCACTGCGGGTCCGTTGCCATAATGCGAAATGCCGCTCATCAGGTTAGTGACGAACGCCAGTGACAGAGCTGCCATCATCGGCGGTGCGCCTGCAGCAACCGAGACGCTGCCAAAAGCGGCATACATCGCCACTACATGCGGCGTACTTCCGGCAAAGAAATAGTGGGAATAGCAGTAAACTATCAGCAAAACCGTCAGTGTTATTTCCCAGGGAATGCCGGTGAACAGCGCCGAGGTTGTGACGGCAAACCATTTGAACAGGCCAAGCTGATTGAGCTTATCTGCCATACAGATCATGACTCCCAGCCAGACCAGAATGTCCCAGGCCCCCTTCTCTGACTGCACATCCTGCCAGGTGATAATCCGGGTCATCAACATTAAACAGACGCCGGAAAGCGCGACAGCCGTCGCATCCAGGCCAGTCCATTTCGATGTACTCCAGGCCAATAATGAAAGCAGGAAAATGCCAATCGTCACGCGCTCATCACGGGTTACCGGCCCCATTTTGATAAGTTCTTCCTGTGCCAACGCTTTGGCTTCTGGCGTCTTTTTGATCTCTGGCGGGTAAAGTTTGTAAATGACCAACGGCATAGTGATAAAAGCGATAATGCCCGGTACCAGTGCACTTAGCGTCCACATCCCCCATGAGATATCAACAAATAAGGTGCTGGCCGCCAGAGATACAATTAGCGCATTTGGCGCGCTGGCCGTCATAAACATCGAGGATGAGAGACAGTTGGAATGGAACACCGTCTGCATCAGATAAGCGCCGATTTTACGCGGCCCTTGATCCGGTTCAGATCCAAAGCTGTTAGAGACACTGCGAACAATCGGGAACAAAATCCCCCCTGCTCGCGCTGTGTTTGATGGCGTTGCGGGCGCGATAATCATATCACTTAGCGCTAAGGTATAACCCAGACGCAACGAGCTGCCGCCAAATCCGCGAATCAGTAAATAGGCGATACGTCGTCCTAACCCCGTTTTGATGAATCCTTTCGCGTACAGGAATGCGGCGACAATAAGCCATACCGTGGTGCTGCTGAAACCTTTTAAGGCTTCGCTGGTTTTCATCATGCCGGTAAGCATAATAAAACTGATGGCTATTAACGCGATAGCGCCTACCGGCAACGGTTGCAGAATAAACGCCACCACAGTGGTGATGAATATTGCCAGAATGTGCCAGGTTAAGGGTGTTAACCCGTCGGGGACGGGGGAAAACCATATAGCGAGTGCGACAATCGCACAAATCAGGACTTTCAAATAGCAACTCATATGCAATCCCTGTAGCTGTTTCCCTCCGCTCGTGGAGGGAATTTATCCTGTTTTCTGTACAGCCAGACAAATCAGAAAATCGGCTTTAGTTCGAATAAATTCTCTGAATTACATAATCTGCGCTTATGTCTGAATAACGGTGCGGTAATTTTTCATAGCCATATCTCTTTTTATGCTGTGGTTGAAGACAGTATAAAAACGGGACTCGCCAGTGACTTCGTGCAATCCAACGAACTCTGGACGAAAAAATTACGCATATGCTTAAGGAAATTGACGAGTGGTCACATTCGACTTTGAGAAAAAATGGTATCGAGAATTATTCTGTGGAGAAGATCTCAAACGAATTAAAATCAGAAAGAACACCAGCCAATTATTCAGATGATGCTCGGAAGCTTTTTATATTGCACGAGCGCGTTTGCCTGAAGTAGGTTGTTAAAAGGTGGGGATATAGAAATGGACCCGGCGACAAAACGCCGCCGGGTATTTATTTTATTTCTTCAGTTCAGCCAGGCTTAACCAGGTTTGCACCACGGTGTCCGGGTTCAGAGACAGGCTATCGATCCCCTCTTCCATCAACCATGCGGCAAAGTCTTCGTGGTCGGACGGACCCTGACCGCAAATCCCGACATATTTGCCCTGTTTCTTCGCGGCACGAATCGCCATCGACAACAGTGCTTTCACCGCATCGTTGCGCTCATCGAACAGTTCAGACACCACGCCTGAGTCACGATCCAGACCGAGCGCCAGCTGTGTCATATCGTTTGAGCCAATTGAGAAGCCGTCGAAATATTCGAGGAACTGCTCTGCCAGCAAGGCGTTGGACGGAATTTCACACATCATGATGATTTTCAGCCCGTTCTCGCCACGTTTCAGCCCCTGACGCGCCAGTTCTTCAACCACCGCTTTCGCCTGATCTACGGTACGCACGAACGGGATCATGATCTCAACGTTGGTCAGCCCCATGTCGTTGCGCACACGTTTCACTGCTTCGCACTCCAGCGCGAAACAGTCGCGGAAGCTGTCGGAAACATAGCGTCCCGCGCCACGGAAGCCGAGCATCGGGTTCTCTTCATCTGGCTCGTAACGCTCACCACCGACCAGGTTGGCATATTCGTTCGATTTAAAATCAGAGAGACGGACAATGACGCGCTTCGGATAAAACGCGGCACCCAGCGTCGCGATCCCTTCAGTCAGACGACCAACGTAAAATTCACGCGGAGAATCAAAACCTTTCATCATCTCGCGGATTTCGTTTTGCAACTGCGGTTCCTGATCGTCAAACTCAAGCAGTGCGCGTGGGTGGACGCCAATCATACGGTTGATGATAAATTCCAGACGCGCAAGTCCCACGCCTTCGTTCGGCAGACAGGCGAAGTCGAAAGCTCGGTCCGGGTTACCGACGTTCATCATCACTTTCAACGGCAGATCCGGCATCGTTTCTACGCTGGAGCTTTTCACGCTAAATTCCAGCAACTCCGCATAGACGTAACCGGTATCACCTTCGGCACAAGAAACAGTGACGTTCTCACCGTCTTTCATCCGTTCTGTTGCATCACCACAGCCCACTACCGCCGGAATGCCCAGTTCACGAGCGATGATCGCCGCGTGACAGGTACGACCGCCACGGTTGGTGACGATGGCAGATGCTTTCTTCATGATCGGTTCCCAGTCCGGGTCGGTCATGTCAGTGACCAGCACGTCACCAGGTTCGATGCGGTTCATTTCGCTGATATCATGGATGACTTTCACCGGACCCGCACCGATGCGATGACCGATAGCACGGCCTTCGGCGATAATCTTACCCTGTGAATGCAGCGTATAACGCTCCATGACCTGACCGCGTGAGCGCACGGTTTCCGGACGCGCCTGCACAATGAACAGTTTACCGGTGTGGCCATCTTTCGCCCACTCAATATCCATCGGGCGACCGTAGTGTTTCTCAATTTGTACGGCCTGTTTTGCCAGTTCCTGCACTTCTTCGTTGGTCAGCGAGAAGATGTCACGCTGTTCCTGCGGTACGTCTTCGATTTTAACCTGCTTGCCGTGCTCCTGGGTCGGCGCGTAAACCATGCGGATTTTTTTCGACCCCATGGTGCGGCGCACGATAGCCGGGCGATTCGCCGCCAGTGTCGGTTTATGCACGTAAAACTCATCCGGGTTAACCGCACCCTGCACGACCATCTCACCAAGGCCCCATGCGGAAGTGATAAACACCACCTGGTCAAAGCCGGATTCGGTATCAATGGAGAACATCACGCCAGAAGATGCGAGGTCAGAGCGCACCATCCGTTGAACACCGGCGGAGAGCGCCACACCACGGTGATCGTAACCCTGGTGCACACGATAAGAGATGGCGCGATCGTTAAACAGAGAAGCAAATACATGTTTCACTGCCACGAGAACGGCGTCAAAACCCTGAACGTTGAGGAAGGTTTCCTGCTGACCGGCAAAAGAAGCGTCCGGCATATCTTCTGCGGTGGCGGAGGAGCGCACCGCAAAAGAGGCGTTTTCGTCATCGGCGGAAAGCTGTGCATAGGCTTCGCGGATGGCGTTTTCCAGCTCAGGCTGGAAGGGAGTGTCGATAATCCACTGGCGGATTTGCGCGCCCGCTTTCGCAAGCTGAGTAACATCGTCAATATCCGTTTTATCCAGCAGTTCATAAATGCGCTGGTTTACGCCGCTTTGGTCCAGAAACTGGTTAAACGCGTCGGCGGTTGTGGCGAAACCATTCGGAACGGAAACACCCATTCCGGAAAGGTTAGTAATCATTTCACCCAGGGAGGCATTTTTGCCCCCAACCCTGTCTACATCATTCATGCCGAGTTGGTTATACCAAAGCACCAGCGGTGACGAGCCATTGTTGGACATCGAACAATCCTTTTGTGATAAATGAACGGTTTGAGAAACACATTTCTGCGCATTTATCTTTGCATATTTAACCGGATGAAAAAAACGGTGAATCGTTCAAGCAAATATATTTTTTTACTTTTTAAGACTGATCCCAGCGTTGCGCAAATCTGCTCTCTTCGACAATTTCCACATAAACCATCGGTATAAACGAAACCATAAAAATGAAATGCTGTTTTCATAAAAAATAAAATTGAAGGTTCATTTTATAAACCAGACATAACGTTCTACGCTTCTGTGTGTTTTTAATTTATGCTTTCATAGAATTATGTCTGCATCACGGGAAGAACAAAATGGATAATGCTGTTGATCGCCACGTTTTTTATATTTCTGATGGTACGGCAATAACTGCGGAGGTATTAGGACACGCAGTAATGTCACAATTTCCCGTCACTATCAGCAGCATCACGCTGCCGTTTGTCGAAAATGAGAGCCGTGCACGGGCAGTGAAGGATCAGATTGACGCAATTTATCACCAGACAGGCGTGCGCCCGCTGGTCTTCTACTCCATCGTGTTGCCGGAGATTCGCGCCATCATCTTGCAAAGTGAAGGTTTTTGCCAGGATATCGTTCAGGCGCTGGTTGCCCCGCTACAACAAGAGATGAAACTGGATCCAACGCCGATTGCTCATCGTACCCATGGCCTTAACCCTAATAATCTCAATAAATATGATGCGCGCATTGCGGCGATTGATTACACCCTCGCCCACGATGACGGCATTTCGTTGCGCAATCTGGATCAGGCTCAGGTGATCCTGCTCGGTGTTTCTCGCTGTGGTAAAACCCCCACCAGTCTGTATCTGGCAATGCAATTTGGTATCCGCGCGGCAAACTACCCCTTTATTGCCGACGATATGGATAATCTGGTGCTACCCGCGTCGCTCAAACCGCTTCAGCATAAATTGTTCGGCCTGACTATCGACCCGGAACGTCTGGCGGCGATTCGCGAGGAACGTCGGGAGAACAGTCGCTATGCCTCGCTTCGTCAGTGCAGGATGGAAGTCGCGGAAGTGGAAGCCTTGTACCGTAAAAATCAGATCCCGTGGATTAACAGTACCAATTATTCGGTAGAAGAGATTGCCACCAAGATCCTCGATATCATGGGCCTTAGTCGCCGAATGTACTAGAGAACTAGTGCATTAGCTTATTTTTTTGTTATCATGCTAACCACCCGGCGAGGTGTGACACACCTCGCACTTGAAATCAGCAGCGATTGGTTTATCGTGATGCGCATCACTTCCCGGCAGTCCTGCCGTAGAAGCAACAAATTTCTGAGACTTGTAATGAACAGAACTGACGAACTCCGTACTGCGCGTATTGAGAGCCTGGTAACGCCCGCCGAACTCGCGCTACGGTATCCCGTAACGCCTGGCGTCGCCACCTATGTCACCGACTCACGCCGCAGAATTGAAAAAATACTCAATGGTGAAGATAAGCGACTGTTGGTCATTATTGGCCCCTGCTCGATCCACGATCTCACCGCTGCAATGGAGTACGCCACCCGTCTGCAGTCGCTGCGCAACCAGTACCAGTCACGGCTGGAAATCGTAATGCGCACCTATTTTGAAAAACCACGAACTGTTGTCGGCTGGAAAGGACTAATCTCCGATCCAGATTTAAACGGCAGCTATCGGGTAAATCACGGTCTGGAGCTGGCGCGCAAATTACTTTTACAGGTAAATGAGCTGGGCGTCCCAACCGCGACTGAGTTCCTCGATATGGTGACCGGTCAGTTTATTGCTGATTTAATCAGTTGGGGCGCGATTGGCGCACGTACTACCGAAAGTCAGATCCACCGTGAAATGGCTTCGGCACTCTCCTGTCCGGTAGGTTTTAAAAATGGTACCGATGGCAATACGCGGATTGCTGTGGATGCTATCCGCGCAGCCCGCGCCAGCCATATGTTCCTCTCGCCAGACAAAAATGGTCAGATGACCATCTATCAGACCAGCGGCAACCCGTATGGCCACATTATTATGCGTGGCGGCAAAAAACCGAATTATCATGCCGATGATATCGCCGCAGCCTGCGATACGCTGCACGAGTTTGATTTACCTGAACATCTGGTGGTGGATTTCAGCCACGGTAACTGCCAAAAGCAGCACCGTCGCCAGTTAGAAGTTTGTGAGGATATTTGTCAGCAAATCCGCAATGGCTCTACGGCGATTGCTGGAATTATGGCGGAAAGTTTCCTGCGCGAAGGAACGCAAAAAATCGTCGGCAGTCAGCCGCTCACTTACGGTCAATCCATTACCGACCCGTGTCTGGGCTGGGAAGATACCGAACGCCTGGTCGAAAAACTCGCCTCTGCGGTAGATACCCGCTTCTGAATGCGTGCCCATTCCTGATGGGATGGGCATTTCTGCGCAACTTGTTGTCTTCTCAACACATTACTGCTTGCTCTGGTCAGCCATAATATTGATAATAAGAATCATTGTTATATCAATTATTATTAATTTTTATGCGTTATACGGATAGCAGAAAACTCACGCCTGAAACGGATGCCAATCACAAGACCGCTTCCCCGCAGACTATTCGGCGAATTTCCAGCCAGACACTGTTAGGTCCGGATGGCAAACTGATTATCGATCATGACGGGCAAGAATATCTGCTCCGTAAAACTCAGGCTGGCAAGCTGCTGTTGACCAAGTAGCCTTTAACTCGAGCAGCTGACTTCCAGCCGTTTACCCCAGTCAGGTGGACGACTGACATAGTCATCATCTCTGTCGCTGAAAGGATTTCGCAACGCCTCATGCAGGCGGTGCAATTCCGTCATATCACCCTTTTCTGCCGCTTCAATCGCCCGTTGCGCCAACCAGTTGCGCAATACCAGAGCTGGGTTAACGCTTTGCATCAGTTGCTGACGCTCACTATCGCTAACCTCGTCTTGTTGCAAACGCCCTCGATAACGGGCAAACCAGTCATCAAATGCCGCACGATCAATAAACTCATCACGTAGCGGTGACGCCGCGCTGTGCTGCTCGGTCAGACTCAGCATGCGAAATGTGCGGGTATAATCGCTGCGCTCTCGCGCCATCAGACTGAATAATTCATTCAGTAGCGCGTTATCCTCTTTTTGCTCCGTGATGAAGCCCAGTTTCTGCCGCATCCGTTGTCCATAATGCGTCAACAAAACCTGCTGATAGCTGTCCAGGGCCTCATTCAGGGCATCTACGGCAACAAATGGTGACAATGTCTGCGCCAGACGCTGTAAATTCCACAACGCGACAGCAGGTTGATTATCAAAGCTATAACGCCCTTGATGATCCGAGTGATTACAAATAAAACCGGGTTCGTAATCATCAAGAAAACCAAACGGCCCGTAATCAAGCGTCAGTCCCAGCAGCGACATGTTGTCGGTATTCATCACCCCATGTGCAAAGCCGACCGTCTGCCATTGGGCAATTAACGATGCGGTACGTGCGACAACATCGTTAAACCAGAGACGGTATTTGTCCTCATCATCTTCAAGATGTGACCAGTAATGACGAATGGCAAAGTCAGCTAACTGACGAACCTTTTCCGGCTCGCGGCGATAGTAAAAATGTTCGAAATGACCAAAACGCAGATGACTTGGTGCCACACGCATCAGCATCGCGCCTGGCTCCACCGTTTCCCGATACACTGGCGAATCGCTGGTGACGATACTTAACGCGCGGGTCGTCGGAATGCCCAGATAATGCATCGCCTCACTGGCGAGACTTTCTCGTATCGTCGAACGTAAAACCGCCCGTCCATCACCCATTCGCGAATAAGGCGTCAGGCCAGCACCTTTCAGATGCCAGTCCATTGTAGTGCCATCAGCAAGCAGTTGTTCGCCGAGTAAAATGCCGCGCCCATCACCCAGTTGGCCCGCCCAGACGCCGAACTGATGACCACTGTAAACCTGCGCCAGTGGTGACATACCAGGCAGTAGGGTTTCGCCGCCCCAGACACCTGCGCCATTTTTAAACAGCGACGATGGAATACTCAGCGTGTTAGCGAGTTCGGTATTATGCCAAATCAGCCGGGCATTATTTAAAGGCGTAGGGGAAAGTGCTGTATAGGTTGCTGGCAATTCATCGCGCCAGCGGGTAATAAAAGACAGGGTCATAGATCCTCCTGTTTGATAGTGTAGACGGTTACTCTCGTCTTAAACACCAGCAAACAGGAGGGTTATCGCTGAACCAACGTCGTTATCTGATTTATAGGAACGGCAGGCCACAGGCATCCCTGGAGAGCATGGAAATCGAAGTGGGTAATCTGTGCCAATATTTCTGGCGTATCAATGCCCCCCGCGATGATGCAATTGCAACAAGGGGAAATTTGCGCCTGGATCGCACGAATAAACGGTTCGAAGGAGCGATGCGTGATTTGTTGCTGAATAAAACTTTTATCCAGCATGACGCGGGTGAAAAGACCATCAAAAACCGCTTTCATTGTGCTATTGCCTGCTCCCAAATTACCTAACACAAGGGGATACATTTGCGATAAGGACAAAAGATCGCGATTATCTTTTCCTTCATTGAGATGCGGGTAATTCTCATTAATCAACAGTTCAATAAACGGATATTTTAATAGTTCGCCCGCGTAATTATCCCTGTCTAATAATAATGTAGCCACTTGTGGCGTTAAATTAAGCCAGGCAAAGAGTTTATGTTGAATAAAAAAATGTTGGCATGATTTTAGTAATTCCAACTGCTCTGAAAATAATTGCCAATGTTGCTCCTCGGTAAGTTGCGCTATAACCCGACTCGTCGGGATACGAACCGTACCATCTTCACTGGAGAAATGGGTAATTAACTCAACGCCGACAAGGTCTTGCTGGTTATCTCTTATCGGCAGGAAATAGCAATCAGAATGATAAAGATTCTCCAAAAAAATCTTCATGGTAACCGTCCCTCTCGAAGGATGTTTTTCAGTATCCGGCTAAAAGGGATGAGGCCATAAGACATAACAATTACATAAGGAGTAACTTTCATTTGTTCCATGTTAACCACTTTTTCAGGGGTCCTTTTTTTAGATTATCCTGATTATAAACGAATAATCCATTTACGGAATTTTTGTCTGCAAAATACTACTGTATTCAGGAGTAAATGGACGGCGATGTATCATCACCGTCCATTTTTCGACATACTAGATTCGTCTCGCCTGCCAGAAATTTTTCTGCCAATAGACATTATCAAGTGAGGAACGCATCACTCCCTTGCTGGTAGAGGCGTGGATAAATTGGTTGTTGGTATCGTAAATACCTACATGCAAACCATTTTGTCCGGAACCCGTTTTGAAAAAGACCAGGTCACCAGGCAGCAACTCGTCTTTATCAATTTGCGTGCCGATAGAGGCTTGTTGTTTGGTTTCTCGGGGCAGCTGCAAATCGAAACGATCGCGCATCGTCACAACCACAAATCCCGAACAGTCCACACCGCGCCGCGTCATGCCACCATAACGATACGGCGTGCCATGCCAGCTTTGTAGCTGGTCGTTCAAACCGGCAATAACGGTAATCGAATCAGAAAGTCTGGCATTTGGCGGCGGTGCTTTATGGTGGCTACACCCGGCCAGAAACAGTGCTGTGATCAAAATAAGGCAGAAACGCATTCCGTACGGTTCCTCTGTTTTTTATTCTTGCATTAATTTAGCGTCGTAATTACCCGATTTTCAAGATACTAATGAAATCAGATGGTCGAAATCAGCATTCTGTGACCTTCGATATCCAGACGGCGAAAATTCATCCCATAGGCCTGCGCCAGATTTGGCGGCGTGAGCACCTCTTCTCTGCGTCCACTGGCCAGCATTTTTCCACCTTTTAGCAACCACGCCCGATGCGCATGACGCAATGTGTGGTTGAGATCGTGACTGCTCATCACAATCGCCAGTCCTTGCTGACACAGCGCGCTCAGAATTTTGTCTAACGCACTTTGTTGCGCAACATCAAGACTGTTCATCGGCTCATCAAGAAGCAGCAATTGGCCTGCGGGATTGGCTTGTGGTGTGATTTGCAGCACCACCGCAGCAAGACGTACGCGTTGCCATTCACCGCCGGAAAGTTGATTGGTGCTACGTCCGAGTTTGTCATCAAGAGCCAGCGCCCCTGCGACATCATTCAGTAGTTCGGTACGCGTTTTATCGTGCTGATGCAGTGTCAGGTAGTGCCAGACCGGCATTGCAAACGGCGGCGTCTGCTGTTGTGAAAGATAGGCGCGATGCAGCGCGAGTTTTGTTGCGGACCATGCTTCCAGTGGTTGCCCCGCGAACTGAATGCTTCCCTTACCGCTGGTCATTCCGGCCATTCGCGCCAGTAAGGTACTCTTACCCGCGCCATTCGGCCCCACCAGATGCAGGATCTCCCCAGCCCGAACCTCGCCAGAAAGCGGCCCCAGGCGGGTTGATTCCGCAACATCCTGTAACTGCATCACAATAGACATTATTTTGCCAACGCCAGTTTAATGCTTTCCATCACAATGGGATCTTCCGGCGTCATATCCGGGGAAAAACGCTGGATGACCAATCCGTCCCTGCCAACTAAAAATTTCTCAAAATTCCATAAAATATCATCAGGGTACAGCGGTGCACGACCTTTGCTGACCATACGGGCATAGAATCCGCTCTCTTCCGGCGCGACTGCGGTCGGCGCTGCGGCAATCAATTTTTGATACAGCGGATGGCGTCCTTCGCCATTAACTTCAATCTTACTGAACATCGGGAACGTCACCCCCCATGTGGTGGTACAGTAAGTTTTAATCTCTTCATCGCTGCCCGGTTCTTGTTCCAGAAACTGGTTGCACGGGAATCCCAGCACCACAAAACCTCGATCGGCCCAGGCTTTCTGAATATTCTCCAACTGCTCATATTGCGGCGTTAAGCCACACTTTGAGGCGACATTGACAATCAACAGCACATTACCGGCGTACTTCTCCAGCGTGGTCACTTCACCGTCGATATCTTTCACTACGGTCGTCAGAATGGAATCTTGCATCGTTTCTCCTGGGTGTGGTCAGTAAAAATCTTAGCTTTTAATCATAGACCGTCTTTTTGCGGCTAACGTCCTGCTTTTAACAATAACCAGATAAACACCGGCGCACCCAACGTTGCGGTGACCACGCCAATAGGCAGCTCTGCGGCAGCTAATGCCAGGCGCGCTACAATATCGGCCAGCAGCAATGCGCTCGCCCCTGCCAGCGCGCAGCCGGGAAGTAATACGCGATGATCGGTTAAACCACACAACCGAAGAATATGTGGGATCACCAGACCAATAAAGCCGATAGCACCCGCCAGCGCCACACTGACGCCAACCATCCAGCCGGTCGCTGCCACCAGCACATTGCGCCAGAACCACAGGGGTAAACCCAGTTGCCGCGCCGAGATCTCGCCAAGTGCTAACATATTCATCGGCCTGGACTGACAACAGATCCACAACAACACGGGGATCAATGCCAGCATCAGCCAGCTTTGCCGCCAGTCTACGCCGCCAAAACCGCCCATCATCCAGTACATCAGCTGACGTAAATCAACAGAGGTGGAAAAGTAGATAGCCCACGTCATTAGTGCGCTACAGATAATCCCTAATGCAACGCCAGCCAGCAATAACCGACTGGTCGAAAGATGACGACGGGCGAAACGTAAGAGTATTAAAGTGATGATAAGCGCGCCAGCAATCGCACACAGCCCTAGCGCCCAGTTGGGGAGTTGCCCTTGCCCAAGCAATACCGCGGCGATAAGCCCCACGCCTGCGCCGTTAGAGACGCCAAGTAGTCCAGGTTCTGCCAGAGGATTTTCAAACAACGCCTGCATTACAGCGCCGGATATAGCCAGCGCCGCACCAACCAGCAATACAGCCAGCGTACGTGGCAGGCGAATTTGCCAGACGAACAGTTCGCCACGAGGAGAAAACCAGTCACCTGGCGAGATCCATTGTTCACCGGCGCAAAGGCTTAAGAGAAGCGCCAGCAGCATCAAAACTGACAGGCATAATAACCAGCGAATATTTTGTCGCTGTTGTTGGCGGGCAAGTGTCAGCATGGTATCCGTTCTGCTGAAGTGTCATGGCGTTGATTTTACGGTGACTCTTCGACAGTGAAAAGAAAAAAGGCCGCAGAGCGGCCTTTTTAGTTAGATCAGATTACTCGTCTTTGGGCGAAGCGTTTTCGACCCGGCTTTTTAACTTCTGCCCGGGTCTGAAGGTCACCACGCGCCGTGCTGTAATGGGAATATCCTCGCCCGTTTTCGGGTTACGTCCCGGGCGTTGATTCTTATCACGCAGATCGAAGTTACCAAAACCAGAGAGTTTCACCTGTTCGCCGTTTTCCAGAGCGCGACGGATCTCTTCGAAAAACAGTTCAACCAGTTCTTTGGCATCCCGCTTGCTAAGCCCAAGCTTATCAAACAGATATTCTGACATTTCAGCTTTTGTAAGCGCCATAGGTTCAATCCCTCAATGATGCCTGGAATCGCTCTTTTAATGCCTCTACACATTTGGCGACGGTAGCGGCAATCTCCTCTTCTTCGAGTGTACGGCTGGTATCTTGCAGGATCAGGCTTATGGCGAGGCTCTTATACCCCTCCGCAACACCCTTACCGCGGTACACGTCAAATAAGTTTACGCCAACTACCTGATTTACGCCAACTTTCTTACATTCGGATAAAATATCCGCTGCGGGAACGTTTTCTGCGACCACCACCGCGATGTCACGACGGTTCGCCGGGAAGCGAGAAATCTCGCGCGCCTGAGGCACCACGCGGTCTGCGAGCTTGTTCCACTCCAGTTCGAACACCAGAGTGCGACCGTTAAGATCCAGTTTACGTTCCAGTTCAGGATGAACAACCCCAACAAAACCAATACGTTCACCTTTCAGATAAATCGCTGCGGATTGCCCCGGATGCAGTGCCGGATTCGCTTCTGCACGGAACTCAACCTCATTCAGTTTACCGGTCAGGTCGAGAACGGATTCAAGATCGCCTTTCAAATCATAGAAATCAACGGTCTCTTTTGCCAGGTTCCAGTGCTCTTCGTAACGGTTACCGCAAATCACACCGGCTAACATCAGATCCTGACGAATGCCCAACGGTGCCTGAGTATCTGGTACGAAACGCAGACCGCTTTCGAAAATGCGCACACGGTTCTGCTGACGGTTCTGGTTGTACACCACGGTTGCCAGCAGGCCGGTCCACAGAGAAAGACGCATTGCTGACATTTCAACAGAGATCGGGCTTGGCAGCAGTAAGGCTTCAACGCCTGGATGGATCATCTGCTGCACTTTCGGATCAACGAAGCTATAGGTGATCACTTCCTGATAGCCTTTGTCGTTGAGCAGCGTTTTCACGCGCTTGAGCGACAGGTCAGCTTCACGGTGAGTACCCATAATCAGGCTTGCCTGTACCGGCTCATCCGGGATGTTGTTGTAGCCGTAAACACGCGCGACTTCTTCGACCAGATCTTCTTCAATCTCCATGTCGAAACGCCAGCTCGGCGCAACTGCCTGCCACTCGTCTTTGCCTTCGGTCACTTCGCAGCCGAGACGACGCAGAATGTCAGTTACCTGCTCATCCGCAATATGATGGCCGATCAGGCGATCCAGTTTGCTACGACGTAAAGTGATGGTTGCACGCTTCGGCAGCGTTGCTTCGTTGGTGATATCAATTACCGGGCCAGCCTCACCACCGCAGATGTCGATCAGCAGACGGGTCGCACGTTCCATCGCTTTGTGCTGCAGTGCCGGATCAACGCCACGCTCATAACGGTGAGACGCATCGGTATGCAGGCCATGACGACGAGCACGACCGGTGATAGACAGCGGGCTAAAGAAAGCGCATTCCAGCAGCACGTTTTGTGTTTCGTCATTCACGCCAGAGTGTTCGCCACCGAAGATGCCGCCCATCGCCAGCGCCTTGTTGTGGTCGGCGATGACCAGAGTGTCAGCATTCAGCTTCGCTTCAGTACCGTCGAGCAGCACCAGCGTTTCGCCCTCTTTCGCCATCCGCACCACAATGCCGCCTTCAATGCGATCTTTATCGAAAGCGTGCATCGGCTGGCCCAGTTCGAGCAGCACATAGTTGGTGACGTCAACAACTGCATCGATAGAACGGATCCCGCAACGACGCAGTTTTTCTTTCATCCACAGCGGAGTTGGCGCTTTAACGTTAATGCCTTTTACCACACGGCCAAGATAACGCGGGCAGGCTTCCGGCGCTTCGACTGTAATCGGCAGCGTGTCGTCGATGGTCGCACCAACCGGAACGATTTCCGGTTCAACCAGCGGCAGCTGATTCAGCACGGCAACGTCACGCGCAACACCAATGATACCTAAACAGTCTGCACGGTTTGGCGTTACGCTGATTTCGATGGTGTTGTCATCGAGTTTCAGGTATTCGCGGATGTCAGTGCCAATCGGCGCATCTGCAGGCAGTTCGATAATGCCGTTATGGTCGTCAGAAATTCCCAGCTCAGAAAAGGAGCACAGCATCCCTTCAGACGGTTCGCCGCGCAGTTTCGCCGCTTTAATTTTGAAATCACCCGGCAGAACAGCACCAATGGTCGCTACCGCCACACGCAGGCCCTGACGGCAGTTTGGCGCACCGCAGACGATGTCCAGCAGGCGATCGCCGCCGACATTCACTTTTGTCACACGCAGTTTGTCAGCGTTCGGATGCTGCGCACACTCAACCACTTCACCAACGACCACGCCGTGGAAGCTACCGGCAACCGGTTCTACACCGTCAACTTCCAGGCCCGCCATCGTGATTTGATTCGCCAGCGCATCGCTATCAATCGCCGGGTTCACCCATTCGCGTAACCACAGTTCACTGAATTTCATAATCTATTCCTGCCTTATTTAAACTGTTTGAGGAAACGCAGATCGTTTTCGAAGAATGAACGCAGGTCGGTGACGCCGTAACGCAACATAGTCAGACGCTCCATCCCCATCCCGAAGGCGAAACCAGAGTAAACTTCCGGGTCGATGCCGACGTTACGCAGCACGTTCGGATGCACCATCCCGCAGCCCAGTACTTCCAGCCATTTACCGTTTTTACCCATGACATCCACTTCTGCAGAAGGTTCGGTAAACGGGAAGTAGGAAGGACGGAAGCGAATCTGCAAATCTTCCTCAAAGAAGTTACGCAGGAAGTCGTGCAGCGTGCCTTTCAGGTTGGTAAAGCTGATGTTGGTATCAACAATCAGACCTTCCATCTGATGGAACATCGGCGTGTGAGTCTGGTCGTAGTCGTTACGATAAACACGGCCAGGCGCGATGATACGAATCGGTGGCTGCTGGGCTTTCATGGTGCGGATCTGTACGCCAGAGGTCTGGGTACGCAGCAGGCGGGTAGCGTCAAACCAGAAAGTGTCGTGGTCAGCGCGCGCCGGGTGGTGACCAGGAATGTTCAGAGCATCGAAGTTATGATAATCGTCTTCGATTTCCGGCCCGGTTGCCACGGTAAAGCCAAGCTCACCGAAGAAACTTTCGATACGGTCGATGGTACGGGTAACCGGATGCAGACCGCCGTTTTCAATGCGACGACCCGGCAGGGAGACATCAATCGTTTCCGCCGCCAGACGCGCATTCAGCGCTGCGCTTTCCAGTTCCGCTTTACGTGCATTCAGCGCCTGCTGAACCTGCTCTTTCGCTTCGTTGATAACCGCACCGGCTGCCGGACGCTCTTCTGGCGGCAGCTCACGCAGGGTCGTCATCTGAAGGGTTAAGTGCCCTTTTTTACCCAAATATTCGACGCGCACATTGTCTAACGCGGCAACATCTGACGCCTGGCTAATGGCCGCCTTCGCACTGGCAACCAGTTCTGCGAGATGTGACATGGTTTTCCTCATTGTGTCAGTGGTGACACTGGTTCGTTGGACTTAGAGCCTATCCCATCAGGCTATTTTACTTGCCATTTTGGTCCCGGGCAGTGCTCGAAATCCTCACGTACTTAAGTACGCTCCGGTTTCTCCGCACTGGCCGTATCCAGACTGGCTGCGACAATTACGCCTGATAGACTGGCTTTTTATTTTTCAAAACGCGCATACAAAAAAAGCCTCCACTGGGAGGCTTTCAGGCGCTGTTTTCCGTTTCTCTTCTCACGCGCTAGCCTCCTGGATTCAGGTGCTAAAGTAAAAAAAGAAGCGGAAAATAGCAGCATTCATTGCTTGCGTTACCTTTTGGTACTCTTCAAAAGACCTTTATTGAAAAGGCTACGGCGATAAAAGTCAATGTTTTGATGGCGTTGAAACGAAAAGAGGGAGACTAGCTCCCTCTTTCAACTGGCTTATGCCAGAGCTGCTTTCGCTTTTTCAACCAGAGCGGTGAACGCTACTTTGTCGAATACTGCGATATCAGCCAGGATCTTACGGTCGATTTCAACAGAGGCTTTTTTCAGGCCATTGATGAATTTGCTGTAAGAAATACCGTTCTGACGTGCTGCTGCGTTGATACGCGCAATCCACAGTTGACGGAACTGACGCTTACGTTGACGACGGTCACGGTAAGCATACTGACCAGCTTTGATAACAGCCTGGAAGGCAACGCGGTATACGCGAGAACGTGCACCGTAGTAGCCTTTAGCTTGTTTCAAAATTTTCTTGTGACGTGCGCGTGCAATAACACCACGTTTTACGCGAGCCATATGTGCTCTCCTGTATCTATATTCTAATTAAAAAGTTAAAAACGTTAACGGCTTATGCGTACGGCAGGCACGCGATTACCAGGCCCAGATCGCCTTTGGAAACCATGGCTTTCGGACGCAGGTGACGTTTACGTTTGGTCGCTTTTTTGGTCAGAATGTGACGCAGGTTAGCGTGCTTGTGCTTAAAACCACCTTTACCGGTTTTTTTGAAGCGCTTAGCAGCACCGCGTACGGTCTTAATTTTTGGCATTTTAATAACTTCCACTTCGCATTGTTAATAAACGAAACAAAGGCGAACAAAGCCTGTGAAGCCCGAAGGCTCCACAGACAGTGCTACTTGAAGGCCTTACTGTTTCTTCTTAGGAGCGAGCACCATGATCATCTGGCGGCCTTCGATCTTCGTTGGGAAGGATTCGACCACTGCCAGTTCTTGCAAATCGTCTTTCACGCGATTAAGCACTTCCATACCGATTTGCTGGTGCGCCATCTCACGACCGCGGAAACGCAGCGTGATTTTGGCTTTATCACCCTCTTCGAGAAAGCGAATCAGGCTGCGGAGTTTTACCTGATAGTCGCCTTCATCTGTACCAGGACGGAATTTAATTTCCTTAACCTGGATAACTTTTTGCTTTTTCTTCTGTTCCTTAGAAGACTTGCTCTTTTCATAGAGGAATTTGCCGTAATCCATTATACGACAAACCGGCGGCTCGGCGTTAGGGCTGATCTCGACTAAGTCTACTCCGGCTTCTTCTGCTTTCTCCAGAGCTTCTCTCAGACTCACAATACCAAGCTGCTCGCCTTCCAGACCTGTTAAGCGAACTTCCTGGGCGCGAATTTCGCCATTGATACGGTTAGGGCGCGCCGTTTGAACTCGTTTTCCGCCTTTAATACCTTATTCCTCCAATTGTTTAAGACTGCGGCTGCGAATCTCTTGTTGCAGCTTCTCGATCACTTCATTTACGTCCATGCTTCCCAGGTCTTTACCACGGCGGGTGCGAACGGCAACTTTGCCTGATTCCACCTCTTTATCACCACAGACCAGCATATATGGGACGCGACGCAAAGTGTGCTCGCGGATTTTAAAGCCAATCTTCTCATTTCTCAAGTCTGCTTTAACACGAATGCCCGCATTTGATAGTTTTTGCGTCAATTCGTTAACGTAATCAGACTGTGAATCGGTAATATTCATGATAACAACCTGAACCGGCGCAAGCCAGGTCGGGAAGAAACCAGCGAATTCTTCGGTCAGGATACCGATGAAACGTTCCATCGACCCAAGAATTGCGCGGTGAATCATTACCGGTACCTTACGCTCGTTGTCTTCGCCCACATAGGAGGCGCTCAGACGAGACGGCAAGGAGAAGTCCAGCTGTACTGTACCGCACTGCCATGCACGATCGAGGCAGTCATACAGGGTAAATTCAATTTTCGGACCGTAGAAAGCGCCTTCACCCAGTTGATATTCAAACGGGATGTTGTTTTCTTCCAGCGCAACCGCCAGGTCCGCCTCAGCACGATCCCACATTTCGTCGCTGCCAATACGTTTTTCAGGACGAGTGGAGAGTTTGACGACGATCTTCTCGAAGCCAAAAGTGCTGTACATATCATAGACTAAACGGATACATCCGTTAACTTCATCGCGAATTTGTTCTTCAGTACAGAAGATATGCGCGTCATCCTGGGTAAATCCACGCACGCGCATCAGGCCATGCAGCGAACCTGACGGCTCGTTACGGTGGCAGCTACCAAACTCGGCCATACGCAGCGGCAGATCGCGATACGACTTCAGCCCCTGGTTGAAAATTTGTACGTGACCCGGGCAGTTCATCGGCTTAATGCAGTATTCACGGTTCTCAGAAGACGTGGTGAACATTGCATCTTTGTAGTTGTCCCAGTGACCGGTTTTTTCCCACAGGACACGGTCCATCATGAACGGACCTTTAACTTCCTGATACTGGTACTCTTTCAGTTTAGAACGAACAAACACTTCCAGTTCACGGAAGATGGTCCAGCCGTCGTTGTGCCAGAATACCATACCCGGCGCTTCTTCCTGCATATGGTACAGGTCGAGCTGTTTACCGATTTTACGGTGGTCGCGTTTCGCGGCTTCTTCCAGGCGCTGCAGGTAAGCGTTAAGCGCTTTTTTGTCTGCCCACGCCGTACCGTAAATACGTTGCAACATTTTGTTGTTGCTGTCGCCACGCCAGTAAGCCCCTGCCGTTTTCATTAGTTTGAAATGATGGCAGAAACGCATGTTCGGTACGTGCGGACCGCGGCACATATCGACATATTCTTCATGGAAGTACAGACCTGGCTTGTCATCATGGGCGATGTTTTCGTCAAGAATGGAGACTTTGTAGCTCTCCCCACGGTTGGCGAAAGTTTCACGCGCTTCGTGCCAGCTGACTTTCTTCTTAATGACGTCGTAGTTTTTCTCAGCAAGCTCATGCATCCGCTTCTCGAGTGCTTCGACATCTTCCTGGGTTAACGTGCGGTCAAGATCAACGTCGTAATAAAAACCGTTGTCAATAACCGGGCCGATTGCCATTTTGGTATGCGGCCAAAGTTGTTTAATCGCGTGCCCTAACAGGTGCGCACAGGAGTGACGAATGATCTCCAGACCTTCTTCGTCTTTGGCGGTAATGATCGACAGTTGTGCGTCGTTTTCAATCAGATCGCAAGCATCAACCAGTTCGCCATTAACGCGCCCTGCGATACAGGCTTTCGCCAGACCTGGACCAATGTCCAGCGCAACATCCATGGGGCTTACAGCGTGGTCGTAATGGCGTTGGCTGCCATCAGGAAGAGTTATAACAGGCATTTTATATCCTTATTTGCAGTGGTGACCCACACGAAAGATCACATACAAAGAAAAATTTGTTTATTAACAGTTCATTGCGAAACCATCTAGCCAACAAATGCTAAATTGGTTCGCAATCAGGTACACAAATGAAAGACATTAACCTCTCACCTTCCACCCGGTTGAGCGATGTTAACACTAAAAAAAGGGAGATTGTACCTTTCCGTTTCACATTGATTCGATTCGCAATTCGTTTGTAGTGAGTACACCAGCAAAACGCTTAAAGAACAACTGATAACATCACGGAGCGTCTGAAAGGTTTACTGCGAGCGGATTTACAGCAGCATAAACTGAATCCAGCAAAGTTCGTTGCATGATTTGGCGGTAGTATTTAAACGATCATGAGATTAATGACGAACTGGTCATATCACAATGATAAAAGTGACACAATTCTTATAGCAATTTTTCGTGCACATTTCGTTCTGGCGATAATAATTAATCATCATCCTCAAAACCTCCAGACATATATAAGGCGAATAGATTATGAGTCAAAACGACATTATTATCAGAACTCATTATAAGTCTCCTCATAGAATGCACATCGATAGCGACATACCAACGCCTTCATCAGAGCCTATTAATCAATTTGCGCGCCAACTCATCACCCTACTTGATACCTCTGACTTAAGTTCGATGCTGTCATACTGTGTTACTCAGGAATTTACCGCAAACTGTCGAAAAATATCACAAAATTGTTATTCCACTGCCCTTTTTACCATTAACTTTGCCACTTCACCCATCCATGCAAAAAATATACTCATTACATTACACTATAAAAAAGAAATCATTTCCTTATTACTGGAAACCACGCCTATTAAAGCTAACCATTTGCGAAGCATACTGGATTATATTGAACAGGAACAGTTAACTGCCGAAAATCGTAACCATTGTATGAAACTGTCTAAAAAAATCCATAGAGAAAAAACTATACAACCAACAGTAAATCTCAATGGTAGTGCATTTTTTTCGCAATCTCCTTCTGACGCTATTTTTTGTCGCCATCTGTCATTGCAATACGCACTTGATTCATTGAGAAATGGAAAAGGCAAGGTTAACCTGATTAAACATTACTCCTCCGTTGAATCCATACAGCAGCATGTCCCCTTAGTCCGGGACGCGGAGTTCAGAGCATTACTTCGCCATCCTCCTGCAGGGAGTCGCGTTATCGCGAGTAAGGATTTTGGCTTCGCTTTAGATATTTTCTTCTGTCGAATGATGGCAAACAATGTCAGTCATATGTCTGCGATTTTATATATAGACAATCATACTTTGTCAGTAAGGCTACGAATAAAGCAGTCGGCGTATGGGCAATTAAATTATGTTGTGTCCGTTTACGACCCGAACGATACCAACGTTGCCGTCAGAGGCACCCACAGGACAGCACGGGGCTTTCTCTCGCTTGATAAGTTCATCAGTTCAGGTCCCGATGCTCAGACCTGGGCTGATAGGTATGTTCGCAACTGTGCAATTGCTATTCTGCCCCTATTACCTGAGGGAGTTCCAGGGGCTATTTTCACGGGTATCGCGACACGAATGCCATTTGCCCCTATGCATCCATCGGCAATGTTGTTAATAATGGCCACAGGCCAGACTCAACAGCTTATTACATTATTCAGACAGTTGCCCATACTCCCTGAAAAAGAAATCATTGAAATAATAACTGCGCAGAATAGCGTTGGTACACCTGCTTTATTTTTGGCTATGATGAACGGACATACTGACAACGTGAAAATATTTATGCAAGAAATTCAGTCACTGGTAGATAATCACATCATTCATGAAGATAATCTGGTTAAATTACTGCAAACTAAAAGTGCTAACGAAACACCTGGACTTTATATCTCCATGTTGTATGGATTCGATGAGATAATCGATATCTTTCTGAATACATTAACCGCTCCAATAGCACAAAAGCATTTAAACAAAAAAATGGTGATGGATATTTTAGCCATGAAAACACGTGATGGTGAACCAGGGTTATTTGCTGCAATGGAAAATAATCACCCGTTGTGTGTCACACGGTTCCTATCTAAAATTTATGGAATCGCTGTTAAATATAACCTCAGCAAAATTAACATCATAGATTTATTAAAAGGCGCAACAGTACATGGAACCCCTGCTTTATACATCGCTATGAGCAAGGGTAATAAAGACGTCATGTTATCTTATATATCGACGCTGGATACTTTTGCAAAAAAATATTCTTTTAGCCAACATCAGTTATTTACACTGTTGGCTGCTAAAAATCATGACAACATGTCAGCTGTTCATATAGCCATTCATCATAATCATTATAAAACTGTAGAAACATATTATGCTGCTATTAATGCAATCAGCCAAAGCCTGAGTTTTAGTGCTGATGAACTAAAGACGTATTTATAACCAGCTATTTATGATATTTGTATATCGATACATAATTTTATTTTTTCATAAAACGCAGAAACAGTGACCATGTGCACAACGCCACCCGACGGCTGTAATAACAAAAAATCCCTTGATGCCTGTCCCTTTTGTTACACTCCGTTATCACGCACAAGAGATATGCAGGACACTGGTATGCCGACTAAACGCTTTGATAAAAAACACTGGAAGATGGTGGTGGTGCTACTGGCAATCTGTGGCGCTATGTTGTTGCTACGTTGGGCAGCAATGATTTGGGGCTGAGCAGTGACAAACGAAGACAGCCAGACCGCATAACACGGTCCGGCAGATAATTTTACATGCTGTAGCCCAGCGATAAGGTTGTCCGACGGTCGGTATGTTCCGGTGCAGACTCTGGAGGTTCAGAGTTCCATGTGACGTTGTAAGCCACCTTCAGTCCAAAATGTTCATTAATAGCAATATTTAATGCGCTTTCGGAGTTCAGCGTTGTGTCTTCCGCGCCAAAGACGGAAACACCCTGCGTAAATTTAGCGTTGTCAGTCAGCTGCCATGCATAAGCACCGGAGGCATAGCCCAGCGGCTGAGTTTCACTGGCATTGTCGGTATATTTGTCGTAACGCACACCTGGACCGAATTCAAAGCGGAAACTGTGTACCGGGCCATTCAAAAACTGACGACCATAACCCGCGGTCAACACATCGCGCTCTCGATAGCCGTTATAACGGTCTGTCAGCCAGCTTGCCTGACCAAATAAATAGTCATAATCAGTTAAATTAAAACGGCTACGCCCGCCCGCCGCATATTTTTCTGAAGAACGCTCATCATTAGAAGAAGTATTACTGGCGTTCCCCCACAGCGACCAGGCAGTGGTTTGTCCATACCAGGTCATGGTGGTGTCAGCCGTAAGTGAGGAGCTTTTCGTATTGCCTGATTGTGCAAGATATCCTGCGTTCAGATTACCTTCGAAAGGTTTTTTAGCGCTGGCAGGATCGTCCATGACAGTAAAAACGGAATCATCGGCAGCTGCATTCAATGACGCAAACATGCCCCCCGCCAACATAACGATGGCAGGAACTGTCTTCAAAAGCTTCATTTATCAAGAGTCCGTACAACAAAAAAAGAGACCATCGCGGTCCCGGAAACTTTCTTAAGGATCAAAGATTAGCGTCCCTGGAAAGGTAACGAATTATAAAAAGGCTCGAATAACTTAGCAATGTATTCTTATTTCATTTTTTGAATAAGCATGTGGCGAAAACAGATTTTTATTTATATATATTTATCTGCAAAATTTTAAATAAAGCTCTAATAAATCATATTGTTAATTTCTTCACTTTCCGCTGATTCGGTGCCAGACTGAAATCAGCCTATAGGAGGAAATGATGGTACGTATCTATACGTTGACACTTGCGCCCTCTCTCGATAGCGCAACAATTACCCCGCAAATTTATCCCGAAGGAAAACTGCGCTGTACCGCACCGGTGTTCGAACCCGGGGGCGGCGGCATCAACGTCGCCCGCGCCATTGCCCATCTTGGAGGCAGTGCCACAGCGATCTTCCCGGCGGGTGGCGCGACCGGCGAACACCTGGTTTCACTGTTGGCGGATGAAAATGTCCCCGTCGCTACTGTAGAAGCCAAAGACTGGACCCGGCAGAATTTACACGTACATGTGGAAGCAAGCGGTGAGCAGTATCGTTTTGTTATGCCAGGCGCGGCATTAAATGAAGATGAGTTTCGCCAGCTTGAAGAGCAAGTTCTGGAAATTGAATCCGGGGCCATCCTGGTCATAAGCGGAAGCCTGCCGCCAGGTGTGAAGCTGGAAAAATTAACCCAACTGATTTCCGCTGCGCAAAACCAAGGGATCCGCTGCATCATCGACAGTTCTGGCGAAGCGTTAAGTGCAGCACTGGCGATTGGTAACATCGAGTTGGTTAAGCCTAACCAAAAAGAACTCAGTGCGCTGGTGAATCGCGAACTCACCCAGCCAGACGATGTCCGCAAAGCCGCGCAAGAAATCGTTAATAGCGGCAAGGCCAAACGGGTTGTCGTTTCCCTGGGTCCACAAGGAGCGCTGGGTGTTGATAGTGAAAACTGCATTCAGGTGGTGCCACCACCGGTGAAAAGCCAGAGTACCGTTGGCGCTGGTGATAGCATGGTCGGCGCGATGACACTGAAACTGGCAGAAAATGCCTCTCTTGAAGAGATGGTTCGTTTTGGCGTAGCTGCGGGGAGTGCAGCCACACTCAATCAGGGAACACGTCTGTGCTCCCATGACGATACGCAAAAAATTTACGCTTACCTTTCCCGCTAACAAAAACATTCCCCCAGTATTGGGGGAATCATCACCAACCTGTCGGCAACGCGTTTCTCCGACTATGCTCAAAAGTCATGTGATAACAAAGGGGTGAACTATGGCCAGTGGCGATCTTGTCCGTTATGTCATAACCGTCATGTTGCATGAGGATACATTGACTGAAATTAACGAGTTGAATAATTACCTGACTCGCGACGGTTTTTTGCTCACCATGACGGATGATGAGGGAAATATCCATGAGCTGGGGACTAACACTTTTGGACTTATCAGTACCCAAAGTGAAGAAGAAATTAGAGAACTGGTTTCGGGGCTTACCCAAAGTGCAACCGGCAAAGATCCTGAAATCACCATCACGACCTGGGAGGAATGGAATAGCAACAGAAAATAAATGGTTTTTGGGCAATAATCAGTCTGTGGTGTGCGTTAGCTCGTGTTTTTACACCGCATTCTTGCGCTAACCTTATGATCTGGCAGACAACATGGGAGAGACATCATGTGGCAGGCAATCAGTCGTCTTTTGAGCGAGCAGTTAGGTGAAGGCGAAATCGAACTGCGTAATGAACTGCCTGGCGGAGAAGTCCATGCCGCATGGCATTTGCGCTATGCAGGACATGACTTTTTCGTCAAATGTGATGAAAGGGAACTGCTTCCCGGTTTTACCGCCGAAGCCGACCAACTGGAGTTACTGTCGCGTAGTAAAACCGTCACCGTGCCTAAGGTTTGGGCAGTAGGCGCTGACCGTGACTACAGTTTTCTGGTGATGGATTATCTCCCACCTCGTCCGCTGGATGCGCATAGCGCATTTATTCTTGGTCAGCAAATTGCGCGTTTACATCAATGGAGTGACCAACCACAATTTGGCCTCGATTTTGATAACTCGCTCTCCACAACTCCACAGCCCAACACCTGGCAACGTCGCTGGTCAACGTTTTTTGCTGAACAACGGATTGGCTGGCAGTTGGAACTGGCAGCAGAGAAAGGGATCGCTTTCGGCAATATCGACGCCATCGTCGAGCATATTCAGCAGCGTCTCGCCTCACATCAACCGCAGCCTTCTCTGTTGCACGGCGATTTATGGTCCGGCAACTGTGCGCTGGGTCCGGATGGCCCGTACATTTTCGACCCGGCTTGCTACTGGGGTGACCGAGAGTGCGACCTGGCGATGTTACCGCTGCATACTGAACAGCCGCCACAAATCTATGACGGCTATCAGTCAGTATCCCCGCTACCTGCCGATTTCCTTGAACGTCAACCGGTTTACCAACTCTACACGCTGTTAAATCGTGCAAGATTATTTGGCGGTCAGCATTTGGTTATTGCTCAGCAGTCACTGGATAGATTATTAGCAGCATGATATGGGTTGAGGATAATGGCCGCTCCGTGCGGCCTTTTGATTAAATAAACCCAAGCAGAGAAAAGAACACATAACCTGCAGCAATACAAATAACCGGCAGGATATACAGTGAGAAAAACTGTAGGAAAATAGTATGGTGCGGAACAACAATACGTGACTCAATTTGTTCACGCGTTAGCCCCTCTTCCCCTTTGGCTTTTTCCAGAATGAGTTGATCTTCAACACCTTCCCGCAAGAAGCGCGCCTGGCGACTCATCCGGGCACCGGAATCCTGCAACGCCAGTCCGACAAAAATCAGGATGAAAATCACCCAGAACATAGCGTTCACGCCACCATTAAAATTGGGCGTCGGGGAGTTATACCAGAATAGATTCAAAAAAGGCGTATTCGCCTGCAT
The DNA here is from genome assembly GCF_022354085.1 of Shigella dysenteriae. NCBI lineage: Bacteria > Pseudomonadati > Pseudomonadota > Gammaproteobacteria > Enterobacterales > Enterobacteriaceae > Shigella > Shigella dysenteriae. Next base: position 2,591,327 of record NZ_CP055055.1, read on the forward strand.
CATATCGATCATGACATGAGTAAAGTCGAGCATGACCGCATTAATGCCTTCCTGGTTTTCCTGTCGGGTATTCATAAATTTCAGCAAAGAAATCAATGTAGAGATCAATGCAGGTATAAAAATCACCCAACCCAAAATCCTTTTCAAAACAGCAATGCGTCCAGCTTGTTGATACGTCATGAGTTCTCCTTGATTAAGACGCGTCGTTTCACTTAGTTTACCTGTAGATATCTGTTTTCGCCCATTCTTTAAAGGCGATATGATAGGCGCTTAATCATAAGCACGGCTTAATACCTTACACATAATGCTCTAAAGGAGAGGTTGTAATGTCAACCCCGCGTCAGATTCTTGCTGCAATTTTTGATATGGATGGATTACTTATCGACTCAGAACCTTTATGGGATCGAGCCGAACTGGATGTGATGGCAAGCCTGGGGGTGGATATCTCCCGTCGTAACGAGCTGCCGGACACCTTAGGTTTACGCATCGATATGGTGGTCGATCTTTGGTACGCCCGGCAACCGTGGAATGGGCCAAGCCGTCAGGAAGTAGTAGAACGGGTTATTGCCCGTGCCATTTCACTGGTTGAAGAGACACGTCCATTATTACCAGGCGTGCGCGAAGCCGTTGCGTTATGCAAAGAACAAGGTTTATTGGTGGGACTGGCCTCCGCGTCACCACTACATATGCTGGAAAAAGTGTTGACCATGTTTGACTTACGCGACAGTTTCGATGCCCTCGCCTCGGCCGAAAAACTGCCTTACAGCAAGCCGCATCCGCAAGTATATCTCGACTGCGCAGCAAAACTGGGCGTTGACCCACTGACCTGCGTAGCGCTGGAGGATTCGGTAAATGGCATGATCGCCTCTAAAGCAGCCCGCATGCGTTCCATCGTCGTTCCTGCGCCAGAAGCGCAAAATGATCCACGTTTTGTATTAGCAAACGTCAAACTCTCATCGCTGACAGAACTCACCGCAAAAGACCTTCTCGGTTAATGACCAGGGGCAGTGATCACGCTGCCCCTGGTTCTTTATCTGAATTTGCATTCAACTGACGGATTAATCGTCAATTTAAGAGAAAGAGTTACACCGTCACCACTTCCGTGCACTGTATAAAAATCCTATACTGTACGTATCGACAGTTTAGTGAGTTTTATCATGACGGCGGAAGGTCACCTTCTCTTTTCTATTGCTTGTGCGGTATTTGCCAAAAATGCCGAGCTGACGCCCGTGCTGGCACAGGGTGACTGGTGGCATATTGTCCCTTCCGCAATCCTGACGTGTTTGTTACCGGACATCGATCACCCAAAGTCGTTTCTTGGGCAGCGATTAAAGTGGATATCAAAACCGATCGCCCGCGCTTTTGGGCATCGTGGTTTTACCCACAGTCTGCTGGCGGTATTTGCGCTGCTGGCAACCTTTTACCTTAAGGTTCCTGAAAGCTGGTTCATTCCGGCTGATGCGCTACAAGGAATGGTGCTGGGTTATTTAAGCCACATACTTGCCGATATGCTGACACCCGCCGGTGTTCCCCTGCTCTGGCCATGCCGCTGGCGTTTCCGCTTGCCTATCCTGGTTCCCCAAAAGGGTAACCAACTGGAACGTTTTATCTGCATGGCATTATTTGTCTGGTCGGTATGGATGCCCCATTCATTACCCGAGAACAGCGCTGTTCGTTGGTCATCGCAAATGATCAATACCTTGCAGATCCAGTTTCATCGGCTTATTAAGCATCAGGTTGAATACTAAAAAGGCAAAAATCACCTTTCTGGAATAAGCAATTCCATTTGAATATAAGAGCCAGCTCACAGTTCTGTTAATCTTGCGCCAACACTATGACTGCTACGCAGTGATAGAAATAATAAGATCAGGAGAACGGGGATGAACTTTCCATTAATTGCGAACATCGTGGTGTTCGTTGTACTGCTGTTTGCGCTGGCTCAGACCCGCCATAAACAGTGGAGTCTGGCGAAAAAAGTGCTGGTGGGTCTGGTGATGGGTGTGGTTTTTGGCCTTGCCCTGCATACCATTTATGGTTCTGACAGCCAGGTACTTAAAGATTCTGTACAGTGGTTTAACATCGTTGGTAACGGCTATGTTCAACTGCTGCAAATGATCGTTATGCCGTTAGTCTTCGCCTCTATTCTGAGCGCGGTTGCCCGTCTGCATAACGCATCTCAGTTAGGCAAAATCAGTTTTCTGACCATCGGTACGCTTTTGTTTACCACGCTGATTGCGGCGCTGGTCGGTGTGCTGGTCACCAACCTGTTTGGTTTGACGGCTGAAGGTCTGGTTCAGGGTGGTGCAGAAACTGCACGTCTGAACGCCATCGAAAGTAACTATGTTGGTAAAGTCTCTGACCTGAGCGTTCCGCAGCTGGTCTTGTCCTTTATCCCGAAAAACCCGTTTGCCGATCTGACCGGAGCCAATCCGACGTCAATTATCAGCGTGGTAATTTTTGCCGCATTCCTCGGTGTAGCTGCGCTGAAACTGCTGAAGGATGATGCGCCGAAAGGTGAACGCGTCTTAACCGCTATCGATACCCTGCAAAGCTGGGTGATGAAACTAGTTCGCCTGGTCATGCAGTTGACCCCTTACGGCGTTCTGGCACTAATGACCAAAGTGGTTGCAGGTTCTAACCTGCAAGACATCATCAAACTGGGAAGTTTCGTTGTCGCGTCCTACCTCGGTCTGCTGATTATGTTTGCAGTGCATGGCATTCTGCTGGGCATTAATGGCGTGAGTCCGCTGAAGTACTTCCGTAAGGTATGGCCTGTGCTGACGTTTGCCTTTACCAGCCGTTCCAGTGCTGCGTCTATCCCACTGAATGTGGAAGCACAAACGCGTCGTCTGGGCGTTCCTGAATCCATCGCCAGTTTCGCCGCCTCTTTCGGTGCGACCATTGGTCAGAACGGCTGCGCCGGTTTGTATCCGGCAATGCTGGCGGTGATGGTTGCGCCTACGGTTGGCATTAACCCGCTGGACCCGATGTGGATTGCGACGCTGGTCGGTATTGTTACCGTTAGCTCCGCAGGCGTTGCCGGTGTCGGTGGTGGTGCAACTTTCGCCGCACTGATTGTGCTGCCTGCGATGGGCCTGCCAGTAACCCTGGTGGCGCTGTTAATCTCCGTTGAACCGCTTATCGACATGGGCCGTACGGCGCTAAACGTTAGTGGCTCGATGACAGCTGGCACGCTGACCAGCCAGTGGCTGAAGCAAACCGATAAAGCCATTCTGGATAGCGAAGACGACGCCGAACTGGCACACCATTAATTCTTATGCTGGCAACGGTCCGTTTTGTATAGGGGCCGTTGCCTTACTTTTTAAATGTTCCATCGCGGCGATGCATACTGACTCATATTTAAACAGATCGTCAGCGAAAAAAATGTCCAACTTATCAATACATTCCTGGCTCAATGAATGTGCCTGTAGCGAGAAGCTTAAAACCTCATACCCGAGACGTTTTCTAAGTGAACTATCTGGAATACTCATAATATCTTCAAGTATACCACTTCCCATTCCCGGAAGATTTAGTGGATTAAAAAGAAGATTGATATTAAGCATTGATATTATCGAAGGAAACTTTAGGAGACTCTCATTTTTTTGAATCGCAGCAAAAATGCTCCCGACAGGATGTATATAATTTTGTTCATAGTATATAGTCCTTAAATAGTGAATAACCAGCCTGTTTTTTATACTGATCAAATTGGTCATTTTTTCTGGGCGAAATACAGAAGTGACATCCATTCCAATAAAATCTTTATTTATACCTCTTATCCGAATTTCACTACCATAAAGATTATTAATTATTACTCTATATTTAACATTGTCCTGCAGATATGTATCAAAACTAAGTGCTGGCGCTCCTGGCTTTGAGGCATCATAGTTAATGTTAGACATATAGGCAATCATATAATTAAAGTTTGATTCTGCTATTTCATCGCAGTCACATTGCCCCGTTGATATAAAGAAAGTGAGTGCTGTCATAGTAGACTGCAGCCTTTCTTTAAAAGAGTCGAAAGCCAGGCTTTTAATATTTAAATCACCATAATTACTCTGTATTAAGTTTGTAGAAAACATCTCCCGCCTCATATTGTTAACAAAATTATTATCTCATTTAAATCTAAGTCATTTACAATATAAGTTTAAGAGCGACGCCACAGGATGAACTATCAAAAATAGCTCATCATGATTAGCAAAACTTAACCATTTTAAAATAAATAAACAATTAAAGAAAAAAGATCACTTATTTATAGCAATAGATCGTCAAAGGCAGCTTTTTGTTACAGGTGGTTTGAATGAATGTAGCAATGAAATACAAAATTTCAGGCCATGTAACTCCCGGCAAAACCGGGAGGTACGTAATCCTTACTCAGTCACTTCCCCTTCCTGGCGGATCTGATTTGCCCAACGCTGGGCGGATTCAGGCACAGTAAACGCCGGTGAGCGCAGAAATGACTCTCCCATCAGTACAAACGCAACATATTTGCCACGCAGCATCCAGACATCACGAAACGAATCCATCTTTATCGCATGTTCTGGCGGCGCGGGTTCCGTGCGTGGGACATAGCTAATAATCTGGCGGTTTTGCTGGCGGAGCGGTTTCTTCATTACTGGCTTCACTAAACGCATATTAAAAATCAGAAAAACTGTAGTTTAGCCGATTTAGCCCCTGTACGTCCCGCTTTGCGTGTATTTCATAACACCGTTTCCAGAATAGTCTCCGAAGTGGGATCTGGCTGGTGGTCTATAGTTAGAGAGTTTTTTGACCAAAACAGCGGCCCTTTCAGTAATAAATTAAGGAGACGAGTTCAATGTCGCAACATAACGAAAAGAACCCACATCAGCACCAGTCACCACTACACGATTCCAGCGAAGCGAAACCGGGGATGGACTCACTGGCACCTGAGGACGGCTCTCATCGTCCAGCGGCTGAACCAACACCGCCAGGTGCACAACCTACCGCCCCAGGGAGCCTGAAAGCCCCTGATACGCGTAACGAAAAACTTAATTCTCTGGAAGACGTACGCAAAGGCAGTGAAAATTATGCGCTGACCACTAATCAGGGCGTGCGCATCGCCGACGATCAAAACTCACTGCGTGCCGGTAGCCGTGGTCCAACGCTGCTGGAAGATTTTATTCTGCGCGAGAAAATCACCCACTTTGACCATGAGCGCATCCCGGAACGTATTGTTCATGCACGTGGATCAGCAGCTCACGGTTATTTCCAGCCATATAAAAGCTTAAGCGATATCACCAAAGCGGATTTCCTCTCAGATCCGAACAAAATCACCCCAGTATTTGTTAGGTTCTCTACCGTTCAGGGTGGTGCTGGCTCTGCCGATACCGTGCGTGATATCCGTGGCTTTGCCACCAAATTCTATACCGAAGAGGGTATTTTTGACCTTGTTGGCAATAACACGCCAATCTTCTTTATCCAGGATGCGCATAAATTCCCCGATTTTGTTCATGCGGTAAAACCAGAACCACACTGGGCAATTCCACAAGGGCAAAGCGCCCACGATACTTTCTGGGATTATGTTTCTCTGCAACCTGAAACTCTGCACAACGTGATGTGGGCGATGTCGGATCGCGGCATCCCCCGCAGTTACCGCACCATGGAAGGCTTTGGTATTCATACCTTCCGCCTGATTAATGCCGAAGGGAAGGCAACGTTTGTACGTTTCCACTGGAAACCACTGGCAGGTAAAGCCTCACTCGTTTGGGATGAAGCACAAAAACTAACCGGACGTGACCCGGACTTCCACCGCCGCGAGTTGTGGGAAGCCATTGAAGCAGGCGATTTTCCGGAATACGAACTGGGCTTCCAGTTGATTCCTGAAGAAGATGAATTCAAGTTCGACTTCGATCTTCTCGATCCAACCAAACTTATCCCGGAAGAACTGGTGCCCGTTCAGCGTGTCGGCAAAATGGTGCTCAATCGCAACCCGGATAACTTCTTTGCTGAAAACGAACAGGCGGCTTTCCATCCTGGGCATATCGTGCCGGGACTGGACTTCACCAACGATCCGCTGTTGCAGGGACGTTTGTTCTCCTATACCGATACACAAATCAGTCGTCTTGGTGGGCCGAATTTCCATGAGATTCCGATTAACCGTCCGACCTGCCCTTACCACAACTTCCAGCGTGATGGCATGCATCGTATGGGGATCGACACTAACCCGGCGAATTACGAACCGAACTCGATCAACGATAACTGGCCGCGCGAAACACCGCCGGGACCGAAACGCGGCGGTTTTGAATCATATCAGGAACGCGTGGAAGGAAATAAAGTTCGCGAGCGCAGTCCATCTTTTGGCGAATATTATTCCCATCCGCGTCTGTTCTGGCTAAGTCAGACGCCATTCGAGCAGCGTCATATTGTCGATGGTTTCAGTTTTGAGTTAAGCAAAGTCGTTCGTCCGTATATTCGTGAGCGCGTTGTTGACCAGCTGGCGCATATTGATCTCACTCTGGCCCAGGCGGTGGCGAAAAATCTCGGTATCGAACTGACTGACGACCAGCTGAATATCACCCCACCTCCGGACGTCAACGGTCTGAAAAAGGATCCATCCTTAAGTTTGTACGCCATTCCTGACGGTGATGTGAAAGGTCGCGTGGTAGCGATTTTACTTAATGATGAAGTGAGATCGGCAGACCTTCTGGCCATTCTCAAGGCCCTGAAGGCCAAAGGCGTTCATGCCAAACTGCTCTACTCCCGAATGGGTGAAGTGACTGCGGATGACGGTACGGTGTTGCCTATAGCCGCTACCTTTGCCGGTGCGCCTTCGCTGACGGTCGATGCGGTCATTGTCCCTTGCGGCAATATCGCGGATATCGCTGACAACGGCGATGCCAACTACTACCTGATGGAAGCCTACAAACACCTTAAACCGATTGCGCTGGCGGGAGACGCGCGCAAGTTTAAAGCAACAATCAAGGTCGCTGACCAGGGTGAAGAAGGGATTGTGGAAGCTGACAGCGCCGACGGTAGTTTTATGGATGAACTGTTAACGCTGATGGCAGCACACCGCGTGTGGTCACGCATTCCTAAGATTGACAAAATTCCGGCGTAAATATGGATAAGGTCACGTCCCCTGGGGAGTGACCTTACCACCTTACTTACACATCAAGATAACTACCCAACCGATAACCACGCTCAGCAATTGCATATTTCAACGACGCTGATGTCAGCACTTCCAACTCCGTTAACCGTGGGAAACAGTAAGCACTCTGGCGAATCGTATTATCGACAAACGCCGGATGGCACATGACTTCCAGCGAGCGTTCCCCGCGATGGCTGGAATCATCAAGCACTTGCAGGAACAGTGCCTCGCTAATCTCTTCACCATAAAACGCGCTACTGAATCCGTGCGAACTGCGCAGATTAGCCGGTAAATCACCAGCGTTAGATAGCGGCTGACGGTCGATGCGCAACGCAATCCCCTCTTCAGCCGCAAACCTGGCAACAATAGGGAAAATCTGCGGGAACATATGCACATGATGATGGCTATCAAGATGCGTAGGTTTGCGTCCAAATAGCTCAATGAAACGCAAATACTGACTGGCAAGCTCCTGAGTAATTTCTTCCAGCGGTAAAGCATCTTCTTCTGCCAACTGCCAGATCCATTTTCCCAGCACACCATCGCGGGTTAACCCCGGCATAGCTGTCAGTGGCTTGCCCATAGTAAGGACAAAGTGCATCCCTATGGCCAGACTCGGTTCATCACGACTCAACTGCACCGCATGGTCAATAGCCTGCCCATTCACCAGCGCCGTCGTCGATGTGACAACCCCATTGCGACAGGCCTCGATAATGCCGTAGTTCTGACCTTTGCTTAAGCCAAAATCATCGGCATTAACAATCAGTAAGCGTTCCATAATCAGCCTCGGTTAATGTGCTTTTTTAAGCTCTGCGATGCAGTCGGCAAAATTTGGCAGCCATTTCTCGTGCGCCAGAATCATCTCGCGTGCCAGCAGCTCAGCATCGCGATCGGAATGCACCAACGGACTAAGGTTTAGCGCCAGTAACACATCGTTAAACTCTCCGCTAAGTGCGGCGTTGCTGGCAGCAATCTCGAAGCCTTTAATGGTGTGAATCAGCCCCATCACTTTATCATCGAAATGCGTAATGCGCGGATGTGGCGTCGCGCCATCGCGCCCCAGCTTACAGGTCATTTCTACCGCCCAGTCTGCCGGAATATTATCAATATGCCCATGATGCGGGATATTAACGTAATGTTCTGCTTGCTTGTCGTTGTAGATAGCGTTGATCACTTCGCACGCTGCATCAGAGTAATAAGCCCCACCGCGCTGTTCCAGTTCTTTCGGCTTAACTTTCAACTCCGGGTTTTTATACAGCTCAAAAAGTTGTTTCTCGACTTTCTGTACTACCTGCGCTCGTGCGCCGCCTTTGTAGTATTCGCCCATTTCAATAGCCAGCATCTCTTTTTGCTTGAAGTAATAAAGCAAATAAGAACACGGCAACAGATTCAGAGAACGAATTAAGCCTTCGCTAAATGGCAGATCGAAAATATTTTTAACGCCAGATGCTTTTAACTGCCCGGATGCCACACCATCAAGTAATTCGGCAAAGCGAGATTTGCCATTTACCAGCACATCCTTAATGAACACCATATGGTTGAGGCCGAACAGATCGATAGATAAATCATCGCTGTCTTTCAGCATCAGAACATCGCGAATAAACATCTTCATGCCGATCGGAATATTACACACGCCGATAAAGCGTTTAAATCCGGTATGACGATAAACGGCTTCAGTGACCATTCCCGCCGGGTTAGTGAAGTTAATCACCCATGCATTCGGACAAAGTTCTTCGACATCTTTTACGATGTCAAAAATCACCGGAATGGTACGCAGACCTTTAAACAGACCGCCCGCGCCGTTGGTTTCCTGACCAAGATAACCATGACTTAATGGAATACGTTCATCCAGTTCGCGCGCCGGTAATTGGCCTACGCGCAGTTGGGTAGTAACGAAATCAGCATCTTTCAATGCTTCGCGGCGATCCAGCGTTTTATAAAGCTTCATCGGGACGCCAGCGTTATCAATCATCCGTTGGCAGAGATCGAAAATAATATCCAGTTTAGCTTTGCCACCTTCGACATCCACCAGCCATAATTCGCTGACCGGCAATTCGTGATAACGCTTAATAAATCCTTCCAGTAACTCCGGGGTATAGCTGCTCCCGCCACCAATAGTGACGACTTTTAATTTCTGGCTCATAATTTCTCCCTTCAGTACAGAATACTGATATCTGGCATATCTGCCCCCCCCGGACATAAATAATCCAGCAACAGGACAGATATGTGAATTGTCAGGTATAACGACTTACTGATTAAATTCAGTCAATTTCTTACGATAGCTCTTAGGCGTAAAGGACGTTAATTTCTTAAACGTTTTAATAAACAAACTCGGGCTACTATAACCGGCCTCGAACGCAATATCCGTCACTGAATAGTTGGTCATTTCCAGTTGTTTTTTGGCAAAATTAATACGGATTTCATTAATAATCTGCATTGGCGTTTTGCCATAATATCGTTGAGTCGCCCGCGTCAAATATTCCTGTGATTTGGCTGACAACGTCACCATATTCTCCAGCGCCGATTCACTAAACTGCTCTTTATCATGCATCTTTTCTACCGTACTTTTCAGCCACTGCGGTACATCATCAATCACCTGTTCTTCGCGGTAATGACGTAAACGGTTAATGACATAAAAAGTAACCATCTCAACAAACTCTTCCAGCCCTGTTTCGCGGAAATTCAATGAAGAAATCACTGTTTCCACATAGGTGAGAAAAGCGTTATTGGTCCGGTATACCTGCGAAGCAACAAAGCAATAAGGCAACAACGGCAGGTAATGCTGCTCAAAAAAGCGTTTACTGATCCCAACGTTCAATATACGCGTGGCACCAAACTCATAAAAACTTTGATGGTGCGAACCTAACGGAATAAAAACAAAATCGCCCCGTTCCAGTAACACGCGCTTACCGTTAATCTCCTGGAAATAACGCCCGGTTAATACCAGAGTAAATTCATAATAGTCGTGCTGATGCAGTCCGCTGATACTCTCAGTTTTGTTATAGATAAACACATGGAAGTTTTTGCCATTAAACAACTGCTGTTCTCGGGCAGTGGCAATTTCCGGCGCGTTAATCACTGGCTGCATCATCGACTCCTTATGCCTTCAGTTTTTCATGAAGCTCAATTAATTCGGTAATCAGTTCACGCGCAAGCATGGACGTCATTAAATGATCCTGAGCGTGGACCAGCACCAGACTCACTTTCATCTTACCTTCGCCCGCATCGCCTTCAATCAGTTTCGTCTGTACCAGATGCGCTTCATTCAATGCCATCCGTGACTGATCCATCATGGCTTTTGCTGCGGCAAAATCGCCCTGCTTCGCCTGTTTCAGTGCCGCATACGCCAGGCTGCGCGCTTGTCCGGAGTTGATGATAAGCCCCATCACCACTTCTTCCAGCTCTTCAGCTTCCGTTTGCGTATCGGGAATATTATCGAGATCCATCATACATCGTTCCTCTCTATTCTTACCGGCACGATTACCCGTACCGGCATCGATTAAAATTTCAGGGCGTTAGCGATATCTTCTTCGCTCTCTTCTTTATCAATCGCGTTTTGTGCTTTGTTAGCCACCACAACAAAGGGCAGATAAATTAACGTTGCGATACCAAGGTTGAAGAGTGCAACCAGCAATGCGGCGACGCTACCGTTGGTGTTAAAGAAGGCTCCCAGACCGGTTGGCATGGTCCACGGTGCAATATTGGTCACCGGAGGAATAATGCCCATGTAGTACGCTGCCAGGGTGATTGCCGCCAGAATCGGTTGTACCAGTACAAACGGGATAAACATCACCGGGTTCATGATAATTGGCAGACCAAACAGAATCGGTTCGTTAATCTGGAAGATGCCGGACGGCAGCGCCAGTTTTGCCACCTGACGATAATCAGCACGGCGAGAGGCGATAAAGATAGCCAGGATCAGGCCTAAAGTCGCACCACTGCCCCCAAGGAAAATAAAGGAGTCCAGCATCGGCTTGGCCCAGATATGGAAGGTCTTACCGGCTGCCAGCGCCGCTTCGACGGAACCATATTGCTGATAGGTCGCGATATTTTCCAGCGCCCACGGCGTCATAATGCCGTTGTCCAGTGCGGTCAGCGCCAGCGCGCCATGAATACCGAAGAACCAGAGCAGTGGAACAAAGATCACATAGGCCCAGCCCACCACGCTACCCAACGATGCCAGAGGGGTTGAGATGGTATCCATAATGATCTGATGGAAGTTGGTGCCCCAGGTATTCAACGCCCAGGCAATAATCCCCATCACGGAAAGAATAATAAAGCCGGGAATTAATGCCGAGAAGGAACGCGATACTGAAGCAGGTACGCTGTCGGGCAGTTTAATGACCCAATTGCGGCGGACAATAAAGGTAAACATTTCTGCCACCACCAGGCCAATAATAATCCCGGAGATGATATTCGCCCCACCTAACCAGTTTGCGCCAACCGCATAGGCCTCACCGACACTATATGGGGTGACGGTCATAAATGCTGCAACGGATAACAACCCAGCCGCCAGCGCATCGACTTTACGCTCTTCTGCCAGCGCCATGCCAATAAAGAACGGTGCCATTAAAGACATTATCCCTAATGTTCCGTTATATACGTTGCCGCCAATACCTTTCAGACCATTAAGTGTTTCAATGGTTGAGGCGTCGAGGCGAATACCTAAGGAATAAAAAAACGACCCCTCCCCAAAGCTTAGAAAAACGTTGTTAATTAATACAAACATGGCCCCCGCAAGGGTTAACGGCATTAAGCGAATAAAGCCATTTTTGATTGCATTAACGTGTGGCTGCTTTCCTATTTTAACTGCAAAAGGGAGGAGTACCTTTTCAAGCGATGCAATAACATTACTCATAGAAAAATACCCTTAAAAACCGCAATTTAAATATTGCGGTATTGATTTATGAAATAACTCTTTGACGGGAAAATTTAAAATAAATTAATTTGCTGCGGCTTTTTTAATCGCTGCAACCGCAGCCTTAAGCACGCCTAAACCATCGACTTTGCCATAAAGCAGCGAGTCAATTACTTCAACCGGTTTGTTGGGTAACAAACGCTGGATTTCGGGCAACATATAAGCAATCTGCGGCCCTAATAACACGACATCGGCATTCTGACCTTTTTCACCAGCCAGTGTTTCCGGAAATGCTTCAATAATGACCGGAACTTCATATTTTTCTGCCTGTGCGCGCATTTTTGATACCAGTAAAGAGGTAGACATGCCCGCAGAACAAAACAGATAAATGTGTTTCTTTTCCATAAAACTGCCCTCATCGACGATTATCTGTCAGCCAGACACTCCGCAAGCCTTAACCTGCTTCCATGCTCTGGGTAACTTGCGAAACCAACATGACTTTTTTTGTGGCTGAAAGGAGTATACGGTATAGACCTGAGCAATAGTATTTCTTTGACCTTATAAATTGTCTCTCCTTGACCTGCGGTTATGACCCTCTTCACATTTCGGGCAAATAATTCGCGAAGATAATTAAGAACTCAGGCCAAAAAAAACCGGCGCAATGGCCGGTTTCCGTTGTTACTCAAGCGTTCAGACGAAGTGATTACTTCGCAGCCTGTGGATCAGTGTCGTATTCAGCACAGGTCTGATAACCGGAGTTGATGACATGTCCGGTATCATCTAACGCGACAAAGTAGGTTTCTGCTTTACCATCACGTTGACCCAGGATGTAGGTCTGGCAAGTACCACGAGCATGGATCATGCTCACTTCAGACGAAGGTTTACCCGCAATTTGTGCAACCTGCGCCCGGCTCATGCCTTTTTTGACGTCTTTCACCACAGGCTGTACAAACTGGTCTTTGGTACGATCATAAGCCGTACAACCCGCCAGCATGGTTAATACCGCCGCTGCACTCAGAATTCCTGCCATATTCTTGTTCATATTCCGTCCTCTTGTTTATCAGCGTGTTAGATAAGCCTGGAATACATTGGGCGCTTTTTCAAGCCCATGAACGAAACGGCTCCGCTTTCAGAGGATTCCTGTATGACGTTTTAACCACCATTCAGCCCGCTGTCGCTTGTCGTTTCAGTGGCAACGGGTTAGCTTTAAGGAAGTTTTGTCTTTTCTGTCTGGAGGGGTTCAATGACATTGCAACAACAAATAATAAAGGCGCTGGGCGCAAAACCGCAGATTAATGCCGAAGAGGAAATTCGTCGTAGTGTCGATTTTCTGAAAAGCTACCTGCGAACTTATCCGTTCATTAAATCACTGGTGCTCGGGATCAGCGGCGGTCAGGACTCCACGCTTGCCGGAAAGCTGTGCCAGATGGCGATTAATGAGCTGCGCCAGGAAACCGGCAACGAATCACTGCAATTTATTGCCGTACGCCTGCCCTATGGTGTTCAGGCCGACGAACAAGATTGCCAGGATGCCATTGCCTTTATTCAACCGGATCGCGTATTAACCGTTAATATCAAGGGCGCGGTATTGGCTAGCGAGCAGGCATTGCGGGAAGCAGGCATTGAACTGAGCGATTTTGTCCGTGGCAATGAAAAAGCGCGTGAGCGGATGAAAGCACAATATAGCATTGCGGGTATGACCAGCGGTGTCGTGGTGGGCACCGATCATGCAGCAGAAGCCATTACCGGATTCTTCACTAAATATGGTGACGGCGGTACGGACATTAATCCGCTGTATCGTCTCAACAAACGTCAGGGTAAACAGTTACTGGCAGCATTAGGTTGCCCGGAACACCTTTATAAGAAAGCGCCAACGGCCGATCTGGAAGATGATCGCCCTTCTCTGCCAGATGAAGTGGCACTCGGCGTGACCTATGACAATATCGACGACTATCTGGAAGGGAAAAACGTACCTGAACAGGTCGCCAGAACAATAGAGAACTGGTATCTGAAAACCGAACATAAACGCCGTCCGCCAATTACCGTTTTCGATGATTTCTGGAAAAAGTAATAATTTGCACATATTGGATTGTGCGAAAAAGAGTAATTTGTTCACGCCGGATGCGGCGTGAACGCCTTATTCGACCTACAAAACTATGCAAATTCAATACATTGCAGGAGTCGAATAGGCCTGACAGGCGTAGCACGTAAGACGGTGTAACCTTTGTCATCGACCCGCCTCTTTTTTAATCGCTTCCCGCCTGTTACACTGGATAGATAACCAGCATTCGGAGTCAACAGTGGTACGGCGTTTAACTTCTTCGCGGCTCGAATTTGAAGCTGCGGCAATTTATGAATATCCCGAACATTTACGTTCATTCCTTAATGACTTACCCACCCGACCAGGGGTGTATCTGTTTCATGGCGAAAGTGACACCATGCCGCTCTATATCGGCAAAAGCGTTAATATCCGCAGTCGGGTGCTTTCTCATTTACGCACCCCGGATGAAGCCGCCATGCTACGGCAATCCCGGCGAATTAGCTGGATCTGCACCGCAGGCGAAATCGGCGCTCTGCTCCTTGAAGCGCGATTAATCAAAGAACAACAGCCGCTGTTTAATAAACGGTTGCGCCGCAATCGCCAGCTCTGTGCCCTGCAATTAAATGAAAAGCGCGTCGATGTGGTGTATGCCAAAGAGGTGGATTTTTCACGAGCCCCCAACCTGTTTGGCCTGTTTGCCAATAGGCGCGCAGCTTTGCAAGCATTGCAGAGCATCGCTGATGAACAAAAACTTTGTTATGGCCTGTTGGGACTGGAACCGTTAAGTCGCGGTCGTGCATGTTTTCGTTCAGCGCTAAAACGTTGCGCCGGAGCATGCTGCGGTAAAGAGAGCCATGAGGAACATGCGCTACGCTTGCGCCAGTCTCTGGAGCGTTTGCGGGTGGTGTGTTGGCCTTGGCAAGGGGCGGTGGCGCTGAAAGAACAGCACCCGGAAATGACTCAATATCATATTATTCAAAACTGGCTGTGGCTGGGGGCGGTTAATTCGCTGGAAGAAGCGACAACGTTAATTCGGACACCCGCCGGGTTTGATCACGACGGTTATAAAATTCTTTGTAAGCCGCTGCTTTCCGGTAACTATGAAATTACTGAACTTGATCCGGCGAATGACCAGCGAGCCAGTTGATTTCACTGAACAACAGTTTACCTTGCGGTTGTAAAAGCCGCAGGGTGTGCCTGCCATCGAACCAGCACGCGCCCTGGTCGGTAGTGAGCAGTTTGTCGCCCAGTTGCCACGCCCCGTTAATCACAAACACCACCCCGCCGCGTGAGCCAAAGGTAGTAAACGTACGTTCGGCAATTCTGACTTTCGCCTTACAGACATCCAGGCGCGTCATAATATTGAAATCCATCGACATCTGCCCTGCCGTCAGTTTCGCTTTTACCACCTGGTCCGCCGCAAAGGCAAAAGGCTGTAACGGTTTTAAGGTATGGTTAAAGTGGTCTGCGCTTTCAAGGAACATCTCGCCGCCTTCCAGCAACGTCACTATCCTTTCCATACCGGGAAACAAAGAAAACTCCCCATTCGCCGCGATGGATGCAATGCTGGCACGCCAGTAAAAATCACGTTTTGCCGGTGGGAAAGTGCAAATTTCGCGCGTTTCACCGGCAGCGTTTCGCCACAGATTCACCGACATTTTACGCATATCAAAGTATTCCATACTCGCTCCCGGCCCGTTCTTTTCATTGTTATCGTTCAGGTAACCGTGGATGGTTATCGGCAACTCGGGTGATTTACGTTAGTGGTGATCAGGCTTTTTTTACAACTGTTTGAGAAGAGAAAAGAAAACCGCCGATCCTGTCCACCGCATTACTGCAAGGTAGTGGACAAGACCGGCGGTCTTAAGTTTTTTGGCTGAAAGATTATTCAGCAGTTGCAGGCATTTTACCTTTTGCCGCTGGACGTTCTGTCAGACGCTTCTCAAAATTAGCATTAAATTGCTTTTTCTGTTCCGGCGTCAGGATGTTGTAAATTTTGTTCTGGGTTTCCATGTGCGCCAGCATGTTAGCTTTGCGCTGTTCTTCCATTTTTGCGATCTGCGCTTCAGCTTTTGCTTTATCGAAGGTATCGCTGGCAATGATGTCATGCATTGCGCGGCGTTCTTCCAGCGGCGGACGTTTCATCTGGTCACGCTGGCCTTTCATGATTTCGCGGATCTGCTGTTTCTGCGCGTCGGTCAGGTTCAGGTCTTTGAACATCATGTCCTGATGCGGACCGAACTTGCCTTTGTGGTGCATCATCGGCTTCGCGTCAGCCGGTGCTGCGGTAGTGGTGTCTGCGGCATGGGCCAGGTTAGCCGCGCCAAGAGCCAGGGTAGAGGCAACAAACAGTGCAGTTAATTTACGCATATTCTATATCCTTCCTTTCAGTTATTTATTACGGCTTTCTTAAGTAGCGTGCCGTGTTGACGAGATTAACTTTACTGACTTTAGCGTCAATTAATCAGAGCAACGGTAAAACAATGAAAGTGTAAAAAACACTTTTGCGCCAATTATGGAGAAAAAAAGAAAATTTGATGGAGAGTGATGAGCGAATATTACAACACGATGATTTTGCAGAGATTATGAAGAACTATACCGGATGACTGGTGATAAATAAAGCAAATAACCAGGATTAATCTGTATTAATTTATAAGAAAGCAACTTAATACCCGCAGAATGATTTCTGCGGGTAAGTATTAGCTTATTTTTTCGAGCATTAATCCCGCGCGTAATCCCAACGCTACCAACGGATTAGGGAATAACACATACTCTACATCATGGGTTACGGTAAAACGTTCCTCACCGTCCTGCGCCAGCAATGTTCCTTTCTCAAACGGCATAAAATTCAGCGTGTCACTTGCCATATGCATTTCGAAGGACGGCGAGTGGCGAGTAATTTGCGAAACCACCCGATAACGGAGCGGCGGTGTTCTCACGATACCGACACTCTCACCAGATAGCAGCGCAGCAATTGCGCTGGCAGTTACTGCAAACTGGCGAAGATCGTTTTGCCCAAAGGGCAACGCTTTGCCAAGTTCCAGCGTACAGGCCAGCGCGCCAAAATGTCTGGCGCTGAAATGGGTAAACGTACCACCAGGCTCCTGATGGAACACCAGCGCCTCCAGCCCCGCCGCACCCAGCCACGTCAGAAATTTCTCGTCCCAGGGAATGTCGCGTTGCGGTAATACACCGAACTGCGGATGCAAGGAGCCACGAATTGCGGTATGTAGATCAAGGTGCCAGCGCACAGATTCTTTGCCCTGGTCATAAAAATCTTCCAGGCACTGTTCCAGTTCGCGCGCCCGACAGGTTTCCCCGCTTTCAGCAAACAGCTGCCAACGACCGCCAAACATTCGGTTCATATCGCTATGGCAATAACGTTTCCCTTGCTTCAGCGCAGGAGGATTCCCGAGGATCACCAGCAACCGCCACCGTAACGGGATCTCGCCGTGAGATATCGCGCCAAGCAATGCGTCCAGCATCTCCACAGGTGCCGTCTCATTACCGTGGATCCCCGCAGAAATCACCAGAGCGCCTTGCGGTGGCGTTAATGGCGTCAGTTCCAGCACACCATCGCCCAGCCAGCGCCAGCGAACACCGTTGATTTCTCGCTCGGTGATGACAGGTTTTTTACTCGTTAAGGTCAGAGCAAGAAAATTATCCATTGCCCCCTCCCTCGCGCTGGAACGGATAAACCGAACCGAGATTCAGTAATTGGCTCAATACATCCAGTGCTTCCCGCCCTTCGCGCAGCAATTGCGGGTCGGCCAGATCGGCAGCAGTAAGACGATCGCGGTAGTAACGATCCACCCAGTCATTGAGCGCATTAAACAAGGTATCGTTCATCATCACCGCCGGATTCACCGCCCGGCGTTCTTCTTCTGTCAATACCACCCGCAACCGCAGGCACGCCGGGCCACCGCCATTCGCCATGCTTTCACGTAAATCAAAGACTTTTAGTTCGCTGATCGGGTTGTCAGCGGCAAGGAGTTCATTGAGATAACACCATACTCCGGCGTGTTCCCGACACTCCTGTGGCAGCACCAACACCATGGAACCATCATCGCGGCTCAGCAGTTGGCTGTTAAACAGATAGGTAGACACCGCATCCGACACGGAAACCTGAGTTGCCGGAACTTCTATCGCCATAAAACCGTTCACCCGCGCACGCAGGTTTGCCAGTAACTGTGACTGGCGAGCGAACGCCTGTTGGTGGCAAAACAGCACCTGGCGGTTACTCACGGCAATCACGTCATTATGAAAAACGCCCTGGTCGATAACGTCCGGGTTTTGCTGGGCGAAAATCACCTGTTGGGGATTCACCTGATTCAGCCTTGCCACCGCCTCGCTGGCTTCGCGAGTCTGCCGCGCCGGATAGCGGGTAGGTCGGGTATCATTGCCCTCTTCTCGCCCGTAGACAAAAAGTTGCATACCCGGTTCACCGTAATGACCGCCGAGACGGTTGTGGTTTGCCGCCCCCTCATCACCGAGCAAAGCCACCTGCGGCAACGCCGAATGGACAGCGAATTTCTCTTCATCGTTAAAAATCGCTTTTAACAGCGATTCGGTGACGGGCGCTTCCAGCGAACGGTGAAATTTATTGTTCAGGTTGGCGACCGTGAAATGCACTTTGCCATCCAGCGTATCGGCAGATGGCGCGATCGTTGCCGCATTGGCTACCCACATTGGCGAAGCGGAACTGACGCTGGAAAGCCAGTGCGGTGCCTGGCGTACAACCTTTTCCAGTACCTGCTCATCGCTACCACTGAATCCCAACTGACGCAGCACCGGAATAAACGGACGCTCGTGCGGCGGGATCACGGCCTGGGGGAATCCCGCATCGGCAAGGGTTTTCATTTTCAGTAAGCCCTGTTTTGCCGCCAGTCGCGGGTTAGAGACCTGAAAACGGTGACGGGTAGAGGCTTTATTACCAAACGACAGGCCCGCGTAATGATGCGTCAGCCCTACCAGCCCGTCGAAATTAACTTCCCAGGCGTTCATCGCACCACCTCATCGGAAAAATCCAGCCCGGGGTTAAGTGTCGCGGGCAGCGTTAACGAATCCGACTCCAGGCTCGCCATCGGCCAGGCGCAGTAATCTGCGGCATACCAGGCGCTGGGGCGATGGTTACCGGAAGCGCCAATGCCGCCGAATGGCGCGGTACTGGCAGCGCCGGTAAGCGGTTTGTTCCAGTTAACAATCCCCGCCCGCGCCTCCAGCAACAGTTGATCGAATTTTTCCCGCTCGGGGGAAACCAGACCGCAAGAGAGGCCAAAGCGGGTGTTGTTCGCCATCCTGATCGCTTCATCGAAATTGTCATAACGCCAGACGCGCAATAACGGTCCGAACACCTCTTCATCTGGTACGCCAGCAACGCCTGTCATTTCAATGATCCCCGGCGTCAGCAACGATGTCCCTGCTTGTAATAAGCGCGGCGCAAGCAGGGTTCGTCCGCCCATCGCTTCCAGTTGCTGCCAGGCAGTAACCACCTGCTGTGCGGCCTGTTCAGAAATCAGCCCGCCAATAAACGGCTGCGGTTCGTCATCCCAGTTGCCCGGCGTTAATCGCTGGCTGACGGCAACCAGACGAGCAAGAAACGCATCGCCCTGCGCCCCGCTTTTCAGCAATAAACGGCGGGCACAGGTGCAGCGTTGACCGGCTGTGACAAACGCCGACTGAATGGTCAGATGGACAGCGGCGTCGATATCCGCCACCTCATCGATAATTAGCGGGTTATTACCGCCCATCTCAAGGGCGAGAATTTTCTCCGGCTGACCGGAGAGCTGGCGATGCAGCTGGTAGCCGGTATTGGCGCTGCCGGTAAACAGCAAGCCGTCGAGATCCTCCAACGCACTCAGCGCCTGACCCGTCTCGCGCCCGCCCTGCACCAGGTTCAGCACGCCAGGCGGTAAGCCAGCCTGCTGCCATAAACGCATTACCGCTTCGCCACTCCACGGTGTCAGTTCGCTGGGTTTAAAGATAATGGTGTTACCTGCCAGCAATGCCGGAACGATATGTCCGTTCGGCAAATGACCAGGGAAATTATACGGCCCATACACCGCCAGCACGCCGTGCGGGCGATGTCGCAGGCTCGCCGCGCCGTCCGGCATTTCGCTACGCTGCTCGCCGGTACGAACGTGATACGCCTTAATTGAAATCGCGATTTTATTGATCATCGCCGTCACTTCGGTTGCCGCTTCCCAACGCGGCTTGCCGGTTTCTCGGGCAATGATTGCGGTTAATTCGGCTTTATTCCTTTCCAGCAATCCGGCAAAGCGTTCGACAACTGCCTGACGTTCAGCAAATGAGAGCCGCGCCCAGCGCGGAAACGCCGCACGGGCTGCGCGACAAGCCTGCCCGACCTGAGCGGCATCGGCATCATTGCCTTGCCATAACACCTCGCCCGATACCGGATTACGCTTCACACGCGATGCACCCTGGCCCGTTATCCAGTCACCGTTAATCCATAAAGTCATGCTGTTTTCTCCTCTGCGCACAGGCGCACCAGACGAACGCGATCCCCTGCATGGCATTTGAGGGCATCCAGTTGTGCGGCGGTTAAAATCAAACGCTCGGTTGCCGGATCGGTACGCACCAGCACCACGCGGAAATGGTGATAATTTTCATTGGCGACCAGGCAGGCCGGAAAATCGCCCTGCGCAGGCTGCCCTTCTGCCACTTCCACCAGCCGACTTTTACGGATGGCGCGCACGCGGTCGATGTCACACTCAAGCGTCGGCCCACCGTCGAAGATGTCGATATAGTTGCGGTAGCGAAAACCTTCTTTCTCCAGCACCGCGCGGGCAGGCGCGGTTTGCGGATGTACCTGACCGATGACGTCCTGGGCTTCCTGGGATAAAAAGTGCGTATAGATCGGATGTTTCGGCATCAGTTCTGCAATAAATGCCTTTTGCCCGGTGCCGCAGAGAAAATCGGCGCGGCTAAAATCCATCGAAAAGAAGCGTTTACCGAGGCTTTGCCAGAACGGTGAATAGCCGTGTTCGTCAATCACCCCGCGCATTTCAGCAACCACTTTGTCATTAAACTTGTCGCGAAAAGCCGCCATAAACATAAAGCGCGATTTCGACAGCAAATAGCCGTTGCCCTCTTTGCGCCAGTCCGGGTCGAGAAACAGCGTGCACAGCTCGCTGCTGCCGGTGTGATCGTTACTGAGAAACAACGTCGGCAATGCGTTATAGACATTCAGCTCTTTCGAAGCGTGAACCAGCGTGCCGACGCGATAGTTGTACCAGGGATCGTTCAGCCCAACTGCCACCTCAATGGCACAAATCCCCGCCACGGTGCCTGTCTCGCTATCTTCCAGCACGAACACATAACCCTGCTCACTTTTAGGCAGTTCGCCTTGCCAGGTTTTGATTGCCCTTTCGATACGCGCCGAAAGCGTGGCTTCATTGGCGGGAAGCGACGTCAGGCCGCCGCCCGTTTTGCTGGCAAGCTGCATCAGCGCCGAGACATCTGAGCGCTCAACGGGACGGATGACCATCATGATGAACCTCGGCTAACAAAGTGTTCGCAAGCAACTGCAAAGCGATCCAGTCCGGTCGTCACCTCTTCTTCGCTGACATTGAGCGCAGGCGCAAAACGCACCACGTTGCCACCCGCAATCAGTACCATCACGCCTGCTTTCGCCGCTTCCTGAGAGATCTGTTTCGCTTGCCCGGCGTAATCGGCATTCAGTACACAGCCAATCAGCAAACCTAAGCCGCGAACTTCACTGAACAAACCATAGCGGTGATTAATAATATTAAGACGCTCAACAAACCAGTCGTGACGTTGCTTAACCCCGTTAAGCATCTCTGGCGTATTGATGAGCTCCAGCACTTTGCCTGCCACCGCCGAGGCCAGCGGATTGCCGCCATAGGTGGTGCCATGAGTGCCAACGGTCATCACGCTGGCGCAGTCTTCGGTTGCTAACAACGCACCGACCGGGAAACCGCCGCCCAGCGCTTTGGCGGTAGTTAACAGATCAGGCGTCACGCCGTAGTGCATATAGGCATACAGTTCCCCGGTGCGCCCGACGCCGGTTTGTACTTCATCAAAAATCAACAACGCATTGTGGCGATCACACAATTCACGCAGACCTTGTAAAAATGCGTTGCTGGCTGGCACCACACCGCCTTCCCCCTGGATGGGTTCGACAATCACCGCACAGGTAGAATCGTCAATCAGCGCGCTGGCAGAGTTAATATCGTTATATGCAGCATGACGAATATCCGGCGGCAGTGGCGCAAAATCCTGTGAATAGGCTGGCTGCCCACCCGCACTGACAGTAAACAGCGTGCGACCATGAAACGCATTTTTAAACGCCACGATACCGCTCTTATGGCTGCCGTAGCGGTCGTGAGCGAATTTACGCGCCAGTTTTAGCGCCGCTTCATTGGCTTCCGCACCGGAGTTACAAAAGAAGACGCGATCGGCAAACGTGGCGTCGATCAATTTTTTCGCCAGTTGCAGTACCGGCTCGTTGGTGTAACCGTTGCCGGTATGCCAGAACTTACTCGCCTGTTCGTTCAGCGCTTCACGCAGTTCCGGATGCGCATGGCCCAGCGCGTTCACCGCAATGCCACCCGCGAAGTCGATATACTCTTTCCCCTGCTGATCCCACAAGCGCGAACCTTCGCCACGTACCGGTATAAAGGGTGCCGGAGCGTAAACAGGTATCATCCATTCATCAAAGTTTTCACGCGTAATTGGCTGAGACATAGCGACCTCTACAGTAAATAATTCGTTATTTATATGTTAATAATAAGTAATGTTTGCGCTGTAAATGTAGATTGCAGGGTTCGTGCCAGCCAGTGATAAAAGTGCATAAACGGCGGAGGCCAACTGGAAATCAAGGAGTTATAACCAAACCATATGCATTTAAAGTGCATATAAAGTGAATACGTTTGCGATGTGGGTGAATAAAAAGAATAAAAAACGCAATGTTATGCAGAAGTAAAATATAATTCTGGAATTGTGATCATTGACGAAATTTACTGGAAATTACTGCGCCATTCTGACGCAGCGCGCACCAAAAGCGGGCATTTTTTGCGCCATCGTTGACATCATTAACAACCATCGATCAAATCACTTAACAACAGGCGGTAAGCAAAGCGAAATTCTGCTACCATCCACGCACTCTTTATCTGAATAAATGGCAGCGACTATGAAATTTGTCTCTTTTAATATCAACGGCCTGCGCGCCAGACCCCACCAGCTTGAAGCCATCGTCGAAAAGCACCAACCGGATGTGATTGGCCTGCAGGAGACAAAAGTTCATGACGATATGTTTCCCCTCGAAGAGGTGGCGAAGCTCGGCTACAACGTGTTTTATCACGGGCAGAAAGGCCATTATGGCGTGGCGCTGCTGACCAAAGAGACGCCGATTGCCGTGCGTCGCGGCTTTCCCGGTGACGAAGAAGAGGCGCAGCGGCGGATTATTATGGCGGAAATCCCCTCGCCGCTGGGCAATGTCACCGTGATCAACGGTTACTTCCCGCAGGGTGAAAGCCGCGACCATCCGATAAAATTCCCGGCAAAGGCGCAGTTTTATCAGAATCTGCAAAACTACCTGGAAACCGAACTCAAGCGTGAAAATCCGGTGCTGATTATGGGCGATATGAATATCAGTCCTGGCGACCTGGATATTGGCATTGGCGAAGAGAACCGTAAGCGCTGGCTGCGTACCGGAAAATGTTCTTTCCTTCCGGAGGAACGCGAATGGATGGAGAGACTGATGAGCTGGGGATTGGTTGATACCTTCCGCCATGCGAATCCGCAAACAGCAGATCGTTTCTCATGGTTTGATTACCGCTCAAAAGGTTTTGACGATAACCGTGGTCTGCGCATCGACCTGCTGCTCGCCAGCCAACCGCTGGCAGAATGTTGCGTAGAAACCGGCATCGACTATGAAATCCGCAGCATGGAAAAACCGTCCGATCACGCCCCCGTCTGGGCGACCTTCCGCCGCTAATTTAGCAGCTCTCCTGGCTCAAACTGGGTCAGGAGAATTAACCTTGAGAAAAATCAACAAACTGTCAGTAATGATTTGTTGCCTGCCGTCCTTTGTTATACCGTCACTGCGTTTTTAGTTGTCTGACCACTTCTCTATTATCAAGTTTGATATAGGAAACTCCACGATGAACGCTGAGCGTAAATTTCTTTTTGCCTGTCTTATTTTTGCGCTGGTCATTTACGCTATCCACGCTTTCGGTTTATTCGATCTGCTCACCGATTTACCCCACTTACAGACACTCATTCGCCAGAGCGGATTGTTCGGTTATAGCCTCTATATTCTGTTATTCATCATTGCCACCCTCTTTCTGTTACCAGGAAGCATACTGGTGATCGCGGGAGGAATAGTTTTTGGCCCGCTCTTAGGGACACTACTCTCATTAATTGCCGCTACGCTGGCCTCCTCGTGCTCATTCCTGCTGGCGCGCTGGATGGGACGTGATTTACTGCTGAAATACGTGGGCCATAGCCATACCTTCAAGGCTATAGAAAAAGGCATTGCGCGTAACGGCATCGATTTTCTTATTCTGACCCGCTTAATTCCGCTGTTTCCGTACAATATTCAAAATTACGCTTACGGATTAACCGCTATTGCTTTCTGGCCCTATACCCTTATTTCGGCATTAACCACCCTGCCCGGAATCGTAATTTATACCGTGATGGCAAGCGATCTCGCCAATGAAGGCATTACGCTGCGCTTTATTTTACAACTCTGTCTGGCGGGCCTGGCGCTGTTTATTCTCGTCCAGCTCGCCAAACTCTACGCCCGACACAAACATGTGGATCTGTCTGCTTCGCGCCGCAACCCACTTACTCACCCAAAAAATGAAGGATAGAACGATGTTGCAACATTATTCAGTGTCATGGAAAAAAGGACTGACTGCACTCTGCTTACTGGCTGTTGCTGGGCTTAGCGGCTGCGATCAAAAAGAGAATACGGCGGCAAAAGTGGAATACGACGGACTTTCGAACAGCCAACCGCTGCGCGTCGATGCCAATAACCATACGGTAACCATGCTGGTGCAAATTAATGGTCGTTTCCTCACCGACGACACTCGTCACGGTATTGTGTTTAAAGATGGCTCCAACGGACATAAATCGCTGTTTATGGGTTATGCGACCCCGAAAGCATTTTATGAAGCCCTGAAAGAGGCAGGTGGTACGCCGGGCGAAAACATGACGATGGATAATAAAGAAACGACTCATGTCACGGGCAGCAAACTGGATATTTCGGTCAACTGGCAAGGGGCGGCAAAAACGTATTCCTTCGATGAAGTGATTGTTGACAGTAATGGCAAGAAACTGGACATGCGCTTTGGCGGTAATTTAACGGCAGCAGAAGAGAAGAAAACGGGTTGCCTGGTGTGTCTGGATAGCTGCCCGGTCGGCATCGTCAGCAATGCAACATACACTTATGGTGCGGTTGAAAAACGAGGTGAAGTTAAATTCAAAGGCAATGCCTCGGTTCTCCCGGCGGATAACACGCTGGCAACGGTTACCTTTAAAATCACCGAATAAAGCCAGGATAAAGGATGATGAAGATGCAATCGCGTAAAATCTGGTACTACCGTATAACCCTCATCATCCTGTTGTTCGCTATGCTGCTGGCATGGGCGCTGCTTCCCGGCGTCCATGAGTTTATCAATCGCAGCGTTGCGGCGTTTGCCGCCGTGGACCAACAGGGTATAGAACGCTTTATTCAGTCTTACGGCGCACTGGCGGCAGTTGTCTCGTTCTTGTTGATGATTTTACAGGCCATTGCTGCACCGCTACCTGCGTTTTTGATCACCTTTGCCAATGCGTCGCTGTTTGGCGCGTTCTGGGGCGGCTTGCTGTCGTGGACCAGTTCGATGGCCGGCGCGGCACTGTGCTTTTTTATCGCCAGAGTGATGGGCCGCGAAGTGGTGGAAAAATTAACCGGCAAAACCGTACTTGACAGTATGGACGGCTTTTTCACTCGCTACGGCAAACACACCATCCTGGTCTGTCGGTTATTGCCTTTTGTCCCTTTCGATCCAATCAGCTATGCTGCCGGTTTGACTTCAATACGTTTTCGCTCGTTTTTTATCGCCACCGGGCTTGGTCAGTTACCGGCGACTATTGTTTATTCCTGGGCGGGCAGCATGTTAACAGGCGGTACCTTCTGGTTTGTCACCGGACTGTTTATTCTGTTTGCCCTGACCGTGGTGATTTTTATGGCGAAGAAAATATGGCTTGAGCGCCAGAAGAGGAATGCCTGATGGGTTTACCGCCGCTTAGCAAAATTCCTTTCATTTTACGTCCGCAGGCGTGGCTGCATCGTCGCCATTACGGCGAGGTGCTAAGCCCCATTCGCTGGTGGGGGCGGATCCCGTTTATCTTTTATCTGGTGTCGATGTTTGTTGGCTGGCTGGAGCGCAAACGCTCACCGCTCGATCCAGTGGTACGATCGCTTGTCAGCGCGCGCATTGCGCAAATGTGCCTGTGTGAGTTTTGTGTGGATATCACCAGTATGAAAGTCGCCGAGCGCACCGGCAGCAGCGATAAACTGCTGGCAGTGGCTGACTGGCGGCAAAGCCCGCTCTTTAGCGATGAAGAACGGCTGGCGCTGGAGTACGCCGAAGCCGCAAGCGTAACGCCGCCAACGGTCGATGATGCCCTGCGTACCCGACTGGCTGCGCATTTTGACGCTCAGGCGCTCACCGAACTGACGGCATTGATCGGCCTGCAAAACCTGTCGGCTCGTTTTAATTCTGCCATGGACATTCCCGCTCAGGGACTGTGCCGTATTCCGGAAAAACGTTCTTAAGGAGAGATGATGCGCCATTGTGGGTGGTTGCTGGGATTGTTATCGCTGTTTTCTCTGGCAACACATGCCAGTGACTGGCAAGAAATTAAAAATGAGGCCAAAGGGCAAACTGTCTGGTTTAACGCCTGGGGCGGCGATACCGCAATTAACCGCTATCTCGACTGGGTGAGCGGCGAGATGAAAACCCATTACGCTATAAACCTGAAGATTGTCCGTCTGGCGGATGCCGCAGACGCGGTGAAGCGCATTCAGACCGAAGCCGCAGCCGGACGTAAAACGGGCGGTTCGGTGGATCTGCTCTGGGTGAACGGCGAAAACTTCAGCACCTTAAAAGAGGCCAATTTACTGCAAACCGACTGGGCAGAGACTCTGCCCAACTGGCGCTATGTCGACACACAGCTGCCGGTGCGGGAAGATTTTTCAGTGCCTACAGAAGGGGCTGAATCGCCCTGGGGGGGCGCACAACTGACATTTATCGCCCGCCGCGATGTTACGCCACAGCCACCACAAACGCCGCAAGCCTTACTGGAGTTTACTAAAGCCAATCCCGGCACGGTTACCTATCCGCGCCCACCGGACTTTACCGGCACGGCGTTTCTTGAACAGTTGCTGATTATGCTGACGCCCGATCCCGCCGCATTAAAAGAAGCGCCGGACGATGCGACTTTCGCCCGTGTCACTGCTCCCTTGTGGCAATATCTTGATGCGCTGCATCCGTATTTGTGGCGCGAAGGAAAGGATTTCCCGCCTTCGCCCGCGCGGATGGATGCTCTGCTGAAAGCCGGCACATTGCGCCTGTCGCTGACCTTTAACCCCGCGCATGCGCAGCAAAAAATCGCCAGCGGCGATTTGCCTGCAAGCAGTTACAGTTTTGGCTTTCGCGAGGGGATGATTGGCAACGTGCATTTCGTCACCATTCCTGCCAACGCGAATGCCAGTGCTGCGGCGAAGGTAGTTGCCAATTTCTTGCTCTCACCCGATGCGCAATTGCGTAAAGCAGATCCCGCTGTCTGGGGCGATCCTTCTGTTCTCGATCCGCAAAAACTGCCTGATGGGCAGCGCGAAACATTGCAATCAAGAATGCCGCAAGATCTGCCGCCGGTACTGGCTGAACCGCACGCAGGTTGGGTAAATGCGCTGGAACAAGAATGGCTACACCGTTACGGTACGCATTAATCTTTTTGCTGTGGGCGATGGTGGCGGTGATTTATGCACCGCTGATCCCGGCAGCTCTCACGCTGATATCGCCTGCTTTGTCGTTGACACACTGGCAGGCGTTATTTGCCGATCCACAGTTACCGCAGGCATTACTGGCAACGCTGGTGTCGACAACCATCGCGGCGGTCGGGGCGTTGTTGATTGCCCTGCTGGTGATTGTGGCGCTGTGGCCTGGGCCGAAATGGCAGCGTATGTGCACCCGTCTGCCGTGGCTGCTCGCCATTCCCCATGTGGCTTTTGCCACCAGCGCCCTTCTGCTCTTTGCTGACGGAGGGCTGCTTTATGACTATTTCCCGTATTTCACTCCGCCAATGGACAAATTGGGTATTGGGCTGGGCTTCACGCTGGCGGTGAAAGAAAGCGCATTTCTGCTGTGGATCTTAGCAGCGGTATTGAGTGAAAAACGGCTTTTACAGCAAGTCATCGTGCTGGATTCGCTGGGCTACAGCCGCTGGCAATGCCTGAACTGGCTGCTGTTGCCCTCCGTCGCGCCTGCGCTGGCAATGGCGATGCTGGCGATTGTTGCCTGGTCGCTGTCGGTCGTAGATGTGGCGATTATTCTTGGGCCAGGTAATCCACCGACGCTGGCAGTAATTAGCTGGCAGTGGTTAACTCAGGGCGACGCCGATCAACAAACGAAAGGCGCACTCGCCAGCCTGCTGCTGATGTTGTTACTCGCCGCCTACGTTTTGCTGGGCTATCTGCTATGGTGTACCTGGCGGCGTACTATTCCCCGCGTAGATGGCGTTCGTAAGCCTGCCACGCCTTTATTGCCAGGCATTACCCTGGCGAGTTTTTTACCCTTGACCGGTGTGCTGTGTGTGGTTCTGCTGGCGATCCTCGCGGATCAGTCGACGATCAATAGTGAAGCGCTCATCAACAGCCTGACAATGGGGCTGGTGGCGACATTCATCGCTTTGCTCCTGTTACTGCTGTGGATGGAATGGGGGCCACAGCGTCGCCAGTTGTGGCTATGGTTGCCCATTTTATTACCGGCACTGCCGCTGGTGGCGGGCCAGTACACGCTGGCGCTATGGCTGAACATGGATGGAAGCTGGACGGCGGTGGTCTGGGGGCATCTGCTGTGGGTAATGCCGTGGATGCTGTTTATCCTGCAACCCGCCTGGCAGCGCATTGATTCACGGTTAATTTTGATTGCACAAACACTGGGCTGGTCGCGGGCCAAAATCTTCTTTTACGTGAAATGTCCGCTTATGCTACGCCCTACGCTGATTGCCTTCGCGGTGGGATTTTCAGTCAGTATTGCGCAGTATATGCCGACGCTGTGGCTGGGCGCGGGGCGTTTTCCGACGCTCACCACTGAGGCGGTGGCATTAAGCAGCGGCGGCAGCAACGGTATTCTCGCCGCCCAGGCTTTATGGCAACTGCTATTACCGCTTACTATTTTTGCCCTGACCGCGTTAGTCGCAAAATGGGTAGATTATGTCAGACAAGGACTCCGCTAATGCTCTGCGTGAAAAATGTTTCGCTACGTTTACCAGAAAGTTGCTTGCTGACAAACGTTAACTTTACGGTGGATAAAGGTGACATTGTCACGTTAATGGGGCCGTCTGGCTGTGGAAAATCCACTCTGTTTTCATGGATGATTGGTGCACTGCCCGGACAGTTTTCTTGTACAGGTGAGCTATGGCTCAATGAGCAACGGATTGACATGCTACCCACCGCACAGCGTCAGATTGGCATTCTTTTTCAGGATGCACTGTTATTTGACCAGTTCAGTGTCGGGCAAAATTTACTGCTGGCGCTACCGGCGACACTTAAGGGGAATGCCCGACGTAATGCCGTGAATGATGCACTTGAGCGTTCAGGCCTTGACGGAGCTTTCCATCAGGATCCTGCCACTTTGTCTGGCGGTCAGCGAGCGCGCGTTGCTCTGCTTCGCGCCCTTCTCGCTCAGCCAAAAGCGTTGCTACTGGATGAGCCATTCAGCCGTCTTGATGTGGCTCTACGTGATAATTTTCGCCAGTGGGTGTTCAGCGAAGTTCGCGAACTGGCGATCCCCGTCGTTCAGGTAACGCACGATCTCCAGGATGTTCCTGCTGATAGTTCTGTTCTGGATATGGCGCAGTGGTCAGAAAATTACAACAAACTGCGATAACGCAAAGTTTTTCCCAATGCGTCAGTTCAGAATGGCGCACTCAAAACTACAATGTCGGGATTTTCGATGAAACGTGTTTCTCAAATGACCGCGCTGGCAATGGCTTTAGGGCTGGCTTGCGCTTCTTCGTGGGCCGCTGAACTGGCGAAGCCTCTTACACTTGACCAGCTTCAACAACAAAATGGCAAAGCGATAGATACTCGCCCCAGCGCGTTTTATAACGGCTGGCCACAAACCTTAAATGGCCCTTCTGGTCATGAACCTGCCGCCTTAAACCTCTCTGCTAACTGGCTCGACAAAATGAGCACCGAACAGCTCAACGCGTGGATCAAGCAACATAACCTGAAAGCCGATGCCCCGGTGGCGCTGTACGGTAATGGCAAAGATGTCGACGCCGTCAAAACGCGACTGCAAAAAGCAGGTTTTACGCATATCTCCATTCTGAGTGACGCGCTAAGCGAACCTTCCCGTCTACAAAAACTGCCGCACTTTGAGCAGCTGGTTTATCCGCAATGGCTGCACGACCTGCAACAAGGTAAAGAGGTTACGGCGAAACCTGCCGGTGACTGGAAAGTCATTGAAGCGGCCTGGGGCGCTCCTAAGCTTTACCTTATCAGCCATATTCCCGGCGCTGACTACATCGATACCAACGAAGTGGAAAGTGAACCGCTGTGGAACAAAGTTTCTGATGAACAACTAAAAGCGATGCTGGCAAAACACGGCATTCGCCATGACACCACGGTCATTCTGTACGGGCGTGACGTATACGCTGCAGCGCGTGTGGCGCAGATTATGCTTTATGCCGGCGTGAAAGATGTGCGCCTGCTGGATGGCGGCTGGCAAACCTGGTCCGACGCGGGACTGCCTGTTGAGCGAGGAACGCCACCGAAAGTGAAAGCGGAACCGGATTTCGGCGTGAAGATCCCGGCACAACCGCAGTTGATGCTCGATATGGAACAGGCCCGTGGACTGCTGCATCGCCAGGATGCATCGCTGGTGAGCATTCGTTCGTGGCCGGAGTTTATCGGTACGACCAGCGGTTACAGCTATATTAAACCAAAAGGTGAAATAGCCGGAGCACGTTGGGGACACGCTGGTAGCGACTCGACGCATATGGAAGATTTCCATAACCCGGATGGCACCATGCGTAGCGCCGATGATATTACCGCTATGTGGAAAGCATGGAATATCAAACCAGATCAGCAAGTTTCATTCTACTGCGGCACCGGCTGGCGCGCGTCCGAAACCTTTATGTACGCACGAGCAATGGGCTGGAATAACGTCTCCGTTTACGACGGCGGCTGGTACGAATGGAGCAGCGATCCAAAAAATCCGGTAGCAACCGGTGAACGCGGCCCGGACAGCAGCAAATAACATTGCAATTACTGACGCTGGAGCGACTTCAGCGTCAGATACCCACTCCACACCCGCGTAAAGGTCGTCATCCAGCACAACGCACCGAAGATCCACGCAAACCACGCAAACCATGCAGGGAATAAACATCCCAGCACAAACAGTAAGATCGTTTCTGTGCCTTCGGTTAATCCCCCCAGATAATAAAACGATTTATGCGCATAACCGGGATTATCAATCTGATGTTTCGCCGCCAGCGCAGCAAAAGCGAGAAAACTGCTACCCGTGCCGATAAACGCAAACAGCAGCCAGCCGCCTGCCAGGGCGTTTTGCTGCGGTGCGGCGAGGATAAACCCAAAAGGCACCAGCGCGTAAAAAAGAAAATCGAGAGAAATATCGAGAAAGCCGCCCGCGTCGGTAAGCCCTCTGCGCCGCGCCAGTGCGCCATCCAGACCATCAAGCAGACGATTCAACAAAATGACGACTAGCGCCGCCAGATACCAGCCCAGAGCCAGAAACGGCAGAGCCAGCACGCCGATGGCAAATCCCACTAATGTTAAACCATCTGGCGTAATGCCCGGTTTATCAAGAACCCGCACGCACTGATGCAACAACGGTTTAATCCGGGGATGAAGATGGCGGTCTAGCACAGGCACTCCTTAAATATAAAGCCTTTCTGATTGAGCAACAGTGCGGATATTATGGCATTTTTCGCTTATCTGCCCGTGTGTAATTTATGAAAATGATTGAAGTTGTTGCCGCCATCATTGAACGTGATGGCAAAATTTTACTCGCGCAACGCCCCGCCCAGAGCGATCAGGCGGGATTATGGGAGTTTGCCGGTGGTAAAGTCGAGCTGGATGAAAGCCAGCAGCAGGCGCTGGTGCGTGAGTTAAACGAAGAATTGGGCATCGAAGCAACTGTGGGTGAGTATGTTGCCAGCCATCAGCGAGAAGTTTCGGGGCGGATTATCCATCTTCATGCCTGGCACGTACCCGACTTCCACGGGACGTTACAGGCACATGAACATCAGGCGCTGGTCTGGTGCTCACCTGAAGAGGCGCTGCAATATCCGCTGGCCCCTGCTGACATTCCACTATTAGAGGCATTTATGGCTTTACGCGCTGCCAGACCAGCGGATTAGTGTTAAGGGTTTTGTCATCACGCTGGCATTGCAGCAGTATTCCCTCGGCTTTAATTACCGCTCCTTCAGAATAATTTTTATCCTGATAAACACAGCACTGAGTACAGGGCTGCGCTGACTGCCCGCCTGAACTGAACACTTCTGGCGGTACGTTTACCTCCACGTCCGGACGATAATGCGGGTTAGCCAGTGCAATTAATGGAAATGCTAATACTACGGCGAACAATGCTCGACTCACAGGGAACTCCTTAACGTTATTGTCTCTGCTACTGATAACGGTAGCCGGGTGGCAAAACTTTAGCGTCTGAGTTATCGCATTTGGTTATGAGATTACTCTCGTTATTAATTTGCTTTCCTGGGTCATTTTTTTCTTGCTTACCGTCACATTCTTGATGGTATAGTCGAAAACTGCAAAAGCACATGACATAAACAACATAAGCACAATCGTATTAATATATAAGGGTTTTATATCTATGGATCAGACATATTCTCTGGAGTCATTCCTCAACCATGTCCAAAAGCGCGACCCGAATCAAACCGAGTTCGCGCAAGCCGTTCGTGAAGTAATGACCACACTCTGGCCTTTTCTTGAACAAAATCCAAAATATCGCCAGATGTCATTACTGGAGCGTCTGGTTGAACCGGAGCGCGTGATCCAGTTTCGCGTGGTATGGGTTGATGATCGCAACCAGGTACAGGTCAACCGTGCATGGCGTGTGCAGTTCAGCTCTGCCATCGGCCCGTACAAAGGCGGTATGCGCTTCCATCCGTCAGTTAACCTCTCCATTCTCAAATTCCTCGGCTTCGAACAAACCTTCAAAAATGCCCTGACTACTCTGCCGATGGGCGGAGGTAAAGGCGGCAGCGATTTCGACCCGAAAGGGAAAAGCGAAGGCGAAGTGATGCGTTTCTGCCAGGCGCTGATGACTGAACTGTATCGCCACCTGGGCGCGGATACCGACGTTCCGGCAGGTGATATCGGGGTTGGTGGTCGTGAAGTCGGCTTTATGGCGGGGATGATGAAAAAGCTCTCCAACAATACCGCCTGCGTCTTCACCGGTAAGGGCCTTTCATTTGGCGGCAGTCTTATTCGCCCGGAAGCTACCGGCTACGGTCTGGTTTATTTCACCGAAGCAATGCTAAAACGCCACGGTATGGGTTTTGAAGGGATGCGCGTTTCCGTTTCTGGCTCCGGCAACGTCGCCCAGTACGCTATCGAAAAAGCGATGGAATTTGGTGCTCGTGTGATCACTGCGTCAGACTCCAGCGGCACTGTAGTTGATGAAAGCGGATTCACGAAAGAGAAACTGGCGCGTCTTATCGAAATCAAAGCCAGCCGCGATGGTCGAGTGGCAGATTACGCCAAAGAATTTGATCTGGTCTATCTCGAAGGCCAACAGCCGTGGTCTGTACCGGTTGATATCGCCCTGCCTTGCGCCACCCAGAACGAACTGGATGTTGACGCCGCGCATCAGCTTATCGCCAATGGCGTTAAAGCCGTCGCCGAAGGGGCAAATATGCCGACCACCATCGAAGCGACTGAACTGTTCCAGCAGGCAGGCGTACTGTTTGCACCAGGTAAAGCGGCTAATGCTGGCGGTGTAGCAACGTCAGGCCTGGAAATGGCACAAAACGCTGCGCGCCTGGGCTGGAAAGCCGAGAAAGTTGACGCACGTTTGCATCACATCATGCTGGATATCCACCATGCCTGTGTTGAGCATGGTGGTGAAGGTGAGCAAACAAACTACGTGCAGGGCGCGAACATTGCCGGTTTTGTGAAGGTTGCCGATGCGATGCTGGCGCAGGGTGTGATTTAAGTTGTAAACGCCTGATGGCGCTACGCTTATCAGGCCTACAAATGGGCATAATTCATTGCAGTTACGCTCTAATGTAGGCCGGGCAAGCGCAGCGCCCCCGGCAATATTTCAGGCTTTTATGAGTATTTAACGGATGATGCTCCCCAGGGAACATTTCTTATGGGCCAACGGCATTTCTTACTGTAGTGCTCCCAAAACTGCTTGTCGTAACGATAACACGCTTCAAGTTCAGCATCCGTTAACTTTCTGCGATAGCAGCAGATATGCCAGTAAAGAAATCCCATTAGACTATTTTTTTGATAATCTTCTTCGCTTTCGAACAACTCGTGCGCCTTTCGAGAAGCAAGCATTATATAATGCCAGGCCAGTTCTTCTTCAATTGTCCCGTTTTGAAAAGCTGTGCTTGATATCGAGATCATCCATGATAATTCCGCCGCCCATATTAGCTTCGCCGAGGATTTACCGGAGCTATGATTAGCGCAATCAGAGATATAGTCTGAGGGAAAAACAGCAAATTTATTCAACAAGGCGATAACCTGCTCTGGGGCTTCCTCCATGTTTGCTTTAAAGGTATTGGCTCCATGGTCGCCAGAAAGAAAATGCTCCATTAAGGCACAATAACTTTCGCTATCTTCGATACCCCATTGATCCTCTAAAGACTCGCGTCTTTTACTTATGATATCGATCGAGTCAAAAGGAAGCACATGATATTGGAAGGTATCTTTGCCAGGTTCAGGCTTTCGCGGCCAGAACTCCAGCGTTTCAGACCATTGCTTATGATAGAATCGATAAGGTGCGATCAATTGTAGCGCCTGTAACTTCTCGATACTGAGCGGCTCAATACCTTTAGCCTGATAATAATGCAGTTGTTCTTTTTTTGCTTTAAAACCGGCCCGAACAATAAGCCCCATCGTAATTAATAGATAAAGAAAAGAGCATCCCGCAGTAATCAGGCCTCTTTCATTCAAACCGTTGGATGTTATCGCTGCGAATACAAACATTACAGCGACAACACATGTTAAATAACCCCCCACTTACAAAGCAGCATGGCCTTATTTTCTTTAATCATCCGTTCAAAATTACTATTAAATATTTCCCAGCCATTAAAAGAATACTTCTCGCTCCCAGGATGGTTTTGTAATAAAACTTTTTTCATCACATTCCCTGTTATTACATACTTTAGAGGCGATAATTTTATCCATGCAAAAAAAATATCCAACGAATTTTCTTGATCCGCTGGATATTTCAGAATATGACTCGAATAGCACGAAAGATTCGCTCGCTTACGCTATCGCCCCGCTTCCGGCTTCATCTGCTGGCGGACTTTTTTTCGCACTACGTTTACGCGGTGCAGCCTTTTTCTTATCAGCACTGCCACCACTGCCCGGAGCCACAATGCCGCGAAACTGCCGCACCGGAGTACGTTTGGCTTGATCAATAAGCTGATATAGCGTCCCCACCAGCGGCTGCATAAAGTCCTGATAGCGACACTGCTTTTCGCTGATTTGCGTCAGCACCGATTCCCAGTGCGCGGTCATGTCCGGTCGCGTAGCCATTTCTGGCAGCGAATGGAATAGCGCTTTTCCGGCGTCGGTGGAGTGGATATAGCGCCCTTTTTTGGTGAGGAAACCACGCTTGAACAACAGTTCAATAATCCCGGCACGCGTTGCTTCTGTCCCCAGACCATCGGTCGCACGAAGGATCTTTTTCAGATCTTTGTCCTGCACAAAGCGCGCGATCCCGGTCATCGCCGAAAGCAGTGTTGCATCGGTAAAA
This sequence comes from Shigella dysenteriae, assembly GCF_022354085.1. Lineage (NCBI taxonomy): Bacteria > Pseudomonadati > Pseudomonadota > Gammaproteobacteria > Enterobacterales > Enterobacteriaceae > Shigella > Shigella dysenteriae. The sequence continues at coordinate 2,627,563 of NZ_CP055055.1, forward strand.
TGGCGAGGCGGCTGGGTTTGCCGCTCTACCACTTCACCTTTTTCACACAGCAACTCATCGCCTTTCGCCACCACAGGCAATGGCGTACCGTCGTTTTCTTCATCGCGCTCTTTGCTGCCTAACAGCGTGCGCCAGCCTGCTTCAGCAAGAAAACGGGCTTTAGCGACAAATTTGCCTTTGGCAATGTCCAGTTCGATAACACACTTGCGGAACACCGCATCCGGGCAGAACTGCATCAGATACTGACGGGCAATCAGGTTATAGACCTTCGCTTCGTTCTCCGTCAGGTTGATCGCAGAACTCCGTGCGGTCGGAATGATGGCGTGGTGCGCATCGACCTTTTTGTCATCCCAACAGCGGTTGCGTATATCTGGATCTACCACTGGCTGCGGCAACAGATCCGGTACATGAACGCTGATGGCATTCATCACCGCGTGGCGTCCGGCAAAATGTTCTTCTGGCAAATAGCGACAATCGGAACGCGGATAAGTGATTAGCTTGTGCGTTTCGTACAGCTTCTGGCAGATATCAAGCACGTTCTGCGCGCTCAGACCAAAGCGTTTTGCCGCTTCAATCTGCAACGCCGAAAGCGAAAACGGCAGCGGCGCGGATTCTGATTCCCGTTTATCGTTATAGCTGGTGACTATAGCCGGTTGACCACTAATGCGGTTAACCACATGCTCCGCCAGTGGACGATGTAACAAGCGCCCTTCTTCATCCTGGTACGGTTCACACGCTTCGCTCGGTTGCCAGATAGCGGTAAACCGCTCATCGGCAGGTGTCACGATATGCGCTTTGACTTCAAAGAAGTCTTTCGCCACGAAGTTTTCAATCTCTTCATCGCGGCGCACCACCAGCCCGAGCACGGGTGTCTGCACGCGTCCCACGGAAAGTACGCCCTGATAACCGGCATTGCGACCGAGAATGGTATACGCACGGGTCATGTTGATGCCGTATAGCCAGTCGGCACGCGCTCGCGCCAGCGCAGAAACGCACAATGGCACAAACTCACTGTTGGAACGAAGACGGTCGATCGCCCGCTCAACCGCCTGCGGGTTCAGGTCGTTTATCAAGCAACGCTGCACCTGCTGGCGCTTTTCCGGTGCCAGTTGTAGATAGTCCAGCACTTCATCCACCAGCAGTTGCCCTTCGCGATCCGGGTCCCCGGCGTGAACGATTTCGCTGGCTTCATGCAGGAACCGTTTGATGACGTTAAGTTGTTTGGTCACGGAGGGTCGGGGCTGTAATTGCCACTTTTCCGGGACAATCGGCAAATCCGCAAGATTCCAGCGCGCATAGCGGCTGTCGTAGGCGTCTGGCTGCGCCTGCTCAAGCAGGTGACCGATACACCAGGTCACCACCTGACCATTACCGCACTCGATAAAGCCATCGCCTTTACGGTGCGGTTTGGGCAGGACATCAGCAATGGCGCGCGCCAGACTCGGTTTTTCGGCAATAAACAACCGCATTGAATTAACGGATCTCAACCATGGCACGACCGCCGCGCGCTGGCACCAGTTCGCCAATCGCCGTCAGTTCAATGCCAAACTCGGCGGCTGTAGCTTTAACCTCATTTTCTGCTTCCGGCATGACCGCCAGCAGCAAACCGCCAGAAGTTTGCGGATCGCACAGCAAATCGCGCACTTCACGCGGCATTTCACCCATCAGATGACCGTAGCTGGCAAAGTTACGTTCGGTGCCGCCAGGCACTGCGCCCAACTTAATGTACTCTTCAACCCCCGGCAATTTTGGGATCGCGTCATAGTCAACGCGCGCCTGCACACCTGCGCCCTGACACATTTCGCTCAAATGACCCAGCAGACCAAAACCAGTAACGTCGGTCATCGCTTTTACGCCTTCGATGTTGGCAAAGGACGCGCCTGCGATGTTCATCCGGCACATCACTTCCGTCGCCAGTCCCTGATGTTCTGGTTTCAACAGTGATTTTTTCTCAGCCGTGGTAAGAACGCCGATCCCCAACGGTTTCGTCAGGAACAGTTTGCATCCGGCTTGTGCGGTACTGTTTTTCTTCACCCGCTCGGTCGGTACGATCCCCGTTACCGCCAGACCAAAAATCGGCTCCGGCGCATCGATGGAGTGACCGCCAGCCAGCGCAATACCCGCCTGACGGCATGCATAGCGTCCACCTTCGGTTACTTCGCGGGCAATTTCCGGGGAAAGTTTGTTAATCGGCCAGCCGAGGATCGCAATCGCCATAATCGGTTTGCCCCCCATCGCGAAGATATCGCTGATGGCGTTAGTCGCCGCAATGCGGCCAAAATCGAAAGGATTATCAACGATCGGCATAAAGAAGTCGGTGGTACTGATAACGCTGGTGCCATTGCCCAGATCGTACACCGCCGCATCGTCGCGGGTTTCATTACCCACAAGCAAATTCGGATCAACAAACTTCGCCTGCTCACTGTGCAGGATGGTTTCCAACACTTTTGGGGAAATTTTACAGCCGCAACCAGCTCCGTGGCTGTATTGGGTCAAACGAATCGAGTTCTCGCTCATGGACATCTCCTGTCAATGCAATCCGGGTATGGTAACCCTCATTCCGTGAAGTGATAAGTGAGAGTGTCTGAATTCCTGCGCCTTTGCTCACAATCCAGACAGTTTCGCGACAATTATCAGAAATAAGTTACAAACGGCGTCGGGTCCGGGACGTTAATCGACGTAGATGCTTTCAGCTGCGGCGTACCGAGGTAGAGAAAACCGACAATTTTATCCTGCTCACGGCAACCGAATGCTTCACGCACTACCGGACTTTCAGTTAATGCGCCACTGCGCCAGATGCCGCCAAACCCCTGGGCAACGGCTGCCATTTGCATCGCCATGACCGCGCATCCGGCAGACATTTCCTGTTCCCAGCGCGGGACTTTATGATTTTCTTCGCATTTCGCCACCACCGTGATGATGAGCGGTGCGCGGAACGGCGCATTACGGGCTTTGTCGATAGCTTTGTCATCACTACCGGCAGCAATCGCCCCCTGTTCCAGTACGGCGCTGAAACGCTCGCGCCCTTCCCCTTCAATCACAAAAAAATGCCACGGTTGCATGGACTTGTGGTCCGGCGCACGCATACCCGCACGCAGGATGTTTTGCAGTTGTTCACCCGTTGGCGCGGGTTCAGCCAGGCGGGAGGCGCTACGGCGATTGATCAATAGTTCGAGTGCATCCATTTGATTAACTCCTGTCGTGATATTTATTCACAAAATTAACACGAGAGTGGATTTTGTTACAGCACAGTCCGCAATTCCTGCTGACAAGTACCGGTTGGGTCATTACGATAACCACATCTATTGCGCCTGTGACAGGTGTGACCTTAAGTTGGGAGAATACATGCGAACCCTTTGGCGATTTATTGCCGGATTTTTTAAATGGACGTGGCGTCTGCTGAATTTCGTCCGTGAAATGGTACTTAACCTGTTCTTTATTTTTCTCGTACTGGTTGGTGTGGGGATCTGGATGCAGGTCAGTGGTGGTGATTCGAAAGAAACGGCCAGTCGTGGTGCACTGCTGCTGGACATTTCTGGTGTGATCGTCGATAAACCCGACAGTTCTCAGCGGTTTAGTAAATTAAGCCGCCAACTACTTGGTGCCAGTTCCGATCGTCTGCAGGAAAACTCACTGTTTGATATCGTCAACACCATTCGCCAGGCGAAGGACGACCGCAATATCACCGGTATCGTGATGGATCTGAAAAACTTCGCAGGCGGCGACCAACCGTCTATGCAGTACATCGGCAAAGCCCTGAAAGAGTTTCGTGACAGCGGGAAACCGGTTTATGCCGTCGGCGAGAACTACAGCCAGGGGCAATATTATCTCGCCAGTTTCGCCAATAAAATTTGGCTGTCACCGCAAGGCGTGGTGGATTTGCACGGTTTTGCTACCAACGGTCTGTACTACAAATCGTTGCTGGATAAGCTGAAAGTTTCCACCCATGTGTTCCGCGTGGGTACGTATAAATCTGCCGTTGAACCGTTTATTCGTGATGACATGTCACCGGCAGCCCGCGAAGCTGACAGCCGCTGGATTGGTGAGCTGTGGCAAAACTATCTGAATACTGTTGCCGCTAACCGACAGATCCCTGCTCAGCAGGTATTCCCTGGCGCGCAAGGGTTGCTTGAGGGTTTAACCAAAACCGGTGGCGATACCGCGAAATATGCACTGGAAAACAAGCTGGTCGATGCACTGGCATCGAGTGCGGAAATCGAAAAAGCACTGACCAAAGAGTTCGGCTGGAGTAAGACTGATAAAAATTATCGCGCCATCAGTTATTACGATTACGCATTGAAAACGCCGGCAGATACCGGTGACAGCATCGGTGTCGTCTTCGCTAATGGCGCAATTATGGATGGCGAGGAAACTCAGGGGAATGTTGGCGGTGATACCACTGCGGCACAAATCCGCGACGCTCGCCTTGACCCGAAAGTGAAAGCGATTGTCCTGCGTGTTAATAGCCCAGGCGGCAGCGTTACCGCGTCTGAAGTGATTCGCGCTGAACTGGCAGCAGCCCGTGCAGCGGGTAAGCCTGTGGTTGTATCGATGGGCGGCATGGCGGCATCTGGTGGTTACTGGATTTCTACGCCAGCTAATTACATTGTGGCTAACCCCAGCACCCTGACCGGTTCTATCGGTATCTTCGGCGTGATCACCACCGTAGAAAATAGTCTGGATTCGATTGGTGTTCATACTGATGGTGTCTCAACTTCACCGCTGGCAGATGTTTCTATCACCAGGGCACTGCCGCCGGAAGCGCAGCAGATGATGCAGTTAAGCATTGAGAATGGCTATAAACGCTTTATCACGCTGGTTGCTGATGCGCGTCATTCGACGCCGGAGCAGATTGATAAAATCGCCCAGGGCCACGTCTGGACCGGTCAGGATGCAAAAGCTAACGGGCTGGTCGATAGTCTCGGGGATTTCGATGATGCGGTTGCCAAAGCAGCAGAGCTGGCAAAAGTGAAACAGTGGCATCTGGAATACTACGTTGATGAACCGACCTTCTTCGACAAAGTGATGGACAACATGTCTGGTTCTGTCCGGGCAATGTTGCCAGATGCGTTCCAGGCCATGTTACCTGCACCGCTGGCCTCGGTAGCCTCTACCGTTAAAAGTGAAAGTGACAAGCTGGCCGCGTTTAACGACCCACAAAACCGTTATGCGTTTTGCCTCACCTGCGCCAACGTGCGTTAAGTCTTGTACTGAGTGGCCGACAGATCGTCGGCCATATTTTTAATCCTCTTCCCGCTGTCTCGCCCCATATTTCCTTATCCGCATAGTATCAGGTGCGCTCCCCCTGCCTCACGTATATACTTTTGCTCTTTCGATATCATTCATATCAATATCATGCAAAAGAAATCAATTTACGTCGCCTACACGGGCGGGACCATCGGGATGCGGCGTTCCGAGCAGGGTTATATACCGGTGTCAGGTCATCTACAACGCCAACTGGCGCTGATGCCGGAATTCCATCGCCCGGAGATGCCAGATTTCACCATTCATGAATATACGCCGCTGATGGATTCTTCAGATATGACGCCGGAAGACTGGCAGCATATTGCTGAAGATATTAAAGCGCACTATGACGACTATGATGGTTTTGTCATTCTGCACGGCACCGATACGATGGCATATACCGCCTCTGCGCTGTCGTTCATGCTCGAAAATCTCGGTAAACCGGTCATTGTGACAGGGTCACAAATCCCGCTGGCTGAGTTACGCTCTGACGGACAAATTAATCTGCTGAATGCGTTGTACGTTGCGGCGAATTATCCGATCAACGAAGTAACGCTCTTTTTCAATAACCGATTGTATCGCGGCAACCGCACTACCAAAGCCCATGCCGATGGTTTTGATGCGTTTGCCTCTCCAAACCTTCCTCCGTTACTGGAAGCAGGTATCCATATTCGTCGTTTGAATACGCCACCCGCCCCGCACGGTGAAGGGGAATTAATCGTTCATCCAATCACCCCACAACCAATTGGCGTAGTGACGATTTATCCAGGGATTTCTGCTGACGTCGTGCGCAATTTTCTGCGCCAACCGGTGAAAGCATTGATTCTGCGCTCCTATGGCGTGGGTAATGCGCCACAAAACAAAGCCTTCCTGCAGGAATTACAAGAAGCCAGCGATCGCGGTATTGTGGTGGTCAACCTGACACAATGTATGTCCGGTAAAGTGAATATGGGTGGTTATGCCACCGGTAACGCCCTCGCCCATGCTGGCGTTATTGGCGGTGCAGATATGACTGTAGAAGCCACGCTAACCAAACTGCATTACCTGCTTAGCCAGGAACTGGATACTGAAACCATTCGCAAGGCCATGAGCCAAAACCTGCGCGGCGAACTGACGCCAGATGATTAAGGAGACTGCAATGCCCCCTCGCGCCCTGTTACTGGTCGATTTACAAAATGATTTCTGTGCTGGTGGCGCGCTCGCCGTGCCGGAAGGTGACAGTACGGTGGATGTCGCTAACCGCCTGATTGACTGGTGCCAGTCGCGCGGTGAAGCGGTTATCGCCAGTCAGGACTGGCACCCGGCGAATCACGGCAGTTTTGCCAGCCAGCACGGTGTAGAGCCTTATACGCCAGGCCAACTCGACGGTTTGCCACAAACCTTCTGGCCAGATCACTGTGTGCAGAACAGTGAAGGCGCACAATTACATCCGTTACTGAACCAAAAAGCGATCGCAGCGGTGTTCCATAAAGGCGAAAATCCTTTAGTTGACAGTTACAGTGCCTTTTTTGATAACGGCCGTCGGCAGAAAACCTCTCTCGATGACTGGTTACGCGATCATGAAATCGATGAATTGATCGTTATGGGCCTGGCTACTGACTATTGCGTGAAGTTTACCGTGCTGGACGCGTTACAGTTAGGTTATAAGGTAAACGTGATTACCGATGGTTGTCGTGGCGTGAATATCCAGCCCCAGGACAGTGCGCACGCGTTTATGGAGATGTCAGCAGCTGGGGCAACGCTATATACGCTGGCAGACTGGGAAGAGACGCAGGGGTAATTTTACGCTGGCCTACAATTCTGTACTGGCATTGTAGGCCAAATAAAACACGTCAGTGGCACATCTGGCAATTGATGCCATCAACGAAAGATTTAATTCACCTCAGAAATCTCTTCCAACGACACCTTCCGCGTTTCGATGCCAAAAATGGAGAGAACCAGCGCACAGAGCAATAACATGACACCAAGTACCATAAACACCGTGATCGACCCATAATGTGTTAATAATGCCGCAACGCCATAGGGCGTGAAGACTGCGACGATCCGTCCGACGGCATTAACGAAACCCGAACCGCGCAGGCGTAAATGCGTTGGCCAAAGCTCCGGGATATAAACCGCCGACGCGAAGCAAACATACATGTATAAAAAGAAGATCATCACCAGGCCATAGATTAAAATCGCCCACTCTGTAGTCTGAATTGAATAGATATAGCCTAACACGGCAATAATAATAAGTAAGGTGGAGCCAAATAACCGACGAGGAAAATGATCAATAATTAATGCCGCAATAAATATTCCTACCGGAGCGCCAATCATAATAACAGCGGTCATTAATATTGATTTATCGACATCAATGCCGGAGTTAACAAATATGGTCGGTATCCATACGGTGATGGTATAAAGCGAAATGTTCATTGCAATTAAAACAGTAATCGCGACTAATGTACGTCGTAACATTTCACCTTTAAACAGGAGCCAGAAAGTACCCTTGATTACTTTAACCTTGCTGTTGCTCTGATACGAAGTAAGCGGGGGTAAACGAATACTCTTCTCTCTTTCAATTTGCTGCTCTACTTCACGAAGTTGGCATTCTGCACCTGCGATTTGCCCTTTCCCTGCCAGCCATCGTGGCGACTCAATAAAGTATTTACCTGAGAGAAGCCAGGCTAACAGTATGCCAATACCACCCAACATAAACATTATCCGCCAACTAAAAAAAGCGATAACCACCACACCTATCGCCGCAGACAGCATGGGCGACCAGTTACCAACAAATGAGAGCCGCGCGGACCATTTTCCACGCACCATCGCGGGGATAAACTCCGTAAATGAGGCATAGCCAACCATAATCAGCGCCCCCATTCCTGTTCCCATCAGGAAGCGAAAGAAGATGAGCCAGTACATATCAGGGACAAAAGCGGCCCCTGTTGCAGCAATACCGACGATGAGAAGATTTATGCGAAACGCCCTGCGCCGCCCAAAGTAATCACCGATGAACCCACCGGTAAGAGAGCCGATGAAATAACCAAACATTAATGCCGAGGTAAAGGCGGCATTGAGGAAATTATTTGACCATCCATTGCTTACCAGCTTTGCTAAGACGACATTACCGGAGTAACTCAAAAACCCTGTTAATAACAGACTAAAGCTTATAATACCAAATATACGATAATGAAACCGGGCCAAAGGCAAGCGGTCCAGTCTTGCGCCAATTTGATCATATTGTTCCATTGGGTGCCTCGGATTTGCTAAAAAAGGTAGCAATTGCGGCAAATTCACTTGCCGCATCTTTATCATCATTTTATTTCCAGGCACAGGAACAAATAATATTGACAACGTGTGCTAAAATTACCACACCAGCTGGATATTATTGTCTTTGCAAAATGCTATCCACTCTGCACCCGGTGATTTATCAGTTATTATGTAATTAATATGACTAAAGTCAGCTAACTGGACAAAAGCTTTGCGATCAAACTTAGAGTGATCAACCAATAACGCAACTTCTGTCGCCTGACGGATCATTGTCTTTTTGATTTCAGCTTCCGCTTCATTAGAGTCCAGCGCGCCGCTGTTAATATCAAGACCTTTACAACTCATTACCATGATATCGACATGATAGCGGCTGATGATCTCTTTAGTAATTCTTCCTTGCAGTGAAAGTGTATTTTTGTTTAGTTCCCCACCCGTTGAAACGACTTTAATTTCTGACTGAGCCAGAACATGAATCGCTTCCGCCGAGTTGGTTAGCAACGTCAGGTCACTACGGTCCTGTAACAATTTGAGCAATTCCATTACGGTACTACTGGAATCGGCTGCCATGGTGGTTTTATTGTCGATAAAGGGTAGTGCCTTGCGTGCAATAAGCTGCTTCTCTTCATAAAACGATGAAGCGCGCTTATAAAAATGGATATTCTCCGTCAACATCGCTGTATTTAAAACAGCACCACCATAGGTTCTGGTCAAAAAGCCTTCATCTTCCAGCTTCTCAAGATCGCGGCGAATGGTTTCTTCGGTTACCTGAAAAATCCCACTCAAATTTGAGACTGTCACCTTTTTATCGTTGGCAACCATTTGCTTAATTGCCTGAATCCTGTCTTTTGCCGCCACGATTACACCCCTGTATCTTTTTACATCACATTAGCGCGATTATCGCATAACCGATGTTTACTTTCAAAATAACCTGTTTGAATCACAGATTTTCATCACAGTTTTCACAGAAACAGAGGTGAATCGTGTTGAGTATTTAACGCTCCAGGGCCTCTGCCATTTCCCTCATCAATGTTGCGTCTGCATCCGATAAGTTGATATTCAGTGCCGCGACATTTTCGCGTACCTGTTGCGGTGCAGTAGCCCCACTAAGAATGGAGATTAAATCACTCTGTTTTAATATCCACGCCAGTGCCAGAGTGGGAATTGTGCACTGATAACGAGCACAAAGTGGCTGCCACTGTTCAAGCATATCAATCACTTTCAGCATGTTTTCACGCTGGAACCAGACTTTATTTGCCCGAGCGCCGCCCGGAACGTAATCACGAGTGATGGTGCCGGTCAACAATCCCTGCTCTAGCGGGGAATAAACCTGAACCACAATGCCATTATCACGACATAGCGGCAGCAGTTCGTTTTCCATTGCCCGGTCGAGGATACTGTATTTCGCCTGAATAATATCCAGTTCACCATATTGCAGATACTCGCGGATATGGTCGGCATCGACGTTAGCAGCGCCTATAGCGCGAATTTTCCCTTCAGCCTTTAACTCATTAAGCACTGCGACAGTTTCAGCGATCGGCGTATAAAATGGCGGCACCGACTGCCAGTGCGTCATGTAGATATCGATGTAATCAATACCCAGACGTTGCAAGCTGGCTTCTACCTCTTCGCGGATAGATTCCGGGGAAAGGTTTTTATACAACTGCCGATCGCCAACTTTGTTGAATAAACTTCCTTTTCGTTCCCAGACAATGCCGCATTTGGTTTCTACTACAACCTGTTCACGGGGCAATTTTTTTAACGCCTGACCGACGATAACTTCACTATTGCCAAAGTTATATCCTGGTGCAGTATCAATCAGGTTAATGCCGCAACGATGGGCTTCAAGAATCGTATCAATACATATTTGCCGATCGAGATCGCCATTCCATGCAGGACCGCCGCCAATGGCCCATGTCCCCAACCCCATTCGCGAAAGCGTAATATCCGTTGTGCCTAAAGGTATCTTTTTCATTTGCCTTCATTATCCTTCGTATTCTTCCAGCAATTGTTCGACCAGCTTTCTGTTTTTTACGCCGGTGGTGGCACCGACGCTTAGAACCGAGATAGCCGCCGTTGCATTGGCAAAGCGTGCGCATTCACACAGATTTTTTCCTTCTAACAGTGCCGCAATAAAACCTGAAGCAAAGTTATCGCCCGCGCCAATGGTGTCGATGGCGGTTATTCCTGCGACCGCCGGCACCTTCATCGTCATGTCACCACGCTTGATAAAGCAGCCGTCTTTACCCGTTTTAATCACCACCGTTTTTACGCCGCACGCAAGAAAGCAGTCAGCAATTTCATCCAGTGTCTCTTTCCCGGTGAGTAATTTTGCCTCGGCATAATTAGGAAACAGATAATCGACATAACTCAATGCATCGCAAATATCATCCAGCGTTTCATTCAACCGCGGTTTGATCATATCGGCACAGATAATCATCTGCCGGGCTTTAGCTTGCGTAAAAATTTCTGTTAGCGCTTTACCATCCAATAGTGGACTGTTGAAAATACTGGCCAGTGATAATAATTTCGCCTGGGAAAACCGCGCAAAATCAACATCGTCAATATTCAATTTCCACAGACTGCCGTTACGGTTTGTGACAAACGTCCGCTCGCCATCCTCCGTCACCAGTCCAACATTAATAGAGGTATCTATGTTGACGTCCTGCTTCAGGCTTTGAATATCAATATTCTCTTTGCGGCAATGGTCGAGAATAAACTGCCCTGCGGCATCTTTACCAATACGGCTCATTAATGCTGTACGATGGCCCAGACGAGAAATAATTGTTGCTTCATTTATTGCATCACCCCCGGTGGTCATTGCGATTCTTTCAAGAGGATAAGAATCCACATCAAAGATATTTTTACTGACCGGTTGCAATGGAATATCAACAATAGCGGCACCTATACAAATAACGTCGAGATTATCCATATCATTATTCCGCTTTGCCATCAGAACCGAACAGTTTAATTTTTTCCAATGCCCGTTCTTTTACAGCTTTACGTACTTCACGTTCTAAATGCAGGAAAGGCTGATCCTGGTTTTCTTTCACTGCGACCATTGCGGCCTGACAGAGCTCCGTATGGATGTTGATTTTCGCGATACCCAACGAAATTGCAGTTTTAATGTCGGCATCACTGATCCCCGATGCGCCATGCAAAACCAGCGGAACAGACACGGCATCGCGTACGCGTTTGACGACCTCAAAGTTCAATTGTGGCTCTGACGTATAAACCCCATGCTGGTTGCCGATGGCGACAGCCAATGAGTCACAGCCCGTACGTTCAACAAATTCAGCCGCCTGGTCAGGATCGGTATAGTGATAGCCCGCCAGCGCTTCCTCATAAACGGTTTCATTACCGACATGCCCTAATTCCGCCTCTACCGGAATACCCAGCGGATGGAAGAAATCGACAGCCTCTTTGGTTAAGCGAATATTTTCTTCGAAATCAAATGCGGAAGCATCACGCATTAATGAATTCATACCATGAGTCCAGGCGTTATGAATAATCTCCATACTCCGACCATGATCCCAATGAGTTATTACCGGCACAGTTGCTTTTCGTGCCATTGATACCATCATGTGAGAGAAATCTTCAAATGAGGTGTTGCCGACAAAACCTGTGCCAAAAGAAATAATAACCGGTGATTTCGCTTCTTCGGCTGCGTCGATAACGCCCATCAACATTTCTGCATTCCATACGTTAAAATGGGCAATTGCATAATGTTTATTTGTGGCATCGTTTTCCCAATATCTGATATCTGCGAGCATGTTCTGTTCTCCCGTATTAATTAATCGCTAATTTTAATAACGCCTTTAATAATGTCGCGTTTGTTGTTAACCGACTCTTCAAATGCCTGTTGTACATCCCGATAATCGTAAATATGCGTCACCATCGATTTCACATCGAATCGACCTGAAGAAATAGCTTCAATCGTAACCGGATAACGATTGGCATAGCGGAATACCGTCTGGATAGTGACTTCGCGATTTATTTTGAGGAAATTGATTGCCGAATCGCCGGGTACAGTACCAACAATCATAATTTTACCGCCGCGCATTACCAGATAAGGTGCCTGTTTAACGGTGACCGCAGAACCCGCTGTTTCGAAAACAATATCTGCGCCCATGTCTTCGGTAAATTGCTGACAGCGTGCAATAGTGTCTTCTTTTGCGCCGTTAATAACCACTGTCGCACCAAGCTGTTCCGCCATTGTCAGACGTTTTTCCAGCACATCAACGACGGCAATTTCCGTTGCTCCCAGGCATTTGCACGCTTGCAACGTCATCAAACCAATACAACCCGCTCCCAGAATAATTATCTTCTTACCCGGTTTAACATCTGCCAGCATCGCGGCATGCATCCCGACTGCGGCAGGCTCCACCAGCGCCCCTTCCATCGTGTCCATATTGTCGGGCAGTTTGTAAGTAAAGCTCTCCGGATGACACAGATAGTGCGTTAATGCGCCGCGGTAGTTGGGTTGTGTCGCCATAAAATCAACGTCCGGGCAGATGTTATATTTGCCTTCCAGACAGTAACGACAGTGACCGCAAGGAACGCCAGGTTCGATATTTACCCGATCCCCCGGTTTAAATTTGCGCACGCGGCTTCCCACAGCCACAACCGTCCCGGCGCATTCATGACCCAGGCCAATTTCTTGATTTGGGTCTTTAGGCGGAATAAACGGACCTGATTCAAAACCATGTACATCTGAACCACAAATACCGACATATTCTACTTTAATCAAAACTTCATCTTCTTTAGGCACTGGTATTTCTGCTGAAATAATTTTCATTGTGCCCGGCACCTGCAATATTGCTTTTGAATTTTTCATTTTGAATCCACCCGTATTATTTATTGGCTACTGCATCAATACTTAAACTTTCAACGGAGACACCTTTGGTTTCGATTCCAATGGTGGCGATAGCAATTGCGACAATAATTGAAACCGCCCCCAGAAAAATAAAGACTCCCGTAACGCCATAACTACTGAGCAGCACTGCAACGGCATAAGGTGCGGCAATACCACTGATTCGCCCTACCGCATTCGCCAGACCGGAGCCACGGAGTTTGGCCTCTGTCGGCCAGATCTCAGGGACATACACTGCCGAGGCATAGCAAACGTACATATAGACGAAAGTAATCAGGAAGAAACCAATCAACGTTATGAGCAACATGCTGGTTTGCAGTGAATAGATATATCCGAGCACCGCAATCAGGATTAATAGCCCCACACCCATTGTTTTACGCGGAATTTTATCCATCACCAGCATGGCAATAAAAATGCCAAATGGCGCGCCAAACATACTCATGGTATTTAAAACAATCGAGTCTTTTAAATTAATCCCCTGGGTCATGAATATCGTTGGCAACCAGTTAATTAGTGTGTACTGCACAACGTTCATGGCAATCAGCACACAAGAGCCTAATATCACGCGTTTCAGTAATACTCCTGTCAGTAAGGCTGAATATGGCACCGCTTGTGGTGCTTTACCGTCATCAGCAATAACCACGGGCGGCAAAGGTTTACCTGTATGGCGTATGACGCCTTCTTCTATACTCCGCATGACTTTCTCGGCTTCCTGATACCGTCCGCGCGATTCCAGCCAGCGCGGGGATTCAGGAAAGTAGCGCCAGGCCAGCGCCGTAGCGATAAGCGACAATATTGCAGGGATAAGCAGTTGTACCCGCCAGTTCCACTCTGCACTAATCAGCGGCGTGAGTCCCATCGCTATCAATGAACAGAGCGGATATGACCAGTTGCCAATAAAGGAAACCCGACTTGACCACGTTCCACGATTTCTACCGGGCATATATTCGGTGAAACCAGCAAACAGCGTAACCAGTAAAGCTCCCAGCCCAACTCCCATCACAAAACGGCAGGCAATAAGGAAATCCATATTCGGTGAGAAAGCACCGACAACCATCGAGGCAATATGAATGGCCTCATAGAGGATGAACGCATTTCTGCGACCGGTTTTGTCGCCAATGATGCCGCCCACCAGCGCACCGAGAAACATTCCGGCGGTCGTGATTGCTGAGAATGTGGCTGTGGTGGAATTATCTGTCCAGCCCAACGCTTTCAGCTGCGCGAGGATCAAGCCACCAACGGCATTACTCCAGCAGACAAGCAAGCCAAACGCGACGATGGCAAACATTGATGAATGCCAGCGGCAATCCGGTAAGCGATCCAGCCGTGCACCACAATGCGGTTTTGTTATCTGTTCCATGCGATAACGTTCCTTCAGGAGAGTGGTTATTCATCAAAGTCGTAAGTCATGATCACTTTGATTGCGGTTTTATCGACCATCGCATCAAACCCTTCGCGCCATTGCGACAGGCCGATACGATGCGTGATCATCGGTTTGACTTTGATAGCGCCGCTGGCTAATAGCCTGATAGCGTTACGCCATGAGGTGGAGTCATAGGCCATATGCCCAATGATGCTTTTGTTCCAGGCGGTAATGTCATTAATCGAGAAATCAAGAGGTTTGAAGCCCATTCCAACGCGTACCACTTCCCCGTTCGGGCGGAGCATTTCGATGGCTTGTTTCAGTGCGATATTGGCACCGGAGCATTCAATCACCAGACCCAGATTGTCTTTGCCACAAATTTGCTGGCAGCGCGCCACCACATCTTCGGTAGAACCATTTACTACTGCCGTCGCACCCAGTTCTTTTGCAACCGGGAAGCGGACCGCCACATCTTCTTGCAGACCAACGACGACGATATTTACCGCCCCCATAATTCGCGCCATTTGTACGGAGAACAGCCCGAGTGGGCCAGTGCCGATGACGACCACATCCTGACCAGGAAGGAATTTCGATTGCTGCGCGATGGATTTGTAGGCATTACAGATAGGGTCAAGTACGGCTGCGTCCTCATAATCAACACCATCAGGGATTTCCCACAACGCATGACGATGAATTTTGAGTATTTCACCAGGAACCAGACAATATTTGGAAAAACCACCGCCCCAGGCATTATTATCCAGACCAAGGTTTACTTTTTCTGTACAACACAGAAAATCACCTTGTTCACAGGCCGGACAAACGCCGCAGACGTGACCGCTGTTATCCGACACGACGCGTTGCCCCACTTTCCAGTCTTTGACTTTTTCACCAACCTGCGCAATACAACCTGCGAACTCATGGCCGCGGATAGAGTTAAACTCATCAGAACCGCTATCGACATTGTAGTGCTTCATGTCTGCGCCGCAGATTGCCGCGGCTTTAATTTCAATCACTACATCTTCCGGGCCACAAATGGGTTGTGGCACATCGATCATCTTGTAGCCGCCAAAGGCTTTGCCAAACCGAGCCAGTGCTTTCATTGCGTCATCCTCTGTGTTTTGTTTTGCTTAGATGGTCATCATACTTACCTACATGATTTTTGAGGTCAACATTAAATCTGTAAAACACAGATAATGATCTGCGTTTTACAACTCAGATCACAATTACGCAGAAAATGGCTGGTTCTGTTACAGGTTGATGGAAGGCGGAACGCAAAATGAGCAAATTTGAGAGGGATTACCGGCCAAATAGGTCTGAGACTTAAGTTCAGGAGAAGTCATTCAGGCGTGAACGCGACGGCAAAAGACCGGGCTGGGGCTTTGCCTGGTCGTGACGAGATAATTGAGATGAGTCGTGGGGTTATTGTTGGCTATCCCCTTTATAACCGCGGCAAAAAGGGGACAAACCACTTACTTAAACATGGCAATAGGCTTTGCTGAGATACCAAAATCTTCTTTTAACTGTTGTTTGCTCTTCATGACCATCTGACCATTTGTGTCAATTGTCATATGCTGTGCTTCGGTATTATTGCGGGCTTGCCACAGCATCACCAGTTGCAGGCAGTTCTCTTTTTGTTCCTCGGTCAACGCAACGCCATCAGGCCATTTCCCCAGTTCAACGGCGGTCGACAAACGCTGGTATACCTCAGGCGTCATGCTGTTGATAATGTCATCAAGATTCATAATTTTTCCGCTCCTGTGGAATAAGTTGCTGAATCGTTTTTTCAACCATTGATTTCTTCGCCGTTTTCGCCATCAGTGAAGCGTAAAGAAGCAGAGTTAACACAATAACGTTCGCCCGTTGGCTGCGGCCCGTCGGGGAAGACATGCCCCAGATGGGCATCACAGTTACCGCAACGAATTTCTATGCGCTGCATTCCATGTGACAAGTCTTTGATATAACGAATGGATTCTTCACTCACCGGTTCGTAGAAACTGGGCCAGCCACAGCCGGAATCATACTTGGTTTGGGAATGAAACAGCGGGGCATCGCAGATCAAACAGTGATATACGCCGTCACGCTTGTTATGCAGTAAACGACCCGTAAATGGCGGCTCTGTCCCATGATTCTGCGTCACGTAAAACTGCATCTCGGACAAATTTTTTTTCAGTTCTTCTGCCGAAGGTTTATTAGCCATTTGCTCACATCTCACTTTAATCGTGCTCACATTACGTGACTGATTCTAACAAAACATTAACACCAACTGGCAAAATTTTGTCCTAAACTTGATCTCGACGAAATGGCTGCACCTAAATCGTGATGAAAATCACATTTTTATCGTAATTGCCCTTTAAAATTCGGGGCGCCGACCCCATGTGGTCTCAAGCCCAAAGGAAGAGTGAGGCGAGTCAGTCGCGTTATGCTTAGGCACAGGATTGATTTGTCGCAATGATTGACACGATTCCGCTTGACGCTGCGTAAGGTTTTTGTAATTTTACAGGCAACCTTTTATTCACTAACAAATAGCTGGTGGAATATATGACTATCAAAGTAGGTATCAACGGTTTTGGCCGTATCGGTCGCATTGTTTTCCGTGCTGCTCAGAAACGTTCTGACATCGAGATCGTTGCAATCAACGACCTGTTAGACGCTGATTACATGGCATACATGCTGAAATATGACTCCACTCACGGCCGTTTCGACGGTACCGTTGAAGTGAAAGACGGTCATCTGATCGTTAACGGTAAAAAAATCCGTGTTACCGCTGAACGTGATCCGGCTAACCTGAAATGGGACGAAGTTGGTGTTGACGTTGTCGCTGAAGCAACTGGTCTGTTCCTGACTGACGAAACTGCTCGTAAACACATCACCGCTGGTGCGAAGAAAGTGGTTATGACTGGTCCGTCTAAAGACAACACTCCGATGTTCGTTAAAGGCGCTAACTTCGACAAATATGCTGGCCAGGACATCGTTTCCAACGCTTCCTGCACCACCAACTGCCTGGCTCCGCTGGCTAAAGTTATCAACGATAACTTCGGCATCATCGAAGGTCTGATGACCACCGTTCACGCTACTACCGCTACTCAGAAAACCGTTGATGGCCCGTCTCACAAAGACTGGCGCGGCGGCCGCGGCGCTTCCCAGAACATCATCCCGTCCTCTACCGGTGCTGCTAAAGCTGTAGGTAAAGTACTGCCAGAACTGAATGGCAAACTGACTGGTATGGCGTTCCGCGTTCCGACCCCGAACGTATCTGTAGTTGACCTGACCGTTCGTCTGGAAAAAGCTGCAACTTACGAGCAGATCAAAGCTGCCGTTAAAGCTGCTGCTGAAGGCGAAATGAAAGGCGTTCTGGGCTACACCGAAGATGACGTAGTATCTACCGATTTCAACGGCGAAGTTTGCACTTCCGTGTTCGATGCTAAAGCTGGTATCGCTCTGAACGACAACTTCGTGAAACTGGTATCCTGGTACGACAACGAAACCGGTTACTCCAACAAAGTTCTGGACCTGATCGCTCACATCTCCAAATAAGTTGAGATGACACTGTGATCTAAAAAGAGCGACTTCGGTCGCTCTTTTTTTTACCTGATAAAATGAAGTTAAAGGACTGCGTCATGATTAAGAAAATTTTTGCCCTTCCGGTCATCGAACAAATCTCCCCTGTCCTCTCCCGTCGTAAACTGGATGAACTGGACCTCATTGTAGTCGATCATCCCCAGGTAAAAGCCTCTTTTGCATTACAGGGCGCACACCTTCTCTCGTGGAAACCTGCGGGTGAAGAAGAAGTTCTGTGGTTGAGCAACAACACACCGTTCAAAAATGGCGTCGCCATTCGCGGTGGCGTACCGGTTTGCTGGCCGTGGTTTGGTCCGGCGGCAGAACGAGGCCTGCCTGCGCACGGTTTTGCCCGCAACCTGCCGTGGACGCTGAAATCACATCGTGAAGATGCTGATGGCGTAGCGCTGACTTTTGAATTGACACAAAGCGAAGAGACGAAAAAATTCTGGCCTCACGACTTTACGCTGTTAGCGCATTTCCGCGTGGGTAAAACCTGTGAAATCGATCTTGAAGCACACGGCGAATTTGAAACCACCTCTGCCCTGCATACCTACTTTAACGTGGGTGATATCGCTAAGGTAAGCGTCAGTGGGCTGGGCGATCGCTTCATTGATAAAGTAAATGACGCGAAAGAAGATGTACTGACCGACGGTATTCAGACCTTCCCTGACCGTACCGATCGCGTGTATCTGAATCCGCAAGATTGCAGCGTGATTAATGATGAAGCGCTGAATCGTATTATCGCCGTAGGCCACCAGCATCATCTGAACGTTGTAGGCTGGAACCCGGGACCGGCGCTTTCAGTTAGCATGGGCGATATGCCGGACGATGGCTACAAGACCTTTGTTTGTGTAGAAACGGCTTACGCTTCAGAAACGCAAAAAGTGACCAAAGAAAAACCTGCACATCTGGCGCAATCCATTCGCGTTGCGAAACGTTAATTTACGTTAATGTTGTGTGCCGGGTGCGATGCATCCGGCACGTATCAACATCAAACCATATCCAGCGCAGTTTTTCCTTTTGGTGCCGGATATGCTTTGTCCAGCATGGCTAATTCCGCTGACGAAAGTTCGACCTCAAGCACAGCCGCATTCTGTTGGACATGGGCAATCGTGGCCGCTTTTGGAATCGCCATCACACCCTGATGGCTGATTACCCACGCCAACAATACTTGTGCCGCGCTGATATTGTGAGCATGTGCAATTTCGTTGACTACCGCGTTTTTTAACAGTCCATTGCGCAACCGCCCGGCCTGGGCTAACGGACTGTAAGCCATCACCGGCATCTGCTGTTGCTGGCACCAGGGGAGTAGATCGTACTCAATCCCTCGTGAACCGAGATGGTAAAGCACCTGATTAGTGGCACACTGATTTCCCCCCGGCAGCTGCCAGAGTTCCTGCATATCAGCATAATCAAGGTTCGAAACGCCCCAGCGGCGGATTTTTCCCTGGGCGATCAATTTTTCCATCGCTGCGACAGTCTCTTCAAAAGCGAAACTGCCAGACCAGTGTAATAAGTAGAGATCGAGATAATCAGTATTGAGACGGCGTAAACTGGCTTCGCATGCATTTATCGCTTTTTGCCCGCCAGCATTCCACGGATAGACTTTAGAGACGAGAAAGACGTTATCACGCAGACCGGTTAATGCTTCCCCAACCACCTTTTCGGCACCACCATCGGCATACATTTCGGCGGTATCAATGAGGGTTAAACCGAGCTCAATGCCCGCGCGTAGTGCAGCAACTTCTGTTTTACACTTACTGGCATCTTCGCCCATATACCATGTTCCCTGCCCTATGGCTGGCAGTGAGACATCGCCACTAAATTGAATCATTTTTTGTTGCATTGTTTCCTCCCAGGTATTGCACCACCGTAATGCAAAACAGGGCGTGACGCCCTGTTTTTATGCACAAAATGCCCTGGAAAGATGCATTATCAGAATTTGTAGGTGATCCCGGTAGAAATCAGGCCAGTCCAGGATTTATCCACCATCGGGCTGTCAGTAACTTCATCAGACAGACGGGTGTAGCGCGCGGTACCGTAAACACTCCAGTCGCCGAGGAAGTTGTAGCTGGCGCTCAGCTCCAGGTAAGGGCTCCAGCTGTCGTTCGGGTTATAGCCACGCAGACCGCTGCGAGCGGACTCTTTGCGCGATACGCCATAATAGTATTCGTTCTGGTTTTCGCTGTTCCACTGCACACCAATACCCGGAGTCACGGTCAGGCCGCCGTTGGTGTAACGATACAACCAGGCCATATCCCAGACGATGCCGTTGCTGTTATCCAGGGTATCGCCAGCCAGGGTGGTACGCAGGTAACCGTACTGGGTAAAGTGAGCATAAGACAGACCAGCCATCATGGTGCTCTTACGGTCATCCAGGTGACGCATTTGGTGATCGCCACTGTCTTTAGCTTTGAAGTAAAGCGGCGACCAGTAAGCGGTAATTGAAAGTTTATCCGTTGCGTCATTCCACAGGTAGTAACCACCACCTAAGCCACGGAACCAGAAGTTATCGCCTTCATAGTTGATTACCGGTACTGGGTAAACATCGGTATCGTAATCTTTATATGGGTGTTCAACGACACCTACGCCTGCGCCCAGGGAAAATTTACCTTCAGCGTGCGCTACGCCTGCAGACGTTGCGATAAGCACTCCAAGTGCCAGAAGTTTGAGTTTGGTCACAATTAATCATTCCTTAAACAAATGTTTAGCGGGCGACAAAGTTTACCCGTCAATACATCGAAACCCAACCTTTTTACGTTTTCATTTTTTAAAGTAACTGTTTAATTTTCCTGACGCGGATGACACCGCGCTTACAGCCAAATGAATTTAGCGTTACTGGCGAGCCTGGTCTTTACATTAATTATGCAAAATTTATGGATGAGTTGTTGATATGCCATTGAAATTAAGAAAGCCGTGTAGGCAAGTTTTCCATTTGCCATCTACGCTTAATTTTGAAGGTGTATCACCGGGCACGTTGTTCTCATCGTCGATAAAATGGCATGAGAGTTGCTGTGTTTTAGCAAGAGACGTCGTTCAGTTTACCTCTTCCGGGAGCCTCTACTATTCATATGAACGGCTCTTAACCTGTGCTAAAAAACGAAAGGACGGCATACCATGAATATATTCGATCACTATCGCCAGCGATATGAAGCTGCCAAGGACGAAGAGTTCACACTGCAGGAGTTTCTTACCACTTGTCGGCAAGATCGCAGTGCTTATGCCAACGCGGCTGAGCGGCTATTGATGGCTATCGGTGAGCCTGTCATGGTCGATACAGCCCAGGAACCCAGACTTTCTCGACTCTTTTCTAACCGGGTCATTGCACGTTATCCGGCGTTTGAAGAGTTTTACGGCATGGAAGACGCGATTGAACAGATTGTCTCTTATCTGAAACACGCGGCTCAGGGGCTGGAAGAGAAGAAACAAATCCTGTATCTGCTGGGGCCTGTGGGTGGGGGTAAATCATCGCTTGCTGAGCGACTGAAATCATTAATGCAGCTCGTACCGATTTATGTATTGAGCGCCAACGGTGAGCGTAGCCCGGTCAACGATCATCCGTTCTGTCTTTTCAATCCGCAGGAAGATGCGCAGATTCTGGAAAAAGAGTATGGCATTCCTCGCCGTTATCTCGGCACCATCATGTCGCCGTGGGCGGCAAAACGTCTGCATGAATTTGGTGGCGATATTACTAAGTTCCGGGTAGTGAAGGTCTGGCCGTCCATTCTGCAACAAATTGCTATCGCCAAAACAGAGCCCGGTGATGAGAACAACCAGGACATCTCCGCGCTGGTAGGGAAAGTCGATATTCGTAAACTCGAACACTACGCGCAGAATGACCCAGACGCCTATGGCTATTCCGGCGCACTGTGCCGCGCCAACCAGGGGATCATGGAATTCGTTGAGATGTTTAAAGCACCGATTAAAGTGCTGCATCCCTTGTTAACCGCCACTCAGGAAGGTAACTACAACGGGACGGAAGGTATCTCCGCCCTGCCGTTCAACGGGATTATTCTTGCCCACTCGAACGAGTCCGAATGGGTCACTTTCCGTAATAACAAAAACAACGAAGCCTTCCTCGATCGTGTTTACATCGTGAAGGTGCCGTATTGCTTGCGCATTTCCGAAGAGATCAAAATCTACGAGAAATTGCTTAATCACAGTGAATTGACTCACGCCCCATGCGCCCCTGGCACGCTCGAAACACTGTCACGTTTTTCCATTCTTTCGCGCCTGAAAGAGCCAGAAAACTCCAGCATTTATTCAAAGATGCGGGTTTATGATGGCGAAAGTCTGAAAGACACCGATCCCAAAGCCAAGTCGTATCAGGAATATCGTGACTACGCCGGTGTCGATGAAGGGATGAACGGTCTGTCGACGCGTTTTGCGTTTAAGATCCTCTCCCGCGTGTTCAACTTCGATCATGTAGAAGTGGCGGCAAACCCGGTCCATCTGTTCTACGTCCTGGAACAGCAGATCGAGCGCGAGCAGTTCCCACAAGAGCAGGCAGAACGCTATCTGGAGTTCCTGAAAGGTTATCTGATCCCGAAATATGCCGAGTTTATTGGCAAAGAGATCCAGACGGCCTACCTTGAATCCTATTCCGAATATGGGCAAAACATTTTCGACCGTTATGTTACCTACGCGGATTTCTGGATTCAGGATCAGGAGTATCGCGATCCGGATACCGGGCAGCTGTTTGACCGCGAGTCTCTTAACGCCGAGCTGGAGAAAATCGAGAAACCGGCGGGGATCAGTAATCCAAAAGATTTCCGCAACGAGATTGTTAACTTCGTACTGCGCGCCAGAGCCAATAACAGCGGACGCAATCCGAACTGGACCAGCTATGAAAAACTGCGCACGGTTATCGAGAAGAAAATGTTCTCCAATACCGAGGAGCTGTTGCCGGTTATCTCGTTTAACGCCAAAACGTCAACCGACGAGCAGAAGAAACACGACGACTTTGTCGACCGTATGATGGAAAAAGGCTACACCCGTAAACAGGTGCGTTTACTGTGCGAATGGTATTTGCGCGTACGTAAATCGTCTTAACAACCCTGGCCCGGTACACATGCTACCGGGCCTACAACGACAGCGAACCGTGGGCCAGAGAAATGGCAACACAGGCGTAGCATACAGTTGGCAAATGTAGTACGGGGGGCATATGACCTGGTTTATTGACCGGCGTCTGAACGGCAAAAACAAAAGCATGGTGAATCGCCAGCGTTTTTTACGCCGTTATAAAGCGCAAATTAAACAGTCGATCTCCGAGGCCATTAATAAGCGTTCGGTGACTGACGTCGACAGCGGCGAATCCGTATCCATTCCCACGGAAGATATTAGCGAACCGATGTTTCATCAGGGGCGTGGCGGCCTGCGCCACCGCGTACATCCGGGCAATGACCATTTCGTCCAGAACGACCGAATTGAACGTCCCCAGGGTGGCGGCGGAGGTTCCGGCAGTGGTCAGGGCCAGGCCAGCCAGGATGGTGAAGGTCAGGATGAATTCGTCTTTCAGATTTCGAAAGATGAGTATCTTGATCTGCTCTTTGAAGATTTGGCCTTACCGAATCTGAAACAAAACCAACAACGCCAGCTGACCGAATATAAAACGCATCGGGCGGGTTATACCGCTAACGGCGTTCCGGCCAATATCAGCGTTGTGCGTTCATTGCAGAACTCACTGGCGCGACGCACAGCCATGACGGCAGGCAAGCGGCGGGAACTTCATGCACTGGAAGAGAATTTGGCCATCATCAGCAACAGTGAACCTGCGCAGCTGCTGGAAGAGGAACGTCTGCGCAAAGAAATTGCAGAATTACGTGCCAAAATTGAACGCGTCCCTTTTATTGACACCTTCGATTTACGTTACAAGAACTACGAGAAGCGGCCCGATCCCTCCAGCCAGGCAGTGATGTTTTGCCTGATGGACGTTTCCGGTTCAATGGATCAATCCACTAAAGATATGGCTAAGCGTTTTTATATTCTGCTGTATCTGTTCCTCAGCAGAACGTATAAGAACGTGGAAGTCGTATACATCCGCCATCATACCCAGGCGAAAGAAGTCGATGAACATGAGTTTTTCTACTCGCAGGAAACTGGCGGCACCATTGTTTCCAGCGCCCTGAAACTGATGGATGAGGTAGTGAAAGAGCGTTATAACCCGGCACAGTGGAATATTTACGCTGCACAAGCATCGGACGGCGATAACTGGGCCGATGACTCTCCGCTTTGCCATGAAATCCTGGCGAAAAAATTATTACCTGTTGTTCGTTATTACAGCTATATCGAAATTACTCGTCGTGCACATCAGACATTGTGGCGAGAATATGAGCATCTGCAATCTACTTTCGACAACTTTGCGATGCAGCACATCCGCGACCAGGATGATATTTATCCGGTGTTCCGTGAACTGTTTCATAAACAAAATGCAACAGCTAAAGACTAAAACTATCAGCCGGGTCATTATCGCCTGGCTGATTTTTAGCTCACTGTAAATTATCTCATTTATTACATACATTAGCTTACAATCGCTTTAAATATGACAGCATAACCTTTACATAATTTAGTTCCAGAAAACAATCATTCGGAAAAATGATTCAGTCAACACGTATTTCCATGGGGTTATTCTTTAAATATTTTTTATCGTTAACGAAAATTGATCCTGGTCAAAACTATATATCTCTGCCATCAATAAAATCCAGCACTCACATTGCTCTCCTTTTTATGGTTTCTATGGGTACACAAAAATTAAAAGCTCAAAGCTTTTTTATTTTCAGTTTATTGCTGACGTTAATTTTATTTTGCATTACTACCTTATATAACGAAAACACAAATGTAAAACTCATCCCACAGATGAATTACCTGATGGTTGTTGTGGCTTTGTTTTTCCTTAACGCCGTCATTTTTCTTTTCATGTTAATGAAATATTTCACTAACAAACAAATTTTACCAACACTCATTTTAAGCCTTGCATTTTTAAGTGGCCTTATCTATTTAGTTGAAACCATTGTAATTATCCATAAACCAATTAACGGCAGTACACTGATCCAGACAAAGTCGAATGATGTTTCTATTTTCTATATTTTCCGCCAACTCAGTTTTATTTGTTTAACCTCGCTGGCGCTCTTTTGTTATGGAAAAGACAACATCCTTGACAACAATAAGAAAAAAACTGGCATTCTGTTGCTGGCGCTGATTCCTTTTTTAGTTTTTCCCCTTCTGGCACACAATCTGAGCAGTTATAACGCTGACTATTCTTTGTATGTCGTCGATTACTGTCCGGACAACCATACTGCGACCTGGGGAATCAACTATACAAAAATATTGGTTTGTCTGTGGGCATTTTTACTGTTCTTTATTATCATGCGTACACGATTAGCCAGCGAACTATGGCCGTTAATAGCATTATTATGTCTGGCATCGCTATGCTGCAACTTACTTCTACTGACTCTGGATGAGTATAATTATACCATCTGGTATATCAGTCGCGGGATTGAAGTCTCCAGTAAACTGTTTGTTGTGTCTTTTCTGATTTATAACATTTTTCAGGAGCTGCAACTCTCCAGCAAACTGGCAGTTCATGATGTGCTGACCAATATTTATAATCGGCGCTACTTTTTCAACAGCGTAGAGTCATTATTGTCGCGACCTGTTGTTAAGGACTTCTGTGTCATGCTGGTTGATATTAATCAGTTCAAACGCATCAATGCCCAATGGGGACATCGTGTGGGTGATAAAGTGCTGGTTTCAATTGTCGATATTATCCAGCAAAGCATCCGCCCCGATGATATTTTAGCGCGACTGGAGGGTGAGGTGTTTGGCTTGCTATTTACCGAACTCAATAGTGCCCAGGCAAAAATCATTGCGGAACGTATGCGTAAAAATGTCGAACTCCTGACCGGCTTTAGTAACAGATATGATGTTCCTGAACAAATGACCATCAGTATTGGCACGGTTTTTTCAACGGGTGACACGCGTAATATCTCGCTTGTCATGACGGAAGCAGATAAAGCCTTACGCGAAGCGAAAAGCGAGGGGGGCAACAAAGTGATTATTCATCATATTTAAGTGCAAAAATATTCAGAGCCATGCTTTTTGCGTGGCTTTTGCATACAATTTATTACTATTACCCCTAAATTTCCCCTCCCCAGCGGCGCAGAGATGAGTATAATTAGCGCCCCTGTGCCAGGCCGCAATCGAACTTTATCTGGTTTTCTCGTTTCACTAACCGAAGGAGTGCCATTTATCATGAAATTGCACCATAGAATGCTCCGGCATTTTATCGCCGCAAGTGTCATTGTGCTGACATCTTCCTTCCTTATTTTTGAACTTGTCGCCAGCGACAGAGCAATGAGTGCCTATCTGCGCTATATCGTGCAGAAAGCAGACTCCTCCTTTCTTTATGATAAGTATCAGAATCAGAGTATTGCCGCGCATGTGATGCGCGCTCTCGCTGCTGAGCAGTCGGAAGTGTCGCCAGAACAGCGGCGCGCCATCTGCGAGGCTTTTGAGTCTGCCAATAATACCCATGGCTTAAACCTGACTGCCCATAAATACCCGGGCTTACGCGGCACACTACAAACCGCATCCACTGACTGCGACACAATTGTGGAAGCTGCAGCACTATTACCCGCTTTTGATCAGGCAGTGGAAGGCAACCGCCACCAGGATGATTACGGTTCAGGTCTTGGGATGGCCGAAGAGAAATTTCACTATTATCTCGATCTCAATGACCGCTATGTCTATTTTTATGAGCCGGTTAATGTTGAATACTTTGCGATGAATAACTGGTCCTTCCTGCAGTCAGGAAGTATTGGCATCGATCGCAAAGATATTGAAAAGGTATTTACCGGGCGTACCGTATTATCGAGCATTTACCTGGATCAGCGTACTAAACAGAACGTGATGAGTTTGCTGACGCCGGTATATGTCGCAGGGCAGCTAAAAGGGATTGTGCTGCTGGATATTAACAAAAACAATCTGCGGAATATCTTTTACACTCATGACCGCCCTCTCCTCTGGCGTTTTCTCAATGTCACGCTAACCGATACAGATTCGGGGCGCGACATTATCATCAACCAGAGCGAAGATAATCTGTTCCAGTATGTCAGTTACGTCCATGACTTACCGGGCGGCATTCGTGTCTCGTTATCCATTGATATTCTTTACTTTATCACGTCTTCGTGGAAAAGCGTTCTGTTCTGGATTTTGACGGCGTTAATTTTGCTGAATATGGTGCGGATGCACTTCCGCTTATACCAAAATGTGTCGCGAGAAAATATTAGTGATGCGATGACTGGACTGTATAATCGCAAAATTTTAACCCCTGAACTGGAGCAGCGGTTGCAGAAACTGGTGCAATCCGGTTCTTCGGTGATGTTTATTGCAATTGACATGGACAAGTTAAAGCTAATAAATGACACCCTCGGTCATCAGGAAGGGGATTTAGCGATTACGTTGTTAGCTCAGGCGATTAAACAATCGATTCGTAAAAGTGATTATGCCATCCGACTCGGTGGCGATGAATTCTGCATCATTCTTGTCGATTCGACGCCGCAAATTGCATCACAACTGCCTGAACGTATCGAAAAACGTCTGCAACATATCGCGCCGCAGAAAGAGATCGGCTTCTCTTCCGGTATTTACGCGATGAAAGAAAACGATACGTTACATGATGCGTATAAAGCTTCCGATGAGCGTTTATATGTCAATAAGCAGAACAAAAACAGCCGTTCATGATAACCTTCTGTGGTTGTTTGCTTGTAATCTCAGGAGCATGAAATGACTGAAATGGCTAAAGGAAGCGTGACGCATCAGCGGTTAATCGCTTTATTATCACAAGAAGGTGCAGACTTCCGCGTCGTTACCCATGAAGCGGTAGGTAAATGTGAAGCGGTGTCAGAAATTCGTGGCACCGCTTTAGGCCAGGGGGCTAAGGCACTGGTATGTAAAGTCAAAGGCAATGGCGTAAATCAACATGTTCTGGCGATCCTCGCTGCGGATCAACAGGCCGATCTGAGCCAACTCGCCAGCCATATAGGCGGATTACGCGCTTCGTTGGCCAGCCCGGCGGAAGTCGATGAACTCACAGGCTGTGTCTTCGGCGCGATCCCCCCTTTCAGCTTCCATCCAAAACTCAAACTGGTTGCCGACCCCCTACTCTTCGAACGATTTGATGAAATCGCCTTCAATGCAGGCATGCTGGATAAATCCGTTATTTTGAAAACCGCGGATTATTTGCGCATTGCGCAACCAGAACTGATCAATTTCCGCCGCACTGCGTAACTAGCCTGTCCGTTCAATAAGCAGAACGGACAAAACCAGCACAACCGCAATGGCAAAAAACGATGACGTAATAATCAGTGTCTCGACGAACATTTGATCGTTCATAGTATGCCCCAGGGAGATAGCTGTTTTCACGTTATTGTTAGCGTGCACAAATGGCAGTTTGATGACAGTTCCCCTGATTTTTTATGCAAAAAACGTAAAGATTTTCTACTTCCTTCCTGCAGCAAGCGTAAAGTAAGCAGGCTTATTATTTTTTGGCAAGGAAACCACGATGTTTGATGTCACTTTGCTGATCCTGCTTGGGTTAGCTGCGCTGGGCTTTATCAGTCATAACACCACTGTCGCCGTTTCAATTCTGGTGTTAATCATTGTCCGCGTCACACCGTTAAGCACCTTTTTCCCGTGGATTGAAAAACAGGGGCTAAGTATCGGGATAATAATTCTGACGATTGGCGTTATGGCCCCCATCGCCAGCGGGACGCTACCACCCTCAACCCTGATTCACTCGTTTCTGAACTGGAAATCGCTGGTGGCAATTGCAGTAGGCGTTATTGTCTCCTGGCTGGGTGGGCGCGGCGTGACGTTAATGGGCAGCCAGCCGCAACTGGTCGCCGGGCTGCTGGTAGGCACTGTTTTAGGCGTGGCGCTGTTTCGCGGCGTACCGGTCGGCCCGCTTATTGCCGCGGGTCTGGTTTCGCTGATTGTGGGGAAACAGTAGTTAATCCCGCAATATATCGGCCTGGCGTTTGCCCCAGGCCTTTCTTAAACATAGTAATAAAGGCCGTTGTTGAATCATACCCCAGCGTATGAGCAACTTTCTGTACAGTATCGCCTTTCACTAATCCCTGAAGCGCCATAATCAGCTGTAACTGCTGACGCCACTGGCGAAAACTCAACCCCGTCTCTTTTACTATCAGTCGGGCAAGATTGCGTTCACTCATCGCAAAAAAGCCAGCCCATTGCCCCAATGACCCCCACTCGACGGGCCCTTTCGCCATCATCTCCACCATCGTGCGGATTTTAGGATGAGAAGAAACGGGCAGGTGCAGCTGTTGTTGTGGCTGCTGAGGGAGTTCATCAAACAGGACCTGAATTAATCTGCGGGTCATCGGCTCAGCACGCTGAGTCGTCGTCCTGTTTGCCAGGGTTAAAATCAATTCCCGGCATAAGGGCGATATTTTCAATGTGCAACATGTTGTCGGCATTGTCACTGCGCTGGGTTCGATAAACAGAAAACAGAGTTCAGCGTTAGCTGTCACTTGATTGCTATGTTCCACCCCGCCCGGTATCCAAACCGCATATTGCGGCGGCACCATCCACAAAGCATTTTCCACCGTACAGGTAATTGCACCATGTAGCGCCAGTATCAGCTGTCCTTTGCGGTGCTGATGTACAGGACTGGTTAACTCATCCGTTCCGGCGTGAATACAAAATGCGACCGCGGCTTCATGGTGTCGGTCGGGTTCATAGCCATTGAGATTCAACCTGTGCATCATTTTGTCCGAATTTAGCGATAATTTGTCATTTTAGCTTGATTCAACATAACAATAAAAACGGTAAGGTACAGCCTCGTTTGTAACAATGAGAAGCATATGACCTGTTCAACTTCATTAAGCGGCAAAAACAGGATTGTCCTTATCGCTGGCATTCTGATGATTGCCACTACATTACGCGTCACCTTCACCGGCGCAGCACCGTTACTGGATACGATTCGTTCCGCTTACTCGCTGACGACTGCGCAAACCGGCTTATTGACCACCCTGCCATTATTGGCCTTTGCGCTAATCTCACCTCTGGCTGCCCCGGTGGCTCGACGTTTTGGTATGGAACGTAGCCTGTTTGCCGCGTTACTTTTGATCTGTGCAGGTATCGCAATTCGCTCTCTCCCTTCGCCTTACTTATTATTTGGCGGTACAGCGGTCATTGGCGGTGGGATTGCATTAGGTAATGTCTTACTGCCAGGATTAATTAAACGCGATTTCCCTCATTCCGTCGCCAGACTTACCGGCGCATATTCCCTGACAATGGGAGCTGCGGCGGCCCTGGGATCGGCTATGGTAGTGCCGCTGGCTTTGAATGGTTTTGGCTGGCAAGGCGCGTTGCTCATGCTGATGTGTTTTCCTCTGCTGGCTCTTTTTTTATGGCTGCCACAGTGGCGAAGCCAACAACATGCAAATTTGAGTACCTCGCGCGCCTTACATACTCGGGGTATCTGGCGTTCGCCGCTTGCCTGGCAGGTAACATTGTTTCTTGGGATCAACTCACTGATCTATTACGTAATTATTGGCTGGCTTCCGGCGATCCTCATCAGTCACGGCTATAGCGAAGCACAGGCGGGTTCACTGCATGGTTTGCTGCAACTAGCCACAGCAGCTCCCGGTTTGCTGATCCCACTTTTCTTACATCATGTGAAAGACCAGCGTGGTATTGCAGCGTTCGTTGCCTTGATGTGCGCAGTAGGCGCGGTTGGGCTCTGCTTCATGCCAGCGCACGCGATCACCTGGACTCTGCTTTTCGGTTTTGGATCCGGCGCAACAATGATACTGGGGTTGACGTTCATTGGTCTTCGGGCAAGTTCTGCGCATCAGGCGGCGGCACTCTCGGGGATGGCACAATCCGTCGGGTATTTGTTGGCAGCCTGTGGGCCGCCGCTGATGGGTAAAATACACGATGCTAACGGTGACTGGTCCGTACCACTAATGGGTGTTGCAATACTTTCACTACTGATGGCGATTTTCGGACTTTGCGCCGGGAGAGACAAAGAAATTCGCTAATATCCGGTGCTATAGTGACGTGACAAATCATGCGTGAAAGGGAGAACAAACACGATGAATATTCAGTGCAAACGCGTTTATGATCCGGCAGAACAGAGCGATGGTTATCGCATACTGGTCGACCGCCTCTGGCCGCGCGGTATCAAAAAAACCGATTTAGCCCTTGATGAGTGGGATAAAGAAATCACGCCGTCAACGGAACTGCGCAAAGCCTTTCACGGCGAAGTCGTCGATTTTGCAACCTTTCGCGAGCAATATCTTGCAGAACTGGCACAACACGAGCAAGAAGGAAAGCGGCTGGCGGACATCGCCAAAAAACAGCCGCTGACCCTGCTCTACTCAGCAAAAAACACCACGCAGAACCATGCGCTGGTGCTGGCCGACTGGCTACGTAGCTTGTGATTTTAGTACAGCATCCGGCGGTTATTTTTCACCAGCCGGATGGTCCCGTCGCCACAATGCCCATTCATCAATCGTTTCACCGCCCGGTAATTTGCAATTGTTGCTGACCCCTTGCGCTGTCTGCACTGGAATGAGCGTCCCGCCCTTCTGCTGGCAATAGACCGACGCCGGATTTGCCATACCAATCTGCGGCGGTTTAGGTGCTTCTGGCTGAGAAGGGGTTGAACAACCAGCCAGGACCAGCAAGCAAGGCAGAACAAAACTGATAATTTTCATTTATTGATCTCACATATGTATCCAAGCTTAGAGTATCGCGGTATCGTTTTGTTTTGCAGCACTATTTTTATTACATTCACTCAAAACATATTACGTCTTGTTTCATCTTTGTTGATGATGTTTTATCATGCCTGCAAAGATTAAATAATCAGCATTTACCCGCCGTATCCTGGAGTTGTTCCGTGTCAGATCAGATTATCGCCCGCGTCTCGCAATCCCTTGCCAAAGAACAGTCACTGGAAAGTCTGGTCCGACAGCTTCTGGAGATGCTGGAAATGGTCACTGATATGGAATCAACCTACCTGACCAAAGTGGATGTCGAAGCGCGCCTGCAGCATATTATGTTTGCCCGTAACAGCCAGAAAATGCACATCCCGGAGAATTTTACCGTCTCGTGGGATTACTCGTTATGCAAACGCGCCATTGATGAAAACTGCTTTTTCAGCGATGAAGTCCCTGACCGTTGGGGCGACTGTATTGCGGCACGCAATCTTGGCATCACCACATTTCTGAGCACGCCAATTCACTTACCGGATGGATCATTCTATGGCACGCTTTGCGCCGCCAGCAGTGAGAAGCGCCAGTGGAGTGAACGCGCGGAACAGGTTTTACAGTTATTCGCCGGACTGATTGCACAATATATTCAAAAAGAGGCGTTGGTTGAACAACTGCGCGAAGCCAATGCCGCGCTGATTGCGCAATCGTATACCGACTCGTTAACCGGGCTACCGAATCGGCGGGCGATTTTTGAAAATCTGACGACGCTGTTTTCCCTCGCCCGGCATCTTAACCATAAGATAATGATCGCGTTTATCGATCTGGATAACTTCAAATTAATCAATGATCGTTTTGGTCATAATAGTGGCGATCTGTTTCTCATTCAGGTTGGCGAGCGCCTTAATACGCTTCAGCAAAATGGCGAAGTTATTGGTCGTCTCGGTGGTGATGAGTTTTTGGTTGTTTCACTAAACAACGAGAATGCGGATATTTCGTCGCTGCGAGAACGTATTCAACAGCAAATACGTGGAGAATATCACTTAGGTGATGTTGATTTGTATTATCCTGGTGCCAGTCTTGGCATAGTAGAAGTCGATCCTGAAACGACCGATGCAGACAGTGCCCTACATGCTGCCGATATCGCGATGTATCAGGAGAAAAAACACAAACAGAAAACACCTTTTGTCGCGCATTCAGCGCCACATTCCTGAGGCGTATTCACATCCTTTTGATTGGTGATAACATGCGAATCGGTATTATTTTTCCGGTTGTAATCTTCATTACAGCGGTCGTATTTTTAGCATGGTTTTTTATTGGCGGCTATGCTGCCCCGGGAGCATAAAGATGAAAAAAACAACGATCATTATGATGGGTGTGGCGATTATTGTCGTACTCGGCACTGAGCTGGGATGGTGGTAACGTCACCTCTAAAAATAGCAAAGGCTGCCTGTGTGCAGCCTTTGTGCAATTTACGCGTTAACTTTTAATCTTCCTGTAGATAAATAGCACGACAATCGCACCAATAACGGCAACCACGAAGCTGCCAAAATTGAAGCCATCGACTTTACCAAAGCCAAACAGCGTGCTGATCCAACCGCCGACTACGGCACCGACTATCCCCAGCAGGATAGTCATAAAGAATCCACCACCATCTTTACCTGGCATGATCCACTTCGCCAGAATACCGGCAATAAGCCCAAAAATAATCCATGACAGAATGCCCATTGTTTCCTCACTTATCTGTTTTGCATTAGCGGGTTAGTCGCTGATAAAAAGCATAGCACAACATCGGGAGGGCAAGATTTGTGACGAGCATCACGGAGGATTTTTTTGCGATGGCGCAGAAATTGCGCCATCAACGATCAGTGATAATTACCAACCACAAACATCATGTTCGTTTTCCGTGTCATAAGAACGCACGGTATTCACCAGATCTTTTATCACTTCAGCCGCCACTTCTGGCACCAGCAAAGTCATCGGCGTCTCTGTTTCATAATCGACAGAAACGCCATTGCTGTTATTGGTGACGGTCACGGTATACGTTGCTTTGCCCATGATTCATTTCCCGTTATGAATGACTTTCCGTTGTTGCGCACCTTCCATCAGGACTTCAGGAGCCACGAAGAAGTCAATGTTGAAATAAGTATCGTCAGTCATGGCTTCAATGTTGTGCCACTTTTCTGGAGGGAACACCGCGAACTGCCCCGCTTCGATAAGGATCACCTGATCAGGCTCTGCACTGTGTTCATCAGCGTAGCCGAGATATTTGACCGCCCCATGCATAACGGAAAGGCGTGGGTAAACCCCCGGGCGCGTTCCTTTATCAAGATGACGTTCGAATATTCCGGCAGGCGCAGTTTGTTTATTCCAGAAAGGCGTTGAGCGCGTATGAATATAATTCTGTGGGATTTGCAGCATCCTTTTCCCTCCTTCGGTGAATGCGCTGAAAACGGTTTATTCCAGCCGTTTCAGGGTACGCCTGATAATTTGCATTTTAAATACCATTTATTGGTTACTTTTTAGCACCATATCAGAGAAGAATCAGGGAGGATTATAGATGGGAAGCCCGCGACAACGCGGGCTGAAAGCATCAGGATTGCAGCGTCGCCAGTCGGGCAGCGAAACCCACGAACATCAAACCAATCAGTGAGTTGCCCACTTTAGCCAGTTTCTTTTTGGTACGTATGTACTGCGTGACAAAAGCACCAGAAATAATCAGGAAGCTCAAATAGCAGAAACTCACCAGTTCCAGCGTCGTCGCCAGAATAAAGAATGAAATTCCCGTATGTGGGGCATTAACATCGATAAACTGTACGAAAAACGACACATAGAACAAAATGGCTTTCGGATTAGTCAGGCTCAAAATTAACGCGCGTTTAAAAATAGCACCGTATTGGGGCTCATCGGATTTGGCCTCGCTATTTTTACCCTTCAGGGTCGCGTAAAGAATTTTACTCCCCAGATAGAGCAAATAAAACGCACCAAGATAACGTACAATGTTGAATAATATCGGGGTGGTCTTAATTAATGTCGCCACTCCAGCCCATGCCAGAAACATCAATACCGCATCGCCAATAAATACACCGCAGGCCGCAAGATAACCGCCTTTCATACCGCTACTGACGCTATTTTTGAGTACAAACAGGGTATTTGGCCCTGGCACCAACACAATAAAAATGGCCCCAACCAGATAGGTCCAGTAATTCAGAACCCCGTATTCAGCGAACACATTAACCTCTTTAATTATCTTTCGATCATGCGCGATTAAAGGTGAATATGCTAACCAATCTGTAGCGGCTTAGAAAGGAGAAAATCAGGTTTTAACCTGATATCAACCCGATAATTGAATCATGAATCAGGCATGCTCCAGTGAAAAATTCGGGTAGTGCTCGGCAAAATACTGCCGTAAAAATTCTACCGTTATCCGCACTTTCGCTGACGTCGCCAGCCTTGAAACATAAACGGCCCAGACGTTCGCTGGCTGGTAATATTCCGGTAGCACTTGCACTAAATGACCACTGGCAATGTTTTCGCTAACATCCCACCAGGAACGCAGAGCAATCCCCTGCCCATCGAGACACCACTGATGGACAATTTCTCCATGATTAGACGACAGTGGGCCGGTGACTTTAATCGCATGGTGGCCTTCTTTATTGCGTAATTGCCAGACACCAAAAGGATGATCGCGCTCTTTAATGACCAGGCACGGCAATGCAGAAAGATCGGTTAAATGTTTCGGCGCGCCATGTTGCGCAATAAATTCCGGCGACGCGCAGAGAATGCGGTAATTGGTCGCCAGTTTGCGGGCGATTAAATTAGGGGCGATGTCATCGCCAATGCGAATATCGAGATCGACACCTTCATTGACCAAATCGACCAGCCGGTCTTCCACATCAAAACGTAATTCCAGTTGCGGATACGCCTTCGCCAGCGCTGATAACGCCGGAGCCACCACCTGTCGTCCAAAACCAAAGCTGCTGATAATACGCAGCATCCCCTGTGGCACCTGACGCACGTCAGAAAGTTCGTCCATCATCTGACCGACATCCTGCAAAATCCGCTGCGCCCATTCATAAATCCGCTCTCCTTCTTCGGTAATGGTGACGCGGCGGGTGGTGCGGTGTAACAACACCACGTTTAGCGTTTGCTCCAGCAAGGCGATGCGCTTGCTGACGAACGCCGGTGAAACGCCCAGTTCTTCCGCCACGGCGGCAAAACCAGCCCGGCGAGCCACCAGCATAAAGACGCGCAAATCATTCAGCAGCGGTAAATTATTCATGATTCGTGTTTTATGTTTCACCAGTTACAGGGATTAATTCCTTTTCAGTCAATTATAGGATGGTGATGTTGTCAATTTTGATGGTCAGGAAGTGAGAACCCAATGATGAAAACGATGCGTATTGCTGCGATCCCGGGAGACGGGATTGGCAAAGAAGTCCTTCCTGAAGGGATTCGCGTGTTACAGGCTGCCGCTGAGCGCTGGGGCTTCGCCTTGAGTTTTGAGCAAATGGAGTGGGCGAGCTGCGAGTATTACAGCCATCACGGTAAAATGATGCCGGACGACTGGCATGAGCAACTTAGCCGTTTCGACGCCATCTATTTTGGTGCCGTCGGCTGGCCGGACACCGTTCCGGACCATATTTCGTTGTGGGGTTCGCTGCTGAAATTTCGTCGTGAATTCGACCAGTACGTCAACCTGCGCCCGGTTCGTCTCTTTCCTGGCATTCCCTGCCCGCTGGCGGGAAAACAGCCTGGCGACATCGATTTTTACGTGGTCAGGGAAAACACCGAAGGCGAATATTCCTCGCTCGGCGGTAGAGTGAATGAAGGTACAGAGCATGAAGTCGTCATTCAGGAATCGGTATTTACGCGTCGTGGTGTCGATCGCATTTTGCGTTATGCCTTCGAACTTGCGCAAAGCCGCCCACGTAAGACGCTAACTTCTGCCACTAAATCAAACGGTTTAGCCATCAGCATGCCGTACTGGGATGAGCGAGTGGAAGCAATGGCCGAGAATTACCCGGAGATCCGCTGGGACAAGCAGCATATTGATATTCTCTGCGCGCGTTTTGTGATGCAGCCGGAACGCTTCGATGTGGTGGTGGCGTCCAATTTGTTTGGCGATATCCTTTCCGATCTTGGCCCGGCCTGCACCGGCACCATTGGCATTGCCCCATCCGCCAACCTGAATCCGGAACGCACTTTCCCGTCGCTCTTCGAGCCTGTCCACGGTTCCGCGCCGGATATCTACGGGAAAAATATTGCTAACCCTATCGCCACAATTTGGGCCGGTGCAATGATGCTCGATTTTCTCGGCAATGGCGATGAGCGTTTCCAGCAAGCGCATAACGGTATTCTGGCAGCGATTGAAGAAGTGATTGCTCACGGGCCGAAAACACCGGATATGAAAGGCAGTGCCACCACGCCACAGGTTGCCGACGCGATTTGCAAAATTATTTTGCGTTAAGGTCAAACCAGTTTATTTGAACCGCGTCACTGACGCGGTTTTTTTCTTCGTTCTTTGCAGTTAATAACCTGCGTCATTTCACCTTTTATTGTTTCCGTTTCGTGTTTTATGGCTTTCCGTATTCTTAATTG
Source organism: Shigella dysenteriae (assembly GCF_022354085.1). NCBI lineage: Bacteria > Pseudomonadati > Pseudomonadota > Gammaproteobacteria > Enterobacterales > Enterobacteriaceae > Shigella > Shigella dysenteriae. Next base: position 2,665,190 of record NZ_CP055055.1, read on the forward strand.
TTTAATTTATGTAACATGCAAATAATCAATTTGTTAAGCACAACATACAACTCATTACCCTGCAAATAATTACAACTGGCAAAAGCCAGAGACGGGCTTTTATGCCCAGGAGATGACTCATGATGAGCAATGTTAAGAAAAAAGATGTGCCGCTGATAAGCATCAGCCTGGTGGCCATTCTTTTCATCGCAGCTGCATTAAGCCTTTTCCCACAACAATCGGCCGACGCGGCCAACGCAATATACACTTTTGTTACGCGTACGTTAGGTTCCGCCGTACAGGTATTGGTTTTGCTGGCAATGGGACTGGTGATTTATTTAGCCACCAGTAAATACGGCAATATTCGTCTTGGCGAAGGAAAACCGGAATACAGCACGCTCTCCTGGCTGTTTATGTTTATTTGTGCCGGTTTAGGTTCTTCTACGCTTTATTGGGGGGTTGCTGAATGGGCCTATTATTATCAAACGCCTGGATTAAATATCGCACCGCGTTCACAACAGGCACTCGAATTTAGCGTCCCTTACTCCTTCTTCCACTGGGGCATCAGCGCTTGGGCAACTTATACGCTGGCCTCATTAATCATGGCTTATCACTTTCATGTGCGTAAAAACAAAGGTCTGAGTCTTTCCGGCATTATTGCCGCGATTACCGGCGTTCGCCCGCAAGGCCCATGGGGAAAACTGGTTGATTTGATGTTCCTGATCGCCACTGTCGGCGCACTGACTATTTCCCTTGTTGTCACCGCAGCAACCTTTACTCGTGGACTTTCCGCACTGACCGGTTTACCCGATAACTTCACCGTGCAGGCATTTGTGATCCTGCTTTCCGGCGGCATTTTTTGCCTAAGCTCATGGATTGGTATCAACAACGGTTTGCAACGTCTGAGCAAAATGGTTGGCTGGGGCGCGTTCCTGCTGCCATTACTGGTGCTGATTGTCGGTCCAACCGAATTTATTACCAACAGCATCATCAATGCCATCGGCCTGACCACGCAAAACTTCCTGCAAATGAGCTTATTCACCGATCCGCTTGGCGATGGTTCATTTACCCGCAACTGGACCGTTTTCTACTGGCTGTGGTGGATCTCATACACCCCTGGCGTAGCAATGTTTGTCACCCGCGTTTCCCGCGGTCGTAAGATTAAAGAAGTTATCTGGGGACTGATCCTCGGCAGCACCGTCGGTTGCTGGTTCTTCTTCGGCGTAATGGAAAGCTATGCCATTCATCAGTTTATCAATGGCGTAATCAACGTCCCACAGGTGCTGGAAACACTGGGCGGCGAAACAGCTGTACAGCAAGTTCTGATGTCGTTGCCAGCCGGTAAATTGTTCCTCGCCGCATACCTGGGCGTGATGATTATTTTCCTTGCCTCGCATATGGATGCAGTGGCCTACACCATGGCGGCGACCAGTACGCGTAATCTCCAGGAAGGTGACGATCCTGACCGTGGGCTGCGTCTTTTCTGGTGCGTGGTGATCACTCTGATCCCGCTTTCCATCTTGTTTACCGGTGCTTCGCTGGAAACGATGAAAACCACCGTCGTGCTCACAGCCCTTCCCTTCCTCGTCATTTTACTGGTGAAAGTCGGCGGATTTATTCGCTGGCTGAAACAGGATTACGCCGACATTCCGGCTCATCAAGTTGAACATTATCTCCCGCAGACACCGGTTGAAGCCCTGGAAAAAACACCAGTGCTCCCTGCGGGAACCGTATTCAAAGGCGACAACTGAGCGCCATCATCCTAACGATAAAGGTATCCCTATGAGCAATCTGAGCCCTGACTTCGTACTACCCGAAAATTTTTGCGCTAACCCGCAAGAGGCGTGGACCATTCCTGCCCGTTTTTATACCGATCAGAACGCCTTTGAACACGAAAAAGAGAACGTCTTCGCCAAAAGCTGGATTTGCGTCGCTCACAGCAGCGAACTGGCGAATGCCAATGATTATGTGACGCGTGAGATCATTGGCGAAAGCATCGTGCTGGTACGCGGTCGTGATAAGGTTTTGCGCGCGTTCTATAACGTGTGTCCGCACCGTGGTCATCAGTTGTTGAGCGGTGAAGGAAAAGCAAAAAATGTGATTACCTGCCCATATCACGCATGGGCATTCAAACTCGATGGCAATCTGGCCCATGCACGTAACTGCGAAAACGTCGCCAATTTCGATAGCGACAAAGCGCAACTGGTTCCGGTGCGTCTGGAAGAATATGCCGGATTCGTCTTCATCAACATGGACCCCAACGCCACCAGCGTAGAAGATCAGTTACCCGGTCTGGGCGCGAAAGTGCTGGAAGCCTGCCCGGAAGTCCACGATCTGAAACTGGCGGCCCGCTTTACCACCCGCACGCCTGCCAACTGGAAGAACATTGTCGATAACTATCTCGAGTGCTATCACTGTGGTCCGGCGCATCCAGGTTTCTCCGACTCCGTACAGGTTGATCGTTACTGGCACACCATGCACGGTAACTGGACGCTGCAATACGGTTTCGCCAAACCGTCCGAACAGTCGTTTAAATTTGAAGAGGGTACGGATGCGGCATTCCACGGTTTCTGGCTGTGGCCGTGCACGATGCTGAATGTCACCCCGATCAAAGGGATGATGACGGTCATTTATGAATTCCCGGTGGATTCTGAAACTACCCTGCAAAACTACGATATTTACTTCACCAATGAAGAGTTAACCGACGAGCAAAAATCGCTGATTGAGTGGTATCGCGATGTGTTCCGTCCGGAAGATTTACGTCTGGTTGAAAGCGTACAGAAAGGGCTGAAATCGCGTGGCTATCGTGGTCAGGGGCGCATCATGGCCGACAGTAGCGGTAGCGGCATTTCCGAACATGGTATCGCCCATTTCCATAATCTGCTGGCGCAGGTATTTAAGGACTAATGACATCGGCGGCGGTATTTTCCGCCGCCGGGCTGATTTTTGATGGAGTACAGCAATGTCAGACTATCAAATGTTTGAAGTACAGGTGAGTCAGGTGGAACCGCTTACCGAACAGGTGAAACGCTTCACGCTGGTGGCAACCGATGGCAAACCGCTGCCTGCGTTCACCGGAGGAAGTCACATCATAGTGCAGATGAGCGATGGTGATAACCAGTACAGCAATGCGTATTCACTACTGAGTTCACCGCATAACACCTCTAGTTATCAGATTGCCGTTCGACTGGAAGAAAACTCGCGCGGCGGTTCCCGCTTTCTGCATCAGCAGGTAAAAGTGGGCGATCGGTTAACGATCTCAACGCCTAATAACCTGTTTGCGCTAATTTCCTCAGCCAGAAAGCATCTGTTTATCGCGGGCGGTATTGGTATCACCCCTTTCCTGTCGCACATGGCAGAGTTGCAACACAGCGACGTCGACTGGCAGCTACATTACTGCTCGCGAAATCCAGAAAGTTGCGCATTTCGTGATGAGCTAGTCCAGCATCCGCAGGCTGAGAAAGTCCATTTGCATCATTCATCAACCGGAACACGACTGGAATTAGCGCGATTATTGGCGGATATCGAACCTGGCACACACGTTTATACCTGTGGCCCCGAGGCGCTAATTGAAGCGGTAAGAAGTGAAGCTGCGCGTCTGGACATCGCTGCCGATACGCTGCACTTTGAGCAATTTGCTATCGAAGACAAAACCGGCGATGCATTTACCCTGGTGCTTGCCCGTTCCGGAAAAGAGTTTGTGGTGCCGGAAGAGATGACTATTTTGCAGGTTATTGAAAATAATAAAGCCGCGAAAGTGGAATGTTTATGTCGTGAAGGGGTATGCGGAACCTGCGAAACGGCAATACTGGAAGGTGAAGCTGACCATCGGGATCAGTATTTTAGCGATGAAGAGCGTGCCAGCCAGCAAAGTATGTTGATCTGTTGTTCGCGTGCGAAGGGTAAACGCCTGGTGTTGGATTTGTAGTTTGCCGAAGCCGGATGTGGCGCTGAGCGCGCCCAGTCCGGCTTCGGAAAATTTTACTGCGGATATTCCTGCAATAAATTGTGTAATGCTTCCGCCATCAGCTCACCACGCCAGCCGGAAATCAGCTCCGGCAAATTGTTCTGCGGTTTCAGTTTCCAGTGCCAGTTCAGCAGTTGGTTGATTTGCCGACGCGATGCCAGCAATTCGGCGCTGATATTATGCGTTTCGCTCACGTCAGTAATCAGCGACTTAATCGCTTTAAACGCTTTACGATAACCCGGCATGTCCATCAGGTTAAGCATCGGCTGCGGTAAGGCATCTTCCGGCAATGTCTGCGCTTTTTCCACCAGCGCCAGCAGCGTTTTACCGTGAAAGCGGATTTCGCTACCGGATAAACCCAGGCTGTCCAGTTCGCCTAAACTTCCCGGCATATAACGCGCTACCGACCACAAATGCTCTTCACGCACGACAAAGTTCACCGCCAGATCGCGCTCTCGCGCCTTGCGCAGTCGCCAGTCGGCTAACAGTTGCAGACAGGCCAGTTGGCGTGTGCGTAATTGCCAGGCATTGGTGATATCACGCCAGGCATCTTCCGGCGCAACGACTTCCTGACGACGCATTTGCATCAGGCGACATTCATCCAGCGCCGCTGGTAGCCAGCCGGAGGCCTCCGTTTCTACCATAAGCTTGGCGGTGATCGGTAACAGATACCAGACATCCGCCGCTGCATATTCACACTGACGTTCGGTCAGCGGTCTGGCCAGCCAGTCGGTGCGCGATTCACTCTTGTCCAGCGTAACGCCGGAATACTCTTCCACCATGGAAGCGAACCCCCATGACATCGGGCGTCCGCAGAAGGCAGCAAGGATTTGCGTGTCAATCAGGGGTTGTGGTAATTCGCCAAAGACATTGAGGAACACTTCCAGATCTTCACTGCCTGCATGGAGAAATTTTGTGATGGACGGATCGCGCAGGATCGCTTTCAGCGGTGACCAGTCGGTGATCCCGAGAGGATCAATTAGCGCCAGATGCTCGCCATCGAAAAGTTGAATCAACCCCAGCTGCGGGTAATAAGTGCGCGTACGAACAAATTCAGTATCCAGGGCTATCGCCGGAAAGGCACGGACGGCTTCACACAAAGAAGCCAGCGCATCGTCCGTGGTAATCATTTGGTAATTCAAATTGTATTCTCTTTAGTGGGCGTCAAAAAAAACGCCGGATTAACCGGCGTCTGACGACTGACTTAACGCTCAGGCTTTATTGTCCACTTTGCCGCGCGCTTCGTCACGTAATTCTCGTCGCAAAATTTTTCCGACGTTAGATTTCGGTAACTCATCACGAAACTCCACCAGCTTCGGTACTTTGTAGCCCGTGAGCTGACGGCGGCAAAAAGTCACCAGTGACTCTTCGGTAAGCGATGGATCTTTTTTCACTACAAAGATTTTTACCGCTTCACCACTGGAGCCGGAAGGTACGCCAACAGCCGCGACTTCCTGTACGCCAGGATGCTGCATGACGACATCTTCAATCTCGTTTGGATAGACGTTAAAACCGGAAACCAGAATCATGTCTTTTTTACGATCGACAATGCGCAGGAACCCTTCTTCATCCATCACCGCGATGTCGCCGGTGTGTAACCAGCCATTTTTGATGATCTCATCGGTAGCATCCGGACGCTGCCAGTAACCCAGCATCACCTGCGGTCCTTTGACACAAAGCTCACCCGGTTGACCCGGTGGTACTTCATTATCATCATCATCCACCAGTTTGGCTTCCGTCGACGGCACCGGCAAACCGATGCTACCACTATGATAATCAATATCATATGGGTTAACGCTGACCAGCGGCGCACACTCGGTAAGGCCATAGCCTTCCAGCAGATACTGTCCTGTCAGTTTCACCCAACGCTCTGCCACCACTTGCTGCACTGGCATCCCACCGCCTGCGGAAAGATGCAGACTGGAGAAATCCAGCTGCTGGAACTCTTTATTGTTCAGCAACGCATTGAACAAGGTGTTAACGCCAGTGATAGCGGTAAACGGATATTTCGCTAACTCTTTTACCAACCCTGGAATATCACGCGGGTTAGTGATAAGCAGGTTCTGCCCACCCAGTTCGATAAACAGCAGGCAGTTAATGGTCAGGGCAAAAATGTGATACAGCGGCAGTGCCGTTACTACCAGTTCTTTACCTGGATGCAGCAACGGCCCATAGGTGGCGTTGACCTGTTCCAGGTTCGCCAGCATATTGCGGTGAGTCAGCATCGCGCCTTTCGCCACACCTGTGGTGCCGCCGGTGTATTGCAGGAAGGCTAAATCTTCCGGCACCAGTTCGGGTTTGACGTACTGCATCCGGTAGCCGTTATGCAGTGCGCTACGAAATGAAATGGCATCTGGCAGATGGTATTTCGGCACCAAACGCTTGATGTATTTAACAACGAAATTGACTACCGTGCCTTTTGCCGTAGATAGCTGATCGCCCATACGGGTCAGAATTACGTGCTGAACGGCGGTTTTATCAACCACTTTTTCCAGTGTGTGAGCAAAGTTAGACACGATAACAATCGCCGATGCGCCGCTATCGTTAAGCTGATGCTCAAGCTCACGCGGGGTATACAACGGGTTAACGTTTACGACGATCATCCCGGCACGCAAAATGCCAAACAGCGCCACCGGATATTGCAATAAATTAGGCATCATCAACGCAACGCGATCGCCTTTCTTCAGCCCCAACCCTTGTTGCAAATAAGCGGCAAACGCGCGACTGCGTTCTTCCAGCTTGCGGAAGGTCATTACCTCCCCCATATTCACAAACGCAGGCTGATCGGCGTAGCGCGCGACCGACTGCTCAAACATATCTACCAGAGATTGATAACGGTCAGGGTTGATCTCCGTCGGAACGTCCGCGGGATAACGGTTAAGCCAAACCTTCTTCAATTCTTCACCTCTAAAATGCGTGTTCGTCGTCATCGCAACCCCAAATGATATACATGCCGTTAACATAATATTAACTCATCATACCAGCTTGATAATTACCCAACGAAAAGGTTGCGAAGCGCGTCACTATTTATTTTTATCTTTACCGTAAGAATGCAGAAACAGCGGACCAGCCGCTGTTTCTTTTTCTTTAAAAACAAGCAATTATTCAGTTACAACTGTTTGTACTCTCGCGGGGCCGGGATTATACCAGCCCCATCCGCCGTAGCCATAGGGCCAGCCACGACCGCCATAAAACCATGGATCAATCGGCTGAGGCGGCATAATCACCTGCTGGGTTAAATGCCAACGTTTGTAACCCGTTACTTGCATCACCATAAATTTATAGGGCGTATTGCCGATTTTGCCGTCAACCGCACCGGCGATTGGCCCGACTACCGTAACCAGTTGTCCACGGAAATCCACCGGGTCCAGAAAACCGTTCACATCGGCATAAATGCGACCGCGAGAAGGTTCTCCCAGCGTCGGTCTGGCTCCGCTGTCCAGCGGTACGGTAGCAATTTCCAGGCGGGTTTTCCCTTGCTGGTTTTGTACCGCAACCACTTTGCCACCAAAGCGTGCCTCCTGACCAACGTACAGCTGCGGCGCACTCATCACCCGAACTAAATCTTGTTGCGGCGTGGGACTGCTGCCTTTAATGGCGTCCGGCACAGTGACACAACCGCTCAGCATTAGCGCAAACGTACCTGCCAGTATGCCTTTGATAACATTCTTTTGAACCGCCATGATGCGACTCCTTTTTTTCTCAGGGCATACTCTTAAGATTCATTCTTTGCCCGGAAGTTTCTTCCATGCGACGTTGTTACGTAAATAAACCGGTTCGGCATGTTCCACCGCCACCGTTTTACCCTCGGCAAACATCTGACAAGCAATCGGCAGCATATCTTCTGCAGCGGGCAGTAAAACTTCTCCGTCGCGCAAAACCAGTCCGCTCTCTTTACCGAGATCCGGCCAGGCTTGCCAGCCTGTACCTACCGTCACCCATTCCCCGGAAAGCTGTTGCATCCGTTCATGAACGAGTTCGGGTTTGAGTACGGCTTCGGTTTCTTCGCCGTGCCAGACGCCGTTTTCATCACGCTGATATTCGGCCCAGTAAACTTCGCCCATCCGCGCATCAATGGCAGCCAGCACGCGCGTTGCGCCGTTTTTGCGCCACGCCCCCTGCGCCATCGTCATGAGCGTGGAGACGCCAATCATCGGCAGCGCCGCGCCAAGTGCCAGCCCCTGCGCAATGCCTATACCAATGCGCACGCCGGTAAAGCTACCGGGGCCGCGCCCGTAAGCCAGAGCGTTAATATCAGTCAGGGAAGTTCCGCTGGTGGTCAGGATATCCTGCACCATCGGTAAGATTCGTTGAGTATGTTCACGAGGGCAAAGCTCAAAATGAGCGTTGACAGTACCGTCGTTCCACAGGGCGACAGAGCAGGCCTCTGTCGCGGTATCGATAGCCAGAATTCGCATGGGTCTTCGTGCTTAGATCAATAAAAAGGCGCGCATCATACCATACTCCGTAACAAATTACCTGGAGGATGGTATCGCAAGGAAACGAACCGCACGGGCAATGTCACGGGTGCGTGGCGCGGGCGGCAGACTGGCGAGAAACGTCGCGCCGTAAGGACGCATCACCAGCCGATTGTCACAAATTACCAAAACCCCGCGATCGTCGGCGTCGCGAATCAGTCGCCCGACTCCCTGCTTGAGAGTAATCACCGCATCCGGCAGTTGTACTTCATCGAACGGGTCGCCACCGCGCAAACGGCAATCTTCCATGCGCGCTTTTAACAATGGATCATCAGGCGAGGTAAACGGCAATTTGTCGATAATCACCAATGACAATGTATCGCCACGCACGTCCACCCCCTCCCAGAAACTACTGGTTGCCACAAGAAGCGCGTTACCGGCACTGACAAATTGCTGCAACAGTTGCCCTTTGCTGGTTTCCCCCTGCAATAATACGGGAAGCGTCATGGTAGCGCGGAACTGCTCGGCCAGATCGCGCATCATGGCGTGCGAGGTACAAAGCATAAAACAGCGACCGTTGTTAGCTTCGATGATCGGGCGCAGCATAGCCGCCAGTTGCCGCGCGGAACCCGGTTGATTGGTTTGCGGCAGGTTGCGCGGCACACAGAGTAACGCCTGGCGGCTGTAATCAAACGGGCTTGGCAATAGCAACGACTCCGCCTGTTCTATCCCAAGCCGCGAGGTGAAATGATGCAGATCGTCGTTCACCGACAGCGTTGCTGAGGTGAAGATCCAGCTACCGGGCTTTTGCGCCATTAACTCTTTGAATTTATCCGCCACGCTGAGCGGCGTGAGAGCCAGAGTAAAATGGCGCGAAGTGCATTCGTACCAGTAGCTGTAGCCCGGCTGATTGATCTCTTTTAGCCGCTTCAGCCGTGTGCGATACAACGTGGCGCGCTCAAATGCCGCATCCAGCAAGGCGGAACGCCCCAGTGACAGTTTCGCCACGTCATAACAAAGTTCCAGGGTGTCATCGAGCAGTAAAAATGCCCGCTGAATTTGCGGATTAGCTAACAGCTCACGCAGGTTACCGCGATAACCTGGCTCACCGAGTTGCAGACGAAAATCCTGCGCACTCTGGGCAAGACGATCAGCGCACTTTTGTAACTGCTGGGTGTCTTTTAATTCGGTGCGGTAGGCGATGGTGATGTCTTTTGCCAGGTCGAGCAGTTGTCGACTGGAGAGTGACTGACCAAAATACTGGCTGGCAATGTCCGGTAGCTGGTGGGCTTCGTCGAAGATCATGACGTCCGCTTCCGGGATCAACTCGCCAAATCCACTCTCTTTAACCACCATATCCGCCAGAAAGAGATGATGGTTTACCACCACCACATCGGCGTCCATCGCTTTTTTACGTGCTTTGACCACAAAGCAATCTTTATACATCGGGCAGTCGCTGCCAAGACAGTTGTCGTTGGTGCTGGTGACCAGCGGCCACGCCTGTGAATCTTCCGCCACGCTGACGCAGGTGCTGATATCACCATCGACTGTTTGATTAGACCAGGAGCGCAGCAGGATCACATCGCTTAAGATTTGTACCGGCAGATCGCCCCCCGCCAGCGCCTGCTGTTCGAGACGCTCGAGGCAGAGGTAGTTTGAGCGCCCTTTCAGCAGCGCCACATTGCCCGTATATTTCAATGCCTTTGAGACTGTTGGCAAATCGCGGCTGTAGAGCTGATCCTGCAACGCTTTTGAGCCGGTCGAGATAATGACTTTCTTTTTCGCCCGCAGCGCAGGAGCCAGGTAAGCGTAGGTTTTGCCCGTACCGGTTCCTGCTTCCACCACCAGCGGCTGGCCTTTTTCTATCGCCTGGGTGACGGCTACCGCCATCTGTCGCTGTGGTTCTCGCGGCTTAAAGCCTGGTATCGCTTTCGCCAGCTGACCGTCTGGTGCAAAATCGTCCGTCACACTACCCCCTGTTGATTTGAACAGGGATTATGTCAGGATGAGGGCGCTTTCGCCAGTTGAAGTGGTGACGGCGACCTCACATTGTGGCAGTCTTTGCAGCACGAAAATGGAAGGATAATGAGGACAAAATGATGACTATCGTTCGTATCGATGCTGAAGCCCGCTGGTCTGATGTAGTAATCCACAACAACACGCTCTACTACACTGGTGTACCGGAAAACCTCGACGCCGATGCCTTTGAGCAAACCGCCAACACGCTGGCGCAGATTGACGCCGTGCTGGAAAAACAGGGCAGCAATAAATCGAGTATTCTGGATGCCACCATTTTCCTGGCCGATAAAAACGACTTCGCGGCGATGAATAAAGCGTGGGATGCCTGGGTTGTCGCGGGTCATGCGCCGGTGCGCTGCACGGTACAAGCGGGTTTGATGAACCCGAAGTATAAAGTTGAAATTAAGATTGTGGCTGCGGTGTAAGCTTTATCGAAGCAAAATAAGTCAGACGATAATTTATCGATAATACTGGTCGGTTTTACATAAATCGACCAGAGAATAAGATATTACTGTTGATGCTTCTGCTAATTCATTATTTATTTTTATAATTTCAATTTTATCTATAAAACTAACTATATAAATAAACATAACCATGCCGTTGTGTTCGCCCTTTGATTAGCAACTCTGGTTTTCTTTCTTAGCTGAACAATCTGGTTATAGCGTGCGGACTGACCGTTAATTTTCTCCATCTTACTGGATAACACACCATGAGCTGCTACCTTTAAAACACCTGAATGTCAACAGGTTAACTCGTGCCATATCGTTATAATCCCTTTGATATTAGATGCAAATTAAGGTCATATATAGCCTTATCGATAACATGGTTAATTTTAAGGATAAGAATATGCCTGCTGTAATAGATAAAGCCCTGGATTTCATTGGTGCCATGGATGTATCAGCGCCAACACCAAGTTCGATGAATGAAAGCACGGCGAAGGGAATCTTTAAATATTTAAAAGAACTGGGAGTACCCGCGAGTGCCGCTGATATTACGGCGCGAGCTGACCAGGAAGGCTGGAACCCTGGGTTCACGGAAAAAATGGTTGGATGGGCAAAAAAAATGGAGACAGGTGAACGCTCTGTGATTAAAAATCCTGAGTACTTTTCAACATATATGCAGGAAGAACTAAAAGCACTGGTCTGAGTTAAATTTATATCAGCATAAATGGGTCAGGACGCTTTTAATCACATATAAAAAGCGTCCTTTTTCTCACAATCAAATAATCATCGGCTTCTATAACGAAATCGATACGGATTAGTGTGTTACTCGTCTTCATCCTCAAAACGCGCCACGATTCGCTCGCCGGAGTGGTTGGCACGCAGCTCTTCTGCCACCAGCGCGATTGCCTGGCCGCTGCTCATCCCTTGTGCCATCAGTTCCTGGATCCGCTCGACAGCTTTTTGCTGCTGTTCATGGGTGAGTGAAGGTAAACCTGCAAACATTGTTAACTCCTGCTAAATTGTTGGCGCTAATTATTTCATGCTACCCGGCACATAGCCAGTAGAGTCAGGACTGATGAAGACGTTATCTCCCGTTGTGATTACTTTACCCTGGCGTCAGGACGCCGCTGAATTTTATTTCTCCCGCTTAAGCCACCTGCCGTGGGCGATGCTTTTACACTCCGGCTATGCCGATCATCCGTATAGCCGCTTTGATATTGTGGTCGCCGATCCGATTTGCACTTTAACCACTTTAGGTAAAGAAACCGTTGTTAGTGAAAGCGAAAAACGCACAACGACCACTGATGACCCGCTACAGGTGCTCCAGCAGGTGCTGGATCGCGCAGACATTCGCCCAACGCATAACGAAGATTTGCCATTTCAGGGCGGCGCACTGGGGTTGTTTGGCTACGATCTGGGCCGCCGTTTTGAGTCACTGCCAGAAATTGCGGAACAAGATATCGTTCTGCCGGATATGGCAGTGGGTATCTACGATTGGGCGCTCATTGTCGACCACCAGCGTCATACAGTTTCTTTGCTGAGTCATAATGATGTCAATGCCCGTCGGGCCTGGCTGGAAAGCCAGCAATTCTCGCCGCAGGAAGATTTCACGCTCACTTCCGACTGGCAATCCAATATGACCCGCGAGCAGTACGGCGAAAAATTTCGCCAGGTACAGGAATATCTGCACAGCGGTGATTGCTATCAGGTGAATCTCGCCCAGCGTTTTCATGCGACCTATTCTGGCGATGAATGGCAGGCATTCCTTCAGCTTAATCAGGCCAACCGCGCGCCATTTAGCGCTTTTTTACGTCTTGAACAGGGTGCAATTTTAAGCCTTTCGCCAGAGCGGTTTATTCTTTGTGATAATAGTGAAATCCAGACCCGCCCTATTAAAGGCACGCTACCACGCCTGCCCGATCCTCAGGAAGATAGCAAACAAGCAGAAAAACTGGCGAACTCAGCGAAAGATCGTGCCGAAAATCTGATGATTGTCGATTTAATGCGTAATGATATCGGTCGTGTTGCCGTAGCAGGTTCGGTAAAAGTACCAGAGCTGTTCGTGGTGGAACCCTTCCCTGCCGTGCATCATCTGGTCAGCACCATAACGGCGCGACTACCAGAACAGTTACACGCCAGCGATCTGCTGCGCGCGGCTTTTCCTGGTGGTTCAATAACCGGGGCTCCGAAAGTACGGGCTATGGAAATTATCGACGAACTGGAACCGCAGCGACGCAATGCCTGGTGCGGCAGCATTGGCTATTTGAGCTTTTGCGGCAACATGGACACCAGCATTACTATCCGCACGCTGACTGCCATTAACGGACAAATTTTCTGCTCTGCGGGCGGTGGAATTGTCGCCGATAGCCAGGAAGAAGCGGAATATCAGGAAACTTTTGATAAAGTTAATAAGATATTACGCCAACTGGAGAAGTAAGACGTGGAATACCGTAGCCTGACGCTTGATGATTTTTTATCGCGCTTTCAACTTTTGCGCCCGCAAATTAACCGGGAAACCCTAAATCATCGTCAGGCTGCCGTGTTGATCCCCATCGTCCGTCGACCGCAACCGGGGTTGTTGCTGACTCAGCGTTCAATTCATCTGCGTAAACACGCTGGACAAGTGGCATTCCCTGGAGGTGCAGTCGATGACACGGACGCATCAGTTATCGCCGCCGCGCTGCGCGAAGCTGAAGAAGAGGTTGCTATACCGCCTTCCGCCGTTGAAGTTATCGGCGTGCTGCCGCCCGTCGATAGCGTAACTGGCTACCAGGTAACCCCAGTGGTCGGCATTATCCCGCCCGATCTGCCGTATCGCGCCAGTGAAGATGAAGTTTCCGCTGTGTTTGAAATGCCGCTCGCCCAGGCATTACATCTGGGTCGTTATCACCCTTTAGATATCTACCGCCGTGGCGATTCACATCGGGTATGGCTGTCCTGGTACGAACAGTATTTTGTATGGGGAATGACCGCAGGCATAATTCGTGAGCTGGCGCTGCAAATTGGTGTGAAACCCTGACTATACTTATCTTTACATCTACAAAACACTACTTGAGACAATCATCGCAATATTAGTTAAATCGCGGTTTTTGATTAGTTTAATTCATGTGAATAGTTAAGCCAGTCGCCGCGTTCCCTCTTACACTATGCGCTGTTATTAGTTCGTTACTGGAAGTCCAGTCACCTTGTCAGGAGTATTATCGTGATTAGTCTATTCGACATGTTTAAGGTGGGGATTGGTCCCTCATCTTCCCATACCGTAGGGCCTATGAAGGCAGGTAAACAGTTCGTCGATGATCTGGTCGAAAAAGGCTTACTGGATAGCATTACTCGCGTTGCCGTGGACGTTTATGGTTCACTGTCGCTGACGGGTAAAGGCCACCACACCGATATCGCCATTATTATGGGTCTTGCAGGTAACGAACCTGCCACCGTGGATATCGACAGTATTCCCGGTTTTATTCGCGACGTAGAAGAGCGCGAACGTCTGCTGCTGGCACAGGGACAGCATGAAGTGGATTTCCCGCGCGACAACGGGATGCGTTTTCATAACGGCAACCTGCCGCTGCATGAAAACGGTATGCAAATCCACGCCTATAACGGCGATGAAGTCGTCTACAGCAAAACTTATTATTCCATCGGCGGCGGTTTTATCGTCGATGAAGAACACTTTGGTCAGGATGCTGCCAACGAAGTGAGCGTGCCGTATCCGTTCAAATCTGCCACCGAACTGCTCGCGTACTGTAATGAAACCGGCTATTCGCTGTCTGGTCTCGCTATGCAGAACGAACTGGCGCTGCACAGCAAGAAAGAGATCGACGAGTATTTCGCGCATGTCTGGCAAACCATGCAGGCATGTATCGATCGCGGGATGAACACCGAAGGTGTACTGCCAGGCCCGCTGCGCGTACCACGTCGTGCGTCTGCCCTGCGCCGGATGCTGGTTTCCAGCGATAAACTGTCTAACGATCCGATGAATGTCATTGACTGGGTAAACATGTTTGCGCTGGCAGTTAACGAAGAAAACGCCGCCGGTGGTCGTGTGGTAACTGCGCCAACCAACGGTGCCTGCGGTATCGTTCCGGCAGTGCTGGCTTACTATGACCACTTTATTGAATCGGTCAGCCCGGACATCTATACCCGTTACTTTATGGCAGCGGGCGCGATTGGTGCATTGTATAAAATGAACGCCTCTATTTCCGGTGCGGAAGTTGGTTGCCAGGGCGAAGTGGGTGTTGCCTGTTCAATGGCTGCTGCGGGTCTTGCAGAACTGCTGGGCGGTAGCCCGGAACAGGTTTGCGTGGCGGCGGAAATTGGCATGGAACACAACCTTGGTTTAACCTGCGACCCGGTTGCAGGGCAGGTTCAGGTGCCGTGCATTGAGCGTAATGCCATTGCCTCTGTGAAGGCGATTAACGCCGCACGGATGGCTCTGCGCCGCACCAGTGCACCGCGCGTCTCGCTAGATAAGGTCATCGAAACGATGTACGAAACCGGTAAGGACATGAACGCCAAATACCGCGAAACCTCACGCGGTGGTCTGGCAATCAAAGTCCAGTGTGACTAATACTTCTTACTCGCCCATCTGCAACGGATGGGCGAATTTATCCCCGCTTTCTCGTCTGCTGTAATATTCCCCACTACACTTCCACTGTTGCGTCAGGCGTTTGTCGCCATACGCTTACAGGGTGGCCCGCATGCAAAAAGCACAACGGATCATTAAAACCTATCGCCGTAATCGAATGATTGTTTGTACGATTTGCGCACTCGTTACGCTCGCTTCGACCCTGAGCGTGCGATTTATTTCACAGCGTAACTTAAATCAACAACGGGTAGTACAATTCGCCAATCACGCTGTAGAAGAATTAGATAAAGTACTGCTTCCCCTACAGGCAGGTAGCGAAGTCTTGCTTCCGCTGATTGGTCTGCCCTGCTCTGTCGCCCATTTGCCATTACGTAAACAGGCGGCAAAACTCCAAACTGTGCGATCCATTGGCCTGGTGCAAGACGGCACACTTTATTGCTCCAGCATTTTTGGTTATCGCAATGTGCCCGTCGTGGACATTCTGGCTGAACTTCCTGCACCGCAACCACTTTTACGCCTGACGACCGACCGTGTCCTGATTAAAGGCAGTCCGGTTTTGATTCAATGGACGCCTGCAGCGAGCAGTAGCAATGCTGGGGTCATGGAGATGATTAACATCGACTTACTGACGGCAATGCTGCTTGAGCCACAACTGCCGCAAATCAGTAGCGCCAGCCTGACGGTGGACAAACGGCATTTGCTCTATGGTAATGGGCTGGTAGATTCCCTTCCACAACCTGAAGACAATGAAAACTATCAGGTTTCTTCGCAACGCTTTCCTTTTACCATTAACGTTAATGGTCCGGGGGCTACGGCGCTGGCATGGCACTATCTTCCAACACAATTACCGCTGGCGGTGCTGCTAAGTTTACTGGTGGGCTACATCGCCTGGCTGGCGACCGCTTACCGGATGAGCTTTTCCCGCGAAATCAATCTGGGCCTGGCGCAACATGAGTTCGAATTGTTCTGTCAGCCTTTGCTTAATGCGCGCAGCCAGCAATGTATTGGTGTAGAGATTTTGCTGCGCTGGAACAATCCGCGTCAGGGCTGGATTTCACCGGATGTGTTTATTCCTATCGCGGAAGAACATCATTTAATTGTGCCACTGACCCGCTATGTGATGGCAGAAACCATTCGTCAGCGCCATGTTTTCCCGATGAGTAGTCAGTTTCATGTTGGCATTAACGTCGCACCCAGCCATTTTCGCCGTGGTGTGCTGATAAAAGATCTCAATCAGTACTGGTTTAGCGCTCACCCGATTCAGCAACTGATCCTCGAAATCACCGAACGCGATGCCTTACTGGATGTTGATTATCGGATTGCCCGCGAGCTGCATCGTAAAAACGTCAAACTGGCGATTGATGACTTCGGCACCGGCAACAGCTCGTTTTCCTGGCTTGAAACATTACGTCCTGACGTGCTGAAAATTGATAAGTCATTTACCGCAGCTATAGGTTCTGACGCGGTTAACTCGACGGTGACCGATATCATCATCGCGCTGGGGCAAAGACTGAATATTGAACTGGTGGCGGAGGGCGTGGAAACGCAAGAACAGGCGAAGTATTTGCGCCGTCATGGCGTGCATATTTTGCAAGGGTATTTGTACGCACAGCCGATGCCGCTACGTGATTTTCCCAAATGGCTGGCGGGCAGCCAACCGCCGCCCGCCCGGCATAATGGACATATCACGCCCATTATGCCGTTACGTTAACGCTTACTCATCTTCATCGTGCGCCGGTTGCTCTTTAACAATGCGAACCAGATCAACACGATAATCATTGGCTTCAATGATGGTGATATGCAGTGGCCCTACATCAATCACATCGCCCACACGGGGAATGTGACCATTTGCCGAGATCACGAGGCCCGCGACCGTCGCGATATCATCGTCATCGGCAAGGTGCTCAACATCAAGCGCCTGCTGCAAGGCATGCAAATCTGTACCGCCTTTTACCAGCCAGCCGTCACCATCAGTAATGATTTCCGGCGTTTCGTCAGCGTCCGGGAATTCACCCGCAATGGCTTCCAGCACATCCAGCGGCGTGACCAGACCTTGTACCACACCAAACTCGTTGGTCACGATAACAAAGCTCCCACGAGCACGACGCAGCACGCCCAACAGGTTGATCGGATCGAGGGTTTCAGGGACGATAATCGCCGGAGACGCCGAAGCAATCGCCGCCACATCAACGCCCTCTTCCAGCGCCACCAGCAGTTCTTTAGCACGTACGATTCCGATGATTTCATCCAGTTCACCGCGACATACCGGGAACAGGCTGTGCGGTGAGGAGAGCAGCTGCTCGCGGATTTCATCTACCCCGAGATTAGCGTCAACCCAGCTTATTTCACCGCGCGGCGTCATGATCCCGCGCAGAGAACGCGACGCCAGCGTCAGTACGCCGTTAATCATGTAACGTTCTTCTTCGGCAAATGCACCTTCCGGGATCGGCATCGGCATCGGGTTATCGGCATCGTGCTGAACATTGGCCTGACGTTTCCCGCCCATCAAACGCAGGATGGCATCGGCAGTACGCGCTCGCAGCGGCAAAGTCGACTGGTGACGAATAAAGTTGCGACGCGCAATCTGGTTAAACACTTCGATGATGATCGAGAAGCCAATCGCGGCATACAGGTAACCTTTCGGAATGTGGAAACCGAAACCTTCTGCCACCAGACTCAGACCAATCATTAACAGGAAGCTCAGACAGAGCACCACCACCGTGGGGTGCTGGTTAACAAATCGCGTCAGCGGTTTGGATGCCAGCAACATAACCGCCATCGCAATCACTACCGCCGCCATCATCACCGGCAGATGGTTAACCATCCCTACTGCAGTAATTACCGCATCCAACGAGAAGACGGCGTCAAGGATGACAATCTGTGTGACGACTACCCAGAAACTGGCGTAGCCTTTACCGTGGCCGGAATCATGATCACGGTTTTCCAACCGTTCATGCAGTTCGGTTGTTGCTTTGAACAGCAAGAATATCCCCCCGAACAACATAATCAGGTCGCGTCCGGAGAAGGAGAAATCCATGACGGTAAATAGCGGTTTGGTCAGCGTGACCATCCATGAAATCAGCGACAGCAGCCCCAGACGCATAATCAGCGCCAGTGATAACCCCAACAAACGCGCTTTATCGCGTTGTTTTGGCGGCAGTTTGTCAGCAAGAATGGCGATGAAGACCAGGTTATCGATACCCAGCACAATTTCGAGAACAACAAGCGTGAGTAGCCCCGCCCAAATTGAGGGGTCCATTAAGAATTCCATGACAAGCTCCTGCTTAAGGAATAGCTATTCGACGCCAGAAATAATGCAGGCGTAACGACAAAATGCAAACGAAAGGTGCGGCATAGAGTGCCAGAAAGGCAGGCGTTAAAAGGCCTGATGCTGAAATGACGTCGGTGACGATCCATACTGCGGGCTACTGCCCTATACTCCATGGTTGTTAAACGGGAGTTAAACATATCAGAGACGCCTCTGATTTGGCAAAGATTTACCTTCCTTTGCAAACGAATGTGACAAGGATATTTTACCTTTCGAAATTTCTGCTAATCGAAAGTTAAATTACGGATCTTCATCACATAAAATAATTTTTTCGATATCTAAAATAAATCGCGAAACGCAGGGGTTTTTGGTTGTAGCCCTTATCTGAATCGATTCGATTGTGGACGACGATTCAAAAATACATCTGGCACGTTGAGGTG
The DNA here is from genome assembly GCF_022354085.1 of Shigella dysenteriae. Taxonomy (NCBI): domain Bacteria; kingdom Pseudomonadati; phylum Pseudomonadota; class Gammaproteobacteria; order Enterobacterales; family Enterobacteriaceae; genus Shigella; species Shigella dysenteriae. The sequence goes on from NZ_CP055055.1 coordinate 2,684,309, forward strand.
TTAACGATAATAAAGGAGGTAGCAAGTGACCATTGCTATTGTTATAGGCACACATGGTTGGGCTGCAGAGCAGTTGCTTAAAACGGCAGAAATGCTGTTAGGCGAGCAGGAAAACGTCGGCTGGATCGATTTCGTTCCAGGTGAAAATGCCGAAACGCTGATTGAAAAGTACAACGCTCAGTTGGCAAAACTCGACACCACTAAAGGCGTGCTGTTTCTCGTTGATACATGGGGAGGCAGCCCGTTCAATGCTGCCAGCCGCATTGTCGTCGACAAAGAGCATTATGAAGTCATTGCAGGCGTTAACATTCCAATGCTCGTGGAAACGTTAATGGCCCGTGATGATGACCCAAGCTTTGATGAACTGGTTGCGCTGGCAGTAGAAACAGGCCGTGAAGGCGTGAAAGCACTGAAAGCCAAACCGGTTGAAAAAGCCGCGCCAGCACCCGCGGCCGCAGCACCAAAAGCGGCTCCAACTCCGGCAAAACCAATGGGGCCAAACGACTACATGGTTATTGGCCTTGCGCGTATCGACGACCGTCTGATTCACGGTCAGGTCGCCACCCGCTGGACCAAAGAAACCAATGTCTCCCGTATTATTGTTGTTAGTGATGAAGTGGCTGCGGATACCGTTCGTAAGACACTGCTCACCCAGGTTGCACCTCCGGGCGTAACAGCACACGTAGTTGATGTTGCCAAAATGATTCGCGTCTACAACAACCCGAAATATGCTGGCGAACGTGTAATGCTGTTATTTACCAACCCAACAGATGTAGAGCGTCTCGTTGAAGGCGGCGTGAAAATCACCTCTGTTAACGTCGGTGGTATGGCATTCCGTCAGGGTAAAACCCAGGTGAATAACGCGGTTTCGGTTGATGAAAAAGATATCGAGGCGTTCAAGAAACTGAATGCGCGCGGTATTGAGCTGGAAGTCCGTAAGGTTTCCACCGATCCGAAACTGAAAATGATGGATCTGATCAGCAAAATCGATAAGTAACGTATTGTGTTGATTATCACTCAGTTTTCACACTTTAGTCTTACGTAAACAGGAGAAGTACAATGGAGATTACCACTCTTCAAATTGTGCTGGTATTTATCGTAGCCTGTATCGCAGGTATGGGATCAATCCTCGATGAATTTCAGTTTCACCGTCCGCTAATCGCGTGTACCCTGGTGGGTATCGTTCTTGGGGATATGAAAACCGGTATTATTATCGGTGGTACGCTGGAAATGATCGCGCTGGGCTGGATGAACATCGGTGCTGCAGTTGCGCCTGACGCCGCTCTGGCATCTATCATTTCTACCATTCTGGTTATCGCAGGTCATCAGAGCATTGGTGCAGGTATTGCACTGGCAATCCCTCTGGCCGCTGCGGGCCAGGTACTGACCATCATCGTTCGTACTATTACCGTTGCTTTCCAGCACGCTGCGGATAAGGCTGCTGATAACGGCAACCTGACAGCGATTTCCTGGATCCACGTTTCTTCTCTGTTCCTGCAAGCAATGCGTGTGGCTATTCCGGCCGTCATCGTTGCGCTGTCTGTAGGTACCAGCGAAGTACAGAACATGCTGAATGCGATTCCGGAAGTGGTGACCAATGGTCTGAATATCGCCGGTGGCATGATCGTGGTGGTTGGTTATGCGATGGTTATCAACATGATGCGTGCTGGCTACCTGATGCCGTTCTTCTACCTCGGCTTCGTAACCGCAGCATTCACCAACTTTAACCTGGTTGCTCTGGGTGTGATTGGTACTGTTATGGCAGTGCTCTACATCCAACTTAGCCCGAAATACAACCGCGTAGCCGGTGCGCCTGCTCAGGCAGCTGGTAACAACGATCTCGATAACGAACTGGACTAACAGGTGAGCGAAATGGTTGATACAACTCAAACTACCACCGAGAAAAAACTCACTCAAAGTGATATTCGTGGCGTCTTCCTGCGTTCTAACCTCTTCCAGGGTTCATGGAACTTCGAACGTATGCAGGCACTGGGTTTCTGCTTCTCTATGGTACCGGCAATTCGTCGCCTCTACCCTGAGAACAACGAAGCTCGTAAACAAGCTATTCGCCGTCACCTGGAGTTCTTTAACACCCAGCCGTTCGTGGCTGCGCCGATTCTCGGCGTAACCCTGGCGCTGGAAGAACAGCGTGCTAATGGCGCAGAGATCGACGACGGTGCTATCAACGGTATCAAAGTCGGTTTGATGGGGCCGCTGGCTGGTGTAGGCGACCCGATCTTCTGGGGAACCGTACGTCCGGTATTTGCAGCACTGGGTGCCGGTATCGCGATGAGCGGCAGCCTGTTAGGTCCGCTGCTGTTCTTCATCCTGTTTAACCTGGTGCGTCTGGCAACCCGTTACTACGGCGTAGCGTATGGTTACTCCAAAGGTATCGATATCGTTAAAGATATGGGTGGTGGCTTCCTGCAAAAACTGACGGAAGGGGCGTCTATCCTCGGCCTGTTTGTCATGGGGGCATTGGTTAACAAGTGGACACATGTCAACATCCCGCTGGTTGTCTCTCGCATTACTGACCAGACGGGCAAAGAACACGTTACTACTGTCCAGACTATTCTGGACCAGTTAATGCCAGGCCTGGTACCACTGCTGCTGACCTTTGCTTGTATGTGGCTACTGTGCAAAAAAGTTAACCCGCTGTGGATCATCGTTGGCTTCTTCGTCATCGGTATCGCTGGTTACGCTTGCGGCCTGCTGGGACTGTAAGACTGTTGTACACTACCGGGGCCTTTTGGCCCCGTTTTTTTATCTGGAGGATTAATGACAATCACGGACCTGGTACTGATTCTTTTCATCGCCGCACTCCTGGCCTTCGCGATCTACGATCAGTTCATCATGCCCCGCCGTAACGGCCCCACCCTGCTGGCAATTCCTTTGCTCCGGCGTGGTCGCATCGATAGCGTTATCTTCGTCGGATTGATTGTCATTCTTATCTATAACAACGTCACGAATCATGGTGCGTTAATAACGACATGGTTATTAAGCGCACTGGCTCTGATGGGTTTTTATATATTCTGGATCCGCGTTCCGAAGATCATCTTTAAACAAAAAGGTTTTTTCTTCGCCAATGTCTGGATTGAATATAGCCGAATCAAAGCGATGAACTTGTCGGAAGATGGCGTGTTGGTGATGCAATTAGAACAGCGTCGGCTGTTAATCCGCGTTCGAAATATCGACGATCTGGAAAGAATTTATAAACTTCTCGTTTCAACTCAATGAGTTATTAATTTAGCCAAAGCTATGTTTAGTGTATTTTTAATAATCAGACATAGCTTAGGCTATATTACCTCTTCCCTTATTTGTTATTTATTATAACGTTTCATTGATATATAAATCTAAATGAAAATCGTTATCAACAAGGCAATAAAATAATATATTCCAACAGTTGTTTTATATTCTCAAAATATGTTAAGGTTGCGCCCTCATTTGGGGAGTAGCCAATTTCCAGATTCCGGAAATGTACGTGTCAACATACTCGTTGCAAAACGTGGCACGTACGGACTGAAGACTTTCAGTCAGGCGAGACCATATGCACATCAATCGCTATGCCTGCATGAACGCGAAAACCCATCGCGGCTTGTTGTTCATGTATGCATGTTTGCTGGGGGCGATGATGTGTTTTATGGATACCCCGGTCAGGACGTTGTCATGAATATCACTGCTACTGTTCTTCTTGCGTTTGGTATGTCGATGGATGCATTTGCTGCATCAATCGGTAAAGGTGCCACCCTCCATAAACCGAAATTTTCTGAAGCATTGCGAACCGGCCTTATTTTTGGTGCCGTCGAAACCCTGACGCCGCTGATCGGCTGGGGAATGGGCATGTTAGCCAGCCGGTTTGTCCTTGAATGGAATCACTGGATTGCGTTTGTGCTGCTGATATTCCTCGGCGGGCGAATGATTATTGAGGGTTTTCGTGGCGCAGATGATGAAGATGAAGAGCCGCGCCGTCGGCACGGTTTCTGGCTACTGGTAACCACCGCGATTGCCACCAGCCTGGATGCCATGGCTGTGGGTGTTGGTCTTGCTTTCCTTCAGGTCAACATTATCGCGACCGCATTGGCCATTGGTTGTGCAACCTTGATTATGTCGACATTAGGGATGATGGTTGGTCGCTTTATCGGCTCAATTATTGGGAAAAAAGCGGAAATTCTCGGCGGGCTGGTGCTGATCGGCATCGGCGTCCAGATCCTCTGGACGCACTTCCACGGTTAATAAGAACGCTGCCAGAGGTGAATATTAAAGTCCGTCTGGCAGTCGAACACTTCTTTTGCTGCCAGTGTTTGCCAGACTTCTGGCTTCGCACGCCAGGCAAACGGCGTCATCTGCAATAATGCGACGGCTTCATCACCGCGAAGACGCATCGGATAACACAACTCATCACTCTGCTGTAATGTAAAACCTTCCAGTTGTTCTGCATGAGGTGCATGAAGATGTACTTCATTGTAAATCAGCCCCTTCAGCTCCATCAAATGTCGCGGTCCCGGCGTGGCAGTAATGACCCAGCCGCCGGGCTTCACTACTCGTGCTAATTCTTCTGCTTTACACGGCGCGTAAATACGTATTATGGCGTCCATACTGGTATCGGAAAACGGCAAACGGTGGCTGGAAGCGACACAAAGAGTGACCTGCGGATAGCGTTTCGCCGCCGCTTTTATCGCTACCTTCGAAACATCCAGACCAAAGGTGGTGATTTCGGGCAACGCATCGGCAAATGCGTGTGTGTAATACCCTTCACCACAGCCAATATCCAGCACCGCCGTGGCCTTTTCATTAAGCCGTTCCCGCAGTTGGGCGACAATTGCATCACGCAGCGGCTGATAATGTCCGGCATCTAAGAATGCGCGGCGTGCTTGCATCATTTCCGCGCTGTCGCCCGGATCACGAGACCGTTTATGCTGAACGGGCAGCAGATTGACATACCCTTCTTTCGCCATATCAAACTGATGTCGTTGGGGACAGATATAGCTGTTTTTTTCACGCGTAAGAGGCTGATGGCAAAGTGGACAGGAAAACGACATGACAACTCCGGCAGGATACTAAAGGCCGCAAGTGTAACGCGAATCACGCGGCGGGCAAATATCCGAACGCCAGGAGCGAAGATAAAGCATAGTAAAAAGCCTCGCATTCGACGAGGCTTTATAGCGAGATTGAAGCGTATTCACACTTCAGATCAGTGGATTCGATCAGATAGCTGTTACGTTAACAGCTGCCGGACCTTTCTGGCCGTCCTGAATTTCGAACTCAACGTTCTGACCTTCAGCCAGAGTTTTGAAGCCATTACCCTGGATAGCGGAGAAGTGTACGAACACGTCTTTGCTGCCATCAGCAGGAGTAATGAAGCCAAAACCTTTAGACTCGTTGAACCACTTAACCTGACCTTTAATCTTTGCCATTTGAAAAATTCCTTAGATTGTTTTCTTCGCCCGCAGGCATAACATAGATAAAACTGACACATTACTGCATGAGGCACCAATATAAGGCTCGGCAGAGAAGCGGTATTCAACGTCAACGTGTTTACTCAGGACTTCTTTACTGAAAATGCCACACATAAACAGAACTGTACCTCGTTTAACCCGAAATCTGTTATCACATACAACGTTAATTATGGCAAGCCATTTTTAAACATGTCTCGATCAGACGCACAAATCTCGATACGTCTTCCACTTTTTTTGCACACTTATGCAACGGAATACGCGCCGATATATCATTGTGCTTAACCTTGCCAGTTCAGGCAGATACTTAAACTGGCGTAGTTTCTAACATAGTTCAATAAGTTCAGTTGTTCCAGGCCAGTGGGAGAAGTTATTACATAGTGCGTGCAATATCACATTTTCTGCTATGCAATGAATAAAAAGTTATATCACTTTTTCTCATAAAACAGTCAGTTAACGGCTATCAATTACCCTAAAGAGAAGTCAATCCCCAAAGGGATTGTAAATTTAAAATAAGAAAAATTGATGAGTGAGCAAAAAAAATCAAGAGAGAAACGTTTCGCTAATAAATAATACCACGCTTAATCACAAATCCGATGTAAACATCCTAATAAATTAATGAGGAAAATATCTTTTTCTGATATCCCGTTACGCAAATAAATAATATGATAATTATTTGAAGTCAGACCAGAGTTTTAATTTGAAGCAGTTGCACCATGACAGTGCGTATAATCAGGATGAATTGAGTAACCCTTCAACGACGGGGTTACTCAAGATTGAGGAAGGATTATCGTTCGGCGACCAGGCGAATAATATCTTCGTCTTCAACCGATTTTTGACTCTCAATGGTCTTTTTATCTGCTTTCTCTGGTTCGTTTGCTTCGCACAAACGACGTAACAGTGCATTTTGACGTTTTTGCTGATCCAGCAACGCCTCAAGCAGTTCAATCTGTTCGTTAGTCCGAGAACTGGCACGATTAATAAAAAACCACAAGATGAGCCCGATAAGAAGAACCACCACCGATACAACCAAAGACGCAATGTTCATCACGCCTGAATTTACAACTTCGTTCATTTCACCACCTCTGAGTAGAGGCGCTATTCTACCACTGCTGGAGAGGAAGAAAATCGGTGATGCTGCCAACTTACTGATTTAGTGTATGATGGTGTTTTTGAGGTGCTCCAGTGGCTTCTGTTTCTATCAGCTGTCCCTCCTGTTCAGCTACTGACGGGGTGGTGCGTAACGGCAAAAGCACCGCCGGACATCAGCGCTATCTCTGCTCTCACTGCCGTAAAACATGGCAACTGCAGTTCACTTACACCGCTTCTCAACCCGGTACGCACCAGAAAATCATTGATATGGCCATGAATGGCGTTGGATGCCGGGCAACCGCCCGCATTATGGGCGTTGGCCTCAACACGATTTTCCGCCATTTAAAAAACTCAGGCCGCAGTCGGTAACCTCGCGCATACAGCCGGGCAGTGACGTCATCGTCTGCGCGGAAATGGACGAACAGTGGGGATACGTCGGGGCTAAATCGCGCCAGCGCTGGCTGTTTTACGCGTATGACAGGCTCCGGAAGACGGTTGTTGCGCACGTATTCGGTGAACGCACTATGGCGACGCTGGGGCGTCTTATGAGCCTGCTGTCACCCTTTGACGTGGTGATATGGATGACGGATGGCTGGCCGCTGTATGAATCCCGCCTGAAGGGAAAGCTGCACGTAATCAGCAAGCGATATACGCAGCGAATTGAGCGGCATAACCTGAATCTGAGGCAGCACCTGGCACGGCTGGGACGGAAGTCGCTGTCGTTCTCAAAATCGGTGGAGCTGCATGACAAAGTCATCGGGCATTATCTGAACATAAAACACTATCAATAAGTTGGAGTCATTACCAGAAAATCTAGTGCTGAAAAAATGATATCACCACGGGATAAACTGGTTAATGGCACAAATTCCGCTGAAAAATTGTACATCCTGATCGCACATCATGTTGAATACCTGCGCCCAAAGCAGCAAGCAAGCCAACACCACGACAACCAGAACGACCCATCGAAACTTTTTCACTCCAATCTCCGTTTCACCTACCTTATGTCATTAAACTAGCATGCGTTAGTTAAACAGCGCCTAACTATGTCGATATTCGTGCTTTTTCGGAATGAGTCGCTTGCTTCAGCGCATATTGCCGCTACGATTAAGCGAACATAAAAAGAGAAGAGGTTGTAATGCGATTCATCATTCGCACAGTTATGCTGATAGCACTGGTATGGATAGGATTATTACTCAGCGGATATGGCGTTTTGATTGGAAGCAAAGAGAATGCCGCAGGATTAGGTTTGCAATGTACCTATCTGACTGCCAGAGGCACCAGCACGGTACAATACTTGCACACTAAAAGTGGTTTTTTGGGGATAACAGATTGCCCGCTGTTACGCAAAAGCAATATCGTGGTCGATAATGGTTAAGTGTAATAAATAACCAGATTCTCACTCATGAGTAAAATACTCTTATAGCAAGCGCGTTTAATATAACGCCACCTTCAACTTTATTTTTCTCATGCTAAATAAAGAACCTGTCTGTTTGATATTCCGACAGGTTCTTACTCTCATCAGAACGGATAGTCGTGATAACCCATTTGTGCAGAAATTTTGCGCGCTGCGGTATGCAACATTGCGACATATTCCTGTAAACGCTCTTCAGAGAAACGCAACGTCGGGAAGGAGATGCTCAAACCGGCAATGACCACGCCAAAGCGATCAAATACCGGAACCGCAATGCATCGCAGTCCTTCTTCCTGCTCTTCGTTATCTTCGCCATACCCCTGCTCGCGCACCTGGTCCAGAACCGGTAATAACGCTTCTGTACTGGTGATGGTCCGCTCGGTACTGCGTTTATACTCCACGCCCTCAAGTATTTGCTTCACTTCATCGCGATCGCGCCATGCCAGCAGCACCTTACCAATCGCGGTGCTGTACAGCGGATTACGACGCCCAATCCGTGAATACATGCGCAAATTGTACATAGAGTCAATTTTGTGAATGTAAACAATACTGTCTTCGTCCAGTGCGCCGAGGTGGATAGTTTCTTTGGTCAGGCGGGAGATCTCACGCATCTGGATATCTGCGCTACGAATTAAATCGACGTTTTGTAACGCGCGAGCGCCCAGTTCAAACAATTTCAGGGTCAGGGAATATTTCTCCGACTCCCCTTCCTGCGCCACATAACCTAAGGTTTTCATGGTCTGTAAAAAGCGATAAACGGTGCTTTTTGACATCATGACGCGCTGCGACAGCTCGGTTATCCCTATTTCGCGCTCTTCACCCAGCGCCTGCAAAATGCCAAAAACTTTTAGCACGGAAGATACAGAATCAGGCTGTTTATCCAGATCTGCGTTAGCCATTTATCACCTCATTGCGAGTGTTTTATAAAAATCAGAACTGTTTTTTATTATAATTTCGCACCAGGGTGGTCGCAATCCATCTTTTGCCGGTTAGTTACAATTCTGCGACATCCACCGTGAATATCAGTGCTAGAATCATACCCCTGTTGATTATTCACTAAAGATATAAAATTCCTATGCCAAAAGTTCAGGCCGACGGCCTGCCGTTGCCCCAGCGATACGGTGCGATATTAACCATTGTGATTGGTATTTCGATGGCTGTCCTTGACGGCGCAATCGCCAACGTCGCCCTGCCAACAATCGCCACGGACCTTCATGCCACGCCAGCCAGTTCCATCTGGGTAGTGAACGCCTATCAAATCGCCATTGTCATCTCCCTGCTCTCGTTTTCGTTTCTGGGCGATATGTTTGGCTATCGACGTATTTATAAATGCGGTCTGGTCGTTTTTCTGTTGTCTTCACTGTTCTGCGCCCTTTCTGATTCGCTGCAAATGCTCACCCTTGCGCGTGTCATACAAGGTTTCGGCGGTGCAGCGTTGATGAGCGTTAATACCGCACTTATCCGCCTGATCTATCCACAACGTTTTCTGGGTAGAGGGATGGGCATAAACTCGTTTATTGTTGCCGTCTCTTCTGCTGCCGGGCCGACAATTGCTGCAGCAATCCTCTCCATCGCATCCTGGAAATGGTTATTTTTAATCAACGTACCGTTAGGTATTATCGCCCTGCTTCTGGCGATGCGTTTTCTGCCACCCAATGGTTCTCGCGCCAGTAAACCTCGTTTCGACCTGCCCAGCGCCGTGATGAACGCGTTAACCTTCGGCCTGCTTATCACTGCGTTGAGTGGTTTCGCTCAGGGGCAATCGCTGACGTTAATTGCTGCGGAACTGGTGGTGATGGTTGTTGTTGGTATTTTCTTTATTCGCCGCCAGCTTTCTCTTCCCGTACCGCTGCTACCGGTGGATTTACTGCGTATCCCGCTGTTTTCACTTTCTATTTGCACATCTGTTTGCTCTTTCTGCGCACAAATGCTGGCAATGGTTTCCCTGCCCTTTTACCTGCAAACCGTGCTCGGGCGTAGTGAAGTCGAAACAGGTTTACTTCTGACACCGTGGCCGTTAGCAACGATGGTGATGGCTCCGTTGGCAGGCTATTTGATTGAACGCGTACATGCAGGATTGCTGGGTGCTTTAGGATTATTCATCATGGCTGCGGGGCTTTTTTCCCTGGTTCTGCTGCCCGCGTCACCTGCGGATATCAATATTATCTGGCCGATGATCTTATGTGGCGCTGGATTTGGCTTGTTCCAGTCACCCAATAACCACACCATTATTACCTCCGCTCCTCGCGAACGTAGCGGTGGAGCCAGTGGCATGTTAGGAACGGCTCGTCTACTGGGTCAGAGTAGCGGCGCGGCGCTGGTGGCGCTGATGCTAAATCAGTTTGGAGATAATGGTACACACGTCTCGCTGATGGCTGCGGCTATTCTGGCAGTGATTGCTGCCTGTGTCAGTGGTTTACGTATCACTCAGCCACGATCCAGGGCATAAAAAAAGCGCGTCGATCAGGACGCGCTTTTTAGTGTTTACTTCATAATATTACTTCAGGTATTCACCCGTACGCAGAGCTTCAATTCGTTTATCCAGCGGCGGGTGAGTCATGAACAACTCACTGAGCGATTTCGACTTACCGTTAATGCAGAAAGCCATCATGCTGGTTGCTTCTTGCGGTTCATAGCTGGTTTTCAGGCGCTGCAGCGCGGCAATCATTTTCTCGCGACCAACCAGTTTTGCCGAACCGGCATCAGCATGGAATTCACGATGACGCGAGAACCACATGGTGATAATGCTCGCCAGAATACCAAACACCAGTTCCAGAACCGTTGCAACCGCAAAGTAGATCAGCGGGTTGCCGTTGCTCTCTTCACCTTCATCACGATTTCCGCCCATAAAACCCGCGGCAAGCTGCGCCAAGATACGGGAAATAAAGATAACGAAGGTGTTCACCACGCCCTGAATCAGCGTCATGGTGACCATATCACCATTGGCGATGTGGCTGATTTCGTGAGCAATTACCGCCTCGGCTTCATCCGGGCTCATGTTCTGCAGCAAACCGGTGCTGACAGCAACCAGAGAGGCATCACGGCGCGCACCGGTTGCAAAAGCGTTGATGTCCGGCGCATGGTAGATAGCCACTTGCGGCATAGCGATCCCCGCCTGACGAGCCTGGGTTGCTACAGTATTGACCAGCCAACGTTCCCTTTCGTTACGCGGTTGCTCGATCACTTCCCCGCCAACAGATCGTAATGCCATCCATTTGGACATCAGAAGCGAAACGAAGGAACCACCAAAACCGAACAGCAAGGCCATGATCATCAGCCCCTGAACGCTGCTCGACTGTATCCCTGTCAGGCTCAGTACCAGCCCGAAAACGACCATTACGGCCAGGTTCGTTAGCAGGAAGAGCGCGATTCGCATCATAATTTTCTTTTTACCTCAGTTTAACAAAACGCAATATGCGATACCCACATCGTATGGGTTACGCGACTATTTTCAAGTCTGGATAGTGCGTAAGTCACCAGAAAGACACAACTTTACATTTTGTAGCATCTGATTTACGGCATCTTGCCGCTGTTAAAAAATCAGGCACAATTTCTTGTGCCTGATTGATATTACTTGACGGGTGCGGGTTGTTCCGCGGGTCTGGCTTTTTCAAGCTTCGCCAGATCGAGTGCGATATTCACCGTCTCATCCAGATAAGGATCCGGCTCCTGGTAATCTTTCGGTAGATCATCCAGTTTCTTCAACTCCGGTTTACCTTCGCGTTTAAAGCGTTCGTTCAAACGCGCCAGACGCGTCGCATCATCTTCATTATTCTCTTTCTCACGCACAGCGTAATTCAGAGAAACGATATTGCGCTTGTCCTTCATAGCGTTGAAGCGCGCGATATCCTTCATGATGTTCTGGAACTCAGGATCTTTCGCGATACGCGCATTATGTTCCTTCAGTAGCTCCGGTTCAAAGGCCGTTAAATCTCCTGATTTCACATAAGTCGCGGCATCAATGCTATCCCACGGCAGCGCGTTATCTTCGAATTTCTCACCCGTTTCCGTTTCTTCATTACCCGTCGGCATGATGATGTCTGGCGTTACGCCTTTACGTTGCGTACTGCCGCCGTTAACGCGATAGAATTTCTGGATCGTGTACTGCACAGAACCCAGCGCTGGCCATTCAGGACGTAACATCTGATCGTAGATACGGTTTAATGAACGGTATTGCTGAACGGTGCCTTTACCAAACGTCGGTTCACCCACAACCAGCGCACGACCGTAATCCTGCATTGCCGCGGCAAAGATTTCTGAAGCCGAAGCACTGAAGCGGTCAACCAGTACCACCAGCGGGCCTTTATAGAAAACCTGTCCGTCGGTATCGCTGTCTTCACGAACTTTACCGTTGTTATCACGGACCTGAACAATAGGACCCGCAGGAATAAACAGACCTGAGAGCGATACCGCTTCGGTCAACGCCCCACCGCCATTGCTACGCAGGTCGATGATCACACTGCTGACATTCTGTTTTTCCAGTTTCTGCAGTTGTACTTTGACATCGTCTGTCAAACCCACATAGAAGCCCGGAATATCCAGTACGCCGACTTTCTCTTTACCGACGGTCTTCACCGACATTTTAACCGCGCGGTCTTCGAGACGAATACGTTCACGGGTCAATGTTACAGTGCGGGTCTTGGTCCCTTTACCAGCAGGTAAAATTTCCAGACGAACTTTACTGCCCTTCGGCCCTTTAATTAAGGCAACCACATCATCAAGACGCCAGCCAATCACGTCAACCATCGGCTTGCCTGTTTGACCAACACCGACAATTTTGTCACCAACGCTGATAGCTTTACTCTTCGCTGCCGGACCACCTGCCACCATCGAATTGATAACGGTGTAGTCATCATCCATTTGCAGCACTGCGCCAATACCTTCCAGCGACAAACTCATTTCAGTGTTGAACTGTTCGGTATTACGCGGGGAAAGATAGTTGGTATGCGGGTCGATTTCACGCGCAAACGCCGTCATTGCCAGCGAGAAAACATCTTCGCTGTTGGTTTGCGCCAGACGACGAATGGCAAATTTGTAGCGGCGAGTCAGGGTTTCACGAATTTCTTTATCCGTTTTTCCTGCCAGCTTCAGGCTTAACTCGTCGAATTTGACTTTACTGTCCCACAGCGCGTTCAACTCAGCCTCGTTTTTCGGCCAGGGCGCTTTGCTGCGGTCAAGGTTATAAGTGTCGTTGCCGGTGAAATCCATCGGCTTTTCTAGTACCGACAAAGCGTACTGGTAACGCTCAAAACGGCGCTTTTGCGCCAGATTGTAGAGATCGTAGAAAACGTCGAGTTTGCCTGAACGCAGTTCATCGCCTAACTCGGTTTTCTTTTTCGCGAACTGTTCAACATCGCTTGCCAACAGCACGTTGTGGCTGTAATCGAGCAGATTCAGGTAGCGGTCAAAGATTTTGGCCGAAAATGCCTGATCGAGGTCGAACTGGCGATAATGAGAACGGGTGAAGCGCGACGTTACGCGCTCACTCACCGTCGCATGCTGCGTCTCTTCCTTTAATACCGGAATTTGATCAGCACGCGTGATATCTTCTACAGCGAAGGTCTGGCCTGCTATTGCAAGCAGGCCAGCTAACGCGGTAAGCCTAAAAAACATGTTCATGCCTGGCCCGGCCTCCGTTTCAGAACACCAGGTGTTCTGCGCGCACAATCAAAGACATACCCGAATTCAGCTGGACGCGGACGCCGTCTTTGGTGATTTCTAATACGGTGGCATCCATCGCGTTTTGACCCGCTTTCACCTTCAGGGCTTGTCCGACAGTCAGAGCTGAAATGTCAGAAACTGGGGTGTGCTGTTCTTCGCGAGGTGCTTTTGCTGTTTTTGGCGCTTTCTCTACCGGCTTTTGCGCACGAGGTTTACGTTCAGCGCCTTCTTTGCGGCGTGGCGTGGTCGGACGTGGCTTGCGTTCGCGACGCGGTGCGTCTTCTTTCTCACCAGCAGCTGCGGCAGCTTCGCGTTTTTTCGCTTGCTGTTCAGCACGCTGTGCCTGAACACGCGCTTTCGCTTCTTCAAGCTGCTTGCGAGCATGCTCTACATGTTGCTCGTCCAGCTCACCGCATGGGTTGCCGTCAAGATCGACACGCGTTGCGCCGGGTTTAACACCGTAAAGATAACGCCAGCTCGAAGTGTAGAGACGTAAAGCGGATCGTAATTGCGTTTTGCTCAGGTTCATTTCCCCGGCAACACGATCGACCAAATCCTGAAAAATACCGATTTTCAGCGGACGCGCTTCACCTTCCGCACTGAAACAGTGGGGAAAACGTTCGGCCAGAAACGCGATTACTTCTTTACTGCTATTCAACTTAGGTTGATTTTCCATGAAATTTCCTGATTACAACGGACGTAGCCAACAAGCGCAGGCATGAACAGGCGTCATTATAATGACGCTATCTGTAAATGCTACGTTATCCGTTGATTATCCTGCGACGCTCGCAAAGAATTTTTTGTAATCCGTCGTTGCAAGCACTTTTTCAAGCTGTGCCACAAGCTGACGTAAGCCTTGCTCGTCCTCGTCTGTAAAGCGACCGAAGACGGTACTATCGATGTCGAGAACACCAATAATCTGATTTTTCACCACCAGCGGCAGAACAATTTCAGAATTACTCGCCGCATCACAGGCAATATGCCCGTCAAACGCATGAACATCCTCGATACGCTGCACTTGATTGCGGGCAACCGCAGTGCCGCACACGCCACGCCCGACGGGTATCCGGACACAGGCAATTTTGCCCTGAAATGGTCCGAGCACCAGTGTATCGTCCTCAAGCAAATAAAAACCTGCCCAGTTTACGTCAGTGAGACGCTCATATAACAACGCACTGGTGTTCGCAAGCGTTGCCAGAAAACTGGTTTCTCCCGCCATCAGCGCGTTAAAGTCGCGATTTAAATCCGCGTAAAATTCTGTTTTGTTCATTATATAATCACTTGGTTGTCTTACCTGGAACTGCCAGCCTATTAAAATAAGCATTAAATGCGTTAATGCTCAAGATCATTCCCATCATGGGTTAAGATTAATGTTAATTCTTATTACATTTGGCACGTCATGGCTCTTAACACACCACAAATTACGCCGACAAAAAAGATAACAGTGAGGGCAATCGGCGAGGAACTGCCGCGTGGTGATTACCAACGTTGCCCGCAATGTGACATGCTGTTTAGCCTGCCCGAGATAAATTCTCATCAAAGTGCCTATTGTCCGCGCTGTCAGGCAAAAATTCGTGACGGGCGCGACTGGTCGCTAACGCGCCTGGCGGCAATGGCCTTCACCATGCTGTTGCTGATGCCGTTTGCCTGGGGCGAACCGCTGTTGCATATCTGGCTGTTAGGCATTCGTATTGACGCCAACGTTATGCAAGGCATCTGGCAAATGACCAAACAGGGCGATGCGATAACGGGGTCGATGGTCTTTTTCTGCGTTATTGGTGCCCCGCTCATTCTGGTGACCTCCATAGCTTATTTATGGTTTGGTAACCGACTGGGAATGAATCTACGTCCGGTACTGCTGATGCTTGAGCGACTTAAAGAGTGGGTAATGCTTGATATCTACCTGGTCGGCATTGGCGTTGCTTCTATAAAGGTACAGGATTATGCCCATATCCAGGCGGGTGTCGGCTTGTTCTCTTTTGTGGCGTTGGTGATTTTAACGACGGTGACGTTGTCACATCTTAATGTCGAGGAGCTGTGGGAGCGATTTTATCCGCAGCGCCCCGCTACGCGTAGGGACGAGAAACTTCGTGTCTGTCTTGGGTGCCATTTTACCGGCTATCCTGATCAGCGTGGTCGCTGCCCGCGTTGCCATATTCCGCTACGCCTGCGTCGCCGTCATAGTTTGCAAAAATGCTGGGCGGCGCTGTTAGCGTCAATCGTTTTGTTGTTACCTGCCAACCTGTTGCCTATTTCTATCATTTATCTGAATGGTGGCCGGCAGGAAGATACGATTCTTTCCGGGATTATGTCGCTGGCAAGTAGCAACATTGCCGTTGCGGGAATCGTGTTTATCGCCAGTATTCTGGTACCGTTTACTAAAGTGATCGTCATGTTCACTTTACTGTTGAGCATTCATTTTAAATGCCAGCAAGGTTTACGCACACGCATTCTGTTACTGCGAATGGTGACCTGGATTGGTCGCTGGTCGATGCTCGACCTGTTTGTCATATCTTTAACCATGTCGCTGATTAATCGCGATCAGATCCTCGCTTTTACTATGGGACCGGCTGCGTTTTATTTCGGCGCAGCGGTAATTTTGACTATTCTTGCTGTGGAATGGCTGGACAGCCGCTTACTTTGGGATGCACATGAGTCAGGAAACGCCCGCTTCGACGACTGAAGCGCAGATTAAAAATAAACGCCGTATCTCACCTTTCTGGCTGCTGCCGTTCATCGCGCTAATGATTGCCGGTTGGCTGATTTGGGACAGTTATCAGGACCGGGGTAATACCGTCACCATCGACTTTATGTCGGCGGATGGTATTGTTCCAGGCCGTACGCCTGTTCGTTATCAGGGCGTTGAAGTCGGAACAGTGCAGGATATCAGCCTCAGCGACGATCTTCGTAAGATTGAAGTCAAGGTCAGCATCAAATCCGATATGAAAGATGCGCTGCGCGAAGAGACACAGTTCTGGCTGGTGACGCCAAAGGCCTCGTTGGCAGGTGTCTCCGGGCTGGACGCCCTCGTCGGTGGTAACTATATCGGCATGATGCCAGGTAAAGGTAAAGAGCAGGATCACTTTGTCGCACTTGATACCCAACCGAAATATCGGCTGGATAACGGCGATCTGATGATCCACCTGCAAGCCCCCGATCTCGGTTCGCTGAACAGCGGTTCATTGGTCTATTTCCGCAAGATCCCGGTGGGAAAAGTCTACGACTATGCCATCAATCCCAACAAGCAAGGCGTGGTGATTGATGTCCTGATCGAGCGGCGTTTTACCGACCTGGTGAAAAAAGGTAGCCGTTTCTGGAACGTTTCCGGCGTTGATGCCAACGTCAGTATCAGTGGCGCGAAGGTGAAACTGGAAAGTCTGGCGGCACTGGTTAACGGTGCGATTGCCTTCGATTCACCTGAAGAGTCGAAACCTGCCGAGGCGGAAGATACTTTTGGTCTGTATGAAGATCTGGCCCACAGCCAGCGTGGCGTAATAATAAAACTGGAACTGCCGAGTGGGGCCGGATTAACCGCCGACTCGACGCCGTTAATGTATCAGGGGCTGGAAGTCGGACAGCTAACTAAACTGGATTTAAATCCTGGTGGTAAAGTCACTGGGGAAATGACCGTTGATCCCAGCGTCGTTACCCTGCTTCGTGAAAATACCCGCATCGAATTACGTAATCCGAAATTATCCTTTAGCGATGCCAATCTCAGCGCCCTGCTGACTGGCAAAACCTTCGAGTTGGTACCCGGCGATGGCGAGCCACGCAAAGAGTTCGTTGTTGTGCCAGGCGAAAAAGCACTGCTGCATGAACCTGATGTTCTGACGCTGACCCTGACCGCGCCGGAAAGTTACGGTATTGATGCGGGTCAGCCGCTCATTCTTCACGGCGTGCAGGTAGGCCAGGTTATCAATCGTAAACTCACCAGCAAAGGCGTCACCTTTACCGTCGCCATCGAGCCTCAGCATCGAGAACTGGTAAAAGGCGATAGCAAATTTGTCGTCAACAGCCGTGTCGATGTGAAGGTGGGGCTGGATGGCGTTGAGTTTCTTGGTGCCAGCGCCTCAGAATGGATTAACGGCGGGATACGTATTCTGCCGGGCGATAAAGGCGAGATGAAAGCCAGCTATCCACTGTATGCCAATCTGGAAAAAGCGCTGGAGAACAGCCTTAGCGATTTACCCACCACAACCGTGAGTTTGAGTGCAGAGACGCTGCCGGATGTGCAGGCAGGATCGGTAGTGCTGTACCGTAAATTTGAAGTTGGTGAAGTTATTACCGTGCGTCCGCGAGCTAACGCGTTTGATATCGATCTGCATATTAAGCCGGAGTATCGCAACCTTCTGACCAGCAATAGCGTGTTCTGGGCAGAAGGCGGGGCGAAAGTTCAGCTGAATGGTAGTGGCCTGACCGTACAGGCATCCCCGCTCTCCAGAGCATTAAAGGGAGCCATTAGCTTCGATAACCTCAGCGGTGCCAGCGCCAGTCAGCGTAAAGGCGATAAGCGTATTCTGTATGCTTCCGAAACAGCGGCCCGTGCGGTTGGCGGGCAGATTACGCTTCACGCTTTCGATGCCGGAAAACTGGCGGTCGGGATGCCTATTCGCTATCTCGGTATTGATATCGGGCAAATCCAGACGCTGGATCTGATTACCGCGCGCAATGAAGTACAGGCAAAGGCGGTGCTCTATCCGGAATATGTCCAGACCTTTGCTCGCGGTGGTACGCGCTTCTCAGTGGTCACACCGCAAATTTCGGCAGCTGGCGTTGAGCATCTTGATACTATCCTCCAGCCGTATATCAACGTCGAACCAGGCCGGGGCAATCCTCGCCGCGACTTTGAATTACAAGAGGCCACCATTACTGATTCGCGTTACCTGGATGGCTTAAGCATTATTGTTGAAGCGCCGGAAGCCGGTTCGTTAGGCATCGGTACGCCTGTGCTGTTCCGTGGTCTGGAAGTCGGTACGGTTACCGGAATGACGCTGGGGACATTGTCAGATCGCGTGATGATTGCGATGCGCATCAGTAAACGCTATCAACACCTGGTGCGTAACAATTCCGTCTTCTGGTTGGCATCGGGTTACAGTCTGGACTTTGGTCTGACGGGCGGCGTAGTGAAAACCGGCACCTTTAACCAGTTTATCCGTGGCGGCATCGCCTTCGCCACGCCTCCGGGTACGCCACTGGCACCGAAAGCCCAGGAAGGCAAGCACTTCCTGTTGCAGGAAAGTGAACCGAAAGAGTGGCGTGAATGGGGAACTGCGCTTCCCAAATAATGCCCACTGCTCCGGCGTGCCTGCGCCGGAGCGTTTATGCTAAACTGCGCGCCTGTTTTTTTGCCAGTGGTATATGCTCGTGGCCCAACACACCGTTTATTTCCCGGACGCCTTTCTGACGCAAATGCGCGAAGCGATGCCTTCGACGCTCTCTTTTGATGATTTTCTTGCTGCCTGTCAGCGCCCGTTGCGCCGCAGCATTCGCGTTAATACGCTGAAAATCTCCGTTGCTGATTTCCTGCAATTAACCGCTCCTTATGGCTGGACGCTTACGCCAATTCCGTGGTGTGAAGAAGGTTTCTGGATTGAACGCGACAATGAAGATGCATTGCCATTGGGTAGTACCGCCGAGCATTTAAGTGGCCTGTTTTATATTCAGGAAGCCAGTTCAATGTTGCCCGTCGCCGCCTTGTTTGCTGACGGTAATGCACCACAGCGGGTGATGGATGTCGCTGCTGCGCCAGGCTCCAAAACGACGCAAATTGCCGCGCGGATGAATAACGAAGGGGCAATCCTTGCCAATGAGTTTTCCGCCAGTCGGGTAAAAGTGTTACATGCCAATATCAGCCGCTGTGGTATCAGTAATGTTGCGCTCACACATTTTGATGGCCGCGTGTTTGGTGCGGCATTGCCAGAAATGTTCGATGCCATTTTGCTGGACGCTCCCTGCTCCGGCGAAGGCGTGGTGCGTAAAGATCCCGATGCGCTAAAAAACTGGTCACCAGAAAGCAATCAGGAAATCGCAGCTACACAACGGGAGCTTATCGACAGCGCCTTTCATGCATTACGTCCTGGTGGTACGCTGGTTTACTCGACCTGTACCTTAAACCGGGAAGAAAACGAAGCCGTTTGCCTGTGGCTTAAAGAGACTTACCCTGACGCAGTAGAGTTTTTACCACTTGGCGATCTCTTCCCTGGTGCAAACAAAGCGCTGACCGAAGAAGGCTTTTTGCATGTTTTCCCACAAATTTACGACTGCGAAGGCTTCTTCGTTGCTCGTCTGCGTAAAACTCAGGCCATTCCCGCCTTACCCACCCCAAAATACAAAGTGGACAATTTCCCGTTCAGCCCGGTGAAAGATCGCGAAGCCGCACAAATTCGTCAGGCGGCTGCAGGTGTTGGCTTAAACTGGGATGAAAACCTGCGCCTCTGGCAGCGTGACAAAGAAGTGTGGTTGTTCCCGGTGGGCATTGAAGCCCTGATCGGTAAAGTCCGATTTTCTCGCCTGGGGATTAAACTTGCCGAAACGCACAACAAAGGTTATCGCTGGCAGCATGAAGCGGTTATTGCCCTTGCCTCCCCCGACAACGAGAACGCTTTTGAACTGACACCGCAAGAAGCGGAGGAGTGGTATCGCGGGCGCGATGTTTACCCGCAAGCCGAGCCAGTGGCGGATGACGTGTTGGTTACTTTCCAGCATCAGCCGATTGGTTTAGCCAAACGGATTGGTTCGCGACTGAAAAACAGCTACCCGCGTGAACTGGTGCGGGACGGGAAACTTTTTACCAGTAACGCATGACAGCGCACAAAAAAAGCGCACTTTTTGACTGGCACATTCGGCGGCCTCAACTAGGCTGAAAAATGGTGCGATCGGACTGGTCGTACCACAATCGGCAGCTAAATGGAGAGCACGAAGATGAAAACCAGTGTGCGCATAGGCGCTTTTGAAATCGACGACGGCGAATTACACGGTGAATCGCCGGGTGATCGAACGTTAACCATTCCTTGTAAATCTGACCCCGATTTATGTATGCAACTGGATGCCTGGGATGCTGAAACCAGTATCCCTGCCCTGCTAAATGGCGAACACTCTGTCCTTTACCGTACCCGTTACGATCAACAATCTGATGCCTGGATTATGCGTCTTGCCTGATCCAAAAAGAACCCGTCGGCATGGCGGGTTATTTGTCCTGGTTATTCCCCCGTTGTAAAATCTCTCCTAAACTTAACGGTACGGCACCACACTTCGGGGATGAAATGTTCGCGCTGGTACTTTTTGTTTGCTACCTGGATGGCGGTTGTGAAGATATTGTTGTGGATGTCTACAACACGGAACAGCAGTGTCTTTATTCTATGAGCGATCAACGGATCCGCCATGGCGGTTGTTTTCCGATTGAGGATTTTATAGATGGTTTCTGGCGACCAGCACAGGAGTATGGTGATTTTTAATTATTACAATTGCACGAAAGTCAGTTCGCCCCCAAAGACAGCGCCGGTATCAATATAATGCAGGTTGCCAATATCCACGCGATGGCGCAACGGTGTATGACCAAACCAGAAATGATCAGCACCTGTAATTCCCTGCCCTTTTTGGCGTTCACTTAATCGCGAGCGGCTCCACAAGACCTGATGCAAATCAACGTCCTTTTGCCATTCATAAACATCATCTGGATAATCGGCATGAGCAATAACATGTTTGCCGGTGCGGCTGTGTACTTCAAGAATAAAGGGCAAATGCTGACATTTTTCCAGCGCCGTTTTCGCTTGTTTCTGTTGATTATCTGCCAGCGCAATAAACCAGTCGCCGCCATTCATCAACCACAAAGACATCTGCTGGGATGCCAGCGCATCCATCGCCATCTGTTCATGATTGCCTCTTACCGCACGAACCCAATGTTGTTCCAGTAACTGCAGACAACGTAAACTTTGCGGCCCACGATCGATAACGTCTCCCACTGAGATAAGTAAATCTCGCCACGGATCAAAACGACAATGCCATAATTTGCGGCGCAACTGCTCAAGACAACCGTGTATATCGCCAGAAAGCCAGATATGTCGCCATTGATGACCCGCAATTCTCTGATAAACGGGCGCAGGCTGTTTCATCAATATTTTCCTCCCGCGCTAAAGATCACATAATCTTAACAAGAATGTTAAAAAACGCTGGACTCAGACAGTAGAGTGTGTGTTATGGTTGACTATAAAGTCAGCGAAGGAAATGCTTCTGGCTTTTAACAGATAAAAAGAGACCGAACACGATTCCTGTATTCGGTCCAGGGAAATGGCTCTTGGGAGAGAGCCGTGCGCTAAAAGTTGGCATTAATGCAGGCTTAGTTGCCTTGCCCTTTAAGAATAGATGACGACGCCAGGTTTTCCAGTTTGCGTGCAAAATGGTCAATAAAAAGCGCGGTGGTCATCAGCTTAAATGTTAAAAACCGCCCGTTCTGGTGAAAGAACTAAGGCGGTTTTTTTATTGGAAATCAAAAGGCTATTTTAGGTAATTAACAGAGTTTTTCAGCTCGTTCTATAAACGGTGCCAGACTCATTTTTTCGCCGGGATTGTTGGGATCATCAATCTGAATCACCGAAATGGGTTGGGCTTTAGTCTTCCCACTGGCAACTTCCTTCTGTGCGACATCGTTTAAAGGATACTGCACGAGGGTACTTGGGTTGATGACATACAAAGCATTACCCGGTCGGCAAGTCAGCATCACCTCTTCGCGATTAAACGCCCATTTGTCTTTACCCACTTCAAAACGGCTGACGGTAATCACCTGCGGTGCAGCCAGCGCCGCTGCAGAACTGGTGAGTAACAGAAACGCCAGAATACTTTTTTTCATCATTTCGTAATCCATCAAAAAGGTTCGAGAGTCGCAAGCAGGCTGATGATCACCAGCACTACCGCACCTATCGCCCATTCGAGTTTAGTCATCCACACAAACCAGGGTGCCGCACGATCTTCATCCTGCCTCATGCGCGGTACAAGAACATAACGATTAGCCAGCGCAATGACCACCATAATCATCACCAGGATGGCTTTGAGCAATAAGAGTTGGCCCCAGTAAGTCGTAAGCGTGGGGGGAAATCCGGTAATCAACAATGCATTAAGCACGCCGCTTGCCAGTACGCCGATCACCGCAAAATGCCCGCACCAAGAAAAACGCATCAGCGCCTGAATAGCCTGGTGTCGCCAACGGCCTTTGATGAGTTGCATACACCAGAGCACCGGCAGTAATCCCCCAAACCACGCCGCCGCACAAATCAGGTGAATCGCGTGATTAGTCTGATGGATTTTCGCCGTTACCCCTTCATTCAGCGTCGCATGCCCCACTCCCGCCAGCAGAATAAATTGCGCGGTAGTGAGCATAAACAGCAAACGTGGCATATTCCGCGGTTGCATAAGGGCGACGATCAACGTTACGAGGGCGAGAACAATTTGCCATAACCAGACGCCACCAAACTGCGTTTGCAAAACAGCCTGCCAAATGTTTGGCGAAAATACATCTGTCCATCCCGTTCCCATCAACCCGCCCTGAACGGCGAGCATTGCAGTGGCACTGATCAAACTCCAGACGGCAGCGTGCTGTTGTAAACGCAGAAAACGCTTCGCCAGCAAACGACGAATCGTTAAGGGTGACAGCCAGGCACCGTACATTGCGAAGCCAAAGACCAGCATCAGCGAGGTGAAATGGATAAATCGCAGCGCGATCCAGGTAAACGCCAGCATGATTTATTTCACGCTAAAGGTGTAGTGTCCTTTCGTTTTATGCCCGTCCACCGAAACAACATGCCAGTCAACGGTGTAGGTTCCGGGTTTCAGCGAATCGGCCAGTGGAACAATCAGTTGCTTTTGGTCCTGCTCATTTCGCTTCGCCGGTAATGTTTTAATATTTTCGTTTTTTGGCCCCGTGATTTTTGCACCACTGAATCCTGTTTCAACACCTTCCGAGAAGTTTAAAGTGATTGCCTGCGGTGCAGCTGTCACTTGCGCGTTTGCCGCAGGATACTGATGCGTTAAATGCGCATGTGCCCAGACGGAAGGTGTCACCAACGAAGTGGTCAGGATTGCCAGCGCGTAGCGAAGGGAGCGTGCAGTTGAAGCCATATTATCTATTCCTTTTTGTAATAACTTTTTTACAGAGCATAACCTTGTCTAATGTCTGAGTCGAGGATCATCAATTCCGGCTTGCCATCCAGGCTCACTCTTAGTAACTTTTGCCCGCGAATGATGAGGAGATTAAGAATGCTGAAGAATCTGGCAAAACTGGATCAAACAGAAATGGATAAAGTGAATGTCGATTTGGCGGCGGCCGGGGTGGCATTTAAAGAACGCTACAATATGCCGGTGATCGCTGAAGCGGTTGAACGTGAACAGCCTGAACATTTGCGCAGCTGGTTTCGCGAGCGTCTTATCGCCCACCGTTTGGCTTCGGTCAATCTGTCACGTTTACCTTACGAGCCCAAACTTAAATAAAACTTATACAGAGTTACACTTTCTTACATAACGCCTGCTAAATTATGAGTATTTTCTAAACCGCACCCATAATTTGCAGTCATTTTGAAAAGGAAGTCATTATGTCGTTCTGGAAAGTTGCAGCAGCGCAATATGAGCCTCGTAAAACCTCACTCACCGAACAGGTAGCTCATCATCTGGAGTTTGTGAGGGCCGCCGCCAGGCAACAATGTCAGCTGTTAGTTTTTCCATCGCTTTCTTTACTGGGGTGTGATTATTCACGACGTGCCCTTCCTGCCCCACCCGATCTCTCACTGTTAGACCCGCTTTGTTATGCCGCAACGACCTGGCGAATGACCATCATAGCCGGCCTTCCCGTTGAATATAACGATCGCTTTATTCGTGGAATTGCGGTGTTCGCACCGTGGCGAAAAACGCCGGGGATCTACCATCAGAGTCATGGTGCATGTCTGGGCCGTCGTTCCAGAACCATCACGGTGGTCGATGAACAACCGCAAGGTATGGATATGGACCCGACCTGTTCACTGTTTACGACAGGGCAATGTCTGGGGGAACCCGACCTACTGGCATCTACCCGCCGCTTACAATTTTTTTCACATCAGTACTCCATTGCCGTGCTGATGGCAAATGCCCGTGGTAACAGTGCACTATGGGATGAACATGGTCGTCTCATCGTTCGCGCCGATCGTGGTTCATTATTGTTAGTCGGTCAGCGTTCATCACAGGGTTGGCAAGGCGATATCATTCCATTACGCTAGGCTTTTTCGGCCTGGAGCATGCCATGTTGCGCATTATCGATACAGAAACCTGCGGTTTGCAGGGAGGGATCGTTGAGATTGCCTCTGTTGATGTCATTGACGGAAAAATCGTCAACCCCATGAGCCACCTGGTGCGCCCCGATCGTCCTATTAGTCCACAAGCGATGGCGATTCATCGCATCACCGAAGCCATGGTAGCCGATAAACCGTGGATTGAAGATGTGATCCCACACTATTACGGTAGTGAATGGTATGTCGCGCACAACGCCAGCTTTGACCGCCGCGTACTGCCTGAGATGCCCGGTGAGTGGATTTGCACTATGAAACTGGCCCGTCGTTTGTGGCCAGGGATCAAGTACAGCAATATGGCGTTATATAAAACACGGAAGCTCAATGTACAGACGCCGCCGGGCCTGCATCATCACCGCGCGTTGTATGACTGTTATATCACCGCCGCGTTGCTTATCGATATTATGAACACCTCCGGCTGGACGGCAGAACAGATGGCCGATATCACCGGACGTCCGTCGTTGATGACGACCTTCACCTTTGGCAAATACCGTGGCAAAGCGGTTTCCGACGTTGCCGAACGCGATCCGGGCTATCTGCGCTGGTTGTTTAATAACCTGGACAGCATGAGCCCGGAGCTGCGTTTAACACTGAAACATTATCTGGAAAATACCTAATCCGCAGGCGTAGCGGGTAATGTTCCCTGCGCCAGCGCGACCAGAAAAGCATATTCCATCGCTACGCCTTCGTACGATTTAAAGCGGCCAGATTTACCGCCATGGCCTGAGTCCATGTCGGTACAGAGCAATAAAAGATGGTTATCGGTTTTCAGCTCGCGCAATTTAGCGACCCATTTTGCCGGTTCCCAATATTGCACCTGAGAATCGTGTAAACCGGTCGTTACCAGTAAATGCGGATAAGCCTGTGCGGTGACGTTGTCATACGGGCTGTAGCTTTTCATATACTCGTAATATTGCGGATCCTGCGGATTCCCCCACTCTTCAAACTCACCAGTGGTAAGAGGAATTGATTCATCAAGCATCGTTGTTACAACATCAACAAACGGTACCTGGGCGATAACGCCGTGGAATAATTCCGGGCGTTGATTAATTGCAACGCCCATCAACATGCCCCCCGCACTCCCGCCCATCGCATAACAAAGCGAAGGAGAGCCATAGCCCAGTTTTAACAATGCATCGCAGGCATCAAGATAATCATTAAACGTATTTTTCTTCTTCAGAAATTTACCGTCTTCGTACCATTGTTGCCCCAGCTCACCGCCGCCGCGAACATGGACGATGGCGTAGACAAAACCACGATCTAACAAACTCAAGCGGCTAAAACTGAAATCGGCATCAATACTTGCGCCGTAAGAACCATAGCCATACACCAGCAACGGGTTGTGCCCTTTGCGAAAATGTTTGCGATGGTAGACCAACGAAACCGGAACTTCGACGCCATCACGGGCGACTATCCACAGGTGTTCACTGCGGTAATTCGCCGCATCAAAACCAGGAACTTCCGTTTGTTTTAATACACGACGCTCACCGGTATCCATATCCAGTTCAAACAAAGTGTCTGGTGTGGTCATGGAAGAATAACCATAACGCAATCGCGCGGTTTCAGGTTCTGGATTGTAGGCAATCCAGGTCACATAGGCTGGATCATCAAAGGCAATACCAATGACTTCCCGGGTCTTGCGGTTAATTTGGCGCAAACTGGTTAACCCGCGCTGACGCTCTTCAACCACCAGCCAGTCGGTAAACAGCGTAAACCCTTCCAGCATGATGTTTTCGCGTGGCGGAATTAACTCTTCCCACTGTTGCTCATCACGCATACGGGTACGGTATAAGCCAAAGTTTTTGCCGTGGCGGTTGGAACGCAGATAAAAACGATGCTGGTAGTGATCAAGGCTGTATTCGTGATCTTTGCGGCGCGGCAGAAAAACAAACGGCTCGGCATCGGCCATTTCCGCGTCCAGCAGGCGAACTTCACTGCTGGTGGCGCTGGCCAGATGAATGACTACATAGTGCTTCGAGGTCGTTTTATGCAGGCTGACGTAATAGGTATCGTCTTTTTCTTCGTAAATCAGTTTATCTTGCGATGCTGGCGTACCGATGGCGTGACGCCAGACCTGATAAGGCAGCAGCGTCACCGGATGCTTGCGTACATAGTAGAAAGTCCAGGAGTCATTTGCCCAGACAAAGCTGGGTTCAACGTTATCCAGCAGTTCCGGGTACCAGTTACCTGTTTCCAGATTACGAAAACGAATGCCGTACTGGCGTCGGGAAAGAAAATCTTCTGCCAGCGCCATAATGGTGTTATCGGGCGTAATCGCCATTCCGCCCATCGAATAAAACTCACTATGAGCCGCGCGCTTGTTGGCATCGAGCAATATTTCCCACTCGTCCCACTCTTCACTGAACGCCGATTGACGCTGGTAGATAGCATATTCACAGCCTGGTTCATAAATATGCCGATAGCGGTAGCCATTTTTGATGTAGGGCGCAGAAACTTCTCGTTGCGGAATGCGGTCGATGATTTCCTTTAAGATGCGATCCTGCAAGGCTTGTTGTGAGGCCATCACCCGATGACCGTAACTATTTTCTTGTTGCAGGTAGTCCAGGACTTCCGGCTGAGAACGCGTATCGTCCCGCAGCCAGTAGTAATTATCGATGCGCGTATCGCCATGAAGCGTCATGGCGTGGGGAATGCGGGCGGCTTTTGGTAGCATGTTATTGTTCTTTCTGGTTGAAACATCTTATAAGGGTGGCAAAACTCACCGGGGATGCAAGCGAAACAGGGCAGTCATTGCTTAGATGATGACAGGTAATGGCGCGAATATCGAATGTTATGCAGACAGAGAAAATCAGCCTGTTCAAATGGCTGTGCGGTTCTGGATAGCCCGAAATAGTCAACTTCAGGCTATCCAGAGAGCGGAATTATTCCGCCAAAGTGCGTTTTTGCTGTTCGAGATCGCGTTCAATGCCTTCACGAACATCCTGGGGGATTTTCAGCGCGTCACCCAGTGCATTCAGGTAACTGCGTTCCATAAAATGGTCAATATCAATAGCCGCGCAGCTCAGGAAATAGATTTCCAGCGCCTCTTCTTCATTGCGGACCCCGGTAGCCAGGCGTTGTGGATCCAGCGGTTGTTCGATTGCCTGCTCAATGAGTACCCGCCCCTGCTCTTCCACGCCGGCTTCACGCAATTGCTGGTCGATTGTCGCACGTTCTTTGGCATCAATATGACCATCACTTTTAGCGGCAAAGACTAGCGCAAGGATCAAACGTTCCGTACGCTCATCCAGCGGCGTACTTTGCGCGCCAAACTGCGGTTCGTCCTGATGCGCCGCGCGAATTTTATCTTTGTATTTATTCCACAGCACCGTACCCGCTACCGCTCCGCCGCCAACCAGCAACGCGTTGGTGCCATATTTCGTAAGAAGTTTACGTGCTGATTTATTTGCGACCAGCAGTCCAGCCAGTCCACCTAATGCGCCCGGCACTAAAAGTTTGCCCAATCCCTGATCCGCAGACGAGGAGGTAGAAGAACTGCTTTGCCCAAGCAGGGATTGCAGTTGATTTAACCAGTTAGCCATATTTGCTCCTCAATAACCATTTTTAGTGCCTGTAGCATAGTGGATGAGGATGTCAGAAAATGTATATCGAGACAAAAGATGCGCAAATAAGCGGGGCGGTTGGCCGTTATTCAAAGAAATTCGCGCCAGGTAAGGTGTTTACTGTATATCAGGTGATAAGGGTATTTTAGGTGAAAGTAGTTTGACGTTTTGAGTGGCATTGTTTGATGCTGATTGCCCGATGCGACGCTGTTGCGTCTTCTCAGGCCTACGATTGTGGTGCGTTTTGGGGCGGACAAGGCACTCGCGCCCATCCGCCAACGGTCAATCGAATTATCAGAACCCATTAACGCCGCTGATATTCCGCCATTCCCGCTTTGCAGTCCACGCTGACCTGGTAATGAATATCGGCACTTTTACCACGCACGGTTAGCGGTACTGACCATTTATCATCTTTACCCTGAATGTCCTGCAAACTGACCCAAGCCACGGGATCGGCCTGACCGACAATTTTTTGATCATCTGCCCAGCGCGCCACGCGATTTTGTTGATAATCACGTTTTACACTCGCGGCAATTCCGGCAGCATCCAGACCTTCACACTTTGGGAAAGTGACCGACTTGCTGGTTTCATTATTGGCAGCGAAAACTGATGCGCAGGCAGAAACCAACAACAGCCCTAAAAACGCCCCTCTTTTTTTCATGTTTTTCTCCATAGCACAATGATTCAGGAGAAAGCATGGTACAAATTGTCAGGAGCGCAAGTTGCTTCAGGCCGCGTGTGAGGCATCTTCCTCTTCGGATTCAGCACCGACGACCTGTGGGGACGGTAATTTGCCGGTTTTCAGAATGGTGCTCAGCACATCTTTTTGTTCTGCCAGCCATAGCGAAAGGGCTTCACGTTGCTCGTCTTCCATTTGCACTGGAGAATTTGTCAGCCAGGTGTCAAGCAGATCCGCCGTATCAAGCATTTTGTCATAAGCATCGGCTTCCTTTTTGCTGGTAAACGACATTTTCTCTTCGCCCTCACGAATGACTACGTATTTAACTTCAACCGCCATTTGCAGCCTCTCATAATAACTGTGATTTTATACAGTATATTTCTTTTCGGTTGAGAAATCAACACCAGCAATAAAGACACACGCAAACGTTTTCGTTTATACTGCGCGCGGAATTAATCAGGGGATATTAGTTATGACGTTATTAGGCACTGCGCTGCGTCCGGCAGCAACTCGCGTGATGTTATTAGGCTCCGGTGAACTGGGTAAAGAAGTGGCAATCGAGTGTCAGCGTCTCGGCGTAGAGGTGATTGCCGTCGATCGCTATGCCGACGCACCAGCCATGCATGTCGCGCATCGCTCCCATGTCATTAATATGCTTGATGGTGATGCATTACGCCGTGTGGTTGAACTGGAAAAACCACATTATATCGTGCCGGAGATCGAAGCTATTGCCACCGATATGCTGATCCAACTTGAAGAGGAAGGACTGAATGTTGTCCCCTGCGCTCGCGCAACGAAATTAACGATGAATCGCGAGGGTATCCGTCGCCTGGCGGCAGAAGAGCTGCAGCTGCCCACTTCCACTTATCGTTTTGCCGATAGCGAAAGCCTTTTCCGCGAGGCGGTTGCCGCCATTGGCTATCCCTGCATTGTAAAACCGGTGATGAGCTCTTCCGGCAAGGGGCAGACGTTTATTCGCTCTGCAGAGCAACTTGCTCAGGCATGGGAATACGCTCAGCAAGGCGGTCGCGCCGGAGCGGGCCGCGTAATTGTTGAAGGCGTCGTTAAGTTTGACTTCGAAATTACCCTGCTAACCGTCAGCGCGGTGGATGGCGTCCATTTCTGTGCACCAGTAGGTCATCGCCAGGAAGATGGCGACTACCGTGAATCCTGGCAACCACAGCAAATGAGCCCGCTTGCCCTTGAACGTGCGCAGGAGATTGCCCGTAAAGTGGTGCTGGCACTGGGCGGTTATGGTCTGTTTGGTGTCGAGCTGTTTGTCTGTGGTGATGAGGTGATTTTCAGTGAGGTCTCCCCTCGTCCACATGATACCGGGATGGTGACGTTAATTTCTCAAGATCTCTCAGAGTTTGCCCTGCATGTACGTGCCTTCCTCGGACTTCCGGTTGGCGGGATCCGTCAGTATGGTCCTGCAGCTTCTGCCGTTATTCTGCCACAATTGACCAGTCAGAATGTCACGTTTGATAATGTGCAGAATGCCGTAGGCGCAGATTTGCAGATTCGTTTATTTGGTAAGCCGGAAATTGATGGCAGCCGTCGTCTGGGGGTGGCACTGGCTACTGCAGAGAGTGTTGTTGACGCCATTGAACGCGCGAAGCACGCCGCCGGACAGGTAAAAGTACAGGGTTAAACCCGGCAAATAAACGCTACAAAAATGCCCGATCCTCGATCGGGCATTTTGACTTTTACAGCTTAGCGCCTTCTACAGCTTCACGCGCCAGCTTAGTAATGCGGTCGTAATCGCCCGCTTCCAGCGCATCTGCCGGAACCAACCAGGAACCACCGATGCACAGCACGCTTTTCAGCGCCAGGTAGTCACGGTAGTTAGCCGGAGAAATACCACCCGTCGGGCAGAAACGGACCTGGGAGAACGGACCCGCGATCGCCTGCAGGGCTTTCACGCCGCCGTTAGCTTCAGCCGGGAAGAATTTGAACTCTTTCAAACCGTAGTCCATACCCAGCATCAGTTCGGAAACAGTGCTGATCCCCGGAATCAGCGGAATAGTCCCTTCGGTAGCAGCTTTCAGCAGCGGCTCGGTCAGACCCGGGCTAATTGCGAACTGTGCACCCGCTTCAGTGACTTCTGCCAGCTGCTGTGGATTCAGCACCGTACCGGCACCCACAATCGCTTCAGGCACTTCTTTGGCGATAGCACGGATAGCGTCAACTGCACACTCGGTACGCAGAGTCACTTCCAGAACGCGCACCCCACCAGCAACCAACGCTTTTGCCATCGGCACCGCGTGTTCCAGTTTTTTTACCACGATAACCGGTACAACCGGGCCGGTGGTCAGGATTGATTCTGCACTTGTTTTCCAGTTTTTCATCAGAGTTTTCTCTCGCCTGATTACAAATTTGTCGTCTTAAAAAGTGATACAGGTTGCGCCCTGTTCGGCACCGGACAGTTTTTCACGCAAGGCGCTGAATAATTCACGTCCTGTTCCCACGCGTGACGCGCTCAGGTCAGGAATGTGTGGTTCGCGAGCAGCCAGTTCCGCTTCGTCTACCAGCAGCGTCAGTTCGCCTGTCTGTCCATTCACACGAATGATGTCCCCGTCGCGCACTTTTGCCAGCAGCCCGCCATCGTAGGCTTCTGGTGTTACGTGGATAGCTGACGGCACTTTACCTGAAGCGCCGGAGAGTCGTCCATCGGTAACTAACGCAATTTTGAAACACCGGTCCAATAATACACCAAGTGGCGGCATGAGTTTATGTAATTCTGGCATTCCGTTCGCTTTTGGCCCCTGATGACGGACAACAACGACACAATCGCGGTCCAGCAAACCCGCTTCAAAGGCCGGCATAACGTCATGCTGGCTTTCAAAAACAACCGCTGGCGCTTCAATCACCTGGTTCTCAACCGGCACGGCAGAGGTTTTCATAACCGCACGGCCCAGGTTACCGCTTAACACTTTTGTCCCACCATGATGAGAGAAAGGTTGTTCGAAGGAAGCGATCACATTGCTGTCGAGTGATTTTTCCGCCCCTTCCCGCCAGTCCAGTTCACCATTATTCAGCCATGGTTCAAGGGTATAACGAGACAGACCAAAGCCTGCCACCGTATTGACATCTTCATGCAGCAGGCCTGCTTTGAGCAGTTCACGCACCAGAACCGGTACGCCACCTGCCGCCTGGAAGTGGTTAATATCGGCCGGACCGTTCGGGTAGAGACGAGCCATCAGCGGTACAACATCAGAAAGGTCAGAGAAGTCATCCCAGTTAATCTGAATACCGGCCGCGCGCGCCATCGCCACCAGGTGCATGGTGTGGTTAGTGGAACCACCGGTCGCCAGCAGTGCAACGATACCGTTCACCACCACTTTCTCATCGATCATCTTACCGATCGGCATCCATTCATTACCATTACCGGTCATGCGTGTAACCTGACGCGCAGCGGCAGCGGTCAAAGCATCGCGCAGCGGAGAATCCGGATGAACAAAAGAAGAGCCTGGCAACTGCATCCCCATAAACTCCACCACCATCTGGTTGGTGTTGGCAGTACCGTAGAAAGTACATGTTCCCGGCGCATGGTAAGACGCGGCTTCTGACTCCAGTAAGGCCATGCGGTCCACTTTACCTTCGGCATAAAGCTGGCGAATACGCACTTTTTCTTTATTTGGCAAACCGCTTGCCATCGGTCCAGACGGCACAAACACCGCAGGCAAATGACCAAACGACAGGGCTGCCATCGTCAGACCCGGGACAATCTTGTCGCACACCCCGAGGAACAGAGCACCATCAAACATGTTATGGGACAGCCCGACCGCCGCAGACATCGCTATCACTTCGCGGCTTAGCAGCGACAATTCCATTCCATCCTGCCCCTGGGTGACACCATCACACATCGCCGGAACACCACCCGCAACCTGACCAACCGCATTCGCTTCATGCAGGGCTTTACGAATGATTTCTGGATAGTGTTCATAAGGCTGGTGAGCGGAGAGCATGTCGTTATAGGAGGTGATGATGGCGATATTGTTACGCAACATGCTTTTCAAAGAGGCTTTGTCTTCTGGCTGGCAGGCAGCGAAACCGTGTGCCAGGTTACCGCATGCCAACTGCGAACGATGAACGGTCGACGTTTTCGCTTGTTCTATCCGGGCGAGATAAGCAGAGCGAGTCTCGCGCGAACGTTCAATGATTCGATTTGTTACGCGTAACAATTGTGGATTCATAAAGGCTCCTGAAATTGAGTTGTCAGAGCAGGATGATTCACAACGCGTTTCATTCAGAGGATTTATGAGTGAAACGCCTGTAACCGGAGCTCATAGGGCAAAAACGTTTCAGTCAGTGTAATAAAAAAAGCCTCGTGGGTGAATCCGCACGAGGCCTGAAAGTGTAAAAATTGTTCTACAATCTGTGCAAGATCATGTTACCGGTAAAATAACCATAAAGGATAAGCGCAGATATTACTCAAACTCATTCCAGGAACGACCATCACGGGTAATCATCGCCACCGAGGCAACGGGTCCCCAGGTTCCGGCCTGATACGGTTTCGGCGCATCATTGTCCATCGCCCACGCCTCAGTAATGGAGTCTACCCATTTCCAGGCTTCTTCCACTTCATCGCGACGTACAAACAGTGCCTGAATACCACGCATGGTTTCCAGCAGCAAACGTTCATAGGCATCCGCCAGATGCGTCTGATTAAAGGTTTCTGAATAGCTCAGATCCAGCTTGGTGATTTGCAGGTTATGTTTGTGGTCAAGGCCAGGAACTTTATTCAGTACCTGGATATCCACGCCTTCATCAGGTTGCAGACGGATAGTCAGTTTATTCTGCGGCAGATCCTGCCACGACTCTTTAAACAGATTCAGTTCAGGTGTTTTGAAATAGACCACGACTTCAGAACATTTGGTCGGCAGACGTTTACCAGTACGCAGGTAGAATGGCACACCGGCCCAGCGCCAGTTATCAATGTCGACGCGGATCGCCACGAAGGTTTCTGTATTGCTGCTCTTGTTCGCGCCCTCTTCTTCCAGATATCCCGGCACTTTTTTGCCCTGGGCGAAGCCCGCAGTATATTGCCCGCGTACGGTTTTTTCGCGTACGTTGGAGCGGTCGATGCGGCGCAGAGACTTCAGTACTTTCACTTTTTCATCGCGAATGCTGTCTGCGCTCAGGTCAGACGGCGGAGACATCGCAATCATGCAAAGAATTTGCAGCAGGTGGTTCTGGATCATGTCGCGCATCTGACCGGCTTTATCAAAATAGCCCCAGCGCCCTTCGATCCCCACTTCTTCTGCCACGGTAATCTCAACATGATCAATGGT
Source organism: Shigella dysenteriae (assembly GCF_022354085.1). Classification (NCBI taxonomy): domain Bacteria; kingdom Pseudomonadati; phylum Pseudomonadota; class Gammaproteobacteria; order Enterobacterales; family Enterobacteriaceae; genus Shigella; species Shigella dysenteriae. Next base: position 2,718,768 of record NZ_CP055055.1, read on the forward strand.
GCGATTGTCCCAGTTATTCACAAACAGGGAGTTAGCAAAACGCAGCGCCAACAGGTTCAGCACCGTTTCTTTACCAAGATAGTGGTCGATACGGTAAACCTGGCACTCCTCGAAGTATTCGCCAACCTGATCATTGATTTCCTGCGAGGTCGCCAGCGACGTCCCCAGCGGTTTCTCCATGACTACGCGTGCCGGTTTAGCATTCAGTTTTGCCTCGCCAAGCCCTTTGCAAATTGCGCCAAAAGTGCTGGGCGGCATGGCAAAGTAGTTAATGGTGATACGATTTTTTTGATCCAGCATCGCGCCGAGACGGTTGAATGCAGCAGTGTCATTGACATCGAGATTACAAAAATCCAGACGTGCACTCAGGGTGTCCCATAAACCTTCATCAATGGTTTCTTTCATGAAAGTTTCGAGCGCCTCGCGGACAACTTTGGTATATGCCGCTTTATCCCAGTCAGCACGCCCTACGCCGATAATCCGGGTGTCCGGGTTGAGCTGACCGGCTTTTTCCAGTTGATACAGGGAAGGCAGCAATTTACGACGCGCAAGGTCGCCTTTCGCGCCGAAAATGACCAGGTCACAGGCCTGGGCTGTTTGCGTTACCGCCATGTCATTCTCCTTAAGTTAACTAACCCGGTACTTAAGCCAGGGTATACTTGTAATTTTCTTACGGTGCACTGTACTGCTTTTACGAGCTTGCGAAAACTGTAAACGCTTATCCACCCGTGCGATTACGGTAAAAGCGCGTAAAGTGCGGCAAAACTGATAAAAAAATCATCGTTTTCCATTGGGTAAAAATCTGACACTGATCATGTTATGAAAAAAAATAACAACTTTTTTATCTGCTTTTGTCATTAACACAGCACACAGGCGTAATATCTGACAAAACTGCATTTCGATTTCTTTCAGTGCGGAAATCGTCATTACCCGTGAGTCTCTTTACATCATGAATATGCTGGAAAAAATCCAGTCTCAGCTGGAACATTTGAGCAAATCGGAGCGCAAAGTTGCCGAGGTCATTCTGGCTTCGCCCGATAACGCGATCCATTCGAGTATTGCTGCTCTGGCGCTGGAAGCCAATGTTAGCGAACCGACGGTGAATCGTTTCTGTCGCAGCATGGACACGCGCGGTTTTCCTGATTTTAAACTTCATCTGGCACAGAGTCTGGCGAATGGCACTCCCTATGTTAATCGCAACGTCAATGAAGATGACAGCGTTGAATCATACACAGGGAAAATATTTGAGTCCGCAATGGCAACGCTCGATCATGTCCGTCATTCACTGGATAAATCTGCCATCAACCGCGCCGTCGACTTGCTCACTCAGGCAAAAAAAATCGCCTTTTTCGGATTAGGCTCTTCAGCCGCCGTTGCCCACGATGCGATGAATAAGTTCTTTCGTTTTAATGTTCCGGTGGTGTACTCCGATGATATCGTGCTGCAACGCATGAGTTGTATGAATTGTAGCGACGGAGACGTGGTGGTGCTGATTTCTCACACTGGAAGAACAAAAAATCTGGTCGAGCTGGCGCAGCTGGCACGCGAAAACGACGCCATGGTGATTGCCCTCACCTCTGCGGGTACCCCGCTCGCCCGGGAAGCAACGCTGGCAATTACCCTCGACGTACCGGAAGATACTGACATTTATATGCCCATGGTTTCTCGACTTGCACAGCTGACCGTGATAGATGTGCTGGCGACAGGATTTACTTTGCGACGCGGTGCAAAATTCAGAGATAACTTGAAGCGGGTCAAGGAAGCGCTGAAGGAATCGCGTTTTGATAAGCAGTTACTTAATTTAAGTGACGATCGCTAAAAGCGACTGTCACTGTTCTAATCTTATACGACATCCGAATGAGATTAATTTATCGCCATCGCGGCGTTATTTCATTCGGATTTCATGTTCAAGCAACACCTGGTTGTTTCAGTCAACGGAGTATTACATGTCCAGAAGGCTTCGCAGAACAAAAATCGTTACCACGTTAGGCCCAGCAACAGATCGCGATAATAATCTTGAAAAAGTTATCGCGGCGGGTGCCAACGTTGTACGTATGAACTTTTCTCACGGCTCGCCTGAAGATCACAAAATGCGCGCGGATAAAGTTCGTGAGATTGCCGCAAAACTGGGGCGTCATGTGGCTATTCTGGGTGACCTCCAGGGGCCCAAAATCCGTGTATCCACCTTTAAGGAAGGCAAAGTTTTCCTCAATATTGGGGATAAATTCCTGCTCGACGCCAACCTGGGTAAAGGTGAAGGCGACAAAGAAAAAGTCGGTATCGACTACAAAGGCCTGCCTGCTGACGTCGTGCCTGGTGACATCCTGCTGCTGGACGATGGTCGCGTCCAGTTAAAAGTACTGGAAGTTCAGGGCATGAAAGTGTTCACCGAAGTCACCGTCGGTGGTCCCCTCTCCAACAATAAAGGTATCAACAAACTTGGCGGCGGTTTGTCGGCTGAAGCGCTGACCGAAAAAGACAAAGCAGACATTAAGACTGCGGCGTTGATTGGCGTAGATTACCTGGCTGTCTCCTTCCCACGCTGTGGCGAAGATCTGAACTATGCCCGTCGCCTGGCACGCGATGCAGGATGTGATGCGAAAATTGTTGCCAAGGTTGAACGTGCGGAAGCCGTTTGCAGCCAGGATGCAATGGATGACATCATCCTCGCCTCTGACGTGGTAATGGTTGCACGTGGCGACCTCGGTGTGGAAATTGGCGACCCGGAACTGGTCGGCATTCAGAAAGCGTTGATCCGTCGTGCGCGTCAGCTAAACCGAGCGGTAATCACGGCGACCCAGATGATGGAGTCAATGATTACTAACCCGATGCCGACGCGTGCAGAAGTCATGGACGTAGCAAACGCCGTTCTGGATGGTACTGACGCTGTGATGCTGTCTGCAGAAACTGCCGCTGGGCAGTATCCGTCAGAAACTGTTGCAGCCATGGCGCGCGTTTGCCTGGGTGCGGAAAAAATCCCGAGCATCAACGTTTCTAAACACCGTCTGGACGTTCAGTTCGACAATGTGGAAGAAGCTATTGCCATGTCAGCAATGTACGCAGCTAACCACCTGAAAGGCGTTACGGCGATCATTACCATGACCGAATCGGGTCGTACCGCGCTGATGACCTCCCGTATCAGCTCTGGTCTACCAATTTTCGCCATGTCGCGCCATGAACGTACGCTGAACCTGACTGCTCTCTATCGTGGCGTTACGCCGGTGCACTTTGATAGCGCTAATGACGGCGTAGCAGCTGCCAGCGAAGCGGTTAATCTGCTGCGCGATAAAGGTTACTTGATGTCTGGTGACCTGGTGATTGTCACCCAGGGCGACGTGATGAGTACCGTGGGTTCTACTAATACCACGCGTATTTTAACGGTAGAGTAAGTACGTTGCCGGATGCGGCGAAAACGCCACATCCGGCCTACAGTTCAATGATAGTTCAACAGATTTCGAATATTCTGAAGCAAACTTGAACTTATCATCAGGCGAAGGCCTCTCCTCGCGAGAGGCTTTTTTATTTGATGGGATAAAGATCTTTGCGCTTATACGGCTGGATTTCGCCCGGTTTGCGAGTTTTCAGCAATTTTAGTATCCAGGTGTATTGTTCTGGTCGCGGACCAACAAAAATCTCGACTTCTTCATTCATCCGCCGCGCAATCGTATGATCATCCGCCTCTAACAGATCATCCATCGGTGGGCGCACCTGAATCGTCAGACGATGCGTCTTGCCATCATAAATCGGAAACAGCGGTACAACGCGCGCACGGCACACTTTCATCAAACGACCAATCGCGGGCAACGTCGCTTTATAGGTGGCAAAGAAATCCACAAATTCGCTGTGCTCTGGGCCATGATCCTGATCGGGTAAATAATATCCCCAGTACCCCTGACGTACCGACTGGATGAATGGTTTAATACCGTCATTTCTCGCATGCAGACGACCGCCAAAGCGACGACGCACCGTGTTCCAGACATAATCAAAAACCGGGTTGCCCTGATTATGGAACATCGCTGCCATTTTCTGCCCTTGCGAGGCCATCAGCATGGCAGGAATATCGACGGCCCAACCGTGCGGCACCAGAAAGATAACTTTCTCGTTATTACGCCGCATCTCTTCGATGATCTCCAGCCCTTGCCAGTCAACTCGCGGCTGAATTTTCTCCGGCCCGCGTATTGCCAACTCAGCCATCATTGCCATCGCTTGCGGCGCGGTGGCAAACATCTCATCAACAATCGCTTCGCGTTCAGCTTCACTACGTTCTGGAAAGCAGAGCGACAGATTGATTAACGCACGACGGCGTGAGCTTTTTCCCAGTCGTCCGGCAAAACGTCCCAGCCGTGCCAGAATGGGATCACGGAACTTTGGCGGCGTTAAAGCGATACCCGCCATCGCTGCTACGCCCAGCCATGCTCCCCAGTAGCGCGGGTGGCGAAAGGATTTATCAAACTCAGGAATGTATTCGCTATTATTTTTTTTCGTTTCCATGCTTTTCCAGTTTCGGATAAGGCAAAAATCAATCTGGTGATAGTGTAGCGGCGCAACTTGCCCCGCACCAAATAAAAAAAGCCGGTACTGACTGCGTACCGGCTGCGAATGGATGTTAATTAATCAAACCGTAGCTGCGGCACAATCTCTTTGGCCTGCGCCAGGAATTCGCGACGATCGGAGCCGGTCAGCCCTTCGGTACGCGGCAGTTTTGCCGTCAGCGGGTTTACGGCCTGCTGGTTTATCCATACTTCATAGTGCAGATGCGGCCCGGTTGAACGTCCGGTATTACCGGAAAGCGCGATACGGTCGCCACGTTTCACCTTCTGTCCCGGTTTCACCAGAATCTTGCGCAAGTGCATATAACGCGTGGTGTAGCTGCGACCATGACGAATAGCCACATAATAACCTGCTGCGCCACTGCGTTTGGCAACCACCACTTCACCGTCACCCACTGAAAGCACTGGCGTACCCTGCGGCATGGCGAAATCAACACCTCTGTGTGGTGCAACGCGACCGGTCACCGGATTAGTACGACGCGGGTTAAAGTTAGACGAGATACGGAACTGTTTCGCCGTCGGGAATCGCAAGAATCCTTTCGCCAGACCAGTACCGTTACGATCGTAGAATTTGCCATCTTCAGCGCGGATAGCGTAATAATCTTTACCTTCTGAACGCAAACGTACGCCCAGCAGCTGGCTTTGCTCACGTTTACCATCAAGCATTTCTCGAGACATTAATACCGCAAATTCATCGCCTTTTTTCAGTTTGCGGAAATCCATTTGCCACTGCATGGCTTTAATCACTGCGCTCACTTCGGCGCTGGTTAAACCGGCGTTTCTGGCGCTGGCAACAAAGCTCCCCCCGACGGTACCTTTCAGCAGATTGTTAACCCACTCTCCTTGCTGCATTTCGCTGGTCATTTTAAAACCGTTAGCAGCAGTACGGTCATAGGTTCGGGTTTCACGACGAGACACTTCCCAGGTGAGGCGCTGCAGTTCGCCGTCCGCGGTTAATGTCCAGGAGAGTTGTTGACCGATTTTCAGGTTACGCAATTCTTTGTCGGCCGCAGCCAGTTGGGTGATATCACCCATATCAATACCATACTGATTGAGAATGCTGCTTAGCGTATCGCCAGTGGAAACAACATATTCATGCACGCCCGCTTCACCGGCAATTTTGTCATCCAGTTCGTCCTGGGGAATGGCTTCATCTTCTTGTGCAGCTTGATCAATCGGTTCACTGGCTTCAGGTAAGAGCGAACGAATTTCGTTCTGTTCCAGCTCAATGGTTTTGACAATTGGCGTGGCATCGCGGTGATAAACATAGGGCCGCCAGACAGCGACGGCCAGAGTAAGAACGGTGAGCGACCCCAACATAACGCGGTGTGGTCGCGGTAAATTATTAAACGCCAGGGCGACAGAGCGGGCTATCTGTTGCACGTAATCACTTCCTCATTAATCTCCTTTCAGGCAGCTCGCATACTGGTTGGCTAATTGACTCAGGAATTCTGAATAGCTTGTTTTACCCAGTTTGATATTCGTCCCCAGGGGATCCAACGTTCCCATACGAACGGATGTCCCTCGTGCGACGCTCTCAACGACCGCTGGCCTGAACTGTGGCTCAGCAAAAACGCAGGTTGCTTTTTGCTCAACCAACTGTGTTCTTATTTCATGTAAACGCTGCGCGCCAGGTTGAATCTCAGGGTTAACGGTAAAATGACCAAGCGGTGTCAGTCCGAACTGTTTTTCGAAATAGCCGTAAGCATCGTGAAAAACGAAATAACCTTTCCCCTTGAGCGGCGCGAGCTCGTTACCAACCTGCGTTTCGGTTGAAGCTAATTGTGCCTCAAAATCCTTCAGGTTGGCGTCAAGTTTGGCTCGACTTTGCGGCATAAGTTCCACTAATTTTCCATGGATTGCAACCGCTGTAGCCCGCGCTATCTCTGGGGAAAGCCAAAGATGCATGTTGAAATCGCCGTGATGGTGATCTTCGTCACTTTTTTCCGCGTGGTCGTGATCATCATCATCGCCGTGAATACTTTTCATCAGTAGCGGTTTCACATCTTCTAGCTGCGCAATCGTTACCTGCTTCGCTTCTGGTAATTTGCTTACCGGTTTTTGCATAAACGCTTCCATCTCCGGGCCAACCCAAACGACTAAGTCCGCGTTCTGTAAGCGTTTTACATCCGATGGACGCAGTGAATAATCATGTTCTGAAGCGCCGTCAGGAAGTAAAACCTCCGTTTCTGTTACCCCATCAGCAATGGCAGAAGCGATGAACCCAACGGGTTTAAGCGAAGCGACAACGGCGGCATCTGCGGCCTGTGTTGCACCGCCCCAGAGAGCGGCGGATAATGCTGCGAAAAGAAGCGTTTTTTTATGTAACATAATGCGACCAATCATCGTAATGAATATGAGAAGTGTGATATTATAACATTTCATGACTACTGCAAGACTAAAATTAACATGACAAGTCTGGTTTCCCTGGAAAATGTCTCGGTTTCTTTTGGCCAACGCCGCGTCCTCTCTGATGTGTCGCTGGAACTTAAACCTGGAAAAATTTTGACTTTACTTGGGCCAAATGGCGCAGGTAAGTCGACACTGGTACGGGTAGTGCTCGGGCTGGTAACACCCGATGAAGGGGTTATCAAGCGCAACGGAAAACTGCGCATCGGCTATGTACCGCAGAAGCTGTATCTCGACACCACGTTGCCACTGACCGTAAACCGTTTTTTACGCTTACGCCCTGGTACACATAAAGAAGATATTTTGCCTGCACTAAAACGTGTCCAGGCCGGGCACCTGATTAACGCACCGATGCAAAAGCTCTCGGGTGGCGAAACGCAGCGTGTACTGTTAGCGCGAGCATTGTTAAATCGCCCGCAATTATTAGTGCTGGATGAACCCACTCAAGGCGTGGATGTAAATGGCCAGGTGGCGTTATATGACCTTATTGACCAACTGCGTCGTGAACTGGATTGTGGCGTTTTAATGGTCTCTCACGATCTGCATCTGGTAATGGCAAAAACCGATGAAGTGCTGTGCCTGAATCACCACATTTGTTGTTCCGGCACACCGGAAGTTGTTTCCCTGCATCCGGAGTTTATTTCAATGTTTGGTCCTCGTGGTGCTGAACAACTGGGTATCTATCGCCATCATCATAATCATCGTCACGATTTACAGGGACGAATTGTTTTGCGTCGGGGAAATGATCGCTCATGATTGAATTATTATTTCCCGGTTGGTTAGCCGGGATCATGCTCGCCTGTGCCGCGGGTCCGCTTGGTTCGTTTGTAGTCTGGCGTCGTATGTCTTATTTCGGTGATACGCTGGCTCATGCCTCATTACTTGGTGTCGCGTTTGGTTTGTTGCTGGACGTGAATCCATTCTATGCGGTGATTGCCGTTACGCTGCTGCTGGCGGGCGGTCTAGTATGGCTGGAGAAGCGTCCACAGCTGGCGATCGACACGTTATTAGGGATTATGGCGCACAGTGCCCTGTCGCTGGGCCTGGTGGTCGTTAGTCTGATGTCTAACATTCGTGTTGATTTGATGGCTTACCTGTTCGGTGATTTACTGGCAGTGACGCCAGAAGATCTCATCTCTATTGCGATTGGCGTGGTCATCGTGGTGGCGATTTTGTTCTGGCAATGGCGCAATTTGCTGTCGATGACGATTAGCCCGGATCTGGCGTTTGTTGATGGTGTGAAATTACAGCGCGTGAAATTGTTGTTGATGCTGGTGACGGCATTGACGATTGGTGTAGCGATGAAATTTGTCGGCGCGTTGATTATTACTTCGCTGCTGATTATTCCTGCAGCTACTGCACGTCGCTTTGCCCGCACGCCGGAACAGATGGCTGGTGTCGCTGTTTTGGTGGGGATGGTGGCAGTGACTGGCGGTTTAACCTTTTCCGCATTTTACGATACGCCGGCGGGTCCGTCGGTAGTACTATGTGCTGCACTATTGTTTATTATCAGTATGATGAAAAAACAGGCCAGTTAATTTAAACCTAAAATGTCGGATGCGGCGCGAGCGCCTTTTCCGCCCTACGGTTCGCTATCTCTGGTATATGCCTGATAAGACGCGAATAGCGTCGCATCAGGCACACTGCCAATGTCGGATGCGGTGCGAGCGACCAATCCGACTTACGGCATTTCTGGCGGCGTTATGCCAAAGTGATTCCACGCCCGCGTCGTCGCCATACGCCCGCGCGGTGTACGCTGCAAAAAGCCTTGCTGAATCAAATAAGGTTCCAGCACATCCTCAATGGTTTCACGTTCTTCGCCAATAGCCGCCGCCAGGTTATCCAGACCTACCGGCCCACCAAAGAACTTATCGATTACCGCCAGCAACAATTTGCGGTCCATATAATCGAAACCTTCAGCATCGACATTCAACATATCCAGCGCCTGAGCAGCGATATCTGCCGAGATGGTGCCATCGTGCTTCACTTCGGCGAAATCACGCACTCGACGCAGCAGACGGTTGGCAATGCGCGGCGTACCGCGAGCGCGACGAGCAACTTCCAGCGCGCCGTCATCACTCATCTCAAGCCCCATAAAGCGTGCGCTGCGACTGACGATATATTGCAGATCCGGCACCTGATAAAACTCCAGACGTTGCACAATACCAAAACGGTCGCGCAACGGTGATGTCAGCGAACCTGCGCGCGTGGTTGCACCAATCAGGGTAAACGGCGGCAAATCAATTTTAATGGAGCGTGCCGCCGGACCTTCACCAATCATGATATCCAGTTGGTAGTCTTCCATTGCCGGGTACAGCACTTCTTCAACAACTGGCGATAAACGGTGGATCTCATCAATAAACAGCACGTCATGCGGTTCAAGGTTAGTGAGCATCGCAGCCAAATCGCCCGCCTTTTCCAGCACCGGACCAGAAGTCGTGCGTAAATTAACGCCCATTTCATTGGCGACAATGTTGGCAAGCGTAGTTTTACCCAACCCCGGAGGACCAAAAATCAACAAATGATCGAGGGCATCGCCGCGCAGTTTCGCTGCTTTGATGAAAATCTCCATCTGTGAACGAACCTGCGGCTGACCAACATACTCTTCCAGTAATTTAGGGCGAATGGCGCGATCTGCTACATCTTCCGGCAAAGTGGTACCGGCAGAAATCAGACGGTCTGCTTCAATCATCCTTTACCTCATAACGCGGCGCGTAGGGCTTCGCGAATTAATGTTTCACTGCTGGCGTCAGGGCGAGCGATTTTGCTCACCATGAGGCTTGCTTCTTGTGGTTTATAGCCCAGCGCCACCAGCGCGGCAACCGCTTCTTGTTCAGCATCGTCGGTCGCCGGGCTGGCAGGAGACGTGAGTACCAGGTCGGCGGCTGGCGTAAAGAGATCGCCATGCAAACCTTTAAATCGGTCTTTCATTTCAACAATCAAGCGTTCGGCGGTTTTTTTGCCAATACCTGGCAGTTTCACCAGTGCCCCCACTTCTTCACGCTCAACGGCATTAACAAACTGCTGCGCTGACATTCCGGAGAGGATCGCCAGCGCCAACTTCGGGCCGACGCCGTTGGTTTTGATCAACTCTTTGAACAATGTGCGCTCTTGTTTATTGTTAAAACCGTACAGCAGTTGCGCGTCTTCACGCACCACAAAGTGGGTGAAAACGATCGCTTCCTGACCCGCTTCAGGGAGTTCATAAAAACAGGTCATCGGCATATGCACTTCATAGCCTACGCCGCCCACTTCAATTAACACCAGCGGGGGTTGTTTTCCAATGATGATGCCTCTGAGTCTGCCTATCACATGACGCTCCTGCGTAATGAATCAAAGATAATGCTGTATGATAAAAAAATGCTGGATAGATATCCAGCGAAGGATGAAGAAAACTTGCGAGGTGTCTCGATGAACTGAAAAATGGCACAGTATAATTTATTCTACAGGTTATATTGGAAGCAAATATTTTAATATTACATATTCAGTGAAGAAATGCGTAATAAAAATATACATTGCGCCTCCTGAAAAAATAAATTTTTTATGCTATTACGTATATTCGTATCTATTTCAATGGAATGACAACGTGAATATTAATTACCCTGCTGAATATGAAATTGGAGATATCGTCTTTACATGTATAGGTGCTGCCTTATTTGGTCAAATATCAGCTGCATCAAATTGCTGGAGTAATCACGTCGGGATCATTATCGGTCATAACGGTGAAGACTTCCTGGTTGCAGAAAGCCGGGTTCCCCTTTCAACCATCACCACGCTATCTCGTTTTATTAAACGTTCGTCTAATCAACGCTATGCTATAAAGCGATTAGACGCTGGGCTGACAGAACAACAAAAACAACGAATTGTTGAACAGGTTCCCTCCCGGCTACGCAAACTTTACCACACCGGTTTTAAATACGAATCTTCGCGCCAGTTCTGTTCAAAATTTGTTTTTGATATTTATAAAGAAGCGCTATGTATTCCGGTGGGTGAAATAGAGACGTTTGGAGAATTGTTAAATAGCAATCCGAATGCAAAACTCACTTTCTGGAAATTCTGGTTCCTGGGTTCTATTCCGTGGGAGCGTAAAACCGTCACGCCAGCCAGTTTGTGGCATCATCCGGGTTTGGTGTTGATTCATGCGGAGGGAGTGGAAACGCCTCAGCCGGAACTGACCGAGGCGGTATAACTTAACGCAGTCGCCCTCTCGCCAGGTTCAGCCGCGATTCGCTCATCTGCATCGCATTCTGACTAACGTGGCAGTGGGTGATGGCAATCGCCAGCGCATCGGCGGCATCCGCCTGTGGATTAGCGGGCAGTTTCAGCAAGGTGCGGACCATATGCTGCACCTGGCTTTTTTCGGCACTACCAATACCTACCACCGTTTGCTTTACCTGACGTGCCGCGTATTCAAATACTGGCAACTCCTGATTCACCGCCGCCACAATCGCCACGCCGCGCGCCTGGCCCAGTTTCAGGGCTGAGTCAGCGTTCTTTGCCATAAAGACTTGTTCAATGGCGAAATAATCAGGCTGGAACTGGGTGATGATTTCCGTCACGCCCGCATAGATGAGTTTCAGACGAGACGGTAAATCATCCACTTTGGTGCGGATGCATCCGCTACCCAGGTAGGACAGTTGCCTACCTACCTGGCGGATGACGCCGTAGCCGGTCACGCGCGAACCCGGATCAATGCCGAGAATAATAGCCATCACGCGTCTCCGTTTTGCTGTTTAGCAGGCCTCATCAGAGAGTCGCTGCGACCTCATCAGAGATTTCACCGTTATGGTAAACTTCCTGCACGTCGTCGCAATCTTCCAGCATATCGATCAGACGCATCAGTTTCGGTGCGGTTTCTGCATCCATATCAGCTTTGGTAGACGGGATCATGGAAACTTCCGCGCTGTCTGCTTTCAGACCTGCCGCTTCCAGTGCGTCGCGCACTTTACCCATTTCTTCCCATGCAGTGTAGACATCAATCGCGCCGTCATCATAGGTCACAACGTCTTCAGCACCTGCTTCCAATGCTGCTTCCATGATGGTGTCTTCATCGCCTTTCTCGAAGGAGATCACGCCTTTTTTGCTGAACAGATAGGCTACGGAACCATCAGTACCGAGGTTACCGCCACATTTGCTGAATGCATGACGCACTTCAGCAACGGTACGGTTGCGGTTGTCAGACAGACATTCAATCATGATTGCCGTGCCGCCAGGACCGTAACCTTCGTAGATGATGGTTTCCATGTTCGCATCATCATCACCGCCCACACCACGTGCAATTGCGCGGTTCAGCGTGTCACGGGTCATGTTGTTAGACAGTGCTTTATCAATTGCTGCACGCAGACGCGGGTTAGCGTCCGGATCGCCACCGCCCAACTTCGCCGCGGTTACCAGCTCACGAATGATTTTAGTGAAGATTTTACCGCGCTTAGCATCCTGCGCAGCTTTACGATGTCTGGTGTTGGCCCATTTACTATGACCTGCCATAAAAATATCTCCAAATAGCCCTGCCTGTTCAGGCAGCGTTAATTACAAACTGTTCAATCGCCTGCCGGTTGCTCCAGGACTTAGTGAGCGCCGCCGCAGCAGGCGCATCAAGCCACTTGTAAGCCAGATGTTCAGTGAAAACGATCTGCCGCTCGTGCGGAAGCGCAAGACAGAACCATGATTCCGTATTACGCGTCACGCCCGGCGCATAGCGATGACGTAAATGTGAAAAAATTTCAAACTCTACCGTGCGCTGACAGTCAATTAAGGTCAGTTGTTCAGCGACAACATCAATGGTGACCTCTTCCTTTACTTCGCGCATGGCAGCTTGCGGCGCGGTTTCACCCTCTTCCACGCTGCCGGTTACCGACTGCCAGAAATCGGGGTCATCACGCCGCTGCAACATCAGCACCCGTTTCGTATCTTGTGCGTAGATGACCACTAAGATCGAAACGGGACGCTTATACACTTTATCCTTCACGCTGCCTCTTCGTTGACTGCCTTCGCTCATCCCATTCACATAGTTATCTATGCTCATGGGAGTTCACTCAGTTGCCGCCTCGATGCAACGCGAATGATTTCGTGTATTTGAGTCATATCAGTTATTCTCAGCCTTCTTCACAACCTGAATGCTCAGCTCAGCCAGTGCAGTCGGGTTAGCAAAGCTCGGTGCTTCAGTCATCAGACACGCTGCCGCCGTGGTTTTCGGGAAGGCGATAACGTCACGGATATTGTCGGTGCCGGTCAGCAGCATGGTCAGACGGTCAAGACCGAATGCCAGACCTGCGTGCGGCGGAGTACCGTATTTCAGAGCGTCGAGAAGGAAGCCGAATTTCTCGCGCTGTTCCTCTTCGTTGATACCCAGAATACCAAACACCGTCTGCTGCATATCACCATTATGGATACGTACTGAACCACCGCCCACTTCGTAACCATTGATGACCATATCGTAAGCGTTCGCCACCGCATTTTCCGGTGCAGCTTTCAGCTCTGCAGCCGTCATGTCTTTCGGTGAGGTGAACGGATGGTGCATTGCCGTCAGGCCGCCTTCACCGTCGTCTTCAAACATCGGGAAGTCGATAACCCACAGCGGTGCCCATTTGCTTTCGTCGGTCAGACCAAGGTCTTTACCCACTTTCAGGCGCAATGCGCCCATCGCGTCGGCAACAATTTTCTTGTTGTCGGCACCGAAGAAAATCATATCGCCATCTTGCGCGGCAGTACGATCCAGGATGGCTTCGATGATTTCTGCATTAAGGAACTTCGCTACCGGGCTGTTGATACCTTCCAGACCTTTCGCGCGTTCGTTAACTTTGATGTAAGCCAAACCTTTCGCGCCGTAGATTTTAACGAAGTTACCGTATTCGTCGATCTGCTTACGGGTCAGCGATGCGCCACCCGGAACACGCAGAGCGGCAACACGGCCTTTCGGATCGTTCGCCGGACCTGCAAATACTGCAAACTCAACAGATTTCAGCAGATCAGCAACGTCGGTCAGTTCCATCGGGTTACGCAGATCCGGTTTATCAGAACCATAACGGCGTTCGGCTTCCGCAAAGGTCATTACCGGGAAATCGCCCAGATCCACGCCCTTCACTTCCAGCCACAGATGGCGCACCAGCGCTTCCATCACTTCACGCACTTGCGGCGCGGTCATGAAAGAAGTTTCCACATCGATCTGAGTAAATTCAGGCTGACGATCAGCGCGCAGGTCTTCGTCACGGAAGCATTTAACGATCTGATAGTAGCGGTCAAAGCCGGACATCATCAGCAGCTGTTTGAACAACTGTGGGGATTGCGGCAGTGCGTAGAATTTACCTTTGTGCACACGAGAAGGCACCAGGTAGTCACGCGCGCCTTCCGGCGTGGCTTTGGTCAGCATCGGAGTTTCGATGTCGAGGAAGCCGTGGTCATCCATAAAACGGCGCACCAGGCTGGTGATTTTAGCGCGGGTTTTCAGGCGCTGAGCCATTTCCGGACGACGCAGGTCGAGGTAGCGGTATTTCAGACGCGCTTCTTCGGTGTTGACGTGGTTAGAGTCAAGCGGCAGAACATCTGCGCGGTTGATGATAGTCAGCGAGGACGCCAGCACTTCGATTTCGCCGGTCGCCATATCGCGGTTAATATTTTTTTCGTCACGCGCACGTACGGTGCCCGTGACCTGAATGCAGAACTCATTACGCAGTTCAGAGGCCAGCTTTAACGCGTCCGCACGATCCGGATCGAAAAATACCTGCACGATACCTTCGCGGTCGCGCATATCGATGAAGATCAGGCTACCAAGATCACGACGACGGTTGACCCAACCACACAGAGTCACCTGCTGCCCCACGTGGGACAAACGGAGCTGTCCACAATATTCTGTACGCATGAGATATCCCTTAACTTAGCTGCCGGCGGATGCCCCCTGCTGCGCAGGTGACCAAGTCGCAGCGTTAGCTGTATGTCACAACTGAATGAAAAAAGGCGGCTATTATACTGGAAATTCTGCCGCACCGTAAGAGCCTGGCCCGCGCTGGAACGCCTCGTTACCACTTTATATCGGGCCTGAAATCAGACTCTACGCCAGTTTGCTATAAAGGTGTTGCCCGAACTCATAAAAATTAACAAAATTTGTCGTTCCGCCATCGGCTAATCGCATTAAGGTGTGAGGCACGATTTTGTTTTTTCAGGAGTCATCATGCTTGAACTTAATGCTAAAACCACTGCGCTGGTGGTGATCGATTTACAAGAAGGCATCTTACCTTTTGCCGGTGGTCCACATACTGCCGATGAGGTAGTTAATCGCGCCGGGAAGCTGGCGGCGAAATTTCGCGCCAGCGGTCAGCCCGTGTTTCTGGTGCGCGTTGGCTGGTCTGCCGATTACGCCGAAGCATTAAAACAGCCGGTTGATGCCCCTTCCCCCGCTAAAGTGTTGCCCGAAAACTGGTGGCAACATCCAGCTGCATTAGGTGCAACTGACAGTGATATCGAAATAATCAAACGTCAGTGGGGTGCGTTTTACGGTACGGATCTGGAGTTGCAATTACACCGCCGAGGTATCGATACAATAGTGTTATGTGGGATCTCGACCAATATCGGTGTTGAATCCACCGCCCGCAATGCCTGGGAACTTGGCTTTAATCTGGTGATTGCCGAAGACGCCTGTAGTGCCGCCAGCGCCGAGCAACACAATAACAGCATTAATCATATCTACCCGCGCATCGCCCGTGTGCGTAGCGTGGAAGAGATCCTTCACGCGTTATGATTTACATCGGTCTACCGCAATGGTCGCATCCTAAATGGGTGCGGTTGGGGATCACCAGCCTTGAAGAGTATGCCCGCCACTTTAACTGCGTGGAGGGCAACACCACGCTTTACGCCCTGCCGAAACCCGAGGTTGTCCTGCGCTGGCGTGAGCAGACCACAGATGACTTCCGCTTCTGTTTTAAGTTTCCGGCGACCATTTCGCATCAGGCAGCATTACGGCATTGCGATGATTTAGTGACTGAATTTTTGACCCGCATGTCACCGTTGGCTCCGCGCATTGGGCAATACTGGCTGCAACTGCCTGCCACATTCGGCCCACGGGAGCTGCCTGCGCTTTGGCATTTTCTCGATTCTCTCCCTGGCGAATTTAATTATGGTGTGGAAGTCCGCCATCCACAGTTTTTCGCCAAAGGGGAAGAGGAACAAACGCTTAATCGCGGTTTACATCAGCGCGGCGTTAATCGGGTGATTTTAGACAGCCGCCCGGTTCATGCAGCACGTCCACACAGTGAAGCTATTCGCGACGCTCAACGAAAAAAACCTAAAGTTCCGGTACATGCTGTACTGACGGCGACAAATCCACTGATCCGTTTTATCGGTAGTGATGATATGACGCAAAACCGGGAATTATTTCAGGTCTGGTTACAAAAATTAGCGCAGTGGCATCAGACCACTACGCCTTATCTTTTTTTACATACGCCAGACATTGCCCAGGCACCGGAACTGGTACATACCCTGTGGGAAGACTTACGTAAAACGCTTCCAGAGATCGGAGCAGTTCCGGCTATTCCACAGCAATCTTCTCTTTTCTGAATTTGCCACCTATCATAGACAGGTGCCATCGGCCATTTTAAAGGGAGTTTGTATGGTAAGCGCGCTGTATGCCGTTTTAAGTGCGTTGTTATTAATGAAGTTCTCTTTTGATGTCGTTCGCCTGCGAATGCAGTACCGCGTTGCCTATGGTGACGGTGGTTTTAGCGAACTGCAAAGCGCTATTCGCATTCATGGTAACGCGGTGGAATATATTCCCATCGCGATTGTGCTGATGCTGTTTATGGAAATGAATGGCGCAGAAACCTGGATGGTGCATATTTGCGGCATCGTTTTGCTTGCTGGTCGTCTGATGCATTATTACGGTTTTCATCACCGTCTGTTTCGCTGGCGACGTTCCGGCATGAGCGCCACCTGGTGTGCGCTGTTGCTGATGGTGCTGGCGAATCTTTGGTATATGCCCTGGGAGTTGGTTTTCTCCCTGCGTTAGCGCACAATACGCCACTTTCTTTTTCCCGGATTTTTACGTTATGTCTCACCGCGACACGCTATTTTCTGCCCCTATCGCCAGACTGGGCGACTGGACCTTTGATGAACGGGTAGCTGAAGTCTTCCCGGATATGATCCAGCGTTCCGTTCCCGGCTATTCCAATATTATTTCCATGATTGGTATGTTAGCCGAGCGCTTCGTTCAACCTGGTACGCAGGTTTACGATCTGGGTTGTTCTCTGGGCGCGGCGACGCTCTCGGTGCGTCGCAACATTCATCATGATAATTGCAAAATTATTGCCATCGACAACTCCCCGGCGATGATTGAACGCTGCCGTCGTCATATTGACGCCTATAAAGCCCCTACGCCAGTAGACGTCATTGAAGGTGATATTCGCGATATCGCCATTGAAAACGCATCGATGGTGGTGCTGAATTTTACCCTGCAATTCCTGGAACCTTCCGAGCGCCAGGCATTACTGGATAAAATTTATCAAGGGCTGAACCCCGGCGGCGCGCTGGTGCTTTCGGAAAAATTCAGTTTCGAAGATGCCAAAGTTGGTGAACTGTTGTTCAACATGCACCACGACTTTAAACGTGCCAACGGTTACAGCGAACTGGAGATCAGCCAGAAGCGCAGCATGCTGGAAAACGTGATGCTGACCGATTCCGTGGAAACCCATAAAGCACGCCTGCATAAAGCCGGTTTTGAGCATAGCGAGCTGTGGTTCCAGTGCTTTAACTTTGGTTCACTGGTGGCATTAAAAGCAGAGGACGCTGCATGATCGACTTTGGTAACTTTTATTCTCTGATTGCCAAAAATCATCTTTCACACTGGCTCGAAACGCTGCCCGCGCAGATTGCTAACTGGCAGCGCGAGCAGCAGCACGGGTTGTTTAAGCAGTGGTCAAATGCGGTGGAGTTTCTACCTGAAATTAAACCGTATCGTCTTGATTTATTGCATAGCGTTACGGCAGAAAGCGAAGAGCCACTGAGCGCAGGGCAAATTAAACGCATTGAAACGCTGATGCGCAACCTGATGCCGTGGCGCAAAGGGCCGTTCTCACTGTATGGCGTCAACATCGATACCGAATGGCGTTCCGACTGGAAATGGGATCGTGTTCTGCCCCATCTTTCTGATTTAACCGGACGCACCATTCTGGATGTCGGCTGCGGCAGCGGTTATCACATGTGGCGCATGATTGGCGCAGGCGCGCACCTCGCGGTGGGGATCGACCCTACGCAACTGTTTCTGTGCCAGTTTGAAGCGGTGCGTAAACTACTGGGTAATGATCAGCGCGCGCATTTGTTACCGTTAGGTATTGAACAACTTCCGGCACTGAAAGCCTTTGATACCGTCTTTTCGATGGGCGTGCTTTATCATCGTCGTTCACCGCTGGAGCATCTCTGGCAGTTGAAAGATCAACTGGTCAATGAAGGTGAACTGGTGCTTGAAACGCTGGTTATTGATGGTGATGAGAACACGGTGCTGGTGCCGGGCGATCGTTACGCGCAAATGCGTAATGTCTATTTCATCCCTTCCGCGCTGGCGCTGAAAAACTGGCTGAAGAAGTGTGGTTTTGTAGATATCCGCATTGCGGATGTGAGCGTTACCACCACAGAAGAGCAGCGACGCACCGAATGGATGGTTACCGAATCGCTGGCCGATTTCCTCGACCCACATGATCCGGGTAAAACGGTGGAAGGTTATCCGGCACCTAAACGCGCGGTGCTGATTGCGCGCAAGCCGTAAAGGTCTGGTATTACTGCCGGATGCGGCGTGAACGCCTTATCCGGCCTACAAAACCTTGCTAATTCAATATATTGCAGGGACTATGTAGGCCTGATAAGCATAGCGCATCAGGCAGCTTTATGTTTGCATAACCTCAGCGCCCGTTTCCGGGCGCTTTTCACGTCTTACGCCTGAACAGCTGGCTGATCAAACGCCGTTAACTTCGGTGCGTTACCCGTATATTTTTCGATATACACCAGCGCAGAGTTACCGGCACAGGCATTTGCCAGCTGCGAGCTGGGGATATCCGCCGTTAACACGTTCGCACTGCCGTTTTTACACAAGCCATTTTCCAGATCTGGCCATGCACCTTCATGCACGCATACCACGCCTTTTTTGATCCCGTCAGTCACCACAGCGCCTGTCAGGATCTGACCTCGTTTATTCCAGACACGGACCAGATCGCCATTCGCAATACCAAAGCGAGCAGCATCTTCGGTGTGAATAGTGATTGGTTCACGATCGGCAACCGCATATTTTTTACGCAGTTCCGCATAGTTAAGCTGACTGTGTAAACGGTGTGCCGGATGTGCGGTCAGAAGCTGCAACTGCTTCTCGTCGGCGGTACCCTTCCACTCATCAGGCGCAAGCCAGGTTGGGTGTGCCGGGCAATCCTTATAGCCAAATTTTTCCAGCGTTTTGGAGTAAATCTCAATTTTGCCGCTTGGCGTACCCAGCGCATTTTTCACTGGATCGGCGCGGAAATCACCATAACGAACATACTGTTCGTTCTTCTCGCTGCGGCGCATTTCGATCAGTTTATTTTGCTGCCAGAAGGCATTAAACATTGGCATAGTGACGCGTTGCGCACGGGCACCTTTCTGAGCGGCATCATAGAAAAATTTCAGCCACGCCATTTCATCTTTACCTTCGGTATAGATCTCTTTTCCGCCAGGTTTCAGTAATTCAGCAAGATCGGCAAACACGTCAAAATCGTTACGCGCTTCAAATTGCGGAGCGACAGCCTGCTTCATCGGTACAATATGCTGGTTGCTGTAATCACCGGTCATCGTCAAGTCATTGCGCTCAAACGATGTGGTGATCGGTAATACGATATCTGCATGTTTAGCAGCTGCGGTCCAGTAGCATTCAGAAACGACGATCATCTCCGGTTTCTGCCATGCTTTGATCAGACGATTAGTATCCTGGTGATGGGTAAAGTTACCGCCACCCGCCCACCAGATCATTTTGATATTCGGATACGTTTGTTCTTTACCGTTATGCTGATATTTGCCGCCAGGATTTTCCAGCGCATCGACGATACGGGCAACAGGAATCGCCGTCATTCCGCCATCATCAGCGGCCTCGCTGGCCTGTCCGGCAATCGCCGCAGACATTTCCGGCAGCACGCCGCCAACACGCGTCGGGTTGCCACCATTGGAGTAATGATAAGAGAAACCAAAACCGCCGCCCGGTGTACCAATCTGCCCTAACATCGCCGCCAGCGTCACCAGCATCCAGTGTTTCTGTTCACCATATTGCTGGCGCTGAATTCCCCAGCCTGCCATCAGCATTGTGCGATTCGCCGCCATCAGTTCAGCGAGTTTGACTATCTGCGCTTCCGGTACGCCAGTAATTTCCGCCGCCCAGGCCGCGCTCTTCGGAGTATTATCGCTCTTACCTGTCAGATATTCTTCAAACTGCGGATACCCGGTGGTGTATTTTTCAAGGAACACTTTATCGTGTTTGCCTTGTGTCATCAGGGTATGCGCAATCCCTAACATCAGTGCCACGTCGGTGCCCATATTCGGCGCGATCCAGGTGGCATTATCGCCAAAGAATTCGATGGTTTCGGAGCGGATAGGATCAATGGCAATCACTGGTTTGCCAGATTTTTTCAGCTGATGGAAGTATTCCAGCCCTTGCTCATCGGTACTGCTCCAGGCAATTTTTAAGGTATTCAGCGGGTTCATCCCCCACAGCACCACAACCTGGCTGTTTTCCAGAATCAGCGGCCAGGAGGTCTGCTGTTCATACACCTCTACAGAACCGACCACATGCGGCATGATCACCTGTGCCGCCCCGGTTGAATAATCGCCGCTATGCCCGGAATAACCGCCCGCCAGGTTCATATAACGTTGCAGTAAGGTTTGCGCTTTATGCAACACGCCAGAAGAGCGCCAGCCGTATGATCCGGCAAAAATAGCCGATGGTCCGTTAGCTTTGCGAATGCGATCGTGTTGCTCATGAATCAGTTTTAATGCTTGCTCCCAGCTCACCTGTACATAGGTATCTTCGCCACGACCTTTCGCCGGTTGCAGTGGATTATCGAGATAGCTTTTTCTCACCATCGGATGCTGAATACGCGCCGTGGTGTGTACCTGATCCGCCGCCGTAGACTGTAAGGAGTTCGGTATGGTTTTCGCCAGCGCGCCTGTCGAAGAAACAATCTTGCCGTCCTTCACTTCTACGTTCATCGCTCCCCAACGTCCCGCGGTGAGGATTTTACCGCCCTTCTCTTCTGCCCATGCGGGTAGCGGTGCTGCCGATGTCACCACCAGCGCTCCAGCGGCAATACCGCTGTGTTTAATAAATTCACGTCTTGTTAATGTCATAACTTCCTCCCTGATCAACGAGGATCACTGTTTCTCGGTAATATCTTTGGCGTTGTACTGGAAATACCGCGTTAAAATGTCCAGTTCGTTTTCGCTCATGCTGGTTCGTGCCCCCATTCCTTTGGCAATGGACGGCCACGCATTGACGGTGTAATGGTCGGCGGCAATAGGGGCATGACAACCAGCGCAATAGGTATCGTCAAGTTTTTCAGCGTATTGCCATAGCGGTTTACGGTCCGCTAATGCGGGATCGGTAAGCGCACCCTGTAAAGACGCCTGACGCCATTGATTGCCGTATTCGTCAGCCTGCCATTCCCCGTTTACCGTGAGCGCCTTGATACCTTCTTCACTTAATGTGGCTAGCGCCAGCCGTTGACCTGCCGCCAGGTAGAGCGTGTTTTCACTGCCCTGCATTTGATAACCCTGCAACAGAACGATCGGCTGTTTGCCACTGGCATCAACGACGGTGAGATCGGTACCAGGATTCACGGTAGCCAGCTCGCCTATGCGAGAAGTTTTGAAAGGATAAATATGTGCGCCATTAGTCACTGAAGTAGCGGCCTGACTTTCCAGCTCATGCGCCGCGTTGTCATCCATTTTTATTTCTGGCGGAAAATGGGCAATGCCTTTATGACAATCGATACAGGTTTCGCCGCCCTTTTGTGCTTTGTTATGCATTTTCTGCGCAGATTCACTTTGCGAGGCAATATCCATGGCATCAAAAGAATGGCAACTACGGCACGTTGCAGAGTCAGTTGCTTTTAATTCTTTCCATACTGTTTCGGCCATTTCCTGGCGATGAGCTTCGAACTTATCGTCACTGTCTATTTTGCCGCTAACAAATTCATGATAAATATCTTTAGATGCTTTTAATTTAGCGAATAAATAATCCATCCCTGACTTTGGAATATGGCAATCGGCACATTCCGCACGTATCCCTTTCTGGTTCGAAAAGTGGACAGTTCCCTGATATTCCTCAAAAGGTTTACTCATCGAGTGGCAGGAAAGGCAAAATGCTGTATCCGACGTTTTATGTAAGGCTTTTTGCGCCAGCAAGAACCCGCCACCACCAACCACAACCGCTATCAGCAAAAACAATAACCCAATGCGTTTTTTCCCTCGCATAGATTCCTCTAATTAAATTCCAGAACACCGAAATCATTGTATAAATAAATATACAACGAATTGACTACTTGCTTAATTCGGCACAACACTGCCTGAAATAATCGCTAAAGAATATGATTTATTACAATGTAATCATTAATTGCTAAGGAATAATCCAGTTGTTATTTAGAATATATATTTGTCAGTTTTAGCAATTTAAATCACATAATTAATGTGAATATATAAAATATTTTTAGCACAACGCTATGTGCACTGTCACCCACTCAACAGATCGCGGTAATCGTTCATTTTTTATACTATTCAGGGATAAAAAAAGGCCCCTGTTGAAATTGCAGGGGCCTGGTACGAGCAAGCATCATATTGGGCGACATGATGCAACGGTAAAAATCATTTGGCCTGATGGCGTTCAATGATTCCTTTCATTTCAGCAACCGCCGCCCCGTCTACGACATAACGCGAATACTCGTCCGCGTGTGCATCTGATGACATGGACAATCCTTGATTACGATAACGCATCGGTGAGGCTTGCCACGCTCCCGCGGAGCTATGGACTTCCAGCACTCCGGCATCGAGGAAGTGGTGCAGGTTTTCTGCACGGACTCCTGCTCCGGCCATAATGATTGGAGCATCACGATGGGCAATAAGTTCCATAATTTTTGATAAACCTTGCAGTGCGTCTGATTTTTGCCCTGATGTCAGCACCCGGACAATGCCCAATTCCGCAAGATTATTGAGTGTATTTAGAGGGTTAGCGCACATATCAAAGGCGCGATGAAAAGTCACTGCCAGCGGACCGGCAGCAGCCATTATTTTTTCCATTCGTGACATATCGACATTACCGTCAACATCGAGCACGCCTGTCACCAGTCCAGGAAAACCTAATTCGCGGACTGTGCGCACATCCTCAAGAATGGCGGCAAACTCACCGTCGCTGTAGCAAAAATCACCACCGCGTGGGCGGATAATCGGATGCACAGGGATCGTCACCCGCTGGCGCACGGATTTCAGTACACCCAACGACGGCGTTAAGCCCCCCTCTTTTGGGGCTGCGCATAATTCAACTCTGTCTGCGCCGTTTTGCTGCGCCGTTAGTGCACATTCCATGCTGTAACAGCAAATTTCCAGTAATGCCATTTTTACTCCTTAATTACGCCGACTGCTCGCTGGCAACGATCTCTTCAATGGACCACGGATGAAACTTAATAGTTGTTTTGCCATCGGTGACCGCCAGCGTCGGATTCGGTAATCGCTCATGCTCACCTTTTGGCGAACTGGTTTTAACTGAGATCCCCGGTAGGCTGAGTCCTTCATCAGAAAGCAATGCCAGCGCACGGGCATTCAGCGTTTCTGGATCACCCGGCAGAACGATTTCAATATGTTCCCAACCTTCGTGCGGGTAACGTTTTTCCCCGGGCCACGGTAGCTCCACAATGGAAAACTGCCAGTGAGCAACCTGTACCGGTTCATGCAATTTAAACAGACAAATCGGTCTGCCATTGATCATATTTTCTGACAAAAGCTCGCCGCACTGTTCAAACCCGCGACGCCAGCGTTCAGCGGTGGCGTTTTGATGGCAACGCAAGGAAATGTGATCGGCAGTCAACGGAGTGATATCCAACCCCAAACGGCGGGAAAGTTCATCTAATGCGTGGGTAAATCGCGGTAAATCCGATGCAATATCCTGCAGCTCGTCGATAGATTGCCAGTTCGCCATAATCACTCTTCGTCTTTCAGTAAAAGCGTTAATTTACCCTGTTGCCCTGCGCCAACCAACCGCTGATTTCACGCCGCTTCTGATGCAATAGTGAAAACGGCAATACGGCACGCGCACGTTGCTGACGAAAACAGCCATTTGCAGTATACTCCCGCCCTAATTTCTTTAACTGGTGCGGGCAATTTTTGCTCGCTTCATCAATGTAAGGTATTCCGGTGAATATTCAGGCTCTTCTCTCAGAAAAAGTCCGTCAGGCCATGATTGCGGCAGGCGCGCCTGCGGATTGCGAACCGCAGGTTCGTCAGTCAGCAAAAGTTCAGTTCGGCGACTATCAGGCTAACGGCATGATGGCAGTTGCTAAAAAACTGGGTATGGCACCGCGACAATTAGCAGAGCAGGTGCTGACTCATCTGGATCTTAACGGTATCGCCAGCAAAGTTGAGATCGCCGGTCCAGGCTTTATCAACATTTTCCTTGATCCGGCATTCCTGGCTGAACATGTTCAGCAGGCGCTGGCGTCCGATCGTCTCGGTGTTGCTACGCCAGAAAAACAGACCATTGTGGTTGACTACTCTGCGCCAAACGTGGCGAAAGAGATGCACGTCGGTCACCTGCGCTCTACCATTATTGGTGACGCAGCAGTGCGTACTCTGGAGTTCCTCGGTCACAAAGTGATTCGCGCAAACCACGTCGGCGACTGGGGCACTCAGTTCGGTATGCTGATTGCATGGCTGGAAAAGCAGCAGCAGGAAAACGCCGGTGAAATGGAGCTGGCTGACCTTGAAGGTTTCTACCGCGATGCGAAAAAGCATTACGACGAAGATGAAGAGTTTGCCGAGCGTGCACGTAACTACGTGGTAAAACTGCAAAGCGGTGACGAATATTTCCGCGAGATGTGGCGCAAACTGGTCGACATCACCATGACGCAGAACCAGATCACCTACGATC
Organism: Shigella dysenteriae; assembly: GCF_022354085.1. Taxonomy (NCBI): domain Bacteria; kingdom Pseudomonadati; phylum Pseudomonadota; class Gammaproteobacteria; order Enterobacterales; family Enterobacteriaceae; genus Shigella; species Shigella dysenteriae. Next base: position 2,743,857 of record NZ_CP055055.1, read on the forward strand.
GTCTCAACGTGACGCTGACCCGTGATGACGTGATGGGCGAAAGCCTCTACAACCCAATGCTGCCAGGAATTGTGGCGGATCTCAAAGCCAAAGGTCTGGCAGTAGAAAGCGAAGGGGCGACCGTCGTATTCCTTGATGAGTTTAAAAACAAGGAAGGCGAGCCGATGGGCGTGATCATTCAGAAGAAAGATGGCGGCTATCTCTACACCACCACTGATATCGCCTGTGCGAAATATCGTTATGAAACACTGCATGCCGATCGCGTGCTGTATTACATCGACTCCCGTCAGCATCAACACCTGATGCAGGCATGGGCGATCGTCCGTAAAGCAGGCTATGTACCGGAATCCGTACCGCTGGAACACCACATGTTCGGCATGATGCTGGGTAAAGACGGCAAACCGTTCAAAACCCGCGCGGGTGGTACAGTGAAACTGGCCGATCTGCTGGATGAAGCCCTGGAACGTGCACGCCGTCTGGTGGCAGAAAAGAACCCGGATATGCCAGCCGACGAGCTGGAAAAACTGGCTAACGCGGTTGGTATTGGTGCGGTGAAATATGCGGATCTCTCCAAAAACCGCACCACGGACTACATCTTCGACTGGGACAACATGCTGGCGTTTGAGGGTAATACCGCGCCTTACATGCAGTATGCATACACGCGTGTATTGTCCGTGTTCCGTAAAGCAGAAATTGACGAAGAGCAACTGGCTGCAGCTCCGGTTATCATCCGTGAAGATCGTGAAGCGCAACTGGCAGCTCGCCTGCTGCAGTTTGAAGAAACCCTCACCGTGGTTGCCCGTGAAGGCACGCCGCATGTAATGTGTGCTTACCTGTACGATCTGGCCGGTCTGTTCTCTGGCTTCTACGAGCACTGCCCGATCCTCAGCGCAGAAAACGAAGAAGTGCGTAACAGCCGTCTAAAACTGGCACAACTGACGGCGAAGACGCTGAAGCTGGGTCTGGATACGCTGGGTATTGAGACTGTAGAGCGTATGTAATCGATTTTTCGTGAGAGTGAAGCCTGATCAGGGTTAGCCGATCAGGCTTTTTTATTGCCATCTAAATGTATTCTGAAAACGGACATGCCATCGTTTTCTCACTGTTGAGTAAGAGGCCAGAAGCGTAATATCCAGGCCCAGGAAAACGATAACGGTTCAATTTAAGGAATACCGCAGTGTTTAAATTTCTTGTATTAACATTAGGCATTATCTCTTGCCAGGCTTACGCAGAAGATACGGTTATAGTAAATGATCATGACATTTCAGCCATCAAAGATTGTTGGCAAAAAAATTCAGATGATGATACTGACATTAACGTGATCAAATCATGTCTGCGACAAGAATACAATCTCGTCGATGCGCAATTAAATAAAGCTTATGGTGAAGCTTATCGTTATATAGAACAAGTGCCACGCACAGGTGCAAAAAAACCTGATACCGAACAACTTAACTTGCTTAAAAAATCACAACGAGCCTGGCTGGATTTTAGAGACAAAGAATGTGAATTAATCCTTTCAAATGAGGATGTTCAGGATTTAAGTGACCCTTATTCTGAATCAGAATGGCTATCATGTATGATCATACAGACCAATACGCGAACTCGCCAGTTGCAGCTATACCGTAACTCTGAAGATTTTTATCCAAGCCCTTTGACAAGAGGATAATTCACATATTTTTGGCATGTTTTGTTGCAATCTATTCCTGATAAATGATTGCAACAAAACATCCAGCCTTTTTCACTGAGTCATTAAACATACTCGCGAGCGCGTAATTTTTATTTGTCCTTCAGCGATAATTCACAATCACTTCATTCCGTTGTACCTTTAGCGGTGGAATTAACCGCCCACCGCCAGGCACTTCCCAGATAAAGCGCAACGGTTCTGCTGCCGCTATACCGGAAAAGGCCACGGTGGTTCCGCTCTGCCCCTCTAATTCGACACAACGAGATTGCGAACACAAGCGAACCCGCAGTCCTGCAGGTGTCGGGCCGATAAGCTGATAACGCCACGCCACCAGCGTCATCAATCCTGAAGCAGGTTGTCGAGTAGAAAGAGGCGCTGACGACATCGACTCACCGCGATGATTTAGCGTAATTCCGACACTACTTGCCTGCCACATCCCCTCCCCGGCGGCTTGCACTAGCAGCGGAAACAATAATATTGCTAATAAGGTTCTCATCATTTACCGCCAATTGTCGCCGTCATGCGGATATGTCGGTTATCAGATAGTTCCAGATTCGACAGCACCACTAACTGCGGCAAGCTGCGGCGCAGAAAGCGAGACAATAATGGTCGCAGCGCGTGGTTCACCAACAATACTGGCGGCGCACCCAACATCTCCTGACGGGATAGCGCTTCCTGAGTTTGCGCCAGTAAACGATCCGCCAGCCCTGGCTCCAGTCCGCCCCCGCCCTGCAACGCCTGTAGCAACAAACGTTCCAGCGGTGTATCGAGGCCAATAACATGGACTTCATCTTTGCCAGGAAACCACTGCTGGGTAATCGCCCGTCCCAACGCCACGCGCACGACGGCGGTTAATTCATGTGGATCACTTTGGATGGGTGCATGTTCCGCCAGCGTTTCGAGAATGGTGCGCATATCGCGAATCGGTACTTTTTCATCGAGGAGATTTTGCAGCACTTTATGCAATGTGGTGAGCGTGACGACGCCAGGAACGAGATCTTCCGTCAGCTTTGGCATCTCCTGGGCGACGCGATCCAGCAGCTGTTGCGCCTCCTGACGACCAAACAGCTCTGCGGCATGCTGGCTAATGAGGTGGTTAAGATGCGTTGCTACCACCGTGCTGGCCTCAACCACGGTGTACCCCTGAATCTGCGCCTGTTCTTTTAGCGCACTTTCAATCCAGATAGCATTCAGGCCAAATGCCGGATCGATGGTCGCCTCACCAGGTAACGTCCCGGCAGCGGTTCCAGGGTTAATCGCCAGCCAGCGCCCCGGATAAGCATCACCACTGCCTATCTCCACGCCTTTCATCAAAATGCGATAGCGGGCAGGTTGCAGATCCATATTGTCGCGAATGTGCACCACCGGCGGCAAGAAGCCCATTTCCTGAGCAAATTTCTTACGAATACTACGAATACGGCCCAGCAACTCGCCATCTTGTTGGAAATCAACCATCGGGATCAGTCGATAACCCACTTCCATTCCCAGAGAATCTTCCAGTTGTACATCGTTCCACGTCGCTTCGACAACGGCATTATTCTCTGCCATTTTTACCGGTTTGGGTTCGGCAGGCGCTTTTTGTTCGCGTCCGCGGATCCACCAGGCCAGCCCCAGCAATCCAGCAGTGAACAGCAAAAATACCAGGTTCGGCATTCCAGGCACCAGGCCGAGCAAACCGAGCACGGCGGCGCTTAACAACATAACGCTTGGGTTACTGAAAAGCTGATTCACCATCTGCTCGCCAACATCCTGATCGGTGCTGACACGCGTAACAATGACCCCCGCGGCGGTAGAAATCACCAGCGCCGGGATTTGTGCCACCAGACCGTCGCCAATGGTCAAGAGCGTATAACTTTCCGCCGCGTGTCCCATGCTCATGCCATGTTGCAGCACGCCGACCAGCAACCCGCCGACAACGTTAATGACCATGATGAGGATCCCGGCGATGGCATCGCCGCGGACAAACTTACTTGCCCCGTCCATTGAGCCGTAAAAATCGGCTTCCTGAGTGACTTCGGAGCGGCGTTTTTTCGCCTCATCTTCACCAATCAATCCGGCGTTAAGGTCGGCGTCAATCGCCATCTGCTTACCCGGCATACCATCGAGAACAAAGCGCGCACCCACTTCTGCGATACGCCCGGCACCTTTGGTAATGACCATAAAGTTGATGATCACGAGAATGACAAACACCACGATACCGATAGCGAAATTGCCACCAACGAGGAAGTGACCGAACGCTTCGACCACCTTCCCAGCCGCCGCTGCGCCGGTATGCCCTTCCATCAAAATGATACGGGTTGAAGCCACGTTAAGTGCCAGACGCAACAGCGTGGTAAACAACAGAATGGTCGGAAACGCAGCAAACTCAAGCGTGCGCTGGGTAAACATCGCCACCAGCAACACCATGATCGACAAGGCAATATTGAAGGTAAACAACAGGTCGAGTATGAATGCGGGCAGTGGCAGCACCATCATCGACAAGATCAACAGGATCAAAATCGGTCCGGCAAGGATCTGCCATTGTGTCGATTTCAGGTTTGCGGGCAGGCGCAGCATCGCGGCCAGATTACTCATGGGTCGGTTTCTCGTTAATAAAATCCAGGGCTTCCGGCACCGGAAGATGAGTAGGTTGTACAGGGCGCTGTCCACCAGCCAGACGCCAGCGTTTCAGTTGCCAGACCCAGGCCAGCACTTCCGCCACCGCGGCGTACAGTTGACCCGGGATTTGTTGACCAATCTCCGCATGTCGATACAGCGCTCGCGCCAGCGGCGGCGCTTCAAGCGTCGGGACGTTATTTTCAGCGCCAATTTCACGAATGCGCAGCGCGACCAGCCCTGCACCTTTAGCGACCACTTTCGGTGCGCTCATTTTGTTTTCGTCATACTGCAACGCTACCGAATAGTGGGTCGGGTTATTGACAATGACATCCGCTTTCGGCACATCGGCCATCATCCGACGCCGTGCGGCAGCTCGCTGCATCTGACGGATCCGTCCTTTAACATGGGGGTCGCCTTCGCTTTGTTTGAACTCATCACGAATATCCTGCCGCGACATTCGCAGCTTTTTCAGGTGGCTGAAGATTTGGAAAAAGACGTCAAATCCCACCATTGGAATGACACCAAGCACCACCAGCAGTGCGCATAGCCCTACCAGATCCATCGCATTACCCATGGCGGTAATCTGAGACTCGGCCATTAAGCGCATCATCTGCGGCCAGTGATGCCAGAGAAAAAACCCCGCCACGCTGCCAACCAGGATGGTTTTCAAAATTGCTTTAAGTAACTCCGCGCCAGTCTGTGCCGAGAACATCCGTTTAATGCCCGATAGCGGGTTGAGTTTGGAAAACTTCGGCTGCAAGGATTTGCCGCTAAATACCAGCCCTCCCAGCATGACCGGAGAAATGAGCGCCACCAGCACCACGCCGCTAATCAGCGGCAGCAGCGCCAGCATGGCTTCTCTGATCAGCAGAATAATTTGCCCGAGGATCAGATTCGGGTCATTGATAATACTGTGATCAAAATGCAGCCCAGCGGAGAGCATGCCCGACAATCGACGGGCCAGCGACACACCGCCAAACCAGATAACACTAACGCCCACCAGCAAAATCAGCAGTGAAGTCAGTTCACGGGAACGCGGGATTTGCCCCTCTTCCCGCGCTTTTTCTAGTCGGTGAGGTGTGGGGGCTTCTGTTTTGTCGTCGCTCTCGTCAGACACGTCGCCAATCCTGGAAAGAGTATTAAGCGTAAATGATGCCAGAGCGCAAAGCGTTCAATGGTTTGAGTAAGGGGCAAAACAGGCGGGATTTAGGGCTTTTGCTGCCACACATCAAGCATAGTGTGCGTTTGTCGGATGCGGCGTCATCGCCTTATCAGACCGCCTGATATGACGTGGTCACGCCACATCAGGCAATACAAATCAAAATCCAAGACTATCCAACAAATCGTCCACCTGATCCTGACTGGCTACCACACCGGCTTTGCTGGTATCGACCTGAGGTCCATTAAGCAAACTCTGGTTTTCACGTTTTGGACGCGACTCCTGTTCCGGGATGTTTTCCAACAGCACCATCAGCAACTGGCGTTCGATCTCCTGAATGACATCCATCATCCGCTTAATAACCTGTCCGGTGAGATCCTGAAAATCCTGCGCCATCATGATTTCCAGCAGTTGCGCGTTAGTAAAGCTGGTATGCGCGGGTACATCTGCCAGAAATTGTCGTGTATCTGTTACCAGTTCACGGGCGTCGGCAAGGTCAATCGGATCGGCAAACCAGTCATCCCAACGTTGGGTTAACGCTTTTGCTGATTTCTCCATTTGATCCTGATGCGGTTGTGACGCCTCAACACTGTTCAGCGCCCGCTCCGCAGCCTGGGCGGTCATCTGCACAACATAGTACAAACGATCGCGCGCATCCGGGATGGCTTCCGCCGCTTCGGCAATGGCCTGATCCAGCCCCAGTTCCCGCAAACTGTCGCGCAGCATACGCGTCAGGCTGCCGATGCGCGCAATGATATCGCCAGCTGAATGCTCGTCAGCAGGTTTGATTGATGGTTGCATCATAGTCGCATCCTCACATGCCCAGTTTCTCAAAGATTTTGTTGAGTTTTTCCTCCAGCGTCGCGGCGGTAAATGGCTTCACCACATAGCCACTGGCCCCCGCTTGCGCCGCAGCAATGATGTTCTCTTTCTTCGCTTCTGCAGTCACCATTAACACTGGCAATGCCGACATCGCGCCATCTGCACGAATCGTTTTCAGCAACTCCAGGCCATCCATATTGGGCATGTTCCAGTCGGAGATAACAAATCCATAACCGCCTGCCTGCAACTTATTGAGAGCGTCGACGCCATCTTCCGCTTCCTCAACATTATTGAATCCCAGCTCTTTCAGCAGGTTACGCACTATGCGTCGCATGGTGGAAAAGTCATCCACAACCAAAAATTTAAGTTCTTTATCCGCCATTTCACACTCCTGATTTAAATACGTATCGCCTGTCCGGCACTAATTTTTGCCAACATTTGTTGGCTTACCTGGCTAAGATCGACCACTTCGCAGACACCACCCATATTGATGGCCTCGCGCGGCATGCCGAACACCACGCAACTTGCTTCGTTTTGCGCAAGGGTCCATGCCCCCGCCTGACGCATCGCCAACATTCCTGCCGCGCCGTCGTTGCCCATACCGGTCAGGATCACCCCAACCGCATTACGCCCCGCCTGTTTGGCGACAGAATGGAACAACACATCTACCGAAGGCCGATGACGGTTAACCGCCGGGCCATCGTGAATTTTGATTTGATAATTTGCGCCACTACGCGCCAGCTCCATATGCCGATCGCCCGGCGCGATATAGGCATGCCCCGGCAAGACACGTTCTCCGTCTTCGGCTTCTTTAACCCCGATCTGGCAAAGCTTATTAAGTCTGTCGGCAAAAGAGCGGGTGAAACCGGGCGGCATATGCTGGGTAATTAACAGTGCCGGGCTGGAAAGCGGCAACGGTTGCAGTACGTGACGAATTGCCTCAGTTCCACCCGTTGAAGCACCAATCGCAATCAGTTTTTCAGAACTCAGCAACGGCCCCGCCTTCAGCGTTGTCGGTGCCGACAATGGCTTATGTGCTGCAAGGCTCGCCTTTGCTGCCGTACGCACCTTTTCAGCAATCATTTCGCTATACGCCAGCATACCTTCGCGAATACCCAGTTGCGGTTTGGTGACAAAATCTATCGCCCCCAGCTCCAGCGCGCGCAGCGTAACTTCTGACCCTTTGCCGGTCAGGGAAGAAACCATCACTACGGGCATTGGACGCAAACGCATTAATTTTTCGAGGAAATCCAGTCCGTCCATCCGCGGCATTTCAACATCCAGCGTCAATACATCGGGATTGAATTTCTTAATCAAATCACGCGCAACCAGCGGATCAGGGGCGGTCGCCACCATTTCCATGTCGCTATGGCTGTTGATGATTTCTGTCATGATCTGGCGCATCAGTGCCGAATCATCGACAGATAACACCCTGATTTTGCTCATCGTTAATCCTTACTTAGCGCATACACCGTCTGACCACGCAGCGTGAAGCGGCGCTCAAGGTGGCTAAAGTTTTCAGAGTGACCCGCAAACAGCAATCCGTCGGATTTAAGGAGCGGAACAAAGCGGCGCAAAATCTCCTGCTGGGTAGTTTGATCGAAGTAGATCATGACGTTACGACAGAAGATCGCATCAAACGGCCCCGGCACGGTGTACTGTTTCGCCAGTAAATTCAGCGGGGCAAAATCAACATAGTTCGCCAGCTCCTGACGCACGCGTACCAGCCCTTCATGCGGTCCCGTCCCTCGCATGAAATACCGTTGCAGTTGCTGCGGCGTCAGGTTTTTCAACTCTTCATGGCGATAGATACCGCTTCTGGCTTTTTCCAGCACTTCGGTGTCGATATCACTGGCAAACACTTTCCAGCGTCCGGGCGCGGTGCCCAATGTGTCAGCCAGCGTCATCGCAATGCTGTACGGCTCTTCGCCGGTCGAAGCCGCCGCGCTCCATACGCGATACTCGCCAGAACGGCGACGTGCGTGATCCGCGAGCAGAGGGAAATGATGTGCCTCACGGAAAAATGCCGTCAGATTCGTGGTCAGCGAATTGATAAACGCCTGCCACTCACCGCTGTGCTGATTAGATTCCAGCAAGTTCAGATAATGACCGAAATCCGTCAGTCCCAGCGAACGCAAACGACGAACCAGTCGGTTGTAAACCATGTCGCGTTTATGGTCAGCCAGAACGATCCCGGCTCGTTGATAGATCAATTGACTTATCCGCCGAAAATGCGCGTCGGAAAGCGCCAGGCGCTCGGTCATCTGTAACAATAAAGACGTTTGCCCACAGGGCAGAGATGAAGTCATAGCGCCTTCTCAATCACTTCAGGATACCACTGGCGCAATTTGTAACTGCGCCGACTCATGTCGTGCTACTTCATGTTCTTCAAGGGTAAATACCGCCACACGCGACGAAAGATGGTCGGCCTGATTCGCCAGTTGTTCCGTTGCCACCGCCGCTTCTTCTACCAGCGAGGCGTTCTGCTGAGTCACCTGATCCATCTGGCTGACAGCCTGTGCAACCTGCTCAATCCCCCGCCGTTGTTCTTCCGACGCCGAAGCAATTTCTCCCATAATGTCGTTCACGCGGGTCACCGAACTGACAATATCGGTCATGGTCGCGGCGGCGTTATTCACCAGTTTCGAACCCTGCTGGACACGATTGACTGACTCTTCGATCAGCCCTTTGATCTCTTTTGCTGCCTGCGCGCTACGGCTGGCAAGATTGCGCACTTCACCTGCCACTACCGCAAAACCACGCCCCTGCTCTCCGGCGCGAGCCGCTTCCACTGCCGCATTCAGGGCCAGAATATTAGTCTGGAAAGCAATTCCGTCGATAACGCTGATAATGTCGCCAATTTTTTGCGAGCTGGTGGCGATCTCCTGCATGGTGTGAGTCATGGTACTGACCTGAACACCGCCCGCCTGCGCCGTTGTCGCGGCATTTTTTGCCAGTTCCGACGCCTGTCGTGCGTTATCGGCGTTTTGCCCTACCGTGGCGGTTAATTGCTCCATACTGGCGGCCGTTTGTGCCAGCGATGCCGCCTGCTGTTCGGTACGACTTGAGAGATCGTTATTGCCTGCGACAATCTCCGCGATCCCAATGTGCATCTCCTGGCTTCCCTTACGCACATCACTCACCGTCCCACGCAAAGCCTGCTGCATGGTCTTCAGGCTGGCAAAAATGGCGGTGATCTCATTACGACCATATACCGCAATCGGACGCGCCAGATTACCCGCAGCAATGCTGTCAAAATGGCTACCGATAATGGCCAGTGGTTGAACAATCATCTTGCGCGTCCACCACAGCGCACTGCTGATGTAGATCGCCGCAACAATAATCATGCTGATAAACACCAGCGCCGAAATCTGATAGTTACGCTGGCTTTGCGCACTGGCGGCTTCCAGCACATGGTTGATCTCCAGCTGCCAGGCCTCAAAGTTAACGTCAAACGCATTCTGTGATCCCTGCACCGGCGCAGTGAGGAAATCCGAAAGTTGATTACTTTCAAGCCAGGTCGCCTGATGTTCGAGATCGTTGTGCCAGCGGGCAAAACTTTTCTCCGTCTCTTTTTGCAATACCCTGACGTGCTCGTTGCCCGCAGTCATCGCCATAAAACTTTTAAACAGCGTGGTGGATTGCGTCAGACTGGCGCGCGCCGTCGTCATCAACGTTTTAATGTCATCCGCCGGATAGCTAAGCGCTGTCAGAGTGCCTGCTTTGTTCAGCGCGGTACTGGCCTGTAACATTACCGCCCGAGTTTGCGCTAATGCCGCACGTTGCTGATTGCTCTGCTCGACCTGATTCAGTCGTTGCAAATCGTCGCGAAATGCCCAAAAAGACATGCCGTTACTGCCAATCTGCAAGATCCCGCAGAGAATCAAAATTAAAAACAGCGTGGTCGAAATTCGAATACGATTAAACATCAACGCTCCCCATCAGGCGGCAATGACCGCGTTAGTAAATACTCGTCAAAATGTTTCCCAGTTTGGATCTTGTTCAGCAATTCGCAGTCGTGGCTGTGCCGGTGGTTGCTCACTGGCAGGACGGGATGGTGTTTGCGGTTTATTGGTGAGTGGGCTGGCTGCCAGACGAAACGCGGAAACCGCTTGCGTTAAACGACTAGCCTGTTCTTCCAGCGCAGCTGCAGCGGCAGCTGATTCCTGCACCAGCGATGCGTTCTGTTGCGTGACGCGATCCATTTCCGAAACCGCCAATGCGACTTGATCGATGCCACGGCTCTGTTCATCCGATGCCGATGCAATCTCGCCCATAATGTCAGTCACGCGAGTGACAGCATTGACGATATTGTTCATTGTTTCCCCGGCGCTTTCGACCAGCACCGAACCGGTATCAACGCGCGAGACGGAGTCTTCAATGAGAGCTTTGATCTCTTTTGCCGCCTGGGCGCTACGACTGGCAAGATTACGCACTTCGCCCGCCACCACGGCAAAACCACGGCCCTGTTCACCCGCTCGCGCGGCTTCAACCGCGGCATTCAGCGCGAGGATATTAGTCTGGAAGGCAATACCGTCGATAACGCTGATAATGTCGGCAATTTTCTTCGAACTATCGGCGATCTCATGCATCGTTTTCACTACGCCATCCACCACTTTGCCGCCGTGCTGGGCGGTGTCGGAGGCACTTTGCGCCAGTTGCGAGGCCTGGCGGGCGTTATCGGCGTTTTGCTTCACTGTCGCGGTGAGCTGCTCCATGCTGGCGGCAGTTTCTTCCAGCGCGGATGCCTGCTGTTCAGTACGGGAGGAAAGATCGGTGTTGCCCGCCGCAATTTCACGGGTACCGGCATAGATGGCATCTGAACCTTCGCGGACATGAGTGACGGTGTCAGTCAAAGAGCGTTGCATATGTGAAACGCTCTGCGCCAGGTCGCCCATTTCACTGCGCCCGTCAATGGTCAGGGTATTCGCCAGGTTACCACCGGCGATTTCGCGAATGTGAGCAATAATTTTTGCCAGCGGTGTAAGCAACATACGGCGAATGCCGTACCACGCTACCAGCAGAATCAATACCACCACCAGCGCGATAACCGCCAGTTGCCACTGGGCAAATCGGTAATCATCTGCGTTGTCAGTGACGATATCGCGATACAGTTTTTCACTGCTGAGGGCGTACTGAGCAAACGCTTCGCCCATTGCATTTTGCATTCCCTGGGTTGGCTGAGCGAAATAAGCTCCAGTATTGCCATAATCAAGATAATCAATCAGCTCAGTTAACGCTGTGTGATAGTTTTTATATTTTTCATCAATATTACGACTGGTAGCGACCATTTCAGGTAACGGTGCCATGCTTTTGAATTTTTTATAATGAGTCGCGGCCTGGGCCAATGTTTTCCTGGCGCTATCGAGCAATTCAACTTTGGCATTACTTTGTTGATTGGAGGAATCCATCATCATCCGCACCGCTGAACGACTCAGGTTAATGCGCGTTTGCAGCATTAAATCCCAGGTTGACGTCAGCTCGCCCTGCTGTTCCCGTAATTGATTGGAAACCACAAAGCTCTTCTGGCTATGGTGAAGGGAAGAAAAAAACAGACTGCCGGAAATAAGCTGTAACAGTGCGAATACCCCCAGCACCATTACCAACAGCGTGACTACGCGGATACGGTTAATCATAAGGCACCTTCCTGAAAACAAGTTGATCTCGTTATCGGCAAGGAAGGGGGAAACTTTATTGCTGATGCCACCCGCCGCGAAATTGAAATAAAAAACCCGATGCGCAGATCATCGGGTTCATTTCAATTGAGGAAATCGGGAGAATTACGCCACTTCTGACGCCGCGCTATCTAACAGCGCCATCTCTTCGCTGTTCAGCAGTTTTTCGATGTTCACCAGAATCAACATCCGGTCGCCCAGTGCGCCCAGTCCAGTGAGATATTCTGTTGAAAGCGTCACGGCAAATTCCGGTGCCGGACGAATTTGCTCCGCCGTCAATGAAAGCACATCTGAAACGCCGTCAACCACGATGCCGACCACCCGCTGTCCGAGATTCAGGACGATAACTACCGTGTTGTCGTTATAGTCCACATCCACCTGGCTGAACTTAATTCGTAAGTCAACAATCGGCACAATAACGCCGCGCAGATTCGTGACGCCTTTGATAAACGCTGGCGTGTTCGCAATCCGTGTTACCTGATCGTAGCCACGGATCTCCTGCACTTTCAGGATATCAATACCGTACTCTTCATCACCAAGGGTAAATACCAGAAATTCCTGGCCTGACGGCTCGCTGGCCAGCTTTGTTACATTCGTCATACCGGTCATATTGTTACCTTTTTACTCATTCAGGCGGCGGTGTTCGCCATACGTTGTTCGCGGTTTATCGCCTGCAAGGCGGAGACATCAACAATCAGTGCCACGCTGCCGTCGCCAAGAATGGTCGCAGCAGAAATGCCGGGGACTTTGCGATAGTTACTTTCAAGGTTTTTAACCACAACCTGGTGTTGACCAATTAATTGATCCACCAGCAAGGCGTAGCGGCGACCGCCACTTTGTAAGATCACCACAATTCCCTGGGTGGCTTCGGTTTTCGCGTCCGCGACGTTGAACACTTTCCACAGTTCGACGATGGGCAGATATTCACCCCGCACTTCCAGCACCCGCTCGCCGCCGGCCAGTGGATGGAGATCGGCTTCACGGGGTTGCAGTGATTCCATAACAGCATTCAGCGGCAGAATGAAAACTTCATCCGCTACGCGTACGGACATGCCGTCGAGGATGGCCAGCGTCAGCGGCAGTAAAATGCGGATCGTAGTGCCAGTACCCTGCTTCGACTGGATTTCGACATGACCGCCCATCTCCTGGATATTACGTTTAACGACGTCCATGCCGACGCCGCGCCCGGAGACGTCGGTGACCTGCTCTGCCGTGGAGAAGCCTGGTGCAAATATCAGCATCGCGACTTCGTCGTCGCTCATGTTTTCGCTGACAGTCAAACCTTGCGAGGCCGCTTTTGCCAGAATTCGCTCACGGTTTAGCCCCGCCCCATCGTCGGTCACTTCAATGCAAATGTTGCCGCCCTGATGTTCGGCAGACAGAATTAAATTTCCGACGCTGTTTTTACCTGCGGCGAGCCGTTTTTCTGGCAGTTCAATACCGTGATCGAGGCTATTGCGTACCAGGTGGGTCAGCGGGTCGATAATGCGTTCTATCAGGCTCTTGTCGAGCTCGGTGGAACTGCCCACCAGCGTCAGTTCTACCTGCTTGCCGAGTTTTCCCGCCAGATCACGCACCAGCCGGGGATAGCGACTAAAGACATATTCCATCGGCATCATGCGAATCGACATCACTGATTCCTGCAAATCACGGGCGTTACGTTGTAACTGCCCCATGCTGGTAATCAAATCACCATGATTAACCGGGTCCAGTTCGCTGGAACGCTGGGCAAGCATGGACTGGGTGATAACCAGCTCGCCGACGAGGTTAATTAATTGATCAACCTTTTCTACCGCTACACGGATGCTGGTGGATTCACTGCTGCGCGTCGTTTTTTCCCGCTCCACGCGACCGGTTGGCGCTTGTTCGGCTGCCAGTTTAAGCACTGGTGGGGTGGATATTTTTGGCGATACTTCTACTGTTTCAAAGGTAATCTGATCGGCTTCAATCACAAAACAGAGTACCGCTGTGATGTCATCTTCGGCGATATCGCCCGGTAATATTGCCGAGAGAGAATCCGCCCCTTTCACCACGTCAGTTAACGTTGTCAGATGCCCCAGCTCTTCTTCCAGCAGGTCGACTTCGCCGGCCTTCAGGCGCGAAAGGATAATTCGTCGCGGCAACTGACTGCGACTCTGCTCATCTTGCGGTTCACTTTTGGCAACCACACTTAATCGGGTCACTGCGGATGGCGTTTCGCCTTTCGCTTCTAATGCCAGTTGACGCAAGGCCTGGCAGATATAATCGAAGCTGGCGGCATCCGGCTCTTGCGACTGTTTATAAGCGTCGAGCTGTTCTTGCATGATGTCCTTCGTTTCCAAAAACAGATTGATAATGTCGGTGTTGAGTTGCATCTCACCTCGTCTGGCTTCATCGAGCAGGTTTTCCATCAGATGCGTGGTTTCCTGCAAAACGCCGAAGCCAAAAGTTCCTGCCCCTCCTTTGATCGAGTGGGCAGCCCGAAAGATGGCATTCAATTGTTCGGCATCTGGCGCTTCCGGCTGCAAAACCAGCAGATGCTGCTCCATATCAGCCAACAGTTCGTCCGCTTCGTCAAAAAATGTCTGATAAAAATCGCTTATATCCATGCTCACGCTGTCACCTCGGTTCGGCTGATGGCATTGTGGGAACACTGACCTGTGGTGCAACCTCAGGTTTTTCCAGGGCGCTTACTGGCTCATTCTGGCTTTCGGCGTTTTCATGCAAAATGGCCTGTTCGGCTTGTTTGTTCAGTACCAGCAGGCTGATGCGACGGTTGACGGCATCATCAGGTCCGCGATCGCTTAAGCGCATCGTTGCCGCCATGCCGACGACACGTAACACTTTGCCGCTATCCAACCCGCCGACCATCAGTTCGCGGCGGGATGCATTGGCCCGATCGGCAGAAAGCTCCCAGTTGCTGTAACCTTTCTCACCGCTGGCGTAGGGAAAATCATCGGTATGACCTGAAAGGCTAATACGGTTGGGAATACCGTTCAGTACAGGCGCGATGGCGCGCAGAATGTCGCGCATATAGGGTTCGACATCGGCACTGCCGGTTCTAAACATCGGGCGATTCTGGCTATCGATGATCTGAATACGTAGACCTTCCTGGACCAGATCGATTTTGAGATGTGGACGCAACGCCCGCAGTTTCGGATCGGACTCTATCAACTGGTCGAGATCACCCCGCAATTTCCGCAATCGACTTTGCTCCATGCGTTTTTTCAACTCTTCGATGTTCGGCTGCTTATTCACTTCCCCCTGGCTTTGGGTGTAATCATCACCACCGCCGGGAATTGGGCTTTCACTATTAGAAATGCGATCGCCGCCCGTAACCGCAGTCGCCAGTGGAGTCCGGAAGTACTCCGCAATCTGAATCAACTCTTTTGGGCTGGAGATGGAGATCAGCCACATCACCAGAAAAAAGGCCATCATCGCGGTCATAAAGTCGGCATAAGCAATCTTCCACGATCCATGTGCTGCCCCGTGGCTTTTGGCTTTGCGTCGTTTGACGACAATAATCGGATGCGCTTGATTCTTCATGCTTCCTCGGTTGTCGTCTGTTGTTGCGGATTTTTCACCGCACGCACATGCTCTTCCAGTTCAATAAACGACGGACGTTCGCTGGAATAGAGCGTTTTGCGACCAAACTCAACGGCGATAGGCGGTGCGTAACCGTTCAGATTAGAAAGCAGTGTGACTTTGACGCACTGCATCATTTTGCTGGTTTCGGCGCTTTTCTGACGTAAAACACTCGCTAATGGGGAAATAAATCCGTAAGCCAATAAAATGCCGAGGAAAGTCCCCACCATCGCATGTGCGATAAGCGCCCCCAGCTCGGCGGCAGGACGATCGGCTGAACCTAACGCGTGAACGACCCCCATTACAGCCGCGACAATACCAAACGCCGGAAGTGAGTCCCCGACCAGCGCCAGACTGTTCGCCGGGACTTCTGCCTCGCTTTCGTGCGTCTCAATCTCTTCATCCATCAGGGCTTCGATTTCGAAGGTGTTCATGTGACCGCTGATAATCAGGCGCAGATAATCGACGATAAAATCAAGCATGACGCTATCCGCGAGGATGCGTGGGTAGCTGGCGAAGATCTCGCTCTCACGGGGATTTTCAATATCACGTTCCAGCGAAAACATCCCCATCTGCCGCGATTTCGCCATCAACCGATAAAGCAGAGCCAGCAGATCCATATACATTGCTTTGGTGTATTTGGAGCGACGAAACAGCAACGGCAGCGCCTTCAGCGTGCCTTTAATCGCTTTGCCATTATTGCCGACGATAAACGACCCAATCCCTGCACCGGCAATAATCACCAGTTCAGCGGGTTGATAGAGTGCTCCAAGGCTTCCACCGGTCATCAAATAACCGCCGAAAACTGTACCGAGAACAACCAGGTAACCTAATAAGATAAGCACGACATCATCCTTCCACTGTTGACCATGACAGGATGTTCAGTCGTCAGGCGTTAACGCGCGATTGGGGCAAAAAAAAGCAGCGGTACGTCGTTACCGCTGCTGGAATGTTGCGCCACATCGTATCAGTTAAACAGCCTGTACTCTCTGTTCATCCAGCAGTTGTGGGATAATATCGGCAGGATTCTGGGAAAGTTTACGTCTTTTTACTGCCCGGGATGGCGGTTGACATAAGCTGCAGGCAAAGCTGCCAACAGGCTGGTGAGCGTGGGTAATAAAATTGCCGCCGCAGCAGTTGCAGCTGGAAAGTTGCAGTAATCCACTTTCAACAAACCGCACCAATGTCCAGGCACGGGTTAATGCCAGCAGCGGTCCTTCTTCTGCTTGCGGGCACTGTTCAAGGTATAAACGGTAGGCTTTGATCACCGCATCGACGCCATTACACAAACCGGTTTTCAGTAAAAACTGCCATGCATTACAGAACATCGAAGCATGAACGTTTTGTTCCCAGGTCATAAACCAGTCGGTTGAGAATGGCAGCATGCCTTTCGGCGGTGGGCTTCCGCGCAGTTCTTTATAAAGTTTTATCAGGCGTCCGCGACTTAACTGTGTTTCGCTTTCCAGCATCTGCAAACGAGCGCCCAGGGTGATCAATTCCATTGCCAGCTGAATATCCCGCGCTTCCTGAACAATGCTTTTTTCACTCATGATCAGGCCCTTTTCTTGCGCAGCGCTTCTTCAGGCTGATTAACATCATTCAGCAAGCGTGTTGAGAGCATGATGCCGGTATGAATTTGCTGGAGATCGTCAACGCGGGAATCTTGCGTCAACTGAGTAATCGTCTGGTGGCTGTCAAAACGGAAGTGACAAACCAGCTGATTGGTTTCTGCCAGCTTAACCATTTGCGGAAGAGTCAGTGCCGCTAATGTTGTCGCCATTTCTTCATTTATGCCGAGACGAAACATAGCGGACGCTTTGTCCTGAACAATCAGACGCTGTGCAAGTAGTAAATATGACAAGTTGATGTCATAAATGTGTTTCAGCAACTCGGAGGTATGCATTATTCCCACCCAGAATAACCAACTTTATTTTTATGCGGTTTCACCGCACCCCGTGATGTCGCCGGGAAGCCCCGGTAAAAAATAATTAGCATTAGAATAGTTGCGATAAGCTGCAATAAGCAGAGCCACCTTTTTGGTTTAATAAGTCCTTACAAATAGAAGGGGGTCTTTACACTTATCTAAGATTTTTCCTAAATCGACGCAACTGTACTCGTCACTACACGCACATACAACGGAGGGGGGCTGCGATTTTCAATAATGTGTGATGCAGATCACACAAAACACTCAATTACTTAACATAAATGTATAAGTCATACTTTTGTTTTGGGTGTATTTCAATCTGTTAAAAAGTTTTTCGCTACGCTAGCAAGCAAAAATGAAACAGGAATAATCGAAATGGGATGTTGCGCACAGTTAAAATAACTCACCGTAAATAATCATCTGCTATAAATAATCACTTTCATGCAATACCAGATAAGCTATTTTTAAACAGACACTTACCGCACAACAAACTAATTAAATACAAAGAAAGGCAACAATCAACTTAATGTTAATAAAATGTTTTGCATATATTAACCACTTGTTTAATGCGGGGAATCAGTACATTATTTTCTTATAATTACAGTTGAAATCATATGATCACCGAGAGTGATTGATTAATTGTCTTTACTAATAATCAGACTAATATTTACCTGTTTGACTGAGTTGGGATTGCGTCGTTTCTCCATTAGGAGTAAAGCTTTAATGTCACCTGAAGTTCACAGAATAAGGAACAGGTTATGAGCTATAGCAATATTCTTGTCGCTGTTGCGGTTACACCGGAAAGTCAGCAACTGCTGGCAAAAGCGGTATCTATCGCCAGGCCAGTAAAGGGACACATCAGTTTAATTACTCTCGCTTCCGACCCGGAAATGTACAATCAATTAGCTGCGCCGATGCTTGAAGATTTACGCAGCGTGATGCAGGAAGAAACGCAAAGCTTTCTTGATAAGTTAATTCAGGATGCGGGGTATCCCGTTGACAAGAGGTTTATTGCCTACGGTGAGTTAAGCGAACATATTCTGGAAGTTTGTCGCAAATATCATTTCGATTTGGTGATTTGCGGTAATCACAATCACAGTTTCTTTTCGCGAGCATCCTGCTCGGCGAAAAGAGTGATTGCCTCAAGTGAGGTCGATGTGCTGTTAGTTCCACTTACGGGAGATTAACCGCTCCTACGCAAGCTTAGGAAAGGTAGCAACTTTATCGCGCTGCTGGCTTTCCGCGCTTCGCGGAACTATCTGCTTTAGGTCGCTAATGAAGCACTCCTGCCAGTGGTTAATATCGTTTTTCACGATAACGTCCAGCATTTCTGCATGACGGGAAATTCGTTCCGCCAGCGACATAGTCAATGCACGATCCAGCGCAGCTGCAACTTCGTCACGATCGTAGGGGTTAACAATTAACGCCGACGTTAACTCGTTTGCCGCTCCCGCAAATTGCGAAAGAACAAGAACGCCCGGATTGGCTGGGTCCTGAGCGGCAACATACTCTTTTGCCACCAGGTTCATCCCGTCACGCAGTGGCGTCACTAAGCCCACGTCAGAGTAGCGGAATATTTTCATCAGTAATTTACGGTCAAAATGCTGATTCAAATAATAAAGAGGCGTCCAGCCTAATTGCCCGTATTTACCATTAATTCGTCCAGCTTCATTTTCGAGCTGATGACGAATATCCTGATAGGCTTGCACATCACCACGCGACGTTGGTGCAATCTGGGTATAACGAATTTTACCATGATGCTGCGGATATTTTTCCAGCAACGCTTCATAGGCGAGAAAACGCTCTGGCAAACCTTTGGAATAATCCAGCCGTTCGACAGAAAAGATATTTTGTACGTTTTTCAGTTCCGCTTTAAGTTGCGCCAGTTTTGGCGGCAGTGGCCCGGCAGCCTGTTTGGCTATTTCTTTTGGCTCAATGCCAATCGGGTAAACTTCTGTTCGAAACGCTTTGCCCCAGGCTGTATGGCTTTTTGCGCTACGTGTCGTGACGCGGGTCAGGTTAGAAAGGCAATCCAGGAACGCCAGACGATCGTTTTCTGTCTGGAAACCCAGCAAATCATAATCACAAAGCTGTTCAAGCAAGGTGTCATATGTCGGCAGCGCGTTGAAGATTTCCGGTGTCGGGAAAGGAATATGCAGAAAGAAACCAATGCGATTATTCACTCCCCGTTTGCGTAATTCATGCGCAAATGGCAACAGGTGATAATCGTGGATCCAGATAATGTCATCGTCTTGCAACAGCGGCAGTAATTTATCTGCCAGCAACGCATTTACGCGTAGATAGCCGTCCCAGGCAGGACGCTGAAATTGCACCAGATCGAGGCGATAATGAAAAGCAGGCCAGAGAACGGCATTGGAGAATTGGTTGTAGTATTCGTCAAGGTCCTGTTCGCTGAGGTTAAAAGAGGCCCACGTAATGTTACCCTTTTTCACCTTTTTTAGCGGCTGATCCTCATTCCCTGTTTCACCACTCCAGCCAAACCACAGTCCGCCTGCGGCTTTCAGTGCCCCCAGTATGCCAACGGCAAGGCCACCGGCACTGGCGGCGTGCTCATCTGGTGGTGCAATCCGGTTAGATACTACGACTAAACGACTCATAGTCATCACTCCTGTTATTTTCTCTTTTTTGTTGTAATGCGGTGGTTATCATTTCAAGCCAGCTCCAGACATCCGGTACGCCCGCCAGTCGCCATGATGCCTGAGTTGCGCCTGTGCCAATTTTTACTGACATTCCGCCCAGTCGGTTAACGACTGCGAAACCAGATTCATCGGTTAAATCATCGCCCAGAAATACGGGCGTTCGCCCGATAAAGGGAGCTTCCTGCATAAAGGCAGCAATCGCCTCACCTTTACTGGTACCTCTCGGTTTGATCTCGACAACACACTTTCCCTGCTGTAACGCCATTTGTGGCCAGATCTGAGTAATACGTTGCGCTAATGTCATTAATGCGTCTTCATGCTGCGGAGCCTGACGATAATGCAGCGCAAAAGCCATCCCTTTCGTCTCCAGCTCCGCACCGGGATACTGTGCGATGACCGTATGCAGTTGCACGTTAATATCACGTGCAATCGCATCCGGCAGATGAACGATATGCGTTTTACCATTGATGTCACGGCGCTCCGCCCCATGCACGCCCGCTAACGGGAAGCGATAAGGTTTTGCCAGTGCGTCCAGCTCCACCATTGAGCGCCCTGATATCAATGCCAATGCACCATCACTTGCGGTTGCCAGTAGCTGAAGTCCTTGCAGAATATTGTCAGGTACGACGACCTGATCGGGATGCGGTTTGATTTCCGCCAGCGTTCCATCGAGATCAAAAAACCAGGCATATTTCGCGGATAGTTCAGGGGTTTCGGTTAACGGTTCTGTCACCCGGTTCTCCTCCTTCTCTTTTCTTATTGTGTTGCGCAGAACGCGCTTTACAGACATGTAAGTATAGACAGTGTGACGGGGGTCGCCATTTGCAACGAAGAACAGCCAACCGTTGTGGCGGCTGGCTGTGGTGGGAAAAAACGTTAAATTGTTGTGGAAAAAAGCATCAGACAGTGCGTTTCGCTTTTTGCTTGTAACGGTCGAAGATCACCGCTGCCAGCAGGATTAAGCCGCGAACCACGTACTGCGCGAAAGGAGAAATATTAAGCAGGTTCATGGCGTTCTCCACGGTGCCTAAAATTAAGATACCCGCCACCACATATGAGATTTTTCCGATGCCGCCTTTCAGAGAAACGCCACCTAAAACGCAGGCGGAGATAACAATAAGCTCATAACCAATCGACGTCATTGGCTGCCCACTGGTCATACGTGAAGCGAGAATAATTCCGGCTATCGCAGATACCAGGCCAGAGAGAACAAAGATAATAATTTTGGTGCGAACAACCGGTACACCCGCCAGACGCGCAGCCTCTTCGTTCCCGCCAATCGCCAGGGTATTACGACCAAAGGTGGTTTTATTCAGCAGCAAACCAAAGATAATCAGACACGCGACGGTGAGCCAGATTGGCGCAGGCAGACCGAACCAGTTAGCGTAACCAAGGGCAAAGAAGCTTTCATCTTCGATACCGACCGCTTTACCGTCTGAAATGATGTACGCCAGACCTCGAACAATCTGCATCGTTGCCAGTGTCGTGATCAGAGCATTTATTTTCAGTTTGGCGATAACAAAGCCATTGACCAGGCCACAGAGAATGCCAAGCAGCAACCCCGCTGCCACGCCAATCCACAGGCTTTCAGTCAGGTTGATAACCACCGCCGTGGTGACACCCGCACAGGCAATTACGGAGGCGACAGAAAGGTCAAAGTCACCGGAAGCAAGGCAGAACAACATGCCACAAGCCACCATCCCCGACATGGAAATTGCCAGGCCCAACCCTTTCATATTAATGAAGGTGGCAAAGTTCGGGACAAAAATGGCACAGGCGATAAAAAGCACCGCAAACACCACCAGCATGCCGTACTGATCCCAGATACGCCCGAAGCTGAATGACGACTTAGGTGCGCCAGAACCCGATGTAGAAACAGAAGACATCATACTCTCCTTACTCAGGCAACTGCCTGGCTGACTTTAGGCATCGCAAGGCTCAGTGCCTGACGCTCATCTGCCTGCTCGTGTAACAATTCACCGGCGATTTCACCTTCCCGCATCACCACAATCCGGTCGGCAACGCCGAGGACTTCAGGTAAGTCGCTGGAGGCAAACAGCACCGCCACACCCTGCGCCGCCAGCGCATAAATTACGTTATATATTTCGTGCTTAGCACCAACATCAATGCCGCGCGTAGGTTCATCCAGCAAAATGACCTTCATCTCTTCCGATAACCAGCGGCCCAGAATGGCTTTTTGCTGATTTCCGCCTGAGAGATTCATGATCAGTTGCTCCGCGCCCGGCGTTTTGATGTTGAGCGAACGAATGTGGTGATCGGCATTGTTTTCTTCCCAACCGTTGTTGATTACACAACCGCCGAGCACATGTTTACGTCTGGCACTGATGTTGATATTGTCGCGAACGGAGTGCACGGGAATAATGCCTTCCGCTTTGCGATCTTCCGGGCAGAGCATCATGCCTGCGGCAATGGCGTGGCTCGGTTTACGAATATCGATCGGCTGTTGGTCGATATAAACCTGACCGGCGGTGATTTGCGTCCCGCCAAACATGCCTTTCATTAATTCGCTACGCCCCGCCCCTACCAGACCAAACAGCCCAACAATTTCACCACTGCGAACCGCCAGACTTATTGGCGTACGCACGCCTGGTGCTTTCACAGCATCAAGACGCAGGCGCTCCTCGCCATAACTACGCGGTTGCCAGCCGTAGATATCGCCAATGTCGCGCCCGACCATCGCCTGCACCAGCGCGTCGTGGTCAACCTGCTGCATATCGGTAAAGGTTTTGACATAACGTCCATCTTTAAAGACAGTGATGGCATCGCTGAGGGCAAATATTTCTTCCATACGGTGAGAAACGTATAAGATCACCCGCCCCTCTTTTCGCAGTTCACGAATAACGCGGAAAAGATTGTCGATTTCGCGGGCAGAAAGGGAGCTGGTTGGCTCATCAAAGGCGATAATTTTAGCGTTACGCGCCAGCGCCTTGGCGATTTCAACCATCTGCCACTGACCAATGGAGAGATATTTCAGCGGCGTGTCCGGGTCAATATCCATACCAAGATGTTTAAGTTGTAAACCCGCCTCATAATTCAGCAATGAGCGATTCACAATACCGCCTTTATGCGGCAGCTGGCCGAGATAGATGTTTTCCGCGACGGTCATTTCCGGCACGAGATGCAGTTCCTGGTAAATAATCGCCACACCCGCGTTAAGTGCTGCGGTCGTGTCGGAAAAGGACATTTCCTGCCCATTAATCACTACAGAACCCGTGGTTGGCGCATAGTTGCCGCTGAGGATTTTTAAGAGAGTTGATTTTCCTGCGCCATTTTCACCCATCAACGCATGAACCTGACCGGCATAGCAGTCAAAACTAATATCCGTCAGCGCCTTAACGCCGGGAAACGTTTTACCGATGCCGCGAAATGAGAGATACGGGGTAGACTGTTGCATAACGTCTCCGTGAATCACTGGTCGTTCACACCCCCTCTGCATCATGCAGAGGGGAATTTTTCCGGCAAATTACTTACCGCCTAAACCTTTTTTCTCCAGTTCTTCTTTAAAGTTGTCACGCGTGATCAGCACCACGTCGGTAACTTCGGTGAATTTGGTCGGTTCAACACCTTTTGCTACCCAGTTGTAAAGCATTTCGCTGGACTTATAACCATGTACGTCCGGGCTTGGCAACAGGGAACCGTAGAAGCCGGTTGCCTGTGCCTTAGACAGTTCGCTCACCGCATCCACACCGTTAATACCGATACCGATGATATCGGCCGCTTTAAAGCCCTGACCTTCCGTCGCGCGTACGCCGCCCAGCACGGTGCTGTCGTTCATACCGACGATCAGCCAATGTTTAACTTCCGGATGTTGAACCAGCATTGAGTTGGCAGCGTCAAATGCCCCGGGGATGTCGTTAGATTTGGTAGGTACCTGATAAATTTGTTTTTCCGGGAATCCTGCCGCTTTCAGCGCATCCATAGAACCCGTAGTACGGCGACGAGCCGTATCCAGTTCGTTGGAGGTAATCGCCATCACCGCGCTTTCTTTGACATCCCAGCCACGTTTCTGCATCTCTTTATACAGTTCCTGGCCCTGACGTTCGCCAATTTTGGTCGCCGCCATCATCACCAGAGGAACGGTATCCATTGGCTTACCTTTGGCGTTAACAAACTGGTCATCCACGGCAATGACTTTCATATCGTAGCCACGCGCTTTCGCCACGATGGCAGAGCCGAGTTTGGGGTCCGGAGTACAAATAACGAAACCTTTTGCGCCACTGGCTGCCAGGCTGTCGATCGCGTTCAATGTTTTTTCGCCATCCGGCACGGCAATCTTAATAACCTCAAACCCTAAATCCTTCCCGGCTTTATCGGCAAACTTCCATTCGGTCTGGAACCACGGCTCTTCCGGTTGCTTCACCAGGAAACCGAGCTTCAGGTTCTCCGCCATAGCGGATTGTGACATAACGGCTGCCAGACCAATGGCTGCCAGGGCTTTAGTAAATTTGTGCATGGTTCTCTCCAGCTTTAGTGTCGTTTTGTGTAGGGCAAAAACGAATGACATTCGTTAAATTAATCGGAAAACAAAGCATTACCTTTTAACTAAAAGATAATTGACTGTGTTGACATAGTTTTAGCGAGAAATTAATTCTCCATAGGAGAGCAATATCACATCGCAGAATTACAGTGAGAACGTGCATAAATTTAGCGGGAAAAGACATAAGGGAAAGCCAATTTGTCAGACAAATTGTCGAATGCACAGCAGATTAATCCATAAGATTAGCCTGGAAATCCTTGTTGTCTTTGGTACCCATGCGGGATGTCTTCTTTTTAACCAGTCAATAGTCCGCATTACCTGGCGTTGAGTTTTTGAAATGGTGTAATAACCACAACTCAAAGATGTGGAAAATGCGCGTCATTCATTTCGCCATTAATTATCACTGTGCTCATTAATTAACAGAACACGTATAATGAGAGCCATCTCGCAAAAATGAAAAAACGTTTTATAAAATCATCACTTCATCATGAATTCAAATTCATCGATTAATATCAAAAAGATACAAAAAGCACTATCATTAAAATTCATTGCAGTTACATTGATTTCATCAATGAAATGTAAAAATATATAAACTTGATGATTTAAGCATTTTCTTATACTCGTTCAGACGTTATTCTTATTTCAGATCATCGTCAGAATTGACTCCACGATCACATTTCGGACCGGCAGAAAGGAATTATTCTGCAAACAGTAATTATGGTGTTTTGATTTATCTTGCACCTCTCCACTTCTGGATATAAGGATATTAGGTATGGCAACCGCTGGAATGCTTCTCAAACTCAACTCTCAAATGAACCGCGAGTTTTACGCATCCAATCTCTACCTTCACCTGAGTAACTGGTGTTCTGAACAGAGTCTGAACGGCACCGCCACTTTCCTTCGCGCCCAGGCACAGAGTAATGTGACCCAAATGATGCGCATGTTTAACTTTATGAAGAGTGTCGGCGCTACCCCCATCGTTAAAGCCATTGATGTTCCCGGCGAAAAACTGAACTCTCTGGAAGAACTGTTCCAAAAAACGATGGAAGAATACGAGCAACGTTCTAGTACGTTGGCACAGTTAGCCGATGAAGCGAAAGAACTGAATGATGATTCAACCGTCAATTTCCTGCGCGATCTGGAAAAAGAACAGCAGCATGATGGCCTGTTGCTGCAAACCATTCTTGATGAAGTGCGCAGTGCGAAACTTGCTGGTATGTGCCCAGTGCAGACCGACCAACATGTTCTGAATGTCGTGTCGCATCAGCTGCATTGATCATACATCGGCGCTAATGCATTGCGCCGATGAAGTTTTTGAGAAACCGCTGCCTCATCTTTTTGAAGCAGCGTTTTTTTAATGGGATTCGCCTTGTGGGGTAAACTTGAGTTCAATCAGCGCGATGGCTTTTTGGATTGCCCGCATGGTGACCGGGTCTGCGGCGGCGGGATGGTTAGTAAAGTCGATATTCTTCAGCTGGCTGGACATTTTTTCGCGAACTTCAACGGGCGCGATTACATCGAGAACATCCAGAATTTGTTTGATAACCAACTGGCAAGCAACCACATCAGAAACCAGTTCCTGATCGGCATTCAGCGGCTGGGACATCGTAAACTCCTGATAGCATTTTGAAAGCCGTTATAGTAGCGGCTTCACATCTTCAGCGATAGTCACATCCACCGTCATCAGGACACAAAAAAACCTGCCGGAGCAGGTTTTTTGTTATCGGAACATATTGCCTGGCGGTACGTCTTTGAACGTCTTGCAATAGTTATTGAACATACTTTTCAGGATTTTGCGCAGTTTCATCGCGGCACTCCGACCATTTGTTATACAGGTGTTATTGTCTTTGCGCTTATAATATGACAACCATCACAAAAATCAATCTTTATGTGATACAAATCACATAAATACCCCTTTAATGTTATAAAAATGATAATCAAAAAGCAGCTACCCCATTTCTGACACCTACAGATGGCAAGAAATAGCGCCTGCCAGGCGTCTTTTCCGGCCATTGTCGCAGCGCTGTAACGCGTAAAATAGTGCTTTCTTTTACTCTTCTGGCTGGACCATGAGACTTCTGATTCTGACTCTTTCATTAATAACGCTGGCGGGGTGTACGGTTACTCGCCAGGCCCATGTGAGCGAAGTTGACGCGGCAACAGGTATTGTACGGTTGGCTTATGACCAGGCTTTTTTGCAGCATGCCCATACCGATCGTTATGTCAGTCGCGGGATCGCCGATCGCGCATGCCAGCAGGAAGGCTATACCCACGCGATCCCCTTTGGTCAGCCAGTAGGCAACTGTAGCCTTTTTGCGGGTTCCTTATGTTTGAATACGGAATTCACTTTGTCATATCAGTGCCATCATTCCGCCTTCCCTGTCTTTCTCTAAATATTTTAATCAGCGAGGGGATCTTCGCTGATTAAAGAAATAGCGGTAATGCGTTTTATTCCCATTCGTATTTTTAATAATTGAAGTTTATATTTTACCTTTTGCAAATAATAAAATAACAAATTATAGTGACGCCACAGCAACAAATATAACCTTTGTGGAGCACTATCATGCTGAAACCAGAAATGATTGAAAAACTTAATGAGCAGATGAACCTGGAACTGTACTCTTCACTGCTTTATCAGCAAATGAGCGCCTGGTGCAGCTATCATACCTTCGAAGGTGCTGCCGCGTTCCTGCGCCGTCACGCCCAGGAAGAGATGACGCATATGCAGCGTCTGTTTGATTACCTGACTGATACCGGCAATTTACCGCGTATTAATACCGTTGAATCTCCGTTTGCTGAATATTCCTCACTTGATGAATTATTCCAGGAAACCTATAAACACGAACAATTAATCACCCAGAAAATTAACGAACTGGCTCATGCTGCAATGACCAATCAGGACTACCCAACATTTAATTTCCTGCAGTGGTATGTTTCTGAGCAGCATGAAGAAGAGAAACTGTTCAAATCGATTATTGATAAATTAAGCCTGGCAGGCAAAAGCGGCGAAGGTCTGTATTTTATCGACAAAGAACTCTCTACCCTCGACACACAAAACTAATGCTCTCCGGCGGCAGGTTTCTGCCGCCGTTTCAAATCAGTGACGGCAAATCTTACTCTGATCGGTCGAAAAACCTTCTTCTGAAGGTATAAATTTGCCTTTTGCTGCCAGAAACGCTACCAGCTCTCCCGCTGTCATCCCTTCTGCCGAGCAAGTGTGAAAACGTGCCTGTTCACCAAAACGCGCTTTAATCGCAGCTTCCAGACTGGCATGCGTATATTGCTCGCCTGATTCAATCATCATATTTAACACTTCATGACCGTGAATAGAGTCCATCGTTCCTCCTCAAAAAAAAGCCTAGCGTAGCGATTACCGCTTATAAAGACTTTGCGCCAGCGCAGGACTGAATGCTTTTTATTGTACATTTATATTTACACCATATGTAACGTCGGTTTGACGAAGCAGCCGTTATGCCTTAACCTGCGCCGCAGATATCACTCATAAAGATCGTCAGGACAGAAGAAAGCGTGAAAAACAGAACCCTGGGAAGTGTTTTTATCGTGGCGGGAACCACAATTGGCGCAGGCATGCTGGCAATGCCGCTGGCTGCGGCCGGTGTTGGTTTTAGCGTTACGTTAATCTTGTTGATTGGGCTTTGGGCGTTGATGTGCTACACGGCGCTATTACTGCTGGAGGTGTACCAGCATGTTCCGGCAGATACCGGTCTGGGCACGCTGGCAAAACGCTATCTGGGACGCTACGGTCAATGGCTGACGGGCTTCAGTATGATGTTCTTAATGTATGCTCTGACAGCGGCATACATCAGCGGTGCCGGTGAATTGTTGGCCTCCAGCATCAGCGACTGGACAGGTATTTCAATGTCGGCAACCGCTGGCGTGCTGTTGTTCACTTTTGTTGCCGGTGGCGTGGTTTGTGTTGGAACATCGCTGGTCGATTTATTTAACCGTTTTCTGTTCAGCGCCAAAATTATTTTTCTGGTGGTGATGCTGGTATTGCTGCTACCGCATATTCACAAAGTGAATCTTTTAACCCTGCCGTTGCAACAGGGGCTGGCACTGTCTGCAATCCCGGTGATTTTTACGTCGTTTGGTTTTCACGGTAGCGTGCCGAGTATTGTCAGCTATATGGATGGCAACATTCGTAAGCTACGCTGGGTGTTTATAACCGGTAGTGCGATCCCCCTGGTGGCATATATTTTCTGGCAGGTGGCGACGCTTGGCAGCATTGATTCAACAACCTTTATGGGATTGCTGGCTAATCATGCCGGATTAAACGGGCTGCTACAGGCGTTACGCGAAATGGTGGCCTCTCCGCATGTTGAGCTGGCAGTGCATTTATTTGCTGATTTAGCCCTCGCCACGTCATTTCTCGGCGTTGCGTTAGGCTTATTTGATTATCTGGCTGATTTGTTTCAGCGTTCAAATACCGTTGGTGGAAGATTGCAAACTGGTGCAATTACCTTTCTGCCGCCGTTGGCGTTTGCACTGTTTTATCCACGAGGATTTGTGATGGCGCTGGGTTACGCCGGTGTGGCGCTGGCGGTACTGGCATTGATTATCCCTTCGCTGTTGACCTGGCAAAGCAGAAAGCACAATCCTCAAGCGGGTTACCGGGTCAAAGGTGGTCGTCCGGCGCTGGTGGTGGTGTTTCTCTGTGGTATTGCTGTGATTGGCGTGCAATTTTTGATTGCGGCAGGGTTGTTACCAGAAGTGGGGTGATCAGATAGCCTCAAATTCCTTATTGGGTGCCAGAATTAACGCTGACACCCAATTTGACTTCTTAATGCAGGCAGCACTGCTTAAATTTCTTACCACTACCGCACGGGCAAGGATCGTTACGCCCCGGTTTCTCTTCTGCTTTGATCGGTTGCTGAACAGCTTTTTCCTGCGGATGCGCCATCCAGTACGCATGTAGATCAAGCGCCGCCAGTCGAATGGCATCTACGCTCTCTTCAAACGCTTCTGGCGACATCTTCTCTACCCGCTCGAAGTTTTCCTCAGTACCGTGCAGCGCAATCGCCTCCAGCGCTGGTTTTAACGAATCGGGCAATGTTGACCAGTCAGAAAGTGCCACGCCCCGCATATAGCCAAAGCACCACTCCTCAACAATCGTCAGCTCGCTGCCATCAACTTCTCGCAAGCCGAATAACGGCTCAAACTGCTCCGGGAATTCGTTCAGACGCTCTGCGGTATCGGCCATATGTTGAAAAGCCAGGTTCATAAAGCGCGTCATCTCTTTCTCTGACGCCCAGCGCGGCACATAGTCAGCCCCACCCCACACGGCAACCAGCCACTGTGCCGGTTCAATCTCTTGCGGAGAACTCAACACCGCCGTCAATAAACCGTCCAGCTCCGCCACATCAAGGATGGCGTGGTCAGTGTTGTATTTGGTCAGAATATCGTCCAGCCATTCCAACTCACTTTCGTTTAACGGTCCCGTTTTCATACGCTTTTCCTTGTGGATCTCAACTCGCCAGCACCTATCTTACATGCCGGTCCGTATCAGAGATACTTTTTGAGTGGCTTTGCCGGTGATTAAAAATTAAGGAGGGTGTAACGACAAGTTGCAGGTACAAAAAAACCACCCGAAGGTGGTTTCACGACACTGCTTATTGCTTTGATTTTATTCTTATCTTTCCCATGGTACCCGGAGCGGGACTTGAACCCGCACAGCGCGAACGCCGAGGGATTTTAAATTGTTCGTTTTGTGCAATAAATTCAAATAATTATGGCAAATTATCCGGACATGATGGTGTGTGTGAATATCAAATAATCATATAGTTATGACACGTCTTTCTCATCATCTTCTGAAGGTTTTTGGCAAAAAATGGTGATGTTTTGCGCCTTGATGTGACCAAACAGTCAGGAGCAAAGTGAGGTAAAGGGGTATGAGAAAAACTCACATACCCCAACACAAATTAAAACGCAGTTGGGTGAATGCCATATTCACCGTTTGATCCATACCCTATGCGATACATCAAAGTACGATCTGTTGTCACCTTACCCGCCTGCTCACTCATACCACCGCCACATACCCCTTTAGGCCACGCGCTGAAGACATGATCACCAATCGTTGGGTATACAACGACTTTCTGAGCTGTACCTAAATCTGCCACCTCTTTACCATCAACATAAACACGGGAAAAGCACGCGCTTCCAAAGAACCCCGAGTCACGCTTGATGATCACCTCTCCCGTACCGTCTCGTTTTTCGAGTAACACGGTACTGATAATTTGTTTTTCAGGAACAGGAGTGGCTTGTTCATTTGAGACAGGTTTTGTAGCACAACCGACAAGAGTAAGCATAATCCCACAGGCAAGAGCATTTTTAACGACCATGTTTGAAAACTCCCAATATTAAAAAATGTCAGCATCTAACGATAACAACGTTCAGCACCAGAGACTCTTCGTTCTCCGGCTTACGCCTAAAAATATCGCAGGTGCCGTTTGCAGTCGACAGTCGTTAATACTAAATTCATACCCGCCACCGGCTCGCCGAGCCAATTTACTCCAGAGACAGTCGAACCGAAAAGCCGTTTTCAGCAAGCGTCAGGCTCAGCGTGTTGATAGTCCAGTCCCGGTCCTCCTCGGTCCCGAATCCTTGAGTTGTGACTTTGCATTCTGCTGTCAGCGACACTAAATCGAGCGTCGCTGGCGTCGTGTACGTCATAGAGAACTCTTTTTTAGCTGCACCGCCCTTGAGCCCTGGTGCAGCTTCTTTCGCTGCGTCGAGCGACGGCTCAACTGCCGGCCATTCAATGACAGGATCGCCGCCACTACCTGTCCGCAATTCTTTGATCTGCCCAGTTGCTGTGTCGTGATATTTAATCAGATACGTCGGTTCCGGATTTTCGCCACCGCTACCACTATCGCCACTTTGTCCGTTTCGTGAATAACCCCAGCTGGAGTTATCACGACGCGTGAGCGTGTAGTGCTGAAGCGGCGCTCCGCTAACAGATTCGCCCGCGCCGCGCGGCAGGAATATCCAGTACCCTCCCGCGGGTTTACTCACCGCATCGAATCGTGTTGCTAGTCTCGACATCAGGTGCATATCTGACTCGCCGACTTGATCGAGTTGCGTGATAATATTGTCTGCAAACCGCTTTGATACACGTGGTTTTAGCCCGTTATCGCTCGCTATTGTTGCAACGATATTGCTGACAGTGACGTCGCTCCAGGAGCGAGTTTTTTTGCTCTGAACTGTCGGAGAGCCTTTTGACGCGTTCATCGGAGCCGCTTTTGCTGTGAAATCAACTACCCGAGGTTCACCGCCACTGCTCGCACCGTCGACGATGTATATACCCTTATCAATTATCTGATTACCGAAACCGAGTCCGACACTGATCTTCACGCCACGGGCCGGAATTTTCAGAGTTTCAGAAACGATTGCTACGCGTAATTCGTCTGTCTGTTTACTCGAACCGCCATAATCTGTGAGCGTGATATTGATCAAACCTTTTCTTATTTTATCCGTGATGTTTTCATTATCAGCAGATATATAAAAATTGGGCTTCCATGCTTCCACGCCAGTATTTACGTAATCACTCATTCATCAATCCCATAATTGCGTTTCTTTTTTAACCGGTTCGGGGTCGATTTCTGGTAAAACAATTTTTTCTCCTGCACGAAACACGGCACACATATCCGTTACGCCGTAATTTAAAACCTGATATAACACGGTTTCTGTCGTTTTTGCTGTTCTCCCGTAGACAGCAAGGCAGATCTGATCGAGACGGTCACCGTCCCGTGTAGTGTATGTAATCATTTGGGGCCCCATTAATTAAAAGGATTTCATAATGAGAATTAATTTTAGTAGTCGGAGAGGTATTAGTATTTCGGCGTCAAAAAAAATACCATCAGGTTGTTTTACATTTATGTTCGTAGTTTTTTTTATTATTTTTATACTTGTTAAGTGCTCTGGTAGCGCTTGATTTTATATTAATCTAGCGAAGCTCCATAATATTCGAGCGTGAGTGAAAAGTCCTGCGATTTTGGGGTTCCGCCCATCAAAAAGCTGTTTTGCGTTTCAGTTAGTTCTCGCAGCACCCAGTACCCTTTCACCTCCCCGGTCCCCAGCACTAGCTGCTGGGGTTCTCCCGTGTTCCCAAGCGCACGCAAATCTGTCAACAGGCCGACGCCGCACCCGTCAAGAAATAAAGCGTTTATCTTTCCATCGATAGTGATTGTGGGGTTCGGTCGTCCGGTTATCTGCAACGCGTCGTTTTTCCCGAATCGTGTTTGCTGAGCCCAGCGCCAGGCGTCACTACGTTGCAGTTTGTTGTACGCTACTGTTGATATAGCAAAAATGAAATCACCCAGGCCGAGCATGATATCCTCAGCACCGTTTATTGCATCACTCATTGTCACCCCGCCGCCGCTGGTTTATCAAACATCGCGCCACGATTATACGAACTCGCAACTTGTCTCAACCCGTCGAGCACACCCGATGCAGCAGCCTGCTGTGTTGATTGTGGATCTGCCGCTCCGATAATATTGATTTCAATTTTATTGTTTTGCTCTGGCGCTGGAGTTGCGACTGCCTGTCTCAGCGCGTCAATATTCAAGGTTGCTGAGTTTTGTGATTCAGGCGTTGAGTCTTTATTTATTAATCCAGTAAACGGGTTAGCAAACGAGAGCATTGATTCAGCCTGTGATTTTGCACGAGCAAGACGTTCAGGGTGTCGCATATTATCTACGGCTTCGTCGGCCTTTGCTTTTGCTACATTATCTGCTGCCAGTCCTGGGTTCGGTGAATATTTACCACCACTATCCATGAATTCCTGATACGCTTTATTATATTCTTCGTTATATACGCGCTGTTCCTCGTCTGTTTTCTCGTCCGGTATTAACCACTCAAGTTTTTTTGCTACTGCCCAAATTATTTTTCCGAATTTAACGCACGCCTCGCCAAAACTGACCATCCCCTCCCACATTTTTTTCATATTTTCTGGCTTAACCCATTCTTTAATACTATCAACAACCCCCCCTTGATTCTCTTTAAACCAGGATGCCAGCTCGTCTCGCATAGCGTCAAACGTCGGCGCGAGTTCCCCCCCGATTTTACCGAGCGTATCTGCCAACCCCGATGTAATTGCCCCCCATAGATTCGTGACGGATACGTGCGCGCGCGCTGCCCCCTCAGCCCCTTCTTTCGTTAGCAGGTTCGATTTTTGAGCGTCCGACATAGTCTGCTCCCAGCTTTTACCAGTCGCCCGCATATAGGTCATTATTTTATTAGCCTCTCCCCCCATGAGCTGATCAGCCAGACTCGCCGCCTGTTGATCATCCTTCATTTCAGAGATACGCCGCATAACTTCATTGAACTGTTTTTCTCGATCCCATTTAGCCATCCGTTTTTTTGTCAGGCCAATTTGAAACAACATGGGATTCAGGTTTTTTTCGTTTCCAACCTCCCCGATTTTATTAGTCAACTCCTCCGACAGATCTCCTACGTTTTCGCCATTCAGCCCTGCAGCTTTACCAATATTTTCCCACGCAGCGTATTTTTCGATGCCAACACCGTAGGACTTCGCCAGACCGAGCTTTTCTGACGTCTCTGCATTCATTGCCAGCGCGCCAGCAGCCGCGCCGCCGAGCAGCCCCACAGCCCCTAGCGTCCCCCATTTGATACCCCGTCCCGTGGCCCTCACCGCACCTGCGGCGGCTCGCCCTCCCCATTTTGCAGCCCCTTTTGCGCGCCCCGTCCAATTCTCCAGCCGCTGTTTTTTGGCGAGCTGAGTATTCAGAGCTTCCTGGTCCTGTGTTGTCGCTTTTATCCGACGGTCCAGCTTTTGATACTGAGCAGATAAATCAGAAACGTCTTTACCCGCCAGTTTCATTGCTGCGATTTTGTCTTTTAATTTATCCTGGCTTTTCGTTAATTTTCCGACAGTAGACGACGTCTGCCGAATGGCGTCGTTGAGTTCTGTTGTACCGCGCCGAAACGACGGGTCTATTCGCCCCCCAAATACAACCTGCGTTTTAAAGTTTTGAGAAATAGCCATCGGTTTTCATGACCTCGTTTACATAGAAATTAAAAACCCGATACGGCAGGTCCATTTGCGTATCGGGCGGGATAGCAAGTTTTTTCGCAATAAACGGAATCAGAATAACTATATCTGATGTCGGTCTTTCGGGGGCTTTACCAGTTCGTTAAACGCGGCCTCCATTTGATCGTAATCGCACGCAGGCAGTGCATATAAATCCTCTCGCTCCAGATTTGCCAAGCGTGCCAGCATTGTCGCTGTCCGCTCTTCAAGACCACTTTTATCGTTACTGAACATAATACGATCGCGTAATTTTGGTTCGCGAATAGTAATTGTATCGCAGCTCTCGCCTTTAATAATAAACGGGCGAGAGAGCGTAATAGTCATACTGTCTAATAATGATTCCATTTTATTTGCCTTTTAATATACATGAAGGATTCGAGCGACGCCCGCAAGAACATCAACACCGTTAATAACGCGCTTCATTTTTGCAGGATGAATTTCGTAAATAATTCGTCCGTTTTGAACTCGTTTATAATAGCTCGGCGCAATCGTTACTGATTGCCCCACTGACGATTTTGAATCAGTCCC
Source organism: Shigella dysenteriae (assembly GCF_022354085.1). Classification (NCBI taxonomy): domain Bacteria; kingdom Pseudomonadati; phylum Pseudomonadota; class Gammaproteobacteria; order Enterobacterales; family Enterobacteriaceae; genus Shigella; species Shigella dysenteriae. The sequence goes on from NZ_CP055055.1 coordinate 2,779,038, forward strand.
CTGAGCGTCATCAGTGATTGCTGTAATAAGTCCCTCGTAGGTATCAATACGCTCAAAATTTATTCCATATGAGTCTGTGTACGCACTACGAATTTCAAACCGCGTCTTGACTCCCGGTATTAACCCGAAATAGCTCATAACACCAGAATCAGAACCTGAAACTTTTAAACTTGCTGACATTTTCTCCATACCACCATCCAAGGTGATGGCTGTATCCATCGCGCCTGTTTTAAACTCGTCTTCGATTATTTTCATATCGACTGGAGTATATTCAGTACAATTTAAAACCCGTTCACCCTGCACGAATAGCGCAAACGCGCGGTAAGCGTTGCTATCTGACATATTTACTCTCCGAATTATCAGGCTGTTTCTTTAAAAAGGGAGGCCAGCGCTTCAACTGTATAGTCATTATTAATGCGGTACATTAACGTAATTGTTTGTGCCGGAGATTTCGGACCAAAATCAACATTAATATAAAGATTACCAGCGGCCAGACTTTCTTTTGTATTCAACTCACCGTCTAACCACGCACGCCCTCCGTTAATCGCACCCTGCTCCTCTAATTTGTGCAGATATGCGTTTATCGACTCGACAACGTCTGTTCCGAGATGCAGGTCTATCGGGCGATCAATAAAATCTGTCATCATTGCCCGGGCTATAGAATCTTCAATTACGTCAGCTGTCCGACGAACGCATTCAAACGACCACTGCGGATCCAGGCTGCACAGATAGTTACCCCAATGTCGGAATCCATCATAGCGAATGATGGTGCTTACCTGACTAGCGTTCAGCAGGTTCGCCGTGCAGTTTGTCTCGCCAATAATGAAATCATCAACCTGCTCAAGCCCTGTTATTCCATAAATATTTTGATTAGATTTGCTCCACCAAAACCCTTTTTCGTTGTCAATTCTGGCTCGTAAACCAGCGGCGATAGCTGAATATGGACGCGACAGATCACTGAGATCGCCCGTGGAAAACACACGCGGGCGTAGTATTTCCATGCGCGCGCTATATTTATGGCGGCGGTTAACGACGTCTGCGGGCGATGCCGTGCGTGGAGAATCAATATAGCCGACTCCACGTAATTTATTTGTGACTACCTCCAGCGCGGCAGCGACGTCGTCATTAGCGCTGTAATCAGGTGCAATCAAAATTCGTGGAGTCACCTGGTTTATTTGTCCCGATGTTAACAAAACGTTAATTCCGTTGATTACGTTCTCACGCTCTTTTGTCGCGTCTGTGTTTTCGTCTACGCGAACAACAACAATTAGCGCATCTGTCTGATTTAAAATATCAGTGATGGCTGCGGGGAGAGTGCCTGCTGCACCCAGGAGCGCCGCTTTTTTCTGACTACCTGCAATTAGTGTGGGTATGTTGACTGGAAATGGAGCGTCAGAACCGCCCGTCAGGCTCGTGACGGGCATCTGATAAACAATTCCGTCATTTTTACTGTCCTCGTCAATGCCTACACAAATACAATCCTCAGCGGTTCGCCCTTCACCGTGAGTCACTACGTCTTGCGCCAGCCGTTCCGGCTTGTTGTGCTGTCGGTCCCGAGCGTTAATTTTATTGTTCCGTCTGGAAGTGTGCTATATCCGTATTTAATTCCAGAAATACCCTTCTTAATAATTTCAACTGCAAATTTATTTCCGTAATCCCCATAATAGACCGGGAAAAAGGTGACTACATTATTTGCCAGCGGTGATCCCCACGTTAATGATGCCCTCTCCCCTAGCCCAACATCCGGTGCAGTACCAACAATCCCGATAACTGAAATATCGACTGTGTTGATCTCTTTTGTGCCGTCGTCGTATTCGAGCGTGCGAGGCCCATGTAAAAAATTAGTGCTCATTTCTTTTACTCTCCTGATTCGATTATAATTGGAGCCACATATTCAGCGACATCACCAAATTCACCGGCCAAAGCTCGCTCGTATAAATTCCTTCCATATAATGTGGAATCGGTTTTAGATGCAGTAAATAAAATATCACTACCGATACCTCTGATATCACATTTAACATCAATACTATTGCCTGATGTGCTAGAATAGCGCGGTAATTTTATATTTGAAAAATCATCATCTTTAAACATTTTATTTAGGCTACTCTAATGAAATTTGTTGCAAAACTCGCTGTAAAAATAGCTTCGGCATTACCGTCTGTCGGTTCGGAACTCGACGGCATATACCCTGAGAGCGCCCACAAGCCAGGCAGGGATTCTGCTGAAAATCCTATACTAATAATAACGTCGCTAATTAACTGCGCATTTTTTCTATATATATACGCAGGAAAAATCAATGAACCTGCAATAGTATCCCCGGGTTTATAGTGCATAACAGTCTCGTTACTAAATCCAAATCCTGCATAAACAACTGAGCCGACAGCTGCAAACGCAGGCACCACCGGTGCGAGGTCATCGCTATCATCAATTAAATTGTCTACGTCCTTTTTGGTGTAATAATCATCAAGATTAACGCCGATATTTTCCCGTGCCGTTTTTTGCGCCGCCGCGCCTTTGTCTTTAATTTCAGATAAATTTTTTCTTATCTGCAAATATCGCTTATCAGCATCGGCCTGACTCATTCCACTACTGTTATCAATAACTACGTTAACAGTAGACGTGCTGGACACCGCGAGCGTGTATTTATACGTAATTGAAATCAGCGCGCCGTTGCTGTCCGTAGGTTTTAAAATATCCGGTGAACGTGCAACTGAGTACAGTTCGCCTTTATCGGTTAATATTCCCACCTCACGGATAGTATAGCCGCCGGTTTCCGGTGGTACGTATAGTGTAAAGATAACCTGGTTACCACTATTTTCTGACGATTTAATATCCCCGCGATACGTCTCGTGAATTAATGCAGTACGCGCCGGATCCGGTGTTACGTCGTCGTTTCCGTTCGCGTCACCGATAACAAATTTGTTCAGCACCACCGGCACGCCTGACGCCAGCGCAGCGGCTTCGAGTTGTGCGCCGCGGTCTGTCAGTACTGCGTAAATTTTATTTTCAGCCATTTGGCCCTATCTCCACATTTAAACTAACAATTGGTGAGCCTGATATATATAATCCGCCATTTAATTTCACGCCGCCATCACCATCTGCCGGTATATTTACGCCTATTTTCGCGTAAGGTGTACCAGCTATAAAAAACTCACCATCAACACCAGTTTCGAAATTTATTTCTTTTAATAATGAACGACAATTTTTTGCATCAAATATTTGTGCAATAAATGTATTCAATAGCTCTAAATCTAACCCCATACTTTTTAGCAGATATATTTTAATTGCGAATGTATACGGGTCGTCCCTGGGTGTGGCTTCAAACCACTCGCGCATTTTGCTATTAAATCCGACAGTTAATAACGCGCGTTCAACAGCTCCACGGGTGCCGCGGTGTTTGTTTTGCCACGCGGCTGCTTTGATAATTTCGCGTTTTTGTCGCTCACTCCAGTCCGGATTCCAGTACGTAACCGCGTATTCCCACGCTAGCCATGGGAGCAAATTTGCGGGACACAGGTCGGGATTTTTAATAATTCGTATATCACCAGGCAAATCGCCGACATGAGATAAAACGGCTTCCAGCGCTCTTTCTGGTGTTACTGCGTTAGGAGGCAGTACACTCTGGCTCGTCATTGTCACCCCATCTGTACGCTGAGTTTGATTTCTGTGCAGTGTGGAGCCTGTCCGACGCCGGCGATCGCATCCTCTGTCGGTGATATCAGAATCACACGCTCAGTGCCGTCGCGATGTATCGCGTCGTAAATTCCTGACAGAGCTGCTGTTGCCCCGATTTTATGTTGTGTGGTCACGTAGACTTCAAGATCGCTCTGCGCGCCGTTGAGTAATACGTTCTGGTCGGGACCGAGCCCCGCTACGATAACGGCCTCAACCCGGTAATTCAGGTTCGACGCAGGTTTTACGGTCACGAAATCAGTTAGTGGCCGAGTGTCGTCAGGAGACAGGGCCGCATTCACTGTATTCAGTAGTGATTGCGGGGGTACACCGTCGCCTGTCCGGGACAAAACGTACATATCGACGTACCCTGGCTGAGTCACAGGCGGGCCGTATGCCTGCGCTGACAGAACATCGGGATCACTCGATAGCGCGAAATAGTTATACGCGTTTGTACTGCCGGCAGTATTCCGCGCGTACCATGATAGTTGTATGCGATGACGATACTCGTCGTCACTCTCGTAAACCGCTTCAGTCGGGGGGACTGAGTCGGGATTAGCTGGCGTTATCAACAGCCGCAGGCAGTCAAAATTAGCGCCAATCTGGTCGAGATCGCTATTTTTTGCGAATGCGAGCAATACAGCGAGCATCCCCTGATTTACCCGGGCTGTAATGATAATTTCTCTGTATGCAACTATTTCCAGCAGTTTAACTGCTGGGTCTGACTCCAGGAGCGCGTTAAATTGTGGATATAATATCTGCAGCTCTGACAGTAGATTAGATTTAACATCTGAAAATAACGGGGTTTTAACGAATGCTGGCGGCGGAAGCAGACTCATATCAATAGTTTTCACTATCGAGTTTTGAACTGTTGATGTTATCAAAATATCAGCTCCATATTATTAAACTCTAATCGCTGTTGTGTTTCGATATCTGTTGCGATAATTAATATTGTTATTTTCCCGATATCCACTGCTAACACATTTATTCTGTCAATTCTGACGCGTGGTTCCCAGCGTGCTATTGCGCCAGCGCTTTCCATAATTATCCGCATAGCAAGCGATGGATCTGTGGGATTATCAACAAGGTCAAATAATTTGCTTCCATATTCCGGCAGCATTACACGGGTTCCCAGCGGGGTCGTTAAAATATCAACGATAGACTGACAAATGTGATCAGTCCCCGATAAAGGCTTACCGGTGTCACGGTTCATTCCAAGCATATTTACGCCATTGGTTGATTTGGTTTCTCTGTTTCTCCGTCAGGGCATATGTGCGTATGCCCGTTATATGTAATACGCATCTCATTCATTGTGCCTTGTCGGTCCCGTACCTCTTGCCCTGCTAACACACTACCGCGGGTTGTGATATTACCTGTTCCACCGTTATCTCCAGTGACAGAAATATCGTTACGGAATGTCGCTAATTTATCTACTAGTAATGTCTCGGTAATATGAGTTGGACCAGCTAGTGTTATCCCACCCGGAGCCCACGCACTGATTGTTTGAGCTGTCAGCGATATTCTGTTCGCAGCAGTAACACTAACAGAACTCGTTGCTGGTGATGCTGCCAACTTACTGATTTAGTGTATGATGGTGTTTTTGAGGTGCTCCAGTGGCTTCTGTTTCTATCAGCTGTCCCTCCTGTTCAGCTACTGACGGGGTGGTGCGTAACGGCAAAAGCACCGCCGGACATCAGCGCTATCTCTGCTCTCACTGCCGTAAAACATGGCAACTGCAGTTCACTTACACCGCTTCTCAACCCGGTACGCACCAGAAAATCATTGATATGGCCATGAATGGCGTTGGATGCCGGGCAACCGCCCGCATTATGGGCGTTGGCCTCAACACGATTTTCCGCCATTTAAAAAACTCAGGCCGCAGTCGGTAACCTCGCGCATACAGCCGGGCAGTGACGTCATCGTCTGCGCGGAAATGGACGAACAGTGGGGATACGTCGGGGCTAAATCGCGCCAGCGCTGGCTGTTTTACGCGTATGACAGGCTCCGGAAGACGGTTGTTGCGCACGTATTCGGTGAACGCACTATGGCGACGCTGGGGCGTCTTATGAGCCTGCTGTCACCCTTTGACGTGGTGATATGGATGACGGATGGCTGGCCGCTGTATGAATCCCGCCTGAAGGGAAAGCTGCACGTAATCAGCAAGCGATATACGCAGCGAATTGAGCGGCATAACCTGAATCTGAGGCAGCACCTGGCACGGCTGGGACGGAAGTCGCTGTCGTTCTCAAAATCGGTGGAGCTGCATGACAAAGTCATCGGGCATTATCTGAACATAAAACACTATCAATAAGTTGGAGTCATTACCCCCTCGGTGTTTTGAATTTCGGAAAGGACCCGCGACCAGGGGGGCTATATCCCTTTCAGGACAGGAATCGGGGGCTCGCATCAGGTTCATCAAACTCGACTGTAGCCTCGCGGCGTACTTGTTTGCATACATCAGCTTTGTGTATCTCATTATCAGCGTAAGCTTTCACTTTGGCAGCGAGCCATCCTTTTGCGCTGTATCGATAGACTACCGAACAAAGTTTTCCCTATGTGTATATATCTTGAAATTATTGATATCCTTACAGAAAAACAACAACCATGAGAACGCAAAAAATGAACAGAGAAAAAATTGAAGCCTTAATGAGCGTAATATTAAAAGAAGCTGACCCAAAAAAGTTTCCTGAAAAGTTATCAGAGGACACCATCGTATCTTTTTATCGTGCGAACTCCTCTTACCTACATTGTCCAACTTTAAGAGAATGGTTAAGCGGCGAAGCAGAGCCTTCAGATGAGATACTTGAGGAGATTATGATTCAGAACAACTGGCGCGCAACTAAATGGTCAAATCGGTTACCTTAACCTGTTGAAGGTGTGGCGTCTTAAAACAAAAAGGCGGCCGCTCGTTTAAGTAAAACGTCTCTTACATCAGGTACCAGCTCTTTGGCACTTTTTCCAATGAGCATAGTACACGATTTTTTCTGTGCAGATTTTTACGCACGCTGCAAAGTTGTTATTTTATGTGCCGCTGAACGGTGCGTAGTTCAGCTTCAGCGCTTCCCACCGGCCTTTAAGAGAGATATCTGATTTAGCATGTCATGTGATGAACGGTTACTGCGGAGTTCTCCAGTCCGGTTTTGTCATTCGTTTGCTTCCTATACAATCATGCTTTTGACACTATAAGGGATAAGCAATGACTTACGGTAAGTACAAAATAACTCTATCTAAAAATAATGGCAGTTATATCGCAAAATACATCAACACTGAGACGGGAGATAGAGATGAATTATCTTTATCATCACGTTCGCTATTGCTTGAGGCATTGCAATCAAACCTTGAGCTTGATGCAATGAATATATCAGACCTAAGAGAGGATATTTTAGCCCTCTAAGTAAAAACTTTTGTTGAGACGATGATTGCCATTACTATGCTCCGATAGTAATGGCAATAAAAACCTGCTCCAAAAAACAGTCAAAACACACTTTAACAACGGCTATAAATCTACAGCCTGATTATCCTTAACCCACCCATCAAGCTCACCATCAGAATGTATTTCCACAGCGATTACATCTGTGGTTTTATGCAGATTTTTAAATTTTATTTCTAAATCAGATGCGCTGGGATTTACAACAACAATAGTTTTATTGTTGGCTCGATATGCTGCATTAGTGATATACGAAAAGGTTTTTAATTGAACACTAACATCCCCTATCCCAACGGACTCAGCAGAGTCTTGCATCAAGGTTCTATACATTGTCAACCCCAGAATTTGCTCTAATCTCTTATCTTTTTTCCCATAGTTTTTCTGTGCAATTAAAATAATCACATCTTTATCATTTTTCTTTTCTGCTATATTACAAACTCGATCCATCACTGATTCTAACGCCGATGCATTCTCTCCCGCCGCTTTGATTCTGTAACAACTCATCACCTTCTCCATTTATTTATCGGTTGACAACGAATTAGCTCATAAATAATAGCCAAAAATCTTTTACAAGTCGATAAAATAAATATTACTTCACGCTCTCCCTATATGTTTCACTGTCGTACGATTAGCAAGAGTCGCTTCGGTGTATGTCGAATGTGTGCAGCCTACCAGCGTGAAGAACGCGACAGCTAAGAGGAGTTTTTTCACATTTTGCCTACGCTTCTGAGATAGATTTCTCAGCATTCACCAATGGAAGTGATTGTGGAACATCCGTTTGACCTGCTGGCCAGCGATAGCCAGTAACGCGTGAGCTCGGAAACGCTTTGATATTCACTGCGTCTGCCTGATTGCCACCCAAAATCATTAAATCCCCGGCGGCATTTTTCCCGACAACAAAACCAACGTGGCCACCGCCAGACCGAGACAGAATAGCAATGCATCCATAGGCAGGTTCCTTCAGTTCATTACCCCAATCGAGATAAGAATTCGCAGACTCAAAACGCGTTGAGCGAATACCAACACGTTCCAGCATTGCTCCGGTGAAGGCGGCGCACCATGGTGTTTCGTCATCCTTAATACCGCCGCGTTTGATATCTTTCCAGTACTGCACAATTTCTGCAGCGTGTTGCTTCCCTTTCATTTCCCGGATGCCGAGATTTTTTCGTGCCTCAATTAGCCATTTAGGATCGGTCATTACCTGTCTCCTGTTATTTTTGAAATATTTCCTCGTGCCCGCCAGACAGCAATACAGATGGTGAGGTTGAGAAAGAACTCTGCGGGATCAACCTGCGTATATTTTCCGTATAAAATTCGTAGGGCTATCCAAGCAGCAGACAGAATCGCCAGGTAAGCAGTTAGTGAGATAAAAAAACGATAGCGGCCTGTTTTTTGAAAAAACATCAACCGTAGTGCCAGCATCAGACAGATAATTGCATTGGCATTGATGAGGACAGAGTGCAGGGTCATTATTTCATCCCCTTATCTGATTTCCATAAACGAGCTTGTGACATGATCCGCAACAGTGATGTAACGCTGATTACTGATGCAACCAGTGCACCAATGGCGGGAGAGACTTTTACTGTTACGGGAGGGTTCAGGTGACTCAGCACCGCATTCAGAATACCGGTAATGATGGCTGATGCTGTCTCAGCGCAATACACACCGCCAACAAACGAAATGAGTGCGAAAATAACCTGCTTCCAGAATCGATGCTGCCCGGACGACAACACATAGAGAGCTGCGCCAGCCAGCGCACAGATCATCACTGCAGGTGTTACCTCAGGAAATAACGCAGCAAACGTCACCCCCGCCGAGCCAGCAGCAACGCCAGCGGTTAGAGGTTCAGACATGATTTTTCCTGATTCAGAAACGACAAAACCCCGCCGTGGCGAGGTTCTTAGAAATTTGGCAACATACCAAATTAGCGTTAAATATGGTCTATTTTGTTCGGTTTTGCAAGCATTATACGCAAACGTCGTCTAAATGGTTCTGATAGTGATGCAAAGTTGCAAGAAGTGCCATTTCATCAAGTGCTCTCACCGCCTCTTTCATTCCTGCCCAGTGCGGGGAGTATGTTTCGCACCAGGTGGAACGAGAAACAGACAACATTCCAGCTAGCGCAGACCCGGCCATCTCCTTAAAATCCTCGCGTTTATTTGCTGCTGCAACCGCCTGCACGGACAACCACACCAACGAAAGCAGGCGCTTAACTACTTTTCTCTGAGTTGACGCGGGGATGTGTCCTTTATAGCGACTCCAGACAGCCTCACAAATAGCTGTTTGGTGTTTGAACGCCAGGTGACCACCGTAGCAATAGCGCAACCACGCCTGCTGGCTAACGTCGAGCGAATTCACGGCGCGGCGCCACGATGAATCAGCGAATTCAAAATCATTCATCGGCGGCGCGGGACGACGTCTGCTGAAACTTTCCAGGGCATAAACTGGCGTAACCAGAGCATCAACGGTCCGGTCCTCCAGTTGCACACGATGAATATGTTTGCGTGGGTATGCGTTTTTATCTGCTGGCGGGTGCTCACACAATGCTTCCAGTTGCCCCTTAGAACCACCAGACAAATCCCGTAATGCAGCGCGCAGTTTTATGCGGGTATATTCCAATAAATACTCGTTACTCATCAGATAAACTCCTCATCGCGCCAGATAGCCAGTGTTCTTAAAACTCCCTCAGCGTGCATCAACAACAATGAGTCGTACTCGTAATCCGTTTTTGTACGTCCGTCGATAGCATCGTGACACGCACTACAGGCGATAGCGCCCTGCATATCGTGAGGTTTGATGGCTGTGCCGCACGTTCCGGCGAGACGATAATGAGCCAGTAAGCTGGTTTCAGGATTGTGATTGCACACACCGGGGATACGCACAGTACAAGCGCGACCACGTGCAGCTTTTCTCAGGTCGATTTTTTTCATGATGTGTAATCCAGCAGCTGCGCGGCAGCATTTTCAGCGGCCTCCTGAGAGGCAAACGTGCGGAACAAAATATAATTCCACAGCACATCTAAAACGGCTGAATACAGTTGACCGAACTCAAGATCGTCCATCGCAGCAAACGAGATTGAACGAGGTACGCGCATCAAACTGCCGTCTGGCATCTGATGAACGTCATAAAACCCAGCTTCCATAATCGCCCATGCGCGAAACGCCTCGAACGACTTAACCGCACTGATATTCCCCGCGCGCTTTTCCGACTCATCGAGAAGATACTGATCAGCCAGCTCTGCCATGACATCACCGTGTCCACCGTAATACGCCAGTAACTTAACGTAGCCATGGACCAGTTCGCGCTCCGTAGGAGAAATAGCCCCTCCGGACGGATGCCAGTAATCAAAGCCCAGGTTTAGAAGTGAGAAAAATTTACGATGAAACGCGGGATTACGCGCCTGTTTGAAATCTGCATACACAACAGCACCTGGTTTGACTCGTTCAGTCAACCAGCGTTGCGTGTCTGGTGTCGCGGGTATTAGCGAACCGCCGGATACCCTGATAAATGAATGCTGCGCCATGGTTAACTCCAGGTGGCGCGGCAGTGTTCAGAAAATGGTGCCGGGTGTTCAATCCAGCACCGATATTATACCGTGTTTTACGCGTCAGGGGGTGTAATAGTATATCCAGCTATTTCTGCCAACTCGAGAAACGCCATCAGGCTGGCAATCCGTTCATCATCAGTCAGAACACGCACACCAACGATGTGTCCGTCCTTACGCTTGATAACAGCTCGGCATGTTTCCGGTAGTTCGCCTATAGATTCTTGAATATTCATGTCTTCCCCCTAACGCCATTACCTGTATATTTATACAGTATTTTATGGCATTTGTCATAACGCCAGATACAATGAGGGAATAATGAACAATTATATTCACGTCGTGAATTTTATTAAACGGTTTTATAGGGGATTAAACCGTTTATGGTCATTATTTATCACTCCTGTAAATTGAAATTAACCATTTTCTAATCGTCGACGCTGCAGGTGGGTCAGAGTATTTCGCCACAAAAATACCGGATATGTATTGCACACCACGCGATAATGGCGCTGTCGGGTTTTCAGTAAAAAAACGATCAGCCAGTTCAATGGCTTCGCTTTTTAATCTGTGCTGTGGTCGTCCTCCGCCCTTAGTGCCAAGGTAACGCGCCAGTTGTTTGAAACGGTAGGCGATGATCAACGGTCGCATCATCATATTGAAAAAATCGCGAGCATCGTTGTCAGCGCCTTGCGCTATCAACAGTGCAAAAAACAGATACGGGATTGTGTACACTTCAGGAGATATACGAACCCGTTCACAGGTTGGTGGAGCTAACTCAATAAGTAAATCAGCCAGCGGATCCCCCTTTTCTCCACGTTTGTAATAGCGATACAGCGGCCCGATATCAAGTTCACTCGCGTCGATTTCAGGATGCCCGGCAACGGCTGTACGTATCTCTTCTGCCAGAGCGTCAAATATTGCTCCGGTCCGCTCAAGATAGAGCCTCCGGGTCGAGCCGCGATCATCCAGAGCTCGTAACATATCTAACCGGCTAACGAAAGTTTCAGGCCAGTCCTCATAGAAGGTTTTCATAATTACCTCGAATAATAAAAACTGCATTATTTGCACAATTTATTATTCGTTTTCACATCGTGAAGTCTATAAAAAAGAAAACCCGCCGAAGCGGGTTAGTAAATTATTTGCGCTAAGTTATAAGGCCACACCGTAAGCTTTTTTATGCATCCTATGGTTATAGGTCATATTGTATGCTTCAAAAATATCTATTCTTTTGTTCTAACGTCAACACCTACCCTTAAAAAAATAATTCTCTAAGAATGAGAGAATTATTGTGTGTATTAGATAAGATATGAGCTGACACATCTATGGCGAGGAGCCGAATTTAATCTGACAGTCCACTTTGTGCCAGAAGCAGGCACTACAAACATCGCGGTGTGTGATTGAATGGGGTGAGCAGTGTATACACAGCTCCCCCCTACATTTAGGTTAATAAAGAATTCTACTTATGCACACGCCGCTTTTTCAGAGGGGTTACTAGGCCACTGCTTGCTCGTCGCTACCTTATTGAGGCTCAGAAATAGGATTTGCTGAGTTCCACCATGTATTGAATGTTAGTCTTAAAGCTAGCCACCACGCATAAATAGCGAAAGGGGAATTGCACCCATCCTCATCCAATAGTCCATGAGCCAATTCGTTCCGCAAATTTGGACCAAAGGCGTTACAGAACAACGATTCGAACTCAAAGACGAGATCTTTACCAAATACTTGCTCGGCCTCTGGCAAACCCACCAACGTGCTCATACCATTCTCGTTCTCAATTCCATCCTTGTCGAGGTTAGTGGTTTTGGTTCCTGCTTGCTTAAGATGCACGCGCACCAAGTGCTCAATCTGAGGGATCAGTAAATGAAGCGCGGTAACGAAATCACGTTCGTAACCTGCAAAAAGTCCCTTGCCGAAAAGGCCAACTCGCTCTTTTGGCACAATGGGTGAATGGCGAGCTAACTCGATAAAATCGCTCTCGCGCAAACGATGCTCAAGCAAAAGTACTTCAAGGGCTGGCCAGATGTGGGCTTGAACCACAATACTAACTAAGATTCCATAGTCACGAATCATCTCGGCGCGAATTGCAATTTCGTCGTCCTCTGTCAATTCTCCACCGAGTCCCATCGCAGGGCGCTTGGCAATGACCCTGCCATCGCGACTCATCACGGTTACGGCAAACAGTGATTGCAAGGGATGCTGACGCATTCTTTCCAATGCACTGTTGCGCAGTTCTTCTGCATTCACGCCACGATGTAGGTTCGCAAATGCGAGCAACGCATTTTGTGCAGATTTCCCGGTGACGGATTCCCTCGCCTTTTCGATAACCTGAGTGAGATCTACTCCAGGAGTTTGAATGAGCCCCATCTCTCCTATAGCTCTCTCTCCCGAATTGTTTAGGTGGACTCGCAACTCGGCAATTCGCTCATCGACCTGATGTGTAGAGCGTTCGGCCCGAGGAATCGTTCTGTATATCTGAATGGCATTTTCGTAAAAGCTCGCTGCCACCATGTGGCTAGGACTTTCCGATGCAACTCGCGCAACGGCTTCTTTGACCCACCCTTCAGCTACCAATACTGTCATTTCTGCAGCTTTGGCCTCGTCAGGAATAAGCTTATACCACTCGGCAGCAGCAGAAAAATACTCCCGCGCCTTATGCAAATCCCCTTCATCATCAAACCCGCGGGCCAACGCTTCTAGCTTCGTTGACACATCCGTTCGATGTGCCCCCCCCAAGCGGTTCGATTTTAGAAGGTCGGCCAACCAAAGCCCAAGAAAACCGTCGTCTCGAATTGACGCATGAAACGCGGCAACGATTGTCGTCTCAATTTGCTGGAGTCTATCTCCAGCACCACCTTTTAGCATTCGAGCCAAGCTTATGGCGCGAGACCAACAATCCCGCCCTCCATGTATCCATGTATCAGTGTCTAGTGGAAGGCTGCGGTAAGCGTCGATAGCCTTCAAAGCGAATTCGATGTTACGAGGCTTACTCTTCAACCAGACCAAATCACTGAGTCGCGCCTTCAGCCAATCGTTGTCTACCCCATCAACGATCTCTGCAAAGAACAGAATATCTGAATCAGAAATGTCATCAGGGACGACTGACCTGCGGTCATGAAAGACAGCAAAAGGCTTAAAGGGTTCATTAGGACTCGACGGCGAAAGCATCATCGAACAGGCATCTGCAAGCAACCATAATACCTTGCCGTGTTCAATTCGTCCTTGCTCAATGGCATCACGCGCAGCATCCGACAGCGCTTGCCACATCGCCGAATATCCTTCGCGGGTAGCTTGGGCAATTGAATCCTTCCAGTCTGACGTATTGAAGTCCTGAACCGAAATAGCCAAGTCCAACGGGTAACGTTCGTTCTTCATTATTTATCACCTTTAACCGATGCAACATTCATTCGTAGTTCGTCAAAAATGTGTTTTGAATTGCCACAAATAATCTTGCCACTTCTGAGCCATCAGAACCAAGAAGAAAGTCCGCTTCTCGCTCCAGGTGGATTTGCCAATCCTTTTCTGGCTGCTTTGTGCAAGAGCAGACTGTGGATGCATAGTTGTACCATCACACAAAGCTTTACATTCTAATCATAAAAGATAAGGATATCTCTGCGAATGACACTGGAACTACGTTGGATGTATTTATTTGATAATCGTAGTTTGTAAGTGATAAATAATTGTATCGGGGTTTCCATATTTTTTGAGGTGTTGTGTGTATCTATTTAAATATTACAGGCCGGATTTTTTCTTTGAAAAAGCCATCAGATACAACGAATTATATTTTTCGTCTACAGAGCAACTAAATGACCCTAATGACTTGAAAACTTCTTATTTCTTTGAGGATAGACCTGATCTCTGGCAAAGTCTTCTAGAAAGCGAGGTGATTTTAGGTGTCAAAAACTTAAAAGACTTTCTGGATTTGGGCGATGGTAGGCTTGCAAAGCAACTGTGTCGCATATTTTTAGGCTCTCCTATTGATGGCTCCATAGAAGGGCTTCAAAGTGTTTTCACAAAATACGACTCTGAAGTAAAGGCTGCTTTAAATCAACACATTAAACAGGTCGATTTAATTGATTTTGGTGTGCTCGAGGATTCAGATAAGTCAATATCTCGACTGGAATCTATTTGCTCCAGCGGCATTAGAGAGAGGGTTCTCAAAGGATTGCGAGTAGGTGTCTTTAGCGTTTCATTTTCGAGCAATGCTTTAGAACCAATGATGTGGGCACATTACGCAGCTGGTTTCAAGGGTTGTGTTATTATCTACCATGCACAAAACAATATTATCCCTTTGAAGAGAAATATTTATTCAGAAGAATATATTAACTACCCTATTGATAGCGTTGAATATAGAAACCATGAAAAACATATACCGGTTCTTCAAAGTGCTTTGACGGATGATATTGCAATCAGAGAAACTCTTTTAGTGAAAAATACCTTCTGGCAATATGAGGATGAAAAAAGAATTTTTCTCACCAAAAGGTATTTGACGCAAAGTTTTGGCAGGCTTAATTTTGCATTGTCTAATGATAATTCAGGACGTATACATCACCATGCCCCACCATTGATAGCTGGTGTTATTTTTGGACCAGGCTTCGATGAACATAAAAAGGAACCAATCGAATTTCTTCTTCGCGATAATAGAAGACATAGCCCTTGCGCCCCATTTTATTTATTTGACACTGAGCTTACCAGTTCTGGAACTATGAAAATAATTCGATGTAAGGAAGTTGAATCCAGTTTCAAAACCGGTAATTCAGGTGAGATATCAATTAAAGATTTACAAAAAACATTGATTAAATTTGGTATTACAAAAAAATGATGGGTTCGTGCGTTTAGAAATCGTTTCTGCGTCCAAAGCCATCTGCCAGGAAGACTGGTAAAGACAGTCCGCACTTCGCTCACAGCGGACCTTCAGTTGTTCGTCCACTCTGTGCCAAGAGCGGACATTGATTATTCCTCTCTGTAAAAATCTTAATGCTAACTAGTGGGAACTATAAGTTGTCAATTGACATGATTGTGTATATTTTGCGATGAAAATGTTAAATTTCAGGTATCGTTATATGGATATTAAT
This sequence comes from Shigella dysenteriae, assembly GCF_022354085.1. Lineage (NCBI taxonomy): Bacteria > Pseudomonadati > Pseudomonadota > Gammaproteobacteria > Enterobacterales > Enterobacteriaceae > Shigella > Shigella dysenteriae. The sequence goes on from NZ_CP055055.1 coordinate 2,794,750, forward strand.
GAATTTCCACCGGGAGTAATCGAACATCTTGGCTGGTATGTCTACCGCCTGATTGACCCGAGAGATGGCAGTACGTTCTACGTAGGGAAAGGGAAAGGTAATCGTGTCTTTGCCCATATGCGTGGTGAGGTTGCTGCAGTGGATGATGATGATGAGTTACTGAGTAACAAACTCAAACAACTTCGGGAGATCAGATTAGCTGGTCTTGAGGTTATCCATGTTATACATCGGCACGGTATGGCTGAAGAAAAAACGGCTTACGAAGTTGAAGCAGCTCTCATAGACGCCTATCCCGGCTTGACTAACATCATGAACGGTGCTGGCAGTAACGAGTTCGGTGCTGCACACATCAAAGAATTAATCGCTACGTACCAACCTGAAACAATTACGTTCCAACATAAGACCCTAATGATATCGGTTAACAGGAGCTCAAAGGATATTGACCTCTATGATGCTGTACGTTTTAGCTGGCGTGTCAGCCTTGAACGCGCTCGTAAGGCTGAGGTCATACTGGCGACAGTAAGAGGAATTGTGAGGGGCGTATATATCGCAGATGAGTGGCTCAAGTCTACCCGTGAGAATTTCCCAGAGATACCCTCATGGGATGCGGATGATGAATTTGAAGCTACGCAAAGTTCCCGCTTTGGGTTCCGGGGTAGGGCTGCACCTCCTGAGATTACACAGCTTTATTTAGGTAAGAAGATCCCTGATGATCTCAGAAAAAAAGGTGCTATGTCTCCTGTGAGATATTCTCCCGGATTTGATTTCGGAATGGAACTGGATTTTAGATCGTAGCCAATATATGGCAGTAATGAATATTTCGGGGATCGTGTTTGCTGCGGTCATGGTTACCATTATTAGTGTGCTGAACTGAAATGACTAAGCGAAATAAAACCCCAAAATTTAACTTGGACAAAGCTCGCAAAAAAGAGATTCGCGCAGCCTTAACCAGCGTGGGTATGACCCCTCAACATGATGGCTGGGCGGATTTGTTTATGTACGCTTATACAGATGGCAGCAATTTAAACGGTTTGCAATTGGCCAAAGCCTTATCAGTGCATCCAACACTGATAAATGGTTTATCGCGCGGCATCAAATTAAAACCAGAGAAAGCGCTCTCCAAAAAACGACCATCAAAACCTACGCTGGCCGATAAACGCCGCGAGGCCAAACAGAAGGTCAATATGGGCTGGGAAGCGCTGATTCGCACTATGCCTATGCAAAAGCCAGGCGCACGCAAAAACCCTGAAACAGAAGCCCTTTGGGAGAATGCCCGTCGCCGTGGCACGTCCCAGGCCAGCACGCCAGCATTTACGCCGACAATCATCCCGCGCAAGGTTTCCGCTCAAATCAACACCGAATTACCAGGCCTGCAATCAACGCAGATGGAAACACCGAAACGGTATGATTCTGTGAGCATGACATCAAAAGTTACGACAAAGCTGGATAATCGCGTCCTACAGGATTTTCTGGCAAAACACATTCCAGCCAGCCAGCGTCGTGATGTTGAGCTTTATATCCACAAACACCAGCATGAAGCCACCACGACCATTGAACTGGTGCAGCGGTACCTGGATGAGCAGGAAGAAAAGCAAATCATCCGAGAAGCCGAGAAGCTGGCCGACGTTGTTCCGGAACTGGTAGCCGATGATCCAATCATCATGTCGCAGGAAGTAGTGGTCGTCGTGGAGGAAGAGAAACCCGCGCCCGCACTTGGCCAACCTGCCAAACTCCACAGTACCCGAACCGCGCAGCGCATCGTTGAGCAGCGCGACGCGACGGCGCATATGCAGTTTGTTGAATGGGTATGGAATAATTTTGCTGGCCGTTGCGCGGTGACTGGCTGGCAGAACGGCGAACGATTGCAAGCGGCGCACATTGAGCCAGCTACCTCAGGCAATTTTAGCGCTGATAATGGCCTGTTGTTGACTCCAACGATACACGACTTACTAGACGCAGAGCTGATGGCCGTCAACCCTGAAACAATGACCGTACATTTTGCCCCAGGTATTGAGCTCGGCGCGATGTTTGAAGGCAAAGTGATTGAGCCTAAATTATGGCCGCTGAACATGGCCGCGTTGGTTAAACGCTGGAAAGAACGGAAATTCTGATTAAATATTTTAATCACCATCGTGCTGGCTGCCATCGCCTATATGGCGTTGCCTCATCACTCGAATCCGAATGCATAATCTTATCCGAGTGGGGAAAGTGCACCACCAAAACATCGAAACAGGAATAGAAAATGAACGGAATATCAAAAATCATCTTAGCACTGACCGCTGGATTTACGCTGTCCGGATGTGTAAGCCATACCCCAAAAAATTCACAACCAGATCCGGCTGCAATCGAGGCGGCAAAACTTGCGCAGTACACCGATTCACAGCTTTGCCAGGCAGAAGATAATATAGAGCCATTGCTCAACCTTAATCCATCATCTCATCCTGAATTTAATGAAAATTATCGCCGCGCCCAGGCTATTAAAAAGGTGATCGCCTCTCGTAATTTAAGCTGCTACCGCCTGAAAATGGAGAGGGCAGAACAGGCTACACCAGCACGCCCGTTAAGCCCACGACAAAAACAAGCGAGGGCATCCGCTGTTTGCCAGGCTTACGCCCAGCGTACCCGATTTGCGGATCCGACAGTCACATTTCAGATGTGCGGGAAAGGATTCCAGTCTACTTCGGCAAAATGTAAGGAAGATTTGGCGAGTTTTGAACGTGAGTCTCAGAAACTTAGAGGTACGGCCAGAGCGGAATATGTTGAAATTAGCAGTGCATTTCGGGCAGGCTGTACTTTAAAATAAAAAATGAAGTAATTTTAATAACGCAATTGAATTTAAAAAAAATCAATGCCTACTCGGTGCCATATACAGCCATGGTTATTAACAGCAGGGAATAATTCCACACTGAAATTAAATGTCTACCTTTTACAGTAGAAATAGTTCCTCCAGGACACTATCCATTGCCGGGCACAATCACTCGGGGTATAACGATATAAAATATGTTCATGATAGTGCAGGTTCGTATATTAAGTTCAGCAGCGAAAACATGCCCTGCAGGTTTCCGGTTTTGGGAGCGTCGTTACAGGATCCTGTGCATACCGTTCCCATCTGTTGAATTAAAGGTTTCACAGCCTTTGCCGATATCACCTTTTACCTTGCCTGTGATGCGTTCAGTGCTCAGCGTTGTTTACTGTAGCTCTCGGAACTGATTACAGACCGCGTCTTAAAAACCAATCCTTACTCTAAAGGGAATTCATGAGATTAAAATACTCAGTACTCTTACTCGCCATTGCCCTTACAGGCTGTGATAACAAAAAAGATGTGATCGGCTGTTCTTCGGAAATAACCCAGTCAGCACTTATGGATTTGTTAAAAAAATCTGCTTATGAAGGACTCTCTGAACAGGTCGATAAATACCCTGATGTCACTAATCAGACCAAACGAAGCACATTGGACAAGATCAAACTAGCCATCTCTGAAATCTCCACAACATCAAGTGACACGGGCAGCACAATGAAAACTTGTGAAGGGACCGTGACGATGACTCTACCTGCGAACGAGTACATCCAGCTTTCTGATGCTTACAGAAAGAATTTTAATCGTAATCTCGATAAGCAAATGGAAAATCTGTTTTTGGAGAACAACGCAAACGCCTTTTCAAAACGTATCACCTACACCGTGCAGGCGACCGACGATCAGAAAAACGTTTTTGTAAAAACCTCTTCTGATAATCCGATATCAGTGGGCGCCGCTTTACTGACATCGCTTTCCATTATCAACCCGATCGTTGAGCAGCAGAAAATCCAGCAGGCTAAGGATGCCCAACAGAGTCAAATTGAAGCGGAACAACAGGTGCAACTCAGGGCACAGGAACAGGCCAGGTATGAGGCGGAGAAGCAAAAAGAGAGGCAGGCACAACTTCAGCCGCAAAAATCTGAAAGCCTTGATCAGTCCCGAATGGCATTTGCAAATGCTGACTCTGATTTGAATACCGTCTGGAGCAAGTTAACCCCGGCGAAGAAAAAAGAGTTGCTGCCTTCTCAGCGCCAGTGGATCAAAACTAAGGATGCTATGTGCGGTAAAGTTTCAATGCAGGGAACAGATGCTGAAGTCAAGAAAATGGTCGACTGCCAGACGCAAATGACCCTTTCAAGAATCGCTTTCCTCAGAAACCAATAACTGAAGTCTCCTTCAAGCTGGCGCCTGGTGTTAACCTGGTGCCAGCTTAGTCATCAAGTGCATATGTAACTGTTTTATATGGGCGGTACTTTGAAAGATGTATTCTCTATCGTGCTGGTTGTGACCAAATACCTTTTTAATCGCAAATAACTCTCTCTATGAAACAGACTTTAGTAGGCTTTCGAAGGCCCTGCTCACAGGGCCTTGATAAATTAGCAGTGCGTTGAAAACTGAAAGTTATTCCCATCAGTTCCAACGTAATACACATCAAAAAAATCGCCATTCTTTTGTTCTAACGTCAACACCTGCCCTACAGCGTAATTCTCTAACAGAGAGAGAGTTGTTGTTGTAATAGGTATATTAACATCCCTAACGACAACCAAACCGCCATTTGACTCTCTTTGTGAGACTTCAATATTGGCGAAGAAAAAATGACTATAACCGCCTTTAACCTTTAATTGAGTCTGCATTTCAACTCCTTGTCGATTGCTTTTTTAACAGATAATCATTGATAGTGAGTGCCTTGTTATCCATGACACTCTTTTATATAACATTCACCTTCAGCCATCTGCAAGACACAGTGCGCAAATTTGATCGCCTTGCGACTTGGGTTCATTCGTATTTTCAATTCACTCATACAGCCTCCCTGCTCTCAAACGGGCGAATATTTGTTGGTTCTCCACACGGAATGGCCCAACCCAGCCAGGTGAATATTTTCAGGTCACACATCGCGTCATACCGTTCGCCCGGATTCACATCCACCATGCTGCAGGCAATTTCATATTGTTCACCATTATCAGTCAGTGCGATCTGGTCATTAATAAACCGGGGCACAAATGCCAGAAAAAGTTCTTTCATGAAATCCTCCGCTCAAAATAAACAAACTGATTCACCGCTCCGATCGGCATTTCGAGTTTTTCTGCGATATCCTGGCGATTAATACCCGACTGATGTAATTCCCTTGCCAGCTCGATATCCTCCTGGCAGTATTTTGCTGACTGGTGATAATTACCCCGCAGATACATACAGATTTTCAGCTCGCGCGCTTTTGTGCGTACCGCTGCACCGGTTCTGCCAATAAGCTGCCCTATACGTTCAACTGTCATGCTGCCTGCACATTGTTTGATGATTACGACTTCCGCACGCACCCACCGTTTGTATTTCATTGCTCCATCACCCCTCTCCAGTAGTTCAGACGCTCTCTGAAAAATTCCTGGTACGTATCCGGCGTCATTCCGATTTGCTCAATCACGCTTCCCCTCGGAATACGTTTCTCAAAGAGTTGGCGGATCAGCGCCGCCGCTCGCATGTCGTAGTGCTCTTTAAGCTGGTATTCCTGGGGCCATTTGGCGCGGTTGAGTGGTAAGCCGGGCGGCAGGTAATCTGATTGCCCGGCCATATCACGCCCCTTTCTTTGCTATCGGAGTGATGGAACTCAGCAGCAGGCGACAGCGACCAGGCGCACCAATGCGCTGTCCGGTTATCTTGTCGTAAGTTTCATGCGGTGAGGCACACCAGGTTGTCGCTGTTTCGTGGAGTTTCACTTGCCGCTCACCATTTCTGCGAATCGCGATCCCGGTGTGCGTTTTGCCCTTACGTTTCACTGCTGGCGCTGCGGCTACGGATGCCTGACGAGCAGTTTGAGCTGGTGTTGAAAAATTGCCTGCTTTGGGTCTTGGCACAAAAACCGCACGAGTGCGCGCGCGTGGCCCGACGTTCATATTCCACAAAATGACGTCGAGATAGTTTTTACCGTCGTCTATGTGTCCTTTGTCCGACGGGTACTCTAATTTGCCTGGAGTGGTGGTCATTGGTCTTTCCTCGGTTATTTCACGCTGGTCAGACGTGGTTAAAATTCATTTGTGCGAGAATTATCGCTACGGGAATAACGCTTATTTTTTTCTGAGCGGTCGCTGGTTCGGCGATAAACCTCCTCATCGCTGATATCAATAACTGAGCCATTTTTCATCAGGGCGTAGGCTGTTCCCGATGGCCCCTCGCGGTTCAGACGTAGCAACATTTCCATGAGATGTGGGTCGGCATTTTCGTTATAAACAGCATCGCGATAGAGGCCAATCCAGACATCGCAATCTTGTTCGATCTGCCCGGTATCTTTACTGTCGCTCGGGTTAGGCCGCTTATCTGCTCGTTCTTCAAGTTTTCGGTTAAGTTGCGTCAGCAGGACCACAACACAATCCAGCTCTTTTGCCAGGTTCTTCAGCCCGGTTGTGATATCGCCATACGCAATATCCCTACGCTCTGCCGATTCGGTCTTCATCAGCGTCAAATAGTCAATTGCCACCAGGCCAACCGAGCCACGCATCCGTTTAACTTTTCGACATTCAGCGACAATATGCGCAAGGGTTACACCTGCCGTGCTGTCAATCATCATGTTGGATTCGGCAATCTCCCCCGCCTTTGCTATTGCGAGACTCAATTCAGATTCATCGTTAGGACCAAGATAAAAAATCTCCGAATTGACCTTTGCCTCCTGCGCAACCATGCGTTCAATGAGACTTCTGTCAGTCATTTCCAGGCTAAATACCAGCGTCGGCAAACGATGATTCAGAGCAAAATGCACCGCAATTTTATTAAACGCGGCTGTCTTGCCCATTTTTGGCCGGGCACCAATAACGACCAATGAACCTCTTAACGCCTGCTTTGGTGCCATTAAGCGATCAAGGCTTTCGATTCCGAGCGTTAGTCCGGCTGCATGTGCTGGATCATTGAAACGGCGATCAAGGTCATTTATCCAGTCATCGACGACTTCACTTGCCGGACGCAAACCGCCCTTATGCCCGGTACGGGCATGTTCAGCTACCTGCCCAATCACTTGCTGAACGGCGGTGATCCTGTCAGTAGCAGTCATATCTGCAGGCTGGGTCATAATCTCCAGACAAGAATTCAACTTTTCCACGGCATAACGAAGAATGGCTTTTTCACGTACAATTTTCGCGTAGTTGACCATTGAGGCCGGTATCGCCGCCTTACTCATTTCAGCCAGGTATGCGAATCCCCCCACGCGCTCATACAGCCCCTTCGATTCCATCTGTTCGGTCAGTGTTATCAGGTCAGTTGGTTTATCGGCCTGGAATAATCCTCTAATCTCCCGGTAGATAACCTGGTGAGCATTGATATAAAACGTTTCCGGTTTCAGTAACGCAAATACCGCATTGGTTCTGTCATGGTCGGTATTCAGCATCAGACAGCCCAGAACAGCCTGTTCTGCGTCAACGCTGTACAGTGCAATCGCGTTATTTATCATTTGCGCGTTCTTCCTTGACAGAAACGTAGCAGCGTTCGGTAATCAGGTAATCAAGATTCTTGCGTCGCCAGAACCCTCCCTTGCCATTCGGCCTGTCCTCCAGCATCCAGCGACAATTACCACCGATAAATTCCAGATAGGCCCGCCAACGGGACTCATTGAAATTGAATTTTTTCCAGAAAGAGCGAAGTTGTTTTTTTCTGCTATCAGTGAGGATTTTCACTGGTGGCATTTCTGGCAAAATCTCGTGATAGGTGTCGAGTATTACCTGATAATTTATTCTCTGGTCGACAGGTTGTTGGGTGTCGGCGTCAGCCGATTCACCATCAGTAATAATCTCTGTAGTAATCTCTGTAGTAATCTCTGTAGTATTCTCTGTAAGAATGTTTGTTGGTTTTCCACGTACAGGCCTGGTGGTTTTCCCCTCCCCTGTATGTGGTTTTTCCGCATCCTTGTATGCGGACGTAAGTAGCTGGCACAACACATCATTATCGATTTTGTAGTACAGCCTGGCAGGCAAGCCCTGTTTACGTTCCAGCAAGATGCCGAGACCACGTAGTTTTTTGCGGGCGCCCTCCTGCTCGTATCGTGAAAGCCCTGTTTCCTCTTCCCACTCATCCTGGGTTTTATATACCCAGCCGTCGTCAGTTGTTCTGTTTGTCCAGTACGTCAACTGCGACAGAAACAATGCGGCAGTCACGCCCATTTCAAGACGGATAAAACTTCTCTGGAAGGCTATGGGTCTATCAAGTAACGGGAGGATGTTCATATGCCCAAAGCCTCTGAGAGAACGCGACAGCCAGCCTCATAGGCAGCACCAGAGAGATTTTGCTCACGCAGTTTCGCTTTTTCTTCTTCGTACTTTTCCCACACAGAACGTGCGGCTGCGACGCGGCCATCGAATATGGGGCGGATCTCTGCAACATGTGCCGGGCGCCCATTCAGGTGCCAGCCGTTACGCCAAGTAATGCGGTCAATATGTCTTAACATCGGTCTTTCCTCGGTATAAGTTAAACGCTGGTCAAGCGCTCATGCATGATGGCCTTGCGCAGTGCTTATCACTGCCCCTCGCGTCGCTACCAGCGCCGCTATTGCTTCGTCAATTTCCTGAATAGTTATCTCTGGCGCGAAGTGGAGATGTACAGCGTTAATCGCTTCCACCCCTTCTTTTGCCGCCAGCGTTGCCAGCAAAACGGGATCGCCCGGCGACTCCAGACGCGCCCGCCGTTCTGCGGGTAGCACGGCTTTCATCACACTGGCCAGCACCTGAGTTTTTCGGCGCGCCGCCGTTGTCTCGCCACGTAACCAGCGAAAGATTTTCTGCCGATTGTTGTTGATGGCTCTCCAGTCCACATTGCCGTCCGCGTCCTCAAATTCATGTAGTCTCAACTCATCATTGCGTCCCTGACTGAACCAGGCCCGGCAGATTTCAATCGTGACGAGTTCCTGCCCTGCCCTTGCCGCCCAGGTCAAAATCTCTTTTTGTAATTCCTCTTGGTTTTCCATAGCGTCTCCTGTCGCTAAAAATTGATTACGCTTAATCAGATTTGGGGCTCACCAACAGTTAAGCTGCTTTCGTTTTAGGCAAGCTGTCATCTGGGTTTGGGTAAAGATCCGGTCTAAGATCATGGGGGGTCACGCGCCATTCTAGAGCTTCAGATGTGCGCAAAACCTCTTCACCGGGAACCCTTCCTTTGAACCAGAGGCTTACCGTTTGTGGTTTTTTCCCTAATCGCCGCCCTAACTCGGATTGACTCATTACGGAAAGAATTTTGTCTTGCAGTTGTTTATCCATATGGACTCCTTGTGTCCGCGCCATCATTACAAATCATAACTGTAATTACAAATTATATTTGCAATGCTCCCTACAATTAAACCTTGTATCCTTACGGTATGAACACAAAAACGAAAAACATGGCTTTTGCTAGCCGACTACAACGGATTCTAAAAGACTTAGGCTGGTCTCAATCTGAGTTAGCTCGCCATATTGGGGTTACGGCTCAATCAGTTCAGGCATGGTGTAATGGGGTAACTCCAAGAAAAGATAAATTAGACAAGCTAGCAAAAGTGACCGGACACCCTGTTCATTTTTTCTTCATGAATGAAGGGGAATATTTGGATGAATCCACGCTACACCCGGGTAATTACAATCAAGAACTAACCCCGCAAGAACAGGCTCTACTGCAACTATTCAGAGGACTGCCTGAGAGCGAAAAAAATAAATTAATCAATGAGCTAAAAGAAAAAAGAGAGCACTTCGATCTACTGCTAAAAGAACTACTTGAAGCCAAAAACCAGACAAAATAGTTCAGTTCAAATTTCCAGGCCAGCCGCTGCTGGCATGCAACTTTCCCCCTAACACAAAAACACCTTTACACAGTGAATATTTTTTTGCCCCTAACTACAAATTATTTTTTAAAAATACGTTGACCATTACAAATACAAATTGTAAAGTCACTTTCATCAACAACGCTTACCCAGCGGCAGTTGTTCAGAAACACGTTCTGACAGCCGGAAAGACGGCATCAAATTTTGCGCGTCGGCGCCAACACGATGACAGAGGGAAAGACTTCGCCGGCATATGGCACATGTGTCGAAGCGGTCTGGATGGAAGCGGAGCCTTAACGCGTTGTCTCCATAGCAGGTAGCCGGAATGTGCAAGCCACAGCCAGGTATGAGCGATTGATTCACCATCAAGGCGATACGGTGTGACCACCAGGGAAGAGTCCTGGCTACAACACGAGAGCGCACTTCATCGACTCAACTTTGAGCTTTGTCGTTAAATTTTGAAATGGCGGAGTGCGCTCCCGGTTGTGGTGAACAGGTGTTTAACGGGAACTCCCTGCCCGTTACCCGGTTCGATTCCGGGCGCCCATCATCAATTTGCTGTGTTTAGTCTTTGCCCAGTCCGCACGATGGGCCATTTTTTCACACAGCCAGGTTTTATCGCTGTGCCTGAGTCCCCAACAGGAGAGGCCAAACCCGCAGCGTGACACCAGGGAAAGACCGGAGGAAGTACCACGCCTGACCAGCGTTGACCATGAGCCTGACCAGCTCAAAACAGGAAAGACCAGCCCCGTACGGTCGTGATGGAAACATAACGACGCCGGAAACGTAACCGGCACCCTTTAGATAGCAAAAGACCCGCACAAGGCGGGCCAGTTACCCCGAACGGGGACCAAACCATTCGGATTTATCACAAGTGACCAAACTTGTGATGAGGAAAGACCAACGACACTGACGCTATGGAAGCTGATCAATATTCGCTGATCGGTTCTGAGTATACATCACCAAGGAGTCGCTATGGAAGCGCGCACCATCCCAGTAACACTCTTTATTCATTATGCAACTTCAACTTTCAGCCATGAAAAGCTGTTTATTGCAACCGTTGATATGTCAAAAAATTTTCCAGACAGGTACATCCTTCTGGAAAGCCGCGAAATTGAAATTACCGTCAACCAGCCCCAGCTAATCGACATCATCGGTTTACAGGTTGAGCAGCTGCGTGAGCAAAAACAGAATACAGCCGCCGACGCTCAACAGCGTATTGCTGCTATCGATGACAAAATCCAGCAGTTACTTTGCATCGAATACACGCCAGATACCGATGAGCTCCCCTACTAAAAACCACTGACCTGTAATGAGGAAAGACCAATGACCATTTTTAACGGCTTGTTAGAAGCGAAAAAAGGCGCGCTCAAAAACGGCGCGATCCCGGCGCTGGCCATCGCCATCGACGCCCCTAACAAAAAAGTTGCCGAGAACATCATCATCGGCAAATTGTGGGAAGCCTACCCTGACCACGGCGACAACTATTTCAAACCTAAAATCTGGGAAGATGCCCCGGGCCAACCGCGCCCAGGCGTTGGTGAGTTTGATGAGACGTTCGCCACAGAACACAGTTTTGATGGCGAAAAATGGGTAGTTAACACCCCCGTTGTAGATAGCGGTTCAGCAGATATCGCACAGGTTAACGACCTGATGAAACTGCCGGCTCGTGAACGATTCGCCGCCGTTCTGCTGTTCAGCCACGACGCCAACGAAGTCGACAGTGAATTGCTTGCGCAGACGCGTGAATACCTGGAGATGCTCGACAACAGTGATACTGACAGTGAGGATGAGGTTGACGCGTTTAACCGCATCGTTCTTGATGCCATGGTGGCGTGTAAGCCCATCGAGTACATGCATATTGCTGGATTGAATAATCTGGTACATGCAATTTTGGCAAGTTGCGATACCCAGGAACAAAACCCGACCAGTTGGACTATCTCCAAATTTATAAAAAAATGGGTAGAGAATCCCGGTAAACGCGATGAAATGCTGCCGGAGGTAAAACCAGAAACAGCATCCGCACGTCCTTACCAACAGACTCACGCCACACTGGATCGTGAAATTGCCTGCGCCCTGTTACCCGTTGGCCCGGAAAAAATCACCCCCAGCGTCCTGAAAGCGGCAGACGAAATAATCAGCCAGGATCGGGAGGATTTTAAACGCTGGTCAATGGCCTTGCGCACAACGGATCAGATCCTTGCCTATGACCGCGCATCAGTATTCGGTGTTATTCAGAGCGCCCCCGCAAAAGACACGTACCACTTCCCGCAATCCCTGCGCAGTCACATCGACAACTGGCTGCAAGCTAACGGGCAGCGTGATGCAAATACTGTTGAAGAGAAGCCAAAGGAAACAGCACCAAAGGATGATGTAAAAGTCACCAACCACGGCGGCGGACGATTCTCAATTGATGGGATGATGTCAGAAACACCCTCAAATCAGGGCGAAAAAAGCGAAGCAGCAAATGCTGGAGAACGTAGTTTGCAGCAGTTGCGTGAGCAGTTTGTCACGCCTCGCCATGTGTATGACGTACCTGAAAATAACGCCGTATCACAGAGGGAACCTGCAGCTATTACCCCGGCAGAAGAGACTCCTCCACAAGAAAAACTTAGCGAGCAGGTAAAGGATCTGGTGCAGAACGTTGACGCGCTGGTTGAGCGGATCCATACCGAAGAGCACAAGCGGCAGAATGCAATCTCAGCTATCGAAACGGAGTTAAAGGACTCCGGCGACACGGATAACCTGGCATTGTGGAAGAACGTATTCAAAACCGATGAGCGCTTCACCAAAGCTTTCTCTCAGAACGGCGGCGGCACATCCATCAACGGCACTTATATAGCGATGAAAGCGACTCGCGAATTTGGGCCGTTTGGTATTGGCTGGGGTGTAGAGGTGGTGGAAGAGCGTTTTGATAAAGGCGCACCGATAGTTCGCAAAAAACAGGTTGGTGAAAAAATAGAATGGGATCTGATTCAAGACGGAGTTGGCGGGTACCTATGTGAAATGCACCACACCATGAAAGTTAGAGTCTGGTACATATTGAATGGGGTGCGCGGTGAGTCCGAGGCTTACGGATGCACACCTTATATCTACGACACTAAATACGGACCAACAAGCGACGGCGAAGCGCCGAAGAAATCCTGGACGGATGCTGTTAAGAAAGCGCTATCCCCTCTCGGATTCAGCGCCGATATTTTCATGGGCCTGTACGACAATCCGGAATATCGCCAGAGGAATAAAGCTGAGTTTGATATCAAGAATGCCAGCGAGAATGCGGAAGATGCTACCCGTCTTCGTAAGGAACTGGATGAGAAGCTTATCAACGTTGCCAATACGTTGGCCGCCGCGGTAACCACCAACGAAGTAAACAAGGTATTTGGCCTCATCGCCCGCGAAGTGGATGTACACCGGAAAGCAGCGGAAGCCAAAGGCGATAAAGAATATTCATCGTATCTGGGATCACGTCTGCGCCGTATCACCGACATTAAAACCGAACGCCTCGCCGCCATCACCGCTGCACAGGAGCAAACAGCATGAGCACCGCTATCGCTATTGCAAAAGAATATGCCAGCCTGATTGACCTGCTGGAAACCTCCGACGAACTGACGCCAGAGATGATCGCCGACACGCTTGAAGGTATGGAAGGAGAACTGGGAGACAAACTGGACGCCATGATGGTCATCTGCCGCAATTTACAGGGCAATGCCAGTACCTGCGCTGAAGAAATGTCTCGCCTGGCTACCCGTAAGACGTCATTTGAAGGCAAGGAAAAAGCAATTCGGAAGCATATGCTCACCTGCCTGCAAGCTGCTGGCCTGGATAAACTGAAAACCGCAAAAAACACATTTACTGATGCACAGGGGGCTATCCGGGTAATTATCGATAGCAAAGATAAGATCCCGGATGAGTATGAAGGCGTGTCACTTGTTGATGTAGAAACGGTTATTACACCAAACAAGCGAGCCATTAAAGAAGTGATTGAATCTGCGGAGGCGGTTGCCGCCGAAATACTGGCGCGTGGAGAAACACCACCAGCCGAGTTATTAAACCCGGTACCAGGCGCACATCTGGAACGCGGCGAACGTTCGCTGAGGGTACGCTAATGCTTAAACTCACATTAAAGCGTGGTGACGCGGTTCACCTGGTACTTGCCGATGGTACCAATGGCATTATTGAAGCACGGAGTCGCTGCGAACTTGGGCTACACCTGCCAGAAAACATTAAGGTCACGCGGGAGAAATCGGCATTCCCCCCACCAGAACTGATTACGCCTAATCAGAAATAAAAACTCACCATCGCTAGCATTGCGATTCACCAGTAACCGGAGGATCACAATGCTGCGATGGCAACCGGGAGCAACTCTGCTCTCCGCATTTGATATCAAAATTGGCCGACTGTCGGCCAGCGTCAGGAAACAGGCTTTGACCGAGTCTGATATTGCCCGTGCCTGCAAGGCGGCAGATGACGCAATAAGCTACATAATGAGGAAAGACCATGAGAAGCGATCACGACATAATCACCAGAGAAGAAATGGTCGAGCTGACGGGAAGCCCACTTAAATCAAAGCAATGTGAGGCTCTTCGCCGGGCTGGAATTTTCTTCATGGAAAGGGCTGACGGGCACCCAAAAACAACCTGGGGCCATTTCTTGAACCCAATAAAATTTCGCAATTTACAGGAGGTGACGACGCGAAAAGAAGATGAACCTGATTTTGGAGCAATATTTAATGGCCGGAAAGAGAAAGAACCCAGCAGATAACTGGATGCCGCCTCGTGTTTACCAGGGCAAAGCGGCCTACGAATTCAGGAATAAAGATAACAAAGCGATACGCCTGTGCGCATTGGATGCGCCACGATCAGCCGTATGGCTGGCATATGAAAAAGCGGTCGGTGACGAAAAAGAAAGAAATACTTTTCAGGCGCTCGCGGAACAATTCATGACCTCCCCTGATTTTATGGATTTGGCAGTCGAAACCAGGAAAGACTACACAAAATATTCCGGAAAAGTTCTGCCTGTCTTCGGGAAGATCGACCCGGATAAAATCAAACCTGAACATATTCGGCGCTATATGGATCAACGCGGTTTATCAAGCCGAACTCAGGCAAACAGGGAAAAAAGCTTTATGTCCAGGGTATTCCGTTGGGGTTATGAGCGAGGTTATGTCCAGAGGAATCCTTGTCAGGGAGTTAAGCAGTTTAAAGAGACAGCACGCGAACGTTATATTACGGATGAAGAATATCAGGCCGTTTATGAAGTATCTCCTGATGTTGTTCGCGTGGCAATGGAGATTGCCTACTTATGCGTGGCCAGACAGAGTGATGTACTTTCATTGCAGAAAGACCAGCTGTTCGATTCAGGGATCTACATTCGTCAGGGAAAAACCGGCGTTAAGCAAATCAAAGCCTGGTCGCCTCGTCTGCAGAAAGCGATAGCTCTGGCTCGTTCTCTGCCATTAAAACCGGGAATCAGTAGCCTGTTTGTGATTCATCAAACTACCGGAGGCAAGTACACCCGTGATGGTTTTAACTCTCGTTGGCGTGATGTCAAAGCGGCAGCACAGGAAAAATATCCTCATCTGCAAATAGACTTCACATTTCATGATCTGAAAGCAAAAGGTATCTCTGATCTGGAAGGCAGCCTGGAAGAGAAGCAAGCAATTTCCGGGCATAAGAACCCACGACAGACAGCAGCATATGACCGAAAAGTTAAAGTAGTGCCCGTAGTTGGTGGCCAGAGAAAATGAATGATGATGCGTCCAGAGAAAAATCATCTTCGGACGCATCTTCGGAAATGAAAAAGAAGATACAAAAAAACCACCCGAAGGTGGTTTCACGACACTGCTTATTGCTTTGATTTTATTCTTATCTTTCCCATGGTACCCGGAGCGGGACTTGAACCCGCACAGCGCGAACGCCGAGGGATTTTAAATCCCTTGTGTCTACCGATTCCACCATCCGGGCTCGGGAAGAAAGTGGAGGCGCGTTCCGGAGTCGAACCGGACTAGACGGATTTGCAATCCGCTACATAACCGCTTTGTTAACGCGCCAAATTCTTCAGGCCTTTCAGCCAGACATCCGCTGACGCCGATGTCTTTTAAACTGGAGCGGGAAACGAGACTCGAACTCGCGACCCCGACCTTGGCAAGGTCGTGCTCTACCAACTGAGCTATTCCCGCATTCATCAAGCAATCAGTTAATCACTTGATTTTATTATCGTCTGGCAATCAGTGCCGCCGTTCGATGCGTTGCATTCTACTTACCTGGCGCGATGAGTCAACGATATTTTTCACCACTTTTGATTGTTTGCTGAAAATTACGCCGAAACGATCACTGTTCAAGCAAATCTGCACGCGCAGCGCTCAAATATTGCAACATTGACCACAGAGTCAGTACCGCAGCCACAAAGAAAAGTGCAATACCGGCGTACTCAACCCAAATGTTCGGACGCCACAGCAGCCAGGCCAACGCCACCATCTGGGCAGTGGTTTTCACTTTCCCAATCCAGGAGACAGCCACGCTACTGCGTTTACCCAACTCCGCCATCCATTCGCGTAGCGCAGAAATAATAATTTCACGGGCGATCATCGTTGCCGCCGGTAAGGTCACCCACCAGCTGTGATAATGCTCGGTTACCAGCACCATGGCGATAGCCACGAGAACTTTATCTGCGACAGGGTCAAGGAAAGCACCAAACCGGGTACTCTGGTTCCAGCGGCGTGCCAGAAAACCATCGAACCAGTCAGTCACCGCCGCGACGCAGAAAATGAGCGCGGCGGCAAACGGCGACCAGGTGACAGGCAGATAAAAGACCAATACAAAGAATGGGATAAGGATGACACGGAACAGTGTAAGCAACGTAGGGATATTAAATTGCATAATGACGGGTAACTATCTGTTGTCAGTAAGATTACCCCTATGTTGCTACAGAGACATCAATGTTTCAACGACCAGAAGATCTTTTCTGCCAGACCTTGCGAAATACCCGGCACTTTTGCAATTTCCTCGACGCTGGCGTTACGTAAACCTTGCAAACCGCCCATATATTTCAACAACATTTGCCGGCGTTTTGGCCCGACGCCTTCAATGGTTTCCAGGGAACTGGTATTTTTGACCTTCGCCCGTTTTTTACGGTGCCCGCCAATCGCGTGATCATGTGATTCATCGCGAATATGCTGGATAACATGCAGCGCGGGAGAATCTGGCGGCAAACTGAATCCCTCACCTTCCGGCTCAAAGAACAGCGTTTCCAGCCCAGCCTTACGATCTGCTCCTTTGGCAACGCCAAGTAGCAGCGGATGATTTTTATCCCATGAGACATCCAGTTCGGCGAAGACATTTTTCGCCTGCGCAAGCTGGCCTTTGCCGCCGTCGATAAGGATCACATCCGGGATCTTACTGTCGTCAATGGCTTTACCATAACGCCGACGCAGCACCTGATTCATCGCCGCATAATCATCGCCCGGCGTGATGCCTGTAATGTTATAGCGCCGATACTCCGCACGCAGCGGGCCGTTAGCATCAAACACCACACAGGAAGCGACGGTTTGTTCGCCCATGGTATGGCTGATGTCAAAGCACTCCATCCGCTTCACTTCCGGCAATTTCAACACGCTGGCAAGCGCGGTCAGTCGCTGGTGAACGGTAGATTGCTGCGAAAGTTTGCTGGTTAAGGCCGTCGCCGCATTGGTGCGCGCGAGTTTCAGATAACGCGCCCTATCGCCGCGAGGTTTGGTTTGAACATTAATCTTGCGTCCCGCCAGTTCTGAAAGGGAATCGGCGAGCAGCGTTTTATCGCTAAGATTAAAATCGAGCAGGATCTCACCCGGTAAGGTGCGCATCTGGCTGCCTTGTAAATAGAACTGGCCTACGAAGGTTTCTACCACCTCGCTCAGTTCCGTACCGCCAGGCACTTTCGGGAAATAGCTGCGGCTGCCGAGCACTTTGCCCTGACGAATGAACAATACGTGGACACAAGCCATGCCCGCATCGAACGCCACACCAATAACGTCAAGGTCGTCGCCGGTATTGGACACAAACTGTTTTTCGGTGACGCGTCGCACCGCCTGAATTTGGTCGCGAATACGTGCCGCTTCTTCAAACTCCAGATTCTGGCTGGCAGTTTCCATACGGCTAATGAGTTGCGTAAGCACCTGATCATCTTTGCCAGACAAAAACAGGCGCACATACTCGACCTGCTGAGCGTATTCTTCTTCACTCACCAGTCCTTCAACGCACGGTCCCAGACAGCGCCCTATCTGATATTGCAGACACGGACGCGAGCGATTGCGATAAACACTATTTTCGCACTGGCGGATGGGGAATATCTTTTGCAGTAGCGCCAGTGTTTCACGTACGGCATAGCCATTCGGGAACGGGCCAAAATATTCACCTTTGGCATGCTTCGCACCACGATGCATCGCCAGACGCGGGTGGGTATCGCCACTCAGGAAGATAAAGGGATAAGATTTATCATCGCGTAGCAAAACGTTGTAACGCGGCTGATAGAGTTTGATGTAGTTGTGTTCCAGCAACAGCGCTTCGGTTTCTGTATGAGTAACCGTTACATCAATTTGCTGGATCTGGGCGACCAGCGCTTCGGTTTTGCGCGAAGCGAGGTTGCTACGGAAATAGCTGGAAAGCCGTTTTTTCAGGTCTTTCGCTTTGCCGACATAGATAACCGTACCACCAGCATCGTACATGCGATAAACGCCTGGCTGGCTGGTTACGGTTTTTAAAAACGCTTTTGCGTCAAACTGATCACTCACTGACTTGATAATGTCTCCGCATTACACAGACCATGGCGAATTGCCAGGTGAGTCAGCTCAACATCGCCATGAATGTTTAGTTTACTGAACATTCGATAGCGGTAGCTGTTCACCGTTTTCGGACTGAGATTGAGCTGTTCTGAGATCTCATTGACCTTCTGGCCCTTGGTGATCATCAGCATAATCTGCAATTCACGTTCAGACAAACTGGCAAATGGGCTTTCTGTTTTTTCTGGTTCGATCTGGCTTAACGCCATTTGTTGAGCGATGTCAGAAGCAATGTAACGCTGCCCTGAATAGACAGAACGAATCGCACTCACGACTTCCTGCGGAGCCGCGCCTTTGCTGAGGTAGCCCGCAGCACCGGCCTGCATGACTTTCGCTGGTAAAGGGTTTTCTGTATGGACGGTAAGCATGATGATTTTGACATCAGCTGTGGAACGCGCGATTTTACGCGTCGCCTCAAGACCGCCAATGCCCGGCATACTCATGTCCATTAGCACCACGTCAACGGCATTTGCCCGGCACCACTTAACGGCGTCTTCACCGCACGATGCCTCACCGACGACTTTTATACCCTTTATATCTTCCAGAATGCGTCGTATCCCTGCGCGCACCAGTTCGTGGTCATCAACAAGTAGAACGTTGATCAAAGGAATATCTCCAGAAATAGGGATAACGCTACTGATAGTTAGTCATTCGTATATTAGCGGTTTTTATTGCAACTTTGAAACGTTAAAAATGGTGGGTATTCGATTTTTCTCTCGTTTTTGTAAATTCGATTGTCCACAGTTATGGTCACGCCCGTCACCAACGGCTTCCGGGATCGTTTCACAGTAAGCCCTGCGATGAAATGTGACAAAAATTGACTTTATTCAGCAAAAATGAAAATCAGCCCGCTGAATATGTAACATTAATTAACCCGAACAATACGGGCAAAAAACATTCATGATAAAAATATTTATTGGTCATTATATTAACGTATTTTATAGCACTGCCGATATCACGCTCAAAAAACAACCACTGCTATTTTTAGCAAAGCTTATGGTATACTCCGCCGCCTTAACATTTTTCACCGCAAATTTTCATTGCAACATGACGAGGAAAATAAATGAGTACGCCTGATTTTTCTACTGCCGAGAATAATCAAGAACTGGCAAATGAAGTCTCCTGCCTGAAAGCGATGCTGACGCTGATGCTGCAGGCGATGGGACAAGCTGACGCGGGCCGCGTGATGTTAAAGATGGAAAAACAGCTTGCGCTGATCGAAGACGAAACCCAGGCTGCAGTATTTTCCAAAACGGTTAAGCAAATTAAACAAGCCTACCGTCAGTAATATAAAACCGGCTGAGAGCGTGCCTTTCAGCCGGTTTTTGCATCTGGCACGCAGAAAGAAAAGCGATCAAATTAAGCCAGTAGCGGCCGCGTAACAGGCCACCTGGGTCTTATTTGGTGCATTGATTTTTTTCTGCATGTTTTTCTGATGGAAATTGACCGTATTCTCAGAGATTGACAAAATCATCGCTATCTCTGCTGATGTCTTCCCTTCCGCCGTCCATTTCAGAATTTCTTTTTCGCGCTTGCTGAAATTCATCTCTGGCGTCATCACTATTTCATCATTTAAACGCATCAGAGCCATCAGACTTTCGCGCACCAGTAACTGCATTTTTAATTGCAGTTCATCACTAAGAATGGGTATTTCGCGAGCGCTGCAACGGGAAAAGGACAAAAAGCCCAACGCCCGATTTGGCAGCATTAAATACTGAGTGACACCGCGGCGTAAACCATGTGCGCGCGCGGCTTCCCATAACGGCTGTGCTTCGCTGAATAAGTCATCATTCCACATTAAATGGCCCTGACTAAAGTTTTCAGGGTTCAGCACCGGATCAATTGCGAGAAAGTTTTTTGCCTGATAATAACTAACCCACGCCTCAGGGTAATTGGTGTAGAAAGCCACTTTAGGTCGCGTGAATGGTACCGGGTGGCGAACACATAACGAATAGTAATCGTACTCCAGCTGCTGAGCCTGAAGCTCTATTTCATGGTAGACCTCTTCTGCGGCCTCCATCCTCTGAAAACGCAACAGCATCGTGCGACGCCAGCTGAAAAAATCCGTATCCTGCATAGTAAACCGCAACGCCCCTGAGAGTGAGTATCATTTATAATGATAATTCAAACTATCACATAAATAAGATTTATATATAATTTATATTATTCAGGCAATGAATTACTTTTGCAAGCCATCGCATTCTCTTATGTTATTAATGAGTTATGCTGATTTGTTAAGCAGTTTTATCACGCTTGAAATGGCGTCCCGCCCCGACAGGTGAATCGTCGGGGCTGATTTTTTCTTATTATTGCAGCAGAAACTTCTCGAGGAACTGGCGGGTGCGAGGCTGCTGGGGATCAGCAAATAACGCTTTTGCTGCCCCCTGCTCGACTATCCGCCCCTGGTCCATAAAAATCGCCCGGTCCGCAACATCCCGGGCAAAGCTCATTTCGTGCGTCACAATCACCATCGTGCGCTTTTCCTGCGCCAGCTGGCGGATTGTGTTCAGGACTTCGCCCACCAGCTCTGGATCCAGCGCTGACGTTGGCTCGTCAAACAAAATCACCTCAGGATGCATTGCCAGCGCACGCGCAATCGCAACACGCTGCTGTTGACCGCCAGACAAACGACGTGGATAGCTGGTTTCTTTACCGGCCAGCCCAACTTTCGCCAGCAGCTCGCGAGCGCGCGCCGTGGCCTCTTCTTTCGGTTCGCCTTTGACGATCACCGGCCCTTCAATAATGTTTTCCAGCACCGTACGATGCGGAAACAAATTAAAGTTCTGGAAGACAAACCCGACGTGCTGACGCAACTGGCGAATCAGCGATTTTTGCTGACTTAATGAACGTGCAGTATCAATAGTGATATCGCCAACGGTGATCGTTCCCGCTTCCGGTTGTTCCAGCAGATTTATGCTGCGTAGCAACGTGGTTTTGCCGGAACCACTCGGACCGATAATTGCCACCACTTCGCCAGGCTTTACCTCGAGGTCGATACCGTGCAGCACCGTCTGACCGTGAAATTTTTTCACCAGGTTCTTAACTTCAATGGCACTCATTTTGGTTCTCTCTCCTGGCGATTAAGTTGATTCTCAAAATGGTTCTGCAACGTCGATAATACTGTCGCCATGATCCAGTAGATGAGCGAAGCCGCCAGGTACATGGTGAACACCTCCAGCGTGCGCGAGGTAATCAACTGCGCTTGACGGAACAGCTCCGGCACCTGGATTGTCGCGGCCAGCGACGTATCCTTTACCAGGCTGATAAAGCTGTTCGACAGCGGCGGCAACGCCACCCGCGCCGCCTGTGGCAAAATCGCGCGACGCATAGTCTGCCATGGCGTCATACCAATACTGGCAGCTGCTTCCCACTGACCTTTATCAATAGAAGAAATGGCGGCGCGCAGCGTTTCGGCGGCATAGGCGGCAGTGTTCAGCGACAGACCAATCATTGCTGACGGAATGGGATCTAATTCGATACCAAACTGCGGCAGGCCGTAATAGATCATAAACAGTTGTGCGATGAGCGGCGTACCACGAAATATAGAGATATAAAAACGCGCCAGCCAGCGCACGGGCCAGATTGGCGACAGGCGCATCAGCGCGAGAATAAACCCGAGTAGTAAGCCAAAAAACATGCCGCCGATACTGAGTTGCAGGGTATACCCAGCCCCTTTCAACAGGAACGGCAAGGAATCAATAACCAGTTGTATACTTTCTTGCATGAGCGTTCCCGGAGCTAAACGTGGGGATGATAGGCGAACAGCGCAGGCGCGCCGCCGGTATGAATAAACAGAATCGGCCCTTCATCTTTGAAGCGTTTCTGACTGATACCGTCAATCAGCCCCGCCATCGCTTTTCCGGTATACACAGGATCAAGCAGAATGCCTTCCAGACGCGCCAGCAATTTCACTGCTTCCATGCCTTCGTCGTTCGGCACGCCGTAGCCAGGTGCAAAATAGTCATCCCAGAGTAAAATTTCCGCTGATGCGGTCAGCTCCAGTTCTTTCGCAATCGCCTGTTGTAGGTTAACCACTTTCGGCAATTGATCGGCAACGGAACGCGACACGGTCACGCCAATCAGTTCGCTTTCAGGCATCAGGTGTTCCAGCCCAACAGCCAATCCGGCGTGAGTTCCGGCACTGCCCGATGCGACCACCACCGACGAAATATTAACCGCCCCTTCACACTGTTGCGCGATTTCCAGCGCACTCTCCACATAACCCAGCGCGCCCAGAGCATTAGAACCGCCAACCGGAATGACATACGGGCGAAAGCCTTGTGCTTCGACTCGCGTCGCCAGCTCTTCCAGTTGGGCATTGGGATCGGTCAGTGCGTCGCACATTTCAATCTGGGTATTGAACAGATCCAGCAACAAACGATTGCCGTTGGTTAAATAGTTTTCTGCGGTTGTGCCAATAGGATTTTCCAGCAGCGCCACGCAGTGCAGACCGAGTTTCGCCGCGACTGCGGCAGTCTGGCGCACATGGTTAGACTGGATCGCGCCGGCAGTAATCAGCGTATCGGCACCTTCGCGCAGGGCATCTGCCGCGAGAAATTCCAGCTTACGTAATTTATTGCCGCCCATTGCCATGGGTGTGACGTCATCCCGTTTGATGAAAATTTCCCGTCCAAGATAATCAGAAAAGCGCGGCAGATATTCGAGCGGCGTTGGCGCGCCGATAAACTCCAACCGTGGAAAACGGGTTAAATTATGCAGTGGCATAACAGCCTCCGATGTGTGTTGTTGTGATTTTCTTATTATGCACGCTGAAAACGCGTAAATAAAAAAGGCGCTAGTGAAAGCGCCCTTTTTTGTCATTATGCTGATTATTTGGTCACATCAGCACCAAACCATTTTTCGGAAAGAGCTTGCAGAGTGCCGTCTTTTTGCATTTCCGCAATTGCATCATTCACCGCTTTCAGCAGGTCTTCATTTCCTTTACGCAGCGCCACGCCAGACTCCTGACGGGAGAATGCTTCACCGGTTACTGCCAGCGTATCGTTGGTTTTCTTCACCAGATCCAGCGCCGCCAGACGATCAACGAGGATCGCATCGATACGGCCTACGCGCAGATCCTGATATTTGGTCGGGTCATCATCATAGGTACGCACATCGACGCCCTGAACATTCTGCCGCAGCCACTCTTCATAGTTGGTACCCAGACCGACACCCACTTTTTTGCCTTTCAGATCAGCAGCCGTTTTAATGGTGCCTTCGTTACCTTTTTTCACCAGCGCCTGAATACCGGAAATGGTGTAAGGGGTAGAGAAATCGTATTTTTTCTTGCGCTCGTCAGAAATGGTGACCTGATTAATCACCACATCAATGCGTTTAGAGTCCAGCGACGCCAGCATACCGTCCCATTTGGTCGGTTTTAGTGACGCCTCAACGCCAAGATGTTTTGCCAGCTGTTGGGCAAATTCCACTTCAAAACCGGTTAATTTGCCGTCATCTCCCTGAAAACTGAACGGCGGATAAGTGCCTTCCAGCCCTACCAGCAGCGTGCCGCGCTCTTTAACTTTATTAAGCAGACCTTCATCTGCAAAACTTTTAACGCTCATGCCCGCAACCAGCGCTACGGCCATCACACCCATCAATGCCTGACGTCCCAGATGTGCTAATTTCATATTTACCCCGAATGTTGTTATGTCTGTTTGCAGTGTAGAGCCATTGTTTGTAAACACAAAAACAACTCCGCTACATCTTATTCTTATTTAATATATATCAGAAGCAGGCAGGCTGGAGGATTTCTGCACAAGTCCGGTACACGTTTGACGCTGATAGTGTTGATACTTCCGTAATGCGATGCGGTAATTGTTGGTGCTGGTGGTGGGCAGCCACGGGGCGAGGATTTCATCAAGGAAACCGTCCTGCAGCGGATCGAGGGAAATATTTTGCTCGTGTAGATGATTCCCCAAACGGCGCAGACGAACGACATATTCACGCACCGTACCAGGGCTCATTTCAGTTTGCTCAAAAAGAAATTGCTTAAAGCCGATAATATCGAAAAAATCACTCTGCGTTTTGCAATGTAAATCACCGCAGAATCGGCACAATGCCGCCCATGATTTTTGTTCCGTTTGCCAGCCATTTTCATCAAGCAGCATGTCCAGGCGGGAAATCTCGATTTTATTCACTATTTTGCCGTCGCGAACGAGGGTAATGCGGTCGAGTAATTTACGGCAATGCGCGCAATGGGTCTGGCTGTGTTTAAAGTCTTTAAGATAGCGGCTTAATGGCCGTCTTTTCAGGTGCTGCACCATCATTAAGAACTCCTGGTAGTCAAAATTAAAGTGCGGCATTTACTGACGTTATAACTTACCCAGTTTAGTGCGTAACCGTTTAATGGCCTGGCTGTGTAACTGACTGACCCGCGATTCCCCGACCTCCAGCACCGCGCCAATCTCTTTGAGATTCAGCTCTTCCTGGTAATAGAGGGTTAATACCAGTTTTTCGCGCTCCGGCAACGTTTCGATGGCTTCCATCACCCGCTGGCGCAGATTACTGTCCAGCAGTTGTTGTAGCGGGTTTTCTCGCTGATGATCATCAGTAACCAGTTCGATGCTATCGCCGTGCTCTTCGCGCCACTCATCGTAGGAGAAGAGCTGGCTGTTATTGGTGTCGAGCAACATTTGGCGATAATCGGCAATATCGATCCCTAAACGTTCCGCTACCTCAGTTTCCGTGGCGTTGCGGCCAAGTTCCTGCTCCAGTTGCCCTATTGCCTGTGCCACTTCACGCGCGTTGCGTCGCACGCTGCGCGGCACCCAGTCACGGCTGCGAAGTTCATCCAGCATAGCGCCACGGATACGCTGCACTGCGTAAGTTGTAAATGCCGTTCCTTGTAGGGCGTCATAGCGTTCGACGGCATTAAGTAACCCAATGCCGCCCGCCTGTAGCAGATCGTCAAGTTCCACGCTCGCGGGCAGTCGAACCTGCAGGCGCAATGCTTCGTGACGCACCAGCGGGACATAACGCTGCCACAGCGAGTGTTTATCCATTACACCTTCAGCGGTATAGAGTGAATTCACGATAAACAGCCCTGCGTTATATGAGTTATCGGCATGATTATCCGTTTCTGCAGGGTTTTTAATCGGACGATTAGTGGGTGAAATGAGGGGTTATTTGGGGGTTACCGGTAAATTGCGGACAGAAAAACCCCCGCCGGTGGCGGGGGAGCACGTTGCTGACAAATTGCGCTTTATGTTGCCGGATGCGGCGTAAACGCCTTATCCGGCCTACAAAAATGTGCAAATTCAATAAATTGCAATTCACCTTGTAGGCCTGATAAGCGCAGCGCATCAGGCAATTTGGCGTTGCCGTCAGTCTCAGTTAATCAGGTTACGACGATTAACCCTGCAGCAGAGACAGAACCTGCTGTGGTACCTGGTTAGCTTTTGCCAGCACGGAGTTACCGGCCTGCTGGATGATCTGCGCTTTCGACATGTTGGATACTTCGGTCGCATAGTCAGCGTCCTGAATACGGGACTGCGCTTCAGACAGGTTGGTAGTGGTGTTGTTCAGGTTGGTGACCGCGGAATCCAGACGGTTCTGCACCGCACCGAGGGAGGAGCGGAATTTGTCGATGGAGCTGATCGCTTCGTCCAGAGCTTTCAGTGGATCGGCGGTGGTTGCAGCTTTAGTTTCAGCGTCAGTAGTAAAATTACCATCCGCTGAAACATAGACTGCTTTACCTGAACCATTGGTCACAGTTCCGTCTTTTTGCAAAAACAGATTGGTTGTATTATCGGTAGTCAGTGAACCATCAGCTTTGGTGTAAGCGTCTTCAAAAACTGTACCTGTGTATTGTTGTACTATACCTTTACTATCAACTTTAATATCGCCTGCGCTGTTACCAGTAGCTCCAACATCAACTGTGAATCCTGTGGACTTAGTTGCCGATTGAAGAGACTCAGCACTCATTCTTGCATTTGCTACAGTGATTGCACCAGAAGTAGTAGCATCAGTACCGCCAGCCAGAGTGAAGGTTGTTTCATCTTCAGTTGTAATTACCGTAGATACGGCACCCGGTGTGCCTGTTGTATGCCAGTTTTTAGTCAGTGCATCAAGAGTGGCTGCTTTGACAGTCCCAGCATTGTTTTGAGTGAGGTTACCATCTACGTCAATAAATAGTTCTGAACCATCTTTCGCGGTAATTTTACCGTCGCTAGCCAATACAACGTCAATTGACGTAGAACCAATTTTAACGTTTAAGTTAGCAGTATCGCCCGCTTTTGGTGTCAGGAAGGATTGTAACTGAGCACTGTTACTATCACCAGAATTTGTACCAGCTGCAATAGTTGCACTATATGTAAAATCGCCTGTAGCGCTGTTGTATGTATAATCTGTAGCTGTTGGCGATCCAAAACCATTTGCAATTGTGGCATTAACTTTTGCGTTATTAGCCAAACTCGCAATTACATCTGCAGCTGTAGATGTTTTCAGGCCTGCGCCAACAGTATAGGTAACTGTACCATTAGCATCAGCAGTACCTGGAGCCAAGAGTTGAGCTGCTGCCAAATCAGATTTAGTCGCTGCAGTATTAGCCACAGCCCCGCTACCATTCACATTAAACCCACTCAGCCCCAGCGTATCAGAGTCAATTTTCTTCAGATCAATCGTGATAGTCTGGCCGTCATTCGCACCAACCTGAATTTTCATTGAACCGTCTTTCGCCAGTACGTTCACGCCGTTGAACTGGGTCTGGCCAGATACGCGGTCAATTTCGTCCAGACGGGATTTGATTTCGTCCTGAATGGAGTCCAGATCCGAATCGGAGTTAGTCCCGGTAGAAGCCTGAACCGTCAGTTCACGGATACGCTGTAAGTTGTTGTTGATTTCGGACAGCGCGCCTTCAGTGGTCTGTGCAACAGAAATACCATCGTTGGCGTTACGTGCAGCCTGAGTCAGGCCTTTAATGTTAGAAGTAAAACGGTTAGCAATCGCCTGACCTGCGGCGTCATCCTTCGCGCTGTTAATACGCAAGCCAGAAGACAGACGCTCGATAGAACTCGACAGCGCAGACTGGTTCTTGTTGATATTATTTTGAGTGATCAGCGAGAGGCTGTTGGTATTAATGACTTGTGCCATGATTCGTTATCCTATATTGCAAGTCGTTGATTACGTATTGGGTTTCCACCCGTCGGCTCAATCGCCGTCAACCCTGTTATCGTCTGTCGTAAAACAACCTTTAGAATTTTTTTCACAAACAGCCATTTTTTGTTAGTCGCCGAAATACTCTTTTCTCTGCCCCTTATTCCCGCTATTAAAAAAAACAATTAAACGTAAACTTTGCGCAATTCAGGCCGATAACCCCGGTATTCGTTTTACGTGTCGAAAGATAAAAGGAAATCGCATGGCAAGTATTTCATCGCTGGGAGTCGGGTCAGGTCTGGATTTAAGTTCAATCCTTGATAGCCTCACCGCCGCGCAAAAAGCGACGCTAACCCCTATTTCAAATCAGCAATCGTCGTTTACCGCTAAACTTAGCGCCTACGGTACGCTGAAAAGCGCGTTGACGACTTTCCAGACCGCCAATACTGCATTGTCTAAAGCCGATCTTTTTTCCGCCACCAGCACCACCAGCAGCACCACCGCGTTCAGTGCCACCACCGCGGGTAACGCCATCGCCGGGAAATACACCATCAGCGTCACCCATCTGGCGCAGGCGCAAACCCTGACCACGCGCACCACCAGAGACGATACGAAAACGGCGATCGCCACCAGCGACAGTAAACTCACCATTCAACAAGGCGGCGACAAAGATCCGATTACTATTGATATCAGCGCGGCTAACTCGTCGTTAAGCGGGATCCGTGATGCCATCAACAACGCAAAAGCGGGCGTAAGTGCGAGCATCATTAACGTGGGTAACGGTGAATATCGTCTGTCAGTCACATCAAATGACACCGGCCTTGACAATGCGATGACACTCTCGGTCAGCGGTGATGATGCGCTACAAAGTTTTATGGGCTATGACGCCAGTGCCAGCAGCAACGGTATGGAAGTTTCGGTCGCCGCCCAGAATGCGCAGCTGACGGTCAACAACGTCGCCATTGAGAACAGCAGCAACACCATCAGCGACGCGCTGGAAAACATCACCCTGAACCTGAACGATGTCACCACGGGCAACCAGACGCTAACCATCACTCAGGACACCTCCAAAGCGCAAACGGCGATTAAAGATTGGGTGAATGCCTATAACTCGCTAATAGATACCTTCAGCAGCCTGACCAAATACACCGCCGTAGATGCGGGAGCTGATAGCCAGAGTTCTAGCAATGGCGCACTGCTCGGCGACTCCACGCTGCGGACGATTCAGACGCAGTTGAAATCGATGCTGAGTAATACCGTCAGTTCTTCCAACTATAAAACGCTGGCGCAGATTGGTATCACGACCGATCCCAGCGATGGCAAACTGGAACTGGATGCCGACAAACTCACCGCTGCACTGAAAAAAGATGCCAGCGGCGTAGGTGCATTGATTGTTGGCGATGGTAAAAAAACCGGCATCACGACCACCATCGGCAGCAACCTGACCAGTTGGCTTTCGACAACGGGCATTATTAAAGCCGCTACCGATGGCGTTAGTAAGACCCTGAATAAATTAACTAAAGACTACAACGCCGCCAGCGATCGCATTGATGCGCAGGTCGCGCGCTACAAAGAACAATTTACCCAACTGGACGTTTTAATGACCTCGTTAAACAGCACAAGCAGCTACTTAACGCAGCAGTTCGAAAACAACAGTAATTCCAAGTAAGCAATATTCATCGGGAGACAGGTCATGTACGCGGCAAAAGGCACCCAGGCCTATGCACAAATTGGCGTCGAAAGCGCCGTAATGAGCGCCAGCCAGCAGCAGCTGGTCACCATGCTATTTGATGGAGTGCTGAGCGCACTGGTTAGAGCGCGCCTGTTTATGCAGGACAACAATCAGCAAGGCAAAGGCGTCTCTTTGTCAAAAGCGATCAACATCATTGAGAACGGACTGCGGGTGAGTCTTGATGAAGATAGCAAAGACGAATTAACCCAAAACTTGATTGCTCTTTATAGCTATATGGTCAGGCGCTTGCTGCAAGCCAATTTACGCAACGATGTCTCCGCAGTCGAAGAAGTGGAAGCATTAATGCGTAATATTGCCGATGCCTGGAAAGAGTCGTTACTCTCCACTTCTTTGATTCAGGACCCAGTCTGATGAACCATGCACCGCATTTATATTTCGCCTGGCAACAACTCGTCGAAAAAAGCCAGCTCATGTTACGCCTGGCAACGGAAGAACAATGGGACGAACTCATCGCCAGCGAAATGGCGTATGTTAATGCGGTGCAGGAGATTGCACATTTGACTGAAGAGGTTGACCCGTCCACCACGATGCAGGAGCAGCTCCGCCCGATGCTGCGCCTGATTCTCGACAACGAAAGCAAGGTAAAGCAGTTATTACAGATTCGGATGGATGAACTGGCGAAACTGGTCGGTCAGTCATCGGTGCAAAAATCGGTGTTAAGTGCCTATGGCGATCAGGGCGGCTTTGTGCTGGCTCCGCAGGATAACCTCTTTTGAATCTGAATGAGTCGATGGCTCGCGAATAATCCGATTACGACTACGCTTCTAATGTTCCCCTTGAATGGAGTCGAAGAATGCGTAATCCCACGCTGTTACAATGTTTTCACTGGTATTACCCGGAAGGCGGTAAGCTCTGGCCTGAATTGGCCGAGCGCGCCGACGGTTTTAATGATATTGGTATCAATATGGTCTGGTTGCCGCCCGCCTATAAAGGCGCATCGGGCGGGTATTCGGTCGGCTACGACTCCTATGATTTATTTGATTTAGGTGAGTTTGATCAGAAAGGCAGCATCCCTACTAAATATGGCGATAAAGTACAACTGCTGGCCGCCATTGACGCCCTGAAACGTAATGACATTGCGGTGCTGTTGGACGTGGTAGTCAACCATAAAATGGGCGCGGATGAAAAAGAAGCTATTCGCGTGCAGCGTGTAAATGCTGACGACCGTACGCAAATTGATGAAGAAATCATTGAGTGCGAAGGCTGGACGCGTTACACCTTCCCCGCCCGTGCCGGGCAATACTCACAGTTTATCTGGGATTTCAAATGTTTTAGCGGTATCGACCATATCGAAAACCCTGATGAAGATGGCATATTTAAAATTGTTAACGACTACACCGGCGAAGGCTGGAACGATCAGGTTGATGATGAATTAGGTAATTTCGATTATCTGATGGGCGAGAATATCGATTTTCGCAATCATGCCGTGACGGAAGAGATTAAATACTGGGCGCGCTGGGTGATGGAACAAACGCAATGCGACGGTTTTCGTCTTGATGCGGTCAAACATATTCCGGCGTGGTTTTATAAAGAGTGGATCGAACACGTACAGGAAGTTGCGCCAAAGCCGCTGTTTATTGTGGCGGAGTACTGGTCGCATGAAGTTGATAAGCTGCAAACGTATATTGATCAGGTGGAAGGCAAAACCATGCTGTTCGATGCGCCGCTGCAGATGAAATTCCATGAAGCATCGCGCATGGGACGCGACTACGACATGACGCAGATTTTCACTGGGACGCTGGTGGAAGCCGATCCTTTTCACGCCGTAACCCTCGTTGCCAACCATGACACCCAACCGTTGCAAGCCCTCGAAGCGCCAGTCGAACCGTGGTTTAAACCGCTGGCGTATGCTCTAATTTTGTTGCGGGAAAATGGCGTTCCTTCGGTATTCTATCCGGACCTCTACGGTGCGCATTACGAAGATGTCGGTGGTGACGGGCAAACCTATCCGATAGATATGCCAATAATCGAACAGCTTGATGAGTTAATTCTCGCCCGTCAGCGTTTCGCCCACGGTGTACAGACGTTATTTTTCGACCATCCGAACTGCATTGCCTTTAGCCGCAGTGGCACTGACGAATATCCCGGCTGCGTGGTGGTCATGTCGAACGGGGATGATGGCGAAAAAACCATTCATCTGGGAGAGAATTACGGCAATAAAACCTGGCGTGATTTTCTGGGGAACCGGCAAGAGAGCATAGTGACCGACGAAAACGGCGAAGCAACCTTCTTTTGCAACGGCGGCAGCGTCAGCGTGTGGGTTATCGAAGAGGTGATTTAAATTCATCCCCGGCGGCAAGCCGGGGAGATTTCATTACGGCAATGGCGTCGGTAACGGCGCTTTATCCAGCGTAGCGGCACACTCTGCCGTCGGGCGATCCACACGCTCCATCGTCATACCATCGTACTCAATGGTGTTACCGTCACGCTCAACCTCGTACAGCTCACGTTTTACGGTAACGTTAGTGAGATCATCAGACATCAATGTCAACTTGCCCGGCACAGCAATCACCCGCTGCCACTGACGGCAATCAAGAGTATCGCCCTCTTTAGTGACAATCAGGCTGCCTATCGCTTCCGGACTGACCAGCGCACGTTGCGGCCCTTTGGTCTGCCAGTAGCCCGCCAGCCAGTCCGGCGCGGGGGTTTTCACGACATTGTTATAGTTTTCGACTTCGGCACAGCCCGCCAGCAACATGAGCGCGCCTGCAATTGCGAGTTTTTTCATCATTCGTCCTGCATGAGAAGAAAAGAGGATTGTGGCATTAAAGCCCTGATGTCGCCAGCCTTTCCAGGTTCAGAGAGAAATTTGATCTAACTATTATTTTTGTGAATTATTACCCCGAAAATAAATTTGCATGGTGTATGATTCGCGACTCTTGTTTCAAACCTTCTGAGTTCAGAGGCTACATTCATGTCATGGCAGCAATTCAAACACGCCTGGTTGATTAAATTCTGGGCGCCCATCCCCGCGGTCATCGCGGCGGGTATTCTCTCCACTTACTATTTTGGCATTACTGGCACCTTTTGGGCTGTCACGGGTGAATTTACCCGTTGGGGCGGCCAGCTCCTGCAACTGTTCGGCGTCCATGCTGAAGAGTGGGGTTACTTTAAAATTATCCATCTGGAAGGATCGCCATTAACCCGCATCGACGGGATGATGATCCTCGGTATGTTTGGCGGCTGCTTTGCCGCAGCGCTGTGGGCCAACAATGTCAAACTGCGCATGCCGCGCAGCCGTATCCGCATTATGCAGGCCATCATTGGCGGCATTATCGCCGGTTTTGGCGCGCGTCTGGCAATGGGCTGTAACCTGGCGGCGTTCTTTACCGGTATTCCTCAGTTCTCGCTGCATGCCTGGTTCTTTGCCATCGCCACTGCCATTGGTTCATGGTTTGGCGCGCGCTTTACCCTGCTGCCCATCTTCCGTATTCCCGTGAAAATGCAGAAAGTTTCTGCCGCCTCACCGCTGACGCAAAAACCTGATCAGGCGCGGCGTCGTTTTCGTCTCGGGATGCTGGTCTTTTTCGGCATGCTGGGCTGGGCGCTGCTCACTGCGATGAACCAACCCAAACTGGGGCTGGCAATGCTGTTTGGCGTCGGCTTTGGTTTACTGATTGAACGTGCGCAAATCTGCTTTACTTCGGCGTTCCGCGATATGTGGATCACCGGACGTACCCATATGGCGAAAGCAATCATTATCGGTATGGCGGTAAGTGCCATCGGGATCTTCAGTTACGTACAGTTAGGCGTTGAACCCAAAATCATGTGGGCGGGACCAAACGCGGTAATTGGTGGTTTACTGTTTGGTTTTGGCATCGTGCTGGCAGGCGGCTGCGAAACCGGCTGGATGTACCGCGCGGTAGAAGGCCAGGTGCACTACTGGTGGGTCGGTCTGGGCAACGTGATCGGCTCAACGATTCTGGCGTACTACTGGGATGATTTCGCTCCGGCGCTGGCCACCGACTGGGACAAAATCAACCTGCTGAAAACCTTTGGCCCGATGGGTGGCCTGCTGGTGACATATTTGCTGTTGTTTGCTGCGCTGATGTTGATTATCGGCTGGGAAAAACGCTTCTTCCGCCGTGCGGCACCGCAGACTGCTAAGGAGATCGCATGAAAAATATCGTTCCTGATTACCGTCTTGATATGGTGGGTGAACCCTGCCCTTATCCGGCAGTCGCAACTCTTGAGGCGATGCCGCAGTTAAAAAAAGGGGAAATCCTGGAAGTGGTGAGCGACTGTCCGCAGTCGATCAATAATATACCACTGGATGCGCGTAATCACGGCTATACGGTGCTGGATATTCAGCAAGACGGGCCGACCATTCGTTATTTAATTCAGAAGTAATCCCTCATTCCCGCTGTGGCCCACAGCGGGAACATCGTTACCTTTGTATCACATAGATTTTACCCGCCCCCTCTCCTATTCTTTTCAGTATGATCTCAGGAGGTTTCTATGTGTGGACGCTTTGCCCAATCCCAAACGCGTGAAGATTACCTTGCGCTTCTCGCGGAAGATATTGAACGCGATATTCCCTATGATCCCGAACCCATTGGCAGATACAACGTCGCACCGGGAACCAAAGTCCTTCTGCTCAGTGAACGTGACGAACACCTTCATCTGGATCCGGTTTTCTGGGGATATGCTCCCGGATGGTGGGATAAACCGCCACTGATTAACGCCCGCGTAGAAACTGCCGCAACGAGTCGCATGTTTAAACCGCTCTGGCAACATGGTCGGGCAATCTGTTTTGCCGATGGCTGGTTTGAGTGGAAAAAAGAAGGCGACAAAAAGCAGCCTTATTTTATCTATCGTGCTGATGGACAACCTGTTTTTCTGGCCGCAATAGGCAGCACACCGTTCGAGCGCGGTGACGAAGCCGAAGGATTTTTGATTGTCACTGCAGCAGCAGACCAGGGTCTGGTAGATATTCATGACCGCCGCCCGCTGGTTCTGTCGCCAGAAGCTGCACGAGAATGGATGCGGCAAGATATTGGCGGTAAAGAAGCCTCAGAAATCGCGGCCAGTGGTTGTGTGCCAGCAAACCAGTTCACCTGGCACCCGGTATCGCGCGCGGTGGGTAATGTTAAAAACCAGGGTGCGGAGTTAATTCAACCTGTTTGATAAGCCTGGAGATTATTGATCAACAATACTGCGTCATAAGTAATCTCTATTAGACAAAGATTTCATTACCTGTTGGCATATTGCAAAAATAACACCAATACGGAATCGTCATGTTCACGATTAAAACAGATGATCTCACCCATCCAGCAGTGCAAGCATTAGTGGCTTACCATATTTCCGGCATGCTGCAGCAGTCTCCCCCCGAAAGCAGTCATGCTTTAGATGTGCAAAAATTACGTAACCCGACAGTGACATTCTGGTCAGTATGGGAAGGCGAACAACTCGCAGGAATTGGTGCGCTGAAGTTGCTGGATGATAAACATGGCGAGCTAAAATCAATGCGTACCGCGCCAAATTATTTACGTCGTGGTGTCGCCAGTCTGATTTTACGCCACATTTTGCAGGTCGCCCAGGACAGATGCCTTCATCGCCTGAGCTTAGAAACGGGTACACAGGCTGGATTTACGGCCTGCCATCAACTTTATTTGAAACATGGATTCGTTGATTGCGAACCGTTTGCTGATTATCGATTTGATCCACACAGTCGATTTTTATCATTGACGCTATGCGAAAATAATGAATTGCCATGAGCCAGACGCAGCACATTCTTGCATTCGACGTGCTGCGCCTTTATTTATCACCAGCAGGAAACGCCTTGTCCATAGACGCCCCTTCCACATGCGTCACAAGAAACCTCTATTCCAGTGACACAATTTCGCCTAATTAATTACATAAATTATTTAATTCTGACCATCTATTACTATCCTTTTAACCATATCGGAATATTTATCATAATCATCGGGGTTCGTAACAATATATTTCCGCTGCGATATTTCATAGCAAATCCCTGTAAGAGTCCATGGCATTAAAAATGCCTCTTTAAT
Source organism: Shigella dysenteriae (assembly GCF_022354085.1). NCBI lineage: Bacteria > Pseudomonadati > Pseudomonadota > Gammaproteobacteria > Enterobacterales > Enterobacteriaceae > Shigella > Shigella dysenteriae. The sequence goes on from NZ_CP055055.1 coordinate 2,830,198, forward strand.
AGGATTACATTCCATAAAAAGTAATTTTAAATTGCCAGGTATCGCAGGAATAACCTCAATCTTATTATATTCAATATGCACTTCTTTCAGATTTTTGGGGAACCACCTAATTTCTTTTATATTATTCTCACTACAATCAAAAACCTTAGCGGTGTCTGGTATTGCTGGTATTTCCGATAGCTTATTGTGACCAATAAAAATTTTCTTAACCTTTGGCGGAAATGAGTCAATATGCGATATCAGGTTATTATTTACGGAGATCAGGGTAATTCCATCAGGTACTTGTGGAAATTCTGTAAGGTTATTGAAATCGACTTCTAATTCTTTGCAGGATTCGGGCACCTGTATTGAATCAAGTTTATTATGAATAAGGCTAAGCATTTCAATCCACTCTGGAAGAGGCGGCACAGAACCCAAAAAAAGGTATGATAAGTTAAGTTCATTACTGTGAAGCTTAACACATTTAAACATTCTCACCAATGCTCTATCCACATTTTCTTTGAGGTCATTCGATGCGCCTTCTTTGACTGAACTAGCCCAGTCACTGAAACCTTTGCAAAGTCTGGCATCTGTAATTTTGGTTAACTTGTCCAGCAACTCTGCAATATTGGTCGATATAAACTCTAATTTATGTCGAATGGGTAAAGTCCCCTCCCCCTGACTTTTTTCTATCGTGATAGACCCCGTCTTATCATAACCCCCATAATTTTCAAACAATAGAGTATAATTACCCCACCTGAAACATTGCTCTCTCAATAACTTAAATTCTGACAGCATATTCAATAATTTGCTGTCTTCACTAATTGGTGTAAACTTAACATTTCCAAGACAACTGACTAACTCACTTGATAATTCATTTATGATTGCATCATCAGATACTAACTCTTGTTGTTTTATCGTAGACTCAGTATTAGATGTGATTTTATTTAATTGAACCGACTGAGTTTTTAACGACAGATCATTTAATGGAAACATTTACACTCCTGTTTAATAAATTATATTGCCCAGGGCGCATTCTAAAACACAATAAAATTACCACTATCAAAAATCGCTCATATCCATAGCCCGGAATATGAATAAAAACATCAACAAAGATTAAATTATCCAGAGGTTACTGTTGCGTCTGTGGTCGTAACAACATCCGACGTGGTGATGTGTGTCAAATGAGACATTCTGATGATCAGAGGGTTTATCGTGTATACGGATCGTGGATGGCAGAAAACTTTCAGGATCAGGTATCCATTTCAAACCAGATAATGAGTAAGTTTGCCCCATCCATGCCCCACGCGGTGAGATCGGATGTCATTAACAACAGGTTACACAACCTATACCTGCATGCTCATTACTTCCTGATATGCCGCCACCAGCTTATTACGCACCTGAATCCCCATTTGCATTGAAACTGAGGCTTTTTGCATATCGGTCATCACATCGTTTAACGCCACGCCGGGTTCACCGAGAGTGAATTTTTCTGCCTGCGTGCGGGCGGCTGTTTGTGTATCGCTTATGCGATCGAGCGCGGCGTGCAGCTGCCCGGCAAAACTAATGGTCGGTTGCGGCAGTGATTCCTGCGCACGCGCACTCATCGCCGTAGCCTGTAACTGGCTGATAACCCCTTCAATCCCCTGTATCGCTGACATTTTCATCTCCTGGATAATTTCTGGTAGCAAAGCCTACCAGTAAGTCAATAAGACAAAGGCGCTAAATAGCAACAAAAAAACGGGTTTATTGGCGGATAGAAAAAAACGAAAGCACAAATAATGGGAGCGTCAATTTTTCGAGTTTGCTGACCCGGGAGTGAGTCTTGTTCCACTTTGCCAATAACGCCGTCCATAATCAGCCACGAGGTGCGCGATGAATGCGACTGCAGCCCAGACAAAATCTCTTGAGTGGCTTAATCGCCTGCGTGCGAATCCGAAAATTCCATTGATTGTTGCCGGTTCCGCGGCAGTGGCGGTCATGGTCGCACTGATCCTGTGGGCGAAAGCCCCCGACTACCGCACATTATTCAGCAATCTTTCCGATCAGGATGGTGGCGCAATCGTCAGCCAACTGACGCAAATGAATATTCCTTACCGCTTCAGCGAAGCCAGCGGCGCTATTGAAGTTCCGGCAGATAAAGTTCACGAGCTGCGTCTGCGCCTGGCGCAACAAGGTTTGCCCAAAGGCGGCGCGGTCGGTTTCGAACTGCTCGATCAGGAAAAGTTTGGTATCAGCCAGTTCAGCGAACAGGTGAATTATCAGCGGGCGCTGGAAGGCGAGCTTTCTCGTACCATCGAAACTATCGGCCCGGTAAAAGGGGCGCGCGTACATCTGGCAATGCCGAAACCGTCTTTATTCGTCCGTGAACAAAAATCCCCTTCTGCATCGGTGACGGTAAATCTGTTACCCGGCCGCGCACTCGATGAAGGGCAAATTAGCGCCATTGTGCATCTGGTTTCCAGCGCCGTTGCTGGTCTGCCGCCGGGAAACGTCACGCTGGTGGATCAGGGCGGACATCTGTTAACCCAGTCCAATACCAGCGGGCGCGATCTTAATGACGCTCAATTGAAATATGCCAGCGATGTCGAAGGCCGTATTCAGCGGCGTATTGAAGCGATCCTGTCGCCTATTGTTGGTAACGGTAATATTCACGCCCAGGTTACGGCGCAGCTGGACTTCGCCAGTAAAGAACAAACGGAAGAACAGTATCGCCCTAACGGTGATGAATCTCAGGCGGCGCTTCGTTCACGCCAGCTTAATGAGAGCGAGCAAAGCGGTTCCGGTTATCCGGGCGGCGTACCGGGGGCGTTGTCGAATCAACCGGCACCTGCGAATAACGCGCCAATCAGCACGCCTCCGGCAAATCAAAATAACCGCCAGCAGCAGGCGAGCACCACCAGCAATAGCGGGCCGCGTAGCACACAGCGGAATGAAACCAGTAACTACGAAGTCGATCGCACCATTCGTCATACCAAAATGAACGTGGGCGATGTGCAACGTCTGTCAGTCGCGGTAGTGGTGAATTACAAAACCTTGCCAGATGGCAAACCGTTGCCTCTCAGCAACGAACAGATGAAGCAAATTGAAGATCTGACCCGCGAGGCGATGGGCTTTTCTGAAAAACGCGGTGACTCGCTCAATGTCGTCAACTCGCCGTTCAATAGCAGTGACGAAAGCGGCGGAGAACTGCCATTCTGGCAACAGCAAGCGTTTATCGATCAGTTACTTGCTGCCGGTCGCTGGTTGCTGGTACTGCTAGTGGCGTGGCTGCTGTGGCGGAAAGCGGTACGCCCGCAGCTAACACGTCGCGCCCAGGCGGTGAAAGCTGTGCAGCAACAGGCGCAGGCCCGTGAGGAAGTGGAAGATGCGGTGGAAGTCCGCCTGAGCAAAGACGAACAACTACAACAACGGCGCGCTAACCAACGACTGGGTGCAGAAGTCATGAGCCAGCGTATCCGTGAAATGTCTGATAACGATCCGCGCGTGGTGGCGCTGGTCATTCGCCAGTGGATAAATAACGATCATGAGTAACCTGACAGGCACCGATAAAAGCGTCATCTTGCTGATGACCATTGGCGAAGACCGGGCGGCAGAGGTGTTCAAGCACCTCTCCCAGCGCGAGGTGCAAACCCTGAGCGCTGCAATGGCGAACGTCACGCAGATCTCCAACAAGCAGCTAACCGATGTGCTGGCGGAGTTTGAGCAAGAAGCTGAACAGTTTGCCGCACTGAATATCAACGCCAACGATTATCTGCGTTCGGTATTGGTCAAAGCTCTGGGTGAGGAACGTGCCGCCAGCCTGCTGGAAGATATTCTCGAAACTCGCGATACCGCCAGCGGTATTGAAACGCTCAACTTTATGGAGCCGCAGAGCGCCGCCGATCTGATTCGTGATGAGCATCCGCAAATTATCGCCACCATTCTGGTGCATCTGAAGCGCGCCCAGGCCGCCGATATTCTGGCGTTGTTCGATGAACGTCTGCGCCACGACGTGATGTTGCGTATCGCCACCTTTGGCGGTGTGCAGCCAGCCGCGCTGGCGGAACTGACCGAAGTACTGAATGGTTTGCTCGACGGTCAGAATCTCAAGCGCAGCAAAATGGGCGGCGTGAGAACGGCAGCCGAAATTATCAACCTGATGAAAACTCAGCAGGAAGAAGCCGTTATTACCGCCGTGCGTGAATTCGACGGCGAGCTGGCGCAGAAAATCATCGACGAGATGTTCCTGTTCGAGAATCTGGTGGATGTCGACGATCGCAGCATTCAGCGTCTGTTGCAGGAAGTGGATTCCGAATCGCTGTTGATCGCGCTAAAAGGGGCCGAGCAGCCACTGCGCGAGAAATTCCTGCGCAATATGTCGCAGCGTGCCGCTGATATTCTGCGCGACGATCTCGCCAACCGTGGTCCGGTGCGTCTGTCGCAGGTGGAAAACGAACAGAAAGCGATTCTGCTGATTGTGCGCCGCCTTGCCGAAACTGGCGAGATGGTAATTGGCAGCGGCGAGGATACCTATGTCTGATAATCTGCCGTGGAAAACCTGGACGCCGGACGATCTCGCGCCACCACAGGCAGAGTTTGTGCCCATGGTCGAGCCGGAAGAAACCATCATTGAAGAGGCCGAACCCAGCCTTGAGCAGCAACTGGCGCAACTGCAAATGCAGGCCCATGAGCAAGGTTATCAGGCGGGTATTGCCGAAGGTCGCCAGCAAGGTCATAAGCAGGGCTATCAGGAAGGACTGGCCCAGGGGCTGGAGCAAGGTCTGGCAGAGGCGAAGTCTCAACAAGCGCCAATTCATGCCCGGATGCAGCAACTGGTCAGCGAATTTCAAACTACCCTTGATGCACTTGATAGTGTGATAGCGTCGCGCCTGATGCAGATGGCGCTGGAGGCGGCACGTCAGGTCATCGGTCAGACGCCAACAGTGGATAACTCGGCACTGATCAAACAGATCCAACAGCTGTTGCAGCAAGAACCGTTATTCAGCGGTAAACCACAGCTGCGCGTGCACCCGGATGATCTGCAACGTGTGGATGATATGCTCGGCGCTACCTTAAGTTTGCATGGCTGGCGCTTGCGGGGCGATCCCACCCTCCATCCTGGCGGTTGCAAAGTCTCCGCCGATGAAGGTGATCTCGACGCCAGTGTCGCCACCCGCTGGCAAGAACTCTGCCGTCTGGCAGCACCAGGAGTGGTGTAATGACCACGCGCCTGACTCGCTGGCTAACCACGCTGGATAACTTTGAAGCCAAAATGGCGCAGTTGCCTGCGGTACGTCGCTACGGGCGATTAACTCGCGCTACCGGGCTGGTGTTGGAAGCCACCGGATTACAATTGCCGCTCGGCGCAACCTGTGTCATTGAGCGCCAGAACGGCAGCGAAACGCACGAAGTAGAAAGCGAAGTCGTTGGCTTTAACGGTCAACGGCTGTTTTTAATGCCGCTGGAGGAAGTGGAAGGTGTCCTGCCCGGCGCGCGTGTTTATGCCAAAAACATTTCGGCAGAAGGGCTACAAAGCGGCAAGCAGTTGCCGCTCGGTCCGGCGTTATTAGGTCGCGTTCTGGACGGCAGCGGTAAACCCCTCGATGGCCTGCCCTCCCCCGATACGACGGAAACCGGTGCGCTGATTACCCCACCATTTAACCCATTGCAACGTACACCGATTGAACATGTGCTGGACACCGGCGTGCGCCCAATCAATGCCCTGCTTACCGTCGGGCGCGGGCAGCGTATGGGGCTGTTTGCTGGTTCTGGTGTCGGTAAAAGTGTGCTGCTGGGGATGATGGCGCGTTACACCCGCGCCGATGTCATTGTCGTGGGTTTGATTGGTGAACGTGGGCGCGAAGTAAAAGATTTTATTGAGAATATCCTCGGTGCCGAAGGGCGTGCACGATCAGTTGTGATTGCCGCTCCGGCGGATGTTTCTCCGCTCCTGCGAATGCAGGGGGCCGCCTATGCCACGCGCATTGCCGAAGATTTTCGCGATCGTGGTCAGCATGTGTTGCTGATTATGGACTCCCTCACCCGCTACGCGATGGCCCAGCGTGAGATTGCACTAGCCATTGGCGAACCGCCTGCCACCAAAGGCTACCCACCGTCAGTATTCGCCAAATTACCGGCACTGGTCGAGCGTGCCGGAAATGGCATTAGCGGCGGCGGCTCGATTACCGCGTTTTATACCGTGCTCACTGAGGGCGATGACCAGCAGGACCCCATTGCCGACTCCGCGCGGGCAATCCTCGACGGTCACATTGTGCTGTCTCGCCGACTGGCGGAAGCCGGGCACTATCCGGCTATCGATATTGAAGCGTCGATCAGCCGCGCAATGACGGCGTTGATCAGTGAGCAACATTACGCGCGAGTGCGCACCTTCAAACAGCTGTTGTCGAGTTTTCAGCGTAACCGCGATCTGGTTAGCGTCGGCGCGTATGCCAAAGGCAGCGATCCGATGCTCGACAAAGCCATCGCCCTGTGGCCGCAGCTGGAGGGCTATTTGCAACAAGGCATTTTTGAACGCGCGGACTGGGAAGCGTCTCTCCAGGGGCTGGAGCGTATTTTCCCGACAGTGTCATAACCCAGGAGATAACGGCAGATGGCAGAACATGGCGCGCTGGCGACCCTGAAAGATCTGGCAGAAAAAGAGGTAGAGGATGCCGCGCGCCTGCTGGGTGAAATGCGTCGCGGGTGTCAGCAGGCGGAAGAACAGCTCAAAATGCTGATCGATTATCAGAATGAATATCGCAATAACCTCAACAGCGATATGAGTGCCGGGATGACCAGCAACCGCTGGATCAACTATCAGCAGTTTATCCAGACGCTGGAAAAAGCCATTACTCAGCATCGCCAGCAACTTAATCAGTGGACGCAGAAAGTTGACATTGCCCTGAACAGCTGGCGAGAAAAGAAACAACGTTTGCAGGCCTGGCAGACACTGCAGGAACGGCAATCCACGGCGGCACTGCTTGCAGAAAACCGCCTCGATCAGAAAAAGATGGATGAGTTCGCCCAGCGCGCCGCCATGAGGAAACCTGAATGATTCGCTTAGCGCCCTTGATTACCGCCGACGTTGACACCACCACATTGCCTGGCGGCAAAGCCAGCGATGCTGCACAAGATTTTCTCGCGTTGTTGAGCGAAGCATTAGCAGGCGAGACAACTACCGACAAAGCGGACCCCCAGTTGCTGGTGGCAACAGATAAGCCCTCGGCAAAAGGCGAGCCGCTGGTCAGCGAGATTCTTGCCGACGCGCAACAAGCGGATTTACTGATCCCTGTGGATGAAACACCGCCTGTCATCAACGACGAACAATCCACATCAACACCGTTAACCACCGCTCAGACGATGACGTTGGCTGCGGTGGCTGACAAAAATACGACAAAAGACGAAAAAGCGGATGATCTGAATGAAGACGTCACCGCAAGCCTGAGCGCCCTTTTTGCGATGTTGCCGGGTTTTGACAATACGCCCAAAGTGACTGATGTGCCGTCAACCGTGTTACCGGCAGAGAAACCAACGCTCTTCACAAAACTGACTTCTGCGCAACTCACAACAGCACAGCCTGATGATGCCCCCGGCACACCAGCTCAGCCATTAACACCGCTGGTAGCAGAAGCCCAGAGTAAAGCGGAAGTCATCAGCACACCTTCACCGGTGACCGCTGCCGCCAGCCCGCTAATCACTCCACACCAGACACAGCCACTGCCCACCGTCGCCGCGCCTGTCTTGAGTGCACCGCTGGGTTCTCACGAATGGCAACAATCATTAAGCCAGCATATTTCGCTGTTCACCCGCCAGGGGCAACAAAGTGCAGAGTTGCGTCTGCACCCGCAGGATTTAGGTGAAGTGCAAATCTCCCTCAAAGTGGATGATAACCAGGCGCAAATCCAGATGGTTTCACCGCATCAACACGTACGCGCCGCCCTGGAAGCAGCGCTGCCGGTACTGCGTACGCAGCTGGCCGAAAGTGGCATTCAGTTAGGGCAAAGCAACATCAGTGGCGAAAGCTTTAGTGGTCAGCAGCAGGCTGCTTCCCAGCAACAGCAAAGCCAACGCATAGCAAACCATGAACCTCTGGCGGGGGAAGACGACGATACGCTTCCGGTTCCCGTCTCTTTACAAGGGCGTGTAACAGGCAACAGCGGCGTTGATATTTTCGCCTAACGTCAGAGGTAGCACCGTAATCCGCGTCTTTTCCCCGCTTTGTTGCGCTCAAGACGCAGGATAATTAGCCGATAAGCAGTAGCGACACAGGAAGACCGCAACACATGACTGATTACGCGATAAGCAAGAAAAGCAAGCGATCGCTTTGGATCCCGATTCTGGTATTCATTACCCTCGCGGCCTGTGCCAGCGCAGGTTACAGCTACTGGCATTCGCATCAGGTTGCCGCTGACGACAAAGCGCAGCAACGCGTCGTGCCCTCACCGGTCTTCTATGCGCTGGATACCTTCACGGTCAATTTGGGCGATGCGGATCGCGTGCTTTATATCGGCATAACCCTGCGCCTGAAAGATGAAGCTACCCGCTCGCGGCTGAGTGAGTATTTGCCGGAAGTCCGTAGCCGTTTGCTGTTACTGTTTTCGCGTCAGGATGCTGCCGTACTGGCGACAGAAGAAGGCAAGAAAAACCTCATTGCCGAGATTAAAACCACACTTTCCACCCCGCTTGTTGCCGGGCAACCGAAACAGGATGTCACCGACGTGCTGTATACCGCTTTTATTCTGCGATAACGACATGGGCGATAGTATTCTTTCTCAAGCTGAAATTGATGCGCTGTTGAATGGTGACAGCGAAGTCAAAGACGAACCGACAGCCAGTGTTAGCGGCGAAAGTGACATTCGTCCGTACGATCCGAATACCCAACGACGGGTTGTGCGCGAACGTTTGCAGGCGCTGGAAATCATTAATGAGCGCTTTGCCCGCCATTTTCGTATGGGGCTGTTCAACCTGCTGCGTCGTAGCCCGGATATAACCGTCGGGGCCATCCGCATTCAGCCGTACCATGAATTTGCCCGCAACCTGCCGGTGCCGACCAACCTGAACCTTATCCATCTGAAACCGCTGCGCGGCACTGGGCTGGTGGTGTTCTCACCGAGTCTGGTGTTTATCGCCGTGGATAACCTGTTTGGCGGCGATGGACGCTTCCCGACCAAAGTGGAAGGTCGCGAGTTTACCCATACCGAACAGCGCGTCATCAACCGCATGTTGAAACTGGCGCTTGAAGGCTATAGCGACGCATGGAAGGCGATTAATCCGCTGGAAGTTGAGTACGTGCGTTCGGAAATGCAGGTGAAATTTACCAATATCACCACCTCGCCGAACGACATTGTGGTTAACACGCCGTTCCATGTGGAGATTGGCAACCTGACCGGCGAATTTAATATCTGCCTGCCATTCAGCATGATCGAGCCGCTACGGGAATTGTTGGTTAACCCGCCGCTGGAAAACTCGCGTAATGAAGATCAGAACTGGCGCGATAACCTGGTGCGCCAGGTGCAGCATTCACAGCTGGAGCTGGTCGCCAACTTTGCCGATATCTCGCTACGCCTGTCGCAGATTTTAAAACTGAAACCCGGCGACGTCCTGCCGATAGAAAAACCCGATCGCATCATCGCCCATGTTGACGGCGTCCCGGTGCTGACCAGTCAGTACGGCACCCTCAACGGTCAGTATGCGTTACGGATAGAACATTTGATTAACCCGATTTTAAATTCTCTGAACGAGGAACAGCCCAAATGAGTGACATGAATAATCCGGCCGATGACAACAACGGCGCAATGGACGATCTGTGGGCTGAAGCGTTGAGCGAACAAAAATCAACCAACAGCAAAAGCGCTGCCGACGCGGTGTTCCAGCAATTTGGCGGTGGTGATGTCAGCGGAACGTTGCAGGATATCGACCTGATTATGGATATTCCGGTCAAGCTGACCGTCGAGCTGGGCCGTACGCGGATGACCATCAAAGAGCTGTTGCGTCTGACGCAAGGGTCCGTCGTGGCGCTGGACGGTCTGGCGGGCGAACCACTGGATATTCTGATCAACGGTTATTTAATCGCCCAGGGCGAAGTGGTGGTCGTTGCCGATAAATATGGCGTGCGGATCACCGATATCATTACTCCGTCTGAGCGAATGCGCCGCCTGAGCCGTTAGTGATGAATAACCACGCTACTGTGCAATCTTCCGCGCCGGTTTCTGCTGCGCCACTGCTGCAGGTGAGCGGCGCACTCATCGCCATTATTGCCCTGATCCTCGCTGCTGCCTGGCTGGTAAAACGGTTGGGATTTGCCCCTAAGCGCACAGGCGTTAACGGTCTGAAAATTAGCGCCAGTGCTTCGCTGGGCGCGCGTGAACGGGTTGTGGTGGTCGATGTGGATGATGCACGGCTGGTGCTCGGCGTTACCGCAGGGCAAATCAATCTGCTGCATAAACTTCCCCCTTCTGCACCAACGGAAGAGATACCGCAGACCGATTTTCAGTCGGTCATGAAAAATTTGCTTAAGCGTAGCGGGAGATCCTGATGCGTCGTTTATTGTCTGTCGCACCTGTCCTTCTCTGGCTGATTACGCCCCTCGCCTTCGCGCAACTGCCGGGTATCACCAGCCAGCCGCTGCCTGGCGGTGGACAAAGCTGGTCGCTCCCGGTGCAGACGCTGGTGTTCATCACCTCGTTGACGTTTATTCCGGCAATTTTACTGATGATGACCAGTTTCACCCGCATCATCATTGTTTTTGGTTTATTGCGTAACGCGCTGGGAACACCCTCCGCGCCACCTAACCAGGTATTGCTGGGGCTGGCACTGTTTTTGACCTTTTTTATTATGTCACCGGTGATCGACAAAATTTATGTCGATGCGTACCAGCCATTCAGTGAAGAGAAAATATCAATGCAGGAGGCGCTGGAAAAAGGGGCGCAGCCGCTGCGTGAGTTTATGCTGCGTCAGACCCGTGAGGCAGATTTAGGGTTGTTTGCCAGACTGGCGAATACCGGCCCGTTGCAGGGACCTGAAGCCGTGCCGATGCGCATTTTGCTCCCGGCCTACGTGACCAGCGAGTTGAAAACCGCATTTCAGATAGGCTTCACGATTTTCATCCCTTTTTTGATTATCGACCTGGTGATAGCCAGCGTGTTGATGGCATTGGGGATGATGATGGTTCCCCCAGCCACCATTGCTCTGCCCTTTAAACTGATGCTGTTTGTACTGGTGGATGGCTGGCAATTGCTGGTCGGTTCGCTGGCGCAGAGCTTTTACAGCTAGAGAGGCAAAATGACACCTGAATCGGTCATGATGATGGGGACTGAAGCGATGAAAGTCGCGCTGGCACTGGCTGCCCCGCTGTTGCTGGTGGCGCTGGTCACGGGCCTTATCATCAGTATTTTGCAGGCCGCCACGCAGATTAACGAAATGACGCTGTCGTTTATTCCAAAAATCATCGCCGTATTTATTGCCATTATTATTGCCGGACCGTGGATGCTCAATCTGTTGCTGGATTACGTCCGCACCTTGTTCACTAACCTGCCGTATATCATCGGGTAGGCCGAACAATGATGCAGGTGACAAGCGAACAATGGCTATCCTGGTTAAGCCTGTACTTCTGGCCGTTACTGCGCGTGCTGGCGCTCATTTCTACCGCACCTATTCTGAGCGAACGCAGCGTGCCGAAACGGGTAAAACTGGGGCTGGCAATGATGATCACGTTCGCCATTGCCCCATCATTACCTGCCAACGATGTTCCTGTTTTTTCGTTCTTTGCTCTGTGGCTGGCCGTGCAGCAGATCCTGATCGGCATTGCGCTTGGTTTTACCATGCAATTTGCCTTTGCCGCTGTGCGAACCGCTGGCGAAATTATCGGTCTGCAAATGGGGCTGTCATTTGCGACGTTTGTCGATCCGGCCAGCCATCTCAATATGCCCGTTTTAGCGCGTATCATGGATATGCTGGCGTTACTGCTGTTCCTGACATTTAACGGTCATTTATGGTTGATTTCACTGCTGGTCGATACCTTTCACACCCTGCCGATTGGTGGCGAACCGTTGAACAGCAATGCGTTTCTGGCACTCACCAAAGCAGGGAGTTTGATTTTCCTTAACGGGCTGATGCTGGCGTTACCGCTCATTACTCTGCTGCTGACCCTGAATCTGGCATTAGGTTTACTGAATCGTATGGCCCCGCAATTATCCATTTTTGTTATTGGATTTCCATTAACTCTGACTGTCGGTATCTCTTTAATGGCGGCATTAATGCCGTTAATTGCGCCTTTTTGCGAACATTTATTCAGTGAGATGTTTAATTTGCTGGCTGATATTATTAGTGAATTGCCATTAATATAATTCCGTAACGTTTATCATGTTATCCTAAGGATTATCCGAAAAATAATACCTACGAACATCTTCCAGGATACTCCTGCGGCGAAATATTTGTTTTAAGCTCACTCACATATCGCAACATTTACTTTACTTTAAGACAATTCCAGGCAAATTATACAACACTTTACGGGATAGTAAGTCCGCCTGAAAAATCGCGAGAGTGGCGCATTAGGTGACCCATGTTGTTCCGTTTAGTCATGATGAAATATTCAGGTAAGGGGAATTATCGTTACGCATTGAGTGAGGGTATGCCATGTCAACGATTATTATGGATTTATGTAGTTACACCCGACTAGGTTTAACCGGGTATCTGTTGAGTAGAGGGGTTAAAAAAAGAGAAATCAACGACATTGAAACCGTTGATGACCTTGCCATAGCTTGTGATTCACAGCGCCCTTCAGTGGTGTTTATTAATGAGGACTGTTTCATCCATGATGCTTCTAACAGTCAGCGCATCAAGCACATCATTAATCAACATCCCAATACGTTATTTATCGTTTTTATGGCAATTGCCAATGTTCATTTTGATGAATATCTATTGGTCAGAAAAAATTTATTGATCAGTTCTAAATCGATTAAACCGGAATCTCTCGACGATATCCTTGGCGATATTCTGAAAAAAGAGACAACGATAACCTCTTTTTTAAATATGCCGACGTTATCATTGAGCCGAACCGAATCGAGTATGTTGCGAATGTGGATGGCAGGTCAGGGAACCATTCAAATCTCTGACCAAATGAATATCAAAGCCAAGACCGTTTCATCGCATAAAGGTAATATTAAACGTAAGATCAAAACGCATAATAAACAGGTTATCTACCATGTCGTCCGACTGACGGATAATGTGACTAATGGTATTTTTGTCAACATGCGCTAACACATTCTGACTGGTGGTTTCCCACCAGTCAGGCTGAATTAGATTACTCTGCTTTCTCCACAAAGATACCGTCCTGATGCCCTGCTTCATTAAAGAACCAGATGCCGAGCGGGTAGTCTTCCAGCGAAACCAGGTACATTGTGCCTTCACTAAACTCCTCAACTGCCAGTACCACGCCAGGACGACGCGGACCGCCATCCGTTTTGACTGTTACCCGATCATTCACCTTCATCGTTTTCCTCCTGTGGCTTTGTGCCAGTGTAGAACAATTTCGTTTTTCTGGCAGCGCCAGGCGCGCGCGAGTGCTGATTTTCTCGACGGTCTATACTTAAGAGATGCCAGGCGGACTTAACGACTGGCGGCAACAACAGAGTAACGGTTGCGAGGAAAGATGATGAAAACCGCAAAAGAGTACAGCGATACCGCAAAACGTGAGGTCAGCGTCGATGTCGATGCCCTGCTGGCGGCGATCAATGAAATTAGCGAAAGCGAAGTTCATCGCAGCCAGAACGATTCTGAACACGTTAGCGTCGATGGACGTGAATATCATACATGGCGTGAATTGGCGGATGCCTTCGAACTGGATATTCATGACTTCAGCGTCTCTGAAGTGAATCGTTGAATGCACAATAAAAAAATCCCGACCCTGAGGGGGTCGGGATGAAACTTGCTTAAGCAAGAAGCACTTAAAAAATTCGTTACACCAGGAAATCTGATGTGTTCATCACCTTATCCGCAATTTTTTTCGCTGACAAGAAAATATTCGCCATATGAATGATTAACGCTACTTATGAATAGAAATGTGACGCACGTCACCCCTTGGTGGCTCTGGCGTCAGCGGGATCGCTCCCGAAAAAAATCATCTTTGATAATTTGTGCTGTTTTGAGAATCATCCTGGTAAGGGGAGTACTGCGCGACTATGTTTTCAATTCAACAACCACTACTGGTTTTTAGCGATCTTGATGGCACCCTGCTGGACAGTCATAGTTATGACTGGCAACCGGCAGCCCCCTGGCTCACCCGTTTACGCGAAGCAAATGTTCCCGTCATTCTCTGTAGCAGTAAAACATCAGCGGAAATGCTGTACTTGCAAAAAACGTTGGGGCTACAAGGTTTACCGCTGATTGCCGAAAATGGCGCAGTGATCCAGCTTGCTGAGCAATGGCAGGAGATAGACGGTTTTCCACGCATCATCTCAGGTATTAGCCATGGCGAAATCAGCCAGGTTTTAAATACGCTACGCGAGAAAGAACATTTTAAATTCACGACTTTTGATGATGTCGACGATGCAACCATCGCCGAATGGACGGGATTAAGCCGTAGCCAGGCGGCGCTGACGCAGCTTCATGAGGCGTCGGTAACGCTAATCTGGCGCGACAGTGACGAGCGTATGGCACAATTTACCGCTCGTCTGAACGAACTGGGCTTACAGTTTATGCAAGGTGCGCGCTTCTGGCACGTCCTGGATGCCTCTGCCGGAAAAGATCAGGCTGCCAACTGGATTATCGCGACCTATCAACAATTGTCAGGCAAACGCCCAACCACACTTGGCCTGGGCGATGGGCCAAACGATGCGCCCTTACTGGAGGTAATGGATTACGCGGTGATTGTGAAAGGGCTAAACCGTGAAGGGGTGCATCTGCATGATGAGGATCCGGCCCGCGTCTGGCGAACGCAGCGTGAAGGACCGGAAGGATGGCGTGAAGGGCTGGACCATTTTTTCTCCGCCCGTTAAGCGTTATCGCTCGCGAATACCCGATTACGCCCGGCCTGTTTAGCGAGATAAAGCCGACGGTCGGCCAGTGACTGGAGTTGTTCAAAATCATAATCACCGGTTTCCTCGCTGCTACTTACCCCCAACGAGGCACTGATGCGTATCGTCGTACTCTTAGCAATCAACATCTCTTTTTCATTTAACTTCAGGCGAATACGTTCTGCGACTTCCGCAGCCTCCGTCAGACTCGCGCCTGGCAGAATCACACAAAACTCCTCACCACCGACCCGCCCGGCAACGTCCTGCGCACGCAAGGAACTGCTAATTAATCCGGCAGCATGAGAAAGAACACGGTCGCCCGCCTGATGACCAAAGCGGTCATTAATCGCTTTAAAATGGTCAAGATCGACCTGAATGACAGAAAAAGGATGTTGGTGCGTCTGACACAATTTCGCGAGCGGACGGGCTTTTTCGAACAGTGCGCCACGGTTATATAAACGCGTTAAGGTGTCGTGCCACGCCTGCCACTGCAACGAGCTTTGCAGAACATACATGTTGCTGACCATCCGGCGAATCACATACCAGGAGATGAGTAACATGGTGGTAAAGAGCGCCCACAGCAGGGTTAATGCAATGCTGATACTGCCGAAATCGCCGCGCACGCCTTCGCTTAACGTATGGACGCGCACCAGCACACCGTCGAAATGGTCCAGACGTTCCCAGCTAACATAGCGACTGTCCATACGAATGCCGCCCCGCGTGTCATGTTCCATTGCCTGCGCCAGCATGGCCAGTTCACGAGGATCAAAAATATTCCCTGTTGGATGGTCAGGATTGGAAGAGGTCAAAAATCTCAGCTTACTGTCATAGAGCTGATACTCACCATCGAGGTTTTTATCGATGGCGTTTCTTAAAAATTGCTGCATAGTACGCACGGGAATACTCATCCCCAGCACGCCATACCAGTAGTTATTACTGTCTACCGGAACACTGACGGTAACCTGCGGTTCAGTATTGCTGGCGTGTTCCGGTTGCGAAGTGAACCAGCGTACCGCGCGGTGACGATTTTCTCGTTGTGAATGGCCGATAAACCAGGGTTGGGTGACATAGCCGTAATAACGCGTCGGGACATTGCGCGTAAACAAGGTCGGCTGCGTCGAAACGTAAAATCCGGCACGCGAGACATACATCGCCTGTTCAACCATCGACGAGGAGTTGTGCGCTAGTCGCAGCAAGTAACCAACTTCCAGTGCAGCGGTAATTTCATTGTCGAGGCTTTCATTTTCGCGAGACAGGAGATTCCCCTCGCTGACTAATGCATCCGACACGCCATTGACTGGCAGGGTGCGCCGTCGGTTGAGTTCGATTTTCCAGGCGTGCTCGTCGCGATGCTGTTCGAACTCGGTTACAGCATCACGCAGAGAGGTGAAATCCAGTGGCGCTACGAGAGCTTCGCGCATGCCATTACGCAAAAAGATCAGTTTGTCGACGTTATACTGCAAATGCTTATCGAGCGCGTTGGCTACGTTTTCCAGATGATTACGCTGGCTGGAGATATAGGCATCTTCCAGCACTACCACTTCACGCCAGGTCAGCAAGGTGGAAAAAAGCAATACCACGATAAAGCAGAGATTAACGATATGACCAGGCCCCAGGCGGCGTGCGAGTTTTTTCAACCAGCTCTGGTTTTCCATTTTTGTCTCGTGCTGCACCCTGACGACTCCCCACCTGCTTTTTTATGATTCTGGCATAACCTGGCGATAGCGTACCGCAAAACAGCGATAATTTTATAATGGTGGCATGATAAGACGCGACTATCATTCATTGCAGGCATTGGCACACCAGGCCGGATGTGATCCGGCCTGGTCTTAATGATACCCTTTCAAACTTCTTCCGCAGGACGACTCCCCTCCCCCGGAACAAGCTCGGTTTCATGAAAAGCTTCCCGCTTGACCCCGTAACCGTCATACCAACGACACTCAACCATACCGCTGGAGTATCCAGTGACAATCATCCGCGGGCCGCCCTCTTTAACCGTAACTTCCTCACTAACCATAAAGCTCATACTCGCCTCCTTTTTTCGAGTGAAACTTGTTCACCTTAGTTGAAGATGGCGAATTTTGCATAATAGCCTGTGCGAGTATTAATGTGCCTGACCGCGCATTTTCGCTACGGCTTTCACTCCCAGCACCACGATGCCGCCGATGATAAATCCAAGAATCAGATTTAAAACAGTCGGTAATATCATCGCCACCACTGCACTTTGCTGCCCGGCGAAATGTTCAATGGCGTGATGCAGCGGCGCAATACCATGTACCACAATCCCGCCGCCGACGAGGAACATCGCCAGCGTGCCGACAATCGATAACGCTTTCATCAGCCAGGGCGCGATAATCAATAATCCTTTACCTAATGCCTGCATCAGCGCGCTGGATTTTTCCGCCAGCCAATACCCCAGGTCATCAATCTTAACGATAACCCCTACCAGACCGTAGACGCCCACGGTCACTACCAGCGCTATGCCTGAAAGCACCAGCACCTGATTAAGCAACGGCGCTTCGGCCACAATCCCCAGCGTGATGGCGACGATTTCCGCAGACAATATAAAATCGGTACGAATCGCCCCTTTTATTTTGTCCTTTTCAAACTTCAGCGGATCCTGCGCCGCCAGCTTCTCCAGACGCTGCTGGCTCTGCGCCGGATCTTCTCTATGTTTACGCGCCTCCAGCATATGCAGCACTTTCTCTACCCCTTCAAAGCAGAGAAACGCGCCACCAATCATCAACAGAGGCGTAATCGCCCACGGGATAAACGCACTGATAATCAGCGCCAGTGGCACCAGAATCACTTTATTGATCAGCGATCCTTTCGCCACGCCCCAGACCACGGGAAGTTCCCGGTTGGCCCGCACGCCTGAAACTTGTTGCGCATTGAGCGATAAGTCATCCCCTAATACACCGGCGGTTTTCTTCGCCGCCAGTTTGCCCATCACGGAGATATCGTCCAGCAGTGTGGCGATATCATCGAGCAACGTCAGTAAACTACTCCCGGCCAAAAGCATTCCCTCTCATTTTTATTGTTGAAGGGTGTAAGTATGAAGCAAAAACGGCAGCTCTGATACTTGCTTCACAGGTCAACATTTTTTTAACAATCAAGTGCAATTATATCTCTCGCCAGCAGAATGATTTTCACGTTTACTATGAACCACCTTTTTATTTCCACCGTGAGGGATTATGCGTTTCCGCCAGTTGTTACCGCTTTTTGGCGCGCTGTTTGCGTTGTATATCATTTGGGGCTCAACCTATTTTGTCATTCGGATTGGCGTGGAAAGCTGGCCTCCGTTAATGATGGCGGGCGTTCGATTCCTGGCAGCCGGTATTTTATTGCTGGCATTTTTGCTACTGCGCGGACACAAGCTCCCCCCGCTACGTCCGCTGTTCAATGCCGCGCTGATTGGCCTGTTATTGCTGGCTGTCGGTAATGGCATGGTGACGGTTGCCGAACATCAAAATGTTCCTTCCGGCATCGCCGCCGTAGTGGTTGCAACCGTGCCCCTCTTTACCCTGTGCTTCAGCCGCCTGTTTGGCATTAAAACGCGCAAACTGGAATGGGTGGGTATTGCCATTGGGCTTGCCGGAATCATCATGCTCAATAGCGGTGGAAATTTAAGCGGCAATCCGTGGGGCGCGATTCTGATTTTAATCGGCTCGATTAGCTGGGCGTTTGGCTCAGTTTATGGCTCGCGCATTACCTTACCTGTAGGGATGATGGCGGGTGCGATTGAGATGCTGGCGGCTGGCGTGGTGTTAATGATCGCGTCGATGATTGCAGGTGAAAAACTGACGGCGCTCCCTTCCCTTTCAGGCTTCCTTGCGGTCGGCTATCTGGCGCTGTTTGGTTCGATTATCGCCATCAACGCTTATATGTATTTAATCCGCAACGTCAGTCCGGCTCTCGCCACCAGCTACGCTTACGTTAACCCGGTGGTCGCGGTCTTGCTGGGTACGGGACTGGGTGGAGAGACGCTGTCGAAGATTGAATGGCTGGCGCTCGGCGTAATTGTCTTCGCGGTGGTACTGGTCACGTTGGGAAAATATCTCTTCCCGGCAAAACCCGTAGTTGCGCCAGTTATTCAGGACGCATCAAGCGAGTAAATGAATCCCCTGCGTGTCGATCTGCGCGCTGGCACCTTCGCCGCAGATCCACTCTTCCAGACGCTCGCTAAGCGCTTCATCCGTCAGCTTCTCGCGCCCACGTAACGCGCACTCCCAGACAATCAATACGCGCCAGCCGAGTTCCTGCAAGCGACTGATATCGCGGCGATCGCGCTCAACATTTTTACCTATCTTCTCCAGCCAGAACTCGGTTCGAGTCGCAGGCACTTTAAACAGATAGCAGTGATGATGATGCCAGAAGCAGCCATGGGTAAATATCACGCAGCGATATTCATCAACGACAAAATCCGGGCGTCCGGGCAGACTGGCGTCCTGAACGTGAAACGCCAGGCCCTGCCCGGTTAACAGACTGGCGAGGCGCTTCTCAATCGCCGTATCACGCGTGGCAATCGCGCGCATATTTTTGCTGCGAGTGGCCTTATCGTGAACGTCGGCCATGTTGTGCCTCTTGCTGACGCAACGCCACCGCCTGTTTGATTTTTGGCTCAAGCAGTTTTGCCACCGCGGCAAAGACCGGCACGACCACCGAGTTACCGAACTGGCGATAGGCCTGAGTGTCCGAAACCGGAATGCGGAATTTCGCTTCTCCCGGCGCTTCAAAACCCATTAAGCGCGCGCATTCCCGAGGCGTTAACCGACGTGGACGATGTTGCTGATTCAGCGGATCGTCAAAGTCTTTCTCACCCGTGGCCATATCCCATCCGCGATCGATTAAAATTTCCGCGCCATCTTTGTAATAACGCGCAGACAGCGTACGGGTGACGCTTTGCGGATTGTTCGGATAAACCATTCCATAACCGAAGCCGTTACCGCGCGCCTGATGTTTTTTCGCATATCGATAGAGGTACTTCCACAGTACCGGCGTCAGGATATATTTCGCCTCGACCATCGGGTCCAGCAGCTGCGCCAGCGTCACTCGCTGCGCAGGGAAACATCCGCTGATATCACGCAGAGTAAAATCGGCTTTCAGATTAAGATCGCGACGAAAACCCACCAGCACGATGCGTTCACGGTGCTGCGGCAGAAAATGTTTACCATCGATGATTTTCGGATCGTCCGGCCCGTTATCTTCTGCATCAGCCACGTCATAGCCCAGTTCGTCCAGCGTCTGCATGATGATGCGGAACGTTTTACCCTGGTCGTGGCTTTTCAGGTTTTTGACGTTTTCGAGCACAAACATCGCCGGACGACGCGCGTCGATAATGCGCACCACATCAAAGAACAGCGTGCCCTGAGTATCGCAGGCAAAACCGTGCGCCCGCCCGAGCGAGTTCTTTTTCGATACGCCAGCCAGCGAAAATGGCTGACATGGGAAACCGGCCAGTAAAACATCGTGTTCAGGAATGTGTTGACGAATATGTTCCGCCGCCGCCTCATCACTCACGCCTTCTTTATGGCTGAGGGTGATGTCGCGGATATCTTCATTAAAATGATGCGTCGCCGGGTCGCAATAATGGTTGGCTTTATAAGTGCGTACCGCATGTTTGTTCCATTCGCTGGTAAACACGCACTGTCCGCCAATCGATTCAAAACCGCGACGGATACCGCCAATTCCGGCAAATAGATCGATAAAGCGAAACGCATAATGCGGATGATGTGCCGGTGGTTTGGGTAACAACGTTTGCAGATGGGCGAACTCTTTCTCACTTAAACGGTGCCATGCCGAGTCATTCGCCAGCGCACGTTTTAAAATTGCCGCGCTCCAGTGATTCTCACCCACACCATTAAGCTGCGCCACCAGCGTTTTAACATCATAAATTTGCAGCAGTTTCTCCAGCATTGCCTGTGCGGCATTCCCGGTGCTGTATGAATCGGTTACTGATATATTTTCCTGCATAGATTTAACCGGCCATCTGAGATGGCCGACAGGTTAACATAATTACAGCCATTTAGGGCCACGCGCTCAGCCCGCGGGTGAAAACGCATCTATCACCTTGTGATCGACACCTTCATTCTCCCCCGCCAGTTCGGCACTGAGCTTCGCCATAAACTCGACTAAAAAATGCGCGTTGTGCTGCGCCAGCTGCTTGCCTCTTACGGTTTGCATGGTTTGCGGTAGCTTCAGCAACTTAGTCTGGAAATGATCCAGCGCGTAACGTTTATCATCAAGCGGGCGATGCTGTGCGAGCGGATCTTCGGCATCAAACAGCGCCACGCCCAATGCCCCTGAAACGGCAAACACACGTGCCAGGCCAATCGCCCCCAGGGCTTCCAGCCGATCCGCATCCTGGACAATTTTAGCTTCCGTGGTTAAGGGGGCGATTTGCGCGCTGAAACTGTGAGCGGCAATGGCATGACAAACGGCCTCAATTTTCTCCGCCGGAAATTGCACGAACTCTTCACGGAGCAGGCGACGCGTCTCTTCTGCCGCCAGGATTGAAGAACGCTGCCGTTGCGGATGATTTTTCGCCAGGCTCACAATATCGTGGAAATAACAGGCTGTTAAAATCACCAGCATATCGACATCGTCATCTGCCGCCAGCTTCTGTGCCGTAGCCCAGACGCGGCGAAAATGACACACGTCATGGGCCGCGTCCTGGTGCTGATGATGGTTTTTCAACCAGTTTTCGAACTGTGCCTGCCAGTGTTGTAAGTCCATACGCGCTCCGTTGCCAAAGAGTCGCCACCTTAGCAGTTTTTATTCATAGCGTCTGCTACGTGCGGGACGAGGTCGGGTGTACCAGGCAATGCTGCCTAACAATGCCCCGACCAGAGCCATAAATAAAAATCCGACCAGTGCCCCTAACCACTTTCCCGCGGTAGAGCCTAAATCGCTTTCAAATCCCGACACGGGGGCATCGGGGATCCGGCTAATCACCCAGATGTAACGCGCCATTGCCCAGACGAAATAGCCACACCATGTATAGAAAGCCCACAAAGCCAGTTTGC
Source organism: Shigella dysenteriae (assembly GCF_022354085.1). Lineage (NCBI taxonomy): Bacteria > Pseudomonadati > Pseudomonadota > Gammaproteobacteria > Enterobacterales > Enterobacteriaceae > Shigella > Shigella dysenteriae. The sequence continues at coordinate 2,852,195 of NZ_CP055055.1, forward strand.
CGCCAGGGCTGCGAGAGAGTCTCTCTTCCATCTTTGTCGAACCGTATTCCATTTTGAGATAACCCGGAAAATTCAGACTTAGTACTATTATGTGATAAAAGTCACATTTTTCCACATTGAATGAGCCAGTCAAGACTCAATCATTTTTTGAACAAATAGATAAATTATGCGCAACGGCAGTGAATACAGGAAAAATCGTTTTGAGCGATTTTATTTATCTTTGATATCGGCTTTATTAATTCATTTAATCAATATATTAGCACTGAATACAATTATACCTTTTTATTTTTCTGTGTCATGATGCCTCCGTTATTAGCCTTTTATCGTCTTGTTTATATTTTTTGGGCCGGCATGATGCCGGCTTTTTTTTATGCCTTCATTAATGTGCTCGTGATCACACCAGCCGTTTAGCGCAACAATCATTGATACTCCCTATCTTTCCGTTCAACTCATAACTTATTGATATGCATTTATAATCTTCATGAATATTTATATTTGGAATTCATAATTCTGAATTATATTAAATAGATTAGAAACATTTTGAAATCTTTTAAATATATTTGTTACATGTAATCTTTAAAATAAAATGAACTTCATAGAATAGTATCCAAATGTGCTTTTTTTTGGATAACGGCACTTATTGATATATTCATGAAGATTATAATCACAAGGGAATACATAATGAAAAGAAAAGTTCTGGCAATGCTGGTCCCGGCGTTATTAGTTGCTGGCGCAGCAAATGCGGCTGAAGTCTATAATAAAGATGGCAATAAACTGGATTTGTACGGAAAAGTAGCGGGTCTGCACTACTTCTCTGATGACTCTGGCAGTGATGGCGACATGTCATATGCCCGTATCGGTTTCAAAGGTGAAACCCAGATCGCTGACCAGTTCACTGGTTATGGTCAGTGGGAATTTAACATTGGCGCAAACGGTCCTGAAAGCGACAAGGGTAATACCGCAACGCGTCTGGCATTTGCAGGTTTCGGCTTTGGTCAGAATGGTACTTTCGACTATGGTCGTAACTACGGTGTCGTATATGACGTAGAAGCATGGACCGATATGCTGCCAGAATTTGGTGGAGATACCTATGCTGGCGCTGACAACTTCATGAACGGTCGTGCTAACAGCGTAGCAACCTATCGTAACAATGGTTTCTTTGGTCAAGTTGATGGTCTGAACTTTGCACTCCAGTATCAGGGTAACAACGAGAAAAGCGGATTATTTGATCAAGAAGGTTCAGGTAACGGTAATGGACGTAAACTTGCTAAAGAGAACGGCGACGGTTACGGTATGTCCACTTCCTATGACTTTGACTTTGGTTTAAGTCTGGGCGCTGCTTACTCTAACTCTGACCGTACCGACAATCAGGTTCACAAAGGTACTCATAACACTCGTTATGGAGATCGCTTCGATGCAACTGCTGGCGGTGAAACAGCAGAAGCATGGACCGTTGGTGCTAAATACGACGCTAATAACGTTTACTTAGCAGCTATGTATGCTGAAACCCGTAACATGACTGGTTACGGTGATGCTGATGCCATCGCTAACAAAACCCAAAACTTTGAAGTTGTTGCTCAGTATCAGTTCGACTTCGGTCTGCGCCCGTCCATCGCTTACCTGCAATCTAAAGGTAAGGATTTAGGCGGTGTAAATAGTGATAACTTCGACAGCCAGGGTAATCATCATTACACCAACAAAGATCTGGTTAAATATGTTGATATTGGTATGACCTACTACTTCAACAAAAACATGTCCACTTATGTTGATTACAAAATCAACCTGCTGGACAACGACGACGACTTCTACAAAGAAAACGGCATCGCTACCGATGATATCGTGGCTGTGGGCTTAGTCTACCAGTTCTAATCAGCCAACGCGCCGCGGCGTGTTACTGTAAAACTGAACACTAGCCTGAGTTCGTCCCTCATCGAACTCAGGCTTTTTTATTGGCATTTCATCTCCATCTGCGGCACACGCAATTGCCGAAGCATATCGATACAGCACCTTAGCCTGCCCCTCCTGGCACAATAACATCAACCAGCTACTCTTCAAGCTAACACCCAAATGCATTTCTTTATGAATTAATCCGTAACAAACACGCGGTGATGCTGCCAACTTACTGATTTAGTGTATGATGGTGTTTTTGAGGTGCTCCAGTGGCTTCTGTTTCTATCAGCTGTCCCTCCTGTTCAGCTACTGACGGGGTGGTGCGTAACGGCAAAAGCACCGCCGGACATCAGCGCTATCTCTGCTCTCACTGCCGTAAAACATGGCAACTGCAGTTCACTTACACCGCTTCTCAACCCGGTACGCACCAGAAAATCATTGATATGGCCATGAATGGCGTTGGATGCCGGGCAACCGCCCGCATTATGGGCGTTGGCCTCAACACGATTTTCCGCCATTTAAAAAACTCAGGCCGCAGTCGGTAACCTCGCGCATACAGCCGGGCAGTGACGTCATCGTCTGCGCGGAAATGGACGAACAGTGGGGATACGTCGGGGCTAAATCGCGCCAGCGCTGGCTGTTTTACGCGTATGACAGGCTCCGGAAGACGGTTGTTGCGCACGTATTCGGTGAACGCACTATGGCGACGCTGGGGCGTCTTATGAGCCTGCTGTCACCCTTTGACGTGGTGATATGGATGACGGATGGCTGGCCGCTGTATGAATCCCGCCTGAAGGGAAAGCTGCACGTAATCAGCAAGCGATATACGCAGCGAATTGAGCGGCATAACCTGAATCTGAGGCAGCACCTGGCACGGCTGGGACGGAAGTCGCTGTCGTTCTCAAAATCGGTGGAGCTGCATGACAAAGTCATCGGGCATTATCTGAACATAAAACACTATCAATAAGTTGGAGTCATTACCCAAACACGCTTCCCATATAGAAATATTTGCAAAAATAGTGCATGAAATAAGCTTTTTCTCTACCAATCCGCGATATAAATATTCATCAGCACCACAATATTCCACAGCACTAAATCTCTCTCCGCCGCCCCGTACCTCTGATAATGGTCTAAAATCATTGATGCCACTTGCGACGACGTTACTCAATAAGGAAAATTTGGCGTGAATAATATTCAACACCAGTGCAGCATCATCATTACATACTTACACCCGCCGACTACCGCTTTCGATATATTGACTCAATTTTCCAGCCTGGTTAAAAATAGCGACCAGCTCAGTCGCAAATATAGTGACTACCCTAACTAAGCAACAATAAGGAATACACTATGACTGTTCAAACAAGTAAAAATCCGCAGGTCGATATTGCTGAAGATAATGCATTCTTCCCTTCAGAATATTCGCTTAGCCAATATACCAGTCCTGTCTCTGATCTTGATGGCGTGGACTATCCAAAACCGTATCGCGGTAAACATAAAATTCTGGTGATCGCCGCGGACGAACGTTATTTGCCGACCGATAACGGAAAGCTGTTCTCGACCGGTAACCATCCGATTGAAACGTTGCTGCCGTTGTATCATCTCCATGCTGCAGGTTTCGAATTCGAAGTGGCGACCATTTCCGGTCTGATGACCAAGTTTGAATACTGGGCTATGCCGCACAAAGATGAAAAAGTAATGCCATTCTTTGAGCAGCATAAATCGTTGTTCCGCAATCCGAAGAAACTCGCGGATGTCGTCGCCAGCCTCAACGCTGATAGCGAATATGCAGCAATCTTTGTTCCTGGTGGTCATGGCGCACTTATTGGTTTACCTGAAAGCCAGGACGTGGCTGCCGCTTTACAGTGGGCAATCAAAAATGACCGTTTTGTTATCTCCCTTTGCCACGGCCCGGCGGCTTTTCTGGCGCTTCGCCACGGCGATAACCCACTGAATGGTTATTCCATTTGCGCATTCCCAGACGCCGCAGACAAACAAACGCCAGAGATTGGCTATATGCCGGGTCATCTCACCTGGTACTTCGGCGAAGAACTGAAGAAAATGGGCATGAATATCATTAATGACGACATCACCGGGCGAGTACATAAGGACCGTAAACTTCTCACCGGCGACAGTCCTTTTGCAGCGAATGCGTTGGGTAAACTGGCGGCGCAGGAAATGCTGGCAGCTTACGCGGGTTAATCCCTGTTACGTTTGAATGTAAGCGCATAATCAATCGCGGCCGCGTTAGTACTCACGACGTGGCTGCGTTTTTTCACGGTTAATTTATGGCGTACTGAAGCCCTATGTTAATTTCTTTGCGGCAACGTAATCCGGAACACATTATGCTTATTGAGATAGTGATACGTAGCACTTCCCCCATGTAATTCGGCAATCGCTTTGACTAAAGAAAGACCAAGTCCCTGACCTACGGAATGACGCGAATTATCTCCCCGCCAAAATCTACGGAAGAGTTTTTCAGGCTCATTAATTTTCGTTCCAGGGCTGGCGATATCAATATTAAGAGATCCGTTGGTATCAAGAAAACTGGTTATATGAATACGCGATTTTTCTGGCGAATATCGAATAGCGTTAACAATAAGATTCGATAACATTCGTTGCAGTAAAATTTTATCCGCAAAGATTTGCTGATTGCACTCGACCTTAAAGCAAATCTCTTTCTCGTCTGAAAGATATTCAAGATAGTCCAACAAATTTTCGACTTCCTTATTGAGAGAAAGCGAGTCCAGCTTCACCAAAACATTGTTTTTATCTGCCCTGGCAAGAAACAGTATGTTCTCTGTTAACCGCGAAATATTTTCCAGCTCTTCAATGTTTCCGGCAATTGTTTTTTGATATTCAGCGATACTTCTGGTTTGACTGAGCGTAACCTGATTCTGACCCAGTAATGCATTAATTGGCGTTCTAAGTTCATGAGCGAGATCGTCAGCAAACTGACTTAGACGCTCAAAATCTTTGACTAAAGCATGATGCATTTTATTCAACGCCTGCCCAAGAGGTTTTAGTTCTCTCGGTAATGCGCTAACCTCAACAGGCTCTCGGCTATCGTTATAATTCAGCGCTTCCGTTACACCACTCAACTTTTTGATCTCTCGTAACCCCGTTCGGATTAACAGCGGACTTAATACTGAGCACAGTATAATGGCGACAATGCAAATTATAATGCTATTGATTTTATACTGTTCAAGCATGTTATGTCTGGCTGAAGCCAATTTAGCCACAGTAACCGTTAATGATGGCGAAACTTCATCAATATTAATTCGTAAAGCATCTATCTCTGTGTCATTAATAATGCTTCTGTAAATGCCAGCTGCGCTGATTGTCTCACTAGCAGGTATGTTATTTAACATGCCATCACTGACATTTGTCCGGTTAACAATTTTATTGATGCCATCACCATGAATGATCAAGATATCCTGACTAACATCCATCATCCGGTTAAAGTATACAGGTAACGTATCTGGATTTACCCCATCAATTAACAACTGCTTGATCTGTGCTGTCCGGTTAATGAGTGTTGTATCATCGCGCCATTTCAACTCACTTGCCAGGCCATTATAGAGAGTCCAGACAATTCCAGCGCCAGCAACAGACAGCAGCAATATAAAAAGCAAGGTTAAACGGACGGTTATAGATAATCTTTTCATTATTTTTTTACCGCTACGAATGAATAGCCCATCCCCCGGATTGTGGCGATTAGCTTTTCAGGAAAAGGATCATCAACTTTTGCGCGGAGCCTGCGAATGGCGACGTCCACCGTATTGGTATCACTATCAAAGTTGATTCCCCAAATTTCACTCGCAATAACCGTTCTGGGTATAATTTCGCCAGCTCTGGAGGCCAGTAGCCAAAGTAACTGAAACTCCTTGCGCGTCAGTGTAATACTGATATCGTCCCTGCTCACACTTTGACTAACAGAGTCCATTCTTAAGCCGCTGATTTCTAATGTTGAATTCAAAGCGTGATGTTGCCTTAATTGTGCCCGAACCCTTGCCAGCAACTCAGAAAATGAAAAAGGTTTTACCAGATAATCATTTGCCCCACTGTCCAGCCCTCTGACTCTGTCATCGACAGAATCCCTTGCAGTAAGGCAAATAACAGGGGTTTGCTTTGCTGTTCTTAACGTTTGTAAGATCTGCCAGCCATCCATACCCGGAAGCATAATATCCAGAATGATCAATGCATAATCATCCTTCAGCGCAAGATAAAGCCCATCTCTGCCATCAGAAACGGCATCAATGACATAACCCGCTTCGGAAAGCCCCTGCGTTACCCACTCCTGGGTCCTTTGATTATCTTCAATAAGTAAAATCTTCATGAAAATAATATGCCATAAATCATATGTTATAGAAACAGCCTGGTTCATTACAAAATTGTAATGCTGCTGTAAGGTTACCCTGGACGCTTTTTCGCTATCCTCAAAACTCATTCACATGACAAGGATATAAACATGTTAAAGCGTTATTTAGTACTCTCCGTAGTAACGGCTGCATTTTCATTACCTTCTTTGGTCTATGCTGCACAACAAAACATTCTTAGCGTGCACATTTTGAACCAGCAAACAGGAAAACCCGCTGCCGACGTGACAGTCACTCTTGAAAAGAAAGCGGACAACGGCTGGTTACAACTTAATACCGCCAAAACAGATAAGGATGGACGAATTAAGGCACTGTGGCCCGAGCAAACTGCAACTACGGGCGATTACCGTGTCGTATTTAAAACCGGGGACTATTTCAAGAAACAAAATCTTGAAAGTTTCTTCCCTGAGATCCCCGTTGAATTTCATATTAATAAAGTGAACGAGCATTATCATGTGCCTTTATTACTTAGCCAATATGGGTATTCAACCTATCGTGGCAGTTAATGCATAAATATGTAAAAGCAGATCTCTGCTACTGTTAGGGAGGACACTCCCTGACAGATTAACAGTAAACGGCTCTTGCTGGCTAACGACAAAAAAGTGTGATGGCTTATGAAAAAGAATCAATTTTTAAAAGAATCAGATGTTACGGCCGAGTCGGTATTCTTTATGAAGCGTCGGCAGGTGTTAAAAGCACTGGGCATCAGTGCAGCTGCACTTTCTTTGCCTCACGCTGCGCATGCCGATCTGCTTAGCTGGTTTAAAGGGAACGATCGCCCGCCCGCCCCCGCCGGAAAAGCGCTGGAGTTCAGCAAGCCTGCCGCCTGGCAAAATAACCTGCCACTGACGCCAGCAGATAAAGTTTCCGGTTATAACAACTTCTATGAATTCGGGCTGGATAAAGCCGATCCCGCCGCTAATGCTGGTAGCCTGAAAACCGATCCATGGACACTGAAAATCAGCGGCGAAGTGGCAAAACCATTGACCCTCGATCATGATGACTTAACCGGTCGCTTCCCGCTGGAAGAGCGTATTTATCGTATGCGCTGCGTGGAAGCGTGGTCGATGGTGGTGCCGTGGATTGGTTTTCCGCTGCACAAATTGCTGGCGCTTGCCGAACCCACCAGCAATGCGAAGTATGTCGCTTTCGAAACAATTTATGCACCGGAACAGATGCCAGGCCAGCAGGACCGCTTTATCGGCGGTGGGCTGAAATATCCTTATGTCGAAGGATTGCGTCTCGACGAAGCAATGCATCCGCTCACACTGATGACCGTAGGTGTTTATGGCAAGGCGTTACCGCCACAAAATGGCGCGCCAGTGCGACTGATTGTGCCGTGGAAATATGGCTTTAAAGGGATTAAATCGATAGTCAGTATTAAGCTGACCCGCGAGCGTCCGCCAACCACCTGGAATCTGGCAGCGCCTGACGAATACGGTTTTTACGCCAACGTTAATCCGCATGTTGATCACCCGCGCTGGTCACAGGCTACCGAACGATTTATTGGTTCAGGCGGCATCCTCGATGTACAGCGCCAGCCAACGCTACTGTTTAATGGTTACGCCGACCAGGTGGCATCGCTGTATCGTGGCCTGGATTTGCGGGAGAATTTCTGAATGCGTCTGACAGCAAAACAGGTGACATGGCTGAAAGTTTGCCTGCATCTTGCCGGATTGTTGCCGTTTCTCTGGCTGGTCTGGGCGATCAATCACGGTGGACTGGGTGCCGATCCGGTGAAAGATATTCAGCATTTTACCGGTCGCACTGCACTGAAATTTTTGCTGGCGACCTTGTTAATCACACCTCTAGCACGCTACGCAAAACAGCCGTTATTGATACGCACTCGCCGCCTGTTAGGCTTATGGTGCTTTGCCTGGGCGACACTGCATTTAACCAGTTACGCATTGCTGGAGCTGGGCGTGAATAATCTGGCGTTATTAGGCAAGGAGTTAATTACCCGGCCTTATTTAACGTTAGGAATTATCAGCTGGGTTATTTTGCTTGCTTTAGCGTTTACTTCAACCCTGGCGATGCAGCGAAAACTCGGCAAGCACTGGCAACAGTTGCATAATTTCGTCTATCTTGTCGCGATCCTGGCCCCAATACATTATCTGTGGTCAGTGAAGATTATTTCACCGCAGCCGCTCATCTACGCTGGGCTGGCTGTACTGCTTTTAGCCTTACGGTATAAGAAGTTGCGTTCCCTTTTTAACCGGTTACGCAAGCAGGTTCACAACAAATTATCTGTATAACTTCATATTGCCGACAAAGTACGCGTTATCCCTGCCGGATGTGGCGCGAGCGCCCTATCCGGCATACACAGATCGCATCAGGTTATGTTTCGTTTGTCATCAACCTCAAATCACCAAAATAATTTACTTTATTTCAATAAGATAGATAAGTAGAACTGAGAAAGCCATGCTCTCGTTTCCTAAGAGTTGTTGCATTTTGCTATATGTTACAATATAACATTACACATCATATACATTAACTCTGGAGGAAACTGTTTTGGCGATTCGTCTTTACAAACTGGCTGTTGCTTTAGGTGTCTTTATTGTTAGCGCTCCTGCCTTTTCGCATGGTCATCACTCACACGGCAAACCCTTAACAGAGGTCGAACAAAAAGCTGCTAATGGTGTTTTTGATGATGCCAATGTACAAAACCGAACGCTCAGTGACTGGGATGGAGTCTGGCAATCCGTTTATCCTTTACTGCAAAGTGGCAAACTTGACCCCGTCTTTCAGAAGAAAGCGGATGCAGATAAAACTAAAACATTTGCTGAAATTAAAGATTATTATCACAAAGGTTATGCAACAGATATCGAGATGATTGGCATTGAGGACGGCATTGTTGAATTCCATAGAAATAATGAAACAACATCCTGTAAATATGATTACGATGGATACAAAATACTCACCTATAAATCAGGCAAGAAAGGCGTTCGTTACTTATTCGAATGTAAAGATCCTGAAAGCAAAGCCCCTAAATATATACAATTTAGCGATCATATAATTGCACCACGAAAATCATCTCATTTTCACATTTTTATGGGTAATGATTCACAGCAATCTTTATTAAATGAAATGGAAAACTGGCCAACGTATTATCCATATCAGTTGAGTAGCGAAGAAGTGGTCGAGGAAATGATGTCTCATTGAGTATTCTCATGATAACGCCTCGATGCCGCTTTAGTAAGTCATCATAACTGCCACTGGTCCATCCACAAACGCCACTGAACGCAAGCTAGCTACAGACACGCTCATCACTATGTCGTGTCTGTATATTAATAAGCTAACCCGCATTGAGTTAATCAATAACGGATTCCATACACAATACGGCCAACAGAGAAAGATACCTGTGCTCACGCCATTGCTTATATTGGCTGGTTACAATGTGCACTATCAATTTTTTAAATAACAAATTCTTAAAACCACATCTGTATAAGGAATTTTTAAGGTTCGTGGGATAGCTTGACTGTGAAAATTACAGGAGCTACAAAAATGAACCGATTCTCAAAAACTCAAATTTATTTACATTGGATAACGCTGCTTTTCGTTGCAATAACCTATGCCGCGATGGAACTCCGTGGCTGGTTTCCTAAAGGTAGTAGTACTTATCTGCTGATGCGAGAAACACATTACAATGCGGGTATATTCGTTTGGGTGTTAATGTTTTCACGCCTGATTATAAAACACCGTTATAGTGATCCTTCTATTGTGCCACCGCCACCTGCCTGGCAAATGAAAGCGGCTTCGCTAATGCACATCATGCTTTATATAACCTTCCTTGCACTTCCTCTGCTGGGGATTGCTTTGATGGCTTACAGTGGAAAATCGTGGAGTTTCCTTGGTTTCAATGTGTCTCCCTTTGTTACCCCAAACAGCGAAATTAAAGCACTGATAAAAAATATTCACGAAACCTGGGCAAATATAGGCTACTTTTTAATCGCAGCTCACGCTGGCGCAGCACTCTTTCATCACTACATTCAGAAAGATAATACTCTGTTACGAATGATGCCTCGCCGCAAATAAGTCGATCCCCTGACAAGGAAATGTGAACCATGGACATCAACGCGTCATAAATGTTTACGCAAGTGCACAATGCACCCTTTCCACTATCAACAAGGAGGAGCAGAAACTGTGTAAATCGTACAATGGTAAGACTTATCAAAAATACAGGTTAATTTTGGTATTTAAACCTTTTTTACTTGTTAGTATGATACAAAGGCTTTCAAAAAAGCTGGGAAATTCAACAACTCTTGGAAATTATGGACTTTGTCCCGCGGCTTTAATCTGACGGCCGCGTTCCTTTTTTGACTCAATTATTGACCCCTTCTCTACGCAACTTCGGTTCCCACCACCAACTTTGCGGCAGTTTCATAGGATGAATGTCTAAAAGAATAATGGTGAGCGATAAGAAAACGACTGAATAACTGCACATTTTCGCTCGAAAGCTTCCTGTCAGATCCATAGCGAATCAAGTGCTGAATGTCACAGTATCGAACAGAAAACAGTGACGATCTAACCCTTCAAGAATATTCTACGATTGTTCTGTTTAGGAAAAGCAAGGCGGGAAGTCGGGAGATAAGTCATTGATAAAGTGGCGGAGAGAGGGGGATTTGAACCCCCGGTAGAGTTGCCCCTACTCCGGTTTTCGAGACCGGTCCGTTCAGCCGCTCCGGCATCTCTCCGTTCAGATGGTTGCCATGATGCCAGGAAATTTGGCATTTTAACAGTCCCTGTCCGTGCAATTTTGTTCAAGTGACGAGTTTGCGAGCAAAACGATGATTAAGTGGCCCTGGAAAGTACAAGAATCAGCACATCAAACTGCCCTTCCCTGGCAGGAAGCACTATCGATCCCCCTTTTAACGTGTCTGACGGAACAGGAACAAAGCAAATTAGTCACTCTTGCCGAACGTTTTTTACAGCAAAAGCGGCTTGTTCCTTTACAGGGCTTTGAACTGGATTCATTAAGAAGCTGCCGGATAGCACTTCTATTTTGCCTACCCGTTCTGGAGTTAGGACTGGAATGGCTGGATGGTTTTCATGAAGTCTTAATTTATCCTGCGCCATTTGTGGTCGATGATGAATGGGAAGACGATATCGGTCTGGTGCATAACCAACGTATTGTTCAGTCAGGTCAGAGCTGGCAGCAAGGGCCTATCGTTTTGAACTGGTTGGATATACAAGATTCTTTTGATGCTTCTGGTTTTAACCTGATTATTCATGAAGTCGCTCATAAGCTGGACACCCGTAACGGCGATCGTGCCAGCGGAGTTCCCTTTATTCCGTTGCGTGAGGTTGCTGGCTGGGAACACGATCTTCATGCTGCAATGAACAACATTCAGGAAGAAATCGAATTGGTTGGCGAGAATGCGGCGAGCATTGATGCTTATGCTGCCAGTGATCCTGCTGAATGTTTTGCCGTACTTTCTGAATATTTCTTTAGCGCCCCAGAACTTTTTGCTCCTCGTTTCCCTTCATTGTGGCAACGTTTCTGCCAATTTTATCAACAAGATCCTTTGCAGAGACTGCATCACGCTAATGATACAGACTCGTTTTCGGCGACGAATGTTCATTAATTAACAACTTTGCAGATTAATTAACCAATTGAAATGACTTATGAAATTTAGTGTTGACAGACAAGGTACCGCTAAGTAATATGCGCCCCGTTCACACGATTCCTCTGTAGTTCAGTCGGTAGAACGGCGGACTGTTAATCCGTATGTCACTGGTTCGAGTCCAGTCAGAGGAGCCAAATTCTAAAAATTCGCTTTTTTAGCGCAATGTCACTGACCTTAGTTGAACATTGTTTTTTAACGGATAGCGGGTTTTTAACATCTTATGCGCCCTCGACCTTTATGGTTGAGGGCGTTTTGCTATGAATGCCATCACCATTTTCCCCTCGATTATAAAACTTGAGTTATTCAGTAGTCTCCCCTCTTGCAACTCACACCCAAAACTGCCTAACGAAAAGTTATTAATTTTCAATCATATTGCTATCAGGATTTACATTTTTTCGCTGTGCTAGAAAGGGCGCATTTATGTTAGCTCGTTCAGGGAAGGTAAGCATGGCTACGAAGAAGAGAAGTGGAGAAGAAATAAATGACCGACAAATCTTATGCGGGATGGGAATTAAACTACGCCGCTTAACTGCGGGTATCTGCCTGGTAACTCAACTTGCGTTCCCTATGGCTGCGGCAGCACAAGGTGTGGTAAACGCTGCAACCCAACAACCCGTTCCTGCACAAATTGCCATTGCAAATGCCAATACGGTGCCCTACACCCTTGGAGCGCTGGAATCGGCCCAAAGCGTTGCCGAACGTTTCGGTATTTCGGTGGCTGAGTTACGCAAACTCAACCAGTTTCGTACGTTTGCTCGAGGTTTTGATAATGTCCGCCAGGGTGATGAACTGGATGTCCCGGCACAAGTTAGTGAAAAAAAATTAACCCCGCCGCCGGGTAATAGCAGTGACAACCTCGAGCAACAGATAGCCAGTACTTCACAGCAAATCGGGTCTCTGCTCGCCGAAGATATGAACAGCGAGCAAGCGGAAAATATGGCGCGTGGATGGGCCTCTTCTCAGGCTTCAGGCGCAATGACAGACTGGTTAAGCCGCTTCGGTACCGCAAGAATCACGCTGGGCGTGGATGAAGATTTTAGCCTGAAGAACTCCCAGTTCGATTTTCTCCATCCGTGGTATGAAACGCCTGATAATCTCTTTTTCAGTCAGCATACTCTCCATCGTACTGACGAGCGTACGCAGATTAACAACGGCTTGGGTTGGCGTCATTTCACTCCCACATGGATGTCGGGCATCAACTTCTTTTTCGACCACGATCTTAGCCGTTACCACTCCCGCGCCGGCATTGGCGCGGAGTACTGGCGCGACTATCTAAAATTAAGCAGTAACGGCTATTTGCGACTGACAAACTGGCGCAGCGCACCTGAACTGGACAACGATTATGAAGCACGCCCGGCCAATGGCTGGGATGTACGCGCAGAAGGCTGGTTACCCGCCTGGCCGCACCTTGGCGGTAAACTGGTCTATGAACAGTATTATGGCGATGAAGTGGCCCTGTTCGATAAAGACGATCGGCAAAGTAATCCTCATGCCATAACCGCTGGACTTAACTATACCCCCTTCCCGCTGATGACCTTTAGCGCGGAGCAACGTCAGGGTAAACAGGGCGAAAATGACACCCGTTTTGCCGTCGATTTTACCTGGCAACCTGGCAGCGCAATGCAGAAACAGCTTGACCCGAATGAAGTCGCTGCACGGCGTAGCCTTGCAGGCAGCCGTTATGATCTGGTGGATCGCAACAACAACATCGTTCTGGAATATCGCAAAAAAGAACTGGTCCGCCTGACCCTGACAGACCCCGTGACAGGGAAGTCAGGAGAAGTGAAATCACTGGTTTCGTCGCTACAAACCAAATATGCCCTGAAAGGCTATAACGTCGAAGCCACCGCTCTGGAAGCTGCCGGTGGTAAAGTGGTTACAACGGGTAAAGATATTCTGGTTACCCTGCCGGCGTACCGGTTCACCAGTACGCCAGAAACCGATAACACCTGGCCGATTGAAGTCACCGCTGAAGATGTCAAAGGCAATTTTTCGAATCGTGAACAGAGCATGGTAGTCGTTCAGGCACCTACGCTAAGCCAGAAAGATTCCTCGGTATCGTTAAGTACCCAGACGTTGAGCGCGGATTCCCATTCAACCGCCACACTGACTTTTATTGCGCATGATGCAGCAGGTAATCCTGTTATCGGGCTGGTGCTCTCGACGCGTCACGAAGGTGTTCAGGACATCACCCTTTCTGACTGGAAAGATAATGGTGACGGAAGCTATACCCAGATCCTGACCACAGGAGCGATGTCTGGCACGCTGACGCTGATGCCACAGCTGAACGGTGTGGATGCGGCTAAAGCCCCCGCCGTGGTGAATATCATTTCTGTTTCGTCATCCCGGACTCACTCGTCAATTAAGATTGATAAGGACCGTTATCTCTCCGGGAATCCTATCGAGGTGACGGTAGAACTGAGAGATGAAAATGACAAACCTGTTAAGGAGCAAAAACAGCAACTGAATACCGCAGTCAGCATCGACAACGTGAAACCTGGTGTCACTACAGACTGGAAAGAAACCGCAGATGGCGTCTATAAGGCAACCTATACCGCCTATACCAAAGGCAGTGGGCTTACTGCGAAGCTGTTAATGCAAAACTGGAATGAAGATTTGCATACCGCTGGATTTATCATCGACGCCAACCCGCAGTCAGCGAAAATTGCGACATTATCTGCCAGCAATAATGGTGTGCTCGCCGATGAGAATGCAGCAAACACCGTCTCGGTCAATGTCGCTGATGAAGGAAGCAACCCAATCAATGATCATACCGTCACGTTTGCGGTATTAAGCGGATCGGCAACTTCCTTTAACAATCAAAACACCGCAAAAACGGATGTTAATGGTCTGGCGACTTTTGATCTGAAAAGTAGTAAGCAGGAAGACAACACGGTTGAAGTCACCCTTGAAAATGGCGTGAAACAAACGTTAATCGTCAGTTTTGTCGGCGACTCGAGTACCGCGCAGGTTGATCTGCAGAAGTCGAAAAATGAAGTGGTCGCTGACGGCAATGACAGCGCCACAATGACCGCGACAGTCCGGGATGCAAAAGGCAACCTGCTCAATGACGTCAAGGTCACCTTCAATGTTAATTCAGCAGCAGCGAAACTGAGCCAAACCGAAGTGAATAGCCACGACGGGATCGCCACAGCTACGCTGACCAGTTTGAAAAATGGTGATTATACGGTTACGGCCTCTGTGAGCTCTGGTTCTCAGGCTAATCAACAGGTGATTTTTATCGGTGATCAAAGTACTGCAGCCCTGACCCTCAGTGTGCCTTCAGGTGATATCACCGTCACCAACACAGCTCCGCTACATATGACTGCAACCTTGCAGGATAAAAATGGCAACCCACTAAAAGATAAAGAAATCACCTTCTCTGTGCCAAACGACGTCGCAAGTCGGTTCTCGATTAGCAACAGCGGAAAAGGCATGACGGATAGCAACGGGACTGCAATCGCCTCCCTGACCGGCACGTTAGCGGGAACGCATATGATCACGGCTCGTCTGGCTAACAGCAATGTCAGCGATGCTCAGCCAATGACGTTTGTGGCGGATAAAGACAGAGCGGTTGTCGTTCTGCAAACATCGAAAGCGGAAATCATTGGGAATGGCGTGGATGAGACGACTCTGACAGCAACAGTTAAAGATCCTTTTGATAACGTGGTTAAAAATCTGTCAGTAGTCTTCCGCACCTCCCCCGCAGACACGCAACTGAGTCTGAACGCGCGTAATACTAATGAGAACGGTATTGCTGAAGTTACCCTTAAGGGCACGGTTTTGGGTGTTCATACAGCCGAAGCCTTACTGCTTAACGGCAACAGAGATACCAAAATCGTCAATATTGCGCCCGATGCCAGCAACGCGCAGGTCACCCTGAACATCCCTGCTCAACAGGTGGTGACGAATAACAGCGACAGCGTGCAGCTGACGGCGACGGTGAAAGATCCGTCGAATCATCCGGTGGCGGGAATAACGGTGAACTTCACCATGCCTCAGGACGTGGCGGCAAACTTTACCCTTGAAAATAACGGTATTGCCATCACTCAGGCCAATGGCGAAGCGCATGTCACTCTCAAAGGTAAAAAAGCGGGTACGCATACGGTTACCGCAACGCTGGGTAACAATAATGCCAGCGATGCGCAACCGGTCACCTTCGTGGCAGATAAGGACAGCGCAGTTGTCGTTCTGCAAACATCGAAAGCGGAAATCATTGGGAATGGCGTGGATGAGACGACTCTGACAGCAACAGTGAAAGATCCTTTTGATAATGCAGTAAAAGATCTACAAGTCACCTTCAGTACCAATCCGGCAGATACTCAACTTAGTCAGAGCACAAGCAATACTAACGACAGTGGTGTTGCTGAAGTTACCCTTAAGGGCACGGTTTTGGGTGTTCATACAGCCGAAGCCATACTGCTTAACGGCAACAGAGATACGAAAATCGTCAATATTGCGCCCGATGCCAGCAACGCGCAGGTCACCCTGAACATCCCTGCTCAACAGGTGGTGACGAATAACAGCGACAGCGTGCAGCTGACGGCAACGGTGAAAGACCCATCGAATCATCCGGTAGCGGGAATAACGGTGAACTTCACCATGCCACAGGACGTGGCGGCAAACTTTACCCTCGAAAATAACGGCATTGCCATCACTCAGGCCAATGGGGAAGCGCATGTCACGCTGAAAGGTAAAAAAGCGGGCACGCATACGGTTACCGCAACGCTGGGTAATAACAATACCAGTGATTCGCAGCCGGTAACATTTGTGGCGGACAAAACCTCGGCTCAGGTTGTCCTGCAGATGTCAAAAGATGAGATCACAGGTAATGGCGTCGATAACGCAACGCTAACTGCAACGGTTAAAGATCAGTTCGACAATGAGGTGAATAATCTTCCGGTAACATTCAGCTCAGCCTCTTCAGGACTCACCCTGACCCCGGGAGTAAGTAATACCAATGAGTCTGGCATCGCGCAGGCCACTCTCGCAGGCGTTGCCTTTGGTGAGCAGACGGTCACTGCATCACTGGCTAATAATGGTGCCAGCGACAACAAAACTGTGCATTTTATTGGCGACACAGCGGCGGCAAAAATTATCGAGTTGACGCCTGTCCCAGACAGCATAATCGCCGGTACCCCGCAGAACAGCTCCGGCAGCGTCATCACCGCCACAGTCGTTGATAATAATGGCTTTCCGGTGAAAGGTGTGACTGTGAACTTCACCAGCAACGCAGCGACAGCCGAAATGACGAACGGCGGTCAAGCCGTGACGAACGAACAGGGTAAGGCTACCGTCACTTATACCAATACCCGCTCCTCGATAGAATCAGGAGCGAGACCGGATACCGTTGAGGCCAGTCTGGAAAATGGTAGCTCCACGCTTAGCACATCAATTAATGTCAACGCTGATGCGTCTACGGCACATCTCACCTTGCTACATGCACTTTTTGATACAGTCTCCGCAGGCGAGACAACCAGTCTGTATATTGAGGTGAAGGATAATTACGGCAACGGTGTCCCTCAGCATCAGGTGACCCTCAGTGTTTCGCCAAGTGAAGGCGTGACCCCCAGTAATAACGCTATATATACTACCAACTACTACGGCTATTTTTACGCAAGCTTTACCGCTACAAAAGCCGGGGTTTATCAAGTGACGGCAACCCTCGACAATGGCGATTCGATGCAACAAACAGTGACCTATGTGCCGAACGTCGCGAATGCTGAAATCACGCTGGCAGCCTCGAAGGATCCGGTAATTGCCGACAATAACGATCTCACGACACTAACAGCAACAGTCGCTGATACAGAGGGCAATGCGATAGCCAACACTGAAGTAACATTTACTCTGCCGGAAGATGTGAAGGCGAACTTCACGCTGAGCGATGGCGGTAAAGCGATTACTGATGCTGAAGGCAAAGCGAAAGTCACGCTGAAAGGTACAAAAGCAGGCGCTCATACTGTTACAGCATCGATAACTGGCGGTAAGAGTGAGCAGTTGGTGGTGAACTTTACTGCGGATACGCTCACTGCGCAGGTTAATCTTAACGTTACCGAGGACAATTTTATCGCTAATAACGTCGGGATGACCAGGCTGCAGGCAACAGTGACTGATGGAAACGGCAACCCGTTAGCCAATGAGGCGGTAACATTCACACTACCGGCAGATGTGAGCGCAAGCTTCACTCTCGGACAAGGCGGTTCCGCCATTACTGATATCAACGGCAAGGCTGAAGTTACACTGAGCGGTACAAAATCCGGCACCTATCCCGTGACAGTTAGCGTGAACAGTTACGGTGTCAGTGATACGAAACAGGTGACGTTGATTGCCGATGCTGGTACCGCTAAAATGGCTGGTTTTACCGCATCATCAAGCTCATTCACCGCGAGCACAACCGAGGGCGCGACCCTGACGGCAAGCGTCACTGACGCTTACGGCAACCCGCTAGAAGGTATCAAGGTCAATTTCCGCGGCCCCGCCACCACGCTGAGTAACACCAGTGTCGAAACGGATGCTCAGGGTAAGGCAGAAATCCTTGTGACAAGCACCATTGCTGGAACGAAAGTAGTTACAGCTAATTTGGCAATCGCACCTACCGAAGCCGCCATTCGAATGTTAACTGTCAACGCAGATGTTGATTCTGCGACGATCACCAGTCTGGAAATGCCTGAAGGTCAGGTAATAATCAGAGAACCCATAGCGGTTAAAGCACACGTCGACGACCAGTTTGGCAATCCAGTTGCTGACCAACTTGTGACATTCAGTGCAGAGCCGTCAAGCTTTAACATGGTCATTAGTCAGAATACGGTTTCTACGAATAGCCAGGGTATAGCTGAGGTCACCATGACGCCCGAAAGATACGGTTCGTATACTGTGAAAGCATCCCTGGCGAATGGCTCCTTTTATGAGAAGGACCTGGTGGTAATCGATCTAAGACTAACACTCACGTCATCAAGTCCGCTTATCGGCGTCAATGACCCATCGGGAGCAACTCTGACTGTAAGGTTAACTCATGCAAACGGGGCTCCATTGAGCCATGAACTCGTTACCTTTAGCGTAACGCCCGAAGGTGCAACGTTAAGTAGCCAAACGGCGACAACCAACACTTCAGGTGAGGCACAAGTCGTTCTGACCAGCAATAAAGTCGGTACATATGTGGTGACAGCATCGATCCATAGCGGCGTAATTATTCAGACACAGACAACCGTGAAGGTTACTGGCAACCCAAGCACAGCACATGTTGCTAGTTTTATCGCTGATCCGTCGACTCTCACGGCCAACAACAGTGATATCAGCACGTTAAAGGCTACTGTTGAAGATAGCAGTGGGAACCTGGTCGAAGGTGTCAATGTGAACTTCGCATTAAAAAGAGGCTTTGCCTTTGCCACATTAACGTCATTAACAGCGGTGACCGATCAAAACGGAGTCGCGACAACGAGCGTAAGAGGAGCGATAACGGGGAGCGTCACGGTAAGCGCAGAAACGAGCTATGGTGGGGCGCAAACAGTAGATATAACGCTGGTGGCAGGCCCGGCAGACGCCTCGCAGTCCGTCCTTAAAAACAACCGGTCATCACTGAAAGGGGACTTTACCGAAAGTGCTGAACTATCTCTTGTTTTACACGATCTATCAGGTCATCCGATCAATGTTTCTGAAGGGCTGGAATTTGTGCAATCAGGTACCAACGTGCCCTATGTGCAAATCAGCACAATTGATTACACTCAAAATTTATACGGTGAGTATAAAGCCACTGTTACAGGCGGCGGAGAGGGTATCGCAACGCTGATCCCCGTGTTGAATGGTGTTCACCAGGCTGGTCTGAATACCACGATAGAATTCATTAGCGCGGAAACCAGACCAATGACCGGTACAGTGTCAGTGAATGGTGCAAACCTACCGACAGCTTCATTCCCTTCGCAGGGATTTACCGGGGCGTATTATCAGTTGAATAATGACAACTTTGCACCAGGAAAAACGGCGGCTGATTATGCGTTTTCAAGCACTGCCTCCTGGGTAGGCGTTGATGCTACTGGTAAAGTGACATTCAAAAATGACGGTGATAACAATACTGTAGAAATCACAGCTACCCCAAGATCAGGTGGCGCTATTTACCAAACGCAAGTACGGGTGAAGGGCTGGTGGAAAGATAACAATAATATTATCTTACCATTAAGTCGTGCTGAAAATTATTGTAATAACGAGATCGGCAACGGTTACGCGATTCCTGGCGTGAATCTTTTAAGCAGTGGAGAAAACCGACGCGAAATAGGGTCACTGTTCGGTGAGTGGGGAGATATGGGGCATTATATGGACGCTGATTTTTATTCAGAAATATATTGGTCTTCTAATACCGCAGGTGGAGGCCGACAATACATTGTTTCCCTGGAAAACGGGGCGCATGGCTCTGTTCAAACATCTGAATATTTTCATGTGGCATGTTATAAAAAGAGCTAATTTTTCGCTATATTTTCTTACAGAGTGCTCCATTCGGGGCGCTCTGCTTTTACATTCGTTTGCTGTCAAACGCTCCATTAATATTCCTGCATTTTCCCATACCTCCCTGTTAGTCTGAAGATAGTCGAGCCTCCTTTCGTTTTTAATAAACGCTTTCACACATGGTATAACCACCTGTTCCACGCCAGCGGGAAACAAAGTATATGATCTATTTTGATAACGATCATTGTTGCTATGTAGTCAAATTACGTTAATGTTTAGCTAAGTACATCAAGGAGGAAGATATGTCAGGACGTACAAACAATATCCGTTCATATTTCAATATTACAAATTACATCAGTACCACTCATAATAATGTATGCCTGTTAACGGGGATTTAAGTTCAGGTTGTCTTATTTATGATGGTGAAATACATTACAATGTTTTAGTTCCACCTGATTCGCGTTCGATGTGACTATGATCATTTTCGGTGAGTACTGCTTTGATCTAAAGGCTGGTTTTCTGTGATGATTGACCAGCCTCAGAGTATTGATGACACCACCGTTCATAACAGATCGGCATTACTATTCATAAGTACTGCCTCATATTCTCGCCAAAACACTTTTTAATGCCTTTGCGAATTCATCCAGACTTATATTGTCAATTTTTTGCCCAACGACGACTGACTCCGAAACATCGGCCATTGCGGGCCATCGCGTTTTGTAATCAGCATAAATTGCAACAACGGGGGTATTATAGGCACTTGCCATATGTAATATTGAGGTGTCAGGAGTTATTGCGATATAAGCATCTTTTATGATTGCTGCTGAACGTTTAATCGAGGGTGATAAGGATAAACGGTAGACATTATTATAACAATCCACTAATACCCTGGCTTTACCTTCCCCTTTTGGTCCATGAACGATCACTATTGGTATATCTGTTTCACTTTGAATTTTTTCTATTAGATTTTCTGCAATCGATAGTGAAAATGTACGTTCCTGCGAGCTACCTTCTAAATTGAGCGCAATGTAAGCTCCTAACGATCGCATTTCCTCGCGCACCTCATCGAGTACATCCTCACTTAGTGGCAATTCATATATTGGCCTGACTGCTGGAAAACCCGCCTCACGCATCATAAATGCCCATGTCATGGGTACGGGAGCCCGGAGATTCTGATCCATCCGGGACGCGTTCTTACACACAGGGGAATAGCACTTCATGGTTAAACCAACAACCTGAAAATTCGTTTTTGCTTTCAACTGACTGATAAATAACATCGTTTTCAGGTTCTTTTTACGCATCGCCTCTATACAAAGATCCGGCGTACCGTATTGCTGTGTTATGTTCTTCGCTAAATCTTTTATTTCTTTTAATGTTGCGTGATCCTGCATAGTCATTGTGACTAATGTTAATTTAGTCTGTTCAAGTTTGAGCGCATTAAAGACTTCTAAATTAATTGTCGACGTAACAATTAGTAGATGCTTAATTTTATGCAATTCAAGCGCCCGAATAACAGGAAAGATGGCCATAGCATCGCCAATCTGATCGGGAATATGGATGACAACAAAATCTGTTTTTTCAATATTGAAATTATAAGCTTTATAATCGTAGTAACTAAATGCAATACGTCTCAACAATGATGCTAAAAACATACCTAACCTCGCCTCCCTACTGGTTATAATGCAAAGCAGTCTATCAGACTCATCAGGGTGCCATTTTGTGCATATGCGGACTTTTATGTTTCATATCTCGAACCTGTGGGTCCTCTGCTTAATCCTTAAACAACACCAGCAACTCCCGCGCTTTCATCTTCCAGCGAATTTTTCATGTTGCTGCTCATCAGCCATAAACCGGCATTCCACGTACCGAGTCGGAAATTACTGGAGTCCATGGCCCCGCCACCACTGAATCCTTGGCCGGTGCTTGTCAGCGCGGTACGATTCACATCCCCAAACGATGATTTTCCGCTGTTTGGCGCATCCCACACTTTCGGCGTGAGGTGGCTGGAGTCCACTGGCGCTGGTGGTGTGACTCCTTTCATCGCGTTCATCATTGGATGAATGGATTGCGTCATCAGGAACAGCGTCAATACAGGGATAAGAGCATAGAGTGCTGATGCTACTGATAAATAAGAGCTGTATGTTTCGGCAAGCCCTGGCAAACCCATCCATGTCACCGCGTTACTCTGACTATTCAATGTGCTCCATGTATCAAGATCTGCGGTCGCCACTTTCTTCACGTAGGCATTCACCATAACCGCAGTAATAGGCCACATATTTACGAAAAGAATAAGCTGGAGATATTTTGCAGCAGCGGCCACACCATTTCCCCCGAGAGCCAAAAGCATGAGCAATGCAAATGGGGCAACCATGTACGCAAACATCTCAAGAAACGCGATGGCTGCACCGGACAATTGCAGCCAGAGCTGCCCCTGAGATGCCATGGTATTCGTACGCTTTAATGATGCCTCAAACAACTGCATATCCGAGGCCAGCCCGAGTGGGGTTTTGTACTTGCTGGCACCATTACGGAGTTCATTCATGATGAACAAACTAAGCGTCGCGTCATAAGCACCAATAGCTTTGCCGTACATGCCATTCGCCGACGCCATTACATCCGTGAAGCTCGCTCCTGATGCTGCACCTCCCGCCTCATCTGGAGCAAGGATACCGTTTGTTTGCCCAATCAATGCAATCGTCTGCCGAGCCTCTGGGGTGCTCGTTACCTGTTTAACGGTCGACCAGACCTCTTCACAAGTAGCAGACTTTGAGCTATTCACACCGACAATGTTGGCAGAGGCGTTCTTCAGCGAACCTTTCATCGCCTGATTAATGCGTTCCATGCTATCCACGATATTTGCAGAGAAAATATCGTTAAAAATGGTTTCTTTCCCAGCAATTTTTGCGCTTGAGTTTTGGGTTCCCTTGAGACAGTTATAGGCCAGTGATTGTACTGTCGCGCACACATTCATCGCACCTAACCCGCTGGCTGGTTCGGGAAACGCAGAACAATAGCCCTGGCTGTCACCACCCCATTGTAAGAATTTAACGAAACGAATCATCGGACCAAGAGTAATGTCATCATCAAGCGTCGTTGCGGCAAAGTCGATCGGCGCCAGTGGATCAAATGCCGTTTTGTAGTCTTTGAGTAAGCCCTGGCTAAGGTTCGTGGTGACAGTTCCCATCGCCGCAATAAAAATAGGAATGCCATCGACATTTCTCACTTCACCAGACTTAACTGATTCAATCGTCACATCCACACGAACAATTGCCATCGAAAATAGAATCAGCCCAAGAATCCATGAAAATATCGGCACTTCTGCTTTTGTCGGGTTCAACAGCCAAAGCCACGTTTTATAAAACAGGCTGGCTCCAGCCAGTACCGCTGCCGTCGTTAGAAATGCTTTTACACCGGTGTATTGTGAGAAAATCAGGGCAATCCCGTTCAGGGCGGACCACACAAATTCAATATCGCCAACTGTATAGATGTTGTAATCCATATCAGACCTCAGTTACCTGTGCCACGAAGACTTTCCATGAACGCTTTTCTCTTTAATCGGCGATCATCCCATGCAGAAATGACGTCAGAGCTGTTGCCCACCTGGCTACGGGTTAGCTCATAGGCAGCTTTTACCTGATTGGTCAGGTTTTCAGATAACCTAGTCAGGTCCTGCCGCCGCCCGGAAAGAGATTCGCTGGGTATATTCATAGCGCTGATCTTTGCTTCAACTTGCCGAAGCATGTTAATAACAAGGCTGGTGGCCGCTATCGCACTGATATCCTGGATATAGGCGTAGCCTTCAGGGACATCAAACGTCTGAAGTGAATCAAGAATAGTTGGGATGCCAATATAAGAAATAATGCGTAATTCATCATCAGAGATCCTGACATCACTAATTGCCTTTGTCTGAACCTGAATAAGGAGGTCCGAGATTGTATCCTTCAAACCTTTGAAACCACCATCCGTCACTTCAGACATAACCAGGCATTGCGACTTTCTAGCTGAAGCTGGATCGGGGGCAGGCGAACATTTGAGCATTTTTATGGAACCACCAGCCGGTGGGCCCATGATGAAATCCGATACCGTCATCGTCGACGGGCGAACTTCCATCCCCGCTTTTTCACCTTTAGCGTCCCAGTTGATAATTACAGTACCGACAAGCGACATCAGCTGCTCAGCAAGTCTGTAGCCAGATAGCTCAGTCACGCCACCGATATTCATTGACCCTTTATCGATGTCCATAAATGACATATAGAAAAGGTTTCCACTGAATTTTTCAGCAAACTCTTCAGGGTCTTTTGCTTTTACCTGGGAAGTCACGGTTTCCGGCGACTTTGTCATTGATGAACCAAAATCAGGCAACAGTCCATTAAGAGTGCCAAGCATTGAAGCAGGGCCGGAACTGACAGCATTCGCAAACTGGCTAGGTGGACCAACATTTTCAGTAAGAAACGAATAAGTAGCGTTGCATGAATCTTTGGCAAATTTATTCAGCGCCTGCAATTTATTCTGGATATCGTTAATAGTCGCAGCACAGTCAGCACAGATTGCCGATACCGCGACATTGAATGCATAAATTGCAGCCCCCTGTGCAATACCGCGAGCAACCTGAACCAGCTGATCTCCGTTAATCATACTGAAGGAACCAAGGAAAACATCGATTCCGTTGCAGCCTACGGAAGCTTTGGGAAAAGACATTGACACTAAATTGGTATTCACGTTTGTCGTGCGGTAGGAAAATGAGCCGCCAACCACTCCGGTACGGGTGGCCGTTTCAAAACTAGCTGGGCTCGTAGTCGTCATCATGCCATTGAAAATATTACGCATGGCGTTATCGGCAACGGCATTTGGCGCAATCATCGCCGTGCAAACGGCTAACGATAAAAGTAACTTTTTTGCACAAACATGGAAATCAGCGCGCATATGCACCTCCTAAACTTCCACCCACATTCAGATAGTTCACTGGGTCCGCCGTTGGCATATCGTACCCTTCAAGTTTCTTATCCATTATTCGTTGCAATAAGAACGGATCAGAGTCCATTTCTGATTTATTCACAGTAATTACGCCATCCTCGCCAATGGTATATTGGCGCTTAATATCTAAAGTGGACTGGAAAGAGGCATCATCAATCAGCTTCATGCCTTTTGCAGCCAGAATAATAGTATTCTTGAGCTCCTCAGCAGTGATCATGCCTTCGCTTATTCGTTGCGCTGATGACCCATCTTTTGAGACAAGGAAAATAGTTGGAACTTCACGGATTTTAAATTAATCAATAATCTGCGCATTAGGTACAGAGAAATCCTGGAACAACCCATTCTGTAGTGGTCTGCCGTCCATGCTGACAGGAAGAATGTCGACAGAATAGTAATTCTCCATAAACTGGAGCATTTGACTTTCTTCGTGGCAGAACTGACAAGTACTCTGGAAAAAGAAAAACAGCCCGGATTTAGTGAAAATATCTTTCATAACCGACTGCTGATTTTTCTCGACCACCGTACGATGTGCATCGAGCGCTACCTTTTCAACCGGTTGCCTGCGTTTTTCAGACATCATTGGATTTTTAAGGAAATAATCTTTCGATTTATCCGAAAACCGCGTACCGATATCCAGCATTAAACGTTGTGCTGTATAAAATCTCGATAAATTTTCAGGGGTCGGATTATCCATAGCCTTAGTCAAAAGCTGAGGCATATTGTCCTTTAGCCACTTTGAATTAAGCTCAATCTTTTCTTCTTGTTCTGGCTGGGTCGAAGATGCAACAGGAGGCTTGGTCTCTGTAATTTCTTCCTCAGTTTTCCTTGTCGGGTCGTCATACCAGAAAAAGCCTTTCTTGAAGGCCTGTCCTGATACAAAGGGAGTGTCTTTGATAAGGGCCTGCTCTTCATTTGCATGGACCCCAGTAATAAACAAAGACAGCAGCACTAACATCTTTGAAGGTATTAACGTTAATCGAGTCATTTACCGATCTCCTCATGGAATAGAGGTATGATGGCATAGAAAAAAACTTCATGAGCTCGGTAACGGGGTAGATTTCAAACGTTAAAAAGTCATAAATGTGACTACTAGAAAGACCCTGAAAGGGCTGTTGAACTTCTGTGTGCAGGGAAGGTATGGGAGCTAAAAAGGTGGGAAAATAGTTATCAGCATAGTTAATTGAATCTGAATTCAATTCCAGACGATACTTTTAAAAATTTCTAGATGAGCGCCGCATTCGATTGATTTTCGAATCGGGAATTTTCGATAAATTAAAAAAACTGAGGATATATTATTTGGCAAGAAAACGGTTTAATGTGTTTATATCATATGCAGTATTGACCTAAAAAATGCCATTTCATGTTAGTCATACTTATGCAGAGAAAAGTTAGGCAGAATTGACTGGGTAATGAGCAACTACGGTTGAAAATAATATTAGCATAATCGTTTCAGTTACGTTAGGCCGGAAGCTGTCTGAAGAAAACAGCAACATGTAGCTGATGAATCCCCTAATGATTTTTATCAAAATCATTAAGTTAAGGTAGATACACATCTTGTCATATGATCAAATGGTTTCGCCAAAAATCAATAATCAGACAACAAAATGTGCGAACTCGATATTTTACACGACTCTCTTTACCAATTCTGCCCCGAATTACACTTAAAACGACTCAACAGCTTAACGTTGGCTTGCCACGCCTTACTTGACTGTAAAACTCTCACTCTTACCGAACTTGGCCGTAACCTGCCAACCAAAGCGAGAACAAAACATAACATCAAACGAATCGACCGATTGTTAGGTAATCGTCACCTCCACAAAGAGCGACTCGCTGTATACCGTTGGCATGCTAGCTTTATCTGTTCGGGCAATACGATGCCCATTGTACTTGTTGACTGGTCTGATATCCGTGAGCAAAAACGGCTTATGGTATTGCGAGCTTCAGTCGCACTACACGGTCGTTCTGTTACTCTTTATGAGAAAGCGTTCCCGCTTTCAGAGCAATGTTCAAAGAAAGCTCATGACCAATTTCTAGCCGACCTTGCGAGCATTCTACCGAGTAACACCACACCGCTCATTGTCAGTGATGCTGGCTTTAAAGTGCCATGGTATAAATCCGTTGAGAAGCTGGGTTGGTACTGGTTAAGTCGAGTAAGAGGAAAAGTACAATATGCAGACCTAGGAGCGGAAAACTGGAAACCTATCAGCAACTTACATGATATGTCATCTAGTCACTCAAAGACTTTAGGCTATAAGAGGCTGACTAAAAGCAATCCAATCTCATGCCAAATTCTATTGTATAAATCTCGCTCTAAAGGCCGAAAAAATCAGCGCTCGACACGGACTCATTGTCACCACCCGTCACCTAAAATCTACTCAGCGTCGGCAAAGGAGCCATGGATTCTAGCAACTAACTTACCTGTTGAAATTCGAACACCCAAACAACTTGTTAATATCTATTCGAAGCGAATGCAGATTGAAGAAACCTTCCGAGACTTGAAAAGTCCTGCCTACGGACTAGGCCTACGCCATAGCCGAACGAGCAGCTCAGAGCGTTTTGATATCATGCTGCTAATCGCCCTGATGCTTCAACTAACATGTTGGCTTGCGGGCGTTCATGCTCAGAAACAAGGTTGGGACAAGCACTTCCAGGCTAACACAGTCAGAAATCTAAACGTACTCTCAACAGTTCGCTTAGGCATGGAAGTTTTGCGGCATTCTGGCTACACAATAACAAGGGAAGACTCACTCGTGGCTGCAACCCTGCTTACTCAAAATCTATTCACACATGGTTACGTTTTGGGGAAATTATGAGGGGATCTCTCAGTGCTCAGCATGTTTGAGTGCTTTACTCGCCGCGGGTTGAGAAATATGTAAAACTTCAGCCGCACGCGTTAAGGAACCACAAGTCATTACAGCATAAAAGATATCGAGATGTCTTAATTTCATTCCATGTAGCCTACTGATTATTTATTTCTACGGACTATTCTAACGAATAAAGTATAAATAATCAGATATACTCGTCATAATTCAAATTTTGGTTTAGTTGTCACGAGAATTAATTCGTAAACGTGCAAGCTAAATAGATTGACTAGGGGAATATACGGGGTAAGAAAGCGGCTCGGCATACTGCCCTATAATAAATTGTTAGGAGAAGTACGCCGAGTAGTGTGTAGCTATTAGGTAAAGTATGTACCAATTTCAATAAATATTTTAATTAAGATACTGTTTGAAATATCAACAATAAAGGCACCGACCATAGGAACGACAAGGAAAGCTTTATGTGATGGTCCAAATGCTTTTGTGACTGTTTGCATATTCGCAATTGCTGTTGGTGTTGCTCCCATACCAAAGCCACAGTGACCCGCGCTGATCACGACAGCATCATAATCTTTGCCCATCATTTTAAAGGTGACAAAGCAGGCAAATAGCACCATGACAACAGTTTGTACAGCAATGATAATTAATACTGGCCCTGCCATGCTTGCCAATTGACCAAATTTTAATGACATTAACGCCATTGCCAAGAAAAGCGATAAAGCAACGCTACCTAATACATCGACGGTCGGCTCAAACACTTCGTGTTTAAATACATGAGTCAGTGTATTACGGATAATAATACCGACAAATAAACACCAGACAAAAGTAGGCAGTTGCAGAAAAGTATCTTTAAACAATGCACTGATATAGCCACCAACAACAATACAGATAATCAGCATTGAAATGGTTTCAATAACGTTATTTGCATTGATTTTTCTTTTGACGCTTGGTTGCTCAAAAGCTTCAACGATAGTGTCGCGCTCTTGCTCGGTTGTTTTAGGAATAGAGACCTTTTTCAAAAGATGACGGGCAACAGGGCCGCCAACTAAACCACCCAACACTAATCCAAGTGTTGCACAAGCCATCGCTAATTCAACGGCGCCTGTTACACCATATTTATCAGCGAGAATAGGGCCCCATGCTCCGGCATTACCATGACCACCTGTTAGAGTAATTGAACCTGCAATTAAGCCAATAAATGGACTTTCATTCATCATGACAGCCATACTCATGCCGACAGTATTTTGAATGGCGATTAGGATCGTTACTGCAATAGTTAATAGAACTAACGGCTTTCCTCCTTTAATCAGTCGAGAAAAGTCAGAACTTAGCCCGATAGAGGAAAAGAATGTGAGCATTAATAAACTTTGCAATGAAGCATCAAAAGTAAACGAATAACCTGATGTTTTATCAATAATTAACAGAACAATTGCAACAATAAAGCCACCAACGACGGCTTCTGGTATGTGGTTTTTTTGTAGGAACGGGGTAAATTTTACGACAAACATTCCTATGAGTAGCGCGATACATGCGACTAATAATGTATAACTGGCATCTAGGATCATTTTTTTACCTCTATTAGTTTACCAGAATTTTCACTATAACAATTTAACAATAGTGAAAAATGAAGTTACTTTGGTTAACTAATCTTTAACAATGAGTTTTATTAGGGTATCCATAACTTTTAGTTAATAGGGTCATAATTTTAGTGTGATCTTAATCATGAAATATTAAAAAGATTAAAATAACAACAATGGTATTTAATGATGGGTAAACCTAAATACCATGCGGGATCCGCACTATTTTCGGTGATAGCAAAAAATAAAAAAGTATAAATAATAAACAAAATTATAAGAGAAGGAGAACATGATAAGCGCAGGCCGAGCAATTTAAAGAAGTGTGATATACAACATAAAACAGCAGCATGACCTTTCTATATTTCGTTGCTTATCGAAGTGTTAATTTTCGGGTGGATTACTCTGTTTGTTGATTAATAACGGAGAAAAATATGATTGCTGTAATATTTGAGGTGCAAATACAACCCGACCAACAAACTCGCTATTTGACTTTAGCTGAGGAGTTAAGACCACTATTAAGTCATGTAGCTGGTTTTATTTCAATTGAACGTTTTCAAAGTCTAGCTACAGAAGGAAAAATGTTATCGCTATCTTGGTGGGAAAACGAATACGCAGTTCTGCAATGGAAAAATCATGTTTTACATGCGAAAGCTCAACAAGAAGGGCGAGAGTCAATATTTGATTTTTACAAAATTAGTATTGCTCATATTACTCGCGAATATTCATTTAAAAAGGACAAGGATAATGTTTGATGTTCACGTTGTTTTAGATAATCAAATAGGACAATTAGCATTACTAGGAAAAACATTAGGTAATAAAGGTATTGGATTGGAAGGGGGAGGGATATTTACGGTTGGTGATGAATGCCATGCTCATTTTCTTGTTGAACAAGGAAAGGAAGCTAAAATAGCGCTAGAGCAAGCTGGACTGTTAGTACTTGCGATCCGGACACCATTAATTCGTAAGTTAAAACAGGAAAAACCGGGGGAACTTGGCGAAATAGCACGAGTATTGGCGGAGAATAACATTAATATTTTAGTGCAATACAGTGACCATGCTAACCAACTGATATTAATAACGGACAATGATAGTATGGCTGCATCTGTTACGCTCCCTTGGGCAATAAAGTGAACTTGCGATGGCTAATTTAATACGAAAAGAGGTTACCTTTGAGTCCTCAATAGCCGCGATAGGGGCGGCTATGTCTGACATTTCACGAGTTAAAATACTCAGTGCTTTGATGGATGGGCGAGCTTGGACGGCCACTGAGCTAAGTTCTGTGGCGAATATATCAGCTTCAACGGCGAGCAGTCATTTATCTAAATTATTAGATTGCCAGCTAATCACAGTAGTAGCTCAAGGCAAGCATCGTTATTTTCGGCTAGCAGGAAAAGATATTGCTGAATTGATGGAAAGTATGATGGGGATCTCCTTAAACCATGGCGTACATGCCAAAGTTTCCACGCCAGTGCATTTACGAAAAGCACGTACTTGCTATGATCATTTAGCTGGCGAAGTTGCCGTTAAGATCTATGATTCCCTTTGTCAACAGCAATGGATCACTGAAAATGGTTCAATGATCACATTAAGTGGTATTCAATATTTTCATGAAATGGGAATTGACGTTCCTTCCAAACATTCACGTAAAATCTGTTGTGCGTGTTTAGATTGGAGTGAACGCCGTTTCCATTTAGGTGGGTACGTTGGAGCCGCATTATTTTCGCTTTATGAATCTAAAGGGTGGTTAACTCGACATCTTGGTTACCGTGAAGTTACCATCACGGAAAAAGGTTATGCTGCTTTTAAGACCCACTTTCACATTTAAGTTGTTTTTCTAATCCGCATATGATCAATTCAAGGCCGAATAAGAAGGCTGGCTCTGCACCTTGGTGATCAAATAATTCGATAGCTTGTCGTAATAATGGCGGCATACTATCAGTAGTAGGTGTTTCCCTTTCTTCTTTAGCGACTTGATGCTCTTGATCTTCCAATACGCAACCTAAAGTAAAATGCCCCACAGCGCTGAGTGCATATAATGCATTCTCTAGTGAAAAACCTTGTTGGCATAAAAAGGCTAATTGATTTTCGAGAGTTTCATACTGTTTTTCTGTAGGCCGTGTACCTAAATGTACTTTTGCTCCATCGCGATGACTTAGTAAAGCACATCTAAAACTTTTAGCGTTATTACGTAAAAAATCTTGCCAGCTTTCCCCTTCTAAAGGGCAAAAGTGAGTATGGTGCCTATCTAACATCTCAATGGCTAAGGCGTCGAGCAAAGCCCGCTTATTTTTTACATGCCAATACAATGTAGGCTGCTCTACACCTAGCTTCTGGGCGAGTTTACGGGTTGTTAAACCTTCGATTCCGACCTCATTAAGCAGCTCTAATGCGCTGTTAATCACTTTACTTTTATCTAATCTAGACATCATTAATTCCTAATTTTTGTTGACACTCTATCATTGATAGAGTTATTTTACCACTCCCTATCAGTGATAGAGAAAAGTGAAATGAATAGTTCGACAAAGATCGCATTGGTAATTACGTTACTCGATGCCATGGGGATTGGCCTTATCATGCCAGTCTTGCCAACGTTATTACGTGAATTTATTGCTTCGGAAGATATCGCTAACCACTTTGGCGTATTGCTTGCACTTTATGCGTTAATGCAGGTTATCTTTGCTCCTTGGCTTGGAAAAATGTCTGACCGATTTGGTCGGCGCCCAGTGCTGTTGTTGTCATTAATAGGCGCATCGCTGGATTACTTATTGCTGGCTTTTTCAAGTGCGCTTTGGATGCTGTATTTAGGCCGTTTGCTTTCAGGGATCACAGGAGCTACTGGGGCTGTCGCGGCATCGGTCATTGCCGATACCACCTCAGCTTCTCAACGCGTGAAGTGGTTCGGTTGGTTAGGGGCAAGTTTTGGGCTTGGTTTAATAGCGGGGCCTATTATTGGTGGTTTTGCAGGAGAGATTTCACCGCATAGTCCCTTTTTTATCGCTGCGTTGCTAAATATTGTCGCTTTCCTTGTGGTTATGTTTTGGTTCCGTGAAACCAAAAATACACGTGATAATACAGATACCGAAGTAGGGGTTGAGACGCAATCGAATTCGGTATACATCACTTTATTTAAAACGATGCCCATTTTGTTGATTATTTATTTTTCAGCGCAATTGATAGGCCAAATTCCCGCAACGGTGTGGGTGCTATTTACCGAAAATCGTTTTGGATGGAATAGCATGATGGTTGGCTTTTCATTAGCGGGTCTTGGTCTTTTACACTCAGTATTCCAAGCCTTTGTGGCAGGAAGAATAGCCACTAAATGGGGCGAAAAAACGGCAGTACTGCTCGGATTTATTGCAGATAGTAGTGCATTTGCCTTTTTAGCGTTTATATCTGAAGGTTGGTTAGTTTTCCCTGTTTTAATTTTATTGGCTGGTGGTGGGATCGCTTTACCTGCATTACAGGGAGTGATGTCTATCCAAACAAAGAGTCATCAGCAAGGTGCTTTACAGGGATTATTGGTGAGCCTTACCAATGCAACCGGTGTTATTGGCCCATTACTGTTTGCTGTTATTTATAATCATTCACTACCAATTTGGGATGGCTGGATTTGGATTATTGGTTTAGCGTTTTACTGTATTATTATCCTGCTATCGATGACCTTCATGTTAACCCCTCAAGCTCAGGGGAGTAAACAGGAGACAAGTGCTTAGTTATTTCGTCACCAAATGATGTTATTCCGCGAAATATAATGACCCTCTTGATAACCCAAGAGGGCATTTTTTACGATAAAGAAGATTTAGCTTCAAATAAAACCTATCTATTTTATTTATCTTTCAAGCTCAATAAAAAGCCGCGGTAAATAGCAATAAATTGGCCTTTTTTATCGGCAAGCTCTTTTAGGTTTTTCGCATGTATTGCGATATGCATAAACCAGCCATTGAGTAAGTTTTTAAGCACATCATCATCATAAGCTTTAAGTTGGTTCTCTTGGATCAATTTGCTGACAATGGCGTTTACCTTACCAGTAATGTATTCAAGGCTAATTTTTTCAAGTTCATTCCAACCAATGATAGGCATCACTTCTTGGATAGGGATAAGGTTTTTATTATTATCAATAATATAATCAAGATAATGTTCAAATATACTTTCTAAGGCAGACCAACCATTTGTTAAATCAGTTTTTGTTGTGATGTAGGCATCAATCATAATTAATTGCTGCTTATAACAGGCACTGAGTAATTGTTTTTTATTTTTAAAGTGATGATAAAAGGCACCTTTGGTCACCAACGCTTTTCCCGAGATCTCATCTATTGAAACAGCTTGATAGCCTTTTTCAACAAACAATATTCGTGCTGAGTTAACCAGTGATTGATAGGTACTCTTAAAATTTTCTTGTTGATGATTTTTATTTTCCATGATAGATTTAAAATAACATACCGTCAGTATGTTTATGGTATCATGATGATGTGGTCGTGACAATCTTAAGAACATTTAGGTTATTTTATGTATATTGAACAGCATTCTCGCTATCAAAATAAAGCTAATAACATCCAATTAAGATATGATGATAAGCAGTTTCATACAACGGTTATCAAAGATGTTCTATTATGGATTGAACATAATTTAGATCAGTCTTTACTGCTTGATGATGTGGCGAATAAAGCGGGTTATACCAAGTGGTATTTTCAGCGGCTGTTCAAAAAAGTAACAGGGGTCACACTGGCTAGCTATATTCGTGCTCGTCGTTTGACGAAAGCGGCTGTTGAGTTGAGGTTGACGAAAAAAACTATCCTTGAGATCGCATTAAAATATCAATTTGATTCCCAACAATCTTTTACACGTCGATTTAAGTACATTTTTAAGGTTACACCAAGTTATTATCGGCGTAATAAATTATGGGAATTGGAGGCAATGCACTGAGAGATCCCCTCATAATTTCCCCAAAGCGTAACCATGTGTGAATAAATTTTGAGCTAGTAGGGTTGCAGCCACGAGTAAGTCTTCCCTTGTTATTGTGTAGCCAGAATGCCGCAAAACTTCCATGCCTAAGCGAACTGTTGAGAGTACGTTTCGATTTCTGACTGTGTTAGCCTGGAAGTGCTTGTCCCAACCTTGTTTCTGAGCATGAACGCCCGCAAGCCAACATGTTAGTTGAAGCATCAGGGCGATTAGCAGCATGATATCAAAACGCTCTGAGCTGCTCGTTCGGCTATGGCGTAGGCCTAGTCCGTAGGCAGGACTTTTCAAGTCTCGGAAGGTTTCTTCAACCCATATAATGCGCCTACTTATCAGCCTTTGGGACGTTGGGACGGTATTTTTCACTATATACCCCCAAGTTTTTAGACATGAAAAAAGCTCGATATATTATAAATATATCGAGCCTTTAAGTTACTGTTTTTCAATATCGTTCAAAATCTTGATAATTACAGTATACGGTTTTATGAAGTGGTATATTTGCAAATGCTTATTTTGCAAGGTCTATTTGCTTGATTTATCCTACAATCGTAATGCAAAACCCATGACCGGAAGCAACGAACTTAGGTTCAATCTCACTCAAATCCGAGGATAGCTTTTGTCCGGATTCTTGATTGGGCAATGTATCTGCGCCGCTTGATTTTACCGCTGCGTCCCAACTGCTTTCGATAACTTGTCCGTGATTCTCACCCATGCCGAACATGAGGTCGCTGCTAAAGAAAATACCACGTTTCTTTTCAAAAAATAAAAGTCCTTCCCACATATGCATTTCAGATGGGTAACTGATAGTTTGAAATTCAAAATCATCTCCGGCAAATATTTCATTCGGCTTTTTAATAAGCACATTGTTAGTAATACCAAACCCCATCAGTTGTCTTGCTGTGGTTTCGGAACAAACCGCGACAGCTTCGGGATGTTCTTTGAGAACCAAAGCAAGTCCGCCACATTCGTCTGATTCAAAATGAGAAATTAGAATGTATTTTATTTTGCGTTCACCGAGCAACTCTTGCAACTTAGGAATGGTAGTTTGCGCTTGTGATACGGCTCCGGTCTGAATGAGAACAGGCTCATTTGTCATCAATAAGTATTGGTGCATTGAAAGCTTAATCGGCTCCATTACCTCTGTAAATTGGTATAAATCTTTGATAATCTCTGTCATTGTCAAAACACCTTTTTCTATTTATAGTCTAACCTAAATTCCACGTGTGTTTTTTATTAGCTTCAAAAATCACTATTTCACGAAGAATTTAGACTGCTTCTCACACATTGTAACATTATTTACAACCACCTTTCAATCATTTTTGATAAATCATTGATTTCATCTTTGCTGCAATGATACTTAATAAACTCTGCAAGTTATCCACAGAGCAACACTCAATTTTATTGATGATATTCTTATTATACCAGACATTTTTCATACACTCCCTTGTACGGATAGTTTTCCGACAACTTCATGATTACATATCTTGCGGTTTTGATTATTTTTGCTGCAAGAAATACATACTTCAAACGAAAGGTCTTTATTTGCTGTCTGTATTCTGAAGAGTCCAAGGAATCAAACTTGAACAACAAAAATAGGTTATATGAAAGCATCATCATTTGAAACACGGCTTCATTCGCCCAAAATGACTTTAGCAAGAGATGACCCACCGCCATGTCGTATTTGGCTTCTTTGATATAGTTTTCAGCATTACCACGCTTTTCATAGTATATAACTACTTTTTCAGAAAGCAAGGTAGTATTTGTTACAAAGAAAAAGTAGTCGTATTCGGAACCTTCTAAAAGTGATAATTGTGCTCTTTCTTTTTCTGGTTTCAGTACGCGAGATACGACAAATCTTCTGTCTTTTTCCCATTTAACTAATTTTGTATACAGTTCTGTAGTTTCTCTACCTTCTTCTCCTTTAACGAATACAATTGATGAATTCGTTGCTTGTGAGGTGAGTGTAGAATAACTTTTGGCTTTAATTAAATATTTGCATCCAAGAGATTCTATCGTTTCGATAATTTTTTCATCAAAGTAGCCACTATCCATTCGAAATAAAATTTCTAAATCGTCTGATTTGATGTTAGCAACAATTTCTTTGATCATTTCCGCAGCACCGTTTGCAGTGTAAGTATTGCCACTTCTTACAAATCCGGTAACATATGCTTTTAATTCGTCGCAAAATGCAAATTGGATATTGTAGCATCGGTTTCCCAGTTTCTTAGGATTATATCCTTTTGACGCACCTTCTTGATGACCTTCTACGTTAATTACACTACTATCAACATCAATCGTAATGGATGTCAATTTACTTTTAGTGAGCAGTTTTTTAAAGACTTTAAAATTAATGTCTCTAAACATTTGGGTTGTCTTGAAGTTGAAGTTTCCTAGAAACCGTGACACTGTTTCAGGTTCTTTTACGGAAAAATCAAACTCGTTGACGAGGGGATCATTTTGAAGTAGCTTTAGACGTTCTAACTTATCAATGCCAATGAAGTGACCGCAGAGCATGGTCTTTATATGATTCATCTTGATTTTATTTGTTGAGTCATTATCAAATACGAGGTCATTTTCAATAAAATCAAAAATCCCATTGCTTTTTGCATTCTCAAGGAGCAGAAAAAGACCTGCATTTGATGTTAGATTCTTAGCTTTGAAATCAATTTTATTAATCATAATTAGAACCCCTTTTTACTACTTTTCTTACTATTATTTTACCATATATCGAGTCATAAAAGCTGATAATTTAACATATTTTTGAGCACTTTTCTTTCACCCAATGGGTGAAAGCTGAATTTCGAAGGAATGCATATTTATCAAGGCTTTGATTATGCTTTTTGAAGTACTGACGTAGAATCTAGGATAAAATCATTTGCAGATGCGCTCTGTCGAGGTAGTCTCATAAGGTTCGTTTATAGATCGACGGCAATGTGAGTTACCTTTTCCATACTAATTATAAAAAGACAGTACAAACAGGATCATTATGGACTCCACGCTCATCTCCACTCGTCCCGATGAAGGGACGCTTTCGTTAAGTCGCGCCCGACGAGCTGCGTTAGGCAGTTTCGCTGGTGCCGTCGTCGACTGGTATGATTTTTTACTCTATGGCATTACCGCCGCACTGGTTTTTAATCGCGAGTTTTTCCCGCAAGTAAGCCCGGCTATGGGAACGCTCGCCGCATTTGTCACCTTTGGCGTCGGATTCCTTTTCCGTCCGCTCGGCGGTGTCATTTTCGGTCACTTTGGCGACCGACTGGGACGTAAGCGCATGTTAATGCTGACCGTCTGGATGATGGGCATCGCGACAGCCTTGATTGGTATTCTTCCTTCATTCTCGACCATTGGGTGGTGGGCACCTATTTTGCTGGTGACACTGCGTGCCATTCAGGGATTTGCCGTCGGCGGCGAATGGGGAGGCGCGGCGTTGCTTTCCGTTGAAAGTGCGCCGGAAAATAAAAAAGCCTTTTACAGTAGCGGTGTACAAGTTGGCTACGGAGTAGGTTTACTGCTTTCAACCGGACTGGTTTCATTGATCAGTATAATGACGACTGACGAACAGTTTTTAAGCTGGGGCTGGCGCATTCCTTTCCTGTTTAGCATCGTACTGGTACTGGGAGCATTGTGGGTGCGCAATGGCATGGAAGAGTCCGCGGAATTTGAACAACAGCAACATAATCAAGCTGCCGCGAAAAAACGCATCCCGGTTATCGAAGCGCTGTTACGACATCCTGGTGCTTTCCTGAAGATTATTGCGCTACGGCTGTGCGAGTTGCTGACGATGTACATCGTTACCGCCTTTGCACTTAATTATTCAACCCAGAATATGGGGTTACCGCGCGAACTTTTCCTTAATATTGGTTTGCTGGTAGGTGGATTAAGCTGCCTGACAATTCCCTGTTTTGCCTGGCTTGCCGATCGTTTTGGTCGCCGCAGGGTTTATATCACAGGCGCGTTGATCGGAACGTTGAGCGCATTTCCTTTCTTTATGGCGCTTGAAGCACAATCTATTTTCTGGATAGTTTTCTTCTCCATAATGCTGGCAAACATTGCGCATGACATGGTGGTGTGTGTGCAACAACCGATGTTTACCGAAATGTTTGGTGCCAGTTATCGCTATAGTGGCGCTGGAGTCGGTTATCAGGTTGCCAGTGTGGTTGGTGGTGGATTTACACCTTTTATTGCCGCTGCACTCATCACTTACTTTGCCGGGAACTGGCATAGCGTCGCCATTTATTTGCTGGCTGGATGCCTGATTTCCGCAATAACCGCTTTGTTGATGAAAGACAATCAACGCGCTTGATAGCCTGGCGAAGATCATCCGATCTTCGCCTTACACTTTTGTTTCACATTCCTGTGACATACTATCGGATGTGCGGTAATTGTATGGAACAGGAGACACACATGAATAATAAGGGCTCCGGTCTGACCCCAGCTCAGGCACTGGATAAACTCGACGCGCTGTATGAGCAATCTGTAGTCGCATTACGCAACGCCATTGGCAACTATATTACAAGTGGCGAATTACCTGATGAAAACGCCCGCAAACAAGGTCTTTTTGTCTATCCATCACTGACCGTAACCTGGGACGGTAGCACAACCAATCCCCCCAAAACGCGCGCATTTGGTCGTTTTACTCACGCAGGCAGCTACACCACCACGATTACTCGCCCTACTCTCTTTCGTTCGTATCTCAATGAACAACTTACGTTGCTGTATCAGGATTATGGTGCGCATATCTCGGTGCAACCCTCGCAGCATGAAATCCCTTATCCTTATGTCATCGATGGCTCTGAATTGACACTTGATCGCTCAATGAGCGCTGGGTTAACTCGCTATTTCCCAACAACAGAACTGGCGCAAATTGGAGATGAAACTGCAGACGGCATTTATCATCCAACTGAATTCTCCCCGCTATCGCATTTTGATGCGCGCCGCGTCGATTTTTCCCTCGCACGGTTGCGCCATTATACCGGTACGCCAGTTGAACATTTTCAGCCGTTCGTCTTGTTTACCAACTATACACGTTATGTGGATGAATTCGTTCGTTGGGGATGCAGCCAGATCCTCGATCCTGATAGTCCCTACATTGCCCTTTCTTGTGCTGGCGGGAACTGGATCACCGCCGAAACCGAAGCGCCAGAAGAAGCCATTTCCGACCTTGCATGGAAAAAACACCAGATGCCAGCATGGCATTTAATTACCGCCGATGGTCAGGGTATTACTCTGGTGAATATTGGCGTGGGACCGTCAAATGCTAAAACCATCTGCGATCATCTGGCAGTGCTACGCCCGGATGTCTGGTTGATGATTGGTCACTGTGGCGGATTACGTGAAAGTCAGGCCATTGGCGATTATGTACTTGCACACGCTTATTTACGCGATGACCACGTTCTTGATGCGGTTCTGCCGCCCGATATTCCTATTCCGAGCATTGCTGAAGTGCAACGTGCGCTTTATGACGCCACCAAGCTGGTGAGCGGCAGGCCCGGTGAGGAAGTCAAACAGCGGCTACGTACTGGTACTGTGGTAACCACAGATGACAGGAACTGGGAATTACGTTACTCAGCTTCTGCACTTCGTTTTAACTTAAGCCGGGCCGTAGCAATTGATATGGAAAGTGCAACCATTGCCGCGCAAGGATATCGTTTCCGCGTGCCATACGGGACACTACTGTGTGTTTCAGATAAACCGTTGCATGGCGAGATTAAACTTCCCGGCCAGGCTAACCGTTTTTATGAAGGCGCTATTTCCGAACACCTGCAAATTGGCATTCGGGCAATCGATTTGCTGCGCGCAGAAGGCGACCGACTGCATTCACGTAAATTACGAACCTTTAATGAGCCGCCGTTCCGATAATAAGTTCTGAACCTTCTTATCAAAAATAGATGTGAAGGATTAAGTAAGACATCTGGCAAATAGCCCGCAATAAACGCGGGCTGTTTGCTTCCTTGGGCGGATACGAGTTTTATTATCGTCTTAATGATTTCCACATATTAAAAGCAAGTATGCTTTCAAAACACAATTATAAAAAACCCCACCAACATTATAAGTTTTTATAAAATTAAATATAAGATTATGACTTTAGAATATTTTTATTTCTAATAGACGAGATTTTTCCTGTTATGATATAATATGCCGAATTAACACATGTTAACGATTTACCAGTAATGTAAATAAATTTTCGAGGAGATCATTCCAGTGGGACGTAAATGGGCCAATATTGTTGCTAAAAAAACGGCTAAAGACGGTGCAACGTCTAAAATTTATGCAAAATTCGGTGTAGAAATCTATGCTGCTGCCAAACAAGGTGAACCCGATCCAGAATTAAACACATCTTTAAAATTCGTTATTGAACGAGCAAAGCAGGCACAAGTTCCAAAGCACGTTATTGATAAAGCAATTGATAAAGCTAAAGGCGGCGGAGATGAAACGTTCGTGCAGGGACGTTATGAAGGCTTTGGTCCTAATGGCTCAATGATTATCGCTGAGACATTAACTTCAAATGTTAACCGTACGATTGCTAACGTTCGCACAATTTTCAATAAAAAAGGCGGCAATATCGGAGCGGCAGGTTCTGTCAGCTATATGTTTGACAATACGGGTGTGATTGTATTTAAAGGAACAGACCCTGACCATATTTTTGAAATTTTACTTGAAGCTGAAGTTGATGTTCGTGATGTGACTGAAGAAGAAGGTAACATTGTTATTTATACTGAACCTACTGACCTTCATAAAGGAATCGCGGCTCTACAAGCAGCTGGAATCACTGAGTTCTCAACAACAGAATTAGAAATGATTGCTCAATCAGAAGTTGAGCTTTCCCCAGAAGATTTAGAAATCTTTGAAGGGCTTGTTGATGCCCTTGAAGATGACGACGATGTACAAAAAGTTTATCATAACGTCGCAAATCTCTAATTATATGTTAAAGAAATCTGTCTTTATGGCAGATTTCTTTAATCTCATATAATCCTTATAAAAAATATAATGTTCAACTCGTCATATTGCTTATAAAAAATCCTCGTTCCCAGAGAAATAATATTTATTAAAATGGCAGGTCTTCTTTTTCTGATTACCGAAGACAAAGTGGCAATTACGTATAGTTTCCCGATAAAGACGCGACAGCTACATCCCGCATAAGGCATTTTTCTCTTTATCTTTGTACGGTACTTCATGGAACAGAATTTTTGACCTTGTGAATCGTGATGTCTGTTGGGGAGGAGCAATTTGCTCACTGAAGCGTGAGACTCGATTAAGCGCACGAAACACAGAAATCAAAAAACCCGGCCACTTTTTTACAAAGTGACCGGGTAAAAATAATTTTTATTTTTTAACTGCCTTGAGACTCATAGAGATGTCTCAAAACTAAAATTTGGCTCCTCTGACTGGACTCGAACCAGTGACATACGGATTAACAGTCCGCCGTTCTACCGACTGAACTACAGAGGAATCGTGAGAACGAGGCGAATATTAGCGATGCCCACCCACAATGTCAAAGCCTGTTTTTTAAATTTGAAATCGTTTGCTGAAATAATCTGCATTTTGACGTTTATTCCGACACAACTGGCTTTTTTTCACACTTTTGCGGCTCGGATCGAGGGTATTTCCATAGCCAACGTCCAGTAACCATTCGCCAGTAAAACAGCACGGCCCGCACAGCCCAGTCGGCAAACATTCCCATCCAGACACCAACCACACCCCAGCCAAGCATGATGCCCAGCACATAACCGACGACAACCCGGCAACCCCACATGCTCAACATAGAAACCCACATAGCGTAACGGGCGTCACGAGCCCCCTTAAATCCAGCGGGTAGCACCCATGAGGCGGACCAAATAGGCATAAATAAAGCATTTAGCCAAATCAGAATCACAACGACATGTTTAACCTGTGGATCCTGGGTGTAAAACGATGCCATAACCCCGGCAAAGGGAGCCGTTAGCCAGGCGATGGCCGTTAATCCAAGAGTGGAAAGCCAGAACACATGCCGCAACTGAATCTCTGCTTGCGCTATCTGCCCTACCCCCAACCTTCGGCCTGTAATGATCGTAGAAGCAGAGCCGAGCGCACTTCCGGGTAAGTTGATAAGAGCCGCAATTGAAAACGCGATAAAATTTCCGGCAATAACACTGGTCCCCATCCCGGCAACGAACATTTGGGTTAATAACCGACCACTGGTAAATAACACTGATTCGACACTCGCTGGAATACCAATCCCCATGACTTCCCAGATAATGCTAAAATTCAGTGGCTTAAAATAGCTCTTTAACGAAATCCTTAGCGCAGGATTAAAACCAATCGCCAGCACCCACAAAATTGCAACTGCGCCAATATAACGAGAAATGGTTAAACCCAACCCAGCCCCGACAAATCCCAGTCCCGGCCAGGAGAAAAGGCCGTAAATCAATATGCCGCTAATAATAATATTAAGAATATTCAGGCTACCGTTAATCAGTAGCGGTATTTTCGTATTCCCTGCACCACGAAGTGCCCCGCTACCAATCAAAGTGATGGCAGCTGCTGGATAACTGAGTACCGTCAGCTCCAGATAAGTCAACGCCAGTGCTTTAACTTCTGTCGTGGCATCACCCGCGACGAAATCAATAATTTGCTCGCCAAAATGATGAATAAGCGTTACCAACAGTACGGCAAACAACGTCATGATCACCAATGACTGCCGCGTCGCCACCCTCGCTCGTCGTCGATCCCGCTTACCGAGACTAAATGCCACAACGACAGTAGTACCAAGATCGATAGCAGCAAAAAAAGCCATAATGACCATATTGAAGCTGTCCGCCAATCCCACGCCGGCCATCGCATCTTTTCCCAGCCAGCTGACCAGAAAAGTGCTCAGGACACCCATCAACA
Source organism: Shigella dysenteriae (assembly GCF_022354085.1). Taxonomy (NCBI): domain Bacteria; kingdom Pseudomonadati; phylum Pseudomonadota; class Gammaproteobacteria; order Enterobacterales; family Enterobacteriaceae; genus Shigella; species Shigella dysenteriae. The sequence goes on from NZ_CP055055.1 coordinate 2,895,721, forward strand.
GGACACAGGCATTCTCCATGAAGATAGGAACAGCAAGCGGGGTTATCTCGCGCCAGAACAACACTTTGTAGCTCTTGCGTTTAGCGTGCCAGCGAGTGCCGTGAACAACCTGGCGTAAAGCAGAGGAGATATTCAAAGCCGACCTTAATTGCAGAAAGTGAAACCACATTTCAAATAATGAGGGAGAATCAGCAAAGCTGCAAAGATTTTCGCCAACAAATTGTCTGCAAATGCAACAAACTGTTGATAGAAACGGCAAACAGTTGGGGAATTTAAAAATCGGGTTTGACAAAAGATTTTTCGCCGTTAAGATGTGCCTCAACAGCGATTCCTCTGTAGTTCAGTCGGTAGAACGGCGGACTGTTAATCCGTATGTCACTGGTTCGAGTCCAGTCAGAGGAGCCAAATTTCTGAAAAGCCCGCTTTTATAGCGGGCTTTTTGCTATATCTGATAATCAATTTCCTCTTCACTGTTTTCCATCACCTGCCGCTTGATATCCTCAACTGAAAGTCCTGCATTACAAAGTTCCAGAAAGCGCCAGACATAGTTACGCTGAAGTTGTCCTCGCTTCAGTCCCAACCAGACAGTATTAGCATCAAAAAGATGCCGCGTATCCAGGCGGATTAAATTCTTTTCCTCTTGTTCACCGCTGGATTGTTCGGCAACTATTCCGATCCCCAGCCCAAGAGCAACATAGGTTTTAATGACATCAGAATCCTGCGCACTTAATACAATATCTGCCAGCAAACCTTTGCGGGCAAATGCGTCATCAATACGTGAGCGCCCCGTAATCCCCTGTCGGTAAGTGATTAACGGCCACTTCGCTATTGATTCCAGCGTCAATGGTGAAAATTGCGTCAAGGGATGATCGTGTGGAACAAGCAAACTATGATGCCAACGAAACCACGGGAAGGCGACGAGCTGCGGGTCATTACTCAAACGCTCGCTGGCGATACCAATATCAGCTTCACCATTATGCAACAACGTCGCAATTTCCTGTGGCGTCCCCTGGATTAGCTCGAGCCGAACCTCCGGGAAAAGTTCGCGAAAAGCTTTAATGACCTCTGGCAAGCTATAACGTGCCTGAGTATGCGTCGTTGCAATAGTGAGAACGCCAGACGTATCGTTGGTAAACAGGTCTGCAAGCCGACGAACATTACTGGCTTCATTGAGAATACGTTCTGCAATGACCAGTAATGCTTTGCCCGGTTCAGTCATGCCCAGCAGTCGCTTACCTCGTCGAACAAATATTTCGATGCCAAGTTCATCCTCCAGTTCCCGAATATGACGGCTGACGCCTGACTGTGAGGTAAAAAGCATATTCGCAACCTCTGTCAGGTTGTAATCCTGACGTGCAGCTTCGCGGATTATCTTTAGTTGTTGGAAATTCACGGTAAACTCCGGGCAGTTCAGATATCCCGTTATTGTTAAAGTCTAACGCCCGGCATAACAAATAATAAAAACCCGCATCTTATTCCATCCCGATATAACGCTTAGCTCACCAATTGCCACTGCCTTTTTTCCATCACTGGAGAACTAATCACTGACATTAACAACTCTTTCACTGCCTGTGCCTGTGGCGATAAGTTCGCTCTGGCGGGTAAATTTAATGACAAAGAGAGACTCATGGAAGGCGTGGTAATGCGTGACATCCACCCATTTACTGCGCCACATAACGAACGCGCGGCCGATTCGGGTAATACTGCAACGCCCATGCCGCTGGCAATCGCTGCGGTAAGCGTGGCAATAGACTCAATTTCACCAATGACTTTTGCCGTGAGTCGCCGTAGGGAAAACGCCTCATCAACACGAAGTCTAACAGCGCTGTAATCACTGGGGAGAAAGAGGTTCATTTGTGCAATAGCATTAACATCAACGCTTTGCCCCGGGCAATCTTGAGTTCCTACCAGGAAAAGATCTTCTTTCAGCAAAGCCTGACTGGATACCCCAGCCACAGGGGAATGCTCATAAATCACCGCCATATCGAGTTGGTGATTTATCAGTTTTTCGTTAAGCACTGCACCGCTATTTTCATGAAGATAGATAACGATCTCCGGGAATTCAGCGCGAACCGCCTGTAATAAGGGCATGGTGATAGATGACGCAGCGGTTCCTGGCGCAAAGCCAATCGAGACTTGCCCCGATAATGCCTGACCAACGTTATGCACCGCCAGTTGGGCCTGCTCACACTGACGTAAAATGGCCCGCGCATGGGTATAGAGAATTTTTCCGGCGTCTGTTGGCGTAACGCCCCGTTTTGTGCGAATCAAAAGTTGTTGATTTAACTCACCTTCGAGTGTGGCAACCTGTTGGCTGAGCGCTGGTTGTGCGATATGCAATACTTCAGCAGCCTGAGTCAGGCTACCAATATCTACAATTTTTACGAAGTATTTCAGGCGTCTGAAGTTCATGTTGCCTCCGGTTTTTAAGAATCGGCCCAAGTGCCGCCATTACTTACAACCAGATTGCAAGATGCTTGCCAGTTTTATTTTGGCGTTGATGTACAAGCTAACCAACTGTCAAATAAGAGATTATGATAGATTCGTCATTGGCTCTTTTCACCAGCAGTCGCGTTCCCCTGCCCTATAAAAGGAGGGTATGCACCACGATGGTTCATTACCAATAAGATTGAAATCTCATCACTTTGTTGAAATTGGCAGCAAACAAACAAAAAAATGCATTTCACCCTTTGACATCACCATCCACTGCCATTAATATGCGCCCCGTTCACACGATTCCTCTGTAGTTCAGTCGGTAGAACGGCGGACTGTTAATCCGTATGTCACTGGTTCGAGTCCAGTCAGAGGAGCCAAATTCAAAAAAGCCTGCTTTCTAGCAGGCTTTTTGCTTTCTAATTACCAACTCTCTTAAAACATCTGTCTTGAACCAGAACTAATTTGCACAGGCATTCCCGATCGACGTTGCAACGCAGCATTTGCGCGATTCACATCAACTTCTTGCCCGTTGATAAACGCCCGCAAAGATGGGGTTACCGGCAATGGCACTTTTCGGTCAGACTCATATTCTGCACGATTGCGCGACAACGGCTCATGAACTTCCAGCCAGTTCGAGCCATCTGGTTCAGTGGTGTATTTTACTGGCTGGTCGATAATTTGCACACGCGTCCCAACAGGAACATTATCAAACAGATATTTGATATCGTCATTGCGCAGACGAATACAGCCCTGACTTACCCGAAGTCCAATACCAAAATTGGCATTGGTACCGTGGATGGCATACAACCTGCCAATATAAATCGCGTACAGCCCCATGGGATTATCGGGCCCCGCAGGAACAAATGCGGGCAAACTCTCCCCTCGTTTCGCATATTCGCGCCGAGTGTTCGGCGTTGGCGTCCAGGTTGGAGCTTCTTGTTTACGTTCAACGGTAGTCACCCAGTTACGCGGGGTTTCTCGCCCAGCCTGGCCGATACCAATAGGAAAGACTTCCACAGTATTACTGTCTGGCGGGTAGTAATAAAGACGCATCTCAGCGACGTTAACCACAATCCCTTTACGAACAGTGGCGGGCAAAATCAGTTGCTGCGGAATGGTGAGTTGTGAGCCGGACTTCGGCAAGAAAACATCAACGCCCGGGTTCGCTTCCAGCATGTTACTTAACCCTTGCCCGTATTGTGCGGCAAAAGTCTCCAGCGGCTGGGTATTGTGATCAGGAACAGTTACAGTAAACGACTGCCCCACTAAACGGCTACCCTCTGGAGGTAATGGATAAGTTACCGCCAGGCTAGTATGGCTGGCAAAAAGCAGAGCAAATGAGCAAAGAATATTTACACGACGCATCATGTCCCTTTCCTATGTCGCGAAAGCTATCCGTTAAGTATAGCTTTTATCAGACTTTTCGTTTTTAACTGTTCAAATCAGAAGTCGTATTCCCCGGTAGAACAATATTACTGGCAGCAAGTTCGCCCATGTTGTTATATATCGCACAGGCAGCTTCGATGATGGGCATCGCCAGAGCTGCGCCACTCCCCTCACCTAAACGCATATCCATATTGAGATAAGGCTCCAGCCCCAAATGCGACAGCGCTATACGCGCCCCTTTTTCTGCCGACAGGTGAGAAGGAATGAGATACGGTTTGATTGCAGGAGACATCTGGCAGGCTGCGAGCGCAGCAGCATAAGAAAGAAATCCATCCAGCAACACGGGTAAACCGCAGGAAGCAGCGCCTAACATCACGCCAGCCATTCCGACCAAATCAAATCCACCCACTTTTGCCAGAACATCAACGCCATCCTGCGGATTTGGTTGATTCAACGTAATCGCCCGGCGCACAACATCAATTTTATTAGCCAGTTTATCTGTCGGCAGGTTTGCGCCAATCCCAACCACTTCTTCAGGATCCCGGCCAGTGATTGTGCTGACGATTGCCGCTGCCGGTGTCGTGTTTGCCATCCCCAGTTCACCTACACCAAACAGCGTGACACCGTTTTTTGCCAGCTCCCGCGTATAACATATGACGTCGAAAAGCAACTTTTCAGCCTGACGGCGACTCATTGCCGGAGCTGAAGCAATATTGCCGCTACCTCGTGCGACACGCATGTTGATAAGTCCGGGGATAGGCTCAGCACTATCAATACCAACATCAACTACGTGGACGTTAGCGCCCGCTTGTGCTGCCAGCACACACACGCCGGTTGTTCCGCGGGTCATATTTTCAGCCTGAATGGCTGTCACTTCTTTTGGGGAAATAGCGACCCCTTCCTCCCAGACGCCGTGATCGGCACACATAACCAGTACCGCTTTTTTGCCCACATGCGGTATGCCATTCAACCCCGGCATTCCCGCCAGTTGTATGGCAAGCGCCTCCAGTCTTCCCAGGCTACCAACAGGTTTGAGTAACCCGTCAATATGCCGTTGTGCACGCGACATAGCGGCAGGATCGATAGCAGGGATCGTATTCAGTAAATCGGCAAGTGTTTGCATGTCACGTCTCTTTATAGCAGTGCCAGCAGGAAGACCAGTTCACCAAGCTCTATAGCAGCTCCCAGCGTATCGCCGGTTTGCCCGCCCAGCGTACGTTTGAGAAGCTGACCGAGGATGAAAATCGCCACCATCGTCACCACCATAGCAGCCACACCATGCATACCCGGCAATAATACGGCAGCAAAAATAGCGGCTAAGCCGAGTGTGACGCAGGTTTGTCGCCCATCAATTTTGCCAATGAACACATTGCCAAGCCCTTCTTCCCGGGCATAACGATGACGATACATCAATAATGCGGCAGTCCCGCGGCTGACCGCACATGCTGCCGCCAGCGATGCAAGGATCGGTTCGCCACGCAGAGCCAACTCGCTTAACACCAGAATCTTTGCCAGTACAACAAAAATCAATGCCAGACCGCCGTGGGTGCCTAAACGGCTATCACGCATGATTTCCAACATGCGATCGCGGCTACGTGCAGAAAATACACCATCACAGGTATCGGCGAGGCCGTCCAGGTGGAATCCCCCGGTCATCAGCGCCAGCACAAGTACGCTAAACAGTGCCGCCAGTGATACGCCACACCATGCCTGCAGCACCATGAAGACCAGCCCGCTAATCGCGCCAAGCAATAATCCAATTAAAGGAAAAGTAATAATACCGCGAGAATAATGCTCGAAATCCAGTCCCTGGGACCAGCGACGCGGTACAGGCAGACGCGTAATAAAAGAGAGCATCGCCCAAAATAATTTACTCATTTGATTTTTACTCCAATACCCGAAACCACCAGCCACACTTCATTTGCCGCAGCGGCCAGCTGCTGATTTACCCGCCCGGCAATATCACGAAAATGTCGTGCCAGACGACTCTCCGGCACAATCCCCATTCCCACTTCGTTAGTCACTAATACAACCTTTGCGGGGCAACGTTGGCAGGCAGCAATCAACGACTGAATCTCAGCATTAATCGCCTGTTCCATCGCCTGATAATCCCATTCATCAGGGTCTTTATCGCCGCCATAATCAAACAACAGATTAGTCACCATTGTGGTAACGCATTCCAGCAACACAGCTTCATGCGGGTTAATGTCTGCATGAATTAATTCATCAAGATGTTGCCAACGTTCCACCGTGTGCCAGTGCGCCGGACGGCCTTGCCGATGATGTTCTATCCGTGCAGCCATCTCATCATCAAGGATTTGTGAGGTGGCGATATACAGAACCTGTGAAGAGTCCCCAATAAGCGCCTCTGCATGGCGACTCTTCCCGCTCCGTGCGCCCCCCGTCACCAAAATCATCATACCGACTCCTGATTCAATTGTATGATGGTATTCATTGAACAGAACAATGGATCACCCACCGTTGCTGACCGCAAAACATTTACGCGATTAATACTGCGCGTAATATAATTAAAAATCCAGCATTCTCAATCCATTACGAAAGAAGATGGCATTGTGGAATAGCCAGACTTCCTCGTGTTAACGTCCGACAAAATGCGTCATTGACAGCGGTTTCTCTGGAATGACAGATTTCATTCAGATAATGGATTAATGCTACAGCCCCACCAGCCGGACCAGTCAGTAAACGGGCATTGTGTTCTGCAATCAAAATTACCGTCGTTCCCTCAGAATGAGCGAGCCATTCTGGTACGGATATCTCGCTTTCAGCTGCTATCAATAGCAGCACTGAATAATCGCTATACGCATCTGATAACGATTGCACAGGCCCACCGTCAAAAGGCTGGAAATCTTGCTGCCAGTCCTCACGGATAAAACCGCAGCCTCTACAGTGCACTGTTGGTCAGTGCCTGCGAAGCAGACATTATCGCGCTGGTGCTTAATGCGGACGCACCGTGGTCACCTTTTTCGCCTGGCTTTACCTCGTCAATGAATCGCCCGGTCATTGGAGTAGTCACCAAAGCAGATTTAGCCAACATGGAACAAATATCTTTGGTGAAATGTTGGTTACGGGAAGCTGGAGCGCAGAACGTGTTAGTAACCAGTGCGGTTAATAACAATGGAGTTACAGAACTTTTTTCCTTGCTGCATACAGAAGATGTCTGTCGCTAATTTCGATAGGTTATCAGATGGGAATGATGACTGTGATACACAGAAAAGAATCAATGAGCAATGAGGGTTGCCGGGCAACCCTCATTGAATAAAACAGGAATTACTTCGCTTCGCCGTTTTTCATTTCACCCATAGCTTTCAGCTTTTTGGAGATATCGCGGCGTTCTTTGGAGAGCTCGGCATTTTTGATGATGTAATCGTCAACGCGATCTTCATAGTCACCTTTCATGCTGGCGATGATGCCCTGGATTGCTTCAACGCTCATCCCCGGCTTGATGTAATCGCTCAGGTTGTCCAGCAGCAGGACGCGCTTCTGGTTGTCACGGATCTTTTTCTCAACGTCCTGAATTTCACGTTGCAGTTTGTTCTTACGACGGAACAGACGAACAAATTCCAGTACGTCCTGGAATGAAGGCTTGGTAGTTTCCATTTTTATACCCCTGATAATGTGAGAGTCGGATTCGTTTAAGCAACCGCTATTCGTTAGGGCCAACATTACTCATAGCTGCCGCAGATGACAATGCTTTTATCCCTTTTCACTATCATACCCTTTATCCTTGCTGAATCGAAGCAGCAGCAAGATGATTCTGAAGTTCAGGAATTATTTGCGCAAGGCCCGGCAAATCAAATTCGATAGCAACTCAAGCTGATGTGCCGTTTCCATGTTCAGCCACACATAACCATAGATTGGTGTTTCCACAACCTTCAGGTCATGGTGGTTATTGAGCAACTGACGCAGCTCTTCCACAGCATCGTTCAATTTTTCCGTATTGGCAAAAACCGGCTGCGGATTACCTTCGTACAGCGCATGAACAAGGCTCAGCAGTATTTGCTGCATCATGTGCTGGGTATCACGAAGTTTTTGTGCGTTCAATAACACGAAATGGCTGGGGCGCGTGGCCCAGTACGCATTGATTTGCAACTCCAGCATACAAACCAGATTGCGATTAATGGTCTGGATACCTTCATATATCGATTTTGGAATACGAGTTTCTTTGCTGGCGGGCGCAATCAGCCCACGCATTTTCACGGCATCGGTCAAGAGTTTTTGTAGATGGCTTTCCAGACGTGGGCGTTCGAGTAAGTTCGGTGAGAATGCAGATTGATAGACCCGATTATACTCGGTCAGACTTTTCGCCAGTTGAATGCGCCAGTGGATGAACGCCCGTTGTGGCCAGATACCGGTAAACAACATTGCCAGTAAAGAGCCGAGGATCACATCGCCGCTTCGCCATAACGCCGTATCAATTTCACCTGTCGGGGAACCAACAACAATTGCCAGCGTCACCCCAATCAGTAAACCTTGATACGGTTTCTTGCCCAGCGCCAGCCAACCGCAAAGGAACATGGCCGCCGCGCACCAGACTAACATCAGCGGTAACGAGATTAACTCCAGTTGCAGAGCGATAAGACCTAAAATCGAACCCAACACCGTACCGCCAATACGCTCAAAGGCGCGAGGGACAACGTTACCCCAGAACGAGATTGGCCCCATAATCACCACCATGGTGACCAGCGGCCAGGTGCTTTCCGGGATAGTAAACAGGCGGATAATGAGAAAAGTGAGCAGGAATGCCAGCGCGACCCGAGTACCATGCACAATGCGGTAATGGCGGTATACCCGGATTTCAAACGGGCTTAATGACTTATCGGCACGCACGCAGAAACTCCGTAATGAAGATTAAAAGCGCTCATAACTCATCTGTCGGCCAGAAGGCGCGCCTCTGAATTATCCGACGGACAAACCGGGAACAGTGTAATTTCCCGGCAGGAGCGAAAAAATTGAAAGGCGCATCTTACTCTTTTCGCTTTCAAAAAAAAGAGTGGTCATCGCGTTAACACACCGCCCTGAGATGAATTAGTGATGTTTTGGCTGCACCGCAACATACATTTCGATATCCCAGTACCCATCTTCCGCGCCATTGTTCAAATAAACCTCGAAACAGGGCTTTGGTAACATTTCATAAGCACTGTCCTGCAAGAGGCTATTAAAGAACTGATACCAGGGTTTAGCAAAATCATCACCGACTACACGAGCTACCGCCACCGCATACTGACCACCTGAAATTTCTGTCAAAATGACGCCCTCACTGTTTTCGGGGAGCGTAAAGTAACCCGGCACCGTCACGACGGTGTCGCAGCGTAATTTTTCGGCGGGTGTTTCATCTGGATTGTCGTAATAGACAGCAACCCATTCCTTCGGCACAATATTTTTACTATCTACCCACATCATCAACTGCTCAAAACCTTTCTTTACCGTCTGTTCCCACGGGCCAACGAGATGGAAACCTGCAACGGTACGTTTCTCTTCCTGCTTAATCTCGTAGTTCATGACGCCTCCATTAACACTGTTTTTATATACAGTATAGTTGCAAAATTAAAACCACAAGGAATGAGTGTTGATTATGCGAGCAGACTCGCACTCCTGCCAGTCTGCTGCAAAAGAAAGGTCAGGCCTTATGGTGGAAATAATCACTCAGGCGGGAAAACATGCCGCCTTCCCCGACAGATTCCAGGGTAACCAGCGGCCAGTGCGCCACCTGTTTATCACGGTCGTAAAGTTCAATTTCCCCTACCCGCTGATGGGCGCTAATTGGCGCGGTGAGTTCTTTACCATCAAGGGTATATTTGGCTTTGATATGTGGAATTTCGGCTTTCGGTAGCACCATCCAGAACTCTTGGTCCGTTCCCAGGTCGATATTTTCTTTATCGCCATACCAGATGCGTTCCGTTCCGACCTTTTTCCCACGGTGCAAAATTTGCACCGTAGTAAAGTTTTGTTGCCCCCAACGCAGTAATTTTCTTGCCTCTTCCTCACGACCTTTTGCACTGTCAGCCCCCATTACCACTGCAATGAGACGACGCTGCCCATCTACAGCCGAAGCAATGAGATTAAACCCGGCACCAGAAGTATGACCCGTTTTCAGGCCGTCAATATTCATGGTTTTATCCCACAACAACCCGTTACGGTTTTGCTGGGTGATACCGTTCCAGGTGAGACTTTTCTCACTGTACATATGATAAAACTCGGGCTCGCCGTGGATGATAGCGCGAGAAAGCACAGCTAAATCATAAGCCGAGCTATGCTGACCTGGCGCATCCAGGCCATGCACTGTTTCAAAATGCGTATCCTTGAGATGCAGCTTCTCGGCATAGTTGTTCATCATTTCAACAAACTGCCGTTGCCCACCGGCAATATAGTCAGCCAGTGCAACACAAGCGTCATTTCCGGAATCCACAATTAAACCACGGCTTAAATCACGTACCGATACGCGATCGCCCTCTTTCAAAAACATCAGTGAAGAACCGACAAACACCGGATTATCTTTCGCCCACGCATCGCGCCCCACGGTGACAATATCGTCTGGCGTAATGCGATGACTATCGATAGCGCGATCCACGACATAACCCGTCATCAGCTTTGTCAGGCTGGCGGGATTGCGCTGTTGATGCTCATTACCCGCGGTGAGGATCTGACCGGTGGTGTAATCCATCAGTACCCAGGACCCGGCATGAATCTCAGGAGGCTGAGGTGAAAAAGGAATGTTTTCCGCCGCAAAACCAGACGATAAGTTAAAAACGAACAAAGAAGCAGCAATAATAAGACGGCGTTTCAACAGCAAACCCTCAGGAGTTTCAAATAGCTGTTCTTTTTACGGAAATACTTATGAACTGGCTGGAATAAAGTGCAAGAAAATGTGACTACCCTCTCATTTTTATCTGACATGATCTGTTGCCACTCGCTGCCAAATTGTCGCGCTAAAGCTGATTAGCACGGTGATATTTGATACTCTGGCAGACAGCAGAAATAACGGATTTAACCTAATGATGAATGACTGTAAGCAACAATCTACCTTTTTGTTTCACGATTACGAAACCTTTGGCACGCACCCCGCGTTAGATCGCCCTGCACAGTTCGCAGCCATTCGCACCGATAGCGAATTCAATGTCATCGGCGAACCCGAAGTCTTTTACTGCAAGCCTGCGGATGACTATTTACCCCAGCCTGGAGCAGTATTAATTACCGGTATTACCCCGCAGGAAGCACGGGCGAAAGGAGAAAACGAAGCCGCGTTTGCCGCCCGTATTCACTCGCTTTTTACCGTACCGAAGACCTGTATTCTGGGCTATAACAATGTGCGTTTCGACGACGAAGTCACACGCAACATTTTTTATCGTAATTTCTACGATCCTTACGCCTGGAGCTGGCAGCATGATAACTCGCGCTGGGATTTACTTGATGTTATGCGTGCCTGTTATGCGCTGCGCCCGGAAGGAATAAACTGGCCTGAAAATGATGACGGTCTACCGAGCTTTCGCCTTGAGCATTTAACCAAAGCTAATGGTATTGAACATAGCAACGCCCACGATGCGATGGCTGATGTGTACGCCACTATTGCGATGGCAAAGCTGGTAAAAACGAGTCAGCCACGCCTGTTTGATTATCTCTTTACCCATCGTAATAAACACAAACTGATGGCGTTGATTGATGTTCCGCAGATGAAACCCCTGGTTCACGTTTCCGGAATGTTTGGGGCATGGCGCGGCAATACCAGCTGGGTGGCACCGCTGGCGTGGCATCCTGAAAATCGCAATGCCGTAATTATGGTGGATTTGGCAGGAGACATTTCGCCATTACTGGAACTGGATAGCGACACATTGCGCGAGCGTTTATATACCGCAAAAACCGATCTTGGCGATAACGCCGCCGTTCCGGTTAAGCTGGTGCATATCAATAAATGTCCGGTGCTGGCCCAGGCGAATACGCTACGCCCGGAAGATGCCGACCGACTGGGAATTAATCGTCAGCATTGCCTCGATAACCTGAAAATTCTGCGTGAAAATCCGCAAGTGCGCGAAAAAGTGGTGGCGATATTCGCGGAAGCCGAACCGTTTACGCCTTCAGATAACGTGGATGCACAGCTTTATAACGGCTTTTTCAGTGACGCCGATCGTGCAGCAATGAAAATTGTGCTGGAAACCGAGCCGCGTAATTTACCGGCACTGGATATCACTTTTGTCGATAAACGGATTGAAAAGCTGTTGTTCAATTATCGGGCGCGCAACTTCCCGGGGTCGCTGGATTATGCCGAGCAGCAACGCTGGCTGGAGCACCGCCGCCAGGTATTCACACCCGAGTTTTTACAAGGCTATGCAGAAGAGATTCAGATGCTGGCGCAGCAGTATGCCGACGATAAAGAAAAAGTGGCGCTGTTAAAAGCGCTTTGGCAGTACGCGGAAGAGATCGTCTAGTTTGAAGCCTCCGCCGCTGATACGGCGGAGGACAATGTTGGGTCAGGCTTTTTGAACGGTGATGCTCCACGCAGCATCGCCAATCTGCTGATAATCGGTGATGGCATGTCCTTCTTCTGCCGCCCACTGTGGGATTGCTTCAGTTGCCTGGGTGCAATCAAACTCAATTACCAACTCATCGCCGCTGGCCATTTCTGCCAGTGCTGCTTTTGCTTCTATGAGTGGAAACGGACAGACCTGCGTCACCACATCCAGCTTTTTAATCGCCATCTTTACACCTTACTTAATTTGCCGCAGCAGTTGCCAGTCGCGCCTTACGCTGCGGTCGAACATACACAAGCCAGGACGCAGTCCAGACTCCGAGAATCATAAATACAAGGCCAACCCAGCCCTGCCAGGTCATCATTGCAGTCATAACCAGTCCATTACCGATAGAGCAACCACCTGCAATACTGGCACCGAAGCCCATCAGTACACCACCTAACCCGCTACGTAATGTTGTTTGTGCATCAGCTGCGCGAACGCGGAACTCACGGCTCGCTTTGGCTGCAATAAATGACCCCACGAAGATCCCTAACACCAGGAAAACGCCCCAGTTAATGTATTTCACGTCACCTGCGACCAGAAATTGCAGAATATTGGCCGTTGGGGAAGTGATTCCTAACCCAAACATGCGTCCGGTTGCTTCACTCAGGGGCCAGGCTAAAAGCGCAATCAAACCGATGAGTACAGCAGTGACAAAGGGATGCCAGCGTTTTTCAAACAGAATATGAGCGATCCCGGTTCGGCGCGGCGGTAAGGTCGCGACTTTCAGTTTTGGCTTCTTCAACTCTTTCATCACCACCCAGAGCGTTATCACCAGCAAAACGGTAACCAACGGCCACACAGACAAATTAAAAGTCTCAGCAATAGAGTTATGTTCAGTACTGTAGTGCTGCAAGGTTTGATTTAAACCACTGGCATGTGGAGAACGCATCACCGCACTCATCACCATATAAGTGAAAAGCGCGATCCAACTGCCGATCAATCCCTCACCCGCGCGATACCAGGTCCCGGTGGCACATCCACCCGCCAGAACAATTCCCAGCCCGAAGAGATACCCACCTATAACAGTACCAAGCCACGGGAACGCCCCGGCTTCGTAAGTCAGTAGGCCCGCCTGAATTAACGCAAAAACCCCCACGCTTTGTACCGAAATTGCAATCAGCAAGGCGTAAAACATGCGATTATTTTTCGCGATATACATATCGCGAAAACCACCAGTCAGGCAAAAACGCCCACGCTGCATGACAAATCCCAGCAGAGCACCACAAATTAGCCCGCTTAATATCATTGAAAACATAAATTAATTAACCAGATGAATGTTAATGGGGAAATTATTCATGACTGGTGGAATGCAGACCAATAACCAAATTCTCTAAATTAGAACAAATGGTTCTTAATGAGGATTTCGATAAAAAAGAATAAAAAAACCGGAGCCAAATATTCATTCGACTCCGGTTGATTATTAGAAAAGATGATTATGCTACGTCTTCGTACTGCGGAACCGGGTTACGGAAGCTCTTGGTGACGCAAGCCAGGTAAATCAGACCGATAGCAGCCCAGATCAGACCCAGAACCATTGAGCTTTCTTCCAGGTTAACCCACAGCGCACCAACGGTCAGCGCACCACACATCGGCAGGAACAGATACTGGAAGTGATCTTTCAGCGTCTTGTTACGCTTCTCACGGATCCAGAACTGCGAGATGACCGACAGGTTAACAAAGGTGAATGCCACCAGCGCACCAAAGTTAATCAGCGCCGTTGCCATTACCAGGTCGAAGTTGATTGCCAGCAGGGCAATCGCGCCAACCAGGATGATGTTCATCGCCGGAGTACGCCATTTCGGGTGTACATAACCGAAGAAGCTTTTCGGGAACACGCCGTCACGACCCATTACGTACATCAGACGCGCAACACCTGCGTGCGCCGCCATACCGGACGCCAGTACGGTAATGGTGGAGAAGATCAGCGCGCCAACCTGGAACGCTTTACCCGCAACGTACAGCATGATTTCAGGCTGCGACGCATCCGGATCTTTAAAGCGAGAGATATCCGGGAAGTACAGCTGCAGGAAGTAAGTTGCAAAGATGAAGATCATGCCGCCGATCAGCGCGGTCAGGAAAATCGCACGCGGGATCACGCGCTCTGCATCTTTGGTTTCTTCCGACAGGTTGCTGATGCCGTCAAAGCCGGTAAAGGAGAAGCACAGGATTGTCGCCCCGGTAATCATCGGGATAACATGCGCATCGCCAGACCAGAACGGACGAGTGCTCGCCAGCGTACCAGCGCCTTCACCTTCAAATACGCCATAAACAACCATGCCCAGAATCACCGCGATCAGCACCACCTGCAACACGACGATTACAGTGTTGAAGTTCGCTACAGATTTCAGACTACGCAGGTTAAAGGCGGTCATAAAGGCCACCAGCGCCACCACAAACATCCACGATGGGATGGAAGGCACCAGAGCTTCAAAATAAATTTTCGCCAGCAGAATGTTGATCATCGGCGCGAACAGATAGTCGAGCAGAGAAGACCAACCCACCATAAAGCCGACAGTCGGGCTAATGGATTTCTGGGCGTAAGTATATGCAGAGCCAGCAGAAGGATAGCGGCGAACCAGCTTCCCGTAGCTCAGAGCCGTAAACAGGATCGCAATCAATGCGAACGCATAGGCTGTCGGCACATGACCATCCGTGAGGCCTGAAACGATACCAAAAGTATCAAACAGCGTCATCGGCTGCATATAGGCAAGACCCATCATTACAACCGGAACTAACGTAAGCGTTTTACGCAATTCCACGCGAGAGGTGTTTGGAGTAACGTTATGCGACATGGTCATTCTCCTTTACGGTGATAACCGTCGCGTAAGCAAAAAATTGCCCCATTTTTTTGGATTCCTCAGCGACAACAACTGTCGATTTTTAGTAAATATCTATCCGGTACGAAGCCCGGCCTCTTGGTATGAATGATTGGTTTGAAGCAAAAAATAACCGACGCTGATGAAACGTCGGTTTTTAGTCATTTTTTGACAGCGGCGCATTGTGCCTAAATGGGGGGGAAATGACAAGAGAATGAGAGGCTTGTCATAATAATTTTTCTTTAAATGGCTGATTTTCCGTCATCAGATTTTGCATAAACACCGGCGATCGCACTATTTGCTAAAATTTCATCCCGCCACCAGCCACTGGCAAGCCCTGCGGTCTGTTCATTCCAGCCAATCCAGACGGGTTCAAAGAGAGTTTGGGCGACCACTTTCTTCTCGATTAACGCGCCACTATCGAGAAAACGTTGCGCCAGATAACGGGGTAAATAGCCGCAGCCGAGGCCGCTAATTTGCAGCTCCAGCTTGGTTTTAAAATCGAAAACGGTAATGGCTTCTTGTTCGTCGAGAAGTTGTGAGGCCGTAGAAGCGCCTGCCTGCACAGTGTCCCCCACCACAATCGCCCGATATCGCTTAATGATACGACGGTTTAACGGCTCTTCTTCCTGGGCTAACGGATGATGAGGCGCGACCGCAAAGACTTGTTCCAGATCGCCCAACCGCGAGAAACCAAACTCACTGGAAGATGGTGGCTCATGCATCGCGCCAACAATAATATCCGCTCGCCCCTGAGTCAGGGCATCCCAGGAACCACCGAGTACGCCATTGATAAACTTCAGGCGCGTCACGCTATGATGTTGATAAAAAGCTTCAATCAGTGGCGCAAGCAGAGAAAAAGGAAACGTGTCGTCCACGCCAATCACCAGCTCGTTTTCCCAGCCTTCATGCAGTTTGATCGCCTGCTTTTCCAGTTCTCGCACGGTATGCAGAACTTCCCGCCCTTTCTCTAATAACATTTTTCCGGTGCGGGTGAATTTAGCGCGGTGACCGCTACGATCAAGCAATTGAATATTAAGGTCGCTTTCCAGCTTGTGAACGGTGTAACTCAGAGCGGACGGCGTCTTGTAGAGTTTGGCCGACGCCGCCGCAAAACTGCCTTCTTTTTCTAAGGCATCGAGGATCATCAACACATCCAGCAGTGGTTTCATACACGCCCCCTTGCAGTGCATGCGGCGTCCTGCTGGCGTGATCGCTTACTCCAGCGGCATTACCAGCGGATCGGGATACTGGTATTCAAATCCCAGTTCATTACAAATCCGACTGCCATCAATAATCTTACCTTTGCCGCTGTCCAGACTATTTCTGAACTGCGGAGGTTCCAGCCCCAGTAAACGGGCCATCTGCGGATAGAAAACATTACGCGCAGGGTGAGCTGGCGCACATATATTATAGATGTGTCCGCCTTTAGGTGCCTGTAACAACAGAGTGATAGCGCCAATAACATCTTCTAAATGGACTAAATTAACACCATGTTCACCATCAGGCGCGGTTTTTCCGGCAAAGAAGCGTCCGGGATGACGTCCCGGTCCGACCAGGCCCGCAAGACGCAGAATATCGACCGAAGTACCGGGTAAATTGTGCAGCCAGTCTTCGAGTTCTTCTAATACTCGTCCACTGTTGGTCACCGGATTACGCGGGGTGGTTTCTTTCACCGTGCCTTGCGCGTCGCCATAGACAGACGTTGAGCTGGTAAAAATAATTCGGGGAATACGATGGGCCAGCGCGCTATCCACTAACTCTTGTACCGCTTGTAAATAGAACTCATCGCCGGGGCCGCTACGACGTGCCGGAAGCGTAATGACCAGCGCGTCGGCATCCATCAGGGCATCCAGATCGTCAGAATCGCAAACTAACTCAGGCTCCATGCGAAGCAGATAGCTATCAATGCCACTCATTCGGGCCGCTTCGACACCATCTTGTGTGGTTTTACTCCCGGTGACTTGCCAGCCTCGCGCTGAAAGTGACATCGCCAGCGGCATGCCTAACCACCCTAACCCGACAATTGCGACCTTTTTCATCCGTTATCTCCTGATACACCTTAGATCTATAAGGCTACGCTAGCGTATCAAAACTGACAATTCATTCTATGAATGAAATCGAAACGGTTAGCAAATATACCATTGCCTGATGCGCTCCGCTTATCAGTCCTACAAAAACTTCAATATATTGAATTTACGCAACATTTGTAGACCAGATAAGGCATTCACGCCGCATCCGGCAGGAACAAAGCCCACTTTAGTTACAGAACACAATGTTCTTGAGGGTTTTAATGACATATTTTCACGATTACTTTTTTAACGTAGTCACTCCAGGCCCCCTCCTTTCCCCGCTCATTCATTAAACAAATCCATCGCCATAAAATATATAAAAAAGCCCTTGCTTTCTAACGTGAAAGTGGTTTAGGTTAAAAGACATCAGTTGAATAAACATTCACAGAGACTTTTATGACACGCGTTCAATTTAAACACCACCATCATCACCATCATCCTGACTAGTCTTTCAGGCGATGTGTGCTGGAAGACATTCAGATCTTCCAGTGGTGCATGAACGCATGAGAAAGCCCCCGGAAGATCACCTTCCGGGGGCTTTTTTATTGCGCGGTTGATAACGGTTCAGACAGGTTTAAAGAGGAATAACAAAATGACAGACAACACTCGTTTACGCATAGCTATGCAGAAATCCGGCCGTTTAAGTGATGACTCTCGCGAATTGCTGGCGCGCTGTGGCATTAAAATCAATCTTCACACCCAGCGCCTGATCGCGATGGCAGAAAACATGCCGATTGATATTCTGCGCGTGCGTGACGACGACATTCCCGGTCTGGTAATGGACGGCGTGGTAGATCTTGGGATTATTGGCGAAAACGTGCTGGAAGAAGAACTGCTTAACCGCCGCGCCCAAGGTGAAGATCCACGCTACTTTACCCTGCGTCGTCTGGATTTCGGCGGCTGCCGTCTTTCGCTGGCAACGCCGGTTGATGAAGCCTGGGACGGCCCGCTCTCCTTAAACGGTAAACGTATCGCCACCTCTTATCCTCACCTGCTCAAGCGTTATCTCGACCAGAAAGGCATCTCTTTTAAATCCTGCTTACTGAACGGTTCTGTTGAAGTCGCCCCGCGTGCCGGACTGGCGGATGCGATTTGCGATCTGGTTTCCACCGGTGCCACGCTGGAAGCAAACGGCCTGCGCGAAGTCGAAGTTATCTACCGCTCGAAAGCCTGCCTGATCCAGCGCGATGGCGAAATGGAAGAATCTAAACAGCAACTGATCGACAAACTGCTGACCCGTATTCAGGGCGTGATCCAGGCGCGCGAATCAAAATACATCATGATGCACGCACCGACCGAACGTCTGGATGAAGTCATCGCCCTGCTGCCAGGTGCCGAACGCCCAACCATTCTGCCGCTGGCGGGTGACCAACAGCGCGTAGCGATGCACATGGTCAGTAGCGAAACCCTGTTCTGGGAAACGATGGAAAAACTGAAAGCGCTGGGTGCCAGTTCAATCCTGGTCCTGCCGATTGAGAAGATGATGGAGTGATCGCCATGAGCTTTAACACAATCATTGACTGGAATAGCTGTACTGCGGAGCAACAACGCCAGCTGTTAATGCGCCCGGCGATCTCCGCTTCTGAAAGCATTACACGCACTGTTAACGATATTCTCGATAGCGTGAAAGCACGCGGTGATGACGCCCTGCGGGAATACAGCGCGAAGTTTGATAAAACCACGGTTACCGCACTGAAGGTGTCTGCTGAGGAAATTGCCGCCGCTAGCGAACGCCTGAGCGACGAGCTAAAACAGGCGATGGCGGTGGCAGTAAAGAATATTGAAACCTTCCACACTGCGCAAAAACTGCCGCCGGTAGATGTAGAAACGCAGCCAGGCGTGCGTTGCCAGCAGGTCACGCGCCCGGTCGCTTCAGTTGGGTTGTATATTCCTGGCGGCTCCGCCCCGCTCTTCTCAACGGTATTAATGCTGGCAACTCCGGCGCGTATTGCGGGCTGTAAAAAAGTGGTGCTGTGCTCACCGCCGCCGATTGCCGATGAGATCCTTTATGCGGCGCAGTTGTGCGGTGTACAGGACGTGTTTAACGTCGGCGGCGCACAGGCCATTGCCGCGCTGGCGTTTGGTACAGAATCCGTGCCGAAAGTGGACAAAATCTTCGGGCCAGGTAACGCCTTTGTCACCGAAGCGAAACGTCAGGTGAGCCAGCGTCTGGACGGTGCGGCGATCGATATGCCCGCAGGCCCGTCGGAAGTGTTGGTGATTGCTGACAGCGGCGCTACGCCGGATTTCGTGGCTTCTGATTTGCTTTCTCAGGCTGAACACGGCCCGGACTCTCAGGTGATTTTACTGACGCCCGATGCTGATATGGCGCATCAAGTTGCCGAAGCTGTCGAACGCCAACTGGCAGAACTGCCGCGTGCCGAAACCGCCCGCCAGGCACTAAACGCCAGCCGCCTGATCGTGACTAAAGATTTAGCGCAGTGCGTGGAGATCTCCAACCAGTACGGCCCGGAGCACCTGATCATTCAGACCCGCAACGCCCGCGATCTGGTCGATGGCATCACCAGCGCCGGTTCGGTATTTCTTGGTGACTGGTCACCGGAATCGGCAGGTGATTACGCCTCCGGCACCAACCACGTTCTGCCGACTTACGGTTACACCGCCACCTGTTCCAGCCTCGGACTGGCGGATTTCCAGAAACGGATGACCGTGCAGGAACTGTCGAAAGTAGGTTTCTCCGCGCTGGCTTCGACCATTGAAACACTGGCCGCCGCCGAGCGCCTGACCGCCCACAAAAATGCCGTTACTTTGCGTGTTAACGCCCTTAAGGAGCAAGCATGAGCACCGTGACTATTACCGATTTAGCGCGTGAAAACGTCCGCAACCTGACGCCGTATCAGTCAGCGCGTCGTCTGGGCGGTAACGGCGATGTCTGGCTGAACGCCAACGAATATCCCACAGCCGTGGAGTTTCAGCTTACTCAGCAAACGCTCAACCGCTACCCGGAATGTCAGCCGAAAGCGGTGATTGAAAATTACGCGCAGTATGCAGGCGTGAAGCCGGAGCAGGTGCTGGTCAGCCGTGGCGCGGACGAAGGTATTGAACTGCTGATCCGCGCTTTTTGCGAACCGGGTAAAGACGCCATCCTCTACTGCCCGCCAACGTACGGCATGTACAGCGTCAGCGCCGAAACCATTGGCGTCGAGTGCCGCACCGTGCCGACGCTGGACAACTGGCAACTGGACTTACAGGGCATTTCCGACAAGCTGGACGGCGTAAAAGTGGTCTATGTTTGCAGCCCCAATAACCCCACCGGGCAACTGATTAATCCGCAAGATTTTCGCACTCTGCTGGAGTTAACCCGCGGAAAAGCCATTGTGGTTGCCGATGAAGCCTATATCGAGTTTTGCCCGCAGGCATCGCTGGCTGGCTGGCTGGCGGAATATCCGCACCTGGCTATTTTGCGCACACTGTCGAAAGCTTTTGCTCTGGCGGGCCTTCGTTGCGGATTTACGCTGGCAAACGAAGAAGTCATCAACCTGCTGATGAAAGTGATCGCCCCCTACCCGCTCTCGACGCCGGTTGCCGACATTGCGGCCCAGGCGTTAAGCCCGCAGGGAATCGTCGCTATGCGCGAACGAGTGACGCAAATTATTGCAGAACGCGAATACCTGATTGCCGCACTGAAAGAGATCCCCTGCGTAGAGCAGGTTTTCGACTCCGAAACCAACTACATTCTGGCGCGCTTTAAAGCCTCCAGCGCAGTGTTTAAATCTTTGTGGGATCAGGGCATTATCTTACGTGATCAGAATAAACAACCCTCTTTAAGCGGCTGCCTGCGAATTACCGTCGGAACCCGTGAAGAAAGCCAGCGCGTCATTGACGCCTTACGTGCGGAGCAAGTTTGATGAGTCAGAAGTATCTTTTTATCGATCGCGATGGAACCCTGATTAGCGAACCGCCGAGTGATTTTCAGGTGGACCGTTTTGACAAACTCGCCTTTGAACCGGGCGTGATCCCGCAGCTGCTGAAGCTGCAAAAAGCGGGCTACAAGCTGGTGATGATCACTAATCAGGATGGTCTTGGAACACAAAGTTTCCCGCAGGCGGATTTTGATGGCCCGCACAACCTGATGATGCAGATCTTCACCTCGCAAGGCGTGCAGTTTGATGAAGTGCTGATTTGTCCGCACCTGCCCGCCGATGAGTGCGACTGCCGTAAGCCGAAAGTAAAACTGGTGGAGCGTTATCTCGCTGAGCAAGCGATGGATCGCGCCAACAGTTATGTGATTGGCGATCGCGCGACCGACATTCAACTGGCGGAAAACATGGGTATTAATGGTTTACGCTACGACCGCGAAGCCCTGAACTGGCCGATGATTGGCCAGCAACTCACTAAACGAGACCGTTACGCCCATGTGGTGCGCAACACCAAAGAGACGCAAATTGATGTCCAGGTGTGGCTGGATCGCGAAGGTGGCAGCAAGATTAACACCGGCGTTGGATTCTTTGATCACATGCTGGATCAGATCGCCACCCACGGCGGTTTCCGTATGGAAATCAACGTCAAAGGCGACCTTTATATCGACGATCACCACACCGTCGAAGATACCGGCCTGGCGCTGGGCGAAGCGTTAAAAATTGCTCTTGGCGACAAACGCGGTATTTGCCGCTTTGGTTTTGTGCTGCCGATGGACGAATGCCTTGCCCGCTGCGCGCTGGATATCTCTGGTCGCCCGCACCTGGAATATAAAGCCGAGTTTACCTACCAGCGCGTAGGCGATCTCAGCACCGAGATGATCGAGCACTTCTTCCGTTCACTCTCTTACACCATGGGCGTGACGTTGCACCTGAAAACCAAAGGTAAAAACGATCACCACCGTGTAGAGAGCCTGTTCAAAGCCTTTGGTCGCACCCTGCGCCAGGCCATCCGCGTGGAAGGCGACACCCTGCCTTCGTCGAAAGGAGTGCTGTAATGAACGTGGTGATCCTTGATACCGGCTGCGCCAATCTGAACTCGGTGAAGTCTGCCATTGCGCGTCACGGTTATGAACCCAAAGTCAGCCGTGACCCGGACGTCGTGTTGCTGGCCGATAAACTGTTTTTACCCGGTGTTGGCACTGCGCAAGCAGCGATGGATCAGGTGCGTGAGCGCGAGCTGTTTGATCTCATCAAAGCCTGTACCCAACCGGTGCTGGGTATCTGCTTAGGGATGCAACTGCTGGGGCGACGCAGTGAAGAGAGCAACGGCGTCGATTTGCTGGGCATCATCGACGAAAACGTGCCGAAAATGACCGACTTTGGTCTGCCGCTGCCGCATATGGGCTGGAACCGCGTTTACCCGCAGGCAAGCAACCGCCTGTTTCAGGGGATTGAAGACGGCGCGTACTTTTACTTTGTTCACAGCTACGCAATGCCGGTCAATCCGTGGACCATTGCCCAATGTAATTACGGCGAACCGTTCACCGCGGCGGTACAAAAAGATAACTTCTACGGCGTGCAGTTCCACCCGGAGCGTTCTGGTGCCGCTGGCGCTAAGTTGCTGAAAAACTTCCTGGAGATGTGATGATTATTCCGGCATTAGATTTAATCGACGGCACCGTGGTGCGTCTCCATCAAGGCGATTACGGCAAACAGCGCGATTACGGTAACGACCCGCTGCCGCGCTTACAGGATTACGCCGCGCAGGGTGCCCAAGTGTTGCATCTGGTGGATCTGACCGGGGCAAAAGATCCGGCCAAACGTCAAATCCCGCTGATTAAAACCCTGGTCGCGGGCGTTAACGTTCCGGTGCAGGTTGGCGGCGGCGTGCGTAGCGAAGAAGATGTGGCGGCGTTACTGGAAGCGGGCGTTGCGCGCGTAGTGGTCGGCTCCACCGCGGTGAAATCACCAGATATGGTGAAAGGCTGGTTTGAACGCTTCGGTGCCGATGCCTTAGTGCTGGCGCTGGATGTCCGTATTGACGAGCAAGGCAACAAGCAGGTGGCGGTCAGCGGCTGGCAAGAGAATTCGGGCGTGTCGCTGGAACAACTGGTGGAAACCTATCTGCCCGTCGGCCTGAAACATGTGCTGTGTACCGATATCTCGCGCGACGGCACGCTGGCAGGTTCTAACGTCTCTTTATATGAAGAAGTGTGCGCCAGATATCCGCAGGTGGCATTTCAGTCATCCGGGGGCATTGGCGACATTAACGATGTTGCTGCCCTGCGTGGTACTGGCGTGCGCGGCGTAATAGTTGGTCGGGCATTACTGGAAGGTAAATTCACCGTGAAGGAGGCCATCGCATGCTGGCAAAACGCATAATTCCGTGTCTCGACGTTCGTGATGGTCAGGTGGTGAAAGGCGTACAGTTTCGCAACCATGAAATCATTGGCGATATCGTGCCGCTGGCAAAACGCTACGCCGAGGAAGGTGCAGACGAACTGGTGTTCTACGATATCACCGCTTCCAGCGATGGCCGTGTGGTAGATAAAAGCTGGGTATCTCGCGTGGCGGAAGTGATCGACATTCCGTTTTGTGTGGCGGGTGGGATTAAGTCTCTGGATGACGCCGCCAAAATTCTTTCCTTTGGCGCGGATAAAATCTCCATTAACTCCCCTGCGCTTGCGGACCCGACGTTAATTACTCACCTGGCGGATCGCTTTGGCGTGCAGTGTATTGTGGTCGGTATTGATACCTGGTACGACGCTGAAACCGGTAAATATCATGTGAATCAATATACCGGCGATGAAAGCCGCACCCGCGTCACTCAATGGGAAACGCTCGACTGGGTACAGGAAGTGCAAAAACGCGGTGCCGGAGAAATCGTCCTCAACATGATGAATCAGGACGGCGTGCGTAACGGTTACGACCTCGAACAGCTGAAAAAAGTGCGTGAAGTTTGCCACGTCCCGCTGATTGCCTCCGGTGGCGCGGGCACCATGGAACACTTCCTCGAAGCCTTCCGCGATGCCGACGTTGACGGCGCGCTGGCGGCTTCCGTATTCCACAAACAAATAATCAATATTGGTGAATTAAAAGCGTACCTGGCAACACAGGGCGTGGAGATCAGGATATGTTAACAGAACAACAACGTCGCGAACTGGACTGGGAAAAAACCGACGGACTTATGCCGGTGATTGTGCAGCACGCGGTATCCGGTGAAGTGTTAATGCTGGGCTATATGAACCCGGAAGCCTTAGATAAAACCATCGAAAGCGGCAAAGTCACCTTCTTCTCGCGCACTAAACAGCGACTGTGGACCAAAGGCGAAACGTCGGGCAATTTCCTCAATGTGGTGAGTATTGCGCCGGACTGCGACAACGACACGTTACTGGTGCTGGCGAATCCCATCGGGCCAACTTGCCACAAAGGCACCAGCAGCTGCTTCGGCGACACCGCTCACCAGTGGCTGTTCCTGTATCAACTGGAACAATTGCTCGCCGAACGCAAATCTGCCGACCCGGAAACCTCTTACACCGCCAAACTGTATGCCAGCGGCACCAAACGCATTGCGCAGAAAGTGGGCGAAGAAGGCGTGGAAACCGCACTGGCAGCGACGGTACATGACCGCTTTGAGCTGACCAACGAGGCATCTGACTTGATGTATCACCTGCTGGTGTTGTTGCAGGATCAGGATCTGGATTTAACAACGGTGATTGAGAACCTGCGTAAACGTCATCAGTGAGTTGCGGGGTAAGCAGATGCGATGTTGTCGTCGCATCCGGCAAAAAAAACGGGCAAGGTGTCACCACCCTGCCCATTTTCTTTAAAACCGAAAAGATTACTTCGCGTTGTAATTACGCAGAGCATTACGCCCCAACACAATCCCCGCGCCAACCATGCCGCCCAGCAGCACCGCCAGAATCAAGGTGATTGCCTTTTTCGGACTATCGCGACGAATAGGTAACGTCGGTTTCATCACATAACGGTAAGCATGAATATCAAGATCATCAACTTTTAAGCTTTCGATATCCAGCAGGTTTTGACGTGTCTGATAGTAGTTTGGTGAGAACACCAACGGACGGGTCGCCTCGTGCTTAATCATCGACTCCAGCGCTTCGCTCCCCAAAAGGAACAACGTATCTTGCGTGATATCTTCGCCAGTCTGTTGAATTTGCGGTTTTGTCACCTGCGCCTGATTCGCATACTGCAACGCTTCCTGAATCTGACGGATACGCAGATCTTTCTGCTCTTGCGCGACTACTTCCTGAGTTCTTAAAGAGTCCTGCAAGTTTTTCCGTCCCAGAGCAATGTTGTCTTTTAGATCCTTTTCTAGCTCTTGATTCACTTTATCATCAACTTGCTGAATGTATTGGGCCAACTTCATTTGTGCGCCCTCTGCTGTTTGCCCAACATAAGAAACAGTCAATGGTAATTGCTGGTTCTTAACAGAAGGTTCGATGGTAAGTTTTTCTGGTTCTTCCTGATTATCCAGCGTTTCTGCTAATGCAGAGAAGGCAGAACTGAAGCGACCAATTAACGTCTCCTGTAAATCCGATACTTTCGGCGCAGCCTGACCATAGATAACATTCATGGCATTGTTATAGCCAGCAATTTGCCCCACGTCGGGCTGAGTGATAATTGCTGTTGACGTCCATTTCTCCTTCGCTACTGCCAAATAACCAATAGCCAGGGCAATAGCCACAATGACGGAAATGATGATTGTCATCTTGCCACGCCACAACTGCACTAGTAAATCAATCAAATCAATCTGTTCCGGGTCATGGTTTTGCCCAGAAACATTATTATTTTCTACTCTCATCATTACCCTAAGTGACGGAAATTTCCAAGTCCGCATAGTTTAGCGATAATCCTCGTGAATGCTATAGGATAAGTGATAAAAATAATGAATTGTTGCGTAAGTAACAAAAGACAATCAGGGCGTAAATAGCCCTGATAACAAGATGTTAGTCGCTGCCAAAGAGATCGCGGGTGTATACCTTATCTGCCACATCCTTAAGCTCTTCTGCCATTCGGTTAGAGATAATGACGTCGGCTTGTTGTTTGAAGGTGGCGAGATCACGTTCCAGGCGAGAGTTGAAGAATGAGTCTTCTTTCATCACTGGCTCGTAGATGATCACTTCAACACCTTTCGCCTTGATACGTTTCATAATCCCCTGAATAGAAGACGCACGGAAGTTATCTGAACCGCTCTTCATAATCAGACGATAAATACCCACCACTTGCGGCTTGCGTGACAAAATGGCATCGGCAATAAAATCTTTACGCGTGCGGTTAGCATCGACAATTGCCGAGATCAGGTTATTCGGCACAGACTGATAGTTCGCCAGTAACTGCTTAGTATCTTTCGGCAAACAATAACCACCATAACCAAACGACGGATTGTTGTAATGGTTGCCAATACGTGGGTCGAGACAAACGCCTTCGATTATTTGACGGGAATTCAGACCTAAACTTTCTGCATAGCTATCCAGTTCGTTAAAGTATGCTACGCGCATCGCCAGGTAGGTGTTTGCAAAAAGTTTAATCGCTTCTGCTTCGGTTGAGTCGGTAAACAGGGTCGGGATATTTTGCTTAATCGCGCCTTCCTGTAACAGAGCAGCAAAACGTTCTGCGCGTTCTGAACGCTCACCAATGACAATACGTGAAGGATGGAGATTATCGTAAAGAGCTTTACCTTCACGGAGAAATTCCGGAGAGAAAATAATATTTTCAGTACGATATTTCTTATGCATCGCTGCGGTAAAACCAACGGGAACCGTTGATTTGATGACCATAACCGCATAAGGGTTTATCTCAACTACGTCTTTAATTACTGATTCTACACTGGATGTATTGAAATAATTAGTTTTAGGATCATAGTCGGTTGGAGTGGCGATGATGACATAATCAGCATCCCGGTAGGCTTCATTTTTATCTAATGTGGCATTAAAGTGTATTTTATCTGCTTGCAAAAACTGCTGAATTTCCTTATCAACAATAGGAGATATCCGATCATTCAGCATAGCAACGCGTGACGGTAAAATATCTAATGCCACAACCTCATGATTTTGTGCGATTAGAAGCCCGTTTGACAAGCCTACATAGCCAGTACCGGAAATGGTGATTTTCATTTCATGCTCTCAGAATTAACTTAACTGTGAATCATGATGTTTTTAGCATCCTGATAAGAGCTAAAAGTTTTAACGCTACGTTGTTCGATGGTCAACGCAACGAAAAACAATTCAGATTTTCTTTATAAGAATAGCTGATATTTATTAAGTTAATATTAAGCAGTGAAATTTAGTCTATAAGATAATTGGCAAAAAAAAGCCCGGTGCAATATACGCCGGGCCTCAATTTTATTGTTGGTTAAATCAGATTAATCCAGCCATTCAGTATGGAACACACCTTCTTTATCAATGCGCTTATAAGTATGCGCACCGAAATAGTCACGCTGTGCCTGGATCAGGTTCGCAGGCAGAACAGCGGCACGGTAGCTATCGTAATAGGCAACCGCAGCAGCGAAGGTCGGAACCGGGATACCGTTCTGTACTGCATAAGCAACGACATCACGCAGCGCCTGCTGGTAGTCATCGGCAATTTGCTTGAAGTACGGAGCCAGCAGCAGGTTAGCGATCTGCGGATTTTCGGCATAAGCATCGGTGATTTTCTGCAAGAACTGCGCACGGATGATGCAGCCAGCACGGAAAATCTTCGCGATTTCGCCGTAATTCAGATCCCAGTTGTACTCTTCAGACGCCGCACGCAGCTGAGAGAAGCCCTGAGCGTAAGAAACGATTTTGCCCAGATACAGAGCACGACGAACTTTTTCGATGAACTCACCTTTGTCGCCAGCTGGCTGCGCTTGCGGGCCAGAGAGAACTTTAGATGCGGCAACACGCTGCTCTTTCAGAGAAGAGATATAACGTGCAAACACAGACTCGGTAATCAGCGACAGCGGTTCTCCGAGATCCAGCGCGCTCTGGCTGGTCCATTTACCGGTACCTTTGTTAGCCGCTTCATCCAGGATCACATCAACCAGGTAGTTACCGTCTTCATCTTTTTTAGTGAAGATGTCTTTGGTGATGTCGATCAGGTAGCTGCTCAGTTCACCGTTATTCCACTCGGTAAAGGTCTGTGCCAGTTCTTCGTTAGAGAGATTCAGGCCGCCTTTCAGGAGAGAATAGGCTTCAGCAATCAGTTGCATATCACCGTATTCAATACCGTTGTGAACCATCTTCACATAGTGACCCGCGCCATCGGCACCAATATAGGTAACGCACGGTTCGCCATCTTCAGCAACGGCGGCGATTTTGGTCAGGATCGGAGCAACCAGTTCATAGGCTTCTTTCTGCCCACCAGGCATGATGGAAGGCCCTTTCAGCGCCCCCTCTTCACCGCCGGAAACACCGGTACCGATGAAGTTAAAACCTTCGGCAGAAAGCTCACGGTTACGACGAATGGTGTCCTGGAAGAAGGTGTTACCACCATCAATGATGATGTCACCTTTATCGAGGTATGGCTTGAGAGAATCAATAGCAGCATCCGTGCCTGCACCTGCTTTCACCATTAACAGGATGCGACGAGGCGTTTCCAGAGATTCAACAAACTCTTTCACCGTATAGTAAGGAACCAGTTTCTTGCCTGGATTTTCGGCAATCACTTCTTCCGTCTTTTCACGGGAGCGGTTGAAAATAGAGACGGTATAACCACGGCTTTCGATGTTGAGCGCAAGGTTGCGCCCCATCACTGCCATACCGACTACGCCGATCTGTTGCTTTGACATTGTTTACTCCTGTCAGGGGTGGTCACCGCGAGAGCGGCTTGAAATACAATTAATGCGCTTATAGTCATGCCATATATTGTAAAATATTTGAAGTTTAACAGAGTTAATAGCAATCCTCATACATTTCTGCTATTCGTCTCCAAGTGTATTTCTGGTTAGCAATTTCTTTCATTTTCGTGCCAGAGACACCTAATGATAGCTCACAATGCATTATGATTTTCTCTGCGAGGTCAGATTCATTAGAAAAATAACATGCTTCATTTTCAGTAGTGTACCTATTAAACTTACAATCATATGCAAATATAGGTTTACTAAAATGCATTGCCTCGACTAAAGAAGGGTTTGTTCCTCCAGCCGAATGACCATGTATATATCCTATGCAATTATTTCGTAAGTGAAATAATTGTTGAAGATCATAAATCGGATCAATCATTTCAATATTTGGATAGTTAGAATAATGCAGCCTAAGTTTCTTTCCGAACTCGCTGCCATTCCAATTTCCAATAAATTTTATTTTATATTTTAGCTTTGAAAATGTTTTTAAAATTAATTCTACATTGTTTTCGGGTTCGATACGACATACAGAAAGGTAGTAATCGCTTTTATAATTTCTTGTTGTAAATACATCCTCAGTATTTAACCATGCATGATCCCCTCCATAGGCAATAACTCGGCTATCTTTATTATACTCGTTAAAAACGTACTCAGAAATTGCCTCATTATCCGTAATAACGACATCCGAATATTGAACTGCGATTTTTTCTGAAAATTTTAAGAAACGTTTCACTTTTGAATTCCATTTATCTCTTCGCCATTCCAAGCCATCAATATTAGTAATAAACTTAGCGCGTGTTAAGAGTTTGAAGAAAGGCAAAAATGAACAACCAGAAACCCCTAATATCAGAATCACATCAGGCTTCAAAAAAATAGAATATGCTAACGAAATTATGTCATACGCAATGCTCTGCCATCCATTGGCTTTAAGCGGAATATAAATTAAACGAGCCCCATTATGTTTTTTTTGGGGGGATTTGTAGTGAAACGATGAACAAAAAACATTATATTCAACTCCCGAGGAATTGTATCTTGTTAAATTTTCAACTAATGTTTCAAATCCGCCATATGATGCTGGTATGCCAACAGTACCGATAATAGCAATTTTTTTCATAAGGATACACTATCTTCTTTTTTTTGTGTAAAGAACTGAATATATTAAGGCAAGATTACGTTTAAAACCTTGCATATAGCTACCATGATAGAAACATTTTAAAAGGTCAGAAATTGAAGAGTTCTCTTTAAGGCCCTCAATTACAAGCCTGATAGATTTTTTTTGCTCAAGATTTAAATCTTTATCATAGACATGTAAAAGAAGCTTATTTTGCGCACAAACTTTTTTTCTAAAAGATACTACACGCGAAATCCCTTGCCCATTTAATCCTAATCGAATAAAACGCATCATACCTGATGATTTTGCACCTAATACATTGCCCTGATGTTGTCGATAAAGAATCGTTTGAGTATTATCAAAATGGATTCGACCAAAAAGTTTTGCAGTCACGGCTAACCACCAGTCATGCATAGCTATCATTTTTACATGCTGCTCTCCAATTCGCGAAAGAACAAATTCCGCAAGTGAAGCATTAACAGCACATGAACAACCAACAACAAAATTTTGTATGAAAAGATTATTTTTTCTCATTGAATCATACGCTGACATTTTCTGATGCTGCAAAAATGAATTTTGTATAACATTAAGTTTTTCATCAACAACAGTTAGATCGCAATGATACAAGGTAGGTTGTAAAGGATCAATAGCCGAAAAATAATCCACAGCACGCTGTAATTTATTCGGAAGCCAATAATCATCTTGGTCACAAAACATATAAATATCGGCTGAAGCATTTCTTAATAAATTAATAAACGAAGCAGCACAACCAAGATTTTCTGAATTACCCACGTTAATAAATCTGTTATCTTTCATTACGTATTGGTTTATTATATTTACAGTTCTATCAGATGATCCGTCATCACGGATATACACTACAAAATCCTGATAACTTTGAAGCAGCAATGAATCCAGTTGTTCCTCTAAATATTTTTCGCCATTATACGTAGACAACAAAATAGCAACATTCATTTTATAATCCTTGACCAACTATTGATACAGCCCTTAGTGTTATAAACAACATTAAGCCTGAAAGGATAACTATAATGACTGCAATAAAATAACGCATATTATTATTTTTTATATGCGAAAGGATTAATACTAAAGCCATCGGATAAAATATTCGCAGCAACTCTGCAGTTCGATAAGCAATGACCGGGACTCCACTAGCCAGAAAGAAAATACAAAAGGCTAATATTCCTGAACATTGCACATACTTAATAAACTTCGCCTCATTATCATTTAATTTTATATATCGACTAAGATAAAAGATTAAAATAAATATTGATAAAAATATTATATTATTCAGGTTGAATATTGCCAAATCATTTCTATTGTCTAATGATGATGAAATACTATATACATAATTTACTATTTTTTCATTTGGCAAATATAGTGCAATTGTATCTGCATACACGTTTAAAAAGCTCATACATATTACAAAACCTATAATTACTATTAATAACCTCCTATAACTGTATATAAATAATGACACAAATAAAAGCAAGGCGCTGTAATGAAACAAAATAGCCAACACCATCCATGGCAGTGCACGTTTAATACAATTTTTATAAAAGTAATAATAAACCGACACATAGCACATAGTGACTGCAATTGCTATGCGCAATTGAGTCATTTCATGCAAAAACACATAAAATGATACATATACATACAAGAATAAATATATATAACTATCTTTAATTATTTTTCTTGCATATTTTATTTTCCAACTTAAACATAGGGCACAAACTAACATTGCAAAAAATATATAGGGGAAATTTAAATAATGAAACAACCGTGTTAAATATAAAAAGGCAGGCTCAATATTATTGATTTCTCCGTATGTTCCATCGTATATTTCTGTATATGGCAGAAAATCAGCAGGAAAGTAGTCAGATTTGAGTAAAACTAAGTAGCTCAAAATGAAACATAATAGAAAACATAATATATAACCGTTATCTTTATATTTAATACGCATACAATTACCTGACCAGCGATATGCTTACATAATTTTATATATGTAAAAAATTCAGCACAGTTGAGCAATAAGTTCTTTCTGTGCCTTGTAGGTTCTCTTCTGATAAGAAGTCAAAATTTGTAAATTATGTGCAGCCATTTTTTCAAGATCCAACAAACTTATACTTCTGTTGGCCATTTCCTCTGCAGTAATGTATTGATATCCCATCGAATAAAAATCACCTATAAGTGGGGAGAGCACAACTGGAACGACACCACACTCTAAATATTCAACCAATTTTGTAGGACACGCAACTCTGTTTACTATTATATCATCGCGCAATACAAAACCAATATGACATTCTTTTAGAAAGGGAATTACTTCATCACGTGATAGCGTAGATGCATTTGCATTGATATTATGTAATTTTAACGAATATTTATCTATAAACCCTTCCAAGTTACTCTGTGGGATGAAAAAGTTGAATTCATACTTACCTGCTTCATTGTTTATCACTGTGTCATCACAAATTTGAATCATTTTATCAATATTTTGCCATGTTTGTAATCCTCCAAGATAGATACTTCGTATTTTATTTTCTGTCCATTTGTTTTGTGATTGGGTTATATTTTTATATTCAAAAATCGGGAGCACTATTGACCTTTCAGCCAAGTTTACTCCATATTTTGCTTCATAGTGTTTTTGCATTTCTGTACTGACGTGTATTAATTTTTTGCATCCAAGGACACCTTTTTTTTCCACCATGTTATATACTTTACTAAGTAATTTTTTATTATCTGCCAAAAGTTCTTCCGGTACAACACCATGTATATCAAGAATTGTCTTTTTTAGATCAATGAGCGTTATAACCTTTAATAAATTATAAACAGAATGAACATATATAGTTGTTGATTTTTGCATGTACTGTTTTATGATGTTTCTGTGAATAATTGCATTTAGATTTTCAACTATAACATTATTAAAGGAACTACTTGAGCGAACTAGATGCTTTTTGAATGAAATATTCAAATACACTCGCTTGCGATCTCGAATGAGAGAGTCTATCGCATCTATTCGTTGCATAGCTCCCTCGCGCATATTCATTTCGTTTGGATAATCAGCAATAATTAATAACATATTTTTAGCTTAAATTAAATTAGCTCTTGGGCGAGCACGTCAAGAATTTTTTGAGCAGCTGTTCCATCGCCATATGGATTATGTAACAGAGACATAGCATTGTAGATATCAGCATTGTTTAGTAGCTCAGTTACTTTATTTACTATTTTTATCTTAGAAGTCCCCACTAATACAACAGTACCAGCCTCAACCGCCTCAGGGCGTTCAGTAGTATCACGCATAACCAAAACCGGTTTACCTAACGAAGGCGCTTCTTCTTGTATCCCCCCTGAATCAGTCAATATTAAATATGACTCATTCATTAAATAAACAAAAGGCAAATAATCCAAGGGCTCAATAAGGTAAATATTACATATATTATCTAAGATACGATGTACTGGTTCCATTACATTGGGATTAAGATGCACCGGATAAATAAAATCGACATTAGGATAAATGAAAGCTAATTCCTTTATTGCAAAGCATATATCTTCAAAACCTTTCCCGAAATTTTCTCTTCGATGACCTGTTATAAGTACTACTCGTCGGCCTTTATCAAGAAAATTAAATTTATTATGTAAAGCGTTCTTTATATTAGGGTCATTATCTATGATATCTTTTGCAATAAATAAAGAGTCGATGACGGTATTACCCGTTACAAATATATTATTTACTTTGACCCCCTCCCTCAGGAGATTATCTTTTGATCTCTCTGTTGGGGCGAAATGAATACATGCTAATGCCCCTGTAACTTTACGATTGCCCTCTTCAGGCCAAGGAGAGTAAATATCCCCTGTTCTTAATCCTGCTTCCACATGACAAACTTTTATTTGGTGGTAATACCCAGCTAAAGTAGCAGCAAGGGTAGTCGTTGTATCCCCATGCACAAGTATAATATCTGGCTTTTCTATAATTAAAACTTCACTTAACCGTGAGAGTATATTTGTTGCTACAGATACTAATGTTTGCCCAGGCTGCATAATCCGTAAATTATAATCAGGTTTAACATCAAAAACTTGCATAACTTGATCAAGCATCTCTTTATGTTGGCCTGTTACACATATTTTATATTCGAATCTACAATCTTTTTTTAATAATTCAATGATAGAGGCCATCTTTATTGCTTCAGGCCTAGTACCGAATACTAATAATAACTTCTTCATAACTATTCCTTAAATTATTTTTTTATATCGCTTAAGTAACAATATTGATAAGAACATTTCACCCAATAATATTGCACATGCCACTCCAGTGGCGTTACAAAACTGCAATAATAGAGTAATCAAAAGTAATGTTATAACCGCTGATACGAACACCATCCTACTATATATTTTACTTCTTCCTGATGCACTCAATATCTGAATGCCGAATACATTATTAAGAACACCAAAAAAGATCCATGCACTTAATATTTGACCTACAGAAATTGTTTCTTTTGGAAAATTAAGATAGTCGATTGCAACAGGTAAGGTAATTGCAACGATAACAGCAGCTATAAATGCTAAAATTATAATTGGTATACCAGTTTTTTTTGCAGCCTCTATGCCGTCAAATACGGATAGTGAAAACTTACGACAATTATAAGGATATATAGCTTGCGTCAGTGGTGTAAATAGCGACAATACGGCCTTGACTATCTTTTCAGCGGCGGCATATACACCAACAATAACAGGATTAGTAAAAATCCCTAATAGAAAAATGCCACTATTATTGAGAATAACAGAATAAAGTGATGCAAGAAAAAAATCCTTACCTTCTTTTAAAATTACCTTAAATAATTTTTTTTCCGGAAAAATAATATTGATATATTTCAATATAAATATATTTAATCCAATCGCAGAAATTACTAATGGAAGTGACTGTACTAAAAGTGCTTTTTGTAAATCCTCGCTATTCCTCACATAGATAAATACAAGTAAACACGCGGCGCATCTTGATATAACATTAGAAAGGGCTATGATTTTTAATTTTTCGATACCTTGGAAAAACCATTGTGGTTGGAAAGTATTTCCTATTACAAGAAGATACCCATATAATATTCCTTGTTTTAATTCAGCTTGCACAGGCAAAAGATTTAAAAATAGCATGAGCAATAAGAATAAGAAAGCGCATATCACCAACTTGATAGTCATAGTTGACAGATAAATTTTTGATATATATTCTTTGTCCTCTCTATTCTGTGAGATCGCACGACTTGCACTAAAAGAAAAACCATAATCCGTTATAATCTGCAAATATGCAACGATTGATAGTATTAAGGCATAATTACCAAACTGTGCAACCCCCAGTGTTTTTAACAGATAACTCAGTATAAATAATGGTGCAACATATAAAGCTATCTGAGTAATCATCATATAGCCAGCATTGTGGATTACGTTCCTTATTTCACTTTTGCTCACTATTTTATTCAATTTTGCAACCCTTCCAAGATTTATCGTGATCTTAACTATACATTTCAATCTTTGTTAATGGAGGATGCTTATTATCTTTAGCTGATAGCAGCACTTGTGAATCGACTGGCCATGAAATATTGATGCTTGGATCATCCCATTTTATTCCTCTATCACTCTGAGGATGATAATAATTTGTCGTCTTATACAAAAACTCCGCCGTCTCACTCAGCACCAAAAACCCATGAGCAAATCCTTCAGGTATCCACAACTGTCGCATATTCTCAGCAGATAAATTCACACCAACCCATTTACCAAACGTAGGGGATGACTTACGAATATCCACAGCAACATCAAAAACCTCGCCAACAACACAGCGAACTAATTTTCCTTGCGCATAAGGTTCTAACTGATAATGCAGCCCGCGTAAAACGCCTTTATTAGACTTCGAATGGTTATCCTGAACAAATTCAACCTTACGCCCTACAGCTTCTTCGAAAACTTTCTGATTAAAGCTTTCCATAAAGAATCCACGCTCATCGCCAAAAACTTTCGGTTCGAAAATTAATACATCAGGAATTTCAGTTTTAATTACTTTCATTTTATTAATAACCTTCAATCATTTTTAGTAGGTACTGACCATAAGCATTTTTTTTCAGAGGTTGTGCTAACACTTTTACTTGCTCAGCATCAATAAACCCTTTACGGTAAGCAATTTCTTCCGGGCAGGAAACTTTCAACCCCTGACGTTCTTCAATTGTAGCAATGAAGTTGCTTGCCTCAATCAGGCTTTGATGTGTCCCCGTGTCCAGCCACGCATAACCACGCCCCATCATGGCAACGGATAAACGCCCCTGTTCCATATAAATACGGTTAATATCGGTAATTTCCAGTTCACCACGGGGAGAAGGCTTAAGGTTTTTCGCCATTTCGACAACGTCGTTATCATAGAAATAAAGCCCGGTTACCGCATAATTACTTTTTGGTTGTAGCGGTTTTTCTTCCAGGCTTATTGCCGTACCGTTTTTATCAAACTCAACGACACCGTAGCGTTCAGGATCATTAACGTGATAGGCAAATACCGTTGCACCACTTTCTTTGTCAACAGCGGTATCCATTAACTTCGGCAGATCGTGGCCGTAGAAGATATTATCACCAAGAACCAAAGCACAATCATCACCACCGATAAACTCTTCACCGATAATAAACGCCTGCGCAAGCCCATCTGGAGTCGGTTGCACTTTGTACTGAAGATTTAGCCCCCACTGGCTACCGTCACCCAGCAGTTGTTGAAAACGAGGAGTATCCTGTGGCGTACTAATAATCAGAATATCGCGAATACCCGCCAACATCAGTGTAGAGAGCGGGTAATAGATCATCGGCTTATCATAAATAGGTAATAGCTGTTTACTGACAGCCATAGTCACAGGATAAAGACGTGTACCAGAACCACCCGCTAAAATAATACCTTTACGCGTTTTCATTTCATCATTCCTTTTAATTCATCTTGCTCCATCATCACGAACAAGATGCAAAAACTATTAAATTGCTGTAGTCGTAAATAATTCGTTGAGCATTCGTTTCACGCCAACCTGCCAGTCAGGCAAAACAAGCGCAAAGTTCTGCTGAAATTTTTCTGTATTAAGGCGAGAGTTATGTGGACGACGAGCTGGTGTAGGATAGGCTGTTGCTGGTACTGCGTTGAGCTTGTTGAGTGCAAGGGGAATACCTGCTTTGCGCGCCTCTTCAAAAACCAGCGCAGCATAATCGTGCCAGGTTGTGGTACCACTGGCTACCAGATGGTACATGCCTGCGACTTTTGGTTTATTCAGTGCCACACGAATAGCATGTGCCGTACAATCTGCCAACAGCTCAGCACCTGTTGGCGCACCAAATTGATCATTAATCACAGCCAGTTCTTCGCGCTCTTTTGCCAGATGCAACATCGTTTTGGCGAAGTTATTTCCTTTACCTGCGTATACCCAGCTGGTACGGAAAATAAGATGCTTCACGCAATGTTCCTGTAACGCTTTTTCTCCGGCTAACTTGGTTTCACCGTAAACATTTAGCGGTGCGGTTGCATCCGTCTCCAGCCATGGTATTTCACCGGTTCCCGGAAATACGTAGTCAGTTGAGTAATGAATTACCCAGGCCCCAACTTCATTAGCCGCTTTGGCAATTGATTCAACGCTGGTCGCATTGAGTAATTGTGCAAATTCGGGTTCTGACTCAGCCTTATCTACTGCGGTATGAGCCGCAGCATTAACAATTACATCAGGGCGAATTTTTTTGACGGTTTCAGCCACACCTTCAGGATTACTAAAATCACCACAATAATCAGTGGAGTGAACATCAAGAGCAATCAAATTACCCAAAGGTGCGAGAGCACGCTGTAGTTCCCAACCTACCTGCCCTGTTTTGCCGAAAAGGAGAATATTCATTACTGGCGGCCCTCATAGTTCTGTTCAATCCACGATTGATAAGCACCACTTTTCACATTCTCGACCCATTTTGCATTAGCCAGGTACCATTCCACTGTTTTACGAATCCCGCTCTCAAACGTTTCCTGCGGTTTCCAGCCCAATTCGCGGCTAATCTTCTCTGCATCAATCGCATAACGGCGATCGTGTCCCGGGCGATCGGCAACATAAGTAATTTGCTCACGGTAAGATTTCTCTTTCGGGACAATCTCATCCAACAAATCACAAATAGTGAGCACTACATCGATGTTTTTCTTTTCGTTGTGTCCACCAATGTTATAAGTTTCACCCGCTTTACCTTCGGTTACGACGGTATATAACGCACGCGCATGATCTTCAACATACAGCCAGTCGCGAATTTGATCCCCTTTACCATAAATAGGTAATCCTTTACCTTCCAGAGCATTGAGAATAACCAAGGGAATCAATTTTTCCGGGAAATGATACGGACCGTAGTTATTCGAACAGTTAGTCACAATAGTCGGTAAACCATAGGTACGTTTCCAAGCACGGACTAAATGATCGCTGGATGCTTTTGATGCGGAATAAGGACTGCTTGGCGCGTAAGCTGTCGTCTCAGTAAAGAGGGGTAATTCTTCTGTATTATTTACTTCGTCAGGATGAGGCAGATCGCCATAGACTTCGTCAGTAGAAATATGATGAAAACGGAAGCTATTTTTCTTGTCGCCATCAAGAGCAGACCAGTAATTGCGAGCCGCTTCCAAAAGGACATAAGTACCAACAATATTGGTTTCAATAAATGCCGCAGGGCCTGTAATTGAACGATCCACATGGCTTTCAGCAGCCAGGTGCATCACTGCATCCGGCTGATGCTGAGCAAAAATCCGCGCCATTGCAACAGAATCGCAAATATCCGCATGTTCAAAAACATAGCGTTCAGAATCAGAAACATCAGCAAGTGACTCCAGGTTTCCGGCGTACGTTAATTTATCGACATTAACAACACTATCCTGCGTATTATTTATAATGTGACGAACTACAGCAGAACCAATAAATCCTGCGCCACCAGTAACAAGTATCTTCACTTTTTTATTCCATATTACTTCAGAGCATGCTGTGAAATTAGCGGCTCTTAGTTTGATTAATAGAGGTATTAATGCACGCTACCGCCCCTGGCTTTACAGCTACCAGAGCACTGCATGCATGCCTACGATGTAGCGAGCGTTACCCACTCGCGCTTAACCCGAAAAATTCAAACGCTAATTGTCTTACCAATCCGCCCTGGAAACAAGGAAAATCCTGGAAAACTTTGACTAAAATCCTATTGCTAACTCGTTGTTATTCTGATTGTTTATATAAAACAACGGCAGGAATATTCGCAACAAATTACTTTCGCCACGAATCTTCACTGCCGTTATAATTTTCTTATCAACCGTTACATTCGGTCAGATTTTCATTATTCGCTTAACAGCTTCTCAATGCCTTTACGGAACTTCGCCCCTTCTTTGAGGTTGCGCAGCCCATACTTCACGAACGCCTGCATATAGCCCATTTTTTTACCGCAGTCGTAGCTGTCACCTGTCATCAGCATGGCATCAACGGACTGTTTTTTCGCCAGTTCAGCGATGGCATCAGTCAGCTGAATACGCCCCCATGCACCTGGCTGAGTGTGTTCAAGTTCCGGCCAAATATCGGCAGAAAGCACATAGCGACCAACGGCCATGATGTCTGAGTCCAGCGTTTGCGGCTGATCCGGTTTTTCGATAAATTCGACGATGCGGCTGACTTTACCTTCGCGGTCCAGCGGCTCTTTGGTCTGAATGACGGAGTATTCAGAGAGATCGCCTGGCATACGTTTTGCCAGCACCTGGCTGCGGCCCGTTTCGTTGAAGCGCGCAATCATGGCAGCAAGGTTGTAGCGCAGCGGGTCGGCACTCGCGTCGTCGATCACAACGTCTGGCAGCACCACGACAAATGGGTTGTCACCAATGGCGGGGCGTGCACACAAAATGGAGTGGCCCAAACCTAAAGGTTCACCCTGACGCACGTTCATAATTGTCACGCCCGGCGGGCAAATGGACTGTACTTCCGCCAGCAGTTGACGCTTCACGCGCAGTTCAAGGAGAGATTCTAATTCATAAGAGGTGTCGAAGTGGTTTTCGACCGCGTTCTTGGACGCGTGAGTTACCAGGAGGATTTCTTTGATCCCTGCAGCCACAATCTCGTCAACAATGTACTGAATCATTGGCTTGTCGACGATCGGTAGCATCTCTTTGGGAATCGCCTTAGTGGCAGGCAACATATGCATCCCAAGACCCGCTACAGGAATAACTGCTTTTAAATTCGTCATTATTTCATCCACCTGTAAAATGGTTGCTGAATTATAGCTTGTTCGATTTTTTTCGCCAGCATCAATTACCCTGAATTGATTACTGAATTACTTGTGATGTTACGCCGCTTCGTTGTGGATTGCAGTAGCATTGTTCCTAAGTATGGCTCCATTTTTCCAGGAATGGTCGCAAATCTACTCCCTCCGTTCCGGCAATCTAAAGTTAATCTTTTCCACATTAACAATATGGTGATTAATCCTGTCGATATCGACGGAGCTTTGCCCTCTTTCATTCACCGCATGAACATTTGCAAGAGACAGCAGTGTTTCTTTTTTCGCCATAAAGACGCCGCGAACGTCTTTGCGCATATCGAAGTTCATGCTCAATGCGGGTCCAACAGAGGATTCCTGCATCACTTTGATATTTCGCATAAAAAGATGTTGCGGTTTATTGTGAAGCTCCAGCGAGGCACGCTTCATCTCAATGTTAGTCAGCGCCACAAAGGAGACGGCATTCCCAGCGGAGATTTGGATGCCGCGCAATTTATAAGCAAGATGGGTGTTATCCAGTTGAATATTATTCACTTGGAAATTTTGCGGTATCGAGAGATATTTGCCTTTAATTACCCCATAGCCGATTAACATCCCGGCGCTATTAATCATTTCAATATTATCAATCACGAAATTGTCACAACCGTAAATAGCAACTGTCGCGTTATCAATGCCTGCTTTCTTACTGAAATCCGGCGTGATATTGCGGGCTTTGATATTACGAATAACAAAATGTTTACCATTTTCAACATGGATCAACTGCCGACAATCCGATCCCGTGATATTCGCCACGACAAAGTTTTTCACTGCCTGGTCTTCCGGGTAATTATTATCGTAAGTGCTTCCCGCAAAGCCTATACCGATGCCCCAGTTGATTTTGCCGTTGGTACAGTTGATGCGCTCGATGACATGGTCGGAGATCAAAATATCACTGTCGTTAATCGCCACGTTCCATTCAATAGCGTCCCCCTGTAAGTCGCTGAACTTACAATTGGTGATGTTGGCACCGATAATCTGGTTATGAAATCCCTGGCGTAAGATGGCGTAATTAGCGTGGCTGACAGTGAGGTTATCGATGGTCAGGTTGCGCATGACCCGTTTGTTTTTGCCGCCGATATAAATCTGCGTTACCGGACCAAAGCCGCTCATCGCCAGCCCTTTGATGGTGCAGTCAGAACCACGCACATCCAGGGTGATGTTATGCATACTGCCGCCCTCCTCCCCTGTCACCTGGCTGCCGTCCTGTAAGACAAACCGCCCTCTGCCGCTGCCGCGCAGGCTTCCAAGAATGTGTAACGTTTTGCCAGGAGGAATGAAGATGCCGGTGTTGATATTGTCGCAAACGAATCCAGCAGGCACGACGACCGTTTGCCCTTCGCTGAAGGCTTGTTTAAATGAGGCGATCCAGTCGTGAGGGTTGTAGTCGTTAATGTTAACGCTTTGTCGGGCGGGAAGTGCGCGAGCGAAAGGGGTATGGAGGAAGGCAAGCGCCGAGCTTGCCGTCAGGAAGGTGCGTCGGGAGAGTTTTTTAAATGGCATACGTTCTCCTCTATAAAGCTTGCAGCAAGCTGGCGAGTTCTCGATTAATCACCTGCTGGTTAAAATCGTGTTCGACTTTTTCGCGAGCACGTTTGACGACCGGAGCCAATTCGTCGGTGTCCAGTTGGCTAAACGCCGCCAGTCGTTGCGCCAGTGCGCGAGCATCGTTCTCAGGCACCAGCCAGCCGGATTTATCGGCCTCGACCAGTTCCGGTATTCCGCTATGCAGAGTAGAAACAACCGGAATGCCGACCGCCATCGCCTCCATCAGCGCCACCGGAATGCCTTCCATATCGCCATCCGCGCCCGTTACCGATGGCAACAGGAAAACATCCGCGTCATCGAGCATCTCCTTCACTTCGTGGCTCGGTTTAAAGCCCGGCATCTCCACCACATCTTCCAGTTGATATTGTTCGATGAGCGTGCGCAGGCGTCGTTCCCACGGGCCAATGCCGAGGATGCGATAGCGAAATGCCACGCCCTGCTCTTTCAACTGACGGCAGGCTTCGATCGCCACATGCAGGCCTTTTTTCTCGGTTAAGCGGGCGACGGAAATGATTTCCAGCGGTGTTGCGGGTGCTTTCACCGGACGCGGGCTAAAGCGCGTCATGTCCACGCCCATACGCGATACGGCGATTTTTTCCCTCGGACAGCCCATTTTTTGCAGCCTTCCGGCCCACAGATCGCTTATTGGTAACATCAGGTCGCCACGGCGAAACAGTTGTTGATATTCGGGAGTGTAATGGTTGAGCACTTCCCGACTGGAAATATCAATGCCGTGGAAAATAGTGGCAATTTTGCCGCGAATGACACCCAGTTCGCGTAGTTTTGCTGCGGTTACCCCCGCAGGGCCAAAATGAGCGATAAAGACATCGGCATGAAACGGTATTGCGACCTGACCACAAATGGCAGACAAAATCAGGTTTCGCGACTCGGCACCATAGCGTTTGAGGTTAAGTGCCTGCCAGGTATTTTTACGATGAATGCCGCGTAAGGTCTGGCTGGCACGGTGGCGCAGTTTCGCCACTTTGCCCGTAGGTTCGTCCTGTAACCAGCGGGTTCTGGCGGCAAGGTTGTATTTCGTCCATGCCGCGTGGGTGTTCTGGGTGTCGCCTTTTTGCAGCGCAACAATCTCCACCTCAAAGCCCATATCAATAAACGCGGTAATTTGATTGAGGACGAAGGTTTCCGACGACAGCGGAAATTTCAGTAAAAAGAAGCCGACCTTCATTTCGCCTCCCCGATGCGTTCAAGCACAGATTTCACCATCTGCATTCCCGTCTGACGTTCGCGACTGACGGCTTCGTTAAGTCGCGTGTTCAGTGCCGGAAGCTGGCCTAAGGTATCCGCAACCATCACTTGCAGGCTGCCGTATAATAAATGACGGATATCAATCGCCATCTCCGGTAGTCCCAGCTGCTGCATAATCCCAGCGGATTTATGTTCATAGTTGATGGCAATCGCCGGGGTGGCAAAGTTCATTGAGATAATGGCGGAGTGCAGGCGCGTACCGACGGTGAGTTCACAGGCCCCCAGAATTTTGCCCATTTCCAGATCGTTGAGTTCATCCATCACTACGTGGTAACGGGCAGGATCGCTGATGTGCTGGCGCAGGTTGAGCGCCACCATGCGGTCGTCTTTGTTATAGCTGTCGATACCCGTACAGGTGGAGAGCGCAATCACCTGATAGCCTTCGTCGAGAATGCGATTGACCACCCCGGCAAAGGCTTTTTCATACGCTTGTTGAGTGGTGCCGAGACGTTTGTCGAACGGTGCCAGTTCGCGCAGGGTAATTGCCACCGTTTTCTGTTGTGCGGCAACGTCCAGCCAGTGTTGGACGGCATAGCTGGCGGTGAAATCTTCGGTGTGGTGATCGACCAGCCACGCGGTATCGACG
Organism: Shigella dysenteriae; assembly: GCF_022354085.1. Lineage (NCBI taxonomy): Bacteria > Pseudomonadati > Pseudomonadota > Gammaproteobacteria > Enterobacterales > Enterobacteriaceae > Shigella > Shigella dysenteriae. The sequence goes on from NZ_CP055055.1 coordinate 2,939,514, forward strand.
CCATGTTCAACTTTTGCAGTGGTGATATTGCTGCGTTTCATTAGATCGAGGCTGACCGATTCGCGCAGGATCAGCGCGTCACAGTGACCGAAAACGTAGTTCGCCAGTTGGTTAAATTGCTCATCATGGAACGGGCCGACGCTGTGACCAATCATAAACAGCGGCTTTTTCGCCATAAATGTGCAAAGCGCATGTTCAAACTGCGGCACGCCGTAGAGATCGACAAAAAACGATCCGCCGACCTGGATAATGGCGTCGTAACCTGACAGCAGGTGCACGAAGTCGGTGAATCCCTGGGCGATGGCGATATTACGCAGCTTGCCAGTGTCGGTGACGCGTGAGAGCAGTACCTGGTGTTGATAGCGGCGACGGAGGACTTTTTTAACGCGCCCGACAACGCCCGCCGCGCTGTTGTGTTGTTTCATTTGCAGGAACAGCGGATCGCCCATTACCGGGCGGTTGAGCAGCCAGGAAGAACTGACCGGATAGCGGCTCATCACGTCCACTTCTGCGTGTGGATTGAGGATGTTGATGGCATCAAGTAAGCCGCGCAAGATGGCGCTGTCGCCACGATTGCCGCAAGTGTGGTTGCCCAAAATAAGTAATTTCATTTTTTCCTCATAAATTTGATGCCAGGTGAGGCTGTGTTTGTTGTGTTCATTGCCGTTTTTTGCCTGATGCGACGCTGACGCGTCTTATCAGGCCTACAAGATCCGAGCCCAAAACCGTAGGCCGGATAAGGCGTTTACGCCGCATCCGGCATTCAGTGCCTGATGCGACGCTGACGCGTCTTATCAGGCCTACAAGATCCGAGCCCAAAACCGTAGGCCGGATAAGGCGTTCACGCCGCATCCGGCATTCAGTGCCTGATGCGACGCTGACGCGTCTTATCAGGCCTACAGGTCCCGAGCACAGAACCGTAGGATGGATAAGGCGTTTTACGCTGCACCCGGCAACCGTTGTCGGAACCGAAAACAACAACTCACCCCGCCCGTAAAAGCATTTTCATTTTTTCGCTGCGACAAAACTGACGCTTCACTTCCACCACCAGCGGATGGCGCGACAGCACAATCATCACTACAAACGCCAGCACGCCCGCGGCTATTTGCACCGCCAGCAGCATCCCCAGCGCCAGTTGCCCTTTCAGCACAATGCCCAACGCATAACTGACCACCAGCGTCGGCAGCGAGAGATAAAACGGCAGCCACAAACTCAGGATGTACTGGCGATAACTGGAACCGAGCACCGGTTTAATCATCACGAAATAGCTCAGAATGGTGTTGATAATCTGCACCAGCAGGAAGCCAAGCGTGACGCCGATTGCGCCCGCCATCTGCCCACCAATAACAATCGCCGGAATAAACAGAAAGGTTTTGAATACGTTGAATTTAAAGCTGATATCGACCCGCGCTTTCGCCATCAGCAGCGAACCAATTGGGTTACCCACCGAACGCAGCAGACCCACCACACACAGCAATTGCAGCACCGGAATAATGCTGTTCCACTTCTCACCAAAGACCAGCGGTACAAAATTATTCGACACCACCATCAGCCCCAGCAGCGCCGGAAAGTTGATAATCCCCACTACCGACAACAGCTTGTAGAAGTTAACGCGCAGCTTTTCGGTATCGTCCTGAATTTTGGCGAATGCCGGAAACAACACGCGGGTGATGATTGGGTTCAGCTTCATCGGTGGCACAACGGCCACGTTGTACGCCAGGTTGTATCCCCCAGCCACGCCCGCGCCGAGAATACGCGCCAGCACCAGCGTTGAAAGGTTGGTATTGAGATAGTTGATGATGCTGTCCGCCGTCAGCCAGGCACCAAAACGTAAGTTTGGTGCCACCGACGCCAGCGAGAAATGCAGACCGGGGCGATAAATTTTGCGGCCAAAGTAGCCAAACAGCAGCGTTCTTACCGCACTATTGACCAGATAACCGAGGATCGCGGTCATCGCCAGCGGCCAGAAATGGGCGCTAACCACCGTAAAAGTGAAACCCGCCAGCACCGCGCTGGTTTCGATCATGCCGATTTTGTTGAACTCCAGCTCTTTTTGCATCAACGCGCGGAACTGCTGCCCGTGGGGGATCACCACAAACGCCAGCGACAATGTTTTAATCAACGGTGCCAGGTCCGGGTTATTCAGCACGTCACCAATGGCATCACTCAACAAAAACACCGCCACGCACACCACAAGCCCCAGCCCGACGTTCAGCCAGTACAGCGTGGTGAGTTCAAGGTGGCTGATTTCTTTTCGCTGAATAATCGAGTTAGCGATACCGAAGTCAGAAAGCGTATCTGCCAGCGCGATAATCACCAGCGACACAGTCAGCAGGCCGAACTGGTGGTTGTCGATAATCCGCGCCAGCACGGTCATCTGCACCAGCCCGAGGCCGATGATGATCACCGTGGCAATCGCCGACCACTTCGCGCCGCTGATGGTTTTTTCACGTAAGCTCATATCAATATGCCGCTTTGTTAACGAAACCTTTGAACACCGTCAGGAAAACGATTTTGATATCGAACCAGACGCTCCATTCGCGGATGTACTCAAGGTCGAACTCGACGCGTTTTTCCATTTTCTCCAGTGTGTCGGTTTCGCCGCGCCAGCCGTTAATCTGCGCCCAGCCGGTAATGCCCGGTTTCACCTTATGGCGCAGCATGTAGCCTTCAATGAGCTGTCGATACTGTTCGTTATGCGCTACTGCGTGCGGACGTGGCCCGACAATCGACATCCCGCCGGTCAGCACATTGATAAACTGCGGCAATTCATCCAGCGAGGTGCGGCGCAGAAAGTTCCCCACTTTGGTGACGCGCGGATCGTTCTGCGTCGCCTGGGTCACCACTTTGTCATTCTCCATCACTTTCATGGAACGAAACTTCCACACTTTGATCGGCTTGCCATCCATGCCATAGCGAGTCTGGCGGAAAATAACCGGCCCTGGTGAACTGAGTTTCACCGCCAGCGCAATACAGCACAGCACCGGGGAGATCAGCAGCAGAATAAGCGTCGCCAGCACAATGTCTTCCGCACGTTTGAGCAGGCGGTTAACCCCGGAAAGCGGCGTGTCGTAAAGCGGCACCACCGGAACGCCGTTCATCTCTTCGAGACGTGAATGGAGAATGTTGAAGGTAAAGACATCGGGGATCAGCAGCACCGAACAGGTGGTGTCCGCCAGTTGATGGACCAGTTTTTTCACTCGCGCGCCGTCGCACATTTGCATCGCGATATAGACGTTATGAATCTTGCCCGCTTTCGCATCCTCGACCAGCTGTTGCAGATTGCCCGCCCAGTCGTTAGAAACGCCGCCCGGTTTCGGGTCGTGGTAAACCCCCACCACTTCAAACCCTAACCACGGCTGATTACGGAAGCTCTCCATCAGCATTTGCCCGGCGGCTAAATCCCCCGCCACCGCGACCATGCGCTTGTTATAGCCATGATTTCGCAACCAGCCCGCTCCAATGCGAATACATGAACGGCAAACCACCAGTCCGATGCTGGTCAGCCCATACCACGCCAGCCAGATTTTCAGTTGCGTGTCGAAATCATTGTTGAACGCCACCAGTCCGGCGCTGAAAATCACGCTTAAGGTCCAGTTTTGTAGCAACAGGGCAAATTCTGTCGCTGCCCGAACACCGCGCCATGAGCGATAAAAATCGGTGATGCCGCCCAGCATCTGGAACACCACCAGCGTAATCAGCGCCACCAACAGGTGCATGTAGAGGAATGACAGTCCGCTGACTTCGCAAACCAGCCATAGTCCGGCAAACATGATGGTGATATCTGAAAAGCGTTGCACCATAGAGATTAACGATGCATTGGTTTTCGCTCGCTCGCGCTTTTTTAGATTTGTCATCGTTGTTCCTGTTATTAGCCCCTTACCCGCAGTGGGGTAAGGGAAGATCCGACATTACTCGTTCAGCAACGTCAGCAGAGTTCGCGTTCGCGCTTCCATCAGCGGCACATCACCGCGCGATTCCACATTCAACCGCACCACCGGTTCGGTGTTGGAGGAGCGCAGGTTAAAGCGCCAGTCGGCAAAGGTCATGCTGATGCCATCGGTGCGATCCACCGCCAGCGCCTCACGGCTAAAATGCTGTTCCACGCGGTTAATCGCCTCAACGGGGTGCGCCAGTTTGCTGTTGATCTCACCGCTTGCCGGAAACGCTGTCATCCGGTCGCGCACCAGTTCACCCAGCGTTTTTCCTTTCAGGCACACCAGTTCGGCGACCAGCAGCCACGGGATCATGCCGCTGTCGCAGTAAGCGAAATCACGGAAGTAATGGTGGGCGCTCATTTCGCCACCGTAGATGGCGTCCTCCTTGCGCATACGTTCTTTAATAAAGGCGTGTCCGGTTTTCGACATCACCGGCGTGCCGCCCGCGGCAGTCACCACATCAACGGTGTTCCAGGAGAGACGTGGATCGTGGATGATCTTCGCGCCGGGATTTTTTTCGAGGAACGCTTCTGCCAGCAGGCCGACAATGTAGTAGCCCTCGATAAACTGCCCTTTTTCGTCAAACAGGAAACAGCGGTCAAAATCGCCATCAAAGGCAATGCCCATATCCGCGCCGTGTTTGATGACCGCATTGCGGGTGTCGTCGCGGCATTCCGGCAGTAGCGGGTTAGGAATACCGTTGGGGAAATTGCCGTCCGGCGTGTTGTGTACTTTGATTAATTCCACGGGCGCGCCGAGGGCTTTAAAGCGGGCTTCGATGGCATCCACCACCGGACCCGCCGCGCCGTTCCCGGAGTTAATCACCAGCTTGAGCGGCGTGAGGTTTTTGACATTGATATAACCGAACAGGTGATCAACGTAAGCGTCACGCAGGTTGATTTGCTGATAGCGACCGCGTTTGGTTTCATCGACGGGAGGGAAGTCGTTGGCTTCAGCCAGACGCTGGACGTCGCGCAGTCCGGTATCACCGCTGATCGGGCGAGCCCCTTCGCGCACCAGTTTCATGCCGTTGTAATCCATCGGGTTATGGCTGGCGGTAACTTCAATGCCGCCATCCACACCGAGATGGAACGTGGCGAAATAGATCTCTTCGGTGCCGGACATGCCAATATCCAGCACATCGACGCCCGCATCCTGTAAACCTTTCGCCAGCGCCAGTTTTAAGGTTTCGCTGGTGAGGCGGACATCACCGCCTAACACAATGGTTTTCGGTTTGAGAAATTCGCCATAAGCGCGACCAATGCGCCAGGCAATATCTTCATTCAGTTCTTCGCCTAATTTCCCGCGAATATCATAGGCTTTAAAGCAGGTTAATTTTTTCATGTCGTTACCCTTTTTCAGGCAATAGTTGGCCCTGACCGAAACGGCCAATTTTGTTTTTGTCGTTATTTACACCGCGGTTTCGCATTCATTGCCTGATGCGACGCTGCCGCGTCTTATCAGGCCTACAAAACCGAACCGTAGGTCGGATAAGGCGTTCACGCCGCATCCGACAGCCAGCGCCTGATGCGACGCTGCCGCGTCTTATCAGGCCTACAAATCCGAACCGTAGGTCGGATAAGGCGTTCACGCCGCATCCGACAAACAGCGCCTGATGTGACGTTTACACCCGTCCGTAGCGATCCGCGAAGCGCACCACATCATCCTCTTCGAGATAAGAGCCGGAGCGCACTTCAATTAAATCGAGCGGAATTTTCCCCGGGTTTTCCAGGCAGTGCGTCGCCCCCAGCGGAATATAAATGGACTCGTTTTCACCAAGCAGTTTGATATCACCGTCAATGGTGACTTTTGCCGTTCCCGCGACCACTACCCAGTGTTCCGCGCGGTGATGGTGCATCTGTACCGACAACCCTTCGCCCGGTTTCACGGTGATGCGTTTCACCTGGTAGCGGTCGCCCGCGTCGATAGAGTCATATTTGCCCCACGGACGATACACTTCGCGATGTACCCGATGCTCATGGCGACCATCGGCTTTGATCTGCTCGACCACTTTTTTCACATCCTGCACCGCGTTACGATCGGCAATCAGCACCGCATCTTTGGTCTGCACCACCACCAGATCTTTCACCCCGACGGTGGTGACCAGGCCAGATTCGGCGTACACATAGCTGTTTTCAGTTTTGTGATTAATCACATCGCCGTGGCAAACGTTGCCCTCGGCGGTGTGGGCGCTGATCTCCCATAATGAAGACCAGGAACCGACATCGCTCCAGCCCGCATCCATCGGCACCACAACGGCATCTGCCGTACGTTCCATGACCGCGTAATCCACCGACTCTTCCGGGCAGGCGAGAAACGCTTCTTCATCCACGCGAATAAAATCGAGATCCGGATCGACGGCGCTCATCGCTTTTTCACAGGCGTCAAGAATATCCGGGCGATATTTTTTCAGTTCTTCGAGATAGCGTCCGGCGCGGAACAGGAACATACCGCTGTTCCAGTAATAATCGCCGCTTGCCACATAGGCCTGGGCGGTTTCCAGATTCGGTTTTTCGACAAACTGCGCCACTTCAAAGGCCACCGTATCCTGCTCACCCGCCGACACTTCACCGCGACGAATATAGCCATAACCGATTTCAGGTAGATCCGGCACAATGCCGAAGGTCACCAGCTTGCCCGCTTCGGCATACGGCATGGCATTACGCACGGCGGTGCGAAAAGCGTCTTCGTCGGCAATCACATGATCCGCCGCCAATACCAGCATTAACGGGTCGATCTCCGGGCTATGACGTGTTGCCGCCAGCGCCGCCAGTGCAATGGCAGGTGCAGTGTTACGCCCTGCCGGTTCGAGAATAATGTTCTCGGTGAGTTTGTTCAGTTGACGCAGCTGTTCCGCGACAATAAAGCGGTGCTGCTCATTGCAAATCACCACCGGGCTTTCGCACTCCATGCCGTTCAGGCGGCAGATGGTGGTTTGCAGCATGGTGAGATCGCCTTTCAGGCATAAAAACTGCTTGGGGTAAAGTACGCGGGAAAGCGGCCATAAGCGGCTACCGGAGCCACCTGCCATCACAACTGGATAGAGTTTCGACTGCGCCATAATTATCCCCGAATATCATTTATAAATTGACGTAACACGTTCTCTTTATCGAGCGTGCGTTCGGCATATTCACGTGCCACCGTGTTGTGTTTGGGCAGCAGGAGCGCCTGACGAATCCCCGCCACCAGCGCCTCGACCGATTCCGGTTCTACGCAAACCGCAATGCCCGGAAAGGTTTCGCAAAGCTGCCCCAGTTCTGTGTGGGCCTCTGCGGTAATCACCGCGTTACCGCCTACTGCCAGAATATTGGTCAGTTTCGACGGCAATACGGCATCTGCCGCGCCGCGTTTTTGCACCACCAGATGGCAATCGCCCATCTTCAGCAGTGCGGGCAAAGTGTCATACGATTGCAGCGGAAAAAATTGCATGTTGCGCAGACCACGCTGTTGCGCCATTTTTTCCAGCCGCGCTTTGCCGCCGCCCTGCCCGACAATGGCAAAAATCAGCGGTTCATCGCGCATGCGATCGGCAGCTTCAATAACGTTTTCCAGCCCCTGCTTTTCACCAATATTGCCGGAGTAAAGAATGATTTTTTTGTTATCCGGCAGGCCAAGCTGGTTACGAAGGGCATCAACATCGGCGTCTGCAACATGCTGAAAACGGGCAATCTCCGACCAGTTGGGGAAGAAGATGACGTTTTCCGCCGCCACGCCTTTTTCGATGGCTTTATTCATCATCGAACGCGAAATCGTGGAGACGTTATCGACGTTATGCAGTCCGCTACGTTCGAACGCCGTCGCCAGCTGTGCCACTTTGCCGCCTTTGCCTTTTCCGGCAAGGCCCAGCCCCAGCATGGCGTCCACTTCGTAATCCTGAATATGCAGCACGGTACGCGCACCAGAGAGTTTCGCCAGCAGGCGCATTCCCGGCGTACAAAACAGCGTTGGCACTACGCCGATAATGCGATCCGGCTTCCAGCAACGTTGCGCCATCAACGGGAAAAAACTGCTGACGGCAAAACTGCCGAGATGCAACAGGCGTTTCAGGGTGCTCGGCTGTTTTGGCACGTACAGCGGGCAGCGCCACACCGTAGCGGCCCCCTCTTCTCGTTTGTACCGCCAGGCGGAATAGTTCTCGCCCACTTGCCACTGCGGGTAGTAAGGCGGTGCGGTAATAACCCGCACCTCATGACCTTGCGCCGCCAGCCATTCCACCATCTCGCCGGTGTATTTGCCGATGCCGGTTAACTCCGGCGAGTAGTTAATGCCGTAGACCAGTATTTTCATAATCCGGGTACTCCGGCACGCTTCTCAGCGAGAAAATAGGCGCGGCTGTTAGCGTGAACATTGTCACTGGCGAGCAGTGCGTCCGGCGTCAGCCAGCGGTAATCGTCATGCTGCTCATCCGGCAGTAACAGTTCTTCTTCCGCTACTCTGAAGCGAAAACCGAGCACCACATAGTGAGTGGTGAAATCCGTGCCGGAGAAGTTATCGTCATAAAAGTGCTGCCAGACACCGTAAAACTGGCCTGCTGTTATCGGCAGACGCAGCCCCAGTTCCGCCATCGTCAGCCGCTCAAATGCGGCTTCCAGCGTTTCGTCTTTCTGCACGCGCCCTCCCGGCACAAACCAGTAACCCTGCGCCGGGCGGTTGGTTCTTTTGCCAAGCAGAAACTCGCCGCGACTGTTCTCGACAATAAAGTCGAGAGAGACAAGCGGAGTGGAGCGCACTACCGTGGCAAAGTCTTCCTGACGTAAAAACATCATTACCCCCGAAAGCGGTCTTGATTCTCAAGGAACCACTGGTAAGTGCTGGCAAGCCCCGCTTCCAGTGAGATTTCGTGATACCAGCCAAGCTGATGCAGGCGCGTCACATCCAGCAGTTTGCGCGGCGTGCCATCCGGTTTGCTGGCATCAAAAACCACCCGGCCTTTGTAACCCACCACTTTGGCGATGGTTTGCGCCAGCTCGCGGATAGTGCAGTCAACGCCCGTGCCGACGTTAATGTGCGACAGCATCGGCTGGGTGTTCTCCAGCCAGACTTCGTGCGCCAGCTCCATGACATGAATGCTCGCCGCCGCCATATCATCGACGTGCAGGAATTCACGCATCGGTGTACCGCTGCCCCACACCACCACGTCCGGTGCATTCTGTGCCGTCGCCTCGTGGAAGCGACGCAGCAATGCAGGGATCACATGCGAATTACTCGGGTGGAAGTTGTCATGCGGGCCATACAGGTTGGTCGGCATGACCGAGCGGTAATCGCGTCCATACTGGCGGTTGTAAGATTCGCACAGTTTGATCCCGGCGATTTTGGCAATGGCGTAAGGCTCGTTGGTCGGCTCCAGCGTGCCCTGCAATAACTCGCTTTCTGCCATCGGCTGTTTTGCCAGTTTCGGGTAGATACAGGACGATCCGAGAAACAGCAGTTTGTTCACGTCGTTCTGATGCGCGGCGTGAATGATGTTGCTCTCAATCATCATGTTCTGATAGATGAAATCCGCCGGATACGTGTTGTTGGCAACAATGCCGCCCACTTTCGCGGCCGCCAGATAGACCTGGTCAATACGTTCGCTGGCAAAGAAATCATGCACGGCGCGGCTGTCCAGCAGGTTCAGCTCGTCGCGGGTGCGTAATACCAGTTCCACATCACCGCGCTGTTCGAGCTGCCGCCTGATGGCGGAACCGACCATCCCGCGATGACCAGCGATAAAAATGCGTTGTTTACTCATGCTTATGACTCCAGCGCGATCGCCACGTCGTAGCCGTGAGATTTCAGCAGAGAGTGTTTTTTCGCCGCTTCGAGGTCATTAGCCACCATTTCAGATACCATCTCTCTGAGGGTGATTTCTGGTTTCCAGCCCAGTTTTTCGTGCGCTTTGGTCGGGTCACCGAGCAGCGTTTCAACTTCAGCCGGACGGAAGTAACGCGGATCAACGGCGATAATCACATCACCCGGTTTCACGCCCGGCGCGTCATGCCCGGTGACGGAAACCACAATGCCCTTCTCTTCAACACCCGTGCCTTCAAAGCGCAGTTTGATGCCCAGCTGTGCTGCCGCCATTTCCACGAACTGACGTACGGAGTACTGAACGCCGGTCGCGATAACGAAATCTTCCGGCTGTTCCTGTTGCAGCATCATCCACTGCATTTTTACGTAGTCTTTGGCATGGCCCCAGTCACGCAGGGAATCCATATTGCCGAGGTACAGACACGACTCCAGCCCCTGGGCGATGTTGGCGATTGCGCGGGTGATTTTTCGGGTAACGAAGGTTTCGCCGCGGCGCGGGGATTCATGGTTGAAGAGAATACCGTTACAAGCGTACATGCCATAGGATTCGCGGTAGTTAACGGTGATCCAGTAGGCGTACAGTTTGGCGACCGCATACGGAGATCGCGGGTAGAACGGCGTGGTTTCTTTCTGCGGAATTTCCTGCACCAGACCATACAGTTCAGAGGTGGAAGCCTGATAGAAACGGGTTTTCTTTTCCAGACCGAGGAAGCGGATCGCCTCGAGCAGGCGCAGCGTACCCATCGCGTCGACGTCAGCGGTATATTCCGGTGACTCAAAAGAAACCGCAACGTGGCTCATTGCGCCCAGGTTGTACACTTCATCCGGCTGCACTTCACGCAAAATGCGCGTCAGGTTGGAGGTATCACTCAGGTCGCCATAATGCAGATGGAATTTCGGGTTGCAGGTGTGCGGATCCTGATAAATGTGATCCACGCGCTCGGTGTTGAATGACGATGCACGACGCTTAATACCATGCACCTCGTAACCTTTTTCCAGCAGAAACTCTGCCAGGTAAGAACCGTCTTGTCCGGTTACACCGGTGATGAGAGCGACTTTTGACATGTCTTATTCCTCTGTATTTTTTGAATTTATTCAGTTTCAACGCGTTCGCGTATCACCACTGCGGGATTCCCCCGGCAAACCACATTTGCCGGAAGCGATTTAAAAACACTGCTTCGCGCACCCACGACGGTGCCGTCGCCAATCGTGACGCCTGGGGCAACAAAAACATCGGTTGCCAGCCAGCATTTCTCGCCAATCACAATAGGCGTGGCGTTAATGGTGAAATGTTGACTTGCATGGTCGTGGCTCCCGGTGCATAAATAACTTTTTTGCGATATCACCGAATGTGCGCCAATGGTTATTTCACCGAGGGTATATAAATTGACGTCATCGCCGACCCACGCGTAATCACCTAAGGTTAATTTCCACGGATAGGTAATTTTTACTGACGGACGAATAACTACGTTTTTTCCTATTTTTGCGCCGAATAAACGTAATAAAAATGCCCGCCAGCGATACAATACTTGTGGCGACCAGGCAAATAATGTTGCCTGTACTGCCCACCACAATTGCACTTTAATAGCGTTGCCACCCCGGAACCCTTTCGGCACCGAGAATCCACTTAAATCCTGCATCGTTTTCCCTTATATTCAGCTTTTGTTATATAAGGCTTTCGTCTTTGAGGTAGTACGTTGGCGTAAATGCCAGGATAATTCAGCCCAAAAGCCAGGCACATGTAATATTTGCCGTTGGACTTTTTTGGCGTCAGCACACAATTCCATATTATTGGTGGTTGATACCCCACCCATAGAAAATTCAGACACCAGACCATTGAGTTTTTTAAATGCATAACCGGCTTTATACATTTTGGCTGCCAGCGCGTAATCAGAAGAAACTTTATATTCCAGGTCATAACGCCATTTTTTCAAACCGGATACCGGGAAAAATATCGCCTGATGACTGGCGGGCAGGCTGTGATAAATATACCAACCCGGTTTAGCACTACGCTTAATTTTATGCCCGTCGCCAAAATCCAGCAGCGCATCGCCGGTGATCATCACGTTATCTTTTTGCATTTTTAACTTACGGACAAAATTTGCGGCATCCTGATGAAAAATATCGCCCGAGTTAAGAAACAACGCGAACTTGCCTTGTGCCATCGCAATGCCTTTGTTCATGGCGTCGTAGATACCGTTATCTGGCTCGCTGACAAAGCGTAGGTTATAGATACCATTGAGATTTTCCAGGTACTCACGGGTGCCGTCATTGGAACCGCCATCGACAACAATCCATTCGAAGCTGATATCGTCCGCCTGCGCCAGATGCGCCAGCGAGGCATGTGTTTTGACTATCCCTTCGAGGTTACGAAACGCGACAGTGATTATGCTAAGCAACATGTTCTTATTCTTACCTCGTAATATTTAACGCTTTTCGCAAAATAAACGGACAGACGATTAAAAATGCATATTCCGGGCTAAATATCGAACCGGTAAAAAACAGCGATACCGGAGTAAAAAGATATAATTGCACGCGAAAATTGCGGTTATCACCAAAAGCGTTGATCATCATTTTTATCACTTTCCCCATGTACCACAGCGATAAAAACACCGCGAACCAGGAAAAATAAATAATCAGCAGATACAAACCATTGTCTATGGTTTTTCCGACATCCGCACCGTTAAATATTCCGAATGATGCGACATATTCATAAAGTGAGCCAAATCTGACTACACCGTCAATATGGGTCAAAGAATAACCGACCATCACCAGCGGACCGACAATACGATAATACGATGACGATCCTTCCGTACCTAAATCGCCCAGACGGGTGGAAATATAAGGAAAGGCAATTACCACACCAACCAGGAATACAGCCAGAGAAATCAATGCTAACGGTAACTTTTTCTTAATCGCCTCTTTATTCAGATATTGAAATGCCCACTCCAGCAAATAAAACAGGATAAAGGTCATAACCCCTGAAAACGATCCGGATAATATTATCCCTGCGAGAATCATAGCATCGGTTTTAGGCGTTTTGATACCAAACTGTTTGATGCTGAGCCAAATTGAGATTAATGCCAGAGCGAAAAATGCCGGTTCGAAATAAAGTGCTGTCGTGCGCTTGCCGCCGAATTTAATGAAATTCAGCACATAGCTGTTGCTGTAAATCAGATATTTCGAAATCGACTCCATAATACTGCTGCCGCCGGTGAGGATAATTTGCGCCATCTCCACTGCCGCCAGCGCCACCACCAGCCCGACCACCAGATAAAAGAAACGTAATATCTTGCGATGGTTGTGTGGCGAAATTGTTTTAAAACGAATACTCCACACCATGCCAATAATGATCACAATATAGACAAACAGCATGGTTGAAGTGACGTATTTACTGGCATCCAGCGACTGACCAAACAGATAGTTAAACGCCGTGAGTCCCGCACCAATCCCTAAGGCAATCATCAATTTTTTAACGCTGATGCGTTCTAAAAACAGCAGTAACAAGACAGGTAAAAAAGTGACGATGGTGATGGGGAAACTTTCGCCAAGCTGGGCGATTTTGACGTTAACCAGCAGGTAGATCAGCGGCAGCAGCAGGTAGCTACAGATTCTGATAGCAGTTGACATACTCCTCCAGCATCTGTTGTCCACTGTAGGCCGCGCGGCTGCGTTGGCTGAACTCAGCCAGCGTGGTACCAAATATCGCCTGCGCGATTTCCGGTTTGCTTAACTGCACCAGTTGCAGCACGTCTTCTTCGCTGACGGTTTTACCGCCGGATTTTTGCAACACTTCCCGCGCCGCATCGCTATGGGTGGCAATCACCGGCACGCCAATTGATAACGCCTCACACAAAATCAGCGGGTAGTTATCGACGCGAGAACTGAACACCAGCGCATCCATCTGATTGAGCGCGCTCATCAACTTGCGCTTGTCAGTTTCAAAGCCGTGATTAACCACGTTGCCAGCGGTGAACGGCGAGAACTTACCAAAGGTATGCAGTTCGATTTTGTCGCCCAGCGCCATCATCTCACGCACCAGTTGCTGGTTAGTTTTGCCGTCGTAACGCAGGTCATGCGCCACCACCGCGATTTTCGGCTTGCCCTGGGTTTCGCGCACCGGAGGCAAGTCCGCCAGAATCGCTTCGGTTGCCATATCAATACCGTTATTGATAATCCGGCAACGCCCTGGACCGTACAGGCTATTGAAAGCGTCAGCCACATGCTGGCTGGGGGAAATAAACTGACAGCCCAGCGCCAGCATCTCACGGAATAACTGGCGTTTGCCCGCCACCAGTTGGTGTGCGCGATCAATCTTCACCGGCGGATAATTATTTAAGGTCGGGCATTTCTGGCAGCCCGTTTTCCAGCCTTCGCAACCGTCGGTAAAGGCGCAGCGTCCGGTTACACTCCAGTGGTCGTGCAGCGTCCAGACCAGAGTGACGTCCGGTTTATGGTTTTTCACCTTTTCGCAAAAGCGCACCACGCTCTTAAGATTTAGCCAGTAGCTGTGCAGCACATGAAAATGCAGGACCACCGGACCCGGTGTGCGAGTAATGGTGCGATATAACTCATTGAAATTGCCAAACAGATCGCGATTAAACAGACGAAACAGGGCAATGTTCGTCATCGCGGTCATCCGCGGCGTATGTTTGATGACCTGCGGATAGTTCTGATGGCTGACGCTCTCTTTGCCGCCTTTGCCGTAACCGTAGACAAAATGTGACGCCAGCCCCTGTTGCAGCGCACGCTGGTGGAGATCTAACGCCACACCTGCCGCCCCGCCTTCCGCCAGTCGCACATTAAATTGCAGAATATTCATTTAATTACCTTCACTCGCGCTTTTTCTCCCACCACCAGCGCGTTGTCCGGGACAGAGTCGAGCACCACGCTGCCCGCGCCCACGGTGACGTTGTTACCAAGCGTGATATCACCAAGAATAATGACGTTGGCACCGAGTTCGACGCCGTTGCCAATGTGTGGACATGCCATGTTATCGGCACCACGATTGCCGATAGTGACGCCGTGGCGAATGGTAAAATCATCCCCCGCTACCACGTTTTTATTGATCACTACGGCGTAACCGTGATGGATAGTAAAGCGGCGGCCAATGGTCGCGGCAGCCTGGATTTCATAACCGAAAAAGCATTCGGTGATAATGCGATACAGCACCAGCAGCGGGGCCGCCCAAAGATTGTTGAAAACGTTCTTTTTGCGCCACACCGAACAAAAATGAGCGACGCGATAGGCAAGAACCATGCAGCACGGGCGTAAACTCCAGCTGTTGGCGCGTAGATCTTCCAGCATATTTAGCGCCCCCGAATACCATCAGCCAGACGTTTGCCGTTACGCACCGACAGCAGCGTCAGCAAAGTGCGCCAGGTCATACGTTTATTGCGGATCTGGTAGAGGGTAAACAGCTGATATTTTTTACTGGCACGGTCGAATTTGTCTTTGTGCTTGCGGTAAAAGTGGAAGTATCCGGAGAATTTTTTCGGTGACGAGGTGATCTGCATTTCACCGTGATTGATATGCAGGATCTGCGTCGCTTCTTCCACTTTCCACGGTTCGCCATACTCCACCACCATCCGCAGGAAGATGTCGTAATCCTGTGCCGCTTTCAGTTCGGTATCGAACAAACACTCTTTGAAACGCCACGCCCAGGTAAAGACCTGATTGCCAATGATATTGCGTTTGTAGAACAGGCGGCGTGAATACGGCGATTTGGGATACAGCGGCAAACTTGCCGGTTGGGAATAGACTTCGCCCTGACAAACGTAGTCGTTAGCGTACAAAAAGGCGTGAGTGACCAGTTGCTGTTTATGGGCGAGGAAGACGCTCAGACGGTTGGGTGTCCATTCGTCATCGTCATCGATCCCGGTAATGTATTCCCCTTGCGCCAGCATAATAGCCTGGTTACGTACCGCGCACGCCCCGCTGTTAATGTCGTTGTGAATGTAGGTGATACGCGGATCGTTGAGGGCGCTGACGTACTGTTGCAGTTGTTCCCAGGAGGTGGAGCAATCATCCACGATGATCATCTCCCAGTTGCTGTAGTCCTGGCGCAGGACCGATTTTATCGCCCGAATCGCCAGTTGTTGGCGGTTCCAGGTCGGCATATAGATTGAGATCAGCGGATTGTCTTTCATAGGTTGTTCTCCCGGCTTATGAGCTGGTTTGCTTGCCGGATGCGGCGTGAGCGCCTTATCCGGCCTACGGGTCGGTGCGAATGCAGGCGTCGTTATTTCGCATCCGACTTATATTCGTATTCGTAATAGCCATAATCCTGATACGCGCTGGCGCGGCGGAAGATGGAGTTCAGAATCACCCCTTTCACCGGAATACCGTTTTGCTCAAAGCGGCTCAGACTGGTTTCCACTTCTTTCAATGTGTTGACCGCATAACGCGCCACCATTAACGTGGTTCCAGCATGACGACCAACAATTGCCGCATCGGTCACTGCCAGAATCGGCGGCGTATCAATCAACACCAGGTCATAGTTTTTACTCGCCCAGTTCACCAGTTCGGCAAAGCGTTCGCTCATCAACAGTTCAGAAGGATTTGGCGGCACCTGACCGCGCGGGATCAGGTCAAATTTGGCAATAGAGGTCGGTTTAGCTGCGGTAGTAATATCGCCCTGACCAATCAGAATTTCCGACAGGCCATTGACGTTATTGGTGCCCAACAGCTCGTGGGTGTAGCCTTTGCGCATATCGCAGTCGATCAACAACACGCGTTTATTGGTCTGGCTGATCACCGCCGCCAGGTTGGCGCAGACAAAGGTTTTACCGATTGACGGGCTAACCCCGGTCATCATCAACACATTGTTCTGCGCCTGCATCATCGCGAAGTGCAGACTGGTACGCAGACTGCGGATGGCTTCAATCGCCAGATCGGTTGGATTCCCCACCGCCAGTAGCTGGTTCTGTTTATAGCGTTTAACTCCTTTGATGGTTTTGACGCTATCGCGCGCTTTCTGCCACTCCGACAGCGGGATGCTGGCATAGACGCTGATTCCGTGTTCTTCCAGCACTTGCGGGCTTTCGATGCCGCGATTAAACAACGAGCGCAGCAGCACACCCACGATAGAGAGCATCAGGCCGAGGATAATCGCCCCAAGGATAATCAGCCCTTTCTTCGGTTTCAGTACACCTGGCTGGGTGATTGCCGGGTCAACAATGCGCACATCGCCGACGGTGCTGGCCTCGGTGATTTTCAGCTCCTGCTCTTTATTCAGCAGTTGCATATAGACCTGCTGACCAGACTCGACATCGCGGGTCAGACGCACAATTTCCTGCTGGGTTTTCGGCATCGCCGTTACGCGACCATTAAGTTTGGCTTTTTCGTCTTCCAGCGCCTGCCGTTTCTCCAGCAGCGTGCGGTACGCCGGGTGAACTTTGGTGTAAAGTTTGGAGATTTCCGCCTCTTTAAAGGTTAGTTCGTTCAACTGCGCGTCGATGTTCACCATCGAATCGAGCACCGCTTTCGCTTCCAGCGGCAGATCAACAGAATCTTTATCCTGACGGTAGGCATTCAGTTTGTTTTCGGCAACATCAAGGCGGCTACGTACTTCCGGTAACTGTTGCGCGAGGAAAGCGAGGCTTTTCGACGCTTCCGCCGATTTGCGCTCAATATTTTGTTCCTGATAGTTACGGGCGATGCTGTTAAGAATGTCGCGGATCTGTTCGCGATCTTCACCGGTATAAGTCAGGCTCAATACGCCTGCGTCTTTGCCGTTCTCCGTTACCGTCAGGCTGTTTTGCAGTTGGTTGATCATCCCCTGCGTGGAGTATTTGGTGACGGTAAACTCACTGCCCGGGCTGGCGTGAATGGCTTCAACCATCAGCGTGACGCCTTCTTTTTTCAGCATCTGGCCCGCTTGCCCACGGGCACTAAAGCCGCCGTCGCTGCTCAGGGTGTAGTTTTTGTTGTCCAGCACATTAAGTGTAAACACCTGATCCGCCATCTCTTTCGGGCGGTTAAAGGTGGTCACTTTCACCGTTTCGTTCTGACGTCCCATCAGGCGATCCCAGCCCGCACCGAAAATCGGGAACGTGTTTTTGCTCACCGCAATATCGAGGTCGAGATCGTCCACCGTTTTACCAAGCACCAGGCGCGAACGAATCAACTGGATCTCGGCGTCCGATGCAGGCGGTTTGTTGGCTAACGCCGATCCGATATCCTGCACTAACGAATTGCCGCTGCTTTGCTCGATTTGTACCAGTGCGTCGGCACTATAAATCGGCGTGGCGAAGAAGGTGTAAACCACGGCACAAAGGGCGAATACAGCGGTGATGCCAATCACCCACCAGCGCGCTTCAATGACGGTGCCGACCAGGCGACCAATATCGATTTCATCACTGCCCGTTACCGGAGTGGCATGTTGTTTTACTTTTTCTGTCATTCTTATACCTGCTCTGCGTTCAATGCCTGCGCCCACTGGCGGGCAGACCGTTCAAGTAATGTGTACACCGCTGCAAACGTTTCCCGGCTTTTGCGATACGGATCGGGGATTTCACATTCGTTATCCCAGTGACCAAACAGCATCACTTTGCCGCGCATCTCGGGTGCCATCTCGCATAAGCGTTCGATATGGCGCTTTTCCATGGTCAAAATCAGGTCGTAGTTGCGACACAGACGGCGGCTGATTTGCCGTGCACAGTGACCTTCCAGAGACAGTTGATGCTCTGCGGCAACGCTGATGGCGGTAGGATCAGCGCCCTTACCGACCAGCGCGCCGAGTCCAGCGGACTCCACTTTCAGCTCCGGGTGATAACGTTGCAGTAAGCGTTCCGCCGTCGGGGAACGGCAAATATTGCCGACACAGACAACTAAGATGTTGTTAAACATGACGATTACCAGTTATGAATGTCGCTGGCTGTATCCGTCATGTAACGGACACCGCTAATAGTTGGCAGCAACTGATTGATCAGACGGTTCCAGCGGGAAACCGGGGCGGTGGTGACATACACCACGTCATAAGGTTGCAGGCGGAATTCTGTCGCCATCACCAGCGACGTGGCATCGGACATATCCAGCTGGTAGATATTGGCAATCTTGCCGTTACGCCCGCCCTCGCCTTTCAACGGACGAATGACAAAGATGCCGCTGGCGTTGGAGGTGGTCATGTCGATGCCTTCAGCATTGCCCAGGGCTTCAGTCAGGGTCATGCCGCTAAAGTCCATTTTCAGGGTGCTCTGTTTCTTCACTTCACCCATCACAAACACTTTCAGATCATCATTACGCGGCACGTAGAGAATATCGCCGGGGTAAAGCAGTCGGTTCTGATTGAGGTCGCCGTTTTGCATCAGCGCCTGCAAAGAAATGCGTTCTTCACGACCATTGTGTGTTAGCACCACGTTGCGCCAGTCAGCGGTGTCGGTCAGGCCACCTGCGGCGTTGATGGCATCGAGAATGGTCAGTGGTACGTTGGTGATCGCCTGTTGACCGGATTTATTCACCTGGCCGGAGATATAGGCTTTTTGCGAGCGGAAGGCGGCGATATTAACGTCCACCTGCGGGTCAGCGATGTACGTCGCTAAGCGCCCGGTAATATCACTGCGGATTTCAGCGAGCGTTTTCCCCACGACGTGAACCTTGCCGATATACGGGTAAAACATAGTGCCGTCAGGCTGTACCCAGTTGCCGGTGTCGCTGGAGCTGCGGTACTGACCGGCTGGCGTGGTGAGTTCCGGGTGATCCCAGACGGTGACATTCAGAACGTCGCCCGGCCCGACGCGATACTGGTAATTCGCGATCTCGCTTTCCAGCGTCATATTGGGGCGCGCTACATTCGGGCGTGGGCGTAATTGGTCAATCAGGCGCGGGGTCAGCGGATAAACATTCACCATTTTGTCGAGATCGAAATCAGCGTCCTGCTGTTTGATGACGTCTTTGCCCATCGTCGACATATTGCTGCCCGGAAGTACTGTGCAACCGCTTATCAAGGTTACTGACACCAATAATGGCATCAATTTCATTTTGGATTTCATCATTGTTTATTTATCACTTTGGCAGAGTAATTATCCTGTGCACTATTAATAGCAATGTCGCCATGCACATTTACCTTGCAGTTAATTGAATAAAAATTTAACTGGCATCAGTCCTAAAAAAATTGATTTCATCCGCAGGCTATTGACAGAATAATTCAGACTGGTCTTTCAGGCATCCAGACACGCTACCGCCCCTGGCTTTTTAGCTACCAATACACTGATTTAGCTTAATTTTTCAAACCCTCTCTGCATACAATCGTTGATGAGAAAGGGTTATTGCGGAAATTAACTTCCGAATATAAGGTGACATTATGGTAATTGAATATTGGCTCTCCAATAATGCAGGAGGAAGTGTTACAGCTAACGGAATAGCAGGCAAGGTAACAATTCGGCAATTGGCTATTTTTAAGAATTATATTAAGTGTCATTCAATATGGTTTTTAGGAGTTTCTTTAGGTTGACAATATTTAATATTGCGTCTCCACATGCGATATTTCTTAAATAATGTTTTATTATTACCACTTTTAATTCAGGGATAATGCGATGTTATAATCCTCAAATAATGTGAGATAAATAGTGCCGCAACATTGCATTTTTGCCCTGATTTATCCATGATCGAATTGTGACATTTGTCATACAACGAATAGGTTTTGTACTTACTATGGAATGGATTGCCGATCCGTCTATCTGGGCCGGGTTAATCACGCTGATTGTGATCGAACTGGTCCTCGGCATTGATAACCTGGTCTTTATTGCCATCCTCGCCGAAAAACTACCGCCGAAGCAGCGCGACCGCGCACGGGTTACCGGGCTGCTGCTGGCGATGTTAATGCGCCTGTTACTGCTGGCGTCAATCTCCTGGCTGGTCACCCTGACTCAACCGCTGTTCAGCTTCCGCTCGTTTACCTTTAGCGCCCGCGACTTAATCATGCTGTTTGGTGGTTTCTTCCTGTTGTTCAAAGCCACGATGGAGCTGAACGAACGGCTGGAAGGGAAAGACAGCAATAATCCCACACAACGCAAAGGTGCGAAGTTCTGGGGCGTGGTGACGCAAATTGTGGTACTGGACGCCATCTTCTCACTCGACTCAGTGATTACCGCCGTCGGGATGGTCGACCATTTACTGGTCATGATGGCCGCCGTGGTTATCGCTATCAGCCTGATGTTGATGGCCAGCAAGCCGTTAACGCAATTTGTTAACAGTCACCCGACCATCGTTATTCTCTGCTTAAGCTTCCTGTTGATGATTGGCTTTAGCCTGGTGGCAGAAGGTTTCGGCTTCGTCATTCCGAAAGGCTACCTGTACGCTGCCATTGGTTTCTCGGTGATGATCGAGGCGCTCAATCAGTTGGCTATCTTTAACCGGCGACGTTTTCTTTCCGCTAACCAGACGCTGCGCCAGCGGACTACCGAAGCGGTAATGCGCCTGCTTAGCGGGCAAAAAGAGGATGCGGAACTGGACGCCGAAACCGCGTCCATGCTGGTGGATCATGGTAACCAGCAGATCTTTAATCCGCAGGAACGGCGGATGATTGAGCGGGTACTTAATCTTAACCAGCGTACTGTCAGCAGCATTATGACGTCGCGCCACGATATTGAGCATATCGATCTCAACGCGCCGGAAGAAGAAATCCGCCAGTTGCTGGAGCGAAATCAGCATACGCGGCTGGTGGTTACCGACGGTGATGACGCAGAAGATTTGCTCGGTGTTGTTCACGTTATCGACCTGCTACAACAGTCTCTGCGCGGCGAACCGCTCAACCTGCGGGTGTTGATTCGCCAGCCGCTGGTGTTCCCGGAAACCTTGCCGTTGTTACCTGCCCTGGAGCAGTTCCGTAATGCCCGCACGCACTTTGCTTTTGTGGTGGATGAGTTTGGCTCGGTGGAAGGGATTGTGACATTAAGTGACGTCACTGAAACCATTGCCGGTAACTTACCGAACGAAGTGGAAGAGATCGACGCCCGCCATGATATTCAGAAGAATGCGGACGGTTCCTGGACGGCGAATGGTCATATGCCGCTGGAAGATCTGGTGCAATATGTGCCGCTGCCGCTGGATGAAAAACGTGAATATCACACCATTGCTGGGCTGTTGATGGAATATTTGCAGCGTATTCCAAAACCTGGCGAAGAAGTTCAGGTAGGGGATTATTTGCTTAAAACGTTGCAGGTGGAAAGCCATCGCGTGCAGAAGGTGCAAATTATTCCGCTGCGTAAGGATGGCGAGATGGAGTACGAGGTGTGATAAAACATCAAATGCGCAGGTTCAAACTGCGCATTTGATTTATACAAAATTTAGTATAATCTAAGGATGGAGTAATGAGA
The DNA here is from genome assembly GCF_022354085.1 of Shigella dysenteriae. Lineage (NCBI taxonomy): Bacteria > Pseudomonadati > Pseudomonadota > Gammaproteobacteria > Enterobacterales > Enterobacteriaceae > Shigella > Shigella dysenteriae. Next base: position 2,961,559 of record NZ_CP055055.1, read on the forward strand.
AAAAAGCTGGCTTTTCTTGATACCAGTCTTGACGATTTACGCGCATTTCCAGAATCGTCTCGACAGGAAATTGGCTATCAACTCGACAGGATCCAACAAGGGTTAAACCCATACGACTGGAAACCTTTTTCAACTATCGGCCCGGGTGTGCGAGAGATTCGTACTCGCGATGCTGATGGGATCTATCGCGTCATGTATGTCGCAAAATTTGAAGAAGCGGTTTACGTATTGCATTGTTTTCAAAAGAAAACACAGACTACCAGTCAATCGGATATTGATTTAGCCAAACGACGCTATAAAGAACTTGTTCAGGAGCGGAAAAATGAAAATTGAAACCTTTGATAGTGTGTGGGATGCGGTGAGTGACACCCCTGAACAAGCGGAAAATATGCGGATCCGTGCCGAGCTTGTAACGATCATTAATAACTGGATTGAACAACAAGGGTTTAGCCAGGCTCAGGCAGCTTCTGCTTTAGGGGTCACTCAACCTCGCATCTCTGAACTTGCCAGAGGTAAAATCCAGATCTTTAGTATCGATAAATTGATCACCATGATGGCTCATGCAGGACTACATATTCAACGTATTGAAGTTCAATATCCACATGCTGCTTAGTGCTATAAATACAGATGGCGACAAATTGATGCCGCCATCTATATAACTTGTCTTACATCTTCTCCAGCAACTTCTTCACATCTTTGCCATTGCGGGAATCTTTATTCCGCTCGGCCCAGTCATTCAGGCGACGTTTCGCTTCGTCCTGTAGATGTTTGCGCAGTAACTGATCCACTTGCAGACTGTAATTGAGTTGCTGCCAGTTGCCATAAACCCGCAGCGGTACTGGCGTTTCTTTGAGGAAATCAATCAGTTTGCTTTCCCCGTTCCAGCCACCCACGACCAGAATATCAAACTGGGTGTCGCAGGTTTGATCTGCCAGATTCAACATGCCTTCCCCTGTAAGCGCCAGCACAGGCGATTGACCTTGCATGTCGTTTAACGTCACGACGCCATCCTTCAACGTCAAATCGGTGGTAAAGCGGTCAAGACGCGTCACGTTATCGAAGTTTTCAGCGGCCTTCACATCACCACCATTACGTTCTACCGCTTGCTGAATCATCTGCTGGAAGTTCATCCCTTCCATGCGCGTATCGGCCATTTCGACATGCGCCGTCCCCTGCCAGTTGTGGCGGAATGCGTCGGCATCTATGTCAGCACCGGAGAAATCACCAGCCAGTGACATTTTTCCGGTCAACGAAATCGGATAGTTAAACGCCTTCAGAATGGTACCAATCTCAACGTTTTCCAGCCGTGGCTGGAAGTTTATCCGCGGATTTATTGATGTCGCGTCCAGCGTGCCCGGCAGTGAAACCTGTCCACCGTTAAGTTTGCCCTGCAGTTGAGTAATTTCCAGCAAACCCGACTTGTTGGTCATTTGCGTGGCAACATCTGTAAAATTCATTCCGCGCCAGCGCACGTTACTGGCCTGCAACAAAATATCAGCCGTAAAGCCTTGCAGTCCCTGATAGGCCGGTTCATCAATACGCGAAGAAATGACCGGGCGCGGCAACGTTGATTGGCTCTGCCCCTGCTGCGCGTTACCGTTTTCACCATTCGCTGTTTCATTAAGCGGGATGAGGTTGTCAAGATTCAGTTGCGGGAATTGCAGTCTCAGCTGCCATTCCGGTTTCTCTGTCAGCGTGACCTGTGCTTGCCCGCTCAGCGTACTGTCATTGGCGGTCAAGCTGATTTGGTTAAATGAAAGGCGTTTATGTGACTCCTGCCACTGGGCCTGGAAACTCCCCTGCCCCTGAATACCTTGTTTTGGTAAATCGGCACCCTGCAACTGCCAGTTAATTTGTTCAATAGCCGCCGTTAAATCATGCGGATAATCAGAAGCATCTACCGTACCGTTAAGGGATATCGTGAGATCGCGCTGATCGCGATTAACCCGCCCGGAGAACTCAAATGAGCCACGATGTTGGGGATCTTGTTCCATTTGCAGGCGAATATTGCGGATTGTCACCTGCTCGTCATCTTCATGCTGGAACACCAGAACGCTGTCCGCCACCTTAAGACTGGATATATCAAACGACCATCCGCGATCGTCTGACAGATCCGGCAAGGTATTGTCGCGCGGTGCAACCGGAGCGTCTTCACTGCGCACCGCTTCCGTCTGCGGCGTCAGTTGGATCACTGCCCCTTTTAGCATCACCTGCTTAACGCTCAGTTGATGACTCAGTAGTGGTAAAAGCGCCACGTCCAGACGCATGTTGTCGGCGCGAACCAGTGGCTGGCTCGCGCCCTGGGCGGTGAGAGACATTCGCCCGGAGAGGATACTAAGCTGCGGCCAGACGTGCCAACGCAGTGGCCCGTCGAGCTGCAATTGATAACCGCTACGTGCAGCAACTTGCTTGACCATATAGTCGCGGAAATCATTCGGATTCACCAGCAACACTAACGCAGATAACCCGGCCACCAGCACGACCAGGAGTATCATCAGCGTCGTCAGAAATCGTCTCATGGTATCCTCAATGGGCCTGAATTAGTCTTTATCGATTCGGCTGGCTACCGCGCCCTGCTGGTTGCGATACTTCGCATCTTCACGGCGGTTGTAAGGTCGCGCCGCCGGGCCGGAAAGCGGCTCAAAGCTCAGCGCACCAATTAACATGCCCGGACGTAGCGCCAGCGGCAGCTTACCGGAGTTGTAGAACTCCAGCACAATGCAGCCAGACCAGCCCGGATCGATGCGGTGCGCGGTGACGTGCACCATCAGCCCCAGACGCGCCAAAGAGGAACGCCCGTCCAGCCAGCCCACCAGATCGGCTGGCAGCGTCACCGACTCCAGCGTCACCGCCAGCGCCAGCTCTCCTGGGTGAAGATAGAACGCCTCGCCCTCGTCGAGAACGATCTCATCGCTCATCACGCGGTCAAGCGCGGCGCTCACTTCATCTTTGGGACCGCTCAGATCGATAAACGCTGCCGTGTGACCACGGAAGGTACGAAATTTATTGCCCAGGCGTACATCCACCGTCGCGCCGTTAATACGCTCCACTGGCGGACGTGGGTTGATCGACAAACGGCCTTCATCAAGCCAGGCTTCAATATCTCGGTCACACAGACGCATGGCATTTTCTCCTTTCGCGCATCACTCCCTTAACGCCAATTACGTCAAGGGCATACCAGGTTATCACTGAACGGTACACAATTTATCAAGCTTATTCAAAGAACTGACTTATTTTCGCTTTCAATATATCGATCGCGATGCGGTTTTTCCCGCCGCGCGGCACGATAATGTCCGCATATTGTTTAGAAGGCTCAATGAATTGCAGGAACATCGGACGCACGGTTTTTTGATATTGCGCCATCACGGAATCCATTGAACGCCCACGCTCGTTAACGTCACGCTTGATGCGGCGCATCAGGCAGATATCCAGCGGGGTATCAACGAAAATGGAGAAGTTAAGTTCGTCACGCAAACGTGCATCCGTCAGCAACAAAATGCCTTCGAGAATGATGACCTTCTTCGGCTCAACCGTCACCGTTTCTTTCATACGCGTATGTTCAACATAGCTGTAAACCGGCAGGTCAATTGCCGAGCCGCGTTTCAACGCTTGTAAATGCTCAAGCAGCAGGCTGTGATCCATCGCGCTGGGATGGTCGTAGTTGGTCTTAACGCGTTCTTCCATCGACAGATGGCTTTGATCTTTGTAATAGCAGTCTTCGGGAATTACGCCGATGTGTTCATCACCGACTTGCTCACGTAATTCACGATAAAGGGTACTGGCAATAAGACTCTTGCCGGAAGCCGATGCGCCAGCGATACCGATAATGACGCACTGATGAGACTGATCAGTCATATATTTAGCGACCTGATTAACCTGGATGTTAGGAAGGGGGCGACGAAGCGCCAAACGCGGCAATTATAGGGATTTCATCCGCCTGATACCAGTCGAATAGCGTTGCCGCGCGCTCAGAGTTAATTGTTGACGAAGAATTCCCGGTGGCAAATTACGTTGATCAGTTTTATACAAGGTAAAAATTGTTATACGCAGTTGCGCAAATTATCCGCCTTTACGTCACTTTATGAGCAATTCGCATATAAAATGTAAAACTTTTGTACTAGCATAAACACAGAAACGAATACTGGCGACCTGGCCTTGCGGATAAAGCGGTAATGAGCAAACAATCACAGCATGTATTAATTGCCCTGCCCCACCCGCTGCTTCACCTGGTCAGTTTAGGTTTAGTCTCGTTTATCTTCACCCTTTTCTCGCTTGAGCTTTCGCAGTTTGGCACCCAACTCGCCCCACTGTGGTTCCCGACGTCCATCATGATGGTGGCGTTTTATCGCCATGCCGGGCGCATGTGGCCAGGGATTGCGCTGAGCTGCTCGCTGGGAAATATCGCCGCATCCATCCTGCTTTTTTCCACCAGCTCGCTGAACATGACCTGGACGACCATCAATATTGTTGAAGCCGTGGTCGGGGCAGTGCTACTACGTAAATTGCTGCCGTGGTATAACCCCTTGCAAAATCTGGCTGACTGGCTGCGTCTGGCACTCGGCAGCGCCATTGTTCCGCCTCTGTTGGGGGGTGTTCTGGTTGTCCTGCTGACGCCCGGAGACGATCCTCTCAGGGCATTTTTGATATGGGTACTGTCAGAATCCATCGGCGCTCTGGCACTGGTGCCGCTGGGATTGTTATTTAAACCACACTATCTGCTGCGCCATCGCAACCCACGGTTGCTTTTTGAGTCGCTGCTCACGTTAGCCATCACACTGACGTTAAGCTGGCTTTCGATGCTGTATCTGCCGTGGCCTTTTACTTTCATTATTGTGCTGTTGATGTGGAGCGCCGTGCGCCTACCACGAATGGAAGCCTTTTTGATCTTCCTTACCACGGTGATGATGGTGTCGCTGATGATGGCCGCGGATCCTTCCCTGCTTGCTACGCCGCGTACATACCTGATGAGCCATATGCCGTGGCTACCGTTTTTGCTGATCCTGCTGCCCGCCAACATCATGACCATGGTGATGTATGCCTTTCGTGCGGAACGCAAACACATTTCCGAAAGCGAAACCCGCTTTCGAAACGCGATGGAATATTCCGCTATCGGCATGGCGTTAGTGGGCACCGAGGGACAATGGCTGCAATCCAACAAAGCACTCTGCCAGTTTCTCGGTTACAGTCAGGAAGAGTTGCGCGGACTCACCTTTCAGCAACTGACCTGGCCGGAGGATCTCAATAAAGATCTCCAACAGGTTGAAAAGCTGATAAGCGGTGAAATAAACACCTATTCAATGGAAAAACGTTACTACAACCGCAATGGCGATGTTGTCTGGGCGTTGCTTGCCGTCTCACTGGTGCGCCACACGGATGGCACGCCGCTCTATTTTATCGCTCAGATTGAAGACATTAACGAGCTAAAACGCACCGAACAGGTCAATCAGCAACTAATGGAGCGCATCACTCTGGCTAACGAAGCGGGAGGGATTGGCATCTGGGAGTGGGAGCTGAAGCCGAATATTTTTAGCTGGGATAAGCGGATGTTCGAGCTGTATGAAATTCCTCCGCATATCAAACCGAACTGGCAGGTGTGGTACGAGTGCGTGCTGCCTGAAGATCGCCAGCATGCCGAAAAAGTAATTCGTGATTCGTTGCAATCACGCTCGCCCTTTAAACTGGAATTTCGCATTACCGTGAAAGACGGTATTCGCCATATCCGCGCCCTCGCCAACCGGGTACTGAATAAAGAAGGCGAAGTCGAACGCCTGCTCGGCATTAATATGGATATGACCGAGGTTAAACAGCTTAACGAGGCATTGTTTCAGGAAAAAGAGCGCCTGCACATTACGCTTGATTCCATCGGTGAAGCCGTGGTCTGTATTGATATGGCGATGAAAATTACCTTTATGAATCCGGTGGCGGAGAAGATGAGCGGCTGGGCGCAGGAAGAAGCATTAGGTGTTCCGCTCCTGACGGTGTTGCATATTACTTTTGGCGACAACGGGCCATTAATGGAGAATATTTACAGTGCCGACACCTCACGTTCCGCGATCGAACAAGATGTGGTGTTGCACTGTCGGAGCGGCGGCAGTTACGACGTGCATTACAGTATTACGCCGTTAAGTACTCTGGACGGCAGCAATATTGGTTCGGTTCTGGTGATTCAGGACGTTACCGAATCACGCAAAATGCTGCGCCAGCTGAGCTACAGCGCCTCCCATGATGCACTGACGCATCTCGCCAACCGCGCCAGTTTTGAGAAACAACTGCGTATCCTGCTGCAAACGGTAAACAGTACGCATCAGCGACATGCACTGGTGTTTATCGATCTTGATCGCTTTAAAGCGGTGAATGACAGCGCCGGGCATGCGGCGGGCGACGCTTTGCTGCGCGAACTGGCGTCGTTGATGCTGAGTATGCTGCGCTCCAGTGACGTGCTGGCGCGGCTCGGCGGTGATGAATTTGGTCTGCTGCTGCCAGACTGCAATGTTGAAAGCGCTCGTTTTATCGCTACACGTATTGTCAGTGCTGTGAATGACTATCACTTTATATGGGAAGGCCGGGTACATCGGGTAGGTGCCAGCGCCGGGATTACCTTGATCGATGACAACAATCATCAGGCGGCAGAAGTGATGTCGCAGGCTGATATCGCCTGTTATGCCTCCAAAAATGGTGGCCGGGGCCGGGTGACGGTTTACGAACCGCAGCAAGCTGCCGCACATAGCGAACGGGCGGCGATGTCGCTTGATGAACAGTGGCGGATGATTAAAGAGAATCAGTTGATGATGCTCGCCCACGGTGTCGCTTCGCCACGGATCCCGGAAGCGCGTAATTTGTGGCTGATTTCACTTAAGCTCTGGAGTTGCGAAGGCGAGATTATTGATGAACAAACATTTCGTCGTAGCTTCAGCGATCCGGCGCTTAGCCATGCTCTTGACCGCCGGGTATTCCACGAATTTTTCCAGCAGGCCGCAAAAGCGGTTGCCAGTAAAGGCATAAGCATCGCCCTCCCCCTTTCCGTTGCCGGTTTGAGTAGCGCCACGCTGGTGAATGATCTGCTTGAGCAGCTGGAAAATAGCCCTCTACCACCACGGTTATTACATCTGATTATTCCGGCAGAAGCGATTTTCGATCACGCAGAAAGCGTGCAAAAACTGCGGCTGGGGGGATGTCGGATCGTGCTCAGCCAGGTGGGCCGCGATCTGCAAATCTTCAACTCGCTGAAAGCGAATATGGCAGATTACCTGCTACTTGATGGTGAGTTATGCGCCAACGTGCAGGGTAATTTGATGGATGAGATGCTGATTACGATTATTCAGGGGCACGCTCAGCGACTCGGGATGAAAACCATCGCCGGGCCAGTCGTTTTACCCTTAGTGATGGATACGCTTTCTGGCATCGGCGTCGATCTGATTTATGGTGAGGTGATTGCCGATGCCCAACCGCTGGATTTGCTGGTGAATAGTAGTTATTTCGCGATTAACTGAGGCGTGCTTCCCCATCGCCTGATGCGACGCTAACGCGTCTTATCATGCCTACAAATCGCTCATTCCCCAGGCCGGATAAGGCGCTCGCACCGCATCCGGCGACCAACGTTATGCTTCGTCTGGTTGCCAGCCTTCCGTATACCAGATATGCAACAGCGCATAAGAACGCCAGGGCTTCCAGCGTTCGGCATAAAGGCGGATTTGTGCCGGTGTCATTCCCGGAAATCGCTGTTTAATCAGATAATCATCCGGCAGGAAAACATCTTTCGCCTGCCAGCCGCGCAAGGCGAAATAATTCGCCGTCCAGCGCCCGATACCCGGAAAAGTTTGCAGCGTTTTCATCGCCTGCTCCACATCGCCCGGAATTGTCATTGGTAAGCTGCCCTCCAGCGCCGCATTTGCCAGATGAATCAGTGCCTCTGCCCGTTTCAACGGCATGCCTAACGCTTTTAATGCCTGCGGGTCGGCTGCTGCCAGCCGCTGAGGCGTGGGGAAGCAGATATACTCCGGAAAATCATCCAGCCGTTCGCCATAAAGCTGTACCACTTTGGCAGTCAATTTTGCCGCCATCGCCACGCTCACCAGTTGGCCTAAAATCGCCCGCACGCCCTGCTCAAAAGCATCAACACAGCCGGGTAAACGCAATCCGGGCCGCGCCGCGCCTAACTTGCCCAACGCACCGTTAACAATCTGCGGGTTACATTGCAGATCAAGCAGGCGGCTCATTTTCGCCAGACACTCAGCGGCAACGGGTTCTAAACCTGCACTTAAATTTATGTGCAGAGTATGGCGGGCTATATCCGGAATAGCAGTCACCACGCCGCGATATTCGCCAACCGCCAGACTACGGGCATAATAATCGTCAGCGACCGTTTCCACACCGTTCACCGCACGGGCGGCGAGAAATCCCAACATCCACAACCAGTCATACGGCGGCTGCCAGTTCAGGGTATACATCGCATCTCCTTATTCATCCGCTTTCAGCATAAACGTTATTCAGACGCTGCGCTTTGCTTTCATATTCCGGTTGTCGCGACGGCAACATTTCGCTAAAGTCACGCCCCTTCTTCACCGGCATGGGGATTATTTCGTGTTTATTGGTTTTGATTACGGTACAGCAAACTGTTCAGTGGCGGTCATGCGTGACGGTAAACCGCACTTGCTAAAAATGGAAAACGACAGCACGCTGCTGCCTTCAATGCTTTGCGCGCCAACGCGTGAAGCGGTAAGCGAATGGCTGTACCGCCATCATGATGTTCCGGCAGACGACGATGAAACGCAGGCGCTGTTGCGTCGGGCGATTCGTTATAACCGCGAAGAAGATATCGATGTTACGGCGAAAAGCGTGCAGTTCGGTCTTTCCTCACTGGCACAGTACATTGATGATCCAGAAGAAGTGTGGTTTGTGAAATCACCAAAATCGTTCCTCGGTGCCAGCGGCTTAAAACCGCAGCAGGTAGCGCTGTTTGAGGATCTGGTCTGCGCAATGATGTTGCACATTCGCCAGCAGGCGCAGGCGCAGCTGCCAGAAGCGATTACTCAGGCGGTGATCGGTCGCCCTATCAACTTCCAGGGGCTTGGCGGCGATGAAGCAAACACCCAGGCGCAGGGGATTCTGGAACGCGCGGCGAAGCGTGCCGGGTTTAAGGATGTGGTATTCCAGTACGAGCCGGTAGCGGCAGGGCTGGATTACGAAGCGACTTTGCAGGAAGAAAAACGGGTGCTGGTGGTGGATATCGGCGGTGGTACGACTGACTGTTCATTGCTGCTGATGGGGCCGCAGTGGCGTTCGCGTCTCGATCGTGAAGCCAGCCTGCTGGGTCACAGTGGTTGCCGTATTGGCGGTAACGATCTGGATATCGCACTGGCGTTTAAAAACCTGATGCCACTGCTGGGTATGGGTGGCGAAACCGAAAAAGGCATCGCCCTGCCGATTCTGCCGTGGTGGAATGCGGTTGCCATCAACGACGTTCCTGCGCAGAGTGATTTCTACAGTAGTGCCAACGGTCGTCTGCTTAACGATCTGGTACGCGATGCCCGCGAACCGGAAAAAGTGGCCCTGCTACAGAAAGTCTGGCGTCAGCGTTTAAGCTATCGCCTGGTGCGTAGCGCAGAAGAGTGCAAAATTGCTCTTTCAAGCGTAGCGGAAATCCGCGCCTCACTGCCGTTTATCAGCGATGAACTGGCTACGCTGATTAGCCAGCAAGGGCTGGAAAGCGCCCTCAGCCAGCCACTGGCGCGGATTCTGGAACAGGTGCAACTGGCCCTCGATAACGCCCAGGAAAAACCGGATGTCATCTACCTGACCGGCGGTAGCGCCCGTTCGCCGCTGATTAAAAAAGCGCTGGCAGAACAGTTGCCGGGCATTCCGATTGCAGGCGGCGATGACTTTGGCTCCGTCACCGCCGGGCTGGCACGCTGGGCGGAAGTGGTGTTTCGTTAATTGAAAAATGGCTCAGCAGCGGCTTAAATCTGCCTGCGCCTGAGCCAGTTTTTCTGCCGCCTGACGTAACGGTTCCATCAACGGCATGGTCCGTGCTGGAGCATGAAGGCGGAATCGCTGCAACTCTGTCGCGCCGACAGTCAACGCCGATTCCAGCCGATGTCGTTTGGCGGCCATTTTCGCCATTACCGCTTGTCTTTCTGCAGGCGTTACCGCTTCGTTCGGCCTGAACACAAAACGGCGTTCACAGCTCGCTTTCCAGTCGATGACCGCCTGGGTCAGATGATCACCAAACCCTTTCACTTGCTTAACCCCACGACGGGTAACATCCGCGGCTGTTTCAATACCAAAAGACCGTAACGCCGCTTTACGCGCAGGGCCAACGCCGGGAATAGAGGCAGCATCAATAAAAAATCCCTCCAGAAACTTCTGCTTCTGCCGTTCCCTTGCAGTGTCGTGAAGTGCTGCCAGAGCACGTTTTTCTTCTTCCGGTAACCCGAGAATTTCGTCCTTCATTTTTTCGAGCATCGTCCGTTTGGCGATAAAACCTTCCAGCCCGCCCAACTGTTGGATCTGGCTGACTAAATGGTCATAGTCCATTTTCGCGCGATTAAATACCTCACGGCGTTGCTGGATTTCTGCTTTATAAGCTTTGCTTGTCAGACTGCCAATAATCCAGATAGCCGCCAGCACAGGAACCAAAATAATATAACGCGATTCTGCCTGAAGGCCGCAAAGCAACAGCGATAACGCTGACAGTGCGATCTCAAGCAGAATGATGTATTCGCGCCGTAACAGGCCTAAAGGAAGCGGCCTGCCAGTCGGTTGGAAATGATCGGGTAATGGCAATTGCACTGCTGGCGGTGCTACTGACGCCATCACCATCGCCCAGACTTTCGCCAGCACAAAATTCCCGCCGGTGGTAATGACCTCTTCGCCGAGATCAATAAAATAGATAACGCCTTGATTATCCAGCGTACACCACGGGCAGTCAGTCAAATGAGCGGGATAAACATGCATTGCCGAAACGGTACATTTCTTTAACTGTTGGCGTAGAGAGTCCAGTGCCGCTACCCACGCTTTTGCCGTCGGACGCGCGGTTGCCACGCCACTTTCCGTGAATGCCTGCTGAAACATGGCTTCAACATCGCCCGGTAACATCGACAGCGGAATCGATCGTGGCGGCGGTTTTAAACCACGTCGCTGGTTGTCTGACGCGTAGGCATAACGGAAATGGGCAATATCCGTCTCCAGCGCATTACCCGCATCAGAGATAAGCGGCACACCAGAATAAGGATGCCGCCCACCAAACAAGACGTGAAAAATCAGCAACGCAAGGCCAAAATTATCGTGATTCGCGGTACGTTCAAAACCGACAAATGATGGCAAGATTTGTAGCTCTGGCGGCGTAAAATGCGACACGCCGACTTCGCATAAATGCAGTGTGCCATTGGCGTTAATCTGAAAGGAGTCACTATCGATCAACACCACTTTGCTGTCGCGACCTACCATAAAGCTGTTCTGGTTTACGTCCCCCACGACGTGCCCGTGCTCGTGAACCGTAGCAAAAGATGAAGCAATATTGCGCGCAACATAGAGTAGAAAATCCCACGCACAATGAGGGTAACTCTGGCGACGATGTGCCGGGCTATAGATCATATGAATCGGTTCTTTACCAGAAACTTTTGGCATCATAAAACCGATAACTTTTCCGCCTCGCCCACCGTGAAGCGTTGCCTGCGGCCAGGCGACATAATTCAACAACTGCGCGTCAGCTGTCGCAGCCATAAAGGCAAGTTTGTCCTGTTTTAAGGCGGGTGGCGGCGTGTGATAAATCTTGGCGACGCTATCGGCAAACTCCTCGATATCATAAACCGCACCTTCACCGCCTTTGCCCAGTTCACGGCCTGGCGTAACGCACTCACCAGTAGCAGTATATAAAGTGGGTTTCATGGTAACCACAGCGCCAGTGCCAACGTTTTATCATCATCGGTACGCTCGTTTACCGCCGGGCTCGACAAAAACTGCTTTAACAATTCAGGTAATAAATCGAGTTGTTCCTGCGTTGCTGCCGCCAGTCCATTGAAAAACGGGGTAAAGAAAGGCACATGCGGAGAATTATCCAGCATATTTAACGCCAGTCGCTGAATACCATCCGTAAATGCTGCAACTTTATGCGCACGCTCAGTGCTGGTGAAAGTTTCCAGTCTGGAAACAGCATCTTCATCGCTAATGAAATGCGTCATATTGGCATATTCACCCACCATCGGCGTGAGCGGCAGTTCCAGACCACGACCAAAATCCACCACTACACCGCCGTCGCCAATTTGCATAATCAAGGTGCCGTTAGCCGATGAAATCAATCCCAGAAACGTGCAGGCAAAATCGCGAACTGCTAATGCTTTGGCTTCTGCCTCGGCAAAAAGTCGTTGACGAATGGTCAGTACCATATTTGTGGCGAGGACATCATTAAGCCCCAATTCACCGTCCTGTACTTTTTGCACCATAAACGCCATCGCTTCATTGACGGCGAGCTTCGCGCCTTCTCCTCCCTGCGAAACGCTACCTGCGCCATCAGCAAGGAACATCACCAGTAATGGCTGCTGGTCATTTAGCCAGGCAACCTGCATCTGGCAGGCATCCTGACAAGGTAAATCAGCGCTAATGTGCGACGTTCCAACAGCGGATGCATAAACCAGACGCCAGCTCACACTGACGTCCAGCCTTTTGGCGCTTCCAGCACAACTTCCGTTCCCGGCGTGGAGCGGGAAACCGAACGCAGCGAACTGGATAACCAGCTAAACAGTTCACGGAATTGTAATCCCTGCAGTGGCAAAGGCTGACGAACGCTGATTTGTGCCAGAGTCTTCATATCCGCCCCCTGAACACCGATGGAAAAGAAGGCAAACTTCTTATCTTCTTCCCCCTGAAACACTTTGTTGGCGGCAGCCTGCCACTCATCGGTTGGAGCGCCATCGGTGATCAGGAAAATCCACGGGCGATAATACGAAATACCATTTGCGCGGTACTCACGTTTCCTCTCTTCAACCATATCCAGGGCTTTGGTAATGGCGGCCCCCATAGGCGTATCCCCCTGGGCAAACAGGATGGGCGGGAAAAAGTTAGCGGCGCTGGTAAAGGGTTGTTCCACATGCACCGGGCCGAACGTCACAATGCCGAGTTCCACTCTTTTTAAAGCCAGCGGATCAGCAAGCAGTTCATCACGAAAGGTAACCAATCCGGCGTTAAGTTCATTAATAGGTCTGCCGCTCATCGAGCCAGAAACATCCAGCAGCAGAATGCAGGGGCAACGTGGTTCCGGGTTACTGGCAAAATCGCTGGTGGCAAACGTGATTTGTTCGCTCATAAGAAATCCTTTCTTAGAGAATTATTGAGGTCCGGTATCATACCGATTGCAATAATGAAATAAGAGCAAACGAAGAAACTTTCAGAATTAGGCCCGGCGGCGCAGAAAATTTTGCTATTCGCCTCGCAAGAATGGAGAGCCGTCGATTGACACTAAGGGCGGAGTGACATAATTTCAGGAGTGAGGGTTAGGGAGAGGTTTCCCTCTCCCCCTAGTGTTCTTAGTAAGCCTGGAAGCTAATCACTAAGAGTATCACCAGTATGATGACGTGCTTCATCATAACCCTTTCCTTATTTAAGGCCCCTTCCTCGGGAGGGGCTTTCTCGTTTCAGCATCCCGCTGAAATCGTCGGCTTACCTCCTTTCGCCCTGAATACAGTCTATCGCTAACGCGTGAACAAAATAGTTTCCTCTGTGATTATTGCGTAACGACTCGCAAAGAGTATATTTGCTGGCAGGATCGCAGACTGCAAAGCCTGCGGATTGACAATCTGACCGTGAAGGCATACTTTCAGGAGTGAGGGTTGAGCGGGGTTTCCCCCGCCCTGGTAGTCTTAGTAAGCCGGGAAGCTTATGACTAAGAGCACCACGATGATGATCCACTTCATCATGACCCTTTCCTTATTTATGGCCCCTTCCTCGGGAGGGGCTTTCCCGTTTCAGCGTCCCGATGAAATCGTCGGCTTACCTCCTTTCGCCCTGAATTCAGTCTATCGCTAACGCGTGAACAAAATAGTTTCCTCTGTGATTATTGCGTAACGTCTCGCAAAGAATATTTGCTGGCAGGATCGCAGACTGCAAAGCCTGCGGATTGACATTCTGAACGTGAAGGCATACTTTCAGGAGTGAGGGTAGAGCGGGGTTTCCCCCGCCCTGGTAGTCTTAGTATGCTGGGTAGCTAATCACTAAGAGCACCACGATGATGAGTATCTTCATCATGACCCTTTCCTTATTTATGGCCCCTTCCTCGGGAGGGGCTTTCCCGTTTCAGCGTCCCGCTGAAATCGTCGGCTTACCTCCTTTCGCCATGCAAGCAGTCTATCGCTAACGCGTAGATAAAATAGTTTCCTGTGTTATTACTGGATGCGTGCTCGCAAATGTGCCCGCCATTCAGACGATTCCCGATAGTGTTTCATAATTCCTCCATTTTTCTCCCTTATTGGCTGGCTACACTAGTATCATTCCGCGAAACGTTTCAGGAAGAGAAACTCTTAACGATGAAAGGCAGTTATAAATCCCGTTGGGTAATCGTAATCGTGGTGGTTATCGCCGCCATCGCCGCATTCTGGTTCTGGCAAGGCCGCAATGACTCCCAGAGTGCAGCCCCAGGGGCGACGAAACAAGCGCAGCAATCGCCAGCGGGTGGTCGCCGTGGTATGCGTTCCGGCCCATTAGCCCCGGTTCAGGCGGCGACCGCCGTAGAACAGGCAGTTCCGCGTTACCTCACCGGGCTTGGCACCATTACCGCTGCTAACACCGTTACGGTGCGCAGCCGCGTAGATGGTCAGTTGATGGCGTTACATTTCCAGGAAGGCCAGCAGGTCAAAGCAGGCGATTTACTGGCAGAAATTGACCCCAGCCAGTTCAAAGTTGCATTAGCACAAGCCCAGGGCCAACTGGCAAAAGATAAAGCCACGCTTGCTAACGCCCGCCGTGATCTGGCGCGTTATCAGCAACTGGCAAAAACCAATCTCGTCTCCCGTCAGGAACTGGATGCCCAACAAGCGCTGGTCAGTGAAACCGAAGGCACCATTAAGGCTGATGAAGCAAGCGTCGCCAGCGCGCAGCTGCAACTCGACTGGAGCCGCATCACCGCACCAGTCGATGGTCGCGTTGGTCTCAAGCAGGTTGATGTTGGTAACCAAATCTCCAGTGGTGATACCACCGGGATCGTGGTGATCACCCAGACGCATCCTATCGATTTGCTCTTTACCCTGCCGGAAAGCGATATCGCTACCGTAGTGCAGGCGCAAAAAGCCGGAAAACCGCTGGTGGTAGAAGCCTGGGATCGCACCAACTCGAAGAAATTAAGTGAAGGCACGCTGTTAAGTCTCGATAACCAAATCGATGCCACTACCGGTACGATTAAAGTGAAAGCACGCTTTAATAATCAGGATGATGCGCTGTTTCCCAATCAGTTTGTTAACGCGCGCATGTTAGTCGACACCGAACAAAACGCCGTAGTGATCCCAACAGCCGCCCTGCAAATGGGCAATGAAGGCCATTTTGTCTGGGTGCTGAATAGCGAAAACAAGGTCAGCAAACATCTGGTGACGCCGGGCATTCAGGACAGTCAGAAAGTGGTGATCCGTGCAGGTATTTCAGCGGGCGATCGCGTGGTGACAGACGGCATTGATCGCCTGACCGAAGGGGCGAAAGTGGAAGTGGTGGAAGCCCAGAGCGCCACCACTCCGGAAGAGAAAGCCACCAGCCGCGAATACGCGAAAAAAGGAGCACGCTCCTGATGCAGGTGTTACCCCCGAGCAGCACAGGCGGCCCGTCGCGCCTGTTTATTATGCGTCCTGTCGCCACCACGCTGCTGATGGTGGCGATCTTACTCGCCGGGATTATCGGTTATCGCGCCCTGCCCGTTTCGGCGCTGCCGGAAGTGGACTATCCGACCATTCAGGTGGTCACGCTCTACCCAGGTGCGAGCCCGGATGTCATGACCTCTGCCGTTACCGCGCCTCTCGAACGCCAGTTCGGGCAGATGTCTGGTCTGAAACAGATGTCGTCGCAAAGTTCCGGCGGTGCTTCAGTTATCACTTTGCAGTTCCAGCTAACATTACCGCTGGATGTCGCCGAGCAGGAAGTACAGGCCGCGATTAACGCTGCGACCAACTTGTTGCCGAGCGATCTGCCTAACCCGCCGGTTTACAGCAAAGTGAACCCGGCAGATCCGCCGATCATGACGCTCGCCGTCACCTCAACAGCCATGCCGATGACGCAAGTGGAAGATATGGTGGAAACCCGCGTCGCGCAGAAAATCTCGCAGATTTCCGGCGTCGGCCTGGTGACGCTTTCCGGCGGACAGCGTCCGGCTGTTCGCGTCAAACTTAACGCTCAGGCGATTGCCGCCCTCGGCCTGACCAGCGAAACCGTGCGAACCGCCATTACCGGCGCTAACGTTAACTCGGCAAAAGGTAGCCTTGACGGCCCTTCCCGCGCGGTTACGCTTTCCGCGAATGACCAAATGCAATCTGCGGAAGAATATCGCCAGTTGATTATCGCCTACCAGAACGGCGCGCCGATTCGTCTGGGCGATGTCGCAACTGTAGAGCAAGGTGCAGAAAACAGCTGGCTCGGCGCGTGGGCGAACAAAGAACAGGCCATTGTGATGAATGTTCAGCGCCAGCCCGGTGCTAACATTATCTCCACCGCTGACAGCATCCGGCAGATGCTGCCACAGCTCACCGAGAGTTTGCCGAAATCGGTGAAGGTGACGGTACTTTCTGACCGTACCACCAATATCCGCGCATCCGTCGATGATACTCAGTTTGAATTGATGATGGCTATCGCGCTGGTAGTCATGATTATCTACCTGTTTTTGCGCAATATTCCGGCGACCATCATTCCCGGCGTCGCAGTGCCGCTGTCGTTAATCGGCACCTTCGCGGTCATGGTGTTTCTCGATTTTTCAATCAATAACCTGACGCTGATGGCGTTAACTATCGCCACCGGGTTCGTGGTCGATGACGCCATCGTGGTGATCGAAAATATTTCCCGCTATATCGAAAAAGGCGAAAAACCGTTGGCGGCGGCGCTCAAAGGCGCAGGTGAAATCGGCTTTACCATTATCTCGCTGACCTTCTCGCTGATTGCGGTGTTGATCCCACTGCTGTTTATGGGCGATATCGTCGGGCGACTGTTCCGCGAATTTGCTATTACCCTGGCGGTAGCGATTTTAATCTCAGCCGTGGTGTCGCTAACCCTGACACCGATGATGTGCGCACGGATGCTCAGCCAGGAGTCGTTGCGTAAACAGAACCGCTTCTCCCGTGCCTCGGAAAAAATGTTCGACAGGATAATCGCCGCCTATGGTCGTGGACTGGCGAAAGTGCTGAATCATCCGTGGCTGACCTTAAGCGTGGCGCTCAGCACGCTGCTGCTTAGCGTTCTATTGTGGGTGTTCATTCCGAAAGGTTTCTTCCCGGTACAGGATAACGGCATTATTCAGGGCACTTTGCAGGCACCGCAATCCAGCTCCTTTGCCAATATGGCCCAGCGGCAACGCCAGGTCGCGGACGTGATTTTGCAGGATCCGGCAGTGCAAAGTCTGACCTCATTTGTTGGCGTTGATGGCACTAACCCGTCGCTGAACAGTGCGCGTTTGCAGATCAACCTCAAACCGTTGGATGAACGTGATGATCGGGTGCAAAAAGTCATCGCCCGTCTGCAAACGGCGGTGGATAAAGTGCCGGGCGTCGATCTCTTCCTGCAACCAACGCAGGACCTGACCATCGATACTCAGGTCAGCCGCACCCAGTACCAGTTTACCTTGCAGGCCACGTCACTGGATGCGCTCAGTACCTGGGTGCCACAGTTGATGGAAAAACTCCAGCAGCTGCCACAGCTTTCTGATGTCTCCAGCGACTGGCAGGACAAAGGGCTGGTGGCGTATGTCAATGTTGATCGCGACAGCGCCAGCCGTCTGGGGATCAGTATGGCGGATGTCGATAACGCCCTGTACAACGCGTTTGGTCAGCGGCTGATTTCCACTATTTATACTCAGGCCAACCAGTATCGCGTGGTGCTGGAGCACAACACCGAAAATACCCCAGGGCTTGCGGCGCTGGATACCATTCGCCTGACCAGCAGCGATGGCGGCGTGGTACCGCTAAGCTCAATTGCCAAAATTGAGCAGCGTTTTGCGCCGCTTTCCATCAACCATCTGGATCAGTTCCCGGTAACGACCATCTCTTTTAACGTGCCAGATAACTATTCGCTGGGCGATGCGGTGCAGGCGATTATGGACACCGAAAAGACGCTGAATCTGCCGGTGGATATCACCACGCAGTTCCAGGGCAGCACCCTCGCCTTCCAGTCGGCGCTGGGCAGCACTGTCTGGCTGATTGTCGCGGCGGTGGTGGCGATGTATATCGTGCTCGGCATTCTGTACGAGAGCTTTATTCACCCGATCACCATTCTCTCGACGCTACCCACGGCAGGTGTTGGCGCCCTGCTGGCGTTAATGATTGCCGGTAGCGAACTGGATGTGATTGCGATAATTGGCATTATTTTGCTGATCGGTATCGTGAAGAAGAACGCCATCATGATGATCGACTTCGCGCTGGCTGCTGAGCGCGAGCAAGGCATGTCGCCGCGCGATGCAATCTACCAGGCTTGTCTGTTGCGTTTTCGTCCGATCCTGATGACCACCCTGGCGGCTCTGCTTGGCGCGCTGCCGCTGATGTTGAGTACCGGGGTCGGCGCGGAACTGCGTCGTCCGTTAGGTATCGGCATGGTCGGCGGCCTGATTGTCAGCCAGGTGCTGACGCTGTTCACCACGCCGGTGATTTATCTGCTGTTTGACCGCCTGGCATTGTGGACCAAAAGTCGCTTTGCTCGCCATGAAGAGGAGGCGTAAGTGAAGTTTTTTGCCCTCTTCATTTACCGCCCGGTGGCGACGATTTTACTGTCGGTCGCCATTACCCTATGCGGCATACTGGGTTTCCGTATGCTGCCGGTCGCCCCGCTGCCGCAGGTCGATTTTCCGGTGATTATGGTCAGCGCCTCGCTGCCCGGTGCGTCGCCGGAGACAATGGCGTCTTCCGTTGCCACGCCGCTGGAGCGCTCACTTGGGCGCATTGCCGGGGTCAGTGAAATGACCTCCAGCAGTTCGCTCGGCAGCACGCGTATTATTTTGCAGTTTGATTTTGACCGGGATATCAACGGTGCGGCGCGTGATGTGCAGGCGGCGATCAACGCCGCACAAAGTCTGCTGCCCAGTGGGATGCCCAGCCGCCCGACTTATCGCAAAGCGAACCCGTCGGATGCGCCAATTATGATCCTGACGCTAACCTCCGATACTTATTCGCAGGGTGAATTGTACGATTTCGCCTCGACGCAGCTGGCTCCGACGATTTCGCAAATCGACGGCGTCGGTGATGTCGATGTCGGCGGCAGCTCGCTGCCCGCCGTGCGCGTCGGGCTGAACCCGCAGGCGCTGTTTAATCAGGGCGTGTCGCTGGACGACGTACGCACTGCCATCAGCAATGCCAACGTGCGTAAACCGCAGGGGGCGCTGGAAGATGGCACTCACCGCTGGCAGATCCAGACCAATGATGAGCTAAAAACCGCCGCTGAATATCAGCCGTTGATTATTCATTACAACAACGGCGGCGCGGTTCGTCTGGGCGATGTGGCGACGGTGACCGACTCGGTGCAGGATGTGCGCAACGCCGGGATGACCAACGCCAAACCGGCTATTTTACTGATGATCCGCAAACTGCCGGAAGCCAATATTATCCAGACGGTAGACAGCATCCGGGCAAAATTACCGGAGTTGCAGGAGACCATTCCGGCGGCGATTGATCTGCAAATTGCCCAGGATCGCTCCCCCACCAT
This sequence comes from Shigella dysenteriae, assembly GCF_022354085.1. Classification (NCBI taxonomy): domain Bacteria; kingdom Pseudomonadati; phylum Pseudomonadota; class Gammaproteobacteria; order Enterobacterales; family Enterobacteriaceae; genus Shigella; species Shigella dysenteriae. The sequence goes on from NZ_CP055055.1 coordinate 2,981,425, forward strand.
TCGCGCCTCGCTGGAAGAAGTCGAGCAAACGCTGATTATCTCAGTGGCGCTGGTGATTCTGGTGGTGTTTTTATTCCTGCGCTCGGGTCGCGCCACTATTATTCCCGCCGTTGCGGTGCCGGTTTCGCTGATTGGTACGTTTGCGGCGATGTACTTGTGCGGATTCAGTCTCAATAACCTGTCGTTAATGGCGCTCACCATCGCTACTGGTTTCGTGGTGGATGACGCCATCGTGGTGCTGGAAAACATTGCCCGTCATCTGGAAGCGGGGATGAAACCACTACAGGCCGCGCTACAAGGTACTCGCGAAGTCGGCTTTACGGTGCTGTCGATGAGTCTGTCACTGGTGGCGGTGTTCCTGCCGCTGCTGTTGATGGGCGGATTGCCGGGCCGACTGTTACGCGAGTTTGCCGTGACGCTTTCTGTCGCCATTGGTATTTCGTTGCTGGTTTCTCTGACATTAACGCCAATGATGTGTGGCTGGATGCTGAAAGCCAGCAAGCCGCGCGAGCAAAAGCGACTGCGTGGTTTTGGTCGCATGTTGGTAGCCCTGCAACAAGGCTATGGTAAGTCACTGAAATGGGTGCTCAATCATACCCGTCTGGTGGGCGTGGTGCTGCTTGGCACCATTGCTTTGAATATCTGGCTCTATATCTCGATCCCGAAAACCTTCTTCCCGGAGCAGGACACCGGCGTGTTGATGGGCGGGATACAGGCGGATCAGAGTATTTCGTTTCAGGCGATGCGCGGCAAATTGCAGGATTTCATGAAAATTATCCGTGACGATCCGGCGGTGGATAATGTCACCGGATTTACTGGCGGTTCGCGGGTGAATAGCGGGATGATGTTTATCACCCTCAAGCCACGCGACGAACGCAGCGAAACGGCGCAGCAAATTATCGACCGTCTGCGGGTGAAGCTGGCGAAAGAACCGGGGGCGAATCTGTTCCTGATGGCGGTACAGGATATTCGCGTTGGCGGACGTCAGTCGAACGCCAGTTATCAGTACACGTTGTTATCCGACGACCTGGCGGCACTGCGCGAATGGGAGCCGAAAATCCGCAAAAAACTGGCAACGTTGCCAGAACTGGCGGACGTGAACTCCGACCAGCAGGATAACGGCGCAGAAATGAATCTGGTTTACGATCGCGACACGATGGCACGGCTGGGAATCGACGTGCAGGCCGCCAACAGCCTGTTAAATAACGCCTTCGGTCAGCGGCAAATCTCGACCATTTACCAGCCGATGAACCAGTATAAAGTGGTGATGGAAGTGGATCCGCGCTATACCCAGGACATCAGCGCGCTGGAAAAAATGTTCGTTATCAATAACGAAGGAGAAGCGATCCCGCTGTCGTATTTCGCTAAATGGCAACCGGCGAATGCCCCACTATCGGTGAATCATCAGGGATTATCGGCGGCCTCGACCATTTCGTTTAACCTGCCGACCGGGAAATCGCTCTCGGACGCCAGTGCGGCGATCGATCGCGCAATGACCCAGCTTGGTGTGCCTTCGACGGTGCGCGGCAGTTTTGCCGGCACGGCGCAGGTGTTCCAGGAGACGATGAACTCACAGGTGATCCTGATTATCGCCGCCATCGCCACGGTGTATATCGTGCTGGGTATCCTTTACGAGAGTTACGTACATCCGCTGACGATTCTCTCCACCCTGCCCTCGGCGGGCGTTGGAGCGCTGCTGGCGCTGGAGCTGTTCAATGCCCCGTTCAGCCTAATCGCCCTGATAGGGATCATGCTATTAATCGGCATCGTGAAGAAAAACGCCATTATGATGGTCGATTTTGCGCTTGAAGCCCAACGGCACGGTAACCTGACGCCGCAGGAAGCTATTTTCCAGGCCTGTCTGCTGCGTTTTCGCCCGATTATGATGACTACCCTGGCGGCGCTGTTTGGTGCGCTGCCGCTGGTATTGTCGGGCGGCGACGGATCGGAGTTGCGCCAACCCCTGGGGATCACCATTGTCGGCGGTCTGGTAATGAGCCAGCTCCTGACGCTGTATACCACGCCGGTGGTGTATCTCTTTTTCGACCGTCTACGGCTGCGTTTTTCGCGTAAACCTAAACAAACGGTAACCGAGTAAATGACAGATCTTCCCGACAGCACCCGCTGGCAATTGTGGATTGTGGCTTTCGGCTTCTTTATGCAGTCGCTGGACACCACCATCGTTAACACCGCCCTTCCCTCAATGGCGCAAAGCCTCGGGGAAAGTCCGTTGCATATGCACATGGTTATTGTCTCTTATGTGCTGACCGTGGCGGTGATGCTGCCTGCCAGCGGCTGGCTGGCGGACAAAGTCGGCGTGCGCAATATTTTCTTTACCGCTATCGTGCTGTTTACTCTCGGTTCACTGTTTTGCGCGCTTTCCGGCACGCTGAACGAACTGTTGCTGGCACGCGCGTTACAGGGCGTTGGCGGTGCGATGATGGTGCCGGTCGGAAGGCTTACGGTGATGAAAATCGTACCGCGCGAGCAATATATGGCGGCGATGACCTTTGTCACGTTACCCGGTCAGGTCGGTCCGCTGCTCGGTCCGGCGCTTGGCGGCCTGCTGGTGGAGTACGCGTCGTGGCACTGGATCTTTTTGATCAACATTCCGGTGGGGATTATCGGTGCGATCGCCACATTGATGTTAATGCCGAACTACACCATGCAGACGCGGCGCTTTGATCTCTCCGGCTTTTTATTGCTGGCGGTTGGCATGGCGGTATTAACCCTGGCGCTGGACGGCAGTAAAGGTACAGGTTTATCGCCGCTGGCGATTGCTGGCCTGGTCGCAGTTGGCGTGGTGGCACTGGTGCTTTATCTGCTGCACGCCAGAAATAACCACCGCGCTCTTTTCAGTCTGAAACTGTTCCGCACTCGTACCTTTTCGCTGGGCCTGGCGGGGAGCTTTGCCGGACGTATCGGTAGCGGCATGTTGCCCTTTATGACGCCGGTTTTCCTGCAAATTGGCCTCGGTTTCTCGCCTTTTCATGCCGGACTGATGATGATCCCGATGGTGCTTGGCAGCATGGGAATGAAGCGAATTGTGGTTCAGGTGGTGAATCGCTTTGGTTATCGTCGGGTACTGGTAGCGACCACGCTGGGTCTGTCGCTGGTCACCCTGTTGTTTATGACTACCGCTCTGTTGGGCTGGTACTACGTTTTGCCGTTCGTCCTGTTTTTACAAGGGATGGTCAACTCGACCCGTTTCTCCTCCATGAACACCCTGACGCTGAAAGATCTCCCGGACAATCTGGCGAGCAGCGGCAACAGTCTGCTGTCGATGATTATGCAATTGTCGATGGTATCGGCGTCACCATCGCCGGGCTGTTGCTGGGACTTTTTGGTTCGCAGCATGTCAGCGTCGACAGCGGCACCACACAAACCGTCTTTATGTACACCTGGCTTAGCATGGCGTTTATCATCGCCCTTCCGGCGTTCATCTTTGCCAGAGTGCCGAACGATACGCATCAAAATGTAGCTATTTCGCGGCGAAAAAGGAGCGCGCAATGAAGTTCTGGCGACCCGGTATTACCGGCAAACTGTTTCTGGCGATTTTCGCCACCTGCATTGTCTTGCTGATCAGTATGCACTGGGCGGTGCGTATCAGTTTTGAGCGTGGCTTTATTGATTACATCAAGCATGGTAATGAACAGCGATTACAACTGTTAAGTGATGCGCTTGGCGAGCAGTATGCGCAGCATGGCAACTGGCGCTTCCTGCGCAACAATGATCGCTTTGTCTTTCAGATCCTGCGTTCATTTGAACACGATAATTCGGAAGATAAACCCGGCCCGGGTATGCCACCGCACGGCTGGCGTACCCAGTTCTGGGTGGTTGATCAAAACAACAAAGTGCTGGTTGGTCCGCGAGCGCCGATTCCACCTGACGGTACACGGCGACCCATTCTGGTCAACGGTGCGGAAGTTGGCGCGGTGATCGCCTCCCCCGTTGAGCGGTTAACGCGCAATACTGATATCAATTTCGATAAACAACAGCGGCAAACCAGCTGGTTGATTGTCGCTCTGGCAACGTTACTCGCGGCGCTCGCCACCTTTCTGCTGGCGCGCGGTCTTTTGGCCCCGGTCAAACGGCTGGTGGACGGCACGCACAAACTGGCGGCGGGCGATTTCACAACCCGCGTGACGCCCACCAGTGAAGATGAACTGGGCAAACTGGCGCAAGACTTCAACCAGCTCGCCAGCACTCTAGAGAAAAACCAGCAAATGCGGCGCGATTTTATGGCCGATATTTCTCACGAACTGCGTACGCCATTAGCGGTGCTGCGCGGTGAACTGGAAGCCATTCAGGATGGCGTGCGTAAATTCACGCCGGAGACGGTGGCGTCTTTACAGGCGGAGGTCGGTACACTGACCAAACTGGTTGACGATCTTCATCAGTTGTCGATGTCTGATGAAGGCGCTCTCGCCTATCAAAAAGCACCGGTAGATTTGATCCCACTGCTGGAAGTGGCGGGCGGCGCATTTCGCGAACGATTCGCCAGCCGTGGCCTGAAACTGCAATTTTCCCTGCCAGACAGTATTACCGTATTTGGCGATCGCGACCGTTTAATGCAGTTATTCAATAACTTACTGGAAAACAGCCTGCGCTACACTGACAGCGGCGGCAGCCTGAAAATCTCTGCCGAGCAGCACGACAAAACGGTGCGCCTGACCTTTGCCGACAGTGCGCCAGGTGTCAGTGACGATCAGCTACAAAAATTGTTTGAACGTTTTTATCGCACCGAAGGTTCCCGCAACCGTGCCAGCGGCGGTTCCGGGCTGGGGCTGGCGATTTGCCTGAACATTGTTGAAGCACATAATGGCCGCATTATTGCTGCCCATTCGCCTTTTGGCGGGGTAAGCATTACAGTAGAGTTACCGCTGGAACGGGATTTACAGAGAGAAGTATGACCGAGTTACCAATCGACGAAAACACACCGCGTATTTTGATCGTGGAAGATGAACCGAAGCTGGGGCAGTTGCTCATTGATTATCTGCGTGCTGCGAGCTATGCGCCGACGCTTATTAGCCACGGCGATCAGGTACTGCCGTATGTGCGCCAGACACCACCGGATCTGATCCTGTTGGATCTGATGCTCCCTGGCACCGATGGCTTGACGCTGTGCCGGGAAATTCGTCGTTTTTCCGATGTTCCTGTCGTGATGGTGACGGCAAAAATCGAAGAGATCGACCGCCTGCTGGGGCTGGAGATTGGCGCAGATGACTACATCTGCAAGCCGTACAGCCCACGGGAAGTGGTAGCGCGCGTCAAAACCATTTTGCGCCGTTGCAAACCGCAGCGCGAGTTGCAGCAACAGGATGCTGAAAGCCCGTTGATTATCGACGAAGGTCGTTTTCAGGCTTCATGGCGCGGTAAAATGCTTGACCTGACGCCTGCGGAATTTCGTCTGCTGAAAACGCTCTCTCACGAACCAGGAAAAGTGTTCTCCCGCGAGCAATTGCTCAATCATCTTTATGACGACTACCGCGTAGTAACCGACCGCACCATTGACAGCCACATTAAAAACCTGCGCCGCAAGCTGGAATCTCTCGATGCCGAACAGTCATTTATCCGCGCCGTTTACGGCGTTGGTTACCGCTGGGAAGCCGACGCCTGCCGCATCGTTTAGTTTTAGCGACATTACTTTGTTAGCCGGAGATGGCGTTCAGACCCGATCCGGCAACATTATCCCACGCATGGTCAGCAAACTGACATTATCTCTCCGCCCTGGCAGGCATCAGAAAATCGCTCATACTTTAATCGGTAAACTGCACCTTTAGATGCTGTTTTCGATACGCAATTTCAATCAAGGAGTCATTATGGCTGGTTGGTTTGAACTCAGTAAGAGCAGTGATAGTCAGTTCCGGTTTGTGCTAAAAGCGGGCAATGGTGAGACGATCCTCACCAGCGAGCTGTATACCTCAAAAGCCTCTGCGGAAAAGGGTATCGCGTCGGTGCGTAGCAACAGCCCGCAAGAAGAACGCTATGAGAAAAAAACGGCAAGTAACGGCAAATTCTATTTCAATCTGAAAGCCGCCAATCATCAAATTATCGGCTCCAGCCAGATGTACGCCACCGCGCAATCTCGTGAAACCGGAATTGCCTCCGTTAAAGCCAATGGCACAAGTCAGACGGTGAAAGACAATACGTAATTACGATGCCGGGCGTGGGTTGTTGGCGTCCGGCTTTATTTCCAAATAACGCTTATTTATTTACCTGCACCATTAAAATAGTGGACACTGATGAATACTCATTGTGCTTTCTTTGTTTAACATCTCCATGCTTATCCTCCTGAACATGTTCATCTGCCAAAATATCGTCTAATACTTTTCGTGACGCTATCCGGTTTATGACATACACTGATGTAAGATTTTTACTTACAGGAGAGCATAAACATGGCCAGAACGATGACGGTTGATCTCGGCGATGAGTTGCGTGAATTTATCGAGTCCTTGATTGAATCCGGCGACTATCGCACCCAAAGCGAAGTGATCCGTGAGTCGCTGCGCTTACTTCGAGAAAAGCAAGCAGAGTCTCGCCTGCAAGCGTTACGTGACATGCTCGCAGAAGGGTTGAGTAGTGGTGAAGCTCAGCCGTGGGAAAAGGACGCGTTTTTACGGAAGGTGAAAGCAGGGATAAGGAAATAATGTGCGTATTATTAAACTCATGCCAAAAGCCAATGAGGATTTAGAAGGCATCTGGTATTACAGCTATCACCATTTCGGCGAACCACAAGCCGACAGATATGTGGAACATCTTTCAGACGTTCTCCAGATTCTGAGTAACAATAATATAGGTACGCCCAGACCTGAATTAGGCGAAGGTATTTTTGTTCTTCCTTTTGAACGCCACGTAATTTATTTCCTGCAATCACCAGGGGAAATTATCGTCATTCGTACCCTTAACCAAAACCAGGACGCCACCAGACATTTACACTGGAGCTAAACCCGCCGATTGCGCTACAATGCCCGCCCTTAAAGTGGGGGCACTCCCCTAACCGCTTCATCAGGTGAAGCGGATCTGACCTGTCATCAGAACGAGAGAATTATGTTTAAACCGGAACTCCTTTCCCCGGCGGGAACGCTGAAAAATATGCGTTACGCTTTCGCTTATGGCGCAGATGCTGTTTATGCGGGCCAGCCGCGTTACTCCCTGCGTGTGCGCAACAACGAATTCAACCACGAAAATCTTCAGCTCGGCATCAATGAAGCCCACGCGCTGGGGAAAAAGTTTTATGTCGTGGTCAACATTGCACCGCACAACGCTAAGCTGAAAACCTTTATCCGTGACCTGAAACCGGTGGTGGAAATGGGGCCGGATGCGCTGATTATGTCCGATCCAGGGCTGATTATGCTGGTGCGTGAGCACTTCCCTGAAATGCCGATCCACCTCTCGGTTCAGGCTAACGCCGTAAACTGGGCGACGGTGAAATTCTGGCAGCAAATGGGCCTGACCCGCGTGATCCTCTCTCGCGAGCTGTCGCTGGAAGAGATTGAAGAGATCCGTAATCAGGTGCCGGATATGGAGATCGAGATCTTCGTTCACGGCGCACTGTGCATGGCCTACTCCGGTCGCTGCCTGCTCTCTGGCTATATCAACAAGCGCGACCCGAACCAGGGTACCTGCACCAACGCCTGCCGCTGGGAGTACAACGTCCAGGAAGGGAAAGAAGATGACGTTGGCAACATCGTACACAAGTACGAGCCGATTCCGGTGCAAAATGTTGAGCCGACGCTGGGTATCGGCGCGCCAACCGACAAAGTGTTTATGATCGAAGAAGCCCAGCGTCCGGGCGAGTATATGACCGCGTTTGAAGATGAGCACGGCACTTACATCATGAACTCGAAAGATCTGCGCGCCATCGCCCATGTAGAACGCCTGACCAAAATGGGCGTGCATTCGCTGAAAATCGAAGGCCGTACTAAATCTTTCTACTATTGCGCACGCACCGCACAGGTTTATCGTAAAGCTATCGATGATGCCGCTGCGGGCAAACCGTTCGATACCAGCCTGCTGGAAACTCTGGAAGGTCTGGCGCATCGTGGCTATACCGAAGGTTTCCTGCGTCGTCATACTCACGACGATTATCAGAACTACGAATACGGTTACTCGGTTTCTGACCGCCAGCAGTTTGTTGGTGAGTTTACCGGTGAGCGCAAGGGGGACCTCGCGGCGGTAGCGGTGAAAAATAAATTCTCCGTTGGCGACAGCCTTGAGCTGATGACGCCGCAAGGCAACATTAACTTTACCCTTGAGCACATGGAAAACGCCAAAGGCGAAGCTATGCCGGTAGCACCAGGCGATGGTTATACTGTGTGGCTCCCGGTGCCGCAGGATCTTGAGCTAAATTACGCGCTGCTGATGCGTAATTTCTCCGGGGAAACCACGCGTAACCCACACGGTAAGTGATTAATTTCGATTATTTTTCCCGGATGGAAAATTCTTAGAAACCGATCACATACAGCTGCATTTATTAAGGTTATCATCCGTTTCGCTGAAAAACATAACCCATAAAATGCTAGCTGTACCAGGAACCACCTCCTTAGCCTGTGTAATCTCCCTTACACGGGCTTATTTTTTATGCATAAGCCCTATCCCTGGTCACCGTCTTCCATTGACCACATCGATAGAATCTCCCTTCATAGCACGATGCCTTTCACTTATTGGCATCGTGCTCGCACAGGTTCCGGCTAAGCACAACCAGAACGCGCATGTTTGACGCTTACCAAAAAATATTCTCACTCTCCACATTTGAATGTCAGACGAGCGACGCCATGTAATCCTGCACCTTCTGTCTTCAGGTCAACTATCTGCATTTTTTTGCCCTGAGTAACACAGAAATGGGCTGCATCATTTTTTACTATATTTTCTGCACCAGATATTCTGCCCCTGGCTAAAGAAGCTTCGGCTTCGGTGTAGTATTGGTTATCGAGTTTACGCTGAATATTACTTTTATATGCAAGACCAAATTTACCGATACTTGTCTCATCATTATGCACAGCACAACCAGACATAATAAAAATACTAATTAATGATATAGCAGCTATCTTTTTCATCTCACCTTTCCCCATTAAATACCAACGACACTCTCTAGTGTTTAAATATAATAATGGCTGATTATTATATTTGAATAGGATTATAATAAATGTTCTGTACAACATTTCCTACATAAGTAGGAATTACAGACATGAAGGCCCTTTCCAAGTAACTCCATGGGGCTTTAATATATTTGGAATAGTATATTTAAGATGCCACTGTTTGGTTGAATATTAGGCATATGCTCTTTTTTGAAATTTATCGGTGGCTACCGTTAATATTCGCTGTTCCCATTGCAAGCTCCTGGTGGTAACCACTGAATCCCCCATACTTGAACTGACTTTTTATCCTCCGACTTTCATCCTGTTCTGACTCCACCTTTTCTTTTCTGCTCTACACTATCTACAGACCAATCATAAAGGCACATACGATCATGGCAGAATTTCCCGCCAGCTTACTGATTCTTAATGGCAAAAGTACTGACAATCTACCCTTGCGCGAAGCAATTATGCTGTTGCGTGAGGAAGGAATGACGATCCATGTGCGGGTCACCTGGGAGAAAGGCGATGCCGCACGATATGTAGAGGAGGCCCGGAAGTTGGGCGTCGCAACGGTGATTGCCGGTGGTGGCGATGGCACCATTAATGAAGTTTCTACGGCGTTGATTCAGTGTGAGGGGGATGACATACCCGCGCTGGGAATTTTGCCATTAGGAACCGCCAATGATTTTGCTACCAGTGTAGGGATTCCTGAGGCACTGGATAAGGCGCTGAAACTGGCAATTGTCGGTAACGCCATTGCGATAGATATGGCGCAGGTCAACAAACAAACCTGTTTTATTAATATGGCGACAGGCGGATTTGGGACGCGTATTACCACAGAAACGCCGGAAAAATTAAAAGCCGCGCTGGGTGGCGTCTCTTACATCATTCATGGCTTAATGCGTATGGATACTCTGCAACCGGACCGTTGTGAAATCCGCGGTGAAAACTTTCACTGGCAAGGTGACGCCCTGGTCATTGGTATTGGTAACGGGCGTCAGGCCGGTGGCGGTCAACAATTGTGCCCGAACGCGTTAATTAACGATGGCTTGCTGCAACTGCGCATTTTTACCGGCGATGAAATTCTTCCGGCTCTCGTATCAACCTTAAAATCTGACGAAGATAACCCGAATATTATCGAAGGCGCTTCATCGTGGTTTGATATACAAGCCCCACACGAAATCACTTTTAATCTTGATGGCGAACCGTTGAGCGGACAAAACTTTCATATTGAAATACTTCCGGCGGCGTTGCGTTGTCGATTACCACCGGATTGTCCATTATTGCGTTAATCAAACTATTCTCTCTTGAACCAGGGAGAATCCGTAATGCCGGATGCGGTGTAAATACCTTATCCGGCATACAGAACAATACTACACCGTAATTAATTTTACCCGTGTCTTCTGCAATGCCAGTTTATCCACCTCTGACACAGCATCGTCGGTAATAATAATATCGATTTTTTCGATTGGCAGTACCTGATTAAAACCGCGACGGTTAAATTTCGATGAATCGAGAACGGCAATCACTTTATTAGCGGCGGTGACCATCGCCCCGCTAATCGAATAACCTTCATTAAAGGTCGTAATACCATTAACCGCATCAATACCATCAGCACCGACAAACATTAAATCGGCATTAATATCCTGCAATGAACGCTCGGCAATGGAACCATGCATCGAGCGCGTTTTATGGCGGACGGTGCCACCACAGACGACCAGAGTAATATCTTTATTTTCGGAAAGGGCAAACGCTGCCGGGAGACTGTTGGTAATCACCGTGATATTTTTGGCGGTCATTAATCCTTCGGCGATAAGCATTGTCGTACTTCCGCTGTCGAGAATAACGGTCATCCCTTCGTGGATCATTTTGACTGCCGCCTGCGCTATTCTGTTTTTTGGCGCGCTGGCGAGCTGAAATCGCTCTTTAAACCCGACTTCCTGGGTCTCGGTTTCACTATTACCGGACATTATTTTCGCCGCACCGCCATGAAAGCGCGTAACCACGCCTTTTTGTTCGAGAAAGCGCAAATCGGCACGGATTGTCGCTTCCGAGGCAGCAAATACTCCCGCCAGATCCTGAACAAGCACGGTTCCCTGTTCATTCACTAATTGGATGATCTTATTCCTTCGCTCGAATGAATTCATCGTCATTTACCCATATTCAATTGTGGCTAGTGTAAACGAAGGGGGACCATTGGTGAATGATCTGTTTTGCACAATACCGGGCCAGCATCACGCTGGCCCGCGGTTTCAGGGAATGAGCAACACTTTGCCCGGCATAGCATTACGAGCGATGTCACGCACCGCCTGGGCGAAGCTTTCAAAGCTTCCACGGTGAGCGATTAATGGCTCCAGACTTAACTTACGTTCTGTCAGCAACCGGCTCGCCGTTTCCCACTCCTGCCCCGGCCAAGGGCTGGAGTAGTTCATCCAACTGCCGATAACCGTCAGCTCTTTACGCAATATTTTGCCAAACGTTGCCGATGTTAAATGCAGATCCTGATGCAACGTGCCCACCAGCGCCAGTTGGGCATGAGGACCGGCAATCTCTACTGCCAGTTCGACAGTTTGCGGTACGCCAGCCGTCTCGAGGATAAGCTGATTAAAGCGCAGCTCGCGTAAAACGGCCTGCATTTGCGGCGCGCTCATTTCGCTACTGTTAAATGTTTGCATCGCACCGAAAGATTTTGCCAGTGCCAGTTTTTCTGAACTAATGTCGATAGCCGTCACACTCTTTGCTCCCAGCGCGACAGCGCACTGAATGGCCAGCAGGCCAATGGTTCCGGCACCAATAATAATAACGTTTTTATTCTCACAACCTTGCGCTAAATGAAAAGCATGCAGGCCAACGGTAATCGGCTCAATAAAAGCCCCATCCTCAATAGGCATATCCGTGGGTAGAGCAAAGACATTTTTTCGCTTAACGACAATATATTCAGCAAATCCACCATCACGCCGCGAGCCAATAAAATCATATTTTGCGCACTGGGAATAAAACCCTTTCAAACACTCTGGACAAGTAAAACAGGGTAATAACGGCACACAGGCAACCGCATCGCCAGAGTGTAAATCATCAACACCGGATCCCACCGCATCAATATAGCCGCTAAATTCATGGCCTAACGTTATTGGATAATAATGTGCACCATTTTTAAATATCCTGGGTAAATCGGAACCACATAAGCCCGAGCTGGCAATTTTTACCCGAACCTCATCCTGATGTTTAATTTCAGGAAAGACGCTTTCTGCAACGCGCACGATACCATCAGTATCATTCACCACTGATTTCATAAAAACTCCTGATTGTTAAGGGGGATAACCTCCCCCTCAGGTAAAAATTATTCTGCGAGAACGACTTTCTCTTGTTTAATAAAGCCACGCGCTCTACGCCAGGTCATGAAAATACCGGTAAGATAAATTGCGCCGATAATAATGAAACCGGGAATATTTTGCGGGGAGAAAACCTGAATCAGTAACCAGGTAATGGGAGAACCGCCCTGATCCATTGAAGCCACCATACCCCCGGCTTTTAACGCCCCAGCATTAGCCGCCAGTTGGGTGTGCAAACCAATAGTTTGCGTCGCGATCCACAGGGTGATGCTCATAATGATGACACCCGAGATTAAGGTGCGGAACAGATTTCCACGATGCACCGCGACCGCCATCGCCACAAAGAAGCCGATAGTGGCAAGATCGCCAAACGGCAGCACCTGATTACCCGGCACACAAACAGCAATTAAAATGGTGAGCGGGATAAAAATCAGGCTTGCCGATACCACCGCCGTATGCCCCAGCAGTAATGCGGGATCCAGGCCAATCAGGAACTCCTGACCGCCGAACTTCGCCTGTAAACGACTACGGGCCTGCTTAGCGATGGGCGTTAAACCATCCATGATGGGTTTAATCACCCGTGGCATTAGCAGCATCACCGCCGCCGTTTTTACCGCCAGCTGCAATACACCTTTGACATCGTAACCCGCGAGGATGCCGATAATCAGCCCCATCACAAAACCCACGGTGACAGGCTCGCCAAAAGGGCCAAATTTGCGCTGAATATCATCGGCGCTAAATTTAATTCGGTTAACGCCTGGGATTTTCTCGATAATGGCATCGACCAGCACCGCAATCGGCCCCATATACGCCGACGTACCGTGCGGGATTGCAATGCCTTCCAGCTCAAAGAAATTTCGGGTATCGCGGGCAAACCAGTCGCCGAGCTTATAAACAAACGCCGCGTGAATTACCACACCCGCCATCCCTATCATCCATGAACCGGTTGCCAGATGCAGCAACGCGCCGGTGAAGGTCATATGCCAGATATTCCAGATATCAACATTTACCACCCGCGTCATACGGGTCAGTAACATCGCCACGTTAACCAGAATCGCAATCGGAATCGCCACCAGCGCAATTTGCGACGCCCAGGTCATTGGTGAAGAGCCCGGCCAGCCGACATCGACCACATGCAGATTCAGGTCGAAATTTTCCGCCATCGCTTTCGCCGCCGGACCAATGGAATCCAGCATTAAGCCAATCACAAGGCCAATGCCAACAAAGCCAATCCCGATATGCAGACCCGCTTTAAAGCAATCGCCTGCCTTCATGCCTAAAATTTTAGAAAAAATAATGATGACAATCGGCAACATCACCGTAGGGCCGAGATCGAGAATATAACGCATGACTTCTGAAAACATAGGTCACCCCTGTAAGATAGTCAGAATTTTATTTTGTAATGCTTCGATACCGACACCAGAAACAAAAGGCATGCCGTGAACTAACGGAATATCGCCAAAACTACGGTCAACTTTGGCGGTAGTACATATCAAATGCACGCCATCCATATAGGTTTCTATTTCATTAACCCGACACTGGATTAATTCAACAGGAATATTATGACTCTGACACAACTCTTTAATTTCTTCCGCCGCCATCGTAGAGGTCGCAACCGCGCCTCCGCAAGCGACAATAATCTTGCGTTTCATAAATAGTCCTTTTTATTGTTACAGAGGGATTTATTCGTCTGAATCTAAAACATACTTTGTGAAGTATTCCTTTAACTGGGTTTCAGGAAGAGTGATTAGTGTCTCGACGATATCGGGCTGTTGTAACTTGCCAAATAAACAGCGTAAAAGTTTCAATTGCTGCTGCGGATTTTCCACAATCAACGCAATAACCAACGATACCGCCACGTCATTATCATCATCCGCTTGCTGAAAATGAACTTTATTTGTTGGCCTTAACAAATAAATGGCTGACGACTTAGCATGAATCGCCTCACAATGCGGTATTGCAATGGCGTGCTGCTCAAGCATTATCCCAGTAGGGAATTCTGCTTCTCTGGCAATTAATGCCTGTGGCCAGGTATCATGAACCACACCTTTCGCGAGCATCTCATTACCGATATGGGTTAAAACTTCGCTACGATCGACAAAAGAAATTCCGCTACGAACAAACAGGTTAGTCATATACCGTCCTTATTCCGCACAGCCGTAGCGATAGGTGCGCAAAACATCATAAATTTTATCCATAATCAGCTGATGCGGTATTGCTGATAATTCCCCGGACTGAATGCGTTCAAATTGTTTAGGAAGATACTGACTAATCATGCCCAGTGGGATGTCCACACCTTCCAGATTCACCATCATCGTTTCAACGCTATTTTTAATCCGACTATGTGGCCAGTAATAACGAATACGATCCGACAGGCTGTAACGAATATCCAGTAATGAATCGTGAAAACCCGTGCGATAATATTTCTTCCAGTACTGCGGTTCGTCGAGCATCACTTCTTCAATTACCGCCAGGCAACCGCTGCGATTTTCGGGGGCGATAAGTTCCTGCTCAATTTGCGCCAGCGCAAATATCGCCTCACGTAAAGCAAAGGTTAATGCGGGACCGACTTTCAATATTGCAAAGTGATCGCGGACTAATTCCCAATAAGCCGTCCGGGTCTGGTAATCGGTAGAATGTGCTTCATAAACCATTCGGGTATTTTCTATCCATTGCGCCAGCGCCTGCGCTTCCTGCGGCTGATAATGGATAATATTGCTGTGATCAAATTCCACACCCGGCTGCACCACGATGGCAATCACGCGTGTTAATGCCTCTGTCAGCCCACGGGCAATAAAGGCCTTTTGATGCGTACGTAAAGTATTGGCGGCATCTTCAACATGGGTGATGTGTACTGACTGAATGGCGCTGGCCTCACCGCCCGGAACCGGAACTTCGGTGCCAATGACATAGCTCAGTTGCTCACGCTGGCAATCTGTCGCCACACTCTCCGCAGCAAAGCAAAGCACAGCAGCTCGTTCCGCAACCGTTTCTGGTGCTAACGGTATGGGATCCCCCGCGCAGGACATTGACGCATCAAGATGAATTTTACTGAAGCCAGCACGAACATATGCCTTTACCAGCTCGACGGATTTTTCCATCGCCGCATCCACATTTTCTTGCTGCCAGCAGTTTGGCCCCAGATGGTCACCGCCGAGAATAATGCGTTCGCGTGCAAATCCGACTTTATCGGCAATCGCAAAAACAAATTCGCGAAAGTCTGCCGGTGTCATTCCGGTATAACCGCCAAATTGATTGACCTGGTTTGACGTTGCTTCAATCAGCACTTTGCGCGTGCTGTTGCGATCAAATGCCAGCGCCGCTTCGATAACCAACGGATGGGCAGAACAGACTGAACATATGCCGATATGTTCACCAGCTTTATGCCGGGCAATTAACGTTTTCATATTTTTTCCTTGTTAAATGGCAGGTGCGTTATGCCCTGCCCTCGCAGCCACAATCGGCAATCACTTTGCTCACCACATCGCGCATTGCGGATTTAGCCGACTGCAAATAATCCCGGGGATCGGTCGCTTCGGGGTGCTCGGTCAGGTAATTTTTTAACGCCTGCGAGAAGGCATTTTTCAGCTCCGTTGCAACGTTGATTTTGCATATCCCCAGTTTGATGGTTTGCTGAATATCCTTAGTCGATAATCCTGACGCGCCATGCAGCACCAGCGGTAAGTTCACCCACTGGCGAATATTCTCCAGTCGAGAAAAATCAAGCGCCGGTGCGCTGGCATACATCCCATGAGCCGTGCCGATGGCGACCGCCAGGGAATCAATTCCGGTTGCCTCGGCAAATTCACGCGCCTGAACGGGGTTGGTGTACAACGCATCGGCTTCATTGACTTGCACATCATCTTCCTGGCCGCCAAGTTGCCCCAGCTCCGCTTCAACGCTGACATCAAAGCGATGGCAAAAATCCACCACCTCTTTGACCCGTGTAATATTTTGCGCAAAAGGCAAATGCGAGGCGTCAATCATGACTGAGCGCACGCCAGAACGAACCTTCTGAGCGATATCGTCAAATTTCGTGTGATGGTCGAGATGAATTGCCAGTGGATGGTGATATTGCTTCGCCATCGCGCTGACCAGCGCCAACAGATTTTCTGTACCGGCATGAGTAAATGTGCCAGGCGTTCCGGCGATGATGACCGGCGCATGCAGGTTGGCAGCGGTTTCTACCACCACTTGCATCGTTTCGAGATTGTGAATATTGAATGCCGGAACCGCATAACCGCCGCGCTGTGCGTTGTTCAGCATCTGCTTTGTCGATACCACGTACATTTTCATATCCTGTCGTTTGTTTTCGATTTCAAAATATAATGAAATTATTTGTTTTTAAATGTCGAGATAACGATCACAAAAACGACAATATGAAAATTAATCGAGGAATGAAAGGCAAAAAAAAACGGCCTCCCGGAGGGAAGCCGCAACAAAGTGCGCGTGGTTTTATGCAGGATGCGGCGTAAACATATGTGGCAGCGCTGCGTAGGCATGATAAGACGCTTCAGCGTCGCATCAGGCATAGGTTGCCGGATGCGGCGTAAACGCCTTATCCGTCCTACGGGGTAGTGCCGTTCGTATCAGGCGATAGTAATTTTGCTATCGAGATAAACGTCCTGCACGGCGTTAATCAGTTTCACGCCGTCAGCCATCGATTTCTTGAACGCCTTACGTCCAAGAATCAGCCCCATTCCGCCAGCGCGTTTGTTGATAACCGCAGTACGCACTGCATCGCTGAGGTCAGTTTCACCGCCCGCAGCGCCGCCGGAGTTTATCAACCCTGCGCGCCCCATATAGCAGTTAGCTAACTGATAACGCACCAGATCAATCGGGTTTTCGCTGGTCAATTTGCTGTAAACACGATCGTCGGTGTAACCGTAATTAATCGCTTTATAGCCGCCGTTATTTTCCGCCATTTTCTGTTTGACGATATCTGCACCTATGGTCGCCGCCAGATGGTTCGCCTGACCGGTCAGGTCGGCGGAAACATGGTAATCAACACCATCTTTCTTAAAGGCGGAGTTACGCAAATAGGCCCACAGCACTGTCACCATGCCCAGCTCGTGTGCACGTTCAAAAGCCGCAGAAATTTCTTCAATCTGGCGACGTGACTCTTCCGAGCCAAAATAGATAGTCGCACCAATCGCCACCGCACCCATGTTGAACGCCTGCTCCACGCTGGCATACAGCGTTTGATCGTAGGTGTTCGGGTAACTTAGCGTCTCGTTGTGATTAAGTTTGACGAGGAATGGAATGCGATGCGCATAACGCCGCGATACCGACGCCAGCACGCCGTAAGTTGATGCCACACAGTTACAGCCCGCTTCGATCGCCAGTTCAACAATGTTTTTCGGGTCAAAGTAGAGCGGGTTAGCGGCAAATGAAGCTCCGGCAGAGTGCTCAACGCCCTGGTCAACGGGCAGAATAGAAAGATATCCTGTGCCAGCCAGACGCCCGGTGTTGTACAACGTCTGCATATTACGTAACACCGCAGGCGGGCGATTATTGTCAATCATCACGCGGTCTACGTAGTCATGTCCGGGGAGATAAAGCTGGTCAGAAGGAATAGTCATACAACGGTGCTGTAAAAGGTTGTCGGCGTCTTTGCCAAGCAACTGCGCAATATCTGTCATTACTATGCTCCCGTAAATTCCGATTGGATATCGGCTATGGATTGTCCTGGCCCGCCTTTTGCGGGCAATCATAATCCTGGTCGTTACGGGCGAGTTTTTCCATCTTTTGGATGTTTTTTCAGCGTTTTCTGTTGGCTCGATTCATCAGAAAAAATGTTAGCGCGGTCAAGTTTTCACCGCAAAGGTATTTAAAAGGTATTATTAAGTGGTATTGTCATCGCGTACCTTACATTACCTGTCATGAAGGAATTAAAAGATGAAAACAACAGTAAAGCTGTCGTTCATGATGTTTGTTGAATGGTTTATCTGGGGCGCGTGGTTTGTGCCATTGTGGTTGTGGTTAAGTAAAAGCGGTTTTAGTGCCGGAGAAATTGGCTGGTCGTATGCCTGCACAGCCATTGCGGCGATCCTGTCGCCAATTCTGGTTGGCTCCATCACTGACCGCTTTTTCTCGGCGCAAAAAGTGCTGGCGGTATTGATGTTCGCAGGCGCGCTGCTGATGTATTTCGCTGCGCAACAGACCACTTTTGCCGGGTTCTTCCCGTTACTGCTGGCCTACTCGCTAACCTATATGCCGACCATTGCGCTGACTAACAGTATCGCTTTTGCCAACGTGCCGGATGTGGAGCGTGATTTCCCGCGCATTCGTGTGATGGGCACTATCGGCTGGATTGCCTCTGGTCTGGCATGTGGTTTCTTGCCGCAAATGCTGGGGTATGCCGATATCTCACCGACTAACATCCCGCTGCTGATTACCGCCGGAAGTTCTGTTCTACTCGGTGTGTTTGCGTTTTTCCTGCCCGACACGCCACCAAAAAGCACCGGCAAAATGGATATTAAAGTCATGCTCGGCCTGGATGCGCTGATCCTGCTGCGCGATAAAAACTTCCTCGTCTTTTTCTTCTGTTCATTCCTGTTTGCGATGCCACTGGCGTTCTATTACATCTTTGCCAATGGTTATCTGACCGAAGTTGGCATGAAAAACGCCACCGGCTGGATGACGCTCGGCCAGTTCTCTGAAATATTCTTTATGCTGGCATTACCGTTTTTCACTAAACGCTTTGGTATCAAAAAGGTATTATTGCTTGGTCTGATCACCGCTGCGATCCGCTATGGCTTCTTTATTTACGGTAGTGCGGATGAATATTTCACCTACGCGTTACTGTTCCTCGGTATTTTGCTTCACGGCGTAAGTTACGATTTTTACTACGTTACCGCTTACATCTATGTCGATAAAAAAGCCCCCGTGCATATGCGTACCGCCGCGCAGGGGCTGATCACGCTCTGCTGCCAGGGCTTCGGCAGTTTGCTCGGCTATCGTCTTGGCGGTGTGATGATGGAAAAGATGTTCGCTTATCAGGAACCGGTAAACGGACTGACTTTCAACTGGTCCGGGATGTGGACTTTTGGCGCGGTGATGATTGCCATTATCGCCGTGCTGTTCATGATTTTTTTCCGCGAATCCGACAACGAAATTACGGCTATCAAGGTCGATGATCGCGATATTGCGTTGACACAAGGGGAAGTTAAATGAAAACAGAACGTATTCTCGGTGCTCTTTATGGGCAGGCGTTAGGGGATGCGATGGGGATGCCCTCCGAGCTTTGGCCACGCAGCCGTGTTAAAGCACACTTTGGCTGGATTGACCGTTTTCTGCCTGGACCAAAGGAGAATAACGCGGCCTGTTATTTTAACCGCGCCGAATTCACCGACGATACCTCGATGGCGCTGTGTCTGGCGGATGCGTTGCTGGAACGTAAAGGCAAGATCGATCCGGATCTGATTGGGCGTAATATTCTCGACTGGGCGCTGCGTTTCGACGCCTTTAATAAAAACGTACTAGGTCCGACCTCGAAGATTGCGCTCAACGCCATTCGCGACGGTAAACCCGTTGCTGAACTGGAAAACAACGGCGTGACCAACGGCGCAGCGATGCGCGTCTCGCCATTAGGTTGTTTGCTTCCGGCGAGTGATGTTGATTCCTTTATTGATGATGTGGCGCTGGCGTCCAGCCCGACCCATAAATCCGATCTGGCGGTTGCGGGCGCGGTAGTCATCGCATGGGCGATTTCCCGTGCCATTGACGGAGAAAGCTGGTCAGCGATTGTTGATTCACTGCCTTCAATTGCGCGACATGCACAGCAAAAACGCATCACTACCTTCAGCGCCTCACTGGCAGCACGTCTGGAGATTGCGCTGAAAATTGTGCGCAATGCCGACGGCACTGAATCCGCCAGCGAACAGCTTTACCAGGTCGTTGGCGCAGGTACCAGCACTATTGAGTCCGTTCCGTGCGCCATTGCGCTGGTTGAACTGGCACAAACCGACCCGAACCGTTGCGCCGTCCTCTGCGCTAACCTTGGCGGCGATACAGACACCATCGGTGCTATGGCGACGGCAATCTGCGGCGCGTTGCATGGCATTAACGCTATCGATCCTGCGTTAAAGGCGGAGCTGGATGCGGTAAATCAGCTTGATTTCAACCGCTATGCCACAGCGCTGGCGAAATATCGTCAACAACGGGAGGCGGTATGAGCGGCGTTCGATTACACACGCTGCTGCCTGAATTAACCACGCGTCAGCCGGTGATGGTCGTCGGCGCGGCGGTCATTGACGTGATCGCCGACGCTTATGCCCTCCCCTGGCGTGGGTGCGATATCGAACTGAAACAGCAGAGCGTTAACGTTGGCGGCTGCGCACTGAATATTGCCGTGGCGTTAAAGCGCCTCGGCATCGAAGCGGGTAATGCCTTGCCGCTCGGTCAGGGCGTGTGGGCGGAGATTATTCGCAACCGGATGGCGAAAGAGGGGTTAATCAGCCTGATCGATAACGCCGAAGGCGATAACGGCTGGTGTCTGGCGCTGGTTGAGCCGGATGGCGAACGTACTTTTATGTCATTCAGCGGTGTGGAAAATCAGTGGAATCGCCAGTGGCTGGCGCGATTAACCGTTGCGCCTGGCAGCCTGCTCTATTTTTCCGGTTATCAACTGGCCTCGCCCTGCGGCGAATTGTTAGTGGAATGGCTGGAAGAGCTGCAAGACGTGACGCCGTTTATCGATTTTGGCCCACGTATTGGCGATATCCCGGACGCATTACTGGCGCGGATCATGGCCTGTCGACCTTTAGTGTCACTCAATCGTCAAGAGGCTGAGATTGCCGCCGAACGTTTTGCTTTATCCGCAGAGATAACAACACTTGGCAAGCAATGGCAGGAGAAATTTGCCGCGCCGTTGATCGTTCGTCTCGATAAAGAAGGCGCATGGTATTTCAGCAACGACGCTTCTGGCTGCATTCCGGCATATCCAACGCAAGTTGTAGATACCATTGGGGCGGGCGACAGTCATGCAGGTGGCGTACTTGCCGGGCTGGCTTCTGGTCTGCCACTGGCGGATGCCGTATTACTGGGCAATGCAGTGGCGTCGTGGGTTGTCGGGCATCGGGGCGGTGATTGTGCGCCAACGCGCGAGGAACTACTCCTCGCACACAAAAACGTATAGATCGCTGCGACAGTGGCTAATGCTGTACTCAATAGGCCGTTGCTGTTGGTCAAGCGCCACTTGCTTGATCACCAGCACCGGTATTTTGCTATCTAACTGAATATGTGACTGAAACTCGGCATCCGGCATCCGGGCGCTAACGCGGGAACGCGTACGTTGTGGGTAAATGTGCTGGCTGCGGAAATAGTCATAAAGAGAAATTCCGATGGCATCAACATCATGAATTAAATGCGCCGGAACCCACGATTCCTCAATCGATACCGCTTCTTCATCGACATAGCGAATACGCTTAAGCAAAAAGACATCACTTCCCGCTTCGACCGCCAGCTGCTGCGCGACTTCTTCGGGACATTTCACGACACGCTTGTTAACCCATAGCGTATCGGGCTTTTTCCCGCGCAATACCACCTGCTGAGAAAAACCTCGCGCTTCTTTCAACGAGTATTCGAAGATGTTGTTGATCTGCGTGCCGTAACCGCGCGAACGCGTCACCACACCCTCTTCTTCCAGCGCCTGCATCGCCTTGCGCACCGTAATGCGTGAAACGCCGGTTAACTGACTTAAATCACGCTCACCGGGCAAAATATTGCCATGCTCCAGCACCCCGCTGCGCACGGCATTTTTTACCGTTTCGGCAAACTTAATATAAAGCGGCGTGTTATCCGCCGCTAAAATACGCTCGTTCAGTTGGGCAATCAGCTGGGTATGCGCTTGTTCCATTTGTCTTTTTCCTGCCAGGGAGTCTGGTGGGAGTATATCACTGCTTCTTATTTAAGGCGTTTCTTTAATCCCATCAACGAATGCCTGCAACTCCTCCACCGTGCCATTAAATACATTAAAATCCACCGGACCATTGATGCCATCTACCTGTCCACGGTCGGAATGCTGCCAGAAGCGCCAGGCCATGCCGTCATTGTCCGGACGACGTTGATAGTAGTGAGCCACCCACCACGGATATTCATTGAAATAGCCCGCCAGATTGGTGTGATAAAAAACGGCTCCTGAGTAAATAATCGGCTTTTTTCCCGTACTTTTTTCGACCATTTTTAGCCACTGACTTACCCGCTTGCGTAATTCTTTTGCCGATAATTTTCCCCGTTCTTCTACGTCCAGCACGGCAGGGAAATCGCCTTGTGAGAAATCCACCGTTTGCAGAAATAATCGCGCCTGAACAGGCGCTGCTACCGACGGGGAGAAATAATGATACACCCCGCGCAGCAGGCCATTTTCGCGGCTTAGTTGCCAGTTACGCGAAAAATAGGGGTCCACCAGCTTTTCGCCTTCCGTCGCCTTGATAAAGGCAAATTGTAAGCGGATACCGTTATCGCGCATTTTTGCCACCCGCTGCCAGTCGATCCGCTCCTGCCAGCGCGAAACATCTATTCCGTGAATGGTGTAACTGGCAGGAATACGAATAGCGAAAGATTTAACCGGGCGATAACCGTAGAAGTGGATGTAGTCTGTAATCTGAACTGCTGTCGAATAGAAAAAATTCACCGTCTGACGCGGATAAATTGCAACGATGGAAATTAGCCCAAGAGCGCATAATAGAGCGGTGAGTTTTTTTCGACTGGTAATTCTTAGCTGCATTGGTTTCATCCCTGAATGTCAGTGCCAAAGGCTGACAATAACCAAAGCAGCTATAGTACGGTGCTCACCACCAGGCGTGGAAGTGGTGAACCGGACCAATACCGTGACCAACTTCCAGCGTGTCGGCCTGGGCTAACGCCGATGAAAGCCAGCTTTTTGCCTCCTGTACGGTGTCAGCCCAGTTTGTATGGCGCGGGCGTAGTGCAGCCAACGCCGCAGAGAGTGTACAACCAGTGCCGTGGGTGTTTTTGGTCATAATGCGCGGTGCGGTAAACCGTTGTTCACCCTCGCGGGTAAACAGCCAGTCCGGGCTTTGCTCATCATCCAGATGACCACCTTTCATTAGCACTGCGCCACAGCCCATCGCCAACAGCGATCGCCCTTGTTCCAGCATTTCCTGTTCGGTGCGCACGTGTGGCGCGTCGAGCAAGGCGGCAGCTTCGGGCAAGTTTGGCGTTATTAATGAAACCTGTGGCAATAATCGACTGCGCAGCGTAGCAACCGCCGAAGGTGAAAGCAGCGGGTCGCCGCTTTTTGCCAGCATAACGGTGTCGAGTACCACGTTTTGGATCTGATAACGTTGCAACCGTTCTGCCACCGCTTCAACAATATCGGTTTCCGCCAACATACCGATTTTAGTGGTATCGATTCGCACATCGCTGAACACCGAATCGAGCTGGGCGGCGACAAAATCAGGCTCAATGCGATACACCGACTGTACGCCACGGGTATTTTGCGCCACCAGTGCAGTAATAACTGAGCAACCATAAGCGCCAAGTGCCGAGAAGGTTTTAAGATCGGCCTGAATCCCCGCACCACCACTCGGATCAGTACCGGCAATCGTGAGAGCGTTAATTCGTTTCATGCCTGCACCTCCTGCGTCAATTGCCAGAGCGCATCAAGGAAATGTGGAACAAAACTGCCTGGCCCCTCGCTTCTGGCGACTGCGCGCTCTCCGGCTTGTTTCATCCAGTGACAGGCAGATGCGACATTTTCCAGCATATCGCCTGGTAACGCACAGCAGGCAGCGACAACTGCCGATAATGCACAGCCAGTTCCTACCACTTTGGTCATTAACGGATCGCCACCGTGAATACCAATGATACGATGTCCATCGGTAACATAATCCATCACGCCAGTGACCACGACGATTGCGCCAGTTTCCCGTGCCAGTGTTTGTGCAGCGGGTATCGCGTTAGCTGCGGCGTCAGTGGTATCCACTCCCCGTCCGCCATTAGCAATGCCAGCTAATGCCATGATTTCCGAAGCATTACCACGTATCGCTGCCGGTTTAAAAGATAAAAGTTCATGACAAAAATGGCGGCGATAATCGAGCGCACCAACCGCTACTGGATCAAGCGTCCAGGGTGTTTGAGAGCTTTTTGCTTGCTCAACGGCAGCACGCATCGCCTGTGCGCGTGGCTGCGTCAGTGTGCCAACGTTAATCAACAAGGCACTGGCGATAGCCGCAAACTGACTGGCCTCTTCGGTTTCGATAACCATCGCTGGCGATGCACCGATCGCCAGCAAGGTATTGGCAGTAAAGGTTTGCACCACATCGTTGGTCATGCAGTGCACAAGAGGGGAATGTTGGTGAAAAAGGTGTAACGTGTGCGCAGATTGCGCGAAACTCAGCAGGTCGACTTGCATAGTTTGCTCCTGCCATAACGTGAAGAAGCAATGACCTGATGGTCTGTGACTTCCCTACGCTGGCATTATCCAGATCAGGTGATACGGGTATTTCTCAGCCTTCACGCAGAAGGGCACCCCGAGTCGTTTGGTTGCGATGATAAATCGCAGAGGAGGATGGTAATGTCCAGCGCACCCGTTGTAAACGAGGAAAAACGGCAGTTTTACAATCGCGTTAATAAATTATTTGATATATGAATCCAGCACCTTCAGAACGACATCCAGATCTTCTTCACGTTTTAGCTCATCCCCCTGGTGAACGATGTGTTCCGTCAGATGACCTTTAATCACTTCCCGCATCAGACCGTTTACCGCTCCACGGATAGCAGCAATCTGTTGTAAAACTGCAGCGCATTCGTGCGGCTCGTCGAGCATTTTCTTGAGCGCCACGACCTGGCCCTGGATCTTACTGGCACGTGCTTTCAGTTTCTGTTTATCACGGATTGTATGAGACATGGCAACACCTGGTTAACAAGAATATGAAAAATCATAGCACTATTAATCTACTGGGGGGTAGTATCAGGTACTGGGGGGGAGTAGAATCAGATTGCCGAATTAATACTAAGAATTATTATCATGACCGAATTTACAACTCTTCTTCAGCAAGGAAACGCCTGGTTCTTCATCCCCAGCGCCATCTTACTTGGTGCGCTTCATGGCCTGGAACCAGGGCACTCAAAAACGATGATGGCGGCGTTTATCATCGCCATCAAAGGCACCATTAAACAGGCGGTAATGCTCGGACTGGCAGCAACCATTTCGCATACCGCAGTGGTCTGGTTGATTGCCTTTGGCGGGATGGTGATCAGCAAGCGCTTTACTGCTCAATCAGCAGAACCGTGGCTCCAGCTGATTTCCGCAGTGATCATTATTGGCACCGCGTTCTGGATGTTCTGGCGTACCTGGCGCGGCGAACACAACTGGCTGGAGAATATGCACGAGCATGATCATGAACATCATCACCACGATCACGAAGATCACCACGACCATGGACATCATCACCATCACGAACATGGCGAGTATCAGGATGCCCATGCACGAGCCCATGCCAATGACATTAAACGACGCTTTGATGGTAGAGAGGTCACCAACTGGCAAATTTTGTTATTTGGCTTAACCGGTGGCCTTATCCCCTGCCCGGCAGCAATTACCGTGCTGTTGATATGCATTCAGTTGAAAGCCCTGACACTGGGCGCAACACTGGTCGTCAGTTTCAGCATTGGCCTGGCGTTAACGCTTGTCACCGTAGGCGTTGGCGCAGCAATCAGCGTTCAGCAGGTCGCAAAACGCTGGAGCGGATTTAACACTCTCGCTAAACGCGCCCCCTATTTTTCCAGTCTGTTGATTGGCTTAGTTGGTGTGTATATGGGCGTACATGGCTTCATGGGCATAATGCGATAACTCAATCCTTTAGGCTTGCATGTTATCTTCAGCCCAGGATGATTCTTAAATCAGCTATTTCCGCTGACTCTCTGCTCGATAAGGATGCTTTTAGGGCATCCTTTCATTTACACTTTTTACGAAATCATGGGATCACTAACAAAATATCGCTTGTCAGTTATATTGTATGGCAGGAAAGATATGCGACTGATATTACAGATCCCCAAAGTGGAGAGTTTATGACCATTAAAAATAAGATGTTGCTGGGTGTGCTTTTGCTGGTTACCAGTGCCGCCTGGGCCGCACCAGCCACCGCGGGTTCGACCAATACCTCGGGAATTTCTAAGTATGAGTTAAGTAGTTTCATTGCTGACTTTAAGCATTTCAAACCAGGTGATACCGTCCCAGAGATGTACCGAACCGATGAGTACAACATTAAGCAGTGGCAGTTACGTAACCTGCCCGCGCCGGATGCCGGGACGCACTGGACCTATATGGGTGGCGCGTACGTGTTGATCAGCGACACCGACGGTAAAATCATTAAAGCCTACGACGGTGAGATTTTTTATCATCGCTAAAAAAAGCCCCCTCATCATGAGGGGGAAATGCAGACACCTTGTTATTTTTTATTATTAGCCACTTGCTCGTCTTGCTTGTTATTAGTCGTATTTCACGTTGATTAGTGCGGTTGCCTCCAGTGCGCCAGATTTAACTTTTTTTTCATCATATACATAGTAACTGGCCATGATTGGTATATTAATAATGTTGCTATTTAATGAAACTCCTGGTTTATCTGTTTTCCATAATGATGTCGCCGCGCCCTGATCGCCGTTGGCCGAAATTTTAATGGCAGCCTCAGTCCCTTTTGGTGGTTCTGTTAGATCCAACACAAACCCTACACCATTATCTGTTTTACCACGCAAAATAGTATTACTTCCTTTAACTAAGTCACTGCTAGAAAGATATACAACCATATTCCGCGATGCTTGTTTTTTGTCGCCGAAAAGATTATCACATTTCAACGTAATTGTTCCTTCCTTACTGTTCGCCGCAATCTTTCCCTGATTTCTGAGCTGGAACAAGGCGATATCATCTACTTTTATAACTGTGTTTTCAGGCTTACAGGTCGTATTTTTAGGATAATAGGAAATACTTAACCCAAGCGTAAATGTATCCCCCGCCAGTTTGCTGGTGAGATAATTCACACACCAGTTAAACTTCAATGCCTTACAAATACCCAACCAAAAATCGATGGATGACGATGACTCACCGCCAATATTTGCAATCACGGTATCTGAAATAAACCAGGTAGATTTTCTTTCTCCAGTAAAATCAGGTGTGCCTCTGGCTATTTTAACCACATAGGGTAATACTGCCTGCGCATTGCTGGATTTCCCAATTGTGTCGCTGGTTTTACCTAAAGACTCTATTTTAACCTTTAATTTTTCGCCATTACCAAAAGGCCCAACTTCAACCCAATCACTTTGGATATTTTTATAAACTATTTTATCCGTGCTCGTATCACAAGATATCCCAGTAAACACGACACTTTTACTAAAGGAAGTTTCATTCGCTAAAATCTCCCCAACATTAATACCATCTGTAATATTTAATGATGCAGTAGTACGACACCCAGCCCAGGTAAAATTAGCCCACAATATAAATATTAGTAATATTCCATTTCTGAACATCATATTTCACCTCTCACCGACAGATATAATTTTTACTTTCATCAATCTCTTTACCGAAGGTGATTGTGCATGAAAGCCCTTGTTGCTTATCAATTGCCACATTAACCGCTGGCGGTATTTCATTGGTGCGAATAAATATCTGACTGCCCTGGCCGACAACACCAATGTTATGACCATGCATATCATTGACTTCATAACCAAACGTTAATGGCTGTCCATCGGATCTTAATGCTTTTATAAACCAGGGCTTGCACTGATCGGTATCAAAATTAACCAGTACAACCGCGCCGCGATAAGGTGCGGCAATTTTCCGGTTACCGCGCAATTCTGCTTCGCTATCGCTTTGCGACACATCCAGCATCAGGTGATTTTCCCGATAAGATGTCATTCCGTCGTATACCACCACTCCATTACGGTTTGTTGTGCGATATTTTTGCCCATTGACATAAGCATCTTTAATTCCTGGCGCATTCATCACAGCAAACGTTTCGGAAAGACGGTTCGCCAGATTAACGCCACCAGACCAGGCAACCAGTCCCCCTGAAACACTAGCTCCGACCTGTCGATAAGTACTCGACTGACTATAGCTGCCATTCACTGTTGCGGCCGGTGCGGTCCAGGTCAAATTGGCCCCAGCTGTCGTTTCATTTCCCTGATGTTGATGGCTCAAGTTGATACCATAGTTAAACTGATCGCGGTTCCCAACGGTTCCCGATAACCCGGTATTGTTTGAAGCAAAACCCTGATCATCAAAGGTCGTTGAGTTAGACATATATATTTGCCGCCGCGGCGTCGTAACGTCATCGCCCCAGTCAAAGGGAATCGATATAAAAATATTAAAGCGTTTCTCTTCGGCGTGGTTCTCGTCATACGCCTGGCTTGCCGCGAGGGTATAGCTTATCCGCCGCCAGTTATTGGAATAACTCAGTTGATAATCTTTACTACTGCCGCTTCGCCCCCAGTAATCTCGCCATAACGTACTTAATGACACAGATCCCCAGCCTTCTGGCAATGACTGACTCATATTGGCGGAAAAGCTATTTTTGCGACCAAAATCATTCTGGTAATAATCGGCAATGTCATAGACATCGTTTTTATCACGGCGATAATTATCTTTATTGTTAGCCCAAACGTGATCATTAAATGTCCGATAATCACGCGACGAATAACGCCAGGCCGCCAGACCAAAACGCGTCGACGTTTGGCTCACAAATTTGTTGTAGGCAATTTGATAACTTTGCCCGTCAAATACATCGCCGTTGTCTTGTTTACTATGCGACTTCGTGGCATCGACGGAAATGGCACCAATGCGTGTATTCCAGCCAGTCCCCAAAGTGAACGCGTAATAATTATTCGCGACCATCGAGCCACCATACAGCGTCAATAAGTTATTAAAACCATACTGATAACCCGCCTGGACAAAATCACTTTGTTTGCTCGCCCCTTCAATATGACTACGACCCGCCGCAAAATCATATTTCGACACGCCGGGTTGCAGCATATTTGGCACCGCTGCATAAGGCACCAGATAGGTGGTTACCGAACCGTCCGCCTCTTTCACGCTGACATCAAGATCTGCTCCACCACCGGCCAACTGCAAATCTGTAATCGCAAATGGGCCAGGAGGAACCTCTTTCTGATAAACCACAAAACCGTTCTGTTCAATAGTTACCAGCGCGTTACTCTGAGCAATCCCCTGCACCCGTGGCGTAAAATTTTGTTTCGAGTTAGGCAACATCTGCATATCACGAAACAACCGCACACCTCTGAAGCGAACAGAATCAAAAATATCGCTTGATGTGTACATATCACCCACGCGAAGCGTGCCGAGAAGTTGGGCAAATCCACGTTCCAGGTACAGGGTATTGCTTTTCCACACCCCTGGATTGTTATTTGTTTTACTGAAACTGGCATCAGAATGCAGTTGCCACCCCAGTAAATTTAACCCGCTGTTAAAACGTACATATGTACTCTTACTATTACCCGACGCTTTATAGTCACTGTAATACTGACTCACATAATAAGAGGTATAAAACGCATTAATACCCCGCTCCCAGTTTTCCGGTGGAACATAGCCACTTTCCAGTTCTTCCACCCAGGCCTGCGGGACACTGAAATCGAGACGAAAAACCCCGATATCCCAGGTATAGCTCCCACCCTGAACAAGTTGCTCAAATGTTAAACATTGCTTACCGCTGGCGAAGTTATCGCTATTAATGCCTAACCGCTTGATAATTTCCCTTGATAAACATGTTTCTTGCGGGTTGTCTTTAACAATAACCTCATATTTCCCGCGCCATTGCTTATTGACATAAATATCGATGTCATACTGCCCCGGCAAGGGTTGATTATCATCAAGACGAATATTTGCAACCTGCTGGTCTTTCATTCCACCTATCATAAAATGGGTATCAAAGGTTTCTTCAGCTGCATAAGCTTCAATGCCGAGCAATAACGCTACGATTGCTGATGCAAGTGGGGTCATTCTCAACATAGGCAGCTCCTGCAATTAAATTTTGTCACTGATATAGTTACCGTGGTCATCAATGATGGTCAGATGCCAGTTATTTGCATTATTACTTTTGACATTAACACTCTGACTTTCTAAGGGGGCAATCATAATAGTTTCATAATTGACTTTGACATTATTAGCTTTGACATCCGAAATCGTCACCCAATTAGCTGAGTCATTTTTTATCACCAAACCATTGCCACTGCGATTTACCAGCAATTTTTTAAATGTCGCTTTATTTACCGGAGCAATACCCGCTGGCCGGTAAAACAACTTAATTCTGTTTTGCATCGCAAACTTCAGTGCATTCTTACCTTCTTGCTCTGGACTATTTGGTGGAATATCCAGAACATTCAGATAAAAAATGCTTTCTTTATTAGTGGGCAGTTTATTCGGCATAATTTTGATTTTTACTTGCTGCCCGGAATTTGCCCCTATTTTTGCCACTGGTGGCGTTAGCATGAAAGGAACCTGAATTTTTTCTGGTGGTAATGACGTATCGCCATCATCAATCCACGCCTGCAGCAGCGAAGAACGGTTTCCCTGGTTCATCAACTGCACCATCACTTCTTTATTTTCTGCCGGGTAAATAATGCGCGTCCCGTAGATAACAATTCCGGCATGTGCAGGAAGGACCAGAGAAAAAATGAGTAAAGATAATAATCCTTTCATTTTAATGCCTCTTAAATTAAAAGGCCGCCATGGGATAGCGGCCATGTTTATTACCTGGAGAAACTTACAATTTTATTTATTAATCCTGCGCCACACGCATAACCAGAGAAGATAACACATCACCTGAATTCACTGAGCTATCTGTCAATTTCAGGTATTTTGCTTTAAACGGAATAGCATATTGACCTTCCGCTGTTTTATAACTCTCAATATTAAAAGGTGCAGAAACATCCAGGACATCGCTGTTATCACCTAAATAGAGATAGTAACCCACAGTATCGTTGCTACTGGCTATCGCCTTATCGTTACCAGTTATTTTATCGTTGGTAATCAACGAGAGTTTTACACCAGCAACTTCTTTCGGGCAGCTAATTTTTAACATGCTGCTGGTTACACCGACTGCATCATCATAGGTAGAATATTTAGCTTTACCTTCAAAGACAGTGGTTGGTACAGTCGGCATATTAATACTTACTGAATCACCACCCGCTTCGAATTTACACGGAGATTCTGCAATATTCCCTTTAATAGTTAATGTTCCGGTATCAACGTCTGCAGCAAATACTCCAGCGCTCATAAAAAAAGAAGAAAAGACAGCGACAGCAATAATTGAACGTTTCATAATATGTTCCTTAATAAAATTTATTTTTGGTTGTTAAGAGTCTGTATCTCTTGGAAACAAATTTCTCACATCAAAAAAGTTGCCGCAATGTAAACATATTGTTTTATTGATTTAAAACAAATTAACCATTGCAATATAAATACAACAAATACTTAAGAGTATTAAATATTTATCGCATCTATTAATTAATGTAGATTTATGTAAATGGTATTGTTGATATCAATAAAAAAAGCCGAAATCATTTATATAAATGATTTCGGCTTTCTAAATGCAATTAAAATCAGGTTGCCAAATTAATCGTAGCGATTTAACACGATTCGACGTTTGCTATCACTACCTGCAACAACCACTTCTGTCGTTACACCTTTGGCGGGCGAAGAAACCTGATGACGGGTATCGACATTATACGTTAACTGACCACAATGCTGTTGAGGTTGACTATTAACCATAGCCATACTGCATGTTGGGGGACTGATCCTGCCATTAATCGTTAATGTGGCAGTCTCTGAAGAGAACGCGGGAGAAGCCAATCCATAGGCAAGAAAAATAATTCCTGACAGCCAATACTTATTCATTGAACGTTATCCCTGTAGTAAAGGTTATGCCTGGATAGAATGAGTGCATAACAAACTATAGCTGTACATCCACTACACAGCCACGAAGGATGATAATGAAGCATTGCCTGTACGATCAATCGACTTTGTAGAGTTTCGGACGAAGGTCCGCAGAATATTCGCAGTATTAAATAAGTGTTCATTAATGCGGCAAAAACAAATACACCGCATCAATGTAACATCTCTGCGGTGTATGAAGAATAACCAGAATGGTTAATAGGCGTTAGACCGCGCGGAAGGAAATCTCGCCTGGAATGACTTCACCCTGCCAGTAGAGCTGAGCTGCAACGCGGTCAGCCAGCTGGCGGTAGATAGCGGTAAATTCGCTCTCCGGACGGCTGATAACCGTTGGCGTGCCTTTATCGAGATCCTCACGTAAGGAAATATGTAACGGCATCTGCCCCAGCAGTTGTGTGTGGTATTTCTCTGCCAGTTTCTCTGCACCACCGGTACCAAAAATCGGTTCATGGTGACCACAGTTACTGCAAATATGCACACTCATGTTCTCGACAATACCGAGCACCGGAACCTCGACTTTCTCGAACATCACAATGCCTTTTTTCGCATCGATCAACGCGATGTCCTGCGGGGTGGTGACCACGACTGCACCAGTTACTGGAATGTTTTGCGCCAGCGTCAATTGAATGTCACCGGTGCCTGGCGGCATATCAAGCACCAGATAGTCGAGATCCGGCCACAAGGTTTCCTGCAACATCTGCATTAACGCCTTGCTCGCCATCGGTCCACGCCACACCATCGCATTGTCGTCAGTGACCAGATAACCAATTGAATTGGTTGCCAGGCCATGAGACATAATCGGTGCCATATGGGTACCGTCCGGCGAAGTTGGACGCTGATTTTCTGCGCCCAGCATGGTGGGAATTGATGGGCCGTAGATATCGGCGTCCAGAATGCCGACTTTCGCCCCTTCCGCCGCCAGTGCCAGCGCCAGGTTTACCGCCGTGGAGGATTTACCCACGCCGCCTTTACCGGAACTGACCGCAATGATGTTCTTCACGCCATTAATACCCGGCTGATTCTTCACGCGTTTTAAGGTGGCGATATTGTGCGACAGTTTCCAGTCGATAGCTTTCGCCCCGGTGATACGCAGCAGTTCGGCGCTACATTGCTCTTTTAACTCTTCAAACGCGCTATGCCAGACGAATGGCATAACCAGTTCCACATGCAACGTGTCGTCCATCCAGGCGACATGGTGCAACGCTTTCAGCGTGGTGAGGTTATGCTTCAGGGTTGGGTGCTGAAAATTGGCCAGTGTCCCGGCGACCATTGCGCGCAAGGCTTCTGGTGATTTGGCCTGGGATTGTTCGTTCATCCCGACTCCTTTTTTGTATAGATAAACCATCAGCTGATAGTTTACCTGAAGAATATAGAGAAGTACTTACTTAACATTTTCCCATTTGGTACTATCTAACCCCTTTTCACTATTAAGAAGTAATGCCTACTATGACTCAAGTCGCGAAGAAAATTCTGGTGACGTGCGCACTGCCGTACGCTAACGGCTCAATCCACCTCGGCCATATGCTGGAGCACATCCAGGCTGATGTCTGGGTCCGTTACCAGCGAATGCGCGGCCACGAGGTCAACTTCATCTGCGCCGACGATGCCCACGGTACACCGATCATGCTGAAAGCTCAGCAGCTTGGTATCACCCCGGAGCAGATGATTGGCGAAATGAGTCAGGAGCATCAGACTGATTTCGCAGGCTTTAACATCAGCTATGACAACTATCACTCGACGCACAGCGAAGAGAACCGCCAGTTGTCTGAGCTTATCTATACTCGCTTGAAAGAAAACGGTTTTATTAAAAACCGCACCATCTCTCAGCTGTACGATCCGGAAAAAGGCATGTTCCTGCCGGACCGTTTTGTGAAAGGCACCTGCCCGAAATGTAAATCCCCGGATCAATACGGCGATAACTGCGAAGTCTGCGGCGCGACCTACAGCCCGACTGAATTGATCGAGCCGAAATCGGTGGTTTCTGGCGCTACCCCGGTAATGCGTGATTCTGAACACTTCTTCTTTGATCTGCCCTCTTTCAGCGAAATGTTGCAGGCATGGACCCGCAGCGGTGCGTTGCAGGAGCAGGTGGCAAATAAAATGCAGGAGTGGTTTGAATCTGGCCTGCAACAGTGGGATATCTCCCGCGACGCGCCGTACTTCGGTTTTGAAATTCCGAACGCGCCGGGTAAATATTTCTACGTCTGGCTAGATGCGCCGATTGGCTATATGGGTTCTTTCAAGAATCTGTGCGACAAGCGCGGCGACAGCGTAAGCTTCGATGAATACTGGAAGAAAGACTCCACCGCCGAGCTGTACCACTTCATCGGTAAAGATATTGTTTACTTCCACAGTCTGTTCTGGCCAGCAATGCTGGAAGGCAGCAACTTCCGCAAGCCGACCAACCTGTTTGTTCATGGCTATGTGACGGTGAACGGCGCGAAGATGTCTAAGTCTCGCGGTACCTTTATTAAAGCCAGCACCTGGCTGAATCATTTTGACGCCGACAGCCTGCGTTACTACTACACTGCGAAACTCTCTTCGCGCATTGATGATATCGATCTCAACCTGGAAGATTTCGTTCAGCGCGTGAATGCCGATATCGTTAACAAAGTGGTTAACCTGGCCTCTCGTAATGCGGGCTTTATCAACAAGCGTTTTGACGGCGTGCTGGCAAGCGAACTGGCTGACCCGCAGTTGTACAAAACCTTCACTGATGCCGCTGAAGTGATTGGTGAAGCGTGGGAAAGCCGCGAATTTGGTAAAGCAGTGCGCGAAATCATGGCGCTGGCTGATCTGGCTAACCGCTATGTCGATGAACAGGCTCCGTGGGTGGTGGCAAAACAGGAAGGCCGCGATGCTGACCTGCAGGCGATTTGCTCAATGGGCATCAACCTGTTCCGCGTGCTGATGACTTACCTGAAGCCGGTACTGCCGAAACTGACCGAGCGCGCAGAAGCATTTCTCAATACAGAACTGACCTGGGATGGTATCCAGCAACCGCTGCTGGGCCACAAAGTGAATCCGTTCAAGGCGCTGTATAACCGCATCGATATGAAGCAGGTTGAAGCACTGGTGGAAGCGTCTAAAGAAGAAGTGAAAGCAGCTGCCGCGCCAGTTACTGGCCCACTGGCAGATGATCCGATTCAGGAAACCATCACCTTTGACGACTTCGCCAAAGTTGACCTGCGCGTGGCGCTGATTGAAAACGCAGAGTTTGTTGAAGGTTCTGACAAACTGCTACGCCTGACGCTGGATCTCGGCGGCGAAAAGCGTAATGTCTTCTCCGGCATTCGTTCTGCTTACCCGGATCCGCAGGCACTGATCGGGCGTCACACCATTATGGTGGCCAACCTGGCGCCACGTAAAATGCGCTTTGGTATCTCCGAAGGCATGGTAATGGCTGCTGGTCCTGGCGGGAAAGATATTTTCCTGTTAAGCCCGGATGCTGGTGCTAAACCAGGCCATCAGGTGAAATAATCCCCCTTCAAGGCGCTGCATCGACAGCGCCTTTTCTTTATAAATTCCTAAAGTTGTTTTCTTGCGATTTTGTCTCTCTCTAACCCGCATAAATACTGGTAGCATCTGCATTCAACTGGATAAAATTACAGGGATGCAGAATGAGACACTTTATCTATCAGGACGAAAAATCACATAAATTCTGGGCGGTTGAGCAACAGGATAATGAGCTTCATATTAGATGGGGTAAAGTCGGTACTAACGGGCAAAGTCAGATAAAAAGTTTTTCAGATGCTGCTGCAGCGGCAAAAGCGGAGCTTAAGCTGATCGCAGAGAAAACGAAAAAAGGCTATGTGGAAAATGCTTCAGCAAACGTGCATATCTCCCCCATCACCAAAGCCACTCCTGAAGTTGAAACTTCCCCTGAGAGTAAAAACCAACGCCCGTGGCTGGCTGATGATGCAGTTATTCCGGTAACTGACGATATTAACCGATTTGCTTTTCCTCATCGCTCTCGCCCCAGAGAGATCAATTATCTGCGCAAAGACGGTGAGATATGGAAGCGTATTGCAGATAACACCAGGGCATATGATCCCGACAACAATTACCGAGCTTATCCAGAAAACTGGCAGCAGGCTTTTGCTGAGTTACAAATGCGAATTCTGGGTAATCAACAGACAGGGAGTGTGCAATCTGATGCAGCATTGCTCTGGAGTTTTTGGAACTCTTACTCTGCAGATGAACTGGTCGATGACTTAGTCATTCGCTGTGGTCTGGAAAGCGCCGTTGAAATCGTCCTTTTTGCCCTTCAACTCAAATATAAACCAGTAAAAGGCGCAGTAACCACCATCATTCCACCTAATCACGAAGCAGAATCGCTACCTAGTTGGCATCAACGTCTATGTCATCATCTTTCACTCGCTTCAGAAGATGAGTGGCAACGCTGTGTAGATAAAGTACTCACCGCCATTCCGACGCTATCCCCCGCACGGCAACCTTTTGCGGCGTTACTGCTCCCTGAACGCCCGGATATCGCCCATGCTATAGCTCTACGCTATGCAGACCAAAACGTCCCGGCGATGACCTGGTTAAGACTGGTGATAACCGATGATACTGCTCTGAGTACAGTGGAAAGATACGACTTCCCACCGTTGTATCGTGATTTTCGTAATTTTCGCGCTTATCTGGCAATGTTGTTGGCAAATAATGGGGTGCGCGGTGTAAGCCGGATACTTCTTGAGTTTACGGAAGACCATTCTGACAATCCCACTTATCTCTTCGAACGCATCAGCGAGACTGAAAATCTTGTCAAATGGCTATGGAAAACGAATCACCCGGATGCGATTCAAATTCTGATCCTCGGTGTAAATGGCAAGAAAAAGCACCTGGAATACTTAAGCAAAGCCTGCCAAAAACATCCTGCTGCGGCTATTGCCGCTTATGCTACTTTGCTGGCAATACATGTAAATAAAGAGTGGCGTAAAGCGCTTGTCAAACTGATTACCGCCACGCCAGAGTTAGTATGCGACGTCATTCCCTGGGTTAATGCTAAAGCGGCAGGCATCTTATCTGAATGTCGTCCGCAGCCAGTAGCTGAAGAATGTGAATATGCCACTGTGGATATGTTGCCGGAGCTGCTTGTTTCGCCGCCCTGGATGACCAAAGAGAAAAAGAAAAATACGCCTGTGTTTGATCTTCCAGTGCTTCCAGTTCCTTCTGTTTCTGATGTCACTCCAGAGATTACCAAAAAACTGACCCGTACTTACCTTGTCACCCACTTCCAGCAAATAGCCCAACAGCAGGCGACAAAACAAACGTTGTTTACCGACCTGCCGCCGATCAAAAAAGCAAGCTGGGAGAAACACTTAATACCGCTTACACCGGAGCAACAAATACTGTGGCATCTTGGTTTTGAAAAATGGCGGGAAAGCGGAGAAAAAATATACGAAAAAATTCCGGCGCCACAAAGCGCCGTTGATGCCCTGCTACGCTTCGATTTTCCAGCACTCAATGCTGAATTTGTGCAATATCATAACAATGCATACAAAAGCTGGAATCTCATTGCCCTCTGTTACCTGCCTGGTCAACAGGCCATTTCTTTTCTTAACCAGATAGTCAAAGAAGATAACTACTCTGGTGAGGGAAATATTCTGGCAATTTTTGGTAGCGCCGCCATACCTGCATTTATGGCCTGCCTGCAACGTGATCCACGACGTCTGTGCTTCTTCCCCTTTTTCCTCGGTGTCAGTGAACTGGCCTTACCGATGGCGCAACAATTACAGAAAAAAATGTCTTATGAAGATGCGCGAAACTGGCTAACTGATTATCCACGCCATGCCGCCGCCGGGCTACTTCCTGTGGCCCTGGGCAAAAAAGGAAAAGATCGTGATTGTGCCCGCCAGGCGCTTCGTCTGCTGGTGAATTTAAACCAGCGAGAAACGATTGAGGAAATCGCGCAAGGATATAATCAACCTGATGTTTTAGCTGCGCTGGCAACATTGTTCGATAGCGACCCACTGGAAGAATATCCCGCTAAAATCGCCCCACTGTCCGGCTTTTATCAGTTCACCTTGTGGCGCAGACCACGGCTTAAAAGTAACAACCTGCCTCTGTCAGATGACGCTATGCGCCACCTCGGCACTATGCTGAGCTTTCCTCGCGACATTACCGCCTACGCTGGGCTGGATATCATTAGAGAAATCTTCACCCGCGAATCACTGGCTGAATTTGGCTGGGATCTGTATACCGCCTGGACAGAAGCTGGCGCACCCGCAAAAGAAAACTGGGCATTTACTTCGCTTGGGATTTTAGGCAATGACGACACCGCGCGTAAATTAACCCCGCTTATCCGCGCCTGGCCTGGGGAATCCCAGCATAAACGGGCGGTGTCCGGGCTGGATGTATTAGCTGATATTGGCAGCGATGTTGCGCTAATGCTGCTTAATGGCATCGCGCGAAAAATTAAATTCAAAGCATTACAGGAACATGCCCGCGAGAAAATCAACATAGTTGCTGAAAACCGTGGGCTGACTATGGCTGAAATGGAAGACCGCCTGGCTCCAGATTTAGGGCTTGATAGCAGTGGCTCGCTGATACTGGATTTCGGCCCACGTCAATTTACCGTTGGTTTTGACGAAACTTTAAAACCTGTAGTGCGCGACGCAAACGGCAAAGTCCTGAAAGATTTGCCCAAACCAAACCAGAGCGATGAAAAAACTCAGGCAACTGACGCGGTTAATCTCTTCAAACAGTTGAAAAAAGATGTACGCGCCATAGCCAGCCAGCAGATTGATCGTCTGGAACAGGCTATGTGCCAGCGCAGACGCTGGACGGCAGAGCAGTTCCGCCTGTTTCTGGTGGAGCATCCGCTGGTACGTCACTTAACCCGACGGCTGTTATGGGGGGTTTATAACGATGAAAACGCCCTTATCACCTGTTTTCGCGTGGCAGAAGACAGCACTTACAGCGATGCGCAGGATGAGTTATTCACGCTGCCAGCAGGAAACATCGGTATACCGCATGTGCTGGAAATCCCCCCTGAATCCGCCGCTGCATTCAGGCAAATTTACGTTGATTACGAACTGCTTCCCCCTTTCCAACAGCTCGAACGTGGTAGTTACCACCTTGCTGATAACGAACGTAATGTCCATGAATTGTCACGCTGGAACGGACGTCTCTGCCAGGCCGGACGCATTGTCGGGCTTGAACGCAGAGGCTGGCAACGTCTGGAAGAAAGCGGCAGCGTCTATGCGATGCGCAAATCTACCCCTTATGGTGCTCTCGAACTTGAAACAGAACCTTTTTCATTAATTTATGGCGAAACGGGGTATAGCGACCTGCTGCCTGTCGAAAGCGTAAAAATCACCGCCCCTTATGATCGCTATGGTAAACAATCCTCACCCACTTTCTCCGTGCTCGACGACATCACCGCCAGCGAGCTGATTAACGACATTGAATCACTGTTTGATTAAAAGGATTTAGCAATGAAAACCTATATTTATCAGGACGAAAAATCACATAAATTCTGGGCGGTGGAGCAGCAGAGAAACGAGCTGCATATCAACTGGGGCAAAGTCGGCACTAACGGGCAAAGTCAGGTAAAAAGCTTTGCTGATGCTGCGGCGGCAGAAAAAGCGGAACTGAAGCTGATTGCGGAGAAGGTGAAGAAGGGGTATGTGGAGCAAGTAGACGCTAACGCTCACTCACATGATGTCTCAGCAAAGAAAGTCCTGGTCACAGAGGAAAAAGCCTCAATAAATCACCAGGCAGCAACTAATGGTTTACCCTGGCTGGCAGACAACGATCCCATTATTCTTCCCCCGAATATTGCCCGCCATGCCCTCAGCCACCGCCTTTGGCCGGGAGAGCCAGTAAAAAAACCAACCAAACCCGAGAAACAAAATTTAATTTCCCGATTGGCAAATCGTACTTATCATTATTATAAAAATCTGACTTTCGATTACAGCTCATGCTCTGATGAATGGGCTGATGCGATTAGCCAGGCAATCAGCTTAATTAAGGCCCAAAAGACTGAGATACCCGCGCGTACTATGGCGGTACTTACTTTTCTGGAAATATGTTTTTGTCAGGGCTGGAATGATGAAACCTCATCCGAGTTGCTGGATGAAATTGTAAGCACCTTCGGTATCGAATACGCAACTGAAACTGTCATCTTCTGGTGGCAAATTGATTTCGATTTTGACTATAAAGATGAACATTTGACTTTCTTTATTAATTATGCAGATAGCAGCAAGGACAGTTATAGAAGGAATAACGACAAATTTAGTTTACGTCTGCGTAAACATTTATCACTAGCAGAAGAAGAAGTATGGCAAAATTGCATTGCAAAATTACTCGTTGCGTTACCAGATATATCACTCTATCGCCAACCGTTAATTGCCATTTTAATGCCAGAAATACCCGAAGTGGCCCATGAGATCGTACATCGTTTACACCAGGTCGCAGATGTTCCACAACTTGAAATGTTGAAACTGGTAGCGACAGATCCATTCACGCTCGAAATACTGGAGAACTATCAATACATTGATGTATTTAACACCTATGGTGCCAGTTGGTCAGCTACGGTATTACGGGAACAAGGTATAGCGGCACTGGCTCGCCTGGCTTCCTATGCTGAAGAAGATAATTGCGGTGACGTACTGAAATGTATTAATCATCCGTTGGCCATTACGGCACTCATCGAAGCCGCCGATACTAATAAACGCTGTTATGAACGACTAATAAAAAGTGCCGAAAATTTTCCTTCTGCCACGATAGCGGCATTAGCCGAAGCATTGGTAAAAAAAGATGATAAACGCAAACATACGTTGCTGGTTTCATTACTTAATGCAAATCCTTTATTGGTCGAAAAATTAGTCATCGGATTATCGTCGCAAGCGGCAAATTTATTGCAACAATGTCAGCAATTGCTGAATAGTCGCAATGAAGATTTTGCAAACTCAGAAATTCTACCAATGGTACTAGTCTCGCCGCCCTGGGAAACTCAAAATAAAAATAACGACAACAGTCCTGTGGGTAAATACCCGGCGAAAATCCCCCCTTTACCGTTGTTTTATCAACCTCCATTATGGACTCGCCCAAAACTCAAAAATAGCAGCAAGGTACTGCCAGATAACGCCCTCCTCCACCTCGGTGAAATGCTCCGCTTCCCTCAGGAAGAGGCGCTGTATCCGGGATTATTGCAGGTGAAAGATGCCTGTACCGCCGACTCACTGGCTGAATTTGCCTGGGATCTGTTTACCGCCTGGCTGACTACGGGTGCACCATCGAAAGAAAGCTGGGCGTTCACTGCGTTAGGTGTTCTCGGTAACGACGACACCGCTCGCAAACTGACGCCATTAATACGCGCCTGGCCTGGCGAATCTCAGCATAAACGCGCCACCGTTGGGTTGGATATTCTCGCCGCTATCGGTAGTGATATCGCTCTGATGCAGCTTAACGGCATTGCTCAGAAACTGAAATTCAAAGCTTTACAGGAGCGGGCGAAAGAGAAAATTGCCGACATTGCTGAAAGTCGCGAACTGACAGTGGAGGAGCTTGAAGATCGGTTAGCACCGGATCTCAGTCTGGATGATAACGGTTCGTTGCTGCTGGATTTCGGCCCACGCCAGTTCACCGTCAGCTTTGATGAAACCTTAAAACCGTTTGTGCGTGATGTTTCTGGCAGCCGTCTGAAAGACCTGCCCAAACCAAACAAAAGCGATGATGAATCACAGGCGAACGATGCTGTTAACCGCTACAAACTGCTGAAAAAAGATGCGCGTACCGTCGCCGCCCAGCAGGTGGCAAGGCTTGAATCCGCCATGTGCCTGCGCCGCCGCTGGTCGCCGGAAAACTTCCAACTCTTCCTGGTTGTGCATCCGCTGGTTCGCCACTTAACCCGCCGTCTGATTTGGGGCGTTTATAGCGCCGAAAACCAGCTGCAGGCTTGCTTTCGCGTAGCGGAAGATAACAGCTACAGCACCGCTGACGATGATCTTTTCACCCTGCCGGAAGGCGATATCTCTATCGGCATTCCTCACGTTCTGGAAATATCACCAACGGATGCTGCCGCCTTTGGTCAGCTTTTTGCCGACTACGAACTGCTACCACCGTTCCGTCAGCTTCACCGTAACAGTTACGCCCTGACAGAAGCCGAGCGCAACGCCAGCGAACTGACCCGCTGGGCAGGCAGAAAATGCCCGAGCGGTCGGGTAATGGGGCTGGCGAATAAAGGCTGGATAAAGGGCGAACCACAGGATGGAGGCTGGATCGGCTGGATGATCAAACCTCTGGGCCGCTGGTCGTTAATCATGGAAATCGATGAAGGCTTTGCGGTAGGCATGTCGCCAGCCGAACTGAGTGCCGAGCAACTCTTAAGCAAGCTGTGGCTATGGGAAGGCAAAGCGGAAAGCTATGGCTGGGGGAGTAATTCAACACAGGAAGCGCAGCTCTCCGTACTCGATGCCATCACCGCCAGCGAGCTAATTAACGATATTGAAGCCCTGTTTGAATAAGGAAAGAGCATGGACAAGGAATTACCGTGGCTGGCTGATAACGCCCAACTGGAACTGAAATATAAAAAGGGTAAAACACCACTCAGCCATCGCAATTGGCCGGGCGAACCAGTGCCTGTTATCACTGAAAGCATCATTCAGACACTGGGTGATGAATTGCTACAAAAAGCTGAGAAGAAAAAAAACATTGTCTGGCGTTATGAAAATTTTTCACTGGAGTGGCAGTCCGCCATCACGCAGGCCATCAACTTGATCGGCGAACACAAACCCTCAATCCCGGCCCGGACAATGGCGGCGCTAGCCTGTATCGCGCAAAATGACAGCCAACAGTTGCTCGACGAAATCGTCCAACAAGAGGGGCTGGAATATGCGACGGATGTAGTGATGGCGCGTCAGTGCATTGCGCGGCGTTATGAGAGTGACTCACTGGTCGTCACTTTGCAGTATCAGGACGAGGACTATGGCTACGGTTATGGCTCCGCGACCTATAACGATTTCGATCTCCGTTTGCGTAAGCATCTGTCGCTGGCAGAGGAAAGTTGCTGGCAGCGTTGTGCCGATAAACTCATTGCCGCACTGCCAGGAATATCCAAAATTCGCCGTCCTTTTATTGCGCTGATCCTCCCGGAAAAACCTGAAATAGCCAATGAACTCGCCAGTCTTGAAAGCTCCCGGTCAAGTCTCCATTCAAAGGAGTGGTTAAAGGTCGTTGCTACTGATAATACGGCGGTAAA
Source organism: Shigella dysenteriae (assembly GCF_022354085.1). Classification (NCBI taxonomy): domain Bacteria; kingdom Pseudomonadati; phylum Pseudomonadota; class Gammaproteobacteria; order Enterobacterales; family Enterobacteriaceae; genus Shigella; species Shigella dysenteriae. The sequence continues at coordinate 3,024,973 of NZ_CP055055.1, forward strand.
AAAACTCGAACGATACTGGGGCCTGGACGTATTTAGCGATCGCGAAGCCAGCTACATGTCACAAGAAAACCGCTTCGGCTACGCGGCCTGCGCCTCCCTTTTGCGCGAACAAGGACTGGCAGCCGTTCCGCGCCTGGCAATGTATGCTCATAAAGAAGATTGCGGCAGTCTGCTGGTACAAATTAACCATCCGCAAGTCATCCGCACCTTGCTGTTAGTTGCTGATAAAAACAAACCCAGCCTGCAACGTGTGGCTAAATACAGTAAAAACTTCCCCCATGCGACGCTCGCCGCACTGGCAGAACTGCTGGCGTTAAAAGAACCACCAGCCCGCCCTGGTTATCCAATCATCGAAGACAAAAAGCTGCCTGCACAGCAAAAAGCTCGAGATGAATACTGGCGTACGCTGTTACAAACGCTGATGGCATCGCAGCCACAACTGGCAGCAGAAGTGATGCCGTGGTTAAGTACTCAAGCCAGGGTAGTGCTGAAGAGTTATTTATCGGCACTGCCAAAACCGGTTATTGATGGCACCGATAACAGCAATCTGCCTGAAATCCTCGTTTCACCACCGTGGCGTAGTAAGAAAAAAATGACAGCTCCACGTCTTGATTTGGCACCGCTCGAATTAACCCCGCAAGTTTACTGGCAACCAGGCGAACAAGAGTGGCTTGCCTCCACTGAGTCTGCCCGTTATTTCAGCACGGAATCTCTTGCGGAACGCATGGAACAAAAAAGTGGGCGAGTTGTATTACAGGAACTGGGTTTTGGGGATGATGTATGGCTGTTTCTGAATTATATACTCCCCGGAAAACTGGATGCTGCACGCAATTCACTCATTGTTCAGTGGCATTACTACCAGGGGCGGGTTGAAGAGATCCTGAATGGCTGGAACTCCCCGGAAGCACAATTAGCAGAACAGGCGCTCCGCAGCGGTCACATAGAAGCGTTAATTAACATATGGGAAAATGACAACTACTCACGTTATCGTCCGGAAAAGAGTGTCTGGAACCTGTATTTATTGGCACAGTTGCCGCGTGAGATGGCTTTGACCTTCTGGCTGCGTATCAATGAGAAAAAACATCTGTTCGCGGGTGAGGACTATTTTCTCAGTATCCTCGGGTTGGATGCGCTACCAGGTCTGATGTTGGCTTTTTTACATCGTCCAAAAGAAACATTTCCGTTAATTTTAAATTTTGGCGCAACAGAACTGGCCCTGCCCGTTGCCCGCGTCTGGCGACGTTTCGCGGTGCAGCGTGATCTGGCTCGCCAGTGGATTTTACATTGGCCGGAACATACGGCTACTGCACTTATCCCTCTTGTCTTCACCAAATCCAGCGATAATAGCGAAGCTGCATTACTTGCCCTGCGTTTACTTTACGAACAGGGACATGGTGAATTGCTGCAAACCGTGGCAAACCGCTGGCAGCGTACAGATGTATGGCCTGCCCTGGAGCATTTACTGAAACAGGGTCCAATGGACATTTACCCGGCACGCATTCCAAAAGCCCCTGATTTCTGGCATCCGGCAATGTGGTCCAGGCCGCGACTTATCACTAATAATCAGCCTGTTACCGATGACGCTCTGGAAATTATCGGCGAAATGCTGCGCTTTACCCAGGGCGGACGTTTTTATAGCGGTCTGGAACAACTGAAAACGTTTTGCCAGCCACAAACGCTGGCCGCTTTTGCCTGGGATCTCTTCACTGCGTGGCAACAAGCTGGTGCCCCCGCAAAAGACAACTGGGCATTTCTGGCGTTAAGTCTCTTTGGTGACGAAAGCACGGCTCGGGATCTGACGACACAGATCCTCGCCTGGCCACAAGAAGGCAAATCTGCCCGTGCTGTCATTGGTCTGAATATACTTACCTTGATGAATAATGATATGGCGCTGATACAGCTGCATCATGTATCACAACGGGCGAAATCCTCTTCATTACGTGAAAACGCAGCGGAATTTCTTCAGGTGGTCGCAGAAAATCGCGGGCTAAGCCAGGAAGAGTTAGCGGACAGATTAGTCCCAACACTGGGTCTTGATGATCCGCAGGCGTTGATTTTTGATTTTGGTCCCCGGCAGTTTACCGTTCGCTTCGATGAAAACCTCAACCCGGTTATCTTTGATCAACAAAACGTTCGCCAGAAAAGTGTTCCCCGGTTGCGTGCCGATGACGATCAACTGAAAGCGCCCGAGGCACTGGCCCGACTAAAAGGGCTAAAAAAAGATGCTACTCAGGTGAGCAAAAACCTGCTCCCGCGTCTTGAAGCTGCCCTACGTACCACCCGACGCTGGTCGCTGGCAGATTTTCATTCTCTGTTTGTTAATCATCCCTTTACCCGCCTGGTTACCCAGCGCTTAATATGGGGGGTTTATCCGGCAAATGAACCGCGTCGTTTACTCAACGCCTTTCGTGTGGCCGCAGAGGGGGAGTTCTGCAATGCGCAGGATGAGCCCATTGACCTTCCTGCGGATGCTCTGATTGGCATTGCCCACCCGTTAGAAATGACAGCAGAAATGCGCAGTGAATTTGCACAGCTTTTTGCCGATTACGAAATTATGCCGCCTTTTCGCCAGTTGTCGCGCCGCACGGTGCTGCTCACACCTGACGAGTCAACCAGTAACAGCCTGACTCGCTGGGAAGGTAAATCCGCTACCGTTGGGCAACTTATGGGAATGCGATACAAAGGCTGGGAGTCAGGCTATGAGGACGCATTTGTCTATGACCTGGGTGAGTACCGGCTGGTCCTTAAGTTTTCACCCGGTTTTAACCACTACAATGTTGATAGCAAAGCGCTAATGAGCTTCCGTTCTCTTCGAGTGTACCGTGACAATAAATCCGTCACTTTTGCCGAACTTGATGTGTTTGATTTGAGTGAGGCGTTAAGCGCACCTGACGTCAATTTCCATTAAAACACAGCGGGCAGTGATGCAACTGCCCGTTATTAACACGACTTACCAGCGGGGAAAGCGATGATCGTGCAAAAAGAGCTGGTTGCTATTTACGATTATGAGGTTCCTGTACCTGAAGATCCGTTTTCCTTCAGACTTGAGATCCATAAATGCTCTGAATTATTTACAGGTTCCGTCTATCGACTGGAGCGATTCCGGCTACATCCAACATTTCATCAACGTGATCGAGAAGATGCTGACCCGCTAATAAATGATGCGTTGATTTATATAAGAGATGAGTGTATTGATGAGCGGAAAATACGAGGTGAATCACCTGAAACTGTAATAGCAATTTTTAATCGTGAACTACAGAATATATTCATCCAACAAATAGAAAAATAGCTTTATTAAAGGGGGAAACGGTATTCCCCCTTAGATGCGTTTCAATTTGCCCGTTACTTCAACAAATCAATCAACCGTAACAGAGCCACTAATAACTCCAGTACGGCAATGAGCACGGTTAACTTTTGTGTCAGCGTGTCAATCCGCTCTCCTTATTAAGGAGCGCAACACCAGCACCTTACCCTTACACTGCCTGTCGATACTGGTTTACGTATGTTGGTACGAAACGTTGCTCTCCGGATCAGGGCACCGCCTGCGGCACCACCCGTCCGGCAGCCAGGACTTAAAATTGGTCCGATCCGGCACAACCTCCCAACGGGCAGGATTATAAATCTCACTCACTGAATTGCAATGGAGTGTGGATATGGTTATAATTTATTCGTTGGTACGAAATGTTGCACAATCAGCAAGTTAGCGTCACTATAGTAAATAAAAGAACCTGCCTCACCAGCAGGTTTTTTTATTTTCTGCGATCTACTTTCCAGATATTTTTTGCCAATAGCCCACCATAAATATTCACATCCCGGTCAAATGGTGCGTTGAATATAAAATCGATGAATTTATAAATAAAAATGAGTTATATGATGAATTAATAAAAACAGTAATCATTTTATTAAAGGGGGAAGCGGTTTTCCCCCTTAGATGCGTTTCAATTTGCCCGTTACTTCAACAAATCAATCAACCGTAACAGAGCGACTAATAGCTCCAGTACAGCAATGAGCACGGTTAACTTTTGTGTCAGCGTGTCCATCCGCTCTCCTTATTAAGGAGCGCAACACCAGCACCTTACCCTTACACTGCCTGTCGATACTGGTTTACGTATGTTGGACCACGATGTTGCACTCCGGATCAGGGCACCACCTGCAGCACCACCCGTCCGGTAGCCAGGACTTGAAATAGGTTCGATCCGGCGCAACGTCCCAACGGTCTGGATTATAAATCTCATTATCTTAATTGCAACGGGGTCCAGCCGTGGTTATAATTCGTTCGTTGGAACACGATGTTGCACAGGCTGTGGTGTTAGGCCTGAAAATAGTAAATAAAAGAACCTGCCTCACCAGCAGGTTTTTTTATTTACTGTGATCTGCTTTCCAGATATTTTTCGCTCAAACAACTAATGCGCCAAACATTTATTGCGCGTAAAATATCGTTTATTTCATTAATACATTTCAGGGATGAATATATGTCACCGCAGAATAATCATCTGCAGCGTCCGCCTGCTGCTGTGTTATACGCCGATGAACTGGCAAAATTAAAACAAAATGATACCGCACCTTGCCCGCCCGGTTGGCAGTTAAGTTTGCCTGCGGCCCGTGCTTTTATCCTTGGCGATAGCGCGCAAAATATTAGCCGTAAAGTAGTGATTAGTCCCTCCGCTGTCGAACGTATGTTAGTCACTCTTGCCACCGGACGCGGTTTGATGTTGGTGGGGGAACCTGGCACCGCAAAATCTCTCCTGTCTGAATTACTGGCAACCGCTATTAGCGGCGATGCCGGGTTAACCATCCAGGGCGGCGCATCTACTACCGAAGATCAAATCAAGTACGGCTGGAACTACGCCCTGCTTATCAATCATGGTCCATCAACGGAAGCGCTGGTCCCTGCCCCGCTTTACCAGGGAATGCGCGACGGCAAAATCGTCCGTTTTGAAGAGATAACGCGTACACCGCTGGAAGTGCAAGACTGTCTGTTAGGTATGCTTTCTGACAGGGTGATGACGGTGCCGGAACTCACTGGTGAAGCCAGTCAGCTCTATGCGCGAGAAGGCTTTAATATTATTGCCACTGCCAATACCCGCGATCGCGGCGTCAATGAAATGAGTGCTGCGCTAAAGCGTCGCTTCGATTTTGAAACTGTCTTTCCGATTATGGATTTCGCCCAGGAGCTGGAGCTTGTCGCCAGTGCTTCGGCGCGTTTGCTGGCCCATAGCGGTATTCCGCATAAAGTGCCTGACGCGGTACTGGAGTTACTGGTCCGCACCTTCCGCGATCTGCGTGCCAACGGCGAAAAGAAAACGTCAATGGATACACTAACAGCGATTATGTCCACGGCTGAAGCCGTGAACGTGGCCCACGCCGTGGGCGTCCGCGCCTGGTTTTTAGCGAATCGCGCGGGGGAGCCTGCCGACCTGGTGGACTGTATTGCCGGAACCATCGTCAAAGATAACGAAGGAGATCGCGCTCGTCTGCGCCGTTACTTCGAACAGCGTGTCGCCACACATAAAGAAGCTCACTGGCAGGCTTATTATCAAGCCCGCCACCGCCTGCCGTGAGGAAAGATGCATGAGCGAGCCGTTAATTGTCGGCATCCGGCATCATAGTCCGGCCTGCGCCCGGCTGGTGAAATCGTTAATCGAAAGCCAGCGGCCACGATACGTGTTGATTGAAGGCCCGGCTGATTTTAATGACCGGGTAGACGAACTGTTTTTAGCCCACCAGCTTCCGGTAGCTATTTACAGTTATTGCCAGTATCAGGACGGTGCAGCCCCCGGGCGTGGTGCCTGGACGCCATTTGCTGAATTTTCGCCGGAGTGGCAGGCGCTACAAGCCGCTCGTCGTATTCAGGCACAAACTTACTTCATCGATTTGCCTTGCTGGGCACAGAGTGAAGAAGAGGACGATTCGCCTGATACGCAAGAGGAAAGCCAGACCTTGCTGCTGCGTGCCACCCGCATGGATAACAGCGACACCCTGTGGGATCACTTGTTCGAAGATGAAAGCCAGCAAACTGCATTACCCTCTGCACTGGCGCGCTATTTTGCCCAACTGCGGGGCGACTCCCCCGGCGATGCGCTCAATCGTCAGCGCGAAGCCTTTATGGCCCGCTGGATTGGATGGGCGATGCAGCAAAACAATGGCGACGTGTTAGTCGTCTGCGGCGGCTGGCATGCTTCGGCACTGGCAAAGATGTGGCGCGAATGCCCGCAGGAAATTAACACGCCGGAATTGCCCTCGCTGGCAGATGCCATTACAGGTTGTTATCTCACGCCATACAGCGAAAAGCGCCTTGATGTGCTGGCAGGATACCTTTCCGGTATGCCTGCCCCGGTCTGGCAAAACTGGTGCTGGCAGTGGGGCTTACAGCAGGCCGGTGAACAACTGCTAAAAACTATCCTTACCCGTTTGCGCCAGCACAAGTTGCCTGCTTCGACCGCGGATATGGCTGCCGCTCATCTGCATGCGATGGCGCTGGCACAGTTGCGCGGTCATACACTACCGTTACGCACTGACTGGCTGGATGCCATAGCAGGCTCGCTGATTAAAGAAGCCCTGAACGCGCCGTTGCCGTGGAGCTATCGCGGAGTTATTCATCCCGACACCGATCCGATTCTGCTAACGTTGATAGACACATTAGCGGGTGACGGATTCGGTAAACTTGCCCCTTCTACGCCACAACCGCCTCTGCCAAAAGATGTCACCTGCGAACTGGAACGTACCGCAATCTCTCTTCCGGCGGAGCTTACCTTAAATCGCTTTAACCCCAATGGACTAGCGCAAAGTCAGGTGTTACATCGGCTGGCAATACTGGAGATCCCAGGGATTGTACGCCAGCAGGGAAGCACACTGACACTTGCAGGCAACGGTGAAGAACGCTGGAAATTAACCCGCCCGCTTAGCCAGCATGCGGCATTGATTGAGGCCGCCTGCTTTGGTGCCACACTCCAGGAAGCCGCACGCCATAAATTAGAAGCCGATATGCTGGACGCGGGTGGAATCGGCAGTATCACCACATGTCTTAGCCAGGCGGCGTTAGCGGGTCTGGCGTCCTTCAGTCAACAATTACTGGAGCAACTCACATTATTAATCGCCCAGGAAAATCAATTTGCCGAAATGGGCCAGGCGCTGGAAGTGCTATATGCCTTATGGCGGCTGGATGAAATTAGCGGTATGCAAGGCGCGCAGATATTACAAACGACGTTATGCGCGGCTATCGATCGCACGCTCTGGCTGTGTGAATCCAACGGCAAACCGGATGAAAAGGAGTTTCACGCTCACCTGCATAGCTGGCAGGCGCTTTGCCATATCCTGCGCGATCTACATAGCGGCGTTAATTTACCCGGCGTTTCTCTTTCTGCAGCGGTAGCCTTACTGGAGCGACGCAGTCAGGCGATTCATGCCCCGGCGCTGGATCGCGGCGCGGCTCTTAGCGCACTGATGCGTCTGGAACATCCCAACGCCATTACCGAAGCGGCGCTGACGATGCTGGCGCAGTTATCCCCGGCACAATCCGGCGAAGCGCTGCACGGTTTGCTGGCGCTGGCCCGCCATCAACTGGCCTGTCAGCCGGCATTTATCGCCGGTTTCAGCAGTCATTTAAATCAACTGAGTGATGCCAATTTTATCAATGCCCTGCCCGATTTACGCGCGGCGATGGCCTGGCTACCACCACGAGAACGCGGGACGCTGGCGCATCAGGTGCTTGAGCATTATCAACTGGCGCAACTTCCCGTTTCGGCGCTGCAAATGCCGTTGCATTGTCCACCACAAGCCATTGCACATCATCAACAACTCGAACAGCAGGCACTGGCATCGCTGCAAAACTGGGGAGTTTTCCATGTCTGAACTGAACGATCTTCTGACCACCCGTGAGCTACAACGCTGGCGATTAATTCTTGGCGAAGCGGCAGAAACGACGCTTTGTGGGCTGGATGACAACTCCCGGCAGATAGACCACGCGCTGGAGTGGCTGTATGGGCGCGATCCTGAACGGCTCCAGCGTGGTGAACGCTCCGGTGGATTAGGTGGCTCAAATCTCACCACCCCTGAGTGGATCAACAGTATTCACACGCTGTTTCCGCAACAGGTGATTGAGCGGCTGGAAAGCGATGCCGTACTGCGCTACGGCATTGAAGATGTGGTGACGAATCTCGACGTGCTGGAACGTATGCAGCCTTCTGAAAGCCTGCTACGCGCCGTTTTGCACACCAAACATCTGATGAACCCCGAAGTACTGGCTGCCGCCCGCCGGATAGTGCGCCAGGTTGTTGAAGAAATTATGGCTCGACTGGCAAAGGAAGTTCATCAGGCTTTTTCTGGTGTCCGCGATCGCCGTCGCCGCTCATTTATTCCACTGGCGCGAAACTTTGATTTCAAAAGTACTCTGCGCGCCAACCTGCAACACTGGCACCCGCAACACGGCAAGTTGTATATCGAATCCCCCCGCTTTAACAGCCGCATTAAACGCCACAGTGAACAATGGCAACTGGTCTTACTGGTTGATCAAAGCGGATCGATGGTGGACTCGGTGATCCACTCTGCGGTGATGGCGGCCTGTTTGTGGCAGTTACCCGGCATTCGTACCCATCTGGTGGCGTTTGACACAAGCGTCGTTGATCTCACGGCAGACGTTGCCGATCCGGTAGAGTTATTAATGAAAGTACAGTTGGGCGGCGGGACCAATATCGCCAGTGCCGTGGAATATGGTCGGCAACTTATTGAACAACCAGCAAAAAGCGTCATTATCCTCGTGAGCGATTTTTACGAAGGGGGTTCATCATCATTGCTGACGCATCAGGTGAAAAAGTGTGTCCAGAGCGGCATCAAAGTGCTGGGACTGGCGGCGCTCGATAGCACAGCAACGCCTTGCTATGACCGCGATACGGCCCAGGCGCTGGTTAATGTCGGCGCACAAATAGCCGCCATGACACCGGGCGAACTGGCATCATGGCTTGCGGAGAATCTTCAGTCATGAATTCACTACGTCCGGAATTATTAGAACTGACACCGCAGGCCCTGACGGCGTTAAGCAATGCCGGTTTTGTTAAGCGCAGCCTTAAGGAACTGGAAAATGGCAACGTCCCGGAAATCAGCCATGAGAACGGCGCTTTAATCGCCACCTTCAGTGACGGTGTCCGTACCCAGCTGGCGAACGGCCAGGCACTGAAAGAGGCTCAGTGCACCTGCGGGGCTAGCGGCATGTGCCGTCATCGCGTGATGCTGGTGTTAAGTTATCAGCGACTTTGTGCCACCACCCGGCCCACGGAAAAAGAAGAAGAGTGGCAGCCTGCAATCTGGCTGGAAGAACTGGCTACCCTGCCCGATGCCACCCGCAAACGTGCACAGGTGCTGGTCGCTAAAGGCATCACCATTGAGTTGTTCTGTGCGCCTGGCGAAATTCCCTCAGCCCGCTTACCGATGAGCGATGTGCGTTTTTATTCCCGTAGCAGCATTCGTTTCGCCCGTTGTGATTGTATTGAAGGCACACTTTGCGAACATGTCGTACTGGCTGTGCAGGCCTTCGTCGAGGCCAAAACTCAGCAAGCGGAATTTACTCATTTAATCTGGCAGATGCGCAGCGAACACGTCACATCATCTGACGATCCGTTTGCCAGCGAAGAGGGCAACGCGTGTCGTCAATATGTTCAGCAACTAAGCCAGGCATTATGGCTGGGCGGCATCAGCCAGCCGCTTATTCACTACGAGGCCGCTTTCAGCCGCGCGCAGCAAGCGGCGGAACGCTGCAACTGGCGCTGGGTGAGTGAATCACTACGGCAACTGCGCGCCAGCGTTGATGCCTTCCACGCCCGCGCCAGCCACTATCATGCAGGAGAATGCTTACGTCAGCTTGCGGCATTAAACAGTCGATTAAATTGCGCACAAGAGATGGCGCGGCGCGACAGTATCGGTGAAGTTCCTCCTGTGCCGTGGCGCACGGTCGTTGGCGCTGGCATTGCCGGAGAAGCAAAGCTTGATCATCTGCGACTGGTGTCTTTAGGTATGCGTTGCTGGCAGGATATTGAGCAGTATGGTTTACGCATCTGGTTTACCGATCCCGACACCGGCAGTATTTTGCACCTTTCGCGCAGTTGGCCACGAAGTGAACAGGAAAACTCACCGGCAGCTACGCGTCGGCTGTTTAGTTTTCAGGCTGGCGCACTGGCGGGCGGGCAAATTGTTTCACAAGCAGCAAAACGCAGTGCCGATGGCGAGCTGCTGTTAGCTACCCGCAACCGCTTAAGCAGCGTTGTGCCGCTGTCGCCTGATGCCTGGCAAATGTTGAGCGCGCCGTTACGCCAGCCGGGCATTGTGGCTTTGCGGGAATATTTACGCCAGCGTCCCCCCGCCTGCATACGGCCTCTTAATCAGGTCGATAACTTATTTATTCTGCCGGTCGCTGAGTGTATTTCTCTCGGTTGGGATAGCAGCCGCCAGACGCTGGATGCGCAGGTAATCAGCGGCGAAGGTGAAGATAATCTGCTGACGTTATCACTGCCAGCCTCAGCCAGCGCGCCTTATGCCGTTGAACGCATGGCGGCGCTTTTGCAACAAACAGACGACCCCGTGTGTCTGGTTTCTGGCTTTGTCAGTTTTGTTGATGGGCAATTGACACTGGAACCACAGGTAATGATGACAAAGACTCGTGCCTGGGCGCTGGACGCAGAAACTGCGCCTGTGGTGACATCACTACCTTCTGTCAGCGTTCTGCCTGTGCCGTCTACTGCTCATCAGTTGCTGATGCGCTGCCAGGCATTACTTATTCAACTGCTCCATAACGGCTGGCGCTATCAGGAACAGAGTGTTATTGGTCAGGCAGAGTTGCTGGCGAATGACCTCACCGCGGTGGGTTTTTATCGGCTGGCACATATGTTGGGACAATTTCGTAATACAGAAAGCGAGGCACGGGTAGAAGCAATGAATAACGGTGTTTTGCTGTGCGAACAATTATTCCCCATGCTTCAGCAACAAGGATGAAATAGTGCTTTTTACTAAGAGTTCTACTCCAGTTCCGGACTGCTCACGCCACGGTATTAGGCATATCCTATATAGCCCCTGGTGAGAGTCACCAGTTCCTTGATTAAATAAAATGGAGTTTTACATGAAGGCTTTCAATAAGCTGTTTTCCCTTGTTGTTGCATCTGTTCTGGTTTTCTCTCTTGCTGGCTGCGGTGACAAAGAAGAATCGAAGAAATTCAGCGCCAATCTGAACGGCACTGAAATTGCCATTACCTATATCTACAAAGGTGACAAGGTGCTTAAGCAATCTTCTGAAACCAAAATTCAATTTGCCTCCATTGGTGCAACCACCAAAGAAGATGCTGCCAAGACACTTGAGCCGTTAAGCGCCAAATACAAAAACATCGCGGGTGTTGAAGAAAAATTAACCTATACCGATACCTACGCGCAGGAAAACGTGACTATCGATATGGAAAAAGTGGATTTTAAAGCCCTGCAGGGTATTTCAGGAATCAACGTTTCTGCTGAAGATGCCAAAAAAGGTATCACTATGGCGCAAATGGAACTGGTGATGAAAGCCTCTGGTTTTAAAGAAGTGAAATAATCTGTCGGCGGCCATGTTTGCGCATGGCCGCCATACCCGTCTTAGCTTTTCTTCACATGCTGGCGCGCTGCCAGTCCACGCAGAAAATAACGTAAAAATTGATCGCCGCATTCGCGGAAGTTTTTATGATCCGGTGCACGCATCATCGCCGTAATTTCCGGCATCGAAACGCGGAACTGCTGTTCGGTGAGGATCGCCAGAATGTCATCGGTTTTCAGCGAAAACGCGATGCGTAATTTTTTCAGCACGATGTTGTTATTAATGCGACGTTCCGGCTCCAGTGCCGGAGCAGACTCATCCTTGCCGCGTTTTTCATAAATCAGGCCATTGAGGAATGACGACAAAACAATGTCCGGACAACGCTGAAAACCCTCTTCGTCTTCTTTACGTAGCCAGACGGCGATCTGTTCCGCGGTGGCTTCGACATTACCCAGCGCCAGAATACGCACCAGGTCATTATTATTGGCTTTCAAAATGTAGCGCACGCTGCGCAGAATATCGTTACTTAGCATGAGGCCTTCAGGTGTTGATGAGGCAAAAAGCCATTTTAGCAGTCTTTTACAGGCCAATCGCCTCTTTTAAGCTTTTCAGATAACGGCGGCTGACCGGCACGGTTAAGCCATTACGCAAAATCAACTCGGCCTGGCCGTTATCTTCCAGACGAATCTCCTGTAAATGCGCGAGGTTAACCAGATACTGACGATGGCAGCGCAGTAGTGGTGTACGACTTTCCAGAGTACGTAATGTCAATTCGGTAAAGCCCTCTTTCCCTTCGTGGCTGGTAACGTAGACACCGCTCATCCGACTGCTGACAAATGCCACATCTTTCATTTGCAGCAAATAAATCCGACTATGCCCCGTACAAGGGATAAATTTCAGCGCCTGTTGATTTTCCGGTAACAGCGAAACATCCTGCTTGCTGCGCTCCTGACGCAATCGCGCCAGCGTTTTCTCCAGTCGCGCTTCATCAATTGGCTTCAGCAGATAATCAAAGGCATGTTCTTCAAAGGCTTTAATAGCGTATTCGTCAAACGCGGTGAGAAAAACAATATACGGGCGATGTTCCGGATCAAGCATCCCCACCATTTCCAGACCACTGATGCGCGGCATCTGGATATCGAGAAACAGCACATCCGGGCGCAGTTTATGCACCGCGCCGATTCCTTCCACGGCGTTTGAACACTCACCAACGATTTCAATATCGCTCTGCTCCTGCAAAAATACGCGCAGGTTCTCCCGTGCTAACGGTTCATCATCGACAATTAAGACTTTAATCATGCCTCGTCCCTCCATGGTAGTCGTAACGTTATTCGGGTGTAACTATCAGGCTCACAGGCGACGCTTATCCCATAGTCATCGCCAAACCGTTCACGTAAACGCTTATCCACCAGATTCATCCCCAGCCCACTGGCATTGGTTACCGGTTGATACAAACCGGCATTGTCTTCGATCTCCAGCATCAAATGTTGCCCCTCACGTCGGGCGCTGATTGCCACTCGCCCTGTATCCAGCAGTTGTGATGTCCCATGTTTAATGGCGTTTTCCACTATCGGTTGCAGGGTAAACGCGGGCAATTGCTGCTGGGATAATTCTTGCGGAATAGCAATGTTGACCTGCAACCGCGACTGGAAGCGCGCCTTTTCAATTTGCAGATAAGCGTTCACATGTTCAATTTCGTCGGCGAGAGTAACAAACTCCGAAGGCCGCTTTAAGTTTTTGCGGAAAAAAGTGGAAAGATACTGCACCAGCTGGCTGGCCTGTTCGCTGTCGCGGCGGATCACCGCTTTAATGGTGTTAAGCGCATTAAACAAAAAATGGGGATTCACCTGGGCGTGAAGCAGTTTGATCTCTGACTGGGTGAGCATCGCTTTTTGCCGCTCATATTGCCCGGCAAGGATCTGCGCCGAAAGCAATTGCGCAATCCCCTCACCCAACGTGCGGTTGATTGAACTGAATAAACGGTTTTTGGCTTCATACAATTTGATGGTGCCCATCACCCGCTGATTTTCACCACGTAACGGAATTACCAGCGTCGACCCCAGTTTGCATTGCGGATGCAAAGAGCAACGGTAAGGTACTTCGTTGCCATCAGCGTAGACCACTTCACCGGTTTCAATCGCTTTTAAGGTATAAGTCGAAGAAATCGGTTTGCCGGGTAAATGGTGGTCGTCACCAATTCCGGTAAAGGCCAGCAATTTCTCTCGATCGGTAATCGCGACTGCACCAATATCCAGCTCCTGATACAGCACCTGTGCCACTTTCATGCTGTTCACTTCGTTAAACCCCTGGCGCAAAATGCCTTCCGTCGAGGCCGCCACTTTCAGCGCAGTGGCAGAAAAAGCTGAAGTGTATTTTTCAAACATCGCGCGTTTATCGAGCAATATACGCATAAACAGCGCCGCGCCGACGGTATTGGTGACCATCATTGGCGCAGCAATATTACTCACCAGACGCACCGCATCTTCATAAGGTCGGGCGATCGCCAGGATGATCAACATTTGCACCATTTCAGCGACGAACGTGACGGCACCGGCGGTAATGGGGTTAAAGACTTTATCAGTGCGCCCGCGGCGGATCAGGATGCTGTGTACCAGGCCACCGAGTAATCCTTCAACGATGGTCGAGATCATGCAACTTAGCGCGGTCATGCCCCCCATCGAATATCGATGTAACCCGCCGGTCAGGCCAACCAGCCCACCGACGACCGGACCGCCGAGTAAGCCGCCCATTACCGCGCCTATCGCACGGGTATTGGCAATAGAATCGTCAATGTGCAACCCAAACCAGGTGCCCATGATGCAGAAGATGGAAAAGACGATGTAGCAGAGAAACTTATGCGGCAGACGAACCGTGACCTGCATTAACGGTATGAATAATGGCGTTTTACTCATTAACCATGCAATGACTAAAAAAACGCACATCTGCTGAAGCAGCAGCAACACCAGATTAAAATCGTACATACCCGCAAACCACACTTCCCTTTAAAACGCGTAACATACATTGCCTGCGTTTAACTTTCTTTGAACTCTTGCAGAAAAATGAGAATTCGTGAGTACGATCACTCAAAATCGCCTGGCAAAAATAAAATCACCCTATAAATGCACAAAAAACGGGCAAAACTACCTGGTTCGCAAAACTGCGTCTAAAGTTAAACCGGGACCTCGCGAGCAAGGGTGAGACGATGGCGCTTTACACAATTGGTGAAGTGGCGTTGCTTTGTGATATTAACCCTGTCACGTTACGCGCGTGGCAGAGGCGTTACGGATTGCTGAAACCGCAACGGACAGACGGCGGTCATCGGCTGTTCAACGATGCCGATATTGACCGTATCCGCGAGATCAAACGCTGGATCGACAACGGCGTGCAGGTCAGCAAAGTTAAAATGCTGCTCAGTAATGAAAATGTTGATGTGCAGAACGGCTGGCGCGATCAGCAAGAAACATTACTGACCTACCTGCAAAGCGGCAATCTGCATAGCCTGCGAACGTGGATCAAAGAGCGCGGTCAGGATTACCCCGCCCAGACACTCACCACACATCTGTTTATTCCTCTGCGCCGACGACTTCAATGCCAACAACCGACTCTCCAGGCGCTGCTGGCGATCCTCGACGGCGTACTGATCAACTACATCGCCATTTGTCTGGCTTCGGCACGTAAAAAACAGGGTAAAGATGCGCTGGTGGTTGGCTGGAATATTCAGGATACCACCCGTCTGTGGCTGGAGGGCTGGATTGCCAGTCAACAAGGATGGCGCATTGATGTCCTCGCCCACTCGCTCAATCAACTACGCCCTGAACTATTCGAAGGTCGTACATTGCTGGTGTGGTGCGGTGAAAATCGAACCTCCGCCCAACAGCAGCAACTCACCAGTTGGCAAGAACAAGGCTATGATATTTTCCCACTCGGCATTTAATGATTCGTTAACAAATGCGCTTTACTGTACAATCCTTTCGTTAACATAAGGAGTGCATTATGCGCATAGCTAAAATTGGGGTCATCGCCCTGTTCCTGTTTATGGCGTTAGGCGGAATTGGTGGCGTCATGCTCGCAGGTTATACCTTTATTTTGCGTGCTGGCTAAGCGCCTGCACCAGCCTTTCAAACAGGCGGTCTGCGATGATCGCCGCCAGTGCCACCAGTAACGCCCCCTGGATCACATACGCGGTATTAAATCCGCTAAGCCCGATGATGATGGGCGTACCCAGCGTGCTGGCCCCTACCGTTGAGGCGATCGTCGCCGTACCAATGTTGATAATCACCGAAGTTCGCACGCCCGCCAGAATCACCGGAGCCGCCAGCGGTAGCTCGACCTTACGCAGTCGCTGACCACGACTCATTCCCATACCTTTCGCAACTTCTGTCACGCTGGCATCAATCGCTCCCAGCCCGGCAAGTGTCGCCTGCAGGACGGGCAGCACACCATAAAGGATCAAGGCGATAATCGCTGGTTGCAGACCAAAGCCTATCACCGGAACAGCAATCGCCAGCACTGCGACAGGCGGAAAAGTCTGCCCAACGGCGGCAATAGTTTCCACCAGTGGGCGAAATTCCGCGCCCCACGGGCGAGTGACTGCAATTCCGGCACCAGTGCCAATGATCACCGCAAACAAACTCGAAATTCCCACCAGCCAGAAATGAGCCAGTGCCAGAGCTGCAAAACTTTCTTGCTGATAAACGGGTCGTGGCAGTTGTGGGAACAAGGCAGCAAACAGCGGCTGGCTGTAAGGCAGCCAGAAAATCAGTGCCACAAACAAAGCAATGAGCCAGAACAGCGGATCGCGCAACATCTTCATACGCTTACGCCTCCACCAGCAGATCCTGAAAATGCAGCGTTCCGCAAGGCTGGCCCTGCGTGTTCACCACCGGCAGCACCTCGCATCCCCGCGCGACAAACAGAGAGAGCGCATCGCGTAGCGTCATCTCTTCTGCCAGTGCCTCACCTTCTGCTCGTTCTTCGCGACGCACGTAATCCGCCACACTACGTAACGAAAGCAGGCGCACACCCAGTTCACTACGTCCAAAAAACTGGCGGACAAAATCATTCGCCGGACGAGTCAGCATCGTCAGCGGATTCCCCTGCTGCACCACTTCACCGTGATCCATCAATACCAGATGTTCTGCCAGCCGTAGCGCCTCATCAATATCATGAGTGACCAGCACAATAGTGCGCCCCAGCAAACGGTGAATGCGCGTCATCTCTTGTTGCAACGCGCCGCGCGTTACCGGGTCCAGTGCGCCAAAAGGTTCATCCATCAGTAAGACTTGCGGATCGGCAGCCAGTGCGCGCGCTACTCCCACACGTTGCTGCTGACCACCGGAAAGCTGATGCGGATAACGCTCACGTAAATTTGACTCCAGCCCCAGTAGCGCCATTAATTCGTCGATACGATCGTCAATCCGCGCCCGCGACCATTTTTGTAATTGCGGCACGGTAGCGATGTTTTGCGCCACGCTCCAGTGGGGGAACAGGCCAATAGATTGAATGGCATAGCCCATCCGGCGGCGCAACTCCAGTACTGGCAGCGAGCGAATTTCTTCTCCGGCAAAGCGGATCTCTCCGCTGTCATGTTCCACCAGGCGGTTAATCATTTTCAGGGTGGTGGATTTGCCGGAGCCAGATGTGCCAATCAGCACCGAAAAACTCCCTTCCTGAAAATTGAGATTGAGATCGTTAACGGCTTTTTGTGCGCCGAACAGTTTGCTGACATGGCTAAATTCAATCATTACGTTTCACCTTCAACAGTGCGATTAGTAAATCGAACAGCGCATCGATCAGCACCGCCAGAACAATTACCGGGATCACCCCCAGCAACACTAAATCAATGGCGCTGCTTAGCAGCCCCTGGAAAACCAGCGCACCAAAACCGCCTGCGCCGATTAACGCCGCAATCACCGCCATGCCTACAGTTTGCACCATCACCACCCGCAGGCTGCGCAGAAATACCGGTAACGCCAGCGGTAACTGAACATGCAGGAATCGCTGCGCTCCGCTCATGCCCATCGCTCTGGCGCTCTCCAACACATCGCGCGGGATCTGGTTCAAGCCGACTACCACGCCGCGCACCAGCGGCAGCAAGGCATAGAGCACCAGCGCAATCAGTGCGGGTGTCATTCCGGTTCCTGCTATGCCAAGCTTCCCCAGCCACGGAAAGGCCGTAACCAGTCCGGCAAGCGGCGCAATCAGCAGGCCAAAGAGCGCAACCGAAGGCACGGTCTGAATGACATTGAGCAGAGAAAAAATCGCCCCCTGCCGAGCGGTGGAAAAGTAGCACCAGATGCCCAACGGCACACCAATCACTAACGCAGGCAGCACCGCACCAAACAGCAACGTCAGATGTTGTGCCAGCGCGTCGTCAAACACATCCTGACGGTTGGCGTATTCTTTCATTAGTGAGAGATCGTTAAGCGTGCCGGAGTACAGCAACCACAGCGGAATAATGGCAATCTGCATATGCAACAACCAGCGCCACAGCGGATGCGTGGAGATTCGGCGGATGGCATCACTACAGGCCAGCAATGCCAGCGCCGCGGCCAGCCAGAAACCACTGCCGAGGCTGGTACGCGCCAGCGCACTGCCATTTTGAGCCAGTTGGGTCGCCGCCTTTCCTGCTCCCCACACCAGCAATACGAAGACGAATTGCGCCAGAATGAGTGCAAAAATGCTGCCTTTTTTAGCGGGAATAAAACAGGCTGTCAGCCAGGCGCAACCAACGCCCACCAGCATCCAGATCGTTTGCGGCCACAGTTGCCAGAGATGACGCCCTTCACCCGAGACTAAACGATTAGGCGCGTAACTGATAAACGGCAGCGCCGCTGCGATTGCCGTCAGCAACAGCAGCAGCGCCAGAACAGGATTAATACGTAGATAAGTCACGGGAAATTACTTCGTCCACCCTTTTTGTTTCAGGTAGTCGGCAGCCACTTTTTTGGCATCCAGTCCTTCCACTGCAATGCTGGCATTCAGTTGCTGCAATGTTTTTTCATCGAGGCTGGCGAAGACTGGCTGTAGCCACTGTGCCATTTGCGGATACTCTTTCAACACCGACTCACGCACCACTGGTGCAGGCGCGTAGATAGGTTGCACGCCTTGCGGATCGCTTAAGGTTTGCAGCCCCAGCGCCGCGACCGGACCGTCAGTGCCGTAAGCCATTGCGGCATTAACGCCAGAGGTTTGCTGGGCAGCGGCTTTAATCGTTACCGCCGTGTCGCCGCCAGCCAGTGACAGTAACTGATCCTGATCGAGTTTAAAGTCGTAGGCTTTTTCAAACGCGGGTAACGCATCGGCGCGTTCGATAAACTCAGCCGAGGCTGCCAGTTTGAAGGTGCCGCCCTCTTTCAGATAACGACTCAGGTCAGCAAGCGAAGTGAGTTTGTTTTTCTCTGCCACATCCTGACGCACGGCGATGGTCCAGGTGTTATTTGCAGGTGCGGGCGTCAGCCAGATTAACTTGTTTTGCTCTGCATCGAGTTTTTTGACTTTCTCGTAACCTTGCTGCGCGTTTTTCCACGCTGCATCGTTTTCATCTTTAAAGAAAAACGCGCCATTGCCGGTATATTCCGGATAGATATCCAGTTCACCGGAAGTAATCGCCCCGCGCACCACAGGAGTCGTTCCGAGTTGCACTTTATTCACCGTCTGTACGCCGTGGCTTTCGAGTACCTGCAAAATGATATTGCCGAGCAGCGCGCCTTCGGTATCGATTTTTGAACCGACTTTAACGGGGGAAGCCGCGTGCAGCGGCAGGCTCACGGCTGCCAACAAAACCAGTGAACCTGCCCAGACCTTTGAGAGTGGCATGATGCTTTCCTCATTCTTTTACTGTTGTTTTCAGCGAATTAAGAGAAAAGCATAGTTGATAATGACAGAGTTAGCCTGAGCGGAAGGATTCAGTTGCAGAATCAGATAAATACTTAAAGGGCATATTTTGCCCGGCGTTTCTTGCCGGATGCGGCGTAAACGCCTTATCCGGCCTACAAAGGGCGAAAATTCAGCAAGTTAAGATATGAACATCAGGCAAAGGGCGCAAACGTCGCGCCCTTACAAAAGCATTACAGCAACTCAAACTCGCCTTTCTTAACGCGTGCGGAATCAGTGCCGATAAATACATTGAACTTGCCAGGCTCGGCGTCATATTTCATCTGTTGATTCCAGAACTTCAGCGCCTCGATATCAATCGGGAAGCTAACGGTCTGAGTTTCGCCCGGTTTCAGGGTGATTTTCTCAAAGCCTTTCAGCTGTTTCACCGGACGACTCATGGAAGCCGTCACATCCTGCAAGTACATCTGCACTACCGTGGCCCCTTCGCGCTTACCGGTGTTCGTCACCTGCACGCTGGCAGTTACTTTGCCGTCACGCTTCATGGTCGGCGCAGAAAGTTTCACATCAGAGACGGTGAAAGTGGTATAGCTCAGACCATAGCCGAACGGATACAGCGCCCCGTTAGCTTCATCAAAATAACGCGAAGTGTATTTGTTCGGCTTGTCGGCATTATACGGACGCCCGGTATTCAGATGGCTGTAGTACACCGGGATCTGCCCGACAGAACGCGGGAAGGACATCGGCAGCTTGCCGGACGGGTTGTAATCGCCAAACAACACATCGGCAATTGCATTACCGCCTTCCGTCCCCGCAAACCAGGTTTCCAGAATCGCATCAGCCTGCTGATCTTCTTTCACCAGCGCCAGCGGACGCCCGTTCATCAGCACCAGCACCAGCGGTTTACCGGTGGCTTTCAGCGCCGCAATCAAGTCACGTTGGCTTTGCGGAATAGTAATATCGGTACGACTGGAGGCCTCGTGCGCCATCCCCTGTGCTTCACCGACTACAGCCACCACCACATCAGATTGTTTCGCCGTCTGCACCGCTTCATCAATCATCTCTTGCGGCGAACGCGGATCGACTTTGACCGCTTCTTCATACTGATTCAGGAAATCGATAATGCCTTTGTCACTGGTAACGTTCGCCCCTTTGGCATACAGCACTTTACCGTTTTCACCGACGGCATTTTTAATCCCGGTCAGTACGGTCACGGATTGATCGGCAACACCGGCTGCGGACCAGCTGCCCATCACGTCACGTTTACTGTCCGCCAGTGGCCCAACCACCGCAATGGTGGCCGATTTTTTCAGCGGTAACGTTTCGAGACGGTTTTTCAGCAACACCAGGCTTTCACGCGCCACTTCACGCGCTTCTTTACGGTGCAGGCGGCTTTCGGCATTGGTATCCACCGGGTCAGACTCTTTCGGCCCCAAATGGCTGTATGGGTCGTTAAACAATCCCATATCATATTTAACGTTCAGTACATGGCGGGCAGCATCGTCCAGCTCTTCCATCGTCACTTTGCCGGATTTGATCAACCCAGGCAGATACTTCGAGTAATACTCGTCGCTCATACTCATGTTGATTCCGGATTTCAGCGCCACGCGCACCGCATCTTCCGGGTCTGCCGCCGTGCCATGTTTAATCAGCTCTTTGATTGCACCGTGATCGGAAACGGTGATGCCTTTAAAGCCCCACTGGTCGCGCAGAACATCTTTCAGCAGCCAGGAATCGGAGGTGGCTGGCGTGCCGTTCAGCGAGTTCAGCGCCACCATCACCGCGCCGCTGCCTGCGTCCAGCCCCGCTTTGTACGGCGGCATATAATCATTAAACAGGCGCTGCGGACTCATATCGACGGTGTTGTACTCTTTACCGCCTTCTACCGCGCCGTATGCGGCAAAGTGTTTGACGCTGGTCATCACCGAGTAGCGATCTGCCGGGCTTTTACCCTGCATCGCTTCCACCATGGTTTTACCCATTGTTGAGGTGAGATACGTATCTTCGCCAAAACCTTCGGAAGCACGTCCCCAGCGCGGATCGCGCGAGACATCGACCATCGGTGCCCAGGTCATATTCAGGCCATCATCTGCCGCTTCATAAGCAGAGACACGTCCGACCGTTTTCACTGCATCGAGGTTAAAAGACGAGGCCAGACCGAGGCTAATCGGGAACACCGTGCGCTGACCGTGCAGCACGTCGTAAGCAAAGAAAAGAGGAATTTTCAGGCGGCTTAATTCCATCACCTGATCCTGCATGGCGCGGATATCCTGACGGGTTACGGTGTTGAAAATCGCCCCAACCTGACCGTCTTTGATCATCTCGCGGATCGCCTCTTTCGGGTTATCCGGGCCGACGCTGATTAAGCGCAGCTGACCAATTTTCTCATCAACTGTCATTTTCTTAAGCAGTTCGGTGACGAACGCATCCCGCGCTTCGGGCGTTAATGGATGGTTGCCGAATAAATCATCCGCCAGTGCTGGCTGCAGGGCCAGACTCACCGCGATTCCTACTGAACATAGCCATTTCATATGGATTTTTCTTCCTCTGTTGCCCGACGAGGCAGCGAAAATGGTGCAAAAACCGTAGTTTGCCATAAGCATGATGGAGAGAGAAAAAGAATGCTCAGTTTATTGTCTGAATTTTCAAAATATTCACTCGCTGAATTGTCATACAAGGCGCTATTCTAGTTTGTGATATTTTTTCGCCACCACAAGGAGTGGAAAATGTCTTCCATGACAACAACTGATAATAAAGCCTTTTTGAATGAACTTGCCCGTCTGGTCGGTCATTCACACCTGCTCACCGATCCCGCAAAAACGGCCCGCTATCGCAAGGGCTTCCGTTCTGGTCAGGGCGACGCGCTGGCTGTCGTTTTCCCTGGCTCACTACTGGAATTGTGGCGGGTGCTGAAAGCCTGTGTCACCGCCGACAAAATTATTCTGATGCAGGCTGCCAATACAGGCCTGACCGAAGGATCGACGCCAAACGGTAACGACTATGATCGCGATATCGTGATCATCAGCACCCTGCGTCTCGACAAGCTGCACGTTCTTGGCAAGGGCGAACAGGTGCTGGCCTATCCGGGCACCACGCTCTATTCGCTGGAAAAAGCCCTCAAACCGCTGGGACGCGAACCGCACTCGGTGATTGGATCGTCGTGTATAGGCGCATCGGTTATCGGCGGTATTTGTAACAACTCCGGCGGCTCGCTGGTGCAACGTGGCCCGGCGTATACCGAAATGTCGTTATTCGCGCGTATAAATGAAGACGGCAAACTGACGCTGGTGAACCATCTGGGGATTGATCTGGGCGAAACGCCGGAGCAGATCCTTAGCAAGCTGGATGATGATCGCATCAAAGATGACGATGTGCGTCACGATGGTCGTCACGCCCACGATTATGACTATGTCCACCGCGTTCGTGATATTGAAGCCGACACGCCCGCACGTTATAACGCCGATCCTGATCGGTTATTTGAATCTTCTGGTTGCGCCGGGAAGCTGGCCGTCTTTGCGGTACGTCTAGATACCTTCGAAGCGGAAAAAAATCAGCAGGTGTTTTATATCGGCACCAACCAGCCGGAAGTGCTGACCGAAATCCGCCGTCATATTCTGGCTAACTTCGAAAATCTGCCGGTTGCCGGGGAATATATGCACCGGGATATCTACGATATTGCGGAAAAATACGGCAAAGACACCTTCCTGATGATTGATAAGTTAGGCACCGACAAGATGCCGTTCTTCTTTAATCTCAAGGGACGCACCGATGCGATGCTGGAGAAAGTGAAATTCTTCCGTCCGCATTTTACTGACCGTGCGATGCAAAAATTCGGTCACCTGTTCCCCAGCCATTTACCGCCGCGCATGAAAAACTGGCGCGATAAATACGAGCATCATCTGCTGTTAAAAATGGCGGGCGATGGCGTGGGCGAAGCCAAATCGTGGTTGGTGGATTATTTCAAACAGGCCGAAGGCGATTTCTTTGTCTGTACGCCGGAGGAAGGCAGCAAAGCGTTTTTACACCGTTTCGCCGCTGCGGGCGCAGCAATTCGTTATCAGGCGGTGCATTCCGATGAAGTCGAAGACATTCTGGCGTTGGATATCGCTCTGCGGCGTAACGACACCGAGTGGTATGAGCATTTACCGCCGGAGATCGACAGCCAGCTGGTGCACAAGCTCTATTACGGCCATTTTATGTGCTATGTCTTCCATCAGGATTACATAGTGAAAAAAGGCGTGGATGTGCATGCGTTAAAAGAACAGATGCTGGAACTGCTACAGCAGCGCGGCGCGCAATACCCTGCCGAGCATAACGTCGGTCATTTGTATAAAGCACCGGAGACGTTGCAGAAGTTTTATCGCGAGAACGATCCGACCAACAGTATGAATCCGGGGATCGGTAAAACCAGTAAGCGGAAAAACTGGCAGGAAGTGGAGTAAAAATTACGGATGGCATAGTATCGCCATCCGTCATTCACTTAATCGTTCTGTGCCGTCTGCCCCGCCGCCGCCATTTGGGCGGCTTTTTGTTTTTTATAGCTCAACGCTGCTGCTGGAACAGGCATCACTTTACCGGTTTCAATCCAGGTACGCAGGCGGCTGGCATCGGCAAAATGGGTATATTTGCCAAACGCATCCATCACTAC
Source organism: Shigella dysenteriae (assembly GCF_022354085.1). NCBI lineage: Bacteria > Pseudomonadati > Pseudomonadota > Gammaproteobacteria > Enterobacterales > Enterobacteriaceae > Shigella > Shigella dysenteriae. Next base: position 3,049,002 of record NZ_CP055055.1, read on the forward strand.
CAGCGCCACCGGTTTATTATTGATAACCGTACGCATCACCAGACAATGGCCCGCCGCATTGGTAAAACCGGTTTTGGTTAACTGAATATTCCAGTTATCGCGATACACCAGATGGTTAGTATTGCGGAACGGCAGCGTATACGTCGGGTTAGAGAAGGTTGCCATATCTTCCCGGGTAGTACTTAACTGCCCGATCAACGGATATTGTTTGCTGGCAATGAGCAGTTTGGTTAAGTCACGGGCAGTTGAAACGTTATGCACCGACAATCCGGTAGGTTCAACAAAGCGCGTGTTGTTCATTCCGAGCGATTTCGCTTTCGCATTCATTGCCTTAATAAAGGCTTTGTAACCACCGGGATAATGGTGCGCAAGGCTTGCCGCCGCGCGGTTTTCTGAAGACATCAGCGCCAGCAACAGCATATCTTTACGGCTGATTTCGCTATTCAGTCGTACGCGCGAATAGACCCCTTTCATCTCCGGCGTCTGGCTGATATCCACTTTTAGTTTTTCATCCAGCGGCAGTCGTGCATCCAGCACAACCATCGCGGTCATTAATTTGCTGATAGACGCAATCGGACGCACCAGATCCGGGTGGTTCGAATAGATCACTTTGTTGGTATTCAGATCAACAATCATCGCGCTACCGGAGGCAATTTCCGGTTGTGAAGCGGTGGTAGCGGCTGCCGTTTTCGCAACGGCCTGCGGTGCCAAAGGCACAGCCAGCATCAGGGCCAGGCTAAATAAAGAAACTCGAAATTTCGGCATGATGAGCATTCAGATAGTGGTTCACGCGCACGGGTTGCGCACCGCCGGAGTAAGGATTTACTGAGGCTAGCGACGCCATCATAACGAGCAAAAAGTGCGATCGTCAAAGGAGAATCGTGAGGAAATGCTGCATTGCTGACATTTACGCCAGCAATGCAACGTCAAAGAACTTTCTAGAACAAACGATAACCGTAGCCCCATAGTATAACGGTAAGGGCGAGCAGCACTTCCAGTACCAGCACGCCAATCGCCAGCGTCGAACTGGAGAAGCTAAGGCCTTCCTCTTTGTTGATATTCAGGAAGCTCGGAATACCGAGATAAAGCATGTAGCCGGTGTAAAACAGCGCCACCGTGCCGACCAGCGCACACAACCAGACCAGCGGATAAAGCGCCACCAGACCGCTTAAAAACAGCGGAGTTGCAACGTAGCCCGCGAAGACCATGCAGTGCGCAAGTGACGGACGCTGCGGGTAATTGCGCGCCATCCACCAGATGACCCGCCCCATCACCGCGACCCCAGCCAGCATAACGCCGTAAAACAAGACAGCCAGCGCCAGTCCGGTAAACCAGGATAACTTCAGGATAGTGCCATCGCCAAAATTCCAGCCAATCTGTGTAGTGCCAATGAAGGCGCAAATCACCGGAATCGCCGCCATCAGCAAAACGTGGTGGGTGTAATGGTGAGAAATCGTTTCGTTTTCGCGATTAATCACCTGCATTTCACGATCGGGATGGGAAAACAGTCCCCAGACATGGCTCATACCGCCCCCTTGTTGTGAGTTCATGAACCTGACAGTTCAAGTATAAGTCAGCTTGTGATTATTTTTTGTTCGCCCATGTAATTTTCACTGTCTGATGAACGTCCTTTTTCAGCGTGAATGATTCACAGGGTGTATGCTTACTGGCAACCAAAGGGAGACAGACTGGCCTATGGATCTCAATACACTTATCTCACAATATGGTTATGCCGCGCTGGTGATCGGTAGCCTGGCGGAAGGTGAAACCGTGACTTTGCTGGGAGGCGTTGCGGCGCATCAGGGGCTATTAAAGTTCCCGCTGGTGGTACTTTCTGTGGCGCTTGGCGGCATGATTGGCGACCAGGTGCTCTATCTGTGCGGGCGGCGGTTTGGCGGCAAGCTGTTACGCCGTTTCTCGAAACATCAGGATAAAATTGAGCGGGCGCAGAAACTTATCCAACGCCATCCGTATCTGTTTGTCATTGGTACGCGCTTTATGTATGGCTTTCGGGTGATTGGCCCGACGCTGATTGGTGCCAGCCAGCTGCCGCCGAAAATCTTTCTGCCGCTGAATATTCTCGGCGCATTTGCCTGGGCGTTGATTTTTACCACTATCGGTTACGCTGGTGGTCAGGTGATTGCGCCGTGGTTGCACAATCTCGATCAGCATTTGAAGCACTGGGTCTGGTTGATTCTGGTCGTGGTTCTGGTGGTAGGCGTGCGCTGGTGGCTGAAACGGCGCGGGAAGAAAAAGCCGGATAATCAGGCGTAAAACCATTGCCCTGGATAAGGCGTTCGCGCCGCATCCGACATCCGGGGCACCATGCCTGATGCGACGCTTGTGCGTCTTATCATGCCTACCAAAATTTTACCCATTGAAATAACCACGCACCTCACTGCGCTATTCTGGGTTGAACTGCGGATTCGCCAACATAAAGCCGCCATCCACTATCAACGACTGCCCGGTGGTGTAATTTGCGCCCTCTGAGCACAGCCACGCTACCAGGCTGGCAATCTCATGCGTTGCGCCAAAACGCCGCAGAGGAATCGAAGGCTCCGCGTCGGGCTTCACGTCGCTGTCATCCATGCCATTCATTGGCGTGGCGATCGCCCCAGGCGCGACTGCGTTCACCAAAATCTTATGTCTGACCAGCTCCAGCGCCATCGCTTTGGTTAACCCACCGAGCGCATGTTTAGCGGCTGTGTAGGCGCTGGCATCCGGCAGCGGCGTATGTTCATGTACCGACGTAATGTTGATGATGCGACCGCCCTGCCCTTGTTTCACCATCTGGCGGGCCGCAATTTGTGAGCATAAAAATGCACCATCGACATCAACGGTAAAAATCTTGCGCCACTCATCGAAAGCCATATCAAGAAACGGCGCTTTGGTCATTGCGCCCGCATTATTCACCAGCACATCAATACGCCCCAGCCGTTGAATGAGTTTCTCCAGCGCCTGCGCACCTTCTGGCAGTTTACCGAGATCCAGCTGCACAATCTCCGCACGTACGCCGTGGCTAACTACCTCACGCGCGGTATCTTTTGCCCCTTCTTCATCTGAGTGCCAGGTAATGCCAATATCAAACCCTTGCTGCGCCAGTAATAACGCGCACTCTTTGCCGATCCCCGAATCGGAGGCGGTAATAATCGCTACCTGTGCCATCGAGTTCTCCACTTAACGCTGAATAAACGTTAAGTATAGAAGTCACATATCATCAGCGTTTGTAACCCCCGCCCAACGCACCAGTGAGTTGAATGGAGGCATCCAGCCACTGCCCTTGCAATAACAGGCCATTGGCCCGCTCACGCAGCGCGGGGATTCTGGCTTCGCTGACGCGGGAACCAGCAATGATGCCCGCGTTAAAGCGCGCCTGCGCAAGACCTACCACACGCAAGGCATCGCGCTCAATTTGCGCCTGATGCTGGTTTTTCTCCGCCAGTGTCTGAACCTGACTGGCTGCCCGCGCCACGTCATTCACCGCTTCAACCACCGCTTTGTTGTAGCTGGCGATAGACAAGTTGCTTTCGGCTTTTGCGATATCGAGATTGGCGTTAAGACGACCACTATCGAAAATGGGTAGCGTCAGGCCTGCCGTAACGCCCATTTGCTGCGCGGAATGACGGAACAGATCGCTTAAGTGCAACGCATCCTGTTGCAGGAAGGCCATCAGGTTGATGTCAGGATAAAATGCCGCTTTTGCCGCATCAATGGTGCTTAGCGATGACTCAACGTACCAGTGCGCCGCCTGCAAATCTGCCCGCCGGGCCAGTAAGGAGTACCCCAGTTCATCAGGAAGCTGGCTTGCCACTTTCGGCAACGCGACCGGTTTAAGCTTCAATGACTTTGTCTGGTGGTTGGTGAGCGCACTTAACCGTGCCTCAATAATTTTCATTTTCCCCGCGACATCGTTGAGCTGCTGCCGGATTTTGCTGGCATTAATATCGGTTTCCACACCTTCAACTGAAGAAGTAATCCCGTTCTGATATAGCTGGCGATCGGTCGCGATAATGGTGTTCTGCTCTTTTTCGATTTGCTGCAAGACCGTGTTTAACGCCGCCTGGGTTTGCCACTCCCAGTACAGGCGGGCTACGCTGCCAGCCAGCAATTGGCGGGTTTGCTCGCGTTCCGCCGCCCGTGCTTTAACCGTACCCAGGCGGGCAGTAACCTCCGCCCGATTCTTTCCCCAGATATCGAGATGCCAGCCCGCCGTTAAGCCAAAAGTTCCGTTGGTGTACCACGGACCGGTCGTACCTGCGGCCGGATCGTTCAGAGCAAACGGCCCCATTAGCCCTTCTGCCGACATTTTTTGCCGCTCCATATCCGCAGAAAAGTCGATCTGCGGACCATCCTGAGTGGCAATTGCCTTCGCCTGGGCTTCAGCTAGCTGAATGCGCTGTTCAGCCACCTGCATATCCGGTGCGTTCTGTAGTGCATTGTTAATTAATGAAGTGAGTTGATTATCGTGATACTCCAGCCACCATTGGCTGTCTGGCCAACCATTTTTCAGCGCCGTGGGTAATGCGGTATCAACTTGTGCAGCGGGCGTTTGCTGGCTTAACGCCTGGCGGGTTTCATGCATAGGCGCACACCCGGTCAGCATCAGTAACAGCGGAAAACAGGCGATGGCTGGATAAAAGGAATCACGATTCATGGGGGAATAATCAGGTAAGAAAAGGTGCGCGGAGATTACCGTGTGTTGCGATATATTTTTTAGTTTCGCGTGGCAATACATCAGTAGCAATAAAACGACATATCCAGAAAAATATACACTAAGTGAATGATATCTTCCGATTTATCTTAATCGTTTATGGATAACGGCAAAGGGCTTCGTTTTTTCCTATACTTATTCAGCACTCACAAATAAAGGAACGCCAATGAAAATTATACTCTGGGCTGTATTGATTATTTTCCTGATTGGGCTACTGGTGGTGACTGGCGTATTTAAGATGATATTTTAAAAATCAGATATGACATATAAGTTGTCAGGTCAGGAACTAGATATTTTGTGTACTTGATTTGCAAACAGCTCCGGTGTTGGTGGCGTCAAAATCGCTGAAGCGTTCCCCGAAGGCCGGGGCAGCCCACATGGATGTGGGCTGAGGGCGCGTCTTACAAGGACGTTTCCTCGCGCCCGACCCGGTAGCCGAAGGGGATAAGCTGAAGGTACCGCGCAGCGGCGATTTTGTTCGCCAGAGCCCGGGGGTGCAGGGGGAGGAGGCGATTGTCCTCCCCCTGCGCGCTCCTTGCGCCAGTGGCAATATGTGGCTTAGTTCATGAAAGGAGCGCAACAAGATGATGAAGCTGAATAAGCGATTCATTGTCTCTGATAAACTGCGATTCCACTATTATCGCAGCTTATCGATATCAATTGCCTGAATAGCCCTTGCAATATCATGGGAATTATTCAACACCCGAACATGCTGAAATAATTCCGTTGCTTCATCGTATTCTTTACGCAAATAACTCAACCACTGTTTAATCCGCGCTACGTGATATAACCCGGTATCGCCCTGCTTTTCCAGACGGGTATATTTTTGCAGCAAAGCAACCACCTCCGGCCACGGCATTCGCGGTTCGTTATATTTTACTACCCGGCTCAGGTTGGGAATATTGAGCGCCCCGCGACCAATCATCACTGCGTCGCAGCCGCTGATCGCCATGCATTGTTGCGCGCTCTGCCAGTCCCAGATTTCACCGTTGGCAATCACCGGAATATTCAGCCGCTGGCGAATCTCACCAATCGCCTGCCAGTCAATATGCTCCGCGCGGTAACCCTGCTCTTTTGTCCGCCCATGCACCACCAGCTCCGTAGCGCCAGCCTGTTGAACCGCATCGGCGATTTCAAATTTCTTCTCACCGCTGTCCCAGCCCAGACGCACTTTCACGCTGACGGGCAAATGCGCCGGTACAGCTTCACGCATCGCTTTTGCACCCTGGTAGATGAGTTCAGGATCTTTGAGTAACGTCGCCCCACCACCGCTACCGTTGACCGTTTTCGACGGGCAGCCGCAATTGAGATCCACGCCCCAGGAACCTAATTCCACCGCACGGGCGGCGTTCTCTGCCAGCCATTGTGGGAACTGACCCAACAACTGCACGCGCACCAGCGTACCGGATGGTGTCCGGCTGGCGTTTTGTAGCTCAGGGCAAATGCGATGAAAGACTTTTACCGGCAGCAGTTGATCCACCACGCGGACGAACTCGGTGATGCACAGATCGTAGTCGTTAACTTCGGTCAGCAATTCACGCACCAGAGAGTCAAGCACTCCCTCCATCGGTGCCAGTAACACACGCATATCATCACCCGCAAATAAATGAGGCGCTATGTTAGCGCCTCCTGTGTTTGCAGACAAACTGACTTACTGATTAATTCGGGCAAGATTTTTACCCTCACCCTAACCCTCTCCCGAAGGGGCGAGGGGACCGCCTGATTGGGTGAAGAAGTGCTCAGCGTGGTTGCAAACAGTTATCTTCTTTCCAGCCGTACAACCACTCCATGCCGCGATAAAATTCTGCCTGCGATTTCCCTTTCCACAGCAGATTACGTACCTGGCGTTCTACCCCTGCGGCGTGGTAAACCCGCCCCATTTCACGGGTCGACCAGACGATGCGCGCGGTGCGCGGAATTCGTACCGACTCATACAGCGCAAAGGCTTGCGCCGCATCACCCTCACACTGCGCCAGCGCCTTACCCAGCGTTACTGCATCTTCCAGCGCCATACAGGCTCCCTGCGCCATATATTGCGCCACCGGATGGGCCGAATCGCCCACAAGCGTTATGCGCTTCGTTCCCCACTTCGCCACCGGTTCACGGTCAGCGGTTGACCAGCGTCGCCATGAAGTCGGTTTATCCAACATCTGGCGCGGACGGGGGTGAATCCCTTCAAAGTAAGAGAGCACTTCCTCTTTACTACCATCCTTCACGCCCCACTCTTCCTGCTGGCGGCTGTGGAATGTTACCACCAGGTTATACTGCTTGCCGCCGCGCAAAGGGTAATGCACCAAGTGACAATGCGGCCCCGCCCACAGTACCGGTGCGTTAATGCGCAAATCTTCCGGCATATCGGCACGATCGATAACCGCACGGTAGACAACATGTCCGGTGACACGCGGCGCATCGCCCAATAAGCTCTGGCGCACCACTGACTTCACGCCGTCACAGCCAATCAGAATATCGCCGGTCCAGCTATTGCCGCGATCGTCAAACACGGTGACATCGTCTTCCGTCTCGCGAATATCCACGACGTTGGTGGAGGTGTGATATTCCACGTCCGGATGCGTCAGTACCGCTTCCCACACCGAGGCGTGAATATCAACCCGGTGGATCACCGCGTAAGGGCCGCCGAAATGGTCACGAAAAGCCTGCCCGGTTTCAATGCACACCACTTCTTCGGCGTTCACCGCATCCATCATGGTAATGTGATCGGTAAACACCGCGCGCTGGCGGGCAACTTCGCCGACGCCGAGGCTGTCCAGCGCCGAAAACGCATTTGGCCCCAACTGGATGCCCGCGCCAATCTCACCGATCTCATGCGCCTTTTCCAGCAGCACCACTTTGATCCCCAGGCGGGCCAGTGACAGCGCAGTTGCCGCACCGCCGATCCCGCCTCCCACAATTACTGCGCGTGTCACTTTCGTCATTATAGTTCTCCTGGTCAGGCTGAAATTTTATCTTGTTGATTTTCTGGCGCTGCGGCAATGAACGCTGGCAGCTGTGTGCAGGCGTCGTACACCGCTTTGCAGCGTGGATACCCGCTCAAATCGCAGTTCATGCGTAGCGCGTTCGCCCACTGCGGGACAAGGCAGCAATCTGCCAGCGTCGGCGTCTCGCCCACACAAAATTGCCCCGACTGGTTCTGGCGCAACAGTTGTTCCACCGCGCTTAACCCTTGCTGGATCCAGTGCGCATACCAACGTTTTTTTTCTTCTTCACTGACGTTCAGTTCTTCGGTCAGGTAGCGCAGCACGCGCAAGTTATTCAATGGATGAATATCACAAGCGATGGCATAGACAATTTCCAGCACCTTGTTGCGGGCCGGTTCTTCCTGCGGCACCAGCGGAACTTGCGGGTAGTGCCTCTCCAGCCAGTCAATAATCGCCAGCGATTGTCCGAGTGATTCGCCCTCGTCAGTCAGCAGCGTCGGCACCAGCCCGACCGGATTCATCCGCCGATAGGCCAGTTCATTTTGCTGACCAATACGGATATTCACCCCTTCGGTCTGGTAATTAATGCCTTTCAGCGCCAGCGCAATGCGTACCCGGTACGACGCTGAACTATTAAAAAAACTGTACAGCTTCATCATGCACCTCAGACAATCTTCACCGCGATAGGCGTTAAGCCCTCGACGTTGCCTGTGATCACATCACCTTTCACTACCGGGCCAACCCCTTCCGGCGTACCGGTGAAGATCAGATCGCCCGGTTGCAGCTCAAAGAAGCCTGACAGATAGCTGATGGTTTCATTCACCGACCAGATGAGATGACGAATATCGCTGCGCTGATGATCTTCGCCGTTAACCTGTAACCAGATTGGCGCATTATCAATACCGCCGATATCGCGGGCTTTGTGCAGCGGCGCGATGGGCGCTGAGAGATCAAACGCTTTACCGATTTCCCACGGGCGGCCCATCTGGCGCATTTCCATTTGACGGTCACGCCGAGTCATATCAAGACCCGTGGCATAACCCCAGACATATTCATGGGCGTGTTCCAGCGGGATATCGCTGCCTTTTTTACCAATCGCCACCACCAGTTCAATTTCGTAATGGTAGTTATCGGTCTGTGCCGGATACGGCAGCGCCAGCGTTTCACCAGCGGCAACCGGAACAACGGCATCCGCCGGTTTGCAGAAGAAGAATGGCGGTTCACGATCCGGATCAAAGCCCATTTCGCGGGCGTGAGCGGCATAGTTACGTCCGACGCAGTAAACGCGGCGCACGGGGAATTGTTCATCACTGCCAACAACCGGTACGGTAACGGGCGCTTGCGGTTCGAATACGTATTGAGTCATTTTTTCTCTCCTAAATTAATAACGCGCTTCGCGGAACAGCCCCAGGGCTTCTTGTACCGGTCTGTCCGAAAAACTAAATAAAACGGAATCTTGCGTGGTCTGGAACGACACGCCATGCCAGGTCGGCACCACGAAGATATCTTTTGCACTAAAGCTGAAGGTTTCATTGCCGATGATGACCTGCCCGCTACCTTCCACCACATGGTAGATGGTGCTGTCAGTGGTACGCGCAACGCGTGAGGCAAACCCTTTCGGCAGCAGTTGCAGGAAAGCGCCCATCGACGGCATCGGATAGCCGCCGGTGACCGGGTTGACGTAGCGCATTTTGTAGCCATCCCACTCGTCGGCATCGCCCAGTCGGGTTAAATCGTGCAGCACTTCGCGGCTGCGGTCATAACGATAGTTAAAGATCGGCGAGGAGTTCCCCGTCTGATGCCGCAGCGGCAACATATTGGCAGCGTAACGCGGCAGATAATCTCCCTCTTTACGCGTTACCGGTTGTTGCTCTTCCGGATAATCTTCGGCAAAACCGCAGCCCAGAATATTCACTAATGGCAGATCCAGCCCATCGAGCCAGATAACCGGTTCGTCGCCAGGGTTACCGTGATCGTGCCAGCGCCACTGCGGGGTCAGGATAAAATCGCCTTCATTCATTGGCGTGCGTTCGCCATCAACGGCGGTAAATGCCCCTTTGCCTTCAACAATAAAACGCAGCGCCGACTGATTATGACGATGACTCGGTGCCACTTCGCCCGGCATGATCAGTTGCAAACCGGCATATAAAGTCGCGGTAATGGAAGACTGCCCGCGCAGCGCCGGGTTTTCCAGCACCAGCACGCGGCGCACGGCCTCTTTCGCACCAATCAGGCCGCCGCTCTCCAGTAGCAGCGGGCGGATCTCCTGATAATTCCAGTACGCTGGCGCACAGTTAGCGTTGGGCGTTTTCGGCACCAGATGGTGCAGTGACTCCCACAGCGGGGTCAGGTTTTGCCCGGAAATATGCTGATAAAATTGCTCGCGGCTATTTTGATTGTTATCAGTCATTGGGATGCTCCTTATTCGTTCACAACGCCTGCGCGAGGCAGTGAGTCAGGGACAGAGGTCGACTGGCGAACCACGGTAATCAGCAGGGTTAACATCACCGCACTGATCGCCGCAGGCACAGCGATAATGAAAAACAGGGTGTCGAAAGAGAAATTCATCGCCATCATCACGCCGCCAGACAGCGAACCAACAATCGCGCCGCAGCGGCCGATAGCATTTGACCAGCTCACGCCCGTGGCGCGACTTTGTGTTGGATAAAGTGTTGCGGTCAGCGCATTCAGCCCCACCTGCGATCCGCTAATGCCAATGCCAGTGCCGAAAATCGCCAGCGCCATCAACCATAATCCATCCTGGCTTAAGCCAATCATCACGATGCATATAGCGCCTATGGCATAGCTCAGCGCCAGCACGCGGAAAGGATTGAACTTATCCATCAGCACACCCAGCGCCAGCGCGCCTAACGTACCACCAATCTGGAACGCGGCGGTGACCCAGGACGCGTGTTGCAGGTCGATGCCGCGATGGTTCAGTAGCGTCGGCATCCAGCTTGAGAGCAGGTAAATAATCAGCAGGCTCATAAAGAACACTACCCACAGCATCAACGTGATGGGTAACTGACGTCCCATAAACAGTTGACGAATGCTGCCTTTTGTAACGGAGGCTGATTCAATGAGATAAAAGTGGGTATCGACATAACGCTCGCGGGTGATGGCGCTGACGGTTTTCGCAATCACCGCCTGCGGTAGCTGGCGGCGCACCTGCCAGCGTGGCGATTCCGGCAGAACTACCAGCAGTGCGACAAACAGCATCAGCGGTAACACGCCCCCCAACACCAGAATGCCGTGCCAGCCAATCACCGGCACCAGCTGCGCACTGACAATCCCGCCAAACGCCGAACCCAGCGTAAAGCCGCAAAACATCAGCGTCACCAGCGCGCCGCGGCGGCGGGCAGGCAGATACTCCGAGGTCATGGTGATGGTGTTCGGCATCGCGCCGCCCAGACCCAGGCCGGTGAGAAAGCGCAGGAAGACCAGCGTTTGCAGATCCGGTGAGAAAGCCGAGGCGAGGCTTAACGCGCCAAACAAAAAGACGCACAGCTCAATCACCCGCTTGCGACCAAAGCGATCGGACAACGGGCCACAAAGCAGTGCGCCTGCGGTTAATCCTAGCAGACCCGCGCCAAAAAGCGGGGCGAGATCGCCTGCGGTGAGTTGCCAGTGAGTGCGAATATCAGGGGCGATAAATCCGATAGCCGCGGTGTCAAAACCATCGAGCATTACCACCAGAAAACAGCAGATGATAACGCGCCACTGCATCTTGCCGACCGGAGCAGCATCGATAAGTGCTTGTAAATCACGTCGTTGAGTCATAGTAAATGCCTCAGTGCAGGTAAGGTAGATGTTTCTTTTGTTTTGTATATGTTGCGATATTGTGATTAAAGAGATGAGATGTACAATGGCATTTCGGGCAGAGAGATAACCTGGAGGTTATGGCAAATGGCGAACTGGGCGCAAAAATTAAAACTACATCACCTTGAAATGCTGGTGGCGCTGGGTGAACAGGGCAATCTAACCCATGTCGCACGAATGATGAATATCACCCAACCTGCGCTTTCGAAATGGTTGTCACAACTCGAAGATGAGATTGGAATCACACTTTTTGAGCGGCACAGCAAAGGATTACGTCCGACTGAAGGCGGCAAATTGTTATTGCAACATGCCCAACGGTTAATCAATGACATGGAGCGATCGCAACATGAACTGGCCCGTTTTAAACAAGGTGGACTGGTCGGCAGTCTGAAAATTGGCTGTTCTCCCGTCGCCACTGACTGCGTATCCCAGGCGATTTTGCATTTGCTTACGAAGATGCCAACTCTACACCTGAATATCGAAGAGAAGGTGATGACCCCATTGCTGCAAGATCTATTGGCAGGTTCTGTCGATGTGGTCGTTGGGCGAATTGGCGGTCGCGCATTGCAGCTGCCACTGAATTATCAGGTGCTGTACACCGAGCCAGTATGCTTTGTCGCACGCCCTGAGCACCCACTGGCGAAATACGCCACCCTCAGCTGGAATGATCTTGCCAACTGGCGCTGGATCGTCTGGCCGACTGGTACCCCCATTCGCATTAGTATTGATAATGCGCTGGTAGACCACGGCGTAATGCTGCCAGAAAACACGATTGAGTCGGCGTCGATGAACGTCAGTACCAACCTGTTACAAAGCAGCGATATGATCTCTATTTTGTCATTACGCCTGGCGCAACGTTATGCCAGCCAGGGACAACTGGTGATACTCAACCTGCCAAAGATAGAACAGAAAGGTAGCGTCGGTGTGTTCTGGCGCAATAACGAAACGCCTTCTTATGCTTTAAGTCAGTTTCTGCACTTTTTACAGCAGAATTAGTGTGCTGAACGGGGCGCTCGCCCGAGGTTACCTCCCTAAAATTCAACTATGCTGAGAATTCTTAATGTGATCGGTAGCACGTTTTACGAATTAATTGTATGATGAATCCATCTCATCTGGGGTGTTGATTATGAGTAAGACACTGAACATTATCTGGCAATATTTACGCGCTTTCGTCCTGATTTATGCCTGCCTGTATGCAGGCATTTTCATTGCTTCCCTGCTACCGGTAACCATTCCGGGCAGCATCATCGGGATGCTGATCCTGTTTGTCCTGCTGGCCTTGCAAATTCTTCCGGCGAAATGGGTCAATCCGGGGTGCTACGTACTGATTCGCTATATGGCGCTATTGTTTGTGCCGATTGGCGTAGGCGTCATGCAATATTTTGATTTGCTCCGCGCACAGTTTGGCCCGGTAGTGGTTTCCTGTGCAATCAGTACGCTGGTGGTTTTTCTGGTGGTGAGCTGGAGTTCGCAACTGGTACACGGTGAACGTAAAGTCGTAGGTCAGAAAGGATCAGAAGAATGATGGCGAATATCTGGTGGTCATTACCGCTGACGTTGATTGTCTTTTTTGCCGCCCGCAAACTGGCGGCACGGTATAAGTTTCCCCTGCTTAACCCGTTGCTGGTAGCAATGGTGGTGATCATTCCTTTTTTAATGCTGACCGGCATCTCTTACGACAGTTACTTTAAAGGTAGCGAAGTGCTAAACGATCTGCTGCAACCGGCGGTCGTCGCGCTGGCCTATCCTTTATATGAGCAGCTACACCAGATCCGCGCGCGCTGGAAATCGATCATCACCATCTGTTTTATCGGCAGCGTGGTTGCGATGGTGACGGGGACTTCCGTGGCATTGTTGATGGGCGCTTCACCGGAAATCGCCGCGTCAATCCTGCCGAAATCAGTCACCACGCCTATTGCAATGGCGGTTGGCGGCAGTATTGGCGGTATTCCGGCAATCAGCGCAGTTTGCGTGATTTTCGTCGGCATCCTCGGCGCGGTATTTGGCCATACATTGCTTAATGCGATGCGTATTCGTACCAAAGCTGCGCGCGGTCTGGCAATGGGGACTGCCTCGCACGCCCTCGGTACGGCGCGCTGCGCCGAGCTGGATTATCAGGAAGGTGCATTTAGTTCGCTAGCGCTGGTGTTATGCGGGATAATTACTTCGCTGATCGCACCGTTCCTTTTCCCGATTATTCTGGCAGTAATGGGCTAAAATTTGCGATGCGTCGCGCATTTTTGATGTAAGTTTCACGCGTTGCATAATTAATGAGATTCAGATCACATATAAAGCCATAACGGGTTCGTAAACTGTTATCCCATTACATGATTATGAGGCAACGCCATGCATCCACGTTTTCAAACCGCTTTTGCCCAACTTGCGGATAACTTGCAATCTGCACTGGAACCTATTCTGGCAGACAAGTACTTCCCCGCTTTGTTGACCGGGGAGCAAGTCTCATCGCTGAAGAGCGCAACGGGGCTGGACGAAGACGCGCTGGCATTCGCACTACTTCCGCTGGCGGCGGCCTGTGCGCGTACGCCATTGTCGAATTTTAATGTTGGCGCAATTGCGCGCGGTGTGAGCGGAACCTGGTATTTTGGTGCCAATATGGAATTTATTGGTGCGACAATGCAGCAAACCGTTCATGCCGAACAAAGCGCGATCAGCCACGCCTGGTTGAGTGGTGAAAAAGCGCTTGCAGCCATCACCGTTAACTACACGCCTTGTGGTCACTGCCGTCAGTTTATGAATGAACTGAACAGCGGTCTGGATCTGCGTATTCATCTGCCGGGCCGCGAGGCACACGCGCTGCGTGACTATCTGCCGGATGCCTTTGGGCCGAAAGATCTGGAGATTAAAACGCTGCTGATGGACGAGCAGGATCACGGGTATGCGCTGACAGGTGATGCGCTTTCTCAGGCGGCGATTGCGGCGGCAAACCGTTCGCACATGCCTTACAGTAAGTCGCCAAGCGGTGTTGCGCTGGAATGTAAAGACGGTCGAATTTTCAGCGGCAGCTACGCTGAAAACGCCGCATTCAACCCGACTCTGCCGCCGTTGCAGGGAGCGTTAATTCTGTTGAATCTCAAGGGTTATGATTACCCGGATATCCAGCGCGCGGTTCTGGCAGAAAAAGCCGATGCGCCGTTGATTCAGTGGGATGCCACCTCCGCAACGCTGAAAGCGCTCGGCTGTCACAGTATCGACCGCGTGCTTCTCGCTTAAGCCTGGTGCCGGATGCGGCGTGAACGCCTTGTCCGGCTTGCCAGCCCTCTCCTGGTGTCGAAAATCCCGGCAAACAGTTTGCCGTTTCTTGCGCAAAACCAGCGGGTAAAGTAGCCTGATGGAAATTTTCCTTAGATCGAGTCTCCTGCATGTTAAAGCGCGTGTTCCTCAGCCTGTTAGTCCTTATCGGCTTGCTGCTGTTGACTGTGCTCGGCCTCGATCGCTGGATGAGCTGGAAAACCGCGCCTTATATCTACGACGAATTGCAGGATCTCCCCTACCGCCAGGTCGGTGTGGTGCTCGGAACAGCAAAATATTATCGTACTGGCGTAATTAATCAGTATTATCGCTACCGCATTCAAGGAGCGATTAATGCCTATAACAGCGGTAAGGTAAATTATCTATTACTGAGCGGCGATAACGCATTGCAAAGTTATAATGAGCCGATGACCATGCGCAAAGATTTAATCGCTGCTGGTGTCGACCCATCAGATATTGTTCTCGATTACGCAGGCTTTCGTACGCTGGATTCCATCGTGCGTACACGCAAAGTTTTCGATACTAATGATTTCATTATTATCACCCAACGTTTCCACTGTGAGCGGGCATTATTTATTGCGCTGCATATGGGGATTCAGGCTCAGTGTTATGCCGTACCGTCACCGAAAGATATGCTGTCAGTACGTATTCGTGAATTTGCCGCCCGTTTCGGTGCGCTGGCTGACCTTTATATTTTTAAACGTGAACCGCGTTTTTTAGGGCCGCTGGTCCCTATTCCGGCTATGCACCAGGTACCGGAAGATGCGCAGGGGTATCCCGCCGTCACACCCGAACAGTTACTTGAATTACAAAAGAAACAAGGAAAGTAGTTATGGATGTACAGCAGTTTTTTGTCGTTGCCGTTTTTTTCCTTATCCCGATATTTTGTTTCCGCGAAGCATGGAAAGGCTGGCGCGCAGGCGCGATTGATAAACGGGTTAAAAATGCACCGGAACCGGTGTATGTCTGGCGAGCAAAAAATCCCGGACTCTTTTTCGCTTATATGGTGGCATATATCGGCTTCGGAATTTTATCTATCGGCATGATTGTTTATCTTATTTTCTATCGTTAATATTTTCTCTTTTCTGTTAATTATTGAGAATAATTATTACTTCACTCAATAAGCTGCGGATATAACATTCTGAACCGCAGCTATTTGTGAATCCTTTCACAGTTTAAATTTCCCCACGCGCATAGCCTTAATATCAGCACGCAATATTTATTTAGCGTTCGCCTTAATTACTCATAGCATTAAGGAAGATCACATGCCGCAACAAAATTATCTGGATGAACTCACTCCGGCTTTTACGCCTTTACTGGCGATTAAAGAAGCCTCTCGCTGTTTATTATGTCATGACGCTCCCTGTAGTCAGGCTTGCCCGGCACAGACCGATCCGGGGAAATTTATTCGCTCAATCTACTTTCGTAATTTTAAAGGCGCTGCCGAGACAATTCGCGAAAATAATGCCCTCGGTGCCGTTTGTGCCAGAGTGTGCCCGACGGAGAAATTATGTCAAAGCGGTTGTACCCGTGCCGGTGTTGATACTCCCATTGATATCGGTCGCTTACAGCGTTTTGTTACTGATTTTGAACAACAAACTGGGATGGAAATTTATCAGCCCGGTACTAAAACGCTCGGCAAAGTCGCGATTATTGGCGCAGGTCCTGCCGGATTGCAGGCCAGTGTAACACTGACAAACCAGGGTTATGACGTCACGATTTATGAGAAAGAAGCGCACCCCGGTGGCTGGTTGCGTAACGGTATTCCGCAATTCCGGTTACCGCAATCAGTGCTGGATGCAGAGATCGCCCGTATTGAAAAAATGGGCGTGACCATTAAGTGCAACAACGAAGTCGGTAACACACTCACCCTTGAGCAGCTGAAAGCAGAAAACCGCGCGGTACTGGTCACCGTGGGGTTATCGAGCGGTTCCGGGTTATCGCTGTTTGAGCATAGCGACGTTGAGATTGCCGTGGACTTCCTGCAACGTGCACGACAGGCGCAAGGCGATATCAGCATTCCACAAAGCGCATTAATTATCGGCGGCGGTGATGTTGCGATGGACGTAGCCAGCACGCTGAAAGTTCTCGGCTGTCAGGCGGTAACCTGCGTAGCGCGTGAAGAGTTAGATGAGTTTCCGGCAAGCGAAAAAGAGTTTGCCAGCGCCCGGGAGCTGGGCGTTTCGATCATCGATGGATTCACGCCAGTAGCCGTGGAAGGCAATAAAGTCACGTTTAAGCATGTACGGTTACCGGGCGAACTGACGATGGCGGCAGATAAAATTATTCTCGCCGTCGGTCAGCATGCCAGACTGGATGCCTTTGCGGAGTTAGAGCCGCAGCGTAACACCATCAAAACACAAAATTATCAGACCCGCGATCCGCAAGTCTTTGCTGCTGGCGATATTGTTGAGGGTGACAAAACCGTGGTCTATGCCGTGAAAACCGGGAAAGAAGCCGCCGAGGCGATTCATCACTATTTAGAGGGAGCTTGCTCATGTTAACGAAAGATCTTTCGATTACTTTTTGCGGCGTGAAGTTTCCCAACCCGTTCTGCCTCTCTTCTTCGCCTGTAGGCAACTGCTATGAGATGTGTGCCAAAGCCTACGACACAGGTTGGGGCGGCGTGGTGTTTAAAACGATCGGCTTTTTTATCGCCAACGAAGTCTCGCCGCGTTTTGATCATCTGGTGAAAGAAGATACCGGTTTTATCGGCTTCAAAAATATGGAGCAGATTGCTGAACATCCGTTGGAAGAGAATCTGGCCGCCCTGCGTCGGCTGAAGGAAGATTACCCGGACAAAGTATTGATCGCTTCGATCATGGGGGAAAATGAGCAGCAATGGGAGGAGCTGGCGCGCCTGGTGCAAGAAGCTGGCGCGGATATGATCGAGTGTAACTTCTCCTGTCCGCAAATGACTTCTCATGCGATGGGTAGCGATGTCGGGCAAAGCCCGGAGCTGGTAGAAAAATATTGTCGGGCAGTGAAACGGGGTTCCACGCTGCCAATGCTGGCGAAGATGACACCGAATATCGGTGATATGTGCGAAGTGGCGCTGGCGGCGAAGCGCGGCGGCGCAGATGGCATTGCGGCGATTAACACCGTTAAATCCATCACCAATATCGATCTTAATCAGAAAATCGGTATGCCGATCGTTAACGGAAAATCGAGTATTTCCGGATATTCCGGTAAAGCGGTAAAACCGATCGCCCTGCGCTTCATTCAGCAAATGCGCACCCATCCAGAACTGCGCGATTTCCCAATCAGCGGTATCGGCGGCATTGAAACCTGGGAGGATGCGGCGGAGTTTTTATTGCTCGGCGCAGCAACGTTACAGGTCACCACCGGCATTATGCAGTACGGCTATCGCATCGTAGAAGATATGGCGAGCGGGTTATCGCATTATCTCGCCGATCAGGGATTTGATTCGTTGCAGGAGATGGTAGGTCTGGCGAATAACAATATTGTCCCGGCGGAAGATTTAGACCGCAGTTATATTGTCTATCCCCGTATCAATCTTGATAAATGTGTTGGCTGTGGACGCTGTTATATTTCCTGTTACGACGGCGGTCACCAGGCGATGGAATGGAGCGAGAAAACCCGCACACCGCATTGTAATACCGAGAAATGTGTGGGTTGTCTGCTTTGTGGTCACGTCTGCCCGGTGGGTTGTATTGAGCTCGGGGAAGTGAAGTTTAAGAAAGGCGAGAAAGAACACCCGGTAACGTTGTAAAACCAGAGACGCATCCGGCATTTGGTTCCTGTCGCCGGATGCGGCTTGAACGCCTTATCCGGCCTACAAAACCATACAAATCAGTATGTTGAGCTCATTGTAGGCCGGATAAAACGCGCCAGCGTTGCATCCGGCATTTGGCTCCTGTCGCCGGATGCGGCGTGAACGCCTTATCCGGCCTACAAAACCACACAGATCATGATGTTATGTGCGTTTATGACCGAATGCGGACCACAATCATATCACTTCTTACGCGCATACTTCAGTGAATCCAGCGCTACGGCGAAGATAATAATCGCCCCTTTGATGATGTACTGCCAGTATGGGTTTACGCCGATGTACGTCAGGCCATAGTTGATGACGGTAAAAATAATTACCCCGGTCACCACGCCAATCACCGTCCCCACACCGCCGCTGAACGATACACCGCCTACCACGCACGCCGCGATAGCATCCAGTTCATACATAAAGCCGAGGTTGTTGGTGGCAGAGCCGATACGTCCGGCTTCTAACATCCCGCCGAAGGCATAGAACACACCAGACAACGCGTAGATCATCAGCAGGTTCAGGCCGACGTTGACACCAGATACTTTTGCCGCTTCCGGGTTACCGCCAATGGCAAAAATGTTCTTACCGAAGCGGGTTTTGTTCCACAACACCCAGATGAACGCCACCGCAATCAACGCGTAGAAGGTGATGTAAGAGAGACGGAAACTCCCCAGCGCGACAAAGCCCTGAGCAAAGGTAGAGAAGCCACTGTCAAAACCAGAAATTGGCGACGCCCCGACAAAGTCGTAATAGAGCGAGTTGATGCCATAGACGATGATCATCGTGCCGAGCGTGGTAATGAACGGCGTCACGTTGAGATAAGCGATAATCAGACCGTTGATCAAACCGATCACCGCACCAATGGCACAGACAATCAGAATAACCAGCGCAATCGGCATCGTCGCCATTTCCGGGAACACTTTGTTGGCGTTATCCATGGACTGCAATAATGTCGCAGCCACCACTGCCGCCAGCCCTACCTGACGACCAGCAGAAAGATCGGTCCCCTGGGTGACAATTAACCCTGCCACACCGAGCGCGATAATAATACGCACCGATGACTGGGTGAGAATATTACTTAAGTTCAACAGACTTAAAAATGTTGGGTCCTGGAAAATAATAATCGCCAGCAAAACTAAAAGAACGACGTAAATACCGCCCTCTTTCAGGTAAGTAAGAAAACTTTTCTTATTTAACGCACTCATGGGAAGCCCCTAATCTTAAAGGTGCAAAGACGCAAGACGCAGAATTTCGTTTTGCGTTGTTGTTTTTGTATCGACAATTCCGGAAACGAGACCATTGCTCATGACCAGAATACGGTCTGTTATCCCTAACAACTCAGGCATTTCAGAGGAGATAATAATAATCCCCTTGCCTTTCTTCGCCAGTTCGGCAATTAACTGATAAATTTCAAACTTCGCCCCGACATCAATACCGCGCGTCGGTTCATCGAGCATTAATATTTCTGGTTGCGTTAGTAGCCAGCGACCAATAATCACCTTTTGCTGATTACCACCGGAGAGCGAACCAATTTGCGTCCGATGACCCGGCGTTTTTACCCGCATCGAATCAATCACCCACTGGGTATCGCTTTTCATCCGCGAGTTATCCAGTAAACCAACTTTATTTTTGTAGTTGCGAATATTGGAAATTAACGAGTTAAAACCAATATCCAGATAGGCATAAATTCCCGTTGAGCGGCGCTCCTCAGTTACCAGTGCAAATCCGTGGTTTATGGCTTCGTTGGCATTATGGTTATTGATCTGTTTGCCGTGCAACGTAATGGTGCCAGCCGATTTCTCGCGAATACCAAATAACGTCTCAACAATATCGGTACGTTTCGCCCCCACCAGCCCGGCAATACCGAGGATCTCCCCTTTATGCAGATCAAACGAGACATCGCGAATCGACGGCTGGCGCAGTGACGTTAGGTTACGCACCTCGAGGATGACTTCGCCCGGCTTGTTTTCTTTGTCAGGAAAACGCTGATTAAGAGAACGCCCAACCATCATGGCGATGATCTTGTCCATCGTCAGTCCTGCCAGCGGTTCGGTGGCGATCCACTGACCGTCGCGCAATACGGTAACTTCATCACATAACTGGAAGATTTCTTCCATTTTATGCGAGATATAAACAATACCGCAGCCGCGCTCTTTTAATTTACGAATAATAGTGAACAGATGATTGACCTCTTTTTCGGTTAACGAAGAAGTCGGTTCATCCATAATCACAATTTTCGCGTTATAGGAAAACGCTTTGGCGATTTCGATCATCTGCATTTGCGAAACGGATAATGTGCCGACGCGCGCACGCGGATCGATATCAATATCCAGTTCATCAAAAATCGCTTTGGTTTCGCGGTACATTTTGTCCTGATCGACAAACATGCCTTTGGTGGGATATCGCCCCAGCCACATGTTATCCATCACCGAACGTTGTAATACCAGGTTTAACTCCTGGTGTACCATCGAAATACCATTTTCCAGTGCTTCTTTGGCAGAATGGAAATCGATCTCTTTACCCTGGAATAAAATGGTGCCGGAGTCTTTTTGATAAATACCAAACAGGCATTTTAATAATGTCGATTTTCCTGCACCGTTTTCCCCCATTAATGCATGGATAGAATGTGGCCGGACTTTTAAATTAACGTTATCAAGTGCCTTAACACCAGGAAAGGACTTGTTGATACCGCTCATTTCCAGCAAGTATTCCCCGGAAGACGGAGTCGTTGAGCTGACCATATAATTTTACCTTGTTGGCCATACAATAAGGGCGCAGTAAACGACTGCGCCCAATCAGTCTTATTTCTTGCTGAATTCAGCCAGGTTGTCTTTATCTACGCCAACATAAGGTACGCGGACCACTTTGTTGTCGATTTTCCAGTTGGTGCCATCAGCCGCACCTTTGCCATCGGCCAGGTTTTTCGCCAGATCAAAGGTCGCTTTCGCCTGGTTGTTAGCATCGTTCAGTACTGTGCCCGCCAGTGCACCGGATTTCACCAGCGCCAGCGCTTCTGGCAGCGCATCGACGCCAAACACCGGAATGCTGGACTTGTTGTGTGCTTTCAGTGCTTCTACCGCGCCCATTGCCATCGCATCGTTGTTGGCGATAACCACTTCGATTTTGTTGGCGTTCGGGCCAGACAGCCAGGCGTCCATCTTATCTTTCGCCTGAGCGGTATCCCACATAGCGGTATCTAACTGTAACTGTTCAGTTTTAATGCCTTTGTCGTTCAGCTCTTTAATCACGTAAGTGGTACGTGCTTCTGCATCCGGATGGCCCGGTTCACCTTTCAGCAATACGAATTGAATCTGACCGTCTTTGTTCAGATCCCAACCCTGATTCGCCGCCCAGTGTTTAGCAATCAAATCGCCCTGAATAATGCCGGACTCTTTGGAATCAGTGCCAACGTAGTAGGCTTTGTCGTAGCTATCCAGCGCCTTACGAGACGGTTCTTTGTTGAAGAAAACCACCGGCACGTTTTGCCCACGCGCTTTCTCAATCACCGTACCCGCAGCTGCCGGGTCAACCAGGTTGATTGCCAGTGCCTTCACCCCTTTCGCCAGCAATACGTCGATCTGATCGTTCTGCTTGGACTGGTCATTCTGAGAATCATTCATCAGCAGCTGAACATCTGGCGCGGCTTTCGCATCTTGCTCAATAGCCTTGCGCACTACAGACATAAAGTTATCGTCGTACTTATAGATTGTTACACCAATGCGAGTATCAGCAGCGTGTGCAGCGGCACCGAATAACATGCTGGCCATCACAGCAGACAGGGTTAACACCTTCTTATTCATGGTATCTCCGGTTTTTCTTATGCAGGGTAGTGCTTGAGATAAATGCTCGGCGGGGCAGTAGAGTTAATGAAGTGTTACTGAACGCCGAAGCTCACTTTTTAAAATTCGTTCTTCCATGCCCGGTAACGCTCCAGAAAACGGCTTTAATTGTTGTTATGACGCTATTACCTCGGTGAAAGTGATTATTCACTGTTACATACGGGTTACAACGTTAAAACGGTGCAATCATAGCTATCACATTGTTAAGATACTGTGAAATCACTCACAGATTGAAAGCGGTTACATCGCCAGATTTGTTGAGTTAGTGATCGCCGCCGCATTCTGGCGTGTTGCGACAGAATGGCGACGCACTAACGTCGGCATAAAACAGTGGCTGGCACGAGGATCAATATTGCCTGCTGCCCCCTGCAAGGCCAGTTCGGTGGCTAATTTCGCCATTGAAGCAATGGGATAACGCACGGTCGTTAATTGCGGGTCGGTGTAACGGGCGATGGGAATATCATCGAAACCGATGATTGAGAGATGTAACGGAATCGCAATGCCATTATCTTTTAATGCTGTCAGTGCGCCAGCGGCCATATTGTCGTTATAAGCAAATACAGCGGTAAGTTGTAGATTGCGCCCCAGCAGTTCAACCATCGCCGCCTCACCGCCCGGCATGTCCGGCGTGCCAGTGCCAATCCAGCCTTCCGGCGGAATAATATCCTGCTCTTTCAACGCACTCATCCAGCCTGCTTTACGCATGGCGTCATCTTCAATGCCGTGACTGGAAGAAAGATAACCAATACGTTGATGACCGTTATTCAGCAACATGCGCGTCGCCATTCGGGCACCGCTGAGATTATCCAGGCAAACGCAACGATGGGCGTACCCCGGCACAACGCGGTTGATTAACACCATACCGGGAATGTTATCCATAAATTGCGCCAGTTCATCGTCACTCAATGCTTTTGAGTGAACAATCAATGCATTACAACGCTGGCGAATTAACACCTCAATGGCGTGACGTTCTTTTTCCGCTTCATGATAGCTATTGCCGATTAGCACGTATTTCTGATGCTGCTGGGCGACCAGATCCACCGCTTTTACCAGCGCGCCGAAAAACGCATCAGAAACGTCCATCACCACCACGCCAATGGTGTCGCTAACCTGAGTTGCCAGCGCCTGGGCATTGGCGTTTGGCCGATAATCCAGCTCACTCACGGCTTTCATTACTGCTTCACGCGTGTCGGCACTGACCAGCGTGCTGTTATTGAGCACCCGGGAAACCGTTGCCACAGAGACGCCAGCCTGACGCGCTACATCACGAATGGTGATCATATTCACTACCTGTTATGAGATTGCAGTAAATTACTGCTTGCTGGCGGCTATTTTGTCAGCACTGAATACAGGACTTCGTGAATCGAGTCACAGCAATGGAAACGGTTACAGCCGTTTTGTTAACGAATGTGATCCAGATCGTTATCTTGATGTTTTAGATATTGCTGGTCCGGCAGCACGCAAAGTTAACTGACGCCAGAGCCATTCCACCGGCCCCTGGCGGAAGTAAC
Source organism: Shigella dysenteriae (assembly GCF_022354085.1). NCBI lineage: Bacteria > Pseudomonadati > Pseudomonadota > Gammaproteobacteria > Enterobacterales > Enterobacteriaceae > Shigella > Shigella dysenteriae. The sequence continues at coordinate 3,072,869 of NZ_CP055055.1, forward strand.
GCAGCCAGATAACAGAGAAGAGAATATTCGCCAGCCATACCGGAATAACAAACGCCAGCAATTCCAGACGGTCAAACTGCATAAACAAACCGAGGTGATAAAAAAGCGTGGTACAAATCAGCGTTTGCAATAGATAGTTGGTCAGCGCCATCCGTCCGACGCAGGCGATCGCAAGCACCAGCTTAAAGCGGCTCAATTGCGGCCAGAAACCATAAAACAGCGACGCATAGCCAATCGCCTGAAACGGTGCACTCAGTTCCCGCGGCATCTGAAGTAAGAAGGCGCACCAGCGATATGCCCAGTCCAGCCGCCATTGCAGGGCGATGGCAGGAAGGTTAATGATCACCCCAATCGCCACCAGCACAAAACCAGTACGACGATAGTGACGTAAGCTGAACTGCCCTTTCAGCCAGCCACTGCGCATCAATGCGGCACCAATGAGCATCATCCCAGCCAGTTGCCAGCCATACTGTGCGCCCAGTGCCAGTAAACTGTTGCCAATACCATCGGCACGATTACTGATCGCTTCAACGCCGCCGTGAAGCTTCCAGTATTTTTCATACAAAATAGCCGATGCATCCGGCGTCCAGGCGCGGCTGGTCTGGCTATCGGAAATCAACCCCAATAACAGCAAAACGCCAAGCCCCACCAGATAAAGCATGACGCCGGTATTAAACAGGCTTTTTACCGATGGCGCATCGCGCACCAGCCGCCAGCAGATTAAGCCCACCAGCCCGTAAGCCAGCAGAATATCGCCGTCCCAGAACAATAAACCGTGAATAAAGCCCAGCAAGACTAACAGCGTTAACCGCGACTGGATCCAGCGTCTGCCACGGGGCAGCAACATTTGCAGGCCAGCACCAAACAGCAGCGCAAAAAGCGTGAGGAATTTCACCTGGCCGATGAGATCGAGAAATGCCCAGGTCCATGCATCCTGCGGCGTAATAGCGCCGTACCAGGCGGGATTAAGATAAGCCGCCTTTGGTAGCCCAAAGGCGCTGATGTTTAATAGCAGGATCCCCAGAATGGCGACGCCGCGAACAAAATCGAGCGTGACGTTGCGCTCCATGGTTCCTGCCTTTTAATCAGTTGTGATGACGCACAGCGCGCAGAAACTCGTGGCGCGTATTCTGACTGGATTTGAACAATCCACCAAGAGAGGTCGTTGTCGTGGCACTGGTTGCATCGCGGATGCCACGCGCCTTCACGCAGTAATGCACCGCGTCGATAGAGACAGCCACGTTATTGGTGCCCAGCAGCGTTTGTAGCGCAATAAGAATTTGCTGCGTCAGACGTTCCTGCACCTGCGGACGCTGGGCAAAGAACTGCACGATACGGTTAATTTTTGACAGACCGATCACCGAATCTTTCGGGATATAAGCCACCGTCGCTTTGCCATCGATGGTAACAAAATGGTGTTCACAGGTACTGGTCAGAGTGATATCGCGCACGGTGACCATTTCATCGACCTTCATTTTGTTTTCAATGAGGGTGATTTTCGGGAAGTTGGCGTAATCCAGACCGGAGAAAATTTCATCGACATACATTTTAGCGATGCGATGCGGCGTTTCCATCAAACTGTCATCAGCCAGGTCGAGATTCAGCAGCTGCATGATTTCGGTCATATGACCAGCAATAAGGCTTTTGCGCGTTTCGTTATCCATTTCATGCACGGGCGGGCGCAGCGGTGTTTCCAGTCCTCGCGCAACTAACGCTTCATGAACCAGGGCCGCTTCTTTACTGAGTGATGGCATTTATGATTTCTCCTGCAGGTGTGACGCCTCCGCCCTGCGTGGGGGCAAAGTTATTAAGCTGATTTACAGCCTGATTATTGTGCGTGAGGCGGCGCACATAATCCAGTATTCACAGCGATAATTATTGTAATTGCCGCTGCCTTTCATCAGCAGATGTTAAAACATCGTTATGCAAATACGGAAGTGAAAGTTACTCACAGCACATTGAATAAACGGTATGATGAAGAAATTGCAAACAACACAACAAGGAGCCACGCATGGAAATGCTCGAAGAGCACCGCTGTTTTGAAGGCTGGCAGCAACGCTGGCGACACGACTCCAGTACCTTAAACTGTCCGATGACGTTCAGTATCTTTCTCCCACCACCTCGTGATCACACCCCGCCTCCAGTGCTGTACTGGCTTTCCGGATTAACCTGCAATGACGAGAACTTCACCACCAAGGCGGGTGCTCAGCGGGTAGCGGCGGAACTGGGGATTGTGCTGGTAATGCCAGACACCAGCCCGCGCGGCGAAAAGGTTGCCAACGACGATGGCTACGATTTAGGCCAGGGCGCAGGCTTTTATCTTAATGCCACGCAACCGCCGTGGGCGACGCATTACCGGATGTATGATTATCTGCGCGATGAATTACCGGCGCTGGTTCAGTCGCAATTTAATGTCAGCGACCGCTGCGCTATTAGCGGTCATTCAATGGGTGGTCACGGTGCGCTGATTATGGCGCTGAAAAACCCGGGCAAATACACCAGCGTTTCGGCCTTTGCGCCAATTGTGAATCCGTGCAGCGTCCCGTGGGGAATCAAAGCGTTTAGCCGCTATTTAGGTGAGGGCAAAAATGCATGGCTGGAATGGGACAGTTGCGCGCTGATGTATGCCAGTAACGCGCAGGATGCGATCCCGACGCTTATCGATCAGGGTGATAACGATCAGTTTCTTGCTGACCAACTGCAACCTGCAGTACTTGCAGAAGCCGCGCGCCAGAAAGCGTGGCCGATGACGCTGCGTATTCAGCCGGGATATGATCACAGTTACTACTTCATCGCCTCTTTTATAGAGGATCACCTGCGCTTCCATGCGCAGTATTTACTGAAGTGAAAGTCCGCCCGGTTCGCCGGGCATCTTCTTATCAGAAGCGATAATCCACTGCCATAAAGTAACGACGTCCGTCTTCGTTATAGCTGTAGTCGTCACGACTGAGATCCTTGTCGCCAAGGTTCAGCACGCCTGCGCGCAGTTTGACGTCTTTAGTCACCTGCCAGGCCGCGCCGGTATTCCAGATGGTATAACCGCCCGGTGTTTTAGCCGTCGCGCTGTCGGCTCGTTTCTGCCCGGTATAGTGACCAGAAACATAGAATGACCAGTCTTCCAGCGCCAGCGGTTTCCAGTCCAGCGTACCGTTAGCGGTATGGAACGGCAGATCGGATAGCGGTTTGTTTTCGCCGTTGCTGACATCACGACCATCGTTGTAGGTGTAGTTGAGTGACAGTTTCCATTCATCGTTGAACGGAATTTTCAGCTCGGTTTCCACGCCCTGAATACGTGCTTTGTTAACGTTGTAGTAGCTAAATACCGGCACACCGTTCGCTGTAAAACCAACAAAGTTTTGGTAGCCCGGTGCAGCATTGACGTCAGACGTACGGCTGATGCTGATACGATCTTTCACATCGTTACGGAAAACGGTAACGCTGGATTCAACCCCTTCCAGCCAGCCTTCTTCACCCATGTAGTAAAGCCCCAGCTCCCAACTTTCGCTGGTTTCTGGTTTCAGATCCGGGCTACCCACAATCTTACATGCGCCACGGCAGGAATTGCTCGTCCAGTCAGGGCTAAGTTGCAACAGAGAAGGTGCTTTAAATGCCGTCGCCCAGCCCCCTTTCACCGTTACGGTGTCGGTGGCGTTATAAACCAGGTAGGCACGCGGACTCCAGTGTTCACCGTAGGTTTCGTGATCGTCCATACGCACGCCGGTCGTCAGCGCCAGCGGCTCGAAGATCCGCCATTCATCTTCCACAAACAGCGCGTACTGGCTGGCAGACGTTTTGGAGCTGGTTCCCCCGGTCAGGTTCACCGCATCGCTAAGTTTGTCGTGACGCCATTCACCGCCAACCGTGAGAAACTGATTAATCGCCGTCAGCGGCAACGTGTATTTGCCGTCGACCGTATTGCTTTCGGAAGTTATCGGGCTGCTGTTGCCAGGGTTTTTGTTCTCGACTTTCTCACCGTAGTATTTCAGTTCGCTGGTGCCGTAATCCCAACGCCCATTATGGCTGACGGAGTAGTTCTGGCGTTCCAGGCGGTTTTTGTCCAGCGAGTCGGAATCACGATCCTGACGGTCGAAACCGTATCCGGCAGTAAAATCGTGATTTTGATTCGGTGTCCAGGCAAATTCGACATTGCCGTCGCGGCTGGAGAATCCTTCAATACGCGGCGTTTCTCCGGTATCGGTGGTCGTTGAGTTTTGCGGGTCATCCTTTTCACGTTTTGCCAGGCTGCCGTAAGCTTTCATTCCCAGCACACCGTCAATTAATGGTCCGCTGGTAAAGAACTGACCGTTATAGGTATCACCGCGATCGCGATGTTCCTGAATGGTGGTATCGACGGTAACGGTACCCGACCATTTCTGACCGATTTTTTTGGTGATGATATTCACTACACCGCCGAGCGCATCGGAACCGTACAGCGACGACATCGGGCCACGGACCACTTCAATACGTTCGATGGAATCGACCGGGATCCAGTTCAGATCGAAATCATTGTGGCGGAAGACGGCATTGCGGGAGTTAACGCGTTTACCGTCGACAAGAATCAGGGTGTAGCTGCTGTCCAGACCACGAATACTAACGCCCTTACGGTTATCCCCTTCGTTCGTCAGTTGTACGCCAGGCACTTCTTTGAGGACATCCTTCAGATTCTGTACCGGTTTTCGCTGCAGGTCTTCCTGGGTAATGACGCTGATACTGGCGGGTGCATCTTTAAGGTTTTGTTCAACGGAAGATGCAGTGACAACCATCGTTTCGCCATCATCATCGACCGCTAACACAGGCCATGCACAAGAAATAGCGGACAAACACAGCCCGACCCGTACGAAAGGGTTCAACCTAAACATTCCATATCTCCATGAGGTAACTACGAAAATAAAATGGGTTATCGCTCACATCTTCTTCACGTCCCCTTGCGTACGGCAGCATCGCGGTGGACTTATTTGTATGCAGGTGATCATCCCAGAAAGCCGGACCAGCCTCTGATTTGTCAGCCTTTTTTGATTGCGTCGTAACGATAATGCAAACGATAACAATTATCAATCCAAATGTTAAATTTTATATCCGCATGATTTGTCAGGGAAATGGAATTGAAAAAGCCCTCTCGGTTGAGAGGGCTTAGCAAGGAAGGGAGAAACTTATTTCTTATCGTTCTGCGGGAACTTCATTTCGCTGTAGCGTACGAAGTGGGTTCCTTTAATCAGCTTGTAGCCGAACCAAATAATCAGGAACAGCGGGATACCAATATACGTTGCCGCTACGCCGCCCCAGTCAATGGTATCTTTAAGGAACGCTTCGTAGTTCTGGCCCAAAGTGATAATCAGACACAGAATGAATGCGAAGATCGGCCCCAATGGGAAGAAACCTGAACGGTACGGCAGATCGTTAATGTCGTGTCCTTGCAATACGTAACCGCGACGGAAGCGATAGTGGCTAATGGCAATCCCCAGCCAGGCGATAAAACCCGTCATCCCGGAGGTGTTCAGCAGCCACAGGTATACCGTCTGGTTGCCAAACATGGAGGTCAGGAAGCACAGACCGGCAATCACCGTCGTCGCATACAGCGCATTACGCGGCACGCCACCACGCGACAGTTTAGCGAAAATGCGCGGCGCTTTACCGTCACACGCCAGGGTGTACAGCATACGAGTAGACGCATACATACCGGAGTTACCCGCTGACAGCACCGCCGTCAGAATAACTGCGTTCATCACCGCCGCCGCAGAGAGCAGACCCGCGTGCTGGAACACCAGGGTGAACGGACTAACGCTGATGTCTTTAACATCGTTACGTAGCAGGCTTGGATCGGTGTACGGAATAATCAGGCTGATAATCAGGATCGCGAACACATAGAACAACAGGATTCGCCAGAACACCTGACGTACCGCGCGTGGAATGTTTTTCCCCGGATCTTCGGACTCGCCTGCAGCAATACCGATCAGCTCGGTTCCCTGGAAAGAGAAGCCGACAATCATAGCTACGCCGATCATCGCCGCAAAACCACCAGCAAACGGCGCTTCGCCGATTGTCCAGTTGCTCCAGCCCGCAGGCTGCGCGCCTTTGAAGATACCGATAATCATCAGCACGCCAACGATGATAAAGACAATAACTGTCGTGACTTTGATCAGTGAGAACCAGTATTCCGCTTCACCAAAGCCGCGAACAGAGATGTAGTTCAGCAGGAAGATAACGCCGAGGAACAACGCACTCCAGATCCAGCCCGGTGTATCCGGGAACCACCAGCTCATGACCAGCTGAGCTGCAACCAGGTCAACGGCAATAGTCACCGCCCAGTTGTACCAGTAGTTCCAGCCCAGCGCGAAGCCAAAGCCCTCTTCAACATAGTTCTGACCGTAAGTGGCAAACGAACCGGAAACCGGCATATATGCAGCCAGTTCACCGAGACTGGTCATCAGGAAGTAAACCATCAGGCCAATCAACATATACGAGAGCAATGCCCCGCCCGGACCTGCCTGAGAAATCGTTGCGCCAGAGGCAACAAAAAGACCTGTACCGATGGAACCGCCAATGGCAATCATCGTCAGGTGACGCGCCTTTAATTCACGGCGTAAGCCCGGCGCTTCTGTGGTTTTAGTTTCGGAAACCATACAAAAATGCTATCCATCTAAAAAATGAGGCGCGATTGTAGCAGACGATTGGCAATCCTTCCGGCAGAAATACACGGTTATAAGACACCTTCATGATCGCCCCGGGATTATAAGTAAAGCAGCCAATCTCTTTTCTGGCGAATGCATGCTGAAGGCGCTGCGTCACGAAATCGACACAGCACCAGCATGTTCTTGTACAGCAACTTAACGCGGCACATTTGCGGGATCGCAATAGTCCAGAAAGCGCCGTAGCGCGTTGGAAAGGTGTTTTTGCCGATGATGTATACGCCACAACGTACGCATCAGGCGCGGCAGAGGGACCGCAACTTCACTTAATGTGCCTGCCTGCAATTGATCTTCAATCACACGTCGCGACAGGCAACTAATTCCCAACCCATGACGCACCGCATGTTTGATTGCCTCGGAGTTACCTAATTCCATCGCCATCTCAAACTTCGGTAAATGTGACAGCAACAGATAATCGACAATCTCCCGCGTGCCGGAACCGCGTTCACGCAGGATCCACGGCGCAGCGGCCAGCTGTTCTAAGGTGACCGGACCACGGGCCAACGGCGAAGTCGGCGCGGCGAAAACCACCAGCTCGTCTTCCAGCCACGGTTCAGAAATGATTTCAGTGCTGTGGCACGGTCCTTCAATAAAGCCAATATCAACGCGGAAATCCAGCACCGCTTGCATCACGTCCTGGCTGTTCCCAACGCTAAGTTCAATCGGCAACTGCGGATAATCATGGCGATAACGGGCGATAACTGCAGGCAGAATGTAGTTACCGATGGTACTACTGGCATAGATACGAATCGCGCCGTTGTCTTCGCGAAACAGTTGTTCGATTTCAACCGCCTGTTCAAGCAATGCCAACGCACGCGGATAGAGCAGCCGCCCGTGTTCATTAACAACCAGTCTTTTCCCCACGCGATCAAACAGTTGCACGCCAAGCTGCCCTTCCAGGTCGGTCAAGGCTGCGCTCACTGCTGATTGCGACAACGCCAGCATCACCGACGCCTGGGTGGTTGATCCACTTTTCAATACTTCTGCAAAAACTTCCAACTGCCGGAGGGTGATGTGCATAGTCGCTTACCACTTATAAAGATTAATTATAAATATATAATCAATTTTATTTTTAAACCAGTTAGTCGTAACCTTATGCCCGGTTAAAGGAGAGGGTTATGACGAATATCACCTTACAGAAACAACATCGTACACTGTGGCATTTTATTCCGGGGTTAGCCCTGAGTGCAGTTATCACCGGGGTCGCCCTGTGGGGTGGTTCCATTCCCGCGGTTGCGGGTGCCGGGTTTAGTGCCCTCACCCTCGCAATCTTGTTGGGGATGGTTTTAGGCAACACCATCTATCCGCACATCTGGAAAAGCTGTGACGGTGGTGTGCTGTTTGCCAAGCAATATTTATTACGTCTGGGTATCATTCTTTATGGCTTCCGTCTGACGTTCTCGCAAATTGCCGATGTCGGTATCAGTGGGATCATCATTGACGTGTTGACGCTGTCCAGTACCTTCCTGCTGGCTTGCTTCCTGGGGCAGAAAGTGTTTGGTCTGGATAAGCACACCAGCTGGTTGATCGGTGCCGGTAGCAGTATCTGTGGTGCTGCCGCGGTACTGGCGACTGAGCCGGTAGTGAAAGCGGAAGCCAGTAAAGTAACCGTGGCTGTTGCAACCGTTGTTATCTTCGGGACCGTCGCGATTTTCCTCTACCCGGCGATATATCCGCTGATGTCTCAATGGTTTAGTCCGGAAACTTTCGGTATCTACATTGGTTCTACTGTGCACGAAGTGGCGCAGGTGGTGGCGGCAGGTCATGCCATCAGCCCGGATGCGGAAAACGCAGCAGTTATTTCCAAAATGCTGCGCGTGATGATGCTGGCTCCGTTCCTCATCCTGCTGGCGGCGCGTGTTAAACAGCTGTCTGGGGCGAACAGCGGCGAGAAAAGCAAAATCACTATTCCGTGGTTTGCCATCTTGTTCATCGTAGTTGCCATCTTTAACTCGTTCCACCTGTTACCGCAGAGCGTGGTGAACATGCTGGTAACGCTGGATACCTTCCTGCTGGCAATGGCGATGGCGGCGCTGGGTCTGACCACTCACGTCAGCGCGCTGAAAAAAGCTGGGGCGAAACCTCTGCTGATGGCACTGGTACTGTTTGCCTGGCTGATTGTTGGTGGTGGTGCGATTAACTATGTGATTCAAAGCGTCATCGCATAAACCACTACATCTTGCTCCTGTTAACCCGCTATCATTACCGTTTTCCTCCAGCGGGTTTAACAGGAGTCCTCGCATGAAATACATTGGAGCGCACGTTAGTGCTGCTGGCGGTCTGGCAAATGCCGCAATTCGCGCCGCCGAAATCGACGCAACCGCGTTTGCCTTGTTCACCAAAAACCAACGTCAGTGGCGTGCCGCACCGCTCACGACGCAAACCATCGATGAATTCAAAGCCGCCTGTGAAAAATATCACTACACATCGGCGCAAATTCTTCCCCACGACAGTTATCTGATTAACCTCGGACATCCGGTCACTGAAGCTCTGGAAAAATCGCGCGATGCCTTTATAGATGAAATGCAGCGTTGCGAACAACTAGGGCTTTCTTTGCTCAACTTCCACCCTGGCAGCCATCTGATGCAGATTTCAGAAGAGGATTGCCTTGCGCGTATTGCCGAATCCATCAACATTGCGCTGGATAAAACTCAAGGTGTGACCGCGGTGATTGAAAACACCGCCGGTCAGGGCAGTAACTTAGGGTTTAAATTCGAACATCTCGCGGCGATTATCGACGGCGTGGAAGATAAATCCCGTGTCGGCGTCTGCATTGATACCTGCCATGCTTTCGCTGCCGGGTATGATTTGCGTACTCCAGCCGAATGCGAGAAAACGTTCGCTGATTTTGCCCGTATTGTCGGCTTTAAGTATCTGCGCGGGATGCACCTTAACGATGCGAAAAGCACCTTTGGCAGCCGCGTTGACCGCCATCATAGCCTCGGTGAAGGCAATATCGGTCATGATGCGTTCCGCTGGATCATGCAGGACGACCGTTTCGACGGCATTCCGCTGATCCTTGAAACCATCAACCCGGATATCTGGGCAGAAGAGATCGCCTGGCTGAAAGCGCAACAAACTGAAAAAGCGGTAGCCTGAAGATGAATAACCGGGAAAAGGAGATCCTTGCAATTTTACGGCGTAACCCGCTGATTCAGCAGAACGAAATTGCGGACATGCTGCAAATCAGTCGTTCGCGCGTTGCGGCGCATATTATGGATTTAATGCGCAAAGGCCGGATTAAAGGCAAAGGTTACATTCTCACCGAGCAGGAATACTGCGTAGTGGTGGGGACAATCAATATGGATATTCGCGGGATGGCGGATATCCATTACCCGCAAGCGGCTTCTCATCCCGGTACAATTCATTGCTCGGCAGGCGGCGTTGGACGCAATATCGCCCACAATCTGGCGCTGTTAGGCCGCGACGTCCATTTGCTTTCAGTGATTGGCGATGACTTTTATGGCGAAATGCTCCTGGAAGAAACGCGCCGCGCCGGCGTGAATGTCTCCGGCTGCGTTCGTTTACATGGTCAAAGCACATCGACGTATCTGGCAATTGCCAATCGAGACGATGAAACCGTGCTGGCGATTAACGATACCCATCTGCTGGAACAGTTATCGCCGCAATTATTGAACGGGTCGCGCGATTTACTTCGTCATGCGGGCGTGGTACTGGCTGATTGCAACCTGACAGCCGAGGCGCTGGAATGGGTCTTTACCCTCGCTGGTGAGATCCCGGTGTTTGTCGATACCGTTTCAGAATTCAAAGCGGGCAAAATCAAACACTGGCTGGCGCATATTCACACCCTGAAACCCACTTTACCGGAGCTGGAAATTTTATGGGGACAGGCGATCACCAGCGATGCTGACCGTAATGCTGCAGTGAATGCGTTGCATCAGCAAGGTGTTCAGCAACTGTTTGTTTATTTGCCCGATGAGTCAGTTTATTGCAGCGAAAAGGATGGAGAACAATTTTTGCTGACCGCACCAGCGCATACGACAGTAGACAGTTTTGGTGCTGACGATGGTTTTATGGCGGGCCTGGTATATAGCTTTCTGGAAGGAAACAATTTCCGTGACAGCGCCCGTTTTGCGATGGCCTGCGCGGCAATTTCACGCGCCAGCGGCAGCTTAAACAACCCTACCCTGTCTGCCGATAACGCGCTTTCATTAGTGCCAATGGTGTAACAATGTTGCCGGATTCGACGCTTGACCGCATCTTATCCGGCTCATAAATCGCACACTACGCTAAACCAATAAAGAACCCGGCAATGGTGGCACTCATCAGGTTAGAAAGTGTCGCCGCCGCCAGCGCGCGTAAACCAAGCTGGGCGATTTCCGGCGCACGGTGTGGCGCAACCGCAGAAAACGCCCCCACCACCACCCCGATAGAACCAAAGTTAGCGAAACCGCACAACGCGAAGGAAATAATCGCCACGGTTTTAGCATCCAGAGTGCCAGCCGTTTGCAGATAGGGTGAGAAATTGAGATAAGCGACAAATTCATTTATTGCCAGTTTCTGTCCAATCAAACTCCCGGCAAGATTCGCATCAGTCCAGTCAACACCCATTACCCACGCCAGTGGGGCCAGCAGATAACCTAAAATGGACTCCAGCGAGGCATGTTCAAAACCAAACCAGCCGCCAACGCCGCCGATAATACCGTTAATTAACGCAATGATGGCAACAAATGCCATCACCACTGTTGCCACACCCGCAGCGATTTTCAGCCCGGTCATCGCCCCTGTCGCTGCCGCTTCAATAATGCTTTTTGGCGGTGTTTCGGTGAAAGAGAGGTTATTAAAGGAAACCTGTGAAGATTCCGTAGCCGGGCTTAGCATGCGGGCAAACAAGATCCCGCCGGGGATCGCCATTAACGATGCCGCCAGCAAATATTCCACAGGCACACCCAGTGCGGCGTAACCAATCATTGTCGAACCAGCAATCGAGGCCATGCCACTACAAATCGCTGTAAATAATTCATTGCGATTCAGCCGATCGATAAAGGGTTTGACGATTGCCGGAATTTCGTTTTGCCCGAGGAAAATGGTAGTGACCGCGACGAATGACTCGATCTTGCTGATATTTAATGCTTTCTGGAATATACCGCCGAGAATGCGAATTAAGATCCCCATCACACCGATGTAATAGAGAATACTCACCAGCGCGGTGACGAAGATAATTGCCGGTAATACTCTGAAACCAAAGATAAATCCTGCGCCATCAAATAAGGTGTCCATTTTCGGTCCGACCAGAGAACCGAAGATAAATGCGCTACCCGCGTCGCTGTACGCCATCACTTTATGCACGCCAAAAGCGACTTTTTCAGCGACCCAACGCCCTGGCGGTAACCAAAGCATAATGCCGCCAATCACAACCTGTAACACTAACGCCGCGCCAACGGTACGCAGGCTGATCTTCTTCTTGTTTACTGACAGCAAAAATGCAATTGCCAGCAATACCACCATTCCCAGAACACTTCTCATGACATCCATAGTGATTATCTCTTCATGTCATATTGGGCGACGGCTTTCTGCCCATCAGAAATAGCCGGGCCTGCATCTTGCGCTATCGGCCCGGCTTGTTATCAACGCTTAATGGGTTTTGATGTAGCCGCGCACGCACTCTTCGACTAAGCCCCAGAACCAGTCGGTATCAATAGTGATGCCGACTTTGGTATTGGCGGGCTTGCCAAGAACGCCCAGCTCGTCGCAGACGGTGCGCCCATAGCAAGGGCCACTGTTGACGTCCACTTCGACGTACATCTCCTGGGTTTTAATGCCATCAGGGTTAATCAGATAACCGATGCAGGTGGCGTCGTGCACCGGGCCGCCAGCCAGGCCGTAGTTTTCGAACTGCGTTTTGAGAGTGAAGTTCATGATGTCGCTGAACAGCTCTCCGGCAGGGCCGCCTGCCCTTTCCATCCGTGCAATCACGTCCGGGGTGCAAACGGTCTGGTTGGTGAGATCGAGGCCCATCATCACTAATGGAACGCCGGAGGTGAACACCACGCGGGCTGCTTCCGGATCAGCAAAGATGTTGAACTCGGCAGATGGCGTGAAGTTGCCTGTACCGTAAGCGCCGCCCATTAGCACAATTTCACGGATTTTGGGCAGGATCGCGGGTTGCATACGCATTGCCACCGCGATATTTGAAAGCGGACCAACCGGCACCAGAGTGATATCGCCATCGCTTGCCATCAGGGTATCAATGATGTATTTCACCGCGTGGGTACTTTCTGCCTGGCGGGTCAGCGGCTCGAATACCGGGCCATCCAGTCCGGTTTCACCGTGAATATTATCGGCAACGATTTGTTTACGCATAATGGGTTGCGGCATCCCCGCATAAACCGGAACATTAATCTCCAGTTTCTGGCAAACATTCAGGCCATTAATTAATGTTTTATCAAGCGTCTGATTACCCGCTACAATAGTGATGCCTAATAAATCTATTGCCGGATGTTTCGCTGCCATCATCATTGCAATAGCATCATCATGACCCGGATCACAATCCAGAATAATTTTTCTCTTTTCCATTGTTTATTTCCTCTGTTTCCAGTTGCGTTATTTTTTCTACAGCAAAGAAAATTCGACCGGGCCGATGATTGAATCTTACCAACCGCGTACGTATGCTAAATATGAGAAATCTCATAGCGGATAAACATCGTGAAAGAAATCCACAATAATGATCTTAAGCAGCAATTGATGAGTGAATCCGCGTTTAAGGATTGCTTTTTAACGGATGTTTCAGCCGATACGCGGCTGTTTCATTTTTTAGCGCGTGACTACATTGTGCAGGAAGGGCAACAGCCGTCCTGGCTGTTTTACCTGACGCGAGGCCGCGCCAGGCTTTACGCCACGCTAGCTAATGGTCGCGTGTCGCTGATCGATTTCTTTGCCGCCCCCTGTTTTATTGGCGAGATTGAGTTAATCGACAAAGACCATGAACCGCGTGCGGTGCAGGCTATTGAAGAGTGTTGGTGCCTTGCGCTCCCTATGAAACATTACCGCCCGCTGTTATTAAACGACACGCTATTTTTACGAAAACTCTGCGTCACCTTAAGTCATAAAAATTATCGTAATATTGTTTCTTTAACTCAGAATCAATCATTTCCGTTAGTTAATCGCCTGGCAGCTTTTATATTACTCTCGCAGGAAGGTGATCTTTATCACGAAAAGCATACGCAAGCGGCAGAGTATTTAGGCGTTTCTTATCGACATCTTTTATATGTTCTCGCGCAATTCATTCACGACGGTTTATTAATTAAAAGCAAGAAAGGATATCTAATTAAAAACAGAAAGCAGTTGTCAGGGCTGGCGCTGGAGATGGACCCGGAGAATAAATTCTCCGGGATGATGCAGTAAAAATTATTTGCAATAGCACGATTGCCGGATGCAACGCTTGATGCGTTTTATCCGGTCTACAAATTGAGCATTACGCCAGACCAATAAAGAACCCGGCAATAGTCGCACTCATCAGGTTGGAAAGCGTTGCTGCTGCCAGCGCCCGTAAACCAAGCTGAGCGATTTCCGGTGCACGTTTTGGCGAAATAGCCGAAAATGCGCCAACGACAACACCGATAGAACCAAAGTTAGCAAAACCACAAAGCGCAAAGGAGATAATCGCAATGGTTTTCACTTCCAGCGTGCCGCCCGTTTGCAGGTATGGGGAGAAACTCAGGTAAGCGACGAATTCGTTAATCGCCAGTTTCTGCCCAATCAGGCTACCCGCAAGGTTGGCATCACTCCAGTCCACACCCATGATCCACGCCAGCGGTGCCAGCACATAGCCAAAAATACTTTCCAGAGAAGCATTGGTAAAACCAAACCAGCCGCCAATTCCGCCGATAATGCCATTAATCAGCGCAATAATTGCGACAAACGCCATTACCACCGTCGCCACACCGGCGGCGATTTTCAACCCGGTCATCGCACCGCTCGCCGCCGCTTCGATAAAGCTTTTTGGCGGCGTTTCACTGAACGACAGATTTTCAAATGTGACCTGCGAAGGCTCGGTTGCCGGACTAAGAATACGTGCAAACAAAATACCGCCGGGGATCGCCATCAGCGATGCCGCCAACAGGTAGTCAATTGGTACGCCCATTCCGGCATAACCAATCATCATCGAACCCGCAATGGACGCCATCCCGCTACAAATTGCGGTAAACAACTCGTTGCGATTCATGCGATCGATAAACGGTTTAACGATCGCCGGGATCTCATTTTGCCCGAGGAAAATAGTGGTAACCGCAACAAAAGATTCGATTTTGCTGATGTTGAGGGCTTTCTGGAAAATGCTGCCAAGGATGCGAATCAGCAGCCCCATCACGCCAATGTAGTACAGCAAACTAATGAGCGCAGTGACGAAGATAATCGCCGGGAGTACGCGAAAGGCGAAGATAAAACCCGCACCGTCAAAGAGGACATCCATTTTCGGCCCGACCAGCGAACCAAAAATGAAGGCGCTACCGGCATCACTGTAAGACATCACTTTATGAACGCCTAATGCCGCCTGTTCTACAGCCCACTTTCCCGGCGGAAAATAGAGCATGATGCCACCAATAGCAATTTGCAGCAGTAGTGCGGCTCCAACCGTACGCAAACTGATGCTCTTTTTATTCACTGACAACAGAAATGCTATTGCCAGTAACACCACCATCCCCACAACACTTCTCATTATGTCCATAATGATTTTCCCTTCATGCCAGTAAACCCGGCGTCAGCGCCAGGTTTTGGTATGTTTGATGAGTACGGGCGACGGCTTTCTGCCCGTCAGAAATTAACCCGCGAGACGCTGGTATTCTTTGGCAATTTCACTCGCCAGAATGGCGTTGTTGAACACCAGTTGGATGTTGGATTTCAGGCTGTCACCGCCGGTCAGCTCAGCAACGCGCGCCAGCAGGAATGGCGTACTTTCTTTACCAATAACACCCTGCGCTTCAGCTTCAGCTACCGCCTGATCGATCGCCGCATTGATAGTGTGTTCTGGCATCGCAAACTGTTCCGGGATCGGGTTCGCTACCACGAGGCCACCGTTCAGCCCGCTTTGCCATTTCACCGCCATTGCACGGGCAATTTCGCTGGCGCTGTCGAGACGAATGCTGACGTCAAACGGGCTGGTGCGGCAGAAAAACGCAGGCAGCGCTTTAGTCTGATAGCCAATTAACGGCACACCGAAGGTTTCTAAATACTCAGTGGTTAATCCTAAATCGAGAATAGATTTCGCCCCGGCACAAACAACGGTGACATTAGTATTTGCCAGTTCTTGCAAATCGGCAGAAATATCGAAGGTATGTTCCGCCCCGCGATGAACACCACCAATTCCCCCGGTGGCAAATACTTTAATTCCGGCAAGCGCCGCAATAATCATCGTTGAAGCCACAGTGGTTGCGCCATTTTTTCCGGCGGCAACAACAAAAGGTAAATCGCGACGACTAACTTTGGTCACGTTATGCCCTTCACGACCCAGTAATTCAATTTCATCTTTGCTTAAACCCACTTTCATCACGCCACCAATAATGGCGATAGTGGCAGGTACTGCGCCCTGTTTACGAATAGTTTCTTCAACTTCAATTGCGGTCTGGGCATTTTGTGGGAACGGCATCCCGTGAGAAATAATGGTCGATTCCAGCGCCACAACCGGTTTTTTGTTTTTTAAAGCGTCCTGCACTTCCGGGGAAATTTGTAATAATTCAGGGGAAATTTTTAATTCAGACATTCTGCGTTCTCCACTAACGATATAACGTTGGCAATCGATAAATCGGGGTTATTGGTGTATTCACAGGAGAGCGCCATTGACGAACATCCCTGTGCGAAACGAACAGATTCGGCAAACGGCATTCCGTCTACCCAACACGAAGCAAGTCCCGCCATCATGGCATCGCCCGCTCCGGTAACATTAATAACATTGGTTTTGATCGGGGCAGACCAGCCACTTTCACCGCTGATATCACTGTAATAAACGCCATCGCCGCCCATGCTCAATACCAGTCGGTTCAGGCCATGTTGATGGAACCAGGCAGCAACTTTTGCCACATCTTCACGCCCTGACAGCGCAATCCCACTCAGGGTTTCCGCTTCAAGGCGGTTTGGCTTCAGAGTGTGGATCTGATTTAGACGGTCGCGCACTTTGACACATTTCCACGCTGAAACCGGATCGACAAATACGGGTACGTTGGCAGCATTATCCAGAATCCATGCCAGTGCCTCTTCACTGATATTACAGTCCGCGACAATGACCTTTGCCCTCTGAATAAATTCACGGTGCTGTGCGAGATATTCAGCTGTAATAGCGTTGCTAATATTCATGTCATTTATAGCAACCAGCATTTCACCGGTATTATCGAGTAATGATAAATAGCTCGACGTATTTTCTCCCGGCACAATCAGGCATTTATCGACATAAACGCCAGATTGATTGGTTTGCGTTAGCAGCGATTGGCCATAAAAATCACTGCCTACGGCGCTCAGTAGCCAGGCTTTATTACCCAGCAACGCCAGGTTTTGTGCAATATTGCGCCCTACCCCACCAGGCGTAAATTTTATTTTACCTGGATTTGAATCCGCATAATTTAATGATTCATGTGAATATCCGGCGACATCAATATTCGCCGAGCCTATAATTACGACATAATCCTTTTCGCGCATAGCACGTCCTCTGGTAAAAAATTACCAACCCTGTCAATCCACAAGAATATAGATACTGCAAAGACGGTTTAAACATGTGTTCATATTTAAACATGTGCTCATAGTATGCATGTTTTACGTAAAGTAAATTGCCGCCAGAGAGGCAAAGCGGGCAGATTTGAGCAGGCTCACAAAATGCGATTAAATGTCAGAATTACAAAAGCGAGGAATTTGTGACGGGATGCACAGAACAGGAACACTAAAAAAGGGCAGAAAATAATCTGCCCTTGAGGAAATAACCTTAGTGTTTGATGAACGTTTCAGGTTTCTACTAAAAGATAAAACCATTTAAATTCATAAAATTACATTCACAAACCGGTCATTCTCTTTGCGCTCATCCAATGATACAGGGCAGGAAATTTCTGCCCTGTAACACACCTTTTATTACGCGGCTTTCGCTACTGCGTCCACTTCCGGACGTTTCAGGAAGGCATAGGCCAAACCCGCCACCAGCGTACCGGCAATAATTGCTACCAGGTAACCCAGTACCGGCGTAATAGCGCCAGGGATCAGCAGAACAAATAGACCACCGTGCGGTGCCATCAGTTTCGCACCAATCGCCATTGAGATTGCGCCAGTCAGCGCCCCACCAACGATACAACACGGCAGCACACGCATCGGATCACGAGCAGCAAACGGAATTGCACCTTCCGAAATAAAGCACAGACCAAGAACCAGAGCGGCTTTGCCACCTTCCTGCTGCGCTTTGTCGAATTTGCGACGCGCCACCATTGTTGCCAGACCCATTGCCAGCGGTGGCACCATACCTGCCGCCATAATCGCCGCCATCGGGCCATAGGTTTGAGTACTCAGCAGACCCACACCGAATGCGTACGCTGCTTTATTTACCGGTCCGCCCATGTCAGTACACATCATGCCACCGAGGATCGCCCCCAGCAGAACCGCATTCGCAGTCCCCATGGTCTGCAGCCAGTGAGTCAACCCTTCGAGAATGCCAGCAACCGGTTTACCGATCAGGTAGATCATCGCCAGACCGACCACCAGACTGGAAATTAGCGGAATGATCAGGATCGGTTTCAGCGCCTCCATACTCTGTGGCAGTTTCAGTTGCGTACTGATTAACTTCGCAATGTAACCAGCCAGGAAGCCCGCAATAATACCGCCAATGAAGCCAGAACCGGTGCTGACCGCCAGCATACCGCCAATCAGACCCGGCGTGAGACCCGGACGATCGGCAATGGAGAAGGCAATGTAACCTGCCAGTACCGGCACCATCAGCGCAAAGGCTGAACCACCACCAATCTGCATCAGCGCCGCTGCCAACGTACCCGGCTCTTTAAACGCTTCGATACCAAAAGCAAAAGAAAGCGCGATACACAGACCACCTGCAACGACCATCGGCAGCATGTAAGAGACGCCCGTCAGCAAGTGACGGTATGCGCCTGCACTCTCTTTCTTACCTTCAGAGGTCGCCGTTTGAGCTTTGCCCGCCGGTTCATACGGCGTTGCTTCAGCAACCGCTTTATCCAGTTCCTGCGCGGTTTTCTTCAGCGCCAGACCGGTAGAGGTACGATACATCGGTTTACCAGCAAATTTCGCCAGATCCACTTCGATATCTGCCGCCACAATCACCAGATCCGCTGCGGCTACTTCTTCGGGGGTGATTGCATTACCCGCACCAACAGAACCACGGGTTTCAACTTTCACCCACCAGCCACGTTTTTTCGCTTCGGTTTCAATGGCTTCAGCCGCCATAAAGGTGTGTGCTACGCCAGTCGGGCAAGCAGTCACCGCAACTACGCGTTTCGGACCGCTGGCGGCAACCGGTGCTGTCGCAGCGACCGGCGCAGTGTAAGGTTTCGCATGGCCTTTGGCTTCACTCAGGAACAGCTCAGGGTGCGCAACTGCCCGGGAAATATCGCCCAGCCAGACATTTTTACCGTTCAGCGCGCTGTCATTCGGGATGGAATCACCGAGAACAATCGCCATTTCTGCGTCGTTCGGATTGTCGATGATTTCCAGTTTTGCTTTTCGCGCCGCCGCGCCCAGCAGGGTCTTCGCCATATAGGCGCGTGCCTGACCGAGATTAGCGTCAATAATCAGCAGCGTTTTCATTATGCCTCTCCTGCTGTCAGTTAAAAGGTTGTAAGTCGACGCGCGCCATCATTGCGGCCAACTGCGGACGATCGGTAATACCCACATTGCTTTGACTTACCGCCAGGGCTGCAACAGCAGTCGCCAGACGCAGTGTGTGTTCACTGGATTCACGCATTAGCAAGCCATAAATCAGGCCACCAACCATAGAATCCCCTGCGCCAACGGTGCTTACGACATCGACTGACGGTGGTTTGGCGATCCATTCGCCGGAGGCATTAACCCAAAGCGCGCCTTCGGCACCCAGTGAAATAACGACATGCGCAATACCTTGTTCACGCAGCGCATGCGCAGCTTCAATCACATCTTTCATTTCAGGCAGTTTACGGCCTGCCCAGATTTCCAGCTCGCGGCGGTTAGGTTTCACCAGCCACGGTGCCGCTTTCAAACCTGCTACTAACGCTTCACGGCTACTATCAAAGATAATGCAAGGGCACTGACTACGCAGGCGAGTCATCCAGTCGGTGAACGCTTCCGGGCTGACGCCTGACGGTAAGCTTCCGCTGACACAGACCATATCGAACTGACCGAGCCAGCTCAGAGAATCAGTCACAAAGCGTTCCCAGTCGGCGGGGGTGACTTCAAAACCCGAGAAGTTGAAGTCGGTCACTTCGCCGTCTTTTTCCGTCAGCTTAACGTTAATTCGGGTGCGCCCCTGTACAACCTGGAAACGGTTGGCAATGCCCAGCTCGCTGAACAGTTGCTGAAAACCATCCTGATTGTCTTTACCGAGGAAGCCGCCAACGGTGACATCAATTCCCAGGTCTTTTAATACTTTGGCCACGTTGATGCCTTTACCCGCCGCATGCAGACCGGTGGTTTTCACCAGGTTCACTTCGCCGCGTTCAATTTCCGGGCAGAAACCAACAAGGTCATAAGCCGGATTAAGGGTGATAGTAGCAACACGTCTGCTCATTATGCGCCCTCCCCAAGACCAGCAGCGATAGCGTCGCCGATTGCTTTCAGCGCCTGTTCAGCATCTGCACCCTGGGCGGTAAAGCGTAGGCGATGACCTTTCTTAACGCCAAGTGCCACAACTTTCATCAGACTACGTCCGTTTGCCGGTTTGCCGGTGCCATCAAGGTTTGTCACGGTAATATCACTGTTAAATTGTTTAATGGTGTTGACCAGCATGGTACCTGGACGAGCATGCAGGCCGTGTTCATTGCGCACCACAAACTCCGCGCTTAACACGTCGTCGGTCGGCGCATCATCGCTGGTCAGCAGCGCCAGCAACGTTGCCGCATCCGCTTTCAGCAAGCGGTCAGCTTTATTGTCGAGCAACAAATCAGCGAGACGCTTAAGAACCGCAATGGGCTGATCGTCATTCATCGCCACACTCACCAGCATGGCTGCCGTTTCGCCGTCCACATCAAAAGCATTTGCCGCACGGCTTACCGCAATCGCGCTACGCAGATTGCCTTCGGCGCTATCGCTCAGCCAGATGCCCTGTCCGAGGTTCAGCGGTTGTTCATTGATGGCTTTGGTGACGAAAGTGGCGTCAACTGCCCCCGCCTCTTTCAGACGCGCAGCGTTCAGCGCCTGAAGAGTTAGCAGATCGCTGGCGACGATATCCAACGTCAGCATTTCGTTGTCGAGCTTCAGCTGCTCACTCTGCTTTTCGCCCATCAGCAATGCGCGAAGTTCTTCTGCTGTTGTTGCTGACTTCAGTTGTTCAGCAACGGAATCATCGCTCAGTACGTGGGTCAGCTGGCGTAGCAGGCCCAGATGCTCATCCGAGCTCGCAGCAATACCGATCGCTACGTACGCTACCTGACCGTCACCCCAAGTGACGCCTTCCGGGAACTGAAATACCTGAACGCCGGTTTTCAGCACCTGATCGCGGGTGTCGGTAGTGCCGTGTGGAATAGCAATACCATTGCCGAGGAACGTTGAGGTTTGCTGTTCGCGCGCCAGCATGCCATTGACGTAGCCTTCTGCTACATTACCGGCCTGCACCAGCGCCGCAGCGACCTGGCGAATCGCCTCTTCTTTGTCTCCGGCCTTTTCGCCCGGATGGATGTCCTGTACGGATAACTGGAACATAGTTCTCCTCTCTTGCTGAATTGAAACGATTCAGCTTCTATGAGAAAAAAAGCGCCAACCTGGCTTAGGGTTAAAGACAAGATCGCGCTGAAACGTTTCAAGAAAGCATAATACTTCTGTTTCAGCACGCAAGGAAAGCCGTAAAGTTATGAGCAAAAGTTTGATGTGCTGCACAATTTTTTGTCATTTTTCCTAATTGCTGATGGGAAAATCCGTTATCAGCAATTTCATTTCAGCAGCGTCAGCAGCCAATCAGCAACAGTGAAATGGCATTTTGATTATTCGTGGCGCTTTTGATTTCGCTGTCTGTTTATTTTCTGACAAGCAGCGTAAACTCCGCGTCTTCCTCTTCCAGTGATCGACCAGCATGCATAACTCCCCCGCAGTCTCCAGCGCGAAATCGTTTGACCTGACCTCGACGGCGTTTTTAATCGTTGCCTTTCTCACCGGTATTGCGGGCGCTCTGCAAACCCCGACACTCAGTATTTTTCTTACCGATGAAGTACATGCCCGTCCGGCGATGGTGGGATTCTTCTTTACCGGCAGCGCTGTCATTGGGATTCTGGTGAGTCAGTTTCTCGCCGGGCGCTCTGATAAGCGCGGCGATCGCAAATCGCTGATTGTCTTTTGCTGCCTGTTAGGCGTGCTGGCCTGCACCCTTTTTGCCTGGAATCGCAACTACTTTGTTTTGCTATTCGTTGGCGTCTTTCTTAGCAGCTTTGGCTCGACCGCTAACCCGCAAATGTTTGCCCTTGCCCGTGAACATGCCGACAAAACCGGACGTGAGGCGGTGATGTTCAGCTCTTTTTTACGCGCTCAGGTTTCACTGGCATGGGTCATTGGCCCACCGCTGGCTTATGCCTTAGCGATGGGTTTCAGCTTTACGGTAATGTATCTGAGCGCAGCGGTAGCGTTTATTGTTTGCGGTGTGATGGTGTGGCTGTTTTTACCGTCGATGCAAAAAGAGCTTCCGCTGGCGACCGGCACGATCGAAGCGCCGCGCCGTAACCGTCGCGATACGCTGCTGCTGTTTGTCATTTGTACATTGATGTGGGGCTCGAACAGCCTGTACATCATCAACATGCCGCTATTTATTATCAACGAACTGCATCTTCCCGAGAAACTGGCCGGTGTGATGATGGGGACCGCCGCC
Organism: Shigella dysenteriae; assembly: GCF_022354085.1. NCBI lineage: Bacteria > Pseudomonadati > Pseudomonadota > Gammaproteobacteria > Enterobacterales > Enterobacteriaceae > Shigella > Shigella dysenteriae. The sequence goes on from NZ_CP055055.1 coordinate 3,095,555, forward strand.
GGGCTGGAAATCCCGACGATGTTGATTGCCGGATATTTCGCCAAACGTCTGGGTAAGCGTTTCTTAATGCGCGTTGCTGCCGTGGGTGGCGTCTGTTTTTACGCAGGAATGCTGATGGCGCATTCACCTGCCATTCTGTTGGGCTTGCAGCTGCTAAATGCTATTTTTATTGGCATTCTGGGCGGCATCGGGATGCTCTATTTTCAGGATTTGATGCCCGGTCAGGCAGGTTCAGCCACCACGCTCTATACCAACACGTCGCGCGTGGGCTGGATCATCGCAGGATCTGTAGCGGGCATCGTCGCCGAGATCTGGAATTATCACGCTGTGTTCTGGTTTGCGATGGTGATGATTATCGCCACTCTGTTTTGCTTACTGCGGATTAAAGATGTTTAAGGCGCGGTCAGCATTTCCAGATCGATAAGCCAGGTCATTGCCTGCTGACGCGAGTTACCGCACATTTCAGCGCTGGCTTGTAAGCCTGCACAGACTTTCGGCCGCAGTGGCGAGGTGAAAATTTTACAGCGTTGCTGTTCATCAAGCTGAATGCAGGGCGTATTGGCGGGCTTGCCATCTGGCATACCGGGAATAGGGCTGGAAATTGAAGGGGCAGTGCAACACGCCCCGCAACCCGGACGGCATTCCATACGTTGTTCTCTTAAGGTTAACCACCGGATTGATGAGCGCGCACAGTACCACCTTTTTTGCACCAGCAAAAGTGCGAATACCACTTGCCCGAAAGGCCCGTCGCGAGTACTTTGTCGCGATATTTTTGACATTTTCGACTACAGGAATTTTTCGATGCCAAGAGCGAACGAAATTAAAAAAGGTATGGTACTGAATTACAACGGCAAACTGCTGCTGGTTAAGGACATTGATATTCAGTCGCCCACTGCCCGCGGTGCCGCTACGCTGTACAAAATGCGTTTTTCTGATGTCCGTACCGGGCTGAAAGTAGAAGAGCGTTTCAAAGGAGATGATATCGTTGACACCGTGACGCTGACCCGCCGTTACGTTGACTTCTCCTATGTCGATGGCAACGAATATGTCTTTATGGATAAAGAAGACTATACTCCGTATACCTTCACCAAAGATCAGATTGAAGAAGAGTTGCTGTTTATGCCAGAAGGCGGCATGCCGGACATGCAGGTGCTGACCTGGGACGGTCAACTGCTGGCGCTTGAGCTGCCGCAGACCGTTGATCTGGAAATCGTTGAAACCGCACCAGGCATCAAAGGGGCATCTGCCAGCGCCCGTAACAAACCGGCGACATTGAGCACTGGTCTGGTGATTCAGGTACCAGAATACTTAAGCCCGGGCGAAAAAATTCGTATCCATATCGAAGAACGCCGTTATATGGGGCGTGCTGACTAACTTCAGCCGCATGCAGAAAAGGGATAGCTCAGGCTGTCCCTTTTTTAATTTATTATACCAATCTTCTATTTTGCGCTTCCTGAACACCTTATGCCCGCAATTTTCACTCGTTGATTGATCGCCCTCACACTTCATCGCATTAACAATCCAGACCAATTTCAATTGCTGTCATATAACTTTACACTATCATTGTTAATTAATCGTTACTAAGACGTGACTCCTATGAATACAATCGCCTCCGTTACGCTCCCGCATCATGTACACGCTCCACGCTACGATCGCCAGCAGTTGCAATCACGTATCGTTCATTTTGGCTTTGGAGCCTTTCACCGCGCACATCAGGCGTTACTGACCGATCGTGTGCTGAATGCCCAGGGCGGCGACTGGGGGATCTGTGAAATCAGCTTGTTCAGCGGTGATCAACTGATGAGCCAGCTCCGCGCACAGAACCATTTATATACCGTGCTGGAGAAAGGGGCGGACGGCAATCAGGCGATAATCGTCGGTGCCGTTCACGAATGCCTGAATGCAAAACTGGATTCCTTAGCGGCAATTATTGAGAAATTTTGCGAGCCACAGGTGGCAATTGTTTCCCTGACGATTACCGAAAAAGGCTATTGTATTGACCCGGCCACCGGTGCACTCGACACCAGCAATCCGCGGATTATTCACGATCTACAAACCCCTGAAGAACCTCACTCCGCGCCAGGTATTCTCGTCGAAGCACTGAAACGCCGCCGTGAGCGCGGCCTTACACCGTTTACCGTGCTCTCCTGCGACAATATTCCCGACAATGGCCATGTGGTGAAAAACGCGGTGCTGGGAATGGCAGAAAAACGTTCGCCAGAACTCGCCGGGTGGATAAAAGAACACGTCAGTTTTCCGGGAACCATGGTCGACCGCATTGTTCCGGCTGCAACCGCCGAATCACTGGCAGAAATCAGCCAGCATCTGGGGGTAAATGATCCCTGCGCGATTAGCTGCGAACCGTTTATCCAGTGGGTGGTGGAAGATAACTTCGTCGCTGGGCGTCCTGCCTGGGAAGTCGCAGGTGTACAAATGGTGAATGATGTCCTGCCATGGGAAGAGATGAAACTGCGTATGCTTAACGGCAGCCACTCTTTTCTCGCTTATCTGGGTTACCTCTCAGGATTCGCCCATATCAGTGATTGCATGCAGGATCGCGCATTTCGCCATGCCGCCAGAACATTAATGCTGGATGAGCAAGCGCCGACACTGCGGATTAAAGATGTCGATTTAACACAATATGCGGATAAGTTAATTGCACGTTTTGCTAATCCGGCGCTGAAACATAAGACCTGGCAAATCGCGATGGATGGCAGCCAGAAATTACCGCAACGCATGCTGGCAGGTATTCGCATACATCTGGGGCGCGAAACGGACTGGTCGTTGCTGGCATTAGGCGTTGCAGGCTGGATGCGTTACGTCAGCGGCGTTGATGATGCCGGAAATGCCATTGATGTTCGCGATCCGCTTAGCGATAAAATTCGCGAACTTGTTGCGGGCAGCAGCAGTGAACAACGCGTCACCGCCCTGCTTTCCCTGCGTGAAGTTTTCGGTGATGATCTGCCAGATAACCCGCATTTTGTGCAGGCAATCGAACAAGCCTGGCAACAAATCGCGCAGTTCGGCGCGCATCAGGCGCTATTAAACACCCTCAAAATTTAACGATTTCTGCGGTTAAAGCGGATGGAGCATCGCTTCGTCCGCCCTCTCTCTTCTCTTTTCCGGCTTTTTTAGCCAGGATTAACGCACAGTTAACTCATCTGATTATTGCGGAGCCGTTGTGACCAGGACCAACCTCATCACCGGTTTTCTCGGCAGCGGGAAAACAACCTCTATCCTTCATCTGCTAGCCCACAAAGATCCAAACGAAAAATGGGCGGTTCTGGTTAATGAATTTGGGGAAGTCGGAATAGATGGCGCTTTGCTCGCAGATAGTGGCGCATTGCTGAAAGAGATCCCTGGCGGCTGCATGTGTTGCGTCAATGGTTTACCTATGCAGGTGGGGCTGAATACCCTCCTGCGCCAGGGAAAACCTGACCGCTTGCTGATAGAGCCGACCGGACTGGGTCATCCGAAACAGATCCTCGATCTGTTAACCGCGCCGGTCTATGAACCGTGGATCGATCTGCGCGCCACCTTGTGCATTCTCGATCCTCGCCTGCTGCTGGACGAAAAAAGCGTCAGCAATGAAAACTTCCGTGACCAGCTGGCTGCCGCCGACATTATTGTCGCCAATAAATCCGATCGCGCTACACCTGAAAGCGAGCAAGCGTTACAACGTTGGTGGCAGCAAAATGGTGGCGATCGGCAATTAATTCACAGCGCGCATGGGAAAGTTGACGGTCATCTTCTGGATTTGCCGCGTCGCAATTTAGCCGAATTGCCCGCCAGCGCCGCGCATTCTCATCAGCATGGCGTGAAAAAAGGGTTAGCAGCGTTAAGCCTGCCAGAGCATCAACGCTGGCGTCGCAGTCTGAACAGCGGGCAAGGATATCAGGCCTGCGGCTGGATATTCGACGCTGATACGGTATTCGACACCATTGGCATTCTGGAATGGGCGCGACTTGCACCGGTAGAACGCGTCAAAGGCGTGCTGCGTATTCCCGAAGGGCTGGTGCGAATCAACCGTCAGGGCGATGACCTGCACATTGAAACGCAAAACGTTGCGCCACCGGACAGCCGTATTGAGCTGATTTCCAGCAGCGAAGCTGACTGGAATGCCTTGCAGAGCGCGCTGTTGAAGCTTCGTTTAGCGACTACCGCGTAAGGTTGCCTGCGTTTTTCAGTAAGATAATTAGAGAAAATATGATTAAAAATTTGCCGCAAATAGTGTTGTTGAATATTGTCGGCCTCGCGCTGTTTCTTTCCTGGTATATTCCCGTTAATCATGGATTCTGGTTGCCGATTGATGCGGATATTTTTTATTTCTTTAATCAGAAACTGGTCGAAAGTAAGGCCTTTTTGTGGCTGGTTGCATTAACCAACAATCGCGCTTTCGACGGTTGTTCACTGCTGGCGATGGGAATGTTGATGCTGAGTTTCTGGCTGAAAGAAAACGCCCCAGGCAGACGACGTATCGTGATTATTGGTCTGGTCATGCTATTAACTGCAGTGGTATTAAACCAGCTGGGTCAGGCATTAATTCCTGTAAAACGGGCCAGCCCAACATTGACTTTTACCGATATTAACCGCGTCAGCGAACTGCTCTCTGTCCCCACGAAAGATGCCTCACGAGATAGCTTTCCCGGCGATCACGGCATGATGCTGCTTATTTTTTCGGCATTCATGTGGCGTTATTTCGGCAAAGTTGCAGGTCTTATCGCCCTTATTATTTTTGTGGTTTTTGCGTTTCCCAGAGTAATGATTGGCGCACACTGGTTTACTGACATCATTGTCGGTTCGATGACCGTGATATTGATCGGTTTGCCCTGGGTGTTGCTGACGCCATTAAGTGATCGATTAATCACCTTTTTTGACAAATCACTACCGGGAAAAAACAAACATTTCCAAAACAAATAACTCACAGTAATTAACATCATCAGGTTTATTTTTATAGTGAGGATAATCCTGATGATGCGCACCGTGCTTTCATCTATCGAACGCAAAAATCATTCTCTAAGTAAATGAATGGATTGCATGCGTTTCACTCAATCGTACTTTAATTGACCAATCCCGCTTATTAACTTTCTGTATCACTTTTTCTTATAAAAAATCATGTAAAACCGCTCGCCAAGACCGCACCAATCGGGTAATCTCGAACTCGTTTTGCCTCGGCGTTAGATTATCCTCACAGCATATAATTTTGTGCGTTAGTCCACAGATTTGGCCTTAAGGAATTGTTTCAACATGCCCAGGTAATTAGTCTCGTGTCGCTTGGCATTTTTTTATAACGATATTTGTCGTTAAGGACTTCAAGGGAAAACAAACAACATGGTCAAATCTCAACCGATTTTGAGATATATCTTGCGCGGGATCCCCGCGATTGCAGTAGCGGTTCTGCTTTCTGCATGTAGTGCAAATAACACCGCAAAGAATATGCATCCTGAGACACGTGCAGTGGGTAGTGAAACATCATCACTGCAAGCTTCTCAGGATGAATTTGAAAACCTGGTTCGTAATGTCGACGTAAAATCGCGAATTATGGATCAGTATGCTGACTGGAAAGGCGTACGTTATCGTCTGGGCGGCAGCACTAAAAAAGGTATCGATTGTTCTGGTTTTGTACAGCGTACATTCCGTGAGCAATTTGGCTTAGAACTTCCGCGTTCGACTTACGAACAGCAGGAAATGGGTAAATCTGTTTCCCGCAGTAATTTGCGTACGGGTGATTTAGTTCTGTTCCGTGCCGGTTCAACGGGACGCCATGTCGGTATTTATATCGGCAACAATCAGTTTGTCCATGCTTCCACCAGCAGTGGTGTTATTATTTCCAGCATGAATGAACCGTACTGGAAGAAGCGTTACAACGAAGCACGCCGGGTTCTCAGCCGCAGCTAATAAACCGTTTGGATGCAATCCCTTGGCTATCCTGACGAGTTAACTGAAAGCACTGCTTAGGCAGTGCTTTTTTGTTTTCATTCATCAGAGAAAATGATGTTTCCGCGTCTTGATCCAGGCTATAGTCCGGTCATTGTTATCTTTTAAATGTTGTCGTAATTTCAGGAAATTAACGGAATCATGTTCATACGCGCTCCCAATTCTGGACGTAAGCTCCTGCTTACCTGCATTGTTGCAGGCGTAATGATTGCGATACTGGTGAGTTGCCTTCAGTTTTTAGTGGCCTGGCATAAGCACGAAGTCAAATACGACACACTGATTACCGACGTACAAAAGTATCTCGATACCTATTTTGCCGACCTGAAATCCACTACTGACCGGCTCCAGCCGCTGACCTTAGATACCTGCCAGCAGGCTAACCCCGAACTGACCGCCCGCGCGGCGTTTAGCATGAATGTCCGTACGTTTGTGCTGGTGAAAGATAAAAAAACATTCTGTTCATCTGCGACCGGTGAGATGGACATTCCACTCAATGAATTGATTCCGGCGCTCGACATTAATAAAAACGTCGATATGGCGATCTTACCCGGCACGCCGATGGTGCCGAACAAACCCGCAATCGTCATCTGGTATCGCAACCCTTTGCTGAAAAATAGCGGCGTCTTTGCCGCTCTGAATCTCAACCTGACGCCTTCTCTCTTTTATAGTTCAAGGCAGGAAGATTACGATGGCGTCGCCCTCATTATTGGTAATACTGCGCTATCTACCTTTTCTTCACGTTTGATGAACGTTAATGAATTAACCGACATGCCAGTCCGTGAAACTAAAATTGCGGGCATTCCTCTGACCGTTCGGCTTTATGCAGATGACTGGACATGGAACGATGTGTGGTACGCATTTTTACTGGGCGGCATGAGTGGAACTGTCGTTGGCCTGCTCTGCTATTACCTGATGAGCGTACGTATGCGCCCCGGCAGAGAAATCATGACCGCCATCAAGCGCGAACAATTTTACGTGGCGTATCAACCGGTGGTGGATACACAAGCTTTGCGAGTAACGGGCCTGGAAGTACTGCTACGCTGGCGGCATCCTGTCGCGGGAGAAATTCCCCCGGATGCCTTCATTAACTTTGCCGAATCTCAAAAGATGATTGTGCCGCTGACTCAGCACCTGTTTGAGTTAATTGCCCGCGATGCCGCAGAATTAGAAAAAGTGCTGCCGGTAGGCGTCAAATTTGGTATTAACATTGCGCCGGACCATCTGCACAGCGAAAGCTTTAAAGCAGATATCCAGAAACTGCTCACTTCCCTGCCCGCACACCATTTCCAGATTGTGCTGGAAATTACCGAGCGCGATATGCTGAAAGAGCAAGAAGCCACACAACTCTTCGCCTGGCTGCACTCGGTCGGCATAGAAATTGCTATTGATGACTTCGGCACCGGGCACAGCGCGCTTATCTATCTTGAGCGTTTTACGCTCGATTATCTGAAAATTGACCGTGGATTTATCAACGCCATCGGTACGGAAACGATCACTTCACCCGTACTTGACGCGGTGCTGACGCTGGCGAAACGCCTCAATATGCTGACGGTTGCTGAAGGGGTCGAAACGCCGGAACAGGCGCGATGGCTAAGCGAACGCGGCGTTAATTTCATGCAAGGCTACTGGATTAGTCGCCCGTTACCGCTGGACGATTTTGTCCGCTGGCTGAAGAAACCGTATACGCCGCAGTGGTAAGGTGTGCTTACGTCCCTTATTATTCATAGTGAAAGCATGCCGGATTGCGGCTAATGATGAGTAAAAGGAAATCCGTTGCAGATGATTGTGCGCATACTGCTGCTGTTTATCGCTCTGTTCACCTTTGGTGCGCAGGCGCAGGCTATCAAGGAAAGCTATGCCTTTGCCGTGCTGGGCGAACCCCGGTACGCGTTTAATTTCAACCATTTTGATTATGTGAACCCCGCCGCGCCAAAAGGTGGGCAGATAACGTTGTCAGCCCTCGGCACCTTCGATAATTTCAACCGCTATGCACTGCGCGGCAACCCGGGCGCACGCACCGAGCAGCTGTACGACACGCTATTTACGACTTCCGATGACGAACCAGGCAGTTATTACCCGCTGATTGCTGAAAGCGCACGCTATGCTGACGATTATTCCTGGGTGGAGGTCGCTATTAATCCGCGCGCCCGTTTTCATGATGATTCGCCCATTACTGCCCGCGATGTAGAGTTTACTTTTCAAAAATTTATGACCGAAGGCGTGCCGCAATTTCGTCTGGTCTACAAAGGCACCACCGTCAAAGCCATTGCGCCGTTAACCGTGCGCATTGAGTTAGCTAAACCCGGCAAAGAAGATATGTTGAGTCTGTTTTCGCTGCCGGTATTTCCAGAAAAGTACTGGAAGGATCACAAACTTAGCGATCCGCTCGCCACGCCTCCGCTTGCCAGTGGTCCGTACCGAATTACGTCCTGGAAAATGGGGCAAAATATTGTCTATTCCCGCGTGAAAGATTACTGGGCAGCAAACTTACCGGTAAACCGTGGACGCTGGAATTTCGACACCATTCGCTACGATTATTACCTCGATGATAATGTCGCCTTTGAAGCGTTTAAAGCAGGTGCTTTTGATTTGCGTATGGAAAACGACGCTAAAAACTGGGCCACGCGTTATACCGGTAAAAATTTCGATAAAAAATACATCATCAAAGATGAGCAAAAGAACGAATCAGCCCAGGATACGCGCTGGCTGGCGTTTAATATCCAACGTCCGGTATTCAGCGATCGCCGGGTCCGGGAAGCAATCACCCTCGCCTTTGACTTTGAATGGATGAACAAGGCGTTGTTTTACAATGCCTGGAGTCGCACGAACAGTTATTTTCAGAATACCGAATACGCGGCCAGAAATTACCCCGACGCCGCGGAGCTGGTGCTTCTGGCACCAATGAAAAAAGATCTACCGTCAGAAGTCTTCACACAAATCTACCAGCCGCCGGTATCTAAAGGCGATGGCTACGATCGTGACAACCTGTTAAAAGCCGACAAACTTCTCAACGAAGCGGGCTGGGTGCTGAAGGGTCAGCAACGCGTTAATGCCACAACGGGTCAGCCGCTCAGCTTTGAATTATTGCTTCCTGCAAGCAGCAATAGTCAGTGGGTATTGCCGTTCCAGCACAGCCTGCAACGGCTGGGTATCAACATGGACATTCGCAAGGTGGATAACTCGCAAATCACCAACCGCATGCGCAGTCGCGACTATGACATGATGCCGCGCGTATGGCGGGCGATGCCGTGGCCCAGTTCCGATTTACAGATTTCCTGGTCATCGGAATATATCAATTCCACTTATAATGCCCCCGGCGTGCAAAGCCCGGTTATCGACTCGCTGATCAACCAAATTATTGCCGCGCAGGGAAATAAAGAAAAATTACTGCCGTTAGGGCGAGCACTGGATCGCGTATTAACGTGGAATTATTACATGCTGCCAATGTGGTACATGGCGGAAGACCGTCTCGCCTGGTGGGATAAATTCTCCCAACCCGCTGTACGCCCTGTTTACAGCCTGGGTATCGATACCTGGTGGTATGACATTAATAAAGCGGCCAAACTGCCGTCAGCCAGACAACAGGGAGAGTAGATGGGCGCTTATCTGATTCGCCGTCTGTTGCTGGTGATCCCAACGTTATGGGCGATTATCACTATCAACTTTTTCATCGTGCAAATTGCGCCTGGCGGTCCGGTCGACCAGGCCATCGCCGCCATTGAGTTTGGTAATGCCGGAGTATTACCCGGCGCAGGCGGTGAAGGTGTTCGTGCCAGCCATGCGCAAACGGGTGTCGGCAATATCAGCGACAGTAATTACCGTGGCGGACGCGGATTAGATCCAGAAGTGATCGCTGAGATCACTCATCGCTACGGTTTCGATAAGCCGCTCCACGAACGTTACTTCAAAATGCTCTGGGACTACATCCGCTTTGATTTTGGTGATAGCCTGTTTCGCAGCGCCTCGGTGCTGACGCTGATTAAAGACAGTCTGCCGGTTTCCATCACCCTCGGATTGTGGAGCACGCTGATTATCTATCTGGTGTCGATTCCGTTAGGCATTCGCAAAGCTGTTTATAATGGGAGCCGCTTTGACGTCTGGAGTAGCGCATTTATCATCATCGGCTACGCCATTCCGGCCTTTTTGTTTGCCATCCTGCTGATTGTCTTCTTCGCAGGCGGCAGCTATTTCGACCTGTTCCCTCTACGCGGCCTGGTTTCCGCTAACTTTGATTCGCTGCCGTGGTATCAGAAAATCACCGATTATCTGTGGCATATCACGCTGCCGGTGCTGGCGACGGTGATTGGTGGCTTTGCGGCGCTGACTATGCTGACAAAAAACTCATTCCTTGATGAAGTGCGCAAGCAATACGTGGTGACCGCGCGTGCGAAAGGGGTAAGTGAAAAAAATATTCTCTGGAAACATGTGTTCCGCAACGCCATGCTGCTGGTGATTGCCGGTTTTCCGGCGACGTTTATCAGCATGTTTTTTACCGGCTCGCTGCTGATTGAGGTGATGTTTTCACTCAATGGTCTTGGCTTACTGGGCTACGAAGCGACCGTCTCGCGCGATTATCCTGTAATGTTTGGTACCTTGTATATTTTCACCCTGATTGGCCTGCTGCTGAATATTGTCAGTGATATCAGCTATACGCTGGTCGATCCGCGTATAGATTTTGAGGGACGTTAATGTCGCGACTCAGCCCCGTCAATCAGGCCCGTTGGGCGCGTTTTCGCCATAACCGTCGCGGCTACTGGTCGTTATGGATTTTCCTCGTTTTGTTTGGTTTGAGTTTGTGTTCTGAACTTATCGCCAACGATAAACCGTTGCTGGTACGTTATGACGGCAGTTGGTATTTCCCGTTGTTGAAAAACTACAGCGAAAGCGATTTTGGCGGCCCGCTGGCAAGTCAGGCTGATTATCAGGACCCGTGGCTGAAACAACGGCTGGAAAATAACGGCTGGGTACTGTGGGCACCGATTCGCTTTGGTGCTACCAGTATCAACTTTGCTACCGATAAGCCCTTCCCTTCTCCACCCTCCCGGCAAAACTGGCTGGGAACGGATGCCAACGGCGGCGATGTGCTGGCACGCATTCTCTATGGCACGCGGATCTCGGTTCTGTTTGGCCTGATGCTGACTCTCTGTTCCAGCGTGATGGGCGTGCTGGCGGGGGCGCTACAAGGCTATTACGGCGGTAAGGTCGATCTCTGGGGGCAGCGCTTTATTGAAGTATGGTCGGGGATGCCGACGCTGTTTTTGATTATTTTACTTTCCAGCGTCGTACAGCCTAACTTCTGGTGGCTGCTGGCAATTACTGTCTTGTTTGGCTGGATGAGTCTGGTCGGCGTGGTGCGGGCGGAGTTTTTACGTACCCGTAATTTCGACTACATTCGTGCGGCGCAGGCGCTTGGCGTCAGCGATCGCAGTATCATCCTGCGTCATATGTTGCCTAATGCCATGGTCGCGACCCTCACCTTTTTACCGTTTATTTTATGTAGTTCGATCACCACCCTGACCTCACTCGATTTCCTCGGCTTCGGTCTGCCGCTCGGTTCACCGTCACTCGGTGAACTGCTGTTACAAGGGAAAAATAACCTTCAGGCTCCGTGGCTTGGGATCACCGCCTTCTTGTCGGTGGCGATATTATTGTCTTTGCTGATCTTTATTGGTGAAGCCGTCCGCGACGCATTTGATCCTAATAAGGCGGTGTAGTATGACGCAAACTCTGTTAGCGATTGAAAATTTGTCGGTGGGTTTTCGCCATCAGCAAACCGTACGTACAGTAGTCAATGATGTTTCACTACAGATTGAGGCTGGCGAAACGCTGGCGCTGGTGGGTGAGTCAGGTTCAGGCAAAAGCGTTACCGCGCTGTCAATTTTACGCCTGCTCCCATCCCCGCCGGTTGAATATCTCTCCGGCGATATTCGTTTTCATGGCGAATCGCTGCTTCATGCCAGCGATCAAACGTTGCGCGGTGTACGCGGTAATAAGATCGCCATGATTTTTCAAGAGCCGATGGTGTCGTTAAATCCATTGCATACCCTGGAAAAACAGCTTTATGAAGTGCTTTCACTCCACCGCGGGATGCGTCGGGAAGCGGCTCGTGGCGAAATTCTTAACTGCCTTGATCGCGTTGGTATCCGCCAGGCGGCAAAACGGCTGACAGATTATCCGCATCAGCTCTCCGGCGGCGAACGCCAGCGGGTGATGATTGCGATGGCGCTGTTAACGCGACCGGAATTATTAATTGCCGATGAACCGACCACCGCACTGGACGTCTCTGTCCAGGCGCAGATTTTACAGCTGTTGCGCGAACTGCAAGGCGAGCTGAATATGGGCATGCTGTTTATTACTCATAACCTCAGCATTGTCAGAAAACTGGCCCACCGCGTGGCAGTAATGCAAAACGGTCGCTGTGTCGAGCAAAATAACGCCGCTACGCTATTTGCCTCACCCACTCATCCTTACACACAAAAGCTACTCAACAGTGAACCGTCAGGCGACCCGGTGCCATTGCCAGAACCTGCCTCAACGTTGCTGGATGTTGAACAGCTTCAGGTTGCCTTCCCCATTCGCAAAGGGATTTTGAAGCGCATTGTGGATCATAATGTGGTGGTGAAAAACATCAGTTTTACGCTGCGAGCGGGTGAAACACTGGGTTTAGTGGGCGAGTCCGGTTCCGGGAAAAGCACGACGGGACTGGCGCTGCTGCGACTGATTAATTCTCAGGGCTGCATCATCTTTGACGGTCAGCCACTGCAAAATTTAAATCGCCGCCAGCTGTTACCTATTCGTCATCGCATTCAGGTGGTATTTCAGGATCCAAACTCCTCGCTCAACCCACGACTCAACGTTTTGCAGATTATTGAGGAAGGCTTACGGGTTCACCAGCCGACGCTTTCTGCCGCACAACGCGAACAACAAGTGATAGCCGTGATGCATGAAGTGGGATTAGATCCTGAAACACGCCACCGTTATCCGGCGGAGTTCTCTGGTGGTCAGCGACAACGTATTGCGATTGCCAGGGCATTAATTCTTAAGCCCTCGCTGATCATACTTGATGAACCGACATCATCACTCGACAAAACGGTACAGGCGCAAATATTGACGCTATTGAAATCATTGCAACAAAAGCATCAACTGGCCTATTTGTTTATCAGCCATGATTTGCACGTTGTCCGCGCGTTATGTCATCAGGTTATCGTACTGCGACAAGGGGAAGTAGTGGAACAAGGACCGTGCGCGCGCGTGTTTGCCACACCGCAGCAGGAGTATACGCGTCAGCTACTGGCGTTGAGCTGACGCTTAAAAAGGATTGTAGTTTGAAAAGGGTTCGGCAATTGCCACACCAAAATTTTTCAATCGGCATGTTGCAGCAAACTCGTCCTGGCGATTTACAAACAGGCACGGCTCACCTTCACACTCCAGCACCGAACATGGAACTTCGATGTCGCTTAACGCCTGGCTTAGTTTATACATCACCGACCATGCATTATCACCATCCGGGCTAAGCAATTTAAGCGCCACCAGGCTGTTGTCACCGCACGGTCCATTTTGCGGAATCGGTTCAACCTTCGAACCTGCGAAACCAGCAGACCAGCGATAGTTCTGCGGCAGTCGATGGACGATTGAGAGTTGTAATGAAGTCACTTATTTTCCCCGGAAGCACATTTACTTCACAATTTATTTACATCAATTTTAACACATCATCAACAATCCGTCTTTATACAGATCGTAAAGATTGATGCCTCGCCTGCGTGGCCTCTATGGCTCTGATTTAAGTAATATCTGCGGGCGTGGTCACGTTTGCGGGGCTATATGTACCCGTTTCTGCGATCTAACTCAACCTTTTTAACTACAATGATGTGACTTTTTACATAAATTGATTTTACATAAAATAAACATATATCGGGGGAATGATAGATTTGTGGTTGACATGCATCAACAAAGGAAGCCTTTTAGCTTCCTCGTTGTGCAATAGATCACCGTTTTTTCGGCCGACTGGCGTACAGACAGAAGAGAATGGAGCTGGTTGCGCAGAATGCAATTGACCAAATCATCGGCCATGCAGAGTTAAAGGTCGCAAGAGAAAGCAATGCGCCAACAATTGCCCCTATGCCAAAACGGAAGGTTCCTGCCAGCGAAGATGCCGTTCCCGCCATATGGGGAAACTCATCAAGAATGACCGCCATCGCATTGGATGACACCATCGACACGCAGCCCACAAACGCCGCAACGCCAACCACCAGCGACCAGAATCCCAGCCCCAGCAGCGCACTGATGACCATCCACGCCGCCATAATAAATTGTATCCACAACCCCGAGCGGAACATATTTAACGCGCCAATACGGCGGACGAAGCGGCTATTAAAGATGGTCATCACGAACAGGAAAACAATGTTTAGTGCAAAGTAATAACCAAAGTTTTCCGGCGCGACGTGGTTAATTTCAATGTAGACAAACGGTCCGGCGCTTAAGAACGAGAACATCCCGGCAAAGCTGAAACCACTGGCCAGCATATAACTCAGGACACGCTTATGACGGAACAGCGCCGCAAAGTTACCAATAGTGGTACGAATGTGAAAAGGCTGGCGACGCTCCGGTGGTAAGGTTTCTTTGATCAGAAAGAAGATCATTGCCGAAGCCAGAATCGCCGCCACGGCGAGGATCCAGAAGATGTAATGCCAGCTCAGCCACACCAGCACCCAGCCGCCAACTATCGGTGCCAGCAGCGGTGCAATGGTTGTCACCAGCATGACAAACGACATCATCCGCGAGAACTCTTCTTTCGGGTAAATATCGCGCATCAGGGCGTTAATGACCACGCTGGCCGCAGCCGCAGCCAGCCCGTGGAAGAAACGCATCACAATCAGCTGATCGATGGTGTTTGCCAACGCACACGCCACCGCGGCGGCGGCAAACACCAGCGTACCGCCGAGCACCACCGGCTTACGCCCGAAGCTGTCTGCCATCGGCCCGTAGATTAACTGCCCCAACGCAAAGCCCAGAATATAAGTACTGAGGGTCATCTGCGTACTGCCCGCCGGTACGCCAAACTGCGCTGAAATTACCGGTAGCGCGGGCAGATACATATCAATCGACAGCGGCATCAACATGGCCAGCAGGCCAAGGATAAAAACAATAGCAAACGACGAATGCTGTCGGGTGGTCACAACGGGCTCCTGAAAGTCATTGAAAAGTTAGACGACGCTGGCAATTTCTTCTTCAGTTAACGGACGATATTCACCGGGGGCTAAATCAGCATCCAGCGTAATACCGCCAATACGTTCACGATGCAGCTCAACCACGTGGTTACCCACGGCGGCGAACATGCGTTTCACCTGATGATAACGCCCTTCGCTAATGGTCAGACGAACCTGCGTTGGGGTAATCACTTCCAGCACCGCAGGCTTAGTGAGATCTTTTTCGTTATGCAGCTGCACGCCTTTAGCAAATTGCTCTGCCGTATCGTCAGCTACAGGTGATTCCAGTGTCACCAGATAGGTCTTCTCGCAATGATGGCGCGGAGAAGTAATGCGGTGCGACCACTGACCATCATCAGTCATCAGCACCAGACCGGTGGTATCGATATCCAGACGTCCTGCGGCGTGCAGTTTCCAGGCTACCGGTTCATCCAGAAAATAGAGCACCGTTGGGTGATCAGGGTCGTCCGTGGAGCAAACATAGCCCTGAGGCTTATTGAGCATGAAGTAACGTGGACCATGTTGCTGCGCCAGCGGGTTGCCATCGTAAGCGACATCATGTTCAGGAAGCAGTTTGAACGCTGCATTACGAACAATTTCGCCATCGACGGTGACACGATTGCCGCGGATTTCACGCCCGGCAATAGCACGGCTAACGCCGAGTTGCTGTGCGATAAATTTATCAAGTCGCATGTGTGTGATTTTGCCTGTAAAAACGGAGGTCGGGCATTGACCCGAAAATCTGAACTGTTGTCTGCCCAGTATAGCGGTCTAATAACATCCCTCAAGGGAAAAAGATCCATGGCATACTATTAGCAGAATAATCTACCTACGCGAGACCATGATTTTTACACTCCGCCCATATCAGCAAGAAGCCGTGGATGCCACGCTCAACCATTTTCGTCGTCATAAAACCCCTGCCGTTATCGTGCTGCCCACCGGCGCAGGTAAAAGCCTGGTGATTGCCGAACTGGCACGGCTGGCGCGTGGTCGTGTTCTGGTGCTGGCACACGTCAAAGAACTGGTGGCGCAAAACCATGCAAAGTATCAGGCGCTGGGGCTGGAAGCCGATATTTTTGCCGCTGGGTTAAAGCGCAAAGAGAGCCACGGTAAAGTGGTATTTGGCAGCGTGCAGTCGGTCGCTCGTAATCTTGATGCCTTTCAGGGTGAATTTTCGCTGTTGATTGTCGATGAATGCCACCGTATTGGTGACGATGAAGAGAGCCAGTATCAGCAAATCCTCACTCACCTGACTAAAGTGAATCCCCACTTACGCCTGCTGGGGCTGACTGCCACGCCTTTTCGATTGGGCAAAGGCTGGATCTACCAGTTCCATTATCACGGCATGGTACGCGGCGATGAGAAAGCCCTTTTCCGTGACTGCATTTATGAGCTGCCGCTGCGTTATATGATTAAACACGGCTATCTGACGCCGCCAGAACGACTGGATATGCCAGTAGTGCAATACGATTTCAGCCGCTTGCAGGCACAGAGTAACGGGCTGTTCAGCGAAGCTGATCTCAACCGTGAGCTGAAAAAACAGCAACGCATTACGCCACATATCATCAGCCAGATCATGGAGTTCGCCGAAAAGCGCAAAGGGGTAATGATTTTCGCCGCCACCGTTGAACACGCAAAAGAGATTGTGGGATTACTGCCTGCCGAAGATGCTGCACTGATTACTGGCGACACCCCCGGCGCTGAGCGCGATGTGTTAATTGAAGATTTTAAAGCCCAGCGTTTTCGCTATCTGGTCAACGTCGCAGTACTGACCACCGGATTTGACGCCCCGCACGTCGATCTTATCGCCATTCTGCGCCCTACCGAATCAGTGAGTCTTTACCAACAAATTGTCGGGCGCGGTCTGCGTCTCGCTCCGGGCAAGACTGATTGTTTAATTCTTGATTATGCGGGTAATCCTCACGATCTCTACGCGCCGGAAGTTGGTACACCGAAAGGCAAAAGTGACAACGTTCCGGTACAGGTTTTCTGCCCTGCGTGCGGTTTTGCCAACACCTTTTGGGGGAAAACGACCGCCGACGGGACATTGATTGAACACTTTGGTCGCCGCTGTCAGGGATGGTTTGAAGATGACGACGGTCATCGCGAACAGTGTGACTTCCGTTTCCGTTTTAAAAATTGCCCGCAATGTAACGCAGAAAATGATATTGCCGCTCGCCGCTGCCGCGAATGTGACACGGTACTGGTTGATCCGGATGATATGTTAAAAGCGGCGCTACGACTGAAAGATGCGCTGGTATTACGCTGTAGCGGCATGTCTTTGCAGCATGGGCACGACGAGAAAGGCGAATGGTTGAAAATCACCTATTACGATGAAGACGGTGCGGATGTGAGTGAGCGTTTCCGTCTGCAAACGCCCGCCCAGCGAACTGCCTTCGAGCAGCTTTTTATCCGCCCGCATACGCGCACACCGGGCATCCCTCTGCGCTGGATCACCGCCGCCGATATCCTCGCCCAGCAAGCCTTATTGCGACACCCGGATTTTGTCGTTGCCCGCATGAAAGGTCAGTACTGGCAAGTGCGTGAAAAAGTGTTCGATTACGAAGGTCGTTTTCGTCGGGCGCACGAATTACGCGGTTAATGGTAGTTTTGATTGATGTATAAGGCGATTGAGTATAGAATCTCGCCCGCTTTTGCATACGCAAAGCAGATCACTTACCTGTTGCTGGGTCGCCTGTAGCAGGATTAATTTAAGAGAGAAAGAAATGTTTACTATCAACGCAGAAGTACGTAAAGAGCAGGGTAAGGGTGCGAGCCGCCGCCTGCGTGCCGCTAACAAGTTCCCGGCAATCATCTACGGTGGCAAAGAAGCGCCGCTGGCTATCGAGCTGGATCACGACAAAGTCATGAACATGCAAGCTAAAGCTGAATTCTACAGCGAAGTTCTGACCATCGTTGTTGACGGTAAAGAAATCAAAGTTAAAGCTCAGGACGTACAGCGTCACCCGTACAAACCGAAGCTGCAGCACATCGACTTCGTTCGCGCTTAATTGCTGAATAAGTTGTAAAAAACCCCGCTCCGGCGGGGTTTTTTGTATCTGCAGATTATGCCTGATTACGGTATTGCTATTTTTTGCAGGCCAGATAAGGCGTTCACGCCGCATCTGGCATTCAGAACACAAAACCGATTAATTGCCGCCAGACGTCCGGCGCTGCAATTGGTCGCGCAAATTCGGCGGCGTGCCTTTAATGGTCAAGGTATCGGTTGCTGGATCCCAGAAGATGCGTTCACCTAACAGCATCGCATCAAAGTTAATAGTCAAGCCACCGCCGCTACCGGCAAACTTCGTCAACTGACGCAGTGTGCTACGGTCTGCCGGGAAGCTCTCTTCCAGTTCGTAGCCTTTTTCAGCCGCAAACTCCGTGAAGCTCACTTCGCTTACGCCTGCCAGCTCTTTCGACAGCGATTCCAGTTCGATCTCTTCGCCTGCCTGCAGCTGCTCATTACAGTAGCTATAAACCTGCTGGCGCACGTTCTGTCGCTCTGCTTTATCCAGTTGTGCTTCGGCAGTGAAATCATCAACCGCTTGCAACAGCCCACGGTTTTGCGCTTTCGCGTTTAAACCTTCGCTGGCCCCGAGGAAATCCATAAAGAAATCCGCCACTTTGCGCCCTACTCTCCCTTTCAGGAAAGTGAGATAGCGGGTGGACTCTGGATTGGTTTCCCATTCGGTTAAATCGATACGCGCAACAATATCCGCATGATTGATATCAAGATAATGGGTTGGGTTGATGTCGAGATTTTCGTTAACGCGCATACTGCTCAGGTTGCTCAGGACTGCCACCAGCAGATACTCCACCGCCAGATAACGGTAGTGGCAAAACAGCACGAATCCACCGTCAGCAAAAGGATATTTCGCTAATTCGTCACGCAGGCGACCGGTTGCCGCGCGGCTAAATGCCAGAAAGTCCTCTTCGCCCTGACGCTGTAAGCGCAGCGTCTGCGCCAGTTCACTCTCTTCGCTAAACAAGCCGTAAGCTTTATTTTTGGCGCTATAGACCCGATGCAGTTCTGCCACCATCTCAACGACGGTTTCTGTCGGTTCCAGCAATGAATCGCGCAACACCAGCTCAAGGTTCTGCTCATCACGCTTGATAAGCTGGTGCAGAGCAATCTGGTTGATATCCAGACTCATGATAAACTCTCCTTTAAGACCGGGCGGTATTCAACCACCGCCGGTTAAGCGACGCAATAAAAGATGGCGGTCATTTTACAGAAGGCAGCGTAACGAGAATGATTTAACGCATAAAAAAGCAGAAAAAAAACCGTTGCTACGGTAATATGTTGCCCTTTCATCAACTAACTGATTTCGATTTATGCCACAAATTTCCCGCTACAGTGATGAACAGGTTGAACAATTGCTCGCAGAGCTGCTCAACGTACTGGAAAAACATAAGGCTCCGACCGACCTTTCCCTGATGGTGTTAGGCAACATGGTCACTAACCTTATCAACACCAGCATTGCCCCGGCCCAACGCCAGGCAATTGCCAACTCTTTTGCCCGCGCCTTACAGTCCTCTATCAACGAAGACAAAGC
This sequence comes from Shigella dysenteriae, assembly GCF_022354085.1. NCBI lineage: Bacteria > Pseudomonadati > Pseudomonadota > Gammaproteobacteria > Enterobacterales > Enterobacteriaceae > Shigella > Shigella dysenteriae. The sequence continues at coordinate 3,115,257 of NZ_CP055055.1, forward strand.
GCACTAAGGGAAACAGATAACAGGTTATGGTAACTCATCGTCAGCGCTACCGTGAAAAAGTCTCCCAGATGGTCAGTTGGGGGCACTGGTTTGCACTGTTCAATATTCTGCTTTCGCTCGTCATTGGCAGCCGTTACCTGTTTATCGCCGACTGGCCGACCACGCTTGCTGGTCGCATTTATTCCTACGTAAGCATTATCGGCCATTTCAGCTTCCTGGTGTTCGCCACCTACTTGCTGATCCTCTTCCCGCTGACCTTTATCGTCGGCTCCCAGAGGCTGATGAGATTTTTGTCCGTCATTCTGGCAACGGCGGGAATGACGCTATTACTGATCGATAGCGAAGTCTTTACTCGTTTCCATCTCCATCTTAATCCCATCGTCTGGCAACTGGTTATCAACCCAGACGAAAATGAGATGGCGCGCGACTGGCAGCTGATGTTCATCAGCGTGCCGGTTATTTTATTGCTTGAACTGGTGTTTGCGACGTGGAGCTGGCAAAAGCTGCGCAGCCTGACGCGTCGTCGACGCTTCGCGCGCCCGCTGGCCGCATTCTTATTTATCGCCTTTATCGCCTCGCATGTGGTGTATATCTGGGCCGATGCCAACTTCTATCGCCCTATCACCATGCAGCGCGCTAACCTGCCGCTTTCGTACCCGATGACGGCGCGACGTTTTCTTGAGAAGCATGGCCTGCTTGATGCGCAGGAGTATCAACGCCGTCTTATTGAGCAAGGTAATCCAGACGCCGTTTCCGTTCAGTATCCGTTAAGCGAACTGCGCTATCGCGATATGGGCACCGGGCAGAATGTGCTGTTGATTACTGTCGATGGCCTGAACTACTCACGCTTCGAGAAGCAGATGCCTGCGCTGGCAGGTTTTGCTGAGCAAAATATTTCGTTCACGCGCCATATGAGCTCCGGCAACACTACAGACAACGGCATCTTTGGCCTGTTCTATGGCATCTCGCCAAGCTATATGGACGGCATTCTGTCGACCCGTACGCCTGCGGCATTAATTACTGCGCTTAATCAGCAAGGCTATCAGCTGGGGTTATTCTCATCAGATGGCTTTACCAGCCCGCTGTATCGCCAGGCATTGTTGTCAGATTTCTCGATGCCGAGCGTACGCACCCAATCCGACGAGCAGACCGCCACGCAGTGGATCAACTGGCTGGGACGCTACGCACAAGAAGATAACCGCTGGTTCTCGTGGGTCTCTTTCAATGGTACTAACATTGACGACAGCAATCAGCAGGCATTTGCACGGAAATATAGCCGGGCGGCAGGCAATGTCGATGACCAGATCAACCGCGTGCTCAATGCACTGCGTGATTCTGGCAAACTGGACAATACGGTGGTGATTATCACTGCCGGTCGGGGTATTCCACTGAGCGAAGAGGAAGAAACCTTTGACTGGTCCCACGGTCATCTGCAGGTGCCATTAGTGATTCACTGGCCAGGCACGCCGGCGCAGCGTATTAATGCGCTGACTGATCATACCGATCTGATGACGACGCTGATGCAACGCCTGCTACATGTCAGCACACCTGCCAGCGAATATTCGCAAGGTCAGGATTTGTTCAACCCTCAACGCCGTCATTACTGGGTTACCGCAGCGGATAACGATACGCTGGCAATTACCACCCCGAAAAAGACGCTGGTGCTGAACAATAACGGTAAATACCGCACTTACAACTTACGTGGTGAAAGAGTGAAAGATGAAAAACCACAGTTAAGTTTGTTATTGCAAGTGCTGACAGACGAGAAGCGTTTTATCGCTAACTGATTAATTATAAATCAGTTAGCGAAATATCTTACTTGCAATCGGTGTGGAAAACGGTAGTATTAACAGCCACGAGTCGGCACGTAGCGCAGCCTGGTAGCGCACCGTCATGGGGTGTCGGGGGTCGGAGGTTCAAATCCTCTCGTGCCGACCAAAAATCCCAAGAAAAAACCAACCTTTACGGTTGGTTTTTTTTATATCTGCATTTAATTCGATAAACAGACCGCGACACATCACGGCCTGTTTATTTTCTGTTATCAGAACGTCCAGACCACTCCCGCCTGAGTATTCCACGGCGATTCTACCCCTGCGCCATTGCCATAACTGACTGACAAATGACCGCTTAACGTCGGGGTAAACGATGACCTTATCCCAGCCTGATAAACGCCACGGGTTCCAGCCACATCATTATTAAATTTGCCATCGTCATTAACTTTCACCTGGTTAGAATCGGCGTATTCCTGACGTACGGCGGCTTTCAGCCAGGGTTCCAGCGTCGTACCGTTTTGCAGGTCCATGTGATAGCTTACCGCCGTTCCCGCTTCAGCGCGTAATATCCGGGTATTTCCCACATCAGCGCGCATGCCGTTTGATAACGTGTAGTCCTGACCATCTGTGGTAAAGCCGGTAAAGGCCAGATAGGGTCTAACACTCCACAATCCGTCAACCCAACGGAACCCGCTCTCAACATGAGCACCCGCGCCGTTACTATTGTAATCGCCAAACGCTGTTGCCCCATTACTCATCTTGCCATGGATGGTGTTGGCAAAACGGTCAACTTTCACCACCCCATCAACATAGGCACCGTTCTGATGCTCCCAACCGGCATAAGCCCCCAGGGTATAGCTATCGATATTACCTTTTCCGCCGCGATCAAAACCAATATCAGAATGAGAGTAACCAAAGAACAAGCCGCGAATTGTACTGCTTTCTTCACGGGAGAAACGGCTATCGATACCGAGCGTCAGGCCCGTCAATGTTTGCTCAAAACCAGCTCCCGCATCAGTGGTCACGTTGTTGCGGGTGTTAATTGCCGAACTCCACATCGCCGTATCGTAACTAACGCCTTTTACGCTACCAAGACGCTCACGCACGGTGTCCAGTTCTGCATCAAATACCAGCGGTTGTGCGGCCGCCATATTCAGCACATCAGTGGTTGAAGGGGTAATTTGCGTGCGATTCTCTGCCAGACTCCAGCTATGGTTGCCATTATCCAGCAAGGTATATTCATACGTACCGATATCAACAACGCCTCCGGCATTGCCCAACGTAAATGCAGCATCACCGCCGCCCGTTGTTACCAGTGTAAGGCTATCTCCTGCTGCCGGGCTGGCACCGGTGTCCGTCACGAATATTTTGAAATCACCTGTTGCCTGACCGGTGACGTTGAGCTGATCGCTCTGATGATTAGCCATATCGGTACGCATATAAAAATTGCCGTTTCCCGACAGGGTATTGGTGGTCAACGTAATGAAATTTTCCGCACTTGCCGTCACAGATGAACGAGTCACTGGCTCATCCATCATAATCACATTTGCGCCAGACATCGCAAGGTTGGCTAAATTGAGGCGGGTGTTTTGGTTCGTCGTAGTGATATCGGCAATGATGGTCCATGCGCTATTTTCGAGCGAAACGTCCGCTTTGCTGGTATCCACGGCACCATGCGTTCTAAAAGAAGCGCCCTCAGAAACCACTACCTTACCCACCAACATTGCGGGTGCATAATTTATTTGCGGCTTCATGACCTCAAGAATGCCATCATTCCCTCTGACTGAAACGTTAACCATTGTGCCAGCCCAGACGTTAGCGCGGCCATTGTTGATAACCATATTTTCAGAGATGGCTTTTGAGGAATACGTGATACTTCCATTCTGATCTGATCGACCGAGATCATATACCGCATTTGCCTGCACTCTCGTACCAGTATCCTTTCCCAGCGATTGCATAGTGGCATGCTCATCGAGGATAGTGTCAATGGCCTGCGTGTCCTCCATAACAATAAGCCCGGAACCATCATCCAGTTCATAATTTTTTGACACACCATCTTTTATACTAAATTGGCCTTTACTGTTTGTACCACTCACTTCCAGCGCATTCGTTGAGACAATTAATTTTCCGCCTGCTTTTTTATCAACGCCAGTTGCAGTCCCGCCATCCATAACCTCCAGTAAGCCGCCACTATCCACAGTGGTATTATAAGCGAAGTCATTTTCTTCAACTCGCAAACTTCCGCCGTTTTCCAACAGCATATTGTTAGCAATACCATTCTTGATTTCGAACTGACCGAGACGGTTTGTTCCGAATACCTCCATGACCCGCGTGGTTGCTTTAATAGCACCGCCTGCTTTCTGATCTACCGCAAATGCTAATCCCCCGTCTTTAACCTCCAGTAATCCTCCCTTTTCGATAGCGGCAAAGACGGCAATCCCATCTTTTTCAACAATTAAGCGCCCGCCTTTAATCGTGGGATCATTCGCCGCGCCATAAACCTGTAGCACACCATTATTGAGGGTAGTCTGGTTTGCCGCGCCACCCATTTGAACAATTTGATAACCATCATTTAATACTGAGTATTCTGCGGTGCCATTCATTTCAATGTACTGATACCCGCCGTTAATTTCAGTATTACTACTTATACCAAATTCTTTAATATGCTGTTCTCCGCCAGAATTGATTTTCGTATTATTGGCGGTCCCATAAACCAGCTGGATATCTTTTTCCAGGACAACACCATCAACTGTCTCACCATACTCAACTGTTGATGCCAATGCTATGGGTGAATATAACGCTGTAGCCACCAGAACAGATATTGCGGAACGACAAAGAGAAACAGAACCAGATTGATGCATTGAGCTTTCATCCTATGAAATTAATTGCTGTTAAAAGCATTGGGTAGAGAAAATACCCATAGCTCCATACCCGGAGTCAGTTTTTAAAAACTGTTTAAAGAAATGCACAAGTATTGTGATTGATTTTTTAGTTGTTTTTCTTGATGAGAAGCTGATGCAAAATTCCGTCTTTATAATGAAAATGATGCCAAAGCGAACGACAAGGTTGTAGTTTTCACTACATGTCCATACATAAAATGGGGTAACATTCACGCGCCTGGTAGCGTTACCAACGCTACGCTCAAACATAATGATTCTAATAAAACCTCAGGAGACTACTATGCCTGAAGCAACGCCTTTTCAGGTGATGATTGTGGATGATCATCCACTTATGCGACGCGGTGTTCGTCAGTTACTGGAGCTTGATCCTGGCTTTGAAGTGGTCGCCGAAGCGGGCGACGGCGCGAGCGCGATCGATCTGGCGAATAGACTGGATATCGACGTGATCTTGCTGGATCTCAATATGAAAGGTATGAGTGGCCTGGATACCCTCAATGCCTTGCGCAGGGATGGCGTTACCGCGCAAATTATTATCCTGACCGTATCAGATGCCTCCAGCGATGTCTTTGCACTGATAGACGCAGGCGCAGACGGTTATCTGTTGAAAGACAGCGACCCGGAAGTATTGCTGGAAGCAATTCGTGCTGGAGCGAAAGGCAGCAAAGTCTTTAGCGAACGCGTCAATCAGTACTTACGTGAACGTGAAATGTTTGGCGCGGAAGAAGATCCCTTCAGCGTGCTGACGGAGCGCGAGCTGGATGTTCTGCACGAGCTGGCACAGGGGCTGTCAAATAAACAGATTGCCTCGGTGTTGAATATTTCAGAGCAGACAGTAAAAGTACATATTCGCAATCTGCTGCGCAAACTCAATGTCCGCTCACGCGTGGCAGCCACCATTCTGTTCCTGCAACAACGCGGGGCACAATAAAAATAGCCCGATGGATTTATCATCGGGCTGAGATTTATGACAAACGCAAAACTGCCTGATGCGCTACGCTTATCAGGCCTACGCGGATCGATCAATTTATTGAATTCACACGATTGTGTAGGCCGGATAAGGCGTTCACGCCGCATCCGGCATAAATTAAGCGCACTTTGTCATCAGTCTGGCCTGATGGAATCACCATCGGGCCACTTTTTATTTACTCTCCTGCGGCGACAAATGTTGCATCGCCTGCGCGATACTACGTTCAATCACCGCACGGCGAGTATCGTTGGCAGGTAAGAGTTTCAACATCATCTCCCACGCGGCAACGGCTTCGCCAAATCGCTGCTGCTCAAAGGCATTAAACGCATACATGCTTAACACACGAATATTGCTATGGTCCGTTCTCACCAACTGGCGCAGCAGTTCGCCGCCGAGGCGGTTGTCGTTGGGATCAGATGAACGTGTCAACGCTTCAGCATAACCCAGTGCGGCATCGCTGTTTTTCGGATCGAGGCGATACGCAGTAGCGTATGCATCGGTGGCGATACTGGCGTTACCCAGCGCCATGCCAACGCGACCCAACATAATCCAACCTTCTATATCTCCCGGATTTTTTTGCAGTTGAGTACGCATCCCCAGCGCAAGACGCGACATCTCTTCTTCGTTGAGCGGATCGGCTTTCGGATCCAGCGCCCTGTCCAGCAACGCCGGAGCCTGTGCCGTGGCCTGCTGCCAGATTTTCACCTGCTGATAATTGCCAGTCTGGTAGTAGCTGACGCCAGCCACAATTAACGCCACCACAATACCCGGCAGATAAACAACATATCCGGCACGCTTACCTTCCGGCACGCTTTGTTCAGGAAACGCTTCCGGCACCACGCGTACCCGACGCCGCGAGCGGGCGTATATGACCCAACCGCCAATGCCAATAGCCACTACTGGCAGCACCCACAGCAGCACGGTCAGCGGCGTTAACGGCGGATCGTAAGTGACGAAGTTGCCGTAACGTGCCACCATATAATCGACAATCTCTTTTTTACTTTTACCTTCCTGCATCAGTTCATACACTTTCTGACGCAGGTCGGTGGCAATCATCGAGTTGGAATCGGCAATGCTGTTGTTCTGGCATTTCGGGCAGCGCAGTTCTTCAGTGAGCTGACGGAACTGTTGTTCCTGTGCTTCATCTTTAAACTGCAACACATCGATGGTCGCCAGCGCTGAGCCGGAGATCATCAGCATCAGCACGCCCAATAAAAACCTCATTGCGCGGCCTCCTTACTGTATTTCTCCCACAGCGGCTTGATCTCTTCTTCCCAGACGCGAGGATTCAGATCGCCCGCATGGCGATAGCGAATGATGCCGTTGCCGTCAATAAGGAACGTTTCCGGCGCGCCATAGACACCGAGATCCAGCCCTAACATGCCGTCGCCATCAAACAGGCTTAGCGCGTAAGGATTGCCCAGCTCTTTCAGCCAGCTGATTGCCTTCTGGCGATCGTCTTTATAGTTCATGCCAACCACGCGGATACCCTGCGCAGAAAGCTGATTCAGATATTGATGTTCCGCACGGCAGGTCGGACACCAGGTCGCCCAGACGTTAAGCAGCACCGGTTTGCCCTGAGTCAGCACATCCGCCTGATAAAACTGCCCCGGATTGTCCAGTGATTCGAGGCGAAACTTCGGCACCGGCTTGCCAATGAGCGCCGATTCCAGATTGGTCGGATCATCCCCTTCGGCATTACGCGCCAGCTGCCACAGCAGCGCCGCGGCAATCGCCAGGAAGATAATCAACGGAATTAACAATACTTTGCGCTTCATACAGCCTCCGGCGCAGTTTTTTGCGGGCTCACGCGCTTACGATAGCGAGGATCAAACAGACACAGCAGTCCGCCCAACGCCATCATCAGCCCGCCCGCCCAAATCCAGCGAACAAATGGTTTGTAGTAAAGACGCACAGCCCACGCGCCGTTTTCCAGCTCTTCACCGAGCGCGGCGTACAGGTCACGCGTGATGCCGCCGTCAATTGCCGCTTCGGTCATCATCGACCCGGCAGTGTTGTAATAACGTTTTTCCGCATACAGCACCGTTTCCGGTTTACCCTCTCGCGTTACGCCGATAGTCGCCACACCGCCGCGCCAGTTCGGGCCAGTCACCTCTTTGACGTCACGGAAGGTGAAGCGATATTCATGAATATCGACGCTATCGCCGGACTTCATGCGCACATCACGCTCAACGCTATAATTCTGGCTAAAGGCAATGCCAACAATTGTCACTGCCAGCCCCAGGTGAGCCGCCACCATCCCCCAATAACTGAAGGTGGTTTTCGTGCCGCGTGAAATACGTAGCGCAGCTTCCGCAATTGCCAGCACCGCAATCCAGCAGGCCATTGCCAGGCCGAGCACCGTCATCGCCACCACTTTGCTTTCGAACAGCCACGGCAACAGCAGAGACAGCACCAGCGTAGAGATAAAGGCGAAAATCAATAAATTGCGGATCTTACGTGGGCGATCGCGCCCCCAGCGCACCAGAGGACCGACACCAAGCAGTAGCGCAAACGGCACCATCAGCCACGTAAACATGGTGTTGAAGAACGGTTCGCCAATCGAAATACTGCCCAGTCCCAGTTGCTTGTGCACCAGCGGCAGCAGCGTCCCCAGCAACACCACCAGCATCGCGGCGACCAGCAAAACGTTGTTCGCTAACAGCAAAGATTCCCGCGACCACAGCGCATTGTTTACGCGTGAGCGAACTTTGTGTCCACGCGCGGCAAACAGCAGCAGCGAACCGCCAATCACCAGCACCATAAAGGCGAGGATAAACATACCGCGCGCCGGATCAGACGCAAACGCGTGTACCGATACCAGCACGCCGGAACGCACGAGGAAAGTCCCCAACAGACACAACGAGAAGGCACTGATAGCCAGCAGTAATGTCCACGCTTTGAAGCTGGCGCGTTGTTCAGTGACCGCCAGTGAGTGCATCAGCGCAGTCCCCACCAGCCACGGCATAAACGAGGCGTTTTCTACCGGATCCCAGAACCACCAGCCACCCCAGCCGAGTTCGTAATAGGCCCATGCGGAACCGAGCACGATGCCGAGCGTCAGGAAGATCCACGCTGCCAGTGTCCACGGACGAGTAAAACGCGCATAAGTGCTGTCCAGACGCCCGCTCAGCAAAGAAGCAATGGCAAAAGCAAACGCCACCGAGAAACCCACGTACCCCATATAGAGCAGAGGCGGATGGAAGATCAGCCCCGGATCCTGTAACAGCGGGTTAAGATCGCGCCCTTCAATCGGGAAGTTCGGCAGCGTGCGTGAGAATGGGTTAGAGGTAAAGAGAATGAACAGCAAAAAGCCGACGCTGACCATCCCCATTATCGCCAGTACGCGGGCCACAATATCCAGCGGAATACGCTGACTAAAAATCGCCACCGCAAAGGTCCAGCCGCTCATCAGCAGCACCCACAGCAGCAGTGAGCCTTCATGTGCGCCCCAGGTAGCCGCCACGCGATACCACACCGGAAGCTTGGTATTGGAGTTGCTGGCAACATAGGTGACGGTAAAGTCGTTGACCACGAAAGCATTGACCAGCACCAGAAATGCGCCAGCCACAGACATAAACAGCAGCCAGGCAAACAAGCGGGAAGACGCCATCATGCGCGCATCTCCGCGCGCCACGCCCCATAGCGGATACACGGACAGCAGCAGCGCAATCCCTAACGCCAGGCACAGCAGCCCGTTTCCAATTTCCGGCATCATGATGCTGGGTCCTTATAAACACTCGCCGGGCGACGGTGGTTAGCTTCCATCGCTTTCTCAACTTCTGGCGGCGTGTAGTTTTCGTCGTGTTTCGCCAGCACTTCTTTCGCGAGGATATGATTGCCTTTTTCCAGCTCGCCCTGCACCACAACGCCCTGCCCTTCACGGAACAGATCCGGCAAAATGCCTTCGTAAGAGACATCCACTGAGCCTTCAGCGTCGTAAATGGTGAAGGTCACTTTCAGCGAATTGGGATCGCGCTGCACACTACCCGGCATCACCATCCCGCCAACGCGCAGACGCTGACCGACTTCCGGCATTTGCTGAGTTTCACGCTTGCCGTAGAGAATTTCCCCCGGCGTATAAAAGAGATCGATATTCGAGCGCAGCGCATATAGCACCAGACCGATAGTCAGCGCCAGCCCTGCCAACACGGCACAGGCAATCCACAAGCGGTTTTTACGGCGAATATTCATGCAGCCTCCTGCTGTTGCGCAGCACGTAAACGCGCCTCACGCGCCCGCTGTTGCGCCACGCCACGCAGAATTGCGCGATGTTGCATCACCGAGTGCACGACCAAAACCACCAGCGGAATAACGGTCATCACCACCGCCAGCCAGACAAAAAAGGCGTAACCGCCCATTGCGAAAAATTCATTCCAGGAAGCAAATGCAGGGGTCATTTACGGCCTCTTTTCAGTATCAGTTCACTCACCCACGGACGGCGTTTTTCCATCAGCAAAATCAAATTACGCATCCGCATCAGCGTCAGCGTGGCAGACAGGAGCAGGAAGCCAAAAATCGACCAGCGCAGCGGCAAACGCATCGCTGGATCGATACTTTGCTGCATCCGCGTTGATCCCTGATGCAGGGTGTTCCACCACTCCACGGAGTAATGAATAATCGGCAGATTCACCACGCCAATCAGCACCAGGATACCTGCCGCACGGCCCGCCAGACGGCGGTCATCGAAGGCGTGCCACAGGGCAATGACACCCACATACAGAAACAGCAGCACCAGTTCAGAAGTCAGACGTGCATCCCATACCCACCAGGTGCCCCACATCGGTTTTCCCCATGCAGAGCCGGTAACCAGGGCAATAAAGGTAAACACGGCACCAATGGGGGCCATCGCCGCCACCGCCAGGTTGGCCATTTTCATCTGCCAGACAAGGCCAATAAACGCTGCCACCGCCATTGATGCATAAATGCCCATCGACCAGATCGCCGCAGGTACATGCAAGTAGATAATGCGGTAGCTATTTCCCTGCTGATAATCAGCCGGAGCAAAGCCGAATCCCCAGATCCAGCCAACGGTAAGCACGACCACACTGGCAATTGCCAGCCACGGTATAAACCAGCCACAGATTTGATACAGCCGTGGTGGGATCGCCAGTTGATGCAGTGTTTTCCACATAGTTTCGATACCAGACTCGAACAAAAATCAGTAATCCAGCGTTATTGAATGCTGATTCGTAACGCTGCCGCCGTCGCAAAAGGACTTAATGTCGCGGTGCCTGCCAGCAACGCGCCTAAAATTGCCAGATACCCGTCAACGGGCAAATGCATGGAAGCCGCGTCCATCGCGGCGGTGGCAAAGATGAGTAATGGGATAGTCAGCGGTAACACCAGTATGCTGAGCAGCACCCCACCGCGCTTAAGTCCCACTGTCAGCGCCACGCCCGGTGCACCGAGAAAGCCAAGCGTAGGCGTTCCCAGCAGCAGCGTCAGCGCCATCACTTGCCAGCCATAAACATCCATTCCCAGTAGCATTGCTACCAGGGGCGAAAGGATGAGTAACGGCAGACCGGTTACCATCCAGTGCGCCATCACCTTCGCCAGCACAACGGCGGGCAAGGGTAACGGCAACAACATCAATTGTTCAAGACTGCCGTCCTGCAAATCGTCACGGAACAGTCGTTCCAGCGCCAGCAAGGATGAAAGCAGCGCAGCAACCCAGATAATGCCCGGTGCAATACGCGCCAGCAGTTGCGGCTCCGGACCGATACTGAGCGGAAAAAGGGTAATTACAATCAGGAAGAACCACAGCGGGTTGGCGATTTCGGCGCTATGGCGAAACGCTACGCGCAGCTCAAGACGGAAAATGCGCCAGAACATCATGCGGCCCTCGTTTGCGTCAGTGAAATGCGGCGAATTTTACTTTCAGCAACGTTGAGCGGCTGGTGGGTAGTCAGAATCACAATCCCCCCCTGCTCCGTATGCTGCGCCATACGCTGGGTCAGACGATCGACGCCGTTAACGTCAATCGCGGTAAAAGGCTCGTCGAGGATCCATAACGTGGCACGGGTCAGCCACAGACGCGCTAAAGCGACGCGGCGTTGTTGCCCGGCCGAGAGCTGATTTACAGGAATATCTTCGAATCCGGCAAGCCCGGCCTGCGCCAGGGCTTCCAGACATTGTGCGGTATCGCCATCGCGATGATAAAAGTGCAGATTTTCTAACGCCGTCAGCCGGGTTTTGATCCCCGGCTGATGGCCTATCCATAACAGGTTTTGATGGTAGCTGTCGCGTACCTGATGCAAGGGCTGCCCTTGCCAGAGAACCTCGCCTGCGTCAGGGCGAGACAACCCCGTCAGCAAACGGAGAAGCGTTGTCTTCCCCGCGCCGTTGCTACCGGTGATTTGTACCCACTCTCCTGCGTTCAGCGTAAATGACAAGCCACTAAATAAGGTTCGTTCATCCCGCTCACAAAGTAACTCTCTGGCTTCAAGCATACCCACGCAATAACCCTGTTAAAAACCTGGCTCGACTTCACGCATATCGGGCAGCTTGTGCGCTATCCCTTTATGGCAATCAATACAGGTTTGCCCATCTTTCACCGCCTGGTCATGCATCTTCGCGGCAACCGATTTCTGGGCGGTTGTATCCATATACTCGAAGTTGTGACAGTTACGGCACTCCTGCGAGTTATTGTCCTTCATGCGCCGCCACTCATTCTGTGCCATCGTCAGACGATGAGCTTCAAATTTCTGCGGCGTGTCAATAACGCCAAAAATTTTACCATACAGCTCTTTACTTGCTTTGAGCTTGCGTATCATCTTCGGCACAAACTCGTGCGGAACGTGACAATCCGGACAGGTCGCACGGACGCCGCTACGGTTGTTGTAGTGCACGGAATCCATGTATTCCTGATACACCGTGTTGCGCATTTCGTGGCAGCTAATGCAGAACTCTTCGGTATTGGCTTTTTCCATCCCGGTGTTAAAGCCACCCCAGAAGACGATGCCGCCAACAAAACCGATCAACAGCAGCGTCCCCAGCGCCAGACGGCTGGGGGTACGCCACCATTTCCACAGGCGCTTAATCAGACCAGGCTTACGGTCAGAATTTCCCATAATAACCTCTTATTTCCCGTAACCTTTTGATGGGGTAAAGGTATTCCCCACGATTGGCGCGGTATCGGCCTGCGGTACGTGACATTGCAGACAGAAATAACGACGCGGAGCCACTTCCGCGCCCACTTTGCCGTCGCTGTCCATAAAGTGAGTAGGACTGATACGCGGCGCGCCAGTGGTGCGATAACTTTCGACACCGTGGCACTGCAAGCAGCGGTTGGTATTGGTCGTTACCTGATAACCTTCAACGCTATGCGGGATCATTGGCGGCTGATTCACATAGTTCAGCGGCATCCGTTCCTGCTCTTTTGGCATCCGAATGGCCCCTTCCTGTGTCCCGGATACTTCCGGCGACTGGCTAAAATCGACGCCATTAGCCGCCCAAACCGCGCCGCTTACCACCAGGGCCAGCATCGCCGTCCATTGACACAGCGCTTTCTTCAGGTCATGGCTTTTCATGATTTCGCTCCCGAACTCCATCGTGTAGTTATTGTAAATACATCCTCAGAACAGACATCCACGCAGCGACCGCACGTCATGCAATCGCGGCTGGTGACCTGCACCGGGCTTTGTTCATCCAGCACCGGGGCACGTAGCACATGCGGTTCCGGGCAAACATGAAAACAATCCATACAGCGGTTACATTTCTGCCGATCGGTGGCCGCAACGGTAATCACACCTTTGCTACCCAGCACGCCATACAGCGCGCCAACCGGACAAATGTGCCCGCACCAGCCGTGTTCAACGACCAGTAGATCAAATAAAAACAGCGCGAGAATAAGCAGCGCGCCGCTGCCGAAGCCCATTACCAGGCTGCGCCCCATCAGAGATACGGGGTTGATCCATTCCCAGATGAGCGTGCCAGTTAAGGCCGATCCCAGCAGAATGACCACCAACAGCACGTAGCGAATGTGGCGAGGGATCGTCGCAGACTGATTGAGGTCAAAGCGCCTGCGTAACCAGTTCGCTAAGTCGGTAATCGGGTTCAGCGGGCAGACCCAGCTGCAAAATAATCGCTTTCCCGCCAGGGCGTAGAGCACGGTGATAATCACCGCACCGGTCAACGCCACCGTGGCAGGCAGATGACCACTGGCAAGACTTTGCAGCGTCATCAGCGGATCGGTCAGCGGAACGGTGTCGAATAACAGGCTACTGCTGTAGTTGCCGTGCAAGATCCACACACCAAACCATGGACCGCTCAAAAACATCCCCAGCACGAAGAACTGACAAAGGCGACGTAACACCAGCCAACGGTGACTGCGCCACCAGCCTTTTTTCTCCAGCGCCTCGCGCCCGGCGTCACGTTTACGATTTGCCATTGTTCCCCTCCAGCCAACCGAAGCGGTAATGGTGACCTAACTCCCCTTTCGCCAGTGACAGCGGTAACACCTTGATTGCCGGTTGTTCCAGCACGCATACTTTTTCGCACTTACCGCAACCGGTACAGGCGTCGCTGTGAACCGTCGGCAGAAAGCGGGCGTGCTTACCGGTACGCGTGTTGCGCTCCAGCTCCAGGGTGATGGCCTCATCAATTTTCGGGCATTCGCGATAACAAACATCGCAGCGCAGCCCCTGAAAGTTGAGACAGTTTTCCTGGTCCACCAGTACCGCCAGCCCCATCCGCGCGTCGTCGATCGATTCAATCTCACGATCCAGCGCACCGCTTGGGCACACTTTGGCGCACGGAATGTCCTCACACATTTCGCAAGGAATATCCCGTGCGACAAAATATGGCGTGCCCGCCGACAGACCAGAGGCCAGCGTCGCCAGTTTTAAGGTGTCGTAAGGGCAAGCCTGAACACACTGACCGCAACGCACACAGGCACTGGCAAAGGCGTTCTCGTTTATGGCTCCGGGCGGGCGCAACCGCACGCCAGATGCGCGTGCGGTTTGCTGTTGTAACCCCAGCGCCACACCCACGGCAGCCAGCCCGCCTGCTGTGCGAACGACATCGCGCAGAAAGCGGCGGCGACCATTTTGAGGTTTCGCTGACCGGGACATAATGGCTTACACCTTCTCCAGTTTGACCGCGCACTTCTTGAAGTCCGTCTCTTTCGAGAGCGGATCGGTCGCGTCCAGCGTCAGTTTGTTAACCAGCTGTGCGGCGTCGAAGAACGGCATGTACACCAGGCCCTGCGGCGGACGGTTACGACCGCGCGTTTCGACAATCGAGATCACTTCGCCACGGCGAGAAACCACTTTCACTTTGTCGCCACGACGCAGATCGCGCGCTTTCGCATCCAGCGGGTGAATAAACAAGACCGCTTCCGGGAAGGCGCGGTGCAGTTCCGGCACACGGCGAGTCATACTGCCGGTGTGCCAGTGCTCCAGAACGCGTCCGGTAGAGAGCCACAGGTCGTACTCTTCATCCGGTGCTTCCGCCGCCGGTTCGAACGGCAGTGCGAAGATCACCGCTTTGCCATCCGGTTTACCGTAGAACTTATAGCCTTCGCCCGCTTTCACGTACGGGTCGTTACCTTCGCTGTAACGCCACTGCGTTTCTTTACCGTTCACCACCGGCCAGCGCAGACCGCGCGCTTTGTGGTAGTCATCGAACGGTGCCAGATCGTGACCGTGACCGCGACCAAACCATGCGTACTCTTCGAACAGCCCTTTTTGCAGATAGAAGCCCAGCTCGCGGGATTCATCGTTCAGCTGATCTTCCGCCAGTTCGGATACAGGGTATTTGCTCACTTCCGGGGTGGCATACAGAACTTCGTACAGCGTTTTGCCACGCAGTTCCGGTTTCTTCGCCAGCAGATCTTCCGGCCATACTTCTTCAGTTTTGAAGCGGCGGGAGAACTGGACTAACTGCCAGAGATCCGATTTCGCTTCGCCCGGTGCCTGTACCTGCTGACGCCAGAACTGAGTACGGCGTTCGGCGTTACCGTAAGCGCCCTCTTTCTCTACCCACATTGCGGTCGGCAGGATCAAGTCCGCTGCCAGCGCACTGACTGTCGGATACGGATCGGAGACGATGATGAAGTTGCGCGGATCGCGCCAGCCCGGCATACGCTCTTCATTGATGTTCGGCCCGGCCTGCATGTTGTTGGTACACATGGTCCAGTAAACATTCAGCTTGCCGTCTTTCAGCGCACGGTCTTGTGCTACCGCATGCAGACCGATTTTCGCCGGAATGGTGCCGCTCGGGATATTCCACTTCTTCTCGCAGATATCACGATGTTTCTCGTTAGTTACCACCATGTCCGCAGGCAGACGGTGAGCAAAGGTGCCCACTTCACGCGCAGTACCACACGCGGAAGGCTGCCCGGTCAGGGAGAACGGACCGCAACCCGGCTGGGAAATTTTGCCGGTCAGCAGGTGCAGGTTGTAGACCAGGTTGTTGGCCCACACGCCACGAGTATGCTGGTTGAAGCCCATCGTCCAGTAGGAGATGACTTTCTTGTTCGGATCGGCATACAGCTGCGCCAGTTGTTCCAGCTGATCTTTTGGTACGCCAGTCATTTCGGCGGTTTTTTCCAGCGTATACTCGGCAACGAAGGCTTTGTAATCTTCAAAGCTCATCGGTTCGGAGGCGTCAGAACCCGGATTCTTCGCTGCTTTTTCCAGCGGATGGGTCGGACGTAAACCGTAGCCGATGTCCGTCGCCCCTTTGCGCAGGTTAACGTGTTTGCTGAAGAAGTCCTGATTTATCGCATTGTTTTGAATGATATAGTTGGCGATGTAGTTCAGGATCACCAGGTCAGATTGCGGCGTAAAGATGATGCCGTTATCCGCCAGCTCGAAGCTACGATGCTGGTAGGTAGAAAGCACCGCCACGGTGACGTTCTGGTTAGAGAGACGACGGTTAGTGATGCGTGACCAGAGGATCGGGTGCATCTCCGCCATGTTAGCGCCCCACAGCACAAACGCGTCAGCCTGCTCGATGTCGTCATAGCAGCCCATCGGCTCATCCATACCAAAGGTACGCATAAAGCCAACTACTGCCGACGCCATACAGTGACGTGCGTTCGGGTCGATGTTGTTCGAACGGAAGCCCGCTTTGAACAGCTTGGACGCGGCATAACCTTCCCAGATAGTCCACTGACCAGAACCGAACATACCGATCGATTCCGGTCCTTTTTCTTTCAGGGCGGTTTTGAATTTCTCTTCCATCACATCGAAGGCCTGATCCCAGGTGATTGGGGTAAATTCGCCTTCTTTGTCATATTTACCGTTTTTCATACGCAACAGCGGCTGCGTCAAACGGTCTTTACCGTACATGATCTTGGGCAGGAAATAGCCCTTAATGCAGTTCAGGCCACGGTTAACCGGTGCGTCCGGGTCGCCCTGACAGGCCACCACACGCCCCTGCTGCGTTCCGACCAGAACGCCGCAACCAGTACCGCAGAAACGGCACGGCGCTTTATCCCATTTGATGGCTTCCTGCTGACCAACAACGGCGCGGGCAACGCCCGGCACGCTGAGACCGGCAGCCGCCGCAGCGGCCGCAACGGCGTTAGCTTTCATAAAGCTACGACGACTGAGTTTCATGGTGTTTCCTCACCTTGCTCTTCCTGCTGGTGATAAACCAGCGACACCGCCAGCACGCCCTCTACGTTGCGTACTGACTCAATGGTTTGGATCAGCGTTTCGCTGTCTTCTGCTTCCACCACCACAATCAACTGACCGCTCGGCGCGTCGCTGACAGCAACTTCACAGCCGGGAAAGGCGTTCAGTTGGGTGCTGATGTCTGAAATTCGTTCGCTTTTGGCCTGCACGACCAGGCTGCAAACTTGCCAGTTAGTGTGCATGGAGATACTCCGCAGTTATGGCTGATACCGGACAGCTGGCTGCACATGCTCCACATCCGTTGCAAAGTTGGCTATTAAGTTGCGGCTGGTAGATCCCGGAGAGCGTCGGGCGAAAGATAATTGCCATTGGCTCACAGCTATCCTGACAGCGGCGGCATTCAACAGACTGATACGCCAGGCACGCGTCCCCAATGGTGAACTGCAAATCCCAGGCCCTGGTGTGGCGCGGAGAAAATAGCGATTCGGGGCAAGCCTGCGCGCAGTCGTAACAGAAGCTGCACTCGTTATTTTTGAAATTAACGCTCGGATAGCCGCCCGCGCCGCGTTGCAGAATGTTGTTTTCACAAGCATTAATACAGGCGTCGCAGCGGGTGCAATGGGTCAGAAAATGAGATTCATCACCGGACCAGGGCGGACGGATACCGTTACTGGCTTTGCGCCAGCGACCAGTGAGTATGCCCCGACGGGATGCATCAATCTTCACATTGACCTTCCATCATTAACGCGCTCTGAAAATTGAGAGCGACCAAATAAACCGCATAATTAATAAGCCATTTTTATAGCCGCTAAGATATTAAAGGATGTGTCAAAGATGCATACCCCGATCGGGGTAAAACCTGTAGCAGGATCAAAAGAGTGGCGGGAAGCGTGGCAAAAACGGGCTTTTGCTCACATTTCAAATGGTTATAAATATATTTATATAGCGATTAATTCACCAGAGATATTTCTGCTGGTTTGCTCTCTCATTAGAATTTAACACTAAAAGAGCAGGTAAAATTGTCTGAATGTTCTTTAAGTTATTCATAAAGCAAATTAATAAATCTGATGAATATGTTAACCTTCAGCGACATCATCGGTGAAAACCTATAAATGAAGAAGGAAAGCAAAAAAATGAAGACCATTCTACCTGCAGTATTGTTTGCCGCTTTCGCTACCACTTCCGCCTGGGCGGCAGAGAGCGTCCAGCCACTGGAAAAAATCGCGCCTTATCCACAAGCTGAAAAAGGCATGAAGCGTCAGGTGATTCAGTTAACCCCGCAAGAAGATGAATCTACCCTGAAAGTAGAACTGTTAATCGGTCAGACGCTGGAAGTCGATTGCAATTTGCATCGTCTCGGCGGGAAGCTGGAAAGCAAAACGCTGGAAGGCTGGGGCTATGATTATTATGTCTTTGATAAAGTTAGCTCGCCGGTTTCCACGATGATGGCCTGCCCGGATGGCAAGAAAGAGAAGAAATTTGTCACCGCGTATCTGGGCGATACTGGAATGCTGCGTTACAACAGCAAGCTGCCGATCGTGGTGTATACGCCAGACAATGTAGATGTGAAGTACCGCGTCTGGAAGGCGGAAGAGAAAATTGACAACGCGGTAGTTCGCTAAACTGCCGTGAAGTGCGGCACCCCGTAGGTTGGATAAAGCGGTCACGCCGCATCCGACATCTAACGCCCGAGCCGGTTGCCTGATGCGACGCTGGCGCGTGTTATCAGGCCTACACCGCTGTGAAGTGCTCCACCCCGTAGGTCGGATAAGGCGGTTACGCCGCATCCGACATCCAACGTCCGAGCCGGTTGCCTGATGCGACGCTGACGCGTCTTATCAGGCCTACGCCGCTAAACTGCCGTGAAGTGCGGCACCCCATAGGCTGGATAAGGCGGTTACGCCGCATCCAACATCTAACGCCCGAGCCGGTTGCCTGATGCGACGCTAGCGCGTCTTATCAGGCCTACACCGCTGTGAAGTGCTCCACCCCGTAGGTCGGATAAGGCGGTTACGCCGCATCCGACATCCAACGTCCGAGCCGGTTGCCTGATGCGACGCTGACGCGTCTTATCAGGCCTACACCGCTGTGAAGTGCCCACCCCGTAGGTCGGATAAGGCGGTTACGCCGCATCCAACATCTAACGCCCGAGCCGGTTGTCTGATGCGACGCTAACGCGTCTTATCAGCATACGCCACATCCGGCATACCATGCCGGATGTGGCACATCATTACAACGCAATATCCGCCACTTCTTTTTGAACGGGTTGCGGTTTCAACTGCGGTTTCGGCGTACTATCTGCTGCCTGCGGCTTGTCGTATTTCAGGCCCAGCACTTCGCTGGTGTACTGCAACTCGCGTTCTGTTGCCGCTACATCACCGTTCAGCTTGCGTCCATAAGATGGAACGATCGCTTTCAACGTAGCCTGCCATTGCGGGCTGGAAACGCGATCGCCAAATACTTTTTCCAGCAGATTCAACATAATCGGCGCGGCGGTTGACGCCCCTGGCGATGCCCCCAGGAGCGCGGCAATGGTTCCTTGCTGGTCACTGACGACTTCAGTACCCAGACGCAGTACGCCACCTTTCTCGGCATCACGCTTGATAATCTGCACGCGCTGCCCCGCTTGCCACAAACGCCAGTCCTCTTTTTTCGCTTGCGGATAGTACTCTTTCAACGCTTCAAAACGATCCTCTTCACTCAACATCACCTGACTCACCAGATATTTCACCAGATCGAAATTATCCAGCCCGACGTGCATCATCGGCATCACGTTAGAGGTGGTGGTGGAACTCATCAGATCCCACAATGAACCGTTTTTGAGGAATTTGGTTGAGAAGGTGGCAAATGGCCCAAACAGCACTACGCGTTTACCGTCCAGAACGCGGGTATCGATATGCGGAACCGACATCGGTGGTGCGCCAACGGATGCTTTACCGTAAACCTTCGCCAGATGGTGATTAACCACGTCCGGGTTTTCCGAAACAAGGAACTGACCGCCCACCGGGAAACCGGCGTAGTCTTTCGCTTCCGGAATCCCCGATTCCTGTAACAGCTTCAGTGCCGCACCGCCCGCGCCGATAAAGACAAATTTCGCACGGATGTTCTGTGCAGTGCCATTTTTCAGATCGGCAACGGTAACGGTCCAGGTGTTATCGTCATTACGCTTTAGGGCGCGGACTTCGCTGCTGAGTTGCAGCGAGAAGTTAGATTTCTTCTGCAAAGAAGCAATTAACTGGCGGGTGATCTCGCCGTAGTTCACATCGGTACCAATTTCCGTACGCGTGGCTGCCACTTTCTGTTGCGGATCGCGCCCTTCCATCACTAACGGTGCCCACTCTTTGATCTGCGCGTGATCTTCAGAGTAACGCATACCGCGAAACAGCGAGCTTTGTTGCAACGCGGCGTAACGGGCGCGCAGGAAATTAACGTTATCCTCGCCCCAGACAAAGCTCATATGCGGAACGGTATTGATAAATGAACGCGGAGTACGCAGCACGCCGCGCTCGACCTGGTGCGCCCAGAACTGGCGGGAAATCTGAAATGCTTCGTTAATGGCGACTGCTTTTTCAATACTGATGCTGCCATCGGCGTTTTGCGGGGTGTAGTTCAGTTCCATCAGTGCAGAATGCCCGGTTCCGGCGTTATTCCAGCCGTTCGAACTCTCCTGCGCGACACCCTCCAGGCGCTCCACCATGGTCATCGACCATTCAGGCTCCAGCTCGCGTAAATAGGTCCCCAACGTGGCGCTCATAATGCCGCCGCCAATCAACAGTACATCAGTTTCCTGCTCCTCGGACGCTTTCGCTTTTGCCGCCATCGAAACGGCATTAAGCCCCACGGCCATCGAGAAGAGCATGGCAGTCACTTTTTTCATCTTGTTAATGCCTTACTTTTAGTCGCTTTATTGCAGGTGAGATTTGCGCGGCATCAACGGTAACACTTAAGTAACAACATTTAAATAATGTTTATAAATTATATTCTAATTTTAGAAACATTATAATTTCGTTGATTAATTATAGGGTTATTAGAAATGAAGGGATTTTTAGCATATTGACCTGGCGGCAGCAGTCCGCCAGGTCAGCGTCGTAATATTATGCCGTCCGGGCAACGGCATCACGCGAAGCAGCATCGCGCTCTTCGCCCGTCAGCTCGCTAAGTTGCCCGTTGCGCATTTCCAGCAGGCGGTCGGCGTGGATAAAGTAATGATCATCATGACTGATGGCGAAAATAGTTTTACCCATCTCCTGCATCAGCGGCAGCAACACCTGATAAAACTCACGACGGAAGTGTGGATCCTGATCCGCCGCCCATTCATCCAGCAGGATAATATCGCGTTCTTCTGCCAGCGCCAGCAACAGCGCCACGCGTTTTTTCTGCCCTTTTGATAACTTCAGGTTAACAATACGCCCGTTGCTTAACTCAAGCTTATGAGCCATTTTCAGCTGCGCCAGCCACTTCTCAACCAGTTGCGGGTTAGCGGGTTTACCCTCCGGCCCCAGCAGTTGATCAAACAGCCGGACATCGGTAAACACTGCCGAAAACAGTTTGCGATAATCTTCCGGTTGTTCGCCACTGACAGGTTTGCCATCCAGCAAGATTTCGCCGCTTTGTGGCTGATACAAGCCCGTCAACAACATCGCCAGCGTCGATTTTCCGCTACCGTTGCCGCCAATCAGAAACAGCAGCTCGCCACGTTTGATGGTGAGATTAATCGGACCAACGGAAAACGCGTTATCCTGATAAGCAAACGTCACGTTACGCAGCTCCAGCGTTTGCCAGTTGGGAAACGCCTGCGGGCGCGGAAACTCTGCTTTGAAAGGCGCGAGCGCGAATTTGTTCAGCTTGTTAAACGCCACCTGCGCCGTCAGCAGCGTCGGCAATGCGCCAACCGCCGAAAGCAGCGGCGTACGCAGGAATAAAAGCGTCAACGAATAGGTCGCGGCAACGTTGGTATCAGCCCAACCGAGGCTGTTCGCCATCCAGAACACCAGGCCGATTGCGCCCAGCATCATGATGTTTGACCAGTTCACGGCACTAAGATGGAAGGTGTCTGCGCGAATAATATGATGGCGATACTCTTGCGCATCAGGAATGTAGAGGTTGTTAAACACATACTCGGCGCGTTCCCGGTTCAGAGTCAGCTCTTTGCGCCCTTCAAGTACAGTTTGAAAATCCGTGTACAGCTTGTCTTCGGTTTCACGCAGGGTCGCCATATGTTTGTACACCCGCGCCACCAGCACAAAACCGCCCCAGATGGTGATCGCCATCCAGATAGCCGTTACCAGCAACATTTTGCCCGACAGCATCCACAGATACGCCGCTGAACCGATAGTGAGAATGATCCCCTGCACCAGTTCCGGCAGACGCACAAAAGCAATGGTGATATTGCGCACATCGCTGGTTAACCCCGCCAGCAACGAGGCGCTACCGAGTTGTTCAATGCGCTCGACGTGAGTATCCAGAATCCGCTTGATAAATTCACTACGCAGTCGGTAAACGAAGTGATGCCCCAAAGTGGTGAGCGCCAGTTGCGATCCGAGAGTGACTGCCATCAACAGCAGCAATAATCCCAGAAACTCCGGCAACACCAGCAGACTGGTATCCGCCGTTTCGATAAGGCGCTGGTTGATAAAAGCAATTAAGCCAATGCCTAATGCCGCACTGGCGAGGCTTAGCGCCATCACACTGATAAATGGCCAGCGATACTGCCGCCAGACAAGTACAAGAAGTTCCATGCAGAAAACCCGGACAATGAATTACAGCCCGCAGTTTAAACATCTTCGCGCGCACAGCAATAATAATTCTTATTTTTATTCTTTTTTACCTGCCTGACGGAATGTCAGGTTGTAGCGGCAGTCGGTGGTGAGTGGATGAAACCCCGCTTTCAACGGTTGAATACCGTGATAAAACAGCCGCGATTCACCGCCCCATACCACCATATCGCCATGTTCCAACAACAAACGTTTGAGCGGATCATTACGTTTCAGGCCACCAAATTGAAAAATCGCGGGTAAGCCCAGAGAAACAGAAACAATTGGCGCGCGCAGATCCGGTTCGTCTTTATCCTGATGCAGCGACAGTTTCGCGCCAGGAGCGTAGCGGTTGATAAGACAAGCATCTGGCTGGAAATCTGGATAGCCAGCCGCCGTAGCCGCACGTTGACATAAATTATGAAAACTCTGCGGCATGGCGGGCCACGGTTTATTTGTTTGCGGATCAATGGGCGAATAGAGATAACCTTGCCGATGGCTCGTCCAGCCCAGATGCCCACAGTTGGTCATCGCCACCGACATGGTATATCCGCCTGGAGTGACCATCTGGCGAAACGGCGACTGGCTGGCAACGTCATTAATATCGCGGATTAGTTGCTCCGCAGCATTAAAAGCAAAACGCCGTAAAATTACCGCACCAGCCGCCAGTGGCTCTTGCCACGGTTCAGCATCGGCAAACAGATCCAACATTACCTCTCCTCATTTTCAGCTTCGCGGCGCAGCAGTTGCGCTTTACGCGACACGCCCCAGCGGTAACCGGAAAGTGTGCCATCACCACGGACCACTCGATGACAGGGTATTACGATAGCCAGCTTGTTGGCGGCACAGGCGCTGGCAACGGCCCGTACCGCTTTCGGTTTGCCGATGGCGTTAGCCAGTTGCTGATAACTGACGGTTTCACCGCAAGGTATCGTGCGCAGTGCCTGCCAGACTTGTTGCTGAAAAGCAGTGCCGCGAATATCCAGCGGTAACGTCAGCGGCGTATCGCGTTGATTGAGGCTGGCGATCACTTCACGCACATGTTGCTGAAACGTCAGATCGGCAGGCGCGTTGTCGGCAGCGGGAAACATCTGCTGCAACTCGCTGATTAATGTCGCGTCATCATCGCCCAGCAATATCGCGCAAATCCCCCGCTCGCTTTCTGCCACCAGGCAACGACCCAGCTCACAATCAGCCAGCGCGTAACGCACCGCCAGATTTTCGCCACCGTGACGGAATTGTTTAGCCGTCATGCCCAGCGTTTCATCGGCTTTGCGGTAGTAACTGCTGCTGTCGGGGAATCCGGCGTTAAGAATAGACGTCGTCACGCTCTCCCCTTTCGCCAGCGATTCGCGCAAACGGCGAGCGCGCCAGGCCTGTTGCCAGGCTTTAGGCGTCATTCCGGTAGTCGCTTTAAACAACCGATGCAGATGGAACGGACTCATCGCCACCTGGTCGGCTAAGGCTTCCAGCGTTACAGGCGTTTCCTGTTCCAGCAGTCGACACGCGTGGGTGATTTTATCCAACCGATGTTGCTGGGCATTGGCTTTATCAGGTTGGCAGCGTTTGCAGGGACGAAAGCCAGCGGCAAGCGCCTCGCTGGCATCAGCATAGAAAGAAACGTTTTCCCGCAAGGCATGTCTGGCGCGGCAAGACGGACGGCAAAAGATACCCGTGGTACGCACGGCGAAAACAAATTCGCCGTCGGCGTGCGGGTCGCGGGCTAAGACCGATTGCCAGCGTTGATCGTCAGTTAAGCGTGTGGCGTTTTTCATAATCAGCTCCCTGGTTAAGGATAGCCTTTAGTCTGCCCGGTCACCATCACGCAAAAACCAACAATCTTGCGCTTTAATTTTTTTCGCTGACAAGGAAGCTTTTAAACTGTGGTGACATCCAGGTTTTAAAGCTATCGCCTTCTTTGGTGATCATATAAACCGCCAGCCCTTCCCGGCGAACAACCTCTTTGGCTTTCTCCGGCCCGAGTACCATCAAGCCAGTATCCCAGGCATCGGCTTCCAGCGCCGTCGGAGCAATCACCGTCACGGATACCAGATTGTGTTCGATGGGACGCCCGGTTTGCGGATCGATAACATGGGAAAGACGTTTGCCGTCCAGTTCGTAATAGTTACGGTAGCTGCCAGAGGTGCTAATCCCATGACCGTTGATATCCACCACAGCCTGAACCGCGTTTTCTTTATCGGTTGGTTTTTGAATCGCTACCCGCCACGGCTGGCCTTCACCGTTCATACCACGGCTGTTCAGCGCGCCGCCCACCGACACCAGATAGCGGGAAATCCCTTCCTGCTCCATCAAGCGTGCCAGGTGATCCGCTGCATAACCTTCACCGACGGTGGAGAGATCGACATATAAATCCGGCAGGTCTTTTTGCAGATATTGCTGATGCGACTGATTAATGACCGTAAGGTGCTGTAAACCAGTTTTGGCTTTCATCGCATCGATCTGTTCCTGGCTCGGAATTTGAACCGGCTGTTGTTCCGGGCCAAAGCCCCACAGATTCACCAGCGGCCCGACGGTTATATCCATCGCACCATCGGTCCTTGCGCCAATGCGCAGCGAGGTGGTGACGATATCGGCCATCGCTTCACTTACCGGCCACGGCGACAAACTTTGCGAGTCGTTAAAGCGCATCAGCGCGGAATCTTTTTTATAGGTCGAAAGCAGCTGATCGTCGGCGTCCAGCTGGGTCTGAATCTTTTCTTTAAGTTCGGCACTGCGTTTGGCATCAATGCCCGGGATGCTGGCACGCCAGAAGGTACCCATGGTTTTGCCTTCAAGAACGGTAACTTCAGTAGCGTGGGTTTTGGCGGGTTGTGGTTTTTGATCGCAACCAACAAAGAAGAGCGCGGCAGCCAGCAGTGCCACGCGGGTAAAGCTTATTTCCATACGTGATTATCCTCATGCGAACGGTCGCAAGAGTACACCAAAAAACTGTGTTTGTACGCTGAAAACAATGAAAAAAGGGCCCGCAGGCCCTTTGTTCGATATCAATCGAGATTAGAACTGGTAAACCAGACCCAGAGCTACGATGTTATCAGTGTTGATGCCAGCGTCACGAGTGAACTGGTTGTCGTCCAGCAGGTTGATTTTGTAGTCAACGTAGGTGGACATGTTTTTGTTGAAGTAGTAGGTTGCACCAACATCAACATATTTCAGGATATCTTCGTCGTCGTAGTTACGAGTACCGATGGTGCCCAGGTTTTTACCTTTAGACTGCAGGTATGCTACAGACGGGCGCAGACCGAAGTCGAACTGGTACTGAGCAACAGCTTCGAAGTTCTGTGCTTTGTTCGCCCAACCCAGGGAACCTACGCGAGTTGCGTTGTAGGTCTGGGTGTACTGAGCAGCCAGGTAGATGTTGTTAGCATCGTATTTCAGACCACCAGTGTAGGTTTCAGCACGGTCGCCGTTACCGATGTAAGCAGCGGTGTTCTGAGCATCAGTACGTTTGGAGCTGGAAACTGCAGCACCGATACCGAAGCCTTCGTAATCATAAGTGATAGAACCGCCAACGCCGTCGCCGTTCTGACGCAGAGCATCACGACCGTTGTTGGTCATGCCTTCGCCGCTTACGCTACCGTTTTTGCCCTGGTACTGAACAGCAAAGTTCAGGCCGTCAACCAGACCGAAGAAGTCAGTGTTACGGTAGGTCGCGAAGCCGTTACCACGCTGCTGCATGAAGTTGTCAGAGCCGTAAGTGTCGCCACCGAATTCTGGCAGTACGTCGGTCCAGGAAGTTACGTCGTAAACAACGCCGTAGTTACGACCGTAGTCGAAAGAACCAACATCCTGGAATTTCAGACCTGCGAATGCCACACGGGTCCAGGAGTTTTCTTTGTTGTCTTCAGAGGTATTGCCCTGGATCTGATATTCCCACTGGCCGTAACCGGTCAGCTGGTCAGTAACCTGAGTTTCGCCTTTGAAACCAAGACGTACATAGGTCTGGTCGCCGTCTTCTGACTTGTTGTCAGAGAAATAGTGCAGGCCGTCTACTTTACCGTACAGATCTAATTTGTTGCCGTCTTTGTTGTAAACTTCAGCAGCGTTTGCTGCGCCTGCTACCAGCAGAGCTGGGACCAGGAGGGACAGTACTTTAACTTTCATGTTATTAACCCTCTGTTATATGCCTTTATTTGCTTTTTTATGCCACTGCATACTGATTAACCCTCATTAATCAGTCGGCAAGTCCATTCTCCCCAAAAATGCAGAATAATCCAACACGAATATGATACTAAAACTTTTAAGATGTTTCATTCATCGCTATAGATGTTTCAAAATGTAAATGCAAGGGAACTTTTTAAGATTATTACGGAATGGCGAAATAAGCACCTAACATCAAGCAATAATAATTCAAGGTTAAAATCAATAACTTATTCTTAAGTATTTGACAGCACTGAATGTCAAAACAAAACCTTCACTCGCAACTAGAATAACTCCCGCTATCATCATTAACTTTATTTATTACCGTCATTCATTTCTGAATGTCTGTTTACCCCTATTTCAACCGGATGCCTCGCATCCGGTTTTTTTTACCCTTCTTTACACACTTTTCATTATTCTGTGCTACCACAGAAAAACTATAACGCTTGTTAACTATTTCACAAATAATTAACATCAGCATAATTTCCAGCAATCTTTGTTTATTTGCAATTATTTTCGTTGGGCTTTTTGTAGGTTATTTGTACAGCAAAATGGCGCTTGTACATCTATTTCCCCCAATGCAGGATGATAAATATCACTGGAGAATAGAGAATCATCAATCAGGTAAGAGTCTGGAATTTCACACTGTACCCTTTATACTGCCCTATCACTTCGCGAAGTTTTAACAGGTCATAAACACGAATGCGTCAGAAAGAGACAACGGCCACGACCCGCTTTTCACTCCTACCGGGGAGCATTACCCGCTTCTTTTTACTGTTGATCATTGTGTTACTGGTGACGATGGGGGTAATGGTACAAAGCGCCGTTAACGCCTGGCTGAAAGATAAAAGTTACCAGATTGTCGACATTACCCACGCTATCCAAAAGCGCGTCGATACCTGGCGTTACGTGACCTGGCAGATCTACGACAACATTGCCGCGACGACCTCCCCCTCCTCCGGCGAAGGTTTACAAGAGACGCGCCTGAAACAGGATGTCTACTATCTGGAAAAACCGCGTCGCAAAACGGAAGCGTTAATCTTTGGCTCTCACGACAACTCAACGCTTGAGATGACTCAACGGATGTCCACCTATCTGGACACATTGTGGGGCGCAGAAAATGTACCGTGGTCAATGTATTACCTGAATGGTCAGGATAACAGTCTGGTGCTGATCTCAACCCTGCCCCTCAAAGATCTCACCTCCGGATTTAAAGAATCGACCGTCAGTGACATTGTTGATTCACGTCGTGCAGAGATGTTGCAACAGGCCAACGCCCTCGATGAACGCGAAAGCTTTTCTAACATGCGCCGCCTGGCCTGGCAGAACGGTCATTACTTTACCTTGCGTACCACGTTCAACCAGCCGGGACATCTGGCAACGGTCGTGGCTTTTGATCTGCCGATTAATGATTTGATCCCACCGGGTATGCCGCTGGACAGTTTCCGCCTTGAGCCAGACGCGACGGCAACGGGAGACAATGATAATGAGAAAGAAGGGACGGATAGCGTCAGTATCCACTTTAACAGTACGAAGATTGAAATCTCCTCGGCACTCAACTCTACCGATATGCGACTGGTCTGGCAGGTTCCTTATGGCACCTTATTGCTGGATACGTTGCAAAACATTCTGCTGCCACTGCTGCTGAACATCGGTTTGCTGGCGCTGGCGTTATTTGGCTATACCACATTCCGCCATTTCTCCAGTCGCAGTACAGAAAGTCTACCCAACACGGCGGTCAATAACGAATTGCGCATTTTACGGGCAATCAATGAAGAGATAGTCTCACTGCTGCCGCTCGGCCTGCTGGTTCACGATCAGGAATCGAACCGCACTGTCATAAGTAACAAAATTGCCGATCATTTGCTGCCGCATTTGAATCTGCAAAACATCACCACCATGGCGGAACAGCATCAGGGGATTATTCAGGCGACGATCAATAACGAGCTGTATGAGATCCGCATGTTCCGCAGCCAGGTCGCGCCGCGCACACAAATTTTCATTATTCGCGATCAGGATCGCGAAGTGCTGGTAAACAAGAAACTCAAGCAGGCGCAGCGTCTGTATGAGAAAAACCAGCAGGGGCGGATGACCTTTATGAAAAACATTGGCGATGCGCTGAAAGAACCTGCACAGTCGCTGGCGGAGAGCGCGGCTAAACTCAACGCCCCGGAAAGCAAACAACTGGCGAATCAGGCAGATGTGCTGGTGCGGCTGGTCGATGAAATACAGTTAGCGAACATGCTTGCGGACGATAGCTGGAAAAGTGAGACGGTGCTGTTCTCCGTGCAGGATTTAATTGATGAAGTTGTGCCTTCAGTGTTGCCTGCCATCAAGCGTAAAGGTCTGCAACTGCTGATTAACAATCATCTGAAAGCACACGATATGCGCCGCGGCGATCGCGATGCCTTACGACGTATTTTGCTGCTACTGATGCAATATGCCGTGACCTCAACGCAATTGGGAAAAATCACCCTTGAGGTTGATCAGGATGAGTCCTCCGAAGACCGCCTGACGTTCCGCATTCTGGACACCGGAGAAGGCGTAAGCATTCATGAAATGGATAATTTGCACTTCCCGTTTATCAACCAGACCCAAAACGATCGCTATGGCAAGGCGGACCCGCTGGCATTCTGGCTGAGCGATCAACTGGCACGTAAACTGGGCGGTCATTTAAACATCAAAACGCGGGATGGGCTTGGTACACGCTACTCTGTGCATATCAAAATGCTCGCAGCTGACCCGGAAGTTGAAGAGGAAGAAGAGCGTTTACTGGATGATGTCTGCGTAATGGTGGATGTTACTTCGGCAGAAATTCGGAATATTGTCACTCGCCAGTTAGAAAATTGGGGTGCAACCTGTATCACACCCGATGAAAGATTAATTAGTCAAGATTATGATATCTTTTTAACGGATAATCCGTCTAATCTTACTGCCTCTGGCTTGCTTTTAAGCGATGATGAGTCTGGCGTACGGGAAATTGGGCCTGGTCAATTGTGCGTCAACTTCAATATGAGCAACGCTATGCAGGAAGCGGTCTTACAATTAATTGAAGTGCAACTGGCGCAGGAAGAGGTGACAGAATCGCCTCTGGGCGGAGATGAAAATGCGCAACTCCATGCCAGCGGCTATTATGCGCTCTTTGTAGACACAGTACCGGATGATGTTAAGAGGCTGTATACTGAAGCAGCAACCAGTGACTTTGCTGCGTTAGCCCAAACGGCTCATCGTCTTAAAGGCGTATTTGCCATGCTAAATCTGGTACCCGGCAAGCAGTTATGTGAAACGCTGGAACATCTGATTCGTGAGAAGGATGTTCCAGGAATAGAAAAATACATCAGCGACATTGACAGTTATGTCAAGAGCTTGCTGTAGCAAGGTAGCCTATTACATGAACAATATGAACGTAATTATTGCCGATGACCATCCGATAGTCTTGTTCGGTATTCGCAAATCACTTGAGCAAATTGAGTGGGTGAATGTTGTCGGCGAATTTGAAGACTCTACAGCACTGATCAACAACCTGCCGAAACTGGATGCGCATGTGTTGATTACCGATCTCTCCATGCCTGGCGATAAGTACGGCGATGGCATTACCTTAATCAAGTACATCAAGCGCCATTTCCCAAGCCTGTCGATCATTGTTCTGACCATGAACAACAACCCAGCGATTCTTAGTGCGGTATTGGATCTGGATATCGAAGGGATCGTGCTGAAACAAGGTGCACCGACCGATCTGCCGAAAGCTCTCGCCGCGCTGCAGAAAGGGAAGAAATTTACCCCGGAAAGCGTTTCTCGCCTGTTGGAAAAAATCAGTGCTGGTGGTTACGGTGACAAGCGTCTCTCGCCAAAAGAGAGTGAAGTTCTGCGCCTGTTTGCGGAAGGCTTCCTGGTGACCGAGATCGCTAAAAAGCTGAACCGCAGTATTAAAACCATCAGTAGCCAGAAGAAATCTGCGATGATGAAGCTGGGTGTCGAGAACGATATCGCCCTGCTGAATTATCTCTCTTCTGTGACCTTAAGTCCGGCAGATAAAGACTAATCACCTGTAGGCCAGATAAGACGCGTTAGTGTCTTATCTGGCATTTGCACCGATTGCCGGATGCGGCATAAACACCTTATCCGTCCTACGATTCCCGCGATTTCCTGACCCTCTCGGCATATACCGTCAGCGTCTGTTTTATCACATCCAGCGTTACTGGCTTCGACAGACAGCTGTCCATACCGGACTCCAGACACCGCTGCTTCTCTTCAGCCAACGCATTAGCTGTTACTCCGATTACCGGCAACGTCAGTCCCAACTGACGAATGCGTTGCGTCAAGCGGTAACCATCCATATTGGGCATGTTGACGTCGCTAAGCACAATATCAATATGATTCTTGCTAAGTACATTAAGCGCATCGACGCCATCATTCGCGGTTTTACATTGATAGCCCAACGATCCCAACTGATCTGCCAGCAAACGCCGGTTAATCGGATGATCATCCACGACCAGAATCATCATATCGTCATTATCGCTGACCGCTTTGTCCGTCGACGGCAGAGCGTTAGCAGGATCATCGCTCTCCATCTCGATCAAATAAATACGCGCCAACAATGCCGGTAGCTCATGCGGTGCAGCCACACTGTGTACCCACTCCCCTGGCGCTTTCTCCAGCGGAATACCAATATGGCGACGACAGAAGGTCACTACCGCTCTGCCCTGCCATTTTTTACTCACTACCTCGTCAGTGATTAACACATCTTCGGGAGTCGGTTCCTGCCCTTCGTATGTTGTTACGACGATGCCGCTGCGCTGCAAACTGTTTTCCAGGAACTGACAGAGCGACGCATTGCGGACCGCCAGCCAGCAGCGTTTACCACTCAACCCTTCCACGCCTTTTTTCTGCGGGTACTGAGCGCCGTACAACGGAATACGCACGGTAAACTGGCTGCCCATTCCCGGTTCTGAATCTACCGAGATATCGCCGTCCATCATGCTGATCAGTTTTTCACAAATCGCCAGACCCAGACCGGTCCCCTGGAAGTTTCGCTGTACGCCCGTTCCGACCTGGAAGAAGGGATCAAATAAGCGCACCACTTCTTTCGCCGGAATCCCCACGCCGGTATCGCGAACACGGATAGAGAGATAATCGCCATCAGCGCGGACATGCAAAACTATACAGCCGGTATCGGTGAATTTTATGGCGTTACTCAACAGGTTGGAGATGACCTGCTGTAAACGCATCGGGTCGCCATTTAAGGCCACTGGCACATCCGGTTCAATAAAGCAGTACAAGCCTAACTGCTTGCGTACCACCAGCGGTAAATAGTTGGCGGTGATGTGGTTCATCACTTCACGCGGTGAAAACTCACGCGGTTCGATCTTCAACTGTTCCGATTCAATCTTCGAGAAATCGAGAATATCGCTGATAATTTTCAACAACAGGCTGGAAGAGTTGTTCATTGCCGTCACCAGACGATCGACGCCTTTCGGTAACTCTTTGGTTTGCAACAGATCCAGGTTACCGATAATGCCATACAGCGGCGTTCGCAGCTCATGACTGACGGTGGCAAGGAACATCGATTTTGACTGGCTCGCCTGTTCCGCTGCTTGTGCCATCTCCTGCAACGACTCTTCCATCTTCACGCGCGAAGAAACATCCACCAGCACACAAATGGCCACGTTTTCATTACGATAGCGCGAATGGACGAAGCTGATTTGCAGATTGGTATTGTTGCTGGTCAGGACATCAACAAAATTGACCTGCTGCCCACAGATAATTTGCGTCAGTCGTTGGCGGTCCTCATGCGTAAGCATATTGAGATAGGTATGCGCCAGTTCGTTACTTAAAATATTGACGCCATCAGCGGTACGCAAAATGCAGATACCCACTGGCGCGGAGGCGACAATCTTGCGATTAAACTGCTCATGTTCTTCCAGTCGCAGGGCGTCGCTTTCCGCCGGAATGAAAATACGTCGCTCGTACATCCGCGCGAGAGTAAACAATGCTGCTCCGGCAAGCACATTCAGCAAAATTGCGTTAAGGATCAACATGCGAATGCGTTCCAGCACCTTATCAACCGGCACCGAATACACGATGCTTAGCGATGAGGGTGGCAGATTTTTCTTCAGCACCAGCTCCCGGAACCCTTCCGTATAGCCAAACCAGGAGCGTTCCTGCATCCAGCGAGGATCGCCCTTAATTTTACTTTCTGGTCCGGTAAGCGAAATCAGGGTATGACCATTTTCATCAAGAATGGTAACCCCCATCGGCAACGTACCAGGTAAGAAAAAATTCTCCATCCGGATGGTCTGCTCGACACCCAAAAGCGCCTGCAACCGGTTCGCCAGATAAACTGGCGTCAACGCGTAAAAATACCCGACGCCAGGGCGCGGACCTTCGCTGATCCAGTAGAGGTTACTGCCGCTATCATCTTGTGGTGCATTTCGATATTTATTGATGCGTTCATGCAACGCTTTCAACGCGGTATCGCGTTCCACTGGCATATCACGCAGACCGAAATTGGCCATGCAGAGGTTATCGCTGCCGATTAAAAATACCCGGTTGAGATCGTAAGCCGCAGAAAAATTATCGCGCCAGTAGCGCATAAACCACGCCAATGACTCCAGAGAACCTCGCCAGGTGTTACTCATTGCGGAACAATCAGAGTCGGCAAACAGCGGTTCAAACGCAGGCACATCCGCCTGCGTTTCTCGTCCACGCGGGGAAAGCACACCGTTTTCTGCCGATAAGCGATTTTCAGCGATGTACTTCAGCTCTTTCATCACATCAGAGGTGCGTTGAATAAAGCGCTGAGCCTGATCGGAACTCAGATTAAATTCCTGACGAATTTCCGATTCTCGCTGATGTAACGCATTAACGATGTAAAAAACGGATGAAAAAGCAATCAACAGCCAGAGCACTAACGCCAATGCTCTGAACATGTAGCGCGAGGCTTTCAGGGTTGTACGAAAAGAAGCAAGGTATTTCAAAGGGGCGAAGCTCCGCCTCAGGTGACCGATGGAGTGTGGTTAAGGTAGCGGTAAAAGCGTGTTACCGCAATGTTCTCTCTTCTCTGGAATATGATACACCGCCGAGAAATCATCACCTTAACCTCTGATAATCGTCATATACCGGACAAGACTAGTGGATTTCAGCATGCATTATATGAAGTGGATTTATCCACGCCGCTTACGCAATCAAATGATTCTGATGGCAATCCTGATGGTCATTGTCCCAACGCTTACTATTGGTTATATCGTAGAAACAGAAGGACGTTCAGCAGTCTTATCTGAAAAAGAGAAAAAACTTTCTGCCGTGGTCAACCTGCTTAATCAGGCGCTAGGCGATCGCTATGATCTCTACATCGACTTACCACGTGAGGAGCGTATCCGCGCATTAAATGCAGAACTTGCCCCCATTACCGAAAATATCACTCACGCCTTCCCTGGCATCGGCGCTGGTTATTACAACAAAACGCTGGATGCGATAATCACCTACGCGCCTTCAGCGCTATATCAGAATAATGTCGGCGTTACCATTGCCGCAGATCACCCTGGTCGCGAAGTCATGCGTACAAATACCCCTTTGGTTTATTCAGGCAGGCAGGTGCGCGGCGATATTTTGAATTCAATGATCCCCATTGAGCGTAATGGTGAAATCCTCGGCTATATCTGGGCCAATGAATTAACCGAAGATATTCGCCGCCAGGCCTGGAAAATGGATGTGAGGATTATCATTGTGCTCACCGCCGGTTTGCTGATAAGCCTGCTGTTGATTGTCCTTTTCTCCCGTCGTCTGAGCGCCAATATTGATATCATCACCGATGGCCTCTCGACTCTGGCACAAAATATTCCCACTCGATTACCACAATTGCCCGGTGAAATGGGGCAAATCAGTCAGAGTGTTAACAACCTCGCCCAAGCACTGCGTGAAACGCGGACACTTAACGATCTGATTATTGAAAACGCTGCCGATGGCGTCATTGCCATTGACCGCCAGGGTGATGTAACCACCATGAACCCGGCAGCAGAAGTTATCACTGGCTATCAACGCCATGAACTGGTAGGGCAGCCTTATTCCATGTTGTTCGACAATACTCAGTTCTACAGTCCAGTACTGGATACACTGGAACATGGCACCGAACATGTGGCGCTGGAGATCAGTTTTCCAGGCCGTGACCGCACCATTGAACTCAGTGTCACTACCAGTCGTATTCATAACACGCACGGTGAAATGATAGGTGCTTTGGTGATTTTCTCTGATTTAACTGTCCGCAAAGAAACCCAGCGCCGCATGGCGCAAGCAGAACGCCTCGCCACACTGGGTGAGCTGATGGCTGGCGTCGCGCATGAAGTACGTAATCCGCTAACGGCTATTCGTGGTTATGTACAGATCTTGCGCCAACAAACCAGCGACCTAATACATCAGGAATATCTGTCCGTAGTACTCAAAGAAATAGATTCAATTAACAAAGTTATTCAGCAATTGCTCGAATTTTCACGTCCACGCCACAGTCAATGGCAACAAGTCAGTCTCAATGCATTGGTTGAAGAAACTCTGGTACTGGTACAAACCGCCGGCGTACAAGCGCGGGTCGACTTCATAAGCGAACTGGATAATGAATTAAACCCGATTAACGCCGATCGTGAACTGCTCAAACAGGTACTACTGAATATCCTGATCAATGCCGTCCAGGCTATCAGCGCACGAGGGAAAATTCGCATTCAAACCTGGCAATACAGCGACTCACAACAGGCCATTTCGATAGAGGACAACGGCTGTGGCATTGATCTCTCGCTGCAAAAAAAGATCTTCGATCCCTTTTTCACCACCAAAGCCTCAGGAACCGGGCTTGGTCTGGCGTTAAGTCAACGCATCATTAATGCCCATCAGGGTGATATTCGCGTCGCCAGTTTGCCGGGCTACGGCGCAACCTTCACGCTTATTTTACCAATCAACCCGCAGGGAAATCAGACTGTATGACTGCTATTAATCGCATCCTTATTGTGGATGATGAAGATAATGTTCGCCGTATGCTGAGCACCGCTTTTGCACTACAAGGTTTCGAAACACATTGTGCGAACAACGGACGCACAGCATTACACCTGTTTGCTGATATTCACCCTGACGTGGTGTTGATGGATATCCGCATGCCAGAGATGGACGGCATCAAGGCACTAAAGGAGATGCGCAGTAATGAGACCCGGACACCCGTTATTCTGATGACGGCCTATGCTGAAGTGGAAACCGCCGTCGAAGCGCTACGCTGCGGGGCCTTCGACTATGTTATTAAACCGTTTGATCTCGATGAGTTGAATTTAATCGTTCAGCGCGCTTTACAACTCCAATCAATGAAAAAAGAGATCCGTCATCTGCACCAGGCACTGAGCACCAGCTGGCAATGGGGGCACATTCTCACCAACAGCCCAGCGATGATGGATATCTGCAAAGACACCGCCAAAATTGCCCTTTCTCAGGCCAGCGTCTTGATTAGCGGTGAAAGCGGCACCGGGAAAGAGTTGATTGCCAGAGCGATTCACTACAATTCGCGGCGGGCAAAGGGGCCGTTCATTAAAGTCAACTGCGCGGCGCTGCCG
Source organism: Shigella dysenteriae (assembly GCF_022354085.1). Classification (NCBI taxonomy): domain Bacteria; kingdom Pseudomonadati; phylum Pseudomonadota; class Gammaproteobacteria; order Enterobacterales; family Enterobacteriaceae; genus Shigella; species Shigella dysenteriae. The sequence goes on from NZ_CP055055.1 coordinate 3,151,976, forward strand.
GAATCGTTGCTCGAAAGTGAACTGTTTGGTCATGAAAAAGGTGCATTTACTGGTGCACAAACCTTGCGTCAGGGATTATTTGAACGTGCCAACGAAGGTACTCTGCTCCTCGACGAAATTGGCGAAATGCCGCTCGTACTGCAAGCCAAATTACTACGCATTCTGCAGGAACGGGAATTTGAACGGATTGGCGGCCATCAGACCATAAAAGTTGATATCCGCATCATTGCTGCCACCAACCGCGACTTGCAGGCAATGGTAAAAGAAGGCACCTTCCGTGAAGATCTCTTTTATCGCCTTAACGTTATTCATTTAATACTGCCGCCTCTGCGCGATCGCCGGGAAGATATTTCCCTGTTAGCTAATCACTTTTTGCAAAAATTCAGTAGTGAGAATCAGCGCGATATTATCGACATCGATCCGATGGCAATGTCACTGCTTACCGCCTGGTCATGGCCGGGAAATATTCGAGAGCTTTCCAACGTTATTGAACGCGCCGTCGTGATGAATTCAGGCCCGATCATTTTTTCTGAGGATCTTCCGCCGCAGATTCGTCAGCCAGTCTGTAATGCTGGTGAGGCAAAAACAGCCCCTGTCGGTGAGCGTAATTTAAAAGAGGAAATTAAACGCGTCGAAAAACGCATCATTATGGAAGTGCTGGAACAACAAGAAGGAAACCGAACCCGCACTGCTTTAATGCTGGGCATCAGTCGCCGTGCATTGATGTATAAACTCCAGGAATACGGTATCGATCCGGCGGATGTATAACGCCAAAACTTGCTATGCAGAAATTTGCACAGTGCGCAATTTTCTGCATAGCCGCTTATTCTCCTTATGAATCCCCATCTAATTTATCCTTTTCTATTCAATTATTTAAATAAAAACACCCAATAATCTCATTCTGGCACTCCCCTTGCTATTCCCTGACTGTACCCACAACGGTGTATGCAAGAGGGATAAAAAATGAAAACAAAATTGATGACATTACAAGACGCCACCGGCTTCTTTCGTGACGGCATGACCATCATGGTGGGCGGATTTATGGGGATTGGCACTCCATCCCGCCTGGTTGAAGCATTACTGGAATCTGGTGTTCGCGACCTGACATTGATAGCCAATGATACCGCGTTTGTTGATACCGGCATCGGTCCGCTCATCGTCAATGGTCGAGTCCGCAAAGTGATTGCTTCACATATCGGCACCAACCCGGAAACAGGTCGGCGCATGATATCTGGTGAGATGGACGTCGTTCTGGTGCCGCAAGGTACGCTAATCGAGCAAATTCGCTGTGGTGGAGCTGGACTTGGAGGTTTTCTCACCCCAACGGGTGTCGGCACCGTCGTAGAGGAAGGCAAACAGACACTAACACTCGACGGTAAAACCTGGCTGCTCGAACGCCCGCTGCGCGCCGACCTGGCGCTAATTCGCGCTCATCGTTGCGACACACTTGGCAACCTGACCTATCAACTTAGCGCCCGCAACTTTAACCCCCTGATAGCCCTTGCGGCTGATATCACGCTGGTAGAGCCAGATGAACTGGTCGAAACCGGCGAGCTGCAACCTGACCATATTGTCACCCCTGGTGCCGTTATCGACCACATCATCGTTTCACAGGAGAGCAAATAATGGATGCGAAACAACGTATTGCGCGCCGTGTGGCGCAAGAGCTTCGTGATGGTGACATCGTTAACTTAGGGATCGGTTTACCCACAATGGTCGCCAATTATTTACCGGAGGGTATTCATATCACTCTGCAATCGGAAAACGGCTTCCTCGGTTTAGGCCCGGTCACGACAGCGCATCCAGATCTGGTGAACGCTGGCGGACAACCGTGCGGTGTTTTACCCGGTGCAGCCATGTTTGATAGCGCCATGTCATTTGCGCTAATCCGCGGCGGTCATATTGATGCCTGCGTGCTCGGCGGTTTGCAAGTAGACGAAGAAGCAAACCTCGCGAACTGGGTTGTGCCTGGGAAAATGGTGCCCGGTATGGGTGGCGCGATGGATCTGGTGACCGGGTCGCGCAAAGTGATCATCGCCATGGAACATTGCGCCAAAGATGGTTCAGCAAAAATTTTGCGCCGCTGCACCATGCCACTCACTGCGCAACATGCGGTGCATATGCTGGTTACTGAACTGGCTGTCTTTCGTTTTATTGACGGCAAAATGTGGCTCACCGAAATTGCCGACGGGTGTGATTTAGCCACCGTGTGTGCCAAAACAGAAGCTCGGTTTGAAGTTGCCGCCGATCTGAATACGCAACGGGGTGATTTATGATTGGTCGCATATCGCGTTTTATGACGCGTTTTGTCAGCCGGTGGCTTCCCGATCCACTGATCTTTGCCATGTTGCTGACATTGCTAACTTTCGTGATCGCGCTTTGGTTAACACCACAAACGCCGATCAGCATGGTGAAAATGTGGGGTGACGGTTTCTGGAACTTGCTGGCGTTTGGTATGCAGATGGCGCTTATCATCGTTACCGGTCATGCCCTTGCCAGCTCTGCTCCGGTGAAAAGTTTGCTGCGTACTGCCGCCTCCGCCGCAAAGACGCCCGTACAGGGCGTCATGCTGGTCACTTTCTTCGGTTCAGTCGCTTGTGTCATCAACTGGGGATTTGGTTTGGTTGTCGGCGCAATGTTTGCCCGTGAAGTCGCCCGCCGAGTACCCGGTTCTGATTATCCGTTGCTCATTGCCTGCGCCTACATTGGTTTTCTCACCTGGGGTGGCGGTTTCTCTGGCTCAATGCCTCTGTTGGCTGCAACACCGGGCAACCCGGTTGAGCATATCGCCGGGCTGATCCCGGTGGGCGATACTCTGTTCAGTGGTTTTAACATTTTCATCACTGTGGCGTTGATTGTGGTGATGCCATTTATCACCCGCATGATGATGCCAAAACCGTCTGACGTGGTGAGTATCGATCCGAAACTACTCATGGAAGAGGCTGATTTTCAAAAGCAGCTACCGAAAGATGCCCCACCATCCGAGCGACTGGAAGAAAGCCGCATTCTGACGTTGATCATCGGCGCACTCGGTATCGCTTACCTGGCGATGTACTTCAGCGAACATGGCTTCAACATCACCATCAATACCGTCAACCTGATGTTTATGATTGCGGGTCTGCTGCTACATAAAACGCCAATGGCTTATATGCGTGCTATCAGCGCGGCAGCACGCAGTACTGCCGGTATTCTGGTGCAATTCCCCTTCTACGCTGGGATCCAACTGATGATGGAGCATTCCGGTCTGGGCGGACTCATTACCGAATTCTTCATCAATGTTGCGAACAAAGACACCTTCCCGGTAATGACCTTTTTTAGTTCTGCACTGATTAACTTCGCCGTTCCGTCTGGCGGCGGTCACTGGGTTATTCAGGGACCTTTCGTGATACCCGCAGCCCAGGCGCTGGGCGCTGATCTCGGTAAATCGGTAATGGCGATCGCCTACGGCGAGCAATGGATGAACATGGCACAACCATTCTGGGCGCTGCCAGCACTGGCAATCGCTGGGCTCGGTGTCCGCGACATCATGGGCTACTGCATCACTGCCCTGCTCTTCTCCGGCGTCATTTTCGTCATTGGTTTAACGCTGTTCTGACGGCACCCCTACAAACAGAAGGAATATAAAATGAAAAATTGTGTCATCGTCAGTGCGGTACGTACTGCTATCGGTAGTTTTAACGGTTCACTCGCTTCCACCAGCGCCATCGACCTGGGGGCGACAGTAATTAAAGCCGCCATTGAACGTGCAAAAATCGATTCACTACACATTGATGAAGTGATTATGGGTAACGTGTTGCAAGCCGGGTTGGGGCAAAATCCGGCACGTCAGGCACTGTTAAAAAGCGGGCTGGCAGAAACGGTGTGCGGATTCACGGTCAATAAAGTGTGTGGTTCGGGTCTTAAAAGTGTGGCGCTTGCCGCCCAGGCAATTCAGGCAGGTCAGGCGCAAAGCATTGTGGCGGGGGGTATGGAAAATATGAGTTTAGCGCCCTACTTACTCGATGCAAAAGCACGTTCTGGTTATCGTCTTGGAGACGGACAGGTTTATGACGTAATCCTGCGCGATGGTCTGATGTGCGCCACCCATGGTTATCATATGGGGATTACCGCCGAGAACGTGGCCAAAGAGTACGGAATTACCCGAGAAATGCAGGATGAACTGGCGCTACATTCACAGCGTAAAGCGGCAGCCGCAATTGAGTCCGGTGCTTTTACAGCCGAAATCGTCCCGGTAAATGTTGTCACTCGGAAGAAAACCTTCGTCTTCAGTCAAGACGAATTCCCGAAAGCGGATTCTACGACTGAAGCGTTAGGCGCATTGCGCCCGGCCTTCGATAAAGCAGGAACAGTCACCGCCGGGAACGCGTCTGGTATTAACGACGGTGCTGCCGCTCTGGTGATTATGGAAGAATCTGCGGCGCTGGCAGCAGGCCTTACCCCCCTGGCTCGCATTAAAAGTTATGCCAGCGGTGGCGTGCCCCCCGCATTGATGGGTATGGGTCCAGTACCTGCCACGCAAAAAGCGTTACAACTGGCGGGGCTGCAACTGGCGGATATTGATCTCATTGAGGCTAATGAAGCATTTGCTGCACAGTTCCTTGCCGTTGGGAAATCCCTGGGCTTTGATTCTGAGAAAGTGAATGTCAACGGCGGGGCCATCGCGCTCGGGCATCCTATCGGTGCCAGTGGTGCTCGTATTCTGGTCACACTATTACATGCCATGCAGGCACGCGATAAAACGCTGGGGCTGGCAACACTGTGCATTGGTGGCGGCCAGGGAATTGCGATGGTGATTGAACGGTTGAATTAATCAATAAAAACACCCGATAGCGAAAGTTATCGGGTGTTTTCTTGAACATCGACGGCGAAGGTAACCCCATTAATCACCAGTCAAAACTTTTCACCAGCGTCAGCTCGCCAGCATTACGCATCGGTACAATAAATGTTTCCTGTTTCTCATTGACCGATCCTTCATCGGTAATCAGCGTCAGTTGGGCGGTGGTTAATTCCGTTTCGCTGCGCCCACCATAGTAGTTGATATACACCTGATAGCGCCCGTGAACTGGCGCTGGCATGGCGAAAATCTCGGGTCCATACCCCGTCGTGACATCCATATCCAGTGCACCACTGTTTTTCAGCACGGTGTTACCGTACCAGGCGTGTTCGCCATCGGGCGTGACAACGTGAAGATCGAGGTCGGTATTGTCCGTATCCCACGAGAGAACCAGCCGTAAACGTGCACGAATCGTTCCTGTACCCGGCGTTGAGTAAAACTGCATTTTTTGTCGGCTTCGCCCATCCGGGCTGATGACCTGCACGCTGTTGCTGCCTTCAGTGAAAATATAAGGGCGTGCAAATGAACCATCGGATTCAACTCTCTGCGGCATACTGGCACCGTTGACCACCAGCCGGCCCTGCTGAACTTTACCCGCCGCAGCATAATTCTTTATTTTGCCGTGGATCTGCGCTGAGATATTTTGATCATCTGCCATGTTGACGGACGACGCCGGGTAATTGATCGATTGTGAAAAACTGGCATCTTCGCCCTCTGCCGGATGCCAGCCTGAGAGCGGTGCGTCAATCTCGACTTCCTGCACACCTTCACTGTGAGCGACAGGCGAAAGCGCCACCAGTAACAACGGAAGAAAAATCTTTCGCATAGCATTAGTCCATTAATAATTGTCGGGTCAGCGTTTCGATATAGTTCTCATCAAGCCCGGTGGGATAACCATCAAAGGCCAGGTGCAGATACTCATGGGTTAAATCCAGCCGATCCTGAAGCGTAAAGAAGTTACGAATAAACAGCCGTTTCTGCTGCCGATCGGTATAGGGGAAACCTGAGACTAAACGACAGACCGCAAACACGTCTGGTTCGTTGTACCCCGTCTCGCCTTGTAATATACGCCGCCACTGCGGCATTTTTTTCGCCAGCCAGGCTTTCGCTTTGGGTAATAACTGACAGGTTGAGCGTGGCGCTCCCCAGCGGCTAAGGCTGTTGTCGGGATAAGCAAACGCGAGTATCTGGTCGTAACGCTCTCCCTGCCCGGCCTGGGCCATGGCTTGCCGCCAGGAAAGCGTCCCTTCGGTAGCGCGACTGCCGTGATAATGAACCGGATCGCCCGCATAGATGAGATCCTGCGTCCAGGCGGTCATCGTTCGCGCCCCCGTGGTAGCTGGCGAAGCAGAAACACGCTGCGTGGCGCTGCTGTCGGGGATGGTCAGGCAATCGCCTTCCCGATTGGCGTTTTGCTGTAAAAAAGTGCGTATCGCCACGGTCATGGCTTTCGCTGCCTCAGGTGGCGTACTTTTCGCCTCGCAATCCAGAACTCTGGCAACGTACTCTTCACGATCGAGATGCGACTGCAATTTCAGTTTGCCCTTTTCGGTCAGTAAGGTCGTCTCACCGTGGCTGACAAACGTAATGTGGTTACCATTGGCAAATGTCACACGATAGCGCCCATTAAGTACGCCGGGTTTTACTGACGTCGTACTCTTTTCCGCTGTGATTTTCTTCAGCGGATAGCGGGCAAATAGCTCCACCTCTACACATTGCCCACTGGCAACTTGTGTCGGCACTGGCAAAACCCGATTAAGCACCGTCGCATAACGGGTCAGTACCGTTTTGCTGGTGCCACTGCCAGTAACCCACAGCGGTGTACCATCGGTTAACCAGCCGGCAAAACCACCCTGACGGATTTCCTGTTTATCATCGGCAAACCAGCTCCAGGTTTTCACCCGTACCCGACTACCGAGCATGGATGCGACACCGATTTTCGCCTCGTCCAGCACCACATCCAGTAAGACTTCCTGAGCTTTGTTTTGCGCAGGTAACGTCGCTAATGAATCAAGCAGCGATTTAACCGTTACCGAGGTTTCTGGCTTCAGCGTAGTAAGAGACGCTAACCACGCAGGTGCCTGACGCTGTTGCCAGTATTGCCCCCACACATCTGCGCCAATATGCAACCGCTGCGGCGCAAAATAGAGCCCACAGGAACGTACCAGCGCGGTATCGCGCGTTATGCTCTCCCCAGCCTGACAACAATAAACCTCTTCCGGGGAGTTTCCGCGACACTGGTAGGGCTGCTCCGGTTGATGGGTATCCTCCAGCCAGGCGTAAACATACAGTTTCCACAAACTCCCTAACGGCGTGGTGAGCGAGTCAGGTAATGTCGAGGCTTTGGTCACGCCTGATGACGACAGCTGATACAGTTGATCGTGCTGCGCACCACGCAGTGCCAGTTGTAACGGCGTCTCCTCCGCAAGCGTTGGCAGAGTAACCAACGCCAATAGCCAGACGATTCTGCGCCAGTTCACTTATTTCACCTGCATCCCGGGCCATTCGCTCCCTGCCGCAACACTTTGCTGCGCAGGTGCATAGGAACGCACATAACGAGCAGGAGGCAGAACGAATTGCCCTTTTTGCGAGAAGCGCAGCAAATGGCGGAAAGTGACCGTTCCCGTCAGTTCTTTCACCGGCACCATATAGGCCAGTTCGCCCATTTCATTACGCGCTTTTTCCAGCAATTGCCCCTGCTGTTTCGCGGCGTTGGGTTTATTGACTGAAATGCCCCATGTTGTGCGCTCAACGTCGGCTCCCGGCGGGAGCGGTACTTCCACCTGACCATAGCGCAGAACTGCATCCTGCTCGCTGGTAAGCGTAATTTCATCGAGATACAGCGCATCGCTGTCAATCTCATTGCTGGTCACCGGCTGCAGAGTAAAGCTCATCTCTTCTTCACCGGGGATAAGCCGATACAACTGGCGTTCAACGGTCACCGGAATGTTACTTTGTTGAGCCGTTTTTGCCGGTTCACGCCAGCGGACCTGCACATTTTGCGGCGATAATTCGTCACCAAAAGAGAGAATGTCCGGCACGCCCTGACCAACCCAACGCCAGTATTCGCCCCCTCCAGTTAACTTATGTTTGGCCCATGCGCCCGCAGGCGCAGGCAACACAACCGAAGGCATTGTCGCCATATATTTCGCCAGCCAGTTCATGGCCAGCGCGCGCTCAATAGTAGATTGCTCAGCGGTCAAACCACTTAAAATAGCAGCCGCCTGGGTAGCGTCACCACCGCTATTGAGCAGCACAACCGTGTGCGCCAGCGGCTGATTGCTGTTTGCCGCTTTATCCCACGCATATTGCTGAACCTGTGGCATCACCGTGGACTTCAACTGCGCTTTTTTCAGCAACGTCATGGTTAAGACGTTTGCCACCGCATCTGCCAGTGGAGATTCCGGTGTATCGAGGATCAGGCTGTCATTGATATCGCGGGGGTCTTCCTCCGAGAAATCTTCAGTTTTAGTTCCGCGCCGGGCGATAGCTTCATCCAACCCTTTCAACAACGTTTTGCACGGCAGATTCATCTCCTGTGCCCACGCCAGCACCAGTGCCCGATGCAATAACGGCATGTTATCTGCCTGCTCGGCATAACTGTCGAGCATATGCTGCCAGTATTCCGGTTGTTGCGTTACGCCGAGCGCCTGGCTGGCCTGCCAGTCGGCGTACCATGCCCATGCCGTAAGGAAGGCGTCACCATTGCCATCTTCACCCCACCAGGTAAAGCGCGCTCCGGGCCCCGCCAGTTGCATCAGCCGCAGACGGTTATCCTGAATCATCTGACGAATGTCGTTAGCGGCGGCACTTTGATGATCGGCAAGCGAACGCCAGGCGAGACTGAGCGGGATCAGACGGCTACCGGTGTTGATCACCCCACCCCACGGTTCATCGACTATCGCATCAAGATTGTTGCGGAAAATCTCCTGCGGCGTTTCACTACTTTGTAGCCGGATATTGCTCGCCTGCTCGGGCAACATCAGCGCGTTATCGCCACCGCCGAGCATGACATTTTTCTGCTGTTCAACGGGCCAGCTGTTATCCACAAAAGACAGTTTTGTGCTAATGCTGTCCTGCACTTGCCCATTTTGTTGCAGTTCTGCACTTAACAAGCCAGATTGCTGAATGTTCTGCGTCAGCGAAATATAATTCGCCCCTTTGTGCAGCGTCAGCGTCTGGCGCATCTCAGCGCCTGCAAATTTAGTCACCAGCGCCACCGGTTCGTTATCCTGCTGACTGAAGATAAACAGTCCTGCCGCCGGTTTGTCGCCCACGCGATACACCGTTGGCATACTCCACTTCATGTAGAGATTTTTTTCCGAACGCAGATAAGCACGCCCCTGCCCGACCAGCCCGTCGCCGTTCATCCCACGCGCGGTGATACGCCAGCGGGTTAACGAATCAGGCATCAGGAACGTGAAATACGCTTTGCCTTGTTTATCGGTTGTGAGTGACGGCATCCATGCCGCGGTATCCACCTCTTCACGCCGTGGACGTTCAAGCATTTTTACTCGCCGCTCGCTGCGGTTAGTTGCGCCAGGCGCAACCGGCTCGCTGGAGAGCGCCTGGTCGTAGCTGATAAACGACAGACTGGAGCTGGTACGCACATTGTTACGCCCCAGCGGATAGAAAAATTTGCCGATATTCGGCGCGATTTCTGGTTGCAGCGCGTAGATCATTTCATCGACCACGCCTACCGTTAGCTGCGCAGAAACAGGTTTACCTTTCAGCAACGAGGTTAATTCGACATTGACCAGTTCACCAGGCTGGTAATGGGTTTTGTCCGTTTTCACCCGGATATCCAGCTGGGGAACGGCAACTTTGATCCCGGCATTCTGAAAACTGTACTGACCGTTACGGGTATACAGCACCGAAAAAGTGATGTTAGGCGCAAAGGAATTGCTCACTGAAACACGGGCTTCATACTGAGTATCGTTTAAACGTTGTAACGTCAGCCAGTTTGCCGGATGCGATAGCAGCGACTGCTGTTCCACGCGATCGCGTTCCAGCGTCAATAATGCTTCATCAATTGGCTCCGGGAAGGTAATCAGCATCTTCGCGGTTTCGCCAGGCTGGTACAGCGTTTTATCTGCCACGATATCTACCGTACCAGTATGCGACATGCTGCCCTTACCGCTGACTGCATGGCTTAACCCGGCGAGAATTAAGCCGTCTTTATCGCGTAACGTCAGATTGTAGTTGCCAGGTTTATCGAAATTGACGGTAAAGGATTTGCCGCCAGACGGTAGCTCTCCGCTATGGCTCGTGCGGTCTTCGAGACGCAACCATTCATACGTAACAGGAACCTGTTTTGAAGATTCCAGCGCGGCATAACGGAACACAACCGACTCGCCGCTATTACTGTATTGTGCGGCGGTACTTAAAGAGTAATGCGCCAGGCCGCGTTCAATGAGGATCTCTTTGGTGGTGGTGACGCGATACGCCGCGCCGTCACTGGCGGAGACGGTTAACAAATAACGGCTCGGTTTATCGGCGGCGGGGAGATTTAACGCCACATGACCGCTATCGTCGGACACCGTTTCACTGCCTTCCAGCGACACGGGAAAACGTCCGGCATAACGCAAATCGTTACCAACCATTGATAATTGCTGAGCGCGCAAACTTAACTGCACGCGGGCATCTTTTACCGGCTCACCATCCGGGTAGAGAAGTTGCAGTTTGCCGCTGACCGCTTCGCCAGTTTTGAACTCTTTTTTGTCGAGAGCTAAACCAATCTCGAAATGTGGCTTGATGTAGTTTGCCACGCGAAAACTGCTGCTATAGACCTGATTGCGGTAAGCAAGACGTAACTCATAACCTCCGGCAACGGCATTTTCTGGCAGGCGGAAACTTCCCTGCCCGCCATTGCGCGCATCCAGCGTGACATCGACGGTTTGCAACAGACTGCCGTTAGCGTCCAGCACCGAAAGCTTCGCCGGGGCGCTGACGATGGGGGATGAATGCAACGGATCGTGGAACTCGCGGCCCATCACTTTAACATCGACACGATCGCCTGCGCGATATAGCGGGCGATCGGTAAAAATATACAAGCGGGTGTTGTAGATTTCGCTTTCGTAGAAGAAGTTCTCGGAGACAAAAACGCCGCCTTCAGCATCCTTACCCAGAATGTATGAACGTTCTGGCGATATATGTTGTAACTGCAAGGTACCGCTGTCATCGGTCACACCGCGAGTCATCACGCCAAGACCGTCTGTCCACAAAATTTCTGCTCCCGGCTTCGCTTCCCCCTGCTTTTTTCCAGCGGTCCACACCAGAAGTTCGTTACCCGACACTTTACTCAACGCCACGGTATTGGAGACAAATACCACCGTTGTTGCCCGATAACCGCCGACCATCGCTTCGACGAGATACAGCCCCGGCTCTTGTTTGCCGAGAGGGATATAGATGTTGCCCGGCTGCGGCGAGATGAAGTTACTGGATGCACCTTCCAGTCTTACGCCTTGCTGCGGCTCGACCGGTTTAGCCTGCCATAATGGGTAACGGAACTGTTCCACCAGTGGATATTTTTTCAGCGGTGAAAACTGGTTGTTCTGTACATAACGGGAAGGTTTGATAATGGCATTGCCGAGCTGTAATTCGGGTAACGCCTGAGTCACATTCTGCCGTGACTGAGAAGAGAAAGTACGCTGCATCACGCGGCGAGATTTGCCGTACCAGTTATCCCACAGCCAGGTCAGCGTATTGTTCAGCCCGTCGCCCAGATATTGCGGTTGCACCACAATGCGATGCAGGTTTTTCTGCTGGCGCAAAAATGCCATCGGGTCAGGAATACGATACAGGCGAACGTCCACGCCGCCGTACTCTTCCATCTGATAGCGCCGATAATCACGCCCCGGCGCTTCCAGTCGCACTTTCGCCTCTTCACTGCTGCTAAAACTGCTGTCAGCAAGCAAAAAGAATGTTCCCCCTGCGGGCGGCGCATAGTTACTGGAAGGAAGCGAATCATCAGCATTAGCAAGCCCTGTTCCCACAAGAGACAGGGACAAGCACGCTGCTATCGCGCCAGAAAATTTAAACGATAAATGCCAATGAAATTGGGATTGGAATCGTTGGGTATCCATCGGGTGTCCTTCCATGTCATAAGTTGTTGCAGACTGACTGCGCGCATTCCGTTGTCAGTTTTCGTGGCGCTTCCGGTGTGGTAGATGACGTAACGCCCCATCCAGACCATTAAGTGCTGGGCATCGCCCTGATCGAAAAAAATCATATCGCCAGGCAGCGCCTGGTTTATGTCCTGGCCAATAAATTGGCTGTTGTACTGAATCAAATTAATCGCGGTTACGTAGGGGCCGGTTTTCCCGTTCCCCTGATTCCAGTTTTGCGCCAGTTGCCGCTGTTCAGGTGTTAGCGTCATCTCTGGCGGCAAATACTGGTTAGAGAAACCGTTATTTTTTAGCCATTTACTGTCGTGAACTTTCAGCGCCTCGTTCGCTGCAAATCGCACCAGGCCCGCACAATCCTGCTGATACCAGCGTGGACTTGGCCCCTGGCGGAGCTGTTCCTGAGCAATGCGCACAAACCAGGCGCGAAACAGCCCGGATTGTTCGACATTCAGCATTTCGCTATGGGCAACAACACAACACAACCAGCAAATCAGCGCCAGCAGGACGTGCCTCATAGCGGCTGCCAGGTTATGGGTAGCCACTGCCAGGCGGCACCGGGTTCCATCTGGGCCAGCTTCATGACATAACGCGGTTGTTGAGATAAAGCGTCCAGCTTCGGCATTAATAAAGTTTGTGCGGCATTATAAAAAACCGGTTCGAGATTCTTCGGCAGACTGGTCAACGTTTCGTTACGCAGCAGTTTCGCCACGCCTTGTGGATTGATATAGAGCGGAACGATGCCATCAGTGGGTATTACATCCACCATTGCCGGGCGGGTTTTATTCAGTGTTTGCAGGGCGTTATTAACCAGCGTGTCATCGAGGGAGAAAAGCAGCGTTTTGTTTTGCATCGCCAGCGACACGCGGAAAAAATAATCCGACATTAATTGATCGGGTTGCGCCGCCTGCGCTTTCGGATACTGACCGTATCGGGAACTCACTTCGCGACGCCAGATTTGCGCTTCGCCCTGCTGAGTCTGGCTTACCGGCAAAACACCTTCTGGCGCTTTGCTTTCGTGCGCACCAATATTTTGCGTAAACAGTTTCCCTGGCAATTGCGCCTGTTCGGCAGTGCCATCAAACTGACCGACAAACAGCGGGGTTTGCAATTTTGAGTCTTCATACCAGCACAGCCCCGCGGCACCGTCTAACGCCCCATTCAACTTGTCGTTTTCCTGGCTGATGTGCGAAAGCATCTCTTCGGCAATACCGTGTGAATACGGCACCGCCACACAGAAACTGGCCCCGGCAGGCATACTGTTCCAGACCGGCGTAAAATCGAAACTGGCATCTACGCTGGCGGATTCATCATTTAACGCCACAAAACTGTGCCAGCCGTCGTTACCCATTTCGAAGCGTACGCCAGCAAAAGAAGGCATTAATCGCTGGTAGCCAAACCCCAGCAACCTGGCGCTGACTACGATACGCTGGCGTACTGGCGTTTTTTCGGCAGTACGCTCTTCCAGGCCAAAGCTGGCTTGCCAGCGTTTTTTGCCGCTCAACAAATCACTTGCGATCGCCGTGGCTTCCGTATCCTGCTGGTCATCTTTAAACAGCATATCCGTGCTGGAAAACACCAACATCTTGTCCTGATATGTCGCGAACATCAGGACGTTATTGCCGTTATAGCGCAACTGATAAACAGGAATAGTTTCACTATTTATCTTGATGCTACTGATTTCCGTTTTGTTTAACTGGCTGTCGCTGGTAGCGGCAAATAACAATGGCTCCAGCAGTTTGCTTAAACCACTGCGTTGGATCAGCACCATGTAATGTGAAAGATGGCCTTGTTTATCGTGCCATAGCGCCGCCTGCGCGGGCTGATCTAAGAGTGACGAAAAGAGCTTATCTTTCAGCGTGAGATCGTGTTCATAGACAATGCGACGAATGCTGCCTTCAATGCCCAGACGATCGGCATGATTCTGATAATAGAAAACGAAATCTTCACTCAGAACATCGTGGAGAAACGGAATGGTGAGGAGATCTTTGGGAAGCTGGCTCAGAGAGTCGCTGTCGAGAAAGAGGTCCGGCTCATTGAGATCGATTTGCAGATTGTTGTGCACCACCAGCGGCGACAACGTTTTTTCTGGCCCACTGCCAGCATATTGCAACGCCCAGACGCCCGCGGAAAGGAGCGCAACAACACCGACACCTACAAGGCCATAAAACTGCCAGCCTTTCGCCTTTTTTTCACCACTCATTGCCACATTCCTTGTGTATAGCCAGCCATTTTTTACGGGCACAGCCAAACTTTACCGTGCCCTAATACGACAAAAGCCCAGACTTTGCAGCCTGGACTTTTCAATTCAAACAAGGGAGATAGCTCCCTTTTGGCATGAAGAAGTAAAATTATTCTTCTTCTGGCTCGTCGTCAACGTCCACTTCCGGAGCGATTTCATCGTCCCCTTCCGCGGCACTGCCGTCGATGGTATCCAGATCTTCCTCGTCAACCGGTTCAGCAACACGTTGCAGACCCACTACGTTTTCATCTTCCGCAGTACGGATGAGGATCACGCCCTGGGTGTTACGGCCCACGATGCTGATTTCTGAAACGCGAGTACGTACCAGCGTACCGGCATCGGTGATCATCATGATCTGGTCGCAGTCATCTACCTGTACCGCGCCAACCACTAAACCGTTACGTTCGGTAACCTTGATGGAGATAACCCCTTTCGTCGCACGCGACTTAGTCGGGTATTCCGCCACTGCGGTACGTTTACCATAACCGTTCTGCGTTGCGGTGAGGATTGCGCCATCGCCACGAGGCACGATCAGAGAGACGACTTTATCACCTTCGCCTAAACGAATACCGCGAACACCGGTGGTGTTGCAGCCCATCGCACGGACAGAAGACTCTTTAAAGCGCACCACTTTACCTTCGGCGGAGAACAGCATTACTTCGTCTTCGCCGCTGGTCAGGTCAACGCCGATCAGCTCATCGCCTTCAACCAGTTTGATCGCCACTTTACCGGCGGTACGCAGACGGTTGAACTCGGTGAGGACGGTTTTCTTCACAGTCCCGTTAGCGGTCGCCATGAAGACTTTCACGCCTTCTTCAAACTCGGTCACCGGCAGGATCGCGGTGATACGTTCGTCCTGCTCCAGCGGCAGCAGGTTGACGATCGGACGACCGCGCGCGCCACGAGTGGCCTCCGGCAACTGGTAAACTTTCATCGAATAGACGCGACCACGGCTGGAGAAGCACAGAATATGGTCGTGCGTGTTCGCCACCAGCAGTCGGTCGATAAAGTCTTCTTCTTTAATACGTGCGGCAGATTTACCTTTCCCGCCACGACGCTGCGCTTCGTATTCAGAAAGCGGCTGATATTTAACGTAGCCCTGGTGAGAGAGCGTCACGACCACATCTTCCTGGGTGATCAGATCTTCCAGGTTGATGTCTGCGCTGTTGGCGGTGATTTCAGTACGACGTTTGTCACCGAACTGTTCACGAACCAGCTCCAGCTCTTCACGGATCACTTCCATCAGACGATCGGCGCTACCAAGAATACGCAGCAGTTCCGCGATCTGATCCAGCAGCTCTTTGTATTCGTCGAGCAGTTTTTCGTGCTCAAGGCCGGTCAGTTTCTGCAAACGCAGATCCAGAATCGCCTGAGCTTGCTGTTCGGTCAGGTAGTACAGACCATCACGCACGCCGAACTCTGGCTCCAGCCATTCCGGACGCGCAGCATCGTCGCCAGCACGTTCGAGCATCGCGGCAACGTTGCCCAGCTGCCACGGATTAGCCACCAGCGCAGTTTTCGCTTCTGCAGGCGTCGGCGCATGACGGATCAGTTCGATGATCGGGTCGATGTTCGCCAGCGCCACGGCTAATGCTTCAAGGATATGAGCACGATCGCGAGCTTTACGCAGTTCGAAAATAGTACGACGGGTCACCACTTCACGGCGGTGACGAACAAACGCCGCGATGATGTCTTTCAGGTTCATGATCTTTGGCTGACCATGGTGCAATGCCACCATGTTGATACCGAAAGAAACCTGCAACTGGGTCTGGGAGTAGAGGTTGTTGAGCACAACTTCACCGACCGCATCGCGTTTCACTTCAATCACGATGCGCATACCGTCTTTGTCAGACTCGTCACGCAGCGCGCTGATGCCTTCCACGCGTTTTTCTTTTACCAGTTCCGCAATCTTCTCGATCAGGCGCGCTTTGTTTACCTGATACGGAATTTCGTGGACGATAATGGTTTCACGTCCGGTTTTGGCGTCAACTTCCACTTCAGCACGGGCGCGGATATATACCTTGCCGCGACCGGTACGGTAAGCTTCTTCAATACCGCGACGACCGTTAATGATTGCCGCCGTCGGGAAGTCCGGCCCCGGGATGTGTTCCATCAGCCCTTCAATGCTGATGTCTTCATCATCGATATACGCCAGACAGCCGTTGATGACTTCCGTCAGGTTGTGCGGCGGGATGTTGGTTGCCATACCTACGGCGATACCGGAAGAACCGTTCACCAGCAGGTTAGGAATTTTGGTTGGCATGACGTCGGGAATTTTTTCCGTGCCGTCATAGTTATCAACGAAATCGACCGTCTCTTTTTCGAGATCGGCCATCAGTTCATGGGCAATTTTAGCCAGACGGATTTCCGTATAACGCATTGCCGCCGCAGAGTCGCCGTCGATGGAACCGAAGTTACCCTGACCGTCTACCAGCATGTAACGCAGCGAGAATGGCTGCGCCATACGGACGATCGTGTCATAAACCGCCGAGTCACCATGGGGATGGTATTTACCGATTACGTCACCAACGACACGGGCAGATTTTTTATAGGCTTTGTTCCAGTCATTGCCTAGTACGTTCATGGCGTAAAGTACGCGACGGTGTACCGGCTTCAGGCCATCTCGGACATCTGGCAGCGCACGGCCAACAATGACCGACATCGCATAATCCAGATATGAGCTCTTCAGCTCTTCCTCAATGTTGACCGGTGTAATTTCTCTCGCAAGGTCGCTCATCTAACCGCTATCCCTCTACTGTATCCCGGATTCAAAGGTCGCAAATTATAACACAGCCGCGCAGTTTGAGGTAAACCTATACGCTTTATTCACATCCAATGCCTGATATACTCGTTTGTCTTGCCAATTACGGAGTAGAAGTGCCAATGAATGCCGAAAAATCGCCGGTAAACCATAACGTAGACCACGAAGAGATCGCTAAATTTGAAGCCGTCGCCTCCCGCTGGTGGGATCTGGAAGGTGAGTTCAAACCGCTGCACCGCATTAACCCGCTGCGTCTGGGCTATATTGCCGAGCGTGCTGGCGGTTTATTCGGCAAAAAGGTGCTCGATGTCGGTTGCGGCGGCGGCATTTTGGCCGAGAGTATGGCGCGCGAAGGCGCGACGGTGACCGGTCTGGATATGGGCTTTGAGCCATTGCAGGTGGCAAAGCTGCACGCGCTGGAAAGCGGCATTCAGGTGGATTACGTGCAGGAAACCGTGGAAGAGCACGCGGCAAAACATGCCGGGCAGTATGATGTGGTGACCTGCATGGAGATGCTGGAGCACGTCCCCGATCCGCAGTCAGTGGTCAGAGCCTGTGCGCAACTGGTGAAACCGGGCGGCGATGTCTTTTTCTCGACGCTTAACCGCAACGGCAAGTCATGGCTGATGGCGGTAGTCGGCGCGGAATATATTTTGCGCATGGTGCCTAAAGGTACACATGATGTGAAGAAGTTTATTAAACCGGCAGAACTGCTGGGCTGGGTAGATCAGACAAGCCTTAAAGAGCGACATATAACCGGGCTACATTACAACCCGATCACTAATACTTTTAAACTCGGCCCCGGCGTGGATGTGAACTATATGCTGCACACGCAGAATAAGTGAGGTTGTTGTTTGGATTCATCCGGCAACCGCGCCAATGCCTGATGCGACGCTTGCCGCGTCTTATCAGGCCTACAAATGCTCTCCGTAGGCCAGATAAGGCGTTTACGCCGCATCCGGCAATAGTGATGGTCAGACAGCGATTACCATTTCACCGTCATCGACAAAAACCCTGCCGTCTGGGCAAAATCATCACTCCCTTTCTGCCACGCCACGCTACCACGCAGGGACACTCGCTGACTGATATTGCCCGTGACTCCCACTTTTATTTCACCCCGTTGCTTCACCGCATCGTCACTGATAGTGCTGCCATCTTCTTCAATTTCCGTCGAATGGGGATCGTGATAATAATTCAGATCTAATGTTGGTATGACATGAACAGCGGTACGCCATTCACTGTGTAAACCCAGCCGCGTCTGAATATCATCACCCTGCGATTGTGACACGCGCGCACGGTTAGCGGCGGTAAAATCATCCTGCTGCACGCCCTGATAAATCACCTGCGCCTGCGGTTCAATCACCACACCACGCCCCGGTAACCATTGATACCCGGCTTCCAGCGAGGCGATAATCCCCGACGAATGGTAATGATCCGCGCCATCGTCTTGCTCGGAAACATCATTGTTAAACCACGCGTATTGCAGCCAGTTATCCAGCCAGGCCCCCTGCTTCTGATTACCGTGCTGAAACCAGCTTGAGGTCAGCCCAACCGCATAACCGTGGTTCTGGTTATCGGCGCGAGTTCCGGTCATACTCGAGCGGCTGTCGCCCTGGTTATCGCTGTAGCCACCTACAATCCCAAGCATCCACTCGCCATCATCGCCCCAGCGCCCCCTAAACAGGTCACCGCTAAGCTGCACCGTAGAAGTGTCTTCATGCTGAGCCAGTTGCCCTGCCGCCGTGTAATGATAACGTCCGCCGATAACACGTAAATTCAGCGTCTGACCATCGCCACCAGCGTGATCGCGTCGCTCCATCACAAACGCCTGATTTGCCGCCCGCAGGTTATTGAGATAACCGCCAACTTTGGCATTCAACACCGGCTGGTAAGCAGGCGTAGGTTCCGGGTCGGGTGTTGGATCAGGATCCGGCGTGGGATCAGGATCGGGAGTCGGGTCTGGATCAGGTGGCGATGGCGGCGTTACTTCTTGCGATCGCAGATACCAGTCGTTGTTATCTTCCACCAGCGTGTAGTCATACGCTCCCATATTGACGTAGCCGCTGCCTGCCAGACTGAACTGCGCATTGTTTTGAAACTGCGTGGGATCAGCTGCGAAATCAACCACTTTAATGCCTGTCGATGTCGGCTCACCAATCCCTGTAATGGAGTTAACCACCACAGTTGTGTTGCCAGCAGTATTACCGTTCAACACCAACTGGTCGCTTGCTGAGTCATCGCCGTTTAATTCGCTGTCGAACAGTAACGTACCGCCGCCGGTGTAATCACCGTTTACCGTCAGCGTATCGCCAGCGACGCCATTTTGCAGGCTGACCGCACCGGTCGTATTGGTCAGATTGCCATTAACCGTCACGTTGGAAAGATAAGTCAGGCTGTCAGTTTCAAGGTTGGTATTAAGCTCACCTGTCAGCGTCACGCCATCGGTGGCATTCACCAGCGTCCCATCGCCGTTAAACAGTGAGGCATTAAGGGCGACGGAAGTATCCTGCCCGGTCAGGCGCAAAACCGTACCATCGCTAATGTCGATAGTGCCGCTGGAAGTAGCATCAATTGACTGAATATCCTGATCCGCGCCAGTAACGAACGTCGCCCCATCACCGACCCACAGTGACGAAGCATAAGGAAAGATATCCGCAACATCGCCTTTCAGGGTGCCTTCTTCGACACGTACCGCCGACTGCGTTGTACCGCTGGCGGTCAGCTCCAGCGTACCCGCCCCCGTTTTCGTCAATGTGCTACCCTCATCCTGATGCTGCCCGCTGCTGTCAGCCATCAGTGCGCCCCACTGCGTGTCTACCCCCGCATCAACTGCCACTTCACCGTCGGCGCGCATTTCAATATCACGCCCATGCTCAGTCGTTGTAGAGCGAGTATCGACATTGGCAGTAATCTCCATCACGCTTTCTTGTTGATTATCGGTAAAGATAACCTGGCGGTTGTAATGGGTATCTCCAAGCTGCGAGTTGTCGCTCACCATCAGCGTACCGGAGGCGATTTGCGTTGTGCCGAGGTATTGATTGTCATTTGCCAGGCGGACCTGCCCGTCACCCGCATCGATCACCACGTAGACGCCATCTTTCCCGTCACCGCCGATATGCATATCGTTTCCGCCTGCAAGATCTACCACATCCTGACTGCCGATAACCGTTCCGCTGCTGCCGCTGACTTCAAGGCCATCTTTGTATGATGTACCGCTCTGCCAGGTGGAGAAATCAGAGAGATCGAGCACACCGCCGTTTAAAACGATCGACTGCGGATCGTCCTGGAGAGCGGCAAGATCTGCCGCGTCGCCTTCCAGCGAAAGCACCGCACCATCATCAACGACTATATCGCCGGTTAGCGCCATCGACGACGCTCCCGCCAGCATATAGCTGCCGTTTTGCGCAATGGTGAGCTGACCAGCACCTTCGATGGTGCCAGCAAAACTGCCTTCATTAACAGTAACATTGCCACCAGCATCGATATTTAAAGTACCATTCTGAAAGCCCGTCAATGAGTGCACAAAAGTTTGTTGGGTGGAGCCAACATTTAGCTCTGCCTGATTCTGGTACTTATCAATACTCCCTATCGTCAGACCGTAGCAGTCTTGCGGATCGTCCTGGCAATGCGTATCTCCGACATTCATCAGGGAGTTGCTGCGGCCCAGGATAACTTCACCGTTTTCAATCTGCATCTCACCAGTAAAGTCATTGTTATCTGCATTAAGTACCAGATCGCCGGAACCTGTTTTGGTGATCAACCCGGTACCAGCAATAGAGTCAACAGCTCCGTCATTCTCTGTATTGCCGATAACCAGCGTTTTTCCGTCGGCAATATCAAAGGTAACTTCACTTAAGCCGAGATACATAAAGCCACCCGCCGCAGTGGAAGGACCATCTCCATAGCCTGCTGCGCTATTGTTCTCATCGACTAACACGCCTCCGTTCTGGCTGTAGCTGTCATCAACAGAAATATCAATAAGATAGGGAGCCGTCGCGCTATTGGTATATATCGCCCCGCCATAACCTTCGGCAGTGTTATTTGTAAAGGCAGTGTTATTTATTATCGTATAACCTGAAGGATGCTTGCTGTCGCTATTATTATCTGTGACATCGATTGCGCCGCCATCGCCATCACTGTAACTTGTTGATGTATATGCCTGGTTATTGTTAAAAACATCATCACTTAAATAGATATCATTATTGATGGTATAAATTGCACCACCTTTGCCGTCATTAGCGATGTTATTGCGAAACACGGCGTTAGTGACACGTAAATCGATGGCACCGGTATCGTTAGTACCAGAAGAATAGATTGCGCCACCATAGCCGCCTGCGACGTTACCAGAAAAAATAACATCCGTAAGATTCAGCGTTGAGTTTTCTTTAGCAAATATTGCCCCGCCGTTATTATATTCTCCTGAAACGGTGTTATTGGCAAACAGAGTCATTCCAGTTTCATTTTCTGGTGATAATGTAAATTCCGCTCCTTGTTGCAAAAATACGGCCCCACCGCTGGCATTATTGGTCATATCCGAAAAAACCAGCCATTGCCCATCGGCGATACTCCAGACCTGCGTAATGCCTGAAAGGCTTTGCCTGCTGGCGTGACAACTCGCTTTGATATCATATCCCTGGCATAAATCAATGGCCGCCGCGACACCGTTAGCAGAGAAAAGAGATGCAATCATTGACGGGAGTAGAGATAAATACTCCTTGCGTAGAAAGATAATCCGCATATTAATCTGACCATCATTTTATATAAGACGGCATATTTAAACGCATTATACAATATGGGTTATCTTTCTTTTGTAAATTGTCCAACCCGATGCAATAGCTATTTTGTTATTATTTGATGAATAGTATCAGTGCGTCATAATTCAAGTTAATAACCTTAAGGGATATCAGTTATATTTAAACTAAATTAAAGTAATGAATAATTTTCTTATAATATAAGCTAAATTAACAAAATGGCTTCGCATTTAACAATAACCGAATAGAAAACAACCATTTCGACATCAACAATCGCTTACATTCGCTTATATATTGACCACAACTGATACATCAGATTATGTGATGACTCGTGCTTAGATCAATTTTTGCAATCATTAGCAAAAAGATTAATAAACCATCTATATCAATTTATCCAACCTATTCTGCCGTTCAAGAAATCGCCGAACAGTTATTTTTAACAAATTTTTCTCTTCCCATTGACTTTCCCGGACACCTTGTCTGACCTAAGGTGCGCGAAAGCCACTTTTTCCTTCCTGAGTTATCCACAAAGTTATGCACTTGCAAGAGGGCCATTTTCACACTATCTTGCAGTGAATCCCAAACATACCCCCTATATATAGTGTTCTAAGCAGCTTCCCGTACTACAGGTAGTCTGCACGAAACTATTGCGGAAAGAATTCCAAAAACAGGTACGACATACATGAATCAGAATCTGCTGGTGACAAAGCGCGACGGTAGCACAGAGCGCATCAATCTCGACAAAATCCATCGCGTTCTGGATTGGGCGGCAGAAGGACTGCATAACGTTTCGATTTCCCAGGTCGAGCTGCGCTCCCACATTCAGTTTTATGACGGTATCAAGACCTCTGACATCCACGAAACTATTATCAAGGCTGCCGCAGACCTGATCTCCCGTGATGCGCCGGATTATCAGTATCTCGCCGCGCGCCTGGCGATCTTCCACCTGCGTAAAAAAGCCTACGGCCAGTTTGAGCCGCCTGCGCTGTACGACCACGTGGTGAAAATGGTCGAGATGGGCAAATACGATAATCATCTGCTGGAAGACTACACGGAAGAAGAGTTCAAGCAGATGGACACGTTTATCGATCACGACCGTGATATGACCTTCTCTTATGCTGCCGTTAAGCAACTGGAAGGCAAATATCTGGTACAGAACCGCGTGACCGGCGAAATCTACGAAAGCGCCCAGTTCCTTTATATTCTGGTTGCTGCGTGCCTGTTCTCGAACTACCCGCGTGAAACGCGCCTGCAATACGTGAAGCGTTTTTACGACGCGGTTTCCACATTTAAAATTTCGCTGCCGACGCCAATCATGTCCGGCGTGCGTACCCCGACTCGTCAGTTCAGCTCCTGCGTACTGATCGAGTGCGGCGACAGCCTGGACTCCATCAACGCCACCTCCAGCGCGATTGTTAAATACGTATCCCAGCGTGCCGGGATCGGCATCAACGCCGGGCGTATTCGTGCGCTGGGTAGCCCGATTCGCGGTGGCGAAGCGTTCCATACCGGTTGTATTCCGTTCTACAAACATTTCCAGACAGCGGTGAAATCCTGCTCTCAGGGCGGTGTGCGCGGCGGTGCGGCAACGCTGTTCTACCCGATGTGGCATCTGGAAGTGGAAAGCCTGCTGGTGTTGAAAAACAACCGTGGTGTGGAAGGCAACCGCGTGCGTCATATGGACTACGGGGTACAAATCAACAAACTGATGTATACCCGTCTGCTGAAAGGTGAAGATATCACCCTGTTCAGCCCGTCCGACGTACCGGGGCTGTACGACGCATTCTTCGCCGATCAGGAAGAGTTTGAACGCCTGTATACCAAATATGAGAAAGACGACAGCATCCGCAAGCAGCGTGTGAAAGCCGTTGAGCTGTTCTCGCTGATGATGCAGGAACGTGCATCTACCGGTCGTATCTATATTCAGAACGTTGACCACTGCAATACCCATAGCCCGTTTGATCCGGCCATCGCGCCAGTGCGTCAGTCTAACCTGTGCCTGGAGATAGCCCTGCCGACCAAACCGCTGAACGACGTCAACGACGAGAACGGTGAAATCGCGCTGTGTACGCTGTCTGCTTTCAACCTGGGCGCAATTAATAGCCTGGATGAACTGGAAGAGCTGGCAATTCTGGCGGTTCGTGCACTTGACGCGCTGCTGGATTATCAGGATTACCCGATCCCGGCCGCCAAACGTGGAGCGATGGGTCGTCGTACGCTGGGTATTGGTGTGATCAACTTCGCTTACTACCTGGCGAAGCATGGTAAACGCTACTCCGACGGCAGCGCCAACAACCTGACGCATAAAACCTTCGAAGCGATTCAGTATTACCTGCTGAAAGCGTCTAATGAGCTGGCGAAAGAGCAAGGCGCGTGCCCGTGGTTTAACGAAACCACTTACGCGAAAGGGATCCTGCCGATCGATACCTATAAGAAAGATCTGGATACCATCGCTAATGAGCCGCTGCATTACGACTGGGAAGCTCTGCGTGAGTCAATCAAAACGCACGGCCTGCGTAACTCCACGCTTTCTGCTCTGATGCCGTCCGAGACTTCTTCGCAGATCTCTAACGCCACTAACGGTATTGAACCGCCGCGCGGTTACGTCAGCATCAAAGCGTCGAAAGACGGTATTCTGCGCCAGGTGGTGCCGGACTACGAGCATCTGCACGACGCCTATGAGCTGCTGTGGGAAATGCCGGGTAACGATGGCTACCTGCAACTGGTGGGTATCATGCAGAAATTTATCGATCAGTCGATCTCTGCTAACACCAACTACGATCCGTCACGCTTCCCGTCAGGAAAAGTGCCGATGCAGCAATTGCTGAAAGACCTGCTCACCGCCTACAAATTCGGGGTCAAAACGCTGTATTATCAGAACACCCGTGACGGCGCTGAAGACGCGCAGGACGATCTGGTGCCGTCAATCCAGGACGATGGCTGCGAAAGCGGCGCATGTAAGATCTGATATTGAGATGCCGGATGCGGCGTAAACGCCTTATCCGGCCTACGGCTCGGTTTGTAGGCCTGATAAGACGCGCCAGCGTCGCCTCAGGCTCCGGGTGCCGGATGCAGCGTGAACGCCTTATCCGGCCTACGGCTCGGATTTGTAGGCCTGATAAGACGCGCCAGCGTCGCATCAGGCACAGGATGCGGCGTAAAATGCCTTATCCGGCATTAAACTCCCAACAGGACACACTCATGGCATATACCACCTTTTCACAGACGAAAAATGATCAGCTCAAAGAACCGATGTTTTTTGGTCAGCCGGTCAACGTGGCTCGCTACGATCAGCAAAAATATGACATCTTCGAAAAGCTGATCGAAAAGCAGCTCTCTTTCTTCTGGCGTCCGGAAGAAGTTGACGTCTCCCGCGACCGTATCGATTACCAGGCGCTGCCGGAGCACGAAAAACACATCTTTATCAGCAACCTGAAATATCAGACGCTGCTGGATTCCATTCAGGGTCGTAGCCCGAACGTGGCACTGCTGCCGCTGATCTCGATCCCGGAACTGGAAACCTGGGTAGAAACCTGGGCGTTCTCAGAAACGATTCATTCCCGTTCCTATACTCATATCATTCGTAATATCGTTAACGATCCGTCTGTTGTGTTTGACGATATCGTCACCAACGAGCAGATCCAGAAACGTGCGGAAGGGATCTCCAGCTATTACGATGAGCTGATCGAAATGACCAGCTACTGGCATCTGCTGGGCGAAGGCACCCACACCGTTAACGGTAAAACCGTAACCGTTAGCCTGCGCGAGCTGAAGAAAAAACTGTATCTCTGCCTGATGAGCGTTAACGCGCTGGAAGCGATTCGTTTCTACGTCAGCTTTGCTTGTTCCTTTGCCTTTGCAGAACGCGAACTGATGGAAGGTAACGCCAAGATTATTCGCCTGATTGCCCGCGATGAAGCCCTGCACCTGACCGGCACCCAGCATATGCTGAATCTGCTGCGCAGCGGCGCGGATGATCCGGAGATGGCGGAAATTGCCGAAGAATGTAAGCAGGAGTGCTATGACCTGTTTGTCCAGGCGGCACAACAGGAGAAAGACTGGGCGGATTATCTGTTCCGTGACGGTTCGATGATTGGTCTGAATAAAGATATTCTCTGCCAGTACGTTGAATACATCACCAATATCCGTATGCAGGCAGTCGGTTTGGATCTGCCGTTCCAGACGCGCTCCAACCCGATCCCGTGGATCAACACCTGGCTGGTGTCTGATAACGTGCAGGTTGCTCCGCAGGAAGTGGAAGTCAGTTCTTATCTGGTCGGGCAGATTGACGCGGAAGTGGACACCGACGATTTGAGTAACTTCCAGCTCTGATGGCCCGCGTTACCCTGCGCATCACTGGCACACAACTGCTGTGCCAGGATGAACACCCTTCCCTTCTGGCGGCGCTGGAATCCCACAATGTGGCGGTTGAGTACCAGTGCCGCGAAGGTTACTGCGGCTCCTGTCGCACGCGCCTTGTTGCAGGCCAGGTGGACTGGATTGCCGAACCGTTAGCCTTTATTCAGCCGGGGGAAATTTTGCCCTGTTGTTGCCGGGCAAAAGGCGATATTGAAATCGAGTTGTGATCGGGTACTAGCGCCAGATACGACGCTTACGCGTATTATCTGGCCTACAACGATTACATGGCGTAGTAATACGCTTTTACCTGCTCCCAGTCCGCTTTGGGGATCGGCTCCAGATATTTTTCCAGCTGGCGGAAGTCATGATTAATCGCTTTATCGCGACGCAAGCGGCGACGACTTTTCTCCAGATCAAGAAAACCAGCTTCTGCCTTACCTTCTGTTTTCACATAGATATGGCGAACATAACAACAGCCATGCTGACGATTAACGCTATGCATTTTCTTAAACGCCAGCGCCACTGCTTTCAACATGGCTTGCCGTACTTCGTCAGAATAGGGCGTTACTGCATGCTGGGCATACCAGTCAGCAATGCTGATGAACCCCGCCATATCTTCAGTCACCAGCAACGCGCGCCATTCCCCCTCAATTTTCACCGCTTCACCAAAAACGATCTTCGGCACGATGACACCGGCCCGTTCCAGTTCTTTAATTACCGCAACCTCACGGACAATCGTTGGTCGGCCGAAAGGATAACGTACGGAATGAAACAGATGATGCGTCATGCGCTTTACATATAGCTTTTTGCCGTTGCGCTCGACGCATTGCACCCCGCTCATACCATTACGGCGATAGTTAGGCTCTTCAACCCAGTCGCCCTCTGTTGCCCACCAGTGATTAAATTCGTCGTGCTTTGCTGAAACTGCCATACCCTATCGCCTGCCATTTTTTATTAACGACAATGACTATAGGTGGTTACCTGCGAAAAATCTTAATGAAACGTGTCGTATTAATGAATTTCTTTTGCCACTACTAGCGCGACACCGCTTTTACCCTTCATTTGCAGCGCATAGACTCCACCAGCCACTACCACTAATAGTGCGCCCAGCAGATAAATCATTCGGTAGCCAGTATGTGCAACCATCATCCCCATCACACAGGCTCCCAGCGCCAGGCCTGCATCCATCGCATTGAAGAAGAGGGAGTTTGCGACACCGATTTTATGCGGTTCCACTGAACTGATAATCTGCGTCTGAAAAACTGGCGTCACGGAACCATACCCGATACCAATCAACGCGCCAGAAACGACCATCATTACGCTGCCCTGGGTGTAGCCGAGAACCACCAGCCCAACCGTAAAGAACAGCAGGCAGGGGTAAACCACATATTTCGGGCCTTTTTTGTCGCAAACATTGCCGGTGAAGGTACGGCAGATCATCAGGAAGATGGCGTAGCAGAGCAGGAAATTACTGGCCGCCGACATCAGATTAAGTTCGCGGGCGTAAAGCGCCAGAAAGGCAGAAACCCCGGCATACGAAAAGGTCATAAAGAATGTAACCATGGCAAACGGCAATGCCGCGCGATCGAACATGGCGGCGAAGCCCATCTTTGGCTTTGAACCGTCGGCATGGCTGATAACCGGCGGCACGGTCATAATCAGCGACAGGATAATCCCCACCGCCGCAACGCCAGTACATAACCAGAAAGCCATATTAAAGGCCTCCCAGCGCGCCATATTCAGGCCAATCCACGGCCCGACCACCATTGCCAGCCCCATTGCCAGAGAGAAAAAACTGATGCCCTCCCCACGTCGGGAGGCCGGGATCAGCCGCGCGGAAATCGTTCCCTTTACCGTTGTGATAACCCCGAAGGTAATACCATGAAGCACCCTAATAAAAAGCAGTGATTCTATTGAGTGGCAAAAAGGATACAGCGCAGTGACCACCAAAAAGGCCAGAGAAGAGAGCACCAGAATAGTTTTATTCGAATATTTACCCACCCATTGCCCGGCAAAGGGTCGAATAACAATCGCCGCAATTAAAAATAAAGTCACCAACAAACCTGCTTTATCAGGAGAGGCATGCAAGCGGTCAGAGATATAAATTGGCAACAATGTTAGTAAAACATAAAAGACGAAGAAAATAATAAAGCTGATGATGGTTATTGCCCAAAAATCCTTCGTCCATAACTTCTCTTTCATACCCTACCGCCTGTCAGGATGACGCACGCAGACAACACTCCCGTTACTGCGGTTGCGTCAAATTGTGATGTACTTTGCAGAACAGAAGTATAAATGGCGGCATGCTATTAGAGAAATTAATCGTTTTAATATTATTGATTAGCAAACTCTAATGACTCTTACCCAAATAAATTCTTTACTCGCCGTGCTGGATTACGGTGGCTTTACTGAAGCCAGCAAGCGATTGTTCATGACGCAGTCGGCGGTAAGTCAGGCAATTGCTGCCCTCGAACAAGAACTTGGTGTGAATATACTGTTACGCGATCGCCGTAAAGCTATACAACTGACCACAGCAGGTCACCGCATTGTGCAATATCTGCGCGCCATTAATCGGGAAGTTAACGCAGTAAAAGAGATAGCCGAGCAGGAAAAGCAGAACCCTCAAAGAACGCTGAGACTTGGTTGTTTCCCCAGCGTCTGCGCCTGTATCTTACCGGTTGTGATTCGCTACTTTGAAATTCATCATCCGAATATAAAAATTATTCCTTTTGAGGAAAATAGCACAGCGATTATTGATTCGCTTCAGAATGAATCCATTGATGCCGGTTTTGTTCATTTTCCGGTGAGCGGAATGTACTCCGTGCCCATTTATCAGGATAAATTCACCGTAGTGTTACCGCCCAACCATGCTCTGGCAAAAAACAGCACTATTACAGTGGAAGAATTAATGGGTGAACCATTAATCATTAGTAAAGGACGCTATGAATTAAGCATTATGGCACTATTTAAAGAAAAGAATATTACCCCACAGATAAAATATGAATTTAATCACCCGGATACAGCGATCAGTTTTATTCGACAGGGATTAGGCATCGCCTTATTACCAGAGTTAACGCTGAAAACCATTGCAGATGAATTGTGTTCCGTTCCTCTCGAACCAACCTTCTATCGACAGATTTCGTTGCTGGCTAAAGAAAAGCCGGTAGAAGGCAGTCCACTGTTTTTACTACAAATGTGTACGGAACAACTAGTGGTGAGTGGAAAAATTTGATGTAAGACATGAGATTGATGACAAATGCAAGACTGCCTGATTCGCCACACTTAGTTGTACTATAGCCTTTACCAGGCGTAATAATTCGTTTTCACCTGATTTTGGCCCACTTTGTGAATTGGCGATATATTTATCCAGTTGGGAGAAGTGACAATGACTCCAGGTAGAAACCGGTATGAAGCGCCCGACTCACTGTCAAATCCGATTGTTGAGAGTAATGACACTCCGGCGAACAGTACACAGTTTACTCTGGAGCCATTCTCAATCTTCAAGTGGGATACCTAATAACTTGTCAGGGAAGTTATCAATATCTGTTTGTTACTTATTACCGTATTTATTAACAATAATGATACTTTCTAACATGCGTAAAGGTCTTCGTAATAAAATGAGCTAAATTTGATAGTGAATATATTCTGCAAAGATTAAATTGTATCTTGTTAACTCACAATACAAGGAATCATTTATGCCAAATACATCTATTCACTTATCTCGCTGTAATATTTTACAAAATAATAAATTGCAACCAGCAGAAATTTACAAAGAATCACAACAAACCGCCAAACTTGAGTTTTTTTGCGATGAGTTTCTAAAAATATCTCAAAGTAGATACGGGTTATCAACCTCAACAGACAGCATAGCTAATTTATTGGCTTTTTTCACGAAAGCCTCAGATGCAATTGATAGTATCAAGACCCAAAAAATTGACGTTCACAGTTATGGTTTCGTACCAATAAGACATTTTGTCGAACATGTCATAACGTATAAAAATGAATTTGCAGCGGATTATGAACCCTATACCCTTACCTTTACCCGAGGTGAAAACAACGAAGGTATTTTGAGTGTCGAAAGCAAAGAAGGGTTTATTTCACAAAGAACAATAAACTTAAATGAATATGAAACTGCAATTAACATCATCAATGAACATGTTATAAAAGAAAATATCCACAACACGGTCCAGTCACCGACAGAAAAAGACATTTCAAAAATAAACAGCTCTGATAAACCTTATAAAACCAGCAGTAAGGAAAGTATTAAAAGTCAACTTTACAGCGATCAAAAAAATATACAGACCTGCTACTACATTCTGAGAAAAAATACAGAATGGTACAAATACGCATCCTCCGAGGAACGCTATGATAAATTCAAGAATTCTTCTAAGGAAATTAAAAATACCTACAAGCAAATTGTACAAGCGCAGAAAAAATTGAACCAAATGAAATACATCAATAAATTAAGTGGTGAGCTTATCGATATCACCGACAAAAAGTTAGCACCATTAATAAATGATAGTTTCAGCTATACACGAGATTTCTTTGCTTACTCAAAACAGGAAAAAAATATCTTCACATTTGATAATTCTAAGTTTGTAGATCCAAAGGAAAAAGAAGGTTTAATGGTACAACACAGCAATGGGCAACTGGTTATTACTGGTAAATATTGCCCTGAAGGTGTGCAAACAGCATTCACCCAAGAACAATATGATAAATTAATAAGATACATTAATATTTTCTTTACCTTTCCGAAATTAGAATAATACTTTACAGTATAAACTGCATTACAATTTATTATTGAGACCTATTCATACTGTTTAAAGAATAACAATGCCCAGTGTTAGCTTTTTTAACGAATGAGTTTTACGAAAATTATGTTGGCATCTTTTTTACAGGATGCACCGGTTAATGAAAAGAATAACCGGTAGTAGCATTATTTCGCTTTAGCAGAGGATGGCGCATGAACGCCATCCTGCAGTAGCAGCATTACTCTTTATTAAGGAATTTAACCGCTTTATCAGGGAAATCAGTAAACAACCCATTTACACCCGCTTTGTTATACAGAGCATCATATAACTGATTCACATCAGTTGTGTATTCAGGCAGTTTATCTGACCGCACGGTATAAGGATGCACTACCAGCTTGTTCTGCTGAGCATCTTGCACCATGCCAGTGAGTTTGATATTACCCGGCTGCGATGTCTCCTCAATCAACATATGGTAATCCGGACCAATACCATCTGCATATTCCGCCACCTGTTTCATGGCACCCGGCTTAAACATCCAGTCGTAGTTGTAATTAACCCAGCTTCCGTCCGGCTGTTTCTGCTGAGTTTCGTTCCAGTCGGTATAGGCAATCAGCTGTACCAGATTGAGATCCATGCCCATTTTGGGTTCCAGCTCATTCTTAATACGCTTCAGCTCATCAGCATCAAAACATTGCAAATAAACTTTATCGTCTTTACCGGTGTAACCATATTTCTTCAGCGCTTCCAGCGTTTTTGCCGCAATATCCTTCCCTTCCTGATGATGGAACCACGGCGCTTTGATTTCTGGATAGATACCGATATTTTTCCCGGTAGAGTGATTTAACCCCTGAACAAATTCAATCTCTTCTTCAAAGGTGTGCACCCGGAAGTCGGACTTACCCATTGGGAAACGCCCTGGATAAGTCTGCACTTTTTTACCGTTTTCAATATCGAAACCTTCGGTAAATTTCAACGACTTAATTTCATCCAGCGTGAAATCTATCGCGTAGTAACGACCGTCTTTGCGCGCCCGATCCGGGAAACGATCGGCAACATCAGTAACACGATCGAGGTAATGGTCATGCAGAACAACCAGATGGTCGTCTTTGGTCATCACCAAATCCTGTTCCAGATAATCCGCTCCCTGCGCATACGCCATCGCTTTTGCTGGCAGCGTATGCTCCGGCAAATATCCACTGGCACCGCGATGGGCGATGACTATTTTTTCGTTGCTGTCCGCCGCCATTGCACTGCTTCCCATGACTATAGTGCTCATCATGATCGCCATGCTAAGGTTTTTCAGCGTCAATTTCATGCCATTAGCCTCCGTTGCGTTTTTGCAGTAATTCCTGATGGCGACGTTTTTCGCCAATCATCACAACAATCAACAAGATAACCGCCAAAATGCTGCCGCCAATCATTACCATAAAGCCGCCATCCCAGCCGAAGAAGTCCACGGTGTAGCCAACAATCGCGCTCGCCGCCACCGAACCGCCCAGGTAACCAAACAGACCGGTAAAGCCCGCTGCCGTTCCTGCCGCTTTTTTCGGTGCCAGTTCCAGCGCATGCAGACCGATCAGCATCACAGGGCCGTAAATCAGGAAGCCGATAACAATCATACAAATCATATCGACGGTTGGGTTACCTGCCGGGTTCATCCAGTAAACGATAGTCGCGATGGTCACCAGTGTCATAAAGAAAACGCCGGTTGCCCCACGGTTGCCACGGAAGACTTTATCCGACATCCAGCCGCACAGCAGAGTGCCCGGAATACCCGCATACTCATAGAAGAAGTAGGCCCAGGAGGATTTATCCAGCGCGAAATGCTTAACCTCTTTCAGATAAGTCGGTGACCAGTCGAGGATGCCGTAACGCAGCAGATAAACGAACACGTTGGCGATGGCGATATACCACAGCAGTTTGTTCGGCAGCACGTACTGCATGAAGATTTGCTTCGCAGTCAGCTCCTGTTCCGCTTTTTCGTTATAGTCGTCCGGATAATCATTTTTGTACTCTTCGATCGGCGGCAGGCCACAGGATTGCGGGGTATCGCGCATCATCGCAAAGGCGAATAATGCCACCAGAATGGCGCAGAAAGCGGGCATATAGAGCGCCGCGTGCCAGTCATTGAACCAGGCCATCCCCAGCAGGAACAGCAGCGGCGGAATACCACCACCGACGTTGTGCGCACAGTTCCACACTGACACAATGCCGCCACGTTCTTTCTGCGACCACCAGTGCACCATAGTACGACCACACGGCGGCCACCCCATCCCCTGGAACCAACCGCAGAGGAACAACAGTACAAACATTACCGCAATGCTCGACGTCGCCCATGGCACAAAGCCCATAAACAACATCACTGCCGCCGCCAGAATCAAACCTGCGGGCAGGAAAACGCGCGGATTCGAGCGATCCGATACCGAACCCATGATGAATTTCGAAAATCCATAAGCAATCGAGATCCCCGAAAGGGCAAAACCTAAATCACCGCGTGAGAATCCCTGCTCCACCAGGTAAGGCATAGCGAGCGCAAAGTTCTTACGAACCAAATAGTAAGCAGCATAACCAAAGAATATCCCCAGGAAAATTTGCCAGCGCAATCGACGATAAGTCGGATCGATCTCCGCGGCAGGTAAGCGCGCTTTGTGTGGCGCTGGTTTAAAAATACTCAACATTGATAGCCTCCGTGGCCCGTGATCTTATTTATGATTAACAGCCTGATTCAGTGGGAGAACCTGCCGTTTCTTGAGTTGCCGCGATGTTAAGAAAACATTCATAAATTAAATGTGAATTACCGCACACATTATTAAATACGATGGTGAAAATGTTCATAATGACGCATGAAATCACGTTTCACTTTCGAATTATGAGCGAATATGCGCGAAATCAAACAATTCATGTTTTTACTATGGCTAAATGGTAAAAAACGAACTTCAGAGGGATAACAATGAAAACTCGCGACTCGCAATCAAGTGACGTGATTATCATTGGCGGCGGCGCAACGGGAGCCGGGATTGCCCGCGACTGTGCCCTGCGCGGGCTGCGCGTGATTTTGGTTGAGCGCCACGACATCGCAACCGGTGCCACCGGGCGTAACCACGGCCTGCTGCACAGCGGTGCGCGCTATGCGGTAACCGATGCGGAATCGGCCCGCGAATGCATTAGTGAAAACCAGATCCTGAAACGCATTGCACGTCACTGCGTTGAACCAACTAACGGCCTGTTTATCACCCTGCCGGAAGATGACATCTCCTTCCAGGCCACTTTTATTCGCGCCTGCGAAGAAGCAGGGATCAGCGCAGAAGCTATAGACCCGCAGCAAGCGCGCATTATCGAACCTGCCGTTAACCCGGCACTGATTGGCGCGGTGAAAGTTCCGGATGGCACCGTTGATCCATTTCGTCTGACCGCAGCAAACATGCTGGATGCCAAAGAACACGGTGCTGTTATCCTTACCGCTCATGAAGTCACGGGGCTGATTCGTGAAGGCGCGACGGTGTGCGGTGTTCGTGTACGTAACCATCTCACCGGCGAAACTCAGGCCCTTCATGCACCTGTCGTGGTTAATGCCGCTGGGATCTGGGGGCAACACATTGCCGAATATGCCGATCTGCGCATTCGCATGTTCCCGGCGAAAGGATCGCTGCTGATCTTGGATCACCGCATTAACCAGCATGTGATCAACCGCTGCCGTAAACCTTCCGACGCCGATATTCTGGTGCCTGGCGATACCATTTCGCTGATTGGCACCACCTCTTTACGTATTGATTACAACGAGATTGACGATAATCGAGTGACGGCAGAAGAGGTTGATATTCTGCTGCGTGAAGGGGAAAAACTGGCCCCCGTGATGGCGAAAACGCGCATTTTGCGGGCCTATTCTGGCGTGCGCCCGCTGGTTGCCAGCGATGACGACCCGAGCGGACGTAACGTCAGCCGTGGCATCGTGCTGCTCGACCATGCTGAACGCGATGGTCTGGACGGATTTATCACCATCACCGGTGGCAAACTGATGACCTATCGGCTGATGGCTGAATGGGCTACCGACGCGGTATGCCGCAAACTGGGCAACACGCGCCCCTGTACGACTGCCGATCTGGCACTGCCTGGTTCACAAGAACCCGCTGAAGTTACCTTGCGTAAAGTCATCTCCCTGCCTGCCCCGCTGCGCGGTTCTGCGGTTTATCGTCATGGCGATCGCACGCCTGCCTGGCTGAGCGAAGGCCGTCTGCACCGTAGCCTGGTATGTGAGTGCGAAGCGGTAACTGCGGGTGAAGTGCAGTACGCGGTAGAAAATTTAAACGTTAATAGCCTGCTGGATTTACGCCGTCGTACCCGTGTGGGGATGGGTACCTGCCAGGGCGAACTCTGCGCCTGCCGCGCTGCCGGACTGCTGCAACGTTTTAACGTCACGACGTCCGCGCAATCTATCGAGCAACTTTCCACCTTCCTTAACGAACGCTGGAAAGGCGTGCAACCCATCGCCTGGGGAGATGCACTGCGCGAAAGCGAATTTACCCGCTGGGTTTATCAGGGATTGTGTGGTCTGGAGAAGGAGCAGAAAGATGCGCTTTGATACTGTCATTATGGGCGGCGGCCTCGCCGGATTACTCTGTGGCCTGCAACTGCAAAAACACGGCCTGCGCTGTGCCATTGTCACGCGTGGTCAAAGCGCGCTGCATTTCTCATCCGGTTCGCTGGATTTGCTGAGCCATCTGCCAGATGGTCAAGCTGTGACAGACATTCACAGTGGACTGGAATCTTTGCGTCAGCAGGCACCTGCACATCCTTACTCTCTTCTCGGGCCACAACGCGTGCTCGATCTCGCTTGCCAGGCGCAGGCATTAATCGCTGAAAGCGGTGCGCAATTGCAGGGCAGCGTAGAACTGGCTCACCAGCGGATTACGCCGCTCGGCACTCTGCGCTCTACCTGGCTAAGTTCGCCAGAAGTCCCCGTCTGGCCGCTGCCCGCGAAGAAAATATGTGTAGTGGGAATTAGCGGACTGATGGATTTTCAGGCGCACCTTGCGGCAGCTTCGTTGCGTGAACTCGGCCTTGCCGTTGAAACCGCAGAAATAGAGCTGCCGGAACTGGATGTCCTGCGCAATAACGCCACCGAGTTCCGCGCGGTGAATATCGCCCGTTTCCTTGATAATGAAGAAAACTGGCCGCTGTTACTTGATGCGCTTATTCCTGTCGCCAATACCTGCGAAATGATCCTGATGCCCGCCTGCTTCGGCCTGGCTGATGACAAACTGTGGCGTTGGTTGAATGAAAAACTACCTTGTTCACTGATGCTTTTGCCAACGCTGCCGCCTTCCGTGCTGGGCATTCGTCTGCAAAACCAGTTACAGCGCCAGTTTGTGCGTCAGGGTGGCGTGTGGATGCCGGGCGATGAAGTGAAAAAAGTGACCTGTAAAAATGGCGTAGTGAATGAAATCTGGACCCGCAATCACGCCGATATCCCGCTGCGTCCACGTTTCGCGGTTCTCGCCAGCGGCAGTTTCTTTAGTGGCGGACTGGTAGCGGAACGTAACGGCATTCGAGAGCCGATTCTCGGCCTTGATGTACTACAAACCGCCACGCGGGGTGAATGGTATAAGGGAGATTTTTTTGCGCCGCAACCGTGGCAGCAGTTCGGTGTAACCACTGATCAGACGCTACGCCCGTCGCAGGCAGGACAAACCATTGAAAACCTATTTGCCATCGGTTCGGTGCTGGGCGGATTTGATCCCATCGCCCAGGGATGCGGCGGCGGTGTTTGTGCCGTCAGTGCTTTACATGCCGCTCAACAGATTGCCCAACGCGCAGGAGGCCAACAATGAATGACACCAGCTTCGAAAACTGCATTAAGTGCACCGTCTGCACCACCGCCTGCCCAGTGAGCCGGGTGAATCCCGGTTATCCAGGGCCAAAACAAGCCGGGCCGGATGGCGAGCGTCTGCGTTTGAAGGATGGCGCACTGTATGACGAGGCGCTGAAATATTGTATCAACTGCAAACGTTGTGAAGTCGCCTGCCCGTCCGATGTGAAGATTGGCGATATCATCCAGCGCGCGCGGGCGAAATATGACACCACGCGCCCGTCGCTGCGTAATTTTGTGTTGAGTCATACCGACCTGATGGGTAGCGTTTCCACGCCGTTCGCACCAATCGTCAACACCGCTACCTCGCTGAAACCGGTGCGGCAGTTGCTTGATGCGGCGTTAAAAATCGATCATCGCCGCACGCTACCGAAATATTCCTTCGGCACGTTTCGTCGCTGGTATCGCAGCGTGGCGGCTCAGCAAGCGCAGTATAAAGACCAGGTCGCTTTCTTTCACGGCTGCTTCGTTAACTACAACCATCCGCAGTTAGGTAAAGATTTAATTAAAGTGCTCAACGCAATGGGTACCGGTGTACAACTGCTCAGCAAAGAAAAATGCTGCGGCGTACCGCTGATCGCCAACGGCTTTACCGATAAAGCACGCAAACAGGCAATTACGAATGTAGAGTCGATCCGCGAAGCTGTGGGAGTAAAAGGCATTCCGGTGATTGCCACCTCCTCAACCTGTACATTTGCCCTGCGCGACGAATACCCGGAAGTGCTGAATGTCGACAACAAAGGCTTGCGCGATCATATCGAACTGGCGACCCGCTGGCTGTGGCGCAAGCTGGACGAAGGCAAAACGTTACCGCTGAAACCGCTGCCGCTGAAAGTGGTTTATCACACTCCGTGCCATATGGAAAAAATGGGCTGGACGCTCTACACCCTGGAGCTGTTGCGTAACATCCCGGGGCTTGAATTAACGGTGCTGGATTCCCAGTGCTGCGGTATTGCGGGTACTTACGGTTTCAAAAAAGAGAACTACCCCACCTCACAAGCCATCGGCGCACCATTGTTCCGCCAGATAGAAGAAAGCGGCGCAGATCTGGTGGTCACCGACTGCGAAACCTGTAAATGGCAGATTGAGATGTCCACAAGCCTTCGCTGCGAACATCCGATTACGCTACTGGCCCAGGCGCTGGCTTAAACTCCTTTCTGATGCCCGGTAAGCATGTGGTTACCGGGCATTTTTGCGTACACGATTCCGTGCCCAATGTATGCGTTGCAACGCAGTGAAAATTCCTCTGAAAACGTCTCGCAAAGGCTGAAACTGGCAGATGTCAAAGGCCTGGGATAACCGTAATGTCGCGTCATCATAAATATCAGGTGACGGACAACCATGACCGAATCAACAACCTCCTCCCCGCATGATGCAGTATTTAAAACCTTTATGTTCACACCCGAAACCGCACGGGATTTTCTCGAAATACATCTACCAGAGCCGCTGCGCAAGCTTTGCAACCTGCAAACCTTACGCCTGGAACCCACCAGTTTTATTGAAAAAAGTTTACGCGCTTACTACTCGGATGTTTTGTGGTCCGTGGAAACCAGCGACGGTGACGGCTATATCTACTGCGTGATTGAACATCAAAGCTCTGCAGAAAAGAATATGGCTTTTCGGCTAATGCGCTATGCCACTGCCGCCATGCAGCGTCACCTGGACAAAGGCTATGACAGAGTCCCGCTGGTGGTGCCGTTGCTGTTTTATCATGGCGAAACCTCGCCCTACCCGTACTCACTCAACTGGCTGGATGAGTTTGACGATCCGCAACTTGCCCGGCAGTTGTACACCGAAGCTTTTCCGTTGGTGGATATCACCATCGTACCTGACGATGAGATCATGCAACATCGGCGTATAGCTCTGCTGGAACTGATTCAAAAGCATATTCGCGACCGCGATTTAATCGGTATGGTCGACAGGATCACCACGCTTTTGGTTAGAGGCTTCACTAATGACAGCCAGCTACAAACACTGTTTAATTATCTGCTGCAATGCGGCGATACCTCCCGTTTCACCCGTTTTATTCAGGAGATTGCCGAACGTTCACCACTACAAAAGGAGAGATTAATGACTATTGCTGAACGGCTACGGCAGGAAGGACACCAAATTGGCTGGCAGGAAGGTAAATTAGAAGGTTTGCAGGAAGGTAAATTGGAGGGCCTGCAGAAAGGTAAATTAGAAGGTTTGCAGGAAGGCATGCATGAGCAAGCCATTAAAATTGCCTTGCGCATGCTGGAGCAGGGCTTTGAACGTGAGATTGTGCTGGCGGCAACCCAACTCACTGATGCTGATATTCCGAACTGTCATTAAAAGGAGAGATTGATGACTATTGCTGAACGGCTACGGCAGGAAGGACATCAAATTGGCTGGCAAGAAGGTAAATTAGTAGGTTTGCAGCAAGGTAAATTAGAAGGTTTGCAGGAAGGCATGCATGAACAAGCCATTAAAATTGCTTTGCGCATGCTGGAACAGGGCTTTGATCGTGACCTGGTGCTCGGGGCCACCCAGCTAAGCGAAGCCGATCTGGCAGCGAATAACCACTAATTAACACAGGCCCACAGCCGATCCCCATGGGCCTTTGATATCAATAACTACCTTTTATGCGTGGCCCATTTTTGCCTGATTTAAACATCGCCAGTCGTTGATCCAGGGCATCGCTGTAGAGCATCGTGTCAACGCCAACAGCGACAAAGTTCGCTCCCCACGCCAGGCATTGCTGCGCCATATCAGGAGCCACAGCCAGAAAACCAGCCGCTTTACCCGCAGCACGGATCCGCCGAATGCTGGTTTCAATAATTCGCTGCACTTCCGGGTGTCCGGCGTTATCCGGGTAGCCCAACGACGCAGAAAGATCCGCAGGTCCAATAAACACGCCATCAATCCCTTCGACGTCGAGGATCTCGTCCAGGTTATCCAGTGCCGTTTTACTTTCCACCTGCACTAACAGACAAAGCGAATCGTTGACTTGCGCCATGTAATTCTCAATGCGTCCCCAGCGCGCAGCCCGTGCCACACTGGCCCCAACACCACGTTCACCGTAGGGAGGATAGCGCGTGGCAGACACCACCTGACGTGCCTGATCGGCAGTATCGACCATCGGGATCAGTAGAGTTTGCGCGCCAATATCCAGGACTTGTTTAATCAGCGACTTACTGCCATCCACCGGACGGATCACGGGTTGGCTGGCATAGGGCGCTACCGCCTGTAGCTGGTGATAAAGATCCTGAATGGTGTTTGGCGCGTGCTCCCCATCAATCAGCAACCAGTCATAACCGGAAGTGGCGGCAATTTCTGCCATATAGGCAGTTGTTGAGCTTAACCACAGACCAATTTGCACTTCGCCCTTGCGTAAACGTTCTTTAAAGGGATTGGTTAATAATGCGTTCATCGTGTTCCTTAACCTATTTAATGATGTGCCACGTCGGTCTGCGCAACAGTACGATTTACACGCAGAGTGAAAATAATCAGCGAACCGATGACCGCCACCGCTGCCAGCGTCAGTAATCCCGCCGCATCGCTGGAAAATAACGTTTCTGCTTTCACGCGCAGGATCGGGGCAATAAACCCGCCCACTGCACCAAACAGGTTTACAAAACCAATCCCCGCAGCCAGCGCCGTACCGGAAAGCAGTTGTGTCGGCATCGTCCAGAACACCGGCTGCACGGCAATAAACCCGATGGCTGCAACACACAGCGCTACGATCGCCAGTACTGGAGAAAGCAGCCCGGACAGACCAATACCAATGCCCGCCGCCAGTAATGTCAGCGCTGCGACATTACGCCGTTCGCCGGTTTTATCGGAATAGCGCGGAATAAGCCAGGTCCCAAACAAGGCCGCAACCCACGGAATGGCGGTGACCACCGACGCTGTAAAGCCCACTTTTGTTCCCAGCAATGCCGCAACCTGGGTCGGCAGGAAGAAAATTAATCCGTAAACCGCCACCTGAATGGTCAGGTAGATAATCGCCAGTTGCCAGACTCGCCCATTACGCAGCGCATCGCTCAGCCGAGAAGTCACTTTCTGTTGTTCTTCACTTGCCAGTTGATTGATAAGCAACGTTTTTTCTTGTTTACTCAGAAAACGTGCCTGCTCCGGTGTGTCATCAAGCCAAAAGAATGTGAATACCCCAGCGCCGACTGCCAACAATCCTTCAATCACAAACATCCAGAACCAGCCGGGATGCCCCATAAATCCATGCATCTCCAGCAGCGCGCCGGAAAGCGGTGATCCCAGTGTTAACGCCAGCGGTGCGCCCATATAGAACAGCCCCATAATGCTGGCGCGATTACGCTGCGGAAACCATTGCGAGGTGAGATAAATCATACCAGGGAAAAATCCGGCCTCCGCAGCACCAAGCAGAGTGCGAACTATCAGAAATTTCGCTTCAGTATCGGCCCATGCCATGGCTGCCGAAAGAAATCCCCACAGCAGTGTTGTCGTACCAATCCAGGTTCTGGCCCCCAGTTTGCGCATCAAAAGATTCGCCGGAACACCCAGAAACGCATATACCACAAAGAAAATGCCTGCTCCCAGCGCATAAGCTTCATTACTCAACCCGGTATCAATCTGGTAGGTCTGTTTGGCAAAACCGATATTCGAACGGTCGAGAAACGCCAGCACATACAGCGCCAACATAAACGGAATTAAACGCACACGGTTTTTCTTCACCACGGCGTCAAGCAAAGCGGTGCTTATAAAAAGCTCCTTAGAATATGTGGGCGTTACCGTTGTCACAGCAACGCCCGGAGTGATTAGTGGCTGTAGGGGCGTTTCAAATTGCAGTCACGATTGAGTTCGACGCCAAAACCGGGTTTATCAAGCACTGATTTATGAATACGACCATTCACCGGAACCGGCTCATTGAGCAGAATCGGGTCAAACTGCGGACGCATCGTTGAACAATCCGGACTGGTCATCAGGAATTCGCTGAATGGCGTATTGGTGAAGGTGATCACCGCATGGTGGGAGTAAACAGACGAACCGTGCGGCACCACCAGTTGCCCCCTGGATTTGGCGATTGCGGCAATTTCCACCAGCGTGGTTAAGCCACCGCACCAGCCAACATCCGGCTGCATAATGTCGATACCGGTTTCTGAAAGCGTACGAAAAGATTGCAGTGTGCCGTGGTGCTCACCGCTGGTGACCATCATTCCGACTGGCGCGTTGCGTTTCAGTTCGCGATAACCTTCATACTGCTGTGGCGGCAGGCACTCTTCGATCCATTTCAGGTTATAGGGCGCGCAAGCGTGGGCCAGTTTGGTGGCATAGTTCACGTCCTGACTCATCCAGCAGTCGAGCATTAACCAGAAATCCTCACCGCATTTTTCACGCATATCCGCGACCATAGCGGCATCTTTGCGGATCCCCGCATCGCCATCATGTGGCCCCCAGTGCGTCGGCATTTTGCCACCGATAAAGCCCATCTCTTTTGCCAGATCCGGACGCGCACCTGTGGCGTAGAACTGAATCTCATCACGAACAGCGCCGCCTAAAAGTTTATAAACCGGAAGCCCGACCACTTTGCCGAACAGATCCCACAGAGCCAGATCGACACAGGAAATCGTATTCATCACCAGGCCACCAGAGCCGGAGTAATACAGGGTGGCATTGAGCATTTGATCGTGGATCAGTTTGATATCACTGACACATTTACCCTCAATGAAACGGTTAAGGTGTTTTTCGACGATAAAACAGCCCATTTCACCGGCTGTCGAAACAGCGAATCCGGTCTGGCCGTTTTCTGCTTCGACTTCAACAACCAACGTGCCAAGAACGTTAATGCCAAATGACTGGCGTGACTGCTCGTAATCGCGGTATTTACTCATCGGGGTGGCAATATGATCGTCTATCCAGTGATTCGCCCCCTGGTCGTGATAATCACCGCCGCCAGCGCCTTTTTCTGCTGTCGCACCGCCAGTAAACCAGGCGCGAACCTGTTTAATTTTTGGTAGGGTCATGATGTTCTCCATTGTTATGAGGCTTGTAAGTCAA
Organism: Shigella dysenteriae; assembly: GCF_022354085.1. Classification (NCBI taxonomy): domain Bacteria; kingdom Pseudomonadati; phylum Pseudomonadota; class Gammaproteobacteria; order Enterobacterales; family Enterobacteriaceae; genus Shigella; species Shigella dysenteriae. Next base: position 3,194,658 of record NZ_CP055055.1, read on the forward strand.
AGGGACTTTTCCATCCCAACAGACGTGAAATATCCCTGGCGCAGGCAATGGCCTTGCCCGCCAGATAATCACGGTATTCTTCATTGATTTGTAAGCGGGTACCGACCACCGAGATCGCAGCGGTAAGCTCGTTATTGGCGTTAAACACCGGCGCAGCGACACAACGGACATCGGCGTAATCTTCGCCGTTGTCATAGCTCCAGCCCTGACGGCGAATACGCGCCAGTTCTTCGTGAAGTTGCTGTGGATGAGTAATTGTTGTGGGTGTCGCCTGCTCCCAGACCAGCCCTTCGATAATACTTTGCTGTACAGTTGCAGGTTGCCAGGCAAGCAGGCATTTACCTATTCCGGAGCGATAAAGCGAAAGGCTTTTTCCTTCATGTGAACGCACGCTGATAGTGGCTGATGACTCCACTTTCAAAATGTAATAAGCGCTGCCGTTATCAATAATCCCCAGGTGACATAACAGCCCGGTGGTATCCATTAGTTGCGTCAAACGCGGTCGAGCCAGTTCCCGGAGATCCATCTTGCTTAACGCATGACCGGAAAGCTCCACCAGCTTGGTCCACAAACAAAAATTTTCCTGGTGATCAAGGCTAAGAAAACGCTGACGCCTGAGTTCATTAAGCAGCAAATAGGCCGTGCTTTTAGGGATCCCCAATGTGTCAATGATCGTCGCAGCATTACAGGGGCCAATGCGGGCAATCAAATTGAGAATATCAATAGCCCGTGTCAGGGCGGGAACTTTGCTTGATTCCAACATACTGGACTCCAGTCTTAGATACTGGAATCAGTCTCGTTGCTCAGGGGGAGTAAAATTGTGAAGCGCATCAAATCCCGCTCCTCGTCCAACGGACTGGAGAAATTACGCACAAATTTGTGAATCAGCGCACGGATTTTTTCTTATTGAGTACAACAGGTTGGACAAATTTTGCCGGAGGGGGAATGTGCCGGTGCAGTAAACCGGCACAGAGTGGCGGAATCAGACAGATAAGGTCATGGACTCAACAACCTCAATCCAGCCATGCTCACTGGCAATGTCCTGGCCGTTTAACCAACGGCGTAGCATATTCAGTGCCATCATTGCGCACACTTCCTGACGGATAGCCAGGCTGTAGCGTGTAGTGCTGAAACGCACACGCAGAGCGAAAGTGCCATCTGGCGTGGCTAGCGCAAAGTTGAGATGCTCGTTCTCGAAACCCGAAACAGCCAGTGCCAGCCCGGCAAAATGGTTGGCCCGCCGTTCTGTAATCCAGTGCGCAGTTTGCGCCAGGGTTTCTTCCTGTGAAGGAACCACTTCACACGCCAGCAGTGGAGCACCTGCGCGAGAAAGTTGCAAAGCCAATAAACCACCGGTGAATTGCTCGCTCAACGTCAGGCTGAACTGGCGGTTTTGCAATTCGCGACTGATCTGCGCGGGCAGTCCTTCGGTGCCTTCGAAAATCACGCTCTGTCCGGCAACACGTTTAACGTCCAGCCACAGTTTTTCCATCGCCTGTTGCTCGCTTGCCGGTCCGGTGAGTTTCAGTTCGATGATCGGCATTGAGGAGCGATAGCCCATTGTTACGCCCGGCGGCAGTTGTAGAGTGTCCAGGCTTTGTGCCAGATCGCTTTCCGAACGACCAAAGGTAGTCAAACGCAGGCAAACCGGCGGCTGTGGTAAAGAAAAACGCTCGCGCAGACGCGGCAGGATTTCGTGCTCGACCATCACCTTAAATTCTGACGGTACGCCGGGAGTAAAGAACATCAGGCAACGATTAAGCTGCACGGCAAAACCACAGGCGGTGCCTACTGGGTTATTGATAAATTCAGCACTGGCAGGCAGCTCCGCTTGTTTACGGTTGCTCGGTGCCATTACTCGTCCACGTTCGTGGAAATAGCGTTCCATCTCTTTGAGCCAGGCTTCATGCAGCACCAGGCCTTCACCTTTTGCTGTCGCAGCGGCGAGTGCGCTTAAATCATCGCTGGTCGGTCCCAGCCCGCCGTTAACGATCAGCACATCGGCGTGCTGACTACGTTCGCGAAGAATGGTGACTAAGTCATCAAGGTTATCCCCCACCGTATTGCGGCGAGATAATGGCAACCCCTGATGAAAGAAAAAATCGGCCAGCCAGGCAGCGTTAGTGTCAACGATTTGCCCGTGTAACACTTCATCCCCGGTGGATAGCATTTCCACTTTTAACATGGTTATCTCCTGCTTTTGTTATCGAATCACTATAACGCAAAGGGAGATAAGGCGTAGTAAGAAACTGAATGGCGCGACAGAATGCCGCGCCGGAAGGGATCAGAAACTGGCGTTAACCCCAACATACGGGCCGTCAGCCACGGCGTTGTCGCGGTTACCGTCTTTACCCGACAGATTCAGGTAGCGATAACCCGCCTCAATACTGACTGGACGCATAATGGTGTAACGCGCGCCAGCATTCGCTTCCTCATAACTTTTAATACCGCTGGAGAGTGAATCCGGAGAGTAGTAATACTCGCCAAACAAACGGAAGCTGTTGCCAATTTTCCACTGCAAACCACCTCCTACCGCTGCGGCATAACCTTCATCGCCGTAATTCGGGTTGGTGTAAACGCCTTTTCCGCCAACGGTCGCCATTAACGGCCCGAGAGGCAGATTCAACCCCAGCCCCACGCCCGCGACGTCACCGTCGTCGTCGTTATGTGTCCAGTTACCGCTTAAAGCCAGGCCCGTCGATTCAGTCCCAAAACCGACACCAATATTGGTGTATTCTTTACCCGCCTGGCCGCTGATGCTCATTGCATTGACCGATGCAGAAACCAACAGCATTCCGGCCAGACCTGCTAGCGCAATTTTTTTCATTATCCCCTTTCCCACAAGCAATTAATCAAAATTCCCAAAGCTGCGGGATTGTACTGCCTGGCGCAGAGGATTCAATGAGCGAAAAAAGGGATCTAGTCACTTATTGTAACTAAATACTTCTTAAATAATTAAACGCCGAAAAAATAAACACACTTTACCGATACACACAAAAATAATAATAAGTGCAGTTATCATCGCAAAAGAGATTACTGTCACTTTCACATATTTCTGAGTTACCGTATTCTCATGGTTTCTTTTTATTTATAAGGAATACCCCTGTGCGACAACGGACTATTGTATGCCCTTTGATTCAAAATGATGGTGCTTATTTGCTGTGTAAAATGGCCGACGATCGCGGCGTTTTCCCCGGTCAATGGGCGCTTTCGGGTGGCGGCGTGGAGCCCGGCGAACGAATTGAAGAGGCACTACGCCGCGAAATTCGCGAAGAATTGGGAGAACAGCTGCTTTTGACAGAAATCACGCCATGGACCTTCAGCGATGATATTCGCACCAAGACGTATGCAGATGGTCGCAAGGAAGAGATTTATATGATTTACCTGATTTTTGACTGCGTTTCTGCCAACCGAGAAGTGAAAATAAACGAAGAGTTTCAGGACTACGCGTGGGTAAAACCTGAAGATCTGGTGCATTATGATTTGAATGTTGCCACCCGAAAAACGTTACGTTTGAAAGGTCTTCTTTAACAATGATGACAGCCATCACTGGCTGTCAGATTGAAAATTTAGTGGTTAACGAATTCCCCATCCAGATAAACTTTGCCTTTTTCCACATGCATGACTAAACCATCCAGATAATCAGGTTTAAATGTCGCATCACGCTTATCTTTAGCAATATATGTCAGGCAATGATTATGGGTAAAAATAACGATATTTTTATCAGGTGCTTTTCTTTGTAAGTCTTTAATTGCACTATAAATCTCATTACCGCATTGAAGAAGTCGTTTATCTACCGTGAGCTTTTTACCCGCTGAAAACCAGGTCGCGGACTGAATGGTCCGGACGGTATTACTGGAATAAAGATCGAAATCAGGGATATCAGCACTAAAAGCGTTGCCCAGTTCACGGGCATCCTGGGTACCTTTGACCGTAATACCTGTTTTATCTGACAAGCATTGATTGGTTGAACGATCGCAACGTTCAGCATGGCGAAACAAAACGACAACCGGGTGCTGCTGTGCCAGTCTGGCCAATGTTTTATTGTCGATACGTGGCAAACCATTGCTACTCCAGGCGGCATGAGTACCCAGTCCGGCAATTGCAGCGAGCGCCAGTAAAATGATGAAATATTTTTTTGACTTCAACGAAGAGCGGCAAAAAGCTAACACGTAAACTCCACCTATAGACAAGCGCAACCAGACAATTACCGTGAAATTGAGCGACATTTCTGGCGATAATTAGCAGTTGGTGTAATATTAAAAATCCTGCGATGCCGGCAAAATGCCTCAAAATTTTGCCAAATGCAAAGCCTAAATAAGAAAAAATATAAAAATTTCAATATTTACGTCTAATATTAGTTTCTTAAGGTTAAGTTAATATTCTATCCTTAAAATTTCGCTCCAAATGGCAAAATATACACAACACTCTTTATAGCAAATATAAGTGGACAGGTATTCAATGGCGGAAGGAAAAGCAATGTCAGAATTTTTGCCTTTTTCGCGACCAGCAATGGGCGTGGAGGAACTCGCTGCAGTTAAAGAGGTTCTCGAATCCGGTTGGATCACAACCGGTCCGAAGAATCAGGCGCTTGAACAAGCCTTTTGCCAGTTGACGGGAAATCAGCATGCCATCGCGGTCAGTTCAGCCACCGCCGGAATGCATATCACGCTAATGGCGTTGGAAATTGGCAAGGGCGATGAAGTGATTACGCCTTCCCTGACCTGGGTTTCAACCCTCAATATGATTTCCTTGTTGGGTGCAACGCCGGTAATGGTGGATGTCGACCGCGATACGCTGATGGTCACGCCTGAAGCTATCGAGTCAGCCATTACGCCACGCACTAAAGCCATCATTCCGGTGCATTATGCCGGTGCGCCAGCAGATATTGACGCCATTCGCGCCATTGGCGAACGTTACGGCATCGCAGTTATCGAAGATGCTGCCCATGCCGTCGGTACGTATTACAAAGGGCGACATATTGGCGCAAAAGGTACCGCTATTTTTTCATTTCATGCCATTAAAAATATTACCTGTGCGGAAGGTGGCCTGATTGTAACTGATAATGAAAACCTTGCCCGCCAGCTACGGATGCTGAAATTTCACGGTCTGGGTGTCGATGCCTATGACAGACAAACCTGGGGCCGTGCACCGCAGGCTGAAGTCTTAACACCGGGCTATAAGTACAATCTGACCGATATTAACGCCGCGATTGCCCTGACACAGTTAGCTAAATTAGAGCACCTCAACACCCGTCGGCGCGAAATTGCCCAGCAATATCAGCAAGCACTGGCAGCTCTCCCCTTTCAGCCATTAAGCCTTCCCGCCTGGTCGCACGTTCACGCCTGGCATCTGTTTATTATTCGTGTCGATGAACAACGTTGTGGTATCAGTCGCGATGTGTTGATGGAAGCGTTAAAAGAAAGAGGTATTGGTACCGGGTTACATTTCCGCGCCGCTCACACACAAAAATATTATCGCGAGCGTTTTCCCACGCTGTCGTTACCGAATACCGAATGGAATAGCGAACGCATCTGTTCGTTGCCGCTGTTCCCGGATATGACTACCGCCGATGCCGACCGCGTCATCACAGCCCTTCAGCAACTCGCAGGACAATAAGCCATGTTTGAAATCCACCCTGTTAAGAAAGTCTCGGTGGTTATTCCCGTTTATAACGAGCAGGAAAGCTTACCGGAATTAATCAGGCGCACCACCACAGCCTGTGAATCACTGGGGAAAGAGTATGAGATCCTGCTGATTGATGACGGCAGTAGCGATAATTCCGCGCATATGCTGGTCGAAGCCTCACAAGCGGAGAACAGCCATATTGTGTCTATTTTGCTTAACCGCAATTACGGGCAGCATTCAGCGATTATGGCGGGATTCAGTCACGTTACTGGCGACTTAATTATTACCCTCGATGCCGATCTCCAGAATCCGCCAGAGGAGATCCCCCGTCTGGTGGCAAAAGCCGATGAAGGTTACGACGTGGTAGGGACTGTACGCCAGAACCGCCAGGACAGCTGGTTTCGTAAAACAGCTTCGAAGATGATTAACCGGCTTATTCAGCGCACCACCGGCAAAGCGATGGGTGACTACGGTTGTATGTTGCGCGCCTATCGCCGTCATATTGTCGATGCGATGTTGCACTGCCATGAACGCAGCACCTTTATCCCGATTCTGGCGAATATCTTCGCCCGCCGTGCCATTGAAATTCCAGTGCATCATGCCGAACGTGAGTATGGTGAATCCAAATACAGCTTTATGCGCCTGATTAATTTGATGTACGACCTGGTGACCTGCCTTACCACAACGCCGCTACGTATGCTGAGTCTGCTCGGCAGCATTATTGCGATTGGAGGTTTTAGCATTGCGGTGCTGCTGGTGATTTTACGCCTGACCTTCGGACCACAATGGGCGGCAGAAGGCGTCTTTATGCTATTTGCCGTGCTGTTTACTTTTATTGGCGCTCAGTTTATCGGCATGGGATTACTCGGTGAATATATCGGCAGGATCTACACCGATGTCCGCGCCCGCCCCCGCTATTTTGTTCAGCAAGTTATCCGTCCATCCAGCAAGGAAAATGAATAATGAAAACCGTCGTTTTTGCCTACCACGATATGGGATGCCTCGGTATTGAAGCCCTGCTGTCTGCCGGTTACGAAATTAGCGCCATTTTTACCCATACTGATAATCCCGGTGAAAAAGCCTTTTATGGTTCGGTGGCTCGTCTGGCGGCGGAAAGAGGCATTCCGGTTTATGCGCCGGATAACGTTAATCATCCGCTGTGGGTGGAACGCATTGCCCAACTGTCGCCAGATGTGATTTTCTCTTTTTATTATCGCCATCTTATTTGCGACGAAATTTTGCAGCTCGCTCCCGCAGGTGCAATTAATCTGCACGGTTCGCTGTTACCAAAATATCGTGGTCGCGCGCCGCTGAACTGGGTGCTGGTGAACGGTGAAACGGAAACGGGCGTTACATTGCACCGAATGGTAAAACGTGCCGATGCCGGGGCCATTGTGGCGCAACTGCGCGTTGCCATTGCGCCAGACGATATCGCTATTACGCTGCATCATAAATTGTGCCATGCCGCGCGCCAGCTACTGGAACAGACATTACCCGCCATTAAACACGGTAATATTCTGGAAATCGCCCAGCGCGAAAACGAAGCCACCTGTTTTGGTCGCAGAACGCCGGATGACAGTTTCCTCGAATGGCATAAGCCGGCATCCGTACTGCACAACATGGTACGTGCCGTTGCCGATCCGTGGCCGGGTGCCTTCAGCTATGTTGGCAATCAGAAATTCACCGTCTGGTCGTCGCGTGTTCATCCTCATGCCAGCAAAGCACAGCCGGGGAGCGTGATTTCTGTTGCGCCACTGCTGATTGCCTGTGGCGATGGCGCGCTGGAAATCGTCACCGGACAGGCGGGCGACGGCATTACTATGCAGGGCTCGCAATTAGCGCAGACGCTGGGCCTGGTGCAAGGTTCACGCTTGAATAGCCAGCCTGCCTGTGCCGCCCGACGCCGTACCCGGGTACTCATCCTCGGGGTGAATGGCTTTATTGGCAACCATCTGACAGAACGCCTGCTGCGCGAAGATCATTATGAAGTTTACGGTCTGGATATTGGCAGCGATGCGATAAGCCGTTTTCTGAATCATCCGCATTTTCACTTTGTCGAAGGCGATATCAGTATTCATTCCGAATGGATTGAGTATCACGTCAAAAAATGTGATGTCGTCTTGCCGCTGGTGGCGATAGCCACGCCGATTGAATATACCCGCAATCCGCTGCGCGTATTTGAACTCGATTTTGAAGAGAATCTGCGCATTATCCGCTACTGCGTGAAGTACCGTAAGCGAATCATCTTCCCATCAACTTCAGAAGTTTATGGAATGTGTAGCGATAAATACTTCGATGAGGACCATTCTAATTTAATCGTCGGCCCGGTGAATAAACCACGCTGGATTTATTCGGTGTCAAAACAATTACTTGATCGGGTGATCTGGGCCTATGGCGAAAAAGAGGGTTTACAGTTCACCCTCTTCCGCCCGTTTAACTGGATGGGACCACGACTGGATAACCTTAATGCGGCACGAATCGGCAGCTCCCGCGCGATTACGCAACTCATTCTCAATCTTGTAGAAGGTTCACCGATTAAGCTGATTGATGGCGGAAAACAAAAACGCTGCTTTACTGATATTCGCGATGGAATCGAGGCGTTATACCGCATTATCGAAAATGCGGGAAATCGCTGCGACGGCGAAATTATCAACATTGGCAATCCTGAGAACGAAGCGAGCATTGAGGAACTGGGCGAGATGCTGCTGGCGAGCTTCGAAAAACATCCGCTGCGCCATCATTTCCCACCGTTTGCGGGCTTTCGCGTTGTCGAAAGTAGCAGCTACTACGGCAAAGGATATCAGGACGTAGAGCATCGTAAACCGAGCATCCGCAATGCCCACCGCTGCCTGGACTGGGAGCCGAAAATTGATATGCAGGAAACCATCGACGAAACGCTGGATTTCTTCCTGCGCACCGTTGATCTTACGGATAAACCATCATGACCAAAGTAGGCTTACGCATTGATGTCGATACCTTTCGTGGCACCCGTGAAGGCGTGCCGCGTCTGCTGGAAATCTTGAGTAAGCATAATATTCAGGCCAGCATTTTTTTCAGCGTCGGCCCGGACAATATGGGCCGCCATCTCTGGCGACTGGTGAAGCCACAGTTTTTGTGGAAGATGCTGCGCTCAAACGCGGCATCGCTTTATGGCTGGGATATTTTACTGGCAGGTACGGCCTGGCCAGGTAAAGAGATTGGTCATGCCAATGCCGATATCATTCGTGAAGCGGCTAAACATCACGAAGTCGGCCTGCACGCCTGGGATCACCATGCCTGGCAAGCCCGTAGCGGTAACTGGGATCGGCAAACAATGATCGACGATATTGCACGCGGCCTTCGCACTCTGGAAGAGATTATCGGTCAACCGGTAACCTGTTCTGCCGCTGCGGGCTGGCGTGCCGACCAGCAGGTGATCGAAGCAAAAGAAGCGTTCCATTTGCGCTACAACAGCGATTGTCGTGGGGCCATGCCGTTCCGTCCACTGCTCGAATCAGGAAACCCTGGCACTGCGCAAATTCCGGTGACATTACCCACCTGGGACGAAGTGATTGGTCGGGATGTGAAAGCAGAAGATTTTAATGGTTGGTTACTCAACCGCATCCTGCGAGATAAAGGCACGCCGGTTTATACCATTCATGCAGAAGTTGAAGGCTGCGCTTATCAGCATAATTTTGTGGATCTCCTCAAACGCGCAGCTCAGGAAGGCGTGACATTTTGCCCTTTAAGCGAACTGTTATCAGAGACGTTGCCGCTCGGACAAGTTGTTCGCGGAAATATTGCCGGACGTGAAGGCTGGCTGGGTTGCCAACAAATTGCGGGTAGTCGCTGATGAAATCGGTACGTTACCTTATCGGCCTCTTCGCGTTTATTGCCTGCTATTACCTGTTACCGATCAGCACGCGTCTGCTATGGCAACCCGATGAAACGCGTTATGCGGAAATCAGTCGGGAAATGCTGGCATCCGGCGACTGGATTGTGCCCCATCTGTTAGGGCTACGTTATTTTGAAAAACCCATTGCCGGATACTGGATTAACAGCATTGGGCAATGGCTATTTGGCGCGAATAACTTTGGTGTGCGGGCAGGCGTTATCTTTGCGACCCTGTTAACTGCCGCGCTGGTGACCTGGTTTACTCTGCGCTTATGGCGCGATAAACGTCTGGCATTACTCGCCACAGTAATTTATCTCTCATTGTTTATTGTCTATGCCATCGGCACTTATGCCGTGCTCGATCCGTTTATTGCATTCTGGCTGGTGGCGGGAATGTGCAGCTTCTGGCTGGCAATGCAGGCACAGACGTGGAAAGGCAAAAGCGCAGGATTTTTACTGCTGGGAATCACCTGCGGCATGGGGGTGATGACCAAAGGTTTTCTCGCCCTTGCCGTGCCGGTATTAAGCGTGCTGCCATGGGTAGCGACGCAAAAACGCTGGAAAGATCTCTTTATTTACGGCTGGCTGGCGGTTATCAGTTGCGTACTGACGGTTCTCCCCTGGGGACTGACGATAGCGCAGCGGGAGCCTGACTTCTGGCACTATTTTTTCTGGGTTGAGCATATTCAACGCTTTGCACTGGATGATGCCCAACATAGAGCTCCGTTCTGGTACTACGTGCCGGTCATCATTGCCGGTAGCCTTCCGTGGCTGGGATTACTCCCCGGTGCACTGTACACAGGCTGGAAAAACCGCAAGCATTCCGCAACCGTCTATTTGTTGAGCTGGACGATAATGCCGCTGCTGTTTTTCTCCGTCGCTAAAGGCAAATTGCCCACCTATATTCTTTCCTGCTTTGCACCTCTGGCAATGCTGATGGCGCATTACGCTTTGCTGGCAGCAAAAAATAATCCTCTGGCGTTGCGGATTAATGGCTGGATTAACATCGCTTTTGGCGTCACTGGCATTATTGCCACATTTGTGGTCTCCCCCTGGGGACCAATGAACACGCCGGTGTGGCAAACCTTCGAGAGCTATAAAGTCTTTTGTGCCTGGTCGATTTTTTCGCTATGGGCATTTTTCGGCTGGTACACCTTAACAAACGTCGAAAAGACCTGGTCTTTTGCCGCGCTTTGCCCGCTGGGGCTGGCGTTGCTGGTAGGATTTTCAATTCCTGACAGAGTCATGGAAGGAAAACATCCGCAATTTTTTGTCGAGATGACACAAGAATCACTTCAGCCAAGCCGCTATATTCTTACTGATAGCGTCGGTGTTGCCGCAGGTCTGGCATGGAGCCTGCAACGCGATGACATCATCATGTATCGCCAGACAGGTGAGTTGAAATACGGCCTTAATTATCCGGATGCGAAAGGGAGATTTGTCAGCGGTGATGAGTTCGCAAACTGGCTTAATCAACATCGTCAGGAGGGGATTATTACACTCGTGCTTTCGGTTGACCGCGATGAAGATATCAACAGTCTCGCCATTCCGCCCGCAGATGCCATCGATCGTCAGGAGCGTCTGGTGCTGATTCAGTATCGTCCCAAATGATCTGGCTAACATTAGTCTTTGCCAGCTTGCTTAGCGTTGCCGGGCAGTTGTGTCAGAAACAGGCAACCTGCTTTGTGGCGATAAACAAACGGCGCAAACATATCGTGCTGTGGCTGGGACTGGCGCTGGCTTGTCTTGGTCTTGCCATGGTGCTCTGGCTGCTGGTCTTGCAGAACGTACCGGTAGGCATTGCCTACCCGATGTTAAGTCTGAATTTTGTCTGGGTGACGCTGGCTGCAGTAAAACTGTGGCACGAACCGGTATCGCCGCGTCACTGGTGTGGGGTGGCGTTCATTATTGGTGGCATTGTGATCCTCGGGAGTACGGTGTAATGGGCCTGATGTGGGGATTATTCAGCGTCATTATTGCCTCAGTTGCGCAATTAAGCCTGGGTTTTGCGGCGAGTCATCTGCCGCCGATGACGCACTTATGGGATTTTATCGCGGCTCTGTTAGCTTTTGGGCTGGATGCCCGGATACTGTTACTCGGGCTGCTGGGTTATCTGCTTTCCGTTTTTTGTTGGTATAAAACGCTACATAAACTTGCGCTAAGCAAAGCCTATGCCTTGCTCAGTATGAGTTATGTGCTGGTATGGATTGCTTCAATGGTACTTCCCGGCTGGGAAGGGACTTTTTCGCTGAAAGCACTACTGGGAGTAGCCTGTATTATGAGCGGGTTGATGCTGATTTTCCTGCCCACGACAAAACAACGTTACTGAGTTTTCCCTGCCACTTTACACTGCCGTTCCCACTCATCGGGGCTATAACTGCTTGCCGAGAGGACTTTCACCGTATGCAGCTTTTCACGATTAATACAATAAAGCGCATTCTGCAAAGGCGAGAGTAAATCCCCCACTTTCACGGCGAAGTCACTCTTCACTTCGGCGATCATTTTTATCGCGCCGCCAGCATCGCAGAGCATAAGTACATGTCTGTTATCTTGTTTATTGCAGCACGATTTTTTGACCAGCCATTCCATTGCATTATCCTGTTTGCTAAGAGTTTTCACATCAATTTACAGATTAACAGATAAACTCTTTATCAACGGCAATGGAATGGCTGAAATGAGAAGTGAAACGGAGGGTTAATTATTGCTGACGTTGCACCCACTCTTTTAGCGCCTGACGTGAAATTTTAATACCGCCGTTTTTCAGTTCAGGCGGCAACGTTAACCAACGTACCGGTTGCTGAAAACGGGCCAGCTTATCTTTCACCCATTCACTAAGATCAACGCTCTCGTGGTCATACTCCATCACCGCCACCGGTCGATGACCAAACTCCTTGTCGGCAACGGGGACGATAAACACCTGCAAAACCGCAGGATGCGCAGCAATTACGCGCTCGACTTCTTCCGGCTGAATACCCTCTCCGCCACTGAAGAATAGATTGTCTAAACGTCCGACAATGGTCAGCTTGCCATTATGCATCTCACCGCGATCGCGCGTAGCGTACCAGCCTTCGTCATTAACCAGTGAAACCAGTTGCCCGTTACGCCAGTAACCTTCTGCCATACTGGCAGCCCGCAGCCACACTTCATTATTAACGATTTTCACTTCCCGACCCGGCAGCGGCGAACCAACGTCTGCCAGGCCGTCGGCTTCTTTCGCACACACCGTGGAGGCAAACTCGGTCAGACCATAGCCGCAAAAGCAACGAATCCCCTGCTCGCGCGCCTGTTCCGTCAACTCGATCGGGATAGCCGCGCCGCCAAGTAACACCGCTTTCAGGGAAACGGAACTGCGGTTAACCAGCAAACGCCAGAGTTGTGTTGGCACCAGTGAAGCGTGAGTACAGCCTGCCAGCATTTGCTCCAATGGCTGTTTATCACGCACCGTCATCCGCGCACCAGCGTATAACCAGCGCCACATAATTCCCTGACCGGAGACGTGAAACAGCGGTAAAGAGAGCAACCAGTCATCGTGATCGCCAAACGGAATCAGCGATAACACCCCTTCGGCACTGGCAAGATGGGCCTGATAAGTATGGACAGCGGCTTTCGGCAACCCGGTAGAACCCGAGGTCAACGTCATTGAGCACAGACGCGTCGGCTGCCACGCAGCGGCATGTGCGCCTTCAACCCGCTGAATGTGCAGCGACGTTAATGCCGGAAACGTGTTTTCCCCATCCGGCACCAGCGCAAATTGCAGCGTCAGATTGGGCAGCAATTCTTCAAGCAACGGTTGCGGCAGCTGAGGGTTCACGGGCAACACCCGCGCCCCGCATTGCAGTAACGCCAGCCAGGCGAGCAGCGTTTGCGGCGTATTCCACGCCCGCAACATCACGCCGCTGCCCTCAACAACGCCCTGCGCCGCAAAGCCGGAGGCTAATTCATCGACGCGAGCACAAAGCTCGCGCCAGTTGAGTTGCTCGTCATTAAGACGTAAGGCGATGGTTTCTCCCCGCACTTGCCGCCAGTGACGCCACGGCCAGTCAGAGAAGATCATAACAACCGCTCCAGTGCATCAACTTCCACGACAGGCAGCGTGCTACCCGGCCAGCGACGTACCTGCTGCGCCTGCATTAGATCCAGCGTGTCCAGCCCTGGAATGGTGTCCGGCGTTAACCAGGCGGCAATCCGCGCCAGTTGCGTTAAGCCTAAGCTCGATTCAATGGAAGAACTGATCACCGCCGTCAGCCCCAGCGCGTGCGCCGCCTGTACCTGCTCGCGTACTTTCTCCAGACTGCCCGTGAGCGTGGGTTTGATAACTACCGCGCGCACGCCCTCTTCAGCCACAAAGGCAAAATCCGGCTCGCGCAAGCTTTCATCCCAGGCAATGGCAATGCCGGTTTCACGGGCAAACGCTCGCGAATCATCGCGGGTTTTGCACGGCTCTTCGAGAAAAGCAATGCGGTGGCGATAATCCGGGTTAACGTATTTGGCAAACTGCTGGCCTTTCAGCGGCGTCCAGGCGCGATTCGCGTCAAGACGCAAATGCAGATCAGGAACCGCCTCCAGCAACAGATTGACCACCATGCCGTCGCGCACGGCTTCGTACAATCCCACTTTGACCTTCGCCACTTTCTCGCCCGGCATATCGGCAAGTTTGAGGATCAGATCGTCCGGATCGCCATTACACAGCGGTGCCGCACGGTAGTTGGCTGCTTGCGGCAACGTATCTGTCAGTTCTGCCAATGCACAGCTTACGCCAAAGGCCACGGAATGCATCTGCGGTAGCTCGCAATCGCCTGCCAGCCAGTTATTTACCCAGGCAAGCAGCACGCTTTGCGCCTCTTCCCAGGTTTCCTGGCTGAAGCCCGGCAGTGGGGAGATCTCCCCCCACCCTTCGCGCTCGCCCTCACGCAGGCAAACGTACAGCCCGTCGCGGGTTTTTAACCGCCTGTCGCGCAGAACCACCCCCGCGTCCATGGGGATCTGCCAGCGGTATACCTGCGCGCTACGCATTACGGATTCCGTTTAAATTTGCTGAAATCAGGCTGACGTTTCTGGTTGAAAGCGTTGCGACCTTCCTGACCTTCTTCCGTCATGTAGAACAGCATGGTGGCGTTGCCCGCCAGCTCCTGCAGCCCCGCCTGCCCGTCACAGTCGGCGTTCAGCGCAGCTTTCAGGCAGCGCAGCGCCATCGGGCTGTTTTGCAGCATTTCGCGGCACCAACGGACGGTTTCTTTTTCCAGATCCGCCAGCGGTACCACGGTGTTCACAAGGCCCATATCCAGCGCCTGTTTTGCGTCGTACTGACGGCACAGGAACCAGATTTCACGCGCTTTTTTCTGCCCGACGATGCGAGCCATGTAGGAAGCGCCCCAGCCGCCGTCGAAGGAACCGACTTTCGGGCCAGTCTGACCGAAGATGGCATTATCTGCCGCGATAGTCAGGTCGCACATCATGTGCAGAACGTGACCACCGCCGATGGAGTAGCCAGCCACCATCGCGACAACCGGTTTCGGACAGGTACGGATCTGACGCTGGAAGTCCAGCACGTTCAGGTGATGTACGCCGGAATCATCTTTATAGCCGCCGTAATCGCCACGCACTTTCTGGTCACCACCGGAGCAGAACGCTTTATCGCCTGCACCAGTCAGAATGATCACGCCGATGTTGTCGTCATAACGTGCATCTGCCAGTGCCTGGATCATCTCTTTTACCGTCAGAGGACGGAAGGCATTGCGCACCTGCGGACGATTAATGGTGATTTTTGCGATACCGTCGGTGGATTTTTCATAACGAATGTCCTCGAAACCTTCGGAGCAGTCGTGCCATTCAACCGGTGCGTAAAGCATTGCTTCATCAGGATAAATCATATTGTGTCCTTTAGTCAGAAACGCAAGATCTGCGCCAGACTTGCGATTACGCCAGCGGGATTTTCCCGGTGCGCGTTATGTCCGGCGCGAGGAATGACATGGCAGTCGGCAGCCAGTTCCGCCGCCAGAGCGCGGAATTTGCTGTCACGTTCACCACATAAATAATAAAACGCAAATGTGCGGGCGCTAAGGTTAGCACGTAAATCAGGCTGGACGGCGAGAGAAGTCGCCTCCAGCATGGCGGCAAGGGTTGCGCCATTATTGTTGCTGCGCAGCGCCACCAGCTCCCGGCGTTGATCGTCATTGAGCGAGGCAAAAACAGGCTGTTGATACCAGTCGGCAAATACCGCCGTTAACGGTTCTGTGCGAAAACGCTGCGCCCATTGGCGATCGGAACGCTGACGTTCCGCACGTTGTTCAGCATTTTGCAGCCCCGGATGCCCGCCTTCGACAATAACCCCACAAAGCCCCGCCAGCCCCTGGCAAGCCGCCATCATCGCCACCCGTCCGCCAAGCGAGTACCCCACCAGCCAGAAGTTAAGGATGTTGTAACTAACCAAGGTTTTACGCAGTAAGTCGGTGACATCATCAAATCCATCGACGCTAATCGCCGCCGAACCACCGTGACCTGGGAGATCAACATACAACCGTGAGTAGTCGGCAAACACCTCGCCCACTTCTTGCCATTCGTGGCAATCGCCGGAAAAACCGTGCAAAAAAACCAGCCAGGGTAAACCTGGTTTGCGGTGTTTTGCCTGCGCGTGCAGGATCATAAATGGCTTACCTGCGCCAGAAGTTGCTGGAGCGTTTGCGCACCATCGGTGCCGTTAACCACCATTTCAATCACCGTGGTGGTTGGCGTGCGCCAGGCGTCAGCAAGCGCCGTTTCAAGTTCCTGCCAGTTTTGCGGACGATGATATTTCAGCTCGAACATCGCGGCGGCGTGCTCAAAATGGACGTTTTGCGGCATCAGATAGAAACGCTCGCGCTCGCTTTTCGGCGTTGGCAGCAGCGAGAAAATTTGCCCGCCGTTGTTGTTCACCACAATTAATACCAGCGGCGCGGATACCTGGCGCAATAACGCCAGCGCATTCAGGTCGTAAAGTGCGGAGAGATCGCCCACAATCGCCAGCGTCGGTTTGCCGCTTGCCCGCTGAACGCCGGCGGCAGTCGAGAGCAGCCCGTCGATACCGCTGGCCCCACGGTTGCTGTACACCGGGTAACCTGCCGGAAGTTGCGAAAGCGCATCAATCAGACGTACCACCAGGCTGTTACCGACAAACAATTGCCCCTGTTCAGGCAGATAGTCGCAGACGCGATGCGCCAGTTGCGCTTCGCCAAACGCATCGCGACGGGCAATAACCGCCTGCATCGCCTGCTCCGCCAGGCGCGGGATTTCAACGCACCAGGGCTGGCGTTTTTCTGCCGGATGCAGTTCCAGCCAGTCGGCAATATTGGCAATTAACCGACGCCCGCGATGGTGCGCCGGATCAAGCCGCCCTTCGATGTCATCCACAATCCAGTACTCTTCGGGTTCACAGCTTGCCTGCCATTGCAGGAGCCGTTTGCCAGTCAGGCTGCTTCCCAGTTGCACCACAATTTGCGCCTGTTGCAGTTCGCTGGTCGCTTTGGCATTGCCTAACCAGAGATCGGCACACGGCAGCGGCTGTCCGGTTTGCGACAGCACGTCGCCAATCAGCGGCCAGCCAAGAGTTTGCGCCCACAGTGCAACTTTTTTGCCCTCTTCCGCACTCATGCGCCCGGCAACCACCACGCCGCGCTTTTGCCGCCAGAAGAACCAGTCGCGCTGTTTTTCGCTCTCAAGACGAGGCGCTTCACGCAGCCACGGCTTATCATCCTGCCACCAGTCACCCAGCCGCTGTTGCCAGCTAAGCCCGGTGTCGTCCATCTCGCCATACAGCGGTTCAGCAAACGGGCAGTTGATATGGACCCCACCAGCATGAAGCGTACCGAGAGCATGGTCGATGGTAGAAACCAGCCAACGTGCGGGGATATCCTGGGTCGGGCGCGGCAGTGAAATACTGTGCGTGGGGTGAGAGGCGAACATTCCCGGCTGACGAATCGCCTGATTCGCGCCGCAGTCAATTAGCTCCGGCGGGCGATCGGCGGTTAAGAGAATCAGTTTTTCTCCGGTTAACCCGGCTTCAATCAGTGCCGGATAGAGATTTGCCACCGCCGTACCGGAGGTGACAATCACCGCCACCGGCTGCTTGCTGACTTTCGCCAGCCCCAGCGCCAGATGCCCCAGTCCACGCTCATCGAAATGGGTGTGGTGAATGAATGCGGAATTATCCGCCGCCGCTAACGTTAACGGTGTAGAACGCGAGCCAGGGGCGATACAGATGTGTCTTACGCCGTGACGCGTTAATGCTTCCAGAATGACCGCCGCCCAGCGTCGGTTAAATGCGCTTACTGACATGAGTTTGTCCGGTATCAATATTGCGGCTAAGTATAAGGAGCTACAAAAATAGATTATTGATATGAATCGGTAATGATGCGACTCATTACTATTCCATTTGTAATAAAGTACGCAGCCCTGCCGCTTTGTTGTCGATTTCCTGCCACTCTTGCTCGGGGTCGGAACCACGGACAATGCCCGCGCCAGCATATAATCGCACGACATTGCCGCTGATTTTTGCTGAGCGCAGGGAAACGCAGAATTCGCTTTGTTGTAATGAGAGATAGCCCGCAGAACCAGCGTACCATTCTCGGGTGAACGGTTCGTGATGGGCGATAAACTGTCGCGCCAGATCGCGCGGTAAACCAGCAACTGCTGCCGTTGGCTGCAACTGATGTAAACAGATCACATCATCCGCTTTGTTGAGTGAAGTCCAGATACAGCGGCGAAGATGCTGCACTTTACGCAGACGCAGTACCTGCGGCGGTAAAACATCCAGCGTCTGGGTATCGGCCTGTAATCGTTGGCAGATATCTTCCACCACCAACATATTCTCACGCTGATTTTTATCATCCGCCATCAGCCACTCACCTAACTGCTGCGCCTGCTTATCATCAGGATGATTTGCTACTGTTCCCGCCAGCGCTTCAGTACGCAGCGCTTTGTCACGCCGCCGCCATAACCGTTCCGGTGAAGAGCCAAGAAAAGCATTTTCGCCATCAAAGGCCATGTAAAAATGGTAGCAATTCAGATTCAGTCGACGACTGGCCGCCATCATCGCCGCCGCATTGACCGGACTTGCGAAATGCAGGTCAGTTGCCCGAGCAAGCACCACTTTGTCGAGCTCACCTTCGGCGATGGTTTTCGTTGCCAGTTCGATTAATTGCGTCCAGCCCGTTTTGTCCGGCCAGTGTTGTTCTCGCGTAGTGGTTAAATGTAACCCAGGCAAGGGCGTGATACTCACCAGTGTGGCGATAAATTCTCTTGCCTTAATCGCATCGTGCTGAAGGGAGCTTTCGCTGAATAGCGTCAGCCGCAGCGTGGCTTTACCGCCACAGCGTCGCCATTCCAGGCGTGGTAAAAGTAAATTGCCCTGCGACGGGTCAAACGCATTCAGCCCCCAAATGCGTAAGTCGGCGTGTTCCGGGTGCTGGCGAAGAAAACGTTGTGCCTGGTCCAACGACGTAAAACGGGTAATCGCGCCCAGGACGGCAGCTTCTTCATCACCATTACGTTGTTGCCAGTAGAATTGCGGGTACGTTTGCTGACTGGCCAGCCAGCTCAAGGCATCAAAAGCGTCTTTGAGAGGGAAAGGAATATCGATAACCCGAATGCCGGGTGTCGCCGGAATCTCTTGCGACAAATGGCGCAGTAGATTTTCCAGCGCCGTAGTAAGTGATTGCACGCGGACCTCTCCCTGTTAAAAGCCTCACATTATACGGGGTACTACAAAAAAAATGCAGTACCCCGGTGTAGGGAGGTTTTAACGGCGTGCCAGCAACAGTCCTAGTACCAGCCCAACGGCCGCACCCACACCAATTCCCTGCCAGGGTTTTTCGTGGACGTAGTCATCAGCACGATAAACAGCCTGCTTCGCCCGATAGTAATAACTGTCTGAAGCCTGGCTAACCCGTTTTTTCACATCATCCAGCGCTTTTTCTGCACGCGCTTTCAGCTCAACATATTTCTGATCGGCGGGATCGCCAGAGGAGCGGAGCACCTCTTCCAGTGTTTCACTAAGCAGCGTCAGGTCGTCATCGATACGTGTATCACCAAACTGATTAGACATTCTCGTTCTCCATTTGCGTAAAACCTGTCACTAACTATAGACAAGGGTTATTGATTACGCCTGAATTACCTCGCGTGCCATCCCAATGTGTGGGATACCATCTTCTTCATAGATCTCCGTCACAGGGATAAAACCGAAACTCTGGTAGAAGTTTTGCAGATGCGCCTGCGCCCCGAGGTAGACAGGCTTATCAGGCCAGTGATGCGTGCAAGTGTCGAGGGTTTTACTCATCAGTTGCTGCCCCACTTTTTCGCCACGCAACGCTTCACTGACAATCACCCGACCAATAACGACCGGCTCAAGATCATCATCACTTTTCAGAATCCTCGCATATGCCACCAGTTCATCATTTTTCCAACCGAGAATATGGCGATTATCCCCCGTCAAATCATCACCATCGATATCCTGATAAGGGCAATTCTGCTCGACAACAAACACCGCGCAACGCAGTTGTAATAAGGCATAAAGCTGGGAAACCGATAATTCAGAGTGATGCAGATCTTGCCATTCAATCATAATGCTCTCCTTTTAGATGTATGCCTTATACTAGCCGGAATATTTTTTGAAACGTGATGAACTCATGGAATTAATTTTTTTAGGTACTTCGGCCGGTGTGCCAACCCGCACGCGCAATGTCACGGCAATATTGCTTAACCTGCAACATCCGACCCAGAGCGGACTTTGGTTGTTTGACTGCGGTGAAGGCACCCAGCATCAGCTACTGCATACCGCCTTTAACCCTGGAAAACTGGACAAGATTTTTATCAGTCACCTTCATGGCGATCATCTTTTTGGTTTACCCGGCTTGCTGTGCAGTCGTTCTATGTCAGGCATTATCCAACCCTTAACGATTTATGGTCCGCAAGGTATCCGTGAATTTGTGGAGACCGCGCTGCGGATTAGCGGCTCATGGACCGATTATCCGCTGGAAATTGTCGAAATTGGCGCTGGCGAAATTCTCGACGATGGCCTGCGCAAAGTGACCGCTTATCCAATGGAACACCCACTGGAATGTTATGGCTATCGTATTGAAGAACATGATAAACCGGGTGCATTAAATGCCCAGGCATTAAAAGCTGCTGGCGTGCCGCCTGGCCCACTGTTTCAGGAATTAAAAGCGGGCAAAACAATCACGCTGGAAGATGGAAGGCAGATTAACGGCGCAGATTACTTAGCTGCTCCAGTGCCAGGTAAAGCGCTCGCTATTTTCGGCGATACCGGCCCCTGCGATGCCGCACTTGACCTGGCTAAAGGTGTCGATGTCATGGTGCACGAAGCGACGCTGGATATAACCATGGAAGCCAAAGCCAATAGTCGCGGTCATAGCTCTACACGCCAGGCTGCGACACTGGCCCGTGAGGCTGGAGTCGGTAAGCTAATCATTACCCACGTCAGCTCGCGCTATGATGACAAAGGTTGTCAGCACCTGTTACGTGAATGCAGGTCAATTTTCCCGGCGACTGAACTAGCGAATGATTTCACCGTGTTTAACGTTTAACTCTGCTTATTATTAAAAACAGGGCGAAACTTGCCCTGTTATCGCAACCCGCGCTACATATATCCACTCACACGGGCATATTGAGCGATTTTTGATATTTATTCATCTCCTTACGCACTATATTCAGAGCAATAAGTTGCCTCTTTTTATCTTCATTCAGCACAACCTTTGCAACTAAAAGGAGCATATGATGGTTACAGTTGTCAGCAATTATTGTCAATTATCTCAAACCCAACTCAGTCAGACATTTGCAGAAAAATTTACTGTGACCGAGGAATTACTGCAGTCTTTAAAAAAAACAGCGTTATCCGGAGATGAAGAAAGTATTGAGTTACTGCATAATATTGCGTTAGGTTATGATGAATTTGGAAAAAAAGCTGAAGATATTCTTTACCATATTGTTAGAAACCCAACAAATGATACCCTATCGATTATCCGACTTATTAAAAATGCCTGTTTAAAATTATATAATTTGGCACATACCGCAACCACCCCCCCCCCTCAAATCACATGATTCAGATAATCTCCTGTTCAAAAAACTATTCTCCCCTTCGAAATTAATGACAATTATCGGTGAGGACATTCCTCTCATATCAGAAAAACAGTCACTTTCAAAGGTACTTTTAAATGATAAGAATAATGAACTGAGCGATGGGACAAACTTCTGGGATAAAAATCGTCAATTAACCACAGATGAAATAGCTTGCTATCTTAAAAAGATCGCCGCCAATGCAAAAAATACTCAAGTCAATTATCCTACTGATTTCTACCTCCCCAATTCCAACAGCACTTACCTGGAAGTCGCTCTCAATGATAATATTAAGAGCGATCCATCATGGCCGAAAGAAGTCCAGTTATTCCCCATAAATACTGGCGGACACTGGATATTAGTTTCGCTACAGAAAATAGTTAATGAAAAAAACAACACACAACAAATAAAATGCATCATATTCAATTCATTACGTGCACTAGGCCATGAAAAAGAAAATTCACTTAAGCGTATCATTAACAGTTTCAATAGTTTCAATTGTGACCCCACGAGAGAAACGCCGAATAATAAGAATATAACAGATCATTTAACTGAACCAGAGATAATATTTTTACATGCCGATCTTCAGCAATACTTAAGCCAAAGTTGCGGTGCATTTGTGTGCATGGCAGCCCAGGAAGTGATTGAAAAAATGGAAAGCAATTCTGACAGCGCCCCCTATACGTTATTAAAAAACTATGCTGACAGATTTAAAAAATATTCAGCAGAAGAGCAGTACGAAATTGATTTTCAACATCGACTGGTAAACAGAAATTGTTATTTAGATAAATATGGCGATGCAAATATCAATCATTATTATAGAAACTTAGAAATAAAACACTCACAACCCAAAAATAGAGCATCAAGCAAAAGAGTAAGTTAACATCATTGTTAATTAATTCGACCAGTCAGCAAATATGCTGACTGGTCGAACATAGTTTGCTAAAAAGTCATCACTGACTGATGTCAGTCACACCACCCGCCAGTTCAATCTTCGGGTATTTCCAGCGTATCTCGGCACGCGATTGCTGGTCTGTTGATGTAGTGGATTGTTGTTGCTGACTTTTCTTACCCTCAGATTTCTGCCCCCTGTCAACTCAATCTGCCAATAAATAACATAATTATATTTTTCCTTATATGAATTCCTTTTTAAAATAGCGAAGCCACTGTAAAAGATACTTTTTGTATAGATCTAACAACCGTAATAAAACAAACACTCATAACTCATTATAAATAATGATAAAATAACGTCTTTTACTGATAATTTACATATGAAAAAAAAATTTCCTTTTGTTATATTATTTCTGTTTTCACTCCCTCTGATTATTTTTTACCAACCCTGGGTCACTGCATTATCGCCAACGCCCCGACACGTAATTCCTGAGCAATTAGAAAAAACAGTTCGTTATCTTACACAAACTGTGCATCCACGTAATGCCGACAATATTGATAATCTGAATAGGTCCGTAGAGTATATAAAAGAGGTCTTTGTCAGTAGCGGTGCCAGAGTTACCGCGCAGGGCGTCCCCGATTGGCTATTACGACTCTGCGCCTGGTAGCCAGGATTACCTTTACCCGCAATGTCCTGGCTTTATCCCGATCGGGGGGACTTTATTGCCTGGTCGGCAGAATACAGGATATCAACGCCGTTCGTCAGGTAAAAACGGCATTGTTATCATCCCGGGATTTATCTGTTTATTCTATGAATGCCCCATGGTTTATTCACGGTATTGATTTCTCTGACCACCTTAATTATTGGCAACACGATATTCCCGCCGTAATGATTACTGACACCGCTTTTTATCGTAATAAACAATACCACTTGCCCGGTGATACCGCAGACAGATTGAATTATCAGAAAATGGCTCAGATGGTGGATGGTGTTATAACCTTGTTACACAACAGTAAATAATAAAAATTTCTCGAGGCGGGTCCAGAAACAGCGACATGTACATTTTATTTTCCCTCGTCTGTTTTAAGATGCGAAACATAAAATTCAATGGAGGAAAAATAAATGGGAATGATTGGTTATTTTGCAGAAATTGACTCAGAAAAGATTAACCAACTGCTTGAGTCTACTGAAAAACCTTTGATGGATAATATACATGACACGCTTTCAGGATTACGCCGACTGGATATTGATAAACGCTGGGATTTTTTATACTTTGGGCTGACAGGCACCTCTGCGTTCGATCCAGCGAAGAATGATCCGCTGAGTCGTGCCGTGCTTGGTGAACACAGCCTCGAAGATGGCATAGATGGCTTCCTTGGATTGACCTGGAATCAGGAGTTAGCCGCGACAATCGACCGACTGGAATCACTGGATCGAAATGAACTGCGTAAACAGTTTTCCATTAAGCGACTCAATGAAATGGAGATTTATCCGGGAGTGACCTTTTCAGAAGAGTTAGAGGGGCAACTCTTTGCCTCGATCATGCTTGATATGGAAAAGCTGATTAGCGCGTATCGACGTATGCTGCGGCAAGGGAATCATGCGCTGACGGTTATTGTTGGGTGATGGTGTCAGGGCACCAAAAAAAACCGCCGAACATGTCGGCGGCTTTCTGACTTACAAACTAACAGATTACATCAGCGGCATTGCTAACCGCACAATGCTAATCAGCGGTTGTGGCCATACACCCAGCACCAGTACCAACAGTGCAGAAATCAGCACCACGATACCGCCCGCGCTGTACTGCCAGTTTGACGGTGCATCGCGACCCGGTTGTTCCGGTGCGTGCAGGTACAGGCTCACCGCCACGCGCAGGTAGTAGTAGAGGCCGATTGCCGAACCGACAACCACGGCACCCACCAGCCACCACAAGTGTGCCTGGACACCGACCGCCAGCACGTAGAACTTACCGATAAAGCCCAGCGTCATCGGGATACCGGCCAGAGACAGCATCATCACCGTCATCACCGCCGCGAGGATCGGACGATGCCAGAACAGACCGCGGTAAGAGAACAGGGAATCAGCATCCGGGCCACGATACGGGCTGGACATCAGGCTGACCACGCCGAACGCGCCAAGGCTGCTGAACAGATAACCGGCCAGGTAAACCCCTACCGCTTCCATCGACATCTCGCCAGTTTGCAGCGCAATCAGCGCCACCAGCAGATAGCCGAGGTGAGAGATAGATGAGTAACCGAGCAGACGTTTGATATTGGTCTGGCTCAGCGCCATCAGGTTACCGAAGATGATGGAGGCAAAGGCGATAATCGCCAGCACCACACGAATCGCTTCGCTGTCACCCACCGGTGCGTAGAGGAACAGACGCATCACTACACCGAAGATAGCGATTTTGCTCGCCGTCGCCAGGAAAGTGGAAACCGGCGCAGGCGCGCCCTGGTATACGTCTGGCGTCCACAGGTGGAACGGCACCAGAGAGAGTTTGAAGCCGAGGCCAACAATCATCAGGCCGAAACCTGCCAGCAACAGCGGCTCGTTTAGCATACCGTCGCCGAGGTTTTTACCCAGCGCGACAAACGACAGGTCGCCAGACTGCGCATACACCAGCGCCATACCGAACAGCAGGAAAGAAGACGCTGCGGCAGAAAGGATGGTGTATTTGATACTGGCTTCCAGCGAACGTTTCTGGCGGAAAGCGTAACCGACCAGGCCAAACAGCGGCAAAGAGATCAGTTCAATACCGAGGAACAGAGACGCCAGATGGTTTGCATTCGCCAGCAGGATCCCGCCCAGCGCGGCAATTAACACCAACAGGTAGAACTCATCCTTGTTGTCGTTATAGCCTTCAAGCCACGGGTAGGCGAAAGTACAGGTGGCGAGGCTCGCCAACAATACCAGCCCGGTGTAAAGCATGGCGAAACCATCAACGCGCATCAGCGGCGTAACGTCCATAGCGCCCGCCTGGCCAACAAACCAGAGCGAAACCAGCGCCGCGTTAAGCCCAATAACCGAGAGCGTAGCGTTGAGGAAATGATTGCGTCGCCACGCAATGGAGAGCATCACAACCACCACCGTCAAGCCGACGATCAGCAACGGTAGCAGTGCGATCAGGTTTTGTGGAGTTATTGTCATGGCGATTTACGGCCTTGTAGTAGTAACGGAATTAACAAACCACTGCTGGATATTGCCAATCGCGGAGTGCGAGGTATCCAGAATCGGCTGCGGATAGAAGCCCAGCAGTACCAGCAGCACCACCAGCAACAGGATCATAAACAGCTCACGCAGCGACATCCCTGGCAGTTCCTGGCTGGCAATCTGGCTTTTCGCTTTACCGAAGTAAGCACGATGCAACATCGCCAGCGAATAAACAGATGCAAAGACCAGCCCAAAGGTAGAGATAACGGTAATCACCGGGACAACCTGGAAGCTGCCGAACAGAATCATAAATTCGCCGACGAAGTTACCGGTGCCAGGCATCCCAAGCGTTGCCACCGCAAAGAACAGCGACAGTGCTGGCAGCCATTTCATCTTGCTCCACAGACCGCCCATCATGCGCATGTCGCGGGTATGGATACGTTCATAAAGCTGACCACAAAGAATAAACAGACCCGCCGCTGACAAGCCGTGCGCAATCATCTGGATTACCGCGCCCTGGTAGGCCAACTGGCTGCCGGTGTAGATAGCAATCAGTACGAAGCCCATGTGGGAAACCGAGGTGTAGGCGATCAGACGTTTGATATCGGTCTGGGCGAAGGCCATCCACGCACCGTAGAAGATGCCGATAACACCCAGCCACATAGCGATTGGCGCGAACTCTGCCGACGCGTTCGGGAACAGCGGTAGGGAGAAACGCAGCAGACCGTAAGCGGCGGTTTTCA
Organism: Shigella dysenteriae; assembly: GCF_022354085.1. NCBI lineage: Bacteria > Pseudomonadati > Pseudomonadota > Gammaproteobacteria > Enterobacterales > Enterobacteriaceae > Shigella > Shigella dysenteriae. Next base: position 3,221,052 of record NZ_CP055055.1, read on the forward strand.
GCAAGATCCCCGCGAGGTCCACGGAACCGGCAGTCGGAGCCTGTGAGTGCGCATCCGGCAGCCAGCCATGCAGCGGAACCACCGGCATTTTCACCGCAAACGCGATGAAGAAGCCCAGCATCAACAGATATTCCACACCACTGGACATTGGCGTATTCAACAGCTCTTCATAGTTGAAGGTCCAGACGCCGGTCGCATTGTAGTGAACAAAAACCAGCGCCAGGATGGCGATCAACATCACCAGACCACTCGCCTGGGTGTATATGAAGAACTTGGTTGCCGCCGTGATACGCGTTTTACCGTCAGAGGCTTTATGCCCCCACAATGCGATCAGGAAGTACATCGGCACCAGCATCATTTCCCAGAAGAAGAAGAACAGGAACATGTCGATGGCAAGGAACACGCCGATAACGCCGCCCAGGATCCACATCAGGTTGAGGTGGAAGAAGCCCTGATATTTTTCGATCTCTTTCCACGAACAGAGTACCGCCAGCACACCGAGCAGACCGGTCAGCACGACCATCAGCAGCGACAGCCCGTCAATGGCGAGATGGATAGAGATACCAAAACGCGGGATCCACGGCATGTCGAATTCAGACTGCCACTGCGGAATTCCGGCGGATTGCGTCAGTGAATAACCGCCCTGCAACCACAGTTGCAGCGACAGCGCCAGCGTCAATCCCATGGTGATCAGCGCGATCCAGCGCGGCACCTTGACGCCAAAGCGTTCGGTCTGCCAGCACAGGAAGCCGCCGATAAAGGGAATTAATATTAGCCAGGGTAGTAACATGGCGATCTTTATTCCTTGTAAAAGTCCCGTCAGGACCGGATTTTCAACGAATTCTCACGACAGAAAATTCTCTTCGGACTGGGGGTAGTGTCGGATGCACCGCGAAGGAGGCTTATCCGACCTACGTTCTTATATGCCCAGGGGCAATCCCACAATCCTTAACTCAACGCAGTACCATCAACAGTGCCAGCACCACGACCGCACCGATGCTCATGGATGCCACATACCAGCGCAGATAGCCGTTCTCGCTTAACAGCAGACCTTTACCTGCAAAGCGGGAAAGAACCGCCGGAATGTTCATCATTGAGTTCAGCGGATCGCGTTTCAGCAACCAGGCAATACCCAGGAACGGCTTGACGAACACTTTGTCGTACAGCCAGTCAAAGCCCCAGGCGTTGTACCACCAGGTGCCCAGCAGACGGCCCGGCGCACTGTTGGCGATGGAGGTCACCAGAGTACGTTTACCCAGCCACAGCCAGGCTGCCAGCAGAATGCCGACCACCGCGACCACACCAGAGGTAATTTCCAGGGTCAACATGCTGCCGTGCGCCAGTTCCGTCGTTTGCGGAAGCACGCCCTGCAGCGGCGGTACAATCAGTGCGCCAACGAAGGTGGAAAGGATCAGCAGCACAATCAGCGGCAGGCTGTGAGTTACCCCTTTCACGGCGTGAGCGTGAATTTGTTCTTTTCCGTGGAAGACGATGAAAATCATACGGAAGGTGTAGAGCGAGGTCATAAACGCACCGACCAGACCTGCCACCATCAGATTGATATGACCATTCGCCATCGCACCCGCGAGGATCTCATCCTTACTGAAGAAGCCCGCAGTGACCAGCGGCAGTGCCGACAGTGCTGCGCCGCCCACCAGGAAGCAGAGATAAACCAGCGGAATAGATTTACGCAGACCGCCCATCTTGAAGATGTTCTGTTCGTGATGGCAGGCCAGAATGACAGAACCGGATGCCAGGAACAGCAGCGCTTTAAAGAACGCGTGGGTCATCAAGTGAAAAATCGCCGCATCCCATGCCTGCACGCCAAGCGCGAGGAACATGTAGCCAATCTGGCTCATGGTAGAGTAAGCGAGAACACGTTTGATGTCGGTCTGTACCAGCGCGGCAAAACCGGCCAGCAGCAGCGTAACCGCCCCAACAATGCCCACCAGATGCAGAACTTCCGGCGTCATCAGGAACAGGCCGTGGGTACGGGCGATCAGGTAGACACCCGCGGTTACCATCGTTGCGGCGTGGATCAGCGCGGAGACAGGCGTCGGGCCCGCCATCGCGTCGGCAAGCCATGTCTGCAACGGCAACTGCGCAGATTTACCGACCGCACCGCCCAGCAGCATCAGCGTCGCCCACATCAGCATATTATTGCCGTCAGCAAAGTGCGCTGGTGCCAGTTCCACCATTTCGCGGAAGTTCAGGGTGCCCAGTTCGTTGTAAAGAATGAACAGCGCGAAAGCGAGGAACACGTCACCCACACGGGTCACGACGAACGCTTTCATTGCCGCTGCGCCATTCTTCGGATCGGTGTAATAGAAACCGATCAGCAGATAGGAGCATAGGCCCACGCCTTCCCAGCCGAGGTACATCAGCAGCAGGTTGTCGGCAAGCACCAGAACTACCATGCTGGCGATGAACAGGTTGGTGTAGGCGAAGAAGCGAGAGTAGCCCTCTTCACCGCGCATGTACCAGGAGGCGTACATGTGGATCAGGAAACCCACACCAGTGACCACCGAGAGCATGGTCAGCGACAGGCCATCCAACACCAGGTTAAAACCGATGTTAAAGTCGCCTACCGACATCCACGTCCACAGCGGCTGGCTGTAAGCCTGCTCGCCGTTAGCGAAGAAGTCGACGCCAATAAAGGCGGTTACCAGCGCCGCCAGGCCCACAGAGCCTACGCCGACGATCGCCGAGACGTTTTCAGACCAGCGCCCACGGGAGAACGCCAGCAGGACGAAGCCAATCAATGGCAAAATAATGGTTAAGGCAAGCATGTTCATCCGCGCATCTCACTTACTGAATCGATGTTCAGGTTCTGGCGACGACGGTGAAGTTGCAGCAGCAGCGCAAGGCCGATACTCGCTTCTGCCGCCGCGAGGCTGATGGCGAGAATGTACATCACCTGACCGTCGGTCTGGCCCCAGTAGCTTCCGGCGACCACAAAGGCCAGCGCGGAGGCGTTAATCATGATTTCCAGACCAATCAGCATAAACAGCAGATTGCGACGGATAACCAGACCGGTTAAGCCAAGAACGAATAAGATTGCCGCGAGGATCAGTCCATGTTGTAAGGGGATCATGCGTGCTCCTCCGTTTTTCTTTTCGCGCTGTCGTCTTTACGATTGCTCAGCACTTCACCCGCACGCTCTTCACGACCGACGTGGAAGGCCACAACCAGACCCGCGAGCAGCAGCATAGAAGCCAGTTCCACCGCCAGTACGTAAGGCCCGAACAGCGTAATACCCACTGCTTTAGCACTGATTGGCGTACCGTCGATACCTTGATCGTTAACACCGAGAATGGCGTAAACAATCACCACCAACATGATGGCTGACAAAATTGCCGGACCAATCCACACCTGCGGTTTCAGCCACTGGCGTTCTTGTTCGATTTCTGAACCGCCCAGGTTGAGCATCATCACCACGAACACGAACAGCACCATAATGGCACCCGCGTAGACGATAATTTCCAGCGCACCGGCGAAGTAAGCGCCTAGTGAGAAGAACACCCCGGAAATCGCCAGCAGCGAAATAATCAGGTACAGCAGTGCGTGTACCGGATTGGTATGGGTGATCACTCGCAAGGTCGCAAGTATGGCTATCAGGCCACAGATATAAAAAGCGAACTCCATTGCCCCTCTCCTTACGGTAACAGGCTCTTGACGTCGATAGGCTTGGCTTCGTTCTCTGCTTCGCCCTTATCTTTGCCGTCGATTGCCATACCTGCCATCCGGTAGAAGTTATACTCCGGGTATTTGCCCGGACCGGAGATCAGCAGATCCTCTTTCTCGTAAACCAGATCCTGGCGCTTGTATTCCCCCATTTCGAAATCCGGGGTTAACTGAATCGCCGTGGTCGGACAGGCTTCTTCGCACAAACCACAGAAAATGCAGCGTGAGAAGTTGATGCGGAAAAATTCCGGATACCAGCGACCGTCTTTGGTTTCTGCTTTTTGCAGCGAGATACAGCCGACCGGGCAGGCTACCGCGCAGAGGTTACAGGCTACGCAACGCTCTTCGCCGTCCGGGTCGCGGGTCAGAACGATACGACCACGATAACGGGGCGGCAGATAGACCGGCTCTTCCGGGTACATTCGCGTTTCGCGTTTGGCGAACGCGTGCAGGCCGATCATCCAGATACTACGAACCTGGGTGCCGAAACCTACTAACAATTCTTTTAAGGTCATGGTCTTATTGCCCCTTATTGCGCCTGCCAGAGAATGACAGCCGCCGTTACCAGCAAGTTGATCAGCGTCAGCGGCAGGCAGATTTTCCAGCCGAAGGACATTACCTGGTCATAACGCGGACGCGGTAACGACGCACGAATCAAAATGAACATCATCATAAAGAACGCGGTTTTCAGCGCGAACCAGATGAATGGTGGTAACAACGGGCCTTGCCAGCCACCGAAGAACAGCGTCACCATCAATGCAGAGATGGTCACAATCCCGATGTACTCACCCACGAAGAACAGACCGAACTTCATACCGGAATATTCAATGTGGTAACCATCCGCCAGTTCCTGCTCGGCTTCCGGCTGGTCAAACGGGTGACGGTGACACACCGCCACGCCCGCGATGGCAAAGGTAATAAAACCAAAGAATTGCGGGATGACGTTCCACACATGCGCCTGGCTGTTAACGATGTCGGTCATGTTGAATGAACCGGCTTGCGCCACCACGCCCATCAGGGAAAGCCCGAGGAACACTTCGTAGCTCAGGGTCTGCGCAGAAGCACGCATCGCACCCAGCAGCGAGTATTTGTTGTTACTTGACCAGCCCGCAAACAGCACCGCGTAAACCGCCAGACCTGCCATCATCAGGAAGAACAAAATCCCGATGTTCAGGTCGGCAACCACCCAACCCGGACTGACTGGCACAATTGCAAAGGCCAGCAGCAGCGAGGTAAAGGCAATCATCGGTGCTAGGGTAAAGATGACGCGATCCGAGAATTTCGGGATCCAGTCTTCTTTAAAGAACATTTTGATCATGTCCGCAACCAGCTGGAGCGAACCACCCCAGCCAACACGGTTAGGTCCGTAACGGTTCTGGAACAGACCCAGCAGGCGACGTTCGCCAAAGCTCATGAATGCCCCGCAGGTGACAACCACCAGCAGGATCACCACCGCTTTGAGGATGGTCAGCAGGATCTCAATCAGTTCCGGTGATATCCAACTCATTGTTGTGCCTCCTTGAGATCCTCAAGATGCGCGCCAGCCAGCACCGGAGCAATGCCGGACATACCCATCGGCAAGCCCACCTGCCCTGCCGTCAGCCCTTCGGCGATTTCAACCGGCAGCGTGACCGTGTTGCCATCGTAACTAAAGGAGACGCGTGTACCTGCGTTCACACCCAACTTCGCGGCATCCGCTGGGTTGAGTTTGATGTACGGCTGCGGCATACGACTCTGGAAGACCGGAGCACGCTGTGACAATTCATCGCTGCCAAACAGGTGGTAGTACGGCGCGATACGCCATTTCCCGTCCTGCGGCTGGAAGCGTGCCGGTACGCTGGTGAAGTAATCCAGACCATTTTCGCTGGTTTCAAACAGACGCACGCCCGGATCGCCAAAGCGCAGTTTGCCGCCCACTTCGTCCTGGAATTTGTTCCACGCCTGCGGGGAGTTCCAGCCTGGCGCCCAGGCAAACGGCACTTGCGAACGGTGCGCAGTCGGCTGGTTGTTACCTTCCATCGAGAAGGTAAACATGGTGTCAATATCCTGCGGCTGACGTGGCTCATGAACGCTAATATTGGCGCGCATGGCGGTACGACCGCTGTAACGGTGCGGTTCACGGGCCAGTTTCTGCCCACGAATACGGAATGTCGCATCCGGCGCAGCATCTTTGATACCTGCCAGTTCCGGGATTTTCGCCACAACAGCGTCAATCACATGGTCGAGCTGCGTCCAGTCCACTTCACGGCTCAACAGGGTACTGTGCAGCGAGTGTAACCAGCGCCAGCTTTCCAGCATGACAGTTTTGCTGTCGTAATAAGCCGGATCGTAAACCTGGAAGAAACGTTGGGCGCGACCTTCATTATTAATTACCGTACCGTCGCTTTCAGCAAAGCTGGCAGCGGAAAGTACCAGATGGGCGTTTTCCATGATCGCTGTGCGTTGATGGTCAACCACCATCACCAGCGGCGCTTTAGCCAGCGCAGCATTCACGCGGGTAGCAGAAGCGTGACGATGCAGATCGTTTTCCAGCACCACCACCGCGTCGGCGCGTCCGGTTTCCAGTTCGGTTAACGCTTCTTCAAGCGATCCACCGCCCATAATGCCCAGCCCCATGCTGTTGACGGAACGGGCAATCATGGTGATACCGACGTCAGCGCCGCGACCTTTCAGGGCTTTCGCGACGTTAGCCGCAGCCTGAATTACTTCAGCGCTACCGGCGTTCGTCCCGGAGATAATCAACGGTTTCTTCGCACCCGCCAGTGCCTGCACGATGACGTCGATTTTGCTTTGCAGTTCAGGTTCAATACCGTCAACCGCTGGCGCGGAGTTATCCAGCGCATGGGCGATGGCAAAACCTAAACGCGCCTGATCTTCAACCGGTGCGCGGTAAGTCCACGCCGCGATATCATCCAGACGGGTGTCATCAACGTTGGTAACAAACAGCGGATGCTTCGCACGTTGACCGATGTTGAGGATTGCCGCAATCTGCCAGTCAGCCACTTTCTGTGCTGCCGCCATTTCGCGCGCTTTACCTTTCACCGCCTGACGCACTGCCAGCGCGACGCGCGCGCCGGTCTGGGTAACGTCTTCGCCCAGCACCAGTACCGCATCGTAAGATTCGATTTCGCGCAGAGCAGGAGTATAAATGCCGCCTTCACGCAGTACTTTCAGCGCCAGTTGCAGACGTTCCTGCTCACCGTGAGCGATACCGGTGTAGAAGTTTTCTTCGCCCACCAGCTCACGCAGCGCAAAGTTACTTTCCACGCTGGCGCGCGGAGAACCAATGCCGATCACTTTCTTCGACTGACGCAGAATATCTGCTGCGCCCTGCATTGCCTGTTCGGCGTTGAGGGTAATGAAATCATCGCCACGACGCTGTACTGGCTGACGCGGACGATCTTTCAGGTTGACGTAACCGTAACCGAAACGACCACGGTCGCAGAGGAAGTAGTGGTTTACCGTACCGTTGTAACGGTTTTCGATACGACGCAGTTCGCCATAACGCTCGCCGGGGCTGATGTTACAGCCGATGGAACATTGCTGGCAGATGCTCGGCGCAAACTGCATATCCCATTTACGGTTGTAACGCTCGGAGTGCGTTTTGTCGGTAAATACGCCGGTCGGGCAAATTTCGACCAGGTTACCGGAAAATTCGCTTTCCAGCGTGCCGTCTTCCGGGCGACCGAAGTAGACGTTGTCGTGCGCGCCATAAACGCCCAGATCTGTACCGTCAGCGTAATCTTTGTAGTAACGCACGCAGCGGTAGCAGGCGATGCAGCGGTTCATTTCGTGAGAGATGAACGGCCCCAAATCCTGATTACGGTGGGTACGTTTGGTGAAACGGTAGCGACGGAAGCTGTGTCCGGTCATCACGGTCATATCCTGAAGATGGCAGTTACCGCCTTCTTCACATACCGGACAGTCGTGCGGGTGGTTGGTCATTAACCACTCGACCACACTTTCACGGAACTGTTTCGCTTCTTCGTCGTCAATGGAAATAAAGGTGCCATCGGAAGCCGGTGTCATACAGGACATCACCAGGCGACCACGCGTGTCTTCCGCGTTTTGGTATTGCTTCACCGCACACTGGCGGCAAGCACCGACGCTTCCCAGCGCCGGATGCCAGCAAAAGTAAGGAATATCAAGGCCCAGAGACAGACAAGCTTCCAGCAGGTTGTCCGCTCCGTTGACCTCGTATTCTTTGCCGTCTACATGAATTGTAGCCATTAGCATGCTTCCAGTTTTCTCAGTCAGAGACTGAGCGTTAATCGAAATTCGGTTACCAGCGCTCTTTCAGCAGGTTCGGCTGAATCCCATTAATCAAATGGGTATTGCTGAACGGCTGTTTGATCCCCGCCTCAAATTCTTCGCGGAAATATTTGATGGCGCTCTGTAACGGCTCCACGGCACCAGGTGCGTGGGCACAGAAAGTTTTACCCGGGCCTAAGAATCGACACAGTTGCTCAAGTGTTTCGATATCGCCCGGCTGACCTTCGCCACGCTCCAGCGCACGCAGAATTTTCACGCTCCACGGCAGACCGTCGCGGCACGGCGTACACCAGCCGCAGGACTCACGGGCGAAAAACTCTTCCAGGTTACGCACCAGCGACACCATGTTGATCTCATGGTCAACCGCCATCGCCAGCGCCGTACCCAGACGGCTTCCCGCTTTACCGATACTTTCGAATTCCATCGGCAGATCAAGGTGCGCTTCGGTCAGGAAGTCAGTCCCCGCGCCGCCTGGCTGCCAGGCTTTAAATTTCAGACCATCACGCATACCACCGGCGTAATCTTCGAGGATCTCGCGTGCGGTGGTGCCGAACGGCAGTTCCCACAGTCCCGGATTTTTCACCCGACCAGAGAAGCCCATCAGCTTGGTGCCAGCATCTTTACTTTTCGAGATGTTCTGATACCACTCCACGCCGTTAGCGAGGATCGCCGGAACGTTACACAGGGTTTCGACGTTGTTGACACAGGTCGGTTTGCCCCATACGCCGGAGGTTGCCGGGAAGGGGGGTTTCGAGCGTGGGTTAGCACGACGCCCTTCCAGGGAGTTGATTAACGCTGTTTCTTCCCCGCAGATGTAGCGCCCTGCCCCGGTATGGACGAACAGTTCGAAGTCGAAACCTGTTCCCATAATGTTTTTGCCAAGCAAGCCCGCTTCAGTGGCTTCGGCAATGGCGCGGCGCAGATTTACTGCCGCTTCGATATATTCGCCACGCAGGAAGATGTAGCCACGGTAAGCTTTCAGCGCAAACGCGGAGATGAGCATACCTTCCACCAGCAGGTGCGGCAGTTGCTCCATCAACAGGCGGTCTTTATAGGTGCCTGGCTCCATTTCATCGGCGTTACACAGCAGGTAACGGATGTTCATGGATTCGTCTTTCGGCATCAGGCTCCATTTCAGGCCGGTAGAAAAGCCCGCGCCACCGCGCCCTTTCAGACCAGCGTCTTTTACCTGATTAACGATTTCGTCCGGAGACAGCCCGGTCAGCGCCTTACGCGCCCCTTCGTAACCGTTTTTGCTGCGGTATTCGTCCAGCCACACTGGCTGTTTGTCATCGCGCAGACGCCAGGTCAGCGGATGCGTTTCGGGAGTACGGATAATGTTTTTCATTTATACCGCTCCAGCAGTTCAGGGATCGCTTCCGGGGTCAGATGCGCGTGAGTGTCCTCATCGATCATCATGTTTGGCCCTTTATCACAGTTCCCCAGGCAGCAAGTTGGCAGCAGCGTAAAGCGGCCATCAAATGTCGTTTGCCCTGGTTTGATGTTCAGCTTTTTCTCGAGCGCCGCCTGAATACCCTGATACCCGTTGATATGACAGACCACGCTGTCGCAATAACGGATCACATGGCGACCAACCGGCTGGCGGAAGATCTGACTGTAGAACGTTGCCACACCTTCGACGTCGCTTGCCGGAATACCCAGCACATCGGCGATCGCGTGGATCGCACCATCCGGCACCCAGCCACGCTGCTTCTGAACGATTTTCAGCGCTTCAATGGACGCCGCACGCGGGTCTTCGTAGTGGTGCATCTCGTGCTCGATCGCTTCACGCTCTGCCGCACTCAGCTCAAAAGCCTCGGTTTGTGGTTGTTGATTCTCGTGCATAATTAGCGGTCCACATCTGACATAACAAAATCGATACTGCCCAGATAAACAATCAGGTCAGACACCAGGCTGCCGCGGATCGCCGCCGGAATTTGCTGCAAATGCGCATAACTCGGCGTGCGGATACGAGTGCGATAACTCATGGTGCTACCGTCGCTGGTCAGGTAGTAACTGTTGATCCCTTTGGTCGCCTCAATCATCTGGAAGGATTCATTGGCAGGCATCACCGGCCCCCACGACACTTGCAGGAAGTGGGTGATCAGGGTTTCGATATGTTGCAGCGTGCGCTCTTTCGGCGGCGGCGTGGTCAGCGGGTGATCCGCTTTGAACGGGCCTTCCGGCATGTTGTTGAGGCACTGCTCAAGAATGCGCAGACTCTGGCGCAGCTCTTCCACTTTCAGCATTACGCGGGTGTAGCAGTCAGAAACACCACCACCAACCGGGATTTCAAAGTCGAAGTTTTCATAGCCAGAATAAGGACGCGCCTTACGCACGTCGAAGTCGATCCCGGTAGCACGCAGGCCCGCGCCAGTGGTGCCCCACTCCAGCGCCTCTTTCGCGCCATAGGCGGCAACGCCCTGGGAACGACCTTTCAGAATGGTATTTTGCAGCGCCGCTTTCTCGTAAGACGCCAGACGTTTCGGCATCCAGTCGAGGAACTCACGCAGCAGGCGATCCCAGCCGCGCGGCAGGTCGTGCGCTACGCCGCCAATACGGAACCACGCCGGGTGCATACGGAAACCCGTGATCGCTTCCACCAGATCGTAAATTTTCTGACGATCGGTAAAGGCGAAGAACACGGGCGTCATTGCGCCGACGTCCTGAATAAAGGTCGAGATGTACAGCAGGTGGCTGTTGATACGGAACAGTTCGGAGAGCATAACGCGAATGACGTTAACGCGATCCGGCACGGTGATCCCGGCCAGTTTCTCTACCGCCAGCACGTAAGGCATTTCGTTAACGCAGCCGCCGAGGTATTCGATACGGTCGGTATACGGAATGTAGCTGTGCCAGGACTGGCGTTCGCCCATTTTCTCCGCACCACGGTGGTGGTAGCCGATGTCTGGTACGCAGTCGACAATCTCTTCGCCATCGAGCTGCAAAACGATACGGAAAGCACCGTGCGCCGACGGGTGGTTCGGACCGAGGTTGAGGAACATGAAGTCCTCGTTTTCGGTGCCGCGCTTCATCCCCCACTCTTCCGGTTTGAAGGTCAGGGCTTCCATCTCCAGATCCTGTTTGGCTTTGGTCAGCTCAAACGGCGAGAATTCGGTAGCGCGCGCCGGGTAATCTTTACGCAGCGGGTGACCTTTCCAGGTTTGCGGCATCATGATGCGGCGCAGGTTCGGGTGACCGTCGAATGTAATGCCAAACAGATCCCAGGTTTCACGCTCATACCAGTTAGCGTTCGGGAACAGTTTGGTGAAGGTCGGTACGTGCAGGTCGTTTTCTGCCAGCGCCACCTTCAGCATGATGTCGCGGTTACGATCAATAGAAATCAGATGGTAGAAAACGGAAAAATCCGCGGCAGGTAACCCTTCGCGGTGTGTGCGCAGACGTTCGTCCATGCCGTGTAAGTCAAACAGCATGACGTAAGGTTTCGGCAGTTTCTTTAAGAAATCGCCAACTTCCAGTAATTGTTCACGCTTGATCCACACAACGGGAACCCCGGTGCGAGTCGCCTGAACAGTAAAGGCATCCGGCCCAAAACGGTTGCGCAGTTCGCCAATTACCGGATCATCAAGATGATCGCGGGTCTGCCAGGCGGGTTCTTGCGCGGTTAAGTCGGTCATATTGTTCACCATTGCAAATGGTCCGTGGTGACTGTCGGCGCAGTAAGCTTCGCGAAATAGATTTAGGAATAAGCGAAGAAAAATCCCTTTGCCGACAGGCGCAAATTAAATCTCGTCAGGTGTACGCAGGTTGGTTACGGCAATGCGTTCACCGCGCTTGCGTTCGCGCTCTGATTGCATATTGGCGCGATAAACGCCCTGATCGCCAACCACCCAGGAGAGCGGACGACGTTCTTTGCCGATAGATTCCTGCAACAGCATCAGTGCCTGCATGTACGCTTCAGGACGCGGCGGGCAGCCCGGGATATACACATCAACCGGGATGAATTTATCGACGCCCTGCACAACGGAATAAATATCGTACATACCACCAGAGTTGGCACAGGCACCCATTGAGATAACCCATTTTGGTTCCAGCATCTGGTCATACAGACGCTGAATAACCGGTGCCATTTTGGTAAAGCAGGTTCCTGCAACCACCATCAGGTCAGCCTGACGCGGCGAAGCACGCAATACTTCTGCGCCAAAACGCGCCACGTCATGCACCGCGGTAAACGAAGTCACCATCTCAACGTAACAGCAGGAAAGACCGAAGTTATACGGCCAAATTGAGTTTTTACGACCCCAGTTAACCATGTCATTGAGCTTGCCCATAAACACGTTTTTGTTAACTTCTTGCTCCAGAGGGTCGGTTACGATCTCCTGCTTTTGCAGGGGGTAACGGTCGTTCTCACCGTTGGGATCTATGCGGGTGAGCGTATAATCCATCTTAATGCCTCGCGGTTAGCGTTGACGATTAGCGATACTGTTCGTTTCCGGGTTCATACGCTCGCGGCGTGAACGCGCGGGCGTCCAGTCCAGCGCGCCAATACGCACCAGATAAACCAGACCTGCCAGTAACACAAAAATAAAAATTGCAGCTTCCACAAAGCCTACCCAGCCGCTTTCGCGGATAGAGGTTGACCATGCGAACAGATACAGCGCTTCAACGTCGAAGATAACGAAGAACATGGCCACCAGATAAAACTTGGCGGACAGGCGTAAGCGGGCGGAGCCGACCGAGTCGATACCGGATTCAAACGGCACGTTTTTCGACCTCGCGCGTGCGCGACCGCCTAAAAACCAACCGCCTACCAGCATCAGGCAACACAGGCCAATGGCAACGATAAGAAAGATAGCGAATGCCCAGTGATGAGCGATGACTTCAGTGGATGTTGACATACTCATTGCTTACTCATCAAAAGTAGCGCCAGATTCACTGCTCTTCACGGCAGATGGACGCCACATCGATTCATGGGGAGGAATAAAAAAAACCTTACAATCACTGTAGAAATTCTTTTATACAGCTAATTGATGTGGTCTTTTACTCCTTTCTATAACCTTTTGTCAACTTTAACAAAAGTTTCTTCACATTAGTTTACATAATATCAACACCATTAGCATTTAATGCCCTTTCACCCCAGATCCTTGACGACTCCAGGATAATTAGATGTTGTTGAATCGTGTCCGTTGTGAAGCAATGGAAAAAATACGGGTCTATTTTGACAGGAATTTGTGTCGATTCCTCCCCCCAAAAGAGAGTATTTTCTTGATCTGTGACACGCTTTTGTCATTCCATAACAAAAACGCAGCAACAAATTTACGTATTTTTTAACATCATTGTAGCAGGTGATTTTTTTCAGGCGATTATTTGTGCGTACGGGGCGTGAATCTCTGGTGATTAAAAAATGACCAGTTTTGTACATTCTGCACGATGTGAAGAAGGTTCTTTACTAAAAAAAAGCCGCTGGGGTTTAAAACACCCCCAGCGGCTCGTTTTTACACTATTGTTCCAGGAATTATCTATGGTCCGTCGATTACTCGATATCCCTTTCAATTAACAATGAGTCATCTCCTTCCGGAGCAGACATTGGGCTGTATTGCCACGGATTATGGTAGCTCTCCATCGCCTGATAGATCACCTGGGCCAGCTCATTATTACTGGACGGGTCATAGCACAGCAAATATTCGGTATCAGGTAGCGGCGGTAAGCCATCTACTCCACTCAGCACACGCAAGTCCGGACTCATCATCTCGACCGGCCTTGCCGTCACGCCAAGACCGGCTTTCACTGCCGCACGAACGGCCGGAAGCGTCGAGGCGACATAAGCCAGTCGCCAGGGAATATCTGCTTTATTAAGCGTCGCCAGCACCATATCGCGAAACGGACTTGGATCATCCAGCAATACAAGAGGGATCGGCTCACCTTTTTGCAATACGTATTCCGCTGCGCAGTACCAGTGTGTTGGCGAGGTACGCAGGTTCAATGCCTTAAACGCTGAAGGACGATGGGTGGTTACCATCAAATCCACTTCCTGGGATTCCAGCATTTCTGCCATATAGGCATTACGTTTAACGCGGACATCCAGCGCTAATTTCGGATAAACCGAACTCACGCGATTTAACAGGAAAGGTAAGATCGTATCGGCAGATTCATCTGAAGCACCGATAGTTAACACGCCCTGAAGATTACTGAACATTAATGATGAGCAGGCCTCATCATTAAAACGCAGGATTTTCCTGGCGTAACCAAGAAGTTGAATGCCATGTTCAGTTAACAGTTTGTTGCGACCGTGACGAGCGAACAGTTCTTTCCCAACGAGTTGTTCCAGACGCTGCATTTGCTGACTTACGGCGGACTGAGTACGACACACAGCGGCAGCTGCGGCAGCAAAAGTGTTCAGATCGGCAACAGCAACAAATGTTCTCAGCAGATCGAGGTCGAGGTTAATTATCGGACGATTTGCACTTATCATATATTATCACTTACTGGCGGCTCATACTGAGCTGGTTAATGCTGTGCACACACAAACAAGCAATTCCATTTGTAATGTGCCTCCCTGGCAGTTTCATCCGGAACCCGGACGAAAGTAAAAATGCATATGAGTTGCACTAAAAAAGCGACTCACATTGTTCCGTTATAATGCCTGAAGTAGATCACAGAATATATCTTCAGGGATCGCATATCTATTAAGTTACTCACTCTTTTCTATTTATGACATGCGCGTGTTTGTATAAATGTAAATGTGAGTCCTTGTTCCACTCTCGTGCAGCATCGCTGGTCATACGCGAACACGTACAAACAGCAATGGTGAGGCGGCATCAAGAGCAGGGATCCGTCATTTATGCGAGCATTTTACCCCAAAAACCTTTTATTTATAAGGGTCATTGCGAATTATCTGATGCAAAGTTATGTTATGTTAGGCAAAGTAATCTTCTATTATTAATAAGCACATCAAAACCTTTTTGAATATTAAATAATAATTAATTAGCATCATCCTCATTCATTAATTCCGCTTAACAATAGTTTCACACCTTGCCCCCATTGCGACACCTCGGAAATCATCACGCTGTTAAACTCTCCGTAATGCGGAAATATCATCATCGCGTTTCATTAGTGAATTCTTAAATGAGGCATTTTCACACAATTATCTTACAGATAAAAAAACCAGACTTACAATCAAGAATCAGAACAATTCACTATATAACATTGCATGTAAAGCATATACACCTCATTATTTTGTCATTATTAAGTTATTAACAGCACAATCGAACCTTCCCCTCTGGCAAAATCTTATTCTGCAGACCTTCAAAACACCGTCCTGGGGGAGTACATTGTTCTAAGCTGACTTCCACGGCAGGGAGTGGCGATAACAGCAAAAAAGGTCAAGATTCATGTCCCCCATTGAAAAATCCAGCAAATTAGAGAATGTCTGTTATGACATCCGTGGTCCGGTGCTGAAAGAAGCAAAACGCCTGGAAGAAGAAGGTAACAAGGTACTGAAACTGAACATCGGCAACCCAGCCCCGTTCGGTTTTGACGCGCCAGATGAAATCCTCGTTGACGTGATACGCAACCTGCCTACAGCTCAAGGGTATTGCGATTCCAAAGGTCTTTACTCCGCGCGTAAAGCCATCATGCAGCACTACCAGGCTCGTGGCATGCGTGATGTTACCGTGGAAGATATTTACATCGGCAATGGTGTATCGGAGCTTATCGTTCAGGCAATGCAGGCATTGCTGAACAGCGGGGACGAAATGTTGGTTCCTGCACCAGATTACCCACTATGGACCGCGGCGGTTTCGCTTTCCAGCGGTAAAGCGGTGCATTATCTTTGCGATGAATCCTCTGACTGGTTCCCGGACCTCGATGATATTCGCGCTAAAATTACGCCTCGTACGCGTGGGATCGTTATTATCAACCCAAATAACCCAACCGGCGCGGTATATTCCAAAGAGCTTTTAATGGAGATTGTGGAGATTGCACGTCAGCATAATCTCATTATCTTCGCCGATGAAATTTATGACAAAATTCTCTACGACGACGCTGAGCATCACTCAATTGCGCCGCTGGCACCTGACCTGCTGACCATTACCTTTAATGGACTGTCGAAAACGTACCGCGTTGCAGGCTTCCGTCAGGGGTGGATGGTGTTGAACGGGCCGAAAAAACACGCCAAAGGCTACATCGAAGGTCTGGAAATGCTGGCTTCAATGCGCCTGTGTGCTAACGTTCCTGCGCAACACGCCATTCAGACCGCGCTGGGTGGTTATCAGAGCATCAGTGAATTTATTACCCCTGGCGGTCGTCTTTATGAGCAGCGTAACCGCGCGTGGGAATTGATCAACGATATTCCGGGCGTTTCCTGCGTGAAACCTCGTGGTGCGCTGTACATGTTCCCGAAAATCGACGCCAAACGCTTTAACATTCACGACGATCAGAAAATGGTGCTGGATTTCCTGTTGCAGGAAAAAGTTCTGTTGGTGCAAGGGACGGCATTCAACTGGCCGTGGCCGGATCACTTCCGCATTGTCACGCTACCGCGTGTCGATGATATCGAGCTGTCTTTGAGCAAGTTCGCGCGTTTCCTTTCTGGTTATCATCAGCTGTAATCTTAATTTCACTGCCGGAGATTGCATCCGGCAGTGTTATCCCGCCACAATGACCTGATGATGTCATCATACGTAAGGTCACTATGAAACAGAGCCATTTTTTTGCCCATCTCTCCCGCCTGAAACTCATTAACCGCTGGCCGCTCATGCGCAATGTGCGGACGGAAAATGTGTCCGAACACAGTTTGCAGGTAGCGATGGTCGCCCATGCGCTGGCAGCTATCAAAAATCGGAAATTTGGCGGTAATGTCAACGCCGAACGTATCGCTTTACTGGCGATGTACCACGATGCCTCAGAAGTGCTCACCGGCGATCTCCCTACTCCGGTGAAATACTTCAATTCGCAAATCGCTCAGGAATACAAGGCTATTGAAAAAATCGCTCAGCAAAAACTGGTCGATATGGTTCCGGAAGAGCTGCAGGATATCTTTGCGCCGTTAATTGACGAGCATGCATATAGCGATGAAGAAAAATCGTTGGTGAAACAGGCAGATGCACTGTGTGCATATCTGAAATGTCTGGAAGAACTCGCGGCCGGAAATAATGAATTCTTGCTGGCAAAAACGCGACTGGAAGCGACGCTTGCAGCGCGTCGCAGCCAGGAGATGGACTACTTCATGGAAGTATTTGTTCCCAGCTTCCATCTTTCGCTCGATGAGATTAGCCAGGATTCACCGCTGTAAGCAGCCGGAGTCTGCGTCGCATCAGGCAATAAGCGCCGGATGCGACATCAGGCTCTTGTCAAAACGGAAACAGCATCGGGATCATCACCACACAAACCGCCATCACGATAATGGTGAACGGTACCCCCAACTTCACAAAGTCACTGAAGCTGTAATTTCCCGGACCTAAAACCAGTGTGTTAACAGGTGAAGAAACCGGTGTCATAAAGGCGGCGGATGCTGCCATCGCCACGACCATCGCGAATGGATAAGGCGACACACCCATCGTTTTGGCAGCAGCCAGCGCAATCGGAGCCATCAACACCGCCGTCGCGGTATTAGAGATAAATAGCCCAATAACCGCCGACAAGACAAACAAACAACCCAGCATCATATGTGGCCCGTAACCACCGCCAATGTCCATCAGCCCTTTCACCGCCAGCGCGACACCTCCCGTTTTCTGTAATGCCACAGCAAACGGCATCATCCCAACGATCAAAATAATGCTCGGCCAGTGAATGGATTTATAGGCGCTTTCAGCATCTATACAGCGGAATTTCCCCATCAGCAGGCAGGCGATGATAGCGGCAACAGGATTAGGAATTTCATCTGTCAGCATTAACGCCACCATTAGCACCAGACAGAAAATGGCATGGGGTGCCTGGCTGTGCGCGGGCGATGCTTCACTCACCTCTTCCGGTAAGTTCAGCGCTACGAAGTCGCGGCCCTGTTTGGCCAGCATACCGATCAGTTTCCAGTTACCCACAACCAGGATGATATCGCCCAGCAGCAGAGGCTCATCCGCCAGCGAACCTTCCAGCGCCACGCCATTGCGCTTTAGCCCCACCACATTCAGTCCGTAGCGGGTACGAAAACCAATTTCGCGCACCGATTTACCAATCAGTTCTGACTCAGGAATTAATGAAATCTCTGCCATGCCCACATCAAGGGCCTGGTCAGAAAAATACTCGCCGCGCAGTACCATCGGCTCCAGCAATTGCTCACTACAAAATTGCCGGAGATCGACATCAGCCGCAGACATATCAATAAGCAAAACGTCACGCGCGCGAAATTCAGAAACCCCATTAACGTTCACGATAACGCGACGAAAACGCCGCCAGCGTTCAACACCGATGACGTTAGCGCCATAACGCTCACGTAATTTGAGATCGTCCAGCCGTTGACCAATCATTGGCGATCCGGGGCGGATAGCCAGACGTCGCGCACGCCCGGTCAGTCGATATTCACGGATAAGATCGCGAAAGGTTCGACGCGTCCAGCCTTCGCGCTGCGGGATCTGGGTATCCCCTTTCAGCATGAAACGCATCACTAACATATACAAAATACCCAGCACCAGCACGACCAGGCCAATAGGTGTTACGCTAAAGAAACTGAAGCCGTGATAGCCTTCACGCAGCAATTCACTGTTGACTACCAGGTTCGGCGGCGTCGCCACCAGCGTCATCATGCCGCTAATCAGCCCGGCAAAACTTAACGGCATCATCAGACGTGACGGCGAAGTTTGCATACGCATGGCAACGCTTAACACCACGGGAATAAAGATAGCGACAACGCCGGTTGAACTCATAAACGCGCCAAGCCCCGCGACGGTCAGCATCAACAAAACCAACATTTTGATTTCACTGTTGCCCGCAACTTTGACCAGCCATGTTCCCATTACGGTGGCAACACCGGTACGGACCAAACCATCGCCAATAATAAACAAGGCGGCAATCAGGACAACGTTAGGATCAGAAAAGCCGGAAAATACTTCTGGGACTGTCAGCGTTCCGCTTAATGCAAACGCGACAATAACAAACAAAGCGACCGCATCCATACGCACTCTGCCCGTCGCAAACAAGACGATGGCAACGGCCAGTAATGAAAGAACCCAAATCAATTCACCGTTCACAACTTATCCTTGTTAATTGAGGGGGATGACTTGATTCTGCCATAAAAAAGCCCCGACGAGACGGGGCTAAATCATGATCAGGTGTTTCACTGAATAATAACATCGCCATTTGGCTGTTTGGTCACAGTAATTTGCTCCAGACTGTGGAGGACCAAATCGACCTCATTCAGGCGCGGGGTATCTGCCGGAGCGTTAACCGCAATGACATGGCAACCCGCCGCCAGGCCAGAAAGCACGCCAGCGGGAGCATCTTCCACCACCACACACTCCTGCGGCGCAAGCCCCAGCAGCTGCGCGCCTAACAGATACGCATCAGGTTCTGGTTTTCCGCGCTTCACTCGCTCAGCGGTTACAAACACCTCTGGTGCGGGAAGCCCCGCTATTTTATGGCGCGCTCGCGCTACCGGCATGGAGCCAGAAGTCACAATGGCCCACGGAATACCTGCTTTATTCAAATGATTGAGTAAGGCGATTGCCCCCGGAAGCGCGGTAATACCTTCGGTTTCCGTGGCCTCGATTTGCTCCAGACGCGTAAACTCGGCGGCAATATCAGCCTCGGATTTGCCCGCCATAAAATGGCGCAGAGAGGTGATCGCCTGTTTACCGTGAATGAAAGCCAGCACCTCTTCCGGCGCTAACCCATGACGTCTGGCCCAGTTGCTCCACGCCCGTTCTACCGCAGGCAGGGAATCCACCAGCGTTCCATCAAGATCAAACAGAAAACCTTTGCACCGCACGCGGGCCTCCTCAGGCGTTGATAATTTGATTAATTTCGTTGGCGCTCAAATGGTACTGACGCGGGCAGGCATGCCACACATTAAGCATGCGCTGATATTTTTCCCACATTGGCGTCTGGGCGTTAAAACCGTGAGTTCCGGCGTCAAAATGGGTATAGCGCCCTTCCACATTAACCATAAAGCGGACATAACCGAGGTAACGTGCTTCAGTGGCGGCGTCAAAGCCAAGGAAGGTGACACGACGTTCATCGATGGATTGCTGGTCCTGCAAATTAGACCAGGAAACATGCAACGCATGATACATCTCCATAATGTCGATGATAGTGCGGCAGGTTTCTTCTTTCAGCTCGCCAAACTCGCGATCCAGTTCACGCATCTGTAATCCATAACCACGCTCAATGATTGTTTGCAGGCGACGGTAACGTTCAGCATTTGCCGGATCGAGCATAGTCATCATCTTGTACTGATTAGACAAAATAAGACGTTGCGCGTTGGTCATTTCCATTGTTGACTCCTGTATCACTCTATTACGGTGAAAAAAAAGAAGGCTGAGTATGCCTTCTTTTATATGCGTAATCAGGGGTCAATTACAAATCATCAAGGAAAGTTTTATCCAGTTGTTTGAAGGCGCGCTTAAGCGTGTCAGCTAATGCCTGGTAATCAGGCTTGCCTTCAACGGGTGCCAACACCTGTCCAGACTCCTGCAATTTACCGCGAACTTCATAAAACCAGTTGAGGATAGCAGGGGGTAATGGCGTTACAGAACGCTTGCCCAGCCACCACAATCCCTGCATGGGTAAACTTAAGGCGAACAGCGCAGTGGCAACTGCCGGCCCAAGCTGACCGCCCAGGGCAATCTGCCAGCAGAGAGTAAATACGGCGATCGGCGGCATAAAACGGATCGCATAACGCGTCATCTTGATAACGCGATTTTCGACAAAGACCGGGGCAAGGCGTTTTTCCAGCGGCCACGTCTTTGAGTAATGCTGTCCCCGGCGAAACAAGCTAAAAAAATTAACAGAACGATTATCCGGCGTTGACATGCTTCACCTCAACTTCACATATAAAGATTCAAAAATTTGTGCAAATTCACAACTCAGCGGGACAACGTTCAAAACATTTTGTCTTCCATACCCACTATCAGGTATCCTTTAGCAGCCTGAAGGCCTAAGTAGTACATATTCATTGAGTCGTCAAATTCATATACATTATGCCATTGGCTGAAAATTACGCAAAATGGCATAGACTCAAGATATTTCTTCCATCATGCAAAAAAAATTTGCAGTGCATGATGTTAATCATAAATGTCGGTGTCATCATGCGCTACGCTCTATGGCTCCCTGACGTTTTTTTAGCCACGTATCAATTATAGGTACTTCCATGTCGAGTAAGTTAGTACTGGTTCTGAACTGCGGTAGTTCTTCACTGAAATTTGCCATCATCGATGCAGTAAATGGTGAAGAGTACCTTTCTGGTTTAGCCGAATGTTTCCACCTGCCCGAAGCACGTATCAAATGGAAAATGGACGGCAATAAACAGGAAGCGGCTTTAGGTGCAGGCGCCGCTCACAGCGAAGCGCTCAACTTTATCGTTAATACTATTCTGGCACAAAAACCAGAACTGTCTGCGCAGCTGACTGCTATCGGTCACCGTATCGTACACGGCGGCGAAAAGTATACCAGCTCCGTAGTGATCGATGAGTCTGTTATTCAGGGTATCAAAGATGCAGCTTCTTTTGCACCGCTGCACAACCCGGCTCACCTGATCGGTATCGAAGAAGCTCTGAAATCTTTCCCACAGCTGAAAGACAAAAACGTTGCTGTATTTGACACCGCGTTCCACCAGACTATGCCGGAAGAGTCTTACCTCTACGCCCTGCCGTACAACCTGTACAAAGAGCACGGCATCCGTCGTTACGGCGCGCACGGCACCAGCCACTTCTATGTAACCCAGGAAGCGGCAAAAATGCTGAACAAACCGGTAGAAGAACTGAACATCATCACCTGCCACCTGGGCAACGGTGGTTCCGTTTCTGCTATCCGCAACGGTAAATGCGTTGACACCTCTATGGGCCTGACCCCGCTGGAAGGTCTGGTCATGGGTACCCGTTCTGGTGATATCGATCCGGCGATCATCTTCCACCTGCACGACACCCTGGGCATGAGCGTTGACGCAATCAACAAACTGCTGACCAAAGAGTCTGGCCTGCTGGGTCTGACCGAAGTGACCAGCGACTGCCGCTATGTTGAAGACAACTACGCGACGAAAGAAGACGCGAAGCGCGCAATGGACGTTTACTGCCACCGCCTGGCGAAATACATCGGTGCCTACACTGCGCTGATGGATGGTCGTCTGGACGCTGTTGTATTCACCGGTGGTATCGGTGAAAATGCCGCGATGGTTCGTGAACTGTCTCTGGGCAAACTGGGCGTGCTGGGCTTTGAAGTTGATCATGAACGCAACCTGGCTGCACGTTTCGGCAAATCTGGTTTCATCAACAAAGAAGGTACCCGTCCTGCGGTGGTTATCCCAACCAACGAAGAACTGGTTATCGCGCAAGACGCGAGCCGCCTGACTGCCTGATTTCACACCGCCAGCTCAGCTGGCGGTGCTGTTTTGTAACCCGCCAAATCGGCGGTAACGAAAGAGGATAAACCGTGTCCCGTATTATTATGCTGATCCCTACCGGAACCAGCGTCGGTCTGACCAGCGTCAGCCTTGGCGTGATCCGTGCAATGGAACGCAAAGGCGTTCGTCTGAGCGTTTTCAAACCTATCGCTCAGCCGCGTACCGGTGGCGATGCGCCCGATCAGACTACGACTATCGTGCGTGCGAACTCTTCCACCACGACGGCCGCTGAACCGCTGAAAATGAGCTACGTTGAAGGTCTGCTTTCCAGCAATCAGAAAGATGTGCTGATGGAAGAGATCGTCGCAAACTACCACGCTAACACCAAAGACGCTGAAGTCGTTCTGGTTGAAGGTCTGGTCCCGACACGTAAGCACCAGTTTGCCCAGTCTCTGAACTACGAAATCGCTAAAACGCTGAATGCGGAAATCGTCTTCGTTATGTCTCAGGGCACCGACACCCCAGAACAGCTGAAAGAGCGTATCGAACTGACCCGCAACAGCTTCGGCGGTGCCAAAAACACCAACATCACCGGCGTTATCGTTAACAAACTGAACGCACCGGTTGATGAACAGGGTCGTACTCGCCCGGATCTGTCCGAGATTTTCGACGACTCTTCCAAAGCTAAAGTAAACAATGTTGATCCGGCGAAGCTGCAAGAATCCAGCCCGCTGCCGGTTCTCGGCGCTGTGCCGTGGAGCTTTGACCTGATCGCGACTCGTGCGATCGATATGGCTCGCCACCTGAATGCGACCATCATCAACGAAGGCGACATCAATACTCGCCGCGTTAAATCCGTCACTTTCTGCGCACGCAGCATTCCGCACATGCTGGAGCACTTCCGTGCCGGTTCTCTGCTGGTGACTTCCGCAGACCGTCCTGACGTGCTGGTTGCCGCTTGCCTGGCTGCCATGAACGGCGTAGAAATCGGTGCCCTGCTGCTGACTGGCGGCTACGAAATGGACGCGCGCATTTCTAAACTGTGCGAACGTGCTTTCGCTACCGGCCTGCCGGTATTTATGGTGAACACCAACACCTGGCAGACTTCTCTGAGCCTGCAGAGCTTCAACCTGGAAGTTCCAGTTGACGATCACGAGCGTATCGAGAAAGTTCAGGAATACGTTGCTAACTACATCAACGCTGACTGGATCGATTCTCTGACTGCCACTTCTGAGCGCAGCCGTCGTCTGTCTCCGCCAGCGTTCCGTTATCAGCTGACTGAACTTGCGCGCAAAGCGGGCAAACGTATCGTACTGCCGGAAGGTGACGAACCGCGTACCGTTAAAGCAGCCGCTATCTGTGCTGAACGTGGTATCGCAACTTGCGTACTGCTGGGTAATCCGGCAGAGATCAACCGTGTTGCAGCGTCTCAGGGTGTAGAACTGGGTGCAGGCATTGAAATCGTTGATCCAGAAGTGGTTCGCGAAAGCTATGTTGGTCGTCTGGTCGAGCTGCGTAAGAACAAAGGCATGACCGAAACCGTTGCCCGCGAACAGCTGGAAGACAACGTGGTGCTCGGTACGCTGATGCTGGAACAGGATGAAGTTGATGGTCTGGTTTCCGGTGCTGTTCACACTACCGCAAACACCATCCGTCCGCCGCTGCAGCTGATCAAAACTGCACCGGGCAGCTCCCTGGTATCTTCTGTGTTCTTCATGCTGCTGCCGGAACAGGTTTACGTTTACGGTGACTGTGCGATCAACCCGGATCCGACCGCAGAACAGCTGGCAGAAATCGCGATTCAGTCCGCTGATTCCGCTGCAGCCTTCGGTATCGAACCGCGCGTTGCTATGCTCTCCTACTCCACCGGTACTTCTGGTGCAGGTAGCGACGTAGAAAAAGTTCGCGAAGCAACTCGTCTGGCGCAGGAAAAACGTCCTGACCTGATGATCGACGGTCCGCTGCAGTACGACGCTGCGGTAATGGCTGACGTTGCGAAATCTAAAGCGCCGAACTCTCCGGTTGCAGGTCGCGCTACCGTGTTCATCTTCCCGGATCTGAACACCGGTAACACCACCTACAAAGCGGTACAGCGTTCTGCCGACCTGATCTCCATCGGGCCGATGCTGCAGGGTATGCGCAAGCCGGTTAACGACCTGTCCCGTGGCGCACTGGTTGACGATATCGTCTACACCATCGCGCTGACTGCGATTCAGTCTGCACAGCAGCAGTAATCTCGTCATCATCCGCAGCTTTGCGCTGCGGATATCTGAACCGGAAATAGTCACTATTTCCGGTTTTTTATTCTCTTAATTTGCATTAATCCTTTCTGATTATCTTGCTTAACTGCGCTGCATCAATGAATTGCGCCATTTCACTTTGCATACTTACCACTTTGTTTTGTGCAAGGGAATATTTGCGCTATGTCCGCAATCACTGAATCCAAACCAACAAGAAGATGGGCAATGCCCGATACGTTGGTGATTATCTTTTTTGTTGCTATTTTAACCAGCCTTGCCACCTGGGTAGTTCCGGTGGGGATGTTTGACAGTCAGGAAGTGCAGTATCAGGTTGATGGTCAAACAAAAACACGCAAAGTCGTAGATCCACACTCATTTCGCATTCTGACTAACGAAGCAGGCGAACCTGAGTATCACCGCGTACAGCTGTTCACGACGGGCGATGAACGCCCGGGCCTGATGAACTTCCCGTTTGAAGGGTTAACCTCAGGATCGAAATACGGGACAGCCGTTGGCATCATCATGTTTATGCTGGTGATTGGCGGCGCGTTTGGCATTGTGATGCGTACAGGAACCATTGATAACGGTATCCTGGCGCTTATTCGCCATACCCGCGGGAATGAAATTCTCTTTATTCCTGCGCTGTTTATTCTGTTTTCACTTGGCGGCGCGGTATTTGGTATGGGAGAAGAGGCCGTCGCCTTTGCCATTATCATCGCACCGCTAATGGTCCGGCTGGGCTATGACAGTATTACCACCGTCCTGGTGACCTATATTGCCACGCAAATCGGTTTTGCCAGTTCGTGGATGAACCCGTTTTGTGTGGTCGTTGCTCAGGGGATTGCCGGCGTTCCGGTGCTTTCTGGCTCCGGGTTGCGCATCGTGGTGTGGGTTATCGCCACTCTGATTGGCCTGATCTTTACCATGGTGTACGCCTCACGAGTGAAAAAGAATCCTCTTCTGTCACGCGTGCATGAGTCCGACCGCTTCTTTCGTGAAAAGCAGGCGGATGTTGAACAACGTCCGTTTACCTTTGGTGACTGGCTGGTA
Source organism: Shigella dysenteriae (assembly GCF_022354085.1). Classification (NCBI taxonomy): domain Bacteria; kingdom Pseudomonadati; phylum Pseudomonadota; class Gammaproteobacteria; order Enterobacterales; family Enterobacteriaceae; genus Shigella; species Shigella dysenteriae. Next base: position 3,246,747 of record NZ_CP055055.1, read on the forward strand.
TTGATTGTCCTGACCGCCGTAATGGTCTGGGTGATTTGGGGCGTGATCGTTAATGCCTGGTTTATTCCAGAAATTGCCAGCCAGTTCTTCACCATGGGTCTGGTGATTGGCATCATCGGCGTTGTTTTCCGCCTTAACGGCATGACGGTTAATACCATGGCTTCATCCTTTACCGAAGGGGCGAGAATGATGATCGCCCCTGCCCTGCTGGTGGGTTTCGCCAAAGGGATTTTGCTGCTGGTTGGTAATGGTGAAGCAGGTGATGCCAGCGTGTTAAATACTATCCTCAACAGCATTGCCAATGCCATTAGCGGTCTGGACAACGCGGTCGCGGCCTGGTTTATGTTGCTCTTCCAGGCGGTATTTAATTTCTTCGTGACGTCCGGTTCTGGTCAGGCGGCGTTAACCATGCCGTTACTGGCACCGCTTGGCGATCTGGTCGGTGTTAACCGTCAGGTTACCGTGCTGGCGTTCCAGTTTGGTGATGGCTTCAGTCACATCATTTACCCAACCTCAGCTTCGTTAATGGCAACGCTCGGTGTTTGCCGGGTGGACTTCCGTAACTGGCTGAAGGTGGGCGCGACCCTACTTGGACTGCTGTTTATTATGTCCAGCGTCGTGGTGATCGGCGCTCAGTTGATGGGCTACCACTAAAAATGTTAAGAGCCGCAATTGCGGCTCTTTTTTCATTCTGCCGTTTCAGTCTCTACGGCTTCATTTTTGGCATTGCGCTTCATCCACAACGCCAGCGCTTTCAGCGAGTCTGGAGTGAACTCATCGCAGCGTGCGGTGATTTCTTCCGGCGTCAGCCAGCAAACTTCACTGACTTCATCTTCCTGTAGGGCGAAGGGACCGTGAGAGACGCAGCTGAACAATGCGCCCCAGACACGGCAATTTTTATCTTCGAAATAGAACTGCCCGTGCTCGGCAAAGGGGACACCGGCAATGCCCAACTCTTCTTCCGCTTCGCGACGCGCGGATTCCAGCAGTTGCTCATCGGCCTGAACCACACCGCCTGCGGTCGCATCTAACATGCCGGGTAAAAAGTCTTTTGTCTCGGTACGACGCTGGACCAGAATTTTGCCCATGCCATCATGCACGACGATGTAAGTTGCACGATGACGCAGACACTGTGCCCGCATTTGTTCCCGGCTGGCTTGTGCAATGACTTCGTTCTCTTCATTGACAATATCCACCCATTCAGTACTTGCCAAACGACGCTGTTCCATTATCAGGAAACCTTCTTTTTCTGGCGCTCTTACGGCGCATTATGAGTTGTGGGTAAATTACGGATTAATCGCGACCTGCGCAATGATACTTTGATCATTGAGTGCGATTACACTAAGTACGTCATTATCCAGCATGCCATAACTCGCCGGATTACCGCCTTTCGGAATACTCACCGAGCCGGGGTTGAAGTGGAAAATCTCCCCCCGCTGTTCTGCCACTGGCAGATGGGTATGGCCGTACACCAGCACATCGTTCTGGTTTAAAGCAGGCAGATTTTCCGGGCCAAAAAGATGACCATGCGTCAAAAACAGACGTTGTTTTTCCAGTAATACCTGTTGCCACGGCGCGGTTATCGGGAAATGCAGCAGCATTTGATCCACTTCGCTGTCGCAGTTGCCGCGCACAGCGATAACCTTATGTGCCACTTCATTAAGCCGTTCAGCGACTTTGGCTGGCGCGTAACCCTCCGGTAAAGCATTACGCGGGCCGTGATTCAACACGTCGCCAAGGATCACCAGCCACTGGGCACCGCTTTGGGCAAACAACTCCAGAACACGTTCCGTCGCCGGTAACGACCCATGAATGTCCGATGCAAACATCAGTTTCATCACTCACTCCTCGTCGAAAAAACGTAAGCTATGATACTGGATTCTGTCGTTGCTATCAGCCAGATTGCTTCGCCGAAAGTGCAATAAAACGCTGGACAGACGCTCGCTGCCACTGGAATGTCGCATAATCCACCAGGCATTCTGGCACCTCATCGCCATGTAGTACCAGGCGGTTAATCATTAGCGCCAGATCAGTATCAGCAATGCACCATTCACCAAATAAATTCGGCTGACCCAGTACTAACAAATGTTCTGCCATCGCGAACAGTTTCTCTGCACTGGCTTTTCCCTCGGCCGTTAGTGGCGCTTTTTTCGCCCCCGCAAAGACAACATCCGTCGGACGCTCTTCGCGGATGGGCATCAGATCGCTGCGCAGCCAGGCCTGAATCTGTCGTGCACGTGCACGATTTTCTAAATCAAGCGGATAAATACGTTCCCAGGTCGGTGGCGCAAATCGATCTTCCAGATACTCCGCAATGGCAGAAGATTCACTCAACTCAAAATCATCGATTTGTAATAACGGCACACGGCGTGTCTGACCGTAACCTTGCCACGTCGGTTGCAAATGTTCACCGCTGTCGAGGTCGATGGTCTTGATATGAAACGACAGGCCTTTTTCCTGCAACGCCACCCAGGCGGATAACACATAAGGGGAGAAACAGTGGGCATCTGACCAAAGCGTGATAGCGGGTTTACTCATTATGTCCTCGGCAATAAAGGGGGCTGGCTATCAAACTATAGAGCCTTTTTGTCACTGTCACGTGACGAATACTCACGTAAGTCGCCGTGCTTTCTATACTTGTGGTGTTCAGATGATTAGACAACCGGAGCTGCAATGATCGATCTCTATTTCGCCCCGACACCCAATGGCCACAAAATTACGCTGTTTCTCGAAGAAGCAGGGCTGGATTATCGCTTGATAAAGGTAGACCTGGGGAAAGGCGGTCAGTTTCGCCCGGAATTTTTGCGCATTTCGCCTAACAACAAAATTCCGGCAATTGTTGATCATTCTCCAGCCGATGGCGGCGAACCGCTAAGCCTCTTTGAATCTGGTGCCATTTTGTTGTATCTGGCTGAGAAAACGGGGCTCTTTTTGAGTCATGAAACGCGTGAACGCGCCGCCACATTACAGTGATTATTCTGGCAGGTAGGCGGACTGGGGCCGATGCTTGGGCAAAATCATCATTTTAATCACGCAGCCCCCCAAACCATTCCTTACGCTATTGAACGTTATCAGGTTGAAACTCAGCGTCTGTACCATGTACTGAACAAGCGGCTGGAAAACTCGCCCTGGCTGGGAGGCGAGAACTACAGCATTGCGGATATTGCCTGCTGGCCGTGGGTTAATGCCTGGACTCGCCAGCGAATTGACCTCGCAATGTATCCGGCAGTCAAGAACTGGCATGAGCGGATCCGTTCGCGCCCTGCCACCGGGCAGGCACTGCTAAAAGCACAACTCGGTGATGAGCGTTCGGATAGTTAACAGAAACAGGTTCTCGTGTATTATTTCATCCTAAGTAAAACAACGGAGAACCTGCAATGGCACAACCTGCCGCTATTATTCGTATAAAGAACCTTCGTTTACGTACATTTATCGGAATTAAGGAAGAAGAAATTAACAACCGTCAGGATATTGTTATCAATGTGACGATCCACTACCCCGCCGATAAAGCGCGCACTAGCGAAGATATCAACGATGCGCTGAATTATCGCACCGTAACGAAAAACATTATTCAGCATGTAGAGAATAACCGTTTCTCTTTGCTGGAAAAATTAACTCAGGATGTGCTCGATATCGCACGTGAACATCACTGGGTGACGTATGCTGAAGTGGAGATCGATAAACTGCACGCGCTGCGCTACGCCGATTCGGTATCCATGACCTTAAGCTGGCAGCGTTAACCGCCATATCGGGAGGCTGCATGAACATAGTGATCACCGGAGGGACGGGATTAATTGGTCGCCATTTGATTCCACGTTTGCTGGAGCTGGGCCATCAAATCACGGTAATGACGCGTAACCCGCAGAAAGCCAGTTCCGTGCTCGGGCCGCAGGTGACGCTATGGCAAGGGCTTGCCGATCAAAGCAACCTCAACGGCGTTGATGCGGTAATCAACCTCGCCGGAGAACCGATTGCTGATAAACGCTGGACTCACGAGCAAAAAGAGCGTCTCTGCCAAAGCCGCTGGAATATCACGCAAAAACTGGTCGATTTGATTAATGCCAGCGACACGCCACCGTCGGTACTCATTTCCGGCTCGGCAACGGGCTATTATGGCGACTTAGGTGAAGTGGTGGTTACCGAAGAGGAACCGCCGCATAACGAATTTACCCATAAACTCTGCGCCCGCTGGGAAGAAATTGCCTGCCGGGCGCAAAGTGACAAAACGCGAGTGTGCCTGCTGCGTACCGGTGTAGTGCTGGCACCGGATGGCGGTATTCTCGGTAAAATGCTGCCGCCGTTTCGTCTTGGCCTGGGCGGACCGATTGGCTCTGGTCGGCAGTATCTGGCCTGGATTCATATTGATGATATGGTCAACGGTATTCTCTGGCTGCTGGATAACGAGCTGCGCGGGCCATTTAATATGGTTTCGCCCTACCCGGTACGCAATGAACAATTTGCCCATGCGCTCGGTCATGCGCTGCATCGCCCGGCCATTTTGCGCGTCCCCGCGACCGCCATTCGACTGTTAATGGGCGAATCTTCAGTACTGGTATTAGGTGGACAACGCGCGCTGCCTAAACGGCTGGAAGAAGCGGGTTTTGCGTTTCGCTGGTACGATTTAGAAGAGGCGCTGGCGGATGTCGTTCGCTGATGTGGTTTACTGCAAACATCCGCCAGTTAACTCCCGGTGTTACAGGGTTAGTGGCTTTGCGCGATAAGATCGTCTGGTGAAAGTCGGGTCACCATCATAACTAACTCTCGGTCTAAACCTCTATCCAGCATCTCCTGAGCAATACGCAGGGCTTCTTCGCGTTTGCCAAGAATTAATCCATCATTCCGCCCTTCTTCACGTAATCTGTCAGCAATGGTCATCAGTTTCTCCTTTTCCTGTGGTGCGCGTTCTGCTATCTCACCAATAAATGCACGGAAACGCTGGGCATCTCCCGTTTGTAATACATAATTAAACAGGGCTTTTAGCTGTCTGTCATTAGTGTTCCCTGTAACTAGCAGCGAAACAATTTGGTCGACTAATCCCAACAGATCGCGCTGACGAATATGTTTCTGAATTAACTCCAACAGCGCCATTTTGCGATGTTGCATAATCTCGTCATCCGGCACCACGGTAATATCCACCAACGGAAAAGCCGATGAATATATTTTACGGGCAATCGCAGGCTCGGCAAATTCATCAAGCCAGCAGAGTGAATAAGGATAAGGACTTCTGCAACCATGATAAAACAGCATCGGGATCACCAATGGAAGCTCTTTATAGCCCGCATCAAGATGGTTTTGCATTGCCGCAATGGAATAACGCATCATGCGAAAAGCCATTAATTCTTCCGGCTTACTTTGGTGCTCTATCACTACATAAATATAACCCACTCCCTCCTGCGTTTTCACAGACCACAAGAGGTCGGAATAATATTGCCGCAGGTCTTCATCAATAAAACTGTTTGGTTCCAGTTTAAGCGTCGTTAAATCACACAGTTTGCGCAGCGGCGCGGGAAGATGAATATCAATAAAATCCCGCGCGGTGTCTGGATGGCGTAAAAAAGATTTAAATACCGCATCATGCGGCGTGGAAGTTGTCGATATTGTCATGGCGTTCCGTCACCCCTCAAATTTAAGATGACGCGACAATAACCACGATTAACACCCAATGCAGCAGGCAGTTTTTATCTTTGGACAGCGAATTCAGAAGTATTTTTAGCGGACTGCAACTTTTACATTTCAGCGGAAGCTGACTCGCAAATTCCCCTTGAAAATACTCCGGCAGCGTTAGCCACCGGAGAGGCAATTATTTCAGCGAACCTTTAAGGAACTGTTGCAGACGAGGGCTTTGCGGGTTGCCAAATAACTGCTCCGGCGCGCCTTCTTCCTCTATTTTCCCCTGATGGAGGAAAATGACGTGAGTAGAAACATGACGAGCAAAGCCCATTTCGTGAGTCACTACCACCATGGTTTTCCCCTCTTCTGCCAGTTGCTGCATAATGCGCAACACTTCGCCTACCAGTTCAGGATCGAGCGCCGAGGTAGGTTCATCAAACAGTAAAACTTCCGGTTCCATCGCCAGCGCCCGCGCGATAGAAACACGCTGTTGCTGACCGCCGGAAAGATGCACCGGATATTTCCCCTGTGCACGTTCGTCTATCCCGACTTTTGCCAGATACTTCACCGCCCGCTCGCGCGCTTCCTGCTTGCTCAGGCCCAACACCTGAATCGGCGCTTCCATGACGTTTTCCAGCACCGTCATATGGCTCCAGAGATTGAAGTGCTGGAATACCATCGTCAGGCGTGTGCGCAGTAAGCGCAGTTGATTTTTATCGGCGACTTTGAGTTGACCGTCTTTGTCGCGCACCAGATTGATCGTCTGGCCATTGACCACGATCGACCCTTCACTCGGTTTTTCGAGGAAGTTAATGCAGCGCAGAAAGGTACTTTTCCCCGATCCCGACGATCCGATGATGCTTATTACATCTCCGGCATTCGCTTGCAGTGACACCCCTTTCAGCACTTCGTGTTCGCCATAGCGTTTGTGCAAATCGATAACGTTTAATTTATTCTCGGACATCGTATTCTCAGTGCGTTGAAGAAGGTTTCACATGCTGCAACCAGCGTTTTTCCGCTCTGCGAAAGAGGCTGATCAGGACATAAGAGATGATTAAATAGAGCACCGCGGCAATGCCGAAGGCGGTAAAAGGTTGATACGTGGCGGCGTTAATATCGCGGGCTATTTTCAGCAGATCCGGCACCGTGGCAGTAAATGCCAACGCAGTAGAGTGCAGCATCAGGATCACTTCGTTGCTGTATGCCGGTAACGCAATACGCAGCGCAGAAGGCAAAATAATGCAGCGATACATTTTAAAAGTCGAGAAGCCATAGGCTCTGGCGGCTTCAATTTCCCCATGCGGAACCGAACGGATTGCCCCAGCAAAAATCTCGGTAGTGTAAGCGCAGGTGTTAAGCGTCAGCGCCAGCACGGTACAGTTCAGGCCACTGCGGAAAAAGGCGTTAAGAAACTCGGTCCCCTTAACAATCTCCAGCGTATACATGCCGGAATAGAACACCAGCAACTGAACATACAGCGGCGTACCGCGAAAAATATAGGTAAATAACCAGATTGGAAACTGGATGTATTTATTACTGGAGACACGACCAATCGCCAGAAACAGCGCCAGGACTCCGCCTATCACTACCGACAAAATAAGCAGCCACAGAGTGATCGCCACACCAGTAAAGCGATAACCGTCGGTCCACAGCAGCGGTTTCCAGTATTCATGTAAGATTTCGATCACAGGTCAGCCCTCTTCACACCCACGGAGTAGCGGCGCTCAAGGAACAGCAGCACACCATTGGAAACGGTGGTGAAAACCAGGTAAATCACGCCACAGACGATGGCGAAATAGAACGGTTCCCAGGTACTTTTGCCTGCCAGCTGCGTGGCTTTGACCACATCTTCCAGGCCGAGTAACGAAACCAGTGCGGTAGATTTGAGGATCACCTGCCAGTTGTTGCCAATGCCTGGCAGGGCGTAACGCATCATCGCCGGAAACATGATCCGCCGAAACACTTGCCCACGAGTAAAACCGAACGCCGTCGCCGCCTCTATGTGTCCTTTCGGCACTGCCATAAACGCGCCACGGAACGTTTCGGTGAAGTAAGCACCGTAGATAAAACCGAGAGTGATAATACCAGCGACCATCGGATCGATATCAATCTGCCCGACGCCCATCGCCTCCGTCACCGTGTTTAGTGCAATCTGCAAACCGTAGAAAATCAGCAGCATCAACACCAAGTCCGGCACGCCACGAATCAGCGTGGTGTAGCCTTCGAAAATCAGCCCCGAAAGCCGATTTTGCGAGAGCTTACCGCCAGCGCCAATTAAACCGATGATTACAGCGAGCACTACAGAGCTGATAGCCAGCTCCAGCGTGACGAGCGCACCCTGTAAAATAACACCTGAAAACCCATACAACATGCTGCCTGTCCTGTCGTGTGTGGTGAATTACCGCCTCTTGTCTCCCTCCGGTTACCCGAAGGGAGCGGGCTTTCTTTCACCGATGGCGATTAGCCACCATAAACATCAAAATCGAAGTACTTTTTCGCTAATTTCTCGTAAGTACCGTCAGCGCGCATTTCGGCAAAGGCTTTGTTCAGTGCTTCGCGCAGTTCGTTATCTTCTTTACGCAGGCCCATGCCGGTCCCTACGCCAAACAGTTTTTCATCTTTAACAGACGGGCCACCGAATTTGTAATCTTTACCGACAGGTTGTTTGAGGAAACCTTCGCTGGCAGCGACCTCATCCTGGAACGCGGCATCAATACGTCCGGCAGTCAGGTCAGAATAAATGTTGTCCTGCCCCTGATACGAGACGATTTCAATGCCTTTTGGTGCCCAATGTTCATTACCGAACGTCTCCTGGGTGGTGCCCTGCAATACGCCTACCCGTTTGCCTTTCAGCGACTCGACTGTCGGCTGAATGTCAGAATTTTTCGCCACCACCAAACGAGAATCGGCAGCGTACAGTTTGTCGGTGAAGGCTATTTCTTGCTGACGTTTTTCCGTAATGGAAAGCGATGACATGATGGCGTCAATCTTCTTCGCTTTTAAGGACGGGATTAACGCATCCAGCGGATTTTCGACAAACGTACATTGCGTATTGATGCGTTTGCATAATTCCTTTGCCAGATCGATATCGAAGCCAACCAGTTCGCCTTGTGAATTTTTTGATTCAAATGGCGCATAGGTCGGGTCGGTACCGATGCGGATGTTTTGCGGAATCGCAGCAAATGCCGCAGTTGCGCTGGAGAAGGCCAGAACCAGAGAGAGCGATAGCACCAGTTTTTTCATAATGTCCTCAACTGACAGTCTTTTTATAGGGAATATTTACAGGTTTGTTACACTTATCGTGCCATAAAATTGACCATCAAGGCAAAATATCCCGCCCCGTTAGACGTATTATTTTTCATTAAAAATGCTTAAGTATGCATTTCAATGCACCACTATAGTGCAACAAACCTGGCGTGCACCATGATGATCATTCCATCAGGTACAGCTTCCCAGCGACGTATCAGTCACCGTAGACATTAAAGTCAAAATACTTTTTCGCCATCTTGTCGTAAGTGCCGTCCTGACGCAGCTCTCCAAGCGCCTTATTAAACGCAGCCGTCAGTTCAGTATCATCTTTACGTAGCCCTACACCGGTGCCATCACCGAAGTATTTTTTGTCTTTCACTGATGAGCCAGCAAAAGCGAACTCTTTACCGGCGGGTTGCTTGAGGAAACCTTCGCTGGCCGCCACTTCATCCTGCAGTGCGGCATCCAGACGTCCTGCAGCCAGATCGGAATAGACCAAATCCTGGTTGGCATAGGCCACCACATCCACACCTTTGCTACGCCAGGTCTCGTTAGCGTAAGCTTCCTGGGTTGATCCCTGCAGCACACCCACATGTTTACCTTTCAGTGAATCCAGCGTTGGCTGAATCGGCGAACCTTTGGCGGCAATCAAACGAGAATCTGCGGCGTACAACTTGTCGGAGAAAGCAATCTCCTGCTGACGTTTATCGGTAATGGAGAGCGACGAAATAATGGCGTCGATTTTTTTCGCTTTCAGTGAGGGGATCAGCGCGTCAAAGTCACTGGCAACCCAGGTACATTTCACCTGCATCCGTTTGCACATCTCGTTACCGAGATCGATATCAAAGCCAACAAAATCACCTTTAGCATCTTTCGACGAGAACGGCGCATAGGTGGTATCGGTTCCGATACGTACCGTCTCCGGTAGCGCCGCATAGCTGGAAGCCGCTGCGGAGAGACCGACTAACAAAGACAGAGCGAGAATCGACTTCTTCATACATAACCCTCAAGTGAAAATGGCTTTTTATGTTGTGTATTGTGTTGTGTGTTTGCAGGCTCTTTCATGCAGGTCTTATGCCATCTTGACGACAACAGTAACATTCAACGTTAAATATGTTAATAAGACGTTGCATTATTGTCCTAAAGTTGAAGATAGCAGGTATAGCGGTTGAATCGCAGCGTTTCGATTGAATGGCAGAAACAAAATGTCGAGGATTTGATCGCGGTTGCAAAATTGCCCTGAAACAGGGCAACAGCGGAGTTATGCGCCCTGCCAGCGGGCAAAGAGATCTTCAGGAAGGGTTATTGCAAACTGGTCAAGAACACGATTAACCGTCTGATTTATCACATCATCAAGGGATTGCGGGCGATGATAAAACGCCGGAACGGGAGGCATAATCACCGCACCGATTTCTGCTGCCTGAGTCATTAAACGCAGATGACCTAAGTGCAATGGTGTTTCACGCACGCAGAGCACCAACGGGCGACGCTCTTTCAGCACCACATCTGCCGCACGGGTCAGTAAGCCATCAGTATAGCTATGGACAATGCCGGAAAGGGTTTTGATTGAACAGGGTAAAATCACCATCCCCAGCGTCTGGAAAGAACCGGAAGAGATGCTGGCGGCAATATCGCGCGCATCGTGCGTGACATCGGCTAACACCTGCACTTCGCGCAGGGAAAAATCCGTTTCGAGGGATAAGGTCTGGCGCGCCGCCTGGCTCATTACCAGATGCGTTTCGATATCTGTGACATCGCGCAGAACCTGTAATAAGCGCACGCCATAAATCGCGCCGCTGGCACCGCTGATGCCCACAATAAGTCGTTTCATAAATAGTTACCCTGTCAGACTTGCAGGCAGACTTTGCAGGATTTCGGCGGGAGTTGCAAGTCAGGGTGCCAGACCGGCACCCTGAGCGAAGGCATCATCCTTCGTTATGCATTTCGAGATTTTCCACTTCGTTCTGACGTTGCACTGCTTTGGCGTCGTCATTACGTAAAGTATCGAGGAAATCGAGGTAGCCCTGATCAACATCTTTGGTGACGTAGACGCCGTTGAACACCGAGCATTCAAACTGCTGGATATCCGGGTTTTCAGCGCGAACGGCGTCGATCAGATCGTTCAGATCCTGGAAAATCAACCCGTCAGCACCGATGATCTGGCGAATTTCATCTACTTCGCGACCGTGAGCGATCAGTTCCGTAGCGCTCGGCATATCGATACCGTAAACGTTCGGGAAGCGAATTTCCGGTGCCGCAGAAGCGAGGTACACTTTCTTCGCTCCGGCTTCGCGTGCCATCTCGATAATCTGCTCAGAAGTGGTGCCACGGACGATGGAGTCGTCGACCAGCAGGACGTTTTTATCGCGGAACTCGGCGCGGTTGGCGTTCAGTTTACGGCGCACGGACTTACGACGCAGCTGCTGACCCGGCATGATGAAGGTACGGCCAACATAGCGGTTTTTAACGAAGCCCTGACGGTACGGTTTGCCCAGAATACGAGCAATTTCCAGCGCGATATCACACGAGGTTTCCGGGATCGGGATCACCACGTCGATATCCAGATCTTCCCATTCGCGGGCAATTTTCTCGCCCAGTTTCGTGCCCATATTCACACGCGCGCTGTAAACGGAAATTTTGTCGATGAACGAGTCCGGGCGAGCAAAGTATACATACTCAAACAGGCACGGATTGCTGACCGGATTGTCAGCACATTGACGGGTAAACAACTGCCCTTCTTCAGTGATGTAAATCGCTTCGCCAGGCGCGACGTCACGCAGGAAATCAAAGCCCAGTGTATCGAGCGCAACGCTTTCGGAAGCGACCATATATTCTGTGCGGTTCTCGTCAATATCACGTTTTCCCAGAACCAGCGGACGAATACCGTTTGGATCGCGGAAAGCAACCATACCGTGGCCGATAATCATCGCCACACAGGCATACGCGCCGCGGATTAAGCGGTTTGTAGCAGCGATGGCGGCGAAAATGTTGTCGGCTTCCAGCGGGTAGTGGCGGAAGTTGTCCAGCTCGCTGGCGAAGATATTAAGCAGAATTTCCGAGTCGGAAGTGGTGTTGATGTGGCGGCGTTTTTCTTCAAACAGTTTTTTACGCAACTCGTGAGCGTTGGTCAGATTGCCGTTGTGGGCAAGCGTAATGCCATACGGAGAGTTAACGTAAAACGGCTGCGCTTCAGAGGCGCTGGAGCTGCCAGCCGTAGGGTAACGCACATGACCAATGCCCATATTGCCCTGCAAACGCTGCATATGGCGAGCTTCAAATACATCGCTCACCAGCCCGTTCGCTTTACGCAAACGGAAGCAGTTATTGGCATCTATGGTGATGATGCCAGCGGCATCCTGACCGCGATGCTGAAGCACCGTTAAGGCATCATAAATCGACTGGTTAACCGGCATAACACCGGCGATACCGACAATACCGCACATACGTCTTTTTCCTCGTTAAGCCACATCTCAGAGCACTTACGCTCTGGGCAAGAAACTTGACGAGCTTTGCAGATAATCAAAAAACCATCTGATGATAAAACTGAACTGCGGGATCAGCTGTGATTTGCTCCAGTCTTCGCTTTTCGACACCCCGGTAAAGGAGTCGAGAAAGAAGAGAATGGCAGCAACAATCAACACACCGCGCAACGCACCGAAACAGACGCCCAGCACCCGATCGGTGCCTGACAACCCCGTTTTCTCCACCAGCTGGCCTATCACGAAGTTCACGATAGCACCAACGATCAGGGTAGCGATAAACAGTACCGCGATGGCAATCCCATTTCGAACCAGTTCGTCTTCAAAGCCCGTAAACCAGACTGACAGGTAAGTGTAGTAATGACTGGCAACAAAGAAAGCACACCCCCATGTCACCAGCGATAACGCTTCACGAACAAAGCCGCGGATCAGGCTAACCAGAGAGGAAAAAGCAATCACCGCGATTATGGCGTAATCAATCCAGACCATATGTGTCCCACGATTTTACGCCCTGTCATCCTGTTCGGGGCGCATTCTAACAGAAAAAGAAAACGTTTGCGTAGGGATTTCCTTCCCGCGCATCAATAAAAATGGCGCTGAAAAAATATTCAACGCCATCGACTTTTTATGCCTTTGCGGCATCGTGCAATGCGTGTCGGATGCGGCGTAAACGCCTTATCCGACCTACGGTTCTACCCCTGCGTAGGCCTGATAAGACGCACCAGCGTCGCATCAGGCAACGGCTGTCGGATGCGGCGTGAATGCCTTATCCGACCTACGGTTCTACCCCTGCGTAGGCCTGATAAGACGCGCCAGGCGTCGCATCAGGCAACGGCTGTCGGATGCGGCGTAAACGCCTTATCCGACCTACGGTTCTACCCCTGCGTAGGCCTGATAAGACGCGCCAGCGTCGCATCAGGCAAGACCGTATTAATTCGGCGTATAGCCCATTACCACGCCACTTAAGCCAGAAAGTTGCTTCAACTCACCCAGCGATCCTTTCAGCTTATCTTTCGAGGCATCTGGCCCAACCAGAATACGGGTAATTTTACCCTGCACTGGCGTGGATGGCGACGTATAAACCCGATAACCGGCACCGCGCAGCTTACCGACAATCTCATTCACTTTATCGGCATTTTTCAGCGCCCCCAGTTGCACAACATAGGCTTTACCCGTCGGTGCAGCTTTTTCTTCCACGACCGGCTTCGGTTCTGGCTTCGGCGCAGGTGGTGCTTCAACCTTCGGTTTCGGCGGCTCCACCGGTTTCGGCTTCGGTGGGGCGACCGGTGCAGGTTCCGGTTCAAACTCGGTGTTATTGGCTGCAATAGTGGTCGGATCGAGCGACGGTGCTGCGGCATCACCAGCCCGCACCTCTTCCGCTGCGCCTTCCGGCGGCTGCGTCGGCAACGCCTGGGTGGCGGCTGGCATCATATCAGGCTCATCGCGATCGCCCGCTTTTGGAACCAGCGGGATAGCCGCAAACTCATCCTGATAATGTTTTTTCTGCCCGTCCAGCAGCCCTGGAAGTACAATCACCCCCAGCGCCACCAGCACGATCGTGCCCACTAACCGATTCTGAAACTTACTTGCCACCGCTTCTCCTCGCGTCAATCACTTCCATGACATGTGCGACCGTGTGGAAAGAACCACACACCAGCACGGTGTCTTCCGCTTTAGCGTCCGCCATTGCGGCATCCCATGCCTGCGCAACGCTATCAAATGATTTGCCGTTACCCAAATGCTCAAGCAGTTGTTCTGCCGTGGCACCGCGCGGCCCTTCCAGTGGCGCACAATACCAGTCATCAACCACGCTTTTCAACCAGGCCAGAGTTCCGGCAATATCTTTATCATGTAGCATACCGATAACCGCCAGCACGCGCCCGTTTTTCGGTAGCGCTTTCATACGCCCGGTGAGATATTCCGCCGCATGTGGATTATGCGCGACATCAAAAATAACGCGTGGCGACTCGCTCACAATCTGGAAACGTCCCGGCAAAATTGCGCTGGCAATCCCGTCGCGAATGGCATTTTCACTGACCTCCAGCCCGCTGGCACGCAGTGCCGCCAGCGCCGTTGCGGCATTCGGTTGCGGGATAAGCGGCAACGGCAGGTTTTCCAGCGTGCCGTGAGCATCGCTAAACGTCCAGTCATGATCGGTGACGGAATAGTTCCACTCAACGCCCCGACGTTGTAACAGTGCACCTTTTTCCTGCGCCACATCAGCAATGGTAGAAGGCATTTCCGGCTCACCGACAATTGCCGGTTTTTCGCTGCGGAAGATGCCTGCTTTCTCGCGACCAATACTTTCGCGATCTGGCCCCAGCCAGTCGGTATGATCCAGCGCAATACTGGTTACTACCGCGACATCGGCGTCGACAATATTGGTTGCGTCCAGACGACCGCCCAGCCCTACTTCCAGAATCACCACGTCAAGTTGTGCCTGTTTGAACAGCCACAACGCCGACAGCGTACCGTACTCGAAATAGGTCAGGGAAATATCACCGCGTGCCGATTCAATCTCCGCAAAAGAGGCGGTGTGGGCCGATTCCGGCAATTCCTGACCCTGCACACGTACGCGCTCGGTATAACGCACCAGATGAGGCGAACTGTAGACGCCCACTTTGTACCCTGCCGCCATCAGAATCGACTCCAGCGTACGGCAGGTGGTGCCTTTGCCATTCGTACCCGCAACGGTAAACACAAATGGCGCTGGTTTCAGAACGCCAAGACGCGCCGCGACCTGGCTCACGCGCTCAAGGCCGAGATCGATAGTTTTACTGTGCAGGTTTTCCAGATAAGAAAGCCACGAAGCCAGAGGCGACGCGGCTTGAGGAGTGCGTTTGATAATCATGGTATCCGCTGATTCGTTACGGTGAGAATAGCAAAAGGGCAGAGCCAGTGGCCCTGCCCTTATCAGTTATCAGGCCTCAGGTTCCTGATCCGGTACCGGGGGTACCACTACGCCTTCACGCGGCGCTTCAGGATTCGGCGCTGGCAGATTCATCAACTTCGCCAGAATGCTCGCCAGTTTCAGGCGCATTTCCGGACGACGGACGATCATGTCGATCGCGCCTTTCTCGATCAGGAATTCACTGCGCTGGAATCCTGGCGGCAGTTTTTCGCGAACGGTCTGTTCGATAACACGCGGACCGGCAAAGCCGATTAACGCTTTCGGTTCAGCGATGTTGAGATCGCCCAGCATGGCGAAACTTGCAGAAACACCGCCCATCGTCGGGTCGGTCAGCACGGAGATGTACGGCAAGCCGCGCTCCTGCATTTTTGCCAGTGCCGCAGAGGTTTTCGCCATCTGCATCAGCGACATCAGTGCTTCCTGCATACGTGCGCCACCAGAGGCGGAGAAGCAGATCAGCGGGCAGTTATCTTCCAGCGCCTGCTCAACGGCACGCACGAAACGCGCACCCACAACAGACCCCATTGAACCGCCCATAAAGGCGAACTCGAATGCCGCAGCGACAACCGGCATTCCATACAGAGTGCCTTTCATCACCACCAGCGCATCTTTTTCGCCAGTTTCTTTCTGCGCAGATGCCAGACGGTCTTTATACTTCTTGGAGTCACGAAACTTCAGCACATCTTTCGGCTCAAGCTCGCTACCCAGCTCCACAAGGCTTCCTTCATCTAACAGGCTATGCAGGCGATTACGCGCTGTCATACGCATGTGATGGTCACACTTCGGACAGACCTCAAGATTACGTTCCAGCTCAGCGCGGTATAAAACCTGACCGCAGCTATCACACTTAGTCCACACCCCTTCAGGAATGCTCGCCTTGCGGGTGGGAGTAATGTTGCTTTTAATTCGTTCAATCCAGCTCATTAGGGACCTTTCTGTCTGAACCTGGTTCGATGCCAGTTTTATCTTTGGGGACGCATAATGCCATTTTTGCCCCCAACAGACCATGAATGTTGCACATTAAAACATAACAGCCCGAAACTTTGGATAAAAAAGTGGTCGAACCGCGGAGTTACTTTTTATTTTGCGGCGCGTGCCGCAGCGCGTTTGTGACGGATTATTTCGATGACGCCCGGCAAAATAGAAACCACAATAATCCCGACGATCAGCAGCTTAAGGTTATCCTGAACCATCGGGATTGTACCGAAGAAATAGCCTGCGTAGGTAAAAAGCAGTACCCACAACAGTGCGCCGATCACGTTATAAGCAGCGAAATGACGGTACGACATGTGGCCCATTCCCGCAACAAACGGGGCGAACGTTCTGACGATCGGCACAAAACGGGCGAGAATAATCGTTTTGCCGCCATGTTTCTCATAAAACTGATGGGTTTTGTCGAGATAACTGCGACGGAAAATTTTCGAATTGGGATTACTGAATAACTTTTCACCGAACAACCGCCCGATAGTGTAATTGACCGCGTCACCCACAATCGCGGCGATCAGCATCAGCACCACCATCATATGGACGTTGAGATCGTTGGTTTCCAGTGATGCCAACGCTCCGGCAACAAACAGCAATGAATCACCCGGTAAAAACGGCGTTACCACCAGACCGGTTTCACAGAACAAAATTAAGAACAAAATGGCATAAACCCAGACGCCGTACTCCGCGACCAGCTCTGCCAGATGCACGTCAATGTGCAGGATAAAATCGATGAGGAAATAAATCAGGTCCATATTTGCCTATGCCTTGTACTCGTCATCTTTCAGGCTGTAACTACGTTGGCTACAGCCTGAAATGTTCCGAGCATTATTCTCGTTAGTCCGCCAGAAATAGCGGGCCCATTGGCGGTTTTGGAAGATCATACCGGTCAGGGTAATCCACCGCGACCAGATACAGCCCTTCCGCTTTTGCCGTTGCTGCCGCCAGCGTTCTGTCCTTTGCCGCCAGCAACTCTGCTATCCAGCTCTCCGGCTGGTTGTGGGCACCGACTTCCATCAGGCTGCCGACAATATTCCTGACCATATGATGTACAAAGGCATTCGCTTTGATATCTACCACCACATAAGGACCGTGACGCGTGACATTAATATGCATAACGTTGCGCCACGGGGTTCGGGACTGGCACTGCACCGCACGGAACGAGGTGAAATCATTCTCGCCCAGCAAGCATTGCGCAGCCCGATGCATCCGTTCAGCGTCCAGCGGTTCGTAAAAATGGGTTACCCCTTTACTCAGTACCGCCGGGCGCAGCCGATGATTGTAGATGATGTAGCGATAACGGCGAGCCGTGGCGCTAAATCGGGCATGAAAATCATCAGGTACAGCTTTAACCCAACGCACGGCGATGTCACCAGGTAAATTCGCATTTACGCCCAACGTCCACGCAGCGTCTTTGCGCTGCGCGGTTGTTTCGAAATGCACAACCTGCCCGGTACCGTGTACCCCTGCGTCAGTACGCCCGGCGCAGAAGACGGTGATGGGTTCGTTCGCCACCTGGGAGAGCGCCTTTTCCAGCTTCTCCTGCACACTGCGAACTTCGTTCTGCCGTTGCCAGCCGTAATACTTACTGCCGTCGTACTCAATGCCCAGCGCAATTTTATAAACTGGCGGTTGTTGCTGGTCGGACATTAGTACAGATACTCCTGCACCAGTTTCTCGGCGATTTTTACTGCCATCAGCGCGCCGCCAAAGCGAACGTTATCGGCCACCGACCAGAACTGGACTTGCTCCGGCATACCGTAGTCATTACGCACGCAGCCAACAGAAAGATGCGGCGTACCAGAAGCATCACCTACCTGAGTTGGGAATTCGTTCTCTTCAGAGAGCACAATATCTTCCCCTTGAACAAACGCATCACGCGCTTCTTCTGCTGCCAGTGGACGCAGAGCTTCAAAGTTGACCATCTGGGCATGACCGTAGAATACCGGTGCCTGGACGACGCTTGCCGAAATCATCAGTCCTTCGTCCTGCAGGATTTTGCGTACTTCGTCAACGATACGACGTTCTTCACGCACGCTACCTTCGCTATCCGGCAGTAACGGCAGCATGTTGAACGCCAGCTGACGCCCGAAGAAATCTTCTTCGTCAATCGGAATGCCGTTGAGCAATTTAGCACTCTGCCCCGCTAACGCATCGACCGCTTTTTTGCCCTGGGCGGAGGCTGAAATCAGGCTGGTAACGCTGATACGTGATAAACCGCCCTGATCGATTAACGGTTTCAGTGCCGCCAGCAACTGGCTGGTCAGACTGTCCGGTACGGCGATGACATTCCGGTTGCGGTAATCGGTCAGTACAAACGGGTTTACTTCCGGCACCACCAGCGGTACGTCGGGTTCGAGAGCAAACAATCCGCTGCTGTCGATCACCAGGCAACCTGAGTTGGTCGCTTCTTCAACCCAGGCAGCGGTAGCTTCTTTGCCTGCGACAAAAAATGCCAGCTGCGCCTGCGTCCAGTCGAATTCAGCGGCATCCTGCACGGTGATTGTCTTACCACCAAAGCGCAGTTGTTCGCCTGCGCTTTCGTTACGTGCCAGTGCATAAATTTCCCCAACCGGGAACTGACGTTCAGCCAGCGTTTCAAGCAGGGCTTCGCCCACAGCGCCAGTTGCGCCCAGGACGGCAATGTTCCAGCCTTCAGACATGGTGGTTTACTCCAGAAATAGCAAAGCTCCCTGCCAATGTTACAGCAGAGAGCATGAAGAAGAGATTAACGTGCCGGATGATGAACGGCGTTAAAACCCAGTTTACACAGCAATGATGCCGCACTGGCGTCATCACAAATTACATACAGAGATGACCATTCACGGCGCTCAAGATAGTTTTTGCGCAGTTTATCGAACTCACCCGGTATCCCGGCGACTTTACGCAGCGGTGCGTCATCGCGGCGCACATCATACACCAAATGCACCAGCCTTTTCAGCGTCGGTTGATCGAGCGGGCCATGCAGCGTAATGCGACCAAACTCTGGCGTGGGCAGTAATGTATCCAGCGCAACGTGCTGTTCATGCCCAATAAACTTGCTATAGGCTTCAAACACTTGCGTAGTACCGCGTGCTTTACCTTCCAGGGTATAGCCTGCAATATGCGGCGTGCCGATATCCACTTTTGTCAGCAATTCCACATTAAGTTCCGGCTCGCCTTCCCAGACATCCAGCACCACGCTTAACTTCTGGCCTTCATTCAGGCAGGTCAGCAGCGCGGTATTATCGACGACTGCGCCACGGCAGGCGTTAATCAGAATCGCTCCCGGTTTCAGGCTACGGATCAGTTTTTCATCCGCCAGATGCAGCGTTTTGTACTGCCCGTCTTTGAAGAGTGGCGTATGGAAAGTCAGAATATCCGCATGCTGAACTAATTCATCCAGCGAGCGGAAATCACCCTCATCCCCACGGTCGGCGCGAGGCGGATCGCAAAGTAAGGTTTTAATCCCTAACGCTTCCAGTCGTGCCTGTAAACGCCGACCAACGTTACCAACGCCCACGATCCCCACGGTACGCTCGTGCAGTGAAAATCCATCGCGTTCGGCAAGCATCAGCAGGGAGGAGAAAACATATTCCACCACCGCAATCGCATTACAGCCAGGTGCAGCGGAAAAACCAATTCCCGCCTGCTTCAACCATGCTTCATCGACATGGTCGGTCCCCGCAGTGGCAGTGCCAACAAATTTAATGGGTTTTCCTGCCAGCAAAGATTCATTCACTTTCGTGACCGAACGCACCATCAGCGCATCCGCGTCTGCCAGTTGAGCGACGGGGATTGGACGCCCGGGAACCGCGGTCACCTCACCCAAACGGCTAAATAAGTCGCGGGCATAAGGCATATTTTCATCAACAAGGATTTTCACGTTTGTGTTACCTGTATGAGACGAGAGTTAACCGGACAAGTGTGCCATAATCTCGCGGCCAGGCATACTTGCGAAGATTTCAGGTATAAGGATACGTAATGATACAACCTATTTCCGGCCCTCCTCCTGGGCAACCACCAGGTCAGGGAGATAACCTGCCGTCTGGCGCGGGCAATCAGCCTTTATCCAGTCAGCAACGTACTTCGCTGGAAAGCTTAATGACGAAAGTGACCTCACTGACGCAACAGCAAAGAGCAGAACTGTGGGCGGGTATCAGGCACGATATTGGTCTGTCGGGAGATTCACCGCTGCTTTCGCGTCACTTCCCTGCCGCTGAGCATAATCTGGCGCAACGTCTGCTGGCCGCGCAAAAAAGCCATTCTGCCCGCCAGCTTTTAGCGCAATTAGGGGAGTATTTACGTCTGGGGAATAATCGTCAGGCGGTCACGGATTATATCCGTCATAACTTTGGTCAGACGCCGCTGAATCAGCTCTCACCGGAGCAATTAAAAACCATTCTAACCCTGTTGCAGGAAGGGAAGATGGTTATTCCGCAACCGCAGCAGCGCGAGGCGACCGATCGTCCTCTATTACCGGCGGAGCACAATGCGCTCAAACAGCTGGTGACCAAACTTGCGGCGGCAACGGGGGAACCCAGCAAACAGATCTGGCAATCGATGCTGGAACTTTCCGGGGTGAAAGATGGCGAGTTAATTCCAGCGAAACTGTTTAACCATCTGGTGACCTGGCTGCAGGCGCTTCAGACGCTAAGCCAGCAAAATACGCCGACGCTGGAATCACTACAGATGACGCTAAAACAACCTTTAGATGCCAGTGAACTGGCGGCGTTATCGGCATATATCCAGCAAAAATATGGCCTTTCTGCGCAATCATCGCTTTCTTCTGCCCAGGCCGAGGATATTCTTAATCAGCTTTATCAACGGCGGGTTAAAGGGATTGATCCGCGTGATATGCAACCGCTGCTTAATCCTTTTCCACCGATGATGGACACGTTGCAAAATATGGCAACGCGTCCCGCGCTGTGGATACTGTTAGTCGCGATTATCCTGATGCTGGTCTGGCTGGTTCGTTAACCCCGACGAAATGACAGTATCGTGACAATAATTCCCAGCACCGCAGAGATCGCCCCGGCAAGAAATACCGAAGAGTAACCAAACGTGGTCGCCAGCATTCCCGCCAGCGGCCCGGAGACGCCGAGGGCGATATCCTGAAACGCGGCGTAACCGCCCAGTGCGGTGCCGCGAACTTGTGAGGGGACACGTTTAACCACCTCCACGCCCAGCGCAGGAAAGATAAGCGAACATCCGGCTCCGGTTAACGCCGCGCCCGCTAATGCGACCCACGCACCCGGGGCTTGCCAGAGCAGCAACAAGCCCACCGTTTCTACAAGCAGAGAGACAATCGCCACTTTCACGCCGCCAAAACGGTCCGGCATCCAGCCAAACATGACGCGCATCACGACAAATGCGCCGCCAAACGCGGTAAGAGTAAAGCCCGCCATCGCCCATCCTTTGCTGGCAAAGTAGAGCGAAACGAAAGTCCCGATAACCGCAAAACCAACGCCTTGTAGTGCCAGCCCTAACCCTGGTTTCCAGATAAGCCCGACAACGCTCCACAGAGATGGACGTTCTCCCGCCAGGGCCGGTACTTTGCGCACTGTGCCGTTACAGGCCCACGCCAGTAAGGGTAATGCCATTGTGGTGATCGCCAGTGCGGCAAAACCGTAATGGCTATGAATCAACAGGCCAAGCGGAGCACCAACAGCGAGGGCACCGTAAATCGCCATTCCATTCCATGACATCACTTTGCCAGAGTGTTTTGGCCCTACGATGCCTAACCCCCAGGTCAGAGCGCCTGTCAGTAACTGGCTTTCACCAAACCCAAGAATCAAACGCCCGATGACCAACAGGGCAAATTTGAACGGTGCGGAGACAGGCAAAATCGCCGCCAGCAGCAACGCGCCACCAGCCAGACCACAAGCTAACATCCCCTGAAGCGCCGAACGTTTTGCGCCATATTGATCGGCCAGTCGCCCGGCGTAACCACGCGTCAGCACCGTAGCCAGAAACTGAATCCCGACGGCAATGCCGACCATGGTATTGCCATAGCCCAATTCATGATGAACAAACAGCGGGATAACCGGCAACGGCAACCCTACGGTCATGTAGGTGAGAAAAACCGCAAAAGCGATGCGGAAGAGCGAAAAATTGGCAGAAGATCGTGTTTCGGTTTGGCTTACAGCAGTCATGCATTACTCCAGAATGCAGCGCAAGGCGAGGAGTATCCCCGTCTCATCTCTCTGGTTTCAGGGTTACGGTGCGTTGGCAGGAATTAACGCGTACGTCTTTTCAGAAGGAAATCGACAAAGCGGGAAGTTTGCCTGGTACAGGCGGCGATTGTCAATGATGTGAAAAAGGGAACCATCAGGTTCCCTTTGGCGTTAGTGCCGGAGGCCGCATTGGCGCGTAACGTCGGATGCGACGCTGGCGCGTCTTATCCGACCTACTCCGGCCTACTGCGAATTAATCTTTCAGCTTGCGCATTACCAGCGTGGCGTTGGTGCCGCCGAAGCCGAAGCTGTTAGACATAACAGTGGTCAGTTCGCGATCGGTCGTTTCGGTCACGATGTTCAGACCCGCAGCCTGCTCGTCCAGCTCTTCAATGTTGATGCTCGGGGCGATAAAGCCGTGTTCCAGCATCAACAGAGAGTAGATAGCTTCCTGTACGCCAGCAGCGCCCAGAGAGTGACCGGTCATGGCTTTGGTTGCAGAAATCGCCGGGCTCTTATCGCCGAACACTTCACGGATAGCTGCCAGCTCTTTCACGTCGCCAACCGGAGTCGAAGTGCCGTGGGAGTTCAGGTAATCGATTGGGGTATCAACGCCATGCATCGCCATCTGCATACAACGTACTGCGCCTTCGCCAGACGGAGCAACCATGTCTGCGCCATCAGACGTTGCGCCGTAGCCAACGATTTCAGCATAGATGTGAGCACCACGCGCCAGCGCGTGTTCCAGCTCTTCAACCACCACCATACCGCCGCCGCCAGCGATAACGAAACCGTCACGGTGAGCGTCGTAAGTACGGGAGGCTTTTTCCGGGGTGTCGTTGTATTTAGTAGACAGCGCACCCATTGCGTCGAATTCGCAAGCCATTTCCCAGCACAGCTCTTCGCCGCCGCCAGCAAACACGATGTCCTGTTTGCCCAGTTGGATCTGCTCTACTGCGTTACCGATACAGTGTGCGGAAGTCGCACACGCGGAGCTGATGGAGTAGTTAACGCCATGAATTTTAAACGGCGTGGCGAGACAGGCAGAAACGCCGGATGCCATCGCTTTGGTGACCACATATGGGCCAACCGCTTTCAGGCCGCGCGGACCGCGCATTGCGTCAGCGCCGAACACCTGGAAACGCGGGGAGCCGCCGCCGGAACCTGCAATCAGGCCAACGCGCGGGTTATTCTGGTAAGCTTCCGGGGAGAGGCCCGCATCAGCGATTGCCTGCTCCATAGAAAGGAATGCATAAATGGATGCGTCGCTCATAAAGCGCACAACTTTGCGGTCAATGAGGCCAGTGGTATCCAGTTTTACGTTGCCCCAGACGTGGCTACGCATGCCGGAATCCTTCAGCTCCTGAGAGAAAGTGATCCCTGAACGTCCTTCACGCAGAGATGCCAGGACTTCCTGCTGGTTATTACCGATGCTGGAAACAATGCCCAGGCCAGTAATCACTGCACGTTTCATTCAATACCTCTGTAAGTCGCACATAGAGTAAGTTTCGAATGCACAATAGCGTACACTTGTACGCCGAACAAGTCCGATCAGCCAATTAATAGAGAAATTTGCGCAGCCTTACACACATCGCTAAGATCGAGCCACCGCCTGTAAGACGAGTAACTTACGTGAAACACTACTCCATACAACCTGCCAACCTCGAATTTAATGCTGAGGGTACACCTGTTTCCCGAGATTTTGACGATGTCTATTTTTCCAACGATAACGGGCTGGAAGAGACGCGTTATGTTTTTCTCGGAGGTAACCAATTAGAGGCACGCTTTCCTGAGCATCCACATCCTCTGTTTGTGGTAGCAGAGAGCGGCTTCGGCACCGGATTAAACTTCCTGACGCTATGGCAGGCATTTGATCAGTTTCGCGAAGCGCATCCGCAAGCGCAATTACAACGCTTACATTTCATTAGTTTTGAGAAATTTCCCCTCACCCGTGCGGATTTAGCCTTAGCGCATCAACACTGGCCGGAACTGGCTCCGTGGGCAGAACAACTTCAGGCGCAGTGGCCAATGCCCTTGCCCGGTTGCCATCGTTTATTACTCGATGAAGGCCGCGTGACGCTGGATTTATGGTTTGGCGATATTAATGAACTGACCAGCCAACTGGACGATTCTCTAAATCAAAAAGTAGATGCCTGGTTTCTGGACGGCTTTGCGCCAGCGAAAAACCCGGATATGTGGACGCAAAATCTGTTTAATGCCATGGCAAGGTTGGCGCGTCCAGGCGGCACGCTGGCGACATTTACGTCTGCCGGTTTTGTCCGCCGCGGTTTGCAGGACGCCGGATTCACGATGCAAAAACGTAAGGGCTTTGGGCGCAAACGGGAAATGCTTTGTGGGGTGATGGAACAGACATTACCACTCCCCTGCTCCACGCCGTGGTTTAATCGTACGGGCAGCAGCAAACGGGAAGTAGCGATTATCGGCGGTGGTATTGCCAGCGCCTTGTTGTCGCTGGCGTTATTACGGCGCGGCTGGCAAGTAACGCTTTATTGTGCGGATGAAGCCCCCGCGCTGGGTGCTTCCGGCAATCGCCAGGGGGCGTTGTATCCGTTATTAAGCAAACACGATGAGGCGCTAAACCGCTTTTTCTCTAATGCGTTTACTTTTGCTCGTCGGTTTTACGACCAATTACCCGTTAAATTTGATCATGACTGGTGCGGCGTCACGCAGTTAGGCTGGGATGAGAAAAGCCAGCATAAAATCGCACAGATGCTGTCAATGGATTTACCCGAAGAACTGGCTGTAGCCGTTGAGGCAAATGCGGTTGAACAAATTACGGGCGTTGCGACAAATTGCAGCGGCATTACTTATCCGCAAGGTGGTTGGCTGTGCCCAGCAGAACTGACCCGTAATGTGCTGGAACTGGCGCAACAGCAGGGTTTGCAGATTTATTATCAATATCAGTTACAGGATTTATCCCGTAAGGATGACTGTTGGTTGTTGAATTTTGCAGGAGATCAGCAAGCAACACACAGCGTAGTGGTACTGGCGAACGGGCATCAAATCAGCCGTTTCAGCCAAACGTCGACTCTCCCGGTGTATTCAGTTGCTGGTCAGGTCAGCCACATTCCGACAACGCCGGAACTGGCAAAACTGAAGCAGGTGCTGTGCTATGACGGTTATCTCACGCCACAAAATCCGGCGAATCAGCATCATTGTATTGGTGCTAGTTATCATCGCGGCAGCGAAGATACGGCGTACAGTGATGAAGATCAGCAGCAGAATCGCCAGCGGTTGATTGATTGTTTCCCGCAGGCACAGTGGGCAAAAGAGGTTGATGTCAGTGAGAAAGAGGCGCGCTGCGGTGTGCGTTGTGCCACCCGCGATCATCTGCCAATGGTAGGTAATGTTCCCGATTATGAGGCAACACTCGTGGAATATGCGTCGCTGGCGGAGCAGAAAGATAAGGCGGTAAGCGCGCCGGTTTATGACGATCTCTTTATGCTTGCTGCTTTGGGTTCGCGTGGTTTGTGTTCTGCCCCGCTGTGTGCCGAGATTCTGGCGGCGCAGATGAGCGACGAACCGATTCCGATGGATGCCAGTACGCTGGCGGCGTTAAATCCGAATCGGTTATGGGTGCGGAAATTGTTGAAGGGTAAAGCAGTTAAGGCTGGGTAACCAGCTTTGGCATTGTTTGTCGGATGCGGCGTGAACGCCTTATCCGACCTACGTGTGACGTGTAGGCCTGATAAGACGCGATAAGCGTCGCATCAGGCATGGTGCTCCAGACGCCGCAACTTACTGCTGTGATGCCTGCTGAAACAGGTTTTCCCACATATCGGTCACCAGCGCCTGGTCACGCGGCGACAATTCACCAGCACCAATGGCTTTTTCCAGACTCTGGCTAACGGTCGTATGCACCGCCTGAGCGGAGTGGTCATCACCACTTTCCAGTTCTGCGATGGCTAATGTCAGGTGGCCACGCAAATACCCACTGGCAAACAACTCATCATCACTGGCATGGTCAACCATACCGTCGATTAATGCCAGAATGCGTGATTCAAACTCCGCGATCATCTTCTTTCCTCATTGTAAAACGTGGCGCTGGCTTCAGTTGAGCGCTTCCGGCCACGGGAACTGTTCCGCCGTAATTTCCGGCGTGTGATAATAATTTTGTAGTGCTTTAATGAAACGTGCCGGGCGTTCCGGAATGCCATTTGTTAGATAATCCATCACCTGCGCATGTACTCGCCGTTGAAACACCACGCGGTCCGGTTCGAAGTCGCCTTCCAGATTGTCGCAACTGACGTTAAACGGATATCCAGCCGCCACGCAGAACAACCAGTCGAGCGCCTGCGGCTTCACTTCAACATCTTCAAACTGGCTTTGCGTTCGGGCATCGCGTCCGTCCGGGCAATACCAGTAGCCGAAATCAACCAGCTCACGGCGCGCTTTTCCGGCAATACACCAGTGCGAAATCTCATGAATTGCGCTGGCATAAAAGCCATGAGCAAAGACGATTCGGTTATACGGTACTTCCGCATCAGCAGGAAGATAGATCGGTTCGTCGTCGCCTTTAATCAGACGGGTATTAAAATCATCGGCAAAGCAGCTATTAAAAATTTCAATCAACTGCTCATAGTGGTGTGTACTGTTCATTAGTTCATCCCCAACCAGTGGAGGATCTCCTGTCCGTGGCTATCATAAAGTAATTTGGCACTCATCACCGCCGAGACGATAACGATCATCGGGCGGATCAGTTTTTGTCCTTTGCTCAACACCAGTCTTGAACCCATGCGCGCGCCGAGGAACTGCCCCACCAGCATCACAAAGCCCGTCGCCCAAATCACTTTGCCGCCGAGAATAAACAGCAGTAAACCGCCGATGTTTGACGTTGCGTTGAGTAATTTGGCGTGAGCCGTGGCTTTGGCGAGGTTGAATCCGCACAGCGTAACAAAGGCCAGCGCGTAAAACGATCCGGCTGCCGGACCAAAGAATCCGTCGTAAAAACCGACGCAGCCACCGGCAATTAACGCGAAGGGTAAACCGTACATCCGGCGCTGGCGATCTTCTTCACCCAGCTTTGGCATCAGCAAGAAATAGAGGCCGATACAAATCACCAGAATGGGCAAAATCTGCCGTAAGACATCAGCCTGAACGTATTGCACCAGCAGTGCGCCGCTCATTGAGCCGATAAAGGTCATGGCGATATTGAGTTTCTGATCGCTTAAACTAACCACTTTGCGGCGAATAAAGTAGATAGTGGCGGAAATAGAGCCGCCGCAGGCTTGCAGTTTATTGGTTGCCAGCGCATTAGCGGGAGACATCCCCGCTGCCATCAATGCCGGAATGGTGAGTAACCCACCGCCACCGGCAATCGAGTCGATAAATCCCGCCAGCATGGCGACAAAAAAGAGAACTCCCAGCAACAGCGGGGAAACCATAAACAGGCTATTAAACGTTTCCATCAGATCACGTGCTCATCCAGTAGCGCCTGGCAGGAAGGCGGCAACGGAGGCGGTGTCTTCTTCTCAGGCTTTGTTGTTCCCGGTTTTGGAGGTTCAAACCAGCTTTGCAGTTCTGCCCCGCAACCATCGCCTGGTGGCGGTAAAGGTTGATCTTCACACTCCAGACTATC
Organism: Shigella dysenteriae; assembly: GCF_022354085.1. Lineage (NCBI taxonomy): Bacteria > Pseudomonadati > Pseudomonadota > Gammaproteobacteria > Enterobacterales > Enterobacteriaceae > Shigella > Shigella dysenteriae. The sequence goes on from NZ_CP055055.1 coordinate 3,274,734, forward strand.
GGCAGGGCAACGTAATCGTACATGCATATGCGCGCGATGCTGGAACCAGGGTCGCACTTTGCGCAACCAGTCGCGATCGGTGCCCGCATCAAGGCAAAGTTGTTGTTTAATCGCCGGATTAACAAAAATGCGCGTGACGTCTTTGTCCTGGGCGGCGAGTTTGATCAAGCTGAAAATTTCTGGCTTCCACAGCGTGGAGACAACGTGTTTACCGTCGCGGGAAACTAAGTCCAGTGCTTGCGGGCGCAAGAGCTGCGCGGAGGTCCAGCGAGTTTTCGGCAGTTGCAGAAAGATATCGACATCCAGTCCGGTCTGGTGGCTGGCATGACCGCCGTTGAAGCGCCCACCAGCGGGCATCCCCATATCGCCAATCAGCACCGTACCCATGCCCAGATTGCTCACCTGGCTACTCAGACGCTGGATAAACACCACCAGGTCCGGGTGACCGAAATAGCGACGCTGATCGGTACGCATGACCTGATAATGTTCGGACTGTATCGGCAGCGTGTCAGCGCCGACGATACAGCCATTAGAAAAACTGCCTATCGATTGTGCGCTACCCGGCACAGGTTGGGTTATTTTTTGCCACGGCGTCGCTGCCAGGCTGGCGCTACTGGCAAGCAGGGCCAGCAGCGCAATCGCGGTTTTGTTCATTTTTTACCAGCGTGGAATATCAGTCTTCACATCGGCATTTTGCGCCCGCTGCCGTAACAGGTGATCCATTAATACGATCGCCAGCATCGCTTCTGCGATCGGCACGGCGCGGATCCCGACACAAGGATCGTGACGGCCTTTGGTGATCATCTCAACTTCTTCGCCAAAGCGGTTAATGGTGCGCCCCGGCACGGTAATGCTGGAGGTCGGTTTCAGCGCCATATGGGCAATGATTTGCTGCCCGCTGCTGATACCGCCAAGAATGCCGCCCGCATGGTTGCTCTGGAAACCGTCTTTGGTGATTTCGTCGCGATTCTGGCTGCCGCGCAGCGCCACTACGTCAAAACCGTCGCCAATTTCCACGCCTTTCACCGCGTTGATGCTCATCAGCGCATGGGCGATGTCGGCATCCAGGCGGTCAAAGACCGGCTCGCCAAGTCCGGCGGGGACACCACTGGCTACAACGGTGACTTTCGCGCCGATGGAATCGCCCTCTTTTTTCAGCGCACGCATCAACTCGTCTAACGCGTCGATTTTGTCGGGGTCCGGGCAAAAAAACGGATTTTGCTCGACCTGCGACCAGTCTTTGATATCCAGCGGAATGTCGCCCATCTGGGTCAGGCAGCCGCGGATTTCAATACCAAATTTCTCGGCGAGATATTTTTTGGCAATCGCCCCTGCCGCCACGCGCATGGCGGTTTCGCGGGCGGAAGAACGTCCACCGCCGCGATAATCGCGCAGACCGTATTTTTGTTCGTAGGTGTAATCGGCATGGCCAGGACGGAAAACGTCCTTAATCGCACTATAATCCTGAGAACGCTGATCGGTATTTTCGATCAACAAACCAATGCTGGTGCCGGTAGTAACACCTTCAAAAACACCGGAGAGAATTTTGACCTGATCTGGCTCACGACGCTGGGTGGTATAGCGCGATGTCCCAGGGCGACGACGATCAAGGTCATGTTGCAGGTCCGCTTCCGTCAGCGGAATGCCCGGCGGAACACCATCGACGATGCAGCCGAGCGCCAGCCCGTGCGATTCGCCGAAGGTGGTTACGCGAAAGAGTTGTCCAATTGTGTTTCCAGCCATCACGGCTCCGTTATTGTTGTGTTTGCGTGTTTACTTAATCTTTATAAATCGCGAAATGTTCACGGGCCGCCAGCAGCTGCTCTTTGGTGAGCATAAACACACCATCGCCGCCGTTATCAAACTCCAGCCAGGTGAACGGAACATCCGGATATTGTTCCATAAGATGTACCATGCTGTTGCCGACTTCACAAATCAGCACACCATCATCAGCAAGGTAATCTGCCGCGTTACCGAGAATGCGACGCGTCAGTTTCAGGCCGTCAGTGCCAGATGCCAGGCCCAGTTCCGGCTCGTGACGGTATTCGTTTGGCAGGTCGGACATATCTTCCGCATCGACATACGGCGGGTTAGTGACGATCAGGTCGTACTGCACTTTCGGCAAATCACGGAACAGATCGGAACGAATCGGAATGACGTTGTGGATCAGACCGTGTTCTTCGATGTTCTGTTCGGCAACCGCCAGCGCGTCGGGAGAGATATCCACCGCGTCGACTTCCGCATCCGGGAAGGCATAAGCACAGGCAATGGCGATGCAGCCGCTACCGGTACACATATCTAAAATATGCTGCGGTTGCTTGCTGATAAGTCCGGCAAATTTATTGTTGATCAGTTCACCAATCGGCGAGCGCGGCACCAGCACACGTTCATCGACGTAAAATTCATGGCCGCAGAACCACGCTTTGTTGGTCAGGTAAGCAACCGGAATGCGTTCGTTGACGCGGCGGATCACGCGTTCAACAATACGGTGTTTTTCGCTGGAGGTCAGACGCGCGGTGCGCATATCTTCCGGAATATCCAGCGGCAGGTAGAGCGACGGCAATACCAGCTGCACGGCTTCATCCCACGGGTTATCGGTGCCGTGACCGTACCAGATATTTGCCGCGCTGAAGCGGCTTACCGACCAGCGCAACATGTCCTGAATGGTTTGCAGCTCATTTACTGCTTCATCAACGAAAATTTTATCCACGTATTCCTCCAGGGCATGATCGCAATAATTTCGGCGGCTAGTTTGCCATGAAGATGACGATAAATCAGCATTCACGCGCGGTGAGTGAGGAAAAATACGTTTAAAACGATCGATTGCGCTACGAGTCGGGTAAACTGTAGGAAAATTAGAAATAGAGACAGATAAATGAAAAAGAAAACAACACTTAGCGAGGAGGACCAGGCTCTGTTTCGCCAGTTGATGGCGGGGACTCGCAAGATTAAGCAGGACACGATTGTCCACCGACCGCAGCGTAAGAAAATCAGCGAAGTGCCGGTGAAACGCTTGATCCAGGAGCAGGCTGATGCCAGCCATTATTTCTCCGATGAGTTTCAGCCGTTATTAAATACCGAAGGTCCGGTTAAATATGTTCGCCCGGATGTGAGTCATTTTGAGGCGAAGAAGTTGCGACGCGGTGATTATTCGCCGGAATTGTTTTTGGATTTACACGGTCTGACGCAGCTGCAGGCCAAGCAGGAACTGGGCGCGTTGATTGCCGCCTGCCGTCGTGAACATGTGTTTTGCGCATGCGTAATGCACGGGCACGGGAAGCATATTTTGAAACAGCAAACGCCGCTGTGGCTGGCGCAACATCCGCATGTAATGGCATTTCACCAGGCACCGAAAGAGTACGGCGGAGATGCAGCGTTGCTGGTGTTGATTGAAGTGGAAGAGTGGTTGCCGCCAGAGTTGCCGTGAATATTAAGTGCCGGATGTGGCACTGGCACCGAATGCCGGATGTGGCGTGAACGCCTTATCCGGCCTACAAAGTGTGCAAATTCAATACGTTGTCATTCATTTGTAGGCCTGATAAGACGCGTCAGCGTCGCATCAGGCATCAGCACACAACCGCCGGATGCGGCGTGCTAGAACATATTCAACACATACTGAAAGCGACACGTTGAATCAATAGGCTGCAATGCGCTGGTATCTACGCGCACCACAATATCATGCAGTTGCCTGTCAGTAATCGGATGCGGAACCGGCGTCACCGTCACTTTGGCATCATCGCAGCCTGATGCGGTAAAGGTGATCATCTGCGAAACAAAACGGCAATTAGCCCCGCGCTCGTCAAACAGGCTACCATCACACAACTTCTGACTTTCCATTAAATAGGTCGACAGGGTTGCCTCAATGATCCCCCCTGTGGATTGCAGATTTAATGTTTTTTTATGCTTCACCGTATTCTCATCCCAGGAAACATCATATGTCGTCAGCGGAATTGACGGACAGACGGAGTTATGGACTTTAGGGCCGACATAGGTAGCCCCTACATTCCCCTTGTCCGTGGTAGTAATCTGGCTTGACACTAACCACGGACACCCCTGCACATCCCCGGTTACAGTGACTTTTAAATCAGCAGAATAACAATCCCAGCCGTTGTCGGTCGCAGGTACACTGGAAAGGCCAGGACAACTAGACATAGGTAAGCCGTCCGAATGGTCCAAATATACGGTAGGTGCAGGTATTGAAGACGGACCGTTCCAACTTATTAAGTCTAAATTACCAACTTGAAGCATCATGGAATTATGCGACTGATAGGTGCCTGTATAAACGCCTGCAGGGGTAACAACCTCCAGACTAAACACTATTTTTGCCAGGAAGCTTGGAACCCCCATAGGCGTATACATCTGAAATGTCTGCGCCTGGGCCGTCAGGCTCAATACCATCAGCGTCAGCAAGCCCATAAAATTTCGTAGTAGTTTCATCTTAAATGTACTCAAAAGTGGCGGTCAGGCTGGCGCTGAACTCACCTGAAGTTACGTCACGACCGCTTTTCGCCTGTAACCACGCATTAAAATTGAGGCTATTCGCGCCGTCACTGAGATTGAAAGTCGCGCCAGTTGTGTCATTAAGCGGCACCAAGGTTCCATCGGACTTTTCCATACCAATCCCTACCCCCTGCGCACCCGAAGTCGGGTCAAGCGCCAGAAACCCTGGCTGTTCGCTGTCTTCCGTACCGGTCAGGGTGACTTTGACCTGGTAATCCGCCGGGCCTTTGCAATCTTTCAACTTAAAGACCACCGGCACCCTGGAAGACTGCCCCGCAACCATTAAATCCTGACTGCTAACGGTGGGGAAATGCACTTCCGCCAGCAGTTCGCCATCCACCACCAGGGTGCAGGATTTACTCAATAAATTGCCGTAAAAATGCAGATTGTCCGCCGCCAACGTGGTTCCGCTGGCGGCAAGCAACAGGCCTGTCAGGAGCATACATCCGGTCGTTGTTTTCATTGATAATCCACCCGTAATGTTGCGTACGCTGAAAACGCGCCGTCATTTAATGTGGCGCCGCTCGCTTTAACCGGTACAGCCTCCAGCTTCGGCTTTTGTGTCAAATCCGTGGCGTTAATGGTCAGCGGGGTATTAAGCTGAAAACGCTGCCCGTTCTGCAAAAGCTGAATACCGAATCCCGGAACATCGGTTTCGATGGCTGCGTCGTTGTAGCTGGTTTGCGTGCCCGTCCAGGTGAGCGTCATCTCCCAGGCCTCATTGCGAACGTCGGAGTCACATTTGATGGTGTACGGCACCTCCTGGCGGGCGTAGTTGCCATCAATACTGTCGATAAGCACATCGCGAAATTCCAGCTCAATGGTCCGGCCTTCGTTGATGGTGCAGGCAGGCGGCGACACCAGCGTGCCGTGAAAGGTGATATCCGGTGAGGCCTGAACGCCACCGCATACACCACAAATCAGCAAAAGTGCGAGTCGTTTCATTGGTAATCCACCACCATCGTCATACTGGCGTTAAATTCCGCTGGCGCGAGTTGCACGCCGCTTTGTTTTACCGGCACCGCCTTCAGCTGCGGCAGGCTGTTAAACGCAAAAGACGTCCAGTTATTTTCACCAATGGAAAACAGGGAGTTATCGGCGGCGTTTTCGATACGGATGCCAAACCCGGCAATGCCTGCATCCAGCACAGTTTCACCGTTCACCGTGGTGGTAGTGCCTTTCAGTTGCATCCGCAGGTCATCTTCCAGACGCCCCGAACAGTCGAGGGTGTAGCCCGCGTTCTGGCGGTAGTTGTTGCCATCAATGCTGGCGATCAGCACATCGCCAAACTCCACCGCACTACCGGTAACGGTACAGGGCGGCGGCGCATCCACCCTGACTTTAAGCTCCAGAGTGATGGGTCTGGTTTCCGCACTGGCAACATTCCACGCCACGTTACAGGCCAGCAGCGCAATGCCCGAGCCTGCCAGTAAAATTCTTCTCATCAGACTCTCCCGGCATCAGCCTTTGCGGCTCTGCTCTGCATCCACCTGGCAGGTATCGCCGCCACATTTAAAATACAGCGGCATCCGTGCGCCATAGTCGTTAACGTAGGTCAGCACCGGGACGCTATCCATTTTGACTTTTAACGGCACAGAGGTTTTTGGCGATATCACCATGGGGGAAAATCCCGCTGCCGGATTGCCATTTTTTTGTGCACTAGCGTTACTGATAACCACGAAGTACGGCGTCGGGTTATTGACAGTAAACTCCTGGCCGCTGCGGGTTAAGGTCACCTTATGCTGCCATGGATTTTTCATGCTGACGTTTTCCAGCGCCTTTGGTCGCCAGAACAGCTTGATGCGCGTTTGCAGCGCAATCTGTAACGTGTTGGGTTTGTTCGATTTCGGCGGGATCTCACGCACGTTGAAATAGAACACGCTCTCGCGGTCGGCAGGCAGCTTGTTGATATCCGGCATGCCCTGTACCTTCACCTGACCGTTCATCATGGAATCGATGCGCTGCACCGGCGGCAGTACCGTCAGTGGCGAGCTAATCTTGTTACCCTGTTCATCTTCCATCCAGCTTTGTGCCAGATACGGCATTTTCGGGTCGTTATTGCGCAGCGTGACGCTGATTGATTTATCACTTTCGTTAAAAATCAAACGGGTACGGTCTGGCGTGACCGATGCCTGGGCTTGCAAGCTGGTGGCAGTTATCAGAAACACCAGCGTGGTTGCGACCGTTTTGGCAGAAAATAGATTCGTCATGGATCATTCCTTAATCACGTTATTAATTGGCTGATACCGATACTGGCGGTTCCATTGGCGTGACCTGCTGAGTCTGCTCCTGGATCACCGGCTTAATTTCATTGGGCACCGAAGGAGATATCGCCCCTGTTTGCTGGCATGGCAATAACAGGCCATTGAATAGATCGGCTGGCAGCGGGTCTGGCAGATGAATGTCGCAGTGGGCCACACCGCCCCATGAAACGGTCATATGCTCGCCAGGTTTGACGCCCGCGAGGTAGACGTTGCCGTCATCGTCAACCAGACCAACGTTCTGCGCGTTGTCATTTTTCACTTCCGCGCCAAACGGCGGATGACTGCCATCTTGCAGGCGCAATACCGCCATCGCTTTTTGCCCGCTGATAACCGAAAACTTACGGTAGCCAATGGCTCCTTCGGTAAGCGTGGCCTGCACCACGGACTGGGTGGCTTCGGCGTTTTCCGGCAGGTTGTTAAGGTCGATATAGGCCTGATTGCGGTAGTAGTTGTTGACGTCTGCCACCACGGCCTTACCGAACATATTGGTGTAAACCGCTGCACCGTTTCCTTCCACCGGAACACCGGCCACACCGTCGGCATCAATCAGCAGACGCGTGCCGCCCATATTCTGGGTACGGTGGAGCGCGCCGCCCTGCGCGGTGAGCGTTGCCCCGCCCTGGAGTGAAATCCCTGCCGAGGTGTACTGCCCTTCATGGTAGTTGGCGCTGAGATCCACCTGCGCAAGCGATCCATCGTGGCTGTAATAGCCATCAACGCTGGAATGATTGTCACTGGTTCCCACGTTCAACTGGTAATGGGTTGCGTCATCGACACGGCTGAAATACCCTACCTGGCTGCTGTCCGAACCGCTGCCGTAGTTGCCGTTATAGCTGATGGTGCTGCTGTCACCCCACGGCATACTGAGCGATATGTACACACCTTTATCGGCCTGGTTGTCATACTCGTAGCGGTATCCGGTCATAGAAATGCTCATGTTGCGGATACTGCCCAAGTTGAAGTAGTGCGAGAGCATAACGTTGTAGTTGGTCTGCTCGTCGCGATCCCAGTAGGTATGGCGGGTGTAGTTGAGATAAACAGACACACCGGCATCCCTGAAGTTCTGGTTATAGGTGGCGGTGTACATCTCTTTGTCGTTGCCGGTGCGCACCATTTCGCTGTCGCTGGCATCGAGATACTCGCTCATGGTCATAAAGTTCTCTTCCGAGAAGCGGTATCCGGCAAAGGTGACGCGGCTGTTCAGTTCATCAAAGTCCTTGGAATAGCTCACGCGAAACGAGTTACCGTCCAGTGAACCTTTACCGTAGGCGGTCTCTTTATCCAGGCGGGTATGCGAGTGGGTGATATCAAAGGCGACTGCGCCAAAGACAGACAGGTCGCGACCGACGCCAAGCGCCGCCGACTGATAGTGTTCATCTGCCAGCGCCCCGCCGTACAGCGACCAGCCGTTGGCAATCCCCCATGAAGCTTCGCCGCCGGAGAAGAAACCACCTTCAACATGATGCCCCCACTCCTGCGGGCGGCCCATCATCAGCTTATAGCGCACCTGGCCGGGGCGGGTCAGGAACGGCATCGAGGCGGTGTTGATGTCATATTCCTGCACCTGACCGTTCTGCTCTTCAATGCGGATATGCAGCGTACCGGAGACGGAATCGCCAAGATCCTGGATACGGAACGGCCCCGCCGGGACCTGAGTTTCGTAAATCACGCGGCCCATCTGGCTGACGGTCACTTTCGCGGTGGTGTGCGCCACGCCGGAGATATCCGGCGCATAGCCGCGCAGATTCGGCGGCAACATTTGATCGTCGGTGCTGATACTGCCACCCACGTAGTTAAAGCCGTCGAAAATATCAGAATTAAGGTAGTCTTCGCCAAGGCCAAGTTTGGCTTTTAGCGACGGTAAAGCCCGCCAGGCGTAGTAGCGGCTCCACTCCCAGTTTTTTTGCGTGTCATCACCGTTGATAACATCTTCATCATTGCTTTTGCTGTGCTGGTAGTCGGTCTGCCAGTCAGCTCGCAGACGCCATGCGCCGAGGTTAACCCCAACCGTTCCGTTGCCGCTGATTTCATTGCTGTCATCCCCGCCATTTTCTTCATGTCGTGTCTGGGCGGTAATACTGTAGTCAGCAATTAAACCAGAAATACCGTCATCCCAGCGTGAAGGTGGGTCCCAGTCGGTGTCGGTATATTCAAGGTAAGCCTGGGGTAATGAAATGACTAACGCTGACTGACTCAGGTCAGCTTTAATATCAATGCCTTCCAGTTGACCGGGTTTCAGGCATTTGCCGTCGTGGATCCATTGCAGGTTTTTTGCCACATCCTCTTTTAAGCCAAACTGCGCGACCAGTTCAGGCGTCAGGCAGGCATAGGTTTTACTGGCATCGTTCTCAGAGGCGTACCAGTAAATATCGTATTCTTCCGCCAGCGGTTGTTTATTTAGCTGAACCTGTAAATTGTATTTTCCGGGTTCGACATATCCCTGGCTGGAAAATCGCTTCAGATCGATTTTCGTGTCGTCTTTTAATTCCAGAAAACGAGAGTCAAACTGAATTTCATCTTCAGCCCAGGCATTGACATAACTCCCGGACATTGCCAGCGCAATGCAGCAGGGAAGCACCCGTAATCGGAAAAGAGAATGGTCAGGCATACACGTATCCATCCGTAATTATTATAATTGGCGCAAATTCCATTTAAAAAACCCCATAGCCCGAAAGCTATGGGGGTATCACTTAGAGATAAGTAATCTGGAAAGTCGTGTTGGCTTCGAAGTTACCTAAATCTGGCGCATCAGCAGCGCCCACCAGCCAGGCTTTAAAGTCCAGCGTCTGCTTCGCTTTGCCTTTGTTGGTCGCCGTATCGTTTACGATTTTCTGTTCGATACCCGCGCCGCTTTTATAAGAGGTTCCCTGAGCGTCACCAATGGCCAGGCTGACATTGTTAAATGCCGCACCAGTATCGGTATTGTAAATGGTGTAGTAATTGCCGCTGTTGGTAGAAGACGCGTTACCGGTGAAGGTAGTGGTCATCGTTGTCTGGGTGTCAAACACACAGTCTTGCAGATGGATCTGGAAAGCTTTCGGTGTAGAAGTCCCGTTGTTTTTCAGGATCCCTGAACCAATGTCACCCATATCAACTTCCAGTTTGTGATCATCAGGAACGATGGAGCACGGGGAATCTTCAATGGTGCCGTAGAAACGTGCTGTACCATTGTTGCCAGCGGCGATTGTTGAAGTAGAAGCGAACGCACCCATTACCATTGTTGCAGCAATAGCTGTTTTTACAAACTTACTCATTATTTGTCCTTAAACCATAAATAATTAAAAATATAAACATTGCAATACATTGATTCAGTCAATAGCAATTATTTATACCCAGCCATTGAATAAGCTATCCGATCTAACTAACAAGAAAATAGGTCGCATAAGAAGATATTCTTTGGTGTGGGCGGATGGTGATATTTTGTCTTTATTGTTTCAAATTATATTTACTTAACAGTGAATTAAGGAGCACTTAACATATAATCAAAAAGGTGAAATTTTGAGAGTTTACTTATAAAAAACAAATAAAATGCTTAGAAAACATCTTTTACATAATTAAAATTTATGGGAAATGTATACAAAAAAGACGATCTTAGATTAATTTTGAAATTGTATTTTTTGAAGATATAATATTAAAGCATCACAAACAATATTAAATCAAGACACAAAAATATCATTTCTTTTTTACTGTTAATTGTTCCATTAGCTTTATAATTTGTAAGAATATATTACAACTTAGTCTCATTTCATCAGAAATTAATAGGGAAGCAGAGGAAAGAGTGCGATGAAATCATCATCGCAGCATACCAACTCCGTGAAGGGTTTTTAGTGAATTTATACTATTGCAAAAAGACAAATGCCCGATGTACAGCTTACATCGGGCATTTTTTCAAACGAATCAGATAGCTTTCGCCATCTTCAAATTACACGGGCTCATCTGCCAGTTGAACTCGCCTTTTCCGCTTTCATCAAGCGTTACGCTGGCAATGGCCGAGGTGGTAAACATAGGCGGCGTTTCGCCCGGACATAACTCGGCGACCAGATACCCAACTAACGGTAAGTGGGAGATAACCAACACCGAAGCAACACCTTCATTGGTCAACGCCTGCAAATAGGCACTGACCAGACCAACATCGCCGCAGGGCGTTAACTCCGGCAGAACTTCTGCACTGGAAGGCAGGTTCAGACAATCCCCTACTTCCTCCAGTGTTTGCTCGGCTCGCAGGAACGGGCTCACCAGAACGCGTTCGATTTCCACTTTTTGACCTTTCAGCCAGTTCGCCATCAGGCGAGATTCGTCACAACCATTAGTAGTCAGAGGACGAACCGAATCACTGGCGGCATCGAGGGCTGCGTCGCCGTGACGCATGATAAAAACTTGCATATTGCACCGCTTTTGTTAACCAGATTCGCCCGTTTTCTTTCATCTGAAACCAGAGAAAGAAAACGGTGGCCGGCATTGTGCCTTATCCATTCACCGAATGAAACGCTGTTTTTTACCTCAATGGCGTAAGTATAGTCAATATGCGTTTACATTTTGACCAACAATCCGCCATTCAGCGCGGATTCATATAGCTTTGACCTTCTTATTGCAGGTCAGTTGCAGTTGTTTTCCAAAAACTTTCCCCACGCGCACCCATCTCGACTAAACGCTCGCAAGGGGTAAAACGTGAACCATACTGCGTGGCCAGTCGTTGCATTATTGCAACCACTTCGCCCGCGCCGAGAGAATCGATATAGCGGAACGGTCCACCGAGAAATGGCGGAAAACCAATGCCAAATACCGCGCCAATATCCCCGTCACGCACGCTACGGATAACCTGCTCATCAACACAACGTACTGCTTCATTCAGCATCAACATCACACACCGTTCAGCAACCTGCGGTGCGGAGAGCCGCCCCTGCCCTTGTGCGCCAATGAGCGGGTAAATGGCAGGATCGACCTGTTTTTTGCTTTTACGCCCTTTCTGACCATAAAGATAGAAACCCCGACCATTTTTTCTGCCTTTGCGATCGTCGTTCAAAATTGAAGAAACAACATTTGCAGGCGCGCTAAAACGTTCTCCATAAGCGGCTTCCAGTACAGGAATAATTTTAGTCCCGGTGTCGATTCCTACCTCATCCAAAAGTTGGATTGGACCTACCGGAAAACCAAATTTCACTAGCGCGGCATCAATGTGCTCTACCCGTTCACCTTCGGTCAGCATGCGGATAGCTTCATTAATGTAAGGCGCTAAGATGCGATTGACGTAAAACCCGGCTTTGTCACGCACGACAATGGGCGTTTTGCCCTGTTTTTTCGCCAGTTTTACCGTAGTGGCGATGGTTTGCGCTGATGTACCCGCATGAGGAATAATCTCCACCAGCGGCATTTTTTCCACCGGACTGAAGAAATGCAGGCCGATAACTTGCTCAGGTCGCGTGGCGTGAGCGGCGATATCACCAATCGGTAAAGATGACGTATTCGAAGCAAAGATGGTATGAGCGGCGCAATTTTGCTCAACTTCCGCCACCATCTGTTGTTTCAATTCGAGATTTTCAAACACCGCTTCAATAATCAGATCGCGATGGGCAAAGCCGCGATAGTCCGTCGTTCCGGAGATTAATGCCAGCTGTTTGTCACGTTCGCTGGCTTTGAGATGGCGACGGCGCACTTTGCCATCAAGCTGATCCCAACTGTACTTCAGTGCATGATTTATGCCCTGCGGGTTGATATCTTTAATTCTGACCGGAAGCCCCGCTTTACAAGCAGTGACATAAGCAATACCGCCGCCCATCAAGCCACCACCTAAAATTCCCACGCTGTTTAATGGCGCAGGCGGCGCATCACTACCGGGATCTTTCTTCACTTCCGTACTGGCAAAAAAGATACTACGCAAAGCTTGCGATTGTGGCGTCATCGCCAGTTCGCCAAACGCCCGTGCTTCAGCGTCATAGCCACTGCTGGTGCCCTGCGCTAATCCCGTTTCAACAACCTCCAGGATGCGTTCTGTCGCCGGATAATTGCCTTGAGTTTTGTGTTCTGTTTTCTTGCCGACCATTTTGAACAGCAGCGCACGACCTAACGGCCCCGCCAGAATACGCTCGCGTACAGGTAGAGGGCGGGAAGATGGGCGATCCTTCTTTGCCAGCTCAACAGCGGCTTCCAGCAGAATGGAGTGCGGAACAACGTCATCCACCAGCCCCAGCTTTAATGCCTGTTTCGCCCGAAGTTGTTTTCCGGTGAGGATCATCTCTAATGCTGTGCTGACGCCTATCAGACGCGGTAAACGCTGGGTGCCGCCTGAACCGGGTAACAATCCAAGTTGTACTTCAGGCAAACCGAGCACCGTTTTAGGATCGTCAGTACAAACGCGACCGTGGCACGCCAGCGCCAACTCCAGCCCACCACCCAGGCAAGCGCCATGAATAGCCGCGATAACCGGAATGGGCAAAGCATGAATCTCCGCCATCAACTGTTGGCCCTGCCGCGCCAGAGCTTCCGCTTCTTGCGCCGTTTTGCAGTTGCCGATCATGTTGATGTCTGCGCCAGCAATGAAGTTGTCCGGTTTAGCGGAGACAAACACCACGCCTCGCAACTCTTTGTTTTCACGGAGTTGCTTAATAATGGCGCGCACCTGCGAGGCAAACTCCGCCTTCAGGGTATTCATTTTCTCACCCGGTACGTCGATGGTGATGATAGCAATGTTGTCCAGACGAACATTAAGAGTAAACGCTGATGCCATTTCCATTATTCCGCCTCCAGAACCATTGCCGCGCCAAGCCCACCGGCAGCACAGGCGGTAACTAAACCAAATCCACCGCCGCGACGGCGAAGTTCATGCAATGTCTGGGTAATCATCCGCGCGCCGGTCGCCGCGAAGGGATGCCCGTATGCAATCGAGCCACCAAGCACGTTAAATTTGCTATCGTCCACTTCACCGGTGGCATGCGCACGCCCCAGTACGTCGCGAGCAAAACGTTCGCTCCCCAGTAGCTGAATATTGGCCAACGTCTGGGCGGCAAAGGCTTCGTGCATATCAATCAATGTCAGATCGCTCATCGTCAAACCGGCACGCTCCAGCGCCAGCGGTGTTGACCAGGCTGGACCGAGCAACATGTCCTGCCAGACATCGATAGCGGTAAATGCGTAGCTGCGCAGATATCCCAGCGGTACCAGCCCTAATTCTTTCGCCCGGGATTCAGTCATCAGGATCACCGCCGCTGCGCCATCGGTCAGCGGCGTACTGTTCGCCGCCGTTACCGTTCCGTGTTTACGATCAAACGCCGGACGCAGCTTTGCGTAATCAGCAAGCGAGGAATTACCGCGAATATTGTTGTCTTCCGCGAGCAGTTGTTTATAAGGAGGGATAAAGGCAGTCATCACCTCTTCTTTGAGTTTTCCGTCTGACCATGCCTGAGCGGCACGCTGATGCGAACGGTGCGCTAATGCATCTTGCTGTTCTCGGGTGATGCCGTAGGTTTTCGCCATTTGCTCTGCAGTGTCGCCCATCCGCAAGCCGGTAGAATATTCTGCTACCGCAGGTGGTACGGGCATTAAGTCGCGCAAACGTAGGCGAGAGAAGAGTTTCAGACGCTGGCTCATTGTGCGGGCTTTGTTGACATCAACCAGCACGCGCGCCAGTTTTTTACTGACGCCAATTGGCAATACCGAAGAGGAATCTGCCCCACCGGCAATCCCCGCTCGGATAGTCCCCGCCATCAGGCTTTCTGCGACGTTTGAAACCGCCTGGAAACTGGTAGCGCAAGCGCGGCTGACGCTGTAAGCATCGGTATGCACATTCATTCCAGTACCGAGAACAATTTCACGCGCAATGTTGGGAGCTTCAGGCATTTGTACGACCTGACCAAAGACCAGTTGTTCAATCACTTCGGCGGGGATCTCGCTGCGTGCCAGCAGTTCGCCTACCACCATCTTCCCTAAATCAACCGCGGGAATGCCATGAAAAGCCGTCGCCTGGCGGGCAAAAGGCGTACGTAAACCGCTAACAATGGCGATACGATCGCCCTGGCGGGTAACCAGCGGTAAAACCTGACCCATAACACTCCCCTGTAAAAAAATAAATAAAGTGGTCTGACCTGATCATAGTCTTAACCATTTTTTTACATTTAGCCAAGCGGAGAAAAGGGAAAGTGGGAGCTATGACACAGAGAGAAAAGAAGAAGAGAAAAGAAAACGCCCTGCCAGCAATTGACAGGGGCGTACGTACCCGAGAGGAATTAACGCAGACCCAGCTGGAAGATCAGCATTTCAGCTTCGCAGGCAAAAGTGAAATCGATATCCAGGCGCACACCATCAGACTCTTCAGTGAAAGTCGGGGAGATTTTGCACGGTTCGGATTCCACGCTACGGGCTTTCTCAGTCAGCGCCGCCAGCGTTTGTTCTGCTTCTGCGCGGTTTGCAAACACGCGGCTGTAAGACGCGGTGCAGTCGGAGTTGTCCATAATGGTGCCAACATCCATACAGCAGCAAACCGGGGTTTCATCAGCACTACATTTACTCATCGTTGATTTCCTCTGTATGTGCACCCAAGGTGCCAGATAAACGTTGTGGATATTTTACGCTTCCGGAAAGTGCTGCTCCAGTTGTTAATTCTGCAAAATCGGATAAGTGACCGAAATCACACTTAAAAATGATCTAAAACAAAATTCACCCGAATCCATGAGTGCGCCACCTCCAAATTTTGCCAGCTGGATCGCGTTTCTTAGATCATATTTGAAAAAAGATAGAAACATACTTGCAACATTCCAGCTGGTCCGACCTATACTCTCGCCACTGGTCTGATTTCTAAGATGTACCTCAGACCCTACACTTCGCGCTCCTGTTACAGCACGTAACATAGTTTGTATAAAAATAAATCATTGAGGTTATGGTCATGAGCCAGAAAACCCTGTTTACAAAGTCTGCTCTCGCAGTCGCAGTGGCACTTATCTCCACCCAGGCCTGGTCGGCAGGCTTTCAGTTAAACGAATTTTCTTCCTCTGGCCTGGGCCGGGCTTATTCAGGGGAAGGCGCAATTGCCGATGATGCAGGTAACGTCAGCCGTAACCCCGCATTGATTACCATGTTTGACCGCCCGACATTTTCTGCGGGTGCGGTTTATATTGACCCGGATGTAAATATCAGCGGAACATCTCCATCTGGTCGTAGCCTGAAAGCCGATAACATCGCGCCTACGGCATGGGTTCCGAACATGCACTTTGTTGCACCGATTAACGACCAATTTGGTTGGGGCGCTTCTATTACCTCTAACTATGGCCTGGCAACAGAGTTTAACGATACTTATGCAGGCGGCTCTGTCGGGGGTACAACCGACCTTGAAACCATGAACCTGAACTTAAGCGGTGCGTATCGCTTAAATAATGCATGGAGCTTTGGTCTTGGTTTCAACGCCGTCTACGCTCGCGCGAAAATTGAACGTTTCGCAGGCGATCTGGGGCAGCTGGTTGCCGGTCAGATTATGCAATCTCCTGCCTGGAAGACTCCTCAAGGGCAAGCATTGGCAGCTACCGCCAACGGTATCGACAGTAATACCAAAATCGCTCATCTGAACGGTAACCAGTGGGGCTTTGGCTGGAACGCCGGTATCCTGTATGAACTGGATAAAAATAACCGCTATGCACTGACCTACCGTTCTGAAGTGAAAATTGACTTCAAAGGTAACTACAGCAGCGATCTTAATCGTGCGTTTAATAACTACGGCTTGCCAATTCCTACCGCCACAGGTGGCGCAACGCAATCGGGTTATCTGACGCTGAACCTGCCTGAAATGTGGGAAGTGTCGGGTTATAACCGTGTTGATCCGCAGTGGGCGATTCACTATAGCCTGGCTTACACCAGCTGGAGTCAATTCCAGCAGCTGAAAGCGACCTCAACCAGTGGCGACACGCTGTTCCAGAAACATGAAGGCTTTAAAGATGCTTACCGCATCGCGTTGGGTACCACTTATTACTACGATGATAACTGGACCTTCCGTACCGGTATCGCCTTTGATGACAGCCCAGTTCCGGCACAGAATCGTTCTATCTCCATTCCGGACCAGGACCGTTTCTGGCTGAGTGCAGGTACGACTTACGCATTTAATAAAGATGCTTCAGTCGACGTTGGTGTTTCTTATATGCACGGTCAGAGCGTGAAAATTAACGAAGGCCCATACCAGTTCGAGTCTGAAGGTAAAGCCTGGCTGTTCGGTACTAACTTTAACTACGCGTTCTGATAACGCGTTCGCCTGGATAAAGTCACCTGCTATGCAGGTGACTTTAACTCCCCCACTTCACCGAAAGTAGTTTCCTCATTGCTTGCCTCCTGAGTTTTGCAAACAGCCTGATGGCAGCTAGCCCTTTCAAATCAGTAAGTGGTATCCACAGACAAACCTGAAGGGAAACGCATATTTTCAGGCGTTCTGCTCGTCCTTCTCAAAGAGTTTACTTTTCTGAATTTCCAGGATACTCAACCCCCTGGCTATTGTGCGCTCATACACTCAAATTAAAGATAGGTTCTAAATAAATGAGCGTTTTTTGATAGTCTATTTCATTAGGTAATATATATTTGTAACAAATCAATCAAAATGGAATAAAATCATGCTACCATCTATTTCAATCAACAATACCAGTGCAGCTTACCCAGAATCCATCAATGAAAATAACAATGATGAAGTTAATGGATTAGTACAAGAGTTCAAAAACCTTTTTAATGGTAAGGAAGGAATAAGCACCTGTATTAAACATCTGCTTGAGCTTATAAAAAACGCCATACGAGTAAACGACAATCCTGATAGATTTAATATTAATAATTCCTCAGTTACTTATATTAATATTGGTTCCAATGATACAGACTATATTACTATTGGTATCGATAACAAAGAACCAATAAAATTACTTGCGAGCTATAAAGACAAAGAACTCGCCCGTACTATCATTAATGACAACATAGTTGAGAAGACTCATGATGATATAAATAATGCTGAATTTACTGATGGTGGTATTGATGATCGTAGTGATATTGGCATTGACGCCAATGATACAGACGATATTGATATTGATAATCAAGAACCAATAAAATCACCCGCGAACGATGAAAACAAAAAAGTCGGCCAAACCATCATCAATGAAAACATAGTAGAGAATACTCATGATATCAATAACAAGAAAATGATCTTCAGCGCAATAAAAGAAATATATGATGAAGATCCAAGTTTTATCTTCGATAAAATATCACACAAACTCAGACATACGGTAACGGAATTCGATGAGAGCGGGAAAAGCGAACTAACGGGCTTATTTACCTGGTACGGTAAAGATAAAAAAGGCGACTCTCTCGCTATTGTAATTAAAAATAAAAATGGAAATGATTACTTATCTCTCGGTTACTACGATCAGGATGGCTACCACATTCAAAAAGGATTTCGTATTGATGGTGATAATCTCACCCAATATTGTAGTAAAAAAGCCAGGAGTGCTTCTGCGTGGTTTGAACACAGTAAAGCAATCATTGCAGAATCATTTGCAACAGGTTTCGATCATCAAGTTGTAAACGAACTCAAAGGGGAAAGACTGAGAGAACTTAACGAAGCTTTTAATCCTTCAAATCTAGCAAGAGGATATGAATATTAAGAGGATGATAGAAAATATACACTTGAGAATACAAAAGAAATAGTTTCTACTTTATTCGGTAACGAAGTTAACGTTGACCATTCTCAAAAAATATATAAGCACTTTAAGGAACTCGAAGGTAACATTGAAAAAGGCTTCAAGATCGCCAGACGAAATATCAAAATGAAATTAATCAACTATATGCGCCAGGTGTTAATTTTGATGATATTTAAATTATTTTTCCAGTTTTTTGATTTTTCAACAGCTGAATATCGGAAATAGTCAGTGACGAACATCAGTATTTTTACATAATTACGTCCGGGTCATTGTCGGTTTATCTCCTTTTACTTGTGGTAATTGAGGGATAACAACAAAAAAGGTGAGTATTGCGACTCACCTTTTTTATTTGTTTCTTATTCAGAATCGATATCTTTTAAATCATCCTGAATCGCTTGCGCGTTCGGATTTTCCTGCGGTTTGAGTTCGCCGCCATTAGCGATGAAATCATGACGCTGGAAGTACGCTTCGCGCACCATAATATAAGGATCGGACGACTGACGCAGCAGACCGTCGGAATCCAACAACTGCGCACGAGTTTCTATCCCTTCAAGCGTCCATTTACCCACAGACATCGGCCAGGTCAGCCAGGATAGAACCGGGTAAAGACCATCCGCCATATCACCACCGTCATCACGCAGCGTGAAGCTACCGTAGAACGGTAACTGGACGTAAGGCCCATAACCCACGCCATAATGACCAAGCGTACTACCGAAGCGGTGAGGTTCAGTCCGTTGCAGTTTCGGGTTCGCCATCCCTGCAACATCAATAAAACCACCCATCCCCAAAATGGTGTTCAGGAAAAAGCGGGTAAAGTGGACCATCCCCTGATAAGGGTCGCCCTGCAAGAAGTAGTTCACCATCACCGCGGGTTCTTCAAGGTTGCCGGTAAAGTTGCTCAAACCGTTACGCGCCGGTTGCGGAACATAATCACGCCAGGCGACAGCGACCGGTCGAACAATATACGGGTCTAGTACGTTGAAGTTGAAGTTGTACATGGTGCGGTTGAACCCTTCTAACGGGTCAGAACGCCCTTGCTGATCTGTACCGGAACTCGCACACCCCACCAGAAGCGTAGTTCCCAGAGCAAGCGCCGACAGGCGAAGCTTCATAAATGTCTCCCTGTTTTTTTATGGCTTATGCAGTTTGCCATCCATGACGGAACGATACCGTATCCGCCTGTTTAGGTGTGGGCGATTGTAACAGCACGTCAACTGATGTCCAGACGCCCTGATTTGCTGATTTGATCATAGCCTGGTAATCGCCGCCCTGTAGGCTACTTGATTCTATGGAAACAGAAAAAGGCAAACGCGGCCTTTTCTACATTTTCAGAGTAACTCCCGCCAGTTGCGAGCAAAAAAGCCGCTACGCTTTAGCTATACGTGCTAATTCAAGAGAAGAGACCATGGACAACGACAAAATTGATCAACACAGCGACGAAATTGAAGTTGAGAGCGAAGAAAAAGAGCGTGGCAAAAAAATAGAAATAGATGAAGATCGACTCCCCTCCAGGGC
Organism: Shigella dysenteriae; assembly: GCF_022354085.1. Lineage (NCBI taxonomy): Bacteria > Pseudomonadati > Pseudomonadota > Gammaproteobacteria > Enterobacterales > Enterobacteriaceae > Shigella > Shigella dysenteriae. The sequence continues at coordinate 3,294,661 of NZ_CP055055.1, forward strand.
GATGGCAATTCATGAGCATATCCGCCAGGATGGTGAAAAAGAGCTGGAACGCGACGCAATGGCACTACTGTGGTCAGCCATTGCGGCGGGTCTGTCGATGGGCGCTTCATTACTGGCAAAAGGGATATTTCATGTCGAACTGGAAGGTGTGCCGGGCAGCTTCTTGCTGGAGAATCTAGGTTATACCTTTGGTTTTATTATCGTCATTATGGCCCGCCAGCAATTATTTACCGAAAACACCGTGACTGCGGTACTACCCGTCATGCAAAAACCGACAATGAGCAACGTTGGCTTACTTATGCGGTTATGGGGCGTCGTGCTGCTGGGTAATATTCTCGGGACAGGTATTGCGGCGTGGGCATTTGAATATATGCCTATCTTCAATGAAGAAACTCGCGATGCATTTGTCAAAATCGGCATGGATGTGATGAAGAACACCCCCAGCGAGATGTTTGCCAACGCGATCATTTCCGGCTGGCTGATCGCCACTATGGTATGGATGTTTCCTGCAGCGGGTGCGGCAAAGATTGTGGTGATTATATTGATGACCTGGCTTATTGCCCTGGGTGACACCACTCACATCGTTGTCGGTTCTGTTGAAATCCTCTATCTGGTGTTTAACGGTACGCTGCACTGGAGCGATTTCATCTGGCCCTTCGCACTACCTACTTTAGCGGGGAACATCTGCGGCGGCACCTTTATCTTCGCGTTAATGAGTCATGCACAGATCCGTAACGACATGAGCAACAAGCGCAAAGCAGAAGCACGTCAAAAAGCAGAACGTGCGGAAAACATTAAGAAAAATGATAAAAACCCGGCATAAATGGCGAGGGTTTAAGCAATCGAGCGGCAGCGTACTTACCCCGCAGTCCATTAGCGGGTATACTCATGCCGCATTGTCCTCTTAGTTAAATGGATATAACGAGCCCCTCCTAAGGGCTAATTGCAGGTTCGATTCCTGCAGGGGACACCATTTATCAGTTCGCTCCCATCCGTACCAGTCCGCAAAATCCCTTGAATATCAAGCCTTCCGTAGATTCACAGTTCGACATGGTTCGCGTCAGATCGTTGACAGCCGCACACCATGACGGGTAAAAAGTGGATAAAATAATTTTACCCACCGGATTTTTACCCATGCTCACCGTTAAGCAGATTGAAGCAGCAAAGCCGAAAGAAAAACCATACCGCCTTCTCGATGGTAATGGCCTGTACCTTTATGTCCCTGTGTCAGGGAAAAAGGTATGGCAGCTTCGCTACAAGATTGACGGTAAGGAGAAAATCCTGACCGTAGGAAAATATCCGCTAATGACTTTGCAGGAGGCAAGGGATAAGGCATGGACTGCGAGGAAAGACATCTCGGTTGGCATCGATCCGGTAAAGGCGAAAAAGGCTTCGTCTAACAACAATTCCTTTAGCGAAAAACGCCGTAAACCCTCGCCCAATGCGGGCGGGGATATAAGGCGAAAAGCCCGCAGGGCTTTAAAGATCAATCAGGTGTTGACTGACTCTGAACGTAGGCTCTGAGCGTTTCAATCGTTGCCCCTCCGGTGCTACAGACAAAGTACGATCTCGACCACAAAAGCCCCGTTTTACTCTGCATACGTAAATGCGCGTTCTGCTGGCGTAGCAAACGTGATGATACCGATTTTAAATTATTGACCATCACACTGACCGCCAGTTTTGGCGGGTAGGCAACCAGCAGGTGTACATGGTCTGGCTCCCCGTCCATCTCAATAATTTCGCATTCAAGCTTTGCCGCAGCGGAGCCAAAAGCCTCACGCAACTGAGCGATCATCTGACTGTCGAATAGTTTGCGTCGATACTTTGTCGTAAAAATAAGGTGCACAACCAGCTTACTGACACTGTGTCGTTTGCGGAGAAATCCCGCCAGTAAATCATCATGATTACTCAATTGATATATTCACCTAAAGCGTTAAAATAAAAGATTATATCAATGAGCGCTGATTATGTTAAGAGCAACAAAAGTACGCATCTACCCGACACCAGAACAGGCTGAATTTATCAACGCCCAGTTCGGTGCAGTGCGTTTTGCGTACAACAAAGCTCTGCATATCAAGAAACATTCTTACCAGCGGCACCGCGTAAATTTAAACCCGCGTAAAGACCTCAAACCACTGCTTGCAGTGGCGAAGAAATCCCGCCGGTATGGATGGCTTAAAGAATATGATTCTATTGCGTTGCAGCAGGCGGTAATTAACCTCGACGTGGCTTTTTCTAACTTTTTCAATCCGAAACTGAAAGCAGGTAAACCTACCTTTAAAAGTAAACACGGCAGACAATCGAGCTATCATTGTGTTGGCATAAAAGTCCTTGATGGTGCGATAAAAATACCGAAAATCTTGCCGATTGAAGCGCGTTTACATCGTGAAATTACGGGAATGCTGAAAAGTATCACGTTGAGCCGCAGCGCAACCGGGAAATACTACGCGTCGTTACTCTGTGACGACGGGATGGAAGCGCCGGCAAAGCCCGCACTGATATCAAATGTGACAGGGCTGGATATGGGGCTGGCGCATTTTGTCATCAAATCGGACGGCAATAAAATTGCCAGTCCCCGCCACCTAATCAATGCAAGTCGCAACCTTCGCCGGAAGCAGAAAGCACTGTCCCGTAAGAAAAAAGGGAGCGCAAACAGGCGCAAAGCCAGAATACAACTTGCAGCCGTTCACGAACGGGTAGCCAGTGCCCGTGCCGATTTCCAGCACAAGTTATCTCGCGCAATTGTTGACGAAAACCAAGCGGTAATTGTCGAGACATTGAAAACGGCAAATATGATGAAAAATCACCATCTGGCTCGTGCGATAGGCGATGCTGGATGGTCTGGATTCATCACAAAACTGGAATACAAAGCAACAGAGAAAGGTGTGCATCTGGTGAAACTGGATCAATGGTTCGCCAGTTCGAAAATCTGCCACTGCTGCGGTCACAAAATGTCGGAGATGCCATTACATAAGCGCATCTGGCAGTGTCCAGAGTGTGGAGTTGAACATGACCGCGATATCAACGCGGCGCTCAACATCAAACGCAAGGGCATACTGGAATTACAAGCGGCGGGACTCGTCGTTTCTGCCCATGGAGGCCAGCGTAAATCCGTCACACAGACGGTTGCAGCTTAAGAAGTGGGAAGCCTCGCCCGACAGGGCGGGGAGCAGTCACCAGGGCTAAGCATTTTACTATTATTATTTTCCGGTTGAGGGATATGGAGATATCGACAACAACCGGAAAAAGTTTACGTCTATATTGCTGAAGGTACAGGCGTTTCCATAACTATTTGCTCGCGTTTTTTACTCAGGAAGAAAATGCCAAATAGCAACATCAGGCAGACAATACCCGAAATTGCGAAGAAAACTGTCTGGTAGCCTGCGTGGTCAAAGAGTATCCCAGTCGGCGTTGAAAGCAGCACAATCCCAAGCGAACTGGCAATTTGAAAACCAATCAGAAAGATCGTCGACGACAGGCGCTTATCAAAGTTTGCCACGCTGTATTTGAAGACGGATATGACACAAAGTGGAACCTCAATGGCATGTAACAGCTTCACTAATGAAATAATCCAGGGGTTAACGAACAGCGCGCAGGAAAGGATACGCAACGCCATAATCACAACACCGATAAGTAATGCATTTTTTGGCCCTACCCGATTCACAAAGAAAGGAATAATCGCCATGCACACTGCTTCGAGTACCACCTGGAATGAGTTGAGATAACCATACAGGCGCGTTCCTACATCGTGTGATTCGAATAAACCTGCATAAAAGACAGGAAAAAGTTGTTGATCAAAAATGTTATAGAAAGACCACGTCCCCACAATAAATATGACGAAAACCCAGAAGTTTCGATCCTTGAAAACTGCGATAAAATCCTCTTTTTTTACCCCTCCCGCATCCGCCGCTACGCACTGGTGATCCTTATCTTTAAAACGCATGTTGATCATCATAAATACAGCGCCAAATAGCGAGACCAACCAGAAGTTGATATGGGGATTGATACTAAAAAATATGCCGGCAAAGAACGCGCCAATAGCATAGCCAAAAGATCCCCAGGCGCGCGCTGTTCCATATTCGAAATGAAAATTTCGCGCCATTTTTTCGGTGAAGCTGTCAAGCAAACCGCATCCCGCCAGATACCCCAAGCCAAAAAAGAGCGCCCCCAGAATTAGACCTACAGAAAAATTGCTTTGCAGTAACGGTTCATAAACGTAAATCATAAACGGTCCGGTCAAGACCAGGATGAAACTCATACACCAGATGAGTGGTTTCTTCAGACCGAGTTTATCCTGAACGATGCCGTAGAACATCATAAATAGAATGCTGGTAAACTGGTTGACCGAATAAAGTGTACCTAATTCCGTCCCTGTCAACCCTAGATGTCCTTTCAGCCAAATAGCGTATAACGACCACCACAGCGACCAGGAAATAAAAAAGAGAAATGAGTAACTGGATGCAAAACGATAGTACGCATTTCTGAATGGGATATTCAGTGCCATAATTACCTGCCTGTCGTTAAAAAATTCACGTCCTATTTAGAGATAAGAGCGACTTCGCCGTTTACTTCTCACTATTCCAGTTCTTGTCGACATGGCAGCGCTGTCATTGCCCCTTTCGCCGTTACTGCAAGCGCTCCGCAACGTTGAGCGAGATCGATAATTCGTCGCATTTCTCTCTCATCTGTAGATAATCCCGTAGAGGACAGACCTGTGAGTAACCCGGCAACGAACGCATCTCCCGCCCCCGTGCTATCGACACAATTCACAGACATTCCAGCAAAATGGTGAACTTGTCCTCGATAACAGACCACCACCCCTTCTGCACCTTTAGTCACCAACAGCATGGCGATCTCATACTCTTTTGCCAGGGCGCATATATCCCGATCGTTCTGTGTTTTTCCACTGATTAGTCGCCATTCTTCTTCCGAGAGTTTGACGACATCCGCCAGTTGTAGCGCCTGCCGCAAACACAAGCGGAGCAAATGCTCGTCTTGCCATAGATCTTCACGAATATTGGGATCGAAGCTGACAAAACCTCCGGCATGCCGGATCGCCGTCATCGCAGTAAATGCGCTGGTACGCGAAGGCTCGGCAGACAACGCAATTGAACAGAGATGTAACCATTCGCCATGTCGCCAGCAGGGCAAGTCTGTCGTCTCTAAAAAAAGATCGGCACTGGGGCGAACCATAAACGTAAATGAACGTTCCCCTTGATCGTTCAGATCGACAAGCACCGTGGATGTCCGGTGCCATTCATCTTGCTTCAGATACGTGATATCGACTCCCTCAGTTAGCAGAGTTCTTTGCATTAACGCACCAAAAGGATCATCACCGACCCGACCTATAAACCCACTTATTCCGCCTAATCTGGCGATTCCCACCGCAACGTTAGCTGGCGCGCCGCCAGGACAAGGCAGTAGGCGCCCGTCTGATTCTGGCAAGAGATCTACTACCGCATCCCCTAAAACCCATACTTTGGCTGACATTTTTTTCCCTTAAATTCATCTGACTTACGCATAGTGATAAACCTCTTTTTCGCAAAATCGTCATGGATTTACTAAAACATGCATATTCGATCACAAAATGTCATAGTTAACGTTAACATTTGTGATATTCATCGCATTTATGAAAGTAAGGGACTTTATTTTTATAAAAGTTAACGTTAACAATTCACCAAATTTGCTTAACCAGGATGATTAAAATGACGCAATCTCGATTGCATGCGGCGCAAAACGCACTAGCAAAACTTCATGAGCACCGGGGTAACACTTTCTATCCCCATTTTCACCTCGCGCCTCCTGCCGGGTGGATGAACGATCCAAACGGCCTGATCTGGTTTAACGATCGTTATCACGCGTTTTATCAGCATCACCCAATGAGCGAACACTGGGGGCCAATGCACTGGGGACATGCCACCAGCGACGATATGATCCACTGGCAGCATGAGCCTATTGCGCTAGCGCCAGGAGACGATAATGACAAAGATGGGTGTTTTTCAGGTAGTGCTGTCGATGACAATGGTGTCCTCTCACTTATCTACACCGGACACGTCTGGCTCGATGGTGCAGGTAATGACGATGCAATTCGCGAAGTACAATGTCTGGCTACCAGTCGGGATGGTATTCATTTCGAGAAACAGGGTGTGATCCTCACTCCACCAGAAGGAATCATGCACTTCCGCGATCCTAAAGTGTGGCGTGAAGCCGACTCATGGTGGATGGTAGTCGGGGCGAAAGACCAAGGCAACACGGGGCAGATCCTGCTTTATCGCGGCAGTTCATTACGTGAATGGACTTTCGATCGCGTACTGGCCCACGCTGATGCGGGTGAAAGCTATATGTGGGAATGTCCGGACTTTTTCAGCCTTGGCGATCAGCATTATCTGATGTTTTCCCCGCAGGGAATGAATGCCGAGGGATACAGTTACCGAAATCGCTTTCAAAGTGGCGTAATACCCGGAATGTGGTCGCCAGGACGACTTTTTGCACAATCCGGGCATTTTACTGAACTTGATAACGGGCATGACTTTTATGCACCACAAAGCTTTGTAGCGAAGGATGGTCGGCGTATTGTTATCGGCTGGATGGATATGTGGGAATCGCCAATGCCCTCAAAACGTGAAGGCTGGGCAGGCTGCATGACGCTGGCGCGCGAGCTATCAGAGAGCAATGGCAAACTCATACAACGCCCGGTACACGAAGCTGAGTCGTTACGCCAGCAGCATCAATCTATCTCTCCCCGCACAATCAGCAATAAATATGTTTTGCAGGAAAACGCGCAAGCAGTTGAGATTCAGTTGCAGTGGGCGCTGAAGAACAGTGATGCCGAACATTACGGATTACAGCTCGGCACTGGAATGCGGCTGTATATTGATAACCAATCTGAGCGACTTGTTTTGTGGCGGTATTACCCACACGAGAATTTAGACGGCTACCGTAGTATTCCCCTCCCGCAGCGTGACACGCTCGCCCTAAGGATATTTATCGATACATCATCCGTGGAAGTATTTATTAACGACGGGGAAGCGGTGATGAGTAGTCGAATCTATCCGCAGCCAGAAGAACGGGAACTGTCGCTTTATGCCTCCCACGGAGTGGCTGTGGTGCAACATGGGGCACTCTGGCAACTGGGTTAGCATAATATCAGGTGGAACAACGGATCAACAGCGGGCAAGGGATCCGCGTCACACTTCCCCCTTCACGACCTTCAATAATATGCAATGCAGCTTCCCGCCCGATAATGTCATGTGGAAGCTGAATTGTGGTCAGCGGCGGTAAAAACAGATGCCCGACGCCAACCAGATTATCAAAGCCCATTACGGCGACATCCTGCGGGATACGTACCCCCTTCGCCAGGAGAACCTGATAAGCCACAAAGGCTGCGCGATCGTTACCACATATCAGAACATCAAAATCTGGTTTGCCCGATTTGAAGTGGGCATTGAGTAAACTTGCGAGATCGGTGTAGTGATCATCACCTGTTGCCATGTGAAATTGTTTCACCTCAGCCAGATCTCGTCCAGCATCACGCCAGGCCTGCTCAAATCCCTGCCGACGATACCCTGTTGCCAACGCACTTTCCGGTAGCCAGAAGCATAACGGTTGACGATAGCCCGCCGCGAGCAAATGCTGTGTTGATTCATATTGTGCAGTGTAATCATCAGGGATATAACTGGGTAACGCTGGGTCATCCGCCACACAGTTCGCCAATACAATATTTTCACCATACAGAGACTCAGGCAGCGTGATATGTCGCAGCCCCATTGTAGTATAGATAATGCCATCCGGACGGTGGGCAAGCAGCTGACGTGCCGCGCGGGCAGCGTCATCTTCAGAAAAAATATTGATTAAAAAACTATTCCAGCCGAACTCGCTGGCGGTTTGCTCAATGGCAAGCAGAATATCAACAGAGAAAGGAGTGGTAGCCGTGTCCTGCGCCAGCACGGCGAGAGTCGACGGCTTACGTCCTTGAGCGCGCATCTTACGGGCGGAAAGATCAGGAACATAATTCAGGGTCTGGATTGCCTGCAATACGCGGTCACGCGTTGCAGGACGCACAGATTCTGCATTATGCATCACCCGGGAGACTGTCATCATCGACACTCCCGCCAGGCGTGCGACATCCTTTAATGAAGCCATACCCAAGCCGTTTGCCGTAAAACGGGCACTGTAGCAGAAACAGACGTCACTGGCGAGATCCAACGAAATTCTCAACGCCCTATCACCCGACACGGCAATACAATAAAAAATAACAATAATTGCCGGACAATTGTCCCAAATTCCGCCTCTGTTCTCGCCAACGAGTAACCATATAGGCAAGTAAGTAAAACATGCCAACTGGCATCGCCAACCTGGAGAAGAAAATATAAATATGGATCATTGTGCTGCCGCTGTATCCCGACATCAGCCCGGAAATTATTGCGATTGCTATCGGTTCAGGCGCGATTGGCTGCACGATCGTTATGGACTCGCTTTTCTGGCTGGTGAAGCAATATTGCGGCGCTACGCTCAATGAAACATTTAAATACTATACGACAGCGACATTTATCGCTTCAGTCGTCGCTCTGGCGGGCACATTCCTGCTGTCATTTATCATCTAAGCGCAAAGAGACGTACTATGGAAAACGCTAAAATGAACTCGCTCATCGCCCAGTATCCGTTGGTAAAGGATCTGGTTGCTCTTAAAGAAACCACCTGGTTTAATCCTGGCACGACCTCATTGGCTGAAGGTTTACCTTATGTTGGCCTGACCGAACAGGATGTTCAGGACGCCCATGCGCGCTTATCCCGTTTTGCACCCTATCTGGCAAAAGCATTTCCTGAAACTGCTGCCACTGGGGGGATTATTGAATCAGAACTGGTTGCCATTCCGGCTATGCAAAAACGGCTGGAAAAGGAATATCAACAACCAATCAGCGGGCAACTGTTACTGAAAAAAGATAGCCATTTGCCCATTTCCGGCTCCATAAAAGCACGCGGCGGGATTTATGAAGTCCTGGCACACGCAGAAAAACTGGCTCTGGAAGCGGGGTTGCTGACGCTTGATGATGACTACAGCAAACTGCTTTCTCCGGAGTTTAAACAGTTCTTTAGCCAATACAGCATTGCTGTGGGCTCAACCGGAAATCTGGGGTTATCAATCGGCATTATGAGCGCCCGCATTGGCTTTAAGGTGACAGTGCATATGTCTGCTGATGCCCGGGCATGGAAAAAAGCGAAACTGCGCAGCCATGGCGTTACGGTCGTGGAATATGAGCAAGATTATGGTGTTGCCGTCGAGGAAGGACGTAAAGCAGCGCAGTCTGACCCGAACTGTTTCTTTATTGATGACGAAAATTCCCGCACGTTGTTCCTTGGGTATTCCGTCGCTGGCCAGCGTCTTAAAGTGCAATTTGCCCAGCAAGGCCGTATCGTCGATGCTGATAACCCTCTGTTTGTCTATCTGCCGTGTGGTGTTGGCGGTGGTCCTGGTGGCGTCGCATTCGGGCTTAAACTGGCGTTTGGCGATCATGTTCACTGCTTTTTTGCCGAACCAACGCACTCCCCTTGTATGTTGTTAGGCGTCCATACAGGGTTACACGATCAGATTTCTGTTCAGGATATTGGTATCGACAACCTTACCGCAGCGGATGGCCTTGCAGTTGGTCGCGCATCAGGCTTTGTCGGGCGGGCAATGGAGCGTCTGCTGGATGGCTTCTATACCCTTAGCGATCAAACCATGTATGACATGCTTGGCTGGCTGGCGCAGGAAGAAGGTATTCGTCTTGAACCTTCGGCACTGGCGGGTATGGCCGGACCTCAGCGCGTGTGTGCATCAGTAAGTTACCAACAGATGCACGGTTTCAGCGCAGAACAACTGCATAATGCCACTCATCTGGTGTGGGCGACGGGAGGTGGAATGGTGCCGGAAGAAGAGATGGAGCAATATCTGGCAAAAGGCCGCTAATTAATTTTCAATTCAGCATCGCCATCCTTTCCCTGGGTGAGCGATGCTGCCGATGGCACAGACTTAAGATCCCCGGTCTTACCCGCTATAACCCCCTCCTTTAACCATCACCCAACGCCTTTCGCTGTAAACGGCGGTTTCGCAAACCAAACCAAAACCGTAAGTAAGATAAAAGCAATAGCCGCCATACGGAAAATCTCATTTGCAGAAATAGAAAGTGACTGCTGGGTTATTTCATTATTAATTTCATTAAGAACTCCTGAAAGCGAACCATAGTATTTATCCATAATTTGTGACGATGAATTAAACACAGGGTTAAATTGATCGATGGTTGCTGTCAACTGACTATGGTGTAACGATTCGCGTCGCCCCCACAGCGTCATTGTCAACGATGTACCAACTGATCCTGACAAGGTACGAAAAAAATTACTCATACTCGAGGCATTGGCAAATTTATTATCTGGCAACCCTGAAAACGAAATCGTTGTTAAGGGTAAAAAGAAACAGGCAACGGCGAATCCCTGGAAAAACTGTGGCAAAATGATGCCTGTAAAATCAATCGTTGGCATAAATGTCACAGAACGCCAGTAATAGCAAACCGCATACATCAAAAAACTAAATGTCACTAACAACCGCATGTCTATTTTGTTGCCATAACGTCCTATCAAAGGTGAAATTAATAGTGGCATGATGCCGATGGGCGCATAAGCAAGTCCGGCCCATATCGCATTATACCCCATCGTTTCCTGGAGTAACTGCGGCATAAGGACGATCGCTCCAGAGTAAAATAAATACGCGCATGTGATACTCACAATACCAATAGTGAAGTTACGGGACTTAAACAAACTGAGATCAAGAATCGGGTTCTCTGAGGTCGACTCCCAAATGACTAAAGAGATCAGAGAAATAACTGATACTACTGTTAATATTATTATTGTACTCGAGTTGAACCAATCCAGATCGCGCCCTTTATCAAGCATAATTTGCAAGCCACCAACACCGAGCACTAACAGGGTCAGTCCTGGTAGATTCATTTTGACCGGTGAAGTCTCAGTTTCTCTTCCTTTAAGTAAGGTTAAGCATAATGTCAGGACGATAATACCCATAGGGACATTGATTAAAAATATCCAACCCCAGCTAAAGTTATCACAAATATAACCGCCCAATATCGGCCCACATATCGGAGCGATAATCACGGTCATTGACCATAATGCCAGAGCAAATGTTCTTTTTTCTGGTGGATAATTCCTTAATAATAAACTCTGTGACAGTGGAATTAACGGCCCTGCCATTAACCCCTGAACGACTCTAAAAAATATCAGCACATCAAGATTGGTCGATAAACTACACATTAAGGAAGACAGCGAAAAAAAAGTGACTGAAAGTAAAAATAACCTTAATTCGCCTATTCTTTGTGCCAGCCTGCCGGTAACAGGGATCGCAATGGCATTTGCTACGCCAAACGAGGTGATAACCCAGGTGCCTTCGTCTGTTGATGCTCCCAGAAAGCCAGATATTGTCGGTATTGCGACGTTAGAAATAGTGGAATCCAACATTTGCATAAACGTCGCTAATGACAATGCAATAGTGACGCACCATAACGTCCCACCGGTTAATGGTGCCGGAGTTGATTTAGTGATTGCCATTAAAGTTGTCCATTATGCGAAATAATGTTGCTAATTTCTTTTTCTATCGGACTGGTATCGATAACTAAAGCCTTACTGGTATAAGCCGGCATGGACGTCACGGTTGAAGCCAGCTCAGGCATCTCAGCAATGTCTTCGTTCTTCGTATCAATAGTTGCAGTCATCGATAAACCAATGCGCAAGGGGTGTTCCATGAGTTCTTTTGGATCAAGAGAAACTTCAACCGGTACACGCTGAACGATTTTGATCCAGTTCCCTGTCGCATTTTGTGCAGGTAATAAGGAGAACGCATTGCCGGTTCCCATATTGATCCCTGTCACCCGGCCATGAAACACAACATTCTCACCATAAAGATCGCTGATAATATTGACCGATTGACCAATCCGTACATCTGTGAGTTGTGTTTCTTTAAAGTTGGCATTAACCCACATTTGACGTGCCGGTACGACAGCCATTAACGATTGTCCGGGGCTCACTGTTTCGCCGACCTGAACACTTCTCTGGGCAATATAGCCGGTAACCGGACTCTTAATATCCGTACGTTTAAGCGCCAACCAGGCTTCTTTAGTTGCATCCGCCGCTTCAACGACTTGTGGCTGACGGTTTAATGGTGTGTTCATTACTAAAGCTTTATTCGCTTTATAAGCCTGGATAGCGGCATTCAATGCCGCTTTGCTACTTATTAACGTATCTTTGGTATGCTCCAGCGTTTCTTTTGAAATAACCCCCTGCTTCGCTAAAGGCACACGACGGTTATAATCTTCTAAAGATTGTTGATACTGAATACGTGCTGAAGCGACTTCGGCACTGTATTGTTTATCCTGTAAGTACAGTTTATTCGTTTGCCGAACAATATTTGCCAGATTATTTTTAGCTTTATTGAGTGCGATAGTGGCATCAGTTTTATCCAGTGAAACTAAAATGTCACCCTGTCGAACGTAGTTCGTATCTTTATGATTAACTACAGTGACACTACCTGAGACTTGTGCAGAAATTGGATCTGCATTCCCCGTGACATAGGCGTCATCTGTACTAATCATGTCTTCTAATTCCATTGACCAATAGGCATAAGCACCTGAAAACGCAATAAATAAAACTATCGCCAATAAAGAAAAGTATTTTCTTCTGTTAGAATGTTTTTTATTTGAATTAATCTGTTCCACTATTATCTCTCATTTCGCATAGATGAAATTTATGAATTGAATGAAAAGAGTATTCATTCTTCATATCAAACACAGTGCATGTGTTGCACATTATCCCAGGAACGTTGGAGGCCTAATTTAAATGAGGTGCAAAAAAAACAACAGAGGACTAAACCGTGGCTTTTGCAATACAATTCTTACGCCTGTAGGATTAGTGAGAAGACTTATAGTGCTAATGTGAAACTATAAATCATCGGTACAATCCCTGATTTTATTGTTGACATTTCATATATGCCGACTATTTATATGGTATACTTGTCGAATTATCTTAAAGGAAGCTCAAATTTTCTTATTTTTATTGAGAAAATGAGATGATGCCTTATGTCTGTATTACTACAGGGAGAAGGGAGATGCTTCATTGCAAAGGGAATAATCTATGAACGCAATAATTATTGATGACCATCCTCTTGCTATCGCAGCAATTCGTAATTTATTGATCAAAAACGATATTGAAATCTTAGCAGAGTTGACTGAAGGCGGAAGTGCCGTTCAGCGGGTGGAAACACTTAAGCCTGATATCGTCATCATTGATGTCGATATCCCCGGAGTTAACGGTATCCAGGTGTTAGAAACGCTGAGAAAGCGTCAATATAGCGGAATTATTATTATCGTTTCCGCTAAAAATGACCATTTTTACGGGAAACATTGTGCTGATGCTGGCGCTAATGGTTTCGTGAGTAAAAAAGAAGGCATGAACAATATCATTGCGGCTATTGAAGCTGCAAAAAATGGCTACTGCTATTTCCCCTTCTCTCTCAACCGGTTTGTTGGAAGTTTAACGTCCGACCAGCAAAAACTCGACTCCTTATCGAAACAAGAAATTAGTGTCATGCGCTATATTCTTGATGGCAAGGATAATAATGACATTGCTGAAAAAATGTTCATCAGCAACAAAACTGTCAGCACTTATAAAAGTCGCCTGATGGAAAAATTAGAATGTAAATCACTGATGGATCTTTACACATTCGCACAACGTAACAAAATCGGCTAACCACATGAAGTTTTTACCCTATATTTTTCTTCTCTGTTGTGGTCTTTGGTCGACCATAAGTTTCGCAGACGAAGATTACATCGAATATCGTGGCATCAGTAGTAACAACCGTGTCACACTTGATCCACTACGTCTGAGCAACAAGGAATTACGTTGGTTAGCGAGCAAAAAAAATCTTGTGATTGCAGTACATAAGTCCCAAACGGCTACGTTGTTGCATACCGATTCGCAGCAACGGGTTCGTGGTATTAATGCTGATTATTTAAATCTTTTAAAAAGAGCGTTAAATATCAAATTAACACTCCGGGAATACGCCGATCATCAAAAAGCAATGGACGCGCTGGAAGAAGGTGAAGTCGATATAGTGTTATCACATTTAGTTGCTTCGCCGCCTCTTAATGATGACATTGCTGCAACCAAACCACTGATAATTACCTTTCCGGCGCTGGTCACCACCCTTCACGATTCAATGCGACCGCTTACCTCATCAAAACCAGTAAATATTGCTCGAGTAGCAAATTATCCCCCTGACGAGATAATTCATCAATCATTTCCAAAAGCAACAATTATCTCTTTTACAAATTTATATCAGGCATTAGCATCCGTCTCAGCCGGACAGAATGATTACTTTATTGGTAGTAACATCATTACCAGCAGTATGATTTCCCGCTATTTCACTCACTCCTTAAATGTAGTGAAATATTATAACTCACCGCGTCAATATAACTTCTTCTTAACCAGAAAAGAATCTGTCATTCTTAATGAAGTACTCAATCGATTTGTTGATGCTTTAACAAATGAAGTTCGCTATGAAGTATCACAAAATTGGCTTGATACAGGAAACCTAGCCTTTCTGAACAAGCCATTAGAACTCACTGAACATGAAAAACAGTGGATTAAGCAGCATCCCGATTTAAAGGTGCTGGAAAATCCTTACTCGCCCCCCTATTCTATGACGGATGAAAATGGCTCGGTTCGGGGCGTTATGGGGGACATTCTTAATATTATTACCTTGCAAACAGGTTTAAATTTTTCTCCGATCACCGTTTCACACAATATCCATGCCGGAACACAGCTGAATCCCGGCGGATGGGATATATTACCCGGTGCTATTTATAGTGAAGATAGAGAAAATAATGTTTTATTTGCTGAAGCCTTCATAACAACGCCTTACGTTTTTGTCATGCAAAAAGCGCCTGACAGTGAACAAACATTAAAAAAAGGAATGAAAGTTGCCATTCCATATTATTATGAGCTGCATTCGCAATTAAAAGAGATGTATCCGGAGGTAGAGTGGATAAAAGTCGATAACGCCAGCGCTGCATTTCACAAGGTCAAGGAAGGTGAACTTGATGCTCTGGTCGCGACACAGCTAAATTCGCGTTACATGATCGACCATTACTATCCTAATGAACTTTATCATTTTCTTATTCCCGGCGTTCCGAATGCATCGCTTTCGTTCGCTTTTCCTCGCGGAGAACCGGAACTTAAGGATATTATTAATAAAGCACTGAATGCAATCCCCCCAAGCGAAGTTCTGCGCCTGACGGAAAAATGGATTAAAATGCCCAATGTGACCATTGACACATGGGACCTCTATAGCGAGCAATTTTATATTGTTACGACATTATCCGTTTTATTAGTTGGCAGTAGCCTTTTATGGGGATTCTACCTGTTACGCTCAGTTCGTCGTCGTAAAGTCATTCAGGGTGATTTAGAAAACCAAATATCATTCCGGAAAGCGCTCTCGGACTCCTTACCGAATCCAACTTATGTTGTAAACTGGCAAGGTAATGTCATTAGTCACAATAGTGCATTTGAACATTATTTCACTGCTGATTACTACAAAAATGCAATGTTGCCATTAGAAAACAGTGAATCACCCTTTAAAGATGTTTTTTCTAATACGCATGAAGTCACAGCAGAGACGAAAGAAAACCGAACAATATACACACAGGTATTTGAAATTGATAATGGCATCGAGAAAAGATGCATTAATCACTGGCATACATTATGCAATCTTCCTGCAAGTGACAATGCAGTATATATTTGTGGTTGGCAAGATATTACTGAAACGCGTGATCTAATTAATGCACTCGAGGTAGAAAAAAATAAAGCGATAAAGGCTACCGTAGCAAAAAGTCAGTTTCTGGCAACGATGAGTCACGAAATAAGAACACCAATAAGCTCTATTATGGGCTTCCTGGAACTTCTGTCGGGTTCTGGTCTTAGCAAGGAACAACGGGTGGAGGCGATTTCACTTGCCTACGCCACCGGACAATCACTCCTCGGCTTAATTGGTGAAATCCTTGATGTCGACAAAATTGAATCGGGTAACTATCAACTTCAACCACAATGGGTCGATATTCCTACTTTAGTCCAGAACACTTGTCACTCTTTCGGTGCGATTGCTGCAAGCAAATCGATCGCATTAAGTTGCAGCAGTACGTTTCCTGAACATTACCTGGTTAAGATCGACCCTCAGGCGTTTAAGCAGGTCTTATCAAATTTACTGAGTAATGCTCTCAAATTTACCACCGAGGGGGCAGTAAAAATTACGACCTCCCTGGGTCACATTGATGACAACCACGCTGTTATCAAAATGACGATTATGGATTCTGGAAGTGGATTATCACAGGAAGAACAACAACAACTGTTTAAACGCTATAGCCAAACAAGTGCAGGTCGCCAGCAAACAGGTTCTGGCTTAGGCTTAATGATCTGCAAAGAATTAATTAAAAACATGCAGGGCGATTTGTCATTAGAAAGTCATCCAGGCATAGGAACAACATTTACGATCACAATCCCGGTAGAAATTACCCAACAAGTGGCGGCTGTCGAGGCAAAAGCAGAACAACCTATCACACTACCTGAAAAGTTGAGCATATTAATCGCGGATGATCATCCGACCAACAGGCTATTACTCAAACGCCAGCTAAATCTATTAGGATATGATGTTGACGAAGCCACTGATGGTGTGCAAGCGCTACACAAAGTCAGTATGCAACATTATGATCTGCTTATTACTGACGTTAATATGCCGAATATGGATGGTTTTGAGTTGACTCGCAAACTCCGTGAGCAAAATTCGTCCTTACCCATCTGGGGGCTTACAGCCAACGCACAGGCTAACGAACGTGAAAAAGGGTTAAATTGCGGCATGAACTTATGTTTGTTCAAACCGTTGACCCTGGATGTACTGAAAACACATTTAAGTCAGTTACACCAGGTTGCGCATATTGTACCTCAGTATCGCCACCTTGATATCGAGGCCCTGAAAAATAATACGGCGAACGATCTACAACTGATGCAGGAGATTCTCATGACTTTCCAGCATGAAACGCATAAAGATTTACCCGCTGCGTTTCATGCACTAGAAGCTGGCGATAATAGAACTTTCCATCAGTGTATTCATCGCATCCACGGTGCGGCTAACATCCTGAATTTGCAAAAGTTGATTAATATTAGCCATCAGTTAGAAATAACACCTGTTTCAGATGACAGTAAGCCTGAAATTCTTCAGCTGCTGAACTCTGTAAAAGAACACATTGCAGAGCTGGACCAGGAGATTGCTGTTTTCTGTCAGCAAAATGACTAAATAGCGGCTCCCACAATGTTCAAATGTGGGAGCTATTTACCAGCACATCTTACATTTATGATGAGAACTCCTGGCGAATTTGCTCCCCATGCTGGTCGAGCGTTGCCGCTCCCGGCATAACATGCGGGTCCGCGCAGCCGCTGATTTTTATCGGATTACCCGGCATCATTATTCCCCCGGCTTCAATCAACATATTTCTCGCCTGAGTTTGTGGCAAATTAATGGCCTCAGCCACACTTAATAACGGCGCGACGGGCACACCAACTTCATGTATTTTGGCTAACCAAACTTCAGCTGCCTGCGTTTTTAACGTCCGCTCAATATATTGTTTAAGAATAGCCTGGTTTTGTACACGTAAAATATTGCTGCTAAATCTGGGATCATTAACCAGTTCCGTAAGCTCCAGTGCCTGGCATAACGCAGAAAAAAGCTTGTCATTACCACAACAAATCGTAATCGGCTTATCCTGAGTATCGAAAACATCAAAAGGTGCCATGTAGGGATGGCGATTTCCCAGGCGTTGTGGTGACTTCCCTGTCGCAATATATGCCATCAGACCATGCTCCAGAAAACTCAGCGTGGCATCAAACATCGCTATATCGACATGCGCCCCTCTCTGGCTCTTTTCGCGGCCATAAAGTGCACTCACTATTCCGCTGAATAAATAGACACCGCCGCATAGATCCGCAAGAGAGGTACCAACACGCACTGGCGGAGCATCAGGGTACCCTGTTTCCATCATTATCCCGCTCATTGCCTGAATGATGGTATCGTAGGCAGGAGCATCTTTTAGCGGACCGGTATGTCCGAAACCTGACGATGAAGCATATATGAGGCGCGGGTTGATTTCTTGTAACCTTTCCCATGAAAACCCTAGTTTTTCCATTGTACCTGGGCGAAAATTCTCAGCTAATACATCAGCTTGTTTAAGCATATTTATAAATATACTTTTATCGTGATCATTCTTTAAATCAAGAACCACACTCTCTTTGCCATGATTAATAAAACTGTAATAGAGTGACTGTCCATCCACATAGGGACCAAATGTGCGGGTATCATCACCATGGCCCGGCGGCTCAACTTTAATTACCCGTGCGCCCATATTACAAAGAAGTTGAGTTCCGAAAGGTCCATTAAGGACATGTGTCATATCGATAACTAATAAGCCTTCAAACGGCCCTTTGCTTTCATTATTTGTCATTTGCTTATGCCTTGAAAAAAGCCGAAGGTGAAAAGACACTTCGGCATTTATGTAAAATCAATAACATGATTAATTATGAAACCAGTCGACTGACATAAATCCACAAGGGAGCCGTGACGACAAAACCCAGTACGCTCACAGCCAATGACGCTGTACCAGTACGGGTGTAGACATTAAACCGGCTGGCAATAATGATTCCGGAGAATGCCGGCGGTAATGCGCCTGCCAGTACCATCATCTGCAGATGTTCGCTGTTCAAATGACATGCCATACCAACGAGAAGCAGTGCCAGTGGCATCAGAATCAGCTTCAGGAAGGTGTTATAAGCAATTTCGGCACTGAACTCGAATTTATGTGCAGCCAGAGTCAACCCCGCAGCGAATACCGCTACCCCTGAGTTAGCCTTCGCAATCAGATTAAAGGTTGGGTCCCATGCTGCCGGAATTTTTACCCCAACCAACACCAGGATCGTTGCCAGAACAGGTGCCCATACTACTGGCTCCTTTGCCGCAGAAATTAATGCGCTCAGATTACTATTCTTCTTACCATCCGCTCCTGAGGAAGGATTCAGCAAATACAGACCAATAGGAATAGTAATTGCGTTAACAATAATAGAAATAATTGCTACCACTAAACCTGTTGATACGGAATCACCATAAATAGGATCGAGAACTGCAAACCCCAGGAATCCAATGGTAGGTGAACCCGCAATTAATGCACATACAGCTGCTTCTGCATGGGTACGTTTAAAAAATTTGTAGCAACCAAACCAGGAGAAAAAGAAACATCCGACAATAACCACAAGTGATACAAGGGTCAGACGAGTGTCCGCAAAAATCATTTCCCTGTTTGCCCGGGTAATAGAAACAAATAGAGCCGCAGGAAGAGCGTAGTTTAATACCAGTTTATTAAATGCGCGGGCTTGATCTTCTGAAAAAGTTTCTCGTCTGCCGCTAAAATAACCCAACAGCATGATTACGATAATAGGCAATAAATCGCCAATAAAAAATGTTAGCATAATAGTATTTCCGATAAGGGTCCCCTCACCATCGCATAATGAGTTGGCAAGAGGAGACGATGTCAGTATTTAATTACCAGCGACTTGTTTTGGGTTAAGTTTGGTAATATGGCCACTTTCAGTTCCTGCTGCAGGGTCGATGACCACATTAATAATGGTCGGTTTGCGCGACTGAATACCGGTGGTTAAAGCATGACGAAGTTCATCTGTCGTGGTGACGTTATAGCCAACGCCACGAAACGCATCCATTAATTTGTCATACCTTGCATGGTGCAACAGATCCGTTGGTGATGGTGCACCAGCGCCACTGAGATCAACACCGTCTCCTCTGTAGATGCCGCCATTATTAAAAATAACGATCGTCACCGGCAGGTTATATCGACAAATCGTTTCAATTTCCATCCCACTGAAACCAAAAGCACTATCACCTTCAATGGCGACAACCGGAGAACCAGAAGTCACGCTAGCACCGATGGCATAGCCCATACCGATGCCCATGACACCCCAGGTACCACAATCCAGACGACGACGTGGTTTATACATATCAATAATATTTCGTGCATTATCCAGGGTATTTGCACCTTCATTAACTAAATAAATATCCTGGTTCTCGCGCAATACGTCGCGCACAGCACTTAATGCATTAAAGTAATTTAATGGTTGAGTATCTGTACTTAATTTTTCATGCATTTTTTGTGCATTTTGCTGCTTGTGGATATTTAAAATATCGCGCCATACCAGTGGAGTCGTAAATGTGTTTTGTTTCAGTTCTGCCAGCATACCTTGCATACTGGATGCAATATCACCAACGACTGGCACAGCAATGGGGCGGTTGCTGTCAATTTCCTGCGGTTCAATATCCAGTTGAATAAACTGTGTATCTGCCGCCCATCCTTTTTTACCGTGTGCCAATAACCAATTCAGTCGTGCACCAACAAGCATGACAACGTCAGCATTTGCCAGGGCAAACGAACGCGCAGCTGCCGCAGAAAGTGGATGCGTATCTTCAAGGATCCCTTTCGCCATAGACATTGGCAGGAATGGAATCTGAGTACTTTCAATAAATTCACGAAGCTGTTCATCAGCTTGTGAATACGCCGCGCCTTTGCCAAGGATAATTAATGGCCGTTCAGCTTTTGCTAAAAGCGAAATTGCGCTAGTGACTGACTTCGGGCATGGCAATAATGCTGGCGACGGATTTTCAACTTTAACAATCGTGGTTAACGCTTCGTCTTTTTCCATCGTCGCGGCCAGGACATTTGCTGGCAAATCAAGATAAACTCCGCCAGGGCGACCCGATACAGAGACCCGGATAGCGCGTGCCAATGCAATGCCAAGATCCTGCGGCTGATTAACGCGAAATGCTGCTTTGGCATACGGTTTTGCCGCATTCATTTGGTCCAGCTCTTCATAATCACCTTGCTGTAGGTCGACGATCGCGCGGTCGCTGGAGCCGCTAATCATGATCATCGGAAAACCATTTACCGTTGCGTTGGCCAATGCGGTCAAACCATTGAGGAATCCTGGCGCAGAAACTGTCAGGCAGATCCCCGGTTTTTGGGTAAGAAAACCGCTTGCCGCAGCGGCATAGCCTGCCGACTGCTCATGACGAAAACCAATATAACGAATGCCTTCCGCCTGGGCATGGCGTGCCATATCCGTCACAGGAATACCTACAACACCATAAATAGTGTCAATATTATTCTGTTTTAATGCTTCAACGATGATATGCATACCATCTGTCATTTGAAGTTGATCTGACATGATTAATAACCTCGAAATTTTTATAAATTGGGAGCCAGAAGCCCCCGTTAATATCAGATGGCGTGGTTTTGCTTCATTGCAGCAATTTCATCGTCGCTATAACCCAGCTCCTGCAATACAGCAGCGGTATGTTCACCTAATAGCGGCGCAGCTTTAATATCCGGCGTAAAGGCAGAGAATTTCATTGGACAACCAACGGTCAGATATTTTCCACGCAACGGTTGTTCCACTTCAACAACACTGCCACTTTGGCGCAAAGAGGGATCAAGTGAAATTTCTTTCATACTTAAAACCGGTGCACAAGGAATATCAAACTGAGTCAAATAGGCCACCGCTTCATGTTTATCAATAGTGACAGTGTATTTTTCGATTTCAGCAAAAATATCGAAAATATGTGGCTGTCGTGCATGGGCTGTACTGTATGCCGGATCGGTAATCCATTCTGGTTTGCCGATGGCTTTACAGGTGTTTTCCCAGTTTTGCTCCTGAATAGTGAAATAAATATAGGCGTTAGGATCGGTTTCCCAGCCTTTACATTTCAGGATCCAGCCAGGCTGACCGCCACCACCTGCATTACCACCGCGGGGAACTGCATCACCAAATGTACCATTCGGATACTGCGGGTATTCTTCCAGATAACCCAATTTATCGAGACGCTGCTGGTCACGTAATTTCACGCGGCAAAGGTTCAATACGGCATCCTGCATTGACATGGTGACTCGTTGCCCACGCCCCGTTTTTTCGCGATGCAGCAAAGCAGCAAGTAAACCGATCAGCAAATGCATTCCGGTGTTGCTGTCACCCAACGCTGCAGCGCTTACCAGCGGCGGACCATCCCAAAAACCCGTAGTGGATGCCGCGCCACCCGCTGCCTGAGCAACGTTTTCATAGGCTTTTACATTCACATAAGGCGAACACTCATCAAACCCTTTGATCGAACCAAAAATCAGACGTGGATTGATTTCTTGAATATGCTCCCAGGTGAAGCCCATGTGATCAATGGCCCCTGGATGAAAGTTCTCGACTAAGATATCAGCTTCGCGGATCAGCTTTTCCATTACCTCTTTGCCTTCCGCTGTTTTGGTATTTAACTCAATAGAACGTTTGTTACTGTTAAGCATGGTGAAGTAAAGCGCATCGATATCAGGAATATCTCGCAGCTGGTGACGCGTTACGTCACCAACGCCGGGACGTTCAATTTTAATAACGTCAGCGCCAAACCAGGCCAGCATTTGAGTACAAGATGGGCCAGATTGCACACCGGTGAAATCGAGAACTTTAATTCCTTGAAGTGGAGTTGACATAGCAATACCTATTAGTTAATTAAATATGTGTTAATTTAGCGTTTATTTAAGGAGTAATATCTTCTATAAATAACCCGCAAAATATCGTCGTAGCTGCACTCGATATTTTTAAAATCCTGTATCAAGTGCTGAAAATCATTTCATCGCCACTTCCAATTCCTTTCTGCATGGTAAGTAGTGAGGACGAAAAGAAGAATATGATAAATATTGATTCGTGGTAATCAGAGAGAGTCGCGACATTTGTGATGTTATTCTTACAACTGTAAGAAGCGCCGGTGATTTACAAGTAAGGGTATGATTACGCTTTTTAAAGCGTACCATAAAACATAACATAATAAATGATTTGTGATGACACGGGATTATTGGGATTTACTTTGAGGAAGATAAAATGCGTGTTTATAGAACCGCGAGCGCCAAATAATTTTATGACCACAACCTGTCGTATTGTGGTCATAAAAAATTGTCGGCTGGAGGGAGTTAAATCCTTTACCTCAATATACTGCCTGTCAGCATTAGTTCACAAACAGTGCTTCGCTGTCGACGATGATTCCATCTTCCGCACCTTTAAGCGCCAGGTTTGCCTCGTAGTATTGCTTTTTATCAAGCAGTTTCTGCGCATCAGCAAGTGCATTACGAGTCTGTTTAAGCGGCATCAGATATTGGTTTTCCATTACGCCAACACCGGCCAGGCGAAGTTCTTCCATTGCGCCCTTTTTATCCCCTTTCGCCATTTTTTCATTGGCAATTTTTATCGCGGCTTCTTTTTCGGGAGTTGCTACATAACTCTCAGAAATTCCGACAGATGCATTAATGACAATATATTGGTCATCATTGAGATTGGTCTTTTTACCTGGCTTAGCGAACTTTGCCCATTCGGTACTGTCATCTGACAACAAAGCTGAAGCTTCATTGGTCAGTTCTTTTGCCTTTTCCGGATCGCCATGAAACAGAGCCAGACGCGCTACCTGCACGTCACGCATCGCATATAAACCTTGTTCAGAGATACGCTCTGCTGCCGCTGCCGTTTTCTGGGTTTGCTGAACTTGCTGAGTTTGCTGTTGTGCCTCTACCGGAGCATTATCAGCAGCCCATACAGTTGAAGATGCCAGAATTGCTGTGACCATCGTGGCCATAATTAAACGTTTCATACTTTCCTCATTCTTTAACAGTTTTAGAAAACGCCGCCATCATATTGGGTGAGCATGAAATGAGAAATCAGAGAGCAACGGTCATTTTGAAAGGGTTATCTTACAGTTGTAGTTATTATCGCAAGAAGTATTTTAGTCTTACAATTGTAGGAATATGCTTCCTGTCACAGAGAACTATTCTTATGTACCACAAAGAGATGTCATTTATTATATCGATGTAAATATTGATTAATTATATGTAAATACAGCCATAACATCGTAGGTTCTCAGTGAACCATTTTCAGGATAACTTTCTATGAAAGTAAACTTAATACTTTTCAGCTTATTTTTATTGGTCTCTATTATGGCATGCAATGTTTTTGCATTTTCCATTTCTGGTGGTGTAAGTGAGAGGAGCTATAAAGAGACTGAAAAAACATCAGCGATGACAACCACACACTCTACAAAACTTCAGCCATCACAGGCGATTTTGTTTAAGATGAGAGAAGATGCGCCACCATTAAACCTCACAGAAGAAATCACGCCTACTTATCCGACAAAGGCGAATTATCTTATTCATCCTGTGCGATAGCGTCTGTCACATGGCAGGTGAACAATCATGTCTGATGCTGATGTGAACACCTGCCCAAATGAGCCATCCTGACCCACTATCGCCTGCCATACCCCACCATAAAGCGAATCATCAAGCCACAAGCCGGGGCAAGAAACATAAATATCCCCGTCACCAGTTCATTACCGCCTGTTAACCACATGGTGAAGTAATAAATGAGTGCAGCGAGGATCACCATGCCGAAGAAAGAAGAGACCGCCGATACCACGTTCAGTACCTGACCGATGTAGCCGCTTACGGAGACAATACACAGGGCGAGAAACATCCATAAATAAATCATAGCTCAACCTCCTGCCGCGCTAAAAAACCTGTAACTTCAGTCACTTTAATAGTAAGACAATCCTTAACCTCTGGCAATTTTTGCTAAGCATCAATGAAAACAGCATGTTAAATGCAACACTATTGCATGCGGAAAATTTTTTACTTTGCACGATTAATAATCAGTAGCTGAAAGCAGTCAGCCAGTGATAAAGTAGAGCCACCGCATTCATGCTCCTCGTGGTTATGTCCTGACTAGTCTTTACACTCTTTACAGGAACCATTGTCGTACATGATGGCCCAACCAATTGAGTGTACCGCTGTCGACATGGAATCTTCTGCGATACAACAATTCGTATCTACAGAAGGTAACTATGTTTCCACAATGCAAATTTTCCCGCGAGTTTCTACATCCTCGCTACTGGCTCACATGGTTTGGGCTTGGTGTACTCTGGCTTTGGGTACAGCTTCCTTATCCTGTTCTCTGCTTTCTCGGCACGCGTATTGGCGCAATGGCGCGACCATTCCTGAAACGGCGTGAATCTATCGCCCGTAAAAACCTGGAACTTTGCTTCCCGCAGCATTCTGCGGAAGAACGCGAGAAGATGATTGCCGAAAACTTTCGTTCACTCGGCATGGCGCTGGTAGAAACCGGCATGGCGTGGTTCTGGCCCGACAGTCGCGTACGTAAATGGTTTGATGTTGAAGGGCTGGATAACCTTAAACGCGCACAAATGCAAAATCGCGGCGTAATGGTTGTCGGCGTCCATTTTATGTCGCTGGAACTGGGCGGCCGCGTGATGGGACTTTGTCAGCCAATGATGGCTACCTATCGTCCACATAATAATCAGCTGATGGAATGGGTGCAGACCCGTGGTCGCATGCGCTCTAACAAAGCGATGATCGGCAGAAATAATCTGCGCGGCATTGTCAGTGCACTGAAGAAAGGTGAAGCGGTATGGTTTGCTCCCGATCAGGATTATGGTCGTAAAGGCAGCTCCTTCGCGCCGTTCTTTGCGGTAGAAAATGTCGCCACAACCAATGGCACCTATGTTCTCTCCCGTCTCTCTGGCGCAGCCATGTTGACCGTAACGATGGTAAGAAAAGCGGATTACAGCGGATATCGTTTGTTCATCACCTCAGAGATGGAAGGCTACCCGACAGATGAAAATCAAGCCGCTGCCTATATGAACAAGATTATCGAGAAAGAGATCATGCGCGCACCGGAGCAGTACCTCTGGATCCACCGTCGCTTTAAAACGCGCCCGGTGGGAGAATCGTCGTTATACATTTAACAAACTGCTCTGACTCTTTACCTCCTCACATAAGCCATAATAACCTCATGGTTTTTATGGCTTTTTTCTTAAGGTTTTTTCCTTCGCTGAATATCTAATTATTACCGCCAGAAATTAAACTGTCGCCGATATGAGACACCTGTAAGTTACTAAAAGTAAATAAGAAAATGCCTCTTGTCTCGTTTCAGTTTTAGGCGTACATTAGCGCCGTCTCGAGCAGTTTAGCTCAGAATTCTGGGGTGATGCCCACGGTAAAATACAGGACTTTTAAGGTCGTTTTGCCCGGTGTCAACTCACTGTATCAGGTGTAATGAAGTCATTCAGGCGTAACAGCAATTACGCGGAGAGATGTAAAGTGAAATATTTCTTTATGGGCATTTCTTTTATGGTCATCGTTTGGGCCGGTACTTTTGCCCTGATGATCTAAAAGCAAACTGTGCAATGAAAAACAGGAGCCATCAGGCTCCTGTTTGCATTTCTGAGGTCGGTGTTTATTCCGCGTTTTCGTGAATATGTTTGCTGCTGGCGGGTAGTAAACCGTCGGCACGGAACATCGCTTTAATCCCACGAATCGCCTGACGAATACGGTCGCGGTTTTCAATCAGTGCAAAGCGCACATGCGTATCACCATAGTCGCCAAAGCCAATCCCCGGAGAGACACAGACCTTCGCTTCGTTAAGCAGCTTCTTGGCAAATTCCAGCGACCCCATTGCCGCATACGGTTCAGGGATTTTCGCCCAGACATACATCGAAGCCTTCGGCATTTCGACCATCCAGCCCGCTTCATGCAGCCCTTTAACCAGTACATCACGGCGGCGTTTGTACTGTTCGGCAATGTCGCGCACGCACTGTTGATCGCCCTCGAGTGCCGCAATCGCCGCCACCTGCAACGGCGTAAAGGTGCCGTAATCGTGATAACTTTTGATGCGTGCTAATGCGCTGACCAGTGTTTTGTTGCCGACCATAAAGCCGATACGCCAGCCCGCCATGTTGTAGCTTTTCGACAGGGTAAAGAACTCGACCGCTACGTCACGTGCGCCCGGCACCTGCATGATTGACGGCGCTTTCCAGCCATCGTAGACGATGTCAGCATAGGCCAGGTCGTGGACCACCAGCACATCGTAGCGTTTCGCCAGCGCCACAACCTTTTCGAAGAACTCCAGTTCCACGCATTGCGCGGTTGGGTTCGACGGGAAGCCGAGGATCATCATCTTCGGTTTCGGATAACTTTCACGAATGGCGCGCTCCAGTTCGTTGAAGAAATCGACACCTTCCACCAGCGGCACTGAGCGTACCTGAGCCCCGGCAATCACCGCGCCGTAAATATGAATGGGGTAACTTGGATTCGGCACCAGCACTGTGTCACCGTGATCCAGTGTCGCCAGCATCAGATGCGCCAGGCCCTCTTTCGAACCAATAGTGACGATGGCTTCTGATTCCGGGTCGATTTCAACGTCGTAGCGATCCTGATACCAGCGGGAAATGGCGCGACGTAGCCGCGGAATACCGCGTGAAGTGGAGTAACCATGCGTGTCCGGGCGCTGGGCCACAGTACATAATTTTTCGACGATATGCGGCGGAGTCGCACCGTCCGGGTTACCCATACTGAAATCGATAATATCTTCGCCGCGCCGACGCGCAGCCATTTTCAGTTCAGCGGTAATGTTAAAAACATAGGGCGGGAGACGATCAATGCGCGTAAAGCGACGTTCAGGGCGAGTGTCAGCCATAATTTCCTCAGATTAACGTTAGCGCCCGGACCGTCCGAGCGACGCTGCCACAATGGTGGCTGTTTTGAAAATAGCCTGATTAATTTCTGTCTGTCCAGCGTTTTAGAACATTTTTATCAATGGCTTTAAATGAGGAACTCAACTTCAAAAACAGGAAATTTTTCTACGCTAACAAGAAAATTACCACCAATTTTATTAACATTATAATTTCAATAAATTTACCATCCAGAAGCGCATTATCAAGAGATACATTGCTAATACACCATTTATCTTTCAATCCCCTTTTAAATTTATGGTTTTTCCTCAAAAACGGCCTGCTGGTCATCAGCCTTCAGGTTACCTATCATAGAGGTTTAATCCTTATTCAGAGTCACCCGTGCACGAAATATTCAACATGCTGCTGGCGGTCTTCGATCGGGCAGCGTTAATGCTTATCTGCCTGTTCTTTCTTATCCGTATCCGCCTGTTTCGCGAACTGTTGCACAAGTCGGCGCACTCCCCAAAAGAATTGCTCGCCGTTACCGCCATTTTCTCGCTGTTCGCCCTGTTCAGCACCTGGTCCGGCGTTCCCGTAGAAGGCTCGCTGGTGAACGTACGTATTATCGCGGTGATGTCCGGCGGGATTCTGTTTGGCCCGTGGGTAGGCATCATTACCGGCGTGATTGCGGGTATTCACCGGTATTTAATTGATATCGGCGGCGTGACGGCGATCCCCTGCTTTATCACCAGCATTCTGGCGGGTTGTATATCGGGCTGGATCAACCTGAAAATCCCCAAAGCACAGCGCTGGCGCGTCGGTATTCTCGGCGGCATGTTGTGTGAGACGTTGACCATGATTCTGGTAATTGTCTGGGCACCAACTACCGCGTTGGGGATCGATATCGTCTCTAAAATCGGCATTCCAATGATCCTCGGTAGCGTCTGTATCGGCTTTATTGTGCTTCTGGTGCAAAGCGTTGAGGGCGAAAAAGAGGCCAGCGCCGCGCGGCAGGCCAAGCTGGCGCTGGATATCGCCAACAAAACGCTACCGCTGTTTCGCCATGTCAATAGCGAGTCATTACGCAAGGTCTGCGAAATTATCCGCGATGACATTCACGCCGATGCGGTGGCGATTACCAATACCGATCATGTGCTGGCCTATGTTGGCGTGGGTGAGCATAACTATCAGAATGGCGATGACTTCATTAGCCCGACGACCCGTCAGGCGATGAATTACGGAAAAATCATCATTAAAAACAATGATGAAGCCCACCGTACGCCGGAAATCCACTCGATGCTGGTGATCCCGCTTTGGGAGAAAGGCGTTGTGACCGGAACGCTGAAAATTTACTACTGCCACGCACATCAGATAACCTCGTCATTACAGGAAATGGCGGTTGGTCTGTCGCAAATCATCTCCACGCAACTGGAGGTTTCACGCGCCGAGCAGCTACGTGAAATGGCAAATAAGGCAGAGCTTCGCGCCCTGCAAAGCAAAATTAATCCCCATTTCCTGTTTAACGCTTTGAACGCTATTTCATCGTCAATCCGTCTGAATCCGGATACTGCTCGCCAGCTGATCTTTAATCTGTCGCGTTATCTGCGCTATAACATTGAATTAAAAGACGATGAGCAAATCGATATCAAAAAAGAGCTGTATCAAATTAAAGACTATATTGCCATTGAGCAGGCCCGCTTTGGCGACAAGCTCACGGTTATCTATGATATTGATGAAGAGGTGAATTGCTGCATTCCCAGCCTGCTGATCCAGCCGTTGGTGGAGAATGCCATTGTCCACGGTATCCAGCCTTGCAAAGGTAAAGGCGTTGTCACCATCAGCGTTGCAGAGTGCGGCAATCGGGTACGCATTGCGGTGCGGGATACCGGGCACGGCATCGATCCAAAGGTGATTGAGCGGGTCGAAGCGAATGAAATGCCGGGCAATAAAATTGGCCTGCTGAATGTTCATCATCGCGTGAAGTTATTGTATGGCGAGGGGCTGCATATCCGCCGCCTGGAACCAGGAACGGAAATTGCGTTTTACATTCCTAACCAACGCACCCCAGTCGCCTCACAGGCTACGTTATTGCTTTGAGCCGGAGTGATATTGTGAAAGTCATCATTGTTGAAGACGAATTCCTGGCACAACAGGAACTGAGCTGGCTAATTAAAGAGCACAGCCAGATGGAGATTGTCGGCACCTTTGACGACGGTCTGGACGTGTTGAAGTTTTTGCAGCATAACCGCGTCGACGCCATTTTTCTGGATATCAATATTCCGTCGCTGGATGGTGTGTTGCTGGCGCAAAACATCAGCCAGTTCGCCCATAAACCGTTTATTGTGTTCATCACCGCGTGGAAAGAACATGCGGTAGAAGCGTTTGAACTGGAGGCGTTTGACTACATTCTAAAACCGTATCAGGAGTCACGCATTACCGGGATGCTGCAAAAACTGGAAGCGGCCTGGCAACAACAGCAGACCAGCAGCACGCCTGCCGCGACGGTAACGCGTGAGAATGACACCATTAATCTGGTGAAAGATGAGCGAATAATCGTCACGCCAATTAACGATATCTATTACGCCGAAGCGCACGAGAAAATGACCTTTGTCTATACGCGGCGTGAATCCTACGTAATGCCGATGAACATTACCGAATTTTGCAGCAAACTGCCGCCGTCGCATTTTTTCCGCTGCCATCGCTCATTTTGTGTCAATCTGAACAAAATCCGCGAAATCGAACCGTGGTTTAATAACACCTATATTCTGCGGCTGAAAGATCTGGATTTTGAAGTGCCAGTCAGCCGCAGCAAAGTAAAAGAATTTCGCCAGTTAATGCATCTTTAATCGGGAACTTTCATGAAAGCACCAGGCTTGCCCGCCGATCAACAATTTTTCGCCGATCTGTTCAGCGGCCTGGTGCTTAACCCGCAACTACTGGGGCGCGTCTGGTTTGCCAGCCAGCCTGCCTCGTTGCCGGTGGGCAGTTTATGTATTGATTTTCCCCGTCTGGATATCGTGCTGCGCGGCGAATACGGCAATCTGCTGGAAGCAAAGCAGCAACGTTTGGTGGAAGGAGAAATGCTGTTTATTCCGGCGCGCGCGGCTAATTTACCGATCAACAACAAACCGGTGATGCTGTTAAGCCTGGTGTTCGCTCCGACCTGGCTTGGGTTATCGTTTTACGATAGCCGCACCACGTCGTTGTTGCATCCTGCTCGCCAGATCCAGCTTCCCAGCCTGCAACGCGGTGAAGGTGAAGCGATGCTTACCGCCCTCACCCATCTTAGCCGTTCGCCGCTGGAGCAAAATATCATTCAGCCGCTGGTGTTAAGTTTGCTGCATCTTTGCCGTAACGTGGTGAATATGCCGCCGGGCAATTCGCAGCCGCGCGGCGATTTTCTCTATCACAGCATTTGTAACTGGGTTCAGGATAATTATGCCCAGCCGCTCACCCGCGAGAGCGTGGCGCAGTTTTTTAATATCACGCCCAATCATCTGTCAAAACTGTTTGCTCAGCATGGAACGATGCGTTTTATCGAGTATGTGCGTTGGGTGCGAATGGCGAAGGCGAGGATGATTTTGCAGAAATATCATCTGTCAATTCATGAAGTGGCACAGCGTTGCGGTTTTCCGGATAGCGACTATTTTTGTCGCGTTTTCCGGCGTCAGTTTGGTCTGACGCCGGGAGAGTACAGCGCCCGTTTTCAGGGCTAACGTCAGAAGGTTAATTCTGTTTCCAGCAGCGTCAGGATACTTTGTGCATCTTGCGCGGCAAACAACGACTGGCGGAAGTTTTTATTCACCAGTTTACGCGCCAGCTGCGAGAAGACTTTCACATGATTCATCCCTTCGTTAGCACCCAGCGTCAGCATGATCACCAGTTCGACTTCGCCCATTTCTGACTGCCAGTCAACCGGTTTCGCCAGCCGGGCAATGCTGATACTGGAATGACGGATCCACTGAGATTTGGTGTGCGGGATCGCCACGCCAAAACCAACGCCAGTGGTGACAATCTCTTCCCGCTGCCAGACATCCTCTTCCAGCTCGAACGGATGTTCAGTGCGCCCGTTAACGCCGAGGTTACCGCACAGGAACTGGATCGCCTGCTCTTTATTGCTAAAGGCCTGATCAACGAAGATATTCTCCAGCGCCAGCAGCGGGCGAACGTCTTCTTCCGGCGTAAAGGCGGTGAGTAACGCTTCAATTTCCTGCGCGCTGCGACATTCACACGCCTGACGTGCCAGTTCCCGACACGCCTCGCTATCCAGTTGACGAAGCTGGCTTTTCACCGCCGGAATGCGCGGGCTACTCATACTCAGCTCATCCAGGCCCAGCCCAAGCAGTAGCGGCAGATAACGGCTTTCACCGCCCAGTTCACCGCAAATGCCTACCCATTTGCCCCGCTGATGCGCAGTGGTAACTATTTGCTGCAACATGCGCAGGAACGATGGCGTAATCGGGTTATATAGCGGCGATACGCGCGGGTTATTACGATCGACCGCATACAGATACTGGGTCATATCGTTGGAGCCGATACTGAAGAAATCGACCTCATCGCAGAAGTGATCGATGATGTAGCACACCGACGGCACTTCCACCATGATACCCAGCGTAATCGTCTCTGCATGACGCAGGCCATCGCGCTTAAGCTCAACGATCGCTTTTTGGATCTCGCCCTTCACCCATAAGATCTGATCGAGGCTGTGGACCATCGGGATCATCAACTGGGCGTTGCCGAAACTGGCGGCGCGCAAAATGGCCCGCAGTTGAGTGCGGAACAGGCCAGCAAATTCCGGGTAAATACGTACCGCGCGATAGCCGAGGAACGGGTTCTCTTCCTGGGGAATATTCAGATAAGGAATGCTTTTATCGCCTCCGATGTCCATTGTGCGGAAGATAATCGGCTTGTCGCCCGCTGCCAGTAGCACTTGCTGGTAGGCTTCAAATTGCTCCTGCTCGTCCGGCGCGCTGTCGCGATCCATATACAGCATTTCGGTACGGAACAGCCCGACGCCTTCCGCGCCGTTGGCAAACGCGCCAGGCGCTTCCAGAGCGGTGCCAATATTCGCCGCGATATCAATACGCTTGTTATCACGGGAATAAGCCAGCTGCGCGGCAGCCTGCGCCTGTTGTTTTTGGCGTTTATCCGCCAGCGTCTGCGCGACCTGATAATAACCGCTCACCGCGTCATTCGGGTTAATCGCCAGCACGCCGCACTGGGCGTCAAGCACTGCAGGTTGCCCGGCATAACGGGCAATCGCATCCAGCGGCAGGCCGCTCAGTACCGGGATCGCCGAGGCGCGGGCCAGAATCAGGGTATGCGAGGTGCGCCCGGTTTTCTCCAGAATCATGCCCGCAAGATTTTTTAAATCCAGGCTTAAAAACTGGCTTGGGGTTAAATCCTCGGCCACCAGAATAGTCGGTTTTTCCAGCACCAGATTGTTGCGCGGCTTCAGTTCCGGCCAGGTAATATGCAGCAACTGTTCGCTAATATCGCGAATATCGCTAACACGTTCGCGCAGATAATCGCTGGCAGAAGCAGAAAGTTTGGCGCAAACCTGCTCCATATTGCTGATGATCGCCGCCCCCAGCCCCTGATGCTGTTCTGTCATCAGGCGACGGATATTGCCTGCAAATTCATCATCCTGAATCAGCGACAAATGGGCGCTGAGGATAGTTTTGCTTTCGCCGTCACGCTCACGCAATTGCTGGTTCAGTTGCTCGGCAAGCGTTGCCAGGCTGTGCTCCAGCCGGGTGGAATCTTGCGCACTGGCGGGGATTGCCCGATAACTGTCGAGGCTGTCGCTTTGTAACAGGGTCAGCGTACCCACGCCGACGCCGCTTGCCAGCACATTGCCGTACAGTAAATCCGGGTTAAGGCGGCTTAATGAACGCGGCAGCGGATGCGCCGTCAGTTCTGCCTGCGTAGGCTGAACGCTGTCGCTGTCGATAAAGCGCACCTGGATGTACTCTTCCAGCACGCGCCGCGCCTGCTCTTCATCGCTGCCGCTAATATTCAGGCTGCAACTGTCATTAAATAGGGTGCCGGTGCCAATCAGCGCCAGCGAGCTTTTGGCATCGGCCTTTGCGTTCTGGCGATGGTTAATAAAAGTGATTTCGCTTTGCCACTGGCTGCACTGTTCTTTAAGTTCCCACGCCGGACGAGCATGTAGACCGTTAGGCAAAGGACAGAGAAATTGAATCGTTAACATAACCGCTCCGGGTTAATCAGGAGATCATCTGAAATCCGTCAGTTGAACAACCGTCTCACGCGTAAGACGTTGAATAAGGGCAGATAAAAGTTGCTCCATCTGCAAAATATCGCGGCAATCGGCAATCGACGCGGCGCAATGTCCGTGGCGGGTGGCAGGCCCCATCACCACTGTGGGTACGCCAGTACCGGTTAAGTGCACCGCTCCACCGTCCGTGCCGCCGTTACTGAACATATCCGCCTGTAACGGCACGCCAATTTCTGCCGCCACGGTTTCGATCCAGGCGGTGAGTTTTGGCGGCGCAATCAGTGACTTGTCGCTTAACACCAGCATCGGGCCGTTACCAATCTGGCGATGGTTAGCCGCGCCATAATCAAAGTTTTTCGCCCAGCAGGCGGTATCAAGGACAATGGCGACGTCCGGCGACACCGCGCGGGTGGCAGTTTGCCCGCCGCGTAACCCCACCTCTTCGCTGGAACTGGCCACCAGCCACACTTCCGCAGGCAGTTCAGCGCTGTGTAGTTCGCGCAGTAACGTCACCAGCAGGTAGCAACCGAGGCGGTCATCAAAGGCTTTCCCCATCACTCGCTGGTGGGGGAGAACCTGAAAAGTGGTATCGAACGTGACGCGATCGCCTGGACGAATTCCCGCCTGCATCACTTCGTCATACGAGCGCGCGCCAATATCCACGCGCATGGCGCTGACGTCATTCCCCTGCCGGTCGCCGTCAAGCAGGCCTGGAATTTTGCACTCTTCACGGGTGGTGATGCGCACCGGCTGCAGCTGGCGGGCAGCCATGCGCACGTTGCCAACCGGCAGCACATCAATTGCGCCTTCGCGGGAGATACTGCGCACCATAAATCCAACTTCGTCCATATGCGCACAGATCATCACTTTCGGACCTGTCGATTCATTGAGGCGGATCAGCACCGATCCCAGCCCATCAAATCGCACTTCTTTTTGCAGGCGATCCGCTTCTTCCAGCAGGATCTGCCGCACTTCCTGTTCCGAGGAGGCGATCGCATCTGCCTCGCTCAACGCTTTCAATAGCGATAAATCCATTATGCCTCTCCCGTGAGCAACACTGTTTTCGGCATGGCGTAGAGCACTTCTGCGCCTTGCGGGGTAACCAGCACAACATCCTCGATGCGCACGCCCCCTTGCCCTGGCAAATAAATCCCCGGCTCCACGGTCAGTAACATGCCTGGCTGTAGCGTCGTGGTATCCCGCGGTGAAAAGCGCGGATCTTCGTGTACTTCAATGCCAATAGCATGACCGGTGTTGTGACCAAAATAGTCGCCAAATCCTGCCTCGGTAATCACCCGACGCGCGGCGTCGTCAACCTGCTGGCAGCGCACGCCGGGGCGAATTGCAGAGATTGCTGCGAGCTGTGCCTGCAAAACAATCTGATAGACGTTAAACAGCGGATGAGATTCGGCGCTCACCCCTTCGCCATTCACCAGCAAGGTGCGCGTCATATCAGAGCAGTAGCCCTGATAGAGCGCACCGAAATCGAGAGTGACAAACTCGCCCGCTGCAACAATCTTGTCGCTGGCTTTGCCGTGCGGCAGCGCCCCACGCCAGCCACTGGCAACAATGGTGTCAAAAGAGGCTTTTTCTGCGCCCTGCTGGCGCATAAACCACTCCAGTTCAGCGGCTATCTCGCGCTCGCTCATCCCCGCCTGAATAAAGCGGCGAATATGCTCTGCACCGCGATCGGCAATCCCACAGGCAAGGCGGATTTTCTCCACCTCCTCTGGCGTTTTGATTTGCCGCAGCACATCCGGCGTGGCGCTAACCAGTTTCGCATTGAGTTCAGACTGCCAGCGGTGCGCGGTTTCCCAACTCACCTGCTGGCCTTCAAAACCGAGCGTTTGCAGATGCTCATCGGCAATGATTTTATTGACGATGGTTGCAAGCGTGTGCGTCGCATCAAGCAAATGTAACTGGTAGCCCTGAGTGCGGGCTTCTACATCCGCGTAATAGCGCGAGTCCACCAGAATGTGCGCACTTTCACGGCTAATCAGCACATAGCCTGATCCGGTGGAGATCCCCAGATGCGGCTGTTTGTTCTGCCGTGAGGAGAGAAGCACCGCATCCAGTTGTTGCGCCTTAAGCCAGTCGCGCAGCGAAGCGAGTAATGTCATCTGGATTTTCCTTCTTACAGGCTATCGATTAACAATTTGCCTTTACGGAACATCATCAGACGCAGGAACACCACCATCAGCGCAGTTATGACTGCCCCCAGCGCGATCCCCGCCATGTAGACGCCGAGGTTAGTGACCAGCGGCCATGCCCAGATAGCGGATTCCGGGAACCATTGCACTGCGCCCAGCCAGACAGCGGCGGTTGAGCCGACAATCGCGCCGACCATATACGACGGAATGGCGGTGATGGGGCTTTCCAGTGCAAACGGAATCGCACCCTCACTGATCCCCATAAACGCCAGGAACATGGCGGTCTTACCCTGCGGATAAAGTTGAGCGTTGAACAGGCGTTTGCCGGTTAAACGACGGTCGATAATGGTCGCCAGCCCCAGACCAATCGGCGGAATAACGATAGCGATAGAACGAGCGGTGACCGGTAATACGTGGTCAGTGGTAAAGCTGAAGGCAACAAAACCTGCGGCTTTGTTGATCGGGCCACCAAGGTCGATTGCTGTCGCCGCGGCGATCCCCATTGCGTACATCAGCGCGCCCTTCTCACCTGCGGCAGTCAGCACAGTACGGATACCGCCGTTGATCCAGCCACCAAAGGGGGTGATGACGTAGTACATCGCCAGCATGACAAAAATGGCGGAAAGAATCGGGAGCAAAAATGTGGTTTTGAACGCTAACAGGAAATCCGGTAACTGGATTTTCTGGTTCATCCACTTCACAAGGTAACCCGCGACGATAGAAATAATCAGCGCACCAATGAAGGTGGACGGCACCGGCGAAGAGGTCGCCCATTGCATAGTGCTGGGATCGAAGTTCAGCAGTTGCGTCGGCTGGGTAGACATCAAGCCGCCGATAAAACCAGCCGGAAACGCCAGTTTGCCACCGATAGAGTTCGCCACAAAAGCAGCAAACATCGGAATGGCAAAACCAAACAACACGCCGCCGAAGGACTGCGACAACCAGGCAAATTTCAGTAAGGAGAGGTCGAAACCGGAGAATTTCCCGCTATTAAGAGCATCCATGATGCCGATATCAGCAGGAATTTTAAGCCAGCTATAAGCAATCAACTGGCTGAAAGCGAGGATCACACCGCCCATAATTAAGGTCGGCACCATGCGTGAAATCCCTGACATCACATGCTGCGGGAGTTCACCCCAGAAGCTGCTTTTAGAGGCCTGCGGATTCTTAACTGCCGCTGCCGCACCGGATGCGCCAGGCACAACGGTTGCACTGCGTTTTTTAATGGCCATAACAATTATCCCTGTCGAATATTACTGTTGTTCAGAGGCAATCATCTCTTCGATTTCTTTGATGATGCCCGCAGCGTTTTTAATTGCGTCCTGCAAAGTGATTTCATAAACATCGCGTGATTCGAAACGTTCGTTATCTTCCGGGGTTACTGCCACGGAGTGGATGATGATGGTCGCTTCGGCGATATCCTGCGCCGTCAGGCGATTCTGGATACCGTCCGCGCCCTGGGTTTCAATTTTCACTTCATAACCGGCTTCTACCGCTGCTTCTTCCAGCGCCTGAGCGGCCATAAAGGTGTGAGCCAGGCCCATCGGGCAGGCACATAAGGCAATCAGTTTCTTACTCATCGTTAATTCCTCATTCAGTGATAGTTGACGAGTGAAATTATGAACGTGCAAAACAAATCGCCGTTACCAGACAAATAATGCATTTACTGGAGAATTAATCCCGCTGTACGGAAGTGTGACGCAGGTCGGCCTTGTGAGGGGACACAAAGAAAAATTGAATTAACTGTATGATTTAAAAGATTATCGGGAGAGTTACCTCCCGATATAACAGGAAGGATTTACAGAATGTGACCTAAGGTCTGGCGTAAATGTGCACCGGAACCGAGAAGACCCGGATTGTCATGGACGATGAGATACACCGGAATATCATGGACATATTCTTTAAAGCGCCCTTTATCTTCAAATGCGGCACGGAAACCAGAGGCTTTGAAGAACTCAAGGAAGCGCGGCACGATACCGCCCGCAATAAACACGCCGCCAAATGTCCCGAGATTGAGCGCCAGATTGCCGCCAAAACGGCCCATAATGACGCAAAACAGCGACAACGCACGGCGGCAATCGGTGCAGCTGTCAGCCAGCGCGCGTTCGGTAATATCTTTTGGCTTGAGATTTTCTGGCAGGCGGTTGTCAGCTTTCACAATTGCGCGATACAAATTCACCAGCCCAGGGCCAGAAAGCACGCGTTCCGCCGAAACATGGCCAATTTCCGCACGCAATATTTCGAGGATAATGGCCTCTTCTTCACTATTCGGCGCAAAATCAACGTGACCGCCTTCGCCCGGCAAGCTTACCCAACGCTTATCGACATGGACCAGATGCGCAACCCCAAGCCCCGTTCCGGCACCGTAAACCGCAATAGGCTTACCTTCTACCGGTTCTGCGCCACCAAACTGAATCAGATGCTCTTTTTTCAGCATCGGGATCGCCATCGATACAGCGGTAAAATCGTTAATAATTTCCAGATGGCTAAAACCGAGATTCTTTTTCATTTCGGCAATTGAGAACGCCCAGGTATGGTTGGTCATTGCCACCCAGTCACCGGTAATTGGGCAAGCGATGGCAATACAGCCGTCTTTCACCTCGACCTTATGTTCTTCAAGATAAACGCGAATGACCGCTTCGAGGCTTGGGTAATCAAGCCCTGAATAGGTCTTAGCCTGCGAGATTTCACCACTGGCAATATCACACAGAGCAAGACGTGCGTTGGTGCCGCCCACATCACCGACTAATGCATACTTTGTCATTCTTCAACTGCTCCGCTAAAGTCAAAATAATTCTTTCTCACACTGTAAATACCTGGGGGCATAACAACAACGCCGGAAAGGCAGGCTCCCTGTAAATATCGATCTGGGTCACACAATTACTTTATCGTTTCAGCACCAATTGCAGCGATGCCTTTTTGCAAGCTGGGCAAACTAAGTATCTGACCCCGCATAAGGAATAGAACATGCTCCATCCGCGAGCCAGAACCATGTTGTTATTATCGCTCCCCGCCGTGGCAATTGGGATTGCGTCCAGTCTTATTCTGATTGTGGTGATGAAAATCGCCTCGGTATTACAGAATTTGCTCTGGCAACGACTGCCGGGAACTCTGGGGATAGCCCAGGATTCACCTTTCTGGATCATCGGTGTATTAACGCTAACGGGTATTGCGGTGGGGTTGGTTATCCGTTTCAGCCAGGGTCATGCCGGACCAGACCCCGCCTGTGAACCGCTGATCGGCGCACCGGTTCCGCCCTCTGCGCTACCAGGACTTATCGTAGCATTAATTCTCGGTCTTGCTGGCGGCGTCAGCCTGGGGCCGGAACATCCGATCATGACCGTCAATATCGCCCTTGCGGTTGCCATTGGCGCTCGTCTGTTACCGTGCGTCAACCGAATGGAGTGGACTATTTTAGCCTCTGCCGGAACCATCGGCGCGCTGTTTGGTACACCTGTTGCGGCGGCGTTGATATTTTCGCAAACCTTAAATGGCAGTAGTGAAGTTCCGCTATGGGATCGTCTTTTTGCGCCGTTAATGGCGGCAGCAGCTGGTGCACTTACTACCGGATTATTTTTCCATCCCCATTTTTCACTGCCCATTGCGCATTACGGACAGATGGAAATGACCGATATTCTCAGCGGTGCAATTGTCGCGGCGATTGCCATCGCAGCAGGGATGGTCGCCGTATGGTGCTTACCACGGTTGCACGCGATGATGCATCAAATGAAAAATCCGGTGCTCGTGCTGGGTATTGGCGGATTTATTCTCGGTATTCTGGGGGTTATTGGTGGGCCGGTTTCGCTGTTTAAAGGACTGGATGAGATGCAGCAGATGGTGGCAAATCAGGCTTTCAGCACCAGCGATTACTTTTTGCTGGCGGTGATTAAACTTACCGCCCTGGTCGTTGCTGCCGCCAGTGGCTTTCGCGGTGGACGAATTTTCCCGGCAGTGTTCGTCGGCGTGGCATTAGGGTTGATGCTGCATGAGCACGTCCCCGCCGTTCCAGCGGCAATAACCGTTTCCTGCGCTATTCTCGGCATCGTGCTGGTGGTAACACGCGATGGCTGGTTAAGCCTTTTTATGGCGGCAGTCGTTGTACCCAATACCACATTGCTACCGCTGCTCTGTATCGTCATGCTTCCGGCATGGCTGTTATTAGCAGGTAAGCCGATGATGATGGTCAATCGTCCGAAGCAACAGCCACCCCACGATAACGTTTAGCAAAAAATGCTCTCCTTTATGATTTAAGAGTTATGGCGATGATACGGGGCTTTACCTCCCCGTAATATTGCGTTAACAGGCCGCTGACGGCTTCGATCGTGAAGGAGAATAACAATGTTCAGGTCACTGTTTCTGGCGGCCGCCCTGATGGCATTTACCCCGCTTGCAGCAAACGCAGGTGAAATCACCCTACTGCCATCAATCAAATTACAAATTGGCGATCGCGATCATTACGGTAATTACTGGGACGGTGGTCACTGGCGAGATCGTGATTACTGGCATCGCAATTATGAATGGCGTAAAAACCGCTGGTGGCGTCATGATAATGGCTACCACCGTGGCTGGGATAAGCGTAAAGCGTATGAGCGTGGCTATCGTGAAGGCTGGCGCGATCGTGACGATCATCGCGGAAAAGGCCGCGGACATGGGCACCGCCATTAAACACATTTGCCAATGGAGCACAAGGCCTGATGCGACGCTAGCGCGTCTTATCAGGCCTACAAACCGGCTCTTTAACGCGTAGGGCGGATAAGGCGTTTACGCCGCATCCGCCAATAGTGCCAGATGCGACGCTCATTCAACTACAATCCCAGCGCCGTCCCCACCAACAACCAGATATTCAGCGCCACGACCAGCACTACAATCACCCAGCCTGTCTGTTTTACGCGTTTGCTGTTCACCAGATCGCCCATCAACTTGCTGTCACTGGTGAAAATCAGCAGTGGAACCAGCGCCAGGGCGATACCAAAACTTA
The DNA here is from genome assembly GCF_022354085.1 of Shigella dysenteriae. NCBI lineage: Bacteria > Pseudomonadati > Pseudomonadota > Gammaproteobacteria > Enterobacterales > Enterobacteriaceae > Shigella > Shigella dysenteriae. The sequence goes on from NZ_CP055055.1 coordinate 3,335,721, forward strand.
ACAGCACCTGACTCATAACCAGAATCCGTGTCGGATCTAATCCCATCAGAATGACAATAAATGACGGCAACATGGTGACTGTACGACGCACCCACAGCGGGATATGGAAGCGAATGAATCCCTGCATCACCACCTGCCCCGCCAGTGTCCCCACCACCGTTGAGGACAGTCCGGCAGCAACCAGACTTAACCCAAAGACCGTTGCCGCAGCATGGCTTAACAGCGGTTGCAGCGTCAGATAAGCCTCATCAAGATCGGCAACACCAGTATGACCAGAAAAGTGGAACGCCGCCGCAGCTGTAGCCATCATCGCCAGATTGACAAAACCGGCAATCGTCATGGCGATAGCCACATCCCATTTGGTGGCGGAATAACGTTGTTGACGCGAACCGCCATGTAAATGCTGAGTGAGCGAAGAGTGCAAATAAATCACATGCGGCATAATCGTCGCCCCTAACACGCCTGCTGCCAGGAAGACCGCCTCCGAAGTAGGTAAACTCGGGATCACCATTCCTTTACCCAGCTGCGCCAGGTTAGGCTGGGAGAAAATCAACTCGACAATGTAAGCCGCGGCAACAAACAACAGTAACCCGCCAATCACTTTCTCCAGCGGTTTTTGCCCGCGACGTTGCAGCATTAAAATCAGGAAAGTCGCGATCCCCGTCAGCACCGCGCCCTGCAACAACGAAACACCAAGAATGAGTTTAAAACCGATCGCCGCACCAATAAATTCCGCCAGGTCGGTTGCCATCGCAATAATTTCTGCCTGAACCCAATAGAACCACACTACGGGACGCGGATAGTGATCGCGAATCTGCTCCGCCAGATTTTTACCGGTGGCAATCCCTAGTTTGGCAGAGAGGATCTGAATCAGCATCGCCATCAGGTTGGCCCAAACGACAACCCACAGTAGCTGATAGCCGAAGCTGGCACCCGCCTGAATATTGGTCGCAAAGTTACCGGGATCGATATAACCAATCGCCGCAATGAACGCAGGTCCCATTAATGCGAGCCTCATCTTGCGCGCCGCCCGTCCGCTGCTACTCTCAACGCGATAGTTCGTCATCTTGTGCCTCTAAAACATAGCCTTTGCTATGTTTCATGCTATGCCAAACGAGAATGATTATCAAATTCATTTAAATGGGTTGTGGTGATTTCTCTGATAGACCAGGATTATGACTACGAAAAGATTGATGACTTGAATGTTATGGTTATGTTTAATGTTAGCACATTTACATAACTTTCAGCTTCCATACACAACATAGCAGAAATGTATGACAGCTCACTATTTTTGAAGCTTGTCACAGGACGTCATTATAGTGTGTGTCAGATCTCGTTTTCCTTAACCATGTTACATAGAATGTGCACGGAAATTTAACCTGCCTCATATTTGGAGCAAATATGGACCGCGTCCTTCATTTTGTACTGGCACTTGCCGTTGTTGCGATTCTCGCACTGCTGGTAAGCAGCGACCGCAAAAAAATTCGTATCCGTTATGTTATTCAACTGCTTGTTATCGAAGTGTTACTGGCGTGGTTCTTCCTGAACTCCGACGTTGGTTTAGGCTTCGTGAAAGGCTTCTCCGAAATGTTCGAAAAACTGCTCGGATTTGCCAACGAAGGGACTAACTTCGTCTTTGGTAGCATGAATGATCAAGGCCTGGCATTCTTCTTCCTGAAAGTGCTGTGCCCAATCGTCTTTATCTCTGCACTGATCGGTATTCTCCAGCACATTCGCGTGTTGCCGGTAATTATCCGCGCAATTGGTTTCCTGCTCTCCAAAGTCAACGGCATGGGCAAACTGGAATCCTTTAACGCCGTCAGCTCCCTGATTCTGGGTCAGTCTGAAAACTTTATTGCCTATAAAGATATCCTTGGCAAAATCTCCCGTAACCGTATGTACACCATGGCAGCAACGGCGATGTCCACCGTTTCTATGTCCATCGTTGGTGCATACATGACCATGCTGGAACCAAAATACGTCGTTGCAGCGCTGGTACTGAACATGTTCAGCACCTTTATCGTGCTGTCGCTGATCAACCCTTACCGTGTTGATGCCAGTGAAGAAAACATTCAGATGTCCAACCTGCACGAAGGTCAGAGCTTCTTCGAAATGCTGGGTGAATACATTCTGGCAGGTTTCAAAGTTGCCATTATCGTTGCCGCGATGCTGATCGGCTTTATCGCCCTGATCGCCGCGCTGAACGCACTGTTTGCCACCGTGACTGGCTGGTTTGGCTACAGCATCTCCTTCCAGGGCATCCTGGGCTACATCTTCTATCCGATTGCATGGGTGATGGGTGTTCCGTCCAGCGAAGCACTGCAAGTAGGCAGTATCATGGCGACCAAACTGGTTTCTAACGAGTTCGTTGCGATGATGGATCTGCAGAAAATTGCTTCCACGCTCTCTCCGCGTGCTGAAGGCATCATCTCTGTGTTCCTGGTTTCCTTCGCTAACTTCTCTTCAATCGGAATTATTGCAGGTGCAGTTAAAGGCCTCAATGAAGAGCAAGGTAATGTGGTTTCTCGCTTCGGTCTGAAACTGGTTTACGGCTCTACCCTGGTGAGTGTGCTGTCTGCGTCAATCGCAGCACTGGTGCTGTAAGACCATACATAAAAAAGCCGGGGATAATTCCCCGGCTTTTTTACGCCTGTTAATCAGCTAATGGCTGCGGGCGACCAATCAAATACCCTTGCAGATATTGCACCCCGAGCTTATGCAATAGCGCCTGTTGCTGTTGCGTCTCGACAAACTCCGCGACCACACTCAATGACTTCGCTTTCGCCAGATCGGTAATTGATCTCACAATCATCGCATCCAGCGTGTTCGTGACAATATCTTTCACAAAGACGCCATCAATTTTGATGATATCAGCCTGCAAACGCTTTAACCGTTCGTAGTTGGCATAGCCGGTGCCAAAGTCATCAATCGCAATCCGGAAACCAAACTTATGCAGCTGCTCGATGTTGTACATGCTGCTTTCTGCGTTAGAAAACGCCTGCTCCTCGGTGATCTCAAGAATGACCGCCTGCGGGGAGATGTGATAACGCTTAAATAGACGAATAATCCGCCCGGCAATATTCTTTTGCAGCAGCGTGAGCGGCATTAAATTAACTGAAAAGCGCGGGCCTTTTTTGTCGCAAGGGTGTGTTGCCAGCCACTTCAACAAGGATTCCAGCACTTGCAAATCAAAACGCGCGCTAAGATTAAACTGAGCAATAAGGGGCAGAAACTTATCCGGGGTCATAATGCCGCCGTCATATTTCAGTCGCGCGAGGATCTCATCATAACCTTCACCCTCTTTGTTGCGAATTGGCTGGGCGTAGAGCAGCAAATCACCCTGATCTAACGCCGTGCGAATGGTATTCAGCAATAGCACCTGTTTAGTGGTCTGCCCGGAAACCATCTCCTCTCTGCTATCCAGCGCCAGCACATGATGATGTGCGCAGGATTGCTCCGCCAGCCAGCTTAACTGCCCCAACAAGGGTTGCAGGGTTTCCTGATTTCCATCAAAACGCCCCCAGGCAGCACCATAGCCCATATCCAGCCCGGTATTGTTCCAGTGAATTTGCCGACTATTCAGGATGTTAACCATATGCTGGAGTCGCCCTTCCGTTTCCGGCCCGCTCAGCACTAACAGCAGTTCACTACCCGGCAATTGATACAACTTTTCGTTTTCCTGCATCAACGGCAGCAGCGTACGGTAAATTGAGCGGATACAGTGAACGCGCATCATTAAGCCGTAATGACGACTCATAAACTCAAGATTATCAATGCGCAGGCAGCAAAAACTCTTGCCCACCTCTTGCTCCGGTGCTTGTTCCAACGCACGAAAGTTGGGTAGGAGCGTTAACGGATCGGTCAGCGCCTGCAAATGCCAGCGGCGATTAAGCCATTCACTGCGATGATAAATGCGCACCATATAGAGCAGGCAAACGCTAAAGGAAATCAGCACCGCGAGAATAAATGCCAGCGAATATTCCGTTTCCACCCCTTGCAAAAAGTTCTGGTTGTAATTCAGCAGGCAAAGCGTTGAAACAGCCCAAGTGAGATTTAAAAACGGATAGCGAAGCTTACCGACCCCGAGGGTAAAGATGATGAAGAAAACGGGTACCAGGTAACCGGCAATAAAGTCGTTTTCATAAGGTGTGCACAACAGAAGTAGCAGCACGCTTAACGCTGCCAGCCAGCTTAAGGTAAATGCGCGTTTCTCTTTGCCCAACGACGGAGCGATATCCCTGCGCCACAATATCTGCGCAAAGTGGGGACTTACAATCATGCGAGTGAGATAGTAGAAAAGCATGTTGTAAATCAGCACCGCGGTGAAAAGGCTTAGTAAATCCACGACCGTGAAAATGGCATCCGCATCGCCGAAAAAGGTGGATATCTTTAGCGGGAAATCAAAGAAGCTCCCCACAAGATACATGCTGCATTTGATGCCGATCGGCGTCACCAAACCAAGCCAGAACAGACGTTGCCAGACATATCGGCTGGTCAATCCATAACGCCAACGCGTCCCCAGCTGCCAGCGTAATATTGCGCAGGCACATAACACGACAAACGTCTGGCTGCTGAGCATGACCGCAGTCTGTAAAAAAGAGAGATGAAAGTTCCACAGATTGGTGCAAAACATCCCGCATAAAACGGGAACGACACCGCGCCAGCCAAAGATAAACAAGATTGACAGCATTACGCACAGTGGCATCCACGCCAGAAAGATATAACTGGAATGGATAATGGCAAGTGGCGAAATAAAACGGGATAGCTGAATAAGTACCACGGTGAGCGTAAACGCTAGTGTGAATATCTTGATATTTTTTATCAGGTTATGCTCCACAAACATGAGTACACTACTCTCACTGATCGGGGTTTTCAGGCACACAAATAATAAGTTTATTCGCATTGCGAAGCAAACAGGGGCCATCCTGTTGCCGATTTTTCATCCAATGATGCTTTCACCAGGCGGCACTAACCCGGACGTAGACTGTATTACAAAAGCGGCAAAAAGCAGAGACAAAAAACCCCCGCTTTGCAGCGAGGGTTGGAAATTTGGTGGAGCTAAGCGGGATCGAACCGCTGACCTCTTGCATGCCATGCAAGCGCTCTCCCAGCTGAGCTATAGCCCCACGATGCGTTTACGTACCAAATTTGCTGGGTGCAAAATTTGGTGGAGCTAAGCGGGATCGAACCGCTGACCTCTTGCATGCCATGCAAGCGCTCTCCCAGCTGAGCTATAGCCCCGTCACGTAAAGCTTGTCGAGTTGACGGGCGGCATCATATGAATTCCGCCCGAATGTGTCAACGGCAAATTGCAGCGTGTAGTTTCAATCGCTGAAAAATCAGGCAAATGAACAATTTTGGAAAACCGCTCGCATTCAGTAGTTATTCATGTCACGGTTTCCTGTAAAGTGGTGCTATAAAATGAACTACTAATAGACCCACATACATTCAGGGAATTGTTATGTTCAAGGAGAGGATGACGCCAGATGAACTTGCCAGACTGACCGGCTATAGCCGCCAGACCATTAATAAATGGGTACGCAAGGAAGGCTGGACGACGTCACCAAAACCAGGCGTCCAGGGTGGCAAAGCCCGACTGGTTCACGTCAATGAACAGGTTCGTGAATATATTCGTAATGCTGAACGTCCAGAAGGTCAGGGAGAAGCGCCTGCCCTTTCTGGTGATGCGCCGCTTGAAGTATTGCTGGTGACACTGGCGAAAGAGATGACGCCAGTTGAACAAAAACAGTTTACATCCTTGCTTCTGCGGGAAGGGATTATCGGATTGTTACAACGCTTAGGGATTCGCGATAGCAAATAATATGAAAAGATTACGCAATAAAATGACCACCGAAGAACTGGCTGAATGCCTCGGTGTGGCTAAACAAACTGTTAACCGTTGGATCAGAGAAAAAGGCTGGAAAACGGAAAAATTTCCCGGCGTGAAAGGCGGTCGTGCCAGACTTATTCTGGTCGATACGCAAGTTTGCGAGTTTATTCAGAACACGCCTGCGTTCCATAACACACCAATGTTGATGGAAGCTGAAGAGAGAATTGCTGAATACGCTCCTGGAGCACGCGCCCCGGCGTATCGACAAATCATCAACGCGATAGATAATATGACAGACATTGAGCAGGAAAAAGTCGCGCAATTTTTGTCACGTGAAGGAATTCGCAATTTCCTCGCCCGTCTCGATATTGACGAATCAGCATAAATAAAAAACGGCAGGATATTATCTCCTGCCGTTTATCTTTTTACACGCTAATTACTGCTGGTTTTCGCGTTCAGCAATAAAGGCCAGCGCTTTGTTGATACGCTCAATGCTACGTGTCTTACCGATTGCGTGAACGGTAACATCCAGTGCCGGAGACTGCCCCGCACCGGTTACGGCGACACGCAGCGGCATACCAACTTTACCCATACCCACTTCCAGCTCATCCGCCGTCGCCTGAATAGCGTGATGAACGTTTTCAGCTGTCCAGTCAGTAATCGCGGCCAGTTTGTCACGAACTACTTCCAGCGGCTGACGCGCTACCGGACGCAGATGTTTTTTCGCGGCGTCGGCATCGAACTCAGCAAAATCTTCGTAGAAATAACGGCAGCTCTGTGCCATCTCTTTCAGCGTCTTGCAGCGTTCGCCCAGCAGTTTCACCAGATCAGCCAGCTGCGGGCCGTTACGGGTATCGATATTTTCCTGCTCAATGTGCCACTGTAAGTGAGTAGCAACATACTCCGGCGGCAGCGCGTTAATGTAGTGATGGTTCAGCCACAGCAGCTTGTCGGTGTTGAACGCACTGGCAGATTTGCTTACGGCATTCAAAGTGAAGTATTTGATCATTTCTTCACGAGTGAAGATTTCCTGATCGCCGTGGGACCAGCCCAGACGCACCAGATAGTTCAGCAGTGCTTCTGGCAAATAACCGTCATCACGATACTGCATTACGCTGACTGCCCCGTGACGTTTGGACAGTTTTTTGCCGTCATCGCCGTTGATCATAGAAACGTGCGCGTAAACCGGTACCGGAGCTTTCAGGGCTTTAAGAATGTTGATCTGGCGTGGCGTGTTGTTGATATGGTCTTCGCCACGGATAACGTGGGTGATTTCCATATCCCAGTCATCGACAACCACACAGAAGTTATAGGTTGGGGAACCATCGGTACGGCGGATAATAAGATCGTCCAGTTCCTGGTTGCTGAACTCGATCGGACCACGGATCTGATCGTCAAAAACAACAGAACCTTCCTGCGGGTTAGCAAAACGTACGACACACGGCTCATCATCAGCGTGATGCTCATGACTGTGGCGGCAGCGACCGTCATAACGCGGCTTCTCACCTTTCGCCATTTGCTCTTCGCGCAGCGCTTCCAGGCGCTCTTTAGAGCAATAGCATTTATAAGCTGTGCCCTCTTCCAGCATCTGATCGATCACCGCGTTGTAGCGATCAAAACGTTTAGTCTGGAAGTACGGACCTTCATCCCACTCCAGGCTCAGCCAGTTCATGCCATCCATAATGGCTTCGATAGCTTCCGGCGTGGAACGCTCAAGATCGGTGTCTTCAATACGCAGCACGAACTCACCGCCGTGGTTACGTGCAAAAAGCCAGGAGTAAAGAGCAGTACGCGCGCCGCCAACGTGCAGATAGCCTGTTGGGCTTGGCGCGAAGCGAGTTTTGATTTTCATGAAATGGCCTTACGTTTAGAAAGATGCCGACAACCGGCAAATCCTGGAAAAATTGAGTGGGCGATATTCTATCACTCCCGCCTGATTCCTCAATGTAGTTCGGGTTGCAACCTTACGCATTATTGTTTTCGTTGACAAATTGCGCAACACGGTCTGTTTTGCGATCATCTTGCTTAAATTTACGACGAACGAACAATTTCTTTAGAAAATGCGTTGACTCATTTTGAACTCTCCCTATAATGCGACTCCACACAGCGGGGGTGATTAGCTCAGCTGGGAGAGCACCTCCCTTACAAGGAGGGGGTCGGCGGTTCGATCCCGTCATCACCCACCAACTACTTTATGTAGTCTCCGCCGTGTAGCAAGAAATTGAGAAGTGGGTGATTAGCTCAGCTGGGAGAGCACCTCCCTTACAAGGAGGGGGTCGGCGGTTCGATCCCGTCATCACCCACCAATTTCTCACCAGCTAAATTTCTTGTAAAAATGTGAAGTACCGAAGTGGGTGATTAGCTCAGCTGGGAGAGCACCTCCCTTACAAGGAGGGGGTCGGCGGTTCGATCCCGTCATCACCCACCACTTCGGGTCGTTAGCTCAGTTGGTAGAGCAGTTGACTTTTAATCAATTGGTCGCAGGTTCGAATCCTGCACGACCCACCAATGTAAAAAAGCGCCCTAAAGGCGCTTTTTTGCTATCTGCGATTTGTAAGATTGATTTTTCTTCTCAAGTTCCTTGTTCTTCTACCGATATTACCTCGTAAAGTGACGAGGACTGAACAATGGCCACTATCTCTTCAACTTCAATTCCTTCCATACAAACACAGAGTAGTAACAGGGCATCACAAGGTAGCGATGTTGCTTCACAAATCGCGCGGATAAGTCAGCAAATCATCAAACTCACTCAACAAATTAAAGAGATTGTAGACACTAGCGGCAGTGCTGAAGACAAGCAAAAACAGGCCGAATTGATTCAACAGCAAATCACCCTACTGGAAACACAACTGGCGCAGTTGCAGAGACAGCAGGCAGAAAAGGCGCAGGAGAAAGAGCAGCGTTTGTCTCTGAATGTATCCCTTCTAAATCCTGTTGAAAATACGACTCATATCGATATCTATATCTGATACAACGGATCCCCTTCCCGACCAGCCATTAGCGCATTGCCCTGGTCTCGTACCACGTCCCATAACGCTTCAGCGGCGGTGGAAAGTGAACGGTTCTTCCTGCGCACCAGCATCAACTGGCGTTCAACAACCGGCGTAATGCGCTTTACCACCAGCGGGCTACCTTCAGGCAATGGTAGCGCCAGTGCGGGAAGAATACTGATGCCGATGCCTGCGGCTACCATCGGGAACAGCGTCGCCGGATGTCCAATCTCCTGCACAATATTCGCCTGAATACCATTGCGCGCCAGCGCTGCGTCAATCAGCGGTCGGCTGCCTGACGCGTAATCCTGCAACACCAATTTCGCTCCCTGTAATGCCTGCCAGGGTACATAATCTTCCACGGCCAAAGCGCTATCGCGATGGCAAAGCAGAAAGAAAGGCTCGGAAAGAATCGCTTCACATTGCAGATCGCCCACTGGGCCTGGATCGATGACGATGCCAAAGTCGACATCTCCCTGGCGAATACTTTCCATCACCCACTGCTGCGGACGATCGTGCAGGACAAACTGAATATCTGGATAGCGGCGATGGCTTTCAGCAATGCATTGCGGAATAAGATGCGCGGAAATGGTCTGGCTGGCAGCGACCCGAACTTTTCCGCTCAGTTGTTGCCCCATACGCCCGGTATCGCGCAACGTGCTGTTAAGTTCATCCAGCAGTCGCTCAAGACGCAAAGCCAACTGCTGCCCTGCATCTGTAAGCACCACTTCACGCGTGGTTCTGTCCAGCAGGCGAACACCAGTATGATTTTCCAGCTCCTTCACACTGTGACTTACTGCCGACTGGCTCAGGCCGATACGCTCTCCTGCACGACTAAAACTTTTCTCCTGCGCTACTGTGACGAAAACCTTTAATTGTTTTAAAGAATAATTCATCTGTTTTCTTCATGAATGGATGCAATAAATCAATTTTATTTCTCAAACTGGAAGAAGCACAATAGAACCATCGATCATCTGGAGTCTTTATGAAACTTTTTCGTATCCTCGATCCTTTCACCTTAACCCTGATCACGGTGGTGTTGCTGGCCTCTTTCTTTCCGGCCAGAGGCGATTTCGTCCCCTTCTTTGAAAATCTGACCACCGCAGCTATTGCCCTGCTGTTCTTTATGCACGGCGCGAAGTTGTCGCGTGAGGCGATTATTGCTGGCGGTGGTCACTGGCGACTGCATTTGTGGGTAATGTGCAGCACCTTCGTGCTGTTTCCGATTCTGGGTGTACTGTTTGCCTGGTGGAAACCGGTAAATGTCGACCCGATGCTCTACTCCGGTTTTCTCTACTTGTGCATTCTCCCGGCTACTGTGCAGTCTGCAATCGCCTTCACGTCAATGGCGGGCGGTAACGTCGCGGCGGCGGTTTGTTCTGCGTCAGCATCCAGCCTGCTGGGGATTTTCCTTTCACCATTGCTGGTTGGTCTGGTGATGAATGTTCACGGTGCAGGGGGCAGCCTTGAGCAGGTCGGTAAAATTATGCTGCAACTGCTGCTGCCGTTTGTGTTGGGGCATCTTTCCCGGCCGTGGATTGGTGACTGGGTGTCGCGCAATAAAAAATGGATTGCGAAAACTGACCAGACGTCCATTCTGTTGGTGGTTTATACAGCGTTCAGCGAAGCCGTCGTTAATGGTATCTGGCGTAAAGTTGGCTGGGGATCATTGCTGTTTATCGTGGTGGTCAGCTGCGTTCTTCTGGCTATCGTGATTGTAGTTAACGTCTTTATGGCACGCCGACTGGGCTTCAATAAGGCAGATGAAATTACTATCGTCTTTTGTGGTTCGAAAAAGAGTCTGGCAAATGGCATCCCGATGGCAAACATTCTGTTCCCCACATCGGTGATCGGTATGATGGTGCTGCCCCTGATGATTTTCCATCAGATCCAATTGATGGTCTGTGCGGTGCTGGCGCGTCGATACAAACGCCAGACCGAACAGTTACAGGCGCAGCAGGAAAGCAGCACCGATAAAGCTTAAAGCGGACGCTTCAGGGGCTGGACCAGTTGCGTCAGCCCCTCGGTTTTAATCAGCAGCGTGATTTGCATTAGCTCACCGAGCTTCCCTGCCGGGAACTCATCTTTGCGGGCAAACCACAGCAGATACTCCTCCGGCAGGTCGATTAAGCGACGCCCTTTGTATTTGCCAAACGGCATTATCGTATTGGCTATTTCAATCAGCTGCTCTTTTTCCATCTCAGCTACCCAGCAAACGCAGCATTTCCGCTTCGTCGATGACTTCAATGCCCAGTTCCTGCGCCTTCGCCAGTTTAGATCCTGCAGCTTCACCCGCTATCACCAGATCGGTTTTCTTCGACACGCTGCCCGCGACTTTCGCGCCCAGTTCGACCAGTCGAGCTTTAGCGTCATCACGCGACATCTGGCTTAAGCTGCCCGTAAGCACCACGGTTTTACCAGCAAACGGGCTGTCAATCTCTTCCGCGTTGATAACGATCGGCGCAGGCCAGTGAACACCTTCCGCCAACAGCTCGCTGATGACATTGCGGTTGCTTTCTTCGGCAAAGAAGTTGTGAACGTGGGATGCAACGACAATGCCAACATCAGGCACCTTTTGCAGTTCTTCAATCGAAGCGGCTTCCAGCGCTTCCAGCGTGCCGAAATATGCCGCCAGACCTGCTGCGGTGGCCTCGCCGACTTCACGGATGCCAAGTGCATAGAGGAAGCGAGCAAAGGTGGTTTCTTTCGCTTTTTCCAGCGCGTTAACCACGTTTTGTGCCGATTTTGGCCCCATACGCTCCAGTCCGGTCAGTTTGCCTGCGGTGAGTTTGAACAGATCCGCCGGAGTGTGGACATATTCTTTTTCAACCAGCTGATCGATGATTTTGTCGCCCATTCCGTCAACATCCATCGCACGGCGGGAAACAAAGTGTTTCAGCGACTCTTTACGCTGCGCACCGCAAATCAGGCCACCGGTACAGCGGGCAACCGCTTCACCTTCCACACGCTCAACGTCAGAACCACATACCGGACAATGCGTCGGGAATACAACCTCACGGGTATCTTCCGGGCGTTCAGAAAGCACGACGTTAACCACCTGCGGGATCACGTCGCCAGCGCGGCGAATCACCACTTTATCGCCAATGCGTAAACCAAGACGTTCGATTTCATCCGCATTGTGTAAGGTTGCGTTACTCACCAGCACGCCAGCAACATGGACAGGTTCCAGACGCGCAACAGGCGTAATCGCGCCAGTACGCCCAACCTGAAACTCGACGTCACGCACAAAGGTCATCTGTTCCTGCGCCGGGAATTTAAACGCTACCGCCCAGCGCGGGGCTCGCGCGACAAAGCCAAGCTGCTCCTGCTGTGCCAGTGAGTTGACCTTAATCACCACGCCGTCGATATCAAAGCCCAGCATCGGGCGGTCTTCTTCCACTTTGTGATAGAACGCCAGCACTTCTTCCGCCGATTCACAAAGCGTTACCCGATCGCTGACCGGCAACCCCCACTTTTTAAATTGCAGTAAACGGCCAAGATGAGTATCCGGCAGCTCGCCACCTTCCAGAACACCAACGCCATAGCAGAAAAAAGTGAGCGGTCGCTTCGCTGTAATACGCGGATCAAGCTGACGCAGTGAACCAGCTGCCGCATTACGTGGGTTAGCAAACACTTTCCCGCCCGTGCGTCGCGCATCTTCGTTAATCTTTTCGAACCCCGCCTGCGGCAGGAACACTTCACCACGCACTTCCAGACGCGCCGGGATATTCTCTCCGTGCAGCTTCAGCGGAATGGCGCGAATAGTACGCACATTAGACGTGATATCTTCCCCGGTGGTGCCATCGCCACGGGTCGCGGCACTGACTAAAACGCCATTTTCATACAGAATACTGACAGCAAGGCCATCCAGCTTCAGCTCACAGCACCAGGTGACTTTCTCGTTGCTTTTCAGACGGTCCTGCACACGTTTGTTGAAAGCAAGAAAGCTTTCTTCATCAAAAACGTTATCCAGCGACAGCATTGGCACTTCATGGCGGATCTGGCTGAAAGCCGCCAGCGGCGCAGCACCTACACGTTGGGTAGGCGAATCAGGCGTAATCAGTTCTGGATGTTTGGTTTCCAGCTCGCGCAATTCGCGCATCAGCCTGTCGTATTCAGCGTCGGGAATTTCCGGCGCATCCATCACATGATAAAGATATTCATGATGGCGAAGCGTCGTTCGCAGTTCTGTCAGTTGTTGTTCGATTGATTCCATATCGCACCATCAATGCTAAAAACCCCCGACAAGCGGGGGTTCGAAGAGGAGTTAATTTGCCTTAAGTGTATCAGGCGTTGGCGTCTTTAACTTCGCGGATGATGTCCTGATACTCGCGCAATTTCTGCGGAGTCATCATACGGCGCTGATCGTCAAGCACGACACCGCCCACTTCATCGGCAATATGCTGCGCAGATTGCAGCATCAGCTTGAAGTTCTGCAGCTCGTCACCGTAAGACGGTACCTGCATAAAGATAGTGACACCCGGAGTAGTGAAATCCTTCATTTCAGGATCAAAGGTTCCCGGTTTCACCATATTCGCCAGGCTGAATAACGCCGGGCCGCTGCCATCCGGGCTAAGATGACGATGGTAAATATTCATATCGCCAAAAATGAAGCCCGCTTGTTGAATGCTGTTAAGAAGCAGTTCACCGTTTAGCTCGCTACCGTGATGCGCCGCGACGTTCATGATAATCACCGCTTCTTTGCGCTTCGGTTTATCCATAACTGGAGCCGGTTCCGCTACAGGCTCAGGCTGTGGTGCCGCTACGGGTTCTGCAGGCTGGAAAGCCTGTTGTGCCGGTTGCGGTGCTGAATGCACTGGCTGCGGCGCTGGCGCGACCTGTGGCGAAACTGGCTGCTGCAACGGCTGTTCAGGCTGCGGCTGATAGGCAGGCTGCTGCACGGGTTGCTGCACCGGCTGCGCTGGACGCGGAACATGTTGCGGCGGTACCTGCGCTTCAGGCGGCTGCTGGACCGGTTGACGCGGCTGCGCAGACGCATAAGGCGGTTGGTACTGGTGTTGCGGCGACGGACGAGCAGCCTCATGCTCCTGGGCGTTAGCCGGGGCATGATTCACGCGGTGAACACGAACCTCACCAACGCCCTCATCATCTTCGACATCCTCGTCATAAGAATCGTCGTCACGTTTTGACTTCATTCGTTTTAATGGCCGATCGCGGAACATAGAAGATCGTTCTTTACGGCTGGTCCAGAAACCATGTACCAGTAAAGCGATTATGGCGATCGCGCCAACAATGATTAATATCAGACGCAAATCCTGCATCATTATATTCTCTGTTGTTCTAACACCTTGCCACCACGGCAAACATTTACTCACTAAGAGTATTTGCCGATTACCTCAAGTGCAAGTGCACTATTAACTTTCACAGCACAAAGATAGATGAAATCGTGCTTTTTGCTGTTTTTTCGAACATATCCTAACTGCCCATTGCGCAATTACCCGGTAAAATACGCACAATTTTCCTGGGATTGGTCAAAAGGAGCTCATCCTGATTATGGTTTCATCATTCACATCTGCCCCACGCAGCGGTTTTTACTATTTTGCGCAAGGCTGGAAGCTCGTCTCGCAACCTGGGATTCGGCGTTTCGTTATTTTACCGCTGCTGGTCAATATTTTGTTGATGGGGGGCGCATTCTGGTGGCTCTTTACGCAACTCGATGTCTGGATCCCGACTCTCATGAGTTATGTTCCGGACTGGTTACAATGGCTGAGCTATCTGTTGTGGCCTCTGGCTGTCATCTCTGTGCTGTTAGTGTTTGGCTATTTCTTCTCCACGATTGCTAACTGGATTGCCGCTCCGTTTAACGGTTTATTGGCTGAACAACTGGAAGCACGATTGACTGGCGCTACACCGCCAGATACCGGGATTTTCGGTATCATGAAAGATGTGCCGCGAATCATGAAACGCGAATGGCAAAAATTTGCCTGGTATCTGCCACGCGCAATTGTATTGCTAATTCTTTACTTCATCCCTGGTATTGGGCAAACCGTCGCGCCGGTACTGTGGTTCCTGTTTAGCGCCTGGATGTTAGCCATCCAGTATTGCGATTACCCCTTCGATAACCACAAAGTACCGTTTAAAGAGATGCGCACCGCCCTGCGCACACGCAAAATCACCAATATGCAGTTTGGTGCTTTAACCAGCCTGTTTACGATGATCCCGCTGCTTAATCTGTTCATCATGCCCGTTGCCGTTTGTGGCGCGACGGCGATGTGGGTCGATTGCTATCGCGATAAACACGCGATGTGGCGGTAACAATCTACCGGTTATTTTGTAAACCGTTTGTGTGGAACAGGGGTGGCTTATGCCGCCCCTTATTCCATCTTGCATGTCATTATTTCCCTTCTGTATATAGATATGCTAAATCCTTACTTCCGCATATTCTCTGAGCGGGTATGCTACCTGTTGTATCCCAATTTCATACAGTTAAGGACAGGCCATGAGTAAGATTTTTGAAGATAACTCGCTGACTATCGGTCACACGCCGCTGGTTCGCCTGAATCGCATCGGTAACGGACGCATTCTGGCGAAGGTGGAATCTCGTAACCCCAGCTTCAGCGTTAAGTGCCGTATCGGTGCCAACATGATTTGGGATGCCGAAAAGCGCGGCGTGCTGAAACCAGGCGTTGAACTGGTTGAACCGACCAGCGGTAATACCGGGATTGCACTGGCCTATGTAGCTGCCGCTCGCGGTTACAAACTCACCCTGACCATGCCAGAAACCATGAGTATTGAACGCCGCAAGCTGCTGAAAGCGTTAGGTGCAAACCTGGTGCTGACCGAAGGTGCTAAAGGCATGAAAGGCGCAATCCAAAAAGCAGAAGAAATTGTCGCCAGCAATCCAGAGAAATACCTGCTGCTGCAACAATTCAGCAATCCGGCAAACCCTGAAATTCACGAAAAGACCACCGGTCCGGAGATCTGGGAAGATACCGACGGTCAGGTTGATGTATTTATTGCTGGCGTTGGGACTGGCGGTACGCTGACTGGCGTCAGCCGCTACATTAAAGGCACCAAAGGAAAGACCGATCTTATCTCTGTCGCCGTTGAGCCAACCGATTCTCCAGTTATCGCCCAGGCGCTGGCAGGTGAAGAGATTAAACCTGGCCCGCATAAAATTCAGGGTATTGGCGCTGGTTTTATCCCGGCTAACCTCGATCTCAAGCTGGTCGATAAAGTCATTGGCATCACCAATGAAGAAGCCATTTCTACCGCCCGTCGTCTAATGGAAGAAGAAGGTATTCTTGCAGGTATCTCTTCTGGAGCAGCTGTTGCCGCGGCGTTGAAACTACAAGAAGATGAAAGCTTTACCAACAAGAATATTGTGGTTATTCTACCATCATCGGGTGAGCGTTATTTAAGCACCGCATTGTTTGCCGATCTCTTCACTGAGAAAGAATTGCAACAGTAATGCCAGCTTGTTAAAAATGCGTAAAAAAGCACCTTTTTAGGTGCTTTTTTGTGGCCTGCTTCAAACTTTCGCCCCTCCTGGCATTGATTCAGCCTGTCGGAACTGGTATTTAACCAGACTAATTATTTTGATGCGCGAAATTAATCGTTACAGGAAAAGCCAAAGCTGAATCGATTTTATGATTTGGTTCAATTCTTCCTTTAGCGGCATAATGTTTAATGACGTACGAAACGTCAGCGGTCAACACCCGCCAGCAATGGACTGTATTGCGCTCTTCGTGCGTCGCGTCTGTTAAAAACTGGCGCTAACAATACAGGCTAAAGTCGAACCGCCAGGCTAGACTTTAGTTCCACAACACTAAACCTATAAGTTGGGGAAATACAATGTTCCAGCAAGAAGTTACCATTACCGCTCCGAACGGTCTGCACACCCGCCCTGCTGCCCAGTTTGTAAAAGAAGCTAAGGGCTTCACTTCTGAAATTACTGTGACTTCCAACGGCAAAAGCGCCAGCGCGAAAAGCCTGTTTAAACTGCAGACTCTGGGCCTGACTCAAGGTACCGTTGTGACTATCTCCGCAGAAGGCGAAGACGAGCAGAAAGCGGTTGAACATCTGGTTAAACTGATGGCGGAACTCGAGTAATTTCCCGGGTTCTTTTAAAAATCAGTCACAAGTAAGGTAGGGTTATGATTTCAGGCATTTTAGCATCCCCGGGTATCGCTTTCGGTAAAGCTCTGCTTCTGAAAGAAGACGAAATTGTCATTGACCGGAAAAAAATTTCTGCCGACCAGGTTGATCAGGAAGTTGAACGTTTTCTGAGCGGTCGTGCCAAGGCATCAGCCCAGCTGGAAACGATCAAAACGAAAGCTGGTGAAACGTTCGGTGAAGAAAAAGAAGCCATCTTTGAAGGGCATATTATGCTGCTCGAAGATGAGGAGCTGGAGCAGGAAATCATAGCCCTGATTAAAGATAAGCACATGACAGCTGACGCAGCTGCTCATGAAGTTATCGAAGGTCAGGCTTCTGCCCTGGAAGAGCTGGATGATGAATACCTGAAAGAACGTGCGGCTGACGTACGTGATATCGGTAAGCGCCTGCTGCGCAACATCCTGGGCCTGAAGATTATCGACCTGAGCGCCATTCAGGATGAAGTCATTCTGGTTGCCGCTGACCTGACGCCGTCCGAAACCGCACAGCTGAACCTGAAGAAGGTGCTGGGTTTCATCACCGACGCGGGTGGCCGTACTTCCCACACCTCTATCATGGCGCGTTCTCTGGAACTGCCTGCTATCGTGGGTACCGGTAGCGTCACCTCTCAGGTGAAAAATGACGACTATCTGATTCTGGATGCCGTAAATAATCAGGTTTACGTCAATCCAACCAACGAAGTTATTGATAAAATGCGCGCTGTTCAGGAGCAAGTGGCTTCTGAAAAAGCAGAGCTTGCTAAACTGAAAGATCTGCCAGCTATTACGCTGGACGGTCACCAGGTAGAAGTATGCGCTAACATTGGTACGGTTCGTGACGTTGAAGGTGCAGAGCGTAACGGCGCTGAAGGCGTTGGTCTGTATCGTACTGAGTTCCTGTTCATGGACCGCGACGCGCTGCCCACTGAAGAAGAACAGTTTGCTGCTTACAAAGCAGTGGCTGAAGCGTGTGGCTCGCAAGCGGTTATCGTTCGTACCATGGACATCGGCGGCGACAAAGAGCTGCCATACATGAACTTCCCGAAAGAAGAGAACCCGTTCCTCGGCTGGCGCGCTATCCGTATCGCGATGGATCGTAAAGAGATCCTGCGCGATCAGCTCCGCGCTATCCTGCGTGCCTCGGCTTTCGGTAAATTGCGCATTATGTTCCCGATGATCATCTCTGTTGAAGAAGTGCGTGCACTGCGCAAAGAGATCGAAATCTACAAACAGGAACTGCGCGACGAAGGTAAAGCGTTTGACGAGTCAATTGAAATCGGCGTAATGGTGGAAACACCGGCTGCCGCAACAATTGCACGTCATTTAGCCAAAGAAGTTGATTTCTTTAGTATCGGCACCAATGATTTAACGCAGTACACTCTGGCAGTTGACCGTGGTAATGATATGATTTCACACCTTTACCAGCCAATGTCACCGTCCGTGCTGAACTTGATCAAGCAAGTTATTGATGCTTCTCATGCTGAAGGCAAATGGACTGGCATGTGTGGTGAGCTTGCTGGCGATGAACGTGCTACACTTCTGTTGCTGGGGATGGGTCTGGACGAATTCTCTATGAGTGCCATTTCTATCCC
This sequence comes from Shigella dysenteriae, assembly GCF_022354085.1. Lineage (NCBI taxonomy): Bacteria > Pseudomonadati > Pseudomonadota > Gammaproteobacteria > Enterobacterales > Enterobacteriaceae > Shigella > Shigella dysenteriae. The sequence goes on from NZ_CP055055.1 coordinate 3,354,250, forward strand.
GCGCATTAAGAAGATTATCCGTAACACGAACTTCGAAGATGCGAAGGTGTTAGCAGAGCAGGCTCTTGCTCAACCGACAACGGACGAGTTAATGACGCTGGTTAACAAGTTCATTGAAGAAAAAACAATCTGCTAATCCACGAGATGCGGCCCAATTTACTGCTTAGGAGAAGATCATGGGTTTGTTCGATAAACTGAAATCTCTGGTTTCCGACGACAAGAAGGATACCGGAACTATTGAGATCATTGCTCCGCTCTCTGGCGAGATCGTCAATATCGAAGACGTGCCGGATGTCGTTTTTGCGGAAAAAATCGTTGGTGATGGTATTGCTATCAAACCAACGGGTAACAAAATGGTCGCGCCTGTAGACGGCACCATTGGTAAAATCTTTGAAACCAACCACGCATTCTCTATCGAATCTGATAGCGGCGTTGAACTGTTCGTCCACTTCGGTATCGACACCGTTGAACTGAAAGGCGAAGGCTTCAAGCGTATTGCTGAAGAAGGTCAGCGCGTGAAAGTTGGCGATACTGTCATTGAATTTGATCTGCCGCTGCTGGAAGAGAAAGCCAAGTCTACCCTGACTCCGGTTGTTATCTCCAACATGGACGAAATCAAAGAACTGATCAAACTGTCCGGTAGCGTGACTGTGGGTGAAACCCCGGTTATCCGCATCAAGAAGTAATTCTTGCCGCAGTGAAAAATGGCGCCCATCGGCGCCATTTTTTTATGCTTCCGCCAGCGGCGGCAAAATCAATTCATCGCTCTCATGCTGCTGGGTGTAGCGCATCACTTCCAGTACGCGCAACCCCGCGCGGTGCACCGCATCGTTTAATGCCTTCCCTTTCAGCAAACCACTGATAAGCTGAGCACAAAACAGGTCGCCAGTCCCTTTCAGGTCGGTTTTTACCCGTGAATGGGAAATGACATTCACGCTGTCGGCAGTGACCACCACCACCTGCATCTCCTGATTTTCTTCATTACCGGAGGCGCTGGTAATCACCACCCATTTTAATGTGTCTGAAAGCAGACTTTTTGCGGCAGCAATGGCACTGTCGAGATCGCGGCAATTTTTACCGGTCAGGATTTCCAGCTCAAAGATATTGGGGGTAATTCCCTGCGCCAGCGGCAGTAAATATTGTCGATACGCTTCGGGAAGGTCAGGTTTGACATAAATTCCGCTATCAATATCGCCAATCACCGGATCGACCATGATCAATAGGTCAGGATGGTCTTTGCGTAGCGCAGCCAGCCACTCGGCAAGGATTTGGATTTGCGATGCCGTTCCCATATAGCCCGTGGTTACAGCACGAAGTTGGCGCAGCGCATCACGCTCCTGAAGCGCACGCAAATAACCGCTAAACCATTCGTCCGGAATCGCACCACCGTAAAAAGTGTCATAATGCGGCGTATTGCTCAGCAATACCGTCGGCACGGCAAAGACATTCAGGCCGTTCTGTTTGATAGCAGGCACCGCAATGCTGTTGCCTACGCTGCCGTACACTACCTGCGACTGCACGGCGACGATATCCGCCTGCAGCGCCCTGCTCTTATCGTTAAACAACAACAAACTACTCATTTAATTTTTTCTCCTTGCCGATGATCCTCATCGTATTCCAACCGAAACTTTACCTGATTCTGGCAGTCAAATCGGCTATCACAAAACAAGGATAAGGTAATTCAATGAAGAAAATCATTTGTCTGGTCATTACACTACTAATGACACTCCCCGCTTACGCGACGTTAACGGCTCATGAAGAAGCCCGCATCAACGCCATGCTGGAGGGATTAGCACAGAAAAAGGATTTGATATTTGTGCGCAACGGCGATGAACATACCTGCGATGAAGCGGTTTCCCACCTGCGTCTGAAGCTCGGCAATACCCGTAACCGCATTGACACTGCCGAGCAGTTTATTGATAAGGTTGCTTCGTCATCATCGATTACCGGGAAACCGTATATTGTGAAGATGCCCGGTAAGAGCGATGAGAATGCACAGCCTTTTTTACATGCGTTAATTGCGCAGACGGATAAAAGGGTGCCTGCGCAATAATCTTAAATCCCCGCCCCCTGGCTAAAATGCTCTTCCCCAAACACCCCGGTCGAAAGGTAGCGATCGCCGCGATCGCAGATGATCGCTACCACCACCGCGCCAGGGTTAGCTTTTGCCACCCGCAGTGCTCCGGCAACCGCGCCGCCGGAGCTGACGCCACAGAATATTCCTTCCCGCACAGCCAGTTCGCGCATGGTGTTTTCCGCATCGCTCTGATGAATATCCAGCACCTCATCCACCAGCGAAGCGTTGAAAACCCCCGGCAGATATTCCGCAGGCCAGCGGCGAATGCCGGGAATGCTACTGCCTTCTTCCGGCTGCAGGCCAACAATGGTCACCGGTTTGGATTGTTCGCGCATAAAGCGTGAAACGCCGGTGATAGTGCCGGTTGTTCCCATGCTGGAGACAAAATGGGTAATGCGCCCGCCAGTCTGCTGCCAGATTTCCGGCCCGGTGGTGGTGTAATGCGCATAAGGGTTATCGGGATTATTGAACTGATCGAGCAGCTTTCCTTCACCACGATTCGCCATCTCCAGCGCCAGATCGCGCGCACCTTCCATGCCCTGCTCTTTGGTGACAAGAATCAGTTCCGCACCATAAGCACGCATCGCCGCACGGCGTTCCTGGCTCATGTTGTCGGGCATCAGCAATTTCATGCGATAGCCTTTAAGCGCGGCAATCATTGCCAGCGCAATGCCGGTGTTACCACTGGTGGCTTCGATCAACACATCGCCCGGTTTAATCTCGCCGCGCTTTTCCGCCTCGACGATCATGGAAAGCGCCGCACGATCTTTCACCGAACCTGCCGGGTTATTGCCTTCCAGTTTTAACCACACTTCACTGCCGTTATTCGGCCCCATTCGCTGCAACTTCACCAGAGGCGTATTGCCTATTGTTTGTTCTAATGTACTCACGATCTCTGTCCATACGTGGTGTTGCCTGATGCGACGCTTGCCGCGTTTTATCAGGCCTACAGGTTACAAACCTTGCCATTAAAAAGCCCGGATCGCGGGAAGCGCCTCCGGGCGTTTAACATTCACTCAACCTATCAGGCGCTTTGTGCGAGAGCAAGTTCCTCATCTCGGGTTTCGATACGCTCGTCGCCGTTATACAGCCGCGCATGTTGCAGACCAACGAATAAACGCTCGCCACGCTGCGGGGCATCGTCGCCATGCATCACGACCGTCAGCGGTTCGTTGTACCACCCCAGCGGCTGCACCACTAATTGGGTGTAGTGACCTTTCGGGCTGGCTTCCAGTACCTGTACCGGCAGCGGCGAATCGAGACTGGTACGGCGGCTGATATCCACTTCCCACGGGCGCAGGAAGAGATCCACCGGCCCCTGATACGCAGGTGTGTAGCCCAGCGGCCAGCGATGTGCGCCAACATGGAACTGCCCGCCGCGAATGGTTCCCTGCAGGCGGTTCACTTCGCCCATAAATTCGAGCACAAAACGGGTCGCTGGTTCGCGCCATACCTGGTCCGGCGCATCAGCCTGCTCGATATTGCCCTGGCTCATCACCACTACACGATCAGCTACTTCGGTCGCTTCTTCCTGATCGTGGGTCACAAAAACGCTGGTGAATTTTAGTTCTTCATGGAGTTGACGCAGCCAGCGACGCAGCTCTTTACGCACCTGCGCATCCAGCGCGCCAAACGGTTCATCAAGCAGCAGAATTTGCGGTTCCACAGCCAGCGCACGCGCCAGCGCCACACGCTGTTTCTGGCCGCCGGATAGCTGCGCCGGATAACGATCCGCCAGATGAGCAAGCTGCACCATCTCCAGCAATTTTGTCACTTTCGCTTTGATCGCCGCGGCATTCGGGCGCTCGCGACGCGGCAGCACCGTCAGGCCAAAAGCGATATTGTCGAATACCGTCATATGGCGGAACAGCGCGTAATGCTGGAACACGAAACCGACCTTGCGATCGCGCGCGTGCAGGCGGCTCACGTCGGTGCCGTGGAAGCGAATATGCCCGCTGGTTTGATGCTCCAACCCGGCGATAATGCGCAGCAGCGTGGTTTTCCCGGAACCGGACGGCCCCAGCAACGCGACCATCTGACCAGAAGGAATATCCAGTGAGATATCGTTCAGCACCTGGGTGCGACCAAACGACTTCTTAATATTGGCAATCTCAATGCTCATGATGTTCCTCCTGCTGTGCGCGTTTTTCCTGATTCTCCAGGCGCCACTGCAACATACTTTTTAAAAACAGGGTGATAATCGCCATCAGCGTTAACAGCGCCGCAGCGGTAAAGGAGCCGACGGTGTTGTAGTCCTGCTCCAGCAATTCAATCTGTAACGGCAGCGACAGGGTTTCGCCGCGAATCGAGCCGGAAACCACCGACACCGCGCCAAACTCGCCAATCGCGCGGGCGTTGGTCAGCACCACGCCATAAAGCAGCGCCCAGCGGATGTTCGGCAATGTGACACGGCGGAACATCTGCCAGCCGGATGCGCCAAGCAAAATCGCCGCTTCGTCTTCCTGACTGCCCTGGCTTAACATCACCGGCACCAGTTCGCGCACCACAAACGGACACGTCACGAAGATCGTGACCAGCACCATTCCGGGCCAGGAGAACATAATTTGCAGATTATGTTCATCCAGCCAGCCGCCGAGCGGGCCGTTGGAGCCGTAGAACAGCAGATACACCAGACCGGCAACCACCGGTGACACGGCAAAAGGAATGTCCAGTAGCGTCAGCAGTAACTGGCGTCCGGGGAAGTTAAAGCGCGTCACCAGCCAGGCCAGCAGAATGCCGAACACCAGGTTCACCGGTACGGCAATCAGCGCAATCATCACCGTCAGCCAGATAGCGTGCAGCATGTCCGGATCGGCCAGATTTTGTAAAACCGGCATCAGCCCTTTGCTGAATGCCTGCACGAAGATGTAAATCATCGGCACCAGCAGGATGAACGCCGAAACCAGCATCCCGATGCCAATTAGAAACCATTTGCCCCAGTTAATCGGGCGCGCGTCATAACGCTTCAATTGTGTCACTTCCGCCATTAATGACCTACCACACGCCGACCAAAGCGACTTTGCAGAGTGTTAATTGAGAACAGCAGTATCAGGGATGCCGCGAGGATCACCGAAGCAATCGCGCTCGCCGCCGGGTAATCAAACTCCTGCAAGCGCACAAAAATCATCAGCGACGTCACTTCCGTCTTCCACGCGATGTTCCCGGCGATAAATATCACCGCGCCAAATTCACCAAGACTACGGGTAAACGACAGCGCCACGCCCGCCACCAGCGCCGGAGAAAGCTCCGGCAGCACCACTTTGCAGAAACTCTGCCAGCGCGTTGCACCAAGCGTTTCCGCCGCTTCTTCATATTCCGGGCCTAACTCTTCCAGCACCGGCTGCACGGTACGCACCACAAACGGAATGCTGGTAAAGGCCATCGCCACCGCAATCCCAAGCCAGGTGTAGGTGACTTTGATATCAAACTTCGCCAGCCATTCACCGTAAAAACCGTTCACGGAAAAGAGCGAGGCCAGCGTTAAACCGGCGACTGCCGTTGGCAGCGCAAAGGGTAAATCCATCAGCGCATCAAGCAGCGTGCGGCCAGGGAAGCGATAACGAGTTAAGATCCACGCCATCAGCAGGCCGAAAACGCCGTTAAAAATCGACGCCACAAACGCCGACAGCAGCGTCACTTTATAGGCTGCGACCACCTGCGGGTTGGTGATCACCTCCCAGTACTGCGCCCAGCTCATCTGGGCCAGCTGCATCACCAGCGCGGAGAGTGGCAGGAGCAAAATCAGGCAAACAAACAGCAGACTGGTGCCGAGGCTTAAGGTAAAGCCCGGCAGCACGCGTCTTGAAGAAACTGCAAACATTAATTACGCCCCGCCGCTAACAGCTTGTCTAACTCGCCGCCGCTGGTGAAGTGGGTTTTCATCACTTCCGGCCAGGAGCCAAATTTGTCTTCCACGCGGAACAGCTCGGTCTGAGGGAATTTATCTTTCAGTTTGTCCATGACTTCCGGGTTATTCACGCGGTAGTAATAGTCGGTGATGATGGTTTGCGCCTGCGGGCTGTAGAGCCAGTTCAGGTAGGCTTTGGCGGCTTTTTCGGTACCGTTGGCCTGCACGTTTTTATCAACCCACGCCACCGGGAATTCCGCCAGAATGTTGGTTTTCGGAATCACCACTTCAAAGCCCTGCGCTTCATACTGTTTGCGGATGTTGTTCACTTCCGACTCGAAGCTGATCAGCACATCGCCCAGGCCGCGCTCGGCAAAGGTGGTGGTCGCGCCACGACCGCCGGTATCGAACACTTCAACGTTTTTCAGGAACTGAGTCATAAACTGTTCGGTTTTGGCTTTGTCGCCACCGTCAGCTTTATCCGCTGCACCCCATGCTGCCAGGTAGGTATAACGCGCGTTACCAGACGTTTTCGGGTTCGGGAAAATCAGTTTCACGTCGGAGCGCACCAGGTCGTTCCAGTCGTGGATATTTTTCGGGTTGCCCTTACGCACCAGGAAGCCCATGGTTGAGTAGAACGGCGAGCTGTTATTCGGCAGGCGCGACTGCCAGTCGGCCGGGATCAGCTTGCCTTTATCGTGCAGAATTTGTACGTCGGTCACCTGGTTATAAGTGACAACGTCGGCTTTTAAGCCCTGCAAAATTGCCAGCGCCTGTTTTGATGACCCGGCATGAGATTGTTTTATCGTCAGTTTGTCACCGCCGTTATCTTTGGCCCATTGTTGCTCAAACGGCGGGTTCAGGGCGGCAAACAGCTCGCGGGAGACGTCATAAGAACTGTTCAGCAGTTCCGTTGCCTGTACATGGCCCGCCAGCAGCAGAGAAGCGACCAGCGCGAGTGAGTTCTTTTTCAGTAAGTTAACGGCCATTGCGCACCCTTATAAATTTAATGACTTTCTAATAGCCATCATATTTATAACGGACGTGAAAGGAGTAACGGTTTTATATACCGTTTGGTGATTTGGAAGTTGAAAAGGGAATAAGACGAAATCCTCCCCACACATGCAGGGAGGAAACAGAAGTGAATCAGATACCGACGCTGACCGTCTCCGGCAGTGTGCTGCCGCCATCAATCACATTCTGTGTACCGGTTAAATAGCTGGATTCATCCGATGCGAGGAAGGCCGCCAGTTCGCCGACTTCCAGCGGATCGGCGAGGCGACGCAGCGGGATTGCTTTTGCCATATCAGTCAGCACCGACTCTGGATCTTCCGGGTTCGACTGGCGGGCAATGCTTTCCGCCATTGGCGTGCGGACGTATCCCGGGCAGATGGCGTTAACGCGAATACCAGACTGCGCGTACTCCACCGCCAGCGATTTAGTCAGGCCAACAATCGCCGCTTTCGTTAAGGCGTACGCCGTTTCACCCGGATCGGCCACCATATCGCCAGTGACCGAAGACATCATCACAATGCGACCATCTTTGCGGGCAATCATCTCCGGCAGCACCGCCTTCGTGACGTTCCATACGCCTTTAATATTGATGTCAATATGGAAATCGCGATCGTCATCGCTCATATCGAGGAAACTGCCCAGACGACAAACGCCTGCGTTATTCACCAGGATATCAATGCGCCCTTCTTTTTCCTTCGCGCGCTTGATAGCTGCGGCTACCGACGCCGGGTCACGCACATCGGCGACAACCGCCGTACAGCGATGACCACGACCACACAGTTCGTCCGCCAGCTTTTCGATCTCAGGGGAGATATCCAGCAAGATTAGGTTTGCGCCATGACGTGCAAAAGTTCTGGCAATGCCTTCGCCAATTCCCTGCAATGCGCCCGTAATCAGTGCTGTCTTGCCCGTGAGTTTACCCATTTTAATGCTCTCCTTGTTAATACAGAGCGTTACACTCCATTCCCTCTGAAAATACAGGATAAACAAAATATTGCTGCGGATCAGCTCACTAATTCAGGAAAATCTCAATCCAGTCGCTGCTTTATGCATCATTTCAGGCGTTGTGTTAGCTCACTGCTGCGCTCAATCATTTTCAATGACTCCACATCATTGAGTTGCACAAGGCCAACAAACAGTAAATCGGTAACAGAATTTTGCGCCGTGCGGGTGGACATCGACGAGCTACGCCACTCGGTTTCTCCGGAAACGGTATCGAGGGTGAAATGCGCCAGCCGCCGCAGCGGAGAGTCAGTCAGTGAAGTAATGGCAATCACCGTTGCCCCCTGCTTTCGCGCTGCCTCGGCGCACAACACAATCTCTTTTTTACTGCCGCTGTAAGAGATAGCGATTTGTACATCGCCTTTTTTCAGCGCCTGGGAAACGGTGGCTTGTACATGTGTGTCGGCTTCGCAGGCCACGCGATAGCCAATTTTCATCAGTTTGAACGACAGATCGCGCCCCACCAGCGCCGATCCGCCCAGGCCCGTTATCTGGATAAACGGTGCTTTACTGATGACCTCAATGATTTTTTGCAGCCGCGCGAAGTCAAACAACGCGCAGGTTTGCTCCAGTGCCAGCTGCTTTTCGCGATTCAGTTTGCGGGCAATCACTTCCAGCGAATCATCACTGGTAATCGAACTGTGCAGGTGCAGCGCCGTGGCATTCGTTTTCTCCCGGCTGGCACTGTATTCGCCAATTAACGCCATACGCAATTCAGTAAACCCTTGTGCGCCGAGCTTCTGGGCAAACTTCACAATACTCGACTGGCTAATGCCAAGCTGTTTCGCCATCTTGCGCGAAGAGACGGATTTCAGCTCACTCACGTTGGCCCGCAGAAAGTCAGCAATTTTTTGCTCGTTCCCGGTAAATTCACTTTCCGCATTGCGTATTTTCGTCAGATACAACATCTTCCACTCTCCTGGGATGGCAGCATAAATTCCGCTTAAGTTCTTATGACGCTCTTCACACTCTGCGAGTGTAGACTCAATGATTCCTTTAAGTCTGTCAATTCGGGATATATGATTCCATACATCTGCAATTATTTGATCGTAAATAGTAAGGTCACCACCGATGCAACTTGAAAAGATGATTACCGAAGGCTCGAACGCCGCTTCGGCTGAAATTGACCGCGTATCGACGCTGGAAATGTGCCGGATTATCAACGATGAAGATAAAACCGTACCACTCGCCGTTGAGCGCGTACTGCCGGATATCGCCGCGGCGATCGATGTTATTCACGCCCAGGTAAGCGGCGGCGGTCGTCTGATTTATCTCGGTGCGGGAACATCCGGTCGTCTGGGGATTCTGGATGCCAGCGAATGTCCGCCCACCTACGGCGTGAAACCGGGTTTGGTGGTTGGTTTGATTGCTGGCGGCGAATATGCCATTCAGCACGCGGTGGAAGGCGCGGAAGATAGCCGGGAAGGCGGTGTTAATGATTTGAAAAACATCGGCTTAACCGTGCAGGATGTGGTGGTTGGTATTGCGGCCAGTGGTCGCACGCCGTATGTAATTGCCGGACTGGAATACGCACGCCAGCTCGGCTGCCGCACAGTGGGAATTTCCTGTAATCCGGGGAGTGCCGTTTCAACCACCGCCGAGTTTGCCATTACACCGATTGTAGGTGCCGAAGTGGTCACTGGTTCTTCGCGAATGAAAGCAGGTACAGCGCAGAAACTGGTGCTCAATATGCTCTCCACCGGGCTGATGATTAAATCCGGCAAAGTGTTCGGCAACCTGATGGTCGATGTGGTCGCCACCAACGAAAAACTGCATGTACGCCAGGTCAATATCGTTAAAAACGCCACCGGATGTAATGCCGAACAAGCGGAAGCAGCGTTAATTGCCTGCGAGCGCAACTGTAAAACGGCCATTGTGATGGTGCTGAAAAATCTCGATGCCGCAGAAGCTAAAAAACGCCTGGATCAACACGGCGGCTTTATTCGTCAGGTTTTAGACAAGGAATAACCCATGGCCAAAGAGATCAGCAGTGAACTTCTGAACACCATTCTTACCCGTGTCGGCGGACCGGGAAATATCGCCAGTTGTGGTAACTGTATGACGCGCCTGCGTCTGGGTGTACATGACAGTTCACTGGTTGATCCCGATATCAAAACGCTGGAAGGCGTGAAGGGCGTCATTTTGACCAGCGACCAGGTGCAGGTCGTTTTTGGGCCTGGTAAAGCGCATCGTGCCGCAAAAGCGATGAGCGAGCTGCTGGGAGAAGCACCGGTACAGGATGCCGCAGAAATCGCCGCCCAGAACAAACGTCAGTTAAAAGCCAAACAAACCTCCGGCGTGCAACAATTTCTCGCCAAATTCGCCACCATCTTCACGCCGCTTATCCCCGGTTTTATTGCCGCCGGTCTGCTGCTGGGGATAGCGACGTTAATTGCCACGGTGATGCACGTTCCGGCAGATGCTCAGGGCACGCTACCCGACGCGCTGAATTTTATGAAGGTGTTCAGCAAAGGTTTGTTCACCTTCCTGGTGATTCTGGTGGGCTATAACGCCGCCCAGGCATTTGGCGGCACGGGCGTCAATGGCGCAATTATTGCCGCACTCTTTTTGCTCGGTTATAACCCCGCTGCAACCACCGGTTACTACGCGGGTTTTCACGATTTCTTTGGTCTGCCCATCGATCCGCGCGGCAATATTATCGGCGTGTTGATTGCCGCATGGGCCTGCGCTCGCATTGAAGGCATGGTGCGCCGCTTTATGCCGGACGATCTCGACATGCTGCTGACCTCGTTAATCACCCTACTGATCACCGCTACGCTGGCCTACCTGATCATTATGCCGCTGGGCGGCTGGTTATTCGAAGGTATGTCGTGGCTGTTTATGCACCTGAACAGTAATCCGCTCGGTTGTGCGGTTTTAGCCGGGCTGTTCCTGATCGCCGTGGTATTTGGCGTGCATCAGGGCTTTATTCCTGTTTACCTCGCGTTAATGGACAGCCAGGGATTCAACAGCTTATTTCCCATCCTTTCAATGGCAGGCGCGGGCCAGGTGGGCGCGGCGCTGGCACTCTACTGGCGGGCGCAACCGCACAGTGCATTACGCAGTCAGGTACGCGGGGCGATTATTCCCGGTCTGCTTGGCGTTGGTGAACCGTTGATTTACGGCGTCACCCTGCCCCGCATGAAACCGTTTATTACCGCCTGTTTAGGCGGCGCAGCGGGCGGTTTGTTTATCGGGCTGATAGCCTGGTGGGGTCTGCCGATGGGCTTAAACAGTGCTTTCGGGCCATCCGGCCTGGTGGCGCTGCCGCTGATGACTTCCGCGCAAGGCATTCTTCCGGCAATGGCGGTTTATGCCGGTGGGATTCTGGTGGCATGGGTTTGCGGATTTATTTTCACCACGCTCTTTGGCTGCCGTAACGTCAATCTGGACTGATATTATGAAACGGACAATGCTCTATCTTTCTCTGCTGGCTGTCAGCTATAGCGTCAGCGCCGCAAAATACCCTGTTCTGACAGAAAGTTCGCCAGAGAAAGCAGGGTTCAACGTCGAACGGCTTAACCAGATGGATCGCTGGATTAGCCAGCAAGTGGACGCCGGTTATCCCAGCGTAAACCTGCTGATTATTAAAGATAATCAGATTGTGTATCGCAAAGCCTGGGGAGCGGCGAAAAAGTACGATGGCAGCGTGTTAATGGCGCAGCCTATAAAAGCTACCACCGGGACGCTGTATGACCTGGCCTCAAACACCAAAATGTACGCCACTAACTTTGCTCTGCAAAAGCTAATGAGCGAAGGCAAGCTGCATCCTGACGATCGGATTGCGAAATATATTCCAGGGTTTGCCGATAGCCCGAGCGATACGATTAAAGGCAAAAACACGCTGCGGATTTCTGACCTGCTGCATCACAGCGGCGGTTTCCCGGCGGACCCACAATATCCGAATAAAGCGGTCGCGGGCGCGTTATATTCCCAGGATAAAGGCCAGACGCTGGAGATGATCAAGCGCACGCCGCTAGAGTATCAGCCCGGCAGCAAGCATATTTACAGTGATGTCGATTATATGCTGCTTGGATTTATCGTCGAGTCGGTCACCGGTCAGCCGCTTGACCGCTATGTTGAAGAGTCGATTTATCGCCCGCTCGGCCTGACACATACGGTATTTAACCCGCTGCTGAAAGGCTTTAAACCGCAGCAAATTGCCGCCACGGAATTGAACGGCAATACCCGCGATGGAGTGATCCACTTCCCGAATATCCGCACCTCCACTCTCTGGGGTCAGGTGCACGATGAAAAAGCCTTTTATTCGATGGGCGGCGTTTCCGGGCACGCAGGTTTGTTTTCCAATACCGGCGATATTGCGGTGTTAATGCAAACGATGCTGAACGGCGGGGGCTATGGCGATGTGCAGCTGTTCAGTGCGGAAACGGTGAAGATGTTCACCACCAGCTCTAAGGAAGATGCCACTTTTGGCCTCGGCTGGCGCGTGAATGGTAATGCCACCATGACGCCGACGTTTGGCACGCTGGCAAGCCCGCAAACCTACGGTCACACAGGCTGGACCGGGACGGTGACCGTTATCGATCCGGTGAATCATATGGCGATTGTGATGTTAAGCAACAAGCCACATTCGCCAGTTGCCGATCCACAAAAGAATCCCAATATGTTCGTAAGCGGTCAGTTACCGATTGCAACTTATGGTTGGGTAGTTGATCAGGTGTATGCGGCGTTAAAGCAGTAATAAAAAGGCCAGTCAGTTGTGTTACTGGCTGGCCTTTAATCATCGAATCAGAAACGCTTACAGCGCCATCAGCTTGTCCAGCGACGGGGCGAAGTAATAGCCGCCAGTGACCGGTTTGGTGAAACGCAACATCGCGTCTCGCTTACCATCGGTATCGCCAAACATACTCAGCAGTTGCTGCTCAATGTTATGCAGACGCGCGCAGTAGGCACAGAAGTACAGACCGTGCGTACCACTGGCGGTGCCGTACGGCAGGCTCTGACGAACAATTTTCAGCCCTTTGCCATCTTCTTTCAGATCAACGCGGGTCAGGTGAGAAGTTTCCGGGCGTTCGTCGCCGTCGATCTCTTCGTTGGCCTCTTTGGTGCGCCCGATCATCATCTCCTGATCGTGAACGCTCATCCGGTTGAGCTGCTTCAGGTTGTGTTCCCAACGCTGGACAAACACATAGCTGCCGCCCGCATCCACGCCGTCTTTGATAACCGCCACTTCGCGACGCGTCTCTTCACCCGCCGGGTTTTCCGTACCGTCAACAAAGCCGCTCAGGTCACGCTCTTCAACCCAACGGAAGCCGTGGATCTCTTCTTTCACTTCAATGCAGTCGCCGAAAGCTTCCATCGCCGCCTGGGCGACAGAGAAGTTTACATCGTGACGCAGAGAAAGAATGTGGATCAACACATCGAACTGGGTGGTTGGCGCAAGGCCTTTACCGTAGCCCGGAAAATCTTTCAGCTCTTCAGCCCCAACGCCGCCGCTCAGAGCGCGCCAGGTGTTGTTACCAAAGGCAACCACCGCGCCAAGATGCGCGTCCGGGAACTTCGCTTCAAAAGTCGCCAGTTTGTCGGCAAATGTTTTACTGGCCGCACGCAGGGCATCAACTTCCCCTTTTACGTTGGCTTCGATCCAAATCGCCGCGCGGCAATGTTCTGGCAAAATGCCACTCTGAACCTGAGACATTGTTCCTCCTGAAAATAAGAATGCCACGCAATCCGTGGCATTGTTGGGCGCTATTTTACGTGTTTTTTCGCGGCGGCGGTTTGTTCAGACGCAAATTAACGCCGCCAGATAATTTTACTGACTTTCCAGTTTTTCAGGGTATCGTCCGAAGGCATTAACCCTTCAGGACCACTCCATTCCCCGCTGAACTGGTAGCTAATATGTTGACTGCCTTCGGCTTTACATTCGACGGCACGATTATCATCACCATCAGCTTTTTGGCAATTGCCAAATGCTTTGCTGTAAAGGTCGCTAAACGGTGTACCGATTTTAACACCGGTGTCAGCAGGAATATCGCTATCCAGCACGTCAATGCGACTGATCGTGCCTTGATCGCCGTTAATCACCATCGCCACGTTGTCGCCCTTCATCACTTCAAAAAAGCGCACCACGTTGCCGTTCGCGGTTTTCATTCCGCTGCGCAGGCGATAATCGCCATCAAGCGCATCGGCAATGGCTTGTTCTTGCAGTGGTGTGGACGCCGTTAATTCACCAACGCCCTGCTCGCTCACTTTGGTGGACGACCCAAACCAGTTCCACGGGTTAGCGGCAGACCAGTTAACTGACGACATCGTGGAACAGCCGGTCAGCATCAATGGCATAGCGCATAACATTAAACGCAGCGATTTCATGTCACTTCCTTTGGTTATTCAATAACGTTGCTTGGAGTGCAAATTCACCAAAAAGTGCCGTTATTCTTTTACTTCATTAAAACAAGCGCGTAAACGTCGATTGGTCAGCAGCCAGATTAACGCCACAATATCCGCCACTACCAGCGCCAGACCGATACCGCTAACGGATTCACCGTTCAGCCACAGCCACGGTTGCCAGCAAAGTAAAACCACCTGCGCCAACAGCAACAGAAAATAGAGTACACGCCAGGTGCGAGGAAACGTAGCCCGCCGACCGCTCAACAAAAACGCCAGCACCGCCGGAATGCCAGGAATCAGCCCCAGCCAGAAATTATCGTGATCGGGATAAAACAGATTTAGCAGCGCAGTACCCTGCTCACGCGACGCACCGGCAATGACAAACAGCACCCAGGTTCGCGCCTGAAGCAATAGCACAAGCCAGAAGAGCAAGGGTAAACGCAGGCGTCCGTGCGCATCATAATGGACAGGATGGAACTCAGTACTCTTCATCTTCAATCAAACGCTTACCCAGACTCAGCACGTCGGCGTGTTCATATCCCAGGCGTTCATACATTCCGAGCACCATGTCGTTATCTTCCGGCACATTGATCTGAATTTTCGGGCAGCCACGAGCAATCAGCTTTTTCTCCAGCCGATTAAGCAACGCATTGGCAATCCCACGCCCACGAAACTCTGGATGCACGCCAAGATAATAAGCAGACCCGCGATGCCCGTCATAACCGCCCATCACCGTTCCGACCACTTCACCGTTTACCTCAGCGACCAGAAACAAACTGACGTCATGGTTCATCTTACGCTCGATGTCCATTTCCGGATCGTTCCACGGACGCAGCAAGTCGCAACGCTCCCAAAGGGTGATGACCTCTTCGAAATCTTCCTGGCGAAATACGCGTATCTCCATGGTATTCGTTACCTTTTTGCGGGTTAAAAGGCTGATTATGGCGTGAACGGTCGAATTAGCCAATATCTGACGAAAATCGGTTGAAAAAGTGGCATAATGGGGAGTTGTCAACTATTGAAATGAAAAGTAAAACAATTCTCAACAGCAAACGGTCGTAACGGATTACGCGATACGATATAACATCTGGAACTTTATTATTACAACTCAGGCCGTATGAGCACTTTTAAACCACTAAAAACACTCACTTCGCGCCGCCAGGTGCTGAAAGCCGGTTTGGCTGCCCTGACGTTGTCAGGAATGTCGCAAGCCATCGCCAAAGACGAACCTTTAAAAACCAGCAACGGACACAGCAAGCCGAAAGCTAAAAAATCTGGCGGCAAACGTGTCGTTGTTCTCGATCCAGGCCACGGCGGGATTGATACCGGAGCGATCGGACGCAACGGTTCGAAAGAAAAACATGTGGTGCTGGCGATTGCTAAAAACGTCCGTTCCATTTTGCGTAATCATGGGATTGATGCGCGTTTAACGCGTTCTGGCGATACGTTTATCCCACTTTACGATCGCGTTGAAATCGCCCATAAACATGGCGCAGATCTGTTTATGTCAATTCATGCCGATGGCTTTACCAACCCGAAAGCTGCCGGTGCTTCGGTATTTGCCCTCTCTAACCGTGGGGCAAGTAGCGCAATGGCGAAATACCTGTCTGAACGCGAAAACCGCGCCGATGAAGTTGCCGGTAAAAAGGCGACTGACAAGGATCATCTATTGCAGCAAGTGCTGTTTGATCTGGTGCAAACCGATACTATTAAAAACAGCCTGACGCTCGGCTCGCATATTCTGAAAAAGATTAAGCCGGTGCATAAACTGCACAGCCGCAACACCGAACAAGCCGCGTTTGTGGTGTTGAAATCGCCGTCGGTTCCTTCGGTGCTGGTGGAAACCTCGTTTATCACCAACCCGGAAGAAGAGCGACTGTTAGGCACGGCGGCGTTTCGTCAGAAAATCGCCACAGCGATTGCTGAAGGCGTGATCAGTTATTTCCACTGGTTCGACAACCAGAAAGCACATTCGAAAAAGCGATAAGTTATGAAACCCGACGCACACCAGGTTAAACAGTTTCTGCTCAACCTTCAGGATACGATTTGTCAGCAGTTGACCGCCGTCGATGGCACAGAATTTGTCGAAGATAGCTGGCAGCGCGAAGCTGGCGGCGGCGGACGTAGCCGGGTGTTGCGTAATGGTGGTGTTTTCGAACAGGCGGGCGTCAACTTTTCACATGTCCATGGTGAGGCGATGCCTGCTTCCGCCACCGCTCATCGCCCGGAACTTGCCGGGCGCAGTTTCGAGGCGATGGGCGTTTCACTGGTAGTGCATCCGCATAATCCGTATGTTCCCACCAGCCACGCGAATGTGCGTTTTTTTATTGCCGAAAAACCGGGTGCAGAGCCCGTCTGGTGGTTTGGCGGCGGCTTCGACTTAACCCCTTTCTATGGTTTTGAAGAAGACGCCATTCACTGGCACCGCACCGCCCGTGACCTGTGCCTGCCATTTGGTGAAGACGTTTATCCCCGTTACAAAAAGTGGTGCGACGATTACTTCTACCTCAAACATCGCAACGAACAGCGCGGTATTGGCGGGCTGTTCTTTGATGATCTGAACACGCCAGATTTCGACCACTGTTTTGCCTTTATGCAGGCGGTAGGCAAAGGCTACACCGACGCTTATTTACCAATTGTAGAGCGACGGAAAGCGATGGCCTACGGCGAGCGCGAGCGCAATTTTCAGCTCTACCGTCGCGGTCGTTATGTCGAGTTCAATCTGGTCTGGGATCGCGGCACTCTGTTTGGCCTGCAAACTGGCGGGCGCACCGAGTCGATACTGATGTCAATGCCGCCACTGGTACGCTGGGAGTATGATTATCAGCCAAAAGATGGCAGCCCAGAAGCGGCGTTAAGTGAGTTTATTAAGGTCAGGGATTGGGTGTAACTCCCTCACCCCCATTCCCGCATCCGCTGATGCAACGTCAACGACGGCTTCTCGGCAAACAGCTGCTGGTAATCCGTGGCAAATTGCCCCAGATGCCAGAATCCCCACTGCATGGCGGCGTCTTTTACCGTTGTGCTTTGCGACCACGGGCTTATCAGTTCGCGGCGTACGGCGTTCAGGCGAATGCGTTTCAGCCACGCGTTTGGGCCAATGCCTAAAATAGCGTGAAACGCGTTTTGTAGCGTGCGGCGGCTGACATGCAGTTGATTACACAAATCCAGCACCGTCACCGGTTCGGACATGTTTTCCAGCACATATTCACGGGCGCGGGAAAGTAATCTACGGTAACTCTGATGACTGATGCTTTCCGCCGTCACCATTGGTTGCGCTTCTTCCAGCATCGCCCCCATCGCCATTAGCAAATTATCCCCCAGCACTTTTCGCACTGCAGGCTGATGAAGATTTTCCGGGTTCTCGCAAAACGTCGCCAGCGCCTGTTGGACAAAGCCCCACAGCGCGGCTTTATGCTGCTCTTTCACTTCCAGCGCCGACTGGCTACGCAACATATGTAATACCCGATCCGGATTATGCAAAAAGTTAGCCTGACGGGTGATGACATCTTCAGAAAGCACTACGCCCAGGATCGTGTAATCGTCCGGCGTACTTAATTCAAACTCGGTTCCACCAGGGCGCGTCGCTATTTCTGCGCTTCCCAGACATTGCGAACCGATAAATCCCTGCTCACCGCGCGTCGCCGGAATGCCAAACCAGAACGAGTTCGGCCAGACCAGACACGACTGACGCAGCGCCAGACCGGTGTATTCACGAAAAACCTGAATATCATCGAGTAGAATTTCCGTAAATTCACCATGAAACTTGCCCGGATGCAGCTGATCGTAAATCTGCTGCCAGGCGGTAATCGTTAAAGCATGTTCATAGACATCCGTTGTCTGTCGTTGATGAACATTATCCACTTCGACCTTCGGCGTGAGCTTCAGGTTTTCGGGTAAGGGTTCATGATAAAGATGGTGCAAATTGGCTGTACGGGTCTTTTTCATGATGTTAATGCCGGGTGTTGTAGGACACCCGGCACCTCCGACAGGTTAATGGGGCTTGAGACGATAACGACTACTGCGTTTACGTAACGTCCCGGCAGAAAAGAGCTGTTCGAGCGCATTTCTGGCTTTTTCCAGCGGCCAGCCAAAGTGGGCAGCCACTTCTCCTGCCGTCATTCCCTGACGTACTGATGTTAACAGCGCCAACAACTCGTCAGCAGATTCCGCAACGATAACTGGCGCGTCGGGTTCCTTTACGGGTTGCTTCGGCTGGCGGTTAAAGCCAGTAACCAGCCACTGGGTGTCATCGTCTGGCCGACCGATCTCCTTACGGCTGATGACACGCCCGGTACGCATCGCGGCAGCACAACCTGCGTCCAGCGCAGCACGACACGCCGCCAGATCGCCTTCCACCACCAGCGTTAAGCGACCAGGGTCAAGCACTTCGTGACTGAGCAGACGAACGTTAGCTGCTTTGAGCATGGCATCCGCTGCATCTATCGCGGCGACCATGCCGTCCACTTCCAGCAATCCCAGTGCATTGATCATCGGCAACCTCCGTTACGCACGCTGGATTGGATTACGCGCGATTTCCAGCACTGCATCGGTAAAGGCGTTACAGGCTGCTTTACACGCTGCCTGGCTACCAGTTAAAAATGCTGCCGAGTAGTTGGTTTCAGACGGTGGCGGGACATAGGTCACCAGCTGTACGTCGGCAGACTTCAGGGCTGCATCAATGCCATAGGTCGCTTCCAGCGGCGGTGCCACCAGATACGCCATCGGATCGCCAAGCGTGATCCCGGCGGTTGATGAGAGATAAGAACCGGTACGCGAAACTACATGTGCCAGGAATGCCGTATCTTGCGCGTCATTAGCCCACTGGAAAGCTGCGCCATTTTCAATATGCGCAACCATCGCATCCAGACCTGCACGCACTTCCGCCGGGTTTGGTCCACCAAGCATAATCAGCACTTCACCGGCAGTCGGTGACGGGCCGTGTGCAGCGCCCGCATACAGCGAGCGGCCATACACCACTTCCACCATCGCCTGCTTGGTCGCTTCATCAGCGGCAATGTAGGTGACGTCATCGGAGTCGGCAGAAATCAGACCGAGGCTACGAATATGCGGCGGCAATTTCAGTTCACGCGCAAAATCGGCGTTAACGGAGGCAATCACCCGCATAGCGGTGACAGACGGTCGAATCAAATCTAAAGCTGGCATGATGCCTCCTTATCGGGTCATGTTGATGCCGGATGCTTTCTGCTCCAGCATACGTTTCGCCAAATCCACAATGACGGCTGCGGCTTCAACCGGCGGCGTGCCGCCCTGGTGAATGTTAGAGATACAGGTGCGATCGGCCTCAACGGTGGTCGCCATACGCGGCGAGTAAACGGCGTAGCAGGAGAGGCTTTCTGACTGCCCTAACCCCGGACGTTCCCCCACCAGCAGGATCACCACTTTCGCGCCGAGGATCTCACCGATCTGATCTTCAATCTTCACGCGACCATAACGAACAAAGAATGGCGTGCCGACTTTCAGCCCGGCCTGTTTCAGGCCCGCCATCAGCGGCGGCAGGATCTCTTCGTAGTTCACAGTGATGGCATCAGTTGACAGGCCATCAGAAATAACGACCTGTACGTCCGGATTAGCAACACACTGTGCTTTCAGCGCTTCAACAGCTTCTGCACACAGGCGGCGGCCCATATCCGGGCGAGTCAGGTAGAGATTTTTGTCGCTAATTTCAGAGCGTACTTCCAGCAAGCCCTGCGCTTTCACCCACTCTTCCGGCACTTCTTTAAGTACGGTATCTTTCGAACGAGAGTGATCGGCCAGGAAACGCAGCAACGCCTGGGTACGCGGACGCGGACCGGCACGACCGGTACAAACGCGGGCCACGGTGCTGCGACGCAGTTCTGTTAACACATCCGCACGATGTGGGTTTTCAACACCAATCCACGCTTTTGCTTCCGCAGAACCTAAATCCAGCGCGCAGCTTTCCGAGGTCACCGGTGCCGCACAGGTGGTGGTGGTGCACTTTGCTTCTGACGGCGCGGTGGCCGTTTGTCCCATTGACGCCATCACGCTGCGTACAATTTCTTCAATCTGTTTTTGATCCATGATGTGTTATCTCCGCGTCATCAGAAGAACAGTGACGGATCGCCCGCCCGTTTGGTCAAGCGACCGTTTGCCATAATGCCCATGCTTTCCAGCCAGCGTTCAAACTCCGGTGACGGGCGCAGGTTGAGTAACTGACGCACAGTGGCAGTGTCGTGGAAGGCCGTGGTCTGGTAGTTGAGCATGATGTCATCGCCCAACGGCATCCCCATGATGTAGTTGCAGCCTGCGGTGGCGAGCAGGATCATCAGGTTTTCGTTGAGGTTCTGGTCAGCGTCAGCGTGGTTGGTGTAACAGCAGTCACAGCCCATAGAGATGCCGCTCAGCTTGCCCATAAAGTGATCTTCTAAGCCCGCACGGATAATCTGGCGGTCGTTGTAGAGATACTCCGGCCCAATAAAGCCGACCACGGTGTTGACGATAAACGGATCGTAATGACGCGCCAGCCCATAGTTACGTGCTTCCATCGTCACCTGGTCTGCGCCGAAGTTAGCGCCAGCGGATAGCGCTGAACCTTGTCCGGTTTCGAAGTAGAGGCAGTTTTCCCCGGCGATACGGTTGAACTCTGCACCCACTGCGCGCGCTTCGTCGAGCATCGCCAGTTCCACGCCAAACTCTTTCAGCCCTTTTTCACTGCCACAGATACTCTGGAAAATCAGCCCGCCTGGTGCGCCACGACGAATCGCTTCGATCTGAGTGGTGACGTGCGCCAGTACGCAGCCCTGAGTTGGGATGTTGAATTTGTCGATCACGCCATAAATGGTATCCAGCACGCGGCTTAAGTTTTCCACGTCGTCAGTCACCGGGTTAACGCCGATCACCGCATCGCCCACCCCGAAGGAAAGCCCTTCGTAGATTTGCGCGGCGATACTTTGCACGTCGTCACGAGTGTCATTTGGCTGCAAACGGGCGCTGAAGGTGCCCGGAATACCGATGGTGGTATTGGCCTTTTTGATTACCGGCATTTTCTTCGCGCCGTAGATCAGGTCCGCGTTGGAGCAAATCTTCGCTACCGCCGCGACCACTTCCGAGGTCAGCCCTTTGCGGGTAAAGGCAATGTCGTCCACGCTGGTTTCATCGCTCAGCACATACTCACGCAGTTCGCTGATGCTCCAGTTTTTAATCTGGTTGTAGGCCGTTTCGTTAACATCGTCCTGAATCAGCCGCGTCACGCAGTCATCTTCATAGGCAATCACCGGATTATTGCGGATGTCCGCTACGGTCATTTCCGACAACACCTGCTTTGCCGCCACGCGCTCCTGTGAGCTTGCCGCTGCGACGCCCGCCAGCACATCCCCCGAACGCAGTTCGTTGGCTTTAGCCAGCACCTCTTTTACATCCTTAAACTGATATACATTGCCGAACAATGTGGTCTTTAGTTTCATAAGTCGTTCCCTCAGGAAGGAAATGCGAGTGATTTCACCGTCACCGGCACAACCGATCCGCCAAAAAGAGGCGTACCAATGTCGATATAGTCCCCCGCGCGGACAATCACTTCGTCAATGACTGCCAACGGGAGTTGTTGTAGCTGTGGGCGCAACAACATGCCCAGAGCTTTACCAAAGTCCTGCCCGGCCACCACCAGCAGGGGATGCGGATTCGGAAAACGCGCGACGAAATCGACCAACGCGTTGATGACCGTCAGTACCGCGGCGTAACGCACAGGCAGCGAGGCGGGAAGCGCCAGCACGTACGCGTCAGTTTTGGGATCAAGATCCAGTTGAATCAGCGCCTGTTGCCAGGCACTCACCAGATCCGTTTCATCAATCGGGATCGCCACCGGCAAATTGCGCAGCGGCAGTTGTACGCCCTCAAGCCAGATTGTGCTGCCAGAGAGCGAAAGGGTATGTGCCCCCGCGCCAATCACCGTGGCACGCACGGTTTGCGCCGGAAACTGCACGTTCATCTCACGCAGGCGCGGATGGTCATGCAGCGCCGTTGCCAGAAGCGGGCCAATATCGGCAAAACAGAACGGGTCGGCGAGCTGGTGGCGATAACATTCGCCCACGCCGCCAGAAAGCGTAATGATTTCGGGCGTAACACCTGCGGGCAGCAAACCGGTTTGCATCAATGCCTGCGCGAGCGGCGAGAGCGTTCCGTCAATCACTTCGACAATCAGCTCTGCCATCCGCCGGGTAACCTGCACCAGCTGCGCGCCGGTCAGCGAACGGGCGTCGGTGCCTGCGCCGAAGCACTCATCCACAATCATCTGCCCCGGTTTATGAGCGTAAACCACGCGCCCCTGGCTGTCGGTTTCCAGCAGGCGACCACCGACGTTGAGGCAGGCAGTGCCGCTGATTTTTCCGGCATCGAACAGGGCGTAGTTCGCGGTGCCACCGCCGATGTCGATATTCAGTACCCGACACAGCCGTTGTTCAGAAAGGGTTTGTGCCCCGGCTCCGTGACCGGCGATCACGGATTCGAGGTGCGGCCCGGCGCTGGCAACGACAAAATCGCCCAGCGACTGAGAGAGCGCCATCACCGCCGGGCGAGCATTGCGGGTTTTCGCGCTTTCACCGGTGATGATGATGGCACCAGAATCAACGCTTTCCGGTGCAATGCCCGCAGCCTGATATTGCTCTAAAATCAGCGATTTCAGTTCCGCTTCTTTTAAATCACCCTGTTTATCGACAGGGGTAAAGAACACCGGGCTTTGCCAGCTAATTTCGCGTTTGATGAATTCGTAGCGCGGCACCTGCGACACCGCCGCACGGTTAACCAGTTCCAGGTGGGAGAAAATCACCTGGGTGGTGGTAGTGCCGATATCGATACCGACGCTCAGTAGCTGGCGAGTGTTCACGATTGTGCCTCCGCTTCGGTTTTAGCTGCGGTCGCGTCGTCTTTTGGCACCAGCATCATCGCCACGCCAATCGCCGTTACGCCGCCGATCAACTTGCCGACAATCATCGGGAAGATCATGGCATTCATGTTGGCAGCGGCGAACCCTAAGTGGTCGCCCAGGGCGAAAGCAGCAGAAACGGCGAAGGCGCAGTTGATGACTTTGCCGCGGGTATCCATCTGCTTCATCATGCCGAACATCGGGATGTTGTTGGCAAGCGTTGCCACCATGCCGGCTGCCGCGATGTTGTTCATATTCAGCACTTTACCGACGCTCATCAGCGGTTTTTCAAACCAGCGGGTCAGCAGCAGCACCATCGGATACGCCCCTAACAGAACGCAGGAGATAGAACCGATAACTTCAATGGCGCGCATCACCTCACCGGGTTTATCGCCAGGGGCCATAAAGATAGGATCCAGACCGGGGATCAGTTCCCAGCCAAGCAGGAATTTCACTACCGCAGCGGCAAGACCGAGGGTGATCAATGCAACGAGGAATTTGGCGAAGATCTGGAAGCCGTTGATCATTTTTTCCGGGATGAATTTCAGCCCCAGCGCCACCAGAATCGCAACAATGATCACCGGGATCATGTTCATCAGGATCAGGGCGAAAGTGAATTCCACCGGCTGGCCGTTGATCTGCACACCGGAGTACATAGCTACCAGACCACCAGCGATACAACCAATCGGAATGGTCACAATGCCCGCCAGCACGCCGAGCGCCAGATAACGACGGTCAGAAGGTTCGATAATGCCGAGCGCCACCGGAATGGAAAACACAATCGTTGGCCCCATCATCGACCCGAGAATTAACCCAGAGTATAGCCACGCTGCTACGTCGCCGCCCGCCAGCTCTTTGGCGAGGAAGAAGCCGCCCATATCGCACGCCAGCAGCGTTCCGGCGAACATTGACGGGTTTGCGCCGAGCATTTCGTAAACCGGGATAATTACCGGCCCGAGTACGTGAGCCAGTACCGGTGCCAGCGCGGTCATACCGACCATCGCCAGGCCCAGTGCGCCCATTGCCATAAAGCCTTCTTCGAACTGACCGCCTGATCCTTCGATACTTTTACCGAACTTACCGAGGAAACGAGCAGAACCGCCGAACTGCGACAGGATCCTGTCTACGGCAGCTATCAGCATAAAGAACATCATGATGTACATGATGATTTCGTTAATTCCCATCGCCTTTACTCCCTGTTAGTTGTTATTTATTAGCGGATGCGGCGTGAAAACCTTATCCGCCCTACATGTGCAATCCCGTAGGCCGGATAAGACGCGGCAAGCGTCGCATCCGGCAATTGCACCGCGCCACTGGCGGATGCGGCGTGAACGCCTTATCCGCCCTACATGTGCAATCCCGTAGGCCGGATAAGACGCGACATGCGTCGCATCCGGCATTTATTGCGCCGCTGCGTACAGGCCGACAATCTGCTCCAGGCTGGCGGTACGCGGGTTGCTGCGCAGACAAATATCTTCCTGCGCGGCCTGCGCCCATGCACCGTAATGCGCAGATGTCGCGCCAACATCGCCCAGTCGTTTACCAATCCCAACTTCCGCAATCAGCTCACTTACCGCGTTAATAGCGTCACGATCGTCGGATTTTTTAGTTCGCAGTGCCCGACCAATCTGACTAAAGCGTTCACGACAAACCATCCGGTTAAACTCCATCACCGTTGGCAGCAACATAGCGTTCGCGAGACCGTGCGGAATATGCAGCGCCGCGCCCGGCTGATGCGCCATCGCGTGGCACAACCCAAGACCCGCACTGGAAAACGCCATTCCCGCCATACATGAAGCCAGCAACATGCTCTCGCGCGCGGCAAGGTCGTGACCGTAGCCCACCGCTTTCGGCAGCGATTTGCCAATCATCGCAATGGCACCAATCGCCAGACTGTCGGTAAACGGTGTAGCGTTCAGGGCGCTGTATGCTTCAATGGCATGGGTTAACGCATCAATGCCGGTCATCGCCGTGACATGCGACGGCACACCTTCGGTCAATGCGGCGTCGAGGATCGCCACATCCGGCATCAGCGAGGCATGGGCTAACACCTGCTTGCGCCCGCTCACCGCGTCGATAATCACCGTTACATTGGTGGTTTCAGAGCCGGTTCCGGCGGTAGTTGGAATGGCAATCAGCGGCAAGCGCGGTTGCAGAACGCTGGTTTCTGACATCTCTGCCAGCGTGCTATCCGGGTTCGTCACCAGCAACGCCACGGCTTTCGCCGCATCCAGCACCGAGCCGCCGCCAAATGCGATCACCCCGTCACAACCTGACTCACGCAACTGCGCCACGGCTGCACACACGTCGGTAATGCACGGTTCGCCCACCGGACATGGCCAGAGCGTCATGGCGATACCTTTAACGGCCAGGCTACGCGTCAGCCCGGCGGTCATCCCTGCCTGATGCAAAAAGCTGTCTGCCATCACGAACAGATGTTTCAGCCCACGCGTTTGCGCTTGCTGTCCGCAACTGCTCACCGAGCCCGGACCGCAAAGCGTCACCGGTGGAACGCTAAATGTTTTTACCCGTTGCAGATTCAGGGTATCGAACGCCTGAAAGAGCGCGGTCTGCAATTCATTTTGCATATAGCCCCTCCGCTTTCTCTCGCCCACTACTGGCGATCGCCAGCGGGGTCATAAACAAACTGTGCTGCGGTAAATGCACCTGTAACGCCGGGAATTGTTTGCGAAACAGTTCCGCCACGCCCGGTTGCATACAAGAGCCGCCCGCCAGCCATAAATCAGTAATGCCCTGCCCTTCAATATGCCGGGCGACAATGTCCGCCATTTTTTCGTACACCGGTTTCACCGCAGGCCAAATCTCGTCACCGTGACCGCGCTTGTACTGCTCCGCCTCTTCCAGCGAAATACGGCGATTTCCGGCGAGAGTCAGAGAGATGTGATGTCCGCCGGTGGCTTCATCCGCCGAGTACGTCACTTTGCCCTTTTTCACGATGGCAATGCCGGTAGTGCCACCGCCGATATCCACTACGCCTGCGTTATCCAGTTGCAGTAGATCCGCGACTGCGGTTGGCTCATCCAGCACATGGCTCACTTCCAGCCCGGCAGACTCCAGCACGTTGATGGAAATATGCGGGTCCGTACCTGGAGGAAATGAAGTCGCCGCATGGCTAAAACGACGACCGAATTGCTGCTCGAGCGTGTCGAGATGGCGACGAACAATGGTGACCGCGCCGAAGAAATCCCAGACGATGCCGTCGCGAACCACATCGGCCCAGTCGAGGCATACCGCCACTGGCTGACCGTCGCGGTCGACAACCATCGACACCACATCGCAGGTGCCCAGATCCACCCCCAGCCACAGCGGAGATTCCGTCGCGGCGGGCGTCTGGTTACATAGCGTTGCCGCCGTTTGCAGACGTGGGGTGAGCCATTGTTCGTCGTGCGCCATCGGTTACTCCTTAAACAATGCGAAACGCATCGACTAATACACAGCGACGCAGACGGACAAACGTCCGCGCGCTGGTTACCCCTTCACCGGTTGGCGTGGTGATGGTCATGGTGGTCCAGCCTTCCCCGCCCAGCCCCAGCCCGGCAATGCACGGTCCGTTCTTAACGAAAATGCTGGTATCAATAGCATTCGCCATCTGGTTCATGTTTTCGATGTTGCGCGAGTGCATTGCCGCCGTGTGGTGGCAACCGCCCTCCAGTTTCACCGCTAGCGCAATGGCATCCGCCACGTTGGCGACGCGCACGACGGGCAACACCGGCATCATCAGTTCAGTCACGGCAAACGGATGTTCTGCGGTGGTTTCCACAAACAGCAGGCGCGTTTCTTGCGGAACTTTAAGGCCGATTGCCGCCGCGATTTTGCCTGCGTCGCGACCAACCCAGTCACGGCTGACGGTGCCTTTTCCGCGCTCGTCGATATTTTTCAGCAACACCGGTTGCAGCTGCTGCGCCTGTTCTGCGGTCAGTTTCACCGCGTGCTGGCCTTCCATCAGACGCATCAGTTCATCGGCTACGCTATCAACAACAATCAGTACCTTTTCGTCGGCACAAATGATGTTGTTATCGAAAGACGCGCCTTTGACGATGGACTGAGCAGCACGGGCGAGGTCAGCGGTTTCATCCACCACTACCGGCGGGTTGCCAGCGCCTGCGGCAATCAGACGTTTATTGGTGTGTTTACGCGCCGCTTCTACTACCGCTTCGCCGCCGGTCACCACCAGCAGGCCGATACCCGGAAACTTGAACAAGCGTTGCGCGGTTTCGATATCCGGATTTGCCACAGTAACCAGTAAGTTTTCCGGCCCGCCTGCGGCAACAATCGCCTGGTTGAGCAGCGTGATCGCCCGCTGGGAGACTTTTTTCGCCGCCGGATGCGGGGCAAAAATGACGCTGTTGCCCGCGGCAATCAGGCTGATGGCGTTATTAATTACGGTTGCCGCCGGGTTAGTGGACGGCGTCACCGAAGCCACCACGCCCCAGGGCGCGTTTTCAATTAAAGTCAGGCCGTTGTCGCCCGTCAGCACTTGCGGAGAGAGACACTCAACGCCTGGCGTGCCGCGTGCCTGAGCGACGTTTTTGGCAAATTTATCTTCAACGCGACCCATGCCGGTTTCACTGACGGCAAGTTCCGCTAAATCTCTGGCGTGTTTTTCGCCTGCTTCACGAATGGCAGCAATGGCTAACTGGCGCATTGCCACGCTCTTTAACCCTTGCTGGGCAATTTTGGCTGCCGCAACAGCGTCATCCAGGGACGCGAAAACGCCCATCTCATGAACGGCGGCGGGCGGCGTGTCACTGCTTTGCATTTTCAGCAGTACCGCTTTCACCACCTGTTCAATATCCTGTTGATTCATGATGTTCTGCCTTATTTGTGGAAAATTACCTGACCGCCAGACACCACCTCATCGACGATGCCAATCACGCACAGATCGACCGGTGACGTTTCGCTTTTATGCGCCTGGCGGGCGGAACTGCCACTCACCAGCAACACCCACTCCCCGGTTCCCGCGCCAATATTGTCGATGGCGACGGCACATTGCCCGTCAGGATTACCATGTGGATCAATCATTTCCACCATCAGCAATTTGTCATGCGCCAGTCCGTGATGGCGTACGGTACAAACAATTTGTCCAGTGACGACTGCCAGTTTCATACCCGCCTCCGTGGCGTATTTCAGGTAAAAGCTCCCCCTACCCTCCGCGGAAGGTAAAATGAAAAATGAGAGAGCGTGACGCCCGAATCGACGTCACACAGGGTGATTACAGGTTGCTGCTATCGCCTTTCAGGCCGATCGGGAACACTTCTTCCAGGTCGCCGTGCGGACGCGGGATAACGTGTACAGATACCAGCTCGCCGATACGCTGTGCCGCTGCGGCACCGGCATCGGTCGCCGCTTTACAGGCTGCAACATCACCACGAACCATGGCAGTACACAGGCCGCCGCCAATCTGCTTAACACCAACCAGCTTGACGCGCGCAGCTTTCACCATCGCGTCAGAAGCCTCAATCAGTGCAACCAGGCCCCGGGTTTCGATCATTCCTAATGCTTCCATTGTGCTTTCCTCTTTATCAGGGTCCAGAACGGGACCGTTCATTCAACCAGTGTTTGTAAACTGCTTTCGCGGTTCACTTCTGTCTGACGCGGCACAGCTGCCACCAGCGCCAGCTCGATAATTTCCTGCACACTACAACCACGAGAGAGATCGTGCATCGGCGCGGCAAGTCCTTGTATCAATGGCCCGACGGCACGATATCCGCCGAGTCGTTGTGCGATTTTGTAGCCAATATTTCCGGCTTCCAGCGACGGAAAAACCATCACATTGGCCTTGCCCTGTAGCGGGCTGGCAGGCGCTTTTTGCGCCGCCACTTCCGGCACGAAGGCGGCGTCAAACTGCAACTCGCCATCGACTACCAGCTTTGGTGCGCGCTCACGGACGATTTCTGTCGCCTGCTGGACATTGGCAACGCAGGGGTGACGGGCGCTACCGTTACTGGAAAACGACAGCATCGCCACGCGCGGCTCTTCTCCGGTGATGGCGCGCCAGGTTTCGGCGCTGGCAAGCGCGATATCCGCCAGCTGCGCCGCCGTCGGCTGTGGTACCACGCTGCAATCGGCAAAGCCCAACGCCGGACCGCTGTACTGTGGCAGCATCAGGAAAATGGATGAGAGCGTTTTACAGCCTGGCTGCAAGCCGATAATGCGTAATCCGGCACGCAGCACATTCGCCGTGGAAGAGAGGTTGCCCGCGATACAGACATCCGCTTTACCGGCGCTGACCATTGCGGCGGCGAACATCAGCGGATCGGTAAGTTTTTCCAGCGCATCCGGCGGCGTTTTTTCGCCCGCGCGGGCCAGCCAGCGATGAGCAAATTCTTCCCGCATTGCGAGGTTGCCATGCGGATCAATAACCTGTAGCCCGTCCATCGCTACGCCATGACTGAGCGCAAACTGACGAAGTTCAAACGGATTGGCGACCAGAATGGGCGTTGCCAGACCTTGTTGATGTAAATATTGCGCAGCTTTCAGCACACGTTGATCTAACGCATCCGGAAAAACCACTCTGGCGGGCGCTCGCAACGCCAGTTCACGACAACGTTCAATAATCATTGCGTTTCCCCCAGTCGTTGTTGGATCTGCTTCACCGTTAGCGGCTGCTTCGTTACGCTCAGGATCATCATCACGTAGACCGTGCTCGAAAGGCGGTTCAGCGCCTGCAAGATGTCCGGGCGTAATACTTCAAAGCTGCGGGTGATAAACACCTGCGCCGCTACGGTTTCGGTTTCCCGCACTTTGGTGCGTAGCAGATTGAGCAACGCAGCATCGCGCCCGTGGCTGGCTTCCGGCACCAGATGATCGTGGTCGAGATAGCGCAGCGGCTGGTGAGAAAGCCGATGCAGATCTTCGTCAGAAAGCCCGACAATCGCTTGATCGCCCAGCGGTTCCCCCAGCGCATCGGCACGCATAATGTTGCCAAGACGCGAACGGATATCCGCCAGCCACGGCTGCCACGGTTCCGCCAGTTCAATTTGCAGCCACACAGCCAGCGCAATGGTGCTGTCGAGAACCGCGCGAAAACCCAGACGCGGATCGCTTTTGGCAACCATTTTTTCCGCCGACAGATGAGTCAGCGTATCCGGCTTTTTTGCCACCGGCTGGCGGCACAGTTCGCAGCACGCCTGCGGATGTTCATCGCTACTGGTCAGCCCGTGAACGGGCTGTGGCTGCTGCTGCTCATCGTCAACAAACAGGCGGCCCTGCTCGTCAATAAACTTGATGCGCAGATGGCGGCTTTCCAGTAACTCCCGGGCAGAGGGCGTCAGGCGACTGTCCGCAGGGAGATGGATCTCTGCGCCTTCGCTGAGCGTATGGTTCGCTCTTAGCCATGCTTCGGTGATGAAATCTTTCATAGGGATTGCCAGTTAGCCGGCCAGGCGACATACAGGAATTTCACGCTGGATGTCGTACCAAATTCGATGCTGGAGCCTTTCGGGATAAACATCACATCGCCCGCTTTGGCGATCATGGTTTCTCCTGCGTGGCGAACATGCAGCTCCCCTTCCAGCACCATATCGATTTCGTCGTAGTTCAGGGTCCACGGGAAGAATGCGTTGTCCCACTGCATAAAACCGGCGGCCATGCTGCTGCCGTCGTCTCCGGTCACAAGGTCAGTTAAGCCCACGCAATGCGGCTCTGCGCCGTCGAAACGACCAAACTTGACGCTGCTACCATCAATCACTTTGATGCCGCCTTTGCCGGTCACCGATTTGAAGCTCGGCTGCATTGCACCCTGCTCCAGCGACTGTTTTTCCTTCATCACTTTTTCCATCAACTGCGCGACCAGGCTTTCGGTAAACTGGCCTTCCGGCAGCTGGGCAATGATGGTTTCGCGGATGCGCTGACTTTCGGTTTTATCGGCTGGCACGCTGGCGGGAACGGACGCCGTTACCGGGGACGATTCATCACATTCGGTGATGGTAAAACCCAGTAGATCCGCCACTTCACGGGCTTCCGGGGTAATAATGCTGGCGCGCAGAACCACGGACATTGCCTGTTCGCCGCGCGCGTGTGCTTCACGAATATCATTCGCTGTGATGAGTTTTTTCACCTGCTTCCTCCTGTTTGGTGAGAGATGCCAGATAATCCACCAGTTGCTGCACGCTTTGCGGGTCGTGGCTGTTTAGCTCGAAAATCGGCTCCTCGAAGCCCGTCTCAAGCAATAACTTTCGCGTTGCGGCGACGTCAGCATCCGGCATGTCCGTTTTACTGATGACGGCGATTTGCCGTTTGCTGACGCCAATATCCAGCAACCCGGCAGGCAACCGACTTTCCGGGTCATTCGCGCCGTGGACATAGATCAGCATGTCCACATCCTGTAGCGTGGTAATTAAGGCGTGATACCAGCGGGGATGGCTAAAATATTCACCCGGCGTATCAATATCGCCCTTATCATTAAATTCCACGGCCTGTGTTTTTCTGGCGAGGGTATAATTCCCCTGCAACGCATTAAATAACGTTGTTTTCCCTGCCCCGACGGTACCCACAAACGCAATTCGTTTCATGAATGCCTCGTATTAACTTTTGGTCATTTCACAAAGCGTATAATTTAATAAGCGACCTAAGCCACTGACGGTTTGTGATAACGCTTCTTCTACTGCGCCCACCGAGCCATAAATCACCAATGCACCACTGAAGCGGTCGAGAAAACCGATATGCACATCAGCGGCTTTCAATGCTAAATCACCGGCGATCATCGCCGTTTCGCCAGGAGTTAGCGTCATAATGCCAATTGCGCCCGCATCCGGAACGCCGATTTTCTTCGCCAGTTCCTCGCCGGGATGCGCGATGAGATGCGCCAGCGTGACCTGTTTGCCGGGCACAAATTCCTGAATGATGCGTTCTTTATCCATGAGTCGCCGCCTGTGAAAAACTTTCGTGTATCGTGACAATTTTTCGTCAGAGTAAATAACAAAATTCGGCAAGCGCGTTTAAAAGGTGAGGTAGATCACTAAGAATGGAGAGATATTCGCTGTGGTGCATAAACTTTCATATGCAACGCATGAATATAAATAAAATAATATCGAGATATTATATAGACTGCTTTTTTTTATTATTCGCAAACTCAGTAATAAGCTTTACTAATATATTGCAGCTAAACTGCTTACCCTGAATATTCAGGGTAAGCGTGAGAGTTAAAAAAAATTACAGCGGTTGGGTTTGCGCTTCTACCACGGCCAGCGCCACCATGTTGACGATACGACGCACCGATGCGATCGGCGTTAACACGTGAACCGGTTTCGCCACACCCATCAGCACCGGGCCGACAGTCACACCTTCCGAGCTGGAAACACGCAGTAAGTTGTAACTAATGCGGGCAGCTTCCATGTTCGGCATCACCAGAATATTGGCGGAACCTTTCAAAGAGCTGTCCGGCATACGGTCGTTGCGAATCGCTTCCACCAGCGCTGCATCGCCGTGCATTTCACCATCAATCATCAGTTCTGGTGCACGTTCCCTGACCAGTTCCAGCGCCTGACGCATTTTGCTCGACGACGGGCAGTCAGAAGAACCAAAGTTGGAGTGCGACAACAAAGCAACGCGCGGCTCAATACCAAAACGACGGACAGTTTCTGCCGCCATCAAGGTGATCTCCGCCAGCTCTTCTGCATCCGGTTCATCATTAACATATGTATCGGCAATAAAGGTGTTACCACTCGGCAGCAGCAGCGCGTTCATGGCACCTGCGGTGTGAACGCCATCGCGATAACCAAAGACATTTTTCACCACGCTAAAATGTTCATGATAATCACCCACCGTACCGCAAATCATTGCATCGGCTTCGCCACGCTGAACCATGATCGCGCCGATCACTGTCGGGTTACTGATCAACGCCCGCTGCGCCTGTTCCTGAGTGACGCCGCGACGCTTCATGATCTGGAAGTATTCGCTCCAGTACTCTTTAAAGCGCGGATCGGATTCGTTATTGACGATCTCAAAATCAACGCCCGCTTTGATCTGCAAGCCCAGTTTCTGAATGCGCATTTCGATCACGTTCGGACGACCGATAAGGATCGGTTTCGCCAGTCCCAGCGTTACCAGTTCCTGAGTGGCATGCAGAACGCGCGCCTCTTCCCCTTCCGGCAGAACTACGCGCTTCGGCGCTTTGCGAGCCTGGGAGAAAATCGGCTTCATAAACAGGTTGGTTTTGTAAACGAACTCAGTCAGCTTGTCGATGTAGACGTCGAAATCAGCAATCGGACGCGTCGCCACGCCCGACTCCATCGCCGCTTTCGCGACCGCAGGAGCGATCTTAACGATCAAGCGCGGATCAAACGGTTTTGGAATGATGTATTCAGGGCCAAAGCTAAGATCCTGATCGCCATACGCAGAAGCCACCACTTCGCTCTGTTCGGCGTGGGCCAGTTCCGCAATCGCGCGTACCGCCGCCAGTTTCATCTCTTCGTTGATGGCGGTTGCGCCAACGTCCAGCGCGCCACGGAAGATGAACGGGAAGCAAAGGACGTTGTTGACCTGGTTTGGATAGTCAGAACGACCGGTGCAGATGATGGCATCCGGACGCACTTCTTTCGCCAGCGGCGGCAGAATTTCCGGTTCCGGGTTCGCCAGCGCCAGGATCATTGGCGCTCGAGCCATTTTCTTCACCATTTCCTGGGTCAGCACTTTCGGGCCGGAACAGCCGAGGAAAATATCCGCGCCTTCAATTACATCATCGAGGGTACGTTTGCCGTCATCCACCACCGCATATGCGGCTTTGGTTTCCGCCATGTTTGGCTCACGGCCCTGATAGATAACGCCTTTTGAATCGCAAACCACGATGTTATGTTTTTGCAGACCCAGCGCTACCAGCAGGTTCATACAGGCGATTGCTGCGGCGCCCGCGCCGGAAACCACCATCCGCACGTCAGAGATGTTTTTCTCCACCACGCGCAAGCCGTTGAGGATGGCGGCAGTGCTGATAATTGCCGTGCCGTGCTGATCGTCGTGGAATACCGGAATATTCATCCGCTCGCGCAGTTTCTGTTCAATATAGAAACATTCTGGCGCTTTAATGTCTTCGAGGTTGATTCCGCCGAAGGTCGGTTCGAGCGCAGCGACGACTTCAATAAATTTGTCCGGGTCGAGTTCATCAACTTCAATGTCAAATACATCAATCCCGGCGAATTTCTTAAACAGAACGCCCTTGCCTTCCATCACCGGTTTGCCTGCCAGCGCGCCAATGTTGCCTAACCCCAGCACCGCCGTACCGTTAGAGATCACCGCCACCAGGTTACCGCGCGCGGTATATTTGTAGGCTTTTAACGGGTCTTTTTCGATTTCAAGACAAGGTGCGGCAACGCCTGGTGAGTAGGCCAGCGCCAGATCGCGCTGCGTTGCCAGAGGCTTGGTTGGAGAAACCTGGATTTTCCCTGGAACTGGAAATTCATGGAAATCAAGTGCACTTTGTTTTAACTGGTCATCCATTTGGTTGTTCCTTTCACGTAACGTTCACAAATAAAGTGTGTGGGCAACAGCCCCTGCCCACAACGTGGCGCACATTATTACCTTGCCGGAGTCTACAGACTTTGAGCAAGTCCAAACTCTCACCATTAATATAATGTTTTGGTAATAATCCTATAACACTGATGTTACCTGCTTAATCCAGCAATACCATGCCTGTCTGCTATGCTTTTTTGATGCGTTTAGCGAAATTTCTCAGAAGTGTGAATTAACGCACTCATCTAACACTTTACTTTTCAAGGAGTATTTCCTATGAACGAGTTAGACGGCATCAAACAGTTCACCACTGTCGTGGCAGACAGCGGCGATATTGAGTCCATTCGCCATTATCATCCCCAGGATGCCACCACCAATCCTTCGCTGTTGCTCAAGGCTGCCGGATTATCACAATATGAGCATTTAATAGACGATGCTATCGCCTGGGGTAAAAAAAATGGCAAGACCCAGGAACAACAGGTGGTCGCAGCGTGTGACAAACTGGCGGTCAATTTCGGTGCTGAAATTCTCAAAATCGTACCCGGTCGCGTGTCAACAGAAGTTGATGCACGCCTCTCTTTTGATAAAGAAAAGAGTATTGAGAAGGCGCGCCATCTGGTGGACTTGTATCAGCAACAAGGCGTTGAGAAATCACGCATTCTGATCAAACTGGCTTCGACCTGGGAAGGAATTCGCGCGGCAGAAGAGCTGGAAAAAGAAGGTATTAACTGCAACCTGACGCTGCTGTTTTCTTTTGCACAGACGCGGGCCTGTGCAGAAGCGGGCGTTTTTCTGATTTCGCCGTTTGTCGGGCGTATTTATGACTGGTATCAGGCACGCAAGCCGATGGACCCATATGTGGTGGAAGAAGATCCGGGCGTTAAATCGGTGCGCAATATCTACGACTACTATAAGCAACACCACTATGAAACCATTGTGATGGGCGCGAGCTTCCGTCGCACCGAACAAATCCTCGCCTTAACCGGCTGCGATCGACTGACTATCGCACCGAATTTGCTGAAGGAGCTGCAGGAAAAAGTTTCGCCAGTGGTACGTAAATTAATCCCACCTTCTCAGACGTTCCCACGCCCAGCTCCCATGAGCGAAGCGGAGTTCCGTTGGGAGCACAATCAGGATGCGATGGCGGTAGAAAAACTGTCTGAAGGCATTCGTCTGTTCGCCGTTGATCAACGCAAACTGGAAGATCTTCTTGCCGCCAAACTATAAACCAGCCACGGAGTGTTATATGTCCCGAAAAGACCTTGCCAATGCGATTCGCGCACTCAGTATGGATGCGGTACAAAAAGCCAATTCTGGTCATCCCGGCGCGCCGATGGGCATGGCTGATATTGCTGAAGTGCTGTGGAACGATTTTCTTAAACATAACCCTACCGACCCAACCTGGTATGATCGCGACCGCTTTATTCTTTCCAACGGTCACGCATCGATGCTGCTCTACAGTTTGCTGCATCTGACCGGTTACGACCTGCCGCTGGAAGAGCTGAAGAACTTTCGTCAACTGCATTCGAAAACCCCTGGCCACCCGGAAATCGGCTATACGCCCGGAGTTGAAACCACCACCGGTCCTCTTGGACAAGGTTTGGCGAACGCCGTCGGGCTGGCGATAGCGGAACGTACGCTGGCTGCACAGTTTAACCAGCCAGACCATGAGATCGTCGATCACTTCACCTATGTGTTTATGGGCGACGGCTGCCTGATGGAAGGTATTTCCCACGAAGTCTGTTCGCTGGCGGGCACGCTGGGACTGGGCAAGCTGATTGGTTTTTACGATCACAACGGTATTTCGATTGATGGAGAAACCGAAGGCTGGTTTACCGACGATACGGCAAAACGTTTTGAAGCCTATCACTGGCATGTGATCCATGAAATCGACGGTCACGATCCGCAGGCGGTGAAGGAAGCGATCCTTGAAGCGCAAAGCGTGAAAGATAAGCCGTCGCTGATTATCTGCCGTACGGTGATTGGTTTTGGTTCGCCGAATAAAGCAGGTAAGGAAGAGGCGCACGGCGCACCGCTGGGGGAAGAAGAAGTGGCGCTGGCAC
This sequence comes from Shigella dysenteriae, assembly GCF_022354085.1. Lineage (NCBI taxonomy): Bacteria > Pseudomonadati > Pseudomonadota > Gammaproteobacteria > Enterobacterales > Enterobacteriaceae > Shigella > Shigella dysenteriae. Next base: position 3,390,966 of record NZ_CP055055.1, read on the forward strand.
GGCAAAAACTGGGCTGGCACCATCCGCCATTTGAGATCCCTAAAGAGATTTATCACGCCTGGGATGCCCGCGAAAAAGGCGAAAAAGCGCAGCAGAGCTGGAATGAGAAGTTTGCCGCCTATAAAAAGGCTCATCCGCAACTGGCAGAAGAGTTTACCCGTCGGATGAGCGGTGGTTTACCGAAGGACTGGGAGAAAACGACTCAGAAATATATCAATGAGTTGCAGGCGAATCCGGCGAAAATCGCTACCCGTAAGGCTTCGCAAAATACGCTTAACGCTTACGGGCCGATACTACCGGAGCTGCTCGGCGGTTCGGCGGATCTGGCTCCCAGCAACCTGACCATCTGGAAAGGTTCTGTTTCGCTGAAGGAAGATCCGGCGGGCAACTACATTCACTACGGGGTGCGTGAATTTGGCATGACCGCTATCGCCAATGGCATTGCGCACCACGGTGGCTTTGTGCCGTATACCGCGACGTTCCTGATGTTTGTTGAATACGCCCGTAACGCCGCGCGGATGGCGGCACTGATGAAAGCGCGGCAGATTATGGTTTATACCCACGACTCAATTGGCCTGGGCGAAGATGGTCCGACGCACCAGGCTGTTGAGCAACTGGCCAGTCTGCGCTTAACGCCAAATTTCAGCACCTGGCGACCGTGCGATCAGGTGGAAGCGGCGGTGGGCTGGAAGCTGGCGGTTGAGCGCCACAACGGACCGACGGCACTGATTCTCTCCAGGCAGAATCTGGCCCAGGTGGAACGTACGCCGGATCAGGTTAAAGAGATTGCTCGTGGCGGTTATGTGCTGAAAGACAGCGGCGGTAAGCCAGATATTATTTTGATTGCCACCGGTTCAGAGATGGAAATCACCCTGCAAGCGGCGGAGAAATTAGCGGGAGAAGGTCGCAATGTTCGCGTAGTTTCCCTGCCCTCGACCGATATTTTCGACGCCCAGGATGAGGAATATCGGGAGTCGGTGTTGCCTTCTAACGTTGCGGCTCGCGTGGCGGTGGAAGCAGGTATTGCCGATTACTGGTACAAGTATGTTGGTCTGAAAGGGGCAATTGTCGGGATGACGGGTTACGGGGAATCTGCTCCGGCGGATAAGCTGTTCCCGTTCTTTGGCTTTACCGCCGAGAATATTGTGGCAAAAGCGCATAAGGTGCTGGGAGTGAAAGGTGCCTGATACTGACCGGCAGATGCTGATTGCCGGATGCGACGCTGACGCGTCTTATCCGGCCTACAGCGTCTTATCCGGTCTACATGTCCCCGCTATTTTGTTTAACGGGTGATCCACAACGTGGGCCAGGCATCTGGCCCATGCCAGTTATCGCAGGTCGGTTCTGCGGCGTAACGCACCAGGCGAAAACGCTGGCCGTCAAAGCGCCAGCGCGCCTGAATGCCGCAATCGCTTAATCCGCGCCCTTTCGCTAAGGTCACCAGTTCACGCGATTTCTCATCAAATGTTGCGTTCATCAGTTCCAGTTCATTTGTCTCCTGCCCGTTGTTGAACGGCAAACGCAACCGAACCGGACGCGAGGCCAGCGGCTTTTTACGCGACACAATCCATGCCAAATCAATGGTGTTATAGGCCCCTGCCTCACAGCTAATCATCATCAGCGCTTTATCATCAGTCAGCGCAGTGACATTCACCTCACGACGTAACGGATCAAGCGAGCAGCGCAGACCATTCATCCGCCAGTTTCCATAATCCAGCAAATCGTTACGTTCTTCGAGTGAGAGTGGCGTCGGCGTTGGGTTAACCACCGCGACCTCTTTCAACGCAGGCGCTGGCGGTACGCTGAGCGGCGGTTCGTCCCCTTTCTTTATCCAGGCGGTTTCACTGCCAACGCGCTTTTGCTGAGCATCAATAAACAACAACGCCGCTTTTAAGCCACTCAGAGAAATGGTCTGATTGCCGTCGCGTAAGGTGATCGCCTTCCCTTCCTGAATCATCTGCAAAAACTCGGTGATGGTTGCCGTATCATCGGTTACTAATAACCATGGTGAAATCCGCCACTTGTCACCACTTAACGCCAACGGCTCACCATCTAACAGCAGCCGTGGCGCTATCTCCCCTTCAGACGCATCCGGCGACTTCAACCCGCCGCGCTCAATACGTAAAACGGCATCGGTATGCGCCCCGGCGCTGCGGCTCAGGGTCATCACCAGTCCATTATGATCGCCCGTATTACGCGCCACGCAGAAGTTTTGGTTATTACAGGTGACCTGCCAGTCGGAAAACGCCCGTTGCGCTGGTGCCGCCCACACCAAAGACGTCGGCAACAAAGCGAAAAAAAAGAGAAGGAAAATGCGATAGCGCATGGACGGTACGACCCCAGAAGTTCAAACAAACAGCACAAGTCGTATCTTCGTTGCGCAGGTAGCGCGGCTCAATCGGATTTGTCGGATTGAGCCAACAATAAACAACGAAATATTATTGTTATTTTTCAGTCCATTAAATGTGACGTTTGCAAATAGTTAAGCAATAACACCGTCTTACCGTCACGTATCTCGCCGGTTTTGATCATCTCCAGCGCCTGGCTGAACGGCAGCTCGAGCACTTCAATATCTTCATCTTCGACACCGCCACCGGCGTTAGCGCGCTGATTGTCACTGTATTCGGCGATAAAAAAGTGGATTAGCTCAGTCACACCGCCTGGCGACATATACAGTTCAAATAATTTGCGCACTTCGCCCACTTCATAGCCCGTCTCTTCAATCGCTTCTTTACGAATGCACACTTCCGGTTCGTCGTTATCCAGCAGCCCGGCGCAGGTTTCAATCAGCTTCCCGCTTTCATTGCCATTAACCCAGGTAGCGACACGGAACTGACGAATCAGAACCACGGTCTTTTTCTTCGCGTTGTACAGGAGGATCGTCGCACCATTACCGCGATCGTAAACTTCACGTTTATGGCGGATAACTTCGCCATCTTTGCGCGTGAGATCGTAAGTAATGTTGTGCAGGGTGAAATAGTTATCGGAGAGAATTTTGTCTTTAATGAGGGTGATTTGTTGCGTCATACCGACTCCACAGCGCGAAATGAACAATTATATTACGCTGTGAAGTCGGGTTTGTCTGCGCAGGCTATCAGTGAGATTTGACTGATTTTACCCCCAGCCAGTCAATAATCCCCTGTGCCGCATGACGTCCTTCTGCCATTGCGGTAACCACCAGATCCGCACCACGCACGGCGTCGCCACCGGCGAAGATTTTCGGATTGGTGGTCTGGTAACGGTACTGGCTTTCCACATCCGCGATGATGCGGCCCCATTTGTCTACCGTTACACCGTGCGACTCCAGCCACGGCATCCCGTGCGGATTGAAGCCAAACGCCATAATCACCGCGTCGGCTGGCATGACAAATTCACTGCCTTCCACCGGTACTGGACGCCGACGCCCCTGGGCATCCGGCTCGCCAAGACGCGTGCGCAGGAAACGAATCCCGCAGACGTGACCTTGTTCATTCAGCTCAAGCGCCACCGGCTGGACGTTAAATTCGAAGTTGGCCCCCTCTTCGCGGGCGTTCTTCACCTCTTTCTTCGAGCCTGGCATGTTAGCTTCATCACGACGATAAGCGCAGGTGACGTTACTCGCGCCGTGGCGCAGCGCAGTACGCACACAGTCCATCGCGGTGTCGCCGCCGCCCAGTACCACGACGTTAAGTCCGGCGGTATTGATAAACGGCTCTTCCGGTAGCTCTTCGAGCCCCATCACCTGTTTAGTGTTGGCGATGAGGAACGGCAGCGCGTCATAAACGCCTGGCGCATCTTCATTGGGTAAACCCGCTTTCATGGAACGGTAAGTGCCTACGCCAACGAAGACCGCGTCATATTGTTCCAAAAGCGAATCCAAAGAGACATCTTTACCCACTTCACAATTGAGTTCGAAGTGAATCCCCATCGCGCTGAAGATTTCCCGACGGCGTGCCAGCAGGGATTTATCCAGTTTGAAAGAAGGAATGCCGAAAGTGAGCAAGCCACCAATTTCTGGATGGCGATCGTACACCGTCACCGCCACGCCATTGCGGGTCAGAACATCCGCACAGGCCAGCCCTGCCGGACCTGCACCGATAATCGCCACCCGCTTGTCCACTTTGGTGACATGGCTTAAGTCAGGACGCCAACCTTTCGCCAACGCCTGATCTGAAATGTAGCGTTCAATGTTGCCGATAGTTACCGCGCCGTGCTCATCGCGAATAGTACAGGCACCTTCACACAAACGGTCTTGCGGACAAACGCGTCCGGTAATTTCCGGCAGGGTGTTGGTCAGGTGAGAAAGCTCGACGGCGGCGTCGATGTTTCCGGCTTTCACCAGTTCAATCCACTGCGGTATATGGTTATGCAGCGGGCAGGTCCATTCACAAACGCTGTGCTCGCCGCATTTAAGGCAGCGCGAGGCTTCCCGTTGTGCCTGATCGGCACGGAATGGCAGATAAATTTCATCAAAACCGGTTTTGCGCGCTTCAATCGCCAGTTTATCCGGCTCGCCACGCGCGGGCGTTGCCTGCATTTGTTCGACTTTACTCATTACCGGCATTTCTTGTGCAGCGGTACTGGCATGCCACGGTTGATGTTCCTGACGCGCGGTGCGCAAGCGGCGGGATTTCGCCATGCCGGAGAGTGCGGCGTCAGTGACCAGTTGCAGCGCGTCCGCCGGGCAATTCTCGACACAGGCAGGACCGTTTTCGCGCCCTGCACAAAGGTCGCATTTATGCGCCGTGGCTTTAACTTTGCCCGCTGCGACGGGTGTCAGGACGATTTGCATCGTACCAAACGGACAGGCCACCACGCAGGATTTACAGCCAATACACTTTTGCTGATTGACCTGAATGCTGTCATCAACGTGGCTGATTGCGCCATTAGGGCAGCTACGGGCGCAGGGCGCATCTTCACAATGGTGACAGGTCACTGCACCACGTTGCTGCTGATGTTTGATAACCGTAATTCGGGGATGAAAATGGTGTTGGCTCAGGACATGTTGCTCATCATTGTGAGCCATGACACAGGCGATTTCACAAGCATGACAACCCAGACATTGCTGACTGTTGGCCATAATAAAACGATTCATAACGACCTTCTTTTTTGGTTGTAAAAACCTTATTCTTTATATGAGTGTTGTTATTACCCGACTTACAGGGGAATCGGCAATGTTCATGTGCCCAGAATAAGTAACTATTTCGCTATAAACTGTGGCAGATCAAATAATCCCATCACTGACTAAATTGCGTTTCAGCGAACTGGAACATTAATGATTTTTTGTGGAGAAGACGCGTGTGATTGTTAAACGACCCGTCTCGGCCAGTCTGGCCCGGGCCTTTTTTTACATTGTGCTGCTGTCGATTCTTTCCACGGGTATCGCTCTGCTAACTCTGGCGAGCAGTTTGCGCGACGCTGAGGCTATCAATATTGCCGGATCGCTGCGTATGCAGAGTTACCGCCTGGGCTACGACTTGCAAAGTGGCAGTCCACAACTCAATGCACATCGCCAGTTATTTCAGCAGGCACTGCATTCACCGGTATTAACCAACCTCAACGTCTGGTATGTGCCAGAAGCAGTAAAAACTCGCTATGCGCATCTGAATGCCAACTGGCTGGAGATGAATAATCGGCTCAGCAAGGGCGATTTGCCGTGGTATCAGGCCAATATTAATAATTATGTTAATCAGATAGACCTGTTCGTGCTGGCTTTACAGCACTACGCTGAACGCAAAATGCTGCTGGTGGTGGCGATTTCCCTGGCTGGCGGCATCGGTATTTTCACGCTGGTCTTTTTTACTTTGCGCCGCATACGCCATCAGGTGGTTGCCCCGCTGAATCAGCTGGTTACCGCCAGTCAGCGTATTGAACACGGGCAGTTCGACTCGCCGCCGCTGGATACCAGTCTGCCGAATGAGCTTGGTCTACTTGCAAAAACCTTTAACCAGATGTCGAGCGAGCTGCATAAATTGTACCGTTCGCTGGAAGCGTCAGTAGAAGAAAAGACCCGCGATCTCCACGAGGCCAAGCGTCGTCTGGAGGTGTTGTATCAATGTTCGCAGGCGCTGAACACCAGCCAGATTGATGTGCATTGTTTCCGCCATATTTTGCAGATTGTTCGCGACAATGAAGCGGCTGAATATCTGGAGTTAAATGTCGGTGAAAACTGGCGGATTAGCGAAGGGCAACCAAACCCGGAATTGCCGATGCAGATTTTACCGGTGACAATGCAAGAGACGGTTTACGGCGAACTGCACTGGCAAAATAGTCACGTTTCATCATCAGAACCGCTGCTTAACAGCGTTTCGTCGATGCTGGGACGCGGTTTGTACTTTAATCAGGCGCAGAAGCATTTTCAGCAGTTATTGTTGATGGAAGAACGTGCAACCATCGCCCGCGAATTGCACGACTCGCTGGCTCAGGTACTTTCTTACTTACGTATCCAGTTGACGTTACTTAAGCGTTCGATACCGGAAGATAACGCCACCGCACAAAGTATCATGGCCGATTTTTCCCAGGCGTTGAATGATGCTTATCGGCAGTTACGCGAGCTGTTGACTACTTTCCGCCTGACGCTGCAGCAGGCGGATCTCCCCTCCGCGTTGAGGGAAATGCTGGATACGTTACAAAATCAAACCAGCGCCAAACTGACCCTCGACTGCCGTCTGCCAACCCTGGCGCTGGATGCGCAAATGCAGGTGCATTTGTTGCAAATTATTCGCGAAGCGGTGCTGAATGCGATGAAGCACGCCAACGCCAGCGAAATCGCCGTCAGTTGCGTCACCGCGCCGGACGGCAATCACACGGTTTATATCCGTGATAACGGGATTGGTATCGGTGAACCGAAAGAACCCGAAGGTCATTATGGTCTGAATATCATGCGCGAACGCGCGGAACGGCTGGGTGGGACGCTGACTTTTTCACAACCTTCCGGCGGCGGCACGTTAGTGAGTATTAGCTTTCGCTCTGCGGAGGGTGAGGAAAGTCAGTTGATGTAATGCCTCCTACTGACCAAAGAATACTTGCACTTAAGGTTCAGTATAAAAGGGCATGATAATTTACATTAACTCCTTTTTTTCTCCACGATTGGCTCGTACCTTGCCGCTACAGTGAAGCAAGTCAAGCCTACAACGATACGCAGAAACACGAGGTCCTCTTTTAATGGCGAATTTCTTTATTGATCGCCCCATTTTTGCCTGGGTGCTGGCAATCCTGTTGTGTCTGACAGGTACCCTGGCGATTTTTTCATTGCCCGTTGAACAATACCCCGATCTCGCGCCACCGAATGTGCGAGTGACCGCTAACTATCCCGGCGCATCGGCCCAGACGCTGGAAAACACCGTGACCCAGGTTATCGAGCAAAATATGACCGGCCTCGATAATCTCATGTATATGTCATCTCAGAGCAGTGGCACCGGTCAGGCATCTGTCACTTTAAGTTTTAAAGCAGGCACCGATCCGGACGAAGCCGTTCAGCAAGTACAAAACCAGCTGCAATCAGCCATGCGAAAGTTACCGCAGGCGGTGCAAAATCAGGGCGTGACGGTGCGTAAAACCGGCGATACCAATATTCTGACCATTGCTTTCGTCTCTACCGATGGTTCGATGGATAAACAGGATATTGCCGATTATGTTGCCAGTAATATTCAGGACCCGTTAAGCCGCGTGAATGGCGTCGGGGATATCGATGCCTATGGTTCGCAATATTCCATGCGTATCTGGCTGGACCCGGCGAAACTCAACAGTTTCCAGATGACGGCTAAAGATGTCACTGATGCCATTGAGTCACAGAACGCGCAGATTGCGGTTGGGCAACTTGGGGGTACACCTTCCGTCGATAAGCAGGCGCTCAACGCCACCATTAACGCCCAGTCACTGCTGCAAACACCAGAACAGTTCCGCGATATCACCTTGCGGGTGAATCAGGATGGCTCAGAGGTAAGGCTGGGCGATGTCGCCACCGTCGAAATGGGGGCGGAGAAATACGATTATCTTAGCCGCTTCAATGGTAAGCCAGCCTCCGGGTTGGGGGTAAAACTGGCCTCCGGCGCAAACGAAATGGCGACAGCGGAGCTGGTGCTCAATCGTCTCGACGAGCTGGCGCAGTACTTCCCGCACGGACTGGAATACAAGGTGGCGTATGAAACCACCTCGTTTGTTAAAGCCTCCATTGAAGACGTGGTGAAAACGCTGCTGGAAGCTATCGCCCTGGTTTTCCTCGTTATGTATCTGTTCCTGCAAAACTTCCGCGCCACGCTGATACCCACTATCGCCGTGCCGGTGGTGTTGATGGGAACCTTCTCCGTACTTTACGCCTTCGGTTACAGCGTCAACACCTTAACCATGTTTGCGATGGTACTGGCTATCGGTCTGCTGGTGGATGACGCCATCGTGGTGGTGGAAAACGTCGAACGTATTATGAGTGAGGAAGGACTCACTCCTCGCGAAGCCACACGTAAATCGATGGGGCAGATCCAGGGGGCACTGGTCGGGATTGCGATGGTGCTTTCGGCGGTATTTGTACCAATGGCCTTCTTCGGCGGCACCACCGGTGCCATCTATCGCCAGTTCTCTATTACCATTGTTGCGGCGATGGTGCTGTCAGTACTGGTAGCGATGATCCTCACTCCGGCTCTGTGTGCCACACTACTTAAGCCACTGAAAAAAGGTGAGCATCACGGGCAAAAAGGCTTTTTTGCCTGGTTTAACCAGATGTTTAACCGCAACGCCGAACGCTACGAAAAAGGGGTGGCGAAAATTCTCCACCGTAGCCTGCGCTGGATTGTGATTTATGTCCTGCTGCTTGGCGGCATGGTGTTCCTGTTCCTGCGTTTGCCGACGTCGTTCTTACCGCTGGAAGACCGTGGCATGTTTACTACCTCGGTACAATTGCCCAGCGGTTCAACCCAACAACAGACCCTGAAAGTCGTTGAGCAAATCGAGAAATATTACTTCACCCATGAAAAAGACAACATCATGTCGGTGTTTGCCACCGTTGGCTCTGGTCCTGGGGGCAACGGGCAAAACGTGGCGCGAATGTTTATCCGTCTGAAAGACTGGAGCGAACGCGACAGTAAGACCGGCACCTCGTTTGCCATTATCGAGCGTGCAACGAAGGCGTTTAACAAGATTAAAGAAGCTCGCGTTATCGCCAGCAGCCCGCCAGCAATTAGCGGTCTTGGCAGTTCTGCGGGTTTTGATATGGAGTTGCAGGACCACGCTGGAGCAGGTCACGATGCGCTGATGGCAGCACGTAACCAGTTGCTGGCGCTGGCGGCGGAAAACCCGAAGCTAACCCGTGTGCGCCATAACGGCCTCGACGACAGTCCGCAGTTGCAGATTGATATCGACCAGCGTAAAGCTCAGGCGCTGGGCGTTGCTATCGACGATATTAACGACACACTGCAAACCGCCTGGGGTTCGAGCTATGTGAATGACTTTATGGATCGCGGTCGCGTGAAGAAAGTCTATGTGCAGGCAGCTGCGCCGTATCGCATGCTGCCAGATGACATCAATCTCTGGTATGTCCGAAATAAAGATGGCGGCATGGTGCCCTTCTCTGCTTTCGCGACCTCACGCTGGGAGACAGGCTCGCCGCGTCTGGAACGCTATAACGGTTATTCTGCGGTTGAAATTGTTGGGGAAGCCGCACCGGGGGTCAGTACCGGTACGGCGATGGATATTATGGAATCGTTAGTGAAGCAGCTGCCAAACGGCTTTGGTCTGGAGTGGACGGCGATGTCGTATCAGGAGCGGCTTTCCGGCGCGCAGGCTCCGGCGCTGTACGCCATTTCCTTGCTGGTGGTATTCCTGTGTCTGGCTGCATTGTATGAAAGCTGGTCGGTACCGTTCTCGGTAATGCTGGTCGTGCCGCTGGGGGTAATCGGCGCGCTGCTGGCAACCTGGATGCGCGGGCTGGAAAACGACGTTTACTTCCAGGTGGGCCTGTTAACGGTCATTGGTTTATCGGCGAAAAACGCCATCCTGATCGTCGAGTTTGCTAACGAGATGAACCAAAAAGGCCACGACCTGTTTGAAGCAACGCTCCACGCCTGCCGTCAGCGTTTACGCCCGATTCTGATGACCTCGCTGGCATTTATCTTCGGCGTATTGCCAATGGCAACCAGCACGGGTGCCGGTTCCGGTGGTCAGCATGCGGTGGGTACTGGCGTAATGGGCGGGATGATTTCAGCTACTATTCTGGCTATTTACTTCGTGCCGCTGTTCTTTGTGCTGGTGCGCCGCCGCTTCCCGCTGAAGCCGCGCCCGGAATAAGCAATAAAAAAGGCGACATGCTAATGCGTCGCCTTTTTCAACTTTCCGATTAAGAACCTGCTCAGCGGGTTCTTGCTGTTTGTACTTTGTCTCAGGAATTACTTACGAAGCATAACTTCGATAAAGTCTTTCCAGTTCCCCAGTTCACGTTCAATCATAACAACCTCTCTTATAATTATGGGTATTCTACGGAAACAATATACCGTGGTGAAGCTAATTTACTCGATTGCTGCGATGACTACCTCCGGGGGACAAACCTTATGTAAATACTATGGTCCTGCGGTGATGATTTGTATGTGATACACAGCAACATTTCGAGATATTCATACGGCATCTAATACTGATTTAATTCTGGTTAAAATACAGACAGATAACAAGATGAATATTCTTAATGTTTACGTTAAAAATGTTTAATATTATTTAATAGTTGTTAATTTGAATACTTCGATAATGTTATATTTCCTGATAATCATTTGCAGGCAAAATGTTTTCACTCTTAAATGAGTATTTATTCTCATAAATCGAAAAAGGATTCATTATGGTTACACTTTACGGCATCAAAAATTGTGACACCATTAAAAAGGCTCGCCGTTGGCTGGAAACCAATAACATCGACTATCGTTTTCATGATTACCGCGTCGATGGGCTGGACAGCGAATTATTGAACGGTTTTATCAACGAATTAGGCTGGGAAGCGTTACTCAACACCCGTGGTACAACCTGGCGTAAACTGGACGAAACCACCCGCAATAAAATCACCGATGCGGCCTCTGTGGCGGCATTAATGACTGAAATGCCTGCAATTATCAAACGTCCATTGCTCTGCGCGCCCGGTAAGCCTATGCTGCTGGGTTTCAGTGATTCCAGTTATCAGCAATTTTTCCATGAGGTGTAGTCTATGTCGTGCCCGGTTATTGAGCTGACACAACAGCTTATTCGCCGCCCTTCCCTGAGTCCTGATGACGCAGGATGCCAGGCTTTGTTGATTGAACGTTTGCAGGCGATCGGTTTTACCGTTGAACGCATGGATTTTGCCGATACGCAGAATTTTTGGGCATGGCGTGGGCAAGGTGAAACGTTGGCCTTTGCCGGGCATACCGACGTGGTGCCGCCTGGCGACGCCGACCGTTGGATCAATCCGCCGTTTGAACCGACCATTCGTGACGGCATGTTATTCGGGCGCGGTGCGGCAGATATGAAAGGCTCACTGGCGGCAATGGTGGTAGCAGCAGAACGTTTTGTCGCACAACATCCCAACCATACGGGGCGACTGGCATTTCTGATCACCTCTGATGAAGAAGCCAGTGCACACAATGGTACGGTAAAAGTCGTCGAAGCGTTAATGGCACGTAATGAGCGTCTCGATTACTGCCTGGTCGGCGAACCGTCGAGTATCGAAGTGGTAGGTGATGTGGTGAAAAATGGTCGTCGTGGATCGTTAACCTGCAACCTAACCATTCATGGCGTTCAGGGGCATGTTGCCTACCCACATCTGGCTGACAATCCGGTACATCGCGCAGCACCTTTCCTTAATGAATTAGTGGATATTGAGTGGGATCAAGGCAATGAATTCTTCCCGGCGACCAGTATGCAGATTGCCAATATTCAGGCGGGAACGGGCAGTAACAACGTTATTCCGGGTGAACTGTTTGTGCAGTTTAACTTCCGCTTCAGCACCGAACTGACTGATGAGATGATCAAAGCGCAGGTGCTTGCCCTGCTTGAAAAACATCAACTGCGCTATACGGTGGATTGGTGGCTTTCCGGGCAGCCATTTTTGACCGCGCGCGGTAAACTGGTGGATGCGGTCGTTAACGCGGTTGAGCACTATAATGAAATTAAACCGCAGCTACTGACCACAGGCGGAACGTCCGACGGGCGCTTTATTGCTCGCATGGGGGCGCAGGTGGTGGAACTCGGGCCGGTCAATGCCACTATTCATAAAATTAATGAATGTGTGAACGCTGCCGACCTGCAGCTACTTGCCCGTATGTATCAACGTATCATGGAACAGCTCGTCGCGTGATGAGTGGTTCTGCAAGAGGAAATAAGCATGGACTGGCTGGCTAAATATTGGTGGATTCTGGTGATTGTCTTTTTGGTAGGCGTCCTGCTGAACGTGATTAAAGATCTCAAGCGCGTCGACCATAAGAAATTTCTCGCCAACAAGCCGGAGCTTCCCCCGCATCGTGATTTCAACGATAAGTGGGACGATGACGACGACTGGCCGAAAAAGGATCAACCGAAGAAGTAAGCTGAGTGGCCGGATAAGGCGTTCACGCCGCATCCGGCCATGATGCCTGATACGGTCTTATCAGGCCTACCCGGCTATTATTACATCATTTCAATCACATCATCATCGCCAGGCTTACCGCCGCTTAGCGCTTCGTCGAAATAATGTTTCGGAATGGTATAACGCAAGTGATCCAGGGCAAATTGCATACTGCGATTGTCGATCGCATGGCCTAAATCCTCCACGATATCCAGCGTCACGTCACCACCGGCACTAATTAACGCTTCCTGCGCCGCAACCGCATGCGCCAGATCGATAACCGGATCTTCACCGCCATGAATCAGGTGAATTGTCGTTGCTGTAGACGCGGTTTCCGGCAGGCTCGCATAGCGTCCGTTAAAGGCAATGACGCGCGAAGCAAGGCCCGGTTCGGCTTTAATGCTCTCCAGCGCCATAATCGCGCCTTGAGAGAAACCGATTAGCGCCGTGGCGTTAGCCCCTACTCCGCTCTGTTTCTGCCAGTAGCGCACCGTTTCAATAAACGTCGGCATGATCGCATCCACACGCGCCTGGCGATTATCTTCCGTAATACCCTGCACTGAAAACCACTGACGCCCCGCCGGATTACCGCTCGGCTCCGCGCCACCGACACTCACCACCAGCGCATCAGGAAACAGCGGTGCAAACCAGCTGCCTATTTCCCCCATTGCCACCGGGTTATCCCCGACACCGTGGAAAAGCAGTAACAACTGTTGCGCAGGTTTATCCGGGCTTTGAACAACAAAATGGTCATGTTTCATGGCGAACTCCTTAACTGATGTCATTAATTTTACGCCGCTGACTCACAATGACCATGGGAGAAAATTGAAGGAGTCAGTGAAAAAATTGCCATTGCGTTATGCGATCGCGCAGACGCTCAGTGCGAACATCATTAAGTGCGAACAGCGCATGCGCGGCCTCTTCCCGCTGACGGACCAGTAACATCTTGCGGCCTGAAAGTTTAAGTGTGGTACATAACTGCGCGTCGCTGACGTTTTTCTGTAAACGCCCACGCAGCGCCGGTAATGCCAGTTCACTGGTTTGTAGCAGACGCAATAAGCAACCTAACGACGTTAATAGCGGACGATGAGCGAAAGCAAAACCGGCCAGTTCAAGCCAGTCGTCGTCAGAAAGGACGGCATTGTTTAGTGGATCAACAGGGAGTGTTTCGCCATTCCACTGCGCGAGAGCTTGCGCATCGCGACGTAAACGGTAATGCTCACGTTCAGCCAGCTGTTTACCCGCATCACTCATCGGTAACAGCGCCATCGCCGTATAGCAACCGCTGCTGGCTTCACGATGATTACCCATTCGCACCAGCACAAAACCGCAGCGTTGCCAGAAACGCCATAACTCCCCGGTGTAACCAAAACTTACCGAAAGATAGTCGAGGTCTTGCGTATATTGCAAAGCACCAGCAATAAGTTGCCGCCCTGTGCCTTCCCGCTGACGAGCCGGATGAACTGCTATCCGGCTGACCCGCCGTCCACGCAATGTCGCCGCCAGTGGATTGCTGCCGTGCGCCGCCAGCGACTGGGCCACCAGATTACCCCGCGGGCGACGAAAACCTGCCCATACCGCCTGACTGAGTTCTTGAGATAATCCACCCTCATCCACCAGCCACAGCGCTCCGGCAATCTCGTTTTCGCCAGCCGCCTGTAAAAAATGTTGCCCTGGTGCATCCATCATGCGGCGTAAATCCAGCGGCGAAGTCCGGTAGTGCGCACCAGACAATAACTGATAAACCTTTAACGGCGTTTCTGGCTCGATTCGCCATAACGTCTGTTCAAATGCGGAAATGACAATATTGCCTTGTGGTGTATGGGTGAAGTTTTCATCGTCAAAAACCAGTGCATTACTAACCATTTTTTCCAGCGGGCATCCCTGTGCCCAGCGGATCGGCTGTTGCAGTTCAAAACGGTGTAAATGCGGAAAGCGAGCGCAAAATTTCAGCAAAAAACCACGTCCGGTGCCTTCGTAGCCCTGCACCGTAGTGGTTAACAACGTTCGAGGAAAACGCGATACCAGTTGATGCAACAACGGCGCAGGTATGGCTGCGGCTTCGTCGACCACCAGCCAGTCGGCTTGCTCATCGCTGGCTAACAAGGCATCCGGCGCAATAAAGCGAAACTTCTCGCCCGCAAATTGTGCCAGTACATCCGTTGCCGCTTTTGCGGGCGCAGTGACAATCGCACTACCCGCAATACGGGAAATGAGTTGCCCTGCCAGCGCCGATTTACCGCGCCCACGCGCAGCAGTTACCGCTGCCACGCCCGACGGCATGGTCAGTAGCTGCTGTAAGATTTGCTGTTGTTCTGGTTGTGGTGCGCCGGTCGCGGGGTGCCAGTCAGTACGGGGAGTAAAATGCGCCAACGAGAACGGCTGGTTTTGCCGCCAGAGGATAGCGTCGTTATCCGCCGTAAGTACGCGTTTGAAATGCTGGACAAAATGCGGCGTCGCAATAGGGTCAGGGCAATCACTCCAGCGCAGCGAGTCGGCATCAGGTTGGTTTTCCCACTCTTCCCATACAGGGAGTAACAAAACCAGCCAGCTTCCCGCTTTCAACGTTCCGCTAAGTGCGGCAAAGGCAGCGGCATCAAAGCCGTGGCGGGCGTCGAATACCGCATGCCGGAACTCGCGCCCAAGTAAAGTTTGTAGTGCCGAGGGAGAACAGTGGTTTTCAGCATCTGGCTGCGGCGAAATCCACAGCCAGTCGCCAGGTAAGGCATCACGTAACTTAAGCGCATGATCAAAACACCAACCCTCTTCCCCGCTCAACACCAGCAAGCGGCGGATCCCTTCACGTTTCATTTGCGCTGTTAATGTGTGAAGCGCAGTCAGTTCAGCCATCCCTGCCCCGGAAGTTAAATGCTTTTACCAAAAGTATTGCATTGTGCCGGATCGCCGCTGTCGAAACCACGTTTAAACCAGCTGTAGCGTTGCTGAGAAGTGCCATGAGTGAAACTGTCTGGTACTACTCGCCCCTGACTTTGCTGTTGTAAACGGTCATCGCCGATGGCCTGCGCCGCGTTCAGCGCCTCTTCCAGATCGCCGGTTTCCAGAACGCCTTGCTGCTGCATACTATGCCCCCAGACACCGGCAAAACAGTCGGCCTGGAGTTCCATACGCACAGATAAGCGGTTCACTTCCGCCTGCGTCGCGTTTTGTTGCAGTTGACGAACTTTCGGCTCGATGCCTAACAGTTTCTGCACATGATGACCGACTTCATGGGCGATAACGTACCCCTGGGCAAAATCGCCATCCGCGCCAAGTTTGTCTTTCATGTCATCATAGAAGGAGAGATCGATATAAACCGTGCCATCCGCCGGGCAATAGAACGGCCCCATTATGGACTGGCCCGCCCCGCATCCGGTACGCGTCATTCCACGGTACATGACCAGCTTCGGTTGCTGATAGGTCTTACCCATCTTCTCGAACTGTTGTCCCCAGGTGTCTTCCGTGGTTGCCAGAATCACCGAGGTGAATTTTGCGGCTTCGTCTTCATTTGGGCTAATTGACCGCGTTGATTGCTGTTGAGAAACCGGCTGCCCGGTCATCAACCCGGTTAAATCAACGCCATAGTAGCCTGCAACCAGCACGACTATCAGTAAAATCAGCCCGCCTTTACCGCTCGGCAGACGGAAACCGGGACCGCCCATTGACGGACCGCCGGAGCTATTGCGCCTGTCTTCAACATTGTCACTTTCACGTCGCCCTTGCCAACGCATAGATACCTCAACAATATATTCATTATAGAAATGATCGTAGGTGGTTCAGAGGAAGATTACCACAGGAAAGCGGGATGAAATGGCGGCGGAATGAGCGTTCAATGCACATCTTACGAGAATGGTTGTCTTGCCGTGCCAGCAGCACGGCAAGATGATGAACAGAAAAATCAGTCCAGCTGTACACCCAGGCGGCGGGCGACGGCTTCATAGGCCTCGATCAGGCCACCGAGGCTCTGGCGGAAACGGTCTTTGTCCATTTTCTCCAGCGTTTCTTTGTCCCACAGGCGGCTACCGTCCGGGGAGAACTCATCACCCAGTACCACTTCGCCTTTGTACAGACCAAATTCCAGCTTGAAGTCGACCAGAATCAGACCAGCATCATCGAACAGTTTTTTCAGCACGTCGTTCGCTTTGTAGGTCAGCTCTTTCATACGCGCCAGGTTCTCTTTGCTCACCCAGCCAAAGGTTTCGCAGTAAGATTCGTTGACCATCGGATCGTGCATGGCGTCGTTTTTCAGGAACAGATCGAACAGCGGCGGGTTCAGCTCAATACCTTCTTCGATTCCAAGACGTTTCACCAGAGAGCCCGCAGCACGGTTACGCACGACACACTCAACCGGTACCATATCCAGCTTTTTCACCAGACATTCGGTATCAGAGAGCAGACGCTCCATTTGAGTCGGGATACCCGCTTCAGCCAGTTTGCTCATAATGAAGTAGTTGAACTTGTTGTTCACCATACCTTTGCGATCAAACTGCTCAATGCGCGCGCCATCCCCTGCTGACGTATCATTGCGGAATTCGAGCACCAACAGGTCCGGGTTTTCCGTGCTGTATACGGTTTTCGCTTTACCACGATACAACTCAGCTTGCTTTTGCATCTTTATCACTCCTGGGTGTGAATTAACGTTTTAAAATCTTTTGCTGTCTGGTGTGCCGGATGTTTTGTCGGATGCGGCGTGAACGCCTTATCCGAACTACGTCCGACAAACAAATTTCGTGCGAATTACCGCTAAAATCGCGTTTTCCTGCCGACGCACACGTTTGCGTATCATATCAGAAAAAAGGGCCGGATGATTCCAGCCCTGTATTTTTACTTGCTAAACGCAGCCTGGAAGACAGCTACCAGCGCGTCGTTCTGACTCTGAGTCAGAGTATGACCTTTCGGATCGATGAACTGTAGGCTGCTGCGGTTATCTAAATCGCCAACCTGCAGTTTATAGTCACCGGATGCCAGGCCTGGATCGCTCGCGCCCAGTTCCTGCCAGTCGCTGTCAGACAGCGGCTTATAAGTTACGGCCATGTTGCCCTGCGAACGGGTGCTGTCGGTCACTTTCATGCCCACTTTTTCCAGCGCCGCTGGCAGACGTTGCCAAACCACATTGAACGGCCCGCGTACGACCAGCATTGGTAAACCGGTGTCATCAGCTGCACTTTGTACGTCCATAGTGGTGGAGGCACGATTTTGCGCAGCGTTCGCGGCGTCAGTGGCAGATTTATCCAGACCGGCGGAAATAACGTTCATCATCTCCGTGCTGTAACGCTGCATGGAAGCCGCGTCTGCAACCGGTTTGCCCGCCTGTTCCAGGTTCAGCAGTTTAACCGTAACCGCCTGCTGATAACCCTGCGGCTTAACAGAGATTTGATAACGACCACGATACTGCTCGTCTTCGTCCAGACGGTTCCATTGTACCCAATCGGTGGTCAGTGTCTGACCAGCATCATCACGTTGGGTGATGGTGTAGTTTTTCGCCTGCAGCACGCTAACCACCTGCGGCCACAGAGTATTGCCACGACCATTTTCCACCAGCAATGAAGCGGTATCGCCCGTGAACTGGGTACGCGCGCCAGAAACTAGTGCCAGCGGCTGGGCTGGTGGACGAATGTCCAGCGCCTTACCGACAGCACCACTACCGTTGGTCACCGGGATTGCATAATCACCGGAGGTCACCGGCAAAATCATTCCAGCCGGGGCATGAAGCTCCGCAAGCGGTGCCGCTTCCAGGTAGGCTTCATCACCACTGACCTGACGCTTATAGCGTGAGTCAGAACTACAGGCAGCGAGTAATAAAACAAGCGAAACACCCGCAACCTTTGCCAGGCGCGACTTTTGAACAGAGTAAGCCATCAAATCTCCCTAAACTTTACAGCAAACCGGCATGCTTAAGCGCCGCTCTGACCGTCTCACGACCACTGTCGGTGATTGGTGTCATTGGCAGGCGCAGCGTATCGGTCGCCACAAGACCCAGTTCCTTACATGCCCATTTCACCGGGATTGGATTGGGTTCGACAAATAGTTTGTTGTGTAATGGCATCAGACGCTGATTAATAACGCGTGCCTCGGCAAAATGCCCTTCTGCTGCCAGTTTGCACATCTGGGCCATATCACGCGCTGCGACGTTAGCCGTAACGGAAATAACCCCATGACCGCCTAATTGCATGAAGTCCAGCGCGCTCGCATCATCGCCGCTCAGCAGAACAAAATCATCTGAAACCAGCTCTTTGATCTGGTTTACACGCGTTAAGTTCCCTGTTGCCTCTTTGATTCCGATAATATTTTTTACTTTCGCCAGACGGCCCACCGTTTCCGGGAGCAGATCGCAGCCAGTACGGGACGGCACATTATACAGAATTTGCGGCAGGTCAGTATGCTCAGCGATGGCTTTGAAATGCTGATACAAACCTTCTTGCGACGGACGATTGTAGTAAGGGGTTACCGTCAGGCAGCCGACGATACCACTGTCATTGAAGCGCTGCGTCAGGCTAATGGCTTCCGCAGTAGCGTTAGCACCGGTCCCGGCAATCACCGGAATGCGCCCGTCAGCCAGCTCCAGCGTCATCATCACCACATCAGCATGTTCGTCATGATTTAAGGTAGCGGACTCGCCAGTGGTGCCAACAGAAACGATCGCCGAAGTACCGCTGGCGACATGATAATCAATCAGTTTTTTCAAGCTAGCCCGACAGACATTACCTTTTTCATCCATCGGAGTAACAATCGCGACAATACTTCCCGTGAACATGGGCCATCCTCTGTGCAAACAAGTGTCTCAATGGTACGTTTGGTATGGCATTAAAAGCAAGCAGACAGAACCGTTCTGATTGTTGTATGCATGTTTTTTTTATGCTTTCCTTAAGAACAACTCACCCCTTAAAGGAATAACCAGTTTGACACTGTCATCGCAACATTATCTGGTGATCACTGCGTTGGGTGCCGATCGCCCTGGAATTGTGAACACCATCACCCGTCATGTCAGTAGTTGCGGCTGTAATATTGAAGACAGTCGCCTGGCGATGCTGGGAGAAGAGTTCACGTTTATCATGCTGCTTTCCGGTTCATGGAATGCCATTACTCTGATTGAATCAACGTTACCGTTGAAAGGTGCCGAACTGGATCTTTTAATCGTGATGAAGCGCACGACGGCGCGTCCGCGTCCGCCAATGCCAGCATCTGTCTGGGTTCAGGTCGATGTGGCAGACTCCCCGCATTTAATTGAACGCTTCACAGCACTTTTCGACGCGCATCATATGAACATTGCGGAGCTGGTGTCGCGCACACAACCTGCTGAAAATGAACGGGCTGCGCAGTTGCATATTCAGATTACTGCCCACAGCCCCGCATCTGCGGACGCAGCAAATATTGAGCAAGCGTTCAAAGCCCTATGTACAGAACTCAATGCACAAGGCAGTATTAACGTCGTCAATTATTCCCAACATGATGAACAGGATGGAGTTAAGTAATGAATCCACTGAAAGCCGGTGATATCGCACCGAAATTTAGCTTGCCGGATCAAGACGGAGAACAAGTTAATTTGACCGACTTCCAGGGACAGCGTGTTCTGGTTTATTTCTACCCGAAAGCCATGACCCCCGGCTGTACCGTACAGGCCTGCGGCTTACGCGATAACATGGATGAGTTGAAAAAAGCGGGCGTTGATGTGCTGGGTATCAGCACCGATAAACCCGAAAAACTCTCCCGTTTTGCGGAAAAAGAGCTGCTTAACTTTACGCTCCTGTCTGATGAGGACCACCATGTGTGCGAGCAATTCGGCGTCTGGGGGGAAAAGTCCTTCATGGGCAAAACCTACGATGGTATTCATCGCATCAGCTTCCTGATTGACGCTGATGGCAAAATCGAACATGTCTTTGACGATTTCAAAACCAGCAATCACCACGACGTTGTGCTGAACTGGCTGAAAGAACACGCCTGATTACTTTGCTCCATTCCGTGCTGGCTGCGCTTGCGGTCAGCACACCTCACTTATCGTGATCAAGATCACATTCTCACTTTCCCCTGCGACACGGGTGTCGAATCCATTTTTTGCTGAACGTTAATGACCATCATTTTTGTACCGTTCAGAATTCAGTTAATTCATAACTTATTGAATATATTAAATTAATCATACTGGCATCCTTTATGCATTATGAAATGCAATGTTTCATATCATTTTCAAGGAGCCGACATGAACCGCTTTGTGGTGGCCGAACCACTGTGGTGTACAGGATGTAATACCTGTCTCGCTGCCTGTTCGGACGTGCATAAAACGCAAGGTTTACAGCAACACCCGCGCCTGGCCCTGGCGAAGACGTCAACACTCACTGCCCCTGTCGTGTGTCATCACTGTGAGGAAGCCCCTTGCCTGCAGGTCTGCCCGGTCAATGCCATCTCCCAGAGGGGTGATGCGATCCAACTCAACGAAAGCCTCTGTATTGGCTGCAAGCTTTGCGCCGTGGTCTGCCCATTTGGCGCAATCAGCGCTTCAGGAAGCCGTCCGGTGAATGCCCCTGCGCAATATGTTTTTCAAGCTGAGGGCTCACTCAAAGACGGCGAAAAAAACGCGCCAACACAACAACATGCTTTGCTGCGCTGGGAACCGGGTGTCCAGACCGTCGCGGTGAAATGCGACCTGTGTGATTTCTTGCCAGAAGGTCCGGCCTGCGTTCGCGCTTGCCCGAATCAGGCGTTACGGCTGATCACCGGCGATAGCCTGCAACGTCAGATGAAAGAAAAACAGCGCCTTGCCGCAAGCTGGTTTGCCAATGGCGGGGAGGATCCCCTTTCCCTCACTCAGGAGCAACGCTAATGGATGCCCTGCAATTATTAACCTGGTCGCTGATCCTCTATCTGTTTGCCAGTCTGGCTTCGCTGTTTTTACTCGGTCTGGACAGACTGGCTATTAAGCTTTCCGGCATCACATCGCTGGTGGGCGGCGTGATTGGCATCATCAGCGGAATTACGCAATTACATGCAGGCGTAACTTTAGTCGCCCGTTTTGCCACCCCTTTTGACTTTGCCGATTTAACCCTGCGAATGGATAGCCTCTCGGCATTTATGGTGCTGGTTATCTCCTTGCTGGTGGTGGTTTGTTCGCTCTATTCATTGACTTATATGCGCGAATACGAGGGCAAAGGCGCGGCGGCGATGGGCTTCTTTATGAATATTTTCATCGCATCGATGGTTGCCCTGCTGGTGATGGACAACGCTTTTTGGTTCATCGTGCTGTTTGAAATGATGTCGCTGTCTTCCTGGTTTCTGGTCATTGCCAGGCAGGATAAAACGTCGATCAACGCTGGCATGCTCTACTTTTTTATCGCCCACGCCGGATCGGTGCTGATTATGATCGCCTTCTTGCTGATGGGGCGCGAAAGCGGCAGCCTAGATTTTGCCAGTTTCCGCACGCTTTCACTTTCTCCGGGGCTGGCGTCGGCGGTATTCCTGCTGGCCTTTTTCGGTTTTGGCGCGAAAGCCGGGATGATGCCGTTGCACAGCTGGTTGCCGCGCGCTCACCCTGCCGCACCATCGCACGCTTCGGCGTTGATGTCTGGCGTAATGGTCAAAATCGGTATTTTCGGCATCCTGAAAGTAGCGATGGATCTGCTGGCGCAAACGGGTTTGCCGCTGTGGTGGGGCATTCTGGTGATGGCGATCGGCGCAATCTCCGCGCTCCTGGGCGTGCTGTATGCGCTGGCGGAACAGGATATCAAACGGCTGCTGGCCTGGAGTACCGTCGAAAACGTCGGCATTATTTTGCTGGCGGTCGGTGTGGCGATGGTCGGTCTGTCACTGCACGACCCGCTGCTCACCGTGGTTGGACTGCTCGGCGCACTGTTTCATCTGCTCAACCATGCGCTGTTCAAAGGGCTGCTATTTCTCGGCGCGGGCGCGATTATTTCGCGTTTGCATACCCACGACATGGAAAAAATGGGGGCACTGGCGAAACGGATGCCGTGGACAGCCGCAGCATGCCTGATTGGTTGCCTCGCGATATCAGCCCTTCCTCCGCTGAATGGTTTTATCAGCGAATGGTACACCTGGCAGTCGCTGTTCTCACTAAGTCGTGTGGAAGCCGTAGCGCTACAACTTGCGGGTCCTATTGCTATGGTAATGCTGGCAGTCACTGGTGGGCTGGCAGTAATGTGCTTCGTAAAAATGTACGGTATTACTTTCTGTGGTGCGCCGCGCAGTACACACGCTGAAGAGGCACAGGAAGTGCCAAATACGATGATCGTCGCCATGCTACTGCTCGCGGCACTCTGCGTATTAATTGCGCTTAGTGCCAGTTGGCTGGCACCGAAGATAATGCATATTGCCCATGCGTTTACCAATACCCCTCCCGTCACTGTCGCCAGCGGAATAGCACTTGTACCCGGCACGTTTCATACACAGGTCACCCCCTCATTACTGTTGCTGTTACTACTGGCGATGCCTTTGCTGCCTGGCCTTTACTGGCTGTGGTGTCGTTCGCGCCGCGCAGCGTTTCGTCGCACAGGAGATGCCTGGGCATGCGGCTACAGCTGGGAAAACGCGATGGCTCCGTCAGGCAATGGCGTGATGCAGCCGCTGCGTGTGGTCTTCTCTGCGTTATTTCGTCTACGACAACAGCTCGACCCTACGCTGAGGCTAAATAAAGGTCTTGCGCACGTCACCGCCAGGGCTCAGAGCACAGAACCCTTCTGGGATGAGCGGGTGATCCGCCCCATCGTGAGCGCCACCCAACGGCTGGCCAAAGAAATACAGCATCTGCAAAGCGGCGACTTTCGTCTCTATTGCCTGTATGTGGTCGCCGCACTGGTTGTGCTGCTAATCGCTATTGCCGTCTAAGGAAATCACCATGAGACAAACTCTTTGCGACGGATATCTGGTCATTTTTGCGTTAGCACAGGCCGTGATTCTGCTGATGCTAACCCCACTTTTTACGGGTATTTCCCGGCAGATACGCGCGCGAATGCACTCCCGCCGCGGACCGGGGATCTGGCAGGATTATCGCGATATCCACAAACTGTTTAAACGGCAGGAAGTTGCGCCGACATCTTCAGGTCTGATGTTCCGCCTGATGCCGTGGGTATTAATCAGCAGCATGCTGGTGCTGTCGATGGCCCTACCACTATTTATTGCCGTTTCCCCTTTTGCGGGCGGCGGCGATCTGATCACCCTTATCTATCTTCTTGCCCTGTTTCGTTTTTTCTTTGCTCTTTCAGGGCTGGATACCGGAAGCCCGTTTGCGGGAGTCGGTGCCAGTCGCGAGTTGACGCTCGGCATTCTGGTCGAACCCATGCTCATTCTCTCACTGCTGGTATTGGCGCTGATAGCAGGTTCCACGCATATCGAGATGATCAGCAATACGCTGGCAACGGGCTGGAACTCGCCGCTAACCACCGTACTGGCGTTACTGGCCTGTGGTTTTGCCTGCTTCATTGAGATGGGAAAAATTCCCTTTGATGTTGCTGAAGCAGAACAGGAATTACAGGAAGGCCCGCTGACCGAATATTCCGGTGCCGGGCTGGCGCTAGCGAAATGGGGGCTGGGGCTGAAACAGGTCGTGATGGCAGCACTGTTTGTGGCCCTGTTTCTGCCCTTTGGGCGCGCGCAAGAGCTTTCTCTCGCCTGTCTGCTGACTTCACTTGTCGTTACGCTGCTCAAGGTTTTGCTGATTTTTGTACTGGCCTCAATCGCAGAAAACACGCTGGCACGCGGGCGTTTTTTACTCATTCACCATGTGACCTGGCTTGGCTTCAGCCTTGCTGCGCTTGCATGGGTCTTCTGGTTAACCGGTCTGTAAGGAGCACTGACGGAATATGGAAAATCTTGCTCTGACGACGTTAATGCTGCCTTTTATCGGCGCACTGGTCGTTTCGTTTTCGCCACAACGTCGGGCCGCCGAATGGGGGGTTTTGTTCGCCGCGCTGACCACGCTGTGCATGTTGTCGCTGATCTCCGCGTTTTATCAGGCCGATAAAGTTGCCGTCACGTTGACGTTGGTCAACGTGGGGGATGTGGCATTGTTTGGCCTGGTCATTGATCGCGTGAGTACGCTGATTCTGTTTGTGGTGGTGTTTCTCGGTTTGCTGGTCACGATCTACTCCACGGGTTATCTGACGGATAAAAATCGCGAACACCCGCATAACGGCACGAATCGTTATTACGCATTTTTGCTGGTGTTTATCGGCGCGATGGCGGGACTGGTACTCTCCTCGACGCTGCTCGGTCAGTTGTTGTTTTTTGAAATTACGGGCGGCTGCTCCTGGGCGTTGATCAGTTATTACCAGAGCGATAAAGCGCAGCGTTCAGCACTAAAAGCGTTACTTATCACTCATATCGGCTCGTTTGGGTTGTATCTTGCCGCCGCCACGCTGTTTTTGCAGACCGGAACGTTTGCGCTTAGCGCGATGAGCGAGTTACACAGCGACGCACGTTATCTGGTTTATGGCGGCATCCTGTTTGCCGCGTGGGGGAAATCGGCCCAGCTACCGATGCAAGCGTGGCTACCGGATGCAATGGAAGCGCCAACACCGATCAGCGCCTATCTCCACGCCGCATCGATGGTGAAAGTGGGCGTTTACATTTTTGCCCGCGCCATTATCGACGGTGGCAATATCCCGCATGTGATTGGCGGCGTTGGCATGGTCATGGCCCTGGTCACCATTCTTTATGGATTTCTGATGTATTTGCCACAGCAGGATATGAAGCGGTTGCTGGCCTGGTCGACCATCACTCAACTTGGCTGGATGTTCTTCGGTTTGTCGCTCTCCATCTTCGGCTCGCGGCTAGCGCTGGAGGGCAGCATCGCCTACATCGTCAACCACGCGTTCGCTAAAAGCCTGTTTTTCCTTGTAGCAGGTGCGCTGAGTTACAGCTGCGGCACGCGCTTGTTGCCGCGTCTGCGTGGCGTATTGCACACCCTGCCGTTGCCAGGCGTGGGTTTCTGCGTGGCAGCGCTGGCGATTACCGGCGTGCCGCCGTTCAACGGCTTCTTCAGTAAATTCCCGCTGTTTGCCGCCGGTTTTGCGTTGTCAGTGGAGTACTGGATCCTGCTGCCCGCCATGATTCTACTGATGATTGAATCGGTCGCCAGTTTCGCCTGGTTTATTCGCTGGTTTGGTCGCGTCGTGCCGGGCAAACCGAGCGAGGCCATCGCCGATGCCGCACCGCTGCCAGGATCAATGCGCCTGGTGTTGATTGTACTGATTGTGATGTCGCTGATTTCCAGCGTAATCGCCGCGACCTGGTTGCAGTAAGGAGATGATGAATGACCGGTTCTATGATCGTAAATAATCTGGCGGGACTGATGATGCTGACATCGCTGTTTGTGATTAGCGTCAAAAGCTATCGCCTGTCATGCGGATTTTACGCCTGCCAGTCACTGGTGCTGGTGTCTATTTTCGCCACCCTCTCGTGCCTGTTCGCCGCAGAGCAACTGCTGATCTGGTCCGCCAGCGCCTTTATCACCAAAGTGCTGCTGGTACCGTTAATCATGACTTACGCTGCACGAAATATTCCCCAGAACATCCCGGAAAAAGCGTTATTCGGTCCGGCAATGATGGCACTGCTCGCGGCGTTAATTGTCCTGCTTTGCGCATTTGTCGTTCAGCCCGTGAAGCTACCGATGGCTACCGGGCTGAAACCAGCGCTGGCGGTGGCGTTAGGTCATTTTCTGCTTGGCCTGCTGTGCATTGTTAGCCAGCGCAATATCCTGCGGCAAATTTTTGGTTACTGCCTGATGGAAAACGGCTCCCATCTGGTGCTGGCGCTTCTTGCCTGGCGAGCACCGGAACTGGTGGAAATAGGTATCGCTACCGACGCCATCTTCGCCGTCATTGTGATGGTGTTACTGGCAAGAAAAATATGGCGTACCCACGGCACGCTGGACGTGAACAACTTGACCGCGCTGAAGGGATAATGAGATGAGTTATTCTGTGATGTTCGCTTTACTCCTGCTCACGCCGCTGCTTTTTTCGCTGCTCTGTTTTGCCTGCCGGAAACGGGGGCACTCTGCGACTCGCGCGGTGACAGTATTACATAGCTTAGGGATCACACTACTGCTGATTCTGGCACTCTGGGTGGTCCAAACCGCCGCTGATGCGGGAGAAATATTCGCTGCGGGACTGTGGCTTCATATTGATGGTCTGGGCGGTTTGTTCCTCGCCATTCTTGGTGTGATTGGCTTTCTTACCGGTGTTTACTCGATTGGCTACATGCGTCATGAAGTGGAGCACGGCGAGCTTTCACCCGTTACGCTGTGCGATTACTACGGTTTCTTCCATCTGTTTTTGTTCACCATGCTGCTGGTTGTTACCAGCAATAACCTGATTGTGATGTGGGCGGCGATCGAAGCCACCACCTTAAGCTCGGCGTTTCTGGTAGGCATTTACGGTCAGCGTTCATCGCTGGAAGCAGCATGGAAGTACATCATTATTTGTACTGTTGGTGTCGCTTTTGGTCTGTTCGGTACCGTGCTGGTATACGCCAACGCCGCCAGCGTTATGCCGCAGGCAGAAATGGCGATATTCTGGAGCGAGGTTCTTAAGCAATCGTCCTTGCTTGACCCAACATTAATGCTGTTGGCCTTTGTGTTTGTGCTAATTGGCTTTGGTACCAAAACCGGGCTATTTCCCATGCACGCCTGGCTGCCGGATGCTCACAGTGAAGCGCCGAGTCCGGTCAGCGCCCTACTCTCCGCCGTATTGCTGAACTGTGCGCTGTTGGTGCTGATTCGCTATTACATCATTATTTGCCAGGCCATCGGCAGCGATTTCCCCAACCGGTTGTTGCTCATCTTCGGCATGTTGTCGGTTGCCGTGGCGGCATTTTTCATTCTGGTACAGCGGGACATTAAGCGTCTGCTGGCGTACTCCAGCGTGGAGAACATGGGACTGGTCGCGGTGGCGCTAGGCATTGGCGGGCCGCTGGGAATTTTTGCCGCGCTGCTGCACACCTTAAACCACAGTCTGGCAAAAACGCTGCTGTTCTGCGGTTCCGGCAATGTACTGCTCAAGTACGGCACGCGCGATCTCAACGTCGTCTGTGGGATGCTCAAAATCATGCCATTTACCGCCGTGCTGTTTGGCGGCGGTGCGCTGGCGCTGGCAGGGATGCCGCCCTTCAACATTTTTCTTAGCGAATTTATGACCGTTACCGCCGGACTGGCACGTAATCACCTGCTGATTATCGTCCTGCTGTTATTGCTGTTAACGCTGGTGCTGGCGGGCCTGGTACGGATGGCTGCGCGGGTGTTAATGGCGAAACCGCCGCAGGCCGTTAACCGGGGTGATCTCGGCTGGTTGACCACCTCGCCAATGGTGATTCTGCTGGTCATGATGCTGGCGATGGGAACGCATATTCCACAACCTGTCATCAGGATCCTGGCGGGCGCTTCCACTATAGTCCTCTCAGGGACGCACGATCTGCCTGCACAACGTAGCACCTGGCATGATTTTTTGCCTTCAGGCACCGCATCTGTTTCGGAGAAACACAGTGAACGTTAATTCATCGTCAAATCGTGGCGAAGCGATTCTCGCCGCCCTGAAAACGCAGTTCCCCGGCGCGGTGCTGGATGAAGAGCGACAAACGCCTGAACAGGTCACCATTACGGTGAAAATCAATCTGCTGCCTGACGTTGTACAGTATCTTTATTATCAACATGATGGCTGGCTTCCGGTCCTGTTTGGCAACGACGAGCGGACACTTAACGGTCATTACGCGGTTTATTATGCCCTTTCAATGGAAGGGGCCGAAAAATGCTGGATTGTGGTGAAGGCGCTGGTCGATGCCGACAGTCGGGAGTTTCCGTCAGTCACACCGCGCGTCCCTGCCGCGGTCTGGGGCGAGCGAGAAATTCGCGATATGTACGGGCTGATTCCGGTTGGCCTGCCGGATCAGCGTCGCCTGGTGTTGCCCGATGACTGGCCGGAAGATATGCATCCGCTGCGCAAAGATGCGATGGATTATCGACTGCGCCCTGAACCGACGACTGATTCCGAAACGTATCCGTTTATCAATGAGGGCAACAGCGATGCGCGGGTGATCCCTGTCGGCCCGCTGCATATCACCTCCGATGAACCGGGTCACTTCCGCTTGTTTGTGGATGGCGAGCAAATTGTCGATGCTGATTACCGTCTGTTTTATGTCCATCGCGGCATGGAGAAACTGGCAGAAACGCGGATGGGCTACAACGAAGTGACCTTCTTATCGGACCGCGTGTGTGGGATTTGCGGTTTTGCCCACAGTGTGGCCTATACCAACTCGGTTGAAAATGCACTGGGGATTGAGGTGCCGCAACGAGCGCATACCATTCGCTCGATTCTGCTGGAAGTCGAACGGCTACACAGTCATTTGCTCAACCTTGGCCTCTCCTGCCATTTTGTTGGTTTTGATACCGGCTTTATGCAATTTTTCCGCGTGCGGGAAAAGTCGATGACAATGGCGGAATTGCTGACCGGGTCGCGTAAAACCTACGGTCTGAATCTGATTGGTGGTGTTCGCCGCGATATTCTCAAAGAGCAACGTCTGCAAACGCTGAAACTGGTGCGCGAGATGCGCGCCGACGTGTCGGAGCTGGTAGAGATGCTGCTTGCTACGCCGAATATGGAACAACGCACTCAGGGCATTGGCATTCTCGACCGACAAATCGCCCGTGAATATAGCCCTGTAGGGCCGCTGATCCGCGGCAGTGGTTTTGCCCGTGATTTGCGCTTTGATCACCCCTATGCCGACTACGGCAATATTCCAAAAACACTGTTTACCTTCACCGGCGGCGATGTTTTCTCCCGCGTGATGGTCCGTGTCAAAGAGACGTTTGATTCGCTGGCAATGCTGGAATTTGCTCTCGACAACATGCCGGATACCCCACTGCTGACCGAAGGCTTTAGCTATAAACCTCACGCATTCGCGCTGGGCTTTGTTGAAGCGCCACGCGGTGAAGACGTGCACTGGAGCATGCTCGGTGATAACCAAAAATTGTTCCGCTGGCGCTGCCGTGCCGCCACCTACGCCAACTGGCCGGTGTTGCGTTACATGCTGCGCGGCAATACCGTTTCTGACGCACCGCTGATTATCGGTAGCCTTGATCCCTGCTACTCCTGTACCGACCGTGTGACGCTGGTTGATGTGCGCAAGCGCCAGTCAAAAACCGTGCCGTATAAAGAGATCGAACGCTACGGCATTGATCGTAACCGTTCGCCGCTGAAGTAAGGACAGAAGATGCTGAAGTTACTGAAAACTATTATGCGCGCCGGAACCGCGACGGTGAAATATCCCTTCGCGCCACTGGAGGTCAGCCCAGGCTTTCGCGGGAAACCGGACCTGATGCCCAGCCAATGTATTGCCTGCGGTGCCTGCGCCTGTGCTTGTCCGGCAAATGCGCTGACTATCCAGACCGACGACCAGCAAAATTCGCGCACCTGGCAGCTCTGTCTGGGGCGTTGTATTTACTGCGGACGTTGTGAAGAAGTGTGCCCGACCAGAGCCATCCAGCTTACCAATAACTTTGAACTGACCGTCACCAATAAAGCCGATCTCTATACCCGCGCGACGTTCCATCTACAACGTTGCAGCCGTTGCGAACGCCCGTTTGCCCCGCAAAAAACCGTCGCACTGGCTGCTGAATTGTTGGCACAGCAACAAAATGCGCCACAAAACCGCGAAATGTTGCGGGCGCAAGCGAGCGTCTGCCCGGAGTGCAAACAACGCGCGACGCTGATCAACGACGATACAGATGTACCGCTGGTGGCTAAGGAGCAGCTATGAGTCCAGTGCTTACACAACATGTCAGCCAGCCCATCACGCTGGACGAGCAAACGCAAAAGATGAAGCGGCATTTGCTACAGGATATCCGTCGCTCGGCTTACGTTTATCGCGTCGATTGCGGTGGCTGCAACGCCTGTGAAATCGAAATTTTTGCCGCCATCACACCAGTATTCGATGCAGAACGTTTTGGCATTAAGGTTGTTTCATCACCGCGTCACGCCGATATTTTGTTATTTACTGGCGCAGTCACCCGGGCGATGCGTATGCCTGCACTTCGGGCGTATGAGTCTGCCCCCGATCATAAAATCTGTGTTTCCTACGGCGCGTGCGGCGTCGGCGGCGGTATTTTCCACGATCTCTACAGCGTCTGGGGCGGCAGCGACACCATTGTCCCCATTGATGTTTGGATCCCCGGCTGCCCGCCAACACCGGCCGCCACCATTCACGGTTTCGCCGTGGCGCTCGGTTTGCTGCAACAGAAGATTCACGCGGTGGATTATCGCGATCCCACCGGGGTGACTATGCAACCGTTGTGGCCGCAGATCCCGCCATCACAGCGTATCGCCATTGAGCGAGAAGCGCGGCGGCTGGCGGGCTATCGTCAGGGGCGAGAAATTTGCGATCGGCTCCTGCGCCATTAAAGCGACGATCCTACAGGAAATCGGGTTAACACCTGGTTGCGCGATGCCGACGATCCACATCTCAATAGTATCGTTCAGCAACTCTTTCGCGTACTCCGGGGGTTACATGACTGAAGAGTGCGGGGAAATTGTTTTCTGGACGCTGCGAAAAAAGTTTGTCGCCAGTAGCGACGAGATGCCGGAACACAGCTCTCAGGTAATGTATTACTCGCTAGCTATCGGCCATCACGTTGGCGTGATTGATTGTCTGAATGTCGCCTTCCGCTGCCCACTGACGGAATACAAAGATTGGCTTGCACTGGTCGAAGAGGAGCAAGCCCGACGTAAGATGCTGGGGGTGATGACTTTTGGTGAGATTGTTATTGACACCAGCCACACCGCCCTGTTGACCCGGGCATTCGCGCCACTGGCAGATGACGCGACGTCTTTGTGGCAGGCGCGTAGCATTCAATTCATTCATCTGTTGGATGAAATTGTGCAGGAACCGGCCATCTATCTGATGGCCAGAAAAATTGCGTGAGAAGGATTTCTCATTAATAAGGACTGTTGATGGCTATGTCAGACGAGGCGATGTTTGCCCCGCCGCAAGGAATAACAATTGAAGCGGTAAACGGAATGCTCGCGGAGCGGTTAGCGCAGAAACACGGCAAGGCGTCTTTATTACGCGCCTTCATCCCGCTGCCGCCGCCGTTCAGCCCGGTACAACTTATTGAACTGCATGTTCTCAAAAGCAACTTCTATTACCGCTACCATGATGATGGCAGCGATGTGACGGCAACAGTAGAGTATCAGGGCGAGATGGTCGATTATTCGCGTCACGCCGTCCTTCTCGGCAGTAGTGGAATGGCGGAGCTACGCTTTATTCGTACCCACGGCAGCCGTTTTACTCCCCAGGATTGCACACTGTTTAACTGGCTGGCACGCATTATCACCCCGGTTCTGCAATCATGGCTCAATGATGAAGAACAACAGGTGGCGCTGCGTTTGCTGGAGAAAGATCGCGATCATCATCGGGTACTGGTGGATATCACTAATGCAGTGCTGTCACATCTTGATCTCGACGATCTGATCGCTGACGTCGCTCGTGAGATCCATCATTTTTTCGGTCTGGCTTCAGTCAGTATGGTATTGGGCGATCATCGAAAGAACGAGAAGTTCAGCCTGTGGTGCAGCGATCTTTCTGCCTCACATTGTGCGTGTCTGCCACGCAATATGCCTGGCGACAGTGTATTGCTGACACAAACGCTACAAACCCGACAACCGACCTTGACGCACCGTGCAGACGATCTGTTTCTCTGGCAACGCGACCCGTTATTACACTTACTTGCATCTAACGGCTGCGAATCTGCGCTCCTGATACCGCTTACCTTTGGCAACCATACACCGGGTGCATTGTTGCTGGCGCATACCTCTTCCACTCTCTTTAGTGAGGAAAACGGCCAGCTACTACAACACATAGCCGATCGCATCGCTATTGCCGTTGGCAATGCCGATGCCTGGCGTAGCATGACCGATTTGCAGGAAAGTTTGCAGCAAGAAAACCACCAGCTTAGCGAGCAGCTCCTTTCGAATCTGGGCGTCGGTGACATTATCTATCAAAGCCAGGCAATGGAAGACCTGCTCCAGCAGGTAGATATTGTGGCGAAGAGCGACAGTACGGTGTTGATTTGCGGTGAAACCGGAACTGGCAAAGAGGTGATCGCCAGAGCGATCCATCAACTTAGCCCGCGACGCGACAAGCCGCTGGTCAAAATCAACTGCGCTGCCATCCCCGCCAGTCTTCTGGAAAGTGAGTTATTCGGTCATGACAAAGGGGCGTTTACTGGTGCGATTAATACCCATCGTGGACGTTTTGAAATTGCCGATGGCGGCACGTTGTTTCTCGATGAAATTGGCGATCTGCCGTTAGAACTTCAGCCTAAATTGCTGCGCGTATTGCAGGAGCGGGAAATTGAGCGTCTCGGCGGGAGTAGAACGATCCCGGTGAATGTCAGAGTCATTGCCGCCACCAACCGTGATTTGTGGCAAATGGTTGAAGATCGCCAGTTTCGCAGCGATCTCTTTTATCGCCTGAATGTCTTCCCACTGGAATTGCCGCCGCTACGCGATCGTCCGGAAGATATCCCTCTTTTAGCAAAACATTTCACGCAAAAAATGGCGCGCCATATGAATCGCGCAATTGACGCCATCCCGACCGAGGCACTACGCCAGTTGATGTCGTGGGATTGGCCGGGCAACGTGCGCGAGCTGGAAAACGTGATTGAGCGGGCGGTACTGTTGACTCGTGGTAACAGTCTGAATTTACATCTAAATGTCCGACAAAGCCGTTTACTGCCGACGCTAAATGAAGATTCAGCGCTTCGCAGTTCAATGGCGCAGTTGCTGCACCCGACGACGCCAGAGAATGACGAAGAAGAACGTCAGCGCATTGTTCAGGTATTGCGAGAAACCAATGGCATTGTTGCCGGGCCCCGTGGCGCGGCGACACGATTAGGGATGAAGCGCACCACGCTGCTGTCACGAATGCAGCGTCTGGGGATCTCGGTTCGCGAGGTGTTGTAATCTGCTTTTGCAGGAGTATGCATGAGAAACAAGCTCTCTTTCGACTTGCAGTTGAGCGCCAGAAAAGCGGCAATCGCTGAACGGATTGCCGCCCATAAAATTGCCCGCAGTAAAGTGTCGGTCTTTTTAATGGCGATGTCCGCTGGCGTGTTTATGGCGATCGGATTTACTTTTTACCTTTCCGTTATCGCCGATGCCCCGTCTTCACAGGCATTAACCCATCTGGTGGGCGGCCTTTGCTTTACACTCGGCTTTATTTTGCTGGCGGTTTGCGGCACCAGCCTGTTCACCTCGTCGGTAATGACGGTGATGGCAAAAAGTCGGGGCGTTATTAGTTGGCGAACTTGGCTGATTAACGCACTTCTGGTGGCCTGCGGTAATCTGGCAGGTATTGCCTGTTTCAGTTTGTTAATCTGGTTTTCCGGGCTGGTGATGAGTGAAAACGCGATGTGGGGAGTCGCGGTTTTACACTGCGCCGAGGGCAAAATGCATCATACATTTACTGAATCTGTCAGCCTCGGCATTATGTGCAATCTGATGGTTTGCCTGGCGCTGTGGATGAGTTATTGCGGGCGTTCGTTATGCGACAAAATCGTCGCCATGATTTTGCCCATCACCCTGTTTGTCGCCAGTGGCTTTGAGCACTGTATCGCCAATTTGTTTGTGATTCCGTTCGCCATTGCCATTCGCCATTTTGCCCCAACCCCCTTCTGGCAACTGGCGCACAGTAGCGCAGACAATTTTCCGGCACTGACGGTCAGCCATTTTATTACCGCCAATCTGCTCCCGGTGATGCTGGGTAATATTATCGGCGGTGCAGTGCTGGTGAGTATGTGTTATCGGGCTATTTATTTACGTCAGGAACCCTGAAAAATCAGCCCGGCGAAACAGTTCGTCGGGCTGAAGATTATTCTTGCGCTATTTGCCCATCGGGCCAGGCGTGGATCACGGCTTTGATCAGCGTCGCCAATGGAATGGCGAAGAATACGCCCCAGAATCCCCACAAACCACCGAAGATCACCACCGATAAAATAATCACCAGCGGATGCAGGTTAACCGCTTCGGAGAACAACACCGGTACTAACAGGTTGCCGTCAAGCGCCTGAATGATCAGATACACCGCGAAACAGCTCCAGAATTCAGTGCCTGCACCAAACTGGAATAGCGCCACGCCAACCACCGGAATGGTCACCACAAATGCGCCAATGTACGGAATAAGTACCGAGAAGCCGACCAGCACCGCCAGCAGCAGCGAATAGTTCAGCCCAAAGAGCAAGAACCCCAGCCAGGTGGCGATCCCCACCACGATCATCTCCAGCACTTTGCCGCGGATATAGTTGGTGATTTGTTGATTCATCTCCTTCCACACCTGTCCTGCCAGTCCACGGTTGCGCGGCAGCACCCGACGAACGGCGTTCAGCATCTGCTCTTTGTCTTTCAGCAGGAAGAAGACCATCAATGGCACCAGCACCAGATAGACGGCTATGGTCAGCAAACCGACCAGCGAGGCGAGGGAAATTTTCACCACCGAATCGCCCATGGTCAGCATCCGACTGCGCATATTTTCGGCCATTGCATCAATAATGCCCGCATCCATTAACGCCGGATAGCGGCGCGGCAACGTGGCGGCAAAGTCAGAAAGCTTATTGAGCATCCCCGGCATATCGCGGATTAAGTAGATGCCCTGTTGCCAGGCGATAGGCAGTACCACGAACGCCATCAGTAGCAATATACCGACAAAAACCACCAATACAATCGACGTCGCCCAGCGGCGGGAGCAGCCAATAGATTGCAGGCGCACGGTTGGCCATTCCAGCAAATAGGCCAGCACAATAGCCACCAGCAACGGAGCAAGCAGGCCACTAAAGAAAAAGATAATGCCAAATCCGGCAACTAAAATAACCAGCAAGGCAATCGCTTCCGGGTCGCTAAAACGGCGGCGATACCATTGCATCAACATTTCGAGCATAAAGACCTTCCCTGAACCTCAAGAGCGGGATTGCGATCCGCAATTGTATCGAAATGTCACAAAAAAGACTTCGCTTTTTATGACGGATTCAGGAAACTGAAAAGTCATTTGAGTGGGCTAATCTTCGCCGTTACACTCAAAGGCGGCGCGGTGGGAACGATATTTCACAGTATCGGTCAAATGACTATCTCCAGAAATACAGGATAGAGGTTATGTTCAGGCAGTTGAAAAAAAACCTGGTTGCAACCCTCATTGCTGCTATGACCATTGGTCAGGTAGCCCCGGCGTTTGCCGACAGCGCAGACACCTTGCCGGATATGGGAACCTCCGCAGGAAGCACGCTTTCCATTGGTCAGGAAATGCAGATGGGCGACTATTATGTCCGCCAGCTACGCGGCAGCGCGCCGTTAATTAATGACCCGCTGTTAACGCAATATATTAATTCGCTGGGGATGCGTCTGGTTTCGCATGCCAATTCGGTTAAGACACCGTTTCATTTTTTTCTGATCAACAACGACGAAATTAACGCCTTTGCTTTCTTTGGCGGCAACGTGGTGCTGCACTCTGCCCTGTTCCGTTATTCCGATAACGAAAGTCAACTGGCTTCAGTTATGGCGCACGAAATCTCCCACGTCACCCAACGTCACCTGGCGCGAGCGATGGAAGATCAGCAGCGCAGCGCGCCGCTGACCTGGGTCGGCGCGTTAGGTTCTATTTTACTGGCGATGGCCAGTCCGCAGGCGGGGATGGCGGCGCTGACCGGTACACTGGCGGGAACGCGTCAGGGGATGATCAGTTTCACCCAGCAAAATGAACAGGAAGCGGACCGCATTGGTATTCAGGTGCTGCAACGCTCGGGATTCGATCCGCAGGCGATGCCAACCTTCCTCGAAAAATTACTCGATCAGGCGCGTTACTCCTCGCGCCCGCCGGAAATTTTATTGACTCACCCGTTGCCGGAAAGTCGTCTGGCAGATGCCCGCAACCGTGCTAATCAGATGCGCCCGATGGTGGTGCAGTCGTCGGAAGATTTCTATCTGGCGAAAGCGCGCACACTGGGGATGTATAATTCCGGACGTAACCAGCTCACCAGTGATTTGCTGGATGAATGGGCGAAAGGAAACGTTCGTCAGCAACGAGCAGCACAATATGGTCGTGCTTTACAGGCAATGGAAGCCAATAAATACGACGAGGCGCGTAAAACGCTGCAACCGTTACTGGCGGCAGAACCTGGCAACGCATGGTATCTCGATCTGGCTACTGATATCGATCTTGGGCAAAACAAAGCCAATGAGGCGATCAATCGTCTGAAAAATGCCCGCGATTTACGCACCAATCCTGTGTTGCAGCTCAACCTGGCGAACGCTTATCTGCAAGGCGGTCAACCACAAGAAGCGGCCAATATTCTGAATCGCTACACCTTTAATAATAAAGATGACAGCAACGGCTGGGATTTGCTGGCACAGGCGGAAGCCGCGCTAAATAACCGCGATCAGGAGCTGGCTGCGCGAGCAGAAGCTTATGCGCTCGCCGGACGACTCGATCAGGCCATTTCGCTGTTGAGTAGCGCCAGTTCGCAGGTGAAATTAGGCAGCCTGCAACAAGCGCGTTACGATGCGCGCATCGACCAGTTGCGCCAGCTGCAGGAACGCTTTAAGCCTTATACCAAGATGTAATTCGCATTAAAGGAAGAACAATGACCAAACAGGTAAAAATCTACCATAACCCACGCTGTTCAAAGAGCCGGGAAACGCTGAACCTGCTGAAAGAAAACGGCGTGGAGCCAGAAGTGGTGCTCTACCTTGAGACACCCGCCGATGCGGCAACGCTGCGCGATTTGCTGAAAATGCTGGGGATGAATAGCGCCCGTGAATTGATGCGCCAGAAAGAGGAGCTTTATAAAGAACTGAACCTGGCTGACAGTTCGCTTAGCGAAGAGGCGCTGATTCAGGCAATGGTGGATAATCCGAAGC
Organism: Shigella dysenteriae; assembly: GCF_022354085.1. Classification (NCBI taxonomy): domain Bacteria; kingdom Pseudomonadati; phylum Pseudomonadota; class Gammaproteobacteria; order Enterobacterales; family Enterobacteriaceae; genus Shigella; species Shigella dysenteriae. The sequence goes on from NZ_CP055055.1 coordinate 3,428,391, forward strand.
TGATGGAGCGCCCGATTGTGGTCGCGAATGGCAAAGCGCGAATTGGTCGTCCACCGGAGCAGGTACTGGAAATCGTGGGTTAAGATGTGCTCCATCGCTAGTTGAAGCACATTGCCGGATGCGACGCTTGCCACGTCTTATCCGGCCTACGAATACTATGGATTAACTTCGCGTAGTTCGGATAAGGCGTTCGCGCCGCATCCGACAATAAACACCTTATCTACAACTTCAGAATTTCTTTCACAAACGGAATGGTCAGCTTACGTTGCGCGGTAATCGACGCACGATCCAACTGATCCAACGTCATAAATAGCGTGCGCATTTCTCTGTCGAGCCGCTTCAGCAAGAAACGCCCCACATCTTCCGGCAGTTCAAAACCACGCAAACGCGCGCGTAACTGTAGCGCCTGCAACTTATCTTCATCAGAAAGTGGCTGCAATTTGTAGATCTGCCCCCAGTCGAGTCGCGACGCGAGATCCGGTAATCCCAGATTCAACTGCCGCGGTGGACGATCGCCGGTGATCAACAACCGTGTTTTGCCCGATTCCAGAATTCGATTGTAGAGATCGAAAATCGCCATCTCCCACAACTCATCGCCTGCAATACACTCAATGTTGTCGATACAGACCAGCGACAAATGCTCCATACCGTCGAGCACTTCCGGAACAAACCAGGTGCGTTTATCCAGCGGGACATAGCCCACCGCATCGCCACGCTGCGACAATTCCGCGCAAGCCGCGTGCAGCAGATGGCTGCGCCCCGCGCCTTCGCGTGCCCAGAGATAGATGTAACCGCTATGTTCCTGACGCAGCACGTTTTGCAGCGCGGCCAGTAAAGAGGAGTTATCCCCCGGCCAGAAACTTGCAAAGGTTTCGTCGTCAGGAAGATAAAGTGGCAAAGAGAGCTGTGCCGGTGTGTTCAGAGATACCTCAACCAGGATTTCACAAAATCGCGAGAAGTTTACCACAGAATCCCATGATGTTTGAACCGGGCAGCAACACTGCCCGGTCGGTACATTATTTGTCTGTTATATCCGCGTCTTCTGCGTCCAGCACCACTTCTTCAGGGCGCAGCACACTAATCAGTTTGAAAATCAAACTTAAGCCGATACCGACGATGGTCGCCAGCGCCATACCTTTCAGTTCCGCCGCGCCAATGTTTACCTTCGCGCCACTGACGCCGATGATCAAAATCACGGAAGTCAGGATCAGGTTCTGTGCTTTGTTGTAATCCACTTTCGATTCGATCAACACACGAATACCGGAAGCACCGATGACACCGTAAAGCAGCAGCGAAACACCACCCATCACCGGCAATGGGATCATCTGGATAGCAGCAGCCAGTTTACCGACGCAGGAAAGCAGGATAGCGAAAATCGCCGCCCCGCCGATAACCCAGGTACTGTAAACACGGGTGATCGCCATCACGCCAATGTTTTCCCCGTAGGTGGTGTTTGGCGTGGAGCCAAAGAAGCCGGAAATCACGGTCGACAAGCCGTTAGCAAACATCGAACGGTGCAGACCTGGATCGCGCAGCAGATCTTTTTTGACGATATTAGCCGTTACTACCAGGTGCCCTACGTGTTCGGCAATAACCACTAACGCCGCTGGCAGAATAGTCAGAATGGCAAACCACTCGAAGCGCGGCGTATAGAGGGTTGGCAGCGCAAACCAGTGAGCATTAATAATCGGCGTGGTATCGACAATTCCCATTGCGAAAGAGAGCGCGTACCCCACCAGCACGCCAATTAAAATCGGGATAATTGCCAGGAAACCACGGAACAGCACGGAACCTAAAACCGTGACCGCCAAGGTGGTAATAGAGATGATGATGGTTTTGGAGTCTGGCGTTTGCCCTTCAGCCGGGAGTAAACCCGCCATACCGGCAGCTACGCCCGCCAGCTCCAGACCGATGACGGCAACGATTGCGCCCATTGCCGCAGGTGGAAACAGCACGTCCAGCCAGCCGGTCCCCGCTTTCTTCACGATAAAAGAAACCAGGCAGAACAGCACGCCGCACATAATAAAGCCGCCCAGCGCGACTTCATACCCTAACGGCAACAGTAACAATACCGGTGAAATAAAGGCAAAGCTGGAACCAAGATAAGCCGGAATTTTCCCTTTACAGATGAAGAGATACAGCAGCGTTCCAATACCGTTAAATAACAGTACAGTCGCCGGGTTAATATGAAATAAGACGGGCACCAGGACGGTTGCACCAAACATGGCGAACAAATGTTGCAAACTAAGCGGGATTGTCTGTAAAAGTGGCGGTCTTTCACTCACCCCGATAGCACGGCGCGTCATAGTATTATCCTCTGTATTATGTGTTATAGGCGCTTTACTCAAAAAAAAGCCGACTCTTAAAGTCGGCTTTAATTATTTTTATTCTTTATTTCGTACCAAAGATTTTGTCACCGGCATCGCCGAGGCCCGGAATAATGTATCCGTGCTCGTTCAGTCCCTGGTCAATCGATGCAGTATACAGTTCGACGTCCGGATGCGCTTTTTCCAGCGCAGCGATACCTTCTGGTGCAGCTACCAGCACCAGAACTTTGATGCTGCTGCAGCCCGCTTTTTTCAGCAGGTCGATGGTCGCGATAACGGAACCACCGGTTGCCAGCATTGGGTCAACGATCAGCGCCATACGCTCATCGATGTTAGAAACCAGTTTCTGGAAGTACGGTACCGGCTCCAGCGTTTCTTCATTACGGTACATACCGACAACGCTGATGCGCGCGCTCGGAACGTTTTCCAGCACACCGTCCATCATCCCCAGACCCGCACGCAGAATTGGCACAACGGTAATTTTCTTACCTTTGATCTGGTCGATTTCTACCGGGCCGTTCCAGCCTTCGATAGTTACTTTTTCCGTTTCGAGGTCGGCGGTCGCTTCGTAAGTCAGCAGGCTACCCACTTCGGAAGCGAGTTCGCGAAAGCGCTTGGTGCTGATATCTTGCTCACGCATCAGTCCCAGCTTGTGTTTGACGAGTGGGTGTTTGACTTCCACGATCTTCATACTCTTTCTCCTTTGAGGGGCAGCCACAAAAAAAATCGACGGATTATACCTCCTTTCTTCAAGGCGGCAATATTATTTTCGTTGACTTTAGTCAAAATGATAACGGTTTGAGATAAAGTTATTTTATATTCAAATGGTTATGAAAGAAGATTATTCCATCCGAAAACTAACCTTTGCCCTGGCACAAGTCTTCTTTCGCCGCGCGCCTGGGGAAAAGACGTGCAAAAAGGTTGTGTAAAGCAGTCTCGCAAACGTTTGCTTTCCCTGTTAGAATTGCGCCGAATTTTATTTTTCTACCGCAAGTAACGCGTGGGGACCCAAGCAGTGACCGATAAAACCTCTCTTAGCTACAAAGATGCCGGTGTTGATATTGACGCGGGTAATGCTCTGGTTGGAAGAATCAAAGGCGTAGTGAAGAAAACGCGTCGTCCGGAAGTGATGGGCGGTCTGGGCGGCTTCGGTGCGCTGTGTGCATTGCCGCAAAAATATCGTGAACCCGTGCTGGTTTCCGGCACTGACGGCGTAGGTACCAAGCTGCGTCTGGCAATGGACTTAAAACGTCACGACACCATTGGTATTGATCTGGTCGCCATGTGCGTTAATGACCTGGTGGTGCAAGGTGCAGAACCGCTGTTTTTCCTCGACTATTACGCAACCGGAAAACTGGATGTTGATACCGCTTCAGCGGTGATCAGCGGCATTGCGGAAGGTTGTCTGCAATCGGGCTGTTCACTGGTGGGTGGCGAAACGGCAGAAATGCCGGGGATGTATCACGGTGAGGATTACGATGTCGCGGGTTTCTGCGTGGGCGTGGTAGAAAAATCAGAAATCATCGACGGCTCTAAAGTCAGCGACGGCGATGTGCTGATTGCACTCGGTTCCAGCGGTCCGCACTCGAACGGTTATTCGCTGGTGCGCAAAATTCTTGAAGTCAGCGGTTGTGATCCGCAAACCACCGAACTTGATGGTAAGCCATTAGCCGATCATCTGCTGGCACCGACCCGCATTTACGTGAAGTCAGTGCTGGAGTTGATTGAAAAGGTCGATGTGCATGCCATTGCGCACCTGACCGGCGGCGGCTTCTGGGAAAACATTCCGCGCGTATTGCCAGATAATACCCAGGCAGTGATTGATGAATCTTCCTGGCAGTGGCCGGAAGTGTTCAACTGGCTGCAAACGGCAGGTAACGTTGAACGCCATGAAATGTATCGCACCTTCAACTGCGGCGTCGGGATGATTATCGCCCTGCCTGCTCCGGAAGTGGACAAAGCCCTCGCCCTGCTCAATGCCAACGGTGAAAACGCGTGGAAAATCGGTATCATCAAAGCCTCTGATTCCGAACAACGCGTGGTTATCGAATAATGAATATTGTGGTGCTTATTTCCGGCAACGGAAGTAATTTGCAGGCAATTATTGACGCCTGTAAAACCAACAAAATTAAAGGCACCGTACGGGCAGTTTTCAGCAATAAGGCCGACGCGTTCGGCCTTGAACGCGCCCGCCAGGCGGGTATTGCAACGCATACGCTCATCACCAGCGCGTTTGACAGTCGTGAAGCCTATGACCGGGAGTTGATTCATGAAATCGACATGTACGCACCCGATGTGGTCGTGCTGGCTGGTTTTATGCGCATTCTCAGCCCGGCGTTTGTCTCCCACTATGCCGGGCGTTTGCTGAACATTCACCCTTCTCTGCTGCCGAAATATCCCGGATTACACACCCATCGTCAGGCGCTGGAAAATGGCGATGAAGAGCACGGTACATCGGTGCATTTCGTCACCGATGAACTGGATGGTGGCCCGGTTATTTTACAGGCGAAAGTCCCGGTATTTGCTGGTGATACGGAAGATGATATCACCGCCCGCGTGCAAACCCAGGAACACGCTATTTATCCGCTGGTGATTAGCTGGTTTGCCGATGGTCGTCTGAAAATGCACGAAAACGCCGCGTGGCTGGATGGTCAACGTCTGCCGCCGCAGGGCTACGCTGCCGACGAGTAATGCCCCCGTAGTTAAAGCGCCAGCTCTGCCGCTGGCGTTTTTCAATTCACCTGTAAATCGCAAGCTCCAGCAGTTTTTTTCTCCCTTTTCTGGCATAGTTGGACATCTGCCAATATTGCTCGCCATAATATCCAGGCAGTGTCCCGTGAATAAAACGGAGTAAAAGTGGTAATGGGTCAGGAAAAGCTATACATCGAAAAAGAGCTCAGTTGGTTATCGTTCAATGAACGCGTGCTTCAGGAAGCGGCGGACAAATCTAACCCGCTGATTGAAAGGATGCGTTTCCTGGGGATCTATTCCAATAACCTTGATGAGTTCTATAAAGTCCGCTTCGCTGAACTGAAGCGACGCATCATTATTAGCGAAGAACAAGGCTCCAACTCTCATTCCCGCCATTTACTGGGCAAAATTCAGTCCCGGGTGCTGAAAGCCGATCAGGAATTCGACGGCCTCTACAACGAGCTATTGCTGGAGATGGCGCGCAACCAGATCTTCCTGATTAATGAACGCCAGCTCTCCGTCAATCAACAAAACTGGCTGCGTCATTATTTTAAGCAGTATCTGCGTCAGCACATTACGCCGATTTTAATCAATCCTGACACTGACTTAGTGCAGTTCCTGAAAGATGATTACACCTATCTGGCGGTGGAAATTATCCGTGGCGATACCATCCGTTACGCGCTGCTGGAGATCCCATCAGATAAAGTGCCACGCTTTGTGAATTTACCGCCAGAAGCGCCGCGTCGACGCAAACCGATGATTCTTCTGGATAACATTCTGCGTTACTGCCTCGATGATATTTTCAAAGGCTTCTTTGATTATGACGCGCTGAATGCCTATTCAATGAAGATGACCCGCGATGCCGAATACGATTTAGTGCATGAGATGGAAGCCAGCCTGATGGAGTTGATGTCTTCCAGTCTCAAGCAGCGTTTAACTGCTGAGCCGGTGCGTTTTGTTTATCAGCGCGATATGCCCAATGCACTGGTTGAAGTTTTACGCGAAAAACTAACTATTTCCCGCTACGACTCCATCGTCCCCGGCGGTCGTTATCATAATTTTAAAGACTTTATTAATTTCCCCAATGTCGGCAAAGCCAATCTGGTGAACAAACCACTGCCGCGTTTACGCCATATTTGGTTTGATAAAGCCCAGTTCCGCAATGGTTTTGATGCCATTCGCGAACGCGATGTGTTGCTCTATTATCCTTATCACACCTTTGAGCATGTGCTGGAACTGCTGCGTCAGGCTTCGTTCGACCCGAGCGTACTGGCGATTAAAATTAACATTTACCGCGTGGCGAAAGATTCACGCATCATCGACTCGATGATCCACGCCGCACACAACGGTAAGAAAGTCACCGTGGTGGTTGAGTTACAGGCGCGTTTCGACGAAGAAGCAAACATTCACTGGGCGAAGCGCCTGACCGAAGCAGGCGTGCACGTTATCTTCTCTGCGCCGGGGCTGAAAATTCACGCCAAACTGTTCCTGATTTCACGTAAAGAAAACGGTGAAGTGGTGCGTTACGCACACATCGGGACCGGAAACTTTAACGAAAAAACCGCGCGTCTTTATACTGACTATTCGTTGCTGACCGCCGATGCGCGCATCACTAACGAAGTACGGCGGGTGTTCAACTTTATTGAAAACCCATACCGTCCGGTGACATTTGATTATTTAATGGTGTCACCGCAAAACTCTCGCCGTCTGTTATATGAAATGGTGGACCGCGAGATCGCCAACGCGCAGCAAGGGTTGCCCAGTGGTATCACCCTGAAGCTAAATAACCTTGTCGATAAAGGCCTGGTTGATCGTCTGTATGCGGCCTCCAGCTCCGGCGTACCGGTTAATCTGCTGGTTCGCGGAATGTGTTCGCTGATCCCCAATCTGGAAGGCATTAGCGACAACATTCGTGCCATCAGTATTGTTGACCGTTACCTTGAACATGACCGGGTTTATATTTTTGAAAATGGCGGCGATAAAAAGGTCTACCTTTCTTCTGCCGACTGGATGACGCGCAATATTGATTATCGTATTGAAGTGGCGACGCCGCTGCTCGATCCGCGCCTGAAGCAGCGGGTGCTGGACATCATCGACATATTGTTCAGCGATACGGTCAAAGCACGTTATATCGATAAAGAACTCAGTAATCGCTACGTTCCCCGCGGCAATCGCCGCAAAGTACGGGCGCAGTTGGCGATTTATGACTACATCAAATCACTCGAACAACCTGAATAACCCTATGCCAATACACGATAAATCCCCTCGTCCGCAGGAGTTTGCTGCGGTCGATCTTGGTTCAAACAGTTTTCACATGGTCATAGCCCGTGTGGTAGATGGTGCCATGCAGATTATTGGCCGCCTGAAACAGCGGGTGCATCTGGCGGACGGCCTGGGGCCAGATAATATGTTGAGTGAAGAGGCAATGACGCGCGGTTTGAACTGTCTGTCGCTGTTTGCCGAACGGCTACAAGGGTTTTCTCCTGCCAGCGTCTGTATAGTTGGTACCCATACGCTGCGTCAGGCGCTGAACGCCACTGACTTTCTGAAACGTGCGGAAAAGGTCATTCCCTACCCGATTGAAATTATTTCCGGTAATGAAGAAGCCCGTCTGATTTTTATGGGCGTGGAACATACCCAACCGGAAAAAGGTCGCAAACTGGTTATTGATATTGGCGGCGGTTCTACAGAACTGGTGATTGGTGAAAATTTCGAACCGATTCTCGTTGAAAGCCGCCGGATGGGGTGTGTCAGCTTTGCCCAGCTTTATTTCCCTGGCGGAGTCATCAATAAAGAGAATTTTCAGCGTGCTCGCATGGCGGCAGCACAAAAACTGGAAACTTTAACCTGGCAATTTCGAATTCAAGGCTGGAACGTGGCAATGGGCGCTTCCGGTACCATAAAAGCCGCCCATGAAGTGTTAATGGAATTGGGTGAGAAAGACGGGATAATTACCCCGGAACGTCTGGAAAAACTGGTAAAAGAAGTTTTACGGCACCGTAATTTCGCATCGCTGAGTTTACCAGGTCTTTCCGAAGAGCGGAAAACAGTCTTCGTTCCGGGACTGGCGATTTTATGCGGTGTGTTTGATGCTTTAGCCATCCGTGAACTGCGCCTTTCTGACGGGGCGTTACGCGAAGGCGTACTGTATGAAATGGAAGGACGTTTCCGTCATCAGGATGTGCGTAGTCGCACCGCCAGCAGCCTCGCCAACCAGTATCACATCGACAGCGAACAGGCCCGACGAGTGCTGGATACCACTATGCAAATGTACGAACAGTGGCGGGAACAGCAACCGAAGCTGGCGCATCCGCAACTGGAGGCGCTACTGCGATGGGCCGCCATGCTGCATGAGGTCGGGTTGAATATCAACCACAGCGGTTTGCATCGCCACTCCGCTTATATTCTGCAAAACAGTGACTTGCCGGGTTTTAATCAGGAACAGCAGCTGATGATGGCGACACTGGTGCGCTATCACCGTAAAGCGATTAAACTCGACGATCTGCCGCGCTTTACCTTGTTTAAGAAGAAACAGTTCCTGCCACTGATTCAGCTATTGCGCCTTGGCGTATTACTCAACAATCAACGTCAGGCAACCACCACACCGCCAACATTGACACTGATTACTGATGACAGTCACTGGACACTGCGTTTCCCGCATGACTGGTTTAGTCAGAATGCGCTGGTACTGCTTGATCTGGAAAAGGAGCAAGAATACTGGGAAGGCGTGGCTGGCTGGCGGTTGAAAATTGAAGAAGAAAGTACACCTGAAATCGCCGCTTAATGCTTTGCGGGCCGACGAGAAATGTCGGCCCGCATTATTCAGGCACTTTCGCGAATGGGTTCGATTTCATTCAGCGTATCAATTAACGGTTGCGGCTTACCAATAAGATAACCCTGCATATAATCGATCCCCAAAGAGAGCACCGCCTCGCGGATCTCTTCGTTTTCAACGTACTCTGCCACTACCCGCATTTTCTTCATTCGCGCCAGGTGGCAAATCGATGCCACTATCTGATAATCCAGACTATTTGACACAATATTGCGGATAAAACTGCCGTCAATTTTAAGCAGATCGGCATTCACATTTTTAAGCCGCGCATAGCTGGCGTAGCCGGTGCCGAAATCATCAATCGCAATCTGGCAGCCTAATTCCTGAAGATGCTGCAAGGTGATTTGCGCCTGCTTAACATTGGTCAGAGCATTACTTTCGGTGACTTCAAAAATAAGTTGCCACGCTTCAATCTGATATTTATCCAGCAACTGACTGACTTCAACAGGAAAACGAGCCTGACATACCGAGGTTGGAGACAGATTAATAGCAAAACGGTGAGCGGGCATCTTCGCTCTGTTTTCAGCCATAAATTGCAGCGTATGCTCAATGACCCACATGTCGATACTCGACGATAAACCAAATTCGTGCGCGACCGGCAAGAAGCTATCGGGGCCGATCAGTTCATCATTCTCACCTTTCATGCGCAGAAGAATTTCATGGTAAACATCACCACGCATACCGGTAATCGGCTGGGCCATCAGGAAAAAATGGTTGTGTTCCAGCGCCTGCTGTAGTCGATTCATCATCGCGACTTTATCTTTCAATTCGCGTTGCAAATACATTGCCCCGCGACGCTGCATATTTTCCGGGGCGTTGGTCACGATGGAAAGTTCGGCGACCGTATTTAGCTCTCCCAGCAGCAGGTAGATATGATTCACTGGCGAGCGCACATAGCAGTAACTGACGCCAATCTGCGGTTGCATCGGCATGCCATCCCAAAAGAAACGAAATTGCTTGAGATGGCTATCCAGTGCGGCAATGCGCTCCTGGTGCGATTCTGTATTCAGTCGCAGCGCGAGATCGTTACCCGAAAGCTGATAAACATCTTCACCCGGTTCCAGCAATGGTGACAGCCAGTGAGAAAGTTTTTGCTTGTATTGAATCCGCAGCATGATGCCATAGTTTTTAACCAGCATTTCCATGCCAGGGATGCGTAAATAACAAAGCGCAGACCAGGGGGCATCACGCAACGCGCGATTCAGGGCGCGAACATTTGGCAGATGAACCACCGGGTCCACATACGCAAGCCGTTGAATGCGTCTGACTACCGCTCTCTGACGGGTTGCCAGTACAGCCATATAATTGACAATAAAAGAGAATACCAGATAACTTGAGGAGGTTATGGTCAGCTGCGTGGTATAGCCAGGATAAATGGGAATGTAATTTTGATAGCTGTGGATGCTGATCATCAACACGACCGCCCAGAGCAGTGAAATCAGCTTATAACCATAGCGCATCGCTCCCCACATCATCAGGGGCAGCAATAATGACAAGGTATAATTGGTGCTAAAAATTGTGCTTTTTTCATTTAACGGCATGCATAACAGCAACAGTAAAGCACCTAATGCCAGTAGCCAGAGTGCGAACTCTTTTTTGGTGACTTTGACATCAACCTGCTGTTTTAATTGCGAATAATAACTACGTAAATAAAACGGATTTCGAACTACCCGAATGATGAAGTAGCACAGCGGGACACCAATCAGATTGCCCACCAGTAAGGCCTGATAATTGATTAAGGTCCCGAGGTTAAAAGGCATGACGCCGACCAGATTTTCTCTGCTCGCCAGTAATCCTACAAACGCAGCAAACTGGAAAAGTATCAGAAACAGCGTTGCAGGAAACACAATCTGCCAGAATATACGCTGGGAAATTAAACGGGTATCACCATGTGAAACGTTGTTACGCCGGGGAGTAAAGACCCTGTAACCGCCCCAACAGAGAATGATAATGATAATAAAATTAGCCGTTAATGAGAGCGTTTCGTAAAAACCCAGCTCTGCATATTTGCGGACAAAAATCCCTAAGGCGATCCCTGGCAATGCCGCCCAGCTGAAAAACATCATCATGCTGATCATCAGTGCCAAAGGCAGATAAAAGAGAAAAACCTCACCGGAAGAAATATGCGCGAAAGTATTAATGTGGGCGAAAATGGGCAAGATTAAAGAAGGCAGGAACAGCGGAAGCCCCCACCATTTATCACGTATTTTTATATAAGTTGCATTCAGTTTCATAGATGCTCAGCAGAATCCCCCACATCCTGAAGGAGGTGTATTCAGACAGGCATCCCACCTGACTTCGAATGATGATTATTCATCACTATAGAGAGCATTGATTCTAAGTGTCATATGAAAGTTCCAATTGATATATATCAAACAAAATAACCCTGATTAATGAATTATTACGTTTATCATGTTAATTCATCATTATTACATCATCATTGTAAATAATTAAATTAACTTCCATAACATTAAAATATGTATCCACTGACGCTTTTTTACATAACGAAGAATTGACCATTTTGTCCTGTTGTGCCTTAATGTAAGTACCGTCCACAGCGTGGGACATACTTCAAGGAACCTTTTGTGAGTCAGGCAACCAGTATGCGAAAACGACACCGATTTAACAGTCGCATGACCCGTATCGTACTGCTCATCAGCTTTATCTTCTTCTTTGGCCGTTTTATCTACTCGTCCGTCGGTGCCTGGCAGCACCATCAGAGCAAAAAAGAAGCTCAGCAATCCACACTCTCCGTCGAATCACCGGTACAACGTTAGCGGTTACCTTCTCCACTTTCACAGAACATAACGGCACTTCGCTGTCGGATGCTTTTGCTCTTTGGGATTATCAAAGCGGCAGATATTCTTTCATCTTAAATTTTACGTCTTTGTCCTGACTGATGTTTATCCTGTTTGGCTGCGAAATAAATATAAAATTAATATATATGTTGTAATGATATATTTTTATAAATTATTCCCTGCGTGAATTTTAATAAATTTAATCTATCCCTTTATACGCAATACATTTACTTTCCTCTTTTGATGATCTTAAATGTCTTATTTTTCGTAATGTGTATAACAAGGAATAGTGATGAAATTTAAAAAATGTCTTCTGCCTGTGGCAATGTTAGCGTCATTCACTCTTGCAGGATGCCAGTCAAATGCTGACGATCATGCCGCCGATGTTTATCAAACCGATCAACTGAATACCAAACAAGAAACTAAAACCGTTAATATTATTTCCATTCTTCCCGCAAAAGTTGCCGTAGACAACTCCCAAAATAAACGGAACGCACAAGCCTTCGGCGCGCTTATTGGCGCAGTCGCTGGCGGTGTTATCGGCCACAACGTCGGGTCTGGCAGCAATTCCGGAACGACGGCAGGTGCAGTTGGCGGCGGAGCTGTAGGCGCGGCAGCGGGTTCTATGGTGAATGATAAAACCTTAGTGGAAGGTGTTTCTTTAACCTATAAGGAAGGCACCAAAGTGTATACCTCTACCCAGGTGGGTAAAGAGTGCCAGTTTACGACAGGTTTAGCCGTTGTTATTACCACAACGTATAACGAAACGCGTATTCAGCCAAACACCAAATGTCCTGAAAAGAGCTAGTAATCAGGAGGAGTCATGAAGAAAGTTTTTCTTTGCGCCATCTTGGCCTCCTTAAGCTATCCGGCTATCGCCTCATCATTGCAGGATCAACTCTCTGCTGTCGCAGAAGCGGAACAGCAAGGTAAAAATGAAGAGCAAAGGCAGCATGACGAATGGGTCGCGGAGCGCAACAGGGAAATCCAGCAAGAGAAGCAACGTCGCGCAAATGCCCAGGCTGCCGCTAACAAAAGAGCGGCAACGGCAGCGGCAAATAAGAAAGCTCGTCAGGATAAACTGGACGCCGAAGCCACTGCGGACAAAAAACGCGATCAAAGTTATGAAGATGAGCTACGCAGCTTAGAGATTCAGAAACAAAAACTGGCGCTGGCAAAAGAAGAAGCCCGCGTTAAGCGAGAAAACGAATTTATCGATCAGGAACTGAAGCACAAAGCTGCGCAAACCGATGTGGTGCAATCTGAAGCTGACGCCAACAGAAATATGACTGAAGGCGGTCGCGATCTGATGAAAAGCGTGGGCAAAGCAGAAGAGAACAAATCGGACAGCTGGTTTAATTAATCGATGTTACTAACTTCAAGCCTATGATTCTTGAAGATAAAAAACCCTCTGTAGTAACAGAGGGTTTTGTTCATTCATAGTGCAGGGTCAAATCATTCCCACTCAATGGTAGCTGGCGGCTTGCCGCTGATGTCATACACCACGCGGGAAATACCGTTCACTTCATTGATAATGCGGTTGGAAACGCGACCGAGGAAATCGTACGGCAGATGCGCCCAGTGAGCGGTCATAAAGTCGATGGTTTCGACCGCACGCAGAGAAACAACCCAGTCATACTTACGACCATCGCCCATTACGCCAACGGAACGTACTGGCAGGAAGACGGTGAACGCCTGGCTGACTTTGTCGTACAGGTCCGCTTTACGCAGTTCTTCAATGAAGATGGCGTCAGCACGGCGCAGCAGGTCACAGTACTCTTTCTTCACTTCACCCAGAACACGAACGCCAAGGCCTGGTCCCGGGAACGGGTGACGGTACAGCATGTCGTACGGTAGACCCAGCTCCAGACCAATCTTACGCACTTCGTCTTTGAACAGCTCTTTCAGCGGTTCAACCAGGCCCATCTTCATCTCTTTCGGCAGGCCGCCCACGTTGTGGTGAGATTTGATGACGTGTGCTTTACCGGTTGCAGACGCCGCAGATTCGATAACGTCAGGGTAGATGGTGCCCTGCGCCAGCCACTTCACGTCTTCCAGTTTCAGCGCTTCTTCATCGAATACTTCAACGAAAACGCGCCCGATGATTTTACGTTTTGCTTCCGGATCGTTTTCGCCAGCCAGCGCTGACAGGAAGCGATCTTCTGCCGGTACGTGAACAATGTTCAGACCAAAGTGATCGCCAAACATATCCAGAACCTGCTCTGCTTCGTTGAGACGCAGCAGGCCGTTGTCGACGAATACGCAAGTCAGGTTTTTACCGATAGCGCGGTGCAGTAGCATTGCGGTTACGGAGGAATCCACGCCACCAGAGAGGCCGAGGATGACTTTATCGTCGCCTACCTGCTCGCGGATGCGAGCTACAGCATCGTCGATAATTTTCGCTGGCGTCCACAGGGCTTCACACTGGCAGATATCACGCACAAAACGCTCCAGCATGCGCATACCCTGGCGGGTGTGAGTCACTTCCGGGTGGAACTGTACGCCATAGAAGCGTTTTTCTTCGTTAGCCATAATGGCAAACGGGCAGCTTTCGGTGCTGGCTACGGTGACGAAGTCGGACGGGATAGCGGTAACTTTATCGCCGTGGCTCATCCAGACATCGAGCAGCGGTTTACCGTCTGCGGTCAGCGCATCTTCGATACCGCGAACCAGTGCGCTGTCGTTTACGACTTCAACCTGCGCGTAGCCAAATTCACGTTCGTTAGAGGCTTCAACGTGACCGCCCAACTGCATTGCCATGGTCTGCATGCCATAGCAAACGCCGAATACCGGTACGCCTGCTTCAAAGACATACTGCGGCGCACGCGGACTGTTTTCTTCAGTAGTACTTTCCGGGCCGCCGGAAAGAATAATGCCGCTTGGATTGAAGTCACGAATTTGTGCTTCTGTCACATCCCACGCCCACAGTTCGCAGTAAACACCCAGCTCACGCACGCGGCGCGCAACCAGTTGAGTGTACTGAGAACCGAAGTCCAGAATGAGGATGCGATGCTTATGAATGTTTTCCGTCATTGACGCTTATTCCGAGGCAAGTGAAACAGATAATATAAATCGCCCGACATGAAGTCGGGCGAAGAGAATCAGGAGCCCAGACGGTAGTTCGGGGACTCTTTAGTAATGGTCACGTCGTGAACGTGGCTTTCCTGAATGCCCGCACCGCTGATACGTACAAACTCCGCTTTAGTACGCAGTTCGTCGATAGTACCACAGCCGGTCAGACCCATACAGGAGCGCAGGCCGCCCATCTGCTGGTGAATGATCTCTTTCAGGCGACCTTTATAAGCTACGCGACCTTCGATACCTTCCGGCACCAGTTTGTCGGCAGCGTTATCGCTCTGGAAATAACGGTCAGAGGAACCTTTGGACATCGCGCCCAGGGAACCCATACCACGGTAAGATTTGTAAGAACGGCCCTGGTAGAGTTCGATTTCACCCGGAGATTCTTCAGTACCCGCCAGCATGGAACCTACCATCACCGCGCTTGCGCCAGCGGCGATAGCTTTGGCGATGTCGCCGGAGAAGCGAATACCACCATCTGCGATAACCGGAATACCGGTGCCTTCCAGGGCTTCAACTGCGTCAGCAACGGCAGTGATCTGCGGAACACCTACGCCAGTAACGATACGAGTCGTACAGATAGAACCAGGGCCGATACCGACTTTAACCGCGCTGCAACCAGCTTCTGCCAGAGCGCGTGCACCTGCAGCTGTTGCCACGTTGCCGCCGATGATTTGCAGATCCGGATATTTAGCACGGGTTTCACGGATACGCTGCAAAACGCCTTCTGAGTGACCGTGGGAGGAGTCGATCAGCAGAACGTCAACGCCAGCGGCAACCAGCGCGTCAACACGCTCTTCGTTACCCGCACCTGCGCCAACTGCAGCACCAACACGCAGACGGCCTTGCTCGTCTTTACAGGCGTTCGGTTTACGTTCCGCTTTCTGGAAATCTTTCACGGTGATCATGCCGATCAGGTGGAATTCGTCATCAACCACCAGCGCTTTTTCAACGCGTTTTTCGTGCATTTTTGCCAGCACCACTTCACGGGCTTCACCTTCACGCACGGTGACCAGACGCTCTTTCGGCGTCATGTAAACGCTAACCGGCTGGTTCAGGTCGGTAACAAAACGCACGTCACGACCGGTGATAATACCCACCAGTTCGTTTTCTTCGGTAACGACCGGATAGCCCGCAAAACCGTTACGCTCGGTCAGTTCTTTCACTTCGCGCAGCGTCGTGGTTGGCAGAACAGTCTGCGGATCAGTCACCACACCAGATTCGTGTTTTTTCACACGGCGAACTTCTTCTGCCTGGCGTTCAATGGACATGTTTTTGTGGATAAAGCCGATACCGCCTTCCTGAGCCAGAGCAATAGCCAGGCGCGCTTCCGTTACGGTATCCATTGCTGCGGAAAGCATAGGGATATTCAGACGAATAGTTTTCGTCAGCTGGGTGCTGAGGTCAGCAGTATTCGGCAGAACGGTAGAATGAGCAGGAACGAGGAGAACGTCGTCAAACGTCAGAGCTTCTTTAGCGATACGTAGCATGGGCAATATCTCGACCAGAGTGGTTAATAAATATTGCCGCGGCATTATACAGAGCGTAACCGATTGCATCTACCCCTTTTTGCAAAAAATGCTTGCTATCCCCGAAGGGCGGGTTACTATCGACTGAATAACCTGCTGATTTAGAATTTGATCTCGCTCACATGTTACCTTCTCAATCCCCTGCAATTTTTACCGTTAGTCGCCTGAATCAAACGGTTCGTCTGCTGCTTGAGCATGAGATGGGACAGGTTTGGATCAGCGGCGAAATCTCTAATTTCACACAACCGGCTTCCGGTCACTGGTACTTTACACTCAAAGACGACACCGCCCAGGTACGCTGCGCGATGTTCCGCAACAGCAACCGCCGGGTGACCTTCCGCCCACAGCATGGGCAACAAGTTTTAGTTCGCGCCAATATTACGCTCTACGAGCCGCGCGGCGACTACCAGATAATCGTTGAGAGTATGCAGCCGGCCGGTGAAGGGCTGCTGCAACAGAAGTACGAACAGCTCAAAGCGAAGTTGCAGGCTGAAGGATTGTTCGATCTGCAATACAAAAAACCACTTCCCTCCCCTGCGCATTGCGTTGGTGTGATCACCTCAAAAACCGGTGCTGCGCTACATGATATTTTGCATGTGTTAAAACGTCGCGATCCTTCTCTGCCGGTGATCATCTACCCCACCGCCGTTCAGGGCGATGACGCGCCGGGGCAAATTGTTCGCGCCATTGAACTGGCGAATCAGCGCAATGAGTGCGACGTGTTGATCGTTGGGCGCGGCGGCGGTTCGCTGGAAGATTTATGGAGTTTTAACGACGAACGCGTAGCGCGGGCGATTTTTGCCAGCCGCATTCCGGTCGTCAGCGCCGTCGGGCATGAGACGGATGTGACCATTGCCGATTTTGTTGCCGATCTGCGTGCACCAACACCGTCGGCTGCCGCCGAAGTGGTGAGCCGTAATCAGCAAGAGTTACTGCGCCAGGTGCAATCGACCCGTCAACGGCTGGAGATGGCGATGGATTATTATCTCGCCAACCGCACACGTCGCTTTACGCAAATTCATCACCGATTACAGCAACAGCATCCGCAGCTCCGGCTGGCACGCCAGCAAACCATGCTTGAACGCCTGCAAAAACGGATGAGCTTTGCGCTGGAAAATCAACTTAAGCGTGCCGGGCAACAGCAGCAGCGATTAACACAGCGGCTGAATCAGCAAAATCCACAGCCGAAGATTCATCGCGCGCAAACGCGCATTCAGCAACTGGAATATCGTTTAGCAGAAACCCTGCGCGCACAGCTTAGCGCCACGCGTGAACGTTTCGGTAATGCAGTAACGCACCTCGAAGCCGTAAGCCCACTGTCAACGCTGGCGCGTGGATACAGCGTTACTACTGCTACTGACGGCAATGTACTGAAAAAAGTGAAGCAAGTTAAAGCGGGTGAAATGCTAACCACACGTCTGGAAGACGGCTGGATAGAAAGTGAAGTAAAAAACATCCAGCCGGTAAAAAAATCGCGTAAAAAGGTTCATTAAGCCAGCACGAATTCAACGCGTTTTTTCGATATCAAGCCATGCCCGTGCTGACAGAAGTAATCTACCGCACCGCAGGCTTTTAACACCTGCAACGGTTGATGGCAGTCCGGGCAAAGAGCTTTCATTTCAATAACTTTCCCGCAGGATGGGCAATACGCATGGCCGTTATCCTGATCAAGCACATGCTGACATTGTGGACAATGCAGTTCCATATGAATTCCTCCGGTAGCCACCCCTCTACATTCATAGAGGGAATGGCAGATAAAATACTTACGGATAATTATTTATTTTTCTTGATGTGCTTCATCAGACGCTTACGTTTACGCATCTGGGTTGGCGTCAGGGTGTTACGCTTGTTCGCATACGGGTTTTCCCCTTCTTTGAACTGAATACGAATCGGCGATCCCATTACGTTCAGCGATTTGCGGAAGTAGTTCATCAAGTAACGCTTGTAGGAATCAGGCAGGTCTTTCACCTGATTACCGTGAATCACCACAATCGGCGGATTATAACCACCGGCGTGTGCATATTTCAGCTTCACACGACGACCGCGTACCAGCGGCGGTTGGTGATCTTCAACAGCCATCGTCATGATGCGCGTCAGCATAGAGGTCCCCACACGACGGGTGGAGCTGTCATACGCTTCACGTACTGATTCAAACAAGTTACCAACACCACTGCCGTGCAAGGCAGAGATAAAGTGCACACGAGCAAAATCGATAAAGCCCAGACGGAAGTCCAGCGTTTCTTTCACCTGCTCTTTCACTTCCTGGCTCAGGCCATCCCACTTATTCACCACAATGACAAGTGAGCGCCCACTATTGAGAATAAAGCCCAGCAGCGAGAGATCCTGATCGGAAATACCTTCGCGCGCATCAATCACCAACATCACCACGTTG
The DNA here is from genome assembly GCF_022354085.1 of Shigella dysenteriae. Taxonomy (NCBI): domain Bacteria; kingdom Pseudomonadati; phylum Pseudomonadota; class Gammaproteobacteria; order Enterobacterales; family Enterobacteriaceae; genus Shigella; species Shigella dysenteriae. Next base: position 3,447,038 of record NZ_CP055055.1, read on the forward strand.
GCGTCTTCAATGGCCTGCAACGTTTTGATTACGGAGAATTTCTCTACAGCATCGGTGATTTTGCCGCGTTTACGTACGCCAGCGGTGTCAATGAGCACATACTCACGTCCATCGCGTTCCATTGGAATGTAGATACTGTCACGCGTCGTACCAGGCATGTCATAAACAACAACGCGCTCTTCACCAAGAATACGGTTAGTGAGTGTAGACTTACCTACGTTCGGACGACCCACAATCGCCAGTTTGATCGGCAGACTTTGCGGGTCGAAGTCGTCTTCCTCTTCTTCTTCGCCGTTCTCTTCCGCTTCAAATTGCGCCCAGTATTCAGCGTCTTCGTCGACTTCCTCTTGCGGTGCGAGATCTTCCATCCACGGCAGCAGCACATGCTCCAGCAGACTTAATACGCCACGACCGTGAGACGCGGCGATCGGGTAGATTTCACCTAAACCAAGCGAGTAGAAATCAACCACTGCCTGATCGGGATCCAGACCGTCAGTTTTGTTTGCCACCAGGAAGGTCGGTTTTTCACGGGAGCGCAGATGTTTGGCAATCGCTTCATCTGCCGGCATCAGGCCCGCGCGCGCATCCACCATAAACAGTACGACGTCCGCTTCTTCAATCGCCAGCAGCGACTGTTCCGCCATGCGGGTTTCTACACCGTCTTCTGTGCCATCAATCCCGCCGGTATCAATACAGATAAACTCACGGCCTTCAATTTCCGCACGACCGTACTTACGGTCACGAGTCAGACCCGGGAAATCCGCAACCAGCGCATCTCGGGTGCGAGTTAGACGGTTAAATAACGTGGATTTTCCTACGTTAGGGCGCCCGACAAGCGCGACCACAGGTACCATGTTTAAAGCCTCATTTTTATAAATCATCAGACAACGCACGCTATATTCGCGTCGTTGTTAAAAACAGGAAAACGGCCCCTGTCCAGGAGCCGTTTTCAAAGTGAACGACAGAGACGATTAACGTGTAATAGAGTACACGGTTCCGTCTTTTGCCTGGATCAGCAGTTTGCCGTCAGCGGCAACCGGTTCAGTCTGGAAACCGGAACTATCAACTTTTTGCTGGGCAACGAAACGACCATCTTCGACGTTAATCCAGTGCAAATAACCTTCACTGTCACCGACCACTAGGTTGCCATTATACAGCACCGGAGAAGTCAGCAGGCGATGCAGCAGATCGCTTTGTGTCCACAGCGTAACGCCGCCATCAATGGTCAACGCCATCACCCGGTCATTTTGATCGACCAGATAGATGCGATTGCCGTCGACGATGAAATCATTCACCGAACCCAGTTCGCGTTTCCACATAATCTGACCACTGCGCAGATCAAGCGCCGTCAGGTTACCATTATAGGCCAGCGCGAAAACAACGCCGTTAACAACGACGGGAGTCGTGTCAACATCGCTCAGACGGTCAATTTCGGTAGAACCGGTCGCCTGGGAAATACGCTGCTGCCAAATCATCTGGCCCTGTTCCATCAGCACTGCGCTGACGCGACCATTATCGCCCCCCACGACGGCCGCACCAAAAGCCGTTGCCGGCGCAGACTCGCCACGCAAAGAGAGCGAAGGCATATCGAGGTTAACTGTCCATTTGACAGCGCCGTCAGCTTCGTTCAGCGCTTGTAACTGACCGTTACTGGTGTGGATTAACACCAGACCGTCGCTGACCACCGGGCGCGAAAGTGCTTCACCCGCGACTTTAGTTTGCCATGCCACAGTACCATCGCTGGTATTCAGCGCGTAAACCTGCGCCTTTTCGCTGCCAATGTAGACATGCCCACCAGACACGGTCACACCGCCAGAAAGTAATGCAGGCTCTTTAGAGAACCAGCCATCTTTCTCGGCCAGGCTGACAGACCAGATTTCTTTGCCATCATCCGCATTCAGCGCTTTTACTAAACCAGCGCGGTCCGCTGCATAGACAACGTTGTCCGCCAGTGCCGGATGAAGATTGGAATAGAAGTTGCCAATGCCGCTACCAACGGAAGTGCTCCACGCCGTGGTCGGCGTAAACTGGTTTTCAACGGTTGGCAATGGGGACATCTTTACCACATCTTCTTCGCTGTTAAACAGCGAACAGCCGCTTAAAAGGGTAACGGAAAGCAGTCCTGGCAGCAGTAATTTACGCAATTGCATCGGGTCCCTCTCAGATGGACAAATTATTAATTTTCATCTGCATCATTTCGCTCAGTGCCGGAGTAACATCGCTTTTCACGCCTGCTTCCCATGCACTACGCGCACCTTGCTTATCACCTTTGCTCAGCAATGCTTCACCACGCAGGTCGGCAACAATGGCAGCCCACCCTTCACCTTTGATGGTATCAAGGGTTTTCAGCGCGGCATCAGCCTGCTTGAGCTGTACCTGAACGCGAGCAAGACGCAGATTTATCACGGCTTTGAGATTTTCATCGCTCGTGTCTGCCAGCCCCTGTTGTAACTGGGCGGCAGCTTTCTCTAGTTCATTTTTGTCAACAAATTGCTGCGCAAGTTCCAAAGAAGCCAGCGCACCATAAGTATTTTTATTTTCAGCAGCAAATTTTTCCGCCGCCGGGATGCTATCCGGTTTGCCTTCGCTCACTGCGGTAACCGCATTTTGATAGGCAAGAGAAGCGGAGCGTGCAGAATCAACCTGATGGCTGTTCCAGTAGCGCCAGCCAATCAGTGCGCCAACGCCCAAAATCACCCCAACAGCCAGTGCTTTGCCATTTTCAGCAAAAAAGCGTTTAACCGCTTCTACCTGGTCGTTTTCGTTCTCGTAAATTTCCACGCTGTCCTTCTCCTTCCTTAACCCAGTAACGTGCGCAAATGCGCGGCTACGCTATCCTGCGCAACTGCCGTTTGCTCACCAGAGCGCAAATCCTTCACTACTGCTGTGCCGTTAGCCACTTCAGACTCACCCAGCACCACAGCAACGCGGGCACCCCATTTATCAGCACGGGCAAACTGTTTCTTAAAGTTGCCGCCGCCGTGGTTGGTCATCAATTTCACGCCCGGTAATTCATCACGCAGACGCTCAGCTAATGCCATAGCCGCAGATTGTGTATCAGCACCTGAAGCCACCAGGTATATATCGACAACAGGATCGGCTTTAAATTCCGGATTAACGGCCTGTACTAACAATACAAGACGTTCGAGGCCCATCGCAAAACCGACAGCCGGTGTTGCACGGCCGCCCAGTTGTTCCACAAGACCGTCATAACGACCGCCTGCACACACGGTGCCCTGGGAGCCGAGACTGTTAGTCACCCACTCGAAAACGGTACGGTTGTAGTAATCCAGACCACGCACCAGACGCTGGTTTACGGTGTAAGCGATCCCCGCGCTCTCAAGCAGTTTGCACAGACCGGCAAAATGCTCACGAGATTCCTCGTCCAGATAATCACCTAATGCCGGAGCGTCGTTGAGAAGCGCCTGCACTTCCGGATTTTTTGAATCCAGCACGCGCAGCGGGTTAGTGTACATGCGGCGTTTGCAGTCTTCGTCCAGCTTTTCTTTATGCTGCTCAAGGAATGCCACCAGCGCATCGCGGTAATTGGCGCGTGCTTCCAGCGAACCGATAGAATTCAGCTCAAGAGTTACGTGTTCGGAAATACCCAGCGCGCGCCACCAGCGGGCGGTGAGCATAATCAGTTCAGCGTCGATATCCGGACCTTGCAGACCGAAAACTTCGCAGCCCAACTGATGGAACTGACGATAACGCCCTTTCTGCGGACGCTCGTGACGGAACATCGGCCCGATATACCACAGACGCTGTTCCTGATTGTACAGAAGACCATGCTCGATGCCGGCGCGTACACAGCCCGCCGTCCCTTCAGGGCGCAGAGTCAGGCTGTCGCCATTGCGATCCTCAAAGGTGTACATCTCTTTTTCAACCACGTCGGTGACTTCACCAATCGCACGTTTGAATAGCGGGGTCTGCTCTACAATCGGCAAGCGGATTTCACTGTAACCGTAGCTGCCGAGCACGTTTTTCAGTGTGCCTTCAATGCGCTGCCAGATGGCCGTTTCGCCAGGCAGGTAATCGTTCATGCCGCGAATGGCTTGAATGTTTTTTGCCACGTTTATTCTCTTTCTGAATATAAAAATGAACCCTCAACGCTTCCCTCAATGTTTCGGGAGCCATGCGGGTTCAATCATACACGGGAAGCGAGGCGCTTCCCATCACGTTATTATTTTTCAACCTGCTGAACGTCAATTCGACGCGCTTCGTCCAGCTGACTGGCTTTCGCACGAATGCGTGCCTCCAGCTGGTCGATCATATCGTTGTTGTCCAGACGGTCTTTGCGCACGCCATCTTCATAGAGACCGCTTTTCTTGTTGCCGCCGGTGACGCCGAGTGTAGAAACCAGCGCCTCACCCGGGCCATTCACCACGCAGCCAATAATCGAAACGTCCATCGGAGTGATGATATCTTCCAGGCGTTGCTCCAGCGCGTTAACTGTACCGATAACATCAAATTCCTGACGCGAACAGGTCGGACAGGCGATGAAGTTGATACCTCGCGAACGGATACGAAGCGATTTCAAAATATCGAAACCGACTTTGATCTCTTCGACCGGATCGGCCGCCAGTGATACGCGCAGCGTGTCGCCGATGCCTTCAGACAGCAGCAGACCTAAACCAATGGCGGATTTTACTGCCCCGCTGCGCGCGCCACCCGCTTCGGTGATCCCCAGATGCAGCGGCTGATCGATTTGTTTTGCCAGCAAACGATAAGACTCAACAGCGAGGAAGACGTCAGACGCTTTCACGCTGACTTTGAACTGATCGAAGTTCAGGCGATCGAGATGATCAACATGGCGCATGGCGGATTCCAGCAACGCCTGCGGCGTCGGTTCGCCATACTTTTCTTGCAGATCTTTTTCCAGCGATCCGGCGTTAACGCCAATACGGATCGGAATGTTTTTATCGCGCGCACAGTCAACCACCATGCGAATACGCTCTTCATTACCGATATTGCCAGGGTTAATACGCAGACAATCGACGCCGTATTCCGCTACTTTCAGCGCAATGCGATAGTCGAAGTGGATGTCAGCCACCAGCGGCACGTTAACCTGCTGTTTGATGAGTTTGAACGCTTCTGCCGCGTCCATCGTCGGTACGGAGACACGGACGATATCAGCGCCAACGCGTTCCAGCGCCTTGATTTGATTGACCGTTGCTTCGACATCTGTCGTACGCGTATTGGTCATGGACTGTACGGCGATGGGAGCACCATCGCCAATCGGCACATTCCCAACGTAAATACGTGTTGATTTTCTACGTTGAATTGGAGCCTGGTTATGCATGAAAAATCTCCCGCGTTACCCGTCTGTTACTGCGCCGGTGATTGTTCGGCATTGAGGGTCAGACGCGCAACCTGGTTAGTTCTGATAAAACGACTCAGATCGACAGGTTTCCCTTGATACTGGATCTGTACTGCGGCTGGCGCACCAATTTTCAGTTTGTATGGTGCCTGGCCGGTTAAGTTCAAATTACCGTCTTTACGCTGCATACCGCTAAACAATTTTTTACCGGTAGCATCAGTGACCTCCAGCCAGCAATCGGCAGTAAAGTTCATCACCAGCGCATTCGGATCAGCCACCGGCGTGGTCACGCCAGCCTGATCGGTTGGCAACGGCGCAGCACCATCTGGCGTTGTTGCTGCCGTTGGTGCCGGGGTCGCGGCGGTATCAACATTTGCCTGCGAAGGCGAAACAACCGCATTCTGTTGCGGATCAACAGCTGGTGCTGGCGCAGTTACGGCAGGTGTTTGCGTGTTGGTTGCGGTAGTATCCACAGACGCTGGCGGCGTGGACGTTGTAGCCGGGTCTGTAGTTGTCGACGTATTTAACGGAACACTCTGCCCCTGCTCGCTATTACTGCTCAGTTCCGCCGAAGATTGATCGGCCATAGTGGTGATCTCTTCCTGCTGAGCTTTGTGGTCTTGCCACCACCAGGCACCGCTCAGGCCGATAACCACAAACAACACCAGCCAGGTGAAGGTCATCAGCCAGCCGTCGCGTTTTTTGCGGCGTTTACCGAGGGAAAAACTCTGCATCGGCGCAACTTTTGCAGCCCGTAGTGGAGCCTGCTTTTCCAGCCCTGGCAGCAGTTCTTCTTCTGGAATATGTACCAGACGCGCATAAGAGCGGATATATCCGCGCAGGAATGTTGAAGCAAGATCGGCGGGTGCCTTATCTTCTTCAATGTCGCGTACCGTGGAAACCTTCAGGCAAAGTCGCTCGGCAACGGCCTGCTGACTAAGTCCTAGTTGTTCGCGAGCATTACGCAGGCGAGCGCCGGTAGTAAGTGCTTCATTTTGGTCGTGCGTGGCTTCAGTATTCATTCGCTGCAGGTACGTTTAAATGAGAATTGAGATGCCGGTGAACCATCATGCTCACCCACACCGCGAAACATCCGTTAAGTTAACCGTTATCATACAGTATAAGACCGTCTGTGTGCTCGTGACAAAGTCCACATTCACTAAGGCTAACTTACTGTTGCATCGTTACATACTGCCTTAAAGTCAGCAAAAACGCACCGTTAATATTGACCAGACAATTGCAACTTAATACTTCATTCATAAAACATTACGCCACGGTACATAAAGTAACCGTGGCGTAATGGCTATCAGACCGCTTTAATGTCGATGGCTTCACCCTGCATCCGTTTACGCAGGGTACGTTTCGTACGGTCGATAACATCGCCCGCCAACTGACCACAGGCAGCATCGATATCATCACCACGCGTTTTACGCACAATAGTGGTGAAACCGTAGCTCATCAGCACTTTTGAGAAACGGTCGATACGGCTGTTCGAGCTGCGTCCATACGGTGCGCCCGGGAACGGGTTCCACGGGATCAGGTTGATCTTACACGGCGTATCTTTCAGCAGTTCCGCCAGTTGGTGCGCGTGTTCAGTGCCGTCGTTAACGTGGTCAAGCATCACGTATTCAATAGTGACTCGGCCTTGATTGGCGTTGGATTTCTCCAGATAACGGCGCACCGCAGCAAGGAACGTTTCGATATTGTACTTTTTGTTGATCGGCACAATTTCGTCACGAATTTCGTCGTTCGGCGCGTGCAGGGAAATTGCCAGCGCAACGTCGATCATATCGCCCAGTTTATCCAGCGCTGGAACTACACCGGAAGTGGAAAGCGTCACGCGACGTTTAGACAGGCCAAAACCGAAATCATCAAGCATGATTTCCATCGCCGGAACGACGTTGTTCAGGTTGAGCAGCGGCTCGCCCATGCCCATCATCACTACGTTAGTGATTGGGCGCTGACCGGTGACTTTTGCTGCGCCGACGATTTTCGCCGCACGCCAAACCTGGCCGATAATTTCCGATACCCGCAGGTTGCGGTTAAAGCCCTGCTGGGCGGTGGAACAGAATTTACACTCCAGCGCACACCCCACCTGCGAAGAGACGCAGAGCGTGGCACGGTCGTCTTCCGGGATATACACCGTTTCGACGCGCTGATCGCCTACGGCGATCGCCCATTTAATGGTGCCGTCAGATGAACGCTGTTCTTCAACCACTTCCGGTGCGCGGATCTCCGCCACCTCTTTCAGTTTGCCGCGCAACACTTTGTTGATGTCGGTCATCTCATCAAAGTTGTCGCAGCAATAGTGATACATCCACTTCATCACCTGATCGGCGCGGAAGGGTTTTTCACCTAAATCTTTAAAAAACTCCCGCATCTGCTGACGGTTGAGATCCAGCAGGTTGATTTTTCCATCTTTGGTGGTGACGTTTTCAGGTGTGACTAATTGTTCAGACATATGCTATTCCGGCCTCGTTATTACACGTTATGGCCCCTGGAGGGTTGAAAAAAGAAACGCCCCGGTGAGCGGCTGCTCGTCCGGGGGCGCTGCATTGTACAAATTCTGGCGCACGGATGCCACGTTTGCACGCGGCATTTACGAAATTATTAACGGGTGCGCGGGCACACTTCGCCTTCGCCGAAGAAATAAGCGATTTCGCGAGCGGCAGATTCGACGGAATCAGAACCGTGGGTACCGTTTTCGGTCAGGCTGTCAGCGTAATCAGCGCGCAGAGTACCGGCCAGTGCGTTTGCCGGATTGGTCGCGCCCAGCAGATCGCGGTGACGCTGAACGGCGTTTTCACCTTCCAGCACGGAAACCACTATCGGGCCAGAGGTCATGAATTCAACCAGACCATCAAAGAACGGTTTTCCATCGTGTTCAGCATAAAAGCCACGTGCCTGTTCAACGGTCAGGTGCAGCATTTTGGTGCCGACAATTTTGAACCCTGCAGCTTCAAAGCGCGCAAAGATATTACCAATGACGTTTTTTGCTACCGCGTTCGGTTTGATAATGGAAAAAGTACGTTCAATAGCCATTTTTACCTCTGTAAATTGTTCTGTTGTTGTCTGTACCAGCGTACGAGATGGCGCGGATTATAATGAGCAACAGGGCCGTTGACTATTGATGAAGGTAACATTTTTTTAAAATAAAATGAGTTTTAGCAACAACTCGACTTTTATGGTGCTCTCATCCCATAGCGATGACGTTGGCAATAAAGACAATTTTGCGCATTTTGCTGAAAAGTAAGAAAGGATTTTTGACAGGTTTTACAGACTTTGCGATTAGCATGAAGATTCACAATTTTTGCCGGTAGAATCGTCAATTCAACGGTCATTGCCTGATGAAAACAAACAGCAATACAATTTTGGCATCCGTTACACAAGGCATCATTGATTTGTAAATGGCCTTCGTTAAGCGAAAAGACCTGTTGCTCGCAGGCCCGCCAGCATGCACCGCAAAGCTGACACTTTTGAGGATCCATCATCGGGCGAGCATCACTAATCTGGGGCCATAAATAATGTAACCGACGTAATCCTGGTTGTATTTGTGTCATCTGAACATCCGCACGCTGCACATGGAACAAACGACGCCGGGAAACATTCACCTCACTGGTATGTGGAGATACCACAGACCAGCCTTCCTCGCCATATTGCCGTAAGCGTTCGTTTAACAGCAATAATGCGCGCTCCCATGCCTTCGCCTGACTCAGATCAATCGCGATCGCTGTGATCCCCTGCTCTTTATGCCATAGCAAAAGTTCTTCCAGCGTCGGCGCAATAGTGGTGAAAGGTGCGACCAGGGTGTGATTGCGAAAATAACGTAAAGGGGAATTAACGCCACGAATAGCCTCTTGCGGACAAATAAACTGGCAAACCGCACACTCAATACATTGTTCCGCGTCGACCGCTATGCCCTCTTCTGTCAGCGTTAGCGCCTGTGCCGGGCAAGCCTCGACACAGGCATGACATGTTGCAAAACGAAAGCGTTGGCGCGCGCATTCCGCGCCAATCGTTATGTTATGACTTAACATTAGCCGATACTAAAAAAGACAAAACGCAGCATAACTTCACTCCCCACTAGCATTACGCTACCGAATAACGCCGCCGGGATATTCTTTTTACAACCACCGACAGCAAAGAACATCATCCCAATGACGGAAATTCCCCAGCTTAGTGTCAGTATGGGTTTTAACTGTCCCAGCATCGCTAATGGCGCATGTGGCAATGTGGCTATCTGCATCGCATTTGCCGTTAAATCCCCTATCCACAACGGCTGAACCAACAAACGCAACAGAACCAGGAGAGCGATCACCAACACGCATCCATTACGCAGGGCATCAATCTGCGGCAAAATTCCGCTAATACGAAACACTGCTACCAGCGCTGAACCGAGAATTCCCACTGTACCTAAGAACATAATCAGCGTGTTGTAATGCTGCCAGGTGATAATCGACGTATGGATGTAAACTTGCGCCATGCAGAAAACATCAACAATCCCGACCACTGCCGCTAGGATAAGCAGGAGTTGCCAGCCGCCTTTGCGTAACATGACCAGTAATGTGGATAAACCCAATAGCGCCAGATACAGCGCACCAAAGATAATTTCCCGACTCAGCCATGAACTGGAAAAGTGGCTTAGCGCATGCCTCGCATTAAGTGGATAACCCAGATGTAAGGTAGAAATCAGTAACCCTACGGCACCTGCCAAAAAAGCCAACAGTAATGGCGGCCGCATAACCGGGCGGGCGCTGGAGGTGATTAAAATATGACGATGAAGAAACGCCAGCCACAACGTCATACCGACCGATGCCTGTAACAACAGCGTAAAAGCCATTAACGGTAATTCATGCATGATGTGACGCCTCCTTTTCCGCGCCCTGATGCGGTTTAATCACCAGATTTGGCTGCGTAATCGACGAATCAGGTAAACCTTTCACATCACTGACATCGCCATACTTTTCACGCAACTCATCAATAGGGCCGAACTTAATCGCCCCCAACGGGCACGTTGCCACGCAAATGGGTTGTTCTCCTTTAGCTTGCAGATCAATACAGAAATCGCATTTCGACATCTGCCCGGTCTGCTCATTCATTTGTGGTGCGCCGTAAGGACAGGACCAGGCGCAGTAACCGCAACCGACGCACTTATCAGTATTCACGCGCACAATACCGTCTCCGGGACGCTTATGCATCGCCATCGTCGGGCAATTTTTGGTACAGATCGGATCCGCGCAATGGTTACAGGAAACAGAAAGGGTATAAGCAAAGACATTATGACTCACACCGCCCTCTCCAGTGGCGATGAAGCCACCTCCGTTCACTTCATACACGCGGCGAAAACGTCGCCCAACCTCAAGGTTGTTTTTGTCTTTACAGGCCACCTGACACGCTTTACAGCCCGAACAACGCGAAGAGTCAATAAAGAACCCTAATTGTTTGTCGCTGACAGATGCAAATTCTTTAAATTGGCTCATGCTTTCTCAACCTCCACCAGCATTGTTTGATGCGAATTCCCTTTCGCCAGCGCCGTAATGCGGGTCGAACTCAGTACATTGGCACAGCCTCCGCGATCGATACCTTGTGCATCCGGTTGCCACCATGCCCCCGCCTGCATAGCAACTACGCCAGGGATGATACGGGGGGTTATTTCCACCGGGATAATGCTCACACCACGATCGTTATAAATTTTTACGCTATCTCCTTCGACAATCCCGCGCTGTTTTGCATCTTGCGGATTCAGCCAGAGTTTTTGCGTCTGAACTTCTTGCAGCCACGGGTTAGCATACTGGGTGGAATTAGCACGGTTTTTCCCTTTCCAGGTGATGAGCTGCAGCGGGTATTTCGCCGTCAGTTTATCTTCTGGCCCTTCAAAGGCAGGGACATAGTGCGAAAGCGCGGGAATTTCTGGATCTTGCATATCAAAAAGACGCTTAGAGAAGATCTCAATTTTGCCGGAAGGCGTCGGGAAAGGATTATTCTGCGGATCGCGAATATTTGCTTCGAAAGCGATGTGCGGCGCACTTTTAAAAAGATGTCGACGTGTTTTTTGCAGGGTCGCGAAGTCCGGCAAATTTTCATCCGGCATCGCCAGACGAGTTTGCTCCCAGATATGCTCGATCCATTGCTTCTCATCACGTCCTTGACTGAACTCGGCTTCGACACCCAGTTTTTTCGCCACGTCACGCAACCAGTCATAATCGGTGCGACGTTCAAAATCCGGCTCAATCAGTTTTTCTGACAGAATAAGATAGCTCGCAGTTCCCCATGTTTCGCCGATATTCCAGCGTTCCATAAAGCTGGTTTCCGGCAGCAACACATCGGCATATTTCGCGCTCGGAGTCATGAACAGATCGCTGAGTACGATGAATTCTATTTTAGATTCGTCTTCAAGGAGCTTCGCGGCCTGGTGGACGTCCGGGTTCTGGTTCGCCAGATAATTACCTGCCAGTGAGAACAGCAGGCGGATATTACTGTCGAGTTTATCGACACCTTTAAGCCCATCTTGCGGCGTAACTTTAGAAGCATCATCCGCCGCCTGCATCCAGTTCATAATCGAGATTTTCGCTTGTACCGGATTTTCTGGCATATCTGGTCCAACGCAGAATTTACGATTAGAACTACCGCCGTAACCTGCCGCCCAGCCACCTTTGATGCCGACGTTACCGGTAATCGAGGCCAGTAAAGTTGAACCTCGGGCGGTGCGTTCGCCGCAAATATGTCGCTGTGGCCCCCATCCCTGAATCAACGCTGCGGGTTTTGTAGTGGCGTAATCGCGTGCCAGTTGACGAATGGATTGTGCTGGAACGTGGGTAATTTTTTCTGCCCATTCCGGCGTTTTGTGTATCCCATCTTTTGCGCCAAAAAGGTAGGCAACCAACGATTCGTTGGCTGGTACGCCTTCTGGCATAGAGTTTTCATCAAAACCGAGAGTATATGTGTCGATAAATGTCTTATCGTGGAGATTCTCGCTGATAATGACGTACATCATCGCGTCCATCAACGCATTGTCCGTGGTCGGCAACAGCGGGATCCACTGATCGGCAAGTGAAGATACGGTGTCGGAATAGCGCGGATCCACCACGATAAAACGTGTACCGTTTTGCTTCATTTTTTGAAAAAAGTAATTGGTGTGACCGAAGATGGTTTCCGTTGGGTTATGCCCCCAGAGGATCACCAGTTTGGTATCCAGAAGAGTATCCATCGAGTTACCGCTGGCCGCCACGCCATACGTGTAAGGCGTTGCCGCCGCAGTATTACCCAGACTAACTGAGTGATAATATTCAAGATAACCACCGGTTAAATTTAACAGCCGACGCGCCATCGCATCGCCAGAAAATGTTCCACCAGAAACAGCCGTCCCGACATGGACATAACGTGAAGCCGGGCCATATTGTTGCGTGATCCTTTTCAGGTTATCGGCAATTAAGGTCGTCGCCTCATCCCATGAGATACGCTCAAATTTACCCTCGCCTCGTTTACCTACCCGCTTCATCGGATATTTCAGGCGGTCTGGATGATAAACAAATTTACGATAGCCGCGACCACGAACACAGGCGCGCATAATCGGCATTTGTGGATCCAGTTCGTTATCGGGAAGCGTGGTAATTTGCGTCACCACGCCGTCGCGCATATGCGCCCGAATATCGCACTTACCACCGCAGTCAAATGTGCTACAGGTGGGCACGACTTTATCAGCTACTGGAGCTGTAACTTCTGGCGACGCATCTGGGGATTGCGCCTTTGCGGTAGAAGAAATAAAAGGCAAAGTGATAAGCGCGGAAGTCGCTTGTAAAAAACTACGTCGTGATACTTGCGGAAATGTAATGCGTTCCTTTTCGTCTGGCGTATCCATCTTGCGTTCCCGAAAATGAAAAAATAAATATTCACGTATTTATTCGAGAACAATGCTGATAACAATCAAATAATTAGTCGTTTAAAAAAACGTGAGATTATTAAATTATTAATGCATTCCAAATATAAATACCATAATTAGATTAATAAATATTTTGTATATTTCACTGAAATGAAAAATGTACTGACGCGATTTGCCCTACGTCATCCATCACCAGCAATTGATAATCACCTTTATCCGTCAAATGCAGGGTCACGTTGCGCCCGCGTTCAGTTAACGGTTCGCCATTCAGAAACCACCAGCGTTCACCTGCCCCTCCACTTGATTGCAACGGCAAAGTCGCTTCCGCTGCGCCCGGTAAACGTTTAATAATCTCGCCATCGCGAACGCCTGTCAGCTGCAGCGGGAGCTGGGCATCGTGACCGTATGGCGGGCAAATTGTCGAGGCCGGTGGTAAGCGCACAGCGCGACGTTCTGATGCGGGCAACCAGGGTTCCAGCGGTAGCGGCCAGACATTTATCATTTCTTGTCGCGCTTGCGGGCAATCAGCGGCAACACGTTTGCCATTTTCATCCAGCCAGATGGGGAAACGAATGCCATTAATGCCTTCCTGCTCCGGCAGTAATAGAGTTGGCGGCTGGCTCCCGTCCAGCAACCAGGTTGCCAGGCGGCGGCGACAGTTACCGTCACCTTCCGGCAAAGACTGTCCGCCCGGCCAGCAGATAACGCCACGAGTGACTGAGTTCGGGCGCGGGTCTTCCGGCAGATTCGCACTGCGCGACAGTAAAATATTATTGACCTGATTCAACAGCGGTACAGCACTGGCAAAGCCAAACTGACCAACAACCGGCGTGCCATCCGGTCTGCCAGTCCAGATCCCAATGACATAGCGAGCATTAACCCCAATCGCCCAGGCGTCACGATAGCCATAGCTGGTGCCCGTTTTCCATGCCAGTGGGGCGACGCGCGGCAAGGTACCATCCGGCAAGGGTTGCGCTTCATCAGCCATAATCCGGCGAATGATCCACGCCGCCCCCGACGACATTAAAGGCCGTTCAAGCAGCGGATCGTCAGGCTGTAAGCGCAATTTGCCTGCCTTGCCGTGGCGAGCAAACGCGGTATACGCTGCCGCCATATCTTCCAGTTTCGCACCAGCGCCGCCGAGAATGAGCGAAAGATTCGGCGCAGCACCGTTGGGCAAATATAACGGCAATCCAACATTGCGTAACTTTGCCGCAAACCGTTTCGGTCCATAGGCTTCCAGCACCTGCACAGCAGGTAAATTCAGCGAGCGCACCAGCGCCTCGCTCATGCTGATCGGGCCATGAAAACCGCTGTCAAAGTTGCCAGGTCGGTAATCACCGGTACGCCGGGGGACGTCTTGCAGCAGTGATGCCGGGTGGATCAATCCTTCATCCAGCGCCAGACCGTAAACAAACGGTTTGAGCACCGATCCTGGCGATCGGATCGCATTGACCATATCAACATGACCAAAGCGTGAATCATCGTTGAGATCAACCGAACCCACCCAGCCGCGAACACGCATATCGGTATGATCAACCACGATCATCGCCAGTGAGCTGCGCGGTGGTAAACGTCCTTTCCAGTTTTGCGCCAGTTCTTCCAGACGTCGTTGAAGACCGGCATCCAGCGTAGTAACGATTTTGTCGCTTTTGCTTTTACCGAGCATCATGCGCGAAAACAGCGGTGCAAGTTGCGGCATTTGTCGGGGTGCCAGCCAGATGGGTTCTTCCCTTGACTCTTTTACCTGCTCACGGGACCACACACCTTGCACGGCCATCCGTTCGAGCACTTTATTACGCGCGGCTTCGGCACGCTCCGGCCAACGATCCGGGCGCAGTCGGCTGGGCGCTTGCGGTAACACCGCCAGCATTGCCGCCTCGGAATAGCTTAAATTCGCAGGCGATTTTCCGAGATAAGCCCAACTTGCCGCACCGATCCCCTGCAACGTACCGCCAAACGGAGCGCGGTTAAGATACAAGGTCAGAATTTCACGCTTAGACAGATGCCATTCCAGTTGCAACGCGCGCCAGAGCTGGCGAATTTTGCCGCCAAATGTTTTGGGGTGAGGATCAAGCAGACGAGCAACCTGCATAGTGAGCGTGCTGCCACCGGAAATAACCCGTCCCGAAGTGAGATCTTGCCATGCTGCGCGCGCCACCGAGAATGGATTCACCCCCGGATGCTTCCAGAACCAGCGATCTTCATAATTGATCAGCGCTTCAAGGTAACGTGGAGAAACATCTTCGATTGTTACCGGATAACGCCAGATGCCGTCAGCATCGGCGAAGCGCCAGAGCGGCGTACCATCCTGCGCCACGACCACTCGTGCGGGATTGACTTCATGCAGCGGTAGAGGCCAGAGTTTATCTGCTCCCCACGCTGCAAGAAAAAGGAGAAATGGCGCAGCTGCCAGCGTTATCCAGCAGCCGCGTTTGGTTAACAAGCGAGGCATTTACGGTCTGACAATCAGCAAATCTTCAGCCGCGCCGGTCGCCCGCCATTGGGGAACATACATTGATTCCACCATCGGTTGCGGTACCTGATACGTTCCCGGCGTCACCGCCCGCGCCAGATACACCAGCGTTACCGGTTGGTATTCATCAACGGCAACCGCCGCCACAAAGCGATCGTCACGGAACTCAATGTGCTTAATACTCGCCTGCTGCATCTGGTTCAGTAAGTTCTGCACTTCGCCACCACTTTGCTCCAGGCTGGCGCTACCGTTCGCCAGATTCTGGTTTTCCAGTTCCAGACCCGCAGGCAGCAGATCCACGACTAACGCATCCGGCACGCTGTTACTGGCTTTTACCTGCAACCAGACCAGCACCAGATCGCCGCTACGTAACGAGTCCAGCGATTTGCTCTTACCATCAGTACCAAGAATATGACGCTCAATTTGCAGCACATTGTTCGCCGGTAAAGGTGCGGATTGCGGATAACCGCTGGCATCCACACGCAGCCATAACGGCTGCTCGCCACTGTTGGTCACCTGCAAGGTGGCAAGTTGATCGCTATTCAGATTGCTGTTTTGCGCTTTCTCGCCTGTCAGCGGCTCAGTTGAGAAAGAGGTTTGCGCCTGCCATTTACCTGGTAAATCCTGAATCGTACGGGCAGCCAGGAACAACGCGTTACTTTCCTGCGTCGATAGCCAGCGTTCACCAAACGCCTGCTGCGAAAGTGTGTTCAGCAGGGAGTACTGCTCATCGGGTAGCAGTTTGTTCTCTTCCAGCAAGGAGAGCATCAACGCGTTGTCGCGCAGTGGACTACCGTAATCACCCAGCCATATCCGCTCATCACTATTACGCGGCGTTTTTAGCGCCAGCGCAATCGCTTCTTCACCACGCGTCGCATCACCCATGGTTTTCAGCGCAACGCCAAGTTGCAGCAGCGGTAAACCAGAAGCGGCATCTGCACGATGCTCCCAGATTTCACGCAGCGCACCCAGCGGAGCCTTTTGCTGACGGGCCAACACCAGCGCAGCGTATGACTGTACGGCGAATTTACTGGCTTTGAGATTATCCGCGTACGGGATCGACATCATGCCCGGATCTTGTAAATAGCGCAGCAGACGCTCATTACCCCGGTTAATGGCGTCTGTCGGCACGCTGTAACCCTGTTCGCCTGCGCGGACCAGGAAATCCATCACGTAAGCCGTCAGCCAGTACTCTTCGTCACCGTTTTTATCCCACAGCGCAAAGCCGCCGTTATCACGTTGCATTTGCAGCAAACGGGAAATGCCGATATCGACCGATGCACGGCGTTTCTCATCACTGTCGCCTTTGATGCCCAACGCCTGCAGTTGGGCTGCGTTGGTATAAAGTGACGGGAACAGGCCGCTGGCGGTTTGCTCAAGACAGCCGTACGGATACGCTTTTAACTCTTTGATATAACGTGCGATGTTCAGCGGTGGTTTGCCGCTCAACAACAATTGCCCTTCCAGCGTAACAGGCGAGAAGTTTTGCAATCCATCCGCCGGAATCGCCCATGTCTCACCAGGCTGTAACGCCGTACCGTAATTAACCGTTTGTGCCGGGAACGCCGGACGGACGCCGATTTTCCACTGCTTATGCTGATCGGCAACGGTTTCACCCGGTAACGCTAACCCGCTAATGGTGGCCTGAATTTCTCCATCGCCATAACCCGGCAATGCTCGCACCGGGATAAACAGCGTAGTACGCACACCTGGCGCTAATTCAACGGCTGCGGGTAAATCGCTGACCAGTTCAAGCAAACCACTGGCGGTCAGGGCAACGTTCAGTTTTTGCGGTTTATCGGTAAGATTAGTGATATCCAGCGTCAGACGCGAGGTATCGCCACTCGCCATAAAGCGCGGCATGTTCAGTTCAGCAATCACCGGTGCGGCAACTATCACTTTGCTTTCGTTGCTACCGAAGTCATCTGCCGTCCAGGCTTGCGCCATGACGCGCAATTCACCGTTAAAATCGCCAATCGGCAGTGTAACCGAGCCTTCGCCCTGTTCGTTGAGCGTTACCGGCAGCGCCTGCTGCGCGACAATATTGACGTGATTGACCGGCGGTTTACCACCACGTTTCAGCTCATCACCATCGCCACCGAAACGCAGAGCTGCCAGACGCCCCTGACCTTCAATAACCTGACCGTAAATATCGTAAATGTCTGCGCCATAGCGTTTCTGACCAAAGAACGCCTGCCACGGATCTGGCGTGACGTAGTCAGTAATATTCAGCACACCACTATCAACGGCAGACACCAGCACATTCACCTGTTTAGGCTTCTCGCCATTTTTAGTGCTGGCTTTAATTTTCACGGTTAATGGTTGATTGGGACGCATTTTTGCTGGTGTTTCCAGCGCCAGATCGAGGCGACGGTTTTCATCACCAAGCGGCAGATGCAACACACCAACCGCGCGTTTTGGCGTCGCGGAGCGAGATTTATCGCCAGGACGTACTACCAGCGTACTTAAATACAGATCATGACGATTCCAGGTTTTATCGACCGGAATCGTCAGATCCAGCCCTTGAGCCGGAACATCAATCTCTTGCCACCACAGCGGCCCTTCACTGGACTCGACCATCGCATAACCTTTACCCGCCGTTGGCGCGGCAATATGCAACTTAATGGTATCGCCAGGGCGATAACTGGCTTTATCTAGTTTCAGCGTGACACGGTCGGGTCGCACGGCACCGCTCCCGTCGCTGTTGTCCTGCCAGCTATAGCCAGCCCAGAAACGCACACTACTGACCGCTTCATTCGGCGCTTTGACTTCCAGACGATAAGCGCCCCACTCTACCGGGAAACTGACCTTGCCGGTTTCGTCCGCTTTCAGATCCAGAGTTTGTTCATTTTCAATCAGATCTTTTTGATCAAACTGTGATTGCCAGCCTTCATCTTCTGACCAGTTCCAGTAGTAATCGCGGCGTTCGCGAATCAGGCGCACCTGCAAGCCCGACACGGCTTTTTTCACGCCTTGCGCATCGCTATAAACGATGTCAAAAGCGGCGTTACTGCCTTCATCAACAATGGGCTGTTTCACCGTGCTGTCAGTGCGATAATCGTAAACCGATTTCGAGGCGAACTGCGGACGGAGCCCCGGCAATGCATCGGCAGGCCAGATAGCCTGCTCAGCGCGGCGCGTCACTGGGCGACCGCCCGATTCCAGCAAACTACCCTGGAAAATAACCTGTAATGGGGAATGCGTTTCCTTCCACTGGCTTTCTGTAGAAACTTCGCCGCGCCCTTTATCATCCAGCGTCAACTGAACTTCATCCAGCGTGCGGGAAAGGTTTTCGGCAGCTATATCGCCGAATTCAAAACCAGGTAAGGCTGACACAGCCTCACGCAGTGGGCGCAGGAAAAGTTGCCCTTGCAAAGTATTACCATTAGCAGGCGCACCGTACAGGTAGTATCCCACCACCGAGAATTTCACTTCATCATTCGGCGTAAGCGGGGTTTTCTCACCGGTCAGATTCAGCGCCATACGCTCTGGCATAAAATCTTCGACGTGGAAATCCCACATCCGATACTGGTTATCGCCCGTGTTAGCGCGAATATGCCACATACCGGTTGCCGCATTGCTATCGAGTGGCCCGGTAAAGTGGTAGAGGCCATTTTCCGGCTGACTAACGACGCTCCTGAGTACCTGCCCATCGGGTTTAATCACGTCTAACTTGATGGGTTGATTGGGCAACGCTTTACCGTCTGCATCACGCAGCAAACCATTGAGGATTACCGTTTCACCCGGGCGATAAAGATCGCGCGGGCCAAACATGAAAAACTGTTTGCTATAGCCTGGCGCGCCAGCAATGTTAAATTCTGCTAAGTCCAGCGCCGGAAGTTTTAAATCGAGTAGCGTTGTCTGACCGTCTTTACGTGCCAGCAATAATGCGGCGTTTTTATCATTTTCCAGCTGCACATGCCCCTGAGCGTCACTGGTTGCCTGAGTCAGAGTCTGCCCTTTCTCATTTAATAAAGAGACTTCAATTCCTTGCTGGGCCGCGCCGTTTTCCAGACTTTGGGTAAAGATATCCAGACGATTGTGATAACGGTGAGCTGAAACGCCGATATCACTTAACGTAAACAGCGTCGCGGGATTACTGTAATCGTAACGTCCAGCCTGATTCATCACAGCCAGATACACGCCCGCCTGCTGAAGCGGTTTGATATCGCCCAGCGGCAGCAATAATTTTTCACGGGTGTTACGCGCAGGATTGAGATCAAACCGTCCGGTGTAGACCAGATCCGCCATCTGCAGCAGTTTGTCTGACTGCCAGTTCGCCAGCGAATTGCGGTATTCCCATTGGCTAATGAATGCTGGCAGAGATTCTGGCTTAACGCGGAAGAAGTTAACATCGACATTATTAACGTTGAGCGCCATTACCGGCAGCCCTTCAACGACTTTACCAGGCAGCAGCGAACCACGGCTGGCAAAACCGACGCTGGGTTGGATGTCGCGGGTAGTTATAGTTTTTTCGTAATCTTTACTGAAGGTTGCGTTGTTGAGTGCTTTGACCTCCTTGCCAATAGTAACGATCAAATCACGTTTCGGTTCGAGGTGGCGTAAACGCAGCTCTTTAAGATTATCTGACAGCTCCCAGGCACCATCCACTTTGCCGCTTTTTTTATCGACGACATGAATAACGCGTGAGAAATCCTGATCCGGGTCGAGAGGGATGGAGAACGTCAGCACCAGCGTGGCTGCACCATCAAGTTGGACTTCAGAGAGATCCAGCAATGTCAGCACCTTACCGGCACTCTGTTGGGCCAGTTTTTGTCGCTCCGGCACGGAGAGTTTTGCTGAACTCGCGTTTTCTGAAGAGGCCGCTTTAGTAACTTCAGAAGGCGCATCTTTTTTCACCGCTGTTGGCGCGTTATCGTTGTTGTCGCACCCTGCCAGCGCCAGCATTAGCATGCAGGCGGCTACGCGTAACTTTTTCATTTTTCATCCCTGCCACAATGGCCCGTTAGCAACGTCGAATAATTATTATGCGTGAGAATTTACGTTATGTAATTCAGTATCACGCCCATACAATCCGAATTTTAGTGAGAATTGTGGCTCAGACAGCCAAATCAGCCTCTTTTGCTTGTCGCTTTTCACTAAACATCCGACAATTTAGCCTAACCCCGGCAAAAATGGAGATGCCTATGTCCACGACATGGTTTGTAGGAGCCGACTGGCTCGCCGAACATATTGATGACCCGGAAATTCAGATTATCGATGCCCGCATGGCGTCGCCTGGACAGGAGGATCGTAACGTTGCTCTGGAGTATCTGAATGGACATATTCCCGGCGCAGTGTTTTTTGATATCGAAGCGCTTTCTGATCACACTTCCCCGCTTCCGCACATGCTGCCGCGCCCGGAAACGTTCGCCGTGGCGATGCGTGAATTAGGCGTTAACCAGGATAAGCACCTGATTGTCTATGACGAAGGTAATCTTTTCTCAGCCCCACGAGCATGGTGGATGCTGCGCACCTTTGGTGTAGAGAAAGTGTCGATTCTGGGGGGTGGACTTGCAGGCTGGCAGCGCGATGATCTGTTGTTAGAAGAAGGTGCAGTAGAGCTGCCGGAAGGAGAGTTTAACGCCGCGTTTAATCCTGAAGCAGTGGTGAAAGTAACCGATGTGTTATTGGCAAGCCATGAAAATACGGCGCAAATTATTGATGCCCGCCCGGCTGCACGTTTTAACGCAGAAGTTGATGAACCTCGCCCAGGTTTACGTCGCGGACATATTCCCGGTGCATTGAACGTTCCGTGGACGGAACTGGTGCGCGAAGGCGAACTAAAAACGACCGATGAACTGGATGCGATATTTTTTGGTCGCGGCGTCAGCTATGACAAACCGATTATCGTCAGCTGCGGCTCTGGTGTAACAGCAGCCGTGGTTTTGTTGGCACTCGCGACGCTGGATGTGCCAAACGTGAAACTGTACGACGGCGCATGGAGTGAATGGGGCGCGCGGGCAGATTTACCGGTTGAGCCATTGAAATAAGCTTTTTACAGGCAATAAAAAACCGCCGAAAATAAAAAACCGCCGAATTTGGCGGTTTTTTATTGCTGGTCTGGTTCGCGGCCTTTCCAGCAGGTTGACTTGTGTTGCCGGAGCAACGCAGGCACCCCACAGTGTTGAAATACTCTCTTTTATGCCTGGCTGTGTCAAGATAATAAACAGAGTAATTATTCAAACATAAGAGTATTATTCTTAATGGCCCTTTTCGCCGTCTCGCAAACGGGCGCTGGCTTTAGGAAAGGATGTTCCATGACCGTAAATACAGGCACCCCACAGTGCTTGCTATCGCGGCAATATCGCCAGTGGTGCTGTCGTGATGCGGTCTTCGCATGGACCGCACAATGAAGATACGGTGCTTCTGTATCGTACTTATTGTTTCTGGTGCGCTGTTAACCGAGGTAAATAATAACCTGAGTCTCTCCGGCAACAATTTACTGGTGGTTAACAACCTTCAGAACAGCAGGTAAGCCCGAATGCCGCCCTTTGGGGCGGCATATTTAGATTATCCGATTCTGTTTAAAGTCACGCAAAAAACCACCCCAGCGACGTTCATAGAATGGCGCAATATGTTCGATATTAAAATGACCTGGCTTATTAGTCCGAATTCAGACAAATATAAACAAATCCCGCTCAATATTAAAAATACTAACCGGTAAAAGATATTACTTAAACATGTAAATTCACTTTCTTTAAGCAACAAAAAACCGCCAAAATCAGGCGGTTATTTGTTGCCGGTTTGGTTCGCGGCCTCTCCAGCAGATTGACTTGTGTTGCATGAGCAACGCAGGTGCTTCACAGCAGAGCAATATTCGCCAGCAACTCTCTTTTTGTCAAGCAAAAGAGAGTAATTATTGTTTATTTAGCGTATTATCGACACTGGCCCTTTCCGCCGTCTCGCAAACGGGCGCTGGCTTTAGGAAAGGATGTTCCGTGGCCGTAAATGCAGGTGTTTCACAGCGCTTGCTATCGCGGCAATATCGCCAGTGGTGCTGTCGTGATGCGGTCTTCGCATGGACCGCACAATGAAGATACGGTGCTTTTGTATCGTACTTATTGTTTCTGGTGCGCTGTTAACCGAGGTAAATAATAACCTGAGTCTCTCCGGCAACAATTTACTGGTGGTTAACAACCTTCAGAACAGCAGGTAAGCCCGAATGCCGCCCTTTGGGGCGGCATATTTTAGATTATCCGGTTCTGTTTAAAGTCACGCAAAAAACCACCCCAACGACGTTCATAGAATGGCGCAATATGTTCGGTAATAAAGTGGCTAATTCCTTTTTCCCCTTTTTTCACCTGACAAATATCGATTGGTTCATCGGCAGGTAATGTATCGGTCGCTACACTTCCCGCCGCCTGAATAATTTCTTCGACATCACCATCGGCTTCAATGCCAATAAGTAAATTAGGCTGTGCCTCTTCGTTCTCTTTAATTGAACATATAAAAGCACGCTTCACCGGCTTAATAGTTTTAAATAAGGTGGTGAGTGAATCAATCATTTGTGCTGGCGGCTCTGCGACTTCCGATAATATCAGCGATTCACCGCCTTCCAGGATTTCCTGGCTGCTCAGCGGATTTCCCTCTTCACCAATCAACAAACTGATTTCACGCGGCATAAATTCTTTACCGGTCGGCAGTTTGGCATTAAGGAAGAGCGTTTCGCCAAGGGTCATCTCAAACAATGTGCGAACGGGCATTACGACAAATGCCTGTTCGTCTTCAACCGCCTGTTGAAGTGCTTCTAACGAGGTAAAAAAAGGAATGACGCTGGTGCCGTCTTCTTTTTCCCAGTGCTGTAAATCAAGCGCGCTATCTTCAACCACAGCCTCGCCCTGCGCCGCCGTACCAGGCACCCAGACGGTGGATTCCAGTAGAGTACGGAAAAAGGCCGGGCGGTGCGCCGGTTCGGTTGCTGCTTTTTCCAGCAGGTCTTCAAGTTCATTTTTTGTTTCGGACATAAGAACCACAATTCATTCAACGTTCGGGGCACAAGTGCCTGATGCGCCATACTTATCAGGCCTACAAGGGATTCACAATTTGTTGAATTTGCAATACTTTGTAGGCCGGATAAGGCGTTTACGCCGCATCCGGCATATTAGTTTACGCCGTTAACAGATTAGCAATCGTGCGCACACCAAGTCCCGTAGCACCCGCAGACCACTGTTCAACCGGCGCTTTACGGTAAGTCGCCGAGCAGTCGATATGCAGCCAGCCTTGCTGATAGTTCTCAACAAAGTGCGACAGGAAGCCCGCTGCCGTGCTCGCGCCTGCCGGATACGCCGCGCTTCCGGTATTGTTCAGTTCGGCAAAGTTAGACGGCAGCTGGCTGCGGTGGAATTCCGCCAGCGGCAGACGCCAGAATGGTTCGTTCTCTTGTGAGGCACTCGCCAGCAAACGACCGGCAAGCGCATCGTCAAAACTGAACAGCGCGTGATAATCATTACCCAGCGCAGTTTTCGCCGCCCCGGTGAGGGTCGCCGCATCAATGATCATTTCCGGTTTCTGCGCACTGGCATCAATCAGACCATCGGCAAGCACCAGACGCCCTTCGGCATCAGTGTTCATCACTTCAACTTTTTTACCGTTGCGATAGGTGATGATATCGCCCAGCTTGAACGCATTGCCGCTAATCAGGTTATCCGCACAGCAGAGGAACAGCTTCACGCGCTTGTTCAGTCCGCGCGTAATGGCAAATGCCAGCGCCCCGGTAACCGTTGCCGCGCCGCCCATGTCCGACTTCATCGAGTCCATAAACGCAGTCTGTTTGATGCTGTAGCCACCGGAGTCAAAAGTGATACCTTTACCTACCAGGCACGCGTACACTGGCGCTTCTTTATCGCCAGTTGGGTTGTAATCCAGCGCCAGCAATACCGGAGAACGTTCTGAACCGCGTCCGACGGTGTGCAGCCCCATATAACCTTGCTCACGCAGATCTTCGCCTTTGGTGATCCGATAAGTCACACGATCGCCCGCGACGTTGCTGATCAGATCAACAGCACGCTGTGCCAGTTGCGATGGCCCCAGCTCTTCCGCCGGTGCGTTGATGGTGTCACGCACCCAGTCGATGATCATCAGGCGGTTATCGAGTTCCTGGCGCTGGGCATCGTCCAGATCCGGCCACTCCACTTTACGCGTGCCTTTCGGGGCTTTGTAACCTTGCCAGAATGCCCAGCAGCGATCCGCATCCCAGCCTTCACCGCTTAGCTGAACATGCTTGATGCCCAGACCGTCAATCTTGCGCGCCGCACGCTGGATCAGCCCCAGATCGTCTGCCCCGTTCAAATGCAGGGTAATGCCATCATTATTAATGCTGTAAGTTGCTTTTTCTCCCCAGCGCGCGTCGGCAGGTTGGGTAGAAAGGGTAATTTTCATCGCTTCTGTCATTTTAGTTATCCTTATTCGTTTAACAGCAAAACGGGCTACCCCCAGGCAGCCCGTTCATTTACTCGGCTTCGTCCAGCCAGACTAACAAAATCGCTTCGAGGATTTTCTCGTTGGATGCCTGCGGGTCGTCGTCGAAATCTTCCAGATCGCAAATCCACTGATGCATATCGGTGAATCGAACCGTTTTCGGATCAAGATCGGGATACGCATCGTACAGTGCTTCGCCAATTTCGCGGCTATCAGTCCACTTAAGTCCCATACTAACCTCTGTTAATGCTCACGCGCATGGTTGATAGTGTAACGCGGGATTTCGACCACTAAATCTTCGTCGGTGACGCGCGCCTGGCAGCTTAAACGGCTTTCCGGCTCCAGTCCCCAGGCTTTGTCCAGCATGTCGTCTTCCTGCTCTGAGCTTTCCGGCAGTGAGTCAAAACCTTCACGAACGATGCAGTGGCAGGTGGTGCAAGCACAGGATTTTTCACAGGCGTGTTCAATCTCGATACCGTTACGCAGAGCTGCGTCGAGAATGGTTTCACCGCTATTAGCTTCCAGAACAGCGCCATCAGGGCAGAGCTCCTGATGAGGCAAAATAACAATCTTTGGCATATTAAACCTCGTCCACGGAATGGCCTTTCAGCGCACGACGAACCGACTGGTCCATGCGGCGAGCGGCGAAATCCTGGGTTTGTTTGTCTACGTTTTTAATCGCTTGTTCGATGGCGTCAACGTCATCGCCCTGCGCCACTTCACTCAGGTGAGCGGCAGCATCGTCAATGACCTGACGTTCTGCGGCGCTTAACAGCGCGGCATCAGCAACCAGCGCGCCGTGCAGACTTTCCAGCACACGCGCCGCTTCTACTTTTTGTTCTGCCAGCATTCGGGCTTTTACGTCCTGCTCGGCATAGCTCATTGAGTCTTTGATCATCGAAGCGATTTCGCTATCGGTCAGACCGTAAGACGGTTTGACCTGAATAGACGCCTCAACGCCGGTGGATTTCTCCATCGCCGTCACGCTCAAAAGACCGTCGGCATCGACCTGGAACGTCACGCGAATATGCGCACCGCCAGCCGGTAGCGCCGGAATACCACGCAGCGCAAAACGCGCCAGTGAGCGGCAGTCCTGCACCAGTTCGCGCTCACCCTGCATTACATGGATAGACATCGCCGTCTGACCATCTTTAAAGGTGGTGAAATCCTGAGCGCGGGCCACCGGAATAGTGGTATTACGCGGAATCACTTTCTCCACCAGGCCGCCCATCGTTTCGAGGCCCAGCGACAGTGGGATCACATCAAGCAGCAGCATTTCGCTGTCTGGCTTGTTACCCACCAGAATATCCGCCTGAATCGCCGCGCCAATAGCGACGACTTTATCCGGGTCGATGGAAGTCAGCGGTGGACGACCGAAAAATTCGCCTACCCGTTCACGCACCAGCGGCACGCGAGTAGAACCGCCCACCATCACCACTTCCAGCACTTCATCAGCTTCTACACCCGCGTCTTTCAGCGCGCGACGACAAGCCAGTAAGGTTCGTTTTACCAGTGGCGCGATCAGTTCATTGAATTGTTCACGGCTGATTTCGCCCTGCCAGCCCGCAACGTTAACGGTCACGGAGTCCGCATCGCTCAGCGCGATTTTGGCTGCAATGGCGGCATCCAGCAGTTCACGCTGAACGCGGTTATCGCTACGATCAGGAATGCCCGCCTGCTCGCGAATGTAATCCGCCAGCAGATGGTCGAAATCATCGCCGCCGAGCGCGGAATCACCGCCGGTTGCCAGCACTTCAAACACGCCGCGACTTAAGCGCAGAATGGAAATATCAAACGTCCCGCCACCGAGGTCATAAACGGCGATCACGCCTTCCTGACCGGAATCCAGCCCGTAGGCGATAGCCGCAGCGGTCGGTTCGTTAAGTAAGCGCAGGACGTGAAGGCCCGCCAGACGCGCCGCGTCTTTGGTGCCCTGACGCTGGGCATCGTCAAAGTACGCCGGAACGGTGATAACTACACCATCCAGCTCGCCTGCCAGGGCTTCAGTTGCCCGCGCCGCCAGTGCTTTGAGGATGTCCGCAGAAACGCGCACCGGGTTCAGCAGCCCCGCCGCCGTTTCAATCATCGGCAGGCCGTTTTCGCTGGCCTGGAATTGATAAGGCAGATGCGGATAGCGTTGCTGGATATCAGCCAGCGAGCGTCCCATCAGGCGTTTAACAGAACTAATTGTGTTGGCGGTATCGAGCGCTGCATTAGTACGCGCGTCATAACCCACCGAATGCCCTTGCTGTTGATAGTGAACAACAGATGGCAGCAGGTGACGGCCTTCATGGTCGGCTAACGTTTCGGCCTGACCGCTGCGCACTGTCGCCACCAGCGAGTTGGTTGTGCCCAGGTCAATACCGGCCGCCAGACGACGCTGATGCGGCGCAGCACTCAAACCAGGTTCACTAATTTGTAATAAGGCCATGTTTAGCTTCCAGAAATTAAAAATCGAGCAGTTTTTCTTCGAGTTGTTCGGCACTGCTTCGCAGTTTATCGAGAAAACGCAGCTTACGCACGGTATCCGCCGCCGCGTCCCAGGTCTCGTTGTCTAACTGTTCAACCATCAACTGATGGCGGGTATCAAACATCTTTTTCACACGTTTGATAAAGCTTTCCAGCCGCGCTTCATCTTTCGCCTGTTCGATCTCGTCCAGCTCTTCGCGCAGCTCCAACTGTTCCATCAGGAACGCGGTGTCGCGCACAGTATGCTGCTCGCTGGCGAGATCAAAGCCGTGCAAAGAAAGCAAATATTCCGCGCGCATTAACGGATGACGCAGCGTTTGCCAGGCCTGGTTAATGGTTGCAGATTGCTGTACGGCGGCGAGTTGTTCCGCCTGGCTTCCGCTGGCGAATTTATCAGGATGATACTGACGTTGTAGATCCTGAAAACGCAGGCTCAGCGCCTGGGTATCGAGTTGATAACGGGCAGGCAAGCCAAAGAGGGTGAAGTAATCCATAACATTCTCAGGGCTGCGATCCGCCGCGATAACGGCGAATCAGGTAAAACAAACCCCACGCGCAGGCGACCACGGTGGGGTTATCGGTATGCGCATCAAACGTGGAAGCTTTCGCCGCAACCACACTCATCTTTAACGTTCGGGTTGGTGAATTTAAACCCTTCGTTCAGGCCTTCTTTTACGAAGTCCAGCTGCGTACCGTCCAGAAATTGCAGGCTTTTGCCATCGACCACGACTTTCACGCCTTTGTCTTCAAACACGATGTCTTCCGGCGTCGGTTCGTCAACAAATTCCAGTACATAAGCCATACCTGAACATCCGGAGGTTCTCACGCCCAGACGCAGGCCAAACCCTTTGCCGCGGTTAGCCAGAAAGGTATTTACTCGCGCTGCTGCACTGTCGCTCAGTGTAATCGACATAACCAAACCTCAACTCTTATTTTGCTTCACGTTTGCTTTTATAGTCCGCAATGGCGGCTTTGATCGCGTCTTCTGCCAGAATAGAACAGTGAATTTTCACCGGCGGCAGTTCAAGTTCTTCAGCAATATCGGTGTTTTTGATCGCCTGCGCTTCGTCGAGAGACTTCCCTTTCACCCATTCGGTGACCAGGGAGCTGGAAGCGATAGCGGAACCGCAGCCGTAAGTTTTAAAACGCGCGTCTTCAATGATACCTTCATCGTTGACTTTAATCTGCAACTTCATCACGTCGCCACAGGCCGGTGCACCCACCATGCCGCTGCCGACGTTCTCGTCGTTGTTGTCAAAGGAACCCACGTTACGCGGATTCTCGTAATGGTCGATAACTTTTTCGCTGTAAGCCATTATAAATTCTCCTGATTCCGATACCGATTAATGATGAGCCCATTCGATGCTGTTCAGATCCACGCCCTGCTTGTACATTTCCCACAGCGGAGAAAGGTCACGCAGACGACCGATGGATTTGCGAACTAACTCGATGGTGTAGTCGATCTCTTCTTCAGTAGTAAAACGACCTAAAGAGAAACGGATAGAGCTATGTGCCAGCTCGTCGTTCAGCCCCAGCGCGCGCAGCACGTAGGACGGTTCGAGGCTTGCTGACGTACAGGCGGAACCGGAAGAAACCGCGAGGTCTTTCAGCGCCATAATCAGCGACTCACCTTCAACGTAGTTGAAGCTGACGTTGAGAATGTTCGGCGCACCGTGTTCCAGGTCACCGTTCAGGTAAACTTCTTCGATATCTTTGATGCCGTTCCACAGACGGTTACGCAGGCCGCGCAGACGTTCCATCTCGGTCGCCATCTCTTCTTTTGCGATGCGATAGGCTTCGCCCATTCCGACGATCTGGTGAACAGGCAGAGTGCCGGAACGCATACCGCGTTCGTGACCGCCGCCGTGCATTTGCGCTTCGATGCGTACGCGCGGTTTACGACGCACATACAGCGCACCGATACCTTTCGGGCCATAGATTTTGTGACCGGAGAAAGACATCAGGTCAACTTTCAACTGGCTCAGGTCGATAGGCAGTTTGCCCACGCTCTGGGTTGCATCAACGTGATAGATAATGCCACGAGCACGGCACATTTCGCCGATAGCCGCAATATCCTGTACCACGCCGATTTCGTTATTCACGTGCATGATAGAAACGAGGATGGTGTCGTCACGCATCGCCGCTTCGAGTTCTTTCAGGTCGATAATACCGTTACGCTGCGGTGCCAGGTAGGTGACTTCGAAACCTTCGCGCTCCAGCTGACGGCAGGTATCCAGTACCGCTTTGTGTTCGGTTTTGCTGGTGATGATGTGCTTGCCTTTTTTCTGATAAAAGTTGGCTGCACCTTTGATCGCCAGGTTGTCAGATTCGGTTGCACCAGAGGTAAAGACGATTTCACGCGGATCAGCGCCGACCAGATCGGCAATCTGATTACGGGCGATATCTACCGCTTCTTCAGCCTGCCAGCCGAAACGGTGAGAACGGGAGGCCGGGTTACCAAAGGTTCCGTCCATCGTCATAAACTGCATCATTTTCTCGGCAACACGCGGGTCCACCGGCGTGGTTGCGGAGTAGTCGAGATAAATCGGTAATTTCATTGCTCTATAAACTCCGTACATCACTCAATGCAAGGAATCAGGCTACCGGCTGGATGTACGACCGTGTTTACGGAGTATTTAGCACTCCGGCCTGATTCTGAATTCTTTTTATTAAGCGCGTAACTTAACGTCGATCGCGTCTTGTGTGCGGGTGCGTGGCGCGTCGTGAGTATGCTGACGACCAGACACATCCAGCACTTCCTGGTTATTAACCAGTTCGCCTAAAGTAATGTTGTTGAGAAAACCGGTGAGACGGTCGCTCAAATCACGCCACAGCGCGTGGGTCAGGCATTTATCGCCGCCCTGGCAACCGCCTTTACCCTGACAACGGGTAGCATCTACAGATTCGTCAACGGCGCTAATCACTTCGCCAACGGCGATGCTGCTGGCATCTTTGCCTAACAGATAACCACCGCCTGGTCCACGTACGCTGGAAACCAGACCATTTTTACGCAGACGGGAAAACAGTTGTTCCAGATAAGAAAGGGAAATTCCCTGACGTTCGGAAATATCAGCCAACGGTACCGGGCCCGCTTCAGAGTTGAGCGCAACGTCAAGCATTGCGGTCACGGCATAGCGCCCTTTAGATGTCAGTCTCATGTCTTACTTCACCTCAAACTCGCCCCTGCCCGGGGTTTTTTATTGTAAAAGTGGGGGTATTGCATAGCAGGGTCAAGTCTGACATTCCCGAGTAAATTGGTCAACTATTTACTTGACTGATTTAGTCGGGTATTTAACCTTCAGTGCCATTTTTTTATCGTGGCGTTTGTACCTGTTGTCGGATGCGGTGTGAACACCTTATCCGACCTACGGTTCTGTTCACTGTAGGCCTGATAAGACGCGTTAAGCATCGCATCAGGCAACCACTGTTATTCGGCCTTATTACCTTTATTCTGCTGCTCTATAGAAGCCAGAATCCCGCGCAGGATATTCAATTCCTGGCTTTCCGGGCGCGCACGGGTAAACAGACGGCGCAATTTATTCATCACCTGCCCCGGATGGTTTTCACGGATAAAACCGGTTGCCAGCAGCGTTTGTTCCAGATGACCATAAAAACGCTCCAGATCATCGACCAGCGGATACGGCGTCTCTTCATGCTCGACCTGCTCGCCATTTTCCTGAGTTGCCAGCCAGGCCATACGCACTTCATAGGCAATAACCTGAACCGCCATTGCCAGGTTCAGCGAACTGTATTCCGGGTTTGCCGCAATCGCGACATGATAATGGCATTTCTGCAACTCTTCATTGGTCAAGCCGACGCGCTCGCGACCAAACACCAGCGCCACCGGGGTATTTGCCGCTTCAGCGACGCTTTTCAGACCGCATTCGCGCGGGTCGAGCATCGGCCACGGCAGCGTGCGGGAACGTGCGCTGGTGCCCACCACCAGGCTACAACCGGCTAACGCTTCGTCGAGCGTATCGACGATGTGAGCATTACCAATCACATCGCTGGCCCCCGCCGCCAGGGCAATAGCCTGGGAGTCAGGTTTCACCAGTGGATTAACCAGCCACAGATTGGTTAATCCCATTGTTTTCATGGCACGGGCAACAGAACCCATATTGCCGGTGTGTGACGTCTCCACCAGCACAATTCGAATATTTTGCAGCATTGTCTTTCTTCGTCTAAAGATTATTCGCGCATCTTATCATAAAACGAAGACAGATGCCGATCTCGCTGCTATACTCTGCGCCGTTTTCCCGTTCTTTAACATCCAGTGAGAGAGACCGATGCATCCGATGCTGAACATCGCCGTGCGCGCAGCGCGCAAGGCGGGTAATTTAATTGCCAAAAACTATGAAACCCCGGACGCTGTAGAAGCGAGCCAGAAAGGCAGTAACGATTTCGTGACCAACGTAGATAAAGCTGCCGAAGCGGTGATTATCGACACGATTCGTAAATCTTACCCACAGCACACCATCATCACCGAAGAAAGCGGTGAACTTGAAGGTACTGATCAGGATGTTCAATGGGTTATCGATCCACTGGATGGCACTACCAACTTTATCAAACGTCTGCCGCACTTCGCGGTATCTATCGCCGTTCGTATCAAAGGCCGCACCGAAGTTGCTGTGGTATACGATCCTATGCGTAACGAACTGTTCACCGCCACTCGCGGTCAGGGCGCACAGCTGAACGGCTACCGTCTGCGCGGCAGCACCGCTCGCGATCTCGACGGTACTATTCTGGCGACCGGCTTCCCGTTCAAAGCAAAACAGTACGCCACTACCTACATCAACATCGTCGGCAAACTGTTCAACGAATGTGCAGACTTCCGTCGTACCGGTTCTGCGGCGCTGGATCTGGCTTACGTCGCTGCGGGTCGTGTTGACGGTTTCTTTGAAATCGGTCTGCGCCCGTGGGACTTCGCTGCAGGCGAGCTGCTGGTTCGTGAAGCGGGCGGCATCGTCAGCGACTTCACCGGTGGTCATAACTATATGCTGACCGGTAACATCGTTGCTGGTAACCCGCGTGTTGTTAAAGCCATGCTGGCGAACATGCGTGACGAGTTAAGCGACGCTCTGAAGCGTTAATGACTCAGGCGGGTGATATCACTCACCCGCCCTCGCCTTTCAGGCGCTATTCCGAAATACTTCCTCACCGCTTTACTTTCTTTCGTCACTCTCCCACCATCTTTCCCCGATTAATGGATGATAAAGAAGTCGCAAGGAAAGGTTATGGCGCTGCCAGTGAACAAACGCGTTCTCAAAATTCTGTTTATTCTCTTTGTTGTTGCCTTCTGCGTTTATTTAGTGCCGCGCGTTGCCATCAACTTCTTCTATTATCCTGACGATAAAATTTACGGTCCCGACCCCTGGTCGGCGGAATCCGTCGAATTTACGGCTAAGGACGGTACTCGTCTGCAAGGCTGGTTTATCCCTTCTTCGACGGGCCCTGCTGACAACGCCATCGCAACCATCATTCATGCTCACGGCAATGCCGGAAATATGTCCGCCCACTGGCCGCTGGTCAGTTGGTTACCCGGGCGTAATTTCAACGTTTTTATGTTTGATTATCGCGGGTTTGGTAAATCAAAAGGCACGCCGTCCCAGGCCGGATTGCTGGACGATACGCAAAGCGCCATCAATGTGGTGCGCCATCGCAGTGATGTAAACCCACAACGGCTGGTGCTGTTCGGGCAGAGTATTGGCGGGGCGAATATTCTTGCTGTTATTGGTGAGGGTGATCGTGAAGGCATACGTGCGGTGATCCTCGACTCCACATTTGCCTCTTATGCAACTATCGCCAACCAGATGATCCCCGGCAGTGGCTACTTACTTGATGAGAGTTACAGCGGCGAAAATTACATCGCCAGCGTCAGCCCGATCCCGCTTTTACTCATTCACGGTAAAGCTGATCACGTTATCCCATGGCAGCACAGCGAAAAGTTGTATAGCCTGGCAAAAGAGCCAAAACGGTTGATCCTAATCCCGGATGGCGAACACATTGATGCTTTTTCCGATCGTCACGGCGATGTTTATCGCGAACAGATGGTGGACTTTATCCTTAGCGCGTTGAATCCGCAGAACTAACCCATGATCGCTAGCACGATAATCATTCACAAAACCACCTTAAGACATGCTAATCCACTGGTCAGAACAGTTTAAGATGAGAAAAATTCTGTGACGCTTGCCAACATTTCTGATGATTAGCATTCCCTTCGCCATTTCCCTGAGCAAACTTTAGCTATTCTTATCAATTATGCTTATGGGAGATCTACAGATGATGCCTACGCTTGCTCCACCATCTGTCCTTTCGGCTCCCCAGCGCCGCTGCCAGATCTTGCTGACGCTCTTTCAGCCGGGGTTGACCGCCACCATGGCAACCTTCAGCGAGCTTAATGGTGTGGATGATGATATTGCCAGTCTTGATATCAGCGAAACAGGACGGGAGATCCTGCGCTATCATCAACTCACACTGACGACTGGTTATGACGGTAGCTACCGGGTTGAAGGTACAGTGCTTAACCAACGTTTGTGTTTATTTCACTGGCTACGACGTGGTTTCCGTCTGTGTCCGTCATTTATTACCAGCCAATTCACCCCCGCCCTGAAGAGTGAACTGAAGCGGCGCGGAATTGCGCGTAACTTTTACGACGATACCAATCTACAAGCGTTAGTGAATCTCTGCTCCCGACGGCTGCAAAAACGCTTTGAATCGCGCGATATTCATTTCCTGTGTCTGTATCTGCAATATTGTTTGCTGCAGCACCACGCTGGAATTACGCCTCAGTTTAATCCGCTCCAACGTCGCTGGGCGGAATCCTGCCTTGAATTTCAGGTAGCGCAGGAAATTGGACGCCACTGGCAGCGTCGGGCGCTCCAGCCTGTACCACCTGATGAGCCACTGTTTATGGCACTACTTTTTTCCATGTTGCGGGTTCCCGATCCATTGCGGGATGCGCATCAGCGGGACAGACAATTGCGTCAGTCTATCAAACGTCTGGTAAACCATTTTCGTGAGCTGGGAAATGTTTGTTTTTATGATGAACAGGGGTTATGTGATCAGCTTTATACCCACCTCGCCCAGGCGTTAAATCGCAGTTTGTTTGCCATCGGTATTGATAATACCCTGCCGGAAGAGTTCGCCAGACTGTATCCACGCCTGGTACGCACCACCCGCGCGGCGCTGGCCGGATTTGAAAGTGAATACGGCGTCCATCTTTCTGATGAGGAAAGTGGTCTGGTCGCGGTGATTTTCGGTGCCTGGCTAATGCAGGAAAACGATCTGCATGAAAAACAGATTATTCTACTGACCGGGAATGATAGCGAGCGAGAAGCGCAGATTGAGCAGCAGTTACGCGAACTAACGTTACTGCCGCTCAACATTAAACATATGTCGGTAAAGGCATTTTTGCAGACAGGCGCTCCGCGTGGCGCGGCACTGATTATTGCTCCTTATACCATGCCGTTACCGCTCTTTTCACCACCGCTGATCTATACGGACCTGACACTGACAACACATCAACAGGAGCAGATCCGCAAAATGCTCGAATCAGCATGAGGGAACAACTTTCGGGCGCAAAAACATTGCCGGAAGCGCCACCAGCGCCATCACCCAGAACACGCCGTGGCCCAGATATTGATACAGGAAACCGGCGAAAACGGTCATGATAGCGATACTGCCGCCCATCGCGACGGCAGAGTAAACCGCCTGTAAACGGATGACTTCGCTACCCTGGCGAGCGGCAATATAGCGCATGGCGGCCAGGTGGCAGACCGTGAAGGTGCCGCAATGCAGAATTTGCACCACTATCAACCACGGCAACGCCGTAGTTGCTCCCATAATGCCCCAGCGCACTACGCCGCAAATCGCCGAGATCAACAGCATATCGCGTGCACTACAACGGCGGAAAAGTTTATTACTCAGTGCAAAGATAATGACTTCCGCCACCACGCCCAGCGACCACAAATACCCCACCGCCGAGGCCGAGTAGCCAGCTGCCTGCCAGTAAATGGCGCTAAAACCGTAATAGGCCGCATGCGCCCCCTGCAATAAACAAACGCAGGCCAGAAAGCGCCAGTTCTGGCGAACCAGCGCCAACCACGCTGACCAACCGGTGCTCTCCTGTTGGCGGCTTGCCCCTTGTGGCTGAATCGTCGGACGGATGAGAAAGCCGAGCAGCATGGATGCCACGCCCAACGTCAACAGCACGAGGATCACCCGATAATCAAACATAGTGACCAGTTTGCCCGTCAGCGCCGAGCCAATGACAAACGCCACCGAGCCCCACAGTCGCACTTTGCCGTAATCAAGCGGGAACTGCTTTTGCCACGTATTCGCCAGTGCATCGGTCAACGGTACCAGCGGTGAGAAAAAGAGGTTAAAGCCAATCATCACCAGCATCAGCCACGCTACGTGCGCCCCCGCCCAGAAGGCGACAGCAAAGAGAAGTGTCAGCAGTGCCAGCACGCGCAAGGCGGAAATCAGGCGAGAAGGATCGCTGACGCGGGGCGCGATGAGCAAACTCCCGAGAAAACGGGCAACCAGACCTGCCCCCAATAACAGGCCGATGGTTTCTGGCGTTAAACCAATCCCTTTAAGCCAGACGCTCCAGAAAGGTAGAAAAATGCCGTAACTAAAAAAGTATGTGAAATAGCCGAGCGCCAACCAGCGCGTGGATTGCAAAACCATGAGTCCCTCCCGTCAGGAGGCGTTAGTCTGGAGTTAATCGAATGTTGGTGCAAGTTGAAAAATAAGAATATTCGAGCCTGCTTCCCGATGTCCGTAACGCCAGTTCACAAGCACTCAAAAACTGCGATCCGTGACGCATGTTGCAAAGATAATGCGTAATTATGCCGTTACGCTTGCCAAACGTTCCTGCACAATGGCGATGAAATCGCGTAATGCCGGCTTCATCTCCCCTTTCTTCCACGCCATCAGTAAAGCAATGGAAGGCACATTTCCGGCAATGGGACGAAAAACAACCTGCCCGGTATTAAAATTATTCATATAACCGGGTATCAAAGTGACGCCCAGCCCCATGCCCACCAGATTCATGGTCACCAGAATATTCGTTGCCACCTGGACGATATTTGGCTGGCTGTTTTCTTGTGCAAACCACGCTTTAACGATCGGCGCAAGCGAACCGGAATACGCCGGATCGGTACTGACGAAATTCACGCCATCCAGTTGCGCGGCGGTGATCTCTTTTTCATGTGCTAAAGGGTGATCAACCGGTAACACCACCACTAATGGTTCGTCAAAAAGCTCCAGATAATCAATCTCCGGGCTATAAACAGGATGGCGCATTAAGCCGACGTCGAGTTCACCACGGCGAATTTTTTCCTCCTGTTGCGTGGTGATTAAACTCACCAGCTCAATCAAGGTGTCTGGCTGTCTGAGACGAAACATCGGTAATACTTTTGGCAGTAAATTCACTTCCGCCGATGGCACAAAGCCAATGGTTAATTGTCTGTCTTCCTGAACAATTTTCCGCGCCCGTAATTTGGCATTTTCCGCTTGTTCGAGGATTGCCAGCGCGTCCTGGAGAAAACATTCTCCCGCCGCCGTCAACGCGACTTTGCGCTTATCCCTCACCAGTAACGGAACACCGACACAGTTTTCAAGATCGCGGATCTGGCTGCTTAACGAAGGCTGTGAGGTATGCAGTTTTTCCGCCGCACGGGTAAAGTTCAGTGCCTGCGCCACTGCGACGAAATAGCGTAAATGCCGTAGTTCCATCACCTTCCCCTTGTTATCGAAAAAACGTCTCAGCTGGTAGAAATTAACTATTTCACATATTAGCAACCAACCAGCAACATCCTTATGGCACAAAAATAGAAGGTCAATACATCTTATCTTTCAGGATTAAAAAATATGACCACACCCTCAGATTTGAACATTTACCAACTGATTGACACCCAAAACGGTCGCGTCACTCCGCGTATTTATACCGACCCGGACATTTACCAACTGGAGCTTGAGCGTATTTTCGGTCGTTGCTGGTTATTTCTCGCCCACGAAAGCCAGATCCCAAAACCCGGTGATTTCTTTAACACCTACATGGGAGAAGATGCAGTTGTCGTGGTGCGCCAGAAAGACGGCAGCATCAAGGCGTTTCTCAACCAATGCCGCCACCGGGCCATGCGTGTGAGTTATGCAGATTGCGGCAACACTCGCGCCTTTACCTGCCCGTATCACGGCTGGTCTTATGGCATTAACGGCGAGTTGATCGATGTACCGCTGGAACCTCGCGCCTACCCACAAGGGTTGTGTAAATCCCACTGGGGGCTAAACGAAGTTCCTTGTGTGGAGAGTTATAAAGGGCTGATTTTTGGCAACTGGGATACCAGCGCACCGGGCCTGCGTGATTACCTGGGTGACATTGCCTGGTATCTGGATGGCATGCTGGATCGTCGCGAAGGCGGCACCGAAATTGTCGGCGGCGTACAAAAGTGGGTGATCAACTGCAACTGGAAATTCCCGGCAGAGCAGTTCGCCAGTGACCAGTATCATGCTCTGTTCAGCCATGCTTCTGCCGTTCAGGTATTAGGGGCGAAAGATGATGGCAGCGATAAGCGCCTCGGTGATGGACAAACCGCCCGCCCGGTGTGGGAAACCGCCAAAGATGCGCTGCAATTTGGTCAGGACGGTCACGGTAGCGGTTTCTTCTTTACTGAAAAACCGGATGCTAATGTCTGGGTCGATGGCGCAGTTTCAAGCTATTACCGCGAAACCTATACCGAAGCAGAACAACGTTTAGGTGAAGTTCGCGCCCTGCGCCTGGCGGGTCATAACAATATATTCCCCACGCTTTCATGGCTAAACGGCACTGCCACACTCCGCGTCTGGCATCCGCGCGGCCCTGATCAAGTTGAAGTGTGGGCGTTCTGTATTACTGACAAAGCCGCCTCCGATGAAGTTAAAGCCGCTTTTGAAAACAGCGCCACTCGTGCTTTTGGTCCTGCTGGTTTTCTCGAGCAGGATGACTCGGAGAACTGGTGTGAAATCCAGAAATTGCTTAAAGGCCACCGCGCCCGCAACAGCAAACTGTGTCTGGAAATGGGGCTTGGTCAGGAAAAGCGCCGCGACGACGGCATTCCTGGCATTACTAACTATATCTTTTCAGAAACTGCCGCTCGTGGAATGTACCAACGCTGGGCCGATCTTCTGAGTAGCGAAAGCTGGCAGGAAGTGCTCGATAAAACCGCCGCTTACCAGCAGGAGGTGATGAAATGAGTGCGCAAGTTTCACTGGAGTTACATCACCGCATTAGCCAGTTTCTCTTTCACGAAGCCAGCTTACTGGACGACTGGAAATTTCGTGACTGGCTGGCGCAGCTCGACGAAGAGATTCGTTACACCATGCGCACCACAGTTAACGCGCAAACACGCGACCGCCGCAAAGGCGTCCAGCCACCGACAACCTGGATTTTTAATGACACCAAAGACCAGCTGGAGCGGCGAATCGCCCGTCTGGAAACGGGCATGGCATGGGCAGAAGAGCCGCCGTCACGCACCCGCCACTTAATCAGCAACTGCCAGATAAGCGAAACCGACATCCCAAACGTATTTGCTGTTCGGGTGAATTATCTGCTTTATCGGGCACAAAAAGAGCGCGATGAAACGTTCTATGTCGGGACTCGTTTTGACAAAGTTCGCCGTCTGGAAGATGACAACTGGCGCTTGCTGGAACGGGATATCGTCCTGGATCAAGCGGTAATCACTTCCCATAACCTGAGTGTACTGTTCTGATGAATCGAATTTATGCGTGTCCCGTTGCGGATGTGCCGGAGGGTGAGGCTCTCCGGATCGATACCTCGCCCGTCATCGCCTTGTTCAACGTTGGCGGCGAGTTTTATGCCATTAACGATCGTTGCAGCCATGGTAATGCGTCGATGTCAGAAGGGTATCTGGAAGATGACGCCACGGTGCAGTGCCCGCTACACGCCGCCAGTTTTTGCCTGAAAACGGGGAAAGCGTTATGCCTGCCCGCTACCGATCCGCTCACCACTTATCCAGTACACGTTGAAGGTGGTGACATTTTCATCGACTTACCGGAGGCGCAGCCATGAGCGATCTACATAACGAGTCCATCTTTATTACCGGCGGCGGATCGGGATTAGGGCTGGCGCTGGTCGAGCGATTTATCGAAGAAGGCGCGCAGGTTGCCACGCTGGAACTGTCGGCGGCGAAAGTCGCCAGTCTGCGTCAGCGATTTGGTGAACATATTCTGGCGGTGGAAGGCAACGTGACCTGTTATGCCGATTATCAACGCGCGGTCGATCAGATCCTGACTCGTTCCGGCAAGCTGGATTGTTTTATCGGCAATGCGGGCATCTGGGATCACAATGCCTCACTGGTTAATACTCCCGCAGAGACGCTCGAAACCGGCTTCCACGAGCTGTTTAACGTCAACGTACTCGGTTACCTGCTGGGTGCAAAAGCCTGCGCTCCGGCGTTAATCGCCGGTGAAGGCAGCATGATTTTCACACTATCAAATGCCGCCTGGTATCCCGGCGGCGGTGGCCCGCTGTACACCGCCAGTAAACATGCCGCAACCGGGCTTATTCGCCAACTGGCTTATGAACTGGCTCCGAAAGTACGGGTGAATGGCGTCGGCCCTTGTGGTATGGCCAGCGACCTGCGCGGCCCACAGGCGCTCGGGCAAAGTGAAACCTCAATAATGCAGTCTCTGACGCCGGAGAAAATTGCCGCCATTTTACCGCTGCAATTTTTCCCGCAACCGGCTGATTTTACGGGTCCGTATGTGATGTTGGCATCGCGGCGCAATAATCGCGCATTAAGCGGTGTGATGATCAACGCTGATGCGGGTTTAGCAATTCGCGGCATTCGCCACGTAGCGGCTGGGTTGGATCTTTAAGGAAGTACGATGAAAGAAAAAACGATCATTATTGTCGGTGGCGGGCAAGCGGCGGCAATGGCTGCGGCCTCGCTACGCCAGCAAGGGTTCACCGGTGAGCTGCATCTGTTTTCCGATGAGCAACATCTTCCTTATGAACGCCCCCCGCTCTCGAAATCCATGTTGCTGGAAGATTCCCCACAGTTGCAGTCTGTGTTACCCGCTCACTGGTGGCAGGAAAACAAGGTTCATCTGCATTCCGGTGTAACCATCAAAACATTGGGCCGCGACACACGAGAGTTAGTGTTAGCCAACGGCGAAAGCTGGCACTGGGATCAGCTTTTTATAGCAACCGGCGCGGCAGCTCGACCGCTGCCGTTGCTTGATGCACTGGGAGAACGCTGCTTTACCCTGCGCCATGCCGGTGATGCCGCCAGACTGCGAGAAGTTCTGCAGCCCGAACGGTCAGTCGTGATTGTCGGTGCCGGAACTATTGGTCTGGAACTGGCTGCCAGCGCCACGCAGCGCAGATGTAAGGTGACAGTGATTGAACTGGCGGCAACCGTCATGGGCCGTAATGCACCACCGCCCGTGCAACGCTATCTTTTACAGCGCCATCAGCAGGCTGGTGTGCGCATTCTGCTCAATAATGCCATTGAACATGTGGTCGATGGTGAAAAAGTAGAACTGACGCTGCAAAGTGGCGAGACGCTTCAGGCCGATGTGGTGATTTACGGTATTGGTATCAGCGCCAACGACCAACTGGCTCGCGAGGCCAACCTTGATACTACCAATGGCATTGTCATTGATGAGGCTTGCCGCACCTGCGATCCCGCGATCTTTGCCGGTGGCGATGTGGCAATCACTCGTCTTGATAATGGTGCACTACACCGCTGCGAAAGCTGGGAAAACGCCAATAACCATGCGCAAATTGCCGCTGCCGCAATGTTAGGGCTACCGCTTCCGCTACTGCCGCCGCCGTGGTTCTGGAGTGATCAGTACAGTGATAACTTACAGTTTATTGGCGATATGCGTGGCGATGACTGGCTTTGTCGTGGCAACCCGGAAACCCAGAAAGCGATTTGGTTTAATCTGCAAAACGGCGTGCTTATCGGTGCGGTAACGCTGAATCAGGGACGTGAGATTCGCTCAATCCGCAAATGGATCCAGAGCGGCAAAACGTTTGATGCGAAACAGCTGACAGATGAGAACATCGCGCTTAAATCACTGTAACCAGGATAATTAGCGAATATCTCAACGCCTGGGGCGTGGCGAGGTACCAGAGTGTGTATTACGTTTAAATCACATTATCTTGCAAAGGGATTGGTTATGAACTCACTACGTTATTTTGATTTTGGTGCTGCCCGCCCCGTTTTGTTATTAATTGCCCGTATCGCCGTGGTCCTAATTTTCATTATTTTTGGTTTTCCCAAAATGATGGGCTTTGACGGTACGGTCCAATATATGGCCTCGCTGGGCGCACCGATGCCGATGCTGGCAGCGATTATTGCGGTAGTTATGGAAGTGCCCGCCGCGATATTAATCGTGCTTGGCTTTTTCACCCGTCCGCTGGCGGTACTGTTTATTTTCTACACGCTGGGTACGGCGGTGATTGGTCACCATTACTGGGATATGACCGGCGATGCCGTCGGGCCAAATATGATTAATTTCTGGAAGAATGTCAGTATCGCTGGCGCGTTCTTGCTATTGGCAATTACCGGGCCGGGGGCAATTTCTCTCGATCGCCGTTAGGAAAGATGCCGGATGCGGCGTGAACGCCTTATCCGGCATTTTATAAATTACAGCCACTCTACCCGCAACGACATCTCTGAGGTTGTTGATTCCCCCGGCGCAAGCGCAATGAGGTCACCCCCTTCCGGGCGATGATGGTCATCCGGTGCATGGCTCATCGGCTCCAGACAGAAGAAATCAAACGCATATCCTTTATCAAACGCCGGGTCGGAAACAAAGATGAAATAACACGGTGCAGGTGGCGTCGTTTCTATGATGATGGCATAACCCTCCTGCGGCTGCTCGATGCGGGCCTGACCATTCCATCCGGCAAAACCATTGTTCACCCACTGGCGCGGCAACGGCGCTAGCTGGTTAAAATCCAGTTCTTGCGGTAGCTGCTCGCAAAACTCACCCGCCAGCCACTGCTCCCGCTCCAGCCAGTAACCGCTCGCCTGTGCCTGAATCCGCGTTTGCGGCGACAACGGAAAATAAGGATGCCAGCCGGTACCAAATGGCAGCGTCTCTGCCCCTTGATTGGTGACAGAGAGCGTCACCGTCAGCGTATCCGCCGTTAAATGAAACGCCTGACTTACCCGATAGTGATAGACACCGCTGCGATGTTCATACACCAGACACAAACTATCATCGCTGTGCGAGACACATTGCCACTCGCCCAGCCAGCCATCGCCGTGTAGATAGTGCGCATCCCACTCAACATTCGGTTGCAGTTGATACTCACGCCCCTGCCAGACAAAACGGTTGCCGCTCACCCGGTTTGCAAATGGCACCAGCGGAAAACAAGAGGCATCGGTTGCCACACCGCTTTTTTTACCAGGACGTAAGAGCGGCGTCGTATCGCGCCAGAAGCCTTCGATTACGCCGCCCTGGTCAGAAACGCCCAGCTTTAGCGCCCCGTGGGATAAGGTATAGATGGTCATCCGCTAACTTCTTAATCCGGGAAGTTAATCACAACTTTCCCGCATTTGCCGCTCGCCATCAGCGCATAGGCATCACCTGCCTGTTCCAGCGAGAAGCGATGGGTAATGGCGTTACGCGGCCACAGCTTCCAGTCAGTCAAATCGTGGGCGCATTTTTCCATATGGAACAGACTGGTCACCCAGGAGCCAATAATCCGCCGTTGATGGTGCATCAGATCGGCGCTGACCTCGAATTCCACTTTTCCGGTTTCACCAATGTAAACCACCCGCCCCCAGTCAGCAGTGGATTGCAGTGCCAGCAAGCGACCTGCGGCATTACCGGAACAATCGAGCGCAACATCCGCGCCACCGTGGGTAAGTTCAGCAATTATCTGCGGCAGACCTTCGGTGGTCGCTAAATAGCCGTGATCCATCACCCCTAACTGTATTGCCATCGCCAGACGTTCCGGCAGCATATCAACGCCGATGATCCGTTTTGCACCGCGACCTTTCGCCAGCATCATCGCCATCATGCCGACCGGCCCCAGACCGACCACCAGCACGTTATCGCTGCCGGAAACTTCGCCGCGCAAAATCCCTTCATAGGCCGTGCCAACGCCGCAACTGATAAACGCACCATCTTCGTAGCTCAGCGCATCCGGCAGGAGGATCAGATCTTTTTCTTCCGCCAGCAGATATTCGGCATGACCGCCGTCACGCTGCCAGCCGTAAGCCGCTTTTCCTTTGCCAGTACAAGAGATAGGAAAGCCGCGGCGGCAGTTCGGGCAAAAACCACAGCCAGAAATGTGATACACCAGCACGCGATCACCCTCTTTAAAATGGCGACAGCCTTGCCCCATCGCCACAATTTGCCCGCACGGCTCATGACCGTTGATAAAGCCCTGGTATAACGGTTTATCGGGCGCCGCCGCCGTGGCGCGGTGTTGATGGTAGATATAGTGGACATCGCTTCCGCAAATCCCGGAGGATTTCATTTTGATCAGTACCTGGTTAATCCCCGGCGTCGGCACCGCAACTTCCCGCAGATCGACGGTCGAATTTCCTGGTAAATAAGCTGCCAGCATCGTTTTCATAAATCCCTCATTAACAATACGATTAATTTTCATCCCTGCCGCACCCGCGCCAGGGGCGTTAAGGTTTAGCGTTTCGCTTTACTGCTTCGCTGGGTCAGCAAGATATTCGCCAGGACTGCCACCACGATGATGACGCCGCGTACCACCTGCTGGAAAAAGGAGTTAATCCCAAGCAATACCAGACCGTTACCGATTAACGTAATCACCAGCACACCAAGCAACGTACCGAACAGAGAACCGCGTCCGCCGGAAAGTGCCGTACCGCCGACCACGACCGCGGCGATGACGTCAAACTCCAGACCGTTTGCCGCACCTGCGTTACCGGAACCGAGGCGCGCCGCCAACAAAATGCCGGTCACCGCCGCTAATAATCCCGAAAGGGTAAAGATAAGAATGCGTACCCGACGAACGTTAATACCGCACAACTGCGCCGCCGTGGCATTACCGCCAACGGCAAAAACCGAGCGCCCGAAGGCGGTTTTTCGGCTAATGAACACAAACAGCGCAAACAGCACCATCATGATCAGCGCGGATACCGGCACACCGAGAAATTGTCCGCCCAGCCAGTCCAGCACCTCGTTTTCGTCAATCGGCACTGGCAGTGCGTTGGTCATAAACAGCCCCATTCCGCGCAGGGCGCTCCACAGCCCCAGAGTGGCCACGAAACTTGGCACGTTAAACACGCCACGCAGCACCCCGGCGAGCGTTCCCATCAGCGCGCCTAACAGCAACACCAGCAGACAAGCAATCGCCAACGGAACTTCAAATTGCAGCAAAAATGCCAGGCACACCGAGACAAAAGCCACCA
This sequence comes from Shigella dysenteriae, assembly GCF_022354085.1. Classification (NCBI taxonomy): domain Bacteria; kingdom Pseudomonadati; phylum Pseudomonadota; class Gammaproteobacteria; order Enterobacterales; family Enterobacteriaceae; genus Shigella; species Shigella dysenteriae. Next base: position 3,492,016 of record NZ_CP055055.1, read on the forward strand.
TCGGCCCAACGCTGACATCAATTTCACCGGAGATAATAATCAGCGTCATCGCCCAGGCAGCGATCCCAATGGTGGCGGCATCGCGCAGCACATTCATCTGGTTATTCAATGAGATAAAGCCAGGCGCGTTCAGGGAGAAGACCAGATAAAGAATGGCAATCACCACCAGCAAACCGATCTCATTAATATGGCGACTGACAAATTGTTTGAGCGAGACGCTCTTGCCCTGCGGCAATGGTAATGACGAAGCAGACATCTTCAGGTTCCTCGGTAAAATTCATCAGTGCACAGACAGAATGGCGGACATCAGCTCATCCACATTGACCGGAGCGTGAAACTCCTGCGAGAACGTGCCGTGCTGTAATAACAGGATGCGGTCACACACCAGCGGCAACTCCTCCACTTCACTGGAGATAAACACCACGCTTTTTCCTTCGGCAGCCAGCTCACGGACAATACGGTAAATCTGCTGTTTGGCTTCGATATCGACGCCGCGCGTTGGCTCGTCGAGCAACAAAATCTGGCTGGCGGCATAGACCCAACGACCGATCACCACTTTTTGCTGATTGCCGCCAGAAAGCGTACCGATGGGCGTTTCACTACTGGCGGCCTTGACCGTCATCCGCTGCATCACCTCTTCGGTCAGGCGGCGGATGGTGGACCATTGCAGCACACCGTTGGCGCTGATTTTTTGCCGATTGGTCAGCACTGTATTTTCGTCAACGCCCAACCAGGGAATGATCCCCGCTTCTTTGCGGTTTTCTGGCGTATAGCCAATGCCGCGTTTCAGCATGTCGCCGTAATCGGGGCGCGTGATTTTCTCGCCGTTGATAACAATTTCGCCCTGTTCATACGTCTCCAGCCCAACAATCGCCTTCAGCAATTCACTGCGCCCTGCCCCCAGCAGACCAGCAATGCCGAGCACTTCGCCACGACGTAGCGTAAAACTGATATCCTCCAGCTTGGGCTTATGGCGTAACGCACGGACTTCCAGCACGGCCTGATCCACAATTTCCTGAGGTGCAACCGGCGCAATATCAACGTGATCGCGCCCTAGCATTAGCGACACAATATGATGCGTGGAAGTGTTTTCGAGCATCACATCGCCAGCCACCTGCCCGTCGCGCATAACGGTGGCACAGGAAGCAATGCGGCGAATTTCTTCCATCCGGTGGCTGACATAAATCACCGCCACGCCCAGTGCCGACATCTTTTTCACCGCGCTGATCACCAGTTCAACTTCCGCACTCGCAAGCGAACTGGTAGGTTCATCAAGAATGACCACGCGCGGCTCGCCCTTCATCACCCGCGCAATTTCCACCAGCTGCTTATGCGCCGGGCTTAGTGTTGAAACAAGTTGTTCAGGACTAACGTCAACGCCCAGCGCCTGTAAGCAACGTTGGGCATCCTGCGCCATTTGCAGGTAATCAATCATGCCGTTGCGGCGGGGCCACTGACCGAGGCAGAGGTTTTCCGCCACCGTCAGCCCTTCCACCAGACTTAACTCCTGATAAACCGCGCGTACCCCCAGTTCAGCGGCACGGCGAGTCAGCGTAGCTTCGTCACCTTCCAGTCGCGTCTCGCCAATCCAGATTTCACCGCTATCCGGACGTTCACTGCCGGTAAGCATTCGAATGAGGGTCGATTTGCCCGCGCCGTTTTTACCTAGCAGTGCACGAACTTCGCCTTTATTGAGCGTGAAGTTAACGTTATCCAACGCAACGACGCCGGGATAACGCTTATTTCCTGCCACCACTTTTGCTACCGGGACTGCCTCTGTTGCCGTGAACATAGGGACCTCTGCGAATCAGCGATTAGGGCAGACCATCAACGTGCGTTGCCAGCCACTGTTTACCGTCTTCCGTTTTGGTATAGAGATCGATAGGCACCTGAATCACTTTTTCACCGTCGGCTTGTTTATTGATAACCTTCAATGTTTGCGCGAAAACAGCATTGCCCATTTTCTTACCGGAAATATCCACTACCGCTTTCAGCACCTGGTTGTTTTCCAGCTCCTGAGCAATTTCAGTGGTCATATCCGAACCGAAAACGGCAATTTTTCCTGCCTGATTTTGATTACGTACCGCTTTTACCGCGCCGAGTGTCGCACCGCCCGATTCTCCCATAATGGCGTTGAGATCCGGCGTGGAGATAATTAGTTTTTCACCAACGGAAATCGCTTTATCTAAAACAGTCCCTTCCTGATTAGCGACAATTTGCGCGCCGGGAACGCGGGCTTTTAATACTTCTTCAAACCCTTTACGTCGTTGCACACAAACTTCAAAGGCTTCGCAATTGATGACGGCAATTTTCGGCTGGTCAATTTTGTTGGCAATAAAATAATCGGCGGCAGCGTTACCCAGTTTTTTACCAAATTCCAGCGGGTCACCCACCAGATATGCCGAGACATATTTATCGACACCCTTTTGATTAATACAGGTGTTGTAGCAAATCACCGGAATACCCGCTTCACTGGCGCGACGAACGGTACGGCTACTGCCATTTTCAGACACTGCCGATAAAATAATAGCATCGACATTACGCGCCACGAGGGTATCAACAAAGGTACTTTCTTTCGAAATATCACCCTGGGCGTTAGTTTCAATTAACTGTACCTGTACTGAAGAATCTTTTGCCGCATCCTGAACGCCCTGACGCACTCCAGCGTAATATCCCTGAGTATCAAGGTATATTGCGCCAATGGTCATTTCTTTATCCGCAGCCCTGGCAAATAAAGCGCTACCTAATAGCGTAGCCATTAATAATAGATTACGGGTTGTTCTCATTTTTTTAGGCGTAGAGCCTCCTGTAGGGTTTTTATTAACAACGGCTTATTCTAATTATTTTGTGATGAGCGGCAGCGCGTGCCGCTCAAATATTACAGTTAATAGGGTTTAGTGAACGTAGTTAAAAATAAAAGGCATCACAGTGGTGAATAATGCCGCTTTCGGCCAGGCCGGATTAATCGCCGTCAATTCAGCGCGAGCAGACTCATATTGCGCAACCTCCCCGAGTCCCGCGGACGCCAGCATCGCCACCATCAGGCATTTTTCTTTATGCTGCTGTTGTAAATCGCCATACAGCGACAACAAGTCAGGTTGCGAGACGGCAAAGAAATCCGCTTCGATACTGGTTTTCGCCATCTCTTGCGCCCACTGTTTCATTTCACTAAACAGTTGCTGTGCGATTTGTTGTTCGCCCAGCAGTCGCAGCGCCATTCCTTGCCAGAAGAGATAATCAACCGGCTGATCGTTGTAATAACTGTGAATGTTAATGGTGCGATCGCCAGTCGCCGCCAGACGTAAACAACGCGTCGCTTCAGTTTCATCGCCCTGCGCGTTGGCGCATATCGCCTGCCAGAACCAGATGTCGTTATCAGTTTGCCCCGGTAAACGGCCTTCGCTTAAATTCTCCGGATAATGCAGCGCGGCATGAAGCAGTTCGCTGGCCTGCTGCGGCTGTCTGGCATCAAGATGCTGCCAGGCGCGTAATAACTGGTTGAGGATAAACTGACTGGTGACCTTCCCTTCCCCGCCTTCCCACGGGTGGAATTTGCGCGTGGCGAGAATGTCCGCCGCTTTGTCTGCCTGCCCCGTGAGATGCCACAAATTGAGCAGTTCTGCGGTCATGTCGTCGCGTTTCAGCGCAATTTCCAGATTATTTTCCAGACGCGCCAGTCGTTTCTCCGGTGTGGCTCCACTTAACTTATCAAGCAAATCCCGTTCGAAAAGCAGACGTGCATCCTGCGGCGCAAGCTGATAAGCATTATCAAGATAACGCGCGGCCAGCTCATAATCGTGTTGCTTATTCCACGCATGGATCGCTAACCCGCGCCAGCCGTCGGCAAACTCCGGCGACATCTCTTCGCAACGTTGCCATAAGGCAATGGCTTTGTTGTAGCTACGTTTGTTGTAGTAGAAGCAGGCCAGTAAATGGCGAGCAAACCAGCACTCTTCAATACTCTCCAGCGCCGCCACTTCTTCCAGCGTATTCGGGAAACGGACAAACTGCGGGAAGACATCAATGGCTTTTGCGACCAGTTCGCCACGTTCGGCTTTCGGCAGCAAGCTGGCTTGCAGGTAAAGCGGCAGCGTGCGCTGGCAGTCCAGTGCGTTCAGCATCTCTGCCGCCAGGGTGGGCATTCCCCAGTTAATCAGTTGCCCGGCGGTCATCAGGGCGTTAACGTCGCGTCCCTGACACAGACCGCGCCACTGCGCGAGAGCTGATTCGCTACGACCATCGAACCAGTTCAGCCACCACAGAGTGGCGTTCAGCGGATAATCGCGCAGCAGTTTCTCGCGCTGCAAACGCGCGTTGTCCTGACGACCACTTAACACCAGCAGCAGATTATGCAGGCAAAGCACTTCCTGATTGGTTGGGCAGGCGCGAAGACTTTGTTGGCAAAAATCCAGACCCGCGTCGAAGTTACCATTACGCGCCGCCAGTCGTGCCAGACCATAATAGCCTCCGGCTTTACTGTTGCCGCTCCAGACCGCACGCCAGAAATCCTCTTCGGCTTGTTGATATTGTCCCTGACGTTCGTAAGCACTGGCGCGAATCAAACTCGCCTGTCCGCACTGCGGATTTTTGTTCAGCGCATGTGCGCGTTTCAGAGCCTGAGTGGCATACGCCACCGCTTGCGGGAAATCTGCGCGGTTATACTCCAGCATCGCCAGCGCCAGATTACAGCGGTAATCCAGCGGATCCAGCGCCACGCCGCGCAGGTAGTAATCGAACGGTGAACGGCTGGCGTGATGATATTGCTCCAGATGCTGACCGATAAACCAGGCTTCATCTGTACTGGTAATGTCTTGTGCTGCCAGTGGCGCTTTGGCGACGTCCGGCAACGGCAACTCTTGCGGCTGATGTTCCTGATAACTCAGTACAATATTGCCGTCGGCATCGGAGAGCTCAATGGTCAGCCTTTCAGGATTGATACCGTGCAACACGCCCTGGATGGCGGTCGCTGGTGTCAGGGCCACGGCATCATCGAGCAACGCGTCGCATTTGCCGATTTCGCGGATCGCCAGGCGGTATCCGTTCAACGGAGAGATGGCATACAGCCCCCACTCAATCCCCCGCTCACTACGCTGGAGTTTGATTACCGCATCGCGGGAGGCGTTTTGCACCATGCCCAGAGAATGGTAAGGCAGGAAATACTGCTCAAAACGCTTCTCTTCGTAAGCATCAAGCCAGGTAAAATCAGGCTGGTTATCGGCAAAAATACCGGTCATCAGTTCGATATACGGGCCGTTATTGTCGGTCAGACTCTTATCCCACGCCTGGCCAAATTCACTGTGTCCCCAACTCCACTGTTTTTTACCTGGCGCAATATGGTGGTTGGCAACGTGCAGCAAACCGCCATCTTCATCGTGACACCACGCGCCGACAAAATCGTACTGCGATTTTTCGGCCATATATGAGGTTGGAACAGGCACATTTTTATAGCGAGAAATGTCCACTCCAGCGGAGTAGTCCACTTTGTAGTAAGTGCCGGTGGCGATAGGGAAAGCGGAGACGGCCCGTTTGCCGTGATCAAACACCGCCGTTACATCCGGCGGGAAGACGCTCTGATGCCCTTCCCCCCCTTTCACTGCCGGGTTGGCCCACCACAAGAAATGACGCGGCGTGGCGTTGCCGTTATAGACGCGGCTGGCGATTTCCAGCGCCGCCCGGTCAGGGCGCAGGGTGAAACCTGTCATCACCTGTAAACCATGCATCGGCTCCGTTTCGCCTACCCACACCGTCTGTGCGCCGTCTTCATGGGCTTCGAGGGTGAAATCAACGGGCATAAAGGTGGTCGGGCGATGGTGTTGCGGCCAGTTAAACTCAATCCCGCCGGAGATCCACGGTCCCAGCAGCCCCACCAGCGCAGGTTTAATGACTTCATTGTGATAGACAAAATCGCGCTGTTTCACTTTATCCCATGCGCGATGCACCCGACCGCCCAATTCCGGCAGGATCATCACTTTGATGTAGTCGTTTTCCAGCCACACCGCCTGCCAGGATTTCAGGGTTTTCTGCTCGCTCAGCGTATCGGTCACGCCGTAGGGATAAACCGCGCCGGACGATCCCTGATAAACGCGATTTTCGAGGAACATGGGATGTATATCCTGCGGCCCGGTTTCATAGGTCGGGATCTCAACGCGCTCTTGCCACACTTTTACTGGAGTCATGGTGCCCTCAATATTAACAAGACATACTGAATTAAAAGATTTGTGGCAGTGTATTGAACAATCTGGCAATGTTTTCGCGGAATAATCACGCAATTAACTAAACAAGGTTTAGTGAAGATGAGAGCCTGCATTAATAATCAACAGATTCGCCACCATAACAAATGCGTGATTCTGGAACTGCTGTACCGGCAAAAGCGCGCCAATAAATCAACGCTGGCCCGGCTGGCGCAAATTTCGATTCCGGCAGTCAGTAATATTTTGCAGGAACTGGAAAGCGAAAAACGGGTGGTGAATATCGACGATGAAAGCCAGACGCGCGGGCATAGTAGCGGTACATGGCTGATTGCGCCGGAAGGTGACTGGACGCTGTGCCTGAACGTGACGCCCACCAGTATTGAGTGTCAGGTTGCTAATGCTTGTTTAAGTCCGAAAGGTGAATTTGAGTATTTACAGATTGATGCACCGACGCCGCAGGCGCTGCTGTCCGAAATCGAAAAATGCTGGCATCGCCACCGTAAATTGTGGCCGGACCGCACCATCAATCTGGCGCTGGCAATCCACGGTCAGGTTGATCCAGTGACAGGAGTGTCGCAAACCATGCCGCAAGCGCCGTGGACAACGCCGGTTGAGGTGAAGTATCTGCTGGAAGAGAAGCTCGGCATTCGGGTGATGGTCGATAATGACTGCGTGATGCTGGCGCTGGCGGAAAAATGGCAAAATAATTCGCAGGAACGGGATTTCTGCGTGATCAACGTTGATTACGGCATTGGCTCGTCGTTCGTGATTAACGAGCAAATTTATCGCGGCAGTTTGTATGGTAGCGGACAGATTGGTCACACCATCGTTAATACGGATGGCGTCGTCTGCGACTGTGGACGTTACGGCTGCCTGGAAACCGTCGCCTCGTTAAGTGCATTAAAAAAACAGGCGCGGGTATGGCTAAAATCACAACCGGTTAATACTCAACTTGATCCTGAAAAACTGACAACCGCGCAGTTAATCGCTGCCTGGCAGAGTGGAGAACCGTGGATCACCAGCTGGGTTGACCGCAGTGCCAATGCCATTGGTTTGAGTCTGTATAACTTCCTCAACATCCTCAATATTAATCAGATTTGGTTGTACGGTCGCAGTTGTGCCTTTGGTGAGCACTGGCTTAATACCATTATTCGCCAGACAGGATTTAACCCGTTCGACCGCGACGAAGGACCGAGCGTGAAAGCGACGCAAATTGGCTTCGGGCAATTAAGCCGCGCACAACAGGTGCTGGGGATTGGCTATTTGTATGTTGAGACGCAGTTACGACAGATTTGATGGCGCGATAACGTAGAAAGGCTTCCCGAAGGAAGCCTTGATGATCATAAACGAAAAATTGCCTGATGCGCTACGCTTATCAGGCCTACACGGAGATTGCAATATATTGAATTTGCAAGATTTTGTAGGCCTAAGAAGGTGTTCATGCCGCATCCAACATGAACAACGAGCACATTGTCAGCAAATCACCGTTTCGCTTATGCGTAAACCGGGTAACGTGCGCAGATGTCGAGAACTTTACCTTTGATGCGCTCGATAACGGCTTCATCATTGATGCTGTCCAGCACGTCACACATCCAGCCAGCCAGTTCTTTCGCTTCTGCTTCTTTGAAGCCGCGACGCGTAATTGCCGGAGTACCCACGCGAATACCGGAGGTCACAAACGGGCTCTTCGGATCGTTCGGTACGCTGTTTTTGTTGACGGTGATGTTAGCACGGCCCAGAGCGGCGTCTGCTTCTTTACCGGTCAGGTTTTTATCGACCAGATCAACCAGGAACAGATGGTTATCAGTACCGCCGGAAACCACTTTGTAGCCGCGTTCCAGGAACACTTCTACCATCGCTTTAGCGTTTTTAGCGACCTGCTGCTGGTAAGTTTTGAACTCAGGCTCCATCGCTTCTTTCAGAGCAACCGCTTTACCGGCGATTACGTGCATCAACGGACCGCCCTGACCACCAGGGAAAACGGCAGAGTTCAGTTTTTTGTACAGCTCTTCGCTACCACCTTTCGCCAGGATCAGGCCGCCGCGCGGACCCGCCAGGGTTTTGTGAGTGGTGGTAGTAACAACGTGAGCATGAGGAACCGGGTTCGGGTAGACGCCAGCAGCAACCAGGCCCGCAACGTGCGCCATATCAACAAACAGGTAAGCACCGATGCTGTCAGCGATTTCACGCATTTTCGCCCAGTCAACCACGCCGGAATATGCAGAGAAACCACCGATAATCATTTTCGGCTTGTGTTCTTTGGCTTGTTTTTCCAGATCGGCGTAGTCGATATGACCGGTAGCATCGATACCGTAAGGAACGATGTTGTACAGTTTACCGGAGAAGTTAACCGGAGAACCGTGAGTCAGGTGACCGCCATGCGCCAGGTTCATACCCAGAACGGTATCACCTGGTTCCAGCAGCGCGGTGTAGACCGCAAAGTTAGCCTGGGAGCCGGAGTGCGGCTGGACGTTAGCGTAGTCAGCGCCGAACAGTTCTTTCGCACGATCGATCGCCAGTTGTTCAACGATATCAACATACTCGCAACCGCCGTAGTAGCGTTTGCCCGGATAACCTTCAGCATATTTGTTGGTCAGCTGAGAACCCTGCGCCTGCATTACGCGCGGGCTGGTGTAGTTTTCGGAGGCGATCAGTTCGATGTGCTCTTCCTGACGTACTTTTTCCTGCTCCATAGCCTGCCACAGTTCGGCATCATAATCGGCAATGTTCATTTCACGCTTTAACATCCGCATCTCCTGACTCAGCTAACAATAAAATTTTTGGCCTTTATAGGCGGTCCTGTTGGACAACGGCGAACAGTATAACCGAATCATTGTGCGATAACAGGTCTTGACAAAGGAATTTACGCAAACGATTACCTTCAGGCTACGCAAGGCTTTGGAGAATAAAGAGCTTGCAACCGGAAACGGATTTCTTTTCAGGTTTGTGATGCAAATTTTTCACTTCATCACATTCTTTCTGAAAAACACCAAAGAACCATTTACATTGCAGGGCTATTTTTTATAAGATGCATTTGAGATACATCAATTAAGATGCAAAAAAAGGAAGACCATATGCTTGACGCTCAAACCATCGCTACAGTAAAAGCCACCATCCCTTTACTGGTGGAAACGGGGCCAAAGTTAACCGCCCATTTCTACGACCGTATGTTTACTCATAACCCAGAACTCAAAGAAATTTTTAACATGAGTAACCAGCGTAATGGCGATCAACGTGAAGCCCTGTTTAACGCTATTGCCGCCTACGCCAGTAATATTGAAAACCTGCCTGCGCTGCTGCCAGCGGTAGAAAAAATCGCGCAGAAGCACACCAGTTTCCAGATCAAACCGGAACAGTACAACATCGTCGGTGAACACCTGTTGGCAACGCTGGACGAAATGTTCAGCCCGGGGCAGGAAGTACTGGACGCGTGGGGTAAAGCCTATGGTGTACTGGCTAATGTATTTATCAATCGCGAGGCGGAAATCTATAACGAAAACGCCAGCAAAGCCGGTGGCTGGGAAGGTACTCGCGATTTCCGCATTGTGGCTAAAACACCTCGCAGCGCGCTTATCACCAGCTTCGAACTGGAGCCGGTCGACGGTGGCGCAGTGGCAGAATACCGTCCGGGGCAATATCTCGGCGTCTGGCTGAAGCCGGAAGGTTTCCCGCATCAGGAAATTCGTCAGTACTCTTTGACTCGCAAACCGGATGGCAAAGGCTATCGTATTGCGGTGAAACGCGAAGAGGGTGGGCAGGTATCCAACTGGTTGCACAATCACGCCAATGTTGGCGATGTCGTGAAACTGGTCGCTCCGGCAGGTGATTTCTTTATGGCTGTCGCAGATGACACACCAGTGACGTTAATCTCTGCCGGTGTTGGTCAAACGCCAATGCTGGCAATGCTCGACACGCTGGCAAAAGCAGGCCACACAGCACAAGTGAACTGGTTCCATGCGGCAGAAAATGGCGATGTTCACGCCTTTGCCGATGAAGTTAAGGAACTGGGGCAGTCACTGCCGCGCTTTACCGCGCACACCTGGTATCGTCAGCCGAGCGAAGCCGATCGCGCTAAAGGTCAGTTTGATAGCGAAGGTCTGATGGATTTGAGCAAACTGGAAGGTGCGTTCAGCGATCCGACAATGCAGTTCTATCTCTGCGGCCCGGTTGGCTTCATGCAGTTTGCCGCGAAACAGTTAGTGGATCTGGGCGTGAAGCAGGAAAACATTCATTACGAATGCTTTGGCCCGCATAAGGTGCTGTGATTTGATGTTGCCGGATGGAAACATCCGGCAACCCTTGACGCGGTTTAAATTGCCGCGTCGTCCTCTTCACCGGTACGGATGCGAATGACCCGTGCCACGTCAAAGACGAAGATTTTACCGTCACCGATTTTGCCGGTTTGCGCCGTGCGAATAATGGTATCGACACAGGTATCGACAATGTCGTCCGGTACGACAATCTCAATTTTCACTTTCGGCAGAAAATCCACCATATACTCCGCGCCGCGGTACAGCTCGGTATGGCCTTTCTGACGGCCAAAACCTTTCACCTCAGTGACCGTCATGCCGGTAATGCCGACTTCAGCCAGTGCTTCGCGGACATCGTCCAGCTTGAAGGGTTTAATAATCGCATCAATCTTTTTCATGCTATTCCTTGAAAAGGTCGCCTGTCTTTTGATCTGCTAAACGTAACACATAACGCCAATTCATTCCTTGAAATCGTTTGCATCCAGCTCGTGTCGGGAAAGCAGTTTATAAAATTCTGTCCGGTTGCGCCCCGCCATTCTCGCCGCGTGGGTGACGTTGCCTTTGGTAATTTGCAGCAGCTTACGCAAATAGTTGAGTTCAAACTGATTACGCGCCTCAACAAAGGTTGGCAGCGCCGTGTTTTCGCCCTCCAGCGCCTGCTCTACTAATGCATCACTAATCACCGGAGATGAGGTCAGCGCCACGCACTGTTCAATCACGTTGACCAACTGGCGCACATTACCCGGCCAGCTCGCGGTCATCAGGCGTTTCATCGCATCGGTAGAGAACGCGCGGACAAACGGTTTATGTCGCTCTGCCGCCTGGCGCAACAGGTGATTTGCCAGTAGCGGAATGTCTTCTGTGCGCTCCGCCAGTGCCGGAATTTTCAGGCTGACAACGTTGAGGCGGTAATAGAGGTCTTCGCGGAATTCCCCGCGCGCCATCGCTTTTGGCAGATCACGGTGAGTGGCAGAAATAATCCGTACATTGATATCAATATCGCGGTTACTGCCCAGCGGGCGCACTTTACGCTCCTGCAACACGCGCAACAGTTTGACCTGCAACGGCGCAGGCATATCGCCAATCTCATCGAGAAATAGCGTTCCGCCTTCCGCCGCCTGGAATAAACCTTCGCGATTGCTGACAGCGCCAGTAAACGCGCCACGCGCATGACCAAACAGCTCCGACTCCAGCAATTGCTCAGGCAATGCACCACAGTTAATAGCAATAAATGGTTTGCTATTGCGCGGGCTGGCGTTGTGGATAGCCTGGGCGAAAATCTCTTTCCCGGTGCCGCTCTGGCCATTAATCAAAACGCTGACGTCTGATTGCGCCACCAGCCGCGCCTGTTCCAGCAAACGCAGCATCAGCGGGCTGCGGGTAACAATCGCCTCGCGCCAGCGTTCGTCGGTGGCTGGCGCGGATTGTTCCAGCGCATCATCAATTGCCTGATATAGCGCGTCTTTATCGACAGGCTTGGTGAGGAAACTAAAAACGCCCTGCTGTGTTGCAGCAACGGCATCAGGAATAGAACCATGCGCGGTAAGAATAATTACCGGCATTCCCGGCTGCACTTTCTGGATTTCAGCAAACAGCTGCATACCGTCCATTTCATCCATCCGCAGGTCGCTGATAACTAAATCTACTTTTTCGCGATTCAGTACCCGTAATCCTTCAGCGCCACTTTCCGCCGTGACCACACTGTAGCCTTCGCTGGTCAGGCGCAGGCCAAGCAGTTTCAGCAATCCCGGATCGTCATCGACCAATAATAAATGCGCAGGTTTATGGCTCATCAGGAGTGACCTCATGGATGGATGGCGCGGGCTTTTCACCCTCGTGCGGCGTATCCGGCGAGAAATTTCCAGCCGGTTTGCGGGTCGAGAGCTGGCGTTCAATATCGGTCAGGTTTTCCAGCTTGCGGGTGGTGAGTTCCAGCTGCTGTTGTAGAACGTGATGTTGCTGGCGCAAAGTATCCAGCTCGCTGTCACTGGACTGCTGGAGTTTGCTGTAGCGTTGGCGCTCTTCCGCCAGTTGCAGTTGCAGCGCCTGACCGTCGCGCCAGAGTTGATACAGTGGGCGAACCTGTGCCGGGATCTCGGTACTTAACGCATCAATGCGCGCGACCAGCTGGCGGCGCTCATACGGCGTAATTTTGGCGTCGGCGAGCAAAATCCCTTGTTTAAAGGTATTTTGCCAGCTGCCGTCGTCATATTGGCGGGCTTGCTGACGCGACTGCGCAGGCATTAAACGATCAGCACAATCCATCGCCCGCAGCCAGTAAAGCGGATTGGTTTCGGTTGATTTACCTTGCAGCGCCCAGATGTCGCTACATTCAGTAGAAAGATAGTCAGCCAGTTGATAAACCGGAATTTTTTCTTCTGCTGGCGTATCAATGGCTGGCTTATTGTGATTCTGCACGCAACCCAGCAATGCCAGACATGGCAGCCCTGCCAGCCACAGCCGTCGGGGCAATAATCGTTGAAAAATGTGTCGCATATTCACCAGACTTAAAGCCTATCCCAGTGGGCGTAATTGTTGCAGACAGTTTGGACATGGACAGCGCGGAGAAACCGGAGCGTACATGTCGTACGTGAGGATTTCGAGCACTGCCCGGGGCCGAACTGACAAATAAAATAGCCTGATGGGATAGGCTGTTTGCATTATTTCGTGTTTTTCGACGACGGTAATTCAATGCGGAAACAAACGTCTTGCCCGCTCTCGTCGACCAGATACAGTTCCCCTTGCATACGGCGAATACAATCCCTGGCAATGCTTAATCCCAGACCGCTGCCCTTCACCGCCCCTTTTCGCTGGTGGCTTCCCTGAAAAAAGGGTTCGAAGATCATGGCGCGTTCCTCTTGCGGAATGGGCGTGCCTGTATTGATGACATCAATATAAACCCGCGCACCATGTAAACTGCTGCGAAGGCAAATGTTACCGGATTCAGCCCCGTAGTGCACCGCATTGGAGTAAAGATTATCCAGTACGCTCATCAGCAGCATTGGCTCCGCCAGGCAAGCTGTTGCTTTGAGATCGACGTCGGTATGCATCATTTTAGCCCGTGCGGGCAGGCTATGAGCAGAAACCACTGTCTCCACCAGCGGTGCTAATTCAACATTCTCCAGTTCCACCGCACTGTCCGCCTGTTTACGGTTGTAATCAAGCAGTTGTTCGATCAGTTTTTGCAAATTGCGGCTGCTGCTATCAAGAATGCTCACCACCTCTTTTTGCTCTGGCGTAAGCGGCCCGACAACCTGATCAGCCAGTAATTCAGTGCCCTCGCGCATACTCGCCAGTGGCGTTTTTAATTCATGAGATAAATGTCTTAAAAATTGATGGCGTTGGGATTCCAGCCATGACAGGCGCTCACTTAACCAAAGAATACGTTGCCCAACCGAGCGTAACTCGCTCGGTCCACTGAACGAAACGCTATTGCCCAGAGAACGCCCTTCCCCCAACCGGTTGATCATCCTCTCGATATTTTTCACCGGACCAATAATCATACGCGTGAAAAGCAGTACCATTACCAGACTCACCAGAAATAGCACCAGCGATTGCCAACCAAAATATTGCCCACGTTCGGCGATTTCACGCTGAAGTTGCTGCCCACGAGAGAACACCACTGTGCGCGTGGCCTGCACCATTTCGGTATTGGCACTGGCAAAGGCTTCAAGACGCGCGGCGGCGGCAGCATCGGGACCACTGTTGTTACACTGAAGTTGGGCCAGATTGTTCAAATCCTGACGCAATGCCTGGTAAAGTTTATCGTCTGGCAGTACGCCTGCGTGGGCATCGAGCATTTCGCTGTAACGCTTGCGCTGGCTTTGATAAACCTTCGCAAGCGTAGGGTCATCCAGCACGCAATACTGACGGTAGCTACGCTCCATCTCCAGCGCCGCGTTGGTCATTGCTTCGCTGCGCCGGGCATCGATAAGCGTGGTGCGGTTGACCAGCGCCGCCTGGTCGCTAAGCGCATTCAGGCTTTGCCAGGCTTGCCATGCCAGCACCAACAGGGGCAGCAGAATCAGCAAAAATGCCAGCATTACCAGTTGTCGTAATGAGCGGGGAAAAACGGGCCAGCGTTTCAAGGTGTTACTCTCGTCAGACGCGAATAGCCTGATGCTAACCGAGGGGAAGTTCAGATACAACAAAGCCGGGAATTACCCGGCTTTGTTATGGAATAAGGCGGTGCCTAACTCGACGTTTCGCCCGATGGTTGATATAGCTACGCTGATATCAGAAGTTGGACGGCAGGCACCTTGTTGTGCGTCATTCGAATTTTATGTAGCACGTCCCGAAGGGGCTGACATAAGTCGGTGAATGAGCCACTGGTTACTATTATGCAGTAACTGTGCCAATAAAGAAAATAGTTTGGTAACGTACTGATTATACGTTGCTTTGAGGGGTTTATGGCTTCCCCGCTATTTGAATGTAAATCAGCCACTGTGTCGCTAAAAAGAGACAACTTAAGAAAAACTTATTAGATGACATTAAAATCAATGAGTTAAATGTCACCAAAAAGCGACACAGCAAACCACCCATTGTCGTGATTTACAGACACAAAAAAGCTCCCGGAGTTGGGAGCTTATGATAGTGGTTGGTGCTTAATGCCGGATGCGGTGTGAATGCCTCATCCGGGCTGCAAAACCAATGAGTTTGACGGCTTACCCCAACTGCTTACGTGCATTGCGGAAAATGCGCATCCATGGGCCATCCTCGCCCCAGTTTTCCGGATGCCAGGAGTTGCTGACAGTACGGAAAACACGTTCCGGGTGCGGCATCATAATGGTGACTCGACCGCTTTCAGTCGTGACCGCCGTAATACCGTTCGGAGAACCGTTCGGGTTAGCCGGGTAGGTTTCAGTGACTTTGCCGAAGTTATCGACATAGCGCAGTGCCACCAGGCCTTTGCTTTCCAGTGCCGCCAGATGCGCCGCATCACGCACTTCCACGCGCCCTTCACCATGAGAGACAGCAATCGGCATTTGCGAGCCCACCATCCCCTGCAACAGCAGCGACGGGCTTTGGGTCACTTCAACCTGGCTGAAACGCGCTTCAAAGCGATCGGAGGTATTGCGCACAAAACGTGGCCACAACTCACTACCTGGGATCAGTTCACGCAGATTAGACATCATCTGGCAACCGTTACATACCCCCAGCGCCAGCGTTTGCGGACGGTGGAAGAAGGTTGCAAACTCATCGCGTACACGGTCATTGAACAGGATAGACTTCGCCCAACCTTCACCGGCACCCAGCACATCACCGTAGGAGAAACCACCGCACGCGACCAGGGCGTGGAAATCCTCCAGTCCCGTGCGTCCAGTCAGCAGGTCGCTCATATGCACGTCGATAGCATCAAAGCCCGCACGGTGGAAAGCTGCCGCCATTTCAACATGCGAGTTCACGCCCTGCTCACGCAGTACGGCAACTTTCGGACGTGCGCCAGTGGCAATATACGGTGCTGCCACATCTTCGTTGATATCGAACGACAGTTTTACATTCAGGCCCGGATCGGCGTCGTTTGATTTCGCCTGATGCTCCTGATCGGCACACTCCGGGTTGTCACGCAGGCGCTGCATCTGCCAGGTAGTTTCTGCCCACCAGACACGCAACGTAGTGCGGCTTTCGCTGAATACAGTCTGCCCGTTGGCGGTAATCACAAAACGGTCACCGGAAACCGCCTGCCCAACATAATGGACGCAATCAGCAAGCCCATGCTGTGCCAGTACGGACTCGACCGCTTCACGGTCAGCGGCACGAACCTGAATGACCGCACCCAGTTCTTCGTTAAACAACGCCGCCAGGCGATCGTCACCCAGAGTGGCGATATCCGCGTCAATGCCGCAATGACCAGCAAAGGCCATTTCCGCCAGCGTTACCAGCAGGCCGCCATCAGAGCGGTCGTGATACGCCAGCAGCTTACGCTGTGCAACCAGCGCCTGAATCGCGTCATAGAAGCCTTTCAGTTGCGCGACATCGCGTACATCTGCCGGTTTGTCGCCAAGCTGACGATAAACCTGCGCCAGCGCCGTTGCGCCCAGCGCGTTATTGCCTTTGCCCAAATCAATCAGCAGCAGTGCGTTATCTTCGGTAGAAAGCTGCGGCGTGATGGTGTGACGTACATCTTCCACGCGGGCAAATGCAGAAATCACCAGCGACAGCGGCGACGTCATTTCGCGCTCTTCGTTACCTTCCTGCCAGCGGGTTTTCATCGACATAGAGTCTTTACCCACCGGGATCGTCAGGCCCAGCGCCGGACAAAGCTCTTCGCCCACGGCTTTAACGGCTTCATACAGGCCCGCATCTTCACCAGGGTGGCCTGCCGCCGCCATCCAGTTGGCGGAAAGTTTAATGCGTTTGATATCGCCAATCTGTGTTGCGGCAATATTGGTTAACGCTTCACCGACCGCCAGACGGGCAGAGGCGGCGAAATCCAGCAGCGCAACCGGCGCACGCTCGCCAATCGCCATCGCTTCACCGTAGTAGCTGTCGAGGCTGGCGGTAGTGACCGCGCAGTTAGCGACCGGCACCTGCCACGGCCCCACCATCTGATCGCGCGCCACCATGCCGGTTACGCTGCGGTCACCGATGGTCACCAGGAAAGTTTTCTCCGCCACGGTCGGCAGATGCAGTACGCGTTTCACCGCGTCTGCAATGGTGATCCCTTCACGGACCAGCGCATCGCCCTTCGCTTTCAGCGTTTGTACATCGCGGGTCATCTTCGGCGTTTTACCAAGCAGGACGTCCAGCGGCAGATCGATCGGCTGATTATCAAAATGACGATCGTGCAGAGAAAGATGCAGTTCTTCGGTCGCTTCACCAATCACCGCGTAGGGTGCGCGCTCACGCTTACACAGTTCGTCAAACAGCGGTAATTGATCGGCAGCAACCGCCAGCACGTAGCGTTCCTGGGATTCGTTACACCAGATTTCCAGCGGGCTCATGCCCGGTTCGTCGCTTAGAATATCGCGCAGTTCAAATTTACCGCCGCGCCCGCCGTCGCTCACCAGTTCCGGCATCGCGTTAGAAAGACCGCCAGCGCCGACGTCGTGGATAAACAGGATTGGGTTGGCATCACCAAGCTGCCAGCAACGGTCGATCACTTCCTGGCAGCGACGCTCCATCTCCGGGTTGTCGCGCTGTACGGAAGCAAAGTCGAGGTCGGCATCAGACTGACCTGACGCCATGGAAGACGCCGCTCCGCCGCCAAGACCGATGTTCATTGCCGGGCCGCCGAGAACGACCAGTTTCGCACCGACGTTGATCTCGCCTTTTTGTACGTGATCGGCGCGAATGTTGCCGATCCCGCCCGCCAGCATGATCGGTTTGTGATAACCGCGCAGCTCTTCGCCGTTGTGGCTGTTCACTTTTTCTTCATAAGTACGGAAGTAGCCATTCAGTGCCGGACGACCAAATTCGTTGTTAAACGCCGCGCCGCCCAGCGGGCCTTCGGTCATGATGTCCAGCGCGGTGACAATGCGCTCAGGCTTACCGAAATCTTCTTCCCACGGCTGTTCGAAGCCAGGAATTCGCAGGTTGGAAACGGAGAAACCAACCAAACCCGCTTTCGGCTTCGCGCCGCGTCCGGTGGCGCCTTCATCACGAATTTCGCCGCCGGAACCGGTCGCCGCGCCCGGCCACGGAGAAATCGCCGTCGGGTGGTTGTGAGTTTCGACTTTCATCAGAATATGCGCCGGTTCCTGATGGAAATCGTAGCGGCCCGTTTCGTGGTCAGCAAAGTAGCGGCCCACTTCAGAACCTTCCATTACGGCGGCGTTATCTTTATAAGCAGAGAGAACGTGATCTGGCGTGGTTTCGAAAGTATTTTTGATCATCTTGAACAGCGATTTCGGCTGCTGTTCACCGTCGATAATCCAGTCGGCATTAAAAATTTTGTGGCGGCAGTGCTCAGAGTTCGCCTGAGCGAACATATACAGCTCGATGTCGTTCGGGTTACGACCAAGCTTTGTGAAAGCATCCTGCAGATAGTCAATTTCATCTTCCGCCAGAGCCAGGCCAAGACGCAGGTTAGCGTCGATCAGCGCCTGACGGCCCTGCCCCAGCAAATCAACGCTGGTAACCGGAGTCGGTTGATGGTGGGCAAACAACTGCTCTGCATCATCTAAAGCAAAAAAGACCGTTTCCATCATGCGGTCGTGCAGTTCAGCGGTAACCTGCTGCCATTGTTCATTGGTCAGCGTACCGGCTTCTATATAGTAAGCAACGCCGCGCTCAAGGCGGTTTACCTGTTGTAGCCCGCAGTTATGGGCAATATCGGTCGCTTTCGAAGACCAGGGAGAGATGGTGCCAGGACGCGGGGTCACCAGCAGGAGTTTGCCTTGCGGGGCGTGGCTGGCGAGTGCCGGGCCATATTTCAGCAGGCGTTCAAGTTGTGCGTGCTCATCATCGTTTAACGGCGCATTGAGGTCAGCAAAATGGACATACTCGGCGTAAATATTGTGAACCGGGAGCCTGGCAGCCTGAAAACGTGCCAGCAGTTTGTTGATTCGGAATGCCGACAGTGCAGGCGAACCACGCAGAATTTCCATCATAAGTCTCTCGTCTTCTAAGCTTTCGGTGTACCCAAGGGGGGGAAACGGGCGTCATTATAAAGAATCTGATGCGCTGACGAAACCGTTTGCGTGGAAATAAAATCACCATCGTGAATTAGCAACGCGTGCCGCCAATGGCTGTAATAAGTTGCCATCTGGCGCAGGTTTACGCAAAATGCCGCTCATTTATGAGTAAACCTTTCACTATTATTACGTTTTTTCAAGCTGGGACGCGCACGACACAGAGAATTAACTAATTGAAAAAATTAAAGATTAATTATCTGTTCATCGGCATTCTGGCACTGCTGCTCGCGGTCGCTCTCTGGCCATCCATTCCCTGGTTTGGTAAAGCCGACAACCGTATCGCCGCCATTCAAGCGCGGGGAGAGTTGCGTGTGAGCACCATTCATACTCCCCTGACTTATAACGAAATCAACGGGAAACCTTTTGGCCTGGATTACGAACTGGCGAAACAGTTTGCCGATTACCTCGGTGTAAAACTGAAAGTGACCGTGCGGCAGAATATCAGCCAGCTGTTTGACGACCTCGATAATGGTAACGCCGACCTGCTGGCGGCAGGACTTGTCTATAACAGTGAGCGGGTAAAAAATTATCAGCCTGGCCCTACCTATTATTCCGTGTCACAACAACTGGTTTATAAAGTGGGTCAGTATCGCCCACGTACGCTGGGCAACCTGACGGCGGAGCAACTCACCGTTGCACCGGGTCATGTGGTGGTTAACGATCTCCAGACCCTGAAAGAAACAAAATTCCCGGAATTAAGCTGGAAGGTAGACGACAAAAAAGGCTCTGCGGAATTAATGGAAGATGTCATCGAAGGAAAACTCGATTACACCATTGCTGATTCTGTCGCCATCAGCCTGTTTCAGCGCGTTCACCCGGAGCTCGCCGTAGCGCTCGATATCACCGATGAACAACCGGTGACTTGGTTTAGCCCGTTAGATGGCGATAATACCCTTTCCGCCGCCCTGCTCGACTTCTTCAACGAAATGAATGAAGACGGTACGCTGGCACGCATTGAAGAGAAATACCTGGGGCATGGCGATGATTTTGATTACGTCGATACGCGCACATTTTTACGCGCCGTCGATGCGGTACTGCCGCAGTTAAAGCCCCTGTTTGAGAAATACGCCGAAGAAATTGACTGGCGTTTGCTGGCCGCTATTGCTTATCAGGAATCGCACTGGGATGCACAGGCCACTTCACCGACGGGTGTGCGCGGCATGATGATGTTAACCAAAAATACCGCGCAAAGCCTCGGCATTACGGATCGTACCGATGCCGAACAGAGCATCAGCGGTGGCGTGCGTTATTTGCAGGATATGATGAGTAAAGTGCCGGAAAGTGTGCCGGAGAACGAGCGGATCTGGTTTGCCCTCGCTGCGTACAATATGGGCTATGCGCATATGCTGGATGCCCGCGCCCTGACGGCAAAAACCAAAGGGAATCCTGACAGTTGGGCTGACGTAAAACAGCGTCTGCCTTTACTTAGCCAGAAACCCTATTACAGCAAGCTGACTTACGGCTACGCTCGTGGGCATGAAGCCTACGCTTATGTCGAAAATATTCGTAAGTATCAGATTAGCCTGGTGGGTTATATGCAAGAGAAAGAGAAGCAGGCTACAGAAGCGGCGATGCAACTGGCGCAGGATTATCCGGCGGTATCGCCTACGGAGTTGGGCAAAGAGAAATTTCCTTTTCTCTCGTTTCTTTCCCAGTCGTCATCAAACTATTTGCCCCATTCTCCCTCTCTGCTGTTTTCCAGGAAAGGGAGTGAAGAGAAACAAAATTAATCCGTCGAGGATTGCGCTTTTTTCTGCGCTTTAATTTCCTGGCGGCGCATGCGAAAGAAGTCACTGAGCAACGCCGCGCACTCATCCGCCAGTATTCCTTCCGTAATTTCCACTCGGTGATTCATACCCGGATGATGCAGCACATCCATTAAAGATCCCGCAGCGCCAGTTTTCGCGTCACGCGCACCAAAGACCACGCGACCAATGCGACTGTGGATCATCGCTCCGGCACACATTACACATGGTTCAAGCGTGACATACAACGTGGCGTCGATCAGACGATAATTTTGCATCACCAGACCGCCCTGCCTCAGGGCCATGATTTCTGCATGTGCGGTGGGATCATGTCGACCAATAGGACGGTTCCAGCCTTCGCCAATAACACGATTGTTATGCACTAATACCGCGCCGACCGGTACTTCCCGCTCATCCCAGGCACGCTTCGCCAGCGTCATTGCATGACGCATCCAGTATTCGTGGCTAAATTCGACTTCAGACAAAAAGAAAACTCCGGTTATAAAAGCGCGGCGCATTATACACGGACGCTATGCTTTACTCTATTCCAGTTGCTGGAGTTCACCGCGCGGGGTTACTCGCCAACGATGCTGACAGAAATAAAGCAGCGGATTGTCCTGATTACTGTCGCTATAGCCACTGTACAGCCGCAGCGGCGTGCCGATTTTGCGCTCCAGTTGTGCGACCTTTTCATGTCCCAGACAACGCATCGTCAATACCCAACCACCATAGCCACGCTGAATTTGGCTAGCGATAAGATTAACTCGCGGCAGCCAGGGCGTATCGAAATAAACCGCTTCAACCAGCGGCTGCGGAGAGCCGGTAATCAACCAGATATCAGCATCAGAACTTAACAGGTAGGTGGTTAATCGCTCCTGAACCAGCGGAAAGGCGGTAACATTGTCACGAAACCAGCGTACGAAATCGGCCTGCAACGCCTGCAAACGCGCTTCATTGTGACCAAAAGTGCATCCCCACAGAAGCAGACTCATCGGCCAGCGTGCCGCACGACCTTTTATCAATAACGCAATGGCTATAATCGGCAACAACGGCAGGACAAGTAACGCATTCAGCGGTTGGCGACGCAGTAAATAGCGCAGAAAACTGCCGAACATATCCTGCTGATGCAATGTTCCATCTAAGTCAAAAAACACCACACGACGCTCGTGAGTTGCCAAACCATACTCCTCTGGACTGAAACATCCTGATTAATTTTCGCTACTACATAGCCTAACAGATAGATCATCACTTTTCCGGCAACAATCGACCGCATCATGGCTAACTGGAATTTTTAATTCATGGCAATTAGCGGCAATGGAATATAAAATTCACTCGCGTGTGTCTCATATTGCCTGTTGTCGCCACTATTTCATCGCGAGGAAAGATATGAACGGCTTACTTCGTATCCGTCAGCGTTACCAGGGGCTTGCCCAGAGTGATAAAAAACTGGCGGATTATCTGCTGCTACAACCTGATACGGCGCGCCATTTAAGCTCTCAGCAACTGGCCAACGAAGCCGGAGTCAGTCAGTCCAGCGTCGTGAAGTTCGCGCAAAAACTCGGCTATAAAGGTTTTCCGGCGCTTAAGTTGGCGTTGAGTGAAGCGCTGGCAAGCCAGCCGGAATCGCCCTCCGTGCCCATTCATAACCAAATCCGTGGTGATGATCCGTTACGGCTGGTCGGCGAAAAACTGATTAAAGAAAATACTGCCGCTATGTACGCAACGCTAAACGTTAATAGTGAAGAGAAACTGCATGAATGCGTAACAATGTTGCGCTCTGCGCGGCGGATAATTCTGACCGGTATTGGCGCTTCGGGTCTGGTGGCGCAAAACTTTGCCTGGAAGCTGATGAAGATTGGCTTCAATGCTGCCGCAGTGCGCGATATGCATGCGCTACTCGCTACCGTACAGGCGTCGTCCCCTGACGATCTGTTATTAGCCATTTCTTACACCGGTGTACGACGCGAGTTAAACCTGGCGGCAGATGAGATGCTGCGAGTGGGCGGAAAAGTGCTGGCGATTACCGGCTTTACTCCCAATGCCCTGCAACAGCGTGCTTCTCATTGCCTGTATACCATTGCCGAAGAACAAGCGACAAACAGTGCTTCAATCTCTGCTTGTCACGCGCAGGGAATGTTAACGGATTTGCTGTTCATTGCGCTGATTCAGCAGGATCTGGAACTGGCACCAGAACGTATTCGTCATAGTGAAGCGCTGGTGAAAAAACTGGTCTGAGTAAAGAATGCGCGTATAATGCCCGCCCGGTTTGTGTTGTTTTGAGAGTTTCCTTATGGCGCTGTTAATCACTAAAAAATGCATCAATTGTGATATGTGTGAACCCGAATGCCCGAATGAGGCGATTTCAATGGGAGATCATATCTATGAGATTAACAGCGATAAGTGTACCGAATGCGTAGGGCACTACGAGACACCAACCTGCCAGAAGGTGTGCCCGATCCCCAATACTATTGTGAAAGATCCGCAACATGTCGAGACAGAAGAACAGTTGTGGGATAAATTTGTGCTGATGCACCACGCGGATAAAATTTAATATTCTGCTCCTGAAGTAGAGTATTAATTATTTTATAGGGAAACCTTAACGCTATTATATTTATTTAATTGATGATTATTAGCACAAACATTCACTAAGTTAATTTATATAGTATCTGCCCAGACACTTATTTATAGTTATTAAAGGTGCGTCCGACTGGTTCACCGGACGCACCTTAAGTACGTTTCCTTGTGTTATAAGAACAGAAGGATCAGCTGTAAAACAGCAATGATGATTTTGATGGCCCGTTTAATAAGGTATCGGCAATCAGTCATTCGTTTTTCCTTAAACAAGGAATGCAGCCGTTCAGATTAGCCCTTACATCTCCCCAAAACTGAACGTGCGAGTTATTGAGGGTGCATGCTGCACTCCACACCAGAGCTTTGACGACACCACTCGTTTCAATGGGGGAATTCTGTGGCATGGTGTAAAGCACAGCAAAATCGCCAATAACGAAACCAATTTTAATGTACTTACGAATTGGCGGTCACGTTAATCTTGCCATCAATATCGCTTTCTTCGTAAAGGCTCGAGTTTTTATGATAAAGATTGCAAGTTGCTTGTAAAAGATAACTACCCTGATCCATAATCGCTGTTGTTGAGGGTGCGTGCTGCACTAAATTAAAGTTACAAAGTAAAACCCCCGTTCCTTACCAGTTCGGGGGTTTTACTTTTTAAAGAGAACGGTATTATTTTTAACTTTCAATAATTACCGTGGCGCAAGCATAGTGGCGCTCATCGGCCAGCGTCACATGCATATTTGCAACGCCCAGCTTTTCCGCCAGTTTTAATGCCTCGCCCCACAGTCGCAGCCGTGGCTTACCAAGCTCATCGTTAAATACTTCAAACTGATTAAACGCCAGACCATTGCGGATCCCGGTGCCAAACGCTTTTGCTGCGGCTTCTTTTACGGCAAAGCGTTTCGCCAGAAAACGCACCGGCTGGTGGTGCGTTTTCCAAATTTCCCATTCGTTATCGCTTAATACGCGGCGTGCCAGGCGCTCACCGGATCGGGCGATCACTGCTTCTATGCGAGCGATCTCTACGATATCCGTGCCTAAACCTAATATTGCCATTAGCCACGCGCTTCCAGCATCAGGCGCTTCATTTCTGCCACCGCATCTTTCAGTCCGGTCATCACTGCACGACCAATAATGGCATGACCGATATTCAGTTCGTGCATCTCAGGGATGGCGGCAATGGCTTTTACGTTGTGATAGGTCAGACCGTGTCCGGCGTTAACTTTCAAACCGAGACTAGCGGCAAAGGTCGCGGCTTTGGCGATACGCGCCAGCTCTTGCGCCTGTTCGGCGTCAGTTTTGGCATCAGCATAGCAACCGGTGTGGATCTCGATAAACGGTGCGCCAACCTCTGCCGCAGCTTTGATCTGCTCTTCATCGGCGTCGATAAACAGAGAAACCTGAATCCCGGCATCCGCCAGACGTTTGCAGGCATCGCGCATTTTGTCACGCTGCCCTGCAACGTCCAGGCCGCCTTCGGTTGTTACTTCCTGACGCTTTTCTGGTACCAGGCAGCAAAAATGCGGCTTCGTCTCAACCGCGATCGCCAGCATCTCTTCGGTCACCGCCATCTCCAGATTCATGCGGGTATCCAGCGTCTGACGCAGGATGCGCACATCGCGGTCAGTAATGTGGCGGCGATCTTCACGTAAATGCACGGTAATGCCATCCGCCCCCGCCTGCTCGGCAATAAACGCGGCCTGCACCGGATCCGGGTAAGCGGTACCGCGCGCGTTGCGCAGCGTAGCGATATGGTCAATGTTGACGCCTAACAGTAATTCAGCCATGACAATCCTCATCATTCATAATGTGTTTTCACCGTTCGCTTAGGCATAAATTGCCGGAACAGTTCCCTGCTCTTTAAAGGTTTACCGCCAAGATACGGCTTAAGCGCCATGCGGGTAAAGCGTTTCGCGGCGCGCAGTGTGTCTGCGTCAGGAAATTCCCGTGCGTTTAACGCTTTTAACTGCCTTCCGGTGAACGTTTTATTGTCGATAACGACGCTTGCGATAAACCCTTTTTCTTCGCGATAACGATACGTCATGGTGTCATCTACCGGCTCGCCGCTACCCGCACAATGGGTAAAATTGACGCCATAACCCAGATGCCCGAGCAGTGCCAGTTCAAAGCGGCGCAGCGCGGGTTCTGGCGTACCAGTGCCCCCTGCAAGAGACTGAATGCAGTGCAAGTAATCGAAAAAGAGTTCAGAGAAGCGCGTCTCGTATTCCAGTACGCGGGAGAGAAGTTCGTTGATGTACAGACCGCTGTAAAGCGTGATACCGCTTAATGGCAGCGCCAGCGAGACAGCTTCAGCACTGCGCAGCGTTTTGACTTCGCCACGCCCGCCGAAACGTAGCAAGAGAGGGGTGAAAGGCTGTAATGCACCTTTCAGGGTAGAGCGTTTAGAGCGTGCGCCTTTCGCAACCAGACGCACGCGACCCGATTCCTCCGTGAAGACGTCCAGCATCAGGCTGGTTTCGCTCCACGGGCGACTATGCAGGACAAATGCGCGCTGCCAGCCTTCCATCGGAGTTACTCTTAAAGATCGTCAACGTAACCGAGACTGCGCAGTGCGCGTTCGTCGTCGGCCCAACCGGATTTCACTTTTACCCACAGCTCAAGGTGAACAGGCGCTTCAAACATTTCCTGCATGTCTTTACGCGCTTCAATCCCGATGGTTTTGATCTTGGCCCCTTTGTTGCCAATGACCATCTTCTTCTGCCCTTCACGCTCAACGAGAATCAAACCGTTGATGTCATAACCACCGCGTTCGTTAGAGACGAAACGTTCGATCTCCACGGTCACGGAGTACGGCAGTTCAGCGCCGAGGAAACGCATCAGTTTTTCGCGGATGATTTCAGACGCCATAAAACGCTGTGAGCGATCGGTGATGTAATCTTCCGGGAAGTGATGAGTCGCTTCAGGTAGATGCTTACGCACGATTGCCGCAATAGTGTCAACATTCAGCCCGGTTTCGGCAGAGATTGGCACGATATCGAGGAAGTTCATCTGGCTTGCCAGGAACTGCAGGTGCGGCAGCAGATCGGCTTTCTCCTGCACGTTGTCCACTTTGTTCACCGCGAGGATTACCGGCGCTTTGCCTTCGCGCAGTTTGTTGAGCACCATTTCGTCGTCCGGCGTCCAGCGGGTGCCTTCAACGACAAAAATCACCAGCTCAACATCGCCAATAGAGCTGCTCGCCGCTTTGTTCATCAGGCGGTTAATGGCGCGTTTTTCTTCCATATGCAGGCCCGGTGTATCGACGTAGATCGCCTGATACGCGCCTTCAGTATGGATCCCCACAATGCGGTGACGAGTTGTCTGCGCCTTGCGGGAGGTGATGGAGATTTTCTGCCCCAGCAATTTATTCAACAATGTGGATTTGCCAACGTTCGGACGTCCGACGATGGCAATAAATCCGCAGTAACTTTTATCGATGCTCATTCCAGCTCCAGTTTTTTCAACGCCTGTTCGGCGGCAGCCTGCTCAGCCTTACGACGGCTTGAACCTGTGCCAACCACCGGTTCACTCAGGCCGCTGACCTGGCAGTGGATTGTAAATTCCTGATCGTGCGCTTCGCCACGTACCTGGACTACCAGATAAGTCGGCAGCGGCAGATGACGACCCTGCAAATATTCTTGCAAGCGCGTTTTCGGATCTTTTTGTTTATCGCCTGGGCTAATTTCGTCCAGACGAGTTTGATACCAGTTGAGGATTAATTTCTCGACGGTTTGAATATCACTGTCGAGGAATACGCCACCAATTAATGCTTCGACGGTGTCGGCGAGAATTGACTCACGACGAAATCCACCGCTTTTAAGTTCACCTGGTCCTAAACGTAAGCACTCGCCTAACTCAAATTCGCGCGCCAGTTCCGCCAGCGTATTGCCACGGACCAGCGTGGCGCGCATCCGGCTCATATCGCCTTCATCCACACGAGGGAAACGGTGATAAAGCGCATTGGCGATAACGTAGCTCAGAATAGAGTCGCCTAAAAATTCTAAACGCTCGTTATGTTTGCTGCTGGCACTACGATGAGTTAATGCCTGCTGCAACAGTTCCTGATGATTAAAAGTGTAGCCCAGCTTCCGTTGAAGCCGATTAATTACGATGGGGTTCATGCGATACCAATAAATAAATGCGTCAACAATTCAGCACACGAAACAGACCTGATATACATGGCTCTGCTAACTGCTTCGCTGCAGTTTCAGTTTAGCGGTATATGGGGACCAACGCTGTTTCGTGTGCCGTGGCAACCTGGAGGTGCCAACCTTAAACTTCGGGGGAATATTCTATACACAACGACGGGGGATGTCGTTAGCCACGGGAGATTTATCTCATAAATAATTCACGTTGTCGCCATAACGGCGACAACGTGAACGAAGATGAGCTATTAATGGATGCCGCCAATGCGACTTAAGCGCACACCTGTCGGCCATTCGCCTTCTTGCTTATCGAAGCTCATCCAGATAGCCGTTGCCCGACCGACCAGATTCGCTTCAGGCACAAAGCCCCAGTAACGGCTGTCCGCGCTGTTGTCGCGGTTGTCGCCCATCATGAAGTATTGTCCCGGAGGAACAATCCAGGTTGCCAGTTGTTGCCCTGGCTGCTGGTAATACATCCCCACCTGATCCTGCGCAATCGGCACTGTCAGAATGCGGTGCGTCACATCACCCAGTGTCTCTTTACGCTCGGAAAGACGAATTCCATTTTCTTTGGTTTCGTTTTTCGGCACTTCAAAGAATCCGCTGGTCGCTTCCCCACCATTACGGCGTGAGAAGGTCTGAACGAAATCGCTCGGTTCCACGTTTGAGTAGGTGACCGGCAGCGCGTTTTCACACGCCTGGCCGGAACTGCATCCCGGTTGAATCGTCAGCTCTTTTGAGACCGGATCGTAAGTGACTTTATCGCCCGGTAAACCCACCGCGCGCTTGATGTAATCAAGCTTTGGATCTTCCGGATATTTAAAGACCACGATATCGCCGCGTTTCGGATGACCGGTTTCGATCAGCGTTTTCTGGTAGATAGGATCTTTAATGCCATAAGCAAACTTCTCTACCAGAATAAAATCACCGATTAACAGAGTCGGCATCATCGAACCTGACGGAATCTGGAACGGTTCATAAATAAACGAACGCACAATCAATACGATAGCCAGTACCGGAAAAACAGAAGCACCGGTTTCCAGCCAGCCAGGCTTCGGCGCAACCTTTTTCAACGTTGCTTTATCCAGTGAGTCACCGGCAGCCGCCTGCGCCGCTGCCTGACGTTCCCGCCGTTTAGGTGCGAAAAAGAATTTATCCACGCACCATAAAATGCCCGTCACCAGTGTGGCAATCACCAGAATCAGGGCAAACATATTCGCCATGCCAACTCCTAAGGGTTATTTGTTGTCTTTGCCGACGTGCAGAATGGCGAGGAACGCTTCCTGCGGCAGCTCGACGTTACCGATCTGCTTCATGCGTTTCTTACCTTCTTTCTGCTTCTGCAGCAGCTTTTTCTTACGGCTGATATCGCCGCCATAACATTTAGCCAGTACGTTTTTACGCAGCTGTTTCACGGTGGATCGCGCAATAATGTGCGTACCAATCGCTGCCTGAATGGCGATATCAAACTGCTGGCGTGGGATCAGATCTTTCATCTTCTCCACCAACTCGCGACCGCGGTTTTGCGAATTATCACGGTGGGTGATCAACGCCAGCGCATCAACACGTTCACCGTTGATTAATACGTCTACACGTACCATGTCGGACGCCTGGAAGCGTTTGAAGTTGTAATCCAGAGACGCATAACCACGCGAGGTAGATTTCAGGCGATCGAAGAAGTCGAGCACCACTTCCGCCATCGGGATCTCGTACGTCAGCGCCACCTGATTACCGTGGTAAACCATATTGGTCTGCACGCCGCGTTTTTCTACGCACAGCGTAATAACGTTGCCGAGATATGCCTGCGGCAGCAGCATGTGACACTCTGCAATCGGCTCGCGCAGTTCGTAAATGTTATTTACCGCAGGCAGCTTGGATGGGCTGTCGACGTAGATAACTTCCCTTGACGTGGTTTCAACTTCATACACTACGGTCGGCGCAGTGGTGATCAGATCCAGATCGTATTCACGTTCCAGACGCTCCTGGATGATCTCCATGTGCAGCAGGCCAAGGAAGCCGCAGCGGAAACCAAAGCCCAGCGCGCTTGAGCTTTCCGGCTCATAGAACAGTGAGGCATCGTTCAGGCTGAGTTTACCCAGCGCGTCACGGAAGGCCTCATAGTCGTCGGAACTTACCGGGAACAGACCGGCGTATACCTGCGGTTTGACTTTTTTAAAGCCAGGCAGCGCCTTTTCTGCCGGATTACGCGCCAGCGTTAAGGTATCGCCGACTGGAGCGCCGTGGATATCTTTAATCGCACATACGAGCCAGCCTACTTCGCCACATTTCAGTTCAGTGCGGTCAACCTGTTTCGGCGTGAAGATGCCCAGACGGTCGGCGTTATAGGTCTGCCCGGTACTCATGACTTTCACTTTGTCGCCCTTACGCAGGGTGCCGTTTTTAATACGGATAAGTGAAACAACGCCCAGGTAGTTGTCGAACCATGAGTCGATAATTAGTGCCTGCAACGGGCCTTCCGGATCGCCTTCCGGCGGCGGAATGTCGCGCACCAGACGTTCGAGAACGTCCTGCACGCCAACGCCGGTTTTCGCTGAACAGCGCACCGCGTCAGTGGCGTCGATGCCGACGATATCTTCAATTTCTTCCGCCACGCGTTCAGGATCGGCTGCCGGCAGGTCAATCTTGTTCAGTACCGGCACCACTTCGAGATCCATTTCCATGGCGGTGTAGCAGTTTGCCAGGGTTTGCGCTTCCACGCCCTGCCCGGCGTCGACCACCAGCAATGCACCTTCACAGGCAGCCAGCGAACGGGAAACTTCATAGGAGAAGTCTACGTGGCCCGGGGTGTCGATAAAGTTAAGCTGATAGGTTTCGCCGTCAGACGCTTTGTAGTCCAGCGTCACGCTTTGCGCTTTGATGGTAATGCCACGCTCACGCTCAAGATCCATGGAATCGAGAACCTGCGCCTCCATTTCACGGTCAGACAGGCCACCGCAGATCTGGATAATACGGTCAGACAGCGTCGATTTACCGTGGTCAATGTGAGCTATGATCGAAAAGTTACGTATATTCTTCATAAAGTATGATTATTGTGCCTTAATGCCCGGTTAACCAGGCTTTTAGAAGTCGCTGTTCTGAGCTTAACGTCTGTATTAATAGAAACGCCGCATTCTACACTACAACATTGAGGCGAGGAAATGTTCATACCGTATGGATTGTGGTATCTGGAAACGTCCTCGCATTTGTTATGCAAAATGCAACAAAGCCAGTGAAATCACTGGCTCGCGTCTTCCGAAGATGTTTCAAATCGCACAAGGCCAGGCGGCAATGCCACGCTTAAGATGATCGGTTGCCATTCTGCCCGGGCAGCAAACTTACGCGAGTAGCCACGCGCAATCAGGAACCCGCCAATACCGCCGAGGACCGCACCACATAATGCTGCGACGTCAGAAGCAAAGAGTAGCTGAAATAGCGAAGCGATGAGGAATAATCCCACCAGCGGCGACATATAAACCAGTAATGCGGAGCTAAGCAGGCTGCCTTCGGCGATCCCCAATTCCACTTTTTGCCCCGGCACTAACGGCTCATCACAGGGTACGACAATGGTATGCGTGGTTTGCGGGCCAAGTTTATTCAACACGCGGCTACCGCAACCGGCGCGTGAAGCGCAGCTGCTGCATGAGGCTTTAACATCACAACTGACCAGCGCCTGCCCGTTTTGCCAGGAGACGACGGTAGCCCACTCTTTGATCATTGCGCTGCCCCGAACTTAATATTCTCGGCAATGCGTTTCGCCGTTTGCGGCGGCAGTTCACCGACAATGGTGATTTCGGCGTTATCACGTACGCTTGTACTGACGGTTCTGCGTCCGGTGCGCAACATCTGATCGGTGCTCGATGGCGTAGCGCGGTTAACGTTTACCGAGAAGCTGAATAATCCGTCGGAATAGAGACGTGATTCGATAGGCATGTTGTCCATCGTCGGTAGCGGACGTCGACTACTGGAAACTTCGCTAAAACCCTGTGGCAACCAGGTGGGAGTCCAGCTGAATTTGGCTTTTTCACCTACAGGAACAGAAAGCAACGGCGGCAAATTTGCCTTCGCCAGCGTCTGCATACTGCTGCTGATATCCTGATTGACATTAAAAGCAATCACGCGAAATTGTTCCAGCGTTTCACCATCGCGATCAAGGAGGTCAACCCGCATCGGTAATTTCGATTCGGTGTCCATCCACACAATGTAGCTGTAGCGTGTGCCATCACGAGCAACCACGCGAATAACTTCACAAAGACGATCAGCAATACGCGTGCGCCCGACGGAGATAAAGTCGTAGTAAGGAGAAAGGCGTTTGAAATCGGTATAGATGAGCGATGGCAGAGAATCAACAATGTAATCGCCATTAAGAGTAAACGGTTCAAGGCCCGGCTCAAAGTAGCTGATTTCATTGCCGCGCTGTACCACTTCCCGGCGCGGGCCATCCATTTGCAACAACTGTGCAAGCGGACGGTTATCGAGGCGTGCATGTCGATAACGCAGAGACTCAACACCTTGTTTATTGATGCTGATGAATGACAGCTCGTAATTCAGTGACTGGCTAGCCAGGTTCATCTGCTGTAATAACGCCCCGGACGCGGGAGTGGCCGAGGCGTTAGCAGAGAATAACAGGCTACCTGTCACTAATGACATGGCAAACCAAAGTTGCTTCATTACTGCGATTGCGTTCCTAAAGTTTGAATTCCTGGCACCTGTACAGCGGCTTGCTGGGTTTGTGCCTGCTCAAACTGAAGCTGTTCAGAGTGGAGTCGGCGTTGCAGTTCGTAATCCTGCAACATTGCATTAATGCGACGACGCTGCTCCTGTACCTGCTGCTGTTGACCATTGTTTGCGGTCGCTTCAGAAGGTACTCCCAGGCTTACCGGGCTGGCTTTACCCATCATCGGCAGTGTATTAAATACCGGCGTTTCGGGCTGCTGGGACGTTTCAGATTGTCCATTATAGTGCTGGACGCCAACGATAACTGCAAGCGATACGCATGCTGCTACGCCCATTTGGGTAAGCTGTGCCGCCCACGGACGTACTTTCTGCCAGAATGGCATTTTCTGCCATTGATGCGGCGCAGGCTGGGCTTCCGGGATCAATGTCGCCGGTTGACGTACTGGCTCTTCTTCAATGGCGGCCATCACGCGTGAAGAGATATCGAAATGGAGCACCTCGGGAGTATCACCCCGCATTGAGTCACGGATTAAGTGATAGCTTTCCCAGGTTTTCTGCATTTCTGGGTTATGAGCCAGTTCGTTAAGCAGCTCACTATCCAGCGTTTCGCCATCCATTAAAGCGGAAAGTTGTTCTTTCTGCATGCCTAATACCCTTATCCAGTATCCCGCTATCGTCAACGCCTGATAAGCGGTTGAACTTTGTTATCAATAGCTTCCCTCGCTCGGAAGATACGTGAACGCACCGTACCTACCGGACAATCCATGATAGCGGCTATCTCTTCATAGCTCAGGCCATCCAGCTCCCGCAAGGTTATTGCCATGCGTAAATCTTCCGGGAGGGACTCAATAGTTCGGAAAACTATCTGTCTCAGTTCTTCTGACAACATTAAGTTCTCAGGGTTCGAAATTTCTTTCAACGCGCCGCCACTTTCGAAGTTTTCAGCTTCAATGGCATCCACATCACTGGAAGGTGGACGACGCCCCTGAGCAACCAGGTAATTTTTCGCTGTATTTACAGCAATCCGATACAGCCATGTATAAAAAGCGCTATCTCCCCGGAACGAATCCAGCGCACGATAGGCTTTAATAAAAGCTTCTTGTACCACATCGGGAACATCACCCGACGGCACATAGCGGGAAACCAGACTCGCCACTTTATGCTGATAGCGCACTACCAGTAAGTTAAAGGCTTTCTGATCTCCCTTCTGGACCCGTTCAACCAGGACCTGGTCCGTTAACTGCTCGCTCATCCGAGGTAAAGTCTCCCCAAACCAAATTTCCACGCGCTATCGAAACGCCACTCCATTAGCTGCAATTTGAGCAAGCAAAGGGTTAGAGTGTCTCGTTTTTGTAAAGTTCCGTAACGCATCTGTTTTTGTTTGTCATGCTGTAGACGGATCATTATCTATCATTATAAGTCTACAGAATCTGAACATCGCATTATCTGTGTAGAAATGCCCATTTAACTGCCTGAAGAGTAACCCAACGGCCTTTTTATTTCACCACCTAATCCTCCACCAGCCAGTAACTTCTCTTTTTCTCGCCGCCCTGCGTCAGCGTGTTTAGCCACTGTAACAAATATTAAAATAGCAGGTGTTTATTCGCACAACATGATGCTATGCTGACCAAACCGTGTTTAGTAAATTAAACAAAGAAAATGAATACTCTCCCTGAACATTCATGTGACGTGTTGATTATCGGTAGCGGCGCAGCCGGGCTTTCACTGGCGCTACGCCTGGCTGACCAGCATCAGGTCATCGTTCTAAGTAAAGGCCCGGTAACGGAAGGTTCAACATTTTATGCCCAGGGCGGTATTGCCGCCGTGTTTGATGAAACTGACAGCATTGACTCGCATGTGGAAGACACATTGATTGCCGGGGCTGGTATTTGCGATCGCCATGCAGTTGAATTTGTCGCCAGCAATGCACGATCCTGTGTGCAATGGCTAATCGACCAGGGGGTGTTATTTGATACCCACATTCAGCCGAATGGCGAAGAAAGCTACCATCTGACCCGTGAAGGTGGACATAGTCACCGTCGTATTCTTCATGCCGCCGACGCAACTGGTAGAGAAGTAGAAACCACGCTGGTGAGCAAGGCGCTGAACCATCCGAATATTCGCGTGCTGGAGCGCAGCAACGCGGTTGATCTGATTATTTCTGACAAAATTGGCCTGCCGGGCACGCGACGGGTTGTTGGCGCGTGGGTATGGAACCGAAATAAAGAAAAGGTGGAAACCTGCCACGCAAAAGCGGTGGTGCTGGCAACCGGCGGTGCGTCGAAGGTTTATCAGTACACCACCAATCCGGATATTTCTTCTGGCGATGGCATTGCTATGGCGTGGCGCGCAGGCTGCCGGGTTGCCAATCTCGAATTTAATCAGTTCCACCCTACCGCGCTGTATCACCCACAGGCACGCAATTTCCTGTTAACGGAAGCACTGCGCGGCGAAGGCGCTTATCTCAAGCGCCCGGATGGCACGCGTTTTATGCCCGATTTTGATGTGCGCGGCGAACTGGCCCCGCGCGATATTGTCGCCCGCGCCATTGACCATGAAATGAAACGCCTCGGCGCGGATTGTATGTTCCTTGATATCAGCCATAAGCCCGCCGATTTTATTCGCCAGCATTTCCCGATGATTTATGAAAAATTGCTCGGGCTGGGGATTGATCTCACACAAGAACCGGTACCGATTGTGCCTGCTGCACATTATACCTGCGGTGGTGTAATGGTTGATGATCATGGGCGGACGGACGTCGAGGGCTTGTATGCCATTGGCGAGGTGAGTTATACCGGCTTACACGGCGCTAACCGCATGGCCTCGAATTCATTGCTGGAGTGTCTGGTCTATGGCTGGTCGGCGGCAGAAGATATCACCAGACGTATGCCTTATGCCCACGGCGTCAGTACGTTACCGCCGTGGGATGAAAGCCGCGTTGAGAACCCTGACGAACGGGTAGTAATTCAGCATAACTGGCACGAGCTACGGCTGTTTATGTGGGATTACGTTGGCATTGTGCGCACAACGAAGCGCCTGGAACGCGCCCTGCGGCGGATAACAATGCTCCAACAAGAAATAGACGAATATTACGCCCATTTCCGCGTCTCAAATAATTTGCTGGAGCTGCGTAATCTGGTACAGGTTGCCGAGTTGATTGTTCGCTGTGCGATGATGCGCAAGGAGAGTCGTGGCCTGCATTTTACGCTGGATTACCCGGAACTGCTCACGCATTCCGGTCCATCGATCCTTTCTCCCGGCAATCATTACATAAACAGATAAAAAGCCTGGGTCAGCGCCGTATACGCTTCGGAATAGTTCTGGTCTGGCCCACGAATGACTAAGCGATCGCTAAAGCATTCTCCCGCCTGCGGGGAGAATGCCAGCAGCACCCGATGCGGCAGTCGCGCTTCGTTTTCCGCCACATCCGTCCGCAAACGTAAATGCCAGCCCATACTTAATGCCAGCTCCGTAAAACTATTACCAATCTGCTCTGGCAGCACCACGCAGAAAAATCCCTCTTCGGTAATGCACTCCGCCGCACAGGCCAGCAACGATGGGTGATCAAGCGTAGTAGTATAGCGAGCCTGTTCCCGTTGAGGTGTCGAGCACTCTACTCCCTGCTGATAGTAAGGTGGGTTACTGATGATTAAATCAAAGCGCGCGGTCTGCTGTGTTACCCACTGCTGAATATCCGCCGTATGGACGTTAATTCTCTCTAACCACGGGGACTGGGCGACATTTTCCTGCGCCTGAGAGGCAGCTTCACTTTCCAGCTCAACGGCATCAATTATCACGCTGTCACTGGTTCGCTGCGCCAGCATCAGTGCCAGCAAGCCACTACCCGCACCGATATCAAGGCAACGTTTTATCCCAGCCACCGGTGCCCATGCGCCCAGCAATATGCCATCCGTTCCCACTTTCATCGCACAGCGATCGTGAGCAACAAAAAACTGTTTAAAAGTAAATCCATTACGACGAAGCACGGATGTAGACTGTGACATGAAAATAAAACCTTGCAGGAAAAACGGCGATAGCACCGGGTGAGAACAATACCCGAGAAGCGATATCCATACAAACAGATGAAGATTGCAGCCGTAACGTCTATAATCAGCGCCCCACACAGAGGTAGAACATGACTGTAACGACTTTTTCCGAACTTGAACTCGACGAAAGCCTGCTGGAAGCCCTCCAGGATAAAGGTTTCACTCGCCCGACCGCCATTCAGGCTGCCGCCATTCCGCCTGCGCTCGATGGCCGTGATGTACTCGGTTCTGCGCCGACAGGCACCGGTAAAACGGCGGCGTATCTGCTGCCAGCGTTGCAGCACCTGCTCGATTTCCCGCGTAAGAAATCCGGTCCGCCGCGTATTTTGATCCTCACCCCAACTCGCGAGCTGGCGATGCAGGTGGCCGATCATGCCCGCGAACTGGCGAAACATACGCATCTGGATATCGCCACCATCACCGGCGGCGTAGCCTATATGAACCACGCGGAAGTGTTCAGCGAAAATCAGGACATCGTGGTCGCCACGACCGGACGTCTGCTGCAATACATAAAAGAAGAGAACTTCGATTGCCGCGCGGTTGAAACGCTGATCCTCGACGAAGCAGACCGTATGCTGGATATGGGCTTCGCTCAGGATATCGAACATATTGCTGGCGAAACGCGCTGGCGTAAACAGACCCTGCTCTTTTCGGCAACTCTGGAAGGCGATGCGATTCAGGACTTTGCCGAGCGTCTGCTGGAAGATCCGGTGGAGGTTTCTGCCAATCCGTCCACCCGTGAGCGCAAAAAAATTCATCAGTGGTATTACCGCGCCGATGACCTGGAACATAAAACCGCATTGCTGGTGCATCTGTTAAAACAGCCGGAAGCGACCCGCTCAATTGTGTTTGTGCGTAAGCGTGAGCGTGTGCATGAGCTGGCAAACTGGCTGCGCGAAGCGGGCATCAACAACTGCTATCTCGAAGGTGAGATGGTACAGGGCAAGCGTAACGAAGCGATCAAACGTTTGACCGAAGGTCGCGTAAACGTACTGGTTGCAACCGATGTTGCCGCGCGCGGTATCGACATTCCTGACGTCAGCCACGTCTTTAACTTCGATATGCCGCGCAGTGGCGATACTTATTTGCACCGTATCGGACGTACCGCGCGCGCCGGTCGTAAAGGCACCGCAATTTCGCTGGTGGAAGCCCATGACCATCTGCTGCTGGGCAAAGTTGGTCGCTATATTGAAGAGCCAATTAAAGCTCGCGTAATTGATGAGTTACGCCCGAAAACGCGTGCACCAAGCGAGAAGCAGACCGGCAAGCCATCGAAGAAAGTACTGGCAAAACGCGCCGAGAAGAAAAAAGCTAAAGAGAAAGAGAAGCCGCGGGTGAAAAAACGCCATCGCGATACCAAAAATATTGGTAAGCGCCGTAAACCAAGCGGAACGGGCGTGCCACCGCAAACGACAGAAGAGTAATCTCAATGCCGGGTTTAAGCCCGGCATTGTTTTTTTAAGCAACCACAAAATACTCTTCAACACACTGAATAAAAGTGTGCATCGCCGGGCTAACCGCTTTTCCAGCATGGTGTGCGCACATGGCCGTAATGGTCTGCGACTGTTCGCCAAAAGGCAATTCAATTAATTCTCCGCACTCCAACTCTTTTGCCACCGCAAAACGCGGCAGGTAGCTGACTCCGATATTCGCCGCGACACAACGCTTGATGCTTTCGATACTTATAAGCTCAATGGTGTTTTCCACCGTGATCCGCCGCTGGCGCAGCGTGCTCTCAAATATCTGCCGGAAGACACATTGCGGTTCGTTGATAATAAAGCTACAGCCGTTATGTCTTCCCGGCTCAGTAAAATCGACATCTGCAATTTGCGGTGAAGCCACCAGCACCAGTGATTGTTCACCCAACTCTCGTCGATTCAGAGCATCATCATTCCCTACACGATA
Organism: Shigella dysenteriae; assembly: GCF_022354085.1. Classification (NCBI taxonomy): domain Bacteria; kingdom Pseudomonadati; phylum Pseudomonadota; class Gammaproteobacteria; order Enterobacterales; family Enterobacteriaceae; genus Shigella; species Shigella dysenteriae. The sequence continues at coordinate 3,530,179 of NZ_CP055055.1, forward strand.
AAAGACGCCAACATCGGCCTCATCATTCAGTAGCGCATCACGGATCACGTAACAGTTCAGCGACTGCAACGATAAACGCACTTTTGGGGCACGTTGCCGAAAACGCTGCAACACCTGCGGCATTCGGTAAGAGAGCAACGTTTCGCCCGAAACAACGCGTAGTTCCCCGTCCGGATCCGACTCCTTTTTGGCAGCCTCACGAAGGGTATCCATCACTCTGGTGAGTTCATAAATGTGCGGCAGCAGCTTTTTACCTTCGCGAGTGAGGCACATCCGTCGGCCAATTTTCTCAAATAACTGGACTGAGAACTCCTGCTCAAGCTGCTGAATATGAAAAGTCACCGTCGATTGTGTGCAGCACAATTTTTGCGAAGCTCGCAAAAAGGAACCCTCTTCCACCACGGTTTTAAGCGTAATAAAACGGCGCAGATCCATAACCCCAAACCTATCGAAAATATCGAATTTAGAATGTAAAAACATTCATTTTTTTAAATATTCCGTGTCGGATACTGTCTACCAAAACAGAGGAGATAACAAGTGACACCGACCCTTTTAAGTGCTTTTTGGACTTACACCCTGATTACCGCCATGACGCCAGGACCGAACAATATTCTCGCCCTTAGCTCAGCCACAACGCACGGATTTCGTCAGAGTACCCGTGTGCTGGCAGGGATGAGTCTGGGATTTTTAATCGTCATGTTGCTGTGTGCGGGCATTTCGTTTTCACTGGCTGTTATCGACCCGGCAGCTGTGCATCTGTTGAGTTGGGCGGGGGCGGCATATATTGTCTGGCTGGCGTGGAAAATCGCTACCAGTCCAACAAAGGAAGACGGGCTTCAGACAAAACCAATCAGTTTTTGGGCCAGCTTTGCTTTGCAGTTTGTGAACGTCAAAATCATTTTGTACGGTGTTACGGCACTGTCGACATTTGTTCTGCCGCAAACACAGGCGTTAAGCTGGATAGTTGGCGTCAGCGTTTTGCTGGCAATGATTGGGACGTTTGGTAATGTGTGCTGGGCGCTGGCGGGGCATCTGTTTCAGCGATTGTTTCGCCAGTATGGTCGCCAGTTAAATATCGTGCTGGCGCTGCTGCTGATCTATTGCGCGGTACGCATTTTCTATTAATGAAAAAAAGCGGAAGAGGTCGCCCTCTTCCGCTTAGTAACTTGCTACTTAAGCCTTACAGGCTTTCAGTAAAGGTACGAGCGATAACGTCGCGCTGCTGTTCCGGAGTCAGAGAGTTAAAGCGAACTGCATAACCGGATACACGGATGGTCAGCTGCGGATATTTTTCCGGATGCTTAACTGCATCTTCCAGAGTTTCACGACGCAGAACGTTAACGTTCAGGTGCTGACCACCTTCAACGCGAACTTCTGGTTTCACTTCTACTGGAACTTCACGGTACTCAATGTCACCCAGTTTGCTTACTGCAACCACTTCGTCTTCTGCATAACCTGCTTTCGCAACGATGCAACGCGCTTCGCCTTTTTCGCTATCCAGCAGCCAGAAAGAGTTCAGCAGATCGTCGTTAGCGGCTTTAGTAATCTGGATACCTGTAATCATGTGATGCCTCCCCGGCAAAATTATTTGATTTGTTCAGCCTGTCGCGGCCAATTGGTAAAACCATTGTTGCTTGAGTGTATATATACTCCTCAAACACCCTTGATTCTTTGATTTAAATCAATAAAAACCACACATCAAGTGTGGTCGCAAATGGATTTTATTGTTTTACATCAACTTATGCGGGTGTGAAATTTTACCAATTTACATTTTTTTGCACTCGTTTAAGTCTAAAAAATGAGCATGATTTTGTTCTGTAGAAAGAAGCAGTTAAGCTAGGCGGATTGAAGATTCGCAGGAGAGCGAGATGGCTAACGAATTAACCTGGCATGACGTGCTGGCTGAAGAGAAGCAGCAACCCTATTTTCTTAATACCCTTCAGACCGTCGCCAGCGAGCGGCAGTCCGGCGTCACTATCTATCCACCACAAAAAGATGTCTTTAACGCGTTCCGCTTTACCGAGTTGGGTGACGTTAAAGTGGTGATTCTCGGCCAGGATCCTTATCACGGACCGGGACAGGCGCATGGGCTGGCATTTTCCGTTCGCCCCGGAATCGCCACTCCTCCGTCACTGCTGAATATGTATAAAGAGCTGGAAAATACTATTCCGGGCTTCACCCGCCCTAATCATGGTTATCTTGAAAGCTGGGCGCGTCAGGGCGTTCTGCTACTCAATACTGTGTTGACGGTACGCGCAGGTCAGGCGCATTCCCACGCCAGCCTCGGCTGGGAAACCTTCACCGATAAAGTGATCAGCCTGATTAACCAGCATCGCGAAGGCGTGGTGTTTTTGTTGTGGGGATCGCATGCGCAAAAGAAAGGGGCGATTATAGATAAGCAACGCCATCACGTACTGAAAGCACCGCATCCGTCACCGCTTTCTGCGCATCGTGGATTCTTTGGCTGTAACCATTTTGTGCTGGCAAATCAGTGGCTGGAACAACGTGGCGAGACGCCGATTGACTGGATGCCAGTATTACCGGCAGAGAGTGAGTAAATTTGCGGGAAAATGCCGGATGGCAGAGTTGTCACCCGGCTGATTTATCAGGCTTTATTCTGACGCCACCATTCACCAAGCAAAACGCCTGTTGCAACAGAGATATTCAGCCCGGCAACGTTGCCCGTACCGTCAATCTTCACGCGCAGATCGTTCGGATCGCGTGCGGCATCCGGTAACCCTTCATATTCCTGACCCAGCACCAGTACCATTTTCGCTGGCAGACTGGTTTTGAACAGCGGCTTACCCTGCTCGCTGGAAGTTGTCACTACGGTGTAACCCGCCTGACGGAAATCATCCAGCACGTTAACAATGTTGTCGCCAGTAATCGGCTGAACGTGCTCTGCGCCGCCTTCTGCGGTACGGATAGCCGCACCCGACTCCAGCAGTGCCGCATCCTGCACCACAACGCCTTTCACGCCGAAGTGCGCGCAGCTGCGCATCATGCCACCCAGGTTATGCGGGTTAGATTCGTTTTCCAGTGCCAGAACGCAATCCTGCGCACCTGCCTGGCTTACCCACTGCTGCACGGTTGTGCCATTACGCTTTTTGATCAGGAAGCAAACGCCACCGTGATGTTCCGTGCCTGACGCTTTTGTCAATTCCGCTTCATCCACCACATGGTACGCTTTGCGGTTTGCCGCCATCCAGCGCAAGGCTTCTTTAAAACGTGGCGTTACGCTCTGGATAAACCAGGCGCGAACAATCGCTTCCGGACGGCTCTGGAACAGTGCCTGACATGCATTTTCGCCGTAGACGCGGGTTTCTTCCGCACGCTGACGACGCAAAACTTCTGGATCAATAAAACTTTTACCACTGATGCCACCGTGATCGGCCTTTTCCGGCGTCTCATCACCCGGCGCGCGGGAAACCGTGCGCCACGGCGACTCTTCCCACTTGCGGTCACGGGGCTGACTCTGTTTGTCATCGCGGGCGGGGCGACGGCCACCGTCAGCACGAGATTTTCCTGGACGCCCGCCCCCTTTCCCGGTACGCGGGTTGTGGGTACGTTTATCAGAATCATCATCACTGCGGACATACATCACTTTGACCTTGCCGCTTTTACCTTTCATTTCATCGTTCATGCTTTTCTCCACCAGCGCTGCGCGAAGCGCGCAGATTACCCGAAGTCCGCGCGGTTCGCCATGATTTCGTACCAAAGCCTGCGACTATCATACCTATTGAATAAAACAGATTGTTGTCTGGAACAATGTCCCCGATAATATGTAACATATTAGAAACATACCGGCGTCGTTGCCGATAAGTCTCCTTACTCATCCCGAGGTTAGTTATGAATACCGTTTGTACCCATTGTCAGGCCATCAATCGCATTCCCGACGATCGGATCGAAGATGCGGCAAAATGCGGACGCTGCGGTCACGACTTGTTTGACGGAGAGGTGATTAATGCGACCGGTGAAACGCTCGACAAATTGCTGAAAGATGATCTACCAGTGGTGATCGACTTCTGGGCACCGTGGTGCGGCCCCTGCCGTAATTTCGCACCAATTTTTGAAGATGTCGCGCAAGAGCGTAGCGGTAAAGTGCGCTTTGTGAAAGTGAATACCGAAGCTGAACGTGAATTGAGCAGTCGCTTTGGAATTCGTAGTATACCGACGATCATGATTTTCAAAAACGGTCAGGTTGTCGACATGCTTAATGGCGCAGTACCGAAAGCGCCGTTCGATAGCTGGCTGAACGAATCTCTTTAATCTTACCGGGGCGCATCTTGTGCCCCGTTTTCTCCTCTGCGACAATGGCGTTTTTTCGACGCTCTCTTATGACCGAAAACGCTGTTCTCCAGTTACGTGCCGAGCGTATTGCGCGCGCAACACGTCCTTTTCTTGCCCGCGGTAATCGCGTTCGTCGCTGCCAACGCTGTCTTTTGCCAGAGAAATTATGTCTCTGTTCGACAATTACCCCAGCACAAGCAAAAAGTCGCTTCTGTTTGCTGATGTTCGACACCGAGCCAATGAAGCCCAGTAATACCGGGCGTCTGATTGCTGATATTTTGCCTGATACCGTTGCGTTTCAATGGTCGCGTACCGAACCCTCGCAGGATTTGCTGGATCTGGTACAAAACCCGGATTATCAGCCAATGGTGGTCTTTCCCGCCTCGTATGCTGATGAGCAACGGGAAGTGATCTTCACACCACCTGCCGGTAAGCCACCGCTGTTTATCATGCTCGATGGTACCTGGCCGGAAGCTCGCAAGATGTTTCGTAAAAGTCCGTATCTGGATAATCTTCCCGTCATTTCCGTCGATCTTTCCCGGCTTTCTGCCTATCGCCTGCGTGAAGCCCAGGCTGAAGGCCAATATTGTACTGCCGAAGTAGCCATCGCACTGTTAGATATGGCCGGCGATACCGGGGCGGCAGCAGGGTTAGGCGAGCATTTTACCCGCTTTAAAACACGCTATCTGGCAGGAAAAACGCAACATCTGGGTAGCATCACAGCAGAACAGTTAGAAAGCGTTTAAAATCATTCGGTCACTTCTGCGGGAGACCGGTATGAGTCAGCGAGGACTGGAAGCACTACTGCGACCAAAATCGATAGCGGTAATTGGCGCGTCGATGAAACCCAATCGCGCAGGTTACCTGATGATGCGTAACCTGCTGGCGGGAGGCTTTAACGGACCGGTACTCCCGGTGACGCCAGCCTGGAAAGCGGTGTTGGGTGTGTTGGCCTGGCCGGATATTGCCAGCTTGCCCTTTACACCCGACCTTGCGGTTTTATGTACCAATGCCAGCCGTAATCTTGCTCTTCTGGAAGAGCTCGGCGAGAAAGGCTGTAAAACCTGCATTATTCTTTCCGCCCCGGCATCGCAACACGAAGATCTCCGCGCCTGCGCCCTGCGCCATAACATGCGCCTGCTTGGACCAAACAGTCTGGGTTTACTGGCTCCCTGGCAAGGTCTGAATGCCAGCTTTTCGCCTGTGCCGATTAAACGCGGCAAGCTGGCGTTTATTTCACAATCGGCTGCCGTCTCCAACACCATCCTCGACTGGGCGCAACAGCGTGAGATGGGCTTTTCCTACTTTATTGCGCTCGGCGACAGCCTGGATATCGACGTTGATGAATTGCTTGACTATCTGGCACGCGACAGTAAAACCAGCGCCATCCTGCTCTATCTCGAACAGTTAAGCGACGCGCGACGCTTTGTTTCGGCGGCCCGTAGTGCCTCGCGTAATAAACCGATTCTGGTGATTAAAAGCGGACGTAGCCCGGCGGCACAGCGACTGCTCAACACGACGGCAGGAATGGACCCGGCATGGGATGCGGCTATTCAGCGTGCCGGTTTGTTGCGGGTACAGGACACCCACGAACTGTTTTCGGCGGTAGAAACCCTTAGCCATATGCGCCCGCTGCGTGGCGACCGGTTGATGATTATCAGCAACGGTGCTGCGCCTGCCGCGCTGGCGCTGGATGCCTTATGGTCACGCAATGGCAAGCTGGCAACACTAAGCGAAGAAACCTGCCAGAAACTGCGCGATGCACTGCCAGGACATGTGGCAATCTCTAACCCGCTCGATCTGCGCGATGACGCCAGCAGCGAGCATTATGTCAAAACGCTGGACATTCTGCTCCATAGCCAGGATTTTGATGCACTGATGGTTATTCATTCGCCCAGCGCCGCTGCTCCCGCAACAGAAAGTGCGCAAGCATTAATTGAAGCGGTAAAGCATCATCCCCGCAGCAAGTATGTTTCTCTGCTGACGAACTGGTGCGGCGAGCACTCCTCGCAAGAGGCACGACGTTTATTCAGCGAAGCCGGGCTGCCGACCTACCGTACCCCGGAAGGAACCATCACTGCTTTTATGCATATGGTGGAGTACCGGCGTAATCAGAAGCAACTACGCGAAACGCCGGCGTTGCCCAGCAATCTGACTTCCAATACCGCAAAAGCGCATCTTCTGTTGCAACAGGCGATTGCCGAAGGGGCTACGTCGCTCGATACCCATGAAGTTCAGCCCATCCTGCAAGCGTATGGCATGAACACGCTCCCTACCTGGATTGCTAGTGATAGCACCGAAGCGGTGCATATTGCCGAACAGATTGGTTATCCGGTGGCGCTGAAATTGCGTTCGCCGGATATTCCACATAAATCGGAAGTTCAGGGCGTCATGCTGTACCTGCGTACAGCCAATGAAGTCCAGCAAGCGGCAAACGCTATTTTCGATCGCGTAAAAATGACCTGGCCGCAGGCGCGGGTCCACGGCCTGTTGGTGCAAAGTATGGCTAACCGTGCTGGCGCTCAGGAGTTGCGGGTTGTGGTTGAGCACGATCCGGTTTTTGGGCCGTTGATCATGCTGGGTGAAGGCGGTGTGGAGTGGCGTCCTGAAGATCAAGCCGTCGTCGCACTGCCGCCGCTGAATATGAACCTGGCCCGCTATCTGGTTATTCAGGGGATCAAAAGTAAAAAGATTCGTGCGCGCAGTGCGCTACGCCCATTGGATGTTGCAGGCTTGAGCCAGCTTCTGGTGCAGGTTTCCAACTTGATTGTCGATTGCCCGGAAATTCAGCGTCTGGATATTCATCCTTTGCTGGCTTCTGGCAGTGAATTTACCGCGCTGGATGTCACGCTGGATATCGCGCCGTTTGAAGGCGATAACGAGAGTCGGCTGGCAGTGCGCCCTTATCCGCATCAGCTGGAAGAATGGGTAGAATTGAAAAACGGTGAACGCTGCTTGTTCCGCCCGATTTTGCCAGAAGATGAGCCACAACTTCAGCAATTCATTTCGCGAGTCACCAAAGAAGATCTTTATTACCGCTACTTTAGTGAGATCAACGAATTTACCCATGAAGATTTAGCCAACATGACGCAGATCGACTACGATCGGGAAATGGCGTTTGTAGCGGTACGACGTATTGATCAAACGGAAGAGATCCTCGGCGTCACGCGTGCGATCTCCGACCCTGATAACATCGATGCCGAATTTGCCGTGCTGGTTCGCTCGGATCTCAAAGGGTTAGGCTTAGGTCGACGCTTAATGGAAAAGTTGATTACCTATACGCGAGATCACGGACTACAACGTCTGAATGGTATTACGATGCCAAATAATCGTGGCATGGTGGCGCTGGCCCGCAAGCTCGGGTTTAACGTTGATATCCAGCTCGAAGAGGGGATCGTTGGGCTTACGCTAAATCTTGCCCAGCGCGAGGAATCATGAGTAAGGTACTGGAAATGTTGACCACTTAATCGGGACTGGTGTTATTATTGCCCGCTTATGTCGTCTGCATTGCACAGAGGACCCTTCAATGAACAGAGAAGAAATGCACTGTGATGTTGTCAAAATTTAAGCGTAATAAACATCAACAACACCTTGCCCAACTACCCAAGATTTCTCAATCAGTTGATGATGTCGATTTCTTTTACGCTCCCGCCGATTTCCGGGAGACGCTGCTGGAAAAAATAGCCAGCGCGAAGCAGCGCATTTGCATTGTCGCCCTGTATCTCGAACAGGATGACGGTGGCAAAGGCATTCTGAACGCGTTGTATGAAGCTAAAAGGCAGCGTCCGGAACTGGATGTGCGGGTGCTGGTCGACTGGCATCGTGCACAACGTGGACGCATTGGCGCTGCGGCATCTAACACTAACGCTGACTGGTACTGCCGCATGGCGCAGGAAAATCCGGGCGTAGATGTTCCGGTTTATGGCGTTCCAATCAATACCCGTGAAGCCCTTGGTGTTCTGCACTTTAAAGGCTTTATCATCGACGATAGCGTACTTTATAGCGGTGCCAGCCTGAACGATGTTTACCTGCATCAGCACGATAAATATCGCTACGACCGTTATCATCTTATCCGTAACCGTAAGATGTCAGACATTATGTTTGAATGGGTTACACAGAATATTATGAATGGCCGCGGCGTTAATCGTCTGGATGATGTTAATCGGCCAAAAAGCCCGGAAATCAAGAATGATATTCGTCTGTTCCGCCAGGAGCTGCGTGATGCCGCTTATCATTTCCAGGGCGATGCCGACAACGATCAGCTTTCCGTAACGCCGCTAGTGGGGCTGGGGAAATCGAGTCTGTTGAACAAGACCATTTTCCATCTTATGCCTTGTGCCGAGCAGAAACTAACCATCTGTACGCCATACTTCAACCTGCCAGCAATCCTTGTGCGCAATATTATCCAGTTGCTGCGCGAAGGGAAAAAGGTCGAAATTATTGTTGGTGATAAAACCGCGAACGACTTCTACATTCCGGAAGATGAACCTTTCAAGATAATTGGCGCATTGCCTTATCTCTATGAGATCAATCTGCGTCGTTTCCTGAGCCGTTTGCAGTATTACGTCAATACTGACCAGTTAGTGGTTCGGTTATGGAAAGATGACGACAACACCTATCACCTGAAAGGGATGTGGGTTGATGATAAGTGGATGTTGATCACCGGTAATAACCTGAACCCGCGCGCCTGGCGTCTGGATCTGGAAAACGCCATTTTGATCCACGATCCGCAACTGGAGCTTGCGCCACAGCGAGAGAAAGAACTGGAGCTGATCCGCGAGCATACCACCATCGTTAAGCACTATCGCGATCTGCAAAGTATTGCCGATTATCCGGTGAAGGTTCGTAAACTCATCCGCCGTTTGCGCCGTATCCGCATCGACCGATTAATTAGCCGCATCCTGTAATCACAACCCCGTCCTGTACGGGGTTTGTTTTTTGGAGGCCACGTTTTGCGTATTCTTTTTGTCTGTTCGCTATTGTTACTTTCTGGATGCAGCCATATGGCTAACGATAGCTGGAGCGGGCAGGATAAAGCTCAACACTTTATCGCCTCGGCGATGCTTTCCGCCGCCGGAAATGAATATTCACAGCATCAGGGGATGAGCCGGGATCGCAGTGCCATGTTTGGATTGATGTTCTCTGTCAGTTTGGGGGCGTCAAAAGAGCTTTGGGATAGCCGCCCCGAAGGGAGCGGCTGGAGCTGGAAGGATTTGGCCTGGGATGTCGCCGGTGCAAGCACCGGCTATACCGTCTGGCAACTGACCCGTCACTAAAGACGCATCCCCTTCCCTTTGCGATGTAGCATCAAAGAAACCAGAAACGCCACCACGGCCATCAAGGTCACATACCAGAAGAAGGCTGTTTCCATTCCTATTGATTTCAGCGACAACGCTACGTACTCCGCCGAACCACCAAATATAGCATTAGCGACCGCATATGACAGACCAACGCCTAATGCGCGAACCTGTGCCGGGAACATCTCAGCCTTCAGTATTCCACTGATTGATGTATAAAAACTCACTATCAGCAGGGCACACATCACCAGACCAAAAGCGGCATAAGGCGAGGAAACGTTTTGCAATGCTGAGAGAATAGGAACGGTAAAAATCGCTGCCAGCGAACCGAAACATAACATTGAGGTACGGCGACCAATCTTATCCGACAGCGCGCCAATGAGTGGTTGAATAAGCATGAATACAAACAATGCGGCAGTCATAATGCCACTCGCCACGTTGGCATGCATTCCCGCAGTATTTACCAGATACTTCTGCATATAAGTGGTGAAGGTATAGAAACAAAGGGAGCCCGCAGCGGTAAAACCGAGAACCATGATGAATGCACGGCGATTGCGCCATAATCCTTTCAGAGATCCAGCTTCTTTTAAAGCGCGCGTTTCTTGTTGCGAAGTTTCATCTAACTGACGACGTAACCACAACGCCACAACAGCTAACACAGCTCCTAACGCGAAAGGAATACGCCATCCCCACTCTCTGAGTGCAGCGTCTTCCATGGTGTGTTGTAAAACCACGACAACCAGTAGGGCTAGCAGTTGTCCGCCGATCAACGTCACATACTGAAATGATGCGTAAAAACCTTTGCGCCCTTCAACGGCAACTTCACTCATATAGGTGGCGCTGGTGCCATATTCTCCGCCAACGGATAATCCCTGAAATAAACGCGCGAGAAGCAATAATGCCGGAGCCCACGTACCGATTGTTTCATAACCAGGCAAACAGGCGATTACCAGTGAGCCGAAACACATCATACACACCGATAGCAGCATCGATTTTTTGCGACCATGTTTATCGGCTATGCGGCCAAATAGCCAACCGCCTATTGGGCGCATCAGGAATCCCGCAGCAAAAACACCTGCTGTTTGTAGTAGTTGAGTCGTCGTGTTCCCGGAAGGGAAGAAGATGTGGGCAAAGTAGAGTGAACAGAACGAGTAGACATAGAAATCGAACCACTCGACCAGATTACCTGAAGAGGCCCCCACAATCGCCCAAATGCGGCGACGAGTATCACTACTTGTCAGTTTGCTGTCTGCCGTTACAGTACTTTCAGCCATGCCATTATGTCTCCTGCCGTAATCCGATGCTTTTGTCGGTCGCTTTTGTTTATTTCTTTTGGTAAAGAAAATGTTATACATTTGTTGCGTATCATTATGCAACCTTAACCATGAATTTAGTTAGCAGGAAAATGGTTATTGAGGAGCTTAAGGATAAATTTCTGGTAAGGAGGACACGTATGGAAGTAGGCAAGTTGGGGAAACCGTATCCGTTGCTGAATCTGGCATATGTGGGAGTATAAGACGCGCAGCGTCGCATCAGGTATTTTTTTCTGCGCCAATGCAAAAAGGCCATCCGTCAGGATGGCCTTTCGCTTTATTTGATGCCTGGCAGTTCCCTACTCTCGCATGGGGAGACCCCACACTACCATCGGCGCTACGGCGTTTCACTTCTGAGTTCGGCATGGGGTCAGGTGGGACCACCGCGCTACGGCCGCCAGGCAAATTCTGTTTTATCAGACCGCTTCTGCGTTCTGATTTAATCTGTATCAGGCCGAAAATCTTCTCTCATCCGCCAAAACATCTTCGGCGTTGTAAGGTTAAGCCTCACGGTTCATTAGTACCGGTTAGCTCAACGCATCGCTGCGCTTACACACCCGGCCTATCAACGTCGTCGTCTTCAACGTTCCTTCAGGACCCTTAAAGGGTCAGGGAGAACTCATCTCGGGGCAAGTTTCGTGCTTAGATGCTTTCAGCACTTATCTCTTCCGCATTTAGCTACCGGGCAGTGCCATTGGCATGACAACCCGAACACCAGTGATGCGTCCACTCCGGTCCTCTCGTACTAGGAGCAGCCCCCCTCAGTTCTCCAGCGCCCACGGCAGATAGGGACCGAACTGTCTCACGACGTTCTAAACCCAGCTCGCGTACCACTTTAAATGGCGAACAGCCATACCCTTGGGACCTACTTCAGCCCCAGGATGTGATGAGCCGACATCGAGGTGCCAAACACCGCCGTCGATATGAACTCTTGGGCGGTATCAGCCTGTTATCCCCGGAGTACCTTTTATCCGTTGAGCGATGGCCCTTCCATTCAGAACCACCGGATCACTATGACCTGCTTTCGCACCTGCTCGCGCCGTCACGCTCGCAGTCAAGCTGGCTTATGCCATTGCACTAACCTCCTGATGTCCGACCAGGATTAGCCAACCTTCGTGCTCCTCCGTTACTCTTTAGGAGGAGACCGCCCCAGTCAAACTACCCACCAGACACTGTCCGCAACCCGGATCACGGGTCAACGTTAGAACATCAAACATTAAAGGGTGGTATTTCAAGGTCGGCTCCATGCAGACTGGCGTCCACACTTCTAAGCCTCCCACCTATCCTACACATCAAGGCTCAATGTTCAGTGTCAAGCTATAGTAAAGGTTCACGGGGTCTTTCCGTCTTGCCGCGGGTACACTGCATCTTCACAGCGAGTTCAATTTCACTGAGTCTCGGGTGGAGACAGCCTGGCCATCATTACGCCATTCGTGCAGGTCGGAACTTACCCGACAAGGAATTTCGCTACCTTAGGACCGTTATAGTTACGGCCGCCGTTTACCGGGGCTTCGATCAAGAGCTTCGCTTGCGCTGACCCCATCAATTAACCTTCCGGCACCGGGCAGGCGTCACACCGTATACGTCCACTTTCGTGTTTGCACAGTGCTGTGTTTTTAATAAACAGTTGCAGCCAGCTGGTATCTTCGACTGATTTCAGCTCCATCCGCGAGGGACTTCACCTACATATCAGCGTGCCTTCTCCCGAAGTTACGGCACCATTTTGCCTAGTTCCTTCACCCGAGTTCTCTCAAGCGCCTTGGTATTCTCTACCTGACCACCTGTGTCGGTTTGGGGTACGATTTGATGTTACCTGATGCTTAGAGGCTTTTCCTGGAAGCAGGGCATTTGTTGCTTCAGCACCGTAGTGCCTCGTCATCACGCCTCAGCCTTGATTTTCCGGATTTGCCTGGAAAACCAGCCTACACGCTTAAACCGGGACAACCGTCGCCCGGCCAACATAGCCTTCTCCGTCCCCCCTTCGCAGTAACACCAAGTACAGGAATATTAACCTGTTTCCCATCGACTACGCCTTTCGGCCTCGCCTTAGGGGTCGACTCACCCTGCCCCGATTAACGTTGGACAGGAACCCTTGGTCTTCCGGCGAGCGGGCTTTTCACCCGCTTTATCGTTACTTATGTCAGCATTCGCACTTCTGATACCTCCAGCATACCTCACAGTACACCTTCACAGGCTTACAGAACGCTCCCCTACCCAACAACACATAGTGTCGCTGCCGCAGCTTCGGTGCATGGTTTAGCCCCGTTACATCTTCCGCGCAGGCCGACTCGACCAGTGAGCTATTACGCTTTCTTTAAATGATGGCTGCTTCTAAGCCAACATCCTGGCTGTCTGGGCCTTCCCACATCGTTTCCCACTTAACCATGACTTTGGGACCTTAGCTGGCGGTCTGGGTTGTTTCCCTCTTCACGACGGACGTTAGCACCCGCCGTGTGTCTCCCGTGATAACATTCTCCGGTATTCGCAGTTTGCATCGGGTTGGTAAGTCGGGATGACCCCCTTGCCGAAACAGTGCTCTACCCCCGGAGATGAATTCACGAGGCGCTACCTAAATAGCTTTCGGGGAGAACCAGCTATCTCCCGGTTTGATTGGCCTTTCACCCCCAGCCACAAGTCATCCGCTAATTTTTCAACATTAGTCGGTTCGGTCCTCCAGTTAGTGTTACCCAACCTTCAACCTGCCCATGGCTAGATCACCGGGTTTCGGGTCTATACCCTGCAACTTAACGCCCAGTTAAGACTCGGTTTCCCTTCGGCTCCCCTATTCGGTTAACCTTGCTACAGAATATAAGTCGCTGACCCATTATACAAAAGGTACGCAGTCACCCCATAAAAGAGGCTCCCACTGCTTGTACGTACACGGTTTCAGGTTCTTTTTCACTCCCCTCGCCGGGGTTCTTTTCGCCTTTCCCTCACGGTACTGGTTCACTATCGGTCAGTCAGGAGTATTTAGCCTTGGAGGATGGTCCCCCCATATTCAGACAGGATACCACGTGTCCCGCCCTACTCATCGAGCTCACAGTATGTGCATTTTTGTGTACGGGGCTGTCACCCTGTATCGCGCGCCTTTCCAGACGCTTCCACTAACACACACACTGATTCAGGCTCTGGGCTCCTCCCCGTTCGCTCGCCGCTACTGGGGGAATCTCGGTTGATTTCTTTTCCTCGGGGTACTTAGATGTTTCAGTTCCCCCGGTTCGCCTCATTAACCTATGGATTCAGTTAATGATAGTGTGTCGAAACACACTGGGTTTCCCCATTCGGAAATCGCCGGTTATAACGGTTCATATCACCTTACCGACGCTTATCGCAGATTAGCACGTCCTTCATCGCCTCTGACTGCCAGGGCATCCACCGTGTACGCTTAGTCGCTTAACCTCACAACCCGAAGATGTTTCTTTCGATTCATCATCGTGTTGCGAAAATTTGAGAGACTCACGAACAACTTTCGTTGTTCAGTGTTTCAATTTTCAGCTTGATCCAGATTTTTAAAGAGCAAATATCTCAAACATCACCCGAAGATGAGTTTTGAGATATTAAGGCAGGTGACTTTCACTCACAAACCAGCAAGTGGCGTCCCCTAGGGGATTCGAACCCCTGTTACCGCCGTGAAAGGGCGGTGTCCTGGGCCTCTAGACGAAGGGGACGTATCAGTCTGCTTCGCAAGACGCCTTGCTTTTCACTTTCTATCAGACAATCTGTGTGAGCACTGCAAAGTACGCTTCTTTAAGGTAAGGAGGTGATCCAACCGCAGGTTCCCCTACGGTTACCTTGTTACGACTTCACCCCAGTCATGAATCACAAAGTGGTAAGCGCCCTCCCGAAGGTTAAGCTACCTACTTCTTTTGCAACCCACTCCCATGGTGTGACGGGCGGTGTGTACAAGGCCCGGGAACGTATTCACCGTGGCATTCTGATCCACGATTACTAGCGATTCCGACTTCATGGAGTCGAGTTGCAGACTCCAATCCGGACTACGACGCACTTTATGAGGTCCGCTTGCTCTCGCGAGGTCGCTTCTCTTTGTATGCGCCATTGTAGCACGTGTGTAGCCCTGGTCGTAAGGGCCATGATGACTTGACGTCATCCCCACCTTCCTCCAGTTTATCACTGGCAGTCTCCTTTGAGTTCCCGGCCGGACCGCTGGCAACAAAGGATAAGGGTTGCGCTCGTTGCGGGACTTAACCCAACATTTCACAACACGAGCTGACGACAGCCATGCAGCACCTGTCTCACAGTTCCCGAAGGCACCAATCCATCTCTGGAAAGTTCTGTGGATGTCAAGACCAGGTAAGGTTCTTCGCGTTGCATCGAATTAAACCACATGCTCCACCGCTTGTGCGGGCCCCCGTCAATTCATTTGAGTTTTAACCTTGCGGCCGTACTCCCCAGGCGGTCGACTTAACGCGTTAGCTCCGGAAGCCACGCCTCAAGGGCACAACCTCCAAGTCGACATCGTTTACGGCGTGGACTACCAGGGTATCTAATCCTGTTTGCTCCCCACGCTTTCGCACCTGAGCGTCAGTCTTCGTCCAGGGGGCCGCCTTCGCCACCGGTATTCCTCCAGATCTCTACGCATTTCACCGCTACACCTGGAATTCTACCCCCCTCTACGAGACTCAAGCTTGCCAGTATCAGATGCAGTTCCCAGGTTGAGCCCGGGGATTTCACATCTGACTTAACAAACCGCCTGCGTGCGCTTTACGCCCAGTAATTCCGATTAACGCTTGCACCCTCCGTATTACCGCGGCTGCTGGCACGGAGTTAGCCGGTGCTTCTTCTGCGGGTAACGTCAATGAGCAAAGGTATTAACTTTACTCCCTTCCTCCCCGCTGAAAGTACTTTACAACCCGAAGGCCTTCTTCATACACGCGGCATGGCTGCATCAGGCTTGCGCCCATTGTGCAATATTCCCCACTGCTGCCTCCCGTAGGAGTCTGGACCGTGTCTCAGTTCCAGTGTGGCTGGTCATCCTCTCAGACCAGCTAGGGATCGTCGCCTAGGTGAGCCGTTACCCCACCTACTAGCTAATCCCATCTGGGCACATCCGATGGCAAGAGGCCCGAAGGTCCCCCTCTTTGGTCTTGCGACGTTATGCGGTATTAGCTACCGTTTCCAGTAGTTATCCCCCTCCATCAGGCAGTTTCCCAGACATTACTCACCCGTCCGCCACTCGTCAGCAAAGAAGCAAGCTTCTTCCTGTTACCGTTCGACTTGCATGTGTTAGGCCTGCCGCCAGCGTTCAATCTGAGCCATGATCAAACTCTTCAATTTAAAAGTTTGATGCTCAAAGAATTAAACTTCGTAATGAATTACGTGTTCACTCTTGAGACTTGGTATTCATTTTTCGTCTTGCGACGTTAAGAATCCGTATCTTCGAGTGCCCACACAGATTGTCTGATAAATTGTTAAAGAGCAGTGCCGCTTCGCTTTTTCTCAGCGGCGCGGGGTGTGCATAATACGCTTTCCCGCTACAGAGTCAAGCATTTATTTTTGCTTTCTCTGCCAGAATTCTCAGGAGAACCCCGCTGACCCGGCGGCGTGTTTGCCGTTGTTCCGTGTCAGTGGTGGCGCATTATAGGGAGTTATTCCGGCCTGACAAGCGAAAAATATAAAAACTTTATCGTTCGCTCACTTTTCAGGCAAAACATCTTAAATATAGTCTTTTCCGTCTAACTTATAGACAAAAACGAGCCCCGAAGGGCTCGTTTTATCATTTACTGGACGGCGACAATCCGGTCTTCATTAACTTCCAGGCGAATCACTTTACCCGGAACCAATTCACCAGACAGTATTTGCTGTGCCAGCGGGTTTTCGATCTGCTGCTGAATTGCACGTTTCAGAGGACGTGCACCATAGACCGGATCGTAACCGTTCTCGCTCAGCAGTTTCAGCGCCTCGTCAGAAATGTGGATTTCATAACCACGTTCTTCCAGACGTTTATACAGACGTTTCAACTGAATCTGCGCAATCGACGCAATGTGCTGTTCACCCAGCGGATGGAAGACCACCACTTCATCGATACGGTTAATGAATTCCGGACGGAAGTTATGGCTAACCACACCGAGCACCAGCTCTTTCATGTGCGCATAATCCAGTTCACCGAAGCGTTCCTGAATCAAATCGGAACCGAGGTTAGAGGTCATAATGACAACCGTATTACGGAAGTCGACCGTTCTCCCCTGCCCGTCAGTCAGACGCCCATCATCCAGTACCTGCAACAGAATGTTGAAGACATCCGGATGCGCTTTTTCCACTTCATCCAGCAGGATAACGGAATACGGACGACGACGCACAGCTTCGGTCAGGTAGCCACCTTCTTCATAACCAACATATCCCGGAGGCGCACCAACCAGACGAGACACCGAGTGTTTCTCCATAAACTCGGACATATCGATACGGACCATCGCCTCGTCGCTATCAAACATAAAGTTCGCCAGCGCCTTACAAAGCTCTGTTTTCCCCACACCAGTTGGGCCGAGGAACAGGAATGAACCAATCGGGCGATTTGGATCCGCCAGCCCCGCACGGCTACGACGAATAGCGTTAGATACCGCATCAACCGCTTCGTTCTGACCAATTACGCGATGGTGCAGTTCTTGCTCCATACGCAGCAGTTTTTCGCGCTCGCTTTCCATCATGCGAGAAACCGGAATCCCCGTCCAACGCGCCAGCACTTCAGCAATTTCGGCGTCGGTCACTTTATTACGCAACAGACGCATAGTTTTGCCTTCGAGCTGCGTTGCGGCTTCCAGTTGCTTTTCCAGTTCCGGGATTTTGCCGTATTGCAGTTCAGACATCCGCGCCAGGTCCCCCACACGGCGAGCCTGTTCAATAGCGATTTTCGCCTGTTCCAGTTCCGCTTTAATGGTCTGCGTACCAGAAAGCGATGCCTTCTCTGCTTTCCACTCTTCTTCTAACTCGGAGTACTGACGTTCTTTGTCGCTCAGTTCTTCGTTGAGCATATCCAAGCGTTTTTTACTGGCTTCATCAGACTCTTTCATTAACGCCTGTTGTTCCAGTTTGAGCTGGATGATACGGCGATCGAGTCGGTCGAGTTCTTCTGGTTTTGAGTCAATCTGCATACGAATGCTGGATGCTGCTTCATCGATCAGGTCGATGGCTTTATCCGGCAGCTGACGGTCAGCAATGTAGCGATGAGACAACGTCGCCGCTGCAACAATTGCCGGGTCAGTAATTTGCACATGGTGGTGCAATTCGTAACGTTCTTTCAGGCCACGTAGAATCGCAATGGTATCTTCAACAGAAGGCTCGGCAACAAACACTTTCTGGAAACGACGTTCCAGCGCAGCATCTTTTTCAATGTACTGGCGATATTCGTCAAGCGTCGTGGCACCTACGCAGTGCAATTCACCACGCGCCAGCGCCGGTTTCAGCATGTTTCCGGCGTCCATTGCGCCATCGGCTTTACCCGCGCCGACCATGGTATGTAATTCGTCGATAAACAGGATGACGTTGCCTTCCTGTTTGGCAAGATCGTTAAGCACGCCTTTTAAACGTTCTTCAAACTCACCGCGATATTTCGCCCCAGCCACCAGCGCGCCCATATCCAGCGCCAGTACCCGGCGGCCTTTCAACCCTTCCGGCACTTCGCCGTTGATAATACGCTGCGCCAGACCTTCAACGATGGCAGTTTTACCGACGCCGGGTTCACCAATCAGTACCGGGTTATTTTTAGTACGACGTTGCAGCACCTGAATGGTACGGCGAATTTCTTCATCACGACCAATCACCGGATCGAGTTTGCCCTGTTCGGCTCGTTCGGTAAGGTCGATGGTATATTTTTTCAAAGCCTGACGTTGGTCTTCAGCACCTTGATCGTTCACGCTTTCACCTCCACGCATTTGTTCAATCGCTTGAGTAATGTTGGCGGTGGTCGCCCCTGCTGCTTTCAGGATGTCGGCCAGCGTGCCGCGAGACTCAAGTGCCGCCAGAACGAACAGTTCTGACGAGATAAAGTTATCACCACGTTTTTGCGCCAGCTTGTCGCAAAGATTAAGAACGCGCACCAGATCCTGTGATGGCTGGACATCACCACCAGTACCTTCAACCTGCGGTAAACGATTTAATGCCTGATTGATATCTGTGCGCAACTGGCCAGCATTTATGCCAGCTGATGTTAACAAAGGACTAACCGACCCCCCTTCCTGATTCAGCAGGGCGCTCATTAAATGAAGTGGTTCGATGAATTGGTTGTCGTGCCCGAGTGCAAGTGATTGGGCATCGGCAAGAGCAAGCTGGAATTTATTAGTAAGACGATCCAGACGCATAACTCCTCCCATAACGGATCAAAGTTGCTACTGGAGATTAAATGAGGTCATCCCTCAATTATTCAAGGTTATTGACCAGATTAATGTGAAAAGAAAATCACGCGTACCGGATCGTCTTGATTCTTTAGGTTATATCAGCCAAATGAAACTTGCCATACGCCCGGTGGTCTTGTCGCGACGATAAGAGAAGAAAGTCTCATTTTCCGTATATGTACAACGGTCGCCGCCGAAAATTTGTTCAACACCAACGCTCGCCAGACGCTGCCGGGCAAGCAGATAAATATCCGCCAGATACTTATCACCATGCTGAATGAAAGCTGTACTCGCTTTGGCGTCTGCTGCCATAAACGCCTCGCGAACCTCCGCCCCCACTTCGAACGCGCGTGGACCAATTGCCGGCCCTAACCAGGCGAGAATATTTTCCGGATTATCAGCAAAACAGGAAACTGTCTCTTCCAGCACGCCTGCGCACAGTCCACGCCAGCCAGCATGAGCGGCGGCGACTTCCGTTCCCGCTCGATTGCAAAACAGCACAGGGAGGCAGTCGGCAGTCATCACTGCGCAAACCGTGCCAGGCGTATTGCTATAAGAGGCATCTGCTCGTTTTGAGGCATAAGGTTCGCCAGTAAGCTTAAGCACATCTTTGCCGTGTACCTGCTCAAGCCAGACCGGTTTAGAAGGCAAATTGCCCGCAGCAAAAAGTCGCTTGCGATTCTCCTCAACGTGATCCGGGTTATCGCCACAATGGGCACCGAGGTTGAGCGAGTCATACGGGGGCAAGCTCACGCCGCCGATACGAGTAGAGCTACAAGCCGCAACACCTTTTGGCAGCGGCCACTGCGGGACAATCAGCTTACTCATAACCAGTCCACTTCATCCTTATGTTCTTCGAAATCGGCACGCATCGCCTCAATCAGCTCCACCATATCTTGTGGAATAGGCGCATGCCATTCCATTTCGATGCCGGAGATCGGGTGATAAAGACGCAGCATGGTTGCATGAAGCGCCTGGCGGTCAAACTTACGCAGCGTGGAGATAAACGCTTCCGAAGCACCTTTTGGCGGACGCGGACGGCCACCATAAACCGGATCGCCCACCAGCGGATGAGTGATATGGGCCATATGCACGCGGATCTGGTGCGTACGTCCAGTTTCCAGACGCAACCGCAGACGCGTGTGCACACGGAAGTGTTCCATGATGCGATAGTGAGTCACCGCTGGTTTGCCCATCGGATGCACCGCCATGTGAGTACGTTTGGTCGGGTGGCGACTGATTGGTTCATCCACCGTACCGCCAGCGGTCATATGACCAATCGCCACCGCTTCGTACTCACGAGTAATTTCACGCCTTTGCAAAGATTCGACTAAACGCGTCTGAGCCGGAACGGTTTTTGCCACAACCATCAGGCCAGTGGTGTCTTTATCCAGACGATGGACGATGCCCGCACGCGGTACATCGGCAATAGGCGGATAATAATGAAGCAACGCATTCAGTACCGTGCCATCCGGGTTACCCGCGCCAGGATGAACCACCAGGTCGCGCGGTTTATTAATGACGATGATGTCTTCATCTTCATAGACGATATCCAGCGGGATATCCTGCGGTTCAAAACGCGCTTCTTCTTCAATCTCTGCGTTGATGGCAACCTGCTCGCCACCCAATACTTTTTCTTTCGGCTTATCACAAAGTTTGCCGTTAACCAGCACGCGCTGGTCGAGGATCCATTCTTTTATTCGCGAACGTGAATAATCCGGGAACATTTCGGCCAAAGCCTGATCTAAGCGTTGACCGAGTTGGTTTTCGGACACCGTTGCAGTGAGCTGTACTCGTTGTGCCATATATACTGCTTCTTCGTTTATCGTTGGGGTTTTACGGCTTTGCCGTTTAATATAGTGTGCTATTGTAGCTGGTCTTAACCGGGAGCAGGAACAGAGAATCTCCCGTATTACATTTTGAGGAAAGTCAAAACGTCATGACGCGCATGAAATATCTGGTGGCAGCCGCCACACTAAGCCTGTTTTTGGCGGGTTGCTCGGGGTCAAAGGAAGAAGTACCTGATAATCCGCCAAATGAAATTTACGCGACTGCACAACAAAAGCTGCAGGACGGTAACTGGAGACAGGCAATAACGCAACTGGAAGCGTTAGATAATCGCTATCCGTTTGGTCCGTATTCGCAGCAGGTGCAGCTGGATCTCATCTACGCCTACTATAAAAACGCCGATTTGCCGTTAGCGCAGGCTGCCATCGATCGTTTTATTCGCCTTAACCCGACCCATCCGAATATCGATTATGTCATGTACATGCGTGGCCTGACCAATATGGCGCTGGATGACAGTGCGCTGCAAGGGTTCTTTGGCGTTGACCGTAGCGATCGCGATCCTCAACATGCACGAGCTGCGTTTAGTGACTTTTCCAAACTGGTGCGCGGCTATCCAAACAGTCAGTACACCACCGATGCCACCAAACGTCTGGTATTCCTGAAAGATCGTCTGGCGAAATATGAATACTCCGTGGCCGAGTACTATACAGAACGTGGCGCATGGGTTGCCGTCGTTAACCGCGTAGAAGGCATGTTGCGCGACTACCCGGATACCCAGGCTACGCGTGATGCGCTGCCGCTGATGGAAAATGCATACCGTCAGATGCAGATGAATGCGCAAGCTGAAAAAGTAGCGAAAATCATCGCCGCAAACAGCAGCAATACATAACAGAAACCTGAAACACAAAACGGCAGCCCTTGAGCTGCCGTTTTTTTATTCTGTCAGTTGTGAAACTGAAGCGATTTAGTCACTATCGATCTCATCAAATATGGCTCGCTTTGAGATATTCCTCAAGTAAAAAAACACCTCTTCCTGCGATTTCTCACAAAAAAACTTCGTTGACAAAAAGTGACAAAATTATGAGATTTTCATCACACATTTTGACATCAGGAACGGTATGCTGAATTCACCAAGACGGGAAGACAAGAGGTAAAATTTATGACAATGAACATTACCAGCAAACAAATGGAAATTACTCCGGCCATCCGCCAACATGTCGCAGACCGTCTCGCCAAACTGGAAAAATGGCAAACACATCTGATTAATCCACATATCATTCTGTCCAAAGAGCCACAAGGGTTTGTTGCTGACGCCACAATCAATACACCTAACGGCGTTCTGGTTGCCAGTGGTAAACATGAAGATATGTACACCGCAATTAACGAATTGATCAACAAGCTGGAACGGCAGCTCAATAAACTGCAGCACAAAGGCGAAGCACGTCGTGCCGCAACATCGGTGAAAGACGCCAACTTCGTCGAAGAAGTTGAAGAAGAGTAGTCCTTTATATTGAGTGTATCGCCAACGCGCCTTCGGGCGCGTTTTTTGTTGACAGCGTGAAAACAGTACGGGTACTGTACTAAAGTCACTTAAGGAAACAAACATGAAACACACACCGTTTTTCTTCGCATTCTTTTTTACCTTCCCCTGAATGGGAGGCGTTTCGTCGTGTGAAACAGAATGCGAAGACGAACAATAAGGCCTCCCAAATCGGGGGGCCTTTTTTATTGATAACAAAAAGGCAACACTATGACATCGGAAAACCCGTTACTGGCGCTGCGAGAGAAAATCAGCGCGCTGGATGAAAAATTATTAGCATTACTGGCAGAGCGGCGCGAACTGGCCGTCGAGGTGGGAAAAGCCAAACTGCTCTCGCATCGCCCGGTACGTGATATTGATCGTGAACGCGATTTACTGGAAAGATTAATTACGCTCGGTAAAGCGCACCATCTGGACGCCCATTACATTACTCGCCTGTTCCAGCTCATCATTGAAGATTCCGTATTAACTCAGCAGGCTTTACTCCAACAATATCTCAATAAAATTAATCCGCACTCAGCACGCATCGCTTTTCTCGGCCCCAAAGGTTCTTATTCCCATCTTGCGGCGCGCCAGTATGCTGCCCGTCACTTTGAGCAATTCATTGAAAGTGGCTGCGCCAAATTTGCCGATATTTTTAATCAGGTGGAAACCGGCCAGGCCGACTATGCCGTCGTACCGATTGAAAATACCAGCTCCGGTGCCATAAACGACGTTTACGATCTGCTGCAACATACCAGCTTGTCGATTGTTGGCGAGATGACGTTAACTATCGACCATTGTTTGTTGGTCTCCGGCACTACTGATTTATCCACCATCAATACGGTCTACAGCCATCCGCAGCCATTCCAGCAATGCAGCAAATTCCTTAATCGTTATCCGCACTGGAAGATTGAATATACCGAAAGTACGTCTGCGGCAATGGAAAAGGTTGCACAGGCAAAATCACCGCATGTTGCTGCGTTGGGAAGCGAAGCTGGCGGCACTTTGTACGGTTTGCAGGTACTGGAGCGGATTGAAGCGAATCAGCGACAAAACTTCACCCGATTTGTGGTGTTGGCGCGTAAAGCCATTAACGTGTCTGATCAGGTTCCGGCGAAAACGACGTTGTTAATGGCGACCGGGCAACAAGCCGGTGCGCTGGTTGAAGCGTTGCTGGTACTGCGCAACCACAATCTGATTATGACCCGTCTGGAATCACGCCCGATTCACGGTAATCCATGGGAAGAGATGTTTTATCTGGATATTCAGGCCAATCTTGAATCAGCGGAAATGCAAAAAGCATTGAAAGAGTTAGGGGAAATCACCCGTTCAATGAAGGTATTGGGCTGTTACCCAAGTGAGAACGTAGTGCCTGTTGATCCAACCTGATGAAAAGGTGCCGGATGATGTGAATCATCCGGCACTGGATTATTACTGGCGATTGTCATTCGCCTGACGCAATAACACGCGGCTTTCACTCTGAAAACGCTGTGCGTAATCGCCGAACCAGTGCTCCACCTTGCGGAAACTGTCAATAAACGCCTGCTTATCGCCCTGCTCCAGCAACTCAATCGCCTCGCCGAAACGCTTATAGTAACGTTTGATTAACGCCAGATTACGCTCTGACGACATAATGATGTCGGCATAAAGCTGCGGATCCTGAGCAAACAGTCGCCCGACCATCGCCAGCTCAAGGCGGTAAATCGGCGAAGAGAGCGCCAGAAGTTGCTCAAGCTGAACATTTTCTTCTGCCAGGTGCAGCCCGTAAGCAAAAGTAGCAAAGTGGCGCAGAGCCTGAATAAACGCCATATTCTGATCGTGCTCGACAGCGCTAATACGATGCAACCGAGCGCCCCAGACCTGAATTTGCTCCAGAAACCATTGGTATGCTTCCGGCTTACGTCCATCACACCAGACCACAACTTGCTTTGCCAGGCTACCGCTGTCCGGGCCGAACATCGGGTGTAACCCCAGTACCGGACCATCGTGCGCCGCCAGCATGGCCTGTAATGGTCCATTTTTCACTGATGCCAGATCAACCAGAATACAATCTTTCGGTAAAGGCGGTAATTTGCCGATAACTTGCTCAGTAACGTGGATTGGCACACTAACAATCACCATTCCGGCATCGGCAACAATATCAGCCGCTCGATCCCAGTCATGTTGCTCTAGAATCCGCACCTGATAACCCGATAGTGTCAGCATCTTCTCGAACAGGCGCCCCATCTGACCGCCACCGCCGACGATAACCACCGGACGCAGTGACGGACAAAGTGTTTTAAATCCTTTGTCGTTTTCACTGGAGTAAGATTCTCGCATCACCCGACGCAAAACATCCTCAATCAGATCTGGCGGTACACCCAGAGCTTCCGCCTCTGCACGACGCGAGGCCAACATAGATGCCTCGCGCTCCGGAACATAAATAGGCAGTCCAAAGCGGCTTTTCACCTCGCCCACTTCAGCAACCAGTTCCAGACGCTTCGCTAATAAATTCAGCAGCGCTTTATCGACTTCATCAATTTGATCGCGTAATGCGGTCAATTCAGCAACCATAATAAACCTCTTAAGCCACGCGAGCCGTCAGCTGCCCGTTCAGATCCTGATGAATTTCACGCAGCAAGGCATCGGTCATTTCCCAGCTAATGCAGGCATCGGTTACGGATACACCGTATTTCATTTCACTGCGCGGTTGCTCGGAAGACTGATTGCCCTCGTGGATATTACTTTCGATCATCAGACCAATAATTGAGCGATTGCCATCTTTGATTTGAGCAACCACGGATTCTGCCACCGCAGGCTGACGGCGATAATCTTTATTGGAATTACCGTGGCTGCAATCTACCATCAGAGACGGGCGCAGTCCCGCCTGTTCCATCTCTTTTTCACATTGCGCAACATCCGCAGGGCTATAGTTCGGCGCTTTACCACCGCGCAGGATGACATGCCCGTCCGGATTCCCCTGAGTTTGTAGCAACGCAACCTGCCCTGCCTGGTTAATGCCAACAAAACGGTGCGGCTGGGCGGCGGCGCGCATAGCGTTAATTGCTGTTGCCAGACTGCCGTCGGTGCCGTTTTTAAAACCAACCGGCATGGAAAGCCCGGATGCCATTTCACGGTGAGTTTGCGATTCCGTTGTACGAGCACCAATTGCTGACCAGCTAAACAGATCGCCCAGGTATTGCGGGCTATTCGGATCTAACGCTTCCGTCGCCAGTGGCAGTCCCATATTCACCAGCTCAAGCAGCAATTTACGCGCGATCTGCAGACCGGCTTCTACATCAAAAGAGCCATCCATATGGGGATCGTTAATTAACCCTTTCCAGCCGACAGTGGTACGGGGTTTTTCAAAATAGACGCGCATTACCAGATAGAGGCTATCGCTGACCTCTGCGGCAAGGGCTTTAAATCGACGAGCATATTCCAGAGCAGTTTCCGGATCATGAATGGAACAAGGACCACATACTACCAGCAGACGAGGATCGCGCCCGGCGATAATATCTGAAATGGTTTTACGCGAGTCAGCAATCTGGGCTTCTTGTTGCAGGCTTAATGGAAAAGCGGCCTTCAGTTGTGCCGGAGTCATTAAAACCTGTTCGTCGGTAATATGTACGTTATTCAGCGCGTCTTTTTGCATGATGGCGATCCTGTTTATGCTCGTTTGCGATAGTTGATCCTCAGCGAGGATGACGTAACGATAACACATAAAGTAAAGTTTTCAATCCATATTTCGTACATTTTTCTTTACATAAGCAATTTATTCGCGCTTTCAACCCTTGATTCTGTATAGATAAATTTACACCACCTTTGAAAACAATCCGCTATGCTTTGAAAAAGGAGAAAGAAATGATGAAAAAGTTTATCGCCCCCTTGTTGGCTTTACTGGTTAGCGGATGCCAGATTGATCCTTATACTCACGCGCCAACCTTGACCAGCACCGACTGGTATGATGTTGGTATGGAAGATGCGATATCGGGCAGCGCCATAAAAGATGACGATGCATTTAGCGATTCACAGGCGGATCGCGGTCTATACCTTAAAGGATATGCCGAAGGACAAAAGAAAACTTGCCAGACCGATTTTACTTATACCCGAGGACTTTCCGGTAAAAGCTTTCCTGCCAGCTGCAACAATGTTGAAAATGCCAGCCAACTGCATGAAGTATGGCAAAAAGGGGCTGATGAAAATGCCAGCGCAATACGATTAAATTAATTAAAACCCCACAAATAAATTAAACATAAGATTTTACTCATTATGTTTTATTTCTCACAATGATGACGACCGCATGAAATAATGATATTTTAATGAGCATTCTGAAAAAATATCGATGCATTTCGAGCGAAGATGGTGGGGATCCCTGAATGCGTTTTTCTCACCGACTGTTCTTACTGCTGATTATCCTGCTGACGGGAGCACCAATACTCGCTCAGGAACCTTCTGACGTTGCGAAAAACGTGCGTATGATGGTGTCCGGTATTATCAGTTACACCCGCTGGCCTGCGCTATCAGGGCCACCAAAGTTATGTATCTTTTCATCTTCACGTTTTAGTACCGCCCTACAAGAGAATGCCGCGACATCTTTGCCTTATCTGCCTGTCATCATTCACACTCAACAAGAGGCGATGATTTCAGACTGCAATGGTTTTTATTTTGGCAACGAGTCACCGACATTCCAGATGGAATTAACCGAACAATATCCGTCAAAGGCGTTATTATTAATTGCCGAACAAAATACCGAGTGCATTATTGGTAGCGCCTTTTGTCTAATCATCCACAATAATGACGTCAGATTTGCCGTAAACCTGGATGCCTTATCGCGTAGCGGTGTAAAGGTCAACCCGGATGTCTTGATGCTCGCACGGAAGAAAAATGATGGATAACGATAATTCTCTTAATAAGCGCCCCACGTTTAAAAGAGCATTACGCAACATCAGTATGACCAGCATATTTATCACTATGATGCTGATCTGGTTGCTGCTTTCCGTGACCTCGGTGCTGACCCTGAAACAGTACGCGCAAAAAAACCTGGCACTGACAGCAGCAACAATGACTTACAGTCTGGAAGCAGCTGTCGTTTTTGCCGATGGCCCTGCAGCAACTGAAACACTGGCAGCGCTGGGCCAGCAAGGGCAATTTTCAACTGCAGAAGTACGTGATAAGCAGCAAAATATTCTGGCATCCTGGCATTACACCCGTAAGGATCCAGGCGATACTTTCAGCAATTTCATAAGCCACTGGCTCTTCCCTGCCCCCATCATTCAGCCGATTCGTCACAATGGCGAAACCATTGGCGAAGTACGCTTAACCGCTCGCGACAGTTCAATCAGCAATTTTATCTGGTTTTCGCTCGCCGTACTGACCGGTTGTATTCTGCTGGCATCAGGAATCGCAATTACCCTCACCCGCCATTTGCACAATGGCCTGGTGGAAGCACTGAAAAATATCACCGATGTCGTACATGATGTGCGTTCCAACCGCAATTTTTCCCGACGAGTTTCGGAAGAACGTATCGCTGAGTTTCACCGCTTCGCTCTCGACTTCAACAGTCTGCTGGATGAAATGGAAGAGTGGCAGCTTCGTTTACAGGCCAAAAATGCGCAGCTTCTGCGTACCGCGCTACATGACCCATTAACCGGGCTGGCTAACCGCGCAGCGTTTCGTAGCGGCATCAATACGTTGATGAACAATTCCGATGCCCGAAAAACGTCGGCGTTACTATTTCTTGATGGCGATAATTTCAAATATATCAATGATACCTGGGGTCATGCGACGGGCGATAGAGTCTTGATTGAAATCGCAAAACGGTTAGCTGAATTTGGCGGGCTGCGACATAAAGCATACCGCCTGGGCGGCGATGAATTCGCTATGGTGCTCTATGATGTACAGTCGGAATCTGAAGTGCAGCAGATATGCTCAGCACTGACACAAATCTTTAATCGCCCGTTTGATCTTCATAATGGCCATCTGACCACTATGACATTAAGCATTGGTTACGCGATGACCATTGCGCACGCCTCTGCGGAAAAATTACAAGAGCTTGCCGATCACAATATGTATCAGGCCAAACACCAGCGTGCCGAAAAGCTGGTGAGATAACAAGGATATATCGATATGATAAAGCACCTGGTAGCACCCCTGATTTTCACCTCACTAATACTGACTGGCTGCCAGTCCCCTCAGGGAAAGTTTACTCCTGAGCAAGTCGCCGCTATGCAATCTTATGGATTTACTGAATCCGCCGGCGACTGGTCGCTGGGCTTATCAGATGCCATTCTGTTCGCAAAAAATGACTACAAATTGCTCCCGGAAAGCCAGCAACAGATCCAAACCATGGCAGCCAAATTGGCCTCGACAGGGCTAACACATGCCCGTATGGATGGACACACCGATAACTATGGTGAAGATAGTTACAACGAAGGCTTATCATTGAAACGGGCGAATGTCGTGGCCGATGCATGGGCTAAGGGTGGACAAATTCCGCGCAGCAATCTCACCACACAGGGTTTAGGAAAAAAATATCCCATAGCCAGTAACAAGACCGCCCAGGGCCGCGCCGAGAACCGCCGCGTCGCAGTGGTGATTACTACCCCTTAAAACACGAGCAAACAGATAAAAAAAGGGCCAGCCAATTGGCCAGCCCTTCTTAACAGGATGTCGCTTAAGCGAAATCTTAGTTAAGACGCTCTTTGATACGAGCAGCCTTACCAGTACGCTCACGCAGGTAGTACAGTTTAGCTTTACGAACAGCACCACGACGTTTGACAGAAATGCTGTCAACTACCGGAGAGTGAGTCTGGAAGACACGCTCAACGCCTTCGCCGTTGGAAATTTTACGAACAGTGAATGCAGAGTGCAGACCGCGGTTACGAATAGCGATAACCACGCCCTCGAATGCCTGCAGACGTTTTTTGGAACCTTCAACAACCCATACTTTCACTTCCACGGTATCACCCGGACGGAAGGAAGGTACGTCCTGCTTCATCTGCTCTTGTTCAAGTTGCTTAATAATGTTGCTCATAATTTAATCTCTTATCCTGGGTAAACTGATATCTCGGGGGCTTACGCCATCCCATCATGTTTATGTTGCTGTTGTGCGTGTTCCGTTTTGAACTCCGCCAGCAACCTTGCTTGCTCTTCAGTCAGAGCCAGGTTTTCCAGAAGTTCAGGTCTTCTAAGCCAGGTACGGCCCAGCGACTGTTTCAAACGCCAGCGACGTATCTCGGCATGGTTTCCCGACAGTAACACTGGCGGAACTTCCATCCCTTCTAACACCTCAGGCCGCGTATAGTGCGGGCAATCCAGCAATCCTTCAGCAAAGGAATCTTCCGTTGCCGAGGCTTCATGTCCCAGTACTCCCGGAATAAACCGGGAAACGGAGTCAATCAGCGTCATTGCTGGTAACTCACCACCACTGAGAACGTAATCGCCGATTGACCATTCTTCGTCAATTTCGGTTTGGATCACGCGCTCATCTATACCTTCGTAGCGACCGCACACCAGAATCAATTTTTGATTCGTTGCTAGCTCGCTGACGCCCGCTTGATCAAGCTTGCGTCCCTGTGGTGACAGATAAATCACCTTTGCGCCTTCACCCGCCGCGGCTTTTGCTGCATGAATGGCGTCCCGCAAGGGTTGCACCATCATTAACATCCCCGGTCCGCCGCCGTAAGGACGATCGTCCACGGTACGGTGCCGGTCATGCGTGAAGTCGCGAGGACTCCAGCTCTGGATGCTCAGCAGGCCATTTTTAACTGCCCGGCCAGTTACCCCGTAATCGGTAATTGCGCGGAACATTTCAGGAAACAGGCTAATTATGCCAATCCACATAGCGCCGTCTTTTACCGTTTATCCGGTGGTTTAAAAACCAGGATCCCAATCTACTTCGATTGAACGAGTAGTGAGATCGACTTTCTTGATAACCTGCCCATCGAGGAACGGTACGAGACGTTCCTTGATACCAAACGCATCTTTCAGGTTTGCCTTAATGACGAGAACGTCATTGGATCCGGTTTCCATCATATCGACGACTTTACCGAGATCGTAGCCTTCAGTGGTTACTACCTGGCAGCCCATAAGGTCTTTCCAGTAGTAGTCCCCCTCTTCAAGCTGAGGCAGCTGCGATGAATCCACGACAATTTCACAATTCGTCAGCAGGTTCGCCGCATCACGATCGTCAACGCCTTTCAGCTTGATGATCATGTCCTGATTGTGGTGCTTCCAGCTTTCCAGCTGGACTTGCTGCCACTGACCCGCCTTCTGGATAAACCAGGGCTGATAGTCAAAAATGCTTTCGGCGTCTTCGGTGGAAGAAAACACTCTGAGCCACCCACGAATACCGTAAGACGAACCCATTTTTCCCAAAACGATGGGATCAACAGGTGCTTGCGCGGTGAGTTGTTTGCTCATCATGACCACCGTGACAGATTAAGCTGCTTTGTTTACTTCTTTGATCAGCGCAGCAACGCGATCAGAAATAGTTGCGCCCTGGCCAACCCAGTGAGCGATGCGATCCAGATCCAGGCGAGTGCCTTCTTCTTTTTCGCTAGCGATTGGGTTGAAGAAACCAACGCGCTCGATGAAGCGACCGTTGCGTGCATTACGGCTGTCAGCGACAACAACCTGGTAGAACGGACGCTTTTTAGCGCCGTGACGTGCTAAACGAATAGTTACCATAACATCCTCTTGTGTGAATAAAACAACCGGACCCCATCGAGGAACGGAGTCCGGTGTCATATTAAAAGCCCGAAAATTTTACTGATTTCTGGAGAAAATGCAATCAGCAGTTAATAACTCTGTCGCATAAGGTCATTTAGCGACCAGGAAATCCCGGCGGCATCATCCCCTTCATGCTTCTCATCATCTTCGCCATTCCGCCCTTCTTCATTTTCTTCATCATGCGCTGCATGTCGTCGAACTGTTTCAGAAGACGGTTAACGTCCTGCACCTGCATACCGCAACCGGCAGCAATACGGCGTTTACGCGAACCTTTGATGATTTCTGGCTTAGCGCGCTCTTTCATCGTCATCGAGTTGATGATGGCTTCCATACGCACCAGCACTTTATCGTCCATCTGCGACTTGACGTTATCCGGGATCTGCCCCATGCCCGGCAGCTTGCCCATCAGGCTAGCCATGCCGCCCATATTTTTCATCTGGCGCAGCTGCTCAAGAAAGTCGTTGAGATCGAAGCCGTCACCTTTTTTCAGCTTGCTGGCTAATTTCTCTGCCTGCGCGCGGTCAACTTTGCTTTCGATATCTTCGATCAGCGACAGTACGTCGCCCATGCCGAGAATACGCGACGCGATGCGGTCCGGATGGAACGGCTCCAGCGCCTCAGTTTTCTCGCCAACACCGAGGAACTTGATCGGTTTGCCAGTGATGTGACGAATAGAGAGCGCCGCACCGCCGCGGGCATCACCGTCCACTTTGGTCAACACTACGCCGGTAAGCGGTAACGCTTCATTGAATGCTTTTGCCGTATTGGCCGCATCCTGACCGGTCATGGCGTCAACCACAAACAGGGTTTCAACCGGGTTAATCGACGCATGGACTTGTTTGATCTCGTCCATCATCGCTTCGTCAACGTGCAGACGACCAGCGGTATCCACCAGCAGCACGTCGTAGAATTTCAGTTTGGCTTCTTTCAGCGCCGCGTTAACAATATCAACCGGCTTCTGACCAACATCAGAAGGGAAGAAA
Organism: Shigella dysenteriae; assembly: GCF_022354085.1. NCBI lineage: Bacteria > Pseudomonadati > Pseudomonadota > Gammaproteobacteria > Enterobacterales > Enterobacteriaceae > Shigella > Shigella dysenteriae. Next base: position 3,562,429 of record NZ_CP055055.1, read on the forward strand.
TCAACGCCCACCTGCTCTGCCAGCGTCTCAAGCTGTTTGATTGCCGCCGGGCGATAGACGTCAGCAGAAACCACCAGCACTTTCTTCTTGTGCTTCTCGCGCAGGAACTTACCGAGTTTACCAACGCTGGTTGTTTTACCGGCACCTTGCAGGCCCGCCATCAGTACGACCGCAGGCGGTTGCGCAGCCAGGTTCAGGGTCTGGTTCTCTTCGCCCATCGCCGCAACCAGTTCGTTACGGACGATTTTGACGAACTCCTGCCCCGGCGTCAGGCTCTTATTAACTTCATGACCAACCGCTTTCTCTTTTACGCGATTGATAAACTCACGCACTACCGGCAGAGCGACGTCCGCCTCCAGCAGCGCCATGCGCACTTCGCGCAGCGTATCTTTTACGTTGTCTTCAGTGAGGCGTCCACGGCCACTGATATTGCGCAGCGTGCGCGACAAACGATCGGTTAAATTATCAAACATTGTCTCTCGCCTGGGGTGGAAACGGTTGGCCGCAATCGCGACACATCATCAGTATTTTGCCGCAGTATAACATGAAGGCGTCTTTGTTGTTATGCAACGGTTGGAGCAGCGTTCACCTGACGCTATACTGCTTCTCTTTCTTATTGCTCAAACTGTCGACATCACTATGCCCGTTTTTGCTCTGCTCGCGCTTGTCGCCTACTCCGTCAGTCTTGCGCTGATTGTTCCCGGTCTGCTGCAAAAAAACGGCGGCTGGCGGCGCATGGCTATTATTTCTGCGGTCATTGCGCTGGTCTGCCACGCAATCGCTCTGGAAGCCCGCATCCTGCCCGACGGTGATAGCGGACAAAACCTCAGCCTGCTGAACGTTGGTTCATTGGTCAGTTTGATGATCTGTACGGTAATGACCATTGTGGCTTCTCGCAATCGTGGCTGGTTGCTGCTACCCATTGTCTATGCCTTTGCGCTTATCAACCTGGCGCTGGCGACCTTCATGCCCAATGAATACATCACCCATCTGGAAGCTACGCCTGGGATGCTGGTGCACATTGGCTTATCGCTCTTTTCCTATGCCACGCTAATTATCGCCGCCCTGTACGCGCTGCAACTGGCGTGGATTGATTACCAACTGAAGAACAAGAAGCTGGCGTTTAACCAGGAAATGCCGCCATTGATGAGTATCGAGCGTAAAATGTTCCACATCACGCAGATTGGCGTGGTGCTGCTAACGCTCACGCTTTGCACTGGCCTGTTCTACATGCACAACTTATTTAGCATGGAAAATATCGACAAGGCTGTGCTCTCTATCGTGGCGTGGTTTGTCTATATTGTGCTGCTGTGGGGACATTATCATGAAGGATGGCGTGGACGTCGCGTCGTCTGGTTTAACGTTGCGGGTGCAGTCATTCTGACACTGGCCTACTTCGGCAGCCGAATTGTCCAGCAGTTAATCAGCTAAACCCAGAAAAGGAGTTTCCCCCTGGAACACATTTCTACTACTACGTTGATCATTATTCTGATCATCATGGTGGTCATTTCAGCCTATTTTTCCGGGTCCGAAACCGGAATGATGACCCTCAACCGCTATCGTCTGCGACATATGGCGAAACAGGGTAATCGCTCGGCCAAACGCGTCGAAAAATTGCTGCGTAAGCCAGACCGCCTGATAAGCCTGGTGTTAATCGGCAATAACCTGGTCAATATTCTTGCCTCCGCGCTCGGCACTATTGTTGGGATGCGTTTGTACGGCGATGCGGGCGTGGCAATTGCGACTGGTGTGCTGACTTTTGTCGTACTGGTTTTTGCTGAGGTATTGCCGAAAACCATTGCCGCGCTGTACCCGGAAAAAGTCGCTTATCCGAGTAGTTTTCTGCTGGCTCCGCTGCAAATTTTGATGATGCCGCTGGTCTGGTTGCTGAATGCTATCACCCGTATGCTGATGCGCATGATGGGTATCAAAACCGATATCGTGGTTAGCGGCTCTTTGAGCAAAGAAGAGTTGCGCACTATCGTGCACGAATCGCGCTCACAAATTTCCCGTCGCAATCAGGATATGCTGCTGTCGGTGCTCGATCTGGAAAAAATGACCGTTGATGACATCATGGTGCCGCGCAGTGAAATTATCGGTATTGATATCAACGATGACTGGAAATCTATTCTGCGCCAACTCTCCCACTCACCTCACGGGCGCATCGTGCTCTACCGTGATTCGCTGGACGACGCCATCAGTATGCTGCGAGTACGTGAAGCCTGGCGGTTGATGTCGGAGAAAAAAGAGTTCACCAAAGAAACCATGCTGCGCGCCGCGGACGAGATCTATTTTGTGCCGGAAGGTACGCCGCTCAGCACGCAGTTGGTGAAGTTTCAGCGCAACAAAAAGAAAGTCGGCCTGGTCGTCAACGAGTATGGAGACATTCAGGGGCTGGTGACGGTTGAAGATATTCTGGAAGAGATTGTCGGCGATTTCACTACGTCGATGTCGCCAACACTTGCCGAAGAAGTCACGCCGCAAAACGACGGTTCGGTGATTATTGATGGCACTGCCAACGTGCGGGAAATCAACAAAGCCTTTAACTGGCATCTACCGGAAGATGATGCCCGCACGGTTAATGGCGTCATTCTTGAGGCACTGGAAGAGATCCCTGTCGCAGGCACCCGCGTGCGTATTGGCGAGTACGATATAGATATTCTCGACGTACAGGACAATATGATTAAGCAGGTAAAAGTTTTTCCTGTGAAACCGCTGCGCGAGAGTGTGGCGGAGTAACGAAAACGGCCCTGCATTCGCATGCAGGGCCGTGAATTATTACGAAAACAGAAATTACGCTTTTGCTTTCGCTACAGTTACCATCGCCGCACGAATCGTACGACCATTCAGCGTATAACCCTTCTGCATAATGCCCAGTACGTTACCTGGCGCAACGTCATCAGATTCCACCATTGCGATAGCCTGATGCACATTCGGGTCCAGCGGCACGTTAGTTTCGGCGATCACTTCAACGCCAAACTTACGCACAACATCCAGCATCGACTTCAGCGTCAGCTCAATGCCTTCAACCATCGCAGACATATCCGGGTTAGCTTTATCAGCCACTTCCAGCGCACGATCCAGGCTATCAATCACCGGCAGCAATTCGTTGATGAATTTCTCCAGCGCGAATTTGTGGGCTTTTTCAATATCCAGTTCAGTACGACGACGCAGGTTTTCCATTTCGGCTTTTACACGCAAAATGCCGTCACGTTCACGGGTCTGGGCTTCAGCCAGCTGAGCTTCGAGATTCGCAATTTTTTCATCGCGCGGATCCACCTGCTCAGCAGAAGCTTCTGGCTCAACTGCCTCAATCTCTTCGTGCTGATCCATGATAATTTCTTCCGGGGCTTGCCCCTCAGGCGTTTTCTGTTCTTTACTACTCATGAATTTCTCCGCGTTTTTTTCGCATTCATCTCGCTAACTTCGCTTATTATGGGGATCAGTTTCAGGGTTTCAAGGGAAGCACTCACATTGTCATCAATCTTCGCAACAAGGACCTCGGAAAAATGAATAATCATTTCAAGTGTATTGGCATTGTGGGACACCCACGGCACCCGACTGCACTGACAACACATGAAATGCTCTACCGCTGGCTGTGCACAAAAGGTTACGAGGTCATCGTTGAGCAACAAATCGCTCACGAATTGCAACTGAAGAATGTGAAAACTGGCACGCTCGCGGAGATTGGGCAACTGGCTGATCTCGCGGTAGTCGTTGGTGGCGACGGTAATATGCTGGGCGCGGCGCGCACGCTCGCCCGTTACGATATTAAAGTTATTGGAATCAACCGTGGCAACCTGGGTTTCCTGACTGACCTTGACCCCGATAACGCCCAGCAACAATTAGCCGATGTGCTGGAAGGTCACTACATCAGCGAGAAACGTTTTTTGCTGGAAGCGCAAGTCTGTCAGCAAGATTGCCAAAAGCGCATCAGCACCGCGATAAATGAAGTGGTACTTCATCCAGGCAAAGTGGCGCATATGATAGAGTTCGAAGTGTATATCGACGAGATCTTTGCGTTTTCTCAGCGATCTGATGGGCTAATTATTTCGACGCCAACAGGCTCCACCGCCTATTCCCTCTCTGCGGGCGGTCCTATTCTGACCCCCTCTCTGGATGCGATTACTCTGGTGCCCATGTTCCCGCATACGTTGTCAGCACGACCACTGGTCATAAACAGCAGCAGCACGATCCGTCTGCGTTTTTCGCATCGCCGTAACGACCTGGAAATCAGTTGCGACAGCCAGATAGCACTACCGATTCAGGAAGGTGAAGATGTCCTGATTCGTCGCTGTGATTACCATCTGAATCTGATTCATCCGAAAGATTACAGTTATTTCAATACATTAAGCACCAAGCTCGGCTGGTCAAAAAAATTATTCTAATTTTACGCCAGCCTCTTTACTGTATATAAAACCAGTTTATACTGTACACAATAACAGTAATGGTTTTTCATACAGGAAAACGACTATGTTGGCACAACTGACCATCAGCAACTTTGCTATCGTTCGTGAGCTTGAGATTGATTTTCATAGCGGCATGACCGTAATAACTGGCGAAACCGGTGCGGGTAAATCTATTGCAATAGATGCCCTCGGTCTTTGTCTCGGTGGTCGCGCTGAAGCCGACATGGTGCGTACCGGCGCTGCTCGCGCTGACCTGTGCGCCCGTTTTTCTCTGAAAGATACGCCAGCGGCCCTGCGCTGGCTGGAAGAAAACCAGCTTGAAGACGGGCATGAATGTTTGCTTCGTCGCGTGATCAGCAGCGATGGTCGCTCCCGTGGTTTCATCAACGGTACAGCTGTTCCTCTGTCACAACTGCGCGAACTGGGTCAGTTGCTGATTCAGATCCATGGTCAGCACGCTCATCAGTTACTCACCAAACCCGAGCACCAAAAGTTCCTGCTTGATGGCTATGCCAATGAAACCTCTCTACTCCAGGAAATGACCGCACGTTATCAGTTGTGGCATCAAAGCTGCCGTGACCTCGCGCATCATCAACAGTTAAGTCAGGAACGCGCTGCCCGTGCGGAACTGCTGCAATACCAATTAAAAGAACTTAACGAATTTAATCCGCAGCCCGGAGAGTTTGAGCAAATCGACGAAGAGTACAAACGTCTGGCGAACAGCGGTCAATTGCTGACCACCAGCCAGAATGCATTGGCATTAATGGCCGACGGTGAAGACGCAAACCTGCAAAGTCAGCTTTACACGGCTAAACAACTGGTGAGCGAATTGATTGGCATGGACAGCAAACTGTCCGGCGTACTTGATATGCTGGAAGAAGCTACCATCCAGATTGCTGAAGCCAGCGACGAACTGCGCCACTACTGCGATCGTTTGGATCTCGATCCCAACCGGCTGTTTGAACTTGAACAACGCATCTCAAAACAGATTTCGCTGGCACGTAAACATCACGTCAGCCCTGAGGCATTACCACAGTATTACCAGTCGCTACTGGAAGAACAGCAGCAACTGGACGATCAGGCCGACTCACAAGAAACGCTCGCGCTGGCGGTAACGAAACATCATCAGCAGGCACTGGAAACCGCGCGCGCATTACACCAACAACGCCAGCAATATGCAGAAGAACTTGCACAGCTGATCACCGACAGTATGCATGCGCTCTCAATGCCGCATGGGCAGTTTACGATCGATGTTAAATTTGACGAGCATCACCTGGGCGCTGACGGTGCCGATCGTATTGAGTTTCGGGTAACCACCAACCCAGGTCAGCCAATGCAGCCTATTGCCAAAGTCGCATCCGGTGGTGAATTGTCCCGCATCGCACTGGCAATCCAGGTCATCACGGCGCGTAAAATGGAAACCCCGGCACTGATTTTTGATGAAGTGGATGTAGGGATTAGCGGTCCAACAGCGGCAGTTGTCGGCAAACTGCTGCGTCAACTCGGCGAATCAACTCAGGTGATGTGTGTTACCCACCTGCCACAAGTCGCGGGATGTGGTCATCAACACTATTTTGTCAGCAAAGAAACCGATGGTGCGATGACAGAAACGCATATGCAATCCCTGAATAAAAAAGCGCGGTTACAAGAGCTGGCGCGCCTGCTTGGTGGCAGTGAAGTCACACGTAACACACTGGCGAATGCGAAAGAACTGCTTGCAGCGTAAACTTTTTTCCTGCTTCACGGTCAGAGTAAACAGCAAAACGCCGTAAGACCGGAAAGCAAAAGGTTTTAAAGTGATGAAAGGTCTATTATCATCGGCATATTACAGATGAGCCACGTACTGCTCGGGCCCGAAAAGGAATCAAATCACTATGCGCTGTAAAACGCTGACTGCTGCAGCAGCAGTACTATTGATGTTGACCGCAGGCTGTTCCACTCTGGAGCGAGTGGTTTACCGTCCTGACATCAACCAGGGGAACTATCTGACCGCTAACGACGTATCCAAAATACGTGTTGGCATGACGCAACAACAAGTTGCGTACGCATTGGGTACACCGCTGATGTCCGATCCATTTGGTACGAATACCTGGTTCTATGTCTTCCGCCAGCAACCAGGTCATGAAGGTGTAACGCAGCAAACGCTGACGCTAACCTTTAACAGTAGCGGTGTGTTGACCAATATTGATAACAAACCTGCGCTGAGTGGTAACTAATAATAAAGTTGCTCTCAAAGACGTTAAAAAAGGTGCTCAATGAGCACCTTTTTTCTGTCTGTTATTTATTCGCTGATTTTTCTGCTCGTTGCCTGCGCAGCTCTTTCGGATCGGCAATGAGAGGGCGATAAATCTCCACCCGATCGCCATCATGCACACTATCGCTCAGTTTTGCCGGACGGCTATAAATGCCGACTTTGTTTTTAGTTAAATCGATATCGGTCCGCAATTCCAGCAAGCCACTGGCGCGAATAGCTTCTTCAACCGTCGCGCCCTCCTGCAGCGTCACGCGCTGCAGGTACTGCTTCTCAGGTAGCGCATAAGCCACCTCAACGGCAATTTTACCTGGCACTGTAAACCTCTTTCGCACGAACCGTAAAAGCCTGGACCATATTAGACGCCAGCTCTTTAAACACGCGACCAAAGGCGAGCTCAATCAACTTATTGGTAAACTCAAAGTCGAGATGAAACTCGATACGACACGCCTCCTGGCTCAGCGGCGTAAACTTCCATCCACCGATCAATTTCTTGAACGGCCCATCCACCAGATTCATAAGAATACTTTGGTTACTGGTCAACTGGTTGCGGGTAGTAAACGTTTTGCTGATCCCAGCCTTAGAGACATCTACCGCCGCAGTCATCTGCCCAGGAGTGGACTCCAGAATCCGACTTCCGGTACAACCCGGCAAAAACTGAGGATAAGACTGAACGTCATTCACTAACTGATACATTTGCTCCGCGCTGTAGGGTACCAGTGCGGTCCGGCTAATCTGAGGCATAACAATTTCCATCAACAAAAATCCAACAAATAATATCATTTATCCTGCTGTAAAAAAAACGCTATCCCGGCGCTGGGTAACATCGGGTTCATGCTAAGATAGAGCCTTGTCCCCCGCAGGATTGATATGGGGTGTTTTCGATTTCAGATTACCGATGATTCACGACGCTTATGACGAAGAAAAAAGCACATAAACCTGGTTCAGCGACCATCGCGCTTAATAAGCGCGCCCGTCACGAATACTTTATCGAAGAAGAGTTCGAAGCGGGACTTGCCCTGCAAGGCTGGGAAGTTAAATCCCTGCGCGCAGGAAAAGCCAATATCAGCGACAGCTACGTCCTTCTGCGTGACGGAGAGGCATTTCTGTTTGGCGCTAACATCACGCCAATGGCCGTGGCCTCCACGCATGTGGTGTGCGACCCTACCCGTACCCGCAAGTTACTTCTCAACCAGCGCGAACTGGACTCATTGTACGGTCGCGTCAATCGAGAAGGCTATACCGTAGTGGCGCTCTCCCTGTACTGGAAAAATGCCTGGTGCAAAGTGAAAATCGGCGTCGCCAAAGGTAAGAAACAGCACGATAAACGTTCAGATATCAAAGAACGCGAATGGCAGGTGGATAAAGCACGTATCATGAAAAACGCCCACCGTTAAACCTGCACTCCAATTATTGACCAGTTCCTCACCGCGCCTCCCTCTCCGGCGGCGCGAATGAACATCTTATTGGCTATTACATCCGACACAAATGTTGCCATCCCATTGCTTAATCGAATAAAAATCAGGCTACATGGGTGCTAAATCTTTAACGATAACGCCATTGAGGCTGGTCATGGCGCTCATAAATCTGGTATACTTACCTTTACACATTGGGGCTGATTCTGGATTCGACGGGATTTGCGAAACCCAAGGTGCATGCCGAGGGGCGGTTGGCCTCGTAAAAAGCCGCAAAAAATAGTCGCAAACGACGAAAACTACGCTTTAGCAGCTTAATAACCTGCTTAGAGCCCTCTCTCCCTAGCCTCCGCTCTTAGGACGGGGATCAAGAGAGGTCAAACCCAAAAGAGATCGCGTGGAAGCCCTGCCTGGGGTTGAAGCGTTAAAACTTAATCAGGCTAGTTTGTTAGTGGCGTGTCCGTCCGCAGCTGGCAAGCGAATGTAAAGACTGACTAAGCATGTAGTACCGAGGATGTAGGAATTTCGGACGCGGGTTCAACTCCCGCCAGCTCCACCAATCATGATTGGACGGTGTAAGGACAACACCAACAAAAACAGGAAGTTAGAAGTCTTAGCAGGACACCGACCAGACGGTGAGGAGACATAAAAGGATACGCAAAGGAGCCGCGGCTCCTGGTGACATGAAAGCCCACAGATGTGGGCTTTTTCGTTGATGGTCAGAACGACCAGTTCACACCAGCCACCGCGTTCCACGGGGATTCCACATCGGCACCGTTGCTATACCCCACCCCGAGATGCCCGCTTAGCGTACTGCTGAATGAGGCTTTAATACCTGCCTGGTATATTCCACGTCTGCCCGACAAATCATTGACGAAATTACCGTCATTATTCACCTTCACCCGGTTATCATCGACAAATTCTTTGCGCACAGCCGCCTTCAGCCACGGCTCAATTTCCATACCGTTTCCCAGACGCATGTTGTAACTCAGCGTTGCGCCCAGTTCACGATATATACTGCGGGTATCGACTGATTTCGATTTCATGCCATTGGATAAATGATATTCGGGGTTATCAGCGGTGAACCCCGTTAACGATGCATACGGCGTCAGGTTCCAGTTACCATCGGTAAATCGCATCCCGGTTTCAATGTGACCGCCCAGCCCGTTGCTGTGGTAACTGCCATTGGCGGCTCCACCGCTGCTCATTTTACCGGCTACGTTACTTTCAAAACGGTTCAGCTTCACGACACCGTCCAGATAGAAACCACTTTCATGTTCCCAACTGGCATAGCCGCCCAGAGAATAACTGCCCACACTGCCATGTCCTCCACGATCAAAACCGATATGTGAATGGGAATAACCCATAAAAGCGCCCAGCGTCGCAATCCCCTCAGGAATATCATTACGGCTGTCGATCCCCACTGTCATTCCGGTCAGCGTCTGCTCAAACCCGGCCCCCGCATCGGTGGTGACATTATTACGGGTGTTATACGTCGCCCCCCAGACATTATTGTTGTGTGGACTCGCTTTCATTATGTTCAACCGCTCGCGAATACTGTTTAGCTCAGCATCAAATACCAACGGTAATGTTGCAGCCATATTGAGTACGGCTGCCGTAGAAGGCGTGATGCGTTTCTCCGGAACGGGTGTCGGCGTTGGATCGGGAGTCGGGTCTGGTTTCGGATCCGGTTTTGGGTCTGGTTTTGGATCTGGCTTCGGATTTGGGTTGGGATTTGGGTTGGGATCCGGGTTGGGTTTGACATCATTGGTCAGGTTCCAGTTGCTGTTGCCATCGCTTTTCAGGACATACTCATAGGTCCCAAGATCAACGAAACCGCCGGTATTGCCCAGCGTAAACGAAGCATCCCCTCCCCCTGTTTTCACCAGCGTCATCGCGTCGTCAGACTGTGGGCTGACGCCGGTATCCTGAACAAAGATTTTAAAATTACCAGTGGCGTTGTTGTTGACGACCAGTTGATCGCCCCGGGAGCCTGCAACGTTGGTATGCAGGTAGAAATTACCGCTACCGGAAAGTTCATTGGTTGTCAGCGTATTGTATATACCGTTAGTTGTGGCAGGCGCTGCTGTTTGTGCTGATAAATAAACATTACCGTCGTTAAGTAGCAAACTGTTTACTCTATACTCGCAGTTGCTGGTGCCTGCACAGGAATTATTGCTGTTAAGCCAGACACTGCCCCGGCTGGCAGCCGTCAGGTCGGCAAGCGTTGTATCGACGCCATTTCCCAGAGTCAATGTCGCGCTATCGGTAATCCGGACCGCCCCTTCGAGTTTAACTGGCGTAACATTATCCCGTGGCGTCATTAACGACAGGCTTCCTGTCGCGCCACTGACCGATGCATCCGCCAGCGTACCTGCGTAGACGATTGCCGTCCCGCCAGCGACCTGGAGATCTTCTGCCCGGGCCAGAGGCTGAAACTCATCTTTTGACCGCCCAAGGGTATATTGCCCGCCAGAGTTAACCTTTGTGGCGGAGTCCTGACCCAGGTTTTGCATTGCACCACCCTTGCCAACCGTGGAGTCGCGAGCTTCGGTGCCTGCTAATACCAATAAATTACCGCCATTTTCCAGCAACGCATTGGTCGCTAAATTGCCGGAAATGGAAAAAGTGCCGTACTGGTGAGTACCGCTGATTTCAATACCGTTAGCCGTGCTCGTCTGGAGAGCGGCACCGCTGTTCTGGACGATATCTGTTGCTTTGCCATTATCGTTAACTGTCAGCGTACCGCCTTCATTGATCGTTGTTTTTATTGCCTCTCCGTTAGCCGAAACTGTTTGTATTCCACCGTCGTTAATCGTTGTCTCATTCGCCACACCCTCGACGATTTGTTCGCCGCCGGTGAGCGTCGTGCCTGTCGCAGTGGCTTTTGTTTTGACGATCTCCTGCCCGCCCGTATTGACCTGTGTTTTGGCGGAAGTGGTGTCTGACTCCACGGTTAACACGCCGCCATTTGCCAGCAGGATATTGTTCGCCGCACCCTGCTCGATGCTGAACGCGACACCATCAGCGCGTGTCCCTGTGACCCGCGTCGCCCTGGTGGTTGCAACCAACGCGCCCTGGCTACTTTGCTGTATCCCCGTTGCGCTGCCTTTCTCCCGCACATCGAGTGTGCCGCCGTCATTAAGCACCGAGTTTTCAGCCAGACCGCCCTCATTAACTATCTGTGAACCGCCATTAATAATGGAACCTTCCGCTGTCCCGTTTGCCATAATTTGTTGTAGGCCAGAGACGATATCGGTATTGATCGCCTTACCATAATTCTGAACGGTTTGCGTGCCACCATTGATGTGTGTTTTCTCTGTTGACCCACCATCAACAATTTGTTCACCACTTTCGATATTTGCTTCAGTGGCTAAACCATATACCGTTTGCTTGCCACCTTTGATATTTGCTTTATCAGAAGTGGCACTGGCATATATTGTTTGGGTGCCAGCACTATTGAGTACAGTGCCAACATCTTTTCCATTAACATCCATTTTGCCGTTGGCATTAATAATCGTGTCAACTGCCCGGGAACCAGTGACGACTGTTAATGAGCCAGCGTTTTCCAGCACTACATTTTTAGCTTCTGAATTCCTAATGTAGAAAGCATCACCATAACTGTTGGTTCCTTCGATAAGTGTTCCGGATGTCGTGGAAGCAATTAATGCGCCGCCGGATTGTTGCTCAACATGCTTAGCCTCACCACCATCCTGAACCTCCAGAACGCCGCCATTATTAAGTCTGGTGCTATCTGTTTTAGCCTCCTTCTGGACAATCAGCTTACCGCCAGCATCAATGGTAGTATTTTTCGCCGAGGTTTTAGCCACTACCGTCAGTTCGCCGGTATTTTCCAGCACAACATAATTAGCCTCCCCTCCGGTAATAGTGAAGTGAGAGAGCTTGTTGTATCCTTCGATATCAGTCCCTGCACCCGTGTTGGCAACTAAAGCACTGCCCGTCTCCTGGTTAACCCCATGTGCAATACCGCCGGTATAGACAATCAGCGAGCCTCCGGCGCTAATATTGCTGCCAATTGCCGTACCATCTTTCTCAACAACCTGCCGGCTCCCGGAGGATATAATTGTTGTGTCAGCTTTCCCGCCGCTTTTGATATTTTGCGTTCCGCTGTTGATATTGGTGCCTGTGGCTATGCCATAATTATTAATATTCTGTGTGCCACCATTAATTATGGTATTTGTCGCGTTTCCGGCAACATCCATAACCCCGCCATTATCTATTCGGGTCGCATCAGCTTTAGCATTGGTTAAAACTGACATTGTTCCTTTATCTTTGATAATCGTCTTGTTTGCAGAATGAGATACTTCTAAATGGCCTCCGTTTTCCAGCAACACATTGTCAGCCACTTTATTGTGGATGGAGAATGCCCCTTCACTATTCGTACCGCTCACCGTCAAATCGTAAGTCGTTACTTTTAAAGCGGCTCCATCGTGCTGCGTAATATTAGTTGCCGTACCACCTCTAACATCAAGCACGCCGCCGGAATAAACTTCAATAACATCCGAGGAGCTCGTGTTATCAACAATTTGCGTACCACCAGAATAGATCTGCGTATTTTTTGCCGTTGACTTACTATTCAGAGACTGAGTTCCGCCTTCAATCGTCGTGTCCAGCGCACGGCTCTCATATACTCTTTGCTCACCGCCATTTTTAATGGTGGTTGTTTCTACTGTGCTCTGTTCAACATACTGTCGACCACCATTTATGGTTGTGTTCGTTGCCAGACTTCCTTGCGTGATGTCCTGAGAGCCAGACTTATTTATCGTTGTACTGTCGACATGCCCCTGAGTTGTTACTCGTTGGCTGCCACCATCAATGATTGTTCCATTCGCAGTCCCCCCCTCTATGCGTGAAGTACCGCCCTTAATTGTCGTGTCATTGCTGGTACCACCTTTATGAACATATTGATTGCCACTTTCGATTATCGTGCCAGTAGAAATTCCTCCGTACTCAATTGACTGTCTGCCTCCATTAATGGTTGTATTATTAGCTTGCCCGTTAATATCGGCATGGATTGATACTAGTTGCTCGCCACCAGTTTCAATAATACTACTATTAGATATCCCACCATAGACCTCCTGCCGGCCATGGTTGATAATATGAGTGTTATTTGTTGTACCTCGTTCATCTACTTTTTGGACACCATCTACAGTCTCATCGTTTACCACACCAATAACATTAGTAGTGAAGGCAGCCATCCCGGGCGGGGCATATATCAAGGCAGATATCAATAAGGAAAGTACTGAGCGGCGACAATAATAGGGACTGGTCCTGTTCATAAATTTCATCCTCTGAAAAGTGAATACTGAGTAGCGTTTAAGCGACCTTAGCTTTGCTGCAACATCAGCCCACAGGCACCAGACCAGGGGATTCATCCTGAAGAGACAGCGCAAGTGTATTGTGTTCACCGCTCATCAAAGACATCATGATGAAATGATGATATTCCGCATAAGAATGAGGCATTTTTTAAACGCAGTGCGCTGAAGTGTGGTTGGATAAAAAAGTCAATCTATTCAGGAAACACGGGCGTATTCTTTTCTTTCGACAATGAGGCCGTTGGCAAAATAAAATGATTTACATAATCGTTTCTGATGAATATCTTCTGCTCACATAAAAATCACACAATAACTTTGAGATCGCAGATTGTTTTACTTTTACAGCATTCGCCCCCCCATTGTTGGGCAAATATAGATTGGGCCAGAGCACGAAAGTTAATACCACGTTCGCACAGCTCCTCCAACAGCACGACAAGATGCCACATACTGCGCCCCAGTCGGTTCAGTTTACAGACTAGCAGTGCGTTCCCTGCCGATGATGTCCTGAGCAGTTTTTTCAGTCCGGACCTCCTGCCACGGTTTTACGTTGAAGTGGTAACCCTGAGCACGCAGTTCTTCAGTCAGGCGTGGTGCACCGTAACGCTGTTATTGCTGGGTAAGATCAAAAAACTTTCAGGCAGCTAAGGAAAGTTGAACCAGACATTAGATGAAATATTTCAACCAATTACAGCACCAATTCAGTCACTGCTAGCCCACCAAATAAATCAAGGGGTTACATGAAAACGTAGCCCCTTTTTCTTTGGTAGTGACACTAAAATGGATGTAGTGTGAAGAATAATCCCATTTACTCAATCAATAATACATATTGTTTCAATCTACTTTATTATCTCTTCGTAAAAATAGCCATTTATTTATCATTGAAAACTACTTTTAGAACTTCATACAAGGGGACTATTCACAACAGGACTATTCTCAATGGGAGCATCCTCAGGGGAGTTATCATCAAAGTCATCATCCATAAATAAAATATCATCGAATGGCGCCACACCCGTGATCATTTTTATTTTTTTATTACGATCAGATAAGACTCCATTTAAACCGTTTTCGCTTACAGGTTTTAATGATTTTTCATAACTCTCATGGTTAGCAGGCGTATTAAAAATACACGGAGTATCAACATCAAACAATGACGTTCCCCAGTTCACATATTGAATATCATAGTTACTGAAGTTCTGTCCAGAAAAGAAGCATCCCTTAAAATCCAATCCACGTAGATTATATAAGCCACCCTCTTCTTTTTGGAGAGTAATGTTAATTTTGGCTATCTCCCGGACATCATCGCCATTTTTGTATTTGAATACCGTTTCAAGATGTTCTCCAGACAGCTTGACTTCTGGAAATAATTTGAAATCAAAGCCTATATTATTATGTGTCAACGTAGATGAACAAAAGATGGAAAAAGCTTGCAGTGCTGAATTATAGCTTTCGATTTTATCCTGAGGCTGCGCTCTTGGTAAAAACACATAGCAACATTCATAAAAATTAAGTAGAAACTCTGAAGACCTTCCATTTTGATCAAATAATATCCCCCTGAACTCATTCACAAACGCATCTGTTTTTTCTTGAATATCTATGGGGTGTTCCTTTGACTCTGACAAAGATGAAATCTCATCTATTTGGTTTTCATATGAATTACGTGATTCCATACAGACATTTGGTGGCATTTCTAAAATAACATTATTCATACTACCTGGCTTAAGTGAACCAACATGAAAATCACTTTTTCTTATATTATCGAAAAGGGTCTGTTCATTTCTTTTAGCGGATTGAACATACTGATCAAAATTATTTTCTCTCGATAATTTGTTATTTTCAGAAAACACATTTTCTTTAATCTCCGGTTTTAATTTAATGAGAAGATTTTCCCACTCCTGCTTGCTTAAAAATACTACGTCAGGCTCACCATCAGTAACTACCTCGTAATTATTATCAAAGTATATGTTGAATATTTTTAATTTATTTTCATCAACATCATATTTAATACGTTTTAATTGTCCTCCAGCTCCCATAATGACAAAGGCGTTGCCTTCTTTATATTTACATTCAGACATCATTTTTTGTAAAGTTTCAAGAGCACCGCGATACGTCTCTGATGCAGCTTCCTTACAAATTAATTTTACAATACTATGAGCTAGTAGCTCCATGTGTTTAGAAGATTTATTTTCATTATAACTTCCACTACCCAAAACTGCGCTAGCGTTAAATCCGTTGCTTTTATTAATTAACATTGTCTATTCCTCAGTTAATGTCTACATGGCTATTTTTAATGTTATTATTGTTTGTCACTATAAAAAATCGCTCATTTGAGACAATTGCTGGCATTAACTGCTTCACATGCTACGCATGGACTTTTTAATTAAATTAGCACAAAAATGTTAAATTTAATAAACAAAAAGTTATTTCGCTGTATGATAAAAAACACCCGTTATAATTTATTAGTGAAAATCGTTTTTCAAGTGTTAGAAATTTATATCTCAATAGCGTTGGTTAATGAGCATAGCCACGCTCCTGTAACGCTCACAAAACTCATCTACCTGCGGCGGGTGTTCTGGTCAGTAGTAGATGTTTAAGGCGTGGCAGAGACATTTCATCCTTACTCTACGGCATTGTTCTACATACATTGGTTGTGGTACTCACTCATCATCAGTGAGCGAACAGAGAATAGTTCAGTGATTTGAGTAATTAACCTGATTAAATGAATGGGTATAATAAATGATAATACTCTGGCTTTATCGTTAATTACTTAATTCCACATGTAAGCAATTTGCCCGCTTGGCATAGCGGGCATTTTTTCCAGGTACTTTTGAATGAGTACTGATGGATAAATACATTGCAGTGGCGTGCCACGTACCAAAACACCAGCCCTCATTCGAAACCACCCACCGCACTTCTTCCTTTAAATGGCGTTAGTCATGAAATATAGACCGCCATCGAGTACCCCTTGTACCCTTAACTCTTCCTGATACATGAATGATGATTTGGTGGCCCCTGCTGGACTTGAACCAGCGACCAAGCGATTATGAGTCGCCTGCTCTAACCACTGAGCTAAAGGGCCTTAAGTATGCAATAACAATACTTATAAACCACGCAATAAACATGATGATCTTATGATGTAAATAACAGATTTTTATGCGTTCTCATCCATCCTGGGGCGTCAATACATGCGACATAAAACCCGACATCGCCTCCATTCGCAAAGTCGATACTCGCAGTCAACAAGCAAATGTTAATAATTAACACTATCTATAGTTATCATCGATTCAATGATACTTTGTAATGATTTTGTATCTAATAATATAAGTTTATTACATTAACTGAAGAGTTTTCGCATCATTATGATATCTGTTACTTTTCACTCCATAAAAATAAACTTCATATAGCAATATATTCTTTTATAGAACTTATTCTGCTAATAATTAGTTTCGTATGAGCGATTTTTGACAGTTGCCTCTCCAGACCACATCGATAATTAAAAAAACAGATTTAAGCATTATCCTTTTCCATATAAATATTGGATAAAAATAGGACATCTGTTTGCAATTACTTTCACAACAATTAAACATTTTTATGTTTCCGTATACATCATATTACTCTACCATTAGAGGAACGTTATTATGTTTTCTATAAAACCAGGACCAAGAAATTTACCTATCGACAACCCCACATTGTTATCATGGAACATTACTGACGGGGATCTAAATTCCAAATTAAATACATTAGAATATCTAAACTGTGTAACAAATATTATTAATGCTTGTGGAGTTTATCCTCAGGATTTAAAAGACAGAGAAATTATATCAACTTTTCACGCAGAAAAAATCATTAATGATCTGTTAAAAAACGATTATAAAATTTCCCTTTTTCCAGATACAACTTACCGTGAACTGAATAAAGCTGCACAGCGTAGCATTACAGCGCCAGACAGGATAGGAGAAGGAAAAACATGGATTTATCAAAGAGATACAATGAATGAAAGAGAAGATAACAAGGGGGTTCACCAGTATGGTCCTGCTGAACATTTCACCCACATTATATCTGACAAACCCTCCCCAAAAGATAAGTATGTTGCATATGCTATTAACATTCCTGACTATGAGCTGGCAGCCGATGTATATAATATTAACGTGACGTCACCTTCCGGACAGCAAGAAACATTTAAAATACTAATCAATCCAGAACATCTACGGCAAACACTTGAGCGTAAATCTCTTACTGCTGTTCAGAAATCACAATGTGAAATCATCACCCCCAAAAAACCTGGCGAAGCGATTCTTCATGCTTTTAATGCCACCTACCAGCAAATCAGAGAAAATATGTCTGAATTTGCACGTTGCCATTATGGGTATATACAAATCCCTCCAGTGACAACTTTCCGTGCCGACGGACCAGAAACTCCCGAAGAAGAAAAAGGTTACTGGTTTCACGCTTATCAACCCGAAGATCTTTGTACCATCCACAATCCAATGGGAGATTTGCAGGATTTTATCGCATTGGTTAAAGATGCTAAAAAATTTGGTATCGATATCATTCCTGATTATACCTTTAACTTTATGGGAATCGGGGGGAGTGGTAAAAATGACCTGGATTATCCCTCTGCTGATATACGAGCGAAGATCAGTAAAGATATAGAAGGTGGTATCCCTGGCTATTGGCAAGGTCAGGTTTTGATTCCATTTATTATCGATCCAGTAACAAAAGAACGTAAACAAATCCATCCAGAAGATATACATCTCACTGCAAAAGACTTCGAAGCTAGTAAAGATAATATTTCTAAGGATGAATGGGAAAACCTCCATGCATTAAAAGAAAAGCGTTTAAATGGAATGCCTAAAACAACCCCCAAAAGTGACCAGGTTATTATGCTGCAAAATCAATACGTTCGTGAAATGCGAAAATATGGCGTACGAGGTTTACGTTACGATGCAGCAAAACACTCAAAACATGAACAAATAGAAAGATCAATAACCCCACCGCTTAAAAATTATAATGAGCGATTACACAATACTAACTTATTTAACCCAAAATATCATGAAAAAGCCGTCATGAATTACATGGAATATCTGGTAACTTGTCAGTTGGATGAAGAACAAATGTCATCGCTGCTTTATGAAAGAGATGATTTAAGCGCCATTGATTTTTCATTGCTCATGAAGACGATAAAAGCTTTTTCATTTGGTGGCGATCTCCAAACCCTTGCATCAAAACCGGGTTCCACAATCTCAAGCATCCCATCAAAAAGACGGATATTGATTAACATTAACCACGATTTTCCTAACAATGGCAATCTTTTCAATGACTTTCTATTTAACCATCAACAAGATGAACAATTAGCAATGGCATATATGGCCGCTCTCCCGTTCAGCAGGCCTTTAGTTTACTGGGATGGCCAGGTATTAAAATCAACGACTGAAATTAAAAATTATGATGGGTCGACGCGTGTCGGCGGTGAGGCGTGGCTTAATAAAGGTTGCTCTACCTATCAGCAGCTCTACAATGAATTCCACGCATTATATATAGATAAAGCAGGAATATGGAGCGCATTTGAGGGTGTATTTGCAACTAAAAACGTTCTGGCCTTTAGTCGTGGGGATTCTGTGAACATTAATCACTCTCCTCATGATGGACTAGTTATAATAAATAAAGGAAACGAAGAAGTTGAAGGTGCCTGGCCTAACAAATTGCAACCTGGAAAATATAAAAACATGGGGAGTAATAGCGTTAACATTATTATTAATAATACCCGAAAAATTATCCCCCCTGGTAAAGCATTTATGCTTAGAGGCGGAACTCTAAATATCAACATTCCTGGGCGTAGCGCTCTTCTTTTAGGGAGAACAGGAGAACCGCTGAACTATCTCTATTTGTAATTTAATGTTATATCTGCCTCGCTAAAACGGGGCAGATAATATATTTAGTTTACTAGCGGTCATTTTGCAGTGAAGCCATTTACCGTTTTTTATCGACCAGATAATCTGTTCTCTGATGGTAATCTCCCCCTAACCTGTTGCTTTAGTTATTCATTTCCTGTCTCACTTTGCCTTAATACCCTACGTTAAATGTTACCAATTTGTTGCTTTTGATCACAATAAGAAAACAATATGGCGCATTTGTGCGCATTTTTCAGAAATGTAGATATTTTTAGATTATGGCTACGAAATGAGCATCGCCATGTCACCCTACATCTCAAAAGAGGATCGCTTCTGATGAATGCACTGACCGCCGTACAAAATAACGCTGTCGATTCAGGCCAGGACTATAGCGGATTCACTCTCATCCCGTCGGCGCAATCCCCGCGTCTGCTGGAACTCACCTTCACCGAACAGACGACCAAACAGTTTCTCGAACAGGTTGCCGAGTGGCCCGTGCAGGCGCTGGAGTACAAATCGTTTCTGCGTTTTCGGGTAGGCAAAATTCTTGATGATCTGTGTGCGAATCAGCTGCAACCGTTGCTGTTGAAGACCCTGCTAAACCGCGCTGAAGGTGCGTTGTTGATCAATGCGGTGGGTGTCGATGATGTGAAGCAAGCGGATGAGATGGTGAAGCTGGCAACGGCGGTGGCGCATCTGATTGGTCGCTCCAATTTCGACGCGATGAGCGGTCAGTATTACGCGCGTTTTGTAGTGAAAAATGTCGATAACTCAGACAGCTATCTGCGTCAGCCGCACCGCGTAATGGAGCTGCACAACGACGGTACCTACGTCGAAGAGATCACCGACTATGTGCTGATGATGAAAATCGACGAGCAGAACATGCAGGGCGGCAACTCGCTGCTGCTACATCTCGACGACTGGGAACATCTGGACCACTTTTTCCGCCATCCGCTGGCGCGCCGTCCGATGCGCTTTGCCGCGCCGCCGAGTAAAAACGTCAGCAAAGATGTCTTCCATCCGGTGTTCGATGTCGATCAGCAGGGCCGCCCGGTGATGCGCTATATCGACCAGTTCGTCCAGCCGAAAGACTTCGAAGAAGGCGTGTGGTTGAGCGAGCTTTCGGACGCCATCGAAACCAGCAAAGGCATTCTTTCTGTACCCGTTCCCGTTGGCAAATTCCTGTTGATTAACAACCTGTTCTGGCTGCACGGTCGCGACCGCTTTACTCCGCACCCGGATCTGCGCCGTGAACTGATGCGCCAGCGCGGCTATTTCGCTTACGCCACTCACCACTACCAGACGCATCAGTAAGCGCAAAGGAATTGAGCGGATGTATGATTTTGTGATTATTGGCGGCGGCATCATCGGCATGTCGACCGCCATGCAACTGATTGATGTCTATCCGGACGCCCGCATTGCGTTGCTGGAAAAAGAGTCCGGCCCGGCCTGTCACCAGACGGGCCACAACAGCGGCGTGATCCATGCCGGAGTCTATTACACGCCCGGCAGCCTGAAGGCACAGTTTTGCCTGGCGGGAAACCGCGCCACTAAAGCCTTTTGCGATCAAAACGGCATTCGCTATGACAACTGCGGCAAGATGCTGGTCGCCACCTCTGAACTCGAAATGGAACGGATGCGCGCGTTGTGGGAACGCACGGCGGCAAACGGTATCGAGCGCGAGTGGTTAAACGCCGATGAACTGCGCGAGCGCGAACCGAATATCACCGGGCTTGGCGGTATTTTTGTGCCGTCCAGCGGCATTGTCAGCTACCGCGAAGTAACGGCGGCGATGGCAAAAATTTTACAGGCCA
Source organism: Shigella dysenteriae (assembly GCF_022354085.1). Classification (NCBI taxonomy): domain Bacteria; kingdom Pseudomonadati; phylum Pseudomonadota; class Gammaproteobacteria; order Enterobacterales; family Enterobacteriaceae; genus Shigella; species Shigella dysenteriae. Next base: position 3,583,542 of record NZ_CP055055.1, read on the forward strand.
GAGGCGGCGAGATTATCTATAACGCCGAAGTCAGCGGCCTTAGTGAGCATAAAAGCGGCGTGGTGATACGTACCCGTCAGGGCGGCGACTATGAAGCATCGACGCTGATTAGCTGTTCCGGGCTGATGGCTGACCGGCTGGTGAAAATGCTCGGCCTCGAACCGGGCTTTATCATCTGCCCGTTCCGCGGCGAGTATTTCCGCCTGGCGCCGGAGCATAACCAGATTGTTAACCATCTGATTTACCCCATTCCCGACCCGGCAATGCCGTTTTTGGGCGTGCATCTCACCCGAATGATCGATGGCAGCGTCACCGTCGGGCCAAACGCGGTGCTGGCTTTCAAACGCGAAGGCTATCGCAAGCGCGACTTCTCATTTAGCGACACGCTGGAGATTTTGGGCTCGTCGGGGATTCGCCGGGTGCTGCAAAACCATCTACGCTCAGGACTGGGCGAGATGAAAAACTCGCTGTGCAAAAGCGGCTATCTGCGGCTGGTGCAAAAGTATTGTCCCCGGCTTTCGTTAAGCGATCTCCAGCCCTGGCCCGCCGGTGTGCGGGCGCAGGCGGTATCGCCGGACGGCAAGCTGATTGACGATTTTCTGTTTGTCACCACCCCGCGCACGATCCACACCTGCAATGCGCCCTCCCCGGCAGCGACATCAGCAATTCCTATTGGTGCGCATATTGTCAGCAAGGTACAAACGCTGTTGGCAAGCCAGAGTAACCCCGGACGCACGCTGCGAGCGGCACGTAGTGTGGATGCCTTACACGCCGCATTTAATCAATAACCTTTGAAAACAGGACGTAACAATGAAACTTAACGACAGTAAATTATTCCGCCAGCAGGCGTTGATTAACGGGGAATGGCTGGACGCCAACAATGGTGAAGTCATCGACGTCACCAATCCGGCGAACGGCGACAAGCTAGGTAGCGTGCCGAAAATGGGCGCTGATGAAACCTGCGCCGCTATCGACGCCGCCAACCGCGCCCTGCCCGCCTGGCGTGCGCTCACCGCCAAAGAACGCGCCAACATTCTGCGCAACTGGTTCAATTTGATGATGGAGCATCAGGACGACTTAGCGCGCCTGATGACCCTCGAACAGGGCAAACCACTGGCTGAAGCGAAAGGTGAAATCAGCTACGCCGCTTCTTTTATTGAGTGGTTTGCTGAAGAAGGCAAACGTATTTATGGCGACACCATTCCCGGTCATCAGGCCGATAAACGCCTGATTGTTATCAAGCAGCCGATTGGCGTTACCGCGGCTATCACGCCGTGGAACTTCCCGGCGGCGATGATTACCCGTAAAGCCGGCCCGGCGCTGGCGGCAGGTTGCACCATGGTGCTGAAGCCCGCCAGTCAGACGCCGTTCTCTGCGCTGGCGCTGGCAGAGCTGGCGATCCGCGCGGGCATTCCGGCTGGCGTGTTTAACGTGGTCACCGGTTCGGCGGGCGCGGTGGGTAATGAACTGACCAGCAACCCGCTGGTACGCAAACTGTCGTTTACCGGCTCGACCGAAATTGGCCGCCAGTTAATGGAACAGTGCGCGAAAGACATCAAAAAAGTGTCGCTGGAGCTGGGCGGCAACGCGCCGTTTATCGTCTTTGACGATGCCGATCTCGATAAAGCCGTGGAAGGCGCACTGGCCTCGAAATTCCGCAACGCCGGACAAACCTGCGTCTGCGCCAACCGTTTATACGTGCAGGACGGCGTGTATGACCGCTTTGCCGAAAAATTGCAGCAGGCGGTGAGCAAACTGCATATCGGCGACGGGCTGGATAAAGGCGTCACCATCGGGCCGCTGATCGATGAAAAAGCGGTAGCAAAAGTGGAAGAGCATATTGCCGATGCGCTGGAGAAAGGCGCGCGCGTGGTTTGCGGTGGTAAAGCACACGAACGCGGCGGTAACTTCTTCCAGCCGACCATTCTGGTGGACGTTCCAGCCAACGCCAAAGTGTCGAAAGAAGAGACGTTCGGCCCCCTCGCCCCGCTGTTCCGTTTTAAAGATGAAGCCGATGTGATCGCGCAGGCCAATGACACCGAGTTTGGCCTTGCCGCCTATTTCTACGCCCGTGATTTAAGTCGCGTCTTCCGCGTGGGCGAGGCGCTGGAGTACGGCATCGTCGGCATCAATACCGGGATTATTTCCAATGAAGTGGCCCCGTTCGGCGGCATCAAAGCCTCGGGTCTGGGTCGTGAAGGTTCGAAGTATGGCATCGAAGATTACTTAGAAATCAAATATATGTGCATCGGTCTTTAACTGGAGAACGCGAATGAGCAGCAATAAAGAGTTAATGCAGCGCCGTAGTCAGGCAGTTCCTCGTGGCGTTGGGCAAATTCACCCCATTTTCGCTGATCGCGCAGAAAACTGCCGGGTGTGGGACGTTGAAGGCCGTGAGTATCTTGATTTCGCGGGCGGCATTGCGGTGCTCAATACCGGGCACCTGCATCCGAAAGTGGTTGCGGCGGTGGAAGCGCAGTTGAAAAAACTGTCGCACACCTGCTTCCAGGTGCTGGCTTACGAGCCGTATCTGGAGCTGTGCGAGATTATGAATCAGAAGGTGCCGGGTGATTTTGCCAAGAAAACGCTGCTGGTTACGACCGGTTCCGAAGCGGTGGAAAACGCGGTGAAAATCGCCCGCGCTGCCACCAAACGTAGCGGCACCATCGCCTTTAGCGGCGCGTATCACGGGCGCACGCACTATACGCTGGCGCTGACCGGCAAGGTGAATCCGTACTCTGCGGGGATGGGGCTGATGCCAGGGCATGTTTATCGCGCGCTTTATCCTTGCCCGCTGCACGGCATCAGTGAAGATGACGCTATCGCCAGTATCCACCGAATTTTTAAAAATGATGCTGCGCCGGAAGATATCGCCGCCATCGTGATTGAGCCGGTTCAGGGCGAAGGCGGTTTCTACGCCGCGACGCCAGCCTTTATGCAGCGTTTACGCGCGCTGTGTGACGAGCACGGGATCATGCTGATTGCCGATGAAGTGCAGAGCGGCGCGGGGCGTACCGGCACGCTGTTTGCGATGGAGCAAATGGGCGTGGCACCAGATCTCACCACCTTTGCGAAATCGATCGCAGGCGGTTTCCCGCTGGCGGGCGTCACCGGGCGCGCCGAAGTGATGGATGCCGTCGCACCGGGCGGGCTGGGCGGCACCTATGCCGGTAACCCGATTGCCTGCGTGGCGGCGCTGGAAGTGTTGAAGGTGTTCGAGCAGGAAAATCTGCTGCAAAAAGCCAACGTTCTGGGGCAGAAGTTGAAAGACGGATTGTTGGCGATCGCCGAAAAACACACGGAGATCGGCGACGTACGCGGTCTGGGGGCGATGATCGCCATCGAGCTGTTTGAAGATGGCGATCACAGCAAACCGGACGCCAAACTCACCGCCGAGATCGTGGCTCGCGCCCGCGATAAGGGCCTGATTCTTCTCTCCTGCGGCCCGTATTACAACGTGCTGCGCATCCTGGTACCGCTCACTATTGAAGACGCTCAGATTCGTCAGGGGCTGGAGATCATCGGCCAGTGTTTTGCTGAGGCGAAGCAGTAGCACCGCCCCCATGCCGGAGGCGACGCTGCGCGTCTTGTCCGGCCTACGAGAGTGTAGGTCGGATAAGGCGTTTACGCCGCATCCGACATTCGGCGCACCCATGCCGGAGGCGACGCTTACGCGTCTTGTCCGGCCTACGGGGATCCAGGTCGGATAAGGCGTTTACGCCGCATCCGACAATCGGCGCACCCTGCCGGAGGCGATGCTTACGCGTCTTGTCCGGCCTACGGAAATGTAGGTCGGATAAGGCGTTTGCGCCGCATCCGACATTCGGCGCACCCTGCCGGAGGCGACGCTTACGCGTCTTGTCCGGCCTACGGGGATCCAGGTCGGATAAGGCGTTTACGCCGCATCCGACAATCTGTACGTGAACAGGAATAAATCTATGTTGGCCGGGTAAGGCGGAGCCGCTCTCCGGCAAAAAGAATCAATAACAATTAAACGCGTGACCCGACGCGGGAAATGTCGGGGCGCTCTCCCAAGTGACACACTTTCGAGAGGATTCAGGATGGGGCAATCATCGCAACCACATGAGTTAGGCGGCGGGCTGAAGTCACGCCATGTCACCATGTTGTCTATTGCCGGTGTTATCGGCGCAAGTCTGTTTGTCGGTTCCAGCGTCGCCATCGCCGAAGCGGGCCCGGCGGTATTACTGGCCTATCTGTTCGCCGGGCTACTGGTGGTTATGATTATGCGGATGCTGGCAGAAATGGCGGTTGCCACACCCGATACCGGTTCGTTTTCCACCTATGCCGATAAAGCGATTGGCCGCTGGGCGGGCTATACCATCGGCTGGTTGTACTGGTGGTTTTGGGTACTGGTTATCCCGCTGGAAGCCAACATCGCCGCCATGATCCTGCACTCGTGGGTTCCAGGCATTCCCATCTGGTTATTTTCCCTCGTCATTACCCTTGCCTTAACTGGCAGTAATTTATTAAGCGTTAAAAACTACGGCGAATTTGAGTTCTGGCTGGCGCTGTGCAAAGTCATCGCTATCCTGGCCTTTATTTTCCTTGGTGCAGTCGCAATTAGCGGTTTTTACCCGTATGCCGACGTGAGCGGGATCTCAAGATTGTGGGATAGCGGCGGCTTTATGCCCAACGGCTTCGGTGCAGTATTAAGCGCGATGTTGATCACCATGTTCTCGTTTATGGGCGCAGAAATTGTCACCATTGCCGCCGCGGAATCCGACACGCCGGAAAAACATATTGTCCGCGCTACCAACTCGGTTATCTGGCGTATTTCTATCTTCTATTTGTGCTCTATTTTTGTCGTAGTGGCGTTAATACCGTGGAATATGCCGGGGCTGAAAGCCGTTGGATCTTATCGCTCGGTTCTGGAATTGCTCAATATTCCCCATGCGAAATTAATCATGGACTGTGTGATATTACTTTCCGTAACCAGCTGTCTGAACTCGGCGCTGTATACCGCTTCCAGGATGCTCTACTCCTTAAGCCGTCGCGGTGATGCGCCCGCAGTAATGGGTAAAATCAACCGCAGTAAAACCCCGTACGTGGCGGTGTTACTCTCCACCGGAGCAGCATTTTTAACGGTGGTGGTGAACTATTACGCACCTGCGAAAGTGTTTAAATTCCTGATAGACAGCTCCGGTGCTATCGCCCTGCTGGTTTATTTAGTCATCGCCGTTTCACAGTTGCGGATGCGCAAAATTCTGCGAGCAGAAGGAAGCGAAATTCGCTTGCGCATGTGGCTTTACCCGTGGCTCACCTGGCTGGTAATCGGCTTTATTACCTTTGTGTTGGTGGTGATGTTATTCCGCCCGGCGCAACAGTTAGAAGTGATCTCTACCGGCTTATTAGCGATAGGGATTATCTGTACCGTGCCGATTATGGCGCGCTGGAAAAAGCTGGTATTGTGGCAAAAAACACCCGTTCATAATACGCGCTGATAATGATCAGGAGTCACACCATGACCATTACGTCTCTGGATGGCTATCGCTGGCTGAAGAACGATATTATTCGCGGTAATTTTCAACCGGATGAAAAATTACGGATGAGTTTGCTGACATCGCGTTATGCACTTGGCGTTGGGCCGTTGCGGGAAGCACTTTCTCAACTGGTGGCGGAACGGCTGGTCACGGTGGTGAATCAAAAAGGGTATCGGGTGGCGTCTATGTCAGAGCAGGAGCTGCTCGATATTTTCGATGCCCGCGCCAATATGGAAGCGATGTTAGTGAGTCTGGCGATTGCCCGCGGTGGCGATGAGTGGGAGGCAGACGTTCTCGCAAAAGCGCATCTGCTGAGTAAGCTTGAGGCCTGTGACGCCAGCGAGAAAATGCTTGATGAGTGGGATCTGCGTCATCAGGCGTTTCATACTGCAATTGTGGCGGGCTGTGGTTCTCACTATTTGCTGCAAATGCGTGAACGGTTGTTTGATCTGGCGGCGCGCTATCGATTTATCTGGCTGCGACAAACAGTGCTTTCGGTGGAAATGCTGGAGGATAAACACGATCAGCACCAGACCCTGACTGCGGCGGTACTGGCGCGAGATACCGCGCGCGCCAGTGAGTTAATGCGCCAGCATTTACTGACGCCAATTCCCATTATCCAGCAGGCGATGGCTGGCAATTAACTACTCTTCCGGAATACGCAACACTTGCCCCGGATAAATTTTATCCGGGCTTTTTAGCATCGGTTTATTCGCTTCGAAGATTTTATTGTACAGATTAGCGTTACCGTAGACCTGTTTGGAAATGGCACTCAGAGTGTCGCCAGACTTAACGGTATAAAACTGGCTGGCAGTGGCTGGTGTCGCCGTTTTCACCTGATCATCAACACTGGCAATACCGGAAATATTCCCCACCGCAACAAGGATTTTCTCCTTCGCCTCCTGACTCAGGCCGTCACCAGTGACCGTCGCTTTGCCGTCGGCAATTTGAATGTTCACTTTATCGGCATCAGGTATACCGGTTTTGCTCAGATGCTCCTGCACCTTCTTCGCCTGATCGTCTTTATCGTGCTGACCTGTAACCGCGTCCCAGAGTTTTTCTCCGGCATCTTTCACAAAATTGAACAGACCCATAGCTACCTCATTCGTTAACGGAAACACTCAGAAAGTGTAGCAGAGGAACGCGGCGCGTTAACGCCGCGGGGATGAGCACAGGTTTAATCGCGGGTTTGCACCCAGAACGCGTGAATCAAACCGGGGATATACCCAAGCAGTGTCAACAGAATATTAATAATGAACGCCCAACCGAACCCTTTACCGAGCAGCACGCCGAGCGGCGGCAGAATGATGGTGATGACGATTCTCCAGAAACCCATATGTACTCCCTATAAGAAAATTACTCATTGTTTAAAAAGAGATTTTATCTCTTAAGCGTAGTAATTTTAGCGGAGCCTGCCAGTTTCAGCTTACGCTTTTACTCTCATTTACGCTGCTGAGGCTGGTATATGTTGCATTTTTAGTTTAGAGTTTACTTAATTTAGAAAATACTTAAATAAATATGACTGAACTCGCGCAATTACAGGCCAGTGCCGAACAGGCAGCGGCCTTATTGAAAGCAATGAGCCACCCTAAACGGTTGCTGATTCTGTGCATGCTTAGCGGTTCCCCCGGCACCAGCGCGGGAGAGCTGACGCGCATTACCGGACTGAGCGCCTCTGCGACATCACAGCATCTCGCTCGTATGCGGGACGAAGGGCTTATCAACAGCCAACGGGATGCCCAACGCATTCTATATTCCATTAAAAATGAGGCGGTAAATGCCATTATCGCCACCCTGAAAAATGTCTATTGTCCGTAAGGAGTCACTATGGCTTTGACAACCATTTCGCCGCATGATGCACAAGAATTAATCGCACGCGGCGCAAAGTTAATCGATATTCGTGACGCTGATGAATATCTTCGTGAACATATTCCTGAAGCAGATCTGGCTCCATTATCCGTGCTGGAACAGTCAGGTCTCCCGGCTAAATTACGTCGCGAGCAAATTATATTCCACTGCCAGGCAGGTAAACGCACCAGTAATAACGCCGATAAATTAGCAGCGATTGCCGCCCCCGCAGAAATCTTTTTACTCGAAGATGGGATTGATGGCTGGAAAAAAGCAGGATTGCCAGTAGCGGTAAATAAATCTCAACCCTTGCCGTTAATGCGCCAGGTGCAGATCGCTGCGGGTGGTTTAATATTAATCGGCGTTATACTGGGTTATACCGTAAATAGCGGTTTCTTCTTATTAAGCGGCTTTGTTGGTGCCGGGTTACTGTTTGCAGGAATTAGCGGTTTTTGTGGGATGGCAAGGTTGTTAGATAAGATGCCGTGGAACCAATGAGCTTGAGAAGCGACGCCGGACGCGCCATATCAGCAACATCCGGCCTCAGTAATTAGATCAGGAAATCGTCGAGAGATTTACCTTCTGCCAGCGCCTGAGCGATTGGCTTCGGTGTACGGCCCTGACCGGTCCAGGTTTTAGTTTCACCGTTAACATCGGTGAATTTATATTTCGCCGGACGCGGCTGGCGTTTTTTACCAGCGCGTGGTGCAGCAGCAGAGCTATTACCCAATAACTCTTCCGGGTTAATTCCGTCAGCTTTCATCAGCTCCAGCCAGGTGCTAATTTTTTCCTGGCGCTCTGCCAGTTCACGCTGCTGCTGTTCTTCTTCTTCACGTCTTTCTTTAGTGACAACCCTGAATTTTTCGAGCATTTCTTCAAGAACGTCAATGGAGAATTCGCGAGCCATCGCACGGAGGGTGCGAATGTTATTTAAACTTTGTAACATTACGGACATAATAAAGAAAACCTTTTAACGCCAAAACAAAAAAGTATTTCGTCGCGTAGTGTAAGCGATCACTTATTATATTTCCACAAAATTTAATCTATTTACAGTCCTGCGCGAGATTATTTCAGCTGTTATTTTCTGAAACTCTCAGAATAATTTCAAGATTATATATTAGCCATTTTGATGAGTAATTTAGGTTATTGGTGAACAGAGTGGCGCTCTCTGCTCGCTAATTCCGCAAGCCTGACAAAACCGAAGTGAATAAAAATGCAATATAATAGAATAAAAGAAAACACCCCTCACTGGTGCTTTCTGCTGTTAATGTACATTTTCTGGCATAAAAAATGCTGTAAATGACCCGGTCACGACATACACCGAATTCTCTACGCTTATAGCGTTACCTCACCCCCAAACTTTCATTAGTGAAATTAAAGGCAAGGTCATATCTAATTGATTTAATTGAAAATAAATCATATCGGAATGTAAAAATCCACAATGTACAAAAAACGAGCCGTTACGGAATATTTTATCTACAAAAACTAACTAAATAAAAATTTTTCACTAATTGATTAGTCATAGCCAGCGATATACGCTATGCGAAAATGCAGATGGTAATGAGATCCACTGCTTTCATCTCCATTAACATCCCATTACGCTTTTATTAAGGAGCATTAGCATGTTCTCACCGCAGTCACGCTTGCGTCATGCAGTTGCAGATACGTTCGCGATGGTTGTTTACTGTTCTGTCGTGAACATGTGTATTGAAGTTTTCCTCTCCGGAATGAGCTTCGAACAGTCTTTTTATTCCAGATTGGTAGCGATTCCGGTGAACATCTTAATTGCATGGCCATACGGTATGTACCGCGATCTGTTTATGCGCGCGGCACGCAAAGTTAGCCCGTCGGGCTGGATAAAAAATCTGGCGGATATCCTGGCTTATGTGACGTTCCAGTCACCGGTGTATGTGGCGATCTTGTTAGTGGTGGGCGCAGACTGGCATCAGATTATGGCGGCGGTCAGTTCAAACATCGTTGTTTCGATGTTGATGGGGGCGGTTTATGGCTACTTCCTCGATTATTGCCGCCGACTGTTTAAAGTCAGCCGTTACCAGCAGGTAAAAGCCTGACTCTTCTTTTCGCGACTGGCATCGCCAGTCGCGTCTTTAACTGGCTTCGCCAAATAAACCATTCAAATAACGTTCAAGCGCAACACGCGAACTAAAGCCATGCGGGATACCGTAATGCTCGTGTCGCTCGCCTGCTAAATAGAGCGGAAATTGTTGATAATGATCGCAAGTTTTAATATCGGAAGCGGGTTCAGCCAGTGTCGAACTACGTTCTTTTAATGTTGGATGAATTACCAGTGCGGTACGTCCCATTCGCGCTTCGCGATTAACATAGACATAATTTTCCCCACGGCGGTAACCATACGCTTTCTGGGTTACCACATCGACAGTAAAACCGACTTTTTCAAGTACGCGCGCCACCTCGTCTGGTCGTAAATACATATTTGATCCTCGTTATTATCAACCGCGGGCCTACCTTACCTGATTGCGCATTCACAACGCTTTCAGAAAAGTCCATAAAGCCGCGATGAGCCTCAGTTAAGAAAATTATGGTCTACACTGAAAATTACATCGAATTCTAATGGGGGATCATATGTTTAACCGACCGAACCGCAACGACGTTGATGATGGCGTGCAGGATATCCAGAATGATGTCAATCAATTAGCTGACAGCCTCGAATCTGTATTGAAGTCCTGGGGCAGCGACGCCAAAGGGGAAGCTGAAGCCGCACGCAGTAAAGCTCAGGCATTGCTGAAAGAAACCAGGGCGCGAATGCATGGTCGTACTCGCGTCCAGCAAGCCGCACGCGATGCCGTTGGCTGCGCGGATTCTTTTGTTCGTGAACGACCCTGGTGTAGTGTGGGAACTGCTGCTGCGGTAGGTATTTTTATCGGTGCGTTGTTGAGCATGCGTAAATCGTAGTGCAAAAATGATAATAAATACGCGTCTTTGACCCCGAAGCCTGTCTTCGGGGTTTCTTTTTGCCTGGTGAATCACAAAAATCCCCCTACCCCGTCACGCTCATATCCAGGGTAATTTCGACCACTATTTGCTATATATTGTGTGGTTGAATCTTTTTTCAACTACATCTAGTATCTCTGTATCAACAGAGAGACAACCCGACGCGTATCATCGCGCCGTATCTTCATTTTAAACGGAAATACGAATCATGCGCATTACTATTTACACTCGTAACGATTGCGTTCAGTGCCACGCCACCAAACGGGCGATGGAAAACCGGGGCTTTGATTTTGAAATGATTAATGTCGATCGCGTTCCTGAAGCGGCAGAAGCGTTGCGTGCTCAGGGCTTTCGTCAGTTGCCGGTAGTGATTGCAGGCGATCTTAGCTGGTCTGGTTTCCGCCCGGACATGATCAATCGTCTGCATCCAGCGCCACACGCGGCCAGTGCATGAGCCAGCTCGTCTACTTTTCCAGCAGCTCCGAAAATACGCAGCGTTTTATCGAACGTTTAGGGCTGCCCGCGGTGCGCATCCCGCTCAATGAGCGGGAACGGATTCAGGTAGACGAGCCTTACATCCTGATCGTGCCCTCTTACGGCGGCGGCGGTACGGCTGGCGCGGTGCCACGACAGGTAATTCGCTTTTTAAACGACGAGCACAACCGGGCGTTGCTTCGCGGCGTTATTGCTTCTGGTAATCGCAACTTTGGTGAGGCGTATGGCCGCGCCGGAGATGTGATTGCCCGGAAATGCGGCGTGCCGTGGCTGTACCGTTTTGAACTCATGGGTACGCAAAGCGATATCGAAAACGTTCGTAAAGGAGTAACCGAATTTTGGCAACGACAACCGCAGAACGCCTGACGCAGGAAACGATGGATTATCACGCGCTGAATGCGATGCTTAACCTTTACGATAGCGCAGGTCGCATTCAGTTCGATAAAGATCGGCAGGCCGTTGACGCTTTTATGGCGACACATGTGCGTCCGAACAGTGTGACCTTCAGTAGCCAGCAGCAGCGCCTGAACTGGCTGGTCAACGAAGGTTACTATGATGAAAGCGTTCTTAATCGCTACTCTCGCGACTTTGTCATTACGCTGTTTGCCCACGCACACACCAGCGGTTTTCGTTTCCAGACATTCCTCGGGGCATGGAAGTTTTACACCAGCTATACGTTGAAGACATTCGACGGTAAACGTTATCTGGAAGATTTTGCCGATCGAGTCACGATGGTGGCGCTGACGCTGGCACAAGGCGATGAGACGCTGGCGTTGCAACTGACAGATGAAATGCTGTCAGGACGCTTTCAGCCAGCCACGCCAACATTCCTCAACTGCGGTAAGCAGCAGCGCGGCGAACTGGTTTCCTGTTTTTTGCTGCGTATTGAAGACAATATGGAGTCGATTGGTCGGGCGGTAAATTCCGCACTGCAACTGTCGAAACGCGGCGGCGGCGTAGCATTTTTGCTGTCGAATCTGCGGGAAGCGGGCGCGCCAATTAAACGTATTGAAAATCAATCTTCTGGCGTAATTCCTGTGATGAAAATGCTGGAAGACGCATTTTCCTATGCCAACCAACTCGGCGCTCGTCAGGGGGCTGGTGCAGTCTATTTACATGCTCATCATCCCGATATTCTGCGTTTTCTCGACACGAAACGGGAAAATGCCGACGAAAAAATCCGCATTAAAACACTGTCGCTTGGCGTGGTGATCCCGGATATCACTTTCCATCTGGCAAAAGAGAATGCGCAGATGGCGCTGTTTTCGCCTTATGACGTAGAGCGAGTTTATGGCAAGCCGTTTGCCGATGTGGCCATCAGTCAACACTATGACGAACTGGTTGCCGATGAACGCATTCGAAAAAAATACCTCAACGCCCGTGATTTCTTCCAGCGACTGGCAGAAATCCAGTTTGAGTCCGGCTATCCGTACATCATGTATGAAGACACGGTAAACCGTGCTAACCCTATCGCCGGGCGCATAAATATGAGTAATCTCTGCTCAGAGATTTTGCAGGTTAACAGCGCCTCAGAGTATAACGAGAATCTCGACTATGCCCGCACAGGCCATGATATCTCCTGCAATTTAGGTTCGTTGAATATTGCCCACACCATGGATTCCCCCGACTTTGCCCGCACGGTAGAGACTGCCGTGCGCGGTTTAACGGCAGTATCAGATATGAGTCATATTCGCAGCGTACCGTCCATCGAAGCCGGAAATGCCGCCTCGCACGCCATCGGACTGGGGCAGATGAATTTACACGGTTATCTGGCGCGAGAAGGCATCGCTTATGGTTCGCCGGAAGCACTGGATTTCACCAATCTCTATTTCTATACCATCACCTGGCACGCACTGCGTACCTCGATGTTGCTGGCGCGCGAACGCGGTCAAACCTTCGCCGGGTTCAAACAGTCACGCTATGCCAGTGGTGAATATTTCAGCCAATATCTGCAAGGTAACTGGCAGCCGAAAACGGCGAAAGTTGGCGAACTGTTTGCCCGCAGCGGTATTACGTTACCTACCCGTGAGATGTGGGCGCAACTGCGCGATGACGTGATGCGCTACGGCATTTACAACCAGAATCTCCAGGCGGTGCCGCCAACCGGTTCTATCTCTTATATCAACCATGCCACGTCGAGTATTCATCCGATTGTGGCGAAAGTAGAGATACGCAAAGAGGGCAAAACAGGACGCGTTTACTACCCTGCCCCATTTATGACTAACGAAAATCTGGCGCTGTATCAGGACGCTTACGAAATCGGCGCAGAAAAGATCATCGACACCTACGCGGAAGCGACTCGCCATGTCGATCAGGGGCTGTCGCTGACGCTGTTTTTCCCCGATACCGCCACCACTCGCGATATCAACAAAGCGCAGATTTACGCCTGGCGCAAAGGTATCAAAACGCTCTATTACATCCGCCTGCGTCAGATGGCGCTGGAAGGCACTGAAATTGAAGGCTGCGTCTCCTGTGCACTTTAAGGAATATCTATGAAACTCTCACGTATCAGCGCCATCAACTGGAACAAGATATCTGACGATAAAGATCTGGAGGTGTGGAATCGCCTGACCAGCAATTTCTGGCTACCAGAAAAGGTGCCGCTGTCGAACGATATTCCTGCCTGGCAGACATTAACTGTCGTAGAACAACAACTGACGATGCGCGTTTTTACTGGCCTGACGCTGCTCGACACGCTGCAAAATGTTATCGGCGCGCCTTCGCTGATGCCCGATGCACTCACGCCTCATGAAGAAGCGGTATTATCGAATATCAGCTTTATGGAAGCGGTTCATGCCCGCTCTTACAGTTCGATTTTCTCGACGCTATGCCAGACCAAAGATGTCGATGCCGCCTACGCCTGGAGTGAAGAAAACGCACCGTTGCAGCGAAAAGCTCAGATTATTCAGCAACATTATCGCGGTGATGATCCGCTGAAAAAGAAAATCGCCAGTGTGTTTCTTGAATCTTTTTTGTTCTATTCCGGTTTCTGGCTGCCGATGTATTTTTCCAGCCGCGGAAAGCTGACCAATACCGCGGACCTGATCCGTCTGATTATCCGCGATGAAGCAGTCCACGGTTACTACATAGGCTATAAATATCAGAAAAACATGGAAAAGATATCTCTGGGACAACGTGAAGAGTTGAAGAGTTTCGCCTTCGATTTGTTGCTGGAACTCTACGACAACGAGTTGCAATACACCGATGAGCTGTACGCCGAAACCCCGTGGGCTGACGATGTGAAAGCGTTTCTCTGTTACAACGCCAATAAGGCTTTGATGAATCTGGGCTACGAACCGTTATTTCCCGCAGAAATGGCGGAAGTGAATCCGGCAATCCTCGCCGCGCTTTCGCCAAATGCCGATGAAAATCACGATTTCTTTTCCGGTTCAGGCTCCTCTTATGTGATGGGGAAAGCGGTTGAAACAGAAGATGAAGACTGGAATTTCTGAGGGTGTTATTTTCAAAAATATCACTACCCGCAGCAGGGAAATAATTCCCGCCAAATAGCTTTTTATCACGCAAATATTCTGTAGTGATCTACACTGATACTCTGTTGCATTATTCGCCTGAAACTACAATATTCAGGCGTTTTTTCGCTATCTATGACAAAAAATATCAACTTTTCTCGATTTGCTCTCAGCCCTTATATCACGGGAAATTCCGGCGATTTGCTCGCATCAATATTCATGCCACATTTGCCCTCAGGGGTTGCCTCAGATTCTCAGTATGTTAGGGTAGAAAAAAGTGACTATTTCCATTGGGTAATATATCGACATAAACAAATAAAGGAATCTTTCTATTGCATGGCAATTAAATTAGAAATTAAAAATCTTTATAAAATATTTGGTGAGCATCCACAGCGAGCGTTCAAATATATCGAACAAGGACTTTCGAAAGAACAAATTCTGGAAAAAACTGGGCTATCGCTTGGCGTAAAAGACGCCAGTCTGGCCATTGAAGAAGGCGAGATATTTGTCATCATGGGATTATCCGGCTCGGGTAAATCCACAATGGTACGCCTTCTCAATCGCCTGATTGAACCCACCCGCGGGCAAGTACTGATTGATGGTGTGGATATTGCCAAAATATCCGACGCCGAACTCCGTGAGGTGCGCAGAAAAAAGATTGCGATGGTCTTCCAGTCCTTTGCCTTAATGCCGCATATGACCGTGCTGGACAATACTGCGTTTGGTATGGAATTGGCCGGAATTAATGCCGAAGAACGCCGGGAAAAAGCCATTGATGCACTGCGTCAGGTCGGGCTGGAAAATTATGCCCACAGCTACCCGGATGAACTCTCTGGCGGGATGCGTCAACGTGTGGGATTAGCCCGCGCGTTAGCGATTAATCCGGATATTTTATTAATGGATGAAGCCTTCTCGGCGCTCGATCCATTAATTCGCACCGAAATGCAGGATGAGCTGGTAAAATTACAGGCGAAACATCAGCGCACCATTGTCTTTATTTCCCACGATCTCGATGAAGCCATGCGTATTGGCGACCGAATTGCCATTATGCAAAATGGTGAAGTGGTACAGGTCGGCACACCGGATGAAATTCTCAATAATCCGGCGAATGATTATGTCCGTACCTTCTTCCGTGGCGTTGATATTAGTCAGGTATTCAGTGCGAAAGATATTGCCCGCCGGACACCGAATGGCTTAATTCGTAAAACCCCTGGCTTCGGCCCACGTTCGGCACTGAAATTATTGCAGGATGAAGATCGCGAATATGGCTACGTTATCGAACGCGGTAATAAGTTTGTCGGCGCAGTGTCTATCGATTCGCTTAAAACCGCGTTAACGCAGCAGCAAGGTCTTGATGCGGCGCTGATTGATGCGCCGTTAGCAGTCGATGCACAAACGCCTCTTAGCGAGTTGCTCTCTCATGTCGGACAGGCACCCTGTGCGGTGCCCGTGGTCGACGAGGACCAACAGTATGTCGGCATCATTTCGAAAGGAATGCTGCTGCGCGCTTTAGATCGTGAGGGGGTAAATAATGGCTGATCAAAATAATCCGTGGGATACCACGCCAGCGGCGGACAGTGCCGCGCAATCCGCAGACGCCTGGGGTACACCGGCGACTGCACCGACTGACGGCGGTGGTGCTGACTGGCTGACCAGTACGCCTGCGCCAAACGTCGAGCATTTTAATATTCTCGATCCGTTCCATAAAACGCTGATCCCGCTCGACAGTTGGGTCACTGAAGGGATCGACTGGGTCGTTACCCATTTCCGTCCCGTCTTCCAGGGCGTGCGCGTTCCGGTTGATTATATCCTCAACGGTTTCCAGCAATTGCTGCTGGGTATGCCCGCGCCGGTGGCGATTATCGTTTTCGCTCTCATCGCCTGGCAGATTTCCGGGGTCGGAATGGGTGTGGCGACGCTGGTTTCGATGATTGCCATCGGCGCAATCGGTGCCTGGTCGCAGGCAATGGTGACTCTGGCGCTGGTGTTAACCGCCCTGCTGTTCTGTATCGTCATCGGTTTGCCGTTGGGGATCTGGCTGGCGAGAAGTCCGCGAGCGGCGAAAATTATTCGTCCACTGCTTGATGCCATGCAGACCACGCCAGCGTTTGTTTATCTGGTGCCAATCGTCATGCTATTTGGTATCGGTAACGTGCCGGGCGTGGTGGTGACGATCATCTTTGCTCTGCCGCCGATTATCCGTCTGACCATTCTGGGGATTAACCAGGTTCCGGCGGATCTGATTGAAGCCTCGCGCTCATTCGGTGCCAGCCCGCGCCAGATGCTGTTCAAAGTTCAGTTACCGCTGGCGATGCCGACCATTATGGCGGGCGTTAACCAGACGCTGATGCTGGCCCTTTCTATGGTGGTCATTGCCTCGATGATTGCCGTCGGCGGGCTGGGTCAGATGGTACTTCGCGGTATCGGTCGTCTGGATATGGGGCTTGCCACCGTTGGAGGCGTCGGGATTGTGATCCTCGCCATTATCCTCGATCGCCTGACGCAGGCCGTTGGGCGCGACTCACGCAGTCGCGGCAACCGTCGCTGGTACACCACTGGCCCTGTCGGTCTGCTGACCCGCCCATTCATTAAGTAACTCTGCACTTGCCCGGTGACGCCGGGCATATCACCCTGCCAAAAAAAGGAATAACAATGCGACATAGCGTACTTTTTGCGACAGCGTTTGCCACGCTTATCTCTACACAAACTTTTGCTGCCGATCTGCCGGGCAAAGGCATTACTGTTAATCCAGTTCAAAGCACCATCACCGAAGAAACCTTCCAGACACTGCTGGTCAGTCGTGCGCTGGAGAAATTAGGTTATACCGTCAATAAACCCAGCGAAGTGGATTACAACGTTGGCTACACCTCGCTTGCTTCCGGCGATGCAACCTTCACCGCCGTGAACTGGACGCCACTGCATGACAACATGTACGAAGCTGCCGGTGGCGATAAGAAATTTTATCGTGAAGGGGTATTTGTTAACGGCGCGGCACAGGGTTACCTGATCGATAAGAAAACCGCCGACCAGTACAAAATCACCAACATCGCACAACTGAAAGATCCGAAGATCGCCAAACTGTTCGATACCAACGGCGACGGAAAAGCGGATTTAACCGGTTGTAACCCTGGCTGGGGCTGCGAAGGTGCGATCAACCACCAGCTTGCCGCGTATGAACTGACCAATACCGTGACGCATAATCAGGGGAACTACGCGGCGATGATGGCTGACACCATCAGTCGTTACAAAGAGGGCAAACCGGTGTTTTACTACACCTGGACGCCGTACTGGGTGAGTAATGAGCTGAAGCCAGGCAAAGATGTGGTCTGGTTGCAGGTGCCGTTCTCTGCACTGCCGGGCGATAAAAATGCCGATACCAAACTGCCGAATGGCGCGAATTACGGCTTCCCGGTCAGCACCATGCATATCGTTGCCAATAAAGCCTGGGCCGAGAAAAACCCGGCAGCAGCGAAACTGTTTGCCATTATGCAGTTGCCAGTGGCAGATATTAACGCCCAGAACGCCATTATGCATGACGGCAAAGCCTCAGAAGGCGATATTCAGGGCCACGTTGATGGCTGGATCAAAGCCCACCAGCAACAGTTCGATGGCTGGGTGAATGAGGCGTTGGCAGCGCAGAAGTAATTTTTATTCGGGCGGATAAGGCGTTTACGCCGCATCCGCCGCTCTATACACAATGCCTGATGCGACGCTGACGCGTCTTATCATGCCTACAAAATACACTCATTCCGTATGGCGGATAAGGCGTTTTCGCCGCATCCGCCGTTCTGTGCACAATGCCTGATGCGACGCTGGCGCGTCTTATCATGCCTACAAACCACATCGCACATTTCAACAAGCTATCTTTCATCCCATATTCATCAACATCCGCTATTATTGATTTCCAGCTTAATCATCACCTGATGAACAAAAATAATGACTAAACCTAATCATGAGCTTAGCCCGGCGCTGATCGTGCTGATGTCTATCGCCACCGGTCTGGCGGTCGCCAGTAACTATTACGCTCAGCCATTGCTCGACACCATCGCGCGTAACTTTTCCCTTTCCGCCAGTTCGGCAGGCTTTATTGTTACCGCCGCGCAATTGGGCTATGCAGCAGGTCTGCTGTTTCTTGTTCCCCTCGGTGATATGTTTGAACGCCGCCGCCTGATTGTCTCGATGACCTTACTGGCGGCAGGCGGCATGTTAATCACTGCCAGCAGTCAGTCGCTGGCGATGATGATCCTCGGTACGGCATTAACCGGTTTATTCTCTGTCGTGGCACAAATTCTGGTTCCGCTGGCAGCGACGCTGGCTTCACCGGACAAACGCGGCAAAGTGGTTGGCACTATTATGAGCGGTCTGCTGTTGGGGATCTTACTCGCACGGACCGTTGCCGGATTGCTGGCGAATCTCGGCGGCTGGCGCACCGTCTATTGGGTTGCCTCGGTGTTAATGGCACTGATGGCGCTGGCATTATGGCGTGGTCTGCCACAAATGAAATCAGAAACCCACCTCAACTACCCACAGTTGTTAGGTTCCGTTTTCAGCATGTTTATCAGCGATAAGATCCTGCGCACCCGCGCATTGCTGGGCTGCCTGACCTTTGCCAACTTCAGCATTCTCTGGACCTCAATGGCCTTTTTGCTTGCCGCTCCACCTTTTAACTACAGCGATGGTGTCATTGGTCTGTTTGGACTTGCGGGAGCTGCCGGAGCGTTGGGCGCTCGTCCGGCGGGCGGTTTTGCCGATAAGGGTAAATCGCACCACACCACAACTTTCGGTCTGCTGCTGCTATTACTTTCATGGCTGGCGATCTGGTTTGGTCACACTTCCGTACTGGCGCTGATTATCGGCATCCTGGTGCTGGATCTCACCGTACAGGGCGTGCATATCACTAACCAGACGGTAATTTATCGAATACACCCTGATGCGCGTAATCGCCTGACCGCAGGTTACATGACCAGCTACTTTATTGGCGGTGCCGCCGGTTCGCTAATTTCAGCCTCAGCCTGGCAACATGGCGGTTGGGCTGGCGTTTGTCTGGCTGGCGCGACGATTGCCCTGGTTAACTTACTGGTCTGGTGGCGAGGTTTTCATCGTCAGGAAGCCGCAAATTAAGCAATCAGCAACCGTTTTCGTGGCTTTACACTTATAAGGGTGTTAAGAAGCCCATCAGTCTGATAAGGTTAAGATATTCATTCAGTCTATTTATAATATTAACAATCGTTAAGCGTACACTCTATGGAAAGCCCTACTCCACAGCCTGCTCCTGGTTCGGCGACCTTCATGGAAGGATGCAAAGACAGTTTACCGATTGTTATTAGTTATATTCCGGTGGCCTTTGCGTTCGGTCTGAATGCGACCCGTCTGGGATTCTCTCCTCTCGAAAGCGTTTTTTTCTCCTGCATCATTTATGCAGGCGCGAGCCAGTTCGTCATTACCGCGATGCTGGCAGCCGGGAGTAGTTTGTGGGTTGCTGCACTGACCGTCATGGCAATGGATGTTCGCCATGTGTTGTATGGCCCGTCACTGCGTAGCCGTATTATTCAGCGTCTGCAAAAATCGAAAACCGCCCTGTGGGCGTTTGGCCTGACGGATGAGGTTTTTGCCGCCGCAACCGCAAAACTGGTACGCAATAATCGCCGCTGGAGCGAGAACTGGATGATCGGCATTGCCTTCAGTTCATGGTCATCGTGGGTATTTGGTACGGTAATAGGGGCATTCTCCGGCAGCGGCTTGCTGCAAGGTTATCCCGCCGTTGAAGCTGCATTAGGTTTTATGCTTCCGGCACTCTTTATGAGTTTCCTGCTCGCCTCTTTCCAGCGCAAACAATCTCTTTGCGTTACCGCAGCGTTAGTTGGTGCCCTTGCAGGCGTAACGCTATTTTCTATTCCCGTCGCCATTCTGGCAGGCATTGTCTGTGGCTGCCTCACTGCGTTAATCCAGGCATTCTGGCAAGGAGCGCCCGATGAGCTATGAGGTTCTGCTGCTTGGGTTACTGGTTGGCGCAGCGAATTATTGCTTCCGCTATTTGCCGCTGCGCCTGCGTGTGGGTAATGCCCGCCCAACCAAACGTGGCGCGGTAGGTATTTTGCTCGACACCATTGGCATCGCCTCGATATGCGCTCTGCTGGTTGTCTCTACCGCACCAGAAGTGATGCACGATACACGCCGTTTCGTGCCCACGCTGGTCGGCTTCGCGGTACTGGGTGCCAGTTTCTATAAAACACGCAGCATTATCATCCCAACACTGCTTAGTGCGCTGGCCTATGGGCTCGCCTGGAAAGTGATGGCGATTATATAACCCACAAGAATCATTTTTCTAAAACAATACATTTACTTTATTTGTCACTGTCGTTACTATATCGGCTGAAATTAATGAGGTCATACCCAAATGGATAGTTCGTTTACGCCCATTGAACAAATGCTAAAATTTCGCGCCAGCCGCCACGAAGATTTTCCTTATCAGGAGATCCTTCTGACTCGTCTTTGCATGCACATGCAAAGCAAGCTGCTGGAGAACCGCAATAAAATGCTGAAGGCTCAGGGGATTAACGAGACGTTGTTTATGGCGTTGATTACGCTGGAGTCTCAGGAAAACCACAGTATTCAGCCTTCTGAATTAAGTTGTGCTCTTGGATCATCCCGTACCAACGCGACGCGTATTGCCGATGAACTGGAAAAACGCGGTTGGATCGAACGTCGTGAAAGCGATAACGATCGCCGCTGCCTGCATCTGCAATTAACGGAAAAAGGTCACGAGTTTTTGCGCGAGGTTTTACCACCGCAGCATAACTGCCTGCATCAACTCTGGTCCGCGCTCAGCACAACAGAAAAAGATCAGCTCGAGCAAATCACCCGCAAATTGCTCTCCCGTCTCGACCAGATGGAACAAGACGGTGTGGTTCTCGAAGCGATGAGCTAACGCGTCATCTCGCTCAAAAATCCAGATTTATAAAAGAAAAAATGACTGGCCAGCATCGCAACATGCTGGCCTTTTTGGCAAGCAGGTCGGCTCAGCCGATGAGTTAAGAAGATCGTGGAGAACAATATGAGCGCAAATGCGGAGACTCAAACCCCGCAGCAACCGGTAAAGAAGAGCGGCAAACGTAAGCGTCTGCTCCTCCTTCTCACCTTGCTCTTTATAATTATTGCCGTAGCGATAGGGATTTATTGGTTTTTGGTACTGCGTCACTTCGAAGAAACCGATGACGCATACGTGGCAGGGAATCAAATTCAAATTATGTCTCAGGTGTCTGGCAGCGTGACGAAAGTCTGGGCCGATAACACCGATTTTGTAAAAGAAGGCGACGTGCTGGTCACTCTCGACCCGACAGATGCTCGCCAGGCGTTTGAAAAAGCCAAAACTGCACTGGCTTCCAGCGTTCGCCAAACCCACCAGCTGATGATTAACAGCAAGCAGTTGCAGGCGAATATTGAGGTGCAGAAAATCGCCCTCGCAAAAGCACAAAGCGACTACAACCGCCGTGTGCCGCTGGGCAATGCCAACCTGATTGGTCGCGAAGAGCTGCAACACGCCCGCGACGCCGTCACCAGTGCCCAGGCGCAACTGGACGTCGCTATTCAACAATACAATGCCAATCAGGCGATGATTCTGGGGACTAAACTGGAAGATCAGCCTGCCGTGCAACAGGCTGCCACCGAAGTACGTAACGCCTGGCTGGCGCTGGAGCGTACCCGTATTGTCAGTCCGATGACCGGTTATGTCTCCCGCCGCGCGGTACAGCCTGGGGCGCAAATTAGCCCAACGACGCCGCTGATGGCGGTCGTTCCAGCCACCAATATGTGGGTGGATGCCAACTTTAAAGAGACGCAGATTGCCAATATGCGTATCGGTCAGCCGGTCACTATCACCACGGATATTTACGGCGATGATGTGAAATACACCGGTAAAGTGGTTGGTCTGGATATGGGCACAGGTAGCGCATTCTCACTGCTTCCGGCGCAAAATGCGACCGGTAACTGGATCAAAGTCGTTCAGCGTCTACCTGTGCGTATCGAACTGGACCAGAAACAGCTGGAGCAATACCCGCTGCGCATTGGTTTGTCCACGCTGGTGAGCGTCAATACCACTAACCGTGACGGTCAGGTACTGGCAAATAAAGTACGTTCAACACCGGTCGCGGTAAGTACCGCGCGTGAAATCAGCCTGGCACCTGTCAATAAACTGATCGACGATATCGTAAAAGCTAACGCTGGCTAATCCAGAGGTGCGTGTGATGCAACAGCAAAAACCGCTGGAAGGCGCGCAACTGGTCATTATGACGATTGCGCTGTCACTGGCGACATTCATGCAGGTGCTGGACTCCACCATTGCTAACGTGGCGATCCCCACTATCGCCGGGAATCTGGGCTCATCGCTCAGCCAGGGAACGTGGGTAATCACTTCTTTCGGGGTGGCGAATGCCATCTCGATCCCGCTTACCGGCTGGCTGGCAAAGCGCGTCGGGGAAGTGAAACTGTTCCTTTGGTCCACCATCGCCTTTGCTATTGCGTCGTGGGCGTGTGGTGTCTCCAGCAGCCTGAATATGCTGATCTTCTTCCGCGTGATTCAGGGGATTGTCGCCGGGCCGTTGATCCCGCTTTCGCAAAGTCTATTGCTGAATAACTACCCGCCAGCCAAACGCTCGATCGCGCTGGCGTTGTGGTCGATGACGGTGATTGTCGCGCCAATTTGCGGCCCGATCCTCGGCGGTTATATCAGCGATAATTACCACTGGGGCTGGATATTCTTCATCAACGTGCCGATTGGCGTGGCGGTGGTGTTGATGACACTGCAAACTCTGCGCGGACGTGAAACCCGCACCGAACGGCGGCGGATTGATGCCGTGGGGCTGGCACTGCTGGTTATTGGTATCGGCAGCCTGCAGATTATGCTCGACCGCGGTAAAGAGCTGGACTGGTTTTCATCACAGGAAATTATCATTCTTACCGTGGTGGCGGTGGTGGCTATCTGCTTCCTGATTGTCTGGGAGCTGACCGACGATAACCCGATAGTCGATCTGTCGTTGTTTAAGTCGCGCAACTTCACCATCGGCTGCTTGTGTATCAGCCTCGCGTATATGCTCTACTTCGGCGCTATTGTTCTGCTGCCGCAGTTGTTGCAGGAGGTCTACGGTTACACGGCGACCTGGGCAGGTTTGGCCTCTGCGCCGGTAGGGATTATTCCGGTGATCCTGTCGCCGATTATCGGCCGCTTCGCGCATAAACTGGATATGCGGCGGCTGGTAACCTTCAGCTTTATTATGTATGCCGTCTGCTTCTACTGGCGTGCCTATACCTTTGAACCAGGTATGGATTTTGGCGCGTCGGCCTGGCCGCAGTTTATCCAGGGGTTTGCGGTGGCCTGCTTCTTTATGCCGCTGACCACCATTACGCTGTCTGGTTTGCCACCGGAACGACTGGCGGCGGCATCGAGCCTCTCTAACTTTACGCGAACGCTGGCGGGGTCTATCGGCACGTCGATAACCACGACCATGTGGACCAACCGCGAGTCGATGCACCATGCGCAGTTGACTGAGTCGGTAAACCCGTTCAACCCGAATGCCCAGGCGATGTACAGTCAACTGGAAGGGCTTGGGATGACGCAACAGCAGGCATCAGGCTGGATTGCCCAGCAGATCACCAATCAGGGGCTGATTATTTCCGCCAATGAGATCTTCTGGATGTCAGCCGGGATATTCCTCGTACTGCTGGGGCTGGTGTGGTTTGCTAAACCGCCATTTGGCGCAGGTGGCGGCGGAGGCGGTGCGCACTAAGTACAACTAAGCCAGTTCATTTGAACTGGCTTTTTTCAATTAATTGTGAAGATAGTTTACTGACTAGATGTGCAGTTCCTGCAACTTCTCTTTCGGCAGTGCCAGTTCTTCGTTGCTGTTGATGCGTACGTCACGTTCCAGAATGCTACGCGCAATATCCTGCGCTTCCTGCAACGAGTGCATCTGGTAAGTGCCACACTGGTAGACGTTCAGTTCCGGGATCTGATTCTGATCCTGCACTTTCAGCACGTCTTCCATTGCCGCTTTCCAGGCATCAGCAACACGCTGCTCATCTGGCGTACCAATCAGACTCATATAAAAACCGGTGCGGCAGCCCATTGGCGAGATATCGATAATCTCTACACCATTACCGTTAAGATGGTTACGCATAAAACCAGCAAATAGGTGCTCCAGGGTATGGATCCCTCTTTCTGGCATCACTTCTTTGTTCGGCACGCAGAAGCGCAGATCGAACACGGTGATTGCGTCGCCATGCGGGGTGTTCATTGTTTTCGCCACCCGAACTGCAGGCGCTTCCATCCGGGTATGATCGACTGTGAAGCTATCTAACAACGGCATTTAGCCACCTCCGGTAATTTTTTTAAAAATTTTCTGAACTCTTTCTTCCCAGGCGAGTCTGAGTATATGAAAGACGCGCATTTGTTATCATCATCCCTGAATTCAGAGATGAAATTTTGGCCACTCACGAGTGGCCTTTTTCTTTTCTGTCAGGCGTGTTTTTCCAGCCACACCGCAAACGGTTCGGTATCAGCGGTTTCCATTTCCTGCTGACGGCGTTCAGATGCCTCGCGCTCGGCTACAAAATCCTCTTCGCGCAGAATTTCCAGCGGCTCTTCACGCAGCAGATTACGGTAGGCTTCTGCAAACGCTTTGCCTGTTCCGCCAATACCAGTATCAATCATAGACCTTAAGATACGGGCAGAGAAAGTCAGATCGGGATTATCGAAGCAGGCAACCAGTTCATCACACACTTTCTGATACGCTTCGCCGCCGTTAATGCTATCCAGCGTTTGCGCGACGCGTTTCAGATCGCGGAACAGATCTTTACCCACCTGCAGTAACGGGAACTGCGCGGTTTCGCAGCCGATACCCAGCGTCAGGCCCGGTTTGCGACCTTCAAGGATCACCCGGTTCCAGTTAACGCGCGTACAGGCAAGTTCGCTACTGCTCATTTCCGGTGCATCAGCCAGCGCACACCAGACCATAAACAGGTCGAGGAATCGCACCTGCTGTTCATCTACACCAATCGGCGAGAACGGGTTGATGTCCAGCGAACGCACTTCAATATATTCAATGCCGCCACGTAACAGCGCATCAGAAGGTGACTCGCCGCTGCGGGTAACGCGTTTTGGACGAATCGGCGCATACAGTTCGTTTTCAATCTGCAGCACGTTGCTATTGATTTGCAGCCTCTTACCGTCTTTCTCAATACCAATCTTCGCGTACTCTTCCGATGGCGTTTTGATTGCCTGTTTAAGGCCCGCTACGTACTCGTAAAGATCGTTGAAGGTAATACCAAGATTGCTTTGCGATTTATTGGTATAGCCGAGATCGCTCAAACGAAGAGAGGTCGCATACGGCAGGTAATACATACCGCACTCGGTTTTCTCAAACGGCAGCGATGTTGGTTTTCCTTGCAGGAAAGAAGAACAAATCGCCGGAGATGCACCAAACAGATAAGGAATGACCCAACCGAAACGATAGTAATTGCGGATAACGCGGAAATAGCCCGCAGAAATTTTCTCTTTGGCATCAGCGCCCGAGATATCACCGCACTTCGCTTGCCAGAATGCCATTGGTAAAGAGAAATTGTAGTGCACGCCGGAAATGGTTTGCATCAGCGCGCCGTAGCGATTTTTCAGCCCTTCACGGTACAGCGTTTTAAAGCGTCCGGTGTTAGAAGTGCCGTACTGTGCCAGTTCGATGTCCTGACCTTCTGCGATGTAGCATGGCATACTTAACGGCCACATCCGCTCATCGCCCATATTGCGCGCCGTATAACGATGCAGATCGCGCATAAAGGTCAGCATATGTTCAATATCACCATCCACTGGTGTAATGAATTCCAGCAATGCTTCCGCAAAATCGGTAGTAATCCATTTATGCGTCAGTGCGGAACCTAATGCTTCAGGATGACCTGTTGTTGCCAGTGTGCCATCAGCATTAACACGCAAAGTTTCGCGCTCCAGCCCACGCTGTATCCCCTTTAACGCCTGAGGATGTTTTTCCAGCCAGGCCAGCGCCTGTGATACGTCCGGGATCAAATTGACCTCCCGCCTGTCAAAATCGTTTTAATTAGCATAACTGTAATGGTGACCATATGTGCAGGCCTACAATTAGTGCCACCACATCATGCCCTGAACGGTAGCTGCTGCAACTGCAACATAGCGTAACGCTTTACCAAGGCACAAAAAAAAGATTACCGGTCCCCACGAGATGCGCATCCATCCCGCTAACAGACACAGTAAATCGCCAACCACGGGCATCCAGCTTAATAATAGCGTGACTGCACCATAGCGTTTCAGCCAGCCGGTAGCTTTCTCTTGCCAGCGCGATGTTTTACGCAATGGAAAGAAACGCCCAAGGATAACGTTAGTTAACCCTCCAAGGCTATTACCCATTGTTGCTGTTAAAACTAAAACCCAGGGATGACTGATCCCGGAAAGCAACATTGCCACCAGCACGACTTCGGAGTTGCCGGGTAATAGTGTAGCGCTGAGAAAACTACTGGCAAACAACGAGAAAAGCGATAACGCTTCACTCACAGCAAGCGAACATCCACAGCGTCCATGCCTGCTGCACGGGCCGCCTGAATACCGAAATCGGCATCTTCAAAGACCACACACTGCGTCGGTTGCACGCCCATACGCTGCGCGCACAACAAAAATGTGTCTGGCGCGGGTTTATGGTGTTTGACGTGATCGGCAGCGACGACGGCGTCAAAATAACGGCGTAATCCCAGGTGCGCCAGCAATGCCTCAGCGATGGCGCTTTCACTCCCCGTTCCTACAGCCATTGGGCGACGACCATGCCAACTTTTCACCACTTCAACAAGAGGAAGCGGCTCGACACTATCCAGCAGCATACTTCTTACTGCTTCTGTTTTTTCACGCGCTAACGCATGCGGGTCGAGATCGGCCTGATTCAGCTCAATAATTGCCTGAGCAATACGCCAGGTGGGCGATCCATTAAGCGCAATCATCGCCTGAACATCGTACTGAAGACCGTAGTGCCCTAATACTTCGCGCCACGCTTTACGGTGCGTAGGCTCCGTATCCAGGATTGTGCCATCCATATCAAAAATTAAACCTGCATAACGCTCGTACATGGTCTTCTCGCAAGTCGAAAAATATGACGCTACTTTAGCGTAATTGCTTGATTTTGTCGCTGATGGCGAAGGAGAAGAAAATTCAGGAAATGGATAAAGTAGTTATTTAGAAATGAGATATTTTTGAAGGAAATTTTTTGGAGAAGATGGTGCATCCGGGAGGATGACTCACTGGCGTTCGCCCTTCGGGCCGTTGCTAAAGCAACGTTATCCTTCCTGGTGCCTGCGGTTAATTCCGCTACCTCTTCGATATATTCATTGCTGAAGATTTCGGAGAATATGGTGCATCCGGGAGGATTCGAACCTCCGACCGCTCGGTTCGTAGCCGAGTACTCTATCCAGCTGAGCTACGGATGCATCGGGAAAATTTATTTTACTGCTGATATTGATATCGCTACTAAAGCCATATCAAGTAAGAGATGGTGCATCCGGGAGGATTCGAACCTCCGACCGCTCGGTTCGTAGCCGAGTACTCTATCCAGCTGAGCTACGGATGCATCGGGAAATTTATTTTACTGCTGATATTGATACCGCTACTAAAGCCATATCAAGTAAGAGATGGTGCATCCGGGAGGATTCGAACCTCCGACCGCTCGGTTCGTAGCCGAGTACTCTATCCAGCTGAGCTACGGATGCATCGGGAAACTTACTTTACTGCAGATTTTTTGATACCGCTACTAAAGCTGTATCAAGTAAGAGATGGTGCATCCGGGAGGATTACTCGCCTTGCGGCTCGCCCTTCGGGCCGTTGCTAAAGCAACGTTATCCTCCCTGGTGCCTGCGGTTAGTACCGCCACCTCTTCCATACCTTCATCGCTGAAGGTTACGGAGAATATGGTGCATCCGGGAGGATTCGAACCTCCGACCGCTCGGTTCGTAGCCGAGTACTCTATCCAGCTGAGCTACGGATGCAAATGGCGGTGAGGCGGGGATTCGAACCCCGGATGCAGCTTTTGACCGCATACTCCCTTAGCAGGGGAGCGCCTTCAGCCTCTCGGCCACCTCACCACACGCCTCTTACGAGTGCTTCGAAGAACTTGTTTATCGCTCATCGTCGCTGCGTGGCGCACATATTACTTTCTGAGACTTATAAGTCAAACAATTTTTCCCACACTTTTATCGTTTGCACACTTCACGCTCAATTAGTCTGTAAAAACGTCAAAAAGAGTGTTTTATCAACAGAAAAACGGAGGTCTGGCAGATAGCAGTAATGCAAAAAAATGGAGACTTAAGTTGAATGAACGGGAGTAAAGCGAAAAGACAATGGAATGAAGGAGAAATTTTGAGGGTGCGTCTCACCGATAAAGATGAGACGCGGAAAGATTAGTAACTGGACTGCTGGGATTTTTCAGCCTGGATACGCTGGTAGATCTCTTCACGGTGAACAGAAACTTCCTTCGGGGCATTTACGCCAATACGTACCTGGTTGCCCTTTACCCCTAAAACTGTCACGGTGACCTCATCCCCAATCATGAGGGTCTCACCAACTCGACGAGTCAGAATCAGCATTCTTTGCTCCTTGAAAGATTAAAAGAGTCGGGTCTCTCTGTATCCCGGCATTATCCATCATATAACGCCAAAAAGTAAGCAATGACAAACACATTACATCTAAGCAGTCATGGCATTACATTCTGTTAAACCTAAGTTTAGCCGATATACACAACTTCAACCTGACTTTATCGTTGTCGATAGCGTTAATGCGAATGCCGTGAAGCGAGTCCACGGCATTGCCTGACGCTTATATTATTGCAATTTCGCGCTGACCCAGCCTTTCACACTGGCTAACGCTGCAGGTAAGGCCGCAGCATCCGTACCACCGGCTTGCGCCATGTCAGGACGTCCACCACCCTTGCCGCCCACCTGCTGAGCGACCATACCAATCAGTTCCCCTGCTTTCACACGATCTGTGACGTCCTTAGATACGCCTGCAATCAGAGAAACCTTACCTTCGGCTACCGTTGCCAGCACGATAATTGTCGACCCCAGCTGATTTTTTAAATCGTCAACCATGGTACGCAACATTTTCGGCTCAACACCGCTAAGCTCGCTAACCAACAGCTTAACACCATTAACATCAATTGCCTTACTGGAAAGATTTGCGCTCTCCTGTGCGGCAGCTTGTTCTTTAAGCTGTTGTAGTTCTTTTTCTAACTGACGCGTACGTTCCAGTACTGAGCGCACTTTATCAGCCAGATTATTGCTATCGCCTTTCAGCAGATGTGCGACTTCGCTTAAGCGATCGCTGTCTGCATGAACGGTGGCGATAGCACCTTCTCCGGTTACCGCTTCGATACGACGAACGCCTGCAGCAGTACCCGATTCAGAGATGATGCGGAACAGACCAATATCACCAGTGCGGCTGGCGTGAGTACCGCCACACAGCTCGGTGGAGAAATCGCCCATGCTCAGCACGCGTACGCGCTCATCATACTTCTCGCCGAACAGCGCCATCGCACCTTTCGCTTTCGCCGCTTCGAGATCCATGATGTTGGTTTCGATCGGCAAATTGCGACGAATCTGTGCGTTCACCAGGTCTTCGACCGCACGAATCTCTTCTGGTTTCATCGCTTCGTTGTGTGAGAAGTCGAAGCGCAGCACCTTGTCGTTAACCAGTGAACCTTTCTGCGATACATGAGTACCCAGAACCTGGCGCAGCGCAGCGTGCATCAGGTGCGTTGCGGAGTGATTCAGACGAATACGGGCGCGACGAGCCTCATCAACATCAGCCTGCACAGCGTCGCCCACTTTCAGAGAACCCGCAGCAAGTTTACCGATGTGACCAATCGCCTGGCCGTATTTCTGCGTATCTTCCACCACGAAGGAGAAGTTAGCGCCTTTCAGTTCGCCTTTATCACCAACCTGACCGCCGGATTCCGCATAGAATGGCGTTTGATCCAGCACGACCACAGCTTCCTGGCCTGCATTGATGGCATCAACCGCTTTACCATCAACAAACAGCGCGGTCACTTTGCCGTTCAGTTCCAGATGGTCATAGCCTTTAAATTCAGATGCACTGTCAACACGGATCATTGCGTTGTAATCGGCACCAAAGCCGCTGGCTTCGCGCGCGCGACGACGCTGCTCTTCCATTGCAGCTTCAAAACCGGCTTCGTCAACTTTGATGTTGCGCTCACGACAAACATCAGCCGTCAGGTCAACCGGGAAGCCATAGGTGTCGTACAGACGGAAAGCAGTTTCACCATCCAGCGTATCACCAGAAAGTTTTGCCAGCTCTTCATCCAGCAACGCCAGACCGCGCTCCAGAGTACGAGCAAACTGCTCTTCTTCAGTCTTCAGCACCTGCTCAACCTGCGCCTGCTGGCGTTTCAGGTCTTCACCCGCAGAGCCCATAACGTCGATCAGCGGACCAACCAGTTTGTAGAAGAAGGTTTCTTTCGCGCCGAGCATATTACCGTGACGCACTGCGCGACGAATGATACGACGCAGTACATAACCACGGTTTTCATTGGACGGCATTACGCCATCCGCGATCAGGAACGCACAAGAACGAATGTGGTCAGCGATTACGCGCAGCGATTTATTGCTCAGATCGGTTGCGCCAGTGACTTTCGCTACCGCCTGGATCAACGTGCGGAACAGGTCGATGTCATAGTTAGAGTTAACGTGTTGCAGCACCGCAGCAATACGCTCCAGACCCATACCGGTATCTACAGACGGCTTCGGCAGCGGTTCCATCGTGCCATCGGCCTGGCGGTTGAACTGCATGAAGACGATGTTCCAGATCTCAATGTAGCGGTCGCCGTCTTCTTCCGGACTTCCCGGAGGGCCACCCCAAATGTGGTCGCCGTGATCGTAGAAGATTTCGGTGCACGGGCCGCACGGACCAGTGTCACCCATCTGCCAGAAGTTGTCAGATGCGTATGGCGCACCTTTGTTATCGCCGATGCGAATAATACGTTCGCGCGGGATCCCTACTTCTTTTTCCCAGATTTCGTAGGCTTCGTCGTCGCTTTCATAGACGGTAACCCACAGACGCTCTTTCGGCAGGGCAAACCATTTTTCGCTGGTCAGCAGTTCCCATGCAAACTGAATGGCATCGTGTTTGAAATAGTCGCCGAAGCTGAAGTTGCCCAGCATTTCGAAGAAGGTATGGTGACGCGCGGTGTAACCGACGTTTTCCAGGTCGTTGTGTTTACCACCCGCACGCACGCAGCGTTGGGAAGTGGTAGCGCGGGAATAATTACGCTTGTCGAGCCCAAGGAACACATCCTTGAACTGGTTCATCCCGGCGTTGGTAAACAACAAAGTTGGGTCGTTATGGGGTACCAGGGAGCTGCTGGCAACTACCTGATGTCCCTTACTATGGAAAAAGTCGAGAAACGCCTGACGGATCTCAGCGGTGCTCTTGCTCATAATTATCCTGAAATCAAGCTAACGAAATATCGCCACCAGCTCCAGCGTGTCTTAACCGCCGGGCTGGTAACTGAAAAGTGGGAATAAGATAAGTTTTCTTGACTGGGAAGTAAAATACCGTATGCGTTCAGTCGGCAAAATTTCGCCAAATATCCTGGATATCTTCCATCAGATAGCCACGATAGAGCAGAAAACGCTGGATCTTAACTTTTTCTGAAAAGACAGTTGGCAAAGGTTCACCATATTTTCGCGTCGCCTGATCGCGCGCCAGTGCGCACCAGTCGATGTCACATTCACGCATCGCTTTTTCTGTCGCTTCGCGGGAAATACCTTTCTGATTCAGTTCCTGGCGAATACGCGCAGGTCCATAACCTTTGCGGCTACGGCTGGCGATAAAGCGCGCAACAAATCGGCTGTCATCGAGATAGCCATGTTCATGGCACCAGGCAATAACGCGCTCGTAATCTTCTGCCGTAGCATCAATCTCTTCTGGGCCATTTTTGCCCATAATCGGTGCCGCGAGTTTACGTCGCAGTTCTTGCTCACTGTGATCGCGCACCGCCAGAATGCGTACCGCACGATCCAACAGGCGAGCATATGCCGGGCGACGGGACGTTGATTCTGTCATGGCATATCCTTACAACTTAAAAAAGCAAAAGGGCCGCAGATGCGACCCAGGTTTTGCTGATAAACAGATTTAATAGTCAATGAGTGTGCAGAATGTTCCCGCAGGCCCAATTCGTTAGAGGATCGAGGTGAGAGTAATTTTTCACGCCAGTGCTGGCCTGTTCCCCTCACCCTAACCCTCTCCCCAAAGGGGCGAGGGGACCGTCCGTGCACACATTATCTATTATCATCAATAACGAACGATTAAAAATCTTCGTTAGTTTCTGCTACGCCTTCGCTATCATCTACAGAGAAATCCGGCGTTGAGTTCGGGTTGCTCAGCAGCAACTCACGTACTTTCTTCTCGATCTCTTTCGCGGTTTCCGGGTTATCTTTCAGCCAGGCAGTTGCATTCGCTTTACCCTGACCGATCTTCTCACCTTTGTAGCTGTACCACGCGCCTGCTTTCTCGATCAGCTTCTCTTTTACGCCCAGGTCAACCAGTTCGCCGTAGAAGTTGATACCTTCGCCGTAGAGGATCTGGAATTCAGCCTGTTTAAACGGCGCAGCGATTTTGTTCTTCACCACTTTCACGCGGGTTTCGCTACCCACCACGTTTTCGCCCTCTTTCACCGCGCCGATACGACGGATGTCGAGACGAACAGAGGCGTAGAATTTCAGCGCGTTACCACCGGTAGTGGTTTCCGGGTTACCGAACATCACACCAATTTTCATACGGATCTGGTTGATGAAGATCAGCAGCGTATTGGACTGCTTCAGGTTACCCGCCAGCTTACGCATCGCCTGGCTCATCATACGTGCCGCAAGGCCCATGTGAGAGTCGCCGATTTCGCCTTCGATTTCCGCTTTCGGCGTCAGTGCCGCCACGGAGTCAACGACGATAACGTCTACTGCGCCAGAACGCGCCAGGGCGTCACAGATTTCCAGTGCCTGCTCGCCGGTGTCCGGCTGGGAGCACAGCAGGTTGTCGATATCGACGCCCAGTTTACGTGCGTAGATTGGGTCCAGCGCGTGTTCAGCATCGATAAACGCACAGGTTTTACCTTCACGCTGCGCTGCGGCGATCACCTGCAGCGTCAGCGTGGTTTTACCGGAAGATTCCGGTCCGTAGATTTCGACGATACGGCCCATCGGCAGACCACCTGCCCCAAGCGCGATATCCAGTGAAAGCGAACCGGTAGAGATGGTTTCCACATCCATGGAACGGTCTTCACCCAGGCGCATGATGGAGCCTTTACCAAATTGTTTCTCAATCTGGCCCAGTGCTGCCGCCAACGCTTTCTGTTTGTTTTCGTCGATAGCCATTTTTACTCCTGTCATGCCGGGTAATACCGGATAGTCAATATGTTCTGTTGAAGCAATTATACTGTATGCTCATACAGTATCAAGTGTTTTGTAGAAATTGTTGCCACAAGGTCTGCAATGCATACGCAGTAGCCTGACGGCGCACCGCATCACGGTCGCCGCTGAAGCATTCCCGCCGGGTAATGCCTTCACCGCGGGCAGTGGCAAAAGCAAACCAGACGGTGCCGACAGGCTTCTCTTCACTGCCGCCATCCGGCCCGGCGATACCACTAATAGACACGGCGTAATCAGCACGAGCCGCTTTCAGTGCGCCTATCGCCATTTCCACCACGACGGGTTCGCTCACCGCGCCATGCTGCGCCAGCGTCTCTTCACGTACGCCGATCATCTGCGCTTTGGCTTCGTTACTGTAGGTGACAAATCCGCGTTCAAACCAGGCGGAGCTACCGGCAATATCGGTAATCACTTTCGCTACCCAACCGCCGGTACAAGACTCAGCAGTTGTTACGGTTGCGCCACGGGCTTTCAGCGCCTGCCCAACCTGTTCGCTTAACTGCATCAGTTCACTGTCAGTCATCACAACCTCTGTCAGTCAAAAATTTATGCCGGACAAGATAGCACTTTCGTCAGGAAGATGGTGTTGGCGTTGCAATTTTACGAGGAGGATTCAGAAAAAAGCTGATTAGCCAGAAGGAAGCTCACGCCCCCCTCTTGCAAATAGTTACTGCACGCGCGCCAGCGCCACGGCTTGTCCTAACTGCCAGACCGCCATTGCGTAATGGGTGCTGTGGTTATAACGGGTAATGGTGTAGAAGTTCGGCAGACCGTACCAGTACTGGTAACCGGTACCGACATCCAGACGCAGCAGGCTGGCTTGTTGATGGTTGCCCAGCGGCTGCTGTGGCGTTAAACCTGCCGCGGCAAGCTGCGAAATGCTGTACTTGGTTTTGAAGCCATTTGGCAAGCCTGGAGCCTGACCGTTTGCCATTACCGCGACCTGATCGCCTTTCACCCAGCCGTGCGCTTTGAAATAATTCGCCACGCTACCGATCGCATCAACCGGATCCCACAGGTTGATATGCCCGTCGCCGCTGAAATCTACCGCATATTGTTTGTAAGACGACGGCATAAACTGTCCGTAGCCCATCGCCCCGGCAAAGGAACCTTTCAGATTGAGCGGATCGTCCTGCTCGTCGCGCGCCATCAGCAGGAAGGTTTCCAGCTCGCCAGAGAAATACTCCGCGCGGCGTGGGTAGTTAAATGACAGCGTTGCCAGCGCATCGAGGATGCGAGTTTTCCCCATCACGCGCCCCCAGCGGGTTTCAACGCCGATAATCCCGACGATAATTTCCGGCGGTACGCCATACACCTGCCACGCGCGATTCAACGCATCTTCATACTGATTCCAGAAAACCACACCGTTCTGCACATTGTCCGGCGTAATAAATTTTTTGCGATAACGCAGCCATGCGCCGTTCGGACCTGATGGCGGTTTCACCGATGTCGTTGGTGCCTGGTTATCCATCAGCCGCAGTACCGAATCCAGACGTTTCGCCTGGGAGAGAATTTCCTGCAACTGCTGACGATCGAAACCGTGTTTGTTCACCATTTTGTCGATGAACTGCTGGGCATTCGGGTTATTGGCGAAGTCACCGCCCATCTGCATCACATTGTGCTGCGGCTCAAGCAGGAAGCCGCCAGACGGCGTTCCGGTGGTCGTATCAGTCTCAGTAGGTTTTGGCTTGCTGCTACAGGCGGCAAGCAACACAAAAAGGGGAAGCAATGTTACATAACGACGCTTGAACATGAGGGGTCCATTTAACAGATTCAACCAGGGGCAAGTATGGTAAAGCATCACGCCCCGCACAAGGAAGCGGTAGTCACTGCCCGATACGGACTTTACATAACTCAACTCATCCCCCTCGCTATCCTTTTATTCAAACTTTCAAATTAAAATATTTATCTTTCATTTTGCGATCAAAATAACACTTTTAAATCTTTCAATCTGATTAGATTAGGTTGCCGTTTGGTAATAAAACAATAAATCCTGAAGGAGAGAACAATGATAGAAACCATTACTCATGGTGCAGAGTGGTTTATCGGGCTGTTCCAAAAGGGCGGAGAGGTGTTTACCGGGATGGTGACCGGCATTCTTCCGCTGTTGATTAGCCTGCTGGTTATCATGAACGCACTGATTAATTTTATCGGTCAGCATCGTATTGAACGTTTTGCTCAACGTTGCGCCGGTAACCCTGTTTCCCGTTACCTGCTGTTACCGTGCATTGGCACGTTTGTCTTTTGCAATCCGATGACCTTAAGCCTGGGTCGCTTTATGCCGGAAAAGTACAAACCCAGCTACTACGCGGCGGCCTCTTATAGCTGCCACTCAATGAATGGCCTCTTTCCCCATATCAACCCTGGCGAACTGTTTGTTTATCTTGGCATTGCCAGCGGTCTGACAACGCTGAACCTGCCACTTGGCCCACTGGCGGTGAGCTATCTGCTGGTTGGTCTGGTCACCAACTTCTTCCGCGGCTGGGTGACCGATCTGACCACCGCTATTTTTGAGAAAAAGATGGGCATTCAACTTGAACAAAAAGTTCATCTGGCAGGAGCAACATCATGACGCGTATTCGGATCGAAAAAGGAACGGGTGGCTGGGGCGGCCCGCTTGAGCTGGAAGCCACGCCGGGCAAAAAAATCGTCTATATCACCGCCGGTACCCGGCCTGCGATTGTCGACAAACTGGCACAGCTTACTGGCTGGCAGGCTATTGACGGATTTAAAGAAGGTGAACCCGCGGAGGCAGAAATTGGCATTGCGGTAATCGACTGTGGCGGCACATTACGCTGCGGCATCTATCCGAAACGACGTATTCCCACCATTAATATCCACTCGACGGGCAAGTCCGGTCCACTGGTGCAGTACATTGTGGAAGATATTTATGTCTCTGGCGTAAAAGAAGAAAACATCACTGTAGTGGGTGATGCGACACCACAACCCTCTTCCGTGGGCCGTGACTATGACACCAGCAAGAAAATCACCGAACAAAGCGATGGTTTACTGGCGAAGGTGGGAATGGGTATGGGTTCTGCCGTAGCCGTGTTGTTTCAATCTGGTCGTGACACCATCGACACTGTATTAAAAACCATTCTGCCGTTTATGGCATTCGTTTCGGCGCTCATTGGCATCATTATGGCTTCTGGCCTTGGTGACTGGATTGCCCACGGTCTTGCTCCGCTGGCGAGCCATCCACTGGGTCTGGTCATGCTGGCGCTCATCTGCTCCTTCCCACTGCTTTCACCTTTCCTCGGCCCAGGCGCAGTTATCGCACAGGTTATCGGCGTATTGATTGGCGTGCAGATTGGTCTCGGCAATATTCCGCCGCATCTGGCTTTACCTGCGCTGTTTGCCATCAACGCGCAGGCGGCCTGCGACTTCATCCCGGTCGGTTTGTCGCTGGCGGAAGCCCGTCAGGACACGGTTCGCGTCGGTGTCCCTTCTGTTCTGGTGAGCCGCTTTTTAACCGGCGCACCGACTGTACTGATCGCCTGGTTTGTCTCCGGTTTTATCTATCAATAGAGGCTGAAACATGACCGTTATTTATCAGACCACCATCACCCGTATCGGCGCGAGTGCCACTGACGCCCTCAGCGACCAGAT
Organism: Shigella dysenteriae; assembly: GCF_022354085.1. Lineage (NCBI taxonomy): Bacteria > Pseudomonadati > Pseudomonadota > Gammaproteobacteria > Enterobacterales > Enterobacteriaceae > Shigella > Shigella dysenteriae. Next base: position 3,620,929 of record NZ_CP055055.1, read on the forward strand.
GCTCATCACCTTTCGTGAAGGCGCGCCTGCGGATCTCGAAGAGTATTGCTTCATTCATTGCCACGGTGAGTTAAAAGGTGCACTCCATCCCGGTTTGCAATTTTCGCTCGGGCAGCATCGCTATCCGGTGACCGCCGTTGGCAGCGTGGCGGAAGACAACCTTCGCGAACTGGGTCATGTCACCCTGCGCTTCGATGGTTTAAACGAAGCGGAATTTCCGGGCACTGTCCATGTGGCAGGCCCTGTCCCCGACGATATCGCGCCGGGATCGGTTTTGAAGTTTGAATCTGTTAAGGAGTAAAAAATGAATCAGGTTGCCGTTGTCATCGGTGGTGGGCAAACCTTAGGCGCGTTCCTGTGCCACGGTCTGGCTGCCGAGGGGTATCGCGTCGCGGTTGTCGATATTCAGAGCGACAAAGCCGCAAATGTGGCACAAGAAATTAACGCCGAATATGGTGAAGGTATGGCGTACGGTTTTGGTGCTGACGCCACCAGTGAGCAAAGCGTTCTGGCGCTCTCTCGTGGGGTAGATGAAATCTTTGGTCGCGTGGATTTGCTGGTCTACAGCGCCGGAATTGCAAAAGCAGCCTTTATCAGCGACTTCCAGCTCGGTGATTTTGACCGTTCGCTACAGGTGAATCTGGTGGGTTATTTCCTGTGTGCGCGTGAATTTTCGCGTTTGATGATCCGCGATGGGATTCAGGGACGCATTATTCAGATCAACTCGAAATCCGGCAAAGTGGGCAGCAAACACAACTCTGGCTACAGCGCAGCGAAATTTGGTGGCGTAGGGCTGACTCAATCACTGGCGCTGGATCTGGCGGAGTACGGCATTACGGTGCATTCACTGATGCTCGGTAACCTGCTGAAATCGCCGATGTTCCAGTCGCTGTTGCCACAATACGCGACCAAGCTGGGTATCAAACCGGATCAAGTCGAGCAGTATTACATCGATAAAGTACCGCTCAAACGCGGCTGCGATTATCAGGATGTGCTGAATATGCTGCTGTTCTACGCCAGTCCTAAGGCATCGTACTGCACTGGTCAGTCGATCAATGTCACCGGCGGTCAGGTGATGTTCTGATCAACAGCGGAGATCCGTTAAGGATCTCCGTGGGACTAATAGAATGCCTGATGCGCTACGCTCATCAGGCATACAGGACTTCCGCCACTACATTAAGGAAAAGTTATGGTATCCGCACTCATCACTGTCGCCGTTATCGCCTGGTGTGCGCAACTGGCCTTAGGCGGCTGGCAAATTTCTCGTTTTAACCGTGCCTTCGACACACTATGCCAGCAAGGGCGGGTTGGCGTGGGCCGTTCCAGCGGGCGCTTTAAACCGCGGGTCGTGGTCGCCATCGCCCTGGACGATCAGCAGCGCATCGTCGACACCTTGTTTATGAAAGGACTGACCGTCTTCGCCCGACCGCAAAAAATTCCCGCAATTACCGGTATGCATGCGGGTGATTTACAGCCCGATGTGATCTTTCCCCATGATCCACTATCACAGAATGCTCTATCATTGGCGCTTAAACTGAAACGTGGATAATTTCGTTGTGAATGTTACTTGCTTGCGAAGTTATCATTTTGAAACCTAAATCAGGTAATCACGCCCATGAAACCTCGTCAGCGTCAGGCCGCCATTCTGGAGTATCTGCAAAAGCAGGGTAAATGCTCGGTTGAAGAATTGGCGCAATACTTTGACACCACAGGCACAACCATTCGCAAAGATCTGGTCATTCTGGAACATGCCGGAACCGTCATTCGTACTTATGGCGGAGTGGTGTTGAATAAAGAGGAATCCGATCCGCCTATCGATCATAAAACACTCATCAACACCCACAAGAAAGAGCTGATTGCAGAAGCTGCCGTTAGTTTTATCCATGATGGCGATTCGATCATTCTTGATGCTGGCAGTACCGTTTTGCAGATGGTCCCCCTGCTCTCGCGCTTTAATAACATCACAGTGATGACCAACAGCCTGCATATCGTCAATGCGCTATCCGAACTGGATAACGAACAAACTATCCTGATGCCAGGCGGAACATTTCGTAAAAAATCGGCCTCATTTCACGGGCAGCTGGCAGAGAATGCCTTCGAGCATTTCACCTTCGATAAATTGTTTATGGGCACCGACGGCATCGATCTCAATGCGGGCGTAACCACCTTCAACGAGGTTTATACCGTCAGTAAGGCAATGTGCAATGCCGCGCGCGAAGTGATTTTGATGGCGGACTCATCAAAGTTTGGCCGTAAAAGCCCCAATGTAGTTTGCAGTCTTGAAAGCGTCGATAAGCTAATTACCGACGCAGGTATCGATCCGGCGTTTCGTCAGGCGCTGGAAGAGAAAGGGATCGATGTGATCATAACCGGAGAGAGCAATGAGTGAAGCACTACTGAACGCGGGACGTCAGACGTTAATGCTGGAGTTGCAGGAAGCAAGCCGCTTACCGGAACGTCTGGGCGATGATTTTGTTCGCGCCGCCAATATCATCCTGCACTGCGAAGGCAAAGTGGTGGTTTCGGGAATTGGCAAATCGGGCCACATTGGTAAGAAAATCGCCGCAACGCTTGCCAGTACCGGCACACCGGCTTTTTTTGTCCATCCGGCAGAAGCGCTGCACGGCGATCTGGGGATGATCGAAAGCCGCGATGTGATGCTGTTTATCTCTTACTCCGGTGGCGCGAAGGAACTGGATCTGATTATTCCGCGTCTGGAAGATAAATCTATCGCGCTGCTGGCGATGACCGGCAAACCGACGTCACCGCTGGGCCTGGCGGCGAAAGCGGTGCTGGATATCTCCGTAGAACGCGAAGCCTGCCCGATGCACCTTGCGCCGACCTCCAGCACCGTCAATACCCTGATGATGGGCGACGCGCTGGCGATGGCGGTCATGCAGGCGCGCGGATTTAATGAAGAAGATTTTGCCCGCTCCCACCCAGCCGGGGCACTGGGCGCTCGCTTGCTGAATAAAGTGCATCATCTGATGCGTCGTGATGACGCTATCCCACAGGTAGCGTTAACCGCCAGCGTGATGGATGCGATGCTGGAACTCAGCCGCACCGGTCTGGGGCTGGTGGCGGTATGTGACGCTCAACAACAGGTACAAGGCGTCTTTACCGACGGCGATTTACGTCGCTGGCTGGTTGGCGGCGGCGCACTCACCACGCCAGTTAATGAAGCGATGACGACAGGCGGTACCACATTACAGGCACAAAGCCGCGCCATCGACGCCAAAGAGATCCTGATGAAGCGCAAAATCACTGCCGCACCGGTGGTAGATGAAAACGGCAAACTCGTCGGCGCAATTAACCTGCAGGATTTCTATCAGGCCGGGATTATTTAATCCTTCAATCCCAGACGTTTCGCCAGCCGATGCAGGTTGGCGACGTCGGTTTCCAGCATTCGCGCGCAGGCTGCCCAGTTGTGATGATTTTGTGCCAGTGCCTGACGAATAGTTTCACGCTGGAACGCTTCTGTCGCTTCACGCAGGTTTTGCTTAACAACGGGCACCGCCGCCGCTTCTGGCGGCGGTAACGTCACCTCAGGAAAAGCAAAATGTTGCGCCTCAAGAATCACTTCATCGCCGTTGCGGGTGGCTCTCGCCAGCACTACCGCCCGATGAATAGCATGTTCCAGTTCGCGCACGTTCCCCGGAAAACGATAGTGTTGCAGTAAATTTCGCGCTCCGGCACTTAATACCACGCGGGAGAGCCCCAGCCGCAAACGACACTGCTCGCAGAAATACCCCGCCAGCAGAATGACATCATCGCCCCGCTCACGCAGCGGCGGCACCGAAAGTGGAAACACGCTCAGGCGGTGGAACAAGTCAGCGCGAAATCGCCCTGCCAGCACCTCTTCGCGTAAATCGCGGTTAGTCGCCGCCAGCACGCGCACATCGACCCGCAAACTACGGTCATCGCCAACGCGCTGAATATCGCCATACTGCAACACCCTCAGCAGCTTGGCCTGCAATGCCAACGACAACTCGCCGATCTCATCGAGAAACAGCGTGCCGTTATCCGCCATTTCAAACTTCCCACTGCGGTTACTGATAGCGCCAGTAAACGCTCCTTTCACATGCCCGAACAACTCACTTTCCGCCACACTTTCCGGCAGTGCGGCACAGTTGAGATAGACCAGCGGATTCACCGCCCTTGGCGAGGCTTCATGAATCGCTTTCGCCACCAGCTCCTTACCGGTTCCCGTCTCACCGCTGATTAAGACGTTGAGATCGGACGCCGCCACAATCTCAATCTCTTTTTTCAATTGCGTCATGCCTGGCGATAAGCCAATCATCTGCGTCTGTTTCACCGCTTCAAACGGCGCGGCATCGCCCGGCAGCATATTCTGGCTTTCCAGTTGCTCAATCAGCAACGCATTGCTTAACGCTCCCGCCGCCAGCGCGGCAATCAGGCGTAACTCTTCGTCGCTGAAAACATCGAACTGATCGGGCTGCATCCCGTCGAGCGTCAATGCGCCGATCAGGTTTTGCCCGGCAAACAGCGGCAGACCAACGCAGGCGTGAACCTTCAGACTCTCCTGCCCTGGAATCAAACCGTCATAGGGATCGGGCAATTCGCTGTCTGCGGGAAAGCGCACCACATCACCCGCGCGGGCAATCGCTTCCAGCCGTGGATGACCTTCCAGCGCAAAGCGTCTACCGAGTACATCCTTCGCCAGCCCGTCGATGGCAAGCGGAATAAACTGCCGCGAGTCGTAACGTAGCAACGCAGACGCATCGCACTCCAGCACCTGACGCAGCGTGGTGATCAGGCGCTGAAAACGATCCTGATGACCAATCCCACGCTGCAATTCGATGGCGATATTCGCCAGCACATCAACGGAAAAACTCATCTTTGCCTCACTGTCAATTTGACTATAGATATTGTCATATCGACCATTTGATTGATAGTCATTTTGACTACTCATTAATGAGCATAATTTTATTTATAGAGTAAAAACAATCAGATAAAAAACTGGCACGCAATCTGCAATTAGCAAGACATCTTTTTACAACACGCTGAATAAATTGAGGTTGCTATGTCTATTGTGGTGAAAAATAACATTCATTGGGTGGGTCAACGTGACTGGGAAGTGCGTGATTTTCACGGCACGGAATATAAAACGCTGCGCGGCAGCAGCTACAACAGCTACCTCATCCGCGAAGAAAAAAACGTGCTGATCGACACCGTCGACCATAAATTCAGCCGCGAATTTGTGCAGAACCTGCGTAATGAAATCGATCTGGCGGATATCGATTACATCGTGATTAACCATGCAGAAGAGGACCACGCCGGGGCGCTGACCGAACTGATGGCACAAATTCCCGATACGCCGATCTACTGTACAGCCAACGCTATCGACTCGATAAATGGTCATCACCATCATCCGGAGTGGAATTTTAATGTGGTGAAAACTGGCGACACGCTGGATATCGGCAACGGCAAACAGCTCATTTTTGTCGAAACACCAATGCTGCACTGGCCGGACAGCATGATGACTTACCTGACAGGCGACGCGGTGCTGTTCAGTAACGATGCTTTCGGTCAGCACTACTGCGACGAGCATCTGTTCAACGATGAAGTGGATCAGACGGAGCTTTTCGAGCAGTGCCAGCGTTACTACGCCAATATCCTGACGCCGTTCAGCCGCCTGGTAACGCCGAAAATTACCGAGATCCTGGGCTTTAACTTACCAGTCGATATGATAGCGACCTCCCACGGCGTGGTCTGGCGCGATAACCCGACGCAAATTGTCGAGCTGTACCTGAAGTGGGCCGCTGATTATCAGGAAGACAGAATCACCATTTTCTACGACACCATGTCGAATAACACCCGCATGATGGCTGACGCTATCGCCCAGGGGATTGCGGAAACCGACCCACGCGTGGCGGTGAAAATTTTCAACGTCGCCCGAAGCGATAAAAACGAAATCCTGACCAATGTCTTCCGCTCAAAAGGCGTGCTGGTCGGCACTTCGACGATGAATAACGTGATGATGCCGAAAATCGCCGGGCTGGTGGAGGAGATGACCGGATTACGCTTCCGTAACAAACGCGCCAGTGCTTTCGGCTCTCACGGCTGGAGCGGCGGTGCGGTGGATCGTCTTTCCACGCGCCTGCAGGATGCGGGTTTCGAAATGTCGCTTAGCCTGAAAGCGAAATGGCGACCAGACCAGGACGCTCTGGAGTTATGCCGTGAACACGGTCGCGAAATCGCCCGTCAGTGGGCGCTCGCGCCGCTGCCGCAGAGCACGGTGAATACGGTAGTTAAAGAAGAAACCTCTGCCACCACGACGGCTGACCTCGGCCCACGGATGCAGTGCAGCGTCTGCCAGTGGATTTACGATCCGGCAAAAGGCGAGCCAATGCAGGACGTTGCGCCAGGAACGCCGTGGAGTGAAGTCCCGGATAACTTCCTCTGCCCGGAATGCTCCCTCGGCAAAGACGTCTTTGACGAACTGGCATCGGAGGCAAAATGAGTAACGGCATTGTGATCATTGGTTCGGGCTTCGCCGCCCGCCAACTGGTGAAAAATATTCGCAAACAGGACGCCAGTATTCCATTAACCCTGATTGCCGCCGACAGCATGGATGAGTACAACAAACCTGACCTCAGCCATGTTATCAGTCAGGGGCAACGTGCCGACGACCTTACCCGCCAGACGGCGGGTGAATTTGCCGAGCAGTTTAATCTGCTACTGTTTCCGCAAACTTGGGTGACGGATATCGATGCCGAAGCCCGTGTGGTGAAAAGCCAGAATAATCAGTGGCAATACGACAAGCTGGTGCTGGCAACCGGTGCCAGCGCCTTTGTCCCGCCAGTGCCTGGGCGTGAGTTAATGCTGACGTTAAATAGTCAGCAAGAGTATCGCGCCTGTGAAACGCAACTGCGGGATGCCCGACGCGTGTTGATTGTTGGCGGTGGTTTGATTGGTAGCGAACTGGCGATGGATTTTTGTCGTGCAGGCAAAATGGTTACGCTAATCGACAACGCTGCCAGTATTCTGGCGTCGTTAATGCCACCGGAAGTAAGCAGTCGCTTGCAGCATCGGTTGACGGAGATGGGCGTTCATCTGCTGTTGAAATCTCAGTTGCAGGGGCTGGAAAAAACGGATTCTGGCATTCTGGCAACGCTGGACCACCAGCGCAGCATCGAAGTGGATGCGGTAATTGCCGCCACCGGACTGCGCCCGGAAGCCGCCCTGGCACGACGCGCCGGGCTGACGATTAATCGCGGCGTTTGCGTCGATAGTTATCTGCAAACCAGTAATGCCGATATTTACGCGCTGGGCGATTGCGCGGAAATTAACGGTCAGGTATTGCCGTTCCTCCAGCCGATTCAACTTAGCGCGATGGTGCTGGCAAAAAATCTTCTCGGCAATAACACGCCGCTGAAACTACCGGCGATGCTGGTGAAAATCAAAACGCCGGAATTACCGCTGCATCTGGCAGGCGAAACCCAGCGTCAGGATTTACGCTGGCAGATTAATACCGAAAGCCAGGGAATGGTGGCGCGCGGTGTTGACGATGCAGACCAACTTCGCGCCTTTGTGGTCAGTGAGGATCGGATGAAAGAGGCATTTGGATTGTTGAAAACATTGCCGGTGTAGGCGGGCTACTGTGCCCAAAATGTCGGATGCGACGCTGACGCGTCTTATCCGACCTACGGGGACGCATGTGTTGGTCACATAATGCGTTCATGTCGCATCCGCCTACTGTACCCAAAATGTCGGATGCGATGCTGGCGCGTCTTACCCGACCTACGGGGAGGCATGTGTTGGTCACATAATGCGTTCATGTCGCATCCAGCTACTGTACCCAAAATGTCGGATGCGATGCTGGCGCATCTTATCCGACCTACGGGGACGCACGTGTAGGCCGGATAAGGCGTTTACGCCGCATCCGGCAATGGTGTCCAAATGCAACACGTTTTATCCGTTCTGGACTTCACCCGCTAACCAACGCGCCGCAGCAATAACCCCCTGCCCCAGAGACAAACCGCCATCACCCGCCGGTAAACTCTGTGGAAAGAGCAATGTGAAATCAGCGAGATAATGCGCCAGACGTGCACGCAGCAAACGGTTATGAATAACCCCGCCGCTAAATACCAGCGTAGTGATACCACGCATCGTGGCCTGCTCACGCATCAACGCGGCAAAACCCTGCGCCAGCGCATCATGAAACGCCCACGCGCGTTGATTAACCGGTGCCTGCCAGTTCAGCCACTGCTGCCAGAAAGTGGCGAGATCCAGTTGATTGTCCACCAGCGGCATTGTCACCGGATGCGTCACTCCGTGGCATGAGGCTGCGAGCGCCTCCAGAGCACAAGCCGCTTCACCTTCATAACTTAACGTGGCTGGCGCACAGCCCAGTGCCGCCGCCACTGCATCGAACACCCGCCCACACGATGACGCCAGCGGCGCGTTAATTCCACGCTCAATGGCCCGCGCCAGAACGCTCCAGTTTTGCTGTTGTACACTTGCCGTTTCAGGGTAATTCTGCCACTCCGGCACAAAGCGCAGGCACTGCGCCAGCAGGTTTCGCCACGGCTGCTTCGCCGCCAAATCGCCACCCGGAAGCGCCACTGCAGGCAAGCCGCCCAGGTGCTGGCATTCGCGATAGTTCACCCGCAGGCACTCGCCGCCCCACAAAGCGCCGTTCTCCCCCATACCGATACCGTCGAGCGTCAAAGCAATGACATCACCGCCATCCAGTGGCCAGTGATGTTCTGCCAGACACGCCGCTGCGTGGGCATGATGATGCAGTACCGTTTGCGTCGGCAGATTCATCTCGCTCGCCCACTGGCTGGAGACATAGCCCGGATGTGCGTCATGCACAACGTATTGCGGGGTGAAATCGTAGATGTTTTGCATCAGGCGTAACGCTTCGCGCCACTGCATCTGGATGCCATCGTCACTTAAATCGCCCAGATGCTGACTCAACACCGCTTGTTCACCGCGCACCAGGCAGAAGGTGTTTTTCAGATCCGCGCCGAGACACAGCACAGGCGGAACATTTTTAAAGCCCGGAGGCAAAGCCAGCGCATCCGGCACATACCCCCGCGAACGGCGCAGCATTTCGCCGCTTTCGCGCACCACCGAATCATCCATCCGCTGCACGATGTCGCGGTTATGTATCAAGAATCCGTCGGCAATGCCCTGCAAATCCGCCAGCGCCTGTTCGTTGCTGATAGCCGGTGGTTTACCGCTCAGGTTGCCAGAGGTCATCACCAGCGGGCATTGCAGTTCCTGTAACAGCAAATGCTGGAGCGGGTTCGCAGGCAACATTACCCCGACTTCGTTAAGGTCAGGGGCGATATCATCACAAAGCTCAGGTACGTATTTTTTATCCACCAGCACAATCGGCGCGGCGGGCGTGGTAAGCAACTGGCGCGCAGCGTCTGGTAAACCGTCAGCCACTGGCAACATGACCGCCAGCGGTTTCGCCGGGCGATGTTTGCGCGCCCGCAGTGTCGCCACCGCGTTACTGTTACGTGCATCGCAGGCAAGATGAAATCCGCCAATCCCTTTGATGGCGACAATGTTGCCCATTTTTAACTGTGCGATAGCCGCCTGTAATGCCGCCTCTTGTTCCGCATGTTCACCATGACTTACCCATTCAAGATGCGGGCCACACTCCGGGCAGGCCACCGGCTGGGCGTGGAAGCGACGATCGAGCGGGTCGCGGTACTCTTTGTCACAAGCCGGACACAACGGAAACGCCGCCATTACGGTAAACGGGCGGTCGTAAGGCATGGCGCGAATAATGGTGAAACGCGGGCCACAGTGAGTACAGTTGATAAACGGATAACGATAACGCCGCTCGCCTGGGGTATTCATTTCGGCAAGGCAAGCAGGGCAAGTAGCGGCATCCGGGACAATTTGCGTATTCATGGCACCTCCCGCGCTCTGGCGGATGGTGAACTCAGTGGGCAGTTGTGACCAGATGTACGGCTCACGCTCGACGCTATCAATACGCGCCAGCGGCGGGCAGTGCTGATGCAATTGAACAAGAAACGTTTCCGGGTCTTCCAGCAGCCGGACTTCTACGCCATCGCCGTCATTACAGACATCGCCGTGAAGATTTAATTGCTGTGCCAGTTGCCAGACAAACGGACGAAAACCGACGCCCTGCACTTTGCCACGAATACGCAGTTGGACACCGCAAGATGTGTTTTTTGACATTGAGTTATTCCCGCCATCATGAATTGCGTAACCCGCCCAGCCGGACACGACAGCGTCGCATCCGGCAGTCACAGGTCGGCGATACCGCCCGCTCCGTATTCTACGAATATTTCCGGGAATTCCTTTGATGCCAGAACAGTTCTGTAAGATTTTTAGAACATCAGCGCCGTACGGCGGCGTTTTTCTGCGCTCAGTTGTTCAAGTTTATTACGATCGACACAAATCAGCGCATGAGTCGGGCAAGCCGCCATACACGCCGGACCGTCTTCACGATGGTTGCACAGGTCGCATTTATTGGCTTCGGCTTTGTCAGCCCGTACATTCAGCCCTGCGCCGCTGTTGCGAATCACCGGACGTACCACCACTTCCATCGCGCCATACGGGCAAGCCACAACGCAGGTTTTGCAACCAATGCAACGTTCCTGCATCACATGAACAAACCCTTTATCACGGCTGATAGCACCATTCGGGCAGACGTTAGCGCACGGTGCATCTTCACACTGACGGCAAACTGTCGCCGTGGAAATGTTCACACCTTTAATGACATGGATACGCGGTAAAAATGTTTCCGGGGTCAGCGATGCACAGTCCTGATTTTCCTGATGAGAAACCACGCACGCCACTTCACAGGTACGGCAACCAATACATTTACTCGCATCAGCAATGATGAAACGGTTCATCAAATTCTCCAGCAATGACAGTTAATGCGCCGATACATTCACAAATCATGCCAGTTTTTAATTCACTGTTATTTAAGGAAATTAAATTCTGTGATGCAGGAAAAACGATGTCATCGACACTAGTGACGATGACATGTGATGACAGTGTTTATCGCGGTAAAGCTTTGAGTGAGTCGCGGCAGATCAATTTTCCGCTGAAGGTTTTCGGCGGTGTGTAAGCGCCCCCATCGAGCATAAAAATCAGCCGTCCAATAACTTCCTGAATCATCTCAGTCACCGGAATTTTTACGCTGGAGAGCGCCGGAACGGTGTAGGGGGCAATTGCGATATCATCGAATCCGATAACTGACACCTGCTCTGGCACCGCTACGCCGCGCTCGTGTAACGCTTTCATCGCACCTATCGCCATATCGTCGTTACTGGCAACTAACGCGCTAAATTTAACCCCACGTTCGAGCAACATTTCTACCCCTTCGGCCCCGCTGGCGGGCGTCCATTTACCGTTCGCGATAAGTTTTTCATTGAGCGCAATACCATGCTGCGCCAGCGCGTCTTTATACCCGGCAAGACGTTCAACGCTGGTGGGGGAATCCATCGAGCCGGTAAGGAAAGCAATCTCCTGATGTCCGGCGTTTATCAACTCTGCCACGGCGTTAAAGCTGGTCTGTTTATGATCGCACCAGACGCTATGGCTGCTATTTTTGCGCAGGCGGCGATTAAGCACCATTATCGGCTGACTGTGCGCGTCAATGATGTCATCAATTTCATCCACGCTTAAAAAGCGCGGATAAATCATGATCGCGTCGCAGCGCAGATCCAGCAGATACTGAATCGCCTGGCGCTCTTCTTCGGCGCTGTGTTTACCATCTGCCAATAGCAACTGCCGCCCTTTCTCTTCCGCCATTCGCGCGGCATGAAACAGTAATTCACTAAAATAAATGCCGTGGTAAAGCGTGTTGGTCACTACCAGCCCCAGCGTCTGAGTACTCTTCGCCGACAGATTGCGCGCCAGCAAGTTTGGACGGTAACCGCTCTCTTCTACCGCCTGAAACACGCGATCTTTAGTCTCCTGGCTGACGTAGCCATTACCTGAAAGCACGCGGGAAACGGTCGCTTTTGAAACCCCGGCGCGCTTCGCCACTTCCAGCATCGTCGTCATCATTTTCATCCCTTTACACGCAATCAACGCAGTGTACTGCACCGTTTGCCGATTGTCCTTGCGCAATCGGCGGGAAAAATATTCAGGTGACCGCTTTCACAAATATAAAAAATGAACAATTAACTCTCTTGCTTATTTAGTGGCAACTATTCATGATTTTGTGAAACCGGTTTCTTAATTCCGTTTCAGCATCGGCATTTTTCCGTCACGTCGACTGATAACAACTACATCTACCCTACTGATAACAGGATAAAATCCGATGGCCAAAAATTATGCGGCGCTGGCACGCTCGGTGATAGCGGCACTGGGCGGCGTTGATAACATCTCGGCAGTCACGCACTGTATGACGCGTTTGCGCTTTGTTATCAAAGATGATGCGCTTATCGACAGCCCGATGTTAAAAACCATCCCCGGCGTGCTCGGCGTGGTACGTAGTGACAATCAGTGTCAGGTGATTATCGGCAATACCGTTTCACAAGCCTTTCAGGAAGTCGTCAGCCTGCTGCCGGGAGATATGCAGCCCGCACAGCCCGTGGGTAAACCCAAACTCACACTGCGTCGCATTGGTGCGGGGATCCTCGATGCGCTGATCGGCACCATGTCACCGCTGATCCCGGCGATTATCGGCGGATCGATGGTCAAACTGCTGGCGATGATCCTCGAGATGAGCGGCGTGCTGACAAAAGGATCGCCGACCTTAACCATTCTGAATGTGATTGGTGACGGTGCTTTCTTCTTCCTGCCGCTAATGGTCGCGGCATCTGCCGCCATCAAATTTAAAACCAATATGTCGCTGGCGATTGCCATCGCGGGTGTGCTGGTACATCCGAGTTTTATTGAATTGATGGCGAAAGCGGCCCAGGGTGAACATGTCGAATTTGCCCTGATTCCGGTCACCGCGGTGAAATACACCTACACGGTGATCCCGGCGCTGGTGATGACCTGGTGCCTGTCATATATCGAACGCTGGGTGGATCGCATTACACCGGCGGTGACCAAAAACTTCCTCAAACCAATGCTGATTGTGTTGATTGCCGCACCGCTGGCAATCCTGCTGATTGGCCCGATTGGTATCTGGATCGGTAGCGCCATTTCGGCGCTGGTTTACACCATTCATGGTTATCTGGGCTGGCTTTCAGTCGCCATTATGGGCGCGCTGTGGCCTCTGCTGGTAATGACCGGGATGCACCGCGTCTTTACGCCAACCATCATTCAGACCATTGCCGAAACCGGCAAAGAAGGGATGGTCATGCCGTCAGAGATCGGCGCTAACCTGTCGCTGGGCGGTTCATCACTGGCGGTGGCGTGGAAAACGAAAAACCCGGAACTGCGCCAGACGGCGCTGGCTGCGGCGGCATCAGCCATTATGGCGGGGATTTCCGAACCGGCGTTATACGGCGTGGCGATCCGCCTGAAACGTCCGCTTATCGCCAGTCTTATCAGCGGTTTTATTTGCGGCGCGGTTGCCGGTATGGCGGGGCTTGCCAGCCACTCAATGGCAGCGCCGGGGCTATTTACCAGCGTGCAGTTCTTCGATCCGGCGAATCCAATGAGCATCGTCTGGGTGTTCGCGGTCATGGCGCTGGCGGTCGTGCTGTCGTTTATCCTCACACTGTTGCTCGGCTTTGAGGATATTCCTGTTGAGGAAGCGGCTGCCGAGACGCGAAAGCATCAGAGCGCACAACCGACCGTCGCCAAAGAAGTAAGTCTTAATTGAGGATGAAAATGTCAGTATTTCCAGAAGGTTTTTTATGGGGCGGCGCGCTTGCCGCTAACCAGTCTGAAGGTGCGTTCCGTGAAGGTGGCAAAGGGCTGACCACGGTCGATATGATCCCACACGGCGAGCATCGAATGGCGGTGAAACTGGGGCTGGAAAAACGTTTTCAGTTGCGCGATGACGAGTTTTATCCCAGCCATGAGGCGACGGATTTTTATCATCGTTATAAAGAAGATATCGCCCTGATGGCAGAGATGGGATTTAAGGTTTTCCGCACCTCAATTGCCTGGAGCCGCCTCTTCCCGCAGGGCGATGAACTGACGCCCAATCCGCAGGGCATTGCTTTTTATCGTTCTGTCTTTGAAGAGTGTAAAAAGTACGGTATCGAACCGCTGGTCACGTTGTGCCACTTCGATGTGCCGATGTATCTGGTCACCGAATATGGCTCCTGGCGTAACCGCAAGCTGGTGGAGTTTTTCAGCCGCTACGCCCGGACCTGCTTTGAAGCATTTGATAGCCTGGTGAAATACTGGCTAACCTTCAATGAAATCAACATTATGTTGCATAGCCCGTTTTCCGGCGCGGGTCTGGTGTTTGAAGAAGGTGAAAATCAGGATCAGGTGAAATATCAGGCTGCGCATCACCAACTGATTGCCAGTGCATTAGCCACCAAAATCGCCCATGAGGTTAACCCGCAAAATCAGGTGGGCTGTATGCTGGCGGGCGGCAACTTCTACCCATACAGCTGCAAGCCAGAAGATGTCTGGGCGGCGCTGGAGAAAGATCGGGAAAACCTGTTTTTTATCGATGTGCAGGCGCGGGGCGCGTATCCGGCTTACTCTGCCCGCGTATTTCGCGAAAAAGGGGTAACCATCAACAAAGCACCGGGCGATGATGAGATCCTGAAAAACACCGTCGATTTTGTCTCCTTCAGCTATTACGCCTCGCGCTGCGCCTCGGCAGAGATGAACGCCAATAACAGCAGTGCGGCGAATGTAGTGAAATCGCTGCGTAACCCGTATCTACAGGTAAGCGACTGGGGCTGGGGTATTGATCCACTCGGTCTGCGTATCACCATGAATATGATGTACGACCGTTATCAGAAGCCGCTGTTTCTGGTGGAAAACGGCCTGGGCGCAAAAGATGAATTTGCTGCCAATGGCGAGATTAACGATGACTATCGCATCAGCTATTTACGCGAACATATCCGCGCAATGGGCGAAGCGATTGCAGACGGCATTCCGCTGATGGGCTACACCACATGGGGCTGTATTGATTTAGTTTCCGCCTCTACGGGTGAAATGAGCAAACGCTACGGTTTTGTCTACGTAGACCGTGACGACGCAGGAAACGGTACGCTGACGCGCACGCGTAAGAAATCGTTCTGGTGGTATAAAAAAGTGATTGCCAGTAATGGTGAAGATTTAGAGTAAGTAACAGTGCCGGATGCGGCGTGAACGCCTTATCCGGCCTACATGTCGCACGAACCAGGAAAGCCCGATAAGCGCAGCGCATCGGGCAATTTAGCATTTGGCATCAGAGCTGGTTCACCCCATCAAGAACATCCCTGTCCTGATTACTTATTGAAAAACTACTCTTCTTCCACCGCTAACTGCGCGAAGCCGCCGTTCCCTTCCCAGCCTTCCAGTCGTTGATAAACGGTTTCTACCGCATCTTTAATCGGCTGGGTCATCGGGTAGTAAAAGCCGACGATATCCGGCTGGATGCCGAGGAAAATCACTTCGCCAATATCTTCTTTCAACTGATCGATAAGGTAGTTCAACGGCATGTTATGGGTAGTCATCATAAACATCTCGGCGATATCATCCGGGTCGATGATGCGGATTTCGCCGGGGTTTAGCCCCATATCAGTGGCGTCGACAATCAGCAGTCGTGTCGGGCGCAGTTCACGGATAGCGACGATGTCGTTTTCCGGTGCGCTACCGCCGTCAATCACCACCCAGTTACCTTTCGGCGCGGCGGCGCACTTTTCCGCCAGCAGCGGACCTGCGCCATCATCGCCCATCATGCTATTGCCAACACAGAGTAAAACGTCAGTCACGCAGTCTCCTCACCATCAAATAGATGGCGTTTTCCTGATGAATATCATGCAGCATACTTAACAGCATTGTACTCCATTCCTGCTGCTGCGAAGTTTGCGCTGCCCGGGCTTTATCGAATGCATTGGCCAGCATCGGCACATGGTTAATGTCGATGACGATCTCACCGTACTTCGGCACACCTTCCATTTTGCGGCGGGCTTCGCTGCCCGCCTCCAGAGTGGCAATCCATGCCAGATATTCATCCCACGGGCAGGTGAGCGCCGCTTCCAGGCAATCGATAACCCCAAGGTGGTGACCAATCGCCAGGCTGTAATAGACTACCTGCTGCGCCTCGGCGGGCGTGGCATCGTTCTCATCAATAAATTTACGGCTCAGTTGACTGAACACCACCTTTTCACTCATCGGATACGCGCCTCTTCAACAACATGATTCAGATGGCTGACAATCTCGTTCAGACGCGGATCGTTTTCCGCTTCCAGCCAGCGTGCAACCTGCTCTTCGCCCTGCCCTAATTGCGTCAGGAAGTCATCGGCAATCTGGCGACCGTAACGATAACCCGCCAGGCGGCGTGCTTCGCGATCCACTTTCACGCGCAGTGGCTGCACCATATCGCCATGCAGAATCTCAGCCGGTTGTTCATCCTGCTCACCCGGCCCACGGGCGTGAATTTTCTGCTCCAGCAGGCCGAGCGCCATTGCAAAGCCGTACAGCGTGGCGGCAGGCGTTGGCGGGCAGCCAGGGATATAAACATCCACCGGGACGATTTTATCCGTACCGCCCCACACGCAGTAGAGATCGTGGAAGATCCCGCCGCTGTTACCGCAGGCACCGTAGGAGATACAAATTTTCGGGTCCGGCGCGGACTGCCACGCACGCAGCGCAGGGGATCGCATTGCACGGGTGACCGCGCCGGTAAACAGTAAAATATCCGCATGACGCGGTGAAGGAACGACTTTAATGCCGAAGCGTTCTGCATCAAACAGCGGCGAAAGCGTGGCGAAAATTTCGATTTCGCAGCCGTTGCAGCCGCCGCAGTCCACGCGGTAAACGTAGGCAGAACGTTTGATTTTTTTCAGTAACGACGCCTTCATGCTGGCGATGGATTCATCCACCGTCATCGGGACCGGAATGCCGTTGGCGTCACGGGGGCCTAATAAATTGCTCATCAGATGGCCTCTTTCATATGGCGAGTCAGTTCAATACGGTCGGACGGCACCAGGCATTTCTGGCGCTTACATTCCGGGCAAGTCTCAAAGCTTTCGCGGTGGTTTTCCGCGCGGCTGTCACCATTGTGCTTAAGCAGAGCAATGGCGTAGTCGATCTCTTTCTGGACGGCGAAAGGACGATTGCAGACGCGACAGTTGCACAGCGCGAAGCGGGACTGTTGCAGGAAGTCTTCTTTCTTCCACACCGCCAGTTCGTACTCTTGCGACAGTTTGATTGCCGCCGTCGGGCAAACTTCTTCGCAGCGTCCACAGAAGATGCAGCGCCCGAGATTAAACTCCCAGGCCAGCTCTCCTGTGGCGAGGTCAGTTTCAACCGTTAAGGCGTTTGACGGGCAGGCATTGACGCAGGCCGCGCAGCCGATGCACTGCTGCGGGTTCTGCTCTGGCTTACCACGGAAGTTTTTATCAACCGCAATCGGCTCCAGCGGATAAGACGAGGTCGCCGTGCCGGTTTTGATGACTTTTTTGATAAAGGTAAACATGGCGATTCCTTATTTCAGCGGCGAGTTTTTACGCTCAATGCTGTAACGCTCGAGTTCTTTGTACGGCACCACTTTGCTCTTCTTCTTACGCACATCGACCACGGTCATGCGGTCGGTACAGGAGTAGCAAGGGTCGAGGCTACCGATAATCAGCGGCGCATCGGAAACGGTATTGCCACGCAGCATGTAGCGCAGGGTCGGCCAGTTCGCGTAAGTCGCGGCACGGCAGCGCCAGCGGTACAGCTTCTGGTTGTCGCCGGTCATGCTCCAGTGGATATCATCGCCGCGCGGCGCTTCGGCAAAGCCCAGCGCAAAGCGGTGCGGAATGTAGGTAAAGCCTTCCACCATCAGTGGGCCACCCGGCAGGTTATCCAGACCGTAGTCGATCATGTTCAGCGCGGTATAGACTTCGTTGATACGCACTTTCAGACGGGAAATAACGTCGCAGCCCTGCTCGCTGTGGACTTCCATTGGCAGCAGGCCATAACCAACAAACGGGTGATCGGCGCGAGTATCGCGAGCGTGACCGCTGGCACGGACCATCGGGCCGACGTTACTGAAGTCGCGAGCGATTTCCGGGTCCAGACGACCAATGCCGACAGTGCGTTGTTCCATGTTCGGTGTGCTCAACAGCACATCCACCAGCTCCTGCACTTCACGACGCATCTGTTGCGCCAGCTGGCGGGTCTGGATCATGTCATCTTTCAGCAGATCGCGACGAATCCCGCCGATCAGGTTCAGGCCGTAGGTTTTACGCGCACCGGTAAGGATCTCTGCCATTTTCATGGAGGTTTCACGCACGCGGAAGAACTGCATAAAGCCGGAGTCAAAGCCGGTAAAGTGGCAGGCAAGACCGAGGTTGAGCAGATGCGAGTGCAGGCGTTCCACCTCCAGCAGAATGGCGCGGATCATCTGCGCACGTTCTGGCACCTGAATACCCATCGCGTTTTCCACCGACGTGGTGTAGGCGGTGCTGTGAGCAAAGCCGCAGATCCCGCACACACGGTCAGAGAGGAAGGTCACTTCGTTGTAACCCATACGGGTTTCCGCCAGTTTTTCCATGCCGCGATGAACGTAGAACAGACGGTAGTCGGCGTCGATAATGTTTTCGCCATCGACGAACAGACGGAAATGACCCGGTTCGTCAGAAGTGACGTGCAGCGGACCAATCGGCACGACGTTGTTTTTCTTGTCGCCCAGTTCGTTGATGAACTCGTAGGTTTCAGCATCGGTGGTCGGTGCCGGACGTTGACGATAATCCATGCTGTCTTTACGCAGCGGATAAAGTTCATCCGGCCAGTCATCCGGCAGCACCAGACGGCGTTCATCCGGCAGCCCTACCGGAATCAAACCGTACATATCGCGCACTTCGCGCTCGCCCCACACCGCCGCCGGAACGCGCGGCGTCACGGACGGATACTCCGGTTTGTTGGCATCAACTTCGACGCGAACCGTTACCCAACACTTGGTGCCCTTCTCCATCGACAGCACGTAATAAACGGCGTAATGACCATTCAGTTTGCGTTCGTCGTTACCAAACAGCACCGACAGCCAGCCACTCTGTTTGTAGTAAAGAAACTCCACCACTTCCGGCAGGTAGTTCACCTTTACGGTGACAGTCAGCTGATCTTTGGTCTGCCAGGCGTGGTCCAGCACGACGCCCGGAAATGCCTCATTCAGCGCGGCGAGATAATGTTGACCTAATTTTTCTTCAGACATGCTCAAACTCTCTTTAATCACGCCGCCAGCAAGGAGACGAACGCTAAAAATGCAAAGCCAAACCCAGCCCAGGTAATGCGCGGAGTAATATCAAGACGCAGACGGGCCATGCTGTTTTCGAACAGCGCGATAACCAGGACGCCGACCACCAGTTTGATGATGGCAATCACCAGCGCCAGCAGCAGCCCACCGACGGTGAAGGTTTCCATTTGTCCCCACGGAATAAACACCCCGACGAACATCTGCAGCACCACCAACTGTTTCAGGCTGATACCCCATTTCATGACGCCAAAGCCGCTGCCGCTGTACTCAGAGAGCGGACCTTCCTGCAACTCCTGCTCGGCTTCCGCCAGGTCGAACGGCAGTTTGCCCATTTCGATAAAAGTGGCGAACGCACAGGCACAAAGCGCCAGCACCAGCGGGATGCTCTGGCTCAGCGGCCAGTGATAAACGGTGTCGGTGATGTTGCTGATGTTGGTGGAACCGGCAACCTGTGCGGCAACCCACAGACCAAGCAGCAGCATCGGTTCGACCAGCACGCCAAGCATCGCTTCACGGCTCGCGCCGATAGCAGTAAACGGGCTACCGGTATCCAGACCGGAAATGGCAAAGAAGAAACGCGCGATGGCAAAGAGATACAGTAAGGTGATCAAATCGCCCAGTTGCGGCAGCGGAGAACCAACGGTCACCACCGGCAGCGCAGTAGCGATAGTCAGCATGACGCCCACCATCACATACGGCGTCAGGCGGAACACCCAGCCGGAGGCATCCGGGCCAACGCTCTGACGCCCCAGCAGTTTGATAATGTCGCGATACTCCTGCAACACGCCCGGCCCGCGACGGTTATGCAAGCGGGCGCGCGCCACGCGGGTTATACCGGAGAGCAGCGGCGCAACGGCAAATAACACCAGCGCCTGAATTAACGGATATAAAACACTCATTCTCAGGCTCCTCGTGAAACAATAATCACCACCAGTACCGCCAGTTCAACCAGCGCCATCCGGCGGAACAGCAACGCACTCCCCTCGCACTGCCAGCCCGGCACCAGCGACACCGGATTCAGCCATTTGCGCAGTTTCAGCACCGGCGCAAACGCCTGTTTCACCGGCATGGCAAAACCGTGAGCGGTAATCACCATTGATTTTTCGTGGTCGTAGCCGCACACCCAGGCCGCGCCGCGGGAACGCGATGGCAAACGATCGCCTTTGCAAATCGCCATAATGATGAATGGCAGCAGCGGGCAGGCAATCAGCAGCAACGTGATCATCGGTTGAGAAACGGTGGTGTTAGCAGGCTCCAGCGGCAGAGGTACAGCAGCAGAGAGCATCGGCAATAGCCACGGCGCAGCAACACCACCAATTACGCAGCAAATCGCCAGTGCCACTACGCTTACGCTCATCAGGAGCGGCGCACAGGTGGCGTTTTCGGCTTCTTTGGTACGCGGCGCACCGAGGAACGTGACGCCATAGACTTTCGCCATACACATCACCGCCAGCGCACCGGTAATTGCCAGACCCACAGCAAGCAGTGGCCCCAGCAGACGGGCAACAAACGCGCCACTATTGCTCAGTTTGAAAAAGGATTGATAGATAACCCATTCCCCGGCAAACCCGTTCAGCGGCGGCAGCGCAGCCATTGCCATCAACCCGACTAACATGGCGATGGAGATAACCGGCATTTTCTTGCCAATACCACCGAGTTTTTCGATATCGCGATGACCGGTACGGAACCAGACGCTCCCCGCCCCGAGGAACAGTACGCTTTTGAACAGGCTATGGTTAAGCAGATGGTACAGACCACCGACCAGGCCAAGAGCAATCAGCGCCGGTTGTTCGAGCGCGATACCCGTTACGCCAGCGCCCAGCCCCAGCAGGATAATGCCGATATTTTCCAGGGTGTGGTAAGCCAGCAGACGCTGGATGTTATGCTCCATCAGCGCATACAGACCACCGACGAACGCGGTGATCATACCAAGCACCAGCAGCACGATCCCCCACCACAGCGGTGCATTACCGCCCAGCAGTGACAGGGTTAAAATGCCCAGCAGGCCAATTTTCATGACTACCGTAGAAAACAACGCGGCAGCTGGCGCAGAGGCGTTCGCATGTGCCTGCGGCACCCAGCCGTGCAGCGGAATAATCCCGGCCAGCAGGCCAAAGCCAATCACACTGAGCAGCCAGATATCGGAACCGAGCGGCAGCTGTTGCATACGCATATCCAGCAGGCGCAGATCCAGCGTGCCGTAACGCTGCCACAGCAGCCAGCAAGCAATCGCCAGCAGCAGAGTGCCAAGACGCCCCAGCGCAAACCACAGTTTGCCCTCTTTGCTGTTGCTGGTGAGGAACACCGCACACAAGGCCATGACTTCGGCCATTACCACGAACATGCCGAGGTTGCTGGCAATGACGGCGCAGACGGCGGCAGCCATCAACATATTGATCTGCAAGCCGTTGCACTTCACCTGCGCGTGGCGATGCCAGTCAATGTTGTAGAGGCTGACAAACAGACCGCACAGACCGAGCGTAATCAGCCAAATCGCGTTAAGCGGAGAGATTTGCACATCGTAGCTTACCAGCGACAGCGCACCGCTCACGCCAACCGCGCCAGTCAGTACAGTGAAGCCCGCGGCTGCCGTATACAGACTACCAACCGCGCCGCCAATTCCGGCTATCCAGCCGCTTAGCGCCTTTTGAAAAGAAAAGAGAAATGCCAGAACAGCGGCGGCGACAAACCACGCCACGCCGCTATTGATCAGGGAAATTGCGCTCATTTAGCCTCTCCACTTTGAGCCTGCTGAAACAAGGTGAGATCGCCAAAGTCCGTGTTAAAGGTCAGCTCACGCTTACGTTTGCTGACGCGGGCGATATCGGTGTTATCCACCAGATGCAGGGCTTTAGTCGGGCACATCCGCACGCAGGCCGGACCTTGTTCATCAAAGCTACAAAGGTCACATTTTACGGCGATCGCGCGAATACCTGGCACCCAGTCAAGCAATGTGCTGACACGCGCCGGAGCAGGCGGTGCCGGTGGCGCTTTCGGGGTATTGGCGTTTGCCGGAATATCCAGCGGACGGCTGCCGGAAAATTCAATTGCGCCAAACGGGCAGGCGATGCCGCACAGTTTGCAGCTTACGCACAGGCTTTCATTCAACTGCACGGCCCCATCAACGCGGGTGATGGCGTTAACCGGGCAGACCACCGCGCAGGGTGCATCTTCACAGTGGTGACAGAGCTGCGGCGCAGATTCTTTTTCATTTAGCATCACTCTCAGGCGCGGCATTGATTGCAGGCCGTGCTGGCGATGCGTCTCTGAACAGGCGGCCTCACAAGTGTGGCAGCCGATACAGAGCGTGGAGTCAGCAATTACAAAACGATTCACCAGGCATTCCTCAGGTGATTGTCATTTTTGACGAAAACATGCCGATGAAATGTCATTTTCGACACTCATCGACACGCCCATCCCCAAACAGGCGTAACGCCTGCAAAACGGGCAAAGCCTCAGCTCATGCTGCCGGGCTTTGTCCCTTTACCAGTTGGCTTAAATTCACCGGCACATTGTTTTCAATAGCGGTGTATAAGCTGTCGTAAACGCCAGCGATTTTTTCGAGATAGTGTTCCAGAACCTGTTCGCGATCGCGGATGTTGACCTTGCCATCAATCATGCCGTCAATGCTCAGTTGTGCCTGCGCAATCCGCTGTTTGTCTTCGCCATCTTTTGTTTCGACGTAATACTCGATGGTGTGGCTGTTAAAGCCATCCGCCAGGGTGACGTAAATACGAAAATGTTCAAAAAGGACGAAACAGAGTTCTTTGTCCGGCGCGCAGCTCATGGCGTGATGCAGGCGCGCTTTCGATAACGTGATCCCCTGAACCAGCGAATTGCAGTAGATGTGCCACTGGTCCTGTAGGCGACGATGCCGCTGTGCGATGTAATCGGCTTTCTCGCTTATTTCCCAAATAGTCATTGTCAGGTTACCCGTTTAACAGAGATGCCAGCTTTAAGCATTTTTTGTGCCAACTTTTAATTTATTGTTATTAAAGAGATTTTTAAGCTAAAGATGAATTTCGTCGCCGTGTCGACGTGTCATTTCGACATCATCGACATTATTCACCGCAGGGATAATCAACACTGGCACAATTATTGCTTGTAGCTGGCAATAGTTAATGGGAGGCGATATGCACGAAATAACCCTCTGCCAACGGGCACTGGAATTGATCGAACAGCAGGCCGCAAAACACGGCGCAAAACGCGTAACTGGGGTCTGGCTCAAAATTGGCGCATTTTCTTGTGTCGAAACCAGCTCTCTTGCCTTTTGTTTTGATCTGGTTTGCCGCGGCAGCGTGGCGGAAGGTTGTAAACTGCACCTCGAAGAACAAGAGGCCGAATGCTGGTGTGAAACATGCCAACAGTATGTGACGCTACTGACCCAGCGCGTCCGCCGCTGTCCACAGTGTCATGGTGACATGCTACAGATTGTGGCAGACGACGGTTTACAGATTCGGCGGATAGAAATAGACCAGGAGTGAGCGATGTGTACAACATGCGGTTGCGGTGAAGGCAACCTGTATATCGAGGGTGATGAACATAACCCTCATTCCGCGTTTCGTAGCGCGCCATTTGCCCCGGCGGCACGCCCGAAGATGAAAATCACCGGCATTAAAGCGCCTGAATTTACCCCCAGCCAGACTGAAGAAGGCGACCTGCATTACGGTCATGGCGAAGCGGGCACTCACGCGCCGGGCATGAGCCAGCGCCGGATGCTGGAAGTCGAAATTGACGTGCTGGACAAAAACAACCGTCTGGCTGAACGCAACCGCGCGCGCTTTGCTGCCCGCAAGCAACTGGTGCTCAACCTGGTTTCCAGCCCTGGTTCCGGTAAAACCACCCTGCTGACGGAAACCTTAATGCGCCTGAAAGACAGCGTTCCGTGCGCGGTTATTGAAGGCGATCAGCAAACCGTGAACGATGCCGCACGCATTCGCGCTACCGGCACACCAGCGATTCAGGTGAACACCGGTAAAGGCTGCCATCTTGACGCACAGATGATTGCCGATGCCGCACCGCGTCTGCCACTGGACGATAACGGTATTCTGTTTATCGAAAACGTTGGCAACCTCGTATGCCCGGCCAGCTTCGATCTCGGTGAAAAACACAAAGTGGCGGTGCTTTCCGTTACCGAAGGTGAAGACAAACCGCTGAAATATCCGCATATGTTTGCCGCCGCCTCGCTGATGCTGCTCAACAAAGTTGACCTGTTGCCGTATCTCAACTTTGACGTTGAGAAGTGCATCGCCTGCGCCCGCGAAGTCAATCCAGAAATTGAAATCATCCTTATTTCCGCCACCAGCGGCGAAGGGATGGACCAGTGGCTGAACTGGCTGGAGACACAGCGATGTGCATAGGCGTTCCCGGCCAGATCCGCACCATTGACGGCAACCAGGCGAAAGTCGACGTCTGCGGCATTCAGCGCGATGTCGATTTAACGTTAGTCGGCAGCTGCGATGAAAACGGTCAGCCGCGCGTGGGCCAGTGGGTACTGGTTCACGTTGGCTTTGCCATGAGCGTAATTAATGAAGCCGAAGCGCGCGACACTCTCGACGCCTTACAAAACATGTTTGACGTTGAGCCGGATGTCGGCGCGCTGTTGTATGGCGAGGAAAAATAATGCGTTTTGTTGATGAATATCGCGCGCCGGAACAGGTGATGCAGTTAATTGAGCATCTGCGCGAACGTGCTTCACATCTCTCTTACACCGCCGAACGCCCTCTGCGGATTATGGAAGTGTGCGGTGGTCATACCCACGCCATTTTTAAATTCGGCCTCGACCAGTTACTGCCGGAAAACGTTGAGTTTATCCACGGTCCGGGTTGCCCGGTGTGCGTACTGCCGATGGGCAGAATCGACACCTGCGTGGAGATTGCCAGCCATCCGGAAGTCATCTTCTGTACCTTTGGCGACGCCATGCGCGTGCCGGGGAAACAGGGATCGCTGTTGCAGGCAAAAGCACGCGGTGCCGATGTGCGCATCGTTTACTCGCCGATGGATGCGTTGAAACTGGCGCAGGAGAATCCAACCCGCAAAGTGGTGTTCTTAGGCTTAGGTTTTGAAACCACCATGCCGACCACCGCTATCACTCTGCAACAGGCGAAAGCGCGTGATGTGCAGAATTTTTACTTCTTCTGCCAGCACATTACGCTTATCCCGACGCTTCGCAGTTTGCTGGAACAGCCGGATAACGGTATCGACGCGTTCCTCGCGCCGGGCCACGTTAGTATGGTTATCGGCACTGATGCCTATAATTTTATCGCCAGCGATTTTCAGCGTCCGCTGGTGGTCGCTGGTTTCGAACCCCTTGATCTACTGCAAGGCGTGGTGATGCTGGTGGAGCAGAAAATAGCGGCCCACAGCAAGGTAGAGAATCAGTATCGTCGGGTGGTACCGGATGCCGGTAACCTGCTGGCGCAACAGGCGATTGCCGATGTGTTCTGTGTCAACGGCGACAGCGAATGGCGCGGCTTAGGCGTGATTGAATCTTCTGGCGTGCACCTGACGCCGGATTATCAACGATTCGATGCCGAAGCACATTTCCGCCCGGCACCGCAGCAGGTCTGCGATGACCCGCGCGCGCGTTGTGGCGAAGTCTTGACGGGCAAATGTAAGCCGCATCAATGCCCGCTGTTTGGTAACACCTGTAATCCTCAAACCGCGTTTGGTGCGCTGATGGTTTCCTCCGAAGGAGCGTGCGCCGCGTGGTATCAGTATCGTCAGCAGGAGAGTGAAGCGTGAATAATATCCAACTCGCCCACGGCAGCGGCGGCCAGGCGATGCAGCAATTAATCAACAGCCTGTTTATGGAAGCCTTTGCCAACCCGTGGCTGGCAGAGCAGGAAGATCAGGCACGTCTTGATCTGGCGCAACTGGTAGCGGAAGGCGACCGTCTGGCGTTCTCCACCGACAGTTACGTTATTGACCCGCTGTTCTTCCCTGGCGGTAATATCGGCAAGCTGGCGATTTGCGGCACCGCCAATGACGTTGCGGTCAGTGGCGCTATTCCGCGCTATCTCTCCTGTGGCTTTATCCTCGAAGAAGGATTGCCGATGGAGACACTGAAAGCCGTAGTGACCAGCATGGCAGAAACCGCCCGCACGGCAGGCATTGCCATCGTTACTGGCGATACTAAAGTGGTGCAGCGCGGCGCGGCAGATAAACTGTTTATCAACACCGCGGGCATGGGCGCAATTCCGGCGAATATTCACTGGGGCGCACAGACGCTAACCGCAGGCGATGTATTGCTGGTTAGCGGTACACTCGGCGACCACGGGGCGACTATCCTTAACCTGCGTGAGCAGCTGGGGCTGGATGGCGAACTGGTCAGCGACTGCGCGGTGCTGACGCCGCTTATTCAGACGCTGCGTGACATTCCCGGCGTGAAAGCGCTGCGTGATGCCACCCGTGGTGGTGTAAACGCGGTGGTTCATGAGTTCGCGGCAGCCTGCGGTTGCGGTATTGAAATTTCAGAAGCGGCACTGCCGGTTAAACCAGCCGTGCGCGGCGTTTGCGAACTGCTGGGACTGGACGCCCTGAACTTTGCCAACGAAGGCAAACTGGTGATCGCCGTTGAACGCAACGCGGCAGAGCAAGTGCTGGCAGCGTTACATTCCCATCCACTGGGGAAAGACGCGGCGCTGATTGGTGAAGTGGTGGAACGTAAAGGTGTTCGTCTTGCCGGTCTGTATGGCGTGAAACGAACCCTCGATTTACCACACGCCGAACCGCTTCCGCGTATATGCTAATAAAATTCTAAATCTCCTATAGTTAGTCAATGACCTTTTGCACCGCTTTGCGGTGCTTTCCTGGAAGAACAAAATGTCATATACACCGATGAGTGATCTCGGACAGCAAGGGTTGTTCGACATCACTCGGACACTATTGCAGCAGCCCGATCTGGCCTCGCTGTGTGAGGCTCTTTCGCAACTGGTAAAGCGTTCTGCGCTCGCCGACAACGCGGCTATTGTGTTGTGGCAAGCGCAGACTCAACGTGCGTCTTATTACGCATCGCGTGAAAAAGACACCCCTATTAAATATGAAGACGAAACTGTTCTGGCACACGGTCCGGTACGCAGCATTTTGTCGCGCCCTGATACGCTGCATTGCAGTTACGAAGAATTTTGTGAAACCTGGCCGCAGCTGGCCGCAGGTGGGCTATACCCAAAATTTGGTCACTATTGCCTGATGCCACTGGCGGCGGAAGGGCATATTTTTGGTGGCTGTGAATTTATTCGTTATGACGATCGCCCCTGGAGCGAAAAAGAGTTCAATCGTCTGCAAACATTTACGCAGATCGTTTCTGTCGTCACCGAACAAATCCAGAGTCGCGTCGTTAACAATGTCGACTATGAGTTGTTATGCCGGGAACGCGATAACTTCCGCATCCTGGTCGCCATCACCAACGCGGTGCTTTCCCGCCTGGATATGGACGAACTGGTCAGCGAAGTCGCCAAAGAAATCCATTACTATTTCGATATTGACGATATCAGCATTGTCTTACGCAGCCACCGTAAAAACAAACTCAACATCTACTCCACTCACTATCTTGATAAACAGCATCCCGCCCACGAACAGAGCGAAGTCGATGAAGCCGGAACCCTCACCGAACGCGTGTTCAAAAGTAAAGAGATGCTGCTGATTAATCTCCACGAGCGGGATGATTTAGCCCCCTATGAACGCATGTTGTTCGATACCTGGGGCAACCAGATTCAAACCTTGTGCCTGTTACCGCTGATGTCTGGCGACACCATGCTGGGCGTGCTGAAACTGGCGCAATGTGAAGAGAAAGTGTTTACCACTACCAATCTGAATTTACTGCGCCAGATTGCCGAACGTGTGGCAATCGCTGTCGATAACGCCCTCGCCTATCAGGAAATCCATCGTCTGAAAGAACGGCTGGTTGATGAAAACCTCGCCCTGACCGAGCAGCTCAACAATGTTGATAGTGAATTTGGCGAGATTATTGGCCGCAGCGAAGCCATGTACAGCGTGCTTAAACAAGTTGAAATGGTGGCGCAAAGTGACAGTACCGTGCTGATCCTCGGTGAAACTGGCACGGGTAAAGAGCTGATTGCCCGTGCTATCCATAATCTCAGTGGGCGTAATAATCGCCGCATGGTCAAAATGAACTGCGCGGCGATGCCTGCCGGATTGCTGGAGAGCGATCTGTTTGGTCATGAACGTGGGGCTTTTACTGGTGCCAGCGCCCAGCGTATCGGTCGTTTTGAACTGGCGGATAAAAGCTCCCTGTTCCTCGACGAAGTGGGCGATATGCCACTGGAGTTACAGCCGAAGTTGCTGCGTGTATTGCAGGAACAGGAGTTTGAACGCCTCGGCAGCAACAAAATCATTCAGACGGACGTGCGTCTAATCGCCGCGACTAACCGCGATCTGAAAAAAATGGTCGC
Source organism: Shigella dysenteriae (assembly GCF_022354085.1). NCBI lineage: Bacteria > Pseudomonadati > Pseudomonadota > Gammaproteobacteria > Enterobacterales > Enterobacteriaceae > Shigella > Shigella dysenteriae. The sequence goes on from NZ_CP055055.1 coordinate 3,649,618, forward strand.
CGACCGAGAGTTCCGTAGCGATCTCTATTACCGCCTGAACGTATTTCCGATCCACCTGCCGCCACTACGCGAGCGTCCGGAAGATATTCCGCTGCTGGCGAAAGCCTTTACCTTCAAAATTGCCCGTCGTCTGGGGCGCAATATCGACAGCATTCCTGCCGAGACGCTGCGCACCTTGAGCAATATGGAGTGGCCGGGTAACGTACGCGAACTGGAAAACGTCATTGAGCGCGCGGTATTGCTAACACGCGGCAACGTGCTGCAGCTGTCATTGCCAGATATTGCTTTACCGGAGCCTGAAACGCCGCCTGCCGCAACGGTTGTCGCTCAGGAGGGCGAAGATGAATATCAGTTGATTGTTCGCGTGCTGAAAGAAACTAACGGTGTGGTTGCCGGGCCTAAAGGCGCTGCGCAACGTCTGGGGCTGAAACGCACGACCCTGCTGTCACGGATGAAGCGACTGGGAATTGATAAATCGGCATTGATTTAACTGCAAATTGCCGGACAGATCTGACTGTCCGGCATACTATTCACGAGGTTTTTTCGGACGATATTTTTCCGGCAGTTCTGGCACCGGACGCTTGTCATCGATGAGATGACGCGCGGTTAAGATCGGATGACGCCACAGCATTCTCGGCCCGGCCCAACGCATAATCTGTTTCATCTCTTCACGCTTTGCAGGCTGGTAACAGTGCACCGGACACTGCTTACAGGCTGGTTTCTCTTCGCCGAACACACATTTATCCAGCCGCTTTTGCGCGTAAGCAAACAACGCCTCGGAATGCTCCGGCTCCGCTGACGCCTGCGGGCATTTCGCTTGATAAAGATCGATCATTTTTTTAATCGTCAGTTTTTCACGAGAGATACGCTTGCCGGACATGCTGCCTCCACCTCATTAAGATGCATTTATATTACAACTTAATCTTAAAGGGCACTATGACTCTAAAGAAGAAGGGTTCGCCAACCGACGCAATTTTGCGTACTTGCTTCATAAGCATCACGCAAAAGCTGCAAAACAGCATCTTTCCCGGAACCAGCATCAAGAACTCGCCGTTCGCTTCTTCCCCTGAAATGATTAACTCCGGTATCATGTGCGCCTTATGTGATTACAACGAAAATAAAAACCATCACACCCCATTTAATATCAGGGAACCGGACATAACCCCATGAGTGCAATAGAAAATTTCGACGCCCATACGCCCATGATGCAGCAGTATCTCAAGCTGAAAGCCCAGCATCCCGAGATCCTGCTGTTTTACCGGATGGGTGATTTTTATGAACTGTTTTATGACGACGCAAAACGCGCGTCGCAACTGCTGGATATTTCACTGACCAAACGAGGTGCTTCAGCGGGAGAGCCGATCCCGATGGCGGGGATCCCCTACCATGCGGTGGAAAACTACCTCGCCAAACTGGTGAATCAGGGCGAGTCCGTTGCCATCTGCGAACAAATTGGCGACCCGGCGACCAGCAAAGGTCCGGTTGAGCGCAAAGTTGTGCGTATCGTTACGCCAGGCACCATCAGCGATGAAGCCCTGTTGCAGGAGCGTCAGGACAACCTGCTGGCGGCTATCTGGCAGGACAGCAAAGGTTTCGGCTACGCGACGCTGGATATCAGTTCCGGTCGTTTTCGCCTGAGCGAACCGGCTGACCGGGAAACGATGGCGGCAGAACTGCAACGCACTAATCCTGCGGAACTGCTGTATGCAGAAGATTTTGCTGAAATGTCGTTAATTGAAGGCCGTCGCGGCCTGCGCCGTCGCCCGCTGTGGGAGTTTGAAATCGACACCGCGCGCCAGCAGTTGAATCTGCAATTTGGCACTCGCGATCTGGTCGGTTTTGGCGTCGAGAACGCGCCGCGCGGACTTTGTGCTGCCGGTTGTCTGTTGCAGTATGCGAAAGATACCCAACGTACGACTCTGCCGCATATTCGTTCCATCACCATGGAACGTGAGCAGGACAGCATCATTATGGATGCCGCGACGCGTCGTAATCTGGAAATCACCCAGAACCTGGCGGGTGGTGCGGAAAATACGCTGGCTTCTGTGCTCGACTGCACCGTCACGCCGATGGGCAGCCGTATGCTGAAACGCTGGCTGCATATGCCAGTGCGCGATACCCGCGTGTTGCTTGAGCGCCAGCAAACTATTGGCGCATTGCAGGATTTCACCGCCGGGCTACAGCCGGTACTGCGTCAGGTCGGCGACCTGGAACGTATTCTGGCACGTCTGGCTTTACGAACTGCTCGCCCACGCGATCTGGCCCGTATGCGCCACGCTTTCCAGCAACTGCCGGAGCTGCGTGCGCAGTTAGAAACTGTCGATAGTGCACCGGTACAGGCGCTACGTGAGAAGATGGGCGAGTTTGCCGAGCTGCGCGATCTGCTGGAGCGAGCAATCATCGACACACCGCCGGTGCTGGTACGCGACGGTGGTGTTATCGCATCGGGCTATAACGAAGAGCTGGATGAGTGGCGCGCGCTGGCTGACGGCGCGACCGATTATCTGGAGCGTCTGGAAGTCCGCGAGCGTGAACGTACCGGCCTGGACACGCTGAAAGTTGGCTTTAATGCGGTGCACGGCTACTACATTCAAATCAGCCGTGGGCAAAGCCATCTGGCACCCATCAACTACATGCGTCGCCAGACGCTGAAAAACGCCGAGCGCTACATCATTCCAGAGCTAAAAGAGTACGAAGATAAAGTTCTCACCTCAAAAGGCAAAGCACTGGCACTGGAAAAACAGCTTTATGAAGAGTTGTTCGACCTGCTGTTGCCGCATCTGGAAGCGTTGCAACAGAGCGCGAGCGCGCTGGCGGAACTCGACGTGCTGGTGAACCTGGCGGAACGGGCCTATACCCTGAACTACACCTGCCCGACCTTTATTGATAAACCGGGCATTCGCATTACCGAAGGCCGCCATCCGGTGGTTGAACAGGTGCTGAACGAGCCATTTATCGCCAACCCGCTGAATCTGTCACCGCAGCGCCGGATGTTGATTATTACCGGCCCGAACATGGGCGGTAAAAGTACCTATATGCGCCAGACCGCACTGATTGCGCTGATGGCCTACATCGGCAGCTATGTACCGGCACAAAAAGTCGAGATTGGACCTATCGATCGCATCTTTACCCGCGTAGGCGCGGCAGATGACCTGGCTTCCGGGCGCTCAACCTTTATGGTGGAGATGACCGAAACCGCCAATATTTTACATAACGCCACCGAATATAGTCTGGTATTGATGGATGAGATCGGGCGTGGAACGTCCACTTACGATGGTCTGTCGCTGGCATGGGCATGCGCGGAAAATCTGGCGAATAAGATTAAAGCGTTGACGCTGTTTGCCACCCACTATTTCGAGCTGACCCAGTTACCGGAGAAAATGGAAGGCGTCGCCAACGTGCATCTCGATGCACTGGAGCACGGCGACACCATTGCCTTTATGCATAGCGTGCAGGATGGCGCGGCGAGCAAAAGCTACGGCCTCGCGGTTGCAGCTCTGGCGGGCGTGCCAAAAGAGGTTATTAAGCGCGCACGGCAAAAACTGCGTGAGCTGGAAAGCATTTCGCCGAACGCCGCCGCTACGCAAGTGGATGGTACGCAAATGTCTTTGCTGTCAGTGCCAGAAGAAACCTCGCCTGCGGTCGAGGCACTGGAAAACCTCGATCCGGATTCACTCACCCCGCGTCAGGCGCTGGAGTGGATTTATCGCTTGAAGAGTCTGGTGTAATTATAATTCCCGGTAGAAAAATACTATCGGGAATATTATCTACAGCTGACGAATCAAATAAAAATACCCTGTATAATAGGAAAGCTTATTTTACAGGGTAAAACCATGCCATCTACACGCTATCAAAAAATCAATGCCCATCACTATCGCCATATATGGGTCGTTGGTGATATTCATGGTGAATATCAGTTATTACAATCCCGCTTACATCAACTCTCTTTTTTCCCCGAAACCGACTTACTTATTTCTATCGGCGATAATATTGATCGTGGGCCGGAGAGTCTTAACGTCCTGCGCCTGCTAAACCAGCCCTGGTTTATCTCCGTTAAAGGCAACCACGAAGCAATGGCGCTGGATGCGTTCGCGACCGGCGATGGCAATATGTGGCTTGCCAGCGGTGGTGACTGGTTTTTCGATTTAAATGATTCAGAGCAAAAAGAATCTACAGATCTGTTGCTGAAATTCCATCACCTTCCACATATTATTGAAATCACTAACGACAACATAAAATATGTCATCGCACATGCAGATTATCCGGGGAGTGAATATCTCTTTGGTAAAGAAATAGCGGAGAGCGAATTACTCTGGCCTGTTGATCGTGTGCAGAAATCGCTTAATGGCGAGTTACAACAAATAAACGGCGCTGATTATTTTATATTTGGACATATGATGTTTGATAACATTCAGACGTTCGCTAACCAGATTTATATTGATACCGGATCGCCGAAAAGCGGGCGGCTGTCATTTTATAAAATAAAGTAATGAGGCCGGGTAAAGCAAAGCCACTACCCGGCACTTTTTATTAGCGCTTACCTTCCGCCAGCAGCGGCGGAATGCTCGGCACCATTGGCGCGTCATCAATATCTTTCTGCGTCATGCGGAACGCTTCGGGATAATGTTCGCGGCTGGTGCGGCGTAGCGGTTCGGTATCGCGCCAGGTATAAAGGCAATGCTGGCACTGATATACCGTCCAGACATCTTTCACCGGCGATTTCGCCATCACTTCAATCTGTTCATCGGCACAACGTGGACAAATCATCTTCTTCTCCTTATTTACGTGCAGCCAGCATAGCGGTCAGTTTTTCAGCCCAGGCTTTGGTTTCCGGCAAATCCACCACCGGCTGGCTGTAGTGACCACGGTTGTCCGGGGCGACAGGCGTGGTGGCGTCGATAATCAGCTTGTCGGTGATCCCCGCCGGGCTTGAGCCTGGGTCGAGTTCCAGCACGGACATATTCGGCAACTGCACCAAATCCCCTGCCGGATTTACTTTCGAGGAGAGCGCCCACATCACCTGCGGCAGGTTGAACGGGTCAACGTCTTCATCGACCATAATCACCATCTTTACGTAGCCCAGACCGTGCGGCGTGGTCATCGCACGCAGGCCCACCGCGCGGGCAAAGCCGCCGTAGCGTTTTTTGGTGGAGATAATCGCCAGCAGGCCGTGGGTGTACATGGCGTTTACCGCCTGCACTTCCGGGAACTCGGCTTTCAGTTGCTGATACAGCGGCACACAGGTGGCTGGCCCCATCAGGTAGTCGATTTCGGTCCACGGCATGCCGAGGTACAGCGATTCGAAAATCGGCCTGGTGCGGTAAGAGACTTTATCGATGCGCACCACGGTCATGTTGCGCCCGCCGGAGTAGTGCCCGGTAAACTCACCGAACGGCCCCTCGATTTCGCGTTTACGGCTTTCGATGACCCCTTCGAGGATCACTTCTGAACCCCACGGCACATCAAAACCGGTCAGCGGGGCGGTGGCGATCGGGTACGAGCTTTCACGCAGCGCGCCTGCCATTTCGTACTCAGATTGATCGTATTTCAGTGGCGTTGCGCCCATCAGCGTGATGATCGGATCGTTACCGAGCGTGATCGCAATCGGTAGATCTTCACCGCGCTCTTCTGCTTTATGCAGATGCAGGGCGATATCGTGCATCGGCACCGGTTGCAGGCCGAGCTTACGCTTGCCCTTCACTTCCATGCGGTAGATGCCGACGTTCTGCTTGCCGAAGTTATCCGGGTCGAGCGGATCGCGGGAAACCACGCACGCTTTGTCGAGATAGAAACCGCCATCGCCATCGTTTAAACGAAACAGCGGCAGGATATCGAACAGGTTGATCTCGTCGCCATCGACGGTGTTCTGCGCCCAGGCTGGATTGGCGCGGCGCTCCGGGGCAATCGGGAAGTTATCCCAGCGGCGGATAAACTCATCAATCTGCTTTTTGACCGGGGTGTTTGGCGACAGGCCGAGGGAAATCGCATGATTCTGCCAGGAACCGATGGTGTTCATTGCCACGCGGGCATCGGTAAAGCCGCGAATATTATCAAACCACAGCGCGGGCGCGCCGTCGCCGATACGCCCGGTGGCGTTAGCTGCTGCTGCCAGATCCGGTTCCGCGTTCACCTCTTCGCTGATTTTCAGTAACTGGCCGTGGTCATCAAGCGCCTGTAAAAAGCTGCGTAAATCATCAAATGCCATTATTCATTCTCCTGAGAAAAATTCCGGGCCTGCGGCAATCCTTGCCAGCGCCTGGCGTGGGGATGTTCGAGGCCAAATTGATCCAGCACGCGGGCTACCACATGGTGGACAATGTCATCTACCGTTTTGGGATGGTTATAAAAGGCAGGCATCGGCGGCACCATCGCCACGCCCATGCGTGAAAGTGCGAGCATATTTTCGAGATGGATGGTGCTAAGCGGCATTTCACGCGGCACCAGCACCAGTTTGCGGCCTTCTTTGAGCACGACGTCCGCCGCGCGCCCTACCAAGCCATCGGCGTAACCAGCGCGGATACCGGCGAGCGTTTTCATACTGCACGGAATAACGATCATGCCGTCGGTACGAAAGGAACCTGAGGAGATGGTCGCCGCCTGATCCGCCGGGTTATGGCTGAAGTCTGCGAGGGCAGCAACATCGCGAGCGCTGTAAGGCGTTTCCAGTTCAATGGTGGTTTTCGCCCACTTCGACATCACCAGATGAGTCTCGACATTCGGCATCTCCCGCAGCGCTTGCAGTAATGCCACACCAAGAGGCGCACCGGTAGCCCCTGTCATCCCGACGATCAGTTTCATTGCTTATTCTCTTAATTGTTCGTATACGAACGTTATTATTAACATACTCCTTCATTTCCACAGCGGCAAGGATTGAAAAGTAACAACATCTTCTTCGTCACTAAAAAACCGCTATGATAGCGACAGAGAATTAGCCCGGAGTTTACATGGCGTTACGAAATAAAGCGTTCCATCAGTTACGACAGCTTTTTCAGCAGCACACGGCTCGCTGGCAGCACGAGTTACCTGACCTGACCAAACCACAGTATGCGGTGATGCGCGCCATTGCTGATAAGCCTGGTATCGAACAGGTGGCACTGATAGAAGCAGCAGTCAGCACCAAAGCAACGTTGGCAGAAATGTTGGCAAGAATGGAGAATCGTGGCTTAGTCAGACGTGAACATGACGCCGCTGACAAGCGGCGACGCTTTGTCTGGCTGACTGCCGAAGGAGAAAAGGTACTTGCTGCGGCGATACCGATTGGTGACAGCGTGGATGAGGAATTTTTGGGGCGTTTGAGTGCAGAAGAGCAGGAGCTGTTTGTGCAGCTGGTGCGCAAGATGATGAACACATAGGATGCAAATTGCCGGGTAGGACGCTGACGTGTCTTATCCAGGCGACAAAAACACAAGCTTCCCAAACAAAAGAAAAAGGCCAGCCTCGCTTGAGACTGGCCTTTCTGACAGATGCTTACTTATTCGCGGAACAGCGCTTCGATATTCAGCCCCTGCGTTTGCAGGATTTCGCGCAAACGGCGCAGGCCTTCAACCTGAATCTGGCGAACACGTTCACGGGTGAGGCCAATTTCACGACCGACATCTTCCAGTGTTGCCGCTTCGTACCCCAGCAAACCGAATCGACGTGCCAGCACTTCACGCTGTTTGGCGTTCAGCTCGAACAGCCATTTGACGATGCTCTGCTTCATATCGTCATCTTGCGTGGTATCTTCCGGACCGTTCTCTTTTTCATCGGCCAGGATGTCCAGCAACGCTTTTTCGGAATCACCACCCAGCGGGGTGTCTACCGAGGTAATGCGCTCGTTAAGACGAAGCATACGGCTGACGTCATCAACTGGCTTATCCAGTTGCTCTGCAATCTCTTCCGCACTTGGTTCATGGTCCAGCTTATGGGACAACTCACGTGCGGTTCGCAGGTAAACGTTCAGCTCCTTTACGATGTGAATCGGCAAACGAATAGTACGGGTTTGGTTCATAATCGCCCGTTCAATCGTCTGGCGAATCCACCAGGTTGCGTATGTTGAGAAGCGGAAACCACGTTCCGGGTCAAACTTCTCTACCGCGCGGATCAGCCCCAGGTTGCCCTCTTCGATAAGGTCCAGCAACGCCAGACCACGATTGCCATAACGGCGGGCAATTTTTACCACCAGACGCAAGTTACTCTCGATCATCCGGCGGCGAGAGGCGACATCTCCACGCAGTGCGCGACGCGCAAAATAAACTTCTTCTTCGGCCGTTAACAGTGGTGAATAACCAATCTCACCAAGGTAAAGCTGAGTCGCGTCCAACACACGCTGTGTGGCTCCCTGCGATAACAGTTCCTCTTCGGCCAAATCGTTATCACTGGGTTCCTCTTCTACTAAGGCCTTTTCGTCAAAAACCTCAACTCCGTTCTCATCAAATTCCGCATCTTCATTTAAATCATGAACTTTCAGCGTATTCTGACTCATAAGGTGGCTCCTACCCGTGATCCCTTGACGGAACATTCAAGCAAAAGCCTGGTTCCGCCGATTTATCGCTGCGGCAAATAACGCAGCGGGTTTACGGATTTCCCCTTGTAACGAATTTCAAAATGCAAGCGTGTTGAACTGGTTCCGGTGCTACCCATGGTTGCTATTTTTTGCCCCGCCTTCACTTCTTGTTGTTCCCGGACCAGCATTGTGTCGTTATGGGCGTAGGCACTCAGGTAATCATCATTATGTTTGATGATAATCAGATTACCGTAGCCGCGCAGCGCGTTACCGGCATAAACAACGCGGCCATCTGCGGTCGCGATAATTGCCTGTCCTTTGCTGCCTGCGATATCAATCCCCTTGTTGCCCCCCTCAGAAGCGCCAAAGGTTTCGATCACTTTGCCCTCAGTCGGCCAGCGCCAGGTGGAGATAGGCGTACTGGTTGATGTACTGCTGACAGTCGGCTCGGTTGTGCTTGCTGTTGGTACCGTTACAGGCGCTGTGACCGTGGTCGCAGTTGGCTTGTTGTTCGGCAACATTTTGTTAGCACTCTGTTCACCCGAAGACTCAGAATACGTAATTGTCGGTTGCGACGCAACAGCAACGGTGGAATTTTGTGCAGGCTTGATCACAACTCCTTGCTCTGCTGCGTCGGCCTGGGTAATGGCATTTCCGCCAGTGATTGGCGTACCGGAAGCATTCCCCACCTGTAAGGTCTGACCGACGTTCAGCGCGTATGGTGCCTGAATATTGTTGCGCTGAGCAAGGTCACGGAAATCGTTGCCAGTAATCCAGGCGATATAGAAAAGCGTGTCGCCTTTTTTCACGGTATAGGTACTGCCGCTATAACTGCCTTTCGGAATGTTCCCATACTGACGGTTATAGACGATGCGTCCGTTTTCCATCTGTACCGGCTGCTGAGCTACTGGCTGCACTGGCTGGATTTGCGGTTGTTGAGTGGCCTGAATTTGTGGCTGCTGTACCGGCTGAATTTGCGGTTGCTGCGCTGTAGACGTCGTCCCCATTTTCGGCGGCGGCGTAATCAACATACCAGAATTGGTATTTGCAGGCGCATTGCCATTAACGGAGCTGACCGGTGCCGGTGGATTTGAAGTGTCAGAACAGCCTGCCAGCCATAGCGAAACCAGTGACAAAGCCGCAATGCGGCGAACGGTGAATTTTGGGCTTCCCGCGCTCATTTATCCCCCAGGAAAAATTGGTTAATAACCAGTGACATAATTACCGTGCAAGGCACCATACTGAACACTGGAAAAGATGTTCACGATACGCTGACCTGCGGCAAAATAACCAGGAAAAATCCAGGTATTTCCTCACGTTTTAAGCCAGCTCACCCTTCACTAAAGGGACAAAGCGCACGGCCTCCACGGTATCGATAATAAATTCGCCTCCCCGACGACGCACCCGTTTCAAATACTGGTGCTCCTCCCCTACGGGTAAGACGAGAATCCCGCCTTCGTCCAGCTGCGTCATTAGCGCAGTTGGAATTTCCGGCGGTGCCGCCGTAACAATGATAGCGTCAAACGGCGCACGTGCCTGCCAACCTTGCCATCCATCGCCATGACGGGTTGAAACATTATGTAAATCAAGATTTTTCAGACGGCGACGCGCCTGCCACTGCAAACCTTTAATCCGTTCGACCGAGCAAACATGCTGGACAAGATGCGCCAGGATTGCCGTTTGATATCCCGAACCGGTGCCAATTTCCAGCACCCGCGACTGCGGCGTCAGCTCGAGTAATTCGGTCATTCGCGCCACCATATACGGCTGCGAAATTGTCTGCCCCTGACCTATCGGCAAAGCGATATTGTCCCAGGCTTTTTGTTCAAACGCTTCATCAACGAATTTTTCACGCGGCACGGCGGCAAGTGCATTCAGCACCTGCTCATCCTGAATACCTTGCGCACGTAATTGATCCAGAAGTGCTTGTACGCGTCTGCTTACCATTGCGTGCCAACTCCCACGCTGTTTAACCAGTCTGAAACCACATCTTGCGCGCTATGCGCAGTTAAATCCACATGCAGCGGCGTGATGGAGACATAGCCCTCATCTACCGCAGCAAAATCGGTCCCCGGACCGGCATCACATTTACCGCCCGGCGGGCCAATCCAGTACAGCGTATTGCCGCGCGGATCTTGCTGCGGGATCACCTGATCTGCCGGATGTCGTGTACCGCAGCGCGTCACGCGAATACCTTTGATTTGATCCAATGGTAAATCCGGAACGTTAATATTAAGAATACGTCCGGTGCGCAGCGGCTCTTTACACAGTGCGCGCAAAATTGAACAGGTTACCGCCGCGGCAGTGTCGTAATGTTTATGCCCGTCAAGCGAGACGGCAAGCGCCGGAAAACCTAAATGACGGCCTTCCATCGCGGCGGCTACCGTACCGGAATAAATAACATCATCCCCCAGATTCGGCCCGGCGTTAATTCCGGACACAACAATGTCCGGGCGCGGACGCATCAGAGCATTCACGCCAAGATAGACGCAATCGGTCGGGGTTCCCATTTGCACAGCAATATCACCATTTTCAAAGGTAAACGTGCGCAGGGAGGATTCCAGTGTCAGAGAATTTGAAGCGCCGCTGCGGTTACGATCGGGGGCGACCACCTGAACGTCAGCAAACTCACGCAAGGCTTTCGCCAGCGTTTGTATACCGGGTGCATGTACCCCGTCATCATTACTCAGCAATATGCGCATAATCACCTGTTGTGTTGATAAGTTCCCTGACAACGCTGGTTGCAAAACTACCCGCCGGAAGCCAGAAACGGATCTCTACGGTGACGTCATCCCACCAATTCCAGCTTAATTGTTGCGGATACAGCAGCATCGCTCTGCGCGCGGCTTCAACTTTTTCGCGCACCAGTAAAGCTTGTAATTCAGTTTCTGCGGCGACAGCTGCTTGTTCGAATGCCAGCGCTTCACGCTGAGTTCCCCATTCGCCACTGCCCGGCAATGCGGCGGTTATCATCAGCTCTTTATCGTTGACGCGACGCTGTAATTCCGCCAGTTCTTCGGTGGTTGCTACAAACCAGCTACCACGTCCGGCTAATTGTAGCGCATCGCCGTCAACAACTTGATTAACGTCTGCTTTTTTGAGGCGCTCAGCAACAATCTGATTAAACAACGCACTGCGGGCTGCCGACAACCAAAAACTCCGTTTATTGCGATCGCGCACCGGAGTATTGGTTTGCGCCCAGCGCAGCGCGCCCTGCAAGTTGCTACCGCCAATCCCAAAACGTTGGGCACCGAAGTAGTTCGGTACACCTTTTACGCAAATATCGATCAGACGTTGTTCAACGTCATCGCGATTGCTCACTTCGCGCAGAACCAGGGTAAAGGCGTTACCTTTCAGCGCCCCTAAACGCAGCTTGCGCTTGTGCCGCGCATACTCCAGCACCTGGCAGCCTTCCAATTGAAAGGCGCTCAGATCGGGCATTTCCTTGCCCGGCACGCGAGCGCATAACCACTGTTCTGTAACAGCATGTTTGTCTTTTTGCCCAGCAAAGCTGACTTCACGGGCATGAATTTTCAGGAATTTCGCCAGTGCATCCGCCACAAAACGGGTATTGCAGCCGTTTTTGAGGATTCTAACCAGAATATGCTCACCTTCACCATCAGGCTCAAAGCCCAAATCTTCCACCACCACAAAGTCTTCCGGATTGGCTTTCAGCAGCCCGGTGCCTTGCGGTTTACCGTGGAGGTAAGTGAGATTATCAAACTCAATCATTTTGTTGCCTTAATGAGTAGCGCCACCGCTTCACAGGCAATCCCTTCCCCACGTCCGGTAAATCCAAGTTTTTCCGTAGTAGTGGCTTTCACGTTAACATCATCCATATGGCAGCCGAGATCTTCGGCAATAAACACGCGCATTTGTGGAATGTGCGGCAACATCTTCGGTGCCTGAGCGATGATAGTGACATCGACGTTGCCAAGGGTATAACCCTTCGCCTGAATACGACGCCAGGCTTCGCGTAGCAGCTCGCGGCTGTCGGCACCTTTAAATGCCGGATCGGTATCCGGGAACAGCTTGCCGATATCCCCCAGCGCCGCCGCGCCAAGCAATGCATCGGTCAACGCATGGAGCGCCACGTCGCCATCAGAATGCGCCAGCAATCCTTTTTCGTAAGGAATGCGTACGCCACCAATGATAATTGGGCCTTCACCGCCAAAGGCGTGTACGTCAAAACCGTGTCCAATTCGCATTATGTATTCTCCTGATGGATGGTTCGGGTGAGGTAAAACTCGGCCAGTGCCAAATCCTCCGGGCGCGTGACTTTAATGTTATCCGCACGGCCTTCGACCAACTGAGGATGGAATCCGCAATATTCCAGCGCCGAGGCTTCGTCGGTAATAGTCGCGCCTTCATTTAGAGCGCGCGTCAGACAGTCATGTAACAGCTCACGAGGGAAAAATTGCGGCGTCAGCGCGTGCCATAAGCCGTTGCGATCAACGGTATGAGCAATGGCATTTTTGCCCGGTTCGGCACGTTTCATAGTATCGCGCACTGGTGCGGCGAGGATCCCCCCCGTGCGGCTGGTTTCGCTCAACGCCAACAATCGCGCCAGGTCATCCTGATGCAGACAAGGACGAGCGGCGTCATGCACCAATACCCACTGCGCGTCGCCAGCGGCTTTCAAACCTGCCAGCACGGAATCGGCACGCTCATCACCGCCATCTACAACGGTGATTTGCGGATGATTCGCCAGAGGAAGTTGTGCAAAACGGCTATCGCCAGGACTTATGGCAATGACGACACGTTTCACCCGGGGATGCGCCAGCAGCGCATGCACCGAGTGTTCAAGAATGGTTTGATTACCGATTGAGAGATATTGCTTAGGACATTCCGTTTGCATTCGACGGCCAAATCCGGCCGCCGGAACCACGGCGCAAACATCCAAATGAGTGGTTGCCATGTTAATTCCCGGGCTGATTTATCGATTGTTTTGCCCCGCAGACTGTGCGCGCTTCGACGCGTCAGGCACCAGACGATAAAAAGTTTCGCCCGGCCTGGTCATGCTGAGTTCATTACGCGCACGCTCTTCGAGCGCCTCCTGGCCGCCATTGAGATCGTCAATTTCGGCAAAAAGTTGATCGTTTCGCGCTTTAAGTTTCGCGTTTGTAGCTTGCTGTGCCGCCACATCATCATTGACGCGGGTATAGTCATGTATACCGTTCTTACCGAACCACAGCGAATACTGTAGCCAGACCAGAATAGCCAGCAACAGCAGCGTTAGTTTACCCATCCTGCCCCCTGAAAAACGGCATCATCATCCCATGCATCCGAAGACGACTCTACATCCTCTGTTGGGGATACCGCGACAACGCGGGCAAATGTACCACATTTGTCCATTGTTACGTATACCCAGGGCGTGCAGAACATAATCTCATTATTAGTTACGGTTTGAATTATGAACAGAGGAGACGAGAAAGTACAAATTAGCCCAGTAGCCACATAAACAGTGCGCCAAACATAATGCCTACTGTCACCAGGGTGAAAACAATACTGTAGCGTAGCTTTCCGTCCATCAATGAATGCAGCGCAATCCCCACCACTACCGCAACGGGCATCAGCGCCAGAAAGAAAGGCCAGGTGTAGATAAAGAAGAACAGCGTGTTAGAGCCATAAATCAACATCGGCATCGCCAGCGCAAATAACCAGGAGATAAAACCGACCACGGCACCAGGCAGTGACCATGTGGTTTCTTCATCCTCAGTAAGGCTGTCGTTATTTGTTAGTGTAATGTTATGGCTATTACGCATATTTGATCCTGTTACTTTGACGAACCGGGCATGGAAACCCGGTGGTGTCTCAGGATCTGATAATATCGTTCTGTCTCAACAGATCTAATAATTGCTGTACCAAATTTGTTACTAATTGTTCACCATTGAGATGAATTTCTGCCGATTCAGGCGCTTCGTAAACGGAATCTATTCCCGTAAAGTTGCGCAGTTCACCGGCACGCGCTTTCTTATATAAGCCTTTTGGATCGCGGGCTTCGCAAATCGCCAGCGGCGTATCGACAAACACTTCGATAAAGCGCCCTTCTCCTACGCGTTCGCGAACCATCTGGCGTTCGGCGCGGTGTGGCGAGATAAATGCGGTCAGCACCACCAGTCCGGCTTCAACCATCAAATTCGCCACTTCACCGACGCGACGGATATTCTCTTTACGATCGGCATCGCTAAAACCGAGATCGCTGCATAATCCGTGGCGAACATTGTCGCCATCCAGCAGATACGTACTGACGCCGAGTTTATGTAACGCCTCCTCCAGCGCCCCGGCGACCGTTGATTTACCGGACCCGGAGAGGCCGGTAAACCACAACACTACACCACGATGACCGTGGTGTAGCTCGCGTTGTTGCACAGTGACCGGATGGCTATGCCAGACGACGTTTTCGTCATGCAGCGCCATTATTTATCTCCCAGCAAATCGCGCGCGCCCCAGTGCGGAAAGTGGCGGCGAACCAGAGCATTCAATTCCAGTTCGAATGCACTGAATTCAGATGGCGCAGCAGTTGACTGGCTAACTGGCTCGTGCACCATACCGGCGCCCACGGTCACATTGCTCAGGCGATCGATAAAAATCAGCCCACCGGTAACCGGGTTTTGCTGATAACGATCTAACACCAGTGGCTCGTCAAAAGTGAGATCCACCAGGCCGATGCCGTTCAGCGGCAGGTTTTCAACTTCGCGTTGGGTAAGGTTATTAATATCAACCTGATAACGAATGCCATCAACACGAGCACGCGTCTTCTTACCGGCAATTTTGATGTCATAACTCTGGCCCGGGGAAAGCGGCTGTTCCGCCATCCATACCACATCCACCGACGCGCTCTGCACAGCTGGTAACGCTTCGTCTGCCGCCAGCAGCAGATCGCCACGGCTGATGTCGATCTCATCCGTCAGCACCAGGGTGATCGCTTCTCCGGCAAAGGCTTCTTCGCGATCGCCATCAAAAGTAACTATCCGCGCGACGTTTGATTCCACACCAGAGGGCAACACTTTGACACGTTGCCCGACTTCCACGCGACCGGATGCCAGCGTTCCGGCGTAGCCACGAAAATCGAGATTCGGGCGGTTAACGTACTGCACCGGGAAGCGCATTGGCTGGGCATCCACCACTCGCTGGATCTCCACGGTTTCCAGCACTTCAAGCAATGTCGGACCGCTGTACCACGGCATACTTTCACTTTGCGAAGCCACGTTGTCGCCTTCCAGTGCGGAGAGCGGCACAAAGCGGATATCCAGATTGCCAGGTAACTGTTCGGCGAAAGTCAGGTAGTCTTCACGAATGCGGGTGAATGTCTCTTCACTGTAATCCACCAGATCCATTTTGTTGATCGCTACGACCAGATGTTTGATCCCCAGCAGCGTGGAGATAAAACTGTGACGACGGGTTTGATCGAGCACGCCTTTACGGGCGTCGATCAATAAGATCGCCAGCTCACACGTTGACGCGCCGGTCGCCATATTGCGGGTATACTGCTCGTGCCCGGGGGTGTCGGCGATAATAAATTTACGCTTCTCGGTAGAGAAATAACGGTAAGCCACGTCGATAGTAATACCCTGTTCGCGTTCAGCTTGCAGGCCATCCACCAGCAACGCCAAATCCAGTTTCTCGCCCTGGGTACCGTGTCGTTTGCTGTCGTTATGCAGTGATGAGAGCTGATCTTCATAGATTTGGCGAGTATCGTGCAGCAGGCGACCAATCAGAGTGCTTTTGCCGTCATCGACGCTGCCACAGGTCAGAAAGCGCAGCAGGCTTTTATGTTGTTGCGCAATCATCCAGGCTTCGACGCCGCCTTCATTGGCGATTTGTTGTGCAAGTGCGGTGTTCATCTTAAAAATACCCCTGACGTTTTTTCAGCTCCATAGAACCAGCCTGGTCGCGGTCAATCACGCGCCCCTGACGTTCACTGGTGGTGGAAACCAGCATCTCTTCGATGATCTCCGGCAGCGTTTGTGCATTCGACTCAACCGCACCGGTCAGCGGCCAGCAGCCCAGCGTGCGGAAGCGCACCATCCGTTTTTTAATCACTTCGCCCGGTTGCAGGTCGATACGGTTGTCATCAATCATCATCAACATACCGTCGCGTTCCAGAACCGGACGTTCCGCAGCGAGATACAACGGAACAATGTCGATATTTTCCAGCCAGATGTATTGCCAGATATCCTGCTCGGTCCAGTTAGAGAGCGGGAAGACGCGGATGCTTTCGCCTTTGTTAATTTGCCCGTTGTAGTTGTGCCACAGCTCCGGGCGCTGATTTTTCGGATCCCAGCGATGGAAGCGGTCACGGAAAGAGTAGATTCGCTCTTTAGCGCGGGATTTCTCTTCGTCACGGCGCGCACCACCGAAGGCGGCATCAAAACCGTATTTGTTCAGCGCCTGTTTCAGGCCTTCAGTTTTCATAATATCGGTATGTTTCGCGCTGCCGTGCACGAATGGATTAATCCCCATCGCCACGCCTTCCGGGTTTTTATGCACCAGCAGCTCGCAGCCGTAGGCTTTCGCCGTACGATCGCGGAACTCATACATCTCGCGGAATTTCCAGCCGGTATCGACATGCAGCAACGGGAAAGGCAGCGTACCTGGATAAAACGCCTTGCGCGCCAGATGCAGCATGACGCTGGAATCTTTACCGATAGAGTAGAGCATCACCGGATTTGAGAATTCTGCCGCCACCTCGCGAATAATGTGGATGCTTTCCGCCTCCAGTTGCCGCAGGTGAGTAAGTCGTATTTGATCCATAACCGTTCCTTTGCAATACCGCTATTTTCTTGCCATCAGATGTTTCGACTATAGGGAGCGTAAGAGAACGAATGAAATTACCAATTAGAATGAGTAGTTCCTTAACGGAATAACGATTTGGCAAAGCTAATATCAAAAAGTGCTTAAGGCACCGGATTTCGGGCGTTTAGGAAGATTTGAAATTGTTTTAGCGCAGCGGCAGTTTCATACTATGGCGGTAAAAAAATTTGCATGGTATTTAAGGACTCACTATGTTTTCCGCATTGCGCCACCGTACCGCTGCCCTGGCGCTCGGCGTATGCTTTATTCTCCCCGTACACGCCTCGTCACCTAAACCTGGCGATTTTGCTAATACTCAGGCACGACATATTGCTATTTTCTTTCCGGGACGCATGACCGGAACTCCTGCAGAAATGTTATCTGCCGATTATATTCGCCAACAGTTTCAGCAAATGGGTTATCGCAGTGATATTCGGACATTTAATAGTCGGTATATTTATACCGCCCGCGATAATCGTAAGAGCTGGCATAACGTGACGGGAAGTACGGTGATTGCCGCTCATGTAGGCAAAGCGCCGCAGCAGATCATCATTATGGCGCATCTGGATACTTACGCCCCGCTGAGCGATGCTGACGCCGATGCCAATCTCGGCGGGCTGACGTTACAAGGAATGGATGATAACGCCGCAGGTTTAGGTGTCATGCTGGAACTGGCAGAACGCCTGAAAAATACGCCTACCGAGTATGGTATTCGATTTGTGGCGACCAGCGGCGAAGAGGAAGGGAAATTAGGCGCTGAGAATTTACTCAAGCGGATGAGTGACACCGAAAAGAAAAATACTTTATTGGTGATTAATCTCGATAATCTGATCGTTGGCGATAAGCTGTATTTCAACAGTGGCGTAAAAACACCTGAAGCAGTAAGGAAATTAACGCGCGACCGGGCGCTGGCAATTGCCCGCAGTCACGGAATTGCCGCAACGACCAATCCGGGTTTGAATAAAAATTATCCGAAAGGCACTGGGTGTTGTAATGACGCAGAAATATTCGACAAAGCGGGCATTGCTGTACTTTCGGTGGAAGCGACTAACTGGAATCTTGGGAATAAGGATGGTTATCAGCAACGCGCAAAAACAGCCGCATTCCCTGCGGGAAATAGCTGGCATGACGTAAGACTGGATAATCAACAGCATATTGATAAGGCACTTCCTGGAAGAATAGAACGTCGCTGCCGTGATGTTATGCGGATAATGCTACCGTTGGTGAAGGAGCTGGCGAAGGCGTCTTGATGGGTTGGAAAATGGGAGCTGGGTGTTCTACCGCAGGGGCGGGGAATTCTAAGTGATATCCATCATCGCATCCAGTGCGCCCGGTTTATCCCCGCTGGCGCGGGGAACACTTTATACACGGATCCTGTGTGCCGTGGACCGCCGGTTTATCCCCGCTGGCGCGGGGAACACCACAAACCGCCCATCTTCCCGATTACTGCAGCCGGTTTATCCCCGCTGGCGCGGGGAACACCTAATGATGCCACCCAGCGACAAAAACGCCGCCGGTTTATCCCCGCTGGCGCGGGGAACACCCACCTGCCGCGACGGGTGCCAGCAGATCACGCGGTTTATCCCCGCTGGCGCGGGGAACACACACCCAAACACAAGCCCAAATCGCGACCGAACGGTTTATCCCCGCTGGCGCGGGGAACACGATCGCCTGCTCCAACGTCAGTCCCTGCCCGTCGGTTTATCCCCGCTGGCGCGGGGAACACACTAAGCATACATATCTGTTTTTAAACAAATTTATTCCACATCAACAATCTACCAACTAAATTCAAACATTTCCTTATTTTTAAAGAACACATAACCTATTGATTATCAACAGGAAGAAAAGAAACCAAACGTAACCCATCCAAATCCACCGGAATACGTCTGTTTTCTCCCCAGGTCTGAAATTCAAAACCCGACTCGGTATTGGTCGCCCAGGCCATCACCACATTTCCGCAACCAGCCAGTTGGGTAATTTGCTGCCAGATCATCTCCCGAATACGTTTTGATGTATCACCAACATACACACCGGCACGCACTTCCAGTAGCCAGATTGCGAGCCGTCCACGTAAGCGCGGAGGGACATTTTCTGTAACAACCACGACCATGCTCATCCGCCGCGCCCCCGGTGACCACTATCACCCAGCGTTTCAGGTTCAGGGATGGCAGGCGGTAACATATCCGGCGCGGGTTGTGGTGGTTCAATTTCACCTGCAGCAAGGACTTCCTCAATTAACGGTATTAATTTGCCCGTTAACTTAGTGCTACGGAAAATATCGCGACAGGCTAATCTGACTTCTTTATCAGATTCTGCCGGGTGTCTTGCCGCTATTTCAAATGCCTTTGGCACAACCGAATCAAATTTAATGATATCGGCTATGTCATAAACAAATGAAAGCGGTTTGCCACTATGAATAAATCCAATAGCGGGCGCATATCCCGCGGCTAATACTGCCGCTTCAGAAATACCGTACAGACATGATGTGGCAGCACTGATGCAGCGATTCACAACATCGCCTTTTTCCCAGTCTTTAGGATCGTATTTGCGTCCATTCCATTTCACACCATATTGTTTCGCCAGTAATGCATAGGTCTGGCGAACGCGGGATCCCTCAATTCCCCGTAGCTGATCCACTGAACGGCGAGCTGGCGGTGGCTCACGAAAACGTAATTCATACATTTTGCGCACCACCTTCAGGCGTAGATCTTCCGTTAAAGCCAGCTTTGCCTGGTAGAGTAATTTATCTGCCCGCGCCCCTCCGGGTTGTCCGGAAGAGTAAACGCGAACGCCCGCTTCACCGACCCAGACCAGCAGTGTTCCCACCGTGGCGGCCAGATGCACCGCCGCGTGGGAAACTCTCGTTCCCGGTTCGAGCATAATGCAGGCGACCGATCCCACCGGAATGTGCGTGCGGATCCCGGTTTTGTCGATCAGCACGAAAGCGCCGTCCAGTACGTCGATTTGACCGTACTGGAGGAAGATCATAGAGGTGCGATCTTTTAACGGGATCGGACTCAGTGGTACAAACGTCACGCCTCTGCTCCGGGTTTGATCAGCATCAGACCACAGCCGAACGCGCGGCTTTTGCCATACCCCTGGCTGAGACGTTGCAGAAATAACCCGGGATCGGTGACCGTAAGCATCCCCGTATAATCCACGCTACTGAACTGGATCAGTTGCCGGGAGTTTTCCCGCCGCAGTTGCTGTTGTCGGTAGGCATCAACCGAGGTATCCAGCAGTGTAAAACCGCTTCTCTCCCCCTGCGCTGCCAGCCAGTCCAGCGCCGCCTGTTGTTGATGCAACCAGACATCACGCCCTTCCGCCTGTCCCCTCACCTGCCGTTTCGCCTCCATCAGCAGATCGTGGCGCTTGCCCGCTTTACAAATTGTGGGATTCGCCCGCAGGTTGAAACAAAGGGATTGTCCGGTACGCAGCTCCGGAGCAAATGACCGGCATTCGATAGTGAAAGTTTCACTTTCCGCCGGGCGTTCCTGCGAGAGGACAAAAAAGCGAAACGCACCCTGAAGTTCCTCCCGACGATAAAGAAATTGCCTTTCTTTGCCGCCAGGGAAGAGATCCCACAGCCACTGATGCATCACATATTCACCGCGATCCACCAGATGCAGCAACTGCGCAGGCAAAAGCTGAGCGGTATGTAAGGTTATTCTTGAGAGGTACATGGTTCCTCCTTGCTGAGCCACGGCCCCTGATTGACGGTGCGTTCCCCAAACAGCCACTGCTGGCGATTTAAAGGAACATCCCGGCGGCGTAATATTTTGCTCACGACCAGGCCGTCGTGCTCCCCTTCCCACCAGCATTCATCCTGAAGTTTCGGGAGTGAGACTTTCAGGTCGTGGAAATGATCCTGATACTGTTGGTATGCGTTACGTAAAACATCAGACGCCTTGCCTTCGAGCAGTAACGGCGCAAGTGGTAATGCCAGCGGATGACTTTTTCGCCCCAGATAAAGAGGAAAAACTGGATGGCGTAAACCGCCCTGCAACTGTTCGAGGCTGTAAGGCGCATCGGCTGTTGTTGCCACCGCCACCATCCACCAGGCGTCGGTGTAGTAGTCGCGCCGGGAGATAATCGCGCTCAGAAGATCAGAGTCGCTCAACTCTTCGCGACGGCTGAAATAACGCGCTTTGCGCACCTCTTTTGGCATCTGGATCGTGTGATAATCCCGTGCCCAGCGCGGGTTACGGCTGGCGCAAACCACCAGTGAATAGTGGCGATTAAACGCGTTTAAGCGTTCGGTATCATCACGCCGAATCCCTACCCCGGCAGCCAGCAGACCCAGCAATGCTGAGCGCGAAGGCAGTTCATGGGTATGACGCACTTCGCCGGGGGCATCGACGCCCCAGGATGCCATTGGCCCATGAAGCTGAAAAATCAGATATTGGCTCATAAGCCGCCCCTTACGCGCAGATAAAGTCCAGTACGTCCTTCATGCTTCCCTGTTTGTTCATCACGTCAAAACTTGCGCATTCAGTCTTCTGTTCGTAGACCGTATTCATGTTTTCGCGAAGCGTTGTAATACGCTGCACCGCCACATCTAACTGACGGGTACCATTAATGGGTTCATAGAAAGCCGCCGCCAGAGAACGCGGTTGATCAGTGCCTTTTTCCGCCAGCGCCCAGGAGGCGTAGGCACGGCTGGCAAAGCTATTTTGTTTACCGGTTGGGGAAACTTTAAGCGCGGCTTCCGTAAAAGCGCGTATGGTCTGATTAGCTAACGCTTCGTCACCGCCGAGGTTTTCTACCAGCAGATCTTTATCAATGCAGATATAGGTGTAGAAAAGTGCTGAACCGAATCCGGTTTCTCCGAGATGCCCGGCACCGGCATCTTCAGAGGCCTGGCGCAAATCATCAACGGCGGTGAAAAAATCATCTTCGACAATCGTTTCACTGACACCAAACGCATGCGCGACCTGGCAGGCGGCTTCAACATTAAACTCAGGTTTATTCGCCAGCATACGACCAAACATAGCGATATCTACCGCTATACGGTCTTTACGTAACAACGCGAGATCTTCCTCTTTTGGCGCGCGCTTTTCTTCTGCCAGTTGATGGGCCAGCGCTTTTACGGCGTCAAATTCTGCCGGGCTGATATGAACTAATTGTTCAGTTTCGGCGTTAGTGAGCGGATCTTTTGGTTTTTTGTCGTTTTTAGCTTTCCCAAGATAATCTGCAATTTTTGCCGCCCATTCGATGGCTTTTTTCTCTTCGATTCCTTTCTCAATCAGGATAGTTGCCGCCTCACGCGCAATTCGCCCACTGCGAATACCAATATGGCCCGCCAGTGCCTGTTCAAAAAGTGCAGAAGTGCGCCACGCACGTTTCAGACTTTGTGAGGAAACGCGCAGACGCGTTGCACCACCCAGTACCACAGTTTTTGGCGCACCAGTATCATCACGGTTAAGGTTGGCAGCAGGGTAAGCGGTTAACAAATGAAGCTGAATAAATGTTGTCATGAGATAGTCCTTTATTGATTTTGTTCGTTATCGGCGTCGCCAGCCTGGTAATATTCCAGCGCCCAGCGGATACGGATAAATTCGGTTGGCCGCTGCTGGCGGCGGTGATGATTGAGCAGGTCGTCGCTCTCCTGACACCAGCGGAAAATATCGTCTGCCAAAGAGATAAGATTGACGGAACCGTTTAATAATTTGACTGCGCGTCGTAACTGGCGCAGTAATTCATCCGGCGTTTTTACTGCCGACAGGCAAGTAAAACGCCCCTCTGACATTACCGCCGCCAGCTGTGCGGCAAAAGGCTGCCGTTCATCAATGGCTTTAACATTGGCGGCAACGGCGGCGACCAGTGCCAGTGCGGTAAAACGCCACTCTTGTGCTTCAATTTTCCACAAAGTGTGGGTCTGCATCAGCAGAGAACGAAACCCTTCTGACAAGCAAACATCATTAACCGTTGTGCTACGCCGCAGACTGGCACGATTGCCGCGTTTAGCCTGCAACTCTTCGTGCCATTTACGCAGCGTGGCTTTGTGCCCGTCTTTTACAATACTCATTCAGCAGCCTCCTGCTTTTTCTCCCTGGCGGCTTTAGCACTTTGCTTCTCCGCCGATGTTGTAAAATATTTTTTGCGCGCGGTCATGACGCGTTTTAAATCAACGGGCTCATAAGGATTGGTGAATACACGCTCGTCAAAATCCTGACGCGAGAATAACCAAATCTCCTTATTCCATTTGCTGAGTAATTCATCCGCATCCTGACCTTCTTCAATTTGGCGCACTAACCTCAGGAAGCGATGCTGAGTTTTGTTCCAGAAGTCGATATCCACAAAACTGAAATCACCCCGTGCACCTTTTGGATCGGAGAACCATGCTTCTTTCAATGCACTCCGTAACAGACTTAGAATGCGTGAAGCCGTTTGCGCAGCCAGCCGCAGTTTCGGTATCTGGCCTTCTTTTTTATTGAGCAGCAGCGGGAAACGGTGTTCGTACCAACAGCGGGCTTTCATGTTGTCGAAATCATAGCCAAATCCCCATAGGCCTACTTTTGCCTGCTTGAGACTGCTGGCATTAAAGAGTTTCACCACCAGAGCGGGAAGTTCCGTATTGTTTTCTGACTTACCCGTTTCGATAAGGCCTAACCAGTCGCGCCAAATTAAACCGCCTGGTTGTGGTTTAACTGAGTAAAACTCGCCACCCTCTTTAAGTGGTACACGGTAAGGCGTTAATGGATGCTGCCACATGGCATAATTCGCACCGTAATTTTTGGTCGTCATCAGGCTCAGAAGCGCGTCGTCCTGCTCACCGCAAATATCGCAGTTGCCGACTGTCGTGGTATTAAAATCAATACGAATACGCCGCGGCATTCCCCAGTACGCCTGGAGTTTATTGACCTGATCATCGGTTACCACCGCACCGGCCAGTTCGCTGGTACGCGTCGGGCCAAGCCAGGGGAAAACCAGATCGTCAAATTTTTTGGGTAGCGGTAAGTCGGCTTCATCCTGCGGCATCACGTTGAGCCACAGTTTGCGCCACAAGGGGGCTTGTTGATTGCCCTGATACTCCTGCAATTCAATCAGAGTCGTCATCGGCCCACCGCCGCGTAAACCGGTGCGATAGCCTTTGCCACCTGACGGCGCATTTAACTGTAGGGAGAACAGAGCTAACGCAGAACAATGAGAGCATACGTGTTCAGTCACGCCACGCTTAATAAAGTGGTCTTTATTAAACTTCGTTGTTTGAGCGCCGGGAATCTCAGGCAGTAGCGAAGCGACCTGAACTTTATCGCCCATGAGCACCTCGAAATCCTGCATAAATGAAGGTGAATCTGGGCCAAACTGGAAAGCGTGTTCTAATGACAGCAATGCTTCCCGTAGCTTTTCAGCTTCCAGCCCGTCTTCCCAGATATCATCCCAACGACGATAATCTTTTGGCGCGAAACTGCTTTGTAGTAACCCCAGCAAAAACTGCCATGCCGCCCCCTGGAGATCTGCCCGCGGCGCAGCGATATCGACAACATTTTCATCCGCCAGATCGACTGGCGCCAGCTTGCCTGTTGTTCCGTCTTTAAAACGAACGGGCAACCACGGGGTTGTCAGAAGTGAAAACGAGTTCATATGTATCCTCTCGTAAAAAAGACCATCCCTGGTCGGTTGTCCATCATTCCATCCTTTTCGGTGTATCAACTATTCAGAGAGTCCTGTCGCAGGTATCTCAATCAACCTTGCCAATCAATCCCTCCCTGGCCGAATACCCGCAACTTTCGTCATCAGTGACTAAAATCACGTTTGCCATTTCCGGATCTTGCCGCTGTTCAATGCACCACTGCCTGAACGCTTCCCCTTCCAGTAAAGAAAACTCATCCCGATGTTTTTTCCACCAGCTTCGACGCACTCTGACAACGCTCATTTCCCATGCGTGAGCACCGGTGGCATAAGGCTTCACCACACCGGCAATACAGGTAGCCAGCCACAGGGAAACAGATTCCTCAGCCAGACGTGTCGACAGCTTTTCCGGAAGGTAATCGTTGATATTGGCGGCATAGCCAGGCTTGAAGTTCAGGACAAACTTTTTAGCCATTGCGCGATCGCAGTAATATTTGCCCACTTGCTCCTGCTCGCTGCGGGCAAATCCTTCCGGCATTACCACGTCCTCACCGTAGACTGATTCAATAAGAAGGCGGGCTGCGTGTGGCATTTGAATAGCGCCTTGCTCACGCAGTACACGCTGCGTCAGCCAGATTCGTCCATGATCGGGATAGACATATGCACTGTTACGCATGGCACTGCCGAACCATTCGTCACCAGGAGCGTCGTCCCAGACGGGAGCCAGAATCAGCAATTCAGGAGGGGAACGCTCGTCTTTTCCGTCACGCTTTAACTGACCATTAATATCGCGGATATGCCGCTGTAATCGCCCCGCTCGCTGAATCAGCAAATCAACAGGGGCCAGGTCGGAGATCATTTCGTCCAGGTCACAATCAACGCTCTGCTCTAAGACCTGAGTACAAATGAGGACTTTTCCGGCACGCAGTGAACCGTCTTCTTTACCAAAGCGTGCCAGCGTCTCCATTTCAATTCGCTGGCGATCGCTAAAAGCAAAGCGGCTATGAAAGAGTGAAAGGCTGGAAGCGGGAATGACGCCGCGGGCAAGCAGCTGACGATGAACCTTAATAGCGTCATCGACAGAATTCCGGATCCAGGCGATGCATTTTCCCTGACTTACCGCCGATTCGATACGCGCAATACTCTCTTGTTCACTATGAAGCCAACCCACGCTGACGCTACGCTCAACGTCTTTGCGCGTCGCTACCCGGTGTGAGTTCACATCGGATTTCGTGACATGCGTCAGCCAGGGGTAATCATCCTTTTCAAGGAACGGAGCTTCTTGCTGGCCCTCTGTGCCACGCGCAAAGGCGGCGACGAGTTTGTCGCGCTGCTGTTGGGATAACGTAGCAGAAAGCAAAATGACGCTGTTTCCGCCACGCGCCTGCCGCTCGATCAGCCCTTCAAGAATGCACGACATGTAAGCATCACAGGCATGGATCTCATCAGCCAGCAGGATTTTGTTACTCAACCCCAGAAGCCGCAGATTATTATGTTTAAACGGCATCACTGCCATCATCGCCTGATCCAGCGTGCCGACGCCAATTTCAGCCAGTAGCGCCTTCTTGTTACTGTTGGCAAACCAGGCCGCACATCCCTGACTGAATGTTTGTTCATCCGGTTCTTCTGACCCGACTAAATCACCGGACCAGAGTGATTCATTGAAGCGGTCCATTAATGTGCGGGCACTGTGTGCCAGCACCAGGCTGGGGCGGGACTCTGGCGAATAGAAAGCAAGCCAGGTTTTGACCAGCCGATCGTACATGGCATTGGCCGTTGCCATTGTTGGCAGGCCAAAAAACAAACCCTGTGCTTTCCTCGCAGCCATCAACCTGTGCGCCAGGATAAGCGCCGCTTCTGTTTTACCTGCGCCAGTCACGTCTTCCAGAATAAATAACTGTGGCCCTGGCTGGCTGATATCCAGATCCAGCACCTTTTGCTGTAATGGTGTCGGGTGCTCAATAAAAGGAAACAGCGTATTAACTCCGGTGAAAGGTGCGGTTTCTGCTTTTGGAGGAAAGACGGTTAAGGCGTTTTGAGCCTGAACTAAAGTTTTCTGCCAGTAATCTTTAATATCCATTGGGTGTGCGACGCGTGGAAAAAATCGCGTTGACGAACCCGTCCAGTCTGCGAGTACGACTGTTGCAGAGATATACCAGGAAAGTTGTTTTAAAAGTTCAACTCCCTCGTCATTATCCCAGAATGTGGGAATCTCTATGAGCGGACACAGTGCCTTGATTTCAAGGAGAAAATCTCGCGCGGCAACTTTGTCTTCAGGCAGAAAATTATCCAGTTCATCAATACGGTCAGGGGGCCGACCATGATGCCCGGTAGTCATGGGCATCCACATCGCTATTACACGTTTAAGTTTGCGAGTAGAGAGTGAAGAGGCAGGAAGCAATTCTTCGCATTCACTTAAATAATGATGCCACAACCAGTAGCCCAGCGTTGAATGAGAGATCTTTTCGTAATTCTTTCTTGCGCCTTCCGGAACCTTGAGTTGTGGGTGCAGGTAAAGTTGCTGAAATGAGCGGGCAAATTTTCCAATATCGTGCCAGCACAACAACCAGGCGAAAAATTGAGCCGCCTGTTCCTTGTCAGAAATCCCTAATTGACGAAAATAATCAGCCAGCCCGAAGCAATTTCTTTTAACCATTAAATAGCCCATCGCGGCCACATCCAGCGAATGCCAGCAAAGAAGGTGATAGTCGTCACCCCCTTCTTTCTCGTCGCGTCGGGTTTTTCCCCAGAAATCAAAGAAAGTCACAATATTTTTATCCTTCAGTAAACTTAAAGGATATTTACGCATATTTTAAAAATTATCTGTGATATATATCAGCCAATAAAACATTTATATTGTGAATAAATTTATGATTTTCATTTGAAATTCATAATGATAAATAGAGACTATATATTCACATAAAAAATATAAATTTAAAAAATGGTGCAGGAGACCAAACCATCACAATTCAATACGCGGGGTTTTACCCCCGCGTGGTGGCTACTTCTTCGATTCGTAAGCGAGAACTGCCTTAAACTCCATACCACGCTCTCTGATACTCAACTCACATAACGAGTCGCCTACCATGAGCGTGAATCCCAGTACTGTACAACACAGTACTATGATTGCCACAAGGGCATATTTTGTTAGCATGTCTTGCCTCCCTGCAAAGAAGAGACTAACATCCGAATTGCTACGTTCGAACGCGAGCCTCAGGTTGATAGAAATATCGCCTGGGGCTTTTGTCCATCTGGAACCTCGCGAATGCTTAACGCCAGACAGCCTCAAGCACCCAACGCCATTCTATACCTGATAATTCTTCCTGCGACGTTCACCTTTAAATGCCGGAATGCTGCTCGCAAAATAAAAACGCCCCCATCATTTCTGACAGAGGCGTTTAATTTATCCGGCAATATTTACCCTTCGTGTAACCCACATTCCCTTTTTAAGCCAAAGAAACGCGTTTCTTCTTCCGCCATGCCGGGTTCCCATTTACGGGTTGTATGGGTATCGCCCACCGATAAATATCCTTCGTCCCATAATGGGTGATATTTCAGGCCATGCTTTTGCAGATACTGATATATCGTTCGGTTATCCCAGTCGATAATCGGCAGCACTTTAAATACGCCACGCTGAATTGCCAGCACCGGTAAATTGGCGCGGCTGCCGGATTGTTCGCGGCGCAGGCCAGCAAACCACGTTTGCGCGTTAAGTTCTTTCAGCGCCCGGTTCATCGGTTCGACTTTGTTGATGTCATTGTACTTTTCAATGCCTTCAACGCCCTGCTCCCACAGTTTTCCGTAGCGTGCTTCCTGCCAGGCTGCGCTTTCGGTAGCACGGTACACTTTCAGGTTGAGCTTGAGTTTGTCCGTTAACTCGTCAATAAAGCGGTAGGTTTCCGGGAACAAGTAACCGGTATCGGTGAGGATCACTGGAATATCCGGGCGAATCTGATTCACCAGATGCAGGCTCACCGCCGCCTGAATGCCGAAGCTGGAAGAAAGCACATATTCACCGGGCAGATTATCCAGCGCCCAGGCTACGCGGCCTTCAGCGTCCAGTTTTTCCAGTTGGGCGTTAGTTTCCGCCAGCGCCAGAATGCGATCTACCTTCGGCAGTTCATTCAGGGCGTTTAGATCGAGTTTGGACATAGATTCCTCACTGTTTGCCTTGCCTGATGCGACGCTCACACGTCTTATCAGGCCTACAAGACCGGGCTGATGGTTAATCCCACAAATCGCGCGCCGGATCGAGCACCGGGCGAATGATGCCCGCACGCACCGTAAAGTCGCCGAAGCCTTCACCCGCTTCGCGCTCTTTCGCCCAGCGCCCTATCAGTTCATCAAGCGACGCCAGGATTTCCGGCTCGGTGATGTTTTCTTTATACATCCGTGGGATACGTGTCCCAATGCGGTTGCCGCCAAGATGCAGGTTGTAGCGACCCGGCGCTTTACCCACCAGGCCCACTTCCGCCAGCATCGCGCGCCCACAGCCGTTCGGGCAGCCCGTCACACGCATCACGATATGCTCATCACTGACGCCATGTTTTGCCATTAAATTATCGATATTGTCGATAAACGACGGCAGGAATCGCTCAGCTTCGGCCATCGCCAACGGACACGTTGGGAACGACACGCAAGCCATTGAGTTTTCACGCTGCGGAGTGACGACATTCATCAGGCCGCTCGCCTGCGCAATTTTCTCGATCTTCGCTTTCTGACTTTCCGGTACGCCGGCGATGATCAGATTCTGGTTCGCCGTAATGCGGAAATCACCTTTGTGGATCTTCGCGATCTCCAGCAGGCCGGTTTTCAGCGGACGCCCCGGATAATCAAGGATGCGACCATTTTCGATAAACAGCGTCAGGTGCCAGTTATCATCAATGCCCTTAACCCAGCCAATACGATCTCCGCGTCCGGTAAACTCATACGGGCGAATCGGCTCGAATTTGATCCCCGCGCGACGCTCCACTTCCGCTTTAAACGTCTCAACCCCCACGCGCTCCAGCGTGTATTTGGTTTTGGCATTTTTACGATCGGTTCGGTTACCCCAGTCACGCTGAGTTGTCACGACGGCTTCCGCCACCGCTAGCGTATGCTCTAGCGGCAGATAGCCAAACTCACTCGCCGTGCGGGCGTAGGTTTTCTTGTTGCCGTGTTCGATGGAAAGCCCACCGCCCACCAGCAGGTTAAAGCCCACCAGCTTGCCGTTTTCGGCGATTGCCACGAAGTTCATGTCGTTGGCGTGCAGATCGATATCGTTCTGTGGCGGGATCACTACCGTGGTTTTGAATTTACGCGGCAGGTAGGTCTGGCCGAGGATCGGTTCTTCATCAGTGGTGGCGACTTTTTCCTGATCGAGCCAGATCTCCGCATACGCGCGGGTACGAGGCAGCAGATGTTCAGAGATTTTCTTCGCCCACTCGTACGCTTCTGCGTGCAGCTGCGACTCGTAAGGGTTCGAGGTGCAGAGTACGTTACGGTTCATGTCGTTAGCGGTCGCCAGCGCATCAAGACCGACCGAGTGCAGCATCTGGTGCACCGGTTTGACGTTCTTTTTCAGAATGCCGTGGAACTGGAATGTCTGGCGGTTGGTCAGGCGAATGCTGCCATAGATGGTGTTTTCACCGGCAAATTTATCGATCGCCTGCCACTGTTTGGTGGTGATAACTCCACCCGGCAGACGGCAGCGCAACAGCATCGCATGGCGCGGCTCCAGCTTCTGTTCAGCACGTTCGGCGCGGATGTCGCGGTCATCCTGCTGATACATGCCGTGGAAGCGGATCAGCAGGAAGTTATCGCCCTTAAAGCCGCCGGTCAGGCCGTCGTTTAAATCTTCCGCAATGGTGCCGCGCAGGTAGTTGCTTTCAAGCTTCATGCGCTCGGCGTCTGTCAGTTTTCCTTCGACCACTAAAGGCCCTGGATGTTTTTCGCTCATTAGTAGACATCTCGCTGATAACGGCGCTCTACGCGCAGCTCACTTAAAAATTCATCCGCCGCTTCGGTGTCCATGCCACCAAATTCTGCAATCACTTCCAGAAGTGCCTGCTCAACGTCTTTCGCCATGCGATTAGCGTCGCCGCAGACATAAATGTGGGCACCGTCATTGATCCAGCGCCACAGCTCCGCGCCCTGTTCGCGTAGTTTGTCTTGTACGTAAACTTTTTCTTTTTGATCGCGCGACCAGGCGAGATCGATACGTGTCAGCACGCCCTCTTTGACGTAGCGCTGCCACTCCACCTGGTAGAGGAAATCTTCCGTAAAATGCGGGTTACCAAAGAACAGCCAGTTTTTACCCGGTGCTTCATCGACAGCACGTTGCTGCATAAAGGCGCGGAACGGCGCGATACCGGTGCCTGGGCCAATCATAATCACCGGGGTTTCTGGATTGGCTGGTAGGCGGAAGTTATCGTTATGTTCGATAAATACGCGGACTTCGCCCTCTTCTTCCACGCGGTCAGCGAGGAAGCTGGAGGCACCACCGGCACGGGCGCGGCCTTCCACGTCGTAACGCACCACACCAACGGTGACGTGTACTTCGTTCTCGACTTCCGCCTGCGATGAGGCGATGGAATAGAGGCGCGGCGTCAGCGGGCGCAGCAGGTTAATCAGCGCGTCAGCATCAAGCTGTGCCGGAGAGAAACGCACCATATCGACAATCGGCGTGGTCGCGGCGTAATGCTGCAACTTCGCTTTATCGCCCACCAGCGGCAGCAGCGTTTCACTGCGGGTAAGCGTGGCATAGTTCTCAACAATATTGGCGGTGTTAACCGTCAGTTCGAAGTGCCACTGTAGCGCTTCGCTCAGGGTCAGCGTTTTGCCGTCAACGGTGACAGTTTCATCACCTTTCAGCCACAGCAGTTCGACAAGTTCTTTCACCAGTGCCGGATCGTTCTGATACCACACGCCCAGCGCGTCGCCCGGCAGATAGCGCAGGCCAGAGTCACCTAAGTCAATTTCGATATGGCGAACGTCTTTTTCAGAGTTACGCCCGGTAATTTTCTGGTTAACAGAGAGGCTAGCCACCAGCGGCGCGTCTTTGCTGTACGGGCTGGTGTGGATTTCATTTACCGCGCCAGTAGCGACAGATTGCGAAGGTGCCGCGACAGGCGCACGCGATTTAAGCGCATCAACCACGCGGGCGCGCCACTCGCTGGCAGCGGTCTGGTATTCAACGTCGGCATCGACACGGTCGAGCAGGCGTTCACCGCCCAGTTCCGCCAGCTTGCTGTCAAAATCTTTCCCGGACTGGCAGAAAAATTCATAAGAGCTATCGCCGAGGCTAAACACGGCAAATGCGGTGTTTTCCAGCTTCGGCGCTTTTTTGGAGAACAGGAACTTATGCAGCGCGACGGCTTCTTCCGGCGGTTCCCCTTCTCCTTGCGTTGACGTCACCACGATAAGCAGTTTTTCGCTGGCGATTTGTTTGAATTTATAGTCGCCCGCGTTCACCAGCTTAACGTTCAGTTTTGCCGCTAATAAATCATCGCGTAATGCTTCAGCAACCCGGCGCGCATTGCCGGTTTGCGAGGCGGAGATAATAGTTATACCCGGCATTTCTGCGGCTGGCGCTGGCGTCGCTGCAAGCGCAGCAGGCTGCTGATTGAGCACGCCCCAGAAATAGCCAGAAACCCAGGCAAGCTGGGTGGGAGTTAAATCGGTCGTGGCCGCCTGAAGGCGTGCCAGTTGCTCCGGGTTCAACGGAAGCAACGCGGAAGGTGGGACCTGTGTCGTCATGCGTCGTTATGTTCCAGTAAGCAAAGCTGTTTCTGCGCCCTGTCAGCGCCCATAAAACAGAAGAGAAGGTAAGGTTAACGGGGTGAACGGTGTGGATTAAAGACGGGATAGCGATAACTAATAACCAAATCGACTAACCTGTTTTAGCAATAGTCTTTAACAACAAAATAGATTAACCAACCTAATGAAAAACAAATGAATTTAGCCAATCATTAAGATAAATCAGCGATTTTGCGCAACAAAGTCGTTTTAGATAATGCGAAAAAACAGCCTTTCCGGTACTCTACGGCGGTTTTATCGTCCTGTAGAGAAATTATGATGTCCACCACGTTATTTAAAGATTTCACCTTCGAAGCCGCTCACCGCTTACCACACGTCCCGGAAGGGCATAAATGTGGTCGCCTGCACGGGCATTCCTTTATGGTGCGACTGGAAATTACCGGGGAAGTCGATCCGCATACGGGCTGGATTATCGATTTCGCTGAACTGAAAGCAGCGTTTAAGCCAACTTATGAGCGCCTCGATCACCATTATCTCAATGATATTCCAGGCCTGGAAAACCCGACCAGCGAAGTTTTAGCAAAATGGATTTGGGATCAGGTTAAACCCGTTGTGCCGCTGTTAAGTGCGGTGATGGTAAAAGAAACCTGCACCGCTGGTTGTATCTATCGCGGCGAATGATAAGAGTGTGTCGGCGGTCAATTTCCCTTAAGTAACGCTATGTTAGGGTGTTGTGTTCTGGATATCTGGGGCATGACATGGAAGACGACTGCGACATTATTATTATTGGTGCCGGTATTGCAGGCACCGCTTGCGCGTTACGCTGCGCGCGAGCGGGTTTATCCGTTTTGTTACTGGAACGCGCTGAAATCCCCGGCAGCAAAAATCTTTCCGGCGGGCGGTTATATACCCATGCACTCGCGGAACTCCTCCCTCAGTTTCATCTGACCGCGCCTCTTGAACGACGCATCACTCACGAAAGCCTTTCCCTGTTAACGCCGGATGGCGCAACGACGTTTTCCAGCTTACAGCCCGGCGGTGAATCCTGGAGTGTATTACGTGCGCGGTTCGATCCGTGGCTGGTTGTCGAAGCCGAAAAAGAAGGTGTCGAATGCATCCCTGGTGCGACGGTGGATGCACTGTATGAAGAAAACGGCAGGGTGTGTGGTGTCATTTGTGGTGACGATATTCTCCGCGCCCGTTATGTGGTGCTGGCAGAAGGTGCCAACAGCGTCCTGGCTGAACGTCACGGATTAGTGACTCGTCCTGCTGGCGAAGCGATGGCGTTGGGGATCAAAGAAGTGCTGTCGCTGGAAACATCCGCTATTGAAGAACGTTTTCATCTGGAGAATAACGAAGGCGCAGCGTTGCTGTTCAGCGGCGGGATCTGTGATGACTTACCCGGCGGCGCATTTCTTTATACTAATCAACAAACGCTCTCGTTAGGGATTGTTTGCCCGCTCTCTTCCCTTACGCAAAGTCGTGTTCCGGCAAGCGAGCTGCTGGCTCGCTTTAAAACGTATCCGGCAGTGCGCCCGCTTATCAAAAACACGGAATCACTGGAGTATGGTGCGCATCTGGTGCCAGAAGGTGGCTTGCACAGTATGCCGGTGCAATACGCCGGTAACGGCTGGCTGCTGGTGGGCGATGCGTTGCGCAGTTGCGTCAATACCGGAATTTCCGTGCGCGGCATGGATATGGCGCTGACTGGCGCGCAGGCGGCGGCACAAACGCTGATAAGCGCCTGCCAGCACCGCGAGCCGCAAAATCTGTTTGCGCTTTATCATCACAACGTCGAGCGCAGCCTGCTGTGGGATGTTCTACAACGTTATCAGCATGTTCCGGCGCTTTTGCAACGCCCGGGATGGTACCGTGCGTGGCCTGCGTTAATGCAGGATATTTCCCGCGATTTATGGGATCAGGGTGATAAACCTGTTCCACCGCTGCGCCAGTTATTCTGGCGTCATTTACGTCGTCACGGCCTGTGGCATCTGGCGGGCGATGTTATCAGGAGTCTGCGATGTCTGTAGCCCGTAATCTCTGGCGCGTTGCTGATGCGCCGCACATTGTTCCGGCTGACTCCGTTGAGCGCCAGACGGTACAACGGTTGATTAACGCTTGTCCGGCTGGTCTTTTTTCGCTCACACCGGGAGGTGACTTACGCGTTGATTATCACGGCTGCCTGGAGTGTGGCACCTGCCGTTTGCTGTGCGACGAATCAACACTACAACAGTGGCGCTATCCGCCTTCCGGATTCGGCATCACCTACCGTTTTGGATAAATAATAAGGATAATTTATGCCCCTCTTACACCTGCTCCGCCAGAATCCGGTGATTGCTGCCGTTAAAGATAATGCCAGCCTGCAACTGGCAATCGATTCTGAATGCCAATTTATTTCCGTGTTGTACGGCAATATCTGCACCATCAGTAATATCGTTAAAAAGATTAAGAACGCCGGGAAATATGCTTTTATTCATGTTGATTTGCTGGAAGGCGCGTCAAATAAAGAAGTCGTTATTCAGTTTTTGAAACTGGTGACCGAGGCGGACGGCATTATCAGTACCAAAGCCTCAATGTTGAAAGCGGCAAGAGCGGAAGGTTTTTTCTGTATTCATCGCCTGTTTATTGTTGATTCGATTTCGTTTCACAACATTGATAAGCAAGTTGCGCAATCGAATCCGGATTGTATTGAGATCCTGCCAGGCTGCATGCCCAAA
This sequence comes from Shigella dysenteriae, assembly GCF_022354085.1. NCBI lineage: Bacteria > Pseudomonadati > Pseudomonadota > Gammaproteobacteria > Enterobacterales > Enterobacteriaceae > Shigella > Shigella dysenteriae. The sequence continues at coordinate 3,684,928 of NZ_CP055055.1, forward strand.
GTGCTGGGCTGGGTGACGGAAAAAATCCGCCAACCGCTGATTGCTGGCGGGCTGGTATGCGATGAAGAAGATGCGCGTAATGCGATTAACGCGGGTGTCGTGGCGCTTTCCACCACGAATACTGGGGTCTGGACGTTAGCGAAAAAATTGCTTTGACGGAATAATCGTAACGAATTGAATTTGTGTCATTTGTAGGCTGCACGCCACATCCGACATTCAGCGCCTGATGCGACGCTTGACGCGTCTTATCAGGCCTACAAGTCCCCAGGCCAGAACCGTAGGCAGGATCATCCGGCAACACGTTATTGGCAATCTGCGTGAATGTTTGTCACCAGTGCCTCCAGCACCACTTTCCAGTCATCAACCACGCCAACATCTGCCTGTGAAAATACCGCTGCGCTGGCGTCATGATTAATCGCCACCACAAACTTGCTATTGCATACGCCCGCCATTAACGCTGCTGCGCCAGAAGCGCCAACAACAATACACACCTCAGGTGCCAGCAGATGTCCGGAAATACCAATCACTTTTTCAGCATCAACGCCACCGTTCATCACTCGCGCCCGACTGTAGCCCACTTCGGCTCCCAGCTTTTCTGCCAGCATAGCGATTTCCTGGTTATCTGCCTCTCCGCCCTGCCCCACCACCAGCACCCATCTGGCCTCAGCTAATGGGTCGCGAGTAACATTTTTCAGATCCTCTGTGCTAACCAGCCAGTCGGGAAGCGCACCTGGGACTATGTTCAGTTGCTGCATACCAGAGGGCAACGTGGCATTTTTATCTGTTCCCGCCTGGCGCGCCAGGGAAAGACATAGCGGGCGTTTTTCTGTTTGCAGCGTCGCCGTTAGCGCATTTCCCCAGTGGGATTTGCGCACGCTTACGGTTGGAATATCTAACGAAGTCACCTGGCAGATGCTTGCACCATGTAAACGCCAGGCCAGCCGGGTCGACAGTTCATCGCCAAACGTTCCCGGCGGAAAGAGAACAACGTTCGCAGGCGTTCGCTGCCACTGTTCCACCAGCGCATCCAGCACCTGTTCCACCACTACGGGCTGTGGTTCTATTTGCCAGTGCGCCAGGGTACAACCGCTGAAATCCTGCGCCGCCAGCCAGCCCGCTAATGCGGCATTCTCCTGATTTATTGTCACAATTGCGATATTCATGGCTGCATCCTTTGGCGTAAATAGTCCTGCCATAGCTTTTGCGCTTTTTCTGCTACCGTTTGCCCATCAATCAGCGTCGCTCCGCGTCGTTGCTCTGCTCTTGCCAGTTGCAGACACTGCATCGCTGGCAATTCGGCAGCAACAGTTTTACGGATAATTTCCGCTTTCCCCGCAGCCATTCGCTGGCGCATTCCCGGTACTGGCAAGGCCACTTCACCGCACTGGCGCACGGCAATCACCGCAGGCAAGCGAACCCAACAACAGCGCAGCCCATGTTCAGTACGCTGTTCGAGGGTGATAAACAGCGCGTCGAGAGTGAAACGCTCCACCTGGGTGAAGCAGGGCCAGCCCAGCATTTCCGCCAGCAAAAATGGCGTTTGCCCATTCTGCCCTTCGCTGCTTTGGCAGCCGGTAATTATCAGATCCAGCGGATTCTGACGCTGCCACTCGGCAATATGGCGAGCGACAAATTCCGACGCAAAGCGCAGATCTGCCGCCGTCTCCAGCAATACAGCTTCCTCAAACCCAAGAGCCATGAGATAGCGCAGCCAGTGTAACGCCCGTTCATCCCCCATGCTCAACGCGGTTAAAGACATCGGCGTACCGTTTTTTCTCTGCGCCAACAGCAGCGCGGCGGCAGCCTGTTCATCAGCACCGAGTAAACTTCGCAGTAGCGAAACATCCGGTCCGCTATTACCCTGAGCCGCCGCCTGCCACTCTTTTTCCGCCAGCATTCCGGCATCCGGTTCGGCTTTAAACGCTAACAGAATGTTCATTCGCACCTCCTACATTTCCCGCCGCCACCAGCGGGAGGGCTTTGGTTTCTGGTGCCCATAGCCAGGTCACAACAAAACCAACCAACAACACTGCCGCCAGGAGCAATAAGGTGACTTGCATTCCCCACTGCGCCAGCACCCACGGCAGCAGGCCAGTACTTACCGCCGCCCCCAACCGACTCATGGCGGTGGCAAAACCGACGCCCAGCGAGCGAATGTCAGTAGGAAAACTTTCCGCAGGCAAAATGCCCACCAGATTACTGACTGCCGAAATGGTGGTGCTGAAGAGAACAAAAAGCAGTAGCGTTAATGAACTGCCGGAAGGCAAACAGGCCATCACTACCAGCGTTGCCGCCAGCAGCAAAAAACTTCCCAGCAAAAACTTGCGATGTGCCAGCAGGTGCGTCAGAACTAATCCCAGCAGCGCGCCCACAATTAACAACGCATTAAGCATCAGGCTGGCAGTCAGCGCATCTTCCAGTCCAATAGTCTGGGCGATAGTTGGCAGCCAGGTATAAATCACAAACCATGGGATTACGAGGCAGACAAAGAAGACGCTGTTAAACGCCGTGCGCCGCCAGTAGCGCGAAGAGAACAAGGTTTTGATGTGTTTATGGGTCGCCGTTGCCACTTCATCGCCCAGTAAAACATGGGGACCAAAATAGCGATGCACGATAGCGTGAGCTTCTGCAAAACGCCCCTGGCGCAGTAGCCAGCGTGGCGATTCTGGGGTTCCCCAGCGTAATAACGTAATCAACAACGCGGGCAGAGCTGCCGATGCCAGCAGCCAGCGCCAGGCCTCCGGGCTTTCGCTAATAAAGTGATGTCCGGCAATACTTGCTAACACATAGCCTACGGTCCACACCACGCTGAATGCGCCCAGCAAAACACCGCGATGGCGGCGCGGGGAAAATTCAGCCAGCAAGGTGTGACCTACTGAGTAATCGCCTCCCAGACCAATGCCGATCAAAATGCGCAGTCCAATAAGATGCTCTGGCGTGGTGGCAAAAAATTGCAAGAACGAAGCGAGCGTAATCAGCAAAAAGCTGAAGGTGAAGATTTTTTGCCGACCAATATGGTCGGAGATCCACCCAAGAACCAGGCTACCAAGAAACAAACCAAGGAGCGCCGAGCCGCCGATCATTCCCGCCATAAACGGCGTCAGTTGCATGGCGGGCGTAAGCTGAATAATGGCGTAACCAATGACGCCGAGAACATAACCGTCGGTCAGGTGTGCGCCGAAAGTGAGCGCAGCAATTCGACAGTGAAAACGGTTAAGCGGTAAATCATCCATTCGCACCGGTGAAGTGTTCATCTTTACCCCTTCATTGTCCGGTAATAAGAACGGCTTCTCGCCTGAGAAGCCGAAAAGGCAACGCCCCATCATCGCGGAACGCTGCCTGACACATTATTTTTCAATCGGATAGATAGTACCCGTATTCATAATGCCGTTAGGATCGAATTGCTTTTTCAGCCCTTCCAGCAACGCCCACGCGCTGCCGTGTTCCAGCTTGCTCCAGTGAACGCGATGTTTACCAATGCCGTGGTGGTGCACCATCGAACCGCCGAGGCGAATGGTTTCTTCGCAGATGATTTTGTTGAGCGGATTGTGGTACTTGTCGATTTCCTCTTCCGGCTTACAGTCAACAACGTTGTAGTCATAGACGAAGTACATGTTTGTGCCGTTCTGATAGCTATGAGAGGAGTGACCGCCCAGCATGGTGATGTCGTCGGCGTGCGGGAACTCGGTACGAATACGGTTAATAACACTTTCGTAGATTTCGTGAATGCAGCTCCAGCAGCCGGATACTTCGGTGGTAAAGCCCATGTTGCCGGTTTTGAGGATCTGCACACGTTCGGCAGCCACTTTATCCGGTCCCCAGTTCAGGTTGTTAAACCAGGTTTCGATCAGCTTGCTGTCCACGCGCTGGCATTGCGGGTAGCGGGCAACGATTTCCGCAATCCCTTCGCCCGTCGCCTTCGCAATGCGAGGGTTACCTTCAGCCATAAAGATCAGCACGCATTTTCCGTCGGCAAAATGGGTGAAGTGTTGGGTGCCATCTTCAGCGTCATACAAACGAGCGATCGACGGACGATACCCTTCCACCATGATTTCACGCAGGATGTTGAAGCCGGTTTTCATGTCTTCCAGGATATAGCCGTAGAAGAGGTTGTTTTCCGGGGTGAATTTAAAGATTTTCACTGTTACTTCAGTGATATAGCACAATGCACCTTCGTTGCCGATGATGATGTGACGAATGTCCGGGCCAGCCGCGCGGCGTGGCACGTTTTTAATACGTGTGACGGTGCCATCAGCCAATACGGCTTCCAGACCAACGACCATATCTTCGATTGCGCCGTAGAGTGTGGAGAACTGCCCGATACTGCGGGTTGCTACCAGGCCGCCCATCTGCGCCAGCGGCTTTGACTGCGGAGAATGCCCCGTGGTGTAACCTTTTTCACGCAACGCGTTTTCCAGCACCTCCAGCGGAACGCCACATTGCGCCGTCGCCTGCATATTCTCAATATCAATATTAATGATTTGATTCATGGCGGAACCGTCGAGCACCACCGAGTTTTCTACAACAGTTTCCAGCCCACCTTCGGTGGCGGAAGCACCGGTACGCGGCACACCGTTAATTTTGTGCGCATTCATAAAATTCAGCACACGGGAGACTTGTTCTGTGGAACCGAGTTTTACGACCGCAGCCGGAATCGGCAAAGTATAAATACCATGAATATCCGGAAATTTACGAAAACGGTCAATACTGTTCTTCTTTAATACTGTTTCATCGGTAATTACGCGATCTGCACCAACAATTTCCTTTAGCTGGTCGACAATCGCTGCGCGAGATAAAGACATAGTAATTCCTTCCTGATAATAAAAATGGAATAATCATTAATAAGAGAAAACAGAAACCACCGTTATGGGTTAGCGCACTAAATAACCGCCATCGACCACTAATAAATGCCCGTTGACATAATTCGATGCCTGACTTGCGAGGAATACGGCTGCGCCCATTAAATCTTGAGTATCGCCCCAACGGTTTGCCGGAATATGATCAAGAACGCGCTGATTGGTTTCTGGATTACTGCGTGTCGCCAGCGTAATATCTGTTGCATAATAGCCAGGGGCGATACCATTTACCTGAATATTATATTGCCCTAATTCATCACAATAAGCTTTGGTGAATCCGGCAAGAGCATGTTTAGTGGCAGAATATGCGGGTGACCATTGTCCACCTAAGTAAGAGAACAATGAACAGATATTAATAATTTTACCGCTTTTCTGCGGGATCATAATTTTTGCCGCTTCATAGCTTAACTCGAATGCGGCGGTCAGGTTCACATCAATCATCGGGTCCCAGTCGGCACGACCGAAGTCCAGCACCTTATTCAGCTTACAAATACCGGCATTGTTAACCAGAATATCAACTGTACCGAAACGCTCACAGCAGGCAGCGATAATCTTCTGCGGCGCGCCTTCTGCGGTGATATCCACCTGCATGAAGTCCACCTCAACACCCTGATTTTCAATCATTTTCTTTGTTTCGCCGTTATCTTTGACAAAACTTGGAATAAAGACATTTGCGCCTGCTTTGGCCAACGCCATGGCAAATGCCTGGCCTAAACCGCTATTCCCGCCGGTAACAATTGCGGTTTTACCTTTCAGGGAGAAAAAATCCATTGAGAACGCATTGAGAGATTCGATTGACATAGTTAGCTCCAATTTCCGTAAGGCAAAAAAAAAGAAAGGTAACTTCCCCGCGAGAGGGAAGTTACCTTTCTCATTATCTCTGGTAACTGGAGATAATTTTTAGCATAAGGACATAACTGCTAATGTGATCGTAATCACAGTGTGATATTCGCATTATCAAATAGTTTTAAAAAGCAGAAGCGTGATTACTCTCACACAACACCTCTGCTTTCCATGTTATTTATTATTTCAATTACTAGAGACCTGAGAAAAGTAATCCACCTGAAAGGGCGGCTTACTTTTCTCTTTTTTTTGTCTATTACAAATGGGAATACGATATGCAACACAACTCATATCGCCGTTGGATAACCCTCGCGATAATTAGTTTTAGCGGCGGCGTTAGTTTCGACCTGGCTTATTTACGTTATATTTATCAAATTCCCATGGCGAAATTTATGGGATTCAGCAATACCGAGATAGGTTTAATAATGAGTACCTTTGGTATTGCGGCTATTATTCTTTATGCCCCCAGCGGCGTTATTGCCGATAAATTTTCACACCGCAAAATGATTACTTCCGCGATGATCATTACCGGATTACTGGGTCTGTTAATGGCAACGTATCCACCGCTGTGGGTAATGCTCTGTATTCAGGTCGCCTTTGCGATAACAACGATTTTAATGCTGTGGTCGGTGTCGATTAAAGCCGCATCGTTGCTTGGCGATCATAGCGAGCAAGGGAAAATTATGGGCTGGATGGAAGGGCTGCGCGGCGTCGGTGTAATGTCGCTGGCGGTGTTTACCATGTGGGTCTTTTCTCGCTTTGCACCGGATGACAGCGCCAGCCTGAAAACGGTCATAATTATCTACAGTGTGGTTTACATCTTGTTGGGGATTCTGTGCTGGTTTTTTGTTAGCGATAACAACAACCTGCGCAGTGCCAATAACGAAGAAAAACAATCATTCCAGCTTAGCGACATCCTGGCCGTTTTGCGCATCAGCACCACCTGGTATTGCAGCATGGTGATTTTTGGTGTCTTCACCATCTACGCCATTCTGAGTTACTCCACCAACTATCTGACCGAAATGTATGGCATGTCGCTGGTGGCGGCGAGCTACATGGGGATTGTGATCAACAAAATCTTCCGCGCGCTGTGCGGCCCACTTGGCGGCATTATCACCACCTACAGTAAAGTGAAATCCCCTACCCGCGTGATCCAAATCCTTTCCGTACTCGGCCTGCTGGCGTTAACTGCCCTGCTCGTCACGAACTCTAACCCGCAATCGGTCGCGATGGGGATTGGCCTGATTTTACTGCTGGGATTCACCTGTTACGCCTCACGCGGGCTGTACTGGGCCTGCCCTGGCGAAGCAAGAACACCGTCTTACATTATGGGCACCACGGTAGGTATTTGTTCGGTGATTGGATTCCTGCCGGATGTCTTCGTTTACCCCATTATCGGCCACTGGCAAGACACCCTGCCCGCAGCAGAAGCCTACCGCAATATGTGGCTGATGGGCATGGCGGCGCTCGGCATGGTGATCGTCTTTACCTTTTTGCTGTTCCAAAAAATTCGTACTGCTGATATCGCCCCCACAACGGCTAACAGCAAGTAAGCCAGAAAAATTACAGGAGAAAAATCATGTCGAAGAAATACATCATAGGGATTGATGGCGGAAGTCAGAGCACAAAAGTGGTGATGTACGATCTGGAAGGTAACGTGGTTTGCGAAGGCAAAGGTTTATTGCAGCCGATGCACACGCCAGATGCCGATACCGCAGAACATCCTGACGACGATTTATGGGCATCATTATGTTTTGCCGGTCACGATTTGATGAGTCAGTTTGCCGGGAATAAAGAAGATATTGTCGGTATTGGTCTGGGATCCATCCGTTGCTGCCGTGCGTTATTGAAAGCCGATGGCACGCCAGCTGCGCCATTGATTAGCTGGCAGGATGCACGCGTAACGCGTCCCTACGAACACACTAATCCTGACGTGGCATATGTCACCTCTTTTTCGGGTTATCTGACGCATCGCTTAACCGGCGAGTTTAAAGACAATATCGCCAACTATTTTGGTCAGTGGCCGGTGGATTATAAGACCTGGGCATGGAGTGAAGATGCTGCGGTAATGGATAAGTTTAATATCCCCCGTCATATGCTGTTTGATGTGCAAATGCCTGGCACCGTCCTCGGACATATCACACCACAAGCCGCACTGGCGACACATTTCCCGGCAGGACTGCCGGTTGTTTGTACCACCAGTGATAAACCGGTAGAAGCTCTGGGGGCCGGATTACTGGATGATGAAACTGCGGTAATTTCTCTTGGCACTTACATCGCATTGATGATGAACGGCAAAGCCTTGCCGAAAGATCCGGTGGCGTACTGGCCGATTATGTCTTCTATTCCGGAAACATTGCTGTATGAAGGGTACGGTATCCGTAAAGGCATGTGGACGGTGAGCTGGCTACGCGACATGTTAGGCGAGTCGTTAATTCAGGATGCCAAAGCACAGGATCTTTCACCGGAAGATTTGCTCAACAAAAAAGCTTCTTGTGTGCCGCCTGGCTGTAATGGTCTGATGACGGTGCTGGACTGGCTGACCAACCCGTGGGAACCCTACAAACGTGGGATTATGATCGGCTTTGATTCCAGCATGGATTACGCATGGATATATCGTTCGATACTGGAAAGCGTGGCGCTGACGCTGAAGAACAATTACGACAATATGTGTAATGAAATGAATCACTTTGCAAAGCATGTGATCATTACTGGCGGCGGTTCGAACAGCGATCTGTTTATGCAAATTTTTGCCGACGTGTTCAACCTTCCGGCACGCCGTAACGCCATTAACGGTTGTGCAAGTCTGGGGGCAGCGATCAATACGGCGGTAGGTCTGGGGCTATACCCGGATTACGCAACGGCTGTCGACAAAATGGTTCGCGTGAAAGATATCTTTATGCCTGTTGAGAGCAATGCCAAACGCTACGACGCGATGAATAAAGGTATTTTCAAAGACCTAACCAAACATACTGATGTAATCCTGAAAAAATCGTATGAAGTGATGCATGGGGAATTGGGGAATGCGGATTCGATCCAGAGCTGGTCGAATGCGTAAGTGAGGAAGACCGGGCGGGAAACTGCCCGGCCTGAACATACCTGAATGGTTATCCCCGCTGGCGCGGGGAACATAAGTTCGACAACTTAAAAAATGATAACAAGTCCGGTTTATCCCCGCTGATGCAGGGAACATAATAAAAACTTTAACTAGTTCGGTTTATCCCTGTTTTTACAAGGAATATTAACTACACTCGATGTCTTTAGAATAAAAGACAATACGAATCGCACTTTATCAATTTTCACTTAAAGTATGAACAGGATATCTTTATTCATAAGAACTATTCATCAACAGCGTATAGAGGCGGTTATGTAAAACCACTCATTAGCCTCAAAACAAAGACAAATTTCCAGATTTATTACTTAATCAATGAATAACAAGCTTAAAAAATACACTGTTATTCTAAAGAAAAAATTAACAGGCATTAATTAATATTAAAAAAATAATATATTAAAATTTCTTAACGGTTTAAGGATTATACAAATAACACTTTGATTAAATTTGATTTTTTGTATCGATAATTGTGAACTTATCTGGCATGGGGAACTATTTTGAACATGAGGTGTTACGTGGATATGTTGCTTATTACAAGTACAGCTAATATAAAAACTTGAGAAAGAGATAACGGGTTATATGGTGGTTTATCCCCGCTGGCGCGGGGAACTCGTACTGACGGATAAAAATAATATCTTTTGCGGCGGTTTATCCCCGCTGGCGCGGGGAACTCGGCACGACATTCAGCAGTGCAGATAAATCGGCCGGTTTATCCCCGCTGGCGCGGTGAACTCTTGATCGGCGAGACTCGCGGCCTGTTTTTCGTCGGTTTATCCCCGCTGGCGCGGGGAACTCATCACTCTGACTATCGGCGGCGTGGATGTGGTCGGTTTATCCCCGCTAGCGCGGGGAACTCTTTGAAGTTGCCTTTGCGGAAATTATTACGCTCGGTTTATCCCCGCTAGCGCGGGGAACTCGATCAACGATAACGGCACCCGGTGGAGAAAACCGGTTTATCCCCGCTAGCGCGGGGAACTCCTTACGATCAAGGATATTTTTAACATAGTTTACGGTTTATCCCCGCTAGCGCGGGGAACTCTGCAATAAAAACAGGCCGATCACATTCGTGATCGGTTTATCCCCGCTAGCGCGGGGAACTCACCGATAAGATCAAACATGTAACTCGCGGTGGCGGTTTATCCCCGCTAGCGCGGGCAACTCGGCGGTGCGATTGGTGCGGTAAACACACGGATCGGTTTATCCCCGCTAGCGCGGGGAACTCGCGGGCGTGAATTACTCGAATCTGGCGCAGAAACGGTTTATCCCCGCTAGCGCGGGGAACTCGGCGCGACGGCACCCGCCACCGGGGGCGAGCGCGGTTTATCCCCGCTAGCGCGGGGAACTCATAAAATATCCTCCGGTTCAATGCCGCGATAACGGTTTATCCCCGCTGGCGCGGGGAACTCTGCAAAAGCTGCACATACAAGCTGCCATCGTCCGGTTTATCCCCGCTGGCGCGGGGAACTCGCGGTCCTGGTAGGTTGCAGTGCGTCCCGAAAACGGTTTATCCCCGCTGGCGCGGGGAACTCATATGTTTCCGCCGCATCAATCAGCCATTCAACGGTTTATCCCCGCTGGCGCGGGGAACTCTCTAAACATAACCTATTATTAATTAATGATTTTTTAAGCCAGTCACAATCTACCAACTTTACAGTATCACACAAACAACACATCCATTATGTTAAAGAGCACTTAACCCATTGATTAAAAGGTAAATATTTAAAATAACTCTATACAAACTAAAATCTACCAAACTTTACCGCAATAATTTTCACTCCAGCGAAAAATTAACGCCACAGAATTTGTAGAGAATGATAATGATTAGTTCAGGATGGGCAAAATGGAGGTTTTTCAGAGACGACAAAGAATATAAATGAGTAGAAGTCTTTACAGGTTCCACCCATTTATAACGCTTATAAATGTTTAATCAGGCAATATTTAAATATTTATGGGTTTGCATCGACAAACGCCAATTACGCGCAATGCAGGTTTCAATGCACAAACGTGTGGCATCATCCTTTTGGCTAATCGGCTGCAGTGCAATGACTCGCGGTTTATCATCGGTCAGCGTCGCCAAAAGTTCATCCAGTGCTTCAATATCACGTACGCGTCCCACTGGATGCTTGATTTCGTTGGCTCGCTCCAGTGCCTGTGACAACACTTCATAGCCGCCGCGCATGTTCAGCTTTGGCGATACGGTAACCCAGGTATTCGGTGTACAGCGTACTTCATGAGTACCACTGGTTTCGATCTGGCAGCTAAAACCGTTCTTTTCGAGCAGGTCAGTCAGTGGCAGCAAATCATGAATGCAAGGCTCACCACCCGTAATCACCACATGCCGCGCGGTATATCCCTGGCGACCAATGACAGCCAGCAAGTCTTCACTGCTCGCCGCCCCCCACTTATCACTCTCTTTGGTCTTCGCCAGAATGCTGAAAAGGGAGACTTCCCGATCCTCAAGCTTTTCCCAGGTGTGTTTGGTGTCGCACCAGGCACAGCCAACCGGGCATCCCTGTAAACGAATAAAAATGGCGGGGACGCCGGTAAAGTAACCCTCACCTTGCAGGGTCTGGAACATCTCGTTAATCGGGTACTGCATAGCATTCTCTGTGAAGTGGATAATTGTTAATTATTGCAGATCCTGCCGCAACAATCATGTCTTATTAACATTCTGTTACAGGCAGGTTTAAGGCAAAAAGTGCATTAGATCATAAAGAATAAAATGAAGCGGCGTATTATGTTTTAAGGAGTTAATGAAAAAGGATTTAAACATGCTCAGGATATTCATCGTAATTATATTTATTTTCAATTTATCAGGCTGTGGATATAACGATATTCAAACCTATGATGAGCAGGTTAACGCCTCCTGGTCTGAGGTATTAAATCAATATCAACGTCGCGCCGATCTTATTCCTAATCTTGTCGCCAGCATTAAAGGTTATTCCAGCCATGAACGAGATGTACTGGAAGCCGTAACATTGGCTCGTAGCCAGGCTAATCGCGCCAGCAGCGATCTTCAGCAAGCTCCCGGAGATGCACAAAAATTACAAGCCTGGCAACAGGCCCAGGCGCAGGTGACTCGCACTCTCGGTCAGTTAACGATAATTAGTGAGCGTTACCCTGAGTTAAAGGCTCAAGAGCTCTATCAAAACTTAATGGTACAGCTCGAAGGAAGTGAAAATAGAATTGCCGTTGCGCGAGGAAGATATATTAAAGCCATTGAACAATATAATGTCACTATCCGCAAATTCCCCGCTGTATTAACCGCAAAGGTCATGGATTACACACCAAAGAAAAATTATTTGCCGGATGATGTCGCCGCAGTAAGTAAAGCCCCAACAATAGATTTTAGCCAGAATGCTAATGCTCATTAAGCGGGGAAGTTCTATGCGAAATTTTATCTTCCTTATGGCTTTCTTCTGTTCATCTGTGTTTGCCACACAAATTCCAGTACCTGAATCACCCAAGTATGTGAATGACTTAACCGGCACATTAACAAACAGCGAAGTAAACACCCTGACCAACCAGATTAAAGCCCTGACGCAAAAAAACTACGCACAGTTGGTCGTGTTAGTGGTTGAAACAACAGGCGATGAAACCATCGAGCAGTACGCGACGCGGGTATTCGATAGCTGGAAACCGGGTGATAAAGACCGCGATGATGGCGTTCTACTGTTAGTCGCCTGGCAGGATCATACCGTGCGTATTGAAATCGGTTACGGACTGGAAGGTATTATTACGGATGCGCAGTCCGGGAAAATTATTCGCAACAGTATTATTCCTGCATTTAAAAAAGGCGACCTGGCTGGTGGTTTGCAAAAGGGAATCAGCGATATTGAAAGTCGTCTGACGGGGAATAATTTAGCAACGATAACACCGACCGATCACCCTTTGCCCTTTAGCGGTTGGTGGGCTTTGTTAGTCTGGGCGATAGTACTGACGTTTATTTCTGCCAGAGGATATATCAAAACGCTGGGAGTAATTTGCTTCGCAGCTATTGTACTGGCCTTTGTTTTACCTATAGCAGGCTTCAGCGGAAGCTGGGGAGTACTCGCAACATTACTCTGCTTCGCCACACCGTTTCTGGCTGTCGCCATCGCTTTTACCCCCTTCGGCAAAAAAGTTCGGGATTTGATGCGTGATGCCAACCAGCCATCACGCCATACAAGAAGCAATTCTTCCTCCCACTATTCATCATCGTCATCCTCTTCATTCGACAATGACAATTTTAGCGGTGGTGGCGGTTCATCTGGTGGCGGTGGCGCTTCCGGGCGCTGGTAACAAAAGGAATTGATATGCGTATTTTTCTCTTACTTCTGATGCTATGCGGTTTTCAGGTATTCGCTGAACGATTGCCTTCAGTGACTGACTTAACCGGGACATTAACGACAGAAGAACAAACTGCTTTAACTCAACAATTACAGACTCTCGAGCAGCAAAACCACTTCCAGGTGGCCGTGTTGGTTACGCCGACCACAGGGGGCAAAAACATTAAACTTGCAGCCTCGCAGAGATACGGGGTATATCACTGGAAACCCGTTGGAGAGAAGCAATATGGCGAAGGTATCTTAATTCTCGTCGTATGGCCGGAAGGGCTGGCGTCAATGAAGATTGGACATGGACTGGAAGAGATGTTGCCGCCGGAACAAGCTGCGCAAATTGTTCGTTACCATATGCAGCCAGAATTCGAAAAAAACAATCTCTTTGCTGGATTAACGGGCGGAATTGAAAGCATCGCACAGTTTACCCATATCAAAGCGAACCTTAGCCCTTTGGATGCTTTAGCCAATCATCTGTTTGCTAATCCGCAACGTTCGCTGCCATGTCTTGCCTGGACACTGCTGATGATCGTTGCCATCGTTGTCCTCTGGCGATTTGCCAGCCGCCCACGGCGTGGCATATGGATGATATCGATGATTACCCCTATGGTCTGGTTTTTCTCCTTTCAGGACGATGTCATCATTCGGCGGGTATCGGTCGTTTGTTTTAGTTTATTGTTAGCAACAACCTGCAAGCAGCGTCTCGCGGTAGTTTTTAATATGTGCCGCGTATTTCCTATGATGCTGACCCCAAAAAATAAAAACTCTAAAGTGAAAAAACAAAAGAAGACTCCGCAGGTTCGTGAATCAGGACGAAATTCATTGTTTGTCATGATGCTGATAATTATTGTGGGATGGTGCCTGGTGTTCGCCAGTAATAAAGATATTGCATTCATCTCAACAATTATTGGGTTAATTGATCATTTTATCGGCCCAATAACCATTGCTGGCATCGTTCTGCTGATCATTGTGGCCAAATTTACTGGCAATCTTAAGCTGGGGTCAGGAGAAAAAAGCAACAGGAAAACGGGGAATCGTAATGCTCATTCTCGCTCTTCGTCGAGAAATTCTTTCCGCGGTGGTGGCGGTTCTTCAGGAGGCGGCGGTTCATCCGGCCGTTGGTGATCGTAATGCGCTTAATCTTTATTCTATTCACTTTGTGGTGCCTTCCTGGGCTTGCCCAGCAAATTGCTGTGCCGGAACTGCGCCAACAGGTGACCGATATTACTGGTACGTTAAGCACTTCTGAACAACAATCACTGACACAGCAACTGCAGGATATTACACATAAAACACGGGCGCAGGTCGCTGTATTAGTAGTGCCGTCCACCGGAGACGATTCCATTGAACAATATGCTACAAGGGTTTTTGATAGCTGGAAACTGGGAGATAAGCAGAGAAACGATGGTATTTTACTTCTGGTTGCCTGGGAGGATCATGCTGTTCGTATTGAGGTTGGCTACGGGCTGGAAGGGGTGGTTACCGACCTGCAAGCGGCGAAGATTATCAGGGATATATTGATCCCTGCCTTCAAAAGTGATGACCTGATGGGTGGATTAACACTGGCAAGCGAAAATATCGGCGCACTTCTGTTGAATGGTGAATTACCGGAAGACAGGGGGGATTATTACAGTATCAATCCCCCTATTCCATTATCGCTTGCTGTAATTATATTGCTGGCGGTACTTTCATATTTTATTGTTTTTACCGATCCGTCGAATTTACCCTGGATCACTCTCACTGGCGCCATTTACGGGATGGTATTCCTCTATGTTGCCGAGCCAGGACCATGGACCAATTTAATCGTTGCCTGCGGTATGTTAACGCCTTTTGCGATCGTACCACTGGTTATTTTTTGGCTTATCGTCAATAAAAAGCTACGCGCCAAATACAAAAAACTCAGTAAAGAAAGAGCTTTAAGAAAAGGTTCTTCTTCATCCTCTTCCGGTGGAGGCTCAAGTGGCGGCGGATTTAGCGGCGGGGGCGGTTCTTCTGGAGGTGGCGGCGCATCCGGCCGCTGGTAACTCAACCATAAAAAATGCCAGCCCGGAGGCTGGCATTTTTAAATCAGATAAAGTCAGTCTTATGCCTGGCCTTTGATCTCTTTACGACCGTTGTACGGTGCTTTTTCGCCCAGAGCTTCTTCGATACGAATCAGCTGGTTGTATTTAGCAACACGGTCAGAACGGCTCATAGAACCAGTTTTGATCTGGCCTGCAGCAGTACCAACAGCCAGGTCAGCGATGGTAGCGTCTTCAGTTTCGCCAGAACGGTGAGAGATAACTGCAGTGTAGCCAGCATCTTTCGCCATCTTGATTGCAGCCAGAGTTTCGGTCAGAGAACCGATCTGGTTGAATTTGATCAGGATGGAGTTAGCGATACCTTTTTCGATACCTTCTTTCAGGATCTTGGTGTTGGTTACGAACAGGTCGTCACCAACCAGCTGGATTTTGTCGCCCAGAACTTTGGTCTGGTATGCGAAACCGTCCCAGTCAGATTCGTCCAGACCGTCTTCGATAGAAACGATCGGGTACTGTTTGGTCAGTTCTTCCAGGAAGTGAGTGAATTCTTCAGAGGTGAACGCTTTGTTGCCTTCGCCAGCCAGAACGTATTTACCGTCTTTGTAGAATTCAGAAGCTGCGCAGTCCATCGCCAGAGTGATGTCTTTGCCCAGTTCATAACCAGCAGCTTTAACAGCTTCAGCGATAACAGCCAGAGCTTCAGCGTTGGAACCCAGGTTCGGCGCATAGCCACCTTCGTCACCAACAGCAGTGTTCATGCCTTTCGCTTTCAGAACTTTTGCCAGGTGATGGAAAACTTCAGAACCCATGCGGATGGCTTCTTTCACAGTTTTCGCGCCAACCGGCTGAATCATGAATTCCTGGATATCAACGTTGTTGTCAGCGTGCTCACCACCGTTGATGATGTTCATCATCGGAACCGGCATGGAGTATTTGCCCGGAGTGCCGTTCAGTTCAGCGATGTGCTCGTACAGCGGCATACCTTTAGCAGCTGCAGCAGCTTTGGCGTTAGCCAGAGATACAGCCAGGATTGCGTTCGCGCCGAATTTGGATTTGTTTTCGGTGCCGTCCAGGTCGATCATGATCTTGTCAATGCCAGCCTGATCTTTAGCATCTTTGCCAATCAGCGCCTGAGCGATCGGGCCGTTTACCGCAGCAACAGCTTTGGTTACGCCTTTACCCAGGAAACGGGATTTGTCGCCATCGCGCAGTTCCAGAGCTTCACGGGAACCAGTAGAAGCACCTGACGGAGCAGCTGCCATACCGACGAAACCACCCTCCAGATGTACTTCGGCTTCAACAGTCGGGTTACCACGGGAGTCGATGATTTCACGACCGATGATTTTTACGATTTTGGACATTAGGTTTTCCTCAAGTCACTAGTTAAACTGAAACTCCAGACAAACAACGCGTACCCAGGGTACGCGTTGCCGTTCTAACTTTTTTACTTACTTCGCCTGACGTTTCTGGAACTCGCTGGCGGCTTTCACAAAGCCTGCAAACAGCGGGTGACCATCACGTGGAGTAGAAGTAAACTCCGGATGGAACTGGCAAGCCACGAACCACGGGTGATTCGGAACTTCGATGATCTCGACCAACTGATCATCCCCGGAACGGCCCGCAACGCGCAGACCTGCATCTTCAATCTGTTTCAACAGCATGTTGTTGACTTCGTAACGGTGACGATGACGCTCAACAATTGTCGGCGCATTGTACAGCTGGCGAACCAGGCTATCGTCAACCAACTGGCACTGCTGTGCGCCGAGACGCATGGTACCGCCGAGATCGCTCTTCTCGCTACGAACTTCAACGTTGCCGTTTTCATCGCGCCACTCGGTAATCAGCGCCACAACCGGGTACTTACAGTCTGGCACAAATTCCGTAGAGTTGGCGTTCTCCATGTTGGCAACATGGCGAGCGTAATCAATTAACGCCACCTGCATACCCAGGCAAATGCCCAGATAAGGAATATTGTTCTCACGCGCAAAACGCGCGGTCGTAATCATGCCTTCTACGCCACGATAGCCGAAACCGCCAGGTACGAGGATTGCGTCCAGACCTTTAAGGATTTCAACGCCGCGCGTTTCAACATCTTGTGAATCGATCAGTTTGATGTTGACGCTGACACGATTCTTCAGCCCACCGTGTTTCAGTGCTTCAATCACGGATTTGTAAGCGTCCGGCAGTTCAATGTACTTGCCGACCATACCAATGGTGACTTCACTTACCGGATTCGCTTCTTCGAAGATAACCTGTTCCCATTCGGACAGATTTGCTTCCGGGCAGTTTAAGCTGAATCGTTTACAAATATAATCGTCCAGCCCCTGAGATTTCAACAGGCCCGGAATTTTATAGATGGAATCGACGTCTTTCAGAGAAATAACCGCTTTTTCCGGAACATTACAGAACAATGCAATCTTCGCACGTTCGTTCGCCGGAACGGCGCGATCTGAACGACAAATCAGGATGTCAGGCTGGATACCGATGGAGAGCAGCTCTTTTACAGAGTGCTGAGTCGGTTTGGTTTTGACTTCACCAGACGCTGCCATGTACGGCACCAGCGTCAGGTGCATAAACAGAGTGTGCTCACGGCCAATTTCAACAGCCATCTGGCGAATCGCTTCGAGGAACGGCAGGGATTCGATATCACCTACTGTACCGCCGATTTCTACCAGTACTACGTCATGACCTTCGCCACCTTCCAGCACGCGCTCTTTGATTGCGTTAGTGATGTGCGGAATAACCTGTACGGTTGCGCCGAGGTAGTCACCGCGGCGTTCTTTACGCAGAACGTCAGAGTAGATACGACCCGTGGTGAAGTTGTTGCGGCGGCTCATTTTGGTACGGATGAAACGCTCGTAGTGCCCCAGGTCCAGGTCGGTTTCAGCGCCGTCTTCAGTAACGAACACTTCCCCGTGTTGGATTGGGCTCATAGTACCTGGATCGACGTTGATGTACGGATCCAGTTTCATGATGGTCACATTGAGGCCACGGGCTTCAAGAATGGCTGCGAGGGAGGCTGCGGCAATGCCTTTACCCAGAGAGGATACGACCCCGCCGGTCACAAAAATATAGTTCGTTGTCATGCTGAACCTGAGAAGTTAGGTTGAAAAGACGATGGAATAACCAGGACGGGAAAGCAGTATACCCGAACATGACCTGTGCCACAAACTTTCATTATCCCTCCTCTTCGCCAGCGCACTATTGAAATCAGGAGTGAGAAAATAGCCCCTTTGGGGTAAATGTTTTTGACGCAAATCAAGCGCTTGTCATTTAAAAAATGACACAAATGGCGCTTGACCGCGTAATTCCCTTAGAGATCAATTTCCTGCCGTTTTACCTGTTGCCAGACTTCTTCCATTGTTTCGAGGTCAACACCTGTCATTTCCAGTCCACGCGCGGCAACAATACGCTCCACTTCGCGAAAACGACGCTCGAATTTTTCGTTCGCTTTTTGCAATGCGATTTCCGCTTTTGTCCCTAAATGACGAGCCAGATTGACCGTGGCAAACAGCAGGTCCCCCATTTCCTCCTCCAGTTTAGCCTGGTCGACAACAGCCTGCCGCGCTTCGTACATCACCTCGTCGATCTCTTCGTAGACTTTATCGACTACCGGACCAAGCGTCGTCCAATCGAAGCCAACGTTGGCGCAACGTTTCTGGATTTTTTGCGCACGCATTAAAGCCGGTAAACTACGAGGAATATCGTCCAGCGCCGAATGCTGCGCTTTCTGCGCGCGCTCTTCGGTTTTGATTTGCTCCCAACGGGCAAGCACTTCACTACTGTTTTCGGCAGAACCGTCAGCAAAAACATGCGGATGGCGACGCTCTAATTTATCGCTAATCGCAGCGCAAATATCATTAAAGTCAAAGCGCCCTTCTTCCTGAGCCATTTGGGCGTAAAACACCACCTGGAACAGCAGATCGCCGAGTTCACCGCGCAGATCGTCAAAATCTTCACGGGCGATGGCGTCCAGCACTTCGTAGGTTTCTTCAAGGGTGTAAGGCGCAATGGTGGCAAATGTCTGCTCTTTATCCCACGGGCAGCCGTTTTCCGGGTCGCGCAGGCGCTGCATAATAGTGAGCAAACGGTCGATTTGATTCATTAGAATGTCCTGAAAATTGCGGGTCCGTCAGGTGGAAACCTGTGACCAGAATAGAAGTGAGTTAGTAACACTACCCAATCAGTACGTTAATTTTGGCTTTAATGAGTTGTAATTCCTCTGGGGCAACCGTTCCTTTCTTCGTTGCTCCTCTTGCCCGCCAGGCGATACTTTTTACCTGATCAGCTAACGCTACGCCATCACGTTCCTGACCGGATAAAACAACTTCGAACGGATATCCTTTTGATTGCGTTGTACAAGGAACACACAGACACATACCTGTTTTGTTGTTGTACATGAACGGACTCAGGACAACAGCCGGACGATGTCCGGCTTGCTCGCTACCTTTTGTCGGGTCAAAATCAACCCAAATCAGATCGCCCATATCGGGTACGTATCGGCTTACCATTACCAGACTTCCTTATCTTTCGGCTCTCCCCAGTCGATATTCTCGTGGAGGTTTTCCGGCGTGATGTCGTTGACCAGTTCAGCAAGCGTAAATACGGGCTCTTTACGCACTGGCTCAATAATTAATTTGCCATCCACCAAGTCAATCTTCACTTCATCATCAATATTCAGATTGAGCGCCTGCATTAACGTAGCCGGGATCCGCACCGCCGGTGAATTTCCCCAACGCTTTACGCTACTGTGGATCATAACCCTTTCCTCAAACCGCTATCATATGTAGATACAGTATATATCAATCTACATTGTAGATACGAGCAAATTTCTGCCTAACTCCCGTGCAACCGACGCGCGTCGATAACATCCGGCACCTGGTTGAGTTTACCCAGCACGCGACCCAGCACCTGCAGGTTGTAAATCTCAATGGTCATGTCGATGGTCGCCAGTTGCTGTTTGGTGTCGCTACGGCTGGCAACGCCAAGTACGTTCACCTTTTCATTGGCGAGAATGGTCGTGATATCACGTAACAACCCACTACGATCATTAGCCACCACGCGGACCACCAGCGAATATCCGGCGGAGTAGCTCTCGCCCCATACCGCGTCAACAATGCGTTCTGGCGCATGGGAGCGCAGTTCCGCCAGTTGTTCGCAATCGGCGCGGTGTACTGAAATACCGCGCCCCTGGGTTATGAAGCCGACAATCTCATCTCCAGGAATCGGCTGGCAGCAACGCGCGATGTGGTGCATCAGGTTGCCAACACCTTCGACTACCACGCGACCGTTATCTTTACTGCGGTTTTGCGGTGTGTAGCTTTTTTGCTGAAGCTGTTTCAGCGCGGCGGCGTCCTGCTCTTCGGCACTCGGCTTATTAAATTGCGATTGCAGGAAGTTCACCATCTGATTGAGACGGATATCCCCGCCACCAATCGCCGCCAGCAACTCGTCGACATCATTGAAGTTGTAACGCGGCAGCAGATGTTTTTCTGCTTCTTTCAGGCTGATCCCCAGATGTTCCAGCTCGTCGTCAAGGATTTGCCGCCCAGCCAGAATGTTTTTGTCACGGTCCTGTTTACGGAACCAGGCGTGAATTTTCGAACGCCCACGGCTGGTTGTGACGTAACCGAGGTTTGGGTTTAACCAGTCACGGCTGGGGTTCGGCTGTTTCTGGGTGATAATTTCAATCTGGTCGCCCATTTGCAGCTGGTAGGTGAACGGCACAATGCGCCCGCCAATTTTTGCCCCGATGCAGCGGTGTCCGACATCACTGTGGATGTGGTAAGCGAAGTCCAGCGGCGTTGATCCCGCAGGCAAATCAACGACATCACCTTTCGGCGTAAAGACATACACCCGGTCGTCAAACACCTGACTACGTACTTCGTCGAGCATTTCGCCGGAATCAGCCATCTCTTCCTGCCACGCAATCAGTTTACGCAGCCAGGCAATCCGGTCTTCATGTCCCGAACGTGCGCCGCCAGCAGCCGCGCCCTCTTTATATTTCCAGTGCGCAGCAACACCCAACTCTGCATCTTCATGCATCTGTTTGGTGCGGATTTGGATCTCAACGGTTTTTCCACCCGGCCCCAGAACCACGGTATGAATAGACTGATAACCGTTTGGTTTCGGGTTAGCGACGTAATCGTCAAACTCATCCGGCAGGTGGCGATAGTGAGTGTGCACTATCCCCAGTGCGGCATAACAATCCTGTAAACGCTCGGCGACAATACGTACCGCACGCACATCAAACAGCTCATCGAAGGCGAGGTTCTTTTTCTGCATTTTGCGCCAGATGCTGTAGATGTGTTTCGGACGACCATACACTTCAGCTTTAACGCCTTCAGCTTTCATCTCAGCGCGCAGATGACCGACAAACTCTTCGATATAGTGTTCGCGGTCGAGACGGCGTTCATGCAACAGTTTTGCGATGCGTTTGTATTCGGTCGGGTGGAGATAACGGAAGCAGTAATCTTCCAGCTCCCATTTCAGTTGCCCAATCCCAAGACGGTTTGCCAACGGCGCGTAGATATTGGTGCACTCTTTTGCCGCCAGTACGCGTTCATCTTCCGGCGCATCTTTTACTTCACGCAGATGAGCAATACGCTCCGCCAGTTTGATGACCACGCAGCGAAAATCATCGACCATCGCCAATAACATCCGGCGAACGTTATCGACCTGTTCGGAGGAAACAGAATCAGTGTGCGTCGCTTTCAGCTGGCGGATCGCCGCCATATCACGCACGCCGTGAATAAGGTTAACGACCGACTTACCGACGCTCTCACGCAGCACATCTTCGCTGACTACGTTGGCATCCGCCAGAGGGAAAAGCAGCGCCGCCCGCAGCGTGTCAATGTCCATACTTAATGTCGAGAGGATCTCCACCATCTCAACACCACGCCACAATAACAGACTGGCATCCGGATGCCCCTGCGTCTGTTGCAGACAATACGCCCAGGTTTCGGCTAAGCACTCACACGACTTCTGGCTGGTAATACCCAGACTTGCGATCCATTTTTCCGGATCAAATTCACCAGCCTTATTGATATGTGCACTTCTTACCGCAACCATCGTCCTCTCCTTTAGGGACCAGACCTGCCGAAATCGGCAAATCGTAACTATTTAACGCGCGAGAAAAGTACCATCGATTCCAGATGTCCCGTGTGTGGGAACATATCCAGCATCGCCAGTCGCGCAATGGTATATCCTGCTTTTAATAACGCTTCGCTATCCCGAGCCAGCGTTGCAGGGTTACAGGATACATAAACTATACGAATAGGTTCCAGTTTTATAATTTGCTGCATAACACCTGCGGCACCTGCTCGCGCGGGGTCCAGCAACACTTTATCGAAGCCGTTTTTCGCCCACGGCTGCTTTGTGACATCTTCTTCAAGATTTTCATGATAAAACGTCACATTCTGTAAGCCATTAAGACGCGCATTCTGCTGGCCTTTTTCCACCAGCGCCGGAACACCTTCTACACCCACGACACTGGCTGCTTGTGTCGCCAATGGCAGTGTAAAGTTGCCCATACCACAGAACAGATCCAGTACGCGATCTTCAGGTTGCACATCCAGCCATTCCAACGCACGCGCTACCATTTTTTGGTTCACACCCGCATTGACCTGAATAAAATCGCGCGGGCTAAAAGTTAAGCGCAACCCGTTTGAGTCATACCAGGGCATCTCACCAGAGACGGTTTCGAGTATCTCACTATCGGGGGCGAGATACAGATCCAGGCCTTCAGAATGCGAAAAGCGTTCCAGTTTTTCGCGATCTGCCGAACTTAGCGGTGCGGTATGGCGCAAAATCATCAGCGTGCCGCTGGTTGCCTGTACCAGTTCAACATGACCAAGATGGCGCATAGCTTGTAAGCTGCCCAGGCATGCCCTGACTTTAGGCAGCAATGCTTCAAGTTGGGGCACTAAAATGGGGCATTGTTTAACGTCGACAATGTCACTGGAGCCCGCTTTGCGAAACCCCATCTGAAGTTGCTGTGTTTTCGGTAAGTAGTTCAGACTTAAACGCGCGCGACGGCGATAGCCCCAGGGAACATCGGCGATCACTTCAGAGACTTCGTGTTTCATTAATCGGGCGAGTGCCGCACTTTTGCTTCGCTGCTGTAAATCCACGCTGGCGTGTTGTTGCTGACAGCCGCCGCATACGCCAAAATGAGGACAGCGTGGCGTTTCGCGTTCCGGGCTATCGCTTAACCGGCGTACGACTTTAGCGCGGGCATACTGTTTTTTATCTTCAGTAACAGTAACTTCCGCGTTTTCCTGCGGCAATAATCCGGGGATAAATAGCGTTTTGCCGTTATGTCGCGCCACGCCCTGACCAAAAGAGTCGAGGTCGTTGACTGAAACGGTTATGATCTGACGCGTCGTCGTGCGTCGTTTTGCAGAGTAGAATTGCGCCATTGGCGAGACTTTCTCAATTTAACAGTGTGACCTTAATTGTCCCATAACGGAACTCCATGACCAACTACAGCCTGCGCGCACGCATGATGATTCTGATCCTGGCACCGACCGTCCTTATTGGTTTATTGCTGAGTATCTTTTTCGTCGTGCATCGCTATAACGACTTGCAGCGTCAACTGGAAGATGCCGGTGCCAGCATTATTGAGCCGCTTGCAGTTTCTACTGAATATGGCATGAGCCTGCAAAATCGCGAATCTATCGGTCAGTTAATAAGCGTACTGCATCGTCGCCATTCCGATATTGTTCGCGCGATTTCGGTTTATGATGAAAATAACCGACTCTTTGTCACCTCCAATTTTCATCTTGATCCCTCATCAATGCAGCTCGGCAGCAACGTGCCGTTTCCTCGCCAGCTCACTGTCACTCGTGACGGCGATATTATGATCCTGCGCACGCCGATTATTTCTGAGAGTTACTCCCCCGACGAATCGCCCAGTAGCGATGCCAAAAATAGTCAAAATATGTTGGGATATATTGCGCTTGAGCTGGATCTTAAATCGGTTCGCTTGCAGCAATATAAAGAGATCTTTATTTCCAGCGTGATGATGCTGTTTTGTATCGGTATTGCGCTTATTTTTGGCTGGCGCTTAATGCGCGATGTAACCGGTCCGATTCGCAACATGGTGAATACCGTCGACCGCATCCGTCGCGGGCAACTCGACAGCCGAGTAGAAGGATTTATGCTCGGCGAGCTGGATATGCTGAAAAACGGTATCAACTCGATGGCAATGTCGCTGGCTGCTTATCACGAAGAGATGCAGCACAATATCGACCAGGCGACGTCCGATCTGCGTGAAACGCTGGAGCAGATGGAAATTCAGAACGTTGAGTTGGATCTGGCGAAAAAGCGCGCCCAGGAAGCGGCGCGTATTAAATCCGAGTTTCTGGCAAATATGTCACACGAGCTGCGTACACCACTGAATGGTGTTATTGGCTTTACCCGCCTGACGCTGAAAACAGAATTAACACCAACGCAGCGCGATCACCTGAATACGATTGAACGTTCGGCAAATAATTTGCTGGCAATTATTAATGATGTTCTCGACTTCTCGAAACTGGAAGCAGGTAAGCTGATTCTGGAAAGTATTCCATTCCCACTACGCAGCACGCTGGATGAAGTCGTTACTCTGCTGGCACATTCTTCTCACGATAAAGGGCTGGAACTGACGCTCAATATTAAAAGCGACGTGCCTGATAACGTGATCGGCGACCCACTGCGATTACAGCAAATCATCACTAACCTGGTGGGGAATGCAATTAAATTCACCGAGAATGGCAACATTGATATTCTGGTAGAAAAACGTGCGCTGAGTAATACCAAAGTGCAGATTGAAGTGCAGATTCGGGATACCGGCATTGGTATTCCTGAACGCGATCAATCGCGCTTATTCCAGGCCTTCCGACAGGCTGATGCCAGTATTTCCCGCCGTCATGGTGGCACCGGGCTGGGGCTGGTGATTACACAAAAACTGGTTAATGAAATGGGCGGCGATATTTCGTTCCATAGCCAGCCGAATCGCGGTTCAACTTTCTGGTTCCACATTAATCTCGATCTGAACCCGAACATTATTATTGAAGGGCCATCCACCCAGTGCCTCGCCGGTAAACGCCTGGCCTATGTCGAACCAAACTCCGCAGCAGCGCAATGCACGCTGGATATTTTAAGTGAAACGCCGCTGGAAGTGGTTTATAGCCCAACGTTCTCCGCGCTGCCTCCCGCTCATTACGACATGATGTTGTTAGGCATCGCGGTGACCTTCCGCGAGCCGTTAACAATGCAACATGAGCGATTAGCGAAAGCGGTATCGATGACCGATTTCCTGATGCTGGCACTTCCTTGCCATGCACAAGTCAATGCTGAAAAACTCAAGCAAGATGGTATCGGCGCGTGTCTGCTGAAACCATTAACACCTACGCGCCTGTTGCCTGCCCTGACGGAATTTTGTCATCACAAACAAAACACGCTTTTGCCTGTAACCGATGAAAGTAAGCTGGCAATGACAGTCATGGCGGTTGATGACAACCCCGCTAACCTGAAACTTATCGGCGCATTGCTGGAAGATATGGTGCAACATGTGGAACTTTGCGATAGCGGGCATCAGGCGGTTGAACGGGCGAAACAGATGCCGTTCGATTTGATCTTAATGGATATTCAAATGCCTGACATGGATGGCATTCGGGCCTGCGAGCTCATCCACCAGCTCCCCCATCAGCAACAAACGCCGGTTATCGCGGTAACGGCGCATGCAATGGCCGGGCAAAAAGAGAAGCTGCTTGGCGCAGGGATGAGCGATTATCTGGCGAAACCGATTGAAGAAGAGCGATTGCATAATTTGTTGTTGCGCTACAAGCCTGGCAGCGGTATTTCGTCTCGCGTCGTGACGCCCGAAGTCAACGAAATTGTGGTGAACCCGAATGCGACCCTCGACTGGCAACTGGCACTACGCCAGGCAGCAGGAAAAACCGATTTAGCGCGCGATATGCTGCAAATGTTACTCGATTTCCTGCCTGAAGTTCGCAACAAAGTTGAGGAACAGCTGGTTGGAGAAAACCCGGAAGGCCTGGTTGATTTGATTCATAAACTGCATGGCAGTTGCGGCTATAGCGGTGTGCCGCGTATGAAGAATCTCTGCCAACTTATCGAACAACAGCTACGAAGCGGTACTAAAGAAGAAGATTTGGAGCCGGAGCTACTGGAACTGTTGGACGAGATGGATAATGTGGCGCGCGAAGCCAGCAAAATTCTCGGGTAATGGACGTCTTGTCGAGTAGCAATCGGCTTTTTATGAAGCTGGTTTCAGATTGGTGACAAAGTGCCTGTGTTTATGCCGGATGCGGCGTTAACGCCTTATCCGGCCTACAAAACCAATTAAATTCAATGAATTAAAAAATGATGTAGACCTGATACATAGCACAACAGGCTATTTTGCGTTTAGCATCAGTCTCAAACCGGCTCCAGATAGAGCCGGTTTTGGTTTTCTGTCTTAACGCACCATGCACGGGCGCTTGTTATCGAACGTCCAGCCAGGAATCAGATACTGCATTCCCATCGCATCGTCACGCGCGCCAAGCCCGTGTTTCTGATACAGCTCATGGGCTTTCATCACTTGATCCATATCGATTTCTACACCCAGCCCCGGTTTTTCTGGCACCTGTAGCAGCCCGCCTTTGATCTCAAACGGTTCTTTGGTCAGGCGCTGATTGCCTTCCTGCCAAATCCAGTGCGTATCAATAGCAGTAATTTTACCCGGTGCAGCGGCGGCAACATGGGTAAACATCGCCAGGGAAATATCGAAGTGGTTGTTAGAGTGTGAACCCCAGGTCAGGCCAAATTCATGGCACATTTGCGCCACACGTACCGAACCTTGCATTGTCCAGAAATGCGGATCCGCCAGCGGGATATCAACGGATTGTAACGAGAGCGTATGGCCCATCTGCCGCCAGTCGGTGGCGATCATATTGGTTGCAGTCGGCAGGCCAGTCGCGCGACGGAACTCTGCCATCACTTCACGCCCGGAGAAACCTTGCTCCGCACCACACGGATCTTCTGCATAAGCCAGCGAACCTTTCAGGTATTTACCAATTTTAATCGCTTCGTTCAGCGACCAGGCACCGTTAGGATCGAGCGTAATACGCGCCTGCGGGAAGCGTTGCGCCAGTGCCACAATAGACTCGGCTTCTTCTTCCCCGGCCAGTACACCGCCTTTCAGTTTGAAATCGTTGAAACCATATTTTTCATACGCCGCTTCCGCCAGGCGCACCACCGCATCCGGCGTCATCGCTTCTTCATGACGCAGGCGATACCAGTCGCATGAGTCATCCGGCTGGCTTTGATACGGCAGCGGTGTGGCTTTGCGATTACCGACGAAGAACAGATAACCGAGCATTTCGACTTCGCTACGCTGTTGACCATCGCCCAGCAGCGATGCCACGTTTACCCCCAGATGCTGCCCCAGCAGATCCAGCATTGCCGCTTCTATCCCGGTAACTACATGAATAGTGGTACGCAAATCAAATGTCTGCAAACCGCGCCCGTCGGCATCACGATCGGCAAAAGTATTACGCACCAGCGTCAGAACGTTTTTGTATTCACCCAGCGTTTTACCCACTACCAGCGGAATCGCATCTTCCAGCGTTTTACGGATTTTCTCGCCGCCGGGAATTTCCCCTACGCCAGTGTGACCAGAATTATCTTTGATAATCACAATATTACGCGTGAAGAACGGTGCGTGTGCACCACTCAGATTCATCAGCATACTGTCATGGCCCGCCACCGGGATGACCTGCATTTCAGTAACAACAGGCGTCGTAAATTGAGAACTCATATTTATGTCCTTTTTCAGAATCAATGACGGCCGAAAACGGGACGTTTACGGTCAAAGGTCCAGCCGGGGATCAGGTACTGCATCGGGCCTGCGTCGTTACGCGCACCGCCAGGCAGACGTTTATAGGCCTCATGTGCCTTTTGTACCTGTTCCCAGTCCAGTTCCACGCCCAGACCGGGCGCATCAGGAACGGCAATTTTTCCGTTTTTAATCTCCAGCGGATTTTGGGTCAGGCGACAATCGCCCTCCTGCCAAATCCAGTGGGTATCGATAGCGGTAGGATTACCCGGTGCCGCCGCGCCCACATGGGTAAACATCGCCAGAGAGATATCGAAATGGTTGTTGGAATGGCAGCCCCAGGTCAGCCCCCAGTCGTCGCAAAGCTGCGCCACACGGACTGCACCGGAAAGCGTCCAGAAGTGCGGATCGGCAAGTGGAATATCTACCGCATTGAGCATCACCGCATGACCCATTTCGCGCCAGTTGGTGGCGATCATGTTAGTCGCGACGGGCAAGCCGGTCGCCCGCCGAAACTCCGCCATCACTTCACGTCCGGAGAAGCCCTGTTCTGCGCCACATGGATCTTCGGCATAGGTAAGAACATCATTCAGCCCTTTGCACAAAGAAATGGCTTCATCAAGCAGCCAGGCACCGTTGGGATCAACGGTAATCCGCGCATCCGGGAAGTTTTTCTTCAATGCACGAACAGTGTCGATTTCTTGCTCGCCAGGTAACACCCCGCCCTTAAGTTTGAAATCTTTAAAGCCATAGCGATCCTGTGAGGCTTCCGCCAGACGCACAACGGCTTCGCTGTTCATCGCTTTCTGATGTCGCAACTGATACCACTCATGGTTGCCCGGTGTATTTTCCAGATAAGGAAGATCGGTTTTAGTCCGATCACCGATATAAAACAGATAACCGAGGACGGTGATAGCATCGCGTTGCTTGCCTGGCCCTAACAGTTCGCAGACCGGAACATTCAGCGCCTTACCTAGCAGGTCAAGCAAGGCGGCTTCCAACGCCGCCACGGCATTAACGCGCAATTCAAAAGTCCAGGCTCCTTTACCGAAGGTATCAAAATCGGCGGCCTGATTACCTTTATGCACCTGCTGAACCACTTTATTCAGGCGCGCAACTTCCTGGCCCAGCACCATCGGAATAGCTTCGACCAGTGTTTGATAAATCACCTCTCCGCCCGGCGCTTCACCAATGCCGGTATGCCCGGCATTATCGGTGAGTACCACGATATTGCGGGTGAAGTATGCGTTATGCGCACCACCAATATTGAGCAACATGCTGTCATGTCCGGCGACCGGAATGACTTTCATATCAGTAATAACAGGACTGGATTGTGTCGTCATCTTATTGCCCCGCGACAGGTTTCAGCTCGATACGCTTGATATCGCCCACCAGCACCAGGTAGCTCAGTACCGCGATTAAGGCATGAACACCAACATAAATCAGCGCCCCATTAAACGAGCCAGTCGTGCCAACGATATAACCAATTGCGATTGGCGTGACGATGCCAGAAATGTTACCGAACATGTTGAACAGGCCACCGGAAAGACCGCTGATCTCTTTTGGCGCGGTATCTGCCATTACTGCCCAACCCAGCGCCCCAATGCCCTTACCGAAGAAGGCCAGCGCCATAAAGCCGATGATCATCCACTCAACGTTGACGTAGTTGCAGAACACCATCACCATCGACAGCAACATGCCCATTACGATCGGTGTTTTACGCGCAATGTTCAGCGATCCGGTGCGGCGCATCAGCCAGTCGGAAATAATCCCACCCAGCACACCACCGATAAAACCACAAACCGCCGGAACGGAAGCCACAAAGCCCGCTTTCAGAATCGACATCCCACGCGCCTGCACCAGATAAACCGGAAACCAGGTAATGAAAAAGTAAGTCAGGGCGTTGATACAGTACTGACCGATATAAACGCCGATCATCATCCGTGACCCGAGCAGTTGTTTGATCTGCCCCCACTTCACGCTGAACGGCACTTTAACTTTGGTGTTTTGCTGATCCATATTGATCAGCGCGCCACCCGCGGCGATGTACTCCAGCTCTTTCTGATTTACCCCCGGATGTTGATTTGGCTCGTGGATGACTTTCAACCAGATAAAGCTGATGACAATCCCCAGACCGCCCATAAAGAAGAAGACGTGTGACCAGCCCACTTCATGCGTCAGCCAGCCCATAATCGGCGCGAAGATCACCGTTGCGAAGTATTGAGCGGAGTTAAAAATCGACACCGCCGTTCCCCTTTCCTGCGCCGGAAACCAGGCCGCAACAATGCGACTGTTGCCGGGGAAAGATGGCGCTTCAGCAAGCCCGACCAGGAAGCGCAGAGTAAACAGGGCAACGATAATGCCGAATCCACTAAAGATATCGACGAAGCCTTGCAGCAAGGTAAACATCGACCAGATAAAGATCGACCAGAAGTAAACGCGTTTTGAACCAAAACGATCCAGCAACCAACCACCAGGGATCTGCCCGATAACATAAGCCCATGAGAAGGCAGAGAACACATAGCCCATTCCCACGGGATCAAGGCCGATATCTTTGGCCATTTCCGAACCGGCAATAGAAAGCGTAGCGCGGTCACCGTAGTTGAAGGATGTGACGATAAACAACATCACCACTATCCAGTAACGAGCATTCGTGCGTTTTTCCACACTGCTCGCAGCCTGACTTAAAGAACTCATTGTTGCACTCCTGAAAATTCGCGTTAGCCACGCTCACTCTGGACTGCGACATCGCCAGGAAATCAGAGGTGACGTAGGGTGTTTTTTGCCGTTTTTATAGGTCGTTCGCCGAATACGGCGCGTGTTTATATCTGGCAATAGCAGTATAAAAAGCGCGCCATAGCGGCTCACCGTGCAACAACACAACATTAATGCGTTCAATGAGGCCCGATTTTGGCATTAGCCCTGGACGGTGGAATCCACTTCACGGAAATGAAAACAAGAACAAGAAAGGAAGGGTTAAAACGAAGAAATAAAGAAGAGTATGAAATGGATCGCTTGACTCCAGGCAAACGCCAGTAAAAATCCGCGCTATGAAGCAGTTTTTACTGGCATTTGCCTGAAAAGATTCGATTCAGCACCGCTAAAACGACATTTACCGCTCGCTGAACATATCAGGACAACAGCGTGCCCCACTGTTCGACCCACGGATTTGATTCCGTTTCCGGTTCCGGGTTCTCACTGGCGTCAATCAACAGCATTTCGCCAACCCGCTGAGCGCTCTGTTCCTGCAACAAGGCATCGAACTGTTTGCCGCCATTGCAGAAATTTACATAACTGCTGTCGCCGAGCGCAATCACGCCATAACGCAGATTCGGCTGGAAGCCCAGACTATCTTTGATTCCCTGAAAGAGCGGCACAATGCTATCAGGAAGGTCGCCCTGCCCGGTCGTGGACGTAACCACCAGAACATACTTATCCTGATAGGGCAGCCAGTCGCTTAATTCAGGATCTTCAAATACCGTTGCTTTGTGGCCCTGTGCGGTCAGAATTGCTTCTGCTTCTTCCGCCACTAACAGCGAATTTCCGTACATGGTGCCGACAAAAATACCAATTTCCGCCATACCGTTTTCTCCCTGGATTAGGAACTTATCTCTCCATCCTGACCCGATGGCGCACTGAACTCAACCCTTTCATTTTCAGGAAGCAGACCGCGCCAGCCAAATTGTGATAACGCCTGCATCCAGGTGTCGTCCAGGCCCGCGTGAATAGTCAGCGGCTCGCCAGTAAAAGGATGCGTCAATGACAACTGACTGGCATGCAGCATTAACCGCTGAAGACCAAAATGCTCAGCACCGCTGCGATTCTGGCGTAAATCGCCATGTTTGCTATCGCCAATAATCGGATGACGCAAATGGGCAAGATGTCGGCGAAGCTGATGTTTGCGTCCGGTTTTCGGCTCCAGTTCCACCAGGCCGTAGCGCGTGGTCGGGTAACGTCCGGTCGCTACCGGCATTTCTACGGTCGCCAGACCGCGATAATGCGTCACTGCTGGCTGCGGGCCTTTATCTTCGCGGGCAAATTTATCAGCGATTTTGTCCAGTTCTTCCACCAGTGGATAATCCAGCACCGCTTCTTCCATCAACCAGCCGCGCACAATCGCATGGTAACGTTTCTGGATTTGGTGCTGTTCAAACTGTTGTGCCAGCAGCCGTCCGGCCTCGCTGGATAATCCCATCAACAACACACCAGAAGTTGGTCGGTCCAGACGATGAGCAGTAAAAACATGCTGTCCTATCTGGTCACGCACGGTTTGCATGACCACTACTTTCTCGTCGCGATCCAGCCAGCTACGGTGAACCAGCCAGCCGGAGGGTTTATTTACCGCAACCAGCCATTCATCCTGATAGAGTATTTCCAGCATTAGCTCGCATCATCCGCAAAAAGAGCATCCAGTTTTTCCAACTCAGCCAGAATAAGCGCGCGTTGCGGATGGTCCGTCGCCAGCGCCATTTCATAATAGGGTGCAACAGCAAAAGCGCCCGGTAACGGCTGGTTGTTATTTAACAAATCGTGCATTCGCGGGATCAGCACCCACTGCAACCACTCCAGTGGTTCCATGGTGTCCATAAAGAACGGTTGGGTACTATTAAATTGATGCGGCTGGGGTTCATCGTTTCGCCAGTGCTGATGTTCACGCAGTAACGCTTCAAGCGCCTGCAACTGGAGACGAACGCGGTCATGAGTGGTCATAAAGCAACCTCAATAAGAAAAACTGCCGCGAAGGATAGCAGGAATAAAAAAAGGGAGCACTGTATTCACAGTGCTCCCGGTTCGTTTCGCAGCATTCCAGCTACATTTGTTGCTCCCTGCTCATCCTTGACAACTTTTCCTCTGGCCTTGCGGCAAATCGTTCATCCTGAACTATTGCTTCCTGCTCACACCACCCCGATGTGATACTTCATCCTGAAGTGTCCCTGGCCTTCCTGACCCACCGAATCATCCTGACCGGTTCTCATTCTCCATCCTGGAGGTGTCCTTTAACGCGTCCTGCGTCATCCTCTTCGCTTCATCCAGAAGCCTTTCCCTGAAACACCATCCTGGTGTGTCCTTCAGAAGTGTCATCATCCTGATGTTCACTTCGTTGTCTGACTCCCTGTCGACGAAGATAGAATCGTCTTTTTCGCGAAGTCTTACAAGGCGCTTACAGACAATGCCTTAAGGAAAATTTCATATGAAAGTTAGGAATTAACAAGCAACATGTTGTTTTTAAATGAAAACAACGATTCTTATCTTTTTAAGTATTCGCTTATTTCCTGGCGATCTCCTACAGAGTCTGTAAGAGATCTCTCACAACCAGATGGGGTATTTGGATTACAGAAGAGGCTTAAGTTGATTAAGGAATTCCGCAAGATTTGAGGCTAAATGCGTCCGTTTACGTGTTCCCAGCGTCTCTTTACACACTTCACCGGAGAGATTACACACCGAGATGACCTCTAACTCTTCTTCCAGCGTCGCGATAAATAGCGTGGGTGGCAGTTTTAGCCTTTTCTGAGTCACCAGATGACCAATCAGATTTTCCTGCACCCGACGGAAGTCGTCTTCACTCCAGGTTTGCAGCAATGTCAGTTTGATATCGCCAAACTGCGCGTGCATATCCCCGGCAAACTGAGTCGTATAAAAGGTATGAATTGTGGGTTGTATCACAATATCAAAAGCGCGTTCAACCGCGTTTACATTTTGTTCCCCGGTAAACGGCTGGGGTTGCCAGTATACGGCATCTTCAGTAGTTGAAATAATGCACGGTGAAGGAACGCCGTACAGTTCCTCACTTAACGGCCAGCTTTTATGTTCTTCATGCCACGCATCGCAGTAGCGTGCAGTAAAATCTTTCAGGGCTTGTGCGGTCAAATCGTCCACTAATTTCTCTCTTCACTTAAACCAGATACACTTGTCGTTTAGTTTATCTGGTTTATGACGGTGAAACATGTCTTCTTATGCAAACCATCAGGCACTTGCGGGCCTGACTCTTGGAAAATCAACCGATTACCGGGATACCTATGACGCCAGCCTACTGCAAGGCGTTCCACGCAGCCTGAATCGC
Organism: Shigella dysenteriae; assembly: GCF_022354085.1. Taxonomy (NCBI): domain Bacteria; kingdom Pseudomonadati; phylum Pseudomonadota; class Gammaproteobacteria; order Enterobacterales; family Enterobacteriaceae; genus Shigella; species Shigella dysenteriae. The sequence goes on from NZ_CP055055.1 coordinate 3,718,963, forward strand.
GACCCGCTGGGTCTGAAAGCGGATAACCTGCCTTTTCACGGTACGGATATCTGGACGCTGTATGAACTTTCCTGGCTGAATGCGAAAGGTTTGCCGCAGGTCGCTGTCGGTCATGTTGAACTTGATTACACCAGCGTAAATCTGATTGAGTCGAAGAGTTTTAAGCTCTATCTCAACAGTTTTAACCAGACGCGTTTTAATAACTGGGATGAGGTGCGCCAGACGCTGGAGCGCGACTTAAGCACTTGCGCTCAGGGTAATGTTAGCGTGGCGTTATATCGTCTTGATGAACTGGAAGGCCAGCCGATAGGTCATTTCAATGGCACTTGCATTGATGACCAGGATATCACTATCGATAACTATGAATTCACTACTGACTATCTGGAGAATGCCACCAGTGGTGAAAAAGTAGTGGAAGAGACGCTTGTCAGCCACCTGCTGAAATCAAACTGCCTGATCACCCATCAACCAGATTGGGGTTCGATCCAAATTCAGTATCGTGGACGCCAAATTGACAGAGAAAAACTGCTGCGTTACCTGGTCTCTTTCCGCCATCACAACGAGTTCCACGAACAGTGCGTGGAACGCATCTTTAATGACCTGTTACGCTTCTGCCAGCCAGAGAAATTGAGCGTTTACGCACGTTATACCCGTCGTGGCGGTCTGGACATTAACCCGTGGCGCAGTAATAGCGATTTTGTCCCATCGACCACAAGACTGGTTCGGCAATAAATTTTTTCTCAATTTTGCGTGCTGGATTCACGCAGAAGGTTGTGAAAGGTCATCAGGCAGGGCTATTGTAATCAAAGGGAATGACGATATTCGTCCCATAAGGAGTTTTTCTTGATTACACATATTAGCCCGCTTGGCTCCATGGATATGTTGTCGCAGCTGGAAGTGGATATGCTTAAACGCACCGCCAGCAGCGACCTCTATCAACTGTTTCGCAACTGTTCACTTGCCGTACTGAACTCCGGTAGTTTGACCGATAACAGCAAAGAATTGCTGTCTCGTTTTGAAAATTTCGATATTAACGTCTTGCGCCGTGAACGCGGCGTAAAGCTGGAACTGATTAATCCCCCGGAAGAGGCTTTTGTCGATGGGCGAATTATTCGCGCTTTGCAGGCCAACTTGTTCGCGGTTCTGCGAGACATTCTCTTCGTTTACGGGCAAATCCATAATACCGTTCGTTTTCCCAACCTGAATCTCGACAACTCCGTCCACATCACTAACCTGGTCTTTTCCATCTTGCGTAACGCTCGCGCGCTGCATGTGGGTGAAGCGCCAAATATGGTGGTCTGCTGGGGCGGTCACTCAATTAACGAAAATGAGTATTTGTATGCCCGTCGCGTCGGAAACCAGCTGGGCCTGCGTGAGCTGAATATCTGCACCGGCTGTGGTCCGGGAGCGATGGAAGCGCCGATGAAAGGTGCTGCGGTCGGACACGCGCAGCAGCGTTACAAAGACAGTCGTTTTATTGGTATGACAGAGCCGTCGATTATCGCCGCTGAACCGCCTAACCCGCTGGTCAACGAATTGATCATCATGCCGGATATCGAAAAACGTCTGGAAGCGTTTGTCCGTATCGCTCACGGCATCATTATCTTCCCTGGCGGTGTGGGTACGGCAGAAGAGTTGCTGTATTTGCTGGGAATTTTAATGAACCCGGCCAACAAAGATCAGGTTTTACCATTGATCCTCACCGGCCCGAAAGAGAGCGCCGACTACTTCCGCGTACTGGACGAGTTTGTCGTGCATACGCTGGGTGAAAACGCGCGCCGCCATTACCGCATCATCATTGATGACGCCGCTGAAGTCGCTCGTCAGATGAAAAAATCGATGCCGCTGGTGAAAGAAAATCGCCGCGACACTGGTGACGCTTACAGCTTTAACTGGTCAATGCGCATTGCACCAGATTTGCAAATGCCGTTTGAGCCGTCTCACGAGAATATGGCTAATCTGAAGCTTTACCCGGATCAACCTGTTGAAGTGCTGGCTGCCGACCTGCGCCGTGCGTTCTCCGGTATTGTGGCGGGTAACGTAAAAGAAGTCGGTATTCGCGCCATTGAAGAGTTTGGTCCTTACAAAATCAACGGCGATAAAGAGATTATGCGTCGCATGGACGACCTGCTACAGGGTTTTGTTGCCCAGCATCGTATGAAGTTGCCAGGCTCAGCCTACATCCCTTGCTACGAAATCTGCACTTAATCTCCCCTCCCCCGGTGACGTTTGTTGCCGGGTTTTCTCGTTTTTGGTCACTTACTCATCAACTCATTTCATTTGTTATATGAATGTTTCTTACCACCCTCACGCGACAAATATCATCACAGTTAATATGTCATACAATTTATATTGCAACGCAAACGTTTCCCTATTTTCATAAACCGTATTTTATCGCTATGAAAAAGAAATTATCGCCATGATTAACTAAAAGTATTGATTTTTTCAGTTCAACCTACATATATTGCGCGCCCCGGAAGAAGTCAGATGTCGTTTAATGGGCAAATATTGCCCTTAAATTCTCTTTTACTTTTGATTTACAGAGTAAAGCGTTGGGATAATCTATCTTCCAAGTAGATTATTGTATTTGGGATCAAGATCACTGATAGATACATAACTTGTGTGTATCTTTCCGCCCTCAAATTATTACGGCGGTAAATGATTAAGCCATCGCCGATAGACAGATTTCATTTTTACGGTCAGGCACCTTCCCGGGCTGAACTGGCTAAAAGCTGAATTATTTGCATTCCTCCAGGAGAAATAGATGGAAACGACTCAAACCAGCACGATTGCGTCGAAAGACTCTCGTAGTGCCTGGCGCAAGACAGACACCATGTGGATGCTGGGCCTTTACGGCACGGCAATCGGCGCGGGCGTGCTGTTCCTGCCAATCAACGCCGGTGTTGGCGGTATGATCCCGCTGATCATCATGGCTATCCTTGCGTTCCCGATGACGTTTTTTGCTCACCGCGGCCTGACTCGCTTCGTACTGTCTGGTAAAAACCCGGGCGAAGACATCACCGAGGTTGTAGAAGAACACTTTGGTATTGGCGCAGGTAAACTGATTACCCTGCTCTACTTCTTCGCTATCTACCCGATCCTGCTGGTTTATAGCGTGGCAATCACCAATACAGTTGAAAGCTTCATGTCTCACCAGCTGGGTATGACGCCACCGCCACGTGCGATTCTGTCGCTGATCCTGATCGTGGGTATGATGACCATCGTTCGCTTCGGTGAGCAGATGATCGTTAAAGCGATGAGTATTCTGGTGTTCCCGTTTGTTGGCGTATTGATGCTGCTGGCTCTGTACCTGATCCCGCAGTGGAACGGCGCAGCACTGGAAACGCTGTCTCTGGACACTGCATCTGCAACCGGAAACGGTCTGTGGATGACCCTGTGGCTGGCAATTCCGGTAATGGTGTTCTCGTTCAACCACTCTCCGATCATCTCTTCTTTCGCCGTTGCGAAGCGTGAAGAGTACGGCGATATGGCAGAACAGAAATGCTCGAAGATCCTGGCATTCGCACACATCATGATGGTGCTGACCGTAATGTTCTTCGTCTTCAGCTGCGTACTGAGCCTGACTCCGGCAGACCTGGCTGCGGCTAAAGAGCAGAACATCTCGATTCTGTCTTACCTGGCTAACCACTTTAACGCACCGGTTATCGCGTGGATGGCTCCGATTATCGCGATTATCGCTATCACCAAATCCTTCCTCGGCCACTACCTGGGCGCACGTGAAGGCTTCAACGGTATGGTGATTAAATCTCTGCGTGGTAAAGGTAAGTCTATCGAAATCAACAAGCTGAACCGTATCACTGCGCTGTTCATGCTGGTAACGACCTGGATTGTTGCCACCCTGAACCCGAGCATCCTGGGTATGATTGAAACCCTGGGCGGCCCAATCATCGCGATGATCCTGTTCCTGATGCCGATGTACGCAATTCAGAAAGTACCGGCAATGCGTAAGTACAGCGGTCACATCAGCAACGTATTCGTTGTCGTGATGGGTCTGATTGCAATCTCCGCAATCTTCTACTCTCTGTTCAGCTAAGTCCTTTCGCGCCGCTTTCGGGCGGCGCTTCCTCCGTTTTAACGCGATGTATTTCCTATGATTAGCGTATTCGATATTTTCAAAATCGGCATTGGCCCTTCCAGTTCTCATACCGTTGGACCAATGAAAGCGGGTAAACAATTTACCGACGATCTGATTGCCCGTAACCTGCTTAAAGACGTGACCCGCGTGGTGGTTGACGTGTACGGCTCGCTCTCTCTGACTGGTAAAGGCCACCACACTGATATCGCCATTATTATGGGCCTGGCGGGTAACCTGCCGGATACCGTGGATATCGATTCCATCCCTGGTTTTATTCAGGATGTGAATACTCATGGTCGCCTGATGCTGGCAAACGGTCAGCATGAAGTGGAGTTCCCGGTTGATCAGTGCATGAACTTCCATGCAGACAACCTTTCTCTGCATGAAAACGGTATGCGCATTACCGCGCTGGCGGGTGATAAAGTCGTTTACAGTCAGACTTACTACTCTATTGGCGGTGGCTTTATCGTTGATGAAGAGCATTTTGGCCAGCAGGATAGCGCACCGGTTGAAGTTCCTTATCCGTACAGTTCAGCAGCCGATCTGCAAAAACATTGTCAGGAAACCGGGCTGTCACTCTCTGGCCTGATGATGAAAAACGAGCTGGCGCTGCACAGCAAAGAAGAGCTGGAACAGCACCTGGCGAACGTCTGGGAAGTGATGCGTGGCGGTATTGAGCGCGGTATTTCCACCGAAGGTGTGTTACCTGGCAAACTGCGTGTTCCACGCCGTGCTGCGGCACTACGCCGGATGCTGGTCAGCCAGGATAAAACCACCACTGACCCGATGGCGGTTGTTGACTGGATCAACATGTTTGCACTGGCAGTGAACGAAGAGAACGCTGCTGGCGGTCGCGTGGTGACTGCGCCGACTAACGGTGCGTGCGGGATTATCCCGGCAGTGCTGGCGTACTACGATAAGTTTATCCGCGAAGTGAACGCTAACTCACTGGCTCGTTACCTGCTGGTAGCCAGCGCCATTGGTTCTCTTTATAAGATGAACGCGTCGATTTCTGGTGCCGAAGTGGGTTGCCAGGGTGAAGTTGGTGTGGCGTGCTCAATGGCGGCGGCTGGTCTGGCAGAACTATTAGGCGCAAGCCCGGCGCAGGTGTGCATCGCGGCGGAAATCGCCATGGAGCACAACCTCGGTCTGACGTGTGACCCGGTCGCCGGACAGGTACAGGTGCCATGCATCGAGCGTAACGCCATTGCGGCAGTAAAAGCGGTGAACGCCGCACGTATGGCGCTGCGCCGTACCAGCGAGCCGCGCGTCTGCCTCGATAAAGTTATCGAAACCATGTACGAAACAGGTAAAGATATGAACGCCAAGTACCGCGAAACCTCTCGCGGCGGCCTGGCAATGAAGATCGTTGCCTGCGATTAATCGCTCTCCAGAGGCCTCTTTTTGCGAGGCCTCTTCCCGATTTCTCATCCAGCCATAGCCTGTTCCAGTATCGAATGTTACCCTTATCGCCTGATCTTTAAGGGGGTTATCGTGGCTGTTCATTTGCTTATTGTCGATGCACTGAATCTTATTCGTCGCATTCATGCCGTTCAGGGTTCGCCCTGTGTCGAAACCTGCCAGCACGCGCTCGATCAGCTCATTATGCACAGCCAGCCAACCCACGCTGTCGCCGTTTTTGATGATGAAAACCGCAGTAGCGGCTGGCGTCATCAGCGTTTACCAGATTACAAAGCGGGTCGACCGCCAATGCCGGAAGAGTTGCACGACGAGATGCCTGCATTACGCGCCGCCTTTGAGCAACGCGGCGTCCCGTGCTGGTCAACCAGCGGCAACGAAGCCGATGACTTAGCCGCCACGCTGGCGGTCAAAGTGACACAGGCCGGGCATCAGGCAACGATTGTTTCGACAGATAAAGGCTACTGTCAGTTACTTTCACCGACATTACGTATTCGTGATTACTTCCAGAAACGTTGGCTGGATGCGCCATTTATCGATAAAGAATTTGGCGTTCAACCGCAGCAGTTGCCCGATTACTGGGGACTTGCGGGGATCAGTAGTTCAAAGGTACCGGGTGTTGCGGGAATCGGACCAAAAAGCGCCACGCAGCTGCTGGTCGAGTTTCAGAGTCTGGAAGGGATATATGAGAATCTGGATGCGGTTGCCGAAAAGTGGCGCAAAAAATTAGAAACCCATAAAGAGATGGCGTTTCTGTGCCGCGATATTGCCCGCTTACAAACCGATTTGCATATCGATGGCAATTTACAGCAATTGCGATTGGTACGGTAACGGCGAGCCGGATACGCCGCAAACGTCGTATCCGGCATTATCACATCAGCGCATTTACCAGGCGGTATGGTAAAGCTCTACAATATCCTCAAGCGTTGCTTCACGCGGGTTGCCACCGGTACAAACATCATCCAGTGCCGCCTGCGCCAGTGCCGGAATGTCTTCCTTGCGTACCCCAACATCACGCAAATGTGGCGGAATACCGACATCACGGTTGAGAGCAAACACCGCTTCAACAGCGGCATTACGCGCCTCTTCCAGGCTCATACCTTCCACTTTCACGCCCATAACGCGCGCGATATCGCGGTACTTCTCATCGGTAAAGTCAGCGTTATAGCGCATGACATGCGGTAACAGGATGGCGTTCGCAACACCGTGTGGAGTGTTGTAAAACGCGCCCAGTGGATGCGCCATACCATGCACCAACCCTAACCCAACATTCGAGAAGCCCATACCCGCAACATACTGCCCGAGCGCCATTTCTTCTCCGGCATCCTTATCACCAGCAACCGATCCTCGCAGCGCCCCAGCAATGATTTCAATCGCTTTAATGTGCAGTGCATCGGTTAGCGCCCACGCGCCACGGGTAATATACCCCTCAATAGCATGAGTGAGCGCATCGACACCCGTCGCAGCTTTCAGCGCTGGAGGCATACCATCCATCATGTCAGCGTCAATAAACGCCACCTGCGGGATATCATGCGGATCAACGCAAACAAACTTGCGCCGTTTTTCTTCGTCAGTGATCACGTAGTTAATGGTCACTTCTGCCGCAGTGCCTGCTGTGGTGGGGATTGCCAGAATCGGTACACTGGGTTTATTGGTCGGGGAAAGTCCTTCCAGGCTACGCACATCGGCAAACTCCGGGTTGTTGCTGATAATGCCAATCGCTTTACAAGTATCCTGTGGAGAACCACCACCAATAGCGATCAGGTAATCCGCGCCGCTATTCTGGAATACACCGAGCCCTTCTTTGACGACAGTAATTGTTGGGTTGGGCACTACGCCGTCGTAAATCGCCCATGCCAGCCCTGCAGCATCCATCTTATCGGTCACTTTCGCCACCACGCCGCATTGCACCAGCGTTTTATCGGTGACGATCAGCGCCTTCTGATAACCACGGCGTTTCACCTCATCGGTTAAAGCCCCAACAGCACCCCGACCAAACCATGCCGTTTCGTTCAGAATCATTCTGTTAGCCATCATCCTTCTCCTTGTTGCTTTACGAAATTACTCTTCAATCCGTAACCCATAGGTTTTGAATTTCTCCAGCACTACGGCAATCTCTTCATCGCTCAGTACTGGCACCGGGTCCGTAATCGCCAGGGTCGTCAGGTAAAGTTGCGCCAGCACTTCAACTTCATGCGCCAGCCATAACGCTTTTTCCAGATTCACCTCACAAGCGATAAGCCCATGATGTTGTAACAAAGTTGCCTTACGATTTTTGAGAGCCAGCGCAACATGTTCAGAAAGTTCGCGTGTTCCAAAGGTCGCATAAGGCGCGCAAGGAATAGAATTACCGCCAGCCGCCGCAATCATGTAGTGAATAGCGGGGATCGATCGGTTAAGAATGGAAACTGCCGTGCAATGAACGGCATGATTGTGAACAACCGCGTTGGCATCCGGTCTGCTTTGATAGGCCGCCATATGGAAACGCCATTCGCTTGAGGGGAGCTTTCCTTCCTCATGTTTACCGTTGCCATCAATAAAGACAATATGCGACTCCGTCAGTTTTTCATATGGAATGCCTGTAGGCGTAATCAGCATCCCATCCTGATAACGTACACTGACGTTCCCCGCTGTCCCCTGGTTCAGTCCCAGGCGGGTCATTTCCAGGCAAGTGTCAATAATCTGACGAGCAAGTTTATTTCGTTCCATTAGCTACCTCTCTCTGATTCAAAACAGGGCAATAATGTTGTTCCTTTCACACTATTGAATTAGCCGTTTAATTACCCACCATCTTCTTCCTGATTCACAAGAAAGAAATTCACAAGCTTATATTTTGTGACCTGGTTCAACTAATCACAGTAAATAACTGCAAGTTCTCTTTTTATAACCCCATTAAAAATGACCGCTCTTAAAAATATTTATCAAAACGGTCATTTTTCTATTCACCTAAGCCAGGAATGCCCGTTTTCGGCATAAACAATTAATACGGTCATCGGGTTTGTGTTTTTTATGATTTATTTTCTGAAACGGGCATGAAATTTCGATTATTAAAGTGATGGTAGTCACATAAAGTCACCTTCCAGCTAATAAGTGTGACCGCCGTCATATTACAGAGCGTTTTTTATTTGAAAATGAATCCATGAGTTCATTTCAGACAGGCAAATATTCACTGATATGAAGCCCGAACTCGCTGGTTTTGCACTTTTGAAAACATAACCGATTACGTGCTTAAGCTTCTGAACCTAAGAGGATGCTATGGGAAACACATCAATACAAACGCAGAGTTACCGTGCGGTAGATAAAGATGCAGGGCAAAGCAGAAGTTACATTATTCCATTCGCGCTGCTGTGCTCACTGTTTTTTCTTTGGGCGGTAGCCAATAACCTTAACGACATTTTATTACCTCAATTCCAGCAGGCTTTTACACTGACAAATTTCCAGGCTGGCCTGATCCAATCGGCCTTTTACTTTGGTTATTTCATTATCCCAATTCCTGCTGGGATATTGATGAAAAAACTCAGTTATAAAGCAGGAATTATTACCGGATTATTTTTATATGCCTTGGGTGCTGCATTATTCTGGCCCGCCGCAGAAATAATGAACTACACCTTATTTTTAGTTGGCCTATTTATTATTGCAGCCGGATTAGGTTGTCTGGAAACTGCCGCAAACCCTTTTGTTACGGTATTAGGGCCGGAAAGCAGTGGTCACTTCCGCTTAAATCTTGCGCAAACATTTAACTCATTTGGCGCAATTATCGCGGTTGTCTTTGGGCAAAGTCTTATTTTGTCTAACGTGCCACATCAATCGCAAGACGTTCTCGATAAAATGTCTCCAGAGCAATTGAGTGCGTATAAACACAGCCTGGTATTATCGGTACAGACACCTTATATGATCATCGTGGCTATCGTGTTACTGGTCGCCCTGCTGATCATGCTGACGAAATTCCCGGCATTGCAGAGTGATAATCACAGTGACGCCAAACAAGGATCGTTCTCCGCATCGCTTTCTCGCCTGGCGCGTATTCGCCACTGGCGCTGGGCAGTATTAGCGCAATTCTGCTACGTTGGCGCACAAACGGCCTGCTGGAGCTATTTGATTCGCTACGCTGTAGAAGAAATTCCAGGTATGACTGCAGGCTTTGCCGCTAACTATTTAACCGGAACCATGGTGTGCTTCTTTATTGGTCGTTTCACCGGTACCTGGCTCATCAGTCGCTTCGCACCACACAAAGTCCTGGCCGCCTACGCATTAATCGCTATGGCACTGTGCCTGATCTCAGCCTTCGCTGGCGGTCATGTGGGCTTAATAGCCCTGACTTTATGCAGCGCCTTTATGTCGATTCAGTACCCAACAATCTTCTCGCTGGGCATTAAGAATCTCGGCCAGGACACCAAATACGGTTCGTCCTTCATCGTTATGACCATCATTGGCGGCGGTATTGTCACTCCGGTCATGGGTTTTGTCAGTGACGCGGCGGGCAACATCCCCACTGCTGAACTGATCCCCGCACTCTGCTTCGCGGTCATCTTTATCTTTGCCCGTTTCCGTTCTCAAACGGCAACTAACTGAACATATTTTCCGAATAAAGTGAGGAATCTGTAATGAAAAAAATCAGCTTACCGAAAATTGGTATCCGCCCGGTTATTGACGGTCGTCGCATGGGTGTTCGTGAGTCGCTTGAAGAACAAACAATGAATATGGCGAAAGCTACGGCCGCACTGCTGACCGAGAAACTGCGCCATGCCTGCGGAGCTGCCGTCGAGTGTGTCATTTCCGATACCTGTATCGCGGGTATGGCTGAAGCCGCTGCTTGCGAAGAAAAATTCAGCAGTCAGAATGTAGGCCTCACCATTACGGTAACGCCTTGCTGGTGCTATGGCAGTGAAACCATCGACATGGATCCAACCCGCCCGAAAGCCATTTGGGGCTTTAATGGCACTGAACGTCCCGGCGCTGTTTACCTGGCAGCGGCTCTGGCAGCTCACAGCCAGAAAGGCATCCCGGCATTCTCCATTTACGGTCATGACGTTCAGGATGCCGATGACACATCGATTCCTGCTGATGTTGAAGAAAAACTGCTGCGCTTTGCCCGCGCCGGTTTGGCCGTCGCCAGCATGAAAGGTAAAAGCTATCTGTCGCTGGGCGGCGTTTCGATGGGTATCGCCGGTTCTATTGTTGATCACAACTTCTTTGAATCCTGGCTGGGAATGAAAGTCCAGGCGGTGGATATGACCGAACTGCGTCGCCGTATCGATCAGAAGATTTACGACGAAGCCGAACTGGAAATGGCACTGGCCTGGGCTGATAAAAACTTCCGCTATGGCGAAGATGAAAATAACAAACAGTATCAACGCAATGCCGAGCAAAGCCGCGCAGTTCTGCGCGAAAGTTTACTGATGGCGATGTGTATCCGCGACATGATGCAAGGCAACAGCAAACTGGCCGATATTGGTCGCGTGGAAGAATCACTTGGCTACAACGCCATCGCTGCGGGCTTCCAGGGGCAACGCCACTGGACCGATCAATATCCCAATGGCGACACCGCCGAAGCGATCCTCAACAGTTCATTTGACTGGAATGGCGTGCGCGAACCCTTTGTCGTGGCGACCGAAAACGACAGTCTTAACGGCGTGGCAATGCTAATGGGTCACCAGCTCACCGGCACCGCTCAGGTATTTGCCGATGTGCGTACCTACTGGTCACCAGAAGCAATTGAGCGTGTAACGGGGCATAAACTCGATGGACTGGCAGAACACGGCATCATCCATTTGATCAACTCCGGTTCTGCTGCGCTGGACGGTTCCTGTAAACAACGCGACAGCGAAGGTAACCCGACGATGAAGCCACACTGGGAAATCTCTCAGCAAGAGGCTGACGCTTGCCTCGCCGCTACCGAATGGTGCCCGGCGATCCACGAATACTTCCGTGGCGGCGGTTACTCTTCCCGCTTCCTTACCGAAGGCGGCGTCCCGTTCACCATGACTCGTGTCAACATCATCAAAGGCCTGGGACCGGTACTGCAAATCGCGGAAGGCTGGAGCGTGGAATTGCCGAAGGATGTGCATGACATCCTCAACAAACGCACCAACTCAACCTGGCCAACCACCTGGTTTGCACCGCGCCTCACCGGTAAAGGGCCGTTTACGGATGTGTACTCGGTAATGGCGAACTGGGGCGCTAACCATGGGGTTCTGACCATCGGCCACGTTGGCGCAGACTTTATCACTCTCGCCTCCATGCTGCGTATCCCGGTATGTATGCACAACGTTGAAGAGACCAAAGTGTATCGTCCTTCTGCCTGGGCTGCGCACGGCATGGATATTGAAGGCCAGGATTACCGCGCTTGCCAGAACTACGGGCCGTTGTACAAGCGTTAATACATTACTCCCTGATGTGATGCCCGGTCGCTCCGGCTACCGGGCCTGAACAAGCAAGAGTGGTTAGCCGGATAAGCAATATTATCCGGCTATATTGCAGGAGCGATTATGAAACAAGAAGTTATCCTGGTACTCGACTGTGGCGCGACCAATGTCAGGGCCATCGCGGTTAATCGGCAGGGAAAAATTGTTGCCCGCGCCTCAACGCCTAATGCCAGCGATATCGCGATGGAAAACAACACCTGGCACCAGTGGTCTTTAGACGCCATTTTGCAACGCTTTGCTGATTGCTGTCGGCAAATCAATAGTGAACTGACTGAATGCCACATCCGCGGTATCGCCGTCACCACCTTTGGTGTGGATGGCGCTCTGGTAGATAAGCAAGGCAATCTGCTCTATCCGATCATTAGCTGGAAATGTCCGCGAACAGCAGCGGTTATGGACAATATTGAACGGTTAATCTCCGCACAGCGGTTGCAGGCTATTTCTGGCGTCGGAGCCTTTAGTTTCAATACGTTATATAAGTTGGTGTGGTTGAAAGAAAATCATCCACAACTGCTGGAACGCGCGCACGCCTGGCTCTTTATTTCGTCGCTGATTAACCACCGTTTAACCGGCGAATTCACTACTGATATCACGATGGCCGGAACCAGCCAGATGCTGGATATCCAGCAACGCGATTTCAGTCCACAAATTTTACAAGCCACCGGTATTCCACGCCGACTCTTCCCTCGTCTGGTGGAAGCGGGTGAACAGATTGGTACGCTACAGAACAGCGCCGCAGCAATGCTCGGCTTACCCGTTGGCATACCGGTGATTTCCGCAGGTCACGATACCCAGTTCGCCCTTTTTGGCGCTGGTGCTGAACAAAATGAACCCGTGCTCTCTTCCGGTACATGGGAAATTTTAATGGTCCGTAGCGCCCAGGTTGATACTTCGCTGTTAAGTCAGTACGCCGGTTCCACCTGCGAACTGGATAGCCAGGCAGGGTTGTATAACCCAGGTATGCAATGGCTGGCATCCGGCGTGCTGGAATGGGTGAGAAAACTGTTCTGGACGGCTGAAACACCCTGGCAAATGTTGATTGAAGAAGCTCGTCTGATCGCGCCTGGCGCGGATGGCGTAAAAATGCAGTGTGATTTATTGTCGTGTCAGAACGCTGGCTGGCAAGGAGTGACGCTTAATACCACGCGTGGGCATTTCTATCGCGCGGCGCTGGAAGGGTTAACTGCGCAATTACAGCGCAATCTACAGATGCTGGAAAAAATCGGGCACTTTAAAGCCTCTGAATTATTGTTAGTCGGTGGAGGAAGTCGCAACACATTGTGGAATCAGATTAAAGCCAATATGCTTGATATTCCGGTAAAAGTTCTCGACGATGCCGAAACGACCGTCGCAGGAGCTGCGCTGTTCGGTTGGTATGGCGTAGGGGAATTTAACAGCCCGGAAGAAGCCCGTGCACAGATTCATTATCAGTACCGTTATTTCTACCCGCAAACTGAACCTGAATTTATAGAGGAAGTGTGAAATGCTGAAAACAATTTCGCCGTTAATTTCTCCCGAACTATTGAAAGTGCTGGCAGAGATGGGACATGGAGATGAAATTATTTTTTCCGATGCTCACTTTCCCGCCCATTCGATGGGACCGCAAGTGATCCGCGCTGATGGCCTGTTGGTGAGCGACTTGCTCCAGGCGATTATCCCGTTATTTGAGCTGGACAGTTATGCACCGCCGCTGGTGATGATGGCAGCGGTAGAAGGTGACACTCTCGATCCTGAAGTAGAACGACGTTACCGTAATGCGCTTTCACTACAAGCCCCGTGTCCTGACATCATCCGCATCAATCGTTTTGCGTTTTATGAACGGGCGCAAAAAGCCTTTGCGATCGTTATCACAGGCGAACGAGCGAAGTACGGGAATATTCTTTTAAAAAAAGGGGTAACACCGTAATCTCATACCGGTACGCCCGCATGACGCGGGCGGTTATCGAATGATGGGGTGAAAAATATGAAAGCGGCACGCCAGCAAGCGATAGTCGACCTGCTGCTGAACCATACCAGCCTGACCACGGAAGCTCTCTCTGAACAGCTAAAGGTCAGTAAAGAAACCATTCGTCGCGATCTCAATGAATTACAGACGCAGGGTAAAATTCTGCGCAATCATGGACGCGCTAAATATATCCACCGTCAAAATCAAGACAGTGGCGATCCCTTTCACATCAGGCTGAAAAGCCATTATGCGCATAAAGCAGATATCGCGCGCGAGGCGCTCGCGTGGATTGAAGAAGGGATGGTGATAGCCTTAGACGCCAGTTCAACTTGCTGGTATCTGGCACGCCAGTTGCCTGACATCAACATTCAGGTCTTCACCAATAGCCATCCGATTTGCCATGAACTCGGTAAACGCGAACGCATTCAACTGATCAGTTCCGGCGGCACACTTGAGCGCAAATATGGCTGTTACGTCAATCCCTCGCTGATTTCCCAACTTAAATCGCTGGAAATCGATCTGTTTATTTTTTCTTGTGAAGGGATCGATAGCAGCGGCGCACTGTGGGACTCCAATGCCATCAACGCTGATTACAAATCAATGCTATTAAAACGCGCCGCGCAATCGTTGTTATTGATTGATAAAAGTAAATTTAATCGTTCAGGGGAAGCCCGCATCGGGCATCTGGATGAGGTAACGCACATTATTTCTGATGAGCGCCAGGTTGCAACTTCTTTGGTAACAGCCTGACGGAAAGGGTAGCAGGCCGGAAACAACGCCCCGGCCTTGCCTGTTATCGCTCGTCGCGACGACCACCCACCGCAGCCCAGATGCGGCGGACGTGCACCGTCACTTCTTCGCGATCGTGATACAACTGCCGTGCCTGAATCTGAGCATTTATGCCATGTTCATCAAGCTGTGCCTGAATATACGCCAGATTGTGTGACACTTCTTCGTAGCGTTTTTTCATCGGCAGTTTGAGGTTGAAAATGGTTTCACGACACCAGCCATTAACCAGCCACTGCGCCATCAATGCCGCAACTTTCGCCGGTTTTTCAACCATATCGCATACCATCCAGGAGATATTGCTGCGCGTCGGACGGAATTTGAAACCGTCTTCCCGCAGCCACGTCACCTGTCCGGTATCCATCAGACTTTGCGCCATCGGGCCGTTGTCGACGGAATAAACCCACATGTTGCGCTTCACCAGTTGGTAGGTCCAGCCGCCTGGGCAAGCGCCCAAATCCACCGCCCACATCCCGTTCGCCAAGCGTTCATCCCACTCATCCGCAGGAATAAACACATGAAATGCCTCTTCCAGTTTGAGCGTGGAACGACTCGGCGCATCTGCCGGAAATTTCAGGCGCGGAATGCCCATATAGAACGGCGAATTATTGTTGCTGTATGAGTAACCGGTATAACAGCAGCCTGGTGCAATGAAGAATACATGCACTACCGGACGCTTCGGCGTTTCATAGTTCGCCAGCACCCCCGCATCGCGCAAGGCAGCGCGTAGCGGCACGGTGAATTTACGGCAGAATTTCAGCAACTCTTTGCTTTCGTTGGTATCGGCAACTTCAACACGCAGTTCACCGCCCTTCTCTACTACGCCCTGTAACATGCCGACAATGGGGGTAATACGATCTTCTGGCGGCAAATGCTGCAAGAGTTCCCCCACCACAAACCACTGGCGGGCAAAAATTAATGAACTGAACGGCAGCTCACGGATTAACTTATCGCCATCATCAGGTTGATAACATTCATAAATGACATAACCCGCATTCTCTTTCACGCGGGCAAAACCGAAAATTTCCCGCTGGCCGGCTTTATCGGTAATTTCTGCGGCGCACTCTTTTTCAAAGCCCGGACGGCACAGCAATACAACCTTATTCATGACTTACGCCCTTGCGCTTTAAACGGATAGCACCAACTAACATTAACGCCCAGCCCGCAAGGAAGCTCACGCCGCCAACCGGAGTGACAAACGCCCACAAACGCAGATGGGACAGTGCCAGGCAATAAAGGCTGCCGCTGAACAGCACCGTGCCTAACGCGAGGAAAACGCTACTCCAGTAAAACCAGATACTGATGCGACGCTGCATTGCCACCGCCAGACCTAAGATCGCCAGCGTATGAAACGCCTGGTATTCGAGGCCGGTCTGGATCCAGCCCATCTCAACGGCCCCCATGGTTTTACTTAACACATGCGCGCCAAAAGCACCCAGAGCCACAAAAATGAAGCCGCTAATGGCGGCGAAAATCAGCATAAAACGGCTGGTCATGGTCGTACCCTACGTAAATTATTGTTCATAACGAAAGCGGAATTTTTCTTGTTCAGCAGCGGCTTTCGCCAGGATCCATTGGCGAAAGGCGGCTATTTTACCCAGTTCTGCCTGGCTGTCATGACAAACCAGATAAAAAGCGTTTTTACTGACCAGAACATCATTAAACGGGCAAACAAGACGTCCGGCTTCAATTTCAGATTGCGCCATCACGTTATTTGCCAGCGCCACTCCCTGCCCGTGGATAGCCGCTTGCAGCACCATGGCGCTATGGCTAAAAATTGGCCCTTGCTGAACGTTGATATGATTTAACCCCAATTGACGAGTATATGTCTGCCAGTCACGGCGTGACGCATCATGTAATAGCGTATGTTTAGCCAGATCTTCCGGGGTCTTCAAGGGTTTTTCGCCAGTCAGCAGTAGCGGCGAACACACCGGCAATAAATATTCGGCGTACAGTTTTTCCACCCGTAGCCCCGGCCAGTTGCCCCGACCATAAAATATCGCCACATCAACATCATCCGCCAGCTTATCTTCCTGACGATCAACCGCCTGGATTCGAACGTCAATTCCCGGATAAGCTGAATTAAAGCTGGAAAGTCGCGGAACCAACCAATGAATGGCGAAACTAGGGAGTAAACTGACCGTCAACGCCCCCTTGGCGCTACGGGCCTGGAGTTTACGCGTCGCTTCGGTTAATTGCGAAAATATCTCTTTGATATCGAGGAAATAGCTTTGCCCTTCCTCGGTCAGCAGGAGTGAACGATTACGGCGGCGGAACAGTTTTAGCCCCAAAAAATCCTCAAGAGACTTGATTTGATGACTTACTGCGGCCTGGGTCACAAAAAGCTCTTCTGCTGCGCGAGTGAAACTTAAATGGCGTGCTGCGGCATCAAAAACTCGTAAGGCATTTAGCGGTGGTAATCGTTTAGACATGGCTTTTAAACTTTGATGTTAAATGAATTTAACAATTAGATCACAGTGTGTAACCTATTAGTTTTTTTAATCTGAGCCATTATAAATTGTCCGTTGAGCTTCTACCAGCAAATACCTATAGTGGCGGCACTTCCTGAGCCGGAACGAAAAGTTTTATCGGAATGCGTGTTCTGGTGAACTTTTGGCTTACGGTTGTGATGTTGTGTTGTTGTGTTTGCAATTGGTCTGCGATTCAGACCATGGTAGCAAAGCTACCTTTTTTCACTTCCTGTACATTTACCCTGTCTGTCCATAGTGATTAATGTAGCACCGCCTAATTGCGGTGCTTTTTTTTACCTTGCGATCGCGAATTACTGATCCAGTTCGACCATCTCTTTCACGTCGGTACGGTTGATCTGCTGTTTGTTGCCATTAGCGTCTTTATACGAAATCATACCGGTATCGTTATCAGTCTGTGGTTTGCCGTCAGAGACGATGGTACGTCCGTCATTGGTGTGCATCACATAGTTCGAACCGGAACAGGCGCTCAGGGCAAAAGTCAGCATACAGGCAGAAATAATTGCGGCAGTCTTTTTCATCATCTTCTCCTTAAAGCGATTAATAAATCTTAATAGTATTGATTAACAGGCTAAAATTAACGCCTAACACTATTCAGCATATGTTACTGACGCGGCTTCGCCAGGATATCCAGATAATTCTGATGGTTAGCACTCTCCTTGTATCAAAGTGAATTTTGCGTCACGATCGGTGCATCAAGCCGAGGAGTACCATGAACGTTTTTAATCCCGCGCAGTTTCGCGCCCAGTTTCCCGCTCTACAGGATGCGGGCGTCTATCTCGACAGCGCCGCGACCGCGCTTAAACCTGAAGCCGTGGTTGAAGCCACCCGACAGTTTTACAGTCTGAGCGCCGGAAACGTCCATCGCAGCCAGTTTGCCGAAGCCCAACGCCTGACCGCGCGTTATGAAGCTGCACGAGAGAAAGTGGCGCAATTACTGAATGCACCGGATGATAAAACTATCGTCTGGACGCGCGGCACCACTGAATCCATCAACATGGTGGCACAATGCTATGCGCGTCCGCGTCTGCAACCGGGCGATGAGATTATTGTCAGCGTGGCAGAACACCACGCTAACCTCGTCCCCTGGCTGATGGTTGCCCAACAAACTGGAGCCAAAGTGGTGAAATTGCCGCTTAATGCGCAGCGACTGCCGGATGTCGATTTGTTGCCAGAACTGATTACTCCCCGTAGTCGGATTCTGGCGTTGGGTCAGATGTCGAACGTTACTGGCGGTTGCCCGGATCTGGCGCGAGCGATTACCTTTGCTCATTCAGCCGGGATGGTGGTGATGGTTGATGGTGCTCAGGGGGCGGTGCATTTCCCCGCGGATGTTCAGCAACTGGATATCGATTTCTATGCTTTCTCTGGTCACAAACTGTATGGCCCGACGGGTATCGGTGTGCTGTATGGCAAATCAGAACTGCTGGAAGCGATGTCGCCCTGGCTGGGTGGCGGCAAAATGATTCACGAAGTGAGTTTTGACGGCTTCACGACTCAATCTGCGCCGTGGAAACTGGAAGCAGGAACGCCAAATGTGGCTGGTGTCATAGGATTAAGCGCGGCGCTGGAATGGCTGGCAGATTACGATATCAACCAGGCCGAAAGCTGGAGCCGTAGTTTAGCAACACTGGCGGAAGATGCGCTGGCGAAACGTCCAGGCTTCCGTTCATTCCGCTGTCAGGATTCCAGCCTACTGGCCTTTGATTTTGCTGGCGTTCATCACAGCGATATGGTGACGCTGCTGGCGGAGTACGGTATTGCCTTGCGGGCCGGGCAACATTGCGCTCAGCCGCTACTGGCAGAATTAGGCGTAACCGGCACACTGCGCGCCTCTTTTGCGCCATATAATACAAAGAGTGATGTGGATGCGCTGGTGAATGCCGTTGACCGCGCGCTGGAATTATTGGTGGATTAATGACGAACCCGCAATTCGCCGGACATCCGTTCGGCACAACCGTAACCGCAGAAACGTTACGCAATACCTTCGCACCGTTGACGCAATGGGAAGATAAATATCGCCAGTTGATCATGCTGGGGAAACAGCTTCCGGCTTTGCCAGACGAGTTAAAAGCGCAGGCTAAAGAGATTGCCGGATGCGAAAACCGCGTCTGGCTGGGATATACCGTGGCTGAAAACGGTAAAATGCACTTCTTTGGCGACAGCGAAGGACGTATAGTGCGCGGCCTGCTGGCGGTGCTGTTGACTGCCGTTGAGGGGAAAACCGCCGCCGAATTGCAGGCACAGTCGCCGCTGGCATTGTTTGATGAGCTGGGATTGCGTGCGCAACTTAGCGCCTCACGCAGCCAGGGGTTAAATGCGTTAAGCGAGGCGATTATCGCTGCGACGAAGCAGGTTTAAGCACAGAACCGGGTCGGATAAGACGTTTGCGTCGCATCCGACCTGATTGTTTACCCCTGACGCGCCGCTTTCGCCATCATCTTCTTCAGCGCATGAGAAACCGCAACAAAACCAAAGGTGGCGGTCACCATCGTTGCCGCGCCAAATCCAGATGCACAATCCATCCGCTTTGGCCCTTCTGCCGTGGCTTTCATAGCACAAACCGTACCATCTGACTGCGGATACACTAGCGCTTCAGTAGAGAACACGCAATCGACGCCGAGCTTACCTTTACTGTTTTTCACAACGCCAAAATCGCTTTTCAGGCGCTCACGCAACTTCGCCGCCAGCGGGTCCTGAATCGTTTTCGCCAGATCGGTAACCTGAATCTGCGTTGGGTCAATCTGCCCACCCGCGCCACCGGTCGTGACCAGCGGGATTTTATTGCGCCGACAATAAGCAATCAGCGCCGCTTTGGGCCGTACACTATCAATGGCATCAATCACGTACGAATAACCCACGCTCATATGCTGCGCTACGTTATCCGGCGTCACGAAATCATCCACCACCGTTACACGGCACTCCGGGTTAATCTGGCGAATACGCTCCGCCATAACTTCCGCTTTTGCCAGCCCAACGTTATCGCGCAGGGCATGAATTTGCCGATTGGTATTGGTGACGCACACATCATCCATATCGATAAGCGTGATTGCGCCAATCCCCGTGCGCGCCAGCGCTTCCGCCGCCCAGGAACCGACACCGCCAATACCGACCACACAAATATGCGCGTCAGCAAACAGTTGCAGCGCTTTTTCACCATACAGACGCGCTGTGCCACCAAAACGCTGACGCCATGCATCACTAATTACCACAGACATAGCACCTCAGAATTAAAAAGGGCGAGGTTACCCCTCACCCTAAACGCA
Source organism: Shigella dysenteriae (assembly GCF_022354085.1). Lineage (NCBI taxonomy): Bacteria > Pseudomonadati > Pseudomonadota > Gammaproteobacteria > Enterobacterales > Enterobacteriaceae > Shigella > Shigella dysenteriae. The sequence goes on from NZ_CP055055.1 coordinate 3,739,389, forward strand.
TAAATGCCTGATGCGCTACGCTTATCAGGCCTACATAACTCCTGCAATATTTTGGATTTGCATGATTTGTAGGCCTGATAAGGCGTTCACGCCGCATCCGGCATGAACAACGCGCACTTAGTCAATAATCAGGATGTGAGGTTATCCCTCACCCTGTCATATCCGTAAAAACGGCATACAGAATATCACATCAGCCGCTAAAGACGTTACCTGCGCCCGGAGCCGTTTTCAGCACCCAAACCCGTCCATAGTGGTTGTACCAACCTGCGCGGTGTCCGGCTTCCGGCCCGATCCCTTGATAGATATCGAAGTGTTGGCCTTTGATTGCGCCACCGACATCCAGCGCCACCATCAGACGCAGTTCATACTGACCGTTAAATTTGCCGTTATTATCCAGCAGCGGCACTTCTGCCAGCAAGGTTGTACCTGGCGGAATAATGGAACGATCAGAGGCAACAGAAGCACGGCCAACCAGCGGCACCGCACTTGCCCCTTTCACCGGTGCAAAAGATTGCGGTTTAAAGAAAACGAAAGACGGGTTCTGTTCCAGCAGCTCGCGAACCTCGGCTTCACTGTGCGTTTCGCCCCAGTGACGAATCGCCTGCATCGACATATCTTCTTTTTTCACTTCGCCACGGTCGATCAGCACCTTACCAATGCTGCGATAGGCATGACCGTTTTTCCCTGCATAGCTGAAAAAGTTAAGCGGACTGCCATCACCAAAGTCGATATACCCACTACCCTGCACATCCATAATGAAGTTATCCATCAGGGAGTTACTGTAAGCGAGAATATATTTATCACTCAATGCCCCCGCGTAGATCTCCGCACGAGACGGCAGACGACCACGTTTTGGCGGCATACGGTAAATAGGATACTGGAACTCGCCCTGGCGGGTATGGCGCGCCTGAATTACCGGCGTGTAATAGCCTGTAAACTGCACGTTACCATAGTTGTCGGCACCTTCCATCTGCCAGGCATCAATGCCGAACTGGCGCATATTGCGGGTATCACCGCCTGCGCGCAGCCACTCTTGCACCGCGTTATAAACATTACTCTGGTTGCCATACAGACGCGGTGACGAATTACGGATATGGTTAATTTGCTCGGCAAAATCACCGGCGTTAATCGGCGCGCCAACGGCATCTGGCTGGTTCACCAGAGAGAAAGGCTGGGTAAATTTCCCGTCTTTATATTGCTGTCCGCGATCGGTTGGTTTGGAAGAGCAGGCGGCAAGCATTGCCACAACCGTGCCCATAAGAAGGTACTTTACCCAACGTCCTTTCATTGTTCTCTTCTTCAGGTTAAAAAATAAGGCGCAACGAAGATAACAAACCACCGCGTTTAATGAAATGAGCAGCCTCTCCCTGACGCAAATTTTGCACAAAAAATAGGCTTTAGTGATTTGTTTTTGTTCAAAATCATGCCAAATCCGTGATCGGGGTAAAAAAAAGGTTGCATGAAAACGCGAGCGGAGTATAGTGCGCATCCACGGACGCGGGGTGGAGCAGCCTGGTAGCTCGTCGGGCTCATAACCCGAAGGTCGTCGGTTCAAATCCGGCCCCCGCAACCAATTAAAATTTGATGAAGTAAAGCAGTACGGTGACGCGGGGTGGAGCAGCCTGGTAGCTCGTCGGGCTCATAACCCGAAGGTCGTCGGTTCAAATCCGGCCCCCGCAACCAATCAAATTTGATGAAATAAAGCAGTACGGTGACGCGGGGTGGAGCAGCCTGGTAGCTCGTCGGGCTCATAACCCGAAGGTCGTCGGTTCAAATCCGGCCCCCGCAACCAATTATTGAACACCCTAACGGGTGTTTTTTTGTTTCTGGTCTCCCATAAAAAAGCGCCATTCAGCGCCTTTTTATCATCCCCTTCTCGCCAGCGTCGCCCCATCGGCAAAATACGCTTTAATCCCCGCAAGAATAGACTCCGCAACTTCCTGCTGGAAAGTCGCCGTTTTCAGTTTACGCTCTTCCTCAACGTTACTGATAAACGCCGTTTCGACCAGAATGGAGGGAATATCTGGTGCCTTTAGTACGGCAAACCCGGCCTGTTCAACTTGATTTTTATGCAGCTTGTTGATTTTACCGAGCTTATTCAGCACTGCTTTACCAAACTTCAGGCTGTCGGCAATGGTCAGCGACTGCACCATATCGAACATGGTGTGGTCGACATAGCGGTCACCGCTTTTGCTCACGCCACCAATCAAGTCCGAGGCGTTCTGGGTTTGTGCCAGATATTTTGCCGCAGTACTGGTTGCACCTTTGGTTGAGAGCGCAAACACAGAGGAACCGCTCGGCTGACGACTGGTAAAGGCGTCGGCATGGATAGAGACAAACAGGTCAGCACGCTGTTTCTGGGCTTTTGCTACGCGCACTTGCAACGGAATGAAGATGTCTTCATTGCGCGTCATGTACACCTTCATATTGCCCTCTTTCTCGATCAGAGAGCGCAAACGGCGAGCTATTTGCAATACCACATCTTTTTCGCGCGTTTTGTATTTCCCCACCGCACCGGAGTCTTCGCCGCCGTGGCCAGGGTCGAGCATAATGACAATCGGACGATCGCGCCCGGCCTTGCCTGGCTGTGGGCCACTCTGCGCAGGCGGCACCTGCTTTTCGAGGTCGCCTTTATTGTAATCTTCCAGCAGCGCCAGCAATGGGTCCTGCATGTCCTGAGCATTGGCCGGATAAAGGTCCATCACCAGACGTTCTTTAAACCCGGCGACCGGCGCGAGGGCAAACAGCTGCGGTTTTACGTTTTGCTTTAATTCAAAAACCATCCGTACGGTTTGCGGGTCAAATTGCCCGACGCGCGCCGACTTGATGAACGGGTCGTCTGCACGAATTTGTGCCGCCATCCCCTTGAGTACCGAGTTCAGGTTTACATCTTCGATATCCACCACCACGCGTTCCGGGTTACTCAACGCGAACTGCTTATATTTCAGCTGACGATTTGATTCTACCGTCACGCGGGTGTAGCTGGACGCAGGCCAGACGCGCACCGCCACGACCTGGCTGACCGCAGCCAGGCTGACCTGACTTACGCTCAATAGCCACATGGCACCCGCGCCTTGCAGTAAACGACGACGGCTGATTGCAGTGTTGGATCCTGACATGCCTCTCCCGAGCAAAAGAAATCTAAGCTGTGTAACAAGTAAACGACTAATTTGACCGGAAACTTTAGCGAAAGACGCATAATCTGTCATCTAATAAACGGTAAACATTCTTTTTATATTCACGGCATTACTGATAAAAAAGTCGCTCTCGCATAAAATTTACACTTGCACCCTGCGAAAAAACAGAATAAAAATACAATAATTTCGAATAATCATGCAAAGAGGTGTGCCGTGGTAAAGGAACGTAAAACCGAGCTGGTCGAGGGATTCCGCCATTCGGTTCCCTATATCAATACCCACCGGGGAAAAACGTTTGTCATCATGCTCGGCGGTGAAGCCATTGAGCATGAGAATTTCTCCAGTATCGTTAATGATATCGGGTTGTTGCACAGCCTCGGCATCCGTCTGGTGGTGGTCTATGGCGCACGTCCGCAGATCGACGCAAATCTGGCTGCGCATCACCACGAACCGCTGTATCACAAGAATATACGTGTGACCGACGCCAAAACACTGGAACTGGTGAAGCAGGCTGCGGGAACATTGCAACTGGATATTACGGCTCGCCTGTCGATGAGTCTCAATAACACGCCGCTGCAGGGCGCGCATATCAACGTCGTCAGTGGCAATTTTATTATTGCCCAGCCGCTGGGCGTCGATGACGGCGTGGATTACTGCCATAGCGGGCGTATCCGGCGGATTGATGAAGACGCGATCCATCGTCAACTGGACAGCGGTGCAATAGTGCTAATGGGGCCGGTCGCTGTTTCAGTCACTGGCGAGAGCTTTAATCTGACCTCGGAAGAGATTGCCACTCAACTGGCCATCAAACTGAAAGCTGAAAAGATGATTGGTTTTTGCTCTTCCCAGGGCGTCACTAATGACGACGGTGATATTGTCTCCGAACTTTTCCCTAACGAAGCGCAAGCGCGGGTAGAAGCCCAGGAAGAGAAAGGCGATTACAACTCCGGTACGGTGCGCTTTTTGCGTGGCGCAGTGAAAGCCTGCCGCAGCGGCGTGCGTCGCTGTCATTTAATCAGTTATCAGGAAGATGGCGCGCTGTTGCAAGAGTTGTTCTCACGCGACGGTATCGGTACGCAGATTGTGATGGAAAGCGCCGAGCAGATTCGTCGCGCAACAATCAACGATATCGGCGGTATTCTGGAGTTGATTCGCCCGCTGGAGCAGCAAGGTATTCTGGTACGCCGTTCTCGCGAGCAGCTGGAGATGGAAATCGACAAATTCACCATTATTCAGCGCGATAACACGACTATTGCCTGCGCCGCGCTCTATCCGTTCCCGGAAGAGAAGATTGGGGAAATGGCCTGTGTGGCAGTTCACCCGGATTACCGCAGCTCATCACGGGGCGAGGTTCTGCTGGAACGCATTGCCGCTCAGGCGAAGCAGAGCGGCTTAAGCAAATTGTTTGTGCTGACCACGCGCAGTATTCACTGGTTCCAGGAACGTGGATTTACCCCGGTGGATATTGATTTACTGCCCGAGAGCAAAAAGCAGTTGTACAACTACCAGCGTAAATCCAAAGTGTTGATGGCGGATTTAGGGTAAGCGATGAAAATCGCCGGATGCGGCAGGCGTAACACTCGTGCGTCGCATCCGGCAATTACGTTTATTCCCGCGAACTAAACAACGCCGCCAGACCACTGCGCCGCTCAGTACGAGTGGCGATTGCCGCACTTAATATACGCTCATCGGCATACAGCGACAGACGGCGACGCGCGCGGGTCACCGCGGTGTATACCAGCTCTCGCGTTACTACCGGCGTGCGTTGGCTCGGTAAAATCAACGCCGCATGGTCGAACTCCGATCCCTGCGATTTATGTACCGTCATCGCCCACGTAGTTTCGTGCTCTGGCAAGCGACTCGGTTGCACAGACTTAATATTGCCGTCCGGCATCGCAAACCAGACGCGCGTCCCCTGCCCGCGATCCAGCGCAATACCGATATCGCCATTAAACAACCCAAGCGCGCTGTCATTACGGGCAATCATCACCGGTCGGCCTTCGTACCAACGAGAGTGCGGATTACGATGAATTTTGCGCTTCTGTTGCATAAACTGCTCAATTCGCTCATTCAGTCCAGCCACGCCAAATGGCCCTTCCCGCAGGGCGCACAAAAGCTGGTACTCATTGAACGCCTGAATGATTAAATCCGGCTCGGCACGCGCTTGCAGCAGATCCAGATAACGTCCGTAACCCGCAAGAGCTTCCTCAAGCATCGCAATATAATCTTCGCCGCTCTGTAAAAGTCGTTTTTCGATATCAGTAAAATCCTGCTGAAAAACGGTTTTCACTGCCGTTTTATCACCACGGTTGATCGCCGCAGCTAACTGACCAATGCCAGAATCGCTGCCGAAACGATAGCTTTTTTGCAGCAGGCAGAGACTGTCGCGCAAAGATGCCGCTTCTGTGCCAGTTCCTGCCGGAACGTGAGTCCCCGTCAGGCGGCTTAGCTGCCTGGCACGCTCGGCGGTAAAGCCCGCGTTGGCATAAACGCAGATATCGCCCAGCACAGCCCCAGCCTCAACCGAGGCCAGTTGATCACGATCGCCGAGAAAGATCACTCGCGCATGATCGGGCAAGGCGTCGATCAGTCTCGACATCATAGGCAGATCGATCATTGACGCTTCATCTACCACCAGCACATCAAGATGCAGCGGGTTACCGGCATGATGACGTAAACGCTGGCTACCCGGCTGCGCGCCCAGCAATCGGTGCAAAGTGCTGGCATCTTCCGGAATGCGTTTCTTTTGTTCATCGGTCAGCGGTAACTGTCGCAAAGCCTTGCCGAGAGATTCGGTTAAGCGCGCGGCAGCTTTACCCGTTGGTGCAGCCAGACGGATACGGCAGCGTTCGCCGTCTGCCATTTGAATTAACGCTGCCAGCAACTTCGCTACGGTGGTCGTTTTACCGGTGCCAGGGCCGCCGGAAATCACCGAGATCCGCCGCGTCAGCGCCACTGCCGCCGCAACTTTTTGCCAGTTAATTTCATCGCCAGTCGGAAAGAGTTTATCCAGGGTTTGCGCCAACAAGGCTTCATCCACCTCGATGGCATGATTCACCTCATTGAAGAAGCGCGCTACCGTCCGCTCGTTACACCACATGCGATTCAAATAAAGACGATCGTCACAGAGGATCATCGGCGTGGGTTCATCTCCCCTGCTGACCGCTTGAGAAGCCAACAAGCATTCTTCCCAATTTTGTAGCTCACCGATTTCACTGACACAGGTCGCCAACAGCGGATGCGACGCCTCGTTATTTTCCAGTCGTGAAAGCGGCAAACAAACGTGTCCCTCTCCGGCATCATGACTTAACAGTGCCGCCGCGATGGTGACGGCAGGATGTTCATCTCCCGCCACGGTCAGGGCAAATTGCACATCCAGCGGGCGTAGCTGTTTGTGCTCCACAGCTTCCAGTAATTGCTTTTGCAATTTCATTACGCCTCCTCCAGGGTCATACCGGCAAACATCTCATCCATCAGGGCAATCAACCCGGCGTTGGGTCGGGTTGTGTAAATCCCCTGTTGCGGATGTTCTTTATCAACGCCACGCAGGAACAGATAAATAACGCCGCCAAAGTGGCGCTCATAGTCGTAATCAGCAATGCGATGGCGCAGATAACGATGCAGCGCCAGGGTATAAAGCTGATATTGCAGATCATAGCGGTGTGCCTGCATTGCCGCCGCCATAGCCTGTTGGGTGTAAGCCGAACTGTCTTCACCCAACCAGTTGGATTTATAGTCAAGCAGGTAATAACGCCCTTCGTGGCGGAACACCAGGTCGATAAAGCCTTTTAACATGCCACGTACCTGCATGAACTCCAGCGGCGGGCAGCCTGCGGATAGCGGGTCAAACTGGCGGATTAACGTATCAAGCTGACTGGCGATAAGCGGTTCACTAATCGGCAGATAAAACTCCATCTCCACCTGTTTATCGCGGTCGGAAAGCTGACTCAGGCTAACACCCGTTTCATTGAGAGGTGCCTGGAGGACAGCCGTGATCCACTCGGTCAACACCGGTTCCCACTGCGATTCAAAGCCGCCGAGTTCCAGTTTTTCCTGTACCCAGTTCGGGTCAACCGGCTGGGTAAAATCGAGGTCTTCAAACAAACTGTGCAAGAATGTCCCCGGTGACGCACCGCGCGGGAACTGATGCGGTGTTAACGTCGGTTCTTCAACGACGCTGACCACGCCTGCGGCATCAACATCCAGCCGTGGCATCAGATCCTGAGCGATACCGTGACCACGCTGCTGCAAGCCGGAGTAGCTGGTGACACGCCAGTTATCGCCGGGCAATCGTTGTAGCGTCCTCGCATTCAGTTCTGCAGTTAAAGCATCATTAACCTGCCAGGGCTGGTTATCACCAGTTTGTGCCGTTTGCCAGGCAATATCATCATCGCATAACGCTTCAATACAGGTGCGAAGCCCTGCCGCATCTTGCGGTTCCCCTTTTTGCAGCAAACGCCCGAGCGCACTTTGGTGGACGTCGGTGTCACCTTTTTTATCGCCACGACGGCGCACCAGCGGTGCAACGCCGAGACTACAATGCCAAACCGAACGCGTCAGCGCCACGTAAAGCAAACGCAGATCTTCCGCCAGACGTTCGGCCTCCGCGAGATCGACACTTTCTGGCGCAGCGTTAAGATCCAGAACAGCCTCAAACGAGTGGCGATCGTGATAAAACGCCTGATCCTGGACGCGGAAATTGGTAATAAATGGCAACCAGACAAGCGGATATTCCAGCCCTTTCGATTTATGGATCGTGACAATCTGTACCAGATGTTTATCACTTTCGAGGCGCATTTGTTGGCTGGAGGCATTACTGTCTGGCTCGAGGATATGTTGCGATAACCAGCGTACCAGCGCATGTTCACTTTCCAGCAGCGTTCCGGCTTCTTGTAGCAGTTCGCTGATATGCAAGATATCGGTAAGTCGCCGCTCACCGCCTGCCGTTGCCAGCAAGTTTTCTGCAATGTTACGCGCCGACATCAGCGCCCGCAGCATCGGCATAACGCCACGTTTGCGCCAGATTTGCCGATAACCATCGAACTCTTCGACTACCGCATCCCACGCATGTTCGTCATTGTTCAGCGTTTCAATATCCAGCGCATTCAGCCCCATCATTGACGTTGCCAGCGCACTGCGCAGAGTGTTCTCACGTTCGGGCGTCATCACCGCCTGCAACAACCAAAGCATCTCCTGCGCTTCCAGAGTTTCAAAAACACTGTCGCGGTTCGAAAGGTAAACGGAAGGGATTTCCAGCAACGTTAAGGCATCGCGCACCTGGGCGGCCTCCTGGCGGCTGCGCACCAGCACACTGATGTCCGAAGCACGCACCGGACGCGCGTCGTCGCCGTTCATCAGCAACGCTTCGCCCCGCTGTCCGGCTTGTAGCCAGTCGCGGATTTGCGCAGCACATACCTGCGCCATGGTACTTTGATAATCGCCAACGCCGCAGCTTTCGCCTTCCATCAGCCACATTTTCATCGCAGGCTGCGTTTCACCTTTAAAGACAAAACGTAACGCCTGATTTTTCCCGGCTGATTTCACTGGAATAAACGGTATTTCGCGAAACATGAACGCGTCATCAGTCTGGCTGAAAAGCTTGTTCACGCTGTTCACCATTCCTGGTGCGGAACGCCAGTTGGTGTCTAAAGTGTAGTGGGCGTGAACTTCGCTACGCGCCTTCATATAAGTGAAGATATCCGCACCCCGGAATGCATATATGGCCTGTTTCGGGTCGCCAATCAGCAACAATGCGGTTTCCGGCTGATGGTGCCAGATACGGCGAAAAATTCGGTACTGCTGGGGGTCGGTATCCTGAAATTCATCGATCATTGCCACCGGGAATCGCGTACGGATCGCCGCTGCCAACACCTCGCCGCTTTCGCTACGCAGCGCGGAATCGAGCCGACTTAACATGTCATCAAAACCCAATTCGCCACGGCGGCGTTTCTCACGCGCTACTGTTTCGCGGATCTCAGCCAATGCGCGGGTGATCACCAGATCGCGGATCGACAATGGTTCTGCAAGCAGTTGATCGATCGCCTCAAACAGTGGATGTCGTGGGGTTTCCCCCCCGGCCTTCGTGCGATCTTCTAAGAAACGCTGGGAGAATTTTTCCAGCGACTCCGGCAACTGATAACTGTTTGTCTCTTCTTCTGCCCAGGCGCTGATCTTGTCGATCCATTTAGCCTGATTGCTACGGTTAAACTTGCGTCGATCAATACCAGAAGATTCGATCAGCGCATCCAGTTCACCCACTGCGTCGCGCCACTGCTGTTTTACCGTATCAATACGCGCCACAATTTGCGCGTGACGGGAAGCCAGCGTTTCATCATCGGGCGGCGGTGCTTTGATAACCGGCGCTTCGCCTTGCAGATAACGATTAATATCGCGCAGCAACGCCTGCGGCCCTTTCCAGGTTTCAAAGACGACCTGGGCTATTTCACGAGGCAGCGGGTAGCAGTGGCGACGCCAGAAATCGGCGCAGGCCTGGTAGCGTAGCAGAGACTCATCTTCAATCAGCTGCTGCTCAAACAGCATGCCGGATTCAAAGGCATTCAGGTTGAGCATGCGCTGGCAAAAGCCGTGAATAGTAAAGACTGCCGCTTCATCCATCTGCCGTTCGGCTAACAACAACCACTGCGCGGCTTGCGCTTTATCGTCGATCTCTTCCAGCAGGCGTTCGTACAGTGGATTGTCGGTGGTTTCACGCAGACAGGCGATGCGCAACTCGTGGATATTGCTACGGATACGACCGCGCAATTCTGCCGTGGCAGCCTCGGTAAAGGTGACCACCAGCAGTTCTTCAACGGTCAGCGGGCGGGGAAAGGCGGCGGAACCGCCTAGTCCAAGTAACAGGCGCAAATAGAGCGCCGCAATCGTAAAGGTTTTGCCTGTGCCGGCAGAGGCTTCAATCAGGCGCTCGCCCTGTAAGGGCAAGCGCAAAGGATCTAGTGTCTCGGCGACATCACTCATTCTTTTCACTCATCAGGGGCATTGTTTGCTGCAACGCGCTGACGTTCTCCCACACTTTCCAGCCTTCAGGATGCACATATTCGGCTTTCCCGTTCTGGCTGCCGGAAATCTGCGACAGAATAGCCATGCCTTGCGGCTCGACCACCGCCTGATGGAAGAAATCAGCAAGTTTTTGCGGCGTCAGCAGTTTTATCTGGGCCACGATTTTATCACGCGAATCGAAGCGCATATTGCCGCGATCGAAATCTTTACTTAACTTCGATGCTTCTTCGCCGAGCGTTTGCGGTGCCTGCAGCATCTGGGTAATTACCGCCTGCTGGATTTGCGCAAACTCATCTGGCTTCATCGCTCGCAATTTTGCCTCTGCGGTTGGGAAAAACGCCTTGTAACGCTCCCACAAGAATGAAGGCTGTTTATCATTGCTTTGCAAAAGGAAGCCCATGCCCCACTGACGCCCCACGCTCATTGGAAACGCAAACACGGCATAGCCCAATTGTTCTTCGGTACGCAACTGATTGTAGAACCACGGCTGTACGATCTGCCCCAACAGAGAGCTATAGGCTGAGCTGGTGTATTCATCGTAGCCAGTCGGTACAAATACCGCTGCCAGTGCGGAGTCGGTGCTGTTACCGGCTTTTTCAAAGATGACGGATTGTTTTTTATCGACCACTACATCTTTGTTTCGACACCACTCTGACCCATCAGCGCCCAACTGTTTTTGCACATCGCGTGCCAGCGTTGTTGCCTGGGCCTCGGTCATGTTGCCGATAACCATAAACTCTGGTCGAGCCCCTGATTTTAAGGCGTCGCGATAGGCCAGCACCTCTTTCAAAGTAATGGAGGGCAAAATTTTGCGCCGTTCATCTCGCGAGAAGTACGGCACTTGCGAGAGCATCTGCGCGGGCATAATCGCCTGCTCGAACGCTTTGCCCTTTTCTGCGGAATCCATCATCTGGTTATACCAGGACTTCGCTTGCTCAAGCTGATCTTCCGTAGCGGTATAGCTAAAGTACCCCTCGAGCAATGCCTGGAACAGCTGCGGCAGGCGCTGGGTGTAACCATTGGCATTAACCATAAGGCCGTTGTTAGCGTTGGTGGAAAAACTTATGCCACCAACCGACGCCTGGTTGCTTAACTGATCAAGCGCCAGCCCTGCGAGATAATCATTGAGCGCAAACATCACCTGATTGCGGGCGCTGTCCATGGCTTTCGGATTACGCAAAATCAGGCTGACATCAGCTTTGGGTTCGCTGGAAAAATAACGGCTTGGCGCATACACCACGCGCAGATTCGACTCATCAACAATCAGCTCTGGATGGTCATATTTCTTGTCTGACTTAATCAGCGAGAAATCGTCAGGAATATAGGGGTTAAGCTCCGGTAAGGAGAGCGCAATATTGGCAGATTTTTGCTGCCAGTCAGCGAAAGTTTGTTCGCTGATTTTATCGACCTGATACGGCGCATCGACAAAATAAGCCGTTTTATTGTGCGGCTCTTTCGGGCTGATATACCAGATACGCGCATTCTGCGGCGTCATCATCGCCAGACGTTCTTTTACTGCTTTAGCATCGTACCGATCGGCAATATTGACTGCATCCAGCGTATGCTCAACCGGAACGCGAATCATGGTATCTGCCAGCCATTCGACGTAATCCATATCACGGGTGATTGACGGATAACGGAAGTCTATATCCAGCACATTCGCCAGTTCATCGAAGTATTGTTTATCGATCCCTTTTTCACGTAACAGATTGAGGTAGCTAAAAATGGCCGCCACAACCTGATCGCGATTCGCCAGACCTTTATCGGTTAAAGACGCAGAGATCGCTAATACACCGCTGTTGCCGTTGACGATAGGATCGGAGTTGGCGCTAATGCCCTCAACTAATCCCTGCTTTTGCAGCCAGTCAGAAAGTGTACCTGGGCTGCGATTACCAATCAGATAGGTAATCAATTCATCCGTTTTACTGCGGAACTTCGCTGAGTTGTTATCGATGCGAAACTCAACGCGCAGAACTTTACGCGGCAGCGCTGGGACGTAATGAATGATAATGCCCTTTTGGGCGTCGGTGACTACCGGCACGGTAATTTCCGGTTTTTTGCTCTCTTTGTTCGGCACGCGACCAAAAGTGTCCGCCGCCATTTTTGCCAACTCCGACAGCGGTTTATTACTGTAAATAACCGCCTTCATCAGATTGGCGGAATAGTACTTCTCGTGGAAATCTTTCAGCGCCTGCTGCACCGGATTACCAGGTTTGTCGCTTAAAGTTTCGAGGTTACCACCAGAAAACTTTGAACCGGGGTGTGCCGGGTTAATGGTTTCCGCGCTGACTTGTGCCATGCGCATCCCGTCACGCGTACGCGCCATGGTTAATTCGGCATTCACCGCATTACGCTCACGTTCGGCGTATTTCTTGTCGAGCAAGGGTTCTGCAATAGCATCGGCCAGGCGGTCTACCGCACCGGGCAAGGCGTCGTTCTCAACTTCCAGATAGAAAGCCGTGCGATACGGCGCAGTGCTGGCATTGTGACTACCGCCGTGCATTTTGAGATATTCGGCCAGACTGTCAGCCTGCGGGTACTTTTTCGACCCCATCAGACTCATATGTTCAAGGTAATGTGCCAGCCCCTGGTACGCCTCGGGATCTTCCAGCGACCCAACGGGCACCACCAGCGCCGATAGCGATTTAACTGCCTGCGGATCAGAAACCAGCAAGACCACCATACCGTTATCCAGACGTATAGCCTGATACTGGCGGTTATCTTTATCACTTTTACGGATGGTTTCCTGAATCAGCTGCCATCCCGTTTCTGCCTGACTTAAGGGTGCCCAAAGGGCAACTAACAACAATAATGCTTTGAACCAGGTGCTGCGGGGCATTCACGGACCTCATAATCAACTTTATTTTCTGGCCAGATTCAACAGGTTAACGCAAATCATCTGCCAGAATTTAATCTTGTGCTGCACGAGTCAGCCTATGTTTATATAACCATCAGTCCGTGACTGGTGCGCATCATAAAGTAAGCGGATAGATTGCGCAATTTTTATACAGCGCTCATGACTGATTAAAGCGAAACAGCGGTAACAGGAAACGTTGCGACTGTTCAACGATGGCCTCCATTGTCTCTGGTGTTAATTGCCGCCAGAGCCTTTGATACCAGATATCATCACCTTCGCCACGCACCATCATGTTGCCTTCGTAAGCCTGAAGGAATTTCGTACGGGCTTTTTGCAACGTGGAATCGTCATCCAGCATGGCATCGTTTTGCGCGTCATAACAGGTTTTTAGCCACGCGCCGCCACTTTCAGGTAACACCAGCAATGGCGCGGACATCCCTTCACGATATCCCTCAATCAGTTGTGAGAGGTAATGCAAAGCCTGTTCGGCTGCAAGCGGCGGAAAACGCCACTCGCCGTCTTTGCGTAGAAAAAGGCGACTTTCACCATTACCACCGCTGGCACAGTAGACAAGGTGTTCCAGCCAAAGTTGCATTCCCTGCGCCACACTTAATAAAGAGGGACGCCAGCGCAACAGGCCATCCGACTGCACCTGCGGCAACCAGCCAGTTATCTGCACACCGTTGCAGGCGAGATCAATTTCCATACTCTGCCCCGGCTGGCGACAGGCAATGACTCTGTCGGCAAGCTGCTGCATCTCCTGGCACTGTGTTTCCCAGAAAATTTCACCAAAAGCGCCATACGGTAAATCCCCTGCCGCCCGGAAGCGACGGAACAAGCGTTCGGCATCATCCTGCTCAACCAGTGCATTCAATAACTGCTGATTGATTTGATAACGGCTAAGTCCTTCCAGAATAAATGGCTCGGTGTCGGGGATTTCGCTGTCTTCAGTACGGAAGTTCACCTGCAAACGCATCTGGAAGAACGCCCGCACCGGATGTGCCCAGAATCGTTGTAGCGTTTCCAGCGGCACGGTTTCCGGTAAGGTAAACGGCAGCGGCTGAACAAATTCAGAATGTGCTTTACCAGCCTGGCTGGCCGCAGGTAGCCATTCACGAGCATAGCTTTGTCGTTCGCCTGGCTGGTAGTTTTGTGGATCAAACGGCATCCGGGTATGGAGGCAAGTAAGATGCGCTTTTACCCTTGCCTCGCTTTCATCACAGTTGAGCGCTTCATCGCCCGGTAGATAATGACTTTGCCCGATGTAGTCGATCAGTTCCTGCACCAGTACCGACGGGAAACGTTCACTGTTATCCTGAATGGAGCGCCCGATATAGCTGATATAGAGTTTTTGCTGCGCGGAAATTAACGCTTCCAGGAACAGGTAGCGGTCGTCATCGCGACGGCTACGGTCGCCACGCTTCGGTTTCTGGCTCATCAGGTCAAAGCCCAATGGCGCAAGCTGACGTGGATAAACGCCGTCGTTCATTCCCAGCAGGCAAACCACTTTGAACGGAATTGAACGCATTGGCATCAGAGTACAAATGTTAACCGGCCCGGCGAGAAAACGCTGGCTGATACGTTCTTGATCCAGGCGCTGTGCCAGTTCATCACGCAATAGTGACAGCGGCACCGCGTCGCCATACTGCGCACCTAAACCTTCGGCGATAATCGCCTGCCATTGTTGTTCGATCAGCGTCATCGCCGCTTCGGTTTCCGCATCCGGCAGGAAGAAGGCGTTGAGCATATCGCGACAAACCGGCAACCACTCTTCCAGCGGACGCTCCTGTGCCAGCCCGCGACGCCAGATGTTTAGCTGCATTAGCAGTGAAGCCAGATGCCCCACCAGTTCTGCAATTAAGCCGCTCGATTCATCATAAGGTAGAACCGATTGCCACTCGCCCTGCGCGCTCTCCATCGCGTAACCCAGCAACATGCGCGTCAGGCCAAACCGCCAGGTGTGTTGACCGGTAGCGGGGAGTTCCAGCTCGCGAACGTTGTCGTCATCTATCCCCCAACGAATGCCGGACTCGTTGACCCACTGGCGTAAATAACGCAGCCCTTCTTCGGTGATGTCAAACCGCGCCGCCAGCACCGGCACATCCAGCAGCGCCAGCACATCCTCTGACACAAAGCGACTGTCAGGCAGTGATAACAGGCTGATAAACGCTTCCAGTACCGGATGTGACTGCCGCGCCCGACGGTCGGAAATGGCGTAAGGCAGGTAACGATCCGCAGGTGCGCTACCAAACACAGCCTGAATAAACGGACTGTAGCTGTCGATGTCGGCCACCATCACGATGATGTCGCGCGGAGTAAGTGTCGGGTCTTCCTCCAGCATCGCCAGCAGGCGATCGTGCAAAACTTCAACTTCACGCTGCGGGCTATGGCAAACGTGGAAGGTGATACTGCTATCCAGTGGATCAAGCGGGCGTTTGTTATCGCTACGGGAAAACTCTTCGATGTTCACACCAGCAACGGCGCGGTTTTCCAGTTCCAGAATGTCAGACTGAATGTTATGCAGCAGGTTATCTGGCGTGACATCGACAAAGGCGTCCAGCTCCTGGCTGCTCTCCAGGTCAGAAAGGAGATAAATGTAGTCGCGCCCAAGCTTACCCCATGAAGCCAGCAGCGGGTTGCCGACATCCTGTTCACCATCGCTGTTAAAGAGCTGCCCGGCATTTTCGCTGTCGCGAAATAGCGGTAATTCGCGATCTTCAAAACTGTGTCGGCGCTGGCGAGTCAGTAGTTTCGCCAGATAAGCAGGATCTTTAATATCGCCCCAGTAATAACGGCAGGGGTTGGTAAACAGGAGATGGATTTCAATATGTTTACCCAGCGCCTGGAGCGCCTGGAGATAAACAGGCGGTAACGCGGAAATACCGCATATAAAGACGCGCGAAGGTAACCCCGGCGGGCAGGTCGTAGCGGACTCCAGCGTTTCGATAAAGCGCTGATAGAGATTGGCGCGGTGCCAACGCGGTTGTCCGAGTTCATGTGTATATTCCACCAGCGCCTTCCACAACGGCGCTTGCCAGGCCTGTGCCTCTCCCAGCCCTTCAACCAAATGTCCTGTTTCCCACTGTGCCAGCCAGTCCGGACGATAGACCAGATACTGGTCAAACAGGTCCGCCGCTTTTGAGGAAAGCTGGAACAGTTTTCGCTTGTCGCTATCGTCAGTCAGATAATGCCGCAACAGGGTAAAGTCTTCGCGCTCCAGCAATTGCGGCAGCAGAGTCATCAGTTTCCAGCTCATGCTCTGTTTGTTAAAGGCGCTCTCTTTGGGGATCTCCGGTAACACCCGGACGAACATATCCCAGATAAAGCTCGCAGGCAGCGGAAAATCAATGTTTGCCGCAATACCAAACTTTTGCGACAGGGTCATTTGCAGCCACTGTGCCATACCGGTACTTTGCACCAGAATCATCTCTGGTTCGAAAGGATCGTCCAGCCGTTCGCGTTCGACAATAAACTCCATCAACGCTTCCAGCACGTCCAGACGATTGGAATGGTAGACCCTTAACATAGCGGCTCCTGACTACTGACGATTCGGGCAATGCAGGCGGGTCATCTCGCCTGCTCTGCCCCCGGGTGAAACTAGCGTAACGCTGATGCTGACACATCCCGCCTGCGATGTCTGCATTCGGTTGACCTGCCAGTTGGCAGGTGGCGAAATCGCGCGCAGTTGCGTTTGCTGCCAACCATGCCGCCAGAGCTGTTGGTACTGGTTTCTGCTGGCAAGACTGTTCATTAATGTTCGCTGGAAACCCGATAACGCAGTGACAATCACCACCATCAACACCATCGCCAACATTACCTCCGGCAGGCTAAAGCCTTGTTGATTCTTCAGGGAAGCTGACATAACGCCCCCTCTTTCAGCGGACAAAAATCGCTCCAGCCGCGTGGCGAAAAAACAATGTTTCCATCGATGACTTCACCTGTTCGCCACAACGAAACGCCTTCATAACCGGCAATCAATAAGGCTTCATTATCTGCCAGTAAACGCAAACAAACCCGGGCATCGGTTCCAGCGTACTGCGAGCACTGAACTGCTGGCTGCGTCTGCCATGAGTGCATTTTTCCCCACGCCAGCGCCGACTGAACGATGGCCTGGCGGCGCAATGAGTGACTTTCCATGCTCACGCGAGAGGCAAAACTGCGATCCTGTTGGCTCATTCCTTGTAATAGCAAGCTACCCAAAACCAGCAGCATCAGGACCAGAGCCAGTGACGAAACACCCTTTTCGCGGTTCACAGGTTGAATCCTGTCACGCTATAGCTGGCATCCACCACGGTTTGCGGTTCAGACTTACTGGCAGCACGCATATTAACCGTCAACACCGGCGAGAAGCCGCTGACATCCTGACGTACGACCTGAAAAGTGTCGATAATGATGGCATCCGGATTAGTGACTTTATCCCAGCCCTTACCTTCACAGGATGTCGCACCGCGTAGCGTTTCCAGCACATGCTCCTTCAGACGAAATCCAATCTGGTCGGACTCTTTTACCGGTTCGCGATCCCAGATACCGTTACTGTTCGCATCCCACTGCACAATGATACAGTCACCCTGTCCGACAATTTCCAGCCCTTCGCCGGTACAGCTGCCATGACAATAACCCGCCCTCTGGAGATGCTTCGCGACGGTAAATACCCGCAGCCAGATTTCATCTTCCAGCGCCAGCTTACGGGTGCCCGTTAAACTTTCACGCTGTAACGCAGGCAGAAAGCGTGCAGCCCCCAGCAACAATACGCTACTGATCGCCATAGCAATCAACACTTCCAGCAGAGAAAAACCTTGCTCTTTTACAGGCATCCTTCTGTTTCTCCTTGCTGACAAAGCCGGAGTCTTCCCCACGGCGAAACCACCAGCCACCACTCGCCCGTTGTGTTTTTGAAGCGAATATGCCCGGCCCATGCGGTATTGCGCAGGCCAAAGAAAGCAAGCGAAGGTGTCAGGTCGCTCATTTCGACTTCGGGCCAGCGTGGCACAAAGACCAATGGTGAACTGCCATGACAAGTATTCGCCCCAGCAGCGGAACTCACAAGGCACCATAACGTCCCCTCCCTGATAACGCTGATACTGTGGTCGCGGTTATGCCAGTTGGCATCTTCACGTAAATAGAGCAAATAGTCTCGCGCCTGGCTGGCGGTTTGCCATAGCCGTTGCGACTGCTGCCAGTATTGCCAGCCATAGAGTCCACTTGCACTTAGCATGACCAAAATCAGCATCGCGACCAGCGTTTCAATCAGCGTATAACCACGTTGTGTTTTCATGCCGGCAGTATGGAGCAAGGAGAAAAAAAGACGAGGGCCAGTTTCTATTTCTTCGGCGCATCTTCCGGACTATTTACGCCGTTGCAGGACGTTGCAAAATTTCGGGAAGGTGTCTCGAAGAATTTAACGGAGGGTAAAAAAACCGACGCACACTGGCGTCGGCTCTGGCAGGATGTTTCGTAATTAGATAGCCACCGGCGCTTTAATGCCCGGATGTGGATCGTATCCTTCAATCTCAAAGTCTTCGAAACGGTAGTCGAAGATGGATTCGGGTTTACGTTTGATAATCAACTTCGGCAGCGGACGCGGTTCGCGGCTTAATTGCAGATGAGTTTGATCCATATGGTTGCTGTACAGGTGCGTATCGCCACCGGTCCAGACAAAATCACCCACTTCCAGATCGCACTGCTGCGCCATCATATGCACCAGTAACGCGTAGCTGGCAATGTTAAACGGCAGGCCGAGGAAGACGTCACAGGAGCGCTGATAAAGCTGACAAGAGAGTTTGCCGTCTGCCACATAGAACTGGAAGAATGCATGGCACGGTGCCAGCGCCATTTTATCCAGTTCGCCTACGTTCCACGCTGAAACAATAATGCGGCGCGAATCCGGGTCGTTTTTCAGTTGGTTCAGTACCGTAGTGATCTGGTCAATATGACGACCATCTGGCGTTGGCCAGGCGCGCCACTGTTTACCATACACTGGCCCGAGGTCGCCGTTTTCATCGGCCCATTCGTCCCAGATGGTGACATTGTTTTCGTGTAGATAAGCAATGTTAGTGTCGCCCTGCAGAAACCACAGCAGTTCATGGATGATGGAACGCAGGTGGCAACGTTTAGTTGTCACCAGCGGGAATCCATCCTGCAGGTTAAAACGCATCTGATGACCAAAAATGGAAAGCGTTCCGGTTCCGGTACGGTCGTTTTTCTGTGTGCCTTCGTCGAGCACTTTTTGCATCAGTTCTAAATACTGTTTCATGGTTCCTCAGGAAACGTGTTGCTGTGGGCTGCGACGATATGCCCAGACCATCATGATCACACCCGCGACAATCATCGGGATGGAAAGAATTTGCCCCATGCTGATGTACTGCACCCAGGCACCGGTAAACTGCGCGTCGGGCTGGCGGAAAAACTCAACAATGATGCGAAACGCGCCGTAACCAATCAGGAACAAACCTGAGACAGCTCCCATTGGGCGCGGTTTACGAATGTACAGATTAAGGATGATAAACAGCACCACACCTTCCAGCAGCAGCTCGTAAAGCTGTGATGGGTGGCGCGGCAGCACACCGTAAGTGTCGAAAATGGATTGCCACTGCGGGTTGGTTTGCAGCAGCAAAATATCTTCTGTACGGGAGCCTGGGAACAGCATGGCAAACGGGAAGTTCGGGTCAACGCGGCCCCACAATTCACCGTTAATAAAGTTGCCCAGACGCCCGGCACCAAGACCAAACGGAATGAGTGGTGCGATAAAATCAGAAACCTGGAAGAAGGAACGTTTAGTACGGCGGGCGAAGATAATCATCACCACGATAACGCCAATCAGGCCGCCGTGGAAGGACATGCCGCCGTCCCAGACACGGAACAGATACAGCGGATCGGCCATAAACTGCGGGAAATTGTAGAACAGAACATAACCAATACGTCCCCCGAGGAAGACGCCGAGGAAGCCCGCATAGAGTAAGTTTTCAACTTCATTTTTGGTCCAGCCGCTGCCCGGACGATTCGCCCGACGTGTTGCCAGCCACATTGCAAAAATGAAACCCACCAGATACATCAGGCCGTACCAGTGAAGCGCCACGGGTCCTATTGAGAAAATGACCGGATCAAACTCCGGAAAATGCAGATAGCTACTGGTCATCTGTCACCACAAGTTCTTGTTATTTCGCTGAAAGAGAACAGCGATTGAAATGCGCGCCGCAGGTTTCAGGCGCTCCAAAGGTGCGAATAATAGCACAAGGGGACCTGGCTGGTTGCCGGATACCGTTAAAAGATATGTATATGATCCGCGCTATAACCCTCCGCGAATCAGCCCGCCCATGCCGCGACGCTCCATAAAGGCTGCAACCTGATGGCGAACTTCGGTCGCCAGTTGCGCTTCCAGACTACGCTGCGCAAGATTTTCTGCTTCGGCAAAATCAATGCGCCGCAGCAGGTATTTTACGCGCGCTACAGAACGTCCGTTCATAGACAGATGGCGATACCCAAGCCCAATGAGGATTGCCACGCACATGGGATCGCCCGCCATTTCACCGCACAAACGGAGATCGATTCCATGTATTTCCGCTTCCCGGGCGATCATCGCCAGAGCTCGTAACATTGCAGGATGAAGACTGTCATAAATGTTCGCCACCCGGGTATTGTTACGATCAACGGCCAGGATGTATTGAGTCAGATCGTTGGTGCCAACAGAGATAAAATCGACCCGCTTTGCCAGATGCGGCAGCATAAATACCATTGACGGTACTTCCAGCATGATGCCGATACGTGGTTTGGGAATTTCGTAACCGATCATCTCCTCGACTTCACGTCCGGCACGTTCAATCAGGCGGCGAGCTTCGTCAACTTCATCGAGGCTTGTGACCATCGGCAACAGAATATTCAGGTTGCCCGTAGCGGCGTTAGCACGCAGCATCGCCCGCACCTGGATCAAGAAGATCTCCGGCTGATCGAGCGTAATGCGAATCCCACGCCAACCCAGGCATGGATTCTCTTCGCTGATCGGCATGTAAGGCAGCTGCTTATCTGCTCCGACATCCAGCGTACGCAAGGTGACGAGTTTATCATTGAACATTTGCAGCATCCCCTGATACTGCGCCACCTGTTCTTCTTCCGACGGAAAACCACTTTGCAGCATGAATGGGATTTCAGTGCGATAAAGACCGATGCCATCAATACGGCTGCCCAGTTTTTCTTCATGTTCCGGGCTTAAACCAGCATTGAGCATGACTTTTATACGCTCACCGCTTTTTAACTGCGCGGGTAAATTGACGTCATCTTCCGCCAGACGGCTAAGCTCAATCTCTTCACTAATTAGCCGCTGATATTCTTGCAGCAGTACCGGCTCCGGATCGACCAGCAATTCACCGCGATAGCCATCAACGATCAGCGTCCTACGATGCAGCACCGAAGGCTGAATATCCGCGCCCATCACGGTAGGGATCCCCAGCGCACGTACCATGATCGCAGCATGGGAGTTGGCTGCGCCATCTCGCACGACAACACCGACTAAGCGATCCTGGGGCAGCTCAGCAAGAGTTGTCGCTGACAGTTCATCTGCCACCAGAATGAAACGTTCCGGCCAGGCGTTCGGCCCTTGATTAGCGTCATCAAGATGAAACAGCAATCGCTGACCCAGCGCACGTAAATCGCCAGCCCGCTCTTTGAGATAGTTATCGCTTAGCGCGGCAAACTGTTCGGCAAATTTTTCAATGACCGTTTTTACCGCCCACTCTGCCACCGAGCCTTTATCAACCTCGGCAAACAATTCGCGACGCAGCCGGGTGTCCGAAAGCAGGTGCGAGTAAAGATCGAAAATAGCCGCCGTTTCTTTTTGTGCACCGGCGGCAAAGCGTTTGCTGTAGCGGCGAAACTCGTTTGCCGCTTCTTCCAGCGCCCCGGTCAGTCGTTCGCGTTCCAGAGCCGGATCCAGCGTTGATGCCTGATACACCTGTTCCATTAAAGGTAACGTGGCATCCTGCCAGCCTTCGGCAATCGCCACACCAGGTGCTGCCGGTAATGCGCGGATTCGCGTCTGGCGATATTGCCCAAACAAGGCAGTCAACTGCGACTGAGAAAGAATAGCTGCCATCTGGGTGGCAAGCGTCACCAGGAAGGATTCTTCACTTTCGTCATACTGGCGCAACTCTCGTTGCTGTACCACCAGTACACCAAGCAACTGGCGACGTTGAATAATTGGTACGCCTAAAAACGCGCGGAAACGTTCTTCTTTTACGGAGGGAATGTATTTGAAGCTGGGGTGCTTTTGCGCATCTGCAAGGTTTATCGGTTCCGCCAGCCTGCCAACCAGGCCGACGATCCCTTCATCAAACGCAAGCGTTACAGTGCGACCGCGTGGTTTTTTCAGCCCCCGGGTCGCCATCAGGTAGTAACAACGTCGATCATGATCGGCCAGGTAGACCGAACAGACCTCGGTATCCATCGCAAGACAGATGTCGGTAACCAGAATATTTAACGCCTCATTCAGGCGTGGTGCGCTGGCTACCTTTTCGACTATTTCGCGCAGGCGAGTGAGCATAATTGGCGTGACTTAACCTCTTTTACGTCGATAAGCAGATGCGTTTTGTGGTTTTGGCGTATTTTCCTGCAGTGACATCACCACACTCGCGAACTCTTTCATTACCCTACGGTAGACATCACGTTTAAATGACACCACCTGTCTGACCGGATACCAGTAACTTACCCATCGCCAGCCGTCAAACTCTGGTGTACTGCTGGTTTGCATATTGATTTCTGCATCGCCGCTCACCAGCTGCAAGAGAAACCATTTTTGTTTTTGGCC
The DNA here is from genome assembly GCF_022354085.1 of Shigella dysenteriae. Classification (NCBI taxonomy): domain Bacteria; kingdom Pseudomonadati; phylum Pseudomonadota; class Gammaproteobacteria; order Enterobacterales; family Enterobacteriaceae; genus Shigella; species Shigella dysenteriae. The sequence goes on from NZ_CP055055.1 coordinate 3,762,196, forward strand.
GATACAAACCGGCTTCGTGTCCCAACGCACCAAACGTTTCGGTAATTTGTAGCGCAACCAGTTACGCGTTGAAGCAAGGATTCGAACGTCTTTGCGGCTTAATCCTACTTCTTCAAACAATTCACGGTACATCGCCTGCTCTGCGGATTCTCCGGGGTTAATTCCGCCTTGCGGAAATTGCCAGGAGTGCTGACCAAATCGCCGGGCCCACATTACCTGCCCCTGGCGATTACAAATCACGATACCTACGTTTGGGCGGTAGCCATCGTCATCAATCACCGGACTACCTCAATATAAAGCTTTATATACGAATGATTGTTTCATACTCCAGGAAGACGGTAAACCACTCTCTGCAGGGCATTACACACTAATAACAATTGAATAACTCACAGTTATGTGCAGAGTTATAAACAGAGGAAGGGGTGGATAGCCGTTTTTATTCACCTTTTCTGTGGATAGAGTTGTGAAGAACTACGGAATTACTACGGGAAAACCCGGAGCATTCTGAATAAGCCCGATATAGACATTTTAAAATATTCATTATCAGTCAATGCATTACATGTAATTTAAGTAATGAAAAAGAGTAATTCGTGACCCAGGTCACAACTCTCATTTACGGGTTGGCGAAAGATCAACCAATGCCGTATTTATCCACAGAATGTGCCACTAAGTTAAGCACTGAACCACTAAAAACTGGAGTTTCGTCGCACGTCAAGGCTGTAAATGGAAACAGTAGTGGAGGTTTTTCACAGTTATCCCAGCTTTCTGTGGATAACATGGTGTAAGATCCTGTTTATTTTCAGTGACCAGATTTGGAAAACCCGTTGCAGTGTTGCGCAACTCGATTACCGGCAACCTAAAAAGCAATATAAATCAGAGAATTGAACAACGCATGTGGAAAAAGTTACACTGCGAATATTCGGCACATAATTGCTGTTTGTTTTTTAACCAAGGTATCATGACATGTCCCAACCTCGCCCACTGCTCTCTCCTCCCGAAACTGAAGAACAGTTGTTAGCGCAAGCACAGCAACTTTCTGGTTATACATTGGGAGAACTGGCGGTACTTGCCGGGCTGGTTACGCCAGAGAATTTAAAACGCGATAAGGGCTGGATTGGCGTGTTACTGGAGATCTGGCTAGGTGCCAGCGCAGGGAGTAAACCTGAGCAAGATTTTGCTGCTCTGGGCGTGGAACTTAAAACTATCCCTGTGGATAGTCTTGGTCGTCCGCTGGAAACAACATTCGTTTGTGTTGCCCCGTTAACGGGCAATAGCGGGGTGACCTGGGAAACCAGCCACGTGCGCCACAAACTCAAACGCGTACTGTGGATACCGGTTGAAGGCGAGCGCAGCATCCCGCTGGCGCAGCGTCGCGTTGGATCACCGTTGCTGTGGAGCCCGAATGAAGAGGAAGACCGGCAGCTACGCGAAGACTGGGAAGAATTAATGGATATGATTGTTCTCGGTCAGGTTGAGCGGATTACCGCTCGTCACGGGGAGTATTTACAGATACGACCGAAAGCAGCGAATGCGAAAGCGCTTACCGAAGCCATTGGTGCCCGGGGCGAACGGATTCTGACGCTGCCGCGCGGCTTTTATTTGAAGAAAAATTTCACCAGTGCGCTGCTGGCCCGTCATTTTCTGATCCAGTAGCCATCGCTTTGACCTGCCGCTTTCCGGGCATATAATTACCGCTTCATTTTTTTGGCAGGGCTTTTTAGATGTTATTTGCATGGATAACCGATCCTAACGCCTGGCTTGCGCTCGGTACGCTGACGCTGCTGGAGATCGTTCTTGGGATCGACAATATTATTTTCCTTTCTCTGGTGGTGGCAAAGCTTCCCACAGCACAACGTGCTCATGCGCGCCGTCTGGGGTTGGCGGGAGCCATGGTTATGCGTCTGGCGCTGCTGGCATCAATCGCCTGGGTTACGCGCCTGACAAATCCGCTTTTTACAATATTCAGTCAGGAAATTTCTGCCCGTGACTTGATTCTGCTTCTGGGTGGCTTGTTCCTTATCTGGAAAGCCAGCAAGGAAATCCACGAATCCATTGAAGGTGAAGAAGAAGGGCTGAAAACACGCGTTTCATCATTCCTCGGCGCTATCGTGCAGATTATGCTGCTGGATATTATCTTCAGCCTCGACTCGGTGATTACCGCTGTGGGTCTGTCAGATCACCTGTTTATTATGATGGCCGCCGTGGTGATTGCCGTAGGCGTGATGATGTTCGCCGCGCGCTCGATTGGTGATTTTGTCGAGCGCCATCCTTCGGTAAAAATGCTGGCGCTCTCTTTCCTGATTCTGGTGGGCTTTACCCTGATTCTGGAAAGTTTCGACATCCACGTACCGAAAGGTTACATCTACTTCGCGATGTTCTTCTCTATTGCGGTTGAAAGCCTCAACCTGATTCGCAACAAAAAGAACCCGCTCTGATACTCCGTACGCTCTCCTGCGGGAGGGCGTACTCACTCCTGTTACCCTCACAGTTTAAGATTTTCCTGCTTTCAAGATATATAACGTCAGTTTATAAACAGACTATTATCATAGGTGGGCCAAATGAGGATAACCGGATGAAAAAATGGGCAGTAATAATTTCTGCAGTCGGACTGGCGTTTGCTGTTTCCGGGTGTTCCAGTGATTACGTCATGGCGACCAAAGATGGCCGTATGATTTTGACCGATGGAAAACCTGAAATTGATGATGATACCGGGCTGGTGAGTTATCACGATCAGCAAGGTAACGCGATGCAAATTAACCGTGATGATGTTTCGCAAATTATTGAACGTTAACAAATAAGGTCAGCATCCGGCTGGCCTTAAGATTTTTCTCTTTCCCTTTTCCCTTCCCTCTGCCATTTTTATATTCCTTATGTCGTGATTATAAAAAGGAAACGGCTATGCAATATCACCGTATACCCCACAGTTCGCTGGAAGTCAGCACGCTGGGGCTTGGCACGATGACGTTTGGTGAACAGAACAGCGAAGCCGACGCCCACGCACAACTCGACTATGCCGTCGCTCAGGGCATTAACCTTATCGACGTTGCCGAAATGTACCCAGTACCTCCGCGCCCCGAAACGCAAGGGTTAACCGAAACCTACGTCGGCAACTGGCTGGCGAAACATGGCAGCCGCGAAAAGTTAATTATCGCCTCCAAAGTGAGCGGACCGTCGCGCAATAATGACAAGGGCATCCGCCCGGATCAGGCGCTGGATCGGAAGAATATCCGCGAAGCGCTGCATGACAGCCTCAAGCGCCTACAGACTGATTACCTCGATCTTTATCAGGTGCACTGGCCACAGCGCCCAACCAACTGCTTCGGCAAACTCGGTTATAGCTGGACAGATTCTGCGCCTGCGGTTTCGCTGCTGGATACGCTGGACGCACTGGCAGAGTACCAACGCGCGGGAAAAATTCGTTATATCGGCGTGTCGAACGAAACTGCATTTGGCGTAATGCGCTACCTGCATCTGGCGGACAAACACGATCTGCCGCGTATTGTCACCATTCAGAACCCTTACAGTCTGTTAAACCGCAGTTTTGAAGTAGGTCTGGCAGAAGTCAGCCAGTATGAAGGGGTCGAACTGCTGGCCTATTCGTGCCTGGGTTTCGGCACGCTGACCGGGAAATATCTCAACGGTGCAAAACCCGCTGGCGCACGTAATACGCTCTTTAGTCGGTTCACCCGCTATAGCGGTGAGCAAACGCAAAAAGCCGTCGCGGCGTATGTTGATATCGCCAGACGTCATGGCCTGGATCCTGCTCAGATGGCGCTCGCTTTTGTACGCCGTCAACCGTTTGTTGCCAGCACTCTGCTGGGCGCAACCACGATGGAGCAGCTGAAAACTAACGTCGAAAGTTTGCATCTGGAGTTGAGCGAAGACGTATTAGCTGAAATTGAAGCGGTGCATCAGGTTTATACGTATCCTGCACCATAAGATTAACGCCGGTTAAAACCGGCGTTAAATATTAATGACGGCGCTGCCAGATCCACAGCGCCGTTATTGCCAGCGCAAATAGCGCACCGAAGCCAATGCCAATGGGCACGACTGGGATGCCTACCATTACCGCCAGCGAGTAAATGCCCAGCATCAACAACATGGCGCTGTTTTCGCCAAGGTTTTGTACTGCAATCGCATTCCCCGCCCCGACGCTTTTTTTACCCCGCTCCTGTAGCAACGCATTGAGCGGTACTACAAAAAAGCCCCCCAGCACGCCAATCAGCATCAATAAGGCATAGGCTGGCAACAGCTCGTGTTGCAGGGAGAAAATCAGTACCACCACGCCAATCAAAATCCCGGCTGGCATACAGCGTGACACGGTTTCCAGCGTAACCAGCTTCGCTGCCGCACCTGCGCCAACCACGATACCAATCGCTACCATCGCGTTGAGATAGGTCGGCGTAGCGTTATCGGTAATGCCCAGCGCCACCGGTACCCACAGCACCAACAGGAAACGCAGCGTTACACCCGCTCCCCAGAATAAACTGGTGCCCACCAGCGAAAAACGCGTTTCACCATTGCACCATAGCGAGGTGCAGGCATTCAGGAAACTGCGGGTCATGTTGATGAGATTCCAGGACTGCCCCGGACGCGCCGCCGCCAGTTTGGGAATGTAGATATTGGCAACGACCGCACCACCGTAGGCCAGTGCGCATGCGGCCAGGGCAACCAGGACATGCCAGTCAGCCAGTACACCACCGGCTACGGAACCGAGCAAAATCGCCGCTATGGTAGAAGCTTCCATTAAACCGTTAGCTTTCACTAACTTACTACCCGTGGTTAATTCGCCGAGAATACCGTATTTCGCCGGTGAATAGGCTGCAGCACCAACACCCACCAGCGTATAGCCGAGAAACGGATTGATACCAAAGCAGATACTGGCTGCGCCCAGCATCTTCAGGCCGTTGGCAAACATCATCACCCGGCCTTTGGCGAAGCTATCCGCCACCTGCCCGACAAACGGCGCAAAAAGAATGTAAGCACCTACAAACACCATTTGCAGGATGGGCTGGCTCCACTCTGGATAGAACTGCGCTTTCAGTAACGCCAGAGTGGCAAACAGTAGTGCATTATCGCCAAACGCAGAGAGAAACTGCGCCACGATAACCGCTTTCATCCCCTTCGACCACAACGAAGTGTTAGTGTGCACTGACTCACTCATCGTGTTGTTCCGCTTCGTCTACCCAGCTTTTCAACGTGACAAAGTCAGGTTTGCCGCTGCCAAGTAATGGCATCTGTTTCAGATAGCGAATATCACGCGGTACAGCAAGCTCCGGCACGCCGTGCTCGCGGGCATACTGTTGCAACTTATCGCGCGTCAGTTCGTTATCTGTGGTGAAAAGCACCAGTGCCTCGCCTTTGCTGGCATCGCTCTTAATCGCAGTGGCATGGACTTTATCTGGCGAAACACTAAGTGCCAGTTGTTCCACCATTTCCAGCGACACCATTTCGCCTGCAATTTTGGCAAAGCGTTTTGCGCGGCCCTGAATCTTCACAAAGCCCTGCTCGTCAAAACGCACGATATCGCCAGTGTCATACCAGCCGCGCTCCATTTCGCCGCGCACATTCTCGGCGGTGGGCACTTCCAGTACACCTGGCTTCTCCACCCGCAGATAGCCGTTCATTATGTTCGGCCCTTTCAGTTGCAGGCGTCCGCCCTCTTCGATACCAGGAACCGACAACAGGCGCGCATCCATTCCTGGTAGAATACGCCCTACCGTACCGGGTTTCGCCGCCATCGGTACGTTGATAGAAACGACAGGCGCGCACTCGGTTACACCATAGCCTTCAAGGATGCGCAGGCCAAATTTATCCTGCCAAAGCTGTTTGGTACTTTCTTGTAGTTTTTCTGCGCCTGCCACCACATAGCGTAGACGATAGAAGTCATACGGGTTGGCGAAACGCGCGTAGTGACCGAGGAAAGTCGAGGTGCCGAACAACACGGTGCAACTGCGGTCATACACCAACTCCGGCACAATGCGGTAATGCAGCGGGCTTGGATAAAGGAACACTTCTGCACCTGTGAGCAGTGGCGTAAACAGGCCTACCGTCAGCCCAAAGGAGTGAAACAGCGGCAACGCCGACATAAAGCGATCGTTGGTGGTGAAATCGGCAATCGTTTTAATCTGCTCGACATTCGCCAGAATGCTTTTATGGCTATGGACGACGCCTTTCGGATGGCCTTCAGAACCGGAGGTAAAAAGGATCAGCGCCTCTTCTTCCGGCTGCTGTTTTACCTGTGCCAGACGCGGCATCAGCAAATGAGCGAAGATCCACACTTTGTCGGCAGTGGTGACATCTGCTTTTAAATCTTCCAGATAGACCCAGCGCACCTGAGTAAGTTGCTCCGGCAGATGCCAGAGTTTGCCTTTATCGAGAAACTGGCGGGAAGTGAAGATGGTTTTGATTTCAGCTGCCGTAATGGCGCTGGTCAGCCCTTTTACCCCAGCGGTGTAGTTCATCATTGCGGGAATGCGGCGACGGGCGATGGCCCCAAAAATCACTGCCGCACTGATGCCTGCATTGGGCAGCATTAAGCCGATGCGTTCGCCTTCAACACTGTATTTTTCAAGGATGCGTCCAACAAACAGCGTTTTCGTAAGCAATTTGCGATAGGAGTCTGGGGTAAAGTTGACGTCTTCGACACATTTCTTCCCGGCTCCGAAGCGATACATTGCGCTCAGTAAAGATTCGTACAGCGTTTCACGCGGGCGCACCGCCATACGCGCTTCCATCATTATTTGATGCAGCATTTCGCCAGCGATTTTGCGACGGTCACGGGCACGCGGCGCATCCGGCATCGCCACCTGCGTTGGAGGCAAAATATGCAGAGTAATTTGCGGGAACAAGCGACGTTTAACCAGACCTTTCAGGCGGCTGAAGTGCGTAAGTTCTGCCCCTTCGATACGCACAGGAATAACCGTTGCACCAGACTTCGCCGCGACAAATCCCGCGCCATCGTAGATTTTCATCAGCGAGCCAGTGGTGGTGATTCGTCCTTCAGGGAAAATCACCACTGGTCGGCCCTGTTCCACCAGACGTACCAGATGTTTAATCGCCATAGGTTGCGTCGGGTCGAGAGGAACAAAGTCGATAAATGATTTCAGCCAACGCATATACCACTGTTGGCTTATTGAGGTGTAAACGGCAAACACTGGACGCACAGGTAAAAACAGTCCAAGCAAAATGCCATCAATAAAAGAGACGTGATTAGGCGTAATTAGAACGCGCTCGCCCTTCAGTGCCTGGGTGTCACCCGTAACGCGAACGCGATACAAAACACGGCACAAATTTCGAAAAAAGCTAAAAAGCATTCCAACTCCCTTTGCTCTGATTCAGTAAAAGCGAATGGAGGGAGATTACACGAGATAAAGAACGCGAGCGACAGTAAATTAGGTGCGAAAAAAAACCTGCGCATCCGCGCAGGTTGGTGCAAGAGACAGGGTACGAAGAGCGTACCGAATAATCTCACCAATCAATACCTCTGGGATCTTGATTGTGGTCTGCACGACGACTCTTCGCCAGCGAGAAAACGCAAAGGAATGAAGGGAAATGCAACGAGGTGTGTAAATTGTCGGTTACTGTTACAGATTGATGACCGGCAAAAAAAACCTGCGCATCTGCGCAGGCTGGTGTAATTCATGTGCTCAACCCGAAGTTGACTTCACCTATCAATACCTCTGGGATCACCACTTTAGCAACCTGAAGCCAAACGCCACCAGCGGTCAATCGCAACAGCGTTTCGCAAAGTGTAACCAAAGGTTTGCAATCTCTTTTTTTGTCTTACTTATTTGCGTTTGGCTCACATTCCCACGATGAAAACACGCCACCCCTTGAACCAACGGGCGTTTTCCGTAACACTGAAAGAATGTAAGCGTTTACCCACTAAGGTATTTTCATGGCGACCATAAAGGATGTAGCCCGACTGGCAGGCGTTTCAGTCGCCACCGTTTCCCGCGTCATTAATAATTCACCCAAAGCCAGCGAAGCGTCCCGGCTGGCTGTGCATAGTGCAATGGAGTCTCTTAGCTATCACCCGAACGCCAACGCCCGTGCGCTGGCGCAACAGACCACTGAAACGGTCGGTCTGGTCGTTGGTGATGTTTCCGATCCGTTTTTCGGTGCAATGGTGAAAGCGGTCGAACAGGTGGCTTATCACACCGGTAATTTCTTATTGATTGGCAACGGTTACCACAACGAACAAAAAGAGCGTCAGGCTATTGAGCAACTGATCCGCCATCGCTGTGCTGCGCTGGTTGTCCATGCCAAAATGATCCCGGATGCCGATTTAGCCTCATTAATGAAACAAATGCCCGGTATGGTGCTGATCAACCGTATCCTGCCTGGCTTTGAAAACCGTTGTATTGCTCTGGACGATCGTTACGGTGCCTGGCTGGCAACGCGTCATTTAATTCAGCAAGGTCATACCCGCATTGGTTATCTGTGCTCTAACCACTCTATTTCTGACGCCGAAGATCGTCTGCAAGGGTATTACGATGCCCTTGCTGAAAGTGGTATTGCGGCCAATGATCGGCTGGTGACATTTGGCGAACCAGACGAAAGCGGCGGCGAACAGGCAATGACCGAGCTTTTGGGACGAGGAAGAAATTTCACTGCGGTAGCCTGTTATAACGATTCAATGGCGGCGGGCGCGATGGGCGTTCTCAATGATAATGGTATTGATGTACCGGGTGAGATTTCGTTAATTGGCTTTGATGATGTGCTGGTGTCACGCTATGTGCGCCCGCGTCTGACCACCGTGCGTTACCCAATCGTGACGATGGCGACGCAGGCTGCCGAACTGGCTTTGGCGCTGGCGGATAATCGCCCTCTCCCGGAAATAACTAATGTCTTTAGTCCGACGCTGGTACGTCGCCATTCAGTGTCAACTCCGTCGCTGGAGGCAAGTCATCATGCAACCAGCGACTAACCGCAGTTAAAGCAATTCCAGCGCCAGTAATTCTTCAATGGTTTGGCGACGGCGAATCAACCGCGCCTGACCATTATCAAACAGAACTTCTGGTAACAGCGGACGGCTGTTGTAGTTGGATGACATTGACGCGCCATATGCCCCCGTATCATGCAGTACCAGATAATCACCTGCCTTCACTTCCGGCAAGGCGCGGGTTTCGACATTTCCCCCTTCCTGCTGGGTAAAGACATCGCCCGATTCACATAACGGCCCGGCGACGACGGTTTCCACCGTTGGTGCGTGTTCCAGAGAACGACCATCAGCTGCCAGGGCACTGATATGGTGGTAACTACCGTACATTGCCGGGCGCATCAGATCGTTAAACCCGGCATCAACCAGCACAAAGTGGCGGCTACCCATTTGTTTGACGCTCCGCACCTGAGTAATTAACACGCCAGACTGCGCTACCAGGAAGCGACCCGGTTCAATTTCCAGTTTCACAGGGTGGCCCAAATGGCGGGCGATTTGCTCACGCGCGGCATTCCACAGACCATAATAATGTTCGGTATCAACCGCCTCTTCCCCCTGTTGATAAGGAATAGAAAGCCCACCGCCCGCAGAAATAGCCTGTAAATCCTGACCGAATTCGAGGACCTGACGCACCATAGCACCACATACTTGCTCCAGATGGGCATAATCAACGCCAGAACCAATGTGCATGTGAATGCCGACCAGCTGCAGATGATGACGTTGTATCACGTCCAGTGCGGCGGGCAGATCGGTATACCAGATACCGTGCTTGCTGTTTTCGCCACCGGTATTGGTTTTTTGGCTATGTCCGTGACCAAACCCCGGATTAACGCGCAGCCATACCCGATGCCCTGGCGAAACCTGGCCCAGTTGGTCGAGCATATCAACAGAACCCGCATTCACCGGAATTTGCAATGCACTGACGCGTTCAAGCGTCGCCTGATCGATAACATCTGCCGTAAAAACAATATCATCGGGGTGCGTTTGCGGATTGTAACCCGCCGCCAACGCACGCTCTATTTCGCCTAACGAGACGGAATCCACTTTCACGCCCTGCTCACGCATTAAGCGCAAAATATGAATATTGGAACAGGCTTTCTGTGCGAAGCGCACCACATCAAACTGTTTCAGCGCTGCAATCTGCCGACGAATAATTTGCGCATCATAGACCCACACCGGGCAGCCAAATTCTGCGGGCAAACGCAGCAGATTTTCGGCGGTGAGATCGGTATCGGTGCTGAACAGTGAATGTGGCATAACAAACTCCAGATAAGTGCTTTTTTATGATTACGCCACATCATAAAAAGAATAAAAAATATCGATTTATGTCAAGTCTATGCAAAAATGATATGGATTACCGGATTGCGAGAGAGCGCTAATGGCCGCCGTTAACTTACGTCATATTGAGATTTTTCATGCGGTAATGACCGCCGGAAGCCTGACCGAGGCGGCACAACTGCTACACACCTCACAGCCAACCGTCAGCCGCGAACTGGCGCGCTTTGAGAAGGTTATCGGGCTGAAATTGTTTGAGCGCGTACGTGGACGATTACATCCTACTGTGCAAGGACTGCGTCTGTTTGAAGAAGTGCAACGATCCTGGTACGGACTGGATCGCATTGTCAGCGCCGCAGAAAGTCTGCGCGAGTTTCGTCAGGGAGAACTGTCTATTGCCTGCCTGCCGGTCTTTTCGCAATCTTTTTTACCGCAGCTCCTGCAACCCTTTCTGGCACGTTATCCCGATGTCAGCTTAAATATCGTGCCCCAGGAATCACCTCTACTTGAAGAGTGGCTCTCGGCCCAGCGTCATGATTTAGGACTCACTGAGACACTCCATACGCCTGCGGGAACAGAACGTACCGAATTACTCTCTTTAGATGAAGTGTGTGTGTTACCTCCGGGCCATCCGCTGGCGGTAAAAAAGGTATTAACGCCGGATGATTTTCACGGTGAAAACTACATCAGCCTTTCCCGTACTGACAGCTATCGCCAGTTGCTGGATCAATTGTTTACTGAGAATCAGGTTAAACGACGCATGATCGTAGAAACCCACAGCGCCGCGTCAGTCTGCGCAATGGTACGGGCGGGGGTAGGTGTTTCGGTGGTTAACCCGCTCACCGCACTGGATTATGCGGCAAGCGGTTTAGTGGTGCGGCGGTTCAGTATTGCGGTTCCGTTCACCGTCAGCCTGATCCGCCCCCTGCACCGCCCGTCATCAGCGCTGGTGCAGGCGTTTAGTGAGCATTTACAAGCGGGTTTACCGAAACTGGTCACTTCTCTTGACGCTATTTTGTCGTCAGCTACGACAGCATAAAAGCGACAGCATCCTCGGCATGGATCGCCGCAGTATCAAACACAGGCAAAACACTGCGCTCTTCTGGCATCAGTAAACCAATTTCTGTGCAGCCAAAAATGACGCCCTGTGCGCCCTGTTCTGCAAGGCGAGCAATCACTTGCGCATAATAAGCGCGTGACGCTTCGGTAAATTGCCCCAGACACAGTTCTTCAAAAATAATCTGATTAATTTTCGCCCGTTCATCCGCTTCAGGAATAAGACAATTGATGGAAAATTGTTCCGTCAGCCGCCCGCGATAAAAATCCTGTTCCATGGTGTAACGCGTACCCAGCAGCGCCACACGAGTCATTCCGGCCCCGGTAATTGCACGTCCGGTGGCATCCGCAATGTGTAAGAAAGGCAGAGAGCAACGAGACTCTATAGCATCCGCCACTTTGTGCATCGTATTGGTACATAACACAATACCTTCTGCGCCCGCCCGCTGTAAGCCAAGCGCCGCCTCAGCCAGAATGTCCCCGGTTTTATCCCATTCCCCGCGACGCTGGCACTCTTCTATTTCATGAAAATCGACGCTATGTAGCAGCACTTGCGCAGAGTGAAGCCCACCAAGCCGCTGTTTAATGCCTTCATTTATCAGACGATAGTAAGGAATAGTGGATTCCCAGCTCATTCCTCCCAGCAAACCAATTGTTTTCATTCCTCTCTCCTGATGTGTGTTACCGCAACAAGGCTGAATAAGGAACGAGACAAACGCCTCAACGGCCAGGTGCCCAATCTCTATTAACGAAAAAAGGGCCGGATGTACAGCACATCCGGCCCGTGAAATCAGACGCCGATATTTCTCAACTTCTCGCCTGCCATCAGTTTGCGTTCGATATGTTCCAGGGTGACATTTTTGGTTTCCGGAATGAGCCAGAAAGTGATGCCCACAAACGCAATGTTCAGCGCAGTGTAGAGCCAGAACGTACCGGCAGCGCCAATGCTGTCGAGCAGCGTCAGGAAGGTCGCGCCGATAATCATATTCGACACCCAGTTCGTGGTGGTCGAACAGGTAATACCGAAATCGCGGCATTTCAGCGGCTGAATTTCAGAGCACAGGATCCACACCACTGGCGCGGCGCTCATCGCATAACCGGCAATACACATCATCGTCATGCCAACAGAGAGCCAGGACAAGCCACTGGAAGCCGTACCGTTATCAAACTGCATCAGGCAGTAACCCAGCACCAGAGTGCCTAACGCCATCACGCTGAAACCAATTTTCAGAGCCGGCTTACGCCCGGCTTTATCTACCGTAAACACCGCAATAAAAGTAGCGAACATAAAGGTCAGCCCCACGACCAGAGTCGCAATCATCTGTTGTTCTGTGGTCGTAAAGCCCGCCATTTTGAAGATACGCGGCGCGTAGTACATGATGATGTTCATACCGGTAAACTGCTGCATCGCCTGCAACAACATACCGAGAAACACAGCACGACGGACGTTACGGTTGATCTTAAACAGTGCCCAACCGCCCTGTTTTAACTTCAGGCTTTCACGAATTTCGTTGAGTTCTTCTCGCGCTTTTTCCGACGTATCGCGCAGCATACGCAACACTTCTTCCGCCTCAATATGACGCCCCTTTTCCGCCAGCCAGCGCGGGCTATTTGGCAGGAAGACCACCAGAATAATCAGCAGGACTGCTGGTAAAGCAAGAACCCCCAACATTGCGCGCCAGTTACCGCTATAACTGAACGCTGTATCGGATAAAAACGCCAGCACGATGCCGAGTGTGACCATCAACTGGTACATACTGATCATCTTACCGCGAACGTTTTCACTTGCCATTTCAGAAAGATACAGAGGAGCGGTGTAAGACGCGATCCCGACAGCAATGCCCAGCACCACACGAGCGGCGATTAACATCTCTACGCTGGTCGCAAAAGCGGACCCTATCGAGCCGAGCACAAACAGGATGGCCCCCGCCATCAGGCTGTATTTACGCCCCAGGCGGAACGACAGCCAACCATTAAACAGCGCACCAATTGCTGCGCCGAGCATCATGCTACTAACCACCCATTCCTGCAAACGACTGGTCAGCACAAAGTGATCGGTAATGAACGGCAACGCTCCGGCGATTACGCCGATATCAAGACCAAATAACAATCCTGCGACCGCAGCAGCTACCGAAACAAACATATTCATACGCCGCGTATCACGCAAAGAACGTGGCGTTAAAGCAGATTCCGTATTGATAGTAACCATTTTTTCCTGCCAGCAGAGAGTAAGACATAGTGAAAAAATACGTGAACAATTCACACAGGTGTCAGGTCGGAAACAGCATAAATATGGATTAAATTGCTGCGACATGTCGTTATGTGATGGATATTCCAATTTTCAATTTAAGTTGAATTATTGAGATTATTATTAACCACCTAATTTTAAAGCAGATAAAATTCATAAAGTTCATTAATTGATAATTGATATGGATTATTTCATAACCATGATATGGATTATGATGATCTACAGGTATAAAAAACCCTGCCATGCGGCAGGGTCATAAAAGTAAGAAGAATGAATTAACGCGCCAGCCAACCGCCATCCACGGCAATGGTATAACCATTCACATAATCTGAAGCGCTGGAGGCAAGGAACACTACCGGCCCCATCAGGTCACTCGGCAGTCCCCAACGGCCAGCTGGAATGCGGTCGAGAATTTCCGCGCTACGTTGTTCATCTGCCCGTAGTTGTTGAGTATTATTGGTCGCCATGTAACCCGGAGCTATCGCATTAACATTAATGTTGTGTTTAGCCCATTCGTTTGCCATCAATCGCGTCACGCCCATCACACCGCTTTTTGATGCGGTATAAGAAGGCACACGGATCCCGCCCTGGAAGGAGAGCATTGACGCGATATTGATAATCTTGCCGCCATTGCCTTGCGCGATAAAGTGTTTCGCCGCTGCCTGAGACATGAAGAATACGCTCTTGATATTCAGGTTCATGACATCGTCCCAGTCTTTTTCGCTGAACTCGAGAGCATCTTCGCGGCGAATCAATCCGGCGTTATTCACCAGGATATCAATATGACCAAACTCCGCTACCGCGCGATCCAGCAGTGATGGAATGCCATCGATCTTTCGCAGATCGGCGGTCAGGCTTAAAAAACGACGCCCCAGCGCCGTGACCTGCTTGATGGTTTCAGTCGGTTCAACGATGTTAATGCCAACAATGTCACAGCCCGCTTGCGCCAGCCCCAACGCCATCCCCTGGCCCAGTCCAGTATCACAACCAGTGACGACCGCAACTTTACCTTCGAGAGAAAATGCACTTAAAATCATAACAATACCTTATTCGTTTATGCCCACAACTAGCGCAAATCTTTAACGGCCACATGGTCCATATCATCAAAGACCTGGTTTTCACCGACCATGCCCCAGATAAAGGTATAAGCTTTGGTTCCGACGCCGGAATGGATCGACCAGCTCGGGGAGATCACCGCCTGCTCGTTATGCATCACAATGTGACGCGTTTCTTGCGGCTGCCCCATCATGTGGAAAACGCAGGCGTCATCATCCATATTGAAATAGAAATAAACTTCCATCCGGCGCTCGTGAGTGTGACACGGCATGGTGTTCCACAAGTTACCTGGAGCCAGCTCCGTCAGCCCCATACTCAATTGGCAGGTTTCCAGCACATCCGGGACAAAATATTTGTTAATTGTGCGACGGTTACTGGTGAGGTTATCGCCTAACGTGACTGGAGATACTTCGTCCGGTGTGACTTTTTTGGTGGGATACGTCGTATGCGCGGGTGCGCAATTGTAATAAAACTTTGCCGGAGTGGCGGTATCAATACTGGCAAAGACAACTTCTTTTGCACCTTTACCAACATACAGGGCGTCGCGGTGACCGATTTCATAGCATTGACCATCGACAGTAATCGTACCGGCACCGCCAATATTGATAACACCTAACTCGCGACGTTCAAGGAAATAGCTTACGCCGAGTTGTTTACCAACTTCCCCGCCAACGGAAACCGTTTTAGTTACCGGCATAATGCCGCCAACAATAATTCGGTCAATGTGGCTGTAAACCATGGTGTACTCATCGGCGACAAATACCTTTTCAACCAAAAATTCATTGCGCAGCCCCTGGGTATCCAGCGTTTTTGCGTGCGCACTGTGGATGCTCTGTCTTACGTCCACATCAACCTCCGATAATCAGTGAAGCGTGAAAATAGAAAACGATAGTGAAACACTGTTTCGTTTTCTCTATAAAGGGATGATATGCCCATGGGATAGGGTTTTCAATTAAAAATAAAACAATGTTTCATTTTTAAGTTAAGGATTAAAAAAAGTGCAGTGTCGATCACGAATATGTCATGAGAATGGAAAAATGAGGGAGCCCAGAAAATGTATGTCGACTTGCCAGCCATCATTATTCAACAGATTAATGACGGCAGATATTTATCGGTAAGGAGGAAATGCAGAGCTACTCGTCACGTTCAATGGTCAATGCCACGCCCTGGCCCCCGCCGATACAAAGCGTTGCCAGCCCTTTGCGGGCATTACGTTTCACCATTTCATGAACCAGAGAAACCAGGATTCGGCAACCGGAAGCGCCTATCGGGTGACCGAGTGCGATCGCGCCACCATTGACATTGACCCGACGCTCATCCCATTCAAGCATCTTGCCAACCGAAAGCGCCTGTGCAGCAAACGCTTCATTAGCCTCGATAAGATCGACATCAGCCAACTGCCAGCCCACACGCTCCAGGCAACGGCGGGTCGCATACACCGGCGCAATTCCCATCAATGCTGGATCTACACCAACGCTGGCAAATGCGCGGATGTGGGCCAGCACGGGTAAATTCAACGCTCGTGCTTTGGCTTCGCTCATCATCATTACCGCAGCTGCGCCATCGTTTATGGATGATGCATTACCCGCTGTCACAGAACCGAGACTATCAAATGAAGGATTTAAACGGGCTAAGCCTTCTGCACTGGCGTCAGTGCGTGGCTGTTCATCGGTATCAATAACCAACGTCTGACCATTACTTTGGGTCATTACCGGGACGATCTCATCTTTAAATCGCCCGGCGTCAATCGCCGCTCGCGCTTTTTGTTGCGAGCTAAGTGCGTAAGCATCCTGCAACTGACGGCTGATGCCATATTCGCGAGCCAGATTTTCGGCGGTGACACCAATATGATAATCATTGAAGGCATCCCACAACCCATCGTGCACCAGACTGTCAACCAACTGGCTATTGCCAAGCTGTGCACCGGTGCGGCTATCAGTCAGAACATGTGGTGCGCGGCTCATGTTTTCCTGGCCACCGGCGATGACAATATCAGCCTCGCCACACTGTATCGCCTGAGTAGCCAGATGCAGTGCCTTAAGCCCGGAACCGCAAACGTCATTAATCGTGATTGCAGAAACGCTATTAGGAAGACCACCTTTAATAGCCGATTGCCTTGCCGGATTCTGCCCTGCCCCTGCAGTCAACACCTGGCCAAGAATCACTTCATCCACCGCATATGCAGGCACGCCGGTACGTTCTATTAACGCTTTCACGACCAGGCTACCAAGTTCCACGGCGGAATGACCCGCTAACGCACCACGAAAGCAGCCGATAGGTGTCCGTAACGCCCCGACAATCACAACGTCTTTCATCACAACCTCGCACAAATTAACAGTGCAATAGTAAATGATTGTTAATTACAGTTATCTTAATTGTTTAAAAAAAGTGATTTTTATCACAAAGGAAATATGCCTGAGTAGCAGTCAGAGACATAACTGGCACGTAAGGTTTGCAACCACTAACCCACCAATAGAGAGGTAGATAGGGCGTTAATCTCCCATACTTAACCTGGTTTATGGTAAATTGCCCTCCATTTTGTTTAATTTGTAGATGATACGTTCAGATAATGTCTAATATTTGGTCAAAAGAAGAAACTCTGTGGAGTTTCGCGCTCTACGGCACAGCCGTTGGTGCAGGCACGCTCTTCCTTCCTATTCAGTTAGGTTCGGCAGGGGCAGTGGTCCTGTTTATTACTGCTCTGGTCGCCTGGCCTTTAACATATTGGCCACATAAAGCCTTATGCCAGTTCATCCTCTCATCGAAAACATCAGCAGGTGAAGGGATAACGGGCGCAGTAACACACTACTATGGCAAGAAGATTGGTAATCTGATTACCACGCTGTACTTCATCGCCTTTTTTGTCGTCGTGTTGATATACGCAGTGGCAATTACCAACTCACTTACAGAACAGCTGGCAAAGCATATGGTGATTGATCTTCGCATCCGTATGTTGGTGAGTCTGGGTGTTGTATTAATCCTGAATCTCATTTTTCTGATGGGACGTCATGCCACTATTCGGGTAATGGGATTTTTGGTATTCCCATTGATTGCCTATTTCTTATTTCTTTCCATTTACCTTGTCGGTAGTTGGCAACCTGATCTATTAACAACCCAGGTAGAGTTCAATCAGAATACCCTTCACCAGATATGGATATCGATTCCCGTGATGGTTTTCGCCTTTAGCCATACGCCCATTATTTCTACGTTTGCCATAGACAGACGTGAAAAATATGGCGAACACGCTATGGATAAATGCAAAAAAATTATGAAAGTCGCTTATCTCATCATCTGCATAAGTGTACTGTTCTTTGTCTTTAGCTGCCTGCTTTCTATTCCACCTTCGTATATTGAAGCGGCTAAAGAAGAAGGGGTTACCATTTTATCGGCGCTTTCTATGCTGCCGAATGCCCCAGCATGGTTGTCAATTTCCGGGATTATTGTCGCAGTAGTTGCCATGTCGAAATCATTCCTGGGTACGTACTTTGGCGTTATTGAAGGTGCCACAGAGGTCGTCAAAACAACACTACAGCAGGTTGGTATAAAGAAAAGTCGTGCATTTAACCGCGCACTATCAATTATGTTGGTATCGCTGATTACCTTCATTGTTTGTTGCATTAACCCGAACGCGATTTCGATGATTTATGCGATCAGCGGCCCGCTCATTGCCATGATACTTTTCATCATGCCTACGCTATCAACATATCTCATCCCGGCGCTTAAACCCTGGCGTTCCATCGGAAATCTGATTACGCTGATCGTGGGTATCCTGTGCGTATCGGTAATGTTCTTTAGCTAATATCCATTGTGAATGGTTCAAAATTGCTACAATTTTGAACCATTCCATTTTTCATAATGTTCATTTGTTATTATTCCGCCCTATCACTTCTCTCGTCATATCCTAGAATTATCAGTTAGTTAAACACACAAAGAGATCTGAACATCTTAAATAAGACTATTTAAGATGCATAACTTAGATTCGCAAGATATCTTCTGGTCATTCAAAAACAATTTGCGATATAGATATTCTCATACTATGAGATAGTTATCTGGACCACTCTCAACCATACAAGATTAAATCAGTGAAACATAATCATATTTAATAACGAGAAATGCATTTTTAAATGTCTTAATCAGAATTATAGCAAATACAGATTAATCACAATTTTTCCCAGCAAAATTACAAAATCATGGTGTATTGACATCATCAATAACCGATGAAATTATGCAATTATATACGGATAGGGAGGTTCTTAACATGGGGCTTTGTAGTCGTTATAAAAGTCTTACATGCAATAGTTGCTCAATGCATTGCCAAATAATGCCAGAAGAGTCACCGCGTTTGCAGTATTGCGCAAACTCGTGTTTTTGTATGTGGCCCGAAGAAAGTTCATATTTTAATCGTGGTGTGGTAGAAGGTATCTTAACAAAAAACCACAATGCGAGATTAAGCGGATATATTTTTGTCGATTTTTCAGTAAGTTTTTTACGTCTATTCCTTGAAAAAGACTGGATTGACTATCTTGCAAGTACTGACATGGGGATTGTTTTAGTCAGCGACCGCAATATGCAATCGTTAGCTAATTACTGGCGAAAACACAACTCTGCAATATCTGCTGTCATATATAATGATGATGGTCTTGATGTTGCCAATGAAAAGATCAGACAACTATTTATTGGTCGTTATTTATCATTTACCAGAGGTAACACATTAACTCAGATGGAATTCACCATAATGGGGTATATGGTTTCTGGTTATAATCCATATCAGATTGCTGAAGTTCTGGATATGGATATCCGTAGCATCTACGCGTACAAGCAACGAATCGAAAAGAGAATGGGTGGTAAAATAAACGAATTATTTATTCGTTCACATTCGGTCCAACATTGATACTCAAAAATCTGCCAGAATCATACTCTGTTTATACGGGCATTTATTGAAATGCCCGTATTTTATAAATAGGCCGTCCCCTCAAGAGTAAACATCATAGTATTTAAAACCATCACACGAAAAATTCAGAAGCATTACGTAATATAAATTTACAAACAATAGTGGCATAAATGTTAACCATGTTAATTTACATAAAGTTTTACGTTGCAACATTAAAGCCTCATTTCAATCATCATGATAAATATAAAATTAATATATATTTATGCCGTAAATACCAATATACTTAGCAAACTATGTGATTTCCATTTCGATTGATTTAGTGTTTATTGACGTATGTACTGGATTATTAACGATAATATCGAGTTCTGGCCTGAGCACCGAAAATTAATATCGGTACATAACGCCGATCTTAACGTCGTTCTGACAACGCCAGCCAGTCGTTGTTTATCACTTCTACTTGAAGCTTTTCCTGATGTGGTTGCACAACAAGATTTTTTCACCAGAGTCTGGGAAGAAGAAGGTATGCGTGTGCCTACTAACACGTTATATCAGAACATATCCATTATCAGACGCGGATTTCGCGCTGTTGGTGATACTACCCACTCGCTTATTGCAACCGTGCCGAGAAGAGGATTCAAGATCCATAATGACATTAACATACAAAATCATGTAATAAACTCGTCAACAGACGCACATACACACAATGCCCCACCTGACATAGAAGTTAATGCGGGATACAAAGAGAGCATTGGTGGCGCAAAGAATTTCAATAACAAAATCCTCAAACATATAAAAAGTTATCTAATTATGTTGAGCGCATTTGTCATAGGCGCATATTCTGCATATTGGCTATGGAATAATAATCAACCGAAGCCATTTTTCAAGGATTACAAGACTGTTGCGGAAATTAATGGCTGCCATTTTAATGTAACAGAAGATACAATTGATGGGTTGAAAGAGTTCGATAAATATAAAACACGGATACTGGATTCGGGGATTAACTGTAAAAAATATCCGTGGTTATACTTCCCTCTTGCAAAATCCTCACCGGGGATGATTGTTATGGCATGCAATAAAAACTATAACCAACATGAAGTGGCAGGCTGTTTAACCCTGTCTTACCGTGAGGTTAATCGTGATTAATTATAAAAAAAACTTATTATTTATTTTAGTTTTTATCAGTGGGTTTATTCTCTTCACAGTCTATTCTTACACTGCAGAAAAAATGATATATAACGAAACATGCACTGCAAATTGGGTGATTTTTAATGACCAGGGGCGAGCAAATCTTACTATCGACTTTATGTATAACCAAAAAAATAAAACAGGAACTGTTGCGTTGAGTGGGACCTGGCAACAAGGTAACAGAGAAAGTAAATCAATACGGCGAAATATTGAATACACATGGGTTGAAAACTATGACACAGCCCATTTAACTTCAAAAAAAGTTAATAAGTTTGAGATTATGGATCAAGTCGATGATGATAGACTTGCTGAACTTATTCCTGATTTTTATGTCTTTCCAGAAAAAAGTGTAAGCTATAATATACTAAAGCAAGGTAAACATGCTTTTATTTTGAGTATTGGTAACAGAGCAATAATGCATTGTGCAAGGTAAACTAAAATAGATAACAAAAAGATGGAACCTCGTTAATCATAAAATAATAAAATTAAATATGCTTGCAGTATATGCCAGTATAAAGCATCAAAGTTTTGATCAACATCTTTCATTTTAGACATCACCTTGCAATGTAAAATATCATGTATCAACAACATCTGGTGCATATCCATGAGTCGAACTCAACATTCATCTTAGCTCGATTATTATTCCTTCGTACAGTCGATGTAAACAATACAGAAAGAGGATTATTAAGAACCAGTTTACTCAGTGAATCAATAGAGGAAAGGATTAACGTTTCTTTAAAAGAATTAATTTCATCATCTGTTAAACTAAACTCATCATTGACAGATCGTGAGATATAACTGTTTTTAACTTTACTCTTTACGTTGACTTTACTGACAGAATTAACATTCACATATCTTGAATTTAATGCCCATGATGTTGTTTGCGTGAGAACCTTCTCAGCATTAAGGAATTTTTTTAACGGAATCCTTGGTTTCTTTTTCGAGTCCGAATTAACTATATCATGCATATAGACCATTTCATGAATCTGCGAAAACTCAATGTCCATTATATACCTCACATTTTTACCGTGACTCGATGTTACTGTTCAATAATCACCTTCCATCAATACTAAAATTAATACCCCAAATGTGCCGATAACAAATATAGTCATTCTACGTAACGTCTCCATAAGGTGATAACCTTGATCAAATGAATTTTGAATATAATAAAGGAAATCTTTTGAGATGTTTATCACGAATAACGCTATTTATGTTACCAATATCATTTCGAGTGCGCACACTATCCATCTGTTTTTTAAGGATATAAAAAACAACATGTAAGTTATGTAAATTGCCGATGCTACTAAGTAACATTATGGTAAAAAAAGTAAAAATGAGCGATTTTTGATAGAATGAAGCAAGAGAAAAGGTGATATTTGACATTATCAGAAGCTGCGAATTCGGATTTTGCTCTAATCAAATGAGAGAAATGTAAAATGAAGCCACGAAATATTAATAATAGCCTACCACTGCAACCATTAGTTCCTGATCAGGAGAACAAAAATAAGAAAAATGAAGAGAAATTCGTTAATTCAATTAAAATTACCATGGGGTCTGGTTTAAATTATATTGAACAAGAATCTCTTGAAGGAAAATACCTAACACATGATTTGTCAATAAAGATAGCGGATATTTCTGAAGAGATGATTCAGCAAGCAATATTATCTGCTATGTGCATATATAAATTACCGATAACAGATGATTTAATGAGTATGGCTACAAATGAACTCATAAAACTGACCAAAATAGAGAATAATTTAGACCTGAATAAATTCGCTACTATATGCACAGACGTTCTATCCCCCCTCGTCACCAGACATAATAAACAAAAAAGTCAAAACGACATTCTACCCTTCGCAAAAATTCCCTTTTTAATTTTCATTGAAAAAATGGAAATTGATAATATGAATCCAGGTCATGCACATTAAGGCATTTTGAAATGTCATAATTAAGACAACTAATAAGGTGAATATTAGTAAAACAGCTGATGATGTTATTGATTTGTAGTGGAAAGTATTTTGACTAATAATGAAGAAATATACTCATAAGCAATGCAAGCTTAAAATTCATAATTTAAAAAGATAAATATAAAAATATCAATAAGTCAATCAATAATAATTTAGCATCACGAGACACATCACAGAGGAATATTATGGACACAGAAACAATTGAAATATTCAATAATAGTGATGAATGGGCAAATCAACTAAAACACGCATTATCGAAAGGAGAAAATCTGGCATTACTACATGGTTTGACTCCTGATATCCTTGATAGAATATATGCATATGCATTCGACTACCATGAAAAGGGTAATGTAACGGACGCAGAAATTTATTATAAATTATTGTGCATTTATGCGTTCGAAAATCATGAATATCTAAAAGGTTTTGCATCAGTATGTCAGTCAAAAAAGAAATATCAACAAGCATATGACCTTTACAAACTAAGTTACAATTACTCCCCATATGATGACTATTCAGTTATTTATCGTATGGGTCAATGTCAAATTGGCGCAAAAAATATCGATAACGCAATGCAATGTTTCTTTCATATTATTAACAATTGTGAGGATGATAGTGTTAAGAGTAAAGCGCAGGCATATGTCGAACTCTTAACCGATAATTCATAAGATAATGATTAAGCATTACAATCATTTGGTTAAAATTGCTGGTTATAGTGCAGTTAACCACTATAACCAGTACCTCTTATCTTTTCTTAAACCAACATCTTAAAAAAGTTAAGAGCACACTATAAATCATTATTTTTCAATGCGTTAGAGAACAACCTATTTTATCAAAATTGAATAAGGCTATTTCAGATTACATCACTGAATTCCTAAGATAAATTAGTGAACACAACCATAGATATGTCGAATGTAATTTCCTGTAGCGTTAATGACACATAAATATGAATAGCCATAATTTCTATTGCTTATGCAGGATGCAAGAAACCAATTTTTTCATAGAGGTTAACTAATGGACTTAGAAAATAAATTCTCATATCATTTTCTTGAGGGATTAACGCTCACGGAAGATGGAATTCTTACTCAAGGAAATGAGCAAGTTTATATTCCACCGAAAGAGTTAGGTGTATTAATAGTATTACTTGAATCCGCTGGTCATGTTGTACTGAAAGATATGATCATCGAATCAGTATGGAAAAATATTATTGTTAGTGACGAGTCTCTGACAAGATGTATCTATTCTTTGCGCTGCATTTTTGAAAAAATTGGCTATGATCGCTGCATAGAAACAATCTACCGGAAAGGTTATCGTTTCAGCGGGCAGGTTTTCAAAACTAAAATTAATGAAGATAATACTTCAGACTATTCCATAGCTATATTCCCTTTCACCACTTCATTGAATACACTGGATCCATTAATACTTAATCAGGAATTAGTACAAATCATTTCAAATAAAAAAATCGATGGTCTCTATACCTATCCGATGGCTGCGACAAATTTTTGTAATGACCACATATCTCAAAATTCATTCTTGAGCAGATTCAAGCCAGATTATTTCGTTACAGGAAGAATAAACCAGAATAATGCAGTGAACACTTTATACATTGAGTTGATCGACGCTAAAAACCTTTTCCTCATCGCCAGTAATCATCTCCCTGTTGATGAACTACATAATACATCACAATTTATTATAGCTAATATCCTTCAAACGGTACATAAACCAGAACGATCTGTAAGATTAGCTAAGCAGGACCAAGGATATAAGAATCATTATTTATCAGATGAAATGTTAGCCGGAAAGAAAGAACTTTACGAGTTCACCCCTGAAAGCATTTACAGGGCCATGACTATATTTGATGGATTACAAAATAAAAGTGATATACAGACGCTAAAAACAGAATGTTATTGCCTTCTAGCGGAATGCCATATGTCTTTGGCACTTCATGGAAAAAGTGAACTTGAACTTGCTGCTCAAAAAGCATTAGAGCTTTTAGATTATGTATCAGACATAACCAATGTCGATGGAAAAATTTTAGCTATTATGGGACTGATAACTGGTCTGTCTGGACAAGCAAAAGTATCTCATATCTTATTTGAACAGGCTAAGATACACTCAACTGATATAGCCTCTCTCTACTACTATAGGGCACTTGTCAACTTTCATAATGAAAAAATTGAAGAGGCAAGGATTTGTATAGACAAATCACTACAACTCGAACCCAGAAGACGAAAAGCAGTTGTGATAAAAGAATGTGTAGATATGTATGTGCCTAACCCGCTCAAAAACAACATGAAACTCTACTATAAAGAAACTGAGAGTGAAAGCCATCGAGTTATAATTGACAACATTTTGAAACTAAAGCAGTTGACGAGAATTTGTATGCGATAAATTTTTATTGACGCAAGTTCATTGTTTAAATGTATGCAACTTGTTATTTAAACAACAGAGATAAAAACATCTAAGATATTTACCTTATTGCAAGATATTTAAAATACTCTAGATTGAAAAGTATGATGTTATGACCATTGGTCTGGACAATTAAAAAAGGGAGCTTTATGACTAATCCAATCGGTATGAATAATCTTTCTCAAAGTTTAAATATAGCGACAGCAACGGGTGATGAAGTCGTTTCATTAGATAAACACATCAACACCAGTGCTACTGATACAGATCAAATACAAGCATTTATAGTTTCAACATGGATGGCGTCTTTTCAAAATGATATGTATTCGGAAGATAATCCTATCTCACCTTACTATAAAATTGAATGGTAGACAATTGACCAAATAAATCATTAGCGAGATACTATTATAATAGTATCTCGTTCCTTTCATTCAATCCTCACACATAAAAATATATGCGCTCACCAAAAGTTAAATTCTTAACCATCTTCACACTTTCTATATTAATTACAAAAATGTCTTTCGCCAGCAGCGCTTGCTTTAATGAAGCAGGAACAATGTTCAGAATCGAACCAAATTTGATTAAAGCTATCGCTCTTGTTGAAAGCAATCTAAAAAAGGATAGCATAGGCAAGAATAGAGATAAGAATAACAATATAAGGAGTTTAGATTATGGGTTAATGCAGATAAACCAGATGCACATTCCCATGTTAAAAAAACGTGGAATAATACAAGATGAACGAGATTTGTTAGATAACCCCTGTCTGAACATTAAAATAGGAACCGAGATTTTATATAACCATTTTTCACGTTGTGGAGTAACGTGGCAATGCCTGGGGACTTATAATGCGGGTTTTGCAATGGATAACAAAAAAAAGAGACTGCAATATGCCAAAAAAATATACATTGTATATACCAGGCTTAATGAACTAGACAATCGTAAGGCTTTAGCAAAATGAGCCTAAAGCCTCTTTTTTTATATAGTGCAAACACCCATACGTAAAGCTGTTTTGATCAACTCGATACCACTGTGAACATCTAATTTCTTCATGATATTGAGTCTATGAGTTTCGACTGTTTTCCTGCTTAACTGCAAGAAATTAGCGATTTCTTTGTTTGTTTTACCATCAGCTATGAGTTGTAATATTTCTGACTCACGATTTGTAAGTTGATTATCAGAGGAATACCTGGAAGATATTTTTTCACAATCCATATGTACACTATCAAAATAAGTGTAGCCATTACTAATCGAATCAATAGCGCGATTTAGTTTCGCCGGGTGACTGGTTTTCCATACGCATCCTTTCGCACCTGCTTCAAGCAATTTTATTGAATCAATATACGGCATCTTTGCTACAAATGTAATAATATGAGCATCTATTTTATGCGATTTAACCCATTTTACGAGTTCGGACCCCATCATTCCACCTGCAAATTCTCCTAAAATAAATATTTGGGCTGCAGATTTGTTACACTCCGCTATAGCTTTCTTCAGATCTTTATAGCCCCCAACAACCTCATATAAATCAGGATAATGTCCGAGGAATCCAATTATCCCATCAATCATAAACGGCTGCTGATCTGAAACTACAATTTTAATTTTTCCCATATATTCATCCTGAGTGTAAATGCTTTAACGCATTCATTTATAATCATCCCTTCCATTATTATTATAAGCAAAATCCAAAGAATACATTGATGAAATAATAATGAAATATAATTAAAAATAAAATTTTTGCGTGAAAAAAATAACACGGGCATTGAAAAATCATGAGATGATTAAAATATTAGAATTAGATTATATTCAAATCATTAAACCTGAGCCAGTGAGCTATAAGTCCTCAGGGCTTGCCAAAACAGAATTATTCATATCCAAAGAATGTGTTTCACACATTTTTTCAACTAAATAATGTCTGGCTTGTTCGCAGATTTCGTTAACCTTGTCAGGGGAGAAACAATGATTATTAATTAAATATTGCTCACAATTATCCACAAATTCCTGCGGACTAAATTCAGCAATAAACTGATCGGTAAAAAACACAAAACGCTTATCATCATGAAATGTAATATGGACATTCCATATTGATTTGTCGACAAAATATGACTCTACTTCAAGATACTTATCTTTGAAACTGGTAGGTATATAGAGATTTACAGGACCTGATATTGACGGTAATTTTTTTATCCAACTTTCAAAAATTTTGATAAAAACATCAACTTCCTCTGAAGATTTTAACAATATACTCTTCAGATCGTTTATCATGTTTATTCTTTTTTTTTCTAGTTCTGAGCTCAACAAGCTTATCAAGGGTATAAAATTATCCATCACATCAATAATGCCTTTTGTATAGCCATCATAATAACCTTGAATAAATTTTTCTTCTCTCTTTACCTCAATGCTCTGAATTTTTTCGGTGGTTTCAAGAAGGATATTTTCTTTAAGAGAAACTATTTCTTTCAATCCATCAGAAATTTTTCTTTTAATCACAACACCATTTGCAGGAGATTTTATCAAGCTCATCTCTATTTTTTTTCGCATAAAATGTAATTCTCTCTAAAAGAGTTGACGCAAGTGGTAACGGCAATTGTATGTGGTCAACAAAATCAGGAAATAATAAATTAAATCGTTGCTGCATTGCCAATGGTTGTTGCCTTATATAGGGTAACAACGTTGAAAAACCACATGTGATGATATTGTGATAGTTAGCGATGCCGGGTTTGTATCGTGCCTTTTCATTTATTTCCACCGGTATAGCTGATAAATAATCCCTTAGCACAGCAGGAACCTTATAAAAAAATCCGCGTTCTGCAAACCTTTCTCGATAAAAGTGACAACCACTGAGTAAACAGATCAATGGAAATAAATTCCAATTGTTTATGTAGTAAATAAGTGAACTATTCAGATTAAAATGTTCAACTGAAAGATTGTACTGCAGAAGAATCATTTCATTGGTAATAGATCTAAGCACCGGATTGTTAATAGGTGTATTATTCAAGCTTACTCGTTGAGGATGAATATAACTAATTGGATCATATATAATCTTTCTTAGGGCAAGATTCATAACGCTCTCATATGTCTACTTAATTTTCAACCTGACTAAATTAGTTAGAATGGCCCTATACTTCCATAACAGCCAGCAAGTCGCTACGGATATTAATGCAAGTAAGATAGAAACCGGCATAGCCTTATCATAAGCAAAAACAGGTTCGCTAATTTCATATGTTGGTGCTTGCTCAATAATGTCTCTTCGTTTTGACAATACTACAGAAATATTTTCATATTGTACGCTTGCAAAACTATTAACAATAAATCTCTTGATGTCATTTATTTTTATTTCTGGATTGATATCTTTTTCATATACTGCAAGTACAGAAATATGAATTGGTAAAGCAGTTTTACCACTATCGCCAGTATCAACATCGTAACTAACATGTACTCTCGAAGAAACAATGCCATCCATAATTTTGAGAGATTGCTCTAACCGCTGCTCTATAGCAGAATATAGCCTTGCTTTTTCCGCTCGTGGAGATGAAACGAGTGCATCTGCAGGGAACATCTGCGATATTTGAATATCAGGCTTACCCGGGAGATTGTAGATTTTTAGCCAATCCACCGCAGAAGCAAAATCCGTTGGTTCGACAAATATTGAAAATCCAGTTTTGCCTTGATCCTTCTTTTCAGCATTAATATTATGTCTTTGTAAAACAGCAAGGACATCATTAGCTTGCTGTTGATCAAGATGGTTCAGTAATTCCTGCTGCTTGCAGCCGCACAACAGCAGGATAAACAATAATAATGATATATATTTCATGAGCGGGTCAACGTCTCAACTGCAGCGACAATCTTTCTTGCTAATGTTCCCACCAATGAAACCTCGACATTATAATTAAGCACATGATCCTGCAAGACTAATAATTTTTCAGGAGTTAACCCTTTTTTATCAGACCTTAATGCTTGTAACGCATTTTGCTGCCAATTTTCAGTTTGTACAGCATAGTTGGCAAAAGCGGAGATCATTTTATCATCCGGGTTGTCAAGATTGAGAACCCGGTCATTTAAATCAATCACTTTCGCTTGCTGTATTTCATGAGCAGTTGATTGCTCAACTCTATCAATAGGTGGCATATTGCTTACTGACATAATAAAATCCTTATCCAGTTTAGCGGAAGTTTTGTATGATTGCCGAATCAAGATCTTTATACGCTTTTACAACGTTAGATTGCGCATTTCGATACAATGTATACTCAGCTAATGCACTTTGATATTCGGCAAGGAATTTCGGGTCGGAGGGATTGGTTGCTAAATCCTCCAACGCTTTTTCAACTTGCTGGTTCAGATCATCAACGCCCTGATCAAATTGTTTGCTGATATCCATAATATAACCATTCCAATCTGCCATAAGTCCTCCCAATTATTCCTGAAACGTCCACTTGCTACCTTGAGACTTCTCGAATCGGTTATCTCCATAGCTAAATGAACTATTATTTGTATCCTGATTTTTCAAATTCACATTAAATCTTACATATTGTTTACCCCATTGTTTATAATATTCGTCAACATAGTTATTTATTTTGTTTAATTCACTGTCGCTTAACGTACCAATGATATTGAAGTACACATTGTTAGCTGTTTTATATTTTTCATAAGAAAGACCTATTGCAGACAATGTTTCAATAGCCTGACTTTCCAATACATTATCATCTAATACCGCAATACTTATATTGCTGGCATATGGCATAGTTTGTAGTAACCCTTTAATAAGATTGTCGATTAGTTGCTGTGTGATAGCGTTCCGTTGCTTACTCACTGTCAATCTTGGATTACTGGCATCTAATAGTTGAAGTTTAAAATATTGTAAATCAGGGAAATTATCAGCAAGCCATGAAAAAATTCGTATCGATTCATCATCAGGATTTATCACCCGTACTGGCTTTCCTGGTTGATTTTTTTCCAGTGCTTGCTTGACCCAGACTGCTTCATCCAAACTATTGGTATTAATATAGATGACATGATCTCTACCATATAATATTTCATAATTCCTGTTTTTGTTTACAAGAATTTTATCGATATGTCTCAGCTGCGGATCATTACTGGCATTAACAATATAAAAAGCAATGAAAATGATAGCAAAAAGAAAAAAAAGCATTACATACTTAAACAGCTTACTGCTAAAGAAACGTTGTTCTGTAGAGATAATGTTATTTTCAATAATGCCTGGCAATGAATACTGCCAAACTTCATTTTTTACTTTTACAGCAAATTTGAGACCTAAAACTTCTATTTGCTGATTCAATGTTAACGTTCTATCTTCAGGTTCTTGTGCTGTTAATTCTCTGATTGTTACAACCAGATCAGGGTCGGTAGTAATTATTATCTCAAAACTACCTGTAAGCTCGCCATAAGGAACGACTATTGTATTTTCTGGTAACTCAGAAAAAGCATCACTTTTTCCTAACGAAACATCATTACCAATGATAACAAGTAGACGTCCATTAAGTATTTCATACTCGCATCCATTCAATGGTCCGCTCAACAAACGAATGGCATAAGATTCCAATAAGTCTTGTGATAAGAATTTATCATTATTTTCCATGAATACCACCCGCTAATTCCATAAGCTCTAGTTTAGAGTAGTGTAACAAGACGGAAATTTCATGACCAAATTATGATGACACAGAGTAAAAAAATTATAATTTCGAGGACTATTTTAAATGCCTCTATGCATAACTTTATTTACAATTTAAGGTATAAACCCTATTCCCTCAATGTTAAGCAAATATAACAATTACTCTTATTTTAACTTTTACACGTAATATTTACCCTAAATGATTTTAGAGTACAGGTTGGCATATGCAAGTCTTTTCCAGTGATGTCTACTTCACTGTAGGCACTAATGCATTATTAGCATCCCAAAAAGAATATTACAGCGATTTAGTTGCGTTGGTTGATCTTGGGCATTCGTTCGTTGTTATTGATGAGCATCAACATCGAAATCTCAAACCAAATACAGAACCTGTAAACATCCTTTTAAGCAACAATTTCATCAGGATCAATAAGAATATTACATTATCTGATTTAACGCATTTCCTGATTTCGAATCTTCATACACAAAATGTGTATTCCACACAAGAACCACTTACCCATGATGAGATAGATATCCTGCGGTTATGTGTTTCTTACTCGTTAAAACAAATAGCCATTATTAAAGGAATTGATTATAAAACAGTATCATATCACAAAATAAGAGCCCTAAATAAACTTAACATAAAAGGTACTGTTGAGTTGTTTATAGCACTCTGTGAATGGGATAAACATTATTTTAAACTCCAATCTTGCGTAAGAGAAAGTTGATATGTCATTAGTAGGATATAATAGTAAAATCATAATAACCATCGCGCTGATATCGTTGCTCTCTGCATGCACCAGAGAAAATTCATTAAAGGAGAATCAAAATAAAAGAAGTGGCGAATCCCAAGCGATAGTAGATGCAAGACAGTTCTTTAGCGAACACCCGGAATATATATCTTCAGCAGAACTGGAGCAAAAGCTATATCGCGAATTTGCACTGGTTACTACAGTTCCAGCTTATAAAGAGATGAGTATGTATCAATTGCTTCTCATTTCGCAAGATCGTTTAACTCATTAAATAATGAATCTACACGCTTTTTGCGTGTAGATTATTTTTAAATATCTGACTACGATAAAAATTAATTTATTCAATTATTATCTTTATTCTCGATTTCTGTGTCTTCACCCTCAATGAATTTATCTTCTGAAGAGAACTGTTCATCTGGAACAGGTTGTCCGGCATTCTCCACATCTTCAAGCCACAGCAGAAGACGTAATATTTCATCTATATTTTCGAAGCTCACATAATCGTAGCGACGATGGGTAGCATAAATTTTTCGTGCTAATTTTTTATCTGTAATAATTGGTATCCCGATTTCCTTTGCATATTTCCTTACGGCTAATGCTACCTCATTAGTTTCTCTTACAGAAATCAATGGAATAGGTGAAAGATGTGGCTTAAAGTATATCCCTATTGCAATGTGAGTAGGGTTGGCAATCATCAAACGACTATTACTGACATCAGACTTCAATTGCTCAGAAAGAATTTCCTGATGGCGCTCTCTGCGTTTAGACTTAATTTCTGGATTTCCTTCTTGTTCCTTGTATTCTCTTTTAACTTCTTGTTTATCCATTTTCATATCTTTCATAAATAAAAAATATTCAGCGATAAAATCAAAAATTAAGACAATTATCATACTGCCGAGACAATACAGTATGAGAAGGAATAGCATCTCTCCCCAATCTGATAATAAAGATATGATATCTCCATCAAGAGTTTTAAAAAGCAGTGATTTATGATTACTCCAAAATACTTTGATCGCCAATGCAAAAAAAATAATATAAAGAATTGCTTTAACAAATTCTTTTACGGTTTTTAAGCCAAATATACGCTTTAAGCCATTTACTGGATTCAATGAATCAAACTTAAATTTAACAGCTTCAGTTGCTAATTGCATTTTACTTTGAAACCAGGAGACAAGTATTGTTGTGAACATGCAAACCAGCAAAAAAGGAATGATCGTTTTCAACCAACCAATCCCCATAGCTTTAAAATAGTCCCAAATATCTGGTTTAGCGTTATGATCAAGGATGTATTCAAGAATCGACATAATGTGATGCACATCAAAAACATATCCGAGATATAAAGTACCCACAAGCATTATTACAGAGACGGTTAAGTCTCTACTTTTTAGAATTTGCCCTTTTTTAGAAGCATCCTGGAGTTTCTTTTGTGTTGGCTTTTCAGTTTTATTGGCCATGAAACACTCTATTTCTCAATGTATAGTTGCAATTGTTCTGGGAAAAAGGATAACGGCATTACTCGTTCAGCCAGTATTGGGCCAAAATAAATAATTAATATTAAAAATGCCAGCGCACTTTTGACAGTCAGTGAAATGGCAAAAGCATTTAGTTGTGAAGCATAACGTGCCAGCAATCCCAGGACAGCCTCACCGCCCAGCATAACGGCAATCACGGGGCTTGCGTAAACGATAGTATGAGTCATTATGTTATTAATATATGAGAATAAAGGCTCTAATTTAGGAAAATTAAAATTACCTGAAGGCCATAAATTATAACTTTGCCAAAGAGTTTCCAGAATAAAGTTCATTCCACCGTTAGTAAGATAAACCGCAGCAGAGAAAAGGTTAAATAATCTTGCTAATTCCGAGGTATCGACACCTGTAGCCGGATCCAAAGTACTACTTAATGTTGCACCGCGTTGGTTATCGATAAAGCTACCTATAGCAAGGAAAATCCAAAACGGGGATGCTAATAAGCATGCAATAAACAGCCCTATGATAATTTCTCTGGCAGCGAACAAAGCAATATCGATTTCATTTAAGTTCGATAATTCATAGTGGTAATGCTGAACTAATGCACATGATACCACTATTATTATTGGATGACGGACTACTGTTGGTATATTCCCACTGGCGAAAAATGGTAACAAATAGAAAGTGGGTGCCAATCGGCAAAAACCGAGCGCTGTAGCAGCCAGCAGACTATGCAACTGATAGAGTATCGCCTCACCCATGCTATCCTCTCGCGAATGCTAAATTCAGCATTTCAATACCAAAAGAATATAATTTTTCGCCATACCATCCGCTCATTAAAAAAAAGCAAATACTTACACATAATAATTTCACGCCAAATGGCAACGTCTGTTCTTGCAACTGTGTTACCGTTTGAAAAAGCCCTACTAATAAACCAACAAATGTCGCAACTGCGATAGGTCCTGCAGACATAACTAAAATCAGATACAGCGCCCTATTCCCTGCAAAAACAATATCGTCCATATTTTTTCCTCAGGGATTAATGGATAGGTCAAAATATTGTAAAATGAGTCCTTTTGATAACATTGTCCAACCGTCCATAGCGACAAACAGAATTAATTTTATCGGTGTAGATATGGTTACCGGGCTCATCATCATCATACCTAACGTTAACAAAACGCTGGATATAACCAGATCCACTACAACAAAGGGTAAATAGATATAAAAACCTATAATAAATGCACTTTTTATCTCACTCAATGCATATGCGGGGAGTAACGAGAAAATTGAAATATTATCATCATCGATTATCTCTTCATTGTCTTCAGAACCATTCACCTTCTGAATCTTTTCAAAAAAGCTAACCAACTCCGGTTCAGAATATTTTATCAAATATGATTTATAACCACTCATGCCTGTCTCAACAAAATTAACAACCGACGCTACATTATTGAATGAAAGATTCTCATTCTGACTGTTATTATATATTTCCTTCCCAACCGGCATCATTACGAACATTGACAAAAGCAAAGCAACCCCATTAAGTGTCATATTTGATGGCACTTGCTGAAGTCCCAGCGCGTTTCGGACAATAACAAAAACAATCGAGAATTTAATAAAACATGTCCCGGATGCTATTATAAACGGCAATAGTGTAAATAATGATAATATCGCTATCAGCGAAATGCTATTTGACATTATTATTCCTTGATAACCAAGAATGAATTTCTACGCCCAATTTATCATCCACTTCAACAAGTTCGCCATAGCCAGTTAGCACGCCATTTACACGTATCTCTATATTTTTCTCAGATTCAGGAAGCAGAGATATTATTCTTTTTGCACAGAGCTCGTCTATCTCATATAGATTCATTACTTTCTTACCAAGAACAAACTCAATTTTTACAGGCAACTCTTCATAACTATTAATCATCTGATCGTCATTTTCATCATAAATCTCACTCTCGTTTTTTTTGATATCAAAGTCATCTGTTTCAAAATCTTCCTCGTACTCAAAATGATCAACCATTTTTAACTCCTCTGGATAAAATAAATTGCAAATCTTTGTATTATAAATAACCGCATAAGCAATATTATTTGAGATTAATAAAACATCACCGACTTCAATATCAACAATAGTTCTATAACATGTTTTACTAAATCCAATCACAAAATGAATGGGCCAATATAATGATTTTTTGTCTAACGCTGGAGCGTTTCCGTATTGGCAGACTGTGACTTTATCTAACCAAAGATTCAATTCCCCTGTCCATATTCTTATTAGTGGTTGAGCTGGGCTCAATACTCCATCAAATACTTTACCTACGCACAAACGATTATATTTTAGTTCAGGATGCTTTAGATTTAACGGGGAACTGGATAAACTGAGCCATTCCCCTATTAACCTTTCCATTTCTGGCATTAAAGCCATCCCAGCGAGCTCAGAAGAAATTAAGGGAAATATTTCCCGAAGCAATACCCATCCAGACCAGCTGCCACTCTCTTCTGCTATTGGTAGCCATTTAGCACTAAATTCGGGCATTAATAATGCAACATCTTCGCCATTTTCTTTCCAATTTTGAAAAGTGGTTTCAAACGTATGAGTGTTTCGATTTACTTTCCTCAGACCAAACATTAACTTTCATCCTTATGATCGTTTTCGAATTTGCCTTCATTTTCTTGCTCCTCATGAGGCTGATGTCGTTGTCCTTGTCGTTCATCTTGCTCAGTCAATACCCAACGTTGTGCTGTAACATCATTGTTTTGGGCTTCATGGAGTCTGTCGGAGACAAGCGCGTCTGATGGTTTTAGTCGTATCCCTTCACTACTTTCCAGAATCCGGACTGTATGATTCTGTCCCCAACGCTGAAACTGATATGTCAATTCATTTTCTGGCACATTGACACTATTAACGGAATTATTTATATCATTCTGATTGAGCGTATGAACATTCCTTTGCTTTTCGATATGTTGAGTAAACATGGTTCTGTTATCAGCAAACCTTCTTTCGTTAGTACTGTCTAATGAATGAGCCTGCGGTCCATTTATTTTGTCTCCATCGCGGTATTTTTTCTCACGATCTTTATTATTACTGTTTTTTTGATCTGTGATGTACTCTGTATGGCTACCATTATGGATTTTTTCCTTAATTTTTATCGTGTTATCAGATAGTTCAGAACTAATACCCTGACCTCGAGAAGTCATATTGAGAATTTTCTTTGTAGAAAATTGCTCTGTTCCATTTGTTTGCAAAGAAAGATATGGATTCCTGTCAACCTGGAGAGATGATTTGTTGTCAATAGACTTCATTTGCCCATTTTTTTTCCCCAACGTAGAAAATTGGCTATCCTGAGTCTGACGTAATAACTGGAGAATGGTTCCAGCGACAATCTCACTCATTTCTTTATTTTTTTTGTTTTTCTTTAAGAAACTGTCTAAATCCGAAGCAGAATTATCGGGTGTGTCTGTGTTTAAAATTTTACCGTGTTCAATTTTCTTGACTTCGTCCATTATATTTTTCCTCCTGTTCAAGCTCGTCTTGATAAAGCATCTGATCTAAAAGTTGTTTTTTGATGCGCGTTTTTAGTCGTTCGTATTTTTCTCCTTTTAGCCACCAGTGTTTTCTTTGTGCTTGCTGTTGAACTATTTCCTTGTTAAGTATTTTTCTCCGCTCTGCTATTTTTTGCTTTTCAAGATTTATCTCAGCGATCTGCTGCTGAATGACTGCAACTTTACGTAACGAGTAAAATATATCCTGTCGAAATACAACTTCGCCGAGTAACTCTTTCATATCTAACAGTGACTGCAGGTTTTTAAGTTGCATATCATACAGGCGTTCCTTTTCGGCTAACTTTTCTTTTTCTGCATTTAACTTTTGTAATGATGCTTCACATGCAGCCAGGCTCTGCGCTGTTCTTCTTATAAGTCGATTAACTTTACTTAACAATTCGTTCAAGCTCTTTTAGAGTTTCACTCATTGGCATTTTTTCATTAACTGACTGTTTCAACCAATTTGTGAGTTTAGGCCGTGCATTCATAGCAAAATCATTTTCAGCATTTTGCCCAGCGCGATATTCCCCTAAGTCAATAAACACCTGTAGATCTTCCAAAGTTGTGAGGATCTTCCTTACCCGTGCAGCATTATCTCTGTGTTTTTCATCAGTGACCTGACCAAATACTCGACTCACACTTTTTAGAACATCTATTGCCGGATAGTGACCTTGACCCGCGAGTTTGCGACTTAGATAGATATGGCCATCAAGGATTGAGCGAATTTCATCACCCAGGGGGTCTGATTCATCTTCCCCTTCCAGTAACACGGTATAAAACGCGGTGATACTTCCTTTTAGTGTTGGTCCCGGCCTCTCCAGTAAGCGAGGCAAACTGTCAAAAACAGAAGCAGGATAACCACGTCTGGCAGGTGGTTCACCCGCTGCCAGTTTCATATCACGTAGTGCTCGTGCATACCGCGTCATTGAGTCGATAAAAAGTACAACTCTCTTTCCTCGATCTCTAAAATACTCTGCCACGGTTGTCGCCATCAGGGCGGCATTACACCGGTCTACTGACGAAAAATCAGAGGTGGCATATACCAATACGCATTTCGCTGCATTTACTGATTGTTTCAGCGATTCCGCGCATTCCGTAACTTCCCTACCACGTTCGCCAATCAAGCCAATAACAAACACATCAGCTTCAGTATTGTTTACGAGCATATGCATTAAAACCGTTTTGCCACAGCCAGCCGAGGCGAAAATCCCAACACGTTGACCAATGCCACATGTCAGTACGCCATCAATGACTCTTATCCGTGTCTCAAGTGGTGTATTAATAACTCGACGTTCCTGATACGACGGTGGCAGTTCATCAATCAGGCGTAAATTTCCTCTATCGCCTGGAGTGTCCGGGACAAACCTTTCCATAATTTGACCAGAGGCATTCAAAACCGAACCAAGAAAGGCATCACTAATCTGTATGGTCAACTGCTCTCCCGTTGGTTTCAAAATTGCAGTACGTGTAAGCCCCACTGAGCTGCCTATAAGGTTTAATAATGTCTTTCCATTGCGAAAGCCAACGACCTGAGCCCTGGCTATACGTTCATTTGCTTGCCAGCTCGCATAAATTTCGCATACTTCACCCACAGAAACGTCGTCAAGTTCTGCTTCAATCAGAGAGCCGTTTATGCTATGTAAGTAGCTGTATTTATTTAATAATTTTAATTTTTTCATACCGGCATGCTCCATATCGCAAGACATTATCCTAAATAGTTTTCAGAATATTAACGGGAACATTTTCCGTTAGTTCCCCATACGAAAGTACTTCGAGGTCTCGATAACTAGATTCAATAAGTTTTTTGATAAAACGACGAATATCCACAGATCCCAGTAAAATAATGTCTTTAATAGGAATATTGATTCCAGAAAGTGCCAGTTTAAAATTATCCAGAATCATCTCAGCTTCGGATGCATCGAGATTAAGAAAAGTACCGCCAGCGGTAGGCCTGACACCATCTCTGATTCTGTCCTCTATTTCAGGCGAAATCACAATTGCTTTAATTTCTCCAGAATATGAAAACTTATGGCAAATGTAGCGACCTAATGCACCTCGTACATGCTCGACGAGTGTGATTATATCTTTCTCTCGTGGGCTCCATAATGCTAAGGCCTCCATAACTAACCGCATATTGCGCACTGAAATTCGCTCCTGGATCAGACGCTGAATTACCTCTGAAATGCGCTGCACGGTTATATATCTTAATATTTCTTTTAATAGGTCAGGATACTTCATCTCTAATTGATCAAGAATATATTTTGTTTCTTGCATACCAAAGTACTCATTAATATTATGAGCCAGACATACAGATAAATGATTATACATTTCATCCATGGCCGTGCGAGTATAACAGCCAATTTTTGTTAATTTTTGAGCATCACTTTTCGTAACCCAATAATATTGTTCACCATTACTATTTACAATGACAGGTTTCTTGATCAAAGTCGAAACCACTTCATCTGAATATTCAACCAACAAGACAAGATCATGATAAATTTTAAATTGCGAAGCTCTGACTTCATTTAGCATTAATATGACATCTTCATCATTAAGACCTTCCCCCTCACGAATGACAATACCGGGAATTCGGATACCATATTCAATAAAAAACTGACTACGAATCCTATCAGCAAGATTGATTTCAGTGTATTTTTTAGCCTGTACACTATTCATAATCAAGACCAAGGGTACCGTTTCGGTAATAACCTGATCAAGTTTATTAATGATACCTAATGAGATATCATCATCTTGATTATAGGGTTCCAACCCAACGGTAATATCTCTCTCAACAACCGTTTCTTCAGTCCCTTTCTTTTTGAATTTAAAGTAAAAGTAAATTCCTAAGATCACTGCCAAACATAAAAACACAAGAAGGGGAAAACCTGGAAGTAACCCAATACTTAGCGCGAGGACACATGTCACAATAATGACAAAAGAATTACTTAATAACTGGGACATTATATTTTGCCCCATATTATCACTATCGCCATTTACGCGCGTAACGATAAATCCTGCGCTAATAGCAATTAATAAAGCTGGAATTTGAGAAACAAGACCATCACCGACAGTAAGAATTGTGTAGACAGTCAACGCTGTTGAGAAATCCATTCCATTTTGGCCTACTCCTACTGATAGCCCACCGATAATATTAACAAAGATAATAATAATGTTTGCAATAGCATCACCTTTGATAAATTTCATCGCACCATCAAAGGAA
The DNA here is from genome assembly GCF_022354085.1 of Shigella dysenteriae. Classification (NCBI taxonomy): domain Bacteria; kingdom Pseudomonadati; phylum Pseudomonadota; class Gammaproteobacteria; order Enterobacterales; family Enterobacteriaceae; genus Shigella; species Shigella dysenteriae. The sequence continues at coordinate 3,801,834 of NZ_CP055055.1, forward strand.
CCATACAGCTGACTCTCTCGTTCTAATACGCTACGACGTTCTTTTGCTAAATCTGCATCAATGATCCCAGCGCGTAGATCGGCATCAATGCTCATTTGTTTACCTGGCATACCGTCAAGCGAAAAGCGGGCAGCAACTTCAGCCACACGTTCCGAACCTTTAGTAATCACGATAAACTGAACAATAGTAACAATGGAGAAGATAACAAAACCAACTACCAGGCTATCTCCAATAACGAACTCACCAAAACTCGTTATAATTTCTCCAGCATCCGCCTCAAGAAGTATAAGTCGACTGGTACTGATCGCCAGCGCCAAACGAAATAACGTTGTGATAAGGAGGATTGATGGAAATGAAGAAAAGCTTAAGATCCTATCAACATAGAATGATCCTAAAAATACAAGTATTGCCAATGTTAAGTTAAGCCCAATCAAAAAGTCGATTAAATAGGTGGGCAATGGAATTATGAGCATGGCGATAATCATCACCATTAATCCAAGAATTATTAATTCTGGATGACTCCTTAACCCTACCAAAACTTTGTTAAACATTGAACATCACCTTCTTCCATGGTTTTTTATTTTGTTTTTTGTTACAGTTTTGTGTATCAAAGAGCTCTGCTGCAAATGTTACTTTTATTGCCTGTTTACAACACTCCCTAATCTCTAATAATTGTTCATTATTAATAAAAAGTGAAAATGGAAGATTTGTACATCCACTGTAAATCGCCTTCAGGAGTAACGTTTTGTCTTTATAATTAGCATCTGCGGGAAGGGTCACCAGTGCATTGTTCAGGAGTTCCTCTGCAGTCTCAGGAAATTTTATTAACGATATCAGAAAAAATATCCAGTAATCTTCTGCGCTGATAAATTTTTTAATTATTGGGTTATTCATTAAAGTTTTCAGAAATAAAGCCTCTGCCGACTGAAGAGACAATAGTTGTGACAACTTATTGAGAAACATACCAAATTCCAATGATGAACAACTCGCATCAAGTGCATTTATATCTGAGAAAAGCGTCTCTTTGATAAATTTTGTCACCAACATTCTATTTTGATAGCCATAACTACCAATCCATTCGACATAAGTATCTACAGCATCATCTTCTGCCATTAAAAATTGCCGATAACTCGCCCTTAGTAATTTTGGATTTAATGACAGCGCCTGGCCAAATAACTTTGCTTTTAATGCCGAGTTAATGCCGCTATTAATGAATTTTTTAGTAGTCTCTTGATTAACTTTTCTAAGTAATGCTTCAGCGTTTAGCCGGACATTTTCTGATATTTGTTTTTTACGTAAAATTGCACGTAACACAACTACCAGATCGCTTTCATCTGGGAATAATTTTTTAGCAAAGCTATACACTTCATAGTCATGGGTAGTTGCAGCCTTAAGCGCCTCCATAACTTTGTCGGTTTTTTCTATTGGCTGGTCTTCCAGGACATATTCTTCTCCGTCCAGAAAATTGGCCAGTTGTTCTTCGTAGATTTTTTTCTTCATAAACTGCGTTAACGCTGCTGACATCTCGTCAGTAGCTTGTAAGAACCGAGCTTCTTTACCTGCGGGATCATCCCCCATTTTAGGCATTTCAGCTTCAATATCTTCATTATCTTCTGTGATAATGTCCTCTAAGCGAGAAACTTCCCTGGCTCTTTCTAATACACCGACATGCTCTACATGAATCGCCATTTCACTATCCTCCGACGACTTCACGATTCAGGTAAGTTTTTATCCATTTCTGCAGTAATTCATCGTTAATTTCTTTATTTTTTGCCATTTGCTGTGTAATCGCTCTGGCATCAACCGCAGCCTCATTCGCATTATTCATCATGCGCTCATCGATCTCTCTTGGCTCAATAAGAAAGACACGAACGATGTTATTCGCATTTGTTCCTTCATAACCAAATAATTTACCAATAAATGGAATGCTGCCTAATATTGGGATCTTGCGACTTTCATAGGTATTCGTATCGCGTGTATATCCCCCAATCAAAAGACTTTTCCCTTGGGGCACGCGTGCAATAGTACTTATAAGTGTTCTACCAACCTGAGGCAGATCATCAACATTGGTCTTGTCGGAATTGATTTCATTTCCATCTTCAATATTCAAGAGTAATTCAATTTGATTTCGCGCAGCAAATCGTGGTAGCACGCTAATCATCGTACCATAGGTTACTTCATCCAATTCCGCAGTACGCTCGCCGACTAATTTAGTATAGAAAGTGCGGTTATTATCAAATATAGCAGGAATATTCTCCTGTGTTAAAACGACGGGACGAGCAACAACGGCGGCTCTTCTTTTTTGTGCAAGTGCCTGTATTGTTGCAATAAACTGTGTCCCATCAAGGGTACTAATTGAACCTGAATTATTAAATGATGCACTTAAGCTGGATCCAATTTTTATCGTGCCCGACCAGTCAGCACCTAGCTGTTCTAGATCAGTCTTATCAATATCTATTATCCATAAAGATAATTCAATGTGTCGCTTTGGAATATCAAGCGTAGCTACTAACTTCTCGATAAAATCAACCTGAGATACTGTTCCTTTAACAAGTAAACTGTTGGTATCAGGATATGCAATAATTTGTATATCGTCAGTCTCTGGCGCTCCTGCTGTCGATATTATTTTCTCTACTTGTAGGTCATCATCTTCTTCAGCCCCAGGAAAAGGAGGCATACGTGATACGTTTTTTAGTTGTTGACGACTTGAAATTTCAGAAAGTACGTTCACCCCTGTGCTTTGCTTAATGTTATTATTTAACAACGTCGATAGTACTTTTGCCATGCCAGGAATAACTATCTTTTCGCCACGTAACTCATAAGTCCGGTCATTAACGAATGTGTTGACCAGATGAATTATTCCTACTTTATTTCGACCGATCTCAATGCCATCGCTGTTTTGCTCCATTAATTTCGCAGCATTAACGACCAGGTCAACATAAACCGGTGGCCCCGATACATAGAAAGTACCATTGCCGCCCCCTTTAATTTCATAACGAGAGTTATACAGACCCGATTTTTTTAAGAAATTATTAAACTCATTCGTCGATACCTTTCTCAGATTAATCAATGCATTACGCATCTCTGATGAGTCGTAGATATAAATAGCTTTGCCATCATCATACCAAATAAGCCCCATCTGTGCCGACAGGCGTTCAATCAAGGCATAGGGTTCTGTTAAATCAAAATTTCCGCTGATCTGTTTCTTCATGGCAAGCTTACTAACTATTGTAGGCTTACCCGCATATGATGAAACCGTTTCAAAAAAACTACGTAGATTTTCTTTATTTGCTACGTATCCATTCGCTGCTGCGGCATATGCACCAGGAGTCAATAATCCATTAAAAATGCATAAGACTGAAATTAATATAATAGTAATGCGTAATTTTATTTTCATAACTTTTTACATAGTTCTCTCGGTGTTTTTCCTAACCGGCTTTTTACTTCGGCTGAAAAGTGTGATGAGGACGAGTAACCATATTTATGCGCAATAGTTGTCATATCACTGTTTCCTTCAATGATTTCCAACACGGCTCTGGCAACTCTCCAGCCACATAATTCCGTTTTAACTTTACCACCCAATGCATAACTACATAAACGGCGAAAATGTGAATACGATACGCCGTAAAGCTCACCAAGATCATAGAGTGAAGTCTGTATGAGCGATTGCGATAATAAATAACGAACCAGTTTATAGCATTCTGTTTTTCTTAGATGCTGAAACAGGATTTCATTAATATTATCGCTGCTCAGATAAGTGGCTAAAAACCAGGCTTCACTTGCAACTTTACTGAATAGCACAACTTCTGATGCAAAGGGCAAGGCATCAGCAAACAATTCATGATGTTCCCTTTCCACACTCCCCGTTGATTCATCTATAAAAGCTAATAATTTACTCAGGATATCAATGCGAAGTGGATGATAAATTACTTTCCCTGCAGTTACCTCAATTTGGCTTCGGTCAATGAGCAGTAATATATCTTCCACTACCATTAATTTTTGATGGTTATTACCAATCGTAATAACAAGGGTTACATCCTTGTTTTCATTTCCCCGTAAGAACCACATTTCAGGGTCCAGTAGGGTTAACTTCTGTCCTTGAAGCAAAACATTCATTGGAAGTAACAGCCCTTCTTCAATCATGTTTCATCTCCTTATTCCATATTCTCATTCTCCATAAACTTGCTATAAAAACATGATTAAAAAGTGATGATTACTATTTATAAAATAATGATTTTGTTATGAGCGAATAGCTATCAGCCACTTACACTAGTACGTCATCTTGTCTATATACAGATTTGTAACTGTTGATATGTTTTACTTAAACACACCTCGTATTTCTTATAACACTTGTTTGGTAACTATTTTCAATACAAATCATATTTGTTAGTTCTTCATTAACACACTGCGAGTGTTTTGTTACTCCCCGCATATATTTTATTCTCTTGTTCGATTCTATTTTTCTTAATCGATCATATAATTTTCTTGTTAGTCGGATTTACGAATCATGAGACTTATAATGGAAGGAATGAGACTAAGCGGCCAGGTTAAACCTGTAATTATTGCAGCAAACAACCGATATGTTACTTTTTCTTCCGAGAAGATAAATATTAAAGTCGATGTCACAACCAGACCTATCAGGTAAGCTAACAGTAATTTATTGATCACTTTTACCTCCCCTTTCGATTTCTCTTTGAGCGGTCCTTTTAAGCCAGGACCGCCTCATTATGAAAATTATTTAATTCCCTCATCATTGATAAGGTTGGACATCTCTTTCAACATGAGAGTCATTGAAGCTTTCGACCAATTTAGCGGAATGATAGGGCTTGGCGCTTCATGCAAAGTTCCCGACTTGTGGATATAGTTATAGCTTTCGGGAAGTGCCATTTCTGGTACGCTCCTGCCATTTGCACCAATCATATTCTCGCCTGTTATTTGGGCCAATGATCTATTCATAAATTGTACTGAGTCATTCAAATACTCTTCTTTTCTTGATTCTTTATAAACAATTGCTGCTGATTTTGCATACCATGAGTCAAAAAACCATTCTGCTTCTGTTGATGGAATGAAGCTCTTTTCTCTTTTTGCATGCGAATTTTGATCGGTATCGGTTTTAATATCATTGAACCAAAAATTTGCCGACTGATAATTATCCTTCTCGTATCTTTTTATACCATACGGACCTGCTAGTTTTTTAACTATTTTTAGAACTTGCTCTTTTCTTCTGGTGTTTATCTTTGAAAGATTTGCAGGATAAATAACATTAAGTAAAGCCGCATCGGCTTCTCTGTAATGTTTATCTTTTTCCAGATAACCTGGGGATTCTCCCCCTAAATCAAGCTGTAACGTTATTCTTTCATAACCTTTATCTATGAGGTGGTTCAACCTCGTTGTTGAAAGAGTTTCATCCAGTTCATTGACTTTAGCTTCGCGTAGTAAATCAGAGACAAAAACAGAGTCTTTCTTCGAGAGTAGGTTTGACAAACGTTCCAGTCCAGAGGTCACCAGTGCAACGGAAGATGTGTTTAATCGGGCATCTTCCTCCCACGCTCCGGAATCTTCCATAACATAGAAATTGGCTTTATCCAGATAAGCAATCAGCAGCGCAACCGATTTTAATCGGTCACCTTTTTGCCAATCTTCAGCGTTAATAGTACTAGTATTGATTGCTTGTATAAGGAGATCAAGATAAAGACCTAACGCATCATTTTGTTTATGGTTCCACAGCTGCGGCTTGCCTTCTTCCTGCACATCTGCCATCACGGGGGAGTTGCTGTCAAATCGGATATGCACAGCATTCATTTGCCCGGGAATACCATCCAGTCGTTTTGGGTTGCTAATGATGTCCTGCATCCGCTTAATCTGGTCGGGCGTAGACATATAATCCCACAGGGTGAGCAGAACCTTTTTTGCGGCTACACTATTTCCCTGGTCTGATACTAATGCCATATAGCCCCATAAACTATCCCTCAGCCAGACAGCATCATAGTGGGTTTCTGCCGCTGTTTTGTCATCTTCGAAAGTAGAAGCAAGAATAAACGTTCCCCAGGGTTTCTCCGTCAACGTTAACTTTCGTGTGTTTTCTGTTAATGTTAGCAATCCTTGAATTTCGTCTTTGGTATAGTGGCTCTTTATTTCATTTTGTAATTTGGCTGAGTGAATCAGAAGACGATAATTAGGATACTTATCTGGATTTAACGATAAATAACTTTTATCTGTTGCTGCCCCCGTGGAATTAAGAATGTTAAATACAGATTCACTCGTCACTTCTGCCCCTGTAGCCAGGCATGTGCCGCACGAAAATATACCAGCGAGCAGAAGAGTTAATGCAGATTTCCCTTTCATAAAATATTCCATCAATCGTTTGTTAAAAGCGTAGATAACCACTTATTTAACAACTTGAAAATAAGGTATTTTACCTGGGTTGTTACAAAAGGATTGCATTGCGTAAACGCTTTTTATTTACAAAAAAATGGGGAAGTGTTACGGCGATTGCGAAAAGTCTGAAGCGATTGAATTAAGATAATATAGAAAATCAGATACAACAAAAATGGCAGGTTGATGAGGTGAAGATAAATTGGAGCGGGCGAAGGGAATCGAACCCTCGTATAGAGCTTGGGAAGCTCTCGTTCTACCATTGAACTACGCCCGCTTCGAGATGCGTAAGGCATTATAAACCTTACGCTCTCCTTAGCAAGTGCCGCGCTGCTGACTGCTGATTAATTCGCCATCAGCATTTTGGCTTGCTGCCCTGCGGCGGCAAGTAACGTAGCGGATCAATTGCCGTTGCACGGTAACGAATCTGGAAATGCAGGCGAACAGATGCCGCATCCGTGCTCCCCATGGTGGCGATTTTTTGCCCAGCCTTCACGCTTTGCCCATTATTTACCAGCATCGTGTCATTATGGGCGTAAGCCGTAATGTAATCTTCACTGTGTTTAATCATGATGAGATTACCGTAGCCACGCAGCTGGTTGCCCACATACACCACCTTTCCTGCACCCGCGGCGTAAATAGGTGTACCCCGTGGAGCAGAGATATCAATCCCTTTATTGCCGCCATCTGCTGTCGAATACGGCATGATAACTTTCCCTGTCGTTGGCCATAACCAACAACGTTGCCCTACTGGCGGCCAGGAAGATTTCGGTACCGCTGATGACGGTGTAACCGATGCGGTTTTGGTCGTTGATTTGGCGGTTGATTTACGTGTACTACTGCTACTTTTCGCCCCACCCAGTTTTAGTTTCTGACCAACTTCAATGGTGTAAGGGGGGGAAATGCCGTTCAGTCGCGCCAGCTCTTTTACGCTGGTTCCCGTGGTGCGCGAAATACGATATAGCGTATCCCCCCGTTTCACGGTGTAAACGGAGCCGGAATACGTTCCTGTATCGGATGATTTGCTACCCGAACAGCCCGCCAAAAGCAGTCCAACCGATAACAACATCACGATACCCAGAGATTTTTTATTCAGGCGTCCCGCACTCAAAATCTTTCCTCGCTTAAAAAACAAGACGCCATATCATAGCAGCCAGCCTCTTGATACCCAATCTCTTGCTTCTGGAAAAACGCGGTAATAGAGAAAGAGGTTAATTTCATTTGGCAAAGGGAAGTATCATCAGCAAAATTTTCGCTGTAGAGGTATCGAATTTCCTGACTTTTTTACCCTATTTCCCATCCTGATGCGTAATAATCCCAATTTATCACATTGATTTTATCGCCACTCATATTGATACGTATCACTGCCCCTATTCAGAGTCCTGTTTCGTATCATATCTGTGTTTTTTTAACGTCATCACACTTCCTTCCTCCCCTAACGCTTATCGTCGTTTCTGGCGTAAATCTTGCCTGCTTAGACTAAATCTTTGCCATAAGAACCAAATGTTCAAATCGAGGGGATTTCTATGGAAGCGCGGGAAGCAACCGCTACGGGTGAATCATGCATGCGCGTTGATGCCATTGCTAAGGTCACCGGGCGGGCACGATATACTGACGATTATGTTATGGCGGGCATGTGTTATGCGAAATATGTACGTAGCCCTATCGCACATGGTTATGCCGTAAGTATTAATGATGAACAAGCCAGAAGTTTACCAGGCGTACTGGCGATTTTTACCTGGGAAGATGTGCCTGATATCCCATTCGCTACAGCTGGGCATGCATGGACACTTGACGAAAACAAGCGCGATACCGCCGATCGCGCACTGCTAACTCGCCATGTTCGTCATCATGGTGACGCCGTTGCCATCGTCGTGGCCCGCGATGAACTCACGGCAGAAAAAGCGGCGCAATTGGTCAGCATTGAGTGGCAAGAATTACCCGTTATCACCACGCCAGAAGCGGCGCTGGCAGAGGACGCTGCACCAATCCATAACGGCGGCAATTTACTGAAACAAAGCACGATGTCGACGGGCAATGTCCAACAAACAATCGATGCCGCCGACTACCAGGTACAGGGGCACTATCAGACCCCCGTTATTCAACATTGTCACATGGAAAGCGTAACATCGCTGGCGTGGATGGAGGATGACTCGCGAATTACCATAGTTTCCAGCACCCAGATCCCGCACATTGTTCGCCGCGTGGTTGGTCAGGCGCTGGATATTCCCTGGTCATGCGTACGAGTCATCAAACCATTTGTCGGTGGCGGTTTTGGTAATAAACAGGATGTACTGGAAGAGCCAATGGCGGCATTCCTGACCAGCAAGCTTGGCGGCATTCCGGTGAAAGTTTCCCTTAGCCGTGAAGAGTGTTTCCTCGCAACCCGTACCCGCCACGCTTTTACTATTGACGGGCAAATGGGCGTGAACCGCGACGGAACATTGAAAGGTTATAGTCTGGATGTTCTGTCTAACACCGGCGCTTATGCATCTCACGGGCACTCCATCGCTTCTGCAGGGGGAAATAAAGTCGCTTACCTTTATCCTCGTTGTGCCTACGCTTACAGTTCAAAGACCTGCTATACCAACCTCCCCTCGGCTGGTGCGATGCGTGGTTATGGCGCGCCACAAGTCGTATTTGCCGTTGAGTCTATGCTTGATGACGCCGCGACAGCGTTAGGTATTGATCCTGTTGAAATTCGTTTACGCAACGCCGCACGCGAAGGAGATGCTAATCCGCTCACGGGCAAACGTATTTACAGCGCAGGGTTGCCGGAGTGTCTTGAAAAAGGCCGGAAAATCTTTGAATGGGAAAAACGCCGTGCAGAATGCCAGAACCAGCAAGGCAATTTACGCCGCGGCGTTGGCGTCGCCTGTTTTAGCTACACCTCTAATACCTGGCCTGTCGGCGTAGAAATAGCAGGCGCGCGCCTTCTGATGAATCAGGATGGAACCATCAACGTGCAAAGCGGCGCGACGGAAATCGGTCAGGGTGCCGACACCGTCTTCTCGCAAATGGTGGCAGAAACCGTGGGGGTTCCGGTCAGCGACGTTCGCGTTATTTCAACACAAGATACCGACGTTACGCCGTTCGATCCCGGCGCATTTGCCTCACGCCAGAGCTATGTTGCTGCGCCTGCGCTGCGCAGTGCGGCACTGTTATTAAAAGAGAAAATCATCGCTCACGCCGTAGTCATGCTACATCAGTCAGCGATGAATCTGACCCTGATAAAAGGCCATATCGTGCTGGTTGAACGACCGGAAGAGCCGTTAATGTCGTTAAAAGATTTGGCGATGGACGCTTTCTACCACCCTGAACGCGGCGGGCAGCTCTCTGCTGAAAGCTCCATCAAAACCACCACTAACCCACCGGCGTTCGGCTGTACCTTTGTTGATCTGACGGTCGATATTGCGCTGTGCAAAGTCACCATCAACCGCATCCTCAACGTTCATGATTCGGGGCATATTCTAAATCCGCTGCTGGCAGAAGGTCAGGTACACGGCGGAATGGGAATGGGCATTGGCTGGGCGCTATTTGAAGAGATGATCATCGATGCGAAAAGCGGCGTGGTCCGTAACCCCAATCTGCTGGATTACAAAATGCCGACCATGCCGGATCTGCCACAACTGGAAAGCGCGTTCGTCGAAATCAATGAGCCGCAATCCGCATACGGACATAAGTCACTGGGTGAGCCACCAATAATTCCTGTTGCCGCTGCTATTCGTAACGCGGTGAAGATGGCTACCGGTGTTGCAATCAATACACTGCCGCTGACGCCAAAACGGTTATATGAAGAATTTCATCTGGCAGGATTGATTTGAGGATAACATCATGTTTGATTTTGCTTCTTACCATCGCGCAGCAACCCTTGCCGATGCCATCAACCTGCTGGCTGACAACCCGCAGGCCAAACTGCTCGCCGGTGGCACTGACGTACTGATTCAGCTCCACCATCACAATGACCGTTATCGCCATATTGTTGATATTCATAATCTGGCGGAGCTGCGGGGAATTACGCTGGCGGAAGATGGCTCGCTACGTATCGGCTCTGCAACGACATTTACCCAGCTAATAGAAGATCCTATAACTCAACGTCATCTCCCGGCGTTATGTGCTGCGGCCTCGTCCATTGCTGGACCGCAGATCCGTAACGTCGCTACCTACGGTGGAAATATTTGCAACGGTGCCACCAGCGCAGATTCTGCCACGCCAACGCTCATTTATGACGCGAAACTGGAGATCCACTCCCCACGCAGTGTTCGTTTCGTCCCGATTAATGGCTTTCACACCGGGCCGGGCAAAGTGTCTCTTGAGCATGACGAAATCCTTGTCGCCTTTCATTTTCCGCCCCAGCCGAAAGAACACGTGGGCAGCGCGCATTTTAAATATGCCATGCGCGACGCAATGGATATTTCAACGATTGGCTGCGCCGCACATTGCCGACTGGATAACGGCAATTTCAGCGAATTACGTCTGGCATTTGGTGTTGCCGCGCCAACGCCGATTCGCTGCCAACATGCCGAACAGACTGCACAAAATGCGCCATTAAACCTGCAAACGCTTGAAGCTATCAGCGAATCTGTCCTGCAAGATGTCGCCCCGCGTTCTTCATGGCGGGCCAGTAAAGAGTTTCGTCTGCATCTCATCCAGACGATGACCAAAAAAGTGATTAGCGAAGCCGTCGCCGCGGCGGGGGGAAAATTGCAATGAATCACAGCGAAACAATTACCATCGAATGCACCATTAACGGGATGCCTTTTCAGCTTCATGCCGCACCAGGCACGCCGCTCTCGGAATTACTCCGCGAACAAGGACTGCTAAGTGTCAAACAAGGGTGCTGCGTGGGTGAATGTGGTGCCTGTACGGTGCTGGTCGACGGCACAGCAATAGACAGTTGCTTATACCTTGCCGCCTGGGCTGAAGGAAAAGAGATCCGCACGCTGGAAGGTGAAGCGAAAGGCGGAAAACTTTCTCATGTTCAGCAGGCTTATGCGAAATCCGGCGCAGTGCAGTGCGGGTTTTGTACGCCTGGCCTGATTATGGCTACCACGGCAATGCTGGCGAAACCACGCGAGAAGCCATTAACCATTACGGAAATTCGTCGCGGACTGGCGGGAAATCTTTGTCGCTGCACGGGGTATCAGATGATTGTAAATACAGTTCTGGATTGCGAGAAAACGAAGTAAAAGGATATCCGGCCTGAATTCAGGCCGGATTCACTGAGGTTATGTGTTTAACAACTCATATTTCTTAATCTTGCGATAGAGCGTAGCAATGCCGATGCCCAGTTCATCAGCAACTTGCTTCTTGCTGTTATGACGTGAAAGCGCCTCGCGGATCATTTGCTTTTCCATCTCCTCCAGCGCCGTGCCGCCCGCATCATCGAGTGACAGGTGTGCCTCAGTGACCTCTGTTACATCACTTTGCTCCGTTGTGCCATTATTCAGCAGATTTGGCGGCAATAGCGTGCTGTCGATAACTTCACCTGAAGGAACAACGTTAACCAGATATTCCATCAAATTGCTTAACTCGCGCAGGTTTCCGGGCCAACGATGCTTACGCAATATTTCGACGACATCGGGAGCAATGCCAGGATAAACCGATCCCAGACGACGGGTATGCAGATGTAAAAAGTAATGCACCAGTAGTTCAATATCTTCCTGACGTTCACGCAGCGGTGGCAGAGTTATCGGGATAACATTAAGTCGGTAGAAGAGATCTTCGCGGAATTTACCTTCGGCAATGAACTGGGCCAAATTCTGGTTAGTTGCAGAAATGATGCGAATGTCGACTTGTATTGGGCTACTGGCACCAATCGGCAGAATTTCACGTGCCTCAATAGCGCGCAGTAATTTAGCCTGCAACATTAATGGCATATCACCTATTTCATCGAGAAACAGCGTGCCCGTATTCGCCGCCTGAATCAACCCTGTTTTACCGTTGGCAGAAGCGCCAGTAAATGCGCCTTTAACATAACCGAACAGTTCGCTCTCCAGAAGCTGCTCCGGAATCGCGGCACAGTTGATAGCAATAAAGGGTTTATTCCGTCTTCCGCTCAACTTATGGATTGCACGGGCGACGACTTCTTTACCCGTGCCGCTTTCACCAACCACCATAACGCTGGATGGGCTGGGTGCAATACGGCTAATGAGTCGTTTTAATTGCCGCATAACACGGCACTCGCCAACCAATTGTTCAATATGCGGTTCATCAGGTGCATTTGCTACAGAAAAACTGGTATGCGATTGGTGAAACGCCATTAAAAATAATTGTCGGCCCTGAATGTTATGCAATTGGCCAATGATTAATTCACTTTTATCGTCCCACGAAACAATATGCTGCATATGTCCATGGGTAAAATTACTCTCAAATGTTAATGGTCTGAAACGGATAGGTTTCCCAATAATATTATTTTGTACAATACCAAGTGTTTTTAAGGCAGTCTGATTAACAAACTGAACCCGACTTTCATCATCAACAACTAATACGCCCTGATCCATATTATCGATCATGGTCGCGAATATTTTACTGATGTTATCTCCTGGCCCCTGATCCTCCAGAAGTTTCGAAACAAAAATGGTGGATATATGGCGAACATAATCAGAAAATTCGCGTAAATTATCACTGATATGCTCTTGTTGCTCGTGGGTAACGGCAATCAAACTTATCACCCCAACACAACGATCCTGTAAAATGACAGGCGTACCCAGAAATGCTTTTTCGCGGCAATTTTCTTTACTATCGCAACCTTCGCAAAGGGGATCGAAGCGAGACTGTGTCACAACTTTTTCAGTTTTCGTTTCCAGGACGTGGCGGAGCAGGCGTGAGTTGCCGCTCAACTGGCGACCAAGAAACTTCCCATACGCGCCAGTTCCGGCGACGCGACACAAGTTTTCATCAACGATCTCAACCTCAAGCTGCAAAACGCTGGCAAGCATTCTGGCAAAACGCTGAATTGTCGGTTGAATTTGCATCAATACTGACTGCGTAGTAGCAAGCTCCATAGCTTTACCTTCCAGACTTACTTAAAAGTCGATCATTGAAGACGTTGATGGTTCACAGATCATGATGATATTAACTCAGGCGAAATTGGCTTTGATAAAAACATAAGATTTTTATCACTTTCTAATGAAATTATGGAAGAGATATCACATTTCTATATCAATATGAGAATTACGGCGGTGAGTTTATCAAACTGACGAGGGATAGCCTGCCCCTTTATCTTATTTCTGATACTTAGCAGCAAATAAATAACGCAATAAAAAAAGCCAAACGTTTTCGTATTTTACAAACAACCGGAAGCTGGCATCAATTTGTGATCAACCCCACACATTATCCGTCAAATTAGTCTTTTGCAGCCCCGTGGATAATTCTGGCACACTTATTGTTAGTCCCAGGTATAGCTGTGAAAACACCAATCACTTTGGCAAGTCACAGTGAAATAAACCACTTTGCCTGTCATTCCACTACCGGGACTTTATGATGAAAACTGTTAATGAGCTGATTAAGGATATCAATTCGCTGACCTCTCACCTTCACGAGAAAGATTTTTTGTTAACGTGGGAACAGACGCCAGATGAACTGAAACAAGTACTGGACGTTGCCGCAGCATTAAAAGCACTGCGTGCTGAAAACATCTCAACCAAAGTCTTTAATAGTGGATTAGGTATTTCCGTATTCCGCGACAACTCCACTCGTACCCGCTTCTCTTATGCTTCCGCGCTTAACCTGCTCGGCCTTGCACAGCAAGATCTCGATGAAGGCAAATCACAAATCGCTCACGGCGAAACCGTGCGTGAAACCGCCAATATGATCTCCTTCTGCGCCGACGCTATTGGTATTCGCGACGATATGTATCTGGGCGCAGGCAACGCCTATATGCGTGAAGTTGGCGCTGCACTTGATGACGGTTACAAGCAGGGTGTACTGCCACAGCGTCCGGCTTTAGTGAACCTGCAATGCGATATTGACCACCCGACTCAGTCAATGGCTGACCTCGCGTGGTTACGTGAACACTTTGGTTCACTGGAAAACCTGAAAGGTAAAAAAATCGCCATGACCTGGGCCTACTCTCCAAGCTATGGCAAACCGCTCTCTGTACCACAAGGCATCATCGGTCTGATGACTCGCTTCGGTATGGATGTCACCCTGGCCCATCCGGAAGGCTACGACCTGATCCCGGATGTGGTTGAAGTGGCGAAAAACAATGCTAAAGCCTCCGGTGGTAGCTTCCGTCAGGTCACCAGCATGGAAGAAGCCTTCAAAGACGCAGACATCGTTTATCCGAAGTCATGGGCACCTTACAAAGTGATGGAAGAGCGTACTGAATTGCTGCGTGCGAACGATCACGAAGGCTTAAAAGCACTGGAAAAACAGTGTCTGGCACAGAACGCGCAACACAAAGACTGGCATTGTACTGAAGAGATGATGGAACTGACCCGTGATGGCGAAGCCCTGTACATGCACTGCCTGCCAGCTGATATCAGCGGCGTATCCTGCAAAGAAGGTGAAGTGACTGAAGGCGTATTCGAAAAATACCGTATCGCTACCTACAAAGAAGCCAGCTGGAAGCCTTATATCATCGCCGCGATGATCCTGTCCCGTAAATACGCCAAACCAGGTGCACTGCTCGAGCAACTGCTGAAAGAAGCGCAAGAACGCGTGAAATAACCCCTCGGGCCGATCAGCTGGTCGGCCCTCTATTTCCAGAGGCCAAAAGGATAGGATATGTCCGTTTTCTCATTGAAGATTGATATCGCCGATAACAAATTTTTCAACGGCGAAACATCACCGCTCTTTTCGCAAAGCCAGGCCAAACTGGCGCGCCAGTTCCACCAGAAAATAGCTGGTTATCGCCCAACACCGCTTTGTGCGCTGGACGATCTCGCAAACCTTTTTGGTGTGAAGAAAATTCTCGTCAAAGACGAATCAAAACGATTCGGTCTGAACGCCTTCAAAATGCTCGGCGGTGCGTACGCTATCGCTCAATTATTGTGTGAAAAATATCATCTTGATATCGAAACGCTGTCATTTGAGCACCTGAAAAATGCCATCGGCGAAAAAATGACTTTCGCGACCACCACCGACGGCAACCACGGGCGCGGTGTGGCGTGGGCAGCGCAGCAACTCGGACAGAATGCGGTGATTTACATGCCGAAAGGTTCTGCTCAGGAACGCGTTGACGCCATTCTGAACCTCGGTGCCGAGTGCATCGTCACGGATATGAACTATGACGATACCGTTCGCCTGACCATGCAACACGCGCAGCAGCACGGCTGGGAAGTGGTACAGGACACGGCATGGGAAGGTTACACCAAAATCCCAACCTGGATCATGCAAGGCTACGCAACCCTGGCAGATGAAGCCGTCGAGCAAATGCGTGAAATGGGCGTAACCCCGACGCACGTTCTGCTGCAAGCCGGTGTCGGAGCAATGGCCGGTGGTGTGCTGGGTTATCTGGTCGACGTCTATAGCCCGAAAAATCTGCACAGCATTATTGTTGAACCTGACAAAGCTGACTGTATTTATCGCTCCGGCGTCAAAGGCGACATCGTCAACGTTGGCGGTGATATGGCCACCATCATGGCGGGCCTGGCCTGTGGCGAACCTAACCCGCTGGGCTGGGAAATCCTACGTAACTGCGCCACCCAATTCATCTCCTGCCAGGACAGAGTTGCCGCATTAGGTATGCGCGTGCTGGGTAATCCGTACGGCAACGACCCGCGCATCATCTCCGGTGAATCCGGCGCTGTCGGTTTGGGCGTTCTCGCGGCGGTTCATTATCACCCGCAACGTCAAAGCCTGATGGAAAAACTGGCGCTGAACAAAGATGCCGTAGTGCTGGTTATCAGCACTGAAGGCGACACCGACGTGAAGCACTACCGCGAAGTTGTCTGGGAAGGCAAACACGCTGTAGCACCTTAATTACCCTATTGGAACTGCTCCCTGCAAAACGGGGAGTAAAAAATCTGGAGAAAAATAATGGCTAAGAATATTCCATTCAAACTGATTCTTGAAAAAGCAAAAGATTACCAGGCGGATATGACTCGCTTCCTGCGCGACATGGTTGCTATTCCCAGTGAAAGCTGCGACGAGAAACGCGTAGTACATCGTATTAAAGAAGAGATGGAAAAAGTCGGCTTCGATAAAGTTGAAATCGACCCGATGGGTAACGTTCTCGGTTATATCGGCCACGGCCCGCGTCTGGTGGCAATGGACGCTCATATCGATACCGTCGGCATTGGCAACATCAAAAACTGGGACTTCGATCCGTACGAAGGCATGGAAACTGATGAGCTGATCGGTGGTCGCGGGACTTCCGACCAGGAAGGCGGCATGGCATCTATGGTTTATGCCGGTAAAATCATTAAAGACCTCGGTCTGGAAGATGAATATACCCTGCTGGTTACCGGTACTGTGCAGGAAGAAGACTGCGACGGTCTGTGCTGGCAGTACATTATTGAACAATCCGGCATTCGCCCGGAATTTGTGGTCAGTACCGAACCAACCGACTGCCAGGTATACCGTGGTCAGCGCGGTCGTATGGAAATTCGTATTGATGTTCAGGGTGTTAGCTGCCACGGTTCTGCGCCAGAACGCGGTGACAACGCCATTTTCAAAATGGGTCCGATTCTTGGCGAATTACAAGAACTCTCCCAACGTCTGGGTTATGACGAATTCCTCGGCAAAGGCACCCTCACCGTTTCTGAAATCTTCTTCACATCCCCAAGCCGTTGCGCTGTAGCAGATAGCTGCGCCGTCTCTATTGACCGCCGTCTGACCTGGGGCGAAACCTGGGAAGGCGCGCTGGATGAAATCCGCGCTCTGCCAGCCGTACAAAAAGCTAATGCTGTCGTTTCTATGTACAACTACGACCGTCCGTCCTGGACTGGCCTGGTTTACCCAACCGAATGCTACTTCCCGACCTGGAAAGTGGAAGAAGATCATTTCACCGTTAAAACGCTGGTGAATGCCTACGAAGGTCTGTTTGGCAAAGCTCCGGTTGTTGATAAGTGGACCTTCTCAACTAACGGCGTATCCATCATGGGCCGTCATGGCATTCCGGTCATCGGTTTTGGCCCGGGTAAAGAACCTGAAGCGCATGCACCTAACGAAAAAACCTGGAAATCTCACCTGGTGACCTGTGCCGCGATGTACGCTGCAATCCCGTTAAGCTGGCTGGCAACCGAATAATTACTCTTCACTTATTCCCCTCCGGTTCGCCGGAGGGTTTTTGGAGTTTGCTATGCGCGTATTGATCAAAAACGGCACTGTCGTTAACGCAGATGGACAAGCCAAACAGGATTTGCTGATTGAAAGCGGGATTGTTCGCCAGTTGGGCAACAATATTTCGCCGCAGCTCCCGTATGAAGAAATTGATGCCACTGGCTGTTACGTTTTCCCTGGCGGCGTGGATGTCCATACGCATTTCAATATTGATGTCGGCATCGCGCGCAGTTGTGATGATTTTTTTACCGGTACCCGCGCAGCTGCGTGTGGCGGTACAACAACCATTATTGACCATATGGGATTTGGCCCAAACGGCTGTCGGTTACGCCATCAACTGGAGGTTTATCGTGGTTATGCCGCCCATAAAGCGGTCATCGATTACAGCTTTCACGGTGTGATCCAGCACATTAATCACGCAATCCTCGACGAAATCCCGATGATGGTCGAGGAAGGACTGAGCAGTTTTAAACTCTATTTAACCTATCAATACAAACTCAACGATGACGAGGTTTTGCAGGCATTACGCCGTCTGCATGAATCCGGCGCGCTGACCACCGTGCACCCGGAAAATGATGCTGCTATCGCCAGCAAGCGGGCGGAATTTATCGCCGCAGGGTTAATCGCACCGCGCTATCATGCCTTGAGTCGCCCTCTGGAATGCGAAGCGGAAGCCATCGCCCGCATGATTAACCTGGCACAAATTGCCGGTAACGCCCCGCTCTATATCGTGCACCTGTCTAACGGCTTAGGTCTGGATTATCTGCGTCTTGCCCGTGCGAATCACCAGCCAGTCTGGGTTGAAACCTGCCCACAATATCTCCTGTTGGACGAACGCAGCTACGATACAGAAGATGGCATGAAGTTCATTCTTAGCCCACCGCTGCGTAACGTACGCGAGCAGGACAAACTGTGGTGTGGCATCAGCGATGGTGCGATTGACGTGGTGGCGACCGATCACTGCACGTTCTCAATGGCTCAACGCCTGCAAATTTCTAAAGGCGATTTCAGTCGCTGCCCAAATGGCTTACCCGGTGTGGAAAACCGCATGCAGTTACTGTTTTCCAGTGGCGTGATGACGGGACGTATAACACCGGAACGTTTTGTTGAATTAACCAGCGCGATGCCCGCCAGGCTGTTTGGCCTGTGGCCGCAAAAAGGATTATTAGCGCCCGGTTCCGATGGCGACGTGGTGATTATCGACCCACGTCAGAGCCAACAAATTCAGCATCGCCATCTCCACGACAACGCCGACTACTCGCCATGGGAGGGTTTTACCTGTCAGGGCGCGATTGTCAGAACCTTATCCCGTGGTGAAACGATTTTCTGTGACGGCACCTTTACAGGCAAAGCCGGGCGAGGTCGTTTCCTGCGACGCAAACCGTTTGTCCCTCCCGTGCTCTAACCACTGCCAGGGATCTATACACAATCAAGAATGATGAGTGAGGAAAAATGAGTAAGAAAATTGTTCTCGCCCTGGGCGGGAATGCGCTGGGCGATGACCTGGCCGGACAAATGAAAGCGGTAAAAATTACTTCTCAGGCAATTGTTGATTTAATTGCCCAGGGACATGAGGTCATCGTCACTCACGGTAACGGGCCACAGGTGGGCATGATTAACCAGGCCTTTGAAGCTGCCGCAAAAACTGAAGCACACTCGCCAATGCTGCCGATGTCTGTCTGTGTTGCCTTAAGCCAGGGTTATATTGGTTACGATCTACAAAACGCATTAAGAGAAGAACTGCTTTCTCGTGGCATTAATAAACCTGTAGCAACGCTGGTTACCCAGGTCGAAGTCGATGCTAACGACCCGGCATTCCTCAACCCGACCAAGCCGATCGGTTCGTTCTTTACCGAGCAAGAAGCAGAGCAACTGACAAAACAGGGTTACACTCTGAAAGAAGATGCTGGTCGCGGCTATCGCCGTGTTGTTGCCTCGCCAAAACCGGTTGATATCATTGAAAAAGAAACGGTTAAAGCGTTGGTAGAAGCAAGCCAGGTAGTGATTACCGTTGGCGGTGGTGGTATCCCTGTTATTCGTGAAGGTAACCACCTGCGTGGTGCCAGTGCGGTTATCGATAAAGACTGGGCCAGCGCCCGTTTAGCAGAAATGATTGATGCCGATATGCTGATCATTCTGACTGCGGTAGAAAAAGTGGCCATTAACTTCGGTAAAGAGAATGAACAGTGGCTCGATCGCCTGTCATTAAGTGATGCTGAACGCTTTATCGAAGAAGGTCATTTTGCGAAAGGTTCTATGCTGCCTAAAGTGGAAGCTGCCGCCTCGTTTGCTCGCTCTCGCGCAGGTCGTGAAGCACTGATTACCGTATTGAGCAAAGCGAAAGAAGGGATTGAAGGCAAAACCGGAACGGTGATTTGTCAGTAATTTAAAGGCCGGGTGGGTAATACCATCTGGCCAAAGATTGTCAAGTAAGTGCGCTTTGTTGATGCCGGATGCGGCGCGAGCGCCTTATCCGTCCTACAAAACATCGCAAATTCAATAGATTGCAATGCACTTGTAGGCCTGATAAGCGTAGCGCATCAGGCAATTTGGCGTTTGTCATCAGTCTCAGGCCGGGTGGGTAATACCATCCGGCCATTTTCATTTAAGCCACTTCCAGCACTTCTTTCGTCGCTTTAACGCCCTGATGCATCAACATCATTAACGCTTCAAGTACGCCGCCGCCAATCGCCCGGGCTTTATCAGAAACGCTGGTGAAATCAGCCGTTTCACCACGAGGATCGATATCACCAATTTTAAAACCACCGACCACTGCCAGTCCGTCGTTCAACAAGCCACGCACCATCCCCGTCAACGGTGCTTTAATTTCATGCTCACCAATCCAGGCAATCACATCGCCCTCTTTCACCAGATCGCCTAATTTCACGTTGGATCGCATAATGCCTGCAGCAGGAGCACGGATCACCCGTCGGGTGGTATGCCCCATAATATTGCCAGGAACACCGGTATTCTCCTGCGCACAACCAGAGTAAATCACCTGACCGAGCCAGTGCCCGCGATTTGTTTCAATTACCGCATGACAATCCTTCCCAGCAGTAAAGCCAGGCCCAAGCGCGATTGTTACTGGTGCCATATCTGCCCGCGTTCCCAAATTCTGTTTCGCCAGAATAGCGTCCACCACGCAAAGCGGTTTCAGTTCATCAAGCAATGAACAGGCGGGGTCTACCATCACAGGGATGAATCCGCGTTCGGTAAGTTTCATCGCTTCCGCAGAGCTGGTTGCCAGGCGGGCAGTGACGCCTTCGACCGTCATTTCGCCATCGAACACGGCCTGGGCAAACGCCACGGTACAACGAATCACTGTCGGTTTTTCCACTTCCAGCATGATCACTTTAAAACCCGCATGATACAGACGTAGCGCCACACCACTGGCGATATCCCCCGCACCGCGAATCACCACCAGCTGGTGTCCGGAAGGATGAGAAGGTTTCATCATCAGCCCACCCGGCGCGTTATTTTTCACCTGTAATATTTCTGCCAGCACGCTGATGGCGATCTCCTGCGGCGTTTCCGCACCTATGTTGTAACCAACGGGCGCATGTAAACGGGCAATATGTTCTTCAGCCACGCCTTTCTCACGCAATTGACGCAGGAAAAGCTGAACCTTGCGACGACTTGCCAGCAACCCCAACCATGCAATGGGCTGTTCAATGAGTTTGTCGAGGGCTTCACGATCCTGATTATTCGTGGCAATCAGGACAAAATTATCAGGGCGAATATCCAGTGCTTCCACTGCCGCACCAAACGACTCAGCATGGAGAAGCGTGGTTGATGGTGGGAATAGTTCAGGATTGAGGCTTTCGCGATAAATATCAGCAACGGCAATATCAAATCCTAATAGCGCCGCACTCTGGGCTATCGCCCGGTTGACATGCCCCGCGCCAATCAACACCAGACGTGGACGCATACCATGGACGCTGATAAATACTGACATTGCACCTCCACAATCTGACCCGACAGCATCCGCACCGTTACGAGCCATACGTCCATGGAATAATCGCGGCTTACGTTCCTGCAATGCCTGAAGCGACTCTTCAATCACCTTCCGCTCAACCATTCCGCCACCAATTGTACCGACGATAGAACCATCGGCGCGCACTAACATTTGTGCAGAATGGCGGGGAGTCGAGCCTCGGCTATCAACAATTTGCGCCATCGCAAACGGACAATTTTGCTCTTCGAGTTTTGCAGCCTCTGTGAAAATATTCATACCAACCTCAATGGATATCCTTTCAGTAACCCGGAATACCCGGGCCGCTAATTCACAAATCTGCGCGCGATTGCAGGATGTTCTTGTATATCGCCCAGCCAGATTGCCTCTACGTCATGTTGTTGCAGCGGTTGAAGGAGCTCGCTTTGTGCAATCGCATTCTCACATTGAGAAAAACGGTTAATGAACCAGACTCGCCGACAACCTTGCGGTACGTTTTTAAACGCCCCCTGAGGGTGGCGAACCAGCGCAACGAGATCGCTCAGTTGCAAGGTTGCATCAGGTGTTAACCCGGTAATATCAGCAAACTGCGACCAGCGATGGACATTTTCTGTGCTCACTTTCGCGCCCAAAGTATGTCCTCCCATCACAGCAATCACGCAGCAACTGCTTTTGGGTATGCAAGGTTCGTGCTCATCAGGCGCTTTTAACGGCATTCCACGCGAGCCATCTGCTTCAATGAGAATTACGTCACACTCTGGTCGTTGCACCAGTGCATCAATCGCTTCTGGCGTAAATCCCTGCACTTTTCCCTGGTTCGCTTTCCAGCTGTGAAAACAAAATGAAATGGGGGATGTAAGAGACGCATGAGGAAGCATGGCGGGATCACGACAGAAAACCACGGGCCAGTGTGACTTTGGCATAAACATATGTGTCGTCGTAGTGATTAACACACGCCTGCCGCGAGTCTGGAGCAGTTCTGCCAGCCAAAAAAGCAAGCTGGTTTTCCCCCCAGCACCAACAACAGAAATCACAGTGGGACGTTTCTGTGCACCTAAATCAATGAATAATGCCGATGGGTCAACTATACTTTTCACGAGTCTTTATGACCTCTCTGGGATAAATTACCCCCAACTTAATCCATCAGGAAGTAACGCAATTATCAGGCGTTATTAGCCCCTATAAATAATGGAACCACTATGTCAGCCATCGACTGTATAATTACCGCTGCCGGATTATCATCAAGAATGGGGCAATGGAAAATGATGTTACCCTGGCAACAGGGAACAATTCTTGATACAAGTATCAAAAATGCGTTGCAGTTTTGTAGCCGAATTATTTTAGTCACCGGCTATCGTGGTAATGAACTGCACGAACGTTATGCGAACCAGAGTAATATCACTATTATTCACAACCCAGATTATGCCCAGGGTTTACTAACATCAGTCAAGGCCGCAGTACCCGCAGTGCAAACAGAACATTGTTTTCTCACCCACGGTGACATGCCAACCCTCACCATTGATATTTTTAGAAAAATCTGGTCGTTACGAAATGATGGCGCAATACTGCCACTCCATAATGGCATCCCCGGCCATCCGATTTTAGTGTCAAAACCATGCTTGATGCAGGCATTCCAGCGACCCAATGTCACCAATATGCGTCAGGCACTCCTTATGGGAGATCATTATTCCGTCGAAATAGAAAATGCAGAAATAATTTTAGATATTGATACTCCGGACGACTTTATTACAGCGAAGAAAAGGTATACTGAAATTTAGAAAACGTAGTTAAACGATTGCGTTCAAATATTTAACCCCTCCAGCACTCTTTATCATAATGATAAGGAATCACTGATTTTGAGAAAAGAGAAAAAGTGATAAATGGGCTGGCAATAATAATTTTCAGGAGTGATTTTAATTCTCATTTGGCACCTGTGAGTTCATTCACAAAAAGCCCTTAAGTTTCGAGCCGCCTCACATTTTTTTATATTTCCCGCCAAACCTGGCAAGAGTGGTGCGATTGTTGCTCTATCCCCCTAAACCACCGGATTTCTCAACACCGGTCACTCAATGATATCTGTATAAGCTAAGGAGAGGGTTATGGGGGATATTATGCGTCCCATTCCGTTTGAGGAACTTTTGACGCGCATATTTGATGAATACCAACAACAACGCTCAATCTTTGGTATTCCCGAGCAACAGTTTTACTCACCCGTAAAAGGTAAAACTGTTAGCGTCTTCGGTGAAACCTGTGCCACTCCCGTCGGCCCTGCCGCTGGCCCGCACACGCAGCTCGCGCAAAATATTGTCACTTCCTGGCTGACTGGCGGACGCTTCATCGAACTAAAAACCGTCCAAATTCTTGACCGCCTGGAGCTGGAAAAGCCTTGTATCGATGCCGAAGACGAGTGCTTTAACACCGAATGGTCTACCGAATTTACCCTGCTTAAAGCCTGGGATGAATACCTCAAAGCCTGGTTTGCCCTGCACCTTCTCGAAGCGATGTTCCAGCCTTCTGATTCCGGTAAATCGTTCATCTTTAATATGAGCGTCGGTTATAACCTCGAAGGTATTAAGCAACCGCCGATGCAACAGTTCATCGACAATATGATGGATGCATCTGACCATCCGAAATTCGCGCAATATCGCGATACGCTGAATAAATTACTCCAGGATGACGCATTTTTATCCCGCCACGGATTGCAGGAAAAACGCGAAAGCTTGCAAGCTTTACCCGCTCGCATCCCTACCAGTATGGTGCAGGGCGTCACCCTCTCCACCATGCACGGCTGTCCTCCGCATGAAATCGAAGCCATTTGCCGCTACATGCTGGAAGAAAAAGGGCTCAACACCTTTGTCAAACTTAACCCGACCTTGCTCGGGTACGCGCGTGTTCGTGAGATCCTCGATGTTTGCGGTTTCGGTTACATAGGCTTAAAAGAAGAGTCATTTGATCACGACCTCAAGCTGACGCAAGCACTGGAAATGCTGGAACGCCTGATGGCACTGGCAAAAGAAAAATCACTCGGCTTTGGCGTAAAACTGACTAACACTCTCGGCACCATCAACAATAAAGGCGCACTGCCCGGTGAAGAGATGTATATGTCAGGCCGTGCGCTGTTCCCGCTCTCCATCAATGTTGCAGCAGTTCTCTCTCGCGCCTTTGACGGCAAACTGCCCATTTCTTATTCCGGTGGTGCCAGTCAGCTGACTATCCGCGATATTTTTGATACTGGTATTCGCCCTATTACGATGGCAACCGACCTGCTGAAACCTGGTGGCTATCTGCGCTTAAGTGCCTGCATGCGCGAGCTGGAAGGCTCCGATGCCTGGGGACTTGACCATGTTGACGTCGAACGACTGAACAGACTGGCAGCAGACGCGTTAACCATGGAATACACCCAGAAACACTGGAAGCCAGAAGAGCGTATTGAAGTGGCAGAAGACCTGCCGCTGACCGACTGCTACGTTGCCCCCTGTGTTACTGCCTGCGCTATCAAGCAAGATATTCCGGAATACATCCGTCTGCTTGGCGAACACCGCTATGCCGACGCGCTGGAACTCATCTACCAACGCAACGCCCTACCTGCCATTACCGGTCATATTTGCGATCACCAGTGCCAATACAACTGTACCCGCCTGGATTACGACAGTGCGCTGAATATCCGCGAACTGAAAAAAGTCGCGCTGGAAAAAGGTTGGGATGAATATAAGCAACGTTGGCACAAACCAGCCGGTTCTGGTTCACGCCATCCGGTTGCCGTGATTGGTGCAGGTCCGGCGGGTCTGGCAGCAGGTTACTTCCTTGCCAGAGCGGGCCATCCGGTTACGCTGTTTGAACGCGAAGCCAATGCAGGCGGCGTGGTGAAAAATATCATCCCTCAGTTCCGTATTCCTGCAGAGTTAATTCAGCACGATATCGATTTTGTTGCCGATCACGGCGTGAAATTTGAGTATGGCTGCTCACCCGATTTAACCGTTGAACAGTTAAAAAATCAGGGCTTCCACTATGTTCTGATTGCCACCGGCACTGATAAAAATAGCGGTGTGAAACTGGCGGGCGACAACCAAAATGTCTGGAAATCACTCCCCTTCCTGCGTGAATACAACAAGGGTACAGCGCTCAAGCTGGGCAAACATGTGGTCGTTGTCGGGGCGGGTAACACCGCAATGGACTGCGCTCGTGCGGCGTTACGCGTTCCAGGCGTAGAAAAAGCAACGATCGTTTACCGTCGTTCACTGCAAGAGATGCCCGCATGGCGCGAAGAGTATGAAGAAGCGTTGCACGACGGCGTGGAGTTCCGTTTCCTGAACAATCCGGAACGTTTCGATGCTGATGGCACCTTAACCTTGCGCGTTATGTCGCTTGGCGAACCGGATGAGAAAGGTCGTCGTCGTCCGGTTGAAACCAACGAAACAGTAACACTGTTTGTAGACAGCCTGATCACCGCCATTGGTGAACAGCAGGATACTGAAGCCCTGAATGCGATGGGCGTGCCGCTGGACAAAAACGGCTGGCCAGACGTCGACCATAATGGCGAAACTCGTCTGACTGACGTCTTTATGATCGGCGACGTACAGCGCGGACCATCCTCCATTGTCGCTGCTGTCGGAACCGCGCGTCGGGCGACCGATGCCATCCTTAGTCGGGAAAATATCCGTTCCCACCAGAACGATAAATACTGGAACAACGTCAATCCGGCGGAAATCTATCAACGTAAAGGCGATATCTCTATCACGCTGGTGAACAGTGACGATCGTGACGCGTTTGTCGCCCAGGAAGCCGCTCGCTGCCTCGAATGTAACTACGTTTGCAGCAAGTGTGTGGATGTCTGCCCGAACCGCGCCAACGTCTCCATTGCGGTCCCAGGCTTCCAGAACCGTTTCCAGACGCTGCACCTCGACGCTTACTGTAACGAATGCGGCAACTGCGCTCAGTTCTGTCCGTGGAACGGTAAACCGTACAAAGACAAAATCACCGTCTTCAGCCTGGCGCAAGACTTTGATAACAGCAGCAACCCAGGCTTCCTTGTGGAAGATTGCCGGGTACGAGTACGTCTGAATAACCAAAGCTGGGTGTTAAACATCGACAGCAAAGGTCAGTTTAACAACGTACCACCGGAGCTGAACGATATGTGCCGCATCATCAGCCATGTCCACCAGCATCATCATTATCTGCTGGGCCGCGTGGAGGTGTAATCATGTTGATTCTGAAGAATGTCACCGCAGTGCAGTTACACCCGGCGAAAGTGCAGGAAGGCGTTGATATCGCTATCGAAAATGATGTGATTGTCGCTATCGGAGATGCCCTGACGCAACGCTACCCCGATGCCAGCTACAAAGAGATGCATGGTCGGATTGTGATGCCGGGAATTGTCTGCTCGCACAACCATTTTTACTCGGGGCTTTCCCGCGGAATTATGGCAAACATCGCCCCCTGCCCGGATTTCATCTCAACGCTGAAAAATCTCTGGTGGCGGCTCGATCGCGCCCTTGATGAAGAGTCGCTCTATTACAGCGGACTGATTTGTTCCCTGGAAGCGATTAAGAGCGGATGTACATCGGTTATCGATCACCATGCCTCTCCGGCGTATATCGGCGGGTCGCTCTCCACATTGCGCGACGCATTTTTAAAAGTTGGCCTGCGCGCGATGACCTGTTTTGAAACTACTGACCGTAACAACGGCATCAAAGAGTTGCAGGAAGGTGTAGAAGAAAACATCCGCTTTGCCCGTCAGATTGATGAGGCGAAGAAAGCAGCAACCGAGCCGTATCTGGTGGAAGCACATATCGGTGCTCACGCGCCGTTTACCGTGCCAGATGCCGGTCTGGAGATGCTGCGTGAAGCCGTGAAAGCCACAGGCCGTGGTTTGCATATTCACGCTGCGGAAGACCTTTACGACGTTTCCTACAGTCACCACTGGTACGGCAAAGACCTGCTGGCACGACTGACGCAATTCGATCTCATCGACAGCAAAACGCTGGTCGCTCATGGGCTGTACTTGTCGAAAGATGACATCACCCTACTCAATCAGCGCGATGCGTTCCTGGTGCATAACGCCCGTTCAAACATGAACAACCATGTCGGCTACAACCATCACCTTAGCGACATCCGCAATCTGGCGTTGGGAACGGACGGCATTGGTTCGGACATGTTTGAAGAGATGAAATTTGCCTTCTTTAAACATCGCGATGCGGGTGGTCCGCTGTGGCCTGACAGTTTTGCCAAAGCCCTGACTAACGGTAACGAACTGATGAGCCGCAACTTTGGCGCGAAATTTGGGCTTCTGGAAGCCGGTTACAAAGCTGATTTAACCATTTGCGATTACAACCCGCCGACGCCGCTGCTGGCAGACAATATCGCCGGGCATATCGCTTTCGGTATGGGCTCAGGCAGCGTTCACAGCGTGATGGTCAATGGTGTGATGGTCTATGAAGACCGTCAGTTTAACTTCGATTGCGATTCCATTTATGCACAAGCCAGAAAAGCCGCTGCCAGTATGTGGCGTCGGATGGATGCGCTGGCATAAATGACAGATGCCCTCTTCCCGCAGGGAAGAGGGTTAAATAAGGAAAGAAGATGATTGAACAATTTTTCAGGCCCGACTCTGTCGAACAGGCGCTGGAACTGAAGCGCCGCTACCAGGATGAAGCCGTCTGGTTCGCCGGGGGCAGCAAACTCAATGCTACACCAACCCGTACCGATAAAAAGATTGCCATCTCCTTACAGGATCTGGAACTGGACTGGGTTGACTGGGATAACGGTGCACTGCGGATTGGCGCAATGTCTCGCTTGCAGCCACTGCGTGATGCGCGATTTATTCCTGCAGCGCTGCGTGAAGCCCTCGGTTTTGTTTACTCACGCCATGTTCGTAATCAGTCGACCATTGGTGGTGAAATCGCCGCCCGGCAGGAAGAGTCGGTGCTGCTTCCCGTCCTGCTGGCAGTGGATGCTGAACTGGTTTTTGGCAACGGCGAAACGCTGTCAATCGAGGACTACCTGGCCTGCCCATGCGATCGCCTGCTAACCGAAATTATCATTAAAGATCCGTATCGCACCTGTGCGACCCGCAAAATTAGCCGTTCTCAGGCAGGTTTAACCGTCGTGACGGCAGCCGTTGCAATGACAGACCACGACGGTATGCGAATTGCGCTGGATGGCGTCGCCAGTAAAGCACTGCGTCTGCACGATATCGAAAAACAAAATCTGGAAGGCAATGCACTTGAACAGGCTGTCGCCAACGCCATTTTCCCGCAGGAAGATTTGCGGGGCAGCGTGGCCTATAAACGCTATATCACGGGAGTTCTGGTAGCCGACCTGTATGCCGACTGCCAACAGGCTGGGGAGGAAGCCGTATGATCATCCACTTTACTTTAAATGGCGCGCCTCAGGAGCTAACCGTTAATCCAGGCGAAAACGTGCAAAAGCTGTTGTTTAACATGGGAATGCACTCTGTACGCAACAGTGATGATGGCTTCGGGTTTGCCGGTTCTGACGCAATAATCTTTAACGGTAATATCGTTAACGCGTCCTTGCTTATTGCCGCACAGTTAGAGAAGGCAGATATTCGTACCGCAGAATCTCTGGGCAAATGGAACGAGTTAAGTCTGGTTCAACAGGCAATGGTTGATGTTGGCGTGGTGCAGTCTGGTTATAACGATCCAGCTGCGGCTCTGATTATCACCGATCTTCTCGATCGCATCGCCGCACCTACCCGCGAAGAGATCGACGACGCGCTCTCAGGTCTGTTTAGCCGCGATGCTGGCTGGCAGCAATACTATCAGGTCATTGAACTGGCGGTTGCACGTAAAAATAATCCGCAGGCCACCATTGATATCGCTCCGACTTTCCGTGACGACCTTGAAGTCATTGGTAAGCATTATCCTAAAACTGATGCCGCAAAAATGGTGCAGGCGAAGCCCTGCTATGTTGAAGACCGCGTAACGGCTGACGCCTGCGTCATTAAAATGTTACGTAGCCCACACGCTCACGCACTGATTACTCATCTGGATGTCAGCAAAGCTGAAGCCTTACCGGGCGTCGTTCACGTTATTACTCATCTGAATTGCCCGGATATCTACTATACCCCGGGGGGGCAGAGCGCACCGGAACCGTCACCGCTTGACCGCCGTATGTTCGGCAAGAAAATGCGTCACGTCGGCGATCGTGTTGCTGCGGTGGTCGCAGAAAGTGAAGAAATTGCGCTCGAAGCACTGAAGCTTATCGACGTTGAATATGAAGTGCTTAAGCCGGTAATGTCGATCGACGAAGCAATGGCGGAAGATGCGCCTGTCGTGCACGATGAACCGGTGGTGTATGTTGCTGGTGCGCCAGATACTCTGGAAGACGATAACAGCCATGCAGCCCAGCGCGGCGAGCATATGATCATTAACTTCCCGATCGGTTCTCGCCCCCGCAAAAATATCGCCGCCAGTATTCATGGTCATATTGGCGATATGGACAAAGGCTTTGCCGATGCCGATGTGATCATTGAGCGAACCTATAACTCAACGCAAGCGCAGCAGTGCCCGACTGAAACACATATCTGCTTTACTCGTATGGACGGCGATCGTCTGGTTATCCACGCCTCCACCCAGGTACCATGGCACTTACGCCGCCAGGTCGCGCGCCTCGTGGGCATGAAACAGCATAAAGTTCATGTCATTAAAGAACGAGTTGGCGGCGGTTTTGGTTCCAAACAGGACATCCTGCTGGAAGAAGTGTGCGCCTGGGCAACCTGCGTGACCGGGCGTCCGGTCCTGTTCCGCTACACCCGTGAAGAAGAGTTTATTGCTAACACCTCTCGTCACGTCGCGAAAGTCACCGTCAAACTGGGAGCGAAAAAAGATGGTCGCCTGACGGCAGTGAAGATGGATTTCCGCGCCAACACTGGCCCTTACGGCAACCACTCACTCACCGTACCATGTAACGGACCGGCGCTGTCGCTGCCGTTATATCCGTGCGATAACGTCGATTTCCAGGTCACCACCTACTACAGCAACATTTGCCCAAATGGTGCTTATCAGGGTTATGGCGCACCGAAAGGTAACTTCGCTATCACCATGGCATTAGCGGAACTGGCTGAACAGTTACAGATCGACCAACTGGAAATTATCGAACGTAACCGGGTACACGAAGGGCAAGAGCTGAAAATTCTCGGTGCAATCGGTGAAGGTAAAGCGCCGACCTCCGTTCCTTCCGCCGCCAGCTGCGCACTGGAAGAGATCCTGCGTCAGGGTCGCGAGATGATCCAATGGTCTTCACCGAAACCACAAAATGGTGACTGGCACATCGGTCGCGGCGTCGCCATTATCATGCAGAAATCGGGTATCCCGGATATCGATCAGGCTAACTGCATGATCAAACTGGAATCGGACGGCACCTTTATCGTTCATTCTGGCGGTGCGGATATTGGTACTGGTCTGGATACTGTAGTGACGAAACTGGCAGCAGAAGTGCTGCACTGCCCACCGCAGGACGTGCATGTTATCTCCGGTGATACTGATCATGCGTTGTTTGATAAAGGCGCATATGCCTCGTCCGGTACTTGCTTCTCGGGTAACGCGGCGCGTTTGGCAGCGGAAAATCTGCGGGAGAAAATTCTGTTCCACGGCGCGCAAATGTTGGGTGAGCCAGTGGCAGATGTTCAACTAGCAACGCCGGGCGTCGTGCGCGGCAAGAAAGGCGAAGTTAGTTTCGGGGATATTGCCCATAAAGGCGAAACCGGCACCGGCTTTGGTTCACTGGTGGGAACTGGCAGTTATATCACGCCTGATTTCGCTTTCCCGTATGGCGCAAACTTCGCTGAAGTTGCCGTCAACACGCGTACGGGTGAAATCCGCCTGGATAAATTCTACGCCTTGCTGGACTGCGGTACACCGGTCAATCCAGAGTTAGCTTTGGGACAAATCTACGGTGCCACCCTGCGTGCTATCGGCCACAGTATGAGCGAAGAGATCATTTATGACGCCGAAGGTCACCCGTTAACGCGTGATTTACGCAGTTACGGCGCACCGAAAATTGGTGACATTCCGCGTGATTTCCGCGCTGTGTTGGTGCCGAGCGACGATAAAGTCGGCCCGTTCGGGGCGAAATCGATCTCGGAAATTGGTGTAAATGGCGCAGCTCCGGCGATTGCTACCGCAATTCACGATGCCTGCGGCATCTGGTTACGCGAATGGCATTTCACACCGGAGAAAATACTCACCGCGCTGGAAAAAATATAAGTAATAAATGGCCGCTTCGGCGGCCTGTTTCTCTGTTTGAACGATGACTAAATAGTGACTGCGAAAATGAGATAAGCCGTTCTCAAGGCGTCCTGCGCCCCAAATTCGTGGGAATTTATTTTACTAATTCAGATGATCAAATTTACTTTAAAAGGAGTGAAGGGATGTCTGATATAAACCATGCAGGTTCTGACCTTATATTTGAACTGGAGGATCGCCCTCCCTTTCATCAGGCTCTCGTTGGTGCCATTACCCATCTGTTGGCAATTTTCGTTCCGATGGTAACCCCCGCGTTAATCGTGGGTGCGGCCTTACAGCTTTCCGCTGAAACAACTGCCTATCTTGTTTCTATGGCGATGATCGCCTCTGGTATTGGTACCTGGTTACAAGTAAACCGCTACGGCATCGTCGGTTCTGGCCTACTCTCAATTCAGTCAGTCAATTTTTCATTTGTTACGGTCATGATTGCGCTGGGCAGCAGCATGAAAAGCGACGGTTTTCACGAAGAGTTAATCATGTCGTCGCTGCTTGGCGTCTCCTTCGTTGGCGCATTTCTGGTTGTCGGCTCTTCTTTTATCCTGCCCTATTTACGTCGGGTTATTACGCCTACCGTCAGCGGTATTGTGGTACTGATGATCGGCTTAAGCCTGATTAAAGTCGGCATTATCGATTTTGGTGGAGGATTTGCAGCCAAAAGCAGCGGTACGTTCGGCAATTACGAACATCTCGGCGTTGGTTTATTGGTTTTGATTGTGGTGATCGGCTTTAACTGCTGTCGCAGTCCGTTGCTACGCATGGGAGGGATCGCCATTGGGCTATGTGTCGGCTATATCGCATCGTTATGCCTGGGCATGGTGGATTTCAGCAGTATGCGCAATCTGCCGTTAATCACCATCCCGCATCCGTTCAAATACGGCTTTAGTTTTAGCTTCCATCAGTTCCTGGTGGTTGGCACGATTTATCTGCTTAGCGTGCTGGAAGCAGTCGGCGATATCACCGCCACGGCAATGGTTTCCCGCCGCCCCATTCAGGGGGAAGAGTATCAGTCCCGACTGAAAGGCGGCGTGCTGGCAGATGGTCTGGTTTCTGTTATCGCCTCCGCTGTTGGTTCATTACCATTAACCACGTTTGCGCAAAATAATGGGGTTATTCAGATGACTGGCGTCGCTTCACGTTATGTCGGGCGAACCATCGCGGTAATGCTGGTTATCCTCGGCTTATTTCCGATGATTGGCGGCTTCTTCACGACCATTCCCTCGGCAGTTCTGGGAGGCGCAATGACGTTGATGTTTTCCATGATTGCCATCGCTGGGATTCGCATCATCATCACCAACGGATTAAAGCGGCGTGAAACACTTATTGTCGCCACTTCTTTAGGTTTAGGGCTTGGCGTCTCCTACGATCCCGAAATTTTTAAAATATTGCCAGCCTCTATTTATGTATTAGTTGAAAACCCTATTTGTGCTGGCGGGTTAACTGCGATTTTATTAAATATTATCCTCCCTGGTGGCTACCGACAGGAAAACGTTCTGCCTGGTATTACCTCAGCGGAAGAGATGGATTAACAGTAAAGGAGTCAATGATGTCAGGAGAACACACGTTAAAAGCGGTACGAGGCAGTTTTATTGATGTCACCCGTACGGTCGATAACCCGGAAGAGATTGCCTCTGCGCTGCGGTTTATTGAGGATGGTTTATTACTCATTAAACAGGGAAAAGTGGAATGGTTTGGCGAATGGGAAAACGGAAAGCATCAAATTCCTGACACCATTCGCGTGCGCGACTATCGCGGCAAACTGATAGTACCGGGCTTTGTCGATACACATATCCATTATCCGCAAAGTGAAATGGTGGGGGCCTATGGTGAGCAATTGCTGGAGTGGTTGAATAAACACACCTTCCCTACTGAACGTCGTTATGAGGATTTAGAGTACGCCCGCGAAATGTCGGCGTTCTTCATCAAGCAGCTTTTACGTAACGGAACCACCACGGCGCTGGTGTTTGGCACTGTTCATCCGCAATCTGTTGATGCGCTGTTTGAAGCCGCCAGTCATATCAATATGCGTATGATTGCCGGTAAGGTGATGATGGACCGTAACGCACCGGATTATCTGCTCGACACTGCCGAAAGCAGCTATCACCAAAGCAAAGAACTGATTGAACGCTGGCACAAAAATGGTCGTCT
The DNA here is from genome assembly GCF_022354085.1 of Shigella dysenteriae. Lineage (NCBI taxonomy): Bacteria > Pseudomonadati > Pseudomonadota > Gammaproteobacteria > Enterobacterales > Enterobacteriaceae > Shigella > Shigella dysenteriae. Next base: position 3,835,800 of record NZ_CP055055.1, read on the forward strand.
GCTATATGCGATTACACCACGCTTCGCCCCTACTTCTTCTCCTGAACAGATGGCGATGGCGCAACGCCTGAAAGAGGAATATCCGGATACGTGGGTACATACCCATCTCTGTGAAAACAAAGATGAAATTGCCTGGGTGAAATCGCTTTATCCTGACCATGATGGTTATCTGGATGTTTACCATCAGTACGGCCTGACCGGTAAAAACTGTGTCTTTGCTCACTGCGTCCATCTCGAAGAAAAAGAGTGGGATCGTCTCAGCGAAACCAAATCCAGCATTGCTTTCTGTCCGACCTCCAACCTTTACCTCGGCAGCGGCTTATTCAACTTGAAAAAAGCATGGCAGAAGAAAGTCAAAGTGGGCATGGGAACGGATATCGGTGCCGGAACAACTTTCAACATGCTGCAAACGCTGAACGAAGCCTACAAAGTGTTGCAATTACAAGGCTATCGCCTCTCGGCATATGAAGCGTTTTACCTGGCCACGCTCGGCGGAGCGAAATCTCTGGGCCTTGACGATTTGATTGGCAACTTTTTACCTGGCAAAGAGGCTGATTTCGTGGTGATGGAACCCACCGCCACTCCGCTACAGCAGCTGCGCTATGACAACTCTGTTTCTTTAGTCGACAAATTGTTCGTGATGATGACGTTGGGCGATGACCGTTCGATCTACCGCACCTACGTTGATGGTCGTCTGGTGTACGAACGCAACTAATAATAAAACTTTTACATCCTCGTGAGGACATCATTATGTCTGGAGACATCCTACAAACACCGGACGCACCAAAGCCACAGGGCGCGCTGGATAATTATTTTAAAATTACCGCTCGTGGCAGTACCGTTCGTCAGGAAGTACTGGCTGGATTAACAACCTTTCTGGCCATGGTTTATTCCGTTATCGTCGTTCCGGGAATGCTGGGCAAAGCAGGTTTTCCTCCCGCAGCTGTGTTTGTTGCCACCTGTCTGGTCGCGGGCTTCGGCTCGTTGCTGATGGGATTATGGGCCAATTTGCCAATGGCGATTGGTTGCGCGATTTCCTTGACGGCGTTTACCGCATTCAGTCTGGTACTCGGGCAACAAATTAGCGTTCCTGTCGCACTGGGCGCGGTATTTCTGATGGGCGTCATCTTCACCGCCATTTCCGTTACCGGTGTGCGTACCTGGATCTTACGTAATTTACCGATGGGGATCGCTCACGGTACAGGTATCGGTATCGGGCTGTTTCTGCTGCTGATTGCTGCTAACGGTGTGGGTATGGTTATCAAAAACCCGATTGAAGGCTTGCCAGTGGCGCTCGGTGCGTTTACCTCCTTCCCGGTGATGATGAGCTTGCTGGGGCTGGCGGTCATCTTCGGTCTGGAGAAGTGTCGCGTACCCGGCGGGATCTTGTTGGTGATTATTGCAATTTCGATCATCGGCTTAATCTTTGACCCAGCGGTGAAATACCACGGTCTGGTGGCGATGCCAAGCCTGACTGGCGAAGATGGTAAGTCTCTGATTTTCAGCCTCGATATTATGGGCGCACTCCAGCCAACTGTACTTCCGAGTGTACTGGCATTGGTGATGACCGCAGTGTTCGACGCTACTGGCACCATCCGTGCCGTCGCCGGTCAGGCGAATTTGTTGGATAAAGACAACCAGATCATCAACGGCGGCAAAGCCCTGACCAGTGACTCAGTAAGTTCAATATTCTCCGGCCTGGTGGGCGCAGCGCCCGCAGCGGTTTATATCGAATCAGCGGCAGGAACCGCCGCCGGGGGTAAAACAGGGTTAACCGCAACCGTAGTGGGGGCGTTATTCCTGCTGATTCTGTTCTTATCACCGCTGTCATTTTTGATCCCTGGTTACGCCACTGCACCCGCTCTGATGTACGTAGGTTTGCTGATGTTAAGTAACGTCTCGAAGCTGGATTTCAATGATTTTATTGACGCTATGGCTGGCCTGGTGTGTGCCGTGTTCATCGTTCTGACTTGTAATATCGTTACCGGTATTATGCTGGGCTTTGTGACACTGGTCGTAGGCCGCGTCTTTGCACGCGAATGGCAAAAGCTGAATATTGGTACGGTGATCATTACTGCCGCACTGGTCGCATTTTACGCGGGTGGTTGGGCAATCTAATAGATTCTCCGCGCCTTTCAGCGCGGAGATTTCTTTCACAGAGGATTCTCACCGCTGGCAACAATACGCTGCTGGCGGACTCGCCTGAGTTCTCTTTCAGTAAGCAACTGCAGCGCCTGTGTTGGGCAAGATTCAACGCAGGCAGGCCCCTCTTCCCGCTGTTCACAGAGATCGCATTTCACGATTTGTTGCCGGGTATCCCCCGGCAACGACTGAATGGTGATCATTCCAAACGGGCACGCACTGACGCAACTCTGACAGCCAATACAACGAGCAGAATTGGTCTGCACCACCTGCTCGCCCATCGTCAGCGCCCCCACGGGGCAAGCGCCAACACAAGGGGCGTTTTCACATTGGTGGCACATCACCGGCGCACTGATGCAGTCCAGTCGCTGTACCTTCAGCCGGGGTAAAAAGATATCGGCATTCAACTCCTGTTCTGAAGGGTGAGCGACCACACAGGCCACTTCACAAGTACGGCAGCCAATACAGTCAGCCGGATTAACGATAATTAACGATTTCATCACGATGCCTTCGTATCAAACAGAGTTAACATATCGCGCGCCGCCTGCCTTCCTGCGGCCATGGCAGTGACAACCAGATCCGCGCCATGAACTGCATCCCCACCAGCAAAGACTTTTTTCAGATGCGTCTGGGTAGGTAAATACCCAACGTCGCCGGTTTGAATCAGGCCCCATTTATCGAGTTTAATTCCGCTGCCCTGCAACCACGGCATGGCATGCGCCTGGAAACCAAAGGCCATAATGAGAACATCGGCGGGCAATTCAAACTCTGAACCCGCAACCGGACGAGGACGACGGCGACCATCCGGCCCCGGCTCACCCATGGCGGTACGAATCAGGCCCACCGCAGTTAAACGCCCATCTTCGTCACAAGCGATATATTGCGGCTGAACATTGAATTGAAACTCGACACCTTCCTCGCGCGCATTGACCACCTCTTTGCGCGAGCCCGGCATACTGACTTCATCACGACGATACGCGCAGGTCACGCTGGCGGCATTGAGGCGGATGGAAGTCCGCAAACAATCCATTGTCGTATCGCCACCGCCCAATACCACGACTCGCTTACCTTCCACGTCCGTCAGCGGATACTCTTCAGACTCCGGCAACCCCATGAGCTGGCGGGTATGGGCAGTCAAGAACGGTAGAGCCTGAATGACACCGGGCGCATCTTCATGCGGCAGATCTGCTCGCATCATCCCGTAAGTCCCCACGCCGATGAAAACTGCATCATATTCAGAAGTTAAATCGCTAAAGGTAATATCGCGGCCAATTTCACAGTTAAGATGAAAGTCGATTCCCATTGCGGTGAATATCTCTCGCCGCTGGCTTAATACCGTTTTATCGAGTTTGAAAGGAGGAATGCCAAAAGTCAGCATACCGCCAATTTCTGGATGGCGATCAAAGACATCGACCTGAACTCCTGCGCGCGCCAGAATATCAGCACACCCTAACCCTGCAGGCCCAGCGCCAATCACCGCCACTTTCTCGATACGGGGAACAACTTTGCTGACATCGGGACGCCAGCCCATCGCCAGCGCGGTATCGGTGATGTAGCATTCCAGATTACCGATAGTGACTGCGCCAGAGTGATCTTTCAAAGTACATGCGCCTTCACAAAGACGGTCCTGTGGGCATACCCTGCCGCAGATTTCTGGTAAGGAACTGGTCTGGTGGCAAAGTTCTGCCGCTTCAATAATCTTTCCCTCCTGTACCAGACGGATGTAATCCGGAATAGCGTTATGCAGCGGGCAATGCCAGTTGCAGTTAGCTTTTTCGGCACAATAAACACAGCGGTCACTCTCATAAGTCGCTTGTTGTGGATCCAGCCCGCAATAGATTTCGCCAAAGTGGTTTTTCCGTTCACTTGCTGAAATTTTATCTGCGCCTTTACGCGAGTTAACGGGGAGCAACGCTGCACTGCGAGATGGCTGAGCGTCTGCTGACGCTTTTCCTGCTGCCGTTTTGCGCTGGCGGGCCACCTTTATCTGCTGTAACCCTTTATCGTCCATCAGTCGTAACGCCTGTGTTGGGCAAACTTCAATACAGGCTTGCGTGCCGGAACTGCGCTGGTTACAAAGGTCGCATTTCTGCGGAATCGTATCGACCATCTCAACGACGCCAAAGGGGCAAGCGATTGCGCATCTTTTACAACCAATACATTTTTGCTCGTCCAGTTGTACGCTATCGGACTGGAAAGTCAGAGCATTAACCGGACAAGCTGTAACGCAAGGGGCATTGTTGCAGTGATGGCAGGCCACCGGATTCGCAGCCAGGCCTTTCCCTACAACGTGGATACGTGGTCGAAAGTCACTGTGACTCAGCGGCCAGTTTTCTTGATTGTGTGCCACCGCACAGGCAATTTCACAAGCATGACAGCCTATACATTCCGCAGCTTCAGCAGCGATAAACTTATTCATTTGCATCCCTTTCATTTAATGAGTTATGTCTTCTCAAATTTCGCGATGCAATAAACGGGCATATATTAGGTAGCATGACCGTTTTAATTATAATTTTGCGACTGAGTTCAAATTATTGCCCCTCAATCTATGCCGCTTTCATTATTTCAACATTGCCGATCAAAAGAGCACTATCCAGATAAAAACGATTAAATGCGAGAGTGCGACATGCCAGAATGATTAATGAAATATCAATATGAGAAAATTACAGATAATTCCATTGTCAGGTTCTCTTCTCATTTTCGTGGTTTAAGCACGATTATGTGATTGCCTCCGCAATTCCTGTCTCTAACTCCCCTTCCTCGCAAAAACTGGCACTCCACGAGCATGTGTTTAGACAGTTTCATTAACGTAAACGGTTGCTTTTTACTCTGGCGGGCGAAAGGAGAAACACTGATGAGCGCCATAGATTCCCAACTTCCCTCATCTTCTGGGCAAGACCGCCCAACTGATGAGGTTGACCGCATATTATCACCAGGAAAGCTGATCATACTCGGTCTGCAACACGTCCTTGTCATGTACGCAGGTGCAGTCGCTGTTCCTCTTATGATTGGTGACCGACTGGGCCTCTCAAAAGAAGCTATTGCGATGCTCATTAGCTCGGATCTCTTTTGCTGCGGGATCGTCACATTATTGCAATGTATAGGTATCGGCCGCTTTATGGGGATCCGCCTGCCGGTGATTATGTCGGTGACCTTTGCTGCTGTAACACCAATGATAGCCATTGGGATGAACCCGGATATCGGCCTGCTGGGTATATTTGGTGCCACTATCGCCGCGGGTTTTATCACCACATTATTAGCGCCACTTATCGGTCGCTTGATGCCTTTATTCCCGCCACTGGTTACCGGTGTGGTTATTACTTCTATCGGGCTTAGCATCATTCAGGTGGGTATTGACTGGGCCGCCGGAGGTAAAGGGAATCCGCAATATGGTAATCCCGTTTATTTAGGTATCTCCTTTGCCGTCTTAATTTTTATCTTGCTCATTACTCGCTATGCGAAAGGATTTATGTCCAACGTCGCCGTATTACTGGGGATTGTATTTGGCTTTTTACTTTCGTGGATGATGAATGAAGTCAATTTATCCGGGCTACATGATGCCTCGTGGTTTGCGATTGTTACGCCGATGTCGTTTGGTATGCCGATTTTCGATCCCGTTTCCATTCTGACCATGACTGCCGTGTTAATCATCGTGTTTATCGAGTCGATGGGGATGTTCCTGGCACTGGGTGAAATAGTCGGTCGTAAACTCTCTTCGCACGATATTATTCGCGGGCTGCGTGTCGATGGCGTAGGGACAATGATTGGTGGCACGTTTAACAGCTTCCCCCACACGTCATTTTCTCAAAACGTTGGCCTGGTTAGCGTGACGCGCGTTCATAGCCGCTGGGTGTGTATTTCTTCGGGAATTATATTAATCCTGTTTGGCATGGTGCCAAAAATGGCGGTGCTGGTAGCCTCCATTCCGCAATTTGTGCTGGGCGGCGCTGGGCTGGTGATGTTCGGCATGGTACTGGCGACAGGGATTCGAATTCTGTCGCGCTGTAACTACACCACCAACCGTTACAACCTCTATATTGTGGCGATCAGTCTCGGCGTTGGCATGACTCCGACGCTCTCTCACGATTTCTTTTCTAAGTTACCGGCCGTACTGCAACCGCTGCTACATAGCGGCATTATGCTCGCAACCCTTAGCGCCGTTGTGCTGAACGTCTTCTTTAATGGCTATCAGCATCATGCTGACCTGGTGAAGGAATCCGTCTCTGATAAAGATTTAAAAGTCAGGACAGTACGTATGTGGCTTCTGATGCGCAAGCTGAAGAAAAATGAGCATGGAGAATAATATGAATCTTTTAATGCGCGCTATATTCAGTCTGTTGTTGCTTTTTACTCTCTCTATTCCTGTCATTTCTGACTGTGTTGCAATGGCCATTGAAAGTCGCTTCAAATATATGATGCTACTTTTTTAAATGGTTTTTACCTGTCGACATCCGCTCAAAACGGGCGGTTGTCGATAAACGCTCACTTGGTTAATCATTTCACTCTTCAATTATCTATAATGATGAGTGATCAGAATTACATGTGAGAAATTATGCAAACGGAACACGTCATTTTATTGAATGCACAGGGAGTTCCCACGGGTACGCTGGAAAAGTATGCCGCACACACGGCAGACACCCGCTTACATCTCGCGTTCTCCAGTTGGCTGTTTAATGCCAAAGGACAATTATTAGTTACCCGTCGCGCTCTGAGCAAAAAAGCATGGCCTGGCGTGTGGACTAACTCGGTTTGTGGGCACCCACAACTAGGAGAAAGCAACGAAGACGCGGTGATCCGCCGTTGCCGTTATGAGCTTGGCGTGGAAATTACGCCTCCTGAATCTATCTATCCTGACTTTCGCTATCGCGCCACCGATCCGAATGGCATTGTGGAACATGAAGTGTGTCCGGTATTTGCCGCACGCACCACCAGTGCGTTACAGATCAACGATGATGAAGTGATGGATTATCAATGGTGTGATTTAGCTGATGTATTACGCGGTATTGATGCCACGCCGTGGGCGTTCAGTCCGTGGATGGTGATGCAGGCGACAAATCGCGAAGCCAGAATACGATTATCTGCATTTACCCAGCTTAAATAAAAAACCCCGACATTTGCCGGGGTTGTGAGCATAACGTAATGCTTATTTCACCGGACGCATCGCCGGGAACAGAATAACGTCGCGGATGGTATGGCTGTTGGTGAACAGCATTACCATACGGTCGATGCCAATCCCTAGACCTGCTGTCGGCGGTAAGCCATGTTCCAGTGCGGTAACGTAATCTTCATCGTAGAACATCGCTTCGTCGTCACCTGCATCTTTCGCGGCAACCTGATCCAGGAAGCGCTGCGCCTGATCTTCCGCGTCATTCAGCTCGCTAAAGCCGTTACCGATTTCACGACCACCAATGAAGAACTCAAAGCGGTCTGTGATTTCCGGGTTAATGTCGTTACGACGCGCCAGCGGAGAAACTTCTGCCGGATATTCAGTAATGAAGGTCGGCTGAATCAGATGTGCTTCTGCCACTTCTTCGAAGATCTCGGTAACGATACGGCCCAGACCCCAGCTCTTCTCAACGTGGATACCGATAGATTCAGCAATCGCTTTCGCAGAGTCGAAGTTATCCAGATCCGCCATGTCGGTTTCCGGGCGATATTTCTTGATCGCTTCTCGCATGGTCAGTTTTTCGAACGGTTTACCGAAGTCCAGCGTCACGTCGCCGTAGGTCACTTCCGTCTTACCGAGAATATCCTGTGCCAGAGTACGGAACAGCGATTCGGTCAGCTCGATCAGATCTTTGTAATCTGCGTAAGCCATGTAGAGTTCCATCATGGTGAACTCTGGGTTATGACGTACGGAGATACCTTCGTTACGGAAGTTACGGTTGATTTCGAATACACGCTCGAAGCCACCGACCACCAGACGCTTGAGGTACAGTTCCGGCGCGATACGCAGGTACATGTCGAGATCCAGCGCGTTATGGTGGGTGATAAACGGACGCGCAGCGGCACCGCCTGGGATCACCTGCATCATCGGCGTTTCAACTTCCATAAAGCCGCGGTTCACCATGAACTGGCGAATACCAGAGAGGATCTGCGAGCGCACTTTAAAGGTGTTACGGGATTCATCGTTAGAGATGAGATCCAAATAACGCTGACGATAGCGCGCTTCCTGATCCTGCAAGCCGTGGAATTTATCAGGCAGCGGACGCAGTGCTTTGGTCAGCAGACGCAGCTCGGTACAGTGGATAGACAGTTCGCCGGTTTTGGTTTTGAACAGTTTACCTTTCGCGCCGAGGATGTCGCCGAGGTCCCATTTTTTGAACTGCTCGTTGTAAACGCCTTCCGGCAGATCGTCACGGGCAACGTACAGCTGAATGCGACCGCCAACGTCCTGCAGGGTAACGAAAGACGCTTTACCCATAATACGACGGGTCATCATGCGGCCAGCAACGGCGACTTCGATGTTCAGCGCTTCCAGTTCTTCGTTCTCTTTACCGTCGAATTCTGCGTGCAATTGGTCAGAGGTATGATCGCGACGGAAATCGTTCGGGAAGGCAATCCCCTGCTCGCGCAGGTTCGCCAGCTTCTCACGACGCGTTTTCAGTTCATTGTTAAGATCGACTACCGCGTCAGCGCCCTGTGCGTGTTGTTCAGACATGTTGGTTCCTCATAACCCTGCTTTCAAACTTGCTTCGATAAATTGATCCAGGCTGCCGTCCAGCACGGCCTGCGTGTTGCGGGTTTCTACCCCGGTGCGCAGATCTTTAATGCGGGAGTCATCAAGGACATAAGAACGAATCTGGCTGCCCCAGCCGATGTCGGATTTGTTATCTTCCATCGCCTGTTTCTCGGCATTTTTCTTCTGCATCTCCAGTTCATAAAGCTTCGCTTTCATCTGCTTCATGGCCTGGTCTTTGTTCTTGTGCTGGGAACGGTCGTTCTGGCACTGGGTCACGATCCCGGTTGGGATGTGAGTAATACGCACCGCAGATTCGGTACGGTTAACGTGCTGACCGCCCGCGCCGGACGCGCGATAAACGTCAATGCGCAGATCCGCCGGGTTGATTTCGATATCGATATCGTCATCGACTTCCGGGTAAACAAACGCGGAACTGAACGACGTATGGCGACGACCGCCGGAGTCAAACGGGCTCTTACGCACCAGGCGGTGAACACCAGTTTCTGTACGCAGCCAGCCGTAAGCGTAATCGCCGGAGATTTTGATCGTCACGGATTTAATACCCGCCACTTCACCTTCCGACTCTTCGATGATTTCAGTTTTGAAACCACGCGATTCTGCCCAGCGCAGATACATACGCTCAAGCATGCTCGCCCAGTCCTGTGCTTCCGTACCGCCAGACCCCGCCTGAATATCGAGGTAGCAGTCGGCGCTGTCATATTCGCCAGAGAACATACGGCGGAACTCAAGCTGCGCCAGTTTTTCTTCCAGGGCGTCGAGTTCAGCAACGGCTTCGTTAAAGGTTTCTTCGTCGTCAGCTTCTACAGCCAGTTCCAGCAGACCAGAAACATCTTCCAGCCCCTGTTTCATTTGGTCGAGGGTGTCGACAACGGCTTCGAGGGAGGAACGCTCTTTACCCAGCGCCTGTGCGCGTTCGGGTTCGTTCCAGACATCCGGCTGTTCCAGCTCGGCGTTTACTTCTTCCAGACGCTCTTTCTTGGCGTCGTAGTCAAAGATACCCCCTAAGAACGTCGGAGCGTTCCGTGAGGTCCTGAATGCGATTATTTACCGGATTAATTTCAAACATGGTCTGATTTCTTTTATTGAGCTAGTCAAAATGCGGTGATAAGAGCGGGATTGTACCCAATCCACGCTCTTTTTTATAGAGAAGATGACGCTAAATTGGCCAGATATTGTCGATGATAATTTGCAGGCTGCGGTTGCCGCGAAACTCGTTGATATCGAGCTTGTAAGCCAGTTGCACTTCGCGCACGCCGTTATCCGGCCAGAGGGCGGTATCGACATTAAAAGCAATACCATCCAGCAGCGGACCGCCGCCGACCGGTTCGACCATGACTTTCAAATGACGTTCACCCACCAGCCGCTGTTGCAGCAGACGGAAATGACCATCAAACAGCGGCTCCGGGAACATCTGCCCCCACGGGCCAGCATCGCGCAGCAGCTGCGCCACTTCCATGGTCATTTCGGCTGGACTTAACGGACCGTCTGACACCACTTCGCCTTGCAATAGCGAAGGGTCCAGCCACTCAGTAACCAGTTCGCCAAACCGTTGTTGAAAGAGTTCGAATTTATCCTCTTCCAGCGACAAACCCGCCGCCATCGCATGACCGCCAAACTTCAGCATCATGCCAGGGTAGAGTGTGTCTAATCGCTCCAGCGCATCACGCATATGCAGCCCCTGAATGGAGCGACCAGAACCTTTCAGCGTACCATCACCCGCGGGCGCAAAGGCGATAACCGGACGGTGAAAACGCTCTTTAATACGGGAAGCCAGAATACCGACAACCCCCTGATGCCATTCGGGGTGATACATTGCCAGCCCGCCGGGTAGCGTGTCACGGCTGCGCTCCAGTTTCTCGCACAGGGTCAGGGCTTCAACCTGCATTCCTTGTTCGATCTCTTTTCGCGTCTGGTTTAGCGCATCGAGTTCATTTGCCAGCACGCGCGCTTCGCCGATGTTGTCGCACAGCAAGAGCGCCACACCGACGGACATATCGTCCAGTCGTCCGGCAGCATTGAGACGTGGCCCCAGCGCAAAACCTAAATCGCTGGCGGCGAGTTTTTGTGCATCACGGTTTGCCACTTCAAGCAGCGCTTTAATCCCTGGACGGCACTTTCCGGCTCGGATGCGACTCATCCCCTGCCAGGTCAGAATGCGATTATTAGCGTCCAGCGGCACGACGTCCGCCACTGTCCCCAGCGCGACCAGATCCAGCAGTTCTGCCAGGTTAGGAATTGCGATGTTACGCTCATCAAACCAGCCCTGATCGCGCAAAAAGGTGCGCAGCGCCAGCATCAGATAAAACGCCACACCCACGCCTGCCAGTGATTTCGACGGGAAATTACAGTCGCGCAAGTTAGGGTTAATGATCGCTTCCGCCGCGGGTAATGTGTCGCCTGGCAAATGGTGATCGGTAACAATAACCGGGATGCCCAACGAGCGAGCGTGCTCAACCCCCGCATGGGAGGAAATACCGTTATCCACCGTGACAATTAACTGCGCGCCACGGGCATGGGCCTGATCGACCACTTCCGGGCTTAAGCCGTAACCGTCTTCGAAACGGTTTGGTACCAGGTAGTCGATATCGCTGCAACCAAGCGAGCGCATCGCCAGCACGCTTAGAGCCGTGCTGGTGGCACCGTCGGCGTCGAAATCACCGACCACAATAATCCGCGTTCCTTCGCGAAAGGCGTTGTAAAGGATCTCAACGGCCTTTTCGACACCGCTCAGTTGCTGCCAGGACAGCATACCTTTAACACTGCGTTCCAGTTCTTGCGCACTGCGTACTCCCCGGCTGGCGTATAAACGGCGCAGCAAGGGAGGCAATTCAGCGGGCAAGTCTGCCGTTTCATCGACTTCACGGCGACGAAGTTGTATCTGTTGTTTCACGCGAATTATTTACCGCTGGTCATTTTTTGGTGTTCGTCGAGGAATTCTTTCATCTCTTTCGGCGGCTGGTAACCCGGAACAAGTGTGCCATTGCTCAGCACAACTGCCGGAGTACCACTAACGCCAAGCTGGACGCCAAGTGCGTAATGGTCGGCAATATCCACGTCGCAGCTGGCTGGTGCGACGCTTTTACCTGCCATCACATCATCAAACGCTTTGTTTTTATCTTTCGAACACCAGATAGCTTTCATTTCTTTCTCTGCATCGCTGTCCAGCCCCTGGCGCGGGAAGGCAAGATAACGCACGGTGATCCCCAGCGCGTTATAGTCTGCCATTTGCTCATGCAGTTTGTGGCAGTAACCACAGGTAATATCAGTAAACACGGTGATGACGTGTTTTTCCTGCGGCGCTTTATAAACGATCATCTCTTTTTCAAGCGCATTCAACTGCTTTAACAGCATCTTATTGGTGACATTGACCGGAGCCGTGCCGCTAACGTCATACATTGGCCCCTGAATGATATGTTTACCATCATCGGTGATGTACAACACGCCGCTGTTAGTCAGAACTGTCTTCATGCCAGCTACGGGCGCGGGCTGAATATCGCTGCTTTTGATGCCCATTTTGGCTAACGTTTGTTGAATTGCCGCGTCATCAGCCTGAGCAAAACCTGAAAACGCCGCTAACAAAGTAAACAACATAAAACCTTTCTTCATAAATCTTCCCGTTCTTTTCAGACATCACGCCCGCGGGTGATGCTGTTGATGAAGTTGCCGCAGACGCTCGGTAGCGACATGCGTATAAATTTGCGTGGTGGAGAGGTCGCTGTGGCCCAGTAGCATCTGCACCACGCGTAAATCCGCACCATGATTTAATAAATGGGTGGCAAAAGCGTGACGCAATACATGCGGTGACAGCTTTTCGCTGTCGATACCCGCCAGCACAGCATAATGTTTAATGCGGTGCCAGAAGGTCTGTCGCGTCATCTGCTGCGCACGCTGGCTGGGAAACAACACGTCAATTGACACACCATTCAGCAGCCACGGACGCCCATGTTCCAGATAGGTTTCCAGCCAGTAAACCGCCTCTTCACCTAACGGCACCAGGCGCTCTTTGTTGCCTTTACCAATGACCCGCACTACGCCCTGACGCAGGCTGATATCACTCATTGTCAGCCCGACCAGTTCAGAGACACGCAGCCCGGTAGCATACAACACTTCAAGCATGGCTTTATCGCGTAGCTCCAGTGGCTGATCAATTAATGGTGCCTGTAATAAACGTTCAACCTGCGCTTCGCTTAAATCTTTTGGCAAACGCTGGGGCAATTTCGGTGAAGCGAGATGCGCACTGGGATCGTCTTCACGAAACTTTTCGCGATAAAGATACTGGAACAATCGGCGCACTGCACTCAGCAAACGCGCTGAGCTGGTGGCTTTATACCCGCCCTCCAGCCGTTCTGCCAGTAATGCCTGCAAATCGTCACATTGCGCCGTCGCCAGCGTCAACCCGCGGTGATGCAACCACTCCACCATCATTGACAGATCGCGACGGTAAGCGTTCAACGTATTTTCAGCCAGATTTTTTTCCAGCCACAGAGCATCAAGAAACTGCTCGATGCGTGCCAGATCCTGTTTCACTTGCGCCCCTTATGGTCACTCATTTGATCCATTATGCCTTATTGTGCCGTGACTAAAGCGATTCTGATACACTAGCCGCAAAAGCCACAGCAGAATCGAGAAGCTTACGTTATGAATATGGGTCTTTTTTACGGTTCCAGCACCTGTTACACCGAAATGGCGGCAGAAAAAATCCGCGATATTATCGGCCCAGAACTGGTGACCTTACATAACCTCAAGGACGACTCCCCGAAATTAATGGAGCAGTACGATGTGCTCATTCTGGGTATCCCGACCTGGGATTTTGGTGAAATCCAGGAAGACTGGGAAGCCGTCTGGGATCAGCTCGACGACCTGAACCTCGAAGGTAAAATTGTTGCGCTGTATGGGCTTGGCGATCAACTGGGATACGGCGAGTGGTTCCTCGATGCGCTCGGTATGCTGCATGACAAACTCTCGACCAAAGGCGTAAAGTTCGTCGGCTACTGGCCAACGGAAGGATATGAATTTACCAGCCCGAAACCGATGATTGCTGACGGGCAACTGTTCGTGGGTCTGGCGCTGGATGAAACTAACCAGTATGACCTTAGCGACGAGCGTATTCAGAGCTGGTGCGAGCAAATCCTCAACGAAATGGCAGAGCATTACGCCTGATCTCACTGACGGCTTAGCGCATATGCTTTGCCGTCATCTTTATCTTTGCGTCTCTTGTTGCAACAAAATCCGCCGTAAATCCCGCCATTCGGCTTCGTCCATGCTGTCGGCTGCCAGCCATAAATGTTGCCGTTTACCGCCATCAGAACGTAAACGCAGCATCATGCCGCTCTTAATCATCCACGGCGCTTTGACGATGCTCCACTCCTGCCCTTGCCAACGCAAACGCCCGTCCATCAACAGGCGAATTTCCCCCTGGCGAGCATTAATGCGCCGCTGGCTGCGAACGCAATCAAACACCACCAGCGAAAGTAACACCATCCATAACGGGGTGTAACTGAGCGGCCAGGGCATGAGTAAAATAACAGCGGCAACCAGCCCATGAATCAGCAAGGAAAGCCACTGCGCGCGCCAGGAGACGCGCAAATCAGATTGCCACAGGACCACGTTCCCGGTTCCGTGTCTGGATGAGTCGGACCATCATTTCCAGTTCTGCATCGGCCGGTTTACCGTGATTCATCAGCCAGTTGAACAGGTCTGGATCGTCACATTCCAGCAGACGAATAAAGATGCGTTTTTCGTCATCGCTTAAGCTGTCGTACTCATGTTCGAAAAACGGCATGATTGAAATATCGAGTTCGCGCATACCACGGCGGCATGCCCAATGAATGCGGGCTTTGTTGTTAATGTCCATCTTCTTCCTGTCTCACGAAAATCCAGTACCCCGCTATTGTAACGTGTTTTTCGACTTCTTTTACGGGAATATCAGTAAACACAATCGCGATCGCGAAATTAATTCACAACAATTCAAGGGCTTCATTTTTTTGGAAGTCGCCTCGCAGAAGGCACAGATCGCGTAGTGAAAGCACTTGCATTGCCTCATAGCTCTTTTACCATTAGTTATTAATACGCCGTTAAGCAACTCAGGACTCTATTATGGCTTTTACACCTTTTCCTCCCCGTCAGCCTACGGCTTCTGCCCGTTTGCCACTGACACTGATGACGCTTGATGACTGGGCGCTTGCCACCATTACTGGCGCGGACAGCGAAAAATATATGCAGGGTCAGGTGACAGCAGACGTCAGCCAGATGACAGTAGATCAGCACCTGCTGGCCGCCCATTGCGACGCCAAAGGTAAAATGTGGAGCAATTTACGTCTGTTCCGCGACGGCGATGGCTTTGCGTGGATTGAACGGCGCAGCGTGCGTGAACCGCAGCTGACTGAACTGAAAAAATATGCGGTATTCTCTAAAGTGACCATCGCGCCAGACGACGAGCGTGTGCTGCTTGGTGTTGCCGGTTTTCAGGCGCGCGCCGCACTGGCCAATCTCTTTAGTGAACTGCCTTCGAAAGAAAAACAGGTAGTTAAAGAAGGCGCGACCACTTTGCTATGGTTTGAACACCCGGCAGAACGTTTCCTGATCGTAACCGATGAAGCTACTGCCAATATGCTGACCGATAAACTGCGCGGTGAAGCGGAACTGAACAATAGCCAACAGTGGCTGGCATTAAACATTGAAGCGGGTTTCCCGGTGATTGATGCCGCCAACAGCGGGCAGTTTATTCCACAGGCGACCAATCTCCAGGCGCTGGGCGGTATCAGCTTTAAGAAAGGCTGCTATACCGGACAAGAGATGGTGGCGCGAGCAAAATTCCGTGGTGCCAACAAACGCGCGCTCTGGTTGCTGACAGGTAGTGCCAGCCGACTGCCGGAAGCTGGTGAAGATTTAGAGCTGAAAATGGGCGAGAACTGGCGTCGCACCGGTACGGTGCTGGCTGCGGTAAAACTGGAAGATGGTCAGGTCGTGGTACAGGTCGTCATGAATAACGATATGGAACCGGACAGCATCTTCCGCGTGCGTGACGATGCGAATACATTGCATATCGAGCCGCTGCCGTATTCGCTCGAAGAGTAAATCTCTGTGTCGCATCAGGCATTTATCGCCTGATGCGACGCTGGCGCGTCTTATCAGGCCTACAAAGGCATACCCATTACGCCTGCCCAATATACAAATAGATCGCCAGAAAGTGGCACACACTACCGCCGAGCACGAAGCCGTGCCAGATGGCATGGTTGTATGGAATGCGTTTGCAGACGTAGAAAATCACCCCGAGCGAATAAACCAGGCCGCCTACCGCCAGTAAGGTAACGCTGCCCGCCGCGAGCTTAACTGCCATTTCATAAATTACCACCAGCGATAGCCAGCCCATCGCCAGATAAGTCACCAGAGATAAAATTTTGAATCGGTGCGCGATGGTCAGTTTGAACAGAATCCCCAGCAATGCCAGGCTCCAGATAACAATCATCAACCCGCGCGCTAACGGAGAATCCAGCCCCACCAGCAAAAACGGCGTGTAGGTTCCGGCAATCAACAGGTAAATAGCGCAATGGTCAAATTTCTTCAGCCACATTTTTGCCCGTTGATGAGGAATGGCGTGATAGAGCGTCGAAGCGAGGAACAGCAGGATCATACTGCCGCCATAGAGGCTGTAGCTGGTTATCGCTGTGGCGCTGGCATTGAGATCCACCGCCTGAACCAGTAGCAACACCAGCCCAACGATACCAAACACCAACCCAATGCCGTGACTGACGCTGTTGGCAATTTCCTCTGCCAGCGAATATCCCTGCTTAATGAGGGGCTTCTGAACCATAACTTACTCCGGAGAAACGTACACGCACATGTATACCTCTCCAGCGTAACTGAGAATAGTTCCAGTGAACACCTGTTAGCTAAAATAAATTCTGATTTGAGACTAATCCCCTAAAAATCATGAAATTAAATGCGAAATTTCAACTAACAGGCGTGAGTTCAATTTAAAGACATTTAAATTCAATCACATAAAACTGTGTCTGACCGGGATAGATGTCGGCAATGACCTTTTTCAGTTCAGTCAGGGTCATATTTTCCTGCTCTGCATGTTTTTCCGTCAGCGTATCCAGCGTTACGGTTGAGGTTGCGGTGACTTCAATCGTGCAAAAATAACCGTCATCTTCAAAACGCCCGACACGAAGCACATCACCCGTTTTGAAGTGCGATTCAGACTCGTCGCGGATGGTGATGGTTTTACGCCCAGCCAGAATGTCATCCTGGAAACGTTGAAAAAAAGTGATGTCGTTTGGCTGCATGGTACTATTTCCTGTAAGAATTGACTCATCTGGAGCCTATGATAGTGAAAAAACTCACCTTACCGAAAGATTTCTTATGGGGCGGCGCAGTTGCCGCTCATCAGGTCGAAGGCGGCTGGAACAAAGGCGGCAAAGGGCCGAGCATTTGTGACGTTCTGACCGGTGGCGCACACGGCGTGCCGCGCGAAATCACCAAAGAAGTCTTGCCAGGCAAATACTATCCAAACCATGAAGCCGTTGATTTTTATGGTCACTACAAGGAAGACATCAAGCTATTTGCCGAAATGGGCTTCAAATGTTTTCGTACATCCATCGCCTGGACGCGCATTTTTCCAAAAGGCGATGAAGCTCAGCCAAACGAAGAAGGGCTGAAGTTTTACGACTCTCTGTTCGATGAATTGCTGAAATACAACATCGAACCAGTGATCACCCTCTCCCACTTTGAAATGCCGCTGCATCTGGTGCAGCAATACGGTAGCTGGACCAACCGTAAAGTGGTTGATTTCTTTGTCCGTTTCGCGGAAGTGGTATTTGAACGCTATAAGCATAAAGTCAAATACTGGATGACCTTCAACGAAATTAACAACCAGCGTAACTGGCGTGCACCGCTGTTCGGTTACTGCTGCTCCGGCGTGGTTTATACCGAGCATGAGAACCCGGAAGAGACGATGTATCAGGTGCTGCATCACCAGTTTGTCGCCAGCGCCCTGGCGGTGAAAGCTGCGCGTCGCATTAACCCGGAGATGAAAGTCGGCTGTATGCTGGCGATGGTGCCGCTCTATCCTTACTCCTGTAACCCGGACGATGTGATGTTCGCTCAGGAGTCGATGCGCGAACGCTACGTCTTTACCGATGTGCAGCTACGCGGCTATTACCCGTCCTATGTGTTGAACGAGTGGGAGCGTCGCGGATTTAACATCAAAATGGAAGACGGCGATCTGGATGTGCTGCGCGAAGGCACCTGCGATTATCTTGGTTTCAGCTATTACATGACCAACGCAGTGAAGGCCGAAGGCGGCACCGGCGATGCGATATCTGGTTTTGAAGGCAGCGTACCGAACCCGTATGTTAAAGCGTCTGACTGGGGCTGGCAGATTGACCCTGTGGGTCTGCGTTACGCGCTTTGCGAACTGTATGAGCGTTACCAGAAGCCGCTGTTTATTGTCGAAAACGGTTTTGGCGCTTACGACAAAGTGGAAGAAGATGGCAGCATCAACGACGACTACCGCATTGACTACCTACGCGCCCATATCGAAGAGATGAAAAAGGCGGTGACTTACGATGGCGTAGACCTGATGGGCTACACGCCGTGGGGCTGTATCGACTGCGTGTCGTTCACCACCGGGCAGTACAGCAAACGCTACGGCTTTATCTATGTGAATAAACATGACGACGGTACTGGCGATATGTCGCGTTCACGTAAGAAGAGCTTTAACTGGTACAAAGAGGTGATTGCCAGCAACGGCGAGAAGCTTTAATTACCCGATGTGCCTGATGCGCCCCGCTCATCAGGCCTGGCGCTCCTGTCATATATTGAACTCCAGGATTTTATATTTACGCTTCATCCGACACACAAAGCGCACTTTATTAACAAGCTAAAAAGGCGCCGAAGCGCCTTTAGAAGATAGTCGAATCAGTGAATTACTGGTATTCGCTAATCGGTACGCAGGAGCAGAACAGGTTACGGTCGCCGTAAACATCATCCAGACGTTTCACTGTCGGCCAGTATTTGTCTGCCACGCCTGCCGGGAATACCGCAACTTCACGGCTGTACGGATGCGCCCACTCGGCGACCAGTTCGCTCTGAATGTGCGGCGCGTTCACCAGCGGGTTATCTTCCAGCGGCCAGACACCGGCTTTCACCTGATCAATTTCTGCGCGGATAGCCAGCATCGCGTCGATAAAGCGATCCAGTTCCACTTTGCTTTCAGATTCAGTCGGTTCAACCATCAGCGTACCCGCCACCGGGAACGACATCGTCGGCGCGTGGAAACCGTAGTCGATCAGGCGCTTGGCAATATCCAGCTCGCTGATGCCGGTTTCTTCTTTCAGCGGGCGAATATCGAGAATACATTCGTGCGCCACGCGACCGTCGCGACCGGTATACAGCACCGGGAAGGCATCCTGCAGGCGGCTGGCAATATAGTTGGCGTTGAGGATTGCCACCTGGCTTGCTTTTTTCAGCCCTTCTGCGCCCATCATGCGGATGTACATCCAGCTGATTGGCAGGATAGAGGCGCTACCGAACGGTGCCGCAGAAACCGCGCCCTGACGGGTTAACATGCCTTCGATTTGCACCACGCTATGACCCGGTACAAACGGAGCCAGATGCGCTTTCACACCGATCGGTCCCATACCCGGCCCACCACCGCCGTGCGGAATGCAGAAAGTTTTATGTAGGTTAAGGTGTGAAACGTCCGCACCAATAAAGCCCGGCGAGGTGATGCCAACCTGGGCGTTCATGTTCGCGCCATCAAGGTAAACCTGACCGCCGAACTGATGCACGACTTCACACACTTCACGGATCGTTTCTTCATACACGCCGTGGGTGGAAGGATAGGTCACCATGATACAGGAGAGGTTATCGCCCGCCTGTTCCGCTTTCGCGCGCAGATCAGCCAGATCGATGTTGCCGTTTTTATCACATGCCACAACCACCACCTGCATTCCTGCCATATGTGCAGAAGCAGGGTTAGTGCCGTGCGCAGAAGCCGGGATCAGGCAGATATCGCGATGCCCTTCGTTGCGGCTTTCATGATAATGACGAATCGCCAGCAGGCCCGCGTATTCGCCCTGTGCGCCAGAGTTCGGCTGCATACAAACGGCGTCGTAACCGGTCAGTTTCACCAGCCAGTCAGCCAGCTGCGCAATCATCTGCTGATAACCTTCGGCCTGCTCCGGCGGGCAGAACGGATGCAGTTCGGCAAATTCCGGCCAGGTGATTGGGATCATCTCGGCGGCGGCGTTCAATTTCATGGTGCAGGAACCCAGCGGGATCATCGCCTGATTCAGCGCCAGATCTTTACGCTCCAGCGAGTGCATATAGCGCATCATTTCGGTTTCGCTGTGGTAGCGATTAAACACCGGATGGGTGAGGATTTCGTCGTCGCGCAGCATCGCAGGCTGGATAGAGCGGCTGTCGTGAGCCACGTCTTTGTCCAGCGTGTCGATGTCCAGCCCGTGATTATCCCCCAGCAGCACGCTGAAAAGCTGCATCACGTTTTCACGCGTGGTGGTTTCATCAAGGGTGATCCCCACCGCGTTCAGAATATCGCTACGCAGGTTGATTTCAGCCGCTTCGGCACGCGCCAGTACGCCCGCTTTGTCGGCTACTTCCACACACAAAGTGTCGAAATAGTGCGCATGGCGCAGTTTCAGACCTTTTTGTTGCAGGCCCACTGCCAGGATATCGGTCAGACGGTGAATGCGGTTTGCGATACGTTTCAGGCCAACCGGACCGTGGTAAACGGCATACAGACTGGCAATGTTTGCCAGCAGCACCTGGGAAGTACAAATGTTGGAGTTCGCTTTCTCACGACGAATATGTTGCTCGCGAGTCTGCATCGCCATGCGCAGCGCGGTATTGCCAGCTGCATCCTTCGATACACCGATAATACGGCCTGGCATTGAGCGTTTGTATTCGTCTTTCGCCGCAAAGAATGCCGCGTGGGGGCCACCGTAACCCATCGGTACGCCAAAGCGTTGCGCCGAACCAAAAAC
Organism: Shigella dysenteriae; assembly: GCF_022354085.1. NCBI lineage: Bacteria > Pseudomonadati > Pseudomonadota > Gammaproteobacteria > Enterobacterales > Enterobacteriaceae > Shigella > Shigella dysenteriae. The sequence continues at coordinate 3,856,653 of NZ_CP055055.1, forward strand.
AATATCCGCGCCCTGTTTACCCGGCGCAGTTAACAGCACCAGCGCCATAATATCAGCGGCAACGCTGACCACAATTTTGCGTGATTTCAGTTCGCTGATAAGCGCAGTGTAGTCGTGAATTTCACCGGTAGTGCCAACCTGCTGTAACAGCACGCCGAAGACGTCCTGATGGTCGAGCACTTTTTGCGCATCATCGACAATCACTTCAAAACCAAAGGTTTCGGCACGAGTACGGACCACATCCAGCGTTTGCGGATGCACATCGGAAGCCACGAAGAAGCGGTTGGCATTTTTCAGTTTGCTGACGCGTTTCGCCATCGCCATTGCTTCGGCGGCAGCGGTGGCTTCGTCAAGAAGAGAAGCAGAGGCCATATCCAGCCCGGTTAAATCCAGCGTTACCTGCTGGAAATTGAGCAGTGCCTCAAGGCGGCCCTGCGAGACTTCAGGTTGATACGGAGTATACGCGGTATACCAGCCCGGATTTTCCAGCATGTTACGCAGGATAACCGGCGGTAACTGCACGGCGGTGTAACCCATGCCGATGTAAGACGTGAAGCGTTTATTGCGACTGGCAATAGCCTTGAGTTCCGCCAGCGCGGCGTATTCGGTCGCCGGTGCGCCAACCTGCGGCGGGGTCGCAAGCTGAATATCTTTCGGTACAATCTGGCCGGTCAGCGCGTTTAACGATTGCGCGCCAACGGCATTCAGCATTTCTTGCTGTTGCGCGGCGTCCGGTCCGATATGGCGTTCAATAAAAGCGCCGCGGTTTTCAAGCTGGCTTAACGTCTGTGTCATGAGCGATGGTTCCTGAAACGTGCAGTGAATTGTGAACCTCTCTCCTTGCGAAGAGAGTGAGGGTGAGGCATAAATTTTCCTCACCCTGATCCTCTCCCGCAGAAGAGGAATAAAGCCGTTACTCGTCTTCTAACAATGCTTCGTATGCGGTCGCATCCAGCAGTGATTCCAGTTCGCTTTCATCGCTGGCTTTGATTTTAAAGATCCAGCCACCTGCATACGGTTCGCTGTTCACCAGTTCCGGGGAATCGCTCAGTGCGTCGTTTACCGCCACGATTTCACCGCTTACTGGCGCATAAATGTCTGACGCCGCTTTTACTGATTCAGCAACCGCGCAGTCATCGCCCGCGCTAACCGTCGCGCCCACTTCCGGCAGGTCAACAAACACCATATCGCCCAACAACTCCTGAGCGTGTTCGGTGATGCCAACGGTATAAGTGCCGTCGGCTTCTTTACGCAGCCATTCGTGTTCTTTGCTGTATTTCAGTTCTGCTGGTACGTTGCTCATCAATCAATCTCCAAAAAAGTAAATCACGCGACGGCTTTGCCGTTACGCACAAAAACAGGTTTCGTCACTTTAACCGGCATTTCACGGTTGCGAATTTGCACAATCGCTGTTTCACCAATACCTTCCGGCACGCGCGCCAGCGCAATGCTGTAACCCAGCGTCGGGGAGAAAGTCCCGCTGGTGATAATGCCTTCATGCTGGTTGCCCTGCGCATCGGTAAAACGTACCGGCAGTTCATTACGCAGCACGCCTTTTTCGGTCATCACCAGACCAACCAGTTTTTCTGTGCCATGTTCACGCTGCGCTTCCAGAGCTTCACGACCGATAAAGTCACGATCTGCCGGTTCCCAGGCGATGGTCCAGCCCATGTTGGCGGCTAAAGGAGAGATGGTTTCGTCCATCTCCTGACTATACAAATTCATGCCAGCTTCCAGACGCAGCGTGTCACGCGCGCCCAGGCCGCATGGCTTAACGCCCGCTTCCACCAGCGCGCGCCAGAAATCCGCCGCTTTTTCATTGGGCAGCGCAATTTCGTAGCCCGCTTCACCGGTGTAACCGGTAGTGGCAATAAACAGATCGCCCGCCTGCACACCAAAGAACGGTTTCATCCCTTCCACTGCCTGACGCTGGGCGTCATTAAACAGTGTGGCAGCTTTTGCCTGCGCATTCGGCCCTTGTACAGCAATCATGGAAAGGTCATCACGAACGGTAATTTCGATGCCGAAAGGTTCAGCGTGTTGGGTAATCCAGGAGAGGTCTTTTTCGCGGGTGGCGGAGTTAACAACGAGGCGGAAGAAATCTTCAGTAAAGTAGTAGACGATGAGATCATCTATCACACCGCCAGAGGCATTCAACATCCCCGAGTAAAGGGCTTTGCCGCTTTTGGTGAGCTTCGCCACATCGTTCGCCAGCAGATAACGCAGAAACTCCCGGGTGCGGCTGCCGCGAAGATCGACGATGGTCATATGTGACACATCAAACATTCCGGCATCGGTACGTACCGCATGATGTTCGTCGATTTGCGAACCGTAATGCAGCGGCATCATCCAGCCGTGGAAATCCACCATGCGAGCGCCGCAAAGCGTGTGTTGTTCGTACAAAGGAGTCTGTTGTGCCATCTTGTCCTCATTGAATAAGCGGGGCTGACAACTTTTTCATGGTGAAATTATCACCACAAAACCCAGCATCGGAGCCACTCCCGGTCCCCAACGCAATCGTTCTCTTTTGCCTGAACTTACCACCGAAACAGACTGTTAACCATAAGGTAAAATTGATCATCACATTAGCTTATGGTTAAAAAATGCAAAAATCGCGACAGAATAAAAAACCAAAAAATACACCAGTTTCTATACAAAGATGATGTGATGAGAAAGTCAATTTGAATAAGACAATATTAAGAGCTAAAAAAATGTCAAAAAACACTAAATCAAAAAATCATGACATTAGAAAATATAATGCGAAAACGGAGGTGAAATTAGTTTATTTCAAATGAGGAAAATCTCCCGGCGAAAAAACCGGGAGATGAAAGTGTGATGCGTATCAAATAAACAGCAGAAGAGAAATTTTTAACGCAGCCATTCAGGCAAATCGTTTAATCCCATTGCCTGACGGATAAGTTGTGGCTTAACGCCAGGAAGCGTGTCGGCCAGTTTCAAACCAATATCACGCAGCAGTTTTTTCGCCGGATTGGTACCGGAAAACAGATCGCGGAATCCCTGCATACCAGCCAGCATCAGCGCCGCGCTGTGCTTGCGGCTACGTTCATAGCGGCGCAGGTAAATGTACTGCCCGATGTCTTTACCCTGACGATGCAACCGTTTCAGTTCAGCAATCAGCTCTGCGGCGTCCATAAAGCCGAGATTAACGCCCTGCCCCGCCAGTGGGTGAATGGTATGCGCGGCGTCGCCCACCAGCGCCAGACGATGTGCGGCAAACTGGCGCGCATAACGCCCCGTCAGCGGGAACACCTGACGCTCGCTCTCAACCTTGCATAAGCCCAGGCGATTATCAAAAGCGATATTTAACGCGCGATTAAATTCGTCTTCCCCTGCCTGCTGCATCCGCTGCGCTTCCTCTGGCGACAGCGACCAGACAATCGAGCAAAGATGCGGATCGCTAAGCGGTAAAAAGGCCAGAATGCCTTCGCCGTGGAAAACCTGCCGCGCCACCGCATCATGCGGTTCTTCCGTGCGTATGGTCGCTACCAGCGCGTGATGCTGATAATCCCAGAAAGTCAGCGGAATATCGGCTTTGTTGCGCAACCAGGAATTAGCGCCGTCCGCGCCAATCACCAGACGCGCCGTTAACATACTGCCATCTTTCAGCGTCAGGAAGGTTTCGTTTTCTCCCCAGGCGACCTGCTGTAATTCTGCGGGGGCCAACAGAGTGATATCTGACGACTGCTGCGCTTTGTTCCACAGCGCGTAGTGAATCACTGAGTTTTCAACGATATGCCCAAGATGGCTATAGCCCATGCTTTGATCGTCAAACGAAATGTGACCAAAGCTGTCTTTGTCCCACACTTCCATACCGTGATAACAGCTGGCTCGGCGAGAGAGAATGTCCTGCCAGACGCCAAGACGGGTGAGTAATTTTTCGCTGGCGGCATTGATAGCCGAAACGCGCAGTTGTGGTGGTGCATCCGCCGCCAGAGGTTCCGGTACGCGCTGCTCCAGTACGGCAACGCGTAAGCCGCTACCCTGTAAGCCGCAGGCAACCGCCAGCCCCACCATGCCGCCGCCAACAATGGCTACATCAACACTTTGCATTGTTTATTCCTTAAAACCGCCTTCAACGCGCCACCCAACCGAGGGTGCGCTGCGCCAGCACATCGCGTGCCGGGGTGAATAATTCCATCGTCATCAGCCCAATGTTGCGCCCGACAACCAGCGGCGCCCAACGGTTGGCAAAAAGATGTACAAGGCTGTCCGTGACGCCGATGGTTGCTTCTCGATCGCTCTGTCGACGCTGCTGATAACGGCACAATACGCCGTAATCACCCATGTCTTCTCCGCGCTCCTGCGCCTGAGTCAGGGTTTCCGCAAGGCTCATCACATCACGCATACCGAGATTAAATCCTTGCCCAGCGATGGGGTGCAGGGTTTGCGCCGCATTGCCCACCAGCACGGTACGATGGGTAATAGATCTGGCGGCGTGGGTTAACGCCAGCGGATAAGCACTGCGTTTACCAGCGTGGGTAATTTTCCCAAGTCGCCAGCCAAAGGCCGACTGGAGTTCACGGCAAAACTTCTCGTCGCTCCACGACAGCACCTCTTCGCGCCGTTCCAGTGGATGACACCAGACCAGCGAACAGCGTCCGTCAGACATCGGCAACATCGCCAGCGGGCCATGTTGCGTAAAGCGTTCAAAAGCGCGCCCTTCATGCGCAACGGAAGTCGCAACGTTGGCAATCACAGCCAGTTGTTCGTAAGGCTCCTGCTGCCAGTCAACGCCGCACACAGTGGCTAACGCTGAATGGGTGCCATCAGCGGCTACCAGCACGCGGCCCGTCAGCGTCTCGCCACACTCCAGCGTCACTTCAACATGTCTCTGAGTACGGGCAACGTTAGCCACGCGATCCGGGCAATGCAGCGTTACGCCAGGTGCTTTGCGCAGCAATGCAAACAGCCGTTGCCCGACATTGTGCAATTCGACAACCTGCCCCAGCGCCGCCAGTTGGTAATCTTCTGCGGCGAGGGTGACGAATCCGGCATGACCACGATCGCTGACATGCACGGTAGTGATGGCGGTTGCGCAATCAGCCAAAGATTGCCAGACGCCGATGCGCGCCAGTTGCTGACAGGTCCCCGCCGCTAGAGCAATAGCTCGTCCATCAAAGCCCGGATGAGCATGTGACTCTGGCGCGGTCGCTTCAATCAAATGTACCGGCAGCGCTCCGTGACTTAACCGGGAAATAGCCAGCGCCAGCGTCGCGCCCGCCATGCCGCCACCGACGATGATTACGCTCATTGCTTTCTCGCAGCTGCCATCAACGCTTCGATTTCTTCCGGCTTTTTCACCACGCTGGCGGTGAGGTTTTCGTTACCGGTTTCGGTAATCACAATGTCGTCTTCAATACGAATGCCGATACCGCGATATTGTTCTGGCACTTCTGCATCCGGCGCAATATACAGCCCTGGCTCTACGGTCAGTACCATGCCCGGTTCCAGAATGCGCGAGCGATCCTGACCATAAACACCCACGTCATGGACATCCAGTCCTAACCAGTGGCTAAGGCCATGCATAAAGAAAGGACGATGGGCGTTCTGAGCGATCAGTTCATCAACATCACCTTTCAGGATGCCGAGTTTTACCAGGCCGCTAACCATGATGCGCACCACTTCACCGGTGACTTCCTGAATGGAAGTTCCCGGACGATACAGGCGCAGGCTGGTTTCGAGAGACTCCAGCACAATGTCGTAGATTTCACGCTGAGCCTGAGTGAATTTGCCGTTGACCGGGAAGGTGCGGGTAATATCGCCAGCGTAACCTTTGTATTCGCAACCCGCGTCAATCAACACCAGATCGCCGTCGCGCAGTTCACACTCGTTTTCGGTGTAATGCAGAATGCAGCCGTTTTCACCGCTGCCAACAATGGTGTTATAGGAAGGATAGCGCGCGCCGTGGCGGTTAAATTCGTGGTGAATTTCGCCTTCCAGGTGGTACTCGAACATTCCCGGACGGCATTTTTCCATCGCCCGGGTATGCGCCAGGGCGGTGATTTCACCCGCGCGGCGAAGTACGGCAATCTCTTCCGGCGATTTGAACAGGCGCATTTCATGAACAATGGGACGCCAGTCGATCATCGTTGCCGGCGCGGTGAGATTTTGCCGCGAACCTTTACGCAGTTTCTCAAGCGCGCTGTTCACGATTTCATCAGCATATGCATATTCGCCCTGGGCGTGGTAAACCACATCCAGACCATTAAGTAGTTGATAAAGTTGCTGATTAATTTCGCTGAATGCCAGTGCGCGGTCAACGCCCTGTTTCTCTGGCGCGGCATCCTGACCTAAACGACGGCCAAACCAGATCTCCGCCGTCAGGTCGCGAACGCGGTTAAACAGAACGCTGTGGTTATGAGTGTCATCGCTTTTAATCAGCACCAGCACCGCTTCCGGTTCGTTAAAGCCGGTGAAGTACCAGAAGTCACTGTTCTGACGATAGGGGTATTCGCTGTCGGCGCTACGTGTTACTTCTGGTGCAGCAAAAATCAGCGCGGCGCTGCCGGGTTGCATTTGCTCCACCAGGGCCTGACGGCGACGCTGAAACTCTTGCCGGGATATCTCACTCATAACACTCTCCTTACGTTTTTTGTTTTTAGTGTAGAGTCGGTTTTTGTACTTCTGGCGCGGTCGGTTGCGGATGAGTAAAGGTGTCGTGGCATAACAGCGCGGCAACACGGACGTATTCGATGATCTCTTCAAGCGACATTTCAAGCTCTTCCTGATCTTCGTCTTCGTCGTAGCCCAACTGCGCGATGTTACGCAGATCGTCGATGGCTTCACCGGTTTCGCCGGTCACTTTGTCCAGCTTCGGTTGCGTAACGCCAAGACCAAGCAGGAAGTGATTGACCCAACCTGCCAGCGCATCAGCCCGATCGAAAACGCTGACATCATCGCCATCAGGCAGATAAAGCTGAAAAAGGAAGCCGTCATCCTGCAGGGCATCGCTGGTGGCAGAGTGCATTTTACGCAGTGCCTGTGCCAGCTCATGACCGAAAGCCATGCCTTCGTTCGTCAGGTCGTGAAGTAGCGGTAGCCATGAGCTGTCATCGTTACCGCCACATATCATCCCACTGATTAAACCATGCATCTCAGCAGGGGTCAGACCCGTCCCTTGTTGGTTCAGATACTGGTTCATTTCGTTGTAACCAGGCATTTCGTTCTGTATAGACATAAGCATTCGTCGTCAAAGGGAGGAATATTCATGATATGCTACCACTTTGGGCCCTGGTGGACCAGAAAAGGGCTTGTCTCTTCTCATCAGGGTAGCTATAGTGTCGCCCCTTCGCAGACCATGGGTCTAAAGACGAAGGCAGCGCAGTCAATCAGCAGGAAGGTGGCATGTCTGCACAACCCGTCGATATCCAAATTTTTGGCCGTTCACTGCGTGTGAACTGCCCGCCTGACCAAAGGGATGCGTTGAATCAGGCAGCGGACGATCTGAACCAACGGTTGCAAGATCTGAAAGAACGCACTAGAGTCACAAATACTGAACAGTTGGTCTTCATTGCCGCATTGAATATCAGCTATGAGTTAGCGCAAGAAAAAGCAAAGACTCGTGACTACGCGGCAAGTATGGAACAGCGTATTCGGATGCTGCAGCAGACCATAGAACAAGCGTTACTTGAACAAGGTCGCATCACCGAAAAAACTAACCAAAACTTTGAATGACACTTTTCGGTTTACTGTGGTAGAGTAACCGTGAAGACAAAATTTCTCTGAGATGTTCGCAAGCGGGCCAGTCCCCTGAGCCGATATTTCATACCACAAGAATGTGGCGCTCCGCGGTTGGTGAGCATGCTCGGTCCGTCCGAGAAGCCTTAAAACTGCGACGACACATTCACCTTGAACCAAGGGTTCAAGGGTTACAGCCTGCGGCGGCATCTCGGAGATTCCCTTCTTATCTGGCACCAGCCATGACGCAACTACCAGAACTCCCACTGACATTATCCCGACAAGAAATCCGCAAAATGATTCGGCAACGTCGTCGTACGTTAACGCCGGAACAACAGCAGGAAATGGGTCAACAAGCCGCTACCCGGATGATGACTTATCCCCCGGTGGTGATGGCACATACGGTCGCTGTATTCCTCTCTTTTGATGGCGAACTCGACACCCAGCCACTCATAGAACAACTCTGGCGCGCCGGTAAGCGCGTATATCTTCCAGTTTTGCATCCCTTTAGTGCCGGTAATTTGCTGTTCCTGAATTACCATCCGCAAAGCGAACTGGTGATGAACAGGTTGAAGATCCATGAGCCAAAATTGGATGTGCGTGACGTGCTACCCCTTTCCCGATTAGACGTGTTGATCACACCGCTGGTCGCCTTTGATGAGTACGGCCAGCGCCTGGGAATGGGCGGTGGTTTTTATGATCGGACCTTACAAAACTGGCAGCACTATAAAATGCAACCGGTGGGTTATGCGCATGATTGTCAGTTAGTGGAAAAACTTCCCGTTGAAGAGTGGGATATCCCTCTTCCTGCGGTGGTTACACCGTCGAAAGTCTGGGAGTGGTAAGGGCGACACACCTGCATCGCCCTGATTGACATCGTTGATTCTTTAACCTAATTTAGTGAGTAAGGGTAAGGGAGGATTACTCCTCCCCTGAGACTGACTGTTAATAAGCTGGGAAACTTATGAGTAACAGTACAATCAGTATGATGACAAGTCGCATCATAACCCTTCTCCTTCAAGCCCTCGCTTCGGTGAGGGCTTTACCGTTACAGCCCCATGCTGCCCTGCCATCGTAAATCCCCATTAAATAAACACAACGCATTGATCTGACTTTGATTTATTTTCTGGAGCATACTCGCAAAGTAGAATGCGCAACGGTGTGGAGAAGGGATAAAAAAACGGGCAAGTCAGTGACCTGCCCGTTGATTTTCAGAGAAGGGGTATTAGTACAGCAGACGGGCGCGAATGGTACCCGGAATAGCTTTCATTGCCTGCAGCGCTTTTTCGGCAACGTCTTCGTCGGCTTCAATATCAATAACCACATAACCCATCTGGGCGGAAGTTTGTAGATATTGCGCGGCGATGTTGACGCCCTGCTCGGCGAAGATTTTGTTCAGCGCAGTTAGCACGCCCGGACGGTTTTCGTGGATGTGCATCAGACGACGCCCACCGTGCAGTGGCAGCGAGACTTCCGGGAAGTTCACCGCAGAGAGCGTTGAGCCATTGTCAGAATACTTGATCAATTTACCCGCAACTTCCAGGCCAATATTCTCCTGCGCTTCCTGAGTCGAACCGCCAATGTGTGGCGTCAGAAGGACGTTGTCGAATTCACACAGCGGAGAGGTAAATGGATCGCTATTGGTCGCCGGTTCCGTCGGGAATACGTCGATTGCCGCCCCCGCCAGATGTTTGCTCGCCAGCGCATCACACAGCGCTGGAATATCCACCACAGTACCGCGCGAAGCATTAATCAGCAGCGAGCCGGGCTTCATTAGTGAAATTTCTTTCGCGCCCATCATATTTTTGGTGGACGGATTCTCTGGTACATGCAGACTCACCACATCGCTCATATTCAGCAGGTCAGAAAGATGCTGTACCTGAGTGGCGTTGCCTAGCGGCAGTTTGTTTTCAATATCATAAAAGTAAACATACATTCCCAGCGATTCAGCCAGAATGCCCAATTGCGTACCAATATGACCGTAGCCGATGATACCCAGCTTTTTGCCGCGCGCTTCAAAAGACCCCGCCGCCAGTTTGTTCCACACGCCACGGTGCGCTTTAGCATTGGCTTCCGGCACGCCGCGCAATAGCAGCAGCAGTTCGCCAATCACCAGCTCCGCAACAGAGCGCGTATTTGAGAACGGTGCGTTAAATACCGGGATCCCGCGCTTTGCCGCCGCATCCAGATCAACCTGGTTTGTTCCTATACAGAAACAGCCAATAGCGACCAGCTTTTCTGCGGCGTTGATCACGTCTTCAGTCAGATGGGTACGGGATCGCAGGCCGATGAAGTGGGCATCGCGGATGGATTCTTTTAATTGTTCATCATCCAGCGCGCCTTTGTGAAATTCGATGTTGGTGTAACCAGCTACACGAAGGCTTTCCAGCGCCTTTTGGTGCACGCCTTCTACCAGCAGAAACTTAATCTTGTCTTTCTCCAGCGATACCTTTGCCATTTACCCAATCCTGTCTTTTGAAATGTTGTGTGCGGATTTGCGTCCGCCTTTCAACATATCAAAAAATAATATTGCGGCAATATGAACGTTTGCGTCGCGATGTTGAGGAAATATCACGCAAAGGTAATTCTTGGATGAATATGCTGGTTTAGAGGATTTATTTAGAGCAATCGACAATAGCCAGGTAAAAACGTGACACATGTCACCAAATTTAATGAAGAGAATTTTTTTAACGGGGGAGGTTCCCCCGTCAGATCATTTCACAATGGTTTTGACACCGTCAGGTGTGCCAATCAGCGCAACGTCCGCGCCACGGTTAGCAAACAAGCCAACAGTCACCACGCCAGGAATCGCATTTATGGCGTTTTCCATCGCTATCGGGTCAAGGATTTCCATGCCGTGGACGTCGAGGATCACGTTGCCATTATCGGTCACCACGCCCTGACGGTATTCCGGACGACCGCCCAGTTTCACCAGCTGGCGCGCCACTGCACTACGTGCCATCGGGATAACTTCTACTGGCAGCGGGAATTTACCCAGAATATCAACCTGCTTGGAAGCGTCTGCAATACAGATAAATTTTTCTGCAACCGAAGCAATGATTTTTTCACGGGTCAGCGCCGCGCCGCCGCCTTTGATCATTTGCATGTGGCCGTTGATTTCATCTGCGCCATCAACGTAGATGCCAAGGCTGTCGACTTCGTTGAGATCAAAAACGTGAATGCCGAGGCTTTTCAGTTTTTCAGTGGAAGCATCTGAACTGGAAACGGCCCCTTCAATCTGGCCTTTCATTGTACCGAGCGCGTCAATAAAGTGTGCGGCGGTGGAACCTGTACCTACACCAACAATGGTGCCGGGCTGAACATACTGAAGTGCCGCCCATCCTACTGCTTTTTTCAATTCATCCTGCGTCATGATCGTTTCGCCTGTGGTATGAAATTTCACACGCATTATATACAAAAAAAGCGATTCAGACCCCGTTGGCAAGCCGCGTGGTTAACTCATCCATAAAATATCGCGCAATGGCGGGCATCCCCTTTCGCCCCGCAAATAAAGCATACAACGGTCTGGGTATGCCGCTCCACGGTGCGAACAGAGGCAATAACGCCACGCCATTCAACACAACCAGGGCGCGAACTCGCTGAGCGAAATGCATTAGCGCAAATCCCTGATCTTTTAAGCTGCGCGTTTAACCACGAATACAAATGTTACCCACCGACGGCTTCGGTATATGCAACCTGACACAAAATTGTGTCATAGTGCAGGAAAAAGCATTTACCAGGAGCAGACAACAGCAATGAAACGCCCGGACTACAGAACATTACAGGCACTGGATGCGGTGATACGTGAACGAGGATTTGAGCGCGCGGCACAAAAGCTGTGCATTACACAATCAGCCGTCTCACAGCGCATTAAGCAACTGGAAAATATGTTCGGGCAGCCGCTGTTGGTGCGTACCGTACCGCCGCGCCCGACGGAACAAGGGCAAAAACTGCTGGCACTGCTGCGCCAGGTGGAGTTGCTGGAAGAAGAGTGGCTGGGCGATGAACAAACCGGTTCGACTCCGCTGCTGCTTTCACTGGCGGTCAATGCCGACAGTCTGGCGACGTGGTTGCTTCCTGCACTGGCTCCTGTGTTGGCTGATTCGCCTATCCGCCTCAACTTGCAGGTAGAAGATGAAACCCGCACTCAGGAACGTCTGCGCCGCGGCGAAGTGGTCGGCGCGGTGAGTATTCAACATCAGGCGCTGCCGAGTTGTCTTGTCGATAAACTTGGTGCGCTCGACTATCTGTTCGTCAGCTCAAAACCCTTTGCCGAAAAATATTTCCCTAACGGCGTAACGCGTTCGGCATTATTGAAAGCGCCAGTGGTCGCGTTTGACCATCTTGACGATATGCACCAGGCCTTTTTGCAGCAAAACTTCGATCTGCCTCCTGGCAGCGTACCCTGCCATATCGTTAATTCTTCAGAAGCATTCGTGCAACTTGCTCGCCAGGGCACCACCTGCTGTATGATCCCGCACCTGCAAATCGAGAAAGAACTGGCCAGCGGTGAACTGATTGACTTAACGCCTGGGCTATTTCAACGCCGAATGCTTTACTGGCACCGCTTTGCACCTGAAAGCCGCATGATGCGTAAAGTCACTGATGCGTTACTCGATTATGGTCACAAAGTCCTTCGTCAGGATTAATCCATCAAATAATGCCTGATAGCACATATCAGGCGTTGTCCTCACTTCTTTTTGTATTCCTTGAATCACATCACAAAATAGACAAATCTCAGGCGGCAAAAAACGACGTCTGAATGCATTTTTTTTGCTGGCGACAAACCCACGTAAAAAGCTCACCGTAGGCGCAAATACCCTCATTTTGATTGCGTTTTACGGAGCAAATAATGTTTAACGTGCAGGAGTGGCAACAGCTTGCCAACAAGGAATTGAGCCGTCGGGAGAAAACTGTCGACTCGCTGGTTCAGCAAACCGCGGAAGGGATCGCCATCAAGCCGCTGTATACCGAAGCCGATCTCGATAATCTGGAGGTGACAGGTACCCTTCCTGGTTTGCCGCCCTACGTTCGTGGCCCGCGTGCCACTATGTATACCGCCCAACCGTGGACCATCCGTCAGTATGCTGGTTTTTCAACAGCAAAAGAGTCCAACGCTTTTTATCGCCGTAACCTGGCCGCCGGGCAAAAAGGTCTTTCCGTTGCATTTGACCTTGCCACCCACCGAGGCTACGACTCCGATAACCCGCGCGTGGCGGGCGACGTCGGCAAAGCGGGCGTCGCTATCGACACCGTGGAAGATATGAAAGTCCTGTTCGACCAGATCCCGCTGGATAAAATGTCGGTTTCGATGACCATGAATGGCGCAGTGCTACCAGTACTGGCGTTTTATATCGTCGCCGCGGAAGAGCAAGGTGTTACACCTGATAAACTGACCGGCACCATTCAGAACGATATCCTCAAAGAGTACCTCTGCCGCAACACCTATATTTACCCGCCAAAACCGTCAATGCGCATTATCGCCGACATCATCGCCTGGTGTTCCGGCAACATGCCGCGATTTAATACCATCAGTATCAGCGGTTACCACATGGGTGAAGCGGGTGCCAACTGCGTGCAGCAGGTAGCATTTACGCTCGCTGATGGGATTGAGTACATCAAAGCAGCAATCTCTGCCGGACTGAAAATTGATGACTTCGCTCCTCGCCTGTCGTTCTTCTTCGGCATCGGCATGGATCTGTTTATGAACGTCGCCATGTTGCGTGCGGCACGTTATTTATGGAGCGAAGCGGTCAGTGGATTTGGCGCACAGGACCCGAAATCACTGGCGCTGCGTACCCACTGCCAGACCTCAGGCTGGAGCCTGACTGAACAGGATCCGTATAACAACGTTATCCGCACCACCATTGAAGCACTGGCTGCGACGCTGGGCGGTACTCAGTCACTGCATACCAACGCCTTTGACGAAGCGCTTGGTTTGCCTACCGATTTCTCAGCACGCATTGCCCGCAACACCCAGATCATCATCCAGGAAGAATCAGAACTCTGCCGCACCGTCGATCCACTGGCCGGATCCTATTACATTGAGTCGCTGACCGATCAAATCGTCAAACAAGCCAGAACTATTATCCAACAGATCGACGAAGCCGGTGGCATGGCGAAAGCGATCGAAGCAGGTCTGCCAAAACGAATGATCGAAGAGGCCTCAGCGCGCGAACAGTCGCTGATCGACCAGGGCAAGCGTGTCATCGTTGGTGTCAACAAGTACAAACTGGATCACGAAGACGAAACCGATGTACTTGAGATCGACAACGTGATGGTGCGTAACGAGCAAATTGCTTCGCTGGAACGCATTCGCGCCACCCGTGATGATGCCGCCGTAACCGCCGCGTTGAACGCCCTGACTCACGCCGCACAGCATACCGAAAACCTGCTGGCTGCCGCTGTTAATGCCGCTCGCGTTCGCGTCACCCTGGGTGAAATTTCCGATGCGCTGGAAGCCGCTTTCGACCGTTATCTGGTGCCAAGCCAGTGTGTTACCGGCGTGATTGCGCAAAGCTATCATCAATCTGAGAAATCGGCCTCCGAGTTCGATGCCATTGTTGCGCAAACGGAGCAGTTCCTTGCCGACAATGGTCGTCGCCCGCGCATTCTGATCGCCAAAATGGGCCAGGATGGGCACGATCGCGGCGCGAAAGTGATCGCCAGCGCCTATTCCGATCTCGGTTTCGACGTAGATTTAAGCCCGATGTTCTCTACACCTCAAGAGATCGCCCGCCTGGCAGTAGAAAATGACGTTCACGTAGTGGGCGCATCCTCACTGGCTGCCGGTCATAAAACGCTGATCCCGGAACTGGTCGAAGCGCTGAAAAAATGGGGACGCGAAGATATCTGCGTAGTCGCCGGTGGCGTCATTCCACCGCAGGATTACGCCTTCCTGCAAGAGCGCGGCGTGGCGGCGATTTATGGTCCAGGTACACCTATGCTCGACAGTGTGCGCGACGTACTGAATCTGATAAGCCAGCATCATGATTAATGAAGCCACGCTGGCAGAAAGTATTCGCCGCTTACGTCAGGGTGAGCGTGCCACACTCGCCCAGGCCATGACGCTGGTGGAAAGCCGTCACCCGCGTCATCAGGCGCTAAGTACGCAACTGCTTGATGCCATTATGCCGTACTGCGGTAACGCCCTGCGACTGGGCGTTACCGGCACACCCGGCGCGGGGAAAAGTACCTTTCTTGAAGCCTTTGGCATGTTGTTGATTCGTGATGGATTAAAGGTTGCGGTTATTGCGGTCGATCCCAGCAGTCCGGTCACTGGCGGTAGCATTCTCGGGGATAAAACCCGCATGAATGACCTGGCGCGTGCCGAGACGGCGTTTATTCGCCCGGTACCATCCTCCGGTCATCTGGGCGGTGCCAGTCAGCGAGCGCGGGAATTAATGCTGTTATGCGAAGCGGCGGGTTATGACGTAGTGATTGTCGAAACGGTTGGCGTCGGGCAGTCGGAAACGGAAGTCGCCCGCATGGTGGACTGTTTTATCTCGTTGCAAATTGCCGGTGGCGGCGATGATCTGCAGGGCATTAAAAAAGGGCTGATGGAAGTGGCTGATCTGATCGTTATCAACAAAGACGATGGCGATAACCATACCAATGTCGCCATTGCCCGGCATATGTACGAGAGTGCCCTGCATATTCTGCGACGTAAATACGACGAATGGCAGCCACGGGTTCTGACTTGTAGCGCACTGGAAAAACGTGGAATCGATGAGATCTGGCACGCCATCATCGACTTCAAAACCGCGCTAACTGCCAGTGGTCGTTTACAACAAGTGCGGCAACAACAATCGGTGGAATGGCTGCGTAAGCAGACCGAAGAAGAAGTACTGAATCACCTGTTCGCGAATGAAGATTTCGATCGCTATTACCGCCAGACGCTTTTAGCGGTCAAAAACAATACGCTCTCACCGCGCACCGGCCTGCGGCAGCTCAGTGAATTTATCCAGACGCAATATTTTGATTAAAGGAATTTTTATGTCTTATCAGTATGTGAACGTTGCCACTATCAACAAAGTGGCGGTCATTGAGTTTAACTATGGCCGAAAACTTAATGCCTTAAGTAAAGTCTTTATTGATGATCTTATGCAGGCGTTAAGCGATCTCAACCGGCCGGAAATTCGCTGTATCATTTTGCGCGCGCCGAGTGGATCCAAAGTCTTCTCCGCAGGTCACGATATTCACGAACTGCCGTCTGGCGGTCGCGATCCGCTCTCCTATGATGATCCATTGCGTCAAATCACCCGCATGATCCAAAAATTCCCGAAACCGATCATTTCGATGGTGGAAGGTAGTGTTTGGGGTGGAGCATTTGAAATGATCATGAGTTCCGATCTGATCATCGCCGCCAGTACCTCAACCTTCTCAATGACGCCTGTAAACCTCGGCGTCCCGTATAACCTGGTCGGCATTCACAACCTGACCCGCGACGCGGGCTTCCACATTGTCAAAGAGCTGATTTTTACCGCTTCGCCAATCACCGCCCAACGCGCGCTGGCTGTCGGCATCCTCAACCATGTTGTGGAGGTGGAAGAACTGGAAGATTTCACCTTACAAATGGCGCACCACATCTCTGAGAAAGCGCCGTTAGCCATTGCCGTTATCAAAGAAGAGCTGCGTGTACTGGGCGAAGCGCACACCATGAACTCCGATGAATTTGAACGTATTCAGGGGATGCGCCGCGCGGTTTATGACAGCGAAGATTACCAGGAAGGGATGAGCGCTTTCCTCGAAAAACGTAAACCTAATTTCGTTGGTCATTAATCCCTGCGAACGAAGGAGTAAAAATGGAAACTCAGTGGACAAGGATGACCGCCGATGAAGCGGCAGAAATTATCCAGCATAACGACATGGTGGCATTTAGCGGCTTTACCCCAGCGGGTTCGCCGAAAGCCCTACCCACCGCGATTGCCCGCAGAGCTAACGAACAGCATGAGGCCAAAAAGCCGTATCAAATTCGCCTGCTGACGGGGGCGTCAATCAGCGCCGCCGCTGACGATGTACTTTCTGACGCCGATGCTGTTTCCTGGCGTGCGCCATATCAAACATCGTCCGGTTTACGTAAAAAGATCAATCAGGGCGCGGTGAGTTTCGTTGACCTGCATTTGAGCGAAGTGGCGCAAATGGTCAATTACGGTTTCTTCGGCGACATTGATGTTGCCGTCATCGAAGCATCGGCACTGGCACCGGATGGTCGAGTCTGGTTAACCAGCGGGATCGGTAATGCGCCGACATGGCTGCTGCGGGCGAAGAAAGTGATCATTGAACTTAATCACTATCACGATCCGCGCGTTGCAGAACTGGCAGATATTGTGATTCCTGGCGCGCCACCGCGGCGTAATAGCGTGTCGATCTTCCATGCAATGGATCGTGTCGGTACCCGCTATGTGCAAATCGATCCGAAAAAGATTGTCGCCGTCGTGGAAACCAACTTGCCTGACGCCGGTAATATGCTGGATAAGCAAAATCCCATGTGCCAGCAGATTGCCGATAACGTGGTCACGTTCTTATTGCAGGAAATGGCGCATGGGCGTATTCCGCCGGAATTTCTGCCGCTGCAAAGTGGCGTGGGCAATATCAATAATGCGGTAATGGCGCGTCTGGGGGAAAACCCGGAAATTCCTCCGTTTATGATGTATTCGGAAGTGCTACAGGAATCGGTGGTGCATTTACTGGAAACCGGCAAAATCAGCGGGGCCAGCGCCTCCAGCCTGACAATCTCGGCCGATTCCCTGCGCAAGATTTACGACAATATGGATTACTTTGCCAGCCGCATTGTGTTGCGTCCGCAGGAGATTTCCAATAACCCGGAAATCATCCGTCGTCTGGGCGTCATCGCTCTGAACGTCGGCCTGGAGTTTGATATTTACGGGCATGCCAACTCAACGCACGTAGCCGGGGTCGATCTGATGAACGGCATCGGCGGCAGCGGTGATTTTGAACGCAACGCGTATCTGTCGATCTTTATGGCCCCGTCGATTGCTAAAGAAGGCAAGATCTCAACCGTCGTGCCAATGTGCAGCCATGTTGATCACAGCGAACACAGCGTCAAAGTGATCATCACCGAACAAGGGATCGCCGATCTGCGCGGTCTTTCCCCGCTTCAACGCGCCCGCACGATCATTGATAATTGTGCACATCCTATGTATCGGGATTATCTGCATCGCTATCTGGAAAATGCGCCTGGCGGACATATTCACCACGATCTTAGCCACGTCTTCGACTTACACCGTAATTTAATTGCAACCGGCTCGATGCTGGGTTAATGGTTTGTCCCGTCACGATCTTCAGCAATATGCTGAAGCATCGTGGCGGTATAACGATGATTTCTGATTGAATAAAGATATTCCTGCATATACATCGGCCTGTGCGGCGCATCAAAATATTTCAGCGTTGCCGGATTCACCAGTCGCCAGGCAAAATGCGGGATCACCGTCAGAAAATGTCCGCGCTCCACGGCGCTGATTTTGGCCATAAAACTGTAGGGACGATAAATAATGGTTGGATTGATCCCACAAGGTCGCATATTCGCATCAATCATTGCTTCGAAGTTGGCCCGGTTCTGAAAGCGCATTTGTAGCCAGGGCAGCTCCTGAAGCAGCTCTTGCTCTTGACGCTCTTCATAACGGCGAGAAACGAGAAAGCCTAATCGCAGCGGTGGTAGTTCACTGATAGTCAGGTTTTCCAGTTCCTGAACTCGTGCAGATACATGCTGTGGGGAGATAATAAAATCTAACTGGCGGTCAAAAAGATTATCGATAACGCCGTTTTCGCTGAACTCAACTGGCTGGGCGGTCACGCCTTCATACTTATCTCCGAGACTAATCAACTGATCGAAAATAATTGTCGGATAAGTATTATCTATGCCAATCACAATTTCTCGTGAACGACGCCCTGAGTTATGGATTTCATTATCAATCGCAGAAAGCCGTTGATAAACCGGGAACAGTTTTTGATACAGTTCCTGTCCGGCTTTATTGAGGCTGATATTATTATCTTTGCGGGTAAATAGCGTATAGCCAATTTGTTCTTCCAGCGCGGCAATGCTTTTACCAAATGGCGAAGCCGTCATATGGATTTTTTCTGCCGCCCGGGCAATATTATTGGTTTGCGCTAATAAAATGAAATTGCGCATCTTTTTCGAAATAAAAATGTCCATCCCCCCTCCCCCGCATCCTTGTCCGCTTAACCGTTTCAGTCAGCCTATCCTTGATGAAACCGCGAGCAAAGATAGGTGATTACGTCATGGTTTTACAGAAAATTACAGAAAAAGGAGGCAATATCGGGTAAAGGCATTAGCCCGACGAATACGTCGGGCTACAAGTATTATTGTGCTGCAGGTGTTTTAGCGGGTTGTTGATCCACAGGTTCTAACTGGAAGACCACATCGACCTGATCATCAAACTGAATAGCGGCCTGCTCGTAAGTTTCCTGGGCGGACACCGGCGCGGCATCGGCTTTCATCATCCGCACCATTGGGCTGGGCTGATAGTTGGAAACATGGTAGCGCACGCTATATACCGGCCCCAGTTTACGATGAAAGCCGTTCGCCAGTTCCTGCGCCTGATGAATCGCGTTATCAATCGCTGCCTTACGCGCTTTGTCTTTATAGGCATCCGGCTGCGCCACGCCCAGCGACACAGAACGAATTTCGTTAAGACCCGCCTTCAGCGCGCCGTCCAGCAAGGAATTCAGTTTGTCTAACTGACGGAGCGTGACTTCCACCGTTCTCACTGCGCGGTAGCCTTTCAGGATACTTTTACCATCCTGATAATCATAATCTGGCTGGGTGCGTAAGTTCGCTGAGCTGATATCTTTTTTCGCGATCTGATTGAGTTCAAGGAAGGAAATGTATTGTGCGACGCGCTCATCTGCCTGTTTCTTGGCAGTAGCGGCATCCTTCGCGGCCACGTTAACTTCAATCGCAAGAGTGGCAATGTCTGGCACCGCATCCACGCTTGCCGTACCGGAGGTGACAATATGCGGTCCATCCGGCAATTCGTTAGCCTGCGCTGCTATCCCGCTAATACCCATTAATGCCGCCAGGGCGATAACTTTGAACTTCACGTTAGTCTCTCCGTGTTAATTGACTTGCCAAAAATTCAGGACCTCTGGAGGCAAGCTTAGCGCCTCTGTTTTATTTTTCCATCAGATAGCGCCTAACTGAACAAGGCTTGTGCATGAGCAATACCGTCTCTCGCCAGCTGCAAGGCTATAAACCACATGACACATCCCACTACCAGATTGATAATGCGCTGTGATTTTGCCGTGCGCAGGCGCGGTGCCAGCCAGGCTGCGAGAATAGCCAGACCAAAGAACCACAGGAAAGAGGCGCTAATTGTCCCGAGCGCAAACCAACGTTTTGGTTCGACGTCAAGCTGCCCACCAAGGCTGCCCAGTACAACAAAAGTATCCAGGTAAACATGCGGATTCAGCCAGGTCACTGCCAACATGGTGGCGATAATTTTCCATCTTCCTTGCTTCAGGACTTCGGCACTGGCTAACTCAATATTACTGCTCATCGCTGTTTTAAAAGCGCCAAAACCATACCAGAGCAAGAAGGCTACGCCGCCCCAGGTGACCAGCGCCAGCAACCACGGCGACTGCATCAATAACGCGCTGCCACCAAAAATCCCGGCGCAAATCAGGACCAAATCGCTGATAGCGCAAAGTAAGGCAATCATAATGTGGTACTGACGACGAATGCCCTGATTCATCACAAAAGCATTTTGTGGACCGAGCGGTAGGATCATAGCAGCACCAAGTGCAAGACCTTGAAAGTAATAAGAAATCACGTTTGGTATTCCGAATTAAGTATCTGATGCAGAGACTATATCGCGGGATTGTTATTAGCGGAAATTGATAATATTAATTGGCAATCAGAAAAACTAATAAGAGAGAGGCCAGAAAGTATTATCTGGCCTCAGCGTTGATTACGCAGCTTTGTCTTCTTTCACCCGCTTAAAGTTCACATCCATTTGCGGGTACGGGAAGCTGATACCGGCGGCATCAAATTCACGTTTAATACGCTCCAGCACATCCCAGTACACGTTTTGCAGATCGCCGCTGTTGCTCCAGACGCGGACCACGAAATTAATCGACGATGCACCAAGTTCGTTCAGGCGCACAGTCATTTCGCGATCTTTCAAAATGCGATCTTCAGACTGGATAATATTGGTCAGGATCTGCTTAACCTGATCGATATCGGAATCATACGCCACGCCAATAATAAACTCGTTACGGCGAACTGGCTCGCGGGAGAAGTTAATAATATTTCCGGCAATAATTTTACCGTTCGGAATAACGATAATTTTACCGTCTGCAGTACGCATGGTGGTGGAGAAAATCTGCACACTCAGCACAGTACCGGCTACGCCGCCGAGGTCAACATATTCTCCGGCACGGAACGGGCGGAACATGACAAGTAACACGCCAGCGGCCAGGTTAGAAAGTGACCCCTGCAAAGCCAGACCAACAGCTAAGCCTGCGGCACCGAGTACAGCAATGACGGACGCGGTTTGTACACCCACGCGTCCCAGTGCAGCGATTAGCGTAAAGGCGATAATACCGTAACGGACTAATGCAGAAAGAAAATCAGCAACAGTGGCATCGATTTTACGGGAGATCATCAGGCGATTCACCGCGTTGGAAATCATCCGCGCGATAATCAAACCAACGATGATGATCGCGAGTGCCGCCACGATGTTTACTGCATAACTTAGCAGCAGCGCCTGGTTAGCCACCAGCCAGCTTCCCGCACCGTTTATGCTATCGACAACATTCAAATCTTCCATTCAATATTCCTTTTCAACTGACTCAAAATGGAGAAATACACTCCGCCGCCTTATGACGGGCAGTCTGACAAGGGTAAACAATAAAGCATAATTTTGCCAAATAGATCACAGATTTCTCATCTGTATCACCTTGCTTTTGGCGAAAAAAAGCCCCGCAGAGCGGGGCTCAGACAGATATCAATGTGCGCTTTGTCATGCCGGATGCGGCGTGAACGCCTTATCCGGCCTACAAAAACCTGCGAATTCAATATATTGCAGGATACGTGTAGGCCTGATAAGCGTAGCGCATCAGGCAATTTTTCTTTTGGCAAAAAAAAGACCCGCAGAGCGGGCCTTGAGATAAGCAGAAAGGAATATCTTACAGAACGTCGATCGCGTTCAGTTCCTGGAATGCTTTTTCCAGACGAGCGATCATCGAAGTCTGACCGGCACGCAGCCATACGCGCGGATCGTAGTATTTCTTGTTCGGCTGATCTTCGCCTTTCGGGTTACCCAGCTGACCCTGCAGATAAGCTTCGTTCGCTTTGTAGTAGTTCAGAACGCCTTCCCAGGTTGCCCATTGGGTATCGGTATCGATGTTCATTTTCACTACGCCGTAGCTTACGGAGTCTTTGATTTCCTGAGCAGTAGAACCGGAACCACCGTGGAATACGAAGTTCAGGCTGTTGTGCGGCAGGTTGTGTTTCTTAGAAACATATTCCTGAGAATCACGCAGGATGGTCGGAGTCAGAACCACGTTACCCGGCTTGTAAACACCGTGTACGTTACCGAAGGACGCTGCGATGGTGAAACGCGGGCTGATTTTGCTCAGCTCGGTGTATGCGTAATCAACGTCTTCCGGCTGGGTGTACAGTGCAGAAGCGTCCATGTGGCTGTTGTCCACGCCGTCTTCTTCACCACCGGTGCAACCCAGTTCGATTTCCAGAGTCATGCCGATTTTGGACATACGCTCCAGGTATTTAGAGCAGATTTCGATGTTCTCTTGCAGAGATTCTTCAGACAGGTCGATCATGTGAGAAGAGAACAGCGGCTTACCGGTAGCAGCGAAGTGTTTTTCACCCGCGTCCAGCAGACCGTCGATCCACGGCAGCAGTTTCTTCGCGCAGTGGTCGGTATGCAGGATCACCGGAACACCATAGTGTTCAGCCATCTGGTGAACGTGATGCGCACCAGAGATCGCGCCCAGGATAGCAGCACCCTGCGGAACGTCAGATTTCACGCCTTTACCAGCGATAAAGGAAGCACCACCGTTGGAGAACTGAACGATAACCGGCGCTTTAACTTTAGCAGCGGTTTCCAGTACGGCGTTGATGGAGTCAGTACCGACGCAGTTTACTGCTGGCAGTGCGAAGTTGTTTTCTTTTGCTACCTGGAAAACTTTCTGTACGTCATCACCAGTGATTACGCCAGGTTTTACGAAATCAAAAATCTTAGACATGTCTCTTGTCCTGTATCGTCGGGCCTTATACTCGTCATACTTCAAGTTGCATGTGCTGCGTTTGCGTTCGCTCACCCCAGTCACTTACTTATGTAAGCTCCTGGGGATTCACTCTCTTGTCGCCTTCCTGCAACTCGAATTATTTAGAGTATGAAAAAATGCGTGCTCTAAAAGCGCGCTGAAACAAGGGCAGGTTTCCCTGCCCTGTGATTTTTTACTTCTTAGCGCGCTCTTCGAGCATCGCTACTGCAGGCAGTACTTTACCTTCCACGAATTCGAGGAATGCGCCGCCGCCAGTGGAGATGTAGGAGATTTTGTCAGCAATGCCGAACAGGTCGATTGCTGCCAGAGTGTCGCCGCCGCCAGCGATGGAGAACGCTTCGCTGTCTGCGATAGCGTTAGCCACGATTTCAGTACCTTTGCGGAAGTTCGGGAATTCGAACACGCCAACCGGACCGTTCCACAGAATGGTTTTCGCATTCTTCAGGATTTCAGCCAGTTCCTGAGCGGAAGCATCACCGATATCCAGGATCTGCTCGTCAGCTTTCACATCGTTAACAGATTTCAGGGTAGCCGGAGCGGTTTCAGAGAACTCGGTTGCTACGCGAACATCAGACGGAACCGGGATGTTGCAGGTGGTCAGCAGACGTTTTGCTTCGTCAACCAGGTCAGCTTCGTACAGGGATTTACCCACATCGTGGCCTTGTGCCGCGATAAAGGTGTTAGCGATACCACCACCAACAATCAGCTGGTCAGCGATTTTAGACAGGGAGTCCAGAACGGTCAGTTTGGTAGATACTTTAGAACCACCAACGATAGCCACCATCGGGCGAGCAGGTTCTTTCAGTGCTTTACCCAGCGCGTCCAGTTCAGCTGCCAGCAGCGGGCCTGCGCACGCAACGTCAGCGAATTTACCGATACCGTGAGTAGAAGCCTGCGCGCGGTGAGCAGTACCGAATGCGTCCATTACGAACACGTCACACAGTGCAGCGTATTTTTTGGACAGGGTTTCGTCGTCTTTCTTCTCGCCTTTGTTGAAGCGAACGTTTTCCAGAACAACCAGTTCACCTTCAGCAACGTCAACGCCGTCGAGGTAATCTTTAACCAGACGAACCGGGTTAGACAGTTTGTCTTTCAGGTAGTTAACAACCGGCAGCAGAGAGAATTCTTCGTTGTACTCGCCTTCGGTAGGACGACCCAGGTGGGAAGTTACCATCACTTTTGCGCCTTGTTTCAGGGCCAGTTCGATGGTCGGCAGAGAAGCACGGATACGCGCGTCGCTGGTTACTTTCCCGTCTTTTACTGGTACGTTCAGATCCGCACGGATAAATACACGTTTCCCAGCAAGATCCAGATCGGTCATCTTAATTACAGACATGGTGAATCCTCTCGTTGATTCTAAAAGTTTTGCAGACGCTGCTTGCGTCTTACCTGAAAGCAACAGTAGCCATAGCTAACGTCGTGTCGAGCATTCGGTTAGCAAAGCCCCATTCGTTATCGCACCAGACCAACGTTTTGATCAGGTGTGCGCCACTGACCCGGGTTTGGGTGCCATCGACAATGGCACTGTGCGGATCGTGGTTAAAATCTACAGAGACCAACGGCAATTCCGTATAGTCAACTATACCATGAAATGCACCTTGTGCTGCTTTTTGCAGCAACAGGTTGACTTCATTGGCTTTTACAGGTTTCTTCACCGTCACGCTTAAATCGATTGCCGTCACATTTATGGTTGGCACACGTACCGCAATCGCTTCAAAGCGATCGTTAAATTGCGGAAAAAATCGTGTGATACCGGCGGCCAGTTTAGTATCGACCGGAATGATCGACTGGCTGGCTGCCCGGGTGCGACGCAGGTCAGGATGGTATGCATCAATAACCTGTTGATCGTGCATGGCGGAGTGAATTGTGGTCACAGTGCCGGACTCAATACCGTACGCATCATCTAACAATTTGATGACGGGAATTATGCAATTCGTGGTACAGGAAGCGTTAGAAACGATGCGGTGTTCCGCACGAAGTTGATCCTGATTGACGCCGTAAACAACGGTCGCGTCGAGATCGTTACTGCCAGGATGTGAAAAGAGCACTTTTTTGGCCCCGGCGGCAATATGCGCTTCGCCATGCTCGCGGGAGCCATATACGCCGGTGCAGTCGAGGACTACATCAACGCCAAGTTCACGCCAGGGGAGCGATTGCAGTGAACGTTCATGCAATACGCGGATGGCGTCATCACCAACAAAAAGTTGATCGCGTTCCTGTCGTACTTCCCATGCAAAACGGCCATGGCTGGTGTCATATTTCAACAAATGCGCCATGCCCGCAGCATCCGCCAGTTCGTTGATTGCCACCACGGTAATTTCCGCCCGGCGTCCGGATTCATACAAAGCACGAACCACATTACGCCCGATGCGACCGAAGCCATTTATCGCTACGCGTACGGTCATAGATCTCCTGCAAGGTTTTCCCTGAGCAAATTTGCCAGACAGAGTAATCCAGCAAATCGTCCGGGGAAACCTTACCTGTCGCAAACTGCGACTGATTGGTTAATTGTCGAACATTTAATCGACTGAAACGCTTCAGCTAGGATAAGCGAAACGTGGAATAAAAGGAATGATTGTCCAGTCAAAGAAAACAAATATCTGACTTACGTCACGTTTTCAGCCCCGCCCCTGTGGAATTTATTCCACTTTGCAGAATCACGAATAAGCGTAGCAAAATCTTTTCGTTGTGCCGTCACAAACCCTGACTTTTATCAGAATATGACTGATGCAGCGTCGATATTATCCGCAATACGTCCGAGTTTCGGAGTACTCCAATGATGACATTGCCCTACCCATATTCTTCCTCCGCACGCTTTTACGCACTGCGCCTCCTCCCCGGGCAGGAAGTTTTTTCCCAGCTACACGCTTTTGCACAGCAGCAGCAACTTCATGCCGCCTGGATTGCAGGCTGTACCGGTAGCCTGACTGACATCGCCTTGCGCTATGCCGGGCAAGAAGGCACCACGCTCCTGAACGGTACATTCGAAGTGATCTCACTAAACGGCACGTTGGAACAGAGTGGTGAGCATCTTCATCTCTGCGTTTCCGATCCACACGGCACGATGCTTGGCGGTCATATGATGCCCGGCTGTACCGTGCGGACCACGCTTGAACTGGTGATCGGTAGCCTTGAGGAACTGGCGTTTAGCCGCCAACCTTGCGCGCTTTCTGGTTACGACGAGTTGCATATTTCCCCCGTTAAATAACTACTTTCAGAGAGGTTTTCTTATGGCGCGTAGCCACTTTTCCAGTCAGGTGCTGGTGTTAATCGTTATATCTATCGCCATCAATATGATCGGCGGGCAACTGGCCAGCATGGTCAAATTACCTATATTTCTCGACTCCATCGGCACACTTATTAGCGCGGTACTGCTTGGTCCGGTGATCGGGATGCTGACCGGTTTACTGACCAATTTACTCTGGGGATTGCTGACCGACCCGATCGCCGCCGCATTTGCGCCCGTGGCGATGGTCATCGGCCTGGTCGCCGGTTGGCTGGCGCGAGCGGGTTGGTTTCGCACCCTACCAAAAGTCGTTGTCAGCGGCGTGATTATTACGCTTGCGGTAACGGTCGTCGCTGTACCGCTGCGTACTGCGCTGTTCGGCGGTGTCACCGGTAGCGGAGCCGATTTGTTCGTTGCCTGGATGCACTCGATGGGGCAAAACCTGGTGGAGTCAGTGGCGATTACGGTGATAGGCGCGAACCTGGTCGATAAAACTCTTACAGCGGTGATTGTCTGGCTTTTACTGCGCCAGCTGCCGATTCGCACCACGCGCCATTTTCCGGCAATGGCTGCCGTGCGCTAAATGCATCCATTTACCTCATTAACACTATGGGCATTGGCGGCCTGCACCACGCTTATCCTGCCCGCGCAGACCATTTTGCCGATCTATAGCGCGGCGACCTTTTTTTGCCTTATTGCGCTAAAGGCCACGCGGCGGCGTGCAAAATATGTCGCCTGGCTGATGTTCTCGCTGGGAGCCGGGCTGTGGCTGGTACACGGTGGCTGGCTAACAGAATGGCTAAGCGGCACGCCGCGTTCGCCGGAGCGTTGGACGCATGCTATTACGCTCTGGTTGCGGATTCTGGCGATTGTTTCAACCTCACAGTTGTGGATGCAGTACGTCCCCGTGCAATGTTTTATCCGCGCTCTGTTTGCTTCTCGCCTGCCGCCAGGCGTCGCTTATCTGTTTGCCGGGCCGTTATTGGTCGTTGAGCAGTTAAAACGGCAATTAGCGATTATTCATGAAGCGCAGCGTGCCCGCGGCGTGCCGCTGGATGAGGGCTGGTATCAGCGTTTACGTGCGATGCCCGCGTTAATTATTCCGCTAACACACAATGCGCTAAACGATCTTGCTGTCCGCGGTGCGGCGCTGGATATGCGGGCATTTCGGATCCACAACCGACGAACAACGTTGTGGGCACCAGCCGATAGCACCCTACAACGCGTAGCGCGTTACACCATGATCTTGCTGATGCTGACAGAATTCGGAGCGTGGATATGGTTACGTTAGAACAGTTCCGTTATTGCCCGACACACTCAACGCATCCTCCGTTCTGTTATAACTTTCACTATGTCAAACCGGGGATGGTCGCCATCTTTGGTGACAACGGCAGTGGCAAAAGTACGCTGGCACAGCTGATGGCGGGCTGGTATCCGGACTTTCTGCCAGGAGAGATAACAGGCACGGGGACGCTCCTCGGTACGCCCATTGGGCATCTCCCGCTTAATGAACAATCCGCCACCATCCAGCTCGTCCAGCAATCGCCCTATTTGCAGCTCTCCGGCTGTACCTTTAGCGTGGAAGAAGAAGTTGCCTTTGGGCCAGAAAATCTGTGTCTTGCTGAAGCAGAGATTATGGCGCGGATTGATGCCGCCCTGACTCTGACCGAGTGCCAGCCGTTGCGCCATCGTCACCCGGCAACACTCTCCGGTGGAGAGACACAGCGCGTGGTCATCGCCTGCGCCATCGCGATGCAGCCAAAGCTATTAATTCTTGATGAAGCCTTTAGCCGCCTGACGCCGCAGGCCAGCGAAATGCTGTTGCAGCGCTTACAACACTGGGCGTTTGAACGTGGTTCGCTGATTATTCTTTTTGAACGTCATCGCACACCTTTCCTGAACTACTGCCAGCAAGCGTGGCAATTGCAAAACGGAGCGCTCCAGCCACTATGTTAACGTTAAATCAGATATCTTATCGCTGGCCTGGCGCGGCAACGGATTGTCTTTGCGACATTTCTCTGCAACTCAAACAAGGTGAATGGTTGGCGCTGACCGGTGACAATGGCGCAGGGAAATCGACGCTGTTACGAGTAATGGCAGGTCTTCTTACGCCCACAGCCGGTACGGTTATGCTGCAACAACAGGCGATGAAAAACCTGAAAAACCGCCAGCGCGCGGCAAAGATTGGCGTACTGTTTCAGGAAGCGGAAAACCAACTTTTTCACAGCACCGTCGCTGACGAGATCGCATTTGGTTTGAAACTGCAAAAATGCCCGGCGGATGAAATCACTCAACGTACCCATGCTGCCCTGCAATGTTGTCAGTTAGCAGACACTGCCAGCGCGCACCCGTTGGATCTGCATAGTGCGCAGCGACGGATGGTCGCCGTCGCCTGCCTGGAAGCACTCTCTCCGCCACTATTGCTGCTGGACGAGCCGAGTCGGGATTTTGACGAAAATTGGTTGAGCGTGTTTGAAAGCTGGCTGGAGAAGTGCCGCCAGCGAGGCACGAGTGTCGTAGCAATCAGTCATGACGCCGCATTTACCCGGCGTCATTTCTCTCGTGTGGTGCGACTGGAAGATGGTCTAATCAGGAACATTAATCCACCAGACGATATTCACCCGTAGCGGTCATCATTAAGGTCAAATTTGCAGGCAGACTCTCTTCCAGCACCCGGCGAACATTCGGCCCGTCGGTACGGTCATAAAAAGCTTCTGCGTCTGTCAGCGATAACCCTCCCGCCAGCTTGCGCCCCATCAGTCGTTCCCGCAACGCAGTAGCTGGCGCATTGATAAAGATCGAGAAATCACAAAATTGCGCTAGCTGGCGCCAGTTATCGTCATCCAGCAATAGCCAGTTTCCTTCGACAATGATTATTGGTGCGGTAACGTGCAACGCATCTTCAACAGGATCATGCTTTTGTCGATCATACTGCGGCCACGTACAATCCCCTTCCACGACCTGGCGCAGATTTTCCGCCAGTTTCGCTACGTCAAATGTCTCTGGTGCGCCTTTGAAGGGGCGCAATTGATGCGCATCCAGCCAGCTATTGTAATGGTGAAAACCATCCATCGGCAGCGTCTGAATAGCGGGCAGTTCCGGGTCTTGTTGCGCGAGATATTCCCAGAAGGTGGTTAGGGTAGATTTCCCCGTCCCCGGCGGAGCGCAAAGAAAAACCACCGTACGCCGCTGCGGATTTACCGTCTGTAAGGCTGCCAGCATACGCAGCAACGGTTTATGCACGCGTTTTATCTCTTCATCATGGTACTGCGCTTGCACGTTCAGCCCATTCACCGTTAATTCAATTTTCACGGCGTTAATTCCTTTAAGGTGGTCGTTACTGCCAGCGTCAGCGCCGTTTTGACCATTCCGCTAAAACGCGCCTCTGACCAGACGGCGAAATCGGCGAACTTCATCGCTTTCAACGCGTCATAGAGCGTCGCATTGCAGGTTATGCTATTGACGTTGCTGATAAAATCCCAGGTCATGTCATCGGCAAATCCGGGCGCTTCATCCTGTTCGTTCAGGTAATGCCAGAACTGGGAAAAATGCGTGATATCGGCGTACAGCCATTTATCCATTTTCCCCAGCGCATAAATCAAACGCAGTGCAACATCAATATCGTCAAGCGGGCCGCTTTGGGCAAGTAACGGCTTCACTGCATATTCCACGATCTCTTCATCGTTATCGACAAACAGCGACGGCAGAAACTGGCGTATTCCCTGGAGCAAAATAGAATGCGCAGTTTTCATAAATGAAAATAAATTGTCCTGTGCATCCAGTTGCTCAAGCACATCATCTTCTGTCAGCGTCGCCATTGGTCTTCCGATAGATCACCATCAATGCAGGGAGTCTATTATATTACACGTTTGGTCCGCGCCGCCGATCAGTAATGTCTGCGTCCGCACCCCATTCGCCGTCTGTTGGATACCGTTCACCAGCTCGCCGCCCGTGACGCCCGTAGCGCTAAAGAGGATATCGTTCCCCCTCACCAGTTCGTCGAGCGAGTACACACGGTTCACTTCAACGCCCATTGCCTTGCAACGCTTGCGCTCCTGCTCTGCAATCTGCCGATTTTCCGTGTAATCCCCTTTAGCCTGACAAAAATCGATTAATTCCGCCTGCATATCTCCGCCTAACGCTTTGACTGCACAGGCAGAAATCACGCCTTCCGGCGCGCCGCCGATGGTGTACATCACGTCGTAAGGATTATCCTGCCAGCAGGTCAGCACGCTGGCGGCGACATCGCCATCCGGCAGGGCAAAAACTTTCACCCCCAGCTGTGTTGCTTCCTCAATCGCGGCACTCAGACGCGGTTTATCCAGCGTAACCATGCGCAGCTTGTCCAGCGGTTTACCTAACGCCCGCGCCACGTTACGCAAGTTGTCCGCCAGAGGCAAAGACAGATCAATCGCCCCGGCAGCCAGTCGATTAACAACCAGCTTTTTCATATACATATCGGGTGCATGTAACAGGCTATCTCGAGGGGCGAAAGCCATGACCGCCAGCGCATTGCTCTGCCCCATCGCCACCATCCGCGTGCCTTCAATGGGATCAACCGCGATATCGACTTCTGGCCCATCGCCTTTGCCCACCTCTTCGCCAATCCACAGCATCGGCGCATGGTCAATTTCTCCTTCGCCGATAACCATTCGTCCACGAAAAGCGACGTCGTTTAATGCCTGGCGCATCGCGGTGACCGCCAGGCCATCAATTTTATTTTTGTCGCCACATCCGGTTTGCGGCCAGGCAGCCAACGCTGCCTGTTCCGTAACGCGAAATAATGGCCACGCCAGGGACATCATTGCGCGGCCTCCCCGATATCAACGCCAAATTGTGCCAGCAGATATTTCTCGGCCTGTTCATTCCAGATGCCGTGCGTTTCCTCAACCAGCCGCGCCAACTCTTTAAACAGCGGATCGGTTTTGCCTTTTTCGGCAAAATCGGCAATGGCAGTGAGCGGCATGGTCACGCCGTTATAAATGAGTTTTTTACCGCCAGGGATATCCGGCAGATTGAGCACGGTTTCTGGCACCGCATCCAGGCCACCGATATGGGTCACCATAAACGACGGCTGTAACTGCCCAGTGGCGCTAAGGGCAATCGCCTCTTTCATGTCGTCCGTTGAACCGCCGGATGTACCGACGACGTGCGTGCTGTTGTAATGAACGTTGTAGAAATTAAACGGCACTTTGAAGTTTTTATCCGTCGGCCCGGCAAAGAAGTTCAGACAGCCATCTTCCGCCAGTAATTCATCAGCCATCTCAACGACAGCAGGCACCGCCGCATAAACAAAAATGTCATCGAACCCGGCATCTCCTGTCAGCGCCCGCAGCATCTGTACAGGATCGCTCATCCCTTTGGTATTCACATACACCAGCTCAATGCCTTTACTGGCCGCCAGTTCCACCGGCAGCAGCTTCTGTACCTGCGCCAGACGTTTGTCGTCGATATCGACCACCACCACCCGCGACGGTTGTATGCCGCCGTTAATGGCGTAATCGATAGCGCCAATGCCCATCGGACCTGCACACGCCAGCAGTGCAATATTACCGCCAGGTTTGACGCCCATGCGATGCTCATAAACATATTGCGTGGTGTGATAATTGGCATGATAAGCACCAATAATGCAGCACATAGGCTCTGCCAGCGACGCCGCAGCAAAATAAGAGCCGTGATACGGTAATACGCAGCCCAAATTAATGGCGATTTCGGGAATAATCATATAAGTGGCATTGCCGCCAAAATATTCGTAGCTGTAGCCCGCTGAATATCCGCTTGGTAACCCCATCGCCGGTTGCAATACAAAACGCTGGCCTTTTTTATATTTGCCAGTGAGATTTTTACCCACTTCGACAATAACCCCGGCACATTCATGCCCGGTAATGACCGGATGATTTTCTAAATCGTCGGGTACGCGTTTATGTTCACTACCGAGTAACGCCGCTTTCCAGGTGGATAAACAGACGCTGTCAGAAATCACACTCACCAGTAATTCATTATCGGTAATTTCTGGCAGTTCAAATTCGCGCAGACGGACATCCCGCTTGCCATAAATAGCAGCAACTTTGGTTTTCATTTTTACCTCTGTAATCAGTGTTTATGTTCGGCGGTTAATTGATTAAATAAAGTGTCGAGTTTTGGATCGCCAATATAGTTATTAATCAATATCAGTGGTTTATCCGTCACACGTTTCACGCGCCCTTCCAGACTGGCATGAGTAACGACGATATCCGCATCCGCAGGCACGTTTTCTATGGCGTAATGTTTTACTTCAATTGCCAGCCCCGCTTTTTCCAGGCGTTTACGGAAGGTGGTCGCGCCCATCGCACTGGAGCCCATCCCCGCATCGCAAACAAAGGCGATACGCTTAACCCTGCTTAACGAGAATGCACCCTCTTGTTTCATCGCCTTAACCGCATTGGCTGACTGAGCAAACTCATCTTCGCTCTCCGTTTCCACCGTTTTTTCCATCTTCAGTATCAGCGAAGTGATAGCAAAGGACACCAGGGTACCTACCGTAACACCGGCAATTGTCGCCAGGAACGAACCTTTCGGCGTCAGCGCCAGGTAAGCAAAGATAGACCCCGGACTTGGGCCAGCCACCAGACCACCGTCCAGTAAGTTAAACATCCAGGTGCCAGACATACCGCCCGCAATCATGGCAATAATAGTCAGCGGCTTCATCAGCACATATGGGAAATACAGTTCGTGGATCCCACCGAGGAAGTGAATAATCATCGCCCCGGGCGCAGAACGTTTACTCATCCCTTTACCAAACAAGGTAAACGCCAGCAGCAGCCCCAGGCCCGGACCTGGGTTAGAGGCCACCATAAAGAAGATGGATTTACCGTTAACCGAAGCCTGTTGCATTCCCAGCGGATAATAGACGCCCTGATCGATCGCATTATTAAGGAAAAGCACTTTCGCCGGTTCATTGATGACTGACAGCAGAGGCAGATAACCCGCATGTACCAGCGCCTCAATACACTCTTTGACGAAAGTATTGGCAATTAACACCGCCGGGCCGATCACTTCAAAACCCAGCAGGCAAAGGAGCATCCCCGCGATACCTAATGAGAAGTTATTGATAACCATCTCAAAACCGGCAGGTATGCGTTTTTCCAGTGCCTTATCAACATATTTTATGACCAGACCACCGAGCGGCCCCATAATCATTGAGCCAAGGAACATCGGGATCTCTGCGCCGACGATCACAC
Organism: Shigella dysenteriae; assembly: GCF_022354085.1. Lineage (NCBI taxonomy): Bacteria > Pseudomonadati > Pseudomonadota > Gammaproteobacteria > Enterobacterales > Enterobacteriaceae > Shigella > Shigella dysenteriae. Next base: position 3,890,088 of record NZ_CP055055.1, read on the forward strand.
CAATAGTACCTATTCCGCCCATGACCGCGCCGCGTTTACCGCCGACCAGATGACCACCGGTAGAACCAATCATCACGGGCAATAAATAGGTAATCATCGGGCCGACAATTTTGGCGAAATGTTCGTTAGGCAGCCAACCGGTGGGAATAAATAACGCAGTAATAAAACCCCAGGCAATAAAAGCACCAATATTGGGGATGACCATTGCAGTCAAAAAGCCCCCAAAAGCCTGGACCTTTGCACGAGCAGACTTGTTTTCCATAATATTATCCTGTAGAGGAGAGAGTAATTATCCGCGGCTGATAATGTCCGCTAATTGTTTTTCTGATGATGCTGTTAAGAGTTGTTCGAGTATTTCTTCTTCGCACAGTAATTCACTTAACGCCTGAATAGCGCCAATGTGCGAATCGGCATCGGCAGCAGAGAGTCCGATGAGTAATTTAATTGGTTCGTCATTCCCCGGAAAATAAACACCTTGTTCAAGTAATGTCAAAGACATCCCGGTTTTAAGCGCCCCACATTCCGGTCGCGCATGAGGCATTGCCACGCCTGGTGCGAGAATATAATAAGGGCCATTGTTAATGGTGGAATCTTTAATTGCCTGAATGTAATTCTCGCTGATATAGTTTTTATCCAGCAATGATACCATCGAGAAATCGATAGCTTCCTGCCAATCTTTTGCTGAATGTATAACTGAGATTGATGATTCTGGAAAATAATCACTAAGCCGCATAAATTATCCTTATTTTATTTTTAGGGTACCGTCCGGCGGTAAAAATAAAATACTCGTGCGGTTTAATGAAAGCAATTGGGTACGCGAGAAGAAAAACCCCATAAACCAAAATAATAAAACCTTAAATAACAACAATATGAAATTGATATTTTTAAAGTCAACTTTGTATTTGTTATGTTTATCACAAAATCAACATTTTGTTTGTTATTGTATTTGTGATGCATATCTCTATTTATTTATTGAATGTTCGAAAACATACTTTTCTAATACAATGTTTTTTCGCTATACCCCTTTATAGATTCTGAATTCTCACCTGTCGGCTGTTTTCTCCTCATCTCATGTGACATATTCCCACACTTTACTCAAGGAAGATTGTCATGAAAGCACCTGTTTCATTAACCTCATTTCGCCCACAAAAATCTCTTGCTATCGCCATTGGCGTGCTTGCCGTGGTTGTGCTGCCATTTCTCTCGTATTACACCGTTAATGAAGGTGAACGCGGCATTTTGCTGCGCTACGGAAAAATCGTAAAAGTTGCCGAGCCGGGTCTGGGTTTTAAGATCCCGTTTATGGAAAGCGTGGAGAAAATTTCCACGCGTAATCAGGCTGTGGTCTATCAGGGATTACAGGCCTACAGCCGCGACCAGCAACCGGCACAAATGACAGTATCAGTCAGCTTCCACATTAAACCTTCAGAAGCAGGCGCGGTTTATACCACCTACAACACCATTGAAGCATTAAAAGATCGTCTGATTGTCCGTCAGTTGCCAACTCAACTGGAGAACGTTTTCGGCCAATATACCGCCATCAGCGCTGTACAGGATCGTACAAAACTGGTTCAGGATCTGCAAAATGCCATGCGCAAAGCCGTTGTTGGGCCAGTGGTAATTGACGGGGTCCAGATTGAAAATATTGATTTTTCTGACGCTTATGAAAAGTCGATTGAAGACCGAATGAAAGCAGAAGTCGCCATTGCCACGCGTAAGCAAAATCTGGAAACAGAGAAAATCCAGGCGCAAATAGCGGTAACTCAGGCCCAGGCAGAAGCAGACAGTAAACTGGCGGCAGCCAAAGCAGAAGCGGAAACTATTCGCGTAAGAGGCGCGGCAGAGGCTGAAACTATTCGTTTAAAAAGTGCGGCTGAAGCAGAAGCAATCCGCCTGCGCGGTGAAGCTCTGCGGGATAATCCCGGACTTGTAGCCCTCACCACTGCCGAACGTTGGGACGGTAAACTGCCCGATACCATGATCCCCGGCAGCACAGTTCCGTTTATCTCTACTAAGTAAAAAAGGGCCGCTTTCGCGGCCCTTGAGAGTGATGGCAAAAGCAAAACTGCCTGATGCGCTACGCTTATCAGGCCTACATACTTCCTGCAATATATTGAATTTGCACGATCTTGTAGGTCGGATAAGGCGTTCACGCCGCATCCGACATGAACAACGCGCACTTTACCAATAATCTAAAGGGCCGCTTTCGCGGCCCTTCTCACAAAACGTCTTACTGATTACAGCAGCGCTTTTGCTTTCGCAACAACGTTATCAACAGTGAAGCCGAACTCTTCAAACAGCAGCTCTGCCGGAGCAGATTCACCGAAGGTGGTCATACCGACGATAGCACCGTTCAGGCCAACATACTTGTACCAGTAGTCAGCAATACCCGCTTCCACCGCAACGCGTGCAGTAACAGCTTTCGGCAGGACAGACTCACGGTAAGCCGCGTCCTGCTTGTCGAATGCGTCGGTAGACGGCATGGAAACCACGCGCGCTTTCACGCCTTCGGCAGTCAGTTTTTCGTAGGCAGCAACCGCCAGTTCAACTTCAGAACCGGTGGCGATGAAGATCAGTTCCGGCTGACCAGCACAGTCTTTCAGCACATAACCACCGCGCGCGATGTTTGCCAACTGCTCTTCAGTACGTTCCTGCTGCGCCAGGTTCTGACGGGAGAGGATCAGCGCGGTCGGGCCGTCCTGACGCTCAACACCGTATTTCCACGCTACCGCGGATTCAACCTGGTCACACGGACGCCATGTAGACATGTTCGGGGTCACACGCAGAGAAGCGACCTGCTCTACCGGCTGGTGAGTCGGGCCATCTTCGCCCAGACCGATGGAGTCGTGGGTGTAAACCATCACCTGGCGCTGTTTCATCAGCGCAGCCATACGTACGGCGTTACGTGCGTATTCCACGAACATCAGGAAGGTGGAAGTGTACGGCAGGAAGCCACCGTGCAGGGAGATACCGTTAGCAATCGCGGTCATACCGAACTCGCGAACACCGTAGTGGATGTAGTTACCCGCAGCATCTTCGTTGATTGCTTTAGAACCAGACCACAGGGTCAGGTTAGACGGTGCCAGGTCAGCAGAGCCGCCGAGGAATTCAGGCAACAGCGGGCCGAACGCTTCGATAGCATTCTGCGACGCTTTACGGCTGGCGATTTTCGCCGGATTAGCCTGCAGTTTAGCGATAAACTCTTTCGCTTTCGCGTCGAAGTCAGACGGCATTTCGCCTTTCATACGGCGGGTAAATTCAGCTGCTTCCTGCGGATAAGCTTTCGCGTAAGCCGCAAACTTCTCATTCCATGCAGATTCTTTCGCCTGGCCTGCTTCTTTCGCATCCCACTGCGCATAGATTTCAGACGGGATTTCGAACGGTGCGTATTTCCAGCCCAGCTGTTCGCGGGTCAGAGCGATTTCTGCATCACCCAGCGGCGCACCGTGGGAGTCGTGAGTACCGGCTTTGTTCGGGGAACCGAAACCGATGATGGTTTTGCACATCAGCAGGGACGGTTTGTCAGTCACTGCGCGCGCTTCTTCTACTGCGCGTTTGATGGATGCTGCGTCATGACCGTCGATGTCGCGAATAACGTGCCAGCCGTAAGCTTCGAAACGCATTGCGGTGTCGTCGGTGAACCAGCCTTCAACGTGACCATCAATAGAGATACCGTTGTCATCGTAGAACGCAATCAGTTTACCCAGCTTCAGCGTACCCGCCAGAGAGCAAACTTCGTGGGAGATGCCTTCCATCATGCAGCCGTCGCCCATGAAGGCGTAGGTGTAGTGGTCGACAATGTCGTGGCCCGGACGGTTAAACTGCGCCGCCAGCGTTTTTTCTGCAATCGCCATACCTACTGCGTTGGCAATACCCTGCCCCAGCGGACCGGTGGTGGTTTCCACACCAGCGGTGTAACCCACTTCCGGGTGGCCCGGAGTTTTAGAGTGCAGCTGACGGAAGTTTTTCAGTTCTTCCATCGGCAGATCGTAACCGGTGAGGTGCAGCAGGCTGTAGATCAGCATGGAGCCGTGGCCGTTGGACAGCACGAAGCGGTCACGGTCAGCCCAGGACGGATTCTGCGGGTTGTGTTTCAGGAAATCACGCCACAGGACTTCGGCAATGTCAGCCATACCCATAGGGGCACCCGGGTGACCGGATTTGGCTTTCTGTACTGCGTCCATGCTCAGCGCACGAATAGCATTGGCAAGCTCTTTACGTGAGGACATTTTGACTCCAGATCGGATGATGAAGGGCACGCCCTTAACGACTTGACGACAGCGCGTTTTGGGCTACGCCGGAAAATTTGCCAACAATTTACCGCAAGCCGCGCGTCATGTACATGGAACATCCTTTTGCTGCTTCAGAAATCTCTGGATCATGCTCGCATGTTGCGCAATCTACTCGCCCGTCCGCTGCGCTTTTCCTTATACTGAGACTGAGCGTCGGTTCACCTGCAAACGGCGCATTTTTAGAATAATCCTGACCTTGTGCGGAAGAAAAAACATGAAAATTCGCGCCTTATTGGTAGCAATGAGCGTGGCAACGGTACTGACCGGTTGCCAGAATATGGACTCCAACGGACTGCTCTCATCAGGAGCGGAAGCTTTTCAGGCTTACAGTTTGAGTGATGCGCAGGTGAAAACCCTGAGCGATCAGGCATGTCAGGAGATGGACAGCAAGGCGACGATTGCGCCAGCCAATAGCGAATACGCTAAACGTCTGACAACTATTGCCAATGCGCTAGGCAACAATATCAACGGTCAGCCGGTAAATTACAAAGTGTATATGGCGAAGGATGTGAACGCCTTTGCAATGGCTAACGGCTGTATCCGTGTCTATAGCGGGCTGATGGATATGATGACGGATAACGAAGTCGAAGCGGTGATCGGTCACGAGATGGGGCATGTAGCGTTAGGCCATGTGAAGAAAGGGATGCAGGTAGCGCTTGGTACAAATGCCGTGCGAGTAGCTGCGGCCTCTGCGGGCGGGATTGTCGGAAGTTTATCTCAATCACAACTTGGTGATCTGGGCGAGAAATTAGTCAATTCGCAATTCTCCCAGCGCCAGGAAGCAGAAGCCGATGATTATTCTTACGATCTTCTGCGCCAACGCGGCATCAGCCCGGCAGGTCTTGCCACCAGCTTTGAAAAACTGGCGAAACTGGAAGAAGGCCGCCAAAGCTCAATGTTTGACGACCATCCTGCATCCGCCGAACGCGCCCAGCATATTCGCGATCGCATGAGCGCGGATGGGATTAAGTAAAGCCTGGTGGTGTCGAACGTAGGTCAGATAAGGCGTTCACGCCGCATCTGACATGAATGGCACATTTGTTACCTTGTGCGCATTGCCGGATGCGATGCTGGCGCATCTTATCCGGCCTACGGGTGCCGAACGTAGGTCGGATAAGGCGTTCACGCCGCATCCGACATTAATGGCACGTTTTACCCGTGCGCATCGCATCTGGCGCTTACTCGCCCTTTTTCGCCGCCTGGATATACAGCATCTCCAGCGCCAGCGTTGCCGCTGCCAGAGCGGTGATTTCCGACTGATCGTATGCCGGAGCCACTTCCACTACGTCCATCCCAACAATGTTGAGATCTTTCAGGCCGCGTACCAGTTTAATGGCGCGATCGGAGGTCAGACCGCCAATTACCGGCGTACCGGTTCCCGGCGCAAATGCAGGATCCAGGCAGTCGATATCAAAGGTCAGGTAAACCGGCATATCACCCACAATTTGTTTCACCTGGGCGATAACGTCATCCACGCTGCGATCGTTCACCTGGCAGGCGTCCAGCACGGTAAAGCCGTTGTCTTTATCAAATTCGGTACGAATACCAATCTGCACGGAATGATTCGGGTCGATCAGACCTTCTTTCGGCGCGGTATAGAACATGGTGCCGTGGTCAAATTCACAACCGTTCGCGTAGGTATCGGTGTGGGCGTCAAAGTGTACCAGCGCCATTTTGCCGAAATGCTTCGCATGAGCACGCAGCAGCGGCAGCGTAACAAAGTGGTCACCACCGAAGGAGAGCATACGCTTACCGGCAGCCAGCAGCTTCTCTGCGTGTGCCTGCAGCTTCTCGCTCATCTCACGGGCATCGCCGAAAGCATATACCAGATCACCACAGTCCACGACGTTCAGACGCTCACGCATGTCGAAATTCCACGGGAAGCGGTTGTGTTCCCAGGCCAGATTCGTCGAAACCTGACGGATAGCTGCCGGACCGTGGCGTCCCCCCGCACGACCAGAAGTGGCCATATCGAACGGCACACCAGTAATCACCCAGTCAGCATCGCTGTCATACGGCTGGAAGTTCATCGGCAGGCGTAAAAAACCAAAGGCGTTGGAAACCAGTGAGTTATCGTATTGATGACCTAAGGTGCTCATGGATGGACTCCTATTACAAAGTCGATATAAAAAAACCCTTCCGCGTCGTTAGGCCCGACGAGGAAGGGTTGGATTTGCGAAACACAAGTTTGTGCTAATTATCGCCTTAAATGGGCGAGGCATCAAGCGAGGTTGCTATTTCCGACACGGTGGCGGCGCATAGCCATTGTTATCTGCCGGAAAGGCTTGTCCAGAGCACGGCGGCAGCGCGTTTTGCGCCTGGCCTTGTAATTCAAAGGCGGCAAAGCCTATTACACCGGTATTACGCACATCGCCTTGCGCCGAATTGGCTGCGTAGGAATCAGCAACGTTGGCGAACTGAAAAGCCGCTTCGGTATGTTTATCTTTGCGGAATCCTTTAATCGCTAACGAATCTCCGGCATTCACAATATAGCCGTTGTTATTCAGCGAACCTTGCTTGCCGTTCAGCACATCCAGGCCATCAACCGTAGCAACGATCTCGTAGTTGGTGTTACGACTGTAATTACGGACATATAATTGATAATTCATTCCGACTCTGGCATGGACAATATAGCGTGGTTCATTATTGGATGAATCATAAACACGCGTAATAGGTAGAGAATTAAAATTACCATCGCGAATAGCATATTCCAGTTCGTTAATACGAATGCTATAAACGCGGTCGTAGCCGGAAGGAACATTAGTCGAATAACTAATAACGATCATCTCCGCCGGATCGCGCCAGGCTCGCTCAGCAGATACGCCCTGAACCGTTGAGTGCACATCCCCACCCCAGGCGGCGCCGACATTGCCCGATGCACTGCTATTATACTGCGCATTACTGGAACAACCGGCCAGCAGCACGATTAATGCCACCAACGCGCTACGTACTTTCCATTTTTTCATAACCGTTCCCTCTGCATTTAATTAATGCAGCGATTGTAGGGAGATTATTTAATAAGAAAAGCAGCTAAATTATTTTTAAGAATATATAAAAAGAAAGCGGACCGATTTAAGTAAATAAATCGACCCGCCAGCAGAATAATCTTAATTATTCATCTTCAAGATAGGTATAACCGTACAAACCTGCCTCGAACTCTTCAAGGAACTGTTGTTGCAGTTCAGCATCAAGATCGGTTTTCTTCACTTGATCACGGAACTGAGTTAACAGCGTTTTCGGATCGAGCTGTACATATTGCAGCATGTCCGCCACGGTATCACCTTCGTCAGACAGTTCCACTTCGACACTACCGTCAGGGAACACGAACACGTCAACCGCTTCGGTATCACCGAACAGGTTGTGCATGTTGCCGAGGATCTCCTGATATGCGCCGACCATAAAGAAACCGAGCATCGGCGGATTCTCTGGATCGTACTCCGGCATTGGCATTGTCGTGGCAATACCGTCACCATCAATATAGTGGTCGATAGCACCGTCGGAGTCACAGGTAATATCCAGCAGCACAGCGCGGCGTTCCGGCACTTGATCTAACCCTTCCAGCGGCAGAACCGGGAACAACTGGTCGATCCCCCATGCGTCCGGCATTGACTGGAACAGCGAGAAGTTGACGTACATTTTGTCCGCCATACGTTCCTGCAGCTCGTCGATAATCGGACGATGAGCACGGTTTTGCGGATCCAGCTGCTTTTGCACTTCATGGCACATGCTCAAATAAAGCTGCTCAGCCCATGCACGTTCTTGCAGGCTAAAGGTGCCGGAAGAGTAGCCGATATGAATGTCGTGCAGATCCATCTGACTGTCGTGTAACCATTCACGCAGAGAACGGCGAGTTCCCGGTTCGTGCATCTCCTGCCAGGTTTCCCACATGCTTTGCAGCGCGCGCGGCGCATCTTCTGCAGGCGCGGTCGGCACCGTGTATTCGTTACGTTCCACGCCGATGATATTAGACACCAGCACGGTGTGATGCGCAGTCACTGCACGACCCGATTCAGTGATTACCGTCGGATGCGGCAGACCGTTTTCTTCACACGCATCACCAATCGCCCAGATGATGTTGTTGGCATATTCATTGAGGCCGTAGTTTACCGAACAGTCAGACTGCGAACGGGTGCCTTCATAGTCCACGCCCAGACCGCCGCCGACGTCGAAGCACTGAATATTGACGCCCAGCTTGTGCAGTTCCACATAGAAACGCGCGGATTCACGAACGCCCGTGGCGATATCGCGAATATTCGCCATCTGCGAACCGAGGTGGAAGTGCAGTAGTTGCAGGCTGTCGAGACGCTCAGCTTCACGCAGCGTTTCAACCAGTTGCAGTACCTGAGTCGCAGCCAGGCCGAACTTCGATTTTTCCCCGCCGGAAGACTGCCATTTACCCGAGCCCTGCGAAGCCAGACGTGCACGCACGCCCAGACGAGGAACGACATTCAGACGTTCTGCTTCATCCAGCACAATGGCGATTTCTGACATCTTCTCAATGACCAGATAGACCTTGTGCCCCATCTTCTCGCCAATTAATGCCAGGCGGATATATTCGCGGTCTTTATAACCGTTGCAGACGATGACGCTACGGGTCATGCCAGCATGTGCCAGCACTGCCATCAACTCGGCTTTGGAACCGGCTTCCAGACCCAGCGGTTCGCCCGAATGAATCAGGGACTCAATCACGCGACGGTGCTGGTTAACTTTGATCGGATAAACAAGGAAGTAATCGCCGTTATAGCCGTAGGATTCCCGCGCACGTTTGAACGCGGCGTTAATGGAACGCAAACGGTGCTGCAGGATCTGTGGGAAACAGAACAGTGCAGGCAGACGCTGGCCCTGTGCTTCACGAGTTTTCACTAACTGCGCGAGATCGACGCGAGCTTCCGGGACGTCCGGGTCCGGGCACACGCTGATGTGGCCCAGCTCGTTAACGTCATAGTAGTTATTGCCCCACCAGGCAATATTGTAAGTACGCAGCATCTTGCTGGCTTCCTGGGAGCTCATTGCAACCTCCTGCATGGAGCGTAGTACACCGTGTTCGCCCGCTGACGAAGGCAAACCCATAGACATGTCGTCAGACATAGCGAACCTCAAATTATTTTATTAAGTGTAAAACAGTTAACGACTATCGCAGCCTGGAACTGCGATAACAACCCATAAGCACATGGATTTTCCAGCAGTGAATGCTGACGCTCCAACTGCGCAACCGGTTTCTTTTTCATAACATTATTAAGCACATAACCGAACGTAAGTGTGACAGTTCGGCGAAACCACGAGAAAACTCTTGTTTTTACAAGAGCGCCCTTGTTCAGTCCTCAGTAACTGTAACCAGCTCTTGAATCCTGAGAAGCGCCGAGATGGGTATAACATCGGCAGGTATGCAAAGCAGAGATGCAGAGTGCGGGGAACGAATCTTCACCAGAACGGTGAGACAGGTTAAGCAGCAGACAACGGTTCATTATTTCGTATCACCTCCACGGCCGCCTGTTAAGACGAACCCACAAGCCAAAACTCTGATTTCAACCCGGCTGGAAGTGGCAACACGAAAGAAACGTCGTGTGCTTTTTATTTAAGCCGCGCGCCGCGTTTTATACCCCACAATGGCAGAAAATTGCAAAAGATAAATACGCAGAATGCCGGCATTGTCAGGAAAAATTTCCAGCCACGTTTTTAACAGAATGAGACACGATTCAAAAAAAAGTGGAAATCGGGTGAAGAATTGACCTAAAATAGCCATCCAGATGTTAATCCATCCATACCGATTAACACTCAGACTGCCAGTGTTTTTAACCTGCAGAGTCGTGGTAGGATCCGCTACCACAGAAAATCCACACAACAGTTTGAGCTAACCAAATTCTCTTTAGGTGATATTAAATATGGCAAAACACCTTTTTACGTCCGAGTCCGTCTCTGAAGGGCATCCTGACAAAATTGCTGACCAAATCTCTGATGCCGTTTTAGACGCGATCCTCGAACAGGATCCGAAAGCACGCGTTGCTTGCGAAACCTACGTAAAAACCGGCATGGTTTTAGTTGGCGGCGAAATCACCACCAGCGCCTGGGTAGACATCGAAGAGATCACCCGTAACACCGTTCGCGAAATTGGCTATGTGCATTCCGACATGGGCTTTGACGCTAACTCCTGTGCGGTTCTGAGCGCTATCGGCAAACAGTCTCCTGACATCAACCAGGGCGTTGACCGTGCCGATCCGCTGGAACAGGGCGCGGGTGACCAGGGTCTGATGTTTGGCTACGCAACTAATGAAACTGACGTGCTGATGCCAGCACCTATCACCTATGCACACCGTCTGGTACAGCGTCAGGCTGAAGTGCGTAAAAACGGCACTCTGCCGTGGCTGCGCCCGGACGCGAAAAGCCAGGTGACTTTCCAGTATGACGACGGCAAAATCGTTGGTATCGATGCTGTCGTGCTTTCCACTCAGCACTCTGAAGAGATCGACCAGAAATCGCTGCAAGAAGCGGTAATGGAAGAGATCATCAAGCCGATTCTGCCCGCTGAATGGCTGACTTCTGCCACCAAATTCTTCATCAACCCGACCGGTCGTTTTGTTATCGGTGGCCCGATGGGTGACTGCGGTCTGACTGGTCGTAAAATTATCGTTGATACCTACGGCGGCATGGCACGTCACGGTGGCGGAGCATTCTCTGGTAAAGATCCATCAAAAGTGGACCGTTCCGCTGCGTACGCAGCACGTTATGTTGCAAAAAACATCGTTGCTGCTGGCCTGGCCGATCGTTGTGAAATTCAGGTTTCCTACGCAATCGGCGTGGCTGAACCGACTTCCATCATGGTAGAAACTTTCGGTACTGAGAAAGTGCCTTCTGAACAACTGACTCTGCTGGTACGTGAGTTCTTCGACCTGCGCCCATACGGTCTGATTCAGATGCTGGATCTGCTGCACCCGATCTACAAAGAAACCGCAGCATACGGTCACTTTGGTCGTGAACATTTCCCGTGGGAAAAAACCGACAAAGCGCAGCTGCTGCGCGATGCTGCCGGCCTGAAGTAATCTTTCTTCACCTGCTTTCAAAGGCCAGCCTCGCGCTGGCCTTTTTCTTTTACCTCACCGCGGTGGATAGGCGTTCACGCCGCATCCGGCAAAAAAACCGCCCGCACAATAACATCATTCTTCCTGATCACGTTTCACCGCAAATTATCATCACAACTGAAACCGATTACACCAACCACAACAGACAAAGATTTGTAATATTTTCATATTATTATTCGGTTTTCACAGTTGTTACATTTCTTTTCAGTAAAGTCTTAATTGCAGATAACAGCGTTTAATCTATGATGATATAACTCAATTATTTTCATGCACTTAAATCATAACTAAGATAAATGTTAGTGTAAGCGATTACACTGATGTGATTTGCTTCACATCTTTTTACGTCGTACTCACCTATCTTAATTCACAATAAAAAATAACCATATTGGAGGGCATCATGCCTGACGCTAAAAAACAGGGGCGGTCAAACAAGGCAATGACGTTTTTCGTCTGCTTCCTTGCCGCTCTGGCGGGATTACTCTTTGGCCTGGATATCGGTGTAATTGCTGGCGCACTGCCGTTTATTGCAGATGAATTCCAGATTACTTCGCACACGCAAGAATGGGTCGTAAGCTCCATGATGTTCGGTGCGGCAGTCGGTGCGGTGGGCAGCGGCTGGCTCTCCTTTAAACTCGGGCGCAAAAAGAGCCTGATGATCGGCGCAATTTTGTTTGTTGCCGGTTCGCTGTTCTCTGCGGCTGCGCCAAACGTTGAAGTACTGATTCTTTCGCGCGTTCTGCTGGGGCTGGCGGTGGGTGTGGCCTCTTATACCGCACCACTGTACCTCTCTGAAATTGCGCCGGAAAAAATTCGCGGCAGTATGATCTCGATGTATCAGTTGATGATCACTATCGGGATCCTCGGTGCTTATCTTTCTGATACCGCCTTCAGCTACACCGGTGCATGGCGCTGGATGCTGGGTGTGATTATCATCCCGGCAATTTTGCTGCTGATTGGTGTCTTCTTCCTGCCAGACAGCCCACGTTGGTTTGCCGCCAAACGCCGTTTTGTTGATGCCGAACGCGTGCTGCTACGCCTGCGTGACACCAGCGCGGAAGCGAAACGCGAACTGGATGAAATCCGTGAAAGTTTGCAGGTTAAACAGAGTGGCTGGGCGCTGTTTAAAGAGAATAGCAACTTCCGCCGCGCGGTGTTCCTTGGCGTACTGTTACAGGTTATGCAGCAATTCACCGGGATGAACGTCATCATGTATTACGCGCCGAAAATCTTCGAACTGGCGGGTTATACCAACACTACCGAGCAAATGTGGGGGACAGTGATTGTCGGCCTGACCAACGTACTTGCCACCTTTATCGCAATCGGCCTTGTTGACCGCTGGGGACGTAAACCAACGCTAACGCTGGGCTTCCTGGTGATGGCTGCTGGTATGGGCGTACTCGGTACAATGATGCATATCGGTATCCACTCTCCGTCGGCGCAGTATTTCGCCATCGCCATGCTGCTGATGTTTATTGTCGGTTTTGCCATGAGTGCCGGTCCGCTGATTTGGGTACTGTGCTCCGAAATTCAGCCGCTGAAAGGCCGCGATTTTGGCATCACCTGCTCCACCGCCACCAACTGGATTGCCAACATGATCGTTGGCGCAACGTTCCTGACCATGCTCAACACGCTGGGTAACGCCAACACCTTCTGGGTGTACGCGGCTCTGAACGTACTGTTTATCCTGCTGACATTGTGGCTGGTACCGGAAACCAAACACGTTTCGCTGGAACATATTGAACGTAATCTGATGAAAGGTCGTAAACTGCGCGAAATCGGCGCTCACGATTAATCTCCTCAGGCTTCCTCCCGTCGCGGAGGAAGCCGCCTCTTGCAGTCATCTTTTCTTCGCTCTATCCTCTGCCGCTATGAAAACATCCCGTCTCCCTATCGCCATCCAACAGGCCGTTATGCGTCGCCTGCGGGAAAAACTCGCCCAGGCTAACCTGAAATTGGGGCGTAACTACCCGGAGCCAAAACTCTCTTACACCCAGCGCGGCACCTCCGCCGGAACAGCCTGGCTGGAAAGCTATGAAATCCGCCTCAATCCCGTTTTGCTGTTGGAAAACAGTGAAGCCTTTATTGAAGAAGTGGTGCCGCACGAACTGGCACATTTGCTGGTATGGAAACATTTCGGGCGCGTAGCACCACATGGCAAAGAGTGGAAGTGGATGATGGAAAACGTGCTGGGTGTTCCCGCCCGTCGTACGCATCAGTTCGAACTGCAATCCGTGCGTCGCAACACCTTCCCCTACCGCTGCAAGTGCCAGGAGCATCAGCTTACCGTACGCCGCCATAATCGCGTAGTTCGTGGCGAAGCCGTCTATCGCTGTGTTCACTGCGGCGAACAACTGGTCGCAAAATAACCATCTGAACTATCAGGAACTTTCCTGATCTGGCTGATTGCATACCAAAACAACTTTCGCTACGTTGCTGGCTCGTTTTAACACGGAGTAAGTGATGTACCGTTATTTGTCTATTGCTGCGGTGGTACTGAGCGCAGCATTTTCCGGCCCGGCGTTGGCCGAAGGTATCAATAGTTTTTCTCAGGCGAAAGCCGCGGCGGTAAAAGTCCACGCTGACGCGCCCGGTACGTTTTATTGCGGATGTAAAATTAACTGGCAGGGCAAAAAAGGCGTTGTTGATCTGCAATCGTGCGGCTATCAGGTGCGCAAAAATGAAAACCGCGCCAGCCGCGTAGAGTGGGAACACGTCGTTCCCGCCTGGCAATTCGGTCACCAGCGCCAGTGCTGGCAGGACGGTGGACGTAAAAACTGCGCTAAAGATCCGGTCTATCGCAAGATGGAAAGCGATATGCATAACCTGCAGCCGTCAGTCGGCGAGGTGAATGGCGATCGCGGCAACTTTATGTACAGCCAGTGGAATGGCGGCGAAGGCCAGTACGGTCAATGCGCCATGAAGGTCGATTTCAAAGAAAAAGCTGCCGAACCACCAGCGCGTGCACGCGGTGCCATTGCGCGCACCTACTTCTATATGCGTGACCAATACAACCTGACACTCTCTCGCCAGCAAACGCAGCTGTTCAACGCATGGAACAAGATGTATCCGGTTACCGACTGGGAGTGCGAGCGCGATGAACGCATCGCGAAGGTGCAGGGCAATCATAACCCGTATGTGCAACGCGCTTGCCAGGCGCGAAAGAGCTAACCTACACTAGCGGGATTCTTTTTGTTAACCCCTACCCCACGCGTACAACCGCGTGGGGAGACGACGCGGATTTTTAACTATGCGTATCCCCCGCATTTATCATCCTGAACCACTGACCAGCCATTCTCACATCGCGCTTTGCGAAGATGCCGCCAACCATATCGGGCGCGTACTGCGCATGGGGCCGGGGCAGGCGTTGCAATTGTTTGACGGCAGCAACCAGGTCTTTGACGCCGAAATTACCAGCGCCAGCAAAAAAAGCGTGGAAGTGAAGGTGCTGGAAGGCCAGATCGACGATCGCGAATCTCCGCTGCATATTCACCTCGGTCAGGTGATGTCGCGTGGTGAAAAAATGGAATTTACGATCCAGAAATCGATCGAACTCGGTGTAAGCCTCATTACGCCACTTTTTTCTGAGCGCTGCGGCGTTAAACTGGATAGTGAACGTCTGAACAAGAAGCTCCAGCAGTGGCAGAAGATTGCAATTGCTGCCTGTGAGCAGTGTGGTCGTAACCGAGTGCCGGAAATCCGTCCAGCGATGGATCTGGAAGCCTGGTGTGCAGAGCAGGATGAAGGACTGAAACTGAATCTTCACCCGCGCGCCAGTAACAGCATCAATACGTTGCCTTTACCGGTTGAACGCGTCCGCCTGCTGATTGGCCCGGAAGGCGGTTTATCGGCAGATGAAATTGCCATGACTGCCCGCTATCAATTTACTGATATCCTGTTGGGACCTCGCGTTTTGCGTACAGAGACAACTGCGCTCACCGCCATTACCGCGCTACAAGTACGATTTGGCGATTTGGGCTAACGGAGAAGAATAATGATCAAGCTCGGCATCGTGATGGACCCCATCGCAAACATCAACATCAAGAAAGATTCCAGTTTCGCTATGTTGCTGGAAGCACAGCGTCGTGGTTACGAACTTCACTATATGGAGATGGGCGATCTGTATCTGATCAATGGCGAAGCCCGCGCCCATACCCGCACGCTGAACGTGAAGCAGAACTACGAAGAGTGGTTTTCATTCGTCGGTGAACAGGATCTGCCGCTGGCCGATCTCGATGTGATCCTGATGCGTAAAGACCCGCCGTTTGATACCGAGTTTATCTACGCGACCTATATTCTGGAACGTGCCGAAGAGAAAGGGACGCTGATCGTTAACAAGCCGCAGAGCCTGCGCGACTGTAACGAGAAACTGTTTACCGCCTGGTTCTCTGACTTAACGCCAGAAACGCTGGTTACGCGCAATAAAGCGCAGCTAAAAGCGTTCTGGGAGAAACACAGCGACATCATTCTTAAGCCGCTGGACGGTATGGGCGGCGCGTCGATTTTCCGCGTGAAAGAAGGCGATCCAAACCTCGGCGTGATTGCCGAAACCCTGACTGAGCATGGCACTCGCTACTGCATGGCGCAAAATTACCTGCCAGCCATTAAAGATGGCGACAAACGCGTGCTGGTGGTGGATGGCGAGCCGGTACCGTACTGCCTGGCGCGTATTCCGCAGGGGGGCGAAACCCGTGGCAATCTGGCTGCCGGTGGTCGCGGTGAACCTCGTCCGCTGACGGAAAGTGACTGGAAAATCGCCCGTCAGATCGGGCCGACGCTGAAAGAAAAAGGGCTGATTTTTGTTGGTCTGGATATCATCGGCGACCGTCTGACTGAAATTAACGTCACCAGCCCAACCTGTATTCGTGAGATTGAAGCAGAGTTTCCGGTGTCGATCACCGGAATGTTAATGGATGCCATCGAAGCACGTTTACAGCAGCAGTAACCCACCTTAGCGAGAAGGATCTCGTTGAGACTCTGAGTGACAGCGCCCTTCTTTCCACGCATACTGGGCGCTGTTGCTTTTTTGAACCAGGAAACAGAACCTCTGACAATGAATTTACAGCATCACTTTCTTATTGCCATGCCTGCTCTCCAGGATCCGATTTTCCGTCGTTCCGTGGTCTACATTTGCGAACATAATACCAATGGTGCAATGGGGATCATCGTCAACAAGCCGCTGGAAAATCTCAAAATTGAAGGGATTCTGGAAAAGCTGAAGATCACGCCGGAGCCGCGTGATGAATCAATCCGTCTGGATAAACCGGTTATGCTCGGCGGCCCACTGGCTGAAGATCGCGGGTTTATTTTGCATACTCCGCCCTCCAATTTTGCTTCCAGCATTCGCATTTCAGACAACACGGTGATGACCACTTCCCGCGATGTGCTGGAAACGCTCGGCACCGATAAACAACCGTCTGACGTATTGGTGGCTCTGGGCTATGCCTCCTGGGAAAAAGGTCAACTGGAACAAGAAATTCTCGATAACGCGTGGCTAACCGCCCCGGCAGATCTGAATATTCTGTTCAAAACGCCAATTGCCGACCGCTGGCGCGAGGCGGCAAAACTGATTGGTGTGGATATTCTCACCATGCCTGGTGTGGCAGGGCACGCCTGATGAGTGGAACCTTACTTGCCTTCGACTTCGGCACCAAAAGCATTGGCGTAGCGGTCGGCCAACGCATTACCGGCACCGCTCGCCCTTTGCCTGCAATTAAAGCACAGGACGGTACGCCGGACTGGAACCTCATCGAACGTTTACTGAAAGAGTGGCAGCCGGACGAAATCATCGTCGGTTTGCCGCTGAATATGGACGGTACCGAGCAACCATTGACTGCCAGAGCGCGTAAATTTGCCAACCGTATTCATGGTCGTTTCGGTGTTGAAGTAAAGCTCCATGACGAACGTCTTAGCACCGTGGAAGCCCGTTCCGGTCTGTTTGAACAGGGCGGCTATCGGGCGCTCAACAAAGGCAAAGTCGACTCTGCCTCTGCGGTTATTATTCTCGAAAGCTATTTCGAGCAGGGATATTAAGGCGATTTAAACGCCTGCTGGAGTGTAAATAATATCATCGCGCCTTACGCCTTATTGCCGGATGCGGCGTGAACGCCTTATCCGGCCTACATGTGGCAGCGGTTGTAGGTCTGATAAGACGCGCAAGCGTCGCATCAGACGTTTATTGCCTTTGTAGGCCCGATAAGCTTGCACATCGGGCATGGCAACGTCACAAACGCCCTTCCCCCACCCGCTGCTGATAACTCTGCTGAAACGTTATCATCCCCACCTGCTGCCCGGTTTGAATAACATGCGGTAACTGGTGGGTTTTCCCTTCGCGAATCAAATTCCCCACCGCGGGTGTGTTAATCAGCAATTCAAACAGCGCCACGCGTCCTTCCTGTTTATCCACTTCCAGCTTTTGTGACAACACTGCCCGTAAACTACCTGCCAGTTGATTACGTACGGGATCTTTTTCCTGCGCCGGAAATGAATCCACCAGCCGCTCAACTGCCTGCGCCGCACCACGCGTATGTAATGTTGCCAGCACCAAATGCCCGGTTTCTGCCGCCGTCAGCGCCAGACGGATTGTCTCGCTGTCACGCAGCTCTCCGAGCAAAATCACATCAGGATCTTCCCGCAATGCGGCCCGCAATCCCGATGCGAACGTCATACAATTCAAACCGATTTCCCGCTGCTGGATCAAACATCGCTGGCTGGCATAGAGATATTCAACAGGATCTTCCAGCGTCAGAATATGCGCATCGGCATGTTGATTGAGATAGCCAACCATTGCCGCCAGCGTGGTGGATTTACCACTCCCCGTCGCCCCCGTCACCAGAATCAGGCCATTCTCGCTCTTGAGTAATTCCGGCAATACCGGTGGTGCGCCAAGCTGTTCGAGCTGCGGGCAGCACGAAGGTAACAACCGTAACGCCAGAGAAATACCTTGCCGTTGTGCGAACGCACTGCCGCGCAATCGCTGGTTTTCCGCCAGCGACACGGCAAAATCCAGCTGACCATTCTTCAGCAATATTGCCCGCTGATCGTCATCCAGCCACTCCCGCAGTAGTTCTTCGACGTCCGGCGCATCAAACGGCGCAGCTTCCATTCTGCCGCGAATGCGCCATCGTGCGGGCCAGGCGCTGCACAGGTGTAGATCCGAGACGTTATGCTTTACACTAAGGGCCACAATTTCTTCCATATTCATACTAAGATCCTCGGAAAATGAACGATATTGCGCATAACCTGGCACAGGTCCGGGACAAAATCTCAGCGGCTGCAACGCGTTGCGGCCGTTCTCCAGAAGAAATTACGCTGCTTGCAGTCAGTAAAACAAAACCTGCGAGCGCCATCGCAGAAGCCATTGATGCCGGGCAGCGTCAATTTGGTGAAAACTACGTTCAGGAAGGGGTAGATAAAATTCGCCACTTTCAGGAACTGGGCGTAACAGGATTAGAATGGCATTTTATTGGCCCGTTGCAGTCTAATAAAAGCCGCCTGGTGGCAGAGCATTTCGACTGGTGTCATACCATCGACCGTTTGCGCATTGCTACCCGCCTCAACGATCAGCGCCCGGCAGAACTTCCCCCTCTTAACGTACTGATTCAAATTAATATTAGTGATGAAAACAGTAAGTCCGGGATTCAACTGGCAGAACTGGACGAGCTGGCAGCTGCGGTCGCTGAACTACCGCGTTTACGTCTGCGCGGGCTGATGGCAATCCCTGCGCCTGAGTCAGAATATGTAAGGCAGTTTGAAGTTGCACGTCAAATGGCTGTAGCATTTGCCGGACTGAAAACGCGCTACCCGCATATCGACACGCTCTCTCTGGGAATGTCGGACGATATGGAAGCCGCCATTGCGGCAGGTAGCACGATGGTTCGTATCGGCACTGCAATTTTTGGTGCGCGTGATTACTCTAAAAAATAAGGAATTAAAGGAACGCCATGAATACGTTGACTTTCCTGCTTTCAACGGTCATTGAGCTGTATACCATGGTGCTGTTATTACGCATCTGGATGCAGTGGGCTCATTGTGATTTTTACAACCCCTTCTCACAGTTTGTAGTGAAGGTAACGCAGCCAATTATCGGGCCACTGCGCCGCGTTATTCCGGCAATGGGCCCCATTGATAGCGCCTCGCTGCTGGTTGCCTATATTCTCAGTTTTATCAAAGCCATCGTGCTGTTTAAAGTGGTGACCTTCCTGCCAATCATCTGGATTGCCGGTTTACTGATTCTGCTGAAAACCATCGGCCTGCTGATTTTCTGGGTCCTGCTGGTGATGGCGATTATGAGCTGGGTAAGCCAGGGCCGTAGCCCGATTGAATACGTGCTGATTCAGCTGGCCGATCCGCTGCTGCGCCCGATTCGCCGCCTGCTACCGGCAATGGGTGGGATTGATTTCTCGCCGATGATCCTCGTTCTGCTGCTGTATGTCATCAATATGGGTGTCGCAGAAGTATTACAGGCAACCGGACACATGCTGCTGCCGGGGCTGTGGATGGCGTTATGAGTGCCGTAACAGTTAACGATGACGGTCTGGTTTTACGGCTTTATATTCAGCCGAAAGCCAGCCGTGATTCTATTGTCGGTTTACATGGCGACGAGGTAAAAGTCGCCATAACCGCGCCGCCGGTTGACGGCCAGGCCAACAGTCATCTGGTGAAGTTTCTCGGTAAGCAATTCCGGGTTGCCAAAAGCCAGGTGGTGATTGAAAAAGGCGAACTTGGCCGCCACAAACAAATTAAAATCATTAATCCGCAACAAATCCCGCCAGAAATCGCGGCGTTAATTAATTAGGTATCCTATGCAAAAAGTTGTCCTCGCAACCGGCAATGCCGGTAAAGTGCGTGAGCTGGCGTCGCTGCTTAGCGACTTCGGTCTTGATATCGTGGCCCAAACAGACCTCGGCGTAGATTCCGCTGAAGAAACCGGCCTGACCTTTATCGAAAACGCGATTCTGAAAGCGCGCCATGCGGCAAAAGTGACCGGTTTACCTGCAATTGCCGACGACTCCGGTCTGGCGGTAGATGTACTTGGTGGCGCGCCAGGCATTTACTCCGCGCGTTATTCCGGTGAAGACGCGACCGATCAAAAGAATCTGCAAAAACTGCTGGAAACACTGAAAGACGTACCGGACGACCAACGTCAGGCGCGTTTCCACTGCGTGCTGGTGTATCTGCGTCACGCGGAAGATCCGACTCCGCTGGTGTGCCACGGTAGCTGGCCAGGAGTGATTACTCGTGAACCGGCGGGCACTGGTGGCTTTGGTTATGATCCAATCTTCTTCGTACCTTCCGAAGGGAAAACCGCTGCCGAACTGACTCGCGAACAAAAGAGCGCCATTTCCCACCGTGGTCAGGCGTTGAAACTGCTGCTGGACGCTTTACGTAATGGTTAAATTACCGCCGCTGAGTCTCTACATTCACATCCCGTGGTGCGTGCAGAAATGCCCGTACTGCGATTTCAACTCTCACGCGTTGAAAGGAGAAGTGCCGCACGACGATTATGTTCAGCATCTGCTTAACGATCTGGACAACGATGTGGCTTACGCTCAGGGCCGTGAAGTGCAGACAATTTTTATTGGCGGTGGTACGCCGAGCCTGCTTTCCGGCCCGGCGATGCAAACGCTGCTGGACGGCGTGCGTGCGCGTTTGCCGCTGGCAGCGGATGCAGAAATTACTATGGAAGCGAACCCTGGTACGGTAGAAGCCGATCGCTTTGTCGATTATCAGCGTGCTGGCGTGAACCGCATCTCTATTGGCGTACAGAGTTTTAGCGAAGAAAAGCTGAAACGACTTGGGCGCATTCATGGCCCGCAAGAAGCGAAACGAGCTGCGAATCTGGCAAGCGGGCTGGGGCTGCGTAGTTTTAACCTTGATTTGATGCATGGGCTGCCGGATCAATCACTGGAAGAGGCGCTTGGCGATCTGCGCCAGGCCATTGAACTGAATCCGCCGCATCTTTCCTGGTATCAACTGACCATCGAACCCAATACGCTGTTTGGCTCGCGCCCTCCTGTACTGCCGGACGATGACGCGTTGTGGGATATATTCGAACAGGGGCATCAGTTATTAACCGCAGCGGGTTATCAGCAATATGAAACTTCCGCTTACGCCAAACCCGGTTACCAGTGCCAGCACAATCTCAACTACTGGCGCTTTGGTGACTACATCGGTATTGGCTGCGGCGCGCACGGCAAAGTGACCTTCCCGGATGGGCGCATTCTGCGTACCACCAAAACGCGTCATCCGCGTGGTTTTATGCAGGGAAGGTATCTGGAAAGCCAGCGTGATGTCGAAGCCGCAGATAAGCCGTTTGAGTTCTTTATGAATCGCTTCCGGTTGCTGGAACCTGCGCCGCGCGTGGAGTTTAGTGCGTATACCGGGCTTTGCGAAGATGTGATTCGCCCACAGTTAGACGAGGCGATTGCCCAGGGTTATCTCACCGAATGTGCGGATTACTGGCAGATTACGGAACATGGGAAGCTGTTTTTAAATTCGCTGCTGGAGCTTTTTCTGGCTGAGTAAACTTGTATTGCCGGATGCGGCGTGAACGCCTTATCCAGCCTACATGTGGCAACGGTTGTAGGTCTGATAAGACGCGCAAGCGTCGCATCAGACGTTGATTGCCGGATGCGGCGTGAGCACCTCAGCCGACATGTGGCAGCTGTTGTAGGTCTGATAAGACGCGCTAGCGTCGCATCAGACGTTGATTGCCGGATGCGGGGTCAACGCCGCATCCTGCTACAAATCGTGCGCTATATCAAAACTTACTTAATCACCCCATTGCGCCGCAGTTGTTCGGTATCTTTTTTCCAGCGTTCATTAGCCTGGTTGATATCGTCAATTTTCATCAAAATCGCGACTTTTTTACTGTTTATTTCTGAAACTTTCATCGTTAGCGGATATTGCCCTTTTTCGAGCGTTATCCAGTCATCCTGCAATTTACGGCTAAGTTTTTGTGATTGCAGAAAAGTCTGTCGCCGTTGTTCGTTGATATCGAAATCTCGTTTCTGCTGAATCGGCACTTCATAACACTCTTCACTCTGTTTATGACATGCCGCAATCGCCGGTTGATAAACCTCTTTGTCATATTTAACCGCGAACGCCTCGCTATCGTTCTGTTTATTAAACTCATCACGCTGTTGGTGAATTTTTTTAAAGGCGTCTTCGCGGGTCATTTGCTTACCGTTTGCATCTTTTCCCCAATATGCATCCGCTGCTTTCTGCGCCGCCACCATTTGCTTATCAAGCGCTTTCACTTCCTTTTCCAGCGCAGGAATCGAGTTCTTCTGGGTATTCAACGCAGATTCAAGCTGACTAAAGCGATAATTGAAATCTTCGCTATTCACGATCAGATATTTATTATTCGTTTTGATATCGTCGACCACCCGCCCACGATCGCTGGCTGCCGCCTGAAAAGAGTAAAAGTTCACCGACCAGCCAGACGCGGGCGTTCCTTTACTGGTTAACATCGCCGAGAATTTTACCGCTTTATCTTTCGTCCAGGTCTGTTCGAGCAGTTCGTAATCTGCCAACTGACCGACCCAGGTATAGAGATCGTCATTGGAAGAGACATCGCCTTCCGCTGACCAGGTGGCCTGATTACCCTTAGCATCAAGATTTTTTAAGGTGATAGCATCAAGCTTGAGAATGCCGTGATACTGCTTTTTGAATTGATCTTTTAAGATATTTTCAGTTGGCGGTTCGCCATCTGCCCAGACATTACCAGTCATCAACATAAGCAGCGCCGTGCCAACAATCCATTGCTTTTTCACCCGAAAACCCTCGCGCGGAATAATTTATTCCAGTGATTATCATCATGGTAATAAAAATTGGCAATGGACGTAAGTCTGAAGTGAAAAAGCCCCGGCACGATACCGGGGCGAGGTGATTAGTACTGATTGAAGATCTGCTGGATCTGCTGCGGATCTTTGGTTTGCGTCAGAGCCAGTTGCAGCAGAACGCGCGCTTTTTGCGGGTTCAGCGTGCCAGAGGCGACGAAGCCGTATTTCGCATCATCCACTTCGGCATCCTGAGTGGTAGCGCCCGTCGGTACGCGGGAAGAACGCACTACTGCAGTGCCGTTTTTCGCGGCGGTCGCCAGAGTGTCAAATACGGTTTTATACAGGTTGCCGTTACCCACACCAGCGCTAACGATGCCATCATAGCCCGCATCTACCAGTGCTTTAGCCGGAAGATCGGATGCGTTAGCGTAGTTATAAACAATGCCGACTTTCGGCAGTTCATTCAGCTTAGAGACATCGAACGGCGTGTCGCTGGTGTGCTTACGTGCCGGGGTACGTTGGTAGTCAATCTTACCGTTGTGAATGTAACCCAGAGGACCGTAGTTAACAGACTTGAAGGTCGCTACGTCGGTGGTGTTGGTTTTGGTGACATCGCGACCGTCCAGTACGGTGTCGTTCATCACCACCAGCACGCCACGATTAGCGGAGGCTTTATCAGCTGCAGTCACTACCGCGTTATACAGGTTGAATGGACCGTCTGCGCTCATAGACGTGGACGGACGCATTGCGCCGACCATCACCACCGGTTTGTCGCATTTCACCGTCAGGTCGAGGAAGTAAGCGGTTTCTTCCATCGTGTCGGTACCGTGAGTAATGACGAAGCCGTCGGTTTTATCGCAGTCGGTGTTAATTTTTTTCGCCAGTGTCAGCCAGACATCATCGTTCATGTCCTGGGAGCCGATATTCACTACCTGCTCGCCTTTAACGTTCGCAATGTCCTTCAGTTGCGGCACCGCATTAACCAGATTTTCTACGCCAACTTTACCCGCTGTGTAGTTAGATTTGGTTGCGGAGTCACCACCACCGGCAATGGTCCCGCCGGTTGCTAAAATGGTGATATTGGGTAATGCCAATGCTGCACCACTAAAACCCATAACCAGTGCGGCAAGTGCCGTCTTTTTGAAAAACTCCATTTCATTCCTCCAGTTACGTGAACGCTACGCATTATCCCTTAGCTCTGTATGGGAAATTTGACGTTAAACAATTTACAACGTGAATATATTTTGGAGATCTACAAAGTTAGAGGCAGGTAACAAAACGAAGAATTAAACGGCATAAAAAAGTATTATGCCGTCTTAAAATAGAGGATTATTTTAAATTCCCGACCAGGGCTTTGCGGCTATCTTCCAGAGTCACAACGCGGCTACAAACATCTTTGCCAAACTGCTGGAAATCTTTTTCCTGCTTTTTCCACTCGGTTTGGATTGAGGATTGCAGCCCCCCCAGGCTTCCCAGCACATTCTGTAATGGGTTACCGCCGCTTTTCAGCACCGCTTTCGCGCCCATTTCATTAATGCTGTCCTGTAAAATTCCGCCCATTGCCTGATTCACTAATTGCTGGCCTTCAGCGCGAACCTGATCAATGGCTTTATAGTGGAACGTCAGGCCATCGCTGCGCGTTTCGATAATGCGGTTCATCTGCTCTTTCAGCTGCGCATCAAGTTTGGTCAGACGGCTGCGCATTTTGCTGCTTTCGCCCATCTCCTGAACGATAATTTTATCCAGAGCAATACGGGCTTTCTCGACGCGGCTTTTCGCGCCTTCATCAATCCACGGCAGCGTGCTACGTAGTTCAGCCTGATAATCCTTCGCCTGCTCGCGCTGGGCGGCATTCAGGGAATATTGCTTACCGTTATACATCACGTTGCCGTCTGGCGTGATCACCAGATTGCCGTTTTCGCCCTTCACCTGCACGGTTTGCGGGCTGACAATCACATCGTCACGCGGCGTGACGCTGCACTGGTAGTCGGCGTGAGCGGTCATTGCCGTCACTGAAAGTGCTGCCGCCAGCAGCATTTTGCGCATCATAGTCTTCCCTCAAGAACAAATCAGGCCAGCATTTGCTGGCCCCAGATTGATAACAAAGTACGCGTTTTCCATGCCGGATGCGGCGTAAACGCCTTATCCCGCCTACTCGATCGTGCATCTTTGTAGGCATGATAAGCGTAGCGCATCAGGCAGTTTTGCATTTGTCATCGCCCGTATGCTTTCTTAGTCCCACCAAACGTCGAAAAGTTCGCTGGTGCGTACCTCATCCAGTTTGCGCTCTTCCAGCCACTTACGCACAATCGCCTGATGTTCTTCAGTGCATTTGCCGATTTCCTGCATGCAGATCAGACCTTCCCAGGCCAGATAACCGCTGCCGTCAAAGGCCAGTTTGTTCGGTTCGATAACCTCGTTAATAAAATCATCAACGGTTTTATCAATCTGTTCTTCCGATGTACCTTCCGGGAATCGCCATGCCACCGAAAATCCTAATTCCTGGAATTCGTCGATGTGCATTTTTTTACGCAGACGACGGCTACGGTTCTTTGCCATTATTTCACCCTCTCGAACATTAAGTCCCATACTCCGTGACCAAGACGATGACCACGTTGTTCAAATTTCGTCACCGGACGTGATGCCGGACGCGGTACGTAATCATTGCTCTCTGACAGGTTTTTATAACCGTCAATAGAAGACATCACTTCAAGCATATGTTCCGCATAAGGTTCCCAGTCGGTCGCCATATGGAATACGCCCCCCAGCTGCAGTTTGCTTTTTACCAGTTCGGCAAACGGCACCTGAACGATACGGCGTTTATTATGGCGCGCTTTGTGCCACGGGTCAGGGAAAAAGAGCTGCACCATGCGCAATGAATTGTCAGGAATCATTTTATGCAGCACTTCAACCGCATCGTGACACATCACGCGCAGGTTGCTTAAGCCCTCTTCATGCGCAGAAGCCAGGCACGCACCAACGCCCGGTGAATGCACTTCAATGCCGAGGAAGTCCTGCTCGGGGCGATCTTTAGCCATTGCCACCAGCGACGCCCCCATGCCAAAACCAATCTCAAGCGTCACCGGCGCTTCACGGCCAAAAAGCGCGGGGAAATCCAGCATATCTTCGCTGAACTCAACGCCCATCACCGGCCAGTAGTTTTCCAGCGCATGTTCCTGGCCTTTGGTCAGTCGCCCCTGGCGGCGCACAAAACTACGGATACGGCGCAGTGGGCGGCCGTTTTCATCAAATTCCGGTGAAATGACGTCGTTTTTCATAAAGATTTAGTCGCTTGTGAAAGTGTTCTGAAAACGGGCATTATCCAAAGTTAGTTGCCGGATGCAAGCATGATAAGGCCGTGGCTGCGGAAAGTTCCGGTTTACACCCTGCCGTCGCTGTGCTGCAATCTTGCCCCCAACAACAGTGAATTCGGTGACCATGCAAGCGTCGCAATTTTCAGCCCAGGTTCTGGACTGGTACGATAAATACGGGCGAAAAACTCTGCCCTGGCAAATTGACAAGACGCCCTACAAAGTATGGCTCTCAGAAGTGATGTTGCAACAAACTCAGGTTGCGACCGTTATCCCCTATTTTGAACGCTTTATGGCGCGCTTCCCGACGGTGACCGATCTCGCCAATGCGCCGCTCGACGAAGTTCTCCACTTGTGGACCGGGCTTGGCTATTACGCCCGCGCGCGCAATCTGCATAAAGCGGCACAACAAGTGGCGACCTTACACGGCGGTATATTCCCGGAAACCTTTGAGGAAGTTGCAGCACTGCCGGGCGTCGGGCGTTCCACCGCAGGCGCGATTCTCTCGCTTTCTCTGGGTAAGCAC
Organism: Shigella dysenteriae; assembly: GCF_022354085.1. Classification (NCBI taxonomy): domain Bacteria; kingdom Pseudomonadati; phylum Pseudomonadota; class Gammaproteobacteria; order Enterobacterales; family Enterobacteriaceae; genus Shigella; species Shigella dysenteriae. The sequence continues at coordinate 3,917,076 of NZ_CP055055.1, forward strand.
TTTCCGATTCTCGACGGTAACGTCAAACGGGTGCTGGCGCGCTGCTATGCTGTAAGCGGCTGGCCTGGGAAAAAAGAGGTCGAGAATAAATTATGGAGTTTAAGCGAGCAGGTGACGCCCGCGGTCGGCGTGGAACGGTTTAATCAGGCGATGATGGATTTGGGCGCGATGATTTGCACGCGTTCGAAGCCGAAATGTTCGCTCTGTCCGCTACAAAACGGATGTATTGCCGCCACCAACAATAGCTGGTCGCTTTATCCGGGCAAAAAACCGAAACAGACGCTGCCGGAGCGCACCGGCTACTTTCTCCTGTTACAGCACGAAGATGAAGTATTGCTGGCGCAGCGTCCGCCGAGCGGATTGTGGGGCGGTTTATACTGTTTCCCGCAGTTTGCCGACGAAGAAAGTTTGCGGCAGTGGCTGGCGCAACGGCAGATTGCTGCCGATAACCTGACGCAGCTGACCGCGTTTCGGCATACCTTCAGCCATTTCCACTTAGATATTGTGCCTATGTGGCTTCCCGTGTCGTCATTCACCGGCTGCATGGATGAAGGCAATGCGCTCTGGTATAACTTAGCGCAACCGCCGTCAGTTGGCCTGGCGGCTCCCGTGGAGCGTTTGTTACAGCAGTTACGCACTGGCGCGCCGGTTTAGCGCGTGAGTCGATAAAGAGGATGATTTATGAGCAGAACGATTTTTTGTACTTTCCTGCAACGTGAAGCAGAAGGTCAGGATTTTCAGCTGTACCCCGGCGAACTGGGAAAACGCATCTATAACGAGATCTCCAAAGAAGCCTGGGCGCAGTGGCAGCACAAACAAACCATGCTGATTAATGAAAAGAAACTCAACATGATGAATGCCGAGCACCGCAAGCTGCTGGAGCAGGAGATGGTCAACTTCCTGTTCGAGGGTAAAGAGGTGCATATCGAGGGCTATACGCCGGAAGATAAAAAATAAAAACAGTGCCGGAGCACGCCTCCGGCAGCTTGCATAAAAACAAACACAACACGCACCCGGAATGATGAAAAAATATCTCGCGCTGGCTTTGATTGCGCCGTTGCTCATCTCCTGTTCGACGACCAAAAAAGGCGATACCTATAACGAAGCCTGGGTCAAAGACACCAACGGTTTTGATATTCTGATGGGGCAATTTGCCCACAATATTGAGAACATCTGGGGATTCAAAGAGGTGGTGATCGCCGGTCCTAAGGACTACGTGAAATACACCGATCAATATCAGACCCGCAGCCACATCAACTTCGATGACGGTACGATTACTATCGAAACCATCGCCGGGACAGAACCTGCCGCGCATTTGCGCCGGGCAATTATCAAAACGTTGCTGATGGGTGACGATCCGAGTTCGGTCGATCTCTATTCCGACGTTGATGATATTACAATTTCGAAAGAACCTTTCCTTTACGGTCAGGTGGTGGACAACACCGGGCAGCCGATTCGCTGGGAAGGTCGCGCAAGCAACTTCGCGGATTATCTGCTGAAAAACCGTCTGAAGAGCCGCAGCAACGGGCTGCGTATCATCTACAGCGTCACCATTAACATGGTGCCGAACCACCTTGATAAACGTGCGCACAAATATCTCGGCATGGTCCGCCAGGCGTCACGGAAATATGGCGTTGATGAGTCGCTGATTCTGGCAATTATGCAGACTGAATCTTCCTTTAACCCGTATGCGGTCAGCCGTTCCGATGCGCTGGGGTTAATGCAGGTGGTACAACATACTGCCGGGAAAGATGTGTTCCGCTCGCAGGGGAAATCCGGCACGCCGAGCCGCAGTTTCTTGTTTGATCCTGCCAGCAATATTGATACCGGCACCGCGTATCTGGCGATGCTGAACAATGTTTATCTCGGCGGAATTGATAACCCTACATCCCGGCGTTATGCCGTCATCACCGCCTATAACGGCGGCGCAGGCAGCGTGCTGCGAGTCTTTTCGAATGATAAGATTCAGGCGGCTAATATTATTAACACCATGACGCCGGGCGATGTTTATCAAACGCTGACGACCCGCCATCCCTCTGCGGAATCTCGCCGTTATCTTTATAAAGTGAATACCGCGCAAAAATCCTACCGCCGCCGATAATTCCACTAACCGCCCCTGACGATGCTCAGGGGCAAAAATGTTATCCATATCACAATTTCGTTTTGCAAATTAGGAATGTTTGCAATTATTTGCCACAGGTAACAAAAAACCAGTCCGCGAAGTTGATAGAATCCCATCATCTCGCACGGTCAAATGTGCTTTTTCAAACACTCATCCGCATCACGATGTGAGGAAATTAACATGAATCTTAAGCTGCAGCTGAAAATCCTCTCTTTTCTGCAGTTCTGTCTGTGGGGAAGTTGGCTGACGACCCTCGGCTCCTATATGTTTGTTACCCTGAAGTTTGACGGTGCTTCTATTGGCGCAGTTTATAGTTCACTGGGTATCGCCGCGGTCTTTATGCCTGCGCTGCTGGGGATTGTGGCCGACAAATGGTTAAGTGCGAAATGGGTATATGCCATTTGCCACACCATTGGCGCTATCACGCTGTTCATGGCGGCACAGGTCACGACGCCGGAAGCGATGTTCCTTGTGATATTGATTAACTCGTTTGCTTATATGCCAACGCTTGGGTTAATCAACACCATCTCTTACTATCGCCTGCAAAATGCCGGGATGGATATCGTTACTGACTTCCCGCCAATCCGTATCTGGGGCACCATCGGCTTTATCATGGCAATGTGGGTGGTGAGCCTGTCTGGCTTCGAATTAAGCCACATGCAGCTGTATATTGGCGCAGCACTTTCCGCCATTCTGGTTCTGTTTACCCTGACTCTGCCGCATATTCCGGTTGCTAAACAGCAAGCGAATCAGAGCTGGACAACCCTGCTGGGCCTCGATGCATTCGCGCTGTTTAAAAACAAGCGTATGGCAATCTTCTTCATCTTCTCAATGCTGCTGGGCGCGGAACTGCAGATTACCAACATGTTCGGTAATACCTTCCTGCACAGCTTCGACAAAGATCCGATGTTTGCCAGCAGCTTTATTGTGCAGCATGCGTCAATCATCATGTCGATTTCGCAGATCTCTGAAACCCTGTTCATTCTGACCATCCCGTTCTTCTTAAGCCGCTACGGTATTAAGAACGTAATGATGATCAGTATTGTGGCGTGGATCCTGCGTTTTGCGCTGTTTGCTTACGGCGACCCGACTCCGTTCGGCACCGTACTGCTGGTTCTGTCGATGATTGTTTACGGCTGTGCGTTCGACTTCTTCAACATCTCTGGTTCGGTGTTTGTCGAAAAAGAAGTTAGCCCGGCGATTCGCGCCAGTGCGCAAGGGATGTTCCTGATGATGACCAACGGCTTCGGCTGTATCCTCGGTGGCATCGTGAGCGGTAAAGTGGTTGAGATGTACACCCAAAACGGCATTACCGACTGGCAGACCGTATGGTTGATTTTCGCTGGTTACTCCGTGGTTCTGGCCTTCGCGTTCATGGCGATGTTCAAATATAAACACGTTCGTGTCCCGACAGGTACACAGACGGTTAGCCACTAATTACGCAAAGAAAAACGGGTCGCCAGAAGGCGACCCGTTTTTTTTATTCTTACTTCAACACATAACCGTACAACCGTTTCATGCCATCCGCATCGGTTTCGCTATAAACACCTTGCAGCTCCGGCGAAAATCCCGGCAACAAATTCACCCCTTCTTCTAGCGCAAGGAAATAACGTTGAACCGCCCCACCCCAGACTTCCCCGGGTACCACGCAAAGCACGCCAGGTGGATAAGGCAACGCCCCTTCTGCCGCAATTCGCCCTTCGGCATCACGAATCCGCACCAACTCCACGTCACCGCGAATATAAGCGCTATGCGCATCCTGGGGGTTCATCACCACTGACGGGAAACTCTGCTGGCGGAACATCGCTTTTTGTAGGTCTTTGACGTCGAAACTGACATACAGATCGTGCATCTCCTGACACAACTGGCGCAGGGTGTAGTCGCGATAGCGCACCGGATATTTGTTATAAACGCTCGGCAACACCTCAGCCAGCGGCGAGTCATCCTCAATATGCTGTTCAAATTGCGCCAGCATCGCCACCAGTTGTGCCAGCTTCTCGTGGCTTTCCGCCGGAGTTAATAAGAACAGAATGGAATTGAGATCGCACTTCTCCGGCACAATGCCGTTCTCACGCAGATAGTGCGCCAGAATCGTCGCCGGAACGCCAAAGTCGCTATATTCGCCGGTTTCGGCATCGATACCTGGTGTAGTGAGTAACAGCTTGCACGGATCAACAAAATACTGATCCGCGGCATATCCTTCAAAGCCGTGCCACTTCACCCCCGGCTCAAAACTGAAAAAACGGCGGTCGCTGGCTAACACTGATGTCGGATAATCCTGCCACAATTTGCCATCAACAACGGGCGGGATAAACGGGCGGAACAGCTTACAGCGCGCAAGAATAGCCTTGCGCGACTCAATACCCAACTCAACGCACTCAGCCCACAGCCGACGCCCACTCTCCCCTTCATGAATTTTGGCGTTAACATCCAGTGCAGCAAACAGCGGATAGAAAGGGCTGGTAGAAGCATGGAGCATAAAGGCGTTATTCAACCGCTTATGCGGGCAAAAACGCGCCTGTCCGCGGATATGGTTATCTTTTTTATGGATCTGCGACGTCTGTGAGAATCCCGCCTGCTGTTTGTGCACCGACTGAGTCACAAAGATCCCCGGATCGTTTTCGTTAAGTTTTAACAGCAGCGGCGAGCTATCCGCCATCATCGGGATAAACTGTTCGTAACCGACCCACGCGGAATCAAACAGAATGTAATCACACAGATGCCCAACGGTATCGATCACCTGACGGGCGTTATAGACAGTGCCGTCATAGGTTCCCAGCTGAATAATCGCCAGGCGAAACGGGCGCGGCAGGTCGGCTTTTTCTGGCGCAACGTCGCGAATTTGCTGGCGCAGATACTCTTCATTAAAACAGTGCGCATCAATACCGCCAATGAAACCAAACGGGTTACGTGAAGCTTCCAGATAGACCGGCGTCGCCCCCGCCTGAATCAGCGCGCCGTGATGATTCGACTTATGGTTGTTACGGTCGAAGAGCACCAGATCGCCACGCGTTAATAGCGCATTCGTCACCACTTTATTCGCTGCCGATGTGCCGTTCAGTACAAAATAGGTTTTATCGGCATGAAAGACTTTGGCTGCGAATTTCTGCGCATCTTTCGCCGATCCTTCATGAATAAGCAGATCGCCCAATTTTACGTCAGCATTACACATATCGGCGCGAAAGACGTTCTCACCAAAGAAATCGTAAAAATGGCGTCCGGCAGGATGCTTTTTAAAAAACGCACCATGTTGATGCCCAGGGCAAGCAAAGGTGCTGTTGCCCATCTCAACGTACTGCGTCAGCGTGTCATAAAACGGTGGCAGCAAATTCTCTTCATACTGACAGGCTGCGGATTCCAGCTCCAGCCAATGCTGCTCGTTGCCGTTGATTACCGCCGTAACGCCCGCAGGTAATTCAACAGCATGTTCGGAATACAAAAACACCGGTAGATGAAAACCGGTGCGCTTAAGCAACGTAAGAATGCCACTGCGACTATCCGCAGCGGTAATGACGACTGCCGCGACGTCCGTAAAATCAGTATCTCCCAACGCCACCACGCGACGATGAGAAGAAAGTCGGGATACCAGTTCACTACTGGCGGCAATATTCATTGATTTCATAAGCGCAAACCCGTTTCGGGGAAGTAAGAATACCGGACAAGGTGGAAAACCCTGCCCCATGAGATATGGGTCAAACTGGTCACCAGCTCCGACCGCCAGACATCAGTAAAAGCAGAAACGCTCTGATTTTACTGTTGTCCTGCAGTGAGCGTGCGTTAACTTCACCGCATGAGCAGTAACATAGAAAGGGAAACGTTTCGCGCGAAACGGCGATAAGCGAGAGAATGTAAGGAGATGGCGTGCATCGGGCAAACTCCGTACAGAGAGGAGAAAATTCGCGCAATCATGGCACCTTTCGCTAAGGCGTGCAAGCCAGGACTTTGCGACCAGACAAGCCATCAACAAGGCAAAAAGTTCATAATAAGAAAATCAAACAATACAGTTAACAGGAACTCTTGTGGTCATCGGCCCTTTTATCAACGCAAGTGCAATATTACTGGGTGGCATGCTCGGTGCACTGCTTAGCCAACGCTTACCGGAACGTATCCGCGTCTCCATGACATCAATTTTTGGTCTGGCATCGCTGGGGATTGGTATTTTACTGGTGGTGAAATGCGCCAACCTTCCAGCGATGGTTTTAGCAACCTTACTCGGAGCATTAATCGGCGAAATTTGTCTGCTGGAGAAAGGCGTCAATACAGCGGTCGCCAAAGCACAAAATCTGTTTCGTCACTCACGTAAGAAGCCAGCGCATGAATCTTTTATTCAGAATTATGTCGCGATTATTGTCCTGTTTTGCGCCAGCGGCACCGGGATCTTCGGGGCGATGAACGAAGGGATGACCGGCGATCCGAGTATTTTAATCGCCAAGTCATTTCTTGATTTCTTTACGGCGATGATCTTCGCCTGCTCGCTGGGTATTGCGGTATCGGTGATTAGTATCCCATTACTGATCATCCAGTTAACGCTGGCGTGGGCTGCCGCGCTGATATTACCGCTGACCACACCGTCGATGATGGCAGACTTCAGCGCCGTAGGCGGTTTATTGCTGCTGGCAACCGGATTACGCATCTGTGGCATTAAAATGTTCCCGGTGGTCAACATGCTTCCAGCACTCCTTCTGGCAATGCCGCTTTCCGCCGCCTGGACCGCCTGGTTTGCCTGACAATGCGTGCAATAGCGGCAAAGTGATGATAGATTGTGCAGTCTGCAGTAAATTGAAGAAATTTGATTGACGAGACGAGGCGAATCAGGTTTAATGCGCCCCGTTGCCCGGATAGCTCAGTCGGTAGAGCAGGGGATTGAAAATCCCCGTGTCCTTGGTTCGATTCCGAGTCCGGGCACCACTATTTAGTTTCATGGCGTCTCTATGAGTCCTGAAACATCAAAAAATCAGTTAGTTACAAAGAGTCTGGAGTACCAACAGGTACTGCCAGATTTTTTGACATCCATAGTTTTTGGGGGCTTAATTGGGGGCCCGTCGGTTCGATAAACTATGGAGCCCCACTATGTCCCTCACCGATACCGCCATCCGTAATGCAAAGCCGCTTGATAAATCCTGGAAACTCAGCGATGCGCAGGGTCTGTACCTGCTGATAAAGCCCAACGGATCTAAACTCTGGCACCTCAAGTACCGCTTCGGCGGTAAAGAGAAGAAGCTGGCGTTTGGTGCTTACCCGGCCGTTTCTCTGGCAAATGCCCGCAAGCTGCGCGAGGATGCCCGCTCGGTATTGAGCGCAGGCAGCGATCCCGGCGTGAAAAAACAGCAGGAGAAGTTTGCACGTAAAAGCGGCAACACCTTTGAAGATATCGCCCGTAAGTGGGTAGCGGGCAATATCCGCTGGAATGAAGCCCATGCCGCCAAAGTCCTGCGCTCGCTGGAGCTGCATGTTTTTCCACTGATCGGCAAATTCCGGTCTCTGATTTGAAAACTGCCGATCTGCTGATCCCGCTGCGGGTGGCGGAACGAAAAGGTACGCTGGAGACCGCTGCACGGATTCAGCAGCGCACCACGGCAATCATGCGTTACGCGGTGCAGGAGGGGATAATCGACAGCAATCCGGCGAACGATCTGACCGGGGCTATCGCACCGCCGCCCAAAAACCACTACCCCGCCCTGCCGCTGGAGAAAATACCGGAGATGCTGGAGCGTATTGAAGGCTATTCCGGCAGGCTGTTAACCCGTCTGGCGGTACAGCTTAATCTGCTGATCTTTATCCGTTCCAGCGAGCTACGTTTTGCCCGCTGGACGGAGATCAATCTGGATGGCGCAATGTGGACCATCCCGGCGGAGCGGGAGCCGATTCCGGGCGTGCGTTATTCAAATCGCGGCGCAAAGATGAAGATGCAGCATCTGGTGCCGTTGTCAGCGCAGGCGGTGACAATACTCAAACAGTTAAAACTGTTGTCCGGCAGTAGTGAGTTACTGTTTCCCGGCGACCACGATCCGCGTAAGCCGATCAGCGAAAACACCATCAACAAAGCACTGCGGGTTATGGGCTACAACACACAGGCAGATGTTTGCGGTCACGGTTTCCGCACGATGGCCTGTAGTGCGCTGATCGAGTCCGGGCGCTGGTCAAAAGACGCCGTGGAGCGACAAATGAGCCATCAGGAGCGTAATCACGTTCGTGCCGCGTATATCCACAAGGCGGAGCACCTCGACGAGCGCACACAGATGATGCAGTGGTGGTCGGATTATCTCGACGCCTGTCGGCAGAAATTTATCCCGCCGTATCGGTATGACAGGCAGATTCAGGCGGCCTGCGCCAGCTAACGGACAATGCCGGAAAGCAGATCCACTGCATCAGGGATCTGCTTTTTATTTGCGCCAGATATCCGTGGATAGACGTCGATCTGCGCCAGTCCCAACCCTTTGGCCCTTTCCGGTAAGGAGCTGTTACCCTTAACCCACCTTTACCCTTTGGCCTTTTTCCTTTCGCTGCGCCAGCAAAAAATCACGCTTCATCATTCCGTGCATACACCTGCTTCACCCAGCGACCACGCCCGTCGCCATGCCCTAGGTCCATTGCCACCATCGCCAGCGCTTCTTTTTCGCTGAACCCCTGCGCCAGATACCGGCGGATATCGTCCTGCGCCCAGGCGTAGCGCAGTGAGTGCGGGGAGTATTTGCCCGTCAGCCCCATACGCAAAGTCTGGTTGCGCCAGTATTTCATTGCCTGTTTAAGGCTCGCCGCATCAATCAGCCTGCCGTTGCGCCGTTCTGCCACCACGATGGCCTTATCCAGCGCCTGTTTAACTGCGCCAGTATCCTGAATAATCGTGTCACGGGGGCGTCCACCTTTGGTACCGAGTACCACGGTTAGCCGGGTATCACCTTTCTCCAGTGCTTCGCGCCAGGTTTTCAGCGAACCGGAACAGCGTACTGCCTCCTGAGAGCGTAGCCCCATCAGCCGCGTCAGTTCCAGCGCCGCCGCCAGCCCCGCATCTTTCAGCCGGGCAGCCTCTGCCATCTGTTGATAATATTCCGGCGTGATGGCTTTCCGCGTACCATTGCGGGATACGCCAGCCAGCCCCAGCGATTTATTCGATATCCGTTCACTCTGCGCCAGCTTTTCGCGCCCGGCCTGCGTCAGGATTTTACGGATAGCCGCCGTTTCGTTATGCAGCGTATTTTTCTGAATCCCCTGCGCCAGCCGCATCTGAATATACGCCTCAATATGCTTCGCCTTTAAATGGTGGACATAGCGTATCTGAACGTTCAGTTCCATCAGGCGTTCGCAGAAACGTCCTGCCATGGCGATACGGTCATGGACAGTCTTGTGCGACCCGCCAGCCTGCCGCGCCAGGTTTTTCATCTCTCTTTCCAGCATACCCATTTTACGTTTTCCTCTTCTCTCGCTCCTGATTTTCACAAAACCACAACAAACAACGGATACAGCTTTCCCCGGCGCGTAGGCCGATAGCCCCTGATTTTTGTCGGGGCTGCGAGCAGTACCTGAGCGCCGGGGCGACGGCTGTTGAGGTTTTGCGGGGTATCGGTTGTGCTCTCAGAGCAGCCGCCAGCGTGAGCTGGTCATCCCCCGGACCGTCCTGGTGGTCCCCCTCCGGTACTGGCTCATGTTCTCCTTTTGTGAATGAATGGTTGAGATAAATGCTGAAAAGCGACGTCAGAAGCTCGCCTGTGGCTGGAACAGTTGATATGACTGGTGCAGATGGAAATTTCTGCGGGCGTCAGTCTCTCACTGCGCGTGAGCGACTGACGCCCTGGTCTGGCGCAGGGTCTGAAAATTAACACTCTGGTGCAGGATGACGGTCACGCGGCAGCAAAGCCTTCGGCAATGCAGGCCGCAGCCCGTCATGTAAAAAGGCGCTGGTTATCAGCAGGGTATAAGTGGGCCAGGAAAATTCCGGCAAAGAGAGGCCGTTCAGCCGGTGAAGGCTGTTGCCGTTAAGCGATGACGATGGAGCCGTCCATGTGTATGTACTCTTAGCCTCAAACGCTTTCGCGTTCCGGTATTGCGGAGGTCGTACCGGTAGAAAGGGCTGGTCATCCTGATAAATCAGGGGCTTCTTGCAGACCATGAAGCAAGGGCGTTGTCCACGACAACATAGTGCAGGAGGGAGATTACGCCTTTATTTCTGGCGCAGAAAGGGGAAACTCATTTTTCTGGAAATAGAGTTGTTTGTAGATTTTCTCGCGATTTTGTGAATGTAAATCTACAATGCTTCACACACCTTTCCAGCCAAGCAATATCGTACGGTCCATTCGTCGATAAGCCTCTCACCATCAATGGTACATACCCGGTACCGCATCTTCATTTTCCACAACGAAGTAGTAGACCATGTCATAGAACAATTCACCAAGCGGCTTCTACATTGGCTACATCAAATGTAAGCCATGGCAACGTCAGACAAGCGAATGACTGCCACAAAGCACCATATCCAATCAGCGTTTAAGCAACGTTTTGTGATAATCGGCCAGCATCGTAAAATAAGCAAGAGAGTTTCCAGGAAACCATCACGGTTCCCGAATTGGTCATTTCAGCAGCACTATAGCTAAGACATACAGTGCTAATACTAAAATACGACCATCTCAATTAATTGTTATCCAAAGCAAAGATTGAATCATCAAATGAAATCGCCTACGATAGCGGAAGCCATCCCCCGGGATCCTTAGCCTCTACACGATAGTCACGCTCGTACGAGGTGTACGGGGCTCGCCGACAGCTTGTCGGCGTCGAAAGAAAGGAGCCCGGTATGAAACAGAAAACTGTGCTGGTTCACCAGTATCTGCGTTTCCGTTTTGGTCGCTGGGAGCACGTGTGTCAGCACATGCGCTCTTTGCCGAACTGCTAACGGTTAATCCCGGGGTGATGGTCCTCTTCTGTTGTTAATCAGGTCGTTTGTGTCGTCTTTTCCATCATTGATGTGTAATGCTCTTCATCCTTTGCCGCCTCGAATACTTTCTTAAACCAGGTAAGATAGCGTTCAACCGAAGCCCCCTCATGAAGAGAGATATTGCGGGCATCCTGGTGAGAATGTCGATTTAGATAACGAGCAAATATACGGAAACCAGGTTCACCTTCAGGCCCGCTCGCCAGTGTTTCAAGCGCCCGGTGAAGCGTCTCACTTTTCCCCGAAAAACCAAAATAGTATTCAAGGATTTGCCGCATCGTATTTGGGATCACCACACTGGCAATGTCATCTTTTTGGGCGTGGCGTAAGACATACCAGAGTGCCTGATAGTCGTTCAGTAATTCTTTTTCGGAAACAAGGGAAGCAGAACTATGTAAGGATTTGGATACCCGATAAAGCGTCCATTCTGGTGGGCAAGAACCCGCTGCCCTTTTCTTCCGTTCCGCAGAAAGCAGTAACTCCTGAAAGAAAAACAGGCTGTGCGTCAGAATAATCACTTTCTCACCAATTCTGGCACGTATAACCTGATGCTGGATCAACGATGCTATTTCAAAAACATAGTTTTGCGACAGGCTGGATATAGGATCATCAATGACAATTAAACGTTTTCGTTGGTCATTGTCATCACGACTTTTTCTCCCTGTGCAAGTCTCCAGAAAATAGAGAAAAGCAATCAGCGTCTTTTCCCCTTCACTCAGACTACTAAAAACAGGCGTATCGCTGTTCTCACCTTCCCTCACCAGACGATAATCATCCCGATCGTCATAGGGAGCAATGCGGAATCCAGTGATTCCAAGGCTATCCAAGCTGTGATTAATACGTTCAATCGTTTCCTGCGTATTGACGATCAGGCTGGATTTACCGCGAATAATTGCGTTCAGCGTATCAAGCTGGGCCGTAATTTCATCCCGAGACACCGTTAATTTTGCCAATTTTTCAGCAAGTTCTGCTAGTTGTTCATCATGGTTAATTATCGTATCGGTAGCCAGTTTTCGGATATGACTGAGTAGTCTCTGTTTCAGTCTAACCCGTTCAGTCTGATAATTTTCAGCCTTTCGGTTATGTTCGCTTATTATTGTATTAATACTGGCTATCTGCACAGAGACATTGCCAGCCAGAGCAGAAAGATCCTCAACAGCAATCGACGCAGAGGGTGATGTCAATTTCTCATCGATATGCAATTTATTTCTTTGATACGCCTGCTCCAGTTCAAGTAGATAGAGATAAACAGGATGTTCCTGATCAACTAACGGACACGTTTTTATTAACTGCCGCATATGTTCGGGTTTATCGTGCCAGAATTGATATCGCGCCTGAAGTTCCCGCAACTGGTCCATCGCAGCTTCCCATGAGGTATCAAAAAGGGCAGTGATTTCCTGTTGAAGTTGCCGGGCATCTATCGGCGTTTGACAAAATGGGCAAATGTCATCACTCAGCCACTGCTGTCCATTCCTCACCCAGTCAATGTTGCCCAATTGGTTAATTGCGGCAGCAAGACGGCTATCACCTGCTGGAATAAGAGGTTGCATCAATAGCGCAATATCATTGTCATTCAAAGGGGATGCTGGCAATGCTTCGAGCAAAGCGTAAGGGTTGCCTTTACTGGCTTCAAGTCGGTGTAGTTCTTCGGTTAATTCCTGCGTCGAAGTATCTTCGACTTCAGTGTGTTCAAGGATGGTCTGAAAAAGTTTGTCGGTCTGTTTAGTTCCAGACATCAAATCCCATAAATCTGTTTTTCTGATTTCTGCGGTAGAACTATAAATCTGTTTTGCGGAGCCATTTTTAATACTTTCTTCCATGCCCTCAACGTCGCGTTTTTGCACGTCCAAAGCATCACGCCGGGCAAACAAAACTTTACTCTCCGCTTCCAGAGCATCTATTTCAGTTTTAATTTCTGCATTTTCACTATTTAAAGTGAAAATGCCCGGCTGAGAAGGTTGGCTGAAAATATCGTCTACATACTCCTGATTAAACACCAGGTAGTTCATATCCAGTGGAGGTCGCAGGCTGCACTGGCTGTAATCTGGACGACCATGCTTATAAAAGTAACCAGAAACGGTTGATTTTCCTGAGCCGTTTTGTCCATAGATAAGAGTGACATACTTACTCAAGTCGAACTCCACTGGCCTTTCGCCCTGATAACTGCGAACGCCGTGGATGGAGAGAATGCTCATGCTATATCCTTATCACCGCCTGCTGTATGTGGGTATTTTATCGTCGGAATTTCCTACAGCAAGCTACCTCACTGATATCTGCCATTTTAAACATTGTCATAGAATGAATATTACTGACATTTTTTAGGTTAGACTCCTTGCTACACAAGGGATATAATGAAAATACATATCAATGAAAACGTCAGTACAGGAGAATCAATGTCTGTTGCCGCTCTGGCCCGCCAGCGGGTTCACCGCATGAAGCGTGGCATCCCCTTTTCCATCAGCGGGTTTTACTCGCTGGGAAGCCGTGCGTCGGTACAACAGGCAATGAGCCGTCTGGTCAAAGAAGGCCTGCTGGTCCGGGTTGAACGCGGTTTCTACTCCCGGCCAAAGCCGTTGAAAAACATCCCCTCTGTTAACGTTGTTGCCAGCGCCAATGCCGTTGCCGCCGCATGGGCAAAAGAGCGTGGTTACAAAATCACCCTTCAGGGGCTGGAAGCCGCTTACCGGCTGGGGCTGCAAACGCAGGCGCCAGTTAAACGCATCTACTGGTCAAACGGCCCTACGCGAGAATTCCGCGTCGGCAATGAGCGGGTACGGATCCAGCATAAATCAGCAAGTCGGTTACGTTGGCTGAACCGGCCTGAAGGAGAGCTGATGCGCGGTTTGCTGAGTCTGGATCAGCAACATACCCCATTGGAAACGCTGAAGAATGCTTTTCATCGGCTGAGCATCCCGTCCGCTAAAGCACGGCAGATTGCCGGAAAGTTGATGAATGAGCCTGCGCTTCACGCGTGGCGCTCGCAGCTGATAACGTTGCAAAAGGCGCTCTGATGGACATTTTTGATTACTACCGGAGCGCATCACAACGTCGCGAGCTTCAGGAAATCCTCTCTTACGCGGCGCAGCAGCATCCCTCCGGGCTGGGAGCCAGCTTTCTGGAAAAGGATCTCTGGGTAACGGAGATCCTTCGGTTACTTTTTAATGAGGAGCTGCTGGGAGGTTTATCTGTCGCGTTTAAAGGTGGAACGGCGTTAAGCAAATGCTGGAACGTGATTGAGCGTTTTTCTGAAGATATCGATCTTTCTGTTCACTGGGCCGATCTGGCAGGCCACTCAGAAGAGGAAGAACAGCAGGCATGGGAGCAAAGCACGCTAAATAACAGCCAGAATCGCCGGTTCAGAGAGCAGCAGCAAGAGCGCTTAACAGAATGGACAAACGCGCTGGCAGAACGGTTAAACCAACGCTTTCAGGCTTATGAAATTCCGGGCCTTGAAGCAAAAATGGAACCCGACAGTGGTGGCGAAAAAGTCGATATCTATTTCCCACGGGTGAAAGAAGACAGTATGGCCTATCAGCGCGATCATATTCTGCTGGAATTTGGCGGACGAAATCGTGGCAAGCCAACCGATCTGATGCCTGTTGTAAGCTATCTGTCCGGGATCGCAGGCATGGATACACTCCAGTTACCCACCGCGACCGTAAACGCTTATGACACCGGTTATATTCTTTGGGAAAAGCTGACGGCGCTGCACCAGTTCTGCACGCAAACCAAAGCGCCAAATCCGGCCCGACTGGCACGCCATTGGTATGATGTGGATTGTCTGCTGAGTAATCATTTTGCCAGCCCCTATGAAACGCTGGAAGCCATGCGCAATGTGGTCGAGATGAAGCAACGTCGCTGGTCTGTGCCGGGTGTGGATTTTACTCAGGTGATTGTCGGAAACCTGCAACTGTTGCCTGACGATGCTGAACGGTTCGCAGCGATCGCCGGGGATCATCAAACGGCGGTGGAAGGGGGAATGTTCTTTCATCAGCCTGACAGATTTGCTGACATTGCCGATCGTCTTCGTCATGCGCAAGATGAAATCAATCGTTTTATGCGTGATTCAGAGGTATAACCTGGTCCTGCCAATTGCTCCCCCAGCCATATGACATAATCCTTTTGAATAATAGGGTTTTTATGCTTGTACTCTAGCCCATTCGCGGTATCATTTTACGATCTCTCTTCCAGTTTTATGCTTACCGCCTTTGCCTATCGTAGAACAATGCCGGGAAGCGTTATCAGCGATTAAGGGCAAGGAATGGGCTTCTGGATATTTGTTATTATGCTGGCGGTTATCTGGCTTCTGTTTTCCAAAAAGAAAAAATCGCCGCCCCCCAGAGTAAACAACAAAATCATCACCAAAATAAATCATTCATCTCGACAGAAATCTCTCAATAAGCCAGATAACAGCATGACAAATATGCATTCTCAGGCCTCCGATGATGACGAACTGGCAACCTTTACTTTTGTGAACGGGCAGACGGTTGAATACAGCACCAGCCGCCAGCCGTCACGAGAAAACGCCGCCCGTAGCAATACCACTCCAGCGCGATGGGTCAAACCGGGAGAAAGCATCACCATTCAAAATGTCGTCATTAATCACGGTTATTTTTATTTCGGCGGGCGGTTAAAAACACATTCATCAGGAGAATATGGATATCTTTATAACGATGACTCCGACGCTTCGCTGGTTAATGACGCTTTTCCCATCGAGCCTGGTTCACGGCATTATTATGATGAGTCACTGGGATACTGGCCCAGCTTTGCCACACTCTCCCCTCGCTGCCGTGGCGCCTATCTTGACTGGCTGGCAAGCGATCGCAGCGATGCGAGCTGCCCCGTTGGCTATGTTTTTATCTATTTTTACGGTCTAGAACGCCGCGTACTGGCCGATGGCACACAAGAAGCCATTTCTGACGATGAATTCAAAGCATTATTCGAAGAGATATCGCGCCTGAGAACCGTATTTCAGGCAAGCGGTTCCTTCCGGCATTATGCAACGCAGTTGCTGGAAATGATGATCGTTCTCCGACCGAAGTTGCTTTCTATATATACCGAAAACGAATATTTCTCATCGAGGAGTTCATTACTGTTCAGATTAAATCTAGCGACTGTGGTCGATAAAGGACAACCTATTTGTGCCGCTCTGGCACTGGCATGGATATACTATTTTCCTGATTACACCCTGCGCACGCCTGCCCGTCGATGTCATGCTGAATTTTCCGCATTATTCAAACAGCGTTATACTCAAAAATACGGTGACGGTATTGTCGTCAAACCCAATAAAACACGGTTGTATTTAAGCTATACCCCCGCCAGTGGTACGCTTCGGGAACTTCAGGTAAAAAAACAGATGGATCTTCCCGATCCCAGCGTTTTAAAAGCCCCAGTTCAGAAATTAATTTCTGTTGCAGAATCCTGTATCAACGCGCTGGATGCCTACAGTCGCTATCTCGGTAAAAAAGATGCCTCACCAAGTGATGTCGCCGCCATCATGCTGCTTCCCGATGAAATACTGACCGAAGATGCAGAACGTCTATTTGCTGAATTTAAACACTGGGCAGATGAGAAAATCCGTGAACATTCAGGACTGGCGACAGTGGCTGATTTCTGGGCCAGACTGGGTATGCCTGTACCGGATAAGATTAATAAGAAAGAAGCCGAGCTGATGCAAAATTTCGCCCGGCGAGCAGGCTACGGCATTGCGCCGGATATGCGCTATCACCTTGTCAGACCGGATCCAGAAGGTCATCTTGTTTTATTTCCTGAAGGGCATGCGGAATTCTACGTACCGTCGGCGGAATTTACGTCAGTCTCTGTGGCGCTTCGGTTGGGTGCCATGATTGCACAAATGGACAAGCGCGTGGATGTTGCTGAACAGGCCGCGCTGGAGAAAACGATTAATCATAACGATGCGCTGTCGCCAACAGAAAAACGTTCGCTGCACGCCTACCTCACCTGGCGGCTCAATACGCCTGCAAATCAGGCTGGTCTGAAAGGTAAAATTGAGCAACTCAGCGATAAAGATAAATCCACTATTGGCAACGTGATTATCAGCGTCGCCTGCGCAGATGGAAAAATCGATCCGGCTGAAATCAAACAACTGGAAAAAATCTACGCCAGCCTCGGTCTGGACAGCAGTGCCGTTACCAGCGATATCCACCGACTGTCAACCGCAGAAACAACTCCGACAGCTACGTTACAAACCCCATCAGCGACGAGCGGCGCGTTTTCTCTTGATGAACGGATCCTTGCCCGTCATGAATCCGACACAACGGACGTACGCCAGTTACTGAACACCATCTTCACCGAAGATGAACCCGCAGACGAATCCCCAGCGGAGATCCCGCCACACGCTGGCGCAGGTCTTGATGAAGCACATCATCAACTTTACCAACGTTTGCAGGAAAAAGAACGCTGGGCGCGAAACGAAGTCGCTGAGCTATGCCAGCAGTTTAATTTGATGCTAAGCGGCGCGATTGAAGCAATTAATGACTGGTCTTTCGAACAGGTTGACGCCCCGGTGCTTGATGATGACGATGATATTTACGTTGACCTGGAAATTGCACAAGAACTCAAAGGATAATTTATGTCTGGCATTCGTATTCGTCTCAAAGAAAGAGACGCTATTATTCAGTCACTGAAGTCAGGTGTTACGCCTAAAATTGGTATTCAGCACATTCAGGTTGGCCGGGTCAACGAAATAAAAGCGCTGTATCAGGATATTGAGCGTATCGCTGATGGCGGCGCAGGATTCCGGCTGATTATTGGGGAATATGGCTCAGGTAAGACATTCTTTTTAAGCGTTGTGCGCTCAATTGCGCTAGAAAAAAAGCTGGTGACAATCAGCGCCGATTTATCCCCGGACAGGCGCATCCACGCGACGGGTGGGCAGGCGCGTAACCTCTACTCCGAGCTAATGAAAAATCTATCCACCCGAAATAAGCCGGATGGAAACGCATTATTAAGCGTGGTTGAGCGCTTTATCACGGAAGCCAGAAAAGAAGCAGAAAGTACAAATGTGTCAGTTCCGACGATTATTCACCAAAAGCTCGCCGCCCTGTCTGATATGGTTGGCGGTTACGATTTCGCCAAAGTCATTGAATGTTACTGGCAGGGCCACGAGCAGGATAATGAGACATTGAAATCAAATGCCATCCGCTGGCTAAGAGGTGAATACACCACGAAAACCGACGCCCGTAACGATCTGGGTGTGCGCACCATTATTTCTGATGCCTCTTTCTACGATTCGCTAAAGCTGATGAGCCTGTTTGTCCGTCAGGCCGGATACGCGGGTCTGCTGGTGAATCTGGATGAGATGGTCAATCTGTATAAGCTCAGTAACACTCAGGCCCGCGTTGCCAACTATGAACAGATACTGCGTATTCTGAATGACTGCCTGCAAGGGACGGCTGAATATATCGGTTTTTTACTTGGCGGTACGCCAGAATTCCTGTTCGATCCGCGCAAGGGGTTGTACAGCTACAAAGCGCTCCAGTCCCGACTGGCGGAAAATAGCTTCGCTCAGCGGGCTGGTGTCATTGATTATTCGTCCCCTTCCCTGCACTTAGCCAGCCTGACGCCGGAAGAACTCTATATTCTGTTGAAAAACCTTCGTCACGTTTATTCCGGCGGCGATGCGGATAAGTATCTGGTTCCTGATGATGCTCTGACGGCATTTTTACGCCACTGTAGCAACACTATTGGCGATGCCTATTTCCGTACGCCACGAAACACGATTAAAGCCTTCCTGGATATGCTGGCCGTGCTGGAACAAAACCCATCCATTCAGTGGTCACAGTTAATCGCCGGTGTCGCGATCGCGGAAGAAAAACCCAGTGATATGGATGAAATAACATCGGCAGAAGATGCCGATGAGGACGGTCTGGCCGACTTCAGATTATGATGAACGAATACCAGCGGCTGGATCCACGGATACAGAAGTGGATATACCGGCAGGGATGGGCCGATCTCAGGGAACTGCAAAAAAAATCCGTTTCACCGATATTAGCGGGCGATCGGGATGTTCTGATCAGCGCCGCGACTGCCGCAGGTAAAACAGAAGCGTTTTTCCTGCCCGCCTGTTCTGCCATTGCGGATATTCAGGGCGGCTTTGGCATTTTATACATCAGCCCGCTTAAGGCCCTGATTAACGATCAGTATCGAAGGCTGGAAAACCTCGGTGATGCGTTGGAGATGCCGGTCACGCCCTGGCATGGTGATGTTGCGCAGAGCAAAAAGCTGAAAGCAAAGAAGAATCCTGCCGGTATTTTGCTTATCACCCCGGAATCGCTGGAAGCGATGCTGATCCGCAATGCGGGATGGTTAAAGCAGGCTTTCGCGCCACTGGCATATATCGCCATTGATGAATTCCATGCTTTCATCGGTTCTGAGCGGGGTATGCAGCTTCTCTCTCTGTTAAATCGAGTCGATCACCTGCTGGGAAGAATCAACAATCCAGTCCCCCGAGTCGCACTCAGCGCAACGCTGGGGGAACTGGAACAGGTGCCGTTATCTCTGCGGCCAAATCAACGTCTGCCCTGTGACATTATTACCGACAGTCAGACTCACGCCACGCTAAAAGTACAGGTGAAAGGTTATCTGGAACCGCTGACCACCTCGGGCCAGCAATCTCCACCGTCGGCAGAGACGCAAATCTGCCATGATATCTTTCGCCTCTGTCGTGGTGATTCCCATCTGGTGTTCGCTAATAGTCGCAAACGGACCGAAAGCATTGCCGCCACGCTTAGCGATCTCAGTGAAGCGAGCATCGTTCCCAATGAGTTCTTTCCCCATCACGGATCTCTGTCCAGAGATCTGCGTGAAACGCTGGAACAGAGGCTTCAACAAGGCAACTTACCCACCACCGCCATCTGTACGATGACGTTAGAGCTTGGCATCGACATCGGTAAAGTCAGCTCCGTTGTGCAAGTTACCGCCCCCCATTCCGTAGCCAGCCTGCGTCAGCGAATGGGACGCTCCGGTCGGCGCGACTCGCCTGCCGTATTGAGAATGCTGATTGCCGAACATGAACTGACGCCAACATCAGGCATTGTCGACCAGCTCAGGCTTCAGCTTGTTCAGTCGCTGGCCATGATCCGCTTACTTATCGGCAACAAATGGTTTGAGCCAGCTGATACCCGGCAGATGCACTATTCCACCCTGTTCCATCAGATCCTGGCGATCGTGGCGCAGTGGGGAGGCGTGCGTGCGGATCAGATCTGGTCACAGCTATGCCTGCAAGGGCCATTTCAGAAAGTCCGGATCTATGACTTCAAAACGTTATTGAAACATATGGGGGAGCACCAGTTTCTGACCCAGCTCTCAAGCGGCGAACTGGTTCTGGGCGTCGAGGGCGAACGTCAGGTAAATCAATACACCTTCTACGCCGTGTTCAGCACGCCGGAAGAGTTTCGCATTGTGGCGGGGAGCAAAACACTGGGCTCCATTCCCGTTGATTCCCCACTGATGCCTGATCAACACATTATTTTCGGCGGTCGACGCTGGAAGGTAACCGATATCGATAGTGATAAAAAAGTTATTTATGTCGAGGCGACAAAGGGTGGGCAGCCGCCGTTATTTGGCGGACAAGGGATGTCCATTCATGATGTCGTCCGCCAAGAAATGCTCACTATTTATCGGGAAGGCGACTACCGCATCACCGTTGGCAATCGCAAGGCCGATTTTGCCGATACCACGGCCAAAAACCTGTTTGATGAAGGGCTGCACTGTTTTCGCAACAATAATCTGGCTTCGGAATGTTTTATTCAGCAGAGACAGCATGTCTACATTCTTCCCTGGCTAGGCGATCAAACCGTAAACACGTTGTCGGCATTACTTATCCAACGCGGTTTCAAGGCGGGCTCATTTGCTGGTGTGGTTGAAGTAGAAAAAACTACGGTCTCGGAGGTTAAACAAGCGTTATTCAGCGCACTTCAGGAAGGGCTACCTTACGAATCCCGTCTTGCCGAAAGCATCGTTGAAAAGTGCCTCGAAAAATATGATGAGTATTTACCCGAGACGTTGCTGACGCAGGAATATGGATTACGTGCTTTTAATATTGAACGCGTGACGGAGTGGTTGCAGGGGCATTTATATTAAGGGGAAGAAGAATGAGAAAAAGCTGGACTATAGAGGAAGATTGTAAGCTGCTAACCTTGGTGCGTCAGCTCTTTTCCGCGCTGGTCAGCCATAACCGGCTGAATGCCACAATGCCATTTAGCCAGCAGCTCCACGATGCATTTGACTCACCTGACCGCGATGCCGCAGCATTGCTTTATCGCCTCGAACAGGCAAAAATCTTGGGATTTGCCAGCCGTCCTGGTGGCGATCCCACTAAACAACTGTTTCGCTGCCTGATAAGCAATGATTTGGCGCTATACGATTACAGCCTCACCTTTCCCACCCTCAGAAAAGCATTGCATCCAGATACCGTTGCGGCAGCACTAAACCACTTCACGATTAGCAATCCACACGAACCACTGTCCAATACTATCAATGAAATCGCGACAGCCTTGCATCTTGCCCCCATGCAGGTGGAAAAGATTCTGATCGACAGCGGCCAAATAACCATCAATAGTTACCGCAAGTGTGAGCGTGTTGGAGAGAAAAATATCAATAATAATCTGCAAGATCTCATCTCTAGGCAAATTCCTGACATAACGCTGATTAAAGAGATTAACGCCTGTCGCGCCCAAGTCTCTCAACTTTACCACGTGCATGAACGTGATGGCGCTGAGGTCATCTTCAGTTCCGACGGCACGGGGTTCGGCAAAAGCTATGGCGTGATCCAAGGGTATGTCGAATATCTGGAGCGCTTCGCCAAAACCCGAAAGTCAGACGATCTGTTTCCTGAAGGTGGCTTTACCAACCTGCTATTCATGTCACCGCAAAAATCACAAATCGACCTGGACAGCAGTCAGAAAGAGAAAATTCTGGCCGCTAGCGGCGAGTTCATTTGCGTTCTCTCCCGTAAGGATGTTGCCGACCTCGACTTTATGGACTGGGCCTCTGGTCTGAAAAACCGCGACCGCTATATTCAGTGGTACGAAGGGGCGAAAGGCAGCAAATATATCGGCGGCGCTATGCGTTCGCTCAATTATCATGTCTTACAAATTAATCGCTGTGAAGAGCAGTTAAAAAAGCTGACAACATACGGTTCTCAGGATACCAACTACGAAAGAGAAATTCTCGAAGAACAGCTAAAAAACTGCCGTCACAGTATCCGCAATACGATTGAGTCAGCCTGTAAATTACTATTTGGACCAGATAGTGAAAAAGCTTCCATTAAAGAGTACATTCGTCGCGGGCTCCAGGCGCGGCAAGAGCGAATGCAAAACGCGGAGACAGCACGAAAACCAGGAAAGCTTGAACCTAAGATAAGCGTACACGAAGTCTATTTCGAGCTTATCAAACAGGTATTGCCTTTCGAAGTTTGCCAGTACCGCCCGTCAGTGCTATTAATGACCACGAATAAGTTCGACACATCAACTTACCGACTGGCGCCTCGTCAGCGAGGCGAAGGTGTGCGTTTTGAGTCCGTAGGTTTCGACTTGCTGATTGGCGGTAAGCTGACTCCCAAAGATCCACAGATTAGCACCGTTGCGGCAGCCGGTCATACCGGGCAGGTTACCTATCTTCGCGACGAACACTTCAGACGCAATCCAGATTGTCCTTTTCGCCAGAAAAATATTCGTTTTACGGTGATCATTGATGAACTACATGAAGCCTACACTCGCCTTGAAGAAACATGCCATGTAAAGCTAATCACACAGGAAAATAACCTGGCGCACGTTATTTCCGTCGCAGGACGTATTCACAACGCGGTACTCAGCTTAGAACGCCGAAACAAGCCCAAAGAAGCGCAAACGACCTTTGAGCAAGAGATGGTCAAATTCATCACTACTCTGCGCAATTTACTGGCGGAAAAGTGCGAACTATCCCCCGGTACAAGGCTGGGATCGATCCTGGAGATGTTTCGTGACCAGTTAGGGGCATTTGAAGTCAACGGCGACGCCGCCGAACGCATCATCTCAATCACCCGCAACGTATTCAGCTTTAACCCCAAAATGTACGTCAATGAAGAAGGGCTGAAACGCATTCGCATGCGCAACAGCGAAGGCGACATAACGCGCACCGAACTGTATTACGAAGTCGAAAATGATGCCAATGACACCAACCCCACTCTGCACGATCTGTTCCAGTTGGTCTCCGTCATCCTCGCCGCCTGTTCTGAAATCACCAACCGGCACTTTAAGCGCTGGGTAAAGAATGGTGGCCAGGACAACTCCAGCAGCCAGAATACGCCTTTGGGCCAGTTTGTTGACGCAGCCAATAACGTAGCCGGCGTGGTGCGACATATCTTCGATCGCACCACCGATAAAAACTTGTTGATTGATCATTTCTACACTTACCTGCAACCCAAAACCGTATTCACGATGACGCCGATAGCTGAACTCAATTACGTGAACAGGGGAGCCGAGCGCACAATTATTCTGGCGTTCGAGATGGATCTGGTACAAGAGTTGCCTGAAGCCATGCTGCTGCGTTTATTAACCGGCACGCACAATAAAGTAATTGGGCTTAGCGCCACCAGCGGTTTTAGCCACACCAAAAACGGTAACTTCAATCGTCACTTCCTGGCGCACTATAGCCGCGATCTTGGCTACCGGGTCGTTGAACGCGAAAAGGCAGATATCGATACGCTTAAGGCATTACGCGGGTTGAGGGCCAGTATCCGCAACGTAGACTTCAGGGTGTTCGATGATAAGCAGTTAAAATTGACCGATATCTACCAAAATTGTGAAATCTATCGCAGGACGTATGACAACTTTTTCGACGCGCTGAAGAAACCGCTGGAATACGACCTGAAAAATACCTATAAACGGCGTCAGTGCCAGCGGGAACTGGAAGCGTTACTGCTTGCCGCCTGGGAGGGTAAAAACAGCCTGATTCTGTCACTTTCAGGGACGTTTAAGCGGGCCTTTATCAGCGCCTGGCGCACGCACCAGACAACCTGGCGTCAGCAGTACGGTATGCACTCCCGGTGCGATGAAAAAACGGATAACGGTAAGAAACATGACCAGATCCTGACCTTTACCCCATTCAAAGGGCGTCACACCGTCCATTTGGTCTTTTTCGATTCACCACTGGCTAATGTCGAAGATATCAGGCAAGAAACCTATCTCCAGAACAGCAATACCGTACTGGTATTTATGAGCAGTTATAAAAGTGCGGGTACCGGCCTCAACTACTTTGTTAAATACCATGACGGCGATATTAATGATATCAATGCACCACGTCTGGATGTCGATTTTGAGCGCTTAGTGCTCATCAACTCCTCGTTTTACAGCGAAGTAAAGGACAACAGCGGCAACCTCAATACATTACCTAACTACGTTACCGTGCTTAAACACTACGCCGATGACGATATTACCGTCCACAAGCTGGCCGATTTCAACGTTAATTTCGCCCACGGCGAAAACTATCGCCTGTTAATGGCCGAACATGATATGAGCTTATTCAAAGTCGTCGTGCAGGCCGTAGGGCGAGTCGAGCGTCGCGACACTCTATTGAAAACAGAAATCTTTTTACCCCGCGATGTGTTCCGTAATGTTGCATTTCAGTTCGCCGCTCTTAGTGAAGATAGCGGTAACGAGGTGGTATCAGAAAGTATGTCTTTGCTTAACCACCGACTCATGGAGGAGTGCGAAAAGCTGAGTCAGGGCCAGTCATTCAATAATGCGGAACAGCGACTGACGTTTGAGCAAGCTATCGTCGCGAATGGTCGCCGCATCGATGAAATTCACAAACGTGTCCTTAAAACCGACTGGATTAATAAGGTACGCGCTGGCAATCTCGATTATCTCGAGATATGTAATTTATTCCGCGATCCTGACTCCTTTACCGATCCCCAGCGCTGGCTGGCAAAACTCCAGGCTAATCCCTTGTATACCGCCAATCGACAAATGCAATCTGTTCACGACGCTCTGTTTATCGATCGTCAGCAAGGGAATCAAACGATTTTACTTTGCCACAAACGCGGCCCGGATGGACTTGCCCACCGAGATTATTCCGCCCTGTCGGATTTCGCTGGCGGCGCAAGAGAGTACCGGCCAGAGCTCACCCTCTTTCCGCAGTATAGAAACGATGTCGATTTTACCCCCGGCAACCTGGTCGGCGAGTTGATTCGTGAATGTGACAACATCCAGGAAAAGGCATTCAAAAAATGGGTACCCAACCCCAAGCTAGTTCCGTTGCTCAAAGGCAATGTCGGTGAATATCTCTTCGATAAAGTGCTAAAAAGTTATGGTGTTACCCCACTCTCCGACCAGCAGGTGTTTGAACGCCTTGAACCGCTGGTCTATGAGTTTTTTGACCGCTTTATTGAAGTGGGCGACGACCTGCTCTGCATCGACGTTAAGCGCTGGGCGACACAGTTGGACGATTTGACGCGGGCAGAAGAAACGCTTGAGAAAAGCGACAACAAGATTCGCCAGATCCGTAATATCGCCAGCCAAAAGGCGGATACTGAGGGGCAGAAACAGCTCCAGACGGCGCTGGCAGGCCGTTATGAACGTATTCGATTTATCTATCTGAACGTCGCCTACAGCCAGAACCCTAATAATCTGATGTGGCAGGATAATGTGGATCACACGATCCACTACCTCAACCTGTTGCAAACTGACTACCAGTATTATCAGCCCAAAAATCGAGAGAGCGGACGCGCTCAGGAAAACTCGAAACTGCGCATGACATTGGATATAAACCCAATGTTACTAACCCTGCTGGGTGTAGAAAAGTTGCCGACTAAAGGAAAAGTATCATGATCCCTAATCTGAATGAGCTGACGGATACTCCGATTGCCCGTACCAATTTGATCAAGCTTGAAGAAGATCAGCTGACAACAATCCAGCGTCTATTGGCCCCGGTATCTAATATCTATACGATAGACTTTATGGTTCAGCACTTTACTAAAGAGCGAAAAGAAAAATCCGCTGATTACTATGCGCGAATTCATCAGGAGGTAAAAACTTGCGTGCGGCAGAAGCTTGGGCTTGAGGCCGGACAGGAAGTAAAATATGAGCTGCATTGCTTACCCAATTACCATCACGTCTTTTTTTTCCTGGCGCCTGCTGCTGCACCGAACAGCCTAGCGCATCGGACTTTGGCAGAACGCATTGAAACGCTTTGCCAGCGACTCACAGCTGAAAATTATGATTTATCTCGCCTGATTCAGGGATTGTTCAGTCTGCATTTGAAAATGGTAATGCTGGAACAAGCCAGCGAGCGCTTTTCGGTACCGCCAACCTACTTCAACTCTACGTTCTATCTCAACGCTCGCCTGAGTCAGCCCGTCACGCAGAAAAGCGGCACTGGAGTGATGGAGGCATTCGAACTCGACATTTATGCATCAGAATATAACGAACTCGCCTTTACCCTGCACAAACGAAAATTTCTGGTCGAACCGGAGGATGAATTGCATCTCTCTCTGGACGATACCTGCGTGTGGTTTAACATCGATAATCGTCGGCTCAAAGCCCGGCGCAAACTCGATGCCCGGGATAGCAAACTGGACTTTTTTCGTGAGCGCAGCGGCTATGGTGAATGCCAGGCCTATACCTATAACGTGGTCATGAATGCCGCCTGCGAGCGGCTCAGTGAACTAGAGATCCCGCATCAGCCTATCGCATTTCAGGCCACCCACGAGGTCAATCAGTTCGCTACCGACCTCGATCAACAACTGACTAATACGCTGTTGGTGGTTAATAACGGCGTCGAATTTAGCGCCACGCAAGAAGCTTATTTCTTTGACACATTAGCCATCCAGTTCCCCGGGTATCAACTCTGGCCTCTGGCGTCGCTTAAACATTCTCAGCAAACCGGCTTTTCTGAGCTGCCTGCCAGTACATCTATTCTGGTACTCAATGCAGTAGATGAAGAGCGGAGCAACAGCATCCGCCAGCAAGATAATGAATCTGTTGAGTACAATGATTTCTATGCGGCCTTTGCCGACGCCCGAAAACAACCCGAACTCAATTGGGATACTTATACCCAGCTTAAACTAGATCGTTTGCAAGGGTGGCTAAATCAGCAACCTCTGCCCGTAGTCTTACAGGGTATGAATATTGATCACAAGTTGTTGGATGCGATTGATTTTATTAATGAACAATTGACAAGCAACCCTACTCAATACGAAATCGATCTTACGAAGCCTCACAGTCGTCTCAAGTCAGCAGTTACCTTACTTAACAGTAAGGTTCGCCGAACAAAAACCGAGCTATGGTTCAAAGAGAGCTTACTCAATCAGCATCACATCCCACTACCAGATTTGGCGGACGGGCACTATACCGCCTATGCAGTACGCAAAACGAAAAGCTATCTCCCCCTGCTTGGATATGTCGAACTAAAAATAGAACACGGCCAACTTAGGGTGGTTGATACCGGGATCGCTGAAGGTAAATTAGACTATCTGTCTGTTGATCCCCCCTCTCTGGGACGATTAAAGAAATTATTCGACAAAAGCTTCTATCTCTACGACCACACAGCAGATGTCCTGCTTACCACCTACAACAGCTCCCGCGTACCGCGCCTGATTGGCCCGGCGCAATTTAATATCGTCGATTCATACGCTTATCAGGAACAAGAAAAAACTCTGGCAGAGCGTAAAGGGGATAAATTTAACGGGTACGCCATCACCCGCTCTGCAAAACCGGATCAAAACGTACTGCCCTATCTGATATCACCTGGCCGCTCGAAATACGACTCGCTGACCAAAGCGCAAAAGATGAAGCATCACCATATTTATCTGCAACCGCATGAGAATGGTGTATTTGTTCTGGTAAGCGATGCCCAGCCTACAAATCCTACTATTGCACGGCCTAACCTGGTGGAAAATCTGCTGATATGGGATGCCCAAGGCAAAGCCGTAGATGTATTTAGCCACCCGTTAACTGGCGTTTATCTCAATAGCTTTACCCTGGATATGCTCAGGAGCGGTGAAAGCAGCAAGTGTTCGATTTTTGCCAAGCTTGCCCGGTTGATGGTAGAGAACTAGCGGAAAATTTAGGGCGGTGTTTTTAGAATTCGTTATGTGTGAACCTAACTGATCTCCCCCCTGAAAACAGTACCAGTCTAAACTGAAGTCTCCGGTCTTTCTTCCTGCTCACAGAGAGGCTTATTACCATGAAAAAGACCCGTTATACCGAAGAACAGATTGCGTTTGCGCTGAAACAGGCCGAAACCGGCACCCGCGTCGGGGAAGTCTGCAGAAAGATGGGTATTTCTGAGGCCACCTTTTACAACTGGAAGAAGAAATTTGCCGGTCTGGGCGTGACGGAACTGCGGCGTCTGCGGCAACTGGAGGATGAAAATCAGCGGCTGAAGAAACTGGTGGCTGATCTGAGTCTGGATAAGGAGATGTTGCAGGAGGTACTGAAACAAAAGTTCTGAGGCCGGCTCAGAAGCGTCAGGCGGTACATTTTCTGCGGGAAGCTTACCGTATCAGTGTCCGACGGGGATGTGGACTGCTGATACAGAGCAGAACCGTTTACCACTGGCAGAGTCGGCGAGATGATCGGGCGATAACCCTGCGCATCAGGGAGATAGCGGAAACCCGGATCCGCTACGGTTGCCCGCGTATTCATATCCAGTTACGGCAGGAAGGCTGGCCTGTTAACCACAAGAAAACACACCGGATTTATTGTCTGGAAGGACTTAACCTGCGGAGAAAACGTCCGTGTAGGCATGTCAGTGCAGCACATCGCCAACAGCGTCCCATCCTGACCGGTGTCGATCAGTGCTGGAGTATGGATTTCGTGTCGGATAATCTGTTTAACGGACGGCGTTTCCGGGCGCTGACTGTAGTCGATAATTTTAGTCGGGAGTGTCTGGCGATCCATGCCGGAAAGTCGCTGAAAGGCGAGGATGTGGTCGGTGTGATGGAAGGGTTGCGGGTGCCGGGTAAGCGCCTGCCGGTACGTATTCAGACAGATAACGGCAGCGAGTTTATCTCAAAAAGTCTGGATAAATGGGCGTATGAACACGGAGTGACCATGGACTTCTCGCGCCCCGGGAAGCCGACAGATAACCCGTTTATTGAATCATTTAACGGCAGTCTACGGGATGAGTGTCTGAACATTCACTGGTTCCTGTCACTGGAAGATGCGCAGGACAAACTCGACAGCTGGCGCAGGGAATACAATCATGAAAGGACGCATTCATCATTAAATGACATGACTCCGGCTGAATTCATCCGAAGTCTCCGGAAAGACGAAGATCTCTGATTTAGCACTGCACTGATTTTGGGCCAGGGTCATAACTCCACACATAACGAAGCCCTCCACTTAACATTGATTTTTCGTGATAACCCTCACAAAACCAAAGCGATTTTTTATGGGGGCTTTAGTGGGGGCGCTGTTTACAAGAAATCGCAACAAAACCAATAACAAACAGTATGTTAATCGTGGATATGATTCCGAGTCCGGGCACCACTAATTCTTAAGAACCCGCCCACAAGGCGGGTTTTTGCTTTTGGATCTGACAATAACCTTCACGAAAAAAATTAGCTTATAAAGTCTGGGTGAATTACTCTCGCCACGTTAACGAGAGTAATTTTATTGATATTAATCTCCTGATACTTTACCCCCGTCCAAACTCCAGCCGCTGCACATTCACCATCCCAGGCTTCTCAGCAGCACTGACATCAATTTGTGTCACCCGCAGCGCATATTTTTCATCCAGTGCGTTTAACCATTTCAGCAGGTCATTAAACACCACAGGTTCTATCCAGACCTGAATATTCTCCCCACGCTCGGCTATCCGCCTGATGACCACCGAGTGCGCGGAAGCACTGTCACTGATGACCCGCGATACCTGCGCAGGCGTTGTTGTGGCAGATTTTCGCGCTGCAATAATATCCGGCGCGGCGTTCTTCAGTCGGGTGTTCATTGCCACCAGCTGCTGCAACATCGTCTCCTGTTGTTCTATCCGTTCGCTCAACGGCTGCCAGATGAGGACGTAATATCCGGCGCTAAACAGGAACACTGCCGCAGCCAGTAACATGCCTTTTTCACGCGGCGAACGCCCCGCCAGGTGTTGTGCCAACCAGTGTTCGCCGCGGCTTAACTGGCGTTCACGCCATTGCTGAAAATAGTGAATAAATTTATCGCGTAACATGTTATTTCCTCCGCAACGTTACGCCGCCAGAAACCGCATCACCCTCTTTCTGTAACGCGTCCTGTTGCACAACAAAATCTGCCGCCAGCGCGGTACGCAGTTTGTCGAAGCTGGCAAAGTTCGCGGCCCGTAGCTGGAGGTGAAGTGTCTGGCGTTTTTGATCAAAGGTGAAACCACGCATCTCAATGTCGGAAAGTGACGCTGATTTCAGGATACTGGCAATCGCTGACAACTCTGAGAGCAGCCGGGTATCGTCAGTCTGTGGGCGATATTTTTTCAGCGCCATCGTCACCTGAGAGCGTAAATTCACAATCCGCTTCTGCTCCGGGAACAGCGTTAAGAACTGTTTCTCAGCCTGGGCGCGGCTTTGCGCCACCTGTTCGCTGACGCTCCATAACGTCACGCCCCGTTCCACTGCCAGCGCAACCAGAATCAGCAATATCGGCAGAATCATCACTCGCCAGCGCGCCCACTGTTTTCGGTAGCTGACGCGAGGCTGCCACGGCCCTGTTAGCAGGTTCCCTTCCGGTTCGCCATAAGTGGTAATGGCTGGCAGAGCCGTAACGGTCAGGCGTTCAGCGTCTGCGCCAGCCCATGCTGATAGTTCTTCCGGTGCAATGCCGACTACAGTTAGCGAAAGCGGTAAATCCTGTTCATTGAGCTGGGCGCGGAACATGACCGGAGCCAGCGCCAGCCCGGCGCTCCATCCACGGCATTCATCGATGCGGCAGATAACCCGTTGTGCATCGCCAGCCATATAACCACAAGGCATGGACATCCAGTCCGGTGCAACGGTGGCGCGGGTGATGCCGTTTGCCTGCAACCACTGCGCAATGTTGCGCATATGCTGTTGGTGAATCACTGCCACGGTTGCCAGTTGCTGGTCGATTTTCAACGGGGCGAAATGCAGTTCATCGATATCCTGGTTCAGCTCTTCTTCCAGTAAGGCGGGCAGAATAGTCGGTATCTGCTTGCGGGCAACATCAGGCAGTTCAACCTGCCATACGCTGATCCATTCGCCGGGAATGTAGAGTCGAATCGCATCAGTTTGCAGCCATTGTTGGAGACGTTCGTCAGCAACGTCAGGCCAGATACCGTGCTCCACGTCGGGAGTACGGCGCTGCCAACGGATGGGATTAGCGGCGCAAAGTGGGAAAAAAATCTCAAGGATGGAACTCACTCACTTTCTCCTGTCTGATGCCAGATAACAGAGAAGTGCTGTGGGCCCATGCGGACAATTAACGAATTCATCGTCAGTTCAATCTCATTCACGGTGATATCTGAACGCAGCCAGAAGTAATTGCTGTCCACGCTCAGGACGGTTTTTAGCTGTTTTTTAGTACGCTCATCGACGTCAGCAAGTAGCGGCTGTGCAAGAAACTGATCGACATCTTCCCAGCCCTTCGCCGGACGTTGTTGTAATAACGCCCGCGCCTGAACAGGGCTTAACCACGGGTCAAACAGCGCCTCAAGAATCACACTTTGCGTGACGTCTAAAGTATTGATGTTGATTTGCTGGCGGGTCATCGGCAGCGCACAGACCAGCGGTTTCAGTTTTTGATAAAGCCCGGCGTCCATTCCCTGCACCACGCGCATCTCGCTGATATCGGCCAGCGGTTGATTGGCGGCGTAGAAAGGCACCGAGCGGGCGAGATATTCGCTGTCTTCACGGCCCAGACGCGTCTGCACGCTGCGGTCTTCATCAATAAACTCCCACAGGCTTTCGGCTATCAGTTCGGCCCGATAAGCAGGCACATCGAGGCGCGAGATCAGGGCAATCAGTTGTTGTAACGCGAGCGGACGCGACGCCGTCGTCGGCTGAGCGAGGACATTCAGGTTAAAGCACGCCTGTGCGTCACGCAGAGTGACGGCGATTTGCCCCTGCGGCAGTGGGAAAAAACGAGGGCCGGAAGCCCACGGCTGTGCCAGATGCACGCGCTTTTCATTTTTCAGGCTCAGACTGAGTGCGCTCAACGCCAGACTTTCTGCACTGGCGCTATACCATAGCGCCTGCTGGTACTCCTGCTGGCTGCGGGTTCGCCCAAGTTGTTGCTGCATCCGCCCGGAAAGCGTGATGGTTACCAGCATCATAACCGCCAGCAATACCAGCACCACAACCAGTGCCATTCCGCGTTTTGGTGGTGAGGTGATCATGATAATTGCGGCCCGCGTAACAACCAGATGCGTTCAATCTCGCCCCATTGCGGCGAATGCAGGGTCATGCGCACCGCCACAGGGATCGCCTGTACTGACGACCAGTTCTCCTGCCAGCGCGTACCATCATAGAACTGCAAACGGAGCGAATCCGCCGGGATTAATTTTTGCATTGTCGGCTTCACGCTGCCTGCTGCGTCGGTCAGCGGCCAGGCTAACCGTTCGAGATAACCGTCATGAATGCGGTAACCGACGGTGAGCAGATTACTGCGCGGCAGGCGCATCAATGGATTAACCACGCCGCCGCGCACAAAGCGCATTCCTTCACTCTCAGACGCCAGCACGCCAGCGCCTGCCAGTAACGCAGGTTCACGCTGGCCCTGATCGCCTCTTACCGGACGTGGCATCATTTGGGTCAGATCGTGGGTCAGAAAACTCATCGTTTGCTGCATGAGGTTTAGTTTTTGATCGTGTCCGGCGACGGCGCTATTCACGCGCGTGACGCCGTTAGTCACCTGCTGCGCCATCAGTGCCAGCGAGGCAAAAATGGCAATTGCCACCAACATTTCCAGTAACGTGAAACCAGCGCGAGTCCTTCTCACTGTTGTCCTCCCACGGCGCTAAACCAGGCGCGTCGTGACTGAATTACCGACGAAAAGTCTTCGTGACGGCTGACTTCAATATCCACCGCCTGGAGCAGCGCGTTACCTGTATTCAGCGGTGTGGTTCGCCAGTACCAGCGGTTTCCTGCCATGTCGCTCTCGCCCTGATGCCTGACCGCCCGTTGTTCACGGGTCATCAGGTAGAGCAGCGCGGTCTGGTTTTCAGCCACCCAGCCTGCTACCGTTTTCTCCTCAAGAACGTGCTGATTACTCAGCGCACCGCTGGCAATCTGTAACACCGCCGTGGCAGCCAGCGCAAAAATCGCCAGTGCGAGCATCACTTCCAGCAAGGTAAATCCGCGCTTCATGGCATCCTCTCATCACATTGACTGAGGGATAACGCGCCATCGTGTGCCAGTTTTACCGCCCAACATGCGTTTTGCGCCGCTGAGTAGAAGCGCAGCGTAAACGGCGTGGCGGGTTCAAAAGGCGAAAAACGGATCTGCGGCGTCTTCTTTTTCGCCTCTTTTTGCAACTCCAGTTCAATATCGTGCAGCGTCAGGCGACGACGTTGCAGCTCCAGCGCATATTCCTTCTGCCAGATATCACTTCCGGGTTGTAACAGCATCTGCACCTGTTTCGGCACCGTAACCTGTGCCGATAACCGGGTCGCAGAAACGGGCAACCACTGCCCCTGACGACGTTGCATAAACTGGTATCCCGGCGGGTCGATTAGTACACCGAGTGTCTGCCCTTCGATCACTGCCCTGTCTTTAAACTGCGCAAAGCGAGTCAGAAAATCCTGCGCCGCTTTTTTCGCGGGCGATTCAGAATCGGTCGCAAAAGTCTGTACCACGCCCGCACTGGCAAGGCCGATAAGGAAAATCACCAGCATGATTTCCAGAAGTGTGAATCCGCGTTCAGGCACTGCTTACTGAAACTCCTGCAAATTCCAGTTACCGATATCTGCGCCAGCACCTTCCCCATTTTCCTGACCATCCGCCCCCAGGGTGTAAACATCAAACAGTCCTTTTTCACCCGGGCTGAGATACTGATAATCATTGCCCCACGGATCTTTTGGCAGTCGTTTAATGTACCCACCGGTACGGTAGTTGCGGGAATCCGCCATATTGGCTGGCTGCTGGATCAGCGCCTCAAGCCCCTGCTCGGTAGTTGGATAACGCCCGTTATCCAGTCGGTACATATCCAGTGCGTTTTCCAGCGCCACGATATCGCTGATGGCTTTTTGCCGATCCGCTTTCTCTTTATTGCCCAACAGGTTAGGCACCACCAGACTTGCCAGGACGCCAAGAATAACAATCACCACCATCACTTCCAGCAGGGTAAAACCTGCCCGTGGTTTTTGTGTGCGGGATAACGAATTCATGTGATAACTCCGTAAATTACATTCCAACCATATTGTTCAGTTGCAGCATCGGCTCGAGGATGGCGATGACGATAAACAGCACCACGCCCGCCATCATCACCACCAGCGCCGGTTCAAACAGCCCTAACGCCAGCCCCACCTGGGTATCAAATTCCCGTTCCTGGTTGACCGCTGCCTGCTCAAGCATGGTTTCCAGTTCGCCGCTCTGTTCGCCGGAGGCGATCATGTACAGCATCATCGGTGGGAACAGGCGCAACTCCGCCAGTGCAGCGCGCAGACTGCTTCCTTCGCGGACGCGATCTGCCGCCAGCAGCAGTTGTTGTTCGACATAGCGATTTGCCGACACGGCGGCAGCGGTCTGAATGCCTTCCAGAAGCGGAACACTGCTGGCGGTGAGGATGCTTAACGTGCGGGAAAAGCGCGCCGTATTCAGTCCGCGAGCGACCCGCCCTATCACAGGCAGGCGCAGCAAGGTTTTATCCCAGCGCAGATGCATCGCAGGATTTTTGAGTAGCCGTTGCCCCAGCACCAGAAGCCCCAGCAATCCCGCCAGCCAGTAAACGCCGCTGGTCTGTAACGTGTCGCTCATAGCGATGAGCATTCGGGTGGAAGCAGGCAGCGCGTGTCCGAGGTGATCGAACTGTTCGATAATTTTCGGCACCACTGCCGTCAGCAAAATAGTGACCACGCCCGTTGCCACCACCAGCAATACCAGCGGGTAAAGCATGGCCTGCAGCAGGCGTGATTTCAGGCGCTGTCGCTGTTCGGTGTAATCCGCCAGGCGATTAAGCACCACGTCGAGATGCACGGATTTTTCTCCGGCAGCAACCATCGAACAAAACAGAGAATCAAAGACGCGGGGATGTTCGCGCAGGCTGTCCGACAGGGTATAACCTTCCTGAATCCGGCTGCGCAGCGCCATTCCGAGGCTTTTCACATGCAGTTTTTCACTTTGCTCACTGACCGCCTGTAAGCAGGTTTCAAGCGGCATTGCTGCCTGTACCAGCGTTGCCAGCTGGCGCGTGAACAGCGCCAGATCTGCCGCCGCCACGCGACGATGTGCGTGCCGCCGACGCTGCAACATTCCCCCTGCCGATGCATTCATCCGCGTTTCAATATGCACAGGAATGAGATCTTTACCGCGCAATAGCTGACGGGCATGACGTGCGGAATCCGCCTCAATCATGCCTTTGGTTTTGCGACCATTACGCTCCAGCGCCTGATAGTAAAACAGTGCCATTACGCCTCCATGGTTACCCGCAGAACTTCATCGAGAGAGGTTTCTCCGGCGAGCACTTTCTCAATGCCGTTGCTGCGGATACCCGCAGAGCGTTGCCGGACATAACGTTCCAGCTCCAGTTCCCCGGCCTGACGGTGGATCAAATCACGCAATGTGGCGTCTACCACGATCAGCTCATGGATGGCAGTACGTCCGCGGAAACCTTTGTGATTACAGGCGGGGCAGCCCTGCGGATGGTACAGAGTGACGGTACGCACGTCGGTAATTCCCAGCAGGCGTTTTTCTTCGTCAGTGGCAGGCGCGGGCTGGCGGCAGTCGGGGCACAGCGTGCGGACCAGTCGCTGCGCCATCACGCCCGTCAGACTGGAAGAGAGCAGGAAAGGCTCCACGCCCATATCCTGCAAACGCGTGATCGCCCCCACCGCCGTGTTGGTATGCAGCGTGGAAAGCACCAGATGCCCGGTAAGCGACGCCTGAACAGCGATTTCTGCGGTTTCGGTATCGCGGATTTCACCGACCATCACCACATCCGGGTCCTGACGCAAAATCGCGCGCAGGCCACGGGCGAAGGTCATGCCGACGCGAGTGTTAACCTGCGTCTGACCTATCCCTTCAATCATGTATTCGATGGGGTCTTCAACCGTGAGAATGTTGCGCGAGTGGTTGTTCAGCTCCTGCAATCCGGCATACAGCGTGGTGCTTTTGCCGGAACCCGTCGGCCCCGTCACCAGAAAGATGCCGTGCGGTTTGTGTAACAGCTGGCGCAACTGCGCGGTCAGTTGCTGACTCAACCCCAGACGCTCCAGCGTCAGGCGGGCCTGATTTTTGTCCAGCAGTCGCAGCACCACGCGCTCACCCCAGGCGGAAGGCATGGTGGAGACACGCACGTCAATCGCCCGGCCGCCCAGCAGCAGCGCAATACGTCCATCCTGCGGTACGCGCTTTTCGGCGATATCCAGCCGTGCCATCACCTTAATACGCGATACCAGCAGAGAGGCCAGTTTGCGCCCAGGGCGCAGCATTTCATGTAATGTGCCGTCAACGCGAAAACGGATCACCAGACTCTTTTCAAACGTCTCGATGTGGATATCCGAAGCGCCTTCTTTGATTGCCTCTGCCAGCATGGCGTTGATCAGTTTGATGATCGGCGCATCGTCGTCACTTTCCAGCAGATCTTCCGTTTCTGGCAGTTCTTCCGCGAGGGTAAAAAAGTCCTCAGCAGAACCGAGATCTTCCATCAGCTGGCGAGCCTCGGAAGAGTCCCGCTGCCAGACCGCATTCAGCCGCTGTTCAAATTCGGCCTCGTCGATTTGCCGCAGCGTAAAGGGCGCGTTCAGCCCCCGCTGCAGCTCCTGCAAAACAGAGAGCGACAACGGATGAACATGGAGGATCTCCAGCGACGCTTCGCACCATGCCACCAGGCTAAACCGACGGCTGAAACTGTAGGGCAGACGCACGGTGTTAGCGGTGGTTTCCTGTGCTACAGGCACCATTAACGCGTTCTCCCGGCATTGAGGAACGCGCGTACTTCCGGCGGTAAGGCCTGGTTTTGCGCTGGCAGTACCGGCTGCGCGGTGTGCGGCATCAGGCTTAAGCCTTGTTCATCGCGATAGATCTGCTCGGCGCGCATATAGTTATATTTGCGCTGCGACACGCCGTCTGCCGCCATACCGTCACGCAGAATGGTCGGGCGGATAAACACCATCAGGTTACGTTTTTCTTTTTTATCCGCCGTCGATTTAAACAGGTTACCAATCAATGGGATATCGCCCAGCAGCGGCACTTTCGCCACACTTTCTCCCGCCTGGTCGTCCATCAGACCGCCAAGTACGATCAGTTCACCATCGTTAGCCAGCACGGTGGTCTTCAGTTTGCGCTCACCAAACACCACGTCGAGGCTGGTCTGTCCTTCCACCTTCGAGACTTCCTGCTCAATCACCATCTGTACCGCGTTACCTTCGTTAATCTGCGGCGTGACTTTCAGCATGATGCCGACTTTTTTCCTTTCTACTGTATTGAAAGGATTGCTGTTATTGGAGCCAACGGTAGAGCCGGTTAATACCGGAACATCCTGACCCACCATGAAGAAGGCTTCCTGGTTGTCCAGCGTGGTGATGCTCGGCGTGGAGAGTACGTTCGAGCTGGAGTCGTTTTTAACCGCCTGTACCAGCGCCATCCAGTCGCCTTTCACCACGCCAACCGCCGTACCGCTAAAGCCGGAAAGAAGCTGTGCGAGCGTGGAGAGATCGCCGTTGGTATCCGGATTAATGGTGGTAGCGCCGTTTTCACTGATCACCGTCGAGCCTTTCTGCGGTTTCGCCTGAGAAATGGCTGCCCCCAGCGTACCGATAGGGATCTGCGTACCATTAGCAAACTGCATTAATCCGGCATCTTTCGACGCCCACTGCACGCCGAAGTTGATATTACTGCCTTCGGCCACTTCCACGATCAACGCCTCGACGTGCACCTGAGCACGGCGAATATCCAGTTGTTCAATCACGCTTTGCAGCGACTGCATGATGTCCTGCGGCGCAGTAACAATCAGGGCATTACTGTGTTTGCTGGCGGCGATGGAGACAACCTCACGCCCGCTACCGACGGTGCCTTCCGCCTCTTCTTTAGCCGCTGTGAGCGTGCCGCTGACCTGCTTCAGCACATCGACCAGATCTTCCGCTTTGCTGTATTTGAGATAGAAAACCTGGCTGTTGCCGCTGCGCTCCATTTCTGAGTCCAGCCGACGGATCAGGCGGCGCATTTTGTCCCGCGTGGCCGGGTCACCACTGACAATCACACTGTTGGTGCGTTCGTCGGCGACAATTTGAGATTTCAGCGTTGCTGGCTGGTTCTCACCGCTGTTTTTGGTCAGGCTTTCCAGCACACGGGCGATTTCCGAGGCCGAGGCGTTATCCAGCGGGATCACCTCTTCAGTGCGATTTCCCGCGTGATCCACGCGCTGGATCACTTCCGTCAGGCGTTCCACGACGGAGGCGCGTCCGGTGAGCATAATCACGTTGGAGGGATCGTAATTAACAACGTTGCCTGAGCCTGCGCTGTCGATCATCTGGCGCAGAATCGGTGCCAGCTCGCGTACCGACACATTACGTACCGGCACTACTTTGGTGACCATTTCATCGCCCGCGTAGTTGTCGCTGCCTTCACCAACCAGCGGCAGCGGCTCGACTTTCGCGGCACTGGATTTCACCACCTTCAGCACGTCGTTTTCCATCGGTACGACGGCATACCCCTGTGCTTCCAGCAGGTTAAGGAATAGCTGGTAATACTGACGTTCATTGAGCGGGGTCATGGTGCGAATACTCACTTTCCCCTGTACGCCCGGCCCCATAATGATGGTTTTATTAAGGTTAGCGCCGACGGTTTCGATGAACGATTTCAGGTCGGTATCTTTAAAATTAGCGGTGAAAGTGGCTTCTTCCGCCCAGACCGGTGAACTGCATAATGCCGCTGCCAGCACCAGCGGCAGTAAACGCTTTTTTGTTTTGAGGCCAGTTGTCTTCTTACGCCAGACCGACAACGTAATATCACGCCAAAACACGATGAATGATTCTCCTGGATTAAATGCGGTTAGCGCAGCGCGATGGAAATATCGTGGCGCGCACCCTTGCGTAAAACCGTAAGTTGAATGGAATCCATTGAAGGTAACTGCCGCATCAGAGCAATCATTGCTCGTGGATCAGTGAAATCCTGCTGATTTAGCGCAATGGCGATATCGCCTTCCTTAAAACCGCTGGCATCGAACAGAGAACGATCTGCCCCCGGCTTCACTGCATAACCGACAATTCCCTCCTTACGCACAGGCGTAAGCTGGATATAGTTAAAAATTTTCTGCGGATCTTTCGCCAGTGCCTGACGCACGGCAGTCGGGATCTCAACTGGCGCACTGACAGCAGGTTCAGCAACAGCTTGCTTTGCTTCGTCACTGACAGCTTTTTTGTTGGTCACGGCAACGGTGGAACGCTCCTCTTCAGCCAGGCTCAGGCGCTCTATTTTTCCCTGATAGCGCAGCATCACATGGTCGCGGTTGATTTCCTCAATCACCGCGTTGTGAGAACCAAGCCGTTCCCCCTGCAAATAGACCTGCTGTTTGCCACCTTCTTCAATAACCGCGCCGGGTCTGGCACCAAAGGCGATCCCGCGCAGCACCACATTAAGACGCGTTTCGGCCACAGGTGCAGGTTCGGGTTGTTTTACCGGTGCGGCGACGGGCTGATATTTGCCAAACCAGTTTTGCTGGCTGATTAATTGCACGTCATTTTTATCGAACGTTTTTGCATCCGTACGGGGCGGTTTATTCACCGATGGGGAAACCACCGTATATTCCGCAGAAAAGGAGAAATAACGCCAGAGTGAATGCGCCACTTTTGCAGAAATAATAAGCAGCATCAGCCAGAACATCCCGCGTGCAATTTTTCGCAGATGCTCTTTGTCTGTATTAAGAGATTGTCTCTGGTTAAGAGTGTGACGAATTTTTGTCAGCCATTGAATGAGATAAATTCGTGCGTCACGAAAAACAACCCGCGCCAATTTATATCTACCCGACGTTATGCTTTGACTATTCCACAGGTGGTACGATCCAGTTTCCGCTGATACTGGTTACCTGTACGTGTATCATTAATCGTTATGCTGTAATTAATTCCCTCAGTGAGCATTAATTTCACCGTTGGGTCAGCGCACATTTGTCGTTGATAGCTGGTTAAAAAGGCGTCAGGTGTCTGCGTGGTCTGAGTACCCGCTTCGCTGATAATGGTCATTTTTACCGTCGTGCCGCTACTTTGTGCCAGCACTAAGGTATATCCCGCAGATTTAATCGGCAGGTTTTGGCTGATATCTTGCGCCTGTTTTTTCGCCAGTAAACTGGCATTTTCATTATGGCCGGCACAGCCACTTAATAATCCTGTAACGCTCAACAATAGCGATATTAATACCCTCCCTGGCATTTGTTTTATCGACATGGTAAATAATCTCTAAGGTTATTAATAAGAGTTAAAATGTCACTTTGATAATGACGTGGTTATCATTAAAACAATGCCTGTAGATAAAGTGTTGCTATACCGCCCAGACTTAAACACGGTCCAAAAGGCAGTGTGGTTGATCCTCTTTTTGTAATAACGGCATATATCAGGCCGCAGCATGAGGCGATTAAAGCAACATTGGGCAGCGACAACGCCCCCACCCAGCCACCTAAAGCAGCGAACAATAATACATCGCCCATGCCTAATGCTTCTTTACGCAGAACTATTCCGGCTATCCAGCGCAGAGAGTAAAAAGTGATAAACCCCACCAGGACGCCGGTGACTGCATCTTGTAGCGTGAGCGGGCTCTGCTGCGCCCATGCCGCAATTAGTCCCGTCCACAATACGCCCTGAGTAAAAACATCGGGCAGCCATTGGTGATCGAGGTCGATGATGCTCGCGGCAATCAGCCAGGCGGATAATATCATCACCGCCAGCGCCCATCCACTTTCCGGCCACACCAGGCTCGCCAGCAAAAAAGCGAGTGCCGTCAATAACTCCACCAGCGGATAACGCTTGCTGATTTTCGCCTGACAATCACGGCAGCGCCCTTTGAGCATCAGCCAGGAGAGCAGCGGAATATTGTCACGTATCCGGATGGTCTGCTGACAATGTGGGCAGTGCGAACGCGGTAGCGCAAGGCTTATTTTTGACTGCGCACTCGGCATTTCACCATGAAACTCCGCCATTTGTTGGCGCAGCATGATGGGGTAACGCCAAATCACCACATTCAAAAAACTGCCGATGATCAATCCTCCGACGGTAGCCAGTATGGGCATCGCCACGGGGTATTGCTGAAAAACATCAAAAAGCAT
Organism: Shigella dysenteriae; assembly: GCF_022354085.1. NCBI lineage: Bacteria > Pseudomonadati > Pseudomonadota > Gammaproteobacteria > Enterobacterales > Enterobacteriaceae > Shigella > Shigella dysenteriae. The sequence continues at coordinate 3,958,525 of NZ_CP055055.1, forward strand.
GGTTAAAGGTTGTTTGTTGTAACTTGCCGGATGCGGCGTAAAACGCCTTATCCGGCCTACAGGTATCTGCCAACGCAAGTAATCGCGGCTTTCCCTGAAGACCCGATAAGATGGCGCATCGGGCATATGTGTTAACCCGATACGCCTTATATCATGCCGGATGCGGCGCGAGCGCCTTATCCGGCCTACAGGTGTCTGCCAACGCAAATAAACGCAGCTTTCCCTCTCTGTAGGCCCGATAAGCTTGCGCATCGGGCATATGTGTTGACCCGGTGCGCCTTATTTCATGCCGGATGCGGCGCGAGCGCCTTATCCGGCATACAGGCTTACTCGGCTGACATCTTATGCTCGGTAACCTGATTAATGGTTTCCGGCCCTTGCTGCGGTTTCGGCAGACCAAGCGCCGCCAGCGTGTTGTAAGCCGACTGGCTCACACCGCCCTCGAAGCTCATCTCTGTCGCTCCCGGCAACTGGTAAGCATTCGCGCCCGGATTCCATTTCTTAAAGAATGCGGAAAGGTCCGTCTGAGCGACCCAGGATGCACACAGCATCAGCGTGTCCGCAGCGTTACCGTTGGATTCAGCACAGTAATTTCTTTCGCCAAACTTGGTTTTGCCAACATCATCGCCGCGTGCTTTACGGTGCATCAACTGGAACAGGTTCCAGCCTTTCATCCCTTCACGCTCGCTGTAGAACTTAGGCAATTCACCTTCTGGATACCATTTCTTGATATCAAAGTTCTTCTCAGCCCACTCCTTCAGCTGCGCGTACATCAGCAGACGATCACCCGCACCGCCACGCGCCCATGCCTGACCGTTGCTCTCCTCCAGATATTCCGGCGCAACGGTAATATCGTCAGCGACACGGTTCATCTTGCCGAGATAACGATCCTGCATGTACAGCGCCAGCACGTTGTTCGCAACTTCAGTAGCACCCGGTACAGTCAACGGCGTTTCTGCGGCGTTATGACCGACTTCATGCCAGATCAGCCAGTCGTTCAGCGGCGTCGTCGGCAGCGTGGTGCTGTTCGGCGAGAAGCTGCTGTTCATCACCGGGTAACCAGAGTGCGCATCACCGATGGAGATCTGCACATCGTTGGTGAAACGGTGTTTGTGACCCGGCAAGTTTTTAAAGGTAAACATCCGGTGCTTACCGTCTTCATCATTACGACCGTAGAAGTCATTCATCGAGCTGGCAAAGGTGTCCAGATCGTTAGCGAATTGCTCCAGTCCGCCAGTGTAATTGCTGGCATTCAGGTTCTTCTTCGGTGTGGTATAGACGAAAGCGTCTGATTCCAGCTCACCCAGCGGAGCCGGTGAGTTCAGATCGTTTTTCCATGCGCCGTCTTTATAGAACGGTGCTTTTACCACGCCAGTAAAGGTGAAGCTGGCAGATTCATTGGTAGAGCTATTGCCCTTGATATAAATCAGGCCACCGTAAGGCACCTTGAACTTCACCGTACCGCTAGCGTCCAGAGAGTACGTTTTAGTCACTCTTGGCGGACGGTTCAGCGCAACTTCATGCTTCTCACGTCCGGTCAGGTCGTCAGCCAGCGCCACGGTAACAGTCACTGGGACTGACGCCGAAGACTTAATGGTGACGTCCTGCTGAGCCGGTGCCCACAGGCCAGTTGACTGCATGTTACCTGCAAACCATTTGGTCGGATTCGAGTACAGGCTGATGGTTTCAGTAACCTCTTCTCCCCCTACAGATACCGCTCCAGGGTACTTCTCCACATCAACCTTAATGTTCAGATCCCACCAGGAACGGCCCAGCATCAGGCGCGTCAGCGGTTTTTCCATATAGTTGAGTGGATAGCTCGGGTTCATCATGCCCGCTTTGCTGCTACCGTCACCGTAGATCATGTTGTTATCGACCAGCGATTTTTTCAGATCTGCGGAGCACTGCGTGCCATCGGTATAGGCATCGTTGGTATAGCAGTTCAGGAACTCGGTGAACGTTTTAAAGCCCAGCTCGTCATTTTTGCCTTCTTCATAACGATAGCTCGTATCGTTCCACAGCCAGACCGACATGTTCTGGTACAGACGTTCCAGATCGACGCTGCTCAGACGCTCACCTTTGCGACCATTGGTCCGGAAGTAGAGCTCATGCTGATACAGACGCTGAATGTTGGTGCCTAAATCCGCAGCCTGCACCATCGCTTTTGCCGTGTCGGCGTTAAGGCTTAGTTGCGTATACTGTGGAACATACATGCCACCAGTAACCGGAACCCCCGTGCCAGGACGATATTCCAGGCAGTTGACCTCATAGTGATATGCCTGATTAGTACACTCTTTCAGCCCGGGGAACGCGGCGAAAATTTTCTCCTTCGCAGCCTTCAGAGAATCCTCTGTTTTATGATCGGCCTCATCAATAAAGGCATAACGCGTTTCCTGTTTGCCATCTACATCTTCCAGCCAGCTGGCAACTTCCAGCTTCGGTTTGTCATCAGGTTTGTTTTCTACCTGATATTTCCACTTAACTTCCCCTGTCTTACTATCGATGGTGTACGGCAGCGCACCGTCTACGGCAGGATAACGTTCATAGACCCAAATGCCCGTTGCGCGCTGCTGACGAACGCGGTTCGGATACCCTTGAGGATCGTTATTTACTACCGACTTGTTCAGTGCCATCGACAGACCTGCGGCATCAAGCAGACGTACAAAGCCAGATGCGCTCTCTTCCTTAAGATTGCTCATCACGTTTTCCATGATCAGCACCGATCCACCTTTGTTCAGATAGGCGATCAGATCAGTCACATCCTGCTGGGTCAGCTTCGGTTTGCTGGTATCTGCACGCAGTGGGATTGCGTAAGGATCACTACCCACCTGAGTCACATATTCAAAGCCGTTAAGGATCAGCAGCGGCATTTCCTGCGGATCGAGATCGCCATAGCTACTTAAATGCTCAACAGAGATGCCCGCAAAATCCGGATGGAAGTCGAACGCAGCGCTGTTTCCTGTAACCTGACCATGACGTTTAAAATAGACAGTATCCAGGTTGGTGCCTACGGTCATGCTGGCTTTCGCGTCCGGCGTCCATTTATCGTCGGACAGATAGCGCAGTACGTTCTGCATGAAGTGCTTCATGTCATCTGAATCACCGCTGAGCGTACACTGTCCGTCTTTATTAACGCCCCCGTTCCAGCTGTAACCGTTCGGGCAACGCAAAATGCTGTTGTAGTGTGGGTTACCGATAACCATCAGCTTGCCATCGCCCACTTGCCCCAGCGAAATAAACGGCAGGTTAAAGGTGGCGGTATCGCGCGTAACGTTTTCCGGCTCAACAAGAGAAGGCGCTTCCGTAATGTACGCCAGCTCGTTTTTATCCCAGGCGCGTTTTTCGCCGAAGGCCAGCCAGTAGTTTTTATCATTACGCGCCATCAGAATCGGGAATGCCGCGTTGGAGATATTCACCACTGCCTGACCGCGCGCATTACCGGTGCTGCCATAGAAGTTGGTAGAGTCATGGAATACATGGAACTTGCTGACAGATTTGTAGTTCGTATCCACGCCCCACAGCTTGTTGATAACGCCCTGAATCTGGCCGTCATTAACATTGCGCGTCGTCAGCGAGAACCAGCGAGCCTCGTTACAACCGTCGGTTTTCGCACAAATCGCGGTATCGATCTCATTGGCCTGACCCGTCTTAAACTGCTCGATAAATTCGTTAGGCAGATTAACGACTTGCTCACCTTCCCCCAGCGTCGCACCGTTGGATAACGAGAGATTGATAATCTCGTTGATCACGTTGGGATATTCGGCAAAGACCTTGCGTACATCGTCCGGAACAACACGGGTATTATTTTGCCCGGTCGTCGAATAGCGATGAATAAGCTGATCGATATTCGCCCCGCGAACTTCATCACCCAGTTCAGTCAGCGCAATGGTCGACTTATTGCCGCGCACTGAACCCAGTTCAAAGGTATCGATACCAAAGGAGATGGTTTCGCCCCAGCTAAAGGAAAATTCACCATTTTCCCCTGTCACGCCACGGCCTGAATTGGTGTAGTAGTTGACGCCAGCAACACCATATCCCTGGCTATCCACCAGTCGGCCTTCGGAGAGAATGATTTCCGAAGGTTGATACTGATAAAACTGTTCCGCGTTAGCCGACACGAAGGAGGCGTTCAGATCCGGTTTTGTTCCCGGAGTCGTGACAGGGACTACCGGTGAAGTATGAGTGGATGGCGCTTTATCAGTCGCGGCATTGTTTTCCACCTCTTCATTGACCAGCTTTTTGAACTCTTCCGGTGCCAGATCGATTTGCTTATACAGCGAGTCGAAACGTTTACTCTCGATCACCGAGGAGAACTCCAGGCACACCTGTTCTGTATTCGCCGGGCAACTGTTCATGGAGGTGACCAGCGAGAGCGCATTGCTTTTCTTGTTGTCGGAACCCGCCAGTTCTTGCGCGTCCTCAAGACTAAACGACACTTTTTCAACCGCACGCAGGCTACGCGCAGCTTCTGACTGGGTGTCGAAGGTAGCAATTGTCGTGCTGTTCCCTGCCACACAGGTGACTTTGTCGCCTGGTGTAAAGGTAAAGCCATCGCTGGATTCATCATTACAGGTGATATCACCAGTTACCCGCAGGCTTCCGCCCAGGGTCAGATAACCCGTTTTCGTAGGAACAGGTTCTGGCTCCGGTTCTGGTGTTGGTTCAGGATCAGGTGTCGGTTCTGGCGTAGGCTCTGGGTCCGGCGTTGGCTCAGGCGTCGGCTCCGGGTTTGGTGTTGGATCAGGTTTCACTTCCGGCAAAGACCCTGTTCCAGAATCTACAGGCGGCGTATCGGAGGAAGATCCGGAGCCACCGCCATCACAACCGGCTAACAGGGTTGCACTCAAAATAGCCGCTAAAAGCGATTTCTTATATTTAAATTTCTTATTCATTAATAACGCAAGTGACAAAACAATGTTAAAAAATTCGTAACTGGGAGAAATAGTTTTATGCTTTATCTTCTTTAATAATTTCCTCCATTCTTAAGAAAACGACATCATTGATAGAAAACAAGTGAAATTTATAAGAATAACCCCTATACGATGTCTATCTGGCTATTTTTACGAAATTTCAATAAACAAAAAATTAACAACATTTCACAACGTAACTATATAAATTCGTTGATAGTTTTAACGATTAAGATTGCAAAAGCAACAGATAGAACGGTGTTTGCTCATCAAGCGAACATAATTAATACAGACTTGTTTTGCGTCATAAAAAAATAGATGTTCTCACGCTCTTAATTATTTAGCAGGTTATCTGAACGCAAAACATTATTGCTGCATGGATAATAAAGCGAGAAATAATTTTCAATTAATAAGACAGAATAATGTAAATGAAGCCGGATGATATTAACGATCATCCGGCTTTATTGATTTACGAGACTAACATCCCGGTAAACACATACGCCTGCAACAGCGTGATAATGCCGATAACGCTGGCAAAAATCAGACTGTGCTTCACGGTGTAGCGGAACAGTTCAGATTCTCGGCCCACCATGCCCGTCGCGGCGCAGGCCACGGCGATAGATTGCGGGGAGATCATCTTGCCAGTTACGCCGCCGCTGGTATTTGCTGCCACCAGCAGAGTGTCAGAGACGTTGATTTGCTGCGCCGTGGTCGATTGCAGTGAACCAAACAGGGCGTTAGAGGAGGTGTCCGAGCCGGTAAGGAATACGCCCAGCCAGCCGAGAAACGGTGAGAAGAACGGGAACATCACGCCTGTACCTGCCAGTACCAGCGCCAGCGTGGTGGACATGCCAGAATAGTTGGTGACGAAAGCGAACGCCAGCACCATGCCAATCGACAATATCGGCCACTTCAGACTAATTAGCGTTTCGGCAAAGACGCCAATCCCTTTCTTGATGCCCACGCCGAGGATGAAGATAGAGATAATCGCCGCAATAAAAATAGCGGTGCCGCCAGCCGAGAGGGGGTCGAATTTAAACACCGCATCCATCGGCGTTGGTTGGGCGACAATGGGTGCCGCTTTCAACACTTGTTGATGCAAATGAGGGATCTGGAAATTAATCACCAGTGAATAAAACGCGCCGCCCGGAGCAAATAACGCTTTAAACGGCTTCATGGTCCAGATGGTGACCAGCACCGTTAAGATTAAAAACGGTGACCACGCTCGAATGATTTGCCCCAGACTATATTCTGAAGGCACGGGACCGCCAGAAGATGGCTTATTTACCACCATCGCACCTGCGGATTGTCCCATGCTGATTGCCGTTTCGGTATTTTTCGGCCGCCAGACTTTAAGGAATAAAGCGAGTGAGACGATACTCACCAGCGCCGAAGTAATATCCGGCAGTTCCGGACCAATATAATTAGAGGTAAAGAATTGAGTGACAGCGAAGCTTCCCCCAGCAACCAGCGCCGCTGGCCACGTCTCTTTCACCCCTTTCCAGCCGTCCATCATTGCTACCAGCCAGAACGGCACAAGAACCGACAGGAACGGTAACTGACGTCCCGCCATCGCGCCAATGTGGAACGGATCGATTCCCGTTACCTGACCGGCGACCAGAATCGGCACGCCCAACGCACCAAACGCCACCGGCGCAGTGTTGGCAATCAGACACAGCCCTGCCGCGTATAAAGGTTTGAAGCCCAGGCCCACCAGCAGAGCACCAGTAATCGCCACCGGAGCACCAAAGCCAGCCGCCCCTTCCAGCAGCGCGCCAAAGGAGAAACCAATCAGTAACACCTGCAAACGCTGATCGTCAGTGATGGAGATAACCGAGCTGCGGATAATATCGAACTGACCGCTGGCAACGGTTAATTTATAGAGGAACACCGCCGCGACAATAATCCACGCAATTGGCCATAATCCATAAATAAAGCCATAGCCCGCAGCAGCAAATGCCATATCAATCGGCATTTTAAAGGCGAATATTGCAATCAGGATAGATAATATAAGGGTTATTGCTCCAGCGACATGTCCTTTCAGACGTAATACCGCGAGTGCAACGAAGAAGAATATTATCGGGATCAGGGCGACCAGAGCGGATAGCCCCAGTCCTCCCATCGGCATATACATTTGGGTCCAGGTAACCATATTGTTCAGTCTCTTATTATCTTTATATGCTTGATATACTTAAGGTTGTAATAAGCAAAAGAGGACTGAACTGTAAAATATAGGCGTTATACTTTACAGCAACAGTACGCCGCTAACGCAATTGCTACCTCTGGCATAACAAGTATATCGGGTAAGGGTTTCTGTTCCGCACACGCAGGCGCAGAGTATCGTTAAGATGTCCATATTGTTGTTTTAGGCCCGCTAGTAATGCGCTACGGGTATTTAATATTGTTAAACCCTGATAATCGCTCCGGTTATTTCCGGGATAAATGTACTACCGCAGTTACTATCATAGCCCCGACAATAAAACTTGCCGGGGCTTTTTTTGACGCTATTAATGACTTTCTTTTTCGCGCAAACGCCAGGCATGTAATAACGGTTCGGTATAGCCGTTTGGCTGTTTCACGCCGAGGAAGATCAAATCGCTGGCAGCTTTAAAAGCACACGAGTTAGCGAAATTCCCCGCCATCGGACGATAAGCCGGATCGCCAGCGTTTTGCTGATCAACCACTTTCGCCATATTCTCCAGCGACGCCTGCACCTGTTCTTTGGTCAGAATACCGTGACGTAACCAGTTGGCGATATGCTGGCTGGAGATACGCAGCGTTGCGCGGTCTTCCATCAGCGCCACATTGTGAATATCCGGCACTTTTGAACAACCAATCCCCTGCTCCACCCAGCGCACCACGTACCCCAGAATCCCCTGCACGTTGTTATCCAGCTCTTGTTGGATCTCTTGCGCCGACCAGTTAGCGTTTTCAGCAACCGGAATAGTCAGCAGATCGTCCAGCAGCGGTTCAAATTCAGCATTGAACTCGGTCTGGGCAATGTTGGCTTGCACGCTCTGTACGTTGGTTTGGTGGTAGTGCAGCGCATGGAGCGTAGCAGCGGTTGGTGACGGAACCCAGGCTGTGTTTGCCCCGGCACGCAGTTGGTCGCCCTTCTGGCTGTACATGTCTGCCATCAGGTCCGGCATTGCCCACATGCCTTTACCAATTTGCGCTTTACCGCGCAGCCCACAGAACAGACCGGAAAGCACGTTATTACGCTCGTAGGCTTTGATCCAAGGCGTCGATTTCATCTGATTTTTACGCAGCATCGGGCCAGCTTCCATCACCGAATGCATTTCATCGCCGGTACGGTCGAGGAAACCGGTATTGATGAACGCCACGCGGTTGCGCGCCTGAGCGATACAGCTACGCAAGTTCAGCGAGGTCCGACGTTCTTCATCCATAATGCCCATTTTCAGGGTATTCGGTGCCATACCGAGCATTGTCTCAATGCGGGTAAACAGTTTGTTGGCGAACGCCACTTCCTGCGGACCGTGCATTTTCGGTTTCACAATATAGACGCTGCCAGTGCGCGAGTTTTTCTGCACTTTTAAATCATAGAGGGCAATCGCGCCAGTCATGACGCCATCAAGAATGCCTTCCGGGATTTCATTGCCTTCGCTGTCCCAAATCACAGGAATGGTCATCAAATGACCCACGTTGCGGATAAACAGCAGCGAGCGTCCGTGCAGAGAAATTTCAGAGCCATCGGCGGCGGTGTAATGACGATCGTCATTCAGTTTACGCACGATTTGTCGACCGTTTTTCTCCATTTTCTCTTGCAGAGTCCCCTGCATCAGGCCCAGCAGATTGCGGTACAGCAGGATTTTATCTTCCGCATCAACCGCCGCGACCGAATCTTCGCAGTCGAGAATGGTACTGATAGCAGCTTCGACGATAACATCGTTGATGTGCGCCGGATCGTCTTTGCCAATACGCCCGTTGGCATCGATTTGTAGCTCAATATGCAGGCCGTTATTTTTCAGCAAAATGCAGGTCGGCGCATCGGCATTGCCACGGTAACCGACAAACTGCGCCAGGGTACGTAACGTGGTTTCTTTACCATTTTTCAACTGGATGCGTAATTGTTTATCGACCACCTTAAACGCCACCACATCCTGATAGCTGCCGTTTTCCAGCGGTAGAGATTCATCGAGGAAACGCCGAACCCAGGCGATAACCTGCTCACCGCGTTGCGGATCGTAGCCGCTGACCATCGCCCCTTCCTGCGGGATGATGTCGCTGCCGTATAACGCATCGTACAGTGAGCCCCAGCGAGCGTTTGCCGCGTTCAGCGCGTAGCGGGCGTTCATTGCCGGAACTACCAGCTGTGGCCCCGCCTGACTGGTGATTTCGCTGTCAATGCCCGTGGTTTCCACCGTCACGCGCTCCGGTTGCGGCACCAGGTAGCCCAGTTCACGCAGGAAAGATTTATAGGCCGCTTTATCTTTTACCGGCCCCGGATTGCTGCGATGCCACTCATCAAGCGCCGCCTGAATGCGATCGCGTTCTGCCAGCAACTGACGATTTTCTGGTGCCAGATCGTGAACGATCTCATCAAAATTGCGCCAGAACGCCGCAGCGTCCAGCCCTGTTCCCGGTAAAACTTCTTCATCCACAAAACGTTTAAAATTGGCGTCAATGCGTAAACGGCCCTGGGTTATGGTTTGACTCATTGTTTCTCTCCTCGTTTTCGCTTATTTCGCCAACACCGCTGCTGCCGCTTTCGCGACCTGCGCATCCTGTACTCCGGTTAAATCAGAAACGCCCACGGCACCAATAATTTGCCCATCAACAACAACCGGTACGCCGCCTTCCAGCGACGTTAATAACGGCGCAGTCACGAACGCGGTACGTCCGTTGTTCACCATCTCTTCATAGCCCTTAGTTTCACGACGCCCCAGCGCGGCGGTACGCGCTTTCTCCTGGGAGATGTAAGCCGCAATCGGCGCGCAATCGTCCATGCGACTTAACGCAAGCAGATGACCGCCGTCATCGGCAACAGCAATGGAAACAGACCAGTTATTTTTCTGCGCCTCTTCCTGACCTGCGGCAATAATTGCACTCGCCATTTGCTGGCTAAGAATGACTTTAGTTTTCATTTTGTTATTCCTTTTCAAGGGCTTGTTCTACAATTTCAATCCAGTGACGCACAGAGGTACGACCGGCGCTCGCCAGATGCGTCTGGCAACCAATGTTGGCGGTGACGATCATTTCCGGTTTGCCGCTTTCCAGCGCATTCATTTTGTTATCCCGCAGCTGGCGTGCCAGATCGGGATGCGTTAACGCATATGTTCCCGCTGAACCGCAGCACAGATGGCTGTCGGGAACGTCCGTTAAGGTAAATCCAAGACGAAGCAACACTTTTTCCACTTCGCCGTTCAGCTTTTGCGCATGTTGTAGGGTACACGGGCAGTGGAAGGCCAGTTTTTTATCGCCGCGAATTGCCAGTTTTTCCAGCGGTTCCTCGCGCAGAAGCTCGACTAAATCGACCGCCAGTTCACTGACCTGACGCGCTTTATCGGCATATAACGCATCGTTTTTCAGCATCTGCCCGTACTCTTTGACAAACGCACCGCAGCCGCTGGCGGTTTGCAAAATTGCCTCGGCACCTGCTTCAATCGCGGGCCACCAGGCATCAATATTATTGCGCGCCCGCGCCAGCCCTTTCTCCTGCGCATTAAGATGATAGTCCACCGCGCCACAACAGCCTGCTTCGTTAGCTGGCATGACGCTGATCCCCAGACGATCCAGCACTCGCGCAGTTGCCGCGTTGGTGTTGGGCGAAAGCGTAGGCTGGGCGCAGCCTTCCAGCATTAAAACCCGACGCTTATGGCGCAGCGGCGGACGCGGTTTAGCTTTCACCGTTTCAGCAGGCAGTTTTGCTCTGACCTGTTCCGGTAAAAACGGTCGCAGCACCAGCCCTACCTGCGTCAGCGCACGGAAGACCGCCGGACGCGGCACTACCTGGCGCAATCCTTCGCGCAGTATTCGCTCCGGCAGTGGGCGTTTCACTTTCTGCTCGACAATATCACGCCCGATATCCAGCAAATTGTGATAGCGCACACCAGAAGGACAGGTGGTTTCACAATTGCGGCAAGTGAGGCAGCGATCGAGATGCTCCTGTGTTTTAAGCGTGACTTCGTTGCCTTCCAGCACCTGTTTAATCAGATAGATGCGCCCGCGCGGCCCGTCCAGTTCATCGCCCAGAAGCTGATAGGTTGGGCAGGTTGCGGTACAAAATCCGCAGTGAACACAGGCGCGCAGGATGCTGTCGGCTTCCAGCGCGCGCGCGTTCTGCCGCATCTCTTCAGTTAATTGGGTTTGCATAGCCTGCTCCTCAAAGTTTCGCGTACATGCGACCGGGGTTAAACACGCCGCAAGGGTCGAGCTGCTGTTTAAGCTGCTGGTGATAGCGGAATAAAGGAGCCGATAGCGGGGCAAAGCCACCATCTCCGGCACTAAAGCGGGTCGCATGACCGCCAGCGTTGCGGGCGATGCGATGGATTTGATTGTCCTCGGCTGTCGATTTCAGCCAGCGTAACGCCCCGCCCCAGTCGATCAGTTGCTCGCCGGGTAAATCCATCATCGGCGCATCGCTGGGTAATGAAATGCGCCATAAGGTACCTGGTAACGAGAAGAACGGCAGTTGTTGTTCACGCAATTGCTGCCAGAACTGACCCGCAACCTCTTCGCCACCCAGCAGTTCACGCGCTGCTTTTACCGATCCTTCGCCGCCCTCAAGGCGGATCCACAACGCATTGTCGAAGTAACATAAGCCACTAATGGGTAATGGCTGGAGTTGCCACTCGGCGATTTCACTCATGGCTTCTTGCAGGCTGATTTCCCGACGCAGGCTCAGGGAGGCGCGCGGTCGCGGTAACACTTTCATTGAGATTTCAGTGAGCACGCCAAGACAACCGTAGCTTCCGGCCATTAACCGTGAGAGATCGTATCCGGCAACGTTTTTCATCACTTCGCCACCAAAACGCAGATGTTTTCCAGTGCCGGTAATGATGCGCGTGCCGAGGACAAAATCGCGGACCGAACCGCTCCACGGGCGACGCGGCCCCGCCAGCCCGCAGGCGACCATCCCGCCCCAGGTGGCTTCTTCACCATAATGCGGCGGCTCGCAGGGAAGCATTTGCCCTGCGCTCTCCAGCGCCGCTTCAATCGCCACCAGCGGCGTTCCGGCACGAGCGGTTATCACCAGCTCGGTCGGGTCGTAATTAACAATGCCGCGATGACAACGCACATCCAGCGTTTGCTCGGTGACTGGGCGACCTAAAAAGGCTTTGCTATTGCTGCCCTGAATCACCAGCGGCGTTTTATCGCTAATTGCCTGATTCACCTGCTCCAGCAGCGCCTGACTGTAATCACACTCGCGTAGCATCAGAAGCGCTCCAGTTCAGGAAAAGGTAAATGACCGTGATGCACATGCATGGCACCAAATTCAGCACAGCGGTGTAGCGTGGGAATGTTTTTCCCAGGGTTCAGCAAACCATCGGGGTCAAACGCCGCCTTGACCGCATGGAAGGTCGTGATTTCATCGCTATTGAACTGGGCGCACATTTGATTGATTTTTTCTCGCCCGATGCCATGTTCCCCACTGATGCTGCCGCCAACTTCAACGCAGAGTTCGAGGATCTTCCCGCCCAACTCTTCCGCGCGGGCAAATTCACCGGGTTCGTTGGCATCGAAAAGGATTAACGGGTGCATGTTGCCATCTCCGGCATGAAAGACGTTGGCAACACGTAAATCATATTGCTGCGATAAACGGGCAATGCCTTCCAGTACGCCAGGCAGGGCGCGACGCGGGATGGTGCCATCCATGCAGTAGTAATCCGGGGAGATACGTCCTACCGCCGGGAACGCATTTTTGCGACCGGCCCAGAAACGTACGCGCTCTGCTTCGTCCTGTGCCAGACGGACGTCAGTCGCGCCCGCTTTCAACAAGATGTCGTTAACCCGCTCGCAGTCCTCCTGTACGTCAGACTCCACGCCGTCCAGCTCGCATAACAAAATCGCTTCGGCGTCGACGGGATAACCGGCATGAATAAAATCTTCCGCCGCGCGGATCGACAGGTTATCCATCATCTCCAGCCCGCCGGGGATAATGCCATTGGCGATGATGTCACCAACCGCAAGTCCGGCTTTTTCTACCGAGTCAAAGCTTGCTAACAGAACCCGCGCCACGGGCGGCTTCGGCAGCAGTTTTACCGTCACTTCGGTGGTCACGCCGAGCATACCTTCCGATCCGGTGAACAACGCCAGCAGGTCAAAACCAGGCGAATCCAGCGCATCCGATCCCAGCGTCAGTGCCTCGCCATCCAGCGTTTGCACTTCAATTTTCAGCAGGTTATGTACGGTCAGACCATATTTCAGGCAGTGGACGCCGCCGGCATTTTCTGCCACGTTGCCGCCAATGGAACAGGCGATTTGTGAGGAAGGGTCCGGTGCGTAGTAGAGATTATGCGGTGCAACGGCCTGGGAGATCGCCAGGTTACGCACGCCTGGCTGCACGCGCGCGCGGCGACCAACGGGGTTAATGTCGAGGATCTCTTTAAAGCGCGCCATCACCAACAACACACCTTTTTCCAGCGGCAGCGCGCCACCAGAAAGCCCGGTGCCTGCACCACGGGTCACCACCGGTACACGCAGGCGGTGGCAGACAGCCAGAATCGATGTCACCTGTTCCATCTGCTTAGGCAGAACAACCAGTAATGGACGCGTGCGATACGCGCTCAACCCGTCACACTCGTAAGGAATGATCTCCTCATCGGTATGCAGGATCTCCAGTCCAGGGACATGCTCACGCAGTGCCATCAGTACCGATGTGCGGTCGACATCGGGTAAAGCGCCATCAAGACGCTCTTCGTACAAGATGCTCATGAGTAGGCTTCGCTTTGTTATGTTGTGTGGCAGCTGATTTTTGCGCGCTGCTTCTGTGAACAGTTATTAAGCGGGCTTTTCGTTTTCGTCTATCTCTTTAGCTACCGGTCAGACCATTTTTTTTCCAGCTCTGTGACCTTGTCTTGGTTAACTTAATGTTAAATTGATGTAACATAATCACTTACGTGATGTGCGTGTTTTGCGAGTTAAGAACAGAAAAATTGGTCCTACCTGTGCACGAGGTCCGGGAATGAAAGATGAACGTCGCCCTATTTGCGAAGTGGTTGCAGAGAGTATCGAACGGTTAATTATCGACGGCGTACTGAAGGTCGGTCAGCCGCTTCCCTCGGAACGTCGACTGTGTGAAAAGCTCGGCTTCTCACGCTCCGCACTGCGTGAAGGGCTGACCGTGCTGCGCGGGCGCGGGATTATTGAAACGGCGCAGGGTCGCGATTCTCGTGTCGCACGGCTTAATCGGGTGCAGGACACCAGTCCGCTGATCCATCTGTTCAGTACGCAACCGCGAACGCTGTACGATCTGCTCGATGTTCGCGCATTACTGGAGGGCGAATCGGCAAGGCTGGCGGCAACGCTGGGAACGCAGGCTGATTTTGTTGTGATAACCCGCTGTTATGAAAAAATGCTCGCCGCCAGTGAGAACAACAAAGAGATTTCGCTGATTGAACATGCGCAGTTGGATCACGCTTTCCATCTCGCCATTTGTCAGGCTTCTCACAATCAGGTGCTGGTGTTTACGCTGCAATCATTGACCGATCTGATGTTTAATTCAGTGTTTGCCAGCGTAAATAATCTCTACCATCGACCGCAGCAAAAAAAGCAGATCGATCGCCAGCATGCGCGGATCTACAACGCGGTGTTGCAGCGGCTGCCGCACGTCGCCCAGCGCGCAGCACGCGATCATGTGCGGACCGTGAAAAAGAATCTCCACGATATCGAGCTGGAAGGCCACCATTTGATTCGCTCGGCGGTGCCGCTGGAGATGAACAAGGTGGGAATGTGAGCCGAGTTTTCACCCTCACCCTAACCCTTTCCTCGAGGGGCGAGGGATCGCCCCTGCGCTAAACAGGATCTGGTATTAAATCTGCTTTTCATACAATCGGTAACGCTTGTACGGCTCTGCCCCAATGCGTTCCAGCATGTTATTCATGCCTGTATTGGTTTCGAGGATCCATGACATCTCCAGCGCATCGATCTTCCGGCGGGCAAACGGATCGCGTAAGGCTTCAATCAATAACAGCGCAATCACCGGGCCGATGCGGCTGAACTGATACTCGTCCCGCACGCCCATCAGCGGCACTCGCGCAGTTCGCACACCGCTGACTTTCAAACGCCACAGCAATTTTGCCCAGCCGAAGGGAAAGAGCGATCCGTTCAGATCGGCAATCGCCTCGTTGATGTTCGGCAAGCCGACAATAAACGCGCAGGGTGCAGAATCAATCTCAGCGATGTAGATCATATCGTCCGGCACCAGATATTTAAGTTGGTCGCCCATGGTCGCGAATTCATGTTCGGTAAACGGCACAAATCCCCAGTTGTGCTGCCAGCCAGAGTTGAAAATCTCACGCAGGATCTGCATCTCTTCGGCAAACCGCTGACGATTGATGCAGCGAATGGTCACCTTTTTGCGCACCTGATCCATCAGTTTTTTTAGCGCCGGAGAGAAAGTGAGATCGGTTCGCTGCATCCACCACGCCAGTAAATCAATGCCTTTGTGATAACCCAGTTGTTCAATATGCGCGGCATACCACGGTTTGCCGTGTGGCATCATCGCACAGGGTGGTGTATCGAAACCTTCAATCAGTAATCCGCTTTCCTGATTGATATTCAGGCTGAAAGGACCGCTGATCTTACTTGCACCTTGTGACTTCAACCACGCTTCCGCTGCGCCAAACAACGCGGCAAAAACCTGCGGATCATCAATGGCGTCAATCATGCCGAAATGACCGGTATCTTTGCCGTAACGCTCGCGGTGCAAGGTATCTATTTGCGCGGTAATACGCCCAACTATCTGCCCCGCTATTTTTGCCACCCACGCCTGCCAGATGATATGGTCCGTCCCCGGATTTTTCGCAGACAAATGCTCGTTGCGTTCAATGAATAAAGGGGGTATCCAGTTTGGATCGTCGGGATAAAGTGATGACGGAAAAGCGATAAATGCCTTAAGGTCATTTTTATTAATTACTTTTTCAATTTTAATCATCAGCAGATCGCATTCCATAGTTCTGTGGGTAACAAATAATTAACGGTGACAAACAAGTTGCAACAGCAACGAATGGCACCTTAATAATCAACCCAATGAATACAAACGACGAATAAATAGTATTTATTAATGATTACGATAAGGTTAGAGACTACACAGAAGCGCCTCAATGCCTTTTGTCGATTTAAGGCGACCGGACAAGGCTTCTTCTTAATATATTCATAAATTAAATATCATTCACAACAAAAACAAAAAACTTAAACTCATTATTTAAATCAATGTTCATTTTCACACCGATGAAAATACTATCTCATTTATCTTTTATACCTATATAATCCACCGCATTATTGTCATTTTATTTTGGATATCCAATTTTTTCGTGGTGTATATGTCTAATAAAATCTTTACGCATTCCCTACCTATGCGCTATGCCGATTTTCCAACGCTGGTTGATGCTTTGGACTACGCCGCTCTAAGTAGCGCTGGAATGAATTTTTATGACAGACGTTGCCAACTTGAAGATCAACTGGAATATCAGACGTTAAAAGCGCGTGCCGAAGCTGGTGCGAAGCGGTTGTTATCGCTAAACCTGAAAAAAGGCGATCGCGTGGCGCTGATTGCCGAAACCAGTAGCGGGTTCGTAGAGGCTTTTTTTTCCTGCCAGTATGCCGGCTTAGTCGCCGTCCCGTTGGCGATTCCAATGGGCGTCGGTCAGCGGGATTCCTGGAGCGCCAAACTGCAGGGTTTACTGGCAAGTTGCCAGCCCGCTGCCATTATCACTGGTGATGAGTGGTTGCCGCTGGTCAATGCCGCCACGCATAACAACCCCGAATTGCATGTATTAAGCCATGCCTGGTTTAAGGCATTACCGGAAGCTGATGTTGCGCTCCAGCGCCCAGTTCCGGACGATATCGCCTACCTCCAGTACACCTCCGGCAGCACCCGTTTTCCCCGTGGCGTCATTATCACCCATCGCGAAGTGATGGCTAATCTACGTGCTATAAGCCACGACGGCATTAAATTACGCCCTGGCGACCGCTGCGTCTCCTGGCTGCCTTTCTACCATGATATGGGACTAGTCGGCTTTCTCCTGACCCCCGTCGCCACGCAACTTTCAGTAGATTATTTGCGCACTCAGGATTTTGCCATGCGTCCTCTGCAATGGCTTAAATTGATCAGTAAAAATCGCGGCACCGTTTCCGTTGCGCCGCCGTTTGGCTATGAATTGTGCCAGCGCCGCGTGAATGAAAAAGATCTCGCTGAACTGGATCTTTCCTGCTGGCGCATCGCTGGTATTGGTGCAGAACCCATCTCCGCAGAACAACTCCATCAATTCGCTGAATGTTTCCGTCAGGTTAACTTTGACAATAAAACTTTCATGCCGTGCTACGGACTGGCAGAAAATGCGCTGGCTGTCAGTTTCTCTGATGAAGCCTCCGGGGTTGTGGTTAACGAAGTGGATCGCGACATCCTCGAATATCAGGGTAAAGCCGTTGCGCCGGGTGCAGAGACACGCGCCGTATCGACTTTCGTCAACTGCGGTAAAGCGTTGCCGGAACATGGCATTGAAATCCGCAATGAAGCAGGTATGCCGGTCGCGGAACGTGTGGTAGGCCATATTTGCATCTCCGGTCCCAGTCTGATGAGCGGTTACTTTGGCGACCAGGCTTCGCAAGACGAGATTGCCGCGACGGGCTGGTTAGACACCGGCGACCTCGGTTATCTGCTGGACGGTTATCTGTATGTCACCGGACGCATTAAAGATCTGATTATTATTCGTGGCCGTAATATCTGGCCGCAGGACATTGAATATATAGCGGAACAGGAACCGGAAATTCATTCTGGCGATGCGATTGCTTTTGTTACCGCCCAGGAAAAAATCATTTTGCAGATCCAGTGTCGGATCAGCGATGAAGAACGTCGCGGACAGCTTATCCACGCGCTGGCAGCACGGATCCAAAGCGAATTTGGCGTAACAGCGGCTATCGATCTGTTGCCGCCCCACAGCATTCCCCGAACGTCCTCCGGCAAGCCTGCCCGTGCGGAAGCGAAAAAACGTTATCAGAAGGCTTATGCTGCAAGCCTTCATGTGCAGGAATCCCTGGCATGAATCAAACTGTCGCGGTGACGGGCGCTACCGGTTTTATCGGTAAATATATTATCGATAACCTGCTCGCCCGCGGCTTTCACGTTCGCGCATTGACGCGTACTGCCCGCGCTCACGTCAATGACAATCTCACTTGGGTGCGCGGTTCGCTGGAAGATACTCATTCACTTAGCGAGCTGGTTGCCGGAGCCAGTGCGGTGGTCCATTGCGCCGGACAAGTGCGCGGACACAAAGAAGAGATTTTTACCCACTGTAACGTTGACGGCAGCCTGCGCCTGATGCAAGCAGCAAAAGAGAGCGGCTTTTGCCAACGTTTTCTGTTTATCTCTTCGCTGGCGGCGCGCCATCCAGAGCTCTCCTGGTACGCAAATTCCAAACACGTCGCCGAACAACGGCTGACGGCAATGGCTGACGAAATTACGCTGGGCGTTTTTCGCCCGACAGCCGTGTATGGTCCCGGCGATAAAGAGTTAAAACCGCTGTTTGACTGGATGCTGCGCGGCCTGCTGCCACGACTTGGTGCACCAGATACACAGCTCTCTTTCCTGCATGTCACCGATTTTGCGCAAGCAGTGGGTCAGTGGTTAAGCGCCGAAACTGTACAGACGCAAACCTATGAATTATGCGATGGCATCGCTGGCGGCTATGACTGGCAACGCGTACGACAGCTTGCCGCCGACGCCCGCTGTGGTTCCGTGCGAATGGTTGGTATTCCTCTGCCGGTCCTCACCTGCCTTGCGGATATTAGTACCGCGTTGAGCCGCCTGGCAGGTAAAGAACCTATGCTGACCCGCTCGAAAATTCGTGAATTAACCCACGCCGACTGGTCGGCAAGTAATAACCGTATTTCTGAAGATATTAATTGGTTTCCCGGGATTAGCCTGGAACACGCATTACGCAACGGGCTATTTTGATTGTCTTGTTTAAAGGTGTGTTAACGTTTCTATGGTAAATCGTGAAATAGTAATGGATTACATCCTTTCCTGTTTACAGGATTTGGTCGAAAACGGTGTGGAAATTAAGCCCGACAGCGATCTCGTCAACGATCTTGGCCTGGAGTCGATCAAAGTGATGGATCTCTTAATGATGCTGGAAGACAGATTCGATATTTCCATTCCTATTAATATTCTGCTGGATGTCAAAACCCCTGCGCAATTAATGGAAACTCTACTTCCATGGCTGGAGAATAAATAATGGGGCTATACGATAAATATGCGCGCCTTGCTGGTGAGCGACTGCAATTTAGTGACAACGGGTTAACACCGTTTGGCACCTGTATTGATGAAGTGTATTCCGCCACCGAAGGCCGGATCGGCAATAAAAAAGTGATTCTGGCCGGGACCAATAATTATCTCGGTTTAACCTTTAATCATGATGCCATCGCCGAAGGTCAGGCAGCGTTAGCGGCCCAAGGCACCGGCACCACCGGTTCTCGTATGGCAAACGGCAGTTATGCGCCGCACCTGGCGTTAGAGAAAGAGATTGCCGCGTTTTTCAATCGCCCTACCGCTATCGTTTTTTCAACCGGTTATACCGCTAATTTAGGCGTCATCAGCGCACTTGCCGACCATAACGCCGTGGTGTTACTGGATGCCGACAGCCACGCCAGTATTTATGACGCCTGTTCTCTCGGTGGCGCGGAAATTATTCGTTTCCGCCATAACGATGCTAAAGATCTGGAACGGCGCATGGTTCGCCTCGGTGAACGGGCGAAAGAGGCGATTATCATCGTTGAGGGTATCTACAGCATGCTCGGTGACGTTGCGCCGTTAGCGGAAATTGTTGATATCAAACGTCGTCTCGGTGGTTATTTGATTGTCGATGAAGCGCATTCGTTTGGCGTGTTAGGCGCAACGGGGCGCGGACTGGCTGAAGCTGTCGGCGTTGAAGATGATGTGGATATTATCGTTGGCACCTTCAGTAAAAGTCTGGCCTCGATTGGCGGTTTTGCTGTAGGCTCGGAAGCGATGGAAGTGCTGCGCTACGGCAGCCGTCCGTATATTTTTACCGCCTCCCCTTCTCCTTCCTGCATTGCAACCGTGCGCTCGTCGTTAAGAACTATTGCCACTCAACCAGAGTTGCGGCAAAAGCTGATGGATAATGCCAACCATCTGTATGACGGGCTGCAAAAGCTGGGTTATGAGTTAAGCTCACATATTAGTCCGGTAGTGCCGGTAATAATCGGTTCGAAAGAGGAAGGTTTACGCATCTGGCGTGAGCTTATTTCGCTGGGCGTGTATGTGAACCTTATCCTGCCACCAGCCGCGCCGGCGGGCATCACGCTGCTGCGCTGTAGCGTAAACGCTGCCCACAGTCGTGAGCAAATCGATGCCATCATTCAGGCATTTGCTATTCTGAAGCAGTAATGTGAGCCCGCCGTGGTGTTGCGCCACGGCGGGTTTAATGTTGTCTGTCATACCAATACACCAGGCTCAACGCCACCAGCACAAACGCTATCGGTAAACCGAGTGCGGTAACAGGTGCGCTCAACGCAAATAGCAATCCCAGATTGACCATGATTTGATAGCTGATCCAGGTGAGTAAGCCAACGATGACACCTACAGCGAGACGGCTACCCATCCCTGGCGAGCGCGGGGCGCTAAAGGTAAACGGCACAGCCAGCAAAATCATCGCCAGGGTCAGGATGGGTTGCCCCAGTTTTTCCCACAGTGCAAGGCGGTATTCGCTGCTGGGTTGCCCGGTTTCCTGCAAATAATGGATGTAATGATTAAGCTGACGGACAGAAAAAGTATTGCCCGGCATTGATAACTCTTCAAGATCCATACTGGTGAAGGCCGATTGCCAGGCAAGATTATCTAATGTTTCCAGCGTTTCTTTGCCATTCAGCCATTTTTTATGATTCACACCATGCAGGATCCACGTTTTGTCGTCTTCAATGGTGGCACTGCGTGCATAAATGTAGGATTCGAGCGAGAGATCGTCGCGATAATGAAATATCTCCACGCCCACAGGCTGGCCCTGTTCATTCAGCGATTTCACCGTCACAAATTCATTGCCGCGCCTGGCCCACAGCATATTGCCGGTAATATCATCGTCCTCCCCCAACGCAGTGGCGGTCGATTTGATTTGCAGCGCCTGTTGCTGCAATGGCGACGCTACCCACTCATCTATCGCGCCTAACGAAACAGTCCACAATATCCCGGCAACCAGCGCCACCAATGCAATACGGAAGATAGAAAACCCCGTGCTGCGAATGGCGGTAAGCTCACTGTTTTTCGATAACTGCCCCAGGCCAACAATCCCTCCCAATAAGGCGATAAACGGCGAAAGTTCGACCAGTGTGCGCGGTAAGGTCATTAGCACCACCAGCACCGCCTGAGTCCAGCGATAACCGCCCGGGCTGACATCATCCAGTTCGTTAATCAGGTTGAAGGTGGTAAAAAGCGGCAGCAATAGCCCTGCGGCGGCGGCAAAACCGAGAAAGAGATGACGGATTAAATAGCGACTGAAAACATTCATCGGGAAAATTTCTGCAGCAAAGTGAAGTCGCGTGCAACCAGCATCAGCAGGCCCATTAGCATGAGTCCGGGCACTAACCACAAACCAGGAATGAGAGGAATCGCGCCGTTAGCCACCAGCGTACGGCAGACGTCGCCGCCATAAAAAATGGCAATAAACAGCAACGTCAGTGGCAATAACGTTGAAAATCGCCCCTGCCGCGGTTTTACCCGACTTAATGAAATGGCCAGCAGCGCCATCAACAATGCGGTCAGGCCACGGCTTTGTCGCCATTGCAGTTCGGCATGATCGGCTGGAAAGACGGAGCGCGCCAGCTCCGTGACCGATTTCGCTTTGCGTTTGACGTTAGGGCTTTGATCCAGCGGATTCAGATGTAATTGCAGATTACGGTAGATCTGTTCGTTGTCGTCACGCCCCTGATGATCGAGAAGATAGGCAGTGCCGTTGTGCAACATAACGGTCGGTTTCTCGGGTGATGGGTCAACCACATCAACCGAACGGGCGCGGAAAATGCGGGTTCGATTGGCAGTAGAAGTATAAATCAGCGCGTCAGTCAGGCGATTATTATCCTGATCAACCGTCTGCGAAAGGATCATTCGTCCGTTATCGTTAGTGTTAAATTTCTTTGCCCGCAACTGGCGAACATCCAGCTCCGACTGCGACTGCTGCTCCAGTTGATAAATCTGCGCATAAGCCCACGGACGACCATACATCGACAGAAGGGTGACAAAAATACTTAGCGGTATCGCCAGATAAAGAACGGCTTTGTACAAGCGTCCCGGACTGCCCCCCGCCGCAGAGATAGCGGTAATTTCCGAGTCGGTATACATCTGCCCTAGCGTCACGCCAACTGACACATACAGACCAACAGGTAACAACATCTCCAGTGCAATCAGCACTTTGTAGAAAACGATATCCAGCACAACATCAAGAGCTAATGTCCCATTTGCCGCTTCGGTCAGATAACGCTGTGCGGAGTAGCTGGCGAAAATAAAGATCAGAAAACCGACGATAATCAGCACCAGACGGCGCGTACCACGCATGATGTAGTGTTCAACCAGCTTCATCTCACTAACGCCCTCAATCCTTTGAATTTTTTATTCATTGATCAGTTTCTGCGCCAGCGCAATGACATGATCTACCTCTTCCGGCGTCAGGCTGCCGTCCTTTGCCCACTGAATTTGCCCGGCTTTATTCAGCACCAGAATGGTTGAACTCTGCTCCGGCAAGCGCCAGGCAACGCGTCCCTGTCCATTGCCGTCAATAACGAATTGCGCCCACGGATAGCGGCGTTTATTTTTTTCGATTTTGCCAACGACAAAATAGCCGGTACCAAAGATGGCATCATCAGTGTTCACAATGGTGGTGGGCTGAAAACGATCCTGCGGAAAGTTTGCCGCTTCAACCGCTTTAATTAACAGTGAGTTCTTTTTCTTCGCCGACTTACGCCCGGCGATATACTGAATAATGCGAACTTTTCCCGCCAATTGTGTGCTGTTCCACTTTTGGTAGTGAATTTCGTCGTCGCTATTCAGAAGCAGCTCGCCGCCTTCCTGAATATAAACAGGGGTAACCGTTTTGCCAGTGACGAAATTGTGTGCCTGCACACCCGGGGCTAAGAGCATGATAATCAGCGCAATAATCAAACGAGATGACATCATTGCTCCGGTTATAGCGGAAAACGCGAAATCAGCAGCTCTAAGCGCTGACGAATATCGCTATCCAGCGCCACCGGTGCATCATACGACTGGCGGTTTTCCATATCATCCGCCACCATGTCGTCGTGTTTATCCCCCATCAGGCCATTAATGGCGGCGAGGAAACGGGAAATCTGTAACGCCTCTTTATTTTCAGGATCAAGCGATCTTAAGGTGTCGTAATAAGAAACCTGCTGGCTGATGATTTTTCGCACATCATGAAATTCCCTGCCGGTTAGTCGCGGTTTGGCAATAATCTCTTTCAGGGTATGCATTTGCTTTTGCCGATAGGCAATAAAACCGCTTACGCTTTCTAACTGGCTATGGCGTAATGAATAGTTCACCAACGACCAGACCGGAGAGCTTAAATAAATTCGTAACAGGTTGCCGTAATACGACACAATATTTTTCTTACCGTTACGAAATCCGTCCTGAAAACGTCCCAGAAAAACGGTCGTTTTGCCGAATAAAAATCCGGCCTGATGCTTCTTTAAATACAGCCGTTGCGCAAAACGCAGGTGCTTGTAGCGCGCTCGCATGTATTTAAACTGTTTACGCTCGTCTGTCGTCAGCTCATCGCCTTTGGCTTGTTTGCGAATTAAACGAAGTAATTCCTGACGATCAACGCCATTGAGCCAGAATTGCAGGCATAACGCGTAATTATCATGGATGATTTCGGTGGTACAACTTAGTGCGATAGTCGGCGGCAAACTGACCTGGGCATCAACAACATCATCTTCCTCAATCGCAACAAATAGATGCTCGCTCGCCTCAAGCGGGAAATATTTTCTCATCATCAGGATTTCTCTCCGGCTGCGTTATAAAGCAAGGAATGGCGCTGAAAAAATGCCTTTAAGGTCGGAATTAGCGAAAGCACCACATCCAGACATTGACCGCCGAAATAAGCAAACGCTGCTCCCAGCACGCCAAACAGATGACAGAACATGAACAGCAATACGATGTAGCCGATTGAGGCGATGGTTTGCGCCACGAGAAAAGCGCGCTGTTTTCCCGCCATCAATAGCAATGACTCCTGAGGGAAGCCCAGCATCGAGATCACAATTGCGCCCAGCATCACCTGAATCAGGTCATACGCTTCGAGATACTTAACGCCAAACACCAGCGAAATGAGCGGCTTGCCGACGATCAACACCGCGAGCGCCACCAGAATACCGATTCCGCCCGCCAGTAAACCGGACTTCACGCCTAACAACCACGGTCTGGTGGTGCGCGGATCTAAACGCATCACCTCTGGGTAAAAACTTTTACCCAGCAAACCCGCTGGCGTTCCGGCGGCGTCGAAGAATGTC
Organism: Shigella dysenteriae; assembly: GCF_022354085.1. NCBI lineage: Bacteria > Pseudomonadati > Pseudomonadota > Gammaproteobacteria > Enterobacterales > Enterobacteriaceae > Shigella > Shigella dysenteriae. The sequence continues at coordinate 3,983,142 of NZ_CP055055.1, forward strand.
ATGGCGATTTTAAATAACCCGGCGGCAGCGGGTCCTAACACGATCCCCACCAACACTGTGCTGCACGAGTTACGCGCCGACCAGATGGAGTGGGCAATGTTGGTTGACCAGACAAAACTCCACGCGCCTTTAATGTGTCGGGCAGACTCAAACAGATTCAATTTGAAGGCGTTATGGATATTTCTGCGGCGTAATTCGTGCGCGGCAAACCACCAGTACATGGTGCCGCCAACCAGATTCGACACGTACCAGGCAATAACAAAACCCGCAAAACCAAAGTCAAAATACCAGGCTGCGACGCTCCCCGCTGCGCGCAGAAAAGGTTTCGTCGCCTGCTGTACAGCAATCAAATCAAAGCGATCTACCGCACGCAGAATGCCGGTCGGCGTGGAGGAAGCCATTGAAGGAATGAGCGTGCAATACAGCGCCGCCAGCCAAAAGCTTTGGTCATCCAGACCTAATGAATGGGAAAGGAATGGCAGTAAGGCAATGCCGCCGACAATCGCCACCGCGCCGCTGACGATATCCAGCGAGAAGGAAAATGAGACGACATTGCGGAATTGCTGCGGATTATTGTTGGTTAATGCTGGTGTTCCGTACTGAACCACCAGCTGCCATGTCTGAAACTTAATAAAATCGCTGATCGACTTGGCGTACGATTGTACAATCACCAGTACGCCAAACATGGCGGGCGTCATCCCTTTACCGGCACACGAGAGCGCCAACAGACCCAGCAAGGCGCTCACGACATTACTGGAGCCTAACCAGGCGCTATTGCGAATAATGGTGCGAAACGCGCCATCTGCAAACCAATGTTTGATGTTAAAACCCGCCAATTCAGCCTGACCTTATCGTTGATAGTAAAAAGTATCCCGCCAGCCTTAAGTTAAACTTCGGCGGTCAGAAACGATGGCAACCAGAGAAACCGCCTTCTGTGCCTGTTCCAGCACTTCGCTGTAGGGCGCTCTGGAATCAATCTCAAGAATTTTTGTGCCGTTATAGCCAATCGTCGACATAACACCGATTTTGTCCTGCAGCTCGGCATAGTCATGGTCAGGCTTGCGGGAGATGGCAGTCTCAATATCAATGCCCAGGCGAATAATTAATTCCGGGCGATATTGCGCCATTTGTTGGTATAAACGCCGTTCGCGCTGCGCCAGAAACATGCTTATTTTCCCGGTCGCACGTTCGACGCCAATCCCCGGTCCATCATAATAAAAGCCCGAAATTTCAGCCTGCGGGAAGCGATCGCTGACCACCAGAACGCCACTTTGCGCCAGTCGCTGAACCTTGCGTAGATTCGCCATTCTTCGCAGCGAGAAGCAGTACATAATCACCGCCGCCCATAGCGCCGGAGATTTGGTTTTCATGCTTTGGGTTTTCGAGGATTTGGCCGCCAGTCGCCGTTCCAGCCAGACGCCAACCAACGGCAATCGTTTTATTTTGTCGCCGTCTTCGCCCGAGAGCAGCCCCAAATAGCGCCGCTCGGTTTGCCAGTGTTGTTGCAGCGATTTCACCAGGTCGGTGGTCAGTGTGGATTTACCGGTGCCATCACACCCGACCACCGCAATCAGCCCCGGAATGTAGTTGGGCTGCGGCGCGGTTGTACTATTAACAGTTTGTGTTTGTAGTGCATCCATTCGTTAAATCATCCCCTATCCATTTTGGTGATCAGGAAAGCGCGGCGTGAATTGCGCGTAGTGACGCTTGCAGAATTTCATCGGCTGGTTGCCGACCATCCAGTTCAAGGATCTTTGCGCCATTGAATGTCAGTTGCGGCGTAACGGCGATTTTTTCCTGTAACGCTGCCAGTTGGTGGTCAGGTTTACGCGCAAACGCGGTTTGTTCATCAATGCCAAGACGAATCAACAATACGGGTAAATAAGACGCCATCCATTGGTACAGCTTCAACTCGCGCTGCCTTAACATTTTTATCCAACCGTTACCGCCCGTGGTTTTTGCCAATTGCGGGCCATCAAAGCGAAAACCCGGCACTTCAACCTGCGGGTAGCGGTCGGTGATGAGCAGATGGCCTTGCTGGCTTCTACACAACATTTTGCGAAACTTGTACGCCCGCCAGCAGGAAAGCAGATAGATAACCAGCGCAGTAATATTGCCAGGCGGTGTTGAGGGCTTTTCGTGCACATGTGCCGCTTTACTTCGCAGATAACGCCCAAAAGGTGCGCCAATAACAGGGAGCTGTGAAATCCATTCGCCAATTCGCCCGGACGATTGCCCGAGATAAATGCGTTCTGTTGGCATTCTTGCTGCCAGTTCATTTACCAGGCTTGCCGTGAGGGTCGATTTACCTGAACCATCACATCCTACAATGGCAATAACACGCACTGGCGTGGAATTAATTATTGACATATTACGTTGATTCACGAAAAACCCGGCAGTAAATAATGTATTGAATATTACGTGGTCCGTGCTCAGAATATCCGTTCAACCTTATTGTGACAATGGTTAATTGTGACATTGACCTGAATTACGCTTTCATAAAAACATATTAACCAAATAAATATTTTGGATGGATATTTAAATTTAAGGATATATTCATGCAGTCAATAACACCTCCATTAATTGCCGTTATTGGTAGCGATGGTTCAGGCAAGTCAACGGTGTGTGAACATCTCATTACCGTTGTCGAAAAATATGGTGCTGCCGAAAGAGTTCATTTAGGAAAACAAGCCGGAAATGTCGGTCGTGCAGTGACAAAATTACCGTTGATGGGAAAATCCTTACATAAAACAATTGAACGAAATCAGGTGAAAACAGCAAAAAAATTGCCAGGACCAGTTCCGGCGCTGGTAATTACAGCGTTTGTCGCCCGTCGCTTACTGCGCTTTCGTCATATGCTTGCCTGTCGTCGTCGCGGGTTAATTGTTCTAACCGACCGTTATCCTCAGGACCAAATTCCTGGCGCTTACGATGGTACGGTGTTCCCACCTAACGTTGAAGGTGGTCGTTTTGTCTCATGGCTGGCAAGCCAAGAACGTAAAGCGTTTCACTGGATGGCGAGCCATAAGCCTGATCTGGTCATCAAACTCAATGTCGATCTAGACGTGGCCTGCGCGCGTAAGCCTGACCACAAAAGGGAATCGCTGGCAAGAAAGATAGCCATAACGCCACAGTTAACCTTTTGTGGTGCACAACTGGTTGATATCGACGCCAATCAGCCACTGGAACAGGTGCTGATTGATGCAGAAAAAGCGATTACGGATTTTATGACCGCGCGTGGTTATCACTAGTCAAAAATGGAAATGCCCGATCGCCAGGACCGGGCATTTCAGGAAGGTTAAATCAACTGCAATGCTATCCAGTACAGCCCACCAGAAAGAAAAATTGCCGCCGGTAAAGTAAACACCCATGCCATCAGGATGCTGGTTACCGTTTTACGCTGTAACCCACCGCCGTCCACCACCATCGTCCCTGCAACTGCAGACGAGAGGACGTGTGTTGTGGAGACGGGCATCCCAATATAACTGGCAAGACCGATAGACACTGCCGCCGTCATTTGTGCCGCCATGCCTTGCGCATACGTCATGCCGCGCTTACCAATCTTCTCACCGATGGTCATCGCTACACGACGCCAGCCAATCATGGTGCCAATGCCGAGCGCCAGTGCTACCGCCATGATGATCCACACCGGAGCGTACTCAATGGTGCTTAACATATCGCTGCGAAGTTTTTTCAGCAGGTTCTGGTCTTCTTTACTGACGCCTGGCAGTTTCGCCAGCTTCGCGGAGGTATCAGAGATGCACAGCATAATGCGGCGCAGCTGGCTGCGCTGACTCACGCTTAACGGCTCGTAACTTTCCATATTGCCTGGCAGCATCGTTTTAACGCGCGCAATCGCATCAAAGGTATTTGCCGGATGACAGTGAAACTCCGTTACTTGCATGCCATCAGTCGATGCCGCAGGCAATGGAGGTTCCATCGCAATCAACTTCTGCGGCAGTTCAGGATGCTGTTGCAGGTAGTGTTCGAAGTTGGTGACGGCATCGCGGGTACGGGTAATTTCATAGCCGGACGCGTTCATATTGACGACGAAGCCAGCAGGGGCAATCCCCACCAGTACCAGCATCACCAGGCCGATCCCTTTCTGTCCGTCGTTCGCGCCGTGCGAAAACGCCACGCCCGCAGCGGAAACAATCAGCGCAATACGCGTCCAGAATGGCGGCTTACGTTTGCCTTTTTTCTTTTTGCGATCTTCCGGAATGCGGTGAATACGGTCACGCTTTTTCGTCCCGCTCCAGTAGCGTCGCAGCAGGAATATCAGGCCTCCCGCAATGACCAGGCCGACGATAGGGGAAACAATCAGCGAGGAGAAAATTTTGGTCACTTCACGCAGGTTTAACGCATCCATCACCGATGAGCCGGTTAACAGCGCGTTGGTTAAACCGATGCCGATAATCGCGCCAATCAAGGTATGCGAACTGGAGGCCGGTAAACCAAAGAACCACGTTCCCAAGTTCCAGATAATCGCCGCTAGCAGCATGGAAAAGACCATCGCCAGACCGTGGGTTGACCCCATATTCAGCAACAAATCGGTTGGTAACATATGGACAATGGCATAGGCAACGCTAAGTCCGCCCAATAACACGCCAAAAAAGTTAAAAAATGCCGCCATCACCACAGCAAGTTGTGGTTGCATGGCACGAGTATAAATAACGGTTGCCACCGCATTCGCCGTGTCATGAAAACCATTGATTGCTTCGTAGAACAACACAAATGCCAGAGCAAGTAATAACAAAAGCCCTGTGTATATATCAAGGCCAACAAATAAATTTAGCATATATTAGATTACGCCATTTTGAATTTACGAACGGACGCATTATCAGTGACTTTAACGGTGTGGGCAAAGTGAAATATCATTTTTTAACGATAAAAAGAGTGTTATTTCTTGTGTATCAGACAATAAGCATTCATTAAAAATCTTTAGAAATAATTAGAACACAGGCATTCTGCTGGTTAATGTATTCACATATGAAATGAATAAATATTTGAATATATAAATATTGAATATTTTGATTAATCCCCGTACTGACTATTCTTCATAATCAGTACGGGATTGCTACAACATGTATTACTCTTTCACCACAATTAACGGTTCAATATCACTCTCTTTTTTGATGACCAGTGATTCATCACCGCGCAAACACGTCCCACCGTAGTTGCCGCCAACGGTGAAGGTACATACCTGAATGTATTTACCGTCCACTTTCGGCAAACACCACAGTTGCTGATAGATGTTTTTCTGCTCGGCAAATTTACCGCTGGTTTTGTCCAGCACTTCTTCATGATGGCTGACCAGGTCGATATTGCTACCACAGCGACCGGCGATCGGTTTCACTGCGTAACCTGTTTTCACCAATTCATCATTAACAGTGAAATCGGTATCCAGCAGGTAACGATGGTGCGGGAACAGCGACCAGAGGATCGGCAGAATCGCTTTGTTGCCGGGGATCACCGTCCACAGCGGCTCAAAGACCAGCACTTCCGGGCGCAGCAATACGTCGATAAGACGCACTTCGTTTTGCGGATGACCGGTACGGATCGGCACCGCAGCAAACTCACGGTCGCTAACTTCACGAATCTGATCAAACGCGGTTTCCCACGCCCAGGTTTTCCACACGCAGTTAACCAGCCGTCCTTCCCCATCAATCAGTTGCCCGGCAGCATCCCAGCACAGTTCATCCAGCCCGCGCAAGATACGCGTTTCAAAGCCCGCCTGGTGCAGCGCCTGCTCCATAAACTGCGCGTGATAGTTTTCCTCGATATCTTTGTCCTGCATGATATGGACAAACGGACGTGCACGACTGTGTTTCCAGGCACCAGCCAGTTCGTTAATCAGCCCTTCCGCCGGATTGAAGCCGTTGCCTTTATAGCCCTGCTCCGCCCAACGTTCGAGGATCAAGCCCGCTTCGGTATGACATGAGGCGGAGTCGGCGTTGTACTCGTAAACCTTCAGACCACGCTCATCCATGCAGAAATCCATACGACCGGTGATCATATGGTGACGGCGACGCTGCCAGGAGAGACGCAAACGTGGCCAGAGGATTTTCGGAATGTCGAACAGCGCCAGCAGGTTGTCATCTTTCAGCACCTTGTCGGTTGCGTGAAGATACATCAGGTGCAGCTCGTTGGTGGCTTTAATCAGCTCCTGCTCGGCGCTCTCGGTAATGGTGTAGTAATGATACGGATCCTGATTGATCACCTGACCGTTGGCCTGCACATAGGCGTTTTGCAGCGGATCTTTTTCATCCAGCCATTTACCGTCAAACTGGCCTTTGTTTTCCAGACGCGCTCCGCTGATTTTCAGCAGCTCGCCTGCAATTTCCGGCTGCGGTAAGCTGTATTCAGTATCTTCCGTCTGGATCATCCAGCCCAGAATGGTGGTGTCATCAAAAGTGTCTTTAAGGGTATAGCAGCCGTTTTCGACCACCATCTCCAGTTCGCGCGTCCACTGTTGCCCTTGCGGCAACGGGGAATGAATCACGTTCTGTTCCGCAATACGGACTTTGTTGCCATGCAATTGGGTAATGATGGCGACATGGCCAGTGTCTTTAAATTCACCGCCTTTATCCCAGATAAGAAGCGCACCCGCGACCGGCGCACGCGGCGAGCCGTTAGGAAATGCCTGCAATGGCAGGATGTTGTCATTAACCACTTCACGCAGGAAGCGCAGCGAGAAAATCTCCCACGCCATACCCACGTCAGTGAAGACCACACCGTAATTCAGAAAGAGAAAACGGCGAGCAAATTCAACGCATTGCCATTTGTGGCCCATATATTCGTCGTCGATATAGCTACGGAATACGGCGTCATCTTCGTATTCCTGCGGATCGAGAGAACTGTAATCTGAAGAGTAGATTGCTACCCCACCTGGGGCGTAGCCCAATAATGTCCCGAACGGGGCATCCTGGCTGGTCGTTCCTTTGCTCATCACTTTACCTTTAACAATACAACCTAAGCAGTTGGCGTAATTGTTGTGCTCTGATTACCTGCTCAGCGACATTAACCGGACAGAGGTCAGACTAATCATACACCTCATCGCAGCGGCTGGCGCAAAGGGTTAAAAAATTCACATTCTGTACAGCAAGTGACCTGCTACACTGCTTCAACACTACCACTCAGAAGGCAACTCACTATGACAGACAATACTTATCAGCCCGCGAAAGTCTGGACGTGGGATAAATCCGCTGGCGGCGCGTTCGCCAATATCAATCGCCCGGTTTCTGGTCCGACGCATGAAAAAACGCTGCCCGTTGGCAAACATCCATTGCAACTTTATTCGCTGGGAACGCCGAACGGTCAGAAAGTAACGATTATGCTTGAGGAGCTGCTGGCGCTGGGCGTTACTGGTGCAGAGTACGACGCGTGGCTGATACGCATAGGCGATGGCGATCAATTCTCCAGCGGCTTTGTCGAAGTGAACCCAAATTCGAAGATCCCGGCGCTGCGCGATCATACCCATAATCCGCCGATCCGCGTGTTTGAGTCAGGATCGATTCTGCTTTATCTGGCGGAGAAATTTGGCTACTTCCTGCCGCAGGATCTGGCAAAACGGACTGAAACGATGAACTGGCTGTTCTGGTTACAGGGCGCGGCACCGTTCCTCGGCGGTGGTTTTGGTCACTTTTACCATTACGCGCCGGTGAAAATTGAGTACGCCATCAATCGCTTTACCATGGAAGCCAAGCGCCTGCTCGACGTGCTGGATAAGCAACTGGCGCAGCATAAGTTTGTTGCGGGCGATGAGTACACCATTGCGGATATGGCGATTTGGCCGTGGTTTGGCAACGTGGTGCTCGGCGGCGTGTATGATGCCGCAGAGTTTCTGGATGCGGGAAGTTATAAACATGTGCAACGCTGGGCGAAAGAAGTGGGCGAACGTCCGGCAGTGAAGCGTGGGCGTATTGTTAACCGCACCAACGGGCCGCTGAACGAGCAGTTGCATGAGCGCCATGACGCCAGTGATTTTGAGACGAATACGGAAGATAAGCGTCAGGGGTAAGGATTGGTGTTCGTCGCAGCAAGCCATCCAGGCCGGATAAGGCGTTCACGCCGCATCCGGCAATCGAGCACAATGCCTGATGCGACGCTGCCGCGTCTTATCAGACCTACGAAAGCTAATCATCACGCGCTGGTAATGTCGTAATCCATTTGGCGCAGTGCGTCTAATGTGGCTTTGGCTTCATCTTCGTCGATGATGCTCATGGCAAATCCGACGTGTACCAGCACCCACTGGCCCAGTAGATCGGCAGGGTTACCTTCACAAATCAGGGCGATATTCACGTCGCGCTTGATACCACATACTTCAACCTGCGCAAGCTGGTGAATATCTTCACCGACAGCCAGCACCTGGCCTGGAACGCCAATACACATTGTTAACTCCGGTTATTCAACTTCAATACTTTTGACGATCAGCGAATCGCCGGTATCGACACGCAACCGCTCGCCATGACAGAGCGGACACTGCGCATCGTGCTGATGAATCTCCACCACCTGGCTGCAATCCCAGCACCAGGCCTGGGCGGGTTTATAGACGATATGTAAATCGCACCCTTGCGCCACCGTTCCGTGGCAGACAATTTCAAAACTAAAACGGACGGCGCTCTCCTCAACGCAGGAGAGCGCGCCAATTTCCAGCCACACGGCGGTGACGCGCTTAACATCGTGCTGCTCCGCCTGCCGTTGGATAATTTCAACGGCACTCTGGCAAAGCGACAACTCATGCATTTTCGCCACTCCTGCGACCAAACAGCAGGGCGCGACGCCCTGCGTGTGGTACATCCGGATTCGTGACTGGCAGCGAAAGGATCATTCGTGCGCAGTCATCCGTCAGGCGTTGGCCCTCTTCAATCGACATACTGTGCGAAAGCGGTGACATCAGCGAACAGGAGAGGTATTGCGAAACACCGTCCAGTTCGCCAACGGTAAAGGTCATGGTGCCATACGGCAGTTGCAGACCGATTTTTTCACTCACTTTGCGCAGCGGCCAGAGTTGATCCGGGCCGGGGAAGATAACTGCACTCAGCATCCACGGGGTGATCACACACCCCGTCCACTGACCTTCGAACAGCGTAAAATCAGAAACATACACCGGCATTGAAGGATGCAGAAAAGAGAGATCGTGCATCGAACGCCGGGCAATTTCTTCAAACGCTGCCTGTACTTGCGCCTTCGGGGAGGTCTGGAAACCTGCTATCTCTTCAGTCATGAATCGCCTCCCGTGGGATGGCTTCCACGCCAGATTCACGCAGCGCAGCCAGAACCTGCTCAAGCGCAGGTTCAATCATTGCTTCAACCGTCGGCGTTAAGCCGATGTATGGCTCCAGGGATTCCGGAATTACGCCGACCAGGGTCAGCTTTTTCGGAAACTCGCCGGTGAAGCGCAGGGCCGACAAGACGTCGGCCAGGCCAAGCTGATGCGGAGAGATTTTGTTGGTAAACAACGCCGGAACTTCTTCATCCCGCAGGATCATCATCGTTCCCGGCGCGCTCTTCTTCGACACAATGGCATCCGCAATAATCAGATGATCGCGATTTGCCATGTCGCCAAGTAGCTCCATTCCCGCCGTGCCGCCATCGAGGATCTCAACATAATCCGGCAGAATGTATCGTTGCTCTAACGCTTCGACAATCCGCACACCGATGGCTTCATCGGTCAGCAAAATATTGCCGACCCCTAAGACTAAAATACGCATTACAGAACCTTCACTGAAACCACTTCGTTGCCGTCAGCATCCACTACGTGTACCGCACAGGCCATGCACGGGTCGAAGGAGTGAATGGTACGCACCACTTCCAGCGGTTTATTCGGATCGGCAACCGGTGTACCCACCAGCGACTGCTCGTAAGGACCGACGTCATCATTGAAGTTACGCGGACCAGAGTTCCAGGTTGATGGAACAACCGCCTGGTAGTTGCTGATGATACCGTCTTTAATAACCATCCAGTGAGAGAGCATACCGCGCGGCGCTTCGAGGAAGCCAACACCTTTGAACTCACCCGTTGCCGGAATGTTCGGCTTCACAAAGGTGGTGTGATCGCCTTTGCCGATATTGGTGATCAGTGCACTGTATTGGTTTTGCAGGATATCCTGCAATTCACAGCAGTGAACGGTACGACCAATAATACGGCCCAGCGTGGAGTGCAGCTGTGCCACTTCCAGCGTGTTGCCAGTCAGTTTCTGATAAATCGCAACGATTTCATTCAGTTTGTTCTGGGTAGATTCGCGACCTGCCGCCAGTTTCACCAGCATATTAGCCAGCGGACCCACTTCTACCGTTTTGCCGTAGAAAGTCGGTGATTTCACCCAGGAATATTTCCCGTCGTCAGACCAACCATCATAAGCCGGAATGGTGGTACCTTCCCACGGTGCCTGCGGCGCTTCGTCTTTATACCAGGAGTGCTTCGCGCTTTCCTGAATGCCTTTGATCAGGTATTCATCGGAATGAGAAGTGATCGGACGATACGAGGACAGATCCGCATTCTCAATGTAGCCGCCCGGGAACAGGAAGCTGCCGTTTTTACTGTCGGTCGGGAATTCCGGCACGCTCAGGTAGTTCACCGCACCTTTACCGCGCGTCAGCCATTCCGGATAGAACGCGGCAATAACTGCGGTATCAACCTTATAAACCTGTTCAACAAAGTCGCTCAGCTTGTCGATGAAAGACTTGATGTACATCAGGCGCTCAAGGTTCAGCACGCCCAAACCGTCGAGGTTGATCGGGTTCGCGACACCACCTACCGCCAGGTTCTGAATGTGCGGCGTTTTACCGCCCAGCAGCGCCACGACGCGGTTAGCGTCACGCTGGCACTCCAGCGCCTGCAGGTAGTGCGCTACCGCAATCAGGTTCACTTCCGGCGGCAGTTTCATCGCCGGGTGACCCCAGTAGCCATTGGCGAAAATACCCAACTGACCGCTGGCAACCAGATCTTTAATCTTGTTCTGAACTTTGGTGAACTCTTCCGGACTGTTCAGATGCCAGGTCGAAACGCCTTTCAGCATTTCGGAGGCTTTGGTTGGGTCAGCTTGCAGTGCAGAAGTGATGTCCACCCAGTCCAGCGCCGAGAGCTGATAGAAATGAACGATATGGTCATGCGTGGTGTGCGCAGCCAGAATGATGTTACGGATGTATTGCGCGTTAACCGGAACGTCGATATTCAGCGCACTTTCTGCCGCACGAACGGAAGACAGCGCGTGAGTGGTAGTACATACGCCACAGATACGTTGCACAATCATCCATGCATCGCGCGGATCGCGGTTTTTCACGATCTCTTCCATGCCGCGCCACATGGTACCGGAAGCCCATGCTTTCGAAACGACGCCATTTTCGATTTCGCAATCGATGCGTAAATGCCCCTCAATACGGGTTACCGGATCAATAGTAATTCTCTGGCTCATGCTTTGCTCGCCTCATGACGATTATGATCGTTTTGTTTTAAAGGAGGAAGTATCGGCAGTAGACGAATGAGTACGATGTAAGCGCAAATCTCAATAGCCACAAAACCAATAGAAATCAACAGTTCTTCCCAGGTCGGGAAGTAGGCGTAACCGCCGCCCGGGTTGAATGCCACCAGCGAATAGGTCAGACGCCAGGTTGCACAACCTAACAGTGCACTCAGTGCTGACAGGAACAGCATGCGGGAATCATTACGCAGCTTCGCCACACGCAGAACGACCAGCGGGAAGAGCATCAGCAGGACTTCAATCCAGAACATCACGGAGTAGAAGTCACCGGCAAACGCTAACGACAGCTTGTCGCGATAGATAAGCTCGCCAAAGCGCAGCACGATGAAAATCGCCAGCAACACACTGATGGTGTTGGTCAGCTTGACGAACAGGCTCTTTTCATCCGGACCGTTGCCACGCAGACCCGCCTGCACCAGTGAACCTTCAAAGATGACAATCGAGAAGCCCATGATGAACGCCGTCAGCAGCGAGAACAGCGGCAACATTTCATAGCTCTGCCACAGCGGATGCACCTTGTAGCCCGCCGAGATCATCAGCGACCCCATTGAAGACTGGTGCATGGTCGGCAGCAGCGCACCGAGCGCGATGATGAAGAACATCACCTTGTTCAGACGCTGTAGCGACACCTTCCAGCCCAGACGTTCAAACAGTGCCGGAGCAAACTCCAGAGCCATCACGCCGATGTAGATGGTCATACAGACCGCCGTCTCGAACAGTACCGAGTTCACGTTGAAGTGACCCGGAATGTAGAAGTACGGCAGGTTCCAGTAGCGACCCACGTCGATAGTGATCGACAAACCACCCAGTGAGTAACCAAACAGACTCGCCAACAGCGCCGGACGCACCAGCGGATGGTATTGCCCACGGTTAAAGACGTATACCGCCCACGCCAGCGCCCAGCCGCCACAGGCAAAGCCGGTGCCAATCAGCAGGTCAAACGCGATCCACACGCCCCACGGAAAGCCGCCGTTCAGGTCGGAGACAGAGCCCAGACCGAACACCAGACGCTTCACAATCAGGAGCATACAGATGACGATTAACGGTCCAAAAATCATGACCGGTTTACTGATGATTTTGCCGCCCAGCGGTTTTGGATCATGACTCATGATCGTCTCCTCCGTCGTGATGGTCGTTTTTGGTGTTGCGACGAACCAGCACGGTTAAGCCCGCCAGCACAGCCAGTGGTAGCATCATGCCTTTATACAGGGTGTGTTGAATATTTTCGGAACGCGCACCGGTAGAAAGATCGTCCAGTTTCGGCAGGTCGAGATTTTCATAAGGCACACCCGTCAGTACCAGAACCTGAGTACCGCCGCCCTCTTTCTCGCCGTACAGATGCGGATAATATTTCGGCACCGTATGCAGGTAAGTGTCTCCAGATTTCAGCGTCTGACGCGGATAGTGGTATTCGCTGCCAGGCTTCAGCGCCAGACGTTTTTTCGCCTCCGCCATCAGCTCTTCACGCGTACCGAAAATCACCGCGCCCGCCGGGCACACTTCTACGCAGCCAGGCAGACCGCCTTTATCGAGACGTTCCACACCTTTCTGGTTGCACAGCTCGCACTTATGTAGCGCACCAAACGGGTTGTTGTAGTCGTACTTCGGCACGTTGTATGGGCAGGCGACCATGCAGTAACGGCAGCCGGTGCACACGTCTTTGTCGTAATGGACAATGCCGGTTTTCGGATCTTTTTTCAGTGCAGAAACCGGGCACACAGAGACACAGTTCGGATCGACGCAGTGCATACACTGTTTCTTAATGTACGCGTAGCCGTTCTCCTCCTGGTCTTTGTTGACCCCTGTGCCGCTGGTCCACACCTGAATGATGTTATTGGTATACGGCGACAGTTTGTCGTTGTTCGACCAGGTCTGTTCCCCTTGCGGGTTACGTTCAGGGAAGTTGATATCCTGACACTTGGTGACGCAAGCCTGGCAGCCTACGCACAAGGTCGAGTCGTACAACATCCCCAGCGATCCCGGAATTGGCGGGCGGTTTTCAGCAGCCGCATGACTGACAGACGGCAGCGCGCCCGTCAGCAATGCCCCGCAGGAGGCTGCTTTAATAAAATTACGTCTGTTCACGGTTATTCTCCCCGTGAGTCAGCGTTATCTTTCTTTTGCTGACGACCCAGTTCACGCACCGCCATCACGCTGACACCGGCAACCAGCCCAACCACACCGCCGAGCAAACCAATAGCGCCTGCAGAGACGTTGCCGCCCTCTTTAGCGTTAACATCCGGTTTCTGTGAACGCGGAGTCTGATTTTCGACGTTGGCAAGCTGATGGATGCCTTTATGGAAGCCGATACCTTCTTCGTTACAGCCATAACACGGGTGACCAATCGCCACCGGCCACACACCGCCAACATCGCAGAATTGCAGCGTTGAGCAGTTGCCGTAAGTTTCTGGCCCTTTACAGCCGAGGTGGTACAGGCACCAGCCTTCGCGGTGGCCTTCATCACCGAACTCTTTGGCAAAACGACCCGCATCGAAGTGCGGGCGACGTTCGCAGTGTTCGTGAATCAGACGGCCATAGGCGAAGGTCGGACGGTTTTTGTCATCCAGTTTCGGCGGTTTGCCGTAAGTGATGATGTGCGCAACGGTCGCGAGGAAGTTGTGCGGGTTCGGCGGGCAGCCCGGAATATTGATAACGGTTTTGCCTGGCAGAACTTCTTGCAAGCTGACTGCGCCAGTTGGGTTAACTCCAGCTGCGGCAACACCGCCCCACGCAGAGCAGGAACCGATAGCGATAATGGCTGCTGCGCCTTCCGCCGCTTTGCGGATGTGATCCACAATCGGCTCACCGGCAACCATGCAATAAATACCGTTATCTTTTAATGGGATGGAACCATCCACCACTAACACATACTGCCCTTTGTACTTCTCGAGAGCGTTATGTTTGTTCTCTTCGACCTGATGACCGAAGGCGGCGGAAAGCACTTCGTGATACTCCAGAGAGATAGTCTCCAGTACGAGGTTTTCTACCGTTGGATGCGTTGCACGAAGCAGAGATTCCGTACAACCGGTGCACTCCTGCGCGCCAATCCAGATAACTGGCGGACGCTGCGGGTTAGTAACCGATTCGGCCATCTCTGCAGCGGCTTTGCTACTTAACCCCATGGTGGCGGCTAATGCTGCACAAAGCTTCATGAAATCACGACGGTTAATGCCGTGAGAATGGATGAGGGTGTTATCTCCAGTCATTTATAGTTATTCCGTTGCGAAGACCTGGCATATATTTTGCCTCAATCGCAAAATCAATAATGCGATCGATGCGCCATTTACCACACATTTATTATGGTTATCGATATCATGATACTGCGGCGGGGCGCTAAAACGAAGGGAAGAAGCATTAGTGTAATTAATTAAAGCAAGATAATACGTATGTTTGATCAATTTTCGAGGCGATAACCGGCCATAAAAAAGCGCAACGTAGAACAGGAATTATTCTCACGAAAGAAATCCATTACCATCTCTTTATCCAGTCCATAGCGGCGCGCCAGAATACCCGCTTCCCAGGCGCTAAGCTGGCGATCTCCGGTCTTTTCGTACATCCGGTGTGAGTAGCCTAATACAAAACCGCGTTTATAATCGGCACAGAATTTTGTCACATTAACCGCACTGTCGGCATGCGTTGCTTTTAATCCCGCCATTAAGCCTTTACCAAAATGGTTATTCATCGTTCACCTCATTCGCTATATATCGTCATATATAGCGATATTTTAGGCAAAGAACGACTTTTGCGCACGCTATTTTTTCATGCTTGTTTAAGACGTAATCCCGTAAGAGATAAACCTATCAGGAGAGATATTTATCGAACCATTTCAGTGTCCTTTGCCAGGCAAGATCGGCGGCAGATTTGTCATAACGGGGCGTGGAATCATTATGGAATCCGTGATTAACCCCCGGATAGATATACGCCTCATAAACCTTATTATTGGCTTTCAACGCCGCCTCGTAAGCAGGCCAGCCCTCGTTGATTCGGGTGTCCAGTTCCGCGAAGTGGAGTAGTAAAGGCGCTTCAATCTTCGCCACATCGGCAGTGGGTGCCTGACGACCATAAAACGGCACCGCGCAGGCCAGTTCCGGATACGCGACAGCCGCCGCGTTCGATACGCCACCGCCATAGCAAAATCCGGTAATACCCACTTTGCCTGTCGCTTGCGGATAGCGTTGCATAAACTCAATTGCGGCAAAGAAATCATTCATCAGTTTGGTTGGATCAACCTGCTGTTGCAGTTCGCGACCTTTATCATCATTTCCCGGATAACCTCCAACGGAACTTAAACCGTCGGGCGCAAGAGCAATGTATCCCGCCTTCGCCACTCGCCGTGCCACATCTTCGATATACGGATTCAGTCCACGATTCTCATGCACCACCACCACGGCTGGCGTTTTGCCGCTCATCCTTGCGGGTTTCACCAGATAACCCCGTACCTCGCCGTGACCATTTGGCGAAGGATACGTGATGTACTCAGCAACAATCTCCGGGTCGGTAAACTCTACCTGAGTCGCCAGCGCATAATTTGGCTTGAGCAAATCAAACAACGCTAATGCCGTCATCCCGCCTACCGCATACTTCGCCGCAAGGTTGAGGAACTCACGTTTCGAGATTTTCCCGTGAGCGTAATAGTCGTAGTAATCCAGCAACTCTTGTGGGAAATCTTTGGCGATTAAACGCGGCATCATTGCACTCCTCAGTTGGTGTTTTTTTAAGCAAAGCATAAGCACGTGTTTTTGCCCAGTTTTTCGTCACTCTGTGAGCCAGACTACGGGATACGCGCTGATGAATCGCTAAACTAGAAACATTGTTTCGAAATTGAATGGTGGAAAGGAGAGGTCATGGTCTGGTTAGCGAATCCCGAGCGTTACGGGCAGATGCAGTACCGTTATTGCGGAAAAAGCGGTTTACGCCTGCCCGCGTTATCGCTCGGTTTATGGCACAATTTCGGTCACGTTAACGCGCTGGAATCACAGCGTGCGATCCTGCGTAAAGCGTTTGATTTAGGCATTACGCACTTTGATTTAGCCAACAATTACGGGCCGCCTCCAGGAAGCGCAGAAGAGAACTTTGGTCGCCTGCTGCGGGAGGATTTTGCCGCTTATCGCGATGAACTGATTATCTCTACCAAGGCTGGCTACGATATGTGGCCCGGCCCTTACGGCTCTGGCGGTTCACGTAAATACCTGCTCGCCAGCCTCGACCAAAGCCTGAAGCGTATGGGGCTTGAGTATGTCGATATCTTTTACTCTCATCGCGTCGATGAAAATACGCCGATGGAAGAAACCGCCTCTGCGCTGGCTCATGCGGTACAAAGCGGTAAGGCGCTGTATGTCGGGATCTCCTCTTACTCGCCAGAGCGGACGCAAAAAATGGTCGAGTTGCTGCACGAGTGGAAAATTCCGCTGTTAATTCATCAACCTTCGTACAATTTACTAAACCGCTGGGTGGATAAAAGCGGCCTGCTGGATACCCTGCAAAATAACGGCGTGGGCTGCATTGCCTTTACTCCTCTGGCTCAGGGATTGCTGACCGGAAAATATCTCAACGGCATTCCTGAAGATTCACGGATGCATCGTGAAGGGAATAAAGTTCGTGGCCTGACGCCGAAAATGCTCACCGAAGCCAACCTCAACAGCCTGCGCTTATTGAATGAAATGGCACAGCAGCGTGGACAATCAATGGCGCAAATGGCGTTAAGCTGGTTGCTGAAAGATGATCGCGTGACGTCGGTATTGATTGGTGCCAGCCGCGCGGAGCAACTTGAGGAGAACGTGCAGGCGCTGAATAATCTGACATTTAGCACCGAGGAGCTGGCGCAGATTGATCAGCATATCGCCGATGGCGAGCTGAATCTGTGGCAGGCGTCTTCCGATAAATGACCTGTTAATAACGGGCGCGAGAACCGCGCCCGAATCAGATCAGTGATTATGACGAGTTAGTCGGTCAAGATAGCCCATCACAAATGCAGAGAGCACAAACGTCAGATGGATAATGACGTACCACATCAGTTTGTTATCCGGGACATTTTTCGCATCCATAAAGACGCGCAGTAAGTGAATGGAAGAAATTGCCACAATCGACGCTGCTACTTTGTTTTTCAGCGACGTTGCGTCCATTTTCCCCAGCCAGTTCAGCTTCTCTTTGTTCTCGGAGATATCGAGTTGTGAGACGAAATTCTCATAACCGGAAAACATCACCATCACCAGCAAACCGCCAACCAGCGTCATATCCACCAGCGACAGCAACACGAGGATCAAATCTGATTCCGCCATCGAGAAGATATTCGGCAGTACGTGAATAATCTCCTGGAAGAACTTCAGCGCCAGGGCAACTAACGCCAGCGAAAGGCCAAAGTACACGGGGGCAAGCAGCCAGCGAGAAGCATACATTGCATTTTCAAGAAAACGTTCCATACATTCCTGTCGTGTAGTTAAAACGGGCAACAGTATATCGCAATTGAGTAAACAGCACGCAACAGCAAATCAACATATCCGTTAAACCTTTGTCGCATAATTCTGAGGGTTAGGGATCTTCCTGGTTCCCTTATCAACGCATCGAGAGCGTCTACCCTTAAAGGACGTTGAACCTGAAGGGAGAAAAACGATGTCTCATTTAAAAGACCCGACCACGCAGTATTACACTGGTGAATATCCCAAACAGAAACAACCGACGCCAGGCATCCAGGCGAAGATGACACCGGTACCTGATTGCGGCGAGAAAACCTATGTTGGTAGCGGTCGCCTGAAAGATCGTAAAGCCCTGGTGACAGGGGGCGATTCCGGAATCGGTCGCGCTGCCGCCATCGCTTACGCGCGTGAAGGGGCTGACGTGGCGATCAGTTATCTTCCCGTGGAAGAAGAAGACGCTCAGGATGTGAAAAAGATCATTGAAGAATGCGGACGCAAAGCCGTTCTGCTGCCAGGCGATTTAAGCGATGAGAAATTTGCCCGTTCGCTGGTTCACGAAGCGCATAAGGCCTTAGGTGGGCTGGATATTATGGCGCTGGTCGCCGGGAAACAGGTTGCCATTCCTGATATTGCAGACCTCACCAGCGAACAGTTTCAAAAGACCTTTGCCATTAACGTTTTCGCACTGTTCTGGCTAACCCAGGAAGCGATACCCCTGCTACCGAAAGGTGCAAGTATCATCACCACTTCGTCAATCCAGGCATACCAGCCAAGCCCGCATTTACTGGACTATGCGGCTACGAAGGCGGCGATTCTGAACTACAGCCGAGGCCTGGCAAAACAAGTCGCGGAGAAAGGTATTCGGGTGAATATTGTCGCGCCAGGCCCGATCTGGACAGCACTGCAAATTTCCGGCGGACAAACGCAGGATAAGATCCCGCAGTTTGGTCAGCAAACGCCGATGAAACGTGCGGGGCAACCGGCGGAACTGGCCCCTGTATATGTTTATCTGGCAAGTCAGGAGTCGAGCTACGTCACCGCAGAAGTGCACGGCGTGTGCGGCGGCGAGCATTTAGGTTAAAAAAAAGCCCGGTTGTGAAAAGCAACCGGGCATCATTGTGAATTCACTCTTACCTGATGTGGCGAAAACGCCTTATCCGCCTACAAACGCATGAAGATTCAACATGTTGCAATAGATTTTGTAGGCCTGATAAGCGTAGCGCATCAGGCATTGAGCACCTAATGCCGGATGCGGCGTGAACGCCTTATCCGGCCTACAAACGCACGAAGATTCAACATGTTGCAATAGATTTTGTAGGCCTGATGAGCGTAGCGCATCAGGCAATTCTACTTTACTTCGCTTTGGCGGTTTCTTCGCCGACCAGACCTATCTTCAGGTAACCCGCCTGATGCAGCGTATCCATTACCTTCATCAACGTCTCGTAATCGACGGTTTTATCCGCTCGGAAGAAGATGGTGGTGTCTTTCTTACCTTCGGTTAACGCATTCAACGCCGTAATCATTGTTTCATCGGTGACCGGATCGTTACCGATAAACATCGAGTTGTCTGCCTTCACCGACAGATAAACCGGTTTTTCTGGGCGCGGCTGCGGTGTGCTGGTAGAAGCAGGCAAGTTCACCTTCACATCTACCGTCGCTAACGGTGCCGCCACCATAAAGATAATCAGCAGAACCAACATCACGTCGATAAACGGCGTCACGTTGATATCATGCATTTCGCCGTTATCGTCGAGGTTTTCGTTAAGATGCATTGCCATCGGACATTATCCTGCGCGTAATTTTTGTGCGACACGAACCGGATGCGCAGCGGCGCTGGCTTCCAGATCCAGGTCACGGCTTTGCAGCAATAATACCTGCGCTGCAACATCACCCAGCATCGCTTTAAAGCCGCCAATCTGACGCGCGAATACGTTATAGATAACGACCGCCGGAATCGCTGCCACCAGACCGATTGCCGTTGCTAACAGAGCTTCTGCGATACCCGGCGCAACGACTGCCAGGTTAGTAGTCTGCGTTTGCGCGATACCAATAAAGCTGTTCATGATGCCCCAGACCGTACCAAACAGCCCAACGAACGGCGAAATCGCGCCGATGGTTGCCAGATAGCCGTTACCGCGGCCCATTTGACGACCTACTGCGGCGACCCGACGCTCCAGACGAAAGCTGGTACGTTCTTTAATACCTTCGTTATCGTCGCTGCCTTCTGACAGTTCCAGCTCATTCTGCGCTTCATTGAGCAAATGCAGGCTTAAGCTTTTGCTACCAAAATCAGCGGCGATATCGTTGGCCTGGTTTAAGGAACGCGCTTCAGCCAGCAGTTGCTGCTCGCGCTTAAGGCGACGCTTCTGATTGAAGAACTCTACGCTCTTACTGAAGAAGATTGCCCAGGTGACTACGGAGGCCAAAATAAGCCCAATCATCACGCACTTAACGACAATATCGGCGTGCTGATACATACCCCAGACGGAAAGGTCCGTCTGCATTAAATTATTACCCACTGTGTATCTCCAGGACGCAAGTCACAAAATCTGCGCATAATAATATCAAAACGACGTCGAATTGATAGTCGTTCTCATTACTATTTGCATACTGCCGTACCTTTGCTTTCTTTTCCTTGCGTTTACGCAGTAAAAAAGTCACCAGCACGCCATTTGCGAAAATTTTCTGCTTTATGCCAATTCTTCAGGATGCGCCCGCGAATATTCATGCTAGTTTAGACATCCAGACGTATAAAAACAGGAATCCCGACATGGCGGACAAAAAGCTTGATACTCAACTGGTGAATGCAGGACGCAGCAAAAAATACACTCTCGGCGCGGTAAATAGCGTGATTCAGCGCGCTTCTTCGCTGGTATTTGAGAGTATGGAAGCCAAAAAGCACGCGACGCGCAATCGCGCCAATGGCGAGTTGTTCTATGGACGGCGCGGAACGTTAACCCATTTTTCCTTACAACAAGCGATGTGTGAACTGGAAGGTGGCGCAGGCTGCGCGCTATTTCCCTGCGGGGCGGCAGCGGTTGCTAATTCGATTCTTGCTTTTGTCGAACAGGGCGATCATGTGTTGATGACCAACACCGCCTATGAACCGAGTCAGGATTTCTGTAGCAAAATCCTCAGCAAACTGGGCGTAACGACATCATGGTTTGATCCGCTGATTGGTGCCGATATCGTTAAGCATCTGCAGCCAAACACTAAAATCGTATTTCTGGAATCGCCGGGTTCCATCACTATGGAAGTCCACGACGTTCCGGCGATTGTTGCCGCCGTGCGCAGTGTGGTGCCGGATGCCATCATTATGATCGACAACACCTGGGCAGCCGGTGTGCTGTTTAAGGCGCTGGATTTTGGCATCGATGTTTCTATTCAGGCCGCCACCAAATATCTGGTTGGGCATTCAGATGCGATGATTGGCACTGCGGTGTGCAATGCCCGTTGCTGGGAGCAGCTACGGGAAAATGCCTATCTGATGGGCCAGATGGTCGATGCCGATACCGCCTATATAACCAGCCGTGGCCTGCGCACATTAGGTGTGCGTTTGCGTCAACATCATGAAAGCAGTCTGAAAGTGGCTGAATGGCTGGCAGAACATCCGCAAGTTGCGCGAGTTAACCACCCTGCCCTGCCTGGCAGTAAAGGACACGAATTCTGGAAACGAGACTTTACAGGCAGCAGCGGGCTATTTTCCTTTGTGCTTAAGAAAAAACTCAATGATGAAGAGCTGGCGAACTATCTGGATAACTTCAGTTTATTCAGCATGGCCTACTCGTGGGGCGGGTATGAATCGTTGATCCTGGCAAATCAACCAGAACATATCGCCGCCATTCGCCCACAAGGCGAGATCGATTTTAGCGGGACCTTGATTCGCCTGCATATTGGTCTGGAAGATGTCGACGATCTGATTGCCGATCTGGACGCCGGTTTTGCGCGGATTGTATAACATTGCCACTTTTGGACAATTTTGCAGACATTTTATTGTGAAAAGTCTTAAATTGTTGCGTCCGGGATCAAGGCGTCCCGGACGATTCAGGAGTACAATAGGCAGATAAAGGCTTAAACGCTGTTCCACAGGAAAGTCCATGGCTGTTATTCAAGATATCATCGCTGCGCTCTGGCAACACGACTTTGCCGCGCTGGCGGATCCTCATATTGTTAGCGTTGTTTACTTTGTCATGTTTGCCACGCTGTTTTTAGAAAACGGCCTGCTGCCCGCCTCATTTTTGCCAGGCGACAGCTTGTTGATATTGGCTGGCGCATTGATTGCCCAGGGGGTTATGGATTTTCTGCCTACGATTGCGATTCTGACCGCCGCAGCAAGTCTGGGCTGCTGGCTAAGTTATATTCAGGGGCGCTGGTTAGGGAATACCAAAACGGTGAAAGGCTGGCTGGCACAGCTTCCTGCTAAATATCATCAGCGCGCCACCTGCATGTTTGACCGCCACGGTCTGCTGGCGCTGCTGGCTGGACGTTTTCTTGCATTTGTCCGTACGCTGCTGCCAACCATGGCGGGAATTTCCGGTCTGCCAAACCGCCGTTTCCAGTTTTTCAACTGGTTAAGCGGATTGCTGTGGGTCAGCGTGGTAACCAGTTTCGGCTATGCCTTAAGTATGATTCCGTTCGTTAAACGCCATGAAGATCAGGTAATGACGTTCCTGATGATCCTGCCAATTGCCTTGTTAACCGCTGGCTTGTTAGGCACGCTGTTTGTGGTGATTAAAAAAAAATACTGTAACGCCTGACGATTTTCCCTGTTCCCGGTTGCTGTACCGGGAACGTATTTAATTCCCCTGCATCGCCCGCATTCTTGCCGCATCTTCCCCCGGCGTCACACCGAAGTAACGTTTAAACTCACGGCTAAATTGCGATGCGCTTTCATAGCCGACGCGCATCGCTGCTGCGCTGGCCTTCATGCCGTCATGGATGATCATCATCCGCGCCTTATGCAGACGGTAATTCTTCAAATACTGCAACGGCGAGGTGCTGGTGACAGACTTAAAATTATGGTGGAACGCCGATACGCTCATATTGGCTTCTGCCGCCAGTTGCTCGACGCTCAGGTTTTCGGTGTATTTATTCTCAATCCGTTTCAGCACGCGGCTAATCAGACTGAAGTGAGTCTGGCGACTGACCAGCGCCAGTAACGCGCCGCCGCAAGGTCCGGTTAGCACGTAGTACAGAATTTCGCGGATGATCTGTTTGCCGAGAATACGCGCATCCAGTGGTCGCTCCATCACGTCGAGTAACCGCTCCGCCGCGCATAAAATCTCTTCTGATAACGTGGCGGAGTTAATCCCGCTGGCTGCCATCGACGGCTGGAAATGCTCATCTTCGCCAATGTCCATCAACAGTTCCTGTAACTGCAAAATATCGACATTGAGACGCAACCCTGCCAGCGGCACCTCTGACGTAGCATAGGTTTCGCACTCAAACGGCAACGGCACCGTCAGCAGCAGGTATTCATTGGCATCATAACGAAACACGCGTTCATTGATATAACCGATTTTATGTCCGGAAAAGAGAATTATGATGCCAGGCTCGTACATCACCGGTGTACGTGCGAAAGGCGTCTCGCCATACAACAAACGCACATCGGGCAACAGTTCTGACAAACTATTTTCTTTATTTTTCAGGTTATTAACTTTATTCGCCAGCAAGCGGCAAATCTCTTCACGTTTCATATCGCGTAATTTCTTAGGAATAATGCGGCAATTTGATTGTGCGCAATTTTGTAGCATTTCTCCAGCACTCTGGAGAAATAGGCAAGACATTGGCAGAAATGAGCATTGAGAGCCAGGGCGCTGGCGATCACAATGAAAAACATCAGGCAGATCGTTCTCTGCCCTCATATTGGCCCAGCAAAGGGAGCAAGTAATGAACAACTTTAATCTGCACACCCCAACCCGCATTCTGTTTGGTAAAGGCGCAATCGCTGGTTTACGCGAACAAATTCCTCACGATGCTCGCGTATTGATTACCTACGGTGGCGGCAGCGTGAAAAAAACCGGCGTTCTCGATCAAGTTCTGGATGCCCTGAAAGGCATGGACGTGCTGGAATTTGGCGGTATTGAGCCAAACCCGGCTTATGAAACGCTGATGAACGCCGTGAAACTGGTTCGCGAACAGAAAGTGACTTTCCTGCTGGCGGTTGGCGGCGGTTCTGTACTGGACGGCACCAAATTTATCGCCGCAGCGGCTAACTATCCGGAAAATATCGATCCGTGGCACATTCTGCAAACGGGCGGTAAAGAGATTAAAAGCGCCATCCCGATGGGCTGTGTGCTGACGCTGCCAGCAACCGGTTCAGAATCCAACGCCGGTGCGGTGATCTCCCGTAAAACCACAGGCGATAAGCAG
Organism: Shigella dysenteriae; assembly: GCF_022354085.1. NCBI lineage: Bacteria > Pseudomonadati > Pseudomonadota > Gammaproteobacteria > Enterobacterales > Enterobacteriaceae > Shigella > Shigella dysenteriae. The sequence goes on from NZ_CP055055.1 coordinate 4,007,409, forward strand.
GCGTTCCATTCAGCCCATGTTCAGCCGGTATTTGCCGTGCTCGATCCGGTTTATACCTACACCCTGCCGCCGCGTCAGGTGGCTAACGGCGTAGTGGACGCCTTTGTACACACCGTGGAACAGTATGTTACCAAACCGGTTGATGCCAAAATTCAGGACCGTTTCGCAGAAGGCATTTTGCTGACGCTGATCGAAGATGGTCCGAAAGCCCTGAAAGAGCCAGAAAACTACGATGTGCGCGCCAACGTCATGTGGGCGGCGACTCAGGCGCTGAACGGTTTGATTGGCGCTGGCGTACCGCAGGACTGGGCAACGCATATGCTGGGCCACGAACTGACTGCGATGCACGGTCTGGATCACGCGCAAACACTGGCTATCGTCCTGCCTGCACTGTGGAATGAAAAACGCGATACCAAGCGCGCTAAGCTGCTGCAATATGCTGAACGCGTCTGGAACATCACTGAAGGTTCCGACGATGAGCGTATTGACGCCGCGATTGCCGCAACCCGCAATTTCTTTGAGCAATTAGGCGTGCCGACCCACCTCTCCGACTACGGTCTGGACGGCAGCTCCATCCCGGCTTTGCTGAAAAAACTGGAAGAGCACGGCATGACCCAACTGGGCGAAAATCATGACATTACGCTGGATGTCAGCCGCCGTATATACGAAGCCGCCCGCTAAGCTTTTTACGCCTCAAACTTTCGTTTTCGGGCATTTCGTCCAGACTTAAGTTCACAACACCTCACCGGAGCCTGCTCCGGTGAGTTCATATAAAGGAGGAACGTATGGCTAATCCAACCGTTATTAAGCTACAGGATGGCAATGTCATGCCCCAGTTGGGACTGGGCGTCTGGCAAGCAAGTAATGAGGAAGTAATCACCGCCATTCAAAAAGCGTTAGAAGTGGGTTATCGCTCGATTGATACCGCCGCGGCCTATAAGAACGAAGAAGGTGTCGGCAAAGCCCTGAAAAATGCCTCAGTCAACAGAGAAGAACTGTTCATCACCACTAAGCTGTGGAACGACGACCACAAGCGCCCCCGCGAAGCCCTGCTCGACAGCCTGAAAAAACTACAGCTTGATTATATCGACCTCTACTTAATGCACTGGCCCGTTCCCGCTATCGACCATTATGTCGAAGCATGGAAAGGCATGATCGAATTGCAAAAAGAGGGATTAATCAAAAGCATCGGCGTGTGCAACTTCCAGATCCATCACCTGCAACGCCTGATTGATGAAACTGGCGTGACGCCTGTTATTAATCAGATCGAACTTCACCCGCTGATGCAACAACGCCAGCTACACGCCTGGAACGCGACACACAAAATCCAGACCGAATCCTGGAGCCCATTAGCGCAAGGAGGGAAAGGCGTTTTCGATCAGAAAGTCATTCGCGATCTGGCAGATAAATACGGCAAAACCCCGGCGCAGATTGTTATCCGCTGGCATCTGGATAGCGGCCTGGTGGTGATCCCGAAATCGGTCACACCTTCACGCATTGCCGAAAACTTTGATGTCTGGGATTTCCGTCTCGACAAAGACGAACTCGGCGAAATTGCAAAACTCGATCAGGGCAAGCGTCTCGGTCCCGATCCTGACCAGTTCGGCGGCTAACGTGCAAATTCTCCCGGTGGCGGTAATGTTCCGCTACCGGACTTTTCAGAAATCATTTATTCCCCTCGCGTCCCGCCCGTTGTTACTCTTCCTTGTTCAGGAATGCCAAATATAAGGACATCATCATGCAGAGCCGGAAGCTCTTAAAAGAACAACTCATCTATATCCGGGATAAACGCAACGGAGAGGTGAAAAACAGATGAAAATAATACTTCTGTTTTTAGCAGCCCTGGCAAGTTTTACCGTGCACGCACAGCCCCCCTCACAGACCGTAGAACAAACAGTCCGGCATATTTATCAGAACTATAAATCAGATGCCACTGCCCCTTATTTTGGTGAAACCGGAGAGCGGGCGATAACTTCTGCGCGTATTCAACAGGCGCTTACCCTGAACGACAATCTTACGCTGCCGGGCAATATTGGCTGGCTGGATTATGATCCGGTTTGTGATTGTCAGGATTTTGGCGATCTGGTGCTAGAAAGCGTAGCGATAACCGAAACTGACGCCGATCATGCCGATGCCGTTGTGCGCTTTCGTATCTTTAAAGATGATAAAGAAAAGACCACGCAGACACTGAAAATGGTGGCGGAAAATGGTCGTTGGGTCATTGACGATATTGTCAGCAATCATGGCAGCGTCTTACAAGCAGTTAATAGCGAGAATGAAAAAACGCTGGCCGCTTTAGCTTCGTTGCAAAAAGAACAGCCGGAAGCCTTTGTTGCCGAACTCTTTGAACATATTGCCGATTATAGCTGGCCGTGGACGTGGGTGGTTTCCGACTCTTACCGCCAGGCGGTCAATGCCTTCTATAAAACCACCTTCAAGACGGCCAACAATCCCGATGAAGATATGCAAATAGAACGGCAATTTATTTACGACAATCCGATCTGTTTTGGCGAAGAGTCGCTATTTTCACGCATTGATGAAATTCGAGTCCTGGAGAAAACCGCCGATTCCGCCCGCATTCATATTCGTTTTACGCTGACCAATGGCAACAACGAAGAGCAAGAACTGGTTTTACAACGGCGCGAAGGTAAGTGGGAAATCGCTGATTTTATCCGCCCGAACAGCGGCAGCCTACTTAAGCAGATTGAGGCAAAAACCGCCGCCAGATTAAAGCAATGAGCTGAATTAAATAACAATTAGCCGGAACAATAAATAAAAGGGAACACTATATGAAAACGATTTTCACCGTGGGAGCTGTTGTTCTGGCAACCTGCTTGCTCAGTGGCTGCGTCAATGAGCAAAAGGTCAATCAACTGGCGAGCAATGTACAAACATTAAATGCCAAAATCGCCCGGCTTGAGCAGGATATGAAAGCACTACGCCCACAAATCTATGCTGCCAAATCCGAAGCTAACAGAGCCAATACGCGTCTTGATGCACAGGACTATTTTGATTGCCTGCGCTGCTTGCGTATGTACGCAGAATGATAAAAAAATCCCCGGCAGCATGTCAGTTGCCGGGGATTTTTTTTAACGTCCAACCGCCGCTTTAGGGCGTTTCTTCGCACCAGTATTCACCGGACGAGATTGCATAGACGGCGCTTTTTTTGCCGTAGCAGGAGTCTGACGCTGGGTCGCCATCGGCGTATGTTTCGTCAACGCTGGACGAGTATTGCGGTTCTGACGACGAGCCTCACGCATCTCTTCAATGGTTGGCGCAGGCACTAAGCAATCGCGACGGCTACCAATCAGATGCTTTTTACCCATTGCTTCCAGCGCCTGACGGATTAACGGCCAGTTTGCCGGATCGTGGTAACGCAACAACGCTTTATGCAAACGACGCTGTTTGTCGCCCTTCGGTACGAAGACGTCTTCACTCTTATAACCAATCTTCGCCAGCGGGTTTTTCCCGGTGTAATACATGGTGGTCGAGTTAGCCAGTGGCGATGGGTAGAAGTTCTGTACCTGGTCGAGACGGAAACGATGCTTTTTCAGCCACAGCGCCAGATTCACCATATCTTCATCACGCGTACCCGGGTGCGCGGAGATGAAATAGGGGATCAGATACTGCTCTTTACCTGCCTGTTTCGAGTAGGTATCGAACAGCTCTTTAAAGCGGTCATAACTGCCCATGCCCGGCTTCATCATCTTCGACAACGGCCCTTCTTCGGTATGTTCCGGAGCAATCTTCAGATAACCGCCGACGTGATGGGTCGCCAGTTCTTTGATATAGCGCGGATCTTCTACGGCGATGTCATAACGTACGCCTGAGGCAATCAGGATCTTTTTAATGCCTTTCAGATCGCGAGCGCGGCGATAGAGGTTGATCGTCGGTTCGTGGTTAGTGTCCATATGCGGACAAATATCCGGGTAAACGCAGGACAAACGACGGCAGGTTTGTTCAGCGCGTGGCGATTTGCAGCGCAACATATACATGTTGGCAGTTGGCCCACCGAGATCGGAAATTACGCCCGTAAAACCTGGAACGGTGTCGCGGATCGCTTCGATCTCATTAATGATCGAATCTTCGGAACGGCTCTGAATAATGCGCCCTTCGTGCTCGGTGATAGAACAGAAAGAGCAGCCGCCAAAGCAGCCGCGCATAATGTTGACCGAAAAACGGATCATTTCGTAAGCCGGAATACGGGCATTGCCATAGGCCGGATGTGGCACGCGCTTGTATGGCAGCGCAAAAACGCTGTCCATCTCTTCGGTAGAAAGCGGAATAGCAGGCGGGTTGATCCACACATAGCGGTCGCCGTGTTTTTGCATCAATGCGCGGGCGCAACCTGGGTTAGTTTCGTGGTGCAGAATGCGCGAAGCATGAGCGTACAGGACTTTATCGCCCTTCACTTTCTCGAAAGAAGGCAGCAATACGTAGGTTTTTTCCCACGGTTTCGGGCGCGGCGGCTGCACAGTTACAGCTTTCGCTTCCTGCTTTTTCGGCGCAACAGGTTTGTTATCCGCACACGGCAAATCTTCGCCATACGGATGCGGGATCGGGTCGATTTTCCCAGGGGTATCAAGACGAGTAGAATCCACACCGCTCCAGCCTGGCAACGCCTCTTTTACGATAATCGCGGTATTACGCACATCGCGGATTTCACTAATCGGCTCGCCCATCGCCAGACGGTGCGCCACCTCCACCAGCGGACGCTCACCGTTACCAAACATCAGCATGTCGGCTTTCGAATCCACCAGCACGGAACGGCGCACGGTATCGGACCAGTAATCATAATGCGCGGTACGGCGCAGACTAGCCTCAATACCACCGAGGATCACCGGTACATCTTTCCACGCCTCTTTACAACGCTGGGTATAAACCAGTGTGGCGCGATCCGGGCGCTTACCCGCGACGTTATCCGGCGTGTAGGCATCGTCATGACGTAAACGGCGATCGGCGGTATAACGGTTGATCATCGAATCCATGTTGCCAGCAGTAACACCGAAAAACAGATTCGGTTTACCCAGACGCATAAAGTCGTCTTTGCTGCTCCAGTCTGGCTGGGCGATGATCCCGACGCGAAAGCCCTGTGCTTCCAGCATACGACCGCAAATCGCCATCCCGAAGCTTGGATGATCGACATACGCGTCGCCAGTAACCAAAATGATGTCGCAGCTATCCCAGCCAAGTTGATCCATCTCTTCACGAGACATCGGCAAAAACGGTGCCGGTCCAAAACAGGCGGCCCAGTACTGCGGCCAGGAGAACAGGTCGCGATCCGGTTGGATCAGGGAGATAGAGCTCATTTTGCTTCCAGAAATGATAAAAAAATAATCAAAGGCCGGGGATTATAAGCCGGAACGAAAGAGAAATCGAAAAGTATTCCATACTCGCCCTCCTCGGGCGAGTATGAAGATTACGGTACCGGATTGACTAACAGTTGCCCAATCGAGCCACGGTCCGCCATTTCCAGCGTCTGACTGTTGAAGTAGAACGGGAAGTGCGCCCAGGAAGGCTGACCGAAATAAACAAGCAGCTCCACTTGTCCGTCAACCCAAACGGTATCTTTCCAGCCTCTGTCTTCCGGGAACGGCATCGCACCATTCACGTTACGGATCTGGAACATCACGCCTTCAATATGGAACGCTTGCGGCTCGTCCGCGCGTACCGTCCAGCGTTCCCACGTTCCTTGCTGCGCGGTGACATCAATACGGTTGACGTCCCACAGTTGTCCATTAATACCCGGGTCATCACCCAGACTGATATCGCGACTGCGAATCGGCGAACCGGCCATGATTTCAGTTGGCAGCAAGCGCATCGGAAGACTGTCTGTGACCAGCGGCAGAAGGCCGGTTGGGCGCAGCGTTAGCACCAGGGTAGAAACCAGAATGCTGGATGGCTCAAAGAAGCCACGAATACGATCAACAATGCTCGCCGCTTCGCCACAGGTGATCGACACTTCATCACCGTTGCTCATATCCACCAGAATCTCGCGGCGCTCGCCCGGTGCCAACGAAAGTTGCTTCACCGATACAGGAGCAGGCAGGAATCCCTGATCGCCAGAAATCACATGTAACGGGCGACCATCGCTCATCTGTAGTTGATAGCGACGAGAGTTCGACGCGTTCAGCAGTCGCAAGCGCACCCAGCCACGCGAGACTTCAACGTACGGGCTTTGTACACCGTTAACCAGCAGCGTATCACCAACAAAGCCGCCGCTTCCCGGTTCGTTGTATTCTGGCGTACCAAAGTTATCCAGCCGTTTATCCTGGATAATGACCGGAAAATCATCCACACCATAATGGTTGGGGATAGGCAGCGACTTGCTGACTTCATCTTCCACCAGCCACATTCCGGCAAGGCCGTTATAGACCTGCTGAGCCGTGCGGTTGGGAGTATTGGCGTGATACCACAGAGTAGCTGCGTTCTGGCGAATAGGCAGTACGGGTGCCCAGTCAGCGTTTGGCGACATCATCCGTGCCGGACCGCCCATCAGCGGGCCTGGTACCTGTAGCCCGGCCACCGTCATTGAGACATTTTCTGTCAGGCGGTTGCTGTAAATAAGCTTAACATCGTCGCCCTTCCAGACGCGGATAGTCGGCCCCAGGTAACGACCATTGATTCCCCAGACCGACGCGCGTATCCCTGGCGTAAATGACCAGTGCGCACGTTGTACAGTCATAAACAGCGGTTGCCCACGGCGAGATTCAAGCAGCGGCGGAACGGGTAGCGGTTGCTGTTGCCCGGCTGCGCTGGCCTTCAGGGGAACAGCGCCTGCACAAAGTGCAATCCCCGATGCCTGAATGAACTGACGCCGACTGAGTGACATATTTGCTCCATGTAAAACTGGCTAAAGTAATACCGTGCAGGAAAGTGTTCCCCGCAAAAATACAGATTGCCGACTTAAACTTTTCCGGCGGCTTCGCGTTCTGCGACTTCTTTATCGAGCTCGGCGATTTTTTGTTCCATTATCGAACGACAATGGGCAGCCAGCTCACGAACCTGATCTTTGCCATACTGACTGACGTCAATTGGCGGCAGCATTTCGACAATCACCAGACCGTTGTGCAGTCGATTAAGATTAATCTTATTCGAAGTTGTAGAGACGCACACGGGAATAATCGGGACGCCTGCTGCAATTGCCGCGTGAAATGCCCCGGTCTTGAACGGTAGCAGGCCGCGACCACGGCTGCGGGTTCCTTCCGGGAACATCCAAATGGAAATACGGCGTTTTTTGAAATGATTCACTACTTCTGCAATAGTGCCGTGAGCTTTAGTGCGATTGTTTCTGTCGATCAATAAGTTGCCGGTTAACCAGTACAACTGCCCGAAGAAGGGGATCCACAGCAAGCTCTTTTTACCTACCGTCACCGTCGGCGGTTGCACAATGTTCGATGCTGTCACCATGTCATAGTTGTTCTGGTGGTTAGCGATATAGATAGCATTGCCGTAGCTTTCAGCATCTGCAGGTTTGCGGCACTCAACTTTCAGGCCGAACAGCGGCGCAAGACGACCAAACATATGCCCAAAGGTGGCCACATGTTTCGGGTTACGCGGGCTGAAAAGGCAGTAAATGGAGCCGAATACACAGACTAAGATGCTGTAAATCACGGTAATAATAAGACGAAAGATATATAGCATAACACCCTCTGAAGGTCTGAGAGACTGGCATTGTACGTCACCTGAAATCAGGTTAGGGCATTGTTAAAAGCCGCTCTCTGGAAAAGCGTATTGTTAATCGCAACGCATGAATAAACAACGGTTTCAAGGGAATTTTTATCGTTTCCGGGGGTTGAATACGCTGCCGGATGACGACTTAACGTTTCATCCGGCGTTCCTTGCAAGCGGGAGGAAACAGCGCCCTCCCCGGCATATTACTCTTCGCTATCACCGCTGCTGGCACGGCGAGGAGAGTCGATCTCAACACGATCGATACGCTGCAAACCGCGCATCAACGTACCGCGGCGTCCACGTTCGCCAGTGACTTTCTGTAGCTCTTCCGGACGCAGTTTAATTTTGCGTTTCCCAACATGAATGGTCAGCGTGCTTTGCGGCGGCAGAACGTACAGTTGCGCCAGACCATCCTCGCCACGCGCGGCTTCTGCCGATGGAATGTTGATAATCTTGTTGCCTTTGCCCTTCGACAGCTGCGGCAGATCACTTACCGGGAACATCAACATACGGCCTGCCTGAGTGATTGCCAGCAGCATGTCGGAAGCATCTTCAATCACCACCGGCGGCATAACATGGGCATTTTCCGGTAAGGTTATCAAAGCCTTACCTGCACGGTTACGCGCCACCAGATCGTTAAAGGTGCAGACGAAACCGTAACCCGCATCGGAAGCCATCAGCAGTTTCTGATCGTCGCTTTCCATCAGCATATGGTCAACGGTCGCCCCAGGCGGCAACGTTAATTTGCCGGTGAGCGGTTCGCCCTGACCACGCGCCGACGGCAGCGTAATCGGGTCAATGGCATAGCTACGACCGGTGGAATCAACAAACACTACCGGTTGGTTGCTCTTACCTTTCACCGCCGCTTTGAAGCTATCACCCGCTTTATAATTCAGGCCCGGCGCGTCGATATCATGGCCTTTAGCGCTGCGTACCCAGCCCATCTGCGACAGCACAATGGTGACAGGTTCAGACGGCAGCATGTCGTGCTCGCTCATCGCTTTCGCTTCTTCGCGTTCCTGCAACGGCGAACGACGATCGTCACCGTAGGCTTGCGCGTCTGCCTGCAGTTCTTTCTTCAGCAGGTTATTCATTTTACGCTCGGAAGCCAAAATGCCCTGCAACTGGTCGCGCTCTTTTTCCAGCTCACTCTGCTCACCGCGAATCTTCATCTCTTCCAGTTTGGCAAGATGACGCAGTTTCAGTTCGAGGATCGCTTCCGCCTGGGTTTCCGTAAGGCCAAACCGCGACATCAGCGCCGGTTTCGGTTCATCTTCATTACGAATGATCTCAATCACTTCGTCGATATTGAGAAACGCCACCAGCAAACCTTCGAGGATATGCAGGCGCTTGAGGACTTTCTCCAGACGATAGTTCAGTCGGCGGCGCACGGTATCGCGGCGGAACACCAGCCATTCGGAGAGGATTTCCAGCAGGTTTTTCACCGCCGGACGACCATCCAGACCGATCATATTGAGGTTAATGCGATAGCTCTTTTCCAGATCGGTGGTAGCGAAGAGGTGGTTCATCACCTGATCCATATCCACGCGGTTGGAACGCGGCACAATCACCAGACGGGTCGGGTTCTCGTGGTCAGATTCATCGCGCAGATCGTCAACCATCGGCAGCTTTTTGTTGCGCATTTGCGCAGCAATTTGCTCCAGTACGCGCGCACCTGAAACCTGATGCGGCAATGCGCTGATAACCACCGCGCCATCTTCTTTCTTCCACACCGCGCGCATACGCACTGAACCACGTCCGTTCTCGTAGATTTTACGGATCTCGGCGCGCGAAGTGATAATTTCCGCTTCAGTCGGATAATCCGGCCCCTGCACGATATCCAGCAGCTGATCGAGCGTGGTTTTCGGCTGGTCGATTAATGCGATTGCCGCCTGAGCCACTTCACGCAGGTTATGCGGTGGAATATCGGTCGCCATGCCGACGGCAATTCCGGTGGTGCCGTTAAGCAAAATGTTTGGCAGACGGGCAGGTAGCATTTTCGGCTCCTGCAAAGTGCCGTCGAAGTTTGGCACCCAGTCAGCCGTCCCCTGCCCCAACTCGCTCAATAGCAGCTCGGAATATTTCGACAACCGGGATTCGGTGTAACGCATTGCCGCGAACGATTTCGGATCGTCCGGCGCGCCCCAGTTCCCCTGACCATCAACCAGCGGATAACGGTAAGAGAACGGCTGCGCCATCAGGACCATCGCTTCATAACAGGCGCTATCGCCGTGCGGATGGTATTTACCCAGTACGTCACCGACGGTACGGGCCGATTTTTTAAATTTGGCGCTGGCATTCAGGCCCAGTTCAGACATCGCATACACAATGCGGCGCTGAACAGGTTTCAGACCATCACCAATAAACGGCAACGCACGGTCCATGATCACGTACATGGAGTAGTTTAAGTAGGCGTTTTCCGTAAATTCATGTAGCGCAAGGCGCTCTGCCATATCGCTCATTAATTCTGATTCCTCAACTTATTCGCCAGCCTTCAAAGGGGCAATATTGCCGGAGATACTACATTATCTGCCGCGTCGAGTCACAGGAGATCAGCGTGAATAGCGCCGCCGGACGTGCTCCGACGGCGATAAAGGCATCAATGTGCCTTGATATACAACTCTTTGCTGTAGACATAATCCTGGGGATTATGTAGCGGAAAACCGCCAACGTAGGGTTTAAGCAGTTTGATTAACGGCTGATAGTAGATAGGAATCAGCGGTGCCTGTTGGTTGATGATCACTTCTGCCTGCTGATACAACGCATTACGCTTTGTCGCATCAGTGATCTGCGTGGCCTGGTTTAGTAAGGCGTCATACTGCGCATTTTTCCAGTGACCGACGTTTTCTTCACTATCGCTTTTGAGCGTGTTCAGGAAGCTGGAAGCATTATTGTACGTCGCATCCCACGACTGCCGAGACAGCATGAAATCACCGGCTCGTCGGGCATCAAGATAGGTTTTCCACTCCATTGTGCGCAGCGTCACCTGTGCACCCAGCCATTTTTTCCATTCGGAAGACAACGCTATCGCGGTCTTTTCATGCAGATCGTACTTGTTGTAGAACAGCTCAAAGCGTAGCGGATGAGAGGCGTCGTATCCCGCCTGCTTCAGCAAGGCTTTTGCCATCGCGACGCGCTCACTCATTGGCTTTTGCAGTTCATCGAACGTCGTCACGCTAAAGCCTTTTACCTCTGGCGGCGTCAGCGTGGTTGCGGGCGTCCTCAACCCCAGTACCTTTTGCGCAATAAGCTGTCGATCAACCGTAAGATATAGCGCCCGACGCACTCGCACATCGTTAAATGGCGGTTTCTCAAGGTTGAAGTTGTAATATTCGCTGTTCAGACGCGGAATAATTCGTAGCTCGCCAGGCAGTGATTTTTCAATGGCGGGAATTTGCTGCGCCGGAACCCAGGTGAGATCGACCTCTCCCGCGCGATAGCGGTTATAGCCGGTGACCGAATTATCCAGCGCCAGATACTCAACCTGTTGCAATACTGTATGTTGCGCATCGCGGTACTTTGGATTTTTGCGTGCAGTAATCTTTTCGTTAACTACCCACTGATCAAGCACAAAGGCACCGTTGTAAACCATGTTCTCTGGCTTACTCCAGCTATCGCCATGTTTAGCGATGACATGATGAGGAACCGGGAACAGCGTCGGCCAGGCGAGCATCGTCGTGAACCAAGGAACCGGCTGCTCAAGCGTAACTTCAAGAGTACGATCATCCGTCGCTTTGACACCCAGCGATGTAACATCTGCTTTACCCGCAACAATAGCCGCGGCATTGTTAATGTGCGCCTGTGCCAGATAGCCAGCAAAAGGGCTTGCCGTTTTCGGGTCAACCGCGCGCTGCCAGCCGAGGACAAAATCCTCTGCCGTCAGAGGCTGACCGTCGGACCACTGCAAACCGCTACGCAGATGGAAAATATAGCGCCTGCCGCCGTCCATTATCTCCCAGCGTTCAGCCTGAGCGGGCTGCACCTGGCCTTCACCGTCCATCCATACCAGACCTTCAAACAGATCCAGCACAATCTGCGCAGCAGTATTCTCCTCCACCTTTTGCGGGTCGAGCGTACCTGGGTCGCTATGATTGTTGTAACGAAAGACTTGTTGCGGGGCGAGCTGTGTGTTGGCGGGAACGTCAGCAGCGTAGAGAGGAGCCGCACTTACCAGGCTGACCAGCCATAATAAATTTCGCGTATACATGGTATTCCTTACCGGAGAAATTATAAGCCCAACAACAATACGCCTGTGGCATTGTTCGCTCAAACTTATCGCGAGTGATTTGGCTCACACTCCGGTAAAGATTCCCCATCACGCTAACGGCACATAAACATCCGTTTCCAGTCGCTGCTCTGTCACCCCTTCGGCAAGATTGGTGTAGTGAAACAGAATCGGTGCTTTACGCATTTTCTCGCCGCTTGCAGGCAGCCAGTGGCGAATAATGCCCCATATCGTGTGTGAAATATCGTCCAGCTCGCCAACGTGGCGGGCCACGGCATAACGTCCACCGGTAAGTTCACCATTGCTCACACCATAACGATTATCGGGAATCGGTTCGCTAACGCTGCCGCAGATATCAAAGCGAAACGCTTCCGGTGCGGTGGTGGCAGGGTCGTCCCAGGCGACGCCAAAAGTCTGGCTTTGGTTAACAGGAGAAAGCCCCGTCTCTTTACGCCACATGATAAATTTCGCCACACTGTAGTTGAGCAACTCAGGGCTACAGCGGTGCGGCAACATCGCCACAGGGATTGATGGGAAATCGATAATGTTTACATCCAGTGTCAGGTTTGTCATTTTGCCTCCCTGCGAAATTATTCCCGGGAACGCGTCCCGGGAGCGGTAACAATTACGGATTTACTTTGCGGATCTGTTTGACGTCAATTTCAACAGAATTCCAGTCTTTATCGACTTCACCCTGAATCTCAACCGTATCTTTCGGCGTCACCGTCACGCCGTTCCAGCGTTTGTGATCGATATCAACATTGATAGTACCGCTGGCATCTTTGAACACGTAGAGATCGTCAGAGATGCGTTCAACGATATTGCCGCGCAGGGTTACCCAGGTGTCGTCACGCAGGGATTTTGCGCTTTCTACAGTCGTTACGCTGCCGTTCGGCCCCTGGAATCCTCCGGCCTGACTTTGCGTTGCCGATGGGCCAGAAAAACCGCCCTGCTCTGCTGCCATCACCGGTGCGCTGCACAGGGCCATTACTGCGATTACTGCTGCGAATTTTTTCATGTTTATTACTCCCTTTAATGTCTGTTTCCGAGCATTTAACAAGATAGTCCTTAACAACTTCTTAAGGGAAAAAAATAAAATTTAGTGCTGTACAGAGCGCGTTACAACACGGTTTACTGGCAGCAAATACGGTTATCGCAGGGATGAAAAAATGCGAATTTTACTGATAGAAGATGACATGCTGATTGGCGACGGCATCAAAACGGGCCTTAGTAAAATGGGTTTTAGCGTCGACTGGTTTACACAAGGTTGTCAGGGAAAAGAGGCGCTTTATAGCGCACCTTATGATGCGGTGATCCTGGATTTAACCTTACCAGGCATGGATGGTCGCGATATTTTGCGCGAATGGCGAGAAAAAGGTCAGCGTGAGCCGGTACTGATCCTGACCGCGCGCGATGCGCTGGAGGAACGTGTAGAAGGGCTGCGTCTGGGAGCTGACGATTATCTGTGTAAACCTTTTGCGTTGATAGAAGTCGCCGCCAGGCTGGAAGCTCTGATGCGCCGAACCAACGGCCAGGCCAGCAACGAGCTGCGCCACGGTAACGTCATGCTCGACCCCGGCAAACGTATCGCCACGCTGGCTGGCGAACCCTTAACACTGAAACCAAAAGAATTTGCCCTGCTGGAATTACTGATGCGTAACGCTGGTCGGGTACTGCCGCGCAAACTGATTGAAGAGAAACTGTATACCTGGGACGAAGAGGTCACCAGTAATGCCGTTGAAGTGCATGTGCATCATCTGCGACGCAAACTCGGTAGTGATTTTATTCGTACCGTGCATGGTATTGGCTACACATTAGGTGAGAAATGAAATTTACCCAACGTCTTAGTCTGCGTGTCAGGCTGACGCTAATCTTTTTAATTCTGGCCTCGGTGACCTGGCTGCTTTCCAGCTTTGTCGCCTGGAAACAAACAACGGATAACGTCGATGAATTGTTCGACACCCAACTGATGCTGTTTGCCAAGCGGTTAAGTACGCTCGATCTCAACGAAATCAACGCGGCGGATCGCATGGCACAGACGCCAAATAAATTAAAACACGGTCATGTTGATGACGATGCGCTGACCTTTGCCATCTTTACCCACGACGGCAGAATGGTCCTTAACGATGGCGATAACGGAGAAGATATTCCCTATAGCTATCAACGGGAAGGTTTTGCTGACGGGCAACTGGTGGGCGATAAAGATCAATGGCGTTTTGTCTGGATGACCTCACCTGATGGCAAATATCGCATTGTTGTTGGTCAGGAATGGGAATACCGTGAAGACATGGCGCTGGCGATTGTTGCCGGGCAATTGATCCCGTGGTTGGTCGCACTGCCGATTATGTTAATCATCATGATGGTACTACTGGGTCGTGAACTCGCGCCGCTGAACAAACTGGCGCTGGCACTACGTATGCGTGACCCTGACTCGGAAAAACCACTAAACGCGACTGGCGTACCCAGCGAAGTGCGTCCACTGGTTGAGTCGTTGAATCAACTGTTCGCCCGCACACATGCGATGATGGTTCGTGAACGACGCTTTACCTCTGACGCAGCTCACGAACTTCGTAGCCCGTTAACGGCGCTGAAAGTGCAAACCGAAGTTGCGCAGCTCTCTGACGATGATCCGCAGGCGCGGAAAAAAGCACTGCTCCAATTACATTCCGGGATCGATCGCGCTACTCGTCTGGTTGATCAACTGCTCACGCTATCGCGGCTGGACTCACTGGATAACCTTCAGGACGTCGCGGAGATCCCGCTTGAAGATCTCCTGCAATCGTCGGTGATGGATATTTACCACACGGCGCAGCAGGCGAAAATTGACGTGCGACTGACACTCAATGTCCAGGGCATCAAACGCACCGGACAACCGCTATTGCTAAGTTTGTTGGTGCGAAATTTGCTGGATAACGCCGTGCGTTACAGTCCACAGGGCAGCGTGGTGGACGTCACGCTGAATGCCGATAATTTCATCGTGAGGGATAACGGCCCCGGTGTGACACCAGAGGCACTGGCGCGAATTGGCGAACGCTTCTATCGCCCACCCGGACAAACCGCTACCGGCAGTGGACTTGGGCTATCGATTGTCCAGCGAATCGCCAAGCTGCATGGCATGAATGTTGAGTTTGGGAATGCGGAACAAGGTGGATTTGAGGCGAAAGTAAGCTGGTAAGGGTAAGACTTTTGCTAAATTCGCAAAAGACTTTGCACATTTTGCTAATTTCACCGTACCGCTCTGTGACGTACTATAGTCGGCAAACGTCTCACCTTGAGGTTAAAAAATGAGCAACATCCTGATTATCAACGGCGCGAAAAAATTCGCCCACTCCAATGGTCAACTGAACGACACCCTGACCGAAGTCGCGGATGGCACACTGCGCGACCTCGGGCATGATGTTCGCATCGTTCGCGCCGACAGCGACTACGATGTCAAAGCGGAAGTACAAAACTTTCTCTGGGCTGATGTGGTGATCTGGCAGATGCCAGGCTGGTGGATGGGCGCACCGTGGACAGTGAAAAAATACATTGATGATGTATTCACCGAAGGTCACGGGACTCTGTATGCCAGCGATGGTCGTACCCGCAAAGATCCGTCGAAAAAATACGGTTCCGGCGGCCTGGTACAGGGCAAAAAATATATGCTTTCTCTGACCTGGAACGCGCCAATGGAAGCCTTCACCGAAAAAGATCAGTTCTTCCACGGCGTTGGCGTTGACGGTGTGTATCTGCCGTTCCATAAAGCAAACCAATTCCTCGGTATGGAACCGCTGCCGACATTTATCGCTAATGACGTGATAAAAATGCCTAATGTTCCCCGCTATACTGAAGAATATCGCAAGCATCTTGTGGAAATTTTTGGTTAACTAGAGCTCAGGCTTTAGAAGGAGTTAACCATGCTTACCGTAATCGCAGAAATCCGTACTCGTCCTGGTCAACATCACCGTCAGGCGGTATTGGATCAGTTTGCTAAAATCGTTCCAACCGTACTGAAAGAAGAAGGTTGCCACGGCTATGCGCCAATGGTGGATTGCGCTGCTGGCGTGAGTTTCCAGTCTATGGCA
Organism: Shigella dysenteriae; assembly: GCF_022354085.1. Lineage (NCBI taxonomy): Bacteria > Pseudomonadati > Pseudomonadota > Gammaproteobacteria > Enterobacterales > Enterobacteriaceae > Shigella > Shigella dysenteriae. The sequence continues at coordinate 4,023,372 of NZ_CP055055.1, forward strand.
CCGGATTCTATCGTGATGATTGAGCAGTGGGAAAGCATCGCGCATCTTGAAGCGCATCTGCAAACCCCGCACATGAAGGCGTATAGCGAAGCCGTAAAAGGTGACGTGCTGGAGATGAATATTCGTATTCTGCAGCCAGGGATTTAAACCTGCCTTGTTTGCCCGGCCATCCTGACCGGGCAATGTTCTTTCCTTTAAACCTCAATTAAACCTCAATCTCCGCCATGTCGCCTTTCTCTTGCAACCAGTTGCGGCGATCTTCCGAGCGTTTCTTCGCCAGCAGCATATCCATCATCGCGTCAGTACGCTGATCGTCTTCATCATCGATAGTCAACTGCACCAGACGGCGAGTGTTCGGATCAAGCGTGGTTTCACGCAATTGCATCGGGTTCATTTCCCCCAGACCTTTAAAACGCTGGACGTTCGGCTTGCCTTTCTTGCGTTTTAATTGCTCAAGTACGCCCTCTTTCTCTTCTTCCGTCAGCGCGTAATAAACCTCTTTCCCGAGATCAATACGGTAGAGCGGTGGCAGTGCGACGTAAACGTGACCGTGTTTCACCAACGCGCGGAAGTGTTTTACAAACAAAGCGCAGAGCAGCGTGGCAATGTGCAGACCATCGGAGTCAGCATCCGCCAGGATACAGATCTTGCCGTAACGAAGCTGGCTCAAATCGTCGCTGTCAGGATCGATACCGATCGCTACCGAAATATCGTGCACTTCCTGCGAAGCCAGCACTTCGTCGGAAGAGACTTCCCAGGTGTTAAGGATCTTACCTTTCAGTGGCATGATCGCCTGATATTCGCGATCGCGCGCCTGCTTGGCAGATCCGCCTGCGGAGTCACCTTCCACGAGGAACAGTTCGGTACGGTTAAGGTCCTGCGCGGTACAATCAGCCAGTTTGCCAGGCAGCGCCGGGCCGCTGGTCAGCTTTTTACGCACCACTTTTTTAGCCGCACGCATACGACGCTGAGCGCTGGAAATCGCCATCTCTGCCAGCAACTCCGCCGCCTGAACGTTCTGGTTCAGCCACAGGATAAAGGCATCTTTCACCACGCCAGAAACGAATGCCGCGCACTGACGCGAAGAGAGACGCTCTTTGGTCTGCCCGGCAAACTGCGGATCCTGCATTTTCACCGACAGCACATAGGCGCAGCGATCCCAGATATCTTCCGCCGACAACTTTACACCGCGCGGCAGAATGTTGCGGTATTCACAGAACTCACGCATCGCGTCCAACAGGCCCTGACGCAGACCGTTAACATGGGTACCGCCCTGCATCGTTGGGATAAGGTTGACGTAGCTTTCGGTCAGCAGTTCACCGCCTTCCGGCAGCCACAGTAGCGCCCAGTCCACAGCTTCAGTATCACCAGCGAAATTACCGATAAACGGTTTTTCTGGCAGCGTCGGTAAACCGTTTACCGCTTCCGCCAGGTAATCATTCAGACCGTCCTGATAGCACCAGCGCTGTTCGGTGTTGTTGATCTCATCTTTAAAGGTAATCTCAACGCCAGGGCACAGTACTGCTTTGGCCTTCAGCACATGCGTCAGGCGTGAAACGGAAAAACGCGGGCTGTCAAAGAAGGTTTCATCCGGCCAGAAGTGCACGCTGGTACCAGTATTGCGTTTACCGCAAGTGCCGACAACCTGTAAATCCTGCACCTTTTCGCCATTTTCAAAGGCGATGTTATAAACCTGACCATCGCGGCGCACGTTAACTTCTACGCGCTTCGACAGGGCGTTAACCACCGAAATCCCCACGCCATGCAGGCCGCCAGAGAACTGGTAATTTTTGTTAGAGAATTTACCGCCTGCATGCAGACGGCAAAGAATCAGTTCAACCGCCGGTACACCCTCTTCCGGGTGAATATCCACCGGCATCCCGCGCCCATCGTCAATAACTTCTAACGACTGGTCAGCATGTAAAATAACGTCCACGCGTTTTGCGTGACCCGCCAGTGCTTCATCCACACTGTTATCAATGACTTCTTGCCCCAAATGGTTAGGGCGAGTGGTATCGGTATACATCCCCGGACGGCGGCGAACCGGCTCAAGCCCGGTGAGTACCTCAATGGCATCAGCGTTATAAGTTTGCGTCATGGTTTAAGTTAGCAATTCGAGTTGATCGTCAGAGATGGTGCAGACCAAGAAAATCGACGATCGGGTTGAAATAATCTTCGAAGCCCGTGAATGCGTGGTTGCCGCCTTCTATGACAGTCTGGCGGCAGGAAGCGTAGTACGCCACCGCCTGGCGGTAATCCAGCACTTCATCTCCCGTCTGTTGCAGCAGCCAGATCAAATCCGGCGCTTCCAGCGGGTCAATCTGCATGACTTTGAGATCGTAAATATGGCGTGACTCTAGCACATATTGCTGCCCGGTGTAGGGGTTCTCGTTCTGACCGAGATAGTCCGTCAGCAGTTCAAACGGGCGCACCGCCGGGTTTACCACCACTGCGGGCAGCATAAAACATTGTGACAACCAGGTGGCGTAATATCCCCCCAGTGACGAACCGACAATACCCAGCGAATCGCCGCCATGTTCCAGGACAATGGATTCCAGCAGCTCTGCCGCGTCGGAAGGATACGGCGGCAACTGCGGAATGATCATCTCAACGTCAGGGTGATGTTCCGCCAGCCAGTTTTTTAACAAGCTCGCTTTTGCAGAGCGCGGCGAGCTGTTGAAACCGTGTAAATAAAGAAGCGTAGACATCAGTAGCCTTCTGAAGCGGTATCAGGTTGGAAACGTGTGTCCGCCAGGCGATGCACCTCGGTGGTCAGCGTGCCATCAGCATGTAACTCGAGAGTACGCCAGCCGGGCGCGATAGTATCCAGCGTAAAGTTGGAACAGTGCGGCTTAAACTGCACACAGGTCGACGGCGTTGCCAGCAGGCGGCGACCGTTCCAGTCGAGATCCAGCTCCTGATGAATATGACCGCACAGCAAGTATTTGACGTGCGGAAACTTCGCCAGCACGGTATCCAGTTCGCCCGCGTTACGCAGGCTGTGTTGATCAAGCCAACTACAACCCGCAGGTAGCGGATGATGATGCAGCAGCAGCAACGTATGGCGCTCTGGCGCATCAGCCAATTTACGTTCCAGCCACTCAAGCTGAAACTCGCTTAGCTCACCGTGCGGCACGCCAAACACCTGGCTATCCAGCAACAGGATTTGCCATTGCTCACCAATAAATACCCGCTTCGCCGGGGAGATACCCGCATCCTGTAACGCGCTGTACATCGCGGGCTGGAAATCGTGGTTGCCCGGCAGCCAGACGCAGGGCGCACGAAAACTTGCGATGCCTTCAGCGAAATGCTGATAGGCCGCAGAGGATTGATCCTGCGCTAAATCACCTGTCGCGACAATCAGGTCGAATTCGTGCTGGTGTGGACGAATCGCCTCCAGCACCGCCTGGTAGCTTTCCCAGGTGTTTACCCCTAACAGGGCTTCGTGCTTTTGTGCAAACAGGTGAGTATCGGTAATTTGTAAAATCCTGACTCTGGCCTCACCAGCCAGAGGAAGGGTTAACAGGCTTTCCAAATGGTGTCCTTAGGTTTCACGACGCTAATAAACCGGAATCGCCATCGCTCCATGTGCTAAACAGTATCGCAACCAGTCCGCTAAAAACTGATTAATTTGATGCTTTTCGTCGCGTTGATGCAACTTTTTATTAGGATAATCATACCGCGCTTTGAAGCGAAAAATCTGCTGGCTTGAACACACTTCAGCCACCATCGCGTCATGATACAGACGCACCGTCATTGACGGAAGGCTCCAGTAACTGATCGCGGGCGCAGTCTGTTCTATTGTCACCAGGGTAGTGTATCGGGTCGATTCCACAATCGTCAGCCGATATTGTGCGTTTGCCACCTGATAGCTTACAGTTTCGCCGGGTGCGTCATTGCGCGGTAACAAACGGCGCAATTGTGAAAAGTTCATCTCGCACAGGCGCATCATTTCAGGAAAGTCAGGTGTGTAACGCTTCATTTATGCCCACTCATTTTTTAACGCTTGATGATGCAGCTGCAGCCATTGCAAAGCGATGACCGACGCTGCGTTGTCGATTTTCCCCTCTTCTACCCACTGGTATGCCTGTTCCCGGCTTACCACATGAACGCGAATATCTTCGTTTTCATCAGCCAGACCGTGAATACCGCTTGCGGTCGTGGCGTCCACTTCGCCCACCATAATTGACGAACGCTCACTGGTGCCCCCCGGGCTTGCCAGGAAACTTAACACCGGTTTGGTCCGTTTGACTATCAGCCCCGCCTCTTCAATCGCTTCGCGACGGGCAACATCTTCCACACTTTCACCCTCTTCAATCATTCCGGCAACCATCTCCAGTAGCCAAGGGGTTTCGCTAGTGTCGTATGCGGCAATTCGAATCTGCTCAATCAGCACAACTTCATCACGCACTGGGTCAAAGGGTAGCAAGACTGCGGCGTGACCGCGCTCAAAAATTTCCCGCCGTACCTCATGACTCATTTGCCCGTTGAATAGACGATGACGAAATCTATAAAGATCTAATGAAAAAAAGCCGCGATAAAGTGTTTCTCGTGCAATAATTTCTACATCGTTTTTGCCAAATGTAACGGGCAGGTTGTCTGGCTTAAGCATTGTTAATGTCCTGGCACTAATAGTGAATTAAATGTGAATTTCAGCGACGTTTGACTGCCGTTTGAGCAGTCATGTGTTAAATTGAGGCACATTAACGCCCTATGGCACGTAACGCCAACCTTTTGCGGTAGCGGCTTCTGCTAGAATCCGCAATAATTTTACAGTTTGATCGCGCTAAATACTGCTTCACCACAAGGAATGCAAATGAAGAAATTGCTCCCCATTCTTATCGGCCTGAGCCTTTCTGGGTTCAGTTCGTTGAGCCAGGCCGAGAACCTGATGCAAGTTTATCAGCAAGCACGCCTTAGTAACCCGGAATTGCGTAAGTCTGCCGCCGATCGTGATGCTGCCTTTGAAAAAATTAATGAAGCGCGCAGTCCATTACTGCCACAGCTAGGTTTAGGTGCAGATTACACCTATAGCAACGGCTACCGCGACGCGAACGGCATCAACTCTAACGCGACCAGTGCGTCCCTGCAGTTAACTCAATCCATTTTTGATATGTCGAAATGGCGTGCGTTAACGCTGCAGGAAAAAGCAGCAGGGATTCAGGACGTCACATATCAGACCGATCAGCAAACCTTGATCCTCAACACCGCGACCGCTTATTTCAACGTGTTGAATGCTATTGACGTTCTTTCCTATACACAGGCACAAAAAGAAGCGATCTACCGTCAATTAGATCAAACCACCCAACGTTTTAACGTGGGCCTGGTAGCGATCACCGACGTGCAGAACGCCCGCGCGCAGTACGATACCGTGCTGGCGAACGAAGTGACCGCACGTAATAACCTTGATAACGCGGTAGAGCAGCTGCGCCAGATCACCGGTAACTACTATCCGGAACTGGCGGCGCTGAATGTCGAAAACTTTAAAACCGACAAACCACAGCCGGTTAACGCGCTGCTGAAAGAAGCCGAAAAACGCAACCTGTCGCTGTTACAGGCACGCTTGAGCCAGGACCTGGCGCGCGAGCAAATTCGCCAGGCGCAGGATGGTCACTTACCGACTCTGGATTTAACGGCTTCTACCGGGATTTCTGACACCTCTTATAGCGGTTCGAAAACCCGTGGTGCCGCTGGTACCCAGTATGACGATAGCAATATGGGCCAGAACAAAGTTGGCCTGAGCTTCTCGCTGCCGATTTATCAGGGCGGAATGGTTAACTCGCAGGTGAAACAGGCCCAGTACAACTTTGTTGGTGCCAGCGAGCAACTGGAAAGCGCGCATCGTAGCGTCGTGCAAACCGTACGTTCCTCCTTCAACAACATTAATGCTTCTATCAGTAGCATTAACGCCTACAAACAAGCCGTAGTTTCCGCTCAAAGCTCATTAGACGCGATGGAAGCGGGCTACTCGGTCGGTACGCGTACCATTGTTGATGTGTTGGATGCGACCACCACGCTGTACAACGCCAAGCAAGAGCTGGCGAATGCGCGTTATAACTACCTGATTAATCAGCTGAATATTAAGTCAGCCCTGGGTACGTTGAACGAGCAGGATCTGCTGGCACTGAACAATGCGCTGAGCAAACCGGTTTCCACTAATCCGGAAAACGTTGCCCCGCAAACGCCGGAACAGAATGCTATTGCTGATGGTTATGCGCCTGATAGCCCGGCACCCGTCGTTCAGCAAACATCCGCACGCACTACCACCAGTAACGGTCATAACCCTTTCCGTAACTGATGACGACGACGGGGCTTCGGCCCCGTCTGAACGTAAGGCAACGTAAAGATACGGGTTATCTGCCGCATTCTTCCCCCTTCTCGCTTCAATTTCGACCAGCCATCCTCTATTCTGATGGGTATTTACCACAGGTCCCGGAAGACAAAAATGAAACGGACAAAATCCATACGCCACGCATCGTTCCGCAAAAACTGGAGCGCACGCCATCTGACACCAGTCGCTCTCGCGGTTGCCACTGTTTTTATGCTGGCTGGCTGTGAAAAGAGTGATGAAACAGTGTCTCTCTATCAAAATGCTGACGACTGTTCAGCTGCAAACCCAGGCAAAAGCGCCGAATGTACCACCGCGTACAACAATGCGCTGAAAGAAGCCGAACGTACTGCGCCGAAATACGCCACCCGTGAAGACTGTGTTGCTGAATTTGGTGAAGGTCAGTGCCAGCAAGCACCAGCCCAGGCTGGCATGGCACCAGAAAACCAGGCGCAGGCTCAGCAATCCAGCGGGAGTTTCTGGATGCCGCTGATGGCCGGTTACATGATGGGTCGTCTGATGGGCGGCGGTGCGGGATTTGCACAGCAGCCGCTGTTCTCCTCGAAAAACCCAGCCAGTCCGGCTTACGGTAAATATACCGACGCGACGGGTAAAAACTATGGCGCAGCCCAGCCAGGCCGCACCATGACCGTACCGAAGACGGCAATGGCACCAAAACCGGCGACCACCACTACCGTTACCCGTGGCGGTTTTGGTGAATCTGTTGCCAAACAAAGCACTATGCAGCGTAGCGCAACCGGTACCTCTTCTCGTTCAATGGGTGGCTGATACCGATGGAAAGAGTCAGTATTACCGAGCGCCCGGACTGGCGTGAGAAAGCCCACGAATACGGTTTCAATTTTCACACCATGTACGGCGAGCCGTACTGGTGTGAAGATGCTTACTACAAGTTGACCCTCGCCCAGGTTGAAAAGCTGGAAGAAGTCACCGCCGAACTGCACCAGATGTGCCTGAAAGTGGTGGAAAAAGTGATCGCCAGCGATGAGCTGATGACCAAATTCCGCATACCAAAACACACCTGGAGTTTTGTGCGCCAGTCATGGCTGACGCACCAGCCATCGCTTTATTCGCGTCTTGATCTGGCGTGGGATGGCACTGGCGAACCTAAACTGCTGGAAAATAACGCCGATACGCCAACGTCACTATACGAGGCGGCGTTCTTTCAGTGGATCTGGCTGGAAGATCAGCTTAACGCCGGTAACTTGCCGGAGGGCAGCGACCAGTTTAACAGTCTGCAAGAAAAACTGATCGATCGCTTCGTTGAGCTGCGTGAACAGTATGGCTTCCAGTTGCTGCATCTCACCTGCTGTCGCGACACGGTGGAAGATCGCGGAACCATTCAGTATTTGCAGGACTGCGCGACGGAAGCTGAAATCGCTACCGAGTTCCTCTACATTGACGATATCGGGTTAGGTGAAAAAGGTCAGTTCACGGATTTACAGGATCAGGTAATTTCCAACCTGTTCAAGCTGTATCCGTGGGAATTTATGTTGCGTGAGATGTTTTCCACCAAGCTGGAGGATGCAGGCGTACGCTGGCTGGAACCGGCGTGGAAGAGCATTATCTCCAACAAGGCACTTCTACCGCTACTGTGGGAGATGTTCCCGAATCATCCGAACCTGCTGCCCGCTTATTTTGCGGAAGATGATCATCCGCAAATGGAAAAATATGTGGTTAAACCGATCTTCTCCCGTGAAGGCGCAAACGTGTCGATCATTGAGAACGGCAAAACCATTGAAGCAGCGGAAGGTCCGTATGGCGAAGAAGGGATGATTGTTCAGCAATTCCACCCGTTACCGAAATTCGGCGACAGCTATATGCTGATTGGTAGCTGGCTGGTGAACGATCAACCCGCCGGAATTGGCATTCGTGAAGACCGTGCATTGATCACCCAGGATATGTCTCGGTTTTATCCACATATTTTTGTTGAGTAATCAATGATGCCGGATGGCATTCGCCATCCGGTAATTGTTAACCTATCTGCACCGACAGCATACTTAAACTGCCCATTTCTATCCCATCGACCGGAATGGTAATTGGCTCCTGCCCATCCCACGCACCTAAGACATACAGCAACGGCAGATAGTGCTCTGGCGTTGGGTTCGATAACGCGCCACCTTCATGGTCGAGATAATTCACCAGAGGATGCTGCTCTACCGGCCCTTGCCACGTCAGATTCGCTTTCACATACTCATTAAACGACGTCGCCCACGGATACGGTGAACTATCACCGTGCCACTTCACTGTGCGCAGGTTATGCACCACGTTACCGCTGGCGACCAACATTATTCCTTCATCTCGCAGCGCCGCGAGTTTGCGCCCCATTTCGAAATGCCAGGCGGCAGGTTTGCTACTGTCGATACTCAACTGCACCATCGGGATATCGGCGTCAGGATACATCTTAATCAGCACGCCCCAGGAACCGTGGTCAAAGCCCCAGGCTTCTTTATCCAGCGTCACCGGGACCGGCGCTAACAGCTCAACCAGACGCTGTGCCAGCGCAGGCGAACCCGGAGCAGGATAATGCGTATCGTACAGCGCCTGCGGGAAGCCACCAAAGTCATGAATCGTGGGCGGCGTCTCCATCGCGGTCACTCCTGTTCCACGGGTAAACCAGTGAGCCGAAACCACCACAATCGCTTGCGGGCGTGGCAATGTCATCCCCAACTTCTGCCAGCTGCGGGTATACAAATTATCTTCCAGCACGTTCATCGGACTACCGTGACCTAAAAACAATGCTGGCATACGTGTTGAAGACATGATGATATCCTTAACTAAAGGTGTCATTTTGATATCCTCACAATACGCTTGTTCGGCGGAGTAAGAACCCGGATAACAATGATGATGATCATCAGTTATTTTGACGATCTGCCTGAAGGTGAAGATTTATAAGGAGTTGTCGATGTCAGTACCTCTCATTCTGACCATACTGGCGGGGGCAGCCACGTTTATTGGCGCGTTTCTCGGCGTTCTCGGGCAAAAACCCTCGAACCGCTTACTGGCGTTTTCGCTAGGATTTGCGGCGGGGATCATGTTGCTCATCTCATTAATGGAAATGCTTCCTGCCGCACTAGCAGCTGAAGGAATGTCGCCTGTGTTGGGTTATGGAATGTTTATCTTCGGTCTGCTTGGCTATTTTGGCCTGGACCGCATGTTGCCACATGCGCATCCGCAGGATTTAATGCAAAAATCGGTGCAGCCGTTGCCAAAATCGATCAAGCGCACAGCCATTCTGCTCACTCTCGGCATCAGTCTGCATAACTTCCCGGAAGGGATTGCCACCTTTGTCACGGCGAGCAGCAACCTGGAGCTGGGATTTGGCATCGCACTGGCCGTCGCGTTGCACAATATTCCTGAAGGTCTGGCGGTTGCAGGCCCGGTTTATGCAGCAACGGGTTCTAAACGCACGGCGATTCTGTGGGCGGGGATTTCTGGACTGGCAGAAATTCTTGGTGGTGTGCTGGCGTGGTTAATCCTCGGTAGCATGATTTCCCCGGTGGTCATGGCAGCAATCATGGCGGCGGTCGCAGGAATTATGGTGGCGCTCTCGGTTGATGAATTAATGCCGCTCGCCAAAGAGATTGACCCTAATAATAACCCCAGCTATGGCGTACTATGTGGAATGTCAGTGATGGGATTCAGTTTGGTGCTGCTACAAACGGCGGGAATTGGTTAAAAGCAACATCAGAAGTTGTCCAGCGCAGGGACAACTTCTGCTAGCTTCACTAAAGCCTTATTCTACCTTTTCGGCTGTCTCTTCTCTCGTACTGTTTAAGTATTTGTTCCGCGCTTCAAGCAGTGCGTCTCTGTCCTGGCGAAACGCCCGACAATAACGTTTCAAATGCAGGAAATAACCCACCACAACCAGAGCAATCAATACAATCCAGTACCAGGCGATAAACATCCTTTTACCCTTAATATTTAACAATACTAAACATTTAGCGCATAAATTTCACATATCCTTTTTCGGATATATTCATATGGTCGCATAATAACGGAACAATTATATGATTTTGATCATAATGAAAAAGAATGCCTGATATTAATGAAATTTTCTCATAGAAAGAGAAGCGGAATTAACATCTTGCATAGCAGGGAAAAATAAAAACCGAAGCCTGCTACAACTTCGGTTTCTTGATTAAGGCAGTAATTTAAGCAGCGGTTTTCAGCTGGCTTTACGCTCATGTGCCTGACGGTATGCCACCAGGTCTTCAATAGTCACGAGCGCCATATTGTGTTTATTGGCAAACTCAATACACTCTGGTGCACGCGCCATCGTGCCATCGTCATTAGTCAGCTCACACAGCACACCAGCCGGTTTAAAGCCTGCCAGCGTCATCAGATCAATAGTCGCTTCAGTATGACCGCCACGCGTCAGTACTCCACCTGCCTGCGCGCGAAGTGGGAAAACGTGGCCCGGGCGATTCAGATCAGAAGGTTTTGCGCCATCGGCAATCGCTGCGCGAACGGTCGTAATACGGTCAGCGGCAGAAACACCGGTAGTCACACCTTCAGCCGCTTCAATGGTCACGGTAAAACCGGTGCCATAGGCGCTGGTGTTATTTTCTACCATCATTGGCAGATCGAGTTGTTTACGGCGATCTTCAGTAATGCACAGGCAAACAATACCGCTACCGTGGCGAATGGTCAGCGCCATCTGCTCAACAGTCATGGTTTCTGCCGGGAAGATCATATCACCTTCGTTTTCACGGTCTTCATCATCAAGCACCATTACACCGCGTCCTTCACGCAGCGCAGCCAGTGCATTTTCAACACGTTCGAAAGGCGTACCAAAAGAGGAAAGTAGCGTCTGATTCATGGTAAAAAAAACCTCACTAAAATTATGGTTACCAGAATCAGGGCAGTCTTAGGAGTGGCGGCATATAGCCAAAATAACGTGAGCGGGTCCATGCCCGACAGAATCGTTACTCTCTCCCATCCGGACTCTAACCGTCGGCCCCGGAATTACACCGGATCTGCTGTCCTTTGAGTTCGCACCCAAAGCGCTCGCGGGCTTTCAACTGAGTTGATTTACCGCCGGTGGGGAATTTCGCCCCGCCCTGAGAATAAGCGGATTCACTATAACGCTAATGATTAGCGGCAGCAACGCATAGCTTCACATAATTCTGGTTTATGACTTACCCTTATCGCACTACAATGGCACTCAACACCTATCAGTACAGGGAAACTACAATGATTGACCCGAAAAAAATTGAGCAAATCGCTCGCCAGGTTCACGAATCAATGCCTAAAGGAATCAGGGAGTTCGGGGAAGATGTGGAGAAAAAAATCCGCCAAACCCTACAAGCGCAGCTGACGCGTCTCGATCTGGTAAGCCGCGAAGAATTCGACGTTCAGACGCAAGTCCTGTTGCGGACTCGTGAAAAACTGGCGTTACTGGAGCAGCGCATCAGTGAACTGGAAGCGCGCAATAATTCGGTAGCAGATCTTCAATCTCCTCCGGCTATCCCGCCTATTGATAAAGCAGAATAAAGCAACACAAAAACGGGCCAGACGGCCCGTAATATCAGTGTTCTAATTCAAGTTCTCTGGTTTGCATCATCTGTTGGCAATACCAGGCATAACGTGCGCAAAACCAGGTTCTATGTTCTTCATCCATGTTACCAGTAACGGCCAGAATATCGACCGGGCGACCTTCTGCGTGCATTCTGGCAAAACTACGCGCCAGGAAATCGAAATTATTTAAAGAATTAAGACTATGATCCATAAGCACATCCTCCGGTTATCGCATACCTTTTAAGGCCATATGCTTTTTCTGATTTCAGTATTCCCCAATCAGTGTAGTGCCTTTAAACATAACGTGCGTAAATATATTGTCCCCGATCACACTTTTTAGTGAAAAATAAAAAACCATATTAAAAGACTTTCTCTTCCAGAACTTCTCTAACATGTGTTATTATTAACAAAGACAAATGTAAGCAAGGAAACTATCCCAAAGTAAATATTGCGTCACTAAATGGACATTGGAGTGACATATGATTTTATTCGCCGACTATAACACCCCTTATCTTTTCGCTATTTCCTTTGTACTGTTGATCGGCCTTTTAGAAATTTTAGCGCTTATCTGCGGTCACATGCTCTCCGGTGCTCTTGATGCACATCTTGACCATTATGATTCCATAACCACAGGTCATATTAGCCAGGCACTTCATTATCTCAATATCGGAAGATTGCCAGCTCTCGTCGTTCTCTGCTTGCTGGCTGGTTTTTTTGGTCTTATTGGCATCCTGTTGCAGCATGCCTGCATCATGGTCTGGCAATCACCACTGTCGAACCTGTTCGTGGTTCCTGTCAGTTTACTGTTTACGATTATTGCGGTGCATTATACCGGTAAAATAGTTGCCCCCTGGATTCCACGCGACCATAGTTCAGCTATTACAGAAGAAGAATATATTGGTAGCATGGCATTAATTACCGGTCATCAAGCCACTTCAGGTAATCCCTGCGAAGGAAAACTCACCGATCAATTTGGCCAAATACATTATTTACTACTGGAGCCTGAAGAAGGAAAAATTTTCACTAAAGGAGACAAAGTGTTAATTATTTGCCGACTTTCTGCAACGCGATATTTGGCGGAAAACAATCCCTGGCCCCAAATATTGTAATTTATTAATCAAAAGGAAATTTAATAATGGATGATATTGTTAATTCTGTGCCCTCCTGGATGTTTACCGCGATTATTGCCGTATGCATTCTGTTTATTATTGGAATTATTTTCGCCAGGCTCTATCGTCGCGCTTCGGCAGAGCAAGCTTTTGTTCGTACTGGTTTAGGTGGGCAAAAAGTGGTAATGAGCGGTGGCGCAATCGTGATGCCGATCTTTCATGAAATAATCCCCATCAATATGAATACTCTGAAGCTGGAAGTCAGCCGCTCAACCATTGATAGCCTGATTACGAAAGATCGTATGCGCGTCGATGTAGTAGTCGCTTTCTTTGTGCGGGTAAAACCTTCAGTAGAAGGGATTGCCACCGCTGCCCAGACGCTGGGGCAACGCACCCTGTCGCCTGAAGACTTACGTATGTTGGTTGAAGATAAATTTGTCGATGCCCTCCGTGCAACAGCTGCGCAAATGACCATGCATGAGTTACAGGATACCCGCGAGAACTTCGTGCAGGGAGTACAAAATACCGTAGCTGAAGATCTGTCGAAAAACGGCCTGGAACTGGAAAGCGTTTCACTTACCAACTTTAACCAGACCTCGAAAGAACATTTCAATCCTAACAATGCCTTTGACGCCGAAGGTTTAACCAAACTGACTCAGGAGACAGAGCGCCGTCGCCGCGAGCGTAACGAAGTTGAACAGGATGTAGAAGTTGCGGTGCGTGAGAAAAACCGTGATGCACTTTCGCGCAAGTTGGAGATTGAACAACAAGAAGCGTTTATGACGCTTGAGCAGGAGCAGCAGGTTAAAACCCGTACCGCTGAGCAGAATGCGAAAATTGCGGCTTTTGAAGCTGAACGTCGTCGTGAAGCAGAGCAGACGCGAATTCTGGCTGAACGACAGATTCAGGAAACGGAAATCGACCGCGAACAGGCCGTCCGCTCAAGAAAGGTTGAGGCCGAACGTGAAGTTCGCATTAAAGAGATCGAACAGCAGCAGGTCACCGAAATCGCTAACCAGACGAAATCGATCGCTATTGCCGCCAAATCGGAACAACAGTCCCAGGCAGAAGCGCGTGCTAACCTTGCACTCGCAGAAGCAGTAAGCGCCCAACAAAACGTAGAAACCACTCGCCAGACAGCCGAAGCCGATCGTGCCAAGCAGGTGGCGCTGATTGCCGCAGCACAGGATGCAGAAACCAAAGCGGTTGAACTGACCGTGCGGGCGAAAGCAGAAAAAGAAGCCGCAGAGATGCAGGCGGCGGCGATCGTTGAGTTAGCCGAAGCTACGCGTAAAAAAGGCCTGGCGGAAGCAGAAGCACAACGTGCGCTGAACGATGCTATCAACGTACTTTCTGACGAACAAACCAGCCTTAAATTCAAACTGGCCTTGTTGCAGGCGCTACCTGCGGTAATAGAGAAATCCGTGGAACCAATGAAGTCCATTGACGGTATCAAGATTATTCAGGTCGATGGTCTGAATCGTGGTGGTACTGCGGGGGATGCAAACACGGGTAATGTGGGGGGCGGAAACCTGGCGGAACAAGCATTATCAGCCGCACTCTCTTACCGCACACAGGCACCACTGATTGACTCCTTGCTCAATGAAATTGGCGTTTCAGGCGGCTCACTGGCTGCATTGACTTCACCCTTAACCTCAACAACTCCCGTCGCCGAAAACGTAGAATAAATTTTCAGCTATGAACATCCCTGGCACAAAAAGCCGGGGATTTTTTATATCTGCGTTCCGCTAAAAGGTGCAAATGCTCAGGACGTTGCAGCGTTTTGCGTGACCGCTCGGGGAAGGCAAAACTGCTTCAGGGAAAGCGTTGCGCGAGGTCCGGCGCTCATCAACAATCGGGGAGTCAGCAAAGGGCTGAAACGGGAAAGCCCCTCCCGAGGAAGGGGCCTTACAGAAGGAAAGGGTTATGATGAAGCTCGTCATCATACTGATTGTGTTGTTACTCGTAAGTTTCGCAGCTTATTAACAGCCAATCAGAGGGGGAGAAATCCTCCCTCACCCTTGTTCCTTTACTTTAGGTTGAAAAAAAATCAGCGTCAAGAAGGTTTCATTAACACATATCCCTGGCCCAAAAAGCCGGGGATTTTTTATATCTGCGTTCCGCTAAAAGGTGCAAATGCTCAGGACGTTGCAGCGTTTTGCGTGACCGCTCGGGGAAGGCAAAACTGCTTCAGGGAAAGCGTTGCGCGGGGTCCGGCGCTCATCAACAATCGGGGAGACAGCAAGGGGCTGAAACGGGAAAGCCCCTCCCGAGGAAGGGGCCTTATAGAAGGAAAGGGTTATGATGAAGCTCGTCATCATACTGGTTGTGTTGTTACTGTTAAGTTTCCCGACTTACTAACAACTCATCAGAGGGGGGAGAAATCCTCCCTTACCCTTGTTCCTTTACTCTAGGTTGAAAAAACAACAGCGTCAATAGGCCTGCCATGTACGAAGCGAGATCTGTGAACCGCTTTCCGGTTAGCCTTTTTTATCCTGTTGGATCTTCTTGATAATGTTAGTGGTCGAGCAACCGTCTTCAAAGTTGAGCACCAACACTTCGCCGCCGTTGGCCCAGACTTCTTTACTCCCGGCGATCTCTTCCGGTTTGTAGTCACCGCCTTTCACCAGCAGGTCTGGCAGGATCCCGGCGATCAGACGCTGCGGCGTGTCTTCTTCAAACGACACTACCCAGTCGACCGCTTCCAGTGCGCCCAGCACAATCATACGCTGTTCGAGTGGGTTTACCGGGCGGGAATCCCCTTTCAGCCGTTTGGTGGAGGCATCGCTGTTGACGGCAACAATCAAGCGGTCACCCAGCTTGCGGGCATTTGCCAGATAAGAGACGTGTCCGGCATGTAGGATATCGAAGACACCGTTGGTCATTACCACTTTTTCACCACGTTTACGCGCTGCCGCTACAGCCAGCTTCAGTTCCTCTTCGGTCATCACGCCAAAGCCGGTATCTGCGCGTCCACGTACAGCGTTTTCCAGCTCGATCGGCGAAACCGTGGAGGTTCCCAGTTTGCCGACCACCACGCCAGCCGCCGCATTGGCAAAGAAGCAGGCTTCTTCCAGCGAATTACCCGCTGCCAGCGTTGCCGCCAGGACGCCAATCACCGTGTCGCCCGCACCGGTAACGTCATACACTTCCTGCGCCTGAGTTGGCATATGCAGCGGCGCTTTACCCGGTTGCAGCAGCGACATACCCTGTTCGGAACGGGTCACTAACAGAGCCGAGAGTTCGTAATCGGCAATCAGTTTCATGCCGCGCTCAACAATCTCTTCTTCGGTCTTACATTTACCGACAACAGCTTCAAATTCCGAGAGATTCGGCGTTAACAGCGTAGCGCCGCGGTAGCGCTCAAAATCGGTACCTTTTGGATCAATCAGCACCGGAACACCCGCTTTACGCGCCAGTTGGATCATCTGCTGTACGCTTGCCAGCGCACCTTTGGCGTAGTCAGAAAGCACCAGCGCGCCAATCGAACTCAGCGCCTGATTAATCCGCTCGTGCAGCGGCTGCGGATCAACACCTTCGAAACCTTCTTCAAAATCCAGACGGATCAGCTGTTGGTTGCGGGAAAGTACCCGTAATTTGGTAATGGTCGGATGCGTCGGTACAGAAACGAAGTCGCATTTGACGTTGACGTCGGCCAGAGATTTACTCAGCGCGCGCGCTGCATCGTCAATGCCCGTCAACCCGACCAGGCGTGCATTAGCACCGAGAGAAGCGATATTCATCGCCACGTTAGCCGCGCCGCCCGGACGTTCTTCGATGGTATTCACTTTAACCACGGGCACCGGCGCTTCCGGCGAGATACGACTGGTGGGGCCGTACCAGTAACGATCCAGCATCACATCACCAACCACCATCACTCCTGCACGTTCAAACTCTGGCAGCGTTACTTTCATTCCTGTCTCCTGAGAGATTCAAAATTTGCGCGCGATAATACCATACTTCATTCTTCCACCAGCCACTTCTGCCAGCTTGCCCGCACCAGTTCACGCTCTGCGGTGAAGCAATCCTCCGACACATGGCCCGGCAATTCCTGTAATGCCAGATGATGAAGTTCATCGCGAAGCGTAGTGTAAGCACGGGTCAGCGCCATCGCTTCCTGCTCTTCCATAATGTCGTTTTGCGCCAGTAGTTCCAGAATACGCACGTTGTCTGACCAGCGCGTTAACTTCGGTTTTTCATGAGCGTAGCGCAACACCAGATATTGGGTAATAAATTCGATATCGGTAATTCCCCCTTCATCAGCTTTGATATCAAAGCGATCGCGATGTTTATTGCCGAGATGAGCGCGCATTTTCTCGCGCATTTCCCGCACTTCCGTTTGCAGAGTTTTACCTTCACGCGGCAGCGTCATAATCTCGCGACGCACTGCGTCAAAGTGCGCGGTGAGCTGCGGATCGCCGTACACTACACGCGCACGTACGAGCGCCTGATGTTCCCACGTCCAGGCCTCGTTTTTCTGATAATCGGCAAATGCTTCTGCGGATGTCACCAGCATTCCCGCGGCCCCGGACGGACGCAGTCGAGCATCCACTTCATACAAAATGCCGGAAGAAGTACGCGTACTGAACAGATGCATAATGCGTTGCGCCAGACGCAGATAAAACTGTCGCCCGTCGATTGCCCGCTCGCCGTCAGTCATTGCATCCATCGGGCAATCATGGAGGAAGATCAGGTCAAGATCGGAACTGTAGCCCAACTCCCAGCCGCCCAACTTACCGTAGCCGACCACCGCAAAACCGCGGCCTTCGCGTTCGTTCAGGTGATTTGGTTTACCGTAGCGGGCCACCATTTGAACCCACGCCTGCTGTACGACAGCATCTATCATGGCTTCCGCCAGCCAGGTTAAGTGATCGCTCACTTTCATTACCGGCAGCGTCCCCGCAATATCCGCTGCCGCAATGCGTAACAGCTGCGCCTGTTTGAACTGGCGCAGCGCCTCAAGCTGCTGTTCTTCGTCATCTTCCGGCACGCGCAGCAAATACTGGCGCAACTCATCGCGGTAGGCATCGGTCGCCGTCGGCTGGTAAAGGGTGTTTGGATCGAGCAATTCATCCAGCAATAATGGATAACGCGCCAGCTGGCTGGCAATCATCGGCGACGCGGCACACAGAGAAATCAAATGTTTAAGCGCCGCGGGGAATTCACTGAGCAATTCTAAATAGGTGGTGCGGGTAACAATCCCCACCAGCAAGGCGGTAATGCGCGACAGCGTAACGGCAGCGTCTTCACGCGCACAGACATCACTTAGCAGATGCGGCATCAGATGGTCGAGCACCTGACGTCCTCGCGGCCCGATGGTGCGCTTATCCAGCTCTTTGCGGAAATCAGCAATCAGCGTTAGCACCTGTTTGCGATCATCCTCGCTAAGATGCGCCAGCACTGGCGTAGTGTCATCTTCCTGCAACGCATCCTGCCACAGCTCACGCCACTGTTCCGACAGCGACTCTTCCTGAGTTTCACTTTCGTCGTCGCCAATCAATTCATTAAACACCCGGCGCACATTGGTCATATGTGCGGTCAGCGCCCCGGTCAATTGCGGCCAGTCAGCAAAGTCCATCGCCCACGCCAGCCGCGCACGATTAAGCTCATCAGAAGGAAGCGTCTGGGTTTGTTCGTCGTTAATGCTTTGCAGCAGGTTTTCCAGACGCCGCAGGAACAGATACGCCACTCGCAATTGTTCAGCATCGTTTTCAGAAAGCAGATGCAGCGCAGCAATGGCGCTGAGCGTTGGCAGTAAAGAGCGCGATTGCAGCGACGGTTCGCGCCCGCCGCGAATGAGCTGGAATACCTGGACGATAAATTCAATTTCACGAATGCCACCCGCGCCAAGTTTGATATTGTCGGTCAAACCGCGTCGACGCACTTCACGGGCAATCATTCCTTTCATGTTGCGCAGCGACTGGATGACGCTGAAATCGATGTAACGGCGGAAAACAAACGGGCGCAGCATCGCACGCAACTCGTTAGCATAGACGCCGTCGCTATCGCCCATAATACGCGCCTTGACCATCGCGTAACGCTCCCAGTCGCGCCCCTGCTCCTGGTAATAATCTTCCAACGCGGCAAAGCTCAGCACCAGAGGGCCACTTTCGCCAAACGGACGCAGTCGCATATCCACGCGATAGACGAAGCCATCCTGCGTTGGTTGATCCAGCACTTTAATCAGCCGCTGCCCCATGCGGGTAAAAAACTGCGCATTATCCAGTTCCCGGCGTCCACCCTGCGTACAACCATGTTCCGGCCAGGCAAAAATCAGATCGATATCTGAGGAGAAATTCAGTTCCCCGCCGCCCAGCTTACCCATGCCTAAAATCAGCAGCGGTTGCGCTTCGCCCTGCGCATTGCACGGCGTTCCCCACTCGCGGCAGCAGGCGTCATATAGCCAGTCACGCGCCGCAACAATCAGCGTCTCCGCCAGATAGCTGAGCTGCTGCAATATGCTCTCTTCAGTAACCAGTGCCAGCGTTTGCGCCCAGGCGATACGTACCATGATGCGCCGACGGAACAGCCGCAGCTCGCGCATTAACCCGGCTTCGTCACTCACATTACTGAGCGCCTCCTGCAACCATGCAACGTAATGCTGCCATTCGTCGGCCTGCGGCGGATGGCTTTCCAGTTCCGTCAGCCACTCTGGATGCGCACTTATGCTGTCCTGCACAAAATCACTGAAAGTAAGTACTGACTTCGCCTGTGCACTAAGTGATTCCTCGGCTAAAGGCTCTGGCAGCCGCTCAACAACGGTCTGCCAGTACTGCTGTAACGGTGAAGAGAGCGGCTTCATAAGCGATTTTATCCTTGCCTGATTAACGTTTTCCGCTGTGCAACCAGAACGGTTCCTGATTGTTTGCCTCATTACGGAAATGTTCAATTTCGATGCGTTGCCCGGTCGCAATAGCGTGATGCAGCCCCTGCCAGTTCTCCAGCCAGGCTTGCGCGACGACAGGATCATAGTAACCCGCCAGCAACAGTATTGAGTCAATATCACGCGTCAGGCGTGGCAACTGGTCACGGTAGCGATCGCCTAACGGCTGGCAGAAAACGCTTTTCAGTTCAGCGGCATGGCGGGAAAGATGGATATCGGCAAAGCGTTTGAAGGAGTCGCTGATTTTGCCCTGCGCTTTGGCATCTAAAAATGGCTGCCATGCTTTGCTTACCAACCATTCGGTCAACGCCAGCTTCGCCATTGCCGTTTCGGTAGAGTAGACCGCCGTCACGGCAGAAACCGCAGAAGCAATGGTCGCTTCGCATTGGGTCAGCAAATCACGTAAGTGAGTGCTCGCTTTACGCGGCACAATACCACCGAACAGCATCAGCGTATGACGGACCAGGCTAATGGCTGCCAGCACCTGTTCTTTCGCCGCATCGTTGCCGCGTACCCACAGTTCTTCATGATACTGCCATTGCGCTAACGCCAGCTCGAGCGCCGCTTCCAGCCCCTGTTCCACATCGGCTTTTGCCGCAACATGCAAAATGGTGGTCGGTTTGATTTCACGCGCCGGATTGCCCTGCGCCAGATGATAGCCACGCGCCGCTTTGCTCAGGCTGCCCTGGCGTAATCCGATTTGCGATACCAGTTGGTTCGCCAGTTTCAGCACCGCGCGCGTGTCGCCGCTAAGCAGCTCCAGTTCCAGCTCACAGATAGGTTCAGCAAATTCCCCCGCTTTCACCTCACCCTGATCGAGAGCGATTTCAATTCGGCTGCCATCGACCGCCACCAGCCATTTTTCGCGATAAAAATCGGTGCTGAACAGCGGTTGTACGCGGGAAGCGAGATCGGCGGGCAATTCGCCGTTCGGCCAGACTTCCGTCGGTAACTGCGCCAGGTCGAGCGTCGGTTCGCTCAACGCCACGTTATATTCCGGGCGCTGGTGTAAGCCGCCTGTCACTCTTCCTGCAACTTTCATGGTCATCTCATAGCGACCGTTTTCGCCACGAATACGTAAGCCCATATCGTGCCCACGCAGCCAGTTATCCGGCGTTTCGTAGTAAATATTCAGTAACTGCACGGGGTCATGGTGCTCGCCGCCCAGCGTATTGAGATGGTCACGCAACGCCTCAACGGCGCTGTGATTAACAATAAACTTTAATTCGATTTCCTGAGCCATGGCCTTTACTTATCGGTTATGTCACATAAGTGACGATGAACGGCGAACTTAATGCGATCTTTTTTGTCAGTAGATAGTATTTTGCGCCAAATTGCCATGCAACGGGCAATTTGACGGGCGTAAAAGTTTGAAGCAGTGGCAAGACCTGACACAGAGGATTCCGATTGATGTCGAATGCTTTGCGTAGCGACACTGATGCCACTACTATCGTTCCACTTTCCATGACAATAACGACAGCCTGATGCCAAAATTACGCCTGATCGGATTAACTTTACTCGCACTTAGCGCGACTGCCGTCTCACACGCTGAAGAAACGCGCTATGTTTCTGACGAACTGAATACCTGGGTCCGTAGCGGTCCGGGAGATCATTATCGCCTCGTGGGCACGGTTAACGCCGGCGAGGAAGTGACCTTATTACAAACTGACGCCAACACCAATTATGCCCAGGTGAAAGACAGCTCTGGCCGTACCGCCTGGATCCCGTTGAAACAACTTAGCACTGAACCAAGCCTGCGCTCCCGTGTGCCAGATCTGGAAAATCAGGTCAAAACTCTGACCGATAAACTCACCAATATCGATAACACCTGGAATCAGCGCACCGCAGAAATGCAGCAAAAAGTGGCGCAGAGCGACAGCGTGATCAACGGGTTAAAAGAAGAAAATCAGAAACTGAAAAACGAGCTGATTGTCGCGCAGAAAAAGGTCGATGCCGCCAGCGTACAGCTGGATGACAAACAGCGCACCATCATCATGCAATGGTTTATGTATGGCGGTGGCGTGCTGGGGCTTGGCTTGCTGCTCGGTCTGGTACTGCCGCACCTGATCCCAAGCCGCAAACGCAAAGATCGCTGGATGAACTAAATCGCCTTCTTCGTTGCACTGTCTTATTATTAGGAATTGTGTATTTGACGAAGGGATGATGGCGTGAAGATTTATCTGGTCGGTGGTGCTGTTCGGGATGCATTGTTAGGGCTACCGGTCAAAGACAGAGATTGGGTAGTGGTCGGCAGTACGCCACAGGAGATGCTCGACGCGGGCTACCAGCAGGTAGGCCGCGATTTTCCTGTGTTTCTGCATCCGCAAACGCATGAAGAGTATGCGCTGGCACGTACCGAACGGAAATCCGGCTCCGGTTACACCGGTTTTACCTGCTATGCCGCACCGGATGTCACGCTGGAAGATGATCTTAAGCGTCGCGATCTGACCATTAATGCGCTGGCCCAGGACGATAACGGCGAGATTATCGACCCGTACAACGGTCTGGGCGATCTGCAAAATCGTCTGTTGCGCCATGTTTCCCCGGCTTTTGGCGAAGATCCGTTACGCGTATTGCGCGTGGCGCGTTTTGCTGCGCGTTATGCCCACCTCGGTTTTCGTATTGCCGATGAAACTCTGGCGTTGATGCGCGAGATGACCCATGCGGGTGAACTGGAACACCTGACGCCTGAACGGGTATGGAAAGAGACAGAAAACGCCCTCACCACCCGCAATCCACAGGTGTTCTTCCAGGTACTGCGCGATTGCGGCGCACTGCGCGTTTTATTCCCGGAAATTGACGCCCTGTTTGGTGTTCCGGCCCCTGCCAGGTGGCATCCGGAAATCGACACGGGTATTCATACCTTAATGACGCTCTCAATGGCGGCGATGCTGAGTCCGCAGGTCGATGTCCGTTTCGCAACTTTATGCCACGATCTCGGTAAAGGACTGACGCCGCCAGAACTCTGGCCGCGTCATCATGGTCATGGCCCGGCGGGTGTTAAGTTAGTGGAACAACTATGCCAGCGTCTGCGCGTGCCAAATGAAATTCGCGATTTAGCCAGACTGGTGGCTGAGTTTCACGATCTCATCCACACCTTCCCAATGCTGAACCCAAAAACCATCGTCAAATTATTTGATTCCATCGATGCCTGGCGTAAACCGCAGCGTGTCGAGCAACTGGCGCTAACCAGCGAGGCTGACGTGCGCGGCAGAACCGGTTTTGAATCAGCGGACTACCCGCAAGGCCGTTGGTTGCGCGAAGCCTGGGAAGTGGCGCAGTCAGTGCCGACAAAAGCGGTCGTTGAAGCGGGATTTAAAGGCGTGGAGATTCGCGAGGAGCTGACCCGACGGCGGATTGCGGCGGTAGCCAGCTGGAAGGAACAACGTTGCCCAAAGCCTGAATGAGTATTGGGCATTTTGCCGGATGCGGCGTAAACGCCTTATCCGGCTACATGTCAACGACAGTTGTAGGCCTGATAAGACGCGCAAGCGTCGCATCAGGCGTTGATTGCCGGATGCGGCGTGAACGCCTTATTCGGCCTACGCAATCGTGGACAACGCCAGGCATCCGACACTATTCCTCAATCAAAAGAACACGACATACACCGCAGCCGCCACAATAAAGCGATAAATGGCGAACGGGATAAACGAAATGCGCTTAATCAATTGCAGGAAGGTTTTAATCGCTATCAGCGCCACCACAAAAGCGGTGATAAACCCAACGGCAAACATCGGGATATCGCCGGTTGTCAGGAAGCCCCAGCTTTTGTAGAGATCGAGCGCCGTTGCGCCCATCATCATCGGCACCGCCAGCAGGAACGAAAACTCGGAAGCAGCGTAACGGCTCACCCCCATCAGCATCCCACCTGAAATGGTCGCCCCGGAACGGGAGAAACCCGGCCACAGCGCCAGACACTGGAAACAGCCAATCATAAACGCCTGACGATAGGTCATATCATCAAGACCCGGCGCACGCGGCTCTTTCGGCTTCAGGCATTCGGCGGCAATCAGCAACAAACCGCCAACGACCAGCGCATACATCACATTTATCGGGTTAAACAATGACTTAATCGTGTCGTGGAACAACAGCCCCAGTACCACCGCCGGAATCATCCCCAGCAAAATGTGGATCAGCGTTAAACGACCTTTGCTTTCTCCTTCGTGCTGCAACGGGCGGCCAAAGTGGATGCCAATCAGGCCAAACAGACGCCGCCAGAACATCACTACTACCGCCAGAATTGATCCTAACTGGATCACAACTTCAAAGGTTTTCGCCGTGTCGCCCTCAAACCCCAACAAGTGACCGACAATAATCATATGGCCCGTGCTGGATACCGGCAGAAATTCTGTCAATCCTTCGACCACACCCAATATTGCCGCTATCAGCAGCGAGTGCATATCGCTCATCAATAAACCCCTAAATTATTAAAATGTACCGCTTGTCCGAACTACTGCAGTATGACCAGGTTATAACCGTTTGGTTTAACAGCTGTAAAATTAATTATTTTCTTTCAGATTATTGCCACGCTCAATGATTACGCCAACATTCGCCGCCCGCGCCACTGCGCCTGGCTTGCTGAGTTTGATACGCACCCACGGCGAGTTGAAGCGTGCTAACAGCAGCTCCGCCACCTCTTCAGCAACGCGTTCCACCAGCGCAAAACGCGCCCCCTCGACGTGGCTGACCACCGTTTCTGCAATGTCAGCGTAACTGAGGCAATCCGCCACATCATCACTTTTCGCCGCTTTACGGTTATCCCACGCCATTTCGATATCGAACACTAACTTCTGTTCGATGGTCTGTTCCCAGTCGTAAACACCAATAGTGGTGATTACCGAAAGTTGCTCTATAAATACAATATCCATCACGTCCTGCCTGCTTTTTGGCTAACCGGATACCACTTCCGGCGAAATGTGCGTATTATCCACAGATTCATCGTTGAACACGAATTTTCAAAACGGAACAGCTTATGAGTGCAATCGCGCCTGGAATGATCCTCATCGCGTACCTCTGCGGCTCCATTTCCAGTGCCATTCTGGTTTGCCGCTTGTGTGGGCTGCCCGATCCGCGAACCAGCGGCTCCGGCAATCCAGGCGCAACCAATGTGTTACGTATCGGTGGCAAGGGAGCAGCCGTAGCAGTACTGATTTTCGACGTTCTGAAAGGAATGTTGCCCGTCTGGGGCGCGTATGAATTAGGTGTCAGCCCCTTCTGGCTAGGCTTAATTGCCATCGCCGCCTGTCTTGGACACATCTGGCCCGTTTTCTTCGGATTTAAAGGAGGAAAAGGCGTTGCTACCGCTTTTGGTGCCATCGCACCCATTGGCTGGGATCTCACCGGAGTAATGGCGGGAACCTGGTTACTGACCGTGCTATTGAGCGGATACTCGTCGCTGGGAGCGATTGTCAGTGCACTGATTGCTCCGTTTTATGTCTGGTGGTTTAAGCCACAATTCACCTTCCCGGTTTCGATGCTCTCTTGCCTGATCCTGCTGCGTCATCATGACAACATCCAGCGTCTGTGGCGTCGTCAGGAGACAAAAATCTGGACGAAATTCAAAAGAAA
Organism: Shigella dysenteriae; assembly: GCF_022354085.1. Lineage (NCBI taxonomy): Bacteria > Pseudomonadati > Pseudomonadota > Gammaproteobacteria > Enterobacterales > Enterobacteriaceae > Shigella > Shigella dysenteriae. Next base: position 4,048,798 of record NZ_CP055055.1, read on the forward strand.
GCGCGAAAAGGATCCCGAGTGATTTCTGGTGGATCTACATGACCTGATAGCCTTCATCGGGCTTGCCCAGCCGTTGCTGGCACCATGCCGCCAGAAATTCCACGCAGACACGTAATTTCATGCTGCGATAGAGCGGCTCCCGGTAAACAGCCCAGATATTGGCGCTTTGTGCATACTCCGGCAATACTTGCACCAGTTTGCCACTCTCCAGAAACGGCAACACATCCCACTCGGAACGCAGCATAATCCCTTTGCCCTCCAGCGCCCATTGCAGCACAATCTCGCCGCTATTGGAGGAAAGATGCCCGCTTACCTTCACCGATTTTTTCTCCTGACCGTTCCCCAACTCCCATATTCCGTGGGTCATATCGCGCTCTTTGGTCACCAGACAGTCATGACGACTTAATTCCTGTAATGATTGTGGCTGCGGATATTTTTGCAGATACTCAGGTGCTGCGCATAATATTCTTTTATTTTTCGTTAACAGATGCGCAATATAATAATCAGGAATTTCGTCATTAATACGAATATCCAGATCAATATTATCCTGCACTAAATCAATTTGCCGATCGAACAATTCAAAATGCACCTGTAACTCAGGATAATTGCGCATAAGTTCGGTAATGGCTGGCGCAATATGGCTGCGCCCAAAACCAAAACTGCAACCAATACGAATCATCCCCTCCGGGCGCGTTTTGATTTGCGTGACGTCATCGACCAGTCGCTGATATTGGGTGAGGATTTCCAGCGCATGTTCGTAACAACGTTGGCCACTTTGAGTCAGCGCCACGCCGCGAGCGGAGCGGTTCAGCAGCGTTGTTGCCAGCGTATTTTCAAGGATTTGGATCCGCTTGGTGACAAATGCAGGCGTTTGCCCAAGCGTCGCCGCTGCAGCACTAAAACTCCCGCTGTGGACGATTTCTACCAGTACCTGCAAATCTTTGGCTAAAGGCCAGCTATTCAGCATCGTTAATTATCCGCAGTTGTGATAAGCGCAGTGTATTTCGCAAAACATTGCCATTCCCTGCTCTGGCGCAATATTCATTCTTATTTTCGCGTTGATTCACGAACTGTTAATTACATATTCACGGTGGCAAAAAATATAAAACCACATTTTTAGTGGTAGTTTGTGGCGGTGAATTTTTCAAGACAAATACAGAAACTGGAGTTGCCATGATGAGCGAAAGTAATAAGCAACAGGCAGTGAATAAGTTGACGGAGATTGTCGCTAACTTTACCGCCATGATTTCTACCCGAATGCCTGATGACGTGGTGGATAAACTAAAACAGCTAAAGGATGCCGAAACGTCGTCGATGGGGAAAATTATCTACCATACGATGTTCGACAACATGCAAAAAGCGATTGACCTGAATCGTCCTGCCTGTCAGGACACCGGGGAGATTATGTTCTTCGTTAAAGTCGGTTCCCGCTTCCCACTGCTTGGCGAGCTGCAAAGCATACTCAAACAAGCCGTGGAAGAGGCAACCGTCAAAGCGCCACTACGTCACAATGCGGTAGAAATTTTTGACGAAGTGAACACAGGCAAAAATACCGGCAGTGGCGTACCGTGGGTCACCTGGGATATCGTCCCCGACGGTGACGATGCGGAAATCGAAGTTTACATGGCAGGCGGCGGCTGCACGCTACCAGGCCGCTCGAAAGTGTTAATGCCGTCAGAAGGCTACGAAGGCGTGGTGAAATTTGTCTTCGAAAATATCTCCACCCTCGCCGTAAACGCCTGTCCACCGGTACTGGTGGGCGTGGGCATCGCCACCTCGGTGGAAACCGCCGCCGTACTCTCGCGTAAAGCCATTTTGCGCCCGATTGGCAGCCGCCACCCCAATCCAAAAGCGGCAGAGCTGGAGCTACGCCTGGAAGAAGGACTCAACCGTCTGGGGATTGGTCCACAAGGGCTGACTGGCAACAGTTCAGTGATGGGCGTGCATATCGAATCTGCCGCCCGCCATCCGTCAACCATCGGCGTTGCTGTTTCTACCGGCTGCTGGGCGCATCGTCGCGGCACACTGCTGGTTCATGCCGATCTCACCTTTGAAAATCTGTCTCACACCCGGAGCGCGTTATGAAAAAGATCCTGACAACCCCGATCAAAGCTGAAGATCTGCAAGATATTCACGTCGGCGATGTGATCTATCTGACCGGTACGCTGGTGACCTGCCGTGACGTTTGTCACCGCCGATTGATCGAACTGAAACGTCCGATCCCTTACGATCTCAACGGCAAAGCGATTTTCCACGCTGGCCCCATCGTGCGCAAAAACGGCGACAAATGGGAGATGGTTTCCGTCGGTCCGACAACCAGTATGCGTATGGAAAGTTTTGAACGTGAATTTATCGAGCAGACCGGCGTGAAACTGGTGGTCGGCAAAGGCGGAATGGGGCCGCTGACCGAAGAAGGCTGTCAGAAATTCAAGGCGCTACATGTGATTTTCCCGGCAGGCTGCGCGGTGCTGGCGGCAACCCAGGTGGAAGAGATTGAAGAGGTGCACTGGACAGAACTCGGGATGCCGGAGTCACTGTGGGTCTGCCGGGTCAAAGAGTTCGGCCCGCTGATTGTCTCTATTGATACCCACGGCAACAACCTGATAGCCGAAAACAAAAAGCTGTTCGCCGAACGCCGCGATCCCATCGTGGAAGAGATCTGCGAGCACGTCCATTACATCAAATAACCCTCCCGGAGAGGCTCGCCCCTCTCCTTTTTCGCAGGCATAACACGATGAAACCTTCCACTGAATGGTGGCGATACCTTGCGCCGCTGGCGGTCATCGCCATTATTGCTCTAATTCCGGTTCCCGCAGGGCTGGAGAGTCATACCTGGCTCTACTTTGCTGTTTTTACTGGCGTGATCGTTGGACTGATCCTCGAACCCGTGCCGGGTGCCGTGGTGGCGATGGTGGGTATATCCATCATCGCCATACTCTCTCCCTGGCTGCTGTTCAGCCCGGAGCAGCTCGCTCAGCCAGGCTTTAAATTCACTGCAAAATCCCTCTCGTGGGCCGTTTCCGGTTTTTCTAATTCGGTTATCTGGCTGATTTTCGCCGCCTTTATGTTTGGCACAGGCTATGAAAAAACCGGGCTGGGGCGACGTATCGCGCTGATTCTGGTGAAAAAGATGGGGCATCGCACGCTGTTTCTTGGCTATGCGGTGATGTTCTCCGAGCTGATCCTCGCACCTGTCACACCGTCCAACTCGGCGCGTGGTGCGGGGATTATCTATCCCATCATCCGTAACCTGCCGCCGCTCTATCAATCACAACCAAACGACAGCAGTTCGCGCAGTATTGGCTCGTACATCATGTGGATGGGGATTGTTGCCGACTGCGTGACCAGCGCCATTTTCCTGACGGCGATGGCTCCTAACTTGCTGTTAATTGGACTGATGAAAAGCGCATCTCACGCCACGCTGGGTTGGGGCGACTGGTTCCTCGGGATGTTGCCGCTCAGTATTTTACTGGTCCTGCTGGTTCCCTGGCTGGCTTACGTGCTGTACCCGCCTGTACTGAAGTCAGGCGATCAGGTGCCGCGCTGGGCAGAGACGGAACTGCAGGCAATGGGCCCGCTCTGTTCGCGTGAAAAACGGATGCTGGGGCTGATGGTAGGCGCGCTGGTGCTGTGGATTTTCGGCGGTGATTATATCGATGCCGCGATGGTCGGTTACAGCGTGGTGGCGCTGATGCTGCTTCTGCGCATTATCAGTTGGGACGACATTGTCAGTAATAAAGCCGCGTGGAACGTTTTCTTCTGGCTGGCCTCGCTTATCACCCTCGCGACCGGACTCAACAACACCGGTTTTATTAGCTGGTTTGGCAAACTGTTAGCAGGCAGCTTAAGCGGTTATTCGCCGACGATGGTGATGGTGGCGTTGATTGTGGTGTTTTATCTGCTGCGCTACTTTTTTGCCAGCGCCACGGCGTATACCTCCGCTCTCGCACCGATGATGATTGCCGCTGCGCTGGCGATGCCGGAAATCCCGCTGCCGGTGTTCTGCCTGATGGTTGGTGCGGCAATTGGTCTGGGGAGCATTCTTACACCATACGCCACCGGCCCCAGTCCGATTTACTACGGCAGTGGTTATCTGCCAACGGCGGATTACTGGCGACTGGGGGCGATTTTTGGGCTGATATTCCTCGTGTTGCTGGTGATTACCGGCTTACTGTGGATGCCCGTGGTGTTGCTTTAAGTAAGGACGGTGCCGGAAGTAACTCTCCGGCACCCGATAGTTTTACGCAGCCGGTAACTCCGCCAGCGGCCAGCGCGGACGCACGCTAACGCCAAGATCCGCCGTCGCGCCTGCTTTAAACCGCACCATTCCGGCATAGGCGATCATCGCGCCGTTATCAGTACAAAATTCCGGACGCGCGTAGAACACTTCGCCGCGGCGTTTTTTCATCATTTCAGCCAGCTTCGCCCGTAACGTGCGGTTAGCACTCACGCCGCCGGCCATTACCAGTCGCTTAAAGCCCGTCTGATCCAGCGCACGCTTACACTTAATCATCAACGTATCGACCACCGCATCTTCAAAGGCGCGGGCGATGTCAGCACGCGTCTGGTCGTCGGTGCCGTTGTCACGAATGGTATTTGCCGCGAAGGTTTTCAGGCCGGAGAAGCTGAAATCCAGCCCCGGACGGTCGGTCATCGGACGCGGGAAAACAAAGCGCCCGGCAGTACCCTGAGCCGCCATTTTCGACAGTAACGGTCCGCCAGGATAATCCAGCCCCAGCAGCTTCGCGGTTTTATCGAACGCTTCACCGGCGGCATCATCGATAGACTCGCCGAGCAGCTCGTACTGACCAATGCCAGTCACGCTGATTAACTGCGTATGACCGCCGGAAACCAGCAGCGCGACAAACGGAAATTCCGGGGGGTTATCTTCCAGCATCGGCGCTAACAGATGCCCTTCCATATGGTGTACAGGGATCGCCGGAACGTCCCAGGCAAACGCCAGAGAACGCCCCACGGTCGCGCCAACCAGTAGCGCGCCGACTAATCCAGGGCCTGCGGTATAGGCCACAGCATCAATGTCTTTTGCCGTTAAACCAGACTCCTTTAGCGCCGCCTGGATCAACGGTACGGTTTTACGCACATGATCGCGGGAGGCCAGTTCAGGCACGACGCCGCCGTAGTCAGCGTGCAATTTCACCTGACTATACAATTGGTTGGCTAACAAACCTTTTTCATCGTCGTAAATGGCGATGCCGGTTTCATCGCAGGAAGTTTCAATACCCAGTACACGCATGACTTGTTTTACCTCGCTTTATTACTGCGCAGTGTAGGACCAATGCGGGTTGATGTAAAACTTTGTTCGCCCCTGGAGAAAGCCTCGTGTATACTCCTCACCCTTATAAAAGTCCCTTTCAAAAAAGGCCGCGGTGCTTTACAAAGCAGCAGCAATTGCAGTAAAATTCCGCACCATTTTGAAATAAGCTGGCGTTGATGCCAGCGGCAAACCGAATTAATCAAAGGTGAGAGGCACATGCCGGTAATTAAAGTACGTGAAAACGAGCCGTTCGACGTAGCTCTGCGTCGCTTCAAGCGTTCCTGCGAAAAAGCAGGTGTTCTGGCGGAAGTTCGTCGTCGTGAGTTCTATGAAAAACCGACTACCGAACGTAAGCGCGCTAAAGCTTCTGCAGTGAAACGTCACGCGAAGAAACTGGCTCGCGAAAACGCACGCCGCACTCGTCTGTACTAATTCCCCGAGAGCGTTGCTCTCCGATCAGACCGAGTTGTAGTTGTAAGGCCGTGCTTCCGAAAGGAATGCGCGGCTTATTTTCGTTTATGAATTGCTAAAAATCGGGGCCTATGGCTGGACGAATCCCACGCGTATTCATTAATGATCTGCTGGCACGCACTGACATCGTCGATCTGATCGATGCCCGTGTGAAGCTGAAAAAGCAGGGCAAGAATTTCCACGCGTGTTGTCCATTCCACAACGAGAAAACCCCGTCCTTCACCGTTAACGGTGAGAAACAGTTTTACCACTGCTTTGGATGTGGCGCGCACGGCAACGCGATCGACTTCCTGATGAACTACGACAAGCTTGAGTTCGTCGAAACGGTCGAAGAGCTGGCGGCAATGCACAATCTTGAAGTGCCATTTGAAGCAGGCAGCGGCCCCAGCCAGATCGAGCGCCATCAGCGGCAAACGCTTTATCAGTTGATGGACGGTCTGAATACGTTTTACCAACAATCTTTACAGCAACCTGTTGCCACGTCTGCGCGCCAGTATCTGGAAAAACGCGGATTAAGCCACGAGGTTATCGCCCGCTTTGCGATTGGTTTTGCGCCCCCCGGCTGGGACAACGTCCTGAAGCGGTTTGGCGGCAATCCAGAAAATCGCCAGTCATTGATTGATGCGGGCATGTTGGTCACTAACGATCAGGGGCGCAGTTACGATCGTTTCCGCGAGCGGGTGATGTTCCCCATTCGCGATAAACGCGGTCGGGTGATTGGTTTTGGCGGGCGTGTGCTGGGCAACGATACCCCCAAATACCTGAACTCGCCGGAAACAGACATTTTCCATAAAGGCCGCCAGCTTTACGGTCTTTATGAAGCGCAGCAGGATAACGCTGAACCCAATCGTCTGCTTGTGGTCGAAGGCTATATGGACGTGGTGGCGCTGGCGCAATACGGCATTAATTACGCCGTTGCGTCGTTAGGTACGTCAACCACCGCCGATCACATACAACTGTTGTTCCGCGCGACCAACAATGTCATTTGCTGTTATGACGGCGACCGTGCAGGCCGTGATGCCGCATGGCGAGCGCTGGAAACGGCGCTGCCTTACATGACAGACGGCCGTCAGCTACGCTTTATGTTTTTGCCTGATGGCGAAGACCCTGACACGCTGGTACGAAAAGAAGGTAAAGAAGCGTTTGAAGCGCGGATGGAGCAGGCGATGCCGCTTTCCGCATTTCTGTTTAACAGCCTGATGCCGCAAGTTGATCTGAGTACCCCTGACGGGCGCGCACGTTTGAGTACGCTGGCACTGCCATTGATATCGCAAGTGCCGGGCGAAACGCTGCGAATATATCTTCGTCAGGAATTAGGCAACAAATTAGGCATACTTGATGACAGCCAGCTTGAACGATTAATGCCAAAAGCGGCAGAGAGCGGCGTTTCTCGCCCTGTTCCGCAGCTAAAACGCACGACCATGCGTATACTTATAGGGTTGCTGGTGCAAAATCCAGAATTAGCGACGCTGGTCCCGCCGCTTGAGAATCTGGATGAAAATAAGCTCCCTGGACTTGGCTTATTCAGAGAACTGGTCAACACTTGTCTCTCCCAGCCAGGTCTGACCACCGGGCAACTTTTAGAGCACTATCGTGGTACAAATAATGCTGCCACCCTTGAAAAACTGTCGATGTGGGACGATATAGCAGATAAGAATATTGCTGAGCAAACCTTCACCGACTCACTCAACCATATGTTTGATTCGCTGCTTGAACTGCGCCAGGAAGAGTTAATCGCTCGTGAGCGCACGCATGGTTTAAGCAACGAAGAACGCCTGGAGCTCTGGACATTAAACCAGGAGCTGGCGAAAAAGTGATTTAACGGCTTAAGTGCCGAAGAGCGATCGGGAAGCCCCCGACAGCCGCACTGAGAGGCAGCGGCAAATATATAAGTACGCCCTCGTAATTATCGTTGGCGGTAAACAACCGTTGGATTTCAGCGTTAACGGCTGAAGGACATCGGGTCAATCGCCCAACACCAACCTCATGAAATAAGTGTGGATACCGTCTTATGGAGCAAAACCCGCAGTCACAGCTGAAACTTCTTGTCACCCGTGGTAAGGAGCAAGGCTATCTGACCTATGCCGAGGTCAATGACCATCTGCCGGAAGATATCGTCGATTCAGATCAGATCGAAGACATCATCCAAATGATCAACGACATGGGCATTCAGGTGATGGAAGAAGCACCGGATGCCGATGATCTGATGCTGGCTGAAAACACCGCGGACGAAGATGCTGCCGAAGCCGCCGCGCAGGTGCTTTCCAGCGTGGAATCTGAAATCGGGCGCACGACTGACCCGGTACGCATGTACATGCGTGAAATGGGCACCGTTGAACTGTTGACCCGCGAAGGCGAAATTGACATCGCTAAGCGTATTGAAGACGGGATCAACCAGGTTCAATGCTCCGTTGCTGAATATCCGGAAGCGATCACCTATCTGCTGGAACAGTACGATCGTGTTGAAGCAGAAGAAGCGCGTCTGTCCGATCTGATCACCGGCTTTGTTGATCCGAACGCAGAAGAAGATCTGGCACCTACCGCCACTCACGTCGGTTCTGAGCTTTCCCAGGAAGATCTGGACGATGACGAAGATGAAGACGAAGAAGATGGCGATGACGACAGCGCCGATGATGACAACAGCATCGACCCGGAACTGGCTCGCGAAAAATTTGCGGAACTGCGCGCTCAGTATGTTGTAACGCGTGACACCATCAAAGCGAAAGGTCGCAGTCACGCTGCCGCTCAGGAAGAGATCCTGAAACTGTCTGAAGTATTCAAACAGTTCCGCCTGGTGCCGAAGCAGTTTGACTACCTGGTCAACAGTATGCGCGTCATGATGGACCGCGTTCGTACGCAAGAACGTCTGATCATGAAGCTCTGCGTTGAGCAGTGCAAAATGCCGAAGAAAAACTTCATTACCCTGTTTACCGGCAACGAAACCAGCGATACCTGGTTCAACGCGGCAATTGCGATGAACAAGCCGTGGTCGGAAAAACTGCACGATGTCTCTGAAGAAGTGCATCGCGCCCTGCAGAAACTGCAGCAGATTGAAGAAGAAACCGGCCTGACCATCGAGCAGGTTAAAGATATCAACCGTCGTATGTCCATCGGTGAAGCGAAAGCCCGCCGTGCGAAGAAAGAGATGGTTGAAGCGAACTTACGTCTGGTTATTTCTATCGCCAAGAAATACACCAACCGTGGCTTGCAGTTCCTTGACCTGATTCAGGAAGGCAACATCGGTCTGATGAAAGCGGTTGATAAATTCGAATACCGCCGTGGTTACAAGTTCTCCACCTACGCAACCTGGTGGATCCGTCAGGCGATCACCCGTTCTATCGCGGATCAGGCGCGCACCATCCGTATTCCGGTGCATATGATTGAGACTATCAACAAACTCAACCGTATTTCTCGCCAGATGCTGCAAGAGATGGGCCGTGAACCGACGCCGGAAGAACTGGCTGAACGTATGCTGATGCCGGAAGACAAGATCCGCAAAGTGCTGAAGATCGCCAAAGAGCCAATCTCCATGGAAACGCCGATCGGTGATGATGAAGATTCGCATCTGGGGGATTTCATCGAGGATACCACCCTCGAGCTGCCGCTGGATTCTGCGACCACCGAAAGCCTGCGTGCGGCAACACACGACGTGCTGGCTGGCCTGACCGCGCGTGAAGCGAAAGTTCTGCGTATGCGTTTCGGTATCGATATGAACACCGATCACACGCTGGAAGAAGTGGGTAAACAGTTCGACGTTACCCGTGAACGTATCCGTCAGATCGAAGCGAAGGCGCTGCGCAAACTGCGTCACCCGAGCCGTTCTGAAGTGCTGCGTAGCTTCCTGGACGATTAATCGGTAGGCTGGATCAGGCGTTACGCCGCACCCGGCACCTGTCCCTTTGCACAAACGCCACCTTTTCGGTGGCGTTTTTTATCGCCCACGCACCACCAGCGCCTGGTCCAGCTCGCGATACGCTTCGACCAGTTTCTCCAGTGAAACGCGACTTAAACCGCTGGGATTTGGCAGCACCCAAATCTGCGTCGAACCAATGCTGAGCGTTTGTTTCCCCCACTGTGCACCGCGCTGGCTGAATCCCTGTTCATATGCTTGTTTGCCCAGAATCGCCAACGCTTGCGGCTGATAATCTTCAATTTTTTCAATCAGCTTGCGCCCACCTGCGTGTAACTCTTGCTTTGAAATTTCATTGGCTTGCACCGTTGGACGGTCTACCAGTTTGGTGACGCCACAACGATAATCCAGCAGATGCTGTGCCTCCTGCGGCTTCAACTGACGGTCGGTAAACCCGGCCTGATATATCACCTTCCAGAAGCGATTTGCCGGATGAGCAAAGGGAAAACCAGTCCCGGCGGATGAAAGCCCAGGGTTGATACCGCAAAACACGACCCGTAACCCTGGAGCCAAAATATCCTCAACCATATTTACTCCTTTCTAACATCACCAGGAAAAGTATAACGGATTGAAAATACATTGTTTATAAAAACAGCAGGCGCGCGGTAATGGCTGGATTGCGACACGGAGTTACTTTATAATCCGCTACCATGGCCCCTTAGCTCAGTGGTTAGAGCAGGCGACTCATAATCGCTTGGTCGTTGGTTCAAACCCAACAGGGGCCACCATACACAACAAAGGGTTAGCTAATAAACCAGCTAACCCTTTTTCTTTTTCCTTTGAATTGGGTCAGGTAATGGGTCAGGTAAGCTTTTTTCCATCTGACTCAGATGGCTGATAATTGTCCCGGATAACGCTTTGCAATGATGTCATTTAGCCGATCAACCAGTTCTGGTTTTCTGAATGTGATATGCGCGGAGCCCTTCTTAAAGTATCTGATGCTGAACATCTCATCTTCATAGCTCTCTTTACCCTGAACAGACTGAATGTGCTCATCCAGACGAATAGTGATGTTTTCCCGATTGTCGGGGATTGGTTTACCGCTGAACAGGTGCAACATTCTTTCCAGATCGGCGAGTCGGTCAGCCTGTTGTCCGGTGATAAGATGAAATCCCCACCGGTCCCATCTCACCAGATTGTTGACGATAATTTTACTGCCAAATTTACAGGGGCAATTGGTTTTGTAATTCCAGTTCAGCCCTCTGAAGACGTTGATCACCCCTCGCTCAAACACCTCATCCTTATTCTGGTGCAGTTGTTCAAATGTGCTCAGGATGTTCGCTTCGCTGATTTCCGGAAAATTATCGTACTCCAGTGACCGGTACCATGTCTCACGGGCCTGTGCATCCATTAAGGAAAGCATCCCGGAACGTTGCATCAAGTCACGCCAGATTTCACGATCGAGATTGTGTGTGATGGCTTTCATTGCCGTTTCAGGTTTCTCCATGAGCCAGCAGCCACAGCGAAAATCCTGTTTCATCGCCCAGTCCAGTGCGGTTTTACCGCCAATACTTTCTGTCATTGCTGAGATTTCAGCCAGTTGCCGGATAAGTGTGTTGATTTGCAGCAGTGTACTTTTTCGTACAGCCAGAATGTGGCGGATACTGGTTGAGCAGATAACGTCCGTATGCCCGTTGACTACTTCCGGACGGGAGGCTGTGATATCAGACATAATCGATATTCCTTTTTGCAGATAAATGAAAACGCCAGCCCTGTTCAGGCTGGCGTCAGTGGAATGAAGTCTGGTGAGTGAGATGATGAGTGAAACTCACCGGTTCGGGGGCTGAAGCTGCAGTTGGCGCAGGGTACGGATATCCTCCCTGGCCTGTTCAATACAGGACAACAGGGCTGTCGAATCCGTTTTATCCTCATCGTTGTCAAAGATAATTCCGGATTCACAGTCGATATTGTCCTGCAGCCACGCAATCAGAATATCCAGCGCTGTTTCCGTGGTTAATGATTTCATGTTGTTTCTGGTTACCAGTCGAAAGTGGGTAAATCCGGCAGACACCCGGCGCTGGCATCCAGATGAATAAGACTGACGCCATAACGCCGGATGAGAGTGACAACCAGACGGCGGAAGGTTTTTGACAGGCCCAGACGTTTAAGGTGTAGCACCGGATACGACAAAGCATCGGTACGTAACAGATACCCTCTGCCTGTAAAATGAATCCATTCTGATTCGCCGGTGTCATTCGTCTGATGCGACAGCGAGTACAGCCAGGTGTTGTCCGTTTCCGTGATATGTGCGGTACTGCAGCGTATGCCGGTAAGGGCAGCAAATGGTGGCGTGCAGTCTGCTGAGGTCCGGTCAGATTCATCAACAACACGAAGGGAGTAGCCGTTATCGCAGATCATGTTAATCAGTTCAGCGAGATTAACACCATCAATGTCAACGACAATTCGCCCCATATTCAGTGCCTGTACGTTAACGCTGTCGGCTTCCAGTGTCAGGGTCAGTTGCATCGTTTCGACTCCTGATGCTTACCCAGGGTAATGTTATTTACCGTTCTGTAATTGTCGCGGGTCATCAGGCCGGTTGCCCGGCGAGCCCGGAGAATATCAATACTGTTTATTAACTGAGAGCGGGTACAGGCGCTGAATCCCGGCTGGTCGGTACGTACCAGTGCGTATTTTTCAACGAGAAAGTTCACCGCATCACACAGTGAAATGCCAGCTTCAATATGCTGCTCAATCACACGTTCATCGGCGAACGGTGTGTCATTCAGCGTAAGGCCGTAGTGCTGGTCCAGCAGTCGGGTGAGCAGTGTCTGCCAGATTTCAACCGGAGACGGGCGTGAACTGGCCGCCTGCCCGGGTAATACAGGTAATGTTTTCATACTGAAGATTTTCCTGATATGCAGAGATGAAAAATGGAAAAGTGGCGTGGTGAAAGCACCAGGCCGTAGCAGAAGGCTATTCTGGAGAGTTAATTTTTCATTTCGGGCGTCGGATAAACAGCCAGATAAACGTAACCACAGCTGCCGAGGGTGTCCGCATGGCAGGTCAGCCCTTTAACATACAGCGTGACGGTATTCTGACGGTGGGGATTCAGTTCACTGCTGGTGAGCATGAGTTCCAGTTGTTTCATCAGCAGCGGAAAGGCCTGGTCCAGATGGTTCGCATCCGCATCGCTGAACCGGCCTCTGATACCGGCGCGGTCTGTAAGGTAATGCAACCGGTTACCCTCCTGCACCAGACGTGCCCCGAAACAGGGCGTCACGGTACAGGGCAGCCCCCACCAGGGGCGGTCGTGATTGTCATCGGGATGCGTTGTCCCGGAGAATGTGTCTGACACAATAAAATCCTCACAGAAAATTGGTTAAGAATGGTCCGGTGGTGGCGATAATTCTGCTCTTCTGAATGCCCTTCCGGACTCAGTTCAGGGTGACGCTCATCAGCCGGACATACGGACCAAAACTGTCCTTACGGCGTTCTGCAAACACAGCCAGCACACCGGGAATATCCTGCACTTCACGACCGGTATACGCTTCAGTGCTGCCGTGCCAGCGGTATTTGCCGGTACAGAACGGGAAAAGACGGGATGCAGGATGTTGTTGGTGAATACGCATGGCTTCACCACGGGTGATGATTTTCATGGTGTGATACCTCTTAAGACAGAAGATAAAAGTGAAAACAGGTGTGATGTGGTGGTGACGGTGACGGGTTAAAGCAGACCGTGTTCCGCAAAGGAGAAAACCTGGCTGCCACCGACTATCAGATGGTCCGGTACCCGGATATCCACCAGGCCCAGTGCCTGTACCAGACGTTCCGTGATAAGGCGGTCTGCCTTGCTGGGTGTGACTTCACCGGACGGGTGATTGTGTGCCAGCACCACGGCAGCGGCATTGTGGTACAGGGCACGTTTAATCACTTCCCGGGGATGGACTTCCGTGCGGTTGATGGTGCCGGTGAAGAGGGTTTCACCGGCAATCAGCTGATTCTGGTTGTTCAGATACAGCACCCGGAACTCTTCCCGCTCCAGTCCCGCCATGTTCAGAATCAGCCACTCCCGTGCCGCATGCGTGGAGGTGAAGGCCACGCCGGGTTCATGAAGATGGCGGTCCAGGGTTTTCAGGGCCCGCTGAATGAGGCTGCGCTCGCCGGGCGTCATCTCTCCGGGCAGAAAGGAAAGCTGTTGCATTGTTCCGGCCCCTTTCAGTCAATGATGCGCATAATGGCGTTGCATTCCGGATGCTGCAGGGCGTAATCCCGCAGCCGGTAATAATGGACCGTCATGGCATAACACTCCGTACGACAGGCATGATGGCTGTACGTCATCAGACAGGCAGCAATGCCGGCGGCTTCCGGGCTCATTTCAGCGCGGTTACCGTTCATGGCACTGAACAGTACCCATGTTTCGTCATCATCGTCATCCGGTTCGGGTGCCATAAATGCCCCGCCGTTGTTCAGGGTGTACAGATTCCAGATACCACCACAGTAGTCTTCGCACAGACGATCCATCCAGCCGAAGACGCGGGGCTCCAGGGTCACCCACTGTGGAATGAGGCCAAAATGCTGCGGCCAGAAGCTGATGCGCTGTTCATCAGGGACGAGGGTGGCAACCAGTTGAGGCGGGTTATTCTCTGATACAGCGGTTACGGAAACAGAAGGTGTGGTGGAATTATGCAAAACGGTTGTCATGAGATTATTCCTTATAAAAAGTAAATGAATGGAAGAAGTCGCGGGGCAGGGACGGACATGAGTCAGAACTGCGCTTTCAGGGAAAAGGCATCAGCGCATACTCTTCAGCAGTGTTTCTGCCATCACCCACAATGCGCGATTGAGCTTAATGTCCGTGTCGATGCTGTGAATGGCACGGGTATGGATACGTTTTCCTCTGGCACTGCGACCGGAAATCCCGCCTTTCAGCATATTCTCCTGGATGGTCTGATAAGCACTCCACAGGTCCTTACCGTAATCCTCCCGGCGTCGCGGTGTCAGAATGTCAGCAGTGGTGACGGGCTGATGTTCGTCACCATAACGGTAAGTCAGTGCCGCCTGTGCCAGCGCCTGGCGTGCCGGTGGCGGCAGGACCAGCGACTGCATGGCATCACGCTTCTCCTCAATCCGGTCAAAAACCCCCACCACCTCGTAAGCCCCTTCGATAACTTTCTCCACTACGTCTCCCCGGTGTGGAACACGCACTTCCCCCAGAGACTGACCACAGACGCATCCGTTCTGGCAGACGAACCTGAAGTAACCCGGCAGCATCTGGTAGCTGGAGGTACCGTCATGGGAGTTCAGCAGGATGATTTCAGGGACATGTTGTCCGTTTATCTCCCCGTCACGGCGCAGACGCAGCATGTGTTTGGTGTATCCCCGGCGGCCCGGGTCGCGCACGCGGGTCTGGCAGGCGAAGAATGGCTGGAAGCCTTCCCGCTGCAGGCTTTCCAGCACGGTGATGGTGGGGATCCAGGTATAGTTCTCGCTTCTGGATGTGTGTTTCTCTTCCCCGAATACGCTGGGGACGACCTGCATCAGTTCTTCACGGGTTAAGGGGCGGTCACGGCGTATCTGGTTCGCATAACCAAAACGACTGGCTAATCGCATGATTTATTCCTTATGAATGAGTTAGCGGTGTAAATGAAAAAGCCGCGTCTCCCGGAGAAGACGCGGCCTGATGGACGAAATGAATGACGTTTATTGTCTGAGAAGCCCTTCACTGGCGAGCTGCGTATTTTTATGGAAGGAGATCACCCAATAACCCCATCGGGATCGGGCAATAACCGGCCAAATTGTGAACGATTCAGATGCCATTTGGCAGCAAAAGAGCCTTCGGCAATAAACGTGATGTACAACCCGGCATATCTGTTGCTCCCTGAAAGTAAAAAGCCCCGGTCATGATGACCGGGGCCTGAAGGGGAGTGACCTGATTATCAGAAAGTCACATTCAGCGTGGCCTGACCGTTATAGCCTTCAGCGCTGTTGCCGCTGACACTGTGGGCATAACCGGCCTGAACGCCCAGAGTGATATTTTCCCGGACACGGGCTTCCAGTCCGGCCTGCAGGTCCAGTGACGTGCCATTCTGTGACGGTGAGAACGTCATGTTACTGCCGGCTTCAGCTGTACCCATGCTCATGTCACCCCGGGAGCTGAAGGTGCGGATAACAGAAGGCTGTACCCACCAGTTCACCGGCAGTTCACGCACACGGTGTTTTGTACTGTCGCGCAGGGTGTCACGGGATGAGGTGCCTTCACCAAAGCTCATATCGTTGTGGCTGCCCAGACGGAAACCGGCACGCACATGTTGTGCACTGCCATGCCCGAACTTCACATAACCGGCGTTATCCTGGCCGTCATCCAGGGAGAGTCCCTGCCAGGTATACTGCAGTTGTGGTTCCAGCATCAGGTTGTCAGTGATACTGAAGGGCAGACCGGTTTCCAGTGAGCCCAGCCAGCCCCAGCCCCGGGCGCGGAAGTCGTTATTGTCCGATGACGCTTTCATGCTGTGGCGGGTTCCCTGTGCCATAATGTCAGCCCACAGGCCGGAGGACGTGTGTACCAGATTCAGGTATCCGCCCAGACTGCCGGCATCATCCCGGACCGTGCCGGCGCGGGAACCGTCATCATCCTTAACATCAACGGAAGAATGGCCAGCAGCACCATATACCCCTGTCGTCAGAGACATACCGGCAACCTCTGTTCTCAGCAGGTCACCCTCCAGACGGACGAAGCCATAGCTGCCGCTGCTTTCCGGCGTGGCTCCACGGGCAATACCGCCGTTGTTATCGTGACCGAGATGACCGCCCTGAATGCTGAGACGGACGCTGTTATTTTCACCGTTTACACCGGTCTGATGGCTGCGGGAGCCTGCCAGAATCCGGTCATAGTCCATTGCCTGTGTCAGCATGGAGGCATACAGGGGGACTTCAGCACGATAAGCATTTTCACTGCGCAGGTACCAGTCTTCATCGCTGTCACGGTTCAGGGTGTAGTTAAAGGCACCGGCCTGAAGCGGGCGACTCAGGGCAAACGCACCTTCTTCTGTGGTGGCACCATTCTGTGCATCCACAACCCGGATACCCTGTCCGGAGGTTGCCACCCCGAGGTTACTGTTTCCGACATTTGTGAACGCAAGCCAGGTTTTGCCGGTTGCCTGACCACCATTAATCACCAGCTGGTCAGAGGCATTGCTGCCATCAAGGCGAACACGCATATTGATGGTGCCACCCTGACCGGTGAGGTTACTGGTGGTCAGTTTATGGAACGTTACCGGGGCGTCGCCTTTTGCAACAGCACGGCTCAGGACGGCATCCTGTGTCGTCTGATTATCAAAGCGAATCTCCCCTGCGTTAACAATATCGCCGGTACTGACCACATCACCATTCAGTACCATGCTGGCGCCTTTACTGAGCTGTGTTCTGCCACTCAGACTTCCCCCGGCAGCCAGCGTCAGTGTTCCACGATGTCCGACAGTGGTGTTGCCAGCCTGTCCCCCGGCATTAACCGTAAAGCTGCCGCCATTTTCCAGCAGCAGGCCGCTGGCCTGACCGGATATGCCATCAATACTGAACTTACCGCTGGCATTGGTCCCCTCAACAGTGGCACCACTGTCTGCAATCAGGGCACCACCGGATGTCATGGTGACACCTGTCGCCTTACCACCGGCAGACACTGCCAGGGTACCGCCGTCATCCACCAGTGTTTTCTGCGCTGAATGGCCCTCCAGTACATCCAGGCGACCGCCGGACTCCAGAACAACACCGTCAGCCTTACCGTTTTCCACCGTGAAATTCCCCAGACGGTTGCTGCCGGTGACGGTTGCCGCCGTACTGGTGACCAGTGCGCCGCCCTGCTTCAGGGTGACATTCGTGGTTGTACCACCGGCGTTCACCTGCAGTTTGCCTTTCTGGTTAACGGTGGTGAAATCCGCCAGACCACCTTCCTTGATAATCTGCCAGCCGTCACTGTTTACAACAGTGCCAGACGCCGTACCGCCGTTGTGCACATACTGGTACCCCCCATTCAGCGTGGTATCCAGTGCGTGACCATGTACAGTCTGGTCGCCGCCGGCATAAACCACAGTGGTATTTGCCGTTCCTTCAGCAGCCACAATCTGACGACCATTTTTATTGATGGTGGTGCGTACGGCATCTCCGTAGACGGTCTGCCCGGTATCACCATTTTCTGCATCCGGTCCCCCTTCCGCGCCGGTATTCACAACCGTGTCGGTTGCCATTGCGCCGGATTTGACGGCCTGCCAGCCCTTCTCATTAATGACGGTACCCGTTGCAATCCCGCCTTCATGTACCCACTGCTCACCGCCGTTCAGAGTGGTGTTCACTGCCTGCCCCTGAAGGCTCTGTCCGCCTCCGGCACTGATAACCGTGTCTGAAACGCTTCCTCCGGCATTCACTCTCTGAAGACCACCACCGGTGACAGTAGTGTTGTTGGCGATACCGCCATTTTGTATCCATTGTCCGCCGGTATTGGCCTCGTTATCCGGCCCATACTCCAGCCCGGTACTGATGGTCATTCCGTTGGCCGTACCGAAGACAATCTGGTTGTCATGATTTGTCAGTGTTCCATCGTTCACGGTTTCTCCCGCCTGTACAACCGTGTCAGCAGCCAGTGCCGGGACTGATGTGACAGCAGCAAGAGACAGCGCAACCGCCACACCGGTGCGTTTTCCCCGTGAGCGCGCCAGTTCGGAAGCCACCACCAGGGTGCCCGTAATGTGATTCCATACCAGCCTGTAGCTGGTGTTCAGATGTCGTTTCATCAGCTTTTCCTTACAGAGGGTGAATAAAAAAGCCGGTACCCACAAAAGTGGATACCGGCAGGTACAAAACAGCATGGTCAGATAAAGTGGTTTTTCCCGGACATAAATGCTTTCCCTCTCTCATCCGCCAGAGAAGTATCAGTCCGTTGTGTGCAATTCCGTTATGCATGATGAAGAGATTCAGCTGCCTTTTCGCAGACCATTAACCACTACAAACGATCGATGGCAACGATCGACACCTGTCTTATTGATCGTTTTGTTCTATTAACAGCAAGGCAGTCACGCAAGAGAAACAGGAGGGGGATGAGGTGTTTGTGTCATGTTTTCAGTTGGTTAACGCAATGTAATCAGGCATTTCCCCTGGCAGACTGTTCAGAAGAAAATCCAGTTCCATACAGCGCGGGCAACAGAGACCACCGTGTCACGGACGGCACGCAGAACCGTACGAGCCACAGAGGCAACACAGACGCTCTCCGCCGTGTCAAATATCCGGTCCACCGCACCGGTAAACTGTTCACGGGCCTGCCCCCGGACAGATTCCGTGCACAGCTCGTCCTGCAGGCGGGTCATCAGGGGACTGGCGGCATGGTCGGGAAGTGCTGTCATGAGCGCACTGACCAGCGTATCCAGTTCCCAGCCGGTGCGGGCCGATACGGCCACAACCGGATGTACGGGCCGGAACAGACGGAATACCGCCTCCGTTTTTTCGCGAATGTTCTGTGCCTGTGCGGGAGAAGGCTGAATACCGGCCATATCCCATTCATGGCAGGGCTCCGTTTTATCGGCCTGCGTCACCACAAACAGTACCCGCTGATGTCCCCGGTGCAGGATGTGTCGCCAGAAATACTCATCCACAGACAGGGCACGGTCATCGGCTTTAATCAGCCACAGTACCAGGTCAAGTTCAGGCAGAATGTCACGGTACAGGGCTTCATACTCTGCATCCCTGTCCCGGCTCTCGCCCACCCCGGGCAGGTCAGTGATAATCATGCTGTGACCGTGGCCACTCAGACGGAAGCGCCGCACTTCCCGGGTGCCGGCGTGAACATCACTGACCGGGGTGACCTCCCCCTGAAACAGTGCATTACAGAGTGAGGATTTACCGGCCCCGCTTTTCCCCATAATGCCAATCACGGGTTCGTGGCTGGTGAGTTTGCGCAGATGTTCCAGGATGTGACGGGAAAGTGAGTAAGGCAGGGAAGAAAGTGGTTTTTCAATTGCCTCAATGGCATCAGACGGATTCATACATGTATTCCCGGTGAAAAAAGACAAAACCCCGCGCACCGGAAAGGTGGCGGGGGATTCACGGAGATAATATCTGTCTGAAATTATTTAGAATGCACCTGGTGCACTGCAAAGGAAAGGCAATATTCCGTTCCTCCTCCTTGTCGTGAATACCCCAGGTATCTCACAATGTACACCGACTTACTCCGGGGCTGCCTGAACCACAAGATTGCTGTAGAATTGCCCTCAATGATTCAGGTCCAAACCAGGAAAATGGATTAAAAATGACAAGTATTCAACAACGAGCAGAACTGCACCGCCAGATATGGCAAATTGCCAATGATGTCAGAGGTTCTGTTGACGGATGGGATTTTAAGCAATACGTTCTGGGCGCACTTTTCTACCGTTTTATCAGCGAAAATTTTTCCAGCCATATGGAAAATGGTGATGACAGCATCTGTTATGCGGCACTTGATGACGGCATTATTACTGATGACATTAAAGACGATGCCATCAGAACCAAAGGCTACTTCATCTACCCAAGTCAGCTTTTCTGCAACGTAGCTGCGAAAGCAAATACCAATGACAGACTGAATGCAGATTTAAACAGTATCTTCGTTGCTATCGAAAGTTCTGCTTACGGTTACCCTTCAGAAGCTGACATCAAAGGTTTGTTTGCTGATTTCGATACCACCAGTAACCGCCTGGGTAACACCGTTAAGGATAAAAATGCCCGCCTGGCTGCGGTTCTGAAAGGGGTTGAAGGGTTAAAACTTGGTGACTTCAACGAACATCAGATTGACCTGTTCGGCGATGCCTATGAGTTCCTGATTTCTAACTATGCGGCGAATGCCGGTAAGTCAGGCGGCGAGTTTTTTACACCGCAGCACGTCTCTAAGCTGATTGCACAACTGGCTATGCACGGGCAGACCCACGTTAACAAAATCTACGACCCGGCAGCAGGTTCCGGTTCGCTGTTGTTGCAGGCGAAAAAACAGTTTGATGACCATATCATCGAAGAAGGTTTTTTTGGTCAGGAAATCAACCATACGACCTATAACCTGGCGCGTATGAACATGTTTTTGCACAACATCAACTACGACAAGTTTGATATCAAGCTGGGCAATACGCTGACTGAGCCGCACTTCAGAGATGAAAAACCGTTTGATGCCATCGTTTCTAACCCGCCGTATTCGGTGAAATGGATTGGCAGCGATGACCCGACGCTGATTAACGATGAGCGTTTTGCCCCGGCTGGCGTTCTGGCCCCCAAATCAAAAGCTGACTTCGCCTTTGTACTACATGCACTGAACTATCTTTCGGCCAAAGGTCGTGCTGCGATTGTCTGCTTCCCGGGTATTTTTTACCGTGGCGGCGCAGAGCAGAAAATCCGTCAGTATCTGGTCGATAATAACTATGTCGAAACCGTAATTTCACTGGCACCGAACCTGTTCTTTGGCACCACCATTGCCGTCAATATTCTGGTGTTGTCTAAACATAAAACCGATACCAAAGTTCAGTTTATTGACGCCAGCGAATTATTCAAAAAAGAGACTAACAACAATATCCTGACCGATGCCCATATCGAACAGATTATGCAGGTATTTGCCAGCAAGGAAGATGTTGCTCATCTGGCGAAATCTGTCACGTTTGAGACCGTTGTCGCGAATGACTATAACCTGTCGGTAAGCAGCTATGTGGAAGCGAAAGATACTCGCGAAATTATCAATATCGCTGAGTTGAATGCAGAACTGAAAACCACGGTCAGCAAAATCGACCAGTTGCGCAAAGATATTGATGCGATTGTGGCTGAAATTGAAGGCTGCGAGGTGCAGAAATGAGCGAGTTGAGTTATCTGGAAAAATTGCTGGATGGGGTTGAGGTTGAGTGGTTGCCATTGGGGGAAGTCTCAGCCTTAAGAAGAGGCAGAGTTATGTCAAAGGGATATTTAACTGAAAATTTTGGCCCATATCCTGTCTATAGCTCTCAAACTGCAAATAATGGGAAAATAGGTTCTATCAATACCTTCGATTTTGATGGCGAATATATAAGCTGGACAACAGATGGCGCAAATGCAGGCACTGTGTTCTATCGAACAGGTAAATTTTCAATAACTAATGTTTGCGGCCTGATTACATTAAAAAGTAAATACTCATTAATCTACAAATTTCTGTTTTACTGGCTAACAATAGAAGCCAAAAAACATGTTTACTCAGGAATGGGAAACCCCAAGTTAATGAGTCATCAGGTTGAAAATATACCTGTACCAATCCCCTGCCCGGATAATCCGGAAAAATCCCTCGCCATCCAGTCTGAAATCGTTCGGATTCTGGACACATTCAGCGCCCTGACAGCAGAGCTGACAGCAGAGCTTAACATGCGTAAAAAACAATACAACTACTATCGCGACCAGTTGTTGAGTTTTAATACCGAAGATGTTCCACATTTACCTATGGGACAAAAAGATATTGGCGAGTTTATCCGGGGTGGTACTTTTCAGAAAAAAGACTTTATAGATGCAGGTGTAGGGTGCATACACTATGGTCAAATCTATACGTATTACGGAACATATACAGAAAAAACAAAAACATATATTTCAACCGCACTTGCAAAAAAATGCAAGAAGGCTCAAAAGGGAGATTTGATTATCGCAACTACTAGTGAGAATGATGAGGATGTATGTAAAGCTGTTGCATGGTTAGGCAGTGAAGATATAGCAGTAAGCAGTGATGCCTGTATTTACAAACATAATTTAAACCCTAAGTATGTCTCATATTTTTTTCAAACAGAACAATTCCAAAATCAAAAAAGACAGTATATTACTGGCGCAAAAGTTCGGCGTGTAAATGCTGATAATTTATCTAAGATATTAATTCCAGTTCCTTCTATGGAGATACAGGAACGTATAGTATCCATTCTCGATAAATTCGACACCCTGACAAACTCCATCACTGAAGGTCTTCCGCGTGAAATCGAGTTGCGCCAGAAACAATACGAATACTACCGTGATTTACTGTTCAGTTTCCCGAAACCTGAAACTGCCAGTAATTAATTGAGCATTGCTACCGATCGGGCCACCTTAACACCCGGTCAGTATATAGACTATTTTTTACGCGCCGGAAGTCACCATTCCCCCCTTCCGGCCCTTGCCAGACGGCACAAAGGATGCGCTATGACTCATCAAACACACACTATTGCTGAATCCAATAACTTTATCGTCCTTGATAAGTACATCAAAGCTGAGCAAACAGGCGACAGCTACCAGAGCGAATCGGACCTGGAACGTGAACTGATTCAGGACCTGCGGAATCAGGGTTATGAATTTATTTCCGTAAAATCACAGTCGGCAATGCTGTCCAATGTTCGGGAACAGCTTCAGAGCCTCAATGGTGTGATGTTTAATGACAGCGAGTGGCGGCGCTTCACGGAGCAGTATCTGGACAACCCCAGCGATGGTATTCTGGATAAAACCCGTAAAATCCATATCGACTATATCTGCGACTTTATTTTTGACGACGGGCGACTTGAGAACATCTATTTGATAGATAAAAAGAATCTCATGCGCAATAAGGTGCAGATTATCCAGCAGTTTGAACAGGCGGGTTCTCACGCTAACCGTTATGACGTAACTATCCTGGTTAATGGCTTGCCGCTGGTGCAAATCGAACTGAAAAAACGCGGCGTGGCGATTCGTGAGGCCTTTAACCAGATACATCGTTACAGTAAAGAGAGTTTTAACAGCGAAAATTCCCTGTTTAAGTATCTGCAGCTGTTCGTCATTTCTAACGGCACCGATACCCGTTACTTTGCCAACACCACAAAGCGCGATAAAAACAGTTTTGACTTCACCATGAACTGGGCGAAATCAGACAACACGCTGATTAAAGACCTCAAAGACTTTACCGCCACCTTTTTCCAGAAACATACTCTGCTGAATGTTCTGGTGAACTACAGCGTTTTTGACAGTAGTCAGACGCTACTGGTGATGCGACCGTACCAGATTGCAGCTACCGAACGAATTTTATGGAAAATCAACAGTTCCTATAAAGCGAAAAACTGGTCCACTCCCGAAAGTGGTGGCTTTATCTGGCACACCACCGGTTCCGGTAAAACACTGACCAGCTTTAAAGCCGCGCGTCTGGCAACAGAACTGGACTTTATTGATAAAGTCTTCTTCGTGGTCGACAGAAAAGACCTCGATTACCAGACGATGAAGGAATATCAGCGTTTTTCGCCAGACAGCGTCAACGGCTCGGAAAATACCGCAGGCCTTAAACGAAATCTGGATAAGGACGATAACAAAATTATCGTCACTACTATTCAGAAACTCAATAACCTGATGAAAGCAGAAAGCGACCTGCCTGTATATAATCAGCAAGTGGTGTTTATATTTGATGAATGCCACCGCAGCCAGTTTGGAGAAGCGCAGAAAAATCTGAAGAAGAAATTCAAACGCTATTATCAGTTTGGTTTTACCGGCACCCCTATTTTCCGGGAAAACGCCTTAGGCTCAGAAACAACCGCCAGCGTATTTGGTCGTGAATTGCATTCGTATGTAATTACCGATGCGATTCGTGACGAAAAAGTGCTCAAATTCAAGGTGGACTACAACGATGTGCGGCCACAGTTTAAGTCTTTAGAGACAGAAACTGACGAGAAAAAACTAAGTGCGGCTGAAAATCAGCAGGCGTTTCTTCATCCCATGCGTATTCAGGAAATCACGCAATATATTCTGAATAATTTCCGCCAGAAAACCCACCGTACCTTCCCTGGCTCAAAAGGTTTTAATGCTATGTTGGCAGTGAGCAGCGTGGATGCCGCGAAAGCCTATTATGCGACGTTTGAACGGTTACAAGAAGAAGCCGCTAATAAATCGGCTACCTATAAACCGCTGCGTATTGCGACAATCTTCTCCTTTGCCGCCAATGAAGAACAAAATGCCATTGGTGAAATTTCCGATGAAACTTTTGATACCAGCGCAATGGACAGCAGTGCTAAAGAGTTTCTGGACGCTGCAATTCGTGAATATAACAGCCATTTTAAAACTAACTTTAGCACCGACAATAACGGTTTTCAGAACTACTATCGTGATTTAGCCCAACGGGTTAAAAATCAGGATATCGATCTGTTAATTGTCGTGGGGATGTTTTTAACCGGTTTCGATGCTCCAACATTGAACACGCTATTCGTCGATAAAAACTTGCGTTTTCACGGCCTGATGCAGGCATTTTCCCGCACCAACCGTATTTATGATGCAACTAAAACCTTCGGTAATATCGTCACTTTCCGCGATCTGGAACGCTCAACCATCGATGCTATAACGCTGTTTGGTGACAAAAACACCAAAAATGTAGTGTTAGAAAAGAGTTATGCAGAGTATATGGAAGGCTTTACTGATGCTGCTACTGGTGAAGCTAAGCGCGGCTTTATGGCAGTAGTTGCAGAACTGGAACAACGGTTCCCTGACCCTGCCAGTATTGAAAGTGAAAAAGAGAAGAAAGACTTCGTTAAACTGTTTGGTGAATACCTGCGTGCCGAGAACATCCTGCAAAACTATGATGAATTTGCCACGCTGAAAGCCCTGCAACAAATCGATCTTAGCGATCCTGTTGCAGTAGAAAAATTCAAAGCAGAACATTATGTGGATGATGAAAAGCTCGCTGAATTGCAAACAATTCGTCTCCCTGCTGATCGCAAGATTCAGGATTATCGTTCTGCCTATAACGATATTCGCGACTGGCAGCGTCGTGAGAAAGAAGCTGAGAAAAAAGAGAAATCAACCACTGACTGGGATGACGTAGTTTTTGAGGTCGATTTGCTGAAATCTCAGGAAATAAACCTGGATTATATCCTTGGTCTGATTTTCGAGCACAACAGACAAAACAAAGGTAAGAGCGAAATGATCGAAGAGGTCAAACGCTTAATTCGTTCAAGCCTGGGGAACCGTGCTAAAGAGGGCCTGGTGGTCGATTTTATTCAGCAAACGAACCTGGATGATTTACCGGACAAAGCCAGCATCATTGACGCATTCTTTACGTTTGCTCAACGCGAACAGCAACGTGAAGCAGAAGCCTTGATCAAAGAAGAAAATCTCAATGAAGAGGCGGCGAAACGCTATATTCGCACATCTTTAAAACGCGAATACGCCACCGAAAATGGCACGGAATTAAACGAGACACTGCCCAGACTCAGTCCTTTAAATCCGCAATATAAAACGAAAAAACAGACTGTTTTTCAAAAAATTAGCGCATTTATTGAAAAATTTAAGGGGGTGGGTGGAAAGATTTAGGGAAGGTGCGAATAAGCAGGTCATTTCTTCCCAAGCTGACTCGCTGATTAAAATTTCGCGGATCTGGGCCGATTTTTTTCCCGCAAACACATCGAATCGGCCTGTTTAGGCTATTTTTTCCACCATTTCTGGCGTTATTTCCGGTTTTTACTGAGATCTCTCCCACTGACGTATCATTTGGTCCACCCGAAACAGGTTGGCCAGGGTGAATAACATCGCCAGTTGGTTATCGTTTTTCAGCAGCCCCTTGTATCTGGCTTTCACGAAGCCGAACTGCCGCTTGATGATGCGAAACGGGTGCTCCACCCTGGCACGGATGCTGGCTTTCATGTATTCGATGTTGATGGCCGTTTTGTTCTTGCGCGGATTCTGCTTCAAGGTTTTTACCTTGCCGGGACGCTCGGCGATCAGCCAGTCCACATCCACCTCGGCCAGCTCCTCGCGCTGTGGCGCTCCTTGGTAGCCGGCATCGGCTGAGACAAATTGCTCCTCTCCATGAAGCAGATTACCCAGCTGATTGAGGTCATGCTCGTTGGCCGCGGTGGTGACCAGGCTGTGGGTCAGGCCACTCTTGGCATCGACACCAATGTGGGCCTTCATGCCAAAGTGCCACTGATTGCCTTTCTTGGTCTGATGCATCTCCGGATCGCGTTGCTGCTCTTTGTTCTTGGTCGAGCTGGGTGCCTCAATGATGGTGGCATCGACCAAGGTGCCTTGAGTCATCATGACGCCTGCTTCGGCCAGCCAGCGATTGATGGTCTTGAACAATTGGCGGGCCAGTTGATGCTGCTCCAGCAGGTGGCGGAAATTCATGATGGTGGTGCGGTCCGGCAGGGCGCTATCCAGGGATAATCGGGCAAACAGGCGCATGGAGGCGATTTCGTACAGGGCATCTTCCATGACACCGTCGCTCAGGTTGTACCAATGCTGCATGCAGTGAATACGCAGCATGGTCTCCAGCGGATAGGGCCGTCGGCCATTGCCCGCCTTGGGATAAAACGGCTCGATGACAGCGGTCATATTCTGCCATGGCAGAATCTGCTCCATGCGGGAGAGGAAAATCTCTTTTCGGGTCTGACGGCGCTTAGTGCTGAATTCACTATCGGCGAAGGTGAGTTGATGGCTCATGATGTCCCTCTGGGATGCGCTCCGGATGAATATGATGATCTCATATCAGGAACTTGTTCGCACCTTCCCAAGAGAACGCAACAGCGCACTTGCTTTGCCACAGTTGAATTTTGTGCCGTAACGATGTGCAAGCATGTAAGCATAAGGAGTCAAGGTATAGCGTGTTACTTAGTTACTCGGATTAACAATCCCAACGTACAGAGCGGCGGATTTAGAGAGTCAGCGCAGTCCCTGCTCCGGCAGTCAGTGGCAGGCGGCGTACTGAAGCAAACCATTATCGATACCGGCATCGGCGATACCATCGGCATGCTGATGTCACACGGCAATATTTCTCCCTACATCATGGCGTGGTTGATAACCGTGCTGATCCGTCTGGCAACGGGTCAGGGCGTGGTCTCAGCCATGACGGCGGCGGGGATTATTAGCGCAGCAATCCTCGACCCGGCAACCGGTCAACTGGTGGGCGTCGACCCGGCGTTGCTGGTGCTGGCAACAGCGGCTGGCTCCAACACGCTGACCCATATCAACGATGCTTCGTTCTGGCTGTTCAAAGGCTACTTTGATCTGTCGGTGAAGGATACGCTGAAAACCTGGGGTCTGCTGGAGCTGGTAAACTCCGTGGTTGGCCTGATAATCGTGTTGATCATCAGCATGATTGCATAACGTTGATACCGCTCTGGCCCACAGCGCCAGAGCGGTTTTCCATCCTGCCTCAACAATCCTCAATAATCAGATATACCGCCTTCACCGGACCATGCACCCCAACCACCTTGATAAGCTCAATATCCGCCGTCGAGCTGGGTCCACTGATGATATTAATGCACGATGGCATACGCTCACCGGCCTGTGCTTTCTGATGCAGTTTTTCTGCCAGCTGCGCCACGCGCGGCAGGATGGTGCTTTTACGCAGCACGAAAATAGAGGACTCCGGCAACAGGCTCAGGGAGCGCCCGCGCTCCGGTGCGGAAAACAGCACCACGCCGCCGGACTCGGTCAGGCCATATTCGGCATACACCACGCCGACTTTCGCCTGCTCGGCCTGGGTAATATTTTCGCTACCACGCGCCGGATCCCAGACCACGGCGTTGCATTCCTGCTGCAAGCGTTCGGTGATGCCCAGCTCCACCAGCCGGCTGTCGCCGCTCAGCACCACCGGCTGCTGACCCAATTCTTCGCACAGGCGCAGTGCCGCGTCTGCGGCCTGGTCCTCGCTGGTCAGTTCGCAGCGGGCCAGCATCACTTCGCTGGCAAACTGGATAAACGCAGAGCAGCGCTGCTCGGGGCTAAGCTCGGTCAGGCGCTCGTTGGCATAGTTGTTAACCGGTGCGGCATCCGCTTGCGGTTCGAAGCGCAGCGGGCGACCCAGCGCCTGGGCGATGGTGTTTAAAAACGCGGTACGGTTATCCATTCTTTTTCTCCTGCGCCTGATGTTTCTTAAACCAGCTGCGGAAGCTCTCGCCGTCAGCATCAGGCAGATCGCGCGCCTCCATCCAGTCACCAATCGCGCCAACCTTGAGCGGGGTTTTGCCGCCATTGATAAACCAGCTCGCCGCATGCGCGCCCGCCATCATCCCGACTTTCCACAGCCCCGGATGGCTATTGGCATAGGCGAACATCTTGATCGCCCGTCGCTCGGCTTTCGGCGTAATGCCCTCCTCGGCCATCACCCGGCGATGACGCAGGATCAGTTTTGACAACGGAATACGCACCGGGCAGACGCTGTCACAAGCCGTGCACAAAGAACAGGCGTACGGCAGGTCTTTAAAATCTTTATAGCCGCCGAGCAGCGGAGAAATCACCGCGCCGATAGGGCCGGGATAGATAGAGCCATAGCCGTGCCCGCCGATGTGGCGGTACGCCGGACAGGTGTTCATACAGGCTCCGCAGCGGATGCAGCGCAGCACATCGCGAAACTCTGAGCCCAGCACCTGCGAGCGACCGTTATCGACAATCACCAGATGGAACTCTTCCGGTCCGTCAACGTTGTCCGCATCACGCGGGCCGGTCAGCCAGGTGTTGTAGCCCGTCAGACGTGCGCCCACGGCGCTGCGCGCCAGCATGGTAATCAGCACATCCACCTCGGCAAAGGTCGGCGCGATACGCTCCATGCCCATCACCGCAATGTGCGTTTTCGGTAGCGTGGTGCACATGCGCGCGTTGCCTTCGTTGGTCACCAGACACACCGAGCCGGTTTCCGCCACGGCAAAGTTACAGCCAGTAATACCGATTTCGGCACTGAGGAAATCCTCGCGGATCTTCTGACGAATGAACAAGGTCATAGCTTCCGGGGTTTCCGGGCCGTCGTACCCCAGACGTTCGTTCAGCACGCGGCGGATCTGGTAGCGATCTTTATGAATCGCCGGAACCACGACGTGCGAAGGCGGATCCTGATCCAACTGCAGGATATATTCCCCGAGATCGGTTTCGATCACCTGGATTCCGGCATCCTGCAACACATGGTTGACGCCGATTTCTTCGGTCACCATCGACTTGGACTTCACCACCTTCTGCGCATTTTTACTCTGCGCGACCTGCAAAATGTAGCGAGTGGCATCTTCTTTGGTTTTGGCGAAATAGACGTGTCCGCCGTTTTCCGTCACTTTCTCGGAGAGTTGGTACAGGTAAGCGTCGAGGTTGCTCAGAACGTGATCGCGGATCTGGCTGGCACGATCGCGCCATTCTTCCCAGTGGCCTAACTCATCGACCATTTTTTGCCGATTCGCGCCGATACGCTCCTGCGCATTAGCCACGGCTTTGCGCATAATCGGATCTTCTATCTGCTGACGAATACGCAGTTTAAATTCTACATCGCTGGTTTTTATCGACATCTCTTTCCCCTCAGCGGCTCATCAGCACTTCAGCAATATGCATCACTTTGACCGGCTGGCCTTCCCGTTGCAGTCGACCGCCAATGTTCAGCAGGCAGCTAACGTCTGCGCCAATCAAAAATTCCGGCTTTGCGTCCATCAGATGTAATACTTTCTCTTTCACCATCTCACCGGATATCTCGGCCATCTTGACCGAGAACGTCCCGCCAAAGCCGCAACAGGTATCCTGATCGGCAAACGTCAACAGCTCCAGTCCGCGCACGTTTTTCAGCAGCGTAAGCGGCTCTTCCTTCACTCCCAGTTTGCGGGTCAGGCTACAGGAAGGATGATACACAGCGCGGCCCTGCAGGCTGGCACCAACGTCCACCACACCCAGTTTGTTGACGATAAAGGAGGTGAGATCCTGCATACGCGCGGAAACTTTCTCAGCACGCAGCGCCCATTCCGGTTCATCGGCCAGATACGTCGGGTAGCTTTTAACCGCGTAGGTGCAGGAGCCCGCCGGGGAGATAATCGGATCGTCGTTGTCTTCCAGCGCGGCGATCAGGTTTTTCATCCCGGGGATCGCCTCTTTGATGTAACCGCTGTTGATGGCTGGCTGACCGCAACACCCTTGCTTCTCGGGGAAATTAACGCGACAACCCAGTTTTTCCAGCAGCAATACGGAGTCTCGTGCCATCCGTGATTTCAGTGCGTCACCAATACAGGTGACAAAGAAATTTACATTCACAATAACTACTCCATTGCTTCATTTCTGTTTATTGCGCTTGATATCGCGATATCAAACAAATGTTCATTCGTATTTCATGCCCAGTTTTTATGTTTGCTGGTTTTACCAATACCTGGATTCATAGTGTTGGTCGGATCATTTTCCTGATAAAAACGTGCCAAATTTTCCGGCGCTTTATACAGATGGCCGACATTGTGTTCCGCCGGATATTGCGCTCCGCGTTGGCGCAGTAATTCCAGCATCTGTTCTTTTAACGCGTGGGCATCTACGCCTTTTTTAACGATATAATCCTGATGGAATACATGGCACATAAAATGGCCGTAATAGAGTTTATGCACCAACTGACTGTCAATTTCCGCAGGTAAATACTCATACCATTCGGTATCATTGCGGCGTAATGCAATATCCAGCGCGAGAATATCCTCAACCTCGTCAGAATGAACGGCCTGATAACGAATGGCAGCACCCGCGGCGGCAAAACGATGCAGAAACGCCTTACTGCCCTCTTCCGCGGTACAGGTAAAGAACGCGCCCTCGGCCGATTTAAAATAGTCCGTTAACCATGCCTGGGCTTCGGCCACACCCTCGCCGGACATTTTCAACATCAGATGGTGTTCATAGTTATCGCGCCAGGTCTTCATCCGCGCCGGGAGATGGCTCGGGAACAGATGGCTAAAAGCCTGCATCGCGCGGTCAGTAAAGTGCGGGCGAAAGATCTTCACCTTCTCAAGTATGGCCTCGGTACGCCCCTTCAGGTTGAAGAAGAACGGCATTTTGTCCGTGCCAAGTTTGTCGATCATCAGGAAGGTATCTTTGCTGTATTTCTCTGCAATATCATAGATATCGCGGTGCATATACTCCCCAGCAACCGGCAGGTTTGTAAAATTCGCCAGGATGTGGCGGCGAATCTCAGTCAGGACATCAGTCTGATTGGTACCGATATAAAAGACCTGCTGGTTCTTCTCGGCTTCAAAGGTATCCAGACGTACGGCAAACACCGCTAACTTGCCCGCGCAGCCAGAGGATTCAAACAGGCGATCCGGGTCAGCGTTGTAACGTGCTGGCGTGTCGGCATTGATGTCCCGCACGCGGCTAACATAGTCGTGATCGTGCGCGTGACGTCCGTCATGGTTGACGAGCGCGGCTTCAATCACATTGTTATCCAGCCGGGCAAGGATTTGCTCTGGCGTCTGACCTAGCTCAATGCCAAGGTGATTGACCAGCTGCAAGCGTCCCTGTTCATCAATGCGGGCAAACAGCGACATCTCGGTGTAAGCCGGGCCTCGCTGGACCAGAGAACCGCCCGAGTTATTACAGATACCGCCGATAACCGACGCGCCGATGCACGAAGAGCCGATCACCGAATGCGGCTCACGGCCAAACGGCTTCAGCGCCCTTTCCAGCGAGTACAGCGTGGTGCCCGGATAAGCCAGCACCTGCTTGCCCTCATCCAGCACATGCAGACTGTCCAGCCGCAGCGTGCTGATAATGACGATCTCGCGGTCGTAGTCATTACCATTTGGCGTCGAACCCTCGGTCAGGCCTGTGTTCGACGCCTGCATCAGGATTATTTTATCAGCCTCAACGCAGGCGCTGAGGACTTTCCAGAGTTCAAGCAAAGAGCCGGGGATAACCACCGCCAGAGCATCACCCTGACCCGAGCGGAATCCCTTACGGTAACGCGCAGTTTTTGACGGTTCGGTGAGGATATGAGCAGGGCCAACCAATTGGGTAAGAGTCGTCAAAAAGGTCTTATTATCAGTATGTTTCATGGAGGGCGGCTCTCCGCTCCTTATATCAGGGCCAGTGAAAATGGCTATAAGTTCATTTGTATGACAAAGCAGAATATTCCCTCAATCAATATCCACATGCAATACCCCATTTTATTTCTTTCGGTACCGCTCACATTTTTTAATGAAATTACCACCGCCATATAATTCATACCTCGCCCTTTGAGGGGATGCCAAAACACTTATTTATTGCAAAGATCATCCCATACCTATTAATGATTAACTCTAATGGGTGTTGTAATATTTAGTGGTTATTCATATTTAATAAAAAAAATAACATTATTTATACAATTATTAACCTTTATAACTTTATTTCACTGAAGCGATTCAGTTAGCATTTTTTATTTTATTATTCAGGTAGCTTCCTTCCCCATAAATATAGCTCAGTCTAAAAAAGTAAATCGGGAATTGTAATGCACGAATATTTAATGTTTGCTCTGGCACTCTCTCCTTTGCTGCTGATGGTATTTTTAATACTGAAATTAAAAATGCCCATCCATTATTCCGTACTGATCTCTTTGGTATTCACCGCTGCACTATCGGCAATATTCTGGGAAATGCCCGTACAAAATTTGAAAGCCGCGATAGGCTATGGTGCACTGAAGGGACTATGGCCGATCGTAATTGTTATCCTCGGCGCTATCTTCAGTTATAACGTCATGCAGGCGACCAAAGCGCTGGATATTCTGCGCGATATTCTCGCCAGCATTAGCGAAGATAAGCGTATTCAGGTGCTGCTGATTTCATGGTGTTTTGGTGGATTTCTTGAAGCCGCTGCGGGCTATGGCACGGCGGTCGCTATTCCGATCGGTATTCTCATTGCGCTGGGATTCAACCCGTTGAAGGCGGCGATTGCTTCCCTCGTAGCAAATACCGTTCCGACCGCATTTGGCGCGGTTGGGATCCCGGTTTCTATTCTGGCAGAGCAGGTTAATCTGCCGGTTTATACCTTAGGCGGAACCATTATTTTGCAGCTCGCGCTGTTTAATATCCTGCTGCCGTTTGTGATTGTCTGCATTATTGGCGGTGGCCTGAAAGCCATTCGCGGCGTATTTCTGATCACGTTGATTTGCGGCATTTCCACGCTGATTCCGCAATATTTTGTCGCCATCCATCTTGGCGCGGAATTACCCGCTTTTGCCGGTAGCCTGGTCAGCCTGTTTGCCGTGGCGATGGTCAGTCGCCTGCGCAAAGGGAAAACCGATCCAGAGTGGCGCATTGAGGTCAGCCATACCCGCGAAACCACGCCGCGCTCGGCAAAAGTGTTGTTCCGCGTGGGCTCTATCTATCTGTTTATTTTTGTGTTTATCCTGCTGTGTTCGCCGCTGTTTCCGACAATAAAAGGCGCGGCATCCCAACTGGCTTCGGTGCTGCATTTCACGTTGGCTGACGGCAAAACGATGGCACTGAAAGTTGAATGGGTGACCACACCAGGGATGCTGATTATCTTTGCGACCATTATCGGCGGTTTTATTCAGGGAGCGTCCGCACGCGGGATGCTGGAAGTATTTATCAAAACGATTTTCCAGCTTAAAAACTCTATCGTGGCAATTATGGCGATCGTCGCGCTGGCCACGGTGATGGATCTCAGCGGGATTATCTCCACACTGGCGCAGTCGATTGTCGATCTGACCGGCAGCTCGTACGTCTTCCTCGCCCCGGTGATTGGCGCGCTGGGCACGTTCGTTACCGGCAGCGATACCAACTCGAACATTCTGTTTGGCAAGCTGCAAACCATAGCTGCCAGCAAGTTACATATCGATCCCAACTGGCTGGCGGCGGCCAATACCTCTGGCGCTACGGGGGGCAAAATGATTTCGCCGCAAAGCATCGCCATC
Organism: Shigella dysenteriae; assembly: GCF_022354085.1. Lineage (NCBI taxonomy): Bacteria > Pseudomonadati > Pseudomonadota > Gammaproteobacteria > Enterobacterales > Enterobacteriaceae > Shigella > Shigella dysenteriae. The sequence goes on from NZ_CP055055.1 coordinate 4,083,007, forward strand.
GCGGTTTCTGCCACCAAAATGGACGGTCAGGCCAATCAGATCATGTCTGGCACCATGAAATACTGCTGTGCCTACATTGTGATCCTTGGCCTGAAAGTCGGTCTCTTTTATTACTGGTTTATGGCGTAAGCCATTGTCAACCCCGTCAAATTCGCGGCAATCGTATTTGACGACACAGTGACCAAAAAGGTTTATACCACCCCAGAAACGGAACAAGGCGACAGGCTTTACGATTTGTCGGCGCTGACTAAAATAGCGCCGATGTTTCAAATCGAGGATTGTTGTTATGTTGTTCTGGAAAAAGATGGTGAAGAAGTTCGACGCCTTTTCCGCGTTGATTCCACCACGCTACTTCCGCGTGTAATACCTGGCACTTATTCCTGATGGCGCTTCGCTTATCAGGCCTACATTTCACACTCATTTGTAGGCCTGCGTTTCACGCTCATTTATAGGCCGGATAAGGCGCGAGCCGCATCCGGCAGCAACAGCAGCGTAAAATGCTCACCCCTTTCTCTTACGCAGACCGCATGCTCTTAACACCACCACCCACTGAAGTGGTCAACAAAAACTGGCCACCGCGTTAGAGTTTTTCCAGTATCGGTTTTCTGATTCGTTTGGCGGTAACCCACCGTTATATTCGTGCGGTCTTTGTGCGCTGTAATATCCAACGATATAGTCCGTTATTGCGTGAGCTGCATCGCTGAAGCTTACATAGCCCGTCGCCGGCACCCATTCGTTCTTCAGACTTCTGAAGAAGCGTTCCATTGGGCTGTTATCCCAGCAATTTCCGCGCCGGCTCATACTCTGCCTGATCTGGTATCGCCACAATAACTGCCGGAACTGCCTGCTCGTATAATGACTGCCCTGATCGCTGTGGAACATCACCCCGCCGGGCTTACCACGGGTTTCCCATGCCATTTCCAGCGATTTCATGGTGAGCCTGCTGTCCGGCGAGAACGACATGGCCCAGCCCACTGGTTTTCTTGCGAACAGGTCGAGAACAACGGCGAGGTACGCCCAGCGCTTACCCGTCCAGAGTAGAGTAAGAGGCAGGGCGTAGTCGGACTATTTCCCTGCCTCTCCTCCCCGAACCGGACGTGCACCTTTCAGCGCATCCGGCTCTCCATTTAAATGCTGGCGAACGCCATTGCCACTTCTGTAAAGCGCGATGTATACGTGTTTCTGGTCTCCGTCCTCAGATAGGGATTACCTTCGGGTAGCCGCCAGCGGAACAGCTTCTTGCCTTGCCCCACCAACCGGTACAGTATTTCGCCGCTGAGCTTGCCGTGATTGGTTTTACCAAATAAAACCCACGTTTTGCTCTGACCCGGTTTCGGTGATTTACACCACCACCTCATCAGGGAAGCGATACCTGTACGGTATTTGCGGGCCAGCCAGTGAGCCAGCTTCCAGAACACGACACGGTCGATATAACTGAAGACTTTGGCCTTAAAATCAACGAACTGATAGAACATGGCCCAGCCTTTCAGTTTTCGGTTGAGTTGTTCAGCCATATCGACTTTGCTTTCACTGTAGTTGCCTGATAACAGTGCTGTCAGCGATGCGGCGAAGTTTCTGGCTTTCTCCTGCGGGATCGTTGAGACCACTCGCATCTCGCCATAACGACTGCGTTTGCGAATGATCCTGTGCCCCAGAAAGATAAAGCCGTCATTAACATGGGTGATTTTAGTCTTATCCATGTTCAGCCTGAGTTTCAGACTGCCTTCGAGCACACCCCGACACTCCTCCCTGATGGCTTCCGCCTGTGCTTTGGTGCCTTTGACGATGAGGACAAAATCATCGGCATAGCGGCAGTACGCCACCGCGGGTTTCCACTGCCAGTTTTCTCTGACCGCCGTACTTCGGCCCCGTTGGATACTGTTATTCCAGTACCACCGATCTTTTCTGGCTTTCCCGCTCAGGTAGCGCTCATGCAGGTATTGATCGAACTCATTCAGCATGATGTTCGATAATAGCGGCGATATAACACCGCCCTGTGGCACACCTTCACTGGCCGCCCGAAAGAGACCGACATCGATATGTCCCGCCTTGATGGTTTTCCACAGCAGAGTCATGAAACGTGCGTCACTGATCCTGCGGCGTACAGCCTTCATCAGCAGTCGATGATGTACGGTGTCGAAGTAACTGGACAGGTCGCCTTCAATCACCCAGCGTCCCCGGGTTTCACCACAGTCTGTGAGCTGTAATTTCACCGTGCGGATCGCGTGGTGGACACTGCTCTCAGGCCGGAAGCCATATGAGAGCGTATGAAAATCACTCTCCCATATCGGCTCCATCGCCATCAGCATGGCCCGCTGAACAATACGATCCCGCAACGCGGGGATACCCAGTGGTCGCAGTTTGCCGTTGCTTTTAGGGATGTAAACCCGTCTGGCGGGCAAGGGCTGGTAGTGGCCTGAGAGTAATTCATCCCTGAGGATTTGCAGCTCAACAGCCAGTCTGGCCTGTAGCATTGTTTTGTTCACGCCATCAACGCCGGGGGTATGGGCCCCCTTTGATGAAAGCGTGATCCGCGCCGCTTCAGCCAGTCATTCTGGTTGTGTTATCAGACGCAGCAGCCGTTGAATCCGTAGGGACGGATCGGTGGCTGCCCATGTGGCAAGCTTGCGTTGCATTTCGCTGATTATCAAAGGTCTTCACCTCGTTAGGTCAGTTAATTCACGTCGCAAACACATTCAAACTGCTTCCCTTCGCCATGTAATGGGCTTTCCCCATCGCGGACTACTACGGAAGCTCCGCCAGCCAGCGCGTCATCGGAGCCATGCCCCCTTAACATCCGTCGCTGACCTTCCCCGGTTTACCGGCCTGGACTCAGGCATACTGAGGAGGCTGCCCGTCGCACTCTTTATCCTTGCTTGCCGCAAGTTGGCAGAAGTCAGCAATGCAAGCGTGATAGACGCTGCTGCCCCGGTGTTTCGCATACATGTCAAAACACCTTCGACCGGCAGTGCTTACGTATCACTGCCAGTTCCTCCTGCACGGCCTGTCAGATCACGTAGGCCGTGGTGACGTTTTCAACCCACAGAGGCGGATTAACGGGTTCATGTTCTTCAGCCTTTCAGTACTTAACCTTGAGGATCATCTCGGCTTAGTGATCTCGCCTCAATCCCCGTTGTCAGCGGGTTACATCACCCTGCGGGCATGCCGCAGGTCACTGCCGCTCAGGTTCTCCACCGTCACACCCGGTGGGATTGTTGGGTTTCTCATCGTGAGTTACCGGTTCAATATTCCAGACAGACTCGCGGTTCATTTAAGCATCCATGCCCGCCCTGAACTCCGGGCACACCGTAAGTAAAATCAGCCACCCACAACTGGTCAGGACGTTCTGCCACAAACTGACGGTTTACGCGGTCGCCTGCGGCAACGGCTTTCCGGCTGACGGTAGTGCGGACCTTTTTACCCCGGAGAACACCGGCAAGTCCCATAACCGCCATGAGGCGCGCCACTGTACATCTGGCTACCCTGATTCCTTCCCGTAACAACTGACGCCAGACTTTACGCACACCGTATACCTGATGATTCCCATCGTATACGCGCAGTATCTCTTTCTTCAGCCAGTCATCGCGCTGCGCACGGGCACTGCGTTTATCAGGATGATGTCGCTGTTGCTGACAGTGGTAATACGTTGACGGGGCAATATGTAGTTCACTGCATACCGGTCCGACCCCGTACAGCTTACGCAGCTTATCCAGCAGTGGCATCACTTTTTCCAGAGGCGGTCGAACTCCACCTTCGCAAAATAAGCGGAAGCCTGGCGAAGGATATCGTTACTGCGGCGCAGTTCACGATTTTCACGTTCCAGCTCTTTCAGACGCTGACGTTCAGCGGTGGTGAGCCCGCCATCACCGCCTCCGGTATCCCGCTCATGCTGGCGCACCCAGACACGCAGAGTCTCCGGTGTACAGCCAATCTTTGGGGCAATGGAACAAATTGCCGCCCACTGTGAGTCATATTCGCCCTGACTTTCCAGAACCATACGAATCGCCCTCTGACGGACTTCGGGGGAAAAACGAGTATTTTTAGTCATTCTGTTTACCTCTTTCTCAGGGAGTTTAGTCTCCAGGATTCCCGGGGCGGCTCAGGTCACCGATGCCGTGATGGAGCAGGTTGTAGAATGGCAAAACAGACCACTGGATGCTGTTTACCCCATTGTTTATCTTGACTGTATCGTCCTGAAAGTTCGGCAGGACAGTCGCGTCATCAACAAATCGGTGTTCCTGGCACTGGGCATCAATATCGAAGGTCAGAAGGAACTGCTGGGTATGTGGCTGGCCGAAAATGAAGGGGCGAAGTTCTGGCTCAATGTGCTGACTGAACTGAAAAACCGCGGTCTGAACGATATCCTCATCGCCTGTGTGGATGGCCTGAAAGGCTTCCCGGATGCCATCAACACAGTATATCCGAAGGCCCGCATCCAGTTATGCATCGTGCATATGGTGCGCAACAGCCTGCGCTTCGTGTCATGGAAGGACTACAAGGCCGTCACTCGCGACCTGAAAGCGATTTATCAAGCTCCCACGGAAGAGGCAGGTCAGCAGGCACTGGAAGCGTTCGCTGCGGCCTGGGACAGTCGCTATCCTCAGATAAGCCGAAGCTGGCAGGCTAACTGGCCGAATCTTGCCACGTTCTTCGCTTATCCAACGGACATCCGCAAAGTGATCTATACGACGAATGCCATCGAGTCGCTAAACAGCGTGATCCGCCATGCGATCAAAAAGCGTAAAGTGTTCCCGACAGACGACTCGGTGAAAAAAGTGGTGTGGCTGGCAATCCAGTCTGCGTCCCAGAAATGGACGATGCCGTTGAAGGACTGGCGAATGGCAATGAGCCGCTTTATTATCGAGTTCGGTGACCGCCTGGACGGTCACTTCTGAGAAAAGGCATTTACACAGAATCCTAAACAGGCTCCCGTCACGATACCCGGTATCAATCAATGAAGTCCATTTAATTGATGACGTCGAAGTTATGGCATGTGTGACGATGCTGAGAAAGCGCCCTTTTTCAGGTGTTTTTTTAATCTTTTTGGGGTTTAAATTCCTATTGATGAACAACGCTTTCATTTACGGGACAATGACCGGCAACGCTCCCGGTACACCGGGAGCGTTAGTGTTCAGAACCAGGTTTCCATCTGAACGCCAAAATTCCATTCCCCGCCTGCATTAAACCCGCTACCGCCGAAAGCATCATCACTGGCGTAGTTATCCAGTCTGCTGCTCCAGTCCATCCAGGTGGCGAACAGACGCAGTTCCGGACGGCTGAAGAAGTCCCCCAGACCTCCTGCCTTGAGGGTGGGCGCAAACGTCAGCTTGTAAAAACTGCCGTTAACAGCATTGCGGTCCTTATACCCTTCAGGTTTCAGATCCATGTACTGGTAAGTGCCCTCAAACGCCAGCGCAAAATTCTGCGTCACCTCCTTAATCAAGCGGGTGTTCAGGGTCACCCATTCATAACTGTCTCCACGGGCATAGCGATCCTTACTGCCCTGCGCCATGACTGACGGGGCGATATGCCAGCCGTTTCCGAGCGGGGTGGTACCATATGCAGCAAGACGCCAAGTATCCGCATCACTGCGTAGTGCACCGTCAGAGCCAATCCCCTTCACTTCCGCCCCCAGACCATGCCCGTACAGAAGTGCTATTTTCGCCGTTCCCTCACGTAATCCCCAGAAACTGTCATTATGAAGTCCGGCCAACACATGCACACCGTGGCTGGCGGCACTGGCATGGATAAGGTCGCCATTATTGTCCCTGCGGTCATCATTATCCTTTGCCCGCATACCGCTGACCATAAGCTGGAACGGCCCGGCAAAGTGGTTCATGGTAAGGATATAGTTCTGGACGTTGTTATCGATATCCTCCATCTCCCCGAAATTGCGTCCATACAGGGAGAAGTTACTGCGCAGAGTGTCGTTCCATTTCACGTCATAGATACCGCCCCCGGTTCCGCCGAGGAAAACCACGTCCGAGTCCAGCCAGTGGATATCAAAGTTGTCACGATCGAAACGTTTACCCGCCCATACCGTACTGTGCTTCAGCGGCCCGGTGAAGTCCGGCAGATTTCCCAGTTCAGCCACCACCTGGCGGACGTTAAGGTCACTGGAGTTCGCCGACCAGTCGTTATAGGTTTTCTGACCATCCGCCAGCATCACCTTAAACCGGGTGGTGGCCCCGCTTTCGAGCGTCTTTTTGTGCTCAAACACGGTTTCCACATAAGTGTCTCCCTCATTCCCGAGGCGCCCGACCGAGCCACCGGTCTCTCCGGCAGGCGTCAGATACGGACCACTTTTGCTGCCGGATGCGGCATCGTTCATCAGCAGACCCGAGCGGGCATAGCCGTGAAACTCAAAACCACTATTGTCCGCTTTCTTTTCCGGTGGTACGGATACGGTCTGTGGCACAACAGGTTGTGTCGCCGGGGTGGCGGCCAGTTGCTGCACCTGCTGTTCTGTAGCGGTTGCCCGTGATTCAGCCTTCTGAGCACGGGTTTCAGCATCCTGAAGCCGTTTTTCTAGGGCCGCCAGCCGGGCTTCAATACTGTCGGTATTCCCCGCCGCAAAGACCGGGGAACAGGCCAGCAGAATGGCACACGAGAGAAGGTGTTTTTTCATTTTTATATCCTTGTAAAAACAGAGGTATTGTTGACAGCTAAATCGATTTAGTCACCCGCAACAAAAATGACGTGCACAACGGTTACGGGCAGGAAACGGTCAGGGGTGTTTCAGTAAATCCTGGCGACGGGGTAACGCTGTCATGGCACCTTTTGCTGTCGTGGCAAGCGCACCACAGCGCTGGGCCTGTTCGATGACGGATGCGAGTGCCTGCTCACCGGAGGGCATCCCCTCTGCCGCCAGCGCTGCCAGCAGACCTGCCACGAAGGCGTCACCGGCACCGGTCGTGTCCACACTCACCACCGGTGTTGCCGGGAAGTACAGGTTTTTTCCCTGCCAGCGAGCCATCACGCCATCCTTTCCTTGGGTTACCAGCAGCAGTGCCAGGGGATAATGTGATGCCAGAACATCGGTTCCCTTCCGGACATCCTGTTCACCGCTGATAAAGAACAGTTCCTCTTCCGATACCTTTGCCACATCCGCCAGCATGAGCGCCCGGTGCAGACACTCACGCAGTTGCGATGTGCTCTGCCACAGGTCAGTCCGGATGTTGGGGTCAAAGCTGACCCTGCCGCCAGCCTGCCGGATGTTCTCCATGGCCTGAAACGTGGCGCTGCGGCAGGGCTCTGCACTCAGGGCATTGGAGCAGGTATGCAGCCATTCACCGGCACGAAAGGGCGGTAAATCATCAGGGGTAAGGAAAAGGTCTGCCGAAGGGCGCACCATAAATGTGAAGGTTCGTTCACCACCCGGCACCAGCGACACCACCACTGTGGAAGTCCGGTACAGAGGGTCGGTATGCATATACGCCGTGTCCACACCCTCATCAGCCAGGGTTTTGCGCATAAAACGCCCGAAAGGGTCATCCCCCACACACCCGACAAACCCGCTCAGGCCCCCCAGTCGGGCCACGCCCACGGCAACATTGGCAGGCGCACCACCAGGGCACTGCAACAGCGTGCCCGGCTTCTCCGGTAATAAATCCACCACGGCATCACCGAGACCCCATACTTTTACTGTACTCATTCATACTCCATGATTTTCATCAGTCATATTCAGCGGATGACAGACAGCTCAAACATCGCCATATCCGTGGTTCCGGCTGGAATTGGATACCAACCCGCATTCCGGAGCAGGGCAGCGAGGGCAGACACATCGCCGGTCAGGGGATGCAGCAACCTCCCCTGATAATCAAATGCCGCCTCAAGACGTGAGCGGGAAAGATAAAAGCTGCCGGCATCCCCGTTCGGAACCACGACATTACGCCCCTCCCATTTCCGGTCGCTCAGTATCCGCCAGCACCAGCCCTGCTCCCTGATGGTTTCCAGGGCGAATGTCAGGCGGAACAGGTCAGTCTGTACCGACACATCACCAGAGCAGGCCTGCCACAGATACTCCAGCCTGCTGCGGATATCTTTCGCCCCGCTTTCACTCTGCAGGGCTCTGATATGTGCGGGGAAAACGGTGCTGTTTCAGTGCTGTGCTCCGCCAGCGGTTTAGAAACAGGTTTTCCTGGATTTTTGACGCAATCCGGCCATCCCGGCGGGCCAGATGCAGGGCTACCAGCCCGCACCAGGCCAGATGTGCGGCTTTCCCTGATACCAGCTGCCCGCTGGCGATATTGTCACTCATGGCGCTTACTGGCTGCTGATATCAAAAACCGGTGTTTCTCCGGCGATGACCGGGCCGGAGAACAGGGTTATCTCCTGGACACGGTCAGAGTCCGCCACAATCACCGGTGTCAGCGTGGACTGTGCTTTCTGCTGAAGTAACGCAAGGTCAAACCCGATGACGGGGTCACCGGTGCTGATCAGCTGGCCTTCCTGGGCAATACGCCGGAAACCCTCTCCCCTGAGGTCAACTGTGTTAATACCGAAGTGCACGAACAGTTCAGTGCCACTGTCGGTGCGGATGGAAAACGCGTGGTTTGTCTCCAGTATTTTACCGATAGTGCCGCTGACAGGAGCCATCAAGGTATCGCCGCCGGAAGGACGGATAGCAATACCATCCCCCACTATTTTCCCGGCAAACACAGCATCCGGAACCGTGTCCAGAGGGACAATTTCACCGGACAGCGGTGCCATCACGCGGGTGACTTCCGCCGGTTTCTCATTTTCACTTATCAGTTGTTTAATCCTGCCCAGTAATCCCATTGTGCTTTCCTTCATTACGGGTGAACCGAAAGTACTGCCGTCACCGACGGCAGTGGAATTATTTCAGGCCAGCGTCCACAGTGAGCCGTCCGTCAGCACAGCCTCGCCGTGAGCTGCATATAGCGACAACCGGCGGGTTCCGGGCTGCGGGTAAATACGGCTGGACAGGGTGGCATCGCCATCGTTAACGAACACTTCCACCGATGAACGGTCCAGGAAAACCCGTAGCGTCAGATATTCTGCGCCAGGCAGCGCGATACTGCGGTAACCGTCCAGCCCCTCATCCGGGTAGTGACGCCAAAGCACCAGCCGTCCTGCCTGGTTATCCACATACAGCCGGAGCCCGTCTCCCAGGTGGATGCCGTAATGCTCTGCCTGACTGTCGAGGGTATGCCACGTCAGCACCAGTTCCACGGCCTGTGCGTCCTCAGCCAGCAACTGCGTGCCACTGAGCCTTACAGGGTGTAACGGCTGGCACGTCCCGCGAAGGGATTCGGCTTCGCGAACCGGACGCTGACACAGACGACCATGGCGTTCAAAAAGTTCCCTCGGCAGGGTCAGACATCCGGCCCAGGCCTCACGCTTTGTAGGCATCGGGGAGTCCCACATATTCATCCAGGCCATGATGATGCGCCGTCCGTCCTCCGCGACCAGGGACTGCGGGGCATAAAAATCATGACCGTGATCCAGTTCTTCAAATGCCCCGCTCAGGGCAAAGGCGGCCCCCGGCTGCCAGTGACCCGGTAAAACTCCGCTCTGAAAGCGGTTGCGGAACCGGTATCCGCCGGGCGTCATCCCCTGCGGGGAGAACATCAGCCAGTGATGGTCGCCACAGCGGAAAAAGTCCGGACATTCCCACATATAGCTTTCTCCGGCTGCCGACTGCGCTAGAACCCGTTCCTGGCGCCAGTCCCGCAGGGATGTGCCGCGATACAGCAGCACCTGACCGGTGTCAGAGGTATCCCGCGCGCCGATAACCATCCACCAGTATCCCCCTTCCCGCCAGACCTTCGGGTCACGGAAATGCATGATGCCTTCCGGTGGCGTCAGCACGCAGCCCTGTTTCTCAAAGTGAATGCCGTCACGGCTGGTTGCCAGACACTGGACTTCGCGGATGATGCTGTCATCCCCCCGATCCTCCAGACAGAGATGACCGGTGTAGATAAGCGACAGCACGCCGTTGTCGTCCACTGCGCTGCCGGAAAAACAGCCATCCCGGTCATATTCATCACCGGGTGCCAGCGCAACCGGCTCATGCTGCCAGTGCAGCATGTCCGGACTGGTGGCATGTCCCCAGTGCATCGGCCCCTGATGTTCACTTGCCGGATGGTGCTGAAAGAATGCGTGATAGCGACCGCTGAAATAAATAAGCCCGTTCGGATCATTCATCCATCCGGCAGGTGGAGCCAGATGAAAAACCGGGTACCAGGTATCACCACGACGGGCGCGGAGTGTATCAAGTGCAACCTGTGCAGAGGCAAGACGCTGTTTCATAAGCGAACCTCCGTCTGTGCTGTAGCGGTTTCTGCTGACGGGGCAGCCGTTTTACGGGTACTGCTCAGGGTGAAAGCCGATAACACGGTGACCGCAAGGACAATACCGCCCAGAACCAGATAGGTGTTCTGGAACCCCATGCGGTCATACAGGTGACCTGCAAAGGTTGAGAGGAATATCGCCGCCAGTTGTTTGGAGAACTGAAAGCCAATCAGATAAATGGTGGCCGACAGCCGGGTATCAAACACGCCGGTGATATACTTGAACGCACCAACCAGCAGGAATGGGACTTCAAGGGCATGCAGCATTTTCAGGATCACCACTTCAGTAGCCGTGGTGGCAAAGGCCGACCCTGTGATGCGGATGGTCATAATCAGACCCGCGACAAGCAGTGTGTTTTTGGCACCAATGCGGTTGATTATCCAGGGGGAGCAGAACATGATGATGGCATTGCAAATCTCGCCAGCCGTGGTGGCAAAACCAAATGCCCGGATCCCCGCCTGCGGCGTGTCAAAAAATGCACGGAAGAACGTGGCAAACTGCTGGTCAAACACGTCATAGACGCAGGCCACCCCAATCATGTAAAGCACGAACATCCACATCTGACGCATACGAAACAGACTGAACACCATTCCGGCGGAAATCACGGGCGAGTTGGCACCCAGCGCATTCATGACCATCGCTGTCTGACTGGTTCCGGGACGCGCCAGCGCCACCAGAAGGACCAGCAGCAATGCGCAGCCGGACCCCATCCAGAATACCAGGGACGGATCCACGTTGAAAAGCAGCCCTGCCGTGGTGGCACACAGCGCCCAGCCCAGACAGCCGAACATCCGGGCCTTACCGTATTCAAATCCGCTGCTGCGGCTGACACGTTCAATATAGGCTTCGATGGCACCGGCTCCCGCAGAAAAAACGAAGCCGATAAAAATCCCGCCGCTCAGTGCTCCGGCCCAGATGTTGAACCGCAGCAGCGGCGCAAAAACGTACAGAAAGAACGGTGCAAACAGGACCAGCAGCAGGCTGATGATCCACATCAGGTGTTTTTTCAGGCCAAGACGGTCTGAGATGACCCCCAGCAGCGGCTGGAAGCTGATGGCAAACAGGGAGAGGCATGAAAAAACAATCCCGGTATCCGTTTTACTCAGCCCCACAATGTCTGACAGCCAGACGGGCAGAAACGGGAAACAGGTTGCCATGATGAAAAAGTAGAGAAAAAAGAACAGACCAAATATCCAGAAATCGGGGTTTTTATGAGTACTGACAGTATTCATTATTGTTATCCTCACGGGACTGAGTGCAGGGAGCCGTGACCGGCTCCGGTCCTTTTATGCCAAACGTTCAAGGGCAATCAGCATGGCGCTTTCCGGATCCAGTACGGGAAGCTGAATACCGGCCTGCGCCAGCCATTCCCCACTGATGTCGGAGGTCTGGTTCATCCAGCCGGGCAGCCTGCGCATGGTATGCCCGCCTTCACCGACCAGCTGAATATCCGGATGGTCAACAACACGAAGCCGGTAACGGGCCTGTGGTGCCAGCCCCGGAAAACGTAGAGCACCCGGCAGGGTGTGATCCGGCATGGCAAGCTGGCTCACCAGGAAGAGCGCCTGCGACTGATCCGGGCTGACCACCCCCTGCACCTGTGTCGCCGCATCCGGCATATCCACCCGCCATAGGGTGCCCGTGTGGATAAGCTGCCGCCATTCTTTGTAGAGCGAGGCATAGCGGCGGTAACCGGCGGATTCCTCTTCTCCGGCCGTTACCGGATCCAGCTCCAGTCCCATATGACCGAACAGGGCCGTCAGACCGCGAAAGGCAATGCTGTGCTGCCGGAAGGTGGCATGGCAGCGATGATGACCGATGTGTGCCCCCATAACCTCCGGCGGGAAAAAGTAACTCATGCCACGCTGTATGGTGCAGCGCTCCAGGGCGTCATTGTTGTCAGAAGCCCAGAAGCGGTGCGTGCGGGTCAGAACCTCAAAGTCGATACGTCCACCGCCGGAAGCGCAGGACTCAAACTCAACACGGGGAAAACGTTCGCGCAGGAGATCCAGCAGCCGGTAAAACTGACGGGTCTGCGCGTCCGCCGCCGCCCGACCTTCATGCCCGGCCTGGACCAGCTCGCGGTTCATGTCCCATTTCACATAGTCAACTGGGTGTTCGCCCAGCAGCCATAAACAGCGTTCATAAATGTAAGCAAAGGCCTCAGGAATGTTCAGGTTGAGAACATACTGATGTCTCCCGGTTGGTTGTGTGTACCCCGGCATTGACAGTACCCAGTCAGGATGGCGGCGAAAGAGGTCAGAGTCCGGGTTAATCATTTCCGGTTCCACCCAGATACCGAACTCCATGCCGAGTGATTTCACATGGTTAATCACCGGCATCAGTCCGTCCGGATACTTCTGTTCATCCAGATACCAGTCGCCCAGAGCCGCATGGTCATCATTGCGTCCCTTAAACCAGCCGTCGTCGATAATGAAACGTTCAACGCCAAGCGCTGCCGCACGTCCGGCCATCTGCATGATGTAGTTCGGGTCGTGGTCAAAATAAATACCTTCCCAGGTATTGAGGTGCACCGGACGGGGTTTCTGCTCAGGAAAACGGATGATTTCATCGCGCAGAAAACGGTGGTACTGCTGACTCATACCATTGAGCCCCTCCGGGGAATAGCTGGCGTACAGCCACGGCGTGTACACGGTCTCATCCTTCTTCAGGGCTTTTTCTCCGGGCATCCACAGTGCTTCCGCCTGGAGGTAACGCCGTCCGTCAGTTTTGACCTCACATTTCATGCGATGGTTGCCACTCCAGCCCAGATGTACGGCCCACACCTCGCCCTGCTGTTCTGAGAAACCGGGGGCACCGGCAATCAGTGCCGGAAAATGCTCATGGGACGTGCGGCCCCGGCGGTTCTCCAGCACAAAACCGTCATGTGTGAGACGGACCCTGTGCGGCTGAAACTCACGAGTCCAGCGTCCGTGGAAGGCCATGACTTCCTCTGCCCTTTCAGCCACAGGGAGCGTGATGGCGAAGCGGTTCACCTGCCAGTCCCCTTCACGGAGGTTCGTCAGGGCATGACGCATCTTCAGCACACCGGACGATGTCAGCACCAGTTCACTGACCATGCGCAGACCCGCCACTGCATCCTCACTGGTCAGGGTGAGTGATTCTCCGGCCTGTACCACGCTGATGGTACGGAACACAGGGGACGCATCCAGCCCGTTGCGGTGTCCCTCCAGCCCCGGCGAGCCAAAAAGTCCCGCGCCGTTTTCGGCCATCAGCGTCAGTGGGGTGTCGGTATCCAGACGACCATTCGCAACCGGCCTTTCCAGGCTGATACAGTCATCCGGTGAAAAGTGTTTCAGGGTGGATCCCCACCAGACAATCTCTGCATACGGGTGGGTTTTAATAATCAGGTCTGAGTGGGGACTGGTCAGCCTGCGGTACATCGGTTCCATAAGACATCTCCGTTTTCGGGTATGCCTTACTGTTGATCCGAATCGTTTCGGATAGCAACCGAAACGATTCGAATTTGTGAGCGGGATTAAAAATCAGGCGGAGGGAGCAAGCGTTGTCTTGCCAGGATGAAATTCCGGCTGCCAGAGTACTTGTAGCATTTCAGGTGAAACATTCGTGACCAGCTGGCGTATCATGTCGGCAATCTGACGACCGACGCGATGTCGTGTTGACTGAAGAACTGCAGCCACATCCTGTTCAATAATACTGTCCTGCGGCAGACCATCATAAACCACAAGAGAGACGGCATCCTCTCCGGACAGATGACCGGATAACTGCAGCGACATGGCCGCGCCATCACCGATCAGGTCACTGTCGGTAATAATGGCCGTCGGGGGAAGCGGAAGTGACATTAACTCAGTCACTGCCTGGAAACCTGAGCGTCGGGTGGGAGAGACCCGGCGTAGCCAGGTCTCAGGCAGACCATGTTCACTCAGGGCATCGCGCCATCCCTGACGTCGTGCAGTGACATAGGCACGGGAGTTGTCCTCACTCAGCAGGGCAATTCGCTGATGGCCCAGGGCAATCAGGTGCTGTGTGGCCTGCCAGGTTCCTGCATGGTTATCAAAGTCAAACCAGGCACAGGGAAGACCGGACGGCACCTGACCGAGTGCCAGAAACGGAATACCGGCCTCCTGCAGGTGTGTAAGACGCGGGTCATTATCCATCGTGTGCGCCACGATAAGGGCATCAACCCGGCGGCTTTCGACCAGACGCATATAGCTGTGGCTGTCAGCCCGTTCATCATCGGCTATCAGCAGTAAGTCAATATCATGGCGGGCCAGTTCCCGGCTGATACAACTGACCATATCCACAAACACACTACTGCTGAACAGTACAGCATGTTCAGGGAAGACCAGGCCGACCGCATCGGTTTTACCGGTTTTGAGACGTCTTGCCAGGGTATTCGGGCGATAACCACGACGCCGAGCTTCCGCTTCTACACGTGCACGGGTCGAAGCGGAAACGTCCGAAAATCCGCCAAGCGCCCGGCTGACTGTGGTGACAGAGATCCCGAGTTCGGCGGCGATAGCCTTGAGTGACATATTTTCTCCTGCGGATAACTGAACAGCCCTGTCCCTGATGCGGGTGATCCGGGCAACAAACCTGACAGAGACGCCTGCATAAGTGGTCGCGCTGTACCAGTATGAGCCTCCATCATCCTGATTTGTGTATTAACTTTCAATACCGGAGGACGATTTGATTACCGGTTGTTAGCAGGAGTGCGAATATTAGACCGACGGTGGAGATCTAAGACTCAGTGAGCATAGCGATACACTATATTACTGTAATTAAGCCAGTAAACTTCCTGTTCACTGGCTTAAACGCTAATGATGTATGCAGTTGAACAAGCTTTTAAACTAATGATTAATTGATATATAGACTGGCCCCCTGAATCTCCAGACAATCAATATCACTTAAATAAGTGATAGTCTTAATACTAGTTTCTAGACTAGTCATTGGAGAACAGATGATTGATGTCTTAGGGCCGGAGAAACGCAGACGGCGTACTACACAGGAAAAGATCGCTATTGTTCAGCAGAGCTTTGAACCGGGAATGACGGTCTCCCTTGTTGCCCGGGGATGGGGAGTAAGCTTAGTCAGCCGTTGTCTCCGGGTGTCGCGTGCGCAGTTGCACGTCATTCTCAGACGAACCGATGACTGGAAAGATGGTCGCCGCAGCCGTCACTCAGATGATACGGATGTGCTTCTCCGTATACACCATGTTATCGGAGAGCTGCCCACGTATGGTTATCGTCGGGTATGGGCGCTGCTTCGCAGACAGGCCGAACTTGATGGTATGCCTGCTATCAATGCCAAACGTGTTTACCGGATCATGCGCCAGAATGCGCTGTTGCTTGAGCGAAAAACCGCTGTACCGCCATCGAAACGGGCACATACTGGCAAAGTGGCCGTGAAAGAAAGCAATCAACGATGGTGCTCTGACGGGTTCGAGTTCCGCTGTGATAACGGAGAAAAACTGGGGGTCACGTTCGCGCTGGACTGCTGTGACCGTGAGGCACTGCACTGGGCGGTCACTACGGGCGGCTTCGACAGTGAAACAGTACAGGACGTCATGCTGGGAGCGGTGGAACGCCGCTTCGGCAGCGAGCTTCCGACATCTCCAGTGGAGTGGCTGACGGATAATGGTTCATGCTACCGGGCTAATGAAACACGCCAGTTCGCCCGGATGCTGGGACTTGAACCGAAGAACACGGCGGTGCGGAGTCCGGAGAGTAACGGCATAGCAGAGAGCTTCGTGAAAACGATAAAGCGTGATTACATCAGTATCATGCCCAAACCAGACGGGTTAACGGCAGCAAAGAACCTTGCAGAGGCGTTCGAGCATTATAACGAATGGCATCCGCATAGTGCACTGGGTTATCGCTCGCCACGGGAATATCTACGGCAGCGGGCCAGTAATGGGTTAAGTGATAACAGGTGTCTGGAAATATAGGGGCAAATCCACCAACCCTCTGATGTTCGTGCGCATAATCGCGCTGCCAACGGCGCGTGTGATGAATACAAACAACTCAAGGTGCTCTCCATGGGAAGACAAAAAGCAGTGATCAAAGCTCGTCGCGAGGCAAAACGTGTGCTGAGACGGGATTCGCGCAGCCATAAACAGCGTGAAGAAGAATCGGTCACCTCGCTTGTGCAGATGAGCGGCGTAGAAGCCATTGGTATGGCCCGCGATAGTCGCGATACCTCGCCCATCCTCGCGCGAAATGAAGCGCAATTGCACTATCTGAAGGCTATTGAGAGTAAGCAGCTGATATTCGCCACGGGCGAAGCCGGGTGCGGAAAAACCTGGATCAGTGCGGCAAAAGCGGCAGAGGCCCTGATACATAAGGATGTCGACAGGATTATCGTCACCCGTCCAGTATTGCAAGCCGATGAGGATCTTGGCTTCTTACCTGGAGATATCGCAGAAAAGTTTGCTCCTTATTTTCGCCCGGTCTACGACGTGCTGCTGCGGCGCTTAGGAGCTTCCTTTATGCAGTATTGCCTGCGACCGGAAATAGGGAAGGTGGAAATCGCGCCGTTCGCCTATATGCGTGGACGTACCTTTGAAAATGCAGTCGTCATTCTTGACGAGGCGCAGAATGTGACTGCCGCGCAAAGGAAAATGTTTTTAACCCGCCTCGGGGAAAATGTGACGGTTATTGTCAACGGTGATATCACGCAATGCGATTTACCTCGCGGCGCGCGCTCCGGATTAAGTGACGCGCTGGAACGTTTCGAAGAAGATGAAATGGTCGGGATCGTCCGATTCGGTAAAGAGGATTGCGTACGTTCGGCACTTTGCCAACGTACGCTACATGCATACAGTTAAGCGTATTATTGGTGCAGAGCCCGGGCGTACCGGGCTCCATTTTGAGGGGGTTATGTCCGGACCAGCGCTTTTTCTGACACCACCATTTTTATTTGCCCATGGTTAGTGAAGTGTACGCTCATCCTGTGGTTTTTTTGCAGTTGCTGATAGAGCTCATAAGGTATTGCTAAGCTCTCTGCATATTCTTGCGGCGTGTATTGGTATGCTGCATGATGCTGCTGTTTTTGATAACGCAGCTTGTTGTACAGCGCCCAGATAATTAACACGACGGCATTCGCCGCCGCGAGTAAAAAATAGAAATGAAGTCTGCTTCGGGCATCGCTTTGCCAGTAATGACCCGACCGCAGATCCATGGCGAATAAGAATATAAACAAAGCAAATAACGCCCACAGGATAGTCGTAGCTACATAATCAACCAATAAATGTACTGGCGATTGTCGGGTCGTAATAATTAAATTGTTCATATTAACCTCTCAGAATACCACGATCTGGGCTTATCCAACGGGCGCGTTGCTTTTTATGCATCAACATGACTCGTGTAAATGAAACCAACGTCGTTGCAAGACTCAGTACCCAGAAAATAACTGGGAACCAGATAATCCAGAGAAGCGATGAAGCAAGATTATGCTCATAGCGATTCTCAATTACCAGGCTGACAATAAATTGCACTAAACATAACGCACATAATAATATTCCTGCAGTATGTGTCTCGGCGATATGTGTCAATTCAATATTTAACGGTACACCTGCAAGCTGGACCACGTAAATAATGAAACCAACAAGACAGGTAAAGGCCCATATTGTCGTCAGGCAATATTCAAAAAACAGCGGCCACATTCGTACGTTTTCTTTACGCCATAATCTGGTCATATTTTTGAGGAATACTTCTGCACCACCCTGGGCCCAGCGCAGGCGTTGTTTCCATAGCCCTTTTAATGTTTCCGGCATTAATATCCAGCACAGCGCCCGTGGCTCGTAAAAAATTGTCCACTGATTCAACTGCAGCTTCCAGCTAATATCAATATCTTCGGTGATCATATCGTCACTCCAGTAACCCACTTCAGCCAGGGCACTGCGACGAAATGCAGCGATAACGCCGGAAACAGTAAATACGTTTCCATAGATACGCTGGGTGCGCTTGATCAAACCAATAATTGAGGAAAACTCGCCAACCTGAATTTTACCTATCAGAGTTGAACGTGTACGTATGCGAGGATTACCGGTTACAGCACCCACGCGAGGATTGTATAACATTGGTTCAACAATATACGCCGCCGCATCGCGATCTAACAACGCGTCGCCATCGATACACACCAGATATTCGCTTTTCGCCGCGGCTGCTCCGGTTTTAAGCGCAATGGCTTTCCCCTGGTTTTGCGCCAGATGAATGACTCGCAGACGGGGAATTTCCGCAGCCAGTTGATCCAGGATCGCACGGGTTTTGTCTGTTGAACCGTCATTTACAGCAATAACTTCAATGTTCTCATAACGCTGTGCCAGAGCTGCGTGTATGGTTTCCTCAACGTTTTTCTCCTCATTAAAACAGGGAATGATAATGGAGATAGACGGATTATCTTTCAGCTGTGGAGCTGGTGCGTTTTCTCCCCACGGCCAATGGCGTTCACGATAGGCCCAGAAATAGACTCCGCCAACAATCCACAGAATGGACATAAAAAATGGCCAGAAGAAAACGAACCTCATCATCAATTCGCCAGAATGAAAGTACGCTACACATAGGGGTATGCATAACACCAGACATAATATAAAAAACGATACGATACGATTAATCATTTTTCGGATACCAGGCTGTGGAAAACTCAGGACGAATAACGTCTATTTCAGGTTTGTTATGCAGGAAGTTATCGGGATAATAACCATAATTTTTCACTCCATTCAGTTGGAAAAGGCTCATCCAGTGAGCAAGTTTTTGCGAAGAAATAGCCTGATGCTGACCATTGTTCTGCCAGTTTTGTGCCTGTAATTCTAAAATAGATTTATCTTTTGCTTGAGGGATGCTTTTAATCTGATTGACCAGTTGTATTAACCATTGATCAGCAGATTTCTCATCAACTCCTTCCATATAGGGCATTGCCATGATTGCCGTCCAGTCATAGCTTTGTAGAAAATCGGCATAGTTTTGGGCAAACCATGCTTCACTTTCTGGCTGCATAACGGGGAGGGCAAAAATATTTCGCGCAGTCTTAATTTGTGGGCCGCGAACAGCCTTGACTTTGGCGCTTAGCGCTAATGTGAAGTCTGTTAAGGCATTGCGTTTAAATTGCGTCCAGCGTTTAAATTGCTCAGGATCCTCGCGGATTTCACGAATACTCGTCGCAAATCCTGCTTTCTTATAAGCAGCTATTGCTGGAGCACTGGCATCTTCGTAATCTGACAACACGGCATCGTCATGAAACAAAATGCCATCAAAAGACGCATGACCTGCAAGATCCTCATAAAGGGTACTAATTTGTTCACGTACCCGGTCATCGAAAAGGGAGAGACGACGGTATTGCGCTGGATGAATTTGTGATGCTTGCTTATCAAATGGCAAATATTCCACCCGGGGTAATGCGGGATCTAAATCCCAACTCAATACCGGCATCCAGGCGTAAACGGCCACTCCGGCACGAGTCTTTAATTGCCATGCAACACGGTTAAACAAATCCGCTTTCATGGGTAACAGGCGATTAGGAAACCAGACCTCTTTAACCAGACCATCACCTGTTGGGTCGGCGAAAGCCTGCAAATACACACTGGAAATTTGCATATCTTTCACCCGCTGAATCAACACATCCAGATTTCGCTCCAGCTGTTGGCGGTCAGCATCATAAACATAATCGAGATCGATATGCATAACTCGCTCCGGTGATGTTTCCTGCACACCAATGATTTGCTGAGCAAACTCTTTAAGTGATGGATTATTGGCGATTAATACGCGCGGAATAGAATCTAACTGGGAAGTATTTCCCAGTCCGGACTCCAGAGTGAAGAACATGTCATAACCCAGTTTTTTTAATTCCTCAATCGCAATACCGTTTGCTGCACCATAGGGCCAGACAAAAACCTGGGCATTTACGCCAGCATTTGCTTTCAACTTTTCGGTCATTTTTACGGCATCCTGACGAATGCGGTTGCGATATTCCGCTTCGGTTTCGTATCGCTCATTATTTGAAAAATACATGCGATTAACAAAAGCGGGTAATTTGCTGCCAGTGGGATTAGCCTCAATGCCGTAGTGAAAATTCCAGGTATGCGAGGCTATCTCAACCAACTTCGAACGTCCTATTTCACGCACTTGTTGCCAGGTGGCAAAATAGTCTCTGTCTACCATTTCATCGCCAAATTTCACTTGTTGATTCATCGGCGTGTCTATCCAACTGCCAACCGGTGCCCATAATGCGGGCCACTGGAATGCTTGCAGAATAGGGAATACACGGGTGTAAAAACTCTGAAATCCATCATCAAAGGAGAGTAAAACCGCTTTATTAGGTAGCGGTTTTCCCCCACGGTGAGCTTCCCGAATTTGGTCAACGCTGACGGGGTGATAGCCATTTTCGCGCAGCCATGCAAATTGTTCACGAAGCGCAGAAGTTCGCACTGACATGAAACGCTGATCAGCAGTATCGTCTTCAACATTATGCCAGGAGATGGCTACAAAGTTATTTTGTGGCCACGGATGTTCTGCCTTTAAAGATTCTCGACTTTGTGGTGGCGTAAACTTATTGTTTTGGTGATTAAAACATGCAGAAAGCATAGCAATGCTAATCAACAAAAACAGATATCTTATTCCTTTGCGTAACATAATGATCCTTAAAATTTGAATGTCATATCAAATTCAACATATAAATTATGCTCTCTGTTGCCGTCATAAGGCCGCTTTCCCCAACGTACCGTTGCACCTGCATCTATTACGTCATTCCACGCAACGCGTTGCCCATACCCCAGTTGTGTAACTAGATCGGTACCATAATTTTTTTGCCATGAGGTACCAGCGCCTGCGCTAAATATTTGCTGCCAGCTATTCTCGTATTTACGCCACAATAAATGGCTTGCCTCCAGTGCCGGAACAATATCGAGCGTTTTTTCCGGGTTAAAATAGGGGGTATCTTTTTTTGTATTCTGGCCGTAATAAATTGTGGGCTGAAAATCAATAATCAGTCGGGATGAAGACCACATCCGTTCACTACCATTGATAAATACTTCGTGACGTTGGTTTCCATCGGAAAAATCAGTAAATGCCCATGAACTGCTGTATTGACGGCGCTCATTCTGATACCAGCGTAAATATGCCTGCGCACTGTTGCCGGTTATGCCATTTTTCATTGCCCGTAGAGGGACTCGATGAGAGATGCGTTCCAGTTCAGTACCGAGTCGCCAGTTGTCGTTAAAATCGTACCAGCCAGATAAACGTGCACCGGGTTTATGTTCGCCATTAAAATAACGTCCGGCAAATTCTGCTTCCAGCCAGATGTCGCGCGAACGCCATTCGAGGCCAGTTAACCAGTCACGAACAATCCCTTTCCCCTCGCTGAATTGACCATCAGCATAGCCAAAACCAGCAAAAGCACGCCAGTTTTCATTCAGCGGTGGTGAGTACACAACGCTGGTAAAATTCACATCATGTTTGCCATTATCCGGACCTTCGGAATCCAATCCAGAAGAACCTGAAATACGTAGTTCAGCCATGTCATGTACTTCAAGCGCACGCTGTATACGTTTTACCGCGGGGGCTTCAGGGTTGCGGGCGACCACATCCTCAGTTAATACTTTCGCCTGTTTCCACTCCTGCAATGTTAATGCATTCCAGGCCTGTTCAACCTCCAGCAGTATATTTCTTGGCTCAAGTAGTTCGGCTTTTTTTAATTCTGTTTCTGCAGCACGAGGTAAACCACGAGCCTGTAATACGCTGGCGTAGTCGATGCGTAATCCCTGATTACCCGGTGCGTTATTGCTCATATTTTGGGTTATTGCTTCAGCTTGTGGTAAATCATTACCGTATTGCGCAGCCGCTGAAAGGAACGAATAACCCTGTAGCCACTTGTCATTAGGTATCGTTACAGGAGAACCCATAATCCGACGGTATGGAGATGCTGTAGTAATGGTGTGATCAGTGAGCATTAACACCCCACTATAATTCTCACTTTCAAGATGGCTGTAAAAGAGATCTGCACGCTCTTCTTCGGATAATTCAATATCTGGTTGTGCCTGGTGATAGAACAGTTGGGTCATCATCGCTTGTGCTTTTCCCGGTTGACGATCGTGCAGATAAGCGGAAGCCACCCAATACTGTGCCCAGGGGGGAACAGATTGTCCTGTATCTTTTAAACGCTGATAGTGGGAAATAACATCTTTGTAGCGTTCGCGGGTTAACAATGCGCCAAGATGGTCAACCTGAATGCGCTGGTATTGTGCAATTCGGTCTGGGTTGTTTTGCCACAGAATATCTAATGCGGTGTATTGGGCGAGGGCGCGATCGGCAATGGCATAGCGTTCACTTTCACTGCGCGTAGGCATAAATGACAGTCTGACCAATTCGGCATGAATATCAGCGCGGATATCCGGCGTTAAATTGGCATCGTCAATGGCGGCAGAAAGCTGATTATTACGTAATGCCTGTATGTATTCTTCCGTATATTGCGTAGAGGAATTTTCAGGTAATGATTCTGTCATTGCCCGTAATTCATCTTGATGACGACCTGCCAGTTTATAGATATAGGCTTCTGCGAGTAAATTGGCTTTGTCAGGTGTACCGGACTTAATCTGCTGAAGTTTAACCAGTGCAGTGTCATAGTGACCCGCATCTGCCAGGGTTAAAATTTGTCCCCGTTGATAATCTTTATTTTGCGGATCCAGAGCGAGAGTCTTTTGCCACAGTGTCAGTGAGTTTTGCCATTGCTGCGTGTTACGATAAGCGATGGCAGTCGCCGCATAAGCGCGCGCGGGTAATTGCTGGTGACGGTAGCGGTTGTAAACGGTCATAACCTGTTTATCTTGTCCCGCCCATAAGGCAATCTGTAGCCAGTCAGCAATCTGGTTATTACTGAGTACAGACTCTTGTTCAAACCATGTCAAAGCTGGCTGAGTATTACCCTTGCGAGCTTCAATAATCAATGCATCATAGGCGTTATTAACGGCACTATTCGCAACGGGACTCGACGCTAAAAATGCAGCGGTAAGAAAATTCAAAACCAATTTGGTTTTTGGGCACCTTTTTTTACTACTTGAATACATCCTGTATTGCTCCATGTATTGCAAAAAATACTCTCTTCGCGAACTTCTAGTTAGCTGAAAAGAAAAGATTTATTCACATCAAAGCCCGTAATTAAACGAGGAATAAAGACGCGAATTGTTGATAGTGAGAAGAAGAAATGGTGAGCTGAGTGTTCATATCAAATCCTTAACTTTCCTCGAAAATCCATCCCAAAAGGGAAGAACTACGGGGATGCTGCATAATTCTCTATGCGTCTTTCAAAGTAATCCAGGATTAAAATAATTAAATCAGCAAATTCCGAATGGTGCTTTCGGATTTTCCGAAAACCCTGATGCAATGCGATGTTGCAGCATTATTTTCTGCGATAATTACTCTTAATGACTATAAGAATTATTGTTTTATGGGGGTGGGCTTATAAAGATTTATGAGTATTTACTGCTTTTAAACAGTAGTGAATCAGTAAAATGTTGAAATGGTGATTATTCCCTTACGCAACTATGCTTGTTAGTATCTATTATATTTAGATATCCATATTGACAACGGTATGTTTCTTATATCTATTAATAGTGTAAAAGGAGTTTACAACCTTCGGGTGGAGTGGCTTTATGAGGAAGGACTATTTTGGAATTGGTAGTACGGTATTTGTGAGTTTGTTGTTCGGGCTTGCATTTATTTTGGTGAATAGTTGGTTTCATCAGCCGACTGTTAAGGAGACTGTTCCGCAATCGACATATCTGATGGTTATGATTGCTTTGTTTGTTATTGATATAATAGCATTCATTTTTATGCAGTTATATTTCATTTATGATCGTCGACAATTTTCAAACTGTATACTTGGTTTAGCCTTTCTTAGCTGTCTGATTTACTTCATTAAAACAGTCATTATCATTCAGCAACCTATTGAGGGGGGGCTAACTAACAGCATTATTCAAAATGATACTGCTATTTATTATTTTTTCAGGCAGGTAAGCTTATGTTTATTGATTAATCTGGCGCTGGTAATTAAGTTGAATGAAAAAAATGATTTGTGTGAAAGGTGGCATAAAAGAATCGTTTTTTACATCAGTGTGATTTTTATAGTTGGCCTGCCCATTATTGCTTTCATATTTAGTAGCCAATGTGAGAACTATAGTTTAACTATAGCTGAGTTATTAAATAAAAATGGCCGAGTTGTGTGGAAAACGTCTTATGTTATCATGCTGATATTTATGTGGTTAATGCTGTTGGCAGTTAATTTATATTTCAATCGTTTGCGTAGTGATATCTGGAATGGGGTATCGGTGATTGCTTTTTGTGCTGTGCTATATAATGTCTCTCTTTTATTTATAGGGAGGTATAGTGTATCCATTTGGTATATTAGTCGAACTATTGAGTTGTTCAGCAAGTTAACAGTTATGGCGATATTCATGTGTCATGTATTCAGTGCGTTGCGCGTGACAAAGGATATTGCACATCGCGATCCATTAACCAATATTTTTAACAGAAATTATTTTTTCAATGAACTGAAAAATCAATCAGCATTAGCCAAAAAAAAACCGTACTGCGTCATGATTATGGATATTGACCACTTCAAAAAAGTCAATGACACCTGGGGGCATCCGGTTGGCGATCAAGTGATTAAAACAGTGGTGAAAATCATCGGGAAAAGTATACGGCCAAACGATCTTTTAGCACGCGTTGGCGGAGAAGAGTTTGGTGTCATGCTGACGGAGATCGATCATGAAAATGCGGAAGCCTTAGCTGAAAGGATTCGGGCAAATGTTGAGCGTTTGACGGGTGATAATCCTGAATATGCAATCCCGCAAAAAGTGACGATTAGCATTGGTGCCGTGGTGGTGCATGGAAATACGTTAAAACCGAATGAGATTTATCGGCTGGCTGATAATGCGCTTTATAATGCGAAAGAGGCTGGGCGTAATAAGGTTGTTGGCTTTGTTGAATAAATCGAACTTTTGCTGAGTTGAAGGATCAGATCACGCATCTTCCCGACAACGCAGACCGTTCCGTGGCAAAGCAAAAGTTCAAAATCACCAACTGGCCCACCTACAATAAAGCCCTCATCAACCGTGGCTCCATAACTTTCTGGCTGGATGATGAAGCTATTCAGGCCTGGTATGAGTCGGCAACGCCTTCATCACGGGGAAGACCTCAGCGCTATTCTGATCTCGCCATCACGACTGTGCTGGTCATTAAACGCGTGTTCAGGCTGACCCTGCGGGCTGCACAGGGTTTTATTGATTCCATTTTTACACTGATGAATGTTCCGTTGCGCTGCCCGGATTACACCAGTGTCAGCAAGCGCGCAAAGTCGGTTAATGTCAGTTTCAAAACGTTCACCCGGGGTGAAATCGCGCATCTGGTGATTGATTCCACCGGGCTGAAGGTCTTTGGTGAAGGCGAATGGAAAGTCAAAAAACACGGCAAAGAACGCCGTCGTATATGGCGTAAGCTGCATCTCGCCGTTGACAGTAAAACACATGAAATCATCTGCGCTGACCTGTCGCTGAACAACGTTACGGACTCAGAGGCCTTCCCCGGGTTAATCCGGCAAACCCACCGGAAAATCAGGTCAGCCGCCGATGGCGCTTACGATACCCGGCTATGTCACGATGAACTGCGGCGTAAGAAAATCAGCGCGCTTATCCCTCCCCGAAAAGGTGCGGGTTACTGGCCCGGTGAATATGCAGACCGTAACCGTGCAGTGGCTAATCAGCGAATGACCGGGAGTAATGCGCGGTGGAAATGGACAACAGATTACAACCGTCGCTCGATAGCGGAAACGGCGATGTACCGGGTAAAACAGCTGTTCGGGGGTTCACTGACGCTGCGTGACTACGATGGTCAGGTTGCAGAGGCTATGGCCCTGGTACGAGCGCTGAACAAAATGACGAAAGCAGGTATGCCTGAAAGCGTGCGTATTGCCTGAAAACACAACCCGCTACGGGGGAGACTTACCCGAAATCTGATTTATTCAACAAAGCCCTCCCGATTTGAACTGTGCGGATTTTGAGACCATTTTGAAGGGAGCCTAACCGATATGAGCGGCAATACTGCCAGTTGCCAAACCTGAAATAACACTTAGCTGTGATGATTCGCTATTACCTACCGATGGCTTCGGAAAACATAAATTAAAAATGCCCAGAGGAGTACTATTATCGTTAGCATTACCCGAACGCCGTATTAACGGTTATTTATTGGTAAGAGCTACGTTCCATGGCAAGAGTTCATCAACAGGTTGGAAGGCCATTCCGGCAAAACTCTCAGTATATGGCGCAGATACCATTCAGACAGCAGGTCCCGCTCAGCCCGTACAGTAGAGCGCCGTTCACTACCGTAATCACTGCCGAAAAACACATTGATTGCCCCTCAATAATCCTGCTGTTAACATCAAAATTGTTGGTCGGGCTCGATTTATTTAATTGTGTAAACAGGGTCTCTCAGAGAAAGGCCCTTATGCATCACCTGACGTCGTTAAAAGTCACTACACCCAAGATGACGTTCAATGGCACCATGCGATTCAATGTAAGCCTGGGCCGTCTGTTCCAGTACACCAGGCTCAGCGTTGTATGTGTTAGCTGCATCAAATACCAACGACAGCACTTCAGGATACACAACCAGATGTGTAATGGAGTTATCTTCACCCAATACTTTTCCCCACGCCTGCTCAATCAGATTTCTGAGAGCCACCACCTCACGACTCTTACACCAGACATCGTTATTAAGTAGCAGTACCATAAGATAAGGAGTGGTATCGTTAGCCACAGCTTCCCTACTCCAGAGATAATATAAAGGGGCGGGCTCAACAGATTTATCTTTACGTCGCTTGCACTGCAAATATTCAGAAATTAGTCTATGCAGTTCACCAGTAAAATCAGCCATCAGAGAGGGAATTGCCTTGTTCATACCTGGGCAAGGTATTAATTTAAATTGTAATAATTTAATTTTAGGATGTGTAGCTGCAGCCCGATACAGAGTTGCAAGGACATACTTTTGCCAGAGGGCGTTACAGGAAAGCTTAACGTTTGATTCTGTATACATAATAAATCACCTTACAGTTACAATAGGTCAAAAACCGCTGTAGCCAAAGTTACGCTGGCCTGATGCTTTAGTGTCGAGCTTCGTCAGATAATCCAGACGTGCCAATAAGCGCTGATATTGCTCAGGGAAATCAGGATCGTTAATATCCAGGATGTAACGTCCATTAGCAGGGAAATGAACTAGTCCCTGGTGATCTTCCAGTTCTAACCCTAAGGCACTGTACCAGGCTCCGGTAATTAACCCTCTCAGGGTGTCAGAGCGCTCATAGTCTCCCAGGTGGTAATAGGCGTCTTTGTTAAAAAAAAGGCAGACGTGATAATGACATTTAAAGGACTGCGTATATTCTTTCGCCCAGATAATACAAACCGACGTTGCGTAGGTGCGTTTGCCTTGTTGTTTTTTACGGTGTTGATCTGCATTAATTTTCGCATTCAGCGAGTTACGGAAACGAGATATCTCTCCGGGACTCAGGTTAGGAAAACAGGTAATGGTATCCCCGTTGTCAATCACGGGAGGATAATGGAGATCCACCCGTATTGCCGTTATTCTGGGATGTTTCTGGAAGAGGTTATTCACCTGGTTTCTTATTTTTAACCCGTGAGCCTCATGACATTCACCGTAAAGAGTTTCAATCGTAATCATGTTAATATTCCTTTTGCTTTCAGAGATAAGCTAATAGTTAACCTACCCAATACACAACAGAAGCAGATATTAATATTCGTATCAGTAGTTCCCAGAGGGATATATAACCCTCTGGGCGTCAATTAAGAAAAACGCTACTGCCTATTGTTACATTAGAGAACAGGATGATGTTACACAGTTACATTAGAACGTTCTAAAACATTAAACAGAGTTATGATCTACACACAACTAATTATTTGGTATCAGAATACCATTAGCTCTATTAGTACATCATATCCATCATTACACATATACTATACATCACAGATATAATATATATTACCTATCCAACGCACATGTATTTATAACTCCATTGCCAATAGCTACAAGGACTATAAAATGTTACTCTGCAGTTAGATCAACAATACCTTTATCCCAGTGTCTTTTTACAGTGGATAAACTGATGCTTAATTTTCTGGCTGTTTGTGACTGACTGAACCCCTGCAATTTCAACTGTCTGATATTTTTACTATGAATACTCCCTTCTTTCCTTCCTGGTTTTCTTTTAATTTTCCGGATACTGATGTCGGGAATTTTTCCTCTAATATCTGTAGGTAAAATCATCCCGGTGAGTACCACAGGAATATCATCACCATCCGGCAACTCTGATGACGTAAAAAAGCAAATATTAATACCTTGTCTGATACTTAAAGATAAAACCTCCTGTATTTTTTTCGGCGTATTACCAAAACAAGTTAACGATTTAGTAATCAGAATATCACCCCTTTGCATATCCTGCGTCAGGAGTCGAACTAACCGTTTTCTGTCTGCCAGAGTATAATCCGGGCGACCCAATTCGCCTGTTAACTGCAATAGTGGTTCTTTAAAATATCTCTGAATCATGGATTTTAAGCGATTAAGTTTTGACCATTTTTCAGAGTCTATGTATGCAAAACTCGCCATAATGCCTCAAACTGGTGTCATGAATTAATTATTGAACCTGTTTTTTCCTGAGTCGCATTACTCTTTTCTAAGGGAGGCTCTCCAGATACATCGGAAAAGTACTCGATAAAAGAGTTGGCCACTCCCGGGTAATGATTGCTCTCTTTAACCTCAGAAAGCGGTTTCTGTTCATCATTTACACCACGATTTCTGGGTTATGAATAAATCTACGCGGGCCATAATCATTCATCTTCAAATGGGTTAATAATAATAACATCTCCACCTGTTCTGGAACTTTGTGAAACTTCCTCTGTTCTCAGAACAGGCACTATTACAGCCTTATTATTGATATAAAAAATCGGAATATGAAAAGTACAAAATCCTGTACTACGAATCTGATGTCGCCTCACTGTTTCTTTCGTACCATACTCAATCAACTCATCTATCGGCAGGCAAACTGAATTGCAAAAGTCAAAAAAATAATCCCCAAAAACACTGGTTTTAATCAGAATGGTTTTATAAAACCCTCCTGCACGATTCAGGGTATGGGAAACTTTTCTGTTCGTGTAAATACAAATTGCCTTCTCAACTTTATAATATTCCAGCATTAAGGTCGCATTCTCTTTAATTCCCTTTTTCTCTGCAACTCCCATAGCATTTCTGGTGCTTTCATGAGGAAATATCTTTCTATCGAGAACATCATATTCATATTTGATATGCGATTTATAAATGCTATGAAAAAACTCTCCTTTTGTTATTTCAGGCTTTGTCCGTTGCACAAATGGTTCCTCATTAAAAAACTGACGTAGCTTATCCTCTATATCAGTTATAGCAGCAATATTTTCATTTATCCTGTTTAAAACAGGAGCCCCTAGCTTTAAACACTCTTTAATCGCTGCTGAAAATGAGCATTTTTTTAAATGCTGATACTTTTTAATTACATCAGCTTCATATGTTTCTGCAAGAGAGAAAGAGACACGTTTCATCATGAAACTCCTTTTTAATTATAAAATTAAAATATAGAAATATATATTATTCTGATACTATAAGGTTAATACTGACTAATCCACCACAATAGATCACTTAATAACCACCCACAGGATTTCTTTCCAATAGTTTTACGTGGCGGGAATTTTCCTTCACGTTCCAGTTTCCAGGCTTGTGAACGAGAAATAGACGTAATTTTCTGGCGTTCCTTTTCTCGTACCAGTCTGTCACAGGTGTATCCATAGATCTTCAAAATTGATAAACGGTTCTCATCTCTTAACGGCTTCCACATATTGCTCTCCTTATATATTCATGATTTTCAGATTGTATATGCATGTGAGCTGCTCAAATCACTACATCTATCTGTAGTGGTATGCTGTTGAACAGCACCAGCAACTCACGAGCAAAACAATACATTTGCACAACCAAGAAATCAAATTGCGAGAAATGATTTAATTAACTGACTTCTAATAACACAATAACAACAAAGAAAGTCACAATATAAAAATAACTTAAACAATGCTTTTTGGTATACAAAATAAAAATCAAAATCACAATATTCGTAGGTTATTTTATGCAGACAAAAACAAAAAAAATCTTGTTATAATCTATGATATCAAGAGGAGGGGTAGTGACCAAAAATTCTCCCCAGAAAAGCCCCCACAACATTAGTTTGAAAACGTGACGAAGTTCACAAAATTATCTTCTGGCGATAATAGAACTTGTAAGAGGGAGTTGATTTTTGCCAACTTTCTAAAGCTAAAGTGCAGACAAAAGATAATAATTGAATGAAAACGATACATATTTTCAGATGAAAGTGACGTGACTGTAGAGGGCTATAACCGTAAAATCATTTGCGTCCTGAGCAATATGCAACAAAAGGGAATGCTCGTAAAAAAATCAGGAATAAACGCTAAGGATATCGTATTAGATTCAGCATCGTATAATGCCACTGCATAACTGATTCCCATTTCGTAGAGGCTGTTAACTCTGTATCAATGTCCTGACAAAGGACTGTATCAAGTTTCTCTACTGGAAACAGCTATGCAATAGACGGAAGAATTTAACATTATGGTAACTAAAAAGGTAAAAACAAACCACCCGTACTATCGTGTTTTATCCGGCACCTCCATGCCGTTTCCCCACATACATGAAGCTGTTTCCGAACAGTTGCTTCTACTCATTTTCAAAGCACGCAGATTGTATCTGGATCCAGAATATCGTCCTTGGTTTGATGAACAACATCGGATTCTCTCGGCATTACGCGCTAACACAAAACTCCAAAGTATTTTAGAGAAAAACAGAGAGAACTACTCCATAAGTGAGACCGATAATCCACTATCTAAAGATCTGTATGCTGCTTTTCAGGTTATGTGCCATTTATACAATGGTTTTGATAACAGACTCGTCAGCCTGAAAACCTGGGGAGATATGAACAGGGAACCAACAGCAAAATTTGTCGGCCAAAATAGTGGTGGCTGGAAAACACCTGAGATGGAAGAATTCGTCAGAAACGATTTGTTCAATATTCTGACAGATTGTAAAGCTCATTGCTCACCACTTCCCGCTCTGGTTCGACAAGGATATTGCCATCAGGATCTTTCTGTTGCGCACTCATGTACTAAAGAATTACTGGAACAACTGAACCGATACCATCAAATTGATGAATCAGCGATACTTGCCAGAACCCTTGGTTTGGCTATTAACAACTGCTATCACTCAGAAACAGAGATTCCTGAATGGCTTTCTCCTTTTGAAAATGAATACAAAAGTCCCTGGAATTGTGAGAAACCAGATACTAACGATGTGAGTAAACTTAGAAAACAATTGCTAACAATCGGGCGTACAGAATTCGTGGACAAAATGTTTTCGCTAGCCAACAAAAATGCAACAAAGATAATATATGATGGATACGTTAAACTTTATGCTCTGGAAATATATGAATGGTTAAATAAATTAGTGCAATATTTTAAAGGAAATGATTTTATTCGTTACACCTGGAAGTTCACAACAATTATTTCCGATGAAAGTGACACGATTGAAAACACCACCGCATGGGAAAAAGACTATTGTCAAATCACTATACAGCGTGATGAACTTCTGAAACTGATTTATACCAATACCCTGCAGGATGCAGCAATGAATCTTGCTGATTGCCTGCAACAGGCATACACAGAACCGTTAAAAATGGAAATAAATTATCCAGGAATAAACATTGATGCAAAAGAGCGTAAAATTAGAAAATCTATTGAATTCAGGAGCGAACTGAATAACTTCACAAACATCATGAAACAACTGGAAATATTTGAAAAATGGTATAACGCCAATAAAATTCTGTTGGTAAGTAACAAAAAGATACGTACAGAAAAGATTGACGTGAATATTCGTCTTGCAGGACTAAAAGGCTATGATCTGAATGAAGGTATACCTGATGGTCAGGGACGCAGAATTAAAGATGGTGTAAATGAACTTGTCAAGGCAGATGGCAGTCTACAACTTCCACAAGATATCAGTGACACTTCGCTTAACCGTTACCGTCAAGCAGTTCAACACATTATTAAGGATGAGATCGACACGTTGCTGATAGCACAGAGGGAAAAAAATAAAATAAATCCATATAGCGAAGATAGATACTCGATACGACCTTTATGGGGAAAATGTCTGGTCGAACAGTAACTCACTGAGAAAGGGGATAGCAGTTCGCTATCCCCAAAGGAGACTTTCCAGCAAGATCTCAAAAAATGAGACACTCAGCAAATTATGCGGCTTTACCATTAACAGATTCAGCCACAAGAACGACAGCGTGTCTGTTTCGCTCAGGATGTTCACTCCAGATTTCTGATTCCGGGATGCTTTTCCCGTCATAACTGATCCGTTCGCCATCAAACGGGTAATACCGTGCGGAATCAGTATCTAAAATAAACACCTTCAGATTCGTTGAACGACGCGCAATATGCTGCCAGAGAGCTTTACCTCCTTCATATTGCTCGTTATCACTTAATAGTACAACGCCCGCTTTTGTGACTATCGTTTCATAAACAAACGTTGCAAGACCAACATCACGTACAGCGCCATCGACAACAATCCCTTCAATCTGAGCAACATCCTGTTCTTCCCAGAATTTCTGGACAAACACGCCTTCAAGCCGGGGACGACGCTGAAGCTCCAGAGTGGCAACAACCTTATGGCGAACATCACCATCAATAACAGAAGGTGCAGCTTCGATTACCGCAGCAAACGGAGTCTTTGGATCCCAGATGATCTGGTAAAGCACGCCCTGAATAGTTACTCCATCCAGTATCGAAAAACGACGAGCTACAGTAGCAGGGGAGTAAGACATTGGAATTACAGCCATTTTTGAATCCCCTCTGAGTAATACCGGCACGAAAATTTACCTCAATAATTATAGTAAACAATACAAGAACCAAGTGCATCAACAATACCCATCAATTGTACACAATTCGTACAGCAACCAGGAACTCCCTCACCTTCTGCCAAACAGATTGACAACATTATTGCCTGTTTGCTGTTGATAGTTATTAACCCGGTCCTCCCAGATCTCAAGTGCTCTGCGTTTTTCTGGCAAATAATCGTATCGATCATAATGTTTTGAACTGACATCGTTCAACGCATGATTTTGAATACGATCGCGGATTTCCTTACTGATCCCAGCTTCTCCCATTAACGTTTTACAGGTCCGACGTAAGTCACGTGCTGTAAAAATTTTAAAGTCAGGATTAAAAGCCCGGAAATACATGATAGCGCGAGCCAGACTGTCCGTACGAACCGGACGCTTACCATTAGTCGAAAGTGGAAAAATGTAAGGGCTGGATTTTTCTTTTGTTAACTCCTGCACACAGGATAATTCCTGTAATGCTGATTCAGTCAACGGTATCAAATGCTCTCGTTTATTTTTAGAGACATCAGCAGTCACCAGCAGCGTTTTTTGTTGAAAATCAACATCACACCACTGACTGGCGATCATTTCGAAAGGACGTTGCCCTCCGGTATAGATACAGAATCGGATCAAATGTTGCATCAATAATCCAACGTTGGTTGCTTCAGCAAAATGTTCCATTAGAAAACGCAACTCTTCAAGTGTCAGCCAGGTATCACCGACTTTTTCAGCAGATGACTGTTTCGGTATCACTGACACCGGATTTGCCTCCAGCCCAAAAGTAATCCCTACACTTGTGTTCATCGGATCGTTATCTGCTTTCAGTCCATAGTTAAATGCAGCCATCAGGTAAGAACGGATCCGGTTAGAGTGAACCACAGCACCGCGCTGAATGATCCCGGCCAGGATATGTTTAATCTGTCCGGAAGTCACATCTTTAGCTTTAGTTTCACGGGGGATCACTGTATAGCATTCATTTTCAAGGCGTTTCAGAACATCCTGCCATGTCCTCTTATTATCAATTTTCATTTTGTTAACATAACCATGAATCAATGCTTCAAATGAGCCCTGTGATTGATGGAGTTGTATCCGCTGCTGTTCTGCAAACTGTTGTCGTTCCAGTTCTGCCTGGGGATCCTTTCCTTCAATGAGCCAGGCACCATACTTTTTTGTCAGTTCATTCGCTGTGGCCAGTTTCATCTCAGGCCATATACCCAATTGAATGAATCTTTCTTTTTTCCCTTTTTCCACGTAATAGCGGAAATAGAAAATCTTGCTGCCAGAAGGCTGAACTTTGACACCAAGTCGTCCAGTGCCACGTTGAGAGCTGTTGCTCCAGACATAGAACGATGTCTTTTTTGCTTTCAATGCTCGGATGGCTGTTTCAGTAAGATTGACGGCCATAGAACCTCTTTTCTAAACCAGTAACAATCAGAATAACTCGTGATTTTGGGTCAGGTAATGGGTCAGGTAACGATCGTACAATGAAGAAAAAACGGAACCAAGCGGAGACAGGGAAAATCACATAATTTATTGATTACAAACAACTAATAAAGCAATCACGAACAAACAAAAACAATATAGAACGAACTTGCCTCATGACTCATAATCGCTTGGTCGCTGGTTCAAGTCCAGCAGGGGCCACCAGATATAGCAAAGGCTGACGAGAAATCGTCAGCCTTTTTCTTTTACATATCAGTTACTTTGCGTGCCAGTAGGCCGCTGCACGAACCCGCTGTGGGTCAAACTGTTCCGTTTCAAAGCGGCGGCTTAAATTCTTAACGACTTTGCCTTCGCCGGTTATCCAGATGAAGTAATCATCGGCAGGGATTTGCATCTGCGCCAGACGCGCATCTACCGCCTGCTCATCATGTGCCAGCCATTCGATATTAAAACCATCAAGGTGCGCGAGATAATCCTGACAGGCGTTATCCCGCACGCTAACCAGCGCGCTAACTTGCGGTTTAACGGCAAGTTTGCTCAACGTTTCCAGGCGGCGGCGCAGTGCGGGCATTCCGGATTCATCGCAGACATACAGCTGATACGCGTAATCTTCCGGCACCACCAGCGAACCGCGCGGACCTGCCACCGTGAGTTTATCGTCCGGTTGGGCCTGCATTGCCCAGCTACTGGCGACGCCGTCTTCGTGAATAAAGAAATCAATCGCCAGTTCATGGCGTAGTTCGTCATACAACGGCGTATAGTCACGCGACGGTGGGCGTGGTCCTTCCGGCCAGACGATGCCCTCTTCCGTTACCGTTGGCGGCACAAAGTGAGCGTCAGGTTGAGGAAAGAAGAGTTTGCTGTGATCGTCAAAGCCACGCGATGTAAAACCGTCCAGCGCCTCGCCGCCGAGGACAATGCGCTGAAAACCGGCGCTGATGTGCTCAACGCGTAACACAGTCAGTTCACGGAAGCGCAGATCATTGCGAACGCGCTGCGGGTAGCGGGGGGAGTTATTCATTGTTATCGCCTTCGTGATGGTAATCAGATATATCTAAATAATTTTCATAAATGATAATGATTGTTAATCATGATAAATGCAAGCGATTTGTAGAACTGATATGTCTATAGTCTGATAAGACGAACCGCCTCTCCTCAGGCATCATTACTCAACGCCGGATGCGGCGTGAACGCCTTATCCGGCCTACGTGTGAGATGAGTCCACATTTAAAAATCATTTTTATTCTTGCAAGAGTGCTCATATCAGATATAAATTAGATATATCTAATTAAGCAAAAGGAGGCTGATATGAGCCATCATCACGAAGGGTGTTGTAAACATGAAGGCCAGCCACGCCATGAGGGCTGCTGCAAAGGTGAGAAGTCAGAACACGAGCACTGCGGACACGGTCACCAGCATGAACACGGCCAATGTTGCGGTGGTCGCCACGGTCGCGGCGGCGGTCGTCGGCAACGTTTCTTTGGTCACGGTGAATTGCGTCTGGTGATTCTGGATATTCTCTCGCGCGATGACAGCCACGGTTACGAGTTGATTAAAGCGATTGAAAATCTGACCCAGGGGAATTACACCCCAAGCCCGGGCGTCATCTACCCAACGCTGGATTTTCTCCAGGAGCAGTCGCTGATTACCATCCGCGAAGAAGAAGGCGGCAAAAAGCAGATTGCGCTGACCGAACAGGGCGCGCAGTGGCTGGAAGAAAACCGCGAACAAGTGGAGATGATTGAAGAACGCATCAAAGCGCGTTGCGTTGGCGCTGCGCTGCGTCAGAACCCGCAAATGAAGCGGGCGCTGGATAATTTTAAAGCGGTGCTGGATTTACGCGTCAACCAGAGCGATATCACTGATGCACAAATAAAAAAGATCATTGCGGTGATCGACCGCGCCGCTTTTGATATTACGCAACTGGATTAATCACCGATTGCCGGATGCGGCGTACCCTACATACCCCGTAGGCCTGATAAGATGCGCCAGCATCGCATCAGGCATTGTGCTCCAACCGCCGAATCCTGCATACCGATTAATGCAGCACCGTCACCGCGTCTTCCAGTCGGCTGGCGCGGTGTTTCACCATCGCCGACACCTGCGCACTCTCTTCCACCAGCTCGGCATTTTTCTGGGTGATCAGGTTAAGCTCATCCACTGCACGGGTCAGGCTGGAAAGCCCATCGGCCTGTTCCAGCGTTGAATGGCTAATCTGGGCAATCAACTGGGTGACGTTTTTCACCTGTGCCACAATATCTTCCATCGTCCGTCCGGCGGCGTGTACCTGCTGCGAACCGGATTGCACCTTATCAGCACTGGCATCAATCAGCTTGCGAATATCGTTGGCAGCATTGGCGCTGCGGCTGGCTAAA
The DNA here is from genome assembly GCF_022354085.1 of Shigella dysenteriae. Taxonomy (NCBI): domain Bacteria; kingdom Pseudomonadati; phylum Pseudomonadota; class Gammaproteobacteria; order Enterobacterales; family Enterobacteriaceae; genus Shigella; species Shigella dysenteriae. The sequence goes on from NZ_CP055055.1 coordinate 4,120,146, forward strand.
TGACGCACTTCCCCCGCCACCACTGCAAAACCTTTGCCCTGTTCGCCGGCACGCGCCGCTTCCACCGCCGCATTCAGGGCCAGAATATTGGTCTGAAACGCAATATCGTTAATCAGCGAAGTAATGGTGCCAATGCGCTGGGTACTGTCGGCGATATCGTCCATTGTCTTGATCACCGTGGTCATCGCCTCCCCGCCCTGCACTGCCGCATTACTGGCGGTGATTGACAGTTTATCGGCAGCCGACGCTGTGGCAGAGTTCTGTTTCACCGACGCCGCCATTTGGTTCATGGTCGCCACCGTTTGCTGAACGTTATCAACTGTCTGCTGGGTATGTTCGTTCAGTTCATCGGTGCCTTTCGCCAGCGTCTCACTGCCGTTTCTGACACTGGACACCTGGCTTGAGACATCGTTAATTAGCCAACGGCACATCAGGCCAAGCTGCCCTACCGCGCGTAATGTCAGCCCCAGCTCATCGCTGCGATTCAGATGCTCAACACTATTACGCTCTCCGGTCGCCACCTTCAGCGCCTGACGGGCGACATTTTCTATCGGGCGGACAATCTGCCATTCAAAACAGGCGCTTGCCAACAATACCACTAACGCACAGAGGATATACGTCACCACCGGGGCAGCAACAAACCAAAGCATGGCCGCCAGCAAGATAAACATCAGGGTCATCACTCCACGCGCCCGCCAGCGAAGCGGTAATGAAGGCAGTTTACCCAGCCAGCCTTTACGCACCACCAGGCCTTTATGAATACGCTTACCGGTACGTCCGGCGTTCAGCGCTTTGTACAGCGGCTCCACCGCCGCGATCTCTTCATCCGTCGCCCGGGTACGAATCGACATATAGCCACTGATTTTTCCCTCGCGCACCATCGGTACCGCATTGGCCCGCACCCAATAATGGTCACCATTTTTGCGGCGATTTTTCACGATGCCGCTCCAGGGCTCCCCTTTTTTCAGGGTGAACCACATATCCGCAAACGCCGCTTTTGGCATATCCGGGTGACGCACCATGTTGTGCGGCTGCCCTTGTAACTCTTGCAAGGTATAGCCGCTCACCTGCACAAAAGTGTCATTAGCATGAGTGATATAGCTTTGCAGATCGGTAGTGGACATCAGAGTGGTATCGTCCGCCAGCGGGGTATTTTGCTGGGTGACATACGGATGAGAAGACATGTTCGCGTCCTGTGCAGGTTATATGGTTGTTAACTTCTTGTCAGAGTTTATGTCGGCCCCGCTGCGGTTATCTTTAACCGATTAATTTGATTTAGATCGCAATTTGCGATTAAAGCACAAATCTAATTCCTTGATTTAAAATACTTTCACTCTGTTACTATACGAAAACGTTAATTATCTTGCCCAAAAATCAGGCAATTATTGCCCTGAAAACGTGCATTTGCGCAGCAATTATCAAATCCATACCCGACAAAAACCGTGCAAAATAACAACGAATGTTAACAAATAGCATTAAATATTGCGCAAATGATAACCACATTTGTGTTTATCCCGATTTTCGCGATCGCAGCCGGAGTGGCGCAATCCCTGCAATACTTAAATCGGTATCATGTGATACGCGAGCCTCCGGAGCATATTTTGAACAGGTTACCTTCGAGCGCATCGGCTTTAGCGTGCAGCGCCCACGCCCTGAATCTCATTGAAAAGCGAACGCTGGATCATGAGGAGATGAAAGCACTTAACCGAGAGGTGATTGAATACTTCAAAGAGCATGTCAATCCGGGGTTTTTAGAGTATCGCAAATCTGTTACCGCCGGCGGGGATTACGGAGCCGTAGAGTGGCAAGCGGGAGGTTTAAATACGCTTGTCGACACCCAGGGACAGGAGTTTATCGACTGCCTGGGAGGTTTTGGAATTTTCAACGTGGGGCACCGTAATCCAGTTGTGGTTTCCGCCGTACAGAATCAACTTGCGAAACAACCACTGCACAGCCAGGAGCTACTCGATCCGTTACGGGCTATGCTGGCGAAAACCCTTGCTGCGCTAACGCCAGGTAAACTGAAATACAGCTTCTTCTGTAATAGCGGCACCGAGTCCGTTGAAGCGGCGCTGAAGCTGGCGAAGGCTTATCAGTCGCCGCGCGGCAAATTTACTTTTATTGCCACCAGCGGCGCGTTCCACGGTAAATCACTTGGCGCGCTGTCGGCCACGGCGAAATCGACCTTCCGCAAACCGTTTATGCCACTGCTGCCAGGGTTCCGTCATGTGCCGTTTGGCAATATCGAAGCCATGCGCACGGCTCTTAATGAGTGCAAAAAAACCGGTGATGATGTGGCCGCGGTGATCCTCGAACCGATTCAGGGCGAAGGTGGCGTAATTCTGCCGCCGCCGGGCTATCTCACCGCCGTGCGTAAGCTGTGCGATGAGTTCGGCGCACTGATGATCCTCGATGAAGTACAAACGGGCATGGGGCGCACGGGCAAGATGTTCGCCTGCGAACATGAGAACGTACAGCCGGACATCCTGTGCCTGGCAAAAGCCCTCGGCGGCGGTGTGATGCCGATTGGCGCAACCATCGCCACTGAAGAGGTGTTCTCAGTTCTGTTCGACAACCCGTTCCTGCATACCACCACCTTTGGCGGCAACCCGCTGGCCTGTGCGGCGGCGCTGGCGACCATCAATGTGTTGCTGGAGCAGAACTTACCGGCTCAGGCTGAGCAAAAAGGCGATATGTTGCTGGACGGTTTCCGTCAACTGGCGCGGGAATATCCCGATCTGGTACAGGAAGCGCGTGGTAAAGGGATGTTGATGGCGATTGAGTTTGTTGATAACGAAATCGGCTATAACTTTGCCAGCGAGATGTTCCGCCAGCGCGTACTGGTGGCCGGAACGCTCAATAACGCCAAAACGATCCGCATTGAACCGCCACTGACACTGACCATTGAACAGTGTGAACTCGTGATCAAAGCGGCGCGTAAGGCGCTGGCGGCCATGCGAGTAAGTGTCGAAGAAGCGTAGTATCAAATCGGATGGCAATACGACGTCGCCATCCGATCTTTTTATACGATACGTACGCCCGCAGGCATCATCCGCTCCGGCGTTAACAGCACGCTTTCACTGCCGTCATCGGTTTCCGCACACAACAGCATGCATTCCGACGTTTCACCACGCATTTTCGCTTTTTGCAGATTGCATAAGACCACCACCGTTTTTCCCATCAACTCTTCTTCGCTGTAGTACGGCACCAGGCTGGTCACGGTTTGCAGTGTTTTTTCCCCCACATCAACCTGTACGATGTACAGCTTGTCGGCGTTTTCATGGCGTTTCACTTCCACAATCTTTCCGACGCGCATTTCCAGACGTGCAAAATCAGCGTAAGCCACGGTTTCCATTGCTTCCTCCCCTCTAGTAAAATTTTACTAAACTATAGCAAAAGTTTTTCTCAATCCTGTAGGCTAAAAATGGAGAATGCAGGCGTGATCACATTCGTGAGCCGCTGTGTTACCGTTACAGCGTCAAAGAAACGCGCTTTATTTACTGAAAACAGGTGACCCGATAAGCACTTCCTCTACAATGGAAGCGCACATCAGGGAAAGTAAAAAAGGTAAACATGGCAACACTAAAAGACATCGCAATCGAAGCTGGCGTATCCCTGGCGACAGTATCCAGGGTCTTAAATGACGATCCGACATTGAATGTGAAAGAAGAGACGAAACATCGCATTCTCGAGATCGCCGAAAAGCTGGAGTACAAGACCAGTAGCGCCCGTAAACTACAGACAGGCGCAGTCAACCAACACCATATTCTGGCTATCTACAGCTACCAGCAGGAGCTGGAGATCAACGATCCTTACTATCTGGCGATCCGCCACGGCATTGAAACTCAGTGCGAAAAGCTGGCGATCGAACTGACCAACTGTTATGAACACAGCGGATTACCAGACATTAAAAACGTCACCGGTATTTTAATTGTCGGCAAACCCACGCCCGCTCTGCGCGCCGCTGCCAGCGCGTTGACCGACAATATCTGTTTTATCGACTTTCACGAACCCGGCAGCGGTTACGATGCGGTGGATATCGATCTGGCACGCATCAGTAAAGAAATCATCGACTTCTATATCAACCAGGGCGTTAATCGCATTGGTTTTATTGGCGGTGAAGATGAGCCTGGCAAGGCGGATATTCGTGAGGTCGCCTTTGCGGAATATGGCCGTCTGAAACAAGTAGTACGCGAAGAGGATATCTGGCGCGGCGGTTTTTCCAGTTCGTCGGGTTATGAACTGGCAAAACAGATGCTGGCGCGGGAAGACTATCCGAAGGCACTGTTTGTTGCTTCCGATTCCATTGCTATCGGCGTACTGCGGGCAATTCATGAACGTGGCCTGAACATCCCACAGGATATTTCGCTTATCAGCGTTAACGATATCCCCACCGCGCGATTTACCTTTCCGCCGCTCTCCACCGTGCGCATCCATTCCGAAATGATGGGAAGTCAGGGCGTAAACCTGGTGTATGAAAAAGCCCGCGATGGTCGCGCGCTGCCGCTGTTAGTCTTCGTTCCCAGCAAATTAAAACTGCGCGGCACGACCCGTTAAATCCCCTTACACACTGTCCGGCAATCGTTTTTGCCGGGCAGTGCTGCCGTTTATTTTCGTGATCCAGTTAAAGTAAATGCATTTACCCGCTACTTTTTAGTAAAAATTTTACTAAACTCCCCAGCAATTACACAAACTACCATCGCCATGAATGGTTCCGATTTCTCTCTACCGGGAGGCCCTATGAATCGCTGGGAAAACATTCAGCTCACCCACGAAAACCGACTTGCGCCGCGTGCGTACTTTTTTTCATATGATTCTGTTGCGCAGGCGCGTACCTTTGCCCGCGAAACGAGCAGCCTGTTTCTGCCCTTAAGCGGTCAGTGGAATTTCCACTTTTTTGACCATCCGCTGCAAGTGCCAGAAGCCTTCACCTCTGAGTTAATGGCTGACTGGGGGCATATTACCGTCCCCGCCATGTGGCAAATGGAAGGTCACGGCAAACTGCAATATACCGACGAAGGTTTTCCGTTCCCCATCGATGTGCCGTTTGTTCCCAGCGATAACCCAACCGGTGCCTATCAACGTATTTTCACCCTCAGTGACGGCTGGCAGGGTAAACAGACGCTGATTAAATTTGACGGCGTCGAAACCTATTTTGAAGTCTACGTTAACGGTCAGTATGTGGGTTTCAGCAAGGGCAGTCGCCTGACCGCAGAGTTTGACATCAGCGCGATGGTTAAAACCGGCGACAACCTGTTGTGTGTGCGCGTGATGCAGTGGGCGGACTCTACCTACGTGGAAGACCAGGATATGTGGTGGTCGGCGGGGATCTTCCGCGATGTTTATCTGATCGGAAAACAACTAACACATATTAACGATTTCACCGTGCGTACCGACTTTGACGAAGCCTATTGCGATGCCACGCTTTCCTGCGAAGTGGTGCTGGAAAATCTCGCCGCCTCCCCTGTCGTCACGACGCTGGAATATACCCTGTTTGATGGCGAACGCGTGGTGCACAGCAGCGCCATTGATCATTTGGCAATTGAAAAACTGACCAGCGCCAGCTTTGCTTTTACTGTCGAACAGCCGCAGCAATGGTCAGCAGAATCCCCTTATCTTTACCATCTGGTCATGACGCTGAAAGACGCCAACGGCAACGTTCTGGAAGTGGTGCCACAACGCGTTGGCTTCCGTGATATCAAAGTGCGCGACGGTCTGTTCTGGATCAATAACCGTTATGTGATGCTGCACGGCGTCAACCGTCACGACAACGATCATCGCAAAGGCCGCGCCGTTGGAATGGATCGCGTCGAGAAAGATCTCCAGTTGATGAAGCAGCACAACATCAACTCCGTGCGTACCGCTCACTACCCGAACGATCCGCGTTTTTACGAACTGTGTGATATCTACGGCCTGTTTGTGATGGCGGAAACCGACGTCGAATCGCACGGCTTTGCTAATGTCGACGATATCAGCCGTATTACCGACGATCCGCAGTGGGAAAAAGTCTACGTCGAGCGCATTGTTCGCCATATTCACGCGCAGAAAAACCATCCGTCGATCATCATCTGGTCGCTGGGCAATGAATCCGGCTATGGCTGTAACATCCGCGCGATGTACCACGCAGCGAAGGCGCTGGATGACACGCGACTGGTGCATTACGAAGAAGATCGCGATGCTGAAGTGGTCGATATTATTTCCACCATGTACACCCGCGTGCCGCTGATGAATGAGTTTGGTGAATACCCGCATCCGAAGCCGCGCATCATCTGTGAATATGCTCATGCGATGGGGAACGGACCGGGCGGGCTGACGGAGTACCAGAACGTCTTCTATAAGCACGATTGTATTCAGGGACATTATGTTTGGGAGTGGTGCGACCACGGGATCCAGGCGCAGGATGACAACGGCAATGTCTGGTATAAATTCGGCGGCGACTACGGCGACTATCCCAACAACTATAACTTCTGTCTTGATGGTTTGATCTATTCCGATCAGACGCCGGGACCAGGCCTGAAAGAGTACAAACAGGTTATCGCGCCGGTAAAAATCCACGCGCTGGATCTGACTCGCGGCGAGCTGAAAGTCGAAAATAAACTGTGGTTTACCACGCTTGATGACTACACCCTGCACGCAGAGGTGCGCGCCGAAGGTGAAACGCTCGCGACGCAGCAGATTAAACTGCGCGACGTTGCGCCGAACAGCGAAGCCCCCTTGCAGATCACGCTGCCGCAGCTGGACGCCCGCGAAGCGTTCCTCAACATTACGGTGACCAAAGATTCCCGCACCCGCTACAGCGAAGCCGGGCATTCTATCGCCACTTATCAGTTCCCGCTGAAGGAAAACACCGCGCAGCCAGTGCCTTTCGCACCAAATAATGCGCGTCCGCTGACGCTGGAAGACGATCGTTTGAGCTGCACCGTTCGCGGCTACAACTTCGCGATCACCTTCTCAAAAATGAGTGGCAAACCGACATCCTGGCAGGTAAATGGCGAGTCGCTGCTGACCCGCGAGCCAAAGATCAACTTCTTCAAGCCGATGATCGACAACCACAAGCAGGAGTACGAAGGGCTGTGGCAACCGAATCATTTGCAGATCATGCAGGAACATCTGCGCGACTTTGCCGTAGAACAGAGCGATGGTGAAGTGTTTATCATCAGCCGCACGGTTATAGCACCGCCGGTGTTTGACTTCGGGATGCGCTGCACCTACATCTGGCGCATCGCTGCAGATGGCCAGGTTAACGTGGCGCTTTCCGGCGAGCGTTACGGCGACTATCCGCACATCATTCCGTGCATCGGTTTCACCATGGGGATTAACGGCGAATACGATCAGGTGGCGTATTACGGTCGTGGACCGGGCGAAAACTACGCCGACAGCCAGCAGGCTAACATCATCGATATCTGGCGCAGCACCGTCGATGCCATGTTCGAGAACTATCCCTTCCCGCAGAACAACGGCAACCGTCAGCATGTCCGCTGGACGGCACTGACTAACCGCCACGGCAACGGTCTGCTGGTGGTTCCGCAGCGCCCAATTAACTTCAGCGCCTGGCACTATACCCAGGAAAACATCCACGCTGCCCAGCACTGTAACGAGCTGCAGCGCAGTGATGACATCACCCTGAATCTCGACCACCAGCTGCTTGGCCTCGGCTCCAACTCCTGGGGCAGCGAGGTGCTGGACTCCTGGCGCGTCTGGTTCCGTGACTTCAGCTACGGCTTTACGTTGCTGCCGGTTTCTGGCGGAGAAGCTACCGCGCAAAGCCTGGCGTCGTATGAGTTCGGCGCAGGGTTCTTTTCCACGAATTTGCACAGCGAGAATAAGCAATGAGGATCATCGATAACTTAGAACAGTTCCGCCAGATTTACGCCTCTGGTAAGAAGTGGCAACGCTGCGTTGAAGCGATTGAAAATATCGACAACATTCAGCCTGGCGTCGCCCACTCCATCGGTGACTCATTGACTTACCGCGTGGAGACAGACTCCGCGACCGATGCGCTATTTACCGGGCATCGACGCTATTTTGAAGTGCATTACTACCTGCAAGGGCAGCAAAAAATTGAATATGCGCCGAAAGAGACATTACAGGTCGTGGAATATTATCGTGATGAAACTGACCGTGAATATTTAAAAGGCTGCGGAGAAACCGTTGAGGTCCACGAAGGGCAAATCGTTATTTGCGATATCCATGAAGCATATCGGTTTATCTGCAATAACGCGGTCAAAAAAGTGGTTCTCAAAGTCACCATCGAAGATGGTTATTTCCATAACAAATAACAACTACGGCGGCAAAAGGAATTTGCCGCCACCGCTACCCTACTCATTTTCGGAGATGTGTTATGTCTGATACCAAACGTAATACAATCGGCAAATTCGGCTTGCTCTCGCTGACTTTTGCCGCCGTTTACAGCTTTAACAACGTTATCAATAATAATATTGAGCTTGGACTGGCCTCGGCACCGATGTTTTTCCTCGCGACGATTTTTTATTTTATTCCCTTCTGTCTGATCATCGCAGAATTTGTTTCGTTAAATAAAAACTCAGAAGCCGGTGTCTACGCGTGGGTAAAAAGTTCGCTGGGCGGACGTTGGGCATTTATTACTGCCTATACCTACTGGTTCGTAAACCTGTTCTTTTTCACCTCGCTGTTGCCGCGCGTTATTGCTTATGCTTCGTATGCCTTCCTCGGATACGAATATATTATGACGCCGGTTGCCACCACCATTATCAGTATGGTGCTGTTCGCCTTCTCCACCTGGGTTTCCACCAACGGGGCGAAAATGTTGGGGCCAATTACCTCCGTCACTTCAACGCTGATGCTGCTGTTAACGCTCTCCTACATTTTACTGGCAGGTACGGCGCTGGTTGGCGGCGTACAGCCTGCCGATCCGATCACCGTTGACGCGATGATCCCGAACTTCAACTGGGCGTTCCTCGGCGTTACCACCTGGATCTTTATGGCCGCAGGTGGCGCGGAGTCCGTCGCGGTGTACGTTAACGACGTCAAAGGCGGTTCGAAATCGTTCGTTAAAGTGATCATCCTCGCCGGGATTTTTATCGGCGTACTGTATTCCGTCTCCTCGGTGCTGATTAACGTCTTCGTCAGCAGCAAAGAGTTGAAATTTACTGGCGGATCGGTGCAGGTATTCCACGGCATGGCGGCGTATTTTGGTCTGCCGGAAGCGTTGATGAATCGCTTTGTCGGTCTGGTGTCCTTTACCGCAATGTTCGGTTCCCTGCTGATGTGGACCGCAACGCCGGTGAAAATTTTCTTCTCCGAAATCCCGGAAGGCATCTTTGGTAAGAAAACCGTCGAACTGAACGAAAACGGCGTTCCGGCGCGCGCAGCGTGGATCCAGTTCCTGATCGTCATCCCGCTGATGATTATCCCGATGCTCGGTTCCAATACTGTGCAGGATCTGATGAATACTATTATTAATATGACCGCCGCAGCGTCCATGCTTCCGCCGTTATTCATCATGCTGGCTTACCTGAATTTACGCGCCAAATTAGATCACCTGCCACGCGATTTCCGTATGGGCTCCCGCCGCACCGGTATTATCGTTGTTTCAATGCTGATTGCGATATTTTCCGTAGGGTTTGTCGCTTCGACATTCCCGACTGGCGCGAATATTCTGACCATCATTTTTTATAACGTCGGCGGTATTGTTATCTTCCTCGGCTTTGCGTGGTGGAAATACAGTAAATATATAAAGGGATTAACGGCTGGAGAGCGCCATATTGAAGCGACGCCAGCCAGCAATGTTGATTAAGCAGACTAATAAAAAATGAGCAGGCATTTTCCCTCTTCCTGGATGAGGAGAGGGAAAATAGTTTCTGCCTTTATATTTTTATAATTACAACGATAAAAGGCTGTACTTTTTCTTTAGCTCATGGATTAACACAATGAAATTAATCACTGCACCATGCAGAGCATTACTTGCTCTGCCGTTTTGCTACGCCTTTTCTGCGGCAGGAGAAGAAGCACGTCCGGCAGAACATGACGACACAAAAACACCCGCAATTACCTCGACATCTTCTCCTTCATTTCGTTTTTACGGCGAATTAGGGGTTGGTGGATATATGGATTTAGAGGGTGAGAATAAACATAAATACAGCGACGGCACCTATATTGAAGGTGGACTGGAGATGAAGTACGGCTCCTGGTTCGGCCTGATTTACGGCGAAGGCTGGACCGTACAGGCCGACCACGACGGTAATGCCTGGGTGCCTGACCATAGCTGGGGTGGCTTCGAAGGTGGGATTAACCGTTTCTATGGCGGTTATCGTACCAATGATGGCACCGAAATCATGCTCAGTCTGCGTCAGGATTCCTCGCTGGATGACCTACAATGGTGGGGCGACTTCACACCCGATTTGGGCTACGTCATTCCCAATACCCGCGACATTATGACCGCGCTGAAGGTACAGAACTTAAGCGGCAACTTTCGTTATAGCGTCACCGCCACACCTGCCGGACATCATGACGAAAGCAAAGCCTGGCTACATTTCGGCAAGTACGATCGCTACGACGACAAATACACCTATCCGGCAATGATGAACGGTTACATCCAGTATGACCTTGCCGAAGGCATCACCTGGATGAACGGTCTGGAAATCACCGACGGCACAGGACAACTCTATCTCACGGGCCTGCTTACCCCTAACTTTGCCGCTCGCGCCTGGCACCATACCGGACGTGCCGACGGGCTGGACGTACCGGGAAGTGAAAGCGGGATGATGGTGAGCGCCATGTATGAAGCGTTAAAGGGCGTTTATCTCTCCACCGCTTACACCTACGCCAAACATCGCCCTGACCACGCTGACGATGAAACCACCTCTTTCATGCAGTTTGGTATCTGGTACGAATATGGCGGCGGACGTTTCGCAACGGCTTTTGATAGCCGCTTCTACATGAAAAATGCTTCTAACGATCCCAGCGACCAAATCTTCCTGATGCAATATTTCTACTGGTAATAAGGACTGTAATTTCATGAAAATCAAAACTATTTTAACGCCAGTAACCTGCGCTCTGCTGATAAGTTTTTCCGCCCATGCCACTAACGCCGACAATTATAAAAACGTGATTAACCGTACTGGTGCGCCGCAGTACATGAAGGATTACGATTACGACGATCACCAGCGTTTTAATCCGTTTTTCGATCTCGGAGCCTGGCATGGTCATCTGTTGCCAGACGGCCCTAACACCATGGGCGGTTTTCCAGGCGTTGCGCTGCTGACGGAAGAGTACATCAACTTTATAGCCAGCAATTTCGACCGACTGACCGTCTGGCAGGACGGCAAGAAAGTCGACTTCACGCTGGAGGCATACAGTATTCCCGGCGCGCTGGTGCAAAAACTGACAGCAAAAGATGTGCAGGTCGAAATGACTCTGCGCTTCGCCACGCCGCGCACGTCACTACTGGAAACTAAAATCATCAGCAATAAACCGCTGGATCTGGTGTGGGATGGCGAACTGCTGGAAAAACTGGAAGCGAAAGAAGGGAAACCGCTTTCCGATAAAACCATTGCTGGCGAATACCCTGACTACCAGCGCAAAATCAGCGCCACCCGTGATGGCCTGAAAGTCACCTTTGGCAAAGTGCGCGCCACTTGGGATCTGCTGACCTCCGGTGAATCAGAATATCAGGTGCATAAATCCCTGCCGGTGCAGACTGAAATCAACGGTAATCGCTTTACCAGTAAGGCGCATATCAACGGGTCGACGACGCTCTATACCACCTACTCCCACCTGCTGACCGCTCAGGAAGTTAGCAAAGAGCAAATGCAGATCCGCGATATTCTGGCGCGTCCGGCGTTTTACCTCACCGCCTCGCAGCAACGCTGGGAAGAGTATCTGAAGAAAGGGTTAACCAATCCGGATGCGACGCCGGAACAGACGCGCGTCGCGGTGAAAGCGATCGAAACGCTCAACGGTAACTGGCGCTCGCCTGGGGGTGCGGTGAAATATAACACCGTCACGCCGTCGGTGACCGGGCGCTGGTTCTCCGGCAATCAGACCTGGCCGTGGGATACCTGGAAGCAGGCGTTTGCGATGGCGCATTTCAATCCGGACATCGCCAAAGAGAATATCCGCGCGGTCTTCTCCTGGCAGATCCAGCCTGGCGACAGCGTGCGTCCGCAGGATGTGGGCTTTGTCCCCGACCTGATAGCGTGGAATCTTAGCCCCGAGCGTGGTGGCGATGGTGGCAACTGGAACGAACGAAATACCAAACCCAGCCTTGCCGCCTGGTCGGTGATGGAAGTGTACAACGTCACCCAGGATAAAACCTGGCTGGCAGAGATGTACCCGAAACTGGTGGCCTATCACGACTGGTGGTTACGTAACCGCGATCACAACGGCAACGGCGTGCCGGAATATGGCGCGACCCGCGACAAAGCCCACAACACTGAGAGCGGCGAGATGCTGTTTACGGTGAAGAAAGGCAACAAAGAAGAGACGCAGTCTGGGCTGAACAACTACGCCCGCGTGGTGGAGAAAGGCCAGTACGACAGTCTGGAAATTCCGGCACAGGTTGCTGCATCGTGGGAATCGGGGCGTGATGATGCCGCCGTCTTTGGGTTTATCGACAAAGAACAGCTGGATAAATATGTCGCAAGCGGCGGCAAACGTAGCGACTGGACGGTGAAATTCGCCGAAAACCGCAGTCAGGACGGAACGTTGCTGGGGTACTCGCTATTGCAGGAGTCGGTGGATCAGGCCAGCTATATGTACAGCGATAACCATTATCTGGCGGAGATGGCGACGATTCTCGGTAAACCGGAAGAGGCTAAGCGCTATCGCCAGTTGGCACAGCAGCTCGCGGACTACATCAACACCTGTATGTTCGACCCGGCTACGCAGTACTTCTATGACGTGCGTATTGAAGATAAACCGCTGGCGAACGGCTGCGCGGGCAAACCGATTGTTGAGCGCGGTAAAGGGCCGGAAGGCTGGTCGCCGCTGTTTAACGGTGCGGCAACGCAGGCCAATGCCGACGCGGTGGTGAAGGTGATGCTCGATCCTAAAGAGTTCAACACCTTTGTCCCGCTGGGAACAGCAGCGTTAACCAACCCGGCCTTTGGCGCGGATATCTACTGGCGCGGGCGCGTATGGGTGGATCAGTTCTGGTTTGGTCTGAAAGGGATGGAGCGTTACGGTTATCGCGATGATGCCCTGAAGCTGGCGGATACGTTCTTCCGGCATGCCAAAGGATTAACCGCCGATGGCCCAATTCAGGAGAATTACAACCCGCTGACTGGCGCGCAGCAAGGCGCACCAAATTTCTCCTGGAGTGCCGCACATTTGTATATGTTGTATAACGATTTTTTCCGTAAGCAATAATTTGCAACGGCTGGCGGATGCGGCGTAAACGCCTTATCCGCCCTACATGTATGTTCCCCAGGCCGGATAAGACGCGACAAGCGTCGTATCCGGCATCTGCACCGCGCCACCGGCGGATGCTGCGTGAACGCCTTATCCGCCCTACATGTTCGTTCCCGTAGGCTGGATAAGACGCGACAAGCGTCGCATCCGGCATCTGCACCTCGCCACTGGCGGATGCGGCGTGAACGCCTTATCCGCCCTACATGTTCGTTCCCGTAGGCTGGATAAGACCCGACAAGCGTCGCATCCGGCGTCTGCACCGCGCCACTGGCGGATGCGGCGTGAACGCCTTATCCGCCCTACATGTGCAATCCCCCAGGTCGGATAGGGCCCGGCAAGCGTCGCATCCGGCGTTACCACCGGGCGTATTCTTTTTGAATCCCATCACAAACCCCGCACTCCCCTTTTCCCTTTTCTCCGGCGACGGCTAAATTAGAACTCATCCGACCACATAACAATTATTTTACATACTGGACAATTTTATGAGCTACCCGTCGCTGTTCGCCCCGCTGGATTTAGGTTTTACCACGTTAAAAAACCGCGTGTTGATGGGTTCAATGCACACCGGGCTGGAGGAATACCCGGACGGTGCTGAACGGCTGGCAGCGTTTTATGCCGAACGCGCCCGTCACGGCGTGGCGCTGATTGTTAGCGGCGGCATTGCACCAGATTTAACAGGCGTTGGCATGGAAGGCGGCGCAATGCTCAATGACGCCAGCCAGATCCCACACCATCGCACCATTACCGAAGCCGTACATCAGGAAGGCGGCAAAATAGCCCTGCAAATTTTGCATACCGGGCGCTACAGCTACCAACCGCATCTGGTCGCTCCCTCCGCATTGCAGGCCCCCATCAACCGTTTCGTTCCTCACGAACTCACCCATGAAGAGATCCTGCAACTGATCGACGATTTCGCCCACTGCGCGCAACTGGCGCGGGAGGCAGGATACGACGGTGTAGAGGTGATGGGTTCCGAAGGGTATTTGATCAACGAATTTCTGACGCTGCGCACCAATCAGCGTAGTGACCAGTGGGGCGGCGATTACCGCAACCGGATGCGATTTGCCGTTGAAGTGGTGAGTGCGGTACGCGAACGCGTTGGCAACGACTTCATTATTATCTACCGACTGTCGATGCTCGACCTGGTCGAAGACGGCGGGACTTTTGCCGAAACGGTAGAGCTGGCGCAGGCCATTGAAGCGGCTGGCGCAACCATTATCAACACCGGCATTGGCTGGCATGAAGCGCGTATTCCGACCATCGCCACGCCCGTGCCACGCGGCGCATTTAGCTGGGTCACGCGCAAACTGAAAGGTCACGTCTCGCTGCCGCTGGTGACCACCAACCGGATTAACGATCCGCAGGTTGCCGACGATATTCTCTCGCGCGGCGATGCCGATATGGTATCGATGGCGCGACCGTTTCTTGCGGATGCGGAACTGCTGTCAAAAGCGCAATCAGGGCGAGCCGATGAGATCAACACCTGCATTGGCTGCAACCAGGCGTGTCTCGATCAGATCTTCGTTGGCAAGGTCACCTCGTGTCTGGTGAATCCTCGCGCCTGCCATGAAACCAAAATGCCGATCCTTCCCGCCATGCAGAAAAAAAATCTGGCGGTGGTCGGTGCGGGACCAGCTGGGCTGGCGTTTGCCATTAACGCGGCGGCGCGTGGGCATCAGGTAACATTGTTTGATGCCCACAGCGAGATCGGCGGGCAGTTTAATATCGCCAAACAGATCCCCGGCAAAGAGGAGTTTTACGAAACGCTGCGCTATTACCACCGGATGATCGAAGTGACGGGCGTGACGCTAAAACTCAATCACACCGTGACGGCGGATCAGTTACAGGCGTTCGATGAAACGATCCTCGCCAGTGGGATCGTGCCACGCGTTCCGCCTATCGACGGGATCGATCATCTGAAAGTATTGAGTTATCTCGATGTACTGCGCGACAAAGCGCCGGTGGGCAACAAAGTTGCCATCATCGGTTGTGGTGGGATTGGCTTTGATACGGCGATGTATTTAAGTCAGCCGGGCGAATCCACCAGCCAGAATATCGCTGAGTTTTGTAATGAGTGGGGGATCGACAGTAGCCTACAACAGGCTGGTGGCTTAAGCCCGCAGGGAATGCAGATCCCTCGTAGCCCACGGCAGATTGTGATGCTCCAGCGCAAAGCCAGCAAACCGGGACAGGGGTTAGGCAAAACCACCGGCTGGATCCATCGCACCACCCTGCTCTCGCGGGGTGTGAAAATGATCCCAGGCGTAAGTTATCAGAAGATTGACGATGACGGGCTGCATGTGGTGATCAACGGCGAAACGCAGGTATTAGCAGTGGACAATGTGGTGATCTGCGCAGGGCAAGAGCCAAACCGCGCGCTGGCGCAGCCGCTGATTGATAGCGGGAAAACGGTGCATTTAATTGGCGGCTGCGATGTGGCTATGGAGCTGGACGCACGACGGGCAATTGCCCAGGGAACACGGCTGGCGCTGGAGATTTAAATCGTGCATTGAAGTGCCGGATGCAACGCATCCGGCACTTCGCGTTAATCAATAAACAAGGCGGGAGAAATGCCGAATCGCGTTGCCAATTTTTTAGCGTGTTCCAGCGTTAATTTCCTCTTCCCGCTCAAAACGCGTGACACCATAGATTTACTGCCAATTTCCGGCAGATCGGAAAGGGTTAAACCATATTGATCCATAAGGGTACGAATCACGGCTATACCGCCAGGCACGGCTTGAGCCATGGCATTAAATTCCGCAAATTCGGGCGCTGATTCTTCCCACGCGGTTATTTTGGCACACACCAGATCCAGTAAGGGGTTTTCAGGATCGTTGAGCAGCAGATGATCTACCAGTTCCAGCGCCTGGATGTATTGTTCCTCGTTCTGAATACCCGCCAGAAAAGGTGCCACAGCAGTTAGCTTTTCTCCTGCTTGCAAGATGTCGGCAATCGTAATCATTTTTTCCCCTTAGTACGATGAACAGCGGTAAAGAAATCGTATTCTTTATGCGTCAAACCTTCTCGTATGTAGCATAAACGTTGAACAACGCTAAACAAGAGAATGTAGAGGATGGTGACAGGGATTTTTTGTTTTATGGAGCGCGATTCCAGAACTGGGCAGACATTGCCGGATGCGACGCTTGCCGCGTCTTATCCGACATGGGGGTAACGTGCAGAACGTATGCCGGATAAGGCGTTTACGCCTTATCCGGCAGGTAGCTGCTAATCTTACCGACGACGTCCCAGCTTCACTGCTTTCAGCACCACAAATTTATTATTCGTGGCGATGGTGGTGCAGTTGCCGAAAATTTTCTTCAGTTTATGGAAGTAATCCAGGTGACGGTTGGCAACGATATACAGCTCGCCGTTGATTTTCAGGCAGCGGCGGGCGTGGTGGAACATCTCCCAGGCGACGTTATCGGTCAGCGCATGTTGCTGATGAAACGGCGGGTTGCAGAGCACAGCATTAAAGCGGAAAGGCTCCACGCCGGAGAGCGCGTTGTTGATCATAAATTCGCAGCGATCCAACGCCTCTGGCATGTTGGTTTCAACGTTCAAACGGCTGGAAGCAACCGCCATCGGTGATTCATCGACAAACACCACTTTCGCCTGCGGATTTTTATCAAGCAGCGTCAGACCAATAACGCCATTACCGCAACCGAGATCGACAATCTCACCTTCGAGATTCTCTGGCAGATGCTGTATAAAGAAGCGCGCGCCAATATCCAGCCCGGTGCGGGAGAAGACATTCGCATGGTTGTGGATAGTCCAGTCAGTACCTTCCAGCTTCCAGCTAACGGTCTGCGGCGCATCGGCCAGCGGCGGTTCATTGAAAGTGCAATTAATCAGGCGCGCTTTTTTCCATGCCAGCGTGGTGGTGGTCGGGCCGAGCACTTTTTCGAACAGTTCCAGCGTGGAAGTGTGAATGTCACGGGCCTTGGCACCGGCAATAATACGTGTATCCGACGTGACCACTTTGCGCAGCGCACGCAGTTGCTGTTCCAGCAATGCCAGTGTTTTCGGCACTTTGATCAGCACCACACCCGGCTGTTGCGGGTAGTCGGCGGTGCTGTCGAGAAACTTCACGCTCGACTCATCAATCCCGTTGAGGCGTAAATTCTCGCGCGTCGCCAGTTCACTGATGTATGAGTCGCCAATGCTGTACGGCTTATGTTCCGCCAGCGCGCAGCTTAACGCACCAAAGGCATCATTCAGGATCAACACCGGGCCGCGGATTTCTGTGTCGTCCAACTGTTGCAGCAAATATTCATCCGCCGCTTCCCACGCCTGTAGCGGGTTAACGTCATCCGTCGCCGGAAAACGTTGTAGTGTCAGTGAACGGAAACCGTTGTCTAAGTGGCTCATCGGCCCTCCTGAATGATAAAATTTCGACATTGCCCCTGAAAAGGGTGCGTGAGTATACCCTTTTTCTCTTTTTCGTGGGCGGTTATGAGCAATCTTACTTATCTTCAGGGTTATCCCGAGCAGCTACTTTCCCAGGTGCGAACACTGATTAACGAACAGCGTCTGGGCGATGTGCTGGCAAAACGCTATCCGGGAACACACGACTACGCCACCGATAAAGCCCTCTGGCAATATACTCAGGATCTGAAAAATCAGTTTCTGCGCAATGCCCCGCCGATCAATAAAGTGATGTATGACAATAAGATCCATGTGCTAAAAAACGCGCTCGGGTTACATACCGCTGTTTCTCGTGTGCAGGGCGGCAAGCTGAAAGCAAAAGCAGAGATCCGCGTCGCTACCGTGTTTCGCAACGCGCCGGAACCGTTTTTGCGCATGATCGTGGTGCACGAGCTGGCGCACCTGAAGGAGAAAGAGCATAACAAAGCGTTTTACCAGTTGTGCTGTCATATGGAACCCCAGTACCACCAGCTTGAGTTCGACACCCGACTGTGGCTAACCCAGTTGTCGCTTGGGCAGGACAAAATCTGAAAATGATGTCAGGCGTTATCTTTTCTTTCTTTAGCGCCTAAAATCGACCTCCCCCCTTTCGTTAAGGATAACGACCATGCTGCGCGCATTTGCCCGCCTTCTTCTCCGTATTTGTTTTTCTCGCCGGACTCTAAAGATTGCCTGCTTACTGTTACTTGTGGCAGGAGCGACCATTTTTATCGCCGATCGCGTAATGGTCAACGCCAGCAAACAGCTGACCTGGAGCGACGTCAACGTCGTTCCGGCGCGTAACGTGGGCTTATTGCTGGGGGCCAGGCCGGGTAATCGCTACTTTACCCGACGTATTGATACCGCAGCAGAGTTGTACCACGCCGGAAAAGTGAAATGGCTGTTAGTCAGTGGCGATAACGGACGTAAAAATTACGATGAAGCATCAGGTATGCAGCAGGCTTTGATCGCTAAAGGCGTACCGGCGAAAGTGATCTTCTGCGACTATGCCGGATTCTCAACGCTGGATTCGGTAGTGCGTGCCAAAAAGGTGTTTGGGGAAAACCATATCACCATTATCTCGCAAGAATTTCATAACCAACGCGCCATCTGGCTGGCAAAACAGTACGGCATCGACGCTATCGGGTTTAACGCGCCAGACCTGAATATGAAGCACGGTTTTTATACTCAACTGCGGGAGAAACTCGCTCGTGTCAGCGCGGTGATTGACGCCAAAATCCTCCATCGCCAGCCGAAATATCTCGGGCCATCGGTCATGATTGGGCCGTTTAGTGAGCATGGCTGTCCGGCGAAAGAATAATGCGTATCTGCGCACGTCGAAGATGAAAAAGGCGTGCTACATTGACGACAGAATCCCTTTATGGAGTATCCACGCGTTATGATACGTTTCGCTGTGATTGGTACGAACTGGATCACTCGCCAGTTCGTCGAGGCCGCCCATGAGAGCGGTAAATACAAGTTAACCGCCGTTTATTCCCGCAGCCTTGAGCAGGCTCAGCACTTCGCCAATGATTTTTCTGTCGAGCATCTGTTTACCTCGCTGGAAGCGATGGCGGAAAGCGATGCCATTGACGCGGTGTATATTGCCAGCCCGAATTCCCTGCACTTTTCCCAGGCACAACTTTTCCTTAGTCACAAAATTCATGTGATTTGCGAGAAACCGCTGGCGTCGAATCTGGCGGAAGTGGATGCCGCCATTGCCTGTGCGCGGGAAAATCAGGTGGTGCTGTTTGAGGCATTTAAAACAGCCAGCCTGCCGAACTTTCATTTGCTGCGCCAGGCGCTGCCGAAAGTAGGCAAACTGCGGAAAGTCTTTTTCAACTATTGCCAGTATTCCTCGCGGTATCAACGTTACCTGGATGGTGAGAATCCCAACACCTTTAATCCGGCATTCTCTAACGGTTCAATTATGGATATCGGCTTTTACTGCCTGGCGTCGGCGGTAGCGTTATTTGGTGAGCCGAAAAGCGTGCAGGCAACCGCCAGTTTACTGGCAAGTGGTGTAGATGCCCACGGCGTGGTGGTGATGGATTACGGTGATTTCAGCGTCACCTTGCAGCACTCAAAGGTCAGTGATTCTGTCCTGGCAAGCGAGATTCAGGGCGAAGCGGGATCGCTGGTGATTGAAAAACTGTCTGAATGCCAGAAAGTGTGCTTCGTGCCGCGTGGCAGCCAGATGCAGGATCTCACCCAGCCGCAGCATATTAATACCATGCTCTACGAAGCAGAGCTGTTCGCTACCCTGGTGGATGAGCATCTGGTGGATCATCCAGGGCTGGCGGTCAGTCGCATCACAGCCAAACTGCTGACCGAGATCCGCCGCCAGACTGGGGTGATTTTTCCGGCAGATAGCGTAAAACTATAATTGCCAAAGTAAAACAGTGTAAAAGGTATGTAACAGACCATTGACTGACTGAATGGTCTGTCATACTTTGTTACCTGCAAAGGGGAGTAACTTCATTGCCGGTCGATCGTCATTACGATGTGTGAAAAACCACATCCGGTCACCGGGCAACCCGAAAGGAATACGCAGACGTATTCCTTTTTTGTTGTAAGTGAGACCTTGCCGGAAGGCGAGGTCTATGCATAAAAAGCAGCGGCTGACGTCTTCCGACGTTGGCCGTTTTTTTTATGTGTAAGGAACTTCTATGAATACTGTCGGCACGCCGTTGCTATGGGGCGGATTCGCTGTTGTTGTCGCCATTATGCTGGCTATCGACCTGTTGTTGCAGGGGCGTCGTGGGGCACATGCCATGACCATGAAACAGGCTGCGGCCTGGTCGCTGGTCTGGGTGACGCTGTCGTTACTGTTTAACGCCGCTTTCTGGTGGTATCTGGTGCAAACCGAAGGTCGCGCCGTTGCCGATCCACAGGCACTGGCCTTTCTCACGGGTTATCTGATTGAGAAATCGCTGGCGGTCGATAACGTCTTTGTCTGGCTGATGTTGTTCAGCTATTTCTCCGTTCCGGCGGCATTACAACGTCGCGTGCTGGTGTATGGCGTGCTCGGGGCGATTGTTCTGCGTACCATCATGATCTTCACAGGCAGCTGGCTGATTTCGCAGTTCGACTGGATCCTGTATATCTTCGGTGCCTTCCTGCTGTTTACCGGCGTGAAGATGGCGCTCGCCCATGAAGATGAATCAGGCATTGGCGACAAGCCGCTGGTGCGCTGGCTACGCGGTCATTTGCGCATGACCGACACCATCGACAATGAGCATTTCTTTGTGCGCAAGAATGGCTTGTTGTACGCCACACCGCTGATGCTGGTATTGATTCTGGTGGAATTGAGCGACGTGATTTTTGCCGTGGATAGCATTCCGGCTATCTTCGCCGTGACCACTGACCCGTTCATTGTGCTGACCTCAAACCTGTTTGCGATCCTCGGCCTGCGTGCGATGTATTTCCTGCTGGCGGGCGTAGCAGAGCGTTTCTCGATGCTCAAATATGGCCTGGCGGTGATTCTGGTGTTTATCGGTATCAAGATGCTGATTGTCGACTTCTACCATATTCCAATCGCCGTCTCGCTGGGCGTGGTGTTTGGCATCCTGGTGATGACGTTTATTATCAACGCCTGGGTGAATTATCGGCATGATAAGCAGCGGGGAGAATGATTCGCTGTATATTAAGCCATTACTAGAGATAACTCATTCCAGACAAAGGTGAGCTATTAATTATGTAATCGGCTTATAGCTCTTTACAAAAAGACCGCACGGGTGTTGGTGGCGTCAAAATCGCCGAAGCGTTCCCTGGAGGCCGACCCGGTAGCCGCAAGGGATAAGCTGAGGGAACCGCGCAGCGGCGATTTTGTTCGCCAGAGCCTGGGGGTGCAGGGGGCGGCGGCGATTGGCCGCCCCCTGCGCCAGTGACTTTATATGGCATAACACATTAAAGGAGCGCAACCGTTCTCATATTCCAAATAGTTTTGCCCATATGTTATCTAATCAGCCTTAGTAGCCAGTCCTTCCCTCTGTTTATGTCAAATAAATGTAACCATTAAGTTGCAAAACATGACCTCTCTTTAAAATCCAGCATTTTTCGCTTCCCGAAGCTGTAACTTTCCTTATACTCGACCTTGCAAACACTTTGTTACATCCTGAAAGATGCGTCGACAGAACGCACCAGGGATGTGCAACAACACAATGAAAGGATCGAAAAATGACTACGCAACGTTCACCGGGGCTATTCCGGCGTCTGGCTCATGGCAGCCTGGTAAAACAAATCCTGGTCGGCCTTGTTCTGGGGATTCTTCTGGCATGGATCTCAAAACCCGCGGCGGAAGCTGTTGGTCTGTTAGGTACTTTGTTCGTCGGCGCACTGAAAGCTGTTGCCCCCATCCTGGTGTTGATGCTGGTAATGGCATCTATTGCTAACCACCAGCACGGGCAGAAAACCAATATCCGTCCTATTTTGTTCCTCTATCTGCTGGGCACCTTCTCTGCAGCTCTGGCCGCAGTAGTCTTCAGCTTTGCCTTCCCTTCTACCCTGCACTTGTCCAGTAGCGCGGGTGATATTTCGCCGCCGTCAGGCATTGTCGAAGTGATGCGTGGACTGGTAATGAGCATGGTTTCCAACCCCATTGACGCGCTGCTGAAAGGTAACTACATCGGGATCCTGGTGTGGGCAATTGGCCTCGGTTTCGCACTGCGTCACGGTAACGAAACCACCAAAAACCTGGTCAACGATATGTCGAATGCCGTCACCTTTATGGTGAAACTGGTCATTCGCTTCGCACCGATCGGTATTTTTGGGCTGGTTTCTTCTACCCTGGCAACCACCGGTTTCTCCACACTGTGGGGCTACGCGCAACTGCTGGTCGTGCTGGTTGGCTGTATGTTACTGGTGGCGCTGGTGGTTAACCCATTGCTGGTGTGGTGGAAAATTCGTCGTAACCCGTTCCCGCTGGTGCTGCTGTGCCTGCGCGAAAGCGGCGTGTATGCCTTCTTCACCCGCAGCTCTGCAGCTAACATTCCGGTGAATATGGCGCTGTGTGAAAAGCTGAATCTGGATCGCGATACCTATTCCGTTTCTATTCCGCTGGGTGCCACCATCAATATGGCGGGCGCAGCAATCACCATTACCGTGTTGACGCTGGCTGCGGTTAATACGCTGGGTATTCCGGTCGATCTGCCCACAGCGCTGCTGTTGAGCGTAGTTGCTTCTCTGTGTGCCTGTGGCGCATCCGGCGTGGCGGGGGGGTCTCTGCTGCTGATCCCACTGGCCTGTAATATGTTCGGTATTTCGAACGATATCGCCATGCAGGTGGTTGCCGTCGGCTTTATCATCGGCGTATTGCAGGACTCTTGCGAAACCGCGCTGAACTCTTCAACTGACGTGCTATTCACTGCGGCAGCTTGCCAGGCAGAAGACGATCGTCTGGCAAATAGCGCCCTGCGTAATTAATTGTTTAACCCCTTTCGTCTATGGCGGGAGGGGTTTTCTCTACTTTAAATGGATCAATTCCCCTTTTCTGCATCCGCCAGAAACGGATGATATTCAGGCCATTCATAAGCAGAAAACTACCCTCAATCATCGTGCCGCCTATCGACCCCGCCCAGAAGTTGTGAATCACCCAGCAACACGTTGAAAACCACATCACGCAGCGCATGGTGAGCCCTTTACAGCGGAACAGCGCCCAGGTACTGACAATCGTACCGATAACCGGCAATAGTTCGACAGGATGATGGAACTTCGCGAGGCCAATTCCGCCAGTCAGCACAATAAAAATCGCCATTACCCATAAGCTGCGCGTGCGTAAGGTAATCAATGTACGAATGGCATTAAGGATGGCACTGGCACCAGCGGGATAGGTGCCCAGAAGAAAAAAATGTACGCCAATAACGGCGCTATAGACCGAAAGCTGCTTTTTGAAGCGACGTTCGTCACGATTGAAAAATGTTGTGATACCAATCAGAAAGGCGATGACACCCACGCCCTGGGCCAGCCAATACGCGGTCATGATAAATCCTTAGCAGGTATGGAAAAGCAAACGGCGCTTCACATTATGAAACGCCGTTTTTTATTAACAACTCATTTCGACTTTATAGCGTTACGCCGCTTTTGAAGATCGCCAGTTCGCGGAAGTCGTTACGCTCGTTACAGGTTTGCTTACCGTTGGCAAACTCAACGATGGTGTCGATAAATTCTTCCAGCAACTGCGGCATCGCTTTACCGTGGATCAGCTGACCCGCGTCAAAGTCGATCCAGTGTTTTTTCTTCGCCGCCAGTTCACTGTTGGTGGCGATTTTCACCGTCGGCACAAATCCACCATACGGCGTGCCACGACCAGTACTGAACAGCACCATATGGCAGCCCGCACCCGCCAGGGCGCTGGTCGCTACGGCATCGTTACCCGGCGCACTTAACAAGTTCAGCCCCGGCGTTTTCAGACGCTCGCCGTAACGCAGCACGTCAACCACGACGCTGGAACCCGCTTTCTGGGTACAGCCAAGTGATTTGTCTTCCAGCGTGGTGATACCGCCCGCTTTGTTCCCCGGCGATGGGTTTTCATAGATCGGCTGGTCATGGGCAATAAAGTACTGTTTGAAGTCGTTGACCATAGTGACCAGTTTTTCAAACGTTGCTTCGTCGCGGCAATGGTCCATCAGCAACTGCTCTGCGCCAAACATCTCCGGCACTTCGGTCAGTACGGTAGTACCGCCGTTAGCAATCACGTAGTCAGAGAAACGCCCCAGCATCGGGTTAGCAGTAATACCAGAAAGACCGTCAGAACCACCGCACTCCAGACCAAACTTCAGTTCGCTGAGTTTGCCTGGCTCGCGTTTATCGTTGCGCATCACGTTATACAACTGATGCAAATGCTCGATCCCGGCCTCGATCTCATCATCCTGCTGTTGGCAGATCATGAAATGAACGCGTTCAGGATCGATATCGCCCAGCGTTTCACGGAATGCGGCAACCTGGTTGTTTTCACAGCCCAGGCCAATCACCAGCACTGCGCCTGCGTTCGGGTGGCGCACCATGTTTTGCAGCATGGTGCGGGTATTAATGTGATCGTCGCCCAGCTGTGAGCAGCCGTAGGTGTGGCTGAAGAGGAACACGCCGTCGGTACCTTCGGCGTTGTTGGTCTCTTTCAGGAAACGGTTCTGGATCTGCCGCGCGATGCCGTTGACACAGCCCACGGTTGGCAGGATCCACAGCTCATTACGCACCCCGACATCGCCGTTAGCGCGACGATAGATCTGCACTTCACGATCTGCCGCTTGCGCAGGCAGATCCTGAAAATCAGGTTGATAGCGATACTGATCCAGATCGCTCAGATTCGTGCGCGTATTGTGGGCGTGAACGTGTTCCCCCGCCGCAATATCCGCCAATGCATAACCAATCGGCAGGCCATATTTGATGACGTTGGCCCCTTTTGCGATATCCGTTAACGCAAATTTATGTCCACGAGCAACATCCTGGCGCAGCGTAACAGTCTGGTTATCGACACTGACTTCTGTGCCTTCCGCCAAATCTGCTAAAGCGACCGCGACGTTATCCAGCGCATGGATCTTGATGTATTGCATATCAACCCCAGACCTTAGTTCAGTTCAATGGCGAAGTAGTCACGCGCATTGTTAAAGCAAATATTTTTCACCATCTCGCCCAGCAGGTTGATGTCCGCCGGTGCTTCGCCCGCTTCCACCCAGCGACCGATCATCTGGCACAGAATGCGGCGGAAGTATTCGTGACGGGTGTATGACAGGAAGCTACGGCTGTCAGTCAGCATACCGACAAAGCGGCTCAGCAAACCGAGCTGCGCCAGTTGGGTCATCTGACGTTCCATACCGTCTTTCTGATCGTTAAACCACCAGCCGGAACCGAACTGCATTTTGCCCGGCATACCTTCGCCCTGGAAGTTACCGATCATGGTGCCCAGCACTTCGTTATCGCGCGGGTTCAGGCAGTAGAGAATGGTTTTCGGCAGCAGGTTTTCTTCGTTCTGCTTGCTCAGCAGCTTAGACAGCTCTTCCGCCATCGGACGGTCGTTGATGGAGTCAAAGCCTACATCCGGCCCCAGCAGTTTGAACTGACGCAGGTTGTTATTACGCAGCGCGCCAATGTGGTACTGCTGTACCCAGCCGCGACGTGCATATTCGGCACCAAGGAACACCAGCACCGCAGTTTTGAACTGTGCCACTTCGTGCTCGCTCAGGGTTTCGCCAGCCAGACGACGCGCCAGAATGCTGTCCAGTTCCGCTTCGTTCGCTTCAGCAAACATCACCACATCCAGCGCGTGGTCAGACACTTTACAGCCGTGAGCGGCGAAGTGATCCAGACGTTTGGTCAAGGCAGTTTGCAGGTCAGCAAAGCGGCGAATGTCGGTATCGGAAACTTCGCCCAGCTTCGCCATGTAGTCGTTAAAGGTCGCCTGTTCGATGTTAAAGGCTTTGTCCGGACGCCAGCTCGGCAGCACTTTGATGGTGAAAGAGCCGTCTTTGGCGATCTCTGCGTGATGCTCCAGAGAATCGATCGGGTCATCGGTGGTGCCGACCATTTTCACGTTCATCTGCTGCATGATGCCGCGCGCGGAGAAGTTATCCTGCGCCAGCAGTTCGTTACATTCGTTCCAGATTTCATCGGCAGTTGACGGAGAAAGCAATTTGCCAGTGATACCAAACGGACGACGCAGTTCGAGGTGCGTCCAGTGGTATAACGGGTTGCCGATAGTGTGCGGAACAGTCGCCGCCCAGGCGTCAAATTTTTCACGGTCAGACGCATCACCAGTACACAGACGCTCAGCCACACCGTTGGTACGCATAGCGCGCCATTTGTAGTGATCGCCCTTCAACCAGATGTCATACAGGTTTTTAAAACGATAGTCTTCCGCAATCTGCTGCGGCGGCAAATGGCAATGGTAATCGAAAATCGGCTGGTCTTTTGCGTAGTCGTGATACAGACGGCGGGCAAATTCGGTATCTAACAGGAAATCTTCAGTCATAAACGGAGTCATTTTCGTCTTCCTCTCAACGAGTGAGCTAGCTTGCTTATGGTGCGATGCTGACAAAGTTATCACACCAATTTCCAGAGTCCGAAGATATTTTCGTGAGTTAGATCAATAAACGTAGTTAAAAAAATTACTCTTAAAGTGGTAAATCTCGCTGCAGGCCGCGCCAGTACTGGCCTCGCTGTCGTCAGGTAATGTCCCTACAAATATTCGCACATTTGTGATGGCTCTCACCTTTTAAAGTTGTATGACAAGTTATCTTTCTGCCGTCGCAAATCATAAGTCGACGGAATGCAAATTGCCGATTCACTCATTTGTTAGATGAATCGGGTTAACCGGTACGGAAGCCGAATTAGCACGAAACTTTCATGGCAACGTTCGGGGCGTGCCGGTTTTTTTTCGGTTACCCGGTCGTAACTAACATCTTCAGCCTCTGGCGGGATGATGGCCGCGCTTCCTGCGGATATAACAAAACGATGAGGTTTTACATGCGTAAAATTAAAGGGTTACGTTGGTATATGATCGCACTGGTGACGCTCGGCACCGTGCTTGGTTACCTGACGCGTAACACTGTGGCGGCAGCTGCGCCAACTCTGATGGAAGAGTTAAACATCTCCACCCAACAGTATTCCTATATCATCGCAGCCTATTCTGCTGCTTATACGGTCATGCAGCCGGTAGCGGGTTATGTACTGGATGTGCTGGGTACGAAAATCGGTTATGCAATGTTTGCTGTGCTGTGGGCCGTGTTCTGTGGTGCAACCGCGCTGGCAGGTAGCTGGGGTGGCCTGGCTGTTGCTCGTGGTGCGGTCGGTGCCGCGGAAGCAGCGATGATCCCGGCGGGTCTGAAAGCCAGCTCCGAATGGTTCCCGGCGAAAGAGCGTTCCATCGCAGTAGGCTACTTTAACGTAGGTTCTTCGATTGGTGCGATGATTGCGCCGCCGCTGGTGGTATGGGCAATCGTGATGCACAGCTGGCAGATGGCATTTATCATCTCCGGTGCATTGAGCTTTATCTGGGCGATGGCATGGCTGATTTTCTATAAACATCCGCGCGACCAGAAGCATCTGACCGATGAAGAACGCGACTATATTATTAATGGTCAGGAAGCCCAGCACCAGGTGAGCACGGCGAAGAAAATGTCCGTTGGTCAGATCCTGCGTAACCGTCAGTTCTGGGGTATCGCGCTGCCGCGTTTCCTGGCAGAACCAGCCTGGGGTACTTTTAACGCGTGGATCCCGCTGTTCATGTTTAAAGTTTACGGCTTTAACCTGAAAGAGATCGCGATGTTCGCCTGGATGCCGATGCTGTTTGCTGACCTCGGTTGTATCCTCGGTGGTTACCTGCCGCCGCTGTTCCAGCGTTGGTTTGGTGTGAACCTGATCGTTTCCCGTAAGATGGTCGTAACGCTGGGTGCAGTGCTGATGATTGGCCCGGGTATGATCGGTTTGTTCACCAACCCGTATGTCGCAATTATGCTGCTGTGTATCGGTGGTTTTGCTCACCAGGCACTGTCTGGCGCGCTGATTACGCTCTCTTCTGACGTGTTCGGTCGTAACGAAGTGGCGACGGCGAACGGTTTAACCGGGATGTCCGCATGGCTGGCAAGTACGCTGTTTGCGCTGGTTGTCGGTGCACTGGCTGACACCATCGGCTTCAGCCCGCTGTTCGCAGTTCTGGCAGTATTTGACCTGCTGGGTGCGCTGGTTATCTGGACCGTGTTGCAGAACAAACCGGCGATTGAGGTGGCGCAGGAAACACATAACGATCCCACGCCGCAACATTAACGCTTCGTGTAAGTTTTAGTTTCCCTTCAAAGCCGCCTTCTCAGGCGGCTTTTTCATCACTGCGAGTAGAGCTAAACTCGCAAAAGTGGTATAACAAATATAGTCTGCCGTATCATGCCTGGAGCGCATATGGAAATCACTGAACCACGCCGTTTGTATCAACAACTTGCCGCTGACCTGAAAGAGCGCATCGAACAGGGCGTCTATCTGGTGGGTGATAAACTGCCTGCCGAGCGCTTTATTGCCGATGAAAAGAACGTCAGCCGTACGGTAGTTCGTGAAGCCATCATCATGCTGGAAGTTGAAGGCTATGTCGAAGTGCGTAAAGGTTCAGGTATTCACGTGGTTTCCAACCAGCCGCGCCATCAGCAGGCTGCGGACAATAACATGGAATTCGCCAATTACGGTCCGTTTGAGTTACTCCAGGCTCGCCAACTCATCGAAAGTAATATTGCCGAGTTCGCAGCAACTCAGGTAACGAAACAGGACATCATGAAATTGATGGCCATCCAGGAGCAGGCGCGCGGTGAACAATGCTTCCGTGATTCCGAGTGGGATTTGCAGTTCCATATTCAGGTAGCCCTGGCGACGCAGAACTCCGCCCTGGCGGCTATCGTTGAAAAAATGTGGACCCAGCGTAGCCATAACCCGTACTGGAAAAAACTGCACGAACATATTGATTCCCGTACCGTCGATAACTGGTGTGATGACCACGATCAAATCCTCAAGGCGCTGATTCGCAAAGATCCTCATGCTGCTAAGCTGGCAATGTGGCAGCACCTGGAAAACACCAAGATCATGTTATTCAACGAAACCAGCGACGACTTCGAGTTCAATGCCGACCGCTATCTATTCGCCGAAAACCCGGTGGTGCATCTCGATACAGCCACCAGCGGCAGTAAATGAAATTCCTGTCCGACAGGCGCTGCAATGCGCCTGTTTGTCTCGTCGGTAAGCGAAAAGTATAAAGTGTCAGCCTGTGTAAATCCTCTCGCCACCCTCCCCTGCATTCAGCAAAATCAGACTCCACGGACATGTAATTTTGATAACGAACAACGTTGACCTTTGTTACAATTAGATTCAATTTGAATTTATGTTTTTGAATGCTTTCTTATCTCACGATTTAACAGGGAATAGTTCAGGCTGTGTTGATGTATCAAACCCGCAGAACATACCAAAACAGCAATAACATTGCGGTAGTGCATCTTTTAAAACCAGCGTGGCGTTAACCGATTCACCAGGAATAATGAATGGAACTTTTGACCCAATTGCTGCAAGCCCTGTGGGCGCAGGATTTTGAAACCCTGGCCAATCCATCGATGATTGGCATGTTGTATTTTGTCTTGTTTGTAATTTTGTTCCTTGAAAACGGCTTGCTTCCGGCGGCCTTTTTACCGGGCGACAGTTTACTGGTATTGGTCGGCGTGTTGATTGCGAAAGGCGCGATGGGCTATCCGCAAACGATTCTGCTGCTGACCGTTGCCGCCAGCCTCGGCTGCTGGGTCAGCTATATTCAAGGGCGATGGCTGGGCAATACCCGCACCGTACAAAACTGGCTATCTCATTTACCCGCGCATTATCATCAACGCGCACACCATCTTTTTCATAAACACGGTTTATCGGCGCTGTTAATTGGTCGCTTTATTGCGTTTGTCAGAACACTGCTGCCGACGATTGCCGGGTTATCAGGGCTGAATAACGCGCGCTTTCAGTTTTTCAACTGGATGAGCGGTCTGCTGTGGGTATTGATCCTGACAACTCTGGGTTACATGCTCGGCAAAACGCCGGTATTTTTAAAGTACGAGGACCAGCTGATGTCATGCCTGATGCTGCTCCCGGTGGTGCTGCTGGTGTTTGGCCTGGCAGGTTCTCTGGTCGTGTTATGGAAAAAGAAATATGGAAATCGGGGGTAAGGGATGCAAATACCTCGCATGTCGCTTCGCCAGCTAGCCTGGTCCGGCGCTGTTTTACTTCTGGTCGGCACGCTGTTGCTGGCCTGGTCCGCGGTTCGCCAGCAAGAGTCTACGCTGGCGATTCGTGCCGTTCATCAAGGCACAACGATGCCAGACGGTTTTTCAATCTGGCATCACCTTGACGCTCATGGCATTCCTTTCAAAAGTATCACCCCCAAAAACGACACTCTGTTAATTACCTTTGACTCCAGCGACCAGAGCGCCGCTGCAAAAGCGGTCCTCGACAGAACATTGCCCCAAGGCTACATCATTGCGCAGCAGGACAATAACAGTCAGGCTATGCAGTGGCTGACCCGGCTACGGGATAACTCTCATCGCTTCGGATAACTTCCTGTTATCCGAAACAGATCACTCACTTTGGTGATTTCACCGTAACTGTCTATGATTAATGAGGCGGTGGTTAACACTACCGCTTCGTTGTCTGGACAATCGTTCCTTTGTAATAGGTCCGAATCACAATGGAAGGTTCAAGAATGAAATACCGCATCGCTTTAGCTGTTTCTCTTTTTGCTCTTAGTGCCGGTAGTTATGCCACTACCCTGTGTCAGGAAAAGGAGCAAAATATCCTTAAGGAGATCAGCTATGCCGAAAAACACCAAAACCAGAATCGTATTGACGGTCTGAATAAAGCCCTGAGTGAAGTCCGGGCCAACTGTTCAGATAGCCAGCTGCGTGCCGATCATCAGAAGAAAATCGCAAAGCAGAAAGATGAGGTGGCGGAACGCCAGCAAGATTTAGCCGAGGCGAAGCAAAAAGGCGATGCCGATAAGATTGCCAAACGCGAACGGAAACTGGCAGAAGCGCAGGAAGAGCTGAAAAAGCTGGAAGCGCGCGACTACTAACTCACAATAGTCACTACTTACTCACCTGGAGAAAACTATGTCGAAAGAACACACTACGGAACATCTGCGTGCTGAGTTGAAATCCCTTTCCGATACGCTGGAAGAGGTGCTTAGCTCATCTGGCGAGAAGTCGAAAGAAGAGTTGAGTAAGATTCGTAGCAAAGCGGAGCAGGCACTGAAACAGAGCCGTTATCGCCTGGGTGAAACCGGTGATGCCATCGCCAAACAAACCCGTGTCGCGGCGGCGCGTGCCGATGAGTATGTGCGTGAAAATCCATGGACGGGCGTGGGCATTGGCGCTGCAATCGGTGTAGTGCTCGGCGTTCTGCTGTCGCGTCGTTAATTATGGCGGACACTCATCACGCGCAAGGGCCCGGTAAAAGCGTTCTGGGCATCGGGCAGCGAATTGTTTCCATCATGGTTGAAATGGTGGAAACACGTCTGCGGCTGGCGGTGGTTGAGCTGGAAGAGGAAAAAGCTAATCTCTTTCAACTTTTACTGATGCTGGGCCTGACGATGCTTTTCGCTGCATTTGGTCTTATGAGCCTGATGGTGCTAATTATTTGGGCGGTTGATCCGCAATATCGCCTGAATGCGATGATTGCCACCACCGTGGTGTTGCTGCTACTGGCACTGATTGGCGGTATCTGGACGTTACGTAAATCGCGTAAATCCACCTTGCTGCGCCATACACGCCATGAGCTGGCAAACGATCGGCAGCTGCTCGAGGAGGAGTCCCGTGAGCAGTAAAGTCGAACGTGAACGACGTAAGGCGCAACTGCTTAGCCAGATCCAGCAACAACGGCTGGATCTTTCTGCCAGTCGTCGTGAATGGCTGGAGGCAACAGGCGCTTACGATCGTCGCTGGAATATGCTGCTCAGTCTGCGCTCCTGGGCGCTGGTTGGCAGTAGCGTGATGGCGATCTGGACGATTCGCCATCCTAATATGCTGGTCCGCTGGGCCAGACGCGGTTTTGGCGTATGGAGCGCCTGGCGTCTGGTTAAAACGACCCTCAAGCAGCAACAGCTTCGCGGTTAACTTCCCTCTGGCCGGAGCCATTCCGGCCTTACCCATCAAATTTTTTGAAGATTTTTGACAGTTTTCCTTGCTAACAATCATCATTCACCACGTTTATGATTCTCTCCATCGACAGCAACGACGCTAATACCGCGCCCTTGCACAAAAAAACAATCAGCAGCCTGAGTGGCGCAGTGGAGAGTATGATGAAAAAATTAGAAGATGTTGGTGTACTGGTAGCGCGCATTTTAATGCCGATTCTGTTTATTACCGCAGGCTGGGGAAAAATTACTGGTTACGCGGGTACCCAACAATATATGGAAGCGATGGGCGTCCCGGGTTTTATGCTGCCGCTGGTGATTCTGCTTGAGTTTGGTGGTGGTCTGGCAATCCTGTTCGGTTTCCTGACTCGCACCACAGCCCTGTTTACTGCGGGCTTTACGCTGCTGACGGCATTTTTATTTCACAGCAACTTTGCTGAAGGCGTCAACTCGCTGATGTTCATGAAAAACCTGACAATTTCTGGCGGATTCCTGCTGCTGGCAATTACCGGTCCGGGCGCGTATAGCATCGACCGCCTGCTGAATAAAAAGTGGTAAACACGCGCTATACTTAACGATAAAAAACGAGGAGGAAGCTCCTCGTTTTTGCTATTGGAGGAGAGAAAAATGGGTCAACTGATTGACGGCGTCTGGCATGACACCTGGTACGATACCAAATCTACCGGCGGTAAATTTCAACGTTCAGCTTCCGCATTTCGTAACTGGCTCACTGCCGATGGCGCTCCTGGCCCCACTGGCACAGGCGGTTTTATCGCAGAGAAAGATCGTTATCATCTCTATGTTTCACTCGCCTGCCCGTGGGCGCACCGCACGCTGCTCATGCGCAAACTCAAAGGACTGGAACCGTTTATTTCCGTTTCCGTAGTGAACCCGCTGATGCTGGAAAACGGCTGGACCTTTGATGACAGTTTTCCGGGAGCAACCGGAGACACGCTCTATCAACATGAATTTTTGTATCAGCTTTATCTCCACGCCGATCCACACTACAGCGGACGAGTTACTGTTCCCGTGCTGTGGGACAAAAAGAACCACACCATCGTCAGCAACGAATCAGCAGAAATCATCCGCATGTTTAATACCGCGTTTGATGCGCTGGGCGCGAAAGCTGGTGATTACTACCCACCAGCCCTGCAAACGAAAATTGACGAACTTAACGGCTGGATTTATGACACCGTTAACAACGGCGTGTATAAAGCTGGTTTTGCCACCAGCCAGCAAGCCTACGACGAAGCGGTGGAGAAAGTGTTTGAATCGCTGGCGCGACTGGAACAGATTTTAGGTCAGCATCGTTACCTGACCGGCAACCAGCTAACCGAAGCCGATATTCGCCTGTGGACCACGCTGGTCCGTTTTGATCCAGTATATGTGACCCACTTCAAGTGTGATAAGCACCGCATCAGCGATTACCTTAATCTGTATGGCTTCCTGCGTGATATCTACCAGATGCCGGGAATTGCCGAAACAGTCAATTTCGATCACATCCGTAATCATTACTTCCGCAGCCATAAGACCATCAACCCTACGGGGATTATTTCAATTGGTCCGTGGCAGGATCTCGATGAACCGCATGGACGAGATGTTCGCTTCGGTTAAAAAAAGGCACCTTACGAGGTGCCTCTGATAATTGGCTAAGTGCATGTTGTTCATGTCGGATGCGGCGTGAACGCCTTATCAAACCTACAAAACATTTATATTCAATATGTTGCAATGACCGCGCAGGCCAGATAAGCGTAGCGCATCTGGCGATTTTGCGCTTGTCATCAGTCTTAGCGCGCCTTCACAGCACTTTATTAATTCCTTGAACGAATATTTACTGCCATTTCATTCACGTCTATTCTTAATTTGCTGCTTTAAAAACAAGTGATTGAGCAAAATTGAGGCAAAAATGGACTGGTATCTGAAAGTACTAAAAAATTATGTCGGTTTCCGGGGTCGTGCGCGGCGCAAAGAGTACTGGATGTTTATTCTGGTCAACATCATCTTTACGTTCGTGCTGGGGCTGCTGGATAAAATGTTAGGCTGGCAACGCGCTGGTGGCGAAGGCATCCTGACGACAATCTACGGTATTCTGGTGTTTTTACCGTGGTGGGCAGTTCAGTTCCGCCGCCTGCACGACACCGACCGCTCGGCGTGGTGGGCACTGCTATTCTTAATCCCGTTTATCGGCTGGCTTATTATCATCGTCTTTAACTGCCAGGCGGGTACGCCAGGCGAAAACCGCTTTGGACCTGATCCAAAACTGGAACCTTAAAACAAATCTGCTCGCCGGATGTCTGACTCATCCGGCTTTTATCATCATGTTGATGAATGAATAATTTACTAATGTTTATTTAAAATATTTCAATGTCGTTATATAAATTACCTATAAAAAATAACCATGTATTTATCTTAAATATCAAAACCTTTATAACATCCGAAAAAGAAAGATACGAATAGCATTTACACAATACCCGGAATAGACTTTCGTCACTTTTAATTAAAGGGATGTTTTTATGCAGTGGTATTTATCCGTATTAAAAAATTATGTTGGTTTCTCTGGTCGCGCACGTCGTAAAGAGTACTGGATGTTTACTCTGATTAACGCCATCGTCGGCGCTATTATCAATGTCATTCAATTGATTTTAGGTCTGGAGCTTCCATATCTGTCTATGCTTTATTTGCTGGCAACCTTCCTTCCCGTCCTTGCGCTTGCTATCCGTCGCTTACACGATACCGACCGTTCAGGTGCCTGGGCCTTGCTCTTTTTTGTTCCGTTTATTGGCTGGCTCGTGCTTCTGGTTTTTTTCTGCACAGAAGGTACTTCTGGCAGCAATCGTTACGGAAACGATCCGAAGTTTGGTTCAAATTAATCTTAGAATTGGGGCGATATTTCGCCCCTTTTTATTAACAATAATAAATATTATTTTCCGTTAAAAAGTTTGGGAATTTCCCGCAGACACCAGGATTTCGCTTCCCCCATACTGTCACGACGCCAGGCCATAATAATATCGATCTCGCTGGTCGATTCCGGGCTGACGACACGCAACCGCCCTTCCGCAATATCTTTTTCGACCATCGGATACGGCATCGTCGCCACGCCAAGCCCCGCCAGTAATGCCTGACGTTTATCTTCAATCGTGCTCACCGTTAAGCGCGGCTGTTTGTCCAGCAGCTGTACGGTCAACACCGGGCGCTCACGAGCGGTATCCGCCACCGCAATTCCACGATATTTCACACGCGTCACTTCAGATAACGGTTCCGGCTCCTGATGAATCGGGTGATCAGGCGCGGCAACGTAGACGTTCATTAACGTATAGAGCTTGCGCGAGTTGATCTCCGACGAGGAACGAAAATGCATATCCGGCGCGATAACAATATCCGCCCGCCCCTGCTCCAGCCGTTCCCACGCCCCCGCCAGCACTTCTGTGATGATTGCCAGTTGGGTATTGGCTTTTGCCGCCAGTTTGTCGATTAACGGGAAAAAGGCAGGTGTCGGTACCAGCGCTTCGGTCACAATGGTGAGATGCGTTTCCCAACCGCGCGCGAGAGCTTCCGCATCAGTAGTCAGTTTATCTGCGGCTTCCAGCAAAACGCGCCCTCGCTCCAACAACATCCTCCCGACATTGGTGAATTTGGTGCGATGGCCCGAGCGGTCAAACAGCACCACATCCAGCTCTTCTTCCAGTTTTTGCATGGTGTAGCTAAGTGCCGAAGGCACGCGTCCCAGCTCATCCGCTGCCGCCGCAAAACTGCCCCGGCGATCGATCGCATCCATAACCCGTAGTGCTTCCAGCGTTAATGCCCTTTCTTTGGCCATTTCGTTCTCATTCAGGAAATTTGAACATACCGGGCAGAATATCTGGCTAACAATGTAGCGTCCAGCCCCTTACCATAAAAGGAAGTAAAGAGAGGTCAAGAATTATGATTACTACCCGAACTGCCAGGCAGTGTGGACAAGCAGACTACGGATGGTTGCAGGCCCGGTATACTTTTTCCTTTGGACACTACTTCGACCCGAAATTGTTAGGCTATGCCTCCCTGCGTGTGCTTAACCAGGAAGTGCTGGCCCCAGGTGCCGCCTTTCAGCCGCGAACCTATCCCAAAGTCGATATTTTAAATGTGATTCTGGATGGAGAAGCAGAGTATCGCGACAGCGAAGGCAATCATGTTCAGGCCAGCGCCGGTGAGGCGTTGCTGCTCTCTACCCAGCCGGGTGTCAGCTACAGCGAACACAATCTCAGCAAAGACAAACCGTTAACACGAATGCAGCTTTGGCTGGACGCCTGCCCGCAGCGAGAGAATCCGCTGATTCAAAAACTGGCGCTTAATATGGGCAAGCAGCAATTAATCGCCTCGCCAGAGGGTGCGATGGGAAGCCTGCAATTACGCCAGCAAGTGTGGCTGCACCATATCGTGCTCGACAAAGGCGAAAGTGCGAATTTCCAGTTGCATGGGCCACGCGCGTATTTGCAATCGATTCACGGGAAATTTCATGCGCTTACGCATCATGAAGAGAAAGCGGCGCTGACCTGCGGTGATGGGGCGTTTATTCGTGACGAGGCTAACATTACGCTGGTTGCCGATTCCCCACTGCGCGCTTTGCTGATAGATTTGCCTGTCTAGTTGTTTTTACAGGGAGATGATGATGAGTAAAAAATCGGCCAAAAAGCGCCAGCCAGCGAAGCCCGTGGTGGCGAAAGAACCTGCTCGCACCGCCAAAAATTTTGGCTATGAAGAGATGTTGAGCGAGCTGGAAGCCATCGTCGCGGATGCTGAAACGCGTTTAGCCGAGGATGAAGCTACCGCGTAAAGACAGGTTGCCGGATGCGGCGAAAACGCCTTATCCGGCCTACAAAATCCAACAACATTAACGAATTAAACAACCCGTAGGCCGGATAAGATGCGCCAGCATCGCATCCGGCACGATACCCAAAACCTGGCGTTTATCTGGCCTTGCTCGCCATAATCTCGATAATCTGCCGATCCGTTTGCTGCATCGAATGGCTTGCTAATGCACACAGGTTGGCAATCGACTGCTCAACATCATGCGCCACAATCCCTTCATTGCCGGTCACGGCGGTATCATCCAGCGCCATTAACACCGCTTTCCACGCAGCCGAAGCACTGGTCGAAACCTTCATCGCGCAGCTGTTCGACGCACCATCGCAAATCATGCCGCTGACATCGCCGATCATACTGCTGATCGCCATCGAGATGGTTTCATAACGCCCATCCACCAGCCATGCCATCCCGGCGGCGGCCCCCATTGCTGCGGTCGTTGCGGCACACAGCGCAGACAAACGCGGTAACTGGTTATGGATGTAAATTGCGCTCAAATGCGAAAGCATCAGCGCACGCGCCAGCCGTTCATCATCCGCTCCGAAGTGTTCTGCTACCACCACCACAGGCATTGTTGCGGTGATCCCCTGGTTACCCGAGCCGGAGTTACTCATAGCCGGAAGCGTAGCGCCGCCCATACGCGCATCGGATGCCGCGCTGGTACGAATCACAATGGATGAAGAGAGATCTTTCGCCAGCAAACCGCGCTCGCACTGTTTTTCCAGCGTCGCGCCAATATGCAGCCCCCACTTACCGCTCAAACCTTCCTGCGATAACGCACAATTTAGCTTCGCAGAATCGAGAATAAAGCGGATCGCCGCAAACGGGACTTCATTGACGAACTTCAGGATCTCAGCCAGCGTCGTTCTGGAAAGCACCGTCAGCGGAGACTCTTGCTCGCCCTCTGCCACACACGCCTGCTGGGTAAACACCACACCATCGTGCGTCTCAATATGCACAATGTTGGTATGCCCGCCGACGATAGTGACACACGCCCATTTCTCACCGTTCCAGACTTTGGCGCGTGAGAAGAGGATTTCATTGCAAGGTTCCTGGATCTTAACGGAGACTTTCCCCGCCGCCAGCAGTGCTTTGGCATCGGCAATTGCCTGCGCAGTTGCGTCTTTCAGCACTTCCAGCCCGGCGTTGGCATTTCCACCTAACGCCCCCAGCGCCGCCGCAATCGGCAGCCCCACCATTCCCGTGCCGGGAACGGTGACGCCCAGACCGTTCTTCATCAGATTTGGCGAAACCCAGGCTTCTACACGTTCAACCGGACCTTCCAGTTCTGCCGCAGCAACCGCCGCCGCCAGCGCCAGTGAAATCGGTTCAGTACATCCCAGCGCCGGTTTTACTTCCTCCTGAACGGCGAGGATGTAACGCTGCCATAACGGATTTAAAGTCGAATCAAACATATTAAAAACCTTAAAATTTCAGGTAAATCAAGAAAATGCCAGGAACGGAGAAACACAAAGCAACAAACCAGTGACGATAATCAGGTACAGAGACATCCCTTTGTATTTGTGCAATACCGGTACTTTGTAAACCAGCCACGCCGGGATCAGGCACCCTACCATGCCGAAAATCGGGCTACAGATAGAGGTGAAGCTCAACACCGGTGCGTTCAGTACGATGGCGCTCCAGGCCAGCAAAATGGCGAAAATCATGATGCCGCGCTGAACAAGATTTTCGTTAATCTTCTCGGCAGGCATCTTGCGACGCAGGATGTTCATTACGATCCCTTGCGTTGCTTCGCGAAAGCCTAAATAGACGCCAAAGAATGCAGTCATGACAGCAAAGATATTGAGAATGACGCTGACCACTTTCACCCACGCTGCGCCGTCACCGCTAATAAACTGTGCGGCAATCGCCAGCGCGGAAATATTCTGCTCGTAGGCTTTTACCGCTTCGTCATGTCCCATCGCCAGCGTGAACGACACGGCGTAGAAAAAGACGGTGACAAACAAAATGCCAAACGCGATATTCATTGCCCGCAATGCTTTATGCCGCGCCACTTCAATCGATTTTTCCCGCGAGCGATAAGAGATCACCATCGGGCTTAACGTCTGGATAAACAGAATCGACGTCAGGGTAAACGGCAGCGTAATAATGGCGTTTTTCACCAGCAGCCCCAGCGGCGGTAGCGAACCGACGTTATACAGATGCCACATTCCCACCATCGACACGCCCAGCGCCGCGACCACCAGCAGCTTGGTCAGCACCATGCCAGTCGAAATTTTGAATAACAATTTCTCGCCGCGTGAAGAGATCGCCACCAGAATGCAAATCAGTACCAGACCATAAAAGGGACTGTCTGACAGCAACCCTTCCGTCACGCCGAAGGTATGCAGGTAGGAAGCACTATCGTTGGTGATGGCGGTGGAATAGACGAACATCCAAATCACCAGCATTACGAAATAGAGTGCACCTAACAGGATGCCCCAGTTTTTACCTAAATAACCGCTAATGACGCTCGGGTAATCTTTACATTCTGGTGATTCTGCCAGCGTATTAATAAACAACCGCTGAAACAGATACATTGCCGGGTAACCAATCACCGATGAGAGCAAAAATACCCACAATCCCATCAAACCGACCTGCACCGGGAGAAAAACAATCCCCGCGCCAATCGCCATCCCGATACTCATAATCACCCAGCCGGTGTCAGTACTGTCGAATTTGATCGCTTCTCGCCACTCGCTCTCACTCATTCCAGCACGACCCGCCGGGGTCGAAGCGTCTGCAATGACGCCTTTATTCGATGCAATTTCCATAATTTCTCGCTCAATATTTTGTAGGGCTTATTATTTTTTTCCGAGCCGCATCAAGGCGATATGCGGTCTACGTTTTTGCAGGCGAGTTATTAGAATAAAGAAATGATACGCGCGAGGTCAGAGAAAATCTTCACAATCAAGACTTTGAAATAACGGAGATGGATAAGAATTTTCTACTAAATTAATCGCAAGAGAATATTCATTCTCTATTTGCGGCAGATCACAAAAAAAAGGTGCACATTTGTGCACCCAAGGATGAAAGCTGACAGCAATGTCAGCCGCAGACCACTTTAATGGCCAGTCCTCCGCGTGATGTTTCGCGGTATTTATCGTTCATATCTTTGCCGGTTTCATACATCGTCTCGATCACTTTATCGAGTGAAACACGCGGTGCCGAGGTGCGGCGCATCGCCATCCGCGCGGCGTTTACTGCTTTCACGGCATTAATGGCATTACGTTCAATGCACGGGATTTGTACCTGTCCGGCAACCGGATCGCAGGTCAGTCCAAGGTTATGCTCCATCGCGATTTCCGCCGCATTGCATACCTGCGCCGGACTGCCGCCCAGTAGTTCAGTTAACCCTGCCGCCGCCATTGAACAGGCCACGCCAATCTCCCCCTGACAGCCGACCTCCGCGCCAGAGATGGAGGCGTTCATTTTATACAGCGCGCCAATAGCCCCGGCTGCAAGAAAATAGCGGGCAATTGACCGCTCGTTTACCGGACGACGGAACTTATCGTAATAAGCCAGCACTGCCGGAATAATGCCGCACGCACCGTTAGTCGGTGCCGTTACCACGCGCCCGCCAGCTGCGTTTTCTTCACTAACCGCCAGCGCGTACATGTTGATCCAGTCGATGACATTCATCGGATCGTTAGAGATGTTATCGCTGGAAACCAGTTGACGACGCAGCGTTACGGCACGGCGC
Source organism: Shigella dysenteriae (assembly GCF_022354085.1). Taxonomy (NCBI): domain Bacteria; kingdom Pseudomonadati; phylum Pseudomonadota; class Gammaproteobacteria; order Enterobacterales; family Enterobacteriaceae; genus Shigella; species Shigella dysenteriae. The sequence continues at coordinate 4,161,113 of NZ_CP055055.1, forward strand.
GGCACATTGAGCGGACCAGGCAGCACGCCTTCAGTGTTCATCCCGCGTTCAATACCGTCATGCATCACTTGCCAGATACGGGCAAAACCGGCGTCAATTTCCGCTTTACTGCGCAGCGCTAGCTCGTTGTGCATCATCAGGCCAGAAATAGACAGGCCGTTGTAATCACACATTTTCAGCAGTTCACCTGCTGAGTGGAAATCGTAAGGTACGGACGTTTCGACATCGTGCGACAGGCCGAAGTGTTCTTCTTCGACAATAAACCCGCCGCCGACAGAGTAATAGGTTTTACTTAATAGCTCTTCCTGTGCCTTCCAGGCAGTGATCCGCATTCCGTTCTCATGGCGAGGCAACATTTCGGGATGGAAGATAATGTTCTTTGCTACAGGAAAATCAACAATATGCGCACCAGATGCCACTGGCAGCCGCCCGCTGCGCGTTACTAACTCTATAAATGCAGGGATCTCATCAATGACAACATCCTGCGGACTGTTTCCTGCCAGTCCCATGATGATGGCGACATCCGTGGCATGGCCTTTGCCCGTCAGTGACAACGACCCGTACAGATCGACCACAATATGGCTCGTCGCGGTTAATAAGCCGCTACTTTCCAGCCGATCAATAAAACTTTTTCCGGCATTCATTGGCCCCACGGTATGCGAACTGGAGGGACCAATCCCAATTTTGAAAATATCGAATGCACTAATCATATCCACACCCTCGGATTGCCGTTCAGTGAAGTGGAGCGGAACGACCTTACGACCGTCCCGCTCACGAGGCTTTACGCACTACGTACTGCGATAGCTTCAATTTCCAGCTTCACATCTTTCGGCAAACGCGCGACCTGTACACAGCTCCGGGTCGGGTAGGTCGCCTGATGCTCATCGAAGAACTGCTTATAGACTTCGTTGATGGTGGCAAAATCATTCAGATCGGTGATGAACACGGTCATCTTGATGATATCGCCCACGCTCAGCCCGGCAGCAACCACGATCGCTTTGACGTTTTCGAGGCTTAAACGCGCCTGATCTTGCACATCAGCCGGGATCTCACCGGTCTGTGGGCAAACCGGAATTTGACCGGAGGTGAAGACCATGCTGCCTAAATCAACGCCTTGAACATAAGGGCCGATTGCGCCTGGGGCACGTTGCGTTTCGATAATCTTTTTCATACATCCTCCGGCGTCAGAGCGCCTGGGTAAAGGTACGTGAAATAACATCCTGCTGCTGTTCACGGGTCAGTGCGTTGAAGCGCACGGCGTAGCCAGAGACACGGATTGTCAGGTTAGGATATTTTTCCGGGTGCTCGATGGCATCCAGCAGCATTTCCCGATTCATTACGTTGACGTTGAGGTGTTGACCGCCTTCGACATCCGCTTCGTGGTGGAAATACCCATCCAGCAGGCCGACAAGGTTGGTTTTACGTACTGGATCTTCTTTGCCCAGCGCCGCAGGGACGATTGAGAAGGTGTACGAGATCCCATCTTTGGCGTAGGTGAACGGCAGTTTCGCCACCGACGTCAATGAGGCCACGGCACCTTTGCGGTCACGACCATGCATCGGGTTAGCGCCCGGCGCGAACGGTGTTCCGGCGCGACGACCGTCCGGCGTATTACCGGTTTTCTGGCCGTACACCACGTTAGAAGTGATAGTCAGAATCGACTGGGTAGGGACGGCGTTGCGATAGGTTGGCAGCGCTTTAATTTTCTTCATAAAACGTTCAACCAGATCGCAGGCAATGCTGTCTACGCGCTCGTCGTTGTTGCCGTACTGCGGATATTCACCGTCGATTTCAAAGTCCACCGCCAGGCCGTTTTCGTCACGGATTGGTTTCACGCGGGCATATTTGATGGCAGACAGGGAGTCCGTTGCCACCGACAGGCCCGCGATGCCGCACGCCATGGTGCGATAGACATCACGATCGTGCAGCGCCATCAGCGAAGCTTCGTAGCTGTACTTGTCGTGCATGTAGTGAATGATATTCAGCGCGCTGATGTACTGCACCGCCAGCCAGTCCATGAAGTGATCGAGGCTGTCCATCACTTTGTCGTAATCCAGCACATCGTCCATCAACGGTGCTGTTTTCGGCCCGACCTGAATCTTCAGCTTCTCGTCCACCCCGCCATTAATTGCGTACAGCAGCGTTTTCGCCAGGTTAGCGCGTGCACCAAAGAACTGCATTTGCTTACCAATCACCATTGGGCTGACGCAGCAGGCAATCGCGTAATCGTCGCTGTTGAAGTCAGTACGCATCAGATCGTCGTTTTCATACTGCAAGGAAGAGGTGACGATCGACACCTGCGCGGCATATTTTTTGAAGGCAATCGGTAATTCTTCCGACCAAAGAATGGTCAGGTTAGGTTCCGGTGCCGGCCCCATAGTGTGCAGGGTGTGCAGATAGCGGAAGGAGTTTTTGGTCACCAGCGTACGACCGTCCAGCCCCATCCCGCCGATCACTTCCGTCGCCCAGATTGGGTCGCCGGAGAACAGCGAATCAAATTCCGGCGTACGCAGGAAGCGCACCATACGGATCTTCATGATGAAGTGATCGATCAGTTCCTGTGCCTGCTGCTCATTGAGTACGCCAGCTTTAAAGTCGCGCTCAATGTAGATATCCAGGAACGATGCCGTGCGACCCAGCGACATCGCGCCGCCGTTCTGTGATTTCACTGCCGCCAGATAAGCGAAGTAGAGCCACTGCACCGCTTCCTGCGCATTCTGCGCCGGGCGAGAGATATCAAAGCCATATTTCGCCGCCATTTCCTGAATCTGCAACAGCGCATGACGATGCTCTGCCAGCTCCTCACGCAGACGGATGGTGGCTTCCAGATCCTCGCCTTTTTCCAGACGAGACTGGAGATCGGCAAATTGCAGTTCGCGTTCACGCACCAGATAACGAATGCCATACAGCGCTACGCGGCGATAGTCACCGATAATGCGCCCACGTCCATAACCATCTGGTAAACCGGTCAGTACGCCAGATTTACGGCAGCGCAGCATATCCGGTGAGTAAACATCAAATACGCCCTGGTTATGGGTTTTACGCAGATCGGTAAACAGATATTCAAATTCACTGTCCATTTCACGGCCATAGGCGTGGAATGAACTTTTAATCATATTAATGCCACCGAACGGGTGTAGCGCACGTTTCAACGGCGCATCCGTTTGCAGGCCAACAATTTTTTCCAGCGGCTGGTTAATATATCCCGCATCATGAGCGGTAATTGTGGTGGCAATATTGGTATCGAAATCAACCGGCGCGTGGGTTGCGTTTTCGATACGGATGCCTTCCATTACTTTTTCCCACAATTCCGTGGTGGCAGGCGTCGCTTCGGCGAGGAAAGATTCATCGCCTTCATACGGTGTATAGTTATGTTGAATAAAATCGCGGACATTAATTTCGTTTTTCCAGTCCGTACCTTTAAAGCCAAGCCATGCGTCGGCGTACAGCTTATCGCTGGTATCAATATCTACCTTCATGAAAAATAATCTCTCTACAATACTTCAACTAAATTATGCAAATTCTGCGGGCGCGTTAACTTTGCCTAAATGAATGGCATCCAAAGCAATCATTTTTTCTTCGTTAGTCGGAATAACGGCACAAATGACACGCGCATTTTCACTGGAAACAATTCGCTCTCCCAAAGAGTTAGATCGATTATTCATTTCTGTATCAATCTCTACGCCTAATACAGCCAAATGTTCCATGACCAGACGACGAATTAAACTTGAATTCTCTCCTATTCCGCCGGTGAATATAATTCCATCCAGCCGACGTAATGAAGCTGCGTGTCCGGCAATATGACGGGCAATTCGGTGAACAAAGGTTTTAATTGCCAGTTGCGCGCGTTCGTGACCTTCATGCCAGGCTTTTTCCAGAACACGTAAATCCGAAGAAAGACCGGAAATACCTAATAATCCCGACTCTTTATTCACTACGCGTTCCAGGTCACCCAGGCTCTGGTTGGTTTGGCTGGCGACCCAGGACATCGCACCAAAGTCGACATCGCCACTGCGGGTACCCATCATCAAGCCTTCCAGCGGCGTCATTCCCATTGAGGTGTCAACACTCTGACCGTTGCGAACTGCGCAGATTGACGCGCCATTGCCAAGATGCGCCACAACCAGGCCGGAGTCATCTTCCGCCAGATTCAGCAAAGAATGTGCGCGCTGGGAAACATAGCGGTGCGACGTGCCGTGGAAACCATAACGGCGTACACCTAACTCTTCATAATATTTCCACGGCAGGCCGTATAAATAAGCTTCCGGAGCCATCGTCTGGTGGAAACTGGTATCAAATACCGCCACCTGAGTTACGCCCGGGAATAGTTGCTGCGCCGATTCAATACCACTTAAATTGGCGTAATTATGCAGGGGTGCCAGTGGAGAAACGCGACGGATATTATCAATGACTTCATCGGTAATAATGGCGGACTCGGTAAAAATACTGCCGCCGTGAGCGATGCGGTGGCCAATTAAGGCCACACTGTCATTTAAATTCCGTTTTTCCAGTTCAAATGCAATTGCCTTCAATGCACCTTCGTAGCTGTGGTGAGCCAGCGGTGCTGGCTCTCCCCCATTTACGGATAAGAATGCATTTTCCGAGTTAATACCGTCGGCAATACCTGACATTAATACTTCACAGTCGCTGGCATCGAGTACGGAAAACTTAATCGAAGACGAACCACAGTTAATAACCAAAACAACCGGAAATTCATTCATCTCTTTTCTCATCCTGAGTTACGGATTAAAACAGTTTGTATACGATGTTCAGGATGGTCAGCAGACCAATCACGGTAACAAACACGTTATCCAGACGACCACGGTATTTCGCCAGAGACGGCGCTTTACGGATGGCATACATCGGCAACAGGCACAGCAGGGATGCGATAATCGGTGCGCCCATGGCTTCAATCAGGTCGAGGATGTTCGGGTTGGCGTAGGCAACAACCCAGGTGGAGCCCATGATGAAGATCATGCTGATAGTGTTCAGTTTACCCAGCGACACTTTAGTTTTGTCGCCTTTATAACCAAACTTCAGGACCAGGCCATTCAGACCTTCCAGCGTTCCCAGATAGTGACCGAAGAAAGATTTGAAGATAGCCACGAGTGCGATGATGGAAGCCGCATATTCCAGTGTAATCGCGAACGTTGTTTTGGTACCGGTCATGGACGCAAAGTGGTTAGCCAGATAAGAAAGCACTGGAATATTCTGCGCTTTGGCTTCCGCCATGTTGGCCGGAGACAGAGTAAACAGGCAGCTAAAGGCAAAGAACATCACCACTGCAACCATCAGCATGCTGGCACGAGAAATGATTTGGGAACATTTACGTTCGGTGAAGTCGCGACCGAAGTCTTTCTCATACTCTTCACGTTTAGAAACCACGAAGGAAGAGACGATTGGCGAGAAGTTAAAGGAGAAAACCATGATGGAAATCCCCAGCCAGACAGTGATCAGGATACCGTCATGACCGGTTAACGACAGCGAACCGAGGTCAACCTGGTCGATAACTGCAGAGTTCCAGTAAGGGATCAGCGACAAAGAAATCAGCACCAGGCTGGCGATAAACGGCCATACCAGGTAGCTCATCACTTTAACCATCAGATCCTTACCAAACCAGATGACGAAAGCCATCAGCAGCAACAGGAACAGCGCCACAAAGCCGCGATTCAGCGGTGCAAAGCCGAGCTGGTTTTCCCAGAACGTCATAAAGGTATTGGTAATAGTAACGCCATAAATCCACAGCAGTGGGCAAATCGCGAAGAAGTACAGGAACGTGATAACCACGCCGCCAGTTTTACCAAAATGCTCTTCCACCGTTTCCGTAATGTTGCCGGAAGGGTTAGAGCCAGAAAGACACAGACGCGCCAGCGCCCGGTGGCAATAAAATGCGATGGGGTATGCCAATACCAACATCAGAAGAATCGGGATCAGTCCGCCAAAACCTGCGCGGATAGGGAAGAACAGCACCCCGGCGCCGATTGCCGTACCAAACAAGCCTAACGTCCATGTGGTATCTGATTTACGCCAGGACGATTGTTTTGTCTGGCTGGATACAATGCTATCTGAAGTACTCATATCCTATCCTCAACGAATTAATTAAGCGTCAACGAAACCGGTGATTTGAGAGACGCGAGAAAGATCGATATTGCCGCCGGAAATAATACTGACGGTTTTTCTGTTTTGAATATATTGGTCTAATTTACCGCTTAATAATGCAGCACATGCCAGAGCGCCTGCGCCTTCGGTGACGACTTTATTGCGCTGAATTAAGGCAATCATACTGTTTCTGATTTCGTCTTCGCTGACCAGCACGATGTCATCGACTAATTCACGAACGATTTCGTAAGTTAAATTACCCGGGCGGGCGACATCACAACCATCCGCCAGGGTGCCGGTAGTTCGGTGCGTGGTTATTTCTCCGGAGTGGAAAGAAGCCGCCATGCCGTGAACGTTTTCTGACTGTACGCCAATAACACGAATGGTCGGGTTAATAGATTTAATTGCCACCGCAATACCAGCAATTAAACCGCCACCACCAATTGGCACAATCACGTTATCGACATCATAGAGATCTTCCATAATTTCCAGGCCAATCGTTCCCTGACCAGCAATCACTTTCGGATCATCGTAAGGTGGGATAAAAATACGGCCTTCCATTTCGACAATTTCGCTCACTTTAGCGATAGTGTCGTTGAAGTTATCACCATGCAGAACGACTTCTGCGGAGTAGTCGCACGTTGCCGCTACTTTGGATTTCGGCGCGCCTTTTGGCATCACCACTTTACCGTCGATACCCAGCATCGCGCAGGAGAGCGAAACCCCTTGCGCATGGTTGCCCGCAGAACAGGCCACCACGCCTTTGCGTTTTTCCGCATCGGTCAGTGAACTTAATTTATTAAATGCGCCACGAATTTTAAATGAACCCGTACGCTGCATATTTTCAAACTTCAGGAATATTTCACCTTTGCAACGTTCACTAAAATAGTTGGAGCGAGGCATGCCTGTTTTATAAATTCGCCCAGCCAGTCGTTGTTTCGCTTCAATAATGTCATCAATAGCAACCGGCAGATCGTATGTAATATGCATTATAAAACCTCTTCGCCTGAATTAAATATGTAGGTAACCGTAACCGACACCTGCAAGACAGACAGGTGGATTATTTATGTTTAAATAAAAACAAATAACTAACCAACTTCTATTAATTGCCTTCGTCTACACCCATTATAAGATGAATACTCTTTGGCTAATTCCACCAAAACCGATGCTGCTTTTTTAATACGATAATTTTTCGACCATACCGCGGCATATTGTGCCACAGGTAATGTTTCTTCAACCGGAATAGTAATAAATTGATTAGAACCAAAAGGTGACGTCATATCACAAGGAATTACAGTTAAGAAATCAGCATTGAGAACAAGATTATAAATTGTCACGACTGAGTCGGTTTTAACGATGTTTTCAATACTGATGCCATTTCTTTGTAACGTAGTAAGCAGTTCGCTGTAGTACCCCATATTGGTTTGTGGCAACACCCACTGTTCGTTCTTCAACGACTCCAGCGTGGTGGTGCCGGTGCATGTTCGGGACTTACTGGCTACCAGTACAAACTCGGACTCAAACAGCGGCTCAACATGTAAATCCTGAAGCTTCATTTCTGCACTTAACGTACCAATCGCAAAATCCAGTCGACCGTCGCGGATTGCCGGTAAGAACGAAGACAGTTGCGCTTCATACATAGAAACCTGCGCTTTCGGGAACACCTCTTTGAACTTGTTGATCATCCCTGACATAAAAGTAAAACCAATCAATGAAGGAAAACCAAATGAGACTTCCACCACCGCCTCAGAAGACATACCGCTTATCTCATTAACCATATTTTTCATTTCACGGGTAATGGATTCGGAACGAGAGAGCAACAATTGACCGGCAGGTGTTAATGTTACACCGGTATTTTTCCGCACCACTAATTCCACACCAAAATAATCTTCAATATCGTTAATGATTTTACTGACGGCCGGTTGAGTTAACCCTAATTCTTTTGCAGCCGAGCCGATAGAACCACTTCTAATGACTTCCTGAAAGACTACCAGGTGCTGCGTTTTCGGAAGAAGAATAGTGCTCATAACGACCTACGTTAATTACCTCATTGACGGCATGAAGTGTATCAAAATGAAATGAACAGGATATGTGCGACCACTCACAAATTAACTTTCAATACTTTTCAGGGTATCGTTATGTCAATTAAATACCTTTAAATATCAATAAGTTAAAGTATAAAAATCAGCATAAACCCTGATTTTTGTCAAAAAAAATGACGGGGATAACCATATTTTATGGCGATAACATCATTCGTTATGTGGTTAATACAAAAAAGGGGCTGAGACCATATTTCAAGCAATTACCGGATAATTACCAGGCAAAATTTGAGTTAAATTTAATGAGCAAGTTCTAAAATTTTATTATAAATAAACCATTTTCAGCGATAAATAATGCGACACGTCACATTTTTTTACGCTATTTGTTGGAGAATAAACATTTATTTTATCAATATTTTAAAATTTCGAATACAGGTATTGATCATCTCGAACAATTGATTAACGTCAACTTTTTCTCTTCTGACAGGACGTCATTTTGTGAATGCAATCGTTTTCCATAAATTCTTCTCCCCTCATAGGCGACGAATAGCATTTTGTGTTGAGGATCACAAAACGAATAATTGCTGATCGCCGCGATAAGGTCAGACAAAGACAACAAGGGAAATTTTCACAGAGCTTTTGATCGGCGTAGGCCACAGAATGTTGCTTCGTTTACTGTAACGCCGGGTAAATGAGCGTTTTTTGATAGTGCGAAAGAACCCTGCGAGCAAAATAAGCATCTATTATTGTTTGTCATGACGACAAGGCAGGCATCAATGAAAGGCTTCCCAATTGCACATATTTTTCACCCTTCAATCCCGCCAATGCACGCAGTGGTTAACAATCACAATAGAAATATTGATTATTGGACGGTAAAAAGAAAGTTTGCAGAAATTGTCTCCACCAATGACGTTAATAAAATTTACAGTATAAGTAATGAACTGCGGAGAGTATTATCTGCAATTACTGCATTGAATTTCTATCAAGGCGATGTTCCTTCTGTCATGATCCGAATCCAACCGGAAAATATGAGTCCATTCATCATAGATATTTCTACAGGAGAACATGACGATTATATCATACAAACATTAGATGTAGGCACTTTTGCACCTTTTGGCGAAAAATGTACTTGCTCAGCCGTCAATAAAAAAGAGCTGGAATGTATTAAGGAGACGATTTCTAAGTATTGCGCAAAATTCACCCGAAAAGAAGCCATCTTAACACCCCTTGTGCACTTTAATAAAACCAGCATTACTTCAGATTGTTGGCAAATTCTCTTTTTTTCACCCGATCATTTTAATAATGATTTTTATTGATTATTTATAAAGGATAAAATAATGTTCCCTGTTTCATCAATTGGTAATGATATTAGTAGTGATTTAGTCCGTCGAAAAATGAATGATCTTCCTGAAAGCCCCATAGAAAATAACCTCGAAGCTCTAGCACCAGGTATAGAAAAACTAAAACAGACCTCTATTGAAATGGTCACTTTACTTAACACGTTACAACCTGGTGGAAAATGCATTATCACTGGTGATTTTCAAAAAGAATTAGCGTACTTACAAAATGTAATTCTTTATAATGACTCGTCTCTTCGTCTGGATTTTTTAGGTTATAACGCCCAAATTATTCAACGATCGGACAATACTTGTGAACTTACCATTAATGAACCGTTAAAAAACCAGGAAATATCCACAGGCAATATCAATATTAATTGCCCATTAAAAGATATTTACAATGAAATCAGGAGGTTAAACGTGATTTTTAGTTGTGGGACTGGAGATATCGTTGATCTATCCTCTCTGGACTTACGTAATGTCGATTTAGATTATTACGATTTTACAGATAAACATATGGCTAATACTATTTTAAATCCTTTTAAATTGAATTCAACAAATTTTACTAATGCCAACATGTTTCAGGTTAATTTTGTTAGTTCAACACAAAACGCCACAATCTCCTGGGATTATTTACTAAAAATAACGCCTGTTTTAACAAGCATTAGCGATATGTATTCTGAAGAAAAAATTAAGTTTGTCGAAAGTTGTTTAAATGAGCTTGGAGATATTACCGAAGAACAATTAAAAATCATGAGATTTGCAATTATAAAATCTATACCAAGAGCAACTCTCACAGATAAATTAGAAAATGAATTAACAAAAGAAATATATAAAAGCTCATCGAAAATCAATAATTGCTTGAACAGAATTAAATTACCAGAGATGATAGATTTCTCATCAGAAAAAATACCTGATTATATCGACATAATCATTGAAGATTATGAAAATATCAAAGAAAATGCTTATCTGGTCATTCCCCAAATTAATTATACTATGGATTTAAACATAGAAGACTCTAGCTCAGAAGAGTTACTTTCAGATAATGGTATCGAGAAAGACGATAATTCTTCTGACAATTACTTTGAGGTCGGGGAATATAACACATATGAAGCATATAACTCAGAGAATCAATATTTTACCAGAGAGGACTATACGTATGATTACGACCTTTTAAACGCAATATAGACTTAATAACTTCTTACAAAGTCTATTATTAATACCGTAGATATTCATGCATCTTACCCTGTGCACCAAAAGCAAAAACTTATCGACGCGGGTTTGAAACTGATGGCAACCGCAAAAATGCCTGATGCGCTACGCTTATCAGGCCTACACCATCTCTGCAATATATTGAATTTGCGTGCTTTTGTAGGCAGGCTAAGGCGTTCACGCCGCATCCGGCATGAATAAAGCGCACTCAACAATCTGAAACCCGCCGGAACGGTTTATTACGTACATCAGGTGAAACTGACCGATAAGCCGCTTTCTTTTGGGTATAGCGTCGTGGACAGTCATTCATCTTTCTGCCCCTCCAAAAGCAAAAACCCGCCGAAGCGGGTTTTTACGTAAATCAGGTGAAACTGACCGATAAGCCGGGTTCTGTCGTGGACAGTCATTCATCTAGGCCAGCAATCGCTCACTGGCTCAAGCAGCCTACCCGGGTTCAGTACGGGCCGTACCTTATGAACCCCTATTTGGCCTTGCTCCGGGTGGAGTTTACCGTGCCACGGACTGTTACCAGCCGCGCGGTGCGCTCTTACCGCACCCTTTCACCCTTACCTGATCCCGCTTGCGCGGGCCATCGGCGGTTTGCTCTCTGTTGCACTGGTCGTGGGTTTCCCCCCCAGGCGTTACCTGGCACCCTGCCCTATGGAGCCCGGACTTTCCTCCCCTCCGCCCGTCTCCCCCGAAGAGGACGACGACGAAGCGGCGACTGTCTGGTCAGCTTCGGCGCGCAGTATAGAGGGTTTGCGCGCCCTTGTCACCCCGCGTTGCGCATTCCAATCGCCAGTGTCGCGGCGATATTACGTGAAGCACGGCAGATATTGTCATAAGCCCCGCGGAATGCTTCGTCCAACGTACCTATGCTGGTCAATACGCTGAAGACCGCATCAATGCCATGCTGATGTACAACGCCAACATCATCGGTCAGGCTACCCGCAATGCCAATCACCGGTTTATGGTACTTCTTCGCCACGTTTGCGACACCAATCGGTACCTTGCCGTGAATACTCTGGCTGTCAATACGCCCTTCACCGGTGATCACCAGCGTACAATCGTGAATATGTTCCTCCAGATTCAGTGCCGTAGTGACGATTTCAATACCACTTTTCAGTTCCGCACCAAGAAACGCCATCAGCGCCGCTCCCATACCGCCAGCAGCTCCTGCGCCGGGGACATCTTTCACATCAACATGTAGCGCTTTTTTAATGACCTCGGCATAGTGAGAGAGGTTATTGTCCAGCTCAACAATCATCGCTTCACTGGCTCCCTTTTGTGGGCCAAAGATGCGCGATGCGCCGTTATCGCCCACCAGCGGATTGGTGACATCACAAGCGACGCGAATGACGCAATCTTTTAAGCGCGGATCGAGGCCGGAAATATCAATATCATTCAGAGTATTAAGACTACCGCCGCCAAAACCAATTTCATTGCCGTTGGCGTCGCATAATTTCGCCCCCAGCGCCTGTACCATGCCTGCGCCGCCATCATTTGTAGCGCTGCCGCCAATGCCGATAATAATGTTTGTCGCGCCGCTCTCCAGCGCCTGCAGGATTAACTCGCCTGTGCCGCGTGAAGTGGTCACGAGTGGATCGCGTTTTTCCGCAGGTACCAGCTCCAGCCCACTGGCCGCCGCCATTTCAATAAACGCGGTTTTGCCATCGCCGGAGATCCCCCAACTGGCATTCACTTTCTCGCCCAGCGGCCCTGTAACCCAGGCGTGACGTTCGGAACCCTGGGTGGCTGCAATCATCGCTTCCACCGTTCCTTCGCCACCGTCGGCAACAGGAACAGAAACGTACTGTGCATCAGGAAAAATTTCCCGAAATCCTTTTTCTATCGCCTGCGCAACCTCGCTGGCAGATAAACTTTCTTTATAAGAGTCTGGGGCGATTACGATTTTCATACCTATGCCTGTTACCACATGACGCCGGAGGGCGTTTCTCTTATTCGGCCTGGATTCCAGGCCCGGATTGCAATACGCCATCCGGGCACGACGTCATTAACGAGTAACTTCAACTTTCGCCAGTTTTTCGTAGTAGCACGCCAGGGCGCTATGATCCGCCGTTCCTAAACCATCTGCACGCAGTGCCTGCATCATCTCCATAACCGCAGCTGTGAGCGGCAGTTGCGCGCCGACACCGTGAGAAGTATCCAGCGCATTCGCCAGATCCTTAATATGCAGATCAATGCGGAAGCCCGGTTTGAAGTTGCGGTCCATCACCATCGGCGCTTTGGCATCCAGCACGGTACTGCCCGCCAGCCCACCACGAATTGCCTGATAAACCAGGTCCGGGTTAACGCCCGCTTTAGTTGCCAGCGTTAACGCTTCTGACATCGCGGCAATATTCAGCGCCACAATGACCTGATTTGCCAGTTTAGTGACGTTACCTGCACCGATTTCCCCGGTATGCACCACGGAACCCGCCATCGCTTTCATCAAATCATAGTATTTGTCGAAAATAGCCTTGTCGCCGCCCACCATCACTGACAGCGTACCGTCGATGGCTTTCGGTTCACCGCCGCTCACCGGAGCATCCAGCATATCAATGCCTTTCGCTTTCAGCGCTTCGCTGATTTCACGGCTTGCCAGCGGTGCGATAGAACTCATATCGATCAATACCGTACCTGGCTTCGCGCCTTCAATAATGCCATTCTCACCCAGCGCCACCTCTTTCACATGAGGGGAGTTTGGCAGCATGGTTATGATGACGTCGCACTGTTCAGCGATCGCTTTAGCCGTAGACGCTGTTTCTGCACCTGCAGCAATCACGTCAGCAATAGCTTCTGGGTTACGGTCAGCAACCACCAGCGAGTAACCTGCTTTCAGAAGGTTTTTACTCATTGGTTTACCCATAATCCCCAGGCCAATAAAACCAACTTTCATAGTCATATCAATCATCTCTCTTGTTGCGGTGGTGGTTATTTTTTAAAGGTATCAGCCAGTTTCTGAGTGGCAGAGCGGAAGACGCCGAGATCGCTGCCGACAGCCACAAACGTCGCGCCCCATTCCAGATAACGACGCGCATCGGCTTCGACCGGCGCGAGGATACCGCTGGGTTTGCCGTGCGCGCTGGCACGGTTAAAAATGTGCTGAATTGCTTTTTGTACATCCGGGTGTGATGCATTGCCGAGATGGCCTAATGCCGCGGCCAGATCGCTGGGGCCGACGAAGATGCCGTCTACGCCTTCGGTAGCGGCAATAGCATCGACGTTATCTACGCCCTGCTGACTTTCTATCTGGACCAGAATAGTGATGTTCTTGTTTGACTGAGCGAAATAATCCGCCACGGTGCCAAACATATTGGCGCGGTGAGAAACGGAGACGCCGCGAATGCCTTCTGGCGGATAACGCGTCGATGCCACCGCCTGCTCTGCTTCCTCTTTTGTTTCTACAAAAGGAATCAGGAAGTTATAGAAACCGATATCCAGAAGACGCTTAATAATTACCGGCTCGTTGGTCGGCACTCGTACTACTGGCGCGCTGGCGCTGCCTTTCAGGGCCATTAACTGCGGAATAAACGTGGAGATATCGTTTGGCGCATGTTCGCCATCCAGCACCAGCCAGTCAAACCCAGCCAAACCAAGAACTTCAGTGCTAATCGGGTTAGAGAGTGCTGACCAGCAACCAATTTGTACCTGTTTCGCAGCCAGTGCGGCTTTGAATTTATTCGGGAAAACATCGTTATTCATCGCTTATACCTTTGCTTATTTCTGCAATTCCATACGTTTAATGTCGCCAACTACGAAGAGGTAGCAGACCATCGCCATCAGCGCTGAACATCCCACGAAAACCAGTGCTGCATTGAAGGAGTGCAGTTCACTTACCAGGTAGCCAATCACCAGTGGAGTGACAATGGAGGCAACATTGCCAAAGACGTTAAAGACGCCGCCGCAGAGGCCAACAATCTCTTTCGGCGCGGTGTCAGAAATCACCGGCCAGCCCAGCGCACCAAATCCTTTGCCAAAGAAAGCCAGCGCCATCAGCATGACCACCAGCGTGGTGTTGTTGGTGTAGTTACATAAGATGATGGTGGAAGCCAGCAACATTCCCAGCACAATCGGTAGCTTACGTGCCAGGGTCAGGGATAAACCGCGTTTGATCAGATAATCCGAGAAGACACCTCCCAGCACGCCGCCCGCAAAACCACACAGTGCTGGAATCGAGGCGACCAGACCCACTTTCAGAATCGACATACCTTTTTCCTGCACCAGATAAATCGGGAACCAGGTGAGGAAGAACCAGGTGATGGTGTTGATAAAATATTGTCCGAAAAATACGCCAAGCATCATGCGGTTAGAGAGCAATTGCTTGATGTAATGCAGTTTGGGTCCGCTTGCTGCCGCACTGCCCGGCTTTTTGTGGTCCATATCGACCACCGCGCCATTTTCAGAGATAAACTTCAGCTCTTCCGCAGATATACGTGGGTGATCTGTCGGGTTATGAATCAACTTTATCCACAGCGCCGTCAGCACAAAACCAATCCCCCCCATAACGGTAAAGACGTGCTCCCAGCCCCAGGCGAAAGTCAGCCAGCCAAGCAGCGGCGAAAAGAGCGCCAGCGAGAAATATTGCGCCGAGTTAAAGATGGCGGAGGCAGTACCACGTTCTTTCGTCGGGAACCAGGCGGCGACAATACGGGCGTTCGCCGGGAATGATGGCGCTTCCGAAAACCCCAGCATAAAGCGCATAAAGAACATGGAGATCCCTGCCCAGGCCAGCGGGAACATATCAACAAAGCCTTGTAGGAAGGTGAATAGCGACCAGAAAAAGAGGCTATAGGTGTAAACTTTTTTCGAGCCAAACTTATCAAGCAGCCAGCCGCCGGGGATTTGCATCAGCAAGTAGGCCCAGCCAAAAGCAGAGAAGATGTAACCCATCGAAACCGCACTTAACTGCAACTCTTTTGCCACTTCGGTACCAGCAATAGACAGCGTTGCACGATCGGCGTAGTTAACGGCGGTAACAATAAAAATAATCAGTAATATTAAATAGCGGGTATGCACGCCTTTCTTTTTTTCGTCAACGGTGTCCAGAATCATTTTATTTACCTCGGGTACTTATGCTGATTTTTATTATTATGGGGAAGGTGTTATTTATGAGTTTCATTTATGCCGTAACGGCAATGAACTCGGGAATTAGTATAAGCAGCGCGAGAATAATAATCATTGTGCAAATGCTAATTTAATTAATGCTATTTAAATATTATTTTGAGCATATGCACATAAGGTTGCGCGCTAAAGCACAGATTTGCGCTTTACCTTGCCGGGCGGCGCTGCAATCCCTGAAATGATTGACATTGATCACATTTCTGCGTTTAAACTCCTGACATTCTTATTTCACCCAATGAAGTCATTTATTTTTAAATGAGACCAGGTCCTCATTTTAATAACCCCTGGCTGGAGAATATTGCACAATGGCCAACATCGAAATCAGACAAGAAACGCCAACTGCGTTTTATATAAAAGTTCACGACACAGATAATGTGGCAATTATTGTTAATGATAATGGCCTGAAAGCAGGAACGCGTTTTCCGGATGGGCTGGAATTAATTGAACATATTCCCCAGGGGCATAAAGTCGCATTGCTGGACATTCCGGCTAATGGTGAAATTATTCGTTATGGCGAAGTGATTGGTTACGCCGTGCGTGCAATCCCACGCGGAAGCTGGATCGACGAATCAATGGTTGTACTACCGGAAGCGCCGCCGTTACACACGCTGCCACTGGCAACCAAAGTCCCGGAACCCTTACCGCCGCTGGAAGGATACACCTTTGAGGGCTATCGCAATGCCGATGGCAGCGTGGGCACCAAAAACCTGCTCGGCATCACCACCAGCGTCCACTGTGTGGCAGGCGTGGTGGACTACGTAGTAAAAATCATTGAACGCGATCTGCTACCGAAATACCCGAACGTCAATGGCGTGGTGGGGCTGAATCATTTGTACGGTTGTGGCGTGGCGATTAACGCACCGGCGGCAGTTGTTCCTATTCGTACCATTCACAATATTTCGCTGAACCCTAACTTTGGCGGCGAAGTAATGGTGATTGGCCTGGGTTGTGAAAAGTTGCAGCCTGAGCGCCTGCTGACTGGAACGGATGATGTGCAAGCTATTCCAGTAGAAAGCGCCAGCATTGTCAGTTTGCAGGATGAAAAGCATGTCGGTTTTCAGTCCATGGTCGAGGATATTTTGCAGGTCGCCGAACGCCATTTGCACAAACTGAATCAACGGCAGCGAGAAACCTGTCCGGCTTCAGAACTGGTTGTCGGCATGCAGTGCGGCGGCAGCGATGCGTTTTCTGGCGTAACGGCAAACCCGGCGGTTGGGTATGCGTCTGATCTACTGGTGCGCTGCGGCGCAACGGTGATGTTCTCAGAAGTCACGGAAGTGCGTGACGCGATCCATCTGCTGACACCACGCGCAGTGAACGAAGAGGTCGGCAAACGGCTGCTGGAGGAGATGGAGTGGTACGATAACTATCTCAATATGGGAAAAACCGACCGCAGCGCCAACCCTTCGCCGGGCAACAAGAAAGGCGGTCTGGCAAACGTGGTAGAGAAGGCACTCGGCTCCATTGCTAAATCGGGTAAAAGCGCAATTGTTGAAGTGCTGTCGCCCGGTCAACGCCCGACTAAACGCGGATTAATTTACGCCGCGACGCCAGCCAGCGATTTTGTCTGTGGCACGCAACAGGTGGCTTCGGGTATCACCGTGCAAGTGTTTACGACCGGTCGTGGTACGCCGTACGGCCTGATGGCGGTACCCGTCATTAAAATGGCGACCCGCACCGAGCTGGCGAACCGCTGGTTTGATTTAATGGATATTAACGCGGGCACTATCGCCACCGGCGAAGAAACCATTGAAGAGGTGGGCTGGAAGTTGTTCCACTTTATTCTCGACGTCGCCAGCGGGAAGAAGAAAACCTTCTCGGATCAATGGGGGCTGCATAACCAGCTGGCAGTGTTTAACCCGGCACCGGTGACCTGATTTCTTTTGGAACGTCCCTCGCAAAACATGGCCTTAGTGCCATGTTTTTATTGTTTAAAGCCCCCACGTCCATTAATAATGCATTTGCATTACCTTAGTTCAAGCTTATAATTTGAGCAGAAAACAGGCTGTAAAAGGACAGTGAATCATGCCCGCTAATGCTCGCTCTCACGCTGTACTGACCACTGAATCAAAGGTCACGATACGCGGACAAACAACTATCCCCGCGCCAGTGCGTGAGGCTTTAAAACTGAAGCCAGGCCAGGACAGCATTCATTACGAAATTCTGCCTGGTGGGCAAGTATTTATGTGCCGACTGGGAAATGAACAGGAGGATCATACTATGAATGCATTTTTGCGTTTTCTGGATGCAGATATCCAGAACAACCCGCAAAAAACTCGTCCATTCAACATTCAACAAGGAAAGAAACTTGTCGCTGGCATGGACGTCAACATTGATGATGAGATTGGCGACGACGAATAATGGATTTTCCACAAAGGGTTAATGGTTGGGCGCTATATGCTCATCCCTGTTTTCAGGAAACCTACGACGCTTTAGTTGCCGAAGTCGAGACATTAAAGGGAAAAGATCCTGAAAATTATCAGAGAAAAGCCGCCACAAAGTTATTGGCGGTAGTCCATAAAGTGATTGAGGAGCATATCACGGTCAATCCATCATCACCGGCATTCCGTCATGGCAAGTCGTTAGGCTCTGGGAAAAATAAAGACTGGTCACGGGTAAAATTTGATGCTGGTCGTTATCGTCTCTTCTTTCGTTATAGTGAAAAAGAGAAAGTCATCATTCTGGGATGGATGAACGATGAAAACACGCTGCGCACCTACGGTAAAAAAACAGATGCCTATACCGTATTCAGTAAAATGTTAAAAAGAGGACATCCTCCTGCCGACTGGGAAAGCCTCACCCAAGAGACAGAAGAAACCCATTGATGGTGTTCACAATGCCCGCCGAACGCATTCGTGTTGACCAGCGGGCACCCTTTCTCACTCCCCGACCAGAATCACTTCAACCCCAGCCTTTCGCAGTCCTTCCAGACTATCCGCAGGAATGCCTTCATCAACAATGATCATGTCGATACGTTGAGTATCAATGATCTTATGTAAACTGGAACGATTGAATTTACTGGAATCGGTGACCACGATGATCCGTTCCGCAACTTCGCACATCCGGCGGTTTAAACGGGCTTCATCTTCATTATGCGTGCTGACGCCGCGCTCCAGATCGATCGCATCTACACCAAGAAACAGCATATCGAAGTGGTAATTTTGCAGCGATTGTTCAGCCTGATCGCCGTAAAAAGATTGCGACTGACGGCGCAAATGCCCGCCGGTCATCAGCAGCTCAACGCCTTCCGCTTCCAGCAAAGCATTAGCCACGTTCATACCGTTGGTCATCGCAATTACGTCAGTGTGCTTGCGCATCAGACGAGCAATCTCAAAAGTGGTGGTCCCGGAATCGAGGATCACCCGATGACCTGGCTGAATCAACTCAACGGCAGCTTTCGCAACGCTGCGTTTCATCGCGGTGTTCAGTGCGCTTTTATCTTCCACTGATGGCTCGACTGACGGCGTCGTGCTATCGCAGATCAACGCGCCACCATAGGCACGCACAGCGATCCCCTGCTTTTCCAGAAACGCCAGATCGTTGCGGATCGTCACAGTAGATACGCCATACAATGCCGACAGATCGTTAACCTGCACACTCCCTTGCTGTCGCAGACGCTGAATGATCTGTTCTCGTCGCTCGCTGGTGCCTGTCACTCGCTTCTCACCTGAAGCGTCGGTATTACTCATAGTAAGTCCTTTCGTAAAACTTTCGTTTCATTTCGTTTTGCCTATTAACGCCTTTCTATTAAGCAAATGCAAGCCCACCTTGCCCATTGACGCAAGCTACTCTCGTTTCAGTGGCTTTCATTATGTTTCTTTTGTGAATCAGATCAGAAAACTATTATCTTTCGTTTTATTTTTATCTCACCATGACGCAGTATCAAGTGAAACAAAACGAAAGATTAATATCGCAGTAATCTGAACTGGAGAGGAAAGTGAAACATCTGACAGAAATGGTGAGACAGCACAAAGCGGGCAAAACAAATGGAATTTATGCCGTTTGTTCCGCACATCCGCTGGTGCTGGAGGCTGCAATCCGCTACGCCAGTGCAAACCAAACGCCGTTACTGATTGAAGCAACCTCCAATCAGGTAGACCAGTTCGGCGGTTATACCGGAATGACGCCCGCCGATTTTCGCGGCTTTGTTTGTCAGCTCGCCGACTCGTTGAATTTCCCGCAGGATGCGTTGATTCTGGGTGGTGACCATCTGGGGCCAAACCGCTGGCAAAACCTGCCGGCCGCTCAGGCAATGGCCAATGCCGATGATTTGATTAAAAGCTACGTTGCGGCAGGATTCAAAAAAATCCACCTTGATTGCAGCATGTCCTGTCAGGACGATCCGATTCCCTTAACTGATGACATCGTGGCTGAACGCGCCGCCCGTCTGGCGAAAGTGGCGGAAGAAACCTGTCGCGAACACTTTGGCGAAGCCGATTTGGAGTATGTCATTGGTACCGAAGTGCCGGTACCTGGCGGCGCGCATGAAACCTTAAGCGAGCTGGCGGTCACCACGCCGGATGCCGCCCGCGCCACGCTGGAAGCCCATCGTCACGCCTTTGAAAAGCAAGGTTTGAATGCCATCTGGCCACGCATCATTGCCCTGGTGGTTCAACCCGGCGTCGAATTCGATCACACCAACGTTATTGATTATCAGCCCGCCAAAGCGACCGCCTTAAGCCAGATGGTCGAAAACTACGAAACGCTGATTTTCGAAGCGCACTCTACCGATTATCAAACGCCGCAATCGCTGCGCCAGCTGGTGATTGACCACTTTGCCATTCTGAAAGTTGGCCCGGCGCTGACCTTCGCCCTGCGTGAAGCTCTGTTCTCTCTGGCAGCGATTGAAGAAGAACTGGTGCCAGCAAAAGCCTGTTCTGGTCTGCGTCAGGTGCTGGAAAACGTGATGCTCGACCACCCGGAATACTGGCAAAGCCACTACCACGGTGACGGCAACGCACGTCGTCTGGCGCGTGGTTATAGCTACTCGGATCGCGTGCGCTATTACTGGCCGGACAGCCAGATTGATGACGCTTTCGCTCATCTGGTACGTAATCTGGCGGATTCACCAATTCCGCTGCCGCTGATCAGCCAGTATCTGCCGCTGCAGTACGTGAAAGTTCGCTCCGGCGAGCTGCAGCCAACGCCACGGGAACTCATTATCAACCATATTCAGGACATCCTGGCGCAGTACCACACAGCCTGTGAAGGCCAATAAGCAAAACAAAGAGGAACACGCTATGCCAAATATTGTTTTAAGCCGGATTGATGAACGCTTGATTCACGGTCAGGTCGGCGTTCAGTGGGTCGGATTTGCGGGGGCAAATCTGGTGCTGGTAGCCAACGATGAGGTTGCCGAAGATCCGGTACAGCAAAACCTGATGGAAATGGTACTGGCAGAAGGGATCGCCGTACGTTTCTGGACGCTGCAAAAAGTTATCGACAACATTCATCGCGCCGCCGATCGACAGAAAATCCTGCTGGTATGTAAAACACCTGCCGATTTCCTGACGCTGGTGAAAGGTAGCGTTCCGGTGAATCGCATTAACGTTGGCAATATGCACTACGCCAATGGCAAGCAACAAATCGCCAAAACGGTTTCTGTGGATGCGGGCGATATCGCAGCATTTAACGACCTGAAAGCCGCTGGGGTGGAATGCTTCGTTCAGGGCGTCCCGACAGAGCCTGCTGTGGACCTCTTTAAATTACTTTGAGGGATTCATCATGGAAATCAGTCTGTTGCAGGCATTCGCGTTGGGCATTATCGCCTTTATCGCTGGCCTGGATATGTTTAACGGCTTAACCCATATGCACCGCCCGGTGGTCCTCGGCCCGTTAGTCGGGCTGGTACTTGGCGATCTGCATACCGGTATTTTAACCGGCGGTACGCTGGAACTGGTGTGGATGGGGCTGGCCCCGCTGGCGGGCGCACAGCCGCCTAACGTGATTATCGGTACTATCGTCGGCACGGCGTTTGCCATTACTACTGGCGTGAAACCCGATGTCGCAGTCGGTGTCGCCGTACCTTTCGCTGTCGCAGTACAGATGGGGATTACCTTCCTGTTCTCGGTGATGTCTGGCGTGATGTCTCGCTGCGACCGGATGGCGGAGAACGCCGATACTCGCGGCATTGAACGCGTAAACTATCTGGCACTGCTGGCACTCGGCACTTTCTATTTTCTCTGCGCTTTCCTGCCTATCTACTTCGGCGCGGAACATGCAAAAACCATCATTGATGTCCTGCCGCAACGATTAATCGACGGCCTCGGCGTCGCGGGCGGCATCATGCCAGCAATCGGTTTTGCCGTGCTGCTGAAAATCATGATGAAAAACGTCTACATCCCCTACTTCATCCTGGGCTTTGTTGCCGCAGCCTGGCTCAAGTTACCGGTGCTGGCTATTGCTGCCGCCGCGCTGGCGATGGCGCTGATCGATCTGTTGCGTAAATCTCCTGAACCGACTCAACCTGCGGCACAGAAAGAGGAATTTGAAGATGGCATCTAATCAAACCACCCTGCCGAACGTCAGTGAAAACGAAGAAACATTGCTGACTGGCGTCAATGAAAACGTGTATGAAGATCAGAGCATTGGCGCGGAGCTGACGAAAAAAGATATCAACCGCGTCGCCTGGCGTTCCATGCTGTTACAAGCGTCTTTTAACTACGAACGTATGCAGGCTTCTGGCTGGTTGTACGGTCTGCTGCCTGCTCTGAAAAAGATCCACACTAATAAACGCGACCTGGCGCGCGCCATGAAGGGGCATATGGGTTTCTTCAATACCCATCCGTTTCTGGTGACATTTGTTATCGGCATTATCCTTGCGATGGAGCGTTCTAAGCAGGACGTTAACAGTATTCAGAGCACCAAAATTGCCGTCGGTGCGCCGCTCGGCGGGATTGGCGATGCAATGTTCTGGCTAACGCTACTGCCGATTTGTGGCGGGATTGGAGCCAGTCTGGCATTGCAAGGCTCCATTCTTGGCGCAGTCGTCTTTATTGTGCTGTTCAACGTGGTACACCTGGGGCTGCGTTTTGGTCTGGCGCATTATGCTTACCGCATGGGCGTGGCGGCGATTCCACTCATTAAAGCAAATACCAAAAAAGTCGGCCATGCTGCGTCTATCGTTGGGATGACGGTAATCGGTGCGCTGGTGGCAACCTATGTTCGTTTAAGCACCACGCTGGAAATCACAGCGGGCGACGCAGTGGTTAAGTTACAGGCTGATGTTATCGACAAACTGATGCCTGCCTTCTTACCGTTGGTCTACACCCTGACCATGTTTTGGTTGGTACGCCGCGGCTGGAGTCCGCTGCGTCTGATTGCAGTTACCGTGGTTCTCGGCATCGTCGGTAAATTCTGCCATTTCCTTTAAATACAATGAGGTATTAGATGTTAAGTATTATTTTGACAGGGCATGGCGGGTTTGCCAGCGGCATGGAAAAAGCAATGAAGCAAATTCTCGGTGAGCAATCGCAGTTTATCGCCATCGATTTTCCGGAAACCTCAAGCACCGCGCTGCTTACATCGCAGCTTGAAGAGGCCATCGCCCAACTGGATTGTGAAGACGGCATTGTTTTTCTGACGGATTTGCTGGGCGGCACGCCGTTTCGCGTAGCTTCAACGCTGGCGATGCAAAAACCGGGCTGTGAAGTGATCACCGGCACCAATTTGCAACTGCTACTGGAGATGGTGCTGGAGCGCGAAGGGTTAAGCGGTGAAGAATTCCGTGTACAGGCGCTGGAGTGTGGACATCGTGGGCTGACCAGTCTGGTGGACGAGTTAGGCCGCTGCCATGAAGAATGTCCGGTCGAGGAAGGGATATGACACACGTTCTGCGCGCCAGAAGGCTGCTGACTGAAGAGGGATGGCTCGATGACCATCAGTTGCGTATTGCTGACGGTGTCATCGCAGCAATCGAACCGATTCCAGTGGGCGTGACTGAACGCGATGCGGAACTGCTCTGCCCTGCTTACATCGACACCCATGTACATGGTGGTGCGGGCGTTGATGTAATGGATGACGCGCCGGATGTACTCGACAAGCTGGCAATGCACAAGGCACGCGAAGGTGTCGGCAGTTGGTTACCGACCACCGTAACCGCGCCGCTTAATACCATTCATGCGGCGCTGAAACGTATTGCTCAACGTTGCCAACGTGGCGGACCTGGTGCGCAAGTGCTGGGGAGTTATCTCGAAGGACCGTACTTCACGCCGCAGAATAAAGGCGCGCATCCGCCGGAGTTGTTTCGCGAGCTTGAAATTGCCGAGCTGGATCAATTGATTGCCGTTTCTCAGCACACCTTACGCGTGGTAGCGCTGGCACCGGAAAAAGAGGGGGCATTGCAGGCCATCCGCCATCTTAAACAGCAAAATGTACGAGTGATGCTGGGGCATAGCGCGGCGACCTGGCAACAAACTCGCGCCGCGTTTGATGCTGGTGCCGACGGCCTGGTGCATTGCTATAACGGGATGACAGGTTTACATCACCGCGAACCGGGAATGGTTGGCGCGGGATTAACGGACAAGCGCGCCTGGCTGGAACTGATAGCCGATGGTCATCATGTGCATCCGGCGGCGATGTCGCTGTGTTGTTGCTGTGCGAAAGAGAGAATCGTGCTGATCACCGACGCGATGCAAGCAGCCGGGATGCCGGATGGTCGCTATACGTTATGTGGCGAAGAAGTGCAGATGCACGGTGGCGTTGTCCGTACCGCGTCCGGTGGGCTGGCGGGCAGTACGCTGTCTGTTGATGCGGCAGTGCGCAACATGGTCGAGTTGACGGGCGTAACGCCTGCGGAAGCCATTCATATGGCATCGCTGCATCCGGCGCGAATGCTGGGTGTTGATGGTGTTCTGGGATCGCTTAAACCGGGCAAACGCGCCAGCGTCGTTGCGCTGGATAGCGGGCTGCATGTGCAACAAATCTGGATTCAGGGTCAATTAGCTTCGTTTTGATAGTTTGCTCCTTTATTGGGCCTTCACTTCCCCCGTAAGGCCTTTCTTTTTCTTTCTTTTTGATCTGTGCAGCGGTGTCGGATGCGACGCTAACGCGTCTTATCCGACCTACGATACGCCGCATCCGGCAATCGGTGAACATAGCGACGTCATTACGCAATTCTTTAATCTTCCCTTGTCTTTTCTTTCAATGATCACAGATTTCGTTTTATTTCCTTTTTCTCCATTGAACTTTCGGTTTCTTTTCTATAGATTTTAATCAACGAAAGACATCACCAAGTGAAATGAAACGAAAGGCAAGCGAAAGCGACAACGCCCGACGTCAAGTTCATCAGACTAAGGATTGAGTTATGCCAGAAAATTACACCCCTGCTGCCGCCGCAACCGGTACATGGACTGAAGAAGAGATCCGCCAACAGCCTCGCGCATGGATCCGTTCACTCACCAACATCGACGCGCTACGTTCCGCGCTCAATAACTTCCTTGAACCGTTACTGCGCAAAGAGAATCTGCGGATCATCCTGACCGGAGCCGGAACCTCGGCATTTATCGGTGACATCATCGCGCCGTGGCTCGCCAGCCATACCGGTAAAAACTTCAGCGCCGTACCGACCACCGATCTGGTCACTAATCCGATGGACTACCTGAACCCAGCCCATCCGCTGCTGTTGATCTCCTTCGGTCGATCCGGCAACAGCCCGGAAAGCGTCGCAGCCGTGGAACTGGCAAATCAATTTGTACCTGAATGCTATCACCTGCCGATCACCTGCAACGAAGCGGGCGCTCTTTACCAAAACGCGATCAATAGCGATAACGCGTTTGCCCTGCTGATGCCCGCAGAAACGCACGATCGCGGCTTTGCGATGACCAGCAGCATTACCACCATGATGGCCAGCTGCCTCGCGGTTTTCGCACCTGAGACGATCAACAGCCAAACCTTCCGCGACGTGGCGGATCGTTGCCAGGCGATCCTGACCTCACTGGGCGATTTCAGCGAAGGTGTGTTTGGTTACGCACCGTGGAAACGGATCGTTTATCTCGGCAGCGGTGGCTTACAGGGCGCAGCACGCGAGTCGGCGCTGAAAGTGCTGGAACTGACGGCGGGTAAACTGGCGGCCTTTTATGATTCTCCAACCGGATTCCGTCATGGACCAAAATCGCTGGTCGATGACGAAACGCTGGTGGTGGTATTTGTCTCCAGCCACCCTTACACCCGTCAGTATGATCTTGATCTGCTGGCTGAACTTCGCCGTGACAACCAGGCAATGCGTGTAATCGCCATCGCCGCGGAAAGCAGCGACATCGTCGCTGCCGGTCCACATATCATCCTGCCACCGTCACGTCACTTTATCGACGTTGAGCAGGCATTTTGCTTCCTGATGTACGCCCAGACGTTTGCACTGATGCAGTCGCTGCACATGGGCAATACGCCGGATACCCCATCAGCCAGTGGCACCGTTAACCGCGTGGTGCAAGGCGTAATCATTCATCCGTGGCAGGCATAAGAGGATCGCATTATGAGCATTATCTCCACCAAATATCTGTTACAGGACGCCCAGGCCAATGGCTACGCGGTGCCTGCTTTTAACATTCATAACGCCGAGACGATCCAGGCGATCCTCGAAGTGTGCAGTGAAATGCGATCGCCGGTGATCCTCGCCGGAACGCCGGGGACCTTTAAACATATCGCGCTGGAAGAGATCTACGCCCTGTGCAGCGCCTATTCCACAACCTACAACATGCCACTGGCGCTGCATCTCGACCACCACGAATCGCTGGATGATATTCGCCGTAAAGTCCACGCAGGTGTGCGCAGTGCAATGATCGACGGCAGCCACTTCCCGTTTGCCGAGAACGTGAAGCTGGTGAAATCGGTTGTTGACTTCTGCCACTCACAGGATTGCAGCGTGGAAGCAGAACTGGGCCGCCTGGGCGGTGTTGAAGATGACATGAGCGTTGACGCCGAAAGTGCATTCCTGACCGATCCACAAGAAGCTAAACGCTTTGTCGAACTGACTGGCGTCGACAGCCTGGCGGTAGCGATTGGTACGGCGCACGGCTTATACAGCAAAACGCCGAAGATTGATTTCCAGCGGCTGGCGGAAATTCGTGAAGTGGTGGATGTTCCTCTGGTGCTACATGGTGCCAGCGATGTTCCGGATGAATTTGTCCGTCGCACTATTGAACTTGGCGTCACAAAAGTGAACGTTGCCACAGAATTAAAAATAGCCTTCGCCGGCGCGGTTAAAGCCTGGTTTGCGGAAAATCCGCAGGGTAATGATCCTCGTTATTATATGCGCGTCGGAATGGATGCGATGAAAGAAGTTGTCAGAAATAAAATTAATGTCTGTGGTTCAGCGAATCGAATTTCAGCATAATCATTAGTTTTTTATGATTTATCCCAATGTACTTCCCGATTAATATCGGGGAGTGCCTTAATGGAAAAGGAGATGACTAAACCTTAATAAATAGATCAGTACAATATCGCAACAATAATATATTTAAAAAAATTATATTATTCAACTTTATGGTGAGGATTACACAATGAGCAGTCCAAATATTCTCTTAACCCGTATTGATAACCGTCTGGTTCACGGTCAGGTTGGCGTGACCTGGACATCCACCATCGGTGCGAATCTGCTGGTAGTCGTGGATGATGTTGTCGCTAACGATGATATTCAACAGAAATTAATGGGTATTACCGCAGAAACCTACGGCTTTGGCATTCGTTTCTTTACTATCGAAAAAACCATTAACGTCATCGGCAAAGCTGCACCGCATCAGAAGATCTTCCTGATTTGCCGTACGCCACAAACGGTACGTAAATTGGTAGAAGGTGGCATTGACCTGAAAGATGTCAACGTCGGCAATATGCATTTCTCGGAAGGGAAAAAGCAAATCAGCAGTAAAGTTTATGTCGATGACCAGGATCTCACGGACTTACGTTTTATTAAACAACGTGGCGTGAATGTTTTCATTCAGGACGTCCCTGGCGATCAAAAAGAACAAATCCCTGACTAAATCTAAAATCGCCTTAATATTGGTTTGAGGTAATAAAAATGCATGAAATAACCCTACTTCAGGGATTATCCCTGGCGGCGTTAGTTTTCGTTCTGGGGATTGATTTTTGGCTGGAAGCCTTATTTTTATTCCGCCCGATAATCGTTTGTACCCTAACTGGCGCTATTCTCGGTGATATTCAGACTGGCTTAATTACCGGTGGTCTGACAGAGTTGGCTTTCGCCGGATTAACCCCTGCAGGTGGTGTTCAGCCGCCCAACCCGATTATGGCGGGTCTGATGACCACCGTCATTGCATGGTCTACGGGCGTTGATGCCAAAACGGCAATTGGTCTTGGCCTGCCGTTTAGTTTGTTAATGCAGTACGTCATTCTGTTCTTCTATTCTGCTTTCTCATTATTTATGACCAAAGCCGATAAATGCGCGAAAGAGGCGGATACGGCAGCGTTTTCCCGACTTAACTGGACAACGATGCTCATCGTCGCTTCAGCGTATGCGGTGATTGCTTTCCTCTGTACTTACCTGGCACAAGGGGCGATGCAGGCGCTGGTGAAAGCGATGCCCGCTTGGCTGACCCACGGCTTTGAAGTGGCTGGCGGTATTCTGCCTGCCGTTGGTTTTGGCTTGCTGCTGCGCGTGATGTTCAAAGCACAATATATCCCTTACCTGATCGCCGGTTTCCTGTTTGTTTGCTACATCCAGGTCAGCAACCTGTTGCCGGTTGCCGTACTGGGCGCAGGCTTTGCGGTGTATGAGTTTTTCAATGCGAAATCCCGGCAGCAAGCGCAACCGCAGCCCGTTGCCAGTAAAAATGAAGAAGAGGACTACAGCAATGGGATCTGAAATCAGTAAAAAAGATATCACCCGTCTGGGCTTTCGTTCGTCGCTGCTGCAAGCGAGCTTTAACTACGAAAGGATGCAAGCGGGCGGTTTTACCTGGGCGATGTTGCCGATCCTGAAAAAGATTTATAAGGATGACAAACCGGGCCTAAGCGCAGCGATGAAAGATAACCTCGAATTTATTAATACCCACCCGAATCTGGTCGGATTCCTGATGGGGTTATTAATTTCGATGGAAGAAAAAGGAGAAAACCGCGACACCATTAAAGGCCTCAAAGTGGCACTGTTTGGCCCAATCGCCGGGATTGGCGATGCGATTTTCTGGTTTACTTTGTTGCCGATTATGGCGGGAATTTGCTCATCATTTGCCAGCCAGGGAAACCTGCTGGGGCCGATTCTATTTTTCGCCGTTTACCTGCTTATCTTTTTCCTGCGCGTCGGCTGGACCCACGTCGGTTATTCAGTCGGCGTGAAGGCGATCGATAAAGTGCGAGAGAACTCGCAGATGATTGCTCGCTCGGCAACCATCCTCGGGATCACGGTAATCGGCGGGCTGATCGCTTCGTATGTGCATATTAACGTGGTGACATCGTTTGCCATCGACAGTACCCACAGCGTCGCGCTGCAACAGGATTTCTTCGATAAAGTCTTCCCGAACATTTTACCGATGGCCTACACCCTGCTGATGTATTACTTCCTGCGGGTGAAAAAAGCGCATCCGGTGCTGTTAATCGGCGTGACTTTTGTGCTCTCTATTGTTTGTTCCGCATTCGGCATTTTGTAAATGGAACGAGGCACTGCGTCTGGCGGTGCCTCTTTACTTAAGGAATTTCATCCTGTGCAAACCCTTCAGCAAGTTGAAAACTATACGGCGTTAAGTGAACGTGCCAGCGAATATTTATTGGCCGTGATCCGTAGCAAACCGGATGCCGTGATTTGCCTGGCGACCGGAGCCACGCCATTACTGACGTATCATTATCTGGTAGAAAAAATCCACCAGCAGCAGGTTGATGTCAGCCTGCTGACCTTCGTCAAGCTCGACGAATGGGTGGATCTGCCATTAACTATGCCTGGCACCTGCGAAACTTTCCTGCAACAGCATATCGTGCAGCCGCTGGGGCTACGTGAAGACCAGCTCATCAGCTTTCGCTCCGAAGAGATAAATGAGACAGAGTGCGAACGGGTAACGAACCTGATTGCGCGCAAAGGCGGTCTGGATTTATGCGTTCTCGGATTGGGGAAAAACGGTCATCTTGGGCTGAACGAACCGGGAGAAAACCTGCAACCGGCCTGCCATATCAGTCAACTTGATGCCAGAACACAGCAACATGAGATGTTAAAAACCGCGGGTCGCCCCGTGACTCGTGGGATCACCTTAGGCCTGAAGGATATTCTCAATGCCCGCGAGGTTTTGTTACTGGTGACTGGCGAAGGAAAGCAGGATGCGACAGAACGTTTTCTCACGGCTAAAGTCTCTACCTCTATCCCGGCTTCGTTTTTGTGGCTGCACAGTAACTTTATTTGTTTAATTAATACCTAACCAGATGAAAAATTTGCTCAAAATGTTTAAATTAACTTATGCAACAGTCACGCATTATATTAAATAACATTTGACTGGGTTGAACATAACGCCAATAGCAAAAGGAGTTATGTTCAACAATTTAATTTTAGATATACATATAACTTGTTCTATTAATAAACCATCTCGTATTCTGACTCGCCCCCTGGCGCAGCAAAGTCATGCACTTATACTCTTTTGAATACATAGAAAATTGATATCAATATAATGAAAATATCAAATATTTGCATATAAATATAATCTTAAAGTTTAGTCTATTTAATGTTCAATGAAATATTTCTACCTGTATAATCTTTAAAGATGTTGAACATATATTCACATTAAATATGATTATGTACTTGTTACAAGGATAAGGTTATAAATGAATAAAGTTACAAAAACAGCTATTGCGGGCTTACTTGCGCTTTTCGCAGGTAATGCCGCTGCAACCGATGGTGAAATAGTTTTTGATGGCGAGATTTTAAAATCCGCTTGTGAAATCAATGACTCTGATAAGAAAATTGAAGTTGCTCTTGGTCACTATAATGCCGAACAGTTTCGTTCTGTAGGCGATCGTAGCCCAAAAATTCCATTCACTATTCCTTTAGTTAACTGCCCAGTGACTGGGTGGGAGCACGATAACGGCAACGTTGAAGCGTCTTTCCGTTTATGGCTGGAAACGCGGGATAATGGTACCGTCCCTAACTTCCCTAACTTGGCAAAAGTGGGCTCTTTTGCTGGCACAGCAGCAACAGGTGTGGGTATCCGTATTGACGATGCGGAAAGCGGAAATCTTATGCCACTAAATGCTATGGGCAATGATAACACGGTTTATCAGATCCCTGCGGACTCCGCTGGAGTTGTTAATGTTGACCTCATCGCTTACTACGTATCAACCGTTGAAGCATCAGAAATCACCCCAGGGGAAGCAGACGCTGTCGTTAACGTAACGCTGGATTACCGTTAATACGTTACGGCGTTATCTGACCTTTCAGATAACGCCCTTTTCCTTCCTCTTTCTCGTTGTATCAGGTTGAAAAATAACTATGTCAAAACGAACATTCGCGGTGATAATAACCTTGTTGTGTAGCTTCTGTATCGGCCAGGCGCTTGCAGGGGGTATCGTTTTACAGCGAACGCGAGTGATCTATGATGCCAGCCGCAAAGAGGCTGCGTTACCTGTCGCAAACAAAGGCGCAGAAACGCCTTATTTACTGCAATCATGGGTAGATAATATAGATGGTACAAGCCGTGCCCCATTTATTATAACCCCACCGCTATTTCGTCTTGAAGCTGGCGATGATTCATCACTGCGAATTATTAAAACAGCTGATAACCTGCCTGAAAATAAAGAGTCGCTGTTCTACATTAATGTTCGTGCCATTCCAGCAAAGAAAAAATCAGATGATGTTAATGCTAACGAGTTGACGCTGGTATTTAAAACACGGATCAAAATGTTTTATCGCCCCGCACACCTGAAGGGACGGGTAAGCGATGCGTGGAAATCACTGGAATTTAAACGTAGTGATCATTCACTCAATATATATAACCCAACTGAATATTACGTCGTATTTGCCGGACTGGCAGTCGATAAAGCCGATCTCACAAGCAAAATTGAATATATCGCGCCCGGAGAACATAAACAGTTACCACTTCCAGCATCTGGCGGAAAGAACGTGAAATGGGCTGCGATCAATGATTATGGCGGCAGTTCCGGGACAGAAACTCGTCCACTGCAATAACAAATATAAAAACACAGGTCATCAGGGAATGCCACAACGACACCACCAGGGACATAAACGCACACCGAAACAGTTGGCGCTCATTATCAAACGCTGTTTGCCGATGGTGCTCACTGGCAGCGGCATGCTTTGCACTACCGCTAACGCCGAAGAGTATTATTTCGACCCCATTATGCTGGAAACCACAAAAAGTGGTATGCAAACAACCGATCTGTCACGTTTTTCAAAAAAATACGCACAACTACCAGGAACTTATCAGGTTGATATCTGGCTGAATAAAAAGAAGGTTTCACAGAAAAAAATTACATTTACCGCCAATGCAGAGCAACTTCTGCAGCCACAGTTTACGGTAGAACAACTACGTGAGCTGGGTATTAAGGTGGATGAAATCCCGGCGCTGGCTGAAAAAGATGACGATAGCGTGATCAACTCGCTTGAACAAATCATTCCCGGTACAGCTGCTGAATTTGATTTCAATCATCAGCGACTTAATTTGAGCATTCCCCAAATTGCACTGTACCGTGATGCAAGAGGTTACGTCTCCCCTTCTCGTTGGGACGATGGTATACCAACGCTGTTTACCAACTACTCGTTTACAGGTTCTGATAACCGTTACCGCCAGGGCAATCGTAGCCAACGACAGTACCTAAATATGCAAAATGGTGCCAATTTTGGCCCCTGGCGATTACGTAACTATTCTACGTGGACACGCAACGATCAGGCGTCAAGCTGGAACACTATCAGTAGTTATTTACAACGTGATATCAAGGCGTTGAAGTCTCAGTTGCTTCTGGGAGAAAGCGCCACCAGCGGCAGTATTTTTTCCAGCTACACCTTTACTGGCGTGCAACTCGCTTCCGACGATAATATGTTGCCAAACAGCCAGCGCGGATTTGCCCCAACGGTACGCGGTATCGCAAACAGTAGTGCAATCGTGACTATCAGGCAAAATGGTTATGTGATCTATCAAAGCAACGTGCCAGCGGGTGCCTTTGAAATTAACGATCTCTACCCCTCTTCCAACAGCGGCGATTTAGAAGTCACGATTGAAGAAAGTGACGGTACACAACGTCGCTTTATCCAGCCTTATTCTTCATTACCCATGATGCAGCGACCTGGGCATCTAAAGTATAGCGCGACCGCTGGACGCTATCGCGCTGATGCAAACAGTGATAGCAAGGAACCCGAATTTGCTGAAGCCACGGCAATATATGGTTTGAATAATACTTTTACGCTGTATGGCGGCCTGCTCGGTTCTGAAGATTATTATGCGCTGGGGATCGGTATCGGCGGCACACTTGGCGCACTGGGCGCGTTGTCGATGGATATCAACAGAGCTGACACCCAATTCGATAACCAGCACTCTTTTCATGGCTATCAATGGCGTACGCAGTACATCAAAGATATCCCGGAAACCAACACCAATATCGCTGTCAGCTACTATCGCTATACCAACGATGGCTATTTTAGTTTTGATGAAGCCAATACCCGCAATTGGGACTATAACAGTCGCCAAAAAAGTGAAATTCAATTCAACATCAGCCAGACAATATTTGATGGGGTAAGTCTGTATGCCTCCGGTTCGCAGCAAGACTATTGGGGCAATAACGAGAAAAACAGGAATATCTCTGTTGGGGTTTCCGGCCAGCAATGGGGAATTGGTTACAGCCTGAATTATCAATACAGCCGCTACACTGATCAAAATAATGACCGCGCACTCTCTTTGAATCTCAGTATTCCGTTAGAACGCTGGTTACCGCGTAGCCGGGTTTCCTATCAGATGACCAGCCAGAAAGATCGCCCAACCCAACATGAAATGCGTCTTGATGGCTCACTGCTGGATGATGGTCGCCTGAGCTATAGCCTGGAACAAAGTCTGGATGACGATAACAACCATAACAGTAGCCTGAACGCCAGTTACCGTTCACCTTATGGAACCTTCAGTGCCGGATACAGTTACGGTAATGACAGCAGCCAATACAATTACGGCGTTACCGGCGGCGTGGTTATCCATCCTCATGGCGTGACGCTCTCGCAATATCTGGGCAACGCTTTTGCGCTTATCGATGCTAACGGGGCATCTGGCGTGAGGATACAAAACTATCCGGGGATTGCTACCGATCCCTTTGGCTATGCAGTGGTTCCTTATCTCACAACTTATCAGGAAAACCGTCTCTCGGTAGATACTACGCAGCTGCCCGATAACGTCGATCTTGAACAAACAACACAGTTTGTGGTGCCCAATAGAGGTGCAATGGTAGCGGCGCGTTTCAACGCCAATATCGGTTATCGCGTACTTGTTACAGTCAGCGATCGCAACGGTAAACCGTTGCCCTTTGGCGCTCTTGCCAGCAACGATGAGACGGGGCAACAAAGTATCGTCGATGAGGGCGGCATACTATATCTCTCTGGGATATCGAGTAAATCACAAAGCTGGACTGTACGCTGGGGAAATCAGGCTGATCAACAATGTCAGTTTGCTTTTAGTACACCGGATTCAGAACCAACAACCTCTGTATTACAAGGCACGGCGCAGTGCCATTAAGGATAAAAAAATGAAAAGAGCGCCTCTTATGACAGGACTTTTGTTGATATCCACATCCTGCGCTTATGCCTCCTCAGGAGGGTGTGGAGCCGACAGCACTAGCGGTGCGACAAATTACAGCAGTGTGGTTGATGATGTTACGGTGAACCAGACAGATAACGTGACAGGACGGGAGTTTACCTCTGCAACGCTAAGTAGCACTAACTGGCAATACGCCTGTTCCTGCTCTGCGGGTAAGGCAGTTAAACTTGTCTATATGGTCAGCCCCGTACTTACCACCACTGGACATCAGACAGGATATTACAAACTCAATGACAGCCTGGATATTAAAACCACATTACAGGCAAACGACATTCCAGGACTCACAACCGACCAGGTTGTCTCTGTTAACACCCGATTCACACAGATAAAAAGCAGCACCGTATATTCTGCTGCAACCCAAACGGGTGTTTGCCAGGGTGACACGTCTCGTTATGGACCCGTTAATATTGGTGCGAACACCACCTTTACCCTGTATGTCACCAAGCCATTTCTCGGCTCGATGACCATTCCGAAAACGGATATTGCCGTCATTAAAGGCGCGTGGGTCGATGGAATGGGAAGCCCGTCTACAGGTGACTTCCATGATTTAGTTAAGTTATCGATACAGGGAAATCTCACCGCCCCACAGTCGTGCAAAATTAATCAGGGCGATGTTATTAAGGTTAATTTTGGATTCATCAATGGTCAGAAGTTTACCACCCGCAATGCCATGCCAGACGGTTTTACTCCAGTAGACTTTGATATCACTTATGACTGTGGTGATACTTCAAAGATTAAAAACTCGTTGCAAATGCGCATCGACGGTACAACTGGGGTAGTAGACCAGTACAACCTGGTCGCCAGGCGAAGAAGTTCAGACAATGTGCCCGATGTCGGTATTCGTATTGAAAATCTCGGCGGCGGAGTTGCAAATATTCCTTTTCAGAACGGTATCCTTCCCGTTGATCCTTCCGGGCATGGCACCGTCAATATGCGCGCCTGGCCAGTTAATCTGGTCGGTGGTGAGCTGGAAACAGGAAAATTTCAGGGCACAGCCACCATTACCGTCATCGTGCGGTAAAAGAAGACGTTGCGTTTTGATTAACGCAACGCTTCGGCACTCTTACCCCTGCTGCTCCAGCGCATACTTATATAGCGCATTTTTCTTCACGCCGTGAATTTCTGCTGCCAGCGCCGCCGCTTTTTTCAGCGGCAGTTCTGCCTGCAACAGCGCCAGCGTGCGCAGGGCATCGGCGGGTAAGTCTTCTTCCTGTGCTTTATGACCTTCGACAATCAGCACCATTTCGCCTTTGCGACGGTTTTCATCTTCTTTTACCCACGCCAGCAGTTCGCCAACGGGCGCGCCGTGAATGGTTTCCCAGGTTTTGGTCAGCTCACGTGCCAGAACCACGTAGCGGGATTCGCCTAATACCGCAACGATATCTTCCAGGCTATCTAACAGACGGTGGGTAGATTCATAAAAAATCAGCGTGCGCGGCTCCGCTTCAATGGCTTTTAGCGCATCACGGCGGCCTTTTGATTTGGCAGGTAAAAAGCCTTCGTAACAGAAACGGTCAGAGGGTAAACCCGCGGCGCTTAACGCAGTGATAGCAGCACACGGTCCGGGTAGCGGCACCACACGAATCCCCGCTTCACGGCAGGTACGCACCAGATGGTAGCCAGGATCGTTAATTAGCGGCGTTCCGGCATCGGAAACCAGTGCAATGTTTTGCCCCTCTTGCAGCTTCGCCAGCAGCGTTTCGGCTTTTTGTTGTTCGTTATGGTCGTGCAGCGCAAACAACCGGGCATTAATCCCAAAATGTTGCAGCAATAAACCGGTGTGACGAGTATCCTCGGCGGCAATCAGATCAACGGCCTGTAATACCTCTAACGCACGCTGGGTGATATCCGCCAGATTGCCGATTGGCGTCGGTACAATGTAAAGCTGGCCCTGAGAATTATCCGCCGATTGGTGTTGTTTCATTGTGTCGTCCGTATTGCCGATTTAATATTGAGCATTGCGTAAAAAAAATATCACTGGATACATTATGGTACCCTCAACATTTTCTCGTTTGAAAGCCGCGCGTTGTCTGCCTGTTGTTCTGGCAGCCCTGATTTTCGCCGGTTGTGGCACCCATACTCCCGATCAGTCCACTGCTTATATGCAGGGCACGGCGCAGGCTGATTCTGCCTTTTATCTTCAGCAGATGCAGCAAAGCTCTGATGATACCAGGATCAACTGGCAATTACTCGCCATTCGTGCACTGGTGAAAGAAGGTAAAACCGGGCAGGCGGTTGAGTTGTTTAACCAACTACCGCAAGAACTGAATGATTCTCAGCGTCTCGAGAAAACACTGCTGGCGGTAGAGATTAAACTGGCGCAGAAAGATTTTGCTGGCGCGCAAAACTTGCTGGCGAAAATTACACCCGCCGATTTAGAACAAAACCAGCAAGTCCGTTACTGGCAGGCAAAAATCGATGCCAGCCAGGGGCGTCCTTCCATTGATTTACTGCGCGCGTTAATTGCTCAGGAACCGCTGCTTGGCGCGAAAGAAAAACAGCAGAATATTGATGCCACCTGGCAGGCGCTCTCCTCCATGACTCAGGAACAGGCGAATACGCTGGTGATCAACGCCGACGAAAATATTCTGCAAGGCTGGCTGGATCTGCAGCGCGTCTGGTTTGATAACCGTAACGATCCCGACATGATGAAAGCCGGGATCGCCGACTGGGAGAAACGTTATCCGAACAACCCGGGCGCGAAAATGCTGCCAACGCAGTTGGTTAACGTAAAAGCGTTTAAACCAGCCTCGACCAACAAAATCGCCCTGCTGTTGCCACTGAATGGCCAGGCAGCGGTATTTGGTCGCACTATTCAGCAAGGCTTTGAAGCGGCGAAAAATATCGGCACTCAGCCAGTGGCAGCTCAGGTAGCTGCCGCACCTGCCGCAGACGTAGCAGAACAACCTCAACCTCAAACCGTGGATGGCGTTGCCAGCCCGGCACAAGCCTCGGTTAGCGATCTGACCGGTGAACAGCCTGCAGCCCAGCCGGTGCCTGTAAGCGCCCCGGCGACAAGCACCGCAGCGGTAAGCGCACCCGCAAATCCATCCGCTGAGCTGAAAATCTACGATACCTCATCACAACCACTTAGCCAGATCTTAAGCCAGGTTCAGCAGGATGGCGCGAGTATTGTGGTCGGTCCGTTGCTGAAAAATAACGTTGAAGAGTTGCTGAAGAGCAACACTCCGCTGAACGTACTGGCACTGAACCAGCCGGAGAATATCGAAAATCGCGTCAATATTTGTTACTTCGCGCTTTCACCGGAAGACGAAGCGCGCGATGCAGCGCGTCATATTCGTGACCAGGGTAAACAAGCGCCGCTGGTGCTGATCCCACGCAGTTCATTGGGCGATCGCGTAGCCAATGCGTTTGCGCAAGAGTGGCAGAAACTGGGCGGCGGCACCGTTCTGCA
The DNA here is from genome assembly GCF_022354085.1 of Shigella dysenteriae. Taxonomy (NCBI): domain Bacteria; kingdom Pseudomonadati; phylum Pseudomonadota; class Gammaproteobacteria; order Enterobacterales; family Enterobacteriaceae; genus Shigella; species Shigella dysenteriae. Next base: position 4,199,079 of record NZ_CP055055.1, read on the forward strand.
ACAAAAATTTGGTTCCACCAGCGAATTACGCGCGGGTGTTAACGGCGGTTCTGGTATCGCTTTAACGGGTACCCCGATTACTCCCAGAGCGACAACCGACTCCGGCATGACGACCAACAATCCAACGCTGCAAACCACGCCAACCGATGACCAGTTCACCAATAATGGCGGTCGTGTCGATGCGGTGTACATTGTGGCAACGCCGGGTGAAATCGCTTTTATCAAACCGATGATCGCCATGCGTAACGGTAGCCAGAGCGGTGCAACGCTGTACGCCAGCTCCCGCAGTGCGCAAGGGACCGCTGGCCCGGATTTCCGACTGGAGATGGAAGGCTTGCAGTACAGCGAAATCCCGATGCTGGCAGGCGGTAATCTACCGTTAATGCAGCAGGCACTCAGCGCGGTGAATAACGATTATTCACTGGCTCGCATGTATGCGATGGGCGTCGATGCCTGGTCGCTGGCAAATCATTTCTCACAAATGCGCCAGGTTCAGGGTTTTGAAATCAACGGTAATACCGGAAGCCTGACGGCTAACCCGGATTGCGTGATTAACAGGAAGTTATCATGGCTACAGTACCAACAAGGTCAGGTAGTCCCCGCCAGTTAACCACCAAACAGACCGGCGATGCGTGGGAAGTACAAGCGCGTCGCTGGCTGGAAGGCAAAGGACTGCGATTTGTCGCCGCTAACGTGAACGAGCGTGGCGGCGAGATCGATCTGATAATGCGTGAAGGCCGGACCACCGTTTTTGTCGAGGTGCGTTACCGCCGTTCTGCGCTTTATGGCGGCGCGGCAGCCAGTGTGACCCGCAGCAAACAACACAAATTATTACAGACTGCCCGCTTGTGGCTCGCGCGTCATAATGGGAGTTTTGATACTGTGGATTGCCGGTTCGATGTGGTAGCCTTCACCGGGAATGAGGTTGAGTGGATTAAGGATGCCTTTAATGACCACTCATAATTAAGGTTTAAGGATTAGCGTGCAAGAAAGAATTAAAGCTTGCTTCACTGAAAGCATTCAAACTCAAATTGCGGCGGCAGAGGCGCTTCCGGATGCCATCTCCCGTGCGGCCATGACGCTGGTTCAGTCTCTGCTCAATGGCAACAAAATCCTCTGTTGTGGTAATGGAACTTCCGCTGCCAATGCACAGCATTTTGCTGCCAGCATGATCAACCGTTTCGAAACGGAGCGGCCCAGCTTACCTGCCATTGCACTAAATACTGATAATGTTGTCTTAACGGCGATTGCCAACGATCGCTTACATGATGAAGTGTATGCAAAACAGGTGCGGGCGCTGGGTCATGCGGGAGATGTATTGTTAGCCATTTCCACCCGTGGCAACAGCCGCGATATTGTAAAAGCGGTAGAAGCTGCCGTTACGCGTGATATGACCATTGTGGCATTGACCGGCTATGACGGCGGTGAACTTGCAGGTTTGTTAGGGCCACAGGATGTGGAGATCCGCATCCCTTCGCATCGCAGTGCTCGCATTCAGGAAATGCATATGCTGACGGTAAATTGCCTGTGCGATCTGATCGATAACACGCTTTTCCCTCACCAGGATGATTAAGGAGAATACATGAAGGCATTATCGCCAATCGCAGTCCTTATTTCCGCGCTGCTGTTGCAAGGTTGTGTTGCCGCTGCCGTAGTGGGTACTGCTGCTGTGGGTACCAAAGCCGCAACTGACCCACGCAGTGTCGGCACCCAGGTGGACGATGGTACCCTGGAAGTGCGCGTGAACAGCGCATTGTCGAAAGACGAACAGATTAAGAAAGAAGCGCACATTAATGTAACGGCCTATCAGGGCAAAGTGCTGCTGGTTGGGCAGTCACCAAACGCTGAACTTTCGGCTCGCGCCAAACAAATTGCTATGGGCGTAGACGGTGCCAACGAAGTGTATAACGAGATTCGTCAGGGCCAGCCGATTGGTCTGGGCGAAGCGTCTAACGATACGTGGATCACCACCAAAGTGCGTTCGCAGCTCTTAACCAGCGACCTGGTGAAATCGTCCAACGTGAAAGTGACCACCGAAAACGGTGAAGTGTTCCTGATGGGGCTGGTGACTGAACGTGAAGCGAAAGCGGCGGCAGATATTGCCAGCCGGGTGAGCGGCGTGAAGCGGGTAACTACGGCGTTTACGTTTATTAAATAGCAGCCCCTTGTAATGCCTGATGCGACGCTTGCCGCGTCTTATCAGGCCTACAACGATGCAAACCGTAGGTCGGATAAGGCGTTTACGCCGCATCCGACATGTTTTCCCTCAAATCAGAATAACAGCGCCAGCCCGCCGACAATCACGCCTGACACTGCCACCATCGCCCCCGTCAGCCATAAGGCTTTCGCCGGGAACGCTTTGCGCAGCATAATCAGTGACGGCAAACTCACCGCCGGGAGCGTCATCAACAATGCCAGCGCCGGAGCAGTTCCCATACCTGCCAGCATCATCGTTTGTACAATCGGAATTTCTGCTGCCGTGGGAATGACAAACAAGCATCCTGCCACCGCCATCGCCACCACCCACATCAGGCTGTTATCGACAGCACCATCGGCATGGGGGAATAACCAGACGCGAGCGGCACCCAACACCAGTACTGCAAGGATGTAAACCGGGATCGTACTCCAGAAAAGCGTCCATAGCGCCCTGCCCCAGCGGCTAAAAAAACCGCCCTGTGCTTCCGGTATGTCAATTTCGACCGGTGCCTGCGTTTGCGGTGTTTCACGCACCCATTTTTGCACCAGCGTCGCAATCAGCAACACCATCACCAGCCCGGCCACCAGACGAATCGCCGCAAAACCCCAGCCGAGGACAAACCCCATAAACACCAGCGTCGCCGGGTTTAACACCGGATTGCCCATCCAGAATGCCAGCGCACCGCCCATCGACACCTGTTGGCGACGCATTCCCGCCGCGACCGGAGCCGCACAGCAGGTACACATCATGCCCGGCAGCGAAAACAGCGTTCCCAGCAGCGTGCCGCGAAAGCGCGATTGCCCAAGCGTACGCAACAACCAGTCACGCGGGATCAGCACCTGAATCAACGAACCGAGGATCACCCCCAGCACTGCCGCTTTCCATACCGCGAGGAAATAGATCATCGCGTAATCCAACGCCGCCTGCCACGGATTAGCATCCGCCTGCGCAAGGATAGATTTACCGATACTGTGGGTTTCGGCAGCAGTAAACGCTTTGCCGTAGTAAGGTTGCCATTTCACATACCAGAGACCGGCAATGACAACGAGAAAGAAAAGCGCGGGTTTCCACCACTGAATGGGCGTTGCCGCCTGAGATGAAGACTGACCAGTCATAGCATTCCCCAGGAATAAGTTATGATAATTGAGCGCGTGAATATTACGCTCACTATCAATCCTTGGGAATAATTATTCAGCTCTTTTGCGTAATTCTGAAGAGCTTAAAATCGTCACGCCTTCATGCTCAGGCCGCATCGCCTCTGCCAGCATGACCCGCGCCACGTCTCTCGCATCAATGGATTTCCAGTTACCGGGTAACAAACGGAACAGCGGCGCAAAAAGCGTTTCGTTCATCCGCTGTTTGCTACGATCGCCCAGTAACATCGACGGGCGAGCAATGGTCAATTTCGGCCAGTTCTGGGCGATTAATGCTTCTTCCATCTCCCCTTTGACGCGGTTATAGAAAAACGGCGAGTGGGCATTGGCACCCATAGCACTGACCACCAGCATATGCTGCGCGCCCAGTCGCCGCCCGGTTAATGCGGTATCCACTACCAGCGTGTAATCGGCATGAATAAACGCCTCTTTGCTCCCCGCTTCTCGCCGCGTGGTGCCGAGACAACAAAACACAATGTCGATGGGATCGGTGACCTGCGCCAGCGCGTCAGTCAGTTGCGGATCATGGGGATTAAACACTCCTGGCATATCTCCCAACGGACGTCGCGTCGGCGCGGCTATGGCGTTAACTTTCGGTTCGTTAATCAACATCCGCAGCAGGTGACCGCCCACCAGCCCCGTTGCGCCTGTAATCAGTACCTGACTCATCTTCGCTCCTTTACAGAATTGTCTACCTTGCGCTCCACGGCTCATGCACCAGGCTTAATAGACCATGAGGTAATTATCCCCGATTGTGGGAAATTCGCCTCATCCAATGCAACAACGCGGAGGAAGCATGAGTAAGAAAATTGCCGTTTTAATCACTGATGAATTTGAAGATTCAGAATTTACTTCACCCGCAGACGAGTTCCGTAAAGCCGGACACGAAGTGATTACCATTGAAAAACAAGCGGGTAAAACGGTGAAAGGCAAAAAAGGAGAAGCCAGCGTGACCATCGATAAATCCATCGATGAAGTGACGCCAGCGGAGTTTGATGCCCTGTTGCTACCGGGCGGTTATTCACCGGATTATCTGCGTGGCGACAACCGTTTTGTCATCTTTACCCGTGATTTTGTGAATAGCGGCAAACCTGTTTTCGCCATCTGTCACGGTCCGCAGCTGCTGATCAGCGCCGATGTGATTCGGGGGCGCAAACTGACCGCAGTTAAACCGATCATTATTGATGTTAAAAATGCGGGCGCGGAATTTTACGATCAGGAAGTCGTGGTCGATAAAGATCAGCTGGTTACCAGCCGGACGCCGGACGATCTGCCAGCGTTTAACCGCGAGGCGTTACGCCTGCTCGGTGCCTGAGCCGCGTAGCCAAATCATTTTTTTACCAAAGCCCAGCGTGTTGTCGGTGAATTTGATTTCATCGAGCCGGATTTCCCACACCGGGGCCGACAGCATTCTGGCAACCGGAAAGCGACGATTGTACGCCTTGCGCGCGAGGTCGCTTTCCTCACCTTCCAGCCTGCGGATCTCACCTTTAAACTGCACGCCGCGAATTAACGCTACCGTTTTCGGCTGACCGTTTACCGTTCCGGCAACCGCAGCCTGCGGCCCACTCATCTGCGCGTGGCGCGTTTTTTCTTCCGTCAAAATGTAGAAGGCGACTTTCTGCGCATCAAACAGATAAAAAGCATTAGCGCACCAGAGTTCCCCTTCCTGCTGCACACACCAGGTGACAACATGTTGTTTTGCCAACCAACGGCTGATGGTGATGAGTGTTTCCATTGCTGTTCTCTTTTATACTGTGGGCCTGACCTTAACATGCGACGCAGACGATGACACCCTGGTTTCTTTACTTGATCCGTACCGCCGACAATAAGCTTTATACCGGGATCACCACGGATGTCGAACGCCGCTATCAGCAGCACCAAAGCGGCAAAGGGGCGAAAGCACTGCGCGGGAAAGGTGAACTGACGCTGGCATTTTCCGCGCCAGTGGGCGATCGTTCGCTGGCGTTACGGGCGGAATATCGCGTTAAGCAACTGACCAAACGGCAAAAAGAGCATCTGGTAGCGGAAGGCGCAGGGTTTGCAGAGCTGTTAAGCAGTCTGCAAACCCCGGAGATTAAAAGCGATTGAAATGCTCGTGATACTCAACCAGACCGGTTACGCCATTCAGCGCGTCATCCGCTAAACGATGTACCTGGAAGGCGCTTTCAGTGCCCGGCCAGCGGCAACGCAGATCGTGATGCGCCGCCAGTTCAAAGCCGAAACGACTGTACAGCGCCGGATCGCCCAGCGTCACCACTGCGGCATAGCCGAACTCATTAAGCGAATCGAGTCCTTCATAGACCAGTTGGCGTGCCAGCCCCTGTCCACGGTATTTTTCATCTACCGCCAGCGGTGCCATGCCGACCCATTGCAGGTCTTCGCCCTGCACATCAACCGGGCTAAATGCCACATAGCCAATGACCTGACCTTCGTCATCTGTCGCCACCAGCCCCAGCGTCAGAAAGCCATCTTCACGCAGATCGTGAACCAGCTTCGCTTCCGCATCACTTTCGAATGAACGACGCAGCAGGGCATCAATACCCGGCGCATCAATGGGAATTTCTACTCGAATTAGCATGGTTCACCTACCGATGTCTGTTTGGTTTCAGGCGCGGTTTTCATTCCCGCCTCAACAAAATCCGCCAGTTGCAGCAGCATCATGCGTAAGGCTTTCGGCATTTGCTCCAGTTCAATGGCGTCCATCAGGTTTTTCACATACAGCCCCAGCTCCGTATCGCCTTCAATCACCAGCCGACGCTGGAAGAAGAGCGTATCCGGATCCTGTTTACGCGCCGCAATCATCAGCAGATCGCTGGCGTCGGCACTAAAACTCACATCAGCTTGCGCGTTCTGGCTGACCACCAGTTTGCCATTCACCACCGAGGTAAACCATTGCAGGTCAATATCACGCACATGAATACTTAACCAGCGGCCTTCAAGAAACTCCAGCTCGCCATCATCCAGCGCCTGACGGAATTGCCAGCTTAAGACCTGCTCAAGAACCTGGCGTTTTAGCGCAAATGGCGTCAGTTTTACCGGTACACTCAACAGAGATGGCCCCAAATGCACAATACGGGAACGCAGTTTATCCAACACGAGTTTTACTCCCTGTTTCAACAATCATCCTATTTTGCCATATCAGAAAAATAACATAGCGGTATAAATCAACAATTCCATATGAAATTGCTGCTACCACCAATACAACTTTAACTGCCTTAAATCAAAAATTGTCGCAGCAAGGTTAACTAAAATCCCAGTTCGTTAACATTTTTGCGTTTTGATAGCGCAACCTTCAGGAAAAATTATGGAGCTGCTCTGCCCTGCCGGAAATCTCCCGGCGCTTAAGGCGGCCATCGAAAACGGCGCAGATGCTGTTTATATCGGGCTAAAAGATGATACCAATGCCCGTCACTTCGCCGGCCTTAACTTTACCGAGAAAAAATTGCAGGAAGCGGTGAGTTTTGTCCATCAACATCGCCGCAAACTTCACATCGCGATTAACACTTTTGCGCATCCGGACGGTTACGCCCGTTGGCAGCGTGCCGTGGATATGGCGGCGCAGCTGGGTGCCGACGCGCTGATCCTCGCCGACCTCGCCATGCTAGAGTACGCCGCCGAGCGTTACCCGCATATTGAGCGTCATGTGTCAGTGCAGGCTTCGGCGACCAATGAAGAGGCGATTAACTTTTATCATCGCCATTTTGACGTTGCTCGCGTGGTGCTGCCGCGCGTGTTGTCGATTCATCAGGTGAAACAACTGGCACGGGTCACACCTGTACCACTGGAAGTCTTTGCTTTTGGCAGCCTGTGCATTATGTCGGAAGGCCGTTGCTATCTGTCGTCGTATCTGACGGGTGAGTCGCCCAACACCGTAGGCGCGTGTTCTCCGGCCCGTTTCGTGCGCTGGCAACAAACGCCGCAGGGGCTGGAATCCCGCCTGAACGAAGTGCTGATCGACCGTTATCAGGACGGCGAAAACGCAGGTTATCCGACGTTGTGTAAAGGGCGTTATCTGGTGGACGGCGAGCGCTATCACGCGCTGGAAGAACCAACCAGTCTCAATACCCTGGAACTGCTGCCGGAGTTAATGGCGTCGAATATCGCTTCGGTGAAAATTGAAGGCCGCCAGCGTAGCCCGGCGTATGTCAGCCAGGTGGCGAAAGTCTGGCGTCAGGCTATCGACCGTTGTAAGGCCGATCCGCAAAACTTCGTACCGCAAAGCGCGTGGATGGAGACGCTCGGGTCGATGTCCGAAGGCACGCAAACCACCCTTGGCGCGTATCACCGTAAATGGCAATGAGAAGAGCAATGAAATATTCCTTAGGGCCAGTGCTGTGGTACTGGCCAAAAGAGACGCTGGAAGATTTTTATCAGCAGGCCGCCACCAGCAGCGCCGACGTGATTTATCTTGGCGAAGCGGTATGCAGCAAGCGCCGGGCAACCAAAGTTGGCGACTGGCTGGAGATGGCAAAATCGCTCGCCGGAAGTGGTAAGCAGATAGTGCTCTCCACGCTGGCGCTGGTGCAGGCATCATCTGAACTGGGCGAACTGAAACGCTATGTTGAGAACGGTGAGTTTCTGATTGAAGCCAGCGATCTCGGCGTGGTGAATATGTGCGCTGAACGCAAACTGCCGTTCGTCGCCGGACACGCGCTGAACTGCTATAACGCGGTGACGCTGAAAATATTGCTCAAACAGGGCATGATGCGCTGGTGTATGCCGGTGGAGCTTTCCCGCGACTGGCTGGTGAATCTGCTTAATCAGTGCGATGAGCTGGGCATTCGCAACCAGTTTGAAGTGGAAGTCCTGAGCTACGGTCATCTACCGCTGGCCTACTCCGCCCGCTGCTTTACCGCGCGTTCGGAAGACCGCCCGAAAGATGAGTGTGAAACCTGCTGCATTAAGTATCCGAACGGGCGCAACGTGCTGTCGCAGGAAAACCAACAAGTGTTTGTACTCAATGGCATTCAGACCATGAGCGGCTACGTTTACAACCTCGGTAACGAGCTGGCATCCATGCAGGGGCTGGTCGATCTGGTCCGCCTGTCACCGCAGGGTACTGACACTTTCGCGATGCTCGACGCCTTCCGCGCTAATGAAAATGGCGCTGCACCACTGCCGTTGACGGCGAACAGCGACTGTAACGGCTACTGGCGGCGGCTGGCAGGACTGGAGCTGCAAGCCTAAGTAAATAGCTCACTTTGTTAACAACTTTAACTACTCTTTAATGCAGTATTAAAGATTAATCGGTAACAAAGTGAGCTGTTATGACTGATAAAACCATTGCGTTTTCGCTACTCGATCTGGCCCCCATCCCCGAAGGTTCTTCAGCACGAGAAGCATTCTCCCACTCTCTCGATATCGCCCGTCTGGCTGAAAAGCGCGGCTATCATCGCTACTGGCTGGCGGAACACCACAATATGACCGGCATTGCCAGTGCTGCAACATCGGTATTGATTGGCTATCTGGCGGCAAATACCACCACGCTGCATCTGGGTTCTGGCGGCGTGATGTTACCGAACCATTCGCCATTGGTGATTGCCGAGCAGTTCGGCACGCTTAATACGCTCTATCCGGGGCGAATCGATTTAGGGCTGGGACGTGCTCCAGGTAGCGATCAGCGGACAATGATGGCGCTACGTCGTCATATGAGCGGCGATGTTGATAATTTCCCTCGCGATGTCGCGGAGCTGGTGGACTGGTTTGACGCCCGCGATCCCAATCCGCATGTGCGCCCGGTTCCGGGCTATGGCGAGAAAATCCCGGTGTGGTTGTTAGGCTCCAGCCTTTACAGCGCGCAACTGGCGGCGCAGCTTGGTCTGCCGTTTGCGTTTGCCTCACACTTCGCGCCGGATATGTTGTTCCAGGCGCTGCATCTTTATCGCAGCAACTTCAAACCGTCGGCACGACTGGAAAAACCATACGCGATGGTGTGCATCAATATTATCGCTGCCGACAGCAACCGCGACGCTGAATTTCTGTTTACCTCAATGCAGCAAGCCTTTGTGAAGCTGCGCCGTGGCGAAACCGGGCAACTGCCGCCGCCGATTCAAAATATGGATCAGTTCTGGTCACCGTCTGAGCAGTATGGCGTGCAACAGGCGCTGAGTATGTCGCTGGTGGGCGATAAAGCGAAAGTGCGTCATGGTTTGCAGTCGATCCTGCGCGAAACCGACGCCGATGAGATTATGGTTAACGGGCAGATTTTCGACCACCAGGCGCGCCTGCATTCGTTTGAGCTGGCGATGGATGTTAAGGAAGAGTTGTTGGGATAGTGTGTCTTAACGCGGGAAGCCTTATCCGAGCTGGCAACGCTGTCCTACATAGACCTGATAAGCGAAGCGCATCAGGCATTGTGTAGGCAGCAGAAATGTCGGATAAGGCATCGCTGATTACTGATACACCGGCAGTAAATTAAAGCTCGATAAAATATGCACCAGTGCGTTGCCGACGCCAAACACCAGAATCAGCGCAATCATCGGCTTGCCACCCCAGACGCGGAATTTCGGGCTGCCAAAGCGTTTACGCGATGCACGGGCTAACAGCGCCGGAACAATTGCCGCCCAGATGGTAGCCGCTAAACCAGCATAACCAATGGCGTACAGGAATCCGTTCGGGAACAACAGCCCCCCCACAACTGGCGGGGCAAAGGTCAGCAATGCCGTTTTCAAGCGCCCCAGGGCTGAGTCATCGAAACCAAACAGATCTGCCAGATAGTCAAACAAACCCAGTGTTACGCCAAGGAACGAACTCGCTACCGCAAAGTTTGAGAACACGACCAGCAGAAGGTCCAGGCTACGGCTGTTCAGCACGCCGCTTAATGCTTGCACCAGCACATCAATGTTACCGCCCTTCTCGGCGATGCCGATAAACTCCGGACGAGGGATGTTGCCCATTGTCGCCAGCAACCAGATGGTATACAGCGCCAGTGCCATCAGCGTACCGTACACCAGGCATTTCACGATGGTTTTCGGATCTTTGCCGTAATACTTCATCAGGCTTGGCACGTTACCGTGATAACCAAACGATGCCAGACAGAACGGCAGGGTCATCAACAGATACGGTGCATAAGACGCATTGCTTTCGGCGACGTTGAACAATGTCGCAGGCTGCACATGCCCCAGCAGGCTACCAAAGGTGAGGAAGAAGGTAATGACTTTCGCCCCCAGCACAATCGCTGTCATGCGACTGACGGCTTTAGTGCTCAACCACACCACAAACGCTACCAGCAATGCAAAACCAAAACCCGCCGCCCGTGCCGGGACGTTTAGTGACATCTCTGCGAAGGTGTGATGCAGAATCGAACCACTGGCAGAAATATAGGCATAGGTCAGGATATAGAGCACAAAGGCAATGGAAATGCCGTTGACCACGTTCCAGCCTTTGCCCAGCAAATCTTTGGTGATGGTGTCAAAACTCGAACCGATTCTGTAATTCAGGTTAGCTTCCAGAATCATCAAGCCGGAATGCAGCATACAGAACCAGGTAAAGATCAGCGCCGCCATTGACCAGAAAAACCACGCCCCGGACATGACCACTGGCAGAGAAAACATCCCTGCGCCAATAATGGTGCCGCCGATAATCACCACGCCGCCAAGCAGCGACGGTGACGTTTGGGTGGTGGTTAGTGTTGCCATGAGGGCCTCTCTCCAGTGAAAAATAGTGCGACTGCGTTGTTATGTATTGCACTGTACCAGTACACGAGTACAAAAGACAGAAAAAAAGCCCCGATGGTTCAAATCGGGGCTGTATATATTATTTTACAGACTGTGTTCGCTGTTCAGCGATGATTACGCATCACCACCGAAACGACGACGACCGGTAGAGTCATCACGACGCGGAGCGCGGCCTTCACGACGTTCGCCGCTAAAACGACGACCATCACCACGACCACCTTCACGGCGTTCACCGCTGAAGTTACGACCACCTTCACGACGCTCGCCACTGAAACCACGACCACCGCCACGACGCTCTCCGCCAGTATGCGGCTGTGCATCGCCCAGTAATTGCATATTCATCGGCTTGTTCAGAATGCGAGTACGTGTAAAGTGTTGCAGCACTTCACCCGGCATACCTTTCGGCAGTTCGATGGTGGAGTGAGAAGCAAACAGCTTAATGTTACCGATGTAACGGCTGCTGATGTCGCCTTCGTTAGCAATCGCACCAACGATATGACGAACTTCAACACCATCATCGCGGCCCACTTCAATACGGTACAACTGCATGTCACCAACATCACGACGTTCACGACGCGGACGATCTTCACGGTCGCCACGCGGGCCACGGTCGTTACGATCGCGCGGACCACGGTCATCACGGTCACGGAATTCACGTTTCGGACGCATCGGCGCATCTGGCGGAACAATCAGAGTACGTTCACCCTGTGCCATTTTCAGCAGTGCGGCGGCCAGAGTTTCGAGATCCAGCTCTTCACCTTCTGCAGTCGGCTGAATTTTGCTCAGCAGTGCGCGGTATTGATCCAGATCGCTGCTTTCCAGCTGCTGCTGTACTTTAGCGGCGAATTTTTCCAGACGGCGTTTGCCCAGCAGTTCTGCGTTCGGCAGTTCTACTTCCGGAATAGTCAGCTTCATAGTACGTTCAATGTTGCGCAGCAGACGACGCTCGCGGTTCTCAACGAACAGCAGCGCGCGGCCAGCACGACCCGCACGACCGGTACGACCGATACGGTGAACGTAAGACTCAGAATCCATCGGGATATCGTAGTTAACCACCAGGCTGATACGCTCAACGTCCAGGCCACGGGCCGCAACGTCGGTCGCAATCAGGATGTCCAGACGACCATCTTTCAGGCGTTCCAGTGTCTGCTCACGCAGCGCCTGGTTCATGTCACCGTTCAGCGCGGCGCTGTTGTAGCCGTTACGCTCAAGAGCTTCAGCCACTTCCAGAGTCGCATTTTTGGTACGAACGAAGATAATCGCCGCATCAAAATCTTCCGCTTCCAGGAAACGTACCAGTGCTTCGTTTTTACGCATACCCCAGACAGTCCAGTAGCTCTGGCTGATGTCAGGACGGGTAGTCACGCTGGACTGAATGCGCACTTCCTGCGGCTCTTTCATAAAGCGGCGGGTAATGCGACGAATCGCTTCCGGCATGGTTGCAGAGAACAGAGCGGTCTGATGACCTTCCGGGATCTGCGCCATAATGGTTTCAACGTCTTCGATGAAGCCCATGCGCAGCATTTCGTCAGCTTCATCCAGAACCAGACCGCTCAGTTTAGAGAGGTCCAGAGTGCCACGTTTCAGGTGGTCCAGCAGACGGCCCGGAGTACCGACAACGATCTGCGGCCCCTGACGCAGGGCGCGTAATTGCACGTCATAACGCTGGCCGCCGTACAGGGCAACCACATTTACGCCGCGCATGTGTTTAGAGAAATCCGTCATTGCTTCAGCAACCTGTACCGCCAGTTCGCGGGTCGGTGCCAGCACCAGAATCTGTGGTGCTTTCAGCTCAGGATCAAGATTCTGCAGCAGAGGTAAAGAGAATGCTGCAGTTTTTCCGCTCCCCGTCTGGGCCATACCCAGAACGTCGCGGCCATTCAGCAAATGTGGAATACACTCTGCCTGAATTGGAGATGGTTTTTCGTAACCCAGATCGTTAAGGGCTTCAAGGATAGGAGCCTTCAGGCCCAGATCTGCAAAAGTGGTTTCGAATTCAGCCATGTAGTACGTGTGCCTCAAAATTAATGGCGGCCAGTCTACATAACTCATCATGAAATTGATCAGCAATTTTCATTGAAAAGTGTGAACCGGCTCAAAGTAGGTGTATTAACGAACAACAACGCCCTCACCCGTTAAGGTGATGGCAATCAAAAAAGATTACGGGCTGATGTGTACGTCAGCTATTGCTGGTCCGATTCTGCCAGGTCATCTTGGTCCTGGCCCAGGAGCGATAATTCCAACAATGCGTATCGGTGCTCAACAAAGTTATGAACGTTGTTGGCAACCGCCAGTTTGAACAGTGCCGTGGCGCTGTCCAAATCCCCCAGACTTAGGTAGTACTTACCTAAATAGAAGTTGGTTTCACTGAGATGCTCAGCGAGCGAGGTGTTATCCGTTGCGTCCGCCTTGAGCCTTTCCATTAACGTTTGTTCGCTAATGTTGCCCAGGTAGAACTCGACAATGTTCCATCCCCACTGTTCCTTATCCGATTTTTCGAAGTGCTGTTTCAACACTTCTTTAGCCTGCTTCTCATCGAGCTTCTGCTCGGCGAGATAAAGCCACAGACTACGGAAAGGATCATTGGGATCGTCTTGATAAAACGCCAGCAGATCATCTTGCGCTAACTTGTCACGACCGCCGTAATATAATGCGATCCCGCGATTCAAGTGCGCGTAGTTGTAAGTTGGATCAAGCTCAAGTACAGAATCAAACGCTTCATAGGCAGCATCAAAATTGCCTGCCTGCGTTAAATATATGCCTAAGTAATTGAATACTTCAGGCATATCCGGTCGGATTGCCAGCGCTTGCGAAAAATCGTTACGCGCTAATGCCCTCAGACCGAGACTATCATACAACACTCCGCGCTCATATAAAAGCTGTGCGCGTTCGTCATCGGTTAAAGCCCGACTGGCAAGGATTTGTTCCATACGTGCCAGAATCACTTCCTGCTGTAAAGTCGGTTGCAATGGTACCGCGAGGACTTCACTTTTACGCCAGGAAGTATTACTGCATCCTGCAAGCGTAAGTGCTGTCGCAACGAAACACCAGCGCAAAAAAGGCTTCATTTCCCACTCCCGAAGACCACGGTTGAATGAACGTCCTGTTCCCGGTTGCTAACAAGGCGTCCTGCCCGGTTAAAAGCCCCCCGCCGCAGCGGAGGGCAAATGGCAACCTTACTCGCCCTGTTCAGCAGCCGGAGCTTCCGGTGCTGCAGCAGGTTGAGACTGCTCAGTCGCTTCTTTAATGCTCAGACGGATACGGCCCTGGCGATCAACTTCCAGAACTTTCACCGGTACTTCCTGACCCATCTGCAGGTAATCGGTCACTTTCTCAACGCGTTTGTCAGCGATTTGAGAGATGTGTACCAGACCTTCTTTACCGCCGCCGATGGCAACAAATGCGCCGAAGTCAACGATACGGGTCACTTTACCAGTGTAGACGCGGCCCACTTCGATTTCTGCAGTGATCTCTTCGATACGACGAATAGCGTGTTTCGCTTTCTCGCCGTCGGTCGCTGCGATCTTCACAGTACCGTCATCTTCGATTTCGATGGTGGTGCCAGTTTCTTCGGTCAGGGCACGGATCACAGAGCCGCCTTTACCGATAACGTCTTTGATCTTGTCCGGGTTGATCTTGATGGTATGGATACGCGGTGCGAACTCAGAGATATCGCCACGCGGCGCGTTGATCGCCTGTTCCATTACGCCCAGGATATGCAGACGCGCACCTTTAGCCTGGTTCAGCGCAACCTGCATGATCTCTTTGGTGATACCTTCAATTTTGATATCCATCTGCAATGCAGAGATACCGTCGCGGGAACCCGCAACTTTGAAGTCCATATCGCCCAGGTGATCTTCGTCGCCCAAAATGTCAGACAGCACAACGTAGTTGTCGCCTTCTTTCACCAGACCCATTGCGATACCCGCAACGGCAGCTTTGATTGGCACACCTGCGTCCATCAGCGCCAGAGACGCGCCGCACACGGAAGCCATAGAAGAAGAACCGTTGGATTCGGTGATTTCAGACACTACACGTACGGTGTACGGGAATTTGTCCATATCCGGCATGACTGCCAGCACGCCGCGCTTCGCCAGACGACCGTGACCAATTTCACGACGCTTCGGAGAACCGACCATGCCGGTTTCGCCTACGGAGTACGGAGGGAAGTTGTAGTGGAACAGGAAGGTATCGGTACGTTCGCCCATCAGTTCATCAAGAACCTGCGCGTCACGAGCAGTACCCAGCGTTGCGGTAACCAGCGCCTGCGTTTCACCACGGGTGAACAGCGCAGAACCGTGAGTACGCGGCAGCACGCCAGTACGCACATCCAGACCACGGATCATATCTTTTTCACGACCATCGATACGCGGTTCGCCTGCCAGTACGCGGCTACGAACAACGTTTTTCTCGATCGCGTGCAGAATTTCACCCAGTTCGTTTTCGTCCAGGGTTTCGTCTTCAGCAAGCAGCGTTGCGATGGTTTCAGATTTGATGACATCAACCTGCGCATAACGCTCTTGTTTGTCGGTGATGCGGTAAGCATCGCTCAGACGAGCTTCAGCCAGTGCAGCAACGCGCGCGTTCAGCGCTTCGTTTACCGGCTCCGGCTGCCAGTCCCAACGCGGTTTACCGGCTTCTTTCACCAGTTCATTGATGTTCTGAATAACAACCTGCTGTTGTTCATGACCGAACACCACTGCGCCCAGCATCTGGTCTTCGCTCAACAGTTCAGCTTCAGATTCAACCATCAGCACGGCAGCTTCAGTACCGGCAACCACCAGGTCCAGCTTGCTCTCTTTCAGCTCGTCCTGAGTCGGGTTCAGTACGTACTGGTCATTGATGTAACCTACGCGGGCAGCACCAATCGGACCATTGAACGGAATACCAGACAGAGACAGTGCTGCGGAAGCACCAATCATCGCGACGATATCCGGGTTAACCTGCGGGTTAACAGAAACCACGGTGGCGATAACCTGAACTTCGTTGACGAAACCTTCCGGGAACAGCGGGCGAATCGGGCGGTCAATCAGACGCGCGATCAGCGTTTCGCCTTCGCTTGGGCGGCCTTCACGACGGAAGAAGCTACCCGGGATACGACCAGCAGCGTAGGTACGCTCCTGATAGTTAACGGTCAGTGGGAAGAAGTCCTGACCTGGTTTGGCTTTTTTCTGGCCAACAACGGTAACGAATACCGCGGTGTCATCCATGCTAACCATAACAGCGGCAGTAGCCTGACGAGCCATCATGCCGGTTTCCAGAGTCACGGTGTGTTGGCCGTACTGGAATTTACGAACGATCGGATTAAGCAATGTAATATCCTTTCTCTTTCTTAGACAGTACCTTACGGCACTGGTGTTAATACCCGATCTTCTGCGCATCCTCGCGACTAATGACAACCCTAACCCAGCCCAATGTGGGTAAAGCCTCTCATTAGCCGCGCGAACCTCTGCAACGGAAGATCATTCATAGCAACAATACATTAGTTTCCAGTGAATTGCTGCCGTCAGCTTGAAAAAAGGGGCCACTCAGGCCCCCTTTTCTGAAACTCGCAAGAATTAGCGACGCAGACCCAGGCGCTCGATGAGCTGGGTGTAACGTGCTACGTCTTTACGTTTCAGGTAGTCGAGCAGTTTACGACGCTGAGAAACCATGCGCAGCAGACCACGACGGCTGTGGTGATCTTTTTTGTGCTCTGCAAAGTGGCCCTGCAGGTGATTGATCTGTGCAGTCAGCAGTGCTACCTGAACTTCGGTAGAACCGGTGTCGTTTGCGTCACGACCAAACTCAGAAACGATTTTAGCTGTTGCTTCAGTACTTAGAGACATTTTAAAACTCCAAAGTATATAGAATGAAAGGACGCCGATCTCTAATTCAGCGATCCCAGTGTACGTTACGCAAAGTGTTAAACAATTTACGCGACGTTAAGCGGCAGTATTCTACTCGTAGCGACCTGTTATCGCAAGACGGTTAACATTACGCCGGGTATTCAACCACCAGGCGACGAGGCGCAACGCGGCCTTCATCGTCAATTTCGCCCATACCGATAAATTTGCCGTTCTCACCTTCCGTGACGCGAACCAGTCCTTCCAGCGGTGCACCAGATGTACGAACCGGGTTACCATTTTTGAAGTAAACAGAAGACGTTAACGGAAGATTCACCACCGGATAGTCCGAAGCTGGACTGTCCATTGGCATCAGTAATGGATCAAGTAACTCCGCAGCCGGAATATCCTGCTGTTCAGCTTGCTCAACAAGTTCACGCAGGTGCTCCAGGGTCACCATCCGTTCAACCGGATATTTACTTACCGCCAGACGACGCAGGTAAATAACATGCGCGCCACAACCGAGTTTTTCACCCAGGTCATCAATGATGGTGCGGATATAAGTGCCTTTTGAGCAGTGAATTTCCAGCTCCAGCTCATTGCCTTCATGGCGAATAAACAGCAATTCATAAACGGTAATCGGACGCGCTTCACGCGGAACTTCAATGCCCTGACGCGCATATTCGTACAGTTTTTTGCCCTGGTATTTCAGTGCTGAATACATCGATGGGATCTGTTCGATATCGCCACGGAAAGTATCCAGTGCCGCCGCCAGTTGTTCTGCACTAAAGGTTACCGGACGCTCTTCAACGATTTGTCCGTCGGCGTCAGAAGTATCGGTACGCTGTCCAAGACGCGCAATGACCCGATAGCGTTTGTCGGAGTCCAGCAGATACTGGGAAAACTTCGTCGCTTCCCCGAGGCAAATCGGCAACATGCCGGTCGCCAGCGGGTCCAGCGCACCGGTATGCCCGGCACGGTTGGCGTTATAAATCCGTTTCACTTTTTGCAGCGCATCGTTGCTGGACATACCCTGAGGTTTATCCAGCAACAAAACGCCGTTAATGTCGCGACCGCGACGACGAGGACGACTCATTAGTCCTCCTTGCTGTCGTCCGGGTTAACACGACGTTCTTCGTCATGTTTGACCACGCTGGTCACCAGGTTTGACATGCGCATCCCTTCAACCAGAGAGTTGTCGTAGAAGAAGGTCAGTTCCGGCACGATACGCAGGCGCATCGCTTTCCCCAGCAGGCTGCGGATGAAACCAGAAGCTTCTTGCAACGCTTTGATGCCCGCTTTAACCGCGTCTTCATCTTTGTCGTTGAGGAACGTCACATATACTTTGGCATACGCCAGGTCGCGAGACATTTCGACACCGGAAACGGTGGTCATCATGCCCAGACGAGGATCTTTAATTTCACGCTGCAGGATGAGAGCGATCTCTTTTTGCATTTCCTGCGCTACGCGCTGCGGGCGACCAAATTCTTTCGCCATAATAAATTCTCCTGACAAAAAAGGGGCTGTTAGCCCCTTTTTAAAAATTAATTTCAGGTGGAAGGGCTGTTCACGTTGGCCTGATAAGACGCGCCAGCGTCGCATCAGGCAATCCATGCCGGATGCGGCGTAAACGCCTTATCCCGCATGGAACCCTAAAAACCTTAAGCGATGGTACGTTGGATCTCGATGATTTCGAATACTTCGATCACATCGCCAGTGCGGACGTCGTTGTAGTTCTTAACGCCGATACCACATTCCATACCGTTACGGACTTCGTTAACGTCATCTTTGAAGCGGCGCAGGGACTCCAGCTCGCCTTCATAGATAACCACGTTGTCACGCAGAACGCGGATCGGGTTGTGACGTTTAACCACACCTTCGGTAACCATACAGCCTGCGATGGCACCAAATTTCGGTGATTTGAACACGTCACGAACTTCCGCCAGACCGATAATCTGCTGTTTCAGTTCCGGAGACAGCATACCGCTCATCGCCGCTTTCACTTCGTCAATCAGGTTATAGATGACGGAGTAGTAACGCAGATCCAGGCTTTCAGCCTCAATCACTTTACGCGCAGATGCATCGGCACGAACGTTAAAGCCAACCAGAATAGCGTTGGATGCTGCCGCCAGGGTGGCGTCGGTTTCGGTGATACCACCTACGCCAGAACCGATGATCTTCACTTTAACTTCGTCAGTAGACAGTTTCAGTAAGGAGTCGGAGATCGCTTCTACAGAACCCTGTACGTCTGCCTTGAGGACTATATTCACTTCGTGAACTTCGCCTTCGGTCATGTTGGCGAACATGTTCTCGAGTTTAGATTTCTGCTGACGCGCCAGTTTAACTTCGCGGAATTTACCCTGACGATAGAGTGCAACTTCACGCGCTTTCTTCTCGTCACGCACAACGGTAACTTCATCACCCGCAGCCGGAACACCGGACAAGCCGAGGATTTCCACCGGAATGGACGGACCCGCTTCCAGCACTTCCTGACCCAGTTCGTTACGCATCGCACGAACACGACCGTATTCGAAGCCACACAGAACGATATCGCCCTTGTGCAGAGTACCTTCACGTACCAGAACGGTAGCAACCGGACCACGACCTTTATCGAGGAAGGATTCGATAACCGCACCGCTCGCCATACCTTTACGTACCGCTTTCAGCTCCAGAACTTCCGCCTGCAGCAGGATAGCGTCCAGCAGTTCATCGATACCGGTACCCGCTTTCGCAGATACGTGTACGAACTGGCTTTCACCGCCCCACTCTTCCGGCAGGATGCCGTACTGGGAGAGTTCATTCTTAACGCGATCCGGATCGGCTTCTGGTTTATCGATCTTGTTCACTGCAACCACCACCGGTACCTGCGCCGCTTTCGCGTGCTGGATTGCTTCGATGGTCTGCGGCATTACGCCGTCGTCGGCAGCAACAACCAGGACTACGATGTCCGTTGCCTGCGCACCACGTGCACGCATTGAAGTAAACGCGGCGTGCCCCGGGGTGTCCAGGAAGGTGATCATGCCGTTTTCAGTTTCAACGTGGTATGCACCAATGTGCTGGGTAATGCCGCCCGCTTCGCCAGAGGCCACTTTCGTTGAACGAATGTAGTCCAGCAGAGAGGTTTTACCGTGGTCAACGTGACCCATGATGGTCACAACCGGAGCGCGCGGTTCAGCCGCAGCCCCCGTGTCACGGTCGCTCATTACCGCCTCTTCCAGCTCGTTTTCACGACGCAGGATAACTTTGTGGCCCATCTCTTCAGCAACCAGCTGTGCGGTTTCCTGATCGATAACCTGGTTGATGGTTGCCATTGCGCCCAGTTTCATCATCGCTTTGATGACCTGAGAGCCTTTAACCGCCATCTTGTTCGCCAGTTCGCCAACGGTGATAGTTTCGCCGATCACAACGTCACGGTTAACGGCCTGAGCAGGCTTCTGGAAGCCTTGCTGCAGCGAAGAACCTTTACGTTTTCCGCCCTTACCGCCACGTACTGCTGCGCGTGCTTCTTCACGATCAGCTTTTGATTCAGCGTGTTTGTTGCCTTTCTTCGGACGCGCTGCTTTCGCGTTACGACCACGGCCACGGCCGCCTTCGACTTCACGATCGCTTTCGTCTTCTGCCTGGCGAGCATGTTGAGAAGTAGTGACGTGATAATCGCTGGAATCCTCAGTCGGTTCCGCGTTATCAGTCCATTTGTTTTCTTCCGCCATACGACGTGCTTCTTCAGCAACGCGACGTGCTTCTTCTTCGAGTTTACGACGCGCTTCTTCTTCGGCTTTACGCTTGAGCTCTGCAGCTTCCTGCTCACGGCGGGCTTTTTCAGCCTGGGCGTTTTTAGTCATATCGTCTTGTTGATTGCTCACTTTGTCTTTTTCCGCAGCTTCACGTTTCGCTTGTTCAGCAGCTTCACGCTTAGCTTGTTCTGCGGCCTCACGTTCAGCTTTTTGTTGCGCCTCGCGTTTAGCCGATTCTTCTGCCTCACGACGGGCTTGCTCTTCCGCTTCACGCTGCGCTTGCTCTTCCGCTGCAAGGCGTTCAGCCTCTTGCGGATCGCGTTTCACAAAGGTGCGTTTCTTGCGGACTTCGATTTGTACCGATTTGCTTTTTCCACCGGTACCAGGAATGTTAAGGGTGCTGCGTGTTTTACGTTGCAGCGTCAATTTGTCCGGGCCTGAATTTTTCTGATTCAGGTGGTCAATCAAAGTCTGTTTCTCTTGTGCAGACACAGAGTCGTCAGCAGACTTCCGGATACCTGCATCAGCAAATTGCTGTACCAGGCGTTCCACGGAGGTCTGTCGCTCTGCGGCCAGCGTTTTAATCGTTACATCTGTCATGCTGTTCCTTCCTGCTACAGTTTATTACGCTTCGTCACCGAACCAGCAAATATTACGGGCAGCCATAATCAGTGCTCCGGCTTTTTCGTCGGTCAACCCTTCGATATCAGCCAGATCATCAATGCCCTGTTCGGCGAGATCTTCCAGCGTACAAACGCCACGGGCGGCCAGTTTGAATGCCAAATCACGATCTACCCCTTCAAGGTTCAGCAGATCGTCAGCCGGTTTGTTATCACCGAGGCTTTCTTCCTGGGCCTGTGCAATGGTGGCCAGTGCATTTTTAGCACGCTCGCGCAGTGCTTCAACGGTCGGCTCATCAAGGCCTTCGATTTCCAACAGCTCTTTCATCGGCACATAGGCCAGTTCTTCCAGCGTCGAGAAACCTTCTTCTACCAGAACAGTCGCGAAGTCTTCGTCGATGTCGAGATATTTGGTGAAGGTGTCGATCGCTGCGTGCGCTTCCGCCTGATGCTTAGCCTGCAGGTCGTCAACGGTCATTACGTTGAGTTCCCAACCGCTCAGCTGCGAAGCCAGACGCACGTTCTGACCGTTACGGCCAATCGCCTGTGCCAGGTTACCGGCTTCAACGGCGATATCCATGGTGTGTTTATCTTCATCCACCACGATAGAAGCAACGTCTGCCGGTGCCATTGCGTTAATCACGAACTGCGCCGGGTTATCATCCCACAGGACGATATCGATACGCTCGCCGCCCAGTTCAGTAGAAACCGCCTGAACACGCGCGCCACGCATACCTACGCAAGCACCTACCGGATCGATACGTTTATCGTTGGTTTTCACCGCGATTTTCGCACGAGAACCCGGGTCGCGAGCCGCTGCTTTAATTTCAATCACTTCTTCGCCGATTTCTGGCACTTCAATACGGAACAGTTCGATCAGCATTTCCGGCTTGGAACGAGTGACGAACAGCTGCGCGCCACGCGCTTCCGGGCGAACGGAATAGAGCACGCCACGAACGCGGTCGCCAGGGCGGAAGTTTTCACGCGGCAGCATATCTTCGCGCAGGATCACGGCTTCAGCGTTGTTGCCCAGATCCAGAGAGATGTTGTCGCGGTTTACTTTTTTCACCACGCCGGTGATGATTTCACCTTCGTGTTCACGGAACTGATCAACCACCATCGCACGTTCGGCTTCACGCACTTTCTGCACGATAACCTGTTTTGCCGTCTGGGTGGTGATACGGTCAAAGGTAACAGACTCAATCTGATCTTCAACGTAATCGCCCAGGTTCAGGCTTTCATCTTCATAACGTGCGGCTTCAAGGGTGATTTCCTTGGTCGGCTGGGTGACTTCATCAACAACTAACCAGCGACGGAAGGTGTCAAAATCACCGCTTTTGCGATCGATCTGTACGCGAACGTCGATCTCTTGTTCATATTTTTTCTTTGTTGCTGTCGCCAGCGCGCTTTCCAATGCTTCGAAAATCTTCTCGCGAGGTAGCGCCTTTTCATTGGATACGGCTTCAACTACAGCCAAAATTTCTTTGTTCATCGCGGGCTTTTCACCTCATCCAGACTATTAAAAGTGGGGAACCAGGTTCGCCTTCTGGATATTACTCAGCGCGAACACTTCATCTTTACCTTCGACGGTAACTGTGATCATTTCACCGTCTACCGCTTTGATAACACCCTGCCATTTACGACGGTTTTGTACCGCCATACGGAGAAGCAGAGTCACCTCTTCTCCGACAAAACGGGCGTAGTGTTCAGCCGTGAACAGTGGGCGATCGAGACCCGGTGAGGAGACTTCCAGGTTATAAGCAACGGTGATGGGATCTTCAACATCCAGCACAGCACTTACCTGGTGGCTCACATCAGCACAATCATCAACATTGATGCCATCTTCACTATCAATATAGATGCGCAGTGTGGATGTGCGACCGCGAATAAATTCGATGCCAACCAGTTCAAAACCCAGGGCCTCAACTGGCGCAGTAATCATCTCTGTTAATTTTTGCTCTAATGTGGACAAGCCCACCCCCAAGACATAAAAAAAGGGCCTAAAGCCCAGTTATTCTGTAGTCAGATAACAAAAAACCCCGATAAATCGGGGCTTTATATAACTGAACCCTATAACCGCAACTGCGGTCTGGAGCACTTTCCAGAAGGATTTTTTCAAATCCCACTACGAAGGCCGAAGTCTTCACAGTATATTTGAAAAAGGACTCTAAGGGAAAGTGGTTGCGGGGGCCGGATTTGAACCGACGACCTTCGGGTTATGAGCCCGACGAGCTACCAGGCTGCTCCACCCCGCGCCTGAAACGTGGCAAATTCTACTCGTTTTGGGTAAAAAATGCAAATACTGCTGGGATTTGGTGTACCGAGACGGGACGTAAAATCTGCAGGCATTATAGTGATCCATGCCACATTTTGTCAACGTTTATTGCTAATCACGTGAATGAATATCCAGTTCACTTTCATTTGTTGAATACTTTTGCCTTCTCCTGATCCCCCTTAAGCGCATTATTTTACAAAAAACACACTAAACTCTTCCTGTCTCTGATAAAAGATGATTAAATGAAAACTCATTTATTTTGCATAAAAATTCAGTGAGAGCGGAAATCCAGGCTCATCATCAGTTAATTAAGCAGGGTGTTATTTTATGACGACGATTCTCAAGCATCTCCCGGTAGGTCAACGTATTGGTATCGCTTTTTCCGGCGGTCTGGACACCAGTGCCGCACTGCTGTGGATGCGACAAAAGGGAGCGGTTCCTTATGCATATACTGCAAACCTGGGCCAGCCAGACGAAGAGGATTATGATGCGATCCCTCGTCGTGCCATGGAATACGGCGCGGAGAACGCACGTCTGATCGACTGCCGCAAACAACTGGTTGCCGAAGGTATTGCCGCTATTCAGTGTGGCGCATTTCATAACACCACCGGTGGCCTGACCTATTTCAACACGACGCCGCTGGGCCGCGCCGTGACTGGTACCATGCTGGTTGCTGCGATGAAAGAAGATGGCGTGAATATCTGGGGTGACGGCAGCACCTATAAAGGAAACGATATCGAACGTTTCTATCGTTACGGTCTGCTGACCAATGCTGAACTGCAGATTTACAAACCGTGGCTTGATACTGACTTTATTGATGAACTGGGCGGTCGTCATGAAATGTCTGAATTTATGATTGCCTGCGGTTTCGACTACAAAATGTCTGTCGAAAAAGCTTACTCCACGGACTCCAACATGCTTGGTGCAACGCATGAAGCGAAGGATCTGGAATACCTCAACTCCAGCGTCAAAATCGTCAACCCGATTATGGGCGTGAAATTCTGGGATGAGAGCGTGAAGATCCCGGCAGAAGAAGTCACAGTACGCTTTGAGCAAGGTCATCCGGTGGCGTTGAACGGTAAAACCTTTAGCGACGATGTAGAAATGATGCTGGAAGCTAACCGCATCGGCGGTCGTCACGGCCTGGGCATGAGCGACCAGATTGAAAACCGTATCATCGAAGCGAAAAGCCGTGGTATTTACGAAGCTCCGGGGATGGCACTGCTGCACATTGCGTATGAACGCCTGTTGACCGGTATTCACAACGAAGACACCATTGAGCAGTATCACGCGCATGGTCGTCAGTTGGGCCGTCTGCTGTACCAGGGGCGTTGGTTTGACTCCCAGGCGCTGATGCTGCGTGACTCTCTGCAACGCTGGGTTGCCAGCCAGATCACTGGTGAAGTTACCCTGGAGCTGCGCCGTGGGAACGATTATTCAATCCTGAATACCGTCTCAGAGAACCTGACCTACAAGCCAGAGCGTCTGACGATGGAAAAAGGCGACTCGGTGTTCTCGCCAGATGATCGTATCGGTCAACTGACCATGCGCAACCTGGATATCACCGATACCCGCGAGAAACTTTTCGGTTATGCCAAAACTGGCCTGCTTTCCTCCTCTGCCGCTTCAGGCGTGCCGCAGATGGAGAATCTGGAAAACAAAGGCCAGTAATTCGACATCAACCCTGCCCTTCAGGGGTGGGGTTACCTTGCTTATCCTCTGTAAACTCCTTTCTGAGCATCACATAATCGAAAACATCATGGTTTGCATCCACAACCCGTGAGTCTCCTTTATAGTGTGCAATCACTTCCTCAAGCGTTTGCGGCTGTTCCGGCTTTGTTACCCCCATCCACGCATTAATAAGGTAATTATTGTAAGCTGTCGAAAAGATGTTGTTTTCCGTTGTGCGATCCACACCATCCCCAAGAACGGGGCTATACCAGATAAACATCGGGACATGATATGCCTGCTGGCTGGCCTCCCTGCCTCCATGAAAATAGACGTTCTTCTTCGTAGGGTCACGTTCCAGGCCGTGGTCGGCAAAATACATGACCGAGGCGCGGCGATCTTTTAATAATTCAAAAACCTGACCTAGCAAACTATCTGTGTAATGAATGGAGTTGTCATAGCAGGCATCCTGATCGTCCTGCGGTTGAAACACGGCGCTGGATTGCGGATAGGCGCTACAAGCCGGTTCATGGCTTCCATTTAAATGAAGAACAATCAGTTTCTTTTGCTGCGTATTTTGCTGTAATGCTTGCGATAAATGCGGCAACAACAATTCATCAAATCCTCTGACATAAACTGTTTCCATGGCACGCATGGCGATACTGGTAACTGCTGTACCATTCTGCCGAAAAGCGGATTGCGAGCTTAGCCAGAAAGTCTGAAATCCTGCTTGATTAGCCATATTAATAATGTTGTCGGGGTAATTATGAATGTCATGGCTCAAAACAGAATCAGCAGTTAAAGAAAGGGGAACCGACAGCGCAGTGTAAGGTGCACCGCTTATTGCTTGATTAAACAGCTTGATCTGTTTTCTTTGTGCTTCGACTTGCGGTGTCGTAGAGCGTGTATATCCATACAAAGACATATTGTCGACACGTACAGACTCCCCCACAATCAACACGTAGGTATCAATACCTGTATCCCTGACTGATAATTGAAAATACGGCACTGTGTTTGCAATTGAGAGTAATCTTTGATGCTCTTTCGCTGCTAAAGCAAAATAATTGAGATTGAAAAACGGCGTATAGGTAGCAAATCGCGACGCTAGTATATATGGACTGAACGCTTTTTTATTTTTTGCATCTTTATAAGCAAATTGACAAGCGGAAAATAAACTTCCCGAAATGACAATCAGCAATAATATTCCTGTCACTTTTTTTGTCGGCAAGGAAACATCATATTTTATTATTACAGCCAAAAAAAGAAGGGATAAAAAGGCAAAAGCACATAGATAAGGGCTATACATTCCCAGCATTTTGACAACTTCATCCGGATCACTCTGCAGCACACTAATCGCAAATCCATCATTGAAAGTTGTACCAAAGGTACACCATGAATAGAGGCTAATACTCATGTCTGCCGCAGTCAGTAACACAAATGGTGCGGCAACAAGCAGGCGAAGCGGAAGGGATGATATACGTTTAACAACCAGGATGGTCAGAACGAAGAACAGCAATCGCTGAACCATATGCGCTCCGGAAGAGGCGACTAAGTTCGTAATACCAAAAACAATAACACTAAGATACAACAACCAATGAGATTTAAAACTTCTAGCAAATTTGTTGAATACTGTCATCCAGAAATCCAAGTTCACAACCAATATAAACAATTATCAACAATGTGCAATTTTATATCAGACATGTTTTTCAACTCTGATCCATATCAGAACGAAACACTGTTAGTTTTTTCTTTTTAAATGATGCGGCCATTGCGTTCTCAGTAATTAAATAACATTATCAATGCGTCTCTAAACATTACGCAGAACGTAGCCATCAGTAGTTATACTGACAGGAGCAGGATGGTTTATCGAGAAGTAAACATATCCGTATTCGTACCGGAACTGGAGTTGACACAATAAAGTACCAATTATGTCAGCAGTAGGGAAAAGTTTATAACGAAGGCGTACCGGCACCATCGTTTCAAGGTGCCAGCTACGAGTAAAGCAACTGGACGAGATACAGATACCTGACAACCATTCCTCAGACCAGGACCAAAACGAAAAAAGACGCTTTTCAGCGTCTCTTTTCTGGAATTTGGTACCGAGGACGGGACTTGAACCCGTAAGCCCTATTGGGCACTACCACCTCAAGGTAGCGTGTCTACCAATTCCACCACCTCGGCACGGAAACTACTTTTTAGTTCGGGATATCGCTGGTCGGCTTAGCCGGAGCAGCTGGCTGAGTTTGTTCGGTTTTCGCCGGCGCACTCAGGTTTTCCCATTCGCTACCTTTATTGGTTTTGTTGCTATTGATGTTACCCAGCACCAGACTGATGATGAAGAATAACGTTGCCAGCAGCGCCGTCATGCGGGTCATGAAGTTACCAGAACCACTTGAACCAAACAGCGTAGCGGAAGCGCCTGCTCCGAAGGAGGCTCCCATATCAGCGCCTTTACCTTGCTGCAGCATGATTAGACCAACAAGGCCAATTGCCACAATAAGGAAAACTACCAAAAGAGCTTCGTACATAATCAACCTGTTCCTTGCGGAGTTGCCGCGTACCAATGCTTCAACCAATAAAGCGGGAGTTTATAATCTTTCCCACTGAAGCGGGTGTGAATACTAACCAAAGCGAATGACCTTCGCAAGGGCAATTTTATCGCATTGTATCAACTGCGGAAAAAAACAGCAAAACCGATGTGTTCGCCGAGAAAAAAGGCGACAATCGCCGCCTTTTTAGCCAGTTATCTAACGCTTTAAACGGCTTTTACTGCATCGGCGATGCGGTGTGCAAATTCAGTCACCTGCGCTTCGTCTTCGCCTTCCACCATCACGCGAATTAACGGTTCGGTGCCGGATTTACGCAACAGCACACGTCCACGGCTACCCAGCGCCGCTTCAACTTCTGCGGTCACCGCTTTGACTGATTCATGCTCCAGCGGATCGCCGCTACCTGCGGTGTAACGCACGTTTACCAGGATTTGCGGGAACATTTTCATGCCGCTGCAAAGGTCGTGCAGGCTCATATGGTTACGCGCCATCGCCGCCAGCACCTGCAAACCAGCAACGATGCCGTCACCGGTAGTGGTTTTATCCAGCAGGATCACATGACCGGAATTCTCTGCACCGATACGCCAGCCTTTCTCCTGCATTTTTTCCAGTACGTAGCGGTCACCCACTTTCGCGCGCGCAAATGGAATTCCTAACTGTTTCAGCGCCAGTTCAAGCCCCATGTTGCTCATCAATGTACCCACAGCGCCACCACGCAGCTGGCCCTGACGAAGACCTTCACGCGCGATGATATACATGATCTGATCGCCATCGACTTTATTGCCTTCATGGTCAACCATAATCACGCGATCGCCGTCGCCGTCGAAGGCAATACCGAGATCCGCTTTTTCAGCCAGCACACGAGCCTGGAGCGCGCGAACGTCGGTAGCCCCCACTTCGGCATTGATGTTTACACCGTTTGGCTCACAACCGATAGCGATAACATTCGCTCCCAGTTCGCGCAGCACGTTCGGCGCGATGTGATAAGTCGCACCGTTTGCGCAATCCACCACAATCTTCAGTTCACTGAGGCTAAGTTCGTTCGGGAACGTGGCTTTGCAAAACTCGATATAGCGACCCGCAGCATCAACGATACGGCTGGCTTTACCCAGTTCTGCCGAATCAACACAGCTGATCTCTTTTTCCATTTCCGCTTCGATGGCTTCTTCAACTGCATCCGGCAGCTTAGTACCGTCAATAGAAAAGAATTTAATGCCATTATCGTAGAACGGGTTATGCGATGCAGATATCACAATTCCGGCCTCTGCGCGGAAGGTACGCGTCAGATAAGCCACGGCCGGTGTTGGCATCGGGCCAGTGAAGAGTGCGGAAAGGCCCGCAGCCGCCAGCCCCGCTTCCAGTGCTGACTCCAGCATATAGCCAGAAATACGCGTGTCTTTACCAATAATAATCTTACGGGAGCCGTGGCGCGCCAGCACTTTACCCGCGGCCCAACCCAGCTTAAGCACAAAATCAGGTGTGATCGGCGCATCCCCTACACGACCACGAATCCCATCGGTACCGAAATATTTACGATTACTCATAGCGTTTGTTTTCCTTTGCAGACAGAGTAGCTTCCACCACTCGCATCGCTTCTACGGTTTCTTTGACGTCATGAACACGAATAATGTGCGCGCCTTGCATTGCGGCAATGACCGCACAGGCCAGACTACCGCTCAGGCGCTCGGACGGCCCCACGTTCAGCAGCTGCCCAATCATCGATTTTCGTGACATACCCACCAACAGCGGCAGGTTGAAATGGTGAAATTCAGCCAGGCGCGCCAGTAATGAATAGTTATGGGAGAGATTTTTACCGAAACCGAATCCGGGGTCGAGCAACAATTTCTCTTTTGCGATACCCGCCTGCTCGCAACGTGCTATTTGCTCAATAAAGTAGCGATTCACTTCTGCAAAGACATCGTCATACTTCGGGGCTTCCTGCATGGTTTTTGGATTTCCCTGCATATGCATCAGACAAACCGGTAAACCGGTTTCTGCAGCCGCCTCCAGAGCGCCAGGTTCGGAAAGGGAGCGGATATCGTTAATAATGTGAGCGCCAACTTTCGCTGACTCACGGATGACTTCTGGTTTGGATGTATCGACCGAGATCCAGACTTCGAAGCGTTGAGCAATTGCCTCAACCACAGGAATAACACGTTGCAACTCTTCTTCAACGCTAACTTCCGCCGCCCCTGGCCGCGTGGACTCGCCACCAACGTCAATGATCGTCGCGCCAGCGTTGATCATCAGATTCGCATGTTTCACCGCATCTATCAGCGAGTTATGCGTGCCACCATCCGAAAAGGAATCAGGCGTGACGTTGAGGATCCCCATTACGTGAGGATGGCTAAGGTCCAGTGAAGTACCCTGGGCAAAGAGTTTCATGATGTTATCCCTGGTATGAATTGATAAGAAAAAACCCCGGAGCACGCCCCGGGGTTTTCGGTACAAATACAGTCATCTGATGCGGGAACTTACTTGTCGCCTAACTGCTCTGACATGGTGTTACCCGGGTTCGGCGTACGCGGTTCATCAACCGGACGTGGAGCCTTTGGACTACCATTGTCGCCAGAATTGTTAGAAGCGCCTGGTTCTTCCCAGCCCGCTGGCGGACGTACATCGCGACGTGCCATCAGGTCATCAATCTGCGGTGCGTCGATAGTCTCATATTTCATGAGAGCATCTTTCATCGCATGCAGAATATCCATATTGTCGGTCAGAAGCTGACGCGCACGATTATAGTTACGTTCAATCAGTGCTTTCACTTCCTGGTCGATGATACGTGCAGTTTCATCGGACATATGTTTCGCTTTCGCTACGCTACGGCCGAGGAACACTTCACCTTCTTCTTCCGCGTACAGCAGTGGACCCAATTTCTCAGAGAAGCCCCACTGAGTCACCATGTTACGTGCCAGGTTGGTCGCAACTTTAATATCGTTGGACGCACCGGTAGAAACATGTTCCGGCCCGTAGATGATCTCTTCTGCCAGACGGCCGCCGTACAGCGTAGAAATCTGGCTTTCCAGTTTCTGACGGCTGGCGCTGATTGCGTCGCCCTCAGGCAGGAAGAAAGTCACACCCAACGCACGACCGCGTGGGATAATCGTCACTTTGTGCACCGGATCGTGCTCCGGCACCAGGCGACCGATAATCGCATGACCCGCTTCGTGGTAAGCCGTCGATTCTTTCTGCGCTTCCGTCATCACCATGGAGCGACGTTCCGCACCCATCATGATTTTGTCTTTCGCTTTCTCGAACTCAACCATCGACACAACGCGTTTGTTGCCACGAGCAGCGAACAGTGCCGCTTCGTTCACCAGGTTCGCCAGGTCAGCACCGGAGAAACCAGGAGTACCACGGGCAATGATTGCCGCGTCGATATCGGGTGCCAATGGTACGCGACGCATGTGAACCTTCAGGATCTGCTCACGACCGCGAACATCTGGCAAGCCAACCACAACCTGACGGTCGAAACGGCCAGGACGCAGCAGCGCTGGGTCGAGAACGTCCGGACGGTTAGTCGCGGCGATAACGATGATACCTTCGTTACCTTCGAAGCCATCCATCTCAACCAGCATCTGGTTCAGAGTCTGTTCACGTTCATCGTGACCACCGCCCAGACCAGCGCCACGCTGGCGGCCTACGGCGTCGATTTCATCGATAAAGATGATGCACGGTGCCGCTTTCTTCGCCTGTTCGAACATGTCACGAACACGGGATGCACCCACACCGACGAACATTTCTACGAAGTCAGAACCGGAGATAGTAAAGAACGGAACTTTCGCTTCGCCTGCAATCGCTTTCGCCAGCAGCGTTTTACCGGTACCCGGAGGACCGACCATCAGGACGCCTTTCGGGATCTTACCGCCGAGTTTCTGGAAGCGGCTCGGCTCGCGCAGATACTCAACCAGTTCAGCAACTTCTTCTTTTGCTTCGTCGCAGCCCGCAACGTCAGCAAAGGTCGTTTTGATCTGATCTTCCGTCAGCATGCGCGCTTTGCTCTTACCAAACGACATGGCACCTTTGCCACCGCCGCCCTGCATTTGACGCATGAAGAAGATCCAGACACCAATCAGCAACAGCATCGGGAACCAGGAGATGAAGATAGAAGCCAGCAGGCTTGGTTCTTCAGGCGGTTCACCGACAACCTTGACGTTCTTGGTCAACAGGTTATCCAGTAGTTTCGGATCCTGAACCGGAATGTAAGTGGTATAACGGTTACTATCTTTCTTGGTAACGTTGATTTCACGTCCGTTGATACGCGCTTCACGAACCTGGTCGTTATTGACCTCTTGTAGGAAGGTAGAGTAATCCACCTTACGGCCATTAGACTCGCTGGGCCCAAAGCTCTGGAATACTGACATCAGCACAACGGCAATGACCAGCCAGAGTATTAGGTTTTTCGCCATGTCACTCAAGGGATTAACCTCTTATTACAACTGTGTTAAAAACAGCGTCAGGATACTCTATATCCAGCATCTTTCAAACTTTCGTCTGAAATCTCCCGGTTAGGGTTTACGCCCGGTCGCTACAATATACACTTCCCGCGAACGTGCACGAGAAGAGTCCGGCTTACGAACTTTGACCTTCGTAAACAGGGAGCGAATTTCCCTTAGATACTCATCGAAACCTTCGCCCTGGAACACCTTCACTACAAAACTGCCACCTGGCGCTAATACATCACGACACATTTCTAGCGCCAGTTCCACCAGATACATGGCACGGGGGATATCCACCGCCGGTGTTCCGCTCATGTTTGGTGCCATATCGGACATGACAACCTGGACTTTGCTGTCGCCAACGCGCTCCAGCAGTGCTTTCATCACCAGTTCATCACGAAAATCGCCCTGAAGAAAGTCCACACCAACGATAGGATCCATAGGTAAAAGATCGCAAGCGATGATGCGGCCTTTGCCGCCAATTTGGGTGACCACATATTGTGACCAACCACCCGGAGCAGCACCAAGGTCGACAACCGTCATTCCCGGTTTAAAGAGTTTGTCACTTTGCTGTATTTCATCAAGTTTAAACCAGGCACGGGAACGTAACCCCTTTTTCTGTGCCTGTTGAACATATTTATCGCTAAAGTGTTCCTGAAGCCAGCGGCTGGAGCTGGCAGAACGCTTCTTACCTGTCATTTAACTTTCCCATGGGGATAACTCATCGTAACCAATTGCGTAAATTTTTACGCGCCTATTTGGTGATATATGGGAGATGGCGGTAGAATGACCCGTTTTCAATCCCAACGTAAGCAAAAAATACGATGAATCTGAGTACTAAACAAAAACAGCACCTGAAAGGTCTGGCACATCCGCTCAAGCCAGTTGTTCTGCTTGGCAGTAATGGTTTGACCGAAGGGGTGCTGGCCGAGATTGAACAAGCGTTAGAGCACCATGAACTCATCAAGGTGAAAATCGCCACCGAAGATCGCGAAACTAAAACCTTGATCGTGGAAGCTATCGTGCGCGAAACCGGCGCCTGTAATGTACAGGTCATCGGTAAAACGCTGGTGCTTTATCGCCCAACTAAAGAACGTAAAATCTCGCTGCCACGCTAAGATTATCCTAAAGTTACACACATTTGCTGTGTAAAACGAGGGGTTTTCCGCAGGCAGGAGAGCAAAATGCCACGCTCTGTTCGTTGATAAAAGGCCGCATAGCGGCCTTTTTCCTTTCTTTACAATACATCAACATCTTGAGTATTGGGTAATTCTTACAGGTATTCCACCTTAATTACTTCAAATTCTACTTCGCCGCCCGGCGTTTTGATGACCACAACATCATCTTCTTCTTTGCCGATCAGGCCACGAGCAATAGGCGAGTTTACAGAAATCAGGTTTTGTTTAAAGTCAGCTTCGTCATCGCCAACGATGCGATAAGTCTGTTCTTCGTCAGAATCCAGATTCAGCACCGTTACGGTGGCACCAAAAATAACGCGCCCATTGTTGGGCATTTTGGTGACATCAATCACCTGCGCGTTCGACAGCTTGGCTTCGATGTCTTTAATACGGCCTTCGCAGAAACCCTGCTGTTCACGAGCTGCGTGGTATTCGGCGTTTTCTTTCAGGTCGCCATGCTCACGCGCTTCCGCGATAGCAGCAATGATTTCAGGACGGCGCACAGATTTCAGAAAATCCAGCTCTTCGCGTAATTTTTCAGCGCCGCGTAAGGTCATCGGAATAGCTTGCATTTGTTATACCTCTTGAATATTCCTGATGGGGCAAGTTTTCACCCACCCCGGCTGTTCGGCCTGCCCGGCATAACTCCTCACCGGGACCAGAAGCAAAAAAATACCGACCCGGGTACAAGTCCCAGGTCAGCTACAATTCACATTTTGATAGTCATTTTACCCTGAAGTTCCCGAAGGGTCATCGTTTACTTTATAGGGCGTTGCGCCGTAGTATGACGGCTCGATTCCAGGTTGTTAGCGCGAGATTATGCGATTTTCCAGATTTATCATCGGATTGACCAGCTGTATAGCGTTCAGTGTTCAGGCCGCAAATGTTGATGAGTACATTACTCAACTCCCCGCTGGTGCCAACCTTGCCCTGATGGTGCAAAAAGTCGGCGCGTCGGCCCCCGCTATTGATTACCACAGTCAGCAGATGGCGCTGCCCGCCAGTACCCAGAAAGTGATTACTGCGCTGGCGGCGTTGATTCAACTCGGCCCCGATTTTCGTTTCACCACGACGCTTGAAACCAAAGGCAATGTGGAAAACGGCGTACTTAAGGGTGACTTAGTGGCGCGATTTGGTGCCGATCCGACGTTAAAACGTCAGGATATTCGCAATATGGTCGCGACTTTGAAAAAATCTGGCGTCAACCAAATCGATGGCAATGTGTTGATAGATACCTCCATTTTCGCCAGCCACGATAAAGCCCCCGGCTGGCCATGGAATGACATGACACAATGCTTTAGCGCTCCGCCTGCCGCCGCCATAGTTGACCGCAACTGTTTCTCCGTCTCGCTCTACAGTGCCCCAAAACCTGGTGATATGGCTTTTATACGCGTGGCATCTTATTACCCCGTTACGATGTTCAGCCAGGTACGCACCCTCCCCCGTGGTTCTGCCGAAGCGCAATACTGCGAACTGGATGTCGTACCAGGCGACCTGAACCGCTTTACGCTAACGGGATGCCTGCCGCAACGTTCTGAGCCGCTCCCGTTGGCTTTTGCCGTGCAGGATGGAGCCAGCTATGCCGGGGCAATTCTGAAAGATGAGTTAAAACAGGCAGGTATCACCTGGAGCGGAACACTGCTGCGCCAGACTCAGGTTAACGAACCTGGAACGGTAGTTGCCAGTAAACAGTCGGCCCCGCTGCACGATCTGCTTAAGATTATGCTGAAAAAGTCGGACAACATGATCGCCGATACGGTTTTCCGCATGATCGGCCATGCGCGCTTCAATGTGCCTGGAACATGGCGGGCTGGGTCGGACGCCGTGCGTCAGATCCTGCGCCAGCAAGCCGGTGTCGATATTGGAAACACCATTATTGCCGATGGTTCAGGGCTTTCGCGGCATAACCTGATTGCCCCCGCCACCATGATGCAGGTGCTGCAATACATTGCCCAACACGACAATGAACTTAACTTTATCTCCATGCTGCCGCTAGCGGGCTATGACGGCTCTTTGCAGTACCGTGCAGGTCTGCATCAGGCGGGCGTGGATGGAAAAGTCTCAGCGAAAACCGGTTCGTTGCAGGGGGTATATAACCTGGCGGGATTCATTACCACAGCGAGCGGGCAACGAATGGCGTTTGTACAATATCTTTCTGGCTATGCAGTAGAACCGGCGGATCAGCGTAATCGCCGTATTCCGTTAGTGCGTTTTGAAAGCCGTTTGTATAAAGATATTTATCAGAACAATTAGTCAAAAAGAAACCCCGGCACATGGCCGGGGTTTTGCTGATTAACGCTTGTAAATGAACTCAACGCCTTCTTCGTCGTCTTCGTCCCAGTCGTCATCCCAGTCCTCATCATCCTCTTCAGCAATCTCTTCAAGCTGCTGGCGATGATAATCATCCCACATGAATTCGACTTTCTCTGGCTGTTTCGCTTCTTCAGCCTGCACGACCGGGTTTTCAATGATAAAGGTCATCACATCCCAGCAGAGATCTTTCACGCCCAGTCCACTCGCCGCAGAGATCAGATAATATTTATCTTCCCAGCCCAGCGCTTCAGCGATCGCTTTCGCTTTCTCTTCGGCTTCTGCCTTATCCAGCAGATCGATCTTATTGAACACTAACCAACGCGGTTTCGCCGCCAGATCCTGGCTGTATTTTTCCAGCTCGCTGATAATAATACGCGCGTTTTCAACCGGATCGGTGCCGTCAATCGGATCGATATCGATGAGGTGCAACAGGACGCGGCAACGTTCCAGGTGCTTCAGGAAGCGAATGCCCAGACCTGCGCCTTCCGCAGCGCCTTCAATCAGTCCTGGAATATCGGCAACAACGAAGCTCTTTTCGTTGTCCATTCGTACCACACCCAGACTTGGCACCAGAGTGGTAAACGGATAATCCGCCACTTTCGGTTTAGCCGCCGATACCGCACGAATAAAGGTCGATTTACCCGCGTTTGGCATCCCCAACATACCGACGTCAGCCAGCAGCATCAGCTCCAGCAGCAGCTCACGCTTATCGCCCGGCGTACCGTTAGTTTTCTGCCGTGGTGTACGGTTAACTGACGATTTGAAACGGGTATTGCCCAGACCGTGCCAGCCGCCCTTAGCAACCAGCAGACGCTGACCGTGTTTGGTCATATCGCCCATGGTTTCACCAGTACCCTGGTCGATAACACGCGTACCTACCGGCACTTTAATTGTGACGTCTTTACCGCGCTTACCGGTACAGTCGCGGCTTGCGCCATTCTGACCGCGCTCTGCACGGAAAGATTTTTCAAAACGATAATCGATAAGCGTGTTCAGGTTCTCGTCGGCTTCCATCCATACGTCACCACCATCACCGCCATCGCCGCCATCCGGGCCGCCTTTCGGAATATACTTTTCGCGGCGGAAGCTCACGCAACCATTACCGCCATCACCTGCAACGACCAGAATCGATGCTTCATCAACAAACTTCATTTTATTCTCCGTAAATCATTCGCCTGCGCGGGGTTGCGATACCACCGTTGTATGCTTACGTAATCCGCCCCAAATACGATGACCAATGGCGGAATACATCGCGCCCGCAACCACGACAAACGCACCGAGATAACCTAAAAGGTTTAACATCGGTCTGGCGAAGAAATCGGGCCAGGCCAGTGATAAAAGATCTGAAAAAAACAGCGTAAACAGTGGGGTGAGCGTGATGATCGCGCTCACCTGCGCTGCCTGCCAGCGAGCCATCGCTTCCGCCAGGGCGCCATATCCTACCAAGGTATTCAGTCCGCAAAAAATTAAACATGCGAGCTGCCAGTGGCTAAGCTGCGCTATCACTCCAGGCTTTGCCAGAGGGAAGAGCGCGATTGTACATAAAGTGTACAGTAAAAACAGGATCTGCGGTGAGGCCAGCCGACGCAATAAAACCTTTTGCGCCACGCCATAACTCACCCAAACCGTCGCCGCACCGACCCCAAAGATAACTCCCCAGGTGTAATCGGTGAGCTTTGTAAATATCTCGACCAGACTGGTGTTAAAAAACATCACCAGGCCGCTCAGGAGCATCAATGCCCCTACAACCTGAGTGCTGCGCATTTTCTCTTTCAGGATAAATACGCTGGCAACCATCATGCCAACTGGCGAGAGTTGCCCAATCACCTGCGAAGCGGTCGGACTCAGGTATTGCAAGGATGAGCTGAACAGGATGAAGTTCCCAAACAGCCCGGCGGTCGCCACTGCCAACAAAATCAACCAGCGTGGCTTACGAAACACGCGTAATGGCGGCAACCTCTTCTTCACCGCAAGAATGGCACCCAGGCCAATACTCGCCATCAAGAAACGGTAAAACACGATTGTCGGAGGTTCCATCACCTCCAGCACCTGCTTCATTGCAATTGGCAACGCCCCCCAGCAAATTGCTGTGGTGAGCGCCAAAAGAATGCCAATGCCTGCCTGCTGCTTCATACCGTATTCCCTGCAAAGCGCATTTGCGGATTAACGTCGCACCATGCGCATTTTTACCGGTTATCGAATGTAAAAAGCCCCGCAACGTGTTGCGGGGCTTTCATCCGTTACCGGGACGCGAAAAACTTATTCAGCTTCGATGCTGATAAATTTACGGTTTTTCGGGCCTTTAACTTCGAATTTCACTTTACCGTCTGCTTTAGCAAACAGAGTGTGGTCACGACCGCAACCTACGTTAGCGCCAGCGTGGAATTTGGTACCACGTTGACGAACGATGATGCTACCCGCCAGAACGGATTCGCCACCGAAACGCTTAACGCCCAGGCGTTTAGCTTCTGAATCGCGACCGTTACGTGTGGAGCCGCCAGCCTTTTTATGTGCCATTTGAAATCTCTCCTCAGGTCTTAGGCGCTGATGCCAGTAATTTTCACATCAGTGAACCACTGACGATGGCCCTGCTGCTTACGATAGTGTTTACGACGACGAAACTTAACGATTTTAACTTTCTCGCCACGACCGTGAGCAACAACTTCAGCTTTGATTACGCCGCCATCAACGAAAGGAACGCCGATTTTGACTTCTTCACCGTTTGCGATCATCAGCACTTCAGCGAACTCAACAGTTTCGCCAGTTGCGATGTCCAGCTTTTCCAGGCGAACGGTCTGACCTTCGCTTACTCGGTGTTGTTTACCACCACTTTGGAAAACCGCGTACATATAAAACTCCGCTTCCGCGCACACCTTTTCAATGATTCAGAGTGCGCTATAAATATTCACAATAGGGCGCGAATATTACGCAAAACGCACGCCTTTGACAAGTGCTACAGTCAATACACGAAGAAAAAAAACACAACTTGTACGGTAACGTTTATCTGTGCCATTTTTTCAGTACAAT
Source organism: Shigella dysenteriae (assembly GCF_022354085.1). Lineage (NCBI taxonomy): Bacteria > Pseudomonadati > Pseudomonadota > Gammaproteobacteria > Enterobacterales > Enterobacteriaceae > Shigella > Shigella dysenteriae. The sequence goes on from NZ_CP055055.1 coordinate 4,237,737, forward strand.
CACCCTATATTCCTAACCATAAACCCTAAGTTGCCTTTGTTCACAGTAAGGTAATCGGGGCGAAAAGCCCGGCTTTTGCGATGAATTTAGAAAAAATCAATGAGTTAACCGCGCAAGATATGGCGGGTGTTAATGCGGCAATCCTTGAGCAGCTTAATTCCGACGTCCAACTGATCAATCAGTTAGGCTATTACATCGTCAGCGGCGGCGGTAAACGTATTCGTCCGATGATTGCTGTACTGGCTGCACGAGCTGTTGGCTATGAGGGAAATGCGCATGTCACCATTGCTGCCCTGATCGAGTTTATCCACACGGCGACTCTGCTACATGACGACGTTGTGGATGAATCAGATATGCGCAGGGGTAAAGCTACCGCCAACGCCGCATTTGGCAATGCCGCCAGCGTGCTGGTAGGCGATTTTATTTATACCCGCGCTTTCCAGATGATGACCAGCCTCGGTTCGCTCAAAGTGCTGGAAGTCATGTCAGAAGCCGTAAACGTCATCGCAGAAGGTGAAGTTCTGCAACTGATGAACGTTAACGATCCGGACATCACTGAAGATAACTACATGCGCGTTATCTATAGCAAAACCGCGCGTCTGTTTGAGGCTGCCGCGCAGTGTTCCGGGATTCTGGCTGGCTGTACGCCGGAGGAGGAGAAAGGCCTGCAGGATTATGGGCGCTATCTCGGCACTGCTTTCCAGTTGATCGACGATTTACTCGATTACAATGCCGATGGCGAACAGTTAGGTAAAAACGTCGGCGACGATCTGAACGAAGGTAAACCGACGCTGCCGCTGCTGCATGCGATGCATCATGGCACACCAGAACAGGCACAGATGATCCGTACCGCCATCGAACAGGGTAACGGTCGCCATCTTCTGGAACCGGTTCTGGAAGCAATGAACGCTTGTGGATCTCTTGAATGGACGCGTCAGCGCGCCGAGGAAGAAGCAGACAAAGCCATCGCAGCGTTACAGGTGCTCCCGGACACCCCTTGGCGAGAAGCACTCATCGGCCTCGCGCACATCGCTGTTCAACGCGATCGTTAATCCCCTCCCCTCATCCCGCGCAGTGCGCGGGATGATTCCAGTAAACTCCATAAGAATACCTATTCAGCGTAATAATGCACTGAAAAACCAGTGTATACATCTTTATATATTCTGAATATTCACACTCTTTACAGGAACTTTTTAGAGCAATCGGCCATCAGGAGTATAGTGATGCTCGACAGAAGAAGTGTTCTGAATGAAAGCGACTAACTTAAGGAGTGAGGAAAGATGGAAAGTAATTTCATTGACTGGCATCCCGCTGACATCATTGCGGGTTTGCGCAAGAAGGGAACGTCAATGGCGGCGGAGTCTCGCAGAAATGGTTTGAGTTCCTCAACGCTGGCGAACGCATTATCGCGCCCATGGCCGAAAGGAGAGATGATTATTGCGAAGGCCCTGGGAACTGACCCCTGGGTTATCTGGCCATCACGCTACCATGATCCGCAGACCCATGAGTTTATCGACAGAACGCAGTTGATGCGTAGCTACACTAAACCGAAAAAATGAGTGGTCTGGCGGTAGCCCCGCGAACGGGGCTGCCAGCTTTCAGACGATTACTCGCCTTTCACACGCTCAATATTTGCACCTAAAGCGCGCAGTTTGTCTTCAATGCGTTCGTAGCCACGATCGATGTGATAAATACGATCAACCACCGTCGTCCCTTCCGCAATACAGCCAGCCAGCACCAGGCTTGCTGATGCACGCAGATCGGTTGCCATAACCTGTGCGCCAGAAAGTTTTTCAACACCGTGACAAATAACGGTATTGCTTTCGATTTCGGCGTGTGCGCCCATACGGCTCAGCTCTGGCACATGCATAAAGCGGTTTTCAAAGACCGTTTCGGTGATGAATCCGGTCCCTTCAGCCACCAGGTTCAACAGCGTGAACTGGGCCTGCATATCGGTCGGGAATGCCGGATGCGGCGCGGTACGTACGTTAACAGCCTTCGGACGTTTGCCATGCATATCCAGGCTAATCCAGTCTTCGCCGACTTCGATGTCCGCTCCAGCATCACGCAGTTTCGCCAGCACGGCGTCGAGAGTATCTGGCTGCGCGTTACGGCAGATAATTTTGCCGCGAGAAATCGCCGCCGCCACCAGGAAAGTACCGGTTTCGATACGATCCGGTAGCACGCGATAGACACCGCCGCCTAAACGTTCCACACCTTCGATGACGATACGATCGGTGCCCTGACCGCTAATTTTCGCACCCAGCGTAATCAGGAAGTTCGCGGTATCGACGATTTCCGGTTCACGCGCTGCGTTTTCAATAATCGTGGTGCCTTCCGCCAGGGTTGCAGCACACATGATGGTCACCGTTGCGCCAACGCTGACTTTATCCATCACGATATGTGCGCCTTTCAGACGACCATCGACGGAAGCTTTAACGTAACCTTCTTCCAGTTTGATGGTCGCGCCTAATTGTTCGAGGCCAGAAATGTGTAGATCAACCGGACGCGCACCGATCGTACAACCGCCAGGTAGTGAAACTTGCCCCTGACCAAAGCGCGCTACCAGCGGCCCCAGTGCCCAGATAGAAGCACGCATGGTTTTAACCAGATCGTAAGGTGCGCAGAATACATTAACGTCGCGGGCATCAATATGCACAGAACCATTACGTTCTACTTTCGCACCCAGCTGGCTTAGCAGCTTCATTGATGTATCGACGTCTTTCAGTTTCGGGACGTTCTGGATCTCTACCGGTTCTTCCGCCAGTAGAGCGGCAAAAAGGATAGGCAGAGCAGCATTTTTAGCGCCGGAAATTGTGACTTCGCCCTGGAGCTTCGTTGGCCCCTGAACACGAAATTTATCCATTTAGTTTGTTCTCAGTTAACAATTCATATCCGCTACCGGCGAATCGCCCATAGCTCAAAAGCCGTTCAGTTTGCGATCGCGCGCCCACTCCGCAGGGGTATACGCTTTGATCGACACAGCATGAATGCGGTTATCCGCAATATATTCCATCAGCGGACCATAGACCGTCTGCTGTTTTTTAACCCGACTCATGCCGTCAAACAACTCACCCACGGCAATAACCTGAAAGTGGCTGCCATCGCCGGAAACGTGGACTTCCTGGAGGGAGAGAGCGTTCATCAACACGCTCTGAATTTCATTATTTTCCATGGGATCTTCAATCATCAGTTAATAAACCAGCGAAACATCTTAGAGCAAAGTTGCGCTGGCATAAATAAGCAAAAAGCCTCGCTGATAAATCAGACAAGGCTCGACTTGCAGGCAGGTTTGCCGGACAGGCGGTTAACGCCATATCCGGCCTGAAAAAATTTAACGAGGCAGCACATCAGCAGGCAAATTATACAATTTCGCCAGGGTATACACTTTGTCGTTTACCCCCTGAAGCGTCACATTGTTGCCCTGCTTTTTCGCCAGATCGATAAGATGGAGCAGCAGTGCCAGTCCCCCCGTATCCACGCGGGACACACGGCTAAGATCGATGCAGGTAACCCCCTTCACCGCTTCCTCACGCATTTCCCAAAGCGGTAGCAGAACGTCCTGATCCAGCTCTCCGGATAACGCCAGCGTGTCACCCGTCTGCATCCAGCTCAGTGACTCGCTCATTATTTTTTCTCTTCCAGAGTGATTTTCTGTTGAGAAATCGATTTCAGTTGCGCAGTCAGGCCGTCGATACCTTTGGTACGCAGCAGCGTTCCCCACTCGTTTTGTTTGGTGGTGATCATACTGACGCCTTCAGCAATCATGTCGTAAGCCTGCCAGTTGCCCGTCTGGGAGTTTTTACGCCACTGGAAGTCCAGACGCACCGGCGGGCGGCCATTCGGGTCAATAATGGTAACGCGAATAGGCACAATGGTTTTATCACCCAGCGGCTGTTCTGGCGCAATCTGATAGGTTTGACCGTGATACATCGCCAGCGCCTGACCGTAAGCCTGCTTCAGGTACTCACGGAAAGCGGCAAAGTAAGCATCACGCTGGGCGGGAGTCGCACTCTTGTAATACTGGCCCAGCACCAGCGCACCGGCGTATTTCACCTGTACGTATGGCAGCAGTTCCTGATCAACAATGGTACGCAGATAATCCGGGTTGGCCCGAATTTGCGGTTGCTCATTCTTCAGGCGATCGAACGTTTTCTGCGCCGCCTCGTCCATCAGCTTATACGGATTGGTCTGGTCTGCCGCGGTTGCCGCACTCAGCGGTGCAATCACCAGCAAAGCGACCATCATTAAACGTTTAAACATGCGTCGGTTCTCCTGAAATTATTTCGTTGTACCCACAGGTTCAGTGGTTTCATTATTACCTGGCGCAGCAGCTGGCGCATCGCCACTATTCTTATTGTCATCGCCTTTACTACCGTAAAGGAACTGACCAATGAGATCTTCCAGCACCATCGCAGACTTGGTGTCCTGAATTGTATCGCCATCCTTCAGGATAGCAGTCCCCAGTTCCGGGTCTTCAAAACCGACGTTTAATGCCAGATATTGTTCTCCCAGCAGGCCGGAAGTACGAATGCTCAGCGAACTGGTATCAGGAATGTGGTTATAACGTTGTTCAATTTCCAGCGTTACGCGTGGCAGATAGGTTTTCGGGTCCAGCGTAATATCCGCCACCCGGCCCACAACAACACCACCAATGCTGACCGGAGAGCGCGCTTTCAGGCCGCCAATGTTATCGAACGTCGCATAAAGCGTGTAGGTCGGTTCAGTACGTATTGACGTCACGTTCGCCGCCTTCAGGCAAACAAACAGCGCCGCCAGCAGTGCTGCTAATAAAAAGATACCCACCCAAATTTCATTTTTTTTCGTTTGCATGAACTCAATTCCCAAACATCAATGCGGTCAGCACAAAATCCAGCCCCAGAACAGCCAGAGACGAGTGGACAACGGTGCGAGTGGTTGCCCGGCTAATCCCGGCAGACGTCGGGATGGCATCGTAGCCGTTAAACAACGAAATCCACGTCACCGTGATGGCGAACACCACGCTCTTAATCAGACAGTTGACCAGATCCATACGCCAGTCGACGGCATTTTGCATTGCCGACCAGAAGAACCCGCTATCAATGCCTTTCCAACTGACGCCGACCAGCGATCCGCCCCAGATCCCCACGGCGACGAAAATAACCGTCAACAGTGGTAATGAAATAACCCCAGCCCAGAAACGGGGAGAAATAACCCGACGCAGCGGATCCACCGCCATCATCTCCATACTGGAGAGTTGCTCTGTAGCGCGCATCAGGCCGATTTCTGCGGTTAGCGCCGAACCAGCACGCCCGGCAAACAACAACGCGGCAACCACCGGCCCCAGTTCACGCAGTAGCGATAACGCCACCAGCATACCCAGACTGGTTTCCGCACTATAAGTGGTCAGAACCAGATAACCTTGCAGCCCCAACACCATTCCGATGAACACGCCAGAAACTACAATAATCAGCATCGACAGGACGCCGACATTATAGAGCTGGCGCACCAGCAGCGGCGCATGTTTGCGAAATTCCGGTTTGCCGACCAGCGCATTGAATAACATTAACCCGGCCCGCCCGAACGTTCTCAGGGTTTTAATCCCTTTATGTCCGAGCGACGCCAGCGCATTTAACAGCATGAGTGGCTTAACTCCCTGGTAAAAGATCAGCGTGATAATCGCCGGCAGGATAGCGGAACGGAACAGGCCCGTCAGCTATCCCGTCCAGAAACTGACGTACGCGCGGATCAGGATTCGCCTGCAACGCCTTGGCACTGCCATGAGCGACAATTTTTTTGTCCGCCAGGATCCAGGCGTGATCCGCAATACTTAACACTTCCGGCACATCGTGAGAAACCACCACACAAGTCACGCCCAGCGCGCTGTTCAGCTCAGAAATCAGCTTCACCAGTACGCCCATGGTAATGGGATCTTGCCCAACAAAGGGCTCATCAAACATGATGAGATCCGGCTCCAGCGCAATCGCACGCGCCAGCGCTGCACGCCGCGCCATCCCACCGGAAAGTTCAGAAGGCATTAGTTTAGCCGCTCCACGCAGCCCCACGGCCTCCAGCTTCATCATCACCGTACTATGTAACAATGGCGCGGGAAGTTGGGTATGTTCGCGCAGTGGATAGGCGACGTTGTCAAATACGTTCATATCAGTGAACAACGCCCCGGACTGAAATAACATGCTCATCCGTTTGCGCACTGTATACAGGCGCGAACGAGACATCGCCGGAATATTCTCACCATCGAAAAGGATCTCACCATGATCTGGTGCGATTTGCCCGCCAATCAGACGGAGTAGCGTCGTTTTACCGATGCCCGATGGCCCCATGATCGCCGTGATCTTCCCTCGCGGCACGGTCAGGGAAATATTATCGAAGATGCAGCGATTGCCACGCGTAAAACTGACATCGCGCATATCGACTAAATTCGCCACAGACTGCTCCATAATTCACCCTTCGTCTTGCGTTGATTTTCTAAGCATGGCGCTCAATTTAACCTTGAACCCAACATATTTACAGAATATTACCCGCCGTGGTTAGCGAAAGCTGGCATTTGTTTTACTTTTTAGCCGCATAAAGTCAAAATTAAGAATCCGTTACGGCTTTCTGAAAATCTTCAGCGGACCGGCGAGTATACCTGAAGAAAGGACGTTAGATGCTTTTAGCTACGGCACTGTTAATTGTTGGTTTACTTTTGGTCGTTTACAGTGCCGATCGCCTGGTTTTTGCCGCGTCTATTCTTTGCCGAACCTTTGGCATCCCGCCGCTGATCATCGGCATGACGGTGGTCAGTATTGGTACATCGTTACCAGAAATCATCGTCTCGCTTGCCGCGTCTCTGCACGAACAACGCGATTTAGCCGTTGGTACAGCCCTCGGCTCAAACATTATCAATATATTGCTGATCCTCGGTCTGGCTGCGCTGGTTCGTCCTTTTACCGTCCATTCTGATGTTCTACGCCGTGAATTACCCTTAATGTTGTTGGTCAGCGTGGTGGCCGGTTCCGTACTCTATGACGGACAACTTAGTCGCAGCGATGGTATCTTTCTCCTCTTTCTGGCTGTGCTATGGCTGCTGTTCATTGTTAAACTTGCACGTCAGGCTGAACGTCAGGGGACTGACAGCCTGACCAGAGAGCAGCTTGCAGAGCTGCCGCGTGACGGCGGATTGCCCGTCGCGTTTTTATGGCTCGGCATTGCGCTTATCATCATGCCAGTGGCCACGCGGATGGTGGTTGATAACGCCACGGTGCTGGCGAATTACTTTGCCATCAGCAAGTTGACGATGGGTCTGACGGCAATTGCTATCGGAACCAGCCTGCCGGAACTGGCAACCGCAATAGCGGGGGTTCGCAAAGGTGAAAACGACATTGCTGTCGGAAATATCATTGGCGCAAACATTTTTAATATTGTCATCGTGTTGGGTTTACCCGCGCTGATAACGCCAGGAGAGATTGATCCACTGGCGTACAGTCGTGACTACAGCGTGATGTTGCTGGTGAGCATTATTTTTGCGTTGCTGTGCTGGCGGCGCTCCCCGCAACCGGGCCGTGGTGTAGGGGTATTATTAACTGGCGGATTTATCGTATGGCTGGCGATGTTGTACTGGTTATCGCCAATACTCGTTGAATAACTGGAAACGCATTATGTCGCACGTAGAGTTACAACCGGGTTTTGACTTTCAGCAAGCAGGTAAAGAAGTCCTGGCGATTGAACGTGAATGCCTGGCGGAGCTTGATCAATACATCAATCAGAATTTCACGCTTGCCTGTGAAAAGATGTTCTGGTGTAAAGGGAAAGTTGTCGTCATGGGGATGGGGAAATCGGGGCACATCGGGCGCAAAATGGCCGCAACGTTTGCCAGCACCGGTACACCTTCATTTTTCGTCCATCCTGGTGAAGCCGCGCATGGTGATTTAGGCATGGTCACCCCACAGGATGTGGTGATTGCTATCTCTAACTCAGGTGAATCCAGCGAAATCACTGCCTTAATTCCAGTGCTTAAGCGTCTTCACGTACCGTTAATCTGCATCACCGGTCGCCCGGAGAGCAGCATGGCGCGCGCCGCAGATGTGCATCTGTGTGTTAAAGTAGCGAAAGAAGCCTGTCCGTTAGGGCTGGCACCGACCAGCAGCACCACCGCCACGCTGGTTATGGGCGATGCCCTCGCTGTCGCGCTGTTAAAAGCACGCGGCTTTACTGCTGAAGATTTTGCGCTCTCACACCCAGGCGGCGCACTGGGTCGTAAACTTCTGCTGCGCGTAAACGATATTATGCATACGGGCGATGAGATCCCGCATGTTAAGAAAACGGCCAGTCTGCGTGACGCGTTACTGGAAGTTACCCGCAAAAATCTTGGTATGACTGTCATTTGCGATGACAATATGATGATTGAAGGCATCTTTACCGACGGTGATTTACGCCGTGTCTTCGATATGGGCGTGGATGTTCGTCAGTTAAGTATTGCCGATGTGATGACGCCGGGGGGAATACGCGTGCGCCCTGGCATTCTGGCCGTTGAGGCACTGAACTTAATGCAGTCCCGCCATATCACCTCCGTGATGGTTGCCGATGGCGACCATTTACTCGGTGTGTTACATATGCATGATTTACTGCGTGCAGGCGTAGTGTAAAGATTCAAGGATAAACAACAATGAGCAAAGCAGGTGCGTCGCTTGCGACCTGTTACGGCCCTGTCAGCGCCGACGTTATAGCAAAAGCAGAGAACATTCGTCTGCTAATCCTCGACGTTGATGGCGTACTGTCAGATGGCCTGATTTATATGGGCAATAACGGCGAAGAGCTGAAAGCGTTCAATGTTCGTGACGGTTATGGCATTCGTTGTGCGCTCACCTCTGATATTGAAGTCGCTATCATTACCGGGCGAAAGGCTAAACTGGTAGAAGATCGTTGTGCCACATTGGGGATCACTCACTTGTATCAGGGGCAGTCAAACAAACTGATCGCCTTTAGCGATCTGCTGGAAAAATTGGCGATTGCCCCGGAAAATGTGGCTTATGTCGGCGATGATCTCATCGACTGGCCGGTAATGGAAAAAGTAGGTTTAAGCGTCGCCGTGGCCGATGCGCATCCACTGTTGATCCCGCGCGCCGATTACGTGACGCGCATTGCTGGCGGTCGTGGCGCAGTGCGCGAAGTTTGCGACTTATTACTCCTGGCGCAGGGCAAACTGGATGAAGCCAAAGGGCAATCGATATGAGTAAAGCCAGACGTTGGGTTATCATTGTGCTATCACTGGCGGTTCTGGTGATGATCGGCATTAATATGGCCGAAAAAGACGATACCGCCCAGGTGGTCGTCAACAACAATGATCCCACCTATAAAAGCGAGCATACGGACACGCTCGTCTATAACCCAGAAGGGGCGCTAAGCTATCGATTGATTGCTCAACACGTTGAATATTATTCCGATCAGGCCGTTTCGTGGTTTACGCAGCCGGTACTTACCACGTTTGATAAGGATAAAATCCCGACATGGTCCGTAAAAGCAGATAAAGCCAAGCTGACCAATGACCGGATGCTCTATTTATATGGACACGTTGAAGTCAACGCACTCGTGCCGGACTCTCAACTTCGCAGAATCACGACGGATAACGCGCAGATCAATCTGGTGACGCAGGATGTTACCTCTGAAGACCTCGTCACGTTATACGGAACAACATTTAACTCCAGCGGTCTGAAAATGCGCGGCAACTTACGCAGCAAGAACGCCGAGCTGATTGAAAAGGTTAGAACATCCTATGAAATTCAAAACAAACAAACTCAGCCTTAATCTTGTGCTTGCCAGCTCACTTCTGGCCGCCAGCATTCCGGCATTTGCCGTAACCGGAGACACTGATCAGCCGATCCACATTGAATCGGACCAGCAATCTCTTGATATGCAAGGCAACGTGGTTACCTTTACCGGTAATGTCATCGTCACCCAGGGCACCATCAAAATTAATGCCGACAAAGTGGTCGTTACCCGTCCGGGCGGCGAACAAGGTAAAGAAGTGATTGACGGCTACGGTAAACCGGCAACGTTCTACCAGATGCAGGACAACGGTAAACCCGTTGAAGGTCACGCTTCCCAGATGCACTACGAACTGGCAAAAGATTTTGTCGTTCTGACGGGTAATGCTTATCTGCAGCAGGTCGATAGCAACATTAAGGGCGATAAGATCACTTACCTGGTGAAAGAGCAGAAAATGCAGGCTTTCAGCGACAAAGGCAAGCGTGTAACCACCGTTCTGGTGCCGTCGCAGCTGCAGGACAAAAACAACAAAGGCCAGACCCCGGCACAGAAGAAGGGTAATTAATTCGTTATGGCAACATTAACTGCAAAGAACCTTGCAAAAGCCTATAAAGGCCGTCGCGTGGTAGAAGACGTCAGCCTGACCGTCAACTCCGGGGAAATTGTCGGTCTGCTGGGGCCAAACGGTGCCGGTAAGACCACCACTTTCTATATGGTTGTTGGCATTGTGCCGCGCGATGCGGGCAACATCATTATTGATGATGACGATATCAGTCTGCTGCCTCTGCATGCACGCGCGCGCCGCGGTATCGGCTATCTGCCACAGGAAGCCTCCATTTTCCGTCGCCTCAGCGTTTACGATAACCTGATGGCGGTACTGCAAATTCGTGACGACTTGTCTGCTGAACAACGTGAAGACCGCGCGAACGAGCTGATGGAAGAGTTTCACATTGAGCACCTGCGTGACAGCATGGGGCAGTCACTCTCCGGGGGTGAACGTCGCCGTGTAGAAATTGCCCGCGCACTGGCTGCGAATCCGAAATTTATTCTGCTCGACGAACCGTTTGCCGGGGTTGACCCGATCTCGGTTATCGACATTAAACGCATCATTGAGCACCTGCGCGACAGCGGCCTGGGCGTGCTGATCACTGACCACAACGTGCGTGAAACACTGGCGGTTTGTGAACGCGCTTATATCGTCAGTCAGGGGCATTTGATCGCCCACGGCACGCCTACAGAAATCTTACAAGACGAACACGTTAAGCGTGTATACCTTGGGGAAGACTTCAGACTCTGATAGGGTAGAAGTTTGCGACGTTTTAGCAGGAGAGTACGATTCTGAACATGAAGCAAGGTTTGCAACTCAGGCTTAGCCAACAACTGGCGATGACGCCACAGCTCCAACAGGCAATTCGTCTGTTGCAGTTGTCGACGCTGGAACTTCAGCAGGAGCTACAGCAGGCGCTGGAGAGTAATCCGCTGCTTGAGCAAATCGACACTCATGAAGAAATCGACACCCGCGAAACGCAAGACAGTGAAACGCTGGACACCGCCGACGCGCTCGAACAAAAAGAGATGCCGGAAGAGTTGCCGCTCGATGCCAGTTGGGACACCATTTACACCGCTGGTACACCATCCGGCACCAGCGGTGACTACATTGACGACGAGCTACCGGTCTATCAGGGCGAAACGACGCAGACCTTGCAGGATTACCTGATGTGGCAGGTCGAGCTGACACCGTTTTCCGACACTGACCGCGCTATTGCTACCTCTATCGTCGATGCCGTTGATGACACCGGTTATCTGACTGTCCCGCTGGAAGATATTCTCGAAAGTATGGGCGATGAAGAGATCGACATCGACGAAGTTGAAGCCGTCCTTAAGCGGATCCAACGGTTTGATCCGGTCGGTGTGGCGGCAAAAGATCTGCGTGACTGCCTGCTGATCCAACTCTCCCAATTCGATAAAACCACGCCGTGGCTGGAAGAGGCCAGACTGATCATTAGCGATCATCTCGATCTGTTAGCCAATCACGACTTCCGCACTTTAATGCGCGTCACGCGTCTGAAAGAAGATGTGCTGAAAGAAGCCGTCAATCTGATCCAGTCGCTCGATCCGCGCCCCGGGCAGTCGATCCAGACTGGCGAACCTGAGTATGTCATTCCAGATGTGCTGGTGCGTAAGCATAACGGTCACTGGACGGTAGAACTCAACAGTGACAGCATTCCGCGTCTGCAAATCAACCAGCACTACGCCTCGATGTGCAATAACGCGCGCAACGATGGTGACAGCCAGTTTATCCGCAGCAATCTGCAGGATGCCAAATGGTTGATCAAGAGTCTGGAAAGCCGTAACGATACGCTACTGCGCGTGAGTCGCTGTATCGTTGAACAGCAGCAAGCCTTCTTTGAGCAAGGCGAAGAATATATGAAACCGATGGTACTGGCCGATATCGCCCAGGCTGTCGAAATGCATGAATCGACGATATCTCGCGTGACCACGCAAAAATACCTGCATAGTCCACGAGGCATTTTTGAACTGAAGTATTTCTTTTCCAGTCACGTCAATACCGAGGGCGGCGGCGAAGCTTCCTCTACGGCGATTCGTGCGCTGGTGAAGAAATTAATCGCGGCGGAAAACCCAGCGAAACCGTTGAGCGACAGCAAGTTAACCTCTTTGCTGTCGGAACAAGGTATCATGGTGGCACGCCGCACTGTTGCGAAGTACCGAGAGTCTTTATCCATTCCGCCGTCAAACCAGCGTAAACAGCTCGTTTGACCCAACCGATAAGGAAGACACTATGCAGCTCAACATTACCGGAAATAACGTCGAGATCACCGAGGCACTGCGCGAATTTGTTACAGCCAAATTTGCCAAACTTGAGCAATATTTTGACCGAATCAACCAGGTCTATGTTGTTCTGAAAGTGGAAAAAGTCACCCACACCTCAGATGCAACACTGCATGTAAACGGTGGTGAAATTCATGCCAGCGCGGAAGGTCAGGACATGTACGCTGCCATTGATGGCTTAATTGATAAGCTGGCACGCCAGTTGACCAAACATAAAGATAAACTGAAACAACACTAATTGTCCGGGCAATTAGCATGTGCATGGCGGCCTGTTGTGCGGCACAACGGGCCATTTGTACGGTTAATGCTCCGAGCCTGTTCCACTGTTTGAGTGGGCAGGTTCTTAGGTGAAATTATGACAAATAATGATACAACTCTACAGCTTAGCAGTGTTCTTAACAGGGAATGTACGCGAAGCCGCGTCCACTGTCAGAGCAAAAAACGCGCCCTGGAAATCATCAGCGAGCTGGCGGCGAAACAACTTAGCCTGCCGCCTCAGGTGGTTTTTGAAGCTATCCTGACGCGGGAAAAAATGGGCAGTACCGGTATCGGCAATGGTATTGCCATTCCGCATGGCAAACTGGAAGAAGATACTCTGCGTGCCGTTGGCGTTTTCGTTCAGCTCGAAACGCCTATAGCTTTCGATGCCATCGACAACCAACCGGTGGACTTACTTTTTGCCCTGCTGGTGCCGGCAGACCAAACTAAAACGCACCTGCATACTCTGTCGCTGGTGGCGAAACGTCTGGCGGACAAAACCATCTGCCGCCGTTTACGCGCAGCCCAGAGCGATGAAGAGCTGTATCAAATCATTACGGATACCGAAGGTACTCCGGATGAAGCGTAGTTATTCGGTAATGTCTCTTTTAGACGTTGTGAGGAGAAACAGTACATGGTACTGATGATCGTCAGCGGACGTTCAGGTTCAGGTAAATCTGTCGCCCTGCGTGCGCTGGAAGATATGGGTTTTTACTGCGTGGATAACCTTCCCGTAGTGTTGTTACCCGATCTGGCTCGAACCCTGGCCGATCGCGAGATTTCTGCCGCCGTCAGCATTGATGTTCGTAATATGCCGGAGTCACCAGAAATATTCGAACAGGCGATGAGTAACCTGCCTGACGCTTTCTCACCGCAACTCCTGTTCCTGGATGCCGACCGTAATACCTTAATTCGTCGTTACAGTGACACGCGCCGACTGCATCCGCTTTCCAGCAAAAACCTGTCGCTGGAAAGTGCTATCGACAAAGAAAGCGATCTGCTGGAGCCTCTGCGTTCGCGAGCGGATCTGATTGTCGATACCTCAGAAATGTCCGTTCACGAGCTGGCAGAAATGCTGCGTACCCGTCTGCTGGGTAAACGTGAACGCGAACTGACAATGGTCTTTGAGTCTTTCGGCTTCAAACACGGTATCCCTATCGATGCAGATTACGTCTTTGACGTGCGCTTCTTGCCGAACCCGCACTGGGATCCGAAACTGCGTCCAATGACAGGTCTTGATAAGCCTGTCGCCGCGTTCCTCGACCGCCACACAGAAGTACACAATTTTATCTACCAGACGCGAAGCTATCTTGAGCTATGGTTACCTATGCTGGAAACCAACAACCGTAGCTACCTGACGGTCGCCATTGGTTGTACCGGCGGGAAGCACCGTTCGGTGTATATTGCAGAGCAACTGGCTGACTACTTCCGCTCGCGCGGTAAAAACGTCCAGTCACGCCATCGTACGCTGGAAAAACGTAAACCATGACCGTCAAGCAAACTGTTGAAATCACAAACAAGCTGGGCATGCATGCCCGGCCTGCAATGAAGCTGTTTGAATTAATGCAGGGTTTTGACGCTGAAGTGCTGTTACGTAATGACGAAGGCACCGAGGCTGAAGCCAACAGCGTTATTGCGCTGCTGATGTTGGATTCTGCCAAAGGACGGCAGATTGAAGTTGAAGCGACCGGTCCACAGGAAGAGGAAGCACTGGCCGCCGTTATCGCCCTCTTTAACTCTGGTTTTGATGAAGATTAATCTTCATCACTTTGACATTCAAATCCCTTCAAGCTCCCCCGGCAATAAGAAAAGCGCGTACTGAAATCGTTCTCAATCAACGTCAATTGTACATTTTGTGCGCTTTTCACTTTCAGAAGAACCTTAAGAAAACCTTAAGAGGCATTGTTTAGGTTTTGTTTAAGTTAATCGACCATACTGGAGATCGTCAGAAAATATTTCCAGGAGATGGCATGATTCGCTTATCTGAACAAAGTCCCCTGGGCACCGGAAGACATCGGAAATGTTATGCGCATCCGGAAGATGCCCAACGCTGTATCAAGATTGTCTACCATCGTGGCGATGGTGGCGATAAAGAGATCCGTCGTGAGTTAAAGTACTACGCGCATCTTGGTCGCCGGTTAAAAGACTGGAGTGGAATACCGCGCTATCACGGTACCGTCGAGACGGATTGCGGAACCGGTTATGTTTATGATGTGATTGCCGATTTTGACGGCAAGCCCTCCATTACGCTGACCGAATTTGCTGAACAATGCCGTTACGAAGAAGACGTTGCACAACTGCGCCAATTACTGAAACAGCTGAAGCGTTATTTGCAGGATAACCGTATCGTGACGATGTCGCTGAAGCCGCAGAATATTCTCTGTCATCGCATCAGTGAGTCAGAGGTTATCCCCGTCGTCTGCGACAACATTGGTGAAAGCACATTGATTCCACTGGCGACCTGGTCGAAGTGGTGTTGTCTGCGTAAGCAAGAGCGGTTATGGAAACGATTTATCGCCCAACCGGCGCTGGCTATTGCCCTGCAGAAAGATCTGCAACCTCGTGAGAGCAAAACGCTGGCCCTCACTTCGCGCGAAGCTTAATCCAGCTGGTGTTGTTGCATAAACGGCTCACCGCCTAACTGATACATCTGCCGTAAAATCCACGCCTGACGGCTGCGCACGTAGCCCGATGGTGCGGAGACTTTGAAACGAAGTGGATTAGGTAATACAGCTGCCAGTAAGGCAGCTTCCGATCGGGTAAGTTTGCTCGCGGGTTTGTGGAAATAGCGTTGTGCCGCAGCTTCGACGCCAAACACACCGTCGCCAAATTCGGCGATATTCAGGTAAACCGTCAGGATACGCTTTTTGCTCCAGACTGTTTCTATCCCCAGCGTTAATCCGGCTTCCAGCCCTTTTCGAACCCAGCTACGCCCATCCCATAAAAAGAGATTTTTGGCCGTCTGCTGAGAAATCGTTGAAGCACCGCGAATACGGTTTTCATTGCGCTCGTTGTGCGCCAGGGCTTTCTCAATGGAAGCAACATCAAAGCCCCAGTGCTCAGGAAATTTCTGATCTTCTGCGGCAATCACCGCCAGTCCCATCCACGGCGAGATTTGATCCATACTGACCCAGTCAGAATGTGCCACGTAACGAAAATTGCCATGCAGCCAGGCGCTGACCTGTCGCTCGACCATTACCGCTGAGAAAGGAACAGGCGCAACGCTAAACAACGCGATGCCCCCGCCCCAGAAAACGGCGAGGACAACCATTAACCGCAGAAGAAAACGGCGAACGAAACTAAACACCGTTAAGCGGCTTTTACTCATTCAGCCAGAACCAGCACGCGGGAAACCAGCTTATCAATGCCGCTCGCCGCTTCTGCAATGTTCTGCGCCAGCATATATGCCGGGGTGGTGACAATCTTATTGTCTTCATCAACCACGATATCATCGACAGGACACGGCACATGCTCCGCGCCCATCTCTTCCAGCACTTCTGCGGTATCGATATCAGTACCGATGGTCAAACGCAGCGGGAAATCGAAAATTTTCGGCAGCATCGCCGGGGCAATACACATAAAACCAAGCGGTTTTCCGGCCTGATGCATCGCTTGTGCCAGCGCCTTTAATTCACGGTCAACGGTGCATTCGCGACCAAGACTGGCAAAATTGCTTAAATTCTTTGCCGCGCCAAACCCCCCCGGCACAATCAACGCATCCAGTTCAGCGGCATCGGCCTGGGCCAGAGGACGGATTTCACCGCGCGTTATTCGTGCCGCTTCAATCAGCACATTGCGCGTTTCCGTCATCGCTTCGCCAGTTAAATGATTGATAACATCAACCTGCTGCTTATCCGGTGCAAAGCAGACCGCCTGCGCACCGCTGCGTGAAATAGCTAACAACGTCAACACCGCTTCATGAATTTCAGAACCGTCATAGACGCCGCATCCGCTCAGAATTACGCCAATTTTCTTCATTGTGATCATCCTTTCGCAATTGACTGAAACACATTAATTTTTTTAATAAAAATGGTACGCATCACACATTTAACTGATTCATGTAACAAATCATTTAAGTTTTGCTATCTTAACTGCGTGCGGCCTGAAAAACAGTGCTGTGCCCTTGTAACTCATCATAATAATTTACGGCGCAGCCAAGATTTCCCTGGTGTTGGCGCAGTATTCGCGCACCCCGGTCTAGCCGGGGTCATTTTTTAGTGGCTTTTGCCACCCACGCTTTCAGCACTTCTACGTCGTGACGCCACTCTTCTTTCATCTCTTCAATCCATTCACCGACGTTATCTTCCCAGGCAGGAAGGTCAGGAGACTGAATTTGCTGACCCAGCTGTTGCAGATGGCGTAACCCCACTGACCCCGCCGCACCTTTAATTTTATGTCCTTCCTCAACAATGCCTTTTTTATCCTGCGCCGTCAGATTCGACTCCAGCACGCTGACATAGCCCGGCATCATCTTCTCAAACACCGCTAACCCGTCGGTGATCAGCTTCGGTCCTACAAGTTCGAGATACTGTTCCAGCATGGGAATATCGAGCAATGCTTCTGATTTACTGTTCTCTTCTGTCGTCACCGTACTCTCCTCATCATCCTGGGTATCCCAGAATTTCTTGATCATCGCGGTTAGCGCCGGAACAGAAAGCGGCTTACTCAGCACATCATCCATTCCAGCATTGAGGTACTCTTGTTTGTCTTTCAACACGTTAGCGGTTAAGGCCACCAGCGGCGGTAAATCCTCGCGCGGATAACGCTTCGTCAGTTCACGAGAGATATCCAGCCCGGTCATATCTGGCAACTGAATATCCAGCAACACCAGGTCGTATTCGCCCGGTTTAAACATCTCCAGCGCCGCCTTGCCGGTCATGGCGACATCAACGCTGTTACCTAATTTTTCCAGCACAGAACGCGCGACAATCACGTTCAGTTCAATGTCTTCCACCAGCAGCACATTCAGCGCCGGTAAAGGCATATCGTCTTCATCAAACGCATCATCGACCTCTTCTGCTACCGACGGCGCGTGGATCGTCAACGTAAAGGTTGAACCTTTACCCTGTTCGCTGGTAACCGTAATATCGCCGCCCATATTTTTCGCCAGACGACGAGAAACGGCCAGACCAATACCGGTGCCGGTGGCAGGTTTACCGCCATGACTGTCTTTCACCTGATAATACATGGCGAAGATTTTATCCAGCTCATCCTGCGGAATGCCGATACCAGAATCTTCCACTTCAAAATGCAGCATATCGCCTTCATCGTAGCGCACGCGCACGGTAACCTGGCCTTGCTGGGTGAATTTGACGGCGTTACTGATGAGGTTCCACAGGATCTGCCGTAAACGCGTCCCGTCGGTAATGACCTGATGCGGTAATGGCAGCGTCGGCTCCAGATTAAAGCGCAATCCTTTTTGTTGCGCCTGCAAGGCGGAGAGATTTTCCAGATCGGCAAGGAAGCTGGTGAAATCAACCGGCTGATTATCAAGCTGGACCTTGCGCCGTTCCATCTTATCCATGTCGATAATATCGTTGAAGATATTCCCCAGCGTGACGGCCGAAACATGGATAGTTTTGAGATATTTTTCCTGCTCGGCGGTGAGTTCGGTATCCAGTAGGATGCGGCTCAGGCCGACGATACCGTTCAGCGGTGTACGCAATTCGTGACTGATGGTGGAAATAAACGTCGTTTTGTCGCGGCTGGCGCGTTCAAGCGCATCCTGATACCGCTTACGCTCGGTAATGTCGCGACCAAAGCCCATCAAACCGTGACGTTTACCCACGCGGTCGTAGTACGGCACTTTACGAATTTCAAAGCAGGCTTTGCGTCCGTCGGGATAATCCAGCCACTGCTCATAGGTCAGTGACACATTATGACGGAACACTTTTTCATCGGTTTCAATGACTTTCGCAGCGGCTTCCGGTGAGTAAACATCAGCAGGTTTCAGATGAACCAGTTGTTTTTCGCTTTTTCCGGTCAGCAGCTCCATCGCGCGGTTACAGCCGGAAAACTCTTTATCTTCGTTACGATAAAAAACCAGGTCGGGTGAAGCATCAAGGAAGGAACGTAAGAATGAGGATTGCTGCTCGAGCTGAATTTGTGTCTCTTCGCGCTCTTTGATTTCAATTTTCAGTTGGCCGAAGGTTTCCTGCAGTTCTGCTTCCGCTTTTTCACGAACGGCAATTTCCTGATTTAGCTGGGCAATATTATCTTTTAACTGAACGTTGAGGCTCAAATCGCGCTCGCGCATCTCCTCCAGTTTTTGCACCAGCCGTGACAGACGTTGTCGTGACTCCTCCAGTTGCTCGACGACCACCGATAGAAAGTAGACCGCCCACGGCGTAATCAGCAAACCAAAGAAGATAGAACGAATAACATCAATGCTTTCGACCTGACCATGCAGCACCATGGTTACCGCCATTTGTACCACAATGGCAAGAACGACGAGGGCCAGCGCCAGCAACATTGAGAAGCGCACCAGACCTAACTTCATCATCAGGTCAACATAATACTGCGCCAGCAGACGAATTTGCTTCATTAGGGAATTCCTTCACGACAACCTGCCCCAATAATACCCAATTCTGACAGTTACGTTATAAATTGTGTGAGAAATGCGGAATTCCCCTCAATGACCTACTCCGTAGGAGGTAGCCACGGACGTCCCAGCGCCGATCCCTGTACGCCATGTTCATTCAGATAGCGATCCAGCTCGACCATTCCCGTCCATCGATTTTCGCACCACAGCGGAGCAAGCAGCGTCGGGCGACGGGCGCTGGCGGAAATGCGGTGGTAGATCACTTCCGGTGGCGTATGGCGAATCATTTCTCCGGCAGTGAGTGTGTAATCCTCCAGTTCAATACCGTTCAAACGCCCCGCTTCCCAGGCTTTCGCCATAATGCTGCCTTTCACAATATGCAGCGGATGCAGCTTTATGCCGTCCACGCCGGTTTCAACCACGCGCTCCAGCGTTTGCAAACATTCAGCCTGCCCTTCGCCAGGCAGGCCGACAATTAAGTGGGAACACACCTTCAGCCCGCGCTGACGTGCCAGCTGGGTTGTACGCTGATAACAGGCAAAATCATGGCCGCGGTTGATGCGATGCAGTGTTTTGTCGTGGGCGGTTTGTAGCCCCAGCTCCAGCCACACTTCGTAACCCTGGTCCTTATATTCGCAAAGCAGATCCAGCACCGCATCCGGCACGCAGTCCGGGCGGGTACCAACACACAAACCGACAATATTGGCCTGGCTCACCGCCTGCTGATACATAGAACGCAGCACCTGAACTTCCGCAAAGGTGCTGGTATACGCCTGAAAGTAGGCCAGATAGCGTTTAGCGCGGTTAACTAAATTCGCCTGGTGCGCCAGTTGCTCGGCAATGGAACGATGCTGCTGCGCTTCATCGGCAAACGAGGCCACATTACAGAATGTGCAGCCACCACGCCCGATGGTACCGTCACGGTTAGGGCAGCTAAAACCGCCGTGCAGCGTCAGCTTATGCACCTTTTGCCCATAACGACGGGTGAGATCACCACCAAACATATTGACTAATTTCTGTAACTGCATAATCTGATAGACCGCGCCTTGAAAAGAGGCCAAAGCCTGCCATTTTTAGCTCAATTCGGCGATGACCTGGATCAATCGTCCCGGCCTGCTTTTATCAACTGCATAATCAATCAAAATTACCGAAATTTCATGCATAATCACATAAATCACTTTTGCTTATCTTGTGTCAGATTTTTTTATCTCCTTATGGATTTTAGGCAAAAACAGTAGCATGAAACGCCATTACCAATTAAGGCAGTATAAAATGCTGGTTTTCTCGTCAGTTCAAGGCAGGATAAGGGTTAACACGCCTTTATGACAGTCAGGAATTGGCTGTTTCTCTAACGACGCTCCTTTTAGCCTTAATTAGAAAATCTATTTTAATTTCAGTCAATTAATAAAGAATTTTGCGCTAAAGCACATTTCTGTACCAATAAGCTTGCCATTTGACCTGTATCAGCTTTCCCGATAAGTTGGAAATCCGCTGGAAGCTTTCTGGATGAGCAGCCTGCTCATCATATTTATGCAGTAATTGAGATCCCCTCTTCACCGTATTAACCGATGCGAAAAGGACAACAAGGGGGCGAATGCGAGGCGCGCGTATGACACGCAAACCCCGTCGCCACGCTCTTTCTGTGCCCGTGCGCAGCGGTTCGGAAGTGGGGTTCCCGCAGAGCCTGGGGGAGGTTCACGATATGTTGTACGATAAATCCCTTGAGAGGGATAACTGTGGTTTCGGCCTGATCGCCCACATAGAAGGCGAACCTAGCCACAAGGTAGTGCGTACTGCAATACACGCACTGGCCCGCATGCAGCACCGTGGCGCGATTCTCGCCGATGGTAAAACCGGTGACGGTTGCGGCTTGCTGTTACAAAAACCGGATCGCTTTTTTCGCATCGTTGCGCAGGAGCGCGGCTGGCGTTTAGCGAAAAACTACGCCGTCGGGATGCTATTCCTGAATAAAGATCCTGAACTCGCCGCTGCCGCACGCCGCATCGTTGAAGAAGAACTGCAACGCGAAACCTTGTCGATTGTGGGCTGGCGTGATGTCCCCACTAACGAAGGCGTGCTGGGTGAAATCGCCCTCTCCTCTCTGCCACGCATTGAGCAAATTTTTGTGAACGCCCCGGCAGGCTGGCGTCCACGCGATATGGAGCGCCGTCTGTTTATCGCCCGCCGCCGCATTGAAAAGCGTCTCGAAGCCGACAAAGACTTCTACGTCTGTAGCCTGTCGAATCTGGTGAACATCTATAAAGGTCTGTGTATGCCGGCGGATCTGCCGCGCTTTTATCTGGATCTTGCGGACCTGCGTCTGGAATCGGCCATTTGCCTGTTCCACCAGCGCTTCTCCACTAACACCGTACCGCGCTGGCCGCTGGCGCAGCCGTTCCGCTATCTGGCGCATAACGGTGAAATCAACACCATTACCGGTAACCGTCAGTGGGCGCGTGCGCGTACCTATAAATTCCAGACGCCGCTTATCCCTGACCTGCACGACGCCGCACCGTTCGTCAACGAAACCGGCTCTGACTCCAGTTCGATGGATAACATGCTGGAACTGCTGCTGGCAGGCGGGATGGATATCATCCGCGCTATGCGTCTGTTAGTGCCGCCCGCCTGGCAGAACAACCCGGATATGGACCCGGAACTGCGTGCCTTCTTTGACTTTAACTCCATGCATATGGAGCCGTGGGATGGCCCGGCGGGCATCGTGATGTCTGACGGTCGTTTTGCCGCCTGTAACCTCGACCGTAACGGTCTGCGTCCGGCGCGCTACGTCATCACCAAAGATAAGCTCATCACCTGCGCCTCTGAAGTCGGTATCTGGGATTATCAGCCTGACGAAGTGGTCGAAAAAGGCCGCGTCGGGCCAGGCGAACTGATGGTTATCGACACCCGCAGTGGGCGTATTCTGCACTCGGCAGAAACCGATGACGATCTGAAAAGCCGCCATCCATATAAAGAGTGGATGGAGAAAAACGTCCGCCGACTGGTACCGTTTGAAGATCTGCCCGATGAAGAAGTGGGTAGCCGCGAACTGGACGACGACACACTTGCCAGCTACCAGAAACAGTTTAACTACAGCGCGGAAGAGCTGGACTCCGTAATTCGCGTACTGGGCGAAAACGGTCAGGAAGCGGTCGGTTCGATGGGCGACGACACCCCATTCGCCGTGCTCTCCAGTCAGCCGCGCATTATTTACGACTACTTCCGCCAGCAGTTTGCCCAGGTGACTAACCCGCCAATCGACCCGCTGCGTGAAGCGCATGTTATGTCGCTCGCCACCAGTATCGGTCGTGAAATGAACGTCTTTTGCGAAGCAGAGGGCCAGGCGCACCGTTTAAGCTTTAAATCGCCGATTCTGCTCTACTCCGATTTCAAACAGCTCACGACGATGAAAGAGGAGCACTACCGCGCAGATACGCTGGATATCACCTTTGACGTCACCAAAACCACGCTCGAAGCGACGGTCAAAGAGCTGTGCGACAAAGCCGAAAAAATGGTACGTAGCGGCACCGTGCTGCTGGTGCTCTCCGACCGGAATATCGCGAAAGATCGCCTGCCGGTTCCGGCTCCGATGGCGGTTGGCGCGATCCAGACCCGTCTGGTCGATCAAAGCCTGCGTTGCGATGCCAACATCATCGTCGAAACCGCCAGCGCCCGCGATCCGCACCATTTCGCCGTGTTGCTGGGCTTCGGTGCGACGGCTATTTATCCGTACCTTGCCTATGAAACGCTGGGCCGCCTGGTAGACACCCACGCGATTGCTAAAGATTATCGTACCGTGATGCTCAACTACCGTAACGGCATCAACAAAGGCTTGTACAAAATCATGTCCAAAATGGGCATCTCCACCATCGCCTCTTACCGCTGCTCGAAACTGTTTGAAGCGGTCGGTCTGCACGATGATGTAGTGGGCCTGTGCTTCCAGGGGGCGGTCAGCCGCATTGGGGGGGCGAGCTTTGAAGACTTCCAGCAGGATCTGCTGAATCTGTCGAAACGTGCCTGGCTGGCGCGCAAGCCCATCAGCCAGGGCGGCCTGCTGAAATACGTCCACGGCGGCGAATACCACGCCTACAACCCGGACGTGGTGCGCACGCTGCAACAGGCGGTACAGAGCGGCGAGTATAGCGACTATCAGGAATACGCGAAGCTGGTTAATGAGCGTCCGGCAACCACGCTGCGCGATCTGCTGGCAATTACGCCGGGTGAAAACGCGGTCAACATTGCCGATGTTGAACCGGCAAGCGAACTGTTTAAACGCTTCGATACCGCGGCGATGTCTATCGGCGCGTTAAGCCCGGAAGCTCACGAGGCGCTGGCGGAAGCGATGAACAGCATCGGCGGTAACTCTAACTCCGGTGAAGGTGGTGAAGATCCGGCGCGCTACGGCACCAACAAAGTGTCGCGCATCAAGCAGGTGGCGTCCGGTCGCTTCGGTGTTACTCCGGCGTACCTGGTCAATGCTGACGTCATTCAGATTAAAGTCGCCCAGGGCGCGAAGCCGGGCGAAGGCGGTCAGTTGCCGGGTGATAAAGTCACTCCTTACATTGCCAAACTGCGCTATTCGGTGCCGGGCGTGACGCTGATCTCCCCGCCGCCGCACCACGATATCTACTCTATCGAGGACTTAGCGCAGCTCATTTTCGACCTCAAGCAGGTTAACCCGAAAGCGATGATCTCCGTGAAGCTGGTTTCCGAACCGGGCGTTGGCACCATCGCCACCGGTGTGGCGAAAGCTTATGCCGATTTAATCACCATCGCAGGCTATGACGGCGGCACCGGCGCAAGTCCGCTTTCATCGGTGAAATACGCAGGCTGTCCGTGGGAGCTGGGGCTTGTTGAAACCCAACAGGCGCTGGTTGCCAATGGTCTGCGTCATAAGATCCGTTTGCAGGTTGATGGCGGCCTGAAAACCGGCGTTGATATCATCAAAGCGGCGATTCTCGGCGCAGAAAGCTTCGGCTTCGGCACTGGCCCAATGGTCGCGCTCGGCTGTAAATATCTGCGTATTTGCCATCTGAACAACTGCGCGACGGGTGTTGCAACTCAGGATGACAAACTGCGTAAGAATCACTATCACGGCCTGCCATTCAAGGTGACGAATTACTTTGAGTTTATCGCCCGTGAAACACGCGAGCTGATGGCACAGCTTGGCGTAACACGTCTGGTGGATCTGATTGGTCGCACCGACCTGCTGAAAGAGCTGGACGGGTTCACCGCCAAACAGCAGAAACTGGCGCTGTCAAAGCTGCTGGAGACCGCCGAACCGCATCCAGGTAAGGCACTCTACTGCACCGAAAACAACCCGCCGTTTGATAACGGCCTGCTGAACGCGCAGTTGCTGCAACAGGCGAAACCGTTTGTCGATGAGCGCCAGAGCAAAACCTTCTGGTTCGATATCCGCAACACCGACCGCTCTGTCGGCGCGTCGCTTTCAGGCTATATCGCCCAGACGCATGGCGATCAGGGGCTGGCAGCCGATCCGATTAAAGCGTACTTCAACGGCACTGCAGGCCAGAGCTTCGGCGTGTGGAACGCGGGCGGCGTGGAACTGTACCTGACCGGTGATGCCAACGACTATGTCGGTAAAGGCATGGCGGGCGGCTTAATCGCCATTCGTCCTCCGGTTGGTTCCGCCTTCCGCAGCCATGAAGCAAGTATTATCGGCAACACCTGCCTGTATGGCGCGACCGGTGGTCGTCTGTATGCCGCAGGCCGCGCGGGTGAACGTTTCGGCGTGCGTAACTCCGGTGCTATCACCGTGGTAGAAGGCATTGGCGACAACGGTTGTGAATATATGACGGGTGGTATCGTCTGCATTCTGGGTAAAACCGGCGTTAACTTCGGTGCGGGCATGACCGGCGGCTTCGCTTACGTTCTCGATGAAAGCGGCGATTTCCGCAAACGCGTTAACCCGGAACTGGTCGAGGTCTTAAGCGTTGACGATCTGGCGATCCATGAAGAGCATCTGCGTGGTCTTATCACCGAGCATGTTCAGCATACCGGTTCTCAGCGTGGTGAAGAGATTCTGGCGAACTGGTCAACCTTCGCCACTAAATTTGCGCTGGTTAAACCGAAGTCCAGTGATGTCAAAGCACTGCTGGGTCATCGTAGTCGTAGCGCAGCAGAGTTGCGCGTGCAGGCGCAGTAAGGGGTAGCAACAATGAGTCAGAATGTTTATCAATTTATCGACCTGCAGCGCGTTGATCCGCCAAAGAAACCGCTGAAGATCCGCAAAATTGAGTTTGTTGAAATTTACGAGCCGTTTTCCGAAGGCCAGGCCAAAGCGCAGGCTGACCGCTGCCTGTCGTGCGGCAACCCATACTGCGAGTGGAAATGCCCGGTACACAACTACATCCCGAACTGGCTTAAGCTCGCCAACGAGGGGCGTATTTTTGAAGCGGCAGAACTGTCGCATCAGACCAACACTCTGCCGGAAGTATGCGGACGTGTCTGCCCGCAAGACCGTCTGTGCGAAGGTTCCTGCACCCTGAACGATGAGTTTGGCGCGGTGACCATCGGCAACATTGAGCGTTATATCAATGATAAAGCGTTCGAAATGGGCTGGCGTCCGGATATGTCCGGCGTGAAACAGACCGGTAAAAAAGTGGCGATTATCGGCGCAGGTCCGGCAGGTCTGGCGTGTGCAGATGTCCTGACGCGCAACGGCGTACAAGCGGTCGTCTTCGACCGTCACCCGGAAATTGGCGGCTTGCTGACCTTCGGTATTCCGGCTTTCAAACTGGAAAAAGAGGTAATGACGCGCCGCCGTGAAATCTTCACCGGCATGGGTATTGAATTCAAACTCAATACCGAAGTGGGCCGCGACGTGCAGCTGGACGATCTGCTGAGTGATTACGATGCCGTGTTCCTTGGCGTCGGGACTTATCAGTCAATGCGCGGCGGGCTGGAAAACGAAGACGCCGATGGCGTGTACGCAGCGCTGCCGTTCCTCATCGCCAACACCAAACAGTTAATGGGCTTTGGTGAAACCAACGACGAACCGTTCGTCAGCATGGAAGGTAAACGCGTGGTAGTACTTGGCGGTGGCGACACTGCGATGGACTGCGTGCGCACGTCTGTACGCCAGGGAGCGAAGCACGTAACCTGTGCCTATCGTCGTGATGAAGAGAACATGCCGGGTTCCCGCCGCGAAGTGAAAAACGCGCGGGAAGAAGGTGTTGAGTTCAAATTCAACGTCCAACCGCTGGGGATTGAAGTGAACGGTAACGGCAAAGTCAGCGGCGTAAAAATGGTGCGTACCGAAATGGGCGAACCGGACGCCAAAGGCCGTCGCCGCGCGGAGATCGTTGCAGGTTCCGAACATATCGTTCCGGCAGATGCGGTGATCATGGCGTTTGGTTTCCGCCCACACAGCATGGAATGGCTGGCAAAACACAGCGTCGAGCTGGATTCGCAAGGCCGTATCATCGCTCCGGAAGGCAACGACAACGCTTTCCAGACCAGCAACCCGAAAATCTTTGCTGGCGGCGATATCGTCCGTGGTTCCGATCTGGTGGTGACCGCTATTGCCGAAGGTCGTAAAGCGGCAGACGGCATTATGAACTGGCTGGAAGTTTAAGCTCTGTCCCAGCGCCGCCTCCTCAGAAAAGAGTCGGCGCTGAAATTCTCCTTTCGTTCTGGAAAGCGCCTCGCATAATCTGAAGAAAACCAATGTAATACGCACATCTGGATTGTTACCGGCAGATGCCCGGCGTATAGCTGATTCCATTATTCAACGCAGCGCCATATAAAGGGACAGATAATGGAATCGCTCTCAGAGAGAACCTCAACAGGCTACCAGCAAATCCACGACGGCATTATTCATCTGGTCGATAGCGCCCGAACGGAAACGGTACGTAGCGTTAACGCGTTAATGACCGCGACGTACTGGGAAATTGGCCGACGAATTGTCGAATTTGAACAAGGTGGCGAGGCCAGGGCTGCGTATGGTGCGCAGCTAATCAAGCGACTATCAAAGGATTTAAGTCTAAGGTATAAGCGTGGGTTCTCTGCAAAAAACTTACGCCAAATGAGGCTTTTTTACCTCTTTTTTCAACATGTTGAAATTCGCCAGACAGTGTCTGGCGAATTAACACCATTGGGAATTCCGCAGACACCATCTGCAGAATTCCCATCGGCAAAGATTTGGCAGACGCTGTCTGCCAAATCTTTCCCCCTGCCCTGGTCCACCTACGTCCGTTTACTTTCCGTTAAAAACGCTGACGCCCGCAGCTTTTATGAAAAAGAGACGCTCCGCTGTGGCTGGTCTGTTCGCCAGCTAGAACGGCAAATTGCGACCCAATTTTATGAGCGAACACTGCTGTCACATGACAAATCAGCCATGCTGCAACAACACGCTCCTGCCGAGACGCATATTCTTCCGCAACAGGCGATACGCGATCCCTTTGTGCTCGAATTTCTGGAATTGAAAGATGAATACTCAGAATCCGATTTTGAGGAGGCGCTGATCAACCACCTGATGGATTTCATGCTGGAACTTGGGGATGATTTTGCCTTTGTTGGTCGGCAGCGAAGGTTACGCATTGATGACAACTGGTTTCGTGTCGATCTGCTGTTTTTCCACCGCCGTTTACGCTGCCTGCTAATCGTCGATCTAAAAGTGGGCAAATTCAGCTATAGCGATGCCGGACAGATGAATATGTATCTCAACTACGCCAAAGAGCACTGGACGCTACCGGATGAAAATCCGCCCATCGGTCTGGTTCTCTGTGCAGAGAAAGGAGTCGGAGAAGCGCATTATGCACTGGCTGGTTTGCCTAACACCGTTCTGGCGAGTGAATATAAGATGCAACTACCTGATGAAAAACGACTCGCGGATGAACTCGTTCGAACACAGGCGGTGCTAGAAGAAGGCTATAGACTCCGTTAATTTCAGCGGTTTCGAATTCTGCAGACACTGTCTGCAGAATCTTTAAAACGAACTAAGTTTTAAGCCATTAAATCAGCCTTAACCTTCACCACAACCTTTTTAATCTCACCAGGTTCGCCGACAACGCATCCTGGTTTATGCGGTTCTCCCGGCATAAACACGGCGAACATTCCCGGTTTTAAGTTGATGGTTTGCTCGTTTTCAATGGCGCTGCAAAGCTGGTAATCATCTTCATGGTGGAACTCTTCACACTGGCGCGCAGTGCCTGCCGTGCCAAACAGAATCCGTTCCTCACCTTTTAATAACAGCTGGATATCAATGTATTGCTCGTGCAATTCCGCTTTTTTCTCGACGGGCGATTGAGTGTTAAACGTCATGACATTCATAAAAATATTGTCGCCCTGTAATTCGTAACGACCCGGCGCTTTTTCTTGCGGTCTGGCAGCTAATGCCAGCGTTAACGCGTCCTGTAACGCAGGATGTAACCCAGCAGACGGTAATGACTGTACTTCACCCATCATCATAATTTTTCTCCCTGGGCCAACAGCGCAGCCCCAAGTAAACCTGCATCATGGCGGTAGTGCGCCGCCAGTAAATCAACATGAAATGCCGCTGGCTCCTGCGCCAGATACGTTTCCACCAGCGCCAGATACCCTTCTGCCAGACCAACGCTGCCACCGACCACCACGCACTGACAATCAGTTGTGGCTTTAATATCAGCGATCAGCCTTGCCAGCACATGTGCGGAGCGGTGAATCAGCTGCTGCGCCTGCTCGTCGCCCTGCCCGGCGCGCATGAAAATAGTTTTCGCATCCGCGCCAGCCAACTCCCCCTGCGCTGCCGCTGCAATACCGCGACCAGAAGCAATCGCTTCCACGCAACCTGTGCGTCCACAGCCGCAGACTGGGCCGTGTGGATCGGCTAGCGTATGCCCGATGTGCCCCGCCAGACCGCCAGGGCCGGTAAGCAGTTTGCCGCCGCTCACTACACCGCCGCCGACGCCAGTGGAAACGGTGATAAACACCATCTCGGTTACATCGCCTTCCAGCGCCTGATACTCTGCCCATGCTGCGGCCTGCGCGTCGTTAATGGCAATGGTCGGCAAATTGGTAAGTTGTTCCAGCGTTTTGACTAACGGAAAGTGTAACAATCCACCAAGATTATGCGGATTCAGCGCCAGCAAGCTGCCGTCGCGAATAATCCCGGTTGAAGCGATGGCAACCCGCTGCGCATGAGCTTGCAACGGAGAGACTAATGCGGATAAGGCATCACGCAGTGCCTGCGGAGTCTGGCTGGCAGGCGTAGGAAGTTCTCGGCGATCGCGGATCTGCCCGTCAGCGCCAATCAGCGCGGCGGCAAGTTTAGTACCGCCGATATCAATCGCCAGCGTGGTCATAGCACCGCCTTTTTCATCGCTGTGTTGTACCACTGACAAATGTGTTCAAGACGCGTAATGGCAGAACCGACCGTCACCGCCCACGCGCCGTGGCGCATCGCATCAGCCGCCTGAGCAGGCGTGTTGTAACGCCCTTCGGCAATCACTCGACATCCGGCGTCACTCAACCTTTTCACCAGCGTCAGATCCGGCTCTTCTGGCGTTTCAGGCGTGGTATAGCCAGAAAGCGTAGTGCCAATAATTTCGGCTCCCAGCTTTTGGCATGCCAGGCCGTCTTCCGGCGTTGAGCAGTCGGTCATCGCCAGTAAACCGTGATGATGAATACGTGCCAGCAGCGTTTCAACAGGCACCGGACGCGGTCGGTCAGTGCCGTCAATGGCGATAATGTCAGCGCCCGCCTGCGCCAGCGCATCGACATCTTCAATATAGGCCGTGATGCGTACCGGAGAATCCTCCAGATCGCGTTTCACAATCCCGATAATCGGCACGCTCACCACCGCACGCGTGGCTTGCAGATTTGCCACACCTTCGATGCGAATGGCAACAGCGCCCGCCTGCTCTGCCGCTAATGCCATGGCAGCGACAATGTCGGGTTTATCGAGCGGGCTGTCCGGAACCGGCTGGCAGGAGACAATCAGGCCACCGTTAGCAGCGATTTTTTGATCCAGTTGTGCAAGTAACGACATACATCTTCCCTTAGCGAAAGGCCCGGTACAGAGACCGGGCAACAGGATTAACTTTTGGTTTTGACTAAATCGTTTTTGGCGCGGCCAAATGGCACGGCACCGCTAAATGGTTTGCCGTCGATAGCGTCATGAGTACGCAATGCTTCCGGGCGCAGCCAACGCTGAACACGGGAAGGCATATCCAGACCAATCAGCAGGATCACCACAAATGTCAGACTGAACGAGAGCGATGCCAGCGCAGTACCCAGATCCAGACGTTGAGCGATCAACGCGCCGATGATTGGGGCCAGTGCGCCACCCAATGCGCCAACGTTATAGGTAAAGCCCAGGCCCGCTGCACGCTGGTCGGTATCGAAATAACCGCCAATCAGTTTCGGTAAGATCCCGGCGATCCCTTGTCCAAGCATTTGCTGGAAGAACAGTAACAGACCGAGCACCCAGACGTTTGCGCCGCCAATCGCAAATACCGGAATAATCAGCAGCTGCGAGGCCAACAGACTACAAACGTACGCTTTGCGGGTTCCCAGCCAGTCACCGAGGAAGCCACCGACGCAGCACCCCACCGCCGCGCCAAAGCCACTAAAGAACAGCACATTGGCGACAGTATGCGGGTTATAAGCCAGATCGGTTTTCAGATACGTTGGCAGCAGCGCCTGAATCGGCCATGAGTAGAGGAAAGCAAACAACACGACCACCATCAGCATTACGCCAGTTGGCCAGCGTTTGCCCGTACTCTGCACCATAAAGCTGATAAAGATTGCGGCGCATAACAGCCCAAGAACAGCGACGATCGCGGCATTTTGCAGGTTACCGGCGAAGCAGAACCACAGCGCAGTAGCCGCCGCCAGTGTCATTACGATATTGGCAATGCGATGTTCACCACGGTAGAGAATATCCACCATTGTGCGTACTGGTGCTTTACCTGCGTGTTTCTCTTTCCAGTCTTCCGCTTCCGGGATGTTTTTACGCAGCCAGAGAGCAAAGATAATTGGCAAAATGCCGATAAAGAACAGCGCACGCCAGCCCCAGACCGGAACCACCAGGCTGTAGACCTGAGCGGCAACGACGGCCCCCACAGAGAAGCCTGAAATCAGAAAGCCACTGGCTTTGTTACGCAGATGTTTTGGCCAGCTTTCAATGACATAGGTGGCGCTGGAACCGTATTCACCCGCCATCCCCATGCCGATGACCAGACGAGCGATAAACATGGTGATGTAGCCTGGCGCAAAGCCGCAGGCCAGCGTCCCGGCCGAGAAGAGAACGATGCTGGTGACCATTGCCAGACGACGCCCGTAGCGGTCACCCATAGCGCCGAGCATCAGGCCGCCGAACCAGCGAGAGATAAAGGCTGCGGAGATCAGACTTGCCGCCTGCACCGTCGTCAGCCCGAATTCACCTTGTACTTCGGTGAGTACCAGGGCGATTAAAACGAAATCAAAACCGTCAAGCAGATATCCCAACCAGGCAGCGGAAAATGCCCGCCATTGTGCACGATTGAGATGGCGATACCACGGGATATTCTGGGTTGTAGTACTCATTGTGAGTCTCCCGCGGTGGGCGATGCCCACACGCTTTGGTATGAAAATTGTAGGGTACAGATGCGTTTATTTCCCCTCACCCGGTAGGGGCGAGCGAGGGGAAACAACTCACCCGCGCTCTTGCATCAACTGCTGGGCCAGCGCCTTCAGTTCTGGCAGATATTTTTCATCTACCGGACCAAACGGTTTGCGGCACAGCGGCACAGACACGACATCCATATAATGCAGAACAGTTTTCAGGCCGCGGAATACGCCCGTTTTGATCAGTAAATCAATGACTTTATTGCACTCAGTTTGCAGTTTCTGCGCGGTCTGGATATCGCCTTCTTTCAGCGCCTTCACGATCCCCTGATAGCGCCAGCCCATGATGTTGTAAGTACTGCCGATACCACCATCAGCGCCTGCCAGCAAGCCGGAAGCGAAGATTTCGTCGTAACCGTTATAGAGCACCAGATCAGGATGTTCACGACGGATCTGTTCCATCTGATAGAGATCGCCAGAAGTCTGTTTCAGCGCACCGACGCCAGGCAACGTAACAAGTGTGTTGATCTGATCCAGGGTCAGTTTTACCCCACTCAGGGCTGGAATGTTGTACACCACCATCGGCAACCCATCCGCTGAATCAATAATTGCCCGATAGTGATCGCAGTGTTCTTCAAAGCTGAAAGGATAGTAGAACGGCGTGACGGCGGAGACGGCATCGAAGCCATAACGTTTAGCCGATGCCGCAAGTTGTTGGCTTTCGGCGGTGCTGACGCAACCGACGTGGGCGATGAGTTTAATCTTACCTTTCGCCTCTTCGGCGACGATTTCCAGTACCTGTTCACGCTCGGAAAGGCTTTGTACAAAGGCTTCGCCGGTCGAACCACCCACGTATAAACCGTCAATGCCCTGCTGAATATTGAACTGAACCAGGCGGCGCAGACTCGCTTTATCCAGTGCTTGTTGTTGATCAAAAGGAGTCAGGAGTGCAGCCATTACGCCACGTAAATTCGTTGCCATAAATACCTCTGAAGTGATGCTTGTCTGATAAACGATATACCTTTATACCTGTTATACCAGATCAATTAAGCAACACCCCATACAGAAAGCTTATAATGCGATCTGCTTCACTAAAGTGGCATTATTTCTTTTTGTTGGTGGTCTGACCGAAGGCGTGCCAGGTAGCAGAGACGCTGTTGAGATGCGATTGCAACGCACGATCGGCTTCGTCAGGATCATGACGCCGGATCGCGTCAACGATCGCAATATGCTGTTGATAGCTAACGTTGTTATGCTCGTGCAGAGCCTGATCAGCCACGGTTGGACGTGCGGCGATCAGCCAGTCGAGCAGGGCAACGTGGATCGCCATGAAGATTGGGTTACCTGGGATCTCCGCCAGCACGCGGTGGAAATCAACGTCTGAGCGAATGAATGCCGCGTTGTTATCCAGCGACTGACTGTTGATTTCCAGTGCTTTTGCCAGCAAATCGATTTGCTCATCGGTGGCGTGTTCAGCCGCATAGCGCACCAGGCTGGATTCAAAGAACAGACGTAATTGTTCGAAATGGGCAATCCCACCAGGATGAGAAAGGAAATCTTTCGCCATGCCGGAAAGCTCACCGATGATGGTGTCCGCAGAAGGACGCGAGACGCGAGCGCGTTCGCCGTTGTTTATTTGCACCAGACCTTTGCGTTTTAACGCTGCCAGCGCTTCACGCACCGAAGGACGCCCGACGTTAAAGAACGCCATCAGTTCGCGTTCAGACGGTAATTGTTCACCTTCGCCAAATTCACGACGGCGGATCATCTGTTCCAGCTCTTCTTCCACCATTTCGGAGAGTTTTTTACGCGCCAGCGGGCGGCTACGCAAGTTGCGACCAATTGCAGGTGAAGAATCTTCGGTTTGCGAATCAAATGCGTTCATAAGGCCCATTCTGTAAGGTCAGTGTGATTAACATCATCAGTGACATCCTATCACAGGATTGAAAGTAGGGGAAAATGGCAGGGTTTTCTCTTTGTGCCTCATCATTACCATAATTAACGGAATAATTAACTATTGCGAAAAATTAATGTAACGCAGATAAAAACATCCCGATTGAATTATTTACAAGACTATTCACGAGCATTATGAATATTATGAATGTGTTCTTACAAAATAATCATAATCGCATATTTTTTAATGAAAAATCACCTCACCTACAATTAAAAACACGACATCAGCACCATAAATAGACTTGCAAAAAATATAACATCATTGTTTTCAATCTGCCATTTATGGGATTGACCGTTTTCTTTTGACACGGAGTTCAACAATGTTCGGCATAATTATATCTGTCATCGTATTAATTACGATGGGCTATTTGATCCTGAAAAACTACAAACCTCAGGTGGTGCTGGCTGCCGCAGGTATCTTCCTGATGATGTGCGGTGTCTGGTTAGGGTTCGGTGGTGTACTCGATCCCACCAAAAGCAGCGGCTACTTGATCGTCGATATTTATAATGAAATCCTGCGCATGCTGTCCAACCGCATTGCCGGATTGGGGCTGTCGATTATGGCGGTGGGCGGTTATGCCCGCTACATGGAGCGCATAGGGGCCAGTCGCGCGATGGTGAGCTTGTTAAGCCGCCCGTTAAAACTCATTCGCTCGCCGTATATTATTCTGTCGGCAACTTACGTCATCGGCCAAATCATGGCGCAGTTTATTACCAGCGCCTCCGGTCTGGGTATGTTGCTGATGGTCACCTTATTTCCGACGCTGGTGAGTCTGGGAGTAAGTCGCCTCTCTGCGGTGGCGGTTATCGCAACCACGATGTCCATTGAGTGGGGGATTCTGGAAACGAACTCCATTTTTGCAGCCCAGGTCGCGGGAATGAAAATTGCCACTTACTTCTTCCACTACCAGCTTCCGGTCGCCTCTTGCGTCATTATCTCGGTGGCGATCTCCCACTTTTTCGTGCAACGCGCTTTTGACAAAAAAGATAAAAATATCAATCACGAACAGGCAGAGCAAAAAACTCTCGATAATGTCCCGCCGCTCTATTACGCCATTTTACCTGTGATGCCGTTAATCCTGATGCTCGGCTCGCTATTCCTTGCCCACATCGGGCTGATGCAGTCAGAACTGCATCTGGTGGTGGTGATGTTACTGAGTTTGACGGTGACGATGTTTGTTGAGTTCTTCCGCAAGCATAAATTACGCGAAACAATGGACGATGTGCAGGCGTTTTTTGACGGCATGGGTACGCAGTTTGCCAACGTGGTAACGCTGGTGGTCGCGGGTGAAATATTTGCGAAAGGCTTAACGACGATTGGCACTGTCGATGCGGTTATCAGGGGTGCGGAGCATTCTGGTCTGGGCGGTATTGGCGTGATGATTATTATGGCGCTGGTCATTGCCATTTGTGCCATTGTGATGGGCTCTGGCAATGCGCCGTTTATGTCATTTGCCAGTCTTATTCCGAATATCGCAGCCGGACTACATGTACCAGCGGTTGTAATGATTATGCCGATGCATTTTGCCACGACGCTAGCGCGCGCGGTTTCGCCGATTACTGCGGTGGTAGTCGTTACGTCAGGAATTGCAGGCGTTTCGCCTTTTGCGGTGGTGAAGCGGACAGCGATCCCCATGGCAGTCGGTTTCGTGGTGAATATGATTGCCACAATCACGCTATTTTATTAAGTCATTAAAAGACAAAACAGGCCGCCAGGGCCTGTTTTTGTATTACTTCACAACGCGTAATGCCGGTCGACCACCGCGTGGTGGCTGCGGTGGTTCATCGTCAGGATGAGTGTCATCATCGTGATCTGGCTTATCGCCATCAATAACCGACATAACGGTTTCGTTGTCTGCCGATGCCTCTTCATCATTCATGATGCTGGCATCTTCATCGTAGGCAGCTTCAGGCTCAAACATCGTGCCAGCGCCATTTTCACGGGCGTAGATAGCCAGCACGGCAGCCAGCGGCACAGAAACCTGACGCGGAATGCCACCAAAGCGCGCGTTAAAGCGCACCTCATC
Source organism: Shigella dysenteriae (assembly GCF_022354085.1). Taxonomy (NCBI): domain Bacteria; kingdom Pseudomonadati; phylum Pseudomonadota; class Gammaproteobacteria; order Enterobacterales; family Enterobacteriaceae; genus Shigella; species Shigella dysenteriae. Next base: position 4,273,656 of record NZ_CP055055.1, read on the forward strand.
ATTCGCCAGTTCCAGATTGCCGACAGCACGCGGCGCAATGTTGAGTACGATTTGCCCGTCACGCGCATATTCCATAGGAACCTGCACGCCAGGGAGCGTCACATCCACCACCAGGTGCGGCGTGAGCTGGTTATCCAGCAACCACTCATAGAATGCACGCAGCAGATAGGGACGACGTGGTGTTAGCTGTGACAAATCCATACAGATTAACTCCGGCCCAGACGCATTTCACGTTCTGCTTCAGTTAAAGAAGCAAGGAAAGAGTCACGCTCAAAGACGCGGGTCATATAGCCTTTCAGCTCTTTCGCACCCGGGCCGCTGAACTCGATACCCAGTTGCGGCAGACGCCACAGCAGCGGAGCAAGGTAGCAATCGACCAGGCTGAACTCATCGCTCAGGAAGTACGGCTTCTGACCGAAGACCGGCGCAATCGCCAGCAGTTCTTCGCGCAGTTGCTTACGTGCGGCATCTGCTTCAGAAGCAGAACCGTTGATGATGGTGTTCATCAGCGTGTACCAGTCTTTTTCGATGCGATGCATGTACAGACGGCTTTCACCGCGAGCTACCGGGTAAACAGGCATCAGTGGCGGATGCGGGAAACGCTCATCCAGATATTCCATAATGATGCGAGATTCCCACAGGGTCAGCTCACGATCCACCAGGGTCGGAACGCTCTGATTCGGGTTGAGGTCAATCAGATCCTGAGGCGGATTGTCCTTTTCCACGTGTTCGATCTCGAAACTTACACCTTTCTCAGCCAGCACAATGCGGACCTGATGGCTATAGATGTCAGTAGGACCGGAAAACAGCGTCATTACCGAACGTTTGTTGGCAGCGACAGCCATGAAAACCTCCAGGTATAGTCAGAATTTTTACTGCTACCAGCCACCAGGTGGCCAGTCAGAAGTTGTGTTACCCAGTAAGGAACGACTCTCTTTGTTCGAAAATCAAACAAAAAATGAGCAATACCCGACATTTGGGCAGAAAATTGGATGATAGTTTACCAGATTTTGCGACCTTTGTGGTGAGTCGATGCCGGAAATGGGGAAAAAGAGATGCGCTTTAGTCTGAAATAGTTGACTTAGTCCCTTATTGGCGATGTGGTTTTTGTTTTGCCTGTCTGTCAGACGGCAGCAAAAAGCAACTTTCCATTTTTTACGCTGATTCAGATTTTAGCCATAAAAAAACCCGCCGAAGCGGGTTTTTTCGCAAATTGTTTTCTGCCGGAGCAGAAGCCAATTAACGTTTGGAGAACTGCGGACGACGACGTGCTTTACGCAGACCGACTTTCTTACGTTCAACCTGACGAGCGTCACGAGTAACGAAGCCAGCTTTACGCAGTTCAGAACGCAGGGACTCGTCGTATTCCATCAGAGCGCGGGTGATACCGTGACGGATCGCACCAGCCTGACCAGAGATACCACCACCTTTAACGGTGATGTACAGGTCCAGTTTCTCAACCATGTCGACCAGTTCCAGCGGCTGACGAACTACCATGCGAGCAGTTTCACGACCGAAGTACTGTTCCAGAGAACGTTGGTTGATTACGATTTTACCGTTGCCCGGTTTGATGAAAACGCGAGCTGCGGAACTTTTGCGGCGACCAGTGCCGTAGTATTGATTTTCAGCCATTGCCTATAATCCCGATTAGATGTCAAGAACTTGCGGTTGCTGTGCCGCGTGGTTGTGCTCGTTACCCGCGTAAACTTTCAGTTTACGGAACATAGCACGACCCAGCGGGCCTTTTGGCAACATGCCTTTAACCGCGATTTCAATCACACGCTCAGGACGGCGAGCAATCATCTCTTCAAAGGTCGCTTGTTTGATACCACCGATGTGGCCGGTGTGGTGATAGTACACTTTGTCAGTACGCTTGTTGCCGGTTACAGCAACTTTGTCAGCGTTCAGAACGATGATGTAATCACCGGTATCTACGTGCGGAGTGTATTCCGCTTTGTGCTTACCGCGCAGGCGACGAGCCAGTTCAGTAGCCAGACGGCCCAGAGTTTTACCGGTCGCGTCAACAACATACCAGTCGCGTTTTACGGTTTCTGGTTTAGCTGTAAAAGTTTTCATTAAAAGCTTACCCAATAAATAGTTACACGTTGGTGAACACCCAAACGTCTTCAATTGTTGAGGTTCACACGACAAAGTCCGGCAAACCTACCCCTTCGAATAGCCTATGCCAGCACACAAAAAGTTTTGGGAAAAAAACTTTCTTGTAACGTGGGGTCGCAGGATTATAGAGAAGTCGGGGTCAAAGATCGACCCCTTTTTGTGATTTGTGACAGGTTTTAACCCGCCAAATGCTCGCGCTTCAGATACTCTTCGCTTTGCATCTCTTGCAGACGTGACAGGCAACGCTGGAACTCAAACTTCAGCCGATCGCCCTGATAAATTTCATACAACGGCACTTCTGCACTCACCACTAATTTGACATGGCGCTCGTAAAACTCATCCACCAGCGCAATAAAGCGCCGCGCTTCACTCTCCATCAACCGCGTCATAACTGGTACATCAAACAACATGACCGTATGAAAGAGACGTGAGAGCGCAATATAGTCATGCTGACTGCGGGCGTCGACGCACAGCGTAGTAAAAGAGACCGCCAGCGTCTGGTTCTCGACGCCCATTGTCGCTAATGGCCGATGGTTGATTTCTAACGTCGGTGAATTTTCTCGTTTCCCCCCCGCCAGCGCCAACCATAGTTTATCCATTTGCGCCCGGGTTTCATCGTGGAGTGGCGAAAGCCACAGATGCGCCTGAGTGAGTGTACGCAGTCGATAATCAACACCAGCGTCCACGTTCATTACATCACAATGCTGTTTAATGGCATCGATTGCAGGCAGAAAACGCGCACGTTGCAGGCCATTTCGATAAAGTTCATCCGGCGGAATATTTGACGTCGCTACCAGGGTAATACCGCGGGCGAACAGGGCTTTCATCAGACCGCCAAGTAGCATGGCGTCGGTAATATCAGAAACAAAAAATTCGTCAAAACAGAGCACGTCAGTTTCGGCTTTAAAGCGATCGGCAATAATTTCCAGCGGATCGGTCTGCCCCTGTAAGGCAGTTAGCTCTTCGTGCACCCGCAGCATAAAACGGTGAAAGTGCAGGCGCTGTTTCCGCTCTCCCGGCAGGCTTTGATAGAAAAGGTCCATCAGCCAGGTTTTCCCGCGTCCTACACCGCCCCACATATATAAGCCACGCACTGGCGTATGCTTTGTGTCTTCGCGTTTACCCCACAGCTTACCGACCCGCGCCATTAGCCCACTCGTCCTGGGGGCTGGTGGCGTGCTATTGATGAGTTCCTGATAAATAATTTCCAGGCGGCTGACGGCCTCTTTTTGAACGTCGTCGGGTTGATGGCTGCCTTCATTGAGCGCCTTCAGGTATTGCGATGTTGGGGTAACGCTTTGCATGATCTTATTGTTATTCCTTGAATAATCGGTGCGCCGTTGTTCACGGTTGACGAAAAAAAGGCCGTTCTACACTACGCGATATGCAGTCGGGATTCCACTTCTGTGGAATTAACGGTTATAGTGGCATAATCAGCCGCAGGCATGGAGCCTGAAGCCAACACCCTACGGAAACAAAAGACAACGGGAGATGTTCATGACCTGGGAATATGCGCTAATTGGGTTAGTCGTCGGCATCATTATTGGTGCTGTGGCCATGCGTTTTGGTAATCGTAAACTACGCCAGCAACAGGCGTTGCAGTACGAACTGGAAAAGAATAAAGCTGAACTGGACGAGTATCGCGAAGAGCTGGTTAGCCACTTTGCCCGCAGCGCGGAATTACTGGATACCATGGCGCACGACTATCGCCAGCTGTATCAGCACATGGCGAAAAGCTCCAGCAGCCTGCTGCCGGAACTGTCTGCTGAAGCAAACCCGTTCCGTAATCGTCTGGCAGAGTCTGAAGCCAGCAACGATCAGGCACCGGTGCAGATGCCTCGCGACTATTCTGAAGGCGCATCCGGCCTGCTGCGTACTGGCGCGAAGCGCGACTAATTTATTTTTCGGGCGCAGCCATTGCGCCCTCCTCTTCTCTCCCTCCCCGACTATCATTTAATCTGGTGTCTCATTGTTAGCCGTCTGAAAATTCAATAACATCAAACTGTTTTGAATCTCTTTTCTTATCATTCAGGTACGAGAGCAGGAATAATGAAAAAACAAACCCAGCTGTTGAGTGCATTAGCGTTAAGTGTCGGGTTAACTCTCTCGGCGTCATTTCAGGCCGTCGCGTCGATTCCAGGCCAGGTTGCCGATCAGGCCCCCCTCCCCAGTCTGGCTCCAATGCTGGAAAAAGTGCTTCCGGCAGTGGTGAGCGTACGGGTGGAAGGAACGGCCAGTCAGGGACAGAAAATCCCGGAAGAATTCAAAAAGTTTTTTGGTGATGATTTACCGGATCAACCTGCACAACCCTTCGAAGGTTTAGGCTCCGGTGTCATCATCAACGCCAGTAAAGGCTATGTGCTGACCAACAACCATGTGATTAATCAGGCACAGAAAATCAGTATTCAGCTCAATGATGGGCGCGAGTTTGATGCAAAACTGATTGGTAGCGATGACCAGAGCGATATCGCCCTGTTGCAAATTCAAAACCCGAGCAAATTAACGCAAATCGCTATTGCCGACTCCGATAAATTGCGCGTCGGTGATTTTGCCGTGGCGGTCGGTAACCCATTTGGCCTTGGGCAAACCGCCACCTCTGGCATTGTTTCCGCATTAGGACGCAGCGGGTTGAATCTTGAAGGTCTGGAAAACTTTATCCAGACAGATGCTTCCATTAACCGCGGTAACTCCGGCGGTGCACTGTTAAACCTTAACGGTGAGTTAATTGGCATCAACACTGCAATCCTTGCGCCTGGCGGCGGGAGCGTCGGAATTGGATTTGCCATCCCCAGTAATATGGCGCGAACACTGGCGCAGCAGCTTATCGACTTTGGTGAAATCAAACGCGGTTTGTTAGGCATCAAAGGCACCGAGATGAGTGCCGATATCGCCAAAGCCTTCAACCTTGACGTGCAGCGTGGCGCGTTTGTCAGCGAAGTGTTGCCAGGTTCTGGCTCGGCGAAAGCGGGCGTCAAAGCGGGCGATATTATTACCAGCCTCAACGGCAAACCGCTGAATAGCTTTGCTGAGTTGCGCTCTCGTATCGCGACCACCGAGCCGGGCACGAAAGTGAAGCTTGGCCTGCTGCGTAACGGCAAACCACTGGAAGTAGAAGTGACGCTCGATACCAGCACCTCTTCGTCGGCCAGCGCTGAAATGATCACGCCAGCGCTGGAAGGTGCAACGTTGAGCGATGGTCAGCTAAAAGATGGCGGCAAAGGTATTAAAATCGATGAAGTTGTCAAAGGAAGCCCAGCTGCTCAGGCTGGCTTGCAAAAAGACGATGTGATCATTGGCGTCAACCGCGATCGGGTGAACTCGATTGCTGAAATGCGTAAAGTGCTGGCGGCAAAACCGGCCATCATCGCCCTGCAAATTGTACGCGGCAATGAAAGCATCTATCTGCTGATGCGTTAATGTCGTAAACCGGGCATCAGGCTGACGTGTGATGTCCGGTTAACTCGTGGTATGCTGCTGCCGTTCCCTTTTTTAATGACGCCTCCATCATGTTTGTGAAGCTCTTACGTTCCGTTGCGATTGGATTAATTGTCGGCGCTATTCTGCTGGTTGCCATGCCTTCGCTGCGCAGCCTTAACCCGCTTTCCACTCCGCAATTTGACAGTACCGATGAGACGCCTGCCAGTTATAATCTGGCGGTTCGCCGCGCCGCGCCAGCGGTGGTTAACGTTTACAACCGTGGTTTGAACACCAACTCTCACAACCAGCTTGAGATCCGCACCCTGGGATCCGGTGTAATCATGGATCAACGCGGTTATATCATCACCAATAAACACGTCATCAACGACGCCGATCAGATCATCGTCGCCTTACAGGATGGACGTGTATTTGAAGCATTGCTGGTGGGATCTGACTCTCTAACCGATCTGGCGGTACTTAAAATTAATGCCACTGGCGGTTTACCTACCATTCCGATCAATGCACGTCGCGTACCGCACATTGGCGACGTGGTACTGGCGATCGGTAACCCGTACAACCTCGGGCAGACCATTACCCAGGGGATTATTAGTGCCACGGGTCGAATCGGTCTGAACCCGACCGGGCGGCAAAACTTCCTACAAACCGATGCTTCCATTAACCACGGTAACTCTGGCGGCGCGCTGGTGAACTCGCTGGGTGAACTGATGGGCATTAACACGCTGTCGTTTGATAAGAGTAACGATGGCGAAACGCCGGAAGGTATCGGCTTTGCGATTCCTTTCCAGTTAGCAACCAAAATTATGGATAAGCTGATCCGCGATGGTCGCGTGATCCGCGGCTACATTGGTATCGGCGGACGCGAGATCGCACCACTGCACGCGCAGGGCGGTGGTATAGATCAACTGCAAGGGATCGTGGTTAATGAAGTGTCACCTGACGGCCCGGCGGCGAATGCGGGTATTCAGGTCAACGATCTGATTATTTCGGTGGATAACAAACCGGCCATCTCTGCTCTGGAGACGATGGATCAGGTGGCAGAAATTCGCCCTGGTTCGGTGATCCCGGTTGTAGTGATGCGTGATGATAAGCAGTTAACGCTGCAGGTCACCATTCAGGAATATCCGGCAACCAATTGAGTCGTGCGCTCAAAACAAAAAACCGGAGTCTGTGCTCCGGTTTTTTATTATCCGCTAATCAATTACTTATTAACGAACTCTTCGCCCAGGGCGATATCTTTCTTGAGCGTATCAAGCATACCTTCCAGCGCGTTCTGTTCAAATGCGCTCAGGGTACCGATAGATTTACGCTCTTCCACGCCGTTTTTACCCAGCAGCAGCGGTTGAGAGAAGAAACGGGCGTACTGACCGTCGCCTTCAACGTAGGCACATTCGACAACGCCTTGTTCGCCCTGCAGTGCACGAACCAGAGACAGACCAAAACGTGCAGCTGCCTGGCCCATAGACAGGGTTGCAGACCCGCCACCGGCTTTCGCTTCAACCACCTCAGTACCCGCGTTCTGGATACGTTTGGTCAGATCAGCCACTTCCTGCTCGGTAAAACTAACGCCAGGAACCTGTGACAGCAGCGGCAGAATGGTAACACCAGAGTGACCGCCAATAACCGGCACTTCAACTTCGCCTGGCTGTTTGCCTTTCAGTTCCGCAACAAAGGTGTTGGAACGAATGATATCCAGCGTGGTAACGCCGAACAGTTTGTTTTTGTCATAAACACCGGCTTTTTTCAGCACTTCAGCAGCAATTGCAACTGTGGTGTTAACCGGGTTAGTGATAATACCAATGCACGCTTTCGGGCAGGTTTTCGCAACTTGCTGTACCAGGTTTTTCACGATGCCGGCGTTAACGTTAAACAGGTCGGAACGATCCATACCCGGTTTACGCGCTACACCTGCAGAGATAAGAACGACATCTGCGCCTTCCAGCGCCGGAGTCGCATCTTCACCAGAAAAACCTTTGATTTTCACAGCAGTAGGGATATGGCTCAGATCGACGGCCACACCGGGAGTCACTGGAGCGATATCATACAGAGAGAGTTCTGAACCTGAAGGCAGTTGGGTTTTTAACAGTAGTGCAAGCGCCTGGCCAATACCGCCAGCAGCGCCGAGGACTGCGACTTTCATCCTAAACTCCTTATTATATTGATAAACTAAGATATGTTGCTCCGCTGCCGCGACCTTAATCCACAAAATTGCCGTTTACAATGACCACATCTCAAGAATGTGTAGTCACGCAAGTTTAGCGTTTATGCATTTAATTGCCGTAATCAGGAACCTAACTTACGTAATTAACAGTCGCTTATGCATTAGCGCAACATTCCAACAGGTGGTGACAATATACCCTACCGTTCAGCCAAAACAACATCAATTTGATAACAATTAATTTACTTTTAAGCAGAATTTGCATGCCGTGACGCAGGCATGTTTCTCAATAACGAAATTTGATAAAATCCCGCTCTTTCATAACATTATTTCAGCCTTCTTCAGGGCTGACTGTTTGCATAAAAATTCATCTGTATGCACAATAATGTTGTATCAACCACCATATCGGGTGACTTATGCGAAGCTCGGCTAAGCAAGAAGAACTAGTTAAAGCATTTAAAGCATTACTTAAAGAAGAGAAATTTAGCTCCCAGGGCGAAATCGTCGCCGCGTTGCAGGAGCAAGGCTTTGACAATATTAATCAGTCTAAAGTCTCGCGGATGTTGACCAAGTTTGGTGCTGTACGTACACGCAATGCCAAAATGGAAATGGTTTACTGCCTGCCAGCTGAACTGGGTGTACCAACCACCTCCAGTCCATTGAAGAATCTGGTGCTGGATATCGACTACAACGATGCAGTTGTCGTGATTCATACCAGCCCTGGCGCGGCGCAGTTAATTGCTCGCCTGCTGGACTCACTGGGCAAAGCAGAAGGTATTCTGGGCACCATCGCTGGCGATGACACCATCTTTACCACCCCTGCTAACGGTTTCACTGTCAAAGACCTGTACGAAGCGATTTTAGAGCTGTTCGACCAGGAGCTTTAATCTCTGCCCCGTCGCTTCTGGCGGCGGGGAAAATGTTGCTTATCCCTCTCAACCCCCTGCTTTCCCCTGCGATTAATTTAACGAATAGTGCGTTTTACTGCGACATGTCATTCACACAATGAATACATACGGTAAAAAAAGCACATTATGCAAAATTCATTATCTAATTGAAAATACTAGAATTAATGATAAATAACCGTATTTTCAATTCTTTTTTGTTATTAAAATTCACATTTTTAACACTTAGTATCAACAGAAACAGTTAGCGTGGTATTAATTAGTCCAATAATTAGTGTATACTTGATTTTGTGATAAGGGTCACGAAACAAAGACCCAGCAAAAAGATTATGTTGAGGTAAATATCATGAAAATCAAAACCACTGTTGCTGCATTAAGCGTACTTTCTGTTCTCTCTTTCGGTGCATTCGCTGCCGACTCCATTGATGCTGCACAAGCACAAAATCGTGAAGCAATCGGGACCGTATCCGTAAGTGGTGTGGCGTCTTCGCCAATGGATATGCGTGAAATGCTGAACAAAAAAGCGGAAGAGAAAGGCGCAACGGCCTACCAGATTACTGAAGCTCGTAGCGGTGACACCTGGCACGCTACGGCTGAACTGTACAAATAAACCCTCATCGTCTTGTCCGACGATATTGCCCCCGGTTCGGGGGCTTTTTTTTGCGCTAATGACGAACATTAAAACGCAAATGCCCTTCCAGCTCTTCCTCTGCCTCATCAAACAGCAATATTAACGCGCCAAAACGGCGACGCGTTTTCTCTCCCAGATGAACAAATTCAATCTCAAGTGGTAGCGGCAGGACATCGTTCATTAACACATCCCATAGTGAGTCGAGATCGCGTACCTTATCTTTCGCCAGACCAAAGATTTGGCTAAAGTCACGATAAAAATCCTCCTGACTCTCAATCTCATCAAAATCAAAGGTATAAATATTCATCTGTTGCCACCGTCACGTTTCGCGGCGAGTTCTGCCGTGCATCGCTAAGTATAGCCATGAAAAAACCGACGCTTTTGGCGTCGGTTTTGACTTAACTATCAGTCAACGCATGTTGATACTTATGGAGCATCCCCGCCAGCCGATGTACCGGTTCCGTCACCTGCGGTGGCGCTTGCCAGATGCGTAGCTTTTCCTGGTAGATTTCAAGTTCTTCCAGCAACTGGCCAAAGTACCGGCGACGTTTATCATCGCTACGGGCAGATATCACATGGTCTGCTGTGCGGCGCATTTGTCGGTGAAACGCCGATAAATCCTCGTTAACCGGGATCGGCGCATCACGCAGGCGCTGGTGCGCGATAATCATCGTCAGCGCCAGGCGAAATTTCGGCAAATCCCCTGGGAACTTATTCATCAGCAAAAACAGCTGCTGATAAAGTGCCGGGAGGTGGTTCTCTTTACGACGTGCCACATTGGTAGTCATCGCGGAAACAGCGGCAGAAACAAACTGATTAAGCAGTACACGTCCAGTCCTGTCGCGCGATTTATCCCGCACCAGCAAAATAACGGTGAACGCGAGCACACAGCCGACGATTTGCCCTAATGCGCTGTCGAGAAACTGACTGAAATGGAAAGTCATCGGGTTATCCAGCACGATAATATTTATGGTGCTGGCCAGCGCCCCCATCGAGCCCAGTCGCCGTTTCTGTACTTCTATTCCGAGGAAGAATCCCAGCACTGCCAGGCTAATACACAGCAGCAACATGCTCTGTTGGGTATTAGGGATAATCACCAAAAAGTAGAGCAGCCCTAACGGCAGCGCGGCCAGCGTCCCGTAGATAAAGTCGATCGCCACCATGCGTGGATTCGGCAAACGCATTGCCAGTGACGTCACTACCGCAATCATCACCATTGCACCACTGCCGGAAGTCCAGCCCGTCCACAGCCAGAAAAGCGTTCCCAGAATGCAGGAAAGTGTGGTTCGCCAGAAGTTAACCATTGCATGATGACGTTCGGCTGACTCTACTTTTACTTCCGGTTCGCCTTGCAGGATCTCTTCTTCGGTGGCGTTGATTTTTGTGTTACTGATAACGCCGCGCTTGAGAAGCTGATAACGCGTTGCCGCCGCGACCCAGCTATAAATGGTGACAGGCGTTTCCCGTTCCCCGGTCCAGGCGATAACTCTTCGCAGGCGTTTGAGCTGCTTGTGGACGTCCTGCGCGGTTTCTACCGGCGTGTCAAAAAATTCGCGGAAAGTATCAGTGATCAATTCCGGGCGCGTATTCTGAATAAGATAAGTTTCGCAGGATTGGGTAATCAGCGTCAGCGATAGCGTATTGATCGCTTTTAAACGTCGATTGGCCCGCGCCCAGCGGGAAGATTCCATATTCAGGTTGCTGCGCATGCCTTGTAGCGCCGTGGTGCGTCGCACCAGGTCGCCCCAGGCTTTATCGACAACCTCACCATCGCCATGCTTGATACAGAGTTGCATTAATTGATATTGCGCGACCAGCAAACTTTCCAGCTCTCGATCCACTTCTTGTTTGATCGATCGCGGAGAAAAGAGCAAATCCGCCATAATCGCACACACAATACCGATAACGATCTCGCTACAACGTTCGACGGCAAACTGCGGCGTAAGCAATGGTTCCGGCTGAATGGTGATCACAATGATCAGCGCGGTATAACCGGCCAGCCCCCACGCATACGAGTTTTCTATTCGTACCAGCGAGGATATCCAGGTACAAAAACCGGCCCAGATACAGCACACCAGAATCATCAATAATGGTGCGCGGATCATCGCAATGATGATCACCAGTCCGGCAATACAGCCAATAAATGTGCCGATGATGCGCAAAAAGCCACGATAGCGAATAGCGCCAGAATACGGTTCACCTCCCGCAGCAAAGGCCGGACCGGCGGCAACAATCGCCGCTGTCAGTACCGCCCAGCGTGGCGTTTCCAGCTGGAAGTGAAAGCCAACAAACAGCGCCAGTACAATGGCGGTCGCCAGTTTTACCGCAAAGCGAATATGTTGGTTAGCAATGGAGAAAATACCCATCGTGATTAACCAAACTCACGCAGGCGATGGGCCATTTTACGGAAGAACGAATCCTGGCTTTCGTCGCGATCTTGTTTGCCAGTGACCACCACTGTAGCAGTGGTGCCCGCAGGCCAGATGTTCTCTTGCTGGTTGTCGAGACGAATACGAACCGGAACACGTTGCGCCAAACGCACCCATTCAAGGTTAGAGTCGATGGTCGCCATCCCTTTGTCGTCACGCGTGCTGCTGGCGTTGGTGACCCCAGCGGCAACACTATCAACAGTCCCTTTCAGCACTTTGTTACTGCCAAGCGGCGTGATCTCTGCACGATACCCAGGGCGCACCCCTTCCAGCTTAGTTTCTTCCATATAGGCCAGTACATAGAAAGAGTTCTGTTTCACCAGCGCAACCGCCGTTGATCCACGAGTAATAAACTCACCGGTATAGACGTTGAGGTTGGTCACCCAGCCATCTGCTGGCGCGCGGATCACCGTGCGTTCAAGATCCAGTTTTGCCAGATCGCGGGTCGCCTGCGCTTTCGCTAACTGATGCAGAACCGTTTGTAGTACGTTGTTGGCCTGGTCGATCTCTTCGCGAGACATCGCCTGCACACCGAGACGGTTACGACGTCCGGCCTCCTGGCGTTTCTCCTGTGCCAGTACCTGATAATAAGCAACATCGGCTTGCGCTTCCTCAAGCGCCTTTTGATAGCGCGGCTGGTCGATGGTGAACAGAACCTGTCCTTTTTTCACCAGCTGGTTATCATTAACATTCACCTGGGTAATGAGTCCAGAAACGTCCGGCGCGATCGCAACGACGTCAGCGCTAAAGCGCGCGTCACGCGTCCAGGGGGATTCGGTGTAATAGACCCAGGCATTAAAAATTGCGATGAAGGCCAGAATGACTAATACGACCGTGATGGCCGTACGGGAGAATTTTCTTATTAGTGTTTTCACTTCAACCTCAAACGAACAGTCGCGATATCAAATAAAACAAGCAGCAATAGAGCGCGGTGTTGAACAACGCCGGGGTAATGACTCCAACTTATTGATAGTGTTTTATGTTCAGATAATGCCCGATGACTTTGTCATGCAGCTCCACCGATTTTGAGAACGACAGCGACTTCCGTCCCAGCCGTGCCAGGTGCTGCCTCAGATTCAGGTTATGCCGCTCAATTCGCTGCGTATATCGCTTGCTGATTACGTGCAGCTTTCCCTTCAGGCGGGATTCATACAGCGGCCAGCCATCCGTCATCCATATCACCACGTCAAAGGGTGACAGCAGGCTCATAAGACGCCCCAGCGTCGCCATAGTGCGTTCACCGAATACGTGCGCAACAACCGTCTTCCGGAGCCTGTCATACGCGTAAAACAGCCAGCGCTGGCGCGATTTAGCCCCGACGTATCCCCACTGTTCGTCCATTTCCGCGCAGACGATGACGTCACTGCCCGGCTGTATGCGCGAGGTTACCGACTGCGGCCTGAGTTTTTTAAATGGCGGAAAATCGTGTTGAGGCCAACGCCCATAATGCGGGCGGTTGCCCGGCATCCAACGCCATTCATGGCCATATCAATGATTTTCTGGTGCGTACCGGGTTGAGAAGCGGTGTAAGTGAACTGCAGTTGCCATGTTTTACGGCAGTGAGAGCAGAGATAGCGCTGATGTCCGGCGGTGCTTTTGCCGTTACGCACCACCCCGTCAGTAGCTGAACAGGAGGGACAGCTGATAGAAACAGAAGCCACTGGAGCACCTCAAAAACACCATCATACACTAAATCAGTAAGTTGGCAGCATCACCCAACGCCGGATGCCAGACAAAGTCGTAGATACCTGTTGGCACAAGTACCCGGCGCACCAGCCAGAAAATCGCCAGTGATAAAAGCAATTCAAAAAATATCGGTGGGAAGGACAGCCCAAACACCACGATAACGGGAAACAGACTCATGTTGACCTTGGTTGTATAGAGAGAGCAGGCGTTATTATTTTCAGCATCTGTCGCCGCAGAGAAGGGCATGGAAAGCCGGGCGAGAGCAACATTGCTGTAGATTGATATTTAATATATTAGCGTAACTGTTATGCTGTTATCTATATTATGTGATCTAAATCACTTTTAAGTCAGAGTGAATAATGGAACGACTAAAACGCATGTCGGTGTTTGCCAAAGTAGTTGAATTTGGCTCTTTTACCGCCGCCGCCAGACAGCTACAGATGAGCGTTTCGTCCATCAGTCAGACGGTGTCAAAACTGGAAGATGAGTTGCAGGTAAAGCTGTTAAACCGTAGCACACGCAGCATTGGCCTGACCGAAGCCGGTAGAATTTACTACCAGGGCTGCCGTCGTATGCTTCATGAAGTGCAGGATGTTCATGAGCAACTGTATGCCTTCAATAACACCCCCATCGGGACGCTACGCATTGGCTGTTCTTCAACTATGGCACAAAATGTTCTCGCCGGGCTGACAGCCAAAATGCTGAAAGAATACCCAGGTTTGAGCGTCAATCTGGTTACCGGAATTCCAGCCCCCGACCTGATTGCCGACGGTCTGGATGTGGTGATCCGCGTCGGCGCGTTGCAGGATTCCAGCCTGTTTTCCCGCCGTCTTGGCGCGATGCCAATGGTGGTGTGCGCCGCGAAAAGCTATCTCACACAATACGGCATACCGGAAAAACCCGCCGATTTAAGTAGCCATTCATGGCTTGAATACAGCGTGCGGCCCGACAATGAATTTGAACTGATTGCACCGGAAGGGATCTCGACTCGCCTGATCCCGCAAGGGAGATTTGTGACTAATGATCCGATGACGCTGGTGCGCTGGCTAACGGCGGGGGCCGGGATCGCCTACGTGCCGCTGATGTGGGTGATCAACGAGATCAATCGTGGGGAGCTGGAGATCCTGCTGCCGCGTTATCAGTCAGATCCACGCCCGGTTTATGCGTTATATACCGAAAAAGATAAGCTGCCGCTGAAGGTACAGGTCGTGATCAACTCGCTGACGGATTATTTTGTTGAGGTCGGTAAATTGTTTCAGGAGATGCACGGGCGCGGGAAAGAGAAGTAATTCATATTGTACTGTTACGTTGTACAAACCTGTGCCAACGGGTTCCCCTCACCCTAACCCCAGAGGAGCGAGGGGACCGTTCGTGCACGTAGAAAGATTAATTATCCTTCTGAAAATAATGAAATTATTACGCAGTACCGCCAACAGTCAGGTTATCGACTTTCAACGTCGGCTGGCCCACACCAACCGGCAAACTTTGCCCTTCTTTACCGCAGACACCCACGCCGTTATCCAGTTTCAGGTCGTTGCCAACCATCGAAATCTGCTGCATGGTTTCGATACCGGAACCAATCAACGTTGCGCCTTTCACCGGCTTCGTTACTTTACCGTTTTCAATCAGATATGCTTCTGAAGTGGAGAAAACGAATTTGCCGGAGGTGATATCCACCTGACCGCCACCAAAGTTCGGTGCATAGATACCGTACTCAACGGATTCAATAATTTCCTGCGGGGTCGATTTACCCGGCAGCATATAGGTGTTGGTCATACGCGGCATGGGCAGATGGGCGTAGGATTCACGGCGACCGTTGCCAGTCGGCGTCATCCCCATCAAACGCGCGTTGAGTTTATCCTGCATGTAGCCTTTCAGAATGCCGTTCTCAATCAGCACGTTGTACTGGCCTGGCGTACCTTCGTCATCAATCGCCACCGAACCTCGGCGATCGACCATCGTGCCATCATCAACCACGGTACACAGTTCTGAAGCCACCAGCTCCCCGACCTGTCCACTAAATACTGAAGTGCCACGGCGGTTGAAGTCGCCTTCCAGACCGTGACCTACCGCTTCATGCAACAGCACGCCCGGCCAACCTGCGCCAAGTACTACCGGCATGGTGCCCGCTGGTGCAGCAACGGCAGAAAGATTGACCAGCGCCATACGCACTGCTTCTTTTGCCCATGCATCCGCACGGACTTCGCCGTCAAGATCGGCAAGGAAGAACTCATAACCAAAACGACCGCCGCCGCCACTGGCACCGCGTTCGCGTTTGCCATCTTCTTCGACCAGAACGCTCACGGAAAGACGCACCAGCGGACGGACATCCGCCGCTAGCGTGCCGTCGGTGGCCGCAACCAGAATTAATTCATAGACACCACTGAGGCTGGCAGTCACTTCCTGTACGCGCTTGTCCGCTTCGCGGGCAACCTTATCGACGCGACGTAGGATATCCAGCTTCTCTTCACGGCTCATGCTTTGCAGCGGATCTACCGAGGTATACAACGGGCTATGCTCTACCGCGCCCAGCGTCTGTACTTTGCCATCACCACTATCACGGACGATGGTGCGCGCCGCTTGCGCACTCTGTTCCAGCGCCAGCAGGCTGATTTGGTCAGCGTAAGCAAATCCG
This sequence comes from Shigella dysenteriae, assembly GCF_022354085.1. NCBI lineage: Bacteria > Pseudomonadati > Pseudomonadota > Gammaproteobacteria > Enterobacterales > Enterobacteriaceae > Shigella > Shigella dysenteriae. The sequence continues at coordinate 4,289,653 of NZ_CP055055.1, forward strand.
GTTTTTTCACCGCTGATTGCACGCACGCCAACGCCCTGATCGATGTTGTAAGAACCATCTTTAATAATACGGTCTTCTAAAACCCAGGATTCGTGATAGCTCGACTGAAAATAGAGATCGCCATAATCAAGGCGACGTTCGGCCAGTTGACCGAGGATCGCGAACAAGTCCTGATGTTTCAGGCCGTTCGCCGCTAGCAATTGTTCACTTACCAGGTTCAGACTCATCGTTTTTGCTACTCGTTAGTTACTGCAGTAGAGGATTTTTTACGGCTGCCGGATGCGGCGTAAACGCCTTATCCGGCCTACGATTATGTTCCGGTTTGTAGGCCTGATAAGACGCACAGCGTCGCATCAGGCAACGGCTGTCGGATGCGGCGTAAACGCCTTATCCGACCTACGGTTATGTTCCGTTTGTAGGCCTGATAAGACGCACAGCGTCGCATCAGGCAACGGCTGCCGGATGCGGCGTAAACGCCCTATCCGGCCTACGGTTATGTTCTGGCTCGTTGGCCTTTGGCAACGATTATCTTATGAGATTGGGGCAATTACGCGCCCTCGTCAAATCATTGCGCTTTTTCTTTACGCGGTTGGCGCAACACTTCGTTGATTTGCGGATCGTCCAGCGGACCCGAAATGTGATAGCGCAAAATGGAGACTTTGCTCCACAGCGGCCCCAGCACTTTACTGGCGGCAAACACTGCCGCGCCAACAATGGGGTTAACCGCAAAAGCCGCAGCCACGCCCACCGTCGCAGAAATCTCTGGTGCGACAACCGCTTCCATATTCAGGTCGCGACGTACCAGATTTACCGACCCTTTCATGGCGATATCCGCCTCCAGGCCATCCACCAGCGTGTCGTCGGTGTGCATAACGCCGTCTTTAATCCACGCGGTGCTGCGAATGGAGTCAAAATAGAACCCTTCGCCAAAAGTGTCTCTGAAATCAAAACGCAGCTTACGCATCAGGGCATCTACGCTCAATAAGCGCAGCAATTGCCCGGCATGTCCGGTATTGATTTCGGTAATTTCGCCTTTACCCAGTTGAGTATGAATGATGCCATTCAACGTCGCCTCATCTGGCTGCCACGGTGCTTTACGCCAGTGTAAATCGTAATCCACATTAAATGACGACTGCCGTATGGGCGTCGTGACACCAAAAAATTCTGCGGCGGCATCAATTTTCTGCCCGCGCAGTTTTCCTTTCAGCGAGGTACGTTCATTCCCCGGATTGTTAATCCATTCACCATCGGCAGTGAGCCGCGAAAAACCAGTATCAATCAGTCCATTAGTAAGCGTTAATGTATTGCCAGAAATGGTGATATCACTGTCAATGCGCCCGAATTTTTGCCCCCAGAACCAGCACTCTGCGCATCGTATTTGGGCGTCCGGCCAGCCACGGAAGTTAATGCGTTCCGTTGTCGGGAAAGGTGATGACTGTGTTGAATCACCACGAGTTTTCGCCACGCTCGGGTTGTAATAAAGATATTTGATATTCGCCAGCCACGGCGCGTTATTACGCATCGCCAGCGTGGCGTTGATTTCACGCCCTTGCGCCTCAACCTGGGTGCCATTTGCCGTCGGTTGCGAAACAATACTCAGGTTATTCCATTGCTGATTTCCCAGCGACAACATAGGCGTACGTAACGTTATGTGTTGTGGGAAACTCGCTGCACCACCGACACTCTCCGCCGCACCTTTCTGAAACAGGGCCAGCCACTCGGCACCATTCATCGGCGGCATATTGAGTTCAACACCACTTTGTTCCGGCAACGGCGGGAGCGTTTTACTGTCTGCCGCCCAAATAGCACGATCGAGCGTCAGCTTTTGACCGAGCAACCAGCGGCTATTGAAATGGTTATCCGCACCAGCCTGTCCGGTTAATTCAAAGCTGTTGAGATTGCCATCAACCTTAACGTTTACCGCTAGTGGTTCACCCGCAGGTTTGGCTAACGGTGAAGGTAAGTGACTGCTCACATTCTTCAGATCGCCGTTCAGCTCTACGTTATAGGTCGCGCCAGCATGATAAGGCAGATCAATGCCCACTTTACCATCCCACGCCACGCTGCCACTCAATGCTTCGTTCACCGCTGCAGGCAGAACGCCGGTTTTCGCTGGTTGCCAGTTACCGTTGAGATTCACCGCGACCTGGTAGGCTTTTGCCCCTTCTTTGGTGGAAAAATCCACGTTCAACGGCTGATTAAACCAGCTTGCTGTCAGTGGTTCACTTTGCAGATCGCCATTGATAAAGCTGAATTTACCGCTCAAATTTTTCAGGGTGCTGTCGAGTGGTTTGATAAACAGACTGTTATTACGCAGCGTCACATCACCTTTCGCGGTTACCAGTTCGCCGTTCAGCGGGATATCAAGATGTAAGCGAGCATTCACATCGCCGTCGAGCTGGAGTTCTTGCAGGGTCGCACCCAGAGAATCTTTCAGCGGTGTCTCATCAAAGTAAGGGCCAACGGCTTTACCCGGACCTTTAATGTCAGCGTCAATCAGCAGTTTTTCTTTCGAGTAGTCAGGGATCACTGCGGTGAGATTACTCGCGCGCACGCCGCCCAGATTAACGCCATCGGTTTTCATCCATAAACCGTCGTTAATAAAGTCCAGTTCAATATCAAGGTTAGTTAATGCAGGCCAGTCCGGCTGGAAGGCAAACTTCGCGTTGCGCAGCGGCACCAGCACTTCAAACTGACCTTCGTTGTGTTTATAGGGGAAGAGTTGCGGATTGCCACCATAAACCAGCGTCGCGTTATCCGCTTCACCGCCCTGAATCGCGCCACTTAAGTAATCAACCAGGTCTTTACCCATCAAGTTTTCCGGGAAATAGCGCCAGGCTTGTGAACCATCATCGGTACTGATGCCAGCCAGAATACCCAGCCAGGGTTCATCGTTAGCAGGTTGCAGGTAACGAAAACCGCCGCGCGCATGGACGGCTTTGGCTTTAACGTCAATATTACGCCCATCCAGCTGGAAACCTTTGTCATTGTTCAGCCAGCTTATAGTTGCCTGGCCGTCGGCGATTTCCAGTGGCGCACGGAATACCGTTTCGTAAGGCATCTTTGCCTGCTTCATCGACGCGGTAAGCAAACCATTTTCAACGCTGCCGGAAAGCGTCCCGGAGAAGTGTTCCGCACCCGGTAATAATTTCCATTGCTTCCAGGCCAGATCGCTCCACGATGCCTGAAAACGGGTCTTGTCTGCCGCCTGAAGCGGGATATCCAGCGCCAGCGTGTTAATCTTGCCGCTCGGTTGTGTGGAGCGCCAAACATCACCCAGTGCAGGTGAAAGTTTCGCGGCCAGCGGGCGTATGCCCTCCAGGCCTGCCAGCTCCAGATTACTGGCGCGAATCCGGAGTTCGTCACTGCGTTTATTGTCTTTGCCGCCAACGTCCTGTTCCGGTATCCAGGCCAGCGTCAATGCTCCGCTCGGCCAGGGTTTGCCGTCCATCGTGATCCGTGTATCGGGAACAGAGAACTGCCATCCCGGATTTTCACGCGTAATATGCGCGGTCAGATTATCCACCGACAGCGTATGCGTTTCCTTCTCGCCCAACCAGCTGGCACCGCCCTGTTTCAGCCAGACGTCGCCACCGGTTACATCGCCTTTATCGATCGTCATCCAGCCTTCAAGGGAGAACTGCGCCGTTTCCAGCGCAATATTGTCCTGCATCCATTTACCGAGCCACGGCTTCAGGTCGATGTCATCCGCCTGGAGCCAGACGCGACCATTGCTTAACAACCCCTCATCATCGCGCAAATCCATGCGCACCTGCATTACGCCGTGCTGTCCGGTAAGGCTGGAGAGGCTTACCTGGCCTTCCGCACGGTGTCGACGAGGATCGTTCAGCCAGGTGAGTTGTGGGATCGCCAGCTCGGCGCGCTGACCGGATGGCGTCAGGAAACTGACTTCACTGTCGCGGAGATCGAAATGGTCAAATTGACGAAGAAACAGATCGCTGATGTGACTGGCTTCCAGACTGTCATCGCTACCACCGCTGGTGATAGGAGTGTTGGTGCGAAAGCGCAGCTGCCAGAAAGTGAGATCGCGAAACTGCCAGCGCATATGTAACAGGCTCTGCCAGACATCCAGCGCCAGAGTAACGCGTTTAACCGAAAATTCGCCGCCATCTTTTAGTTCTACACGGATGTCGTGTGCTTCAAGCGTCGGGCCAAAATTCTGCCAGCTGGCTGAGAGCTGACTGGCTTCTACCGGCATGCCAGTCGCGGATTCTATTTTGTTGAGGATTTCCGGACGCCAGGCGTCAAGATGCGGTAAAGCAATACGCAGGCCGCTAACCAGCAGGGCAGCGATCACAACGAGCGCGGCTCCAGTAAGCAGTAAAATCCCCGGCAATCGCCTCACCCGTCACTCCTTGTCTGCTAAATATGTGACTCAAAAACCCTTTGCCGGATGGCGGCCCAGCATCTGTTTACATCATTACGACGTCAAACTGCTCCTGGTTATAGAGCGGTTCAATTTGTACTTTAACCTGTTTACCAACGAAAATTTCCACTTCCGCCAGCGAGTGTGACTCTTCGCCTTTCAAGGCTTCAGCTACTGCCGGAGAAGCATAGACCAGGAAACGGTCGGAGTCGTAAGCATGGTGGACACGAACAATCTCGCGCATGATTTCATAGCATACCGTTTCCACGGTTTTCACCGTTCCGCGACCGTGGCAGGTTGGGCATTCGTTACACAGTACGTGCTCAATGCTTTCGCGGGTGCGTTTACGCGTCATCTCCACCAGCCCCAGCGCCGAAAAACCATTAACGCTGGTTTTCACCCGGTCTTTGCTCAACGCCTGCTCCAGCGAGTGCAGCACTCGGCGGCGGTGATCTTCATTATTCATATCGATGAAATCAATAATGATAATCCCGCCCAGATTGCGTAACCGTAACTGGCGAGCGATAGCCTGCGTCGCTTCAATATTGGTATTGAAAATGGTGTCGTCAAGATTGCGATGACCGACAAACGCCCCGGTATTGATGTCCACGGTGGTCATCGCTTCGGTCTGGTCGATAATCAGATAGCCACCAGATTTCAGTTCTACTTTGCGTTCCAGCGCTCGCTGGATTTCGTTTTCGACATCAAAGAGATCGAAAATCGGCTGACGTCCGGTGTAATGCTCCAGCTTGCTGGTCATCTCGGGAATGTACTCCGAGGTGAACTCAAGTAATGCTTCGTAAGTCAGGCGTGAGTCAACGCGAATGCGGTCCAGTTCGGCATCGGCGAAATCACGCAGAACACGCTGCGCCAGCGCCAGTTCGCCGTACAGCTGATAACGGGTCTGCGGGCGTTTTTTACGCTCCATAACTTTGGTCCAGACGCGTTTCAGATAAGCGGCATCGGAGGCCAGTTCAGCCTCGCCAACACCTTCCGCTGCGGTACGGATGATAAACCCGCCCTGCTCGTCGCAATACTCTGCGACCACTTTTTTCAGGCGTTCACGTTCTGATTCGCTTTCAATTCGTTGGGAAACCCCAACGTGAGAAGCCCCTGGCATAAAGACCAGATAGCGAGAAGGCAGCGTGATATCGGTGGTCAGGCGCGCCCCCTTAGTGCCAAGCGGATCTTTCACCACCTGCACCATCAGATCTTGCCCCTGACGAACCAGTTCCGAGATGTCGCGCACCGTGAATTGCTTTTGTTCTTCACCCGCCACACATTCGGTGTGCGGCATGATGTCAGATGCATGAAGAAACGCGGCTTTATCCAGCCCAATATCTACAAAAGCCGCCTGCATACCCGGAAGTACACGACTTACACGACCCTTGTAGATATTGCCTACTATTCCGCGTCGCGCCTCACGTTCAATATGAATTTCCTGCAGAATACCGCCATCAATATACGCCACTCGCGTTTCCGAAGGCGTTACGTTTACTAACAATTCAGCCGTCATGTTTATCCCTTTTCTCACGCAGTGCGTTAAAATTACTTAATAATTCATACGTTTCAACCAGCGGTAAGCCGACTACGGCGTGATAGCTGCCATTTATCTTCCTGACAAAACAGCCACCCAGCCCCTGAATACCGTATGCACCTGCTTTATCTAACGGTTCACCGCTGGCGACATAGCCCGCGATGTCTTCGTCTGTTAACGTTCTGAAAGTCACATCGGTGACCACCAGGCAATCGAGAATGTGCTGGCTGTCGGCCAACGCCACTGCCGTCATCACCTGATGGGTCTGACCCGATAATTTGCGCAACATCTGCGCCGCATGCTCTGCGTCGCGCGGTTTCTCCAGCACTTCTCCGTTCAGGATAACGATAGTATCCGCACCCAGCACCGGGAGATCCTTCGCCGTTTGCGCGACACCTGCCCGTGCTTTCTCGCGCGCCAGACGCACAACATACTGCTGCGCGCTCTCCTGCGGCTGACGCTGTTCCTCAATGCCCGTAACAATACGTTCAAAGGTCACACCAAGTTGCGCAAGTAACTCCTGACGACGCGGAGAACCGGAAGCTAAATACAGAGAAGTCATAGAAACCTTTATTGCACTGCAAACTGCTGACGGACTTTACGCATCAGCAAGAAAATCCACGGCCAGAGCACCCCATTGACTACACTACTCCAGAACACTTCCGGTCTGAAAGAGACGTTAATCACTAAAAACTCTGCCCAGAAAACAATAATATCCACCACCAGCGAAAGCAACATGACGACCAGCGCCTGCTGCCATAATGCGAGGTTACGGAAAAGCTGGTATTTCAGCGCCACCAGGTAAGCAATGATGCTCATCGCCAATACGCGTACGCCAAGCGTCGAGCCGCTGATCAGATCCAGTATGGCACCCATCACAAAACCTGTGCCCACATTTACGCGATGGGGCAAGGCCAGGATCCAATACAACAAGATGAGTAACACCCAGTTTGGCCGGAAAACAATCAGGTTATCCGGCCAGGGCATGATTTGCAGCAAAAGCGCAATGAGGAAAGAGAGCCAGATTACCCAGCGTCCCTGGCTACGATAGCTCGCCACTATTGCCCTCCCGGCGCACGCGCAGGCGGTTGAGCACCACTTTGCGGCGGCGTAGCCCTTTGTGGAGAGCGATTAGCAGCGGGCTGTGTCGGCGCAGCAGGCGCAGTAGCTGCATTTCCTGTCGTGGGTTGCTGCGGAGTCGGCTGAGCGATCCCCGTTGCCGGTTCAGGTAACTTTGGCCCCATCGCGTCTGGCGAAGGCAATACCTGCGGCATCATCTGCATCAGACGTTCATTAGCAACACGATGCACCTCTTCCGGCGTCATCGGGTTAGCGCCGTTACGATCTGCCCCCCACAGCAGCAGCAGATAACGCAAACGTTGCAGCCCTGCCGTCGGACGCGCCTGAATCACAGTATAAGCGCGCTGGGTATCGAGTTTTACGGAAGAGACAACCGCGACCGGATAGCCTTCCGGGAAACGACCGCCCAGACCGGAGGTCACCAGCACATCACCAACACGAATATCCGTATTCGCTGGCAGATGCTCAAGCTGCAAATCATCCGTACAACCGTTACCGGCTGCAATTACGCGGATATCGTTGCGCAGCACCTGGATTGGCAGCGCGTGGGTCGCATCACAAATTAGCAGCACGCGACTGGTCAGTTTAGCGACGGCCACCACCTGACCAACAACACCTTTGTCGCTGATGACCGGCTGGCCTTCATAAACGCCATTAACGCTACCTTTATCGATAACAACTTGATCGCTATAAGGATCGTTAACCGTGGAGATAACCTGAGTCACCATTTTCTGCTCATCCTGACGCAGCGGGGAACCCAGCAGCTCGCGCAGACGCGCGTTCTCCTGTTTGTATTGTCCAAGCATCAGCAGTTCACTGTTTTTCAGCAACAGTTCCTGACGTAACGCCCGATTTTCAAGTTCTAGTTGGTCACGCGAGGCCAGCGTCTGCGATACGCCATCCAGCAATTCACGAGGAGCATTGGAAACAAAGTAGAAAGGACTGACGGCGGTATCCATATAAGTACGGATTTGACTGAACGTCCCCAGGCGGCTGTCGGCAATAATAATGCCGAGCGCCACCAGCACCGCCAGAATAAGGCGAATCTGTAGCGACGGGCCACGGCTAAAAATTGGCTTCATAAGTTATGCGTATTCTCGTATCAGACCAGGCAGGGTAAACAGACGCTTCCCCTGCCTGCATCCGATTACTCTTCGCTGAACAGGTCGCCGCCGTGCATGTCGATCATTTCCAGCGCTTTGCCGCCACCGCGCGCCACACAGGTCAGCGGGTCTTCAGCAACAACGACTGGAATGCCGGTTTCTTCCATTAACAAACGGTCAAGGTTACGCAGCAGTGCGCCACCACCGGTGAGTACCATGCCGCGCTCGGAGATGTCGGAAGCCAGTTCCGGCGGGCACTGTTCCAGTGCAACCATTACCGCGCTCACAATACCGGTCAGCGGTTCCTGCAGTGCTTCGAGGATTTCGTTGGAGTTCAGGGTAAAACCGCGTGGAACACCTTCTGCCAGGTTACGGCCACGAACTTCGATTTCACGGACTTCATCGCCCGGGTAAGCCGAACCGATTTCGTGCTTGATACGTTCTGCGGTGGCTTCACCGATCAGAGAACCGTAATTACGACGCACATAGTTGATGATAGCTTCGTCGAAACGATCACCACCAATGCGCACGGAAGAGGAGTAAACCACGCCGTTCAAGGAGATAACAGCAACTTCAGTGGTACCACCACCGATATCAACCACCATAGAACCGGTCGCTTCAGAAACCGGCAGGCCAGCACCAATTGCGGCAGCCATCGGTTCTTCAATCAGGAAGACTTCACGGGCACCAGCGCCCTGCGCGGATTCACGAATTGCGCGGCGTTCAACCTGGGTCGCGCCAACCGGTACACAAACCAGAACGCGCGGGCTTGGACGCATAAAGCTGTTGCTGTGCACTTGTTTGATGAAGTGCTGGAGCATTTTTTCAGTCACGAAGAAGTCGGCGATAACGCCGTCTTTCATTGGGCGAATGGCAGCAATATTGCCCGGCGTACGGCCCAGCATCTGCTTCGCGTCATGACCTACTGCAGCTACGCTTTTCGGTGAACCGGCACGATCCTGACGAATGGCCACCACGGAAGGCTCATTCAATACGATGCCTTGTCCTTTTACATAAATGAGGGTATTCGCAGTACCCAGGTCAATGGACAAGTCATTGGAAAACATGCCACGAAATTTTTTCAACATACTAAGGGATAATCCTGAAAGCTGGGGCGGAAAAGAAAATCCGCTTACTTTACCAACCACACGCAGCAGCGACAAGGCGCAAAAATCATCTGCTACGGTGAAAATTAGTGCAGTTCGTTTCCTTTGTTACAAATCTCTGCCTGAGTCCAGAAAGGCTTAATGCATCAGCAGCATTCCTCGCCTGTTTGCAACCGCGTAAGGTCATTCATCTGCATATGTGCTGCAACAATCTGGCGAGCAGACAAGCACACTCCCATGAGACGCAGCGCGCGTTATTCTACGTGAAAACGGATTAAACGGCAGGTTAAACCGAGTATCTTTGTGAATATTTTTTCACGTTAGTATCAAGTGGCTGTGAGGACGCGAAAAAATCCCCTTGCCCGCCTGTAACACCGCGCTGAATCAGGGTCTGCCACTCGCTTCGCGAACGCACACCGGTGGCGTAAACCTGGGTGCTGGTCCCTGAGCAGGCTTCCACCAGGCTTTGAACCAGCAGCTGGTTCTCCGTTCGCTTCTCAATGTTTCTGACCAGCCCCGGATGGAGCTTGAGTAACTCAACATTAAGTTCTTTGATCCAACTGGTGCTTACCAGCGTCAAACCAGCCTGGTTGACGGCTACCCGTACCCCTAAAGCATTCACTAAACGAATAACAGGTTGTAAACGACTGATATGTTGACCTACATCGGCCTCTGCAAGTTCAATAATTATGCGTTTTCGTTGTGATTTTTCACATTGCATTAACGTATCGCGCAGCCAACGCTGAAAACGCGGGCGAATCAGCGACTCAACGGTAACCTGAATCGCCAGATTTTCCTCTGGCCAGTAACGCAATAGTGGAATAAGACGGCTGATTTGCAGACGGTCATACTCTTCCGATAAGCCAAACTGCAAGACCATCGGCATATACTCCGCCGAGCTAACCTCTTCATTACCATCGAAGATGCGGCACATGAGTTCGCGATGATGAACCTGACCTTCGCGAGTAACCGCCGGTTTTTGATAAAGGCGCGGGCCGCCGCGACTGAGCATTTGCTCGATAAGCGTACGCCAGCGAACATTACCGCGTCCTTTTTCAGGCAACGAGTCATCGTAAATAGCCCAGCTATTGCCGCCCTGCAATCCCGCATTACGCGTGGCAGACTCTGCATGTTCCATTACCTGCTCGGTATCCTGACCACTACGCCAGGCGCAGATACCAATGTGGATCATATCGTCGCGATCGAGCATTTTATTGTTCGGCAAGGTATCGACGGCTTTGATTAACTGACCGGCGATGCTCTCTGCCTCTTTTAACGTCCGGTGCGGTAACAGCGCAGCAAAATCACTGCGGTGGTAACGCGCCAGCAGTGCGCCAGGGTAGCGCATCATAAATGTCGACAGCAGATTCGTTAGAGTGAAGAACTGTTCTTCAACTTGGCTGTGCCCCCAGGTATCGCTCAACATATTGAAATCCGGCAGACGAATCATCATCACGATCCCGTGGGTACCTACTTTCTCCTGATCTTCCAGTAACGTTGCTAACTGATTATCGAAAAAGAGTCGGTTATTGAGGCCGGTTTTCACGTCCTGGGCGGCATAAGAGCGGATCAGCGTATCAAGACGGCTGTGTTGTTCGCGTGCGTTCTGAATTTCACGAAGCAGCGTATCCAGCGCACTGCTGGTTCTGGGCGGCCATTCATAGATGGTTCCCAACACATTAGAGCCACGCTCACCGTTTAAGATACGAGTAGCCCGGGTTTCCAGCAATTCTTGCCCGGCAAGTTGCCGTTGTAACCAGCGTACCGCCAGAAAGAGCATAAGAATGATAAAGCCAATCGCCCCTGTGAGCGGCGCGGTGGTCATCAACGAATGGAAATAGTTGCCCATCGGATCCTGATAAACCAGACGCAACGACATCCCCGGATGCTTTATCAACGGAACGCTCAGTTCACGAAACAGATCGCTGGTGCCAACCGGACGATAACTACCATTTCTGGCCAGGGTATAAACCTGCTTATCACCATGGAGCAGGTCTACACGAACGATATCTGCCGACATCATTAATTCGGTAATTTGTGGCCTTAATGCGCTGAAGTCATTCGACACAAGGTGGGTATCAATCGCCGTCGCCACCGCCTGAACGCGATGACTAAACTTATACTGAATGGCGTTGTAGAAACTTAGCGAACAGCCCAGCAAAGTCACAAAAATTGTTAACCCGGTGAGCAGCGTAACAAAGGCCGAAAATTTCGTCGTTAATCTCATCCTTGTGTTAACTCCGATAGTGAGGAAGCGGGCATACTAGCAAATCAGATTTATCTCGCAATTTATTGCGCTTCATCGGCTTTGCTTTTCCATTAGCGAGTATAGTCTTCAGAAATTATTTTCCAATCCATCATGCACATGAGGACCACTTATGCAGGCGTTACTTTTAGAACAGCAGGACGGCAAAACTCTCGCATCAGTACAGACTCTGGACGAAAGTCGCCTGCCGGAGGGCGATGTCACGGTCGATGTTCACTGGTCGAGCCTGAACTATAAAGATGCGCTGGCGATTACCGGTAAGGGAAAAATCATCCGTAATTTTCCGATGATTCCTGGGATCGATTTTGCCGGAACTGTATGCACCAGCGAAGATCCGCGTTTTCATGCCGGTCAGGAGGTGTTACTCACTGGCTGGGGCGTTGGTGAAAACCACTGGGGTGGGCTGGCGGAGCAGGCGCGAGTGAAAGGTGACTGGCTGGTTGCCATGCCGCAAGGGCTGGACGCGCGTAAAGCAATGATTATCGGTACTGCCGGTTTTACCGCCATGCTGTGTGTGATGGCGCTGGAAGATGCCGGTGTTCGCCCGCAGGACGGGGAGATTGTCGTGACGGGTGCCAGTGGTGGCGTCGGCAGTACCGCCGTGGCGCTGCTGCATAAGTTGGGTTATCAGGTCGTTGCCGTTTCCGGTCGCGAAAGTACCCATGAATATCTGAAAAGTTTAGGTGCCAGCCGTATTCTCCCTCGTGATGAGTTTGCCGAATCCCGTCCTCTGGAAAAACAAGTCTGGGCTGGGGCAATTGACACTGTTGGCGACAAAGTGCTGGCAAAAGTGCTGGCGCAAATGAATTACGGCGGCTGCGTGGCGGCCTGTGGTCTGGCGGGTGGTTTTACTCTGCCAACCACGGTCATGCCATTTATTCTGCGTAATGTCCGTTTGCAAGGGGTGGATTCAGTAATGACGCCACCAGAACGCCGCGCACAAGCCTGGCAGCGACTGGTCGCCGATTTACCGGAATCATTCTATACCCAGGCGGCAAAAGAGATATCTCTGTCAGAGGCACCGAACTTTGCCGAGGCCATCATTAATAACCAGATCCAGGGTCGCACGCTGGTGAAGGTTAACTAACCATTTAGCAAGGATTAATAAGAGAGGGAACTCATTTTGAAATCATTATTCAATCGATTAACGGGAAAAGCGGTTAGCCGGACAGCTTTCGTCGAACATCTTGGTCATGAAGTTGTACAACATCATCCAAACTGGAAAGTCATGATTTCGACTGACCATAAATTGATGCGCATTGATACGGGTCACCAAACGGTGGAAATCACCCTTGATGATGCCTACAAACGTTATCAAGCCGCACCAGACCCGCTGGAAGAAGTGGCTGCAGATATGCTGAAACAGCTTGCAGAAATGCTGCCGACCGGGCGCTGTATTGTTCCGGTGATTAAAGAAAAAGCCTGGCTGGATACCGTTCGCCAACAGCTTAGCCAGTATGAGTCTGATCCAGAGGTCCTCAACGCCTCGCTGGATTTTGCCTGGGAAGACTTTAACGATGAGTTAATTATCTTGTTTGCTGAAGATGGTAGCGAAACCATGCGCTATCTGATGCGCTACGAAGTGACCATTGACCGCGAACAAGCCATCAATAATTTGAAGCAAATATTGCCGGAAGTTTCGGCTGAAATCGTTGATACAGGCGCAAACGATGGAAAAGTTGCCGTTATCTCTGCTGGGGGTACTTATGAGCCCAGTCTGATGCTCATTGACGATCTTTGGGTGCAATCACCCGATCCTGAATGCGGCGACCTGTTAGTGACTGTTCCCTCCCGAGGAAAACTGTTTTTCACCCACAATGATCAGCCAGCAAATCTCAGCGCATTACGACAGTTAACAGAACAATGCTTCCGTGAGGATGACCATCCTCTGACAACACAGATATTCATCCGCCGTAACGGTCACTTTTATCCCTGGGTAGAAACCTTGCATTAACGCAACCTCCGTCATGCTTGAAAAAGCTTGTCGGAGTGTGTGATGAAAACTGCAAACTCACCGAAGCCGATTTTGCTACATAATCGGCTTTTTTATTGTCTCGCGGCAAATTCTAAATGCATCAGATAGCAGTACTGCCACCTGACAAAACAGTTTACCTTCTGCAAAATGGGGGGAATAATCTGATTTTATTTGCCTACAAATTAACCACTCGAACGTATTTAATGCTGAGCATTGTCAGTCGGTTGATTTTGCGTGCTTTAGCATTCACATCTATCCAGACGATGCAGTGAAAATTGGGTAATCCCCAGCAACCGCTGCGTAATGTCGTCTATCTTGTCGCGATCCTGGCATCCCTACATTATTTGTGGTCTGTGAAGATTATCTCATTGCAGCCCCTCATCTTCGCAGGGCTGGCTTTACAGCTTTTCACCTTACGTTATAAGAAGTTCCGTCGATGATGGCGCTAATTTCGTGAATTGTGCGGCTTGTTGCAAATTACACGGTGTTGAAGGTTATTTACATGTTAGCTGTTGATTATCTTCCCTGATAAGACCAGTATTTAGCTGCCAATTGCTACGAAATCGTTATAATGTGCGACCTCGTCCTCCCTGACGCAGTTTTTGCGCTGCGGAAAAGGTGACATTGGCGCAACGAAGGTATATTTTGTTTTTTGCCGGAGGATAGCAGCAGATCGCTGCACAATGTCCGTCAAGTCTAACATTGACACTCTGGGGCAAAATAGACCGGCGTCCCGGCCTGCTGGAATTTATCGCTATGCATACAGCTGTCGGGGCATACGCTTTACAGACGGCGGTGAAACGCCTGTCACAATCACACTAAACAAAGAGTACGGAACCCACTCATGGATATTCGTAAGATTAAAAAACTGATCGAGCTGGTTGAAGAATCAGGCATCTCCGAACTGGAAATTTCTGAAGGCGAAGAGTCAGTACGCATTAGCCGTGCAGCTCCTGCCGCAAGTTTCCCTGTGATGCAACAAGCTTACGCTGCACCAATGATGCAGCAGCCAGCTCAATCTAACGCAGCCGCTCCGGCGACCGTTCCTTCCATGGAAGCGCCAGCAGCAGCGGAAATCAGTGGTCACATCGTACGTTCCCCGATGGTTGGTACTTTCTACCGCACCCCAAGCCCGGACGCAAAAGCGTTCATCGAAGTGGGTCAGAAAGTCAACGTGGGCGATACCCTGTGCATCGTTGAAGCCATGAAAATGATGAACCAGATCGAAGCGGACAAATCCGGTACCGTGAAAGCAATTCTGGTCGAAAGTGGACAACCGGTAGAATTTGACGAGCCGCTGGTCGTCATCGAGTAACGAGGCGAACATGCTGGATAAAATTGTTATTGCCAACCGCGGCGAGATTGCATTGCGTATTCTTCGTGCCTGTAAAGAACTGGGCATCAAGACTGTCGCTGTGCACTCCAGCGCGGATCGCGATCTAAAACACGTATTACTGGCAGATGAAACGGTCTGTATTGGCCCTGCTCCGTCAGTAAAAAGTTATCTGAACATCCCGGCAATCATCAGCGCCGCTGAAATCACCGGCGCAGTAGCAATCCATCCGGGTTACGGCTTCCTCTCCGAGAACGCCAACTTTGCCGAGCAGGTTGAACGCTCCGGCTTTATCTTCATTGGCCCGAAAGCAGAAACCATTCGCCTGATGGGCGACAAAGTATCCGCAATCGCGGCGATGAAAAAAGCGGGCGTCCCTTGTGTACCAGGTTCTGACGGCCCGCTGGGCGACGATATGGATAAAAACCGTGCCATTGCTAAACGCATTGGTTATCCGGTGATTATCAAAGCCTCCGGCGGCGGCGGTGGTCGCGGTATGCGCGTAGTGCGCGGCGACGCTGAACTGGCACAATCCATCTCCATGACCCGTGCGGAAGCGAAAGCTGCTTTCAGCAACGATATGGTTTACATGGAGAAATACCTGGAAAATCCTCGCCACGTCGAGATTCAGGTACTGGCTGACGGTCAGGGCAACGCTATCTATCTGGCGGAACGTGACTGCTCCATGCAGCGCCGCCACCAGAAAGTGGTCGAAGAAGCACCAGCACCGGGCATTACCCCGGAACTGCGTCGCTACATCGGCGAACGTTGCGCTAAAGCGTGTGTTGATATCGGCTATCGCGGTGCAGGTACTTTCGAGTTCCTGTTCGAAAACGGCGAGTTCTATTTCATCGAAATGAACACCCGTATTCAGGTAGAACACCCGGTTACAGAAATGATCACCGGCGTTGACCTGATCAAAGAACAGCTGCGTATCGCTGCCGGTCAACCGCTGTCGATCAAGCAAGAAGAAGTTCACGTTCGCGGCCATGCGGTGGAATGCCGTATCAACGCCGAAGATCCGAACACCTTCCTGCCAAGCCCGGGCAAAATCACCCGTTTCCACGCACCTGGCGGTTTTGGCGTACGTTGGGAGTCTCATATCTACGCGGGCTACACCGTACCGCCGTACTATGACTCAATGATCGGTAAGCTGATTTGCTACGGTGAAAACCGTGACGTGGCGATTGCTCGCATGAAAAATGCGCTGCAGGAGCTGATCATCGACGGTATCAAAACTAACGTTGATCTGCAGATCCGCATCATGAATGACGAGAACTTCCAGCATGGTGGCACTAACATCCACTATCTGGAGAAAAAACTCGGTCTTCAGGAAAAATAAGACTGCAAAAGCGTCAAAAGGCCGGATTTTCCGGCCTTTTTTATTACTGGGGATCGACAACCCCCATAAGGTACAATCCTCGCTTTCTTCACCCATCAGGGACAAAAAATGGACACTCGTTTTGTTCAGGCCCATAAAGAGGCGCGCTGGGCGCTGGGGCTGACCCTTTTGTATCTGGCAGTTTGGTTAGTAGCCGCTTACTTACCTGGCGTTGCCCCCGGTTTTACCGGCTTTCCGCGCTGGTTTGAGATGGCCTGCATCCTGACGCCGCTGCTGTTTATTGGACTGTGCTGTGCGATGGTGAAATTTATCTATCGCGATATCCCACTGGAGGATGACGATGCAGCTTGAAGTAATTCTACCGCTGGTCGCCTATCTGGTGGTGGTGTTCGGTATCTCGGTTTATGCGATGCGTAAACGGAGCACCGGCACCTTCCTTAATGAGTATTTCCTCGGCAGCCGCTCTATGGGCGGTATTGTGCTGGCGATGACGCTCACCGCGACTTATATCAGTGCCAGTTCGTTTATCGGCGGGCCTGGAGCTGCTTACAAATACGGCCTTGGCTGGGTATTGCTGGCGATGATTCAGCTTCCTGCAGTCTGGCTTTCACTCGGTATTCTCGGCAAGAAGTTTGCGATTCTTGCGCGCCGCTACAATGCAGTGACGCTGAACGATATGCTGTTTGCCCGCTACCAGAGTCGTCTTCTGGTGTGGCTGGCGAGTTTGAGTTTGCTGGTTGCGTTCGTTGGTGCGATGACCGTGCAGTTTATCGGCGGTGCGCGCCTGCTGGAAACCGCGGCGGGTATTCCTTATGAAACCGGGCTGCTGATTTTTGGTATCAGCATTGCGTTATATACCGCCTTTGGTGGCTTTCGCGCCAGCGTGCTGAACGACACCATGCAAGGGCTTGTGATGCTGATTGGCACCGTTGTGCTGCTTATTGGCGTGGTACATGCCGCTGGCGGCTTAAGCAACGCAGTACAGACCTTGCAAACCATCGATCCGCAACTGGTTACGCCACAAGGCGCTGACGATATTCTGTCGCCTGCCTTTATGACGTCGTTCTGGGTACTGGTGTGCTTTGGCGTTATAGGCCTGCCGCATACTGCGGTGCGCTGTATCTCTTATAAAGACAGCAAAGCAGTACACCGGGGGATCATCATCGGTACGATTGTAGTCGCAATCCTGATGTTCGGTATGCACCTGGCCGGAGCGTTAGGTCGTGCAGTGATCCCCGATCTCACCGTACCGGATCTGGTGATCCCGACGTTAATGGTAAAAGTGCTGCCACCGTTTGCTGCCGGGATCTTTCTGGCTGCACCTATGGCTGCGATCATGTCGACAATTAACGCCCAATTGCTACAAAGTTCCGCTACGATCATTAAAGATCTCTATCTGAATATCCGTCCGGATCAAATGCAAAACGAGACGCGTCTGAAGCGGATGTCGGCGGTAATTACGTTAGTTCTCGGCGCGTTGCTGCTGCTTGCCGCCTGGAAGCCGCCAGAAATGATCATCTGGCTGAATTTGTTGGCCTTCGGTGGGCTGGAAGCCGTTTTCCTGTGGCCGCTGGTGCTGGGTCTTTACTGGGAACGCGCCAACGCCAAAGGCGCGCTAAGTGCGATGATCGTTGGCGGCGTGCTGTATGCCGTACTCGCGACGCTGAATATTCAGTACCTGGGCTTCCACCCTATCGTGCCCTCGTTACTACTAAGTTTGCTGGCTTTCCTGGTCGGAAACCGTTTCGGTACATCCGTCCCGCAAGCTACCGTTTTGACTACTGATAAATAAAGAGTTTTGCCATGCCTTGGATCCAACTGAAACTGAACACCACCGGCGCGAACGCGGAAGATCTTAGCGATGCGCTGATGGAAGCGGGTGCCGTTTCTATCACTTTTCAGGATACCCACGATACGCCAGTATTTGAGCCGCTGCCGGGCGAAACGCGCCTGTGGGGCGACACCGATGTGATTGGTCTGTTCGACGCTGAAACCGATATGAACGACGTGGTGGCGATTCTGGAAAACCATCCGCTGCTCGGCGCAGGCTTCGCGCATAAAATCGAACAACTAGAAGATAAAGACTGGGAGCGCGAATGGATGGATAATTTCCACCCGATGCGCTTTGGTGAACGACTGTGGATCTGCCCTAGCTGGCGTGATGTGCCGGACGAAAACGCCGTCAACGTGATGTTAGATCCAGGGCTGGCGTTTGGTACGGGTACCCATCCAACCACCTCTCTGTGCCTGCAATGGCTCGACAGCCTCGATTTAACCGGTAAAACAGTCATCGACTTTGGCTGTGGTTCCGGCATTCTGGCGATCGCGGCGCTGAAACTGGGTGCAGCAAAAGCCATTGGTATTGATATCGATCCGCAGGCGATTCAGGCCAGCCGCGATAACGCCGAACGTAATGGCGTTTCTGACCGTCTGGAACTCTACTTACCGAAAGATCAGCCAGAAGAAATGAAAGCCGACGTGGTGGTCGCTAACATCCTTGCAGGCCCATTACGTGAACTGGCACCGTTAATCAGCGTCCTGCCGGTTTCAGGCGGTTTGCTGGGCCTTTCCGGTATTCTGGCAAGCCAGGCAGAGAGCGTTTGTGAAGCTTATGCCGACAGCTTCGCACTGGACCCGGTCGTGGAAAAAGAAGAGTGGTGCCGTATTACCGGTCGTAAGAATTAACCTTCGCATCGCCGTAGGGTGACGCGGGGCGAAGTGCGAGCAAGCTCACAAAAGGCACGTAAATTTGCCGATTATTTACGCAAATTTGCGTGCCAAAATTTTCATTCATAAAGAAAAATTGAGAACTTACTCAAATTTCTTTGAGTGTAAATTTTAGTCACTATTTTCTAATATGATGATTTTTATGAGTAATTATCGCACCACGCTCATTTTAAATGCAATTCTTTGATCCATCTCAGAGGATTGGTCAAAGTTTGGCCTTTCATCTCGTGCAAAAAATGCGTAATATACGCCGCCTTGCAGTCACAGTATGGTCATTTCTTAACTCATGCGCATCGGACAATATCAGCTCAGAAATCGCCTGATCGCAGCGCCCATGGCTGGCATTACAGACAGACCTTTTCGGACGTTGTGCTACGAGATGGGAGCCGGATTGACAGTATCCGAGATGATGTCTTCTAACCCACAGGTTTGGGAAAGCGACAAATCTCGTTTACGGATGGTGCACATTGATGAACCCGGTATTCGCACCGTGCAAATTGCTGGTAGCGATCCGAAAGAAATGGCAGATGCAGCACGTATTAACGTGGAAAGCGGTGCCCAGATTATTGATATCAATATGGGTTGCCCGGCTAAAAAAGTGAATCGCAAGCTCGCAGGTTCAGCCCTCTTGCAGTACCCGGATGTCGTTAAATCGATCCTTACCGAGGTCGTCAATGCAGTGGACGTTCCTGTTACCCTGAAGATTCGCACCGGCTGGGCACCGGAACACCGTAACTGCGAAGAGATTGCCCAACTGGCTGAAGACTGTGGCATTCAGGCTCTGACCATTCATGGCCGTACACGCGCCTGTTTGTTCAATGGAGAAGCTGAGTACGACAGTATTCGGGCAGTTAAGCAGAAAGTTTCCATTCCGGTTATCGCGAATGGCGACATTACTGACCCGCTTAAAGCCAGAGCTGTGCTCGACTATACAGGGGCGGATGCCCTGATGATAGGCCGCGCAGCTCAGGGAAGACCCTGGATCTTTCGGGAAATCCAGCATTATCTGGACACTGGGGAGTTGCTGCCCCCGCTGCCTTTGGCAGAGGTTAAGCGCTTGCTTTGCGCGCACGTTCGGGAACTGCATGACTTTTATGGTCCGGCAAAAGGGTACCGAATTGCACGTAAACACGTTTCCTGGTATCTCCAGGAACACGCTCCAAATGACCAGTTTCGGCGCACATTCAACGCCATTGAGGATGCCAGCGAACAGCTGGAGGCGTTGGAGGCATACTTCGAAAATTTTGCGTAAACAGAAATAAAGAGCTGACAGAACTATGTTCGAACAACGCGTAAATTCTGACGTACTGACCGTTTCTACCGTTAACTCTCAGGATCAGGTAACCCAAAAACCCCTGCGTGACTCGGTTAAACAGGCACTGAAGAACTATTTTGCTCAACTGAATGGTCAGGATGTGAATGACCTCTATGAGCTGGTACTGGCTGAAGTAGAACAGCCCCTGTTGGACATGGTGATGCAATACACCCGTGGTAACCAGACCCGTGCTGCGCTGATGATGGGCATCAACCGTGGTACGCTGCGTAAAAAATTGAAAAAATACGGCATGAACTAATTCAGGTTAGCTAAATGCTTGATTAAAAAGGCGCTACTCGGCATGGGGAAGCGCCTTTTTTATAGGTGTCACAAAGGGAGTGACCATGAGAACAGGATGTGAACCGACCCGGTTTGGTAATGAAGCTAAGACCATTATTCACGGTGATGCCCTTGCCGAACTTAAAAAGCTACCTACTGAAAGCGTCGATCTGATCTTTGCCGACCCACCGTATAACATCGGTAAAAATTTTGATGGTCTGATCGAAGCCTGGAAAGAAGATCTGTTTATCGACTGGCTGTTAGAAGTGATTGCAGAGTGCCACCGCGTTCTGAAAAAGCAGGGCAGCATGTACATCATGAACAGTACGGAAAACATGCCCTTTATCGATCTCCAGTGCCGCAAGCTTTTTACCATCAAAAGTCGCATCGTCTGGTCATATGACAGTTCTGGAGTGCAGGCGAAAAAACACTACGGCTCCATGTACGAACCCATCCTGATGATGGTGAAAGACGCAAAGAACTACACATTCAACGGTGATGCTATTCTGGTAGAAGCCAAAACCGGATCGCAGCGCGCGTTGATCGATTATCGCAAAAATCCTCCACAGCCTTACAATCATCAAAAAGTACCGGGTAACGTCTGGGATTTTCCGCGCGTGCGTTATTTGATGGATGAATATGAGAACCACCCGACGCAAAAACCGGAAGCCTTACTGAAACGCATTATTCTCGCCTCTTCCAACCCAGGCGATATCGTTCTCGACCCGTTTGCCGGTAGCTTTACTACCGGTGCCGTAGCCGTCTCCAGCGGGCGAAAATTCATTGGTATTGAGATCAACAGCGAGTACATCAAAATGGGGCTTCGACGGCTGGATGTCGCGTCGCATTACTCTGCGGAAGAACTGGCGAAAGTGAAAAAAAGAAAGACCGGCAACCTGTCAAAACGAAGTCGGTTAAGCGAAGTTGACCCCGATCTCATTGCAAAGTAAAGGAAGTGTAAGCCTGGTTTTCAGATTATTCATTTCGTGTATATTTCCTGCCAGACTTGGTTAAACATGCACAGGCTCAGGTAATGATTCGCAAGTATTGGTGGCTCGTCGTTTTCGCTGTCTTCGTTTTTCTGTTTGATACTTTACTGATGCAGTGGATTGAACTGCTGGCAACAGAAACAGACAAATGCCGCAATATGAACTCAGTTAATCCACTAAAACTGGTTAACTGTGACGAACTGAATTTTCAGGACAGAATGTGAATTTACATGACACTTAATTCATTCGTTTGATGAATTAATTTCGTTATGTTTTCATCTGGCATGAACATTCTTAATACGTTATCGACCAGTGCGGGTGCTTGTTTATAAAGATCATAACCCGCCATATTCATTAACCAGTTTTGAACAATTCCGCTGAAGGCACCATCAATAATAATCATCACAACATCTAAATCGAGATTATTTGCTATACAACCTTGTTGCTGACATGCCTACAATACTTCGCGGAGAGTCTGCGGATTAAAGCCCATCTTTTCGCGTATCACTCCCTCGGCCAGCATCTCATCATTAAATTCACATTTGTGATATAAGATTTTCAGCAACGCCTGCTGGCGGGGAATTTTGGCAATATATTGCAAGCCGACAATCAATTTTTCACGCAATTGTTGAAACGGGTCATGCTCTAATCCAGCCGTCAAGTGTTCCTGGATTAACTCCCGCAATGAAGGCTGTTGCAACCACATCTCATTAAACAGTTGAGTCTTGTTTTCGAAGTGCCAGTAGATAGCGCCACGCGTAACGTTAGCGGCGTCGGCAATGTCGTTGAGCGTCGTCTTGCTTACGCCATGCTGCGCAAACTGGGCGATGGCAGTTTCAATCAGTTCTTGCCGGGTCTTCAGAGCTTCGGCTTTGGTTCTTTTTGCCATGATTAATTATTCAGGAAATAAATATATTCGACACAGAGTGAGAAAATAGCGAAGGTTAATCTATCACCTAATGTGTATTTATACGAGAGGCTAATATTGAGTTGCTATAGATCGTTAAATAAATA
This sequence comes from Shigella dysenteriae, assembly GCF_022354085.1. NCBI lineage: Bacteria > Pseudomonadati > Pseudomonadota > Gammaproteobacteria > Enterobacterales > Enterobacteriaceae > Shigella > Shigella dysenteriae. The sequence continues at coordinate 4,312,106 of NZ_CP055055.1, forward strand.
ATATATATTATTTACCTAAGATACATTCACTACATCAATATATATTTCAATTTACGAGGTTTTAATTCTGCCTCTTTCAACCCGCGTCAAAATAAAACAGTAGAATATTAATCTTTTTTTGTGTTTATGTGCCTTGAGACGCCTGTATTCATAACTATTCCTTACATCGACGAATGATAATTTGTAGGATAGCGAACTGTATTTTTCTTTCTGCGAGTTAACGCGTTGCCTTTTTGGGTAAATAACGCGCTTTTGGTTTTTTGAGGAATAGTAATGACGAAACATGCCAGGTTTTTCCTCCTGCCCTCCTTTATTCTGATCTCCGCGGCTTTAATCGCCGGTTGTAACGATAAGGGAGAAGAGAAAGCTCACGTCGGTGAACCGCAGGTTACCGTTCATATTGTAAAAACGGCCCCGTTAGAAGTTAAGACTGAATTACCAGGCCGCACCAATGCTTATCGTATAGCCGAAGTTCGCCCACAGGTTAGCGGGATCGGGTGATGCTGCCAACTTACTGATTTAGTGTATGATGGTGTTTTTGAGGTGCTCCAGTGGCTTCTGTTTCTATCAGCTGTCCCTCCTGTTCAGCTACTGACGGGGTGGTGCGTAACGGCAAAAGCACCGCCGGACATCAGCGCTATCTCTGCTCTCACTGCCGTAAAACATGGCAACTGCAGTTCACTTACACCGCTTCTCAACCCGGTACGCACCAGAAAATCATTGATATGGCCATGAATGGCGTTGGATGCCGGGCAACCGCCCGCATTATGGGCGTTGGCCTCAACACGATTTTCCGCCATTTAAAAAACTCAGGCCGCAGTCGGTAACCTCGCGCATACAGCCGGGCAGTGACGTCATCGTCTGCGCGGAAATGGACGAACAGTGGGGATACGTCGGGGCTAAATCGCGCCAGCGCTGGCTGTTTTACGCGTATGACAGGCTCCGGAAGACGGTTGTTGCGCACGTATTCGGTGAACGCACTATGGCGACGCTGGGGCGTCTTATGAGCCTGCTGTCACCCTTTGACGTGGTGATATGGATGACGGATGGCTGGCCGCTGTATGAATCCCGCCTGAAGGGAAAGCTGCACGTAATCAGCAAGCGATATACGCAGCGAATTGAGCGGCATAACCTGAATCTGAGGCAGCACCTGGCACGGCTGGGACGGAAGTCGCTGTCGTTCTCAAAATCGGTGGAGCTGCATGACAAAGTCATCGGGCATTATCTGAACATAAAACACTATCAATAAGTTGGAGTCATTACCGCGGGATCGTACTGAATCGCAATTTCACTGAAGGCAGCGATGTGCAAGCAGGCCAGTCCCTGTACCAGATCGATCCCGCGACCTATCAGGCAAATTATGACAGCGCGAAAGGCGAACTGGCGAAAAGTGAAGCCGCCGCCGCCATCGCGCATTTGACGGTAAAACGTTACGTTCCGCTCGTGGGTACGAAATACATCAGCCAGCAGGAGTACGACCAGGCCATTGCTGATGCTCGCCAGGCCGATGCCGCCGTGATTGCCGCAAAAGCCACAGTCGAAAGCGCTCGCATCAATCTTGCTTATACCAAAGTGACTGCGCCAATTAGCGGACGTATCGGCAAATCGACTGTGACCGAAGGCGCTCTTGTCACTAATGGGCAAACGACTGAACTGGCGACTGTCCAGCAGCTCGATCCTATCTACGTTGATGTGACCCAATCCAGCAACGATTTTATGAGGCTGAAGCAATCAGTAGAGCAAGGAAATTTGCATAAGGAAAACGCCACCAGCAACGTAGAGTTGGTCATGGAAAACGGTCAAACCTATCCCCTGAAAGGTACGCTGCAATTCTCCGATGTGACCGTTGATGAAAGCACCGGCTCCATAACCCTACGTGCTGTCTTCCCTAACCCGCAACATACGCTTTTGCCGGGTATGTTTGTGCGTGCACGGATTGATGAAGGCGTCCAACCTGACGCCATTCTTATCCCGCAACAAGGCGTTAGCCGCACACCGCGTGGTGATGCAACCGTGCTGATTGTTAACGATAAAAGTCAGGTTGAAGCGCGCCCTGTCGTTGCCAGTCAGGCGATTGGCGATAAATGGTTGATTAGCGAAGGTCTGAAATCTGGCGATCAAGTCATTGTCAGCGGCCTGCAAAAAGCGCGTCCGGGAGAGCAGGTTAAAGCCACTACCGATACCCCCGCAGATACTGCATCGAAGTAAGGTAATCTGACATGGCAAACTTTTTTATTCGACGACCGATATTTGCATGGGTGCTGGCCATTATTCTGATGATGGCGGGCGCACTGGCGATCCTACAATTGCCCGTCGCTCAGTATCCAACCATTGCACCGCCTGCGGTTTCTGTTTCAGCAAACTATCCGGGTGCTGATGCGCAGACCGTGCAGGATACGGTGACGCAGGTTATCGAACAGAATATGAATGGTATCGATAACCTGATGTATATGTCCTCCACCAGCGATTCCGCCGGTAGCGTGACAATTACCCTTACCTTCCAGTCCGGGACCGATCCTGATATCGCGCAAGTGCAGGTGCAGAACAAACTCCAGCTCGCCACGCCGTTGCTGCCGCAGGAGGTTCAGCAGCAGGGGATCAGTATTGAAAAGTCCAGTAGCAGCTATTTGATGGTGGCGGGCTTTGTCTCTGATAACCCAGACACCACACAGGACGATATCTCGGACTATGTGGCCTCTAACGTTAAAGATACGCTTAGCCGTCTGAATGGCGTCGGTGACGTACAGCTTTTCGGCGCACAGTATGCGATGCGTATCTGGCTGGACGCCGATCTGCTAAACAAATATAAACTGACACCGGTTGATGTGATTAACCAGTTGAAGGTACAGAACGATCAGATCGCTGCCGGACAGTTGGGCGGAACGCCAGCGTTACCAGGGCAACAGTTGAATGCCTCGATTATTGCTCAGACGCGGTTAAAAAATCCGGAAGAATTCGGCAAAGTGACCCTGCGCGTAAACAGTGACGGCTCGGTGGTGCGTCTGAAAGATGTCGCACGGGTTGAACTTGGCGGTGAAAACTATAACGTTATCGCTCGCATCAACGGAAAACCGGCGGCGGGCCTGGGTATTAAGCTGGCAACCGGTGCGAACGCTCTCGATACCGCGAAAGCCATTAAGGCAAAACTGGCGGAGTTACAGCCATTCTTCCCGCAGGGAATGAAGGTTCTCTACCCTTATGACACCACGCCATTCGTCCAGCTTTCTATTCACGAAGTGGTAAAAACACTGTTCGAAGCTATTATGCTGGTGTTCCTGGTGATGTATCTGTTCTTGCAGAATATGCGAGCAACGCTGATCCCCACCATTGCGGTACCCGTGGTGTTGTTAGGGACGTTTGCCATCCTCGCCGCTTTTGGTTACTCCATCAACACACTAACGATGTTCGGGATGGTGCTTGCCATCGGGCTGCTCGTCGATGATGCGATAGTGGTGGTGGAGAACGTCGAGCGCGTGATGATGGAGGATAAGCTCCCGCCAAAAGAAGCGACGGAAAAATCAATGTCGCAAATACAGGGCGCACTGGTGGGTATCGCGATGGTGCTGTCAGCGGTATTTATTCCGATGGCATTCTTCGGCGGTTCTACTGGGGCAATTTATCGTCAGTTCTCTATCACCATCGTTTCGGCAATGGCGCTTTCTGTTCTGGTGGCATTGATTCTTACCCCTGCGTTATGTGCAACACTGCTCAAACCCACCTCAGCTGAGCATCACGAAAATAAGGGTGGTTTCTTCGGCTGGTTTAATACCACCTTCGATCATAGCGTTAACCACTACACCAACAGCGTCGGCAAAATCCTCGGTTCCACAGGACGATATTTACTGATCTATGCGCTGATTGTTGCAGGAATGGTGGTGTTGTTTTTACGTCTTCCGTCTTCCTTCTTACCTGAAGAGGATCAGGGTGTCTTTCTGACCATGATTCAGTTACCCGCTGGCGCGACGCAAGAGCGGACGCAAAAAGTGTTGGATCAAGTGACGGATTACTATCTGAAGAACGAGAAAGCAAACGTTGAAAGTGTCTTTACGGTTAACGGCTTTAGCTTCAGCGGCCAGGCACAAAACGCCGGTATGGCCTTCGTCAGTCTGAAACCGTGGGAAGAGCGTAGTGGTGACGAAAACAGTGCGGAAGCGGTAATCCATCGTGCCAAAATGGAGTTGGGCAAGATCCGCGACGGTTTTGTCATTCCATTCAATATGCCAGCCATTGTTGAACTGGGCACGGCAACGGGTTTCGACTTTGAGTTAATTGATCAGGCTGGGCTGGGTCACGATGCCCTAACCCAGGCCCGTAACCAGTTGCTTGGTATGGCGGCGCAACATCCTGCCAGCTTAGTCAGCGTGCGTCCTAATGGCCTGGAAGACACCGCGCAGTTTAAACTGGAAGTTGACCAGGAAAAGGCGCAGGCATTAGGTGTTTCACTTTCTGACATCAATCAGACCATTTCAACGGCGCTGGGTGGGACTTACGTTAACGACTTCATCGACCGTGGTCGCGTGAAAAAGGTGTATGTTCAGGCGGATGCCAAATTCCGTATGCTGCCAGAAGATGTCGATAAACTTTATGTCCGCAGCGCCAACGGCGAAATGGTGCCATTCTCTGCCTTTACCACTTCACATTGGGTGTATGGCTCTCCGCGACTGGAACGCTACAACGGTCTGCCGTCAATGGAGATTCAGGGGGAAGCCGCGCCAGGAACCAGTTCCGGCGATGCCATGGCGTTGATGGAAAACCTAGCGTCAAAATTACCTGCGGGCATTGGTTATGACTGGACGGGTATGTCGTATCAGGAACGCTTATCGGGAAACCAGGCTCCCGCTCTGGTAGCAATTTCCTTTGTGGTTGTTTTCCTGTGCCTTGCTGCACTCTATGAAAGCTGGTCAATTCCTGTCTCGGTTATGTTGGTCGTGCCGTTAGGGATTGTCGGCGTGCTGCTGGCGGCGACACTCTTTAATCAAAAAAATGACGTCTACTTTATGGTGGGCTTGCTAACGACAATTGGCTTGTCGGCCAAAAACGCTATTTTGATTGTTGAGTTCGCTAAAGATCTCATGGAGAAAGAGGGTAAAGGTGTTGTTGAAGCGACACTAATGGCAGTACGTATGCGTCTGCGTCCTATCCTGATGACCTCTCTCGCTTTTATTCTCGGCGTATTACCGCTGGCTATCAGTAACGGTGCCGGCAGTGGCGCGCAGAACGCAGTGGGTATCGGGGTAATGGGCGGAATGGTCTCTGCAACGTTGCTGGCAATCTTCTTCGTACCAGTGTTCTTTGTGGTGATCCGCCGTTGCTTTAAAGGATAAATCTGAAACATAAAGGCGCTTTCGGGTGCCTTTATTATTTTCAGTGAAACCCATAAAAATTAATAAGATATTCTTTTGCTCACTCTTTAAAAGCTTTCTATAGTTCCCGCTCCCTTCACTATTTTTACAATTCACATAATTTGTCATTATTCATTCCGTAAGATTTATAACCTCCGGTGATAAAATGGCATTCAGCTCGTTAATAAGAGAGTTAACTTATTAAGCGTTAGCGTTTATTACTGAGGTAACACCATGAAAAGATTAATTCCTGTGGCATTGCTCACCGCATTGCTGGCGGGCTGTGCTCACGATTCGCCCTGCGTTCCGGTTTATGACGATCAGGGGCGTCTGGTTCACACCAATACCTGTATGAAAGGCACAACTCAGGATAACTGGGAAACGGCTGGGGCTATTGCTGGCGGAGCAGCAGCTGTTGCTGGCCTGACGATGGGGATCATCGCTCTGTCGAAATAACTGAACAGGGCGCGGAGTTTCGCGCTCTGTTTAACGATACAGTATCTTTACATAAGATAAAATATTGCTATATTCTGCTGGCTAATTCTCTGCTGATTTAGCATGTTATATCGCGTTATTTCGCTGCTTTCGAAATAACGCATCAATTTAACTTTCGCACTTCCCACCAGAAATATACTCACGCTAACAATCATTATTCTGCTTAGTAAAACACGCGTAAATATTTTGCGCCAAAATGTGGCGCATGTTTCATTTTCGCACCATTGCGGGGCGCTGTTTTTATTATTTCCTGTCTACACTCAGCTTATTGCGACGCGAAATCGTGCGCAAAAGCTGGCACTACTTTTGCTTATAAGAGGATGGCCACAGACAGGTAAAAGACGTTTCCCAAACGTCCTATAACGATAATTTTCGCCTCACAGGAAGCATTATGAAAAAGATGATGATAGCCACACTGGCTGCCGCCAGCGTGCTGCTTGCCGTTGCTAATCAGGCGCATGCTGGCGCGACGCTTGATGCCGTACAGAAAAAAGGTTTTGTGCAATGCGGGATCAGTGATGGATTACCTGGGTTCTCTTATGCCGATGCTGACGGTAAATTTTCAGGTATTGATGTTGATATTTGTCGTGGTGTTGCCGCTGCTGTATTTGGTGACGACACGAAAGTGAAATATACCCCGCTCACTGCAAAAGAACGCTTCACCGCTTTACAGTCAGGGGAGGTGGATTTGCTCTCCCGTAATACGACCTGGACTTCATCTCGCGATGCCGGGATGGGAATGGCATTTACTGGCGTCACTTATTACGACGGCATTGGCTTCCTGACGCACGATAAAGCGGGGCTAAAAAGCGCGAAAGAACTGGATGGCGCTACCGTCTGTATTCAGGCGGGTACTGATACCGAACTCAACGTCGCCGACTATTTCAAGGCAAACAATATGAAGTACACACCAGTGACTTTCGATCGCTCTGACGAATCAGCGAAGGCACTGGAATCTGGTCGCTGCGATACGCTGGCTTCGGATCAATCCCAACTGTATGCCCTGCGCATCAAATTAAGCAACCCGGCTGAATGGATTGTCTTACCGGAGGTTATCTCTAAAGAACCGCTTGGGCCGGTAGTTCGTCGTGGCGATGATGAATGGTTCTCGATTGTACGCTGGACGCTTTTCGCCATGCTAAATGCTGAAGAGATGGGCATCAATTCCCAGAACGTCGATGAAAAAGCGGCTAATCCAGCAACGCCTGATATGGCACATCTGCTGGGTAAAGAAGGCGATTACGGCAAGGATCTGAAGTTGGATAATAAATGGGCCTATAACATCATCAAACAGGTGGGTAACTACTCGGAAATTTTTGAGCGTAACGTAGGTTCAGAAAGCCCGCTGAAAATTAAACGTGGGCAAAATAATCTCTGGAATAACGGCGGTATTCAGTACGCGCCGCCCGTGCGTTAAGTCGGTGTGAGGTAACGAGCGTCGCTACGGCGGCGCTCTCTTCAGCGTTATGCTTTCCGAGGTTTCTATGTCTCATCGCCGCTCAACCGTTAAAGGCTCACTCTCCTTTGCCAACCCTACGGTTCGTGCCTGGTTATTCCAGATCCTTGCCGTTGTTGCTGTTGTCGGCATTGTTGGTTGGTTATTTCACAACACTGTAACGAATCTCAATAATCGTGGCATTACTTCAGGTTTTGCCTTTCTGGATCGCGGCGCTGGCTTCGGTATTGTCCAGCATTTGATCGATTACCAGCAGGGCGACACCTACGGACGCGTTTTTATTGTCGGCTTACTCAATACGCTACTGGTTTCTGCATTGTGTATTGTGTTCGCTTCTGTTTTGGGCTTCTTTATCGGTCTGGCGAGACTTTCGGATAACTGGCTGCTACGAAAGCTTTCCACAATTTATATTGAGATCTTCCGTAATATTCCCCCGCTGCTGCAAATCTTCTTCTGGTACTTTGCCGTGTTGCGCAATTTGCCCGGACCACGCCAGGCTGTGAGCGCGTTTGATCTGGCCTTTTTGAGCAATCGTGGGCTTTATATTCCGTCACCGCAGCTGGGAGACGGATTTATTGCGTTTATCCTGGCTGTTGTTATGGCTATAGTCCTTTCTGTTGGGCTATTCCGCTTTAATAAAACATACCAGATAAAGACCGGACAACTGCGCCGCACCTGGCCGATCGCCGCAGTGTTGATCATTGGTTTGCCTTTACTGGCGCAATGGCTTTTTGGCGCAGCACTACACTGGGATGTCCCAGCCCTACGAGGCTTTAACTTCCGCGGCGGGATGGTTTTAATTCCTGAACTGGCAGCCTTAACGCTGGCACTTTCGGTTTATACATCTGCATTTATCGCCGAGATTATCCGCGCTGGGATCCAGGCAGTGCCTTATGGTCAACATGAAGCGGCTCGGTCACTGGGATTACCCAACCCGGTTACGCTACGCCAGGTCATTATTCCCCAAGCATTGCGGGTGATTATTCCACCGTTAACCAGCCAGTATCTCAACATCGTCAAAAACTCCTCTCTTGCCGCCGCTATTGGCTATCCCGATATGGTTTCGCTGTTTGCCGGCACCGTGCTGAATCAGACGGGGCAAGCCATCGAGACGATAGCCATGACCATGTCGGTCTATCTGATTATCAGCCTGACTATCTCGCTGCTGATGAATATCTATAACCGCCGCATCGCGATCGTTGAACGCTAAGGAGTCATGATGACAAAAGTATTGCTGTCTCATCCCCCGCGCCCGGCGAGCCATAACTCAAACCGCGCGATGGTGTGGGTGCGAAAAAATCTGTTCTCCAGCTGGAGCAATAGCCTGCTGACTATTGGCTGCATATGGTTGATGTGGGAACTGATCCCACCGTTGCTGAACTGGGCATTTTTGCAGGCTAACTGGGTTGGCTCAACGCGTGCCGACTGCACAAAAGCCGGTGCCTGTTGGGTCTTCATCCACGAACGATTTGGTCAGTTTATGTATGGGCTTTACCCACACGACCAACGCTGGCGAATTAACCTCGCATTACTGATTGGGCTTGTGTCGATCGCACCAATGTTCTGGAAAATACTCCCGCATCGCGGTCGCTATATTGCGGCCTGGGCGGTGATTTACCCACTGATTGTCTGGTGGCTGATGTATGGCGGTTTTTTTGCTCTTGAGCGGGTTGAAACCCGGCAATGGGGCGGGCTGACGCTAACTTTAATTATTGCATCAGTTGGGATTGCGGGGGCGCTACCGTGGGGGATCTTACTGGCGTTAGGTCGCCGCTCCCATATGCCGATTGTGCGTATCTTATCGGTCATTTTTATCGAGTTCTGGCGCGGCGTACCGCTGATTACCGTATTGTTTATGTCTTCGGTCATGCTGCCGTTGTTTATGGCAGAAGGCACCAGTATCGACAAACTGATCCGCGCGCTGGTTGGCGTGATCCTGTTTCAGTCAGCATATGTTGCGGAAGTCGTGCGAGGCGGATTACAGGCGCTGCCTAAAGGGCAATATGAAGCGGCAGAGTCGCTGGCGTTGGGTTACTGGAAAACTCAGGGGCTGGTTATTCTGCCACAGGCGTTGAAGCTGGTAATTCCTGGGCTGGTAAATACCATCATCGCACTCTTCAAAGATACCAGCCTGGTGATCATCATCGGCTTGTTCGATCTTTTCAGTAGCGTTCAGCAGGCAACCGTTGATCCCGCCTGGTTGGGTATGTCGACGGAAGGGTATGTTTTCGCCGCGCTGATCTACTGGATCTTCTGTTTCAGCATGTCGCGCTATAGCCAGCATCTGGAAAAACGTTTTAACACCGGGCGTACACCGCATTGAGGACACTATGAGCCAAATTTTACTGCAACCTGCTAACGCGATGATTACGCTGGAAAACGTCAATAAATGGTATGGACAATTCCATGTTTTGAAAAATATAAATTTAACCGTGCAACCGGGAGAACGGATCGTTCTGTGTGGCCCTTCAGGTTCCGGTAAATCGACAACCATTCGTTGTATTAATCATCTGGAAGAACATCAACAGGGACGGATCGTGGTAGATGGCATCGAACTTAATGAAGATATCCGCAATATTGAGCGCGTCAGGCAGGAAGTGGGAATGGTCTTTCAGCATTTCAATCTCTTCCCTCATCTGACCGTTCTACAGAACTGTACCCTGGCACCGATTTGGGTACGCAAGATGCCAAAGAAAGAGGCTGAAGCTCTGGCGATGCATTACCTTGAGCGGGTGAGAATTGCCGAACATGCGCATAAGTTTCCCGGACAGATTTCAGGTGGTCAGCAGCAACGCGTTGCCATTGCGCGCTCGCTGTGTATGAAGCCGAAAATTATGTTGTTTGATGAGCCCACATCGGCGCTCGATCCGGAGATGGTGAAAGAGGTGCTGGATACGATGATTGGGCTGGCGCAATCGGGTATGACAATGTTGTGTGTAACGCATGAGATGGGGTTTGCGCGAACCGTCGCTGACCGGGTGATTTTTATGGATCGTGGCGAAATAGTGGAGCAAGCTGCACCGGATGAGTTTTTTGCGCATCCTAAGTCAGAGCGTACGAGGGCATTTTTATCGCAGGTAATCCATTAATTGAATGTTAGTTCGAAAAGCATAAAGGCCATCCTTTCGGATGGCCTTTCGCTTGATTTGATGTCTGGCAGTTCCCTACTCTCGCATGGGGAGTCCCCACACTACCATCGGCGCTACGGCGTTTCACTTCTGAGTTCGGCATGGGGTCAGGTGGGACCACCGCGCTACTGCCGCCAGACAAATTCTTTTCTAATCTGCCGAACTTTAACCTAAAAAGTGGTGCTGATACCCAGAGTCGAACTGGGGACCTCACCCTTACCAAGGGTGCGCTCTACCAACTGAGCCATATCAGCACGCTAAATTTGATGCCTGGCAGTTCCCTACTCTCGCATGGGGAGACCCCACACTACCATCGGCGCTACGGCGTTTCACTTCTGAGTTCGGCATGGGGTCAGGTGGGACCACCGCGCTAAGGCCGCCAGGCAAATTCTGTTTTATCAGACCGCTTCTGCGTTCTGATTTAATCTGTATCAGGCTGAAAATCTTCTCTCATCCGCCAAAACAGCTTCGGCGTTGTAAGGTTAAGCCTCACGGTTCATTAGTACCGGTTAGCTCAACGCATCGCTGCGCTTACACACCCGGCCTATCAACGTCGTCGTCTTCAACGTTCCTTCAGGACCCTTAAAGGGTCAGGGAGAACTCATCTCGGGGCAAGTTTCGTGCTTAGATGCTTTCAGCACTTATCTCTTCCGCATTTAGCTACCGGGCAGTGCCATTGGCATGACAACCCGAACACCAGTGATGCGTCCACTCCGGTCCTCTCGTACTAGGAGCAGCCCCCCTCAGTTCTCCAGCGCCCACGGCAGATAGGGACCGAACTGTCTCACGACGTTCTAAACCCAGCTCGCGTACCACTTTAAATGGCGAACAGCCATACCCTTGGGACCTACTTCAGCCCCAGGATGTGATGAGCCGACATCGAGGTGCCAAACACCGCCGTCGATATGAACTCTTGGGCGGTATCAGCCTGTTATCCCCGGAGTACCTTTTATCCGTTGAGCGATGGCCCTTCCATTCAGAACCACCGGATCACTATGACCTGCTTTCGCACCTGCTCGCGCCGTCACGCTCGCAGTCAAGCTGGCTTATGCCATTGCACTAACCTCCTGATGTCCGACCAGGATTAGCCAACCTTCGTGCTCCTCCGTTACTCTTTAGGAGGAGACCGCCCCAGTCAAACTACCCACCAGACACTGTCCGCAACCCGGATCACGGGTCAACGTTAGAACATCAAACATTAAAGGGTGGTATTTCAAGGTCGGCTCCATGCAGACTGGCGTCCACACTTCTAAGCCTCCCACCTATCCTACACATCAAGGCTCAATGTTCAGTGTCAAGCTATAGTAAAGGTTCACGGGGTCTTTCCGTCTTGCCGCGGGTACACTGCATCTTCACAGCGAGTTCAATTTCACTGAGTCTCGGGTGGAGACAGCCTGGCCATCATTACGCCATTCGTGCAGGTCGGAACTTACCCGACAAGGAATTTCGCTACCTTAGGACCGTTATAGTTACGGCCGCCGTTTACCGGGGCTTCGATCAAGAGCTTCGCTTGCGCTGACCCCATCAATTAACCTTCCGGCACCGGGCAGGCGTCACACCGTATACGTCCACTTTCGTGTTTGCACAGTGCTGTGTTTTTAATAAACAGTTGCAGCCAGCTGGTATCTTCGACTGATTTCAGCTCCATCCGCGAGGGACTTCACCTACATATCAGCGTGCCTTCTCCCGAAGTTACGGCACCATTTTGCCTAGTTCCTTCACCCGAGTTCTCTCAAGCGCCTTGGTATTCTCTACCTGACCACCTGTGTCGGTTTGGGGTACGATTTGATGTTACCTGATGCTTAGAGGCTTTTCCTGGAAGCAGGGCATTTGTTGCTTCAGCACCGTAGTGCCTCGTCATCACGCCTCAGCCTTGATTTTCCGGATTTGCCTGGAAAACCAGCCTACACGCTTAAACCGGGACAACCGTCGCCCGGCCAACATAGCCTTCTCCGTCCCCCCTTCGCAGTAACACCAAGTACAGGAATATTAACCTGTTTCCCATCGACTACGCCTTTCGGCCTCGCCTTAGGGGTCGACTCACCCTGCCCCGATTAACGTTGGACAGGAACCCTTGGTCTTCCGGCGAGCGGGCTTTTCACCCGCTTTATCGTTACTTATGTCAGCATTCGCACTTCTGATACCTCCAGCATACCTCACAGTACACCTTCACAGGCTTACAGAACGCTCCCCTACCCAACAACACATAGTGTCGCTGCCGCAGCTTCGGTGCATGGTTTAGCCCCGTTACATCTTCCGCGCAGGCCGACTCGACCAGTGAGCTATTACGCTTTCTTTAAATGATGGCTGCTTCTAAGCCAACATCCTGGCTGTCTGGGCCTTCCCACATCGTTTCCCACTTAACCATGACTTTGGGACCTTAGCTGGCGGTCTGGGTTGTTTCCCTCTTCACGACGGACGTTAGCACCCGCCGTGTGTCTCCCGTGATAACATTCTCCGGTATTCGCAGTTTGCATCGGGTTGGTAAGTCGGGATGACCCCCTTGCCGAAACAGTGCTCTACCCCCGGAGATGAATTCACGAGGCGCTACCTAAATAGCTTTCGGGGAGAACCAGCTATCTCCCGGTTTGATTGGCCTTTCACCCCCAGCCACAAGTCATCCGCTAATTTTTCAACATTAGTCGGTTCGGTCCTCCAGTTAGTGTTACCCAACCTTCAACCTGCCCATGGCTAGATCACCGGGTTTCGGGTCTATACCCTGCAACTTAACGCCCAGTTAAGACTCGGTTTCCCTTCGGCTCCCCTATTCGGTTAACCTTGCTACAGAATATAAGTCGCTGACCCATTATACAAAAGGTACGCAGTCACCCCATAAAAGAGGCTCCCACTGCTTGTACGTACACGGTTTCAGGTTCTTTTTCACTCCCCTCGCCGGGGTTCTTTTCGCCTTTCCCTCACGGTACTGGTTCACTATCGGTCAGTCAGGAGTATTTAGCCTTGGAGGATGGTCCCCCCATATTCAGACAGGATACCACGTGTCCCGCCCTACTCATCGAGCTCACAGTATGTGCATTTTTGTGTACGGGGCTGTCACCCTGTATCGCGCGCCTTTCCAGACGCTTCCACTAACACACACACTGATTCAGGCTCTGGGCTCCTCCCCGTTCGCTCGCCGCTACTGGGGGAATCTCGGTTGATTTCTTTTCCTCGGGGTACTTAGATGTTTCAGTTCCCCCGGTTCGCCTCATTAACCTATGGATTCAGTTAATGATAGTGTGTCGAAACACACTGGGTTTCCCCATTCGGAAATCGCCGGTTATAACGGTTCATATCACCTTACCGACGCTTATCGCAGATTAGCACGTCCTTCATCGCCTCTGACTGCCAGGGCATCCACCGTGTACGCTTAGTCGCTTAACCTCACAACCCGAAGATGTTTCTTTCGATTCATCATCGTGTTGCGAAAATTTGAGAGACTCACGAACAACTCTCGTTGTTCAGTGTTTCAATTTTCAGCTTGATCCAGATTTTTAAAGAGCAAAACTTCGCAGTGAACCTTTGCAGGTACACTCTGAAGTATTTTTTATTTAATCACTACAGAGATGGTGGAGCTATGCGGGATCGAACCGCAGACCTCCTGCGTGCAAAGCAGGCGCTCTCCCAGCTGAGCTATAGCCCCATAACATGTAGTTAAAACCTCTTCAAATTTGCCGTGCAAATTTGGTAGGCCTGAGTGGACTTGAACCACCGACCTCACCCTTATCAGGGGTGCGCTCTAACCACCTGAGCTACAAGCCTGTAGAGGTTTTACTGCTCATTTTCATCAGACAATCTGTGTGAGCACTGCAAAGTACGCTTCTTTAAGGTAAGGAGGTGATCCAACCGCAGGTTCCCCTACGGTTACCTTGTTACGACTTCACCCCAGTCATGAATCACAAAGTGGTAAGCGCCCTCCCGAAGGTTAAGCTACCTACTTCTTTTGCAACCCACTCCCATGGTGTGACGGGCGGTGTGTACAAGGCCCGGGAACGTATTCACCGTGGCATTCTGATCCACGATTACTAGCGATTCCGACTTCATGGAGTCGAGTTGCAGACTCCAATCCGGACTACGACGCACTTTATGAGGTCCGCTTGCTCTCGCGAGGTCGCTTCTCTTTGTATGCGCCATTGTAGCACGTGTGTAGCCCTGGTCGTAAGGGCCATGATGACTTGACGTCATCCCCACCTTCCTCCAGTTTATCACTGGCAGTCTCCTTTGAGTTCCCGGCCGGACCGCTGGCAACAAAGGATAAGGGTTGCGCTCGTTGCGGGACTTAACCCAACATTTCACAACACGAGCTGACGACAGCCATGCAGCACCTGTCTCACAGTTCCCGAAGGCACCAATCCATCTCTGGAAAGTTCTGTGGATGTCAAGACCAGGTAAGGTTCTTCGCGTTGCATCGAATTAAACCACATGCTCCACCGCTTGTGCGGGCCCCCGTCAATTCATTTGAGTTTTAACCTTGCGGCCGTACTCCCCAGGCGGTCGACTTAACGCGTTAGCTCCGGAAGCCACGCCTCAAGGGCACAACCTCCAAGTCGACATCGTTTACGGCGTGGACTACCAGGGTATCTAATCCTGTTTGCTCCCCACGCTTTCGCACCTGAGCGTCAGTCTTCGTCCAGGGGGCCGCCTTCGCCACCGGTATTCCTCCAGATCTCTACGCATTTCACCGCTACACCTGGAATTCTACCCCCCTCTACGAGACTCAAGCTTGCCAGTATCAGATGCAGTTCCCAGGTTGAGCCCGGGGATTTCACATCTGACTTAACAAACCGCCTGCGTGCGCTTTACGCCCAGTAATTCCGATTAACGCTTGCACCCTCCGTATTACCGCGGCTGCTGGCACGGAGTTAGCCGGTGCTTCTTCTGCGGGTAACGTCAATGAGCAAAGGTATTAACTTTACTCCCTTCCTCCCCGCTGAAAGTACTTTACAACCCGAAGGCCTTCTTCATACACGCGGCATGGCTGCATCAGGCTTGCGCCCATTGTGCAATATTCCCCACTGCTGCCTCCCGTAGGAGTCTGGACCGTGTCTCAGTTCCAGTGTGGCTGGTCATCCTCTCAGACCAGCTAGGGATCGTCGCCTAGGTGAGCCGTTACCCCACCTACTAGCTAATCCCATCTGGGCACATCCGATGGCAAGAGGCCCGAAGGTCCCCCTCTTTGGTCTTGCGACGTTATGCGGTATTAGCTACCGTTTCCAGTAGTTATCCCCCTCCATCAGGCAGTTTCCCAGACATTACTCACCCGTCCGCCACTCGTCAGCGAAACAGCAAGCTGTTTCCTGTTACCGTTCGACTTGCATGTGTTAGGCCTGCCGCCAGCGTTCAATCTGAGCCATGATCAAACTCTTCAATTTAAAAGTTTGATGCTCAAAGAATTAAACTTCGTAATGAATTACGTGTTCACTCTTGAGACTTGGTATTCATTTTTCGTCTTGCGACGTTAAGAATCCGCATCTTCGAGTGCCCACACAGATTGTCTGATAAATTGTTAAAGAGCAGTTGCGACGCGGCTTTCAGCTCACTGTCGCGAGGTGGCGTATATTACGCTTTCCTCTTTCAGAGTCAACCCTGAATTTCAGAATTTTTTCTCTTCGTTGTTACGACCATCTTGTGAAGTGTTTCACGTTGTCGTCTCAACGGAGGCGCATTATAGGGATCCCAATTTTTTGCACAAGTACTTTTTTGATCTTTTTTTCTGTTTGTTGTTTTTTCACCCTTTTTGCTGCATTCGCACACAAAACGGTGCTTTTTTGCATACTAAAAGACTTGCACAAGGCCAATAATGTACCCAAAGTCATTAGTAAATCATTTATTGTTGAGGTAAGTATGTCTGATATTTTACGCCCATACCGCGATCTTTTTCCACAAATCGGTCAGCGCGTAATGATCGACGGTAGCAGTGTCGTGATTGGTGACGTTCGTCTGGCTGATGATGTGGGGATCTGGCCGCTCGTTGTGATTCGTGGAGATGTACATTATGTACAGATCGGAGCACGCACCAATATCCAGGATGGCAGTATGTTGCATGTCACTCATAAATCCTCGTACAACCCAGATGGCAACCCATTAACCATTGGCGAAGATGTCACTGTTGGTCACAAGGTGATGCTCCACGGCTGCACCATTGGCAATCGAGTTTTGGTTGGGATGGGCTCAATTTTACTTGATGGCGCAATAGTAGAAGATGATGTGATGATTGGTGCGGGTAGCCTGGTCCCACAAAATAAACGGCTGGAGAGCGGATATCTGTATCTCGGTAGTCCCGTCAAACAGATCCGCCCGTTAAGTGATGAAGAGAAGGCTGGGTTACGTTATTCCGCGAATAATTACGTGAAATGGAAAGACGAATACCTGGATCAGGGTAACCAGACCCAACCTTGATCATCTTCACTTTGTTCCTGAATTAAGTTTTCCGCTTCTTCTTCCAGGTCCCAGCGATGCTGACGAAAACTCGCTAACCACTGCTCTGGCGTATCTCCAGTAAAGCGATACGCCAGGCTATCGCCAGAGATCGCACATGTCAGTTGCATGCCATTCACGAGAGCGGGAAAACATACACATTTTTTATTCTCGACCCACTCTTCTCTGTCCGGAAACTGGATGGCCTGATTCACGCGGACAATTCCTCCTGCAATTGCTTTATAACTGGTTCTACATCAGGCAGAACGCCATGCCAAAGAAGGAAGGCATGAGCCGCCTGTGCCACCAGCATTCCTAAACCATCAGCATTACGCTTTGAGCCTCGCTGCTCACACCATGCCAGAAAAGGAGTTTTTCCTTTCTGATAGAACATGTCATAGCAATAAATGCCTGGATGAATGAGCGATGACGGGATCGCCGGAATATCACCACTGATGCCACTGGATGTGGCATTAATAATGAGATCAAACTCATGACCTTCCAGTTCGCCCATACTCAACGTCTGAATACTGCCAGTGTGCGCAAACAATTTAGCCAACTCTTCCGCGCGGGATACCGTTCGATTGGTGATTGTCACCGCACAGTCCAGGGAAAGAAGTGGCAGTAGTACGCCGCGAGATGCTCCACCAGCGCCGATGAGCAGAATACGTAAACCAGGACGGATAAAAGACAGACGTTCCAGATCGCTTAACAAGCCTATACCATCGGTATTGTCCCCCAGCAGGCGTCCATCTTCTAAACGCTTGAGGGTATTAACTGCTCCAGCCAACGCTGCCCGTTCAGTAAGCTCATCCGCTCTGGCAAAAGCCTCTTCTTTAAAAGGCACCGTCACATTCGCACCTTTACCACCAGCACTAAAGAAAGCGTTCAGTGTGTTGACGAAATCATTGATGGGTGCCAACACGCGCCCATAGGGATGTTCAATATTCAGTTGCTGAGCAAATTGCTGATGAATGAATGGCGATTTGCTGTGGGCTATCGGATTACCAAAAACAGCATAGGTTTCCATTATGTTACCCCTGTCGAAACAGTTCACCCGTCAGGGCATCGCGGATTTCTGAAGGATTTAAACGCCCCCCCGTTTCACCAGGCACAACCGGGAACGCCGCGCCAAATTGTGCGCGAACTTCGTCTACTGTTCGACAAGGTGGCAATCCACTCAAGTTGGCACTGGTAGAAACCAGCGGTTTACCATAAGCCTGGCACAAAGCAACCACCAACGGATGGTCGGTGACTCGTATAGCAAGCGAATCAAAGCGGCCCGTCAACCAGCGCGGTGTTGTCGCAGGCGCGGGAAAGACAAAGGTGACAGGACCTGGCCAGCGGGAAAAAATGGTTTCACGCTGCACGTCAGTCAACATGGTGTCATCAATATAGGGTTTAAGCTGCTCGTAATTTGCTGCGATTAAAATCAGCCCCTTATCAACCGGACGCTGTTTTAACTCCAACAGTCGCATCACTGCTGTTTCGCTATCAGGATCGCACCCAACACCGAAAACGGCTTCCGTTGGATAGGCGATGACACGTTCTTCATTGAGGACATCTATCGCAGCTGCGATAGCGTCTCCTTGCAGGTTATTATTCACGTTATTATTCCGCCGAAACCGGCTTTCCACATTGTTTACTGGCACAAAAGTGTTTTACACCCTGCGCGGTTTTCTTTTCGATGAGTAGCGGATAATGACACTCAGGGCATTCTCCAGCTATGGGTTTGAAGTTAATGGCAAATTGACACTCCGGGTAGCGATCACAGGAGTGAAATGTTTTGCCATAACGGGAGCGGCGCTGGACCAGATGGCCCGTCCGGCATTGGGGACATGTAATTGCTGTTTCGTCCGGTTTATCGATAAGTTCGGTATGTTCGCATTCAGGGTAGTTACTGCAACCAATAAACATACCAAAGCGTCCCTGGCGTAATACCAGATTTGCGCCACATGCAGGGCAAACCTGCCCCTCCAGAACTTTGACGATATGTCCATCCGCTGAAGATTTCAGAGGACGGACGTAGTCACACGCCGGATACTGTGAGCATCCAAGAAACGGACCGTGTTTCCCGGATCGAATAACCAGTTCAGCCCCGCACTTTGGGCAGGACTCATTATTACGCACCGTGAACAGTGCTGATTTCGCCATAACAACTTATGCTGAATTAAAGAAATGATTAATGCAGCATACCTTCATTCACTTCAAAGAGTAATTCTTCCATTTGCTGGTACGCATTTTCGCAGCCCGGAATATTGAACAACACCATCAGGATTACCCATTTCAGGTCTTCCAGGTCGAACTCTGCGGTATCCAGCGCGAGCACTCGCTCTATCACCATTTCACGGGTTTCAAGGTTAAGCACCTGAATTTGCTCAAGGAAAAGCAGAAAACCACGACAGCTGGCATCCAGTCTTTCACACTCCTCAGGGGTATAAATACGCATGGAGAGTGGATCAGAGGCCAGTTGCATCGGTTCTGCCAGTCCTTCCTGATAATCCGCAAGCTTTTCCAGCCAAAGCAGGGCATTGTAGATATCTTCTCGATCAAATCCTGCGTCGGTAAGATCCTGTTCAAGTTTGTCTTGATCCACACGCAACTCAGCTTCTGTGTGAATATAGGTTTCAAACAAATACATTAGTACGTCGAACATGGCATGCCCTCCTCAATCGGACATAGCCGCCGGGTACAGCTGCGATCCATCCTGCTAACTCCAGTTCGAGTAGTTGAGTAACTACCTCTGGCACAGGTTGGCCGGCACGTTCAGCGACGACGTCAACAGGTGTTACCTCATCTCCTACGTTAGCCAGGAGCTCAGGAAATGGCAATGCCACGTCTTCCTGATCTGGTGAATAAAATGAATTTTCAGGGGCGTCTGGCAACCAGTGCAATCCAAATTGCAAGTTTTCCAGAATTTCTTCCGGTTCCGTCACAAGAATCGCACCTTGTTTTATTAACCAGTGAGGCCCTTCGCTTCCCGGATTCCCTAATGGACCTGGCAGGGCAAAAACTTCACGCCCCTGCTCAAGCGCACAACGTGCTGTCACCAGCGAACCACTGCGCAAAGCCGCTTCCACCACCAGTACACCTTTACTTAGACCACTGATAATGCGATTTCTTCGTGGGAAATTGTAAGCAAGGGGTGGAACATCGAGGGGAAATTCCGAGACAAGTGCCCCACCATGTTCAAGCAAACTGGTAGCCAGTCGGGCATGGCGACGCGGATGAATGGTATTAAGTCCATTCCCCAATACAGCAATGCTGACGCCATTTACCTGTAAGGCCGCTTTATGCGCCACACCATCGATTCCACGCGCCAGTCCACTCGTAATTGTCACTCCACGCTTCGCCAGAGTTTCGCAAAATAATCGTCCCCATCGCTCGCCATACCATGAATGCGCCCGACTCCCCACTACGGCAAGCTGAAATGAATGCAGCGCGTGCAGTTCTCCTTCAACAAACAGTGCGCCGGGGTAATCTGTCGTCGCCAGAAGTTGAGGAGGATAAAATTCGCTGTCCGCAGGGATTAAATGATGGTTGGGTTGCTCCAACCAACAAAGTGAGCTTTCGATACTCTTTCGTGGAAATGAAAGAAAGCGTTGTGCCTGCCGCAATGTAAGCCCTGTTTGCTGCAATACAACCGCATCAATATGCGACTGTTTTGCCAGCCAGTGAGCGATACGGACCATATCATCGCCGTACAAGCTGCTGACGCTCATTAAACGCAGCCAAATTTCTGTATCGACCATCCTTATCTCCCTGCCATAAGCAGCCTTAGCAATCTTTGCGATTGGTCAGTGATGCTGTCAATCAGAGGGGGATTTGTCTAGAATAGAAGAAATAATCTTTCTAACTCCTGAACACATCTCTGGAGATTTATGTCAGTTTTGCAAGTGTTACATATTCCGGACGAGCGGCTTCGCAAAGTTGCTAAACCGGTAGAAGAAGTGAATGCAGAAATTCAGCGTATCGTCGATGATATGTTCGAGACGATGTACGCAGAAGAAGGTATTGGCCTGGCGGCAACCCAGGTTGATATCCATCAACGTATCATTGTTATTGATGTTTCGGAAAACCGTGACGAACGGCTGGTGTTAATCAATCCGGAGCTTTTAGAAAAAAGCGGCGAAACAGGCATTGAAGAAGGATGCCTGTCGATCCCTGAACAACGTGCTTTAGTGCCACGCGCAGAGAAAGTTAAAATTCGCGCCCTGGACCGCGACGGTAAACCATTTGAACTGGAAGCAGATGGTCTGTTAGCCATCTGTATTCAGCATGAGATGGATCACCTGGTCGGCAAACTGTTTATGGATTATCTGTCACCGCTGAAACAACAACGTATTCGTCAGAAAGTTGAAAAACTGGATCGTCTGAAAGCCCGGGCTTAAGGATAAGAACTAACGTGTCAGAATCACTACGTATTATTTTTGCGGGTACACCTGACTTTGCAGCGCGTCATCTCGACGCGCTGTTGTCTTCTGGTCATAACGTCGTTGGCGTGTTCACCCAGCCAGACCGACCGGCAGGACGCGGTAAAAAACTGATGCCCAGCCCGGTTAAAGTTCTGGCTGAGGAAAAAGGTCTGCCCGTTTTTCAACCTGTTTCCCTGCGTCCACAAGAAAACCAGCAACTGGTCGCCGATCTACAGGCTGATGTTATGGTTGTCGTCGCCTATGGCTTAATTCTGCCTAAAGCAGTGCTGGAGATGCCGCGTCTTGGCTGTATCAACGTTCATGGTTCACTGCTGCCACGCTGGCGCGGTGCTGCACCAATCCAACGCTCACTATGGGCGGGTGATGCAGAAACTGGTGTGACCATTATGCAAATGGATGTTGGTTTAGACACCGGTGACATGCTCTATAAGCTCTCCTGCCCGATTACTGCAGAAGATACCAGTGGTACGCTGTACGACAAGCTGGCAGAGCTTGGCCCACAAGGGCTTATCACCACGTTGAAACAATTGGCAGACGGCACGGCGAAACCAGAAGTTCAGGACGAAACTCTTGTCACTTACGCCGAGAAGTTGAGTAAAGAAGAAGCGCGTATTGACTGGTCACTTTCGGCAGCACAGCTTGAACGCTGCATTCGCGCTTTCAATCCATGGCCAATGAGCTGGGTAGAAATTGAAGGACAGCCGGTTAAAGTCTGGAAAGCATCGGTCATTGATACGGCAACCAACGCTGCACCAGGAACGATCCTTGAAGCCAACAAACAAGGCATTCAGGTTGCGACGGGTGATGGCATCCTGAACCTGCTCTCGTTACAACCTGCGGGTAAGAAAGCGATGAGCGCGCAAGACCTCCTGAACTCTCGTCGGGAATGGTTTGTTCCGGGCAACCGTCTGGTCTGATAGTCCACTCTTCTAAGCCCGGTCTTGCCGGGCATTTTTATACTTATGAAAAAACAACGTAATTTACGTAGCATGGCGGCCCAGGCCGTTGAACAAGTCGTCGAGCAAGGGCAATCATTAAGCAACATTCTGCCACCGCTCCAGCAAAAAGTTTCCGATAAAGACAAAGCACTTCTTCAAGAGTTGTGCTTTGGCGTACTGCGTACGCTTTCGCAGTTAGACTGGCTGATTAATAAGTTAATGGCCCGTCCGATGACCGGCAAACAGCGGACCGTGCATTACCTGATTATGGTTGGTTTGTATCAACTGCTTTATACCCGCATTCCACCTCATGCTGCGCTGGCTGAAACGGTTGAAGGCGCTATCGCAATTAAGCGTCCGCAACTTAAAGGGTTGATAAACGGTGTATTACGCCAGTTCCAGCGTCAGCAAGAAGAGTTATTAGCCGAGTTTAATGCCAGTGATGCACGTTATCTGCATCCTTCCTGGTTGCTGAAGCGTCTGCAAAAAGCGTATCCAGAGCAGTGGCAATCCATCGTCGAAGCCAATAACCAGCGTCCGCCAATGTGGCTGCGCGTTAATCGTACGCATCATTCCCGCGACAGCTGGCTTGCATTGCTGGATGAAGCAGGAATGAAAGGTTTCCCGCATGCGGATTACCCTGATGCTGTACGTCTGGAAACACCTGCACCTGTTCATGCGCTACCTGGTTTTGAAGACGGATGGGTTACCGTTCAGGATGCATCAGCACAAGGTTGCATGACCTGGCTTGCGCCACAAAACGGTGAACACATTTTGGATCTTTGTGCCGCCCCCGGCGGTAAAACAACGCATATCCTTGAGGTGGCACCAGAAGCGCAGGTTGTTGCGGTTGATATCGACGAACAGCGCCTCTCTCGGGTTTACGACAATTTAAAACGCCTTGGTATGAAGGCGACCGTGAAACAAGGTGATGGCCGTTACCCTTCTCAATGGTGTGGCGAGCAACAGTTTGATCGCATTTTATTAGATGCGCCTTGTTCAGCAACCGGTGTGATTCGTCGCCATCCGGATATTAAATGGTTACGTCGCGATCGCGATATCCCAGAACTCGCGCAATTGCAGTCTGAAATTCTCGACGCCATTTGGCCGCATTTAAAATCCGGTGGAACCCTGGTCTATGCCACCTGTTCGGTGTTACCGGAAGAGAATAGCCTGCAGATTAAAGCCTTTTTGCAACGTACCGCTGATGCCGAACTTTGCGAAACAGGAACACCAGAGCAACCGGGTAAACAAAATCTGCCTGGTGCCGAAGAGGGCGACGGCTTCTTTTACGCTAAGCTAATCAAAAAGTGATGAGATAACGGGTCGCGACTGATGAAAATTATCATTCTGGGTGCCGGCCAGGTTGGCGGCACACTGGCGGAAAACCTGGTTGGCGAGAACAACGATATTACTGTTGTCGATACCAACGGTGAGCGTCTGCGGACCTTACAGGATAAATTTGACCTGCGGGTCGTGCAGGGGCATGGCTCTCATCCACGCGTATTGCGGGAGGCAGGTGCCGACGACGCCGATATGCTGGTTGCTGTAACCAGTTCAGATGAAACCAATATGGTTGCCTGCCAGGTAGCCTACTCACTTTTCAACACCCCTAATCGCATCGCTCGTATCCGCTCACCAGACTACGTGCGCGATGCCGATAAGCTATTTCATTCAGATGCTGTGCCGATTGATCATCTGATCGCACCAGAGCAGTTGGTTATCGATAATATTTACCGACTGATTGAGTATCCCGGCGCATTGCAGGTGGTGAACTTCGCTGAGGGTAAAGTCAGCCTGGCTGTGGTTAAAGCCTATTATGGCGGCCCGCTGATTGGTAATGCACTTTCGACCATGCGCGAACATATGCCCCATATCGATACTCGTGTGGCAGCAATTTTCCGCCACGATCGCCCCATTCGTCCGCAAGGTTCGACCATTGTTGAGGCTGGTGATGAAGTGTTCTTTATTGCCGCTTCACAGCATATCCGCGCGGTGATGAGTGAATTACAGCGACTGGAAAAACCGTATAAGCGGATCATGCTGGTTGGTGGCGGTAATATCGGTGCAGGGCTGGCGCGTCGTCTGGAAAAAGATTACAGCGTTAAACTCATCGAACGTAATCAGCAGCGCGCTGCCGAACTGGCGGAAAAGTTGCAGAATACGATCGTCTTTTTTGGTGATGCGTCGGATCAAGAACTGCTGGCTGAAGAACATATCGATCAAGTTGATCTGTTTATTGCCGTCACCAACGATGACGAGGCCAATATCATGTCCGCCATGCTTGCCAAACGTATGGGTGCGAAAAAGGTGATGGTATTGATCCAGCGTCGCGCTTATGTGGATCTGGTTCAGGGGAGCGTGATCGATATTGCGATTTCACCACAACAAGCAACTATTTCTGCGTTGCTTAGCCATGTGCGAAAAGCAGATATTGTTGGTGTTTCCTCATTGCGCCGCGGCGTAGCAGAAGCTATTGAAGCCGTTGCTCACGGTGATGAAAGCACCTCACGCGTTGTCGGCAGAGTCATTGACGAAATCAAGCTACCGCCAGGAACGATTATTGGAGCGGTGGTACGTGGAAACGACGTGATGATTGCCAATGACAATCTGCGCATTGAGCAAGGCGATCACGTAATTATGTTCCTCACAGATAAAAAGTTTATTACCGACGTCGAAAGACTCTTCCAGCCAAGCCCTTTCTTCTTGTAATTAATAAGGCGTCTAATGACGCCTTATTATTTCCCTTTGATTATCAAGGATTAATTAAATTCATTCCTGGCAGGAAAATGGCTTAACATTTGTTAGACTTATGGTTGTCGGATTCATAGGGAGAATAACATGAGCATTATTAAAGAATTTCGCGAATTTGCGATGCGCGGGAACGTGGTGGATTTGGCGGTGGGTGTCATTATCGGTGCGGCATTCGGGAAGATTGTATCTTCACTGGTTGCCGATATCATCATGCCACCACTGGGCTTATTAATTGGCGGGATCGACTTTAAACAGTTTGCTGTCACGCTACGCGATGCGCAGGGGGATATCCCTGCTGTTGTGATGCATTACGGTGTCTTCATTCAAAACGTCTTTGATTTTCTGATTGTAGCCTTTGCCATCTTTATGGCGATTAAGCTAATCAACAAACTGAATCGGAAAAAAGAAGAACCAGCAGCCGCACCAGCACCAACTAAAGAAGAAGTATTACTGACAGAAATTCGTGATTTGCTGAAAGAGCAGAATAACCGCTCTTAACAAACACCTGAAAGCAGAAGGCCAGTGGTAAAAAAGTGATTTACTTTCTTGCCACTAGCCTCCCAGTTCCCCCGATTGCCATGTTTTCCTTTTCGCATGTAACTGCCTTTCCCTTTCTTATTTTTCTCTACTCGCTGTCGGAATAAGGGATCATGTAGTAATGCTTCTATCGCATTATCCTTTATCTGCCCTTTAGTATGCTGATATCGGCTCATAAAAACTCCAGTTGGTTATTTAACGGCGCGAGTGTAATCCTGCCAGTGCAAAAAATCAACAGCCACTCTTAACGCCACTCGCCCCTTGTTCAAGAGCTTCAAGAATCGAGCAATAAACACTGCTATGGGCGGTCCCACAACAGGCATCGTTAAGGCGTTGCAAGGAACGCTGCATACTCTGCAACTCGGCTATCCGTGCTTCGACTTCCTGCAATCTTTCCTGCACAATGCCTTTTGACTCCTGACAGGTATGGTGTTCAGGATCGATACGGATCGACAGCAACTCGCGGATCGACTCCAGACTGAAACCTAGTTGTCTGGCATGGCGGATAAATTTCAATCGCTGGAGATCGCTTTCGGTATACAGGCGAAACCCACCTTCAGTACGCACTTCATGCTCCATCATCTGCTGCTTTTCGTAATAACGAATCGTGTCGGGTGTTACTTCCGCCATTTTTGCCAGCTCACCAATGCGATACATACATACTCCACTAGTTATCGTTGATTTTATTCAACAACTTGTCAGCATAATCGCCGCGTAAAAAATCGGTACTCAATCCAGCTTGTCGCAGCTTCAATTCCAGTAATGACAATCGACGGCTAACCTCTTGATATTGCGGATCATCGTGACGGATACCTTTGAGGATATCCAGAAGCTGAATTGCTTCCCTCCGTTGCTCAAGTTCTGGAGGTAAGCAACCGGCATTCTTCAGCAAGCGATACCCCGCACGTAATTCCGGTGGCACATGAGAATCATCATCCAGTATCAATGGTTCGCCGCTACCTGCCAGGTTATCAAACTCACCTTTCGCTTGCGCTTCTGCTATATGGCGCTCTGCCCACTGGTCAAGTAACCACATAAATACTCCAGGGGATGAACAAAAAGAGTACAGCTATTGTAGATAAGTGGGGATGCTACGGGTATAAAAAAACCCGCCGGGGCGGGTTTTTTTACGTTGCTTCAGATTACTCTGCAGCAGCTTCTGCTTTCTCTGAACGATCAACCAGCTCGATGTAAGCCATCGGCGCGTTGTCGCCTGCACGGAAGCCACACTTCAGAATACGAGTGTAACCACCGGCACGGCTCGCGAAACGCGGGCCCAGTTCGTTAAACAGTTTTGCCACGATCTCGTTATCACGAGTACGGGCGAATGCCAGACGACGATTAGCAACGCTATCAGTCTTGGCAAGAGTAATCAGCGGCTCAACTACGCGGCGCAGCTCTTTCGCTTTAGGCAGAGTCGTCTTGATGATTTCATGACGAACCAGTGAACCTGCCATATTGCGGAACATAGCCTGGCGATGGCTGCTGTTGCGGTTCAGTTGACGACCACTCTTACGATGGCGCATGACCTTATCCTTCTCAGTAAAACCTTAACCTGTGATCCGGTTACTCGTCAGCGATGCTTGCCGGTGGCCAGTTTTCCAGGCGCATGCCCAGAGACAGTCCACGGGAAGCCAGCACGTCTTTAATCTCAGTAAGAGATTTTTTACCAAGGTTAGGCGTTTTAAGGAGCTCAACCTCGGTACGCTGTACCAGATCACCGATATAGTGGATAGCTTCTGCTTTAAGGCAGTTAGCAGAGCGGACAGTCAATTCCAGATCGTCAACAGGGCGCAGCAGGATCGGATCGAACTCTGGTTTCTCTTCTTTCACTTCAGGCTGACGTACATCACGTAAGTCAACGAAAGCTTCCAGTTGTTCAGCCAGAATGGTTGCCGCACGACGAATCGCCTCTTCAGGATCGATTGTGCCGTTGGTTTCCATTTCGATGACCAGCTTGTCCAGGTCGGTACGCTGTTCTACACGCGCTGCTTCAACATTGTAGGCAATACGCTCCACAGGGCTGTAGCATGCGTCGACCAGCAGACGGCCGATTGGGCGCTCATCTTCTTCCGAATGAATTCGGGTAGAAGCCGGCACATAACCACGACCGCGCTGAACTTTGATACGCATGCTAATAGACGCGTTCTCATCGGTCAGGTGGCAGATCACGTGCTGCGGCTTGACGATTTCGACATCACCGTCGTGGGTGATATCGGCTGCAGTCACAGGGCCAATGCCAGATTTATTCAAGGTAAGAATAACTTCATCTTTGCCCTGAACTCTCACCGCCAGCCCTTTCAGGTTGAGCAGGATTTCCAGGATATCTTCCTGAACGCCTTCTTTGGTGCTGTACTCATGTAGTACACCATCAATCTCAACCTCGGTCACCGCGCAACCCGGCATCGATGAGAGCAGAATACGGCGCAGTGCGTTACCCAGAGTATGGCCAAAGCCACGCTCTAAAGGCTCAAGGGTCACCTTGGCGTGCGTCGAACTCACTTGCTCGATATCAACCAGGCGCGGTTTTAGAAACTCTGTCACAGAACCCTGCATTGTGTCCTCTCTTTGGTACTAAGCTTTACTTGGAGTAAAGCTCGACGATCAGGTGTTCGTTAATGTCCGCAGACAGATCAGAACGCTCCGGCTTACGCTTAAACGTACCTTCCATCTTGCCAGCATCAACTTCCAGCCAGGTTGGCTTTTCACGCTGCTCAGCCAGCTCCAGAGCGGCTTTCACGCGAGACTGCTTCTTCGCTTTCTCACGAATGCTTACAACGTCATTCGGACTAACCTGATAAGAAGCGATGTTAACAACACGACCGTTTACCATAATTGCTTTATGGCTAACCAGCTGACGTGCTTCTGCACGAGTGGCACCGAAGCCCATACGGTATACAACGTTGTCCAGACGACCTTCCAGCAGAGCCAACAGGTTTTCACCGGTGTTGCCTTTCAGACGTGCTGCTTCTTTGTAGTAGTTACGGAACTGACGCTCCAGCACACCATAGATACGGCGAACTTTTTGCTTTTCACGCAACTGCACACCATAGTCAGACAGACGCGGTTTACGCGCACCGTGCTGGCCAGGAGCTTGTTCAATTTTACACTTGGTATCGATCGCGCGAACGCCAGACTTAAGGAATAAGTCGGTGCCCTCACGACGGCTCAGCTTGAGCTTAGGACCCAAATATCTTGCCATTTTCTTTCTCCAACAAACCTGGAAAACGAGGCGTTATACGCGACGTTTTTTCGGCGGACGACAACCGTTATGAGGGATCGGAGTCACATCAGTAATGTTAGTGATGCGGAAACCTGCGGCGTTCAGAGCACGAATAGTAGATTCGCGGCCTGGACCCGGACCTTTAACCATAACTTCCAGATTCTTGATGCCGTATTCTTTCACGGCGTCAGCGCAACGCTCTGCTGCAACCTGAGCTGCAAACGGAGTGGATTTGCGAGAACCACGGAAACCGGAACCACCGGCTGTTGCCCAACCCAACGCGTTACCCTGACGATCAGTGATAGTCACGATGGTGTTGTTGAAAGAAGCATGGATATGAGCCACGCCGTCAGAGACTTGTTTTCTTACACGTTTACGTGCACGAATTGGTGCCTTTGCCATTATTCAATCACCCCGATTATTTCTTGATCGGTTTGCGCGGACCCTTACGGGTACGTGCGTTGGTCTTGGTACGCTGACCGCGAACCGGGAGACCACGACGATGACGCAAACCGCGATAGCAACCAAGATCCATCAGGCGCTTGATGCTCATGCTGATTTCACGGCGCAGATCACCTTCAACGACAAATTTGGCAACTTCGTCACGCAGCGTGTCGATTTGTCCTTCAGACAGCTCACTGATCTTAACATCTTCAGCGATACCCGCTGCAGCCAGGATGGCTTTAGAACGGGTCTTGCCGACGCCATAAATCGAAGTTAATGCGATTACGGCATGCTTATGATCAGGAATGTTAATGCCTGCTATACGGGCCACTATGCACTCCTACTATTTAATATGTACGTTCCATGCTGAAAAGCCCGTTTTCAGGATACTCAAATGGAAACGCACAGACATACAAAAGATTGGCTGGCTAATCTAGCCAGCTCAACCCAACTTTGCAAGAAAAATATGCGAAAAAATCAGCCTTGGCGCTGTTTATGCTTCGGCTCGGCACTGCAAATCACACGGATGACACCATCACGCTTAACGATTTTGCAGTTACGGCATAATTTCTTGACGGAAGCACGAACTTTCATTTTTACTCTCCGTAACTTCTCGGGCGACCAATTATCGGCCGTAGCCTTTCAGGTTCGCCTTCTTCAATGCAGACTCATACTGACTGGACATCATCAGAGTTTGCACTTGAGCCATAAAGTCCATAATCACGACAACAACGATAAGCAGTGAGGTCCCACCGAAGTAGAACGGTACTTTCATTGCATCACGCATGAACTCCGGGATCAGGCAGATAAAGGTAATATACAGCGCACCAACCAGGGTCAGGCGGGTCATTACTTTATCGATATACTTCGCCGTTTGCTCTCCCGGACGAATTCCTGGTACAAATGCACCGGACTTCTTCAGGTTATCTGCTGTTTCACGCGGGTTGAAAACCAACGCCGTGTAGAAGAAACAGAAGAAGATGATTGCAGACGCATAGAGTAACACATAAAGCGGTTGCCCAGGCTGCAAATACAGCGAAATTGTTGTCAGCCAGTTCCAACCAGTACCGCCCCCGAACCATGACGCGATGGTCGCCGGGAACAGAATAATACTGGAAGCGAAGATTGCCGGGATTACCCCCGCCATATTCACTTTCAGCGGTAAATGTGTGCTCTGTGCAGCATAGACACGACGACCTTGCTGACGTTTCGCGTAGTTTACCACAATGCGGCGTTGACCACGCTCAACAAATACAACAAAGAACGTCACTGCAAATACTAATACTGCAACCAACAGCAACACGAGGAAGTGCAGGTCGCCTTGACGCGCTTGCTCGATAGTATGGGCAATGGCTGGCGGGAGTCCCGCGACAATACCGGCGAAGATAATGATTGAAATACCGTTGCCGATACCTCGTTCAGTGATCTGTTCGCCCAACCACATCAGGAACATCGTTCCTGTGACCAGACTTACAACAGCGGTGAAGTAGAATGCAAAGCCCGGGTTAATCACCAGGCCTTGCATACCAGGCATATTCGGCAGACCGGTAGCAATACCGATCGACTGGAATATTGCCAGCACCAGAGTACCGTAGCGGGTGTACTGGCTGATCTTACGACGACCAGACTCCCCTTCTTTCTTAATTTCTGCCAACGTTGGGTGAACCACCGTCAGCAGCTGGATAATGATCGACGCCGAAATATACGGCATGATCCCCAGAGCAAAGATAGAAGCACGGCTGAGAGCACCACCAGAGAACATGTTAAACATCTCAATGATGGTGCCTCGCTGTTGCTCAAGCAGTTTGGCAAGTACAGCGGCATCAATACCAGGGATCGGAATAAAAGAGCCAATACGGAACACAATCAGCGCACCGATAACAAACAGCAGTCTGCGTTTCAGCTCGCCTAAGCCACCTTTGGCACTTTGAAAATCTAATCCCGGTTGTTTAGCCATCTGCTACTTATTCCTCGATTTTACCGCCAGCAGCTTCGATAGCAGCACGAGCGCCTTTAGTAACACGCAGGCCACGAACAGTTACCGGAGTCGTTACTTCGCCAGCCAGGATCACTTTCGCGAACTCGATCTGGATACCGATAATGTTAGCCGCTTTCAGCGTGTTCAGGTCTACTACACCGCCTTCTACTTTAGCCAGGTCAGACAGACGAACTTCGGCTGTAATCGCTGCTTTACGAGAAGTGAAGCCGAATTTCGGCAGACGACGGTACAGAGGCATCTGACCACCCTCGAAACCGCGACGTACGCCACCGCCAGAACGAGACTTCTGACCTTTGTGACCACGACCACCGGTTTTACCGAGGCCAGAACCGATACCACGACCCAGGCGTTTACCCGCCTTTTTGGAGCCTTCGGCCGGAGACAGAGTATTTAAACGCATCTCTTACTCCTCAACTTTAACCATGAAGGAAACCGCGTTGATCATACCGCGAATAGCAGGAGTATCCTCGCGCTCTACGGTGTGACCAATACGACGCAGACCCAGGCCAAGCAGCGTTGCCTTGTGTTTCGGCAGACGACCGATTGCACTGCGGGTTTGAGTAATTTTAATAGTCTTTGCCATGGTTTATTTCCCCAGAATTTCTTCAACGGATTTACCACGCTTGGCAGCGACCATTTCTGGAGAATTCATATTTTCCAGGCCATCAATAGTTGCACGAACCACGTTGATCGGGTTGGTGGAACCATATGCTTTAGCCAGAACGTTATGAACCCCAGCGACTTCCAGAACGGCGCGCATTGCACCACCGGCGATGATACCGGTACCTTCGGAAGCCGGCTGCATGAATACGCGAGAACCCGTGTGAACACCTTTAACAGGGTGTTGCAGAGTGCCGTTATTCAGCGCGACGTTAATCATATTGCGACGGGCTTTTTCCATCGCTTTCTGGATCGCTGCTGGAACTTCACGCGCTTTACCGTAACCAAAACCAACGCGACCGTTACCATCGCCAACTACAGTCAGAGCTGTGAAGGAGAAAATACGACCACCTTTAACGGTTTTAGATACGCGGTTTACCGCGATCAGCTTTTCCTGCAGTTCGCCAGCTTGTTTTTCGATGTGAGCCATCTTACACCTCTACCTTAGAACTGAAGGCCAGCTTCACGGGCAGCATCTGCCAGTGCCTGGACACGACCAT
Organism: Shigella dysenteriae; assembly: GCF_022354085.1. Classification (NCBI taxonomy): domain Bacteria; kingdom Pseudomonadati; phylum Pseudomonadota; class Gammaproteobacteria; order Enterobacterales; family Enterobacteriaceae; genus Shigella; species Shigella dysenteriae. The sequence continues at coordinate 4,344,432 of NZ_CP055055.1, forward strand.
GATATTGGAACCCGGAACGGTCAAAGGATACATCTTTGATGCCTTTTTCCAGAGCGCGTTCAGCGACAGCTTTACCCACAGCTGCAGCCGCGTCTTTGTTACCGGTGTACTTCAGTTGTTCAGCGATAGCTTTTTCTACAGTAGAAGCAGCTACCAGAACTTCAGAACCGTTCGGTGCAATTACCTGTGCGTAAATGTGACGCGGGGTACGATGTACCACCAGGCGAGTTGCGCCCAGCTCCTGGAGCTTGCGGCGTGCGCGGGTCGCACGACGGATACGAGCAGATTTCTTATCCATAGTGTTACCTTACTTCTTCTTAGCCTCTTTGGTACGCACGACTTCGTCGGCGTAACGAACACCCTTGCCTTTATAAGGCTCAGGACGACGGTAGGCGCGCAGATCCGCTGCAACCTGGCCGATCACCTGCTTATCAGCGCCTTTCAGCACGATTTCAGTCTGAGTCGGACATTCAGCAGTGATACCCGCAGGCAGCTGATGGTCAACAGGATGAGAGAAACCCAGAGACAGGTTAATCACATTGCCTTTAACCGCTGCACGGTAACCTACACCAACCAGCTGCAGCTTCTTAGTGAAGCCTTCGGTAACACCGATAACCATTGAGTTCAGCAGGGCACGCGCGGTACCAGCCTGTGCCCAACCGTCTGCGTAACCATCACGCGGACCGAAGGTCAGGGTATTATCTGCATGTTTAACTTCAACAGCATCGTTGAGAGTACGAGTCAGCTCGCCGTTTTTACCTTTGATCGTAATAACCTGACCGTTGATTTTTACGTCAACGCCGGCAGGAACAACGACCGGTGCTTTAGCAACACGAGACATTTTTTCCTCCGATTAGGCTACGTAGCAGATAATTTCGCCACCAAGACCAGCCTGGCGCGCTGCACGATCAGTCATAACACCTTTAGAGGTAGAAACAACTGCGATACCCAGACCCGCCATAACTTTCGGCAGCTCATCTTTACGTTTATAGATGCGCAGACCTGGGCGGCTGACACGCTGAATGCTTTCTACAACAGCTTTGCCCTGGAAATACTTCAGAGTAAGTTCCAGTTCAGGCTTGGTGTCGCCTTCAACTTTAAAATCTTCAATAAAACCTTCTTCCTTCAGCACGTTGGCGATTGCCACTTTCAGCTTGGAGGAAGGCATGGTGACCGCAGCTTTGTTCGCGGCCTGACCGTTACGGATACGGGTCAGCATATCCGCGATCGGATCTTGCATGCTCATCTGTCTTTACTCCCGTGATTCAATTGGTGACAATTACCAGCTAGCCTTTTTCAGACCCGGGATTTCACCGCGCATAGCGGCTTCACGGACCTTAATACGGCTCAACCCGAACTTCCGCAGGAAACCATGCGGACGACCTGTTTGACGGCAGCGGTTACGCTGACGAGACGGGCTGGAATCACGCGGCAGAGTCTGCAGCTTGAGAACAGCGTTCCAACGATCTTCGTCGGAAGCGTTCACATCAGAGATGATCGCTTTCAGTTCAGCGCGTTTCGCGAAGTATTTATCAGCTAAAGCTACGCGTTTTACTTCGCGTGCTTTCATTGATTGCTTAGCCATTTAGTAACCCTACCTTACTTGCGGAACGGGAAGTCAAAGGCAGCCAGCAGAGCGCGGCCTTCTTCGTCAGATTTCGCAGTAGTGGTAATGGTAATATCCAAACCACGAACGCGGTCGACTTTATCGTAGTCGATTTCTGGGAAGATGATCTGCTCACGGACACCCATGCTGTAGTTACCACGACCGTCGAAAGACTTAGCGGACAGGCCACGGAAGTCACGGATACGAGGTACAGCAATAGTGATCAGGCGCTCAAAGAACTCCCACATGCGTTCGCCACGCAGAGTTACTTTACAGCCGATCGGATAGCCCTGACGGATTTTGAAGCCTGCAACAGATTTGCGTGCTTTGGTGATCAGCGGTTTTTGACCGGAGATTGCTGCCAGGTCTGCTGCTGCGTTATCCAGCAGTTTTTTGTCAGCGATCGCTTCACCAACACCCATGTTCAGGGTGATCTTCTCGACCCGAGGGACTTGCATGACAGAATTGTAGTTAAACTCAGTCATGAGTTTTTTAACTACTTCGTCTTTGTAGTAATCATGCAGTTTCGCCATCGTACTACTCCAAATTACTTGATAGTTTCGCTGTTAGACTTGAAGAAACGGACTTTTTTGCCGTCTTCGAATCTAAAGCCTACACGGTCAGCCTTGCCGGTTGCCGCATTGAAGATTGCTACGTTGGAAACCTGAATAGCGGCTTCTTTTTCAACGATGCCACCCGGTTGGTTCAGGGCCGGAACCGGCTTCTGATGTTTCTTAACCAGGTTGATACCTTCAACAATGACCTTGCCGGAAGACAGGACATTCTTAACTTTACCGCGTTTACCTTTATCTTTACCGGTTAACACGATAACTTCGTCATCACGACGGATTTTCGCTGCCATGATTCGCTCCTTAGAGTACTTCTGGTGCCAGAGAGATAATTTTCATGAACTTCTCACTACGAAGCTCACGAGTTACCGGCCCAAAAATACGCGTACCGATAGGCTGCTCGCTGTTGTTGTTCAGAAGAACACAAGCATTACCATCGAAGCGAATGACAGAACCGTCCGGGCGACGAACACCCTTCTTGGTGCGCACCACTACCGCCTTCAGCACATCACCTTTTTTGACCTTACCACGCGGAATTGCTTCTTTGATGGTGATCTTGATGATGTCGCCTACGCCTGCGTAGCGACGGTGCGAGCCACCCAGAACCTTGATACACATTACGCGACGTGCACCGGAGTTGTCGGCGACGTTCAGCATAGTCTGTTCTTGGATCATTTTAGTGCTCCGCTAATGTCAACTACTACTGAGACCCGAAAATCAGGTCGTTAAAAATCCCCATATCGAGGGCGCGGCATTATAACACCGCTTCAAGGATATGGGTAGAAAAAATAAACGGCTCATTTCTGAGCCGTTTATTCGTATCGAGAGAGTGTACTGTATTACAGAACCGCTTTCTCTACAACGCGAACCAGCGTCCAGGATTTAGTCTTGGACAGCGGACGGCATTCGCGGATTTCAACCACGTCACCGATACCGCATTCGTTGTTCTCGTCATGTACGTGCAGTTTGGTCGTACGCTTGATGAATTTACCGTAGATCGGGTGTTTCACAAAACGTTCGATAGCAACAACAATGGATTTCTCCATTTTGTCGCTAACAACGCGACCTTGCAGAGTACGGATTTTATCGGTCATTACGCACCCGCCTTCTCGTTCAGTAAAGTCTTAACGCGTGCGACATCGCGACGCACTTGCTTCAACAGGTGAGACTGTTGCAGCTGGCCACTTGCAGCCTGCATACGCAGGTTGAACTGCTCACGCAGCAGGTTCAGCAGCTCGGTGTTCAGCTCTTCAACGCTCTTCTCACGCAGCTCTTTTGCTTTCATTACATCACCGTCTTAGTTACAAAGGTGGTTTTAATCGGCAGTTTCGCTGCTGCCAGCTTGAATGCTTCACGGGCCAGCTCTTCCGGAACACCGTCCATTTCATACAGGACTTTACCCGGCTGAATCAAGGCAACCCAGTACTCCACGTTACCTTTACCTTTACCCATACGCACTGCCAGCGGCTTTTCAGTGATCGGTTTGTCCGGGAACACACGGATCCAGATCTTACCTTGACGCTTAACTGCACGGGTCATAGCACGACGTGCTGCTTCGATCTGACGGGCAGTCAGACGACCACGGCCAACAGCTTTCAGACCGAAGCTGCCGAAGCTAACATCCGTACCCTGCGCCAGACCGCGGTTACGGCCTTTGTGCATTTTACGGAATTTTGTACGCTTTGGTTGTAACATCAGCGACGCTCCTTATTTACGGCCTTTACGCTGCTGCTTTTTAGGCTGAGCAGCCGGTTTTTCCGGTTGTTCAACAGCAGCCATACCACCCAGGATCTCGCCTTTGAAGATCCACACTTTAACGCCGATTACACCGTAAGTGGTGTGCGCTTCAGAGGTGTTGTAGTCGATGTCAGCACGCAGAGTGTGCAGCGGTACGCGACCTTCGCGGTACCATTCGGTACGTGCGATTTCCGCGCCGCCCAGACGGCCGCTAACTTCAACTTTAATACCTTTAGCGCCCAGACGCATTGCGTTCTGTACAGCACGCTTCATAGCACGACGGAACATAACGCGACGTTCCAGCTGAGAAGTGATGCTGTCAGCAACCAGTTTTGCGTCCAGTTCAGGCTTACGAACTTCGGCGATGTTGATCTGTGCAGGAACGCCAGCGATGTCCGCTACGACCTTACGCAGTTTTTCTACGTCTTCACCTTTTTTACCGATAACTATACCCGGGCGAGCAGTGTGAATGGTTACACGGATGCTCTTAGCCGGACGCTCGATAACGATACGAGATACGGACGCTTTAGCCAGTTCCTTAGTCAGGTACTGACGTACTTTAAAATCGCTGTCCAGGTTGTCAGCGAATTCTTTGGTGTTCGCAAACCAGGTAGAGTTCCATGGTTTTACAATACCCAGGCGAATACCATTAGGATGTACTTTCTGACCCATTGCTAGTCTCCAGAGTCTCAGCGATCGGACACAACCACAGTGATGTGGCTGGTGCGCTTCAGGATGCGATCTGCACGACCTTTTGCACGCGGCATAATGCGCTTCATGCTCGGGCCTTCGTCTACGAAAATTTTCGTAACTTTCAGATCGTCAATGTCAGCGCCATCGTTGTGTTCAGCGTTAGCAATGGCAGATTCCAGAACCTTCTTGACCAGTACAGCCGCTTTCTTGTTGGTGTAGGTCAGAATATCCAGAGCCTGCGACACTTTCTTACCGCGAATCAGGTCAGCAACAAGGCGAACCTTCTGAGCAGAAGAACGAGCATGGCGATGTTTAGCGATAGTTTCCATCTCTTCCTCCTACCTTATTTCTTCTTCGCTTTTTTATCAGCAGCGTGGCCGCGATAAGTACGAGTCGGTGCGAATTCACCCAGTTTGTGACCGACCATTTCGTCGGTTACAAATACCGGAACGTGCTGACGACCATTATGGACAGCGATGGTCAAACCGATCATGTTAGGAAAGATCGTTGAACGACGGGACCAAGTGCGCAGGGGCTTCTTGTCTCCGCTTTCCACCGCTTTCTCTACCTTCTTCAGCAAGTGCAGGTCAATAAAAGGACCTTTCTTGAGAGAACGTGGCATGGCTTATCCTCTAAAATTATTTGCTACGGCGACGTACGATGAATTTATCAGTACGCTTGTTGCTGCGGGTCTTCTTACCTTTGGTCTGAACGCCCCACGGAGTTACCGGGTGCTTACCAAAGTTACGACCTTCACCACCACCATGTGGGTGGTCTACCGGGTTCATCGCGGTACCGCGAACGGTCGGACGAACACCACGCCAGCGTGCAGCACCTGCTTTACCCAGAACGCGCAGCATATGCTCAGCATTGCCAACTTCGCCCAGAGTTGCACGGCAGTCTGCTTCTACTTTACGCATTTCACCAGAACGCAGACGCAGGGTGACATAAGCACCATCACGAGCAACGATCTGAACGTAAGTACCAGCGGAACGTGCCAGCTGACCGCCTTTACCTGGTTTCATTTCTACGTTATGAACAGTAGAACCAACCGGGATGTTGCGCATCGGCAGGGTGTTACCTGGTTTGATTGCAGCATCAACGCCAGACTGAATCTGGTCGCCAGCTTTCAGGCCTTTAGGGGCCAGGATGTAACGGCGTTCACCGTCTTTGTACAGAACCAGCGCGATGTTCGCGGAACGGTTCGGATCGTACTCAAGACGTTCAACAACTGCCGGGATACCGTCTTTGTTGCGTTTGAAGTCAACAATACGGTAAGCCTGCTTGTGGCCACCACCGATATGACGAGTGGTGATACGGCCATTGTTGTTACGACCACCGGATTTGCTGTTTTTTTCCAGCAACGGAGCAAAAGGTTTGCCCTTGTGCAGCTCAGGGTTAACCACTTTAACTACGTGGCGACGACCCGGAGATGTCGGTTTACATTTAACAACTGCCATTGTATTACTCCTCCGACTTACTCAGCGCCGCCAACGAAGTCCAGATTCTGGCCTTCTTTCAGGGTGACGTAAGCTTTTTTCCAGTCGCTACGACGACCGATACGCTGTCCGTGACGTTTAACTTTCCCTTTAACTACCAGGGTGTTAACGACTTCGACTTCGACTTCAAACAGTTTCTGCACAGCAGCTTTGATTTCTGCTTTGGTCGCGTCTTTAGCAACTTTGAGTACGATGGTGTTGGATTTTTCCATCGCAGTAGACGCTTTTTCAGAAACGTGCGGTGCACGCAGCACCTTCAGCAGACGTTCTTCACGAATCATGCCAGCATCTCCTCAACTTGCTTAACAGCATCAGCAGTCATTACGACTTTGTCGAAGGCGATCAGGCTAACCGGGTCGATACCAGTTGCATCGCGTACGTCAACCTTGTGCAGGTTGCGCGCAGCCAGGAACAGGTTTTCGTCCAGCTCACCGGTGATGATCAGCACATCTTCCAGAGCCATGTCTTTCAGTTTCTGTGCCAGCAGCTTAGTTTTCGGCGCTTCTACAGAGAACTTCTCGACAACGATCAGACGATCCTGACGTACCAGTTCGGACAGGATGCTTTTCAGCGCGCCGCGGTACATCTTCTTGTTAACTTTTTGACTGTGGTCCTGCGGACGAGCAGCAAAGGTCACGCCACCAGAACGCCAGATCGGGCTCTTGATAGAACCAGAACGCGCACGGCCGGTGCCTTTCTGGCGCCACGGTTTTTTACCGGAACCAGTTACTTCAGCACGAGTCTTCTGAGCACGAGTACCCTGACGAGCACCAGCTGCATAAGCAACAACAACCTGGTGAACCAGCGCTTCGTTGAAATCACGACCGAAGGTAGTTTCGGAAACAGTCAGCGCGCTCTGCGCGTCTTTCAATACTAATTCCATTGCTATCTCCTTACGCCTTCACAGCTGGTTTAACGATCAGGTCGCTACCGGTTGCACCCGGGACAGCACCTTTAACCAGCAGCAGGTTGCGCTCAGCGTCAACGCGTACTACGTCAAGGCTCTGAACGGTTACACGTTCGTTACCCATCTGACCTGCCATTTTCTTGCCTTTGAACACTTTGCCCGGAGTCTGGTTCTGACCGATAGAACCCGGAACGCGGTGAGACAAGGAGTTACCGTGAGTAGCGTCCTGGGTACGGAAGTTCCAGCGCTTAACGGTACCTGCGAAACCTTTACCTTTAGAGGTGCCAGTTACGTCAACTTTTTTAACGTCAGCAAACAGTTCAACGCTAATGCTCTGACCTACAGTGAACTCTTCGCCTTCAGCCAGGCGGAATTCCCACAGACCACGGCCAGCTTCTACGCCAGCTTTAGCGAAGTGGCCAGCTTCAGGCTTGGTCACACGGTTAGCTTTTTTAGCACCGGTGGTCACCTGAATAGCACGGTAGCCATCGTTAGCCAGGTCTTTAACCTGAGTAACGCGGTTTGCTTCAACTTCGATTACGGTTACTGGGATAGAAACGCCGTCTTCTGTGAAGATACGGGTCATACCCACTTTTTTACCGACTAAACCAATCATTGTTTCAACCTCTCAATCGCTCAATGACCTGATTAACCCAGGCTGATCTGCACGTCTACACCGGCAGCCAGATCCAGACGCATCAGAGCATCAACGGTTTTCTCGGTTGGCTCAACGATGTCAACCAGACGCAAGTGAGTACGGATTTCGTACTGATCGCGCGCGTCTTTGTTGACGTGCGGGGAGATCAGAACAGTGAAGCGCTCTTTGCGTGTCGGCAGCGGGATCGGACCACGGACCTGCGCACCAGTGCGCTTGGCAGTCTCGACGATTTCCGCGGTTGCTTGATCGATCAGACGATGATCAAACGCTTTCAGGCGGATACGGATTCTTTGGTTCTGCATGAGACCAGAGCTCCAATTATTTTATAAACGAAAATGATTACTCCTCAGACCCATTACGATTGATGGGAGAGTGTAACCGTTCTTACGTAGCTCCCCGATTGGGAGCATTGTTAGGTAGCCAAATTCGGCTAACTGAGGTTCAGATTGAACCTGCTGTCAACTACGACAAGCCCGCGCATTATACGCAAATCTGAGCCTGACGCAAGCATCGGGTAGAAATTAATCGCAACGCGCAGATTGCGAGCTGCATTCCACGAAATTTGTAAGGTTGTGAAGATAGCGTTTTTCACCGGAATCAGGTTAACAAATCAGCGCTCTCTCTGTTGCTGAGCATCCGGAGTTATTCGATGGTGATACTCCAATTACAGAGGATGTTTTATGGACACTACCCTTCCCTTTCTAATTTTGTACGCTTGTTTATCAGCCCTACTTTTTTTCTGGGATGCAAAGCATGGCTTGTTACCTGACAGATTTACGTGCCCGTTACTCTGGTCAGGTCTTTTGTTCTATCAAGTTTGTCATCCTGATGGTTTAGCCGATGCGTTATGGGGGGCAATTATTGGTTACGGCACATTCGCTGTCATTTACTGGGGGTATCGCATACTGCGCCATAAAGAAGGATTAGGCTATGGTGATGTGAAGTTTCTCGCCGCCCTTGGCGCCTGGCATTCATGGGCCTTCTTACCACGACTGGTTTTCCTTGCTGCCTCATTCGCTTGCGGAGCCGTAGTTATTGGTCTGCTCATGAGAGGAAAAGAATCATTAAAAAACCCGCTGCCTTTTGGGCCATTTCTGGCGGCTGCGGGTTTCGTTATAGGCTGGGATAGTTTGCTGATAGGCCGTTAATCTTTAACTTTAATTTGTGATTGCAGGTAATTTTGCAGGCCAATTTTGCCAATGAGATCTAACTCTGTTTCGAGCCAGTCAATATGACCTTCTTCATCGGCAAGGATCTCGATCATCATATCGCGGCTAACATAGTCATGAACGCTGTCGGCATACGCGATAGCCTCACGCAGATCCTTCGCACCTTCCAGCTCTAATCGCAGGTCGGATTGCAGCATCTCTTCGACATCTTCACCGATCCCTAGCTTACCTAAATCCTGTAAGTTGGGGATTCCTTCTAAAAACAAAATACGCTCGATATATTTATCAGCGTGTTTCATCTCATCGATGGATTCATGGTATTCGACGTCATTAAGACGCATCAGTCCCCAGTTTTTAAACATCCGGGCATGGAGAAAATACTGATTGATTGCGACAAGCTCATTTCCCAATAGTTTATTGAGATAATTTATGATTTTAACATCACCTTTCATTTTATAGTCCCTCCGCTTCCACTATTAGAGCGTAGATGGGGCTAGCGGGATGTCAAAAAATAAGCGTGGGCTTCAGGCAATCTCTTTAAATTCTGGCATCTGCATCAACTCGTCCTGCATCACTTCGCGCGCGGCGCGAATGCACTTACCACATTGATTTCCCACAGGAATAAACTTACGCAATTGTTGGAAAGATTGCGGATGAAACTGACGGACTGCCTGGCGAATTTTTTTGTCACTTACACCATTACACAAACAAACGTACATGATTGCTCCCGTTCAAATTCTGCGCAAAGTGTAAATGAGAATAGTTATGATTACAATAGCACAGTTTTATTTGCTCCATAGTTCAGCGAGCAAAATTACGACTAAATATTTCGAGCTCAAATTACGGGCAGCAAAAAGGGCGCCGAAGCGCCCTTTTCAATTCAAAACTAATTAACGTGTAATTAGCCCAGAACTTTAGCTACAACGCCCGCGCCAACGGTACGGCCGCCTTCACGGATTGCGAAACGCAGACCGTCGTCCATCGCGATCGGGTGGATCAGGGTAACAACCATTTTGATGTTGTCGCCCGGCATTACCATCTCTACGCCTTCCGGCAGTTCGATGGTACCAGTCACGTCAGTAGTACGGAAGTAGAACTGCGGACGGTAGCCTTTGAAGAACGGAGTATGACGGCCGCCTTCATCTTTGGACAGAATGTACACTTCAGATTCGAACTTGGTGTGCGGCTTGATGGTGCCCGGCTTAGCCAGTACCTGACCACGTTCGATTTCTTCACGTTTGATACCACGCAGCAGAACACCTACGTTCTCACCAGCACGGCCTTCGTCCAGCAGTTTGCGGAACATTTCAACGCCAGTACAGGTAGACTTCTGAGTCTCTTTGATACCAACGATTTCAACTTCTTCACCAACTTTGATGATACCGCGTTCTACACGACCGGTAACAACGGTACCACGACCGGAGATGGAGAATACGTCTTCGATCGGCAGCAGGAACGGCTTGTCAATCGCACGCTCTGGTTCCGGGATATAAGAATCCAGGAAGCCAGCCAGTTCCAGGATTTTCGCTTCCCACTCTGCGTCGCCTTCCAGCGCTTTCAGAGCAGAACCACGAACGATCGGAGTGTCGTCGCCCGGGAAGTCGTACTGAGACAGAAGTTCACGAACTTCCATTTCAACCAGTTCCAGCAGCTCTTCGTCATCAACCATGTCGCATTTGTTCAGGAACACGATGATGTACGGAACGCCTACCTGACGACCCAGCAGGATGTGCTCACGAGTCTGCGGCATCGGGCCGTCAGTCGCAGCAACTACCAGGATCGCGCCGTCCATCTGAGCAGCACCGGTGATCATGTTTTTAACATAGTCGGCGTGCCCCGGGCAGTCTACGTGTGCGTAGTGACGGGTCGGGGTGTCATATTCAACGTGAGAAGTGTTGATGGTGATACCACGAGCTTTTTCTTCCGGCGCGTTATCGATCTGGTCGAATGCACGAGCAGCACCGCCGTAGGTTTTAGCCAGTACGGTGGTGATTGCAGCGGTCAGAGTAGTTTTACCGTGGTCAACGTGGCCGATAGTACCAACGTTAACGTGCGGTTTTGTACGTTCAAATTTTTCTTTAGACACGGCTATATTCCTTACTATAGTGCTCTCCCCTTCAGGAGAGAGCACGGGACTTTGGTATTAACCCTTAGGCTTATTTACCACGGGCTTCAATTACGGCCTGAGCAACGTTACTCGGCGCTTCATCATACTTCAGGAATTCCATAGTGTATGATGCACGACCTTTGGTCAGAGAACGCAGCTGAGTTGCGTATCCGAACATTTCAGACAGCGGTACTTCAGCGTGGATCTTAACGCCAGTAACTTCAGATTCCTGACCTTTGAGCATACCACGACGACGGCTCAAGTCACCGATAACGTCACCGGTGTTCTCTTCCGGAGTTTCTACTTCAACCTTCATGATCGGCTCAAGCAGAACTGGTTTCGCTTTCTTAAAGCCTTCTTTAAAGGCGATAGAAGCAGCCAGTTTAAACGCCAGTTCAGAGGAGTCAACGTCATGGTAAGAACCGAAGTGCAGACGAATACCCATGTCTACTACCGGGTAGCCTGCCAGCGGACCTGCTTTCAGCTGTTCCTGGATACCTTTATCAACGGCCGGGATGTATTCGCCAGGGATTACACCACCTTTAATGTCGTTGATGAACTCGTAGCCTTTCGGGTTTGAACCCGGCTCCAGCGGGTACATGTCGATAACAACATGACCATACTGACCACGACCACCAGACTGTTTCGCGTGTTTACCTTCAACATCGGTAACTTTCTGGCGGATAGTTTCACGGTAAGCAACCTGCGGTTTACCTACGTTCGCTTCAACGTTGAATTCACGCTTCATACGGTCAACGATGATGTCGAGGTGCAGTTCGCCCATACCCGCAATGATGGTCTGGTTAGATTCTTCGTCAGTCCATACACGGAAAGACGGGTCTTCTTTAGCCAGACGGCCCAGAGCCAGACCCATTTTTTCCTGGTCAGCTTTGGTTTTCGGTTCAACTGCGATGGAGATTACCGGCTCAGGGAATTCCATACGTTCCAGAATGATCGGCGCATCCGGGTCACACAGGGTGTCACCAGTGGTTACGTCTTTCAGACCGATAGCAGCAGCGATGTCGCCCGCGCGAACTTCTTTGATCTCTTCACGTTTGTTAGCGTGCATCTGAACGATACGACCGAAACGCTCACGTGCAGCTTTCACGGAGTTCAGTACGGTATCACCAGAGTTAACCACACCGGAGTAAACACGGAAGAAGGTCAGGTTACCAACAAACGGGTCGGTAGCGATTTTGAACGCCAGTGCAGAGAACGGCTCGTCATCACTTGCGTGACGTTCAGCCGGAGTGTCTTTACCGTCGTCCAGGATACCGTTGATCGCAGGTACGTCAACCGGGGATGGCAGGTAATCAATTACCGCATCCAGCATCGCCTGAACACCTTTGTTCTTGAACGCAGAACCACAGGTTACCAGGATGATTTCGTTGTTCAGAACGCGCTGACGCAGAGCACCTTTGATTTCTGCTTCAGTCAGTTCTTCACCACCCAGGTATTTTTCCATCAGCTCTTCAGAAGCTTCAGCTGCGGATTCGATCAGGTTCTGGTGCCATTCGTTAGCCAGTTCAACCATGTCTGCCGGGATATCTTCGTATTCGAAGGTTACGCCCTGGTCAGCGTCGTTCCAGTTGATAGCTTTCATTTTCACCAGGTCAACAACACCGGTGAAATGTTCTTCAGCACCAATCGCCAGCTGCAGCGGAACCGGGTTCGCGCCCAGACGGGTTTTGATCTGGTTAACAACTTTCAGGAAGTTCGCACCCATACGGTCCATTTTGTTAACGAACGCAATGCGCGGAACTTTATATTTGTTTGCCTGACGCCATACGGTTTCAGACTGCGGCTGAACACCACCAACTGCGCAGTAAACCATTACCGCACCATCGAGCACACGCATGGAACGTTCTACTTCGATTGTGAAGTCAACGTGCCCCGGGGTGTCGATGATGTTGATGCGATGCGGCTCATACTGCTTAGCCATACCAGACCAGAATGCAGTAGTCGCAGCGGAAGTGATGGTAATACCACGTTCCTGCTCCTGCTCCATCCAGTCCATGGTTGCAGCGCCGTCATGAACTTCACCGATTTTATGGTTTACACCGGTGTAGAACAGAATACGTTCGGTAGTAGTGGTTTTACCGGCGTCGATGTGCGCACTGATACCGATGTTACGGTAGCGTGCGATGGGTGTTGTACGAGCCATTTGTTTCCTCGTTTATCTTTTAGGCGTTCAATTTAAGTAGCCCAAAGCGGGCTGCTTACTGGAAGCGCCCGCCTGGTGACTAAAACTCCGAAGGGATTACCAACGGTAGTGTGCGAACGCCTTGTTGGCTTCGGCCATACGGTGAACGTCTTCACGTTTCTTAACTGCAGTACCTTTGTTTTCTGCAGCATCAGAAAGTTCGTTCGCCAGGCGCAGAGCCATGGATTTATCACCGCGTTTACGAGCAGCTTCAACGATCCAACGCATTGCCAGAGCATTACGACGAACCGGACGGACTTCAACTGGTACCTGATAAGTAGAACCACCAACGCGGCGAGACTTAACTTCTACAGTCGGGCGCACGTTTTCGAGAGCTACTTCGAATGCTTCCAGTTCAGATTTACCAGAGCGCTGAGCCAGGGTCTCCAGCGCGCTGTATACGATAGATTCAGCAGTAGATTTTTTACCATCTACCATCAGGATATTTACAAATTTAGCCAGCAGTTCTGATCCGAACTTCGGATCCGGCAGAATTTTACGCTGACCAATGACGCGACGACGTGGCATGGAAATACTCCGTTGTTAATTCAGGATTGTCCAAAACTCTACGAGTTTAGTTTGACATTTAAGTTAAAACGTTTGGCCTTACTTAACGGAGAACCATTAAGCCTTAGGACGCTTCACGCCATACTTGGAACGAGCCTGCTTACGGTCTTTAACGCCGGAGCAGTCAAGCGCACCACGTACGGTGTGGTAACGAACACCCGGGAGGTCTTTAACACGACCGCCACGGATCAGGATCACGGAGTGCTCCTGCAGGTTGTGACCTTCACCACCGATGTAGGAAGTCACTTCGAAACCGTTAGTCAGACGAACACGGCATACTTTACGCAGCGCGGAGTTCGGTTTTTTAGGAGTGGTAGTATATACACGAGTACATACGCCACGTTTTTGCGGGCATGCTTCCAGCGCAGGCACGTTGCTTTTCGCAACTTTGCGAGCACGTGGTTTGCGTACCAGCTGGTTAACTGTTGCCATTAAATAGCTCCTGGTTTTAGCTTTTGCTTCGTAAACACGTAATAAAACGTCCTCACACAATATGAGGACGCCGAATTTTAGGGCGATGCCGAAAAGGTGTCAAGAAATATACAACGATCCCGCCATCACCAGGCCATCTGGCTGGAGTGCTTAACCGTAAGTCTGACGAAATCAGTATAGTCAATGGGAATGATGTCGTTCGAAATTTGACCAGTCAAACCGCGGGCAATAAGGTCTTCGTTCAGGGCATAGACCTTAATGGGGGCATTACGCAGACTTTCAAGGTAGCGGTTACCGTCAACTGCGGCAGTTACGCCATCTTGCAATAATAGCAGTTCGTCGCCTTCACTGAGCAGACGCAGCAGCGCAGCAAAATCCGTCAGCCAGGGTGAACGATGTAACGTGTGCAGCATAAACGCCTCAAAACCTCAAAATAACATCGTAGTTGGCGAGTTCGCGGCGTAAGGCATCTGCTTCGAGCGGCGTGGCTTCGACAACAAAGGGGGTCTGCGGATCTAACCCGCGTTCGCGCAGTGAAGCCGCACAAACCCAGCACTGTTCAATGTCGTACAGACCCAACAATTTAAAAGTGGCAATGTAATCACGCGCCAGCACTGCATCGGGCTTTTGTCCTGGCAGTAGCTGAAAAACGCCATCAGCAATAAAGAAGACGGCCAGCTCGTCAGTTAACGCGGAAGTTGCCAGTAAAGCATCTAAACCTTCCCGCCCGGCAGCGGTACCATGAGGCACAGTAGAAAAAACAAACGCAATTCGTTTCATCAGAACTGTACCACCCTGTCACAGGTCAGCGAGGCTTCCGCCAGCGCGCCAAGTCCGCTTAAGGTAAATCCCTGCTGAAGGTTTGACGAAGCCAGCCCCAGTCTTCCGGCCTCCGTTTCATCAACAACGCCACGGCGTAATGCTGCCGCTACGCAGATATTCAGCGCCACACCATGTTGCGCATTCAACTGTTGCCAGCCGCGCACAAGGTCAAATTCGTCGCTTGCCGGTGAGGTCAAGTGGTTAGCGTTATAGACCCCTTCCCGATAGAAAAAGACGCTGCTTAACTTATGGCCTTCTGCTATCAGCGCCTGCGCAAACTGAAAAGCACTACTCGCCTGTTGCGTACCGTATGCTGGCCCGGTCACCACGATGGCAAAACGCATTACTTATCTTGCCCCTGGAAATCACCGCTCTTGAACTGGCGGATGTAGAGATAGACAGTGTGTTTGGAGATGTTCAGGCGGTCAGCAACCTGGTTGATCGCATCTTTAATATCGAAGATCCCTTTCTCGTAGAGATTCAGCACGATCTGACGATTTTTGGCGTTATTAGAAACATTGCGATCGGCATTCACTTCTTCGATGGTGAACTCCAGCGTTTGGGTAACCAGATCTTCAACAGAAGAGGCAAAGTTGACGCTTGAACCGACATCCGGGGTTTCTGGCGGCACAAAGGTGCTCATAATCTGCGAGAAGGGAACATCAAGATTCATATTGATGCACAGCAGACCAATTACACGCTGTTCGCGGTTACGAATCGCGATAGTCAGGGACTTCATTAATACGCCGCTTTTGGCGCGAGTAAAGTAGCATTTAGAAACGCTGCTATCCGCTCCCGTCATATCGTGCAGCATACGTAGCGCCAGGTCAGTAATTGGCGAACCAATCTTCCGGCCTGTATGTTCACCGTTAGCAATGCGAATGGCTGAACATTTTAGATCCTGCAAAGAGTGCAAAACGATTTCACAGTGGGAGCCAATAAGCATCGCTAACCCGTCCACCACCGCTTCGTAGGATTTCAGAATATCAAAATCGGTCTGCTCGAAAGGACGTTGATCCAGTAAATCCAACTCACTGGTTTCGTTGGTTAAAAGCGACCTGGACATGAAAAAAAACACTCCTTTTCAGGAGCCTGTCGTTAACTTTTCAGGGCAGGCTCATTAATGATGCGGGTAACTAAATTAATACAGCGGAGGTTCCGCTTTCCAGCACTAATTATATCCGGCCTGTAATAAAAAAACCGCCGCCTGGTCAGGCGGCGGTTCTTAATGCTTATTTTTTAGCAGAATCTGCGGCTTTCGCATCAGCTTCCGGCTTTGCATCAGCCTTCGGCGCTGGTTTCACATCCAGCAGCTCTACGTCAAACACCAGGGTAGAATTCGGTGGGATCCCCGGAACACCCGCTTTGCCGTAAGCCAGTTCTGGTGGAATAACCAGTTTGATCTTACCGCCTTTCTTGATGTTCTTCAGACCTTCTGTCCAACCCGGGATAACACCGTCCAGACGGAAAGAGAGCGGTTCACCACGGGTGTAAGAGTTGTCGAACTCTTTACCGTCGATCAGCGTACCTTTGTAGTTCACGACAACAGTATCGCTGTCTTTCGGTGCTTCGCCTTTACCGGCTTCTACTACCTGATAAACCAGACCAGTGGAAGAGGTTTTCACACCTTTCTCTTTGGCAAATTTCTCGCGGTACTCTTTACCTTTTGCTTCGTTATCAGCCGCGTCTTTTTCCATCTTCGCCTGAGCAGAAGACTTCACGCGAGCTTCGAATGCTTGCAGAGTCTGTTCGATCTCTTGGTCGGAGAGTTTGCTCTTATCAGCAAATGCATCCTGAACACCAGCGATCAGCTGATCTTTATCCAGTTTGATGCCCAGTTTTTCTTGTTCTTTTAGAGAGTTTTCCATGTAACGACCCAGCGAGGCACCCAGTGCATAAGCTGATTTCTGATCGTCATTTTTGAACGCTGCTTTGCTGTCAGCAGTTGTAGCAGGTTTTGCAGCTTCAGCAGCAAAAGTGATTGGTGCATGCAAGGCAACGGCCATTGTGGTCGCCAGCAGCGTTACTTTAAACAGTGATTTCATCCATATCTCCAGGATCGGGGCATCTCACCCCAGGGTTAACTATTATCAGAAGGGTACTATAAAGCGTTGTCGAACAAATCTACATACAGACACGCCCTATTATCATCTATTTTCAGACTCTTTTTGTTTAAATTAGTTTCGATGACCGCGAAATGAGTGCTGTCTCGGGCAGCAAAGTTAAGTAGAATCCGCGGCGACCATTCGACAAAAGAGGTGAATCATGCAGGATTTATCATTGGAAGCACGCCTGGCAGAGCTGGAGAGCCGACTGGCTTTTCAGGAAATCACCATTGAAGAACTGAACGTCACGGTGACCGCTCATGAAATGGAGATGGCGAAACTGCGCGATCATCTGCGTCTGCTGACCGAGAAGTTAAAAGCCAGCCAGCCGTCGAACATCGCGTCGCAGGCTGAAGAAACGCCACCGCCACATTATTGAGGCGTAAAAAAAGCGGGGATTCCCCGCTTTTTTGTCACCTTTTCGGTATTAGTGGCAACCGCAACCGCCGTTGCCTTTACCGCCACAGCAGCCTTCGCCACCGTGTTCATGACCGTGATCGTGGCCATGACCGCCGCAGCAACCGTCGTGGTCGTGATCGTGGTGATGATCGTGCGCGCCGTGAACGTGGCCATGAGCCAGTTCTTCTTCGGTCGCTTCGCGAATCGCCACAACTTCAACGTTGAATTTCAGGTTCTGACCGGCCAGCATGTGGTTACCATCAACCACGACGTGATCGTCTTCAACCGCAGTGATTTCAACCGGTACCGGACCCTGGTCGGTTTCAGCCAGGAAACGCATACCTACCTGCAGTTCATCAACGCCCATAAATACGTCTTTAGGAACACGTTGCACCAGGTTTTCGTCGTACTGACCGTAAGCGTCGTTCGCGCCAACAGCGACATCAAATTTGTCGCCAACTTCATGACCTTCCAGCGCCGTTTCCAGGCCAGAGATCAGGGAACCGTGACCATGCAGGTAGTCCAGCGGCGCACTCACCGGAGACTCATCAACCAACACACCGTCTTCTGTACGTACCTGATAGGCCAGGCTGACCACCAGGTCTTTTGCTACTTTCATGATATCTCCTGAGCATGGGAAGAATAGTGGCGCAGATTGTAGCGGAATTCTGCAGCCGTGTACTCACTAGCTTAAAAAAACTCGGCGCATATCGCTAGTCCGGATGAAAAATCCCGATCACTTGCTCATCTTTGCGAACGTGATCGCGGGCTTCTTTGTCTGCTTCTCGCATCTGATGTCCGCACTTAACGCATTCAACAATATCAATATTATTTTCGCGCCACATCGCCATTGAATCCTGCGCCTGACAGGCCGGGCATTTTGCGCCCGCAATAAAACGTTTTCGGATTGCCATCTTTACCCTCTACTCAAATTCATCCCAGCCGTCCAGCTGGCGTCGTTCTTGTTGCATTTCACGCTGGAAAATCTCTTCCAGTTCGCGTCGGGCTTCCCTGGCGCGAGAAATTTGTACGGTATCGGCATGCATTGGGATGAGCTCTCGCAGCATCCGCATATCCAGGCGGCGAAAATGCAGTTGCGCCCGCTGTGCCTGATGCGGATGCATGCCAAGCGTGACCAGCGTCTTGCGCCCCAGCTCTAACGCACTGGAGAATGTTTCACGGGAAAACTGCGTCACCCCTGCCTGTAATAACTCATGCGCTTCCACACGTCCGCGCGCTCGCGCAAGAATATGCAAATGCGGAAAGTGCTGCTGGCATATTTCCACCAGCTTCATGGTGTCTTCCGGCTCGTTACAGGTAATGACGATAGACTCAGCGGCCTCTGCACCCGCAGAACGTAAAAGATCGACCTGCGTGGCATCACCGTAATAAACTTTGTAGCCATATTTGCGCATCAGGTTAACGGCGCTGATATCCCGCTCCAGCACGGTAATGCGCATTTTATTTGCCATCAGCAAACGACCAATCACCTGCCCAAAACGCCCGAAACCGACCACAATCACCTGCGGTTTATCATCGTTGACCCATGGTTTTTCGTCTTCTTCCTCCGGTCCGTTAAACTGGCGGGATAGCCATTTATCTACCAGCTTCATCAGCAGCGGCGTGGTCATCATGGAAAGCGTCACCGTCACCAGCAACAGCGCCATCTGGTCGCCCTGGAATAAGCGTTGTGAAGAAGCGGTAGAAAAGAGGACAAAGGCAAACTCACCGCCCTGACTCAACACGCCAGCAAACTGCATCCGCTCTGAGCTACGCACGCCATACAATCGCGCCAGCAGATACAGCACGAGAATTTTCACCGCCACCAGCACAACCACGCTTATCACTACCCACAACAGATGGGTATAAAGCACCCCGAGGTTGAGCGACATGCCGACAGAGATAAAGAACAAACCGAGCAGCAAGCCTTTGAAGGGATCGATAGCCGTTTCCAGTTCATGGCGATATTCACTTTCCGCCAGCAGCACGCCCGCAATAAACGTACCGAGCGCCATCGACAGCCCCAGCGCGTCCATAAACAATGCGGAACCCAATACCAGCAGCAGCGTCGCGGCGGTGAACACTTCCCGCACGCCAGAAGCTGCAATAAAACGGAATACCGGACGCAATAAATAGCGCCCGCCAATCAGCATGCCGACAAACGCCAGCACCTTCATGCCGATCTTCATCCAGTCGAAATGTTCGTCTGCCGAACCCGCCAACAACGGCACTAACGCCAGTGCCGGGATCACCGCCAGATCCTGAAACAGCAGTACCGAGAAACCTAACTGGCCGGATTCGCTGCGATTCATCCCTTTCTCACGCATCAATTGCAACGCCATTGCAGTTGAAGACATCGCAAGGCCAATGCCACCGACCACCGCCGCCTGCCAGGCGAAATCCGTCAGCATCAATAATCCCGCCAGCAACGCTGCGCTTAACAGCACCTGTGCCGCGCCTACGCCAAAAATCGAACGCCGCAGTTGCCAAAGCTTGGAGGGATTCAACTCAAGGCCGATGATAAACATCAGGAACACCACGCCGAGTTCCGAAAAGTGGAGGATCTCATCGACGTCGCTAATAAACCCCAGCCCCCACGGGCCAATTGCAATCCCTGCCAGCAAATATCCCAACACAGCGCCAATACCCAGCCGCGATGCCAACGGCACCGCAGCCACCGCCGCGAAGAGAAACAGCACTCCTGCAAGTAAAAAATCGGAACCTTCCATCAGCGGCCTCCTGGAGACAGCGGATTTGCCAGCCAGTCACCGTAGGCTCTGGCATGGCTCGCCAGCTCCTGTGCGCTTTGCCGTCTCGCCCAGTAAATAATGATGGGACTTAACCAATGCATCCGGCACATGCCCGCCGCCAGTTCAAAGGGGCGCAGGACATCGCTCATCGGGTAGCGATTCAACGCGTCATAACGGTAAGCACTTTCCGGCTCGCCGGTGGTAATCACACTACGCCAGTACTTTCCCGCCAGTTGGTTTCCTCCCGGCCCGCTGGCAAAACCACGGCTTAATACCCGGTCCAGCCACTCTTTCAGTAGCGCCGGGCAGCTATAGGTATAAAGAGGATGCTGAAAGACAATCACCTCGTGCTCGCGCAGTAATGCCTGCTCACGGGGGATATCAATAAAAAAATCGGGATAGTGCGCGTAAAGGTCGTGCACGGTAACATTGCTGAGCTGCGTGGCCGGTTTAAGCAGTACCCGGTTTGCCACCGAGTCCTGAGATTCCGGATGGGCATACAGCAGCAAAACTTTCGCTGGCTGAGACATCATCCCCCTCCCGGTATGGTTTTTGTGTATAGTCGCTGTTTTGGGCTACCATTGCGCCCGGTGCGGCAGCTCGCCCATACATTACATTATCATAATGATAAGTTAACATAGTCTGAACATACGGCACCTTATGATTGTTTTCTCCTCGTTACAAATTCGTCGCGGCGTGCGCGTCCTGCTGGATAATGCCACCGCCACCATCAACCCCGGGCAGAAAGTCGGCCTGGTGGGTAAAAACGGCTGTGGTAAATCTACCCTGCTGGCATTGCTGAAAAATGAAATCAGCGCCGACGGCGGCAGCTACACCTTTCCGGGAAGCTGGCAACTGGCGTGGGTGAATCAGGAAACGCCGGCGTTACCGCAAGCGGCGCTGGAATATGTCATTGACGGCGACCGTGAATATCGTCAACTGGAAGCGCAGCTGCACGACGCCAACGAACGTAACGACGGGCACGCCATTGCGACCATTCATGGCAAGCTGGATGCTATTAACGCATGGAGTATTCGCTCCCGTGCCGCCAGCCTGCTGCACGGCCTCGGTTTCAGCAATGAACAACTGGAGCGCCCGGTAAGTGATTTCTCTGGTGGCTGGCGTATGCGTCTTAACCTTGCCCAGGCGCTGATTTGCCGTTCAGACTTGCTGCTGCTCGACGAACCGACTAACCACCTCGATCTCGATGCCGTTATCTGGCTGGAAAAATGGCTGAAGAGCTATCAGGGCACGCTGATCCTGATCTCTCACGACCGCGACTTCCTCGATCCGATCGTCGATAAAATTATTCATATCGAACAACAAAGCATGTTCGAGTACACCGGCAACTACAGTTCGTTTGAAGTACAGCGCGCCACCCGTCTGGCGCAGCAACAAGCGATGTACGAAAGCCAGCAGGAACGCGTAGCGCATCTGCAAAGTTATATCGACCGTTTCCGTGCCAAAGCCACCAAAGCGAAGCAGGCCCAGAGCCGCATTAAGATGCTCGAGCGTATGGAGCTGATTGCCCCCGCGCACGTCGACAACCCGTTCCGCTTTAGCTTCCGCGCGCCGGAAAGCCTGCCAAATCCGTTACTGAAGATGGAAAAGGTCAGCGCAGGCTATGGCGATCGCATTATTCTCGACTCGATTAAACTGAATCTGGTCCCCGGTTCGCGCATTGGTCTGTTAGGCCGCAACGGCGCGGGTAAATCGACATTAATCAAACTGTTAGCCGGTGAACTTGCGCCAGTCAGTGGTGAAATAGGCCTGGCAAAAGGGATCAAGCTCGGCTACTTCGCCCAGCATCAACTTGAATACCTGCGCGCCGACGAATCGCCTATTCAACATCTGGCACGTTTAGCGCCGCAGGAACTGGAGCAAAAACTGCGTGACTACCTCGGCGGCTTTGGTTTCCAGGGCGATAAAGTAACCGAAGAAACGCGCCGCTTCTCCGGTGGGGAAAAAGCCCGCCTGGTGCTGGCATTAATTGTCTGGCAGCGGCCGAATCTGCTGCTGCTCGACGAACCGACTAACCACCTTGACCTCGACATGCGTCAGGCACTCACCGAAGCATTAATCGAGTTTGAAGGCGCGCTGGTTGTCGTTTCGCACGACCGTCATTTGCTGCGTTCCACCACTGACGACCTCTACCTGGTTCACGATCGTAAAGTCGAGCCGTTCGACGGCGATCTGGAAGATTATCAACAGTGGTTGAGCGACGTACAAAAGCAGGAAAACCAGACCGACGACGCGCCAAAAGAGAACGCGAACAGCGCCCAGGCACGTAAAGATCAGAAGCGTCGGGAAGCGGAGTTGCGTGCGCAAACCCAGCCACTGCGTAAAGAGATTGCCCGTCTGGAAAAAGAGATGGAGAAGCTGAACGCGCAACTGGCGCAGGCAGAAGAGAAACTCGGCGACAGCGAACTGTATGACCAGAGCCGTAAAGCGGAGTTGACCGCCTGCCTGCAACAGCAAGCCAGCGCCAAATCCGGCCTGGAAGAGTGCGAAATGGCATGGCTGGAAGCCCAGGAGCAGCTTGAGCAGATGTTGCTGGAAGGCCAAAGCAACTGATGGCGCAGATAACGACGACCGATGCCAATGAATTCAGCAGCAGTGCTGAATTCACCCCTATGCGCGGCTTTAGCAATTGTCATCTGCAAACCATGCTGCCGCGTCTGTTTCGTCGCAAGGTGAAATTCACCCCGTACTGGCAGCGGCTGGAGTTGCCCGACGGCGATTTTGTCGATCTCGCGTGGAGTGAAGCCCCTGCACAGGCACGGCATAAACCGCGTTTAGTGGTATTTCACGGGCTGGAAGGCAGTCTCAATAGCCCTTACGCCCACGGTCTGGTTGAGGCGGCGCAAAAGCGCGGCTGGCTGGGCGTGGTGATGCATTTTCGCGGATGCAGCGGTGAACCAAACCGTATGCACCGCATTTACCATTCGGGCGAAACCGAAGACGCCAGTTGGTTTTTACGCTGGCTGCAACGCGAATTTGGTCATGCGCCAACGGCTGCCGTCGGCTATTCGCTCGGCGGTAATATGCTGGCCTGTTTGCTGGCAAAGGAAGGCAATGATCTCCCGGTTGATGCGGCGGTGATTGTCTCTGCGCCGTTTATGCTGGAAGCCTGTAGCTATCATATGGAAAAGGGCTTTTCCCGCGTTTATCAGCGTTACTTGCTGAACCTGTTAAAAGCCAATGCCGCACGCAAGCTGGCTGCCTACCCCGGAACGCTGCCGATAAATCTCGCGCAATTAAAATCGGTACGTCGCATCCGTGAATTTGACGATCTCATCACCGCCAGGATTCACGGCTACGCTGACGCTATCGACTATTATCGTCAGTGTAGCGCCATGCCGATGCTGAACCGGATCGCCAAACCGACGCTGATTATTCACGCTAAAGACGATCCGTTTATGGATCATCAGGTGATCCCGAAACCGGAAAGTCTCCCCCCGCAGGTGGAGTATCAACTGACTGAACATGGCGGTCATGTTGGCTTTATTGGCGGTACATTACTTCATCCGCAAATGTGGCTGGAGTCACGCATTCCTGACTGGTTAACAACGTATCTGGAGGCGAAATCATGTTGATTCCGTGGCAAGACCTCTCCCCCGAAACGCTGGAAAATTTAATTGAAAGCTTTGTGTTACGTGAAGGCACCGATTATGGTGAACATGAGCGTACACTTGAACAGAAAGTCGCCGACGTCAAACGCCAGCTACAGTGCGGAGAAGCGGTGCTGGTATGGTCAGAGCTGCACGAAACGGTCAATATCATGCCGCGCAGTCAGTTTCGCGAATAACCTGCAACCGTCGGCGGACGAGATAATAATGATAGCTAAGTCATGGAGTTACTATGTCTGCCAAACATCCGGTCATTGCGGTAACAGGATCCAGCGGCGCGGGGACCACCACCACCAGCCTCGCGTTTCGTAAAATATTCGCCCAGTTAAATCTGCATGCAGCCGAGGTGGAAGGCGACAGTTTTCACCGTTACACCCGCCCGGAAATGGACATGGCGATCCGCAAAGCGCGCGACGCCGGGCGGCATATCAGCTACTTCGGCCCCGAAGCGAACGACTTCGGCCTGCTGGAACAAACCTTCATTGAATACGGTCAGAGCGGCAAAGGGAAATCTCGCAAATATCTGCATACCTACGATGAAGCCGTACCCTGGAATCAGGTACCGGGAACATTCACCCCCTGGCAACCTTTACCAGAACCCACTGATGTACTGTTTTATGAAGGTTTACACGGCGGCGTAGTCACGCCACAGCATAACGTTGCGCAGCATGTGGACTTACTGGTCGGCGTGGTGCCTATCGTTAACCTTGAGTGGATTCAAAAACTGATCCGCGACACCAGCGAGCGCGGGCACTCACGAGAAGCAGTGATGGACTCAGTAGTGCGTTCAATGGAAGACTATATCAACTACATCACACCGCAGTTTTCCCGCACCCATCTTAACTTCCAGCGCGTTCCCACCGTCGACACTTCAAACCCGTTCGCGGCAAAAGGTATCCCGTCGCTGGATGAAAGCTTTGTGGTGATCCATTTTCGTAATCTGGAAGGGATCGATTTCCCCTGGCTGCTGGCGATGTTGCAAGGCTCATTCATTTCCCACATCAATACGTTAGTGGTGCCCGGCGGCAAAATGGGTCTGGCAATGGAATTAATTATGCTGCCGCTGGTGCAACGATTGATGGAAGGAAAGAAAATCGAGTAACTCTGCTATTACGCCGGATAAAATACTATCCGGCTTCACAACGGGATAGTTAAATCACGCGGCAACCACTTCATACGAGTGAGTAATATTCACCGCTTTTTCCAGCATCAACGCCACTGAACAATATTTCTCGGCAGAGAGATCAACCGCACGCGCAACCGCTGCGTCTTTCAGGTCGCGACCGGTGACGATAAAATGTAGATTAATGTGCGTAAACAGGCGTGGTGCCTCTTCGCGGCGTTCAGAGGTCAATTTTACTTCACAATCGACCACATCCTGACGCCCTTTTTGCAGGATCGAAACCACATCGATGGCACTGCAACCACCCGCCGCCATCAACACCATTTCCATCGGACTTGGTGCTTTATCGCCTGAGTTGCCGTCCATTAAAATCTGATGACCAGAGGCGGATTCGCCCAGAAAAGTTAACCCTTCGACCCACTTCACTCGCGCTTGCATTTTTGCTACTCCACTGCGTCAATTTTCCTGACAGAGTACGCGTACTAACCAAATCGCGCAACGGAAGGCGACCTGGGTCATGCTGAAGCGAGACACCAGGAGACACAAAGCGAAAGCTATGCTAAAACAGTCAGGATGCTACAGTAATACATTGATGTACTGCATGTATGCAAAGGACGTCACATTACCGTGCAGTACAGTTGATAGCCCCTTCCCAGGTAGCGGGAAGCATATTTCGGCAATCCAGAGACAGCGGCGTTATCTGGCTCTGGAGAAAGCTTATAACAGAGGATAACCGCGCATGGTGCTTGGCAAACCGCAAACAGACCCGACTCTCGAATGGTTCTTGTCTCATTGCCACATTCATAAGTACCCATCCAAGAGCACGCTTATTCACCAGGGTGAAAAAGCGGAAACGCTGTACTACATCGTTAAAGGCTCTGTGGCAGTGCTGATCAAAGACGAAGAGGGTAAAGAAATGATCCTCTCCTATCTGAATCAGGGTGATTTTATTGGCGAACTGGGCCTGTTTGAAGAGGGCCAGGAACGTAGCGCATGGGTACGTGCGAAAACCGCCTGTGAAGTGGCTGAAATTTCGTACAAAAAATTTCGCCAATTGATTCAGGTAAACCCGGACATTCTGATGCGTCTGTCTGCACAGATGGCGCGTCGTCTGCAAGTCACTTCAGAGAAAGTAGGCAACCTGGCGTTCCTCGACGTGACGGGCCGCATTGCACAGACTCTGCTGAATCTGGCAAAACAACCAGACGCTATGACTCACCCGGACGGTATGCAAATCAAAATTACCCGTCAGGAAATCGGTCAGATTGTCGGCTGTTCTCGTGAAACCGTGGGACGCATTCTGAAGATGCTTGAAGATCAGAACCTGATCTCCGCACACGGTAAAACCATCGTCGTATACGGCACTCGTTAATCCCGTCGGAGTGGCGCGTTACCTGGTAGCGCGCCATTTTGTTTCCCCCGATGTGGCGCAGACTGATTTATCACCCCGATATCAACTATGCACTTCGACAAACGCTGGTGCTATGTTTGCCCGTGGCCGTTGGGTTAATGCTTGGCGAATTACGATTCGGTCTGCTCTTCTCTCTCGTTCCTGCCTGTTGCAATATTGCGGGCCTTGATACGCCTCATAAACGTTTTTTCAAACGCTTAATCATTGGTGCGTCGCTGTTTGCCACCTGTAGCTTACTGACACAGCTGCTACTGGCAAAAGATGTTCCCCTGCCCTTTTTGCTGACCGGATTAACGCTGGTACTTGGCGTCACTGCTGAGTTGGGGCCATTGCACGCAAAATTGCTTCCCGCATCGCTGCTGGCAGCCATTTTTACCCTCAGTCTGGCGGGATACATGCCGGTCTGGGAACCGTTGCTCATCTATGCGTTGGGCACTCTCTGGTACGGATTGTTTAACTGGTTTTGGTTCTGGATCTGGCGCGAACAACCGCTGCGCGAGTCACTAAGTCTGCTGTACCGTGAACTGGCAGATTATTGTGAAGCCAAATACAGCCTGCTTACCCAGCACACCGACCCTGAAAAAGCGCTGCCGCCGCTGCTGGTGCGCCAGCAAAAAGCGGTCGATCTAATTACCCAGTGCTATCAGCAAATGCATATGCTTTCCGCGCAAAATAATACTGATTACAAGCGGATGCTGCGTATTTTCCAGGAGGCGCTGGATTTACAGGAACATATTTCGGTCAGTTTGCATCAGCCGGAAGAGGTGCAAAAGCTGGTCGAGCGTAGCCATGCGGAAGAAGTTATCCGCTGGAATGCGCAAACCGTCGCCGCTCGCCTGCGCGTGCTGGCTGATGACATTCTTTACCATCGCCTGCCAACGCGTTTTACGATGGAAAAGCAAATTGGCGCACTGGAAAAAATCGCCCGCCAGCATCCGGATAATCCGGTTGGGCAATTCTGCTACTGGCATTTCAGCCGCATCGCCCGCGTGCTGCGCACCCAAAAACCGCTCTATGCCCGTGACTTACTGGCCGATAAACAGCGGCGAATGCCGTTACTTCCGGCGCTGAAAAGTTATCTGTCACTAAAGTCTCCGGCGCTACGCAATGCCGGACGACTCAGTGTGATGTTAAGCGTTGCCAGCCTGATGGGCACCGCGCTGCATCTGCCGAAGTCGTACTGGATCCTGATGACGGTATTGCTGGTGACGCAAAATGGCTATGGTGCAACCCGTCTGAGGATTGTGAATCGCTCCGTGGGAACCGTGGTCGGGTTAATCATTGCGGGCGTGGCGCTGCACTTTAAAATTCCCGAAGGTTACACCCTGACCTTGATGCTGATTACCACCCTTGCCAGCTACCTGATATTGCGCAAAAACTACGGCTGGGCGACGGTCGGTTTTACTATTACCGCAGTGTATACCCTGCAACTGTTGTGGCTGAACGGTGAGCAGTACATCCTTCCGCGTCTTATCGATACCATTATTGGTTGTTTAATTGCTTTCGGTGGTACCGTCTGGCTGTGGCCGCAGTGGCAGAGCGGGTTATTGCGTAAAAACGCCCATGACGCTTTAGAAGCCTATCAGGAAGCGATTCGCTTGATTCTGAGCGAGGATCCGCAACCTACGCCACTGGCCTGGCAGCGAATGCGGGTAAATCAGGCACATAACACTCTGTATAACTCATTGAATCAGGCGATGCAGGAACCAGCGTTCAACAGCCATTATCTGGCAGATATGAAACTGTGGGTAACGCACAGCCAGTTTATTGTTGAGCATATTAATGCCATGACCACGCTGGCGCGGGAACACCGGGCATTGCCACCTGAACTGGCACAAGAGTATTTACAGTCTTGTGAAATCGCCATTCAGCGTTGTCAGCAGCGACTGGAGTATGACGAACCGGGTAGTTCTGGCGATGCCAATATCATGGATGCGCCGGAGATGCAGCCGCACGAAGGCGCGGCAGGTACGCTGGAGCAGCATTTACAGCGGGTTATTGGTCATCTGAACACCATGCACACCATTTCGTCGATGGCATGGCGTCAGCGACCGCATCACGGGATTTGGCTGAGTCGCAAGTTGCGGGATTCGAAGGCGTAATGCAGGCTAAACCATCGGATAAGGCATTCACGCCGCATCCGACATCTTTTGCCTGATGCTTCGTATTTACGCCCCAACCACCTTCGCCACCGCGTGGGCGAAACGTTGCATCCCTTCATCGATATCCGCATCTTCCACCACCAGCGACGGTGCAAAACGCATCACATCCGGTCCGGCATTCAGCACCATTACGCCAGCCCCTGCGCCCGCATACAGGAAATCACGCGCCCGACCTTTGAACTGTGGCTTAAGCTCCGCGCCAATCAACAGCCCCATACCGCGAATATCGCTAAACACATCGTACTGCTGATCGATCTTCTGCAGATGGTCAACAAAACGCTGGCGTTTCGCCTGAATGCCTTCCAGCACTTCAGGGGTATTGATGATATCAAACGCCGCGCCCGCTACTGCACAGGACAGAGGATTACCGCCGTAGGTGGAACCGTGAGAACCAGGATGAAATGCAGAAGCAATTTCTGCCGTGGTCAGCATGGCGCTAATCGGGAAGCCGCCGCCTAACGCTTTCGCAGAGGTCAGAATATCCGGCGTCACGCCGTAGTGCATGTAAGCAAACAAATCGCCGGTCCGCCCCATCCCGCACTGTACTTCATCAAACACCAATAATGCCTGATGTTGATCGCACAGCTCGCGCAAGCCCTGCAAAAACTCTGGCGTCGCTGCCGTCACACCGCCCTCGCCCTGGATCGGCTCAACCACCACCGCACAGGTGTGATCATCCATCACCGCTTTCACTGCGTGGAGATCGTTAAAAGGAACGTGGATGATGTCTGCCGGTTTTGGCCCAAAGCCGTCGGAATATTTTGGCTGCCCGCCCACCGAGACGGTAAACAGCGAGCGACCATGAAAAGCGTTATGGAAGGCAATAATTTTGGTTTTGAACGGACTATGACGCACACAGGCGTAATGGCGTGCCAGTTTAAAGGCGGTTTCGTTAGCTTCCGTGCCGGAGTTCATAAACACCACGCGTTCGGCAAACGTCGCCTCAATCAGTTTGCGCCCAAGACGCAGCGCCGGTTCATTGGTGAAAACGTTACTGATATGCCACAGAGTTTCGCCCTGGGTTTTTAACGCGTTCACCAGCGCAGGATGGCAATGGCCCAACGCCGTAACTGCAATGCCACCCGCGAAATCGACATACTCCTTGCCTTGCTGATCCCAGATTCGGCTGCCCTGACCTTTTACCGGAATGAACTCTGCCGGAGCATAAATCGGCAGGATCACTTCATCGAAAGTCGCGCGTGTAATTGCTGTTTGTTCAATTGCCATCTCATGATCACCCTGTTACGCATAAATAAATGTGAAATTATAATCACAAAATATGCATAAAAAATCATTGAATGGCAATCAGAAATCAGCGATGCAGGAAATTAGCCAGCAGTTGATGTCCTTGTTCGCTAAGAATACTTTCTGGATGGAACTGCACACCTTCCAGATCCCACTGGCGATGGCGAATCCCCATAATCTCGCGGGTTTCGCTCCAGGCCGTCACGTCAAAGCATGCTGGTAATGAGCCAGGTTCCACCACCAGCGAATGATAGCGTGTCACGGTAAGTGGATTTGCCAGCCCCCGAAATACGCCCTCACCGTTATGTGTAATCGGCGAGGTTTTGCCGTGCATGACCTTTGCGGCGCGCACAACTTTGCCGCCAAATGCCTGCGCCATTGCCTGATGACCGAGGCAGACGCCAAGAATCGGCAAGCGCCCGGCATAGTGACGAATAACGTCAAGGGAGATCCCGGCTTCATCTGGCGTACAGGGGCCGGGTGAGATGACAATTTTTTGCGGTTTCAGGGCGTCGATATCCGCCAGCGTCAACGCATCGTTGCGCTTAACCAGCACATCCGCCCCCAGTTCACAAAAGTACTGGTAGAGGTTCCAGGTAAAAGAATCGTAGTTATCAACAAGCAGGATCATGGCGGCTCCGGTACGAAAGAACCGCGCTATTTTACTCAGATTCCCCGGCTTCGCTTACCACTTTGCTAAATATCATCTGCAGTGCGGTGAGATCCCCCATTGCCCCACTCTGATTTGCCTGATTCCAGGCCTCTTTTTCGATACCCTGCCAGCTCAGTTGATATCCGGCATGAATCGCCAGTTGCTCGAAGAAGATCCGCTGTGCCAGACCACTTCCCACCCGGAAGGGATGCAGCACGTTGATTTCACAATAGTAATGCGCCAGCCGCTCGACGAACTTCGCTTTCTCCAGGCCAACCAGATAACCTTCTTCCTCCAGATCCTGCATCAGGGCATTGCCCTCTTTTTCGATATAAGCAAAGTGGCAGAACGGCGTATCGCCCTGATAAATATCAACTTCACGCAGTTGCCCTGCCCAGTCGAAAATATCCTGATACAGCTGGCGATGGATAGTGCGCAAATGCGGTAAACCGCGCACCAGCGGACCAAGCTCAATGGTCGCAGCACGCAGCGCCGTCATTTCGTAAGCGGCCTGTTCCAGCCGCTGCTGCTGGCGGATGTTCAGCCGGTTACGCATGATATCAAGGCCTGGATAAAGATACGGATCGCGCCCTTCGCCGAATTTATCGCTCATAGTGCCTCCTCAGCTCTTCAAGGCGCGCTAAAGCCTCTGCGGCAGTAAGAGTGACTAAAGGCATCTCGACGCCTTCAAGACGGCGACTGGCCTGAAAATTACGATTACGCTGAAGCTCCCAGAGACGGGACTTTTGCTTATCGGTGAGTTTCTTCACTTGATGCCTCCCTGAACGTGTCCATTTGCCACAAGTATAAGCGGCAAATCCGGGTTACGCCGGGAGAGCAGAAGCGCGGGCAAGATTGCCCGCGCGAGAAATCATTACGGCAGGACTTTAGCGGAAAGGATAACTACCGGTTTTGACGGCACATTCTGGTACGGACCAACGTCATGAGTCGGCACCTGGGAAATCTTATCGGCAACGTCCATGCCTTTCACCACTTTACCAAATACCGCGTAACCGAAATCACGCTGACCATGGTCAAGGAAGGCGTTATCGGCAACGTTGATAAAGAACTGGCTGGTGGCGCTGTCTTTGTCAGCGGTACGCGCCATCGCGATGGTGCCACGCGTGTTGCGTAGGCCGTTATCGGCTTCATTTTTGATTGGCGGGTTTGGTTTTTTCTGCTGCATCTGCTCGGTGAAACCACCGCCCTGAATCATAAAGCCAGGAATGACGCGGTGAAAGGTAGTGTTGTTATAAAAACCGCTGTTCACATAATCGACAAAGTTCTGCACAGACACTGGCGCTTTTTGTTTATCCAGCTCCAGTTCGATGTTACCAGCTGAGGTTGTCAACAATACGTGCGGGTCCCCTTTCGCTGCCATTGCTGCGGGAGAAAGAGCAGAAAGAGCGAAAACAGCAGCCATCGCCGCCAGGGTCGATTTGAACATGAGATTTCCTTAACAAACAGAGCAGAAAAAAAGCAAGTGAAGAGATTCTAAATAGCCTTCAAGAACAAGGCCATCCCTTTACCTAATTTTACGTATCTGAAATATATGTAACCTGACGATCACTTTTTATTCCGTGATAAAAATCACCTCTTAAAATGCAATTTAGCAACCGATTGCAATAAAACATTTAAACAGATCACAAAATCACCTAAAATCGCCCGCTCGCGGCATATCCCGCTATGCCATTTTATTTTTGAACGCAGGCCAATCATGACTAACAGCAATCGCATCAAGCTCACATGGATTAGCTTTCTCTCCTACGCACTGACTGGTGCGTTGGTTATTGTCACCGGGATGGTGATGGGAAATATCGCCGATTATTTCAATCTGCCTGTTTCCAGTATGAGTAACACCTTCACCTTCCTCAACGCCGGCATTTTAATCTCTATCTTCCTCAATGCCTGGCTGATGGAAATCGTCCCGTTGAAAACGCAGTTACGTTTTGGCTTTCTCCTGATGGTGCTGGCGGTTGCCGGTTTGATGTTCAGCCACAGCCTGGCGCTGTTCTCGGCGGCGATGTTCATTCTCGGGGTGGTCAGCGGCATCACCATGTCGATTGGTACATTCCTGGTAACACAAATGTATGAAGGGCGTCAGCGCGGTTCCCGCCTGTTATTTACCGACTCCTTCTTCAGTATGGCTGGGATGATTTTCCCAATGATCGCCGCGTTTCTACTGGCGCGCAGCATTGAGTGGTACTGGGTTTATGCCTGCATCGGGCTGGTGTATGTCGCTATTTTTATTCTGACTTTCGGCTGTGAGTTCCCGGCGCTGGGCAAACATGCGCCAAAAACGGATGCTCCGGTAGCGAAAGAAAAGTGGGGGATCGGCGTACTGTTTCTCTCTGTTGCGGCGCTGTGCTACATCCTCGGTCAGTTAGGTTTTATCTCCTGGGTGCCTGAGTATGCCAAAGGCCTGGGCATGAGCCTGAACGACGCGGGCACACTGGTGAGTAACTTCTGGATGTCATACATGGTCGGCATGTGGGCGTTCAGCTTTATTCTTCGCTTCTTTGATTTGCAACGTATCCTGACCGTACTGGCTGGTCTGGCTGCGATTCTGATGTACGTCTTTAACACCGGAACACCGGCACATATGGCGTGGTCAATTCTCGCCCTGGGCTTCTTCTCCAGCGCGATCTATACCACCATCATCACCCTGGGTTCACAGCAGACCAAAGTACCGTCGCCAAAACTGGTTAACTTTGTCCTGACCTGCGGGACCATCGGTACTATGTTGACCTTCGTAGTTACCGGCCCGATTGTTGAACATAGCGGTCCGCAGGCGGCACTGCTTACAGCAAACGGTCTGTACGCTGTCGTCTTTGTGATGTGCTTCCTGTTAGGTTTCGTCAGCCGTCACCGTCAGCATAACACCCTGACCTCTCATTAATTGCTCATGCCGGACGGCACTATCGTCGTCCTGCCTTTTCCTCTCTTACCCCCGCTACGTGCATCTATTTCTATAAACCCGTTCATTTTGTCTATTTTTTGCACAAACATGAAATGTCAGACAATTCCGTGACTTAAGAAAATTTATACAAATCAGCAATATACCCCTTAAGGAGTATATAAAGGTGAATTTGATTTACATCAATAAGCGGGGTTGCTGAATCGTTAAGGTAGGCGGTAATAGAAAAGAAATCGAGGCAAAAATGAGCAAAGTCAGACTCGCAATTATCGGTAACGGTATGGTCGGCCATCGCTTTATCGAAGATCTTCTTGATAAATCTGATGCGGCCAACTTTGATATTACCGTTTTCTGTGAAGAACCGCGCATCGCTTATGACCGCGTACACCTCTCGTCTTACTTCTCTCACCACACCGCCGAAGAGCTGTCGCTGGTGCGCGAAGGCTTCTACGAGAAACACGGCATCAAAGTTCTGGTCGGCGAACGCGCTATCACCATCAACCGTCAGGAGAAGGTGATTCACTCCAGCGCCGGGCGCACCGTTTTTTATGACAAGCTGATCATGGCGACCGGTTCCTACCCGTGGATCCCGCCAATCAAAGGTTCTGATACTCAGGACTGCTTTGTCTATCGCACTATTGAAGACCTCAACGCCATTGAATCCTGCGCCCGTCGCAGCAAACGCGGTGCCGTTGTTGGTGGCGGCCTGTTAGGTCTGGAAGCCGCTGGCGCGCTGAAAAACTTAGGTATTGAAACCCACGTTATCGAATTTGCCCCTATGCTGATGGCGGAACAGCTTGATCAGATGGGTGGCGAGCAGCTGCGTCGCAAAATCGAAAGTATGGGCGTGCGCGTTCACACCAGCAAAAACACCCTTGAGATTGTGCAGGAAGGTGTCGAAGCGCGTAAAACCATGCGTTTTGCCGACGGCAGCGAACTGGAAGTCGACTTTATCGTCTTCTCTACCGGTATCCGTCCGCGCGATAAGCTGGCAACCCAGTGTGGTCTGGACGTTGCTCCGCGTGGGGGTATTGTCATTAATGATTCCTGCCAGACTTCCGATCCGGATATCTACGCCATCGGTGAATGTGCAAGCTGGAACAACCGTGTATTTGGTCTGGTAGCACCAGGCTACAAAATGGCGCAGGTCGCCGTTGACCATATTCTCGGTAGCGAAAACGCCTTTGAAGGTGCTGACCTTAGCGCCAAGCTGAAACTGCTGGGCGTAGACGTAGGCGGTATTGGTGATGCGCACGGTCGCACACCAGGCGCACGTAGCTACGTTTACCTCGACGAAAGCAAAGAGATCTACAAACGCCTTATTGTCAGCGAAGACAACAAAACCCTGCTCGGTGCGGTACTGGTGGGCGATACCAGCGACTACGGCAACCTGCTGCAACTGGTGCTGAATGCTATCGAGCTGCCGGAAAACCCGGATTCTCTGATTCTGCCGGCGCACTCGGGTAGCGGTAAGCCGTCTATCGGTGTTGATAAACTGCCGGACAGCGCGCAAATCTGCTCCTGCTTCGACGTCACCAAAGGTGATCTGATTGCTGCCATCAACAAAGGCTGCCACACCGTTGCGGCGCTGAAAGCTGAAACCAAAGCGGGTACTGGCTGCGGTGGCTGTATCCCGCTGGTTACTCAGGTACTGAACGCGGAACTGGCGAAACAGGGCATCGAAGTTAACAACAACCTGTGCGAACACTTTGCTTATTCGCGTCAGGAACTGTTCCATTTGATCCGCGTTGAAGGCATTAAAACCTTCGAAGAACTGCTGGCGAAACACGGCAAAGGCTACGGTTGTGAAGTTTGTAAACCGACCGTCGGTTCGCTGCTGGCCTCCTGCTGGAACGAATACATTCTGAAGCCGGAACATACTCCGCTGCAGGATTCTAACGATAACTTCCTCGCTAACATCCAGAAAGACGGCACCTACTCGGTGATCCCGCGCTCTCCGGGCGGTGAAATCACCCCGGAAGGGCTGATGGCAGTGGGTCGTATCGCGCGTGAATTTAATCTCTACACCAAAATCACCGGCTCCCAGCGCCTGGCGATGTTTGGCGCACAGAAAGACGATCTGCCGGAAATCTGGCGTCAGCTGATTGAAGCCGGTTTCGAAACCGGTCATGCATATGCGAAAGCACTGCGTATGGCGAAAACCTGCGTGGGTAGCACCTGGTGCCGCTACGGCGTTGGCGACAGCGTCGGCCTCGGCGTGGAACTGGAAAACCGCTACAAAGGCATCCGTACGCCGCACAAAATGAAGTTCGGTGTCTCCGGCTGTACCCGTGAATGTTCAGAAGCTCAGGGTAAAGACGTGGGTATTATCGCCACCGAAAAAGGCTGGAACCTGTATGTTTGCGGTAACGGCGGCATGAAACCGCGTCATGCGGATCTGCTGGCGGCGGATATCGATCGCGAAACGCTGATCAAATATCTCGACCGCTTCATGATGTTCTACATCCGTACTGCCGACAAACTGACTCGTACCGCGCCGTGGTTAGAAAACCTCGAAGGCGGCATCGATTACCTGAAAGCGGTGATCATTGACGACAAACTGGGGCTGAACGCACATCTGGAAGAAGAGATGGCGCGCCTGCGTGAAGCGGTAGTGTGTGAGTGGACTGAAACGGTCAATACGCCGTCTGCGCAGACTCGCTTCAAACACTTCATCAACAGCGACAAGCGTGACCCGAACGTGCAGATGGTGCCAGAGCGCGAACAGCACCGTCCGGCAACGCCGTATGAACGTATCCCAGTAACTCTGGTGGAGGACAACGCATGAGCCAGTGGAAAGACATCTGCAAAATCGATGACATCCTGCCTGAAACCGGCGTCTGCGCGCTGTTAGGTGACGAGCAGGTCGCGATTTTCCGCCCGTATCACAGCGATCAGGTGTTTGCGATCAGCAACATCGACCCGTTCTTCGAGTCCAGCGTGCTGTCACGCGGGCTGATTGCGGAGCACCAGGGCGAGCTGTGGGTCGCCAGCCCGCTGAAAAAACAGCGTTTTCGCTTAAGTGATGGCTTGTGCATGGAAGACGAACAGTTTTCCGTCAAACATTACGAAGCGCGAGTGAAAGACGGCGTGGTGCAGCTGCGCGGTTAATGTTTTAACGGGAGGCGCAATGCCTCCCCTTTTTGCATGGTCCTGTAATGACCTTCGGTATATTGCAGGACATTTTTTAAACTTTTTGTTTTATTTTTTTGTTTTTATTTTTTAAAGGATAATCAAATGTTTACAGACACTATTAATAAGTGTGCGGCTAACGCTGCGCGCATTGCACGCCTGTCGGCAAATAACCCGCTCGGCTTTTGGGTCAGCTCCGCCATGGCGGGCGCGTATGTGGGTCTTGGGATCATCTTGATTTTCACGCTCGGTAATTTGCTCGACCCGTCCGTACGTCCGCTGGTGATGGGCGCGACCTTTGGTATCGCCTTAACGCTGGTGATTATCGCCGGTTCTGAACTGTTCACCGGACACACCATGTTCCTCACCTTTGGGGTAAAAGCGGGCAGCATCAGCCACGGGCAAATGTGGGCAATCCTGCCGCAAACCTGGCTGGGTAACCTGGTCGGTTCCGTCTTCGTTGCCATGCTCTATAGCTGGGGTGGCGGTAGCCTGCTGCCGGTAGATACCAGCATCGTTCACTCCGTCGCGCTGGCTAAAACCACTGCACCGGCAATGGTACTGTTCTTCAAAGGTGCATTGTGTAACTGGCTGGTTTGCCTGGCTATCTGGATGGCGCTGCGCACTGAAGGGGCGGCGAAATTTATCGCTATCTGGTGGTGTCTGCTGGCATTTATCGCGTCCGGCTACGAGCACTCCATCGCTAACATGACGCTGTTCGCGCTCTCCTGGTTCGGCAACCACAGCGAAGCCTACACGCTGGCGGGTATTGGTCATAACCTGCTGTGGGTGACGCTGGGTAATACTTTATCAGGTGCCGTATTCATGGGATTGGGTTATTGGTATGCTACGCCGAAAGCGAATCGTCCGGTTGCGGACAAATTTAATCAAACTGAAACGGCTGCCGGTTAATTACTAAGGGGTTTTTACGTGGATCATTTGCCTATATTTTGCCAATTACGCGATCGCGACTGTCTGATTGTCGGCGGTGGTGATGTCGCGGAACGCAAAGCAAGGTTGCTGTTAGACGCAGGCGCTCGCTTAACGGTGAATGCATTAGCGTTTATTCCACAGTTCACCGCATGGGCAGATGCAGGCATGTTAACCCTCGTCGAAGGGCCATTTGATGAAAGCCTTCTCGACACCTGCTGGCTGGCGATTGCAGCGACGGATGATGACGCGCTTAACCAGCGCGTCAGCGAAGCCGCTGAAGCTCGTCGCATCTTCTGTAACGTGGTCGATGCGCCGAAAGCTGCCAGCTTCATTATGCCGTCGATTATTGACCGCTCACCGCTGATGGTGGCGGTTTCCTCTGGCGGTACTTCTCCGGTTCTGGCGCGCCTGTTGCGCGAAAAACTCGAATCACTGCTGCCGCTGCATCTGGGCCAGGTAGCGAAATACGCCGGGCAGTTACGCGGTCGGGTAAAACAACAGTTCGCCACGATGGGTGAACGCCGCCGCTTCTGGGAAAAACTGTTCGTTAACGACCGTCTGGCGCAGTCGCTGGCGAACAACGATCAGAAAGCCATTACTGAAACCACCGAACAGTTAATCAACGAACCGCTCGACCATCGCGGTGAAGTGGTGCTGGTTGGTGCAGGTCCGGGCGATGCCGGGCTGCTGACGCTGAAAGGACTGCAACAAATTCAGCAGGCAGATGTGGTGGTCTACGACCGTCTGGTTTCTGACGATATTATGAATCTGGTACGCCGCGATGCTGATCGCGTTTTCGTCGGCAAACGCGCGGGATACCACTGTGTACCGCAGGAAGAGATTAACCAGATCCTGCTGCGGGAAGCGCAAAAAGGCAAACGCGTGGTGCGGCTGAAAGGTGGCGATCCGTTTATTTTTGGCCGTGGTGGCGAAGAGCTGGAAACACTGTGCAACGCGGGTATTCCGTTCTCGGTGGTTCCGGGTATTACCGCAGCTTCTGGTTGCTCTGCCTATTCGGGTATTCCGCTCACGCATCGCGATTATGCCCAGAGCGTGCGCTTAATTACCGGACACTTAAAAACCGGTGGCGAGCTGGACTGGGAAAACCTGGCGGCAGAAAAACAGACGCTGGTGTTCTATATGGGGCTGAATCAGGCTGCGACTATTCAGCAAAAGCTGATTGAACACGGTATGCCTGGCGAAATGCCGGTAGCAATTGTCGAAAACGGAACAGCAGTCACGCAGCGCGTGATTGACGGTACGCTCACACAACTGGGCGAACTGGCGCAGCAAATGAACAGTCCATCGCTAATTATTATTGGTCGGGTTGTTGGCCTGCGCGATAAACTGAACTGGTTCTCCAACCATTAATTTAATCAGGGCCAGAGAATTCTGGCCTTTTTCGTTTACAACTCTCTTTATATATTCAGCAGATAAAAATATAACTCATTAACAAAAATCATTTGTTTTTGCCCCGTTATATTCACCGTTACAGCGACTTACAAAATTAAGTCATTCACTCACTGACGCCGATTAAATATTCCTGTATCGTTCTTAATGAGCAGTCTACTTATATTCATATAATCAATGAATATTAATCAATATATAATACATAGGGAATGTAAATGAACAAATTTATTAAAGTTGCACTGGTAGGTGCGGTACTGGCTACGTTAACTGCATGTACTGGTCATATTGAAAACCGTGATAAGAACTGCTCTTACGACTACCTGCTGCACCCGGCAATTTCTATTTCTAAAATCATTGGCGGTTGCGGTCCTACTGCACAGTAAGTCTCTGACAGAAATCGGCTAACACCGGTTTAATTGCCCGACGCCCTCTGGATTTTCCGAGGGCGTATTTGTTTCTATGTCCTTCTTGCCCCCGCCCGTAAAAATATTTTCACTTTAAATTCAATTTGATAAATACATCCATTAGCCACAGCGCGATCCTGTGCGAAATTTTGTGATCTTCCTCCACATTACATAACATCATATGTTGTTATATTCATCATGCATTGTCATGTTACCTTTTAAATGACTGCAAACTCTCCCCTACAACGTATTGGACAAGAAAAAGGTATCGCTATGGGAAGCCAGGAACTCCAACGCAAGCTCGGATTTTGGGCCGTTCTTGCAATCGCCGTCGGGACAACCGTCGGCTCCGGTATTTTTGTATCTGTGGGTGAAGTGGCAAAAGCAGCGGGCACGCCGTGGCTTACGGTGCTCGCGTTTGTCATTGGCGGGTTAATTGTGATCCCGCAAATGTGCGTCTATGCGGAACTATCCACCGCTTATCCGGAAAATGGCGCAGATTATGTTTATCTGAAAAATGCCGGAAGCCGACCGCTGGCTTTCCTCTCCGGCTGGGCCAGCTTCTGGGCCAACGATGCGCCGTCATTGTCGATTATGGCGCTGGCGATTGTCAGCAATCTTGGCTTTTTAACGCCTATCGATCCGTTGCTCGGTAAATTTATCGCCGCCGGATTAATTATCGCCTTTATGTTGCTACACCTGCGCTCCGTTGAAGGCGGCGCAGCGTTTCAGACGCTAATTACCATCGCCAAAATTATCCCGTTCACTATCGTCATTGGCCTTGGGATCTTCTGGTTTAAAGCGGAGAATTTTGCCGCCCCTACCACCACTGCGATTGGCGCAACGGGCAGCTTTATGGCGCTGCTGGCGGGGATCTCTGCCACCAGTTGGTCGTATACCGGCATGGCCTCTATCTGTTATATGACCGGCGAAATTAAAAACCCCGGAAAAACCATGCCACGAGCGCTGATTGGTTCCTGTCTGCTGGTTCTGGTGCTCTACACCCTGCTGGCGCTGGTGATTTCCGGCCTGATGCCCTTCGACAAACTCGCCAATTCTGAAACGCCGATTTCCGACGCCCTGACCTGGATCCCCGCACTCGGCAGCACCGCTGGGATCTTTGTTGCCATCACGGCGATGATCGTCATTCTTGGTTCGCTTTCCAGCTGCGTGATGTACCAGCCGCGGCTGGAATACGCGATGGCGAAAGACAACCTGTTCTTTAAATGCTTCGGCCATGTGCATCCGAAATACAACACGCCGGATGTCTCCATCATCCTGCAAGGGGCGCTGGGGATCTTCTTCATCTTCGTTTCCGATCTCACCAGCCTGCTGGGTTATTTCACCCTGGTGATGTGTTTCAAAAATACCCTCACCTTCGGCTCCATCATCTGGTGTCGTAAACGCGACGATTACAAACCGCTGTGGCGTACTCCGGCTTTCGGGCTGATGACCACCCTCGCCATTGCGTCAAGCCTCATTCTGGTCGCCTCAACCTTTGTCTGGGCACCGATTCCCGGCCTTATCTGCGCCGTCATCGTTATTGCTACTGGTCTGCCTGCTTACGCCTTCTGGGCGAAGCGTAGCCGCCAGCTCAACGCTTTGTCGTAATGTTATCTGGAGAAAATAAAATGTTGGATATTGATAAAAGCACCGTGGACTTTCTGGTCACCGAAAATATGGTTCAGGAAGTGGAAAAAGTTCTCAGCCATGACGTTCCGCTGGTGCACACCATCGTGGAAGAGATGGTGAAGCGCGACATTGATCGTATTTATTTCGTTGCCTGCGGATCGCCACTCAACGCGGCGCAAACGGCGAAACATCTGGCGGATCGCTTTTCCGATCTTCAGGTCTACGCCATTTCCGGCTGGGAGTTCTGCGATAACACCCCGTATCGCCTCGACGATCGTTGCGCGGTGATTGGCGTTTCTGACTACGGTAAAACGGAAGAGGTAATCAAAGCGCTGG
Organism: Shigella dysenteriae; assembly: GCF_022354085.1. NCBI lineage: Bacteria > Pseudomonadati > Pseudomonadota > Gammaproteobacteria > Enterobacterales > Enterobacteriaceae > Shigella > Shigella dysenteriae. Next base: position 4,385,641 of record NZ_CP055055.1, read on the forward strand.
AGCTGGGCCGGGCCTGCGGCGCACTCACTGCGGCGTTCACCAAACGCGCGGACAGCCCGATTACCTCGGCGGCGGAATTTAGCATTGATTATCAGGCCGACTGTATCTGGGAAATTCACCTGCTGCTCTGCTACAGCGTGGTGCTGGAGATGATCACCCGCCTCGCGCCGAACGCGGAAATCGGCAAGATCAAAAACGATCTCAAGCAATTGCCGAATGCGCTCGGTCATCTGGTACGCACCTGGGAAGAAAAAGGCCGCCAGCTTGGTGAACTGGCCAGCCAGTGGCCGATGATTTATACCGTTGCTGCGGGTCCGCTGCGTCCGCTGGGTTACAAAGAAGGCATTGTAACGCTGATGGAATTTACCTGGACGCACGGCTGCGTGATTGAGAGCGGAGAGTTCCGCCATGGCCCGCTGGAGATTGTCGAACCGGGCGTTCCGTTCCTGTTCCTGCTCGGCAATGATGAAAGTCGCCACACCACCGAACGCGCCATTAACTTTGTTAAACAGCGTACTGACAACGTGATCGTCATCGATTACGCCGAAATTTCGCAAGGGCTGCACCCGTGGCTGGCACCGTTCCTGATGTTCGTGCCAATGGAGTGGCTCTGCTACTACCTGTCTATTTACAAAGATCACAACCCGGATGAACGCCGCTATTACGGTGGTCTGGTGGAATATTAATCCCTCTCCCGGCCCGGCAACGGGCCGAATTTACGCAAGGAGTTACCCGATGAAAACAGGTATGTTTACCTGCGGCCACCAGCGGCTGCCTATTGAACACGCATTTCGTGATGCAAGCGAGCTGGGTTACGACGGCATCGAAATTTGGGGCGGTCGCCCGCACGCGTTCGCGCCGGACTTAAAAGCGGGCGGCATCAAACAAATCAAGGCGCTGGCGCAGACGTATCAGATGCCGATTATCGGCTATACGCCAGAAACCAACGGCTATCCGTATAACATGATGCTGGGCGATGAACATATGCGTCGCGAAAGCCTCGACATGATCAAGCTGGCGATGGATATGGCAAAAGAGATGAACGCGGGTTATACGCTGATTTCCGCGGCCCACGCGGGCTATCTCACGCCACCTAATGTTATCTGGGGACGGCTGGCAGAGAACCTAAGCGAACTGTGTGAGTACGCGGAAAACATCGGCATGGATCTAATCCTCGAACCGTTAACGCCGTATGAATCGAACGTCGTGTGTAATGCTAATGATGTGCTTCATGCGCTGGCGCTGGTGCCTTCGCCGCGCCTGTTCAGCATGGTCGACATTTGCGCGCCGTATGTCCAGGCGGAACCGGTGATGAGTTATTTCGACAAACTGGGCGATAAATTACGTCATCTGCATATTGTCGACAGCGACGGGGCCAGCGACACGCATTACATTCCTGGAGAAGGCAAAATGCCGCTGAGGGAACTGATGCGCGATATTATCGACCGGGGCTATGAGGGTTACTGTACGGTGGAGCTGGTGACGATGTATATGAACGAGCCCAGACTCTATGCCCGCCAGGCGCTGGAACGCTTTCGCGCGCTGCTGCCGGAGGATGAGAGATGAAAACCCTGGCGACAATCGGCGATAACTGCGTCGATATCTACCCGCAACTGAATAAAGCGTTTTCTGGCGGTAATGCGGTCAATGTGGCGGTGTACTGCACTCGCTACGGCATACAGCCGGGATGCATTACCTGGGTGGGTGACGATGACTACGGCACAAAGCTGAAGCAGGATCTCGCCCGCATGGGCGTCGATATCAGCCATGTCCATACGAAACACGGCGTTACCGCACAAACTCAGGTGGAACTGCACGACAATGATCGCGTTTTTGGCGACTACACCGAAGGCGTGATGGCCGACTTTGCCCTGAGTGAAGAGGATTACGCCTGGCTGGCGCAGTATGACATTGTGCACGCGGCAATCTGGGGACATGCGGAAGACGCATTCCCACAGCTGCACGCTGCGGGCAAACTTACCGCTTTCGACTTCTCCGACAAGTGGGACAGCTCGCTCTGGCAGACACTGGTGCCGCATCTCGATTTTGCCTTTGCCTCCGCACCGCAAGAAGACGAAGCGCTGCGTCTGAAGATGAAAGCGATTGTTGCCCGTGGCGCAGGCGTGGTGATTGTCACGCTGGGTGAAAACGGCAGCATTGCCTGGGATGGCGCGCAGTTCTGGCGTCAGGCTCCTGAACCGGTGACGGTTATCGACACCATGGGTGCCGGAGATTCGTTCATTGCCGGATTCCTTTGCGGCTGGTCTGCGGGGATGACATTACCGCAGGCGATGGCGCAGGGAACGGCGTGCGCGGCGAAAACCATTCAGTACCACGGTGCCTGGTAGGTATAACGTTGGCGTGAGCATCTTCACGCCAACGTGCTGTTACTTGCCGGAAAACGACCCTATAATCCGAGTAATTCATTCTTTATTTCAGGGTCGATTATGTCAGCTACGGACCGCTACTCTCATCAACTCCTCTACGCTACCGTCCGCCAGCGACTGCTGGATGATATCGCGCAGGGGGTTTACCAGGCCGGGCAACAGATCCCTACCGAAAACGAGCTTTGTACGCAATATAACGTCAGCCGCATTACTATTCGCAAAGCTATCAGCGACTTAGTGGCAGACGGCGTACTGATCCGCTGGCAGGGCAAAGGCACCTTTGTACAAAGCCAGAAGGTCGAAAACGCCCTGCTGACCGTCAGTGGTTTTACCGATTTTGGCGTCTCACAAGGCAAGGCGACGAAAGAGAAAGTGATCGAGCAGGAACGAGTCAGCGCCGCGCCGTTTTGCGAAAAGCTGAACATCCCTGGCAACAGCGAAGTGTTCCATCTTTGCCGGGTGATGTATCTCGATAAAGAGCCGCTGTTTATTGATAGTTCCTGGATCCCACTGTCGCGTTATCCTGACTTTGATGAGATTTACGTTGAAGGAAGCTCCACTTATCAGTTATTTCAGGAGCGTTTCGACACGCGAGTGGTCAGCGACAAAAAGACCATCGATATCTTTGCCGCCACCCGCCCGCAGGCAAAATGGCTGAAATGCGAACTGGGCGAACCGTTGTTTCGCATCAGCAAAATCGCCTTTGATCAGAATGACAAACCGGTGCACGTCTCCGAACTCTTCTGCCGCGCCAATCGCATCACCTTAACGATTGATAATAAAAGACATTAACCGTAGGCCGGATAAGATGCGCCAGCATCGCATCCGGCGATGCTGGCGCGTTGAATTTTACATCCCGTACGTTCCCCTCACCCTAACCCTCTCCCCAAAGGGGCGAGGGGACCGTTCAGTACGGAATTTAGCTTGACGGTGCTATCCAGCATTAAATACTGGCAATACTCTCACGCAAAATCCGCAGCACCGTCTCTTCACCGCTGCGATTCGGGTTAATGCGAATCGCACAATGTTCTGATTGTGGATTCGCCTGGCGAAACGTTCCGGAAAGGCGATAAAAGAGCGGCGGGATTTCATATTTCGACTCTGCACCCACCGGGTAAGGCAAGGCACCGCGCTTTTGCGCCTCTTCCAGCACTCTGGCGGCAATCGGCTGATGAAACTCGACAATCAACACCTTCGACTGCGCATTAGCAATCACCGCGCTTTTCACTTCCGGCACCGCACCACCGTTAAGCAAAGCCAGCAACCGTTCAGATACCCCTGCCTGCACCGCGTGCATCACTGGCGCAAACACCAGACCACGCAATACTTCCAGCGCCTGTGCGCCCTGGATCTGGCTACCGCCGGAGTAAAGCGTGGCGCGAATACGGTTGATAACATCAGCATCGCCGACCACTGCACCAACACCCTCTGGCCCAAATAGCTTGAAGCAGGAAAATGTCGAGACATTCGCGCCGCATTCACAGCCGATTCGCGCCACCTTCATCACCGCATAGTTGTCATCGGTTAACGCTGGAACACCTGCCGCGCGCAACGTTGCCAGCACATCTGCCAGCACGTAGCTGTCCTGCGGCTGCTGGCGCGTATGCTGCACCAGCGCCGCATCCGGTTGTTGCTCGTCGACGACCTGCTTCAGTGCCGACAGGTCATTGAAATCAACAGTAATAAGCGTCAGCCCCATCTGCTCAATAATAACCCGTGTCGTCGGGTAAACAGGCGCGTCATGCACCAGAAGACGCTGCCCCGGTTTGAGCAAAGCCGCCAGCCCGGCGCGAATCGCGCCAGTCCCCGCGCCCTGCACCAGCGCCGCAGCCTGTGCGTGAAATGCATCAGCCAGCACCTGTTCCACACGCTGGGTAACGCGCGGTTGATTCAGTCCTGGCGTTAAGCCTAAATCACCGCCAGTAAGAAACTCGCTGCCGGGGAAATGGCGACAAATGCTATCCACCAGCGCAAACTGCTTTTGCTGCGCCTCAATAATCGTCAGGCTTTGCAGAGGAAACGTCTTCATAGGTGCCTTCCTTAAGCCGGAACGAACAGGCCAAGCCAGTAAAGAACATTCAGCAGAATACCGGTGATCATTACTGCCACGACCGGTGCCGCCATTTTCTGTACCGGACGGCCCAGGGATTCGTTGAGGAAGTAAATGGCAACCGCGATAGAGAATCCGGTATAACCCGCCATCTTAATTGCTGCGAAAATCGAACCGACCAGCAGCGCCACTTCCATCAGCATATTCATGGCGTTACGGATGTTATCCGACGCATTACGCACCGACGGATAGCGCCCCAGCCATTTGCCGATCGAACGAAGCAATAAAACTTCTGCCGAAATAACCACTGCACCTAATACCGCTGCAACCATCGGATTCGGCGAGAGATAGCCCACCGCATAAACAAAGGTAAAGCCCGCAACTGCATACACACCCGTTGCTAACGCGGTGGTGGCAATCAACGGCACAAACCCCAGTCCGCGCATAAATTCTGCCAGAGCCGCCTGATTAATCAGCGTTTGCGATTGTTCCGGCGTTACGCCTGCGGAATATGCTTTCTCCAGTGTGAAGATCGACACTTCACTGCCAGCAAAAATCTTCATGCTGGCAACGGCGGCAATCAATGCTCCCACGATGGCGATATAGGGTAAGTTTTTGATAATCCGTGACGTGCGTTCTTCAAACACCGAAAGCCCGCTGGCATCAATGTCATTTTCATCACGATGACGCAGGTCGTGAGTTATCGCGATCCCCAGCAGCATCACCATGCCAATAAAGATTTCGATGGATTCAGGGTTAAGATGTGGGAAATAGCGCACGACTACCACACGGGTCATCAGTACCACCACGGCGGCGATCAGACTTTGCTTCCAGCCAAACTGGTAGAAAATCGCCACCAGCGGGAACAGTGCAAAAGCTGAAACCACCGGCGAGCTTAATTCCCCCAGGCTACCTAATACATCCACCGGCAGCGCGGTCAGCAGCTGGTTTACTGGCAACAGGCAAGTAAGGATCAACACGCCCCAGATAGCGCCAAGACCAAACGCCATCAGGCTGTTTATCGCCAGTACGCCGAGGATATCGGTAGGAAGAAAGAGTAACCATGCGTTGAGCAGCCCGGTTTTCAGGGTAAAAGAGATCCCCACCGAGGCCACAAAACCAATGCTCAGACCAAAAGCGATACTCCCCGCCTCGCGACGATTCATATAGCCTTCAATCAGTTGCGGCAGGATCGGGCGGATGCCGTCATGAAAAACAGCCGCCGAGCGATGCGCCAGAAGCGATGTCATACCCGTCAGGCACGCCACCACGATAATCTGAATATACAGATCCATAGTCGTGCCTTTTATTTCAGATGGTTAATCAGCATCGGAATCGCGTGTTCGACGTGCTCAACGGAAAGGCCAAACGCCACTTTCCCTTCAGCGATCATTTTGGCGATATGCTCGTCTTTCGCTTTAATGCCTGGTTTGGCAATGGTGCAACTTTTGTTATAGCCAATCACCGCGATGGCAATCGACAATGCCGCGCCCGCACCGGTATTACACGCACCGATGTAGTAATCCAGTTGCCCGGATTTCACTTTCATTGCCGCTTCCATGTCGTTGTGAATGAAAACTTCAAAACTGCCAGGAGCCGTCGCTTCAATGGTTTTTTTAATCTGCTCACGCTGTAAGCCTGCAACGCCAATCTTTTTCATGAGTCTGTCCTTATTGGAAAAATTGAGAGGGATTTTCACGTAACATCACATCCACATCGGCCTGACTGAATCCTGACTGGCGCAATTGCGGAATAAAGGTGGTCAATAAATAGTCATAGCCATAACCACCATTGGCTTTTAAATGGGAGCGGCGCGTAATATCCATCGACAGCATGACGCGGTTCAGCAACCCACGGTCACGTAGCGCGTGGAGCATCGCAATGCGCTTTTCGTCCGGGTAGTAACTGTTCTTACCAATGGTGTCGAACTGCACGTACGCGCCGAGATCGATCATCTTCAAAATGTTGTCGAGATTGTCTTTCAGATCGCAGTGACCAACGGTGACGCGCGAAAGATCAACTCCGTGGGCTTGCAACAGAGCCAGTTGTTCCAGCCCCATGGTGCTGAACGAAGTATGCGTGGAGATCGGGCGTCCGGTCTGGTTATGCGCCAGCGCAGCGGCAATAAATACCTTCTCTTCCAGCGGCGTAATCTTTCCTTCGCTGGTGCCGATCTCCGCGATGATCCCGGCTTTCAGCTCCGTGCCATCGATACCCTGTTCAATTTCATCGACCATCTCCTGCGCCAGTTCCTGCACGCTGCGGGTCGCCACATGTTCCGGGAAAAACGCGTCCTGGTAATAACCGGTACAGGCCACCACGTTGATCCCCGTCTCGCGCATTACATCAAGCATAAATTGCGCATTGCGCCCCATGTAACGGTTGGTCATCTCAATCACATTACGCACGCCCCGGGTCATCAGGTCGTTCATCTCCTGGCAAATGAACGCATACTGATCAAGGCGGCAGTCCACGTTGTTTTTAAAGCCGGAGAGATCAATATGCAGATGCTCATGGGCGAGGGTGTAACCCGTCGGATCAAAACTCATAGGGTGTCTCCTGCAAACCGGAGGGAGGAAAGAAAAGAGCGACCATTTTGTGGCGGTGGCGCACGGAAAAATTCACACACGGTAGCCCCCACATCAGAAAGCGTGGTGCGAACACCTAGCTGAGTAGCAGCCAGGCCTTGCTGATAAACCAGCACTGGCACCACTTCGCGGGTATGGTGGCTGTGACCAATGGTCGGATCGTTACCGTGATCCGCCATGACGATCAGGCAGTCATCTGGCTGCATCGCCTCAACAAGCCGGGCAAGGTTACGGTCAACGACCTGCAAACGTTCGGCATAACGTGCGACGTCTTCTGCATGACCAGCGAGGTCGGTTTCCTGGATATTGGTGCAAATAAACGCCGTCGGATGCGTGTTAAATTCGTCGAGGGTGATATCCATAATCCGCTGGCTATCCACCAGGTTTTGCCAGCTCACGCCATAAGGATTGCTGACGATATCTGCCACCTTACCCACCAGCACGGTTGGCACGCCCGCCTCATACAGTTTTTGCGGCACCTGCACTTTTTCATCAACACCGTAGCCCATATGCACGACCTGGAAACCGTTGTCATAAGCGCCAGAACGCGGCGCATTAATACCAATAAAGCGCCCTTCTTTGCTTTCTGCGGCATCGAGAATACGCTGACTGTTGGTTAACAGGCCGCCAAATGTAATGACCCGACCGACCTGTACCTGCTCACGCACGATACGACCAATTTTGATTGCGTCGTCAAAAGAGATCACAGAGAGATTGGCGGTGATGTTATAGACCTGGCCTAAATCCGCCTCGAGATTATCGCCAATCGCAACCGCCTGATTGACCCACAGAAATTGCAGATCATCGCCACGGCGCTCCACCTGCCAACCGGCGGATACTAATGCCTGCTCAACACGGTCAATCACATCGCGAAAAGGCATCCGCAGCGGCGGTAACGGGCGCGTGCCTAAAATTTCCTGATGCCCCATAAAGGTATCGCCACCTTCATGTTGCAGCTCTGCCACGCCCCAGGTTGCGGAGTCTGACGGCTGCATATCGCCTGGCGCATAACCCAATGTGTTGATTAGCCCCAGCTTCTCCAGCGTTGGTAGCTGCAAATGCGGCAACTGGCTCAGGATGTGACCACAGGTATTCGCCCCGGCATCCTGCGGGCGCACCAGCGTGACATCTTTCATTGCCCCTACGCCAAAGCTATCAATCACTAACACCACAAATCGCGCCATTACGCCCCCAGAGAGTTTCCAAGACTGTCATAACGACCGACGATTTCCGGTTCGCCACGATGAATACCAGACACCAGCACCACATCACTGCGGGTGACAAAAATCTGCGTGCGAAAACAGAGCACTACTGCACTGCTTACCGGAAACTCGCCTGCCAGCGGCAGGGTGTAGTCGATACTGCTGTCATCCACAGTTTTGAGATTGGTTTCAGTAATCTTTTGATTTTCTGGCGTAAACACCAGCGCATGTTGCGCGTGACCACGACGGTAGTAACCGCCGCCGTAGCAGTAGCTGTCGCCACGGAAAAAATGGGAGATTTCACTTAACCAGAGCATCGCGATACGTTCAGGCTGATCGCCCTGCTGGTTTGCCGGAATAGTGCCCGTCAGCGCATGACCGGGTTCGGCATGAGTCACACCGTATTGCGCCAGCAATGGCAGCGAAGTGCAGCTGGTCGCTGAAGGCGCGTTCAGTTGCTCAATCGCAATACCAGATTTCGCCAGTTGATCCCGTGCTTGTACCAGCGTGTGAAGATTCGGTGTCGGCAAAACTTTCCCGGCAGCCTCATCCCAAAGCAGGCAAGGGAAATGGGTTAGTCCCGCCAAATGCAGCCCCGGCAGTTTCTTAATTTCAGCAACCACCTCGTGCAGCGAATGCTGTACAAAACCGCTCTCCTGCCCCGGATAAAGAAAATCATCGTCGCTATAAACTTTGAGCAGCACAGACTGGATTCGCCCGGCCTTCACCGCCGCCGCAGAAACTTCCCGCGCTTTGTCGAGAGTAAACACGGTGATGACGTCGGTGCCCTGTTCAACGGCGTCAGCAACCTGATGACAAGGGATTTGTACCAGATGCCCCTGATGCGCCACCGGCAAACCAGCGCGGCGCATGACTCGCGCCTCTTTGTAATCCACCGCCACAATGCCGCTGTAGCCCAACGCCAGCAGTTTTTCCGCCAGCCATGGGTTACGACCGAATTGTTTGGTCATCAGATACAGTTCAATGCCGTAAAGCCGCGCCGTCTCAATCAGCCGCTTACCGTTTTCCAGTATCTGATCCACGTCGATCACCCAGCTGTCCGGGGCGATTTTGCCCTGCTGCCACAAACTTAGTGCGGCGGAAATCAGCGCCGGGTTCTGGCGTTTCAATGCTTCTACAAACATCTTGTTGCCTCGTTTCTGTTCCTTGAATTAAATATTCATTTTTTTGAATATTTAGGTTGTGCGACGTGGATTTGTCAGGAGCTTCAAACCTCTTCGTTAGCAGCCATCCATAATCCATAAAGGTTGGCCAGCAAATAGCCTTCTTCACACGGGTTAACTTCCAGTGCGAATTCCTTCAACAACACCTGATGCAATTGCACAACGGCTTGCCAGTGGCTGGATTGCGCCAGCTCTGCCAGCAATTCGTTATCCAGCGGCTCTATTTCTTCACCACGGCGACTGCGCATCAGTGCACTCGCCATATGTGTCATCGCCATCGTTCCTTGCTCACTGCGCACCGGCAGATGGCACTCTGTTTCCAGTACGTTGACGACCTGCATCATGCCTTTGCAGATGTCCTTATCAATAACGCCTGCCTCGCAAAGCAGGTTGAGTCTGGTTTCCATATCAGATGCCTTTCGTTTAATAACTCGGTTCCTGTTCCCCACTCACTACCCGTTGTTGATGGGCGAGCAGGGCGTGTTTATCTACAACGGCACGCAGCAGTTGTTGCATTGGGTAATCATCGACTCGCGTCAGGACCACGGCTTCGGTGGCCTGTAAAAATCGCGGATCGTCTGTGAGCGGCGTCGCCTCTAATCCCAGCATGGTCAGTTCGTTTTCCGCCACCACGTTCCAGATCACCGCATCGACATCGCCTTTAACAATGCGTTGTAAACTCTCGTGATAAGAGAGATCGACTCGTTCCACATCACTACCGCCAAAAAAAACATCGGTCATGATTTTCTGATCCGCCGAACGGTTATCCAGCCCCACGCGCTTCACGTTTGCGGACTCGCCTTTACGGCAAATCAACTGGTGCTCGCCAACGTAGGTGTGCGGCCCCAACTCCAGCGCGAGGCATAACCCTTTTTGCGTGAGATAACTTTCCGCCGCCAGTCGGGAAACCACCGCCATGTCATACACGCCGTTAAGTAAACACTCCACGCGAATATCCGCGCCGCGCATATGCGCATAGTAAAAAGGAATGCCATCAAACTGAGCTTTCAGCCCGCTCGCTAAACCTTCGTACAAGCGGGTATAGGGCAAAGGCATCGCACATACCACGTTGTTGATATCCACATGACTCAGCAATGCTTTGTTATCCATCTCGACCAGATAACTGCCATTGCGCCCACGGCGTTCAATCCGTATCGCTCCGCTTGATTCCAGCGTTTTCAACGCGGCCTGCGTCAGGCCAACCGATGAACGGCATTCAGTTGCCAGCTCATCTATGGTTTTCAACCTATTACCGCATTTTTCACCCAACAAATAACGGGCCAGCGTCGTGATAACGACGCCTTCTTTTTTGATAAACGTTCGACGCATAATATATTTTCAATAAAATGAATGTTTATATCTTCATTAAAATGAAGATAAGTGGCAACTGTGAGATGTGGAAACGGCGAGGCGCTTCACATTTTTTCGGATTATTGCAAATGAGGATAAAAAAACCGGGTTTCCCCGGTTTCAGAGTGATGACGAAGTGATTTATTCGACAATGCGAGCAAAGGGTAATTCCCACTGGCGCTTGCCTGCTCCCCTCACCCTAACCCTCTCCCCAAAGGGGCGAGGGGACCGTCCGAGCGTTTTGATATTACGGCTTCGCCACAAAACCAATCGCTTCGTACACCGCTTTCAGCGTACGGGAAGCGTGTACACTGGCTTTTTCTGCGCCGTCTTTCATCACCTGTTGCAGGAAGGCTTCATCGTTGCGGAAACGATGATAGCGTTCCTGCAATTCAGTCAGCATACCGGAAACGGCATCAGCCACTTCACCTTTCAGATGACCATACATCTTGCCTTCGAACTGTTTTTCCAGTTCTGGGATGCTCTGGCCCGTTACCGCAGAAAGGATATCCAGCAGGTTGGAAACGCCCGCTTTGTTCTGCACATCGTAGCGAACTACCGGCGGCTCGTCGGAGTCAGTGACCGCGCGTTTGATTTTCTTCACTACCGATTTCGGATCTTCCAGCAGGCCGATAACGTTATTGCGGTTATCGTCAGACTTGGACATCTTCTTGGTCGGCTCCAGCAGCGACATTACGCGCGCGCCAGATTTCGGAATAAACGGCTCCGGCACCTTAAAGATCTCGCCATACAGCGCGTTGAAACGCTGGGCGATATCGCGACTCAGTTCCAGGTGCTGTTTCTGGTCTTCACCCACCGGTACCAGATTAGTTTGATACAGCAGGATGTCCGCAGCCATCAGCACCGGATAGTCAAACAGACCAGCGTTGATGTTCTCGGCATAACGCGCAGATTTATCTTTAAACTGGGTCATGCGGCTCAGTTCGCCGAAGTAGGTATAGCAGTTCAGTGCCCAGCCTAACTGCGCATGTTCTGGTACGTGGGACTGAACAAAAATGGTGCTTTTCTCAGGATCGATACCACAAGCCAGATACAAGGCCAGCGTATCCAGCGTCGCTTTACGCAGCTTCTGTGCATCCTGGCGCACGGTGATCGCGTGTTGGTCAACGATACAGTAAATGCAATGGTAGTCATCCTGCATGTTTACCCACTGACGCAGCGCACCCATGTAGTTACCAATGGTCAATTCACCTGAGGGCTGTGCGCCACTAAAAACGATGGGCTTAGTCATTTTTCGATTCCTGATTTTCGCTATGCGGAAGCCCTAATGCGGGCAGAAGGTCATTTATAGACTGATAAATTACATCAGGCTGGCTGAGATCGATAGCCTCGCCGTAGTTATATCCGTAGGTTAAGCCAACTGATGGGCAACCTGCCGCTTTTGCCGCCTGAATATCATTGCGTGAGTCGCCGACAAACAGCATCTCTTGTGGGGCAATTCCCATCCGCTCAGCCACCAGTAACAGCGGGTCCGGATGCGGTTTTTTGTTTTGCACATCATCGCCGCCGATAACCACGCTAAAGTATTTGGCAATATCTAAGGCTTCGAGCAGCGGCGCGACGAACGGCGTCGGTTTGTTGGTGACCAGGCCTAGCGGCAGGCCTTTAGCCTGCAACGCGCCCAACGTATCGGCAACGTGCGGGAACAAAAACGTCCCCTCTTCGGCAACCTCGCTATAGTAGCGATCGAACAGTTTACGCAGAATACGTACCTGTTCTTCTGCCGGAATGTCGTCATCAACGGGCGGTTTACCCATTGTTTTACGCAGAGTCGCACGTTCCTGACGCGCCCAGGCCAATGCACGCTCCATCAGAACATCTGCGCCGTTACCAATCCAGGTAATAACGCGTTCTTCACCTGCGACGGGTAACTCCAACGCATACAGCGCCATATCTACCGCAGCAGCAAGACCGGGAGCACTGTCCACCAGCGTACCGTCGAGATCAAAAGCGACGCCGCGAATATCTTCAAACTTACTCATGACTTACCTTTGCCAGTTCACTGCGCATTTCATCAATGACTTTTTTATAGTCTGGCTGGTCGAAGATTGCCGAACCGGCGACGAACATATCCGCGCCCGCCGCAGCGATTTCGCCAATGTTGTTCACCTTCACGCCACCGTCCACTTCCAGACGAATGTCAAAGCCAGACTCGTCGATACGGCGACGTACTTCGCGCAGTTTATCCAGTGTTTGAGGAATGAAAGACTGACCGCCGAAACCAGGATTGACGGACATCAGCAGGATCACATCCAGCTTATCCATCACGTAATCCAGATAGCTCAGAGGTGTCGCCGGGTTAAATACCAGACCCGCTTTACAGCCATTTTCTTTAATCAGTTGCAGCGTGCGGTCAACATGCTCGGAGGCTTCTGGATGAAAGGTAATGATGCTGGCACCAGCGGCAGCGAAATCAGGCACAATGCGATCGACGGGTTTCACCATCAGATGTACGTCGATAGGGGCGGTAATGCCATAGTTACGCAAGGATTTCAGCACCATTGGCCCAATCGTCAGATTGGGAACATAGTGGTTATCCATGACGTCAAAATGCACGACATCAGCGCCAGCTGCCAGGGCTTTTGCGGTATCTTCACCCAGGCGGGCAAAATCAGCCGACAGAATTGAGGGGGCAATCAAATACTGTTTCATCCGCTTCTCCTTGAGAATTATTTTTTCGCGGGTGAAACGACTCCTGGTTTGTACAAAGCCAGCAGTTCGTCCACCTTTTTACGTGTGCCGCCGTTGCTGCTTATACTGCGTCGAACTTTGACGACATGCAATTTTGCGCGCTGATACCACTCACGCGTTAACATCGTATCGTGATTGGAGATCAGCACTGGAATATGGCGCTCAACCAGACCTTCGGCGATCTCCGCCAGATGCGCTTGTTGTTCAAGCGTAAAACTGTTTGTGTGATACGCCGTAAAGTTGGCGGTCGCAGACAGCGGTGCATAAGGCGGATCGCAATAGACGACGGATGCATCATCTGCGCGCGCCATGCTATCGGCGTAAGACTCACAATAGAAAAAGGCATTCTGCGCTTTTTCAGCGAAGTGATACAACTCTGCTTCCGGGAAATAGGGTTTTTTGTAGCGGCCAAACGGCACATTAAACTCACCGCGCAGATTGTAACGACACAGGCCGTTGTAACCGTAGCGGTTCAAATATAAAAACAGTACCGCCCGACGGAACGGATCCTGGCTTTTGTTGAACTCTTCGCGGAACTGATAGTAAACCTCGGCGCAATTTGTTTCGGGAACAAACAGCTCGCGTGCGGCCTGTACGTACTCATCAGTACGCATCTTCACAATGTTATAGAGACTGATCAGGTCGCTATTGATATCGGCAAGGATATAACGAGAAAAGTCGGTGTTGAGAAACACCGACCCGGCACCTACAAAAGGCTCAACCAGACATTCGCCCTTGGGCAAATGCCGTTTAATATCATCAAGCAGGGGATACTTGCCCCCTGCCCACTTCAAAAAAGCGCGATTTTTCTTCATGCTGACTAACTAATTACACCTTCTCCGGCTGTGGAGAAAGCTCCGACAGCATCCAGCGCTTCAGGCAACTCCCGCAACGATAAACCATTGCGGGAGATAACCTTGATTACTTCAGATCGGCCTGTACCTGACGCAGCGGTTTCGCCCACGGGTTTTTGGCCTGGACATCTGCTGGCAATGTAGATACCGCTTTTTTCGCCTCTTCTTTCGAAGCGTACACGCCAGAAACCAGGACATACCACGGCTGACCATTACGCGTCGTTTCATAGACAACGTAGTTTTTCAGATTCTCTTTCTTCGCCCAACCGTTCAGGTTGTCGTAGTTAGAGGAACTGCTCAGCTGCAGAGTGTAATGGCTGGACGGTGCCGATTTCAACGAACCCACATTACCTGCGGTCTTCCCTCCAGCGGCTGGTGTTGCCGTGGTTTGCGCCGGGGATGCCGTCTGTACTGGAGCCGTAGTCGCCGTCTCTTTTGGTGCTGGCGTAGAAGTCGCAGCCGGTGCCTTCGTGCTCGCCACAGGAGCAGCTGGTTCAGTACGCTTCGGCGTCTGTGCTACCGGCTTCGGTTCCGTTTTCACGGTTGCTTGCGGTTTTTTCGGTTCAATCACCGCCTGCTGACGAGCTGGACGCGTAGTGGCCGGACGTTCAGCAGTTTGCGTTTTCGCCGTGTCACGCGATGCATTGCCATTGCGTACTGGCGCGACAGTTGCTGGTTCAGTCGGCAATGTAGAATTGACCGCCACATTGTTCAACTGTTGCTGATTTTGTGGCTGGGTCAGCGCATTGTTCAGGTCACCCTGCACTTCAACACGTTGTTGACCATCCGTTGCCGCCGGGGTTTGCCCTTGAGTCGGCGTAGAAGAGATCGGTGGCAGAGAAACATCCTGCTGAGTATTTTCCGCAGACGTGGTTCCCGGCGCTGGCTGCACCCCATTCGCCTGATCGGTCGCATTGCCTGCAAGATCAATACTCTTCTCGCCAGACGCGGTTTGATCGCTGGAAGAGGTCGAGGGGGCTTTTAGCGCAGAACCGATACCGATGATCAACAGCAGTAGAACCAAAATGCCGACGCCCATCATCATATACTGACGAGAAGCGGGTTTACTGGCTGCTTTTTTGCGCTTACGCGGACGACGCTCTACGCGCTCTTCATCCACGGTTTCATCTTCGGATTCGTCAATTTCTTCTTCGATTTCCGGTTCCTCATTGCGCTCTTTTTGCGCACGAGTCGGACGGCGATCGTCAGTGTCATCAAGTTCAATATCATCAAAATTGATCTGCGGTTCGCCACGTTCAGTACGCTCAGAACGTTCAGAAGATTGACGAGAACGACCAGTACGACGATCGCTGGGATCGGGTTTCAGCTCGTCTTCTGGTTTGAATTCATCCATTTAACACCCCACTAAAAGGTTAATGCTTACCACGTTGCAATTAACCTGAAGCTAATAGACCGCTTGATAAGCGGCCTGACCTTTCTTGTTGTTACGCTGATTGACAATCGGCAATGGCGTTAAGAACAAGCTCGTGCGAAACGCCGCTGCGAACTTCACTCTTACCAATTGCCAACGGAAGAATTAAGCGTATCTCTCCCGCAAGGACTTTCTTGTCACGCAGCATATGCGGTAAATACGCCTGCGCGGACATTTCGCGCGGCCCATTGACCGGTAACCCAGCCCGCTTGAGCAGGGTTATAATACGCTGCGTTTCGGCAGAACTAAACTGCCCGAGACGTTCCGACGTCCGCGCCGCCATCACCATACCCGCAGCGACCGCTTCACCATGTAACCAATTGCCATACCCCATTTCAGCTTCAATGGCATGACCAAAGGTGTGTCCCAGATTCAGTAAAGCACGTAACCCGGTTTCGCGCTCGTCGGCGGCGACAACTTCTGCCTTCAGTTCACAACAACGGCGAATACAGTACGCCATTGCCGGACCGTCCAGACGCAACAACGCATCCAGATTCTCTTCCAGCCAGTTAAAAAACGCACCGTCAAGAATAATGCCGTATTTGATGACTTCTGCCAGCCCCGACGCTAACTCACGCGGGGGAAGCGTTTTCAGACAGTCGAGATCCACCACCACTGAAGCAGACTGGTAGAACGCGCCAATCATGTTTTTACCGAGGGGATGGTTGACCGCAGTTTTGCCGCCAACGGAGGAATCGACCTGCGACAGTAACGTCGTCGGGACTTGAATGAAACGAACACCGCGCTGATAACTCGCCGCCGCGAAGCCGGTCAGATCGCCCACTACGCCGCCGCCAAGCGCCACCAGCGTAGTATCGCGACCATGCGGCTTTTGTAACAACGCCGTAAAGACGGTATCGAGTACAGCCAGGCTTTTATACTGCTCGCCGTCAGGGAGGATAACGCTATCGACGTTAACACCCGCCTGTTCAAGTACGCCGCGGACCTTATCGAGATACAGAGGAGCCAGGGTTTCGTTGGTGACCAACATGACCTGCTCGCCCGATTTCAGCGGTAAGAATGAAGCTGGTTCATTAAACAAACCAGATGCGATGGTAATTGGGTAACTACGTTCCCCGAGAGTAACGACAATCCTCTCCATAACGCGACATCCACCTTAATTACTGTACCCGCAGACGAGTGTATATAAAGCCAGAATTAGTTGCTTTCCAGCATGTGAATAATCTGGTTTGCAACCACTTTAGCGCTTTGATCATCAGTACGAATGGTCACGTCGGCAATCTCTTCATACAGCGGATTGCGTTCATTGGCCAACGCTTCCAGAACTTCACGCGGCGGTGTTTCAACGTGCAGCAACGGGCGTTTTTTATCACGCTGCGTGCGTGCAAGTTGCTTTTCGATGGTCGTTTCAAGATAAACGACAACGCCACGAGCGGAAAGACGGTTACGCGTTTCACGGGATTTCACAGAGCCGCCGCCAGTAGCCAGCACAATACCCTGTTTCTCGGTCAACTCATTGATGACCTTTTCTTCGCGATCGCGGAAGCCTTCTTCGCCTTCTAAATCGAAAACCCAGCCCACATCAGCTCCGGTTCGTTTCTCAATCTCTTGATCGGAATCGTAAAATTCCATATTGAGTTGTTGAGCTAACTGGCGCCCAATAGTGCTTTTTCCGGCACCCATAGGCCCAACCAGAAAGATATTGCGTTTCTCTGCCATTTTTTCGGTACTACTAAGACTATTCGTTAATGATAAACCCGCTTCGCTCAGAGAGCGCCGCAGGACATGAACTGAAACCTCATAAGATATTGCGAGAGTCAGACTGAAAATTATCTCAATACTCCAGCGGGTTTGGCAACTGAATAAATCACCCATCCCTCTGCATATCTGGTCGCTGCAAGCGCGCTGCCTTGCTACCACCGCTCTGGCGATAAATCACCGGGTAAGATTAGCGTAAAAAAGACAGCAAAATGCCGCCTGAATGATAAATCATCATCATGGAACGCAGGCAGCGAAGAGCACCAACTCTCAAATCGGTACTCCTTGTATGCTAAATACCTGCGCGCGTCAAATAGATGAAACACGTTCAGCATAAAAACATTACCGCTTTTACGGCTGTTTACTCACTGGAAACCAGTCGTGGCGTGATAAACACCACTAACTCGCGTCGTTCATCTTCTTTTCCGTCATGACGAAATAATTGCCCGAACCAGGGAATGTCGCCAAGCAACGGTACGCTATCCTGACCCGATTTATTTTTACGGGTAAAAATGCCGCCCAGCGCCAACGTTTCTCCGCTTTTGACCTCGACCTGCGTTTCGATCTCCTGCTTATCAATCGCCAGCACTTCGCCATCGGCCTGCTGTAGCACCTGCCCCGGAACGTTCTGGCTGATGTGTAATTTCAGCCGGATGCGACCTTTTTGTAACACCGTGGGCGTGACCTCCATCCCCAGGACGGCCTCTTTAAATTCCACCGACGTCGCGCCACTTTCCCCGCTGGAAACCTGATATGGAATTTCGCTCCCCTGTTTAATGCTGGCAGGCTGAAGATGTGAGGCCAGCAGACGCGGACTGGCGATAATATCCAGCTGCTGTTTTTGTTCGAGCGCAGAAAGCTCAAGATCCAGCAAGCGTCCGTTGATGCGCCCAATGTTAAAACCGACATGCGTTGTCGCCGTCGCTACGGAGAGGTCGCTACCAAGCGTGGTGACTTGCCCAACGCCACCAGCGTGTTGCGCATCGGCCAGCGTCCATTTCACGCCTAACTCACGCAAACTTTTTTCATTAATGGTGACAATATGCGCCGACAGCTCAACCTGCCCGACCGGCAGATCCATTTGCGCTACCCACTGTTCAAGCGCGCTTAACGCCGTTTTGTTATCTCGTAGCAAAAGGCGATTGGTGCGTTTATCGACGGTCATACTCCCTTTGGCACTCAGTAGCTTCTCCCCCGCTTTCGCCAGTTCTCCCGCGTCGGCGTATTGCAGGGTTATACTGCGATTTTCCAGCGGCAGATTTGCCTGCGCCCGCGCCTGCTCCGCCTCCTGGCGGGCGATATTGTTATTCTGCCAGGCAATGGAATGCACTGAGAGAATGTTGTCTTCCTGCCGCGTTATCAGTCCGGCGCTTTTCACTACAGTTTGTAGTGCCTGCTTCCAGGGAACATCTGTTAGATGTAACGACACCGTACCGCTGACGTCTGGCGACACGACCAGGTTCAACTTCTCCTGTTCAGCCAGCGCCTGCAACACCTGAGCTACCGGAACGTCATCCACCATCAGCGTCACTTTTTGCGGCTTTGCCGCCTGTACGCCGGGTATCAGCATCAACAGTAGTGCGGCTATCCATTGCTTCATTTGTATCTCCTTGCCGTTGCCACAACCATTGTGGCGGTTCGCAGTTTGTCCCGGTACCCAGCGTTAGTACGTCTGGCGTCAGCTGTAAAATTGTCCAGCCGTTTTCCAGCACATCGTTTTGCTGCACCCGTCGCCATTTCTTTTGCCCGTCTTTTATTACACCGATGATGCGCTCGCCTCGCCCTACCATCCCCTGATAGCGCCACTGGCTAAGTTCGCTAATCCGGCATAGATCTTCCGGCGGTTTAAAAGGGTCACGCATACCGGTTAAAAGGCACAATGCAATACCTGCCAACAACCAGCGTTTAACCCTCATGCGGCGTCTCCAGTTGTAGCGTGAACAAAAGATCATCACCTTCCACGCTTAACGAAAAACGGCTCACGCTGACGTTGCGCTCTGCCAGCCGTGTAAATGCCGACGGCACTGCTTCCCACAGCGTTTTCAACGCCAACTCGCCTCCCTGCGCGGATGGATGCCAGGAAACCAGTTGCGCGCCGGATAACTGAAAATCCAGTGGCGAAAAGGGCAGCGTTTTTTCCTCGCTGAAGGGAGTGGTGTCTACCAGGCGATACAGTGCGGCCCACTGCTGGTGATGACTTGCCCGTAGTCGAATTAATGCGTCGCGCTCTTCATGGTGTGTCGATGATAGAAAAATGAGCGTAACTAACATCAGCAACCAGACTGCCCAGCAAAGCTGGCGGAGGCGGGGTGATGTGGCGAACCACCAGTCAAAGAACATGTTCATCGCTAACCTTCCTTGTTAACTGATACTCAAATTGCCAGCGTCCCTGCGCATCCTGCTGCGTGGCTCCCCGCTGATTGAGATGAAAAGACGCATCCTGGCGGAGTGACGTTTCTAGTGCGTTTAACGCGGTAATGCTTGTTGTCAGCCCCTTGATCTCCAGCGTTCCCTGCTGCCAGCTTATCGTTGTCAGCCAGGCGTGCTCGGGTAAAAGCGCCGCCAGTGCTTCCAGCGCAGATTGCCAGTCGCGGGTAAATTGTCGCTGGCGCTGCCGTTGCGAACGCTGTTCGCGTAACTGCTGTTGCTCCAGCAAACGTGGCTTCGTTATCTGTAAGCTGCGGGCGAGTTGTTGTTCCGCCTGAAGCAAAACTGCGTCTATGCGCGCTTCGGCGCTGCCTGTCAGACGCAGTATTAGCGTTATCCCGACGGCCAGCAGCAGAGGCGCAACGAACATCAGCAACCAGAAACGCAGAAAAGCGGTCCGGCGTTGCTGTCGCCAGGGCAAAAAATTAATTGGCGGGTTCATCAGTACGCCTTCCCAAGCGCCAGCCCCAGCGCGATGGCAAAGTCTCCACCTGGCGGCGGTAGCGGCGGCTGACGAACAGAAACGGCCTCCCAGGGATCAAATCCGCCTTCGCCACATATCGCGACGCTTTCGGGATCAACGGATAACGCTGCCGCCAGCTCCTTCGCGCTAGTCATCCCCACCGCCAGTTTGCGCCCCCAGCGACAGCGTGTCGCCCACAGCCACTGTTCGTTATCACGCCAGGCCAGACATTGCTGATGAGAAGGTAAAAAAGGCAGGAATTGCTGTAATGCACTGGCATCCGGGGTGATCGCGCTCACATGAACACGCAACCTTTCTGCCAGAGTAAGTAGCGTTGCCAGCTCTTTGCTTTGCGCGGCAGTCACGTTATAGGCGGGGCTGAGTGAGTCTTCGCTGTAATCGAAGCGCAGGGAGTCCGGATCCATATCCAGCTCGCGGGCCATCGTCCCTGACAGCCAGGCCGTTTGCTCCCGCTCACCAAGGGACATCGACGGGCGCGGAAATGACCGCTGTAATGTGCGACTGGCGGGAAACGCCAACATAATGTGATGACGCTGCGGCAGTTCGCGACTCCACGGTAACAACGTTTTAGCCAGCTGCTGCGCATCAACAATCCGCCCATCTTTGATAATGTCGTTCTCCAGCGGCAACCGCCACCAGCGTTGCAAAAAGCATTCTTTTGCTCCCCGCACGATCGCAACCGCTACCGCTTCTTGCTGTTGTAAATGCAAACCAATTTGCCAGATCTTAAATGCCATTGTGATGATCTCCTTATCACCCGTCACTCTGACGGGTATATCAATGCGTCTGGCTTGCCTTTATACTACCGCGCGTTTGTTTATAAACTGCCCAAATGAAACTAAATGGGAAATTTCCAGTGAAGTTCGTAAAGTATTTTTTGATCCTTGCAGTCTGTTGCATTCTGCTGGGAGCAGGCTCGATTTATGGCCTATACCGCTACATCGAGCCACAACTGCCGGATGTGGCGACATTAAAAGATGTTCGCCTGCAAATTCCGATGCAGATTTACAGCGCCGATGGCGAGCTGATTGCTCAATACGGTGAGAAACGTCGTATTCCGGTTACGTTGGATCAAATCCCACCGGAGATGGTGAAAGCCTTTATCGCGACGGAAGACAGCCGCTTCTACGAGCATCACGGCGTTGACCCAGTGGGGATCTTCCGTGCGGCAAGTGTGGCGCTGTTCTCCGGCCACGCGTCACAAGGGGCGAGTACCATTACCCAGCAGCTGGCGAGAAATTTCTTCCTCAGTCCAGAACGCACGCTGATGCGTAAGATTAAGGAAGTCTTCCTCGCGATTCGCATTGAACAGTTGCTGACGAAAGACGAGATCCTCGAGCTTTATCTGAACAAGATTTACCTCGGTTACCGCGCCTATGGTGTCGGTGCTGCGGCACAAGTCTATTTCGGTAAAACGGTCGACCAACTGACGCTGAACGAAATGGCTGTGATCGCCGGGCTGCCGAAAGCGCCTTCCACCTTTAATCCGCTCTACTCAATGGATCGTGCCGTCGCGCGGCGTAACGTCGTACTGTCGCGGATGCTGGATGAAGGGTATATCACCCAACAACAGTTCGATCAGACACGCACTGAGGCGATTAACGCTAACTATCACGCGCCGGAGATTGCTTTCTCTGCGCCGTACCTGAGCGAAATGGTGCGCCAGGAGATGTATAACCGTTATGGCGAAAGTGCCTATGAAGACGGTTATCGCATTTACACCACCATCACCCGCAAAGTGCAGCAGGCCGCGCAGCAGGCGGTACGTAATAACGTGCTGGACTACGACATGCGCCACGGCTATCGCGGCCCGGCAAATGTGCTGTGGAAAGTGGGCGAGTCGGCGTGGGATAACAACAAGATTACCGATACGCTGAAGGCGCTGCCGACCTATGGTCCGCTGCTGCCTGCCGCAGTCACCAGCGCCAATCCTCAGGAAGCGACGGCAATGCTGGCGGACGGGTCGACCGTCGCATTGAGTATGGAAGGCGTTCGCTGGGCGCGTCCTTACCGTTCGGATACTCAGCAGGGACCGACGCCGCGTAAAGTGACTGATGTTCTGCAAACGGGTCAGCAAATCTGGGTTCGTCAGGTTGGCGATGCATGGTGGCTGGCACAAGTGCCGGAAGTGAACTCGGCACTGGTGTCGATCAATCCGCAAAACGGTGCCGTTATGGCGTTGGTCGGTGGCTTTGATTTCAATCAGAGCAAGTTTAACCGCGCCACCCAGGCACTGCGTCAGGTAGGTTCCAACATCAAACCGTTCCTCTACACCGCGGCGATGGATAAAGGTCTGACGCTGGCAAGTATGTTGAACGATGTGCCAATTTCTCGCTGGGATGCAGGTGCCGGTTCTGACTGGCAGCCGAAGAACTCACCACCGCAGTATGCCGGTCCAATTCGCTTACGTCAGGGGCTGGGTCAGTCGAAAAACGTGGTGATGGTACGCGCAATGCGGGCGATGGGCGTCGACTACGCTGCAGAATATCTGCAACGCTTCGGCTTCCCGGCGCAAAACATTGTCCACACCGAATCGCTGGCGCTGGGTTCAGCGTCCTTCACCCCAATGCAGGTGGCGCGTGGCTACGCGGTCATGGCGAACGGCGGCTTCCTGGTGGACCCGTGGTTTATCAGCAAAATTGAAAACGATCAGGGCGGCGTGATTTTCGAAGCGAAACCGAAAGTAGCTTGCCCGGAATGTGATATTCCGGTGATTTACGGTGATACGCAGAAATCGAACGTGCTGGAAAATAACGATGTTGAAGATGTCGCTATCTCCCGCGAGCAGCAGAATGTTTCTGTACCAATGCCGCAGCTGGAGCAGGCAAATCAGGCGTTAGTTGCAAAGACTGGCGCGCAGGAGTACGCACCGCACGTCATCAACACTCCGCTGGCATTCCTGATTAAGAGTGCTTTGAACACCAATATCTTTGGTGAGCCAGGCTGGCAGGGTACCGGCTGGCGTGCAGGTCGTGATTTGCAGCGTCGCGATATCGGCGGGAAAACCGGTACCACTAACAGTTCGAAAGATGCGTGGTTCTCGGGTTACGGTCCGGGCGTTGTGACCTCGGTCTGGATTGGCTTTGATGATCACCGTCGTAATCTCGGTCATACAACGGCTTCCGGAGCGATTAAAGATCAGATCTCAGGTTACGAAGGCGGTGCCAAGAGTGCCCAGCCTGCATGGGACGCTTATATGAAAGCCGTTCTTGAAGGTGTGCCGGAGCAGCCGCTGACGCCGCCGCCGGGTATTGTGACGGTGAATATCGATCGCAGCACCGGGCAGTTAGCTAATGGTGGCAACAGCCGCGAAGAGTATTTCATCGAAGGTACGCAGCCGACACAACAAGCGGTGCACGAGGTGGGAACGACCATTATCGATAATGGCGAGGCACAGGAATTGTTCTGATTAAAAAGGCGCTTCGGCGCCTTTTCAGTTTGCTGACAAAGTGCACTTGTTTATGCCGGATACGGGTGAACGCGTTATCCGGCTAACAAAATCGTGAAAACTCAATATATTGCAGGAACCCCATAAGCCTGATAAGCGTTGTGCATCAGGCAAACTTCACGCATTTACACTCGCCCCTGCCCTTTCAACCATTCGCGCACGAGGAACAGCGCGCTGACATTACGCGCTTCGTTGAAGTCAGGGTCTTCCAGCAAATCCATCATATGCGCCAGCGGCCAGCGCACCTGTGGTAGCGGCTCTGGCTCATCGCCTTCCAGCGATTCCGGGTAGAGATCTTGCGCTACCACGATATTCATTTTGCTGGAAAAGTAAGACGGTGCCATGCTGAGCTTCTTCAAAAAAGTCAGATCGTTCGCACCAAATCCAACCTCTTCTTTTAGCTCGCGGTTAGCGGCTTCGAAGACGCTTTCACCCGGATCAATTAATCCTTTCGAAA
Organism: Shigella dysenteriae; assembly: GCF_022354085.1. NCBI lineage: Bacteria > Pseudomonadati > Pseudomonadota > Gammaproteobacteria > Enterobacterales > Enterobacteriaceae > Shigella > Shigella dysenteriae. The sequence continues at coordinate 4,409,935 of NZ_CP055055.1, forward strand.
AACCTAATTCGTAGGATTCAGTTCCCACTGCATATTCGCGGATCAGGATCAGGTGATCGTCCACAATCGGCACAATCATCACTGCTTCCCGGTTGGTTGGACGCATTCGTTCATAAACACGCCGCACGCCATTGCTGAACTCCAGATCCACGCTCTCGACGGTAAACAGTCGGGAACGGGCTACAGTTTCAACATTCAGAATGGTGGGTTTTTGTAATGATTTGCTCATCGTGGGATCTATGCTGTGAAATCAGCGGTTATTGTGCGATATCGGACACGCTTTCGGCAATGTGAATTGCATGTTATTTACATTTATGTAACTTAATAAATAATCGTCCTCAAATCAAATTAAAAGTCAATAGGTTGAAATAACTCCAGGAATTTGCTGATATTCCGCCTTCAGAGGGTTTGCTATGATCAGCGGTTACTGTGATGTGCTTAATGATGCTCAAGTTAAACTCCACGCTTGCCGATAGCCAACCGCAGAATCATGTATTGTGTCCGGTGCGACTGACCACGCCTGACAGACTAAGTAAGATGGGGAAAGCATGAGCACCATTGTGATTTTTTTAGCTGCTTTGCTGGCCTGCTCACTACTTGCGGGATGGCTGATAAAAGTGCGATCCAGACGGCGTCAGCTGCCCTGGACCAACGCCTTCGCGGATGCGCAAACGCGTAAACTCACACCTGAAGAACGTAGCGCCGTTGAAAATTATCTTGAGAGCCTGACGCAGGTATTACAGGTGCCTGGCCCAACGGGAGCCAGCGCGGCACCGATCTCTCTGGCGCTGAATGCCGAAAGCAACAACGTCATGATGCTGACACACGCTATCACGCGTTACGGCATCTCTACCGACGATCCGAATAAATGGCGTTACTACCTCGATTCGGTAGAAGTGCACCTGCCCCCTTTCTGGGAGCAGTACATCAATGATGAGAATACCGTTGAATTGATTCATACCGATTCGCTGCCACTGGTTATTTCACTCAACGGTCATACGCTGCAGGAGTACATGCAGGAAACGCGCGGCTATGCCTTGCAACCTGTTCCGTCCACGCAGGCGTCGATTCGCGGGGAAGAGAGTGAGCAAATCGAGCTACTCAATATTCGCAAAGAAACGCACGAAGAGTATGCGCTGAGTCGTCCGCGCGGGCTGCGCGAAGCGTTGCTGATTGTCGCCTCCTTCCTGATGTTCTTTTTCTGCCTGATCACCCCGGATGTATTTGTTCCGTGGCTGGCAGGCGGCGCGTTACTGCTGCTGGGCGCTGGTCTGTGGGGGCTATTCGCCCCCCCGGCAAAATCCTCCCTGCGGGAAATTCATTGTCTGCGCGGTACACCCCGTCGTTGGGGATTGTTTGGCGAAAACGATCAGGAACAGATCAACAATATTTCACTCGGTATTATCGACCTGGTCTATCCCGCACACTGGCAGCCATACATTGCTCAGGATCTCGGTCAACAAACCGATATTGATATCTATCTCGACCGCCACGTAGTGCGTCAGGGACGATATCTTTCGCTGCATGATGAAGTAAAAAACTTTCCGTTACAGCACTGGCTGCGCAGTACGATTATCGCTGCGGGCTCGCTGCTGGTGCTGTTTATGCTGTTATTCTGGATCCCGCTGGATATGCCGCTGAAATTCACTCTCTCATGGATGAAAGGCGCGCAGACCATTGAAGCCACCAGCGTAAAACAACTGGCTGACGCTGGCGTGCGGGTAGGCGATACATTGCGTATTAGCGGTACGGGAATGTGTAATATTCGCACTTCCGGAACCTGGAGCGCGAAAACCAATTCACCTTTTTTACCGTTTGACTGCTCGCAGATCATCTGGAATGACGCCCGCTCATTACCATTACCAGAATCTGAGCTGGTCAACAAAGCGACGGCATTGACTGAAGCAGTTAATCGCCAGCTGCACCCTAAACCGGAAGATGAATCTCGCGTCAGTGCCTCATTACGTTCAGCGATTCAAAAATCCGGCATGGTATTGCTTGATGATTTTGGCGACATTGTACTGAAGACAGCGGATTTATGTTCTGCCAAAGATGACTGTGTGCGACTGAAAAATGCGCTGGTCAATCTCGGCAACAGTAAAGACTGGGACGCGCTGGTAAAACGCGCCAACGCTGGGAAGCTCGATGGCGTGAATGTGTTATTACGCCCGGTGAGTGCGGAATCGCTGGATAACCTGGTGGCAACCTCCACCGCGCCGTTTATCACGCATGAAACGGCGCGAGCGGCACAATCACTAAACAGTCCGGCCCCCGGTGGATTCCTGATTGTCAGCGACGAAGGCAGCGATTTTGTTGATCAGCCCTGGCCTTCGGCATCACTTTACGACTACCCGCCGCAAGAACAGTGGAACGCTTTCCAGAAACTGGCACAAATGCTGATGCATACGCCGTTTAACGCCGAGGGTATCGTCACAAAAATCTTCACTGACGCCAATGGTACGCAGCATATAGGCCTTCATCCGATCCCGGATCGTTCCGGCCTGTGGCGCTATCTCAGCACCACACTGCTGCTACTGACGATGCTGGGTAGCGCCATTTATAATGGCGTACAGGCCTGGCGGCGTTACCAGCGTCATCGCACTCGCATGATGAAGATTCAGGCCTATTATGAAAGCTGCCTGAACCCGCAACTGATCACCCCTTCAGAAAGCCTTATCGAATAACACGTTTGCGCGGCAGGTTATGCTACCCTGTCGCGCAAATTGCTTCACTCTGGAGATTTCCCTCATGCATATCAACATTGCCTGGCAGGACGTAGATACCGTTCTGCTGGATATGGACGGCACGTTGCTCGACCTCGCCTTCGATAACTATTTCTGGCAAAAGCTGGTGCCTGAAACATGGGGCGCGAAAAACGGGGTTACGCCACAGGAAGCGATGGAATATATGCGCCAGCAATATCACGACGTACAGCATACGCTAAACTGGTACTGTCTTGATTACTGGAGTGAGCAACTGGGTCTGGATATCTGTGCGATGACCACCGAGATGGGACCGCGTGCCGTACTGCGTGAAGATACCATTCCGTTTCTTGAGGCACTGAAAGCCAGCGGTAAGCAGCGAATTTTGCTCACCAATGCGCATCCGCACAACCTGGCGGTAAAACTTGAGCATACCGGTCTGGACGCACACCTTGATTTATTACTTTCCACCCACACATTTGGTTATCCGAAAGAGGATCAGCGGTTATGGCATGCGGTGGCCGAAGCTACGGGTCTGAAAGCTGAAAGAACGCTGTTTATTGATGACAGCGAAGCGATTCTCGATGCTGCCGCGCAATTTGGTATTCGTTACTGCCTCGGCGTGACTAATCCTGACTCAGGGATTGCCGAGAAACAGTATCAACGCCATCCGTCACTGAATGACTACCGCCGCCTGATCCCCTCGCTAATGTGAAGGAGACGCCATGAAAGAAAAACCTGCTGTTGAGGTTCGACTGGATAAATGGCTATGGGCTGCCCGTTTTTATAAAACCCGCGCGCTGGCCCGTGAAATGATTGAAGGCGGTAAGGTGCATTACAACGGGCAGCGCAGCAAGCCGAGCAAAATCGTCGAGCTGAATGCCACGCTCACTCTGCGCCAGGGAAATGACGAACGCACGGTGATTGTAAAGGCGATTACTGAACAGCGTCGCCCCGCCAGCGAGGCAGCCTTGCTGTATGAAGAGACTGCGGAAAGTGTAGAGAAACGCGAAAAAATGGCGCTGGCACGTAAACTTAATGCCTTAACCATGCCGCACCCGGACCGACGCCCGGACAAAAAAGAGCGCCGCGACCTGTTACGATTTAAACACGGCGACAGTGAATAACTGTTACCTGCAAGAGAGATGATTATGCCGCAACATGACCAATTACATCGCTATCTGTTTGAAAATTTTGCCGTTCGCGGCGAACTGGTAACCGTTTCGGAAACCCTGCAACAGATCCTTGAGAACCACGATTATCCGCAGCCCGTTAAAAACGTGCTGGCAGAACTGCTGGTTGCGACCAGCCTGTTAACCGCTACGCTGAAGTTTGATGGTGATATCACCGTACAGCTGCAAGGCGACGGTCCGATGAATCTGGCGGTTATTAACGGTAACAACAACCAGCAGATGCGCGGTGTGGCGCGCGTGCAGGGCGAAATTCCAGAAAATGCCGACCTGAAAACGCTGGTCGGCAATGGTTACGTGGTGATCACCATTACCCCGAGCGAAGGTGAGCGCTATCAGGGCGTGGTGGGTCTGGAAGGAGATACCCTGGCGGCCTGCCTGGAAGATTACTTTATGCGTTCTGAACAGCTGCCGACGCGCCTGTTTATTCGCACCGGCGACGTAGACGGCAAACCGGCTGCGGGCGGTATGTTGTTGCAGGTAATGCCTGCGCAAAATGCCCAGCAGGACGACTTCGACCACCTGGCGACGCTAACCGAAACCATCAAAACCGAAGAACTGCTGACCTTACCGGCAAACGAAGTGTTGTGGCGTTTGTATCACGAAGAAGAGGTGACGGTTTACGATCCGCAGGATGTGGAGTTCAAATGCACCTGCTCGCGTGAACGTTGCGCCGATGCGCTGAAAACGCTGCCTGATGAAGAAGTTGATAGCATCCTGGCGGAAGATGGCGAAATTGACATGCATTGTGATTACTGCGGTAACCACTATCTGTTCAATGCGATGGATATTGCTGAAATCCGCAACAACGCGTCTCCGGCAGATCCGCAAGTTCATTAATGAGTATGTCCGGCTGAGAGGGCTCTGCCGGATTTTACGACTAATACACCTGATGCGCTTTGTCACTCATTCAGATTCACATCCAGCCTTTCACCATCCACTACAAGATCGCGCCACGCTTTAGGCTTCGTTCCCAGTTTTCCATCCTTCGCAGCTGTGAGTAATTTTTCTTTCGTTATATCACGCGGAAGTAAACTCATCGTAAGCTCTTGCCATTCTTTCTTGTCAGGATCAAAGCCATAGACAATGTATCTTTCATCATCAAAGGCAAAGAGGATCCGCTCTGCCCTGCCATCACTATTCAGATCTTGCTCGACCAGTACGCAGGCGTCTTTTTCAATGCAGGTCATCACGTTATAGCGATCCTGGATTAAAGCCGACCAGAATGTCGCATCCGGTTTACCAGAACCAGGGGCAATTAACACATTATCGGCTAATACTTTTTCCGATACCTGTTCATGAAGTTGTTGCTCTCCATCTAACGCCATCAGCAGATCCCGCGCGCGTTTCGGGTCTTTCATATACTCGGCATCGCTTTTCAGCGACTCAAGCGCCGCACGTCCATAGCGACCGTTGTGTTCGAGCATGTAGATAGTTACCTGGTCTGGCGTGTTTTTGCCACTCTGATAACGCGCCATATGACTGTTCACGCTAATGCGCATACTGTCCAGCACCGGCGAATTAAGAAGCACCAGTATTACCAACACGAATAACGAAACCGCAAGGTTCACTTTGCCCTGAAGAACAAGGGGATTTTGCCCTTTCCGCCAGACGATACTGACAAAATACCCCAGCGACCATACCAGTAACACCAGCACCGCCAGCGCGCCCTGCAAGCGGTCGACAGTCCAGCCGTACTGAGTGACCCGCAGCCATAACGCCCAGGCGGCGACGAACACATACAGCGGAGCAACCAGCAAAGCGGTTTTAATCAGGCAACGCAACGGCCCCGTCCAGGGAAGAGACGCTTTTTGCGGATCGCGGACAATAGCCATTAAGATCAATTGCAAAAAGGCCAGCGTTAACAGCAACCCAGCGGCGGAGATGTGGCGAGAAATCGCACTCAGGCCTGTAAACGGCAGGGTGATGATAAACATCAGGGTTAGCAATGATACTAACGGCAGCAACCCCGTGGCGATTAACGTGAACAACTTTTGAATAGAGTCGATTAAACGTGACTGTGTTCGCGCGAGGATCACCGCCAGCGCGGTAACCAGACCTAATGTAAGATACATAAACCAGTCGGTTGCAAAAAAGAGCGTATTGAAAAACGTGATGCCAACAAGTTTAAACAACTCACCCCACAGTAAAAGCACCAGCCACGTCAGGCCATTGGCGAGAAAAATAACCTGTAATATAAGTACGTTATGCCATACTGACTGGTAAAAATAGCGATAGCGGCTACTGTCATTGCGGATACGAAGGCTTTGTTGTATCCACGGTAGCAACAATATTGCCATCAGCAGCAGATAGCAGCCAAAATCCCAAAGCGCCTTTTCAGCTCTCCAGGGGTTCATGCCATCAGTTTGCCACTTCAGCCAACCGCTCATCCCCAGCGTGGCAATAAACACCAGCGCCAGCCATCCCCAAAGGCGCTTCTGTTTAAAAGAGATCACGGAGAAGAGTAAAACGGATGAAAACGCGACGGTCGCAGGCACGCCATAAACAATCCAACTGTGATTTTTTCCGGCAAACCAGGCGATCAGCAGGTAGCAAACCAGCCCCTGAAGTAATCCGGTAGCAATCATCCCCCAGCGTGTTGCGGGTGAAAGTTCAACGTTATCCATGTTGGTTATCCAGAATCAAAAGGTGGGTTAATTATCGCATCCGGGAAGTAGTATTTTGCTTTTTTCAGAAAATAATCAAAAAAAGTTAGCGTGGTGAATCGATACTTTACCGGTTGAATTTGCATCAATTTCATTCAGGAATGCGATTCCACTCACAATATTCCCGCCATATAAACCAAGATTTAACCTTTTGAGAACATTTTCCACACCTAAAATGCTATTTCTGCGATAATAGCAACCGTTTCGTGACAGGAATCACGGAGTTTTTTGTCAAATATGAATTTCTCCAGATACGTAAATCTATGAGCCTTGTCGCGGTTAACACCCCCAAAAAGACTTTACTATTCAGGCAATACATATTGGCTAAGGAGCAGTGAAATGCGCGTTAACAATGGTTTGACCCCGCAAGAACTCGAGGCTTATGGTATCAGTGACGTACATGATATCGTTTACAACCCAAGCTACGACCTGCTGTATCAGGAAGAGCTCGATCCGAGCCTGACAGGTTATGAGCGCGGGGTGTTAACTAATCTGGGTGCCGTTGCCGTCGATACCGGGATCTTCACCGGTCGTTCACCAAAAGATAAGTATATCGTCCGTGACGATACCACTCGCGATACTTTCTGGTGGGCAGACAAAGGCAAAGGTAAGAACGATAACAAACCTCTCTCTCCGGAAACCTGGCAGCATCTGAAAGGCCTGGTGACCAAACAGCTTTCCGGCAAACGTCTGTTCGTTGTCGACGCCTTCTGTGGTGCGAACCCGGATACTCGTCTTTCCGTCCGTTTCATCACCGAAGTGGCCTGGCAGGCGCATTTTGTCAAAAACATGTTTATTCGCCCGAGCGATGAAGAGCTGGCAGGTTTCAAACCAGACTTTATCGTTATGAACGGCGCGAAGTGCACTAACCCGCAGTGGAAAGAACAGGGTCTGAATTCCGAAAACTTCGTGGCTTTTAACCTGACCGAGCGCATGCAGCTGATTGGCGGCACCTGGTATGGCGGCGAAATGAAGAAAGGGATGTTCTCGATGATGAACTACCTGCTGCCGCTGAAAGGTATCGCTTCTATGCACTGCTCCGCCAACGTTGGCGAGAAAGGCGATGTTGCGGTGTTCTTCGGCCTTTCCGGCACTGGTAAAACCACCCTTTCCACCGACCCGAAACGTCGCCTGATTGGCGATGACGAACACGGCTGGGACGATGACGGTGTGTTTAACTTCGAAGGCGGCTGCTACGCGAAAACCATCAAGCTGTCGAAAGAAGCGGAACCTGAAATCTACAACGCTATCCGTCGCGATGCGCTGCTGGAAAACGTCACCGTGCGTGAAGATGGCACTATCGACTTTGATGATGGTTCAAAAACCGAGAACACCCGCGTTTCTTATCCGATCTATCACATCGATAACATCGTTAAGCCGGTTTCCAAAGCGGGCCACGCAACGAAAGTTATCTTCCTGACCGCAGACGCCTTTGGTGTGCTGCCGCCGGTTTCTCGTCTGACTGCCGATCAAACCCAGTACCACTTCCTCTCTGGCTTCACCGCCAAACTGGCCGGTACTGAGCGTGGCATCACCGAACCGACGCCAACCTTCTCCGCTTGCTTCGGCGCGGCATTCCTGTCGCTGCACCCGACTCAGTACGCAGAAGTGCTGGTGAAACGTATGCAGGCGGCGGGCGCGCAGGCTTATCTGGTTAACACTGGCTGGAACGGCACTGGCAAACGTATCTCGATTAAAGATACCCGCGCTATTATCGACGCCATCCTCAACGGTTCGCTGGATAACGCAGAAACTTTCACTCTGCCGATGTTTAACCTGGCGATCCCAACCGAACTGCCGGGCGTAGACACGAAGATTCTCGATCCGCGTAACACCTACGCTTCCCCGGAACAGTGGCAGGAAAAAGCCGAAACCCTGGCGAAACTGTTTATCGACAACTTCGATAAATACACTGACACCCCAGCGGGTGCCGCGCTGGTAGCGGCTGGTCCGAAACTGTAATGATTTGAAGCTGGAGAATATCTATCCAGTATCTTATAGAAAGCAAAACGGGAGGCACCTTCGCCTCCCGTTTTATTTACCCTTCTTTTGTCGTGCCCTGCGCCCGCGTTACCGGCACAGGCAGCCAGGCGCGAATGGAAAGCCCGCCCCGCTCGCTGGTGCCAAGCTCCAGCATCCCGTTATGGTTATCCACGATACGCTGCACAATCGCCAGCCCTAATCCCGTGCCGCTAATGGTGCGTGCACTGTCGCCGCGAACAAACGGCTGGAAAAGGTGCTTACGTTGTTCCGGCGCAATTCCCGGACCGTCATCTTCCACCTGGAACCAGGCGCGATTCGGCTCCGTCCCGCTGCTGACTTTGATCCAGCCATTGCCGTAACGGGCGGCGTTGACCACCATATTCGCCACCGCGCGTTTGATCGACAGCGGGTGCATTTTCACTTCAATGCTGCCGGGGTAAAGCGCGGTTTCAATTTCCCGCTCATAGCCACTTTCGGCAGCAATAACCTCACCGAGTACTGCGTTGAGATCCGCCATTTCCATCGGCATCTCCTGTCCGGTGCGCAGGTAGTCGATAAACTGCTCAATGATGGCATTGCACTCCTCGATATCTTTATTGATCGATTCTGCCAGGTAGCCATCCTGCTCGCTCATCATCTCGGTCGCCAGGCGAATACGCGTCAGCGGTGTACGCAAGTCGTGACTTACCCCCGCCATCAGCAGCGTGCGGTCATCCGCCAGTTGCTTAACACCAGCCGCCATATGGTTAAAGGCGCGGGTAACGGAACGCACCTCGGACGCGCCATACTCACGCAGCGGCGGCGGAATAATCCCTTTACCGACCTGCAAAGCAGCATGTTCGAGATCGACCAGCGGGCGGTTCTGAATACGAATAAACAGCCACGCCCCGCCTATCGCCAACAGCATTATCGCCAGCGTATAGCGGAATAACGGAGAAAAGTCGCCCTGATGAATTTCGGTCAGCGGCACGCGTACCCAGATATTGGGCGACAGCCAGGTTTTCAGCCAGACGACAGGCGAACTTTTGTTGACCTCAACGCGCACTTCCGTCGGGCCGCCCAGTTGCTGCGCCATCTGATGGCTTAAGAATTCATAGTGTTGCGCCCAACGCAGACCTGCCTCTTCGGCAGCCTCGTTGGAGTAGAGAGAGATCCCCAGCTCACGGTAGATCTCCCGACGGAAAGCGGGAGGCACAACCAACTGCGTGCCGTCCTCCAGTTGCAGTTTGTCGGTCATCAACATACGCACTTCGTACGCGAGGACTTTATTAAACTGCTGGAGGCTCGGCAAAATCGCGAAGTTCAGCACCACCAGATAAGTCGTCACCAGGCTGGCGAACAGCAAGGTGACGATGAGCAATAACGTACGGGCAAATGAACTTCGTGGCGAGAAGCGCAATCGCCTCATGCTTTAGAGCCGTCCGGTACAAAGACGTAGCCCAGGCCCCAAACGGTCTGAATGTAACGCGGATGCGCTGGATCTTCTTCCACCATGCGGCGCAGACGCGAAATCTGCACGTCGATGGAGCGTTCCATTGCGGAATATTCACGACCACGGGCAAGGTTCATCAGCTTATCGCGGGAGAGCGGCTCACGCGGATGGCTGACCAGTGCCTTCAGTACCGCAAACTCACCGCTGGTGAGCGGCATCGGCTCGTCTTCGCGGAACATTTCGCGCGTACCGAGGTTAAGTTTGAACTTACCGAAAGCAATTACCGCCTCTTCCTGTGACGGTGCGCCTGGTAGCTCGTTCGCCTGACGACGCAGCACCGCACGGATACGGGCCAGCAGTTCACGCGGGTTAAACGGTTTTGGAATGTAATCGTCAGCGCCAATCTCCAGGCCAACGATACGGTCCACTTCTTCCCCTTTCGCCGTCACCATAATGATCGGCATCGGGTTGCTCTGACTACGAAGACGTCGGCAAATCGACAAGCCATCTTCACCAGGTAACATCAAATCCAGTACCATAAGATGGAAAGATTCACGAGTCAGCAGGCGATCCATCTGTTCTGCATTAGCGACGCTTCGAACCTGGAAGCCTTGTTCGGTGAGATAACGCTCCAGCAGCGCGCGCAGGCGCATGTCGTCATCGACCACCAGAATCTTGTAGTTCTCTTGCATTGTTTGTACTCCCAAAGGTTCGCAACAATTTGTAAGCGTGTATTCTTAAAAAAGCTCACGTTCGTCACCAGCTAAATCTGGTATGAATTTCAGCCTAAATTGTTACAAAGCATATTAAACAGCAGCTTAAGTATACAATTTATTCGGCGAAACATTATTGATTCTGTTGATATGATCACGTTATACCCAATGTGCGCATTATCAAACAGACAAAGGGAATCAACGAGATGAAAACGCCCCTGGTTACCCGGGAAGGGTATGAAAAACTCAAACAAGAGCTTAATTATCTCTGGCGTGAAGAACGCCCGGAGGTCACAAAAAAGGTGACCTGGGCCGCAAGTCTGGGCGACCGCAGCGAAAATGCTGACTATCAGTATAATAAAAAGCGTCTGCGTGAAATCGACCGTCGCGTGCGCTATCTCACTAAATGCATGGAAAATCTCAAAATCGTCGATTACTCCCCTCAGCAGGAAGGCAAAGTCTTTTTTGGCGCGTGGGTGGAGATTGAAAACGACGATGGCGTGACTCACCGTTTCCGTATTGTCGGCTACGATGAAATTTTTGGCCGTAAAGATTACATCTCTATCGATTCCCCGATGGCCCGCGCATTGCTGAAAAAAGAAGTCGGCGATCTGGCTGTGGTGAATACTCCTGCCGGGGAAGCGAGCTGGTATGTTAATGCTATCGAGTACGTGAAACCGTAAGGAAGAGTCTTAACCTCCTGCCGATGGCTGGCATTTTTGCCAGCCAGTCCGTATAACTATCCCCTGATTTTTGATCCGAAAAGATGAACTCAAACCATGATGAATGATTCGTTCTGCCGCATTATTGCGGGTGAAATTCAGGCGCGCCCGGAACAGGTTGACGCTGCCGTTCGCCTGCTTGACGAAGGGAATACCGTGCCTTTTATTGCACGTTATCGTAAGGAAATCACCGGCGGTCTGGATGACACGCAGCTGCGTAATCTGGAAACGCGTCTGAGCTATCTGCGCGAGCTGGAAGAGAGACGTCAGGCGATCCTCAAGTCCATTTCCGAGCAAGGCAAACTCACCGATGATCTGGCGAAGGCCATCAACGCCACCTTAAGCAAAACCGAACTCGAAGATCTCTACCTGCCCTACAAACCTAAACGCCGCACCCGCGGGCAAATCGCCATTGAAGCAGGGCTTGAGCCGTTGGCTGACCTGCTGTGGAGCGATCCGTCACACACGCCAGAAGTCGCCGCTGCGCAATATATTGATGCAGATAAAGGCGTGGCAGATACCAAAGCCGCGCTGGACGGCGCGCGCTATATCCTGATGGAACGGTTTGCCGAAGATGCCGCGCTGCTGGCGAAAGTGCGTGATTATCTGTGGAAGAACGCGCATTTGGTTTCTACGGTGGTGAGCGGTAAAGAAGAGGAAGGGGCGAAATTCCGCGACTATTTCGATCATCACGAACCGCTGTCAACGGTGCCTTCTCACCGCGCGCTGGCGATGTTCCGTGGGCGTAACGAAGGCGTACTCCAGCTTTCGCTGAATGCCGATCCGCAGTTCGATGAGCCGCCAAAAGAGAGCTATTGCGAGCAAATCATCATGGATCATCTCGGCCTGCGCCTGAACAATGCTCCGGCGGATAGCTGGCGCAAAGGCGTGGTGAGCTGGACCTGGCGCATCAAGGTGCTGATGCATCTGGAAACCGAACTGATGGGCACCGTGCGCGAACGCGCGGAAGATGAAGCAATCAACGTCTTTGCCCGTAACCTGCACGATCTGCTGATGGCGGCCCCTGCCGGACTGCGTGCAACGATGGGCCTCGATCCGGGTCTGCGTACTGGGGTAAAAGTGGCGGTGGTCGATGCCACTGGCAAACTGGTAGCGACCGATACCATTTACCCGCACACCGGACAAGCCGCAAAAGCAGCGATGACTGTTGCTGCGCTGTGTGAAAAGCATAACGTTGAACTGGTGGCGATCGGCAACGGTACAGCTTCCCGCGAAACCGAACGTTTCTATCTCGACGTGCAGAAGCAGTTCCCGAAAGTGACCGCACAGAAAGTGATCGTCAGCGAAGCTGGCGCGTCGGTTTACTCGGCTTCCGAGCTGGCAGCGCAGGAGTTCCCGGATCTCGACGTTTCGCTGCGTGGCGCGGTTTCTATCGCCCGCCGTTTGCAGGATCCGCTGGCGGAGCTGGTGAAAATCGATCCGAAATCTATCGGCGTAGGTCAGTATCAGCATGACGTTAGCCAGACGCAACTGGCCCGCAAACTGGACGCAGTAGTAGAAGACTGCGTAAACGCCGTTGGCGTCGATCTCAACACTGCTTCTGTTCCGCTGTTAACCCGCGTGGCGGGCCTGACGCGCATGATGGCGCAAAACATCGTAGCCTGGCGCGATGAGAACGGCCAGTTCCAGAACCGTCAGCAACTGTTAAAAGTGAGCCGTCTGGGGCCGAAAGCCTTCGAGCAGTGCGCGGGCTTCTTGCGCATTAACCACGGTGATAACCCGCTGGACGCGTCTACCGTTCACCCGGAAGCCTATCCGGTGGTGGAACGCATTCTGGCAGCAACACAGCAGGCACTGAAAGATCTGATGGGTAACAGCAGCGAACTGCGTAACCTGAAAGCGTCTGACTTTACTGATGAAAAATTCGGTGTGCCGACAGTAACTGACATCATTAAAGAGCTGGAAAAACCGGGTCGCGATCCGCGTCCGGAATTTAAAACCGCTCAGTTTGCCGATGGCGTCGAGACAATGAACGACCTGCAACCGGGTATGATCCTCGAAGGCGCTGTCACCAACGTCACCAACTTTGGCGCGTTTGTCGATATCGGCGTGCATCAGGACGGCCTGGTTCACATCTCTTCATTGTCGAACAAGTTTGTGGAAGATCCGCATACCGTGGTGAAAGCGGGCGACATTGTGAAGGTGAAAGTGCTGGAAGTGGATCTTCAGCGTAAACGTATCGCCCTGACTATGCGTCTGGACGAGCAGCCTGGCGAAACCAACTCTCGTCGCGGCGGCGGTAACGATCGCCCGCAAAACAACCGCCCGGCAGCCAAACCACGCGGTCGTGAAGCGCAGCCTGCCGGTAATAGCGCGATGATGGACGCGCTGGCGGCAGCGATGGGTAAAAAACGTTAAACGCCCGGACTGGCCTACGGTTCGAATTTGCACGAAATCGTAGGGCAGATAAGGCGTTCACGCCGCATCTGGCAACGAACGCCTTGCCTGACATAAAAGTGCCGGAGAGTATCTCCGGCATATTTATTCCACAGCCAAACTCACAATATATTTCGTTAATATTTATCACTTCATTAACAACTGAAACCTTAATTAAACATTAGCCAGTCCTGGTAATTCGCTATTCGAATTATATTTTCGCTGCGATATAACCTTGAGCCACATCAACATTGAGTCAGATTATTATTCAAACCAACATTCGCACACATTTTAAGTATTGCTGATAGAAACCATTCTCATTATCATTGTACTGTTGATTATTTAATCTCTCCTTCGTTGGCAAATCATCTGGTCTCATGTCGCTGTCAAACGCCCCATGAGGTAGTTATCCAGTTAATGAGAAACAAGTAGGCACCTATGCAATACACTCCAGATACTGCGTGGAAAATCACTGGCTTTTCCCGTGAAATCAGCCCGGCATATCGCCAAAAACTGCTTTCTCTTGGCATGTTACCTGGCTCCTCTTTTAATGTGGTGCGCGTCGCTCCACTCGGCGACCCCATTCATATCGAAACCCGTCGTGTGAGCCTGGTATTACGCAAAAAAGATCTGGCCTTATTAGAAGTGGAAGCGGTTTCCTGTTAATACGGTGATAACAACAATGAAAAAATTAACCATAGGCTTAATTGGTAATCCAAATTCTGGCAAGACAACCTTATTTAACCAGCTCACTGGCGCACGTCAGCGTGTAGGTAACTGGGCTGGCGTTACCGTCGAACGTAAAGAAGGGCAATTCTCCACCACCGATCATCAGGTCACGCTGGTGGACCTGCCCGGCACCTATTCTCTGACCACCATCTCATCGCAGACCTCGCTCGATGAGCAAATCGCCTGTCACTACATTTTGAGTGGCGACGCCGACCTGCTGATTAACGTGGTGGATGCGTCTAACCTTGAGCGTAACCTGTACCTGACGCTACAACTGCTGGAACTCGGCATTCCCTGCATCGTGGCACTGAACATGCTCGACATTGCCGAGAAGCAAAATATTCGTATTGAAATTGATGCTCTGTCGGCGCGTCTTGGCTGCCCAGTGATCCCGCTGGTTTCAACCCGTGGTCGCGGTATTGAAGCGCTCAAGCTGGCGATTGATCGCTATAAAGCTAACGAGAATGTGGAACTGGTGCATTACGCACAGCCGCTGCTCAACGAAGCAGATTCACTGGCAAAAGTGATGCCTTCCGACATCCCGCTGAAACAACGTCGCTGGCTGGGCCTGCAAATGCTGGAAGGCGATATCTACAGCCGCGCCTACGCCGGTGAAGCGTCGCAGCATCTTGATGCCGCCCTCGCCCGTCTGCGTAATGAGATGGACGATCCGGCGCTGCACATTGCCGATGCGCGTTACCAGTGCATTGCTGCCATCTGTGATGTGGTAAGCAACACCCTGACGGCAGAACCCAGCCGTTTCACCACTGCGGTAGATAAAATCGTGCTCAACCGTTTCCTCGGTCTGCCGATTTTCCTCTTTGTGATGTACCTGATGTTCCTGCTGGCTATCAACATCGGCGGGGCGTTACAGCCGCTGTTTGACGTCGGCTCCGTGGCGCTATTTGTGCATGGTATTCAATGGATTGGCTACACGCTCCACTTCCCGGACTGGCTGACTATCTTCCTCGCCCAGGGCCTGGGTGGCGGTATTAACACCGTGCTGCCACTGGTGCCGCAGATCGGCATGATGTACCTGTTCCTCTCCTTCCTTGAGGACTCCGGCTATATGGCGCGTGCAGCGTTTGTGATGGACCGCCTGATGCAGGCGCTGGGCTTGCCGGGGAAATCCTTTGTGCCGCTGATCGTCGGTTTCGGTTGTAACGTACCGTCGGTAATGGGTGCACGTACACTTGATGCACCGCGTGAACGTCTGATGACCATCATGATGGCACCGTTTATGTCCTGCGGCGCGCGTCTGGCTATCTTCGCAGTATTCGCGGCTGCCTTCTTCGGGCAGAACGGTGCGCTGGCGGTCTTCTCGCTGTATATGCTCGGTATCGTGATGGCGGTGCTGACTGGCCTGATGCTCAAGTACACCATCATGCGCGGTGAAGCGACGCCGTTTGTCATGGAGCTGCCGGTCTACCATGTACCACACGTTAAAAGCCTGATTATCCAGACCTGGCAGCGTCTGAAAGGCTTCGTTCTGCGTGCTGGTAAAGTGATTATCATCGTCAGCATTTTCCTGAGCGCTTTCAACAGCTTCTCGTTGAGCGGGAAAATCGTCGATAACATCAACGACTCGGCGCTGGCTTCCGTCAGCCGGGTGATCACCCCGGTCTTCAAGCCGATTGGCGTGCATGAAGATAACTGGCAGGCAACAGTTGGCCTGTTTACGGGTGCAATGGCGAAAGAAGTGGTGGTGGGTACGCTCAACACCCTCTACACCGCAGAAAATATTCAGGACGAAGAGTTCAATCCGGCGGAATTTAACCTCGGTGAAGAGTTGTTCAGCGCGGTAGATGAAACCTGGCAGAGCCTGAAAGACACCTTCAGCCTTAGCGTACTGATGAACCCCATTGAAGCTAGCAAAGGCGACGGCGAAATGGGTACCGGGGCGATGGGTGTGATGGATCAGAAATTCGGTAGCGCAGCTGCCGCATACAGCTACCTGATTTTCGTCCTGCTGTATGTACCGTGCATCTCGGTGATGGGAGCCATCGCCCGTGAATCAAGCCGTGGCTGGATGGGCTTCTCCATCCTGTGGGGGCTGAATATCGCTTACTCGCTGGCAACATTGTTCTATCAAGTCGCCAGCTACAGCCAGCATCCAACTTACAGCCTGGTGTGCATTCTGGCGGTTATCCTGTTTAACATCGTGGTTATCGGTCTGCTGCGCCGCGCGCGTAGCCGGGTGGATATCGAACTGCTGGCAACCCGCAAGTCGGTAAGTAGTTGCTGCGCAGCCAGCACCACCGGTGATTGCCATTAATGGCTTCACTTATTCAGGTGCGTGATTTGTTGGCGTTACGGGGCCGTATGGAAGCGGCCCAGATAAGCAAGACATTGAACACTCCACAGCCAATGATTAACGCCATGCTGCAACAACTGGAAAGTATGGGCAAAGCCGTGCGGATTCAGGAAGAACCTGACGGCTGCCTCTCCGGCAGTTGTAAAAGCTGCCCGGAAGGAAAAGCCTGTCTGCGCGAGTGGTGGGCGCTGCGTTAACCATACTCCATCGCCTGTTTTGAAAAGCCCGGTATGCGTTTGCATCCGGGCTTTTTTGCGTGCGGCTTTCCATAAAAATGCAATTCTTGCAGCGCGACGTAAGTTCCTCTGAAAGCGTCTCGCAGGGATGAAAACTGGCTAATGCACAGGTGTGGAGTGGCGCGTAGAGTCGCGGCATTCAAACAACAGGTGAAGGAACGCCATGAGCAAAAAGCAGAGTTCCACCCCACACGATGCGCTGTTCAAACTCTTTTTACGCCAACCGGAGACGGCACGCGATTTTCTTGCGTTTCATTTACCGGCACCCATTCACGCGCTCTGTGATATGAAAACCCTCAAGCTGGAGTCGAGCAGCTTTATTGATGACGATCTGCGTGAAAGCTATTCCGATGTGCTGTGGTCGGTGAAAACAGAACAAGGACCAGGATACATCTATTGTCTGATTGAACATCAAAGCACCTCAAACAAACTGATCGCATTTCGCATGATGCGTTACGCTATTGCCGCAATGCAAAATCACCTTGATGCCGGATACAAAACGTTGCCGATGGTGGTGCCATTGTTGTTTTACCACGGTATTGAAAGCCCCTATCCCTATTCGCTGTGTTGGCTGGATTGTTTCGCCGATCCCAAACTGGCAAGGCAGCTTTATGCCTCCGCATTTCCGCTGATTGATATCACCGTCATGCCTGATGATGAAATCATGCAGCACCGACGCATGGCGCTGCTGGAGTTAATTCAAAAACATATTCGTCAACGCGACCTGATGGGGCTGGTAGAGCAAATGGCCTGCTTATTAAGTAGTGGATACGCTAATGACAGACAAATCAAAGGGCTGTTTAATTACATACTGCAAACCGGCGATGCGGTACGTTTTAACGATTTTATCGACGGCGTTGCCGAACGATCACCGAAACACAAGGAGAGTTTAATGACTATTGCGGAAAGATTGCGGCAGGAGGGGGAACAATCCAAAGCCCTGCATATAGCCAAAATAATGCTTGAATCCGGAGTCCCTCTTGAGGACGTTCTGCGATTTACCGGGCTGTCAGAGGAAGAGTTGGCTGCGGCGAGTCAGTAAAGTTCTGTCTCGCCATTCAAAAGTGCCTACACCCTCTGCTTCAACGCCACCAGCAGGTGACAAAACTCGACCGGATGCGAAATAAACGGCGCATGGGCCGCTTTGGCGAAGATATACGACTCGCTGTGCGGCCAGAGTTTATCCAGCATCGGCACCACTTTGCGCGGCACCAGACCGTCGAGATAACCATACAGTCGCAAAAACGGCATGGGTACGTTTTGCAGCGGCTGGCGGAGATCGACCGTTTTCAGGATTTCCAGCCCACCATTGAGCACGTCAACCTCCGGCATCGGTAATGCCAGAACGGTTTTCTTCAACGCCCGCGCATCCTGACGCGCCGTTTCAGTACCCATGGTTTGTAACGCAAGGAACCGTTCCACCGTACGCTGAAAATCATCACTGAGTTGCTGCTGAAATCCCGCCAGCACGTCCGGTTTTATCCCCGGCCACTCGTCACGAGCACTAAAACAAGGTGACGACGCCACGGTGACCAGCGCCTGAACACGCTCGGGATGGGTTAACGCAATCTGGCTTGCCACCAGCCCGCCCAGACTCCAGCCTAACCAAATGGCTTTATCAGGTGCCTGTCGCAGCACGGCTTCGGCCATATCAGCAAGTGACATCGCACCAAATCCCCGGCTACGCCCGAAGCCGGGCAGGTCAACAAGGTGCAGCGTAAAATGCGAGCTCAGTTCCTCGTCAATGCAACGCCACACTTCGGCATTCAGTCCCCATCCGTGCAGCAGCACAAGATGAACATTCCCCTGACCTTTGGTCTGCCACCAGATGTTATTCATCCGCTATTGTTCTCTTTTGACTTACAAGGATGAACATATGCTAACAGTACCAGGATTATGCTGGCTATGCCGAATGCCGCTGGCGTTAGGTCATTGGGGGATTTGTTCGGTCTGCTCACGCGCCGCCCGTACAGATAAAACGTTATGCCCACAATGTGGATTACCCGCCACACACTCACATCTTCCCTGCGGTCGCTGCCTGCAAAAACCACCGCCCTGGCAAAGACTGGTCACGGTTGCCGACTATGCGCCGCCGTTAAGCCCGCTAATCCACCAGCTTAAGTTTTCCCGGCGCAGCGAAATCGCCAGCGCCCTGTCACGTCTGTTACTATTGGAGGTCTTATACGCTCGTCGCACCACCGGGTTGCAATTGCCGGATCGCATCATCAGCGTTCCGTTATGGCAGCGGCGTCACTGGCGTCGGGGATTTAATCAGAGCGATTTGCTGTGTCAGCCGTTATCACGCTGGTTGCACTGCCGATGGGATAGCGAAGCCGTCACACGAACACGGGCCACTGCGACCCAGCATTTTCTCAGTGCCCGGCTACGCAAGCGCAACCTGAAAAATGCCTTTCGTCTTGAATTGCCCGTGCAAGGTCGCCATATGGTGATTGTGGATGATGTCGTTACCACCGGAAGTACCGTCGCAGAGATTGCGCAGTTGCTTTTACGCAATGGTGCGGCGACTGTCCAGGTCTGGTGCCTTTGTCGAACCTTGTAGAGCCTCGATGATGGGCGTATTATAACCAACTAAAATAGTCAACTATTAGGCCATTACTATGATCCGTATTTCCGATGCTGCACAAGCGCACTTTGCCAAACTGCTGGCAAACCAGGAAGAAGGGACACAAATCCGCGTATTTGTGATTAACCCTGGCACGCCTAACGCTGAATGTGGTGTTTCTTATTGTCCGCCGGATGCCGTGGAAGCCACCGACACTGCCCTGAAATTTGACCTGCTGACCGCGTATGTTGATGAGTTAAGCGCACCATACCTGGAAGATGCAGAGATCGATTTTGTTACCGACCAGTTGGGTTCTCAGCTAACACTGAAAGCGCCTAACGCCAAAATGCGTAAAGTGGCAGACGATGCACCGCTGATGGAGCGCGTGGAGTATATGCTGCAGTCGCAGATCAACCCACAGCTTGCTGGTCACGGTGGTCGCGTTTCACTGATGGAAATCACCGAAGACGGTTACGCCATTCTGCAATTTGGCGGCGGCTGTAACGGTTGTTCCATGGTCGATGTGACGCTGAAAGAAGGGATCGAGAAGCAGCTGCTAAACGAATTCCCGGAGCTGAAAGGTGTGCGCGATCTCACCGAACACCAGCGCGGCGAACACTCCTACTACTAAGTTATCCCCTCTTTTGTAGATTGCCCGATGCGACGCTAAAGCGTCATTTCGGGCCTACGTTGAACATGTGCCAGACGTTGGCGCAGCATTGCTTTGGCAAATCCCTCCCTTCGTTTCCCCGCGATAATATGACCAACCTCTCATAATTTAAATTTACCCCGCTCTGGTGATTCTCAAACGCCAGATGTTACCCGTATCATTCACATGGGTACCAAACATACTCCTGACATCTGACTACAATAATTAGTTTTAGTGGGTATCAGTCGTGGTGCCGCAATATCTCTGTTCCCGATTGGGATAATTAGAGTTTGTCGTCAGAAAATTGACGTTACCCATAACAAATGAAAGGCCAGGTAAATCATGCCATTAGTCATTGTTGCTATCGGTGTAATCTTGTTGTTGCTCCTGATGATCCGCTTCAAAATGAACGGCTTCATCGCTCTCGTCCTCGTGGCGCTTGCTGTTGG
The DNA here is from genome assembly GCF_022354085.1 of Shigella dysenteriae. Classification (NCBI taxonomy): domain Bacteria; kingdom Pseudomonadati; phylum Pseudomonadota; class Gammaproteobacteria; order Enterobacterales; family Enterobacteriaceae; genus Shigella; species Shigella dysenteriae. The sequence continues at coordinate 4,430,680 of NZ_CP055055.1, forward strand.
ATTAATGCAAGGAATGCCGCTGGATAAAGTTATTGGCTCCATCAAAGCCGGTGTCGGCGGGACGCTCGGTAGCCTTGCCCTGATCATGGGTTTTGGCGCAATGCTGGGCAAAATGCTGGCAGACTGCGGTGGCGCACAACGTATCGCCACCACGCTGATTGCCAAATTTGGTAAAAAACACATCCAGTGGGCGGTGGTACTGACCGGTTTTACCGTTGGTTTTGCCCTGTTCTATGAAGTGGGCTTTGTGCTGATGCTGCCGCTGGTGTTTACCATCGCGGCTTCTGCGAATATTCCACTGCTGTATGTTGGTGTACCAATGGCAGCTGCACTGTCTGTGACCCACGGCTTCCTGCCACCGCATCCGGGCCCGACTGCGATTGCCACCATTTTCAATGCCGACATGGGTAAAACCCTGCTGTACGGTACTATTCTGGCAATCCCGACCGTGATTCTCGCCGGTCCGGTTTACGCTCGCGTGTTGAAAGGTATCGATAAGCCAATTCCGGAAGGTCTCTACAGCGCGAAAACCTTCAGCGAAGAAGAGATGCCGAGCTTTGGCGTCAGCGTCTGGACCTCTCTGGTGCCGGTAGTACTGATGGCGATGCGTGCGATTGCCGAAATGATCCTGCCGAAAGGTCACGCTTTCCTGCCGGTAGCGGAGTTCCTCGGTGACCCGGTAATGGCTACGCTGATTGCCGTGCTGATTGCGATGTTCACCTTTGGTCTAAACCGTGGTCGTTCAATGGATCAGATTAACGACACGCTGGTTTCTTCCATCAAAATCATTGCGATGATGCTGTTGATCATCGGTGGTGGCGGTGCGTTCAAGCAGGTGCTGGTAGACAGCGGCGTGGACAAATACATTGCTTCCATGATGCACGAAACCAACATTTCTCCGCTGCTGATGGCCTGGTCGATTGCTGCCGTACTGCGTATCGCGCTGGGTTCCGCAACCGTTGCGGCAATCACTGCGGGTGGTATCGCGGCACCGCTGATTGCAACGACGGGTGTTAGCCCGGAGCTGATGGTTATTGCGGTGGGTTCCGGTAGTGTGATTTTCTCTCATGTGAACGATCCGGGCTTCTGGCTGTTCAAAGAGTACTTTAACCTGACTATCGGCGAGACCATCAAATCCTGGTCGATGCTGGAAACCATTATCTCGGTGTGCGGTCTGGTAGGCTGTCTGCTGCTGAATATGGTGATTTGATAACACTGACTGCCGGATGCATCGCATCCGGCATCAACCGCACTCTACTTCTTCGCTGCCGCTTTGCGCCGTCTGTCCAAATCCTTCAGCAACTTGTTCACGCCATCATCGGCAAACATCGTCTCAAGCGTTGCGGAAAGCTTGCGTCGCCAGTTTTTATACTGGTAACTGGTGCCAGGAATATTCACCGGTTCGGCCATATCCAGCCAGTCTTCCGGCTGTAGTCCTAACAGAGCACTGTTACTGTCGGCAATGTAGCGCTGCAAACCACGGTTCAGCGTCGGCGTCATCGACATCAACGATGCCTTATGCCCGGCACGTTTTGGCAGACAACCATATTTATGCAGTGCATCCAGCAGCCCTTGCTTCGCCAGTTCGCGATCCTGATACAGACCGCGCAGTACCACTTCATCCGGATACAGCCCCAGGGTTTTGCCCAGAGTTAGATCCCCGCTCTCCCAGTAACCACGCAGCGTTGGCAGGTCGTGTGTCGCCGCAACCGCCATCGACTGCTCCGGGTACGCTTTCGGTGAACGGAACGTCTTCTCGTGGTCGTTTTCGAAATAGAGCACTTTGTAGGAGTAAACACCGCTGCTGCGCAGCTTGCCGACAATCTCTACCGGTACGGTACCGAGATCTTCACCAATCACCATGCAGCGATGACGCTTACTTTCGAGTGCCAGAATTGAGAGCAGATCATCCACCGGATAGTGTACGTATGCCCCCTGATCCGCCGTCTCGCCATAAGGTATCCACCACAAACGCAGCATCGACATCACATGGTCAATTCGTAATGCGCCGCAGTTTTGCATATTGGCACGCAACAGCTCGATAAACGGTTCATAGGCACGCGCGGTGATGATATGCGGGTCCATTGGCGGTAATCCCCAGTTCTGCCCCAACGGGCCGAGGATATCCGGCGGCGCGCCAACCGACGCTTTCAGGCAATACAGTTCACGGTCACACCAGGTTTCCGCCCCACCTTCCGCTACGCCAACCGCCAGATCACGATACAAGCCAATCGGCATTTCATAGCCCTGGCTTATCTCCCAGCAGGCGGCAAACTGGCTGTAAGCCAGCCACTGCAGCCAGAGATAAAAATCAACGTCATCGCGATGTTCTTCGCAGAACTGACGCACTTCTGGTGAATCCACGTTCTGATACATCTCTGGCCATGCAGGCCAGCCCCAGCGCATTTCGTCCTCTTTCACTTGCTGGGCATGTAGCGCATCAAAGGCTGCCTGCCAGAACAGGCTGTCGCCTTGATCTGCAACAAACTGGCGAAACGCGGCCATCTGCTCATCATCACGTTGCGCGAAACCTTTCCACGCCATTCGTAATGCTGTCATTTTTAGGGCGGTAACCGTGGAGTAATCGACCCAGTCGGCATCCCGCGCCTGTTGCAGCGTCTGTTGCGTGGTCGGCAACTGCCACCAGGCCTGAGCCTCTTCGCTAAGATGGAAATCTTCGACGGCGTTAACGTCGATATAAATCACATTCAGCCAGCGGCGAGAAGACGGGCTGTATGGGCTGGCGCTCTCCGGATTTGCCGGATAGAGCGCATGAATCGGGTTCAGGCCGATGAACGACCCGCCACGTTTTGCCACATCCACCAGCATCGCTTTGAGATCGCCAAAATCCCCAATACCCCAGTTTTTTTCCGATCGCAGCGTATAAAGCTGGACGCAGGCACCCCACAGCTTTTGTTTATTCAGCAACGCCTGCGGTTCGTAACAGCGTTTCGGGGCGACAATCACCCTGCAATGCGCGCGCTGGTCTTCCTGGGTAAGCGTCAGCGTGTGATAACCTTCCGGCAGCTTCGTCGGTAGATTGAACGCTTTGCCCCCCGTTATATGGCCTTTGTACTGCGTTCCTTCTTCGGTGGTCAGCAGCCAGCTATATTCGCCGCTGCCCTCCACCACCATCGGCATTTTTTTGCCGCTGGTATAAACCATGACATTCGGGACTGGCGTTACCGCCACTTTCGTGGCGGTACGTTGATGCATCGCGTCAAGCAAACGCCGTTTGGTTTCGGCGCTAATCGACTGCGGTTTACCGTGGGCATTGATGTAATTGGGGCTAATCCCCGCCGCCAGCGCGGCATTATCCAGACGTTTGCTTTCCATCGAGCTTCCTTAGCGTTTTGCCTGCCAGATACGAGCCTGATAATCGCGAATAGAGCGATCCGAGCTAAACATACCGCAGCGGGCGGTATTGAGGATCGCCGCGCGAGTCCAGGCCTCCTGGTCGCGGTACAGCACATCCACCTGCTTTTGTGCCTCTACATAGGCTGCGAAATCCGCCATCACCAGATACGGATCGCCGCCCTGTTTGCCGATACTGTGCAGCATCTGGTCGAAGGCATGCTTATCGCCGTCGCTGTATTTACCGCTTTCCAGCTCTTTCAATACTGCGTCCAGCACCTTATCTTTCTTCCGCCATTTCACCGGGTCGTAGACTTTGGCCAGAATTGCCTTCACTTGTTCCACGGTATGACCAAAAATAAAGATATTTTCTTCACCGACTTTCTCGGCGATTTCAACGTTCGCCCCATCCAGCGTACCGACAGTAAGCGCACCATTGAGCGCCAGTTTCATATTGCCGGTACCGGAAGCTTCTTTACCTGCAGTCGAAATTTGTTCGGAGATATCCGCCGCCGGGATCAGTTTTTCCGCCGCCGAAACGCAATAATCCGGCAGGAACACCACCTTCAACTTATCGCCAACCAGCGGATCGTTGTTGATCACGTCAGCCACTTTGTTGATCGCAAAGATAATATTCTTCGCCAGGTAGTAGCCCGGTGCCGCTTTCGCGCCGAAGAGGAAGACGCGCGGTACGCGATCAGCCTGCGGGTTTTCACGAATTTCTTTGTACAACGCCAGAATATGCAGCAGATTCAGGTGCTGGCGTTTGTACTCATGCAGACGTTTGATCTGAATATCGAAAATCGCCTGTGGATTGATCTCAATACCGGTACGAACTTTCACAAACTCCGCCAGACGGACTTTATTCGCCTGCTTGATCTCGCGATATTGCTGACGGAATTTCGCATCATCAGCGAATTTTTCAAGATTGATCAGCTGATCGAGATCGTTAGCCCACTCTTTTTTCAGTGATTTATCCAACAGAGCCGCCAGTGCCGGGTTGCACTGTTTGATCCAGCGACGTGGGGTAATACCGTTGGTGACGTTATGGAATTTGTTCGGCCATAGCTGGTGATATTCCGGGAACAGATCTTTCACCACCAGATCCGAGTGCAGCGCCGCAACACCGTTCACCGCGAAACCGCCAACCACACACAGGTTCGCCATATGCACTTGTTTGTCGTGCACCACCGCCAGTTTGGCCCACACTTTTTCATCGCCCGGCCAGGTTTTCTCCACCAGCGTTTTAAAGCGAGTATTAATTTCGTTAATAATCTGCATGTGGCGCGGCAGTAAGCCTTTCACCAGTTTCACATCCCAGCGTTCCAGCGCTTCTGGCATCAGGGTATGGTTGGTGTAAGCGAAAGTTTTGCTGGTAATGGCCCAGGCGTCATCCCAGCTCATCTGGTGCTCATCGATCAGCACGCGCAGCAGTTCTGGAATCGCGATAGTTGGGTGGGTATCGTTCAGCTGAATAACTTCGTAATCCGCCAGTTCGTGCAGTTTACGCCCCGCCTGATGATGGCGACGCAAAATATCCGCTACCGAACAGGCACACTGGAAGTACTGCTGCATCAAGCGCAGCTTTTTACCGGCAGTATGGTTGTCGTTTGGATAGAGAACTTTGGTCAGTTTTTCCGCATTGATGCCCTGCTGTTCGGCACGCAGGAAATCACCGTCGTTAAATTTAGTCAGATCAAACGGATGCGCGTGCGTCGCCTGCCACAGACGCAGCGGCTGCGCCACGCCATTACGATAGCCGACAACGGGGAGATCCCACGCTTGACCGGTAATGGTAAACTCCGGCTCCCAGCGTCCGTCTTTCGTCACTTTACCGCCAATCCCTACCTGCACATCCAGTGCTTCGTTGTGGCGGAACCACGGGTAGTTACTGCGATGCCAGTCATCCGGCGCTTCAACCTGTTTGCCATCCACAAAAGACTGGCGGAACAAACCATATTGATAGTTCAGACCGTAACCCGTCGCAGACTGACCGACAGTTGCCATTGAATCGAGGAAGCACGCCGCCAGACGTCCCAGACCACCGTTACCCAGCGCAGGGTCGATCTCTTCTTCCAGCAGGTCAGTCAGATTGATGTCATAAGCCTTCAACGAATCCTGTACATCCTGATACCAGCCGAGATTCAACAGGTTGTTGCCCGTCAGACGACCAATCAAAAACTCCATTGAGATGTAGTTAACATGTCGCTGATTCGCCACCGGTTTGGTGAATGGCTGAGCACGCAGCATTTCGGCCAGTGCTTCACTCACTGCCAGCCACCACTGGCGAGGAGTCATTTCAGCCGCAGAATTTAAGCCATAACGCTGCCACTGACGTGAAAGCGCTTCCTGAAATTGCTTATCGTTAAAAATAGGTTGTGACATAGGAGTTCCACTTTTCTTAGATTTTCAACACAACGTTATCGCTAGTTTGCCAGGCTCGATGTTGACCTTCCTCATCCTGCGGGGGATTAGGCAGGGAGGAGTTGCGGGGATGAGCAAGGAAATGTGATCTCAACCACTTAAAGCTAGTGCAAACCACAGGATTAGCAGCAAATCAATGCCATACAGCGCAGAAAATCTGTATCTAAGTGCAAAAAATGGCCGTTGCGTATTTTCAAAAAGCGGAAGGTAACTCTATAAATTAAGTAAAGGAGTGAAACAGTTTCACAAGTAAAATATCCAGTGTGCTCCATCTCATTCTTAATAGATTTATTAAGATCATCTTTTTAGATAGCACTTTCATCAGGAATGAAGAAGAAACCCTTGCTTAAATGAATCTGATGAACATAAGGGAAACCAGTATTCACGCTGGATCAGCGTCGTTTTAGGTGAGTTGTTAATAAAGATTTGGAATTGTGACACAGTGCAAATTCAGACACATAAAAAAACGTCATCGCTTGCATTAGAAAGGTTTCTGGCCGACCTTATAACCATTAATTACGAAGCGCAAAAAAATAATATTTCCTCATTTTCCACAGTGAAGTGATTAACTATGCTGATTCCGTCAAAATTAAGTCGTCCGGTTCGACTCGACCATACCGTGGTTCGTGAGCGCCTGCTGGCTAAACTTTCCGGCGCGAACAACTTCCGGCTGGCGCTGATCACAAGTCCTGCGGGCTACGGTAAGACCACGCTCATTTCCCAGTGGGCGGCAGGCAAAAACGATATCGGCTGGTACTCGCTGGACGAAGGTGATAACCAGCAAGAGCGTTTCGCCAGCTATCTCATTGCCGCCGTGCAACAGGCAACCAACGGTCACTGTGCGATATGTGAGACGATGGCGCAAAAACGGCAATATGCCAGCCTGACGTCACTCTTCGCCCAGCTTTTCATTGAGCTGGCGGAATGGCATAGCCCACTTTATCTGGTCATCGATGACTATCATCTGATCACTAATCCAGTGATCCACGAGTCAATGCGCTTCTTTATTCGCCATCAACCAGAAAATCTCACCCTGGTGGTGTTGTCACGCAACCTTCCGCAACTGGGCATTGCCAATCTGCGTGTTCGTGATCAACTGCTGGAAATTGGCAGTCAGCAACTGGCATTTACCCATCAGGAAGCGAAGCAGTTTTTTGATTGCCGTCTGTCATCGCCGATTGAAGCCGCAGAAAGCAGTCGGATTTGCGATGACGTTTCCGGTTGGGCGACGGCACTACAGCTAATCGCCCTCTCCGCCCGGCAGAATACCCACTCAGCCCATAAGTCGGCACGCCGCCTGGCGGGAATCAATGCCAGCCATCTTTCGGATTATCTGGTCGATGAGGTTCTGGATAACGTCGATCTCGCAACGCGCCATTTTCTGTTGAAAAGCGCCATTTTGCGCTCAATGAACGATGCACTCATCACCCGTGTGACCGGCGAAGAAAACGGGCAAATGCGCCTCGAAGAGATTGAGCGTCAGGGGCTGTTTTTACAGCGGATGGATGATACCGGCGAGTGGTTCTGCTATCACCCGCTGTTTGGCAACTTCCTGCGCCAGCGCTGCCAGTGGGAACTGGCGGCGGAGCTGCCGGAAATCCACCGTGCCGCCGCAGAAAGCTGGATGGCCCAGGGATTTCCCAGCGAAGCGATTCATCATGCGCTGGCGGCAGGCGATGCGCTGATGCTGCGCGATATTCTGCTTAATCACGCCTGGAGTCTGTTCAACCATAGCGAACTGTCGCTGCTGGAAGAGTCGCTTAAGGCCCTGCCGTGGGACAGCTTGCTGGAAAATCCGCAGTTGGTGTTATTGCAGGCGTGGCTGATGCAAAGCCAACATCGCTACGGCGAAGTTAACACCCTGCTAGCCCGTGCTGAACATGAAATCAAGGACATCAGAGAAGGCACCATGCACGCAGAATTTAACGCTCTGCGCGCCCAGGTGGCGATTAACGATGGTAATCCGGATGAAGCGGAACGGCTGGCAAAACTGGCACTGGAAGAGCTGCCGCCGGGCTGGTTCTATAGCCGCATTGTGGCAACCTCGGTGCTGGGTGAAGTGCTGCACTGCAAAGGCGAATTGACCCGCTCACTGGCGCTAATGCAGCAAACCGAACAGATGGCACGCCAGCACGACGTCTGGCACTACGCCTTATGGAGTTTAATTCAGCAAAGTGAAATTCTGTTTGCCCAAGGGTTCCTGCAAACCGCGTGGGAAACGCAGGAAAAAGCGTTCCAGCTGATCAACGAGCAGCATCTGGAACAGTTGCCGATGCATGAGTTTCTGGTGCGCATCCGAGCACAACTGTTATGGGCCTGGGCACGGCTGGATGAAGCCGAAGCGTCGGCGCGTAGCGGGATTGAAGTCTTGTCGTCTTATCAGCCACAGCAACAGCTTCAGTGCCTGGCAATGTTGATTCAATGCTCGCTGGCCCGTGGTGATTTAGATAACGCCCGTAGCCAGTTGAACCGTCTGGAAAACCTGCTGGGGAATGGCAAATATCACAGCGACTGGATCTCTAACGCCAACAAAGTCCGGGTGATTTACTGGCAAATGACCGGCGATAAAGCCGCCGCTGCCAACTGGTTGCGTCATACGGCTAAACCGGAGTTTGCGAACAACCACTTCCTGCAAGGTCAATGGCGCAACATTGCCCGTGCACAAATCTTGCTGGGCGAGTTTGAACCGGCAGAAATTGTTCTCGAAGAACTCAATGAAAATGCCCGCAGTCTGCGGTTGATGAGCGATCTCAATCGTAACCTGTTGCTGCTAAATCAACTGTACTGGCAGGCCGGACGTAAAAGTGACGCCCAGCGCGTGTTGCTGGACGCATTAAAACTGGCGAATCGCACCGGATTTATCAGTCATTTTGTCATCGAAGGCGAAGCGATGGCGCAACAACTGCGCCAGCTGATTCAACTCAATACGCTGCCGGAACTGGAACAGCATCGCGCACAGCGTATTCTGCGAGAAATCAATCAACATCATCGGCATAAATTCGCCCATTTCGATGAGAATTTCGTTGAACGTCTGCTAAATCATCCAGAAGTGCCAGAACTGATCCGCACCAGCCCATTGACCCAACGTGAATGGCAGGTCCTGGGGCTGATTTACTCCGGTTACAGCAACGAACAAATTGCGGGTGAACTGGAAGTGGCGGCGACCACCATCAAGACGCATATCCGCAATCTGTACCAAAAACTCGGCGTCGCCCACCGTCAGGCTGCCGTGCAGCACGCGCAGAAACTGCTGAAGATGATGGGTTATGGGGTGTGAGTTTAGCCGGATAATGCATTGGATCCGGCTTACATCTTTATATCATTCAATACTCACCCGCGTTACGCCATCTGTTTCTATCAAACCAAACCGTACCGGCAAGAAACGCTCCACCACGGCGATATTGGTCAGCAGATGGCATGAAGGATGGGCGACCGTAAATTCTCCCGCGCCCGCCAGCGCCATCGGTAGCACCAGCTGGTCGGCGAGATATTCCCCCACTGCCGCCGGGCTTGCCAGGTAGCGTTTCACCTCTTTCACCAACTGTGCCGCGACCACCTCGGCACTGACGCGCTTTTCACCGACGACAAAAAAGCGTTCGGTGATATTTTCACTTTCGACTTCAAGCGAGACGGTATTACCCGGCCCCTGGTCGCGCGGCAGGTTATGAATATTCTGCTCATGCAGGGAAAAACTTGCCGCCAGCGTAGCGATTTCACGCTCAGCGACATGCCGCGGCACGCCAGCCAGTAACACCTCACCACGCATCCGCACAATGTTCCCGCGCTCGCCAAGTTGCAAGGTGTTAAACGATGTCACGGGCGAGACTTCCGTTGCTACCACGCCGCCTCCGGCAGGGTAAAAACCGTGGCGTAATAACGTGGTTTGCTGATGGATTCCCATTTTCGCCAGCAGCGGCTCCAGCACCCGGCGGATAAAATCCGCAGGCGGCGCCGACGGGTTATCGGTGCCGCCGCTCACTTCAACACGCGATGGCCCATCGGCAAACCACAACGCGGGCAGCACCGTTTGCAGCACCAGCATACAGCTTCCGGCGCTACCGATAGCAAAGCGGTAATCGCCACCGCGCACGGTACCGGGCCGGAAGACCAGACGCTGCGACCCCAGCTCCGCGCCTTCCACCGTCGCCCCGCAAATTTCCGTCGCCGCCTTTACCGCCGTCAGATGCTGGCGCAACAGTCCCGGTTTTGCCCGCCCGGCACGAATGCCGGTGATGGTAAATGGCTGGCCGGTTATCATCGACAGACTCAGCGCCGAGCGCAGGATCTGCCCGCCGCCTTCGCCCTGTGCGCCATCCAGCGCAATCATCCTTTTCATCATTTATCCTTTTACACACACCACCTGACGCAGGGCATAGATAACTTCCACCAGATCGCTTTGTGCCGCCATCACCGCATCAATATCTTTATACGCCATCGGGATTTCGTCGATCACTTCGGCATCTTTACGGCATTCTACATGCGCGGTGGCACGAATTTGATCTTCCACGCTGAACAGTTTTTTCGCTTTAGTACGGCTCATTACCCGCCCGGCACCGTGGCTGCACGAACAGAACGACTCTTCATTTCCCAGTCCACGAACGATAAAGCTTTTTGCCCCCATCGAACCGGGAATAATTCCATATTGACCAGCACGCGCAGACACCGCGCCTTTACGCGTCACGTAGATCTCTTCACCAAAGTGCTGTTCTTTTTGCACATAGTTGTGGTGACAGTTGATCTCTTCCATCGCCAGCGTTTGTGGCTGTCTGACCGTTTTCTGCGTAATGCTCTGCAACGCTGTTACCACGTTTTCCATCATCGCATCGCGGTTAAGGCTGGCAAAAAGCTGCACCCAGGCCACGGCTTTCAGGTAATCATCAAAGTATTCCGTACCTTCCATAAAGTACGCCAGATCACGTGACGGCAACGTCTCAAGTTGGTCCTGCATCTCTTTTTGCGCCAGATCGATAAAGTAAGTCCCGATGGCGTTACCAATTCCGCGTGAACCGGAGTGCAGCATAATCCACACCTGCTCCGACTCATCAAGGCAGATTTCAATAAAGTGGTTACCCGTTCCCAGCGTTCCCAGGTGTTTATAGTTGTTAGTGTTAAGGAAACGCGGATATTTTTGCGTTAACCACTGATAACCGGCCTCCAGCTCAGCCCATTTCGCATCGACGTTAACAGGCGGGTTTTCCCATGCGCCTTTATCACGTTTACAACGGCCAGTGGTACGCCCGTGCGGCACCGCAGTTTCAATCGCCTGACGCAGCTCCGCCAGGTTTTCAGGCAGATCTGCCGCCGTTAACGCGGTACGCAGCGCGTTCATTCCACAGCCAATATCCACGCCCACCGCCGCCGGAATAATCGCCCCTTTGGTCGGGATCACGCTACCAATGGTGGAACCTTTACCCAGGTGTACATCAGGCATTACCGCAATATGTTTGAAAATAAACGGCATCTTCGCCGTATTAATAAGTTGCTGACGCGCATCGGCTTCTACCGGCACGCCTTTGGTCCACATTTTTACCGGGGCATTTTCAGTGGTCAGTAATTCGTAATTCATTTTGTTTTTCTCTTTTCGTTGGTATGTCCTGATAATTGCAACCGTCGTGCCAGAAAATTAAATAAGCAGATTAATTTTTTAATTCATTGTTTTAAAAAAGATTATATCTTTACGTCCGTAACCGGAGATTTCCCGCAAAGCCGATTTACCGATAATGAAATATCGTCTTTTATAAGGATATCTAAGATGCGTAAAACAGTGGCTTTTGGCTTTGTCGGAACGGTGCTGGATTATGCCGGGCGCGGCAGTCAGCGCTGGTCGAAATGGCGTCCGACGCTTTGTTTATGCCAGCAAGAATCGTTGGTCATCGATCGACTGGAATTATTGCATGACGCCCGCTCGCGCTCGCTATTTGAAACGCTTAAACGCGATATCGCCAGCGTTTCGCCAGAAACAGAAGTGGTGAGCGTTGAGATTGAACTGCATAACCCGTGGGATTTCGAAGAGGTTTACGCCTGCCTGCATGATTTCGCCCGTGGTTACGAGTTTCAGCCAGAAAAAGAAGACTATTTAATTCACATCACCACCGGCACCCACGTCGCGCAGATTTGCTGGTTTCTGCTGGCGGAAGCGCGTTACCTGCCCGCCCGGTTGATACAATCTTCACCTCCGCGCAAAAAAGAACAGCCGCGCGGCCCAGGTGAAGTGACGATTATCGATCTCGATTTAAGCCGTTATAACGCCATCGCCAGCCGCTTTGCCGAGGAACGCCAGCAAACGCTTGATTTTCTTAAGTCCGGCATTGCCACGCGTAACCCGCACTTCAACCGCATGATTGAACAGATCGAAAAAGTGGCGATTAAATCCCGCGCACCGATCCTGCTAAACGGCCCAACCGGTGCGGGCAAGTCATTTCTGGCGCGACGTATATTTGAATTAAAACAGGCGCGGCATCAGTTTAGCGGCGCGTTTGTGGAAGTGAACTGCGCAACCCTGCGCGGCGATACCGCCATGTCGACGCTGTTTGGTCATGTGAAAGGCGCGTTTACCGGGGCGCGGGAATCTCGTGAAGGATTATTACGCAGCGCCAACGGCGGAATGTTGTTTCTTGATGAGATTGGCGAACTGGGCGCAGACGAACAGGCAATGCTGCTTAAAGCCATTGAAGAAAAAACCTTTTATCCGTTTGGCAGCGATCGCCAGGTGAGCAGTAATTTTCAGCTCATCGCCGGAACGGTGCGCGATTTACGCCAGCTGGTTGCAGAAGGCAAATTCCGCGAAGATCTATACGCGCGGATCAATCTCTGGACCTTCACCCTGCCGGGGCTGCGCCAGCGTCAGGAAGATATTGAACCGAACCTGGATTATGAAGTGGAGCGCCACGCCTCACTCACTGGCGACAGCGTGCGTTTTAACACCGAAGCGCGGCGTGCCTGGCTGGCCTTTGCGACATCTCCCCAGGCAACATGGCGCGGTAACTTTCGCGAGCTTTCTGCCAGCGTCACGCGGATGGCTACCTTTGCCACTAGCGGACGCATCACTCTGGAAGTGGTGGAAGATGAGATAAACCGTCTGCGCTATAACTGGCAGGAGAGTCGCCCCTCCGCGCTTACGCAGCTACTGGGCGCAGAGGCAGAAAACATCGATCTCTTCGACCGTATGCAACTGGAACACGTTATCGCTATCTGCCGCCAGGCAAAGTCGCTTTCTGCAGCCGGACGACAGCTTTTTGATGTTTCGCGCCAGGGCAAAGCCAGCGTCAACGACGCGGATCGGCTACGCAAATACCTGGCGCGTTTTGGTCTGACGTGGGAAGCATTGCAGGATCAGCACAGCTCCAGTTGAATATGGTGGTCCGTCAGCACCTGCATCACGCTTACTGGCGGCGGGGCATCGGTGTAGACGGCATCTACCATGCTGATGCTGCCCATATTGACCATCGCGTTACGGCCAAATTTCGAGTGATCGACAACCAGCATAACGTGGCGCGAGTTCTCAATAATGGCGCGTTTGGTGCGAACTTCGTGGTAATCGAACTCCAGCAGCGAGCCGTCGCTATCGATGCCGCTTATCCCCAGAATGCCGAAATCAAGGCGGAACTGGGAGATAAAATCGAGCGTCGCTTCGCCAATGATCCCGCCATCGCGGCTGCGTAATTCGCCACCGGCGAGAATAATGCGGAAATCTTCTTTTACCATCAACGTGTTAGCAACATTGAGATTGTTGGTGACAATACGCAAATTGCTGTGATTAAGCAGCGCGTGCGCCACCGCTTCCGGCGTGGTGCCAATATCGATAAACAGCGTCGAGCCGTTGGGGATTTGCTCCGCCACTTTACGGGCGATGCGCTCTTTTTCTTCGGTCTGGGTGGCCTTGCGATCGTGCCACGGCGTGTTAACCGAACTGGAAGGCAGCGCCGCACCGCCGTGATGGCGCAGGATCAGGTTTTGCTCCGCCAGCTCATTGAGGTCGCGGCGAATAGTCTGCGGGCTGACGGAGAAATGCTCTACTAGCTCTTCGGTACTGACATAACCCTGCTGTTTAACCAGTTCGATAATACCGTTGTGACGTTGTGTTTGTTTCATTTCTAAATCCCTGGAATTATTTTCGTTTTCGCGCATTGAGCGAATCAACAAAAGCCATCGCTAAACCCACGGCTAACCCGGCGATGTGTGCTCCGTTCGCCATCGACATCCCAAACAAATCAAACCATCCGGCGACAATCCAGATCAGCGCAAAGATAATTAACCCACGTTGCAGGTAAATGCCACTTTGCGGATCGCGTTCGCCACGTAGCCAGACGTAGCCCATCAGCGCATACACCACGCCAGAAAGCCCGCCAAACCACGGCCCGCTGAATTTTTGCTGCACATAGCCGCTTAACAGGGCGCTGATAAGCGTAATGACAATTAGCTTACCGCTACCGAGGCGTTTTTCCACCGCACCGCCGAGATACCACCACCAGAGCAGGTTAAAGAGGATATGCATCAGCGAGAAGTGCATTAACGCGTGGGTGAAGTAACGCCAGAACTCAAATTTCAGTGTTGGATCGAATGGCCAGGCCAGCCATAACATCACTTCCTGATCGCCGAGAATTTGCATGGCAATAAACACCACCACGCAGGCGATCATCATCACCCAGGTTACCGGACCTGCGCGTTCACGCAAGGCGGCAAAGAAAGGATAACGGCGATAATGCAGGCCACTGCCGGTATGGCCTGCCTGCCAGCTCGCCGCCAGATAACGCGGATCTGCCGGATTTTCGAGAAAACGCGCCAGCTCCGCCCGTACGCGCTCGGCCTGGGACTCATCCGCCAGCCAGACATCGCTTTGGTTATGTTGTTGAATCGTGAGGATAACACCCTGCGTCGCCATGTAATCAACAAACGCCTGCGCCACGCGGGGGTTAGCAAAAGAGGTAATCATCAACATCGTTGCTGTCGCTTATTCCACACAAAAGGGGACAGTATAAAGCGTTACGCGCCGTACGCCACCTCTGCGGGAAACTGACGTTGCCAGGCTTCAAAGCCGCCATCAATGCTATAGACCACATCGTAGCCCTGTTGCAGCAGATACTGCGCCGCGCCTTTGCTGCTATTACCGTGGTAACACATCACCATCACCGGTGTGTCAAAGTCGTTATCACGCATAAACGCGCCCAGTGTGTCGTTGGTTAAATGGAAAGCCTGCACCGCATGCCCCATTGCGAAACTCTGTGGATCGCGAATATCGACCAGCACCACCTCTTTTTCCTGCAACTTCTGGTGCGCGTCGGCAACGTTAATACATTCGAACTGATCCATGCGTCTCTCTTTCTTTACAAACAAGTGGGCAAATTTACCGCACAGTTTACGTCGAAGCGGCAGATAAACGCCATAATGTTATACATATCACTCTAAAATGTTTTTTCAATGTTACCTAAAGCGCGATTCTTTGCTAATATGTTCGATAACGAACATTTATGAGCTTTAACGAAAGTGAATGAGGGCAGCATGGAAACCAAAGATCTGATTGTGATAGGTGGCGGCATCAATGGTGCTGGTATCGCGGCAGACGCCGCTGGACGCGGTTTATCCGTGCTGATGCTGGAGGCGCAGGATCTCGCTTGCGCGACCTCTTCCGCCAGTTCAAAACTCATTCACGGTGGCCTGCGCTACCTTGAGCACTATGAATTCCGCCTGGTCAGCGAGGCGCTGGCTGAACGTGAAGTGCTGCTGAAAATGGCCCCGCATATCGCCTTCCCGATGCGTTTTCGCCTGCCACATCGTCCGCATCTGCGCCCGGCGTGGATGATTCGCATTGGTCTGTTTATGTACGATCATCTGGGTAAACGCACCAGCCTGCCGGGATCAACTGGTTTGCGTTTTGGCGCAAATTCAGTGTTAAAACCGGAAATTAAGCGCGGATTCGAATATTCCGACTGTTGGGTAGACGATGCCCGTCTGGTGCTCGCCAACGCCCAGATGGTAGTGCGTAAAGGCGGCGAAGTGCTTACTCGTACTCGTGCTACTTCTGCTCGTCGCGAAAACGGCCTGTGGATTGTGGAAGCGGAAGATATCGATACCGGCAAAAAATATAGCTGGCAAGCGCGCGGCCTGGTTAACGCCACCGGCCCGTGGGTGAAACAGTTCTTCGACGAGGGGATGCATCTGCCTTCGCCTTATGGCATTCGCCTGATCAAAGGCAGCCATATTGTGGTGCCGCGCGTGCATACCCAAAAGCAGGCCTACATTCTGCAAAACGAAGATAAACGTATTGTGTTCGTGATCCCGTGGATGGACGAGTTTTCCATCATCGGCACCACCGATGTGGAATACAAAGGCGATCCGAAAGCGGTGAAGATTGAAGAGAGTGAAATCAATTACCTGCTGAATGTGTATAACGCGCACTTTAAAAAGCAGTTAAGCCGTGACGATATCGTCTGGACCTACTCCGGTGTGCGACCACTATGTGATGATGAGTCCGACTCGCCGCAGGCTATTACCCGTGATTACACCCTTGATATTCATGATGAAAATGGCAAAGCACCGCTGCTGTCGGTATTCGGCGGTAAGCTGACCACCTACCGAAAACTGGCGGAACATGCGCTGGAAAAACTAACGCCGTATTATCAGGGTATTGGCCCGGCATGGACGAAAGAGAGCGTGCTACCGGGTGGCGCCATCGAGGGCGACCGCGACGATTATGCCGCTCGCTTACGCCGCCGTTATCCGTTCCTGACCGAATCGCTGGCACGTCATTACGCGCGTACTTATGGCAGCAACAGCGAGCTGCTGCTCGGCAATGCGGGAGCGGTAAGCGATCTTGGGGAAGATTTCGGTCATGAGTTCTACGAAACGGAGCTGAAATATCTGGTCGACCACGAGTGGGTCCGCCGCGCCGACGATGCCCTGTGGCGTCGCACAAAACAAGGTATGTGGCTAAGTGCGGAACAACAATCTCGTGTGAGTCAGTGGTTGGTGGAGTATACGCAGCAGAAGCTGTCACTGGCGTCGTGATTTAATGTAAGGTGGCCAGGTCAGATTTCAATCTGACCTGAGACTGATGACAAACCAAAAAACTGCCAGATGCGCTACGCTTATCTGGCCTACGTTGTTTATACAATATATTGAATTTGCATGATTTTGTAGGCCTGATAAGGCGTTCACGCCGCATCAGGCATGAACAAAGTGCACTTTGTCAACGATAATACAAGCAGCCAGCGCAACCACCGTCGGCCACACCAACAACGGCACAATAACAAAGCCAAGAAATAACGGATAAATATAAAGTCTGATTATATTCATCATTATTGTCCTGATGATTCGGGGGATGCTTCATACAGCGGCACATACCCCACATCCTCTACCAACTGTTGCCCCTGCGGACTTAAAAACCAGTCAACAAATTTCTGCGTTTCCGGCGTGGGATTTTCACGCGTCACCATATAGGCATCCACAATGTATGGATAAGTGCCGTTGCGGATATTTTCCTCGGTAGGCGCAACGCCATTTATAGCCAAAAGTTTAATCTGCTTGCGCATTTTGAGCATATTGTCATTCATACGAGTGACGTAATAGTGGAAGGTGTACCCAATGGAAGATGGCGTGTTTTGATAGTCGGCAACTTCAGTAATTAAACCGCCCATAAGATCAATCACAGTGGATTTTTTAGCTGGCAGCATTGGGGTGTCTTGCATAACCAACCCCTTCATAATCGTTTGGCTTCCAGAATCTTCAGGGCGCTGCCAGACTTTTATATGTTCGTCACTACCACCTACTTTATTCCAGCGGCTAGTTTTGCCGCTAAAAATATCTTTAACCTGGTGCTCAGAGAGAGAATTTACCGGGTTATTAATATCAACGATAAAGACAAAGGCTTCGCGGGCGAAAGCGGTATATTTCAGTTTAACACCCGCTTCTTTTGCACGTTTTTTCTGTCCTTCCGACGGTTGTGCAACAAAAATAACCGTCGCGGAACCTTTAATCAGACTATCGTAGGCTTCAGCTGTTCGGATTTGCTGCAAACCATACGCCTGCCAGGCCAGCGAGGTTCGATCCTTATCTTTTGGCTTGGGTACTAATTTATAATACGCGGAGGCATACAGCGGGTATAAGGCTGTAGCGCCGTACACTCTCGGCCATCTTGACCAATCATCGCTGTAACGTAATGCAGGTTGCCCCCGCAGAGACGTCAGTCCATGGCTCTCTTCTTCCCTGACGCTGTTATAGTACCCTTCCCGGTCGACACATCCCGCCAGTAACGCCGTGCCTAATAGTAAAACACCGGTGAATTTATTCATCTCGCTGATTCCTTTCTCTCGAGCGTTATTCCATTGTTGGATACAGCGGCACATATCCCACATCTTCCACCAGACTCTGCCCCTGCGGCGTTAAAAACCATTCCACCAATTTTTGTGTCTCTGACGTCGTATTTTCCCGCGTTACCATAAAGGCATCGACGATATAGGGATATTTGCCGTTGCGAATATTTTCCGCCGTCGATGTAATACCGTTAATCGCTAGCAGTTTTATATTTTTATCGGCGTTCATTTGTGTTGCGTAATAACGGAAGGTGTAACCTATTGCGTTGTTTGTATTACGATATTCGGCAACGACTTTAATCATTCCCTTCATTACGCTTGCCACTTCGGTTTCCTGCGGCGAGATCATACGGACATTTTTCATGACCTGCGATTGCATCACCGTCTGGCTGCCAGAGTCTTCCGGGCGTTGCCAGGTCTGGATCTCCTGATCGTTACCGCCAACAGTATGCCAGTTGGTAATTGCACCACTGAAAATGTCACGCACCTGTTGTTCAGTCAGGGAATTAACCGGATTATCCGCATTGACGATGAAAACGAATGCTTCACGGGCAAAGGGGGTGTACAGCAAAGTGACACCAGATTCCTTTGCACGTTTTTTTTGCCCACCGGAAGGTTGCGCCACGAAAATAATATCAGCATCGCCCTTAACGATTTTGTTATATGCTTCTGGCGTACGAGAGTTTTCCAGATAATCCCAAACGTGAAAATCCTCTGGTATTACACTTAATGCATAAAATGCAGAAGCATAAATTGGGTACGCAGCCGTGGCGCCATCGATTCGCGGCCAGTTTTGCCTAAACTGAATTTGCGGTTTGCCACGCAGCGGCGTCAGTCGATTATTGAGTTTATCGGGTCGCCAGGCCCAGATATCAATATTTTCGCGTACACCGACACCAGGATTTTGCTGCTTATATAAATGGGCCTGATACCCGGCGACAATACCAAGTAAGAGAAGTAGAAACAGGAGTAAGTTACGGCAACGTAGTCCGGACGTGCCGGATAAAGGATATCTGGTCGGCCAGGCGTATCCCAGCGAAAAACTGATATGCGCCCCAACGGGAATAATGACCATCCACCAGTACTCACCTCCGACTACTGAGACTAACAAAACGCCCAGCCAGGGGAGCATAAGATCAGCCAACCAACCCGATCCCATCTGGTGAAATTGATAATCTGCCAGATGCAGCGCGATTATCCAGCCAACCAGGGTTAATAGCGCGGGTAAGAGAAAAAAGCATTGCCGCCAGACGGCTATTTCTCTGTTTTCTGGCGCGCTATCACCGGCCCACACGCGACCAGAGAAAAATATTATTATCGCCCCCAGCGTCAGCATAAAGACGTTGAGTAGAAGGTAAATTGTTGGCGTGATAAGGATATTACAAACTTCAATAATACCGGCAAGTCCGACACCCAGCATAGCAACAACCGCTGCCAAAAATTGCGCCAGTATGGGGATGCCGAAAAAAGTCATTATCAGCGAGGTCAAAATCCATTTTCTATTTGGCATCATTCTGTCCATTCTTCCTGAATGACGGAATTATACTCCCCGAGAACCCTCGCCCCCTCTGGACACTTTTCCGAAATAAAGGCGAAAAAAAACGGGACCTTGTGGCCCCGTTCTGTTTTTTAGCGAACTTACAATCTCACCGGATCGATATGCCAGATATGATCAGCGTACTCTTTGATAGTACGGTCAGAAGAGAAGTAGCCCATATTGGCAATGTTCAGCATCGCTTTTGCGGTCCACTCTTCCTGAAGCTCGTAGAGTTCATCGACTTTATCCTGACAATCGACATAGCTGCGATAATCCGCCAGTACCTGGTAGTGATCGCCGAAGTTGATCAGCGAATCAACCAGATCGCGATAGCGACCCGGATCTTCCGGACTGAATACACCGCTGCCGATTTGCGTCAGCACCTGATGCAGCTCCTCATCTTTCTCGTAGTATTCACGCGGTTTGTAGCCCTGACGACGCAGTTCTTCCACTTCTTCCGCTGTGTTACCAAAAATAAAGATATTGTCAGCACCGACATGATCCAGCATCTCGACATTCGCACCGTCCAACGTACCGATAGTCAGCGCACCGTTAAGCGCAAACTTCATGTTACTGGTGCCGGAAGCTTCCGTCCCTGCCAGCGAAATCTGTTCAGACAGATCTGCCGCCGGAATGATCAACTGCGCCAGGCTAACGCTGTAGTTCGGGATGAACACGACTTTCAGCTTATCGCCAATCTGCGGATCGTTGTTGATCACTTTCGCTACGTCATTGATCAAATGGATAATATGCTTCGCCATGTAATAGGCCGAAGCCGCCTTACCGCCAAAAATATTCACGCGCGGTACCCACTTCGCATCCGGGTCGGCCTTGATGCGGTTATAGCGGGTAATCACATGCAACACATTCATCAATTGACGTTTGTATTCGTGAATACGTTTGATTTGTACATCGAACAACGCCTTTGGATTCACCACCACATTCAGCTGCTGGGCGATATACTCTGCCAGACGCTTTTTGTTCTCCAGCTTCGCCTGATGCACAGCGTGATTAACCATTGGGAAATCACAGTGTTGTTGCAGCTCATTAAGCAGGCTAAGGTCGGTGCGCCAGTTACGGCCCAGGTGTTCGTCCAGCACGGCTGAAAGCGATGGGTTCGCTACCGCCAGCCAGCGACGCGGCGTCACACCGTTGGTGACGTTGGTGAAACGACCCGGGAAGATTTTCGCAAAGTCGGCAAACAACGATTGCACCATCAGATTAGAGTGCAGTTCCGATACACCGTTAACTTTGTGGCTCACAACAACCGCCAGCCAGGCCATACGCACACGACGACCGTTGGATTCATCAATGATCGACGCCCGTCCCAGCAGGTCGGTATCGTTCGGATACTGTTCCTGCAAGGTTTTCAGGAAATAGTCGTTGATTTCAAAGATGATCTGCAGGTGACGCGGCAGAATTTTACCCAGCATATCAACCGGCCAGGTTTCCAGCGCCTCGCTCATCAGCGTGTGGTTAGTGTAGGAGAAGACCTGACAACACACCTCAAACGCGTCGTCCCAGCTAAATTGGTGCTCATCGATCAGCAGACGCATCATCTCAGGAATCGACAGTACCGGATGGGTATCGTTGAGATGAATCGCGATTTTATCCGCCAGGTTATCGTAGGTTTTATGCAACTGATAATGGCGGCTTAAAATGTCCTGAATGGTCGAGGAAACCAGGAAGTATTCCTGACGCAGGCGCAGCTCACGCCCGGAGTAGGTGGAGTCATCCGGATACAGTACGCGAGATACGTTCTCGGAGTGGTTTTTATCTTCCACTGCCGCGAAGTAGTCACCCTGGTTGAATTTACCGAGGTTAATTTCGCTACTGGCTTGCGCACTCCACAAACGCAGCGTGTTGGTCGCGTCGGTGTCGTAACCCGGGATTATCTGATCGTAAGCGACTCCCAGAATCTCTTCGGTTTCAATCCAGCGCGTTTTTTTACCTTCCTGCTGAATGCGACCACCAAAACGGACTTTATAGCGCGTGTTGTGGCGTTTGAATTCCCACGGGTTACCGTATTCTAGCCAGTAATCAGGCGACTCTTTCTGGCTACCGTTAACGATGTTCTGCTTGAACATACCGTAGTCATAGCGGATGCCGTAACCGCGTCCCGGCAACCCTAACGTCGCCAGAGAATCGAGGAAGCAAGCCGCCAGACGTCCCAGGCCACCGTTACCGAGGCCCGGGTCATTTTCTTCATCAATCAGCTCTTCGAGATTTAACCCCATCGCTTCCAGTGCGCCCTGTACATCTTCGTAAATTCCTAGCGACAACATGGCGTTGGAGAGCGTACGGCCAATCAAAAACTCCATCGACAGGTAGTAAACCTGACGAGTTTCTTGCGACAACTGGGCACGGTTTGAACGTAACCAGCGCTCCACGAGACGATCGCGCACAGCAAATAACGTTGCGTTCAGCCATTCATGTTTATTGGCGACGACCGGGTCCTTTCCAATCGTAAACATCAGCTTGTAAGCGATAGAGTGCTTAAGAGCTTCTACGCTAAGCGTGGGCGATGAATATGTAAACGGAGCATTCATATAGGCGTTTCCTGAAAACTATTTCAAGCGATAGTAAAGCTCACGGTACGACTTCGCCGCGACCTGCCAGCTAAAATCCATTGCCATAGCCTGACGTTGCACAAACCGCCACAGTGAAGGACGGGACCACAGTACAAAAGCACGTCGAATAGCCCGTAACAGCGACCAGGCATTACTATCTTCAAAGACAAACCCACTGGCGACGCCATCTGCAAGGTTCTCAAGAGAACAGTCAGAAACCGTATCAGCAAGCCCACCGGTGCGCCGCACTAACGGCAGCGTACCGTACTTCAATCCATAAAGTTGCGTTAAGCCGCACGGTTCAAAACGGCTGGGCACCAGAATGACGTCCGCGCCGCCCATAATGCGATGCGAAAATGCTTCGTGATAGCCAATCTGAACGCCCACCTGGCCGGGGTATTCCGCTGCCGCCGCAAGGAAACCTTCCTGCAGCACCGGATCGCCCGCGCCGAGTAGCGCCAGCTGCCCGCCCTGCTCCAGAAGGCCCGGTAAGGCTTCCAGCACCAGGTCGAGACCTTTCTGGCTGGTCAGACGGCTCACCACTGCAAAAAGCGGCACTTTATCGTCAACCTTAAGCCCCATTGCGATTTGTAACTGGCGCTTATTTTCCGCTTTATCTTCCAACGTATCGCGGGTGTAACGCGAGGCCAACAGTAAGTCCGTCTCTGGACTCCAGATTTTCTCGTCCACGCCGTTCAGTACGCCGGAAAGACGCCCTTCACGGTGACGCTGTTGCAACAGACCTTCCATACCGTAGGCAAACTGCGGTTCGGTGATCTCGCGAGCGTAGGTTGGACTGACCGCCGTAATGTGATCGGCATAGTACAGACCGGCCTTCAGGAAAGAGATTTGTCCGTTGAATTCCAGCCCATGAATATTAAAGAATGACCATGGCAATTGGATGTCATTCATGTGATGTGCATAAAACATGCCTTGATAGGCCAGGTTGTGCACAGTAAACACCGACTTCGCCGGACGCCCGCGCGCCGCCAGATACGCAGGCGCAAGGCCTGCATGCCAGTCGTGCGCATGCACCACATCAGGACGCCAGAATGGGTCAAGCCCGCTGGCCATTTCTGCCCCAACCCACCCCAGCAGCGCAAAACGCAATACGTTGTCGGTATAGGCAAATAAGTTGGTATCGTGATACGGGCTTCCCGGACGATCATAGAGATGCGGCGCGTCAATCAGGTATATGCCAACCCCGTTGTAATGACCGAACAACAGCGTGATATGCCCGGCGAAGGTATCACGACGGGATACTACCTGCGCATCGGTCACGCCACGGCGAATATCGGGAAATGCAGGCAACAGTACGCGAGCGTCAACGCCGTCTGCGATTTGTGCTGCGGGTAATGCCCCAATAACATCAGCCAGACCGCCGGTTTTAAGCAGCGGGAACATCTCTGAACATACATGTAAAACCTGCATTATCGCTCCTGTTTATGCCCTAACTTCCGTAGCATTTCGCGCGTTACCAGCACGATGCCTTCTTCTGAACGATAGAAACGACGTGCATCTTCCTCTGCGTTTTCACCAATCACCATGCCTTCCGGAATAACACAAGCACGATCAATGACGCAGCGGCGCAGACGGCACGAGCGACCTACCCATACTTCCGGTAACAATACGGCGGAATCAATGTTGCAGAATGAATTCACGCGAACGCGCGAGAACAGAACGGACTGCACCACCACCGAACCGGAGATCACACAACCGCCGGAAACCAGTGAGTTAAGGGTCATCCCGTGGCTACCGGAGCGATCCTGCACGAATTTCGCTGGCGGTAATGATTCATTGTAGGTGCGAATTGGCCAATTGCGATCGTACATATCCAGCTCCGGCACCACAGAGGCCAGATCGAGGTTCGCTTTCCAGTAAGCTTCCAGCGTACCCACATCGCGCCAGTACGGCTCGGCATCCGGGTCGGATTGTACGCAAGAGAGCGGGAACGGGTGCGCATAGGCCAGACCGGCTTCGGTGATCTTGGGAATCAAATCTTTGCCAAAGTCGTGGCTGGAGTTCTCATCGCGATCGTCTTCTTCCAGCAGTTCATACAGATAGTCGGCGTCAAAGACGTAGATACCCATACTCGCCAGAGATTTGCTCGGATCGTTCGGCATTGACGGCGGGTTAGCAGGTTTTTCAACGAATTCGATAATTTTATCGTTCTCATCAACCGCCATAACGCCAAATGCGGAGGCTTCTTCAATCGGTACTGGCATACAAGCAACGGTGCAACGTGCGCCTTTTTCGACGTGATCGATAAGCATACGCGAGTAGTCTTGCTTGTAGATATGGTCGCCCGCCAGGATCACCACGTATTCCGCTTTATAACGGCGGATAATGTCGAGGTTTTGGGTGACCGCATCTGCGGTGCCGCGATACCAGTTTTCCCCTTTCATTCTCTGCTGTGCTGGCAGCAGATCGACAAACTCGTTCATTTCTTCATTGAAGAATGACCAGCCGCGCTGAATGTGCTGCACCAGAGTGTGGGACTGGTACTGGGTGATCACGCCCATACGACGGATCCCGGAGTTGATGCAGTTAGACAGCGCAAAGTCGATAATGCGGAACTTACCGCCGAAGTGTACGGCCGGTTTTGCTCGCTTATTGGTTAAATCCTTCAGGCGGGTACCACGTCCTCCCGCCAGTATCAGGGCAACAGATTTCAATGGCAGCTGGCGCGCCAACATTAAGTGATCGTTCTTCTCTAAACTAACCATGACTAACTCCTTTTTTATCATCTCTGGAACACACACAATCCGTGTGCAGGTCCCTGCCAGACAGCCGTAATCACTGGGTTATCCTCTCCAGCGAATGGGGGAATGGCGTGCCACTCCCCAGCAGGTAAAACAATCTCTGTTACCTCAAGCGTGGCGTTAATTGCGATCAAAAAGCGATCCGAGAGCAGAATTTGCAGCTGTTTCGGCCCGTTTTGCCACTCATCCGTGCTTAAAGGTTGAGCATATCGATTTAGCCAACGGACATTGCCGTCGCCTTCTTCCCACCAGCGATTCTCCACCAAAGCGGGAATACGCTTGCGCAGATGGATTAACGCGGCGGTAAATGCGGTTAAACCACTGCTTGCCTGCGACCAGTCCAACCAGGTTAATTGGTTATCCTGACAGTAGGCATTGTTATTGCCATGCTGGCTGTGACCATGTTCGTCACCGGCCAGTAACATCGGCGTGCCCTGGGAGAGCAACAACGTTGTTAACAGGGCATGAATGCTGTCGCGCCGCCGTTCAACCAGATCAAGAGTACCGCCTAACCCTTCTTTACCATGATTGTTACTGTAATTGTTGTTGGTCCCGTCGCGATTTTCTTCTCCGTTTGCTTCATTGTGTTTATGGTTGAAGCAAACGCAGTCGCGAAGCGTAAAACCGTCATGTGCGGTGACGAGATTAATCGCGGCACTCGGCAGACGACCATTACGTTTAAAAACATCGCTGGAGGCAGCAAAACGCCCGGCAAACGCCCCCAGAGGCAAATCATAATGCAGCCAGAAACGACGGGCAGCATCGCGGAAATGATCGTTCCACTCGGCAAAAAGCGGCGGGAAATTTCCCACCTGATAACCACCAGGAGCGATATCCCACGGTTCAGCAATTAACTTCACCTGCGAGAGCACCGGGCAGTTCTGGATAGCGGTAAACAACGGCGCATCCTGACGGAACTCTGGCGTACGGCCCATGACTGCCGCCAGATCAAAGCGGAAACCATCGACGTGGCAGGTTTCTACCCAATAACGCAGGCAGGCGCTGGCATAATCCACCACCGCCGGGTGACTCAAATTGAGCGTGTTGCCACAACCGGTCCAGTTGTGATAATCGCCGTCTTCTCTTATCCAATAATAGCTACGGTTGTCGATCCCACGCAGCGAGAATAACGGGCCGTCGAGGTCCAGTTCCGCACTATGGTTGAGCACGATATCAAGAATGACTTCGATACCCGCTTTATGCAGTGCTTTGATTGCATCGCGAAACTCATCCAGCGCCGTTTCTGGCGAGCAGGCATACGCCGGATGCAGCGCAAACATCGCCACCGGGTTGTAACCCCAGTAGTTACTTAGTCCCATGCGTTGCAGACGTGGTTCACTGGCAAACTGCGCCACCGGCAGCAGTTCCAGCGCGGTAATGCCCAACTGTTTCAAATAGTTGATCATCACCGGATGCCCGAGGGCTTTATAAGTGCCACGGATCTCGACCGGGATCTCCGGGTGCAGGTACGTTAATCCTTTGACATGGGCTTCATAAATGATGGTGCTGCCCCACGGCGTGCGCGGCGGGGCATCATCTTCCCAGTCATAGTGATCAACCACCACTACGCATTTCGGCGCAATGGCGGCGTTGTCGCGATAGTCAGGTTCATTATGACCGGCGTGCAGCAGCGGGTTATCTTTAAACTCCCCGTCAATTTGCCGCGCGCAAGGATCAATCAACAACTTCGCCGGGTTAAAGCGATGCCCCTCGGCGGGTTGCCAGGGGCCATGAACGCGATAACCATAACGCAAACCCGGGCGCGCATCCGGCAGATAACCGTGCCAAATGTCGCCACTGTGCCCTGGCAAGTCATAGCGATGTTCCTGGCCATTGGCGTCAAAGACACACAGCTCTACCCGCTCGGCATGAGCGGAGAAAAGTGTGAAGTTGACGCCCTGACCGTCGTAATGCGCGCCGAGGGGAGCGGGCTTGCCAATGGCGAGTTGTGTCATTCTGCCTCCCGAACCAGCCAGATAGTGGCCAGCGGTGGTAGCGTCAGGCTTAGTGAATGCTGACGACCGTGGCTGGCAATCTCATCGCTGTGTACCGTGCCGCCATTGCCTGCATTACTGCCGTGATAGTGCATGGAATCGGTATTGAGGATCTCACGCCATTTGCCTGGCTGATTAATGCCGAAGCGATAATCATGACGCGGCACCGGCGTAAAGTTACTGGCAACGATGATTTCGTTACCCTCTTTATCGCGACGCACAAAGATCAGCACCGAGCGTTCTTTGTCATCCACCACCAGCCATTCAAAGCCGTACGGGTCAAAATCCAGTTCATGCATTGCTTTATGGTGGCGGTAGGTGAGGTTCAGATCGCGCACCAGACGCTGGACACCGTGGTGCCAGTTATCGCCGCCTTCCAACAGATGCCAGTCGAGGCTGGCGTCATGGTTCCACTCGCGGCCCTGGGCAAATTCGTTCCCCATGAACAGCAGTTTCTTGCCCGGAAATGCCCACATCCAGCCATAGTAAGCGCGCAGGTTAGCGAATTTCTGCCATGCGTCGCCCGGCATCCGGTCGAGAATCGATTTTTTACCGTGGACCACTTCATCATGCGACAACGGCAGGACGAAGTTTTCAGTGTAGTTGTAGAGCATCCCGAAGGTCAGTTTATCGTGATGATACTGACGATAAATCGGGTCGAGCTTCATGTAGTCCAGGGTGTCATGCATCCAGCCGAGGTTCCACTTGTACCAGAAGCCCAGACCGCCCATATCCTGCGGACGAGAAACGCCAGGGAAATCGGTAGACTCCTCAGCCATTGTCACCGCACCGGAAACCTGCTCACCAAGAATACGGTTGGTATTACGCAAGAATTCAATCGCTTCAAGATTCTCGCGCCCGCCAAATTCGTTCGGGATCCACTCCCCCTCTTTACGGCTGTAGTCGCGATAAATCATTGACGCCACCGCATCGACGCGCAGCGCATCAATACCAAAACGTTCAATCCAGTAAAGCGCGTTACCGACAAGGAAGTTACTGACTTCACGGCGACCATAGTTGTAGATCAGCGTGTTCCAGTCCTGATGATAGCCTTCACGCGGATCGCTGTGTTCATACAAGTTCGTGCCATCAAATTCGGCAAGCGCAAAGTCATCAGTCGGGAAGTGGCCTGGCACCCAGTCGAGAATCACGTTCAGACCAGCTGCGTGTGCGGCATCAATGAAATAACGGAAGTCGTCGCGAGTACCAAAACGGCGGGTCGGTGCATACAGGCCGGTTGGCTGATAACCCCAACTGCCATCGAAGGGATGCTCGTTAATGGGCAGTAGTTCGAGGTGGGTAAAGCCCATCCATTTAGCATAAGGCACCAGTTGATCGGCCAGCTCGCGGTAGCTCAACCAGAAATTGTTGTCGGTGTGGCGACGCCAGGAGCCCAGGTGAACTTCATATATAGAGATTGGCGCATCAAACTGATTCGCTTTTTTGCGCTCTTCAGTCTGTACAACCTTTTCCGGCAGCCCGCAAATAAGAGACGCGGTTTCCGGGCGCATTTGCGCTTCGAAGGCATAAGGGTCGGACTTCAGACGCAAGTTGCCATTGGCATCAATCATCTCGTATTTATAGAGCTGACCGTTATGCGCCCCAGGGATAAACAGTTCCCAGATGCCGCTCTCTTTACGCAGGCGCATCGGGTGACGGCGACCGTCCCAGTAGTTGAATTGCCCAACCACCGAGACCCGACGGGCGTTTGGAGCCCAGACAGAGAAACGCGTACCTGTGACGCCATCCATAGTATCTGCATGCGCGCCTAAGGTTTCATACGGGCGCAGGTGAGTACCTTCAGATAATAGCCAGGCATCCATTTCCTGGATTAGCGGACCAAAACGGTAAGGATCATCAATCAGGTTTTGCTGACCATGCCAGACAACAGCCAACTGATAGCGGAAAAAATTCTTACGTCGCGGAATGACGCCACTAAAGAATCCCCGTGAGTCGAGACACTCCAGTTTTGCGAGTTTGCGCCCGGTTTTCGGTTCAATCACCCACACATCGGTAGCGTCGGGTAAAAGGGCACGGACTTCCAGTCCCGCGGTGGTTTTATGCATTCCCAGTACGGAAAAAGGATCCGCAAAATGGCCTGCAATTAGCGCGTTAATCACGTCTCTATCGATACGATCGGACATGCTTGTCTTCCTGTTTTATTGTGTCACCCCATCCAATTGGATTTTTGACTTCTGGTTGTGACATTTTTTTGACCTGAACGGCGCAGCACTCTGTGCATCCTCTCTGCGTCGTCCTCACTTCAGGTAAGGCTGTGAATACTCATGTATTCAGCCACCCTTAAAGAATAGCCAATGCTCTATTTAACTCCCGGTAAATCATGAAACATCTGCGCTTACTCCTGTATTACGCACTAACAGGGGCGGCATCGCGCCCCAGATTTAATGAATAAAGATTACGCCAGTTGACGAAGCATCCGACGCAGCGGCTCCGCGGCCCCCCACAGCAGCTGGTCGCCCACGGTAAAGGCTGACAGGAACTCTGGTCCCATATTCAGCTTACGCAGGCGGCCTACCGGCGTGGTCAGCGTGCCGGTAACGGCAGCTGGGGTTAGCTCACGCATAGTGATTTCCCGATCGTTCGGAACGACTTTCGCCCACGGATTGTGCGCAGCCAGCAATTCTTCCACGGTCGGAATCGACACATCTTTTTTCAATTTAATAGTGAATGCCTGGCTGTGGCAGCGCAATGCCCCGACACGCACACATAAACCATCTACCGGAATTACGGAAGATGTGTTGAGGATCTTGTTGGTTTCCGCCTGCCCTTTCCACTCTTCGCGGCTCTGACCGTTATCGAGCTGTTTGTCGATCCACGGAATCAGGCTACCCGCCAGCGGCACGCCAAAGTTATCCACCGGCAGCTCACCGCTACGGGTTAAGGTTGTGACTTTGCGTTCGATATCGAGAATAGCAGAGGACGGGGTCGCGAGTTCATCTGCTACATGGCCATACAGATGGCCCATCTGGGTTAATAACTCACGCATATGTCGCGCACCACCGCCGGAAGCGGCCTGGTAGGTTGCAACGGACACCCAATCAACAAGATCATTGGCGAATAAACCACCCAACGACATCAACATCAGGCTTACGGTACAGTTACCGCCAACAAAAGTCCTGATGCCATTATTTAATCCGTCGGTAATGACGTCCTGATTGACGGGGTCAAGAATAATGATGGCGTCATCTTTCATGCGCAGAGACGATGCTGCGTCAATCCAGTAACCCTGCCATCCGCTTTCACGAAGCTTTGGATAGATTTCGTTGGTATAATCGCCGCCCTGACAGGTCACAATGATATCGAGGGCCTTTAGCGCCTCCAGATCAAAGGCATCCTGAAGTGTGCCAGTGGTTCCGCCAAAAGACGGCGCAGCCTGACCAAGCTGAGAAGTAGAAAAGAAGACAGGGCGAATGGCGTCGAAGTCGCGCTCTTCAACCATGCGTTGCATGAGAACGGAGCCGACCATACCGCGCCAGCCGATAAAACCAACATTTTTCATAAGCGTTTTTTCCTGCAAAGATGTGTGCTGTATAAATGTGCCGGTCTCCTCTTGGCACATCTTTCACCATACAAAAAGCAGCCAAAGTCGCAAGTGAAATTAATCAATGATAGCGAAGCCATCAGTAATGCGACTTATCCTGCTTTGTTAGCACGCAGAAAGTCCGCGGCAATTATCAGGGAATTTGAGTTATGAATGAAATCATTTCTGCAGCAGTTTTATTGATCCTGATTATGGATCCGCTCGGAAACCTACCTATTTTCATGTCCGTACTGAAACATACTGAACCGAAAAGACGGCGGGCAATCATGGTGCGAGAGTTGCTTATTGCTCTCCTGGTGATGCTGGTGTTCCTGTTTGCGGGTGAGAAAATTCTGGCATTTCTCAGCCTGCGAGCAGAAACCGTCTCCATTTCTGGCGGCATCATTCTGTTTCTAATTGCCATTAAGATGATTTTCCCCAGCGCTTCAGGAAATAGCAGCGGGCTTCCGGCAGGTGAAGAGCCATTTATCGTGCCGCTGGCAATTCCGCTGGTCGCCGGGCCAACTATTCTCGCCACGCTGATGTTGTTGTCTCATCAGTACCCGAATCAGATGGGACATCTGGTGATTGCTCTGCTGCTGGCCTGGGGCGGCACCTTTGTCATCCTGCTACAGTCTTCGCTATTTTTACGTCTGCTGGGCGAGAAAGGGGTGAACGCACTTGAACGCCTGATGGGATTGATTCTGGTGATGATGGCAACCCAGATGTTCCTCGACGGCATTCGAATGTGGATGAAGGGGTAAGGTTCAAACAGGTGCCGCACACAACCAGACGCGGCACCTGTTTTATTACCTGAACTGATAATGACCTTCGCCCAATCGGATAACCCTTCCCTCTTCTTCTGCGCGGTTCAGCCACACACTAATTTGTTCGATGGTTAAACCAGTACAAGACGCCAGCCTTTCAATACTTATCGATTCCTTTGCAAGGATCGCCAGTTCCGCCACAAAGAGTTGATAAAAATCGACAGGCGTATACGCGGGCATTACTGCGTAATTTGCGTCATCTTCATGTAGCGAAAACAGTTCTGGTTGAGCGTTACGGAGTGCTCTGTCATACATCAGCCCAGGAACGTCTGGCAGTCTGATCGTCACATTCTCAGCCTGTTCAGCACTCCATGACGCCCCATTTTCTACTAATTGTGAATTGGCTGATTGCTTATCCTGATTTGGTTTAACCTGCACAGGCAGCCACTGATGTTTTAATGCCTCCATCGCCCCGGTTATCGTTCCACCGGTCATTCCCGCACGTACAACCATTGCGCTTTCAGCAAGGCAATAAATATATTTATTTCGCGCCATCGCATTGCCGACGGTGAAACGTACCTCTGGGTAAAACGGCGAAATCAACACCAGGTTGCCTGCTATAAGCCCTTCACGCCATTTCACTAACGTACTCGTTTTTAACAAGCTATCAGCTAATACGCCAACGGCAGTTCCCCCGGCCTCCAGTGCCGACGCCATTGCACATTCATCAATACCTCGCGCACCACCAGAGATAACGCAAATCCCCTGTTGGGCCAGTTTCGCGGCCAGTTGTTGGGTATAGCGCAAATCGTCAGTCGGAGCATCTCGCGAGCCAACAATCGCCATACCTTCCGCTTGCAGTAATGCTTTATTCCCGCAGCCAAATAAAACGGGAGGTGCATCCGTTCGCAATCGGTTTTTCAAGCGAACGGGATAATCAGCATCTCCGCGGGTTAAGATCCATAAACCGGCGCGTTGCCACTTATCTACCGCCAACGCCAGACTATGACCACGCGCCAGCAAGCCAAGAATACGCTCCTGAGAAATACGCGGATCGCTCCAGCCTGTAAGTTTCTCTTGCGGTTGCGGCACCAGAAGCTCGGCGGGACTGATACGTTGGTGCTTCAGCCATAATGCAAACTTCCCCCATTCACTATTACTAAGAGGTTTATACTCACTCGCCGCCGCGCGAGAAAAATCGCTGGTTAGCAGGAGAGTTGCTTGTGCATTGGCTGAAAGATTCATCAATTTTTTACCGAGGTAGAAGCAAGGGCAAGAGGATAAACCGTCGGGCAACCTGCCTGGCGTAACAGTGCTGTCAGAACTGTCAGCGTCCATGCAGAATCCACGATATCGTCAACCAGCAACGCCGGACCAGGCATCAAAGGAGGGGTAATAACAAACGCCCCGTCGAGATTTTGACACTGGTGGAAACGGTTTTGCTGCATTTTCTGCGGTGGATTGTCCACGACTTTTTCAATGGCATCAATAAAAGGTAAGCCAAGTTTCGCCGCCAGTCGCCGGGCAAAATCAGGAACCAGGTCGAGGTGCTTTAATGAAGGAACGCAGCATACCCAGGTTGGTTCAGGATGCGGATTCCAGCGTTGGCGAACCATTTCCGCACATGCCTCCACCAGTTCATCACTGAATCGCCCCGTTTTTTTCTCCTGTGCTACCTGCTTTCCCCACCCGGAATCTCCCCAACGAGAAAGGATTCGCCCCGTAGATCCTTGTAAACTCGCAGGCAAGTTCCCTTTAAATCCGTATTGCGTAAAAGCCCCAGCTGCCACCTGTTTATTGAGATTTAATGGCAGGTCAGCGTGTTTAATAAATAAGTTTGCCGCATGGAGTAAGCCGCTATCAATGTCGGGCGACAACAACGGATGCTGAAGACAACTGCTACATTTACCACAATGTTCGGCACCTGGCTCATCGAGTGCGCGGCGCAGAAATTGCATTTTGCACTCCTTGGTCGTGATATAGCTTTCAACGTCTGCCAGCTCACTTTTTCTCTGATTCATCAAATGGTTAATTCGTTCATGGTCAGGAGAAAAACTGACAATTGTTCTGCGCCATAATTTCTCGGTATACACCACAGGCGATGGATTTTCAGCTACCAATAATTTCAGTGCTTTTTCTATTTGCCCATAACGGAGATTCGTCCGTTGTTCAATGCCTCGTAAGGTAAGACCGTCATTCACGCTAAGTACGTTGAGTATTTCATGAATTTGCGCCTCCGCAGGAAAGGCGCTTTCACGGAAGAATTTATGAATAGCACGGTCTTCACTGCCGCAAAGCAGTATGCCAACAGCAGAATCGATACCGCGACCGGCACGCCCCACCTGTTGGTAGTAACCAACTATCGAACCTGGCATCTGGTAATGAATAACAAACCCCAAATCCGGTTTGTCAAAGCCCATTCCCAGCGCCGTTGTCGCAACCAGCACTTTAATTTTATTTGCCAGCAACGCCTGCTCCAGATATTCCCTGGCAGTATTAGAATCTTCCGCGCCTTCACAAGTCACGCCGCTGTAGTAAGCAAATGCACTGATACCATTTTTCCTTAACCACTCGGCGACAAGTTCGGCATCGCGAGTAGTCAGGGTATAAACAATTCCCGATTTGGAAAACTGAGGGATAACCGTTGCTAACCATGCCAGACGGGATGACTGTTCACCTAAGACTAAGGCATCAAGCGCCAAACTTTCGCGAGCCAGCGTTCCACGCTGAATCACAATGTCACCCAATTGCTGACGGATATCCTCAACGACACGGTTATTCGCTGTCGCGGTTGTACCCAGAACAGGGGTATTCGCAGGTAGTTGGCGCAAAATATCTAATATACGTCGGTAATCCGGGCGAAAATCGTGGCCCCAATCAGAGATGCAGTGCGCCTCGTCGACCACAAGCAAGCCAATACGATCGGCTATAGGATATAAAACCGTTTCGATAAAGTCCTGGTTTGCCAAACGTTCCGGGGAAACCAGCAAGCAATCGACCTCACCTTGCAGCAACTTATCGCTAATGCGCTGCCATTCTTCTCTGTTTGTAGAATTCAACGTTTCAGCCGTAATACCTAACCGTTCAGCGGCGGCAACCTGGTTACGCATCAGGGCAAGCAAAGGAGAGATGATAATTGTCGGGCCAGCGCCGCGATCGCGGAAGATTTTACTGGCGATGAAGTACACAGCACTTTTCCCCCAGCCAGTGCGTTGGACAACCAGCAGTTTTCGCCGTTGGTTCACCACCGCGTCTATGGCTTCCCATTGCCCTTCCCTGAAAGTAGCGGTGGTATTTCCTAACATCCGCTGTAAAAGCAATTCAGCTGCGTGCTTTTCCATCTTTATCTCCTGCGATCTTTAGGCAGTGATTAGAACGGATTATTTGCAGGTAAATTTGCGAGAGAGATCAAAAAGATGAAGAGAGGAGAAAAGAGAAATGAATTACTGCGAGCAAGCTCGCAGTAATTTGTCGCAGTAATTAACTCAACAGCTGGAACGCAATCATCCCAACGATGGCACCGACAGTGCCGAGGATGGTTTCCATCATGGTCCAGGTTTTCAGCGTTTCGGCTTCGGTCGCGCCGGTAAATTTACCGAACAACCAGAAACCAGCGTCGTTAACGTGGCTGACAACAATCGAACCACCGGCGATACAAATCGACAGCGCCGCCATTTGCGCACCGGAGTAGTTCAGTTGTTCAATAACCGGCATCACCAGTCCCACCGCCGTTAAACAGGCAACGGTTGCAGAACCCTGAATGATGCGCACTGCAGCGGCCAGCACGAAGCAGGTGATGGCAATCGGCAGGCCCATGCCGGTTAACGCTTCGCCCAGTGCCGGACCTACGCCAGAGTCAACCAGCACCTGTTTGAACACGCCGCCCGCACCAATCACCAGCAGAATGATCCCCGCCGGTTGCAGCGCGTGACCGCAAATCTCCATCACTTTGTCTTTTGGCATGCCCTGACGCATTGCCAGGCCATAAATCGCTACCAGACAAGCAACCAGAATCGCGGTAAACGGATGACCAATAAACTCGAACCATTCGTAAGCGGTAGAGCCTTCCGGCACAAAACGCGCGGCAATGGTTTTCAGCCCCACCAGCACCAGCGGCAGCAGGATCAGCGACAGGCTGAATCCGAAGGACGGCATTTTGCCTTCGCCGAGATGCGGCTCGCTGATGTCGTCAGGAATATGCAGCTCAACGTAACGGCTGATGAAGTTACCCCACAGCGGCCCGGCAATAATCATTCCCGGAATTGCCGCACACAGGCCAATCAGGATCATCCAGCCAAAATCGGCGTTCATCTGCGATGCCAGCAGCATTGGCGCTGGCCCTGGCACCAGGAACGCCGCCGCTGCCGCCACGCCTGCGAATAATGGGATTACCAGCTTCACCAGGTTCGTACCGGTGTGGCGCGCCATTGAGAAAGCAACGCTAATCAGCAGAACAATCGCCACTTCAAAGAACAGCGGTAGCGCACAGACCAGCCCCGCAAGGCCGATGGCATAATGCGCGCGGCTGTGACCGAAGGATTTAAGCATTTTGACGGCAATCTGATCGACTGCGCCGGTTTCATGTAAGATCTTGCCAAACATAGCTCCCAGGGCGACAACCACCGCCAGGAAGCCGAGGGTGCCTCCCATCCCTTTTTCCATCGTCGCTGCGATTTTATCGAGCGGCATACCGGAAAAAAGGCCAGCCCCCATGGACACCACCATTAAAGCCAGGAAAGCGTGCATACGCGCCTTCATGACTAAAAACAGCAGCAGTAAAACAGACCCTACTGCTGTTAAAACAAGCGTTAATGTAGTCACTACTTATTTGCCTTTTTTAATAACCTCAATGGTGCTTGCCACAACACCTTCCAGCGGTTGATCGATATCCACCACCAGTACATCGGTTTCGTCCGCACCCGGCTCCTGCAGCGTTTCAAACTGCGTCACCAACATTTGGGTTTTAAAGAAATGGCCTTTGCGCGCTTTCAGGCGGCTTTCAATCACATCAAAATCGCCTTTCAGGTAGATGAAAGAGAGATTCGGATTACCTTCACGCAGCAAGTCGCGATAGTGTTTTTTCAATGCAGAACAGACGATCAGCGACACTTTATTAGTGCGCTGCATAGCAAACGCGGCGTCGTTCAGCGCCTGCAACCACGGTTTGCGATCGTCGTCATTCAGCGGTTCGCCAGACGCCATTTTTTCGATATTGCGCCGTGGATGGAGGAAATCGCCATCAAGAAACGCGGCATGAAGTTGATGCGCCACTTCACTTGCGACCGCAGATTTGCCGCTGCCCGATACGCCCATCAAGACGTAAATGTGGTGATCATGGTTAGTCGTGCTCAAAGTGGTGCCCCCACAATACAAGAATTAAAAATGTTACGGGTAACTGTTATCGGTAACATTCTCCGGCCGGACAATATCAGAAGCAATATCCATCCGTGCCTTAAGTGTATAAGTGTGAGCTACTTCAAATTTGTGGGCTTAAATAGATCCGCCCGGTGACAAGGTGAAACCTAAATCTAACATTTTCGGTGTCACAGATTCGCCACGAATACGCGCCAGAAGGCGTTCAGCGCCAATACTGCCCATCCGCTCACGCGGCGTCAGCACGCTCGCAAGTCGTGGCTCCATCACCTGACCAATGTCATGACCGTGGAAACCGGCAATCGCCATATCGTCAGGAACTTTTAACCCCAGACGCTGACATTCAAACGCCGCGCCGACCGCCAGATCATCATTAGTACAGAACACGCCATCCAGCTGCGGATATTCCCGCCGCGCCTGGCGAATCAGTTCAATACCGGAAGAGTAAGAAGAAGATTGCTCAACCATCACGCTATACGGCACCAGGCCTGCATCCCGCATCGCCTGTTCGTATCCCTTCTGTTTGATGATAGTACGTTCGTCGAGACGTGCGCCGAGATAGGCAATATGGCGATGCCCGCGAGCAATAATGGCGGCGGTCATCTGGCGTGCCGCTTCAAAGTTATCAAAACCGACGGCAATATCGAGGCATGGCGACTTGCTGTCCATCAGTTCCACCACGGGAATCCCCGCCACTTCAATCATCTTTAAGGTGCGCGGCGTGTGGGTACGTTCGGTGAGGATAAGTCCGTCGATATTCCATGAGAGCATTGATTCGAGACGTTCTTGCTCCATTTCCGGTTTATAACCGTAGTGGGCCAGCATGGTCTGATAACCGTGCGCGTCGGTGACGCTTTCGATTCCGCGTAATACTTCCGCGAAAACCTGGTTGGTGAGAGAAGGTAACAGGACGCCAATCGCCCGGCTGGTGGCGTTAGAGAGGATATCGGGCGCACGATTGGGAATATAGCCCAGTTCATCAAGAGCCGCGGCAATCTTGCCGCGTAGAGCGACGGAAACCTGCTCCGGGTTGCGTAAAAAACGGCTGACCGTCATTTTGGTCACGCCTACACGGTCAGCCACATCCTGAAGTACGGGTCTTTTCTTTTTCATCGTCCTGAAGGTACAAAAGAGATAGATTCTCTTAGTTTAACACGGACGCATCAGAACCTTCCCGGGGAAAACAGTGCTTGTTTACAATTATTAGATATACACTAAATCAATTGCATCGCATTGTGCTAACGACGCGGCAAAACCCCGGAAGCGTACATCAGCACGCGACCGGAGCGAGCGAGGAAGCCTGCAAAAAGGCAGGCTTCAAAGATGCCGTTGAGTTTTAAACCGGCGGCAGATCGAACAGTAACACTTCGCTGTCGCTATCCGCATGGA
Organism: Shigella dysenteriae; assembly: GCF_022354085.1. Lineage (NCBI taxonomy): Bacteria > Pseudomonadati > Pseudomonadota > Gammaproteobacteria > Enterobacterales > Enterobacteriaceae > Shigella > Shigella dysenteriae. Next base: position 4,468,699 of record NZ_CP055055.1, read on the forward strand.
TGGAGATTGCCTGCTCATCCCAGATTGCCAGACCATCGCTGGTCGAGGCTTTCACGCCGTTAATGGTGACATTGCCTTTCACCACCTGGATCCAGACGCGGCGTTCAGCGGCAATCTGATGCACCGACTGCTCATCTTTCAGCAACGCCCAGCGGTACAGTTCCATATCCTGATGCACTTTCAATGAACCATCACGCGCATCTGGCGAAAGCACCAGTTGTTTGCCCTGCACTGCATCGAAGCGACGCTGTTCATAACGCGGCGTAATGCCGTTTTCTTCCGGCATGATCCAGATCTGATACAGGTGCAGACGCTCGGTGCTGCTTGGGTTGTACTCTGAGTGACGAATACCCGTACCCGCACTCATAATCTGGAACTCGCCCGCCGGAACCTGCTCTTTATTGCCCATGCTGTCCTGGTGCTCAACAGTACCTTCCAGCACGTAGGTCAAAATTTCCATATCTTTATGCGGGTGAGTGCCGAAGCCCTGCCCTGCTTCAATCACGTCGTCGTTAATCACGCGCAGCGCGGAGAAGCCCATAAAGTTCGGATCGTAATAGTTGGCAAAAGAGAAAGTATGCCAGGAGTCCAGCCAGCCATGATTTGCATGACCACGTTCATTTGCTTTGCGTAAGTAGATCATTTGTATTCGCCCCCTGAATGATTTCGATGGGCTTAGTGTGGACCCGATCTGCCTGGGATGATAGAGGGTGAAAATTGACCCCTCTGTTCAAAAAAATTGAACTATTCGAGGGGCCATCAAACTTACTTCGCGAGAGTCACGGTGGAGGGAGAGGCTTGCTCAAATCCGCGTTCAAGGATTTCCAGATTGGTAAGAACTTCAGATTCCTTGACGTAATTTGGCGCACCGTGGGTGATGGTTTGATACAACGCATCATAAACGCACCCGTAATCGCCCATCTCCGGCTTCATCTCTTCTCTGACCGTCACGCCCTCGTCATTGACATACTCCAGCACACCGACCGAATCATCCGCTGCGAATCCCGGTTCGCCCGGCATAATATTAGCCTTCAGGCTGGTTTCCTGCTGGTCGATACCGTATTTAATAAACGAACCTTTCTTACCGTGAACGATAAATTTCGGATAATCGATTTTCACCAGATGGCTGGTTTTGACGATGGCTTTTAGATCGCCATAAAACAACTGCGCTTCAAAGGTGTCGTCCGGGTTGGCTTTATTACGCAGGCTGCGGATGTCATAAGCGACGTGATCAGGGCGACCGAACAGAGAAATAATCTGGTCCATCGTATGCACACCAAGGCCATAGAACGCGCCATCCTGCGGCAGTCCAGGTTTGGTTTCTACCACCGGGCGGTAATAGTCAAAATGGCTTTCCACTTCGACAATCTCTCCCAGCTTGCCGCTTTCAATCGCTTTTTTCGCCGTCAGGAAGCAGGAATCAAAGCGACGATTCTGATATGGCGTGACGGTCAGCCCTTTGCTTTTCGCCAGTGCAAACAGCTCTTTCGCCTGCGCAAGTGTCGGAGTGAACGGTTTTTCGACCAGCACATTTTTCCCCGCTTCCAGCGCGCGCTTCGCGTACTCGAAGTGGCTGTCCGCATGGGTGCAGACAACAACCAGCTTAACATCGGGATCGTTTAGCACTTCGTTGAGATCGCTGGTGAAATGGATATGAGAGTAAATGGGAGCTTGTTCTTCCGGCTTTGCATGGCGGCGAAAAATATGCGCGACATGCCAGCTATCCTTGCGGTTAAGTACATACGGCAGATGGTAACGGGTGGTGCTTTTGCCGAAGCCAATAAAGGCGCAGTTGATGACCATGATTTCGTCCTTTTTAAGGTGGTTATTTACACCTTAGCGCAAAGCGGACGTGGTTCCTACTGGAGTGCGCATAACGAACACAAGCACTTCCCGAGGATAAATTGAGAACGAAAGATCAAAAAAAAAAGCCAGCACCCGGCTGGCTAAGTAATACTGGAAGCAATGTGAGCAATGTCGTGCTTTCAGGTTCTCCGCGAGGGTCTTCCTGATCGCGAGACAATAATAATCATTCTCATTCGCACTTGTCCAACACTTTTTGCAAAAAAATGCATTTGACTCGCATTCGAAAGTCAATGATGTTGAAAGGGACATTTACCCCAAAGAGGACAAAGGAATGAGTGAGATAGTGATACGCCATGCTGAAACGCGCGATTACGAGGCCATCAGGCAGATTCACGCCCAGCCGGAGGTGTATTACAACACACTACAGGTGCCTCATCCTTCCGATCATATGTGGCAGGAGCGACTCGCCGATCGTCCCGGCATCAAGCAACTCGTCGCCTGTATTGATGGAGACGTCGTGGGCCATCTCACCATTGACGTGCAACAGCGCCCACGCCGCAGTCATGTTGCCGATTTTGGTATCTGTGTCGACTCCCGTTGGAAGAATCGCGGCGTCGCCAGCGCCCTTATGCGAGAGATGATTGAAATGTGCGACAACTGGTTGCGGGTAGATCGCATTGAACTAACCGTGTTTGTCGATAACGCCCCGGCAATTAAGGTCTATAAAAAATACGGCTTTGAAATTGAAGGGACTGGTAAGAAGTACGCATTGCGTAATGGTGAATATGTCGATGCGTATTATATGGCGCGGGTGAAGTAAAGAATATTCTCAAATTGCCTGTTACCAATGTGAATAATTAGTTTTGTTCATCTAATTTGAGTTTTTCCTTATATTACCACCATCATTTTGAAATAATTTGTAACATCAAGAGACTTTTGAATCATTACTCGTTAATATTTCTTATTAAAGAGAACATATTTTCGCAAGCAATAGTTATTACTGTTTGTTTATGGATAGAGAGTCTACTTAATGGGTACAGCAGCTATAAGTCATTTACGATATGATCTTAACAAATATGCCCTTTCTTTACGCAAAACCGCAACACTTGCTTCAACATTTTTTATTGAGTCCCCATTAGTTAGATTCGAGTATCTGCAAGAAATAGAAAATACTATTAATGATATTACTCACAGATTCAATTCTTCATATGACATCAATGAAAAAACACGACTTATCAATGAATTAAAAATGGAGTCAGAAACAGCAAGAAAAGAATATCAACTTTTCAGACAAGAAAATTATGATAAATATATCACTACTGATATTTTCGAAGAACATGGTTTGATAAAATATGTGAACTTAAGTTTCGATATTGTTGCATCTGTAGGACAGGTCGTAGGCGGGGTTGGCGCGTTGAAATTTGGTAAGGTAGTGCATTCAAACCGAATAAAAGGTATAGGCGTCACATTAGTTGCTCATGGGGCGAATAATTTTTATGAAAGCTTATCACCTTTATTTTTTAACGAGTATGATTCAGGTCCAATACGTGAACTCGGTAATGACTCCAACTTATTGATAGTGTTTTATGTTCAGATAATGCCCGATGACTTTGTCATGCAGCTCCACCGATTTTGAGAACGACAGCGACTTCCGTCCCAGCCGTGCCAGGTGCTGCCTCAGATTCAGGTTATGCCGCTCAATTCGCTGCGTATATCGCTTGCTGATTACGTGCAGCTTTCCCTTCAGGCGGGATTCATACAGCGGCCAGCCATCCGTCATCCATATCACCACGTCAAAGGGTGACAGCAGGCTCATAAGACGCCCCAGCGTCGCCATAGTGCGTTCACCGAATACGTGCGCAACAACCGTCTTCCGGAGCCTGTCATACGCGTAAAACAGCCAGCGCTGGCGCGATTTAGCCCCGACGTATCCCCACTGTTCGTCCATTTCCGCGCAGACGATGACGTCACTGCCCGGCTGTATGCGCGAGGTTACCGACTGCGGCCTGAGTTTTTTAAATGGCGGAAAATCGTGTTGAGGCCAACGCCCATAATGCGGGCGGTTGCCCGGCATCCAACGCCATTCATGGCCATATCAATGATTTTCTGGTGCGTACCGGGTTGAGAAGCGGTGTAAGTGAACTGCAGTTGCCATGTTTTACGGCAGTGAGAGCAGAGATAGCGCTGATGTCCGGCGGTGCTTTTGCCGTTACGCACCACCCCGTCAGTAGCTGAACAGGAGGGACAGCTGATAGAAACAGAAGCCACTGGAGCACCTCAAAAACACCATCATACACTAAATCAGTAAGTTGGCAGCATCACCCGTGAACTCTACAGAGTAATAGCAAAAAAAATGGGAGGTGATATTAATTCTGCTGATTATGCATACAGCATCGTGGACTTTTCGATTACTGCATATGGTGGATATTCAGGCATGAAAATCGTACCTAAGTATAATAGATTGATTCGTCCTTCATTAGGAAATAGACCTGGTACAGGACGATTATTTCATTACACATCAGTTGATTTTAAAAATAAATTCTCATTAAAACCTACCCCTTTAAAAATCATACAAATTAGTTCTACTGTAAAAAAATTCAAGGTTACATTTTATGATGAAAAATACAAATTTGAGGATAAAACATGGCCTCAATAATCATATGCCACATCAATTATTAATGAATATATCAGGAACTACAACTGGTGCAGGAATACAATAACAGAATAACTTAATTTTAAGATAAAACATTTTGAGGCATAATTGGTAAGAGAATTTAGTATCCAGTTTTCTGTGTATGATAAGAATAGCGAACATGGCAATACTAACGATTGAAGACAGAAAAAAACTTTTCAACATGTTATCCTGAAAAAATGAGAATACAAGCAATATCCCATTAACTATACTTACCAACCCAAACCCCAAAGAGCAATAACCCACCATTGAAATAATAGCATCAATGAAATTTTGTTCTACGAGAGAGACTTCATGCTTATTAGCAAGTTTCTTCATTTCTTTGTATCTTGATTTTAAATAGAAGAGTTCTTGTTTATTAAGCACAGAGAGAATCACGTATTTTGCTTTCATTATGCCCCCTTAAAAACACTTTACAAAATCGATCAAAGTCATGATGAATGCCATTATGCACATAAACAACACAAATCGTGATATTTAAATCAATAAATTACACTCTAAAATGAACTATAACTACAGTTTATTTAATAGCATAGTTAATTCCTTTCCTGAATATCAGGAAGTAATTATCACACGTCCTATTTTCACGGTAAATGAAAAACTATTCTGCATACTCTTGAAAAGAAAGCATAACCTAAGCCCCTTAAAAGCATTCAGGATAATTATGATTATATATTACGGAGCAATAGTAAAAGCAATCCAGACACTAATTTATCTTGTTCAAGAAAACAGCCCTCTTCCCACGAAGAGGGCCGCTAACCTTAATACCCCGCAGTTAAATCATCCACCGAGCGCGGGTCGGATGCGCCGTACAACTCACCGTCCGGCCCAACCATAATGCTTTGTGTACTGCCCATCGCCTCTTTCAGCGCCACTTTCTGACCTTTTGCTTCCAGCAGCTTGAGCGTATCCGGGCTAAATCCTTTCTCGACACGCAGCTCGTCCGGCAACCACTGGTGATGGAAACGCGGCGCATTAGTCGCTTCGGCGACGTTCATGCCATAATCGATGCTATTCACCACCATTTGCAGCACGGTGGTGATAATCCGGCTCCCGCCTGGGCTGCCAGTCACCAGCCAGGTTTTACCGTCTTTCACCACAATGGTCGGTGACATCGACGACAGCGGGCGTTTGTTCGGCCCGACGGCGTTGGCATCACCGCCCACCAGCCCGTAAACGTTCGGTACGCCCGGTTTGGCGGAGAAATCATCCATTTGGTTATTGAGCAAAATACCGCTCTCGCCCGCGACAATCCCCGTACCGAAGGTGGTGTTCAGCGTATAGGTCACCGCTACCGCGTTACCGTCTTTATCCACCACTGAGTAATGGGTAGTTTGATTACTCTCATAAGGCGCAAGCTTGCCAGGGCGAATTTCGCTGGATGGCTTCGCTTTATTGATATCGATTTGATCGGCAATAGATTTGGCATAGGCTTTATTGGTCAGCGCCTGCCACGGGACTTTGACAAAATCCGGATCGCCAAGATATTCCGAGCGGTCGGCGTAGGCGTATTTCTCAGCCTCTGCCATGATTTGCATCGCATCGGCACTGCCAAAGCCGTATTTCTGCATATCGAAGTTTTCCAGAATATTGAGGATCTGCACGATATGGATCCCGCCGGAAGATGGCGGTGGCATGGAGTAAACCTGATACCCGCGATAATCGCCGCTAATCGGTGTACGTTCGACCGCTTTATAGGCCGCTAAATCTTCTTTAGTGATCAAGCCACCGTTTTTCTGCATCTCCTGGGCGATCTGTTCCGCAATCGTGCCTTTGTAGAATTCGTCCGGGCCGTTTTCGGCAATCATCTCCAGGCTCTTTGCGAGGTTCGCCTGCACCAGCTTGTCACCCTTTTTCAGCGGTTCCCCCTCTTTCCAGAAGATAGCTTTGCTGTTTTCGTGATTCGGCAACACTTCGCTACCGTAGGTTTTGAGATCGTCGGCCAGCGCATCGTTAACGATAAAACCATCGCGTGCCAGTTTAAACGCCGGTTGCACCACTTTATTCAACGGCATGGTGCCGTACTTCTCCAGCGCCAACGAGAAGCCCGCGACCGTACCCGGTGTGCCGGAAGCCAGATGCGAAGTGAGTGATTTTTTGCTGTCCGGGTTGCCCTGGTCATCGAGGAACATATCGCGTGTTGCTTTGGCGGGCGCCATTTCGCGGAAATCGATAGCGGTGGTATTGCCATTTTTCGATCGGATCAGCATAAAACCACCGCCGCCCAGATTCCCTGCCTGCGGATGTGTTACCGCCAGCGCATACCCCACTGCCACAGCGGCATCAACGGCATTCCCGCCCTCCTTTAGAATATCTACCCCCACCTGGGTGGCAGTGGCGTCCACAGACGCTACCATTCCCTGCTTCGCGCGTACCGGATGGAAGACATCTTCCTCCACGCCATACGAAACGGGCGGCGGCGCAGGTGGCGCGGCGGCGGCACTAAAACAGCATCCTGAAAGCAAAGTAGCAATCGCCGCCCGGCGTAAAAACGTCGGTTTTATCATCGTTATTCTCCAGTTATGTGAGGGGCCTTCCCCACTTAAGCCTGGTGTATAACTCTGAAATAATCATCGTTTCGCCGGGAACAGAGTAAACTTAAAGGATATCTTCAGAGGAGGATACGCGATGAAACGACTTCTGCTTTTGACGGCACTCCTGCCGTTTGTCGGCTTTGCACAGCCCATTAATACTCTGAATAACCCCAACCAGCCGGGATATCAGATCCCCAGCCAGCAGCGGATGCAAACCCAGATGCAGACTCAGCAAATCCAGCAAAAAGGGATGCTGAATCAGCAACTGAAAACGCAGACGCAATTACAACAGCAGCATTTAGAAAATCAGATTAATAGCAACTCTCAGCGGGTATTGCAGTCGCAGCCGGGGGAGCTAAACCCCGCCCGGCAGCAAATGCTGCCCAACACCAACGGCGGGATGTTAAACAACAACCATAATCCGGATAGTTCGCTAAATCAGCAGCATATGCTGCAACAGAGGAAAAACGGCGACATGCTGAATCCACCCAGCACGCCGCAGCCTGACATTCCGCTGAAAACTATTGGGCCGTAAAGTTCGGACCAATAACATCAATCGCATCAGTACAGATGCAATCCACGCCCCAGCGCAGCAACTCTGCCGCGCGCTGGGGTTTATTGACGGTATAAACCAGAATCCGTAATCCGGCGTCTTTCAACTGCATCACTCGCGCTTTATCGAGTAACTTATGATTGAGATGAATAGAGACGCAGCCCAGCCGCGCGGTCAGTTCGCGCCAGTCGTCGCGCCATTCATCCAGCAACAAACCGCGCGGCAATTCCGGTGCCGCCCGTTGTGCAGCTTCTAAAGCATCAATCTCAAACGATGACAGCAGCGGTGGCGTCATACCGGCCCACAGTTCGCGTGCCGCCAGCGCCACCATTTTGCCCGTCAACGACCCGGTGCCAGTGGTGGGTTTGATTTCGATATTCGCCATCATCCCGTGTTCGCGACAGCGTTCCGCCACCTGCGAAAGCAACGGCAGCGGCTCACCTTTAAACGCTTTGCTGTACCAACTGCCTGCATCCACGCGCAGTAAATCCTGCCAGTTCAGTTCACCCGCGACGCCCCAACCGTTACTGGTACGTTCGAGATTGTCGTCATGAAGCAGGAAGATCTCGCCATCTTTCGATAACTTCGCGTCAAATTCGATCATCTTATGACCGTATCTTGCCCCGACGTCGATTGCCGCCAGGGTGTTTTCCGGGGCCAGTTTACCGCCGCCACGGTGGGCGACGATGCGGGGATAAGGCCAGTTACTCATACTCGTTGTCCTGTTTCACCATCAAAAAGATGTAGCTGATTTTCCGGCAGATGCAGCCACAGCGTGCTGCCTGCCGTCGGGCGCTCCTGATGCGCCAGCCGTACCACCAGCTTCTGTTCGCCCCAGCGTCCGTGCGCCAGGTTATCTGCGCCGAGGATCTCCAGCGTATACATCACCAGCGGTACGCCACCTTCTGCCTGCGAGCTTAGCGCAATATGTTCCGGGCGAATGCCGAGGGTCATTTTACGCCCGGCATACTGACGGTAGCCACCGTTTAGCGGCAGCTCAATACCGCCGTCCAGTTCGAAATGCGTGCCTTCGTTATTCACGCGGCCTGTCAGCAGATTCATCGCCGGGCTGCCAATAAAACTCGCCACAAACAGGCTGGCGGGCTTTTCGTAGACTTCTACTGGTGTGCCAATCTGTTCGGCAACGCCGCCGTTCATCACCATTACTCGCTGGGCGAGGGTCATCGCCTCAACCTGATCGTGAGTAACGTAGAGTGATGTCGTTTTCAGGCGACGGTGCAGCTGTTGCAGTTCAAGACGCATCTGTACGCGCAGCTTGGCATCGAGGTTAGAGAGTGGCTCATCAAACAGGAACACCGCCGGATCGCGCACAATCGCGCGGCCCATCGCCACACGCTGACGCTGACCGCCGGAAAGCTCGCGCGGGCGGCGCTTAAGCAGACCGTCCAGTTCCAGAATGCGCGCTGCTTCTTTAACGCGCTCGGCAATTTGCTGCTTGCCCATGCCGCGAATTTTCAGCCCCCACGCCATGTTTTCTTCGACGCTCATATGCGGATAAAGCGCGTAGTTCTGGAACACCATCGCAATCCCGCGATCTTTCGGCTCCATTTCGGTCACCCGCTGATTGTTGATCCAGATATCGCCTTCCGTCACCCGCTCCAGCCCGGCAACCATACGCAGCAGCGTCGATTTCCCGCAGCCAGACGGCCCGACCATCACGATAAATTCGCCATCCGCCACATCAAGGGTCAGCGGTTTAATCACCTGGGTTTTGCCATCCCAGCTTTTGGTTACTGCCTGTAATTTCAGTCCTGCCATCTTATTTCTCACTATCGACCAGGCCGCGCACAAAGGCACGCTGCATCACTAAAACAATCACCACCGGAGGGATAAGCGTTAACAACATCGCCGCCATCACTGAGTTCCATTCTGTGGTGCCTTCGCCAGTGGCGATCATCCCTTTGATCCCTGCCACGGTGGTGCCGAGATCCACGTCGGTAATAATTAACAACGGCCACAAATACTGGTTCCAGCCGTAAATAAAGGTGATCACAAACAACGCCGCCAGATTAGTTTTGGACAACGGAAAAACGATGTCGCAAAAGAAGCGCATTGGCGACGCGCCGTCGATCCGCGCGGCTTCCACCAGTTCATCCGGTAGGGTCATAAAGAACTGGCGGAAAAGAAACGTCGCGGTCGCCGAGGCCATCAGCGGCAGCGTTAAACCGGCGTAGCTGTCGAGCATCTTCAGGTTGGCGATGACTTCCACCGTCGGGAAGATACGTACTTCAACCGGCAACATCAGGGTGATAAAAATCATCCAGAAAAAGAGGTTACGCAGCGGAAAACGAAACCAGACAATGGCGAATGCCGAGAGCATCGAGACGGTAATTTTGCCGAGCGTAATGCTGAACGCCATCACGAAGCTGTTAAGCAACATCCGCCAGAACGGCGCACTATTTGTGCCTACCCCGTTTACCCAGATGTTGTGGATGTTTTCCAGCAGATGCGTGCCGGGGATGAGCGTCATCGGCGCGGCGTAGACGGCCTGTTTATCCAGCGTCGCCGCGACAAACGCCACGTACAGCGGGAAGAGGATCACCGCGATCCCGAGGATCAGCATGGTATGGCTGAATATCGTCAGCCACGGACGGTTCTCAATCATTGGTAACGCACCTTGCTTTCAACATAGCGGAACTGCACCACCGTCAGCACGATGACGAGGAACATCAACACCACCGACTGTGCGGCAGACGAAGCCAGATCCAGTCCAGTAAAGCCTTCGCGGTAGATCTTATAAATCAGCGTCGTGGTGGCCTGAACCGGCCCGCCGGACGTGGCGGCGTCGATCACCGGGAAGGTGTCGAAGAAGGCATACACCAGGTTCACTACCAGCAGGAAGAAACTCACCGGGGCGATAAGCGGCAGCGCAATCTTAAAGAAGCGGCGAATCGGCCCTGCACCGTCGATGGCTGCGGCTTCGATCAACGAACGGGGAATGGATTGCAGCGCGGCATAGAAGAACAGGAAGTTGTAGCTGATTTGCTTCCATACTGAGGCAAACACCACCAGAAACATTGCCTGACCGCTGTTTTGCGCGTGGTTCCAGTCGTAGCCGAACTCAGCGAGAAAATGGGTGATCAGCCCGCGACCGGGGTTAAACAGGAAGATCCACAATACGGCGGCAACGGCGGGAGCCACGGCATACGGCAGCAGCATCAAGGTTTGATAGAAACGACTGCCGCGCACGATGTACTCCACCAGCGCCGCAAAGAACAGCGATACCAGCAAACCGCTGACGGTGACAAAGGTGCTGAATTTTATCGTCGTCCAGAAGGAGTCGAGATAGTAGCTGTCATGAAACAGCGCGACGAAGTTATCCAGGCCGACAAACTGGCTGGAGAAACCAAACGGATCGACGCTTTGCAGCGAGTACCACAACGCTTCGCCCGCAGGCCAGATAAAAAAGATAACGGTGATGATGAGCTGCGGCGCGACCAGCAGATAAGGCAGCCAGCGCGAGCGGAACACCGGACGGGATGATGACATTACGGTTAATTCCTGAACTGTGCCGGATGCGCTTCGCTTATCCGGCCTACACGCGATGCCAGGTCAGATAAGCGAAACGCATCCGACATTACACTGATTAAGACTTCGTCGATTTCTCAAAGCGGCGCAGCAACTGATTTCCACGCTCAACGGCGGTATCCAGTGCCTGCTGTGGTGTCTTCTTACCGGTCCACACGCTCTCGAGCTCTTCATCCACAATCACGCGGATCTGCGGCATGTTGCCCAGACGCAGCCCTTTGGTGAACGGCAACGGCGGCTTATTCAGCATCTGACGCGTCGCGGTATCCGCCCCTGGGTTTTTCTCATAAAAGCCCTGCTCACGAGTCAAGTCATACGCCGCTTTGGTGATTGGCAGATAACCAGTTTTCTGATGCCACTCGGCAGCATTTTCTGGCTTAGCGAGGAAGTCGAGGAACTTCGCCACGCCGGTATAAGTTTCTTTATCTTTGCCCTGCATCACCCACAGGCTGGCCCCGCCGATAATGGCGTTTTGCGGTGCATCTTTCGCATCGGCGTCGTAAGGCATCATGCCTACGCCATAGTTGAATTTGGCGTACTCGCGAATATTAGCGAGAGAACCGGAAGAGGCGGTGGTCATCGCGCAATCACCGTTATAGAACTTCTCGGTGGATTCATCCTTACGCCCGACGTAGCTGAAATCGCCCTTCTTGTTCATCTCTTCGAGCATGGCGATGTGTTTCACCTGCTCCGGCTTGTTGAACTCCAGCACCGCATCCGTGCCGTCAAAGCCGTTGTTTTTGCTGGCAAACGGCAGACCGTTCCAGGCGCTAAAGTTTTCCAGTTGGATCCAGCCCTGCCAGCCGCTGGCGTAGCCGCACTTCATGCCGGAGGCTTTCAGTTTTGCAGAATAGTCCGCCAGATCCTGCCAGGTTTTCGGCGGCTGTTCCGGGTCTAATCCTGCTTTCTTGAAGGCGTCTTTGTTGTAATAGAGAACGGGGGTCGAGCTGTTGAACGGCTGGGAGAGTAAGTGGCCGGTTTTGCTGTCGGAATAGTAACCTGAAACCGTCGGCACAAACTGCGACTCATCGAATTGAATCCCCGCCTCTTTAAACACGTCATACACCGGTTTAATGGCTTTCGACGCCATCATGGTGGCGGTGCCAACTTCATAAACCTGCAAAATAGCCGGAGCGTTGCCGGTACGAAATGCGGCAATCCCCGCGCTTAAATTCTGTTCGTAGTTGCCTTTATAGGTCGGTACAATTTTGTAATCCGGGTTTTCGGCGTTAAAACGTTGGGCCAGAGAATCCACCTCTTTACCCAGTTCCCCTTCCATAGAATGCCAGAACGGAATGGTTGTCACTGCCTGTGCATTCCCCATTAACGCCAGTCCGAGCGCCAGTGCTGAAGCTGTATAATGTAACGGTTTCATCGTTTATCTCTCTTGTTGTACCGAATGCGCGAATTCACGCGTTTTATGCTCGCGGGGTAACATGACATGCTCGAATTACAGAAAAATAACTTTTTTGTTACATTTGTAAGATAGTAAGGTGTCAGAAAGATGACAAGGCGGTGACGGTACGGGTAAGGGAAAATGGGAGATGGGGCACGGATATCCCGAGAATGCACTGAAAAGAGGCGATTAACGGCCAGCTAATCGCCAGAACTCCTTACCATGAAGAGCAAAAATGGCAGCAAATTCTGCGTCCAGTTTTGCTGCCCGATGAGAGCTACATTTTTCAATTTTAACAAAAGATTGCCGCGACACTGGTCTAACGGCAAAGAAGATTTTCATTGCACCACACTCTGCTTCAGCCGCTCATTGGCGGTCTTAATCCATTCCCGGTGGTGTTTTCTATAATGAGGTCTTGAGCGTTTAGCCGTATCAACCACGGCAACATACTGCTCGTTGGCTTCACGTAACCGACTCATTTTCGCCAACATTTCCGCATAGTAAATACGCGCCTGCGGGCCGGGGTAATAAGAAATCAATACTTCAAACTCGCTTTCCGCATCAGCGTATTTTTCTTGTGCGGCTAACGTTCTGGCAAATAACAAATGCCCGTCTGCCGACTGAAAATCAGGGTTATAACGCATCACATCTTCCAGCGTCTGCTGACAGGCGGCGAACTCCTGAATAGCAAACTGTGCCTGCGCCAGGCTTAGCATCATTGCCGCTTCATGGGCGAATATCCCGCTTAACGCCTGCTGATAATGGGGAACAGCTTCGTGATAACGCCCCAGACGCGCCAGTTCATTAGCCAACGCATAATGGTTTTGATTCGTCTCGGCAATCGCCAGTTCTTCGGTTAATTTGCGCAGGTGGCGCTCAGGGTTTAGTTTGTCCTGCAGGCGCATCAGCAAAGTATGCCCGTGACGGTCAGCGCCCGTTTCAGGCAGCATCACTATGACGAAATACGCCACGCAGCCAATCACCGGAAAACAGAAAATGATAAAAATCCAGTACCGCTCTTGTCCGGTACGGTAAGCGTGAATACAGCAAAGCAGTTCAAGCATGACAACAACGGCATAATGCATGGGAGGGAACCTTTCCGTGGCAAATAAGTGGTCTGGTTTTAATCCTCCCGGTCAGTTGAAACAAGTCTGTATACGGACGAATAACCCGGCAGAACTTAGCTGCCGGGTTATTGATAATTTACCCGCCTAAATACGCACTTCTCACTGCTTCGTTCGCCAGTAGCGCATCACCAGTATCGGAGAGCACTACATGGCCGTTTTCCAGCACGTAGCCGCGATCAGCGAGCTTCAGCGCCTGGTTAGCGTTCTGCTCGACGAGGAAGATAGTCATCCCCTGCTCGCGCAGCTGCTCGATGGTGTCGAAAATTTGCTGGATGATAATCGGCGCAAGACCGAGCGATGGCTCATCAAGCAACAACAAACGCGGGTTGCTCATCAGCGCGCGACCAATCGCCAGCATCTGCTGTTCACCGCCGGACATGGTGCCTGCCCGCTGAACACGGCGCTCATGCAGACGCGGGAACAGTTCATACACCCACTTTATGCGCTCCTGGAACTGGTCGCGTTCGGCAAAGAAGCCGCCCATCGCCAGGTTCTCTTCCACCGTCATCCGCGAGAAGACGCGACGCCCTTCCGGGACAATCGCTACCGCTTCGCGCATGATTTTCGCCGTCTGCCAGTCGGTAATGTCTTTATCATCAAACACAATTCGCCCGCTGGTGGCGCGTGGATCGCCGCATAATGTGCCAAGCAAGGTGGTTTTCCCCGCCCCGTTCGCGCCAATGAGGGTGACAATCTCGCCCTGATTGATATGCAGGCTCACCTCATGCAGCGCCTGGATTTTGCCGTAGTGGGCGCTGACTTTGTCAAAGGACAACATGACTTTTTCCATCTTATGCCTCACCTAAATAGGCACGGATCACGTCCGGGTTATTACGGATTTGCTCCGGCGTACCGTTTGCCAGCGGCGTCCCCTGATTGACCACGTAAATTCGGTCCGAAATTCCCATCACCAGCTTCATATCGTGTTCAATCAACAAGATAGTGGTGTTGTGATGATTGCGCAGTTCGGCAATCAGCTCATCCAGCTCTTTCGTTTCTTTCGGGTTAAGACCTGCCGCAGGTTCGTCGAGCATTAAAATCTCCGGCTGCGTCACCATGCAGCGGGCGATCTCCAGACGGCGCTGGTCACCGTAGGCCAGGTTGCTCGCCTGGCGGTTGGCGTGTTCCAGCAAACCAATGCGCTCAAGCCAGATGGCGGCGCGGTCGAGCGCTTCGCTCTGGGCGCGACGGAAAGAAGGCGTTTTCAACAGGCCAGAGAACAGCCCGGTTTTCAGTTGCTGATGCTGCGCCACCAGCAGGTTTTCAATTACCGTCATTTCACGGAACAGACGCACATGCTGGAAGGTGCGCACCACGCCCATGCGGGCGATTTGCTGCCCCGGCAAACCCTCCAGATGCTGATCGCGCAGTAAAATAGTGCCGCCGGTGGGTTTGTAGAATCCGGTCAGGCAGTTAAAGACCGTGGTTTTTCCGGCACCGTTAGGACCGATTAACGAGACGATCTCCTGCGGGTACAGTTCAAGATTGACGTTGTTCACTGCCAGCAGGCCGCCGAAGCGCATCATCAGGCCGTTAACAGATAATAATGGCTGACTCATGCCTGCTCTCCTTTCGCTGCGCCGTTTTTCAGCTTGAGTTGCGGGCGCGTCATGGGCAGCAAGCCCTGCGGACGCCAGATCATCATCAGCACCATCAAACCACCGAGCATTAACATGCTGTATTCGTTGAAATCACGCATCAACTCGCGCGACACCACCAGCAAAATTGCCGCCAGAATCACCGCAAATTGCGAGCCCATACCGCCGAGCACCACTATCGCCAGTACAAAGGCTGATTCAGCAAAGGTGAAGGATTCCGGGCTGACAAAGCCCTGACGCGCCGCAAACAGCGTTCCGGCAAAACCCGCAAACGCGGCGCTGATGGTAAAGGCGGTCAGCTTGATACGACGCGGGCTTAAGCCCAGCGAACGGCAGGCGATTTCGTCTTCACGCAACGCTTCCCAGGCGCGACCCAGCGGCATCCGCAGCAGGCGGTTAATGACAAACAGGCTTAATACCACCAGCAGCAACGCCACCAGGTAGAGGAAGATAACGCGATCGGAGGGATCGTATTTCAGGCCAAAGAAATTACTGAACGTGTCCCAGCCGCCTTCACGGGCGGTACGGCTGAACTCGAGGCCGAAGAAAGTCGGTTTCGGGATCTGACTGATACCATTCGGGCCGCCGGTAATTTCGGTGTTATTGAGCAGCAATATGCGCACAATTTCGCCGAAACCGAGGGTAACGATCGCCAGATAGTCGCCGCGCAGGCGCAGCACCGGAAAACCGAGCAGGAAGCCCGCCGCCGCTGCCATTAACCCGGCAATCGGCAGACAGGTCCAGAAGCCCAGGCCGTAATAGTGATTGAGCAGCGCAAAGGTGTAAGCGCCGATGGCGTAAAAGCCGCCGTAACCCAGCACCAGCAGGCCAGAAAGCCCTACCACCACGTTCAGCCCGAGGCCGAGGATAATGTAGATCATGGTCAAGGTGGCGATATCCACCGTCCCGCGTGAAACCATAAACGGCCACGCCACCGCAAGCACCAGCAGCGCCACGAGAAACAGCTTTTGCCTCACCGTGGAGCCATCAATCGCGGGCAGAATAAACTTCGGTCCGGAAACGCTTTTCAACCCTTTCTGGAAAGCCGGGCGCAAAAGCTGGAAGAAAAAGACCACCGCCGTGCCGATAAACACCCACTGCCAACGGACATCTGAAGCCGTGTCGACCACCAGTTTGGTGCCATCCAGCTCCAGTTGTACGCCCATAAAGACGCCCGCCAGCACAAAAAACATGGCGGCAGAGAGCAACGCCATTGCAATATGCATCGGTTTCATACTTTCTCTACCTCCGGGCGACCCAGAATACCGGTCGGCATCACCAGCAGCACCAGAATCAGCAGGGCGAATGAGACCACATCTTTATATTCCGTACTCAGATAGGCAGAAGAGAGCGCCTCCGCAATCCCCAGAATCAGCCCGCCAATCATCGCTCCCGGAATGCTGCCAATCCCACCAAGCACCGCAGCGGTAAAGGCTTTCATCCCGGCCATAAAGCCGATATAGGGGTTAATGACGCCGTAGAACTGACCGAGCAGTACGCCCGCCACCGCTGCCATCGCCGCGCCAATCACAAAGGTCAGCGCAATCACCCGGTCAGTGTTAATGCCAAGCAGGCTCGCCATTTTCAGATCTTCCGCGCAGGCACGACAGGCGCGCCCCATGCGGGAATAGCGAATGAAAATCGTCAGCGCCAGCATGGCGAGGAAGGTGACAATCCAGATCACCGCCTGCATGGTGGTAATAGAGGCAGAGAAGTTTTCGCTATGACCCACTACCCACTGACCATTAAACAAGCTGGGCAGCGCCACGTCGCGCGAACCTTCAGTCAGGCTGACGTAGTTTTGCAGGAAGATGGACATACCGATTGCCGAGATGAGTGCAATCAGGCGCTTAGAGTTACGCACCGGGCGGTAAGCCACCCGTTCGATACTCCAGCCGTAGGCGCTGGCAATGACGATTGCGCCGACGAATCCCGCCGCTACCAGCAGCCAGCCGGTATCAATGCCCATCATCATCAGTGCGGCGATGATCATAAATGAGACGTAGCTGCCGATCATGTAAACCTCGCCGTGGGCGAAGTTGATCATGCCGATAATGCCGTAAACCATGGTGTAGCCGATGGCAATCAGCGCGTAAGTACTGCCCAGCGTGACGCCGTTAAACATCTGCTGCAAGAAATACAAAAACTGCTCAGACATAAGGTAACCTTTCTAAACCCGCCCGCATTTCACGGGCGGTGGGATTTTCACTTGGCTGCCGTGGATGAACCGTCGGCGTGCCACTGGAAGACACCAAAATCAAATCCCTTAAGATCGCCTTTTTCATCCCAGTTCAGCGGCCCAATCACGGTGTTTGCACCGTTAGCTTTTAAATCTTTCACCAGCGCCAGCGGCTCATCGCTGCCGGTACGCTCAAGGGCAGTTGCCAGAGATTGCACCGCCGCGTAGGTGATCCAGACATAAGGCCCGGACGGATCTTTCTTGTCTGCTTTCAGCGCATCAACGATGCCCTGGTTTGCCGGATCCTGGTCATAGCGTTTTGGCATAGTGACCAACATGCCTTCGGCGGCATCACCGGCAATGTTCGACAACGACGCATTACCCACACCTTCCGGCCCCATAAACTGGGTTTTCAGGCCAACGGAACGGGCCTGGCGCAGCATCTGCCCCATTTCCGGGTAGTAACCGCCGTAGTAAACGAAGTCGATGTTTTCTTTTTTCAGGCGGGCGATCAGCGCGGAGAAATCTTTCTCCCCGGCGGTAATACCGTCGAAGAAGACGACGTTGGCGTTAGCCGCTTTCAGCCCGTCCTGCACCGAACGCGCCAGCCCTTCGCCATACTGTTGTTTGTCGTGAATGATGGCGATGCGCTGAGGCTTCACCGTCTCAAGAATGTATTTTGCCGCCGTTGGCCCCTGGGAAGAGTCCAGCCCGGCAGTACGCATAATGTGTTGATAACCGCGTTGGGTCAGCTCCGGGTTGGTCGCTCCCGGCGAGATCATCAGAATACCTTCGTCTTCATAGATATCTGACGCAGGCTGGGTAGAAGAAGAACACAGATGACCAATAACGTATTTAATGCCGTCATTAACGATTTTGTTGGCGACCGCAACGGCTTGTTTCGGGTCGCAGGCGTCGTCATATTCCACGCCAACCAGCTTATCGCCTTTAATTCCCCCTTTGGCATTAATGTCTTTAATCGCCTGACGCGCGCCGTTAAATTCCATATCGCCCCACTGGGCAATCGGGCCGGACATCGCGCCGACAACGGCAACTTTAATATCGTCGGCTAAAGCGGTGTGTGAAATTGCCAGTGCAATCATCCCTGCGATGATAGTTTTCGCATTCCGTTTCATAGTCAAAAATCCCCATTCGTGATGTTGTGTTGCTTTGTTTTTATGTGTTAACAAATCAGACTGTTCTTTTTTTATACTGCACTGTTTTTGCCTGTCTGATTAAGGGTTTAGCGCAGTATTTTGTGATAATAGCGATTAAAGTCCCTATTTTTCAGTCGATTAAGAACAGATAATATTCTGAATTTATTGATAGATAAACAGAAAAAAGTGCCTTTGTCAGCATAAAATAACGGCACAAAGGGCGGAATAATTCACTACCATTCAGGGGATTATGCTGGGTATTTTTCATTCTCTAATGTTTTAACTTTGTAATTATTGCTGTTAAAAAATTAATCACCTGCCAAAAGAAATAAAAAAGAGAAAGCCTCCGATTAAATTATTTCGCTACACTGGTTCCACTTTTGTGATTTACACGGGTTACCCATGAAGCTGACCATCATTCGATTAGAAAAATTTAGCGACCAGGACCGGATTGACCTGCAAAAGATCTGGCCGGAGTATTCCCCTTCCTCTTTACAGGTTGACGATAACCACCGCATCTACGCCGCACGTTTCAACGAGCGCCTGCTTGCTGCTGTACGCGTAACCTTGAGCGGCACCGGGGGGGCACTGGATTCTCTGCGCGTGCGGGAAGTCACCCGACGTCGCGGCGTGGGGCAATATCTGCTGGAAGAGGTGTTAAGTGATAATGCCAGCGTTTCATCCTGGTGGATGGCGGATGCAGGCGTAGAAGATCGCGGTGTGATGACGGCGTTTATGCAGGCACTGGGATTTACGGCACAGCAGGGCGGCTGGGAGAAGCGTTAATCGTCAAGTTTGATTTCAAAAGTGATGACCAACGAGAAATTGCCTGATGCGCTACGCTTATCAGGCCTACAATGTGTGCTGCAATTTACTGATTTCTTTGGATCTTGTAGGCCGGATAAGGCGTTTACGCCGCATCCGGCATGAAGCAACGTACTCGATATTAGCAATTTGGCGGCAACCCAAAGTTGCCGATTAATGATTACTTCGCATCGGTCGCCGTGCCGTTGGCGTGCCAGTCAAATACACCGAACTCAAAGCCTTTCAGGTCACCTTTCTCATCCCACGTCAGCGGACCCATCACGGTATCAACCGAGTTCGCTTTCAGGTATTTGGCGATCTCAGCCGGATCGTCAGACTGATTCAGGCCCGCCTGCAAAGATTGCAGCGCGGCGTAGGTGGTCCAGACGAATGCGCCGCTTGGGTCCTGTTTTTTCGCTTTGATCGCATCAACAATGGGTTTGTTCGCCGGAACCTGATCGTAGTTCTTCGGCTTGGTCACCAGCAGCCCTTCCGCTGATTCGCCCGCAATGTTAGACAGCGAGACGTTAGCCACGCCTTCCGGCCCCATAAACTGAGTTTTCAACCCTGCCGCGCGTGCCTGACGCAGGATTTGCCCCATTTCCGGGTGATAACCGCCGTAGTAAACGAAGTCGATATTCTCTTTTTTCAGACGCGCCACCAGCGTTGAGAAATCTTTTTCCCCGGCGGTGATACCATCAAAGAACACCACGTTAGCATTGCCTTTCTTCAGGCCGTCCTGCACCGCTCGCGCCAGACCTTCGCCGTATTGCTGTTTGTCGTGAACGATAGCAATACGCTGCGGTTTCACTTTCTCAAGAATATATTTCGCCGCCGTCGGCCCCTGGTCGGAGTCCAGGCCGGTGGTGCGCAGGATCAGCTGATAGCCACGGGCGGTCAGCTCCGGCGCGGTTGCCGCTGGGGTGATCATTAAAATGCCTTCGTCTTCGTAGATGTCAGACGCAGGCTGCGTTGATGAAGAACAGAGGTGACCAATCACATATTTAATGCCGTCGTTAACGACTTTGTTCGCCACCGCAACCGCCTGTTTCGGGTCACAGGCATCGTCATATTTTACGATTTGCAGTTTGTTGCCTTTAATGCCGCCTTTAGCGTTGATATCCGCAACCGCCTGCTCTGCGCCGGTAAACTCCTGGTCACCGTACTGCGCAACCGGACCGGACATTGCGCCCACGACCGCAACTTTAATATCTTCCGCCAGAGCCATATTGCTGAATGCCAGCGCGATACATCCTGCCAGTAACGCTTTACCCTTTATATTCATCCTGAGAATCCCCATTCTTCTGGTTATTACGTGTGTTGTGGTGTTGTGATTCAGCACTTTATTTCGTTTTATGCATGACTACCCGTGCTTTAGCAGCATACTCTGCTAAAACATACCCCATTTTTATGATATTGGAATAGCTATTTTGACAGTTTATTAACAATCTGCGTGGGGATTGGCGTTTTGCCGGAAGGGGAAATTGATTATTGCAGAGGCCCAAAAAAACAAAAACCCCGGACTCTCATCCAGGGTTCTCTGCTTAATAGCGGAAATTACGCTTCAATGGCGGCGCGAAGTTTTTTCATCGCGTTCTTTTCCAGCTGGCGCACACGCTCAGCGGAAACACCGTAACGGTCAGCCAGTTCCTGCAACGTGGACTTGTTGTCTTCGTCCAGCCAGCGCGCGCGGATGATGTCCTGGCTACGCTCGTCCAGACCTTGCATCGCGTCGGTCAGGCGGTTTGCCGCCTGCTCTTCCCAGTTATCATCTTCAATGCCGTCGGCAAAGTTAGATGATTTATCCTGCAGATAGAGCACCGGTGCCATCGGCTGGCTGTCGGAATCGTCGTCGGAAGACAGGTCAAAGGTCATGTCCTGTGCCGCCATACGTGATTCCATCTCACGTACGTCTTTGCTGGTTACGCCCAGTTCACGGGCCACCATTTCGACTTCATCCTGGTTAAACCAGCCCAAACGCTGCTTGGTTTTACGCAGGTTGAAGAACAGTTTGCGCTGCGCTTTGGTGGTCGCAACTTTGACGATACGCCAGTTACGCAGAACGTATTCGTGGATCTCTGCTTTGATCCAGTGAACGGCGAAGGAGACCAGGCGCACACCCACTTCCGGGTTGAAACGGCGCACTGCTTTCATCAGGCCGATGTTACCTTCCTGAATCAAATCCGCCTGTGGCAGGCCATAGCCCGCATAATTACGAGCAATATGAACAACAAACCGCAGGTGAGACAGGATCAGCGTTTTAGCTGCTTCCAGATCGCCATGGTAATGCAGCTTTTCAGCCAGCGCCCGCTCCTCGTCAGCCGACAACATCGGCCACGCGTTAGCTGCCCGGATGTAGGAATCCAGGTTGCCAACTGGGGCTAAAGCTAAACTTTGCATTTTGTCAGTCATTCAAATCCTCTCAATCGATATCTTCTGGCGCTTCAGTGGTAGCAACAACTGTGCCAGAGCTTAAGAGCAACGAGGTTATCATTCACTGTTTTATCAGACCGTGATTTTATCCACAAGTTCAATGCAAGCTTGTGAATAAATTACGCACAAAATGTGACATAGAGATGAAATACCGGGAAGAGACAACGGGGTCTCTTTCCCTGCTACGGAACCCATTGCAGGGAAAGAGTATAACACGCTTTTATTATTCAGGCGTAAAGTGGCGTAAATGTTGTACCGTGGCAAGCCACGCTGCCACCCAGCCAATCATCGAGCATACCAGCAGCAATAGCAGGCATTCATCGAACGATAAGCCATTGATATCAAACTTCGTTCCGAAAACCTGTGCCACTTCCGCAACCGCCGATGACAAACGCAGTACCAGAATTTCTGACAAAATTAGTGACAACAATGCGCCAGAAAATCCCAGCAGTGCGCCACCGTACAGGAACGGGCGCAGGATGAAACCATCCGTCGCACCAATCAGTTTCTGCACGTTAATGGAGTCACGACGAGCAAAGATACTCAGGCGTACACTGTTACCGATGACGAGGAACACTGCCGCCACCATCAACACGCCGATCATCGCCGAAACGCGCCCGACCAGCCCGGTCAACGCCGCCAGACGGGCAAACCAGCTGTCATCCATCCGCACTTCGTCAATGCCGTTAATCTGCGTGATACGATCACGCAGCGTATTCAGAGACTCCGTCCCCTGAAAGTCGAGTTTCGGGATCACCACCGCCACTGCCGGAAGCGGGTTTTCTTCCAGCATATCCAGCGCACCACCAAAACCAGACCAGTTACGGAACTCGCCCAGTGCATCTTCACGAGAAAGATAATTCACTTTCTCCACGCCTTGCTCGGCCTGCAACTGTGCCACCACGCCCGCAGCAGCGTCATCGTCCAGCGTTTTTTGCAGATAAACAGTGATTTGCGGTGACGGATAATATTGCGTCGCCGCCTGGTTAACGTTTTTGTACACCATATAACAGACGCTGGGCAGCGTCAGGGAGATGGCGATAACCATCACCGTTAAAAACGTGGCGAACGGTTTGCTTTTCAGATCCTGCAATGCGCCGTGGAAGGCATAGCGCACCTGTTCGTTGAAAACGTTGGTTTTGCGATTTACCGGTTTTGGCGAGGATTTCGCGCGTTTCGGTGCGTTACGACCGCCGTCGCCTGAGCCGCCGACCGATTTACGGAAGCGATCAAGACGCCCGCCAAACTGCCGAATATGATTGATTGCATCGCGCTTATTCATGGCCCACGCCTCCATGCAAGTGACCATCGCTCAGGGTGAGCATGCGATAGGAACGCCGCGAAATCAGGTTGATGTCGTGCGTTGCCATCAATACGGTTACCCCAACGCGGTTAAACTCTTCAAACAGACGTAGAATCCCTTCCGACAACGCGTCGTCCAGGTTACCAGTCGGTTCGTCCGCCAGCAGTACCGCAGGCTTGTTCACCACCGCGCGGGCAATGCCAACACGCTGTTGTTCACCGCCGGAAAGCTGAATAGGGAAGTTCTTCGCTTTGTCCAGTAGCCCGACTTTATCCAGTGCCGCCGACACCCGGCGACGAATATCGTCACCGCTGGCACCAGCGATAATCAGCGGGATCGCCACGTTATCGTAGACAGTACGGTCCATCAGTAGATGGTGATCCTGGAAAATCATGCCAATCTGGCGGCGCAGAAACGGAACTTCACGGTTTTTCAGACGCGTGATGTCATGGCCGCTAAACCAGATTTTCCCGGCGCTGGGCCGCTCAATCCCACAGATCAGCTTCAGGAGGGTACTTTTCCCTGCGCCGGAATGACCGGTCAGAAACGCCATCTCACCCGGCTGCATATGGAACGTAACGCCCTGCAGCGCCTGTCTCCCACCGAGATAAGCCTTGCTGACATGTTCAAAGCGAATCATTGTTAATCCTCTCGGGCAAAAAGTGCCTCTATAAAGTCGTCCGCCTTAAACGGACGCAAATCCTCAATACGTTCGCCGACACCAATGTAGCGGATAGGGATACCAAACTGGTCAGCCACCGAGAAAATTACCCCGCCTTTCGCCGTGCCGTCCAGTTTCGTTAGCGTGATGCCGGTTAAGCCAACGGCTTCGTGGAACAGTTTGGCCTGGCTTACCGCGTTCTGCCCGGTGCTGGCATCGATAGTCAGCATAACTTCATGCGGCGCTTCAACGTCGAGTTTCTTCATCACGCGGACGATTTTCTTCAACTCTTCCATCAGGTGCGATTTGTTCTGCAGGCGTCCGGCGGTATCGGCAATCAAGACGTCGATATTACGCGCTTTAGCTGCCTGAATGGCGTCGAAGATAACAGAGGCGGAATCCGCACCGGTATGCTGGGCAATAACCGGAATATTGTTGCGCTGACCCCAGACCTGAAGCTGTTCAACCGCTGCTGCACGGAAAGTATCGCCCGCCGCCAGCATCACCGATTTACCCTGCTGCTCAAACTGACGCGCCAGCTTACCAATCGTCGTGGTTTTACCCACACCGTTGACGCCCACCATCAGGATCACGAACGGCGTTTTACCTTCAACATTCAGCGGCTCATCGACTTTCGCCAGAATCTCGCCCATCTCTTCTTTCAGCAGGCCATAGAGCGCCTCGGCATCACGAAGCTGCTTGCGGGATGCGCCTTCCGTCAGATTGGTGATAATTTTACGTGTGGTTTCCACACCCACATCGGCGATCAAAAGCTGCTCTTCCAGCTCCTCAAACAGATCATCGTCGATTTTTTTACCGCGGAACAGGCTGATAAATCCGGAACCGAGATTTTCTTTGGTTTTTAACAGGCTGCGTTTCAGGCGCGCGAAAAAACCTTCTTTGGTCGGTTTTTCCTGCTCCTGAGCGATTTCTTCCACCGGCTGCTCTTCTTCTGCCGGAGGAACCACCATCACCGCCTCTTCTGCCGCTTCGGCAGCCAGCGCCTGTGTTTCCAGCTCTTCGTCGGTAATTTCTTCTTTAGCCGCTTCTTCTTCCGCCGCTTCGACAATCTCTACGGTTTCCGCTTCAGCCTGCCACTCTTCTGGCGAAACCTCTTCGGCGTTGACGTCTTCCGGCAACGGCAGCTCTTCACGTTCGATAGCCACTGGCTCCGGCGTTTCTTCTACGACCGGTTCCGGCTGTGCAACGACTTCCGCTTCAGGCTGCGCTTTTTCACTTTCAGCAACCTGTTCAGTGACTTCCACAACTTCGGCAGCAAAAGTTTCCGCCTCGGCTTCAGTATGCGCCTGCGGCTGCTCTTCAACGGCTTGTTCAGAAGCCTTCACAGGCTCTTGCGCCTGAACGATTTCTTCTACAACCGGTTGTTCATTCTGAACTTCTGTCTCTTTTTCCGGGGTCTGCTCTTTTTGACCAAAGCCCAGCCAGGAAAAAAAGCCACGTTTTTTTTCTTTCGCCATTTGCGACTACACTCCTCGCTGTTGCTTCATGGCACAGCGTTAACGCTATGTACATAGCAGCTAAAAAAATGATGAAATAGTCTATCACTTAACTTAATTCACATCACCGCCTGCAAGTATGTGTTATCTGGCGGATTGAGCAATTTATCATGAAAAAACCGAATCATTCCGGCAGCGGCCAAATCCGCATTATTGGCGGGCAGTGGCGAGGCCGTAAACTCCCGGTTCCTGATAGCCCAGGTCTGCGCCCCACCACCGACCGCGTACGCGAAACGTTATTTAACTGGCTGGCTCCGGTCATTGTTGACGCCCAATGTCTGGATTGCTTCGCCGGAAGCGGCGCGCTGGGGCTGGAAGCGTTATCACGCTACGCTGCGGGGGCCACGTTGATTGAGATGGATCGTGCAGTTTCTCAGCAGTTAATTAAGAATCTGGCGACACTAAAAGCAGGCAATGCACGCGTGGTGAACAGCAACGCGATGTCATTCCTGGCGCAAAAAGGCACACCGCATAATATCGTGTTTGTCGATCCACCGTTCCGCCGTGGCTTGTTAGAAGAGACGATAAATTTACTGGAAGATAACGGCTGGCTGGCTGACGAAGCCCTGATTTATGTCGAAAGCGAAGTCGAAAACGGTCTGCCCACTGTTCCGGCAAACTGGTCATTGCATCGGGAAAAAGTGGCGGGTCAGGTGGCTTATCGGCTGTATCAACGCGAAGCACAAGGAGAAAGTGATGCTGATTAATATTGGACGTTTGTTAATGCTCTGCGTTTGGGGATTTTTAATCCTCAACCTGGTGCATCCCTTCCCGCGCCCGCTGAATATTTTCGTTAACGTGGCGCTGATTTTTACCGTGCTGATGCATGGTATGCAGCTGGCGCTATTGAAATCCACTTTACCGAAAGATGGCCCGCAGATGACCACCGCCGAAAAGGTGCGGATTTTCCTTTTCGGCGTGTTTGAACTGCTGGTCTGGCAGAAGAAATTTAAAGTTAAAAAATAACCTTATTGTTCGCCAACAAAGCTAACAAAGCGCGTTCCTTTATAGCTCAGCGTACCTTTATCGCCCACTGTCAGGGCGTGGTACTGCTGGGCGTCGAGGCGAAACGTCTGCTCCATTCCTCCGCTTTGCGGTTTGAAGCTTGCCTCATAGCGCATACTGGTGCCTGCCGGAGTCACTTCCTGCTGACGCGAACGGCGATCGTTAATCGGTTTTTCCCGCTTGTTGCTCACCACCACCAGCTTTTGCTGGAGCGGTGCCATATCATTATCAGCTTTTTCCCGTCGCTGTTGCATAAAACGAAACGATGCGGCGACGATGATTAAGCCAATGATAACAATAAAGAAAAGAGGTGGTTTGCTCATCTTTATCCCTCATCGGAAAATGCGGAATTAAGCATACCCTGCCAGTTATGGTGTTGTCATCCGTCCACCCTCGCCACTAAACTGGAAGCAAGACCGTAGGCATTCCGCCTACGAAAAAATAACGAATTCAAGGAACTAAGATGCTTTGGTCGTTTATCGCTGTCTGTCTTTCCGCATGGCTATCTGTGGATGCATCGTATCGTGGGCCAACCTGGCAACGCTGGGTGTTTAAACCGTTAACCCTTCTTCTCCTGTTGTTACTGGCCTGGCAAGCGCCGATGTTCGACGCCATTAGCTATCTGGTGCTGGCGGGGCTGTGCGCCTCACTGCTGGGCGATGCGCTAACCCTGTTGCCACGTCAACGTCTGATGTACGCCATCGGCGCGTTTTTCCTCTCGCACCTGCTGTACACCATCTATTTCGCCAGTCAGATGACGCTCTCTTTCTTCTGGCCTCTGCCACTGGTGTTGCTGGTTCTGGGCGCGCTGTTACTGGCGATTATCTGGACGCGGCTGGAAGAGTATCGTTGGCCCATCTGCACGTTTATCGGCATGACGCTGGTGATGGTGTGGCTGGCAGGTGAACTGTGGTTCTTCCGTCCGACCGCTCCGGCACTCTCTGCGTTTGTCGGCGCTTCATTGCTGTTTATCAGTAACTTTGTCTGGCTGGGTAGCCACTATCGCCGACGCTTCCGTGCGGATAACGCGATTGCTGCGGCCTGCTACTTTGCCGGTCACTTCCTCATCGTCCGCTCGCTGTATCTCTGATAAAACTTGACTCTGGAGTCGACTCCAGAGTGTATCCTTCGGTTAATGAGAAAAAACTTAACCGGAGGATGCCATGTCGACTCCTGACAATCACGGCAAGAAAGCCCCTCAATTTGCTGCGTTCAAACCGCTAACCACGGTACAGAACGCCAACGACTGTTGCTGCGACGGCGCATGTTCCAGCACGCCAACTCTCTCTGAAAACGTCTCCGGCACCCGCTATAGCTGGAAAGTCAGCGGCATGGACTGCGCCGCCTGTGCGCGCAAGGTAGAAAATGCCGTGCGCCAGCTTGCAGGCGTGAATCAGGTGCAGGTACTGTTCGCCACCGAAAAACTGGTGGTCGATGCCGACAATGACATCCGTGCACAAGTTGAATCTGCGGTGCAAAAAGCGGGCTATTCCCTGCGCGATGAACAGTCCGCCGAAGAACCGCAAGCATCACGCCTGAAAGAGAATTTGTCGCTGATTACGCTAATCGTGATGATGGTAATCAGCTGGGGTCTGGAGCAGTTCAATCATCCGTTCGGGCAACTGGCGTTTATCGCGACCACGCTGGTTGGGCTGTACCCGATTGCTCGTCAGGCATTACGGCTGATCAAATCAGGCAGTTACTTCGCCATTGAAACCTTAATGAGCGTAGCTGCTATTGGTGCGCTGTTTATTGGCGCAACGGCTGAAGCTGCGATGGTGTTGCTGCTGTTTTTGATTGGTGAACGACTGGAAGGCTGGGCCGCCAGCCGCGCGCGTCAGGGCGTTAGCGCGTTAATGGCGCTGAAACCAGAAACCGCCACGCACCTGCGTAACGGTGAGCGGGAAGAGGTGGCGATTAACAGCCTGCGCCCTGGAGATGTGATTGAAGTCGCCGCAGGTGGACGTTTGCCTGCCGACGGTAAACTGCTCTCACCGTTTGCCAGTTTTGATGAAAGCGCCCTGACCGGCGAATCCATTCCGGTGGAGCGCGCAACGGGCGATAAAGTTCCTGCAGGAGCCACCAGCGTAGACCGTCTGGTAACGCTGGAAGTGCTGTCAGAACCGGGTGCCAGCGCCATTGACCGGATTCTGAAACTGATCGAAGAAGCCGAAGAGCGCCGTGCGCCCATTGAGCGGTTTATCGACCGTTTCAGCCGTATTTATACGCCAGCGATTATGGCCGTCGCCCTGCTGGTAACGCTGGTGCCGCCGCTGCTGTTTGCCGCAAGCTGGCAGGAGTGGATTTATAAAGGGCTGACGCTGCTGCTGATTGGCTGCCCGTGTGCGTTAGTTATCTCCACGCCCGCGGCGATTACCTCCGGGCTGGCAGCAGCGGCACGTCGTGGGGCGTTAATTAAAGGCGGTGCGGCGCTGGAGCAGCTAGGTCGTGTTACCCAGGTGGCGTTTGATAAAACCGGTACGCTGACCGTCGGTAAACCGCGCGTTACCGCGATTCATCCGGCAACGGGTATTAGTGAATCTGAACTGCTGACACTGGCGGCGGCGGTCGAGCAAGGCGCGACGCATCCACTGGCGCAGGCCATCGTGCGCGAAGCACAGGTTGCTGCACTCGCCATTCCCGCCGCCGAATCACAGCGGGCGCTGGTCGGGTCTGGCATTGAAGCGCAGGTTAACGGTGAGCGCGTATTGATTTGCGCTGCCGGGAAACATCCCGCTGATGCATTTGCTGGTTTAATTAACGAACTGGAAAGCGCCGGGCAAACGGTAGTGCTGGTAGTACGTAACGATGACGTGCTTGGTGTCATTGCGTTACAGGATACCCTGCGCGCCGATGCTGCAACTGCCATCAGTGAACTGAACGCGCTGGGCGTCAAAGGGGTGATCCTCACCGGCGATAATCCACGCGCAGCGGCGGCAATTGCCGGGGAGCTGGGGCTGGAGTTTAAAGCGGGCCTGTTGCCGGAAGATAAAGTCAAAGCGGTGACCGAGCTGAATCAACATGCGCCGCTGGCGATGGTCGGTGACGGTATTAACGACGCGCCAGCGATGAAAGCTGCCGCCATCGGGATTGCAATGGGCAGCGGCACAGACGTGGCGCTGGAAACCGCCGACGCAGCATTAACCCATAACCACCTGCGCGGTCTGGTGCAAATGATTGAACTGGCACGCGCCACTCACGCCAATATCCGCCAGAACATCACTATTGCGCTGGGGCTGAAAGGGATCTTCCTCGTCACCACGCTGTTAGGAATGACCGGACTATGGCTGGCGGTGCTGGCAGATACGGGTGCGACGGTGCTGGTGACAGCGAATGCGTTAAGATTGTTGCGCAGGAGATAAGGCAAACCGATCGCAACATTGAGCGCGATCGGTCCCCTCTCTCCTCTGGGGAGAGGGTTAGGGTGAGGGGAAAAGGCGGCATCGAAGCCAATCTGCCCCCATCAACCGCCTTTACGAATCAAATAACGATAAGGCAGTCCATCCGTCTCTTTAGCAACCAGTTCGTGTTCCATAAAGGTACAAAACCCAGGAATATCGCGGGTCGTCGCCGGATCGTCAGCAATAATCAGCAACGTTTCACCTGGCTGCATATTGCGCACTGTTTTGCGCACCATCATTACTGGTTCCGGGCAGCGCAGGCCAAGTGCGTCGAGTGTGTGGTCAGGGCTGGAAAAGAGATCGGTCATTTTCTTCTCATCACATAAAAAAACGGCGCTAGTTTACGCCCTGTGAGTCCGTAAGCAAACCAGGTTAACGATTGCGTGAAAATTAACCATTGCATTGTCAACGTAAAGCAGTATCATGCGGCGGCTCGAAAAAAGGGTAAGCACGTTATTATGTTAAGGTAACAGACGTGTCGTACGTATTGGGTTCCCTCACCCCAATGGTTAATCAAAAAGGTACAATATGAACGTTTTCTCGCAAACTCAACGCTATAAGGCGTTGTTCTGGTTATCGTTATTTCATCTGCTGGTGATCACCTCCAGTAACTATCTGGTTCAGCTTCCCGTCTCCATTTTTGGTTTCCATACCACCTGGGGCGCGTTTAGCTTCCCGTTTATTTTCCTTGCTACCGACCTGACCGTGCGTATTTTTGGCGCACCGCTGGCCCGTCGTATCATCTTTGCGGTGATGATCCCGGCGTTGCTGATCTCCTACGTCATCTCGTCGCTATTCTATATGGGTTCCTGGCAGGGATTCGGCGCACTCGCCCACTTCAACCTGTTTGTCGCCCGTATCGCCACCGCCAGTTTCATGGCCTACGCGCTGGGGCAGATCCTCGACGTGCACGTTTTTAACCGCCTGCGTCAGAGTCGCCGCTGGTGGCTGGCACCGACAGCGTCCACACTGTTCGGTAACGTCAGCGACACGCTGGCCTTTTTCTTCATTGCCTTCTGGCGTAGCCCGGATGCCTTTATGGCTGAACACTGGATGGAAATCGCGCTGGTCGATTACTGTTTCAAAGTGTTAATCAGTATCGTTTTCTTCCTGCCAATGTATGGCGTATTACTCAATATGCTGTTGAAAAGACTGGCAGATAAATCCGAAATCAACGCTTTGCAGGCGAGTTAAAGGTTCGTTATCAGAGTTGTGATAAGATGGATGAATGAGCCGTTATGGCCGTTTATCGAAAGGAAGAAGTCAATGCGCAATCTGGTTAAATATGTCGGAATTGGCCTGCTGGTTATGGGGCTTGCGGCCTGTGATGATAAAGACACTAACGCTACGGCGCAGGGTTCGGTCGCGGAAAGTAACGCTACCGGGAATCCCGTCAACCTGCTTGATGGCAAGTTAAGTTTCTCGCTGCCAGCGGATATGACCGACCAGAGCGGTAAGCTGGGAACGCAGGCCAATAACATGCATGTCTGGTCCGACGCCACCGGGCAGAAAGCAGTCATCGTCATCATGGGCGATGATCCGAAAGAAGATCTGGCGGTGCTGGCGAAGCGTCTGGAAGATCAGCAACGTAGCCGCGATCCGCAGCTGCAAGTGGTAACCAATAAAGCCATTGAGCTGAAAGGTCACAAAATGCAGCAGTTAGACAGTATTATCTCCGCGAAAGGCCAGACGGCGTACTCTTCCGTTATTCTGGGTAACGTGGGTAATCAACTGCTGACCATGCAAATTACGCTGCCCGCTGACGATCAGCAAAAAGCGCAGACCACCGCAGAAAACATCATTAATACGCTGGTTATTCAGTAAGTTTTAAGATGATGAGGCGGCCTCAGGGACGTGTTCCGGAGGCCGTTTTTTTAATCGCCACGTCAGTAATAACGCGATTGCGACCAGTCCCGCCGCCGCCAGATAAATCACCGGTACGCCCGCCCAGCTCATCACCAGCCCAGCCAGTGGTCCAGTCACGCCAAGCGATAAATCCATAAATACGGTGTAAGTTGCCAGCGCCGCCCCCTGATTTTGCTGCGGAACCGCTTTTACCGCCACTACACCCAATGCCGGGAACACCAGCGAAAACCCTGCCCCCGCCAGTAAGACGCCGATTTTCGCCATCCACGGCATAGTCGCCACGCCAACCAGTAGCAGGCCGATTATCTCAACGCTAAAGCAAATCATCGCTACGTTTAAGCCGCCGATACGGTTAATGCCGTTAGGGAATAACAAACGCGTACCGACAAACGCACAGCTAAACAGCGTCAGCGCGAAAGCCGCACCGTCCCAACCTTTAGCGTCATAAAACAGCGTGATAAAGGTGGCGATGACGCCAAATCCGGCGGAAGCCAGTGCCAGTGCCATACCGTACAGCCAGACGCGCCCAAGCACCGCGCGAAACGGCAGCGGTTTGCCTTTACTGGCTTTTACCGTCGGACGCGGGATCGCCAACAAAATGGCCACCAGCGCCACGCCCATAATGATTAACGCTAACGCCTGCAAGCCGCCCCAGTGATAAAACACGACGCCTAACGGCGCACCCATCGCCATCGCCCCGTAAGTGACAATGCCGTTCCACGAAATCACTCGCCCGATATGCAGCGAGCCAACCACGCCAACGCCCCACAGGGTCGATCCCGTTCCGGCAAAACTTTGCCCAATCCCAAGGATCACGCGTCCCAGGCAAAGTAATAACAGGCTGATGACGGGCAGACTGGCGGTTAATCCTGCCGTCAGATATCCCAGACCGCTCAAAAAGCAGCCGCATAAACCGAAGACGACAATCTTTTTGGGGCCCAGCAAATCGGCGTAACGTCCGGCATGAGGACGGCTCAGCAAGGTGGCGAAATATTGCAGGCTGATAACCAATCCTGCCCAGAAAGCGCTAAAGCCCATCACATCATGGACATAGCCCGGTAATACAGCGAGCGGCAACCCGATGGTGAGGTAGCTGGCGAAGTTAAACATGACAATGGAGACAATGCGCAAATTCAGACGCAATCCGTTTAGCGCGGGTTCGGCTACGGGTTCGGGCATGAGGATCACCACATTTTTACAACAGTGTTTCATTTTTACCACGTGCTGACGTGAAAATCAGCAGTAAGAATCAGAATATTGCTGGCGTGACTCCCGCTACACTTAATACAAAAAGTCACAAGGAAGCCCCAATGGAAACCCCTCAACCCGATAAAACGGGCATGCACATTCTGCTCAAGCTGGCCTCGCTGGTAGTGATCCTCGCGGGCATTCACGCAGCGGCAGATATCATTGTGCAGCTGTTACTGGCGCTGTTTTTTGCCATCGTCCTCAACCCGCTCGTCACCTGGTTTATTCGTCGGGGAGTACAACGCCCCATTGCCATTACGATTGTGGTGGTGGTGATGCTGATCGCACTAACTGCGCTGGTCGGCGTACTGGCGGCATCGTTTAACGAATTTATCTCTATGCTGCCGAAGTTTAATAAGGAGCTGACGCGCAAACTTTTTAAATTGCAGGAGATGTTGCCTTTTCTTAATTTGCATATGTCGCCGGAGCGAATGCTGCAGCGGATGGACTCGGAAAAAGTGGTTACCTTCACCACAGCGCTAATGACCGGGCTTTCCGGGGCAATGGCGAGCGTGCTTTTGCTGGTGATGACCGTAGTTTTTATGCTGTTTGAAGTGCGCCACGTCCCTTACAAAATGCGTTTTGCGCTGAATAATCCACAGATTCACATCGCGGGATTACACCGCGCACTTAAAGGCGTTTCGCACTATCTTGCATTGAAGACGCTACTCAGTTTATGGACAGGTGTCATCGTCTGGCTGGGGCTGGAGCTGATGGGGGTACAGTTTGCGCTGATGTGGGCAGTACTGGCGTTTTTGCTTAACTACGTGCCCAATATCGGCGCGGTAATTTCCGCCGTACCGCCAATGATTCAGGTGCTGCTGTTTAATGGTATTTACGAATGTATTCTGGTCGGCGCATTGTTTTTAGTTGTCCATATGGTCATCGGCAATATTTTAGAGCCACGGATGATGGGCCATCGCCTGGGGATGTCCACCATGGTGGTATTTCTTTCATTGTTAATTTGGGGATGGCTGCTCGGCCCGGTAGGGATGCTACTTTCGGTGCCATTAACCAGTGTGTGTAAAATCTGGATGGAAACCACCAAAGGCGGTAGCAAACTGGCGATTTTACTGGGGCCAGGCAGACCGAAAAGTCGGTTACCGGGATGAGGCGACAAGTGATACGATACGCACTTTCATTTTCCATTAAACGTTGGCCCTGATATGTATCGGATAGTTCTGGGGAAAGTTTCGACCTTAAGCGCAGCTCCACTGCCACCGGGTTTACGCGAGCAAGCACCGCAAGGTCCACGACGCGAACGCTGGCTGGCGGGGCGTGCATTGCTTTCGCACACGCTTTCCCCGCTACCGGAGATCATCTATGGCGAACAAGGCAAACCTGCATTTGCGCCGGAAACGCCGCTATGGTTCAACTTAAGCCATAGCGGTGACGATATCGCCCTGCTGTTGAGTGATGAAGGCGAAGTCGGCTGCGATATCGAAGTGATTCGCCCGCGCGCCAACTGGCGCTGGCTGGCGAACGCCGTATTCAGCCTCGGGGAACACGCTGAGATGGACGCCGTGCATCCTGATCAGCAACTGGAAATGTTCTGGCGCATCTGGACGCGCAAAGAAGCCATCGTTAAACAGCGTGGCGGCAGCGCCTGGCAAATCGTCAGCGTAGACAGCACCTATCACTCCTCGCTGTCAGTCAGCCATTGTCAGCTTGAAAATTTAAGCCTGGCGATCTGCACCCCTACTCCCTTTACGCTCACCGCCGACAGTGTGCAATGGATCGATTCAGTTAACTGATCCGCCCACCCGACTGCCCATCTATTGATCCAGAACAGGTAATCAGTATGACGAATACTTAAAATCGTCATACTTATTTCCGCCATCTATTTTAATCCATTGGGGTTACCATGCTCTCCACACTCCGCCGCACTCTATTTGCGCTGCTGGCTTGTGCGTCTTTTATCGTCCATGCCGCTGCACCAGATGAAATCACCACCGCCTGGCCGGTGAATGTCGGGCCACTAAACCCGCACCTTTACACGCCTAACCAGATGTTCGCCCAGAGCATGGTTTATGAACCATTGGTGAAATATCAGGCAGACGGTTCGGTGATCCCGTGGCTGGCAAAAAGCTGGACTCATTCAGAAGATGGTAAAACCTGGACCTTCACCCTGCGTGATGACGTGAAATTCTCCAACGGTGAACCGTTCGATGCCGAGGCGGCGGCAGAAAACTTCCGCGCAGTGCTCGATAACCGTCAACGTCACGCCTGGCTGGAGCTGGCAAACCAGATTGTTGATGTTAAAGCACTCAGTAAAACAGAGCTGCAAATTACCCTGAAAAGCGCCTACTATCCTTTCCTGCAAGAACTGGCCCTGCCCCGTCCTTTCCGTTTTATCGCTCCCTCGCAGTTTAAAAACCATGAAACCATGAACGGAATTAAAGCGCCGATTGGCACCGGACCATGGATTTTGCAGGAATCGAAACTGAATCAGTACGATGTCTTCGTCCGTAACGAAAACTACTGGGGCGAAAAGCCAGCGATTAAAAAGATCACCTTTAACGTCATCCCGGACCCGACTACCCGCGCGGTGGCGTTTGAAACTGGCGATATCGACCTGCTGTACGGAAACGAAGGGTTATTACCGCTCGATACCTTCGCCCGCTTTAGCCAGAATCCGGCTTACCACACCCAACTGTCACAGCCGATCGAAACCGTGATGCTGGCGCTCAATACCGCCAAAGCCCCCACCAACGAGCTGGCAGTACGTGAAGCTCTTAATTACGCGGTAAACAAAAAATCGCTGATTGATAACGCGTTATATGGCACCCAGCAGGTCGCCGACACCCTGTTTGCCCCTTCTGTGCCTTACGCTAATCTCGGCCTGAAACCGCGCCAGTACGATCCGCAGAAAGCGAAAGAGTTGCTGGAAAAAGCCGGTTGGACGCTGCCTGCGGGCAAAGACATCCGCGAGAAAAATGGTCAGCCGCTGCGCATTGAACTGTCGTTCATCGGCACCGATGCGTTAAGCAAATCGATGGCGGAAATCATTCAGGCTGATATGCGCCAGATTGGCGCAGATGTCTCGCTGATTGGCGAAGAAGAGAGCAGTATCTATGCTCGTCAGCGCGACGGTCGTTTTGGCATGATTTTCCACCGCACCTGGGGCGCGCCATACGATCCACACGCCTTCCTGAGTTCAATGCGCGTACCGTCGCACGCTGACTTCCAGGCACAGCAAGGATTAGCCGACAAGCCGCTGATTGATAAAGAGATCGGCGAAGTGCTGGCGACCCATGACGAAACGCAACGTCAGGCGCTGTATCGCGACATTCTGACCCGTCTGCATGACGAGGCGGTTTATCTGCCTATCAGCTACATCTCGATGATGGTGGTATCAAAACCGGAGCTGGGTAACATCCCCTACGCGCCGATCGCCACCGAAATTCCGTTCGAACAGATTAAACCGGTGAAACCTTAATGTTGCGTTACGTATTACGCCGCTTTCTGCTGCTGATCCCGATGGTGCTCGCCGCCTCGGTGATCATTTTTCTGATGCTGCGCCTCGGTACCGGCGACCCGGCGCTCGATTATTTGCGTCTGTCTAACCTGCCGCCGACGCCGGAGATGCTGGCCTCTACCCGCACCATGCTGGGACTGGATCAGCCGCTGTACGTCCAGTACGGCACCTGGTTGTGGAAGGCGCTGCATCTTGACTTTGGTATCTCATTCGCCAGCCAACGCCCGGTACTGGACGATATGCTGAACTTCCTGCCCGCCACGCTGGAACTTGCAGGTGCGGCGCTGGTATTAATTCTGCTCACTTCCGTACCGCTCGGTATCTGGGCGGCGCGCCACCGCGACCGTCTGCCGGATTTCGCCGTACGTTTCATCGCGTTTCTTGGCGTGTCGATGCCTAACTTCTGGCTGGCGTTTTTACTGGTGATGGCGTTTTCGGTGTATCTGCAATGGCTACCCGCGATGGGTTACGGCGGCTGGCAGCACATCATTTTGCCTGCGGTTTCCATTGCCTTTATGTCGCTGGCGATTAACGCGCGTTTACTGCGCGCCAGTATGCTGGACGTCGCCGGTCAGCGTCACGTCACCTGGGCGCGTCTGCGCGGCCTGAACGACAAACAGACCGAACGTCGCCACATCCTGCGCAATGCCTCGCTGCCGATGATCACCGCCGTGGGGATGCACATCGGCGAACTGATCGGCGGGACGATGATTATCGAAAACATCTTTGCCTGGCCGGGCGTCGGGCGCTATGCGGTGTCGGCGATTTTTAACCGTGACTATCCGGTGATCCAGTGCTTTACGCTGATGATGGTGGTGGTTTTTGTGGTCTGTAATTTGATTGTCGATTTGCTCAACGCCGCGCTGGACCCGCGCATTCGTCGTCATGAAGGAGCGCACGCGTGAACTTTTTCCTCTCTTCCCGCTGGTCGGTACGCCTGGCGCTGATCATTATCGCCCTGCTGGCGCTGATTGCGCTTACCAGCCAGTGGTGGCTGCCGTATGACCCTCAGGCTATTGATCTGCCGTCGCGCCTGCTTTCGCCGGATGCGCAGCACTGGCTGGGCACCGATCACTTAGGGCGTGATATTTTCTCGCGGCTGATGGCGGCGACCCGCGTGTCGCTCGGTTCGGTAATGGCCTGCCTGCTGCTGGTGCTGACATTAGGGCTGGTGATTGGCGGCAGCGCCGGACTGATTGGCGGACGCGTTGATCAGGCCACCATGCGCGTCGCCGATATGTTTATGACCTTCCCGACCTCGATTCTGTCGTTCTTTATGGTTGGCGTGCTCGGCACCGGGCTGACCAACGTAATTATCGCCATCGCCCTGTCGCACTGGGCGTGGTATGCACGCATGGTGCGCAGCCTGGTGATTTCACTACGCCAACGCGAGTTTGTGCTGGCGTCACGGCTTTCCGGTGCGGGCCATGTGCGGGTGTTTGTCGATCATCTGGCAGGCGCGGTGATCCCTTCGCTGCTGGTGCTGGCAACGCTGGATATCGGCCATATGATGCTGCACGTCGCGGGGATGTCTTTCCTTGGCCTCGGTGTGACCGCGCCGACCGCCGAATGGGGCGTGATGATTAACGACGCGCGCCAGTATATCTGGACCCAGCCGCTGCAAATGTTCTGGCCGGGGCTGGCGCTGTTTATCAGCGTGATGGCCTTTAACCTGGTGGGTGACGCACTGCGCGATCATCTGGATCCTCATCTGGTGACGGAGCACGCACACTAATGCCGCAACAGATTGAACTACGTAATATCGCGCTACAGGCCGCGCAGCCGCTGGTACACGGTGTATCGTTAACCCTGCAACGCGGGCGCGTGCTGGCGTTAGTCGGCGGTAGCGGCAGCGGGAAATCATTAACCTGCGCCGCGACGCTGGGCATTTTGCCCGCTGGCGTTCGCCAGACGGCGGGGGAAATTTTAGCCGATGGCAAACCGGTTTCGCCTTGCGCCCTGCGCGGCATCAAAATTGCCACCATCATGCAGAACCCGCGCAGCGCCTTTAATCCACTGCACACCATGCACACCCACGCGCGGGAAACCTGCCTGGCGTTAGGGAAACCCGCCGATGACGCTACGCTTACCGCTGCCATAGAAGCGGTGGGGCTGGAAAACGCCGCGCGCGTGCTGAAGCTGTACCCGTTCGAGATGAGCGGCGGCATGTTGCAGCGCATGATGATTGCGATGGCGGTGCTGTGTGAATCACCGTTTATCATCGCCGATGAACCGACCACCGACCTCGACGTGGTAGCACAGGCGCGCATCCTCGATCTGCTGGAAAGCATTATGCAAAAACAAGCGCCGGGAATGCTGCTGGTCACCCATGATATGGGCGTTGTGGCGCGTCTGGCGGATGACGTGGCGGTGATGTCACAAGGTAAAATTGTCGAACAGGGCGATGTAGAAACGCTGTTTAACGCCCCCAAACATACGGTGACGCGCAGCCTGGTTTCCGCTCATCTCGCCCTCTACGGTATGGAGCTGGCATCATGACCTTACTTAACGTCTGCGGCCTTTCCCATCACTATGCCCACGGTGGATTTAGCGGAAAACATCAACATCAGGCGGTGCTGAATAACGTTTCCCTGACCCTGAAAAGCGGCGAAACCGTCGCCCTGCTGGGACGCAGCGGCTGCGGAAAAAGCACCCTCGCGCGGCTGCTGGTAGGCTTAGAGTCTCCCTCACAAGGGAATATTAGCTGGCGCGGCGAACCGCTGGCGAAACTCAATCGCGCCCAGCGTAAAGCGTTCCGCCGCGATATTCAGATGGTATTTCAGGACTCCATCAGCGCCGTGAATCCGCGCAAAACCGTGCGCGAGATCCTGCGTGAACCGATGCGCCACCTGCTATCACTGAAAAAATCCGAACAACTGGCGCGCGCCAGCGAAATGCTGAAGGCGGTCGATCTCGATGACAGCGTTCTCGACAAACGCCCACCGCAGTTAAGCGGCGGCCAGCTCCAGCGCGTCTGCCTGGCTCGCGCGCTGGCGGTCGAACCGAAACTACTGATTCTGGATGAAGCCGTTTCTAACCTTGATCTCGTGTTACAGGCGGGCGTCATTCGCCTGCTGAAAAAGCTACAACAACAGTTTGGCACCGCCTGCCTGTTCATCACCCACGACTTACGCCTGGTGGAACGCTTCTGTCAGCGGGTGATGGTGATGGACAACGGACAAATCGTCGAAACCCAGGTGGTGGGAGATAAATTAACCTTTTCCTCTGACGCCGGACGTGTGCTACAAAACGCGGTATTACCCGCATTCCCCGTGCGCCGTCGCACCACAGAAAAGGTTTAACGCAAATGCAACGAGTCACCATCACGCTTGATGACGATTTACTGGAGACGCTGGACAGCCTGAGCCAGCGTCGTGGTTATAACAACCGTTCCGAAGCTATCCGCGATATTCTGCGTAGCGCCCTGGCCCAGGAGGCCACTCAGCAGCACGGCACGCAAGGTTTCGCGGTGCTCTCCTATGTGTATGAACACGAAAAACGCGACTTAGCCAGCCGCATTGTCTCCACCCAGCACCATCACCACGATCTCTCCGTCGCCACGCTGCATGTGCATATCAATCACGACGACTGTCTGGAAATCGCCGTGCTGAAAGGTGATATGGGCGACGTGCAGCATTTTGCCGATGACGTTATCGCCCAGCGCGGCGTGCGGCACGGGCATTTGCAGTGCTTGCCGAAGGAAGATTGAGTTATTTCTGAAACGAGGAAAGAAAAGATATTAACTGAACTTAATTTATAAAATTAAGTTCAGTTGCATAGATAGATCCTGTAAAGGCAGATATTCTGCGTAATGTACGCCGCTAAAATTTATAAATGATTCAAACGCTCATTCAGTGTTTCAATAATATAGGTATTAACAGAGACTTGTTGCTGCGCAGCCGCATTATTAAGGCGTTCACTCAGCGATTCTGGATAGCGTAACGTAAAGGTCTTAATCTTTTCTGTACGCGCATACGGCTCAATACCCGCAGCTTTACAATCCTCAAGATACTCTCGCAGGGAAAGTTCCCCTTCTTTTTGCAGCCCCTGAATGCTGTCAGAGACAAAATCACAATAACCTGACAAGCCCAGGAATTTGCCACGAAATGCATTCAGTTCTGGCACGTAAGTGATAACTGCAGGTTGCCCGGCAATCTCCATAGAGTTTGGCGTCTTCAGTTTGATCATGGTTTTACCCCTATACTTAGTAACCAGTCACGCACGCTTTCTACAGCGCCTTTATCGGTATCTGGCGACGGATGAGGCCGATGGAAACACGCAACGCTCATATTTAGTATGAACTTACAGCGCCCCCCCTACCTTCCTTAATTTCTCCGCCTAACGCTTTAACCAGAGATTCTATATCAGACCACTTGATCCCTTGAGGAACAGGAGTTTTAAATATTTGATCCAATGTATTTTTTTGTTTCTTCCGTAAAGCCTGTACCTTGGTTCTCATGGCATGTCCTTATGACTTCACTTTATGACATCAATAGTATGACATCACATTATGAAGTCAAGTTTCCCTTCCTTACGCCATTGTCCCAATCGTCTTCCTGAATCGCAGCAGTGCAATGGTGAAAAACGCGCCGCCAATTGCCATCAGCGTCAGGAACTGCGGCCAGACGATTTCGAATCCGGCACCCCGGTAGAGGATGGCCTGCGCGAGGCTAACAAAGTGTGTCGTCGGCATGGTCAGCATAATGTCCTGCACCATCTGCGGCATACTTTCGCGCGGCGTGGCTCCACCGGAAAGCATTTGCAGCGGCAGCAGCACCAGAATCACCAGCAGCCCCAGTTGCGGCATTGAACGCGCTATCGTCCCCATAAAAATGCCGATTGACGTGGTGGCAAACAGACTG
This sequence comes from Shigella dysenteriae, assembly GCF_022354085.1. Taxonomy (NCBI): domain Bacteria; kingdom Pseudomonadati; phylum Pseudomonadota; class Gammaproteobacteria; order Enterobacterales; family Enterobacteriaceae; genus Shigella; species Shigella dysenteriae. Next base: position 4,509,868 of record NZ_CP055055.1, read on the forward strand.
AGCGCCACGCCCAGCATAAACAGCGGGATCGAGCCTTCAATCGGTACACCCAGCACGCCTTTCACCATCAGCACCAGTGATAATCCCGACACCACCAGCACCACCAGCCCCATCGACCAGACCTTTGCCATCATGATCTCAAACGGCGTTATCGGCATCACCAACAAGTGTTCCACCGTGCCGTGTTCACGCTCGCGGATCAGCGCCGATCCGGTCAATACAATCGCCAGCATGGTAATGTTGTTGATGATTGCCATCACCCCGCCAAACCACGCGGGATCAAGGTTCGGGTTAAAGCGCATCCGGGTTTCCAGCGATACCAACGGTTCGCTGTTATCACGGTAGCGCGCGACAAAGCTGTTCACTTCACCGTTGATAATATTCTGGATATACCCATTGCCGGTAAATGCCTGGCTCATGCGCGTGGCATCGACGTTCACCTGAATATCCGGCTGGCGTCCGGCGAGGACATCACGCTGAAAATTAGGCGGAATATTTATCGCGAAGGTATAGCGTCCGGCGTCCAGTCCGGCATCCATCTCATCGGCGGTGATCATCTCCGGTGGCAAAAACCACGGGCGATAGAAGCTGTTAACGATCCGGTTCGATAACTGCGATTGATCCATATCGGCAATAGCGATCGGCGCGAGGTTCAACGATCCAGGCGTAACGGTCGCTGACGAATACACCGACACCGTAAACGAGAAGACAATCAGCGTCAGCATCGCTTTATCACCGAGCAGACTGCGCAACTCTTTGATACCCAGATTAAAAATATTGCGTAAATGGCGCATCATCCCTCCTGTTTTTTCAGCAGCAGGATACTTAAGCCCATCACCAGCGGGATGGCTATCAGCAACGGGATAAAAAGTTGCCACAAATCAGTCAGATCCAGCGCCTTCGAGAACGTCCCGCGGGCGATAGTCAGAAAATGACTGGTCGGGTAAACCTCGCCGATCCAACGTCCAGGCCCTTCCAGCGAAGCTACCGGATCGATCATCCCGGAAAACTGTGTCGCCGGGATCAATGTGATAATCGCCGTTCCGAAAATGGCGGCAATCTGGCTTTTCATAAAGGTGGAGATCAGCAGCCCCATTCCGGTGGCAATGATGATATACAGCAGCGCCGCCAGGGTGAGCGTCAGGAAACTGCCTTTATGCGGTACGCCAAACACAAACACCGACAGGCCGCAGAGCAGGAAAAAGTTCAGCATCCCCAGCGCGATGTACGGCAGCTGTTTGCCAAGCAAAAATTCGCTACGGGTGGTGGGGGTCACGTAAAGGTTGATAATCGACCCTAGCTCTTTTTCCCGCACCACGCTAAGGGCGCTTAGCATTGACGGGATCATCATCAGCAGAAGCGGGATCACCGCCGGAACAATCGCTGGCAGGCTTTTTACGTCCGGGTTATAGCGATAACGCGTCTCAATGTTCATCAGCCCGCTTTGGCTGGCGGGTGTCGATTGTCGGCTCGCCACATCCTGAAGCCAACTCTGGTGCATTGCCTGCACGTAACCTTTTACCGTTTCGGCACGACTGGGCATCGCTCCGTCGATCCAGACGCCGAGTTCCACAGGCGTACCACGCGCGATATCGCGCCCGAAATTGGGCGGGATCTCAATCGCCACCGTGATATCGCCCGCACGCATCCGACGATCAAGCTCGTCATAACTGGTGAGCGGCGGCTGTTCGATAAAGTAACGGGAACCGGAGAGATTGAGCGTCCACGCCTGGCTACTGACGGTCTGGTCGCGGTCGAGCACAGCAAAGCGCAGGTTTTCCACATCCATACTGATGCCGTAACCCATTATCAGCATCAGGATCACCGTTCCCATCAGCGCCAGCGTCGAACGTACTGGATCGCGTCGCAGTTCCAGCGCTTCGCGGCGGCTGTAGCTAAACAGACGGCGCAGGCTAAATCCCTGACGCGGCGCGTGGGTGGTGTCGTGTACCACGGGCGGCGCTTCGGCTTCGTTGCTCTGCCCTGCCGCTTCCTGCAAATAGGCGATAAATGCCTCTTCCAGACTGGCGGCTCCGCGTTTCTCAACCAGTTCCTGCGGTGTACCGCTGGCAAGCACTTTTCCGGCGTGCATCAGTGAGATGCGGTCGCAACGTTCCGCTTCGTTCATAAAGTGGGTGGAGATAAAAATGGTTACTTTGTCCTGGCGCGAGAGATCGACCATCAACTGCCAGAACATATCCCTCGCCACCGGATCGACGCCAGAAGTAGGTTCATCGAGGATTAACATCTCCGGGCGATGAATCACCGCCACCGCCAGCGAAAGCCGCTGGCGAATGCCGAGCGGCAATGACTCCGGCAGAACATCTTCAACGTCGTTGAGCTTAAAACGCTCGCTCATTTCAGCCACTCGCGCGGGAATTTCCGCTTCCGGGATGTGAAACAAACGGGCATGTAACTCAAGGTTTTGCCGCACGGTGAGTTCGTTATAGAGCGAAAACGCCTGCGACATATAGCCCACCCGACGGCGGGTATCGATATCTTTTGGATCAACCGGTTGCCCAAACAGCCACGCCTCACCTTCGCTGGCGGGCAGCAGTCCGGTGAGCATTTTCATGGTGGTGGATTTACCGCAGCCGTTCGATCCAAGAAAACCAAAAATCTCCCCGCGTGGAATGCGGAAATTGACGTGATCAACGGCAACGAAGGAACCAAAACGCATGGTCAGATCGCGCGCTTCGATGGCAATCTCTGCATTTTCAGGTTGATACGGTGGGATCACTACCGCCTGATGCGCCTGGCGTTGCGCTTGCGGTAACAGATTTATAAACGCCTCTTCCAGCGTGGCGCTTTGCGTTTGCTGCCGCAGCTCTTCGGCGCTGCCAGTTGCCAGCACTTCTCCGGCATTCATCGCTACCAGCCAGTCGAAGCGTTCGGCCTCTTCCATATAGGCGGTGGCGACCAGCACGCTCATATTGCTCTGCCGCTGGCGAATACTGTCGATCAGATCCCAGAACTGGGCGCGGGAGAGCGGGTCAACCCCCGTTGTTGGCTCATCAAGGATCAACAGTTCCGGGTCGTGGATTAACGCGCAGCACAGCCCCAGTTTTTGCTTCATCCCGCCGGAGAGTTTACCTGCCGGACGATCGCGAAACGGTGCTAACCCGGTGCTGGTCAGCAGCTCATTAATTCGGACTTCCCGCTCCGCTTTATCGTGACCGAACAAGCGAGCGAAAAAATCGACATTTTCATACACCGATAAGGTGTGGTAGAGATTTTTGCCCAGCCCCTGCGGCATCCAGGCGATGCGCGGGCAGACGTCGCGGCGATGCTTCGGGTCGCGCATATCGCCGCCCAGCACCATCACATTGCCCTGTTCAATGACGCGGGCACCGGAAATCAACGACAACAAGCTCGACTTCCCGACGCCGTCCGGGCCAATCAGCCCGACCATGCAACGGGCCGGAATATCGAGTGTGATATTGTTCAGCGCAACGGTTTTTCCATAATGCTGGCTCACGCCCGCCAGTTGCGCGACAGGCGGGACGGGAACCAGTTCCAGATGCGTCATTGCGGCAACCTCACCACGAGGTCGTCAGGCCACGGAAGTTCTTCATTCACCCGCACCCACGCTACGCCCGGTAAACCGGTTTTGACATATTCCAGATGCTGCTGGAGTAATTCCGGTGGGATACGCGCTTTGACGCGGAACATCAGTTTCAGCCGTTCATCGCTGGTTTCGACGGTTTTTGGCGTGAACTGGGCGACACTGGCGACAAAACTGATGGTTGCAGGAATACGCAGATCTGGCGCGGCATCGAGGATCAGCCGGGCTTCACCGCCCAGTTTCAGCGTGCCCGCCTGTTCGGTTGGCAGGAAGAAAGTCATATAGACGTCGCTGAGATCGACCATATTCAGCACCCGACCGCCTGCCGCCAGCACTTCGCCTGGCTCGGCAACCCGATACTGCACGCGTCCGTCACGCGGGGCTTTCAGTTCGCTGTCATCGATATCTGCGGCAATGCGCCGTTCAGTGGCTTGTGCGGCTTCGACGCGAGTTTGCGCCTGAATGATATTGGTGCGTGCCGCTTCTATAGCGGCTTTAGAAGCCGAAACCTGAGCTTTTGCCGATTCCAGCGCAGCTCGGGCGCTCTCAGCGGCGGCGCGGTCGTCATCCAACTGTTGCGCAGAAATAGCCCCACGATGGGCGAGCGAGCGGGAACGGGTATGACGTTTGGCTACGGAGTCCAGTTCAGCTTGCCGTTGATTAACCAGCGACTGAGCGGCGCGAGTTTCACTTTGGCGTTGCTCCAGCAAAGCCTGCGCGGCAGCAACGGCGCTTTGTGCTTCTTTGATTTGCGCGATGGCTTCCAGTCGCTGTTCCTGCAACACGCGAGTATCCATCTTCGCCAGCACTTCACCTTCTCGAACAAACTGGCCTTCTTTCACCAGAATGGTGTCAATACGCCCGGCAATTTTGCTGGCGATATCCACTTCCGTCGCTTCAATGCGCCCATTGCTGACAGCAAAGCCTTCCGGCACACCTGCCGGGCGCAACAGCCACCACGCCACGATAGCCGCCACCGCCAGTAACCCGACAACCCACCACGCCAGATGGCGCTTACTCTTATCCATAATCGACCCGCCATAATCCCTGTAAGCAAACGACGCGTGTTACAACTGCCGCCGAACGACGTTCAGCGGATTCTTCCATCCGGGATAAGAAGGAAACGGCAAATACGACCAGCGCGCAGAGCATTGAGCGCCAACGGGGAAGGCTTAGTGAAAACGGGTAGTAATGTTGTCATCATCAGCATTCCTGGCCGTAAATGAAACACGCATACTCATAAGTGTGATCTATAAAACTGGCTGACAAAACGGTATCCATCCTGTTGGATAGCGTTTCACGCCTGTTCAGTTGCAGGAACAGAGCATTCCTTTTTACGTTTTATCAACAGTCTCAACCAGATAGTAACATTAATATTCATGTTGTCTATGGTGATGCTGCCAACTTACTGATTTAGTGTATGATGGTGTTTTTGAGGTGCTCCAGTGGCTTCTGTTTCTATCAGCTGTCCCTCCTGTTCAGCTACTGACGGGGTGGTGCGTAACGGCAAAAGCACCGCCGGACATCAGCGCTATCTCTGCTCTCACTGCCGTAAAACATGGCAACTGCAGTTCACTTACACCGCTTCTCAACCCGGTACGCACCAGAAAATCATTGATATGGCCATGAATGGCGTTGGATGCCGGGCAACCGCCCGCATTATGGGCGTTGGCCTCAACACGATTTTCCGCCATTTAAAAAACTCAGGCCGCAGTCGGTAACCTCGCGCATACAGCCGGGCAGTGACGTCATCGTCTGCGCGGAAATGGACGAACAGTGGGGATACGTCGGGGCTAAATCGCGCCAGCGCTGGCTGTTTTACGCGTATGACAGGCTCCGGAAGACGGTTGTTGCGCACGTATTCGGTGAACGCACTATGGCGACGCTGGGGCGTCTTATGAGCCTGCTGTCACCCTTTGACGTGGTGATATGGATGACGGATGGCTGGCCGCTGTATGAATCCCGCCTGAAGGGAAAGCTGCACGTAATCAGCAAGCGATATACGCAGCGAATTGAGCGGCATAACCTGAATCTGAGGCAGCACCTGGCACGGCTGGGACGGAAGTCGCTGTCGTTCTCAAAATCGGTGGAGCTGCATGACAAAGTCATCGGGCATTATCTGAACATAAAACACTATCAATAAGTTGGAGTCATTACCTGGGGTTGGGCACTGTTAGCAGGCAATGATGTGATGGCAGACGAGTTTGTCGCCGGCCATGTTATTTTCGGCGTTGGTATGATTGCCGCCTGTGTATCGACGGTGGCAGCGTCATCCGGTCACTTTCTGCTCATTCCCAAAAATGCAGCGGGGAGCAAGAGCGATGGAACGCCGGTACAGGCTTATTCTTCATTAATCGGTAATTGCCTCATTGCCGTTCCCGTTTTACTCACCCTGCTCGGTTTCATTTGGTCTATTACGCTGTTACGTAGTGCTGACATAACTCCGCATTATGTCGCGGGTCACGTATTGCTTGGGTTAACCGCAATCTGTGCCTGTCTAATTGGCCTTGTTGCCACAATTGTCCATCAAACACGTAATACGTTTTCAACTAAAGAACACTGGCTGTGGTGTTATTGGGTTATTTTTCTCGGCTCAATCACGGTACTGCAGGGGATATACGTCTTAGTCAGTTCCGATGCAAGCGCCCGACTGGCTCCCGGCATTATTCTTATTTGCCTCGGAATGATCTGTTACAGCATATTCTCAAAAGTCTGGCTACTGGCACTGGTATGGAGACGTACCTGTTCGTTAGCCAACAGAATACCGATGATTCCCGTCTTCACCTGCCTGTTTTGCCTTTTCCTGGCATCGTTTCTTGCGGAAATGGCGCAGACCGACATGGGATATTTTATTCCTTCGCGGGTTTTGGTCGGTTTAGGAGCGGTATGCTTTACGTTGTTCTCAATCGTTTCAATATTAGAAGCAGGTTCTGCTAAAAAATAATTGCAACGTACCGGATAAAACCAGCGTTGACCATTTGCGTAACGCTGGTTTTTCTTAGGCATCATGAAATAACGCAGCATTAATGCATAGTGGTTAAGGATAAAAAAACAACAAAGTTACTGTTTTTTTCAACCTGTTCATATTTTATAAAGATCTGGCCACTGGGTGAGTTTTCAATCACCTTTCCTTCCACCTTATATTAAGCCTGGAGGGTTTCAGTTCACGGGCTCATTAGAAAATAATCACAAGATAGCCACTATCAAAATTAGCTCATTTTTAATGCGGCTCTAATAATTTTCATCTTTAGGTAACAGGTCAGGACGACTTCGCTGCAATTGTGTAGAGACATTAAAGTTGTATCCTTTAACCTGAAAAAGACTTTAAAGTTGTAAAGTTTTAAAAAAACACATACAAAACATGATGCTAAGTGTGTATCACACGCTGTTCCAACATTATGCCTTGATGTTCTTGCAGGAACTGCAATTTACAGGAGGAAAAAGGTGTTTTTGTAGTTATCTGGCGTTACGTGACAGTGTTGGTCAGATACTTCCACCTCTTCAGAGTTAAAGTTTGATATATGGGAAAAAAAACGCTCCCGGACGGGAGCGTAAGCCAGTGACTTCGGCGTCAAATGAGGGTCTAACAAGTGGAGCTGCGGGTTAATTCTGGGTGATCTGACTGCGATGCTTATCAGCCTGCTGCTGGTGAACAACGGAAGACTGACCATTATTCGCCTTCTCATGTACAGCTGCGGCCTTCTCATGCTCGCTCATTTCAGAAAATGACTTTGCTGTTTCGTTGGTAGCTCCGGGTTTAGCTTTCATCATTTTTTTATGCATTTCAGCCATGTCCTGGTGGGCAGCAGAATTGCTGTTTTGCATCATGTCATGGGACATTGCGGCCTGATCGTGACTGCTCATATCCATCATTGTCATGCTGTCTCCCTGAATTGCACTTTTTTCAGCAGATGACTGCATCTGGTGGGCAGGTGCCTGTGCATTATTTACCTGGTCATGCATGTTCATTGTCTCTGCAGCCATGGCAGATGAAGCGGCAGCCATAATGGCAACAAATGATACGAGAATCTTTTTCATGGTTGGGTCTCCGGTGTTTACATACCCAAACAATCAATGGCTTATAACAGAGAAAGCAGTTGATCTCAGGGCGGGTTAATCATCACTCCAGGAACCAGGTGATTGTGTTATCACGCTGCTCCTGATTTATGAATAATTATAAAAAACCGCCTCTGTTTATCGCGTGACTGAATGATGACAATTTTGTCACCTTCCAGGTTTCTCCTGAACAACGGGATTAATCCATTAACAGGCGCACTTTGAACACAATTTCACGCCCCTGCTGTTCTGCTGACAGCTCGCCGCCGTGAGCATGAATGATCGACCTTGTAATTGATAATCCCAGCCCCGCGCCTTCCGTGTTGTAGAACCTTGATGAGTCTGCGCGATAGAACCGGTCAAACAAACGTTCCAGATTAGCGGGAACCTGGCCGGACATCGTATTCGTAATCATCACGTTCACACAGTCACTGTCACGCTCAAGGTGTATCGCTGTACAGGTGTTATCGGGAGAATACTTGATTGCATTGGAAAGCAGGTTACTGAAAGCACGTCGGAGCATATCGCTGTCTCCGGCAACAACGCCCTCTCCTTCAACCGTGATTGTCTTTCCTGTTTCGTCTGCCAGGGGCTCGAACAACTCACGTAATTCATTCAGTTCGGCTGCCAGATCCACATCATGTTTATCCAGCCGCAGCAGACCATGCTCTGAACGTGCCAGAAAAAGCATGTCACTGGTCATTCGTGACAACCTTTTCAGTTCTTCCAGGTTAGCGAATAAAATTTCGCGGTAATGCGAAACATCCCTTTCCTTAGCCAGTGCAAACTGCGTCTGCATCATCAGATTACTGACTGGTGTGCGCAGCTCATGCGCGATGTCAGACGAGAAATCTGACAGTTTCCGGAATGCCCCCTCCAGGCGATCAAACATATTATTGAACTCCTGCATGGTCTCAGAGATTTCCGGCGGAGCCAGATCGGGATTTAGACGCTGATCCAGGCTGTGTACGGTCATGGAGGAAGCCAGACTGGTCATTTCCCGTAGCGGTTTCAGACCAATACGTGTGGTCAGCCAGCCCAGAAAAACAGAAATAAAGACCAGACCGATATTGAACCAGAACAGCCAGGTACTGAGTTTGTCCATAAACAGGGTGTGATACCCAGTATCCGTGGCAACCGTAATGATGACATGTTTGCTTTTACCCTGTTCCGGCGTCACGGCAACCCGCCGCGAGATACTGCGGTACACGGTGTTATTTTCTTCCGTCTGGATCATATAGTCGAGAATATCACCCGACTTATTAAGCAGGACCGCTGGAACAACAGAATTTTTGGCATAGAGTTCAACAATTTTTTCATTTTCCATGTTTTTTATAGAAATGAATAAGCCATTGTGCCCCACCATCGCATCGTTTATTTTTTCTGATAATGACTTAATATCCGTTTTGTTCCTGAACGTCTCTGTTTTAAGAAACTCTTCGGTGAGCTGAAGTTTACCTGTCAGAAAATCGCGGTCCTGATTATCGAAATAGCCATTAAGGGTGCTAATCAGGATAAAACTTGATAACCACCATACCGTAAGCATCACCGCAGAAAAAATCAGGCTCAGGCGTGTGGTCAGGGAAATTTTGAACCTCACTCTTCTCTGATCTCCAGGACATATCCGGCACCGCGAACGGTATGGATCAGTTTTGGCTCAAAGTCATCATCAATTTTACTTCTCAGACGTCTCACGGCGACATCAATCACATTCGTATCACTGTCAAAATTCATGTTCCAGACCAGGGACGAGATAAGACTCCTGGGTAACACTTCTCCGGTGCGTTGCAGCAGCAACTCAAGCAGAACGTATTCTTTACCGGTGAGATGGATCTTCTTCCCCGAACGGATCACGGTCCGGCGCACCATATCAACGGTCATATCGGCGATGGTGCAGACTGTTGCGGCCTGCGAGCGTGCCCGGCGCAGTAGGGTTCTTACACGTGCAACCAGCTCCGTAAAATCAAAGGGCTTAATCAGGTAGTCATCTGCGCCAAGCTCCAGTCCTTTCACTTTGTCCCGCACGTTGTCCTTTGCGGTTAAAAACAGGACCGGTTCTTCGTGCCCGGACTCCCTCAGTGCGCTGATGATTTGCCACCCGTCGAGGAAAGGCAGCATCACGTCCAGTATTATCAAATCATACTGTCCCTTCGACGCGGCCCCGAGACCATCGCGGCCATTATTAAAGAGATCGGCCTGATAGCCTTCCTCAACCAGTCCCTGCTGCAGGTAACGACCTGTTTTTTGTTCGTCTTCAACGATTAAAATACGCTGCATGGTCAACTCGCTGATATGAAAGTAAAAATCTCACGCATGAGCTTTGGCTGTCCCCTAGCTGACCTGAGACGGAGCAAGCATTCCGAGCCACGCTACGGCGCCCAGAATGATAATCGCAACAACGAATTCTGTCAGGATGCTGTTTCGCATCAGGGCAACGCTGCGATCATAATTCCCTTCCCTGACCATAACTTCAAGCCGGGGACCCAGGTGAAACCGGTTTGCTGCAGCCAGAAGAAGCATCAGAACAAACAGAGCCGTCTTGGCAAGCAATATCCTCCCCCAGGAACTGTTGAATAAGGGAGTTAAGTTACCCTCAGCAATATACAGATAGTTGACCAGCGCACTCAGGATCAGGGCTACAACAATCACCGTTCCTGCCGTGGCAAATTTTGCCAGGGAGTCAGATATCACAATGACGCTCTGTGCATTATGCTCGTTTCTGCGCATCAGCAGGATAGCAAATGCAACCAGAGCACCTGTCCAGGCACCTGCAGCGCCGAGATGGGTCAGATCGCTCAGTAAATGGAGATAGTAATGCAGACCGTCATGCATAACGGCGTGTCCTCCCCAGGCAAGTGTAGCCAGCGCCACGCCCCCACTCATCGTCATCAGCAGGCAGGACAATACTCTCTTATTAGTGTAAAGGAACAAAGCACCGAGTGTGGTAAACAGGGCACAGAGCCTGACAATCCAGCTAATACCCACATCAGTTTCTTCTATCACCATCTCGATAACATGGATGGATAATTCTCTGAGGTCAGTTACTCCACTCATGGCATTAGATACCAGGAGCATATTAATGCCAGTAAGAATGATGCCTGTAACAACAGCAAAAGTTATAAACGACCTGAAATTAGTCAGGTTATAGGTTTCATGTCTGACACCGCTTATTCCATATATCTGAAAAAATGGCAATCCAAATATTACCATCAAATCCAGATAAAGAAGAAAACGAATAACAATCATAATCAGGTCGTTCATAATATTACTTCACTGTAAAGGTGTAATTACCGGTAATAAGGTGCGTATCTGAAGAAACCGCGCGCCAGTCAACACGATAAGTGCCAGCGGGTAAAGGCTCTCGCGGAATAATGACCATCGATTTAGGGTCAGCGCCTGGCGCCACTTTTGCCGCGACCGGCATCGGAGAATGTGATGACATGCCTTTCATACCCGTCATCGTTAATTTTGCACCTGAGAATTTCACGGTCAGATTTTCCGAGAAATTAAGCTGAATCTTTTCCGGGGCCGCTACGGCTGAATCAGCCTGTGGCACAGAGCTTTTTAATTCCGGATGGGCCATAGCAGAGAAAGCAACGCCCATAACGAGGCCACCTGTAAGAATGGCTTTATTTAAAATCGACATTTTATTTACCTGTTTAGTTGAGTGTTTTATATCAGTGCGTTAAAACCAGATTCTGGCTCCCGCCAGGAATACTACCTGATGGTCTTTCTCACCTTCTCTTTTCGCCATATCGGATGTTTTCCCGTAAAGTTGATTCCAGGAAACGCCTATATAGGGTGCAAACTCACGGCGTATTTCATAGCGCAGCCGGAGCCCCAGCTCTGTGTCAGTCAGTCCCCTGCCGCGACCCCGCGATTCATCATCCTGACTGTAGAAATTCACCTCATAGGATGGCTGGAGTATGAGCCGGTTAGTCAGTAAAACGTCGTATTCTCCTCCCAGACGAAGGGCTGCTTTTCCGCCATTACTGACAAAACCCGTAATTTCAGACTCAAAATTATAGAGTGCCAGCCCCTGAAAACCGACAGCAGCCCAGGTCCGGGCAGAAGCAGGTCTGAAATCCTGCCTGACACCCGCAACCAAATCCCACCATGGGCCAACCGCATGTCCCCAGAGTAACTGCGCTTCAGCCGCCTCCGTTTCCCCATTGCTTCGTTCACCTTCACTCTTTAGCCAAATCCGATCTGTGTCGCCTCCAATCCAGCTGTTAACACTCCAGCTGAAATTGTTGGTGTTATCCGACCGTTGCCATTCCAGTTGATCCAGCAGAACCAGATAATTAATCGCACTGTCGTGAATCGCATGCCCCTGTAAATTGCCGAATGCAGCCTTCCGGTCGGCATCGGTAACAGGCGGAATTGGCGTTCTGCTCTCAGTTACAATGGGCTCCATTGACGTCATCTCAGTGAAATTCTCATCTGCTGGCATCTGCATGGCAGACATGTCGTGCCCGGCGTGGGGATCTGCAGAGACGGAGCCCGCCGCAATAGAAAGCTGTGAGGTAAACAAACCGGCGACCAGAACAGGTATGGCCTTCAAATTTCTCTTCATTCGCATCATTCCTCCACCCGGACTTCACGAAACATTCCCATTTCCATGTGATAGAGCAAATGGCAGTGATACGCCCAGCGGCCAAGCGCATCTGCTGTCACTCTGTAACTGCGTTTTGTACCAGGGGGAACATCTATTGTGTGTTTACGAACCATGAAATTACCGTTTTCATCTTCCAGATCGCTCCACATACCATGCAGGTGAATGGGGTGAGTCATCATGGTATCGTTGATCAGCGTGATCCTGAGCCGCTCACCGTATTTCAGCAGCACCGGTGCGGCATCTGAAAACTTGATTCCGTTAAATGACCAGGCAAACTTTTCCATGTGGCCGGTTAAATGCAGTTCTATGGTACGGCCAGGTTCACGTCCGTCAGGATCCTCAAAGCGGCTTTTCAAATCCGCGTACGTGAGAACCTTTCTTCCGTTATTTCGAAGACCAATACCCGGATCATTTAATTTCGGAGAGACGCTCATCGCCTGCATATCAACCAGTGGGTTATCCGTTTCTGACGCAGGATGACTTTGCATACCCGGCATTCCGGCCATCCGGGAATGATCCATACCGGCCATGCTGCTGTGATCCATGGGCGCGGAGGATGTCCCGCTATCCGGAAGGTCAGCACCGTCCATAGACATCATCTCTCCGCTGTTATCCATGCCTCCCATCTGGCTGTGGTCCATTCCTGCCATATCATGTCCCATTCCCCCCATACCCATATCTTCCATGGTCAACAGAGGACGGGGATCGAGGGGGGGAACGGCAGCACTTAACCCCTCTCTCGTGGCCAGTGTCCCTCGAGCGTAACCGGTCCTGTCCATGGATTGTGCGAAGATGGTATAGGCCTCACCCTGAGGCTCCACAATGACATCATAGGTTTCGGCAACGGCAATCCTGAATTCGTCAACGGTAACCGGGTTTACATACTGGCCATCTGCAGCCACGACCGTCATTTTCAGCCCGGGGATACGGATATCGAAATAGGTCATTGCCGAGCCGTTGATAAACCGTAAGCGTATCTTTTCACCGGGACGGAACAGTCCGGTCCAGTTTTTCAGCGGGGCCTGCCCGTTCATGAGATAGGTGTAGGTGTAGCCACTGACATCCGCGAGGTCAGTCGGATTCATTTTCATTTCAGCCCACATTTTCCGATCGGCAATGGTGGCTGACAGCCCCCTGGTATTCACGTCGCGGAAAAAAGAGCCAACGGTTGGTTTATTGAAATTGTAGTAATCCGACTGTTTTTTTAATTTTTTCAGCAGGCTGTGAGGATTTTCATCGGTCCAGTCAGACAACATGACCACATGCTCACGATCGTAAGTAAACGGTTCTGGCTCCCCGGCATCGATGATAATGGCACCGTATACCCCCTCCTGTTCCTGCAGACCGGAATGGCTGTGGTACCAGTAAGTCCCGTTCTGCTTAACCTTAAAGGTGTAAACGTAGGTATCATCAGGCTCTATGCCCATAAAACTCAGCCCCGGAACACCATCCATATTGGCCGGAAGAATAATGCCGTGCCAGTGAATGGACGTCTGTTCATTAAGACGGTTTTTGACCTTCAGGGTAATGGTGTCACCTTCTTTCCAGCGAAGAACGGGCCCCGGCAGGCCTCCATTGATTGTTTTGGCCTGACGCTCACTGCCCGTGATATTGACGGCCGTTTCACCAATGGTCAGGTCAAACTGAGTACCCTGCAGGGATGCGGCAACTGGCAGGCTCAGACTGGAACGCGCATTGAAACTCCATACGCCAAGACTTCCGGCTACGCCAGAGAGGGTTAACCCCTTCAGGAAAGTTCGTCGAGACGTTTTCAACAGCATGCGTATTCCCTTATTTAAAGTATGGTTACTGACAGAATTCGAGAACCGATTTAAATTAAATTACTGGTTCATCCACTTACAATAAAATGAATCTAGCACACCTTAAGAAACAAATTCATTACAATCGTGTAATGTACATAGCTGTATTACATTTACGTCATCTTCCCCACAGGTTGATTATTTTTATATATGATCATAAGGACATCTTTTATGTACCTCAGAAGGTAATTACACATGAATATATTAATCACGACCACTGCGTTTACAGCTTTATTTTGTGGGGCAGCTTTTGCTCAGTCCAGTGATATTGCCCATGAAGCACATCGATTTGTTAATAATGCCTCAGCCGTCAGTCATGTGAATTCCTCGACGCATGAAAACTTACCGGACAGGGTTAATAAAAACAACACGCCCTCATTCTCTGAAATGAATGAACATGAAAGGGCCATTGTTGCTCATTCATTTATGAACAACAGCGCGTCCTATGCGCATCAGAAAATGATTGAGGAACATAAAAAAATGCTGTCCGGCAGTGACGCAAATTCAAAGACCTCGTCTTCTTCTTTTAACGAACTGAATGCCGGAGAAAAAGCCGCTCTCGTGCATGAGCAGGTCAATAATGCCGGTGCGGAAGCACATCAGACGCAGGCAAGAAAGCTTCGCGGGCTGTATTCGACCAGGTAACTGCAGGCGGGTTAGTGCTTAGCGTCAGGTGCGCAGCAGGGCTTTACTGACGGGTTACGTAGCAGGACATGAGCCCCATATTGCTCTGCCGTAACCTGTTTCAGTCCCGTTAATCATCACCGTCGGGCTGGTCATACAGTTCCCAGAGCTTCAGGAGCAAACGGGAAACAAGATATGTTACAAAAATGACGACCATCAACGGTGCTCCCGATTAACTGACAGATGACACGCCTCCTGAAAACCCCTAGCATACGCCGCAGTGTTCATGCTAACGGCGAATTCCAGTAAATGTATTCTACCGATGTCGTAAAAGAAAATGCCTACCTTTCAGCCACCCGCTCGGGGCTGGAATCGAACGAGATCGCTACTCTTCAGCGCTCCTTGCCTTCCCGGTTTAATCTGCGGCATTTGAAAAAAAATGAATCATTAAAACTCGTACTGCAAAAGAAAGCGGGAAAATCACGTGTCGTGGCCTATAAATTTACGTCCGGTTCATTTAATTACACGGCGTATCGTATATCAGATAAAAAGTTCTATAACCTTTCCGATACTTCCGGGAAAGGCAGTCTCGATTATCCGTTACCGGCCACAGCAAGACTCAGTTCGCCTTTCAATCCTGCAAGACTTAACCCGGTATCGGGAAAAGTGAGTCCCCATAATGGCATTGATTATTCCATGCCCATGAACACGAAAATAGTCAGCGTCATCGACGGAAAAATCACCCGGGCCGAATACAACAGTACCATGGGATATTTTGTTGAAGTAACGGGAAAAGCCGGTGTTAAAACTCGCTATCTCCACCTCAATAAAATACTCGTTACTAAAGGGGCCAGGGTTACACGGGGAGGTGCTATTGCGTTATCCGGTAACAGCGGACGTTCATCCGGTCCTCATCTGCATTACGAGCTGGTCATCAATAACAACCCTGTTAACTCTCTGGCGTTCCGGGCAGCGGCACCCGCTGATAACAAACTCGAACAGCATGCCTTTGCGCATGCCAGAGACTACGAACGATACCTGGACTGATAACGGGACCGCGACGCGGCCCCGTCTGCCGGATTAATTTTTTTTATCGTTTTCACTTCCGTGATGTTGATGATCTCCATGCCCTCCGTGGCCGTGGAAAAGATGCATTAGCGGGCAGACCAGCAATAACAGATATGGCCAGTAACCTGCCACATGTGACCAGTGTTCGCGCAGGAGGGCAAATGCCGCGATCGCGGCGACAGCAATAAGCGCATAGGTGGTACTTTTCATACTGGACTCCTTCTGTTCGTAACTGACCCTTCACTCAGTGTTATTTCCCGAGCCTGACACTTTTCAGACGCAACGCATTCACAATGACGCTGACGGAGGAAAGAGCCATGGCCGCCGCCGCAATAACTGGCGACAGCAGTATTCCATACACAGGATAAAGCAGACCTGCAGCCACAGGCACGCCAAGTGCGTTGTAGATAAATGCAAAAAACAGATTCTGACGGATATTTTTCATGGTGATCTCTGACAGATGACGGGCCCTGTTCAGTATCATCAAGTCGCCTTTGAGAAGGGTGACTCCGGCACTTTCAATTGCCACATCTGTACCCGTTCCCATGGCTATTCCCACGTCAGCCGCTGCCAGCGCCGGGGCATCATTCACACCGTCTCCGGCCATCGCAACCACATGGCCAGACGCTTTCAGTCGGGTTATCACTGCTTTTTTGCCATCCGGCAGAATCCCGGCTTCAACCTCATCTATTCCCAGTTTCCGTGCGACTGCTTCAGCAGTAAGCTGGTTATCCCCGGTGAGCATAACAATGCGGATCCCCGCCTGACGCAAAGCTTTAAGCGCATCCGGCGTGGTTGCTTTCACGGGATCCGAGATAGCTATCAGGCCTGCAAGGTACCCATCTGTGGCCACATAGATAACGGTAGCGCCTTCCATCCGCAACTTATCCGCAACGGCCTTTTGATTATCAATAACGATACTGTTTTCCTGCATAGCCAGTTCATTACCAATAACAACCCGTTGACCTTCAACATCGCCTGAAACACCTTTCCCCGACGGAGCATTGAAATCACTGACTGCGGGTATCATGATCCCCCTGTGCTGGGCTGCCCGGACTACAGCCATACCCAGCGGATGCTGCGAGCCTTTTTCCACTGCGGCCGCTACACGTAAAAGAGATGCTTCCCCACCCGGATTGAGACTGATAATCCCTGTCACCGTAGGCGAACCTTCCGTGAGCGTGCCTGTTTTGTCGACAACCAGCGTGTCCACTTTTTCAAGACGCTCAAGGGCTTCGGCATTCCTGATTAACACCCCGGCCTGGGCTCCTTTGCCTACCCCCACCATTATCGACATCGGTGTGGCCAGCCCCAGTGCGCAGGGGCAGGCAATAATCAGGACCGACACAGCCGCAATCAGACCGTGCGCCATCCTGGGCTCGGGCCCCCAGACAGACCAGATCACGAAAGCAACAACCGCGATAAGTATCACCAGAGGAACAAACCAGCCTGAAACGCTGTCAGCCATTCTCTGGATGGGGGCACGCGAACGCTGTGCATCAGCGACCATCTGAACAATTCGTGAGAGCATCGTTTCATCACCGACTTTCTCTGCACGGATGATAAGACTCCCTGTCTGATTAATCGTCCCCCCAATGACAGGGTCATCCTTCGTTTTGGTAACCGGCATAGACTCCCCGGTCACCATCGATTCATCAACGGTTGTTTTGCCTTCGATCACGATACCGTCGACCGGAATACTCTCTCCAGGTCTGATGCGGAGCTTATCGCCAGGCAGGACATCTTCCGCATTAATATCCGTTTCATGACCGTCATGATCCAGCCGTCTGGCGGTTTTGGGGGCAAGGTTCAGAAGCGCAGTAATGGCGCCTGAGGTTTGTTCCCGTGCCCGCAGCTCAAGAACCTGTCCCAGCAGAACAAGCACCGTAATAACTGCTGCGGCTTCAAAATAAACGGCCACCAGGCCATCCATGTTTCTGAACGATGCAGGAAACCAGGAGGGGAAGACGGTTGCAATGACGCTGTAAACCCAGGCTACGCCGGTCCCCATTGCAACAAGGGTAAACATATTCAGGGAGCGGTTACGTAACGACATTCCGGCCCGGGCGAAGAATGGCCAGCCACACCACAACACGACAGGGGAGGCCAGAAGCAACTGCAGCCATGTGTTGTACTGTGGCGGTACTGTATTCCTCAAGTCGGGAAACAGATGAGATCCCATTTCGAGTACCAGAACCGGAAACGCCAGCAACAACCCCAGCCAGAAGCGTCTTGTCATGTCGTGAAGTTCATCACTCGGCCCCGTGGATGCCGTAGCTACGAGCGGCTCCAGTGCCATTCCACAGACAGGACAGCTTCCGGGACCACTGCGGCGTATCTCCGGGTGCATCGGACATGTCCACACACCTTCAGAATTCTCTTTTTCCGCCTGGTGGTGAGGCTGTTTTATCTGATCAGGGCTGACTTCGTGATGATCGTGGTGATGGTGATGGGAATGTTCACTGGCATCTTCGGTAAGATAACGATCGGGATGGGCTTTAAATTTACTCTCACAGCTGGCGGAGCAGAAATAAAGTTGATGGTCCTGGTATCGAATGCTGCTGTGCGCCCTGTCGGGCAGGATGGCCATCCCGCACACGGGATCTCTCACCTTATGCAATACGTGGCCCTCGTCCGGGGATAATGTCTGCTCAGAAGCAGTCTGGTTGTTGTGTTGCACTGCATTGTTATTTTTCACTGTAACTCTCCTTATGCATATCTGAAGCATTTTCTGTCTTCAGGGTATGTCATGGATGCGATTACCACGAATATCGCCGGCACAGGAGTGCCTGCTACCGGCGTCCCGTTATCAGCCGTTCCGCTGACTATTCGATTCGCTGGAAGACTTTTTTACTTCCATCCGGTGAGAATGCGATAACATCGTAAGCCTCTTTTCGGGCTCCCATCTCCATTCCAGGACTTCCTGCTGGCATACCGGGGGTGGCGAGACCGTATATACCCGAACCAGACTGCATTGCCTTATGTATCGTTGTCGCAGGCACATGGCCTTCAATGATCAAATTACCGGCAACCGCGGTATGACAACTTCGTAGTCCTGCAGGAATAGCATGCTTTTCTTTCTGGGCTGACAGCGCCTGATCATTCATGACGTGAGTTCGTACTTCGAACCCGTCTTTTTCCATCGCTTTGCCCCACAGGGAACAACAGCCACAGTTTTCAGATTTGTACATATCAATGACTTTTTCACTCGCCATCGCGGGTAGTGAAAGGCCGAGAGCCAGCGCCATTAGAACCACTTTTTTCATACTCACCTCTGTATATTATCGATATAAACCCTGACGTCAGGGTGAATCAGTAAAGAAGGACACCCACAGGGGGTGCCCTTTCAGGTTCAGGACACGCTTTTTTTATGTCTGCGCAGCCAGATTAATTTGTAGGCGGCAGGAATAATGAACAGGGACAGCAGCGGAGCCGTGATCATCCCACCAATCATGGGTGCCGCGATACGGCTCATGACTTCTGAACCTGCACCGGTTCCCCAGAGTATTGGCAGCAGACCCGCAATGATCACCGCCACGGTCATGGCTTTCGGCCGGACACGCAGTACGGCACCATGATAGAGGGCTTCATCAAGGCCTTCCGGTGTGAACGTCTCTTTACGGGACAATTCCGGGTGCGCGTCAATGGCATGACGCAGATACATCAGCATGACCACGCCAAACTCTGCTGCCACCCCGGCCAGAGCGATAAACCCCGTTCCGGTTGCGACAGACATATGGAAGCCCTGCCAGTACAGGAACCATATCCCGCCAACCAGGGCGAACGGCAGGCTCATCAGGATCAGCAGGGCTTCATCAACCCGGCGGAATGCCAGATACAACAGGATGAAGATGATCATCACCGTCATCGGCACCATCAGCTTCAGTTTCTTGTTGGCATGCTCAAGCAGTTCAAACTGTCCGGAGAATGACACGCTGGTACCCGGTCTCAGTTTCACTTTCTGACTGATCGCCGTTTTAATGTCATTAACCACCGACACCATATCCCTGCCGCGCGCGTCAATGTAAATCCAGCTGGCTGGACGGGCATTTTCCGTTTTCAGCATAGTCGGCCCGGAAACGACCTTAATATCCGCAACATCGCCCAGCGTGATCTGCTGCTTCATCGGGGTCAGGATCGGCATCTGTTTCAGGGCCTGCGGGCTGTTCCGGTAATCCTGCGGATAGCGGATATTAATCGGGTACCGGGCCACGCCTTCAACCGTTTCCCCTACCGTCGCGCCGCCGATGGCTGATGAGATGAACAGCTGCACATCGCCCACCGTCATTCCGTAGCGGGAGGCTTTTTCCCGGTTGATATCCACATCAATGTAGCGCCCGCCTTCCAGTCGCTCTGCGAGAGCAGACACTACGCCGGGTACGGTTTTGGCGACCGCTTCGATACTCTGCGCCGTTGCATCGATATCGGACAGAACCGTTCCGGACACCTTGATACCTATCGGGCTTTTGATCCCGGTTGAGAGCATATCAATACGGTTACGGATTGGCGGCACCCAGAGGTTTGCCAGCCCCGGTAAACGGACGGTCCTGTCGAGTTCTTCAATAATCTTGTCAATCGTCATGCCTGGACGCCACTGATCCTCAGGTTTGAGCTGGATCGTGGTTTCAACCATTTCGAGCGGTGCGGAATCCGTGGCGGTCTCTGCTTTACCGGTCTTGCCAAATACAGAGGCCACTTCAGGAACGCTTTTGATTAACTTGTCCGTCGTCTGCAGGAGCGCTGCAGCTTCAGCCGGAGAGACACCCGGCAGGGTCGACGGCATATACAACAGGTCGCCCTCGTTAATCTTCGGCAGAAACTCACCGCCCACCTGGCTCAGCGGCCAGATAACGGTGAAAATGGACAAGGCCGCAACCAGCAGGGTTGTTTTTGGCCAGTGGAGAACCCACAACAGCAATGGATGATACGCTTTGATCAGTACCCGGTTCAGGGGGTTACTGGTCTCTGCAGGAATTTTCCCCCGGATCCAGAATCCCATCAGAATCGGAATGACGATGATGGCCAGCGCGGCCGCGCCCGCCATGGAGTACGTTTTCGTGAATGCCAGCGGGCCAAACAGACGTCCTTCCTGACCTTCCAGGGTAAAGATAGGAATAAAGGACAGGGTGATGATCAGCAGGCTGATAAACAGTGCGGGTCCCACTTCAACGGAGGCATCGGTAATCACCTTCCAGCGGGTGGCGTTGTCAATCTGCTCACCCGGATGCTGATGATCCCACTCCTCAAGCCGCTTATGCGCATTCTCAATCATCACAATGGCGGCATCCACCATCGCACCGACGGCAATCGCTATCCCTCCCAGCGACATGATATTGGCGTTCAGTCCCTGGAAGTGCATGACGATAAAGGCGATACACAGACCAAGCGGCAGAGAGATAATCGCCACCAGGGCAGAACGTACGTGCCACAGGAACAGGGCACAGACGATGGCCACCACGATAAACTCTTCCAGAAGTTTGGAACTGAGGTTATCAATCGCCCGGTCGATGAGCTGGCTGCGATCGTAGGTGGTCACGATTTCAACGCCTTCCGGCAGGCTGGCCTTCAGCGTCTCAAGTTTATCCCTCACTGCCGTGATAACGTCGCGTGCATTTTTACCCGACCGCAGGATCACCACGCCGCCAGCGACTTCGCCCTGGCCGTTCAGCTCGGCAATACCACGCCGCATTTCAGGCCCGGTCTGCACGCGGGCAACATCCCGCAGATAAACCGGCACGCCGTTCTCGCCTGTTTTCAGGACGATGTTATTAAAATCATCAATGCTCTGAAGATAACCGCTGGCACGGACCATATACTCAGCTTCGGCCATTTCAACGGATGAGCCACCGGCCTCCTGGTTAGACGATTCAAGGGCCTGTTTCACTTCGGGCAGGCTGATACCATACTGAGACAATTTTACCGGATTGACCTGAATCTGGTACTGTTTCACCACGCCGCCAACCGAAGCGACCTCAGCCACGTTCGGGATGGTTTTCAGCTCAAATTTCAGGAACCAGTCCTGCAGAGAACGCAGTTCTGAAAGGTCGTGTTTTCCGCTGCGATCGACAAGGGCATATTCAAATATCCAGCCCACCCCCGTGGCGTCCGGACCGATTTCAGAACTCACACCGGCGGGCAGTTTTCCCTGTACCTGGTTCAGGTACTCCAGCACGCGGGAACGGGCCCAGTACAGATCGGTGCCGTCTTCAAAAATGACATACACATACGAATCACCGAACTGTGAAAAACCACGCACGGTTTTTGCGCCAGGCACGGACAGCATGGTGGTGGTAAGTGGATAGGTGACCTGGTTTTCTACAATCTGCGGGGCCTGGCCGGGATAGCTGGTTTTGATAATGACCTGCACATCTGACAGGTCAGGCAAGGCATCGACAGGCGTGTTAATAATCGTCCATGTGCCCCAGATGCTGAGAAACAGGGCCCCCATCATGACCAGGAAACGGTTGGCGACAGAGCGCCGGATAATCCATTCAATCATCGTCGTCTCCTCAGTGCCCTGAATGCATATTTACAGGCTGGTCAGACATTGCTGGCATACTGCTTTCTGTTTTTTCAGGGTGGCGCATACGTTCCAGTGCGCCCGTAATATTGGCTTCAGAGTCAATGAGGAACAGGCCACTGACCACCACGGTATCGCCTTCATTCAGGCCGGAGCCGATGCCGGACTGTTGCTGTGACTCATGCAGAACGTGGATCTGTTTCGGCACAAACTTGCCTTCATCATCAACAGTAATCACGCGCTGTTCTTTGCCGGTATCGATAACGGCCTGGCTTGGTATCAGCAGCATCTCCTGGCTTCTGGTATTCAGTTTCAGATAGGCATTCATGCCCGGCTTGAGAAACTCATCCTTATTAGAAACCTGGAGACGGACCTGAAGCGTACGGGTTGTCTGATCCACGCTGGGAAGAATATTCCATTTTTCGACATGGAATGTTTTATCCGGATAAGCCGGTACCGAAATTTCAAACTGCGACGTATCTTTCAGCAGATAGGCGATAGATTCTGGCACTGCAGCGCTGATCCAGACCGGGTCCATTCCCTGAATCTGAGCCACCACCTTATCTTTCGAAATATTCATGCCGGTGCGCAGGTCAAATGCAGTAATGACACCATCAATAGGTGCTTTAATGGTAAAACGGGTCTGAATGCTCCGGGTAGAACGCAGTCTCTGAATATCCTCTTCCGGCATACCTGCCAGGCGAAGCCGTTCCAGAACGCCTTTAATTTGCGTGGAAGTACCACCGGTGCTGGATAACAGAAGGAATTCACTCTGTGCTTCCACCCAGTCCGGAATGGTAATATCGATAAGTGGCGTCCCCTTCTTCACATGATCGCCAATCGTCATGGGGTAGACTTTTTCGACAAACCCGTCAGAACGCGCCTGCACAATAACAAACTGATACTCGTTATAGCTGACATTAGCCGGGATTGTCTGAGAATAATTCAGCATTCCTCGCGTGACTTTTTGCGTTTTTAATCCCAGATTCTGAACCTGGGTTGGGTCGATACGGATCCCGCCACTGCTTTTATCGCCACTGTCATCAGCATATTTTGGCACCAGGTCCATATCCATAAAGGGCGATTTTCCGGGTTTATCAAATTTGGTATCCGGTTTCATCGGGTCATACCAGAAAAGTACCTTTCGCTCCGGTGCCTTTTGTTCGGTTTGTACTGTTTTTTGTGATGAGTTTACATACTGCCAGGCAGTAACCGATATCAGCCCCCCTGCTATGAGGCTGCTGATAATTATTGCAGCATATTTTATCTTTAAAGAAGCCATACAATTTTCCGCTAAAAAATCAAAACACCTGGCATATGCGCCTGACGGTTAACTCACACATATACCTATGTGAATGTACAGGCGCACAGGATGTAATCGCTCCGGACAGCCAATCAGGACTGCGTCACGTTAATGCTTTTGAGTAAGGAGATATTGCCCTGCTGAATAAACGAGAAATCGACATGGTTGCCTGTTTTCAGGGCATTAATAGCATCGTCTGCATTAACAAAAGTAAAGCGCATGGTCATTGCAGGCCAGCCCACCGCTGGAATTGCTTCATGCGAAATGGTGATTTTCTTAGTATTCATATCAATGTCTTTAACGACACCGGTGCCCTTGATAACTTGCTGTACCGAAGCATCACTGGCAGTATTCATATCGCCATGCTGATGTGTTTCAGCATGAAGACCGGCAGAAAACATGACAGAGAAGGCACCAAATAAAACGGCTTTAAGTGAATTACGCATTTTAATTTCCTGATTAATTAAATAAATTTACTCTACCCAACCGCCACCCAGCGCGGTAAACAGATTAATTTCGTTAACCTGCCGGGAATAGGTAAGATCGAGAATGGTTTGCTGGGTAGCGAAGAGGGAACGTTCTGCATCCAGCACTTCGATGTAACTGACAGCACCACTTGCATACAATCCTCTGGCACGCTGGAGAGTTATCTGAAGTGAATCAAGATAACGCTGCTGTGACTCAAGTTGCTGGCTAAGGCTGTCGCGCAGCGCAAGCGTGTCGGAAACATCCTTAAAGGCTGACTGAATTTTTTGTTCGTAATTAACCACCGACTGTTGCTGGCGAATTTCAGCCAGCTTCAGATTGGCTTTATTCCTGCCAGCATTAAATATAGGAATTTCAATTTTAGGGATAAAATTCCACATTCCACTTCCTGACGTAAACAGGCTGGACAGCTCCGTACTGCTTGTGGAAAGACCACTGGTCAGGGTAATTGAGGGGAAAAAGGCCGCTCGCGCTGCGCCAATATTGGCATCAGCCGCTTTCAGCTGATATTCCGCTTCCATAATATCCGGTCGCTGCAGCAAAATTTGTGAAGACAGATTTGGTGGCAATTTTACTGGGGCTATCTCCCCGCCTTTCATCCCTTTTTCTGACGGAAGTGCGCGGTACGTTCCCAGCACCAGTTGCAGGGCATTGTTTGCCTGAGCCAGATCGCCTTCTCGTTTGGCTATTTCGGCGCGGGTACTTTCGATTTGTCCTCGCGCCTGTTCAAGTGCCAGAACGTTCGTACTCCCGGTCACGAGCTGCTGCTCAACGAAAGCATAGGACTGTTGATAATTTTTCAGCGTTTCCCGCGCAATACGAAGTTGTTCGTACGCCAGTTGCTGGCTGAAATAGCTTTGTGAAACGTTGGATACCAGCAGGATGTGTACGGCCCGACGGGCTTCTTCGCTGGCAAAGTAGTTCTGGCGATCAGCATCACTCATGTTCTTAAGTTTGCCGAAAAAATCGAGCTCATAGCTGAGCTCCAGTCTCGCGTCGTACTCCTGTGTGGTCGGCTTGTCACCTTTCAGACCACCGCTGTATGTTATCCCGGATGAGGCATTCAGCTGGGGATAACGATCTGCATCCGTGACGTTGAACTGGGCTCGGGCCTCTTCAACCTTCAGGGCAGCCATTCTCAAATCACGGTTATTAGTCAGAGCTTCACCGATCAACCGGGTAACCTGGGGATCGACAAAAAAGTTACGCCAGCCCGTATCCTGATAGCCATTTACCGCTGGCGTCAGGCTGTTATGGGACAGTGAAAACTGCTGGGGTACCGGTGCTGCGGGCCGCTGATATTCAGGCGCAAGCGACACGCAGCCTGCCAGGATGAATATCGTGCTAATGCTGAGTAATTTTAATTTGAACATAACGCTTCTCGTCCAGGCAGACCTGGTAAATGGTTCAAATGAAGTCCAGAGTATTGATAGGGGTACTTTACCTAACGCTCTCTGTTTGCCGGGTGACAGGATAATGACAATGTTGTCATTTTTGCTGTAATCCGTTGATAACGATCGTGGGCGCAATAGAATGACATTAGCAGCCAGCCGGGGAGCAAGATGAAAATATTGATCGTCGAAGACGAAATTAAAACAGGTGAATATCTCAGCAAAGGGCTTACAGAGGCAGGGTTCGTAGTGGATCACGCTGATAATGGTCTTACCGGATATCATCTCGCCATGACAGCCGAGTATGATTTAGTCATTCTGGATATCATGCTACCTGATGTGAACGGCTGGGATATCATCCGCATGCTGCGCACTGCCGGAAAGGGTATGCCGGTCTTACTGCTGACAGCCCTCGGCACGATCGAACATAGGGTCAAAGGACTGGAACTGGGTGCGGACGATTATCTGGTTAAACCCTTTGCGTTTGCCGAACTGCTCGCCCGGGTGAGAACCCTTCTGAGGCGGGGAAACACGATGATCACGGAAAGCCAGTTTAAGGTGGCTGACCTCTCGATTGATCTCGTATCCAGAAAAGTCAGTCGCGCCGGAAACCGCATTGTGCTCACCAGTAAAGAGTTCAGCCTGCTGGAATTCTTCATTCGCCATCAGGGAGAGGTTCTTCCCCGCTCCCTGATTGCCTCTCAGGTCTGGGACATGAATTTTGACAGCGACACTAATGCGATCGATGTCGCAGTAAAGCGACTCCGCGCTAAAATAGACAACGATTACGAGACAAAGCTGATCCAGACAGTCCGGGGCGTGGGCTACATGCTGGAGGTCCCGGATGCATAGCAAACCTTCCAGACGCCCTTTCTCACTCGCTCTGCGGCTGACCTTTTTTATCAGCCTGTCCACGATACTGGCTTTTATCGCATTCACCTGGTTTATGCTGCATTCTGTTGAAAATCATTTTGCCGAGCAGGATGTCAGCGATCTTCAACAAATCAGCACCACACTGAACCGTATACTGCAGTCCCCGGTGGATCCGGATGATAAAAAAATAAGCAAAATAAAGGAATCAATTGCCAGCTACCGCAACGTTGCCCTTTTGCTCCTCAATCCCAGGGGGGAAGTGCTCTTTAGCTCAGCTCAGGGGGCGGCACTACGCCCGGCAGTGAATTCAGCAGATTTTAGCGAGCACAGCCGCGCACGGGATGTCTTTCTCTGGACGGTGGAGGATCCTGCGGGACCGATGGATACCGGGTCCGAAATGAAGATGGAAACATACAGGATTATCGCCTCCTCTGGTCAGGCGATATTTCAGGGCAAACAGCAGAACTATGTCATGCTGACTGGCCTATCCATTAATTTCCATCTCCATTACCTCGATGCGCTGAAAAAGAACCTGATTGCGATTGCCGTCGTGATAAGCCTGTTGATTGTTCTGATCATTCGAATCGCTGTCCGTCAGGGGCACCTGCCCCTTCGTAATGTCAGCAATGCCATTAAAAACATCACCTCCGAGAATCTTGATGCGCGACTGGAACCGACACGCGTTCCCATTGAGCTGGAGCAACTGGTTATCTCGTTCAATCATATGATTGGAAAGATTGAGGATGTCTTTACCCGCCAGGCCAATTTCTCTGCCGATATCGCGCATGAGATCAGAACGCCCATCACCAATCTGGTGACGCAGACTGAAATCGCACTGAGTCAGGATCGAACACAGAGGGAACTTGAGGATGTCCTCTATTCCAGTCTTGAAGAGTATAACCGGATGACCAAAATGGTCAGCGATATGCTGTTCCTGGCACAGGCAGATAATAATCAGCTGATACCTGACAGGGTCATGTTTGACCTCAGAGCGGAAGTCATGAAAGTCTTCGAGTTTTTCGAAGCCTGGGCCGAAGAACGCAATATCACGCTCAAATTTAACGGGATGCCCTGCCTGGTTGAGGGAGATCCACAAATGTTCAGAAGGGCGATCAATAATCTGTTATCCAATGCCCTGCGTTATACCCCGGAGGGACAGGCAATCACCGTCTCAATAAGAGAGCAGGAGAGCTTTTTTGACCTTGTGATTGAAAATCCGGGGAAACCAATCCCTGAAGAGCATTTATCAAGGTTGTTTGACCGTTTTTATCGGGTGGATCCGTCCAGACAACGAAAAGGAGAAGGCAGCGGCATCGGCCTTGCGATTGTGAAGTCAATCGTGGAAGCACATCACGGAAGAGTGCAGGTGGAATCGGACGTACACTCAACGCGTTTTATCTTATCCGTGCCCAGACTGGAGAAAATGATTCCGGACACCCAGTGCTGGGAATAAAGATTTAAATGACAAAGATGTCATTAGCCTGTCATGCAGCAAACAGAAGCCATTCGATATAATTAGTGCAACTTATCAGGAAGGCTGGATTGCTTTATCAATATCCGGCGTCAGTGGACGCCAGGAAATGAATATCCAGTCCCCTCCCGGAGAAATAAACACTTCCGAACCTGTTTCAGTTATGGAACTGAAAACACCGGTTGTACTCCCCCGGACATCACTAATTAAGAA
Organism: Shigella dysenteriae; assembly: GCF_022354085.1. Taxonomy (NCBI): domain Bacteria; kingdom Pseudomonadati; phylum Pseudomonadota; class Gammaproteobacteria; order Enterobacterales; family Enterobacteriaceae; genus Shigella; species Shigella dysenteriae. The sequence continues at coordinate 4,537,876 of NZ_CP055055.1, forward strand.
ATGGAGAGTTATCATGAAAAATATCGTATTAGCATCCTTGCTGGGCTTTGGCTTAATTTCTTCGGCCTGGGCCACTGAAACCGTGAATATCCATGAGCGGGTCAACAATGCACAGGCACCTGCTCACCAGATGCAGTCTGCTGCGGCTCCTGTCGGGATCCAGGGGACTGCACCTCGTATGGCCGGTATGGACCAGCATGAACAGGCCATTATTGCTCATGAAACCATGACGAACGGGTCGGCGGATGCGCACCAGAAAATGGTGGAAAGTCATCAGAGGATGATGGGAAGTCAGACCGTTTCCCCTACCGGGCCGTCGAAGTCATTAGCGGCAATGAATGAGCATGAAAGAGCTGCAGTTGCCCATGAATTTATGAATAACGGTCAGTCTGGCCCACATCAGGCCATGGCCGAAGCGCATCGTCGCATGCTCAGTGCAGGCTGACGGCGAGGGAAGTATCTGTGCTGTCCTTATTTCCTTGATAGATTTTTCCGTAACCGGATATATGGCAACATCTTTGCCCCCTACAGGGGGCATTTTTATCAGATTCTGCTACAGTTAACGGGCATCAACGCTAAAAGGATATTTTTTATGAAAGCCAGAAACACTTTATTTGCAGTATTAATGTTATCCCTGCCAGCGATTTCAGCAGAACATTCAGAAATGAAAATGACTGATATGTCTACCTCGGCTTCGTCACAGGAATATATGGCTGGCATGAAAGACATGCATGACAAAATGATGGCTGCCGTAAATGAGTCCGATCCCGACAAGGCTTTTGCGAAAGGCATGGTAGCGCACCATGAAGGGGCAATAGCAATGGCTGAGACCGAGCTCAAATACGGAAAAGATCCGAAAATGAGAAAGCTCGCGCAGGACATCATTAAAGCTCAAAAAGGTGAAATTGAGCAGATGAATAAATGGCTTGATAGTCAAAAGTAAACATTGTAGAAATGTCACGACAAGCGTGATTTTACATCGTTCCTGGGCGCGGGAGTCGGTTAATCTTTATATAATTCAAACCCGATTAATTTCGGGTTTTTACTACTCTGTACTCCGGTCCTTTGTTGAGGACCGGAATATATGCACCTGAGATGCTTATTTAATACATTATCTCGTCATGGATACAATGTCGCTCAGGATCTCAACCAGCTCGCTTCTCTCCTGCGTTCCGTCATGATAGGTTGATCTTGAGATGATTCTTTCTGATGTCATCTGAGGCCAGAATTTATCTAGTACATTATCGGGTTTCATTCCCACAGCCCGGCCGATTATTTTTTTAGCGTCACAGGTGTCCGTAAACGTGACGGCTACACCAGTAATTTCCTCGATAAGATCCGGGCACAGATAGTTTTCTATCTCACGTTTGCGCGTAGCGAAAAATACCTTACCGGCCTCCTCTACTTCTTTTTTACGCTTCTGGATGGACAGAACCTGTGCAGGGTCTCCCCCAATATCGGAGTCCAGAAATACGCACCAGGGAAGCCCCAGATCTTTGGCCAGATTCAATGTAACCCAGTGTTTGACGCTACCACACCCTCCTATGAGGACTGGCACTATTTTCACGTCCTCCAGAGAGGCTGGCAGCGCACCTGACTGTTTTAATGAACTGGCCGCATGCCTCAGGAAAGTAACATCCGACTTTCCCTCTACCAGAACAATCCCCTGCGCCCTTTCCATACCGGTCTCTGGCAGCACCCCCAGGCTTTCAGTGGCTTCCTTCAGCACTGCGTCATCCGGCATTTTTACTACGGGTTCACCCGCCTCATTTCGGGTAACATAACGTACGCCTTCGACAGGGATTAATCCGGCCAGCGCCGGGACATGGGTGGTGACGATAATCTGACGGTGCGGCTGGCCTGCCAGTGCCAGTAACGCTTTCATCAGCATCATCTGATAGTTCGGATGCTGTGACGTTTCAGGCTCCTCTATGGCATAAATCACATTTCTGGGCGTCCCCGCGACATTCTTTTCAGCCTCAGCCCGAAAAAAATTCAACAGGATAAGCCTCCTTATCCCGCTGCCGCGCTTATTGATGGGGATGCCATTTTCCCCGTCCAGGGTGAAATTGAAGGTCCACTTGGGTTTCTCCTTAAATCGTGGAGTCAGTTCACTGGCGAGTTCGGGGGCCATTTCACGTAATTTATCCAGCGTTCTCTGTGCGACATCCAGGACGCTGTCCTGAATCTCATTTTCCAGCGCTGTAATTTTGTCCTGCAGCGCAGCCTGAGCGTCTTTTACGGCCTGCTGTAAGGGGTTTTTAGCTTCGGAATCCCCGTCGCTGCTTTCCCTGTCGGCTTTGAAAATCGCATACGTGGGCAGCAAATCGAGGATCTTACCCCATAATGATTTTGTGTCGGTTCCGAACTCTTTATCGACATCCAGCATAATTTCCGAACAGGTATAGGGGGCTGCGGCTTCCCTGATGGCCTGACGCCATAACGATGCAGTGCGTTTATCCGCCACATTTTTTTCAACTTCTTTTCCCACCGCCTTGAGCTCAGAAATTTTCATGCCCAGTAAATTTCTCAGGGGCTCCTCATCCGGGTGGATGCAGCGGATGCAGGTCTGCTCCGGTTTTCCTGAGGTCGTTGCTTTAAACGTTTTGACGATTTCAAAATTGCCGTCCTCATTCAGCAGATGTTCTGAGGCGAGCGTGGTCTGCACCCTGTCGTCGATCATGATAAAATCGGGCAGGTCATCAAATTCACAGGCTATTTCAAAACGGCCGTCCCCTTCTCTTAGGCTGAAACAGTTCATGTCATTCTTGTCAGCCTTCATTCCTTCTGTTTCAAAAAAAATAGCCAGCGCTTCCAGAAGCGTTGATTTCCCAAAGTCATTACGACCGACAATACCCGTCATGCTTTCATCAATAATGATTTCAGTAGAGTTTCTGTAGCCTCTGAAGTTTTTCAGTTTTAATTTTCTGAGCCGCATATGAAGTCCTGTGTGTAAGAAAGCGTTTTGCTGCAACCTGAATACAAAATATATTTTCAAATGCCTGCCAACAAGCAGGGATAACCGTTATTCAGAATATCTTAACGACATTTCGGGATTATGATCTGGTCGCGCTTTCAGAACTTTACTGCCCCTCAAAACACCGGAAACTAACTTGTGGTTGGTTACATGGCAAAGTTAAAACTCCAGAATCACGGGTAATGATTTCAATGCTTATTATATTTTTTGGAATTGACTCATGAGCTTTATAATTTAAATGATAATAATAACCATTCTTTTATGCGTAATATTTGCTACTGACACTGATGAATTTAAAAGAAGATAGATTTTCATTTACGGATTATTTCCTAAATTCATCGATAATGTGATCGACATAAAATTTTCACTGAAGAATGAAGAGATAATTTAAGGCCGAGCGAAATAGCTCAAAATGGTGTATTTAACATAACAGAAGAAATGAAAGGCTCTATCGCAACCTGATACTTCAGGCCGCTAAGGGGTTAATCTTGTTGAAGAAAAATTAGACCGGGAAGCGCCAGGCGTCACCATTTCTCCCGCCTGGCTGGAAGTGAAGAATAATTGTGCATAGCTCCGTATTCGGGCTTTGCATCTGACAATGGTTCCCTGGATGAAAGTACGATCTCCACTCCAAGGACGCTGAACACCCTAAACAAACGCTCAAAACCCGCACTTGCAGGGTTGGCCTCTAGTCGGGCATAAGTTTGCTGTGTTATACCCAAACGTTCAGAAACATCTTTTTGCGTCAGTCCATTGGCTTTGCGAAAGCCGATTAAAACAGGACGTAACTGATTCAAAGTCTTCAAAGCGTATTGAGTGTTCATAAGTGACCTTCCGTATCGACGAGTTAACAAGCATAACGCAGGGATTTACAGCATATAGGCTGTAATGCTCATTAACAGACTATAGGCTGTAATACGAATCCTGCCAAGATGCGGCATCTTTCAAATACAAGGCCGTATTGGGTAAGCAGTACACCGTTATATAGCACCCCTTGCCCCTTTGCTGGAGAGGGACCCACGTGATCGCAGGTCTTTTAGACGTTGTTGCTAACCGGCATCATACACAGGTGGTAACCCCCAGGGAAACTCTATGAGTGATAATTTATTCCTGCCCCAGTCAAAATATAAAACCTTATCTAACTAGCTTTCTTAGTATTTTATAAATGAAGTGAAATTAGCGAAGAAGTTTTACATTGTAAAGTGAGCAAAAATATTTACCATTCAACTGGCAAAATTTACAATCTGCAGCCCTTAGCCTGAGAAAATGCACATTAACAGAATAATCATCAAGTCCGATAGAGGCATAACTTACGTCCTCAAAAATATCAGAAATAAATGAGTTGAAATTACAAAAATTAACTTCACTTAACATCTTGAACACCGCAGAAATATATCTATCATGCATTATCTTGACTTCGATAACCTTAGATAAACTTGAATGCGACTTACATTTGAAGAGATCAAAGAGAAAGTAAATCAGCATATTTTTATTGTCCGAAATCCATTTTAAAATTTTATTACGTGCACATGGTAATATATACACTGGATTTTTGAAAGGGTTTGAAACGTCAACCACAAGGGAACAATAACCATGAGGATTTATTCCACTTATAATTAAGTCACTAAGTCCTTTCACTGCATTCAAATAGTTATCAAAACAAACCTCATATAAACTGGTACTATGAACTGCACATTTAGATTCAAACAACCATCTATGACGCAGATAACCAATGCCTTTAGAGTGTATATCTTCAACAATACATTTGTGACAGTAACGAATGTTTGAGATGTTTACCAATGGATATGAATTAGTTATGTGAAAATTTTTCCGACAGGCATCTTCAACAGCGTTAAAATACCCGTAAACACCAGAAGATAACGACACTATATTGGAAGTTAGTATATAACCATTTCTAGTGGCAAGAATGTCATATATATCCTGCAAGCTATGCAATTTGTACATATCAATCAGTTCGAAACGAGGAAAGGCATCGTACCTTAGTGCGCCATGCTTTGATATTATGTTCCTGCAATTGGATAAGTTATACATTATCTGTGAACGCAGAAGAAAACTGTGCCACAATTCATTTTCGTAAACCATATAACTCCCTCTTATTTAATTAGTTCCATTTTTCTGAGAAGTATCATTGTCATTGGTAGTTTATCTCTGTATTTCAAAAGCCAGCCATGCCCTCCCAGTAAAGCATCTAGACTTGTAAGTGACATCGAGTACTGCCCCTGAGATAAAACATCATTTATTAATGATGATGAGATAATATCTCTCTCGCTCCAGTCTACTCTTTTATTTTTATAGCATCGTATTGTTTTAGGAAGACAGGAATTAAGCCAGTCACATTCATGTTTATTTAGCCAATAGAAACTTGCATAACAACTTTCTTTGACTAACTTTCGTGTTATAGAAACGGATTGATTATGTATAAATCTTAATATTTTCTGCTTATGACGCCGTCTTAAAGAATCTTTTTTACATTTTTTACGCCATGAGCATAAACCGTAACAAGATGAAATTACAGAGGATACAGCTCCTTCCGATAATGAGTTTTTCTCAGCTATGGATGCCAGACTAAACCCCCTTACAGCCATAGACTTGATAAGCAATTCAGTGAATATATTAATTTTTGTGTTTCGCTTAAACGCCCTCAGGTATTTTTTATAAATAAGTGTTTTAATGTAACATCTGCTGCGACTAAATTCCTTCCCAAGGTTGCTAACACTAGTATTATTTTCAACTATATGAAAACTGTATTTCTTATGACTTTTAAAGATTTCTTTCTTTTTATTAGTACGACTTCCTGCATACGTTGGCCAGCAAGTATTTAACAAACAATAACAAAGCAAAAGATGCTTTGTGGGATGCTGACAACATTTGTCTTTGAGTATAGGCTCCCAGTAATGATAATCAGTTAGGGATGTTGGTATAAGTCCCGATGAACCCTCCCCAAATAACTGGCACTTAGCATAAACATGTGCGTAGAATACATTTTTCTTTAAATTTCCATCCAATGATAATAAATTCAACTTTTTAAGTACATCCATGTAATTGGGGTGTGTAATATCTTTTCTTCTGATTATATTTAGGGACTCATAACAAAACTTAGCAAAATCGAAGTCTATCTCATTGCTAAGTTGTTCTGTATACGAAACAGGAGGCATCAGTCCAATACGTATGTGCGGTGAAGAAGGGACATGGATGCTTTCAAGCGCTACCGGATGCCGATGGCAGGTTGTAACCCCATGAAGCTGATGCGCCAGATGCCAATAAGTAACACCATAATGAAAAGTATCTTCACGAGCGCAAACCGGGCAAAACTTCAATAGTGTGCGCTGCCCTAGTGAAAAATTACTAAGGCGGCACAATCGATTAAGCCTGGCAGGGGTCGTGTTGAAATCCATAATTTCATTACGACTGATTGGTAGTGCCCAGGCAAAAAGAGGGAGTAAAGTCTGTTCATGCCAGAGCTGATCTGCACTTTCGGATGTATGAAGAGAAATAGCCTTTAATCCTGAATTGAGAATTGGATGGACGTTCATATCAGGTTTGTTGAAAATGATCGTTAACAGAGAAGATGGGGACATACCGTACACGGTAGTTGTCCGACAAAACCGGCTGAACAAGGATTCATCAGGCAAAACAGGCAACATTCTCATTTCCCACACCTCTCTTTGACCGTTACGAACTGTTACCTCATTACAATTTATTAAGTGGATCTATATTTATAAGCCCGCAACGCTGAAGAGCATCGTAGGTATTTTTCTTTTCAGCTGTTCTGTTGATAACAAGATCGTGGTCAAGAGACAGTATTTTCTCGTCGAAATTGCGCAAAACCTCGTCTATTTTTCCTACGAATTCCTTGTGCTGTGGCCTGTCTATATCCCCAGGGATCAAAGACTTTAGGGACTTCTCTGCCATGATTTTAGCCGAAGCATCACCCTCATTAGATGCAGAGAGCCATTTAGCTTCCTCATCTTCAGTCGCGGCCCCCGGGAGTGGAGTATCCTTATATTCCTCCGTATGACTCACGAGTACCGGTACAGAGGCCGACAAGACTGCGCCAGTGATGATTTCATTGCCGCTACCGATAACCTTTAATTGTGCCCCCCGATAAATCATCTGAGCCAATCCAATATTGCCTTTAGATAAAATGAATAATTTTTCGTTTAACTCATCATTTAATGGAGTTTCAACATTTGTCCATTGTAATGGCCATAAATAATGAATAAACGATTGCCAGTCTTGTGAATCGTATCTAACATTCTTAATTTTCATGTAACCACCAGACTCTGCCCGCCTGGCAATTCTCATTTTCTTTGTCAGCGTCTCGTCAAAAGGATGATTTCCACAAAAAACCATAGATACCCCCATGGAATCTACAATTTCATGTAAAAAATCAATCAACTTACTCTCACCCCCGGTTCTTGAAAATTTAAGCCTCTGCATTTCATCAATAACAAGGATACCCAAAAATGATGATTTAATTCTTTGTGCAATCTGGCGAGCCAGAGCACCATTTCTAATCTCAGGTGTAGTTCGTTCAATACCAATTGCATCATCTAATTTTTGTAAAATCTCTTCACAAAGGTCTCTCACACTTGAATTGTATGGACAATTAATCTTTACCCATACAATTTGCTTACTGAAGCCGGGAAAAACTCCTTTATAGCTGCTGTGTTCTATAATCTGAGGGAAATGATCCATGACTTGCTCAATCATGGTAGTTTTTCCAGAACCACTCATTCCAACTATCGTAATAGTTTCAGCCTGGGATTTAAAATATCCACTTTCTGGCTCAATATCAGGACGCTCATTTCCATAGTAATGAAGATATTGAATTGTTCCGCTTTTTAAAGGATTACGAGCTGCATAGCTTTCCCTAAGTGCCCGTAAGATCATCTTATAAGCCTGGATAAGATTGGTTTGAGGGCAACGGAATTTCTTTATACGTTCGACATACTGCTCTCTAACATTCGCCGGGGCAGTCCAGCGGATTTTTTCGTCAATTTCGGGGAAATAACTCATTTCCAGAAGTACTTCATCTTCCGTAAGCGCTTCAGGAAGTGCTTCAATTAAGGGATTGCCACGATACTCAGGTAACTCCTGTTCTTTATATATCGCTGAAACGCGCCGTATAAGATTCATTATTCTGCGTCCTCAGTCTTCTTCTTACCTTTTAACCATCTTTGTTTCTCCTCCCGGCCAGGCAAAAGCAGAACATTACTGGATGAAGGAAGTAGGGGTTCAGATCTTCCATTAGCAACATGAGTTCGCCCTAATGAATCAAGTTCATTTTTCCTGTTCTTTTTAATATTTTTACCATGTACCCGGCGAGATTCGTATATTTCATTTAATCTTTCGTTACCTTTCCTGTTAAATTCATCTTTATTATTGATATTGCTGAGCGAATCCAGAGTAAATAAATTAATTTCTTTTTGAGTATCTACCCAATCAGCCATTACATCTGTATCAAGATGAGCTTTCCCTTTAAATACATCTCTTTTCTTAAGTAGGTAATGTTTTTTGAAAATGCTATTTTTGTCAAATCTTACATATATATAATCTACGCAATTGTCATCTATTCTTGCTTCACAAGTGGTTCTTCCAAATACTCTGACACCTGATGCAATTTCAGGATCACATTCATAAAAAAGATTATTGTACTGAATCCCACCGGCGGTAATGTTAGCGTTCACAGGGATTAACAATCGTGCGATCACTTCGTCGGCCCCAACGGCTCTTGCGCTGAATCTCCCGTGCTTTAAGCTTATCATCCAACTATTTTTTGGTGATATTACGAGATCATTTTCAATCAGTAAGGGATTGATATAAGCCAGTTCCTCATACGTTCTCTGATTATGTGCAAGTATCTCCCGAATCAGTAAAGACGTGACCTCCTGAATCGTTAAACAAGCCCTGGATTGCGGTGTTGGCTCTCCTTTAACAATCTTTCCCCTTCGTGTTGTTCCAATAAGCCTATGAATAACCTCATCATTCAGAATGCCGAAACAGCGTTCAACAATGCTTTTTCTGTCGCCTCTACCGACTGGCGCAAACTCAAGTTTTGTCAGGGGGGTCATCTCTTCCTGAGGTTTAAGACCAATCATCTCCCCGTTGTCACACATCAATGTTAATGGAATGTGAGAACAAGGCCAATCATCATCAGTAATAGAGATTCCAAATAATCTACAATATTCTTTTTTTGGCATAAAGCAATTTGCTAACGCTTGTCGGGCGGCTCGCCATGAAGCATGGTATAAAGAAACATGAAGGCCAACAATCATTCTTGTTGCACGATCCACCACTGTATAAATAGTAGGACGCCCAATGACTTTTCGTCTGTTTAAACTCGAAATAAGATGTACATCAGCGACAGTTGAGTCTATTTCGAAAACATCACCCGGCAAAACAGTTGTATTAGCCACACTACCTAAAAGCGCCCGCATTTTGAGGTCTATTTCTTTTTTCGTGTTCTTCTTATTTATCGAGAAATCTTTAGTGAAGAGTTTTTTATTCCAGTATGAAAATTGTTTTAAAGAAGGAACATATGGAGCTCTATTTTCTAGGTTTGCTGTTTTAATTTCATCCCTAAAATACAAATCAATATGTCTCTCTAATGTTTTCTTTATCGTATCTCCGTTAACTTTATAATGATACGTAATGAGAGATTTTCTAATATTATTTATATCTCTTTCATTAAGAATGAAAACACGTGATCGTTCATTAGGTAATGCTCTGTTTTTTTTGGAATTCCCAAGTTTAATTTCATGTTTGATTCTACTTTTCCCAGCGGCGCCACAGTTCGAGAATGCGGGTAGCAATGCATAAATATCCTGCCCATGTCGCCAATACAACGCCAGAAGCGTTCTGATAGTATATTGTGATATTTTTTTATTTCTTGAGTAATCCATTAAAAGGTGCGACTTTTTATGTAATGCATAGTCGAACAGAAACATTCTGTCATCTACAAGATCTTTAATGATATTGTAATTTTCATCTCGCCTTCCTCTGTCTTTATCTGTTAATTCTTTCTCATCTACTAACATATATGAAGGATATATATAATCTTTACAAGTTATGCTATTTGATTCAATATAATATTTAAACATTGAAAATGAGAAAGGGATTGGCTTACCCGTTCTTTCTGATTTTATTTTAAACAAAATTAACAAATCGACCTTTCTGTCAAAATCCAAAACACGGTAAAGTCCCTCTGCAAGCAAATCAGTGCCTTGAGAGAGCCAGACTGAATTCCTAATAATATCCATTTGCGTTCAGTCCTATATAGTGGTCATTGGAAATTATCTTTATCAGACCGGTTTCGAGTATTGGATATGATAAATCAACATTTATCATTTTTAATCCAATCATTGCCTGCAATAACATCATCGCTTCTTGTGCATCTACCCCAAAGATTGATGAAATCATTGCACGTAGTCCTACTATGGGATAAACATCTGGTTTAAGCTTCCATAGGATTTTATCAAGAGGATATTTATCATAAAATTCAGAACCATCTCTTAATACAGAAGTAGCCCAGCAAATGTTTTTACCGACGACGTTATTGAGTTCCGAGCCAACATAAATTTGAAACTCAACATCAATCAACTGCCAAAACATCCTCTCTATTTCAAGTTTTTGGGCTTCGCGTTCAGGTATGCTCTCGTTATGTTTTACTGCTATAGCTTTGTATCGAAGTCCGCCTTCAGGAGTTCTCAAGGTCAGTAAAAAATCGGTTGTCATAACATTCAGAACTTCGACAGGTACTCCTCTTACTCCCCTCACCATAGGATGTTGAAAATGTAGATGATTTGCTATTTGTTGGGTAAGCCGGAGAGGAAAGAGTGGGAATTGTTCCCGGATATCAATCACCGAGTCATTAAACTCAGCCAGATAGAAAAAGTTACTTTCGACAGAAGAAAGGAGATGATGGTTTCGAAACGTCTTAAGGCCAAAGACTATCGAACGGTTTCCACGGGATTTAACGTCCTGAGCTCTAAGCCAGGGCTGATAACTTTGGCCATAGCCCACTCCTATGCCGTCACCTAGCGCATTTTCATAATCCAAATAGGATTTGAGACGCCTACCCCTAGCCATGATCGTACCCTAAAAACGACATTGATACGTACCTATATGTGCATTTTATAGTCTCCAACCCTATAACCACACATTCAGTAAGTATACAACATTAGCGTCGTTTTTTGAGAATGGTTACAACTTTAGTGCTTTGTGTACAACTTTATTGTCCTCGGACAGCAATCAAATCCTGCGCACAAGCCCACGCACTCGACCACGCCCACTGGAAGTTATAGCCCCCCAGCCAGCCGGTAACGTCCATCACTTCGCCGATGAAGTACAGCCCAGGCACTTTGCGCGCTTCCATCGTCCGTGAAGAGAGTTCGTTGGTGTCCACGCCGCCGAGCGTCACTTCGGCAGTGCGATAGCCTTCAGTGCCGTTGGGTTGTACGCGCCAGTCGGTCAATGTGCTAATCAGTGCCTGTTGGTCACGCACGTTGAGCTGTTTTAGCGAAACATCCGGGATTTGCCCGAGTTGCTGTAAGCGTTCAACCAACCGCTTCGGTAGATGAACCGCCAGTGTGTTTTTCAGGCTCTGATTCGGATGTGCGTTACGCTGCTCATTCAGGAAGGTTTCGAGATCCACATCCGGTAGCAGATTGATACTGACAAATTCACCCGGTTGCCAGTAGCTGGAAATCTGCAACACCGCCGGTCCAGACAAGCCGCGATGGGTGAAGAGTAAGTTCTCACGGAAAACGATGCCGTTTTCAGCGGTAATCACGGAAGGCACCGCCACGCCCGCCAGCACCTGTAACTCTTCGAGCAACGGTTTATGCAGAGTGAATGGCACCAGACCCGCGCGGGTCGGCAGCACGTTGAGGCCAAATTGTTCGGCAATCTTATAACCAAACGGCGACGCGCCCAGCCCCGGCATTGACAGCCCACCGGTCGCGATGACCAGCTTTTCGCAACCGACAGTCATGCCGTTCAGTTCAAGCGTGAAGCCTGTTTCATCCTTCGCCACACTCAGCACTTCGCTACGCAATCTGAAGGTTACATTGCCCTTCTCGCACTCATCCACCAGCATGTCGACAATCTGCTGCGCGGAGTCATCGCAGAAGAGTTGTCCTAACGTTTTCTCGTGCCAGGCGATGCCGTGTTTATTGACCAGATCAATGAAATCCCACTGGGTAAAACGCGCGAGTGCAGACTTACAAAAATGCGGATTCTGGCTCAGATAAGCGCCTGGTTCGACATAAAGGTTGGTAAAGTTGCAGCGCCCACCGCCAGACATAAGGATTTTGCGCCCTGGTTTTTTACCATTATCGATCAGCAGAACCCGGCGTCCTGCCTGACCTGCCAGCGCAGAACAGAACATACCCGCCGCACCAGCGCCTATAATAATGGCATCAAACCTTTCCACGTTGCGCTCCTCTTAGAAAAAACGGGCGTGAATTGTAAAGATTCCTCAGTGGTCGCACCAGCATCAATATTACTAAAAGGAAGTATTTGCCTGAATTATATAAGATAATTATTTTTTGAGTGAAATCCATACAGGAGGCAAATCAAAAAAAGTCTATATTTCACTTTGCCCGCGCCGCGAAAGTCACTGATAATGCGCCGCGTTCATGTCCTCAAAATGGCGTAACGTCCTATGCTACATTTGTTTGCTGGCCTGGATTTGCATACCGGGCTGTTATTATTGCTTGCACTGGCTTTTGTGCTGTTCTACGAAGCCATCAATGGTTTCCATGACACAGCCAACGCCGTGGCAACCGTTATCTATACCCGCGCGATGCGTTCTCAGCTCGCCGTGGTTATGGCGGCGGTGTTCAACTTTTTGGGTGTTTTGCTGGGTGGTCTGAGTGTTGCCTATGCCATTGTGCATATGCTGCCGACGGATCTGCTGCTTAATATGGGATCGTCTCATGGCCTTGCCATGGTGTTCTCTATGTTGCTGGCGGCGATTATCTGGAACCTGGGTACCTGGTACTTTGGTTTACCTGCATCCAGCTCTCATACGCTGATTGGCGCGATCATCGGGATTGGTTTAACCAATGCGTTGATGACCGGGACGTCAGTGGTGGATGCACTCAATATCCCGAAAGTATTAAGTATTTTCGGTTCTCTGATCGTTTCCCCTATTGTCGGCCTGGTGTTTGCTGGCGGTCTGATTTTCTTGCTGCGTCGCTACTGGAGCGGCACCAAGAAACGCGCCCGTATCCACCTGACCCCAGCGGAGCGTGAAAAGAAAGACGGCAAGAAAAAGCCGCCGTTCTGGACGCGTATCGCGCTGATCCTTTCCGCTATCGGCGTGGCGTTTTCGCACGGCGCAAACGATGGTCAGAAAGGCATTGGTCTGGTTATGTTGGTATTGATTGGTGTCGCACCAGCAGGCTTCGTAGTGAACATGAATGCCACTGGCTACGAAATCACCCGTACCCGTGATGCCATCAACAACGTCGAAGCTTACTTTGAGCAGCATCCTGCGCTGCTGAAACAAGCTACCGGTGCTGATCAGTTAGTACCGGCTCCGGAAGCTGGCGCAACGCAACCTGCGGAGTTCCATTGCCATCCGTCGAATACCATTAACGCGCTCAACCGCCTGAAAGGCATGTTGACCACCGATGTGGAAAGCTACGACAAGCTGTCGCTTGATCAACGTAGCCAGATGCGTCGCATTATGCTGTGCGTTTCTGACACTATCGACAAAGTGGTGAAGATGCCTGGCGTGAGTGCTGACGATCAGCGCCTGTTGAAGAAACTGAAGTCCGACATGCTTAGCACCATCGAGTATGCACCGGTGTGGATCATCATGGCGGTCGCGCTGGCGTTAGGTATCGGTACGATGATTGGCTGGCGTCGTGTGGCAACGACTATCGGTGAGAAAATCGGTAAGAAAGGCATGACCTATGCTCAGGGGATGTCTGCCCAGATGACGGCGGCAGTGTCTATCGGCCTGGCGAGTTATACCGGGATGCCGGTTTCCACTACTCACGTACTCTCCTCTTCTGTCGCGGGGACGATGGTGGTAGATGGCGGCGGCTTACAGCGTAAAACCGTAACCAGTATTCTGATGGCCTGGGTGTTTACCCTTCCGGCTGCGGTACTGCTTTCCGGCGGGTTGTACTGGCTCTCCTTGCAGTTCCTGTAATCGTACGCACCAAAACGAGCGGGTCAGTTTACTGGCCCGCTTTTTTTATGCGTTATTATTGCTGAAGTGCTTAATGCCAAATCATCAAGGCAATCAGGCTGACCACCACCAGACCACACAATGCGCTGGTCAGAATAAACTGCCGACGCACCCGCTCACAGCGGCGAATAAACTCATCATCGTGATGATCGCGATAACGTTGGGCATAGATATACCAAACGAGACGCACCTGTTTGTTGGGTTGGCCATGTGAGGTAAAAAAGCCCCCTCCATCAACATATTGATAGAGCAATGGATCGCAGTTACGCAGTACCACTAACAACGCGCGTAGTGATGAGAAATAGCGCGCCATGTTAACAATGCAAACGACACATAAAGCCCAAAATAATGCGACGGTGCTTATCATACCTCCTCCCCGGCGACCTGCCCGCGGAGTTCCACCCCGGGGCTACCGCTCCCGATACGCTGCCAATCAGTTAACACCAGGTCCTGGAGAAACCGCTTTTGTGGTGACCAACATCCGAGCGGCTCTATAGATAGTGTAGGAGATCAGGTTGTTTTTTTTCCAGAAGGTTAACCACTATCAATATATTCATGTCGAAAATTTGTTTATCTAACGGGTAAGCAAGGCGGATTGACGGATCATCCGGGTCGCTATAAGGTAAGGATGGTCTTAACACTGAATCTTTACGGCTGGGTTAGCCCCGCGCACGTAGTTCGCAGGACGCGGGTGACGTAACGGCACAAGAAACGCTAGCTGGCCAGTCATCGACAACTTTATGGAAGGAGTAACACTATGGCTTATAAACACATTCTCATCGCAGTCGATCTCTCCCCGGAAAGCAAAGTTCTGGTAGAGAAAGCAGTCTCTATGGCTCGCCCCTACAATGCGAAAGTTTCTCTGATCCACGTAGATGTAAACTACTCTGACCTATACACCGGGCTTATTGATGTGAATCTGGGTGATATGCAGAAACGCATCTCTGAAGAGACACATCATGCGCTGACCGAGCTTTCCACTAATGCAGGCTACCCAATCACTGAAACCCTGAGCGGCAGCGGCGACCTGGGCCAGGTTCTGGTCGATGCAATCAAGAAATACGATATGGATCTGGTGGTTTGTGGTCACCACCAGGACTTCTGGAGCAAACTGATGTCTTCCGCACGTCAGCTGATCAACACCGTTCACGTTGATATGCTGATTGTTCCGCTGCGCGACGAAGAAGAATAATCATCCCTCCACGACGTGTTCCTGAACGCCCGCATATGCGGGCGTTTTGCTTTTTGGCGCGCCTTGTTACCTGATGCAGCGTAAACCCCTTATCTGGCCTACGATCTGCGTACGCAATCAAAATCTCCTGCCAATACAACATTTAACACCATCATATTTTCCATCATTAGTGTGATCAGCTGGTTATTTTCTGTTGTAATAGTGCATTAATCTATTCACCGCATCAATATTAAGAATCTCTGACAGATGTAAACTTTTTCGCGCGTTATCCCTTACGCGTTCATACTTTTCAGGATGGTATTGGAAGGTTAATAAATATGAATACAACAACACCCATGGGGATGCTGCAGCAACCTCGCCCATTTTTCATGATCTTTTTTGTCGAGTTATGGGAGCGATTCGGCTACTACGGCGTGCAGGGCGTACTGGCGGTTTTCTTCGTTAAACAGCTTGGATTCTCGCAAGAGCAGGCTTTTGTCACTTTTGGTGCTTTTGCTGCGCTGGTCTATGGCCTCATTTCCATTGGCGGCTATGTCGGCGACCACCTGCTGGGGACCAAACGCACCATTGTTCTCGGAGCACTTGTGCTGGCGATTGGCTACTTCATGACCGGCATGTCGCTACTTAAGCCTGACCTGATTTTCATCGCCCTGGGGACTATCGCTGTCGGTAACGGCCTGTTTAAAGCTAACCCAGCCAGCTTGCTTTCGAAGTGCTATCCGCCGAAAGATCCGCGGCTTGATGGCGCATTCACCCTGTTCTATATGTCGATCAATATCGGCTCGTTGATAGCGTTATCGCTGGCCCCTGTGATCGCTGATAGATTCGGTTATTCAGTCACCTACAACCTGTGCGGGGCGGGGTTAATTATCGCATTACTGGTTTACATCGCCTGTCGTGGAATGGTGAAAGACATTGGTTCTGAACCCGACTTCAAGCCGATGAGCTTCAGCAAACTGTTGTACGTATTACTTGGCAGCGTGGTGATGATCTTCGTATGTGCATGGCTGATGCACAACGTAGAAGTCGCCAATCTGGTGCTGATTGTTCTCTCCATCGTCGTCACCATCATCTTCTTTCGTCAGGCATTCAAGCTGGATAAAACCGGGCGCAATAAAATGTTTGTCGCCTTTGTCCTGATGCTCGAAGCGGTGGTGTTTTACATTCTCTACGCCCAGATGCCAACATCGCTGAACTTCTTTGCCATCAACAACGTGCATCATGAAATTCTCGGTTTTTCCATCAACCCGGTCAGCTTCCAGGCGCTTAACCCGTTCTGGGTGGTACTCGCCAGCCCAATACTGGCAGGCATTTACACGCATCTGGGTAACAAAGGCAAAGACCTCTCGATGCCGATGAAATTTACTCTCGGCATGTTTATGTGCTCTCTGGGCTTTTTGACGGCTGCAGCTGCGGGAATGTGGTTTGCGGATGCCCAGGGGCTGACATCGCCATGGTTTATCGTGCTGGTGTACTTATTCCAGAGCTTAGGTGAACTGTTTATTAGCGCCCTTGGCCTGGCGATGATTGCTGCCCTGGTGCCGCAGCATTTGATGGGCTTTATTCTCGGGATGTGGTTCCTGACGCAGGCTGCCGCGTTCTTGCTGGGCGGCTATGTGGCAACATTTACCGCGGTGCCGGACAACATTACCGATCCGCTTGAGACGTTGCCCGTCTATACCAACGTGTTTGGTAAGATTGGTCTGGTCACACTGGGCGTTGCAGTAGTGATGCTGTTGATGGTGCCGTGGCTGAAACGCATGATTGCGACGCCGGAAAGCCATTAATTATTCTTGCAGAAAGCAGGGTAGCGTTATCGCTACCCTGGTTTACTTTTACACTGGCGTACCTGCATAAATATCAAACCTATGCCCTTTAGTGACTACCGCGTTTGGCGTGGCGACATTCGCCAGCGGTGGCGCGTAGTCCGGGCGCTTTACCACCACGCGTTTGGTCGCCAGCAAGCGTGCAGGCTCCAGTAATCCATCGGCATCAAGATCCGGTCCCACCAGCGACTGAAAGACACGCATCTCTTTTTTCACTAGCGCGCTTTTCTGCTTATGCGGGAACATCGGGTCGAGATAAACCACCTGCGGGCGCGGGGTAATATCAGTCAGCGCCGTCAGGCTGGAGGCGTGAATTAACTGCAACCGCTCCTGCAACCAGCCGCCGATTTCCGCATCCGCATAACCACGCGCCAGGCCGTCGTCGAGCAATGCGGCAACGACTGGATTACGCTCCAGCATCCGCACGCGGCAGCCGACTGAAGCCAGCACAAAGGCATCGCGCCCCAGCCCTGCGGTGGCATCCACCACATCCGGCAAATAATCGCCTTTAATGCCCACCGCTTTCGCCACCGCCTCACCGCGACCACCGCCGAATTTGCGTCGGTGCGCCATCGCTCCGCCAACAAAATCAACAAAGATGCCGCCAAGTTTTGGCTCATCACGCTTGCGCAATTCCAGATGTTCCGGCGTTAACACCAGCGCCATCAGGTTGTCTTCATCGTGCTCCAGCCCCCAGCGGGCCGCCAGAACAGATAAGGCGCCGTCTCCGGCGCCTGTTTCATCAATTAAGCAGATTTTCACTGAATGATCAGCCCTTAATGCCGTAATGCTCCAGCATCGCATCCAGCTGCGGTTCACGACCACGGAAGCGTTTGAACAGATCCATCGGCTCTTCTGAACCGCCACGGCTCAGAATGTTGTCGAGGAACGACTGCCCGGTTTCACGGTTGAAAATGCCCTCTTCCTCAAAGCGCGAGAAAGCATCTGCCGCCAGTACGTCAGCCCACAGGTAGCTGTAGTAACCTGCCGCATAACCACCGGCGAAAATATGGCTGAAAGCGTGCGGGAAACGGCCCCAGGACGGAGATGGCACCACGGCAACCAGTTTCTTGATTTCTGCCAGAGTTTCGAGGATTTTTGCCCCCTGATCCGGGCGGAACTCGGCATGAAGGCGGAAATCAAACAGGCCGAACTCCAGCTGACGCAGAATAAACAGCGCCGCCTGGTAGTTCTTCGCCGCCAGCATTTTATCCAGCAACTCTTTCGGCAGCGGTTCGCCGGTTTCATAGTGACCGGAGATAAACGCCAGCGCCTCCGGCTCCCAGCACCAGTTTTCCATAAACTGACTCGGCAGTTCGACCGCATCCCACGGCACACCGCTGATACCGGAAACACCAGCGGTTTCGATGCGGGTCAGCATATGGTGCAGGCCGTGACCGAACTCGTGGAACAGGGTGATCACTTCGTCGTGAGTGAACAGCGCCGGTTTACCATTTACCGGGCGGTTGAAGTTACAAGTCAAATACGCGACCGGTTTTTGCAGCGAACCATCAGCTTTACGCATCTGGCCTACGCAGTCATCCATCCACGCCCCGCCGCGCTTGTTTTCACGGGCATACAGATCGAGGTAGAAGCTGCCGCGCAGTTCGTTATTTTCGTCATACAGTTCGAAGAAACGTACATCCGGATGCCAGACATCAACATCTTTACGCTCTTTAGCGGTGATGCCGTAAATACGTTTCACCACTTCAAACAGGCCGTTAACCGCTTTGTTTTCTGGGAAGTACGGACGCAGCTGCTCGTCGCTGATGCTGTAGAGGTGCTGTTTTTGTTTTTCGCTGTAGTACGCGATATCCCACGGCTGCAACTCATCGACGCCAAATTCGGCTTTGGCAAAGGCGCGCAGTTGTGCCAGCTCTTTTTCGCCTTGCGGACGCGCGCGTTTTGCCAGATCGGTTAAGAAATCCAGCACCTGCTGCGGGTTTTCTGCCATTTTAGTGGCAAGGGATTTAAAGGCGTAGTTTTCAAAGCCCAGCAGTTGCGCCAGTTCGTGACGCAGAGCGAGGATCTCTTCCATCACCTTGCTGTTATCCCATTTACCGGCGTTCGGGCCTTGATCGGAGGCGCGGGTGCTGTAAGCGCGATACATCTCTTCACGCAAGGCCTGGTTGTCGCAGTAGGTCATTACCGGCAGGTAGCTTGGGATATCCAGCGTCAGCAGGTAGCCTTCCAGCTCTTTCGCTTCGGCCTGGGCTTTTGCCGCAGCCAGCGCGCTTTCAGGCATCCCCGCCAGCTCCGCTTCGTCGGTAACGAGTTTGGTCCAGCCCATCGTCGCATCGAGGACGTTGTTGCTGTACTGGTTGCCCAGCTCGGAAAGACGAGTGGCAATCTCACCGTAGCGTTGTTGTTTCTCTATTGGCAGACCGATGCCAGAGAGTTCGAAGTCGCGCAGTGCGTTATCAACCGCTTTTTTCTGAGCCGTGTTCAGCGTGGCGTAATGATCGCCATCGCGCAGGTCGCGATACGCTTTATACAGCCCTTCATGTTGCCCTACCCAGGTGCTGTATTCCGACAGCAGCGGCAGGGTTTGTTCGTACGCTTCACGCAGTTCCGGGCTATTTTTCACCGAGTTCAGGTGGCTGACCGGGGAGAAGATACGCCCCAGCACATCGTCCACTTCCGCCAACGGCTGGCAGAGATTTTCCCAGGTGTACGGTGCTCCTTGCGCTACTACGCGCTCCACATTTTCGCGGCAGTCGTTCAGCGCCTTAGTCACGGCTGGAACGACATGTTCCGGGAGAATTTTAGAAAACGGAGGCAATTCAAAGGGAGTCAGTAACGGATTCGTCATTCGCGCAGTCCTGGTTAAAGAGGTTAAGGAAGCGCTCAACAGGCGCTTTACATAATGTGTGTAGCATGGGGTTAAGTGTAGTGAATTTCAATGAGAAACGTTACGCTTTCGCGGCGGCGGCCTCTTTTCGGTATACTGTCCTGATACGCTTTTGTGCGCCCCGAATACGGGCCGATTTTTACTTACCGGAACACCTTTACCCATGCTCAGTTATCGCCACAGCTTTCACGCTGGCAACCACGCCGACGTCCTTAAACATACCGTTCAGAGCCTGATCATCGAGTCGCTGAAAGAGAAAGATAAACCGTTTCTCTATCTCGACACCCACGCAGGGGCCGGGCGTTATCAGTTAGGCAGCGAACATGCCGAGCGTACCGGCGAATATCTCGAAGGCATCGCCCGTATCTGGCAGCAGGACGATTTGCCCGCAGAACTGGAGGCGTACATCAATGTGGTAAAACACTTCAACCGTAGCGGTCAGTTGCGTTACTACCCCGGTTCGCCATTGATTGCTCGCCAGCTACTGCGCGAACAAGACAGCCTGCAACTGACCGAACTGCACCCGAGCGATTACCCGTTGCTGCGTTCTGAATTTCAGAAAGACAGCCGTGCGCGCGTCGAAAAAGCCGATGGTTTCCAGCAGCTTAAGGCCAAACTGCCGCCGGTTTCCCGCCGTGGTTTAATCCTTATCGACCCGCCGTATGAAATGAAAACCGACTATCAGGCGGTGGTCAGCGGGATAGCAGAAGGTTACAAACGTTTCGCCACTGGTACTTACGCACTGTGGTATCCGGTGGTGCTGCGTCAGCAAATTAAGCGCATGATCCACGATCTGGAAGCGACCGGTATTCGCAAAATTCTGCAAATTGAACTGGCGGTACTGCCAGACAGCGATCGCCGTGGCATGACCGCTTCCGGCATGATTGTGATTAACCCGCCGTGGAAACTGGAACAGCAGATGAATAACGTGCTGCCGTGGCTGCACAGCAAACTGGTTCCGGCAGGCACCGGGCACGCCACCGTAAGCTGGATCGTGCCGGAGTAATTGCAGCCATTGCTGGCACCTATTACGTCTCGCGCTACAATCGCGGTAATCAACGATAAGGACACTTTGTCATGACTAAACACTATGATTACATCGCCATCGGCGGCGGCAGCGGCGGTATCGCCTCCATCAACCGCGCGGCTATGTACGGCCAGAAATGTGCGCTGATTGAAGCCAAAGAGCTGGGCGGCACCTGCGTAAATGTTGGCTGTGTGCCGAAAAAAGTGATGTGGCACGCGGCGCAAATCCGTGAAGCGATCCATATGTACGGCCCGGATTATGGTTTTGATACCACTATCAATAAATTCAACTGGGAAACGTTGATCGCCAGCCGTACCGCCTATATCGACCGTATTCATACTTCCTATGAAAACGTGCTCGGTAAAAATAACGTTGATGTAATCAAAGGCTTTGCCCGCTTCGTTGATGCCAAAACGCTGGAGGTAAACGGCGAAACCATCACGGCCGATCATATTCTGATCGCCACAGGCGGTCGTCCGAGCCACCCGGATATTCCGGGCGTGGAATACGGTATTGATTCTGATGGCTTCTTCGCCCTTCCTGCTTTGCCAGAGCGCGTGGCGGTTGTTGGCGCGGGTTACATCGCCGTTGAGCTGGCGGGCGTGATTAACGGCCTCGGCGCGAAAACGCATCTGTTTGTGCGTAAACATGCGCCGCTGCGCAGCTTCGACCCGATGATTTCCGAAACGCTGGTCGAAGTGATGAACGCCGAAGGCCCGCAGCTGCACACCAACGCCATCCCGAAAGCGGTAGTGAAAAATGCCGATGGTAGCCTGACGCTGGAGCTGGAAGATGGTCGCAGTGAAACGGTGGATTGCCTGATTTGGGCGATTGGTCGCGAGCCTGCCAATGACAACATCAACCTGGAAGCCGCTGGCGTTAAAACTAACGAAAAAGGCTATATCGTCGTCGATAAATATCAAAACACCAATATTGAAGGTATTTACGCGGTGGGCGATAACACGGGTGCAGTGGAGCTGACACCGGTGGCAGTTGCAGCGGGTCGCCGTCTCTCTGAACGCCTGTTTAATAACAAGCCGGATGAGCATCTGGATTACAGCAACATTCCGACCGTGGTCTTCAGCCATCCGCCGATTGGTACTGTTGGTTTAACGGAACCGCAGGCGCGCGAGCAGTATGGCGACGATCAGGTGAAAGTGTATAAATCCTCTTTCACCGCGATGTATACCGCCGTCACCACTCACCGCCAGCCGTGCCGCATGAAGCTGGTGTGCGTTGGATCGGAAGAGAAGATTGTCGGTATTCACGGCATTGGCTTTGGTATGGACGAAATGTTGCAGGGCTTCGCGGTGGCGCTGAAGATGGGTGCAACCAAAAAAGACTTCGACAATACCGTCGCCATTCACCCAACGGCGGCAGAAGAGTTCGTGACAATGCGTTAAATGTTAAAGGGCTAAGAGTAGTGTGCTCTTAGCCCTTAATTACGTTTCCGCTATCAGTTCAGAAGCTGAAGCAGAAAGCGGATCAGTTCCAGCAGCGCAATTAACGCCCCAAGAACGATGATTGCTTTATCAATCACCCGTTTTCTCCATGCGATGGAGTGAGAATGCATCCGCTTACTCATCCACTGCCTGTCACGGCGCATGCCCTATTGTTAGATAATGGCATTCTCACTCCGGCCAGAGCATCAGTTAACGGCACCACCCGTACTTCTGACCAGGACTTTGAAAGCGTTTATGCGCATTACCAGAGTGAAAATGCCTCAGAGCTAACTGGATAATCATACAGTACATTCAGGTTATAAAACCAGCATGTCCTTGCAATAGTTTCAGTATGGTATTAGCATTGATGCGTTAGATAATGGCATTCTCACTCCAGCCAGTGCCACCAACTCAGGGCTGGAAAGTAAAAAACCGACGCAAAGTCGGTTTTTTTACGTCCTGATTCAGACCTCCTTTCAAATGAATAGCCAACTCAAAATTCACACCTATTACCTTCCTCTGCACTTACACATTCGTTAAGTCATATATGTTTTTGACTTATCCGCTTCGAAGAGAGACACTACCTGCAACAATCAGGAGCGCAATATGTCATTTCTGTTACCCATCCAATTGTTCAAAATTCTTGCTGATGAAACCCGTCTGGGCATCGTTTTACTGCTCAGCGAACTGGGAGAGTTATGCGTCTGCGATCTCTGCACTGCTCTCGACCAGTCGCAGCCCAAGATCTCCCGCCACCTGGCATTGCTGCGTGAAAGCGGGCTATTGCTGGACCGCAAGCAAGGTAAGTGGGTTCATTACCGCTTATCACCGCATATTCCAGCATGGGCGGCGAAAATTATTGATGAGGCCTGGCGATGTGAACAGGAAAAGGTTCAGGCGATTGTCCGCAACCTGGCTCGACAAAACTGTTCCGGGGACAGTAAGAACATTTGCAGTTAAAAATTTAGCTAAACACATATGAATTTTCAGATGTGTTTTATCCGGGAGGCATTATGTTACTGGCAGGCGCTATCTTTGTCCTGACCATCGTATTGGTTATCTGGCAGCCGAAAGGTTTAGGCATCGGCTGGAGTGCAACGCTCGGCGCAGTACTGGCGTTAGTTACGGGCGTGGTCCATCCGGGTGATATTCCGGTGGTGTGGAATATCGTCTGGAACGCGACGGCTGCGTTTATCGCCGTCATTATCATCAGCCTGCTGCTAGATGAGTCCGGCTTTTTTGAATGGGCGGCGCTGCACGTCTCACGCTGGGGTAATGGTCGTGGTCGCTTGCTGTTTACCTGGATTGTCCTGCTCGGTGCTGCCGTTGCCGCCCTGTTTGCCAATGATGGCGCGGCGCTTATTTTGACACCGATTGTCATCGCCATGCTGCTGGCTTTAGGGTTCAGTAAAGGCACTACGCTGGCGTTCGTGATGGCGGCCGGATTCATTGCCGATACCGCCAGCCTGCCGCTTATTGTCTCCAACCTGGTGAATATCGTTTCCGCTGATTTCTTTGGCCTCGGCTTTCGCGAATACGCCTCGGTGATGGTGCCGGTGGATATCGCCGCGATTGTTGCCACGCTGGTGATGTTACATCTCTATTTTCGCAAAGATATTCCGCAGAACTACGATATGGCGCTGCTGAAATCTCCCGCAGAAGCGATCAAAGATCCTGCTACGTTCAAAACTGGCTGGGTTGTTTTACTGCTTCTGCTGGTGGGATTTTTCGTCCTGGAACCGCTCGGCATTCCGGTGAGCGCCATTGCAGCTGTGGGCGCGCTGATATTATTTGTCGTCGCTAAACGCGGTCATGCGATTAATACGGGTAAAGTCCTGCGCGGTGCCCCCTGGCAGATTGTCATCTTCTCGCTCGGCATGTATCTGGTGGTTTATGGCCTGCGCAATGCCGGATTAACGGAATATCTTTCTGGCGTACTCAACGTGCTGGCGGATAACGGCCTGTGGGCCGCGACGCTCGGCACCGGATTCCTCACCGCCTTCCTCTCTTCTATTATGAACAATATGCCGACGGTACTGGTTGGCGCGTTGTCCATTGATGGCAGCACGGCATCTGGCGTTATCAAAGAAGCGATGGTTTATGCCAATGTGATTGGCTGCGATTTGGGACCGAAAATTACCCCAATTGGTAGCCTGGCTACGCTGCTCTGGCTGCACGTACTTTCGCAGAAGAATATGACTATCAGCTGGGGATATTACTTCCGTACAGGGATTATCATGACCCTGCCTGTGCTGTTTGTGACACTCGTCGCGCTGGCGCTTCGTCTCTCTTTCACTTTGTAATGAGATACTGATATGAGCAACATTACCATTTATCACAACCCGGCCTGCGGCACATCGCGTAATACGCTGGAGATGATCCGCAACAGCGGTACAGAACCGACCATTATCCATTATCTGGAAACACCACCAACGCGCGATGAACTGGTAAAACTCATTGCCGATATGGGGATTTCCGTACGCGCGCTGTTGCGTAAAAACGTCGAGCCGTATGAGGAACTGGGCCTTGCAGAAGATAAATTTACTGACGATCGGTTAATCGACTTTATGCTTCAGCACCCGATTCTGATTAATCGCCCGATTGTGGTGACGCCGCTGGGAACTCGCCTGTGCCGCCCTTCAGAAGTGGTGCTGGAAATTCTGCCAGATGCGCAAAAAGGCGCATTCTCCAAGGAAGATGGCGAGAAAGTGGTTGATGAAGCGGGTAAGCGGTTGAAATAAAGCGGCGATATCCACTGCCCATAGTTGGTAAAGTGCGCTTTGTTTATGTCGGATGCGACGCTAACGCGTCTTATCCGACCTACAAAACCGTGCATGGCATGAAATCTGTAGCGCGTAGCGCATCAGGCAATTTTGCTATTTACGCAGCACTCCTCGCGTAAGAATTCAATTATCGCTTCCAGCATTGCGTATTGCGAAACACACATCAGCGTCCGACTCTCACGGTTTTGTTTAACCAGCCCTACCGATACCAGTGCTGAAATATGGTGACTGAGTGTAGAGCCGGGTATCCCAAGCTGCTTTTGCAACTCACCGACCGGCAAACCTTGCTCCCCCGC
Source organism: Shigella dysenteriae (assembly GCF_022354085.1). Taxonomy (NCBI): domain Bacteria; kingdom Pseudomonadati; phylum Pseudomonadota; class Gammaproteobacteria; order Enterobacterales; family Enterobacteriaceae; genus Shigella; species Shigella dysenteriae. Next base: position 4,563,497 of record NZ_CP055055.1, read on the forward strand.
TTTGACCAGGTGTTTGAATATGAACAAACGGGTCGGGTGACCTAGCTCTTTCAGCGCTTTAGCAACTTCTTCCAACTGCATATGACACCCCCTTTGTCTGGTTGATATTTCGATAATACCAGAAATATCTTGATCTGAATTTCATTTCGATTATTCTGGAAATATAGATTTATCCAATGAGGTTACGTATGAGTAGTTGGCTTGCGATGCTGCAAGATGCCGCAGAGATGTTTGTGTTTCTCGCCGTCGAGCTTTCGTTGCTGTTTATAGTGATTAGTGCCGGTGTCAGCCTGATAAGACAAAAGGTGCCAGACCATAAAATCCAGCAGATGATGGGGGCCAGAAAAGGGAGAGGCTATCTCCTGGCTGCTCTGTTGGGAGCCGTTACCCCGTTCTGTAGTTGCTCGACAATACCCATGTTACGTGGATTGTTGTCAGCGAAAGCCGGGTTTGGTCCGACTCTCACTTTTTTATTTGTTTCACCATTACTTAATCCCATTATCGTCGGACTAATGTGGATGACCTTTGGTTGGAAAGTCACCTTGTTGTACGCGATTATCGCCGCCGGCGTCTCCGTTCTTGCCAGTATTATCCTAGATTCTCTGGGGTTTGAACGTCATATCATTGCCAGTAAAAGCTCATCAGCAAATTGTTGTGCTCTAGCAAAAACTTCGCCGGGAACGACATATACGCCCATAAAAGTGAGTTGTTGTAGTCCAGCGGCTAAAGCCATTGAGAACCCCGTAGTTACCTGTTGCAGTACCAAAGCTGTAGTAAGTATTAATCCCATAAAACTAGCCACCAAAGATGCGTTGCAACAGTTTAAAGATGTACTGCCATATCTTTTGTTAGGGGTATTAATAGGCTCTTTTATTTATGGCTTTATTCCCTCAGCGTGGATTGCCGCTCATGCAGGAGCAGATAATCCCTTCGCCATCCCATTAAGCGCCGTTGTCGGTATTCCGCTGTATATCCGGGCTGAGGCGGTTATCCCTCTGGCATCTGTTCTGATGACAAAAGGAATGGGTCTGGGAGCATTAATGGCATTAATCATCGGCAGTGCCGGCGCAAGCCTGACGGAAGTGATATTACTTAAATCAATGTTCAGAATGCCGATGATAGCTGCATTCCTGACGGTTATATTAGGTATGGCTATCTTGATGGGCTATTTGACTCAATTGCTATTTTAAATAGATGCCAGCAGTAAACTATAAGATGCATAGTTAGTGCCATATCCTTCTAAGTAGAAAATCATAGATAGGATAATCCTTAAAAATTACAAATGTTTTAACTAATGCATTGAGAATGATGACGGCTCGGTCAGTAAGTCATCAGCAGACAATAACCACGTAATCATGCTTCTCTGACATTTTATTGGAGAAGCAATGTCTCTTTGTCTCAGTACCATCCCCCCTTTTAAAGGGCAGATTTCAGTCGCCAATACAACACATTTTTAAATACACTTTAACCTGGTTCATTATTACACATCTAAAACATCACAAAAATATCACTTTACACACTATCGGAGAACATAATAACTTTTTAAAATGAGCGCTTTTTGATAGTTATTAACGTATTCTTTTACGATACTATCACTGCCCTTTTTTATACACAAATATTACCGGGTGGAGATAAAAGGGAAGTCAAAGGTAATTATATCAGGAAGATATGACGCATTATATTTATTGTGTGTAGAAGAAAATCCATTCCTGTTCTAATTATCCAATTTAAAAATCCTAGCATAAACAGATGATGAATAAGGAATGTTATGTCAATTGACTTTACCCCAGGTATAATAAATACATATAACGGTGACATTTATAACCGCACAACAAATACCGACGATGTTAAAACGCCAGACACACCGAAGTGGCCTTGTGATAATCGGGAAGAACAACACCCCATTAATTCCACATTCTCTGGAGAAGGATACAACCCTGAACAATTTGATTTAGCGCAACAACAACTCCAACAAATTAATGCATGCCACACGAACACCACATATACAAATGCAGACTACTCAAAAGTTGTGGTTCAACTTGTAAGTCTTATTAATAACATTGAAACGATAAGTTCGACACCACTTACGCAACAGACACAATCAATACTTAATCAGATTAATAACATTAGATATGAAAAAAACAAAAGTGCTGAATGTCGAATCATTGTTGTCGCTAATCCTAAACCCGACAAGGCAATCATAACTAAAATTAGCGTAGAAGAGGGAATACCCATAACATTCAGTGTCCAAACCATGTTTTCAGATACTAATTTTATTGCTGAACAACGAGCTGACTTACCAACTAATATAAAAGATATTCAAAGCCTGTATCAAAAAATGACGAAGTTATATATTGAGCACAGTGAAAATAAAAACAGGATGAAAGTCTTTGCCGGAACCAACTTTATTGATTTCAATATGACAGGACAGAACCTGTCCGGGTTCGTTCTAACCTTGTCAAGGTTTTATTTCGAAGATCTACTTAATATAAATTTCACTGACGCAAATTTAGGTGACACTATTTTTTACATAAAGAACACCCTACCCCCAAATTATATAAAGATGGACAATATCTTGACAAACAAATCGAAGGTTTATTTTCAACATTATTAACCATTAATGACAACTTTTTACGAGCAAAAGCGGAAATTGCTTCGACAATAATTAAATTTTTAGAGGCTAGGATAACCAATCTTTCATACAATGACATATTAACATATCAGCAAGAATTCCAAAAACAATGTTATAAGCAAGTTAAAGCCTTTGCGACACTCTCTCGATACAATAAAATTCAAACATGGGCAGAAATGTCTGAATATCAGTTCGAAGTATTTCAATACGAGACGCTTAACCCCAAAAAAATGTCACACACGCCTTATTTAAAGAGGCCACTTCCTAATGAAAAAGATATAAATTATGGGGTGGAAATAGAAATACCATCTGGCAAAAGAATTCGCTTATCAAATCATTATCAGAATATAATACCATAATATTGATTATTAGCACTTTATAATTATTGAATAAAAATAGATTTTATGTAATTTTAAAACAAAGGGTTATATTATTGGGCGATGGATACTCATACCACGCCCCAAAATAACGGAATTGAACTAAACAGAAGGGATATAAACATCAGACAGGTTTACGTTACTATCAGGCATATCACCTCAGAATCAGATGAAAACTATAAAGAAATATCTATTATGGTTTTAATATTTGTTGATAAGGATAGTAACATGAACATGACAAAAGGTGCACTCATCCTCAGCCTTTCATTTTTGCTTGCCGCATGTAGTTCAATTCCGCAAAATATCAAAGGCAATAACCAACCTGATATTCAAAAAAGTTTTGTTGCTGTTCATAACCAGCCGGGGTTATATGTTGGTCAACAAGCGCGCTTTGGTGGGAAGGTTATCAACGTTATCAATGGCAAAACGGATACGTTGTTAGAAATCGCTGTATTACCGTTGGATAGCTATGCGAAGCCTGATATTGAAGCCAACTATCAGGGCCGACTGCTCGCCAGACAAAGCGGCTTCCTTGATCCAGTGAACTATCGTAATCACTTTGTTACCATCCTCGGTACCATTCAGGGTGAACAACCAGGCTTTATCAATAAAGTCCCGTATAACTTCCTGGAAGTGAATATGCAGGGCATCCAGGTGTGGCATTTGAGAGAAGTGGTTAATACCACCTATAACCTGTGGGATTACGGCTATGGTGCATTCTGGCCGGAACCGGGCTGGGGTGCGCCTTACTACACCAATGCGGTGAGTCAGGTAACACCTGAGCTGGTCAAATAACACCACCGAAAGATGCAGATGCTTTCTCAGCATCTGCATCATGTATTACATAAAATTAATATACAGTAAGCTAACTATTATTATTATAAGCCCTGTCCTGTTAATTACCTTTGGCAAACTGATTATAAAGTTAATGTCCGCACCAGGAGTCGGTTATGTTTCTTATAATTACCAGGGATACGATGTTCTTCACCGCGATGAAAAACATTCTGAGTAAAGGTAATGTCGTTCATATACAGAACGAAGAAGAGATCGACGTAATGTTGCATCAGAATGCCTTCGTCATTATTGATACATTAATGAATAATGTATTTCATTCTAATTTTCTCACTCAAATTGAACGATTAAAACCTGTCCATGTGATTATTTTCTCCCCCTTTAATATTAAACGCTGTCTGGGGAAAGTACCGGTGACCTTTGTTCCGCGGACTATCACTATCATTGATTTTGTCGCACTCATCAATGGCAGTTACTGCTCTGTGCCTGAAGCGAATGTGTCACTTTCGCGCAAGCAACATCAGGTTCTGAGCTGCATTGCGAATCAAATGACAACGGAAGATATTCTGGAGAAACTGAAAATATCGCTAAAAACGTTCTACTGCCATAAACACAATATCATGATGATCCTCAATCTTAAGCGGATCAATGAGCTGGTACGCCATCAGCATATTGATTATCTGGTGTGAATTTCAGGCTTACGGTGAGTCTGGCTACGCTGCCACACAGATTAGCTAATTGAAACGCCTTTCACCCCTGCCATACCTTTTAATAATCGCAACAGGTCTTCTATCGACGTTGTGGCATGAAGCTGGATATCAATGGCGACCACTTCATGATCTTCATTTTCCTGCAACGAAACTAAATCCGTTTTTATTTTTTGCTGCTTAAACCAGTCGAGCATTGATACCGTATTACCGTTCACTAATGTCAGCTGTAAATGGTAATTTTTGTTCATCAGGCGGAAGGTTAATTGATGGAAGACTTCCAGCACCAACAAGGTCATCACTGAACCATAAATACCCAGTTCGTACATACCGCTGCCAATAACCATACCTATGGCGGCGGTCACCCAGATATCCGCTGCCGTCGTCAGACCTACAATATTTTGGTTACGAACGAGAATGTTACCTGCACCGATAAACCCGACGCCCGTCACCACCTGAGCAGCAATACGGCTGGGGTCGAGTCCGACGTGATCTAAAGACAGCACGTCAGCAAAACCATATTTCGAAACAATCATAAACAGGGCGCTTCCCATGCCAATTAATACATGTGTGCGTAACCCTGCTCCTTTGCCGCGCATTTGCCTTTCCATGCCAATAGCGCCACAGGCAATTGCCGCAAGTATAAGACGTATAATAAATTCTGCTGTCATATAAAAATGCAAAAAGGAGCAGCAAGATGGCTCAACTTGCTACTCCTTTTTACTTGTACCTCATTAATTCGGCAAGTCATTAGATGCTTGATTTTTGAAGGTATACAAATTTTTCTGCGGGTTTTTCTTACAGTATTCGATCACTTTAGGAATTTGAGTGAGATCGGTTTCATTTAAAGTAACGGTATCGCCACCTTTATATACTGTTTCTTCATGCAGCATCCACCATGCAACCGGGGTCATTGCTTTTGGATTCAGATCAATAAATTCCTGGCAGGTCATATCTTTAGCGGATTCATTGGCTGCCAGCGCAGATTGTGCGTTCACCAGTGACAAAGCCGCTACAGCGCCCATAAAAATAAACGCTTTACGGAGAGATGAAATATTCATTTTGTAACCCATTCAATATAGAGATTATATATGAACAGGAGGAATAGCTGCTTTTAAAGAAGATATTCCGGCCTGTTCAATATGCAAGGAAGTACGATGTAACGCATTCCCGGAATTACATATCTTTCTTAATTTTGTCCCATTCGCCTTTAACTTTATCTTTAAAGTTGGCTTGTTTATCCTGAGTACAAGCCTGAACGATAGCTGGGGTTACGGTTGCAATACCCTGAACATCTAAAACCGCATCTTCTGGTTTATCTTTGTTGTTCAGCGCTTCAGCAAAACCAACTGCAGTTGGCTGGAAGGATTCGTCCACAGCCAGGAAATCTTCACAGGTCCAGGAGTTGACCGGTTTTTTGTTATCAGCTGCTTTTTGCGCATCCGCTGCATTGCTTACAACTGGCAGAAGAAGCAGACCACCAAGAATAACGCCTAATACTTTTTTCATCGTAATATCCTCAACTATAAAGTGAAAGAGCCGTCACGAATCAATTTCGACACTGAGGTTATAACCTGGTTTTCTGTATATGTCATGTTGATAGAAAATATCAAAATCAGATATTTTTATTTCAATACAATGAGTTACAGATGCATCAGATACTGTAATTAGGAAATTTTTATTAAATCGACTGCATTCTTAGACGCGTTTTTGGCATAGATTGATAGCAGGGGATTTTCTTCTTAATTTTATAGGGTGGTTCTATGTTATATATAGATAAGGCAACAATTTTGAAGTTTGATCTGGAGATGCTTAAAAAACATCGCAGAGCAATCCAGTTTATTGCCGTGCTGTTGTTTATCGTCGGGTTGCTGTGTATCAGTTTCCCGTTCGTCTCTGGCGATATTTTAAGCACAGTAGTGGGTGCATTATTAATCTGCTCGGGCATTGCGCTTATTGTCGGGTTATTCAGCAACCGCAGTCATAATTTCTGGCCGGTATTATCCGGTTTCCTCGTCGCAGTCGCCTATTTATTGATCGGCTATTTCTTCATCCGCGCACCGGAGCTGGGCATTTTTGCCATTGCGGCATTTATTGCCGGTTTGTTCTGTGTTGCAGGGGTTATTCGCCTGATGAGTTGGTATCGTCAGCGTTCAATGAAAGGCAGCTGGCTACAGCTCGTTATTGGTGTGCTGGATATCGTCATTGCCTGGATATTCCTTGGTGCAACGCCGATGGTGTCTGTAACGCTGGTTTCCACACTGGTGGGAATTGAACTGATATTTAGCGCCGCCAGCCTGTTCAGCTTCGCCAGTTTGTTCGTTAAGCAGCAATAATTATCCCGGATGTCACCCGGATCATAGTCACTTGATGTGACTATGATCCGATTAATACTCTCACCGCTACGCAGCGTTGTAGATCAATTGCGCACTATCATTGAAATAATTACCTGCTAGTGATTATTTCAACCTACTGAATTTCATCTAATTTTTTTCACTCCATGGCAAATTAGCCATTTCAAACATTATCATGGCTGATATTTTCCGTAGTCAGGTTTAATGTTTTAAAAGTGCAGTGGGAAAGTGAACAAAGAGTTCCGTAAGCGTTGATGCTATGGGCGGTTAAATAAGTAATCCGGGTTCATTTTTTTGCAACTGGCATTGATTACATTGCATAAATATCCGTGTCTCCAGACGCTATATAAAAACCTGAAGACATGAATGCGTTATTTACTCAGGTAATTTCAATGCGTTAAAAGAAAGCTGGCAATCCAATTGCCAGCTTAAGTCGAAACAAGGAGACTCGATATTTAAATCGGATTACATTTTAACTTTAGTAATATTCTTCAGAGATCACAAACTGGTTATTGATAACTTATTCTTGGGCAGTAATCCGCAAACGTTAACTTTTTGTTTACTGTTTACAAACTGATAACAACCAGGAATCTTACTTAGGATCAATATATGGAGTGCGTGATGGATAAATCTGAAGTATTGATTAGTGTTAATAGACGTATTAGTTCACGAAGGGCAAAGTTCTTATAGGCGTTTACTATATTGAACAACGATTCGGACAAGGATGTAAATAATGAAAAGGATGACATGTTCGAAACGATAACGGCTAAGGAGCAAGTTATGATTTTTCTCATGACGAAAGATTCTTTTCTTTTACAGGGCTTTTGGCAGTTGAAAGATAATCACGAAATGATAAAAATCAATTCCCTGTCAGAGATCAAAAAAGTAGGCAATAAACCCTTCAAGGTTATCATTGATACCTATCACAATCATATCCTTGATGAAGAAGCGATTAAATTTCTGGAGAAATTAGATGCCGAGAGAATTATTGTTTTGGCACCTTATCACATCAGTAAACTAAAAGCTAAAGCGCCTATTTATTTTGTTAGCCGCAAAGAAAGTATCAAAAATCTTCTTGAGATTACTTATGGTAAACACTTGCCCCATAAGAATTCACAATTATGTTTTTCACATAATCAGTTCAAAATTATGCAACTGATTCTGAAAAATAAAAATGAAAGCAATATCACGTCGACGCTCAATATTTCGCAACAAACATTAAAGATTCAGAAATTCAACATTATGTACAAGCTGAAACTAAGACGTATGAGCGACATCGTCACCCTGGGTATCACATCTTATTTTTAGTCAGGACATAAGCAACTGAAATTGATGGCTGGCATGACGAGGGATGCAGATGCTGATTTCATTACCCCCGGTGATTACTAAAGGAGAGGCTAAAACGACTTTATTCCCCTGGTATGTGTATCCACCAGTAGAACCCTTCGTTGCCCGAATGCTGGCAGGAACTGTTGGCAGAACGGCAACATTTTTTTTGTCGTTGACCTCACCATGTCGATCACTATACCTGTATCCCACCTTACTGGCTGACAACCCCACTATGCCGCTGGTCTGTAAATCCCTCATATCTCTCCTCGCGCGCAATTTAAAGAACCGTTATTTCTCAAGAATTTTCAGGGACTAAAATGAACAGAAGAAGAAAGCTGTTAATACCGTTGTTATTCTGCGGCGCGATGCTCACCGCCTGCGATGACAAATCGGCGGAAAACGCCGCCGCCATGACGCCTGAGGTCGGTGTCGTCACACTCTCCCCCGGTTCGGTCAATGTGTTGAGCGAAATGCCCGGTAGAACCGTTCCTTATGAAGTTGCCGAGATACGTCCCCAGGTGGGCGGTATTATCATTAAACGCAACTTTATCGAAGGCGATAAAGTGAACCAGGGCGATTCGCTGTATCAGATTGATCCTGCACCTTTACAGGCCGAGCTAAACTCCGCCAAAGGCTCGCTGGCGAAAGCGCTCTCTACCGCCAGCAATGCCCGCATCACCTTTAACCGCCAGGCATCGTTGCTGAAGACCAACTACGTTAGCCGTCAGGATTACGACACCGCGCGCACCCAGTTGAATGAAGCAGAAGCCAATGTCACCGTCGCCAAAGCGGCTGTTGAACAGGCGACGATCAATCTGCAATACGCGAATGTCACCTCGCCGATTACGGGCGTCAGCGGGAAATCGTCGGTGACCGTCGGCGCACTCGTTACCGCTAATCAGGCAGATTCGCTGGTTACCGTACAACGTCTGGACCCGATTTATGTCGATCTCACGCAGTCGGTGCAAGATTTCTTACGCATGAAAGAAGAGGTCGCCAGTGGGCAAATCAAACAGGTTCAGGGCAGTACGCCAGTACAGCTCAATCTGGAAAATGGTAAACGCTACAGCCAGACCGGCACGCTGAAATTCTCCGACCCGACGGTGGATGAAACCACGGGCTCCGTGACGTTACGGGCGATTTTCCCCAACCCAAATGGTGACTTGCTGCCTGGCATGTACGTCACGGCATTAGTGGATGAAGGTAGCCGCCAGAATGTATTACTGGTGCCGCAGGAAGGCGTCACCCACAACGCCCAGGGTAAAGCAACGGCGCTCATTCTGGATAAAGACGATGTTGTGCAGCTACGCGAAATTGAAGCCAGCAAAGCCATCGGCGACCAGTGGGTTGTCACCTCTGGCTTGCAGGCTGGCGATCGGGTGATCGTTTCCGGTTTGCAACGCATTCGTCCGGGTATCAAAGCACGAGCAATTTCCTCCAGCCAGGAAAACGCCAGCACCGAATCGAAACAATAACGTTGCAGGCTTAAGGGGACTTTCATGGCTAACTATTTTATTGATCGCCCGGTTTTTGCCTGGGTACTTGCCATTATTATGATGCTTGCAGGTGGTCTGGCGATCATGAACTTACCGGTTGCGCAGTATCCGCAGATTGCGCCACCGACCATTACCGTCAGCGCTACCTATCCAGGTGCCGATGCGCAAACGGTAGAAGACTCGGTCACTCAGGTGATTGAGCAAAATATGAATGGGCTTGATGGCCTGATGTACATGTCTTCAACCAGTGATGCGGCGGGTAATGCCTCTATCACTCTGACCTTCGAGACTGGGACATCTCCTGATATCGCACAGGTTCAGGTGCAAAATAAACTGCAACTCGCTATGCCTTCATTACCTGAAGCGGTGCAGCAGCAGGGGATTAGCGTTGATAAGTCGAGCAGTAATATTCTGATGGTAGCGGCGTTTATTTCTGATAACGGCAGCCTCAACCAGTACGATATCGCGGACTATGTAGCGTCTAATATCAAAGACCCGCTAAGCCGTACCGCGGGCGTTGGTAGCGTACAGCTCTTTGGTTCCGAGTACGCCATGCGTATCTGGCTGGACCCGCAAAAACTCAATAAATACAATCTGGTACCTTCCGATGTTATTTCCCAGATTAAGGTGCAAAACAACCAGATTTCCGGTGGTCAACTGGGTGGCATGCCACAGGCGGCAGACCAGCAACTAAACGCCTCGATCATTGTGCAGACGCGTCTGCAAACGCCGGAAGAATTTGGCAAAATCCTGTTGAAAGTTCAGCAAGATGGTTCGCAAGTGCTGCTGCGTGATGTCGCCCGCGTCGAACTTGGAGCGGAAGATTATTCCACCGTGGCGCGCTATAACGGCAAACCTGCTGCCGGGATCGCCATCAAACTGGCTACCGGAGCAAACGCCCTGGATACCTCGCGGGCAGTCAAAGAGGAGCTGAACCGCTTATCAGCCTATTTCCCCGCAAGTCTGAAGACGGTTTATCCTTACGACACCACGCCGTTTATCGAAATTTCTATTCAGGAAGTTTTTAAAACACTGGTTGAGGCTATCATCCTCGTCTTCCTGGTCATGTATCTGTTTTTGCAGAATTTCCGTGCCACAATCATCCCGACGATTGCCGTACCGGTGGTTATTCTCGGGACGTTTGCGATCTTGTCGGCGGTCGGTTTCACCATCAACACGTTAACTATGTTCGGGATGGTGCTGGCGATAGGGCTACTGGTGGATGACGCCATCGTGGTGGTGGAGAACGTCGAGCGTGTCATTGCGGAAGATAAGCTACCACCGAAGGAAGCGACGCATAAATCGATGGGGCAGATCCAACGTGCGCTGGTCGGTATTGCTGTTGTTCTTTCCGCAGTGTTTATGCCGATGGCCTTTATGAGCGGCGCAACCGGGGAGATCTACCGCCAGTTCTCCATCACGCTGATCTCCTCCATGCTGCTTTCAGTATTTGTGGCAATGAGCCTGACCCCTGCCCTGTGCGCCACCATTCTGAAAGCCGCGCCGGAAGGCGGTCACAAACCTAACGCCCTGTTCGCACGCTTCAACACGCTGTTTGAAAAATCAACTCAGCACTATACCGATAGCACCCGCTCGCTGTTGCGTTGTACCGGTCGCTACATGGTGGTCTACCTGCTGATTTGCGCCGGGATGGCGGTGCTGTTCCTGCGTACACCGACCTCTTTCTTACCAGAAGAGGATCAGGGGGTATTTATGACCACCGCGCAGTTACCTTCCGGTGCCACCATGGTTAACACCACGAAAGTGCTGCAACAGGTGACGGATTATTATCTTACAAAAGAGAAAGATAATGTTCAGTCGGTGTTTACCGTTGGCGGCTTTGGCTTCAGCGGCCAGGGGCAAAACAACGGCCTGGCGTTTATCAGTCTCAAGCCGTGGTCTGAACGTGTCGGTGAGGAAAACTCGGTTACCGCGATCATTCAGCGGGCAATGATTGCGTTAAGCAGTATCAATAAAGCCGTCGTCTTCCCGTTCAACTTACCCGCGGTGGCTGAACTGGGTACCGCGTCAGGTTTTGATATGGAACTGCTGGACAACGGTAACCTGGGGCACGAAAAACTAACCCAGGCACGAAACGAGCTGTTATCACTGGCAGCGCAATCGCCTGACCAGGTCACCGGGGTACGCCCGAACGGCCTGGAAGATACGCCGATGTTCAAAGTGAACGTCAACGCCGCGAAAGCTGAGGCAATGGGTGTGGCGCTGTCTGATATCAACCAGACAATTTCCACCGCCTTCGGCAGCAGCTACGTGAACGACTTCCTCAACCAGGGGCGGGTGAAAAAAGTGTATGTCCAGGCAGGCACGCCGTTCCGTATGTTGCCGGATAACATCAACCAATGGTATGTACGCAACGCCTCTGGCACGATGGCACCGCTTTCTGCCTACTCGTCTACCGAATGGACCTATGGTTCACCGCGATTGGAACGCTACAACGGCATCCCGTCAATGGAGATTTTAGGTGAAGCGGCGGCCGGGAAAAGTACCGGTGACGCTATGAAATTTATGGCAGACCTGGTCGCTAAACTTCCGGCAGGCGTCGGCTACTCATGGACCGGACTGTCGTATCAGGAAGCGTTATCCTCAAACCAGGCTCCTGCACTGTATGCCATTTCACTGGTCGTGGTGTTCCTCGCCCTCGCCGCACTCTATGAGAGCTGGTCAATTCCGTTCTCGGTGATGTTGGTTGTTCCGTTAGGCGTCGTTGGCGCATTACTGGCCACCGATCTGCGCGGCTTAAGTAATGACGTCTACTTCCAGGTTGGTTTGCTGACCACCATCGGGCTTTCCGCCAAGAACGCCATCCTGATTGTCGAATTTGCCGTTGAGATGATGCAGAAAGAAGGGAAAACGCCGATAGAGGCAATCATCGAAGCGGCGCGGATGCGTTTACGCCCAATCCTGATGACCTCTCTGGCCTTTATTCTCGGCGTGCTGCCGCTGGTTATCAGTCATGGTGCCGGTTCTGGCGCGCAAAACGCGGTAGGTACCGGCGTGATGGGCGGGATGTTTGCCGCAACAGTGCTGGCAATTTACTTCGTTCCGGTCTTTTTCGTTGTAGTGGAACATCTCTTTGCCCGCTTTAAAAAAGCGTAACGTGTAAATGAGAGTAAGGTTGAACGTGAAGGTTCAGCCTTACTCTTTCCTGCTAACCATTCACCACTCAACAACCAGCTAACCGTCAGGAATACCAGGCTTAGTACACAGCACTGAAAGTAGAAACCACTCCAGCCATTCGTCATCAATTTGAACAGCACAATACTGACCCACATTCCCGTAATCGTATGAATTGTCAGCTTAATAATCCCAAACATGCCGAGTCTTTTCCTCCTGAAAATACCTATACCGCCTGGCAAACTGCGAAAGAGAACTAGCCGGTAGCCCGGCAGAAATCATCAGGGAAGAGTTTCACATGAAGCAGGTGTGAGATCCTGACCAATATTCAAATGCAAAATATGTCAGGAAAAGGTACCTGGCGAATGTTGCGCAAACTGATGTGGCGTTACACCATAATATTGTCGAAATGTGTTTATAAAGTACGACGTACTGCTATAGCCACATTTTTCTGCAATAGTATGCAGAGGAATTTGACGTAACTCGAGTAATCGTCTGGCCATCGACATCCTGGAAGCGAGTAATATTTTACTGAAACAGGTATTTTCATCCTGCAACTTTTTTTTGATGAGACTCTCGCTGGTATACATTCTTTCCGCGATATCACGCAGATACCAACGTTTGGCGATATCAAAGCTAATAAGGCGTTCAACTTTTCCTGAAACAGTGCTGATGCTATTGAAAAGTAAGGGGATCAGTTCTTTCTTATGAGAAAACATCGATAAACAGGAAAGGTAGAGCATATTGCTCAGTATCGGTGAATTTACCCCGGATTCATTGAAGCTATCAAAAATCGCCGTCACCAGCGGCATGGGGGGTGACTGGTTAATTAATAGACGGTCTTTGCTATGTAACCCTAAATTGCGTGGTAGCTGACGAATATTTTGTAAGTAATGGCAAACTGTCAGCTCATCGATATCCAGTCGTCGCGTATCCGGTGAACAAAACGCAAAATCGTCTGCCAAATTTTTCTCCAGCAGCACGATACTCTCGTTATGCAGCGATATTTTATGCTGTTCATGATAAATATCGAATGAACGACGAATGAGGATCACCGAGCAGACATGAGTCATGATTATCCCTTATATTTCATACTGCGATTATTTCAATTTCAGTATACTAATGAAATGTTGCCAGACTGTTTCTTAGCGCAAAAACTGCCAGATTTGGTAGGACCAAAATTTATCCACAAAGTAGTTTTGCATAACAGTTAATTGATAATAAGTAAATGCAGCACGAATATATTTTCGCACAGCGTATAGCTTATGTTTATAAAAAAATGGCTGATCTTATTTCCAGTAAAAGTTATATTTAACTTACTGAGAGCACAAAGTTTCCCGTGCCAACAGGGAGTGTTATAACGGTTTATTAGTCTGGAGACGGCAGACTATCCTCTTCCCGGTCCCCTATGCCGGGTTTTTTTTATGTCTGAGTAAAATTCTATAATCTTATTCCTTCCGCAGAACGGTCAGTGCCGTAAAAATTTCCTTGCGCAACAATACTTGCCGCCGAGTCACGGTTCGGCAATCCCTGCGCCGATCGCTCCTGATACTCTGTGGGCGTCATCCCATAATAATTTCGAAAGACGTAAATGAAATACGACACGCTGTGATATCCACAGGACACTGCGACTCGCTTAATTGAAAAGCCATGTATAACAATAAGTTGCAAAGCACGTTGCATTCTACACTCAGTAAGCAACTGTGAATATGATGTCTCTTCTTCGCGCAATTTTTTCTTTAACAGGCTTGGACTCATCAACAGCTCGCTGGCGATTCGAGCTAGTGTCCACTCATGGGCGATATTATTATTGATAACCGTACAAACTCGTGTTCGCATGTTCGGTTGCAAAACGTTCAAAAGCAGCGGTATAAAGTGCTCATCCTCAAGAAAAACAGATAACAACGCAAAGATTAATGCTCTTTTACGTAGCATTTCTGCATAGCGAAGATTCTTATTCTGCGATAGTTGCGCAACTTCCTGAAAAACAGGAATATCTCTGCTACAGTGATGAACGAGTAATGAAGAAATTTTTTTATGTGCATGAAGATTTAATGCCTCCTCCTTGAGCATCGGCAGAAATAATGAAAGCGTATCCCTTGATACTAATACAAAATTTTCAACACACTTATCTACTCGAATTTGGCTTGCATCCGCAAAAACCAGGTCACCGCCATTAAAATAGCGATATTCACCATTAACCATGGTGAGAATATATTTATGTCTTGCGTACGCAATTAGACAATTCCCATGTAATGATTGCATAGTTGACTTAATATTACATAAACATATTACTGTTAATTAATGTAGCACGCCGCCCTCTTAAGTCAAATTGATTGATAAATAAATTTAAACGAAGCGGGAGAACAGGATGATAATGTGTGATGTTCTACGGGCAGGATGACTGGATTTATAATACAAAAACGTGTTTAAGAACGCAGTGAAATTAATAGCAAGCAAATAATCCCTTTTCGTGACATTAAAGGCAATCGCTACATTTAATAAACATTCATATAACATATATCTTATCAACACGATGAATAGACAGCCAATATATTATTGCGATTAATAAGCAACCGAATGCCCAGCTGTTTTTTTAAAGGCTGGGCATTCGGTTTTTACAACGGGTAATGACTCCAACTTATTGATAGTGTTTTATGTTCAGATAATGCCCGATGACTTTGTCATGCAGCTCCACCGATTTTGAGAACGACAGCGACTTCCGTCCCAGCCGTGCCAGGTGCTGCCTCAGATTCAGGTTATGCCGCTCAATTCGCTGCGTATATCGCTTGCTGATTACGTGCAGCTTTCCCTTCAGGCGGGATTCATACAGCGGCCAGCCATCCGTCATCCATATCACCACGTCAAAGGGTGACAGCAGGCTCATAAGACGCCCCAGCGTCGCCATAGTGCGTTCACCGAATACGTGCGCAACAACCGTCTTCCGGAGCCTGTCATACGCGTAAAACAGCCAGCGCTGGCGCGATTTAGCCCCGACGTATCCCCACTGTTCGTCCATTTCCGCGCAGACGATGACGTCACTGCCCGGCTGTATGCGCGAGGTTACCGACTGCGGCCTGAGTTTTTTAAATGGCGGAAAATCGTGTTGAGGCCAACGCCCATAATGCGGGCGGTTGCCCGGCATCCAACGCCATTCATGGCCATATCAATGATTTTCTGGTGCGTACCGGGTTGAGAAGCGGTGTAAGTGAACTGCAGTTGCCATGTTTTACGGCAGTGAGAGCAGAGATAGCGCTGATGTCCGGCGGTGCTTTTGCCGTTACGCACCACCCCGTCAGTAGCTGAACAGGAGGGACAGCTGATAGAAACAGAAGCCACTGGAGCACCTCAAAAACACCATCATACACTAAATCAGTAAGTTGGCAGCATCACCTTTACAACGTTATGTTATCAGGTGTGTTTAAAGCTGTTCTGCTGGGCAATACCCTGCAGTTTCGGGTGATCGCTGAGATATTTCAGGGAGGCTTTGTAGTCTTCCAGCAACAGTTCAGCAAAGTCCATTTCGAAGCCGCGACGACACATAATGCGCATCACCACGATGTCGGTGGCTTCACCGCCGAGAGTGAAGGCCGGAACCTGCCAGCCGCGCAGACGCAGACGTTCAGAGAGGTCGTACAGGGTGTATCCCGGATCTTCACCATCTTTCAGTTTGAAGCAAACCGCCGGGATGCCTTCGTCCGGGCGACCCGTACAGATGAACTCATACGGCCCCAGTTTGGCGATTTCATCCGCCAGATAAGCGGCAACCTGGTAAGAGGCGTTCTGTACTTTGGTATAGCCTTCACGACCGAGGCGCAGGAATTCATAGTACTGTGCAATTACCTGACCCGCCGGGCGGGAGAAGTTGATGGCAAAAGTACCAATTTGACCACCCAGGTAGTCAACGTTGAACACCAGTTCCTGCGGCAGCGCTTCTTCGTCACGCCAGATAACCCAGCCGCAGCCCAGCGGAGCCAGACCGAATTTATGGCCTGAAGCACTGATCGATTTCACACGCGGCAGGCGGAAGTCCCAGACGATATCCGGGGCGACGAACGGTGCCAGGAAGCCACCGCTGGCAGCGTCGATGTGCATGTCGATGTCGATACCAGTGTCGGCCTGGAATTTATCCAGCGCATCGTGCAGCGGTTGTGGGAACTCATAGTTACCGGTGTAGGTCACGCCGAAAGTCGGCACCACGCCGATGGTGTTTTCGTCACAGGCTTCAATCATGCGTTTCGGGTCCATAAACAACTGACCGGGGCGCATAGGGATCTCACGCAGCTCCACATCCCAGTAGCGGGCGAATTTATGCCAGCAGATTTGTACCGGACCGCACACCAGGTTTGGTTTATCCGTTGGTTTGCCTGCAGCTTCCATACGCTTGCGCCAACGCCATTTCATCGCCATCCCGCCAAGCATACAGGCCTCGGAAGAACCAATGGTGTTGGTGCCAACGGCCTGACCATTTTTCGGCGCAGGCGCATGCCACAGATCGGCAACCATATTTACGCAACGCAGGTCGATGGCTGCGGATTGCGGATATTCTTCTTTGTCGATCCAGTTTTTATTGATCGACAAATCCATCAATTTATGGACGTTTTCGTCGTCCCAGGTCTGGCAGAAAGTGGCCAGGTTCTGACGAGCGTTGCCATCAAGATATAATTCATCATTGATAATCTGGAATGCGACATCATCGCGCATTTCGTGCAGCGGAAATCGTTTTGACTCCGCGATAGTAGAAATGGCCTTTGCGCCAAAACGTGAATCGAGTAGTTCTGAGCGGAAATCCGTTAACAGCTTCTGGTCCATTTCGAACTCCTTAAATTTATTTGAAGGCAATAAAAAAGTAGGATTTATCCGCAATGGAAGCAAGGCATTACAGGCTTAATTTAAATAACAAAATCCTAAGCAGAAAAACGACTTTTTATAATATAAACATTTAACATGATAATATTAAAAACAGACTTTATTATCGTAATAAAAATCGCCCAAACATTCCTGTTCGGGCGATCAAATTAATTATTGTTTATCCTGCATATACGGCGTGTACACCCCGTTCAGACTGTGCAGGAAAGCTACGATATCATCCACATCCTCCTGCGGCAGCTCTTTGCCTACCTGATAGCGCAGCATCAGTTTCACCGCCCCGTCCAGCGTCGGCACGTCACCGCGATGGAAGTACGGTGCCGTTAAAGCAACGTTACGTAAACCGGGTACTTTCTGACGCAATTTATCACGCTCTTCTTTAGTCACATTCATACGACCAATATCCGCCGCCGTAATTTCCCCAAAGTTAAAGTCTTTTTTCAGCCCCAACGGTTCAAAGGAACGTCCACCGAGAATAATACCACCATGACAAGTTGCACATTTATTATCTTTAAATAATTGATAGCCTTTTTTCTGTTGCGCCGTCAGCGCATTTTCATCTCCACGCAACCATTTATCAAATGGGGAATCCGGCGTAATTAATGTTTTCTCAAATTCAGCAATGGCATCAGTAATATTTTCGCCACTGAAACCTTGCGGATAGACGCCGAGGAACTGCGCTTTAAGCTGCGGATCTTTTTCCAGCTTAGCAATAATTTCGTCCCAGGATTTCGACGCCATTTCAATCGGGTTCAACGGCGGTCCACCAGCCTGATCCTGCAATGTTGCCGCACGACCATCCCAGAACTGCTCAACGTTAAATACTGAGTTAAATACCGTCGGCGCGTTAATCGGCCCAACTGCGCCACCAACACCAATCGATGTTTTTCTGCCATCGACGCCCCCCGCATTCAACGCATGGCAATGAGCGCATGAAATGGTGCTATCAGCCGATAAACGGGGATCGTGATACAGCGCAAAGCCCAACGCCACTTTTTGCGCATCGGTAGGCAATTTTTGCGGGATGGGCTGCACCGGTTCATTGCGATGCTCCGGAGCAGTATCATTGCTGGCGTAATATTCCGCGCGCTGTTTTGCAATCCAGGCCAGTATTTCCGCCCGCTCTTCATCACTCACCTTACCCGCCCAGTGTAGCGCGGTATAACGCGTTGGTGGCATAGTTTCATACTGCATCACCCATTCAATCTTATTCAGATCGCTTTGCGAAACGGGTTTATCAGCCAGCAGTGCCGCACGCACGGCCTCGAGGTTAAAAGATTTATATCCAAGCTTAATGTCGTAATCCATCAACTGTTTCGCGCCAGGAATATAATAATAGGCGGGTAATTCTGCCGAAGGCGTGTGGCAATAGTCGCATCCTTTTTCGCGGAGAAAGCCTAAAACCTTATTATTTTCACTGACAGCAGATGCCTGAACATCGGCCTGTTTACTGCGTTTATTATCGTGGTACCACACATAACCAGATAACCCTAAATAGCAAATCGCGACGCCAGCCAGGCCGATCGCGGTAATACGTGAGACCATTTTCATTATTCTTCCCTCACGGTGGTGAGTTATTGTGACCCAGAAAATTTTCCAGAATGCTGCAAACGTCTCTGCGAGACAAAGCCATCATAAAAAACAGTGAGATACGCTTTTTGATAGGAATCAATCAATTACATGAATATAAACTATCAATAAGATAGCCTGTGCCTATTACCCAGATCAGGAATGGCATATCATGATTGCGGCGAGAGCAGGATTGAATGTTCTGAAAATGAAAAACAACACGAAATCCGTATTTTTATAAATTCCATGGATATTAGTGCGTTATATTTTTTGACAGGTTAATAAACGTGATCCACCGCACGCTTTGTCGCCCACCAGGCGGAGCGAATGACTACCCTTAAAGAAAAGCCCGATAATTAGCGACGAATTTCGGAGGTTGGATCCTTATGCTCAATCAGAAAATTCAAAACCCTAATCCAGACGAACTGATGATCGAAGTCGATCTCTGCTATGAGCTGGACCCGTATGAATTAAAACTGGATGAGATGATCGAGGCAGAACCGGAACCCGAGATGATTGAAGGGCTGCCCGCCTCTGATGCGCTGACGCCTGCCGATCGCTATCTCGAACTGTTCGAGCATGTTCAGTCGGCGAAAATTTTCCCCGACAGTAAAACCTTTCCCGACTGCGCACCCAAAATGGACCCGCTGGATATTTTAATCCGCTACCGTAAAGTGCGCCGTCATCGTGATTTTGACTTGCGCAAGTTTGTTGAAAATCACTTCTGGCTGCCGGAGGTCTACTCCAGCGAGTATGTATCGGACCCGCAAAATTCCCTGAAAGAGCATATCGACCAGCTGTGGCCGGTGCTAACCCGCGAACCACAGGATCACATTCCGTGGTCTTCTCTGCTGGCGCTACCGCAGTCATATATTGTCCCGGGCGGCCGTTTTAGCGAAACCTACTATTGGGATTCCTATTTCACCATGCTGGGGCTGGCGGAAAGTGGTCGGGAAGATTTGCTGAAATGCATGGCCGATAACTTCGCCTGGATGATCGAAAACTATGGTCACATCCCCAACGGCAACCGCACCTATTATTTGAGCCGATCGCAACCACCGGTTTTTGCGCTGATGGTGGAGTTGTTTGAAGAAGATGGTGTACGCGGTGCGCGCCGCTATCTCGACCACCTTAAAATGGAATATGCCTTCTGGATGGACGGTGCAGAATCGTTGATCCCTAATCAGGCCTATCGCCATGTTGTGCGGATGCCGGACGGATCGCTGCTCAACCGTTATTGGGACGATCGCGACACGCCGCGTGACGAATCCTGGCTTGAGGACGTTGAAACCGCGAAACATTCTGGTCGCCCGCCCAACGAGGTGTACCGCGATTTACGCGCGGGAGCGGCCTCAGGTTGGGATTACTCTTCCCGTTGGCTGCGTGATACTGGTCGTCTGGCGAGCATTCGTACCACCCAGTTCATCCCCATCGATCTGAATGCCTTCCTGTTTAAACTGGAGAGCGCCATCGCCAACATCTCGGCGCTGAAAGGCGAGAAAGAGACAGAAGCGCTGTTCCGCCAGAAGGCCAGTGCCCGTCGCGATGCGGTAAACCGTTACCTCTGGGATGATGAAAACGGCATCTACCGCGATTACGACTGGCGACGCGAACAACTGGCGCTGTTTTCCGCTGCCGCCATTGTGCCGCTCTATGTCGGCATGGCGAACCATGAACAGGCCGATCGTCTGGCAAACGCCGTACGCAGCCGGTTACTGACACCTGGCGGGATTCTGGCAAGCGAGTACGAAACCGGTGAACAGTGGGATAAACCCAATGGCTGGGCACCGTTACAATGGATGGCAATTCAGGGATTTAAAATGTATGGCGATGACCTTCTGGGTGATGAAATCGCGCGCAGCTGGCTGAAAACGGTGAATCAGTTCTATCTGGAACAGCACAAAATGATCGAGAAATACCATATTGCCGATGGTGTTCCCCGCGAAGGCGGCGGTGGCGAGTATCCGTTGCAGGATGGGTTTGGCTGGACTAACGGTGTGGTACGCCGTTTAATTGGTTTGTACGGCGAACCATAATATTTTTACAGCCAGCCGCTAACTTCCTGCTGGCTGTAAAATTATCCTCTTCAGGAGGAGATATTTAACATCATTGCCGCCTGGGTGCGATTTTTCACTTCCAGACGGCGATACAGGGATTCCAGATGCGCTTTTACCGTTCCGGTACTGATATTCAGCGCTCTGCCGATCTCCTTATTTGATTCGCCCGCCGCTAACATGGTTAAAATCTCCCGCTGGCGGGCGCTTAACGATTTGAGATCTTTAATGTCCTTTTCCGGCGTCGTCCGCCAGTCTCCAGGCAGAAACATCATCCCCATCGCCGCACTATTTACCGCCAACGCAAATGTCTCGACGGTTGAATCACGAGGCACAATGGCCAGCACATTAAAATGAATAACTTCCTGTAACCACCGTTTATTGCAATCCGTCGCCGTGATTAACACCTTAACCTCAGGAAACTGCACCACGGTTTTTTGCAGCAACCAGTAGCAAAACTCACCATCCTGATCGCCATCGAGCATAACTAAGGCTTCAGGGTAACTTTCCAGCTTTTGCCATAACTCGTCTGCCTGACTGGCCCCCTGAATACTCACTCCTGGAATACGCTGCTGTAAACTGATTTTCATTCCATGAATAAATATTGACTGCCTGTCAAACATGACTATTTGCATAACTGAATCTCCACCTGAATACGTTAAAAAGACTTAAGTAGTGGAAGGGTATTACCCGCGAGAAAAAATAAGAATTCGCCATTTGGCGGTGGCCATTCTACAGAGATGACGCGTAGAAAATAGTTACCGATATAAATAGTTACAGCTAAACGCCTGAAATTACATGTCGAGGGCACTATTTAAAACAATTTTGAGGATTTCCTTATATTGGTGGTTAGTACGCATGCAATTAAAAATGAAACTCCGCGACCACAAGCAAAAATAACAAACGGCAATGAGACAAAAATAAGCACAAATAGCCAACACGTCCTCTATTCACTTTAAAGGGAATCGCTGAAAAATACGCTCTGTTTAGGGGGATTCACCTTTCTCAGAAAGCTATTCCGCCCTTTTCCTGCTGAGAAATCGCCACATTCGTCATGACAACATTGTGAAACCCGGCATTAGATGTTAGAAAAAACAATAAACAATGCGATATGCGCGTTACTGTTTCGCTGTGAACAACAATCGGTCAAAGAAATGGATAAAATTCACGCAATGCAGTTGTTCATCAAAGTCGCGGAGCTGGAAAGTTTTTCCCGCGCGGCGGATTTCTTTGCTTTGCCAAAAGGAAGTGTTTCGCGCCAGATACAGGCACTGGAACATCAACTTGGCACCCAGCTTCTCCAGCGCACCACGCGACGGGTCAAACTCACGCCAGAAGGCATGACCTATTATCAACGAGCAAAAGATGTGTTGAGTAATCTCAGCGAACTGGACGGTCTGTTTCAACAGGATGCCACCAGTATCAGCGGTAAATTACGCATCGACATCCCGCCAGGAATCGCGAAAAGCCTGTTACTGCCGCGCCTGTCGGAATTTCTCTATCTGCATCCGGGAATTGAGCTGGAACTGAGTAGCCATGACCGTCCGGTAGATATTCTTCATGATGGTTTTGATTGCGTGATACGCACTGGCGCGTTACCGGAAGATGGCGTTATCGCCCGTCCCCTCGGCAAACTGACCATGGTCAACTGTGCCAGTCCGCACTATCTGACGCGCTTTGGTTATCCGCAAAGCCCCGATGATCTGACTTCACACGCAATAGTGCGTTATACACCGCACCTGGGTGTACATCCGTTAGGTTTTGAGGTTGCCAGCGTTAATGGCGTCCAGTGGTTTAAGTCTGGCGGCATGTTGACGGTAAACAGTAGCGAAAACTATCTCGCCGCCGGTCTTGCCGGTCTGGGGATTATTCAGATCCCGCGCATTGCCGTGCGCGAAGCCCTGCGTGCCGGGCGGCTTATTGAAGTGTTGCCAGGCTACCGTGCCGAGCCGCTCTCCCTTTCGCTGGTTTACCCGCAGCGTCGGGAGCTTTCCCGGCGTGTAAACCTGTTTATGCAGTGGCTGGCTGGCGTAATGAAAGAGCACCTGGACTGACCGACTATACTTTTTAAGAATGACCACGACAGAAGGACAAAAGAGCGGATGACGCAGGAAAACGAGATCAAACGTCCCACCCAGGATCTGGAGCACGAGCCGATTAAGCAGTTGGATAATAGCGAGAAAGGCGGCAAAGTTAGCCAGGCGCTGGAAACCGTCACCACCACTGCCGAAAAAGTCCAACGCCAACCGGTTATTGCGCACCTGATTCGTGCGACAGAACGCTTTAATGATCGGCTGGGTAACCAGTTTGGTGCGGCTATCACCTATTTCTCATTTTTGTCGATGATCCCGATTTTGATGGTGTCGTTTGCCGCAGGGGGCTTTGTGCTGGCCTCCCATCCCATGTTGCTACAGGATATCTTCGACAAAATTCTGCAAAACATCAGCGATCCGACGCTAGCCGCCACGTTGAAAAACACCATCAACACCGCCGTTCAGCAGCGTACGACTGTAGGGCTTGTCGGCCTGGCGGTGGCGCTTTATTCCGGCATCAACTGGATGGGTAACCTGCGTGAAGCGATTCGCGCCCAGTCGCGCGATGTCTGGGAACGCTCGCCGCAAGATCAGGAGAAGTTCTGGGTAAAATATCTGCGTGATTTTATTTCACTGATTGGTTTGTTAATTGCGCTGATTGTGACGCTGTCGATCACCTCGGTTGCCGGTTCGGCGCAGCAAATGATTATTAGCGCCCTGCACCTGAACAGCATTGAGTGGCTGAAACCGACGTGGCGGTTGATTGGCCTGGCGATTTCCATCTTCGCCAACTATCTGCTTTTCTTCTGGATCTTCTGGCGGTTGCCGCGCCACCGTCCGCGCAAAAAAGCCCTGATTCGCGGAACATTTCTGGCTGCTATTGGTTTTGAAGTGATTAAAATCGTGATGACCTACACCTTGCCATCGCTGATGAAATCCCCCTCTGGCGCAGCATTTGGTTCCGTGCTGGGGCTGATGGCATTTTTCTACTTCTTCGCCCGTTTGACGCTGTTTTGCGCGGCGTGGATTGCCACCGCCGAATATAAAGACGACCCGCGAATGCCAGGGAAAACGCAGCCTTAAAATAGGCCGGATGCGGCGTAAACGCCTTATCCGGCATACGATTTTATTCGGCCTGGCTCCCCGTAGGCCGGATAAGATGCGCCAGCATCGCATCCGGCTATAATGCGCACATAACCTCTTGAAACTCTTCCCCAGAGCCTCTTCAGCCATCTATTTGGGAGCAAACAATTTCATTCCAACTCATAACCCCAGCATATAAATCCAGTTGGTAACTTTTATTTAACCTGAAACCAGTTTTATCCACTATTTATAAAATTATGTGAAGCATTTCATAGAAGAAAAATCACTGGCCTAAACATTATCCCCTTTTTGCCTGGTTTTTGACCATTTCCGCGATTTGTTACACATTGAAATATCACTTTTGCTGTGCGTAATATGGCTATTCGTTAGCCAAAAAATAAGAAAAGATTATGCAAGCAACAGCCACAACACTCGACCACGAGCAAGAATACACGCCAATCAACTCGCGTAATAAAGTCCTTGTCGCCTCTCTCATTGGCACGGCCATTGAGTTCTTCGACTTTTACATTTACGCCACTGCGGCCGTTATTGTGTTTCCGCATATCTTCTTCCCGCAGGGCGATCCAACGGCAGCAACGCTACAGTCGCTCGCCACCTTCGCCATCGCCTTCGTCGCGCGCCCCATTGGCTCTGCCGTTTTTGGTCATTTTGGCGATCGCGTTGGGCGTAAAGCGACGCTGGTCGCCTCGTTGCTAACGATGGGGATTTCGACCGTGGTGATTGGTCTGCTGCCGGGCTATGCCACGATTGGTATTTTCGCCCCGCTGCTGCTGGCGCTGGCTCGATTTGGTCAGGGTCTGGGCTTAGGCGGTGAATGGGGCGGCGCGGCGCTGCTGGCGACTGAAAACGCCCCACCGCGCAAACGTGCACTGTATGGCTCCTTCCCACAGCTGGGCGCACCGATTGGCTTCTTCTTTGCCAACGGCACTTTCTTGCTGCTTTCCTGGCTACTGACCGATGAGCAGTTTATGAGCTGGGGCTGGCGTGTGCCATTTATCTTCTCGGCGGTGCTGGTCATTATCGGCCTGTATGTTCGCGTGTCGCTGCATGAGTCGCCGGTGTTTGAGAAAGTCGCTAAAGCGAAAAAACAGGTGAAGATCCCGCTGGGTACGCTGCTGACCAAACATGTTCGCGTAACCGTACTGGGTACGTTCATCATGCTGGCAACATATACGCTGTTTTACATCATGACGGTCTACTCTATGACCTTCAGTACCGCCGCCGCGCCAGTTGGGCTTGGCCTGCCACGTAACGAAGTGTTGTGGATGCTGATGATGGCAGTTATTGGTTTTGGCGTGATGGTGCCAGTCGCCGGATTACTGGCTGATGCCTTTGGTCGCCGTAAAAGCATGGTAATTATCACCACGCTGATCATCCTGTTCGCGCTGTTCGCCTTTAACCCGCTGCTCGGTTCTGGCAACCCGATTCTGGTTTTTGCCTTCCTGCTGCTGGGGTTAAGTCTGATGGGGCTGACTTTCGGGCCGATGGGCGCGCTGTTACCAGAGCTGTTCCCAACAGAAGTGCGTTACACCGGAGCATCGTTCTCTTACAACGTAGCGTCGATTCTCGGGGCTTCCGTTGCGCCGTATATCGCAGCCTGGTTGCAGACTAACTACGGGTTAGGTGCGGTGGGGTTATATCTGGCGGCGATGGCTGGCTTGACGTTAATCGCCCTGCTGCTGACCCATGAGACGCGACATCAGTCGTTGTAAGTATCGTGTGGGCAGCCACCCTCACCCCAGCCCTCTCCCTGAAAGGGAGAGGGAGAAAAGCGGAGCGAGATGTTATATCGCGAACATAACAGCCCTCCCCCAGAAAGTGAACGGAAAAGCGGTACTCGTTGTTTCAACACGCACAAAACAGTCCCCTCGCCCCTTTGGGGAGAGGGTTAGGGTGAGGGGAACACGCTGCTCCCGAACTCACCAGCAAACACAATCCAACCTCATCACTTCTTCATCTGCGACAATATCGTCCGACACTGATTAGCCTCCCCTTCGGAAGGTGAGATCAGTGCCAGTAACGCCGCCGCCGGTGTTACCAGCGTTGCCAGTGCCGCAGCAACAGCACCACGGGCAATCAACGGCCCGGCTTTCACCCCAGCCTGCGGATTTTTAAACGTCCCACGCACATACAGCGGCGAACGCAGTGTGATAATCCGAATCCCTTTACTCTCCGGATCAATAGTCAAATCCAGCTGTTCCGAAGCAAAACTTGCCGTGCCGGTAACATTAATCAACGCGTTCTCAGTATCGAAAGCAAAAATCTGCGGGCGCGCCACGCCGTTGGCAATATTCAGATTCGCCGCCGCGCAGTTCACCCGCACCTCATCGTCACCAAATATCGCACCGACAATGTAGTTGCCGACATTCAGCCCAACAATCTCCATCAGGTTGCGGCTCACCAGCCCGTCATTCATCAACAGTTTCAGGTTGCCGTTACTGTTGCCTAAAAGTGCTGCCACCGAGTTACCGCTACCGCGTAGTTCCGCGTCACCGTTCATTTCCCCCAGCGTCTTCTGCATCAGTTCCACATCGGGCATCAGTTCTTTCAGTTTCAGTCGACGAGCCTGAATATCTGCCCGCCCCTGCATCGGCTTTTTATCGCCTTCCAGATGAATATTCGCCGCAATGCTGCCGCCCGCCATGCCAAATTTCAGCGGTTGCAGGCGCAGGTCAGCATTTTTGAGGATGATATGAGTAGAAAGATCGCTAATCGGCAGGCTACTGCCATGCTCAATGCGCCGCCCTTTGAAGCGAACATCGGCATCCATAACGTCCCATTTATCGGTTTCGAAGCGGTCATAAGGCAGCACTTTGCCCGCAGGCTGAACGCTTTTTTCGCCCTTCTTCTGTTCAGACCGTTTCGACTTTTCTGCCCCTTTCCCGGAGTCAACGCCAATTAACGGTCCCAGGTCCGCCAGCCGCAATTGCCGCGACTCGACATCACCTTCCAGTTTTGGTCGTGGCTTTCCGGTGGTGTAGACCAGAGAACCGTGGATATCGCTATCGCCAATTCGCCCATTAAAACCGCGATAATCAAAGACCGACGATTTTTCAGTGTCGATTTTCGCTACCAGCCGACCATCCGTTTCAAATGGCGGGGTATCGGGCAGCAGAACGCCCGTCAGTTCATAGAGATCACCCAGTGAATCGCCAGAAAATTTAAGCCGTAAATCGACACCGCCCATCTTCATTGGGTCATTCACGACGCCATCAAAAGCAACACGGGTGTTACCAGAGCGGAAATCAGCCTGTACCGGAAACGGCGTCCCTTCGCCACGCAGCGCCAGCATACCGCCTATTTTTCCCGTACCCGTGAGCGGTTCACCGTTATAACGTCCCTGCGCCTTCAGGCCAAAAACGTAATCGCCCACCTTTTCTTTATCCGCTTTACCTTTCGATCCAGTAACTTCGCTGAACGGCAGCGGCTTGCCTAACGGATCAACAAAAATCTCCAGATCCGCTTTGCTTACTTTGTCATCAATGGCGATCCGCCCTTGATCGAAAAGAATATTATCCAGCCGAAACGACCATGCCGACGGCTTTGCATTCGCGTCTTTGTTATCATCGTTGGCGAGATTAAACGTCCAGTTATTGTTCTTTTCGGAGAGGCGAATCAGGCGCGCGTCGGGCTTTTCGAGCTTGATCCACGGCAGCCAGACCGTTTTGGTCAGCAGCGCCAGCGGGGCCAGCGTTGCCTCTACGCGTGGCAAATGCACCATCGTGACTTCGGGAATATCCGGTGGATTGCCAAGAATGATGTCTTCCGCGTGTACATGGGGCCACGGCACCCAGCTGCGCCAGCCAGTTTCTTGTTTTTGCCGCTCCCACACCACGCCCAGATCGCCACGGATAGCGAACGGACGATTCAACTCCGCAGAGACTTTCTGGTTGATGGTCGGTTTGAGTCGATTCCAGTCAAAAGTTGCAATCAAAATGATCGCCACGACAATCAACAACAAGAAAGCCACTGAAATCGCAGCGGTTATTTTGCCTGCCTTGCTCATCGTTCGCTTCCTCATATTCTTCCTGTGCCAGTCCTAAAGATAGTCCAGCCAGGCGGAAAATGAGGCAGCTTATAGCGCCAGAACCGCCGTATTCAGCGTTTCTATCGGTGCCGGGCGTGAAAGAAACCAGCCTTGTGCGGCGAATGCGGGCGAGTTCTGAACATCACGCCACTCTTCCGGCGTTTCTACGCCCTCGACAATCACCCCGCGACAATAGCGATTCATTAGATGTAAAAGCTGAGAAAAGAGTGTGCGTCCTTCCGGCGACTGACGCAGCATCACAAACAGTTCTCGCGCGATTTTGATGTAGTCATAACGCACTTCACTTAGTGCAGAGAAATTTGCCATCCCGGTACCAAAATCATCCAGCCACAGCGGGCCAAATTCACACATCGAGGCAAAGGTTGAATCTTTCGGCAGACGGATATGCTCCACCAGTTCGAAACGCAGCCAGGGAAGACGCTCAATCTGGCGCAGGATTTTTGGTTGCTGACGCAGGGCGATGAGCGTAGGGCCATCAATATTGACCGATGCCAGCAGGCCGTGCTCTATAAAGAAGTCGGCTTTTTGCGCCAGCAAATCAATCTGCTCTTTCACAACCTCCATCCGATGGCTGACGGTGATTTCAGTAAAATAGCGATCCGGCGGCAGGCGTTGCGAAGGGTTCAAGGGATGCGTGACCACCGTTAATAGCTCCACGGCCATTAACCGTCCGCATGTTTGATAGATCGGCTGCCAGGTGTAAGCACGCTCACACTGCAACCAAAAACGCCGTTCCTGCAAGCTCTCGATGCTTGCTTCAGGGTTGCTTATTCGCTGGATAACCTGCCTTATCATCAAAGATGTCCTGTGTTTAAAAGTGATGCTGCCCGGACTCGACAAAGATTATCGGCGCGCAAGGGCAGAACTTTACCGCCTGGCCGGGGTAAATTTCCTCACTCCACAACGGAATCTTTCAGGAATACGTTCTAGCTCAAAAAAATAATGGAACACTGTTTTAATATGGTTGACCAGCAAACCACCACAGCGCAAACTAACGCTAATTTTTTACAGATCAGGTTCACGACTATGTCCAAAAAGATTGCCGTGATTGGCGAATGCATGATTGAGCTTTCCGAGAAAGGCGCGGACGTTAAGCGCGGTTTCGGCGGCGATACCCTGAACACTTCCGTCTATATCGCCCGTCAGGTCGATCCTGCGGCATTAACCGTTCATTACGTAACGGCGCTGGGAACGGACAGTTTTAGCCAGCAAATGCTGGACGCCTGGCACGGCGAGAACGTTGATACTTCCCTGACCCAACGGATGGAAAACCGTCTGCCGGGCCTTTACTACATTGAAACCGACAGCACCGGCGAGCGTACGTTCTACTACTGGCGGAACGAAGCCGCCGCCAAATTCTGGCTGGAGAGTGAGCAGTCTGCGGCGATTTGCGAAGAGCTGGCGAATTTCGATTATCTCTACCTGAGCGGGATTAGCCTGGCGATCTTAAGCCCGACCAGCCGCGAAAAGCTGCTTTCCCTGCTGCGCGAATGCCGCGCCAACGGCGGAAAAGTGATTTTCGACAATAACTATCGTCCGCGCCTGTGGGCCAGCAAAGAAGAGACACAGCAGGTGTACCAACAAATGCTGGAATGCACGGATATCGCCTTCCTGACGCTGGACGATGAAGACGCGCTGTGGGGTCAACAGCCGGTGGAAGACGTCATTGCGCACACCCATAACGCGGGCGTGAAAGAAGTGGTGGTGAAACGCGGGGCGGATTCTTGCCTGGTGTCCATTGCTGGCGAAGGGTTAGTGGATGTTCCGGCGGTGAAACTGCCGAAAGAAAAAGTGATCGATACCACCGCAGCTGGCGACTCTTTCAGCGCCGGTTATCTGGCGGTACGTTTGACGGGCGGCAGTGCGGAAAACGCGGCGAAACGCGGGCATCTGACCGCAAGTACCGTTATTCAGTATCGCGGCGCGATTATCCCGCGTGAGGCGATGCCAGCGTAAACGCAGCATATGCAAAAGGCTGGATAAAGTGTTACCCCTCTATCCAGCTCATCCATAAATACCTGATGGTTGTGCTAACTCATCACCATCAGGCATTACTGTGCAGGTGGAATATCCGTCACTTCAGGATGTACGTCATCCGTGGCGACAGAGGTGGCGGCAGCAGCAGTCGATGGGGCCATGATTTGATCCCAGGCCGCCTGCAACGCTTTCATGTTAAATTCCGGCTCGCCTTTCGGCTGCAGCAGTATTAACGCCATATCATTCGACAACTGCTGACGCAGATCCTGATTTAACATCTCCACCGTCAGGCTGTTAAGGAAATCCTGCCGCAGTTTCTGATACTGCTCCGGCGCGATATCGACGACCTGATTTTGCAACGAACGCATCCGCTGACCCATCAGAATATCGGTATCAGCCCGCGCATAGGCGGCAAACAGTTTCTGCAGCTCCAGTTTCTTTTGCGCCACTAACGCATTGAACTCTTCTTCCGGCAGACCTTTATCGCGAACCTTCGCCAGTTCACGCGCCACCAGATTAAGGTTGCTGTTCAGCTTGTCGTTTGGTGATTCGATGTTGATGGCACACTGCGCACGCAGATACAGCACACGGCAGTCAAATCCAAGACCGATGTCTTTGCTGTTACTGGCGCTTAACGCTTGCTGAACATGCCAGAACAGCGCCTCGCGGGCCAGGTCCGCACGCCAGTAGCGCAGCAGTGCGGCTGATTCACGAATCGGCTGCCACGGCGTATCCCACATGATAGATAACCGGTCCTGACGCACCGCGTCAGTCATAATACTCACCGCTTCCGCACGCAGCGGAGAAAGCGTCGGCACCGGAGCTGGCGTTTCACGTTTGCCTTTCAGTTCGCCAAACGTTTTGTTTATTTGGTCGACAACCGAGCGCGCATCCACGTTTCCCACCACCAGTAGCGTCATTGCATCCGGGGTGTACCATTTCTGATAGAAATCTTTAATTTTTTCCGCTTCAACGGGTTGTTTCAGCGGATCGGCAGGATCGTGACCTAACAAGGTTGACCCTTTCAGACGATAGCGCCACCAGCCCTCTTTAGTATCGGCTGGCCAGGTTGCCACCATGTCCTGACTTTGCAGCGCGTGGTTGATGGTTTCTGGTGTGATGGTCAATTTGCCAGTGGCATTTGCCAGATAAGAGAGCGCTTCTTTCAGCAAATCGTTACGGTTATTGGGCAAACTCAGATTAAACAGCGTGGTGTCATAAGAGACAATTACCGGCGGCATCGGGCGTTTAGGGTCGATCCCCTGCTGCCACAATGAACGCGCCTGTGCTGCGTCAAGGCCACCGCTTTGCGTTAGCGCAATACGAGGGATGGCGTGACTGTAACCGCTCTGTTGTGTACTTTCGGCGAGCGAACCGGTATTAACCAGCAGGCGAATTTCAACACGATCGCTGGGACGCTGGGGGGTGGTCAGCACTTGCCACTGTAAACCGTTGGAAAGCGTCCCCTGTTGCCATGCTGGATCAGGCTGGAGCGCATCTGCCTGCACATAGCCAGCAGTGGCCATCATCAGCAAACCGCCCGCTAAAAGTCGAATTTTTGTGCCCTGCATGTGAACCCCTGATCAACTATCCTGGTAATAAAAAAACTGCCCGTTGTCGGTCAGTCTAAATGACGTTAAAAACACTTCGTGTTAGACCGCAAGAACATGAAAATGTCACGGAAGAAGTGAAATAAACCTGAACTCACCCAGGTGGTAAGTTCAGGCACAGGGGTCAATTATGCGCAAACACCCGCACTCGGGGAAGGGAGTGCGGGCATAAGTGATGAGATTAAGAGGATAATTCGTGCGTTTTGCCATCCGGCGCACGATTATTCAGCACATCGTCCAGTTTTTTGTGGTCCAGTTCTTTCACCCACTTAGCAACGACAATGGTCGCTACGCCGTTACCGACCAGGTTAGTCAGCGCACGAGCTTCTGACATAAAGCGGTCGATACCGAGGATCAGCGCCAGACCCGCTACCGGCAAATGGCCCACCGCAGAGAGCGTCGCCGCCAGCACGATAAAGCCACTACCCGTTACCCCTGCCGCCCCTTTAGAAGAAAGCAGCAACACGATTAACAGCGTGATTTGGTGGACGATATCCATCTGACTGTTAGTGGCCTGGGCGATAAACACCGCCGCCATTGTCAGGTATATCGATGTGCCATCAAGGTTAAACGAGTAGCCTGTCGGGATGACCAGCCCCACCACCGATTTACGGCAGCCGAGTTTCTCCATCTTGTCGAGCATACGCGGCAGCGCCGACTCGGAAGATGAAGTCCCCAGTACAATCAGCAGTTCTTCACGGATGTAGCGGATAAATTTGAAGATACTGAAACCAGTCGCTTTAGCGATTGAACCCAATACCAGCACCACAAACAGGATACAGGTAATGTAGAAACAGATAATCAGCTGCCCCAGTTGCACCAGTGTGCCGACGCCGTATTTACCGATGGTAAACGCCATTGCCCCGAACGCACCAATAGGTGCCAGACGCATGATCATATTGATGATGCCGAAGATGACCTGCGAGAAACTTTCGATGACGTTAAAAATCAGTTGGCCTTTGCTGCCCAGACGGTGGAGCGCAAAACCAAACAGTACGGCAAACAGCAGCACCTGCAGAATGTTACCGCTGGCAAATGCGCCAATGACGCTCGCCGGGATGACATCCATAATGAAGGCGACAATGCCCTGGTCTTTCGCCTGATCGGCGTAAACCGCTACCGCTTTCGCATCAAGCGTTGCCGGATCGACGTTCATTCCGGCACCAGGCTGCACGACGTTAACGATGATAAGACCAATAATCAGCGCGATGGTACTGACAATTTCAAAGTAAAGCAGTGCGACTGCGCCGGTACGACCGACCGCCTTCATGCTTTCCATGCCCGCAATGCCCGTTACGACGGTACAAAAGATGACAGGAGCGATGATCATCTTAATGAGCTTAACGAAGCCGTCGCCAAGCGGTTTCATTTGCTCGCCTATTTCAGGATAGAAATGGCCAAGGAGAATACCAATGGCTATCGCTGTCAGGACCTGAAAGTAAAGGCTTTTAAACAGAGAGGTTTTCATAGGGTGTCCTTTAGTAAAACCACAGGTCTTGTAAGGTTATGGGGTACCTGCGGCCTTAAAATAACACCCAGACAACATCACAGAAATGTACCTGGATCATAATTGAAACAAAAAGGTTAAAAAGTTTGAGCTGGCTCGCACAAACCAGCACTTTTTAAAGTTTTGTAATCAGTTTGGGGTAGCTACTTTTCTTCCAGGTAACTCTCTTCGAAGATTTCAATAGGGAGTGGGCGAGCAAAAAGGAAGCCCTGGGCAATACCAACGCCCGCTTTTGCCAGCCAGTCGCGTTGTGCTTCAGTCTCCACGCCTTCGGCAATCATTTGTAAGTTCAGGCTCTGCGCCAGCATGATAATTGCAGCAATCATGCTGCTATCTTCCGGCAAGCCTTCAACAAACATTTTGTCGATTTTCAGTACGTCGATTGGCAACGATTTCATATGCTGCAGCTGACGCAGCCCTGCGTAGCCCATGCCGAAATCATCCAGCGCCACCCGAACTCCGGCATTGCGCAGCGGACGGAGGATTGCCACCGCAGCATGAGGGTCGTCAATACGTCGGCTTTCTGTCACTTCCAGAATCAGTGTTCCCGGCTGAATGCGATAGCGGGTTAACAGTTCCAGCATATCCGCCACCATATTTGGGTGCATCAGTTGCAGCGCAGAGAGGTTTACCGACAAGGGCAGCATAATGCCGCGCTCTTGCCAGGCTGCAAGCAATCGACAGGACTCTTCCAGCACCCAGTGACCGACGGTAACCATCAGCCCACAGCACTCAATGCGATCGATTAAGCCATCCGGCAGGTCCCAACTGCCATCCGGTTGCTGGATACGCAGTAACACTTCCGCACTGACCAGTTTTCCGCTGGTCATCTCGACCTGTGGCTGTAACCAAATAGCAAACTGATGATTTTCCAGTGCATTAAGGATATCGCTCTCTTCCGTCAACCGCTTCTGGGCGGCTTCCATCTGCTGCGGATCAAAGAACTGAATCTGATTCTTGCCTTTATGGCGAGCGGTAAATGCCGCAGAAATAGCGCGACTGTAAAGCTGTTCGGCGGTGAGATCGCCGTAGAACATCGCCACGCCAATGCTACAGTGCGGACGGAGTTGAATACGTTCAATCGGCAGGCGCTCGCTCATGATAGTGAGCACTTGCTGACCTAAGGTGATTGCGTGCCACGGTTCCTGTACACCGTTGGCAATGACAGCAAAGTCATAACCGCTAATCTGCGCGAGGATCATACGTGGCGACAGTACCGATTTGAGTTTTTCCACCAGCGTCAGCAGCAGAATTTCTCGTTGCGCCTCTTTCAGCACGCCCGCAGTATCACGCAGGGTTTCACAGGTGATGATCATCAGCGCGGTGGTTTGTTTACGCGCGACAACCTGCTCCAGCATCTCCATCAGCAAGGCTTTGTTCGGCAAATCCGACACCGGGAAGCGCATCGCATTTTCGTTCTGTTCTTCATAATGGCGCTGCAGCAATTGCTGGTTGAGGTTGTAACTGCGCACCAACATACCGATTTCATCGTCCTGATGCAGACGCGGTAATGCCAGTTGGTGACCAACAAGCTCCTGGGCTGGGATGGCGTTAAGTTCGCGAGCAATATTGCGTAACGGATGCAAAATCAGGCGGTTAATGCACCAGCTGATGGCGACGGTCAGGATAAGCGACAAAAGTAAGTAAATGGTCACTAACGTTGAGAGGGTGCTCATCACGAACTTATACATACGGAAGGAATCCGCCTGTAGTACCAGATAGGCAATTGGCTGCGGGTTTGCCGGACGTTCGAGCGAGTAAACGCCCAGCGAGATTTGAACCGGTAGCTCAAACAGGCGAGTAACCATTACCGGCACCGGGCGCTCTGGAATAAAACTTTTACGCAGCGCCTGGAACTGGTTAGGCAGCACTACATCGGCACGGCTGACCACGCCTGCCGGTTTAATGCTGGCAAGAATAGCTTCCGCTTCGGGAATATCGCCTTTCAAAATAGCTGAAGATAAGGGTTCGCGGACAGAGCGAGCAATGCTTTCCAGTTGCGTAGCCGTGTTATAGCGATTCTGCTGGACCAGATGGAACAGCAAAACGGTGCAAAAAATAAAAACGAACACCAGGACAACGGCTGCCACCATTGCCATCTGCTTGATTGTTAACGAGCGACTTACGCGCAAATTGTCTCCCCCCGGAAATCCCAGATTGCCGCCCGAGTATACCCGATCGCAGCGGCATTAAGAGAGGCGCTATCTGAAAACTTACCAGTCGGCGTAAGGTATCAGCGGCTGCGGCGGTAAATCCATGTCACCCTGCCATCCGGCGGCGGAATAACGTACGTAGAGCAGGAAATGGCTGGGTGCGTAATCTTTCGCCTGCTGGATATCAATTGCCGTGCCAACAAACCAGTTGGAAGTAACACGTCGTTCAAGTAATGCCCGCGCCGTGTAGCCGAAGCCCTGACTGCTGCCGCCATCGTTGGATTGCCGCGCAGCTTCTTCCTGCCAGTCGGTCGGGATCAGATTCATCAGCGGATAACGCGGCATGGTTTTGGTGCGTGAATGCGACCACGAGCCAGACGCCCCCAGCTCCCACGACCAGTTTTCCGTGCGCTCCCGCCACATCACCGGTATGGCAAACGACAGGTATTCCTGCGGACTGTAGTAACCGCCCTGACCGAGTGAGTAGCCACTCAGATCTTTGTCGTAATGCCAGATCATGTTGTTCAGGCCGATTGTGACGCGGCGATTGTTCTGGTTAATGACCTTATAGTAATAGCCCGTCATCCAGCGCACGCGCCAGTTATCTTCGACATTTTTACCGGTTAACTGGTCGCCACTAAGCGATGCCCAGACGCCGTTTGCTTCACCTTTATCGTAGCTCAGACTTAGCCCCACACCGTCGGCACGTACGCCACCCCATTTTTTCCCGGTATTGCTCGGGGAGTCTTTTTGCCCACCAAAGGCCAGCAAAGAACTGGAGATGGGCCGACGGTGGGCGTTAACGGTGTAACCCAGCGGCCCGATATCATCGCTGTAACTGATGCCGCCGACCACATCCACCACGTTGAAGCCCATCGGCGTGGTACCGATATCCCAGCTCCAGACGTCATTTCGCCAGCCGACCGCCACGCTGGCACCGGAATCCGACTGGCTGCGGTTGCCGCTACAGTCCTGTAATGTACAGGTGCCCCAGTTGTCATCCCATTTGCCATCGGCATTAGTGGAGAAACTGCCGACGTTCATATTGACGAAATCACTGCGAAAGAACATCCGCCCGTCAGAATACGGCGCATCCACCTGCAACATGGTAGTGTGCGCTTTCAGATCGGAGTAACCACCGGTGCCGCTCGAACCCCAGTAATCGTGCTCGAGGGTGACGTTAAGATCCTGCTGGCGATAGAGGTCCGCCGCATCGCTGCGCACGCCGCGTTTCAGCCAGTCATCTTTCTCGTCGTTACGGGTCAGTCGGGTGAATGTGTCGTTATCCTGCGGACGCGTCGTGGTCACACCGGATGCGACCATGGCGTCTTTGTAGGTTTCCAGCGCCTGCTTTGGATCGCCCGCCTGCGCTTCAAACTTCGCACCGTCGCGCAGCACCATCGCGCTTTCCATCGACGGTGGCTGAGATTTTGCCTGCGGGATCAACTTATTAAACGTCTGCTGCGCCGCTGCGGTATCTCCAAGCTGCGCCTGCGCCAGCGCCACGCGCCGCTGTGTGTTCAGCGAGGCGTTATCGGTAGCGGGCAGTTTCGCCAGCTGGCTACGTGCCGCCGCTGTGTCACCGGCAGCAATATCCACTTCCGTCAGCCCCAGAATGGCATCGGCGTTAGTTGGCTCCAGCGTCAGGACATTCTGATATGCAGCGCGGGCGGCGGTGTAATCACGTCGCTGCTGCGCCCAGTCAGCCAGCGTGAGGTCAATACGCGTGGAAGGTGGTTGCTGACGCAGCATCGCTTCCGCTTCAGCTTCTTTGCCGCTTTCTCGCAGGCGATTAGCGGTTTCCATCACCTGATCGCTTTGCAGTCGATTAACCAGCTCCTGAATATTGCTGTTCCACTGCGCGCGCGGCAGGCTGTTGATATGCGCCAGCGCCGCTCTGTCCTGGTCATGACCAGAGAGGTACAGCCCGTAAGCGTAAACCTGCTCCGGGTCGTTCGGCTTATGCTGCGCCAGATTGCGCATTAACGTATCGGCCTGGCTGCGTTGTCCGGCCTGCCAGAGATCCTGCGAAAGTCGGTAAGTAATCCATACGCTGCCGGGGTCCAGCGCCAGTCGTTGCCGCTGAAGTGCTGCCGCCTGCGCCCATTTGCCCTGGTTTTCCAGTGCCTCTGCCTGCTGTGCCAGACGGTCGTTTTGCAGGCTGCGTTCGATATCATCAATGCTACGCCGCTGAC
The DNA here is from genome assembly GCF_022354085.1 of Shigella dysenteriae. NCBI lineage: Bacteria > Pseudomonadati > Pseudomonadota > Gammaproteobacteria > Enterobacterales > Enterobacteriaceae > Shigella > Shigella dysenteriae. The sequence continues at coordinate 4,601,438 of NZ_CP055055.1, forward strand.
TGGCAGAGAGCGAGGCGATAAACGCTTCAGCTTTTTCTGGCGATTGCTGGCGGTAAATATTTGCCAGCCCGCGCACGGCGTTAGTGTTGCCGCTGTCCATACGCAAGGTCTGCTGATAATAACGTTCGGCGGCGGGATAATCTTTTCGCGCCATCGCCACATCGCCCAGCCCCAGCACTGCATAACTGTCGGTGTTATCGACATTACGCGCCTGCTGGAACAGGCGTTCTGCCCGGTCAGGATTATTGGCTTTCAGCGCAGCATCGCCCTGCTGGATCGCCAGCCAGTAGCGGTTTACTTTCAGCAGACTGTTCCATTTGTCGTTGTTGCTGCTGTGCGGGTCCAGTGCGAGGGCTTTTTCCAGATTCGCCACTGCATTGGCGCGATCGCCTTTCTGAGAATACGCCTGGCCCAGCGCCCCCAGAGCTTCACTGTCTTTCGGGTTCGCCCGCACCGCCTGTTGTAGTTCGGGAATGGCTTTACCCGCCATACCAGAGTCCACCGCCGCTAAACCTTGCGCACGAGCGCGGAAAGCAGGATCGGCCAGCTGTTTTTGCTGTTCTGCCAGTTGCGATTGCGCAGCCGCCACGCTATCGCCATCACTAAAGATCGAGAGATATTTTTTCAGCGCCGACACACTGGCATCACTGACGGGCATGTCTTTAATCTGCCCGTACCAGATTTTAGAGGCCCCTTCGCGCCCGGCGTTCGATTTTGCCATCTGTTCCAGGACGGCAAAACCTTCGTCACGCCGATCGCTACTAAACAGCAATAGCGCCAGATTGTTTTGCAGGCCCGTATTGCCCGGCGTATCCGCATTAATGCGTTTTAGCTGATTAATCGCTTCGCCACGGCGAGCCGGAATTTTCGCCACCGTACTCCAGTACTCGACGGCAATGTCACCTTCCGGCGGCGCACCGTTGAACAGTTTGTTGTAACTCGCCACAGCTTCTTCTGCATGACCGGTCGTCGCCTGCAATCGTGCCTGTTGCAGTGCCTGACGACCATCCGGCGTGGAAAGTAGCATCGTAGTCCGCGACGATTTATACGCATTCGAACTCGGCGCTAACTGCGACAGCCGATCGAGCTGTTTTTGCGCGCCATCAATATCGCCCTGACGTAACAAAGAACGGAAACGGGCGGCAACGACGTCCGGGTTATTCGGATCAATAAGTTCCAGCCGATATAACGACTGTTGCACCAGATCTTCACGATGGGTCGCTTCGCCTAACCGAACTTGCTCCAGCAACTGTTGCTGAGCGGTTGGTGCTGCCTCGACCATCGGCATGACGGCCAGACCGAGGGAAAGCGTGAATATGTTTAGTGTGAATTTGCGCATTCCTGGCCCCAGTCAGGTAATAACTCACCTTTTGTCGAGAAGCGGAAACGGTGTTGATCCCAGCCTTGTCCAAACAGGGTCAGCACATAGTTGTAATAGGCATCGCTGCCGGGAAAGTTATCGGCCACGCGCTGGCGCTGAACGGCCTGCGCATCGCGGTTTTGTAAAAAGGGCAGCATGGCGGCAGAAAAACCGACCGGTCCTTTACCCTGCGCTTTCCCCGTAGCCACATCCACTTTTTCCGGCGGATAACCGTTTTTCTCAGTGAATGTCGCCATCGGTTTAAACCGGTTGAGCATCCGCGCTTTTTGCGGATCGCTGTCAGGCATCATGCCTACCCACATGTAAACGCGGATAGCGTCGTAGCTGCTGATCAATGTTTTTTCGGCTTTTAGCTGCCAGCCTTTGTCTTTCTCATAGCGCACCCAGTCTGGCGAAAAACCTTTCGGGGCGGTTTCCAGCAATAAACGTTGATTGGTTTCGCGCAGCGTGGTCCACGGCGCGCCAAAGCGGGTGAAATACTGCGCCAGCGTCGGCGGCAGGTAGCTGGGGTTAAAACGCCAGCTGTTATCCTCAGCAAAACCCACTTTGCCCGGTAACAACATGGAACCCAGCCCAGGCACCGTCACCACTTCCTCCCGCGCGATACGTTTTAGCAACGCGCTGCCGATGTCGGTATAACGCTGCTCTTTCCACAAACGCCCCGCCTCCAGCAACGACCAGGCCATCCAGACATCACCATCGGAGGCCGAATTGCTGTCCAGCACTTCCCACTTACTGTTCTCTTTCTTGCCCCACAGCCAGGCGGGCAAACGTTCTTTTAAAGAACCCTGAGCGAGATTGTTCTGCGTCCAGTCGAGAATATTATCGAAAGCTACACGGTCGTTAGCCGCCAGGGCAAAGAACATACCGTAACTTTGCCCTTCGGAGGTGGTGATTTTGCGCGCGTCGCTGGGGTCGATGACGCGCCCTTCCTGACTGATGTAATCCTTTTTAAACTGCTCCCAGGCAGGCCAGGTACAGGCTGCCTGAACACTAAAGGCAGCCAACAGCAGCATCGTCACGATTCCACTACGCAACACATTCATCTTCAATTACTCGTTATCCGGGTTAAGACGACGACGACTAATAATTCGCAGCAGACGCCACAGTACCCATGCCAGCAATATCACACTGATAGCCGCCAGCACCGCCAGCAGAATCGGATGGTTTGCCAGCGCATACCACAAGCGCTCGAACCACGGCAGATGACCTACGTAATAAACGTCGCCAACACGTAGGCTGTTGATACCGGACTCGCGGATCACCGCGACCGAACCGAACATGGTGGCGCGTTTGCCGCTATCGTTCACCGCATCGTTAAGCATTTCATAACCGCGTGGGCTATCTGCCAGCAGCGCAATCACGCTGCGCTGGTCGTTATACGGCGACTGGAAGCCAATCACCGCCGCCATCGCACCGGAAGAGGTCAGCGTTGACTGGGTTTCTGCCGCGCGATCGCTCTCGTCCGGCACAATGCCGGGGAACGGGGTCTGGCGCATCGGTGTTTTCACCCAGCTTTCGGTCGCCTGCACCAATAGGTCGATCTGCTTATCGTCTTTCAGTTTGTCCGGGATACCACCGATGATCATGATGTCGGCATCTTTGCCCTGAATGGTGCTGCCATCATCGGTCACCGTCAGATTAATCGCCGGGAAGCCCGTCTGTGCGCCGATAAAACCAACAGTATTCAGCAACGTTTCCATCTGTGCTTCGTTAGGCGCTTTCGGCATCACGGTGATGGTTTGCGACAGATCCGCCATCCGGCTGAATGGGAAGCCCGCGTTAGCAAAGGCGCGTAGATCCGGCATCGGGATGAAGTGGTAATACTTCGAGAAGTCGATGGTGGAGTCGTCACCAATCACCACATGATTCTGCACCGGCTGGAAGGTAATACAGTTATCCACCGAACCGCCCGGCATCGGGTTCATATACTCAAAGTCGAAGCGCAGCTGGTTGGTCGCGCCCAGTTTCAGCGCCGGAATAGAGACATCTGTTTTGCCATCCAGCAAACCTTGTAATACCGGAATCCGCAGCAGCAGGCGGTTCGCCTCCTGTTTGCTGCTCAGGTTGAAGGATTGCAGGAACTGGTTATTCAGGCTGATATCCATCCGCGAACTGTCTTTCACCGGCGGCATGGTGTAGCGGTAATTAATATCCATATCAATGCCGGTACTGCGCATCAGGTAGAGATCCGGCGGCAGGTTTAGCGAAACGTTAATCGCTGCTGGCTCAAGACCGCTGGATTGTAACTGTTCTTCATAGGTTTTCAGTTCGCCAAATGTGACCGGACGATCGGTACGTACCCAGTTCGGCGCATCGTACGGCTTACGCGGTAGCAGCGGTTTCACTTCATTCACTACCACGCTTTCACCACGGAACAGAATGTTACCCTGAGCGATACCTTTCGCTGCCTGCAACAGGTCTTTGTCGTCACGACCAAACACCACCAGCAGTTTGACGTAAGGATTCTGCGGATGGTTAATCATCTCAATCACAGGGGCTTTTACCGCCGGATGATCGCGCAGGAAGTCCGGCCGTTTGTCGTTGGTTGCAAAGACAATGGCATTGCGATCCGGCAGTTGGTTATAGAGTACCGGGAAGTTCTGCCCACGCCAGCCAGAACGCGAACCAAACCACGAGGCGACAATGGCAGAGGCTTGTTGCAGCCCAACATCCGGCGCACCCGCAAAGACCATCGGCAAGGTGTTGGTGCGGTTATCACGCGGATCAAAGAATGGCACCGGGAAGTGTGACAGGTCATTCTTCACATTCAGGGTCTGATAGGTCAGATCCAGTCCACTGCTCCGCCCAACATCCAGCCAAAGCGTGGTGCTGGCCGGGTTTTCGCACACGTCCTGATAATGGCCGACAAACTCCAGCCGCACACGGTTGAAGTCGGTAATAAACAGTGGGTTAATGGGCATTTGCGCCAGCGTTTTTTTACCCAACTGTTCTTTGGTCACTGGCAGCACGCCCATCAGCTCATCATTGAGATAAACCTTTAACTGCGACTGGACAGGCAGTAACGATGGCGATGGCGTGTATTCGAGGTTGAGCATCGCCTTCGTCACCACTTCATCGCTGCGCATACCAAACTCAATGCTGCCGTTCGGGTTAATGCCACGTAGCACCATGCTGCCCGGCGGCGGCGCAATTTGCGCAAAGGTCAGCTTCACATCACGCGAAGGACCGTTCTGCGCCACGACTGGCGCATCAGCGCCCTGCACGCCCGGCATCACTTGCCCCACCTGCGGATTTTGTTCCGTCTGGGCGGCTACAGCTGGCTCAGCATTGATCAGTGGTTGCGTTGCTGGCGTCGCCTGCGTCATGAAAGAGGGGAACGCACTCATCCCCATAGCCACTGCACAAATCCAGAATAGTTTTCTTTTCATCGCGTTATCATCATTGTTGAGCCAAAGCCTGATCCGATGGTTGTGCCGTTTCGCTCCGCTCCGGGCGGCGCGGAATAAACGATACAACCCAGGAAACCAGAGAAGTCAGCACACGGAATATGCCCTTCACCGAAGAAGGCGCAAACTCCGCCAGATGGCGGTAGCCACGGAAGCCGAGCTTCAGAATATCCAGCAGACTTTCCAGCGGCTTATCTTCCGGGTAGCTGTCCTGCCAGAGCGCCCATGTATCCGCACGGGCAAACGTACACTGCACAAAATCGATATGTTGCTGGGTGGTGAGCGGCATTAATTTCAGCCCAACTTCATTACCCATCACGCGCGCCACCTGGGTCGGGAAGACGTATTCCTGCTGACCGCGTTTAAGCAACAGATTCACTTTCTGCCCTTCCAGAATCTGCGCCTGACCGTTGATCTTGATCCCCAAACCACCGTCGGAGAAATCCTGAACGGTACACGAGAAGAGGTGACCATCTTCGCGGGCAATTGCCGCGGGCATCGTCATCTCCACGCGGTGCGATCGGCGTACCTGTTTGCTTTCTACCGATACCGCAACTGCGCCGCCAAGAACAATCAGGTTGTAGAACACCCACACCATACTGACGACCACGGTGAGCATCTCGGTTGGCGGGCCATAGAAGTAGCGCCAGATGCCTACCGCAACGCCCACCAGGTTGAGTAGAACAAGGAAGATGTAGGGCCGCGAGATCACCCAGTCGACGTACTCTTCTTCCACCAGTCCACCTTTGGCGGTGACGTTAAATTTGCCTTTGTGCGGGTTAATCAGCGCCACCAGCGTCGGTGGTGCGATATACCACGCCAGCACCGTTTCGTAGATTTCACTCCAGAAAGAGTGGCGATATTTGCCCTGGATCTTCGAGTTGGTCAGGCTGGCATGGATCATATGCGGCAGCACGAATAGGGCGATCATCAACGCTGGCGCATAGATGATGTAGGCATGAAGCAGCAGGAACGCCAGCGGCGCAGTCAGGAAGATCAGCCGTGGAATGCCCGACAAGAAGTGGAACATGGCGTTGACGTAGCACAGCCGCTGAGCAAACTTCAGTCCTTTACCGGTGAGCGGGTTATCGAGACGGAAGATTTGCACCATCCCGCGCGCCCAGCGAATACGCTGACCGATATGCGCCGACAGACTTTCGGTCGCCAGCCCCGCCGCCTGCGGAATACGCATATACGCGGAGGTATATCCACGACGGTGCAAACGCAGAGAAGTATGCGCATCTTCAGTCACAGTTTCGACAGCAATGCCGCCAATTTCATCCAGCGGCTTACGGCGAATCACCGCACAGGAACCGCAGAAGAAAGTGGCGTCCCACATATCGTTGCCATCCTGCACCAGACCATAGAACAGCGTGCCTTCGTTCGGTGTTTTACGAAAACGCCCCAGGTTGCGTTCAAACGGGTCTGGCGAGAAGAAGTGGTGTGGAGTCTGCATCATCGCCAGCTGTTTCTCTTTCAGGAACCAGCCCATGGTCATTTGCAGGAACGATCGCGTTGGTACGTGGTCGCAGTCGAAAATCGACACGAACTCGCCTTTGGCATATTTCAGCGCATTGTTGATGTTGCCCGCTTTCGCATGTTCATGAGTGGTACGGGCGATATATTTCACCCCCACGTTTTGCGCAAACTGGCGAAACTCTTCCCTACCGCCGTCATCGAGGATCCAGATGTTCAGCTTGTCTTTCGGCCAGTCGATACCCAGCGAGGCGTAAATAGTATTTTTCACCACGTTGAGATCTTCGTTGTAAGTCGGGACAAAGATATCCACCGACGGCCACAGCGACATATCTTTCGGCAATGGCACCGGCTGACGATTCAGCGGCCATACTACCTGGAAGTAGCCGAGCACCAGCACAATCCACGCGTACGTTTCAGCGAAGAGCAGAATAAGCCCGCACACCAGGCTGACCGGATCGTCCCAGTTCAGCGTAGAGGTGTAACGCCACCAGATATAACGGCAAGAAACGGTCAGCGACAGCACAATCAACATTAGCGCCGAGAAGCGCCCCGGCATCCGCCGTACGATCAGCGCTACCCCCCACAGCAGCATCAGGAAGATAAACTGCGCCAGCGGGTTAAACGGCTGAGTAACGCAGATTAACGCCAGAATCAGCGAGAAGGTGACGATGATACCGAGGATCAACCGCCGCGCCCCGGCACTCAAATGACCGAGCTCTTTTTTCTCATCCAGATGCTGTGTTTTATGGCTAACGCGCTCAGGCAGCTCGTTCATCCATTGATGGTAACGTCCACGAATATTTTGCAGACCTGAAAATGCCCGCCTGCGCGGTTTCGGCGTTTCTTTGCGCGATGCACCGATCAATAACCAGCATGTTTGAATGAGATAACGGACCGGGTCCAGCGGACGCGGACGCGAGGCGTTGATATGCGGATACAGGTTTTTATGTTCTGCGCGAATACGCTGCCAGCGCGGGTGCTCCAGCGGAATAAAAATCCAGGCCAGGATCATCCAGAAACAGCCGAGCGTCGCGCTGAAAGCCGACGCACCGTGACGACGATAATCGCGATAACGCCCGATAAGCCGCGCGTTGACCGGCGGGATAAGCAACCACCGGGTCAGGATACTCATGATGCACTCCCGACTGGCGTTTTCAGCCCGGAGTAGTTCAACAGGCACCAGTTCGCCAGCGTCAGTATCTCTTCAGCCGCCAGCGCATCACTGCGATATTCACCTACTGGTTGCTTAGCCGCCAGGCATTCAGCCATCGCTTCATCACGATGAATGAGCATCGGCAGTAATCGGCGCTGGCTTTGCAACCAAAGCTGGTAAATATCGTCCTGAACCTGACTGCCAATACGGAAGTCATTAATCAAAATATGTGCGCCATCCGGCAGCGCTTGCTGATGCAGTCGGATATGGCAGTTGGCATCCACATTGACGATTGCCAGCGAGTGATCGCACAAACTCAGCAGCTGGTGGGTTATCTGCGAGGCATCACGCGGTAAGTCGATTAAAATCCACTGGTAACGCCCGCTGGCTTTTAGTTGCTGTAAGCCGGAGCAAATATCGCTCAGCCGGGTTTGCCAGTGCTGTGGATTTTCTTGTTCTTCAATGGATAACTGACCAAAAGGCAGCAAATCGAGCTGCGAGGTGTAGCGCAACCCAGCGTCACGCCAGTCCTGGCCATCCAGCATCGCTCTGGCCCAGCCCTGACGGTGGGTAAAATCAACATTAAATGACAGGCGCAACAAGTTGTCCGGGCAGGCATCGACCACCAGAACATTTTCTCCCAACATTTGTAATGACCAGGCTAATGCGGCGGTGATGGTTGTTGTCCCCACGCCTCCCCGCACCCCCTGCAATCCCAGTACGGCCATTCACCAATCCCCTACTTTTGTTGCGCAAACTCTGCCAGCAACGGCCAGCGTTTTAATGCCGCGGCCAACTGTTCGCGTTGGGAAATATCGGCATAATCAATATCAGGCAGTGAAAATGCCTGCTTTAACGCCACAATATCATTCTGGAAGATATAGCCTATCGCGGGATCAGGCAGAGTATCTGGTTCATTGTTATTCATTTTGCTTGATCCCTATGAAATAACCGTACCGTTCATGAGACAATTCTAACCGTGAGCATTTCGCCGGTTTATTGTTTACGGCGAGACGGGAATTTGCTCACTTTTTGACTTTCCGTTACGCAACAGAAAAAGTTAAAAACGAAAAGACTAAAATCACACGTCTTGTGACCTTCTAAATTGATTCACATGCTAAATCTGATAAGTTTTAATTTCAATGGTAGGTTTATTTCTTAGCTTTCGCTAGTAAACTGATAATCAGACAAAATGGTGACATGAGGGACATTGTGGACCCTGTATTCTCTATCGGTATCTCATCATTATGGGATGAGCTGCGACATATGCCAGCAGGCGGCGTCTGGTGGTTTAACGTCGATCGCCATGAAGATGCTATCAGTCTGGCGAATCAAACAATTGCATCCCAGGCTGCAACCGCACACGTCGCGGTCATTAGCATGGACAGCGATCCGGCGAAAATCTTTCAATTAGATGATTCTCAAGGGCCGGAAAAAATAAAATTATTTTCAATGCTAAATCATGAAAAAGGTCTATACTATTTGACCCGTGATTTGCAGTGTTCTATTGATCCCCATAATTACCTTTTTATTCTTGTTTGCGCAAATAACGCATGGCAAAACATTCCTGCCGAGCGGCTTCGCTCATGGTTGGATAAAATGAATAAATGGAGCAGGTTAAACCATTGTTCGCTTTTGGTAATTAATCCCGGAAATAATAACGATAAACAATTTTCATTGTTGCTTGAGGAATACCGTTCACTTTTTGGTCTTGCCAGTTTGCGTTTTCAGGGTGACCAACATTTGCTGGATATTGCCTTCTGGTGCAACGAAAAAGGGGTCAGCGCCCGTCAGCAGCTTAGCGTTCAGCAACAAAATGGTATCTGGACATTAGTTCAAAGCGAAGAGGCGGAGATCCAACCACGCAGCGACGAAAAACGCATTCTGAGTAATGTTGCTGTACTGGAAGGTGCGCCGCCGCTATCGGAACACTGGCAACTGTTCAACAATAACGAAGTCCTGTTCAATGAAGCCCGTACCGCTCAGGCGGCGACGGTGGTCTTTTCTTTACAGCAAAATGCGCAAATCGAGCCACTGGCCCGCAGCATTCATACCCTGCGTCGCCAGCGCGGTAGTGCGATGAAAATCCTCGTGCGGGAAAATACCGCTAGCCTGCGCGCCACCGATGAACGTTTGTTATTGGCCTGCGGTGCAAATATGGTTATTCCGTGGAATGCGCCACTCTCCCGTTGTCTGACGATGATCGAAAGCGTGCAAGGGCAGAAGTTTAGTCGCTATGTGCCGGAAGATATCACTACCTTGCTGTCAATGACCCAGCCGCTCAAACTGCGTGGTTTCCAGAAGTGGGATGTGTTCTGTAATGCCGTCAACAACATGATGAATAACCCTCTCTTGCCTGCCCACGGTAAAGGCGTTCTGGTTGCCCTACGTCCGGTACCGGGTATCCGCGTTGAACAAGCCCTGACGCTGTGTCGCCCTAACCGTACCGGCGATATCATGACCATTGGCGGTAATCGGCTGGTGCTGTTTCTCTCATTCTGTCGGATTAACGATCTGGATACCGCGTTGAATCATATTTTCCCATTGCCTACTGGCGACATTTTCTCAAACCGTATGGTCTGGTTTGAAGATGATCAAATCAGTGCCGAGCTGGTGCAGATGCGCTTGCTTGCCCCAGAACAATGGGGCATGCCGCTGCCTTTAACGCAAAGTTCTAAACCGGTCATCAATGCCGAGCACGATGGTCGCCACTGGCGACGAATACCAGAACCCATGCGACTGTTAGATGATGCTGTGGAGCGCTCATCATGATGACCATCAGCGATATCATTGAAATTATTGTCGTTTGCGCACTGATATTTTTCCCGCTGGGCTATCTGGCGCGGCACTCTTTGCGACGCATTCGCGACACCTTACGTTTGTTCTTTGCTAAACCTCGTTATGTTAAACCGGCCGGGACGTTACGCCGCACGGAAAAAGCCAGGGCAACCAAAAAATGACTCAATTTACACAAAATACCGCCATGCCTTCTTCCCTCTGGCAATACTGGCGCGGCCTTTCCGGCTGGAACTTCTATTTTCTGGTTAAGTTCGGCCTGTTGTGGGCGGGATATCTTAACTTCCATCCGCTCCTCAATTTGGTGTTTGCCGCGTTTCTGCTGATGCCCATTCCGCGCTACAGCCTGCATCGCTTGCGCCACTGGATTGCCCTGCCGATCGGCTTTGCTTTGTTCTGGCATGACACCTGGTTGCCTGGCCCGGAAAGCATAATGAGCCAGGGTTCGCAGGTGGCGGGGTTCAGTACCGATTATTTAATCGACCTTGTCACACGCTTTATTAACTGGCAGATGATTGGGGCCATTTTTGTTTTATTAGTGGCCTGGTTATTCCTGTCACAATGGATTCGCATTACCGTTTTTGTGGTTGCCATACTGCTATGGCTGAACGTACTTACCCTGGCGGGACCAAGTTTCTCCTTGTGGCCAGCCGGACAACCGACGACCACTGTAACAACGACGGGTGGTAACGCAGCGGCAACCGTTGCGGCGACGGGTGGCGCACCGGTAGTGGGTGATATGCCCGCACAAACTGCACCGCCAACAACGGCGAACCTTAACGCCTGGCTGAATAATTTCTATAACGCGGAGGCGAAACGTAAATCGACCTTCCCGTCTTCGCTGCCCGCTGATGCTCAGCCATTTGAACTACTGGTGATTAACATCTGTTCGCTTTCCTGGTCGGATATAGAAGCCGCCGGGTTGATGTCGCATCCACTGTGGTCGCATTTCGATATTGAGTTCAAGAACTTTAACTCCGCCACCTCCTACAGTGGCCCGGCGGCGATCCGTTTACTGCGCGCCAGCTGCGGGCAGACTTCGCACACTAATCTGTATCAACCGGCAAATAACGACTGCTATCTGTTTGATAACCTTTCGAAACTGGGCTTTACCCAGCACCTGATGATGGGGCATAACGGCCAGTTCGGCGGTTTTTTGAAAGAAGTTCGCGAAAATGGCGGCATGCAGACTGAATTGATGGATCAAACAAATCTGCCGGTTATTTTGCTGGGCTTTGATGGTTCGCCGGTTTATGACGATACCGCCGTGCTTAACCGCTGGCTGGACGTTACCGAAAAAGATAAAAATAGCCGTAGTGCCACGTTCTACAACACGCTTCCACTGCATGACGGCAACCATTATCCGGGGGTCAGCAAAACAGCGGATTACAAAGCGCGGGCGCAGAAATTCTTTGATGAACTGGACGCCTTCTTTACTGAACTGGAGAAATCGGGTCGTAAAGTGATGGTGGTCGTGGTGCCGGAACTCGGCGGCGCGCTGAAGGGCGACAGAATGCAGGTATCTGGCCTACGTGATATCCCTAGCCCGTCTATCACAGACGTCCCCGTTGGGGTGAAATTCTTCGGCATGAAGGCACCACATCAGGGGGCACCGATTGTCATTGACCAACCGAGCAGCTTCCTGGCTATCTCCGATCTGGTGGTTCGCGTTCTTGATGGCAAGATTTTCACCGAAGACAATGTTGACTGGAAAAAACTCACCAGTGGGTTGCCACAAACAGCACCGGTCTCCGAGAACTCAAATGCAGTAGTTATTCAATACCAGGATAAACCGTACGTTCGCCTGAACGGCGGCGACTGGGTGCCTTACCCGCAGTAAGCACGAAAAAGGCCGCAGAGTTTCACCCCTGCGGCCTGGTCCGGGCGCAAATTGCCATTACGGCAGCCTGACGCCCGCATGACACGTTACTTCCGCTTGTTCAGCCAGTTCACGATCATACTGGCAAGAATGCCAGCAATGACCGGAGCCGCTAAATCATGCCAGAAGGCCATGCCCAGTTCTGCGAGCGTCATATAGCCGCCTGTGTTGTAATGACAACGTTTCGCGGCTATTCTTGAGTTGTTCAGGTTCAAGAATGGCCCCCGTGATGTTGTCAGGTGCATACCTGCAACGTGCGGGGGTTTTCTCTCTCCAGCAACCAATGCCACCAGGGATAAAGCCCCCGCAACATTGCGCCTCACCGGAACCCTTCCGGCTTGACGCTGATTCTACGACTGTTTTTCTGTTCCGGAATCCATCACTTACTCACTCTGTGCTGCGCATTCCGCAGAATATTATCCGCTTGCAACCGTTGCATTTTTCTTACGAAAAAGGCCGCAGAGTTTCACCCCTGCGGCCTGATCCGGGCGCAAATTGCCATTACGGCAGCCTGACGCCCGCATGGCACGTTACTTCCGCTTGTTCAGCCAGTTCACGATCATACTGGCAAGAATACCAGCAATGACCGGAGCCGCTAAATCATGCCAGAAGGCCATGCCCAGTTCTGCGAGCGTCATATAGCCGCCTGTATTGTAATGACAACGTTTCGCGGCTATTCTTGTATTGTTTGGATGCAAGAATGGCCCCCGTGGTGTTGTCAGGTGCATACCTGCAACGTGCGGGGGTTTTCTCTCTCCAGCAACCAATGCCACCAGGGATTAAGCCCCCGCAACATTGCGCCTCACCGGAATCCTTCCGGCTTGACGCTGATTCTACGACTGTTTTTCTGTTCCGGAATCCGTCTCATCTTCACTCTGTGCTGCGCATTCCGCAGAATATTATCCGCTTGCAATCGTTGCATTTTTCTTACGAAAAAGGCCGCAGAGTTTCACCCCTGCGGCCTGGTCCGGGCGCAAATTGCCATTACGGCAGCCTGACGCCCGCATGACACGTTACTTCCGCTTGTTCAGCCAGTTCACGATCATACTGGCAAGAATGCCAGCAATGACCGGAGCCGCTAAATCATGCCAGAAGGCCATGCCCAGTTCTGCGAGCGTCATATAGCCGCCTGTGTTGTAATGACAACGTTTCGCGGCTATTCTTGAGTGGTCTAGGTTCAAGATTAGCCCCCGTGGTGTTGTCAGGTGCATACCTGCAACGTGCGGGGGTTTTCTCTCTCCAGCAACCAATGCCACCAGGGATTAAGCCCCCGCAACATTGCGCCTCACCGGAACCCTTCCGGCTTGCCGCTAATTTTACGATTGCTTTTTACTGTCAGCACTCGGCAATCTTCCTCATTGCGTGATGCCTTCCAGCTTAATTTCTTAATTTGCAATAGTTGCAGTTCATATCCGGGCTGACTCCAGACTGGTAGTGAAATGCGCAATTTTGTAGAATTGCGCCTCCTCGCGACCTCCCCAGTGAATCTGTTGCCTCATTTTTTACATACTGCGTATTCGACTTCTCCACCTGTTGCGCAAGAGAAACTGGGTTTATTCATTTTTGCGAGGCCGACTTCTTTCTGGACAGGACTTTATGCAGCACAACACACTACCGAAACACGATCAGAAATTGCCGTTTACACGCTACGACTTCGGCTGGGTTTTATTATGCATAGGCATGGCGATTGGTGCCGGAACCGTGCTGATGCCAGTACAAATTGGCTTGAAGGGAATTTGGGTATTTATTACCGCAGCGATCATTGCTTATCCTGCCACCTGGGTAGTGCAGGACATTTATTTAAAAACCCTTTCTGAAAGCGATTCCTGTAATGACTACACCGATATTATCAGTCATTACCTGGGGAAGAACTGGGGAATTTTCCTCGGGGTTATCTACTTTTTGATGATTATCCACGGGATTTTTATCTACTCTCTCTCCGTGGTTTTCGACAGCGCCTCGTACCTGAAAACCTTCGGTTTAACCGATGCCGATCTTTCACAATCTCTACTTTATAAAGTCGCTATTTTCGCCGTACTGGTAGCGATTGCGTCTGGTGGTGAACGATTACTGTTTAAGATTTCTGGGCCAATGGTGGTGGTCAAAGTAGGGATTATTGTCGTGTTCGGTTTTGCGATGATCCCGCACTGGAATTTCGCCAATATAACCGCCTTCCCGCAAGCCTCCGTCTTTTTCCGCGATGTCCTGCTTACCATTCCATTTTGCTTCTTTTCTGCAGTATTTATTCAGGTACTTAACCCAATGAATATTGCCTATCGTAAACGGGAAGCGGATAAAGTACTGGCAACCCGGCTCGCGCTGCGTACCCACCGAATTAGTTATATCACGCTCATCGCGGTGATACTGTTTTTTGCCTTTTCGTTTACCTTCTCAATTAGCCACGAAGAAGCCGTTTCTGCCTTTGAACAAAATATCTCGGCACTGGCACTGGCCGCGCAGGTGATCCCTGGGCATATCATTCATATCACCTCTACGGTGCTGAATATCTTTGCCGTACTGACCGCATTCTTTGGCATTTATCTCGGTTTCCACGAGGCCATTAAAGGCATTATTCTCAATCTGTTAAGCCGAATTATTGATACCAAGAAAATTAACTCACGCGTGCTGACTCTGGCGATCTGCACTTTTATCGTCATTACGTTGACGATTTGGGTTTCGTTTCGTGTATCGGTGCTGGTGTTCTTTCAGTTGGGAAGCCCGTTATATGGCATTGTGTCGTGCCTCATTCCGTTTTTCCTGATCTATAAAGTCGCACAACTGGAAAAACTTCGCGGATTTAAAGCCTGGCTGATTCTGCTTTACGGCATTTTGCTATGCTTGTCGCCACTGTTGAAGCTGATTGAGTAAACCGGAGCGCATGGCCCCGGTTTTGTGAGTTAACGCTGCGGATTTTCATCCTGATCAACAGCAAAACAAGCTACCAGTTGACCGCCGTAGTCTTTTAGCTGCGGCTGCAACTGGGTGCAGGGGCCGAAGCGCCGACGACAGCGGGCGTTAAACGCGCAGCCCGGCGGTGGATTCAGCGGGCTTGGCAGTTCACCGGTGAGTTTGATGCGCTCGCGGCGATCGTCCGGGTTCAGGCGTGGTGTAGCGGAAAGTAGCGCCTGAGTGTACGGATGACGCGGGTTATTGAAGATTTGGTCTTTCGTTCCCTTCTCCACGCAGCGGCCCAGGTACATCACCATCACTTCATCAGCAATGTGCTCCACCACCGACAGGTCGTGGGAGATGAAGACATAAGAAAGCCCCAGTTCCTGCTGCAAATCCATCATCAGGTTGAGCACCTGTGCACGCACCGAGACGTCCAGCGCGGAGACCGGTTCATCGGCAATCACCACGTCCGGGTCGAGCATCAGACCACGGGCAATAGCGATACGCTGACGTTGTCCGCCGGAGAACATATGCGGATAGCGGTCATAGTGCTCGGTTTTCAGGCCGACTTTCGCCATCATCGACAGGGCTTTTTCCCGACGCTGTTCTTTGCTTAAGCTGGTGTTGATCAGCAGCGGCTCTTCAAGAATTTGCCCGACTTTTTTACGCGGATTCAGCGAACCGTAAGGGTTCTGGAAGACAATCTGGATTTTCTGCCGACGCAGCTTCTGCGCCTGCGGATCGTGCTTAAGCAGATCCTGCCCCTGGTAATACAGCTCGCCGCCGGTGGGCGTTTCAATCATCGTCAGCAACCGACCGAGGGTCGATTTACCGCAGCCAGATTCACCTACTACCGCCAGCGTTTTGCCACGTTCAAGGTTAAACGAAACGCCGTCCAGCGCCTTCACCAGACGTTCCGGAGCGAACATACCTTTCTTCACCGGATAATGTTTTTTCAGGTCGATAGCCTGCAACAGCGGTTGTTGCGAGGTGGCCTCTTGCGTACTCATAGTGTCGGCCTCCCGGCATCATCAAGTGGGTAATGGCATTTGGACTGACGCCCGTCAGCGAGCATATTCAGCGCCGGTTCTTCAGCGCGACATCTGTCAGTGGCATAGGGGCAGCGCGGGTTAAGCAGGCAGCCGTTCGGGCGGTCGTACTTGCCGGGAACAACGCCAGGCAACGATGCCAGACGTTCTTTGTCCTGAGCAAATTCCGGCAGCGCACGCAGCAATGCCTGAGTATACGGGTGACGCGGCGCATGGAAGATGGCGTGCGCATCGCCCGTTTCCACCACCTGACCGGCATACATCACGATGATTTTATGTGCCGCTTCCGCCACCAGCGCCAGGTCATGGGTAATTAACACCAGCGCCATGTTCTCTTTCTGCTGTAGCTCCAGCAGTAGTTCAATGATTTGCGCCTGAATGGTCACGTCCAGCGCAGTGGTTGGTTCATCGGCAATCAGCAGTTTTGGCCGACAGGCAATGGCCATCGCAATCATCACGCGCTGGCTCATGCCGCCGGAAAGCTGATGCGGGTAAACATCCAGACGCGAAGCCGGATCGGGAATACCGACCTGATTCAACAAGTCAATCGCCCGCTGACGACGAGTGCTCTTATTACCGCCCTGATGCACCTTAATCGCTTCCATGATCTGGAAACCCACTGTGTAGCACGGGTTAAGGCTGGTCATCGGGTCCTGGAAGATCATCGCCACTTCGGCACCCACCAGGTTGCGGCGCTCTTTTTCTGAGATACGCTGTAAATCCTGACCGTTAAACTCCAGCTTTTCCGCCATTACGCGGCCCGGATAATCAATCAGCCCCATAATCGCCAGCGAACTGACCGATTTACCAGAGCCGGACTCACCCACAATCCCGACCACTTCGCCCTGTTTTACGCTGTAGCTGATGCGGTCTACGGCGCGGAACGGTGCGCTTTCGTCGCCGAAATGCACCGATAATTTATCTACATTTAATAACGCCATCTCGAACCTCTTACTGCTTCAGTTTGGGATCGAGCGCGTCACGCAGACCGTCACCCATCAGGTTAAATGCCAGCACCGTCAGCAGGATCGCCAGACCCGGGAAGGTCACGACCCACCAGGCGCTTTGCGCGAACTGCAACACGTCGGAGAGCATGGTGCCCCACTCCGGCGTTGGCGGCTGCGCCCCCATGCCGAGGAAACCAAGAGCAGCCATATCGAGAATGGCGTTAGAGAAACCGAGCGACGCCTGAACAATCAGAGGCGCAAGGCAGTTCGGGAAGATGTTAATAAACATCTGACGCATCGCCCCGGCACCTGCCACGCGAGACGCGGTAACGTAATCGCGATTCACCTCCACCAGCACTGCGGCGCGGGTTAAGCGTACATAGTGCGGCAAGGCAACGAAGGTCAGCGCCAGCGCGGCGTTACCAATCGACGGGCCGAAAATCGCCACCAGCACCAGTGCCAACAGCAGACTTGGCAGCGCCAGCATGATATCGACCACGCGCATGATGATGTTATCGACCAGGCCGCCAAAGTAACCGGCGATCAGGCCGAGAATGACGCCCATAATCAGCGACAACACCACCACCAGACAGCCAACCAGCAGCGACAAGCGTGCGCCGTACATCAGGCGCGACAGCACATCACGCCCTACGTCATCGGTGCCCAGCAAGTGCGCCATGCTGCCACCTTCCTGCCAGGCTGGCGGGGCGAGCAGTGCATCGCGGAACTGTTCCGCCGGGTTATAGGGAGCAATCCAGTTGGCAAAGATCGCGATAAACAGCACGATGACGACGTAAACCAGCCCGACGACCGCGCCTTTGTTGCGTTTAAAATAGTGCCAGAACTCCTGTAATGGGGTCATCGGCACCGGTGCGCTAATCACTTTATTTTCAGTAACCTGTGACATGATGTCCCCTTACTTCTTATGACGAATACGCGGGTTCACCACGCCGTACAGCAGATCGACCAGCAGATTGACGAGGATAATCATCGTCGCCACCAGCAATACGCCGCCCTGCACTACCGGATAGTCGCGGCGTTGCAGTGCGTCAATCAACCAGCGCCCCAGACCGGGCCACGAGAAGATGGTTTCGGTCAGAATCGCCCCCGCCAGCAATGTTCCCACCTGGAGGCCGATAACGGTCACTACCGGCAGCATCGCGTTACGCAGCGCATGGACGATAATCACCCTAAGGCGGGTCAACCCTTTGGCGCGCGCGGTGCGGATGTAATCTTCACCCAGCACTTCCAGCATCGAGGAGCGTGTCATACGCACAATGACCGCCAGCGGAATAGTACCCAGCACAATGGCGGGCAAGATCATATGGGCGACGGCATCGATAAAGTTACCGTCTTCACCCCAGATGGCGGTGTCGATCAGCATAAAACCGGTTAACGGATTGGAATCATCGAGGAACACCATATCGCTCACGCGACCGGAGACGGGTGTCAGGTTCCAGTGCACCGAAACCAGCATGATCAGCATCATGCCCCACCAGAAGATAGGCATTGAATAACCTGTCAGCGCCAGGCCAACCGCTGTGTGATCGAAAATGGAACCGCGTTTAACCGCAGCCAGCACACCAACCGGAATACCGACTGCCGTAGCAAAAATCATCGCGCAGACGCCAAGTTCCAGCGTGGCCTGAAAGCGCGGCACGAACTCTTCCCATACCGGGATGCGGCTTTTCATTGAAATGCCTAGATCGCCATGCATAACGCCCCAAATGTAATGGAGATACTGCTGCCACATCGGTTTATCTAAGCCGAGTTCAGCCAGCAACTGCGCGTGACGCTCTGGGGAGATCCCACGTTCGCCCGCCATGATCATCACCGGATCGCCCGGGATCATGTGGACAAAGGCAAATGTGAGAAGGGTAATACCGATAAACGTGGGGATGACGAGTCCCAAACGTCGGAGAATAAACTGCAACATAACCCGGATTCTCTGTAGTGACCCGCAGCCTGGAACTGCGTGTCTGTATTGCTCACAAATCAATTCCCGCCCAGGTCGGGCAGGGAATGAAGTATTGCTGCCGGATGGCGCTGCACGCAGAGGCACAGCACCACCGGGTATGCAGATTGTTGACAAAGAGCGCTTTGTTTATGCCGGATGCGGCGTTAACGCCTTATCCGGCCTACAAAATCGTGCAAACTCAATACATTGCAGAATTTTCGTAGGCCTGATAAGCGGAGCGCATCAGGCAGTTTTGCCTTTGCCATCAGTCTTGTATGGCTTTTAATTATTCGATAGAGACGTTTTCGAAGTGATGTTTGCCTAATGGATCAACCACATAGCCTTTAACTTCTTTGCGTACCGGTTCAAACACGGTGGAGTGAGCGATGATCAGTGCCGGAGCCTGATCGTGCATCACCACCTGCGCTTGCTTGTACAGTTCAACGCGTTTGTTATGGTCGTCGGTAGCACGCGCCGGTTGAATCAGATCTTCAAACGGTTTGTAGCACCATTTTGAGTAGTTGGAGCCTTGTTCAGAGGCGGCGCAGCTGAACAGAGTGGCGAAGAAGTTATCCGGATCCCCGTTATCGCCAGTCCAGCCCATCATTACCGTCTGGTGCTCGCCATCTTTCGCACGCTTGAGGTACTCACCCCATTCGTAGGTGACAATTTTGGCCTGCACGCCGACTTTCGCCCAGTCTGCCTGAATCATCTCCGCCATGCGGCGAGCGTTCGGGTTATACGGACGTTGTACCGGCATCGCCCACAGGTCGATGGAGAAACCTTTTTCCAGACCCGCTTCTTTCAGCAAGGCTTTCGCTTTTTCAGGATCGTAGGTGTAGTCCTGAACGTCGTCGTTATAGCCCCACATGGTTGGCGGGATCAGGTTTTTCGCTGATACACCCGCGCCCTGATAAACCGCTTTGATGATCGCGTCTTTGTTCACCGCGTAGGTCAGAGCCTGGCGAACTTTCACGTCATCGAGTGGTTTTTTCTGCACGTTATACGAGAGATAACCGACGTTCAGCCCCGGCATTTCCATCAGGTTGATAGATTTATCCTGCTTCATGCGGGCGATATCTGCCGGGTTCGGGTACGGCATCACCTGGCATTCATTTTTCTGCAATTTAGCGTAACGCACGGAAGCGTCAGGGGTAATAGAGAAAACCAGCGTATCGATCTGCGGTTTGGTGCCCCAGTAGCCATCAAACGCTTTGTAGCGAATACGGGAATCTTTCTGGTACTGCTGTAACTGGAACGGACCGGTTCCGATTGGGTTGAGGTCCAGTTTTTCCGGTGTACCGGCTTTCATCATCGCATCAGCATATTCTTTTGACAGAATAGAGGCGAAGTCCATTGCCAGGTCAGCGAGGAACGGCGCTTCCGGGCGAGTCAGCACAAACTGAACGGTGTTGTCGTCCACCTTTTTCACTTCGCTGATCAGCTCCGGCAAGCCCATGCCTTCGAAGTATTCGTAGCTACCGCCAGAAACTTTATGGTACGGGTTTTGCGCGTTTTTCTGACGATCGAACGAGAACACCACGTCATCGGCGTTCAGTTCGCGCGTCGGTTTGAATTCTTTATTGTCGTGCCACTTCACACCTTTACGCAGATGGAAGGTGTAGGTTTTACCGTCTTCGCTGACTTCCCACTTTTCAGCGAGGCCCGGGATCACTTCGGTGGTGCCGATTTTAAATTCAACCAGACGGTTATAAAGCGGGACGGAAGAGGCGTCATAGGTGGTGCCGGAGGTAAACAGCTGCGGGTTAAACCCTTCCGGAGATCCTTCTGAGCAATAAACCAGAGTTTTAGCCTGAACACTTGCTGCGACGGTCATAGCCACCAGGCTGAGACCAAGCTTCAGCATCCCTGACTTTTTCAAGGAAATACGCATTATTCTGCTCCAATTGTGATGTTTGTTGTTTTAACCCTTTGCAGTGGGTTGTCGCTGCCTGACCTTTTTTGTTTTTTGCCCGGTCGGGTCAACGTTATGAGGTGGGGATGCCGTACTAATTAACATCAGTGTAACAGTGCGGTTCCTCCATAAAATGCCCCTCGTGACCTACAATCTGTCAACAGAATGTGAAAACGTCAATACAGCCAACCGGGATTTACACCAACGGTGAGAATCCACAAACAAAGATTAAAAAAACTTCAAACAGCTATTTGCAGCAGAGAAATTTGTGCTACTCCAACATGACCAGAACAATCAGCTTAATATTTAGCAACATTTGGTGATTAAGTTTTATGCATTTAATGAAAAAAATCTGAGGAAAAGGTGGATATCTGAGCGATTAATACCATGAACGCTAAAACGCACAGCGGAAAATGCCAGCGCCAGCCATAAGTAACGCAAAAAAAGATTTAAGCAAATATAAAAAAAGACAATGGTTTCTGTCACAAATCCGTTAATGGATAGTGAGATATGGGGCGCAAATTTGGCAGGGAAATGTGTGGTGTGCTGCCGTTTAGGTCGGATAAGACGGGTACGCTGCATCCGACAATGAGTGCGGTGCCGTTGCCTGATGCGACGCTGACGCGTCTTATCAGGCCTACGTCGAGTCGAACCTCCCTGCCCCCGGAGGTTCTCATCCTCTTCA
The DNA here is from genome assembly GCF_022354085.1 of Shigella dysenteriae. Taxonomy (NCBI): domain Bacteria; kingdom Pseudomonadati; phylum Pseudomonadota; class Gammaproteobacteria; order Enterobacterales; family Enterobacteriaceae; genus Shigella; species Shigella dysenteriae. Next base: position 4,622,981 of record NZ_CP055055.1, read on the forward strand.
GGTCGCAGAAAGCAAAAAACCAGCCCGTAGGCTGGTTTTTCTAAATTGGTCGGTGATAGAGGATTCGAACCTCCGACCCCTTCGTCCCGAACGAAGTGCGCTACCAGGCTGCGCCAATCACCGAATGCGGGGCGCATCTTACTGCGCAGATACGCCCTCGTCAATCCCTTAATAGCAAAATGCCTTTTGATCGGCGAGAAAGTCAGCAGGCCTCTTAGTTAGCCGCTGCCTCTTTTGTCTGCGGGATGTGACACCAGTTGTTGTTTTCGTTAATTCCACCATCCGGTGAAGTATAGCCAAGACAACCCATGATGGTGTCGTACAGCTCTACGTGACGGCGTGGCACTTTCATGTCGGCTGCTTTTTTCAGCTGCGCAAACGCCTGCGCATTGACCGGATTTTCCAGATATTTATCTGACATCCAGACCATCATCGGTACGCGGAACTGCTCCGGCGGTGCCAGTTCACGCGGCGTGCCGTGCAGGTGCTCGCGTTCATTAATTGACTCGCCGTGGTCAGCTGCGTAGAACACAATCGCTTTCTTATCGCGAACCTGATCAATCACACTGGAGATAAAGTGATCCACATAGGTCACCGAGTTGTCATAGGAGTTGATCATCTGCGCTTTGGTACATCCGCTATCAACACCAATACATTCCGGCTTCCACTGCGCAAAGCTGCGCGGGTAACGCTGGGTGTAGTTAAAGTGCGAACCTTTGGTATGCAGAATGATTAGATGCTTACCATCCGGGTTGCGCCCCAGCGATTGCTGCATTTCGTCTACCAGCAACATATCATCTACCGGCTTGCCACGGTTACGTGGCTCCGCACCAATCTGTTCACGGTAAGCAATATTGTCCGCCATCGTATTGCTGTAGAACCACATTTCGCTCTGCATAGCGTAGAGGTCAGAACTGAATCCTAACTGCTTCAGTACCGCGAAAATGTTCTGTTCTTTTAATGTGCGCTGCGGATTATCTTCCGCGCCCCCCTGACGTACAAACATGCAACGCAGAGAGAGTTTGGTTGCGGTATCACAGGAGTAACCACGGAACGCCGCCAGATTTTTCTCCTGGGCCAGCTTCGGCGTGGTATTACGCTCATAGCCGAAAATGCCCATATGGTCCCAACGCGTAGTTTCACCGATGATAAACACGACATAAGTGTCATTAACATTTTGCGGTGCCTGATAAGTGAATTTCTTCGCCGGGTTAAGCAATGAATTATTATCGGAAGATTCATCGACCCGCGCCCAGGCGTACAGCCCCAACGCAGAAAGCCAGTTTGATGGCAGATAAGAGTTCGCTACGACACCGCCATAACTCGGCAAATCAACGCCGGTCGCCCTCTCCACTTTCTTCTGCTGGATATCCAGCAAACGAATCGGTGCCCAAACCATAATTCCCGCCAGTACGACGACCGCCAGGCTGCGAATACGCTGCCCTGGGGTTCGCAGTTGTCGGAGCAAGGTGTAGCGACAGCGGTTATTCCAGATAAGGATAAGAGGCAATGCGCTAACGGCGATTAACCAGAGAATAAAGTTCAGACCAACAACTTCTTTTGACAGGTCGATATCGGTGGTCATGACGGAAGCGATGATGCCATAACCAATGACCACATTAAGGAAGGTCATGTAATAGCTGGCACCTGCGGAAAAGAGCACAACCAGCGATGCCAGAATACGCCAGCTGCGGCGGCCAAACAGCGAAAGAAGACGTAGTAAAAAGAAGGTCACCAGTACGGTGGCGGCCAGTTCAACAACAGCAGAAATGCCTTTCCAGACGGTAAAATCGTGCGCATAGCTGCCGAAGCGGCGGTAAAAAACCGCGCCATTCATAAAAAGGCCAATATAGATTGCAAGCAAAAAGCTCAGCTTCTGCTGTGTAATCGATTTGATGTATCTCATGCAAACAAACCCTGGACAAACAGGTGATAACACCCTGCTTAGCGGCTTTTCAGGCCCAGCAGGGGAAAAGTGCGGAGGTAGTCAGATAAGTAAAATCTACACGCGCGAATAAGTAGACCACAGCAAAGGGAAAAAGTGTGGGGAAAGAGTGTGCATGAAGCACAAATTTACAAAAGTGCAAGTCCGGAATAGACCATTTTAACGGATTAACGACTATTCAGAGATAGGTTGGGCCAGGATGCTGGCCCAGTAACTTACTCATAGGTGATGGAAAAATTGACAAGGGCATTCGCTGTGCCACCAGTGGCCTGAGTGTTGACGACCACATAACTCGCCTGGTAGTGAAGCGACGTGGTTTCGCCATCAATCGCCCATTCAATCGGCGTTCCGCTGGAGCCTTTGGGAACTTGCTGCGTTCCTTTATCGTCCTCTATCTTCAACGCAACACCCGTTGCGCCACCAGCCTCAAGGGCAAACATGGAATCATCATCGCTGTCCGACTGACTGTCCATCTCAACGGTCGCTTTGGATATCCCATCGCACTCTTTGAGTGCAATGGTGAAATCTTTCTTGCTCAACACCGTACCGACTGCCGCAGGTTTTTGCAGCGTCATTGTTCCCATATCGACTTCGAGATCGCTTTTTTCCATCTCGCAAGCTTTAGTGGTGATAGTGATGGAGAAATGAATATCCCCTGCCGGGCCAAGATCCGTCGCCGCATTCACCCCGCAGGCAAACAGACTCAAACTGGCGATGCCGCTATGCAGCAATAGATTGAATTTCATGGCATCACTCCATTTCAAGATATATGGTCGTTACGCCTTCAAACGTCCCGCCTTTAGGCGCTTTACCCGTCGTGCTAATCGGTAAAGCCAGCAGTCGAATCGCGGCATTGCGGTGAGTTTTAGAATCCAGGCTGCTCAAATTTAATAACGTGGTGCTGCTTGCATCATTCGGTACCAAAATTTTGCCGCTGGAATCTTTCACCAGTACGCCAATATCGGGGTTGCCCATATCCACCGCTCGGGGATCGTCAGCATTGGTTGCCCCCTCAAGGCGCAACGAGACTTTGATACCATCCGAGATATTGTTGCAATCAAAGCCGAGGTTAATTTCTTGCTCTGTCGCACCTTCAGGCATTTGCCCTTGTCTGTTTTTAAACGCTGAGGAGGGGAATTCACCAAATGGCACATCCAGCACCGTGCCGGGCTTTATTTCGCAATCCTGAGTTATGGTGATGCGGCCCTGAATAGATACGGAAGATATGGGTATTGTTCCGTAATCTTTATTTGTTTTGGAGGCATACAGTTCGGCAATTAATGTAGGGGGAATGACTGAATCGCCGATAAAGGGTTTAGTAATCAAGAAAGAAAGTAATCCTCCTCCGCCCATATAAGGAGTAGTGATGACTTCATTACAGCCCGTTACCTGAAGCGCCTGTTGACCTTTAAAGGGGACAAAACCATATTGCCCCGAACTTACCTGAATCTTTGTGGATACAGACAGTTCATCGGTTAAGTAATAATACTTAAAACCACCGATATCCCTGGTCATATTCGCTATTCCACTAACCCCTTGTATCAACGTATCTTTTTCAATTTTATAGTCACCCTTATCAGGACATTCACAAATTATCGATACATTTTGTCCATTCGACCAGTTAAGGACATCCGTTAAAACCGTCCCTGCGACGTTTTTACTTGCATCGGGAACACCGACATCCACATCGACGTTATAGTGATAGGTCGTGCCATCCACAGGGGTACATGGCCCCCAGGAACCTCCGGCCAATGCCTTGCCAGAAAATCCGAATACGCATCCTAATAAAGATAATGCTATTGCCGCTTTCATTTCGCTCTCCTTGCTTACTGGCAATTGGCTGAAACAGGAACAATTCCGCCCTGTTTTAATTCCAGGGATAATTTATATGGAGCCACGCATTGCTGCGACGCCTCATTACCCCATTTAATCAGTACCCGCCCTTCCTCTGGCATCCCGCTAATATAGAGCTGCCCTTCCTCACCGACGATACTGCTCACCTCGTTTTGTTTATCGGTGATTAGCGTTGCCGTTGCTCCAAAGGGCACCGGGCTGCCCGCGGAACGAAGCAGCGTCATTAATATGCGGTAACCAACGCGGGTATCAAAACGCGCTCTGACAATCGCTCCACGCGTTGGCACCACTTTCTGGAACGCATTTTCAACGTCAACATCGTCACCCAACGAATCGCTACGCAGTGAGATTTCGTTTTCACGATACGGCATGGCGTAAGGCACGATCGCGTTACCCATCCAGTCAACCTGAACGCCGCCGTTATTCACCACGCGGGCATTGCGCGCACCGGGTACGGAGATGAGCGTCATGGTTTCGCCTAGCGGTTGGGAAAGCGTCACGCCTTCGCTATGAACTATCACGCCGCCGCGAACGCTGTAGTTGAGCTGCCGGTAATCTTTCCCGTAGCTATAGCCTACGTTGACATTACCGGACCCACCCTGATAGCCAACGTTAGCGTTACCGCTGTTACCCACACCGTTGCTGGCGTAGCCTTCCTGGACACTGTAGCTCAGGTTGCGATCCTCAAGCAGCGTTCCGCTGACCCCAACCTGTTGATTGGTACGACCATCCTGGTCGGTCGTGACGCGATAGTTACTCCAGGCCCGGCCTAGTGGAACGGAAATATTGAAAGACCACAAGCGATCGCTTTCATCCCATTCAGGGCTTTTATTCCAGCTATATGCAATACTGTAACTGACCTTGCCAATACGTCCGTTGTAACCCGCCGATACCGTGTTCTGTTTACCTGCGTCGTTCCAGTAATCCTGCTGCGTTAAATTTAAATAAACAGAGCCATAGGCCCCTAATTGCTGCGTCAGGTTACCCTGTATTTCGCTGCGCTTGTGATAACGGTTATAGTCGCTGTCAGCGTCACTGCGCACATCGGTGGCTTCCTGGAAGGTATAGAAACCGCTGGTAGAGTACCGATAGCCCGCAAGGCGGAAATCGGTGCCGCTTTCGAAGCTCTTGGAATATAAGAAACGATAAGATTGTCCCTGGCTATTGCGATCGTTATTCAACTCGCTTTTCGCCTGCGTCACATCGATGGAAATCGCCCCGATATAACCAAAGTTTTTCCCTATTCCTAACGCAAATGCATTGTAATTGTTAGAGATTAATGCGCCGCCGTAGGCGGTCATCCCCCACGGTAAACCATAAATCAGATCAAGCTGCCCGAAACGCGGCGAGCCGCTGTCATAATTCCCGGCCTGATATTCACCCGCGGCAAAGCTATATTTGAGATGGCCTTCACGCTGGAAAATAGGCACCGATGAGAATGGCTGAATAAAGCGTTGTTCGCTGCCATCCGCTTCTTTAATAATGACCGTGAGGTCACCGCTGTTTGCGGTAGGGTAAAGATCGTTTATTTCAAAGGCACCAGGCTGCACATAGGTGCGATAAATAACGTAGCCGTTTTGTTCAACACTGACTTCAGCGTTACTTTTGGCGATCCCACGAACGATAGGTGCAAAGCCTCGCTGGCTGTCGGGCAGCATCTCTTCATCGGAGGCTAACATCGCGCCACGCATCTGAACGCTGTCAAAAATATCCCCCGCGGTCGCCGTATCTCCCATTGTTAATTGCGCTTTGAAAGGCACGATGGCACGGCTAAGCGACGTACCGATATTATCCCACTGCGCTTTGCCGCCGGAATGGCTCCAGGTACTGTAATTACGTAACCGCCACGCGCCAAGGTTCAGGCCGCTGCGTAAGTTGAGGTAGTAGCTGTCGCTCTTTAGCGTATCGTTGCCATCATCATGATGAACGGTGCCATTATCATCGACATAACTGCTGGAAGAACCCGAGGAGTCATATTCACTGTTGCTCCCGCTAAAACTGTAATCCAGCAATAATGCCGGGATACCTTCGTCCCATAAAGATTCCGGCACCGTGCCGCGCGCCACCTGGTGCATCGCAGCCTGAGGGAAACTTAATACCAGCTTTTGTTCACTGAAGTCGAAATGGCTTGAGGCCTGGGGAATGATTTCGTCAAACGGCACGCAGGCTTCGGCAGGCACCAGATTGAGGGCCGGAAAGCTTTCAACGCGCACGCCCATCTCTGCCAGTTGCGTCCGGCTAAGGCAAGGCACAAGGGATTCCCCCATCGCTTTGCGCTGTGCTTCTGTGGCCTCTTTAAATTCCAGTGTGCGGGTTTCCATTCTCTGTTCATTGACGTAAACAGAGACACGATAGATGCCGGGTAACTGCTGTTCCTGGCCTTTTTCGAACATCGTTAAATCGACATGCTGGCCCACACCCTGAACGTCCTCCAGGAATTTGGGGTTAAACTTTCCGGCATGTGCAGAAAACGTGCTGGCAACAGCAACCGCCACCACAGAGATAGAAAAGGAAGAAAAAGTACGTGAAACGGTCTTCCGTGACATTGAGCAATTTCTCCTGAAAAGGTATTAATCAATCAACATTTTTAGTCATCATTTCCGCTGACGATCCAAAGTCATTGATAGTGTTATATTTAATTTTAGAAACGCTACCTGCCCCGGCGGGTAATGTAATATTTAATGACCCTTTTGCGGGTACCATGCCGGCTTTTTCAATTTCTTTGTCATTCGCAAAAAATTGATTAAAGGTAATATTAAAAACGGTGGGGTTATCGACACGGATCTGATTACCGCTACGCGTAAATCGCAGTTCGTTTGGCGCGGTTTTTACATCACCCTGTAACCCTGCCGGGCGATAAAACAGTTTGATGCGGGTGCGAACAGCAATCTGTAATACATTTTTGTTTTCGCTGTCGTCACTTTTAGACGGAATGGCTTTCACATTAACCCAGTAGACCGATTCGCGATCCTGCGGCAGGCCAGGGGTAGTATTTACAATACGCAATATATTGTTTTTTCCAGGATCGAGCCTGAACAACGGCGGGGTAATTATAAACGGTGTTTTTTTGCTGCCCGCGGCATCATCCACCCAGGACTGGATCAGAAACTCTTCCGTCTTACTTTTATTCTGTACGGTCAGCGAGGCTTCTTTCTTACTGCCATCATAAATCACACGGGTAGCACTAAGCCCAACGCCCCCCGCCAGAACTGACTGGGAGAGGAACAGAGACAGAGCCAACGCAACAAATTTACTTTTCATCATTCGATCCATGAATTTTGACGACTAATGGCGGCAATTACGCCGCCATGGGTAAAACAGACGATTACTCGTAAGACAGGTTGAAATCGACCTGCGCATTGCCGTAACCGGTCGTTACCGTTGCCAGAGTTGAAACGTAGTTGGCGGTAAAGTAGAGAACCGTCTGGCCTTTACTCAGATCAACACTTGCTTTACCACCGTTAAGAGCGACTAGGGTGTTGCTGTTATCATAAATACCGATACCAACACCTTTCGCCGCACCGGCTTCAGTACTAACAGAAATCAGATCAGATTGATCTGCATCACCAACACCGCTAAAGCTCACATTGGCTTTTTTCATCGTGGTGGTATCGCAATCTTCCAGTTTGATTTCGAAAGGTTTTGCCGGGGATTTGTCACCAACCGCAGCAAATACAGATTTTTGTACCTGACCCAACACAACTTCCTGGTTCTGAGAGTCAACGGACAGTACGCAAGGTGAATCCACGATCTCGCCTGTAAATTTAACCGTGCCGTCACCAGATTCTGCTGCAAATGCAGAGCCGGAGGTTAACGCCAGTGCAGTTAAGGCAAAAACGACCTTTTTCATGAAAAACTCCATTTTATTAAATCACATTAATTAGCAAATAGTGATGCTTTAACATTGCATCAACTTTGAAGGCGGGATTATACAAATAAACAAGGAAAAGAAAATTAAGAGGATAAAATATCAATAAATTAAGAAAGTGTGAATTTTTATTTAAATCACTAAGTTGCCTTTCGGGATAAAAAATCAGGAATGATTTTTAGGAAAAAACAAATACAAAATATCAATTAATCAATCCATATATATTCACTTTGTAAATATATAGAGTTTTGTAATCTCCTTATTATTTTAAACGAAAAAAAGGGGCTCTCTCGCCCCTTCGTTAATAACCAACGCCATCTCATTAAATATGCGCCTCACGCAACACTTTCTGCTGCGGCTGGCGAATGGTGGTGGAAAGTGCCAGGGAAATAATCAGCAGAGCAAAGATGACGTAGAACGTCACATAGAAGCCGCCAAACAGTGAGGCGATAATCGAACCACAAATGCTACCGATACCGAAACCGAGGTAAATCACACCGTAGTTTTTCGCCAGGTTATTGAGGCCGAAGAACTCACTGACCAGTGACGGAAAGACGGTAATAGTGCCGCCAAAGTTAAATGCCACACAGGCAATCGCTGCAAAGAACGTCACTGCATTCAATGGTGCAAACAGCAGGGCCGCCATACCCACCAGCGAAATCACCTGACCAATGGTGATAACACGGATACGGGCGATTTTGTCAGACAGAATGCCCAGCACCAGACGACCTGAAAGGTTGGCGATGGAAATAACAGTGACTGCATTGGCTGCAGAAACCACATCAAGGTGTGCCAGACTTTGGGCGATATCTTTCGCTACCCCAATCACGTACAGGCCGCTCATGCAGGCAGTCAGGAACATTACCGCTAACATCCAGTACTGCGGTTTACGCATCGACTCTGCCAGCGTGTAATCTTTCTCCACCACACCATTGCTGGTTTTCACTTCCTGTTTTGGTGCGTCTTTCATTAACGTTGCGCCGAAAACAATCATCACCAGCGCAATCGCTCCCCAAATCACAAAGGTTTTTTCCAGACCGACCGTTTCCAGCAGCTGCGTGTCGATAAATTTGAAACCCAGGCTACCCAGACCATAAGAACCGATAGCGAACGCGGAGATCAGACCTTTACGCTCCGGGAACCATTTCACGCAGTTAGAGAGCGTCAGCAGGTAACCCGCGCCATCCGCCAGACCGACCAGCACACCGGCGCTTAACCACAGCATCATCAGGTTGTCAGAATGCGCTGTCAGGAAGAACCCTAATCCCAGCAAAATGCCGGAAGCGATGGTGACGCGTTTAACACCAAAACGTTCCTGCAATTTGCCCGCAACAGAAGACGAAATTGCCAGCCCCAGACTTAACAAGCCGAAAGAGAAAGCGACCTGGCTTACCGGCGCATCCAGCTTGGCGGAAAGCGCGCCGTTAAACAGGCTCCAGGTATAAACCGACCCCAGCGCAAACTGGGTAATGATAGTACCGATGAGTGTCAGCCAGCGGGTACGCTGATAATTTGAAGGTGTCATGGCAGTATTCCTGCAGTAATAAAAAGGAAAAATCTCTGCCGACAACCATAACGAAGTGCACTTTATGCCTGGGGAAAAACGGCATGAAATGCCATCAGAACGGAATGAAATGCCTTAGTTCAGGAATGAATGACGCGACAATTATTCACCAAATTTATTATTTGGTAAGTTAGCACCCACTATCGCCACAACCATTGTTACTCAATGGTTTCAATTGTAATTGTTACGTTAAAATCTGGCACTAACCCCCATCGTATACAGATAATCGCTATTGTTAGTGGTATTTTCTGCCTGAGATAGCGCGGCATAGGCGGCAATATTTTGATTGAGCAACATATCAGCGCCTACGGTGACATCCAGCCAGTTGCCGTTCTGGTTTGTCGCCGTCATCCGGCTCAGGCCTGATTGCGCCTTCCAGATATTCTCGCCAAATTGCTGGTTATAGCTGATTTGCGCCCAGGGTCGGAGATCGCCAAGCTGGGAGTCAACACGCCAGCCTAAGGTACTCACGCTGGCATGCCATAACGGATCGGTCAGCGTGGTAGTACTGTCGCCAAACTCGTTATACATCGAGGTGGTTGTGCCATCGTAATGTAATGCCGCGACCGGGCCAGTTGTAACCTGTTCATATAAAGGAAAATTCCAGCCCATACTCATACTGCTGGTCACATCCACAGGGGTTTCTTCCGCCAGATTGACTTCCAGTCCCAGCACCCTTTGGCTACTTTGAATACGTTGCGACAAAATATCGTTGTAATCAGGTTGATGATCACTATCCCAGGTGTAACGCTCTGTGGAATGCCCGGGTTGCGTATCAACGATATATTCTTGTTGCCAGGCGTAAGCTGTGTTGAGAAAAAAGGCACTGATTACCACACTCGCCAGCAGGCTTAGCTGCCAGCGACCACCGCTTTTTTTTATGATCATTAACACGACTCCAGGGAAGAGCCGAATTCGGCAATATTATTGTCATTGTATGAAGGATATCGGGCATAGTAGCCCTGTATTAAATATTGACTTTTTCACCGATGCGTCAAGAAAAGCGGCTGAAATTTTTACGATCGGGTACATAGCGAGGGAAAGTATGGAACGTTGCGGCTGGGTGAGTCAGGACCCGCTTTATATTGCCTACCATGATAATGAGTGGGGCGTGCCTGAAACTGACAGTAAAAAACTGTTCGAAATGATCTGCCTGGAAGGGCAGCAGGCTGGGTTATCGTGGATCACCGTCCTCAAAAAACGCGAAAACTATCGCGCCTGCTTTCATCAGTTCGATCCGGTGAAGGTTGCCGCAATGCAGGAAGAGGATGTCGAAAGACTGGTACAGGACGCCGGGATTATCCGCCATCGCGGGAAAATTCAGGCAATTATTGGTAATGCGCGGGCGTACCTGCAAATGGAACAGAACGGCGAACCGTTTGCCGACTTTGTCTGGTCGTTTGTAAATCATCAGCCACAGGTGACACAAGCCACAACGTTGAGCGAAATCCCCACATCTACGCCCGCCTCCGACGCCCTATCTAAGGCACTGAAAAAACGTGGTTTTAAGTTTGTCGGTACCACAATCTGTTACTCCTTTATGCAGGCATGTGGGCTGGTGAATGATCATGTGGTTGGCTGCTGTTGCTATCCGGGAAATAAACCATGATTAGGGAAGCGCAACGTTCAGAACTCCCCGCGATCCTCGAACTGTGGCTGGAAAGTACAACCTGGGGCCATCCCTTTATAAAAGCGAATTACTGGCGCGAGTGCATTCCGCTGGTGCGGGATGCCTATCTTGCCAACGCACAAAACTGGGTCTGGGAAGAAGACAGTAAGCTTCTTGGTTTTGTCAGCATTATGGAAGGCCGATTTCTGGCAGCGATGTTTGTCGCACCGAAGGCCGTCAGGCGCGGTATTGGTAAGGCGCTGATGCAGTATGTGCAACAGCGCCATCCCCATCTGATGCTGGAGGTTTATCAAAAAAATCAACCGGCGATAGATTTTTACCAGGCGCAGGGTTTTCACATTGTCGATTGCGCATGGCAGGATGAAACCCAACTACCCACCTGGATTATGAGCTGGCCGGTGGTTCAAACGCTGTAAGTGTCAGTTCCGGACCGTTGTATTTTTCTAGCCATGCCAGCGCCGTATTACCCGCACAGCCATTCCCCAGCCGCGAGCTGGGGAGATCTTTGGTCAGCACGTTCACTGCGCCGTTTTTACAAATACCGTCAGCGGTTAAATCCAGATCCGGCCATGCCCCTTCGTGAATGCAAATCACGCCAGGTTTAATTCCCTCGCTAATGACCGCTCCGGCAAGAATTTGCCCGCGTGAGTTCCACAGCCGAACAGTATCGCCATCTTGTATGCCGCGCGCCTGAGCATCGTCAGGATGAATGGTCACAGGCTCACGGTTTGCTACCGCGTACAATTCGCGCAGAGAACTGTAATTCAGCTGGCTGTGCAGACGATGCGCCGGATGAGCAGAAAGTACCTGTAACTGTTCCGGTTCGGCATTACCCTGCCATTCGTCCGGCTCCAGCCACATTGGATGCCCCTGGCAATCCGGATAAGCGTAATCGGCAATACGCTGCGAGAAGATTTCAATCTTACCGCTGGCGGTTTTTAATGGATGCGCCTGCGGATCGCGGCAAAAATCAGCGAAGCGAATAAACCGCTCGCTGTCCGGGTTTTCCGGCATCTCAATTAACTGATTGGCTTGCCAGAACTCAGCAAATGGCGGCAATTCAACCTGCTGGCTTGCCCCGCGCTGTCGGGCAACGTTATAAAACGTTTCCAGCCATTGCAGCTCACTTTTTCCTTCCGTAAAACGTGCATAACCGCCCTTCTCCCAGCGTTCACTTAACTCGGCAAAAACATCAAAATCATTACGCGCTTCATAGCGTGGCGGCACCACTTGCTTCATCGGCACCAGATGCTGATTACTATAATCACCGGTCATGGTGAGATCATTACGCTCAAAAGAGGTAGTCGCAGGCAGAACGATATCCGCGTGTTTCGCCGCCGCCGTCCAGAAGCATTCAGAGATCACCACCAGCTCCGGTTTTTGCCAGGCACGGATCAGGCGATTGGTATCCTGATGATGAGTAAAGTTGGCACCGCCCGCCCACCAGATAAAACGAATATCCGGGAAATGTCGGTCCATACCGTTGTGTTGATATGCGCCACCGGGGTTTTCCAGTGCTTCAACAATGCGGGCGACAGGGATTTTATCTACCGCATCGCAGCCACCCGGCAAGCTGCCCTGCATGGAAGAGAGTACCGCAGCGCGCCGCGTGGGGTTACCACCATTGGCAAAATGGTAAGAAAGACCAAAACCGCCGCCGGGTGTGCCGATTTGCCCCAACATTGCTGCCAGCGTGACGATCATCCAGTGTTTTTGCTCACCAAACTGTTGGCGCTGCATTCCCCAGCCAGCCATCAGCATGGTGGTATTTTGGTGGAAAATAGCCGCCAGCTCGCGGATTTTCGCTGCGCCAACACCACAAATCTCTGCTGCCCATTCGGCGGTTTTCGCTATTCCGTCACTCTCGCCCAGCAAATAAGAGGCGAAGACGGCATAACCTGTGGTGCAACGCGCCAGAAACGCTTCGTCGTGCCAACCATTTTCCACCAGCGTATGGGCGATCCCCAGCATCAGCGCAACATCAGTGCCCATGTGCGGTGCCACCCACTCCATTTTATCGCCAAAGAAATCGACGGTTTCCGATCGCATTGGATCAATGCAGATCAGCTTTTTCCCGCTGTCACGCAGTGCAGAAAAGTAAGAAAGCCCCTGCTCATCGGATGCATTCCACGCAATTTTCAGCGTATTGAGTGGGTTAGCACTCCACAGCACCACGACATCGCTATGTTCCAGCACCAGCGGCCAACTGGTCTGCTGTTGATAAACTTCACTACCACCCACGACATACGGCATGATCGCCTGTGCCGCGCCGGTCGAATAATCCCCCAGATGCCCGGTATAACCGCCTGCCAGCGCCATATAGCGTTGTAATAATGTCGAGGCCTTATGCAGCACGCCGTTTGAACGCCAGCCGTAGGAACCAGCAAAAATCGATGCCGGACCATAAGCCTCACGAATGCGTTTATGTTGTTGGTGAATAAGATCCAGCGCCTCATCCCAACTCACGCGAACAAATTCATCCTGCCCACGAATGCCTTGCGGGTTTTCCGGTGACGCGAGAAAGCCTTTGCGCACCATTGGAAATCGTACCCGCGTATTGCTGTGAACCTGGTCGCGAACCGCGCTCTGCAAGGAGTTTTCCATTCCTGTGGCTAACGCGCCACGCGAGCTAAACACGGTTTCGCCGTCGGTTTCAACCAGCATGGGCCCCCAATGGGCGGCAGTCAGAACGGAATATCGTGAGGATGAGTTGGCCAAACCGAAGACTCCTGAAAGGTTAGATGTATTGAGCAGTTAAATATTACTTACAAATTTCCGAGTATTCCCAGGAATAATCTTCATGTTCACGCGGCATAATCTCCCGCCACGGAACCCGTGGCAAAGAATAAAAAGGTTATTAAGGATTAACAATGAAGAAACGTGTTTATCTTATTGCCGCCGTAGTGAGTGGCGCTCTGGCGGTATCTGGCTGCACAACTAACCCTTACACCGGCGAACGCGAAGCAGGTAAATCTGCTATCGGCGCAGGTCTGGGCTCTCTCGTGGGCGCGGGTATTGGTGCGCTCTCTTCTTCGAAGAAAGATCGCGGTAAAGGCGCGCTGATTGGCGCAGCAGCAGGCGCAGCTCTGGGCGGCGGCGTGGGTTATTACATGGATGTGCAGGAAGCGAAGCTGCGTGACAAAATGCGCGGCACTGGTGTTAGTGTAACCCGCAGCGGGGATAACATTATCCTCAATATGCCGAACAATGTGACCTTCGACAGCAGCAGCGCGACCCTGAAACCTGCGGGCGCTAACACCCTGACCGGCGTGGCAATGGTGCTGAAAGAGTATCCGAAAACGGCGGTTAACGTGATTGGTTATACCGACAGCACGGGTGGTCACGATCTGAACATGCGTCTCTCCCAACAGCGTGCGGATTCCGTTGCCAGCGCGTTGATCACCCAGGGCGTGGACGCCAGCCGCATCCGTACTCAGGGCCTTGGCCCGGCTAACCCAATCGCCAGCAACAGCACCGCAGAAGGTAAGGCGCAAAACCGCCGTGTAGAAATTACCTTAAGCCCGCTGTAATCCCTTTCATGCCAGGTGATGCAGAAATCACCTGGCATTCTTCAGTTTTCCTTCATCATATTTCAGGCTAAGGTGATCGCCTTATCAGTGAATGGAGAGAAGCATGAAGCCGTCCGTTATCCTCTACAAAGCCTTACCTGATGATTTACTGCAACGCCTGCAAGAGCATTTCACCGTTCACCAGGTGGCAAACCTCAGCCCACAAACCGTCGATCAAAATGCAGCAATTTTTGCCGAAGCTGAAGGTTTACTGGGTTCAAACGAGAATGTAGATGCCGCATTGCTGGAAAAAATGCCGAAACTGCGTGCCACATCAACGATCTCCGTCGGCTATGACAATTTTGATGTCGATGCGCTTACCGCCCGAAAAATTCTGCTCATGCACACGCCAACCGTATTAACAGAAACCGTCGCCGATACGCTGATGGCGCTGATGTTGTCTACCGCTCGTCGGGTTGTGGAGGTAGCAGAACGGGTAAAAGCAGGCGAATGGACCGCGAGCATAGGCCCGGACTGGTACGGCACTGACGTTCACCATAAAACACTGGGCATTGTCGGGATGGGACGGATCGGTATGGCGCTGGCACAACGTGCGCACTTTGGCTTCAACATGCCCATCCTCTATAACGCGCGCCGCCACCATAAAGAAGCAGAAGAACGCTTCAACGCCCGCTACTGCGATTTGGATACACTGTTACAAGAGTCAGATTTCGTTTGCCTGATCCTGCCGTTAACTGATGAGACGTATCATCTATTTGGCGCAGAACAATTCGCCAAAATGAAATCCTCCGCCATATTCATTAATGCCGGACGTGGCCCGGTGGTTGATGAAAATGCACTGATTGCTGCATTGCAGAAAGGCGAAATTCACGCCGCCGGGCTGGATGTCTTCGAACAAGAGCCACTTTCCGTAGATTCGCCGTTGCTCTCAATGGCCAACGTCGTCGCAGTACCGCATATTGGGTCTGCCACCCATGAGACGCGTTATGGCATGGCCGCCTGTGCCGTGGATAATTTGATTGATGCGTTACTAGGAAAGGTTGAGAAGAACTGTGTGAATCCGCACGTCGCGGACTAAGCCGCGACTGCGTGGAGTAAAGCCCGATAATCACTCGGGCTTTTACTCTTTATTGGGTTGCAGTAACTGCTGTAGTCCAGGCCTGATTAAACGCCTGATGCTGTGCCGGTAATGGCGCAATCAGTTTGTTATATTCACTTGCCTGCTGTGAAGTCGGGAACTGGATGCCATTTGCTACAAAGCTCACCTGAGTACCTTGTTGGGCAATGTAGTCTCCAACCATCACCAGTTGTTGCGTGAAAGTTTGTGCCGCCGGAATCAATGGTTGCAATGCATCAGCTGGCGTCGTTACCACTTTGGTGAATGCCTGATCAAAGACCGGTTTCAGGTCATCACTCTGTTTTAGCGCAGAGTGCGCAGCATCGGCCTGCAACTTCGCATTTTGCAGTTGTTGCGCCAGCACACCCAGCGAACCATTCATTTCACGCAGCGGACCGCTTTGCGTAACGTAATCCTGCGGTACGCGAATTGCGTTAACGCTGTCTACAACCGGGCGCAGACCGGAATCCATCGCCTGATTCACCTGCTGAGAATAACCATACAGAATCGCGTAATCAGAGACAAAAGGACCAAACTGTTTTTTCTGATCGGCAGTCAGGGTTGGTAGACGTTCACCGCTACGCATCACTGTATTCTGCAGGAAGTCGATAAACGCTTTACGCTGATCGCCTTCTTTATCAAAACACCCACTCAGGCTAACTACCATTAATAACGCCGCAAGAGGCGCAAACCAGCGAGAGCAGGACTTTCCTGTCGCCATTTTCTTACTCCTTTCACCCAAAAAAAGCGCACAACGACACACGCGTGTCTGACGTGACAAGAATAGTCCAGGACAGGCTTGCAGGATACCCTTTCTACGTAATCTTCCTGGTAAAATCATGGAGAAAATGAAACAAGGTTAATTTGTTGTTTCATTGTTAAAAAATGATATTGCCGTTGCCTTTTTTGTAGCCAGAGATTTACGCCTTCGCAGAAGGTTAGATTTTCGAAATCTTTACAAACCAGGAGTGGTAAGAGATATATCGGCATTTATCAGATCGTTAGGTGGCTATAAGTCACGCTAAATGACTGGCTGAATCGAATCATAGCCAGAGCATGCCCTGACTTCACCCCGCTGTGTCTGCTTTTCCCGACTATTCTTAATGAGCTTCGATGCAATTCACGATCCCGCAGTGTGATTTGAGGAGTTTTCAATGGAATATAAAGATCCAATGCATGAGCTGTTGAGCAGCCTGGAACAGATTGTTTTTAAAGATGAAACGCAGAAAATTACCCTGACGCACAGAACAACGTCCTGTACCGAAATTGAGCAGTTACGAAAAGGGACAGGATTAAAAATCGATGATTTCGCCCGGGTTTTGGGCGTATCAGTCGCCATGGTAAAGGAATGGGAATCCAGACGCGTGAAGCCTTCAAGTGCCGAACTAAAATTGATGCGTTTGATTCAAGCCAACCCGGCATTAAGTAAGCAGTTGATGGAATAGACTTTTATCCACTTTATTGCGGTTTACGGTCCTGATGACAGGACCGTTTTCCAACCGATTAATCATAAATATGAAAAATAATTGTTGCATCACCCGCCAATGCGTGGCTTAATGCACATCAACGGTTTGACGTACAGACCATTAAAGCAGTGTAGTAAGGCAAGTCCCTTCAAGAGTTATCGTTGATACCCCTCGTAGTGCACATTCCTTTAACGCTTCAAAATCTGTAAAGCACGCCATATCGCCGAAAGGCACACTTAATTATTAAAGGTAATACACTATGTCCGGTAAAATGACTGGTATCGTAAAATGGTTCAACGCTGACAAAGGCTTCGGCTTCATCACTCCTGACGATGGCTCTAAAGACGTGTTCGTACACTTCTCTGCTATCCAGAACGATGGTTACAAATCTCTGGACGAAGGTCAGAAAGTGTCCTTCACCATCGAAAGCGGCGCTAAAGGCCCGGCAGCTGGTAACGTAACCAGCCTGTAATCTCTGCTTAAAAGCACAGAATCTAAGATCCCTGCCATTTGGCGGGGATTTTTTTATTTGTTTTTCAGGAAATAAATAATCGATCGCGTAATAAAATCTAGTATTATTTTTGTGAAAAATAAATTTGGGTGCAATGAGAATGCGCAACGCCGTAAGAAAGGCGGGAATAACTTCCCGCCGAAGACTCTTACTCTTTCAAATTGCAGGCTAAAAATGCCGCCAGCTCATAACTCCCCTGTTTAATATGCAATTCACACAGTGAATCTCTTATCATCCAGGTGAAAAATAAAAGCGTGAAACAAATCACTATTAAAGAAAGCAATCTATATTTCTGCGGCATTCCCAGCCCCCTGTGTTGATTTCCAACGAGTAAGAGGCTAACCTTATGGTGTCTATGCATAGAGGGGCCTCACTTTGATTTATAGTCAGGTGGGGCTTTTCTCTGTCTGCCTTTCGGTGAATACCTGAGACAAACAGTCTCAAGCACCCGTGGCTATTCTAGCTTAATAAGTTTGTTTCTTCTCCTTGATATAATCCTAAAAAATCTCATAAAATTAATATATGAGATAATCTTTATTCAGCAGAAGATTATTAAAGGTTGCTGTATTATTTAGCGATAAAAAAAGCCTGCCAGATGGCAGGCTTTTTAATAACGGCGTTATTACTGCAACAGCGAAATATCCGCAACGCGCAGGAACAGTTCGCGCAGTTTCTCCAGCATGGTCAGACGGTTGATACGCAATTCTTTGTCATCAACCATGACCATCACTTTATCGAAGAAGGCATCGACCGGTTCACGCAGCTCTGCCAGTTCGACCAGCGCATCCTGGTAACGACCTTCCGCAAAGTACGGCTCCAGCTTGTCACGTAGCACCACAACCTGCATCGCCAGTTTAATTTCTTCCGGCTCTTTCAGAGTAGAGGCATTCACGCGATCGCTCAGCACTTCGTCAGATTTCGCCAGGATGTTAGATACACGTTTGTTCGCCGCCGCCAGTGCTGCAGCTGCTTCCAGGGTACGGAAGTGCGATACCGCTTTCATGCGGGCATCGAAATCAGCCGGACGAGTCGGACGACGCGCCAGTACCGCCTGGATGGTGTCAACGGTATAACCTTCGTCCTGATACCAGGCGCGGAAGCGACCGAGCATAAAGTCGATAACATCATCAACTACGTTGGCATTAGTCAGCTTATCGCCATACAGACGCACCGCTTCTTCGGTCAGCGTTTGCAGATCAAGGTTGAGGTTCTTCTCAACGATAATACGCAGCACGCCAAGCGCGGCACGACGCAGCGCAAACGGGTCTTTGTCGCCTTTCGGATGCTGACCGATACCGAAGATACCCGCCAGAGTATCCATCTTGTCAGCAATCGCCAGCGCACAAGCTACCGGGTTGGACGGCAGGTCATCACCAGCAAAACGCGGCTGATACTGCTCATTCAGCGCCACGGCTACGTCTTCCGCTTCGCCATCGTGACGCGCATAGTGCATCCCCATAACGCCTTGGGTGTCGGTGAACTCGAAGACCATGTTGGTCATCAGGTCACACTTAGACAGCAGGCCCGCACGGGTTGCGTGGTTAACGTCAGCGCCAATCTGTTCGGCGATCCAGCCAGCCAGCGCCTGGATGCGGTCAGTCTTGTCACGCAGCGTACCCAGCTGTTGCTGGAACAGCACGGTTTGCAGACGCGGCAGGTTATCTTCCAGACGTTTTTTACGGTCGGTGTTGAAGAAGAACTCGGCATCAGCCAGACGTGGACGAACGACTTTCTCGTTACCAGAGATAATTTGCTGCGGATCTTTCGATTCGATGTTGGCAACGAAGATAAAGTTCGGCAGCAGTTTGCCGTCGTTCGCATACACCGGGAAGTACTTCTGGTCACCTTTCATGGTGTAAACCAGTGCTTCAGACGGCACCGCGAGGAATTTCTCTTCAAATTTCGCGGTTAGAACGACCGGCC
The DNA here is from genome assembly GCF_022354085.1 of Shigella dysenteriae. Lineage (NCBI taxonomy): Bacteria > Pseudomonadati > Pseudomonadota > Gammaproteobacteria > Enterobacterales > Enterobacteriaceae > Shigella > Shigella dysenteriae. Next base: position 4,642,389 of record NZ_CP055055.1, read on the forward strand.
ACTCCACCAGCGAAGCCACTTCTTCCAGCAGGCTTTCGCTTAAGTCAGCGTTACCGCCAATCTTACGCGCTGCTTCTTCGGCATCGGCTTTAATCTTCGCCTTACGTTCTTCGTAATCGGCGATGACTTTCCCACGCTCACGCAGAATTTCCGGATACTGATCGGCGTTATCGATGGTGAATTCCGGCTCGCCCATAAAGCGGTGGCCGCGAATCACGCGATCGGACTGAATGCCCAGAATGGTTGCAGGAATGACTTTGTCGCCCAGCAGCAGGGTCACGGTGTGCACCGGACGCACGAAGTGCACGTCGCTTGCACCCCAGCGCATCAGTTTCGGAATCGGCAGTTTCGCCAGCGAAGTCGCAACCATATTCGGCAGCAGTGCTTCAGTGCTTTCGCCCTTCACATGGGCGCGATACAGCAGCCATTCGCCTTTATCGGTAGTCAGACGCTCAGCCTGGTCAACGGTAATACCGCAACCACGCGCCCAACCTTCTGCCGCTTTGCTCGGTTTGCCTTCAGCGTCGAACGCCTGGGCAATCGCCGGGCCGCGTTTTTCGATTTCACGATCCGGTTGCGCTTCCGCCAGGTTAGCTACTTTCAGCGCCAGACGACGCGGAGCAGCAAACCATTGAACGGTGCCGTGTGCGAGGCCTGCGTTATCCAGCTCCGCAGTAAAGTTCGCAGCAAAGGACTCTGCCAGGCTGCGCAGTGCTTTTGGTGGCAGCTCTTCAGTGCCGATTTCCACCAGAAAAGTTTTCTCAGACATAGCCGCCTCTTACTTATCTTTGTTGCACATCGGGAAGCCGAGGGCTTCACGGGAAGCGTAATATGCTTCTGCCACTGCTTTGGTCAGGGTGCGAATGCGCAGAATGTAGCGCTGACGCTCGGTGACGGAGATGGCTTTACGCGCATCCAGCAGGTTGAAGCTGTGGGCGGCTTTCAGAATACGCTCGTAAGCTGGCAGCGGCAGCGGATTTTCCAGCGCCAGCAGCTGCTGCGCTTCTTTCTCGTACTGCTCGAAGCAGGTGAACAGGAAGTCCACGTCCGCGTATTCGAAGTTGTAAGTGGACTGCTCCACTTCGTTCTGATGGAACACGTCGCCGTAGGTGGTTTTACCCAGCGGGCCGTCGCTCCAGACCAGGTCGTAAACGCTGTCTACGCCCTGAATGTACATGGCCAGACGTTCCAGACCGTAGGTGATCTCGCCGGTAACCGGTTTACACTCCAGACCACCAACCTGCTGGAAGTAAGTGAACTGCGTCACTTCCATGCCGTTTAGCCACACTTCCCAGCCCAGTCCCCAGGCACCCAGCGTCGGGTTTTCCCAGTTATCTTCCACGAAACGGATATCGTGGATAGTCGGGTCCATGCCCAGCTCTTTCAGAGAACCAAGGTACAGCTCCTGAATATTGTCCGGCGATGGCTTAATGACCACCTGGAACTGATAGTAGTGCTGTAAACGGTTGGGGTTTTCGCCGTAGCGACCATCGGTCGGGCGACGAGAAGGCTGAACATAAGCAGCCGCCATCGGTTCTGGCCCCAGCGCGCGCAGACAGGTCATTGGGTGAGAGGTTCCCGCGCCGACTTCCATGTCCAATGGTTGAACAATGGTGCAGCCCTGGCGAGCCCAGTAATCCTGTAAGGTCAGGATCAAGCCCTGGAAGGTCCTGGTATCAAACTTTTGCATATTATTTCGTGCTGGATACGTGTGGATTTAAAGGAAGGGATCAGTATACCCGCTGGATGGAAGATATACAGTATGAAACGGGAAAAAGCAGGGCTTAACGCATGGAAAGATGCAAAAAATGGCCATCTGCGTCAAAAGAACAGACAAACTGCTCTTTACGGAAGGTATAACCGCGCATTTCATAGCTTCCCTGGAACTGTTCGAAGGCGGTGACGTCGATTTTTTGCTCGCCGGTGTTATAACGTTTTGCCGCCTGATCCTTGCATAACGCTTCCATATTCAACGAACGCAGAGGATCAACCTTTACCCGTTGTGCTTTCTGCACGGGTGACGGTGTAGAACAACCCACTAGCACCATAAGCGCCATTGCCGGAAAGAAAGCGTTCATCATCATTAAATTACCGTCTGGTTTGCAGGTGAGTCTTATTATTTATATCGGTATAGTGGCTGATATCTTACGAATTTCCTTAAGCCTCTATAAGCTGTAGTGTTAAAACTCAGATTATTCCAGTGCGCCAACTGAATGATTTATCGGTCAGACTTTTTTTAACCAGATACAGAGACACAGATGCAGCCCAAAATTTACTGGATTGATAACCTGCGAGGGATAGCGTGTTTAATGGTGGTGATGATTCACACCACTACCTGGTATGTGACCAATGCTCATAGTGTTAGCCCCGTCACCTGGGATATCGCCAATGTTCTGAACTCTGCCTCTCGTGTCAGCGTGCCGCTATTTTTCATGATTTCCGGCTATCTCTTTTTTGGCGAACGCAGCGCCCAGCCGCGCCATTTCTTGCGTATCGGCTTATGTCTGTTTTTTTATAGCGCAATCGCGCTGCTCTACATTGCACTGTTTACCTCCATTAATGTGGAGTTAGCGCTGAAAAACCTGCTGCAAAAGCCAGTGTTTTACCACTTATGGTTTTTCTTCGCGATTGCGGTGATTTATCTGGTTTCACCGCTGATTCAGGTGAAGAACGTCGGCGGAAAAATGTTGCTGGTGCTAATGGTGGTGATTGGTATCATCGCTAACCCAAACACCGTGCCGCAGAAAATCGACGGTTTTGAATGGCTGCCAATTAACTTATATATCAATGGCGATACTTTTTACTACATTCTGTATGGCATGTTGGGCCGCGCTATAGGGATGATGGACACACAGCATAAAGCACTGTCGTGGGTGAGCGCCGCACTGTTTGCGACGGGAGTTTTTATTATCTCTCGCGGGACATTATATGAATTGCAGTGGCGCGGAAATTTTGCCGATACCTGGTATCTTTACTGTGGGCCGATGGTTTTTATCTGCGCAATCGCGCTATTGACTCTGGTTAAAAACACGCTGGATACGCGTACCATTCGCGGACTTGGCTTAATCTCCCGCCATTCGTTGGGTATATACGGATTCCACGCCTTGATTATTCATGCGCTGCGCACCCGGGGAATTGAGCTTAAAAATTGGCCAATACTGGATATTATTTGGATTTTTTGCGCGACGTTGGCAGCGAGTTTGTTACTTTCTATGCTGGTACAACGAATCGACAGAAACAGATTAGTGAGTTAAGTAAAAGCCCGGTCACATTGGACTGACCGGGCTTACGTGAGTTATTCGCTGTATTCTTCCTGGGTAACCTGTGTTTCTTTTGGTGGGTTTATTCCGGCATCACGAATATTTTTCTGCACCGCTACTGCACCAAACAAGCTTAAGAAGAAAGCCAGTCCATAAAAACCTTTTTCGCTGAGTAATAATGTCGCATTCCACAGACCTACCATCAGTAATGCAACAGAGATAATAAAGACAGTCAGGCAGGTCATATAATAAATGGAAGTGGTCGGTATGCCTTCATACTTGTCCCGAACGGTCTTTTGATAAGACGCCGCAGAAAACAGTCCTAATACCAGTACGGCAAAATAATATCCTTTTTCATTTAACTGCATCTCTGCATTCCATAGCCCTAACAGATAGGTAACGATACCACCAACGAGAGCTATCCATGACACAATACTAAAGGCCGGTGAATAGGTTGATATTTTGTTGTCCATCACAGTATTCCTTTCATTCCTGAATGTGTAAGAGCTTTATGTTGCTCATACCGAGCGAAACAAACGCATTTGACCAAACAAGCAGACAAAAAAGGCGATGGGGTAGATCACCATTTCATAAGCATTGATAGGTGCATTTAAAACACCGATAAACAAGAGACCGATAGTGATTAACGCAACTAACTGGCAAATATGGGTAAAAAAATTATCCAGTTGCCCGAGTTTTTCTGCGCGAAGATATGCATAGTTGCCAAAAGTTGCTGTCATTAACACGCCAAGAAAATAGCCTTTTCCACTCAACAATGGGCATGAGATCCATAGCCCAACCAGATAAACCAGCGCCCCGACAACAAATAATAGTTTTGCCACAGTTTTTGAGGTTTTCATAACGATCTCCATATCTACCAGCGATACATTACGAGTAACCAACGAAAGACAAAACTGAAAAATGCCATTAACAAATGATTTTCAGAATAAATTCATACTAAATATTAATTAATTGCTGAGATATATAGATGTGAATTATCCCCCACCCGGTCAGGCAGGGGATAACGTTTACGCCATTAATGGCAGAAGTTGCTGATAGAGGCGACGGAATGTTTCACGTCGTGGCTGATAAGCGGCATAACGCTGCGCATCTGGTAGATGCGACTGTTCTAACGGTAGCTGCGGCAACAACTCAATGAGCGATTTCTCTGGATTCGCCGCAATCTGCGCCAGCCTTGCTGCGCCCAGTGCTGGCCCCACATCCCCCCCCGTACGGTAATCGAGCTGCTGACCGCTGATATCCGCCAGCATCTGACGCCAGTACTCACTACGCGCCCCGCCACCAATCAACGTAACACTTTGCGGTTTAATGCCGCAGGCATGCACGACATCCATGCCATCTGCCAGCGCATAACCCACGCCTTCCAGCACTGCTCGCGCCAGTTCATTGGGGCCATGTTGATGAGTCAAACCAAAGAAAACCCCTTTCGCCTGGGGATTATTGTGTGGTGTACGCTCGCCGGAAAGATAAGGCAGAAACCAAACTGGCTCGGCACTTTCATCAGCCTGTTGAGCTGCAGCGATTAAAGCTGGGACATTGCTCAGGCCGGTTAATTTCGCGGCCCAATCCAGACACGACGCTGCACTCAGCATTACAGACATTAAATGCCAACGCTGCGGTAGCGCATGGCAAAAGCTGTGTACGGCGCTTTCTGGCTTGCTTAAGAACCCTTCGCTGACAGCAAAATAGACCCCCGACGTCCCCAGCGATAACATTGCCTGATTAGCATCAACCATTCCCACACCAACTGCACCAGCTGCATTGTCGCCACCGCCTGCGACAACTGGCACCGTCGCCATACCCCACGCTTTCGCAACTTCAGGTAACAAAGCACCAGTAATTTCGCTGCCTTCGTATAATGCGGGCATCTGGTCACGAGATAAGTCGCAAGCCTGCAGCATGACGTCACTCCAGTCACGCTTTGCGACATCCAGCCACATGGTGCCAGCTGCGTCAGACATATCGCTGGCAAACTCCCCCGTCATACGCAGACGCAAGTAATCTTTCGGTAATAATACTTTGTCGATTTGACGGAATATCTCCGGCTCATGCCGCTGAACCCATAGCAATTTAGGCGCAGTAAATCCGGGCATCATCAGGTTGCCGGTAATCACTCGTGATTGCGGAACTCTCGCTTCCAGCAAAGTGCACTCTTGCGCACAGCGCCCGTCGTTCCACAAAATGGCAGGGCGCAATACCCGTTGTTGAGCATCCAGTAAGGTTGCTCCGTGCATCTGGCCGGCAATACCCAATGCTTTAACGTCCTGCAGAGAATGCTGATCGCCCAGAGCTTTCATTGCGCGATCAGTTGCCTGCCACCACTGTTCCGGGTCTTGTTCCGACCAGAGTGGATGCGGGCGCGAAACGGTCAGCTTTTCCGTTTGCGAAGCAACCACCTCACCCTGCTCGTTAAGCAAAATAACTTTTACGCCCGAGGTGCCAAGATCTATCCCGATATACATATCGATCGTTCCTTAAAAAAATGCCCGGTATCGCTACCGATAACCGGGCCAACGGACTGCACAGTTAGCCGTTATTTGTCGAACAGATAATGATTTACCAGATTTTCCAGTTGCTCCTGGCGACCACTCTGATGCACCGGAGACAAATTATGTTCCTGAGCATATTTGGCTAAATCTGCCAGTGACATTTGGCCTTTCAGGATTTGCTGGCCTAATTCGCTATTCCAGCCGGAATAACGCTGCGCGATGCGTTTATCCAGCTCGCCATCTTCAATCATGCGCGCTGCAATTTTCAGCGCCAGTGCCATCGTATCCATCGCGCCGATATGACCGTAAAACAGATCATATTTATCAGTACTTTGACGACGTACTTTGGCATCGAAGTTCAGACCGCCGGTGGTGAAACCGCCTGCTTTGAGAATTTCATACATTACCAGCGCATTCTCTTCCACACTGTTCGGGAACTGATCGGTGTCCCAGCCCAGTTGAGCATCGCCACGGTTGGCGTCGACAGAACCAAACAGGCCAAGCGCAATGGCGGTGGCAATTTCATGATGGAAAGAGTGACCTGCCAGCGTCGCGTGGTTAGCTTCAATGTTCAGTTTAATCTCTTTTTCCAGACCAAACTGTTTCAGGAAGCCATAGACTGTCGCAGCATCGTAATCATATTGATGTTTAGTCGGTTCTTGCGGTTTCGGTTCGATAAGCAACGTGCCCTGGAAGCCGATTTTATGTTTATGCTCAACCACCATTTGCATAAAGCGGCCCAGTTGTTCACGCTCCTGACGCAAATCGGTATTTAACAGCGTTTCGTAACCTTCACGACCGCCCCACAGGACATAGTTTTCACCACCCAATTTATGGGTTGCTTCCATCGCTGTAACAACTTGCGTTGCCGCCCAGCTGAAGACTTCTGGATCTGGGTTCGTCGCCGCACCCGCGCCATAGCGAGGGTTTGTAAAGCAGTTAGCGGTTCCCCACAGCAGCTTCACGCCGCTCTCTTCTTGCTTGCCTGCCAGAACATCAACCATTTGCGCAAAATTATTGATGTACTCTTTTAACGACGCGCCCTCAGGAGAAACATCCACATCGTGGAAGCAATAAAATGGCACATGTAACTTGTGGAAAAACTCAAATGCGACATCTGCTTTACGCTTCGCCAACGCCAGTGCCTCACCAGGCTGCTGCCACGGACGATTAAACGCCCCCACACCAAACATGTCCGCCCCGTTCCAGCAGAAGGTGTGCCAGTAGCAGGCGGCAAATCGCAAGTGCTCTTCCATACGCTTGCCCAACACCAGTTCGTCGGGATTGTAGTGACGGAATGCTAACGGGTTTGAGGATTTTGAGCCTTCATAACGAACGCGATCGAGCTGGTCAAAATAGGCTTGCATATTGAACTCCATAATCAGGTAATGCCGCGGGTGATGGATGATGTCGTAATATTGGGCACTCCCTTTCAGTTGCTCAATTATGTTATTTCACACTGCTATTGAGATAATTCACAAGTGTGCGCTCGCTCGCAAAATAAAATGGAATGATGAAACTGGGTAATTCCTCGAAGAGAAAAATGCAATAAGTACAATTGCGCAACAAAAGTAAGATCTCGGTCATAAATCAAGAAATAAACCAAAAATCGTAATCGAAAGATAAAAATCTGTAATTGTTTTCCCCTGTTTAGTTGCTAAAAATTGGTTACGTTTATCGCGGTGATTGTTACTTATTAAAGCTGTCCTCTAACTACAGAAGGCCCTACACCATGAAAATAAAGAACATTCTACTCACCCTTTGCACCTCACTTCTGCTTACCAACGTTGCGGCACACGCCAAAGAAGTCAAAATAGGTATGGCGATTGATGATCTCCGTCTTGAACGCTGGCAAAAAGATCGAGATATTTTTGTGAAAAAGGCAGAATCTCTCGGCGCGAAAGTATTTGTACAGTCTGCAAATGGCAATGAAGAAACACAAATGTCGCAGATTGAAAACATGATAAACCGGGGTGTCGATGTTCTTGTCATTATTCCGTATAACGGTCAGGTATTAAGTAACGTTGTAAAAGAAGCCAAACAAGAAGGCATTAAAGTATTAGCTTACGACCGTATGATTAACGATGCGGATATCGATTTTTATATTTCTTTCGATAACGAAAAAGTCGGTGAACTGCAGGCAAAAGCCCTGGTCGATATTGTTCCGCAAGGTAATTACTTCCTGATGGGCGGCTCGCCGGTAGATAACAACGCTAAGCTGTTCCGCACCGGACAAATGAAAGTGTTACAACCTTACGTTGATTCCGGAAAAATTAAAGTCGTTGGTGACCAATGGGTTGATGGCTGGTTACCGGAAAACGCATTGAAAATTATGGAAAACGCGCTAACCGCCAATAATAACAAAATTGATGCTGTAGTTGCCTCAAACGATGCCACCGCAGGTGGGGCAATTCAGGCATTAAGCGCGCAAGGTTTATCAGGGAAAGTAGCAATTTCCGGCCAGGATGCGGATCTCGCAGGTATTAAACGTATTGCTGCCGGTACGCAAACTATGACGGTGTATAAACCTATTACGTTGCTGGCAAATACTGCCGCAGAAATTGCCGTTGAGTTGGGCAATGGTCAGGAACCAAAAGCAGATACCACACTGAATAATGGCCTGAAAGATGTGCCCTCCCGCCTCCTGACACCGATCGATGTGAATAAAAACAACATCAAAGATACGGTAATTAAAGACGGATTCCACAAAGAGAGCGAGCTGTAAGCGTTACGCCCCAGCGCGGAGCGGGGGCGTGATTTCTCTCCATGCCGCGTGAATGAATTGGCTTAGGTGGAGTCGTTATGCCTTATCTACTTGAAATGAAGAACATTACCAAAACCTTCGGCAGTGTGAAGGCGATTGATAACGTCAGCTTGCGGTTGAATGCTGGCGAAATCGTCTCACTCTGTGGGGAAAATGGGTCTGGTAAATCAACGCTGATGAAAGTGCTGTGTGGTATTTATCCCCATGGCTCCTACGAAGGCGAAATTATTTTTGCGGGAGAAGAGATTCAGGCGAGTCACATCCGCGATACCGAACGCAAAGGTATCGCCATCATTCACCAGGAATTGGCCCTGGTGAAAGAATTGACCGTGCTGGAAAATATCTTCCTGGGTAACGAAATAACCCACAATGGCATTATGGATTATGACCTGATGACGCTACGCTGTCAGAAGCTGCTCGCACAGGTCAGTTTATCCATTTCACCTGATACCCGCGTTGGCGATTTAGGGCTTGGGCAACAACAACTGGTTGAAATTGCCAAGGCACTTAATAAACAGGTGCGCTTGTTAATTCTCGATGAACCGACAGCCTCATTAACTGAGCAGGAAACGTCGGTTTTACTGGATATTATTCGCGATCTACAACAGCACGGTATCGCCTGTATTTATATTTCGCACAAACTCAACGAAGTCAAAGCGATTTCCGATACGATTTGCGTTATTCGCGACGGACAGCACATTGGTACGCGTGATGCTGCCGGAATGAGTGAAGACGATATTATCACCATGATGGTCGGGCGAGAGTTAACCGCGCTTTACCCTAATGAACCACATACCACCGGAGATGAAATATTACGTATTGAACATCTGACGGCATGGCATCCGGTTAATCGTCATATTAAACGAGTTAATGATGTCTCGTTTTCCCTGAAACGTGGCGAAATACTGGGTATTGCCGGACTCGTTGGTGCCGGACGTACCGAGACCATTCAGTGCCTGTTTGGTGTGTGGCCCGGACAATGGGAAGGAAAAATTTATATTGATGGCAAACAGGTAGATATTCGTAACTGTCAGCAAGCCATCGCCCAGGGGATTGCGATGGTCCCCGAAGACAGAAAGCGCGACGGCATCGTTCCGGTAATGGCGGTTGGTAAAAATATTACCCTCGCCGCACTCAATAAATTTACCGGTGGCATTAGCCAGCTTGATGACGCGGCAGAGCAAAAATGTATTCTGGAATCAATCCAGCAACTCAAAGTTAAAACGTCGTCCCCCGACCTTGCTATTGGACGTTTGAGCGGCGGCAATCAGCAAAAAGCGATCCTCGCTCGCTGTCTGTTACTTAACCCGCGCATTCTCATTCTTGATGAACCCACCAGGGGTATCGATATTGGCGCGAAATACGAGATCTACAAATTAATTAACCAACTCGTCCAGCAGGGTATTGCCGTTATTGTCATCTCTTCTGAATTACCTGAAGTGCTCGGCCTTAGCGATCGTGTACTAGTGATGCATGAAGGGAAACTAAAAGCCAACCTGATAAATCATAACCTGACTCAGGAGCAGGTGATGGAAGCCGCATTGAGGAGCGAACATCATGTCGAAAAGCAATCCGTCTGAAGTGAAATTGGCCGTACCGACATCCGGTGGCTTCTCCGGGCTGAAATCACTGAATTTGCAGGTCTTCGTGATGATTGCAGCTATCATCGCAATCATGCTGTTCTTTACCTGGACCACCGATGGTGCCTACTTAAGCGCCCGTAACGTCTCCAACCTGTTACGCCAGACCGCGATTACCGGCATCCTCGCGGTAGGAATGGTGTTCGTCATAATTTCTGCTGAAATCGACCTTTCCGTCGGCTCAATGATGGGGCTATTAGGTGGCGTCGCGGCGATTTGTGACGTCTGGCTAGGCTGGCCTTTGCCACTTACCATCATTGTGACGTTGGTTCTGGGACTGCTTCTCGGTGCCTGGAACGGATGGTGGGTCGCGTACCGCAAAGTCCCTTCATTTATTGTCACTCTCGCGGGCATGTTGGCATTTCGCGGCATACTCATTGGCATCACCAACGGCACGACTGTATCCCCCACCAGCACCGCGATGTCACAAATTGGGCAAAGCTATCTCCCCGCCAGCACCGGCTTCATCATTGGCGCGCTTGGCTTAATGGCTTTTGTTGGCTGGCAATGGCGCGGAAGAATGCGCCGTCAGGCTTTGGGTTTGCAGTCTCCGGCCTCTACCGCAGTAGTCGGTCGCCAGGCTTTAACCGCTATCATCGTATTAGGCGCAATCTGGCTGTTGAATGATTACCGTGGCGTTCCCACTCCTGTTCTGCTGCTGACGTTGCTGTTACTCGGCGGAATGTTTATGGCAACGCGGACAGCATTTGGACGACGCATTTATGCCATCGGCGGCAATCTGGAAGCAGCACGTCTCTCCGGGATTAACGTTGAACGCACCAAACTTGCCGTGTTCGCTATTAACGGATTAATGGTAGCCATCGCCGGATTAATCCTCAGTTCTCGACTTGGCGCTGGTTCACCTTCTGCGGGGAATATCGCCGAGCTGGACGCAATTGCAGCATGCGTGATTGGCGGCACCAGTCTGGCAGGCGGCGTCGGGAGCGTGGCTGGAGCGGTAATGGGGGCATTCATCATGGCTTCACTGGATAACGGTATGAGTATGATGGATGTACCGACCTTCTGGCAGTATATCGTTAAAGGTGCGATTCTGTTGCTGGCAGTATGGATGGACTCCGCAACCAAACGCCGTTCTTGATTTTGATAAAAATTTTCTCAAAGCCGGTAATGTATTACCGGTTTTGAGTTTTTGCATGATTCAGCAGGAAAAGAACCATGTTTACTAAACGTCACCGCATCACATTACTGTTCAATGCCAATAAAGCCTATGACCGGCAGGTAGTAGAAGGCGTAGGGGAATATTTACAGGCGTCACAATCGGAATGGGATATTTTCATTGAAGAAGATTTCCGCGCCCGCATTGATAAAATCAAGGACTGGTTAGGAGATGGCGTCATTGCCGACTTCGACGACAAACAAATCGAGCAAGCGCTGGTTGATGTCGACGTCCCCATTGTTGGGGTTGGCGGCTCGTATCACCTTGCAGAAAGTTACCCACCCGTTCATTACATTGCCACCGATAACTATGCGCTGGTTGAAAGCGCATTTTTGCATTTAAAAGAGAAAGGCGTTAACCGCTTTGCTTTTTATGGTCTTCCGGAATCAAGCGGCAAACGTTGGGCCACTGAACGCGAATATGCATTTCGTCAGCTTGTCGCCGAAGAAAAGTATCGCGGAGTGGTTTATCAGGGGTTAGAAACCGCACCAGAGAACTGGCAACACGCGCAAAATCGGCTGGCAGACTGGCTACAAACGCTGCCACCGCAAACCGGGATTATTGCCGTTACTGACGCCCGGGCGCGGCATATTCTGCAAGTATGTGAACATCTACACATTCCCGTACCGGAAAAATTATGCGTGATTGGCATCGATAACGAAGAACTGACCCGCTATCTGTCGCGTGTCGCCCTTTCTTCGGTCGCTCAGGGCGCGCGGCAAATGGGCTATCAGGCGGCAAAACTGTTGCATCGATTATTAGATAAAGAAGAAATGCCGCTACAGCGGATTTTGGTCCCTCCAGTTCGCGTCATTGAACGGCGCTCAACAGATTACCGTTCGCTGACCGATCCCGCCGTTATTCAGGCCATGCATTACATTCGTAATCACGCCTGTAAAGGGATTAAAGTGGATCAGGTACTCGATGCGGTCGGGATCTCGCGCTCCAATCTTGAGAAGCGTTTTAAAGAAGAGGTGGGTGAAACCATCCATGCCATGATTCATGCCGAGAAGCTGGAGAAAGCGCGCAGTCTGCTGATTTCAACCACCTTGTCGATCAATGAGATATCGCAAATGTGCGGTTATCCATCGCTGCAATATTTCTACTCTGTTTTTAAAAAAGCATATGACACGACGCCAAAAGAGTATCGCGATGTAAATAGCGAGGTCATGTTGTAGCGATGATGAGAATTGTCGGCGTCGCATCAGGTAACTCAGCACAACCACCTGATGCGATCAAAAGCCTTATCCGACCGACAAGTCGGATAAGGCTCGAGGAAATACAATTACATATGCGCCGCGATTAACCGTTGGTTATCCTGGTACATTGCGAACAGGTAGTTGTTATAACTCTTCCCTTTGGTCGAGTAGCCCTTCAGCTTGTGAATCATCGCTGTGGCAGTCACTTCCTGATCAGCTTTACGCAGCTGCGCACGCGATTTACGGAACGAAGAGTAAGCCGGATGCGTATTCAGGTTAGTGACATAGGCGCTCACCGATTCTTTGACAGAACTAAACTGTGAGTACCCTTTCACTTTACCCGGCGCATTGGTACAACGTCCTTTCATGCATTTCATGCCGAAAAGATTGTTGTTGTTGCGCGCCAGCTTCGACGTTCCCCAACCGCTTTCTGCTGCAGCCATCGTCGCCACCATACTGGTAGGGATAATGTCTACGCGTTCAAGCAAGGTATTCCACGGGATTTTTCGCGTATTACCAGACCACTTCACCTTGTAGCGTTTGGCGATGTCTTTCAGACGCGCACGCTCAGCAGGTGACCATTGGCCCTGATACTGTTTTGAAATCAGCCAGTTACGTTCTGCAGTAATGGCTGCATTTTGGCTGGTAATGTAAGGCATTACGGTCCGGAGAAACGCCTTTTTCCTTGGTGTTCCGGAAGGGTATTTTCGCAAATCAGGAAGTGAACTACTCTTTGCACTATTGCGAGAATACTCTTGTTTACTGCTTACCTGTTTATTACTAGCTTTAGTTAAGTGGGACTTTTGACTCGCTGTTGTTGTGTGCGTCTTCGCTAACACCTCACTCGAAAACACCAGAGTGAGTAACATAAGAATCATCGCCCCATATCGTCGTATGGGAGTCAAAATCATCAGGTCTCCTGGTCGGATTTAATCATTCCAACACCTTATATTTTTCACAAATTTGAGAGTTGAATCTCAAATCATATCAAAAATAGCTGTCAAGAGCACCCCAAGGAATAGTCCAAATCTGAAACTATGTCACGTGTTAACGATTCAGATTGGCGCTAAATCGCAGAAAATGTGGGGTTTATCGCAAAATTCAGCCGTTTTTTGCGCGAGATCGCTCAACCTTGCTTCTCATCCTGTGGACTTACCGCTCAGGGATGAGTTTTGTTTGGCTTATCGCTGGCAAACTGTCTGAAATCGCAGCAATAAGGACTCATCCGCCATGAAACTCGCCGCCTGTTTTCTGACACTCCTTCCTGGCTTCGCCGTTGCCGCCAGCTGGACTTCTCCGGGGTTCCCTGCCTTTAGTGAACAGGGAACGGGAACATTTGTCAGCCACGCGCAGTTGCCCAAAGGTACGCGTCCACTAACGCTAAATTTTGACCAACAGTGCTGGCAGCCTGCGGATGCGATAAAACTCAATCAGATGCTTTCCCTGCAACCTTGTAGCAACACGCCGCCTCAATGGCGATTGTTCAGGGACGGCGAATATACGCTGCAAATAGACACCCGCTCCGGCACGCCAACATTGATGATTTCCATCCAGAACGCCGCCGAACCGGTAGCAAGCCAGGTCCGTGTATGCCCGAAATGGGATGGATTACCGCTCACGCTGGATGTCAGCGCCACTTTTCCGGAAGGAGCCGCCGTACGGGATTATTACAGCCAGCAAATTGCGATAGTGAAGAACGGTCAAATAACGTTACAACCCGCTGCCACCAGCAACGGTTTACTCCTGCTGGAACGGGCAGAAACTGACGTCCCTGCCCCTTTCGACTGGCATAACGCCACGGTTTACTTTGTGCTGACAGATCGTTTCGAAAACGGCGATCCCAGTAATGACCAGAGTTACGGACGTCATAAAGACGGTATGGCGGAAATAGGTACTTTTCACGGCGGCGATTTACGCGGCCTGACCAACAAACTGGATTATCTCCAGCAGCTGGGCGTCAATGCTTTGTGGATAAGCGCCCCATTTGAGCAAATTCACGGCTGGGTCGGCGGCGGTACAAAAGGTGATTTCCCGCATTATGCCTACCACGGTTATTACACACAGGACTGGACGAATCTTGATGCCAATATGGGCAGCGAAGCCGATCTACGGACGCTGGTTGATAGCGCGCATCAGCGCGGTATTCGTATTCTCTTTGATGTCGTGATGAACCACACTGGCTATGCCACGCTGGCGGATATGCAGGAGTATCAGTTTGGCGCGTTATATCTTTCTGGTGACGAGCTGAAAAAAACGCTGGGTGAACGCTGGAGTGACTGGAAACCTGCCGCCGGGCAAACCTGGCATAGCTTTAACGATTACATTAATTTCAGCGACAAAACAGGCTGGGATAAATGGTGGGGAAAAAACTGGATCAGAACGGATATCGGCGATTACGACAATCCTGGATTTGACGATCTCACTATGTCGCTGGCCTTTTTGCCGGATATCAAAACCGAATCAACGACCGCTTCTGGTCTGCCGGTGTTCTATAAAAACAAAACGGATACCCACGCTAAAGTCATCGACGGCTTTACCCCTCGCGATTACTTAACCCACTGGTTAAGTCAGTGGGTCCGCGACTATGGGATTGATGGTTTTCGGGTCGATACCGCTAAACATGTTGAGTTGCCCGCCTGGCAGCAACTGAAAACCGAAGCCAGCGCCGCGCTTCGCGAATGGAAAAAAGCTAACCCCGACAAAGCATTAGATGACAAACCTTTCTGGATGACCGGTGAAGCCTGGGGCCACGGCGTGATGCAAAGTGACTACTATCTCCACGGCTTCGATGCGATGATCAATTTCGATTATCAGGAGCAGGCGGCGAAAGCAGTCGATTGTCTGGCGCAGATGGATACGACCTGGCAGCAAATGGCGGAGAAATTGCAGGGTTTCAACGTGTTGAGCTACCTCTCGTCGCATGATACCCGCCTGTTCCGTGAAGGGGGCGACAAAGCAGCAGAGTTATTACTATTAGCGCCAGGCGCGGTACAAATCTTTTATGGTGATGAATCCTCGCGTCCGTTCGGTCCCACCGGTTCTGATCCGCTGCAAGGTACGCGTTCGGATATGAACTGGCAGGATGTTAGCGGTAAATCTGCCACCAGCGTCGCGCACTGGCAGAAAATCAGCCAGTTCCGCGCCCGCCATCCCGCAATTGGCGCGGGCAAACAAACGACACTTTCGCTGAAGCAGGGCTACGGCTTTGTTCGTGAGCATGGCGACGATAAAGTGCTGGTCATCTGGGCTGGGCAACAGTGACTTTTCCGGCTTCCCGTTCGTCAGTACCTCGGGAAGCCGCCAACCAGGATAAAATGTCACCCCTAATCAGCGTTGCAGGATAAAGCACCGCTCACTCTTCAACAGACTGATTTGCACCCCAGCAAATGTAGCGTTATTGTTACCTTCCTTGCTACAGAGTTCGACAGATATCCCGCTATGACATTCTCCCTTTTTGGTGACAAATTTACCCGCCACTCCGGCATTACGCTGCTGATGGAAGATCTGAACGACGGTTTACGCACGCCTGGCGCGATTATGCTCGGCGGCGGTAATCCGGCGCAGATCCCGGAAATGCAGGACTACTTCCAGACGCTACTGACCGACATGCTGGAAAGTGGCAAAGCGACTGATGCACTGTGTAACTACGACGGTCCACAGGGGAAAACGGAGCTACTCACACTGCTTGCCGGAATGCTGCGCGAGAAGTTGGGTTGGGATATCGAACCACAGAATATTGCACTAACAAACGGCAGCCAGAGCGCGTTTTTCTACTTATTTAACCTGTTTGCCGGACGCCGTGCCGATGGTCGGGTCAAAAAAGTGCTGTTCCCGCTGGCACCGGAATACATTGGCTACGCTGACGCCGGACTGGAAGAAGATCTGTTTGTCTCTGCGCGTCCGAATATTGAACTGCTGCCTGAAGGCCAGTTTAAATACCACGTCGATTTTGAGCATCTGCATATTGGCGAAGAAACCGGGATGATTTGCGTCTCCCGGCCGACGAATCCAACAGGCAATGTGATTACTGACGAAGAGTTGCTGAAGCTTGACGCGCTGGCGAATCAACACGGCATTCCGCTGGTGATTGATAACGCTTATGGCGTCCCGTTCCCGGGTATCATCTTCAGTGAAGCGCGCCCGCTATGGAATCCGAATATCGTGCTGTGCATGAGTCTTTCCAAGCTGGGTCTACCTGGCTCCCGCTGCGGCATTATCATCGCCAATGAAAAAATCATCACCGCCATCACCAATATGAACGGCATTATCAGCCTGGCACCTGGCGGTATTGGTCCGGCGATGATGTGTGAAATGATTAAGCGTAACGATCTGCTGCGCCTGTCTGAAACAGTCATCAAACCGTTTTACTACCAGCGTGTTCAGGAAACTATCGCCATCATTCGCCGCTATTTACCGGAAAATCGCTGCCTGATTCATAAACCGGAAGGAGCCATTTTCCTCTGGCTATGGTTTAAGGATTTGCCCATTACGACCGAGCAGCTCTACCAGCGCCTGAAAGCACGCGGCGTGCTGATGGTGCCGGGGCACAACTTCTTCCCAGGGCTGGATAAACCGTGGCCGCATACGCATCAATGTATGCGCATGAACTACGTACCAGAGCCGGAGAAAATTGAGGCGGGGGTGAAGATTCTGGCGGAAGAGATAGAAAGAGCCTGGGCTGAAAGTCACTAAAAATTGCCTGATGCGCTACGCTTATCAGGCCTACATGATTTCTGCAATATATTGAATTTGGAAGAATTTATAGGCCGGATAAGGCGTTTACGCCGCATCTGGCATAAACAAAGCGCACTATTCCGGCGTTGAGAAACGCAGGAAAACGTTTCAAACAGGCTGCTGCCGTAGCCGATGCCGCTGCACTTTCTCGACATCCATGCACTGCAACGCCTTTGTCGGGCAGGCTTCAACACAGGCCGGTCCCGTCGCCCGATGCCAGCACAGATCGCACTTAATCGCCCTCGCCTTTTTGCGCGAAGAAACGACCTCCATCGCACCAAACGGGCAAGCCAGCATACAGCTTTTACAGCCAATGCAACGTGATTGTTCAACGAAAATATGCCCATGTTCGCGGCTTATCGCGTCAACAGGGCAGACATTCGCGCACGGTGCATCTTCACACTGATGACAGGCTACTGCCGTGGTCCAGCTGTGGTCTTTAATAACACGAATACGGGAAATAAACTCGTCTGGTGACAACGCAGCGCAATCCTGATTCTCCTGATGCGACACTGCGCAAGCCACTTCACAGGTACGGCAACCGATACATTTCGTCGCATCCGCAATAATAAACCGGTTCATGATCACCCCTTTGCACTAAAACAGCAGAGTGCCAGAGAACGCGCCCCTACTGCTTTGATCCAACGAAGGAAATGTTAAAGTTTTGGCACTTGTCCAAAGCGTTATGTGATCGCGCCCAGGTCGTCCCTGACAGTAAACCCTAGTTCATTAGAAATAGCCTGCGCGGTTTCACGCAGAGGTTTCAGGAGATTTTTCTCTCCCACCTGTTTCAGACGTGATGTCGAAAGCGAAATCGACACGGCACTACGAATTGATATGTTCCTTGCTGTAACGCCGCTTCCACGCTGCTGGCGTTAAACCGGTGTGTTTGCGAAAAATCTGCCGGAAATAGCCAACGTCATTAAACCCGCACAACGCCGCCACTTCCGTGAGCGATCGCGCTTCGCTAATTAACAGCTTTTCGGCTTCGCGCACCCGCTGGCGATGGATTGCTTCTGTTAACGTCAGATGAAACACCCGCCGGTAGACGCGCCCAAGATAATCGGCATTGCAGTACAGCTCGCGGGCCAGAAGCGCCGTAGAAAGCGGGCGATGATATTGCGTGCGGATCAGTTTCTGCGCTTTCCAGGCAAGGGTGGTGCCTGCGCCATCGGCCTGTTCATCAAGACGCGCGTCACGGGTGAGCTGCTGCAAAATGAGCAGCACAATAAACTCCAGCGCCGGAGTGCGTTGATGCTTTTCCTGTTCGCTTAAGAACTGGCGAAACAGGGCCACCAGCGCCTGCGGATCGACAACCTTCGTTTGTTGCGGCACGCTAAGATGAGTAAGCCAGCGAGGGTCGTTGTCCGGCGCTTTAACCTCAAAATGCAGCCAGTAAAATTTGAGAGCGGCGGGAAAATCCTCCACCCCAACATGTTGTCGGTTCGGCCAGAGTAATAAACTCTCTCCCGCATCGACCAGAAATATCCGTTCTTCTTCCTGAATCGTTAATCGACCTTTTTCGACAAAGATAATTTCCCATGACTCCAGCCGCCTTGCAGGATGCCTCCCTACGCCACGGGAAATAAATAATCCACCATTTTGCACTTTAATCGGTAACGTCATGGATAATTCGAGCATTGATATGTAATTTCCCGCTTATTCATTAATGATTAAACACATTACCTTTTGATTATTAATCAAAAACATTAATTTCACCTGATCCATTTCACACTTTTAAATTCAGGTCGGAATCATCACCTTTTTTTACTCTTTTCTCGCCTTGTTGATATTCCCGTTCACGGCAGAATTAATCAGGTCATTTCAATAAAACTAAAAATTGCTCCCTATTCACGAGGAATATCTATGACCTCTACACCGATTACTACCGCTGATATCGCTAAAGGTAAAATTGACGATGCGTTATCTGTACGGGAAAAAATAGGCTACGGCCTGGGTGACGCAGGCGGCACCGTAATAACTTGCCTGATCATGAACTTTCTCACCTTTTTCTACACCGACGTTTTTGGATTAACTCCGGCGCTGGTTGGCACGCTGTTTATTGCACTGCGCGTGTTTGATGCTATCTCCGACCCGGTGATGGGCGTCATTGCCGACCGGACGCAAAGCCGATGGGGGCGCTTTCGTCCGTGGCAGCTATGGATTGCCATTCCCATCGGCATTATCGGCATCCTGACGTTCACCGTGCCAGATGCCAGCATGGGAGTAAAAATCGCCTGGGCGTTCGGTACTTACCTGCTCCTTTCAGTCGGTTATACCGCCATCAACGTACCGTACTGCGCGCTGATCAACACCATGACCACCCGCCACAATGAAGTGATCTCCTGCCAGTCCTGGCGATTCGTTCTCTGTGGTGTAGCGGGATTTCTGGTTTCAGTAGGCTTACCGTGGATGGTAGATCTCTTCGGTCAGGGTAATGCCGCGCGCGGCTATCAATTGGGCGTCGGCGTGCTGTGCGCCATTGCCGTGGTGATGTTCCTGTGCTGTTTTTTCTGGGTTCGTGAACGGGTGCCACTCTCCACAATGGGGAAATTTACCCTGCGCGAACATCTTGCCGGGCTGCGGAACAACGACCAACTGCTGCTGATGCTGGTCATGTCTTTCCTGCTGATTAACGTCTTTAATATTCGCGGCGGTGGGTATATGTACTTCATTACCTACGTCTTACAAGGCAGCACGGGCTACACGTCGCTGTTCTTCACCATGGTCACCTTCGCTTCCATTATCGGCTCGGTGATTGTCAGCCCGTTAACGCGGCGTTTCGATACCGTCAAAATTTACTACTACACCAACCTGCTCCTCGCTGCGCTGGCGGTGTTGATGTGGTTCCTGCCCTCCGGCCCGGCTTATCAAACGCTGTGGCTGGCGGTGATCCTCGGTAATGGCGTAATTCTTGGCTTCACATTGCCACTGCACTTCTCATTGATGGCCTTTGCCGATGACTACGGCGAGTGGAAAACCCGCGTACGTTCTTCCGGCATGAACTTCGCCTTCAATCTGTTTTTCATCAAGCTGGCCTGGGCCTCCAGCGCCGGGATCATCAGCCTGCTGTTTATTTTTGTCGCCTACCAGCCTGGCGTGGAAAACCAGACCGCCAGTTCGCTTGGCGGGATCGCGGCGATGGAAACATTACTGCCTGCGCTATTCCACCTGCTGCTGGCAGGGGCGATCCGCTTTTGCAAACTCAATCATCCTATGATGTCACGCATAGCTACCGACCTGCGTCAGCGTCATGTACAGCCTTAAGGAGCACAAGATGAACATTTCGGAAGTCGATCTGCATAAACTGACGGTCAGCGATCCGTTCCTCGGTCAGTACCAACAACTGGTCCGCGACGTGGTGATTCCTTATCAGTGGGATGCCTTGAACGATCGTATCCCAGAAGCGGAACCCAGCCATGCGATTGAAAACTTTCGCATTGCCGCCGGACTTCAGGAGGGTGAATTTTACGGGATGGTGTTTCAGGACAGCGACGTCGCCAAATGGCTGGAAGCGGTAGCCTGGTCGCTGTGCCAGAAGCCGGACGCCGAACTGGAAAAAACCGCCGACGAGGTAATCGAACTGATCGCCTCCGCCCAATGCGAAGACGGCTATCTCAATACTTACTTTACGGTAAAAGCACCCGAAGAACGCTGGAGCAATCTGGCGGAGTGTCATGAACTTTACTGCGCAGGTCATCTGATTGAAGCCGGAGTCGCCTTCTTCCAGGCCACGGGAAAACGGCGCTTGCTGGGGGTCGTTTGCCGCCTGGCCGATCATATCGACAGCGTATTTGGTCCAGATGAAAGTAAGTTACACGGTTATCCTGGTCACCCGGAAATTGAACTGGCACTAATGCGCCTGTATGAAGTGACTGAAGAGCCGCGCTACCTGGCGCTGACGAACTATTTTGTCGAACAGCGTGGTGCGCAACCGCACTATTACGACCAGGAATATGAAAAGCGCGGGCAGACATCGCACTGGCACACCTACGGCCCGGCGTGGATGGTGAAAGATAAAGCCTACAGCCAGGCACATTTGCCCCTTGCGCAACAGCAAACCGCCATCGGTCACGCGGTACGTTTTGTCTATCTGATGACCGGTGTCGCGCATCTCGCGCGTTTAAGTCACGATGACAGCAAGCGTCAGGACTGCCTGCGGCTGTGGAACAATATGGCCCAGCGTCAGTTATATATTACCGGCGGCATTGGCTCGCAAAGCAGCGGCGAAGCGTTCACTAGCGATTACGATCTGCCGAATGACACGGTATACGCTGAAAGTTGCGCCTCCATCGGCCTGATGATGTTTGCCCGACGAATGCTGGAAATGGAAGGCGACAGTCAATATGCCGATGTGATGGAGCGCGCACTGTACAACACCGTGCTCGGCGGCATGGCGCTGGATGGCAAACATTTCTTCTATGTGAATCCGCTGGAAGTACATCCAAAATCGCTGAAATTCAACCATATCTACGATCACGTTAAACCGATCCGCCAGCGTTGGTTTGGCTGCGCTTGTTGTCCGCCAAATATCGCCCGCGTGCTGACCTCGATTGGTCATTATCTCTACACGCCGCGTGAAGATGCGTTGTATATCAACATCTACGCAGGAAACAGCATGGAAGTGCCGGTAGAAAATGGCACGCTGCGCCTGCGGGTTAGCGGGAACTATCCGTGGCAGGAGCAGGTGACGATTGTGGTCGAATCGCCCCAGCCGGTACGTCATACGCTGGCTTTACGTCTGCCGGACTGGTGCACACAGCCGCAGATCATATTGAATGGGGAAGAGGTCGAGCAGGATATTCGTAAAGGGTATTTGCACATTACCCGCGAATGGCAGGAGGGCGATACGCTGAATCTGACTTTGCCGATGCCGGTACGCCGCGTTTACGGTAACCCGCTGGTGCGTCACGTCGCCGGAAAAGTGGCGATTCAGCGCGGCCCGCTGGTGTATTGCCTGGAACAGGCCGACAACGGCGAGTCACTGCATAATCTGTGGCTGCCCACCGATGCGCCATTTACGACATTTGAAGGCAAGGGATTGTTTAGCCATAAGATCTTAATCCAGGCACCGGGTTACCGGTATGAACAGAGCAATCCAGAGCAGCAACCGCTGTGGCATTACGACAGCGCGCCAGCCAAACGCCAGACGCAAACTCTGACCTTTATCCCGTGGTTTAGCTGGGCCAACCGGGGTGAAGGCGAAATGCGGATCTGGGTGAATGAGGAAAAGCATTGCCATCCGTAGGTTGGATAAGGCACTCGCGCCGCATCCAACGTAAGAAGCACATTGCCTGATGCGACGCTTAACACGTCTTATCAGGCATACAAGTCGGTGCGACAGCGTAGGCCAGCCGCACCGATATCCACCGGTGAATTAAAAACGCCAGCTCACGCCGGTGACAAAGGTAAAACTCTCATTACGATCAATCATCGGGCTGTCGGTAATCTCTTCCGGCAGCTCGCTGTATCCTGCGCTCGCCATCAATACGACGTGCTCTCCTATCGGGTATTTTGCCGTCAGGCTGACATAGGGCACCCAGGCATCCTGCGCGGAATAACTTGCCAGACCGCTACGACGGGACTCACTCTCTGAAATGCCATAGTAATAGTCACTGAAATTCTCGTCATAATAGAGAACGCCCAGCGCAGGTGTCAGCGACAGACGACCTATCTGCATTTTGTGGAATACCGATAGCTCCCCCACCCAGCCGTTGCTGTTATCCAGAACGTCCGCAGCTGCAGAGGCTTTCACGGTTCCCCAACGCTCGTGGTGATACCAGGCAACCCCCGCCATAGCCGTACTATCACGCTTATCAAGCTGTTGCATGGCATAATCGTCATTATCGGTAGGGTCAAATTCCAGCGGCATCCAGGATGCGGTCAGGCTAAGTTCATTTTTTTCACTTTGCGACAGAATAAAACCTAACGTGGTCTGACGAACATAAAAAGTATCACCTTCATAGCTAATCAGCGGAATTGCCTTTGTATTTTCATTATAACCGCGATAAGGCGATTCATTATAAGCCGCACCAGCACCAATGGATAATTCAGAAGCAGTTGCGCTGGTAATGACTCCAACTTATTGATAGTGTTTTATGTTCAGATAATGCCCGATGACTTTGTCATGCAGCTCCACCGATTTTGAGAACGACAGCGACTTCCGTCCCAGCCGTGCCAGGTGCTGCCTCAGATTCAGGTTATGCCGCTCAATTCGCTGCGTATATCGCTTGCTGATTACGTGCAGCTTTCCCTTCAGGCGGGATTCATACAGCGGCCAGCCATCCGTCATCCATATCACCACGTCAAAGGGTGACAGCAGGCTCATAAGACGCCCCAGCGTCGCCATAGTGCGTTCACCGAATACGTGCGCAACAACCGTCTTCCGGAGCCTGTCATACGCGTAAAACAGCCAGCGCTGGCGCGATTTAGCCCCGACGTATCCCCACTGTTCGTCCATTTCCGCGCAGACGATGACGTCACTGCCCGGCTGTATGCGCGAGGTTACCGACTGCGGCCTGAGTTTTTTAAATGGCGGAAAATCGTGTTGAGGCCAACGCCCATAATGCGGGCGGTTGCCCGGCATCCAACGCCATTCATGGCCATATCAATGATTTTCTGGTGCGTACCGGGTTGAGAAGCGGTGTAAGTGAACTGCAGTTGCCATGTTTTACGGCAGTGAGAGCAGAGATAGCGCTGATGTCCGGCGGTGCTTTTGCCGTTACGCACCACCCCGTCAGTAGCTGAACAGGAGGGACAGCTGATAGAAACAGAAGCCACTGGAGCACCTCAAAAACACCATCATACACTAAATCAGTAAGTTGGCAGCATCACCATGATTGTGATGTTTTAATCAGCTACGCTCCACCAAAAGATGAATCGCTGGTTGCCAGTTTTATTACACAATATGCCGTAACCGCTTATGCCAGCCAGCGCTATCTTGAGAAACATCCTATTAGCCGTCCTGACGAACTCGAACATCACTCCTGTATTTTGATCGACTCGATGATGATCGACGACGCGAATATCTGGCGCTTCAACGTCGCTGGGAGTAAAGAGGTGCGGGATTATCGCGTGAAGGGAAATTACGTTTGCGATAACACGCAATCGGCGCTGGAGCTGGCACGAAATCACCTGGGGATTGTGTTTGCGCCAGACAAAAGTGTGCAGAGCGATCTGCAAGACGGCACGCTGGTGCCCTGCTTTCAGCACCCGTATGAATGGTGGCTGGATCTGGTGGCTATCTTCCGTAAACGGGAATACCAGCCCTGGCGGGTCCAGTATGTGCTGGATGAAATGCTGCGTGAAATTCGCCACCAGCTTGCTCAGTCGCAGCAACTGCGGCCTGAACAAGCGGCGGAAAGCGAAGATTAATGATCGAGATAAAGGTAATGCACCCAGCTGGTCATGCGTAATAACACTTTGCGCATCACCGAGACATGGCTGAAATGATCAGAGTAAACCGCCACCTGGGCGTAAATACCGTCTGGTAAAGCGCTCAAATCAGTGTGCTCATCCAGTTCAATGGTCGCGATAACGCCATCTGAACCCGGCGCTGTGTTTAACGTCTGTAAGGTGCCGGTCGACTGATAAGCTCCGCCGGGAACGGCTGGACTTATGGCTGCCAGCTTACCGCTGAATACCTTACCTGGCAGAGCATTAAACACCACTTCCGCATCGTCGCCAGGAGCCAGTCGCAGCAAGGAGTTCTGACGGAACTGCGCCACGATTTGTCGTTTCTGATCGGGTATAAACACCATCACCGGACGTAGCGGCAGCGACGCGGCATAGGTACCCGGACGAATCAGGACCTGAGTCACATAACCATCGCTCGGCGCACGCACTATCGTCTGCTCAAGGTTATATTTTGCTTCCGCGAGCTGCGCTTTCAGGCTGGCGATTTGAGAATGTTCACCCAACACCAGGCTATCCAGCTGGCTCTGGATCTGTTTTTGTTCCGCTGCCGATGACTTTACGGAGGCTTCCTGCGCCAGATAATTTTGCCGCGCCACATCGATATCGCGTTCTGAAAACGGGTTTACTTTCGCCTGGCTGCCGCGTGCGTAACGCTGATACTCTTTAGCGAATTTATCCCGCGTGGCCTTTGCCTGCTGAGTATTCGCCACCATCTCATCTAACTCTGCGCCCAACGCCCGCTGTTTATGTTCTGCGGTAACGATATCCGCCATCAGCCGATCCACCCGCGCCTGATAACGCGTCGGGTCCAGTCGAAATAGCACTTCACCTTTTTTAATCAGCGTATTTTTCTTATCCGTCACTTCAATCACCACACCAGTCACCTGTGGGACAACAGGAATAGAAATAACCGCTTTTTGCGCTTTAAAGGTATACGGATGGTTATAGTTCATTAACAGAATTAGACCGCTGACAATAAATATTCCACCCAGGGCCGCTGTGGGAATGGTCCATTTATTTACGGGAATTTTGAAGATCTTAAACATTGCCCATGCAAAAGCCACATAGGTCAAAATAATCAGTAAATCCATAAGTATTACTCGGCAGAAGAGGATTTGATGTCGGCGAGCTGTTTCTCCAGCCCGGCAATGCGCTGTTGCAGTTGCATAACGGATGAATCATGGCTTTGCATTCCCCATCCCCGCTCCGGGCGGTAAAGCGTGGCCCAAATCCACAAAAATGGCCAGATAACATGCAGCGTAAAAAGACTCACCCAACCAGCAACATGAATGGCGTCGGCATGAGGATGATTACGTTTTTTAGCAATCAGGTAGGGAATATCATGTAAAATAATAATCCCATAGAATATCACCAGAAATACAAAAATAAGCACTCCCAGTGCAAAATAGTCCAGGAACATATTTCCCTCAGAGAATATAAAAAAGAACAATTAACGCATATTATGAAATGCCATGATGCAATGCAATTTCCTTATTTATATAACGACATATTGTTTTTTATATACTTTCT
Organism: Shigella dysenteriae; assembly: GCF_022354085.1. NCBI lineage: Bacteria > Pseudomonadati > Pseudomonadota > Gammaproteobacteria > Enterobacterales > Enterobacteriaceae > Shigella > Shigella dysenteriae. Next base: position 4,668,619 of record NZ_CP055055.1, read on the forward strand.
GAAGTGTGCTGCGTGGCTTTTTAACAGGTCGAGTCTTATCATATTGAAATAATGGAACTATCAGCCAAACTAATGAATAACTTCAGTAAAACATCCACAATGCAGATTAAGCGTATTAAACCTTCAATTATCTACCGTTTATTGCTGATTGGCCTCGGAACGCCAATGGTGATTTATGGCCGGGTTCGCCCGCTCACCATCGAAACGCGAGATTAAACTCCTGGCAAAACACGCCCCAGAAACGCACTTCTGTTGGCGTAGTCTGGGTTATTGCACACGTAGGTTTAAAACGTAAATTGTAACAACGTGCGCTTTGTTTATGCCGGATGCGGCGTGTACGCCTTATCCGGCCTACGGTCAGGTCCCCGTAGGCATGATAAGACGCGTAAGCGTCGCATCAGGCAATTAATCCCCGATGCGACCAGCTTCTTACATCAGAACAGCCCCAACGGTTTATCCGAGTAGCTCACCAGCAGGCACTTGGTTTGCTGGTAATGCTCAAGCATCATCTTGTGGGTTTCGCGTCCAATGCCTGATTGTTTGTAGCCGCCAAACGCCGCATGTGCCGGGTAAGCGTGATAACAGTTGGTCCACACGCGCCCTGCCTGTATGCCGCGCCCCATCTTATAGGCAAGATTACCGTTGCGGCTCCAGACGCCCGCGCCCAGGCCATATTGCGTATCGTTCGCCAGCTCCAGCGCTTCTTCCATCGTTTTGAAGGTGGTCACCGCCAGCACCGGGCCAAAAATCTCTTCCTGGAACACCCGCATATTGTTCTGACCAAACAGAATCGTCGGTTCAAGGTAGTAGCCGTCTTTCAGTTCGCCTTCCAGCAGCTTGCGCCGCCCGCCGGTGAGCACGTCTGCGCCCTCTTTTTTACCGATATCAATGTAGTTGAGGATGGTTTCCAGTTGCCCGTGAGAAACCTGCGCACCCATTTGCGTCACGCTGTCGAGCGGGTTACCGCTGCGAATGCTTTCGACACGGCGGATGGCGCGTTCCATAAAGCGTTCGTAGATTGACTCCTGCACTAAGGCACGACTCGGACAGGTGCAAACTTCGCCCTGGTTAAAGGCAAACAGTGCAAAGCCTTCCAGCGCTTTATCGAAAAAGGCATCTTCTTCATCCATCACATCAGCAAAGAAGATATTTGGCGACTTACCGCCCAGCTCCAGCGTCACCGGAATAATGTTTTGCGTGGCGTATTGCATAATTTGTTGGCCCACTTCCGTTGAGCCGGTAAACGCCACTTTGGCGATGCGTTTCGAGGTCGCCAGATATTCGCCAATTTCCCCACCAGCGCCATTGACCACGTTCACCACGCCCGGCGGCAGTAAATCACCGACGATTTCCATTAGCAGCAGTACAGAAAGCGGGGTAAGACGTGCGGGTTTCAGCACCACACAGTTGCCCGCCGCCAGCGCGGGAGCCATTTTCCAGCTCGCCATCAGCAGCGGGAAGTTCCACGGGATAATCTGCCCCACCACGCCTAACGGTTCATGGAAATGATAGGCCACGGTTTCGCTATCAACTTCACTGATCCCACCTTCCTGCGCCCGAATACACGAGGCGAAATAGCGGAAATGGTCAATCGCCAGCGGTACATCCGCAGCACTGGTTTCGCGAATGGGTTTGCCGTTATCCCAGGTTTCAGCTGTCGCTAACAGCTCGAGGTTTTGTTCCATTCGATCGGCAATCTTAAACAGAATCGCCGCGCGATCCTGCACCGAGGTGTGCGCCCATTTATCTTTCACTTTGTGCGCAGCATCCAGCGCCAGATCGATGTCTCGTTTGCCCGAAGACGCCACTTCGCACAGCAGCTGCCCGGTCACCGGCGTCAGGTTCTGGTAATACTCACCATCGGCAGGGGCTACCCATTCGCCGCCAATAAAGTTGTCGTAGCGGGCTTTTAACTTGATGGGGAAACCATACTCGCCGGGCTTAATCTGTGCTGAAGGGGGATTATTGGTCATGATCGTCTCCTTGCGGTGTGAGGTATAACAAGGGTAGACGTGGCTGGCGAAATCTTCGCCAGTCGGTAACAGCTTTACGACGGCTATCACGAATTTACGGGCAAGGGTTACAGCGGATAATGCGCGAAGTACACGGCTTGCTGGTCATTAATTTTCTTCTCTTGCGCAAACCCTTCTTTAACAATTGTCCGTAAATCAGCTCGAGCCGTATTATCAGAGACGCCCAGGCTCGCGCTAATTTCAGCAACTGTGTACTCTTTCCCCGGATTGGCGAGCATCACATTCAGGAGCGTTACCTGGCGCGGATTCAGGCGTTTAAGCACACCAGAGCTAAACAGCACACTATCGAGTTTTGCGCTTCGTTGTGTAATTTCATCGATATGCTGCTGCCAGTTTTGCAGAGCACGTTTAATGACACCCGCCTGATATTCAAGGAAATAAGTCAGATCCATACCATCTGATTCAGTGTACTGGTAGCTGGCGGCATATTTGACCGGTGCAGCATGAAGCAAACGGCTGATGGAAATATATTTAAAGACATCGTAGCCCGATTTCAGCATATACCAGTAAAACAGCGCCCGGCTAGTGCGCCCGTTGCCATCCCGAAACGGATGTTCATGGGCCAGCATAAAATGCAGAATGCAGGCACGGACCAACGGATGAATATACCCTTCATGGCTGTTTAACCACTGGCAAACTTTTTCCAGCCGTTCCGGTAACAATGCCGCAGCGGGCGGTTGATGCACTATATTGCCATCATAGTCGGCGATCACAACATCATCTGTTTCACGAAATTCTCCCGGACGATATTTCGCGTCATTGATTCCACCCATACCAATGGCATGTAACTGGCGAATAAGCGCAGGTGTCAGCGGTTCTGCGAGTAAGTGCGGAATTTCCGCCATCAGCCGGGCATTTCCCGCAATCATATGCTCGTCTTCAGTGCGTGGCGACCGTCCTGTTTCCAGCATTTTTCTCGCCACCAGCGTTGTAGTATTCGCACCTTCCAGCTGGGAGCTGGTGATCGGCTCTTCCAGGCGTAACTGGCTTAACTCGGCTCCGGCCCCGCGTAACCGTTCAGTCTGATCTTTCAGCGCCAGCGCGGTAGCACGTTTGTCGACAAGCTCGCACGCTTCTGCAATCACCGGGGTAATGTTGAATCCGGCCTGTTCACCCGCTTCATTGCAATAATTAATTCGTTGGATCGCCGCGTTGCGCGCCAGACGGGTAAGCGTCCACGCCACATCGACGTTTTCTCCTTTTTTGATGCGGTACTGCAACTCATCAAAAGGCAGATAACGTCCTTTTTCATCGGTAACCCGGTTAAAGCGCAGGTGGGCCAGGAGTTCCTCACCCGATAAGTGTGATAAAGGAATAAGTCCGGGAGGTGATTTGATAGCCATGTGCTTATCTCAAAAAAGCGCAATATTGAGATAGTGTATAGCAGGAAAGAGAAACTATCTCAAAAAAAGCAAGTTTTGAGATAGTTGAAAAAGCGGCTGACAATTTGCCAGCCGTTGTGGGAATGATGATTACATTGCGGCGCGATAAATCGCCACAATTTCTTCGTGAGTTGCCTGGATCGGGTTAGTAAAGCCACAGGCATCTTTCAGGGCATTAGTCGCCAGTACCGCGAAATCTTCTTCTTTCACGTTCAGGTCGCGTAGGCCTGCCGGGATATCCACTTTCTTCGCCAGTTCACGGATGGCGTTAATGCAGGCTTCAGCACCTTCCGCGTCGTTTTTACCTGTCACGTTCACGCCCATTGCAGCGGCACAGTCACGCAGACGTGCAGCGGCGACTTTGCTGTTGAATACCTGAACATGCGGCAGCAGAACGGCGTTACATACACCGTGTGGCAGGTTGTAGAAACCGCCCAGCTGGTGCGCCATCGCATGAACATAACCAAGAGAAGCATTATTGAACGCCATACCGGCAAGGAACTGGGCATAAGCCATTGCTTCACGCGCTTTCGCATTACTGCCATCTTCAACGGCTAACGGCAGGTTTTCGGCAATCATGGTCACGGCTTTCAGTGCACAAGCGTCAGTGATCGGCGTGGCGGCAATAGAAACATACGCTTCGATAGCGTGCGTTAAGGCATCCATACCCGTTGCGGCGGTCAGTGACTTCGGCATACCAATCATCAGAGAGGAGTCATTGACAGAAAGCAGCGGAGTGACATGTTTATCAACAATCGCCATTTTGATATGACGCGCTTCGTCAGTGATGATGCAGAAACGGGTCATTTCAGAGGCCGTACCCGCCGTGGTATTGATGGCGATCATCGGCAGCTGCGGTTTTGCAGAGCGGTCAACGCCTTCATAATCACGGATATCACCACCATTGGCTGCCACCAGCGCAATACCTTTTGCACAGTCATGCGGAGAACCACCGCCTAAGGAGATCACGCTATCGCAATTATTTTCTTTAAGTAATTTCAAACCTGCGGCGACGTTTTCCGTGGTTGGGTTAGGTTGGGTGCCATCATAAATAATGCTAAAAATATTGCGTTCTTCCAGTGCTTTTTGCACATCGCCCGCCATACCTAATTTCGTTAACATACTGTCAGTGACAATCAATGTACGGCGAAACCCATATTCTGCCATCATATTCATTGCATCAGCCAATGAATCAGCGCCGATGACATTCACAGAAGGAATAAAAAAGGTTGAAGCTGCCATAACACACTCCTGAAAGTGTAAAAAAGGGCGGGCAGCTTACTGAGGATTTTCATTCGAAAATATGATCAGTATTATTGTTTAGCAAAATTAATCTAATAAAAAGCACATTGTATTCATTAAACAATGTGCTTTTTTTAAAATCATAAGAATTTTGTATTAATTTATTTTAAAACTTAATTAATCATTTCCTTATTTTTCCGGAAATAATAATGCGTCGCGCAATAAATGATCATTTCCACGACGACGCGTAAAGCCAATGCGGTCAAAATATTCCAGGATTTGAATCGCCAGTTTTCGCCCAACCCCTAAGCGATCGCGGAAATCCGCCGCGCAGGTTGAACCACATTCCTGATCGAGATCGCGGATCATATTGGCAAACTCGACAATCCGATCGTTACGGTAATAACGATCTTTGACGATCGCGGTAATTATCCCCTGTTGGGCCGCCTGGCGTAGCGTCAGACGCATTGCCTGCTCGTCGGTTCCCGTCTCTTTTGCCAGGTCACGCACCCACCACGGCTCGTCACCAAACAGCGGCTCTGCTTTTTGCCAGATGGCCTGCTGCTCTTCGCTGAAGCCCGCTTTGTGATCCGGCAGATGCAGCCAACCGTGATGACTGAGGATGTCGCCGCTTTCGCGCATCTTTTCAATCAGCAACAGTACCAGCGCTTCATCTTCCATTGGCAACGCCATACGTCGCAGACGTTCGCGCCCAGGACCAGGTTCATCACGATGTTGCTCATGATAAGTCGCTAATGTGTCGAGAATTTTCCGCTGCCAGCGGGCGGCAACCGGCGCATTCAACAAGCTATAACCAGCCTGAATATAGCCAGGCTGTTGCAGCAGTTCGCGCATCCCTTCGCCGTTGAGCTGGCGCGCCCAGGCGAAATCCGCAAGGTTAACCGCTCCGCGTTCCAGATGAACAGATAACGCATCGGCATCGCTCTGCGCCCGTGCAAGAGACGCCAGCCATTGCAGATATTCCGGCTTACGTTTACCGCGACGCGGCGGGTTAAGCATCACCACACGCGCCCCCGCCAGCGTATTGCGGGCCGAGATATCGCGCAACACTAAGCGATCGTTATCCGCCAGCCACAGCGGCGTGTCGAACACCAGCTCGGCAAGGTTATCTTCCAGCAGCGAAACGCGTCCCGTAACGTGGCTGGCGGCGTGGTGAATATGCAGCGGCTGCCACTGGGTCAGCGGCGTATGGGTTTGAAGCTCGACAATCACCCGCGTGAACGGCTCTGGCGGCACATCGGCAAGCAGCCAGTCGCCACGGTTAATCTGCTCTTTTTCCGCATCACCCGCGATGTTAAGCGCGATACGCTGCCCGGCATGGGCGGTTTCTGTTGGCTGGTTTTGTGCATGCAGCGCACGTACACGCATCGGTTTATTTACACCAGTTAGCCATAGTGAATCGCCTACCTTCACTTCCCCGCTTAACGCCGTACCGGTGACGACCAGCCCGGCACCTTTTACGGTAAATGCGCGGTCGATCGCGAGGCGGAAACTATGTTGGCTGGCGTGTTCACGTTCTGGTAACTGAAGCAGATGCTCGCGCAGGGCATCAATTCCCCGACCTTCGGTTGCTGCGGTGATAAACAGTTTTGCCTCAGCAAAACCGTATTCCCGCAGCACCTCCTTTACCTGGCGTTCAACCTCATCAACACGCGCTTCGTCCACGCGATCGGCTTTGGTCAGCGCCACTGTCAGCATCGGGTTACCAGTCAGCTGCAAAATCGCCAGATGCTCACGGGTCTGTGCCATCACGCCGTCATCGCACGCCACCACCAACAGCGCGTGATCGATACCACCAACGCCCGCCAGCATGTTGGAAAGAAACTTCTCATGACCGGGTACGTCGATAAAACCAGGCACGCGACCATCCGGCTGCGGCCAGTAGGCATAGCCGAGATCGATAGTCATGCCGCGCTTTTTTTCTTCCGGCAGACGATCGGCATTTACGCCAGTAATCGCCTGCAATAAGGTTGTTTTGCCGTGGTCAACGTGTCCGGCAGTCGCAATAATCATTTCAACAACATCTCCAAAAACCGTTGCTCATCTTCAAGGCAGCGTAAATCCAGCCACAATCGTCCGTCATAAATACGACCAATCACCGGCACTGGCAATTCACGCCAGCGGGCGGCTAATGACTCAAGGTGGCTACCGCGTCCATCATGGGGTGTAAACGTTAATGCCGCGCTCGGCAGGCGATCAACCGGCAGCGAACCACTGCCAATCTGCGAAAGACATGGCATAACCTGTACCGCAAACTCCGCGCCGTAATGTGCGGCAAGGGGAGCCTGTAAACGTTGTGCCTGGATTTGAATGACCTCTGCGCTGCGGGTAAGCAGGCGCAGGGTCGGTAATTTTTCACTCAGAGCTTCAGGGTGTAAATAAAGACGCAACGTGGCTTCCAGCGCCGCAAGGGTCATTTTATCCGCGCGTAATGCACGCTTCAGCGGGTGGCTTTGCAGGCGGGCGATCATCTCTTTTTTACCAACGATAATCCCTGCCTGCGGCCCGCCTAACAACTTGTCGCCGGAGAAGCTCACCAGACTGACGCCCGCCGCAATCAACTCCTGCGGCATTGGCTCTTTCGGCAAACCGTACTGGCTAAGATCGACCAGCGAGCCACTGCCTAAATCAGTCACTACGGGAACATCCAGCTCTTTGCCGAGCGCCACCAGTTCAGCTTCGTCTATCGCTTTGGTGAACCCCTGAATGCTGTAGTTACTGGTATGTACTTTCATCAACAGTGCGGTATTTTCATTCACCGCCTGACGATAATCATTCGCGTGCGTGCGGTTGGTGGTCCCTACTTCGTGTAGGGTGCAGACTGCCTGACGCATAACATCGGGAATACGAAACGCGCCGCCAATCTCCACCAGTTCGCCGCGAGAAACCACCACCTCTTTCCCGCTGGCAGTGGCCGCCAACATCAATAACACCGCCGCCGCATTGTTATTAACGATACAGGCATCTTCCGCGCCGGTAATGCGGCACAGCAGCTGCGCCAGCGCCCGATCGCGATGTCCGCGCCCGGCGTCGTCCAGATCGTACTCGAGGGTCACTGGCGAACGCATAGCCTGCGCAACGGCTTCCACCGCGGCTTCCGCCTGTAAAGCTCGCCCAAGGTTGGTATGCAGCACGGTTCCCGTCAGGTTGATCACCGGACGCAGCGCGCTCTGCGCCTCTTTCGTCAACCGGGCATCGACTTCTTGCGCCCAGTTTTCACACCACGTGGGAAGCGTCTGGCTGTCACGAATCACTTCTCGCGCTTCGTCGAGCATCTGACGCAACAATTCCACCACGCGGGTGTGACCATAAGTATCACGCAAAGAAAGGAAGGAGCTATCGCGCAATAAGCGATCAATAGCCGGAAGTTGACTATAGAGAGAACGCGTTTCGGTTGTCATAGGAAACCTGGCTGATCAAGGCCCTCTCACACGGAGAAGGGCGTTTAACATAACCACGGATTGTAACGTGAGATGGGTCAGGAGGACATATCGCGCATCAAGCCTTTGGCGGTTCGGTGCGAGCAAAACTTTCGCGGCTAAACAGGTTTTCGACCAGTTTGACTAAGTGTGGGCGGTCGACACACCAGCCTGGCGCAACGCGGCGGAAATTGAGATATCCGACGGCACAGGCAATGGCGATAGTCGCCAGATTGACCGTATCGGTTTTGAGTGTGCCATCGACCAGATATCCTTCCAGCACATCCAGACTGCGGTTGATTTTCTCCCGCTGGCGTAACAATTCATCTTCAGACTGCTGCGCCGCTGGACGCGCCTGTTCACGCACCGATACCAGCCCGGCATCCATAATGCCATCCGCCAGTGCCTCAATTTTGCGCACCCGCAACGACTCCAGCGGATCGCGCGGCAACATCGCCGGAGCGACATTCATTAATTCAATATATTCAGCGATGATCGGCGAATCAAACCAGCATTCGCCCTCTTCGGTCACCAGCACCGGCACTTTTCCTAACGGGTTAAATTGCGCCACGCCGTTGTCCGCGTTATAGGGCAGCTCATTAATAAATTCGAAAGTTATGCCCTTTTCTAACAACAGAATAGAAAGTTTGCGTACAAACGGGCTGGTGTAGCTACCGACGAGTTTCATGCCGAGTCCTTTGTGCGAGGAAAAATATCAGTATGGCTCAGGCTCACGCAAAACACAGGTGATATAAGTCTCAATGATCCAAATAAAGATAATGCATCCAGCTGGTCATTCTTAGCAGCACTTTTCGCATCACCGAAACATGGCTGAAATGGTCGGAGTAAACTGCCACCTGGGCGTAAATGCCGTCGGGTAAGGCATCGATATCATCGTTAGGGTCCAGTTCAATGGTTCCCAGCACACCGTCCGTGCCGGGCACAACCGTTAATGATTGCAATACCCCCTGCGCCTGATAAGAACCGCCTGGCACGACAGGTAAAATACTGGTCAGTTTGCCGTGGAACACCTGCCCAGGTAGCGCGTTAAACACCACTTCCGCATCATCACCAGGTTTCAGACGTAACAGCGAGTTTTGCCGAAATTGGGCGACAATTTGCCGTTTTTGCTCGGGGATGAAAACCATCACCGGACGCAACGGCAAGGCAGCGGCGTATGTGCCTGGGCGGATCAGTACCTGAGTGACGTAGCCATTGCTTGGTGCGCGAATGACAGTCTGCTCAAGATTATATTTTGCTTCAGTAAGTTGCGCTCTTAAGCTCACAATCTGCGATTGCTCGCCGTTGACCATACTGTCGAGCTGACTCTGGATCTGCGCCTGCTCCGCCACCGAGCCTTTCACTAACGCATCCTGCGCGAGGAAATTTTGCCGCGCATCGTCGATGTCACGTTCCGAGAACGGATTCACCGCCGCCTGGCTGCCTTTCAGGTAACGTTGATAATTTTTAAACAGACGGTCGCGTTCCGCTGAAACCTGGGTGGTGTTGGCCTGCGCTTCAGTGAGCTGCGCGCGCAGCGTCTTTATATTATGCGTCGCCGTCATCAGGTCAGCCTGAAGTCTGTCAACTCGCGCCTGGTAACGAACCGGGTCGAGCTTAAAAAGCACCTCGCCCTTTTGAATAAGCTGATTATTCTTGTCAGTGACTTCAGTAACAATTCCCGTCACCTGTGGCGTGATGGGGATCGCTATCACTGCCTTTTGCGCGGTAAAAGTGTAAGGGTGGTTGTAGTTCATCAACAAAATCAAACCACTCACCAGAAACACGCCTCCCAGCGCCGCCGTCGCCAGCGTCCACTGATTCACCGGAATGCGGAAGATTTTAAAGACCGCCCACGCCAGCGCCACGTAAGTTAAAACAATCAATAGATCCATAATTAGATCTCCGGGAACGTGGAATAATCAGTCTTTTTCTCGGCGGCGAGTTGGTGCTCCAGCCTGGAAATTCGGTCAGAAAGTGCGGCGATTTCCGGGTCAGTCACTTTCTCCTGCGACGCAACATGTGACTGCATGCCCCAGCCGCGCTCCGGTTGATAGAGCGTCGCCCAGATCCACAGAAACGGCCAGATAACATGCAGAGTAAACAGGCTCACCCAGCCCGCCGTATGAATAGCGTCGGCATGGGGATGGTTGCGCTTTTTGGCAATCAAATAAGGGATGTCATGTATCGCGATGATTCCATAAAAAATCACCAGAAAGACGAAGATCAGCACTCCCAACGCGAAATAGTTTAGAAACATATTTGCCTCGGATTCACGTTTATCAGTGTTGTTTTTTGGCTGGCAGCCAGAAGGGAGTCAGGCTGATATTTTGACAATAATCCGGGTTCGCGATTCTCGCCATAACACCAAAGAATAATTTTTAGAGGTGATGAGTTGCTTAGTTACATAACGATTGTATGACGAAGGCATAACATGCTGTAGATCACATCAGGTGAACGCCGTAAGAAAATATCTTGTGATTCAGATCACAAAGATTCAACAAACCATCAAAACAAAAATGTGACACTACTCACATTTAAATGCCATTTTTAGCGAAAATCGCCGCCTTGTTGCTTTTTTACACAAGCGTTTTGTGATGAACGTCACGTCAATTACCTCTCTACCCCCTATATTTATGTGATTGATATCACACAAAAGGCCGTCGACTGGACAGTTAACCGATTCAGTGCCAGATTTCGCAGTATCTACAAGGTCCGGCTACCTCTGCCGCCACATTAACAAAAAACCTCGGGCTTCCAGCCTGCGCGACAGCAAACATAAGAAGGGGTGTTTTTATGTCATCCGATATTAAGATCAAAGTGCAAAGCTTTGGTCGTTTCCTCAGCAACATGGTGATGCCAAATATCGGCGCGTTTATCGCGTGGGGTATCATCACCGCGTTATTTATTCCAACAGGGTGGTTACCGAACGAGACGCTGGCGAAGCTGGTCGGGCCGATGATCACTTATCTCCTGCCGCTGCTGATCGGTTATACCGGTGGTAAGCTGGTAGGCGGCGAACGTGGCGGCGTAGTCGGTGCCATCACCACCATGGGCGTTATCGTCGGCGCAGACATGCCGATGTTCCTCGGTTCTATGATTGCAGGTCCACTGGGCGGCTGGTGCATTAAGCACTTCGACCGCTGGGTAGACGGTAAGATCAAATCCGGTTTTGAGATGCTGGTGAATAACTTCTCCGCAGGCATCATCGGGATGATCCTCGCCATTCTGGCATTTCTCGGCATTGGCCCGATTGTTGAAGCCCTGTCCAAAATGCTGGCTGCGGGCGTTAACTTCATGGTTGTCCATGACATGCTGCCGCTGGCGTCTATCTTTGTTGAACCGGCGAAAATCCTGTTCCTCAACAACGCCATTAACCACGGTATCTTCTCGCCGCTGGGTATTCAGCAGTCCCATGAACTGGGTAAATCCATATTCTTCCTGATTGAAGCTAACCCAGGTCCGGGTATGGGCGTGCTGCTGGCGTACATGTTCTTTGGTCGTGGTAGCGCTAAACAGTCTGCGGGCGGTGCGGCAATTATCCACTTCCTGGGTGGTATCCACGAAATTTACTTCCCGTATGTGTTGATGAATCCGCGTCTGATCCTGGCCGTTATCCTCGGCGGTATGACTGGCGTGTTCACGCTGACTATCCTGGGCGGTGGTCTGGTTTCTCCGGCATCTCCGGGTTCTATCCTTGCTGTACTGGCGATGACACCAAAAGGTGCTTATTTCGCTAACATCGCGGGTGTGTGTGCGGCGATGGCTGTCTCCTTTGTTGTCTCTGCTATTTTGCTGAAAACCAGCAAAGTGAAAGAAGAAGATGATATTGAAGCAGCAACTCGTCGTATGCAGGACATGAAAGCTGAGTCTAAAGGTGCATCTCCGCTGTCTGCGGGCGATGTGACTAACGACCTGAGCCACGTACGTAAAATCATCGTTGCCTGTGACGCCGGTATGGGTTCAAGTGCGATGGGCGCAGGCGTGCTGCGTAAGAAAATTCAGGATGCAGGTCTGTCGCAGATTTCTGTTACTAACAGCGCGATCAACAACCTGCCACCGGATGTGGACCTGGTCATCACTCACCGTGATCTGACCGAACGCGCTATGCGCCAGGTTCCGCAGGCACAGCATATTTCGCTGACCAACTTCCTCGACAGTGGCCTGTACACCAGCCTGACTGAACGTCTGGTTGCTGCCCAGCGCCATACTGAAAACGAAGTGAAAGTGAAAGACAGTCTGAAAGACAGCTTTGACGATTCCAGTGCTAACCTGTTCAAACTGGGCGCGGAGAACATCTTCCTCGGTCGCAAAGCAGCAACCAAAGAAGAAGCGATTCGTTTTGCTGGCGAGCAGCTGGTGAAAGGCGGTTACGTTGAGCCGGAATACGTTCAAGCGATGCTGGATCGTGAAAAACTGACCCCGACTTATCTGGGTGAGTCTATCGCGGTGCCACACGGTACGGTTGAAGCGAAGGATCGCGTACTGAAAACGGGTGTCGTGTTCTGCCAGTACCCGGAAGGCGTGCGCTTCGGTGAAGAAGATGATGACATTGCCCGTCTGGTGATTGGTATTGCTGCCCGCAACAACGAGCACATTCAGGTTATCACCAGCCTGACCAATGCACTGGATGATGAGTCCGTCATCGAGCGTCTGGCACACACCACCAGCGTGGATGAAGTGCTAGAACTGCTGGCAGGTCGTAAGTAATCCAATCCCACCCTCTCCACATGGAGAAGGTGGGGTTAATTGCCTGATGCGCTACGCTTATCAGGCCTACAGGATGCATCACGATTTGTTGAATTTGCACGTTCTTGTAGGCCGGATAAGGCGCTTACGCCGCATCCGGCGCTGCCCCTCTCCTCACGGAGAGGGTTTGGGTGAGGGAAAAGCCTCACCCCAGCCCTCTCGGGTAAAAACATTGATGAAGGTTAATACTATGAAAGCATTACATTTTGGCGCAGGTAATATCGGTCGTGGCTTTATCGGTAAACTGCTGGCAGACGCGGGTATACAACTGACGTTTGCCGATGTCAATCAGGTGGTACTTGATGCCCTGAATGCCCGTCATAGCTATCAGGTTCATGTGGTAGGTGAAACCGAGCAGGTAGATACCGTTTCCGGCGTCAATGCTGTCAGCAGCATTGGTGATGATGTCGTTGATCTCATTGCTCAGGTTGATTTAGTCACTACCGCCGTTGGCCCGGTAGTGCTGGAACGTATTGCTCCGGCTATCGCCAAAGGGCTGGTGAAACGTAAAGAACAAGGTAATGAATCCCCGCTGAACATCATCGCCTGTGAAAACATGGTACGCGGTACCACGCAGCTGAAAGGCCATGTGATGAACGCCCTGCCGGAAGACGCCAACGCGTGGGTAGAAGAACACGTTGGCTTTGTCGATTCCGCCGTTGACCGCATCGTACCGCCTTCGGCTTCGGCAACTAACGATCCGCTGGAAGTGACGGTAGAAACCTTCAGCGAATGGATTGTCGATAAAACGCAGTTCAAAGGTGCACTGCCGAACATCCCAGGCATGGAGTTAACCGACAACCTGATGGCATTTGTCGAACGTAAACTCTTCACCCTGAACACGGGTCATGCTATAACCGCGTACCTCGGAAAACTGGCCGGTCATCAGACCATTCGTGACGCTATTCTCGACGAGAAAATCCGCGCGGTGGTAAAAGGTGCGATGGAAGAAAGTGGCGCGGTACTGATCAAGCGTTACGGCTTTGACGCTGACAAGCATGCGGCGTACATCCAGAAAATTCTCGGCCGTTTTGAGAACCCGTATCTGAAAGATGATGTAGAGCGCGTAGGCCGTCAGCCGCTGCGTAAACTGAGCGCAGGCGACCGTCTGATCAAGCCACTGCTCGGTACGCTGGAATATGGTCTGCCACATAAAAACCTGATTGAAGGTATTGCCGCTGCAATGCACTTCCGCAGTGAAGATGATCCGCAGGCTCAGGAACTGGCAGCACTGATCGCTGACAAAGGTCCGCAGGCGGCGCTGGCACAGATTTCCGGTCTTGATGCCAACAGCGAGGTTGTATCTGAGGCGGTAACCGCTTATAAAGCAATGCAATAATGGTGGACCAGGCGCAGGACACCCTGCGCCCGAATAACAGATTGTCAGATATGCAGGCAACAATGGAACAAACCCAGGCCTTTGAAAACCGTGTGCTTGAGCGTCTGAATGCTGGCAAAACCGTGCGAAGCTTTCTGATCACCGCCGTCGAGCTCCTGACCGAGGCGGTAAATCTTCTGGTGCTTCAGGTATTCCGCAAAGACGATTACGCGGTGAAATATGCTGTAGAACCGTTACTCGACGGCGATGGTCCGCTGGGCGATCTTTCTGTGCGTTTAAAACTCATTTACGGGTTGGGCGTCATTAACCGCCAGGAATACGAAGATGCGGAGCTGCTGATGGCATTGCGTGAAGAACTAAATCACGACGGCAACGAGTACGCCTTTACCGACGACGAAATCCTTGGCCCCTTTGGTGAACTGCACTGCGTGGCGGCGTTACCACCGCCGCCACAGTTTGAACCAGCAGACTCCAGTTTGTATGCAATGCAAATTCAGCGCTATCAACAGGCTGTGCGATCAACAATGGTCCTTTCACTGACAGAGCTGATTTCCAAAATCAGCTTAAAAAAAGCCTTTCAAAAGTAAGCAACGTCTGCTTACTGCCCCTCTACCTGCTTCGGCCGATAAAGCCGACGATAATACTCCAGACGTTGTAGATATAACGGCACGCTTTCATCGGGTATTCCGGACGGAATCGCGTTACGGGGAGGAAGTTTTTTCAGATACTCCCGGAACGCCTGGCTTGATGCCATGAAATCTACGGCTTTATCGATAAGAAGCGGAACGTTTTCACCTAATTTGCCCATGATGATATCTCCGTATTACCCCGCGCCGGGAATGCGCGGCCGCCAATTTTAGTTTAGGTTCCCGGTAAAGATGACATTAAGGAAAACGTGCTGAATCCTCAATAATCATCCGCTTCTGTTTATTATCTTTTTTCTATAGATTTCTTAATTAATCAATAAATTGCGTAGTTTTTAAGCATATTAATGATTACGTTGCGGAACTATTGCAATGTCATCAGTTGTGAACAAAGCACCTGGTCGCGCATACTAGGGGCTATAAATTTATCTTTATCAGAAGCCATCACATGAAAGAAGTCGAAAAAAACGAAATCAAACGTCTCAGCGATCGTCTGGACGCCATCCGCCACCAGCAGGCCGATCTGTCGCTGGTTGATGCCGCAGACAAATATGCCGAGCTGGAAAAAGAGAAAGCCACGCTGGAAGCAGAAATTGCCCGCCTGCGTGAAGTTCACAGCCAGAAACTGAGTAAAGAAGCACAGAAGCTGATGAAGATGCCGTTTCAGCGCGCAATTACCAAAAAAGAGCAGGCTGATATGGGCAAGCTGAAGAAAAGTGTTCGCGGACTGGTGGTTGTTCACCCAATGACCGCGCTGGGCCGCGAAATGGGCCTGGAAGAGATGACTGGATTCTCTAAGACTGCGTTTTAAGCCCCTCAGACGATTGGTACGATCGTATCAACCCGCATCTGGCTTGCGTTAGCTGGTCAATGCGGGGACTCCCCTGTCTGCTCGCCTAATTACTGAACAATCCACTCCCTCTACATCAATTTACCGCTGGTTGATATTCTGAAAATATATTTTTACCGAAATAGGGTAATGACTCCAACTTATTGATAGTGTTTTATGTTCAGATAATGCCCGATGACTTTGTCATGCAGCTCCACCGATTTTGAGAACGACAGCGACTTCCGTCCCAGCCGTGCCAGGTGCTGCCTCAGATTCAGGTTATGCCGCTCAATTCGCTGCGTATATCGCTTGCTGATTACGTGCAGCTTTCCCTTCAGGCGGGATTCATACAGCGGCCAGCCATCCGTCATCCATATCACCACGTCAAAGGGTGACAGCAGGCTCATAAGACGCCCCAGCGTCGCCATAGTGCGTTCACCGAATACGTGCGCAACAACCGTCTTCCGGAGCCTGTCATACGCGTAAAACAGCCAGCGCTGGCGCGATTTAGCCCCGACGTATCCCCACTGTTCGTCCATTTCCGCGCAGACGATGACGTCACTGCCCGGCTGTATGCGCGAGGTTACCGACTGCGGCCTGAGTTTTTTAAATGGCGGAAAATCGTGTTGAGGCCAACGCCCATAATGCGGGCGGTTGCCCGGCATCCAACGCCATTCATGGCCATATCAATGATTTTCTGGTGCGTACCGGGTTGAGAAGCGGTGTAAGTGAACTGCAGTTGCCATGTTTTACGGCAGTGAGAGCAGAGATAGCGCTGATGTCCGGCGGTGCTTTTGCCGTTACGCACCACCCCGTCAGTAGCTGAACAGGAGGGACAGCTGATAGAAACAGAAGCCACTGGAGCACCTCAAAAACACCATCATACACTAAATCAGTAAGTTGGCAGCATCACCCGAAATAGCAACCTATAAACAATAAAAATATATAGAAGTTATCATTTGTTAATTAACAAGCATTTACGTCTCTTTTTTCGGATTTAATTGTGAAATTTTAATCATCATATTCATAAAATCAACTATCCGTAAAAATTTTTCCAGATATGGTTTCTTCCATGTTTTACATTTATTAATAATCATCCTTAGAATCCACAAAAATAATATATTCATACAAACACAGACATCTTTTGAAACGAATGATACATTTTTATGATGAATGCTTAAAACAATATTTAATCGACACCCATCACTGTCATTAATGTAAAGCAACATAGATCACCAATAATACAATGGACAACTCTACCGGCATTGATCGCTGGTCGGAGGCAATAAGGATTTTTACATGAACTTGAAGAAAATTTTTTTCAGTGCTGCCACTGTTTCAGTTCTCTGCACATTAACGGGATGTGACTACATTGAAGAAGGCAAGCCAGAAAGTAGTTTACTGAAACAACAAGAAGAACATAACAATAAAATTGAGCTAATTGAAAAACAACAAGCACAGCTAAAGAGTCAACTGGAAACTATTCAAAAACAACAAACTGGCATAATAACCAGTACAAAGACTTTAACTCACGTAATTAAATCCGTTAAAGATCAACAAAACACTTTTATTTTTACCGAGTTTAATCCGGCAAAAACGAAGTATTTCATCCTGAACAATGGTTCGGTGGCTTTAGCGGGCCGAGTGTTATCCATTGACGCAACAGAGAATGGCAGTGTTATTCATATTTCACTGGTCAACTTATTAAGTATACCAATCTCAAACATTGGTTTTAATGCGACATGGGGTGGTGAAAAACCTGTCGATGCCAAAGAGTTTGCCCGGTGGCAACAATTACTTTTCAACACATCAATGAAATCCACATTGAAATTATTACCAGGTCAATGGCAAGACATTAATTTGACACTGAAGGGTGTATCGCCGAATAACCTGGGATATCTGAAGTTAGCCATCAATATGGAGAATATTCAGTTTGACAACCTTCCCTCTGCTGAAAATCGGCAGAAAAGAAGCAAAAAATAAATGCAGCTTCTGCGCTTATATCAAGGAATAGAGAACATCATTAATGAACAAAATATTTAAAGTTATCTGGAACCCTGCGACAGGGAATTATACTGTTACCAGCGAAACGGCAAAAAGCCGTGGCAAGAAATCCGGGCGCAGTAAGCTGTTAATTTCTGCCGTGGTTGCGGGTGGGTTGTTGTCGTCGTTTGAGGCACTGGCAACAGGTAATGAACCTGGTACACCTGTTGGCACAGGATCTGGCTGGGTTGCTATAGGCCAGGAATCACAGGCAAATGCTTTTACCGATGGTAATGGTGCCAGTACTGCAGTGGGTTATAAAGCTTTCGCTGAAGGAACATGGAGTTCCGCTATTGGCGCCATGACCCATGCAATTGGTCCGGCTTCAATGGCATTCGGGGTTAATGCCGTCTCAACCGGTCAACGAAGTATCGCTATGGGCGCATCGTCAAGTTCAGTGGGTCAATATTCGATGGCACTTGGGCGATATGCGAATTCGGGTGGTGATTATTCGATCGCGCAAGGGGATAAATCCAATGCTGCTGGTCTGAATGCCATTGCAGTGGGAAGAAGCAGTAGTGCGGCAGGCGAGAAAGCCACTGCGCTGGGCAACGCAGCTAAAGCTACTGAGATTATGAGTATTGCTCTTGGCGACAGCGCCAATGCGTCAAAAGCGTATTCAATGGCGCTGGTAGCAAGTAGCGTCGCATCTGAAGAAAACGCAATTGCCCTGGGGCGTAGCAGTTAGCTAGCGGTACTGACAGCCTCGCATTAGGCAGACAAACACTTGCCAGTACAGCGAACGCTATTGCGATAGGTGCTGAGAGCAAAGCCGCTGAAAATGCGACGGCCGTTGGTACCAAAGCGGAGGCCAATGGACTTAATAGTATCGCGTTGGGCTCTGGGGGTATTGCAGATGCCGATAACACGATTGCTCTGGGCAATCAAAGCCTGGCAGTAGCTGCTGGTGCAATTGCCATCGGTCAGGGGAATAAAGCTGACGGCGCAAATGCTATCGCGCTGGGTAATGGTAGTGTTACAGGTGGCGCAAATGCTATTGCTCTTGGACAAGGTAGTTATGCCGGTTTAGAAAATGGCATTGCAATTGGTGGTCAAGCCAGTGCTCAAGGGACAAATTCCGTTGCTCTGGGTGCGGGTTCTGTAGCGACTGAAGATAATTCCGTCTCTGTGGGTAACACAACAGATCAGCGAAAAATTGTCAATATGGCAGCAGGTGATATCAGCACTAGCAGTACTGATGCCATAAATGGATCACAGCTTTATGCTATCAGTAAGTCAGTAGCGGACCGTCTTGGTGGGGGGGCTACCGTCAATGCGCAAGGTGTCGTTACTGCCCCGAATTACAGACTGAAAAATGGTATTTATGGCAATGTTGGCGATGCTTTAGCGGATCTAAACAATAACACGATACAATGGGACTCCGTTAAAAAGGGATATAGTGCGGCACATGGTACAGATGCCACCAGCACCATCACCAACGTTAAAGCCGGCACTATTTCTGCTACCAGTACGGATGCGGTTAACGGTTCTCAGTTGAATGCGACGAATATGATGATTGAGCAGAACAGCCAAATCATCAATCAGCTTGCTGGTAACACCGACGCAACCTATATCGAAGAAAATGGCGCTGGTATCAACTACGTTCGTACTAACGACAACGGTTTAGCCTTTAACGATGCAAGCGCCTCTGGTGTCGGCGCTACAGCTGTAGGTTATAACGCTGTCGCGTCTGGTGCCAGCAGCGTAGCCATTGGTCAGAACAGCAATAGCACCGTTGATACCGGTATTGCGCTGGGTAGCAGCTCCGTTTCCAGCCGTGTGATTGCCAAAGGTTCTCGTGACACTAGCGTAACGGAAAATGGCGTGGTGATTGGTTATGACACCACTGACGGCGAACTGCTAGGTGCATTGTCAATTGGTGATGACGGTAAATACCGCCAAATCATCAACGTAGCTGATGGTTCCGAAGCCCATGACGCCGTTACGGTTCGTCAATTGCAGAATGCGATTGGTGCGGTCGCAACCACGCCAACCAAGTACTTTCACGCCAACTCAACGGCAGAAGACTCACTGGCCGTTGGTGAAGACTCGCTGGCAATGGGTGCGAAAACTGTCGTTAATGGTAATGCAGGTATTGGTATCGGTTTGAACACTCTGGTTCTGGCTGATGCGATCAACGGCATTGCTATCGGCAGTAACGCACGCGCAAACCATGCAAACAGTATTGCAATGGGTAACGGTTCTCAGACCACCCGTGGTGCACAGACTGGCTACACCGCCTACAACATGGACGCACCGCAGAACTCTGTAGGTGAGTTTTCTGTTGGTAGTGAAGACGGTCAACGTCAGATCACCAACGTCGCAGCTGGTTCAGCGGATACCGATGCGGTCAACGTAGGTCAGTTGAAAGTAACGGATGCGCAGGTTTCCCAGAATACCCAGAGCATTACTAACCTGAACAATCAGGTCACTAATCTGGATACTCGCGTTACTAATATCGAAAACGGTATTGGCGACATCGTAACCACCGGTAGCACCAAGTACTTCAAGACTAACACCGATGGCGTAGATGCCAATGCCCAGGGTAAAGATAGCGTTGCTATTGGTTCTGGTTCCATTGCTGCCGCTGACAACAGCGTCGCTCTGGGTACAGGCTCCGTGGCCAACGAAGAAAACACGATCTCTGTGGGTTCTTCTACCAACCAACGCCGTATCACCAACGTAGCTGCCGGTGTTAATGCCACCGATGCGGTTAACGTGTCGCAGCTGAAATCTTCTGAAGCAGGCGGCGTGCGCTACGACACCAAAGCTGATGGTTCTATCGACTATAGCAATATCACCCTCGGTGGTGGCAACGGCAGTACGACTCGTATCAGCAACGTCTCCGCTGGCGTCAACAACAACGACGCGGTGAACTACGCGCAGTTGAAGCAAAGCGTGCAGGAAACGAAGCAATACACCGATCAGCGGATGGTTGAGATGGATAACAAACTGTCTAAAACTGAAAGCAAGTTGAGCGGTGGTATCGCTTCTGCAATGGCAATGACCGGTCTGCCGCAGGCTTACACTCCAGGTGCCAGCATGGCCTCTATTGGTGGCGGTACTTACAACGGTGAATCGGCTGTTGCTTTAGGTGTATCGATGGTGAGCGCCAATGGTCGTTGGGTCTACAAATTACAAGGTAGTACCAATAGCCAGGGTGAATACTCCGCCGCACTCGGTGCCGGTATTCAGTGGTAATGATCCATTAAGTTAGTGTGACTAAGGGCAAACGCCAAATTGCCTGATGCGCTACGCTTATCAGGCCTACAGGGTGATTCTGCACATTCCTATAGGCCGGGTAAGGTGTTCACGCCGCATCTGGCAAGATAAGGCGCTCCGGGTCAACAATCTAAGGGCAATTCTCTGATGAGGATTGCCCTTTTCTTTACCAGACATCTCCCCCCACAAGAATTGGCCCTACCAATTCTTCGCTTATCTGACCTCTGGTTCACAATTCCCCAATTAAAACTCACATCAATGTTGCCAATACATAACATTTAGTTAACTATTCATTGTCATTATCCCTACACAACACAATTGGCAGTGCCACTTTTACACAACGTGTGACAAGGAGATGAGCAACAGACTCATTACACGATGTGCGTGGACTCCAGGAGACCTGCAATGAATCTCTGGCAACAAAACTACGATCCCGCTGGGAATATCTGGCTTTCCAGCCTGATAGCATCGCTTCCCATCCTGTTTTTCTTCTTTGCGCTGATTAAGCTCAAACTGAAAGGATACGTCGCCGCCTCATGGACGGTGGCAATCGCCCTTGCCGTGGCTTTGCTGTTCTATAAAATGCCGGTCGCTAACGCGCTGGCCTCGGTGGTTTATGGCTTCTTCTATGGTTTGTGGCCCATCGCGTGGATTATTATTGCAGCAGTGTTCGTCTATAAGATCTCGGTGAAAACCGGGCAGTTTGACATCATTCGCTCGTCTATTCTTTCGATAACCCCAGACCAGCGCCTGCAAATGCTGATCGTCGGTTTCTGTTTCGGCGCGTTCCTCGAAGGAGCTGCAGGCTTTGGCGCACCGGTAGCAATTACCGCCGCATTGCTGGTCGGTCTGGGCTTTAAACCACTGTACGCCGCCGGGCTGTGCCTGATTGTTAACACCGCGCCAGTGGCATTTGGCGCGATGGGCATTCCAATCCTGGTTGCCGGACAGGTAACAGGTATCGACAGCTTTGAGATTGGTCAGATGGTGGGGCGGCAGCTACCGTTTATGACCATTATCGTGCTGTTCTGGATCATGGCGATTATGGACGGCTGGCGCGGTATCAAAGAGACGTGGCCTGCGGTCGTGGTTGCGGGCGGCTCGTTTGCCATCGCTCAGTACCTTAGCTCTAACTTCATTGGGCCGGAGCTGCCGGACATTATCTCTTCGCTGGTATCACTGCTCTGCCTGACGCTGTTCCTCAAACGCTGGCAGCCAGTGCGCGTATTCCGTTTTGGTGATTTGGGTGCATCGCAGGTTGATATGACGCTGGCTCACACCGGTTACACGGCGGGTCAGGTGCTGCGTGCCTGGACACCGTTCCTGTTCCTGACCGCCACCGTAACACTGTGGAGTATCCCGCCATTTAAAGCCCTGTTCGCTTCGGGCGGCGCGCTTTATGAATGGGTGATCAACATTCCGGTGCCGTATCTCGACAAACTGGTTGCTCGTATGCCGCCGGTCGTCAGCGAAGCTACCGCTTACGCCGCCGTATTTAAGTTTGACTGGTTCTCTGCCACTGGCACCGCCATTCTGTTTGCTGCACTGCTCTCAATTGTTTGGCTGAAGATGAAACCGTCTGACGCTATCAGCACCTTCGGCAGCACACTGAAAGAACTGGCCCTGCCCATCTACTCTATCGGTATGGTGCTGGCGTTCGCCTTTATCTCTAACTATTCCGGGCTGTCATCAACACTGGCGCTGGCACTGGCGCACACCGGTCATGCTTTTACCTTCTTCTCACCGTTCCTTGGTTGGCTGGGGGTATTCCTGACCGGGTCGGATACGTCATCTAACGCCCTGTTCGCCGCGCTGCAAGCCACCGCAGCACAACAAATTGGCGTCTCTGATCTGTTGCTGGTTGCCGCCAATACCACCGGTGGCGTCACCGGTAAGATGATCTCCCCGCAATCTATCGCTATCGCCTGTGCGGCGGTAGGCCTGGTGGGCAAAGAGTCTGATTTGTTCCGCTTTACTGTCAAACACAGCCTGATCTTCACCTGTATGGTGGGCGTGATCACCACGCTTCAGGCTTATGTCTTAACGTGGATGATTCCTTAATGATTGTTTTACCCAGACGCCTGTCAGACGAGGTTGCCGATCGTGTGCGGGCGCTGATTGATGAAAAAAACCTGGAAGCGGGCATGAAGTTGCCCGCTGAACGTCAACTGGCGATGCAACTCGGCGTATCACGTAATTCACTGCGCGAGGCGCTGGCAAAACTGGTGAGCGAAGGCGTGCTGCTCAGTCGACGCGGCGGCGGGACGTTTATTCGCTGGCGTCATGACACATGGTCGGAGCAAAACATCGTCCAGCCGCTAAAAACGCTGATGGCCGATGATCCGGATTACAGTTTCGATATTCTGGAAGCCCGCTACGCCATTGAAGCCAGCACCGCATGGCATGCGGCAATGCGCGCCACACCTGGCGACAAAGAAAAGATTCAGCTTTGCTTTGAAGCAACGCTAAGTGAAGACCCGGATATCGCCTCACAAGCGGACGTTCGTTTTCATCTGGCGATTGCCGAAGCCTCACATAACATCGTGCTGCTGCAAACCATGCGCGGTTTCTTCGATGTCCTGCAATCCTCAGTGAAGCATAGCCGTCAGCGGATGTATCTGGTGCCACCGGTTTTTTCACAACTGACCGAACAACATCAGGCTGTCATTGACGCCATTTTTGCTGGTGATGCCGACGGGGCGCGTAAAGCAATGATGGCGCACCTTAGTTTTGTTCACACCACAATGAAACGATTCGATGAAGATCAGGCTCGCCACGCACGGATTACCCGCCTGCCCGGTGAGCATAATGAGCATTCGAGGGAGAAAAACGCATGATTATTTCCGCAGCCAGCGATTATCGCGCCGCAGCGCAACGCATTCTGCCGCCGTTCCTGTTCCACTATATGGATGGTGGTGCATATTCTGAATACACGCTGCGCCGCAACGTGGAAGATTTGTCAGAAGTGGCGCTGCGCCAGCGTATTCTGAAAAACATGTCCGACTTAAGCCTGGAAACGACGCTGTTTAATGAGAAATTGTCGATGCCGGTGGCGCTAGGTCCGGTAGGTTTGTGTGGCATGTATGCGCGTCGTGGCGAAGTTCAGGCAGCCAAAGCGGCGGACGCGCATGGCATTCCGTTTACTCTCTCGACGGTTTCCGTTTGCCCGATTGAAGAAGTCGCGCCAGCCATCAAGCGCCCAATGTGGTTCCAGCTTTATGTACTGCGCGATCGCGGCTTTATGCGTAACGCGCTGGAGCGAGCAAAAGCAGCGGGTTGTTCGACGCTGGTTTTTACCGTGGATATGCCGACACCGGGCGCACGCTACCGTGATGCGCATTCAGGTATGAGCGGCCCAAATGCGGCAATGCGCCGCTACTTGCAAGCGGTGACACATCCGCAATGGGCGTGGGATGTGGGCCTGAACGGTCGTCCACATGATTTAGGTAATATCTCAGCTTATCTCGGCAAACCGACCGGACTGGAAGATTACATCGGCTGGCTGGGGAATAACTTCGATCCGTCCATCTCATGGAAAGACCTTGAGTGGATCCGCGATTTCTGGGATGGCCCGATGGTGATCAAAGGGATCCTCGATCCGGAAGATGCGCGCGATGCAGTACGTTTTGGTGCTGATGGAATTGTGGTTTCTAACCACGGTGGCCGCCAGCTGGACGGTGTACTCTCTTCCGCCCGTGCACTGCCTGCTATTGCAGATGCGGTGAAAGGTGATATCGCCATTCTGGCGGATAGCGGAATTCGTAACGGGCTTGATGTCGTGCGTATGATTGCGCTCGGTGCCGACACCGTACTGCTGGGTCGTGCTTTCCTGTATGCGCTGGCAACAGCGGGCCAGGCGGGTGTAGCTAACCTGCTAAATCTGATCGAAAAAGAGATGAAAGTGGCGATGACGCTGACTGGCGCGAAATCGATCAGCGAAATTACGCAAGATTCGCTGGTGCAGGGGCTGGGTAAAGAGTTGCCTGCGGCACTGGCTCCCATGGCGAAAGGGAATGCGGCATAGTCGTTTGCGCCCCCTCACCCTAACCCTCTCCCTCAGGGAGCTGTCTCTTGATCAGATCTCCTGATCAAGAGACAGGGGGAGGGCCGGGGTGAGGGGAAAAGGCCGCACTGCTCACCAATTTTCTGCTATCCTGCCCCCGCACTAAGGGGGCAGTATGCTAAACATCGTACTTTACGAACCAGAAATTCCGCCAAATACTGGCAACATCATCCGTCTTTGCGCTAATACCGGCTTTCGTCTGCATATCATCGAACCGATGGGATTTGCCTGGGACGATAAGCGCCTGCGCCGCGCGGGGCTGGACTATCACGAGTTTACCGCCGTTACGCGTCATCATGACTACAGCGCGTTCCTCGAAGCAGAAAATCCCCAGCGCCTGTTTGCCCTCACCACGAAAGGTACGCCTGCTCACAGCGCCGTAAGCTATCAGGATGGCGATTATCTGATGTTCGGCCCGGAAACACGCGGCCTGCCAGCGAGCATTCTTGATGCCCTGCCCGCTGAACAAAAAATTCGGATTCCGATGGTGCCAGACAGCCGCAGCATGAACCTGTCCAATGCGGTGTCGGTAGTGGTGTATGAAGCCTGGCGGCAGCTGGGATATCCGGGAGCGGTGTTGAGAGATTAGTTACGCCATGCCGGATAGATGATTACATCGCATCCGGCACGATCACAGGACATCAGATCCCATCCCCATACTCAAATGTATGGTTAATACCGTTGAAATGCTGGTCCATATCCATTGATGGCTTATCGCTGTCTGGTTTACCGACAATGCGTGCCGGAACGCCAGCGGCGGTGGTATGCGGCGGCACCGGTTGCAGCACCACGGAACCTGCGCCAATCTTCGCGCCGCGCCCAACTTCAATATTGCCGAGAATCTTCGCGCCCGCGCCAATCATCACGCCTTCACGAATTTTCGGGTGACGGTCGCCACCAGATTTACCCGTACCGCCAAGCGTCACAGATTGCAGAATCGATACGTCGTTTTCAATCACCGCCGTTTCACCAACGACGATGCCTGTCGCGTGGTCAAGCATGATACCGCGACCAATTTTTGCTGCCGGGTGAATATCGACCTGGAACGTCACAGAAACCTGGTTTTGCAGAAAGATTGCCAATGCGCGACGCCCCTGATTCCACAACCAGTGACCGATGCGATAGGCCTGCAAGGCATGAAAACCCTTCAGGTATAACAACGGGGTTGAGTATTTATCGACTGCCGGGTCGCGGGTACGCACCGCCTGAATATCACAGGCCGCAGAGGCGATCATTTCCGGGTCAGCGGCGTAGGCTTCTTCCACCACTTCACGGATAGCAATAGCAGGCATAATTGGCGATGACAGCTTGTTCGCCAGCATGTAGCTCAGTGCACTGCCAAGGTTTTCGTGCTTGAGTAGCGTCGCGTGGTAAAAACTGGCCAGCATTGGCTCACAGTCCGCCAGCGTTCTGGCTTCGGCTTTAATATTGTTCCAGACAATTTCCAGTTCTTCACACGACATTGCTTACTCCACACGATGAGATAATGACCGGCCCGTTCTGCGCGGGCCGGGTCATAGCGGTAACAAAGGTTCCCTGGGGTTAGTGGCTGCTGCGCTCGTCCTTGCGTGCACGACCTAATAACGTCAATGCTGCCTCGCGCGCGTTTTTTCCGCAATATAATACTTGATAAATTTCCTCGGTTATTGGCATTTCAACGCCGAAGCGATGCGCCAGTTCGCGGACTTCTTTCGTATTGCGGTAGCCTTCCACCACCTGACCAATCTTCTCCTGCGCGCTTTGTACATCCATGCCCTGACCGAGCATCATGCCAAAACGGCGGTTACGCGACTGGTTGTCGGTACAGGTAAGCACCAGATCGCCCAGCCCCGCCATGCCCATAAAGGTGGCAGGATCGGCACCCAGCGCCGCGCCAAGACGCGACATTTCAGCCAGGCCACGGGTGATTAGCGCCGTACGCGCATTCGCGCCAAAACCGATACCGTCGGACATCCCCGCGCCAATGGCAATGACGTTTTTCACCGCGCCGCCAAGCTGCACGCCAATGAAATCCGGGTTACTGTAAACGCGGAAACTTTTACCGCAGTGCAGCAGCTGCTGAAGATCATCAGCAAAAGTTTGGTCGGTCGAGGCCAGCGAAATGGCTGTCGGTAAACCTGCCGCCAGTTCTTTCGCAAACGTTGGGCCAGAGATAACCGCCAGCGGAATTTGATCGCCTAACGCCTCGCGGGCCACGTCCTGTAACAGACGCCCGGTTTCCGCTTCCAGCCCTTTGGTCGCCCACACCAGACGCGCATCAGGACGCATCAGCGGTTTAATCTGGCGCAGCACTTCACCAAAGACATGGCTGGGTACGACGACGAGAATATTACGGCTGGCTGCCAGCGCAGTGGCGAGATCGCTTTCAAGATGGAGTGTATCGGGAAAAGGCACATCGGGGAGAAACGCGGCGTTACAGCGGTCGCGTTCAAGCGTTGCGATATGTTCAGGGTCATGGCCCCAGAGGACAACCTCGTGGCCATTTCTTGCCAGGGTAATGGCAAGAGCGGTGCCGTACGAGCCGGCACCGATCACAGTCATTGAAGCATTACGTTGGTTCATCAGGCATCCTGATGTTCTTCAGTACCTTCGCCAGCCTGCTGCTGCAAATAGTTCATGAACAGCGCATCGAAGTTAACCGGCGCAAGGTTCAGTTGCGGGAATGTACCGCGGGATACCATGCTGGTGATGCACTCACGAGCATACGGGAACAGAATGTTCGGGCAGTATGCGCCCAGGCAATGTGCCATCTGGGTGCCTTCGATACCCGCGATGGAGAAAATACCGCCCTGCTGAACTTCACACAGGAACGCGGTTTCTTCGCCCAGGGAGGCCGTTACGGTAACACGCAGTACCACTTCGTAAACGTCATCTGCCAGTTGAGTAGATGCCGTATCCAGATCAAGTTTAACTTCTGGCTGCCAATCTTTCTGGAAAACGTGCGGCGCGTTCGGCGCTTCGAAAGAAATATCCTTGGTATAAATACGTTGGATCTGGAAAGTCATTTCGGTGTTGTTTTGTTCTGACATGTGTAGAAAACCCTTAAGTGTTGTCCTTAAATACTGCGCAATGTAATGCCAACGTTCACACGTTATTTCAGCAGGGGATCCAGTCCACCACGTGCATCCAATGCATACAAGTCATCACAGCCGCCAATGTGCTGTGCGTCAATAAAAATCTGGGGAACCGTGGTGCGACCGCTGCGTTTGATCATCTCTTCACGCTTGGCGGCGTTGCCATCGATCGGCAGCTCCTGGAAACTCACGCCCTTGCTGCTCAGCAGTGCTTTTGCACGATGGCAATACGGGCAGGTTTCTTTGGTATAGATTTCAACATTGGCCATAAATTAGCTCCTGTTTTTTTACCCTGAAATTTCATGTTGCAGGGCGGCAGCAAAATGGAGTGTCCCCAGAAGCTTATAACAATAAGTCGCTGGGGGCCTAATTGCAGCTAACGGCCTGCATCATGAAAGACGACAGGTAAATTATTTGCCGCGCACCAAAGGCAAGTTTTCGCCAGCCCAGCCAGCGACGCCTTCTTTCAGCACGAATACTTGCGCAAAACCAGCTTTCGTCAGTGCGTTTGCAGGCTCCTGGCACTGCATGCCAGAACCGTCTACCACAATAACCGGTTTGTCTTTGTGCTTCTCAAGCTCACCAACATTGTTGGCTTTGATTTCGCTCGGCAACAGATTAATAGAACCTGCGATATGGCCTTTACGGAAGTCATCACGCTGACGTAAATCCACAACCACAGCGTCTTCTTTGTTGATCAGACGCGTAGCTTCACCACGAGTAATCACCTTCACTTTCGAGGTCAGGCTCTTAAACGTAGTCACAAGAACCGCCACCAGTAACGCGATCCAGGCGATACTCAGTATGGGATGACGGCCAACAAATTGCATAATTTCTTGCATGGGGGGTAACAACTCCCGACGTAGTGATTAAAAAAACCAGGAAAGGAGTATACCTGCGCGGTGCGGCAAATACAGCCAGCGCGTTAACTGGAATGCAATTTTGCGGGGCGCGACGAAAAAAAAGCGTAAATCTGGCATCGGCTTGCCGCGAGCGGTCGTATATTTTGATCTTCAGAGGCTATTTTATCGATTCAGCTGTAGTAAAATTACGCAAATTTTGACTCTTGAGTATGAGGTTGTCGCAATGTCGGTTTCTAAAAAACCTATGGTACTGGTGATTCTGGATGGCTATGGCTATCGCGAAGAACAGCAGGATAACGCCATTTTTAGTGCTAAAACCCCGGTAATGGATGCACTGTGGGCCAATCGTCCGCATACCCTGATCGACGCTTCCGGTCTGGAAGTCGGTCTGCCTGACCGTCAGATGGGTAACTCCGAAGTAGGCCACGTTAACCTGGGTGCCGGCCGCATCGTGTATCAGGACCTGACTCGTCTGGACGTTGAAATCAAAGATCGCGCTTTCTTTGCTAATCCGGTGCTGACTGGCGCGGTAGATAAAGCGAAAAACGCAGGTAAAGCAGTACACATTATGGGTCTGCTCTCCGCAGGCGGCGTACACAGCCACGAAGATCACATCATGGCGATGGTAGAACTGGCAGCTGAACGCGGCGCAGAAAAAATCTACCTGCACGCATTCCTTGACGGTCGCGACACTCCGCCGCGCAGTGCTGAATCCTCGCTGAAAAAATTT
This sequence comes from Shigella dysenteriae, assembly GCF_022354085.1. NCBI lineage: Bacteria > Pseudomonadati > Pseudomonadota > Gammaproteobacteria > Enterobacterales > Enterobacteriaceae > Shigella > Shigella dysenteriae. Next base: position 4,698,272 of record NZ_CP055055.1, read on the forward strand.
GAAGAGAAATTTGCCGCGCTGGGTAAAGGCCGCGTAGCGTCCATCATTGGTCGTTACTACGCGATGGACCGCGATAACCGTTGGGATCGCGTTGAAAAAGCTTATGACCTGCTGACTCTGGCGCAGGGTGAGTTCCAGGCCGATACCGCCGTTGCTGGTTTGCAGGCTGCTTATGCTCGCGACGAAAACGACGAGTTCGTGAAAGCGACCGTTATTCGTGCAGAAGGTCAGTCAGATGCGGCAATGGAAGACGGCGATGCGCTGATTTTCATGAACTTCCGTGCTGACCGCGCGCGTGAAATCACTCGTGCTTTCGTGAACGCTGATTTCGATGGCTTCGCGCGTAAGAAAGTGGTTAACGTCGATTTCGTGATGCTGACCGAATACGCCGCTGACATCAAAACTGCGGTTGCTTACCCACCAGCTTCCCTGGTTAACACCTTCGGCGAGTGGATGGCGAAAAACGACAAAACTCAGTTGCGTATTTCCGAAACCGAAAAATATGCCCACGTTACTTTCTTCTTCAACGGTGGCGTAGAAGAGTCGTTCAAAGGCGAAGATCGCATTCTGATCAACTCACCGAAAGTAGCTACCTACGATCTGCAACCGGAAATGAGCTCCGCAGAGCTGACCGAAAAACTGGTTGCGGCCATCAAGAGCGGCAAATACGACACCATCATCTGTAACTATCCGAACGGCGACATGGTAGGTCACACCGGTGTGATGGAAGCGGCGGTTAAAGCGGTTGAAGCACTGGATCACTGCGTGGAAGAAGTCGCGAAAGCGGTTGAGTCCGTGGGTGGACAACTGCTGATCACCGCTGACCACGGTAACGCTGAGCAGATGCGCGATCCGGCAACGGGTCAGGCACATACGGCACACACCAACCTGCCAGTTCCGCTGATTTACGTTGGCGATAAGAACGTGAAAGCGGTTGAAGGCGGCAAACTTTCTGACATCGCGCCGACCATGTTGTCGCTGATGGGTATGGAAATCCCGCAAGAGATGACTGGTAAGCCGCTGTTCATCGTGGAATAATCCCTCCCCATGAGGGGAAAGGCGATTAATACCATGACACGGGCCGTGAAACCGCGCAGGTTTGCAATCAGGCCCATCATCTACGCCAGCGTTCTTAGCGCTGGCGTATTGTTGTGCGCCTTTTCCGCCCACGCGGATGAGCGTGACCAACTCAAATCTATTCAGGCCGATATCGCCGCGAAAGAGCGCGCGGTACGCCAAAAGCAACAACAACGCGCAAGCCTGCTCGCACAATTGAAAAAGCAGGAAGAAGCGATCTCTGAAGCCACCCGTAAGCTGCGCGAAACGCAAAACACGCTCAATCAACTCAATAAACAGATTGATGAGATGAACGCGTCGATTGCCAAACTGGAGCAGCAAAAAGCCGCCCAGGAGCGCAGCCTCGCCGCACAACTGGATGCCGCATTCCGTCAGGGCGAGCATACCGGTATTCAGCTGATTCTCAGCGGTGAAGAAAGCCAGCGTGGACAGCGTTTACAGGCTTATTTCGGCTATCTCAACCAGGCGCGACAAGAAACCATTGCCCAGTTGAAGCAAACGCGTGAAGAAGTCGCCATGCAGCGTGCTGAACTGGAAGAGAAACAGAGCGAGCAACAAACGCTGTTATATGAACAGCGCGCCCAACAGGCGAAACTGACTCAGGCGCTGAACGAGCGTAAAAAGACGCTGGCAGGGCTGGAGTCTTCCATCCAGCAAGGTCAGCAACAGTTGAGCGAGCTGCGCGCCAACGAATCCCGTCTGCGTAACAGCATTGCCCGTGCGGAAGCCGCGGCGAAAGCGCGTGCAGAACGAGAAGCACGTGAGGCCCAGGCGGTTCGCGACCGCCAGAAAGAAGCGACGCGTAAAGGCACCACCTACAAACCGACTGAAAGCGAAAAATCGCTGATGTCCCGTACCGGTGGTCTGGGCGCGCCGCGTGGTCAGGCATTCTGGCCGGTTCGCGGGCCGACGCTGCATCGCTATGGCGAACAGCTACAGGGTGAATTACGCTGGAAAGGGATGGTGATTGGTGCCTCTGAAGGTACTGAAGTTAAAGCGATTGCCGACGGTCGGGTGATTCTGGCTGACTGGCTGCAAGGCTACGGTCTGGTGGTGGTGGTTGAGCATGGTAAAGGCGACATGAGTCTTTACGGCTATAATCAGAGCGCACTGGTGAGCGTTGGTTCGCAGGTTCGCGCGGGCCAGCCAATTGCACTGGTGGGCAGCAGTGGCGGTCAGGGTCGGCCTTCACTCTATTTCGAAATTCGCCGCCAGGGTCAGGCGGTCAATCCACAGCCGTGGTTGGGAAGATAAGTTTTGTTTCCATTTCGTCGTAACGTTCTTGCATTTGCCGCTCTGTTGGCGCTCTCCTCCCCCGTACTTGCTGGCAAACTTGCCATCGTCATTGATGATTTTGGGTATCGCCCGCACAACGAAAACCAGGTGCTGGCGATGCCTTCCGCTATCTCCGTCGCTGTATTACCCGATTCACCGCACGCCAGAGAGATGGCGACCAAAGCGCATAACAGCGGTCACGAAGTGTTGATTCATCTCCCGATGGCACCGTTGAGTAAACAGCCGCTGGAGAAAAATACGCTACGCCCGGAGATGAGCAGCGACGAAATTGAGCGCATTATTCGTAGTGCGGTCAATAACGTGCCCTATGCCGTGGGGATCAACAACCACATGGGCAGCAAGATGACCTCTAACCTGTTTGGTATGCAGAAAGTGATGCAGGCGCTGGAGCGTTACAATCTTTACTTCCTCGACAGCGTAACCATCGGTAATACCCAGGCGATGCGCGCCGCGCAAGGCACTGGCGTGAAGGTGATCAAACGGAAGGTATTCCTCGACGATTCGCAAAATGAAGCGGACATCCGTGTGCAATTTAATCGCGCAATTGATCTGGCGCGTCGCAACGGTTCAACCATTGCCATTGGGCATCCTCACCCTTCAACGGTACGCGTGCTACAACAGATGGTTTATAACCTGCCGCCAGACATTACGCTGGTGAAAGCCAGCAGCTTGCTGAATGAACCGCAGGTTGATACGTCTACACCGCCGAAAAACACTGTGCCCGACACACCGCGTAATCCGTTCCGTGGCGTGAAGCTGTGCAAACCGAAGAAACCGATAGAACCTGTTTATGCTAATCGCTTCTTTGAAGTATTAAGCGAAAGCATCAGCCAGAGCACGCTGATCGTTTACTTCCAGCATCAGTGGCAAGGCTGGGGCAAACAGCCCGAAGCGGCGAAACTTAACGCTAGCGCAAATTAAAGGCGCTACGCGTAATGCGATGGTGCGACCGCGTTTTGTCGCGCCATTGCCATAAGCGGAAAGACCACAGTAACGCCTGATAACCCACCTTCACGCTGCGCACATTGGTAATCAGGCGCTTATACATACCGGAAGTAAATATCTCGGCAATCATCCGTTGGCGGGTAAGAATATCCGGCTCTTTGCGCACCGCATGGCAAACACGCAATGCTTCGTAAGTTATTTGCTGATGAAATTCCGGATAAATCGTAATTTTGTCGGCATAATTTCGATTTAATTTCTCCAGCAGGCGGGTAATCTTAATATAGTGACGTTGATAATTAAGGTTTTTATTCCCTTGTCTATGCAACCGACTCACTGACGTATTATGCAGATAATATTTATATAATGATTGCTCGGTATATCGCGCACGCAGCGCATTAAACATGAATTCTGTTGTCCAGACAATATCCTGATGATGTAATCCGGCAATAAATTTAATGTTATTTTTAACAATAACATCGCGGCGATAAACCCCCATCCAGACAACGTGAGTCCAACGGCGCGAAGAAAGCCCCATCCGCAGCCAGTCCGGGCCGGTTAATACACCGGTTGAGCGAAGGCGATCGCTGGGGATGGATTGCCAGGTTTCTCCCGTTTCACGAAAACACCAGTCAGCGTTGCACTGCGCCACGTCGAGGTCGTCCTCTAACGCCATGGTCATCAGCGTTTCGTACATGGTGGGATAGACTTCATCGTCAGCATCGACAAAAGCGACATATTTGCCCGTTGCCACTTCAATCCCACGATTACGCGCCACCGATGCGCCAGCATTCGCCTGATGCAACAAACGAACGTGCGGATAGTTTTCTGCGTAATGCTTTGCTATTTCAACAGAATTATCCGTTGAACCATCGTTAATAATAATGATTTCCAGAGCAGTCCAGGTTTGCGTAATTAAAGATTCCATACAAGTGCGGAAATCATCGCCCGCATTATATAACGGAATAATAACACTAAGTTTATTGGTGCTGTTCATCATAAATTACCGACGACCTCTGAAGTTATCCTGACGTTTTACAGGCTTTGTATTAAGAAACTATTAAGCCTGTGAGATATTATTTTTACAGGTGAGAGAGTCACTTCAGGGTAGAGAGATAATGAGAGCAGCTATATAAGAGATCAGCACAATTACGAACTCTTTATTACACTGACAGGATTTTACATATTTAACAGATTATCCTCAGATAAAAGGGCTGGAATACCAGCCCTTGTTCGTGTTAATCCCAGCTCAGAATAACTTTCCCGGACTGGCCCGAACGCATAGCGTCAAAGCCCTTCTGGAAATCATCGATAGAGAACCGATGAGTAATGATCGGCGAGAGATCGAGGCCAGACTGAATCAGCGCCGCCATCTTGTACCAGGTTTCAAACATCTCACGACCGTAAATGCCTTTAATGAACAAGCCCTTAAAGATCACTTTTGTCCAGTCTATCGACATGTCAGAAGGTGGAATACCCAGCATCGCAATGCGACCGCCGTGGTTCATGGTGTCGAGCATGGTACGAAACGCTGGCGGCGCACCAGACATTTCCAGACCGACATCAAAGCCTTCGGTCATGCCTAACTCCGCCATCACGTCATTGAGATTTTCTTTGGCGACGTTAACCGCACGGGTGATACCCATTTTACGCGCCAGCTCAAGGCGGTATTCATTAACATCCGTGATCACCACGTTGCGTGCACCAACGTGTTTCGCCACCGCCGCAGCCATGATACCTATCGGCCCTGCACCAGAGACCAGCACATCCTCGCCAACCAGATCGAACGACAGCGCGGTATGCACGGCGTTACCGAAGGGATCAAAAATGGAAGCCAGGTCGTCGGAGATATTGTCTGGGATTTTGAAGGCGTTGAACGCCGGGATCACCAGATATTCGGCGAAGCAGCCCGGACGGTTAACGCCGACGCCGATCGTGTTGCGGCACAGATGGGTACGACCGCCACGACAGTTGCGACAGTGACCGCAAGTGATATGGCCTTCGCCAGAAACGCGATCGCCAATCTTGAAGCCTTTCACTTCCTGACCAATACCTACCACTTCACCGACATATTCATGGCCCACGACCATCGGCACCGGGATGGTTTTTTGCGACCACTCATCCCAGTTATAGATGTGAACGTCAGTCCCGCAGATGGCTGTTTTACGGATTTTAATCAGCAGATCGTTATGCCCGAGTTCCGGTACAGGAACGTCGGTCATCCAGATGCCCTCTTCCGCTTTCAGTTTGGATAACGCTTTCATCTCACATCCTCAGGCAATAACGCCCAGTTGTTTACCAATACGCGTGAATGCTTCTACTGCACGCGTAATTTGCTCAGGGGTATGCGCCGCAGACATCTGGGTACGAATACGCGCCTGACCTTTCGGAACGACCGGATAGAAGAAACCGGTGACGTAAATGCCCTCTTTTTGCAGCTCACGGGCAAATTTCTGCGCCACTACCGCATCACCAAGCATGACCGGAATAATGGCGTGATCGGCTCCCGCCAGGGTAAAGCCCGCCGCCGACATTTGCTCACGGAACTGACGCGCGTTCGCCCACAGACGGTCACGCAGCTCGCTACCCGCTTCGACCATCTCCAGTACTTTGATGGATGCGGCAACAATGGCCGGTGCCAGCGAGTTGGAGAACAGATACGGACGAGAACGCTGGCGCAGCCACTCAACCACTTCTTTGCGCGCCGCAGTATAACCACCAGAAGCCCCGCCCAGCGCTTTACCAAGCGTACCGGTGATAATATCGACCCGGCCCATCACATCGCAGTATTCATGGGAACCACGACCGTTTTCACCGACAAAACCGACCGCGTGGGAGTCGTCTACCATCACCAGGGCATCGTATTTATCTGCCAGATCGCAAACGCCCTTCAGATTGGCAATCACGCCGTCCATCGAGAACACACCATCGGTGGCAATCAGCACATGACGCGCACCGGCTTCACGCGCTTCTTTCAGACGTGCTTCAAGCTCCTGCATATCGTTGTTGGCATAGCGATAGCGTTTAGCTTTACACAGACGCACACCATCAATAATAGACGCGTGGTTCAGTGCGTCGGAGATAATGGCGTCTTCCGCGCCCAGCAGCGTTTCAAACAGGCCACCGTTAGCATCAAAGCAGGAAGAGTAGAGAATCGCATCTTCCATCCCCAGGAATGCCGCCAGTTTTTGTTCAAGCTCTTTATGGCTGTCCTGAGTGCCGCAAATAAAACGCACCGAAGCCATGCCGAAACCGTGAGAATCCATTCCCGCCTTTGCCGCCGCAATCAGATCCGGATGATTCGCCAGCCCGAGATAGTTATTGGCACAAAAGTTAATGACGTGGCTTCCATCAGCCACAGTGATATCTGCTTGCTGCGCAGACGTAATAATGCGCTCTTCTTTAAACAACCCTTCCGCCCGTGCGGTTTCCAGATCGTTGGTTAACTGCTGATAAAATTCTCCACGCATTGCGATTCTCCAGACAGGGCAAATTCCAGCACATATTACCCAAACTTATAGGTCGCGACGAGATGACGCGTTAACACTTCTGCAAAATTCAGGATAAATAACGTCCATCAATCTCACTTTTGGCGAATGGCTGAAGCCAACGCCGTGTAGTGATATGATAGAAGTATTCGTGTCTGAGATTGTCTCTGACTCCATAATTCGAAGGTTACAGTTATGATCATCGTTACCGGCGGCGCGGGCTTTATCGGCAGCAACATCGTTAAGGCCCTGAATGATAAAGGCATCACCGATATTCTGGTGGTGGACAACCTGAAAGACGGCACCAAGTTTGTGAACCTGGTGGATCTGAATATCGCAGACTATATGGATAAGGAAGACTTCCTGATCCAGATTATGGCTGGCGAAGAGTTCGGCGATGTCGAAGCGATTTTCCACGAAGGCGCATGCTCTTCCACCACCGAGTGGGATGGCAAGTATATGATGGATAACAACTATCAATACTCCAAAGAGCTGCTGCACTACTGTCTGGAGCGCGAAATCCCGTTCCTGTATGCATCTTCCGCGGCCACCTACGGCGGACGCACCTCCGACTTTATTGAATCCCGCGAGTACGAAAAACCGTTGAACGTCTACGGTTACTCAAAATTCCTGTTTGATGAATATGTTCGTCAAATCCTGCCTGAAGCGAACTCGCAGATTGTTGGCTTCCGTTATTTCAACGTTTATGGACCGCGTGAAGGCCATAAAGGCAGCATGGCGAGCGTCGCTTTCCATCTCAACACCCAGCTTAACAACGGTGAATCACCGAAGCTGTTTGAAGGTAGCGAGAACTTCAAACGCGACTTCGTCTATGTGGGCGACGTGGCAGATGTAAACCTGTGGTTCCTGGAAAATGGCGTTTCCGGCATCTTCAATCTCGGTACTGGTCGTGCGGAATCCTTCCAGGCTGTAGCTGATGCTACGCTGGCTTATCACAAGAAAGGCCAGATCGAATACATTCCGTTCCCGGATAAACTGAAAGGCCGCTATCAGGCGTTCACTCAGGCAGATCTGACAAATCTGCGCGCGGCGGGTTACGACAAACCGTTCAAAACCGTTGCTGAAGGTGTAACGGAATACATGGCCTGGCTGAATCGCGACGCATAAGAGCTCTGCATGAAAATACTGGTGATCGGCCCGTCTTGGGTTGGCGACATGATGATGTCGCAAAGTCTCTATCGCACGCTCCAGGCGCGCTATCCCCAGGCGATAATCGATGTGATGGCACCGGCATGGTGCCGTCCATTATTATCGCGGATGCCGGAAGTTAACGAAGCTATTCCTATGCCTCTCGGTCACGGAGCGCTGGAAATCGGCGAACGCCGCAAACTGGGTCATAGCCTGCGTGAAAAGCGCTACGACCGCGCCTACGTCTTACCCAACTCCTTCAAATCTGCATTAGTGCCTTTCTTCGCGGGTATTCCTCATCGCACCGGCTGGCGCGGCGAGATGCGCTACGGTTTACTCAACGATGTACGCGTGCTCGATAAAGAAGCCTGGCCGCTAATGGTGGAACGCTATATAGCGCTGGCCTATGACAAAGGCATTATGCGCACAGCACAAGATCTGCCGCAGCCATTGTTATGGCCGCAGTTGCAGGTGAGCGAAGGTGAAAAATCATATACCTGTAATCAATTTTCGCTTTCATCAGAACGTCCGATGATTGGTTTTTGCCCGGGTGCGGAGTTTGGTCCGGCAAAACGCTGGCCACACTACCACTATGCGGAGCTGGCAAAGCAGCTGATTGATGAAGGTTATCAGGTGGTTCTGTTTGGCTCGGCGAAAGATCATGAAGCGGGCAATGAGATTCTTGCCGCTTTGAATACCGAGCAGCAGGCATGGTGTCGGAACCTGGCGGGGGAAACACAGCTTGATCAAGCGGTTATCCTGATTGCAGCCTGTAAAGCCATTGTCACTAACGATTCTGGCCTGATGCATGTTGCGGCGGCGCTCAATCGTCCGCTGGTTGCCCTGTATGGTCCGAGTAGCCCGGACTTCACACCGCCGCTATCCCATAAAGCGCGCGTGATCCGTTTGATTACCGGCTATCACAAAGTGCGTAAAGGTGACGCTGCGGAGGGTTATCACCAGAGCTTAATCGACATTACTCCCCAGCGCGTACTGGAAGAACTCAACGCGCTATTGTTACAAGAGGAAGCCTGACGGATGCGGGTTTTGATCGTTAAAACATCGTCGATGGGCGATGTTCTCCATACGTTGCCCGCACTCACTGATGCCCAGCAGGCAATCCCAGGGATTAAGTTTGACTGGGTGGTGGAAGAAGGGTTCGCACAGATTCCTTCCTGGCACGCTGCCGTTGAGCGAGTTATTCCTGTGGCAATACGTCGCTGGCGTAAAGCCTGGTTCTCGGCCCCCATAAAAGCGGAACGCAAAGCGTTTCGTGAAGCGCTACAAGCAGAGAACTATGACGCAGTTATCGACGCTCAGGGGCTGGTAAAAAGCGCGGCGCTGGTGACGCGTCTGGCGCATGGCGTAAAGCATGGCATGGACTGGCAAACCGCTCGCGAACCTTTAGCCAGTCTGTTTTACAATCGTAAGCATCATATTGCAAAACAGCAGCACGCCGTAGAACGCACCCGCGAACTGTTTGCCAAAAGTCTGGGCTATAGCAAACCGCAAACCCAGGGCGATTATGCTATTGCACAGCATTTCCTGACGAACCTGCCTACAGATGCTGGCGAATATGCCGTATTTCTTCATGCAACGACCCGTGATGATAAACACTGGCCGGAAGAACACTGGCGAGAATTGATTGGTTTACTGGCTGATTCAGGAATACGGATTAAACTTCCGTGGGGCGCGCCGCATGAGGAAGAACGGGCGAAACGACTGGCGGAAGGATTTGCTTATGTTGAAGTATTGCCGAAGATGAGTCTGGAAGGCGTTGCCCGCGTGCTGGCCGGGGCTAAGTTTGTGGTTTCAGTGGATACGGGGTTAAGCCATTTAACGGCGGCACTGGATAGACCCAATATCACGGTTTATGGACCTACCGACCCTGGATTAATTGGCGGGTATGGGAAGAATCAGATGGTTTGTAGGGCTCCGCTAAAGAGTTTAAATAATTTAGAAGCAGCGGCTGTTTATAAAGAAATTACATTGATTTAATAAATAGTAAGTGGGCATTATACCCACTTACTTAATCAACGTTTTTATTATTGCGGTTCTTTTTTACTCAAAAACGATATAGACAGGAAGAGGCACACAATCCATGATGCCGGTATTGGTTTAGCATGCGTAATGACATCACTAATGCCAAATAACATAATAGAAGCAGGGAAAACCAAAAGTATATATTTTTTCTCCCGGATACAGTAGTAGATAATTGCAACATAGAACATAATAAGAACAAGAAGACCAATTTTCCCTTTCGTGGAAAGAGCTTCAACAATTTCATTATGCATATGTACATCAAGGAATAATAAAGCTCCACTATAAATATTATTGTCTGCACTTAATGCTTTTATCTTTTCAGCACGCTGCTCAAGAGATTGCCAATTAAAACCATCAGGACTTCCTTTAATTCCTGCGTTAACCATTGCAAAACGTGCTCCGACCGAGGATTGACTGTTATTTTTTGTAGCATATGAAATAACATCAGCTTTTAATGAATTAATTCGCCTCTCAATTTCCTTATTAAATATCAAACCACAAGCAAGTAGCAATATAAAAACACCACTCAATCCTTTAAATAAAAACACTTTTTGATCACGATGCTGAAGAAATAATATGACCATAATCATAAGTGGGAATGTAAAAATTGCCGCACGCGTTCCTGTCATCATCACTGCTGCAAAGCTTAAAGCAAAGTTAGCATAAAATAGAAACCATTTATATTTCGATTGCATTTTGATGAATACAATTGAAGAATATAAAGTAGTGAATGTAATCACATAAGCCGCAATAGTCGCTGCCCCCATCTGACCAATATTCCCATTCATTGCGGAGAGGGGAATGCGGTCTGCATGCAAATATATCCCTTGATAATATGCTCTACATAGCATGATTATTTGAACTAAGATAGCTGAAATAAAATGTAGTTTTTCATTTTGCCTGAATTTATTTTTACTTAGTAATAAAAATGTCAACGAGCTAAATACTAATAGTTTTCCAGACTCAAGGTAGCCTCGATAAGCATTTCTATATACTACATCTTCTGTTTTATAAAATTCATACCATATCAGGTTCATTGCACCCAAAAGAAGTAAACCAAGAATTAATATAATGACATTTTTATTATAATTATGCTTTTTATTTACAATTAATAAGAAAAGAGAAAATGCACCTGTCGCATTAATTATTTTAGTGGTGATATTAAGATCAATTGGCACAAACAACAAACCGATTAAATACAATAAAAAAATAAAATTACAGCTATTATTTCGAAATTGCTCAATTTTTACTTCCACGTTAATATCTCACAACAAATTGAAATTAACAATCTCATTTCAAAAGAGAAAAAAAAGCCACCTTTATCCAGGAGCGTATAAACTTCATTCTTTTCTGAAGCCTTGTTCTGGGTTGTTTTTTTTCCGATGTTAATAGCCTTTCACTTTCAAGATGACTATTAAACTCATTTAAAATAGGATGTAATATTATTTCGTCTAAATAAAACTCTTTTATAATATGATGTTGATGCATTAACTTCCAGCTATCAGCTCGATAGGTGCCATAATCCTTTGTCAATTTGAGCAACTTTTGTGCCATATCTTTATTCATCAAATATGAACATGTACGACGAATTTTATTTTTATTGAAATTAACACGCCGAAAAGTACAAGTACTTATCTTAACTTTACTAAAAAGGCTTTGCCCCAATACCGGATAATCATGTAATCCTTTCTGTCCTCCAAGCAAATACAAATTATTATGTTTTAACTTGTCTTTTTCAGAAAGATTAAAATATTGCAGAAATTTTTTAAATTTCTCATTGACGATAACATCATCCTCGAGAATGACTGCCCATTCTATATTTTTATCTATCATATCCTGATATATAAGCTGATGACTTAATGTACAAGCAATTTCTCCATCAGTCATTTCTGCGCCGACACCACTTAATCTCATTTTATCAATAATTTCTTTATTTTGAGGGTCTTTAGCATCTATGGCATCAAAAAAATCAAAATTAATATTTAATCGCTGAAAAACATCATTTATTTTATTTCTTCGCTCAATATCTCTTTTAAGTGAGACAATATAAATTGGCAAGTTCATTAAAAAATCTCTGGGTGATTAATCTTAATAATTATTTGGAAAAATGCTTACGCGCTATTTTCTTACTATAATAGAGGATGAAATAGTAAAATGAAGATGCAATATTACCATTTCTTTTCAAATGTCTGGATTTCACTTGATACTGCTTTTCATTCGTAGCTGGAATAAACGCCACATCATTCCAGCAAGAAGCCTGATAAGCCTCATTAAAATACTTCTGGCAGGGATAATTCGTCCAGTCGTTCCAGGGCTTCGTTACGCCAACATAATGAATCAGCTTAGTATCATCGGTAATGGTCTTTTTATAATCTTCATCGCTTTTATTTTTTAACTCATAATCAATGCCATAAAAGCAATCATAATCGCCGCTAATAAAAATACAATGACCAAAGAACAGAATATTTAAAATATCCTGATCAAGGCATTTATACTTCGTGTGCTGCGGGTCACTTGCCAGCATAGCAATGGCTTTATTCATAAAATCATTTTTCGCCCATGCTTCAAGCTGCAGATATACTACACCGGCGTTGAAATAATTCCCTGGAAGTCCCTCTATAGCCAGACGCTTCGCTGGTTTTTCCTGCATAAAAGGCACATCTTTAATAACAGCTGCGAACTTATCCCCATCAAAATTAATATCAAGCAATCCAGCTAATGAGCCTTTACAGATGACATCAGCATCGATATATAACAGATTTTCAATAGTTTCACTCAAATACTGGAACGCAACTAAACGGAAGAATGTTGCATAAGACCACTGTTTCAGGCTGGGGAAGATATCAATAAAGGCATTGGAGACTTTATAAATTATTACTTCAACGTTAGCATTTTTGCTGGTAAAAGTATTAACACGTTGTAGATAATCTTCATCAATGTAGTCGGTAAAGAGATGAAACTTAACCGCAAGGTCCGGGTTATGCATAACAACTGATTGCATAGATACTGCCGCACCAAATAAAAAGTTACGGTCAATACCGTAAGCGATATTTAACACACGATCGGTGTTAGCAATTTCCCCAGAGACAGCGACTTCAGTAATACTCTCAGCTAATAAATCCATGTTGGTTCCGTTTTGACTGTGTGGTTTACGCTTTGCCTTTTAATTTTTTAATAAATTTGCGTAGTTTGGTTCTGTAGATTACTGAATAGTAGCCATAATCTTTTATTTCGTTGGCAATACCCAGGTGACGTTCCATGGCCAGACGATCACGAGCTTTACGCTCTGCCGTACAGCTTTTACCGGATAGGTCAATTATCCTGACACCATCTTTACTAACGATAAAGTTACCCCGGTGTGGGTCGCCCGATAGCATATTTAAGGCATGCAATTTTTCCATTGAAGCCTTAATTTCTGCTTTAACATTTTCTGGAATAATCGGCATATCATTGAGCTCTACGCCCTCGACATACTCGATAAGCATGATAAAAACACTGGCATAGTTGAAAATTTTACGCTCAGCCAGAAAATAAAAATCATTAGGAAAAGTAAGACCTGCACTTCTGACACGATCGGTTTCAACGATCAAATTCTGATAGTAGTCACCTTTTACAAAAGATTTTAAAAAACGTTCATTCCTTTTCGTTTTCGGAGCAAAGACTTTAAAAACATAGCGACCATATTTCGTATCAATCAACGATACTTTGGTATCATCAATATTACGTAATACTTTTACTGTTTTAAAATTATAGGCCAGTATTTCATCAAAGATTTCTTTATATTTATTATCATTATCTTTGTAATAAAATGAGAAGCCGCGATAACGTATACTTGTAATCATAAGAGTAATTTATTTCTTAAGCTTGTACTTAATTAATGAAGTTATGCCTTTTAGATACTCACCATGGGCAAACAGATGCTTATATTGTTTCTGCATTTCTGCAACAGTCCGCGCCTCTTTAAGAGGATATTTCTTCCAGGGAGATTGTTCACGCGCGATATTAAAGTATGATGCAGACGGATATCCAGCCCAGCTATGCCATGGTTTAGTTATCCCTGTATAGTGAATCAACACTGTTTTATCGGTAATGGTTTGCTGATACTTTCGATGACTACGATCATAAAGTTCGTTTTTCAGGGTATAAATAGTATCAAAATCCTTCGCAAGGTAGATATTATTCATATTAAATGCGATATTCAACGCATCCTGATCTAAATATTTAAGAGAGCCATATTTAGTTTCCCCTCGTAAAAGTTTGAGTAAATACGGTGTCAAATTTGCTTCATGCCATTTTTTAAGATTGACATAGATAACGCCTGCATTGAAATAACGTCCATTCATTTCGGGAATGTTGAGGCGTTTTGCACATGCCGCCTGAGTACTATCATTGTCAGGAATGACCGCAGCAAACTCATCTTTAAATATAATTTCTGTGAGAGGTTTCAGGCTTCCTTTACAAACAACATCGGCATCCAGATACAGCAGTGTGGAAATACTTTCACTCAGATATTCAAAAGACAATACCCTGAAGTATGTCGCGTACGACCAAAACTGTGACGTCGGCAGATCAGCAAAGTATTTGGGGTCAATTAAATATACAATAATTGAGGTATTAAATTGTTTTGCTGTTTCATTAAATGACTTTAAATAATCATCATCCACATAATCAGTGAAAACATGAAAGACAAAATTAATATCTGAATTATTAATCAAAACGGAAGAAATTGAAACGCCAGCACCATACAAAAAATTCTTATCGATACCGTAGGAAACATTTAGCTCTGGGGCGTTTTCTTTTTTATTATCTGCTAAATACGAAAACCGTTCTTTTATAAACTCATTCATTTAACTTTTCTCAATATCATTTTATTATCTTTAAATAAAAATAATAAATATAATTCATTATCCCGTTAATTGGTTTATTTTGTTTAAAATTATGCTTGGCGCAATAACGAGCATAGTTTGAGTTAATTGGCCGCATAAACGGTTCATTTTTCCAGGGCGATGCTTCTTTGGCATTGATAAAAGGTTGCGCACTTGGATAACCGGCCCAGTAATGCCATGGTTTTGTCGGGCCGACATAATGAATTAATACGGTTTCATCATTAATTGGACAAACAAATGATTTTTTTAATTCATAATTTAAACTAAATTGCGTATTGTATTTAGCATCAATGAATTTAACTTTCCCTGACAGGATAAGATTAAGGATATCTTGATCCATATAGGTTAAACGGGAAACGACGGCTTTATCAGCAAGCATCGACATCGCTTTAGCAGAAACGGACTCCTGCGCCCACGCTAGTGTATTAATTAACAGGACACCTGAATTAAAGTAACCCTTTTCAAGTTCATTACACTGCAGACTTTGAGCCCGTAACGACCACCAGTTAGCATCGCGTTCAGTAACAACAGCAGCAACGTTATTGGCAAGATCCATTGTTATCAGCGTCTTTAAGTTTCCCTGACAGGCGATATCAGCATCCAGGTAAAGGATCTTATCTTGTTGATCAATAAAGTAATCTGCAATTACAAAACGGAAATACATGGCAATAGACCAATTTTTGGTCGTCGGTAATGCCTTAAGCCGTTCACAATTTACTAGATGGATCTGGATACAGGTACGATAGCTTTTCGCCAATTGGGCTAAACGCTGGATATCGGCTTCAGGGATATCATCAATAAAAACGTGGAAAACAAAACTCACGTCGTTGTTATGTAACAAAACTGACGTGATTGAAACACCACAACCAAAAAGAAAGTTTTTATCAATGCCATAAGCAACATGGAATGATGATGCCACTGACGCCGCTGGCCTTTCATCGAAGATGATTGTCTTATTGATCATCTCTTGTGGATTAAAATAGTGGGCACTCATATTTCTCTCCGGAAATTACAACGATTTTCGAATCGTTCTTTCCCTGATTTTTGTGGCTTTTGCTTCTGCTTGCGACAGCAGTCCTTGTTCCTGCTTGAGAATGTCTTTAAGCGGGGCGGCAAAATACACTTTCATAAACCGCCAGATATCCTGCTGAGTCAGGCCGATATTCATCGAAGAAAAATAAAGCCCAATAAGATCTTTATCGCGCCAACGACGTGGAACGCGCGTGCGAAGCTGCGCCCGGTGCAGGTCAATTACCGAAATTTTTAACTCCTCTTCCTTACCGGAAAAAGGCAAGTGCAGCAGGAAATGACAGATATAACAGTCACGGTGGTTAATGCCCGCAGCATGCATATCGCGCACCATCGTCGCGACACGCTTAATAAGCATACGCTTTACGCGAACATCTGGAGGGTTAGTCGCCCAGTCAGCACAGTAATCTTCCAGACTTATGGTTGGTGTCAGATCTTCGGTAATAATAAATGAAGTTCTGGTCAGCGGATTCATGCCTTTTTCGCCAAATGCCACCCCATACATAGTATCAACGCCGACATCCCGCAGTCGATGAATCGCATTCCATTCGCGGTCTGCGCCTAATACTGGCATCCGCAATGAGAGTAAATTTTTGATTATCTCTTTCAGGGTCGTGCCGCGATGCCATTTGAGAAAATAGCTTTTGCCCGCCATTTCAAAGCGCAGAGTACGGCGAGTTTCCAGTTCACGAAATACCTCACCCTGCAAGGTTTTAACTTCCTCAAAAGGATCTTTACCGCGCCATAACGTGGCAAACGGCTCTTTAAGTTCAACCATCCAGACCACCCGTTATGATATCCGCCGCTTTCTCTGGCAGACTGTATAAATCTTGTGTATCAGCATAATGTCGCGCATTTTCCGCCCAGGCCTGGCGCAATGAAGATTGCGTTAACGCTTTGCGTAAAATCTCATTCAATGTTTCCTGGCGGAATGGCTCAACAATAGCCTCGCCGCAATTGGCCTCGACAATATAATGCGCATAGCCACAAACGGCTGTTGTTAGTACTGGTAATCCTGCAGTAATCGCTTCCAGCAGCACAATTCCCGCCGCTTCCTGGTAGGCAGGATGCAGTAATAAATCCGCCGCCGCCATTAATTCCGAGACATCGTTGCGCCCCGAGAAGAAGTGAACATTACTGCGCACGCCGCGTTTTTCTGCCAGCGCCTCAAATTTTCGCGGTTTATCCTGCCCAACAACATATAGCAATGTGTTGTGGCGCAGCGAATCCGGTAACGAAGCAAGTGCTTCAATGGAACGATCGACACCTTTACGCGTGAAGTCTGAACCGACCTGCAACAATAAATATTGTTGTTCGGTTATTCCATTCTTCTTACGGAAGATTTCACGGCTATTGGCTGGCTGCTGGCTATATTTACGATCAGGATAAATCCCCGGTGGCAGAATATGAAAACGCTTCGCTTCAGTCTGATAATGTTTCTGGAAATCGGCGATTTGCTTATCTGTCAGCATTAGCAGCTGTGTCGGCTTGCCCTGTTCGAAGGTTGCTCGCTCAAAGGCGGCATAATGGCGATAACGTGACGTCAGGCGATAGAAAAAGCCTTTTTCCTGCGCTACTTTCTCGGCATAACAAACATCAGCGGCATAATAAACGTCCAGCCCCGGCATTTTGTTGAATCCAACGACTTTATCGACGGGATGTTCGCGTAAATGTTTTTGCACCCAGGCAAAATACTCCGCATTGCGCCCGTGATTGGTATGCGATTTAACCGGCACTTTGATCAGTTCAAATACATCAGGGCATTCGCCTTCCCACGACTGGGTATAAACCCGAACATGATGACCTCGGGCGGCGACTGTCTGAGCAATACGCATAAAATCGCGCTGCAAACCGCCAAAGGGAAAATATTTATATAAACAAAAAGCAACGATCATAACGACGTACCTGTCGTGGAGGAGGGCAGTAATTTATCGACAGCAGCAATGACATCTGCCGCCGGAATAACCGAAAGATACATCTCATTTCGGTCACGCTGATCGCGCGTTGGCATTTCCCGGTAATCTCCCGCCCAGAATTGAATCATGTTATTTGACCAGGGACGCCAGAAAATATGGTCTGTCGCACCAAACAGCGATATCAGCGGCGTATTAACTGCAGCGGCAATATGCGCCGGTGCGGAATCAACGCCAATAAACAGCTGCGCATGATCGATTAACGCACCAAGTTCCGGGAAGGTCACCTTTCCAGCCAGCGCCGTTACTGGTGGCGTCTGGCATCCCTGCGCAATTTCATTGACGCAGGCCAGATCGTCTTTATCTGGGCCGGACGTCAGAACGACTTCATAACCACGAGCATGTAAGGCATCAATCACAGCGGAAAACTTGGCGTTGTCCCAGCATTTGAAGATTTGCCGCGCCGTAGGTTGGATAACCACATAATTTTGTCCAACACCAGCGTGATCAAGTTCGCGACGCATACGTTTCCAGCTTGCAGGCGGGTAACTCATGGTTGTCTGCTTCACCAACGAATCAAGTCCCAATGGTGTCAGCACGGATAAGTTACTTTCCACCACATTTCCACCCTGCAACGGCACCAAATGGGTGAAACTTTTACGCCAAAAAGCAGACTGCCGATGATGATAATCCTGGGAAATTTTCACACGGGCATTTAATAAGCGAACCAGTATAGCAACCATCCATTGATCGGTAAGATTGACGATAAGGTCATACTTATTGGCACGTAATACCTTGATGAGATGAAAAAAGTTGGCAATTTTTTCTGAGGCTTTTGCTTTTTTATTTTTTATGCCGTAGAGCGCGTTAATCTCTGGATTTTCAGACAGGATCGGGATGGTGTCCTGATAAAGCAGCACATCGATTTTTGCGTCAGGGTAATTTTTTTTCAGCGAACTAATGACGGGAGTAGTTAATAACATATCCCCATGAAAACGCATCTTAATGAGCAAAATTCTTCGAAATGGCTTATCCACAAGTAACTCTTTTTGTTGAGATTATCCGATTAAGGTGAAGCAGAAAAAGCACGCTACCGCCCCAGGCTCAACAGCTACCTGAATACTGATACCGCACTGATATTGACGCGCTAGTGTATCACTTCTTTCGCGGCAATCCGACCCGAATGATTTTTAAGCACACTGTTGATTTTCAATAAAGAAATCAATCAAATATAATCATTAGCAACCATATTCTTTCACTGTTGCTCTGCGATTCCTTCCTGCACGTACAGCAGAAATCAATGAATCGCATAAAAATACAAAAAAAGTATAGATGTTCAGCAAGAATTGGCGGGTAAATTGCTATTTAAGTCAAAAACGGGAAAAGTAATGGTAAAGCCACAGCTAAATACATAGAATCCCCAGCACATCCATAAGTCAGCTATTTACTATGCTCGAATTGCTTTACACCGCCCTTCTCTACCTTATTCAGCCGCTGATCTGGATACGGCTCTGGGTGCGCGGACGTAAGGCTCCGGCCTATCGAAAACGCTGGGGTGAACGTTACGGTTTTTACCGCCATCCGCTAAAACCAGGCGGCATTATGCTGCACTCCGTCTCCGTCGGTGAAACTCTGGCGGCAATCCCGTTGGTGCGCGCGCTGCGTCATCGTTATCCTGATTTACCGATTACCGTAACAACCATGACGCCAACCGGTTCGGAGCGCGTACAATCGGCTTTCGGAAAGGATGTTCAGCACGTTTATCTGCCGTATGATCTGCCCGATGCACTCAACCGTTTCCTGAATAAAGTCGACCCTAAACTGGTGTTGATTATGGAAACCGAACTATGGCCTAACCTGATTGCGGCGCTACATAAACGTAAAATTCCGCTGGTGATCGCTAACGCGCGACTCTCTGCCCGCTCGGCCGCAGGTTATGCCAAACTGGGTAAATTCGTCCGTCGCTTGCTGCGTCGTATTACGCTGATTGCCGCCCAAAATGAAGAAGATGGTGCACGTTTTGTGGCGCTGGGCGCAAAAAATAACCAGGTAACCGTTACCGGTAGCCTGAAATTCGATATTTCTGTAACGCCGCAGTTGGCTGCTAAAGCCGTGACGCTGCGCCGCCAATGGGCACCACACCGCCCGGTATGGATTGCCACCAGCACTCACGAAGGCGAAGAGAGTGTGGTGATCGCCGCACATCAGGCATTGTTACAGCAATTCCCGAATTTATTGCTCATCCTGGTACCCCGTCATCCGGAACGCTTCCCGGATGCGATTAACCTTGTCCGCCAGGCTGGACTAAGCTATATCACACGCTCCTCAGGGGAAGTCCCCTCCACCAGCACGCAGGTTGTGGTTGGCGATACGATGGGCGAGTTGATGTTACTGTATGGCATTGCCGATCTCGCCTTTGTTGGCGGTTCACTGGTTGAACGTGGTGGGCATAATCCGCTGGAAGCTGCCGCACACGCTATTCCGGTATTGATGGGGCCGCATACTTTTAACTTTAAAGACATTTGCGCGCGGCTGGAGCAGGCAAGCGGGCTGATTACCGTTACCGATGCCACGTCGCTTGCAAAAGAGGTTTCCTCTTTACTCACCGACGCCGATTACCGTAGTTTCTATGGCCGTCATGCCGTTGAAGTACTGTATCAAAACCAGGGCGCGCTACAGCGTCTGCTTCAACTGCTGGAACCTTACCTGCCACCGAAAACGCATTGAGGTTGTTATGCAAAAACGGGCGATTTATCCGGGTACTTTCGATCCCATTACCAATGGTCATATCGATATCGTGACGCGCGCCACGCAGATGTTCGATCACGTTATTCTGGCGATTGCCGCCAGCCCCAGTAAAAAACCGATGTTTACCCTGGAAGAGCGTGTTGAGCTGGCACAGCAGGCAACCGCGCATCTGGGGAACGTGGAAGTGGTCGGGTTTAGTGATTTGATGGCGAACTTCGCCCGTAATCAACACGCTACGGTGCTGATTCGTGGCCTGCGTGCGGTGGCGGATTTTGAATATGAAATGCAGCTGGCGCATATGAATCGCCACTTAATGCCGGAACTGGAAAGTGTGTTTCTGATGCCGTCGAAAGAGTGGTCGTTTATCTCTTCATCGTTGGTGAAAGAGGTGGCGCGCCATCAGGGCGATGTCACCCATTTCCTGCCGGAGAATGTCCATCAGGCGCTGATGGCGAAGTTAGCGTAGCGTTTATGCCGGATGGTATGCCATCCGGCGCGCATGAATTACTTCTGGCACTGCCGACAATAAAACGTTGCCCGCTGCGCATGTTTAGTCGCCACAATCGGCGTACCGCACACCCGACAGGGCTCGCCTTTTCGCCCGTAAACCTGCAATTCCTGCGCGAAATAGCCCGGTTTACCATCACTTTGCAGAAAATCTTTTAGCGTTGTACCGCCCTGCTCAATCGAACGCAGCAACACCGCTTTAATCACCCGAGCCAGCAATTCGCACTCCGCCAGCGACAGTGATGACGCCAGCCGATCCGGATGGATCCCCGCCGCAAACAGAGATTCGCTGGCATAGATATTCCCTACCCCTACCACCAGCTTGTTATCCATCAGCCACGGTTTAATCGCCGTTTTTTTCTTCGCGCACTTCTGATGCAGGTACTCACCGTTGAAATCGTCGCTAAGCGGCTCCGGTCCAAGATGGGCCAGCACATTATGCCCTTCCAGCTCTTTGGTCCACAGCCAGGCACCAAAGCGGCGCGGATCGGTGTAGCGCAGCACTTTACCGTTGCTCATCACCAAATCCACATGGTCATGCTTTTCAGGGGGAAGTTCTTCTGGAAGGATGCGCAGGCTGCCAGACATCCCCAAATGAATGATAATCCAGCCCTCAGGCAGCTCCAGCAGCAGATATTTAGCCCGCCGCTGCACGCTAAGCACTGGTTGATCGCTTAATCGGTAGATCTCTTCTGAAACCGGCCAGCGCAAGCGTCCGTTGCGCACCACCGCATGAAGAATGGTTGCACCAACGAGATGCGGTTCTATGCCGCGGCGGCTGGTTTCAACTTCGGGTAATTCAGGCATAGCATCTCCAGGAATGAACAGATGCAGTCAATATGGGGGCAAGCAGATAACAAAAAACCCCGCCGGAGCGAGGTTTTTTGTTACATCAAAGCGAGAATTATTTGATTTTCGCTTCTTTGTAGATCACGTGCTGGCGAACAACTGGATCGAATTTTTTCAGTTCCAGTTTTTCCGGCTTAGTACGTTTGTTCTTCGTAGTGGTATAGAAGTGACCAGTACCAGCAGAAGAAACCAGCTTGATTTTCTCACGAATACCTTTAGCCATGATTTATTTCCTCTAAGTACTTAGTACTTTTCGCCACGGGCACGCAGTTCAGCCAGAACTGTATCGATGCCTTTTTTATCGATTACACGCATACCTTTAGCAGATACGCGCAGGGTGACAAAACGCTTCTCGCTCTCAACCCAGAAACGGTGAGAGTGCAGGTTCGGCAGGAAACGGCGTTTAGTCGCGTTCAGTGCGTGGGAACGGTTGTTACCGGTCACCGGACGCTTGCCAGTAACTTGGCAGACTCGGGACATGTCTATTCTCCAAAAATCAAATTAGCTCGAGCTTCGTATGGGGTATTGGCGCCTCGTCAGGCTTTACAGCCCGGTCATCGCAGTTCTATGTGAACTCTCGATTGCCAGGCCCAAATGCCAAACCCGAGATTCTCAAAGGTGGCGTAGTATACGCTGACTCAGCGATGTGCTCAAGTCCCGAACAGACAAAGATCCCGAAGGATCGCGCATAGCGGGTTAAATCCAGCCGCGTTCGGCAAAAGAAACATACTCTCCACGCCCAATCACGATATGGTCGAGCACGCGTAAATCCATGAACTGACAACTCTTTATTATCCGTTCAGTAATGAGTTTATCCGCTTTACTGGGTTCAGCACAACCCGAAGGGTGATTATGTGCAAGGATCAGCGCCGAGGCGTTTATTTTTATCGCTTCGCGGATAATTTCCCGAGGATGGACTTCAACATGGTTTAGCGTGCCGGAAAAAAGACGGCTATGCGTTATAACCCGGTGTTGTGAGTCGAGAAAGATCACCATAAAGATCTCCCGCTCCTCACCCGTGAGCTGGCTTTGTAAAAATTCCCGCGTCATCTCCGGGCTGAGTAAAGGGCTTTCTTCACGCATCCGCACGTTGTAGTAACGCCGCGCCAGTTCAGCAATCCCCTTTAACTGGGCAAATTTCGCTACGCCAATTCCATGAACACCACTAAATTGTTCATATTCAGAGGTTAACAAGCCATAAAGAGAGCCGAAATTCTCCAGCATCTCTTTTGCCAGGGTTAATACATCTTTACCGCGCGTTCCGGTACGCAGAAATAGCGCCAGCAGCTCGACATCCGTTAAGGTGCTAATACCAAACTTCAGCATTTTTTCGCGCGGCATCAACAGCTGTGCATTGTTTTTCACCTTCACCTCCTTTGTGGTGCTCGCATCCTGTCATAGCCGTTCCGTTAAATCGACGGCCAGTTTTCAATCCTGGAAAGCGCCTCGCAAAGTGATTCTCAGGTGAAGGCACGACAACAAAAGTATTGTGATAAAATCGCCAACTTCTGGTGTCACCCTACAGGAAAAATCATCATGAGCCTGGCCGGTAAAAAAATCGTTCTCGGCGTTAGCGGCGGTATTGCTGCCTATAAAACCCCTGAACTGGTGCGTCGTTTGCGCGATCGCGGGGCCGACGTCCGCGTAGCCATGACCGAAGCGGCAAAAGCCTTTATCACCCCACTTAGCTTGCAGGCGGTTTCTGGTTATCCCGTTTCCGACAGTTTGCTGGACCCGGCAGCCGAAGCCGCTATGGGCCATATTGAGCTGGGTAAATGGGCTGATTTAGTGATTCTCACCCCTGCCACGGCAGATTTGATTGCCCGTGTTGCTGCCGGAATGGCGAATGACCTGGTATCGACGATTTGTCTGGCTACACCTGCGCCTGTAGCCGTGCTCCCCGCCATGAACCAGCAGATGTACCGTGCCGCTGCCACGCAGCATAATTTAGAGGTGCTTGCTTCCCGTGGTTTGCTCATCTGGGGGCCAGACAGTGGCAGTCAGGCTTGTGGTGATATCGGTCCTGGGCGAATGCTCGATCCGTTAACCATTGTGGATATGGCAGTAGCGCATTTTTCGCCCGTCAACGACCTAAAACATCTGAACATTATGATTACCGCCGGCCCGACGCGTGAACCGCTCGATCCGGTGCGTTATATCTCTAATCACAGCTCCGGCAAGATGGGTTTTGCTATCGCCGCCGCCGCTGCCCGTCGTGGCGCGAACGTCACGCTGGTATCAGGTCCAGTTTCACTACCGACGCCACCGTTTGTTAAACGTGTTGATGTGATGACCGCGCTGGAAATGGAAGCCGCCGTGAATGCTTCTGTACAGCAGCAAAATATTTTTATCGGTTGCGCCGCCGTGGCGGATTATCGCGCAGCTACCGTGGCCCCAGAAAAAATCAAAAAGCAGGCCACGCAGGGTGATGAATTAACAATAAAAATGGTTAAAAACCCCGATATCGTCGCAGGCGTTGCCGCACTAAAAGACCATCGACCCTACGTCGTTGGATTTGCCGCCGAAACAAATAATGTGGAAGAATACGCCCGGCAAAAACGTATCCGTAAAAACCTTGATCTGATCTGCGCGAACGATGTTTCCCAGCCAACTCAAGGATTTAACAGCGACAACAACGCATTACACCTTTTCTGGCAGGACGGAGATAAAGTCTTACCGCTTGAGCGCAAAGAGCTCCTTGGCCAATTATTACTCGACGAGATCGTGACCCGTTATGATGAAAAAAATCGACGTTAAGATTCTGGACCCGCGCGTTGGGAAGGAATTTCCGCTCCCGACTTATGCCACCTCTGGCTCTGCCGGACTTGACCTGCGTGCCTGTCTCGATGACGCCGTAGAACTGGCTCCGGGTGACACTGCGCTGGTTCCGACCGGGCTGGCGATTCATATTGCCGATCCTTCACTGGCGGCAATGATGCTGCCGCGCTCCGGATTGGGACATAAGCACGGTATCGTGCTTGGTAACCTGGTAGGATTGATCGATTCCGACTATCAGGGCCAGTTGATGATTTCCGTGTGGAACCGTGGTCAGGACAGCTTCACCATTCAACCGGGTGAACGTATCGCACAGATGATTTTTGTTCCGGTAGTACAGGCTGAATTTAATCTGGTGGAAGATTTCGACGCCACCGACCGCGGTGAAGGCGGCTTTGGTCACTCTGGTCGTCAGTAACACATACGCATCCAAATAACGTCATAACATAGCCGCAAACATTTCGTTTGCGGTCATAGCGTGGGTGCCGCCTGGCAAGTGCTTATTTTCAGGGGTATTTTGTAACATGGCAGAAAAACAAACTGCGAAAAGGAACCGTCGCGAGGAAATACTTCAGTCTCTGGCGCTGATGCTGGAATCCAGCGATGGAAGCCAACGTATCACGACGGCAAAACTGGCCGCCTCTGTCGGCGTTTCCGAAGCGGCACTGTATCGCCACTTCCCCAGTAAGACCCGCATGTTCGATAGCCTGATTGAGTTTATCGAAGATAGCCTGATTACTCGCATCAATTTGATTCTGAAAGATGAGAAAGACACCACAGCGCGCCTGCGTCTGATCGTGTTGTTGCTCCTCGGTTTTGGTGAGCGTAATCCTGGCCTGACCCGCATCCTTACCGGGCATGCGCTGATGTTTGAACAAGACCGCCTGCAAGGGCGCATCAACCAACTTTTCGAACGTATTGAAGCGCAGCTGCGTCAGGTATTGCGTGAAAAGAGAATGCGTGAGGGTGAAGGTTACACCACTGATGAAACGCTGCTGGCAAGCCAGTTGCTGGCCTTCTGTGAAGGTATGCTGTCACGTTTTGTCCGCAGCGAATTTAAATATCGCCCGACGGATGATTTTGACGCCCGCTGGCCGCTAATTGCCGCGCAGTTGCAGTAATATGACGCCGGATGACTTTTCATCCGGCGAGTTTCTTTAAACGCCAAACTCTTCGCGATAGGCCTTAACCGCCGCCAGATGTTCCGCCATTTCTGGCTTCTCTTCCAGGTAAGCAATCAAGTCTTTCAGGGTAATGATAGAGATCACTTTGCAGTTGTAATCACGCTCAACTTCCTGAATCGCCGAAATCTCGCCGCGCCCGCGTTCCTGACGATCGAGCGAAATCAATACGCCAGCAAGCGTCGCGCCATTGGCCTGAATAATTTCCATCGACTCGCGAATCGCCGTTCCGGCGGTGATCACATCATCCACCAGCATTACGCGTCCTTGTAACGCGCTACCGACCAGATTGCCGCCTTCACCGTGGTCTTTTGCCTCTTTGCGGTTAAAGCAGTACGGCAGGTCCAGGTCATGATGCTCCGCCAGCGCCACGGCGGTTGTGGTAGCAATCGGGATCCCTTTGTAAGCAGGGCCAAACAGCAGATCGAACTCAATGCCGGAATCCACCAATGCTTCAGCGTAAAAACGGCCTAACAGTGCCAGATCGCGCCCGGTATTAAACAGCCCGGCGTTGAAGAAATAGGGGCTTTTACGCCCGGATTTCAGCGTAAACTCGCCAAACTTTAACACCTGCTTGCTAAGCGCAAATTCAATAAACTGGCGCTGATATGGTTTCATGCCTTCGCTCCTCATCTTACTTTTCTACAGACAAAAAAAAGGCGACTCATCAGTCGCCTTAAAAATCAGTTTGCCAGCGCCGCCTTCTGCGTCGCTACAATGGATTCGATTCCCCCTCGGGCCAGCGCCAACAAGGTGAGTAACTCTTCATGGGTGAACGGCTCGCCTTCTGCCGTCCCCTGCACTTCAATGATGCGCCCGTCTTCGGTCATCACTACGTTCATGTCGGTCTCTGCGGCTGAGTCTTCAACGTATTCCAGATCGCAAACCGCTTCGCCGTTCACAATTCCGACAGAAACTGCGGCTACCATCCCTTTCATCGGGTTGGTTTTCAGCTTGCCGTTTTCCACCAGCTTCTGTAGCGCATCTGCCAGCGCCACGCAGGCACCCGTAATCGACGCGGTACGCGTGCCACCATCAGCCTGAAGCACGTCGCAGTCCAGCGTAATGGTGAACTCACCCAGCGCTTTCAAATCTACTGCTGCGCGAAGAGCACGGGCGATCAGACGCTGGATTTCCATTGTGCGTCCACCCTGCTTACCTTTCGCCGCTTCACGAGCGTTACGGGTGTGGGTAGAACGTGGCAGCATGCCGTACTCTGCGGTGATCCAGCCCTGGCCCTGACCTTTCAGGAAGCGCGGCACGCCTTCTTCAATAGAGGCGGTACACAACACTTTGGTATCGCCAAATTCGACCAGCACCGAGCCTTCTGCATGTTTTGTATAGTTACGAGTCAGGGTAACGGGACGCACCTGATTATTGCTACGGCCTGCTGGACGCATATTGAAATCTCCGGCTTGAAACAAATGTGGCTGCGCATTATACGGACTTCCGGCGGTTATTCCTATCCTGACAAGGCATCGATGGCTATAATCCTTCCACCTCTCCTTTTATAAACAGGAACGTCTATGATCCGCAGTATGACCGCCTACGCCCGGCGTGAAATCAAGGGTGAATGGGGGAGCGCAACCTGGGAAATGCGCTCGGTAAACCAGCGTTATCTGGAAACTTACTTTCGTCTGCCGGAGCAGTTCCGTAGCCTTGAACCTGTCGTTCGTGAGCGTATTCGTTCTCGCCTGACGCGCGGTAAAGTGGAATGTACCCTGCGCTATGAGCCAGATGTTAGCGCACAAGGTGAGCTGATCCTCAATGAAAAACTGGCTAAACAGCTGGTAACTGCCGCGAACTGGGTAAAAATGCAGAGTGACGAAGGGGAAATCAACCCGGTTGATATTCTACGCTGGCCGGGCGTGATGGCAGCCCAGGAGCAGGATCTCGACGCGATTGCCGCTGAAATTCTCGCGGCGTTGGATGGCACCCTGGATGACTTTATCATCGCTCGCGAAACCGAAGGTCAGGCGCTGAAAGCGTTGATTGAGCAGCGTCTGGAAGGCGTCACCGCCGAAGTGGTCAAAGTCCGCTCCCATATGCCGGAAATCCTGCAATGGCAGCGTGAACGCTTGGTCGCGAAGCTGGAAGATGCTCAGGTGCAGTTGGAAAACAACCGTCTGGAGCAGGAGTTGGTTCTGCTGGCACAACGAATTGACGTTGCCGAAGAACTGGACCGCCTCGAAGCGCATGTTAAAGAGACCTACAACATTCTGAAGAAAAAAGAAGCGGTTGGCCGTCGTCTGGACTTTATGATGCAGGAGTTCAACCGCGAGTCGAACACTCTTGCGTCGAAATCTATCAATGCCGAAGTGACAAACTCTGCCATCGAGCTGAAAGTGTTGATTGAGCAAATGCGTGAGCAGATTCAGAACATTGAATAACTCGTAACGCCAATTCTTACTTTTCAGCCTTCACAAATGCCGCCCACTCAAACAGAGCGGCATTTTTCTTCCCCGCAACTTTCAATTCTGTTTTGCGTGCCTGCTCCAGATTTTGCGATGTCTTTTTGCCCAGCACACTGAGAACGTGAGATACTCACAACTGTATATAAATACAGTTAAAGATTTACTTTCTTTGCAATCGATATCACATGGAGTGGGCAATGAACGAACATCATCAACCTTTTGAAGAAATACGGCATTATGGCACTGAAGGGCAAGAATTTTGGTCAGCGAGAGAATTGGCACCGTTACTGGATTATCGGGACTGGCGCAATTTTCAAAAGGTACTGGCCCGCGCGACTCAAGCGTGCGAAGCCAGCAATCAAGCTGCATCTGACCATTTCGTTGAAACCACCAAAATGGTTGTATTAGGTTCAGGGGCTCAACGAGAACTTGAAGATGTTCATCTCTCCCGCTATGCCTGTTACCTGGTAGTACAAAACGGCGACCCTGCGAAACCGGTTATTGCGGCAGGGCAAACTTATTTTGCTATCCAGACCCGACGGCAGGAGCTGGCTGACGATGAAGCTTTCAGGCAACTTCGTGAAGACGAAAAGCGTCTTTTTCTGAGAAATGAATTGAAAGAACATAACAAACAATTAGTTGAGGCAGCGCAGCAAGCTGGGGTAGCGACAGCTATCGATTTCGCCATATTTCAGAATCATGGTTACCGGGGGCTGTATGGTGGATTAGATCAGAAAGCCATCCATCAGCGGAAGGGGCTGAAAAAGAGTCAGAAGATCCTGGATCATATGGGTTCAACAGAACTGGCGGCTAATCTCTTTCGAGCTACCCAAACAGAAGAAAAACTCAAGCGGGATGGCGTGAATTCAAAACAGCAAGCTAACACCACACACTTTGACGTGGGTCGCAAGGTGAGACAAACCATTCAGGAACTTGGCGGAACCATGCCTGAAGAGTTGCCGACCCCGCAGATCAGCATCAAGCAGTTGGAAAACAGTGTAAAAATTACAGAGAAGAAATAGCAGAAACTAAAAACTCTTTTTGTTGATTGAGACACCCGATGCGTAAGCCAAGGTCCAGGTGCAGTGAACACAATGGCTAAATATTGCACCTTTCTTTTCCCCCCTCAGTTTTAACCTATTTTTTCTTATGCATTTTCTCAGACAAGAAGTCAGAAGAATGCATCTCTGCTACAGAAAATAGCGATTTCACATAACTACAAGTTATCAATTTCCCCTCACCTTAAAAAATCTCAATCGTGACAATGCGCACAAATCGCTACCCTGCCAGACAGATTTTTAGGGAGAGAACCATGCTGTTACACATTTTGTATTTGGTTGGCATTACTGCCGAAGCCATGACGGGGGCGCTGGCGGCCGGGCGACGGCGCATGGATACATTTGGCGTAATTATTATTGCGACCGCCACCGCAATTGGCGGAGGGTCAGTGCGCGATATTCTGCTGGGCCACTATCCGCTTGGCTGGGTCAAACACCCGGAATATGTGATTATCGTCGCTACCGCCGCAGTACTCACCACTATCGTTGCTCCTGTAATGCCTTACCTGCGCAAAGTGTTTCTGGTGCTCGATGCGCTCGGACTGGTGGTCTTTTCTATCATTGGCGCACAGGTTGCACTGGATATGGGGCACGGCCCAATTATTGCCGTTGTCGCGGCGGTAACCACCGGCGTGTTTGGCGGCGTTTTGCGCGATATGTTCTGTAAACGCATCCCACTGGTATTCCAGAAAGAGTTGTATGCCGGTGTCTCATTTGCCTCCGCCGTGCTGTACATCGCGCTGCAACACTATGTTTCTAATCATGATGTGGTGATTATCTCCACCCTGGTATTCGGCTTTTTTGCCCGTTTACTGGCGCTACGTCTTAAGCTGGGATTACCGGTTTTTTACTACAGCCACGAAGGTCACTAAGGTTCAAAACCTGTGATCTGCTGGGCAGCCAGCCAACTGCCCAGCTTCTTGATTTGCGCATTTTCCTTCCATTCAATAACCTGTCTGGCGCGCCCAGATCCAGTCCCCGGCAGCTGCTGCCAGAACTGTTCTGTGCTAAATAAAAGTTGCGACCAGGACTGTTCATCACTGGCATTAAGCGCCGCCCGGGTTAGCGGTATTCCCATTGCCATCACCCAGCGAGTAAAAGGCTGCTTACGAGCCAGATTAAACTGATGCCATAGCTGCGCACTTTTACTTTTCGCGATCCCCGGCGTGTTCTGTAATTGCTCTGGCGTTAATAAAAGCCAGGAAAAGATATGCTCAAAGCGATGAGTCTGATGCAGCGCGCGCCAGCCGGCCTCACCAATGCCATCCAGCCCAAGAACCTGTTTTGACCCCAGCCAGACTAAGCGTGAAATGAACTGTTCCTGACAAACATCAGAAGCAAAGTAGCAGGTCAACGAGTTAAAGCGGTTTTCTGGTGGTGTCGGTTTTGTACGTTCTGCACCGCGCCAGACCACATCATCAATGCGAGGAATACCCTGACCGGCAAGGCTGACGAGGATCTGATCACCAGGTGCAATATCCCACTCCTGCCAGCGCCTGACGGAACCAATATTCACCCGCTGGACTTTTTTATCATCCAGCATGACAGGTGCGAGTGACGCAACCACCGATATTTTACCGCTCTTACCCACCGCAAACTGAATCGCCTTCACTTCGGCAACCTGAGCTACAGGTTGATATTTCCAGGCCACCAGCCACTCCGCCTGGCCCGGTAGCCAATGACGGGATTCGGGTTCCTTAGCCCCTCGCACAACCACGCCATCGGTGACGAAGGGTAATTTCGCTTTCCTCCACTCATTGCGTACGCGCGCAACCTCATCAGCATTTTTAACCGCACGGGTATACCTCTGCGTTAGAGTAAAACCTGCGGTAGCCAGCTCCTTTAAACGATCGGTCATTAACTGCGGTCCATCCGGCCATGCCCAGACAAAAACGCCCAGAGAATTCAGCGTGTCGCTATCGTCCTGGCGCATCATCAGACCAGCAACTTTTGCGCGGGCATTTATTCCCCCCATTTGTTGTTGGATATGCCCCTCGCGCTGGAGAAATATTTCCCCCTGAAGCGTACTGTTGGCTAAAGGCCCGCTAACGGTTTGCGGCACAGCGGAAATTAAGCGAACTTTCTGCGTCCAGTCCTCGCCTTTCAGGCCATTGCCGCGACTGATTGCTTTGTTCAGTTTCCCGTCCCGATAAACCAGGGTTACCGCAACGCCATCAACTTTTGGCTGCACCCAAAGATCGCTACGTTCGCGCATCCACAGACTTAATGCGATTTTATCCACCATTTTGCGTACACCCGTATGGGCAACCGGATGCATAACCGCACCATTTAAAGGCGGCATCATCACGTCGCGGGGCTCGCTCCCAAAGCAGCGTTGCCACTGCGTAAGACGGGCGCTTAACTGATCGTAAACACCGTCTTCCACCTCACTTTTTCCTTCCTTCCAGTAGTCATCGTCCCACTGTTTTATTTGCTGTTGCAGGCGGGAAATTTCTTCCTGTGCTCTGGCTGGCGACCAGGCCGGACAGACCGCCCACACAGATGATTGCCAGCACAAGATACTTATTAATATCGCCATCCATACTTTCATCATCACCTCCGCTGTAGATAGTCAGGCAGATATACAACGTGATGAAAGCAAAGCCGAGTGGCAAAAACGGAGTCTGCGAGGACGCTTCCTGAAAATCGTCTTTATTGCAGTGAATGACAGGCAAATGCGGAAGCAGCTACGCAAAACGCAACAACTTTGCGCAAAAAGTGTGAGCAAGGGCTACGTCACATGGCCGCGCCGTGTATAATAAGCTCGTATGTAGGCTTTATTTCGCTAATCACATACGAAAGATACTCATGGCTCAAGGCACGCTTTATATTGTTTCTGCCCCCAGTGGCGCGGGTAAATCCAGCCTGATTCAGGCTTTATTAAAAACCCAACCGTTGTATGACACCCAGGTTTCTGTTTCACACACCACACGCCAACCGCGTCCTGGTGAAGTCCACGGTGAACATTATTTCTTTGTTAATCATGATGAATTTAAAGAAATGATTAGCAGAGATGCGTTCCTCGAACACGCAGAAGTTTTTGGTAATTACTATGGCACTTCGCGTGAGGCCATTGAGCAAGTCCTGGCGACCGGTGTTGATGTTTTTCTCGATATCGACTGGCAGGGCGCGCAGCAAATTCGCCAGAAGATGCCGCACGCGCGGAGTATCTTTATTTTACCGCCGTCCAAAATTGAACTGGACCGCCGTCTACGCGGTCGCGGTCAGGACAGCGAAGAGGTCATTGCAAAGCGTATGGCGCAAGCTGTTGCAGAAATGAGCCATTACGCCGAATATGATTACCTGATTGTGAATGATGACTTCGATACCGCGTTGACCGATTTGAAGACCATTATTCGCGCCGAACGTCTGCGCATGAGCCGCCAAAAGCAGCGTCATGACGCTTTAATCAGCAAATTGTTGGCAGACTGAACCTGATTTCAGTATCATGCCCAGTCATTTCTTCACCTGTGGAGCTTTTTAAGTATGGCACGCGTAACTGTTCAGGACGCTGTAGAGAAAATTGGTAACCGTTTTGACCTGGTACTGGTCGCCGCGCGTCGCGCTCGTCAGATGCAGGTAGGCGGAAAGGATCCGCTGGTACCGGAAGAAAACGATAAAACCACTGTAATCGCGCTGCGCGAAATCGAAGAAGGTCTGATCAACAACCAGATCCTCGACGTTCGCGAACGCCAGGAACAGCAAGAGCAGGAAGCCGCTGAATTACAAGCCGTTACCGCTATTGCTGAAGGTCGTCGTTAATCACAAAGCGGGTCGCCCTTGTATCTGTTTGAAAGCCTGAATCAACTGATTCAAACCTACCTGCCGGAAGACCAAATCAAGCGTCTGCGGCAGGCGTATCTCGTTGCACGTGATGCTCACGAGGGGCAAACACGTTCAAGCGGTGAACCCTATATCACGCACCCGGTAGCGGTTGCCTGCATTCTGGCCGAGATGAAACTCGACTATGAAACGCTAATGGCGGCGCTGCTGCATGACGTGATTGAAGATACACCCGCCACCTACCAGGACATGGAACAGCTTTTTGGTAAAAGCGTCGCCGAGCTGGTAGAGGGGGTGTCGAAACTTGATAAGCTCAAGTTCCGCGATAAGAAAGAGGCGCAGGCCGAAAACTTTCGCAAGATGATTATGGCGATGGTGCAGGATATCCGCGTCATTCTCATCAAACTTGCCGACCGTACCCACAACATGCGCACGCTGGGCTCACTTCGCCCGGACAAACGTCGCCGCATCGCCCGTGAAACTCTCGAAATTTATAGCCCGCTGGCGCACCGTTTAGGTATCCACCACATTAAAACCGAACTCGAAGAGCTGGGTTTTGAGGCGCTGTATCCCAATCGTTACCGCGTAATTAAAGAAGTGGTGAAAGCCGCGCGCGGCAACCGTAAAGAGATGATCCAAAAAATCCTCTCTGAAATCGAAGGGCGTTTGCAGGAAGCGGGAATACCGTGCCGCGTCAGTGGTCGCGAGAAGCATCTTTATTCGATTTACTGCAAAATGGTGCTCAAAGAGCAGCGTTTTCACTCGATCATGGACATCTACGCTTTCCGCGTGATCGTCAATGATTCCGACACCTGTTATCGCGTGCTCGGCCAGATGCATAGCCTGTATAAGCCGCGTCCGGGTCGCGTGAAAGACTACATCGCCATTCCAAAAGCGAACGGCTATCAGTCGTTGCACACCTCGATGATTGGCCCGCACGGCGTGCCGGTTGAGGTCCAAATCCGTACCGAAGATATGGATCAGATGGCGGAGATGGGTGTTGCCGCGCACTGGGCTTATAAAGAGCACGGCGAAACCAGCACGACTGCACAAATCCGCGCCCAGCGCTGGATGCAAAGCCTGCTGGAGCTGCAACAAAGCGCCGGTAGCTCGTTTGAATTTATCGAGAGCGTTAAATCCGATCTCTTCCCGGATGAGATTTACGTTTTCACACCGGAAGGGCGCATTGTCGAACTGCCTGCCGGTGCAACGCCTGTCGACTTCGCTTATGCAGTGCATACCGATATCGGTCATGCCTGCGTGGGCGCACGCGTCGACCGTCAGCCTTACCCGCTGTCGCAGCCGCTTACCAGCGGTCAAACCGTTGAAATCATTACCGCACCGGGCGCTCGCCCGAATGCCGCGTGGCTGAACTTTGTCGTTAGCTCGAAAGCGCGCGCCAAAATTCGTCAGTTGCTGAAAAACCTCAAGCGTGATGATTCTGTAAGCCTGGGCCGTCGTCTGCTCAACCATGCTTTGGGTGGTAGCCGTAAGCTGAATGAAATCCCGCAGGAAAATATTCAGCGCGAGCTGGATCGTATGAAGCTGGCAACGCTTGACGATCTGCTGGCAGAAATCGGACTTGGTAACGCAATGAGCGTGGTGGTCGCGAAAAATCTGCAACATGGGGACGCCTCCATTCCACCGGCAACCCAAAGTCACGGACATCTGCCCATTAAAGGTGCCGATGGCGTGCTGATCACCTTTGCGAAATGCTGCCGCCCTATTCCTGGCGACCCGATTATCGCCCACGTCAGCCCCGGTAAAGGTCTGGTGATCCACCATGAATCCTGCCGTAACATCCGTGGCTACCAGAAAGAGCCAGAGAAGTTTATGGCTGTGGAATGGGATAAAGAGACGGCGCAGGAGTTCATCACCGAAATCAAGGTGGAGATGTTCAATCATCAGGGCGCGCTGGCAAACCTGACGGCGGCAATTAACACCACGACTTCGAATATTCAAAGTTTGAATACGGAAGAGAAAGATGGTCGCGTCTACAGCGCCTTTATTCGTCTGACCGCTCGTGACCGTGTGCATCTGGCGAATATCATGCGCAAAATCCGCGTGATGCCAGACGTGATTAAAGTCACCCGAAACCGAAATTAATGTTTTATGAACCCAACACGTTATGCACGCATCTGCGAAATGCTCGCCAGGCGGCAGCCTGATCTGACCGTCTGCATGGAGCAGGTCCACAAACCTCATAACGTTTCTGCGATTATTCGTACCGCAGATGCCGTTGGCGTACATGAAGTTCACGCCGTCTGGCCTGGTAGCCGCATGCGTACCATGGCCTCTGCGGCGGCGGGTAGCAACAGTTGGGTGCAGGTGAAAACGCACCGCACCATTGGCGATGCCGTCGCTCATCTCAAAGGCCAGGGCATGCAAATTCTGGCAACCCATCTTTCTGATAACGCTGTCGATTTTCGCGAAATTGATTACACTCGCCCGACCTGCATTTTGATGGGTCAGGAGAAAACGGGCATCACTGAGGAAGCGTTGGCCCTGGCGGATCGGGACATCATCATTCCGATGATTGGCATGGTGCAATCGCTGAATGTTTCCGTTGCCTCAGCCCTCATTCTTTACGAAGCCCAGCGCCAGCGGCAAAATGCGGGCATGTACCTGCGTGAAAACAGCATGTTGCCGGAAGCAGAGCAACAACGCCTGTTGTTTGAAGGCGGCTATCCGGTGCTGGCGAAAGTCGCAAAACGCAAAGGCCTGCCTTACCCCCACGTCAATCAGCAAGGCGAGATCGAAGCTGATGCCGACTGGTGGGCTACTATGCAGGCTGCAGGGTAAGTGCCATGAAAGGTCGCCTGTTAGATGCTGTCCCGCTCAGTTCCCTAACGGGCGTTGGCGCAGCGCTTAGTAACAAGCTGGCGAAAATCAACCTGCAGACTGTGCAGGATCTACTCTTACACCTTCCCCTGCGCTACGAAGATCGCACCCATCTCTACCCCATCGGAGAACTACTACCGGGCGTTTATGCCACGGTGGAAGGCGAAGTGCTGAATTGCAATATCACCTTCGGCGGCCGCCGGATGATGACCTGCCAGATCAGCGACGGTTCCGGCATTCTCACCATGCGCTTTTTCAACTTCAACGCGGCAATGAAAAATAGCCTGGCGACGGGCCGCCGTGTGCTGGCCTATGGAGAAGCAAAGCGCGGTAAATATGGTGCGGAGATGATCCACCCGGAATACCGCGTGCAGGGCGATCTCAGTACGCCAGAGTTGCAGGAAACGCTCACGCCGGTTTATCCAACAACCGAAGGCGTAAAGCAGGCCACGCTGCGTAAATTAACTGACCAGGCGCTGGATCTGCTCGACACCTGCGCCATTGAAGAACTCCTGCCGCCGGAACTGTCACAAGGAATGATGACGCTACCGGAAGCGTTGCGCACTTTGCACCGCCCGCCGCCGACGCTGCAACTTAGCGATCTGGAAACCGGGCAGCATCCGGCGCAACGTCGTCTGATTCTGGAAGAACTGCTGGCGCATAACCTCAGCATGTTAGCCTTACGCGCCGGAGCGCAACGTTTCCATGCCCAGCCGCTGAGCGCCAATGACACGCTGAAAAATAAACTTCTTGCCGCCTTACCGTTCAAGCCAACGGGCGCTCAGGCTCGCGTGGTGGCGGAGATCGAGCGCGATATGGCGCTGGATGTGCCGATGATGCGCCTGGTACAGGGCGATGTAGGTTCCGGTAAAACGCTGGTCGCTGCCCTCGCCGCGCTGCGTGCGATTGCCCACGGCAAACAGGTGGCATTGATGGCACCAACCGAATTACTCGCCGAACAGCACGCCAATAACTTCCGTAACTGGTTTGCACCGCTCGGTATCGAAGTGGGCTGGCTCGCCGGTAAGCAGAAAGGTAAAGCGCGGCTGGCACAGCAGGAAGCCATCGCCAGCGGTCAGGTGCAGATGATTGTCGGAACACACGCCATCTTCCAGGAACAGGTGCAGTTTAACGGCCTGGCGCTGGTGATTATCGACGAACAGCATCGCTTTGGCGTGCATCAGCGTCTGGCATTGTGGGAGAAAGGCCAGCAGCAAGGCTTCCATCCGCATCAGTTGATCATGACCGCCACGCCGATCCCCCGCACGCTGGCGATGACTGCGTATGCCGATCTCGACACCTCGGTCATTGATGAACTGCCGCCAGGCCGCACGCCAGTGACTACGGTCGCTATTCCTGATACTCGCCGTACCGACATCATTGACCGCGTGCGCCACGCCTGCATGACTGAAGGTCGTCAGGCGTACTGGGTTTGTACGTTGATTGAAGAGTCGGAATTGCTGGAAGCGCAGGCGGCGGAAGCTACCTGGGAAGAGTTGAAACTGGCGCTACCAGAGTTGAATGTTGGCCTGGTACACGGGCGGATGAAACCTGCCGAGAAACAGGCGGTGATGGCGTCGTTTAAACAAGGTGAACTACACCTGCTGGTTGCCACTACCGTTATTGAAGTCGGTGTTGATGTGCCTAACGCCAGTCTGATGATTATCGAAAACCCTGAGCGTCTGGGTCTGGCGCAGTTACACCAGCTGCGCGGGCGTGTAGGTCGTGGTGCGGTGGCTTCTCACTGCGTGCTGCTCTACAAAACGCCGCTCTCCAAAACCGCGCAAATTCGCCTGCAAGTGCTGCGCGACAGCAACGACGGTTTTGTGATTGCACAGAAAGACTTAGAGATTCGCGGACCGGGTGAACTGTTAGGTACGCGTCAGACGGGTAATGCTGAATTTAAAGTGGCGGATTTACTGCGCGATCAGGCGATGATCCCGGAAGTTCAGCGCCTGGCACGCCATATTCACGAACGTTACCCACAACAGGCAAAAGCCCTGATAGAACGCTGGATGCCGGAGACGGAACGTTACTCGAATGCGTAAAAGGCGGCGGTGAGAAGACCGCCATTTCAGGTTACCCTACCTTCCTGCCGGATGTGCTTCGTCCTACAAAAACTTATAAATTCAATAAATTGTGAATCAATGCGCAGCCTTGATAAGCGAAGCGTATCAGGCATTTGTCTTTGTTGCGGCGGCAATTCTACCGCCGCTTCATCGGTTAACCCGCAAAAATCGGCAACATCAAATACAGCTTAATCACCAGCGCGTTAACGATATCAATAAAGAACGCACCGACCATCGGCACCACCAGAAACGCCATGTGCGACGGGCCAAAACGTTCAGTGATCGCCTGCATGTTGGCGATTGCCGTTGGCGTTGCACCGAGGCCAAAACCACAGTGACCCGCAGCCAGCACTGCCGCATCGTAGTTTTTGCCCATCATGCGCCAGGTAACGAAGATGGCATACAACGCCATGAAGATGGTCTGTACCACCAGAATCGCCAGCATCGGCAGCGCCAGCGAAGCCAGCTCCCACAGTTTCAGCCCCATCAACGCCATCGCCAGGAACAACGACAGGCTTACGTTACCCAGCACGGATACCGCACGCTCAAAGACGCGGTAAAAGCCCATCATTGACAGACCGTTGCTCAGAATCACGCCAACAAACAGGACACAGACGAAGGTCGGCAGTTCAAAAGCAGTGCCAGCCAAAAGTTGCGCAACAATTTTCCCCACCGTCAGGCAGATAGCAATCAGCGCGATAGTTTCAATCAGCACCAGCGAGGTGATCATGCGGCCCACATCCGGCTTTTCAAACGCCGTCGGGACTTCCTGGTCATCCGGAATACCGTTCGGCGTGGTGGAGTGTTTCACCAGATAGCGCGCCACCGGACCGCCAATCAAGCCGCCCAGCACCAAACCGAACGTTGCACAGGCCATCGCCACTTCCGTCGCATTGGTGAAGCCATAACGTTCAATGAACAATTTACTCCATGCAGCTCCCGTACCGTGACCGCCGGAAAGCGTAATAGAACCGGCCAACAGCCCCATCAGCGGATCAAGCCCTAACAGGCTAGCCATACCAATGCCAATGGCATTTTGCATCACCAACAGACCAACAACCACAATCAGGAAGATGCCAACCACACGCCCACCGGCACGCAAACTGGCAATGTTGGCGTTCAGGCCAATGGTGGCGAAGAATGCCAGCATTAACGGATCGCGCAGGGACATATCAAAGTTGACTTCCCAGCCCATGCTTTTTTTCAGTACCAGTAGCGCCAGCGCCACCAACAAACCACCCGCAACAGGTTCCGGTATGGTGTATTTCTTCAAAAAGGAGACGGAATGGACCAACTTACGCCCGAGCAGCAACGTCAGCGTTGCGGCAACAAGCGTTGCTAAAGTATCGAGATGAAACATAGTTACTCCTTTGTATCCGCATCACTCTTTCATACTCGTCATACTTCATCGCGCAGTGGCAACTTCATGAACTATGACGGGTATCGAGTTATGCTTTCCTGGGTCAAATTCTCAGCTGTTAATGAACAAATGGCATGGATTTTAAGCAGAAAAATACCAAAAGTTATATAAAAAAGTGCATTTATCTCATTTAAATATTTAGATGAGGATGTGGCAAACGTTTGCTTTTCTCTTTCGGTCAGCTAAAATGCCCGCTTTGCTACCACGGGATTGTTTTCGATGTCTGTTTCCACCCTCGAGTCAGAAAATGCGCAACCGGTTGCGCAGACTCAAAACAGCGAACTGATTTACCGTCTTGAAGATCGTCCGCCGCTTCCTCAAACCCTGTTTGCCGCCTGTCAGCATTTGCTGGCGATGTTCGTTGCGGTGATCACGCCAGCGCTATTAATCTGCCAGGCGCTGGGTTTACCGGCACAAGACACGCAACACATTATTAGTATGTCGCTGTTTGCCTCCGGTGTGGCATCGATTATTCAAATTAAGGCCTGGGGTCCGGTTGGCTCCGGGCTGTTGTCTATTCAGGGCACCAGCTTCAACTTTGTTGCCCCGCTGATTATGGGCGGTACCGCGCTGAAAACCGGTGGTGCTGATGTTCCTACCATGATGGCGGCTTTGTTCGGCACGTTGATGCTGGCAAGTTGCACCGAGATGGTGATCTCCCGTGTTCTGCATCTGGCGCGCCGCATTATTACGCCGCTGGTTTCTGGCGTTGTGGTGATGATTATCGGCCTGTCGCTAATTCAGGTGGGGCTGACCTCAATTGGCGGCGGTTACGCAGCCATGAGCGATAACACCTTCGGCGCACCGAAAAATCTGCTGCTGGCAGGCGTGGTCTTAGCCTTAATTATCCTGCTTAACCGTCAACGTAACCCTTACTTACGCGTGGCCTCACTGGTGATTGCGATGGCGGCCGGATATGCGCTGGCGTGGTTTATGGGCATGTTGCCAGAAAGCAACGAACCGATGACGCAAGAACTGATTATGGTGCCAACGCCGCTCTATTACGGTCTTGGCATTGAATGGAGTCTGCTGCTGCCGCTGATGCTGGTCTTTATGATCACTTCGCTGGAAACCATTGGCGATATCACGGCGACCTCTGACGTTTCCGAACAGCCAGTGTCCGGTCCGCTGTACATGAAACGCCTGAAAGGCGGCGTGCTGGCAAACGGCCTGAACTCGTTTGTTTCGGCGGTGTTTAACACCTTCCCGAACTCCTGCTTCGGGCAGAACAACGGAGTGATCCAGTTGACCGGTGTTGCCAGCCGCTATGTCGGTTTTGTCGTCGCGCTGATGTTGATCGTGCTGGGTCTGTTCCCGGCAGTGAGCGGTTTTGTACAACACATTCCAGAACCGGTTCTGGGCGGCGCAACGCTTGTAATGTTTGGCACCATCGCCGCCTCCGGTGTGCGTATCGTTTCTCGTGAGCCGCTGAACCGTCGGGCGATTCTGATTATCGCGCTGTCGCTGGCGGTCGGCCTGGGCGTGTCTCAGCAGCCGCTGATTTTGCAGTTTGCCCCTGAATGGCTGAAAAACCTGCTCTCCTCCGGGATCGCCGCGGGCGGTATTACTGCCATCGTGCTGAATCTGATTTTCCCACCAGAAAAACAGTAATTCACTGGCGGCGGTAAGATAATTACCGCCGCAGTCTCACCTCTTTCACCATTCCCGCCTTGAGGATTGCGCGTAAATCGTGCATAACTCCCTTATGTGCATTTCACGGGATGGAAGACCATGAAATTTATTGGGAAGCTGCTTCTCTACATTCTCATCGC
This sequence comes from Shigella dysenteriae, assembly GCF_022354085.1. Lineage (NCBI taxonomy): Bacteria > Pseudomonadati > Pseudomonadota > Gammaproteobacteria > Enterobacterales > Enterobacteriaceae > Shigella > Shigella dysenteriae. The sequence goes on from NZ_CP055055.1 coordinate 4,739,512, forward strand.
TCTGTTAGTGGTGATCGCTGGCCTCTATTCTCTTCTGCAAACCCGCTGGGGAGCAGAACATATCAGCGCATGGGTTTCCGAGAATAGCGACTATCATCTGGCCTTCGGGGCGATGGATCACCGTTTTTCCGCGCCATCTCATATCGTGCTGGAGAACGTCACATTTGGTCGTGATGGTCAGCCCGCGACCCTGGTGGCAAAAAGTGTCGACATTGCGCTAAGCAGTCGGCAACTGACCGAACCACGCCATGTCGATACCATCCTGCTGGAAAACGGGACGCTGAATCTCACCGGCCAGACCGCGCCGCTACCGTTCAAAGCCGATCGTCTGCAACTGCGTGATATGGCGTTTAATAGCCCGAATAGCGAATGGAAACTGAGCGCGCAGCGGGTAAATGGCGGCGTGGTTCCGTGGTCACCAGAAGCCGGTAAAGTGCTGGGTACGAAGGCGCAGATTCAGTTTAGTGCCGGATCGCTTTCGCTCAATGATGTTCCTGCCACCAATGTACTGATTGAAGGCAGTATTGATAACGATCGCGTTACGCTGACTAACCTGGGTGCCGACATCGCCCGCGGGACATTAACCGGAAACGCGCAGCGTAACGCCGACGGCAGCTGGCAAGTGGAAAATCTGCGCATGGCGGATATCCGTCTACAAAGCGAAAAATCGCTAACCGACTTCTTTGCGCCATTACGCTCTGTCCCGTCGTTGCAGATTGGTCGCCTGGAAGTGATCGATGCTCGTTTGCAAGGTCCGGACTGGGCGGTGACCGACCTCGATCTCAGCTTGCGCAACATGACCTTCAGTAAAGATGACTGGCAGACACAGGAAGGCAAACTGTCGATGAACGCCAGCGAGTTCATTTATGGTTCGCTGCATTTATTTGACCCGATTATAAACGCGGAATTTTCCCCGCAGGGCGTAGCGCTGCGCCAGTTCACCAGCCGCTGGGAAGGGGGTATGGTCAGAACGTCAGGGAACTGGCTGCGTGACGGGAAAACGTTGATCCTTGATGATGCGGCAATTGCCGGGCTGGAATATACCTTGCCGAAAAACTGGCAACAGTTGTGGATGGAAACGACACCCGGTTGGTTAAACAGCCTGCAACTGAAGAGATTTAGCGCCAGCCGCAATCTGATCATTGATATCGACCCTGACTTCCCGTGGCAGCTCACCGCGCTCGATGGTTACGGTGCCAATCTGACGCTGGTTACCGATCATAAATGGGGCGTCTGGAGTGGCTCGGCGAATCTGAATGCCGCCGCCGCGACGTTTAATCGTGTTGATGTCCGTCGTCCATCGCTGGCGCTAACCGCCAACAGCAGCACGGTGAATATCAGCGAACTGAGTGCATTTACTGAAAAAGGCATTCTGGAAGCCACCGCCAGTGTTTCACAAACGCCACAACGTCAGACCCATATCAGCCTGAATGGACGCGGTGTGCCGGTGAATATTTTGCAACATTGGGGATGGCCTGAATTACCGTTGACTGGCGACGGCAATATTCAGCTTACCGCCAGTGGCGATATTCAGGCCAATGTCCCGCTGAAACCTACGGTTAGCGGGCAATTGCATGCCGTGAATGCCGCAAAGCAGCAAGTGACTCAAACCATGAATGCGGGCGTAGTTTCCAGTGGTGAAGTTACGTCGACGGAGCCGGCGCAGTAAACATCAATCTCGCCGGGTACGACTCAGACGTACCCGGCATTCCATCAATAGATTACAACGTAATTGTCAGCGCATTCCCTTGAGGCGTCACCACCAGCCCCTGCTCACTTTCAGCCTGCGAACCGCCTTGCAGACCATTTACTTTCACAACATTGCGCAAGCACAGCGTCCAGTTCTTCGCCTCGCCCGCACCAGTCACAGTAATCGTGTTGCCAATACGTGCTGCTTTTAAAGTAAAGATCACCGAACCGTCAGCAGCGGGCACTTCACAGACGGCTTCATGCCCGTCTTGCAGATTAAAGAGCTGGAATGCCGTACCTTCGTGCCACGCGTAATCGGGACGTTGATCGTTGTTGCCCAGCGCCAGTAGGGTGTTATCACGCACATAAACGGGCAGACTCAGGAAGCCGTGCTGCTGTTTATGCCAGCGACTACCGTCGAGCTCATCGTTGTGCCACAGGTGTGTCCAGCGACCTTCCGGCAAGTAGAACAGCACATCGCCCGCTTCAGTGAACACCGGAGCAACCATCACGTTGTCGCCTAACATGTATTGACGGTCAATATAATCACAAGCCGGCTCGTCCGGGAACTCCATCATCATGGCCCGCATCATCGGCGTACCCCGCGCATTCGCACGCGCAGCTTCACGATACAGATACGGCATCATGCGGCATTTCAGTTGCGTGAAGAAGCGCACCACATCACAGGACTCATCATCGTAGGCCCACGGCACACGATAAGATTTGCTGCCATGTAAACGACTATGGCTGGAGAGCAAACCAAACGCGCACCAGCGTTTGTAAACGTGCGCCGGAGCGGTATTTTCAAAGCCGCCGATATCGTGGCTCCAGAAGCCAAAACCTGAAAGGCCAATAGACAAACCACCGCGCAGGCTTTCCGCCATTGATTCGTAGTTAGCGTAACAGTCGCCACCCCAGTGTACCGGGAATTTCTGCGCACCGACGGAGGCCGAGCGGGCAAACAAGACAGCTTCTTCCTCACCAACGGTGTCCTTGAGCACGTTCCACACCAGTTCGTTGTAGATGTACGCATAATGGTTATGCATTTTCTGCGGATCGGAACCGTCAAACCACTGAACATCGGTTGGGATACGTTCGCCAAAGTCGGTCTTAAAGCAATCAACGCCCATCGCGACCAGACCTTTCAGTTTGTCGGCGTACCATTTGCAGGCATCCGGATTGGTAAAGTCATAAATCGCCAGACCTGGCTGCCATTTATCCCACTGCCACAGCGAACCGTCCGGGCGTTTGAGTAAATAACCTTTCTCTTGTAACTCTTTAAAGACGGGGGATTTTTGCCCAATATAGGGGTTAATCCAGACGCAGATTTTCAGCCCTTTCGCTTTCAGGCGGCGGATCATCCCTTCCGGGTCTGGGAAAGTCAGCGGGTCCCACTCAAAATCGCACCACTGGAAGGCTTTCATCCAGAAACAGTCAAAGTGGAAAACATGCAGCGGCAGATTGCGTTCCGCCATACCATCGATAAAGCTGTTTACCGTCGCTTCGTCGTAGTTGGTGGTAAATGAAGTGGTTAGCCACAGACCGAAGGACCACGCGGGCGGCAGCGCCGGACGGCCAGTAAAACGGGTATAACGATCAAGTACCGCTTTCGGCGTCGGGCCGTCGATAACAAAGTATTCGAGATATTCGCTCTCAACGCTGAACTGCACTTTGGAGACTTTCTCCGATCCCACTTCAAAAGAGACACACTGGGGGTGATTGACCAGCACCCCATAGCCACGGTTAGTCATATAGAACGGGATATTTTTATACGCCTGTTCAGTACTTGTGCCGCCGTCCCGGTTCCAGGTTTCTACCGTCTGACCATTGCGCACCAGGGCAGTAAAGCGCTCTCCCAGACCATAAACTGTTTCGCCAACGCCAAGATCCAGCCGCTCAAACATATAATTTCGTTGATTATTCGTGTCCTGCACGTAGCCATTATTTTTCACCTGACTACCGGTAATACGTTCACCGTTGCGCAGAAAATCGAGTGACCAGAACTCACCTTTGCTGACACGCGCGCTTAAGTTGCCACTTTTAAACTCAGCATAACGTTCTGTGTTTTCGATTGTGACCTTCACGTCCTGCAAAATATTGAGCGGATAATGAGGGCCGTTATTCAGCGCCCCCTGAAAATGCTCAATCCGCACCCCGACAATACCTTCCTGTGGGGAGAAAAAGCGCAGCGTAAATAAAGGCGTGTCAAGCTGCCAGGTACGTTCACGTACATCACGGGGGGCAGCATAGACCACCATTTCATTACCCTGCTGTTCAACCTCGAACACCTGAAGCGGGTGAATCAAATTGAGGCCAGGTTGAATCAACCAGTTTCCATCGCTAATTTTCATTGCCGTTCCTTAGTTCTGCACTTCTTGAGAGGTGAATTGTTGCTGGCAACGGCGTTTACCCTGAGCCAGCTGTTCCATAACGGTTTTCAGATTGTGCGTCGTGAGTGAGTAGTAGCGTTTAGCGATAATCGCGCTCAGCAAATAACAGATCGCCGGAACAATCGTGAATAGCGCGATAATGATGCTAATCGTGGCGCTGTTCTGCGCTTTTTCTGCCGCATCATATCCGCCATAAGCCAGCATCCAGCCGATAAGGGCGCCGCCGAAGGCCAACCCCAGTTTGAGCACAAACAGCGTGCCAGCAAAACTGATCCCGGTCAGGCGTTTACCATTGCACCACTCGCCGTAGTCGACGGTATCGGACATCATTACCCACTGGATAGGTGTCACCAGTTGATGCAACACACCAATCACGAAGATGAAGACAAACATAGTGATGCTGGCCTGCATGGGAACAAAGAACATCGCGAGGCTAATCACTGCCAGCAGGGCGTTCGTCCACCAGAAGATAGTGACTTTACATTTCCAGTCGGTCAGCGGTTTTGCCAGTGCGGAACCAATCAGGTTACCCACGCAATAAGTGGTGAGAAAAGCGACAAACACTTCCGGCGTACCCAAAATCCATGTGACGTAATACATCATCGCCCCACCGCGTACGCACACCGCCAGGATATTGAAAATGGTTAGTAAACCGACAATCCGCCACTGGTCGTTTTGCCAGATATCACGTAAATCTTCCCGCATAGACGTCGTTGTAGGTGGTGCTTCAACGCGTTCTTTAGTGGTGAAGAAACAGAATGCCAGCATCATGAATGCCACCACGGAAAGGACCGCGATACCGCCCTGGAAACCGAGTGGTTTATTATCACCACCAATTAAATTAACCAGTGGCATCATCAGAACAGTAGAGAGCATGCCTCCCGCGGTCGCCAGCACAAAACGCCAGGATTGCAGCGAGATACGCTGAGTCGGTTCATTGGTGATTACACCACCCAATGCGCAGTAAGGGATATTGACGACGGTATAAAGTAAGGTAAGTAGGGTGTAAGTAATTGCTGCATAGATCATTTTGCCGTTCATACTGAGATCTGGCGTGCTATAGGCCAGTACACAGACGATCCCGAATGGCAGTGCGCCAAACAGTACCCACGGACGAAATTTACCCCAGCGAGAGCGCGTTCGATCGGCCAACAACCCCATGCAAGGATCGGAAATCGCATCCAGTGCACGAGCGACCAAAAACATGGTTCCGACAAATCCGGCAGGAATGCCAAAAATATCGGTATAAAAGAACATCATATATAACATTACGTTATCGAAAATAATGTGGCTGGCGGCGTCTCCCATGCCATAACCAATTTTCTCTTTAACGGACAACACTTCACTCTTCATCTGCTTTTCCTTGATGCTATAGGGGTGCTGAGACCGATAACGCATTTTGTAAACCATCCCTGTGAGAGCGAATATTCCGATATCTGGTTATTAATTTATGATTCTTGTTTTATGTGATCGTGGTAGCGTTAATTCCGCTCATATATCATTGTAAAATATGGGTTTTATATGAACTATAATGCTTTCGTGATAATACGCTGCGTGTATTAGGCGGAAAAAACTGATCTGGGGGATGTAGAAACTCAAGGAAGTAGCTATAATGCGCCCCGCCTCCATGTAGCAATCGAGGCGCGGAAGATCGTCGTCTCCGGTGAGGCGGCTGGACTTCAAATCCAGTTGGGGCCGCCAGCGGTCCCGGGCAGGTTCGACTCCTGTGATCTTCCGCCAAACCTCATCCAGCCAGTTCCGAGATACTCCATAAAACCCTTTATATTCAATATGATGAATAATCATCTTATCCGTAATAGTCCGAGAACGTCTCCCTGAATCCGCGAAAAATATGTATAGTAATGTGTATAGAATTTTTATACGCAGTTTTTAGTTATACATATGGCTCTAACCGATATACAAATCAAACGCGCAAAACCACAAGACAAACCATATACATTGAATGATGGGCAAGGCTTGTCATTACTCATCAACCCAGACGGCTCAAAGGGATGGCGCTTCCGTTTTCGTTTTGCAGGCAAAGCGCGGCTAATGTCATTTGGTAGTTATGATCTTGTAAGCCTCGCGGAAGCACGTGAGAAACGCGATACGGCACGTAAACAGGTTGCAAACGGCATTGACCCAGTAGAAGAACGTAAGGCTCAGAAACTTGCTCAGAAATTATCAACTGAAAACTCTTTTGAGGCCGTTAGCAGAGAATGGTATGCAGCAAAAGCAGACCGCTGGACAGTTGCCTATCGCGAAGAAATCATTAGGACGTTTGAACATGATGTTTTTCCTTTTATTGGTAAACGACCAATATCTGAAATTAAACCGCTAGAGTTGCTTGAAGTACTTAAGCGTATAGAAAAACGTGGGGCATTGGAGAAAACAAGAAAAGTACGACAAAGATGCGGAGAAGTGTTTCGTTACGCGATCATCACTGGCCGCGCTGAATACAACCCGGCACCTGATTTAGCTATAGCGTTAGCCGCTCCAAAGCAAAAACATCATCCTTTTCTCACTGCAGAAGAATTACCTTACTTCGTCAGAGATCTTGAAGCTTACACGGGCAGTATCATCACTAAAAATGCGACCAAGATTGTGATGCTTACAGGTGTAAGAACACAGGAAATGCGCTTTGCCACTTGGGAAGAAGTTGATTTAGAAAAAGGGATATGGGAAATACCTGCAGAACGTATGAAAATGCGTCGTCCTCACCTTGTCCCTTTGTCAACGCAGGTAATCGATCTTTTCAACCAACTAAAACCAATTACAGGACACTACCCATACATCTTCATAGGAAGGAACAACCGCAGAAAACCTATCAGTAAGGAAAGTGTAAATCAAGTAATTGAACTCCTCGGGTATAAAGGAAGAGTTACAGGACACGGTTTTAGACATAGTTTATCGACAATCTTGCATGAGAAAGGCTATAACAGCAATTGGATAGAGCTACAACTAGCACATGTTGATAAAAACAGCATAAGAGGCACTTACAACCATGCACAGTACCTCTTACAACGGAAAGAAATGCTTCAGTGGTATGCTGATTTTTTAATGTAAGGAGAAAATATGACTTATTTTACTAACACAGCAGTAAATATCGAAGGAAACAGAAAGTTAAGAACTCCTCAAATCGAGGCCTATATAAAAATAAGGGAGTTTTTCAGCGACCCTGAGCACCGTGAAGCTCTTGTGATTCTACCTACAGGCACAGGTAAAAGTGGGTTAATTTCTATTGCACCATACGGTGTATCTCAAAAAAGAGTTTTGATTATTACACCAGGTCTTGTTACCAAAGATAGTATTAGAAAGACACAAGAAGTATTAGAAGATAACTTTTGGATAAATTATGACATTGTCTTCAGCAGTAAAGATATTCCTGTAGTTAGTGAATATACACCAGATATATCTTCTGAACACTTAGAACAAAGCCACATTATATTTTCTAATATACAACGTATATCTGGAAATAGAAAAAGCGCACTAATTAATAGAGTTCCAGAAGATTTCTTTGATTTTATTATCGTTGATGAAGCACATCATGCACCAGCCCAAAGCTGGCGTGATGCTCTTAAATATTTCTCTAAAGCAAAAGTTTTACATGTCACAGGAACCCCTTATCGTGGTGATGCTCAAGAAATCCCGGGAGAAATAATTCATGAAACACCATTGTCAGAAGTGATGAGAGCAAAATATGTAAAATGGTTAAGAAAAGAAACTGTTAATGCTCATGAGTTGTACTTCACAACTCCAGATATACCTAACAAAAAACTAACTAAAGAAGATATTTTAGAATTTAAAGATAAAGAATGGATTGAAAAAAGCATTGCCCTATCTCCGGAGTGTTCAAATGATGTGATTGAGCATAGTATTTTAAAACTAAATATACTTAAAGAAGCATCACCTAAAGTCCCACATAAAATTCTCGCTGTAGGATGTAGCATTACTCATGCCGAAGATCTAGCTAAATGGTATGAAGCAAAAGGTCTACGTGTAGTTATAATTCATAGTGAAATGGATGATGAAGTAAAAGCAGACGCTTTCCTTAACATTGAAAATCATAACGCCGATGTTGTTATATCGGTAAATATGTTAATGGAGGGCTATGACCATAAGTATTTAAGCATTTTGGCAATCTTCAGACCTTACAGGAGCCTTAATGCATTTGCTCAAGTTGTTGGCAGAATTCTACGTGCGATTCCTGAAAACGAGATTACTGCATTTGAAATAGATAATAATGGAATTGTGATTTTTCATGAAGAAATTGGATTAAATCCAATGTGGGAAAAATTCCAGAGCGAAGTAGATAGAGCCAAAAGAACCATCAATCGAGAATATACATTTACTGATGATTATTATAGAGAAAGAGAAAACTTTTTGGCTGGTGTCGCAAGTGATGGGGCTTACGTCAGTGATCAAGATTCTTATTTAGAAGATGTTGATTTTAACTCTTTATTCGAAGAAAAAAGAGCTGAAATAAACAAAAAAGTTGATGAACAATTAGAAATATTCAGGAAGGCAAGTCTTGATGCAGGATTAACGTTACCTGATGACACTCTGAAATTGTTTAAAAGAGACTTAATTGAACAAGAATCTAGGAAAGCTGCTGGAGAAATAGATCAAGATCTAGTAGAAAAAAGGCCGCATCTTGCTCGTAAAAAAATGAGAGAGATCTTAACCGCTAAGATTAAAGAAGAGGCTTCTAACCTTCTGATAATAAATGGCCTCGATGAGAAAGGACAAGAACTGCAACCTATTTTTTCACCACATCTTAGGAATCTACAGACAACCGATGCAAATGATGCTATTATTGTAAAATTCATTTTGGGTAAATTGTATAGACAGTTTGGTCCTGTAAAAGATCGAGACAACCAAACTTTACAGAACTCAATTAATTCAATACCTGAGATCTTAGCTGAAGTGTCGAGGATGTTAAAATGATTAATGTAGCTCAAATTTTGAAAAATTTAGCTGCCTTTTGTTCAGTCAAGGGAGTTCAACCTGATGAACTTGTGACCGCTATATTTGAAAAAGAATATAAAAAAATTGAAACATACAAGGTCAATTGTCTTATTTATTTCATCATGGATTACTCCGAAAAAATTGATGATGATGAAACATTTATTTCTATGCGTTATATTTATGACGAGAATAAATCACTTATAAAAATAGAACAAAAGCTAAACAATGGACGTTATCATACCCAGTGGGACAGAAATGACGCACTGAAGAAATATATAATAAATCAACTTTCTGAACTTCCATATCAGAAAAGAGACGAGGTCTATCAGACAATTTTAGAAAATATACCTATTGATGCAAGTTACTCCTTACCTCCAAGGCTAAAGCTTGTTAGCTAAGTTATAATTTCACTGAAGGCACCATTTGGTGCCTTTTTTTCAATGCAAATATATCCAAACTCAATGTAATCTATAAAAACCGTTTTACCTCCACATTATGAATAATATAAATATACACTGGCGCGCAGTGCTTTCCCCGCCTCGCCCGCCCGCTTTGCCGGGCGGTTTTAATGCAGTTGCGCTGACACGCTCAGGCCGCGTCGAGCGCGGCGTGAGCTGCAGAAAATGAGTCAGGAAAACGCATGCAAAGCCATGCACCTTATCGATGCATGGCTTTTTTCAGTAAAAACAGGCGGATTTTTCGGGGAGTTTTACACAGACTGACGTGATGCCAGTTCTGCACTTTTACGCGAAAAAATCATGTTCTGCGCAGGGGTGAATTTTTCACGGCTGTCATCCACCGAAGCCGCGTCAGGCCTGAATCCGATGGTCGTTAAAATGTCGCTATCCTGTGCGGAATAATTAATTTTTTCCCCCTTCGCAAGCCAGGACAGAAGGGCTTCACGCAGGACATCTGTGGCACGCTGTATGGCACAGTTTCGGGCAATGGCCGTCAGCTCACTGTAGCCCATCAGCTCCGGTGCCAGTGCGGCCGCCAGTGCTGTGCCGTGCTGCTGCATAAAATCATTCAGCCGCTCGCGGATGCTGATGTGCTGAACGGCTTCATGCGAACGAACATAACGACCGGCGGCCTGATTCACCTGCCATTTTCTGACTTCGATAATATTGCGTAATTCGTCCAGGCGACTGACGTTTCTGCCTTCCCCGGACAGAAGCCGCAGATATTCCTGTTCGGCTGCCGCCAGTTCATTTTTGCGCTGAAGCCATGCCGCTTTGTTATTCTGGCAGACCTCAAAAGCCTGCTGTAATGACATTGTGGTCACACCCCGTCCCCTGATTAATGGTTGAATGGTGAGCTGTAACAGCCTTTAACTTTTCGGACAACAGCCGGTGCTGTGCTTACCGGTGCTGGTTTTTCCTCCGTGACCGGAGAACGAATCACGGCACAAATTGACTCATGCGTTTTAAATGTCGCCGAACAGTAAATATTCTGGCACTGCAGATAACTTTCTTTGACATTGTCACTCACATACCGGCTGGTGCGGGTATGCGCTGAATGACGACAGAAAGGGCAGCGCATCATGACAGCAGTCCTCTGGCCTTAAGCTCTGCTCCCTGCTGGTCTATTTTGTCCTGCCACACCTTGCGCTGTGCCGGTGTGCCTGCCACCTCATAATCCATGTGCGGGAGTGTTGCCGCTGACAGTCCGGTCAGCCGGAGAACCGGCTCGCCGGTGAGGCTGATTTGCATCTGTTTTATTTTCTGTTCCAGCGATGATTTCACCTGCTGCATGACAGCCTTTTCCGGCGCGACGTAGCCCTGATGGCCGGTGGTGTTGGCGAGCGGATTTTCCTGTACCAGGATGCTCAGATGCATTGCCCGGACAAGCGCCTCACAGGTTTCATTCAGGGCGTGTTCCAGCTCATGCTCTGCATACAGACTCAGCAGGTGATGATGTGCCTTCCGGTAGGCGGTGGCCGTGCTGTCACACGCCCCTTTCAGGCGTTCACGTTCAAAATTCAGCACCACGGCCAGATTGTCATATTCCTGTACCAGCTCCCGGCGTGCCACGCGCTCAATGTGGCGCTGTTTCAGCTCGTCGCTCAGGACACCACCGGCTGCACGAAAGGCCGTGCGCCAGTCGTCAGCGTCGTTTCCGTCGGCCTGCGCCAGCGCATTTTTTTCCTGCTCTGCCCGTTCAATGGCCGTGACGGTCTCATCCATCAGGCGGGCGTTCTCAAGATGGGCGGCTCTGGCCTTTTCCAGTTGTGCCAGCGCGGGTTGCAGATATTCAGGGATGGTGTTGTCAGACATTTTCCGGCTCCTCGTCACTTCAGGTTGAGAAAATTGTGACGTACACCGGACAACAACACGACGCATTGCAGATGTGCCAGCCCTGACACAGGAGACTCATCCTCAGACCGGCAAGCCAGGAAAAGGTCGCAGGAAAAACCGGCTTACTGTTTGTTTTTTTTATATTTTACTGTTCACCTCTGTTCACCATAAGAAAAAAGATAAGTAATACAGTAAGTTAAAGGGTGAACAATCGCAGTAATGACTGTTCACCGTCTGTTCACCACTGTTCACCCGTTGATGGGCTTTTTGTGCTGTTTATTACTTTTTATTTTTATTAATTCACTGAAATAAATAAGAAAAAACAATTTGTATTTCACTATAATTTTTTCCAGCTCCTTCCAGAGCGTTTTAAAGCTATCTGGCGCTGATGTACAAAAAATACACAGCCATTGTAAGGCTGCCGGAACAAATCCCCCCTGTTGCGTCTGCCGAAAATATTCACAAAATAAAGCGCTACCCGAAGCCGGACGGACTTATCCGGTGCTGTATGGACATTAACGAGGTAGCCCGATGCAAGCTGTTTTTTCTTCCCCGTCTCCCGCCCCAGTGACGCCACTGATGCCGCTGCCGGACATCACGCAGGAGCGTTTTTTACGTCTGCCGGAAGTGATGCACCTGTGCGGCCTGTCACGCTCGACCATCTACGAACTCATCCGTAAGGGGGAATTTCCGCCGCAGGTGAGTCTTGGCGGTAAAAATGTGGCCTGGCTGCACTCTGAAGTCACCGCATGGATGGCCGGGCGCATTGCCGGACGCAAACGGGGGTACGACGCATGATGATGCCCGCTCTGCAAAAAGTCCCTTTTTCTGGCTTGCCTTTTTCCGGCATTTGCGGATATAGTTTTTCCGCTGCCGCAAAATCGGCAGCCGGGCGTAGGAACCCGTGTAACTCGAAGGCGACATATGACGCGCCATGCGTCTTTTTTTGTGTCGCAATCAACGCCACAGAGCGCCAGATTATGGTGTGGCGTGTGGTTTGCCGTGCAGGTATGATCCTGTTCGCAATCGCATGTTATGCCACTGAGTCAATGGTAGCTCAGGCGGGGCAGCCTCCGGGCTGGCCGGTATTCTTCGAGGCCGGTATTCCTACCCCCGTCTGGGCTATCGCCATCGAGCGTAGGAACTCCGGCGATAGCAGTTATTTGCTACTCGAAGGAGGCTGCCTTATGGCTACAACCCTTACCCCCTCACACCCTGAATTTGTCTTTGTGTTTGCGGCTGTCCGTCGCGCAGACCGTCATCCCCGTATCTGCATGCTTCGCACCGTCGCCGGTGATGAACGCAGCGCCCGCCGTTCCCTTGTCCGTGACTATGTGCTCTCCCTTGCTGCCCGTCTGCCGGTGGTGGAGGTGTCCCGTGCGTAATAAAAAAGCCCCTCAGACCGTCTCAGCGCGTCATGACGCCCGTGAACACCTCAGCATTGAGGCTTACCATAAGCTCAACCGCGCCAGCGCCGTATCCCAGTTTGTTGGGGGTGATTTGATTCACCGTGAACTCTCCGGCCTGCATCAGCTCTACATTCCGCATATTTTCAGCTACCTGAATGAAGATATTGATTTTGTGCTGAATGAGCTGAAAGCCAAAGGCCTGTGCCGCGATTTTCTCGCCCAGCAGAAAGACCGGGGAGACAGGACGCATGTTTGATTTTCCCCAGCCCGGTGAGATTTACCGTTCTGCCGGTTTTCCCGATGTGGCCGTGGTCGGCATTCTGGAAGACGGTATTCCGTGGGAAATGCCGTACCGCTGCCCGGACATTGTCTGGAACCCGTACCGCCGTAAATTCAGTATCCTTGTGCGTATCCTCGCTGACGGGCGCACCACAGACATCCCGCTGGGGCGTTTTCTGCGGGAATTTACCTGTGACCGTCCTGACCTGTTCAAACGCAGCCCCGTAAACCGGCATGCGGTACTGAAAGAAATGGCCGGAGACCCGGAATTACAGAAATGGCGGGTGAAATATCTGGATATTTACCCGCAGGACCCTGTTCCGGCCAGCCGGGCGGCACCGGTGGCGCGGGAATGGCGGGAAATTCCCCGCACGGAGCCTGACCCGGAAATCACACCGGATAACAGTTACCGCAATTATCTGTAATTAAAAAACGACACCCGAAAAATTAAATGTGCGTATTCGCGCAGGGATACGCACGTCTTCAGGAGACGCAGATATGCCTTATCAGTTAATGCAACCGGCACAGAATGCAGTCATCTGTCACAGGGAGGAAAGCAAATGAAAACACCCTTACCGCCCGTCTTACGCGCTGCCCTTTACCGTCGCGCTGTCGCCTGTGCCTGGCTGACCGTGTGCGAACGTCAGCACCGCTACCCGCATCTCACCCTTGAATCACTGGAGGCGGCCATCGCCGCTGAGCTGGAAGGCTTTTATCTGCGCCAGCACGGTGAGGAAAAAGGGCGTCAGATAGCCTGTGCCCTGCTGGAAGATTTAATGGAATCCGGCCCCCTGAAGGCCGCGCCGTCGCTGTCCTTTCTCGGGCTGGTTGTGATGGATGAACTCTGTGCCCGTCACATAAAAGCGCCGGTACTGCACTGAAGGAGAACAACACCATGAAAATGAACGTAACCGCCACCGTCAGCCATGCGCTCGGCCACTGGCCGCGTATTCTCCCGGCGCTGGGGATTCAGGTGCTGAAAAACCGTCATCAGCCCTGTCCGGTCTGTGGCGGGAGTGACCGCTTCCGTTTTGATGACAGGGAGGGGCGCGGCACCTGGTACTGCAATCAGTGTGGTGCCGGTGACGGCCTGAAACTGGTTGAAAAGGTGTTTGGTGTTTCCCCGTCCGACGCGGCCGCAAAGGTGGCTGCCGTGACCGGCAGCCTGCCACCGGCTGACCCGGCAGTGACGACCGCCGCCGTTGCTGAAACAGACGCTGCCCGGAAGAACGCCGCCGCACTGGCACAAACCCTGATGGCGAAAACCCGTCCCGGAACCGGTAACGCCTACCTGACCCGCAAGGGCTTTCCCGGCCGGGAATGCCGGATGCTGACCGGCACACACAGAGCCGGTGGCGTGAGCTGGCGCGCCGGTGACCTTGTGGTGCCACTGTATGACGACAGCGGCGAACTGGTTAACCTTCAGTTAATCAGTGCTGACGGCCGTAAGCGCACCCTGAAAGGCGGACAGGTCAGGGGCACCTGTCACACCCTTGAAGGACAGAATCAGGCCGGAAAACGTCTGTGGATAGCGGAGGGATACGCGACCGCACTTACCGTACATCACCTGACCGGTGAAACGGTGATGGTGGCGCTTTCTTCCGTGAACCTCCTTTCTCTGGCCAGCCTTGCCCGGCAGAAGCATCCGGCCTGTCAGATTGTCCTTGCCGCAGACCGTGACCTCAGCGGTGACGGCCAGAAAAAAGCCGCCGCAGCCGCAGATGCGTGTGAGGGCGTTGTTGCCCTGCCGCCGGTCTTCGGTGACTGGAATGATGCCTTCACGCAGTACGGCGGGGAGGCCACCCGTAAGGCCATTTACGATGCCATCCGGCCACCGGCTGAAAGCCCGTTCGACACCATGAGCGAAGCAGAGTTTTCCGCCATGAGTACCAGCGAAAAGGCCATGCGTATCTATGAGCATTACGGCGAGGCGCTCGCGGTCGATGCCAACGGCCAGCTTCTGTCCCGCTATGAAAATGGTGTCTGGAAGGTGCTGCCGCCACAGGACTTTGCCCGGGATGTGGCCGGGCTGTTTCAGCGGCTGCGTGCGCCGTTCTCCTCCGGGAAGGTGGCCTCCGTGGTGGACACCCTGAAGCTGATTATTCCGCAGCAGGAAGCCCCCTCCCGCCGCCTGATTGGCTTTCGTAACGGCGTGCTCGACACGCAGAACGGCACGTTCCACCCGCACAGTCCGTCACACTGGATGCGCACCCTGTGCGATGTGGATTTCACCCCGCCGGTGGACGGTGAAACGCTGGAAACCCACGCTCCCGCGTTCTGGCGCTGGCTTGACCGTGCTGCCGGTGGTCGTGCGGAAAAACGCGACGTGATTCTGGCCGCACTGTTTATGGTGCTCGCAAACCGCTACGACTGGCAGCTCTTTCTGGAGGTGACCGGTCCCGGCGGCAGCGGCAAAAGTATCATGGCCGAAATAGCCACCCTGCTGGCCGGGGAGGATAACGCCACATCGGCCACCATTGAGACGCTGGAATCCCCGCGTGAACGTGCCGCGTTAACTGGCTTCTCACTGATACGCCTGCCGGACCAGGAAAAATGGAGCGGCGACGGTGCCGGACTCAAGGCCATCACCGGCGGCGATGCGGTGTCCGTTGACCCGAAATACCGGGATGCATACTCCACGCATATCCCGGCGGTGATTCTGGCCGTGAACAATAACCCGATGCGCTTCACCGACCGCAGCGGCGGCGTGTCACGCCGGCGGGTGATTATTCACTTCCCGGAACAGATAGCCCCGCAGGAGCGCGACCCGCAGCTTAAGGACAAAATCACCCGCGAGCTGGCGGTCATCGTGCGTCACCTGATGCAGAAGTTCAGCGACCCGATGCTCGCCCGGTCACTGCTTCAGTCCCAGCAGAACTCAGACGAGGCGCTGAACATCAAACGGGATGCCGACCCGACGTTTGATTTTATCGGCTATCTGGAAACCCTGCCGCAGACCAGCGGCATGTATATGGGGAACGCCAGTATCATCCCGCGCAATTACCGTAAATACCTCTATCACGCCTATCTGGCCTACATGGAGGCAAACGGCTACCGGAACGTACTCAGTCTGAAAATGTTCGGGCTGGGGCTGCCGGTGATGCTGAAGGAATACGGACTGAATTACGAGAAACGCCATACCAAACAGGGGATACAGACCAACCTGACGCTGAAAGAGGAAAGCTACGGCGACTGGCTGCCAAAATGTGACGACCCTGCAACAACCTGACCCACCTGACCGGCATCTGCCGGTCTTTTTTTATCCCGACATCCCCCGAAGGTGAACAATCCAGTGTTCACCCTTCACCGTATATTCACCCGTTATCACACTGAAATTAAAAGAAAAAAACGAAAGGTGAACAGTGTGAACAATCAAATCAAAAAAACTTTTTTTCTTCCTGTGTGATTTTCAGTGCGGAGGATTAATCACCTGTATGAGTCACACCGGCAGAATGCCGTAGGTGAAGAATCGAATGTTCACCCTTCACCCATTATTCACCACCTATCCAACTGAAATAAAAGGAGAAAACAGAAAGGTGAACAGTGTGAACAGTTCTTCCGAAAAAAAATTTTTTTCCTGAGTTAACGTGCGTGAAGATGCGTGTAAAAATTAATCGATAGATATTATATGTATAAGGATGTGTATAAATGAATTAGAGCTGATAAATATAAACGATTGGAATCAAATGGTTATATATCAATTTCGACTCCTGTGATCTTCCGCCAAAATGCCTCTTCATACGTTCTCCAACCCCTTGTAATACTGTCAATCCAGAGATTTTCTACTGCTCAATATTCAATCGGCTTCAGGAATACCTGATCAAAGGTTTTGTGATGGACGATGAGCGACTGAAGAATCCGCCTGTCGGTTCTTCTGTCCTCGAACGCATCCGCGATATTCGCGCCAGCATGCGCCGTGTTTATTTGCAGGTGATTTGCCCCCCTGCTGACTCTCAGCCAACTGTATCGCCATTAAGGTGAAGATGTTGTTTTACACGCTCCAGACCCCCCTTTTTTATACGACTATTCTATTCCTTTAACAGCTGGCGAAAAAAACTGACCTATAAACCTCACCAATAATCAGACTGCCATCAAGATTAATTTGTTAATTTAATATATCAAATCAACTTGTTTTATTTTTACTATCAAAAATAGCTCATTGCCTTACTATAATTAATATATAAATTCGGTAATTAATTCTTAACATGCTTTTGCTAATAATCTCAATTGCTGGCCCTATAATATTGCGCTAGCATTGCTTTCTGGTTGTATCAGCGATACTCAAAAATTCTTAATACAATACTCATTCGACTGGTACTTATTTGTAACTCAGTTATATTTTGTCGCCCGGTGATTCAGAAGAATGCAAAAAACGGCTACCACTCCATCAAAAATACTTGATCTCACTGCCGCGGCATTTTTACTTGTCGCCTTTCTGACTGGTATTGCGGGCGCTCTCCAGACTCCCACCTTAAGTATATTCCTCGCAGATGAACTGAAAGCTCGTCCTATAATGGTAGGTTTTTTCTTCACCGGTAGCGCTATTATGGGAATTCTGGTCAGTCAATTTCTGGCAAGGCACTCCGATAAACAAGGCGACCGTAAATTACTGATTCTGCTATGTTGCTTATTTGGAGTGCTGGCCTGCACGCTTTTTGCGTGGAATCGCAACTACTTCATTCTCCTCTCAACGGGCGTACTTCTGAGTAGTTTTGCTTCCACCGCAAACCCGCAAATGTTCGCCCTCGCCCGTGAACACGCTGACAGAACAGGCCGCGAGACGGTCATGTTCAGTACATTTTTACGTGCTCAGATCTCGCTTGCCTGGGTTATCGGGCCACCGCTCGCTTATGAACTGGCTATGGGATTTAGTTTTAAAGTGATGTATCTCACCGCTGCCATCGCATTTGTTGTTTGCGGGCTGATAGTCTGGTTGTTTTTGCCATCAATACAAAGAAATATTCCTGTCGTTACCCAACCCATAGAAATTTTACCCTCCACCCACAGGAAGCGGGATACGCGGCTACTTTTTGTGGTCTGTTCAATGATGTGGGCGGCGAATAATCTCTACATGATAAATATGCCGCTATTTATTATTGATGAACTACATCTAACCGATAAACTGGCTGGAGAAATGATTGGTATCGCTGCCGGTCTGGAAATTCCGATGATGTTAATCGCAGGCTATTACATGAAACGTATTGGCAAGCGACTATTAATGCTCATTGCTATCGTGAGTGGTATGTGTTTTTACGCCAGCGTACTCATGGCGACGACTCCGGCGGTTGAGCTGGAATTGCAAATTCTTAATGCCATCTTCCTTGGTATTCTCTGTGGTATCGGCATGCTTTATTTTCAGGACCTGATGCCTGAAAAAATAGGCTCTGCGACAACGTTATATGCAAATACTTCACGCGTCGGCTGGATTATCGCCGGCTCTGTTGACGGAATTATGGTTGAAATCTGGAGCTACCACGCGTTGTTCTGGCTGGCGATAGGGATGTTGGGTATTGCGATGATTTGCCTGCTGTTTATTAAAGATATTTAGCTCACCAGTCTGGGCTAAGAAAAATCGGCGTGGCGCAAACAGAGCCATCCTCGCCATTTTTGCTATCATGCCTGCATACATAAACGACAAAACAGTATGCAGAGGGAAAAATGGGTTCCACCAGAAAGGGGATGCTGAACGTTCTGATTGCCGCCGTGTTGTGGGGAAGTTCAGGGGTCTGCGCGCAATACATCATGGAGCAAAGCCAGATGTCGTCGCAGTTTTTGACTATGACGCGTTTGATATTCGCCGGTTTGATTCTGCTGACGCTGTCATTTGTTCATGGCGATAAAATCTTTTCTATTATTAACAATCACAAAGATGCCATTAGTCTGCTCATTTTTTCCGTGGTTGGCGCGCTAACCGTACAGCTCACCTTTTTACTGACCATTGAAAAATCGAATGCTGCCACGGCAACGGTGCTGCAATTCCTCTCACCGACGATTATCGTCGCCTGGTTCTCACTGGTGCGTAAATCCCGCCCGGGCATTCTGGTTTTTTGCGCTATTTTGACATCGCTGGTCGGGACTTTTTTATTGGTGACACACGGTAATCCGACATCATTATCGATCTCTCCTGCCGCGTTATTCTGGGGCATTGCCTCGGCATTTGCTGCTGCATTCTATACCACCTATCCCTCAACGCTGATTGCCCGCTATGGCACGTTACCAGTCGTCGGCTGGAGTATGCTGATTGGCGGTCTGATTCTGTTGCCTTTTTATGCCAGACAAGGAACAAACTTTGTCGTTAACGGCAGTTTGATTCTGGCGTTTTTTTATTTGGTGGTCATTGGTACATCTCTGACATTTAGCCTGTACCTGAAAGGAGCACAATTAATTGGCGGTCCAAAAGCCAGCATTTTAAGCTGTGCAGAACCATTAAGTAGCGCGCTGCTCTCTTTGCTGTTGCTGGGGATCACGTTCACATTGCCGGACTGGCTGGGAACGCTGCTGATTCTGTCATCGGTAATTTTGATTTCAATGGATTCCCGTCGCCGCGCCAGAAAAATAAATCGTCCAGCGCGGCATGAGTGAGAATTACCAGCCAGGCACCGCGCCACCGTTAAAGATGGTTTCTGCCGCTTTTGCGACTTCGGGTGATTGATAAGATTGCAGAAATTCCTTCACGTTTTCTGCATTCTTATTATCTTCCCGTGCCACCAAAATATTCACATACGGCGAATTTTTATCTTCAATAAATACGCTGTCGTGCACCGGAGAAAGCCCGGTCTGCTGAATGTAAGTGGTGCTGATAATCGCCACATCAACTTTGGGATCATCCAGTACGCGCGGGAGCTGCGCCCCCTCGAGTTCCATAATCCGCAAATGACGAGGATTCTCGGTTATATCCAGCGCGGTAGGTAGTAACCCTTTTCCCTCTTTCAGAGTAATTAGCTTCTCTTTTTGCAACAGTAAAAGCGCGCGACCAAGGTTGGTCGGATCGTTGGGGATCGCCACTGTCGCGCCTTCTTTTATTTGCGCCACGGTTTTGATTTTTTTGGAATAACCCGCCATGGGGAAGACAAACGTATTTCCCACCGCTACCAGTTTATAACCATGCGCCTGATTATCTTGTTCAAGAAAGGGTCGATGCTGGAAGACGTTCGCATCAAGCTCGCCATGATTTGTCGCATCGTTCGGTAGCAACGAACCGCTAAAACCTACCAGTTCAACATCGAGGCCATATTTCTCTTTTGCCACCTTTTTAGCGACTTCCGCGACATCTTGTTCTGCGCCATTTATAACGCCAACTTTAATGTGTTTTGCATCGCTGCTGCTCTGGTCGCAACCTGCTAGCAGAATTCCTGCCAGCAATAATGCGGCCCCCGCCCGTAGATGATGTGTTGTCAGTTTCATTTTTTATCCTTTTTTTAATCATTAACTGACTATAATGGCAAGATCACTACGATTTAAAAAACGAAAAGCTATCGAATAGAAGAAAAAGGTATAAAAAACTGGCACTTCTTACTGACCACGCAAACACCTTTCGTACAGCATGATGAGAGCGGCAAAAGCAAACTACACTTATGCTTCATTCGATGCACATTTGCAGAAGGTTGCCGCTATGAAGCTAACGATGCTACTCATGATTACCGTATTCCTGACTTTTCCAGCCATTTCTCAGGCCGAGTCGCCATTCAGTTCGCTACAGTCGGCAAAAGAGAAAACCACGGTATTGCAAGATTTACGTAAAATTTGCACGCCACAGGCGTCATTATCAGACGAAGCGTGGGAAAAATTAATGTTGTCTGATGAGAGTAACAAACAACATATCCGTGAAGCTATTGTGGCGATGGAGCGTAATAATCAGAATAACTACTGGGAAGCGCTGGGTAAGGTGGAATGCCCGGATATGTAAATTTCGCACACCTCCGCGCTCAGGCCAGCAGCCGCTGACTTAAGCTCGCACATCAGTAAATCACCTGCTTTTTCAAATTCCAATCAAAATTGAACCAGTTCATCAGGATTGTGGATAAATTTCCCTCTACATTATTTTCATTTCATCACATAGCAAATCTTATCTCATTGAAACAATACTTGTTTTTAATGCAGAAAAGGAAGCCCAACGGATGGGCATAAAAATGAGCGAATTTTGATATCACCACCCTCTAAAAAATGGTGAAGTCTGAACAAAGAATGTTCGAAAGGAGAGAGTAGAGATGGAAAGCGCAAATCTGGATTTAGAAGAAAATAAAGAAATTGCCAGTAAGTTCGAACGTGCACTAGGTATGGGAGCAACGCTTGCAGAACTGCATGGCATTACTCCGGATACCCTTGAAGGCGTTTATGCTTACGCTTATAACTTTTATGAAAAAGGAAGACTTGACGAAGCTGAACTCTTTTTTAAATTTCTCTGTATTTATGATTTCCAAAATTATAACTACTTAAAAGGATATGCCGCCGTTTGTCAGTTGAAGAAAGATTATCAAAAGGCATTCGACATGTATCATATCTGTTTAATGCTATCTCCCGATAACGATTTCTCTTTGGTTTATTATATGGGCCAATGCCAGATGGGTTTAAAAAACACTAAAATGGCCACGGAGTTATTTAATACAGTCGTAACCTACAGCCAAAACGAAAAAGTTAAAGAGATGGCTACTGCTTATCTTGAACTTTTGACAGCCAATACCGAAGAGGAAGTTCAAACAGAGTGAGTCGGCAAAATGAACATAAACGGAAAAAACGCTTCTTTTACGCCTGAAGAGTTAACCAGGAAATATCATGAGGAAGCCCCGGTTGATTTAAAAAATAACCATGGCGATAAAATAAATGAGAAAAACAACAATAAACACATTACTTACTTTCCCGTTGATGCCATTTTAGATGGGAATAAAGATCTGCCATGAGTTAAATAAAAAAGAATTAATTACACCCGATGATAGCTTAAAAAGGAGGTGAATTATGTCGGCACCGATCACGGGACAAACGATCACGTTTGAACAAATCAGCGAAACATTGCGTACACAGTATAGCGATGCGGAAAAAAGACTGCAGGACAGCAGCAAAACGCAAGTTGATCCCATGCGGCTTAATAAAAACCCGAAATCCCTTGATAACGATATTCGCGCTCGTCTTGAAAATAAACCTATGCTTGCTCCGCCTGCAATGCAGGTTTCAGATTCAGACAACGCCACTACAGCAAAGACGAATGATGCCCGCCTGACAATGATTTTGGGTAATTTAACAGGCATTGCCGATCAGGATATTACAACACGATTGCATAATAACCTTGACAGCACCCTGCTTCGACACGAAATGGCACATAATAAGTTTCGTGAATTAAGCGACGCCTATGCATCCTCATTAGATTCTGCGCAAAAAGCTGACGATATCATGCATCAGGCCAACAATAATTACAATGCGGTCGATAAAAAGGTGCAATCGCTGGAGAAAAAAGTCAATACATTGAATCAAGAGCTGTCGCAACTGCAACCTGGCGATCCGCAATATAATAAAGTACTGACGCAAAAAAATGCGGCTGAGAAAACACTCACGCTGTCATTACAAAAAAAATCGTTAGCTGAGAAATCGTTAAATACAGCCATTATGGATGCTGATGCTGCGATCGGCCAAAGTATGGAAATTTTTGACGAAATTCAACAGCAAGAACAGATTAATAACTTTACTACCAATATTTGCCTGACCCAGGAAAACCAGAAAAACAGAAACGCGACAGCCACATTTATCCTTTTGATTACCTCAGTAATGGAAGTTATTGGTGATACCAATTGCGACTCTATTAAAAATCAATCTGAGGTAATGAAAGAGATTAACCATGTCAGGGAAAATAAACTCAATGAAACAGCGCGTAAATATACTACCACGACTAAAGTTTTAAAAATCGTTAATGAGTGTGTAACTGTAGTTACCATTGCCATGAGCGCAATCCTAATTGTTGTTGGTCTTCTTGCTGCAGTTCCTAGTGGTGGTTCAAGTATTGCGGGTGCACTGGCGCTTATTGGTGGAATAGCGGGCGCAGTGGTATTAGGTGTTGATATCACTTGTCAAATCGCTCTGGGTACCACGGCTACCGGCTGGATTTTAGGGAAAGTTGTTGAAGGTCTTTCGGCTGCTATTAAAACAGTTGATCCCACTCTGCTCGCAATCACTGCGCTTCTGGACGTTATTGGTGTCGATCAAAATACGATTGATCTGGTTAAAAATATTTACGCAAGTGCAGCCGCTTCTATTATCATGGCGACAGTAATGATCGGTGCAGCTGTAATATGTTCTGTAGCAATAGGGGCCGTTGTTTCTGCATTATCAAAAACAGCCGCCGAAGAAGTCACAAAAGAAATAACAAACACTATCAAATCAACCATTGAATCAATTATTAATTCAGTTTCAAAAAATATTATAAAGGTATTAGACAGCGTATGCAGCGTGCTACAAGCATCAGCCGTAGTGTTGAAGTTGATTGCCAAAATAAGTAATGGCCTGGAGAAAATAGGCTTACTCATCTGTGCAATAGCAACATCGACGATGAATTGTTTTGTTGCTGGAAACTCTGCCGACATGGCAATTTTACAACAGGACATGAGTAATCTATCAAAAACGCGTGAACAAATGCTTTCAGTATTGCAAAGGGTGGATAAAACCGTCGAACAAGAGGTAAGTCAGATGGTAAGAGTATTACAACACCGAACTGAAGCCTTAAAATTTGCTTCCCATTCTATCGTATAAGAGGGTTTTAACATGGCCACCTATGAAATTAAAAATGCGACCAGCATACATAATATTAACAATCTCGATAAAACAACCTTTGATAGAGATTATGGTAAAGAAAACAACATACCAAATGATAATAAAATTGTGCAATACTATAACCTTAAAGATATTAAGCATGACATAAGCTCTCAGTTTATAATATTAAAAAATACAGACAGAGAAGTCTGTCCGGAACTAAGAGTAAAACTATTGGATAATCTTAATTACTCAAGGAATACGCTAGATAATTTGAGGGGTGACCTTGACCAAGCTACAATTTCATCCAGTCAATCAAGCAGTTCTGCAGAACAGAGTTCTATTAAAATATCTAAATATAATATCCTTGATATGCTAGATAATTTGACCATGCGACAACAGGCTGTTATGGAGGAATTTTTAAGGGTATTCACATCAATGTATAAAGCCTCTGCTATGTCTGAGGCTATTATGAGCAACGTTTTTGAACAACTAGTCCAGTATCAGAAAACAGAAACCGTACACGCCACAATGGCAAGTTCGGCTGGTGTTCTTGCCGGGTCAACAGTTGGCGCAGCTGGAGCTGCAGCATCTGTTGTAGCAAATTTCAGAAGCCATCCCGAAAAGATGCAAACCCTTACACCTGATCAGAAGCACACTATCAGTGGAACTGATGATAAAACACAGCGAGGATTAAAAAGGGAAGTACAAGATCAACAAGCTTATCTCAAGCAAATAGATGAAGAAATAAAAACAACAACGAAAGATACAACTCTTAATGAAGAACAAAAAGAAGAAATTCTGAAATATTACGATAAAGAAAAAGAAACTACGGAAGAAAAGATTAGAGATAAAAACGAGCGTATTAGTATAAAACATAACAGAAAATATAATAAATATTTTACTATAGGTAAAGCAGATGTACTTTCACAGCTTGCTAATCAATCAACTCAAGCATCACTTAGAATTCTAGAAAGCACTACTCATGCAGAAAAAGACATTGTTGAGCAGGCTAAAAATGTTATGCATTCAGTTATGAGTAGCTATCTGGATCAAATTAATCGTGATGTTCAAGGAAGAGATCAGGCACTCAATTTATTACAGCAAATAATACAAACCATTATTGATACTGATAGTGCTATCGTTCAAGGCATTCGCTCATAAATAATTGCAATAATAGTTAATTATATTTAAGGAGGAATGACACATGATTAATAAAGATAATAATTTAAATATAGATATTCTACGCCAGCAGAACGCAAACATTCCTCTTAAAGAGGCATCCTCGCAAAGTGAGGAGCCTCATCAACTGGTAAACAGCAAAAGCGAGGGAAATTTGCATAACAGCGCCAGTAAGGATAATAATATTGGCGCTATGCTCAAGAAAGATGTTGAGAAACTATCAACTTTAGTCAGTGAACGTAGCCCGCGAAATGAAGTCTGGAAATGCCAGCATGACATACAACTTAACTTCGTTAAAAACATGCTCAGAAATTTCCCAACTGAGAACCTGTCAGAGAAAGGATCCGCGCTCTTACACGAAAGTTATTTGCTGATAAAAAACGTTCTGCAGCTTACAGAAAATGTTAATACTATTGACAGAAAATTAAAGGATCCCGCTAAAATATTTGCCCTGCATAACTCTGTGAGAAAAACGCTGGCTAACGTTGCTCACAACACAACCAGGACAAGTGCAATGGCAACGACCAAAGGAACCTTAACTCACACTATCGCTTCTTTAGATAGTTTTGCGCCTGAAATGAGAAGTTCAGCAACCAGCAGTACTTTAACGGCCAGTAGTTCAAGCGAATTTAAAAGTGATAAATATATATGCAGTGATATTGCTGATTTGATGAGTGTGCTCGGTAGCGACTACCTCGAAATCTATGCAAATAGCGTTGAGATAATGAGCGCATACTGGCAGGACTTCAGTGAACATATCCAAAGCAATATGGGAAAATGGACTCACTCTAATAAAAAAGGCGATGCGATAGTTTTTGATGTCAATGCATTTCAAAAGGCTTTGATGCATTTTTATTATATCGATAAATATCCTAATGGTGACTTTCATTATCACTACAATCCAGACTATGTTTTATACCCTCCGGCACCTGCTGACAAAATTGGTGTTCCACTGGAAGAAGCAGAAAAATGGTGCGCCGCTTTAGGACTTCCGGTCATTCCACCCGATCCCAAACACCGCACACCTTCTCCGATTGTCGAAGTTGAACCACAAGGTAGCGGTCTGTATGTTATTATTCCCAACCCTCAGATTATTGACAGTATGAGTCAGTCTTCAGACTCAATGGTACACAGGGATGATAAAGGGAAGGAAAAAAATATATCTAAAGAATTCACCGGCTACGAAATAAGCACGGCTGAATACCAGGCATGGCTGGCGGGCTATAACAGCCAGGCAGAAAACATGAAAACCGACGTACAGGTTATCACGACTAAATACAGTACAGCCAACTCTACCTACGATACGATTATCAAATTATTATCTTCAACCATTACTGCGTTGTTTGATTCAGCGAAAGATTATTTACGTTTCTGATTAAGTAACACCTACAATTATCGTCCACTATCTGGTCCCGTAAAATGGGACCAGCGTTTCATATTATTAAGCATCACCTTTCATTCATTTTTTCATCACAATCTTACAAAATGAGCGTTTTTTGATAGAGCAATTCTGCCAATACTTTATTTTAGACAGATCAAATTAATACTATGAATAGAGAAAATGGAAGGAGCGTTCTATGCAACTGCAACATGGAAAAAATAATACACAACAATATATATTTGGCGACTTTGTATTAAAAAACAATGGAATATTATTATTCAAAAATAAAGAATATCATATTCCCCCGAAAGAACTTGGCGTTATAATTCTATTACTTAATGCTGACGGTGAAATTGTTAGCAAAGAAGAGATTATCGATAAGGTCTGGAGCGCGAGTGTTGCTAGTGATGAATCTTTAACACGGTGTATTTATGCATTACGTAAACTTTTGCATGAGAATAAACAGTGTAAGTATATCGAAACGGTCTATGGTCGTGGATACCGTTTTACTGTCCCCATTGTGATTGTAACCGATAATGAACCGGTAAAGTCGACCACCACTCTTGCCGTTTTTCCCTTTCGTACTGAAGGTTCGATCAATGTTCTAAAACTCCATTACGAACTGGTCCAGGGCCTTTCAAAATATGCTTTTTGTGGTTTAGATATTTTACCCGCTTCGGTAACCAATGAGGCCAGTGATTTCTCCACTATCCATCAGTTTATCAATAAAACAGGTCCAGAATATTATATTATGGGTCAGGTCGTTCACTATGGTAAAAACTGGCGTTTATTTATTGAGTTAATCCATGCCAGAACGCATAAATTGATTGATCATCAAAGTATTGATTTCAACCCCGACAATCCTCTTTCCGTGCTATTATCACAAGTAATTAATATTCTTATTGAAAAAATACCCAACATTAATTTTAAATCCATTAATACACAACAAATGCCATCTCTGGATTCTGCTGTTATGTATATGAATGGCAGGATGGAAATGTACCGTTATACACCAGAAAGTTTGAAACGAGCATTAGTAATATTTAGAGATTGTGTGAGTACGCAACCGCAAAATACCTTGCCCTACTGTTGCCTGGCGGAATGCCATATATCATTAGCACTCCTTGGAATCAGTGAACAAAAACAAGCAATAACTACGGCAGTAACCTCCATTGAAAAGGCTCTGGAAATTAACCCTTCAAATTCTCAGGCATTGGGTTTACTGGGTTTAATCAGTGGGCTAAAAGATGAACATTCAGTGTCTAATGTGCTATTTAAACAAGCACATTTACTCAAACCTAATTCGCCAGACGTTTATTATTATCAGTCTCTGCTATGTTTTTTGAATGGTGACCTTGCAAGAGCATTTAATCTAATAGAAAAAAGCATTGCTCTTGAACCCAATAAAATGGGCATAAGCATTCTTAAATTAATTATACTTTATTATACATCACCACTCGATAACGCGATATCTTTTGCATTAAATCTTAACAGTCAAAACACCTGTAACAATCCAATTATTACATCTATTCTGGCTATGTTCATGGCACTGAAAGGACATAATGACAAAGCCAAAAGTTTATTGCTTAAACTTGAACCCGAACATGGTCTTGATTACACCTGCGTTAACTCGCTTTATACGAAGTTTCTGATCTATGGCGCATCTATAAAAAATGACATTATGAAGTTACTGGCAAATATTAACACTAACAAAATCAATGGTGTTATTTTGCCGTTAATTTACACTGTTTATGGTAAAAAAGAATATGAAAAGCGCTGGCAACAATTAATTAAAGAGAATGATTTGTGGTCAAATGTTTTGCTTCATGACCCCCGTTTGCTCAGTGTGAAAAATGAATTTAATACTATTGGTGTGATGCGTACTTCTGCGTAAGAACTAATATAAATTGCCCTGCTGATGCAGGGCAATTTAGTGATTACTTCGTTAATAATACTCTACACACAAGCCAGAAGACTTTCCTGTCCCAAGCTCTGATATACCAGTTTCAGGATTAAATTTCTCGTGTACCCCTAAGAGCTGAGTGGTTGTCCAATAATCCGTACCGCTAAAAGCGTTCCCATAAGTTTTCAAATTACCATATTCGCCCCACAACGTACCTACTTTTCGCGGTACTACCCCACCGCTTGGCCGCTGCGCTAATTCTAAAGATGACGGCATTTGACCATAGCTGCATGAAGCATTTATGATATCCCAGGTATTACTACTGGCAGCACCTAAACTAGTAAACCATTTTTTAATCTTGAATTTAAATACAACATCATTCCCTTTACCATTCTTGGGTTTCCCGGTAATAGTAACTTCACTTCTTATTAGCAGAGATAATGTTACTTCTCCATTACTGTCAACATTAATTCCATAAATCCCAGCCGTCCAATTATAATCCGTATTTCTCATATTATGGGTTAGTAACAGCGTGAATTTTGCACCATCAAACCCTGTTTCTGGAAAACCATCTGTCGCCCTGAATCTTACACCATTAACACTCAGCGACTCGACTTCGACAAAAGGTAGGATGGTATAAGACGGTTGCCCGTTTACATACCAACCATTAATATGTAGATATGAGTTTAAGTTTTCTCCTTCTTTGTAGGCCCTATAGGTACGCTCATATCTGCCTTCACCCACTGACACCCATTTAGTCCCCTCTTTCTTTTCCACATTTTGTAAGTACACTGCATCATCTGTCAGCAAATCCAGACCGTCATTCACAGGATTACCAAATTCATCAGCTAATAAAACACTGACAGGTATATCCGCCCCAGCTACCACTAAAACTTCGTGTATACGAAGCTGTGAACGAAACATACTTACTTCACCTCTGTTAATAGTGTAGTTTTTTGAATAATTGGCATCGCTCCAACCAGCCATCTTCAGTTGCGCATTCAAGTTCGCTTCCGCAAAATGCGCCATATACTGTCTTTGATATTTACCATCGCCGTTGTAAACCCAATTATTGCCTTGAATAGAATCAGCGTTCCTGACTTGTACGTTTTCCTCATTAAGCTGCGCGACACCATCAGTAATAAAGTTACCCTGGGCATCTTTAAGAACAACGGTCACCGTTATGCTATCCCCAGCGATATATTTCGTTTTGTCCGTGACAATCGTGGATTGAGTTTGTGCCGCCGCACCTGGTTGTATTCCGTATAATGAGGACTTAATCTCCATTGCCCATGTTTTTAATTTCAGACTGGCAACCAGATTTTCCTCGGCAACCCATGCTGTCCAGACAATGGTATATTCACCACTATTCTGCTCGACCCAATACAGAGAATCGGGAGTTGCGCCGCCTACCGCGAAATTATCGATATATGACTCGATGACTTCTGATGTCAGCCCTAAAGCAGGATTACCAAACTCATCCCGCAACGTTACCGTGACGGTTAATGGATCCCCGGCGATATATGCCGATTTATCTGTCCTGATAGCAGAATTTGCCTGCACCGGAGCACCACTGTGGATGGAATAACTCTCTGATTGTTTACTGCCGCCCCACTCAGGCAACGTCAGCGTCGCGTGGTGAGAGTCTCCCGCCATTTGCGCCGACCATGTAGCAGTATAAACACCGGCAGTTTCAGACCATCCTCCTGAACGTACGGCTCCTTCTACTGTTACGTTATCACCAGACAGTAAGGACTCGCCCCCTTCAACCAGGTTACCGTGCGCGTCTTTCAGCGTCACGGCGACGGTTATAGTCTCGCCAGCGATGTATGCGTTTTTATCTGTGGCGATAGTTGATGTGGCTTGCGCCGGAGAACCGGACTGTATGTCATAGCGATCTGACGTTACACCATCACTCCACGTCTGCAGTTGCAGGTTAGCGTGCTGATCGGTACCGGCAATCGTCGCCATTCGGGTTGTGGTATACACGCCACCTGATTCAACCCAGCTTCCCGTTTCTGACGGGTCGGTGCCATCCACCGTCAGCACACTATTAGCGGCTAACTGTGAAGCTGCACCGGTTACCAGATTATCGAACGCATCCCGGAGCGTTACCGTGATGGTGATGGTCTCTCCAACCGTGTAGTTAGACTTATTTGTTTCAACGGTTGAAGTGAGCTGCGATGCGTCACCCGGTACAAAGGTGACGTTCTGGCTCAGGCTATGATTGTTGATGGTTGCTGTGACTGCGCTAACTCCCGCCGTCTGACTGGTGACACTGAACTCCACCGTACCGTCCGACTGCGTGGTGACCGTCGGAGTGACCGTTGCGCTGTTGCCTGCCGTCACGCTGACCGTCTGTCCGCCAAGCGCATTGCCGAACGCATCGGTGACCTTCACCTGCAGCGTGTTCGCCATTGCGCCGTCTGCCACTGAGCCGTCCTTAATGACCACCAGATCCGCGATCTTCGCCGTCCTGACATCGGCAACAAACGTCACGTTCCGGCTCGCGTTGCTGCTGTTGATACTGGCGGTGACCGCACTGGCTCCCGCCGTCTGGCTGGTGACAGGGATCTCCACCGTACCGTCCGGCTCTGTAATCACCGTCGGGGCAACCGTTGCACCGTTGCCTGCCATCATGCTGACCGTCTGCCCGGCAAGCACATTGCCGTTAGCATCGGTAACCTTTACCTGCAGCATGTTCGCCATTGCGCCGTCAGCCACTGAGCCGTCCTTAATGACCACCAGGTCCGCGATCTGCGCCGTTCTGACATCGGCGATAAACGTCACATCCCGGCTCTGGCTGCTGCTGTTAATGCTGGCAGTGACCGCAGTGGTGCCTGCCGTCTGGCTGGTGACACTAATTTCCACCATACCGTCCGGCTCTGTAATCACCGTCGGGGCAACCGTTGCGCCGTTGCCTGCTGTCACACTGACCGTCTGCCCGGCAAGCGCATTGCCGAACGCATCGGTCACCCTCGCCCGCAGCGTGTTCGCCGTCGCACCGTCTGCCTCTGAACCATCCTTAATAACCACCAGCTCCGCGATCTGCGCCGTCCTGATATCGGCGATAAACATCACGTTCTGGCTCAGGGTGCTGTTGTTGATGCTGGCAGTGACTGCACTGATCCCCGCCGTCTGACTGGTGACTGAGATCTCCACCGTACCGTCCGGCTCTGTGATGACCGTCGGGGCAGTCGTTGCGCCGTTGTCCGCCAACACGCTGACCGTCTGCCCGGCAAGCGCATTGCCGAACGCATCGGTCACCCTCGCCCGCAGCGTGTTCTCCGTCGAACCGTCCGCCTCTGAACCATCCTTAATGACCACCAGATCCGCGATCTGCGCCGTCCTGACATCCGCAATAAACGTCACGTTCCGGCTCAGGCTGCTGCTGTTGATGCTGGCAGTGACAGTACTGGCTCCCGCCGTCTGGCTGGTGACACTGATCTCCACCATACCGTCCGGCTCTGTAATCACCGTCGGGGCAACCGTTGCGCCGTTGCCTGCTGTCACACTGACCGTCTGCCCGGCAAGCGTATTACCGAATGCATCGGTGACCTTCACCTGCAGCGTGTTCGCCGTCGCGCCGTCTGCCACTGAGTTGTCCTTAATGACCACCAGCTCCGCGATCTGCGCCGTCCTGACATCCGCAATAAACGTCACATCCCGGCTCAGGCTGCTGCTGTTGATGCTGGCAGTGACTGTACTGATCCCCGCCGTCTGGCTGGTGACACTGATTTCCACCGTCCCGTCCGGCTCTGTAATCACCGTCGGGGCAACCGTTGCGCTGTTGCCTGCAGTCACGCTGACCGTCTGCCCGGCAAGCGCATTTCCGAATGCATCGGTTACCCTCGCACGCAGCGTGTTCGCCGTCGCACCGTCCGCCTCTGAACCATCCTTAATGACCTCCAGATCAGCGATCTTCGCCGTCCTGACATCGGCAACAAACGTCACGTTCCGGCTCAGGCTGCTGTTGTTGATACTGGCGGTGACCGCACTGACTCCCGCCGTCTGGCTGGTAACAGAGATCTCCACCGTCCCGTCCGGCTCGGTGATAACCGTCGGAGCGACCGTTGCGCTGTTGTCCGCCAACACGCTGACCGTCTGCCCGTCCAGCGCATTACCGAACGCATCCGTCACCCTCACCCGCAGCGTGTTCGCCGTCGAACCGTCTGCCACTGAGCCATCCTTAATGACCACCAGATCAGCGATCTGCGCCGTGCTGACATCAGCAACAAAGTTCACCGTTTTACTATCGCTGCTTTGATTGACCTTAGCCTCAACAGTGCTGGCATCCGCTACGGTACTGCTCAGATCA
The DNA here is from genome assembly GCF_022354085.1 of Shigella dysenteriae. NCBI lineage: Bacteria > Pseudomonadati > Pseudomonadota > Gammaproteobacteria > Enterobacterales > Enterobacteriaceae > Shigella > Shigella dysenteriae. The sequence continues at coordinate 4,772,059 of NZ_CP055055.1, forward strand.
ACCTCTGCCATACCATGCGCATCCGTCCTGATATCTGCGCTCTGCCCTGCATTGGCAAATACAGCCGCCCCCTTCGTCACCGTAAAGGTGACGGTCTGCTCCGGCAGCACATTGCCAAACTGATCTTCCACCCGGACATTCACCGTATGTCGATCGCTGCCATTCGCCAGCACATCCGGGTTACCCGTTGTCACTTGCATCGCGACAATTTGTGCGCTGGCGGCATCGCCACTAATACTGTAATCATTTGAAGTCAGAGCGCTCGCCCAGTCGGACATCTGTAGCTGTGCTTTTAAACCGGTGCCAGGGAGTAAGGCGGTATACGTTGCGGTATAAATTCCTTTTTGATCTTCATTCCAGGCGATGCTTTCCGCTTTTGTATTTGGCAGCTGGATAGCCAGGTTGATAGCGTCTCGTTGCCCCCCGACCAGGTTTTCATAGCTATCCTTGAGTGTTACCGTAACTTTTATCACGCCGCCCGCGGTGTAGGTCGTTTTGTCGGTAACGATGGAGGAATAAGCCAGCACAGCTCCGCTTTCGCGGATGGCATACGCATCGGATTGCTGCGCGCTACTCCATGTCGATAGTTTCAGCGTGGCGTAATGGCGATCGCCAGCAATCTTCGCGGTTCGGGTGGTGGTATAAACGCCGTCAGACTCTTCGCTCCAGTTACCCGTTTCATTTTTATCTGTACCGCTCACCTCGACCACACCGCTACCCGCGAGCAGCGAAGCCATCCCTTTCACCAGGTTTTTCTGCTCATCCATAAGGGTGACGGACACTTTTATCTTGCCACCCGCAGTGTATGACACATCGTCCGTCTTGATGGTGGAGGTCAGCTGCGAGATATCGCCAGTGATAAAGCTCACTTCCACAGACTGACTACTGCCATTGATCTCGGCCTTGATAAGACTGTTTACCGCCTGGTCACTGGCAAGGTTAACGCTGGCTATCCCGTCTTTATCTGTCGTCACAATACCGCCATTCGGATCGGCAAAAACCGCCGCACCATTCACGACCGTGAAGGTAACATTTTGTCCCTGCAGTAAATTTTGATGCACATCCCTGACCGTCACAGCGACGGTATTGTGATCGCGTCTGGCAACTGCGTTATTCGCGGTGATCTGCATCGCAGCGATTTTGGCGGTATCTTTATCACCCGCAATACTGAACGCATCCGAATGTTTGGTTTGCCAGCCGGGCATCGTCAGCTGGGCCGTTAATTTGTCGCCAATGAGATGGGCCGTATAGCTTGCTTTGTAAATTCCCTCACTTTCTTCCGTCCAGGCACTAACGGCATCAGCCTTCGTGTTGTCTACTTTAACGGTTTGTTTGAGAAGTTCTTTTCGTCCGGTAACCCCGTTGCCGTTATCATCTCTCAGGGTCACTTTAACGACTATCGGCTTACCCGCGACGTAATTATCCTGGTCTGTCTCAATCGTGGAGTCAGCGCGGGATGCCGTATTCGCCACGATAGCAATCAGCGCTGGCGTCTTAGCGATATCGTCGCCGTTAAATTGCGGCATCAGCGATAACGCGCCAGACGTCTTCCCGGCGGTAACTATTTGGGTATAGGTTCCGTTACCGTTGTCTTTCCATTCGCTTAAGGCGAAATCCTGCAAACCTTTCACCTGTGTTTTTAACGTCATACCTGGGATTGGCTTGCCGCTGGAATCTCGCGCGGTATAGGTCAGCATTGAGGTTGATTTTCCATCAGCAAGCAGGATTTGCAGATCGACAGAAAGCGTTGAATCGGCGAGGCTTAATGTGGGTTTTTCCACGACCACCATACTTTCTTCACGCCGGGAGAAATTTCCTTTCGAATCTTCCGCTGTAACCGCTATCGGGTAAGTGTTGTCGGTTTCAGGCATTGCCGTGAATCGGTAGGGAGGAATAGTGACCTGAATATCCTTGCCGGAAACAGCTACTTTTCCGCCCGCTGATTGCAGGGAGGCGGCTTCAATGTCATAACCTTTCAGCGCATATTTGGTTTGTAAGGAAGAAACCAGCGATTTAACCTCACCCGGCTTGCCTTTCAACGGATCGGTCAGCGTCAGCCGCACCAGCTCTTTCTTGCGATATTCGAGGACGATATTGTTATTACGATCGACCAGGTCATAGCGACTACCCACAAGGCTGCGCCGAGCTGCAACTTCAGCTGGATCGAGCTGTTTTTGCAGTGAATGACCAGGTTGCAACGTCAACTCCATACCAATTCGGGTGTCGTTTTCTCCCTGTTTGCCCTGCCGTTGCTCGGCACTAAAGGAGATTAAGGGAACGGGGGTGTAACTCAAACCTGCGGTAATCGCGTGAGGATCATTTTGTCGCTCGTCTTTACCAAACAGCGCCACTTCATCGCCATAATATTGTTCATAGACCAGCTTGCCGCCCAGCTGCGGCCAGGCCGGTAACCAGCCTTCGGCGCGAAGATCCCAACCGTTCGCTGGACGTGCTTCATAGTCATGGTCGAGTTCCGGTGCACTACGCCAGTTACTCAGGCGCAGATAACCGTTGCCGCTCAGTTTCAGGTAATCGCGCCAGTATTCAACGCCTATCCCGGTTCGGGTGTGATAGCGGGTCAGGTCATGATCGATAAACATATTGACGCCAGACATCCAGCTCGGGGTGAAATAACGCCAGCCGATACCGTGGTTGGTTTGAGTGCGATCATCCGTACGGTGAAGTGTGTGCTGGCTGAAGACCAGGTTATCCGGCGTTTCGTACCAGGGATGGAGAAATTCGAATGAAGAGCTTTTAAGGCTGAAATCTTCATCCACACCAAGAGATACCCGGGCAGTTCCCCAACGACTGAGCCAGTCCGTTGCCTGCGCAGATGCAGAAGAAGCCACCCAGCCACGCGCCATACTCGCCGCCTGTTCGCTGTCCATATCGCGAGCTAAAAGTGTTCCGCTTTGCTGCGCCACTTCCGCGACCTGCATTTGCGGATCTTTGCCGTCGCGCTCCATCTGCATTGCTTTCAGGTTGCGCGCTTCAGGGCTATTACTGTTAATGAGGGGCACATCTATTTCATCGCCCTGACGCACATTGTCAAAGCCCCGCGCAAAGGTACGAAACTGATTCAGGCGACGTAATTCATCAACGGTGATACCAAAGCGTGCCGCGACCGTTGGTGGCGTTTCCAATGCCCCCAGGGTGTATGGAATAGTTTTAACGTTCGGCAGGATCAGGGACGTGGCAGTATCCGAATGCGCATGATTAATATGCGTAGGGGCAGCGGCCATAACAGGGAATATAGTTTGTGTAATCAGGCAAATACCGGCGGTCAGACGACGTAAACGATCCCCCAATCCACATATGGTGTTATCGCCCCGACGCTCGCCATTCCCATGCGCTTTCCCTGCCATTTGTCATCCCTGTCGCTATGCGTTCAGATTAAATGACCTTTCTTTAACATGAGGGAAAATGATGATTCATGATTAGCAAATGATGAATACAGGCGGAATAATGGAAATAACAACAAGATAAGAACAATACCTGATCAAGCGTTATCAGGGGGCAGAACAGGAGAGCTTTCCCGCCAGAGAAATAACCCTCCTGTAAATACGTTACTTCATTTTCACCTTTGCGGTGACCAATAACGCCGTCAGCAACATCAATGTGCCGGACAACATCAACGGCGAAGTCAGACCAATATTATCCAGCGCATAACCGCCGATTGCCGCGCCACAGGTATTAGCAAGCTGAATAACCGCCACCTGAATAGACCCGGCTTTTTCTGCCTGATCGGCCAGTGAGCGGGTGATCCACGTTGACCAGCCGACAGGAACCAATGCAAAAGTTAGCCCCCAGATAATCGCCACGCCGGTAGCAACGATTTTATCGCTTCCCCACAACGTCAGCACCAACGCACTCACAGCCAGTATTAACGGCGCGCCTGCTAAGGCCAGTTTTACCGAACGTTTAAGAATGAACGACGAAAGCGACGTACCAATAAAGCTGGCGATACCAAAACTCAACAGCACCAGAGTTAAGCCATCCACGCCGAATCCCGCCAGGTTCATATACACCGGGCGAATATACGTGAAGAAAGCAAACTGCCCGGCGAAAGACATGAAGATGGCGATCATCCCTGCCATCACACCCGGACGTTGTAATAAGCGGAAAGTATTTTGTTTCTGATGCGAGGGTTCGCCTGGCAGCGAAGGCAATGATTTGATAATCCAGAAAATACACAGCACGCCCATCACCGCCGCCGCATTAAAGACATTGCGCCAACCGATAAGCTCGCCTAAAAAACTGCCCAACGGTGCGGCAATCACCAGCGCAATAGAAACCGCGCCGAAGATCACCGACAGCGCCTTCGGCACCGTACGCGGCGGTACCAGACGCATGGTCAGCGACGCCGACATCGCCCAGAACCCGCCCAGCGCCAGCCCCAGACAGGCACGACCAATTAAAAGCAAACTGAATGAGTTAGCAAAGGAAACCAGCAAACAGGAGAGCGTCAGCAAAACGGCAAATAAAATAACAACGTAGCGGCGGTCAGTGGCCTGAATTGTCTGGGTAATAAACAAACTGGCAAACATTGCCACAAAGGCGGTCACGGTCACCGATTGCCCGGCAACCCCTTCCGAAATGCCTAAATCCTGGGCCATTGGCGTCAACAAACTGACGGGCAAAAACTCAACGATAATCAGACAGGCGACACAAAACGCCACCGAGAAAACGGCTGACCAGTTCGGTCGGGTGATGGCATCCGCGCCGCGGTTTTCGGCAATAAATTCACTCATGGTGTTACCCGTGGCATGTTTCAGGGGAAAAGCCGACCACTTTAACATTGAAATGTGTGACGCATTTAACGTTTTTGCAACTTTTACGGTGTTGTGGGAAAAGTTCGAGGCTGCTCGAAGAAACAAAAATCATAGGGCAAGCTGATATGCATTTTCGCGATTGGGTTGGGAATAAGGGATAAAGTATTGCACTTGGTGATATACTTTAATAACAGGACCTCAACGATATGCGCGTGTTTAAAACCAAATGGTTTGCAAGGGAAGCCAGGTCTCATGCAATAACAGATGAAGAGTTGTGCCGGGCCATTTTAGAAACGGAGCAAGGTAAAGCTGATGCACTTGGTGGTGGCGTTTTTAAAAAGCGCCTTCACCAAAATCGTGAGCGTGCAATTATTCTGGCAAAAGGGGGAAGCAATTGGTTTTACACGTTTTTATATGCAAAACAGGATATGTCGAACATCAATAGTCAGGAACTGGCTGGGTTTCGTGAACTTGCAAAGCATTATGCCTTCCTGACGAAAGCCCAGCTAACAGCAATGATTAACACTAAAGAACTGACAGAGATCTGCTATGACTGCAAAAACTAAATTTAAAAGTCCTGCATTTGAGGCTATTCACAGCGCAGCGGCTGGATTGTCCAGCGTCGATGCTATTTCTGCCGAAACAATGCGTACTTTTGACAAAGCCTGCCTGACCAGCGTGCAAGACTTACAACCTGTTGAGATAAAAGCACTGCGGGAAAAATTAAAAGTGAGTCAGCCCGTCTTCGCTCACTATCTCAATACCAGCGTTTCAACTGTACAAAAATGGGAAAGTGGCGCTAAACGCCCCAATGGCATTTCATTAAAACTGCTCAGCATTGTGCAAAAACACGGGCTGGATGTGCTGCTGTAAATAGAACGTAGATAATGCGTTCACCTACTGTCAGTTCCGATACCGGACGCGGCGTGAACGCCTTATCCACTCGACAGGTCAGGCACGGTCTGTAGGCTGATAAGACGAAGCGGTTTTAATGCAGCCAGTGAACGCCCTCGGCAGGCTGAAAGAATGCGTTATAGCGCATCTGAAAAGCATTAATATCCTGCATTTCAGGTTCAGTTTCGCGCAGAAAACCCAGCGCCAGCCTGACCTGAGCATCGGTAATCGGCGCGGCAAGGCGGGCTTTTTGTAAAATCCGATGCCATTGCAGCAGGTTCTGTTCGCTACCATCGACAATGACAATTTGCCAGATGAGCAACACCTGCGCGGCGTTTTGCAGGTGCGACTCATCCGGACGATGCAAATAACGTAAAAATTCGTCACCAGCTGACTTTCCCATTTGATCGACCATCGACTCCACGGGTACGACATCGATATTCAGCCGATCGCTGAGACGGCGAATCGCTTTTCTGGCCCCGGATGTCAGCACCCGAAAACCAACCACAAACACTACCGCCAGCGTGGCGAGCATTATCCAGATCATGAGTTCTCCTGCGTAATCAGAACTCATGATATCTGGAAACCCTCGCCAGTTACTAATCCACCAGAATAATCTTCAGTGCAAACAGAGCTGCGACCACCACCACACACAGGTTCAGATCGCGCCAGCGCCCGGTGCATACTTTCATGATGCAGTACGACATAAAGCCGAGTGCAATCCCTTCGGTGATCGAGAAAGTAAAGGGCATCATCACCGTGGTAATAAATGCGGGCACTGATTCGGTAAAATCATCCCAGTTAACGCGCGCCAGGCTCGAAGTCATCAGCACGCCAACAAAGATTAACGCTCCGGCGGTTGCGTAAGGAGGAACCATCGCCACCAGCGGTGAGAAGAACATAACTAACAGGAACATAACGCCGACCACGACAGCCGTTAGCCCCGTGCGACCACCGACTGCCACACCAGAAGTACTTTCAATATAGGCAGTAACAGACGAGGTACCGATAAACGCGCCCGCCACCGAACTGACGCTATCAACATACAGCGCCTTATTCATATTGGGGAATTTACCGTTACTATCTATTAAGCCAGCTTTATCAGTTACACCAATTAATGTTCCTGATGAATCAAATAGGTTGATCAGCATAAAGGAGAAAATGATACCGGCGAGTTCAAGTGTTAACGCGCCGCTCAAATCTACTTCACCAATGACGCCGCTAATATCAGGCGGAATGGAATAGACGCCGCTAAAATGAACATCACCGAAAAATAATCCACAGCAAGACGTCACCACAATAGAAACCAGCACCGCGGCATGAAAATGACGTGATGACAACACGGTTATAATAAAAAACCCTAAAATACCTAACAACACACCGTGAGAACTTAAATCGCCAATCATCACCAGGGTGTCTTTATTGGCGACAATAACGCCAGTATTTTTTAATCCCATTAAGGCGATAAATAATCCAATTCCACTGGTGATACCAATACGTAAACTTAATGGAATGTTGGAGATCATCCAGTACCGGATACGAAACAGCGTGAGCAAAAATAGCCCAATTGCACCCCAGAATATCGCGCCCATCCCGGTTTGCCAGGAGATCCCCATAGCCCCCACGACCACGAAGGCAAAGAAGGCGTTCAGCCCCATTGCCGGAGCCAGCGCCACGGGTAAGTTAGCAAATATCCCCATCGCAATACTGCCGATACCGGCAATCAAACAGGTGGTAACAAACACCACTTTCGGGTCCATTTGTGCCGCGCCGAGGATTTGCGGGTTCACAAAAACGATGTACACCATGGTTAAAAAAGTGGTCATCCCCGCAATCAATTCTGTGCGGACGGTGGTCCCATGCTGAGGTAGTTTAAATAATCGCGAAAGCGTCCCTGATTCATTACTCACGTAATCGGTATTGTCATTATTCATTTTTTTGTCCATTGGAGGAGATTTAATCCCTTGCTTTTGTAAAACAAATGACAACAACGGTTCAGTGATAATTATCACATTTCAATTGCACATTAATGGATATTCTTTAATAATCTCGCGACGTTTCTTTATGATAAATAATAATCAAATTGATAAAATCAAAATGAGAAAAATATGAATAATTCTATTAACCATAAATTTCATCACATTAGCCGGGCTGAATACCAGGAATTGTTAGCCGTTTCCCGTGGCGACGCTGTTGCCGATTATATTATTGATAATGTCTCTATTCTCGACCTGATCAATGGCGGAGAAATTTCCGGCCCAATTGTGATTAAAGGACGTTACATTGCCGGTGTTGGCGCAGAATACACTGATGCTCCGGCTTTGCAGCGGATTGATGCCCGCGGCGCAACGGCAGTGCCAGGGTTTATTGATGCTCACCTGCATATTGAATCCAGCATGATGACGCCGGTCACCTTTGAAACCGCTACCCTGCCGCGCGGCCTGACGACCGTTATTTGCGACCCTCATGAAATCGTCAACGTGATGGGCGAAGCCGGATTCGCCTGGTTTGCCCGCTGTGCCAAACAGGCAAGGCAAAACCAGTACTTACAGGTCAGCTCTTGCGTGCCCGCTCTGGAAGGCTGCGATGTTAACGGTGCCAGTTTTACCCTTGAACAGATGCTCGCCTGGCGGGACCATCCGCAGGTTACCGGCCTTGCAGAAATGATGGACTACCCTGGCGTAATTAGCGGGCAGAATGCGCTGCTCGATAAACTGGATGCATTTCGCCACCTGACGCTGGACGGTCACTGCCCGGGTTTGGGTGGTAAAGAACTCAACGCCTATATTGCCGCGGGTATTGAAAACTGCCACGAAAGTTATCAGCTGGAAGAAGGACGCCGAAAATTACAACTCGGCATGTCGTTGATGATCCGCGAAGGGTCCGCTGCCCGCAATCTCAACGCACTGGCACCGTTGATCAACGAATTTAACAGCCCGCAATGCATGCTCTGTACCGATGACCGTAACCCGTGGGAAATCGCTCATGAAGGGCATATCGATGCCTTAATTCGCCGCCTGATCGAACAACACAATGTGCCGCTGCATGTGGCATATCGCGTCGCCAGCTGGTCGACGGCGCGCCACTTTGGTCTGAATCACCTGGGCTTACTGGCACCCGGTAAGCAGGCTGATATCGTCCTGTTGAGCGATGCGCGTAAGGTCACGGTGCAGCAGGTACTGGTGAAAGGCGAACCGATTGATGCGCAAACCTTACAGGCGGAAGAGTCGGCGAGACTGGCACAATCCGCTCCGCCGTATGGCAATACCATTGCCCGCCAGCCAGTTTCCGCCAGCGACTTTGCCCTGCAATTCATGCCCGGAAAACGCTATCGGGTCATTGACGTCATCCATAACGAATTGATTACGCACTCCCGCTCCAGCGTCTACAGCGAAAATGGTTTTGATCGCGATGATGTGTGCTTTATTGCCGTACTTGAGCGTTACGGGCAACGACTGGCTCCGGCTTGTGGTTTGCTCGGCGGCTTTGGCCTGAATGAAGGTGCGCTGGCTGCGACGGTCAGTCATGACAGCCATAATATTGTGGTGATCGGTCGCAGTGCCGAAGAGATGGCGCTGGCGGTCAATCAGGTGATTCAGGATGGCGGCGGGTTGTGCGTGGTACGTAACGGCCAGGTACAAAGTCATCTACCGTTGCCCATTGCCGGGCTGATGAGCACCGACACGGCGCAGTCGCTGGCGGAACAAATTGACGCCTTGAAAGCCGCCGCCCGTGAATGCGGTCCGTTACCCGATGAGCCGTTTATTCAGATGGCGTTTCTTTCTCTGCCAGTGATCCCCGCGCTGAAACTAACCAGTCAGGGGCTATTTGATGGCGAGAAATTTGCCTTCACTACGCTGGAAGTCACGGAATAATAAAAAAAAAGCCCGGCGTCATGCCGGGCAAAAGTCACCAGTTACGTTTATGCCACTGTCAACTGCTGAATTTTTTTCTCGCGGCGGATTTTGCGTTCTTCCATCACCGCCACTATCGCCATCAGGCAGATACAACCAATCGCGGCGATATCCAGCGCGGCGAAGGTGCCTGCCCAGCCGGTAAGGCCGAATACCGGCGTCCCATCGGCAATCATTCCCAGACCTAACTTGGCAAAGCTGTCGCCAATCAGGTAAGCAAAGGTGCCTTTAATACCATCGGCAGCACCAATCGCTTTTTTAGGTACAAAACCAACAGCAGCCACACCAATCAACAATTGCGGGCCAAAGACCAGGAAACCCAACGCAAAGAGAGAAGCCAGATAGATATATTCGTTGCTGGCATGTTGATACACACCGAGCGTGGCGATAATCAGCGCCAGCGCGATGCAGGCCACCAGGCCACGGCGACCGTTCGCCAGGTCAGAGAGCCAGCCCCACAGCAGCGTACCGACCAGCGCACCAGCTTCAAACAGCGTAAAGCCCTGAATCGCCACCGCTTTAGAGAGTTTCAGTTCCTGGAACGCGTATACGGTTGACCACTGGTCGATACCAATACGTACCACATAGAGGAAAATGTTGGCGAAGCACAGCAGCCAGATCACTTTGTTTTTCAGCACATACTCAACAAAGATCTGCCACTTTGTCATATCGGTAGATTCTGTCTCTTTATCCTCTTCGCTGATCTCCTCGCCGAACAGTTCTTCAGCTTTGCCGAGGCCATAAGATTCCGGGGAGTCGCTGCCGTAACGCAGGCCGATAAAACCGACAATCAGCGCGATAATCGACGGGAAGATAAACATGCCGATGACATGGCCATCGAACAGGTAATTTGCGCCGAACAGCGCCACACCTGCTGCGCCTGCACCGCCAAGGTTGTGAGATATGTTCCAGAAACCGAGGAAGGTCCCGCGCTTACGACGCGGCGTCCATTTGGTGATGGTGGAGTAACTGCACGAACCGCCGGTGCTCTGGAAAAAGCCGCTTAAGGCGTAGAAGGCAATCATCAGAAACAGGCTAACCGAGCCGCTGCCCATACTGGCACTGAAGCCCAGCATACAAATGGCAGACAGGATAAGCATGAACGGCAGGAATTGTTTGGTGTTTTTGCCGTCGGCGTAGTAGGAAACCAGCGTTTTACCCACGCCATAAGTGATGGAGAAACCCAGGCCGATCATCCCCAACTGCGTCATGCTCAACCCGTAGGTCGAGATCATGTCGTTCTGCGCGATGTTAAAGTTCTTGCGAATCAGGTACATCGTCAGGTAGCCGATAAAGACCACCAGGTAGGATTGCATGAACGGTTTGAACCACATTTTGCGCCGCACTTCGAGCGGAAGGTCCAGGGTCGGCTTGCGAACCTGGTTTAAGAAAGCCAGCATGGGTTACTCCTGAAATGAATACCTGCGTGAGGCATGCATTGTAAAAATCAGCAGCAAATCAGGCCTGAGATAGCGTCCAGGCAAAACCTGGAAAATTTCTTAGTTTTGCCGGATATGAAGTGAAAAGGTGAGATGCATCACGCTTCGCGCGGTGTCTGGGCGTTCAAAAAGGGCAGTAACAGCAGTGCGGAAATCCCGGCGGCGATAGAGATAACCACAAAAAATCCGCTCCAGTGCCAGGTATCGAGTACTTTCGCCAGTGGCCAACCAGCAAGCGACGCCCCCAGATAAGCAAACAAGCCGACAAACCCCGTCGCCGCCCCTGCCGCCTCTTTGTGGGAACACTCTGCCGCCGCCATGCCGATTAACATCTGCGGGCCAAAGACAAAAAAACCAATAGTGAAGAAGCAGGTTGCCTGCATCACGTAGCTGGCAAATGGCATCAGCCACAGCGAGCCGACTGAAAGCAAAATTCCGGCGGCGAAAATCAAATTCATCGGCCCACGGTTGCCGTTAAACAATTTGTCCGAGCCCCAACCGGCTACCAGCGCACCGATAAATCCGCCCAGTTCAAACATCGTCACTGCCGTATTCGCCGTGACCAGATCGACGCCCAGCGTCTCGGACATATACAAATTGCCCCAGTCGTTGATTGCCGCCCGGACCACATAGACCAGCACATAGCAAAACGAAAGCAGCCAGATATACGGATTCAGTAACACATATTTGGTGAGGATCTCTTTACGCGTCAGCCCTGCCCCTTCTTGTTGTTGAGCAATTTCCAGTGCGTCGTGCCGCCATTCACCGACCGCTGGTAAACCTAACGCCTGCGGGCGATCGCGCAGCCGCCAGCAGAGAAAAATCCCCACGACGATCGCCATACAACCAGCAATCATCATCCCGGCACGCCAGCCGTAATGTAGTGCAGCCGCTGCCATCACAATGGGAATGAGTGCGCCGCCGACGTTATGCGCCGTGTTCCATAATGCCCACCAACCGCCGCGCTCGGTACGAGAATACCAGGCGGTTAACAGACGCGCACACACCGGTGAACCCCAGCCCTGGAAAAAGGCGTTCAGCACCCAGAGTACGGCAAACGCCCATAGCGACGTCGAGAAGCCAAACAGAATGTTGATAATGCCCGTGGCGATAAGCCCTATCCCCATAAAATAACGGGCATTTGAGCGATCGCTGACAATGCCGGAGACAAACTTCGACACGCCGTAAGTAATGTAAAACAGGGTCGCTAACAGGCCGATATCGCTACGGCTGAGCACGCCGTTAGCAAGGATTTCTGGTACCGCGGCGTTAAAACTTTTCCGCGTGAAGTAAAACAGCGCGTAACCCAGCCAGATGGTCAGCAGAATATGCCGACGCCAGTAGCGATAACGGGCATCAATTTCATGTTTATCAGTCATTAATGGCGCATCGGCAGGCGCTTTCAGAAACGGCAACATCATCGAACCTTAGACATAACGTTGAGGTAGAGAAACGCTGACACGCGTGCCGTGCAGACAGGAAATGTGTAATGTGCCGCCCAGCGCCGTTACGCGCTCGCGCATTCCGGTGAGGCCAAAACCTTGTTGCCCGGAACCCGGTGGCAAACCGCTACCATCGTCTTCAATCACCAGCATCAACCGTTCATCCTGCTGCCAGCCTTGCAGCGTAACCGCGCTGGCATCAGCATGTTTCACAATGTTGTTCAGCCCTTCCTGGCAGACGCGAAACAGCGTCACGCGCTGGTTTTCACTTAACGCTGACTCATCGATACGCCATTCGAGATGGCTGACAATGCCGCGCCCTTCCAGCTCCATTTCCCGCATCAGTGAGCGGATGGCCTGCTCCAGGGTGAGATCATCCAGCTGGCGCGGACGCAACCGCCCTAACAAACGGCGCACCGCATCGTAAACACCCAGCGACAGTTGTTCGATGAGCTGCCCGCTCTGCTTCACGCTGGCGTTATCTGCCGCCAGTCGCTGAACAATGCCCGCCTGAGTACGAATAGCAGTGATGGTCTGACCGATATCGTCGTGCAGCTCACGCGCCACGTCGCGGCGCACGCTCTCTTCAGTTTCTAACAAACGTTCAGCCAGATGCTGATTGCGCGCTAGTTCTTTTTGCAGCGACTGGTTAAGTTCACGCAACCGCTGGATACCTGCGCCCAGTAACAACCCTGTCAGACTTTGCACCAGCAGCGAGAGCAATAAGTCCACCGGATGATCGCGCCAGGTTTGACTGGCGATCAGCGCGATGGCGTTCATCAACGTCGCAATCAGCGCCCCTTGCCAGCCATAGTGCCAGGCCAGCGCGATAATCGGCAGCGCCAGGCAGAATGGTGTAAAGCGCGACAGTTCGTCCGGCAATCCCAACTGGAGCCAGAGACTAATAACAAACAGCAGCAAGTACCAGACCAGATGCCGCCCGCGCCAGTTGATCGGTTGAGAAACTAACGACGGGCCGAGCGGCAGCCAGGTGTTATTGGCGAGATAGTGCCAGAACACCAGACATATAGGGGCCAGCGTCAGGCCGCCAGTTAAAGTCAGTAGTAGCGCATTCCACGACTCTTTGCCGTGCCAAAGCCAGGGCAGCGACTGCAACAACGCCGCCGCCGTCAGGGCCGCCCCCTGTAACAGCAAGGTGCGCCAGTCACGTTGATGGCGATAGCGCGAGATCAGCGCAACGGGTAGTAACGTCAGTAAACTACCGATCATCAATAAGGAAAAATGGGTTAAACCGACCGCCTGCGTTAGCCAGTAAATCAGCAGCCACTCCGCGCCCAGCAGCACCGGCCAGTATCCGCGCGGGCATTGCAGCATTAGCCCCAGACGCAGACCAAACGGAAATAACAGCACCGCCATATCAGGGCGCTCAACCAGGTGCAGGCTGATACTCCACAAGCAAAACCATGCGGCAGAGAAGATAAAAAAGCAGGCAATAACGGTAATTAAGCGGGAGAACAACGTCTTCATCACCAGCCATCAAACATGCGGCGCGCCAGTTCAACGTCGTTACTGACGCCCAGTTTTTCCATCAGATTGGCGCGATGGACGTGTACCGTTTTCGGTGACAAGCCCAGTTCGGCGGCAATCTCTTTCACCGCCATTCCTTGCGCCAGTTTTTCCGCCACCTGGCGTTCGCGTTTGGTTAGCGGGTCCTGGCGACCGGATGCCAGTTTAATGGCAATATCCGGCGTCAGATAACAGCCGCCCGTGGCAACCGTATGCACCGCAGCAATCAGTTCGTCAGGGCTACAACGTTTGGAGAGAAAGCCGCGCGCCCCCGCGTTAAGCGCCTGCTCAACCAGCGCAGGACTGTCGTGAACGGAGAGCATAATTGTCGCCATACCTTTCGGCAGCTGGCTTAGCAACTCCAGACCGGAGATATCGGGCATGGAGATATCGCAAATACACACCTGCACACCACGCCCCGGCAGCCCCGCCAGCGCCTCGCGCCCCGAACCAAACTCGGCAACTACCTGCAAATCAGGTTCCAGCCCCAGCAACTGCGCAAAGCCGGAGCGGACGATAAGGTGATCGTCTATAAGGGCAACGGTGATCATGATTGGGTCCTGGCGGATAAAAAACGCGCATACCTTAACGATAAGCGCGATGTTGTTCAAGTTGGATATGGGGTATGTATTGGCTTAATGATGTTGCGCTTATCGTCAAAACGCTTACCTGAGAGGTAAGCGTTTGGTGCGTGTTATTGAGAAAAAGCAAATTATTTGTAGGTTGCAATCGTAATATTGCCTGAGAAATTTCTCCTTAGATTGCGGATATCATTATCCCTTGACCAATAATCATCTTTGTGTCTATAACTTTCATCGGAATGTACATAGGGAGAATCATCTTCAGCGTCGTTATCGATAATATTTTCGCCCTTAGTGGTATAGATATAATTAGCAACATCAAAGGTGTCATTCGCGTTATTTACGACTGCTCCTAACATGCAAAGGGTTTGTGTGAATCCGTATTCTGAGAAATCGACATGCTGATGGTAACTTCTACCATTCAAAGCAACCAAACTCGGACAAACATCTATTGTATCGCCAACAGATGTAGCGGCGCGACGCACATCAAGTGCAGCGTTATCATTAGCAACATGAAATGCTTGTGAACAGGCATAAAACAAATTTCCAATCCCGGTACGACTGGATAAACAAGAAATAATTTTTGCTATTTTTTCTGGCTTTATACCATCCTGCACTAAAGAATCTCTCACCAGATGACATTCATCAGGTGTGAAAACAGCTTTCTTGAATATTTCCTCATAAACTTCATAAGAAGGAGATTCAGAGAGAGTGAGAGATTTGATGGAATGTGTTGAATCTGTAATTTTTTTGCGAAGTAATTCACTTATAGTGCCGTTTATTTTTTCACCACAACATAAAACAAATGAACTTCCCTCCAGAACTTGTCTTTCTGTATCTGCAAGGAGTGAGCTAAATTCATCCTCATGAAGCTTAAGGTTTTTTATAGATGATTGATGTAAATACTTTTCTGGAATTAAATCTTTTTGTTCCCTTATAAGCTCTATCATTCGGCGTTCGGTTTGCCTATCAAAAGAGTATTTCATGTTATAGTTATTTTTAGCAACTTCCAGCTTAAGAGCATTTGCAGCAACTGTTAATTCTGAGATTTGATCTTTTTCAAATTGATCGTGATCTGATAATAACCTTATAAACTCTTTTACGTTTCGACCACTAAAATCCATATCCCTACACTTTTTATCAAAACACTTTGTTTCGTCATTAAACTCACGATACATATCAGTGACTTTAAATTTATTACTTCCGGTCTGCTCAATTTTTATATAGCTATTCATGCCTGTAACGGCAATCCATGTCTTATAACTCGCATTCTCCGATTCAGGCGTAACATGAAAATAAGGAACCAATTTATCACTAATATCATGCCGATAGATATGAAATGAATCTAAAAGATATAATAAAAAACTTCGAAAAATGTCACGAAAAGTGTCATCTTTAAACCTTGCCCTATAATTATCGAGCAGGCCGCTTTGTTCTATCATATTAAATTTATGAAGATTATCCTCGAGACTTTTGTCGATACTCTCCCTTAGACTCTGACTCTGAAACTGGCTATTATCATTCTCTGTTTCCGTTGGATATGTATAACTCGTCACACTAACCATAGTAACCTCGCAATATGACACTTTGCATATTTTGACATTGTTAGAAGCATCAATGGTTAGCATGATAAATATCTCAATACTAACCGCTATATTTCATTTATTTCAATAATAAGACTATAGTGCAGTTAATTTTTATCGATTTCCCCAATGCAATTGCATCACTAACACTACTTATTCACTATCAAAAATCGCTCATTTTTTCAAAAAGACTGTTTACACACAGACGGTTAAGAATACGCGTTCAACTTAATGATAAACGCGCTTTATCAGGAAAAAATTTATAAATCAGCAGTTGTTGCGGCACCGAAAAATTTAAAAACGGTTTTATCGCTGATGGTGTTTTGTTCGTCGACACTACCGGTAGTAATATAACGAACACACTGAAGATTAACTTCATTTTCATTTTTATTAACCGCCATCAAATATATCTTCTGACTAAACCCATTCATAGTAAAATCCATTTCATTAAGATACTTTCCAGACCCAAAAAAAGCATTTCCTGATTTTTTTAAATCCGTTGTAAATAAAATGAAACTATCAAAACTCTTTGAGAGTAACTCGCGAACATCTTGAGATGTGTGTTGTAAGCGACTCTGATAGCCTTGTGCGGAAGAATAATAAAAACATGTAATCCCCTGACGGCTGGCTAAGCAAGCGACTATTTCATCAATCTTATCATCCGTAATGTTACCGTTTGATTTTTTTAATAATTCTCTTACCCGAGCACAATCATCATCTTTAAAGCAAACCTGTGCAACCAATTGTTCAGGTGTCTTTTGACTATAATTTGGATCTTTTTCAATTGTTTCAATTTTCTCTGCAAATATTTTAAGAATATCTTTACTTAACTCAACACCACAGCAAGTTATTTTTGCAGCACCACTTGGTTTAGTTTGTTCTTTTATACATCTATGAGCATCCATAGTCATAGAGTGTAAATAATTCTCAGGAATATCAATTTTTTCCTGAACAGGTAAATGCCCTTCATCTTTTTGAATTCGCAGGTTTAATAAATCATATGTATTACTCACAATGTCTGCAGGCATTTCGTAACTACAATCCGTATTCATCATAACAATACTATTAACTAATTTTTTCCTCAAAACCGTGTCAGCAGAATGTGTTTCTAACGCAGCAGTTTTTTCAGACAGCGATTTGATAATAGTCGCTACAGCCACTCCAGAATATGATGTATTCCCCAATATTTCTTTTATGTTATTTTTACCTGCACCAACCTGAAAAACATTAAAGGATTTGCCACCTGTTTGTTCAATTACGGTGTATTCGTTCTCTCCAGTTGCCGCCATCCAGGTACGATTGCCATTATTTTCAGTGCCTGGCATAGGGTGAAAATAGTTAAGGATTTCGGTATTAACACTGCGAGAGCCGGACATAATATTTGCTATTAAGCGTTTTATTTCCTGCAACATCCATTTTGCGAAATTACTGCCAGGTGAATATTTTTTCTCGTTATTTGTGATATTAAGCTCAGCAGCAACAACTCTATTTTTATCCAAAAAGGTGGAAGGGCAGGGATTTGACATCATTGTTCCGCTGTTTATAGGGCTTGCCATAATATACCTCACGATGAACCATTAATTAATAGAATGCTGGTCATGACCATTGGTATAGACAGCAATCAGAATTTAACACCATCGCTGGAAATTTTAGCCCTAACTGTGAACCCCCAAATTACTGGTGCAGCGACTTAAATTAACATTCAGGGCTAATAAATTGTGCCTGAGATGGTCTCTGGCACAATTTCACCCTATATATCTGAACGGATCTATCAAAAATCGCTCATCAGTACCCCCCCGAGCGGTTTAATGTCGCTCCTTACTGAAAAAACACCGCAATCTTGTTAAACATCGTCGGATCGGACTGATTACGCTGCACTTTCACCACATCTTCCAGCTTGTCTATCTGGCTTATCATCTGCTCCAGACGCTGGTCGTCATTGACCAGTAGCCAAATGTGGCTTTTGTCGCTGTCCTGAATCGGCAAGCAAAGAATGCCCTCAACGTTAAAAGCGCGACGGGCAAAAAGGCCACAAACGTGGGTCATTACGCCCGGATGGTTGCGAACGGTGAGTTCCAGAATCACGTTGTCATGAGTTGTGTTTTGCATGGCTTATTCCCCCACCATTTCAGTATTCGCCGCACCTGGCGGCACCATCGGGTACACTTTTTCTTCGGCATCAATACGCACATGGATCAGCGCCGGACCAGGGCGATTGATGATTTCTTGCAATGCAGCCTGCGGATCGGCTTCGTTATTCAAATCACAGGTTTCGAGGCCGAATCCGGCGGCAATCTGCATAAAGTTGATTTTGCCCGGATAGGTGGAGGCAAAAACGCCCTGCTTGTAGAACAGACTCTGTTGCTGATGCACCAGCCCCAGCGCTTCGTTGTTCATCAGAATGATTTTGACATCCAGCTGGTTTTCACTGGCGGTCGCCATCTCCTGAATATTCATCATCAGGCTGCCGTCGCCGGAGAAACACAACACTTTGCGATCCGGGTTCGCCAACGCCGCGCCAATCGCCGCAGGCAGGCCAAAGCCCATCGTGCCCAGCCCGCCAGAGGTCAGCCACTGGCGTGGGCGATTGAGCGGATAGGCTTGCGCGGTCCACATCTGATGCTGACCAACGTCGGTAGTGATAATCGCATTGTCATCGACACAGGCGGCAACGGCGTTGATCAGGCCGTAATGGCTTAATGGATCGCACGCTTTCGGGATTGGACACGGAAATTCGCGCTGCAAATCCGCCACCAACTGGTGCCACTCTGCACGCGGTTGCGCTTCCACCAGCGGGATCAACTGCGCCAGCACGTCATCAACATCCGCCTGAATCGCCACATGCGGTTGCTTGATTTTACCCAGCTCTGCGCGGTCGATATCGACATGAATAATTTTGGCATTCGGGCAGAACTGCTCGGTTTTGCCAATCGCCCGGTCATCAAAACGCGCACCGAGCACAATCAACAAATCCGCCTCCTGCAAAATATAGTTGGTGCTGCGCACGCCGTGCATCCCCAGCATACCCAGCGACAGCGGATGCGCTTTTGGCAGCATACCCAGCGCCATTAAGGTCATGGTAGTTGGCAGTTGCGCTTTCTCCGCCAGTTCACGCATCCGCACAGGCGCATTGATCACACCGCCGCCCAGATAAAGCACCGGGCGTTTGGCGGCGTTAATCATCGCAGCCGCGTCACGAATGCTTTCTTCGCTAAAGGCGGGTGCAGCGGCTTTTTCTGCCACCGCGGGCTGAGCTTCAATCTCAAAAACTGCCGTTTGTACATCCTTAGGAATGTCTATCCACACCGGGCCAGGGCGGCCTGATTGCGCAATGCGGAAGGCATCGCTCATGACCTGCGGGAGTTCTTCGATATGTCTGACCAGATAGTTGTGTTTGGTGATGGGGATAGAGATGCCGTAGGTATCGACTTCCTGGAAGGCGTCGGTGCCGATCATCGAGGCGGGAACCTGACCAGTGATGCAAATCAGCGGGATGGAGTCCAGCCGCGCATCGGCAATGGCGGTCACCAGGTTAGTCGCACCCGGCCCGCTACAGGCCATACAGACCGCCGGTTTACCGTCGGTGCGCGCCATTCCCTGAGCGATAAACCCCGCGCCCTGTTCATGGCGAGCCAGAATATGGCGGATTTGCGTGCTTTGGCTTAAGGCATCGTAAACAGGCAGGATAGAACCGCCCGGAATACCCGTCACAATCTTAATGCCCTGCTGTTCCAGGAAATAAACGATAAATTCTGCGCCGGTAAAGCGCTTACGCGTCGATGTTGTGCCCGAACTTGCCATGCTCCAGTCCTTTTCTTCTGGGCCGACTTTCCGGGAGGTGCTTAAACGAAAAACCCCGCCCGGTTTGCGCCGGCGGGGTTTTGGAATCGTGTGTTGTTCCAGTCCCTACGGCGCATTGCCGACGACCACCACCACACGCACGACGACCACTGCGGCGAATGGCGCAGTTGGTAGTAGTTTTGCGTTGAACATGGAAGTAGTCATTGGGGACCTTGTTGGTTTTGTGTTTAACAATATTTATACAAGCACAGCTTTACAGGGGAGACAATGGAAAATTTTTCAGCAAGGGAAAATTGAGGGGTTGATCACGTTTTGCACTGAATTGCAGGTAACAAAAAACCCCGCCGGAGCGAGGTTTCGTCAGCCGCCTGCGGCTGGTAACCGCAAAGCACACTGTATTATGTCAACACTGAAAGTATACGTGTTCCGCGCAGAACGCGCAATTTCGGCACGAATTTTGACGTATTTAGTGCATAGTTGAGTATCGATCACAGTTTGCGTTTTGTCCAAATATTACTGTTTATTTATACAGTAAAGTTCTATAATATCACTGTACGCAATGTGTTATGCGGGGGCCGCATCGTTACCCGGCGCACTAAGTCCTGGCTGAAACGGGTGGTGCCGTCAGCGCCTTAACCCCGCGTGAGCACACTGTGTTATGTCAACAAGCACAACGTTTCTCCTTGAGATACCGCGTGCACAACAGCTGGCAACAGGCAGCGGAAAGGTACGTCAGCTGGCAGTGCTCCTGAACCACAGGAGACGCGTATGAGCCTGGTGGATATCGCCATTCTTATCCTCAAACTCATTGTTGCAGCACTGCAACTACTTGATGCTGTTCTGAAATACCTGAAGTAATTCAGATTCAAGTCGCACCAAAGGGGAGCGGGTAACCGCTCCCCTTTTATATTTAGCGTGCGGGTTGGAGTTGGGGGCTTCTTCTACCAGCAGAATGTTTGCACCTGCGCTGCCTGTGCCCCTCACCCTTTCAGGGAGAGGGTTACAGTTCGCACGTAATCCCTTCCGGCAACATTTATTGCCGCTTTTGTTTACATATTCTGCCGTTTTGCTTTTCGCCATTCCCGGCACATATCTGGCTAACCTTCATCAATGTGATAGATTCCTCTCCCGCATTTATGGGAATGCGTAGTGACTTATTCTAATTATTTTTATAAAAGCATCCGTGATAATGAAAAGGCATAGAAACGTCAATTTGTTATTGATGTTGGTATTACTCGTGGCCGTCGGTCAGATGGCGCAAACCATTTATATTCCAGCTATTGCCGATATGGCGCGCGATCTCAACGTCCGTGAAGGGGCGGTGCAGAGCGTAATGGGCGCTTATCTGCTGACTTACGGTGTCTCGCAGCTGTTTTATGGCCCGATATCCGACCGCGTGGGTCGCCGACCAGTGATCCTCGTCGGAATGTCCATTTTTATGCTGGCAACGCTGGTCGCGGTCACGACCTCCAGTTTGACGGTATTGATTGCCGCCAGCGCGATGCAGGGGATGGGCACCGGTGTTGGCGGCGTAATGGCGCGTACTTTGCCGCGTGATTTATATGAACGGACACAGTTGCGCCATGCTAACAGCCTGTTAAACATGGGGATTCTTGTCAGTCCGTTGCTCGCACCGCTAATCGGCGGTCTGCTGGATACGATGTGGAACTGGCGCGCCTGTTATCTCTTTTTGTTGGTTCTTTGTGCTGGTGTGACCTTCAGTATGGCCCGCTGGATGCCGGAAACGCGTCCGGTCGATGCACCGCGCACGCGCCTGCTTACCAGTTATAAAACGCTTTTCGGTAACGGCGGTTTTAACTGTTATTTGCTGATGCTGATTGGCGGTCTGGCCGGGATTGCCGCCTTTGAAGCCTGCTCCGGCGTGCTGATGGGCGCGGTGTTAGGGCTGAGCAGTATGACGGTCAGTATTTTGTTTATTCTGCCGATTCCGGCGGCATTTTTTGGGGCATGGTTTGCCGGGCGTCCTAATAAACGCTTCTCAACGTTGATGTGGCAGTCGGTTATCTGCTGCCTGCTGGCTGGCTTGCTGATGTGGATCCCCGACTGGTTTGGCGTGATGAATGTCTGGACGCTGCTTGTTCCCGCCGCGCTGTTCTTTTTCGGTGCCGGGATGCTGTTTCCGCTGGCGACCAGCGGCGCGATGGAGCCGTTCCCCTTCCTGGCGGGCACGGCTGGCGCGCTGGTCGGTGGTCTGCAAAACATTGGTTCCGGCGTGCTGGCGTCGCTATCAGCGATGTTGCCGCAAACCGGTCAGGGCAGCCTGGGGTTGTTGATGACCTTAATGGGATTGTTGATCGTGCTGTGCTGGCTACCGCTGGCGACGCGGATGTCGCATCAGGGGCAGCCCGTTTAAGCGCACATCACCGCAGCATCGTCATCAGCTCCATGGGAGAACGATGCTGCTTTATCAGATCACGCATTACCCGCATATGCGGTGCGGAGTAAGAATAAAACGCCTGATAGCCCGCACATAGCATGCTGTCTGGCGTCTCCTCCCGAGCGTGCGGACACAGCCGATGCCAGTCGCACGCCTGGCAGTCACGGCGCGGGTGCGGGTTTTCGCTGCCACACCATTTTTGTAAAGTGGCATCAAAAAGCTCAATCGAAATACGACTGATATCTGCCCGCACCCAACACTCAAACAGGGCAATTAAAAATTTCCCCCACAGCTCTGCTGTCACCGAAGCGGCCGTCATATCGCCCCGGTCATCAAATTCAAGATGGGGAATAAGCTGTACGGAGCGGATGCCCCGCTGTTTGAAATTGTGATAAAAATCGGCAGGTTGCAGAGTATCCTTATACTCTACAACCAGTTTATGCCTGTCCTCTTCAGCATCAATGACCTGACTTCCTGTCATGCGACTCTCTCAATAAATACGATAAGTTGATGTATATGCGTTACAGCAAACAGTATTGCGAGAGATAACACCGCGAGGGAGATCAAAAATTTGTCACGGACTACGTGAAATTGGGAAAAATCGCTATTCGTGACATCCATTAAATTGCGATTACGGGTGTAGTGCCAGAGGATCAGCGCCACGATGGCGAGGATGCCAATCGAAATCCAGAATAACATGCCCGCCTGGTGCCAGTTGTGTTTGATAGCCAACGCCATCAACGCGCCGTAGCCCAGCATGGTACGAAACCACGCCAGTGATGTACGCTCCGGCTGCAGCCCTGGGTCGGCAATGCGTCTGGCTTTGCGGCTATCCGGCATACAACACCAGTCCCATAACGATCACTGCTACGACCATCAATATTAAGCTGATGATTAATAAGCTGTTGGTGTAGGGCAGGTCCTCTTTCAGACGCATCGCTTTTTCATTGCGTAACCAGCGCAAGTAGCCATACATCGCTAACCCGCCGGAAAACAGACACAACAACAACGCCAGCAGTTCGCGAATGACGGGCGTGGCGAAATCTGGCGCAAGTTGATCAAGCCCAACCCCCGCCGCCAGAAATCCTAGTGCGGTACGGATCCACGCCAGAAAAGTACGCTCATTAGCCAGCGAGAAGCGGTAATCGGGCGCTTCTCCAAGGCGGGAAATTTTCATTGTTGCTCCTTTGCAATTTCACTAACGCTCTACCTTTAGCGGTTTTTTTTAAGAATTTCGTCCGCCCGTTTCCTGATATGCTTTTGCCATCCGCTACAAGGAGGTCAGATGGGTATCATAGCGCAAAATAAAATCAGTTCATTGGGCATGCTATTCGGTGCCATCGCTTTAATGATGGGGATTATCCACTTTTCATTCGGCCCTTTTTCCGCACCACCGCCAACGCTTGAAAGCATCGTGGCGGACAAAACGGCTGAAATTAAAAGAGGTCTTCTCGCCGGAATAAAAGGCGAAAAAATTACCACCGTGGAGAGAAAAGAGGACGTGGATGTCGATAAAATCCTCGATCAAAGCGGTATCGCACTGGCCATTGCTGCGCTACTTTGCGCATTTATTGGCGGTATGCGTAAGGAAAATCGCTGGGGCATTCGCGGCGCGCTGGTTTTTGGCGGCGGGACGCTGGCTTTCCATACCTTGCTTTTTGGTATCGGCATCGTGTGCAGCATTTTGCTGATATTCCTTATCTTTTCCTTCCTGACTGGCGGTTCACTGGTTTAAGCAGCCTGAATAATGCCCGCCGGGTGTTCATCAGCGGGCATTATCGTCAGAACTTCTGTTTTTTCTCTTCCACCTTCACCCCTTGTGTCGGCAGGCCGGTGTCATAGTCGCGTACCACTGGCGAATAACCATCTTGTGGGCGTGGACGAAATGCCCCCATCCAGCGCGGCTGTGCATCTTTACGCCACGGACGCAGGCTCCATTGGTAACTGCGGAACGGATCGCGAATTTTGTCCATATAATCCAATAAGGCGTCATGCATTTTGCTGCGAACGTCGGCAAAATGGGCATCATCGATCAGGTTATGCATTTCATTTGGATCATTACGGCGATCGTAAAGTTCATCACTGGTGAAGAGGTTGAGCACCAGTTTAAAGTCATCCGTCACCCAGCAACGCACCGGAATAAAACCGCCAAAGCTGTCATGCTCAATCTCGTAGCGGTTAAATTCCACCATCACGCCGCGTGGCTCTTTCACGGCAAGGATATTTTCCCCCGGCAGAATCTCTGGTTTTTCAATATCTGCCAGCGCCATCATTGTCGGCAGTAAATCGATATGACTGACTGGCGTATTGACCTGTCGCCGCTCCCCTTGCGGCGAACGGATGATCAGCGGAATACGGGTGATGTCGTCATACATCGCCGCTCCTTTACTGATCAGCTTATGTGCGCCCATCATTTCGCCGTGATCGGATGTATAAATAACCCACGTATTTTCACGTTGCTCTGGCGTTAAGGCATTGATGACCCGTCCTATTTGGTCATCAACAAAGTCATTACAGGCAAAATAGAGCGGATGGTGATAAAGCCCGTCATCACCGACTGGCGATGGCATCGCCTGCGCCCATAAGCGGTGATGTTCTGGTTTGTTCGCCAGGTCATCCTGTGCTTTCTCGCCCAGCTCGTAGTAAAAATCAGCGTATTTCTCTAAATACTCCACCGGACAGGTGAACGGGTGATGCGGCTCATCATACGAAACCACCATCAGGAAGGGTTCCTCGGTGCGCGCGGGCTGTTGCAGAAAATCCACCGCCCGATTGCTGATGCGGTGCGCCCAGGTGAAGGTTTCGTCAATATGGTTCGCCTGTAAATCTTCGACGCTGTTTAGGCCATTGCGCCACAGGCTAATCTCTTTTTCCGTCAGTTCGCTAAGATAGTTCGCCCCATCGAACCAGTAATCAGCGTCCCACTCCGGCGGACACTCGCCAGTGCCGAAATAGTCATGACCGTCGAGATGCCATTTGCCGATGTAACAGGTGTGATAGCCGGCATCCTTAAAGTAGCGCCCCATAGTGGAGATGTTTTTACCCGGCGCGACGTTGTTGGTCCACGGCCCGGACTGGTTAGCGTAGATACCGGTAAACAGCCCGGCGCGCGCCGGTGTACAAACCGGTGAACAGGTGTAGGCGGAATTAAAGCGAATACCTTCCGCCGCCAGACTATCAATATTTTGCGTATTCAGCGGTTTACCGCTATAGCAACCGACCATATTGGTGGCCTGGGTATCGGTCATGATGAACAGAAAATTGGGGCGTTTCATAGGCTATCCTTCGCGTCGGGAGTAAAGGTTACGGCTGGGTCGTGACGATGCCGCCAGCTGTCAAAAATCAGGTAGACAATCACTACGGCGGCAATGAAATAACTGATCATCGCTAACCAGCGCGTACCGTAGCCGCCGAATTCAGCCAGCCCGGCATAGACGCCAATCATCGCGAACAGGATGCCAATTGACGCGATCTTGACGTTTTTCCACGGTTTCATGTCCACCGCAAACGCATCTTTGAAGGTGAACGGCGTGGCGCGCGGTTTGATAAAACCGATCACCAGCATCACGACCACGTTGATGCAGAACGTACAGGCCAGCACATAGAGGAAATGGAAGTCGAACTTCACCAGATAGTTGATGGTGATGTAGCTGATTATGCCAATCCCCATCGCCACTTTTGCCGCCAGCGCCGGGATGCGCGGGAAGAAAAAGCCCATAATGATGATGGTAACCAGCGGCACGTTGTAAATGCCGTTGAGCTGTTTCATCCAGCTATACAGCCCCTGCGGCGCGTTGGCGATCCACGGCGCGACCAGCACCGAAACGATAGCGATAAAGAAACCAAATTTGCGCCCGACGGTGACCAGCTGCTGCGGCTCGGCATTCTGGTTAATGATGCGACGGTAAATACCCATACTGAATAACGTACTGGCGCTATTCAGAAAGCCGTTGAAGGTACTGATCACCGCACCAAATAACACCGCGCCGAAGAAACCCACCAGTGGCACTGGCAGAACGTTATTGACCAGCGTCGGGTAGGCCATGTCGGCTTTCGGTAGATCCTGATACAGATGAAACGCAATCAACCCTGGCAGCACCAGTACCAGCGGGTCGAGCATTTTCAGCACCGCCGTTAACAGCGCCCCCTTTTGCCCTTCCGCCAGGCTTTTTGACGCCAGCGTGCGTTGCACGATGCCCTGATTTGTACACCAGTAAAAGGTGTTCACCAGAATTAAACCGGTAAATGCCGCGCCAATCGGCAAGGGATCGGTCGGGCCACCGACTGAGTTTAATTTCTCGGCGTGAACGGTGGTAATTTGCTCAATGCCCTGCATAAAGCTGCCCTTGCCCATCGCGATCAGGCCAAATACCGGCACCATCAACCCGCCGATAACCAGCCCAATACCGTTGATGGAGTCCGCCACTGCCATTGCGCGCAGTCCGCCGATCACCGCATACAAAATTCCCGCCAGACCAAGCAAAATTACCAATAGCCAGATAGCCGCACCGTGAGAAATCTGTAGCGATTCCCCGACGTGAAACAGGCTGTTGAGCGCCAACGCGCCGGAGTAGAGAACAATCGGCAGAAAGCAGACGCCGGTGGCAATGAGGAAGCAGAAGTCGATGATAATACGCGTCGTTTTATCATAACGTTCCTCCAGAAAATCGGGGATGGTGGCAATGCCGCGCTTCAGATAGCGCGGTAAAAAGATTAGCGCGAGGAAGATCAGCGTCACCGCTGAAGTCACTTCCCAGCCCATCACCGACATGCCGCTTTTGTAGGCCTGCCCGGAAAGACCAACCAGTTGTTCCGTGGAAAGGTTGGTTAACATTAACGAAGCGGCAATAACCGGCGCTTTTAGTGAACGTCCGGCAAGAAAATAGCCTTGTTGCGATCCGGTATCTGTTTTGCGAACCTTCCACCAGGTGATGATCGCCACCAGCAGCGTAAAACCGACAAAACTCAAGATTTGTAACGAATTCATCTCATAGCCCTTATTTATGTTTATGTCCCGGACGCATGAATATAGGGAGAGGTAAAATGCGTCGGGTCAGGCAGTCAGATTCTTAAAATACAAACGTCGTATCCCTGAACGGATTGTTTTCTGTTAAGTTCAGGTTGTGAGCATAATTCGCCGGAGGGATATTAAAATGAATGGAAAATTGCAAACTTCAGATGTAAAAAACGAAACTCCATACAATATTCCCTTATTGATTAACGAAAATGTGATCTCCAGCGGAATTTCTCTGATCTCGCTCTGGCATACCTACACCGACGAGCATTACCGGGTGATCTGGCCGCGGGACAAGAAGAAACCGCTTATCGCCAACTCATGGGTTGCGGTGTATACCGTACAAGGATGTGGGAAAATTCTTTTAAAGAATGGCGAACAAATAACACTGCATGGCAACTGTATTATATTTTTAAAGCCAATGGATATTCACTCTTATCACTGTGAAGGTTTAGTCTGGGAACAATACTGGATGGAATTTACCCCCACCAGTATGATGGATATTCCCGTCGGTCAGCAAAGCGTTATTTACAATGGCGAAATTTATAATCAGGAACTCACCGAAGTTGCTGAGTTAATAACTTCACCAGAAGCAATAAAAAATAATCTGGCAGTCGCTTTTCTGACGAAAATTATTTATCAGTGGATTTGTCTTATGTACGCAGACGGTAAAAAAGATCCACAACGGCGGCAAATTGAAAAATTAATTGCCACTTTACATGCCAGTCTGCAACAACGCTGGAGCGTAGCCGATATGGCTGCCACGATCCCCTGTAGCGAAGCCTGGTTGCGTCGTCTGTTTTTACGCTATACCGGAAAGACGCCGAAAGAATATTACCTCGATGCGCGTCTGGATCTGGCGCTATCGCTATTAAAGCAACAAGGAAACTCGGTTGGCGAAGTCGCTGATACGCTCAACTTCTTCGACTCCTTTCATTTCAGCAAAGCCTTTAAACATAAATTTGGTTATGCGCCGTCAGCCGTGCTAAAGAATACGGACCAGCACCCAACGGATGCCAGTCCACACAATTAACGTAACTCTGGCCAGTACGCTTTGTTGGCCTCCAGCAACTCATCCAGAATAGCTTTGGCGACCGAGGCGCTCGGTACCGTTTTCGACAACGTAATCGCCTGCCACAGGTGCTGATATGAACGCTGTTCCCAGGCGTCCACGACCAGTTTTTCCACCGCCACTTGCTGACTCATTAACCCTTTCTGAAACTGCGGGATATCGCCGACCACCAGTGGTTCTGGTCCGTTGTGCCCGACCAGACACGGGATCTCGACCATCGCTTCATCATCAAAGTTATGAATTGCCCCGTTGTTAGGCACAATCAGCAACATCCGCTCCTGAGTGTTGAAGGCAATTGCCGCCGCCAGATCGACGATGTATGACGCATGTTCGTCAATCTCCAGCTTGCCCGCCGCTGAATTTCCTGCCGCCGTAATGGCGCGGCAAGCATCGAAAACCTGTTTCTCGCGATGTTCCATCACCTCATTCGCGCGGGTATGTTCAGGGTTGGAATGCTGAACGACATAATCCGGGAAGAGATAATATTTCAGATAGGTGTTCGGCAATGTATCCGGGTCCAGTGCCTGGACATCCCGCGCTTTTGCATAGGTGTCGTTCCAGCTCGCTTCAGTATGCGTATCTTGCTGCGGTGGAACATAACCGTGCTTCGAGACATATTGCCGCAGCTGGGGCATCAGGTCGTTGCCCTGCAAATCTTCAATTGATGTCCACCAGCCAAAGTGGTTCAGGCCGTAGTAGCGCACGCGCATCTGTTTGCGATCTTGCAGCCCAACAATTTGCGCCATCCGGCTTTCAATACCGATTGGCATGTCACAGATGTTGAGGATTTTCGCATTCGGGCGCAGACGACGCGTGGCTTCTGCGACAATGGCTGCCGGGTTGGAGTAGTTGAGCATCCAGGCGTTTGGTGAATATTTTTCCATATAATCCACCAGTTCCAGGACGCCGCCAATGGAACGCATGCCGTACGCTATTCCGCCGGGTCCGCAAGTTTCCTGACCAACAACGCCGTGGCGCAGCGGGATTTTTTCATCCAGTTCGCGCATCGGGTACTTGCCGACGCGGATGTGCGCCATGACAAAATCAACGTCGCTGAACGCCACTTCAGGATCGGTGGTGTAACTAAACGCAATGTCCGGCGCTTTCTCTTTAAGGATGACTTTACAGGCTTCGGCAATCACTTCCTGCCGCGCGCCATCGTTATCATAAAATTTCAGTGCACGAAGCGGGAAACGGTCCTGATTCGCCAGGAGCATCAACACGATGCCTGGCGTAAAGGTGCTTCCACCGCCAGCGACAACCACTGAGAATTTGGTCATTATACTGCCTCCGTAATGGCAACATTTTCTGCTGATTGATGAGAATTAATTAAGCTATCGAGCTGTTCACGCAGCTGGGATACATGCAGACCAATGATCACCTGAATGGCATCGCCACTACGGAAGACGCCGTGCGCTCCCAGCTTTTTAAAGACTTCGTCATCCAGCGTTTGTGACATGTCATGCAGTGCAATACGTAGACGCGTCGCGCAATTGTTGATGCTGGAGATATTGCCGACCCCGCCCAGGGCTTGCAGGATACCGGCAGCCTGATCCAGCTCTTTTTTTGGCTCTGCCGCGGTGGTTTGGCCTCGCGAGGCTTTGTATTCGGCTTTTGAGTAGAGTTTCACTTCCGCATCTTCACGTCCCGGCGTGCACATGTTGAATTGCAGAATCAGGGTGCGGAAAACCACGAAGTACAGCAGGGTAAAGCACAACCCAATGGCGATTTGGGTCAGCATCATATCCGCGTGGTTGCTGAACATCGGGATCCAGTTTTGCGGTAAAACCTGGTCAATCAGACCTCCGCCCATGTTGCCCACCACACCAAAGAGATACATTACGGTCGACATTGAGGCCGCAAGCACAGCGTGTACCGCAAACAGCAACGGTGAAATGAACAGGAAGGTAAATTCCAGCGGTTCGGTAATTCCCACCAGCATGGCGGTTAAGGTTGCGGGAATCAGCAAGCCAGCCACTTTTACCCGATTTTCCGGTGCGGCAGTGAAGTACATCGCTAAAGAAATGCCCACGGCACCAAAGATTTTTGAGTTACCGTGCAGGGCAAAACCGCCTTCCGGGAACAACGATTTCAGCGGCTCGGCGCTCAAACTGAACTCTTGCAGATGCTGCGCCCAGTACATCTGAATTCCGCCTTCAACAGCTGCCGGACCAAAGATAAACGGTCCGTAGATGAAGTGGTGTAAACCGGTTGGGATCAGAATACGTTCGAGGAAGGTGTAAACCCACACCCCAAGCGCACCCGCCGAACGCAGGAACGCTTGCAGAGATTCAATCCCCATTTGTACTTTTGGCCAGCCGAGCAATGTCAGCCAGGCACAGGGGATCATCACCAGGAAGGCGATAATCACCACATAAGACGTCCCCTGGAAAATGCCGAGAAACACCGGCAGTTTTTTATCGAACAGACGGTTATGCAGCGCCGTCACAATGCCGGAAATGATAATTGCGCCGATAATGCTGGTATCGAGGGTTTTAATCCCGGCCATCATTGTCAGACCGCTACCTGCCACCGCGTCCTGAGTGAAATCGACGCCGAAGTAACTTCCCCAGGTCATTCCCATCGCATTGATGAAATAGTTCCAGGTCAGGAAACTCACCATCACCGCCAGACAAGCTCGCCCCTGCGCTTGCTTAGCAAGGCCAATGGGTAAACCGACAGCAAAAATCAGCGGCATATTACGGAATACCGTCCAACCGCCCTCTTCAATAATGTGTACGATTTGCGCGAATAAACTGTTCGGATCGGTCAGTGATTCCCCGACAAACATCGGGTTTTGCAGCAAGATGGCAAGACCCACCACAATCCCGGCGAAGGGAAACAGCAGCACTGGCGTGAACATCGCGCCGCCAAAGCGTTGAATTTGACTGAGCATTTCCACATCCTCTTTTCTCAATTCTGTAAGTAGGAAGCCTGATTGGTTATGCGGCAGGCCTGGAGCGAGGATAGGAAGATGCGATCGGCAGAACATGACGACCCAATGGGATTCGTGATCGCTTTCATGCTTTTCGTTGGGCGGTAGAGATCTACGTTTTCGCGAAAAAGTAGACCTCTGTGAGCACAGGTACACAGCATCGAACACATCTTTAAAAATAAGATGTTTTTTCAATCGATTAAGCAGAACTTGTGGGCGCATTACCCGGGCTTGCAGGCAAAAAAGAGATCTAGAGATGATCTACAAAAGCATTGCGGAGCGGTTAAGAATTAGACTTAATTCCGCAGATTTCACGCTAAACAGCCTTCTTCCCGGTGAAAAAAAGCTGGCAGAAGAGTTTGCGGTATCGCGGATGACCATCCGTAAAGCGATTGACCTGCTGGTAGCGTGGGGGCTGGTGGTCCGCCGCCACGGCAGCGGCACTTACCTGGTACGCAAAGATGTACTGCATCAAACCGCCAGCCTGACCGGGCTGGTGGAGGTGTTAAAACGTCAGGGAAAAACGGTCACCAGCCAGGTGCTGATTTTTGAAATCATGCCTGCGCCTCCGGCCATTGCCAGCCAGTTACGGATTCAAATCAACGAGCAGATCTACTTCTCCCGTCGCGTTCGTTTTGTGGAAGGGAAACCGCTGATGCTGGAAGACAGCTATATGCCGGTAAAACTGTTCCGTAACCTTTCGCTGCAACATCTGGAAGGGTCGAAGTTTGAATATATTGAACAAGAGTGCGGGATTCTGATTGGCGGTAATTATGAAAGCCTGACGCCGGTGCTCGCCGATAGACTGCTGGCGCGGCAAATGAAGGTAGCGGAACACACGCCACTGCTGCGGATCACCTCGTTGTCATATAGCGAGAGCGGGGAGTTTTTGAATTATTCAGTGATGTTCAGAAATGCCAGCGAATACCAGGTGGAGTACCATTTACGGCGACTCCACCCGGAAAAGAGTTAACCGATACTCCAGAAGAGCACCGCCAGTAATTGGGGGGTGATAATGCGCAGGAACATCACCAACGGATAGACAGTGGCGTAAGAGAGCGCCGCCGCACCGCTGGTTGGATGAAGATTATTAGCAAACGCCAGCGCCGGAGGATCGGTCATGGAACCTGCCAGCATCCCGCACATGGTCAGGTAATTCATTTTGGCTAACATCCGCGCCAGAATGCCAACAGTAATCAGCGGAACGGCGGTGATCAGGGCACCATAACCAATCCAGCTTAGCCCTTCGCCATTGACCAGGGTATTTACAAAATCCCCACCAGATTTCAGACCAACGACCGAGAGGAACAGCACGATCCCCAGCTCCCGCAGCGCGAGGTTGGCACTTGGCGGCATAAACCAGTACAGCTTGCCGATACTGCCGATACGCCCGAGGATCAACGCCATAATCAGCGGACCGCCCGCCAGCCCCAGTTTCAACGCGGCCGGGAATCCCGGCACAAAGACGGGAATAGAACCTAACAATACGCCTAGCCCGATGCCAATAAACACTGGCAGCATCTGAACCTGTTGCAGTTTTTGCTGCGCATTCCCCAGCACATTGGCAACGGCATCAATTGCGGACGGACGCCCCACCAGATTGAGGATATCGCCGAACTGCAGGCTGATATCGCCACTGGCGACCAGTTCGACCCCGGCACGGTTCAGGCGCGAGATAACAACGTCATAGCGTTCTTTAAAATGCAGGTCGCGAATACGCTTACCAAGCACGTTTTCATTGGTAACCACCACACGCTCGACGCGCAAATCAGTGCCTTTCGTGGACAGCGAAGTATCGACCTCCTGACCAATCACCAGTTGCGCATTATGTAAATCCGCTGGCTGACCCACCAGATGCAGCAAATCGCCCAGTTGGATAATGGTATCTGGCGAAGGAACTTTTAGGGTTTCTTCGCGTTTCAGACGCGAGCAGATAATTTTGTCGCCGTTGAGAATCGGTACATCTTTAATGGCTAAATCATGCAGGTTAGGGTTCTCAACGCGAATATTGATAGTCCTGATCAGCGCGCCGCCATTGGTGCGTGAAGATTCGTGCTGCTGGGCTTCTGTCTCGACATTGACGCGGAAAATAACCCGCAACATCCACATGGTGAACAAAATCCCGCAAATGCCGAATGGATACGCCATCGCGTAACTCATCCCCATCTGATCGACCATTTCCATTGGTGTACCCAGGTCGCGCAAGATCTGCTGCCCTGCCCCCAGCGCTGGCGTATTGGTAACCGCACCGGAGAAAATCCCCAGCACTACCGGCAGTGGAATATCAAACAGTTTATGCAGGATGGCGGTAACCAGACCACCGATGATGACGATCAGAACAGCAAACAGGTTGAGGCGTAATCCGGAGACGCGCAATGAGGCAAAGAAGCCCGGCCCTACCTGAATCCCGATAGTATAAACGAACAGGATCAGGCCAAATTCCTGAATAACATGCAGCATATCGCTACTTAATGTCATCCCCGCCTGAGAAACAAAATGGCCGACGATGATCCCACCAAACAGCACGCCGCCAATACCTAATCCTATGCCGCGAAATTTGACGTTGCCGATAAACAAACCGACGACTGCCACCAAAGCCAGAATACTGACCGTTAATGCTATATCACTCATCGTCCATTTCTCTTGAGATAACATTTTAATTGCTACGGATTATGGCTGAATCGGTGAAGCAGATTTGCCTTATAGCGCACATTATCACGGGAAAGAACGTGCCGAAATATCTTAAACAGTCGAAATTTAACGCATTGTTGAAGAAGAAAGACAAAAAAAGCCCCACCAGAATGGCGGGGCAAAGAGAATAGCTAGTTAGCTATTTAACGCGGGACGTTCGCTGATAGCGATACGCTGCGCTGCGATGGGTTCAGGCTCATTACGAATTAAATCAATATGCAGTAAACCGTTTACGAAAGTTGCGCCAGAGACTTCCATATTTTCAGCCAGCGTAAAACTCAGGCTAAATGGCTGATTCATAAGCCCTTGATGCAGCCATTTTTTCTCTTCTTTTGGCTGCTCCGGCGTGCCTTTTACGCTCAGGCGCGTACCTTCCAGTTGAATCTCTAAATCTTCCTGACGGAAACCCGCCAGCGCAAGGGTAATGCGGTAGTGGTTATCGTCGCTTTTCTCAATGTTATACGGCGGGAAGCTCTGGCTTTCACCGGCGTTTTGCAGTGCGTTGGCCAGTTTGTCAAAACCGATCCATTGACGCATCAGTGGGGATAAATCGAAGTTACGCATAGTCATTTCTCCTTCTAAGAAGCGAGTAAGTACCTGCAAATCCGAAGATTCGCATATGCTCCCTGACGGCGAGCATGGAGATGTCAGGCCGCGCCAGGCGGCCTTAGGGAATTAGTTGATTTCGATACGGCGCGGTTTTTTCGCTTCCGGAATCACGCGTTCGAGATCGATATACAGCAAACCATTTACCAGGTTAGCCCCACGAACATGAATGTTCTCAGCTAACTGGAATTTGCGTTCAAAGTTGCGTTCAGCGATGCCCTGGTACAGATAGGTGCGCTCTTTTTGTTCGTCGGCGTGAGCACCTTTCACCACCAGCAGATTATCCTGGGCGGTAATTTCCAGTTCGCTCTCAGCAAAACCAGCCACAGCGATAGCAATGCGGTAATGGTTTTCGTCTACCAGTTCAACGTTATACGGAGGGTAGCCGCCATTACTCTGGCTCTGGTTGTTTTCTAAGTGGTTAAACAAACGGTCAAATCCAATAGCAGAACGGTAAAGCGGGGATAAATCAAAGTTACGCATAATCAATAGCTCCTGAAATCAGCGAGAATGTAAGACCTTCCACAATGGACAGGTCAGGTAGCCAGAACACCCATCAGGCGCGTCCTCATCGGCTACGATGTAAAAATGGGTCTGGAAATGAACTTTTCAAGCCTTATCAGCGGACTTTTTTTTGCAGTTTATGGTCTATTGCATAGACTGAGGGGGCAGCACGAAACGTTAAAGTGCGATAGCCGCCACAGAGCGACGTAATGATGATGTTATTTTCAGCAAGGGATCGCTATAACTCATCAGGCCAACACCCACGATCAACAGATGAATTTATTATGATAAGAAATGTGTTGTTAGCGTTCATGATATGCAGCGGAATGACATTACTCGGAGGATGCTCCAGCGTGATGTCCCATACCGGGGGGAAAGAAGGAACGTATCCCGGCACCCGCGCCAGCGCCACCATGATTGGCGACGATGAAACCAACTGGGGCACTAAGTCGCTGGCGATTCTCGATATGCCGTTTACCGCTGTGATGGACACGCTTTTACTGCCGTGGGATGTGTTCCGCAAAGACAGCTCGGTGCGCTCACGCGTTGAAAAAAGCGAAGCCAACGCGCAAGCCACCAATGCGGTTATTCCACCGGCCAGAATGCCTGATAACTGATTTAGCGATCAGTTTCGGTGATCCACAGTTGGCCGCCTTCAATCCACGCCAGCCACTGACCATCCGGCGAGAAGACCACAGCGTCCGCAGAAGGCGGATTGGCGTGGTTTTCGGTTAAATACTCAACCTCGCCGCTTTGCGCATGGGCACAAGCAATTCGATTATCCAGCACAAAGCCCAACCATTCTCCTGATGGATGCCAGTTAAATGCAGACTGAATATCCGTTTTGTTATGGGTTAACTGGCGCGGCTCGCCGCCCTGTGGCGAGATAAGCCACAGTTGCACAATGCCGTTATCATCACGCATTAAAAACGCGATTTGCGTACCCTGCGGATTACAGCGCACCCAGTGGCGCGGGACGTTGACTAACCCCGGATAAGCCCGATGGTGGGTAAAGGTTAAACGTCGCTGCACGACGCCACGCGGTGGCGCGGGCAGGGTTGTTTCCGTTCCACTTAACGGCGCATCACCTGTCGCTTTCCAGCCAGCTTCATCTTGCGGTAACTCAACGATAAATAGCTCCGGCACTTTCTCGCCCTTTGGCGAAAGTGTGTCGCCAATAAACGCCAGCGCGTGATTTCCTACCCATCCTTCTTCATAAGCACGATTGATTTCATCGCTGCCAGGCTGCGGCGTGGGCGTGGTTTTACTCACCAGCACGCACCAGTGGCTACCGCTGTATTCGCGCGGATGCTGCTTTTGTACGTTGACCGGGCCAAACGGTGCCGCAACACCGACGTTTCGCAAATCCAGCGCCGAATCGAGTTGATGCATTACATGGTCGTTATAGGTAAAGCTCACCCTTTCACCGTCCGGGCTAAAGACATGTACATGGCTGCCGCCGCGCAGCGCTCCTGGGGTGTACGGTGCAGTAATATCCATTGCATCGAGATTGCTCACCTTGCCGCCTTCAGCAATGACTCCGCGTCGATGATGGAAATCGTAATGCCATGTTTCATCAGGATTTTCAGGGCCGTGAATAAAGACATATTTATCTGACTTCGGATGAACGGTCACCACGCCGACGTGTGCGCCCTGTGACGCGCGATAGATAACCTCGACCTCGCCGGTATGGATATTCACACGCTCAATGGTCTCGCCGGTAAACGACGCCCCAGAAGGACGCACGTCAAATACCAGCCACTGGCTGTCGGGCGTCCAGGTATTGGTATTAGTGAGCAGGTGATTGCGGGGAGCAAAGGTTATCTGTTTCATGGCGCGGTCCTGATACAAAACGGTTCCCGCCATCATACTTCACAAGGACTTCACTTTCAGACAATAGTCTTTTGCCATCGTGATGAATGTGAGTGAAAAGATGGAACATTTCGACGTGGCGATTATTGGCCTCGGCCCGGCAGGATCGGCGTTGGCACGAAAGTTAGCAGGCAAAATGCAGGTGATCGCGCTGGATAAAAAGCACCAGCATGGTACTGAAGGTTTCAGCAAACCTTGTGGCGGTCTGCTGGCACCGGACGCGCAGCGATCTTTTATTCGCGATGGGCTGACGCTTCCTGTCGATGTGATCGCTAATCCGCAGATTTTCAGCGTCAAAACCGTCGACGTCGCCGCATCGCTCACGCGTAACTACCAGCGAAGCTATATCAATATTAATCGCCATGCTTTCGACTTGTGGATGAAATCGCTGATCCCCGCCAGCGTTGAGGTTTATCACGATAGCCTGTGCCGAAAAATCTGGCGTGAGGATGATAAATGGCATGTCATTTTTCGTGCAGACGGTTGGGAGCAGCATATTACCGCCCGCTATCTGGTCGGTGCCGATGGCGCAAACTCGATGGTGCGGCGACATCTCTACCCGGATCATCAAATCCGTAAATATGTCGCTATCCAGCAGTGGTTCGCAGAGAAACATCCTGTGCCGTTCTACTCCTGCATCTTTGATAATGCGATAACTGACTGTTACTCATGGAGCATCAGCAAAGACGGTTATTTTATCTTTGGCGGTGCCTATCCAATGAAAGACGGTCAGACGCGTTTCGCGACGCTGAAAGAGAAAATGAGCGCCTTTCAGTTCCAGTTTGGTAAGGCGGTGAAAAGCGAAAAATGCACGGTGCTGTTTCCCTCACGCTGGCAGGATTTTGTCTGCGGTAAGGACAACGCCTTTCTAATTGGCGAAGCGGCGGGATTTATCAGCGCCAGCTCGCTGGAGGGGATTAGCTATGCGCTGGATAGCGCAGAGATTCTGCGTGCGGTGTTCCTGAAACAGCCGGAGAAGAGCAACGCCGCTTACTGGCGCGCCACCCGCAAACTGCGTTTAAAACTCTTCGGCAAGATAGTAAAAAGCCGATGCCTGACCGCACCGGCTTTAAGAAAGTGGATTATGCGCAGTGGTGTGGCACATATTCCACAGTTGAAGGATTAGCCAACGCGCTTCACATCGCCCACCAGCAGGATGTAAGAGAGCGCGCCAATCAACGCGACGGCGGAGATATAAACCAGTGCCGGGGCAAAGCCATAGCCTTGCAACAGATATTAGTCCACAAAAAAACACCTCATAAGAAAAGGTCTTATATCGGGCAGAAATCTGAAAAGGGAGATCAGGCGCTAAACAGGAGGGAAAGAAGAGTATGCTTTCAACGGCTTAGCTACTCGTTTAAAGGATTAATCATGAAGTTGAATTTTAAGGGATTTTTTAAGGCTGCCAGTTTATTCCCACTGGCGCTGATGCTTTCAGGCTGTATCTCGTATGCTCTGGTTTCCCATACCGCAAAGGGTAGTTCAGGAAAGTATCAATCGCAGTCAGACACCATCACTGGGCTATCGCAGGCAAAAGATAGTAATGGAACAAAAGGCTATGTTTTTGTAGGGGAATCGCTGGATTACCTTATCACTGATGGTGCCGATGACATCGTTAAGATGCTCAATGATCCAGCACTTAACCGGCACAATATTCAGGTTGCCGATGACGCAAGATTTGTTTTAAATGCGGGGAAAAAGAAATTTACCGGCACAATATCGCTTTACTACTACTGGAATAACGAAGAAGAAAAGGCACTGGCAACGCATTATGGTTTTGCCTGTGGTGTTCAACACTGTACCAGGTCACTGGAAAACCTAAAAGGCACAATCCATGAGAAAAATAAAAACATGGATTACTCAAAGGTGATGGCGTTCTACCATCCATTTAAAGTGCGATTTTATGAATACTATTCACCCAGAGGCATTCCGGATGGTGTTTCCGCAGCATTACTGCCAGTGACTGTTACGCTGGACATCATTACTGCACCGCTGCAATTTCTGGTTGTATATGCAGTAAACCAATAATCAGTAAGCGGGCAAACGCGTTTATGCTGTTTGCCCGCCCATAGATTAATTCAGCACATACTTTTCAATGGCAAACGCCACGCCATCTTCAAGGTTGGATTTGGTGACAAAGTTCGCCACTTCTTTCACCGAAGGAATAGCATTATCCATTGCCACACCGACGCCTGCATATTCAATCATTGCAATGTCGTTTTCCTGATCGCCAATCGCCATGATTTCTTCCGGTTTAATACCTAACACGTCGGCCAGTGATTTCACCCCCGTACCTTTGTTAACGCGTTTATCGAGGATTTCGAGGAAGTACGGCGCACTTTTCAGCACGGTATATTTCTCTTTCACTTCCTGCGGAATACGCGCGATAGCCTGGTCGAGGATGGCGGGTTCATCAATCATCATCACTTTCAGGAACTGGGTATTGGGGTCCATTTTCTCCGCTTCGCAGAACACCAGCGGAATAGTAGCAACGAAGGATTCATGCACCGTGTAGTAGCTGATATCACGGTTGGCGGTGTACAGCGTGGTGCGGTCCAGTGCGTGGAAATGAGAACCGACTTCGCGAGAGAGTTTTTCCAGGAAACGGTAGTCGTCATAGCTGAGAGCGGTTTGCGCCACAGTGCTACCATCAGCGGCCTTCTGTACCAGCGCGCCGTTATAAGTAATGCAGTAGTCGCCCGGCTGTTCCATATGCAGCTCTTTCAGGTAATTGTGAACACCTGCATAAGGGCGACCCGTCGTTAGCACGACATTTACGCCACGGGCGCGAGCTGCAGCAATCGCATTTTTAACGGCAGGTGAAATGGTGTGATCGGGCAGCAGAAGGGTGCCATCCATATCGATAGCAATGAGTTTGATAGCCATGAGTTCCCCAGGTAGATTGGTTCCTGACCCATGCTAACGCGATTCCGCTCAAAAATCAGTACAACACCCGAGGGAAAAGGGGGATGCAACGCGCGTTGCGTGCTCCCCATTTGCTTAGCGGAAGAGTTTCCCTTTCAGCAGTTCCATGCCTGCGGAAAGCAGATCGTTATTGGCTTGTGGTGACACTTCACCTTGCGGTGAGAGCGCATCAATAATCTTCGGCAATTGTTCTGCCAGTAAACTGGAAGCTGTACTGGTATCCACGCCAAGTTTTTGCCCGAGCTCGGACACCGCATTTGTGCCGAGCGCCGATTCCAGTTGCTCGCCGCTCACCGATTGATTGCCCTGTTGATTACTCAGCCAGGTTGAGAGAATGGCCCCTAAGCCGCCACTTTGCAGTTTTTCCAGCAGCACCTGAATGCCGCCCTGCTCCTCAACCCAACTTAAAATCGCCTGATATTTCCCCGCATCGCCTTTCAGAAAGGCGCCGACAACTTCATCAAAAAGCCCCATGATAATCACCTGTAAAGCGTTACGTGTTGACCCAAAAAGTATAGAACTGCGGGATGATAATTGCGGATTGCAGAAATAAAAAGGGCGGAGATGATCTCCGCCCTTTTCTTATAGCTTCTTGCCGGATGCGGCGTGAACGCCTTATCCGGCCTACAAAAACATGCAAATTCAATATATTGCAGGAGTCTCGTAGGCCTGATAAGCGTAGCGCATCAGGCACGCTCGCATTGTTAACGCCATTAAATATCAATATTCGCCGCTTTCAGGGCGTTCTCTTCAATAAATGCACGGCGCGGTTCAACGGCGTCGCCCATCAGCGTGGTGAACAACTGGTCAGCGGCAATCGCATCCTTAACGGTAACGCGCAGCATACGACGGCTTTCCGGGTCCATGGTGGTTTCCCACAGCTGTTCCGGGTTCATCTCGCCCAGACCTTTATAACGCTGGATGGAGAGGCCGCGACGGGACTCTTTCACCAGCCAGTCCAGCGCCTGCTCGAAGCTGGCTACCGGCTGACGACGCTCGCCACGTTCGATAAACGCATCTTCTTCCAGCAAGCCACGCAGTTTCTCACCCAGCGTGCAGATACGACGATATTCGCCACCGGTGATAAACTCGTGATCCAGCGGATAGTCAGTATCCACACCGTGGGTACGCACGCGAACAATCGGCTCGAACAGGTTTTGTTCGGCATTGGTGTGGACATCAAACTTCCACTGGCTGCCGTGCTGTTCTTTGTCGTTCAGTTCGCTGACCAGCGCGTTCACCCACCGGGTAACGGTCTGCTCATCAGAGAGGTCGGCTTCCGTCAGCGTCGGCTGATAGATAAGCTCTTTCAGCATTGCTTTCGGATAACGACGCTCCATGCGGTTGATCATTTTCTGCGTCGCGTTGTACTCAGACACCAGTTTCTCTAACGCTTCGCCAGCCAATGCCGGTGCGCTGGCGTTGGTGTGCAGCGTTGCGCCGTCCAGCGCGATAGAGATCTGGTACTGATCCATCGCTTCGTCGTCTTTAATGTACTGTTCCTGCTTGCCTTTCTTCACTTTGTACAGCGGCGGCTGAGCGATGTAGACGTGACCGCGTTCAACAATTTCCGGCATCTGACGATAGAAGAAGGTCAACAGCAGCGTACGAATGTGCGAGCCGTCGACGTCCGCATCGGTCATGATGATGATGCTGTGATAACGCAGTTTGTCCGGGTTGTACTCGTCACGACCGATACCACAACCAAGCGCGGTGATAAGCGTCGCCACTTCCTGAGAAGAAAGCATCTTATCGAAGCGCGCTTTCTCGACGTTGAGGATTTTACCCTTCAGCGGCAGAATCGCCTGGTTCTTGCGGTTGCGCCCCTGCTTCGCAGAGCCGCCCGCGGAGTCCCCTTCCACAAGGTACAGTTCGGAAAGCGCCGGATCGCGCTCCTGGCAGTCTGCCAGTTTGCCCGGCAGGCCCGCTAAGTCGAGCGCACCTTTACGGCGGGTCATTTCACGAGCGCGACGCGCCGCTTCACGGGCACGGGCAGCATCGATAATTTTGCCAACCACGATTTTCGCGTCAGTTGGGTTTTCCAGCAGGTATTCCGCCAACAGTTCGTTCATCTGCTGTTCAACCGCCGATTTCACCTCAGAAGAAACCAGTTTGTCTTTGGTCTGGGAGGAGAATTTCGGGTCCGGCACTTTCACGGAAACGACCGCAATCAGGCCTTCACGCGCATCGTCACCGGTGGCGCTGACTTTGGCTTTTTTGCTGTAGCCTTCTTTGTCCATGTAGGAGTTCAGGGTACGGGTCATCGCCGCACGGAAGCCTGCCAGGTGAGTACCGCCGTCACGCTGCGGAATGTTGTTGGTAAAGCAGTAGATGTTTTCCTGGAAGCCATCGTTCCACTGCAACGCCACTTCGACGCCGATACCGTCTTTTTCGGTGGAGAAGTAGAAGATATTCGGGTGGATCGGCGTTTTGTTCTTGTTCAGATATTCAACGAACGCCTTGATGCCGCCTTCATAGTGGAAGTGGTCTTCTTTGCCGTCACGCTTGTCGCGCAGACGAATGGAAACGCCGGAGTTGAGGAACGACAACTCACGCAGACGTTTCGCCAGAATTTCATATTCGAACTCGGTCACATTGGTGAAGGTTTCGAGGCTGGGCCAGAAACGCACCATGGTGCCGGTTTTTTCAGTCTCGCCGGTAACCGCCAGCGGAGCCTGCGGTACACCGTGTTCGTAGATCTGACGGTGAATTTTACCCTCGCGCTGAATAACCAGCTCCAGTTTTTGCGACAGGGCGTTTACTACCGAAACACCAACGCC
This sequence comes from Shigella dysenteriae, assembly GCF_022354085.1. Classification (NCBI taxonomy): domain Bacteria; kingdom Pseudomonadati; phylum Pseudomonadota; class Gammaproteobacteria; order Enterobacterales; family Enterobacteriaceae; genus Shigella; species Shigella dysenteriae. The sequence goes on from NZ_CP055055.1 coordinate 4,814,809, forward strand.
GTGCAGACCGCCGGACACTTTATAGGAGTTATCGTCAAATTTACCGCCTGCGTGCAGAACGGTCATGATCACTTCCGCCGCCGATACGCCCTCTTCCGGGTGAATACCGGTCGGAATGCCGCGCCCGTCATCCTGTACAGAGACAGAGTTATCGGCGTGAATGGTGACGATAATTTCTTTACAGTGACCCGCGAGCGCTTCGTCGATAGCGTTATCTACCACCTCGAATACCATGTGGTGCAGACCGGTGCCGTCATCCGTGTCGCCGATATACATACCCGGGCGCTTACGCACCGCATCCAGCCCTTTCAGGACTTTGATACTGGAGGAGTCATAAGAATTCGACATCAACGTTTCTCGCTCATTTATACTTGGGTTAATCCGTTATTTTACCCTTTTCCACGGTAAACATCTTCGAATTTTCGTCCGACATGTCTATAACGTGTTCAGCACTGATCGCGCTGACAAAGACCTGCGATTGCGTCGCTTTTAAGCGGCTGGCAAGCAGCCCGCGACGCTCATCATCAAGCTCAGAGGCAAAATCATCTATCAGGTAGAGACACCGCCGCCCGCTTTCACGGGTGAGGAACTCTCCTTGCGCCAGACGTAAGGCGCACATCAACAGCTTAAGCTGCCCACGCGATAAGGTATCTTCCACCGGCGCACCGTCGGCGCGAATGCGTAAGTCCGCTTTATGCGGGCCATGCGCGGTGTAGGTTAGCTGGCGATCGCGTTCAAAATTACGTTCCAGCACCTCAGCATATTCTGTCTCTTTCTCCCAGCCGCGCTGGAAAGAGAAAGTCAGAGAAAACTCAGGGAGAAATTGCTTACAGGTATCAGCCATATCGGCCGCGATACCGGCGCTATACTCCGCGCGCCAGGTGCTGATTTGCTCCGCCAGCGGGATCAGTTCTTTATCCCACGGGCGTAGCTGTTCGTAACGTGTCACCTGGCGCAGCGCCGCATTGCGCTGCTTGAGCAATCGCTTGAGATTGCTCCAGGCGGTGAAAAATCCGGGTTCGTTGTGAAAGCATCCCCAGTCGAGGAATGCTCTTCTGTATTTGGGGCCGCCGTTGAGTAAAGTAAACCCTTCTGGCGTTATCAGCTGCATTGGCATCAGGTGCGCCAGTTCCGCGACTTTATGCCCGTCAGTACCGTCGATGCGGACTTTGCTGTCGCCCTGTTTGTCTTTGGTTAAGCCAATCGCCGTCTCGCGCTCTTCGCCCTGTAATCGCCCGTGGAGAACAAACGCCTCCTGCTCGTGGCGAATGACGCGACCAATCTGCAAACTGCGAAACGCCCGACCATGGCCGAGCGTATAGATGGCTTCCAGCACGCTGGTTTTGCCACTGCCGTTGGCACCTACCAGAAAGTTAAAGCCGGGAGATAAAGCGAGATCCGCGGTTTCAATGTTGCGGAAATCGCGGATCAACAAGCGGGTGAGGGACATTACAGTCTCATTGGCATGACAACATAAGCCGCGCTCTGGCTGGCTGCATCTTCAATCTGCACGCTGGAAACCGAATCGGTCAGCATCATGCGGACGTTTTCGCATTTCAGCGCGTTCAGAACATCCAGCACATAGCTGACGTTGAAGCCGATTTCCATCTCCGCACCGCTATAGGTAACGTCGAGGATCTCTTCCGCTTCTTCCTGTTCCGGGTTGTTGGCGGTGATTTTCAGCTGGTTTTCGCTGACATACAGGCGCACACCGCGGAATTTCTCGTTAGAGAGAATTGCCGCGCGAGCAAACGCCTGCTTGAGGAGATCGCAGCCTGCTTCCAGATGTTTGTCCGGATTCTTCGGCAGAACGCGGCGGTAATCCGGGAAGCGACCATCCACCAGTTTAGAGGTGAAGATAAAGTCGCCAACGTGGGCGCGAATATTGTTGCTGCCAATCTGCACACGCAGCGGATTATCGCCGCCGTCGAGCATACGCATCAGTTCAATCACGCCTTTACGCGGCACGATCACCGAATGGCTTGGCAAAGATTGACCAATTGGCATTGAACAGACCGCCAGACGGTGGCCGTCGGTCGCTACGGTGCGCAGTTCTTCACCTTCGGTTTCAAACAGCATACCGTTTAAGTAATAGCGAACGTCCTGATGCGCCATAGAAAACTGGGTCGCTTCAATCAGACGCTTCATCGTCGCCTGCGGCAGGGTAAATTCGACTTCACTCTGCCAGTCATCGAGGTTCGGGAAATCCGCCGCTGGCAGGGTAGACAGCGAAAAACGGCTACGCCCGGAGCGCACCAGCATCCGCTCACCTTCCAGCTGCACGGCAATTTCCGCGCCTTCAGGCAGACCACGGCAGATATCAAAGAATTTGCGCGCCGGAACGGTCGTCGCTCCTGGCTCGTGTGGCTGAACCAGCGCAACGCGTGCCACCATTTCCATCTCGAGATCAGTACCGGTCAGCGACAACGTACCGTCAGCAACCTGTAACAGCAGATTACCGAGAATCGGTAGCGTAGGACGACCACCTAACGGCCCGCTCACCTGTTGTAGCGGTTTTAATAAATGCTCACGTTCTACGGTAAATTTCATAGGTTTACGATGACAATGTTCTGATTAAATTTGAAAAATCTTCTTTGATATCGTGGCTCTCTTCACGCAGCTGCTCGATCTTCCGGCAGGCATGAAGCACCGTAGTGTGGTCACGACCACCAAACGCATCGCCAATCTCTGGCAGACTGTGGTTAGTCAGCTCTTTCGCCAGCGCCATCGCCATCTGACGCGGACGAGCCACCGAGCGGGATCGACGCTTGGAAAGGAGATCCGCGACTTTGATCTTGTAGTACTCCGCCACCGTCTTCTGAATATTGTCGATGGTGACCAGTTTTTCCTGCAATGCCAGCAAGTCGCGCAGCGCCTCACGCACGAAGTCGATAGTGATCGCCCGTCCGGTAAAGTTGGCATTGGCAATGACGCGGTTCAACGCGCCTTCCAGCTCACGTACGTTAGATCGTAGACGCTTGGCAATAAAGAACGCCACTTCGCCTGGCAAACGAATGTCATTTTCGTCGGCCTTTTTCATCAGGATCGCCACGCGGGTTTCTAACTCTGGCGGTTCGATCGCCACAGTCAGCCCCCAGCCGAAGCGGGATTTCAAACGATCTTCAACGCCGTTGATCTCTTTCGGATAGCGATCCGAGGTGAGAATGATCTGTTGATTACCTTCCAGCAGGGCGTTGAAGGTGTGGAAAAACTCTTCCTGAGATCGTTCTTTATTAGCAAAAAACTGAATATCGTCGATCAGCAGTGCATCTACGGAACGGTAGTAGCGTTTAAACTCTTCGATCGCGTTGTTTTGCAGGGCTTTAACCATGTCCTGAACAAAGCGCTCGGAGTGCATATAAACCACTTTGGCATTCGGCTTGCGCGCCATAATGCCGTTACCCACCGCATGCAGCAGGTGAGTTTTACCCAGACCCGTGCCGCCATAAAGGAACAACGGGTTATAGGCACCGCCAGGGTTATCCGCCACCTGGCGAGCCGCCGCGCGCGCCAGTTGGTTAGATTTACCTTCAACGAAGTTATCAAACGTGTGTTTGACGTTTACGTTAGAACGATAGGTCGGTTCTGCCGGGGCCGGGACGTTATCCCAACCTGAGCGCGTAGAAGGCGCAGCACGTTGCGGCTGCGTTTGCGCCACCTGTGCAGGGGCCGCGACGTTGCTCGTCACTGCCGCTTGTGGCGTTTGCGTCACCGGTTTGGTGCCGACTTCAAAACGCAGCTGTGGGGCATCCGCTCCGCAGAAACTGGTTAGCAGTCCATTGATATTGTTAAGGTACTTGTCCCGTACCCAATCGAGGACAAAACGGTTTGGCGCGTACAGGGCCAGCGTGTTATCGCTCAGTTCCGCCTGCAATGGGCGTATCCACATACTGAATTCTGTGGCTGGTAACTCATCCTGCAATCGGGCAAGACACTGCTGCCAAAGCGAAAGTGACACGGCGGACTCCACTCGAACAAAAGTCGATAATGACTAAGGCTGAAACATTCATGATTGTTGACGTACGTCGAAAAGACCCTGCTTGAGGGTGACGCACGAACCGCTGTCTGCGGTTATATGCCCGATCAAGATCCTGCAAAACGATCGGGACCGCGGATCATAGCCTAAACTGCGCAAGAGATCTTCTGTTTCTCACAGATTTTCCCGATTTATCCACAGGATGATCCAGAACTCGCTAAGTGTAAACGATCCTGCCGCGAGGCGGGCACGATTTACGCCGCATATTGGAAAATTTAATGACCATAGACAAAAATTGGCTTAATCGATCTAATAAAGATCCAGGACGATCCTTGCGCTTTACCCGTCAGCCCGTATAATCCTCCACCCGGCGCGCCATGCTGGTTTTCACTGGTGTGAGGCCGTACGTTTTCCCTGCGAAAAGGTGCGGAAAAGCGCGGTAAATAAGGAAAGAGAATTGACTCCGGAGTGTACAATTATTACAATCCGGCCTCTTTAATCACCCATGGCTTCGGTGTCCATCGTTTCATTTTTCGGCGGATATCCAATAAAGCCATTGAATTTATTCAAGTTTAGGTAGAAATCGCCATGAAACGCACTTTTCAACCGTCTGTACTGAAGCGCAACCGTTCTCACGGCTTCCGTGCTCGTATGGCTACTAAAAATGGTCGTCAGGTTCTGGCACGTCGTCGTGCTAAAGGCCGCGCTCGTCTGACCGTTTCTAAGTAATAAAGCTAACCCCTGAGTGGTTAAGCTCGCATTTCCCAGGGAGTTACGCTTGTTAACTCCCAGTCAATTCACATTCGTCTTCCAGCAGCCACAACGGGCTGGCACGCCGCAAATTACCATTCTCGGCCGCCTGAATTCGCTGGGGCATCCCCGTATCGGTCTTACAGTCGCCAAGAAAAACGTTCGACGCGCCCATGAACGCAATCGGATTAAACGTCTGACGCGTGAAAGCTTCCGTCTGCGCCAACATGAACTCCCGGCTATGGATTTCGTGGTGGTGGCGAAAAAAGGGGTTGCCGACCTCGATAACCGTGCTCTCTCGGAAGCGTTGGAAAAATTATGGCGCCGCCACTGTCGCCTGGCTCGCGGGTCCTGATAGCCCTCATTCGGGTCTATCAACGCCTGATTAGTCCGCTACTCGGGCCGCATTGTCGTTTCACTCCAACCTGTTCAAGCTACGGAATTGAGGCATTGCGCAGGTTTGGAGTGATAAAAGGCAGTTGGTTGACGGTGAAACGCGTATTAAAATGCCACCCTTTACACCCTGGTGGTGACGATCCCGTCCCGCCCGGACCATTTGATACCAGAGAACACTAACGATGGATTCGCAACGCAATCTTTTAGTCATCGCTTTGCTGTTCGTGTCTTTCATGATCTGGCAAGCCTGGGAGCAGGATAAAAACCCGCAACCTCAGGCCCAACAGACCACGCAGACAACGACCACCGCAGCGGGTAGCGCCGCCGACCAGGGCGTACCGGCCAGTGGCCAGGGGAAACTGATCTCGGTTAAGACCGACGTGCTTGATCTGACCATCAACACCCGTGGTGGTGATGTTGAGCAAGCTCTGCTGCCTGCTTACCCGAAAGAGCTGAACTCTACCCAGCCGTTCCAGCTGCTGGAAACTTCACCGCAGTTTATTTATCAGGCACAGAGCGGTCTGACCGGTCGTGATGGCCCGGATAACCCGGCTAACGGCCCGCGTCCGCTGTATAACGTTGAAAAAGACGCTTATGTGCTGGCTGAAGGTCAAAACGAACTGCAGGTACCGATGACGTATACCGACGCGGCAGGCAACACGTTTACCAAAACGTTTGTCCTGAAACGTGGTGATTACGCTGTCAACGTCAACTACAACGTGCAGAATGCTGGCGAGAAACCGCTGGAAATCTCCTCGTTTGGTCAGTTGAAGCAATCCATCACTCTGCCACCGCATCTCGATACCGGAAGCAGCAACTTCGCACTGCACACCTTCCGTGGCGCGGCGTACTCTACGCCTGACGAGAAGTACGAGAAATACAAGTTCGATACCATTGCCGATAACGAAAACCTGAACATCTCTTCGAAAGGTGGTTGGGTGGCAATGCTGCAACAGTATTTCGCGACGGCGTGGATCCCGCATAACGACGGTACCAACAACTTCTATACCGCTAATCTGGGTAACGGCATCGCCGCTATCGGCTATAAATCTCAGCCGGTACTGGTTCAGCCTGGTCAGACTGGCGCGATGAACAGCACCCTGTGGGTTGGCCCGGAAATCCAGGACAAGATGGCAGCTGTTGCTCCGCACCTGGATCTGACCGTTGATTACGGTTGGTTGTGGTTCATTTCTCAGCCGCTGTTCAAACTGCTGAAATGGATCCATAGCTTTGTGGGTAACTGGGGCTTCTCCATTATCATCATCACCTTTATCGTTCGTGGCATCATGTACCCGCTGACCAAAGCGCAGTACACCTCCATGGCGAAGATGCGTATGCTGCAGCCGAAGATTCAGGCAATGCGTGAGCGTCTGGGCGATGACAAACAGCGTATCAGCCAGGAAATGATGGCGCTGTACAAAGCTGAGAAGGTTAACCCGCTGGGCGGCTGCTTCCCGCTGCTGATCCAGATGCCAATCTTCCTGGCGTTGTACTACATGCTGATGGGTTCCGTTGAACTGCGTCAGGCACCGTTTGCACTGTGGATCCACGACCTGTCTGCACAGGACCCGTACTACATCCTGCCGATCCTGATGGGCGTAACGATGTTCTTCATTCAGAAGATGTCGCCGACCACTGTGACCGACCCGATGCAGCAGAAGATCATGACCTTTATGCCGGTCATCTTCACCGTGTTCTTCCTGTGGTTCCCGTCAGGTCTGGTGCTGTACTATATCGTCAGCAACCTGGTAACCATTATTCAGCAGCAGCTGATTTACCGTGGTCTGGAAAAACGTGGCCTGCATAGCCGCGAGAAGAAAAAATCCTGATTCGGTGAGTTTTCGCTAAAATAAGGGCGGTCAGTTGACCGCCTTTTTTCTTTTCGTAGGGCGGATAAGCACCGCGCATCCGCCACACAAAGCAACAGGAACATCATGAGCGATAATGACACTATCGTAGCCCAGGCCACGCCTCCGGGACGTGGCGGCGTTGGCATCCTGCGCATCTCCGGCTTCAAAGCCCGTGAAGTTGCCGAAACCGTGCTGGGTAAACTGCCTAAGCCGCGCTACGCCGATTATCTTCCGTTTAAAGACGCCGACGGCAGCGTGCTCGATCAGGGGATTGCGCTATGGTTCCCTGGCCCGAACTCGTTCACCGGCGAAGATGTGCTGGAACTGCAAGGTCATGGCGGTCCGGTGATCCTCGACCTGCTGTTAAAACGCATTCTGACCATTCCCGGCCTGCGGATTGCTCGCCCTGGTGAGTTTTCCGAACGCGCGTTTCTTAACGATAAACTCGACTTAGCCCAGGCCGAGGCGATTGCCGATCTTATCGATGCCAGTTCGGAACAGGCAGCCCGTTCGGCACTTAACTCGCTGCAAGGCGCATTCTCCGCACGGGTCAACCATCTGGTGGAAGCCCTCACCCACTTGCGCATTTACGTCGAAGCGGCAATTGATTTCCCCGATGAAGAGATCGATTTCCTCTCCGACGGAAAAATTGAAGCCCAGCTTAATGACGTGATTGCCGATCTCGATGCAGTGCGTGCTGAAGCACGTCAGGGTAGTTTGTTGCGCGAAGGGATGAAGGTGGTGATTGCCGGACGTCCTAATGCCGGTAAATCGAGCCTGTTAAACGCGCTGGCGGGCCGTGAAGCGGCAATCGTAACCGATATCGCCGGAACCACGCGTGACGTGCTGCGTGAGCATATCCACATTGACGGGATGCCACTGCATATCATCGATACCGCCGGGCTACGTGAAGCCAGTGACGAAGTTGAACGTATTGGGATCGAGCGCGCGTGGCAGGAAATTGAACAGGCCGACCGCGTGCTGTTTATGGTCGATGGCACCACGACAGACGCCGTTGATCCGGCAGAGATCTGGCCGGAATTTATCGCCCGTCTGCCAGCGAAACTGCCGATCACCGTGGTGCGCAATAAAGCCGATATCACCGGCGAAACGCTGGGAATAAGTGAAGTGAACGGTCACGCGTTAATTCGTCTGTCTGCAAGGACTGGCGAAGGCGTGGACGTGCTGCGTAACCATCTCAAACAGAGCATGGGCTTTGACACCAACATGGAAGGCGGCTTCCTGGCGCGCCGTCGCCACCTACAGGCGCTGGAACAGGCAGCGGAGCATTTGCAGCAAGGCAAAGCGCAACTGTTAGGTGCCTGGGCAGGCGAACTACTGGCGGAAGAGTTGCGCCTGGCGCAGCAGAACTTAAGCGAAATCACCGGGGAATTTACCTCTGACGACCTGCTGGGGCGGATTTTCTCCAGCTTCTGTATTGGTAAGTAAGTCGTCTTAATTGATATAAAGGGCACTGTTCCGTTCTACTATCAGAACGGAACAGCGCTTGTTTTTTTATGAGCATCCTGCACCAAAACTGCCTTTACTACTGGCTGGAGCGACTTTCAACATCTTGCAGTCCTGTCTTTACAGAGAACGATATTGGTTTAACCGATTAAGCTCCTCTTGCGGAAAGTTAAATTCGTCTATTGCTTTCCAGAATAGTTCTTTAAATACAGGATTGCCATTTGCCTGACTTATTACAGATTTACCTTCATTATTCTTCGCTCCCAGTTGCATCATCACATCTTTAAGGTAATTTTCATTTTCACCAACCACAATTTTGAATATTTTCAGCCAAAGTCCCATATGTATATCATCCTCGTTAGTTATCACATGAGAGAATGACTTCCCATCAAAGTCACGGGTAAACTGCTCCAAAATTTCATCAAAAGTGAACCCGTGTTGCAACGCCAGGTGAATCGCCGCATTCAGATATACGTCAATGACCTCTTTACTCATTTTCTTAAAGCTTGCAATATGCAAAGAGCAGGCAGCATTATTTCTGCTTAACGACAGTAGTTCTCTCACTACATCTTTATCATTTTCATAATGGCTGGCTATCACTTCAGCTGTCTCCATCCAGGCAGCAACAATCTCCGTATGCCCTTTCACTATCGCAGAATATAAGCCTGATGCCTTCGTCCATTTGTCTGATGCTCCCGCCACTTTTTCTCTTGCTGCCATCAGTTTCAATATATCTTCTTTATTTAATTCATTTTTAAACATCCGGGCTTTTATATTGTCCAAAAATATATTAACAACGTTATAATTGTTGGTCCTAATAGCGTTATTTAAATCATAAGTTGAGTCTATTTAATTTACTATACTAAGAAGCATTTCATTTTTATTTACCTCAAATTCTTTCTCAAAGTCATCTATCGCCAACAGCCATGCTTTGACAATTTTATTTTGATTATTTCTTAAAGCCTTAGGAATCCAGCTCACACCGAGGTAATCTTTCGCAAGGAGTATATTTTCCAGATCGCCATGGCTAAAATTATACTTTCTGGTCAACTCTTTTAAATTTATTATGAATTCATTAAAAGCATCAATACTATTTTGATACCATAATACATATAATCCATATGTTCCTGTAATTGATTTCGCAGCAAGAACCTTTGATGCTGTCATTTCTTGGGAGTTTTTAAATTTATCAAAAAAAAGAACAATGTTTTCATGCATCCCCATTTGTATTAATAGATGTAATGCTAATGGTGATAATGGTGGTTGCAACTCATTATTTATACCACTTAATAAATGGGCTTGTTCTCGAGGGAGATAAGGAGTTATTCCTACACAGTCGGAGCAAATTTCTGTCATTACCCATTCTTTTTGTGCCTGTTTAATATTCATAAAGGATCGCAATGATCCAAAAGAATCACAGTTGTTTGCTTTATAGCGTACTGCAGTATTGGTTGCATTAGGATCATAAAAGGATACAACATATTCTGTTTCACCAACAGGCGTTTTTTTGATCCTCAAGCGGACGGCCATAGCGTGAGTTTGAGATTGAACGATTGCCGCCATATGCGTTAACTTCTCTTTTTCCATTCTGTGAAAAAAGACTGATAATGCCTCCCCAAACTTATCACAGGCAACAACGCATGTACCGGGTGGTGGATTTTTTTGTAGATTGTCAAATTGCTGCTCAAGCTCGAATGGAATATGTTTTTGTATATCTTCCGGAGATGAATAGTAAGCCTTTAATGGAACTTTCCCTGTATGTTCATTCATTGAATCTATACAGTATTGCAGAGCAAAATGTCTACATTCTATTAAACTTTTTGGTTTTCCAGTGAAATGCAACAGGCAATTATAATCTACAATATCATATTTGCTATTAGCTTTTATCTGCTCTTTTGTAAAACTCTCATCATCAGGGTACGTATGAAGGCAAGTAAAAATATCATCCAGGAATTTTATAAGCACTGGAGATACGGAAATATGTACTATATTGATTGCGTCTGCATCGCTTACGGTTAAAATCATACCTTCAGGTTGTTGCTTAGATCTGGAGACAAGAATTGAATATGCACCATCGCTATAGAAACCTAACTCAACTTCAGAACAATGATTAACAAAATGATTTAACGGCCCCTCTTTTTCAAGTGAATAAACTGAAGGACTTTTAAGATACGCAACTATATCGTCAACGAATAATTGAGATTTATTTTTTTCTCCATCCAAATCAGGCTCGAAAGAAGGAGATTGTATACATACTCTGCTAACAGTTACGTTATCAACCATTTTCTTTCTCCTCATTCATATGAAAGTTGTAGTAATAATAAGGTTACTATTTAAATATCAACTATCAAATTTCGCTCATTTATAGAGTTATTTGTCTTTTTACGTCATTTCCCCATCAGGTCATCAACCTGGTAATGAGGTGGGTAAACCGCGACGTCAACGAGGGGAACAGCTTCTTGTAATGGTATCCCTATAATCAATATCATCATTTTCAACAACAATGATAAAAATTAAAAAAATTATCCATTCACGTATTTTTGTTAATATTCTTTATGTGTCAGCTCTCATAAACACAGCCAATAACTAAATGTGATTCGATTCACATTTAAACAATTTCATAATAGACAAATTTCTTGAGTATTATACTGTAGCTTCGTGTCTTTCGAGGATAAGTGCATTATGAATATCTTACATATATGTGTGACCTCAAAATGGTTCAATATTGACAACAAGATTGTCGATCACCGCCCTTGATTTGCCCTTCTGTAGCCATCACCAGAGCCAAACCGATTAGATTCAATGTGATCTATTTGTTTGCTATATCTTAAATTTGCCTTTTGCAAAGGCCATCTCTCGTTTATTTACTTGTGTTAGTAAATGATGGTGCTTGCATATATACATGGCGAATTAATGGATATTGCAAATGTAATATTCACAGGGATCACTGTAATTAAAATAAATGAAGGATTATGTAATGGAAAACTTTAAACATCTCCCTGAACCGTTCCGCATTCGTGTTATTGAGCCTGTAAAACGTACCACTCGCGCTTATCGTGAAGAAGCAATTATTAAATCCGGTATGAACCCGTTCCTGCTGGATAGCGAAGATGTGTTTATCGATTTACTGACCGACAGCGGCACCGGGGCGGTGACGCAGAGTATGCAGGCCGCGATGATGCGCGGCGACGAAGCTTACAGCGGCAGCCGCAGCTACTATGCGTTAGCCGAGTCAGTGAAAAATATCTTTGGTTATCAATACACCATTCCGACTCACCAGGGCCGTGGTGCAGAGCAAATCTATATTCCGGTACTGATTAAAAAGCGCGAGCAGGAAAAAGGCCTGGATCGCAGCAAAATGGTGGCGTTCTCCAACTATTTCTTTGATACCACGCAGGGCCATAGCCAGATTAACGGCTGTACCGTGCGTAACGTCTATATCAAAGAAGCCTTCGATACGGGCGTGCGTTACGACTTTAAAGGCAACTTTGACCTTGAGGGATTAGAACGCGGTATTGAAGAAGTTGGTCCGAATAACGTGCCGTATATCGTTGCAACCATCACCAGTAACTCCGCAGGCGGTCAGCCGGTTTCACTGGCAAACTTAAAAGCGATGTACAGCATCGCGAAGAAATACGATATTCCGGTGGTAATGGACTCTGCACGCTTTGCTGAAAACGCCTATTTCATCAAGCAGCGTGAAGCAGAATACAAAGACTGGACCATCGAGCAGATCACCCGCGAAACCTACAAATATGCCGATATGCTGGCGATGTCCGCCAAGAAAGATGCGATGGTGCCGATGGGCGGCTTGCTGTGCATGAAAGACGACAGTTTCTTTGATGTGTACACCGAGTGCAGAACCCTTTGCGTAGTTCAGGAAGGCTTCCCGACGTATGGCGGCCTGGAAGGCGGCGCGATGGAGCGTCTGGCGGTAGGTCTGTATGACGGCATGAATCTGGACTGGCTGGCTTATCGTATTGCGCAGGTGCAGTATCTGGTCGATGGTCTGGAAGAGATTGGCGTTGTCTGCCAGCAGGCGGGCGGTCACGCGGCATTCGTTGATGCCGGTAAACTGTTGCCGCATATCCCGGCTGATCAATTCCCGGCACAGGCGCTGGCCTGCGAGCTGTATAAAGTCGCCGGTATCCGTGCGGTAGAAATTGGCTCTTTCCTGTTAGGCCGCGATCCGAAAACCGGTAAACAACTGCCATGCCCGGCAGAACTACTGCGTTTAACCATTCCGCGCGCAACATATACTCAAACACATATGGACTTCATTATTGAAGCCTTTAAACATGTGAAAGAGAACGCGGCGAATATTAAAGGGTTAACCTTTACCTACGAACCGAAAGTATTGCGTCACTTCACCGCAAAACTGAAAGAAGTTTAATTGACACTACAGAGTGGCTATAAGGATGTTAGCCACTCTCTTACCCTACATCCTCAATAACAAAAATAGCCTTCCTCTAAAGGTGGCATCATGACTGATCAAGCTGAAAAAAAACACTCTGCATTTTGGGGTGTTATGGTTATAGCAGGTACAGTAATTGGTGGAGGTATGTTTGCTTTACCTGTTGATCTTGCCGGTGCCTGGTTTTTCTGGGGTGCCTTTATCCTTATCATTGCCTGGTTTTCAATGCTTCATTCCGGGTTATTGTTATTAGAAGCAAATTTAAATTATCCCGTCGGCTCCAGTTTTAACACCATCACCAAAGATTTAATCGGTAACACCTGGAACATTATCAGCGGTATTACCGTTGCCTTCGTTCTCTATATCCTCACTTATGCCTATATCTCTGCTAATGGTGCGATCATTAGTGAAACGATATCAATGAATTTGGGTTATCACGCTAATCCACGTATTGTCGGGATCTGCACAGCCATTTTCGTTGCCAGCGTATTGTGGATAAGCTCGTTAGCCGCCAGTCGTATTACCTCATTGTTCCTCGGGCTGAAGATTATCTCCTTTGTGATCGTGTTTGGTTCTTTCTTCTTCCAGGTCGATTACTCCATTCTGCGCGATGCCACCAGCTCCACTGCGGGAACGTCTTACTTCCCGTATATCTTTATGGCTTTGCCGGTGTGTCTGGCGTCATTTGGTTTCCACGGCAATATTCCCAGCCTGATTATTTGCTATGGCAAACGCAAAGATAAGCTAATCAAAAGCGTGGTCTTCGGTTCGCTGCTGGCGCTGGTGATTTATCTCTTCTGGCTCTATTGCACCATGGGGAATATTCCGCGAGAAAGCTTTAAGGCGATTATTTCCTCAGGCGGCAACGTTGATTCACTGGTGAAATCGTTCCTCGGCACCAAACAGCACGGCATTATCGAGTTTTGCCTGCTGGTGTTCTCCAACTTAGCTGTCGCCAGCTCGTTTTTTGGTGTCACGCTGGGATTGTTCGATTATCTGGCGGACCTGTTTAAGATTGATAACTCCCACGGCGGGCGTTTCAAAACCGTGCTGTTAACCTTCCTGCCACCCGCGTTGTTGTATCTGATCTTCCCGAACGGCTTTATTTACGGGATCGGCGGTGCCGGACTGTGCGCCACTATCTGGGCGGTCATTATCCCCGCGGTGCTGGCAATCAAAGCTCGCAAAAAGTTTCCCAATCAGATGTTCACGGTCTGGGGCGGCAATCTTATTCCGGCGATTGTCATTCTCTTTGGTATAACCGTAATTTTGTGCTGGTTCGGCAACGTCTTTAACGTGTTACCTAAATTTGGCTAAATCCTTCAAGAAGCCAGCCATTCGCTGGCTTCTTGCCTCTCAGGAAATCACTTATGTCCAAATGGCAACTCGCCTGATCCTCCTTCACCACGTATGCTTTGCGTCACCTTACTATCAGGACGCTTTAGCCCATGTCCCGCTTTTTGATTTGTAGTTTTGCCCTGGTTTTACTTTATCCCGCTGGGATTGATATGTACCTCGTTGGTTTACCGCGCATCGCCGCCGATCTCAATGCCAGCGAAGCGCAGTTACATATTGCGTTCTCCGTTTATCTGGCAGGTATGGCAGCTGCGATGTTATTTGCCGGTAAAGTGGCCGATCGTTCAGGGAGAAAACCGGTCGCCATCCCCGGCGCGGCGCTATTTATTATCGCCTCGGTGTTCTGTTCACTGGCTGAAACCAGCACGTTATTTCTTGCAGGGCGCTTTCTACAGGGGTTGGGCGCGGGCTGTTGTTACGTGGTGGCATTCGCCATTTTGCGCGACACGCTGGATGATCGACGTCGGGCAAAAGTGCTGTCGCTACTCAACGGCATTACCTGCATCATTCCGGTGTTAGCGCCGGTGCTCGGTCATCTGATTATGCTTAAATTCCCGTGGCAGAGTCTGTTCTGGACGATGGCAATAATGGGCATCGCGGTACTGATGTTGTCTTTGTTTATTTTAAAAGAAACGCGCCCTGCCGCCCCCGCAGCTTCGGACAAATCACGAGAAAATAGCGAGTCGCTGCTTAATCGGTTTTTCCTCAGCCGTGTTGTTATCACCACCCTCAGCGTTTCGGTGATCCTCACCTTCGTCAACACGTCGCCAGTATTGCTGATGGAAATCATGGGTTTTGAGCGCGGAGAATACGCCACCATTATGGCGTTGACCGCTGGCGTCAGCATGACCGTTTCATTCTCGACGCCATTTGCGCTGGGAATCTTTAAGCCACGTACGTTGATGATCACTTCGCAGATGTTATTCCTGGCGGCGGGGATCACCCTTGCCGTTTCACCTTCCCATGCGATTTCTCTGTTTGGCATCACGCTGATTTGCGCCGGTTTCTCGGTTGGTTTTGGTGTGGCGATGAGTCAGGCGTTAGGGCCGTTTTCATTACGCGCGGGCGTAGCCAGCTCGACCTTAGGTATTGCGCAGGTTTGCGGTTCGTCACTGTGGATTTGGCTGGCAGCAGTGGTTGGTATCGGCGCATGGAATATGCTGATCGGGATTCTGATTGCCTGTAGCATAGTGAGCCTGTTGCTGATTATGTTCGTCGCGCCTGGACGCCCCGTTGCCGCTCATGAAGAAATCCATCACCACGCTTGATCTCAATCTGCTGCTTTGTCTGCAACTGCTGATGCAGGAGCGCAGCGTAACCAAAGCGGCGAAGCGGATGAACGTGACCCCTTCGGCGGTGAGTAAGTCGCTGGCAAAGTTAAGAGCGTGGTTTGACGACCCGCTCTTTGTGAACTCACCGCTGGGGCTGTCGCCCACACCGCTAATGGTCAGCATGGAGCAAAATCTGGCGGAGTGGATGCAAATGAGCAACCTGCTGCTGGATAAACCGCATCACCAGACACCGCGCGGCCTGAAGTTTGAGCTGGCGGCAGAATCACCGCTGATGATGATTATGCTTAATGCGCTGTCGAAACGGATCTACCAACGTTACCCGCAGGCGACCATCAAACTACGTAACTGGGATTACGATTCCTTAGATGCCATTACTCGTGGTGAAGTGGATATCGGTTTTTCCGGTCGCGAAAGCCATCCTCGCTCGCGGGAGCTATTAAGCTCGCTACCGTTAGCCATTGATTATGAAGTGTTGTTTAGTGATGTGCCCTGCGTCTGGTTACGCAAAGATCATCCGGCACTGCATGAAACGTGGAATCTGGACACCTTTTTACGTTATCCGCATATCAGCATTTGCTGGGAACAGAGCGACACCTGGGCGCTGGACAATGTGTTACAGGAGCTGGGGCGCGAACGCACGATTGCTATGAGCCTGCCGGAATTCGAGCAGTCACTGTTTATGGCAGCGCAGCCCGACAATCTGCTACTGGCGACCGCGCCGCGCTACTGTCAGTACTACAATCAACTCCACCAACTGCCGTTGGTTGCTCTTCCTCTCCCGTTTGACGAAAGCCAGCAAAAAAAGCTGGAAGTCCCTTTTACCCTGCTGTGGCATAAACGGAACAGCCATAATCCGAAGATCGTCTGGTTACGGGATACCATTAAAAATCTTTACGCGTCGATGGCATAACCGAATCGTATGAAACGCGACCCGATTTCACAATAAAATGTAAAAAAGTTGTAATAAGCTTGTCTGAATCGAACTTTTAGCCGCTTTAGTCTGTCCATCATTCCAGTAAATGATTACTCTTGTATTCATAATGGACCATTAAGCATGGAGCGAAAAATGGCGACTCACTTTGCCCGAGGGATTTTAACGGAAGGACATCTGATTTCTGTTCGTCTCCCCTCCCAGTGTCATCAAGAAGCCCGAAACATTCCCCCTCATCGTCAAAGCCGTTTTCTGGCGTCCAGAGGTTTACTCGCAGAACTGATGTTCATGCTGTATGGCATTGGCGAATTGCCGGAAATCGTCACCCTGCCGAAAGGTAAACCGGTTTTCAGTGATAAAAATTTGCCTTCGTTTTCTATTTCCTATGCCGGGAATATGGTTGGCGTGGCGTTAACAACCGAAGGTGAATGTGGCCTCGATATGGAACTACAGCGTGCGACGCGCGGGTTTCATAGCCCACACGCGCCCGATAACCACACCTTTTCCAGCAATGAATCGCTATGGATCAGTAAACAAAACGATCCTAACGAAGCGCGGGCGCAGCTCATCACGCTGCGCCGAAGCGTGCTAAAACTAACCGGTGATGTTTTGAATGACGATCCGCGCGATCTGCAACTACTGCCCATTGCCGGACGCCTGAAATGTGCTCATGTAAATCATGTAGAAGCGTTATGCGACGCGGAGGACGTGCTGGTGTGGTCCGTGGCGGTCACGCCCACGATTGAAAAGCTCAGTGTCTGGGAGTTAGATGGCAAACACGGCTGGAAAAGCCTGCCCGATATTCACAGCCGCGCCAACAATCCTACCAGCCGGATGATGCGTTTTGCCCAGCTCTCTACCGTGAAGGCTTTTTCGCCAAATTGATAGACAACCACAGGAGTCATCATGTCTGAAAAATTGCAGGTGGTTACGTTACTGGGGAGCCTGCGCAAAGGCTCATTTAATGGCATGGTTGCACGTACCCTGCCGAAAATTGCTCCGGCGAGCATGGAAGTCAATGCGTTACCTTCCATTGCCGACATTCCCCTGTATGACGCTGACGTACAGCAGGAAGAAGGTTTTCCAGCAACGGTTGAAGCTCTGGCGGAACAGATCCGTCAGGCTGACGGTGTGGTGATCGTCACGCCGGAATATAACTATTCGGTACCAGGTGGGCTGAAAAATGCCATCGACTGGCTTTCCCGCCTGCCGGATCAACCGCTGGCCGGTAAACCGGTGTTGATTCAGACCAGCTCAATGGGCGTGATTGGCGGCGCGCGCTGTCAGTATCACCTGCGTCAGATTCTGGTTTTCCTCGATGCAATGGTGATGAACAAGCCGGAATTTATGGGCGGCGTGATTCAGAACAAAGTTGATCCGCAAACCGGAGAAGTGATTGATCAGGGTACGCTGGACCACCTGACCGGGCAATTGACCGCATTTGGTGAGTTTATTCAGCGAGTTAAGATCTAAATAAAAAACCCGCCAGCAATCATGCATGGCGGGTTTTTAATGCGCTATCGATTTTAATGAGCGTCGATAAATACAATCTTCAGGATAAACAGCAGCGCAACGATGATTACGCACGGGCTAAGGTCACGGAGACGCCCGGTACCAATCTTCATCACGCAGTAGGAGATAAAGCCCAGCGCAATACCTTCGGTAATCGAGAAGCTGAACGGCATCATCACAGCGGTAATAAACGCCGGAACAGATTCAGTAAGATCCTGCCAGTTCACGCGAGCAAGACTTGAGGTCATCAACACGCCAACGTAAATCAGCGCGCCAGCTGCAGCGTAGCCTGGCACCATTCCCGCCAGCGGCGACAGAAAGATAACCAGCAGGAACAGCAGACCAACAACCACTGCCGTCAGACCGGTACGACCGCCAACCGATACGCCGGAAGAGGACTCAATATAAGCCGTAACGGAAGAAGTACCGATAAACGAACCGGTCACGGAAGAGATACTGTCGACATACAGCGCCTGCTTCATGCGCGGGAATTTCCCCTTCTCATCTGCCAGACCTGCTTTATCGGTCACGCCAATCAACGTACCGGAGGAGTCAAACAGGTTGACCAGCATGAAAGAGAAAATCACCCCTGCCAGCCCGAGGTTAAACGACCCGGCTAAATCTACATGACCCACGACAGTCATTACGCTCGGCGGCGCAGAAACGATGCCATTGTAGTGGACATCACCCAGCATCCAGCCCAGCAGCGTTGTCACCACGATAGAAACCAGCACCGCTGCGTGAATGTTGCGTGAGGCCAGAATAGCAATGATGAAGAAGCCGAGGATCCCCAGCAGCACGCTGTGAGAAGTCAGATTACCGATGCTGACCAGCGTTTCCGGGTTAGCGACAATCACACCTGCGTTTTTCAGCCCCATCATGCCAATGAACAGACCGATACCGCTGGTAATGCCCACACGCAGACTCACCGGAATGTTGGCAATCATCCAGTAGCGAACGCGGAAAATCGTCAGTAATAGCAGACCAATCGCGCCCCAGAAGATTGCGCCCATCCCGACTTGCCACGGCAAGCCCATCGCCTGCACAACGACAAAAGCGAAGAACGCATTCAGGCCCATAGCGGGTGCCAGTGCAACTGGCAGGTTAGCAAACAGCCCCATCATAATACTGCCGAATGCAGCAATCAGACAGGTAGTAACGAAGACGGCGCTGGTATCCATGCCAGCAACGCCAAGAATTTGCGGGTTAACAAAAACGATGTAAACCATCGTCAGGAAGGTGGTAAAACCGGCGATCACTTCGGTCCGTGCCGTCGTGCCATGTTCGCGCAGTTTAAACACGCGTTCCAGCATCCCCTGGCCAGAAGCCTGGGTTGTGTGTTGTTGACTCATTATCTATTTCCGAACAAGGAGGGAAAATCCGTCGCTATCGTATACCAAAATGAGACAATATGGACGGCTGAAGATAACTTTTTTTCATTGTATTTGCTTATACGGCAACGATTGCGTCATGCGAATTGGCATGACGAAAACGTTAAACTAACGATAAAGGAAAAACATGTCCCAGATAGAAGCGGTATTTTTCGACTGCGACGGTACGCTGGTCGATAGCGAGGTCATTTGATCTCGCGCCTATGTCACGATGTTCAGGGAATTTGGCATTCACGTTGACCTGGAGGAGATTTTTACCCGTTTTAAAGGCGTAAAACTCTACGAAATCATCGACATCATCAGTAAAGAACAGGGCGTGACGATGATCCAGGCCGATGCCGAGCACGTTTACCGCGCAGAAGTGGCGCGTCTGTTTGATACCGAACTTGAGGACATCGCAGGAGCGAACGAATTGCTGGCGAGCATTAACGTGCCGATGTGCGTCGTCTCTAACGGTCCGATCAACAAAATGCAGCATTCGCTGGGTAAGCTCAAGATGCTGCACTACTTCCCGGAAAAACTGTTCAGCGGCTACGATATCCAGCGTTGGAAGCCCGATCCGGCATTAATGTTCCATGCGGCAAAAGCGATGAATGTGAACGTTGAAAACTGCATTCTGGTCGATGACTCCAGCGCCGGCGCGCAATCAGGGATAGATGCCGGAATGGAAGTGTTTTACTTCTGCGCTGACCCGCACAATAAACCGATCGTTCACCCGAAAGTCACCACCTTTACCGAGCTGGCGCAGCTGCCTGCACTCTGGAAGGCACGGGGCTGGAATATAACGCGATAATCGCCTCCTTACTTCAACGCTTACACATCAGTCACGCTGGTTTGAGATAAAAAATACCAGGTGTCTGATGAGTAAGCGTCTATTCCCTATAAATAATTTATGTCGTTATTCGTCCTGTCATCCACCCTCTGTATGGTTAAGCCTGGGTTATATTTTGTACAATATCGGGATACCGTTCGAACCAATCCAGAATATTACGCATCGCGTTACTGATGTTTTTATCGTCTTTATATTGATTCTCAAGTCTATTATTTCGAACAATAGTAAGCTTAGAACGTATTTTATCATCACAATCGACAATTTTCGCATTCAATGCATTTACTTCATCCTGCACTTCTATACTATTCCAATTGTCCCTTTTGTTATCAAATAAAGTCCTTTTATCCTCTAATGATTTATTACGACTTATGGTTAACTCTTTAATTTCTCGCAATAAGTCATCGTAATCTTTAATGGAAGTATTTATTTCCTGATAGTTTTTTTGTAAATCCTCCCAGTTAATTGCAAATGCACTGGATAAATATTGAAAATCGCGAGCAAACTTATTTAGCCTTGAGTCGTAATCTGTCTTAAAAGATTTTATATGTTCCAGTTGGTTTGATAGCGCTTCAATTTGTTTTTCTTCAACACCTTCAAAAATGGATGCAAGTTCCTTATAATCAAATGTTACATTTGTAGCAGATTCTTTATGAGACTCCTTTATTTGCTTTTGGACATATTCTTTTAGATTCTCAGTAAGTATTGTTCCATCTGGCGACAGAATTATTTTATTTATTATAGATTCAACAAACTTAATCCGGTCACTTTCTATCATATTGTTAATGATATTTTGTGCATTTTTCTGCATATCTTTAAAAATAAAAAAATCAACCCTACTATTATCAAAATGATATTTTCCCTCGTACAATTTATTTTCACCATAAAGTGTAGACAAAAACAACTCTAACTCTAAAAATGCGTTTCTATATCTTTTATTAGCCTTTGACTCGGAATTGTAAAAATTTATTATATCGATATTGATAGCACTTACCTTTTTTAAGAAATCAGGTATCTGTTCTTTACTTATAGCTCCGTCCAGATCCATATAAGTGTATTTTCGCGCTGTAAGACCATTTATTGAATAATTTGTATTTGGATCAATAGCACAGTCTTTGCACCTATCTCCACTGTAATAACAGCCTAAACTTGCCCCAATCAAATTACTATTTTTAAAGAAAACATTATTGTTCTCTGTATTGTTCTTGCTTAATGAAGAGTTAATTCCTTTCTTTATATTATCTATACATTTCGAAAAATTATTATCTAACCTAAGATTTCTCGATCTTCTTTCAATATAATCAGAAAAATACTCATCCGGGTTAAACATATATTTATCTGAACCATCTTCACTAAGACCACTGTTTATTTTAACATGCTTCAAATTACAATTATAAAAGACAGTTCCGGTATCCTGCTCCCTGGTATCATCATAGTTAGACTTGTTGAACGAATTTGCTAAAAAATCCATTCTATGAGCATCAAGTCCTGCTATATTACAATTATAAAAATGACTTAGAAGTATACTCGAATCTGGACAATATCCCCCCTGAATTATGCAATCCTGAACAAAAGACTGCATAAAGAGATAAGAACCTAATTTTTCATTAATACTTACAGGTTGTGTAACGTTGTAGATTTTAGACGTCTCACATCTATAATTTTCAATTTTGCATTTAGAAATAAAACAACCTTTAAACATACCTTTTATTGGTTTATTATTTTCGGACCCCACTGTATTATCAACAGGCTCATAAAGCTGTATATTGTTGAATTTACAATCCTCAAAATAGCAATTTTCAAAAATAGGACCTTTAAGATCCACACTTTTTATCTCTCCTGAAAAAATTACATTTTTAAAACTACAATATTTTAGTGAATTTAAAACATCCTTAGACAACGATGATAAATTGATTGTTGTATTAATAATAGGAATTTTATTTTTAATCAGCGTCGCAAGTTTTACAGAATAATCATCAAACGTTAATCTCATCAAGGGAGAATTATCAAAATGTAAATCATCGAGATAATTATCAAGCGTTAATCTCTCTGAAGAAACCTGGTTCTTTTCGTCATCATTCGGAGTGGCCCCCGTATAGAGATTAAAGGATCTACACACAATAATTTCATTATTTTCATTTGTGGTGAAGTCTGTCTTAGTACTAAATCGCCATTGTTGTTCTATTTTTGCCAGAGATTTAATCTTATCGAACACCTCGGCTTTATTATCAACTTTCGTGACAAATTCGTAAATTAAGCCTTTAACTTCTTTAATATGAGAGCCGGGAAAAAGATCGCGGACAAACTCCCACAGCGTACGTTTTTTAAATAAATCCCCTTTACCATCAAGAATATTTTCAATATCTTTAGAGTTTATATTATATTTCTTTTTATTAATACTTAAAGCAATTTTATCAGAATAGCCTTTATGACTAAGCCTCTCCTTATACATTGCTTCTAAAAAAGGATTAGTATTAACAAAAACATCTGGTTTTAATTTAACGAACATAAATCCTCCGGCGTGCAATATTGAGTTGTTGAGTTGTTTGAAAAACAATAACTTCTATGTTGTTAATTAACCGTACTGCTAGTTAGGTTAGCAACAAGTGTTACTTATATTACCGGTGAATACTGTAAAAAATAGCTCATTATTTCCATTTTAACCCAGGGTGTTCACCCTGGATTTGCAATTTTTAGGGGGTTAACGGCACATTCCACAGGTTAACCGCAGCATCAGAAAATGAGCGTTTTTTTATAGCCGCTTTTATTGTCGAGGTTAAAATAAAGAGATTTCATTAAATATAACCAAGGTGATTTATGGATAATCTTATTGGCACACCACCAAACTATGCAGTTCCCCATAAGTATATAGACATGGAGCAAATGGAATATTTATGTCATCTCAATCGTTTTTCTAAATTACCTGACGATTTTTTAATAAATGGTCCAAGAGATGACATTTTTACATATAAATATATTTTAGATGACTCTTTTTCAAATTTACAGCATATACTTCCCAAAGGACAACTACAGAAGATACAACAGAGATTAAGTTCTCTTATGCATAAAAACATGTTTCATTGTTTTCATGTTTTTTTATTAAAACTATGCTCAATTGAGAGTATTCCTCTCCCAAATGCCGATTACGCTTTCTTTGATGACGAAATGCCATTTACATTAACTGATGAACAGATCGAAAATATTTCTTTTTTAAACGCATATCACAAAGAAAAGAAAGGAAACAACGACATTGTTACATTTGATTTCATGAGCGCTGATCACCACTATAATTTTAGCACAACCATAGCTTTAACAAATGATAGCTTCCATATATCTTCAATAAACAACCATAACTCACAGGTTATATTCGATGAAAACATCCATTTAAATCCCTATGAATTACCAGAATCATCACAATGGTGTTATCAGTTAATAAAAAACATGATTTCTTTACATTGCAGATATAATAACAATTTCAAAATAAAAAAAACCTTTTGTTTTGATTTTAAAAATAAATCTTTTTGTAATGCCAGGTTGCAATATATAACGTTTATTGCATGTTTATTTTCACATGCAAACATGAAATATTCGACATTTCATGATGTTAACCTTGATATGTGTGAGATAAAGAATTGCAATTTTGACAATTCAGAGATGAATTTCATTTCGTGCGTCGGGACAAATTTTAGCGGTTCTACATTTAACAATGTAAAAACAACAACAGCGCAACTAATTAAGACACCAACAAAGTGGACGAATAATACTCTAAAATATTGGTTCTCCAGTTGTAATAAACGTAATATCATCTTCACTTTTAATACAATATCTGATAGAAATATGAAATTAAAAGGTATCAAGGATATATTACTGTCGTTGGTTGACCAAAAAGTCAATATTTATAGTGTAAGGCAAGAGCTTCTGGATTTTCTTAATAATGATTTATATAAAAATGATGGAGAGATTCTCTCTTATAAAGAATCAATAATGTTGTTTTGTGCTGTGTAGCCGAAAAATAGATGATTCAGATTAACTACCGCACTCTATGTTGTGTTTATATCCATGTCAGGTAACAGGTCATTTGTGAATCCTGACACCAGACTATGACTATCGCCCAGGGATAATCCACAACCGCTGGAAGTAGTCTCATTTCAGCAGGATAAAACCGTAGAGTGCGATTGCGATGAATAATAAATACAGGCTTATTATTCCAGTCTGTTTTATTGCGTTGGTTTTTTCAAATGGCTCGGTTAGTAAAATGCACCATTCGCTCGGAAAACTCAACATGTTGCACTCTTATACGCCGTCTGGAAAAGGCGTAGGAGTGGTATAACCATTTAATCGTCTCCCAACGTCAACGCTTACACATCAGCGACACTGGTTTAATTAAAGCATACCAGATTTCTGATGAGTAAGCGTCTTTTCGTATAACCTCATTGTCACAGGAACGACTTGATCCGTTTATTTATTCGCCACGTTATTATTCGGTATCAATTTTCTTAATAGTTTCCACCATAACTTGATTTTCTTTTAGCCAACGACTGATACCTAGAATTACATCATTAAGGCTATTTTCTTGTTGAAACTTTATCTTGAATCTCTCTGTTTCAGAGGAAAGATCCCGGATTGCATTATCTATTTCTTCAATTTTTTCATCTATTTTATTTATATCATTTTCGATTTTGACTTTTTCTTTTTCATCATTATCATTTAAATTAAGCATCTTCTCATTAAAATAAACCTTTCTTTCTAGCTGAGCATCTCTTGCGCCAGAACGGTTGGCTAAATCTAGCAATTTATAAGTGAAATTTTCATTAATATAATTATTATTTCTATCAATGACCCCCAATAAATATTGTTCAATGTCAAAGAATGAAGCAATTTCATGGGCTACATTTGCTGGTTTTTCTATATATTTCTCTTGGTTTATTTTTTCTTCTGCCTTAAAGTTTTTCACCGTTGAAAAAAGATTTTGCTTTTCCAAAAATTTCTCCTTTGTAGGCTTATTCTTATTCTCATAATCGTAGTAAAGTACTTGCAAACCAGCAAAATCAAAGTAAAATCTATTACCATTTGGATTGGCAGTACGATATGTTTTTTCATTTCCATTTTCATCGTAATGTCTATACCAATAAAGGTTATTATAGATTTTATGCATGAAATTCACTTTATCAGTATCTATTTCACTAGCTATATCTTTTTTTCTATTGTACAAAACATTATCTATAATATATTTTATAGTTTCATCATTGAGTTGAAAATCTTTTACATCATCACCAGGCATAATGTTATGCAGATTAACTAATAAGGATTGTAAATCGGCTAGTGCCTTTTTGTAATTATTCTTCATATTATTGCTATATTTATAAATATCTTCTATCCGTGAATAAATATTCGTTACCTTTTCCATGAAAGGTAAAATGTCTTTTTCAGCTATAGCTCCTCTATGGTACATATAAACAGGAATTTTAACCTGAGTGTTTGCAGCAAGATTACCACTTAAGATAGTGGTATAAGTATCAATAGCACAATCATACAATGGATTTCCACCGGTTAACTCGCCCAAACAAGCACCATATAAACAGCAATGATTAAGATTTATATGTTTATCTATATCGCCATTTATATTATAATGAGTCTTCATATCTTGGAAAATATCATCATGGATAACATCTAAAAGATTTTTATCCAGATTAAGTTTATTTTCACTTTCTCCGAAATATTTTCTTGGATCATAATCTCGTAAATCTTCACGAATTCCATCTCGTTTGCATGTCATATTAACATAACGAAAATCACAATCATAAAAATTATTACTATCTCTAAAACCACCGCGAGTTTTTCTATAAAACGAAGTTTCTATGAAATCCATTCCAACACCATTAAGCTTTGCTATATTGCAAGATAATAAACTGCTTGCAATAACACTTGCTTCTTTACACACTCCATCTTGAAGATTACTTGCATATACAAATGACTGCATAAACAGATATGCACCGACTTTCTTATCCCCTCTTTGGGGATCTTGATTTATAGAGTATATTTTTGATGTCTCTATCTTGAAATTTTTCATTTCGCATTGATACAAAAAACACCCTTTAAACATACCGTAAATCGGTATTTTATTATTTGGTTTTACGTTACAAAGAACGTCATAGCTTTCACAGGTCACTTTATCAAAGCCAACAAGGGACACATTCTCGAAATTACAACCCTCAAAAAAACAATTTTCAAATACTGGGCCATTAAGATTTTCGTAAGATATATCACCAGTGAATGTCATATTTTTAAAGCAACACTGTTTTAGCGATACCAGAACATCTTTTTTCAGTGCAGATAAATCAATTATCATATTTTCAAAGGGGATTTTATTTTTTAAATATACGCTTAGTTTTTCATTATCATTAGGGAACTGCATTTTCAATATCCCTGATTGAAAAGCCTTCTCATCAAAATGAATATCATGTTTATAACTATTATAATTACGTTCTTCTGATAATACAGAACGCATTGTATTTTCTTCAGCATTATTATGATTATCTTTCGAGTTAATATTTATTTTAAATACTCTACTAACAATAATGTCTTTATTCTCATCTACTGTAAATTCTGCCGTCGTACTAAAGCGCCATTTTTCTTCTGGAATAGCGAGATATTTAATTCTCTCAAATCTCTTAACTTTGTCCTCAGTTTTCGTTACAAATTCTACAATTGTTTCTTTAGCCTCCTTAATATGATACATGGGAAAGAGATCGAGTATAAATTCCCAAAGAGTTAGTTTAAGAAAAGATTGTCTATCACCAGCTATAAGGTTTGTTATATCTTTATGGGTTATTGAATACTTCTCCTCATTACCAACAGACAAACAAAATTTTTCTGATTTTTTTTGCAATCCATTATTTTCATCTGGCATTTTAGTCAGATTAGCAAATTTATCTGTAACTGTACTATATGATGATATAGCCATAATCATTTCTCCTGAACACAATATTTATTCGCCCAAGCACAACACATAGCCGATTTGTCTTAAAAGCATACCTGGGTGTTGGTTTGAGACGATTATGGCTAAACCACCTATGAATACTGTAAAAAATCGCTCATTTTTTATGTTTCGATATAGGGCTTTTACCCTGGTTTTTGTTTTCTTTTCCATTTTCTTTGCAGGTAACGATATAAATGAAAAGAATAACAAAAATGTTTTTATAGCGGGGCACTACATTAAAAGTAAAAAAATTCAAATGTAATAATGTATATGCAATGTACTGGGGAGAGTTTCGAGGTGAGTTTGTGTGGCAATATTTCAGTGAGAAAGTTTATCAGCCCGGTAACTATGTATGACCGGGCTGATTGCCAGATGCGGCAAAAAGCTTTATCTGGCCTACAGTTAGCACTACTCTTTCGGGTCTTTTCCCGCCAGCAGTTTATCCAGCTCATCACCGCCTACATGACGGAAATCCTGCCCCTTCACGTAGTAGAAGATAAACTCACAAATATTCTGGCAGCGGTCGCCAATACGTTCGATAGAACGCGCACAGAATAGCGCGGTAAGTACGCTCGGAATGGTACGCGAATCTTCCATCATGTAGGTCATCAGTTGACGAACAATACCTTCATACTCCTGATCGACTTTTTTATCTTCACGATAAATACGTACCGCTTCGTCAATGTCCATCCGCGCGAACGCGTCCAGCACGTCGTGCAGCATCTGGATGGTATGACGGCCCAGCGACTCCAGACTTACCAGCAACGGCTGATGCTGCTGGGAGAATTTCTCCAGCGCAGTACGGCAGATTTTGTCCGCCACGTCACCAATACGCTCCAGCTCGGCAATGGTTTTACTGATCACCATAACCAGTCGCAGGTCGCTCGCCGTCGGCTGGCGTTTGGCAATAATGCGCACGCAGGCTTCATCGATCGCCACTTCCATCATGTTGACGTTCTTGTCGCCTTCGATGACGCGCTTCGCCAGATCGCTGTCCTGGTTGTGCATCGCGGTGATTGCATCAGAAAGCTGCTGCTCCACCATGCCGCCCATGGTCATCACCTGCGTGCGGATACTTTCCAGTTCGGCGTTGAACTGGCCGGAAATATGTTTATTAAGATTGAGACTGTCCATAACGCACTCCTGAATCAACCGTAACGACCGGTGATGTAGTCTTCTGTTTGTTTCTTCGCTGGCTTGGTGAACAGATCGTCCGTGTTGCTGAACTCAATCAATTCGCCCAGGTACATAAACGCCGTGTGGTCGGAACAACGCGCAGCCTGCTGCATGTTGTGGGTGACGATCACCACGGTGTAATCCTGCTTCAGTTCGGTGATCAGCTCTTCAATACGCCCGGTAGAGATAGGGTCGAGCGCCGAACACGGTTCGTCGAGCAGCAGCACTTCCGGGCGAATGGCGATACCACGCGCAATACACAGACGCTGTTGCTGACCGCCAGAGAGAGAGTAACCGCTCTGATGCAATTTATCTTTGGTTTCGTTCCACAATGCGGCTTTGGTCAATGCCCACTGCACGCGCTCGTCCATGTCGGCACGGGAGAGCTTCTCAAACAGACGAACGCCAAAGGCGATGTTGTCGTAGATGGACATCGGGAACGGCGTCGGTTTCTGGAACACCATGCCCACTTTCGCACGCAGCAGGGCGATATCCTGAGAGTTGGTCAGGATGTTGTCGCCATCAAGCAGAATTTCACCTTCTGCGCGCTGCTCCGGGTACAGTTCAAACATTTTGTTGAAGGTACGCAGCAGCGTCGATTTACCGCAGCCGGACGGCCCGATAAACGCCGTAACCTGGTTTTTAGCGATATCCAGGTTGATGTTTTTCAGGGCATGGAATTTGCCGTAGTAGAAGTTCAAATTACGAACCTGAATTTTACTCGGGGCAGTTTCAACCATACTCATTGCAATCTTTTCCTCATCGTGCCTGATGCACTTCGCTAATCAGGCTTACCGTAGGCCGGATCAGGCGTTCACGCCGCATCCGGCAAAGTGTTAACCGTGTTTATTCTTCGCAAAAACAACGCGCGCCAGAATGTTCAGCAGCAGTACGCACAGGGTAATAATCAACACCCCGGCCCAGGCCAGTTGCTGCCATTCAGCAAACGGGCTCATCGCAAACTTAAAGATCGTCACCGGCAGGTTGGCGATCGGCTGCATCATGTCCGTGCTCCAGAACTGGTTGGAGAGCGCGGTAAACAGCAGCGGCGCGGTTTCACCAGCAATACGGGCAATCGCCAGCAGGATACCGGTCATGATCCCGGACACCGACGCTTTCAGCGTAATCGCGGAGATCATCTTCCACTTCGGTGTACCCAGCGCATAAGCCGCTTCACGCAGGCTGTCCGGCACCAGTTTCAGCATGTTCTCGGTGGTGCGGATAACAATCGGTACCTGCAACAGCGCCAGGGCAATCACACCCGCCCAACCGGAGAAGTGCTCCATCTGCGCCACCACAATGGTGTAAACAAACAGACCAACCACAATCGACGGCGCAGAGAGCAGAATGTCGTTAATGAAGCGAATCACTTCTGCCAGCCAGGATTTACGACCATATTCCGCCAGATAAATCCCCGCCATAATGCCCAGCGGCGTACCGAATACCGTGGCCCACAAAATTAACAGCCCGCTACCCGCCAGAGCGTTCGCCAGACCACCACCTTCCGTATTGGGCGGCGGCGTCATTTCAGTAAACAGAGCCAGCGACATACCGTCGATACCGCGGGTGATGGTGGACATTAAAATCCAGATCAGCCAGAACAGACCGAAGGCCATCGTCGCCATCGAGAGCGTCAGTGCAATACGGTTCTTGAGGCGGCGACGCGCCTGCATTTTGCGGCGGGATTCCGCCAGCGCCGCAGTGGTTTGCATTTCAACCATAGCCATTAGCGTGCCCCCTCATTCTTAGCCAGGCGCATAATCATAAACTTCGATGCGGCGAGGACGATGAAGGTAATCACAAACAGGATCAGGCCCAGTTCCATCAGTGCGGCAACGTGCAGACCGGATTCCGCTTCGGCAAATTCGTTCGCCAGCGCAGAGGTGATACTGTTGCCCGGCATGTACAGCGAGGCGCTGTCGAGCTGGTAGGTGTTACCGATGATAAAGGTCACCGCCATGGTTTCACCAAGCGCGCGGCCCAGCCCCAGCATAATGCCGCCGATAACACCATTTTTGGTGAACGGAAGAACGATACGCCAGATAACCTCCCAGGTGGTGCAGCCAATACCGTAGGCCGACTCTTTCATCATCACCGGGGTTTGTTCGAACACATCGCGCATTACCGCCGCAATGTACGGAATAATCATGATGGCGAGGATCACGCCTGCCGCGAGGATACCGATACCAAATGCCGGGCCAGAGAACAGCGCGCCGACAATCGGGATATTCGACATGATATTGCCGACCGGCTCCTGGAAGTAAACGGCGAACAGCGGCGCAAAGATAAACAGGCCCCACATGCCGTAAACGATACTTGGAATGGCTGCCAGCAGCTCAATGGCGATACCCAGCGGGCGTTTCAGCCAGCCAGGCGCAAGCTCAGTCAGGAACAGGGCGATACCGAAACTCACCGGGACGGCGATCAGCAGCGCGATAAACGAAGTCACCAACGTACCGTAGATCGGCACCAGCGCCCCGTAGATATCGTTCGGCGCATCCCACTCTTTGGTCCACAGGAAAGCCAGACCAAATTTCTGAATGCTCGGCCATGAGGAGATGATCAGAGAGACAATAATGCCACCCAACATCAATAGCACAATCAGCGCCGCCAGTTTTACCAGCACGCTGAAAATTATGTCGCCCTTTTTACCCGGTGGGTTAAAAGCAGGCTTGGTTGCAGCCATAAGTTACTCTTCAGTTAAACGCGTTTACAAAGTCATTTTGTAATGCCGGATGCGGCGTAAAACACCGTACCCGGCCTGGAGTTTTATTAGTACAGCGGCTTGCCGCTACTGTCTTTAATATTGGTCTTCCACGCTGCGCGAACCTGTTCAACTACGCTATCCGGCAGGCTGGCATAATCCAGGTCGTTCGCCTGTTTAGCCCCGGTTTTGTACGCCCAGTCGAAGAATTTCAGCACTTCTGTGCCTTGTTCTGGTTTCTTCTGATCTTTGTGGATCAGAATGAACGTGGTAGAGGTAATAGGCCACGCATCTTCGCCTTTCTGGTTGGTCAGATCCTGAGCGAAGGTTTTGCTCCAGTCTGCACCTTTTGCTGCATTAGCGAAGTTTTCTTCAGTCGGCAAAACAGGTTTACCATCAGCGGAGATCAGTTTGGTGTACGCCAGGTTGTTTTGCTTCGCATAAGCATATTCAACGTAACCAATTGCACCCGGCAGACGCTGAACGAACGCAGCGATACCGTCGTTACCTTTACCACCCAGACCGATCGGCCATTTTACGGTAGAGCCAGTACCAACGTTGTTTTTCCACTCTTCATTCACTTTCGCCAGGTAGCTGGTGAAGACGAAGGAAGTCCCGGAGCCATCTGCGCGGCGTACTACAGCAATGTTCTGTGAAGGCAGTTTCAGACCCGGATTCAGTTTGGCGATGGCTTCATCATCCCACTTCTTGATTTTGCCGAGGTAGATGTCGCCGAGGGTTTTACCATCCAGCACCAGCTCGCCAGACTTCAACCCTGGAATGTTAACCGCCAGCACCACGCCGCCAATCACGGTCGGGAACTGGAACAGGCCTTCCTGAGCCAATTTTTCATCAGACAGCGGCGCGTCAGAGGCACCAAAATCAACGGTATTAGCGATAATCTGTTTTACGCCACCGGAAGAACCGATACCCTGGTAGTTAACTTTATTACCGGTTTCTTTCTGGTAAGTGTCAGCCCATTTGGCATACACCGGCGCAGGGAAGGTTGCACCTGCACCTGTCAGGCTTGCTTCTGCAAACACAGAGAAAGCACTCATCGATAAGGTCGCGGCGACAACAGTTGCGACGGTGGTACGCATAACTTTCATAATGTCTCCTGGGAGGATTCATAAAGCATTGTTTGTTGGCTACGAGAAGCAAAATAGGACAAACAGGTGACAGTTATATGTAAGGAATGTGACAGTTTGATGACACCCAAACGAAAGTTATTACTTATTGATATTAAAGGGTAAAAATATCAGCGTTTTTTCATAAAAGGAGAGGAAATATGAACGGCTGTCATAAAACAGCCGCAAAAGGTTAGTTTACAAATTCAATGGTTAAGGTCGCGGTAGCGTTAAAAACGCCGGGCTGAGGCCGGGCACCGGTAAAGCTGGCAGGTGCTGCCGAAAAAGTTACCGAACCATTTTTACGACCAAAAATGGTCGTGTTGCCCATGTCTGCGGGTAACTTTCCGTTGTTGACGCTAACTTCAGCATTCGATTTATTGTAAATTTTGATCCCGACATCGGCATTGTCTGTCGCAACCATCGTATCGTCACTGCTTCGGTTCGTCCCCGTAAAAGAAGCATCGACTTTCTGCGTACGCTCATCCCCCATCCCCGTACACTCAATACTCACTGTTTTAGTGATTTTTCGTGAAGTAATGGCTTGCCCGGCGGTAGATGAAAATTCGGACGCAGGAATAGTATCAAAATCAAAATAAATCACCTGTCCTGCATTTATCTGACAAGACTGTGGTGCGGTCAAACTGCCTGAAATTCGAACTTTTGCAATCGCCTCACCACGGGTCGTGGTGCTGGATATGTTGGCATACAGCAATGCAATATCGGTGATAGGTATTACTACCGTTCCATTTATTGAACGTTTAATACGAAATGAAATCTTCGCATCTGCTCCAGTTTTCAGGCTCACGCCAACCGCTGTAGTTTTGTTTCCCTGACAAGTGTGATCTGTTGTAGTTGCCTGGTTGGAAACATGTTCAAAAGGAACTGCCGTATACCCCGCATTTAGCACAGATATTTTTGTTCCCACATCGACATATTCGTTAAGATAGTAAAAAGCAAGACCACTTGCGGTGGTGCTATAAACCATACCGGGAGCAGGGTCTGCGGTATAATATATTTCGTGATAAGCGCCATTGCTATGTTTTGAATCACAGTTACACAGAACGCTATAATTTTCAGAAGATGTTGCATTAGCAATATCTATTAATGTATTTCCAGGCACATTGTTTGCTGCACTGACCGTTGTCAGAGGAAAATTAAGGCTTAATGTATGTGTGCCGCCTCTTGTTGCACACGTGCCATCATTTGCCGCATACCCGCACGGCAACCCTAAATGAAAGAGAATTATGCAAAATATATAATGCCATTTTTTCATGAAATTATTCCTTTTACTAACACAAGATTAGTTAGTAAATTCAATAACCAGCGTGGCTGTAGCGGTAAATCCATTATCAGGCGCTGGTTTTGCTCCCGTCAGACTGGCGGGCGCTGAATAAAACGTTACGCTACCATCGGTTTTTCCTAATCGACTAATAGCACCCATATCAGCGGGTAAGTTGCCCCCATCCACATTCACTGGACGGTCGTTCTTATCAAAAATCTTAATTCCCACATCCGGATTACTCGTCACGATCATAGTGGCATCGGCACTTCTGTTTGCCGCAATCATCGACGCACTCACCACCTCCGTGGACCTTACGTCTTCCATCCCGGTACAGGATACAGTCACTTCGGTTTTGATCTTTCTTTCGGCAATAATTGAACCCGCCGTTGAGGAGAACTCAGCGCTATTAATTTTTTGAAAATCGACATCGATGCTCTGATTTGGCGTTAACTCACAGTTCTGCGGGGCCGTTAGTTGTCCGCGAATTGTCACTTTAGAAACGGGGGTCGTTTTGGGAAAATGATCGGACATGCCCGCGTACAACCAGGCGACTTCCGTTGTGGGTATTGTCACCGTGCCAGTAATAGAATGCCGAACATAGAAAGATAATTTTGCCGAGCGCCCTGAATCCAGATTTACAGTGCTCCCATTATTACCTGCTCCACAGGTATGTTGCGGTGAGGTGGATTGGTTGGATAAGTGTTCAAAAGGAATGGCCGCATATTGGTTATTAATAATAAAAATCGTCACGCCGACCGATAAATAATCATTCAGAGCATAGTAATTTAACCCATTAAGAGTGCGCTCAAGCACAAGCCCCGGTGCGGCATCCCCCGTGTAGAAGATAGGAAAAAATGCTGTTTGTTGGCCCGGTCCGCCATGCGTGTCATCACAGTGACAGCGCACCGGGTATGTTCCAGTCGTGTTGCTCAGTGCCTCGAAAATATTGTATCCGGAGTGGTTATTCGCCGCAGCCACCGTCAGCGGACCAAATGATAAATTTGACATGTGCGTTGCGCCATCACTATTAAAACAAACGCCATCACCATTAGCGGCGAAACCATAAGGACAGCAAAGCAGCAGAATCAACCCTGATAATATTTTTTTCATTCATGCTTCCTTTAGCGACAAATCGCATCCATTTGAATCAGGCTGGTATCATCAGGTTTATGGGTGATGTGATAGGCCGCCTTACATTTTTCATCCGCAGCTTGTCCCCAACTCAATAAAAACTCGCCTTTTTCAGGCATCCCGGAGAGATACAGTTCGCCGTTATCACCGACAATCCCGGTGACTGTGCCCGTTTCGAGAGAGGCGGTTGCCATCGCGCCAAACATTATTGGTTTACCGTTGACCTGGCGGACGTTAAATAGCACGCGATAACCGACATGGGTGACAAATTCGGCTTTCACCACCGCACCGCGCGTTGGTACCAGGTTGATGACGGTGTTTTCCAGTTCAATATTGGCTTTGGAGAAATAGTCGCTGTTCAATGCCACGCGGTTTTCGTCATATGGGCTAAGCTGCGTTTTTACGGTATAACCACGCCAGTCGGTAGAAATCCCGGTGGCGTTTTCAATGGACAGGCCTTCTGCGCCCGGCGCTTTGACTAATGCCACCGTTTCGCCCAGTTCCTGCGAGAAGGTCACTCCGTCACTATGCACCAGCACGCCGCCTCTGGCGCCATAATCAAAATGTTGGGAGTCACGGCTCCAGGAATAGCTGCCATTGACCGAGCCATAAGTCCCGTCATAGGTCATTCCGGCATTGCCGCTGTAGGAGTCATCAGGAGAGTGCATCCACGATTCCTGTACGTTATAAGACAGGTTACGCCCTTCCAGCATCGTTCCGTTCAGACCGACCTGCATCGTGCTTTCATGGTGGTTGTTTTGCGTTAACGAATAGTTGACGTAGCTGTCTTCCATCCAGCCCGATAGCGGTATCGACATTGAGAACATGAAAATCTGTTCTTTGCCGAAATCATCATTGTTATCATCATGATGGTTGCCCGATGAGCGCTTGATCGAGTCCGTATAGTTCCAGGAAACGTTCCAGGAGATGTTTCGCCAGTTGTTGTTATAGCCGAACTGTAATAAACGCTCGACCTCATCGGTCTGCCAGTATTCCTGTCGACTGAATGTTAAATAAATATTGCCCCAGCCTGGCGTGAAAGATTGCGTCCAGGTGCCTTCGAAGCGGCTGCGACGGTTGCCCGTTACCCAGAAATCAGAATCGTTATCCTGTCGCGACACCCATTCATTGAGGGTGTAGAACCCCTCCGTAGAGTAGCGATAACCCACCAGACGAAAGGTGGTATTGGTGTCTTCAAAACGTTTGGAATAGAGAAAACGATACGATTGACCACTCTCATTATCGCCGTAGTCAAACTGCGAGCGGGCATGAGTCACGTCAAAAGAAATCGCGCCCAGCGCCCCCATATCTTTACCAATACCCAGCGCGGCAGAAGCGTAATCATTTGCCAGTTGTGTTCCGCCATACAAGGTTATTCCCAAAGGGAAACCGTGCATTGCTTGTAACTGCAAGACCTCAGGCGTAAAGCCGCTTTCGTCGCGCACTTCTCCAATGCTAAGGTCTACATCGGTCTGACCTTCACGCTTGAGAATGGCCAGTGAAGTAAATGGCTGAATAAAGTGCTGCTCGCTGCCATCTTCTTCTTTGATAGTGACATCGAGATCGCCGCCGCTACTGGTCGTGTTTAAGTCGGTGAGGGCAAATGCGCCCTGTGGTACGGCTGATTGATAAATAACGTAGCCGTTTTGTTTGATGATCACCGTGGCGTTAGTTTTCGCAATCCCATGTACCACTGGCGCAAAGCCGTTCTGGCTGGAGGGCAACATATCGTCATCGGTATACAGCCGCACGCCACGCACCTGTGTACTATCAAATACATCGCTTGCCGTCCAGGTATCGCCAATCATAATCTGGCTACGTAATGCCATAATGTCGCGCTGAATGTAATTACTGACGGAATGGTAGTCCACATTACCGTCATAAGAATTCAGGGTGCTGTAATTACGAAAACGCCATGCGCCTAAATTAATACCATTACGCAAATTCAGATAATAACTGTCATCGTCGTCGTCATAATTTGACCGGATGGTATGCGATGCCGAAAAATCATAATTCATCATCATGGCATTGATCCCCTGATCCCAACGGGAAGGGCTGATATAACCATTAACTGCATTGTTGAGATAAATTTGCGGAATAGTAATATTCAATGCCAGCTTACTGGCGTCCAGTAACCAGGTCGCCCCGTCGATCAGCGGAACGGGATTTACGCATGTTTTGTCATCAACATTCGCCAGAGATTTTATCGCATCAACTTTTATACCATAGGTCGCCAGTACGTTTTTTATCGCCACGTAGCATGGGTGGAGTTCAGCATCAGGGTTATCCTGGACAAATTTAACTTCCTGGCGTTCGAAGAGCATGCCGTTGATCATCACATCAACTTTGTATGTTCCCGCAGGTAAGGTATTCGAACGGTTGAACTGGTGAATATCAATATTATCCGCAGGATGATCCAGTTCCAGTAATCTGGGGTTGAACAAGCTATCCCGGGCAAAAGCAGATATGGAACAGAGCAGACATATGCCCGATGCAAGCGTAATGAAAAGATGCGAAGAGGCCATCGATATATCCTTATCCGGCGCTTAAAGGTTTTTCTTTAGTGGTTGACTAATTGCACCGTAATCATTAATAAAGCGCCAAACGAGCGATTTTCCTGCCACGCCAGCCGGAATTGGTAATGTCAATGTTTCAAAAGGGCGGATCATATTTAGCGACACGTCTTTATCATCCACCGTCACACTCATTACATTAATATGGATCGGATTTGGATTTTCGACGATGAGATTATTACCCTGCCGCGACCATTTAACATTTTTAATAGCCTGCTCAGGGATTATCTTTACCGCGGCTGGTCGCCAGAATAACTTAATTCTTGTTTTTATGGCTATCTCAAGAACATTGGTATTTTTTTTATCAAGTGAAGGAGGGATGTTTTTCACGTTCAACCAGAATACGGACTCCCGATCTTTTGGTAACTCGCCAGCCGTTTTTAAAATGCGTAATATTTTCTCTTGCTGTGGTTCAATGCGAGAAACAGGAGGTATCACTGAAAATGGCGGTTTGCTTTTATCCTCTTTATTAAATGGATCAACCCATGTCTGCAATAGATAAGGAAGGTTCGTTTCTTTATTAAAAATAGAGATTGTGGTATCAGGTTTGTCTCCATAAAAAATAACGCGAGTTCCCCCAACAACAATACCAGCCATAGCCATCGACATCTGCGTAATCAAAGTAACAGCAAAAAACAATCTAAGTAAATACATAGGCATAAATGTATCTCATAAAAATATAATAATGACGCCCTTCATTTAAGTAAAAGAGAACCATAATGGCGAGCGCCATTTTATTTAAGGTATTATGTTAAGAATGATTTATTTTATATATTCAACTGTAAACTGCGAGTCGGCGTTAGCTGTACCAGGGTCAATAGTCGTTTCCGTAGCAATATAACGAGCCATGAACTTCATGGATGCATTACCATTAGAAATCGGAGTTGATGCAGAATTTTCATATAACTTGACCTGAGTGTTATCTGCACGGTTATATAAACGAATAGCTACGCCTTTCGCTGCACTAACGGCACCCGCACCAGTATAATCCCCACTGTTATCACTCGGGCTAATACCAGCGGCAGCATCGTTAGAGTTATCCAGCGGGGTACCAATTGCCAGGTTGCCATTACCATGAGCATCTTCATTACCATCGAAACGAATTGCGGCGGACTTAAAGGTTTCCGGGCATTGAGTCAGATCGATAGAAAAAGCCGTCGGGGCAGCCACATCATCGACGCCACTAAAGGCTGTACGGTTTACTTTGCCTAAGTCAACGACCTGATCTTTAGTTTCAGGTGTGACTTCGCAAGTACTGTCAATAATTTCACCACGGAAATGGACTGTTCCATCAGCCGCCTGTAGGTGACCTGCCATAAACACAGAAGTTAACGCTAATGCTCCTACAATCATATTTGGTTTCATAAATATAACTCCATTAATTTGATATTATTCCTGTGTGTTATCCATTTATTAAATTTGGATAAACCTGATCGGTATTTGATCAGAAACCAAATAGTACTACCAATATACTTTGGCGCAAGTGGTTTTTATTTTATACATTTAGATAAATTAATTTAGGTGTTAAGCAAAACTAAATTTATATCGTTATGTGATTGCTTAAAAGAAGAGGGAATAATAAATAGATATAAATATTATTTTTATGACGAGGTGATTTTTTAATTATATCATACATCTCAAAGCAGACAATTTTTTCATATTTACATAATCTACAACTATTAATTTGCGTAGAAAATAGTCTTATTTTTAGTAAACCATACTTTCAAATTATATTTTTTGCCTATATTTGTGGAAAGACTATACATTTACAGTGATAATTTATTATCACACATTGTTACATAGTTAAATCAAATCACATATTGATGATTATTTTACAAGCGATTCTTGAATGAACAAAACGTGCTATTCATTACAAAGTACGTCAATTATGGCAATTGTTTGTCAATGATTCGAGGTATTTAATTACTACTACGGTTAAAACAAGTGTTCAACGGTGCCCCAAATAATAGCTGAAGTTAATTATCTGGAATGAGGTTAGATTATTAATGCTGGTAAGTAAAAGGGCCGCCAAAAGGCAGCCCTTCTGTGGGCGGACAAAATAGTTGGGAACTGGGAGGGGTGGAAATGGAGTTTTTAAGGATTATTTAGGGAAGAGTGACAAAATAGATGGGAACTGGGTGTAGCGTCGTAAGCTAATACGAAAATTAAAAATGACAAAATAGTTTGGAACTAGATTTCACTTATCTGGTTAACTAATCTAGCTAACCTGCCGCTCAGCTTAGTACGATCCTATATCCAACTGATCATAATCCTTTCATCAGTATCCCAAATTAAATCCCCCTCCTAGACTGCCTCACCAACACTTTACAGTGATCCCGTATTTCCGGACAGGTGATTGATTTTTTTCGCTTGTACAGGTGTTAAGCCACAGTTATCTTGATGTGGACATTATGCATTGTAATAGCCCATTAACATGCGCTAAGAGCATAAATTAATATACAGTAACAAGCATTACGAGGTGCTAATGTTTGGAAAGCAGCCTCTTCCAACTACAATAATAAGTTAACTATCCTCCACCCACAAATAATTACAAATGACCCCTTTCCGCTATAACTCCGATCTCACCAGCGGCTCGCTACAAACCCGAGAGTGTCGCATTATTACTGGCTTGTTACTCCAAGAGCTTGATGAAGCTGCCTGGGATAAAGCCATGTATAAGGAAAATGTGCTTCAGAAACGCACGCAATCTACGGTAAGACGTATTTCTTCAGCGCTTAGAAAACGCCTAGAACACCTAAGCTCTGACTTTTGGGCTTTTGCGTTTTTATGTTAGGCATTGTCTGGCAACTGGAGGAAGTGTAATGACCATGAATGGTCACTGTGATTGACAGTATCTTGCTTAAACTTATCTGAACAATGGTAGAACTGGCTCATATTTATCCCCTCTATGATTGTTTATCTTTTTCACCATAAAAAGTATCAGGGGCTACTCAGGGCTACATAAAGATATTTATCTACTTTTACTGATTGATAAGTAGCATCAGTCCATCCGCAGGACTGGTGGTGCCGGCAAAATGCTGACCCAACACATGCGTATAGATTTGCGTGGTCTTAACATCGTTATGCCCTAAGAGTTCTTGCACAGTGCGAATATCACGCCCCGCTTGTAATAGATGCGTAGCAAACGAGTGACGAAATGTATGACAAGTGACACGCTTGCTAACGATGCCTGCTTTTTGTACGGCTGCCTTCAATGCCTTTCGCGCAACGGAGTCATGCAGATGATGGCGGCATAATTTGCCGTTATACGGGTGGTTGCAGAGCGTGCTGGAGGGAAAGACAAACATCCACGCCGCTTGTCGATAAGCAGAAGGGTATTTGTGATCTAAAGCAAAAGGCAGCGATGGCCCTACGCCTTGTAAGTTGTCGTCTTGCTGAATAAGCCGCGCTTGCTCAATGAGTTATTTTATTGCTGGGATTAGGCGCGTGGGCAGTAGGCTGTTTCTGCTTTTCCCACCCTTACCGTCATGCACAGTGATGCAGCCATTATCAAAATCAAAATCTTTAACCCGCAAACGCAAGCATTCATTAATGCGCAAACCTGCACCATACAGCAGCGTAAAAATAACTTGGTTGCGAGTATCCATAACCTGCAAAATGCGTTGCACTTCATTTGCAGAGATAACAGAGGGTAGCCGTCTAGGCTTGCTTGCAGGGATATAATCAATATCGCCCAACGGCTGTTGTAAAAACCTGTTGTACAAAAAAGCTAGGGCATTTAAAGCGATTTTCTGCGTGTTTATGGCTACATGTCTGCTGTTTGCTAAGCTGGATA
The DNA here is from genome assembly GCF_022354085.1 of Shigella dysenteriae. Taxonomy (NCBI): domain Bacteria; kingdom Pseudomonadati; phylum Pseudomonadota; class Gammaproteobacteria; order Enterobacterales; family Enterobacteriaceae; genus Shigella; species Shigella dysenteriae. Next base: position 4,855,744 of record NZ_CP055055.1, read on the forward strand.
AAAACAGCCTGACCTCTTCACTGCCCATGGTCTGAGGATGACGTTTTTTGTGAAACAGAATAAAACGCTTAATCCAGTGCAGGTAAGTTTTTTCAGTTTTCAGCGCATAACCTTTTTGTCGCATATCCGTGCGTATAGAATTTAAAAATGGACTGTTAGACATAAAACGCTCCTTGTCTTGCAACTGTCTGCCTATACAGCCTATTCTAGCTGGGATTTAAAAAAGTGCCTGTTTTTTACGCCTAGAGATGCTTGTTTACCGGTAGAGTTTTAATTTAATGCTAAATAAATTAAAATGTTATGAGTTCTTTGGGTGAGATAATGTGCATCGTGCAAGCAGGATAGACGGCATGCACGATTTGTAATAACAGAGTGTCTTGTATTTTTAAAGAAAGTCTATTTAATACAAGTGATTATATTAATTAACGGTAAGCATCAGCGGGTGACAAAACGAGCATGCTTACTAATAAAATGTTAACCTCTGAGGAAGAATTGTGAAACTATCACTAATGGTAGCTATATCGAAGAATGGAGTTATCGGGAATGGCCCTGATATTCCATGGAGTGCCAAAGGTGAACAGCTCCTGTTTAAAGCTATTACCTATAACCAATGGCTGTTGGTTGGACGCAAGACTTTTGAATCAATGGGAGCATTACCCAACCGAAAGTATGCGGTCGTAACACGTTCAAGTTTTACATCTGACAATGAGAACGTATTGATCTTTCCATCAATTAAAGATGCTTTAACCAACCTAAAGAAAATAACGGATCATGTCATTGTTTCAGGTGGTGGGGAGATATACAAAAGCCTGATCGATCAAGTAGATACACTACATATATCTACAATAGACATCGAGCCGGAAGGTGATGTTTACTTTCCTGAAATCCCCAGCAATTTTAGGCCAGTTTTTACCCAAGACTTCGCCTCTAACATAAATTATAGTTACCAAATCTGGCAAAAGGGTTAACAAGTGGCAGCAACGGATTCGCAAACCTGTCACGCCTTTTGTACCAAAAGCCGCGCCAGGTTTGCGATCCGCTGTGCCAGGCGTTAGGCGTCATATGAAGATTTCGGTGATCCCTGAGCAGGTGGCGGAAACATTGGATGCTGAGAACCATTTCATTGTTCGTGAAGTGTTCGATGTGCACCTATCCGACCAAGGCTTTGAACTATCTACCAGAAGTGTGAGCCCCTACCGGAAGGATTACATCTCGGATGATGACTCTGATGAAGACTCTGCTTGCTATGGCGCATTCATCGACCAAGAGCTTGTCGGGAAGATTGAACTCAACTCAACATGGAACGATCTAGCCTCTATCGAACACATTGTTGTGTCGCACACGCACCGAGGCAAAGGAGTCGCGCACAGTCTCATCGAATTTGCGAAAAAGTGGGCACTAAGCAGACAGCTCCTTGGCATACGATTAGAGACACAAACGAACAATGTACCTGCCTGCAATTTGTACGCAAAATGTGGCTTTACTCTCGGCGGCATTGACCTGTTCACGTATAAAACTAGACCTCAAGTCTCGAACGAAACAGCGATGTACTGGTACTGGTTCTCGGGAGCACAGGATGACGCCTAACAATTCATTCAAGCCGACACCGCTTCGCGGCGCGGCTTAATTCAGGAGTTAAACATCATGAGGGAAGCGGTGATCGCCGAAGTATCGACTCAACTATCAGAGGTAGTTGGCGTCATCGAGCGCCATCTCGAACCGACGTTGCTGGCCGTACATTTGTACGGCTCCGCAGTGGATGGCGGCCTGAAGCCACACAGTGATATTGATTTGCTGGTTACGGTGACCGTAAGGCTTGATGAAACAACGCGGCGAGCTTTGATCAACGACCTTTTGGAAACTTCGGCTTCCCCTGGAGAGAGCGAGATTCTCCGCGCTGTAGAAGTCACCATTGTTGTGCACGACGACATCATTCCGTGGCGTTATCCAGCTAAGCGCGAACTGCAATTTGGAGAATGGCAGCGCAATGACATTCTTGCAGGTATCTTCGAGCCAGCCACGATCGACATTGATCTGGCTATCTTGCTGACAAAAGCAAGAGAACATAGCGTTGCCTTGGTAGGTCCAGCGGCGGAGGAACTCTTTGATCCGGTTCCTGAACAGGATCTATTTGAGGCGCTAAATGAAACCTTAACGCTATGGAACTCGCCGCCCGACTGGGCTGGCGATGAGCGAAATGTAGTGCTTACGTTGTCCCGCATTTGGTACAGCGCAGTAACCGGCAAAATCGCGCCGAAGGATGTCGCTGCCGACTGGGCAATGGAGCGCCTGCCGGCCCAGTATCAGCCCGTCATACTTGAAGCTAGGCAGGCTTATCTTGGACAAGAAGATCGCTTGGCCTCGCGCACAGATCAGTTGGAAGAATTTGTTCACTACGTGAAAGGCGAGATCACCAAGGTAGTCGGCAAATAATGTCTAACAATTCGTTCAAGCCGACGCCGCTTCGCGGCGCGGCTTAACTCAAGCGTTAGAGAGCTGGGGAAGACTATGCGCGATCTGTTGAAGGTGGTTCTAAGCCTCGTACTTGCGATGGCATCGGGGCAGGCACTTGCTGACCTGCCAATTGTTTTAGTGGATGAAGCTCGTCTTCCCTATGACTACTCCCCATCCAACTACGACATTTCTCCAAGCAACTACGACAACTCCATAAGCAATTACGACAATAGTCCATCAAATTACGACAACTCTGAGAGCAACTACGATAATAGTTCATCCAATTACGACAATAGTCGCAACGGAAATCGTAGGCTTATATATAGCGCAAATGGGTCTCGCACTTTCGCCGGCTACTACGTCATTGCCAACAATGGGACAACGAACTTCTTTTCCACATCTGGCAAAAGGATGTTCTACACCCCAAAAGGGGGGCGCGGCGTCTATGGCGGCAAAGATGGGAGCTTCTGCGGGGCATTGGTCGTCATAAATGGCCAATTTTCGCTTGCCCTGACAGATAACGGCCTGAAGATCATGTATCTAAGCAACTAGCCTGCTCTCTAATAAAATGTTAGGCCTCAACATCTAGTCGCAAGCTGAGGGGAACCACTAGTGTCATACGAACCTCCAAGAGACGGTTACACAAACGGGTACATTGTTGATGTCATGTATGACAATCGCCCAAGTAAGTATCCAGCTGTGTTCAGAACGTACGTCCGAATTCCAGACTATGTCGAACTAGATAACGCGGAGGAGCTGGCCGACGCAATCATTCGAGAGGTTGAGTTAAAGGAGGCATGGCTCACAAGGGTCTTGGGGAACTCAGCCGATCCTGACGCTTCTGTGGGCAAGTGGGACCGGCGCCTAGCGCAGTGCGGTGGTATTGATGAGATGTCAAGTGGGGTGCAGGCAACATACTTCAGTCCAAACGGTCAGCTGGTCGGCTTAGTGGCATACATTGATGCCGAATGGATGGATGAATAGCTCTGACGTTACGATTCAGGTGAGACAACCAGATGGGCATTGCGTACAAGCTCAGTTGCCACCGATGTGGCTACGAGTCTGATCTTCTTTACCTAGGCCAAGGTATGGCGATGCTTCCTGAGCAAATAGTCGGAACGTGCACATGCTGCGACAATCTAACGACGATTTCTATAAATGAAAGCTACGGAGTATGCTCACTTTGTGGGGCTAAGGATCGTGTGATATTTACAAGCTATCAGCATGAGGCAAGGCCAAGAAATCCCTGCTATCTAGAGAGAAGTTTCAAATATCAATGCCCAAGATGCCATGCCTTCAGTATGGAGCCTCCGGATCTACCGGAGATGCTTTGGGACTAATGCTCCGCTTTGCCTCGGGTATCCGTTCGACCTATGTTTAAGAGGAAACGCACGTGTCTGCCGCCAAAGCTCTTGCCTATGCACTTTGTGACAAGTTGGAAAGCAAAAAAGTTGATGAAGTCGTACGAAATCTTGTTTCTAGCGGCTGGAATATTAGGGAAGTGGCCTGGGAAGCTTCGTCCTTTGATCATGAAATGCCCTACTTTGACACGGGGCGGGACTTCGATATTGGATTTCCTGACACGCTGTCATCCAAGATTGAGTTTTTGACCGCGAATGGATCAATCGTCCAAGCACGTGCTCGCCTGCACTTCAAGCAGGCTCTAATTTTTGCCAAGGCGTCCAAACATGTCGCCGCGCTCAAGAACTCATTGGATTACTACTATGGATCGTCTGTAATCCCCCCTCAAAACCACGGAGGCTATTTGTAGAAAATTCCATTAATATGAACTCAAGGTGTTCCCTACGGACGAATCAGCGATGAAGGTGGTGTACCTGGCTATCCAGGCGGCGACCAAGAAATGGACGATGCCGATCCGCAACTGGAAGCCGGCCATGAACCGTTTTATGATCGAATTTGGTGACCGTTTAAATGGCCACCTTTAACTGACCGGCAAAAGCACTTACACAAAAGGGTTTACAGGCTCTTTCAGTCATTCCTTTAATGCGTAAATTGCTCTCTAACCACTCTCTCAGCCCACCCTTCCATATCCTCTCTCGATACTTGCAGCTCCCCCAACCCCTTTGGATGATTCACCCCTCTATGCCCGTCTTGTCCATATAATTGATCAAACAAACTATTTGGCCAATTCAATGAGCTCTTCACCACTCCACGCCGTATCTTTTCAAAATCATTCCGCCATGTTTCGCTATCAACGCCACTCAACACTTTGGTAGAAAGCATTTTCACCCCATCCGATGCATCCACCTCTAGCAATACAAATTCACTGCCATTACGTTGCACCCCAACGGCTTTAATCACTCTTGGTGAGCCATCTTTACACAGATGTAATCGGCTACGCCCAACTTTTGGCAAAACCAAGGTTTCTTCAAAAAGCACCCGACATGCAAATTTAGTTTTTAGAATTGAAAGTAGCTCATCAAAAGCAGCAAATCGATTAGCAAAAATAGAGTTGTAATTGGTTGCATCCTGCTTCCCACCCACATCTGCCGCTGCTAGGACACCACCTAAGTGTGGCTCATCAGTACTAACCAAATTACTATTTTCACTTGTTGTTGCTTCTTCTTTTTCTAAAATAGTTTGGCTACTTTTTCTTGCCCTGCGAGATTTTTCAATTCGACTAGGTCTACTAAAACTTATCCATGTCGGCTCAGCCTCTATGACTCGTGTGTCTGTGTCTATATTGGCTGTTTCCTCATCGTCCAACTGTAGATGCTCATCATCAACAACTGACTCTGTTGAAACCGCTATGTGCTGCGTACTACCATCACCTGCCTCCTTTTCCTGAAAAGAGGCATGGCTAATAGCTGTTGTGCTAGGAAGCATAGCGTTGATTTCTAAACCTACTATTTCCTCAACTAAATAATCCTTATCCTCGTTAGAAGAACGTCCTTTTACATGTAATTTCCAACCCTGCATGGGCGGAGGGTCAAAGCTAAAGCACCAGCTTTCAACGCCGTTCTTAATTTCTCTATTTTGTTGATAGTGCCTAAAAATACTTTCATACGAATCCATAACATCTTGATCCGAAAACAACCAAACCAAAAGCTGCACTACGGCCGACTGCTCTAACGCCCCTTTAGGAAACGATGAACTGGGTAAGATCCTTATCTCTAAATGATCTCGCTCAACCTCATACTGAACGTCGAACTCTTGCTGTAAAGCGGTACTGCTCAAACAGCTTCGACAGAAATAGGAGTTAATTAAAAATAATGACCGAGCTAGCTCTAACTGTGGGATGTGATAACGAGTCTTGCTATATGGTGTTTCAGCTTCGTAAATAAATGAACTCTGCGCTCCATCCTTGTTGCGTACGGAAGCAAAGGACGAGAGATTAGGAAAATCGATTATTTTGGCTCGTTGAAGATCCGATGCTTCAAACTCAATCACACGATCCGCCTTATTTATTTGCTTTGTTGTACTGTTAACCACCTTAGCTCGACTTAATAAAGGCAAATGAGTAAATCGAGTCCATTTCCGTTCTTGCATTGGATTAAACCAAACAAAAATACGCCACTCCTTATGACCCGAGTTACGGAATAAATGACCAATATGTACAACCTGCACATTGTCATTAAATGTAGCTAGCCTAACCACTCACTCTTCCCCATAAACCATTTCCAAGAATCTTTGTGCTTCCTCAGTTATCCGCTCTTTAGATAACGTTGCACTTCTTAATAATCGCCAGCGCCTAAGCTCAACATCTTCCTGTTTAAGCTTAATAAAAGCTTGGCTAATCCGTCTAATTTGATAATCTTCCACACTCTCTGAGTAACGCTTTAAGCAAAGCGCTACCAAAGGCAGTTTCTGTAGATTTTTTGCAAGAGAGGTTCCGTTAGGAGTTTGCTTTAACAGCCAGCTCGATGTCGCTCTTGGGTGATCAAGGCTACTATCTAGACGCTTTATGATTCTTAATAGTTGTCGTACAGCAATTCGATCTCTTTGGTTCCAATCAACTCTAGGGGCGGGTGCCAGACGCTCTTGTTGATGCTGTTGATTCCAGTGAACTAGCCAATCCCTGTCATGTCGGTAAAGCCAAGCGTATAGCACCCCACCCTCTAAAGACTGTCTTGCCGCCTTAATTCCTTGGTATTTATGCACTAGTTGCTGCCAGTCTTTATGCTTAACAGATAAATCTTCAGAGTTAGGTTGCACAGACTGGCTAACAGGTCTTGTCGTTATAGAGTGCTCAGTAAGAGCACTTGCCTGCTGTAGCGCTTCTATAACCGTTAGTTTTGGCAATAAGGCTTGCCACACAATACTATGCTGTAAATAACTAAAGGCTTTTCTATGCTTACGGAATATACTTTTCAGCCAACACGTGTCCTTGTTCTCTGCCAACTTTAAATCCAGTTTCTCTAGTGCCTCATCACTAAAAGTCTGCCTCACTCTCTCCGCCACCAAGTCATGACGAATGTGCTTGCTTTTGGTTAGCCCTAGATCCTGCGCTAAGCGCTGATAAAACAGCGTCCACTGCTCAAGGCTTGGGGAAAGCTCTTGCGCTCGTGGAGCATCTAACAGAGGGGCTATATAAGCAGCTAGTGCTGTTAATTGAGATAGGGAGTCTTTGGGGTAGTCTGAAAGCAGCTCAGTATGACCCAAAGCCCAAAATTGATGTCGGTGATCATCTACAGCTCTATCAAAGAAGACTAAAGCACCGTGTTTTGGACAATATGGCAAAGCGGGCAAATACCAATCTCGTTGCCAAAAGGCTTCCCCATACCTATTTAGCTGAAGAGCAACGCAATCAGGGCAGTATCTAAAGCGGTTATCGCTCTTAACTCTAGAAGCAGCGACTCCTAGCATTAAATGCACCGCACCTTGCGCTTGGTACTCCATTAACCGAATAGCTTCGTCTCGGCGCTCCTTGCCTACAAACGGAGCATATAAAGGGAATAAGGTATGCTCATAAATAAGCTGCTGAACAGCGTAACGTCCTGTTTGATGTAGATGTCTTGCTATCACACCTAAATGCGAGGGCAGACCTAAGGTAGCGACCACCTTGCGGTTGCCATACACCTCATCCAACAGCTGCTTAGGACTAACAATCCCTTGATAAACGCCTGCCCGTGCAATAGTGCTATAAATCAGCTCATTCGAGTACGGAACAGGAAAGTTTCTCATGGCTAACCTGCTTGTTTAAATAAGCTCGCCATATCCACTATTACCCCTTTCCCTTTTAACCGTTCATGCATGGTTTTTTCAGGTTGGCGTTGTGAATAGATATAACGTAAATCCGTATCAGGCAAGCTATCCCAGTCGCTGGGCTTGACTACCTTTATAGCCGAAACCTTTTTACTCTTGGAGGGCTTTTCTAGTTCTGACACTACCGTTTCGCCTTCCATCAACCACTGCAAAACAAGAGGCAGTAACTTTTGTCTTGTCATCGTTGGATTCTGGCTAAACGCTTTTTTAATAGTGGGAATTAACAGGCTTGAATCGTAATCCTCTTTCAGCATCAGATATAAATGACGCTGATCTTCGGTATCTAACTCTTGAAGGGCTTTTTCTTCTGGTGTTTGTTCTTGTATCGCTGCGATATCTAGCTGAAGTTGGATTAACCGTTTATCAATCTCGGGAACGACTAGATCAGAATAACGAGCAATGCGTTCTGGGATACCCGAGCGTAATGCCTCTAGCATGGGGTGCACAGGCTTTAACTCATCTTGATACACTTGCCGCAATAAACCAGCGGTAATACGCTCATTGCCTAAAGCTAGCGCACGGAGCTGAGCGAGTACAAAAAGTTTTACTACAATGTCCATCACTCCTTGGCTTAGCTCATACCACACATCACGGACCTCATCCGATAACAGCGCATCTTTGCGTTGTAAAAGCTGTAATTGCCAAAGATTATCCGTAAAAGCGATCCACTCTTGATTGGGCTTTCCACGTTGCGTTTGTTGTATAGGATCCCAGAATATAGCTCCAAACCCTGCCCCTCTACGTGCAGACCGCAAATCAGCCTCAAAAATCTCTCGTGCTTTAGGGGTACCAATCAACATCACTGGTACGCCAATAATATTCACCATCGTCACAAAAAAGTTCAGCATCTCTTGAGATCCACCCGAACGAGAGCGGCTTAAATGCTGAATTTCATCAATAACCAACAACCCTAAAGCATGTGCATTGGCTATTTGCGACATCAAAGCCAACATGGTTTCTATACCATGACGTTTTAAGCCATAACGACGCTCATAGTTCGAGCCCAAGGCTCGATCCAACGCTCTGAAAAAATTCAAGCAGATTTCTTTTAGCGAACCATTATGCGAGCAGTCTATTTTCAAATACACCACCTGCTCTACATTGAGTTCACGATGGTAAATCACCTGAGGATACGTGGCTAGAATACGATGAAGAGAGGTCGTCTTCCCACTACCAGAACAACCAATTAACAATAAGCTTTGTGCCGTAGATCGTGCCTCCTCAAAGCGAAATGTCTCCAACTCTCCCGTTTGAACACGCTCATAACCATTTTGTAAATGCTTTTGTAAATCTCCTGTTTTAGGATTTCTGCCTACGTAGCCACCTCGAATCATGACCGAAATACGCTCACTTAGTAGCAAATGCGTACCTAATGGCTGAAAATAGTCATCTGGAATACGACAAATGGTATGAGCTCTGATAACACGGGACTTTTGCAAGTCAGAGGAAGTAAGCTGTAAAGAGGATTTCAGTGATGCAGCACTATTCACTGACTCTTGTAATGGTGGTAAGGCCTCGATAAAAGGATTATCACGATAAGCCTCTACCCCCGTATCACGATAAACTGCTTGAATCCGGGTAGCACTCATGACTCATCCTTTTCTGGTGGATCCTGAAATAATTCAGGCACGTATGTGGGTAGGCTGTAATCTTCTTGATCATCCGCTTCCACTGCGTTGAAAGGAATAACTTTAGCCTCATCACCTGAAGAGCTTGGCTTCAAATGCTCCGCACGTTTTTTACGCTCCGAGGTCACGGCTTCTTTTTTATTAGTTTTAATCTGCTTAATGCGTGTTGATTTGGGCTCAGTAGTACTGGGCGTTAACTTATTCGCTTTCTGAATGGTTTGCTGAATAAACGCCTCAAGCTCCCTGCGTTTAGTTAACTCATCCTGCTTCGCATTGGCTTTATTGTGTTTTTCTTGTGCTTGTATATCCCAAACCTCCCAAAATGAGAGACCTTTAAACTGCCGACTACGTTCCGTCAGATTACAGCGCCAAAATACACGGCTGCCAACTTGCGGAAACAAATAAATCGTATCAACCAGCACTGGGTCATAAGCCGCTTCTAAATGTTGAGGTCTAGCTATATCAGTGCTCCGCTGCAACCAACCCTCACGCAGAATCTCTGACCCCGAGTAATACAAACCCCACAAATTAACGCCAAATGAAGAAATAGAGACCTTTCGGCGAGGCAGTAACGCTACTCGCAACTGCTCTTGCTCCACAGCCCTTAAACTACCTGTACGATGCTGCATACCCCATTGCCATAGCTGGACAGGAATAGACGGTAAATCTGTAGGAAAATCAGCATCTCGATCGTATTTATCCATCACCAGATGGTTATTTCTGAATAAGATCGTACGCAAAATAATTTGTGTGAACTCAAATACCGACAGAGATGCATCTAACCTATAGTCTGTTTCACCATGGCTTTTGATCCGACTGCCCTCTACAATGCCAGGTGCAAAGGACTTAAACTCGGCTTGTAGTGTTCTAAAAGTGCTTTCCACTATGCCTTTAGCATCGCCACGTCTAGGTGGAGCACTTTCCACTCGCACATTAAAACTAGAAACTAAGGCTTCGACCTGATGACTCATTAATTCGCCACGGTCCGCTAGCAACACATCTGGCAAACCTACACACGGCCAGTCTGAGCTACTAATCTCAATATCATGCTGGGCACAAATGGCCGTTTTGTCAGAGCAAGCATTTACAAAAGCCTGCATCGCCACCACATAAGACGGATTTTCAAAGCCGATATAAAAGCCCGTGATCATCCGACTAAACACATCAATCACAATGTAAAGCGTTGGTCTTCCTATGATTTTTTGGCGATCATGATGATCCACTAAATAAATATCAGCAATCGTGGCATCAATCTCATAACGACTCCCAGGGCCTAACGCCTGAGAAGTGGCTGTACTACTTAAGGGTCGTACGTCTTTTTTATATACCCCTGCTTTAACTCTAGACTTTAAGCGCTGAGCTTTAGGGTATTCTCGATCATAAAAATAACGAAACTGACGTAGTGTTGGGTAATCCTCTTGGGGAATGCGAGGAAAATACTGAGCAAACAAGTCCACAAATCGTCTATAGGCAACGGTGGTCTTTGTACCTTTTTGATTTAACAGGTGCTTTTCTATGGTCAACCTAAAAAGGCGTTCAATCTCGGGCGTTACCTTGGTTCCTTCACCCTTACCATATTCTCTGGCTCGGCCAATCTTTGCTGTTCCTGTCGCTGAACGTCTTTCCCCTGGTGCACCGCTGTTTTTGTAGTCAGGAATTAATGCATTAGGCGTTTGACCACGCTGCCAGTAACGGCGTAACAACTTATAAACTGTAGCCTTAGTAACCTTATGTTCTTGGACCACATGCTCAACGAGTTCGCTTCTGACTTTAGGGTCGAAACGATCCTTACTATTAATAATAGGAAGAATTTTTCGATAATCCTCCTCGCGCTTCTGGAAGCTGACAGAATCTACAGACGGCTCTTCTAAATCAAGATGTACATAAGGGTCATCAGTTCTAACTAAGCGGCCTTCATCTAAATACTGCATTAGCAACAACTCAGCCCTAGCTTGTGGAACTCCTTTATCAGCGCTTATTTGCATCCAGACAACTTGGCCATCCTCTATAGCCAAAATGCGATACGGATCATTATCAAATAGCACAACCTCATTAATTTGCCACATAGCGCAACTCCTCCATATTCACTACTTGGCTAATACAGAGATCTGCACACTTATTTGCCCTGAAAGACTTATAAATATTGAACTTAATAAAACCATTTGCGGTTAAGGCTCGTATCTCACTCAATGTTTTGCCTAACTCCAAATCATAAGCAATATCAACCTGCTTACAGACATTGATAATGTTTTCATCTCCTTTTTCTTGCAGGATATGGGCCAATGGGGATAGTTGTGCTAAAAGCTCCGCAGAAACTTCTTCTGTTTTCACTGAATAAAGCCATTCAATATTTTCTTTTACTACGGGATTTATTTCTTTATCAGTAAAAATGAACCAAGGAATTTGCTTTTGCTGCCAATAGCGACGCTCTAGTTCTAGTTTTTCTAAGGTACGCTCGTCTTGTAAGGCTGCTGCAGGTTTGACTTGAATAGCAAACTGCTCAAAAGGACCATCTTTGCAGTCCACTAAAAAATCAGTAGACATAACCTGATCTACACCACGAATAACAGGATGCTTAATACCACTATCTATTGCAATCTGCCTGGTATCACTAGGTAATAAGGGGAACTGCTCGCGTATATCTAGCACGCTGCTCTCCCACTCAAGACTGAGAAAAACAGCAAGCTCTAAGTCAGATAGCAAATGATGGACTCGTCCCGTCTTATGAGAATAAATACGGTGGGAACGACCTGAAGAAGGAACTTCTTGTACTGTTAGCCATGGAATATAGTCTTTACCATGCCCTTGGCCACGCCCCTCTTTAATACGACGGGCAATTTGCACTTCAGAAAATGAAGAGTTTGCTTTAGCCATAACAAAAGTCCAGTATGCTTTTTCACAGCATAACTGGACTGATTTCAGTTTACAACTATTCTGTCTAGTTTAAGACTTTATTGTCATAGTTTAGATCTATTTTGTTCAGTTTAAGACTTTATTGTCCGCCCACACCTTCGTTCAGCAAATGAATAATATTACTCAACCGTTACCGATTTTGCCAGGTTACGCGGCTGGTCAACGTCGGTGCCTTTGATCAGCGCGACGTGATAAGCCAGTAACTGCAGCGGAACGGTGTAGAAGATCGGTGCAATCACCTCTTCCACATGCGGCATCTCGATGATGTGCATGTTATCGCTACTTACAAAACCCGCATCCTGATCGGCGAAGACATACAACTGACCGCCACGCGCGCGAACTTCTTCAATGTTGGATTTCAGTTTTTCCAGCAATTCGTTGTTCGGTGCAACGACGATAACCGGCATATCGGCATCAATCAGCGCCAGCGGACCGTGTTTCAGTTCACCTGCAGCGTAGGCTTCAGCGTGAATGTAAGAGATCTCTTTCAGCTTCAATGCGCCTTCCAGCGCGATTGGGTACTGATCGCCACGGCCCAGGAACAGCGCGTGATGTTTGTCAGAGAAATCTTCTGCCAGTGCTTCAATGCGTTTGTCCTGAGACAGCATCTGCTCAATACGGCTCGGCAGCGCCTGCAGACCATGCACAATGTCATGTTCAATGGAGGCATCCAGACCTTTCAGGCGAGACAGCTTCGCCACCAGCATCAACAGCACAGTTAACTGAGTGGTGAATGCTTTAGTGGATGCCACGCCGATTTCCGTACCCGCGTTGGTCATCAGCGCCAGATCGGATTCGCGCACCAGAGAAGAACCCGGAACGTTACAGATTGCCAGTGAACCAAGGTAACCCAGCTCTTTCGACAGACGCAGGCCCGCCAGTGTATCTGCGGTTTCGCCAGACTGTGACAAGGTGATCATCAGGCTGTTACGACGCACGGCAGATTTGCGATAGCGGAATTCAGAGGCGATTTCGACGTCGCACGGAATACCTGCCAGCGATTCAAACCAGTAGCGGGAAACCATACCGGAGTTATAAGAAGTACCACAGGCGAGGATCTGAATATGCTCAACCTTCGACAGCAGTTCGTCGGCGTTCGGTCCCAGCTCGCTTAAATCAACCTGACCGTGGCTGATGCGCCCGGTAAGGGTGTTTTTGATCGCGTTCGGCTGTTCGTAGATCTCTTTCTGCATGTAGTGACGGTAAATACCTTTATCGCCCGCGTCATATTGCAGATTGGATTCGATATCCTGACGTTTTACTTCCGCGCCAGTTTTATCGAAGATGTTTACCGAACGGCGAGTGATTTCCGCAATATCGCCCTCTTCAAGGAAGATAAAGCGACGGGTCACCGGCAGCAGCGCCAGCTGGTCAGAAGCGATAAAGTTTTCACCCATACCCAGACCAATCACCAGCGGACTACCAGAACGTGCTGCCAGCAGGGTATCCGGGTGACGGGAGTCCATGATCACTGTACCGTACGCACCACGCAGTTGCGGGATAGCACGCAGAACAGCCTCACGCAGAGTACCGCCCTGTTTCAGCTCCCAGTTCACCAGATGGGCAATCACTTCGGTGTCGGTTTCAGAAACGAAGGTATAGCCACGCGCTTTTAACTCTTCGCGCAGCGGTTCATGGTTTTCGATGATGCCGTTATGCACCACCACAATGTGTTCAGAAACATGCGGATGCGCATTCACTTCTGAAGGTTCACCGTGGGTCGCCCAGCGAGTGTGAGCAATACCGGTGCCGCCATGCAGAGGATGTTCTTCCGCTGCCTGAGCCAGCATCTGGACTTTACCGAGGCGACGCAGGCGGGTCATATGACCTTCTGCATCAACAACGGCCAGACCGGCAGAGTCATATCCGCGGTATTCCAGACGACGTAAACCTTCAAGAAGGATTTCTGCTACATCACGTTGCGCGATCGCGCCAACAATTCCACACATAGTTTTTGATTCCGATTTATATCGTTGTCGGTCAACCTGTATGCCCGTTTTTTCGGGCGCCCCGAGCCTTGTAGAGAGTGGGGTTATTTTTATAGTTACTGCTTGTGAGCGGGAGATTATGTTATCTCCTCATCCCATATGACCGGATTACCCGGCCAGAATTACTTTTTCTTGACCGGACGACGCCAGCCTTCTTTCTGAGTCTGCGGCACACGGCTGATAGCTAATGCATTTTCGCCGACATTACGCGTCACAGTTGTACCCGCAGCAATGGTTGCACCTTTGCCTACTGTTACCGGGGCCACCAGCTGAGTGTCGGAACCGACAAACACATCGTCGCCGATAATGGTCTTAAATTTATTCGCACCATCGTAGTTGCAGGTAATGGTTCCCGCGCCGATGTTAACGTTATCGCCAATTTCCGCATCGCCAAGGTAAGTCAGATGACCAGCTTTCGAGCCTTTACCCAGACGTGCTTTTTTCATCTCAACAAAGTTACCGACGTGTGCACCTTCGAGCAACTCAGCACCAGGACGCAAACGGGCAAACGGGCCAATGGTACAGGCCGCCGCCAGATTCGCGTCTTCCACGACGGTATATGGGCTAATTTCGCAATCATCGCCAATCACGCTGTTTTTAATCACGCAACCGGTGCCGATTTTCACGCGATGACCGAGAGTCACGTTGCCCTCGATGATAACGTTAGTATCAATTTCAACATCGCGCCCGTGAGTAAGCGTACCGCGCAGATCAAAACGCGCCGGATCGCGCAGCATAACGCCTGCTAACAGCAGTTTTTCAGCCTGTTCGGACTGGTAAACGCGCTCCAGACGGGAGAGTTGCAGGCGGTTATTCACGCCTTCTACTTCGCTTAAACGTTGCGGATGAACGGCGACGATTTCACGCCCTTCCTGATACGCCAGCGCAATAATGTCGGTGATGTAGTATTCGCCCTGAGCATTATTGTTGGTAAGCTTCGCCAGCCAGCGTTTCATATCTGCGCCGTTAGCGATCAGAATGCCGGTGTTGATCTCCTGAATCTGACGCTGCTCGTCGGTGGCATCTTTGTGCTCAACAATGCCGGTAACTTTGCCGTTTTCACGGGTGATACGTCCATAACCGGTCGGATCATCCAGTTTCACCGTCAGCAGACCAATGCCACCCTGCGGTTTAGCATCACGCAGACGCTGGAGTGTTTCGACAGAGATCAGCGGCACGTCGCCGTAGAGCATTAAAATGTCTTCATCATCGGCAAAGAAAGGTGCAGCCTGCTGCATTGCATGACCAGTACCCAGCTGTTCTGCCTGAAGCACCCAGTTCAGGTTGTCGTCTTTCAGCGCCTGTTTTAGCAGATCGCCGCCGTGACCGTACACCAGGTGAACGTGCGCTGCGCCTAATTCATTCGCAGCATCAATGACATGCTGAACCATCGCTTTCCCGGCAAGGGTATGCAGCACTTTCGGAAGATCGGAATACATGCGCGTGCCTTTACCTGCGGCAAGGATCACTACGCTCATAGCATTATTCAACATACGCGTCCTGACTGTAATTTGAGAACGAATTTAAACCGCTTCACCTTGAAAAAACTACATTTTTTTCATCGTGAAATGGACAGAGGATAAATTGTTCAATAACGGATTATCCCCGCTGACGAAAGCGCCATTTTCGACCATCGTCACGCCTTTTGTCTGCAGAAAATTAAGGCAGTACCTTCATTTAAGCGTCAGGTGGATGTTTTTGCTCTTATTTCGATCAATGAATAAACGGGAAAACAGGGGGTTTTATATCAGCAGGATCTATGTGAACGCTATTCAGGGCGGGTCACACGCGCAAAAAAAAAGCCAGCCTGTTTCCAGACTGGCTTTTGTGCTTTTCAAGCCGGTGTTACATCGCTTTTTTGGTCAACTCGATAACGCGCAGCTGCGCGATCGCTTTGGCCAGTTCCGCAGACGCCTGAGCGTAATCTACGTCGCCGTGAGAGCTGCTAATGTGCTCTTCAGCCTTACGTTTCGCTTCCATGGCTCGCGCTTCGTCGAGATCCTGGCCGCGAATTGCGGTGTCGGCCAGAACGGTCACGTTGCCAGGCTGCACTTCAAGAATGCCGCCAGACAGATAGATAAACTCTTCGTGACCGTGCTGTTTCACGATGCGAATCATACCAGGCTTAATGGCGGTGAGCAGCGGTGCGTGGCCAGGGTAGATCCCCAGTTCACCTTCGCTACCCGTTACCTGGATTTTCTCGACCAGACCAGAGAACATTTGTTGCTCTGCGCTGACGACGTCCAGGTGGTAAGTCATTGCCATATCACCCTCCGATTAAGGCGTTAAAGTTTTTTGGCTTTTTCCACAGCTTCTTCGATGGAACCGACCATGTAGAACGCCTGCTCCGGCAGGTGATCGTATTCGCCTTCCATGATGCCTTTAAAGCCACGGATGGTGTCTTTCAGGGAGACGTATTTACCCGGAGAACCGGTGAATACTTCTGCCACGAAGAACGGCTGGGACAGGAAGCGCTGGATCTTACGAGCACGCGCTACCACCAGTTTGTCTTCTTCAGACAGTTCATCCATACCCAGGATGGCGATGATGTCTTTCAGTTCCTGATAACGTTGCAGGATGGACTGAACGCCACGCGCGGTGTCGTAGTGTTCCTGACCAACCACCAGCGGGTCCAGCTGACGGCTGGTGGAGTCCAGCGGGTCAACGGCCGGGTAGATACCCAGAGACGCGATCTGACGGCTCAGTACCACGGTTGCGTCAAGGTGCGCAAAGGTGGTTGCCGGAGACGGGTCAGTCAAGTCATCCGCAGGTACGTATACTGCCTGTACGGAGGTGATAGAACCGGTTTTGGTGGAGGTGATACGTTCCTGCAGAACGCCCATCTCTTCCGCCAGGGTCGGCTGATAACCTACCGCTGAAGGCATACGGCCCAGCAGTGCGGATACTTCCGTACCGGCCAGGGTGTAACGATAGATGTTGTCAACGAACAGCAGAACGTCACGACCTTCGTCACGGAATTTCTCAGCCATGGTCAGACCGGTCAGAGCTACGCGCAGACGGTTTCCCGGCGGCTCGTTCATCTGGCCATACACCAGGGATACTTTGTCGATAACGTTGGAGTCGGTCATTTCGTGGTAGAAGTCGTTACCCTCACGAGTACGTTCACCTACGCCCGCAAACACAGAGTAACCGGAGTGCTCGATCGCGATGTTACGAATGAGCTCCATCATGTTTACGGTTTTACCTACACCCGCACCACCGAACAGACCAACTTTACCGCCCTTAGCGAACGGACACATCAGGTCGATAACTTTGATACCGGTTTCCAGCAGTTCCTGAGAGTTTGACAGCTCTTCGTAGGAAGGTGCTGCGCGGTGAATAGCCCAACGCTCTTCTTCACCGATCTCGCCTTTCATGTCGACCGGTTCACCCAGTACGTTCATGATACGGCCCAGAGTCGCTTTACCTACCGGGACTTCGATCGGGTGTTCGAGGTCTTTTACATCCAGACCGCGACGCAGACCGTCGGAGGAACCCATTGCGATGGTACGCACGATACCGCCGCCGAGCTGCTGCTGAACTTCCAGCACCAGACGCTCATTACCATTTTGCACCTCAAGAGCATCGTACACGCGCGGTACGGCATCCTGAGGGAATTCGACGTCAACTACGGCGCCGATTACCTGGACAATCTTTCCAGTAGCCATCTTAAATCCTCTACGAAATAACCTGTTTAAACCGCGGCGGCCCCCGAGACGATCTCGGTGAGTTCCTGAGTAATGCTGGCCTGACGAGCTTTGTTGTATACCAACTGCAGCTCTTTAATCAGGCTGCCGCCATTGTCGGTCGCGGCTTTCATCGCCACCATACGGGCGGCCTGCTCGCTGGCCAGGTTTTCAACCACGCCCTGATAAACCTGAGATTCGACATAACGACGCAGCAGGGTATCCAGCAACGCCTTCGGATCGGGTTCGTACAGGTAATCCCAGGATTTATGTTTCAGATCATCATCATCTGATGCCGGTAACGGCAGCAGCTGGCTGATGGTCGGAACCTGAGACATGGTGTTAATAAATTTGTTGCTGACAATGTAAAGCTTGTCCAGACGGCCTTCGTCGTAGGCCTGCAACATCACTTTTACCGGACCGATCAGTTCGGACAGGGAAGGGTTATCCCCCATGCCGGTGACCTGGGCAACAACATTGCCGCCCACGGAGTTGAAGAACGACACGCCTTTCGAGCCGATCATTGCGAGGTCGCATTGAACGCCTTTGTCGGTCCAGGTCTTCATTTCCGCCAGCAGTTTTTTGAACAGGTTAATGTTCAAACCACCGCACAAACCACGGTCGGTCGACACCACCAGGTAGCCCACGCGTTTAACGTCGCGGTCTTCCAGGTAAGGGTGCTTATATTCCAGATTACCGTGTGCAAGGTGACCAATCACTTTGCGCATGGTTTCTGCATAAGGACGGCTGGCCGCCATGCGATCCTGCGATTTACGCATTTTGGAAGCGGCGACCATCTCCATCGCTTTAGTGATCTTTTGCGTGTTCTGGACGCTTGCGATCTTACTACGTATCTCTTTTGCGCCGGCCATGAGCTTCTCCTCAATGCCTTGCGGCCTGCCCTAAGGCAAGCCGCCAGACGTTACCAGGATTGGGTTGCTTTGAAGGAATCGAGGATGCCTTTCAGCTTGCCTTCGATTTCGTCGTTGTAGCCACCGGTCTGGTTGATCTCTTGCATCAACGGAGCGTGATCACGGTCGACGTAAGCCAGCAGAGCGGCTTCGAAGCTGCCGATTTTCGACAGTTCAACATCCGCCAGGTAACCACGTTCTGCTGCGAACAGAACCAGAGACTGCTGCGCAACGGACATCGGCGCATACTGTTTCTGTTTCAGCAGTTCGGTCACTTTCTGACCGTGGTCAAGCTGTTTACGCGTTGCATCGTCAAGGTCGGATGCAAACTGAGAGAACGCTGCCAGTTCACGATACTGTGCCAGCGCGGTACGGATACCACCGGACAGTTTTTTCATGATCTTGGTCTGTGCTGCACCACCAACACGGGATACGGAAATACCCGGGTTAACCGCAGGACGAATACCGGCGTTGAACAGGTTGGTTTCCAGGAAGATCTGACCATCGGTAATGGAGATTACGTTGGTCGGAACGAACGCAGAAACGTCACCCGCTTGAGTTTCGATAATCGGCAGCGCGGTCAGAGAACCGGTTTTCCCTTTCACTTCACCTTTGGTGAAAGCTTCAACGTATTCGGCGTTAACACGCGCAGCACGCTCCAGCAGACGAGAGTGGAGGTAGAATACGTCGCCCGGGAATGCTTCACGTCCTGGCGGACGACGGAGCAGCAGGGAGATCTGACGGTAAGCAACAGCCTGTTTAGACAGGTCATCGTAAATGATCAGCGCATCTTCACCGCGGTCACGGAAGTATTCGCCCATTGCGCAACCAGCATATGGTGCCAGGTATTGCAGTGCAGCGGATTCAGACGCGGTTGCTACCACAACGATGGTGTTAGCCAGTGCGCCGTGCTCTTCCAGTTTACGTACCACGTTAGAAATAGTGGACGCTTTCTGGCCGATAGCGACATAGATACATTTGATACCGGAATCGCGCTGGTTGATGATGGCATCGATTGCCAGTGCGGTTTTACCGGTCTGACGGTCACCGATGATCAATTCACGCTGACCACGACCGATTGGGATCATGGAGTCAACGGCTTTATAACCGGTCTGTACCGGCTGATCTACGGACTGACGTTCGATAACGCCCGGAGCGATTGCTTCTACAGCAGAGAAGCCGTCGTGATCCAGCGGACCTTTACCGTCGATTGGTGCACCCAGAGTGTTAACCACACGGCCCAGCAGGCCACGGCCAACCGGAACTTCCAGGATACGGCCAGTACACTTAACTTTCATGCCTTCAGCAAGGTCAGCGTACGGACCCATAACAACCGCACCTACAGAGTCGCGCTCGAGGTTCAGTGCGATAGCGTAACGGTTACCCGGCAGGGAGATCATTTCACCCTGCATACAATCGGCCAGGCCGTGAATGCGGATAACACCGTCACTTACAGAAACAATAGTACCTTCGTTGTGAGCTTCACTCACAACATTGAACTGAGCAATGCGCTGCTTGATCAGTTCGCTGATTTCGGTGGAATTCAGTTGCATGCTCCAGTCCCCTTAAGACTGCAAGACGTCTGCAAGGCGCTCAAGACGACCGCGTACGCTGCCATCAATGACCATATCACCCGCTCGGATGATAACGCCTGCCATTACAGACTTATCGATTTTGCAATTCAGCTTAACTTTGCGTGACAGACGTTTTTCCATCGCAGCAGAAATTTTCGCGAGCTGTTGTTCACTCAGTGCGGCAGCGGAAATGACGTCTACCTCAGCGGTAGCCTCACTCACGGCACGCAGGTGAATAAACTGCTCCAGAACATCCGGGAGCGCGTTAAGACGACCATTCTCAGCCATAACCCGAATCAGGTTCTGACCGTTTTCGTCCAGTTGCTCACCACAAACTGCGATAAACGACTCGGCGAGCGTTTCTGGCGCAAGCGCGCCAGAGAGAAGCTCTGCCATTTGTTCGTTTTTGGTTACCTCGGCGGCAAACGCCAGCATGTCCTGCCAGCGTTCTACACTTTGGTGTTCGACGGCAAAGTCAAAAGCTGCTTTGGCGTAGGGGCGAGCTACCGTAATAAATTCAGACATCAGCCCCTCCCTCCTTACAGTTCAGCGACAAGTTTATCCACGATGTCGCTGTTAGCAGCTTCATCCACGGAACGTTCGATGATCTTCTCGGCGCCAGCAACAGCCAGGATAGCAACTTGCTTACGCAGCTCTTCACGGGCACGTTTACGCTCGGCTTCAATTTCTGCCTGCGCCTGGGCCACGATTTTAGTACGTTCCTGTTCTGCCTCAGCTTTCGCTTCGTCCAGAATCTGCGAGCGGCGTTTGTTCGCCTGCTCGATGATTACCTGGGCTTCCGCTTTCGCTTTTTTCAGCTGGTCGGTCGCGCTGGCCTTTGCAAGGTCAAGGTCCTTATGTGCTCGTTCTGCGGAAGCAAGGCCGTCAGCAATTTCTTTTTGACGTTTTTCGATGGCTGCCATTAATGGCGGCCATACGTACTTCATGCAGAACAGAACGAACAGGACAAACGCGATGGCCTGGCCGAGGATTGTTGCGTTAAGATTCACAGCACAATGCCTCTATTTAGTTAACGTTCTGATATTGCTCTTTAAATAAAAGCAACGCTTACTACGCGACAGCGAACATCACGTACAGACCCAGACCTACAGCGATCATCGGGATAGCATCCACCAGACCCATAACGATAAAGAACTGAGTACGCAGCAGAGGAATCAGATCAGGTTGACGCGCTGCGCCTTCCAGGAATTTACCCCCGAGGATGCCGATACCGATCGCAGCACCGATTGCCGCCAGACCCATCATCACAGCGGCAGCCATGTACAGCAGATCCATATTCAGGTTTTCCATGACAGTCTCCAGTTTGTTTCAGTTAAAACGTAGTAGTGTTGGTAAATTAATGTTCTTCAGACGCCATCGACAGATAGACGATCGTCAGAACCATGAAGATGAAGGCTTGCAGCGTAATGATCAGGATGTGGAAAATGGCCCACGGCACATTCAGGATCCACTGTGACCACCACGGCAACAGACCAGCAATCAGAATGAAAATCAGCTCACCGGCATACATGTTACCGAACAGTCGCAAACCGAGTGAAACTGGTTTGGACAGCAGGCTTACCCCTTCAAGGATTAAGTTGACAGGAATGAACGCCCAGTGATTGAACGGCTGCAGCGTCAACTCTTTCGTGAAGCCGCCGATGCCTTTCATTTTGATGCTGTAGAACAGAATCAGGATAAATACGCCCAGTGCCATAGACAGCGTTACGTTCACGTCCGCAGACGGAACCACACGCAGTGCAGGCAGACCCAGTACATGTTCAGCAATGTACGGCAGCAGGTCGATAGGCAGTAAATCCATCAGGTTCATCAGGAATACCCAGACGAAGATCGTCAGGGCCAGCGGAGCAATCAGCTTGCTTTTGCCATGGTACATGTCTTTCACGCTACCATTAACAAAGCCGATCACCAGCTCAATCGCGGTCTGAAACTTACCTGGCACACCGCTGGTCGCCTTTTTGGCTACGCTACGGAATAAAACCAGGAACAACAGACCCAGCACCACCGAGAAGAACATGGAGTCAATATTGATTGTCCAGAAGGTGGCTGGGGGGTTTTGTGGATCCACCAGCGAGAATGTACGCAGGTCCAGCTGAAGGTTATTCAGGTGGTGTCCTATGTAATCCTGCGGCGTCATATTTTCTGAAGCCATGATGCCTTTTACCCTTTGTTGTTAATTACAGCCGGTGCCAGTATCTGAACCACCAGCACCAAAACCCACGTAACGATCAGCGGCAAGAATACCGCCTTTAAAACCGCCAACGCCACCACCAGTAACACCAACATCGCCAGAACTTTGAAAGCTTCGCCAAATGCGAATGTCCAGGCCACTCGGCCTTTCGCTGGTGTATGCGCCTGGTGACGCCAGGCAAATATCATAAACAAAACGTTAGGCAGAAAGACTGCCAGGCCCCCGCTTATTGCAGAGACGCCCCAGAAGGGGTCTTTGAGGCTGAACAGCAATCCACTTGCTATCACCACCAGTAACTGAACGAGCAGAAGCTTCCGAGCAACGTTTCGACTCACGAGCGACACAGACATCACGTTTTTCACTCCTGCTCCCTTCGAGGTATGCCGCGTGTCGTATAAAACTTTCTTTAAGGCTTAGAGTCAAGCATCAAAAAGCGGTCAAATTATACGGTGCGCCCCCGTGATTTCAAACAATAAGTAGCCAAAAGGTGAATAAATGTTTAAATATTTTTCCAGTGCATACAATTGCGACTTTTCTGCTAACCCTGTTCGATCATGAAAAACTGTAAATAACGCGTAAACACTGGTGATAAAGCGTGCTTCAGATCACATATTGCGCATGTTCGCGCACAGCATATTTATTTACTTGGCAAATGATGCCTTTGCAAGTTTATGATATTTCAGTCTAAAAACAGATACTGTTTTAATAAATGACATTTACACAACAAAAACCACCCATTGACATTTTTAATAATGTTTTAACAGCCAATGATGGTTCTTAGCGCCGATTTTTAGCAGACTGATATTTTCACTAATGACTTATTTTCTGCTTACCAAAAAAAGCCACGTTATCTTGTTGATGCAAAAGAGTGAACGTGGCGTTAAATGTAACCAGTTATATCAGTAGAAAACCTGGTTGTTGTTAACAGTCTAACCGGTCAATTTTTTATGATTTTTTTGATAAAAATTAAATTTTATTTGCTTTAATCACCACCAGATGGCGTTCGCCATCCAGGGCAGGAACCTGAAGTTTAACCACTGATTCAACCTGATATTCTTCGGGCAACAAAGCGATTTCATCTTCCGGCATTTGCCCTTTCAGCGCGTAGAAACGGCCTTGCTCACCAGGAAGATGGTGACACCAGCTCACCATATCGTTCAGAGAGGCAAAAGCGCGGCTAATTACGCCATCAAATGGCGGCTCTGAAGGAAACTCTTCTACCCTGCTCTGTACTGGCTCAATATTCTCCAGTTTAAGCTCATGTTGCACCTGACGAAGGAAACGCACGCGTTTACCAAGGCTATCCAACAGAGTGAAATGGGCTTCAGGACGCACGATAGAGAGTGGAATGCCAGGCAGTCCAGGACCGGTGCCGACATCGATAAACCGTTCACCTTGCAGATACGGTGCCACCACAATGCTATCGAGAATATGGCGTACCAGCATCTCATTAGGATCGCGGACCGAAGTCAGGTTGTACGCTTTGTTCCATTTATGCAGCATATTCACGTAGGCAATAAGCTGGTTTTTCTGGTGATCGGTAAGCGAAATACCTGCGTCTTTCAGCAGTAAGGAGAGTTTGTTGAGCACGGTGATTACCTGTTCTTGATGCGTTGCCTGGTAAGCGGGTGCTTACCAGGCATTTTTAATGCGTTATGCGCTACGACGCAGCATACCCTGTTTTTTCAGCCACACCAGCAGAATGGAGATGGCCGCAGGCGTGACGCCAGAAATACGCGAAGCCTGGCCGATAGAGGCCGGTTTGTGATCGTTAAGTTTGGCGATCACTTCGTTAGAAAGACCGGATACCTGGCGGTAATCCAGTGTCGCGGGTAGCAAGGTGTTCTCGTTACGCAGCTGCTTTTCGATCTCATCTTGCTGGCGCGCGATATAACCTTCGTATTTAACCTGAATCTCAACCTGTTCCGCCGCCTGTTCGTCTGTCAACGCAGGGGCAAACGGCGTCAGCGTGGTTAATTTTTCATAAGTCATTTCCGGACGACGCAGCAGATCTTCACCACTGGCTTCACGGGAAAGCGGCGCAGTCAGGTGAGCATTCACTTCGGCTGCAGCTTCCGCCGACGGGGTTACCCAGGTCGATTTCAGACGCTGACGCTCACGCTCGATATTCTCAAGTTTCTCGTTAAAGCGCGCCCAACGTTCGTCATCCACCAGGCCCAGTTCACGACCGATTTCAGTCAAACGCAGATCCGCATTATCTTCGCGCAGCATCAGACGATATTCTGCGCGCGAGGTAAACATACGATACGGTTCTTTGGTTCCTAAAGTGCACAGGTCATCAACCAGTACGCCGAGATACGCCTGAGAACGCGCCGGAGCCCAACCTTCTTTGTCAGCAGACAGACGGGCAGCGTTAAGACCGGCCAGCAAACCTTGCGCAGCGGCTTCTTCGTAACCGGTAGTGCCGTTAATCTGACCAGCAAAGAACAGCCCCTGGATAAACTTGCTCTCCAGCGTCGGTTTCAGGTCGCGAGGATCGAAGAAGTCATACTCAATGGCATAACCCGGACGCACGATCTTCGCGTTTTCCATCCCCTGCATAGAGCGGACGATTTGCATCTGCACATCGAACGGCAGGCTGGTGGAGATACCGTTCGGATAAATTTCGTTAGAGGTCAGCCCTTCCGGTTCAAGGAAGATCTGATGCTGATTTCTGTCGGCGAAGCGCATGACTTTGTCTTCGATCGACGGGCAGTAGCGTGGGCCGACACCTTCGATCACCCCTGCGTACATTGGGCTACGATCGAGGTTACTGCGGATCACATCATGGGTTTTCTCGTTGGTATGAGTGATATAACACGGCACCTGCTGGGGATGCTGGGACGCATTGCCCATAAACGAGAATACCGGCATTGGGTTATCGCCATGCTGTTGCGCCAGTACGCTAAAGTCGATGGTTCGAGCATCAATACGCGGTGGTGTCCCGGTTTTCAGACGACCAACGCGCAGCGGCAGTTCACGCAAACGGCGAGAAAGCGGAATGGACGGCGGATCACCAGCACGGCCACCGCTGTAGTTATCCAGACCGATATGAATTTTACCGTCGAGGAACGTCCCAACGGTGAGCACGACGGCTTTGGCACGGAACTTCAGTCCCATTTGGGTAACAGCACCGACCACGCGATCGTTTTCGACAATAAGATCTTCAACCGCCTGCTGGAAGATCATCAGATTCGGTTGGTTCTCCAGCGCCGTACGTACCGCCTGACGGTAGAGCACACGATCCGCCTGAGCTCGGGTAGCGCGAACTGCCGGTCCCTTGCTTGCGTTTAGTATCCTAAACTGGATACCCGCCTGATCGATCGCTTTCGCCATCAGACCGCCGAGTGCATCCACTTCTTTTACCAGATGTCCCTTCCCAATACCTCCGATCGCCGGGTTGCAGCTCATCTGCCCCAGAGTGTCGATATTGTGTGTCAAAAGCAGAGTCTGTTGACCCATACGCGCCGCAGCCATCGCGGCCTCGGTGCCTGCATGACCCCCGCCAATGATGATGACGTCAAAAGGATCCGGATAAAACATGGTGATTGCCTCGCATAACGCGGTATGAAAATGGATTGAAGCCCGGGCCGTGGATTCTACTCAACTTTGTCGGCTTGAGAAAGACCTGGGATCCTGGGTATTAAAAAGAAGATCTATTTATTTAGAGATCTGTTCTATTGTGATCTCTTATTAGGATCGCACTGCCCTGTGGATAACAAGGATCCGGCTTTTAAGATCAGCAACCTGGAAAGGATCATTAACTGTGAATGATCGGTGATCCTGGACCGTATAAGCTGGGATCAGAATGAGGGGTTATACACAACTCAAAAACTGAACAACCGTTGTTCTTTGGATAACTACCGGTTGATCCAAGCTTCCTGACAGAGTTATCCACAGTAGATCGCACGATCTGTATACTCATTTGAGTAAATTAATCCACGATCCCAGCCATTCTTCTGCCGGATCTTCCGGAATGTCGTGATCAAGAATGTTGATCTTCAGTGTTTCGCCCGTCTGTTTTGCACCGGAATTTTTGAGTTCAGCCTCGAGTTTATCAATAGCCCCACAAAAGGTGTCATATTCACGACTACCAATACCGATTGCGCCAAAGCGGACCGCAGAAAGATCGGGCTTCTGTTCCTGCAATGCTTCATAGAAAGGAGAAAGGTTGTCCGGAATATCTCCGGCACCGTGGGTTGAGCTGATAACCAGCCAGATCCCCGAGGCAGATAAATCTTCCAACAGCGGACCGTGCAGCGTTTCGGTGGTAAAACCCGCCTCTTCCAGCTTTTCAGCCAGGTGTTCTGCTACATATTCGGCACCGCCGAGGGTGCTGCCGCTGATAAGAGTGATATCTGCCATAAACCGCCACCTTTATTAAGAGTGGCGTATTGTACGCTGTGAACGCGTTGGGATCTACCTGTGGAAAAGTATGGGATTAAAAAAGCCGATCAGGGCTTGATGGTACGCATGATCGGGTTCTGCAGGACGATCAGTGTCTCGGTGGACTGAATTTCATCAATTGTTTGGATCTTGTTGATAAGTACATGCTGGAGAGCATCGATCGAACGGCACATCACTTTTATAAAGATGCTGTAGTGGCCGGTTGTGTAATAGGCTTCAGTGACTTCATCGAGGCTTTCCAGTTTCGCCAGCGCGGAAGGATAGTCTTTGGCGCTCTTTAATATAATGCCGATAAAGCAGCCTACGTCATAACCGAGCTGCTTCGGGCTGACATCAATACGCGCCCCGGTAATGATCCCCGCCTGCTTCATTTTCTCTACTCGAACGTGAATCGTCCCTGGACTGACGCCAAATTGTTTCGCCAGTTCGGCGTAAGCGGTGCGCGCATTGCCCATTAATGCTTCCAGGATGCCACGGTCCAGATTGTCGATCAGATAATTTTCCATAGGATTTTCTTATGCAGATTGATGATTCATTCTATTTTAGCCTTCTTTTTTAATGAATCAAAAGTGTGTTAGGTTTTTTATTGAATGATTATTGCATGTGTGTCGGTTTTTGTTGCTTAATCATAAGCAACAGGACGCAGGAGTATAAAAAAATGAAAACCGCTTACATTGCCAAACAACGCCAAATTAGCTTCGTGAAATCTCACTTTTCTCGCCAACTGGAAGAACGTCTGGGGCTGATCGAAGTCCAGGCGCCGATTCTTAGCCGTGTGGGGGATGGCACGCAGGATAACTTGTCGGGCTGTGAAAAAGCGGTGCAGGTAAAAGTGAAAGCTCTGCCTGATGCCCAGTTCGAAGTGGTTCATTCACTGGCGAAGTGGAAACGTCAGACCTTAGGGCAACACGACTTCAGCGCGGGCGAAGGGCTGTACACGCACATGAAAGCCCTTCGCCCCGATGAAGACCGTCTTTCTCCGTTGCACTCGGTCTATGTTGACCAGTGGGACTGGGAACGCGTAATGGGCGACGGTGAGCGTCAATTCTCGACTCTGAAAAGCACGGTAGAGGCGATCTGGGCGGGAATTAAAGCAACCGAAGCTGCGGTTAGCGAAGAGTTTGGCCTGGCACCGTTCCTGCCGGATCAGATCCACTTCGTACACAGCCAGGAGTTACTGTCTCGTTATCCGGATCTTGATGCCAAAGGGCGTGAGCGGGCGATAGCGAAAGATCTTGGTGCGGTATTCCTTGTCGGGATTGGCGGCAAGCTGAGCGATGGTCATCGCCACGACGTGCGCGCACCGGATTATGATGACTGGAGCACCCCGTCAGAGCTGGGCCATGCGGGTCTGAACGGCGATATTCTGGTGTGGAACCCGGTACTGGAAGATGCGTTTGAGCTTTCTTCCATGGGGATCCGCGTGGATGCCGACACGTTGAAGCATCAGTTGGCGCTGACCGGTGATGAAGATCGTCTGCAGCTGGAATGGCATCAGGCGTTGCTGCGCGGTGAAATGCCGCAGACCATCGGCGGCGGTATCGGCCAGTCTCGTTTGACCATGCTGCTGCTGCAACTGCCGCATATCGGCCAGGTTCAGTGTGGAGTATGGCCAGCTGCTGTTCGCGAGAGCGTCCCTTCTCTGCTGTAATAATTTATCGCCGCCAGCGTCTGAGCAGGCGGCTTCGCATCCCGGTATCAAAGCGCCAGATATGATCGAAAATGCGCATGATGCCGGGTTTGCCGTGTGCCGACATCGCCACGGCATGAAAGCGATGCTGATGTACCCGCTGCAGCTCTTTCACTTTACTCGTCACGTCGTCAGGCAACCGCTGGGCGATAAAATCAGAAATCACCACCGCATCGGCATCAAACCATTCCCTGCTTTGCAAGCGTTCCATAATGGCGCGAAAACAACTGGCAAGATCGGTGCCGCCACGAAACTGCTGGTTTAAAAAACGGATTGCTTGTTCGATGCCTTGTGGGCCTGAAAGCTCATAACGGACGATCTCGGTGGAAAATAGCATAATATAACAGCGCCGGTTTTCAGCGAGAGCAATGCGCATCAAGGCCAGGCAGAACGCTTTTGCACACTGTTCATTAAAGCCGCCCATTGAGCCGGAAGTATCCACGCAGACAATAAACGGTCCGCGCGGCTGTTCGTCGTAATCTTTATGCACCACCGGGCGTTCGATCACTTTTTCACGCCACGACTCACCGTGCAGGCGATAGGTGAGCAACTGTTTTTCCACCAGCCGACGGTAAAACTCATACTCCAGTTCCGTTATCCCTAGTGTCGCCAGTTCTGGCGGCAGAAGACGTAAAATATCATCGCTTTGTTGCAGACCATCAACCTGCTCAGGAACCGTCGCCGGTTCGCGCACCATGGTGCGGAAGGTTTCCATCTGCGCATCGTTGCGCGGTATTGATTTGGCTTCCCGGGAACGCCCCAGCTGTTCTGCCAGGCGTTTCAGTTCCGGCTGTTCGTTAAGAAATTCACCGTATTTCACAATCAACTGATAGTCGCCACGTTTAAGCTGACCGGCGCTCATATCCCACAGACGACCAGCTGCGGTATTGTTATCTGCGAGAATCGGTTCAAGTTGTCCGCTAAGCGTCATGCGTTCCTGAACTTCACTCAACAGTTGTTCGCGTTCTTCTTCTAATAACTGTTGATTTAACGTCGTTGCTTGCACGATCAGACTTAAACGCCAACGCTGGAGGAAAAGCGTGTGTAACGCTGAAGTGATCGTGCTGTTAGCATCAACCAACTGTCGGGCTTGTTCTGCCCATGGGGAATTCAGACGATGCAGTAAGTCCAGGATCTGTGGTAGCTGCACAATAAACTGCGGCGTGGAGAGGAGCTGGCTTTGCTGATAGCACATCACCTCTTCGGTGAGTTCCGGCGGGACTCGGGCATCTTTCAGCCGATTACGCAGCGCCTCACGCCAGCGGGGAACATCATCAGTGATTGCCGCCTTCAGGCGTGGGAATTTTTCAAAGAAGACCGCCAGCTGCGGTGAGGCCAGCAGCGCGATGATCATCTCTTCGATCAATCCCTCTTCGCTGACGGCCAGCATCACATTAAGCGTATCCAGCGTTAGCATTGTTGTGCCTGGCGAATCTGTGCGCCGACATCCTGTAGGCTGGCTTCAATGCGACCTAACCAGTCGCCAGGGATAAACAGACATTTTTGCTGTTCGCTGAATAAAGCGTGTTGCTTGCGCCAGTCACTTTCAAGCTCTTCCAGTTGTTGTTTTATTTCACCTGGCAGACCTTCAGCCGATGAACCAGGAAGTGCCAGCGTACTGCCTTGTAAACTTACATCGCGTACAACAAGATGTTGGGCGCTATCCACTTCCAGATTCAATTTCTGGGCAAAGCCGATACCGTTCAGTTTGCCGCGAATTTCACCACCTTTACTCAGCCACTGTTCCAGCGCGTTACGCTCAAAGGAGATATGAACCACTTCCATATCATGCAATTTTAACGGTTTTTGCAGCAGCAGAGTCAGAGTGGAAGCAGTAACGTTAACAGGAAGTTGATACTGCTGACGACGGCTGAAAATGCCGCCCAGACGAATTACCGTTAAGGCTGTTTTATCGCTTTGTTGCTGCTGGAGTTGCAGGTGACGTTGCACAATCGCGCCAAGGCGAGTCAACATCCCTTGCTGTTGCCAGGCGTGACCGGTCATCAATACATCAATTTGTTGTTGTATCAAATTCAGGCTTTGCGCGTCATACCACAGGCAATCTTTTAGCAAAATGAGATCAACCGGGGCAACAGCACTGCGACCGCTAAAAAAGGCGCTGGCCTGCAATAATCGAATCGCTTTTTTCCAGCGACGATCCGAGACATAAGGCGCATCCGGTAATTTATCCAGTTGCTGGCGCAGCATAAAAATCAGCTCAAATACATGATCGGGCAGCGTAATTTCACCAATCTCTTTCTGCCAGCGTTCATATTCTTCATCTGTGACCTGCAAGGAGGCTGGAACCGGATTGTCATTTTCATCCTGTTGACTGGTCAGCATGGAGCGGAAATTCGCTTTATCCTGCACTTTATCTAACCACAGACGAATCAGCATGCGGTCATATAACGCTTCCAGACTGCTGTCTGCTTCCGGCAGCTCGTTGGAGGCCGCCACCAGTAGACGCATCGGGATTTTTTCTACGTGTGCACCGTTGCGGAACTGGCGCTCGTTAATGGCGGTGAGCAGGGTATTAAGAATTGCCGGACCCGCTTTCCAGATCTCATCCAGAAAGACGATTTCTGCTTCCGGCAGGTAACCGCTGGTTAAACGTTCATAGCGCCCTTCATCTTTTAGCGCCTGAATAGAAAGGGGACCAAAAACCTCTTCCGGCGTGGAGAAGCGAGTCATCAGATATTCAAACGCGCGGGCATTCTGAAAGGCGAATTTTAAGCGCCGGGCGATCAAACTTTTGGCAATACCTGGCGGGCCAAGGAGGAACACACTTTCACCACTTAATGCCGCTAATAAACACAAGCGGATGGCGTGGCTACGTTCATAAAGCCCCTTTTCCAACGAACTGCTCAGGCGGGAAATTCTTTCCGCTAATAAATGAGGGTGAGCCATAATGAAGTGGCGTCCTTTCGTCAAAAGTTCTGCGTAAATTGCGAGTATAGACGTTTCTTGCTGGTGGCTAAAATAGTCTCAAAGGGGGGGGATTTTTCTTTGAGCCAGGTTAATGTGGCCGCATTTAGGAGTACGATTTTGCCGTTAATCGTGCATACTGTGCGCTTTTTTGTGGGCCAAGGGACTAAGCACACATTTCATATTTCAACGAAAGACTAGTCTATGAGCACTGATAATAAGCAATCATTGCCCGCGATTACCCTCGCGGCGATTGGAGTTGTCTACGGCGATATTGGTACCAGCCCGTTATATACACTTCGTGAATGTTTGTCCGGCCAGTTTGGTTTTGGCGTTGAACGCGATGCCGTGTTTGGCTTTTTATCGCTGATCTTCTGGCTGCTAATCTTTGTGGTTTCCATTAAATATCTCACCTTCGTGATGCGGGCAGATAACGCCGGTGAGGGGGGGATCCTGACGTTGATGTCGCTTGCCGGGCGTAATACGTCGGCGCGAACTACATCAATGCTGGTGATTATGGGGCTAATCGGCGGCAGCTTTTTCTATGGTGAAGTCGTCATAACACCCGCTATTTCGGTGATGTCAGCCATTGAAGGTCTGGAAATCGTCGCCCCGCAGCTGGATACCTGGATAGTTCCCCTCTCAATTATCGTTCTCACTTTATTATTTATGATTCAAAAGCATGGCACGGCTATGGTCGGTAAGCTGTTTGCGCCGATCATGCTGACCTGGTTTTTGATTCTGGCAGGACTGGGGTTACGTAGCATTATTGCTAACCCGGAAGTGCTGCATGCGCTGAATCCGATGTGGGCGGTGCATTTCTTCCTTGAATACAAAACGGTTTCTTTTATTGCATTAGGGGCAGTGGTGCTGTCGATTACGGGGGTCGAGGCGCTGTATGCTGATATGGGGCACTTTGGTAAGTTCCCTATTCGCCTGGCGTGGTTCACCGTCGTATTACCTTCCTTGACCCTTAATTACTTCGGTCAGGGAGCGTTGTTGTTAAAGAACCCGGAAGCGATTAAGAACCCGTTCTTCCTGTTGGCACCGGACTGGGCGCTGATCCCACTGCTGATCATCGCCGCACTGGCGACGGTAATTGCCTCGCAGGCGGTTATCTCTGGCGTCTTTTCATTGACGCGTCAGGCGGTACGTCTGGGATATTTGTCGCCGATGCGCATTATTCACACCTCCGAAATGGAGTCAGGGCAAATCTATATTCCGTTTGTGAACTGGATGCTCTATGTCGCGGTCGTGATTGTGATTGTCAGCTTTGAGCACTCCAGCAACCTGGCGGCGGCGTACGGGATTGCGGTGACCGGAACCATGGTGCTGACGTCTATTCTCTCGACTACCGTGGCACGTCAGAACTGGCACTGGAATAAGTATTTTGTTGCGCTGATCTTGATTGCTTTCCTTTGTGTCGATATTCCATTGTTCACCGCTAACCTCGATAAACTGCTCTCCGGCGGCTGGTTGCCATTGAGCCTCGGTACGGTGATGTTTATCGTGATGACCACCTGGAAGAGCGAGCGTTTCCGCTTGCTGCGGCGGATGCATGAACATGGTAACTCTCTGGAAGCGATGATTGCTTCGCTGGAGAAATCACCGCCTGTTCGCGTGCCCGGGACCGCGGTGTATATGTCGCGTGCAATCAACGTCATTCCCTTTGCGCTGATGCATAACCTTAAACATAACAAGGTATTGCATGAGCGGGTGATTCTGTTAACTCTGCGCACCGAAGACGCGCCATATGTCCATAACGTCCGTCGGGTACAGATTGAACAACTGTCGCCCACTTTCTGGCGCGTGGTGGCAAGTTATGGTTGGCGAGAAACGCCAAACGTGGAAGAAGTTTTCCACCGCTGCGGTCTGGAAGGATTAAGTTGCCGGATGATGGAAACCTCCTTCTTTATGTCGCATGAGTCGTTGATCCTCGGCAAACGCCCGTGGTATTTGCGTCTGCGCGGCAAGCTGTACTTGCTGCTGCAACGTAATGCGCTGCGTGCACCAGATCAATTTGAAATCCCGCCAAACAGGGTTATCGAACTGGGTACTCAGGTCGAAATCTAACGCCAGACGCCTCCTTTCTTCATAAGGGGGCGTTTTTGTTTTCATGGTTAATCACCATGTAAAACGTTTCGAGGTTGATCACATTTCCGTAACGTCACGATGGTTTTCCCAACTCAGTCAGGATTAAACTGCGGGTCAGCGAAACGTTTCGCTGATGGAGAAAAAAATGAAAAAAGGCACCGTTCTTAATTCTGATATTTCATCGGTGATCTCCCGTCTGGGACATACCGATACGCTGGTGGTGTGTGATGCTGGTTTACCCATCCCCAAAAGTACAACGCGTATCGATATGGCATTAACCCAGGGTGTACCTTCTTTTATGCAGGTGCTGGGCGTCGTCACAAATGAAATGCAGGTCGAGGCTGCCATTATCGCGGAAGAGATCAAACACCATAATCCGCAACTCCACGAAACGTTGCTCACTCACCTTGAGCAGCTGCAAAAACACCAGGGAAATACCATTGAAATTCGTTACACCACGCATGAACAATTCAAACAACAAACCGCAGAAAGTCAGGCGGTAATTCGCAGCGGAGAATGTTCTCCGTATGCGAATATCATTCTCTGTGCTGGCGTGACGTTCTGAGGCCGTCATGGAAGCATTACTTCAGCTTAAAGGCATCGATAAAGCCTTCCCGGGCGTAAAAGCCCTCTCGGGCGCTGCGTTAAATGTCTATCCGGGCCGCGTGATGGCGCTGGTGGGCGAAAACGGCGCGGGTAAATCCACCATGATGAAAGTGCTTACTGGTATCTATACTCGCGATGCCGGCACGCTTTTATGGCTGGGGAAAGAAACGACATTTACCGGGCCGAAATCTTCCCAGGAAGCCGGGATTGGGATTATCCATCAGGAACTGAACCTGATCCCGCAGTTAACCATTGCCGAAAACATTTTCCTCGGTCGTGAGTTTGTTAATCGCTTTGGCAAAATTGACTGGAAAACCATGTATGCCGAAGCGGATAAATTGCTGGCTAAACTTAACCTGCGCTTTAAAAGCGACAAGCTGGTGGGCGATCTTTCCATCGGTGACCAGCAAATGGTTGAAATCGCCAAAGTGCTGAGCTTTGAGTCGAAAGTCATCATTATGGATGAACCGACCGATGCGCTGACCGATACCGAAACCGAATCCCTGTTCCGCGTCATCCGCGAGCTGAAATCGCAAGGCCGCGGTATTGTCTATATCTCCCACCGCATGAAAGAAATCTTCGAGATTTGCGATGACGTTACCGTTTTTCGTGATGGGCAATTTATTGCTGAGCGCGAAGTGGCATCACTGACCGAAGATTCGCTGATTGAGATGATGGTGGGTCGCAAGCTGGAAGATCAATATCCGCACCTGGACAAAGCGCCGGGAGATATCCGCCTGAAAGTCGATAATCTCTGCGGACCTGGCGTTAACGATGTCTCTTTTACTTTACGCAAAGGCGAAATTCTTGGCGTCTCTGGTTTGATGGGCGCAGGTCGTACCGAACTGATGAAAGTGCTCTACGGCGCACTACCGCGCACCAGCGGTTACGTCACCCTGGATGGGCATGAAGTCGTTACCCGTTCACCGCAGGATGGCCTGGCAAACGGCATTGTGTATATCTCCGAAGACCGTAAACGTGACGGTTTAGTGTTGGGCATGTCAGTAAAAGAGAACATGTCGCTGACAGCGCTGCGCTACTTCAGCCGCGCTGGCGGCAGTTTGAAGCATGCCGATGAACAGCAGGCTGTGAGTGATTTCATTCGTCTGTTTAATGTGAAAACTCCGTCGATGGAACAGGCAATTGGTCTGCTTTCCGGTGGCAATCAGCAAAAAGTGGCGATTGCCCGCGGTCTGATGACACGCCCCAAAGTGTTGATCCTTGATGAACCTACCCGTGGCGTAGATGTCGGCGCGAAAAAAGAGATCTATCAACTGATTAACCAGTTCAAAGCCGATGGCTTGAGCATCATTCTGGTGTCATCGGAGATGCCAGAAGTATTAGGCATGAGCGATCGCATCATCGTCATGCATGAAGGGCATCTCAGCGGGGAATTTACTCGTGAGCAGGCCACCCAGGAAGTGTTAATGGCTGCCGCTGTGGGCAAGCTTAATCGCGTGAATCAGGAGTAAAAAAATGACAACCCAGACTGTCTCTGGTCGCCGTTATTTCACGAAAGCGTGGCTGATGGAGCAGAAATCGCTTATCGCTCTGCTGGTGCTGATCGCGATTGTCTCGACGTTAAGTCCGAACTTTTTCACCATCAATAACTTATTCAATATTCTCCAGCAAACTTCGGTGAACGCCATTATGGCGGTCGGGATGACGCTGGTGATCCTGACGTCGGGCATAGACTTGTCGGTAGGTTCTCTGTTGGCGCTAACCGGCGCAGTTGCTGCATCTATCGTCGGCATTGAAGTCAATGCGCTGGTGGCTGTCGCTGCCGCTCTCGCGTTAGGTGCCGCAATTGGTGCGGTAACCGGAGTGATTGTAGCGAAAGGTCGCGTCCAGGCGTTTATCGCTACGCTGGTTATGATGCTTTTACTGCGCGGCGTGACCATGGTTTATACCAACGGTAGCCCAGTGAATACCGGCTTTACTGAGAACGCCGATCTGTTTGGCTGGTTTGGTATTGGTCGTCCGCTGGGCGTACCGACGCCAGTCTGGATCATGGGGTTTGTCTTCCTCGCGGCCTGGTACATGCTGCATCACACGCGTCTGGGGCGTTACATCTACGCGCTGGGCGGCAACGAAGCGGCAACGCGTCTTTCTGGTATCAACGTCAATAAAATCAAAATCATCGTCTATTCTCTTTGTGGTCTGCTGGCATCGCTGGCCGGGATCATTGAAGTGGCGCGTCTCTCCTCCGCACAACCCACGGCGGGGACTGGCTATGAGCTGGATGCTATTGCTGCGGTGGTTCTGGGCGGTACGAGTCTGGCGGGCGGAAAAGGTCGCATTGTTGGGACGTTGATCGGCGCATTAATTCTTGGCTTCCTTAATAATGGATTGAATTTGTTAGGTGTTTCCTCCTATTACCAGATGATCGTCAAAGCGGTGGTGATTTTGCTGGCGGTGCTGGTAGACAACAAAAAGCAGTAATAACGACTACAGGACATCTTGAATATGAACATGAAAAAACTGGCTACCCTGGTTTCCGCTGTTGCGCTAAGCGCCACCGTCAGTGCGAATGCGATGGCAAAAGACACCATCGCGCTGGTGGTCTCCACGCTTAACAACCCGTTCTTTGTATCGCTGAAAGATGGCGCGCAGAAAGAGGCGGATAAACTTGGCTATAACCTGGTGGTGCTGGACTCCCAGAACAACCCGGCGAAAGAGCTGGCGAACGTGCAGGACTTAACCGTTCGCGGCACAAAAATTCTGCTGATTAACCCGACCGACTCCGACGCAGTGGGTAATGCTGTGAAGATGGCTAACCAGGCGAACATCCCGGTTATCACTCTTGACCGCCAGGCAACGAAAGGTGAAGTGGTGAGCCACATTGCATCTGATAACGTACTGGGCGGCAAAATCGCCGGTGATTACATCGCGAAGAAAGCGGGTGAAGGTGCCAAAGTTATCGAGCTGCAAGGCATTGCTGGTACATCCGCAGCCCGTGAACGTGGCGAAGGCTTCCAGCAGGCCGTTGCTGCTCACAAGTTTAATGTTCTTGCCAGCCAGCCAGCAGATTTTGATCGCACTAAAGGTTTGAACGTAATGCAGAACCTGTTGACCGCTCATCCGGATGTTCAGGCTGTATTTGCGCAGAATGATGAAATGGCGCTGGGCGCGCTGCGCGCACTGCAAACTGCCGGTAAATCGGATGTGATGGTCGTCGGATTTGACGGTACACCGGATGGCGAAAAAGCGGTGAATGATGGCAAACTAGCAGCGACTATCGCTCAGCTACCCGATCAGATTGGCGCGAAAGGCGTTGAAACCGCAGATAAAGTGCTGAAAGGCGAGAAAGTTCAGGCTAAGTATCCGGTTGATCTGAAACTGGTTGTTAAGCAGTAGTTTTAATCAGGTTGTATGACCTGATGGTGACATAAATACGTCATCGACAGATGAACGTGTAATATAAAGAAAAGCAGGGCACGCGCCACCCTAACACGGTGGCGCATTTTATGGACATCCCGAATATGCAAAACGCAGGCAGCCTCGTTGTTCTTGGCAGCATTAATGCTGACCACATTCTTAATCTTCAATCTTTTCCTACTCCAGGCGAAACCGTAACCGGTAACCACTATCAGGTTGCATTTGGCGGCAAAGGCGCGAATCAGGCTGTGGCTGCTGGGCGTAGCGGTGCGAATATCGCGTTTATTGCCTGTACTGGCGATGACAGCATTGGTGAGAGCGTTCGCCAGCAGCTCGCCACTGATAACATCGATATTACTCCGGTCAGCGTGATCAAAGGCGAATCAACAGGTGTGGCGCTGATTTTTGTTAATGGCGAAGGTGAGAATGTCATTGGTATTCATGCCGGCGCTAATGCTGCCCTTTCCCCGGCGCTGGTGGAAGCGCAACGTGAGCGTATTGCCAACGCGTCAGCATTATTAATGCAGCTGGAATCACCACTCGAAAGTGTGATGGCAGCGGCGAAAATCGCCCATCAAAATAAGACTATCGTTGCGCTTAACCCGGCTCCGGCTCGCGAACTTCCTGACGAACTGCTGGCGCTGGTGGACATTATTACGCCAAACGAAACGGAAGCAGAAAAGCTCACCGGTATTCGTGTTGAAAATGATGAAGATGCAGCGAAGGCGGCGCAGGTACTGCATGAAAAAGGTATCCGTACTGTACTGATTACTTTAGGAAGTCGTGGTGTATGGGCTAGCGTGAATGGTGAAGGTCAGCGCGTTCCTGGATTCCGGGTGCAGGCTGTCGATACCATTGCTGCCGGAGATACCTTTAACGGCGCGTTAATCACGGCGTTGCTGGAAGAAAAACCATTGCCAGAGGCGATTCGTTTTGCCCATGCCGCCGCTGCGATTGCCGTAACACGTAAAGGCGCACAACCTTCCGTACCGTGGCGTGAAGAGATCGACGCATTTTTAGACAGGCAGAGGTGACGCTTGGCTACAATGAAAGATGTTGCCCGCCTGGCGGGCGTTTCTACCTCAACAGTTTCTCACGTTATCAATAAAGATCGCTTCGTCAGTGAAGCGATTACCGCCAAAGTTGAAGCGGCGATTAAAGAACTCAATTACGCGCCATCAGCTCTGGCGCGTAGCCTCAAACTCAATCAAACACATACCATTGGCATGTTGATCACTGCCAGTACTAATCCTTTCTATTCAGAACTGGTGCGCGGCGTTGAACGCAGCTGCTTCGAACGCGGTTATAGTCTTGTCCTTTGCAATACCGAAGGCGATGAACAGCGGATGAATCGCAATCTGGAAACGCTGATGCAAAAACGCGTTGATGGCTTGCTGTTACTGTGCACCGAAACGCATCAGCCTTCGCGTGAAATCATGCAACGTTATCCGACAGTGCCTACCGTGATGATGGACTGGGCTCCGTTCGATGGCGACAGCGATCTTATTCAGGATAACTCGTTGCTGGGCGGAGACTTAGCAACGCAATATCTGATCGATAAAGGTCATACCCGTATCGCCTGTATTACCGGCCCGCTGGATAAAACTCCGGCGCGCCTGCGGTTGGAAGGTTATCGGGCGGCGATGAAACGTGCGGGTCTCAACATTCCTGATGGCTATGAAGTCACTGGTGATTTTGAATTTAACGGTGGGTTTGACGCTATGCGCCAACTGCTATCACATCCGCTGCGTCCTCAGGCCGTCTTTACCGGAAATGACGCTATGGCTGTTGGCGTTTACCAGGCGTTATATCAGGCAGAGTTACAGGTTCCGCAGGATATCGCGGTGATTGGCTATGACGATATCGAACTGGCAAGCTTTATGACGCCACCATTAACCACTATCCACCAACCGAAAGATGAACTGGGGGAGCTGGCGATTGATGTACTCATCCATCGGATAACCCAGCCAACTCTTCAGCAACAACGATTACAACTTACTCCGATTCTGATGGAACGCGGTTCGGCTTAGATTTACGCTGTCTTTTGATCAAATTATTACCATCGGTTGTTTTCAGAAGCATGAACATTGCTGCTGAAGCAACAGTAATAATGCCCATCGTGATAAACGTATAGTGGAATTGTTCGACAGTCGTTGTGCCTTCCATCCCTTCATAAACGCGAAGGACGGCCGCACTTACAGCAACGCCTAAACTAATCGACAGTTGCTGCGTGACCGCCAGAACACTGTTACCGCTGCTGGCGTTGTCATCGGTCAGATCGGCAAGTGTGATGGTATTCATCGCGGTAAACTGCGTCGACATAGCCATCCCTAATATAAACAACGGCAAGATCAGCATCCATATCGCCATTGCCGGTGATTGCAAAGAGAACTGAGCGATCATTAGCCCAATAATCACCGTGATCCCCACTAACGTATGGCGATAGCCCAGACGACGTAAGACTTGGGTAACCATCGATTTTGCAATAATGGAACCTAACGCTGTCGGTGCCATCATACAGCCGGCAATAAACGCCTGATAACCAAATCCTACCTGTAACATCAATGGCATAAGGAACGGTACACAGCCGGTCCCCAGACGGGTTGCAATATTGCCTACGATACCGATCGAGAAAGTGCGGGTTTTAAATAAATCTAATGAAATTAATGGGTTTGGCGTGCGTCGTGCATGGAGAATATAGAGAAGCAGTAACCCGATGCTGGTGACAATTACCGTCAAGGCAATCCAGCTGGCGACAATCTTTTCCCCGAATAGCTCTATTCCGCTTGAAAAGAGAACAAGGCTGAGGCCAAACAGCAAAAAGCCAGTGATATCGAATCTGCGTCGTGCGGTGGTGAAATTGGGCATATGTTTGCGCGCGTAAAGAAGGCCCGCAATACCTATGGGGATATTGATTAAAAATATCCAGTGCCAGGTTGCCCAGGTGACCAGCACGCCGCCAAGAACGGGGCCTAAAATTGGCCCCACCAGACCCGGCATGGCGACAAAATTCAATACTGGAAGAAGTTCATTACGAGGATAAGCGCGCAGTAAGGCCAGCCGAGCAACAGGCATCATCATTGCGCCGCCTATCCCCTGAATAACCCGGAAGACAACCAGCTGTGGTAGCGAATTAGAAAGTGCGCAGGCCAGAGAACCCAATGTGAACAGACTCACGGCAAGGGTAAAAATGCGACGCGTACCGAAGCGATCGGCTAGCCATCCGCTTACCGGAATAAGCATCGCCACCGTCAGCGTATAACTGATGATGGCTGATTGCATCGCGAGAGGAGAACGATTAAGGCTATGAGCGATTGCGGGTAAGGCGGTATTCAGAATAGTGGCATCAAGTGCCTGCATGAAGAAGGCCATCGCCGCGATCCACGGCAAACCCGCCATACTGCGCTTCTTTTTATCGCTCATTCAATGTCCTGTTATCGGGTTATCACTTATCAGGTGAGCGTAGCAGCGCCTGACAAGCTTTAAATGCCGCGTCGCCATCGCTTTGGATAATCGCATCGACAATCGCCTGATGCAGATCCAGCTTTATCACTGTGTCGCTGGTAATTGACGTGAAGTAAGTGTGATAAACCGAATGGAATAGCGAGGCGAATGAGGTCAAAAACGGATTGGCGCTCATTTCATAGATATGCTCATGCCAGGCCATATCGACTTCGATCCAGCGTTCACGGCGAAAGTTCTCTTTTAATGCCGCCATTTCGGCCATTAACGTATTGAGATGCGCTTTCTGTTCCGCGGTGCCAACCGTTGCTGCCAGTAGGCAAGCTTGTGGCTCCAGACAGATACGCATAACCAGAAAGTGATTGATGACCTGATGAAAGTTCTC
Source organism: Shigella dysenteriae (assembly GCF_022354085.1). Lineage (NCBI taxonomy): Bacteria > Pseudomonadati > Pseudomonadota > Gammaproteobacteria > Enterobacterales > Enterobacteriaceae > Shigella > Shigella dysenteriae. Next base: position 4,897,283 of record NZ_CP055055.1, read on the forward strand.
TTCTGTCATCCACCAGGTAAGCAATTCCTGATCAAGAAAATTCCAGTTCGATTGTGGCATGACCCGGGTACCAATTCGCGGTCGCGGTAAAACCATCCCTTTTGCCGTTAACGTTTTGACTGCTTCGCGTACCGCTGTACGACTCACTCCAAATTGCTCGCCCAGCTCAATCTCACCAGGCAAAATGGTGCCGGGTTCATATTCACCTTTTAAGATCCGTTGCGCCAGCTTCTCAGCCAGAACATACGAAAGGTTTTTCTGTGCAGCTAACTGTTGTGCGCTTAAAGGCATTACTACTCTTCCTTTTTCTTTTTATTCCTCCTTAGTATGCCACCAGGAAGTGTGATTACGGTTGCAAAAACGGCAAATTGCTTGTTTTATGGCACATTAACGGGGCTTTTGCTGAAAAAATGCGCGGTCAGAAAATTATTTTAAATTTCCTCTTGTCAGGCCGGAATAACTCCCTATAATGCGCCACCACTGACACGGAACAACGGCAAACACGCCGCCGGGTCAGCGGGGTTCTTCTGAGAATTCCGGCAGAGAAAGCAAAAATAAATGCTTGACTCTGTAGCGGGAAAGCGTATTATGCACACCCCGCGCCGCTGAGAAAAAGCGAAGCGGCACTGCTCTTTAACAATTTATCAGACAATCTGTGTGGGCACTCGAAGATACGGATTCTTAACGTCGCAAGACGAAAAATGAATACCAAGTCTCAAGAGTGAACACGTAATTCATTACGAAGTTTAATTCTTTGAGCATCAAACTTTTAAATTGAAGAGTTTGATCATGGCTCAGATTGAACGCTGGCGGCAGGCCTAACACATGCAAGTCGAACGGTAACAGGAAACAGCTTGCTGTTTCGCTGACGAGTGGCGGACGGGTGAGTAATGTCTGGGAAACTGCCTGATGGAGGGGGATAACTACTGGAAACGGTAGCTAATACCGCATAACGTCGCAAGACCAAAGAGGGGGACCTTCGGGCCTCTTGCCATCGGATGTGCCCAGATGGGATTAGCTAGTAGGTGGGGTAACGGCTCACCTAGGCGACGATCCCTAGCTGGTCTGAGAGGATGACCAGCCACACTGGAACTGAGACACGGTCCAGACTCCTACGGGAGGCAGCAGTGGGGAATATTGCACAATGGGCGCAAGCCTGATGCAGCCATGCCGCGTGTATGAAGAAGGCCTTCGGGTTGTAAAGTACTTTCAGCGGGGAGGAAGGGAGTAAAGTTAATACCTTTGCTCATTGACGTTACCCGCAGAAGAAGCACCGGCTAACTCCGTGCCAGCAGCCGCGGTAATACGGAGGGTGCAAGCGTTAATCGGAATTACTGGGCGTAAAGCGCACGCAGGCGGTTTGTTAAGTCAGATGTGAAATCCCCGGGCTCAACCTGGGAACTGCATCTGATACTGGCAAGCTTGAGTCTCGTAGAGGGGGGTAGAATTCCAGGTGTAGCGGTGAAATGCGTAGAGATCTGGAGGAATACCGGTGGCGAAGGCGGCCCCCTGGACGAAGACTGACGCTCAGGTGCGAAAGCGTGGGGAGCAAACAGGATTAGATACCCTGGTAGTCCACGCCGTAAACGATGTCGACTTGGAGGTTGTGCCCTTGAGGCGTGGCTTCCGGAGCTAACGCGTTAAGTCGACCGCCTGGGGAGTACGGCCGCAAGGTTAAAACTCAAATGAATTGACGGGGGCCCGCACAAGCGGTGGAGCATGTGGTTTAATTCGATGCAACGCGAAGAACCTTACCTGGTCTTGACATCCACAGAACTTTCCAGAGATGGATTGGTGCCTTCGGGAACTGTGAGACAGGTGCTGCATGGCTGTCGTCAGCTCGTGTTGTGAAATGTTGGGTTAAGTCCCGCAACGAGCGCAACCCTTATCCTTTGTTGCCAGCGGTCCGGCCGGGAACTCAAAGGAGACTGCCAGTGATAAACTGGAGGAAGGTGGGGATGACGTCAAGTCATCATGGCCCTTACGACCAGGGCTACACACGTGCTACAATGGCGCATACAAAGAGAAGCGACCTCGCGAGAGCAAGCGGACCTCATAAAGTGCGTCGTAGTCCGGATTGGAGTCTGCAACTCGACTCCATGAAGTCGGAATCGCTAGTAATCGTGGATCAGAATGCCACGGTGAATACGTTCCCGGGCCTTGTACACACCGCCCGTCACACCATGGGAGTGGGTTGCAAAAGAAGTAGGTAGCTTAACCTTCGGGAGGGCGCTTACCACTTTGTGATTCATGACTGGGGTGAAGTCGTAACAAGGTAACCGTAGGGGAACCTGCGGTTGGATCACCTCCTTACCTTAAAGAAGCGTACTTTGCAGTGCTCACACAGATTGTCTGATAGAAAGTGAAAAGCAAGGCGTCTTGCGAAGCAGACTGATACGTCCCCTTCGTCTAGAGGCCCAGGACACCGCCCTTTCACGGCGGTAACAGGGGTTCGAATCCCCTAGGGGACGCCACTTGCTGGTTTGTGAGTGAAAGTCACCTGCCTTAATATCTCAAAACTCATCTTCGGGTGATGTTTGAGATATTTGCTCTTTAAAAATCTGGATCAAGCTGAAAATTGAAACACTGAACAACGAGAGTTGTTCGTGAGTCTCTCAAATTTTCGCAACACGATGATGAATCGCAAGAAACATCTTCGGGTTGTGAGGTTAAGCGACTAAGCGTACACGGTGGATGCCCTGGCAGTCAGAGGCGATGAAGGACGTGCTAATCTGCGATAAGCGTCGGTAAGGTGATATGAACCGTTATAACCGGCGATTTCCGAATGGGGAAACCCAGTGTGTTTCGACACACTATCATTAACTGAATCCATAGGTTAATGAGGCGAACCGGGGGAACTGAAACATCTAAGTACCCCGAGGAAAAGAAATCAACCGAGATTCCCCCAGTAGCGGCGAGCGAACGGGGAGGAGCCCAGAGCCTGAATCAGTGTGTGTGTTAGTGGAAGCGTCTGGAAAGGCGCGCGATACAGGGTGACAGCCCCGTACACAAAAATGCACATACTGTGAGCTCGATGAGTAGGGCGGGACACGTGGTATCCTGTCTGAATATGGGGGGACCATCCTCCAAGGCTAAATACTCCTGACTGACCGATAGTGAACCAGTACCGTGAGGGAAAGGCGAAAAGAACCCCGGCGAGGGGAGTGAAAAAGAACCTGAAACCGTGTACGTACAAGCAGTGGGAGCCTCTTTTATGGGGTGACTGCGTACCTTTTGTATAATGGGTCAGCGACTTATATTCTGTAGCAAGGTTAACCGAATAGGGGAGCCGAAGGGAAACCGAGTCTTAACTGGGCGTTAAGTTGCAGGGTATAGACCCGAAACCCGGTGATCTAGCCATGGGCAGGTTGAAGGTTGGGTAACACTAACTGGAGGACCGAACCGACTAATGTTGAAAAATTAGCGGATGACTTGTGGCTGGGGGTGAAAGGCCAATCAAACCGGGAGATAGCTGGTTCTCCCCGAAAGCTATTTAGGTAGCGCCTCGTGAATTCATCTCCGGGGGTAGAGCACTGTTTCGGCAAGGGGGTCATCCCGACTTACCAACCCGATGCAAACTGCGAATACCGGAGAATGTTATCACGGGAGACACACGGCGGGTGCTAACGTCCGTCGTGAAGAGGGAAACAACCCAGACCGCCAGCTAAGGTCCCAAAGTCATGGTTAAGTGGGAAACGATGTGGGAAGGCCCAGACAGCCAGGATGTTGGCTTAGAAGCAGCCATCATTTAAAGAAAGCGTAATAGCTCACTGGTCGAGTCGGCCTGCGCGGAAGATGTAACGGGGCTAAACCATGCACCGAAGCTGCGGCAGCGACACTATGTGTTGTTGGGTAGGGGAGCGTTCTGTAAGCCTGTGAAGGTGTACTGTGAGGTATGCTGGAGGTATCAGAAGTGCGAATGCTGACATAAGTAACGATAAAGCGGGTGAAAAGCCCGCTCGCCGGAAGACCAAGGGTTCCTGTCCAACGTTAATCGGGGCAGGGTGAGTCGACCCCTAAGGCGAGGCCGAAAGGCGTAGTCGATGGGAAACAGGTTAATATTCCTGTACTTGGTGTTACTGCGAAGGGGGGACGGAGAAGGCTATGTTGGCCGGGCGACGGTTGTCCCGGTTTAAGCGTGTAGGCTGGTTTTCCAGGCAAATCCGGAAAATCAAGGCTGAGGCGTGATGACGAGGCACTACGGTGCTGAAGCAACAAATGCCCTGCTTCCAGGAAAAGCCTCTAAGCATCAGGTAACATCAAATCGTACCCCAAACCGACACAGGTGGTCAGGTAGAGAATACCAAGGCGCTTGAGAGAACTCGGGTGAAGGAACTAGGCAAAATGGTGCCGTAACTTCGGGAGAAGGCACGCTGATATGTAGGTGAAGTCCCTCGCGGATGGAGCTGAAATCAGTCGAAGATACCAGCTGGCTGCAACTGTTTATTAAAAACACAGCACTGTGCAAACACGAAAGTGGACGTATACGGTGTGACGCCTGCCCGGTGCCGGAAGGTTAATTGATGGGGTCAGCGCAAGCGAAGCTCTTGATCGAAGCCCCGGTAAACGGCGGCCGTAACTATAACGGTCCTAAGGTAGCGAAATTCCTTGTCGGGTAAGTTCCGACCTGCACGAATGGCGTAATGATGGCCAGGCTGTCTCCACCCGAGACTCAGTGAAATTGAACTCGCTGTGAAGATGCAGTGTACCCGCGGCAAGACGGAAAGACCCCGTGAACCTTTACTATAGCTTGACACTGAACATTGAGCCTTGATGTGTAGGATAGGTGGGAGGCTTAGAAGTGTGGACGCCAGTCTGCATGGAGCCGACCTTGAAATACCACCCTTTAATGTTTGATGTTCTAACGTTGACCCGTGATCCGGGTTGCGGACAGTGTCTGGTGGGTAGTTTGACTGGGGCGGTCTCCTCCTAAAGAGTAACGGAGGAGCACGAAGGTTGGCTAATCCTGGTCGGACATCAGGAGGTTAGTGCAATGGCATAAGCCAGCTTGACTGCGAGCGTGACGGCGCGAGCAGGTGCGAAAGCAGGTCATAGTGATCCGGTGGTTCTGAATGGAAGGGCCATCGCTCAACGGATAAAAGGTACTCCGGGGATAACAGGCTGATACCGCCCAAGAGTTCATATCGACGGCGGTGTTTGGCACCTCGATGTCGGCTCATCACATCCTGGGGCTGAAGTAGGTCCCAAGGGTATGGCTGTTCGCCATTTAAAGTGGTACGCGAGCTGGGTTTAGAACGTCGTGAGACAGTTCGGTCCCTATCTGCCGTGGGCGCTGGAGAACTGAGGGGGGCTGCTCCTAGTACGAGAGGACCGGAGTGGACGCATCACTGGTGTTCGGGTTGTCATGCCAATGGCACTGCCCGGTAGCTAAATGCGGAAGAGATAAGTGCTGAAAGCATCTAAGCACGAAACTTGCCCCGAGATGAGTTCTCCCTGACCCTTTAAGGGTCCTGAAGGAACGTTGAAGACGACGACGTTGATAGGCCGGGTGTGTAAGCGCAGCGATGCGTTGAGCTAACCGGTACTAATGAACCGTGAGGCTTAACCTTACAACGCCGAAGATGTTTTGGCGGATGAGAGAAGATTTTCAGCCTGATACAGATTAAATCAGAACGCAGAAGCGGTCTGATGAAACAGAATTTGCCTGGCGGCCGTAGCGCGGTGGTCCCACCTGACCCCATGCCGAACTCAGAAGTGAAACGCCGTAGCGCCAATGGTAGTGTGGGGTCTCCCCATGCGAGAGTAGGGAACTGCCAGGCATCAAATTAAGCAGTAAGCCGGTCATAAAACCGGTGGTTGTAAAAGAATTCGGTGGAGCGGTAGTTCAGTCGGTTAGAATACCTGCCTGTCACGCAGGGGGTCGCGGGTTCGAGTCCCGTCCGTTCCGCCACCCTAATTAGGGGCGTAGTTCAATTGGTAGAGCACCGGTCTCCAAAACCGGGTGTTGGGAGTTCGAGTCTCTCCGCCCCTGCCAGAAATCATCCTTAGCGAAAGCTAAGGATTTTTTTTATCTGAAATAACCCTCTCTGAAGTAAATCCTTCTACCGGCATCCTTGCCAGCCATTCAGATTAATACACTTCATCCAGCACGTTAATTTTCAATAGATCGCGAATCAACGTATTTTTATCGCTATTTTGCAGCCATATGGCATAAAGCGGCCGTGAAAGTGTTGTGCTATCGACAACGGTATGCAGGCCGCCTTTTTTACGCGCCCAGCTGACGGGTAGCCAGGTGCAACCATTAAGCATCGCAATCTGTTGCTGTGCCAGTTCAGCAGAACTGGTTGTCAGAATGGGCACTTCGTCAGCACCGATCAAACCTGCCTCATGCTGTTGAAAATCTGGCCCCCACTCCAGTCGCAGATAGTTAAGATCTCCCTTTAGTTTAGAAGGGGCACTGGTATAAAGCGCTAAAGTGAAATACCCCAGCAACTGACTACTAAATTCGTCCATTTTGGGCGCTTCAGTGGTAATAAGAAGATCAAGCTGGCGTTCATGCAGCTGTTTTACCAGAGACTGCCGTTGGGCAATTCGCGCTTCAAACTGTAAGCCTGTATGGGCATCCTGATTTTGATACAAACGTCCCAGCCACTGATTAAGCATACATTCCCACAATGAGGCGCTGGCACCGATAGAAAACTCGTTATGTCGTGAGGTATGCGCCACCTCCTTACGGGCGGCCTGCCAGGTGCTCATGAGCGTTTCTGCATAAGGCAGTAGTTTTTCACCGGCAGCGGTTAAACGGATATTGTTTCTGTGGCGGGTGAAAAGGTTCACACCCAGTTGATTTTCCAGTTGTCTGATTCGAAAGCTCACTGCTGACTGGGTCAGATAGAGCGATTCAGCCGCTCGACCAAAGTGACGCGTTCGGCTAACTTCCAGGAAAGTTTTTAACAATTCCGTATCCACAGTGCTCTCCGCAAAATTATTTGTCGTTATGATTTAAATGTTTTGTTTTACACTCTGTCAAGCGTAACTAATACTCCGCGCCATAACTAGCTCGGTCAAAGAATTAGGAGCGTGCAGGATGGCGGAAAGCTTTACGACGACTAATCGATATTTCGACAATAAACATTATCCACGTGGATTCTCTCGCCATGGTGATTTCACCATCAAAGAGGCACAACTGCTTGAGCGTCATGGTTATGCCTTCAATGAGTTGGATCTTGGCAAACGCGAGCCGGTTACCGAGGAAGAGAAACTCTTCGTAGCAGTATGCCGTGGCGAACGTGAGCCAGTGACAGAAGCAGAACGCGTGTGGTCCAAGTATATGACGCGTATCAAGCGTCCAAAACGTTTTCACACCCTTTCCGGCGGTAAACCGCAGGTTGAAGGTGCTGAAGACTACACCGATTCTGACGATTAATAAAAAGGGCGAAATGCCCTTTTTTTATGTCAGTAGTTTTTGCAGATGGATGAGCAAACGGTCAATCGCACGATAGCTAACTGCCTCCTGCAAATGCTGACGTGTGATAATGTCAGACTGATCAATATCAGCAATGGTTCGTGCAACTTTCAATAACCGCTGCCAGGCACGAATCGATAACCCCAGATGGATCAGCGTTTCTTCCAGCCACTGCGCATCTTCGCTCTCAAGCTTGCAGAATTTGCGTATTTCTGGACTATCCAGCCAGGCGTTCAACTTATTCTGCCGCTTAAATTGGCGCTCTCTGGCAGCCATTACACGTTGTTTAACGGTGGTGCTGCTTTCTCCCGGCACTACCGTTTTACTCAAAATGCCGGGGGGTGGTAATGGGATCTCCAGTGAGAGATCGAAGCGGTCGAGAAAGGGCCCCGAGAGCCGGTTGAGATAACGTAATGTCTGTTCTGGCGTGCAGCGGTTATGGTTTCCCTGATAATGTCCGGTAGGGCTGGGATTCATCGCCGCAACAAGCTGGAAACGGGCTGGATAGGTTATTTTTGCTCGTGTGCGTGAAAGATGGATCTGCCCGGATTCAATCGGCTCTCGCAAAGCATCCAGTGTACGCCGTTCAAATTCAGGTAACTCATCAAGAAAAAGCACGCCGTTATGCGCCAGCGAAATTTCACCTGGCCCTGGAATTGCACCACCGCCCACCATCGCAGTTAACGACGCACTGTGATGAGGTGAGCGGAACGGGCGCTGCCGCCATTGTTTTTGTACTGATTCAGCATTTACCAGACTTAATATCGCAGCGCTCTCCAGTGCCTCTTCATTGCTTAAATCTGGCAACAGGCCATTAATACGGCTGGCGAGCATTGTTTTACCTGTTCCCGGCGGTCCAATCAGTAAAAGGTTGTGCCCACCAGCGGCGGTAATTTCCAGTCCTCGCTTTCCTTGCTCCTGACCGACAACATCACTGAGATCATGTTGTAGCGCCCGGGATACTGCATCAGTTGGTTTCGGGCGTTCGAGAGTGTGCTTACCTTCCAGAAACGCACAGACAGCCTGCAGATGATCGGCTATCAGGCATCCTTCACCGTTAATTAGCCCCACTTCATCTTCGTTATCTTTCGCGACGATAATTTTTCTGCCCGACTTAATAGCTTCAGTTGCACTGGAGATTGCACCGGGAACGCCACGCAGAGCGCCTGTAAGCGCCAGTTCTCCGACTAATTCATATTCATCTAACTTATTGGCTGTAAGCTGTTCTGAGGCCGCCAGCAACGCAATGGCGATAGGTAAATCATATCGTCCCCCTTCTTTTGGTAGATCGGCTGGAGCCAGGTTGATGGTAATTTTTTTGGCCGGATATTCATATCCGCTATTGATAATGGCGCTGCGCACGCGATCGCGGGCTTCTTTTACCGTTGTTTCTGGTAAGCCCACCATCGTTAAACCGGGTAGACCTTTACTGATATGTACCTCAACAGTGATTGGGGGCGCATTTACTCCCAGGGCTGCGCGGGTATGAACAATTGACAGTGACATAAGCCCTCCTTGAGTCACCATTATGTGCATAAGATATCGCTGCTGTAGCCCGCTAATTCGTGAATTTTAGTGGCTGATTCCTGTTTATTTGTGCAAGTGAAGTTGAGTTGTTCTGGCGGTGGAATGATGCTCGCAAAAATGCAGCGGACAAAGGATGAACTACGAGGGAGGGAACAACATTCGTACTGAAATTGAATTTTTTTCACTCACTATTTTCTTTTTAAAAAACAACAATTTCTATTGAAATTATTAAAGCCATCATAAAAAACGGCCAAAAAATATCTTGTGCTATTCGCAAAATCTATGGTAACTCTTTAGGCATTCCTTCGAACAAGATGCAAGAAAAGACAAAATGACAGCCCTTCTACGAGTGATTAGCCTGGTCGTGATTAGCGTGGTGGTGATTATTATCCCACCGTGCGGGGCTGCACTTGGACGAGGAAAGGCTTAGAGATCAAGCCTTAACGAACTAAGACCCCCGCACCGAAAGGTCCGGGGGTTTTTTTTGACCTTAAAAACATAACCGAGGAGCAGACAATGAATAACAGCACAAAATTCTGTTTCTCAAGATTCAGGACGGGGAACTAACTATGAATGGCGCACAGTGGGTGGTACATGCGTTGCGGGCACAGGGTGTGAACACCGTTTTCGGTTATCCGGGTGGCGCAATTATGCCGGTTTACGATGCATTGTATGACGGCGGCGTGGAGCACTTGCTGTGCCGACATGAGCAGGGTGCGGCAATGGCGGCTATCGGTTATGCCCGTGCTACCGGCAAAACTGGCGTATGTATCGCCACGTCTGGTCCGGGCGCAACCAACCTGATAACCGGGCTTGCGGACGCACTGTTAGATTCTATCCCTGTTGTTGCCATCACCGGTCAAGTGTCCGCACCGTTTATCGGCACTGACGCATTTCAGGAAGTGGATGTCCTGGGATTGTCGTTAGCCTGTACCAAGCACAGCTTTCTGGTGCAGTCGCTGGAAGAGTTGCCGCGCATTATGGCTGAAGCATTCGACGTTGCCAGCTCAGGTCGTCCTGGTCCGGTTCTGGTCGATATCCCAAAAGATATCCAGTTAGCCAGCGGCGACCTGGAACCGTGGTTCACCACCGTTGAAAACGAAGTGACTTTCCCACATGCCGAAGTTGAGCAAGCGCGCCAGATGCTGGCAAAAGCGCAAAAACCGATGCTGTACGTTGGTGGTGGCGTGGGTATGGCGCAGGCAGTTCCTGCTTTACGAGAATTTCTCGCTACCACAAAAATGCCTGCCACCTGCACGCTGAAAGGGCTGGGCGCAGTTGAAGCAGATTATCCGTACTATCTGGGCATGCTGGGAATGCATGGCACCAAAGCGGCGAACTTCGCGGTGCAGGAGTGCGACTTGCTGATCGCCGTGGGTGCACGTTTTGATGACCGGGTGACCGGCAAACTGAACACCTTCGCACCACACGCCAGTGTTATCCATATGGATATCGACCCGGCAGAAATGAACAAGCTGCGTCAGGTACATGTGGCATTACAAGGTGATTTAAATGCTCTGTTACCAGCATTACAGCAGCCGTTAAATATCAATGACTGGCAGCTACACTGCGCGCAGCTGCGTGATGAACATGCCTGGCGTTACGACCATCCCGGTGACGCTATCTACGCGCCGTTGTTGTTAAAGCAACTGTCGGATCGTAAACCTGCGGATTGCGTCGTGACCACTGATGTGGGGCAGCACCAGATGTGGGCTGCGCAGCACATCGCCCACACTCGCCCGGAAAATTTCATCACCTCCAGCGGCTTAGGTACCATGGGTTTTGGTTTACCGGCGGCGGTTGGCGCACAAGTCGCGCGACCGAACGATACCGTTGTCTGTATCTCCGGTGACGGCTCTTTCATGATGAATGTGCAAGAGCTGGGCACCGTAAAACGCAAGCAGTTACCGTTGAAAATCGTCTTACTCGATAACCAACGGTTAGGGATGGTTCGACAATGGCAGCAACTGTTTTTTCAGGAACGATACAGCGAAACCACCCTTACTGATAACCCCGATTTCCTCATGTTAGCCAGCGCCTTCGGCATCCCTGGCCAACACATCACCCGTAAAGACCAGGTTGAAGCGGCACTCGACACCATGCTGAACAGTGATGGGCCATACCTGCTTCATGTCTCAATCGACGAACTTGAGAACGTCTGGCCGCTGGTGCCGCCTGGTGCCAGTAATTCAGAAATGTTGGAGAAATTATCATGATGCAACATCAGGTCAATGTATCGGCTCGCTTCAATCCGGAAACCTTAGAACGTGTTTTACGCGTGGTGCGTCATCGTGGTTTCCACGTCTGCTCAATGAATATGGCCGCCGCCAGCGATGCACAAAATATAAATATCGAATTGACCGTTGCCAGCCCACGGTCGGTCGACTTACTGTTTAGTCAGTTAAATAAACTGGTGGACGTCGCACACGTTGCCATCTGCCAGAGCACAACCACATCACAACAAATCCGCGCCTGAGCGCAAAAGGAATATAAAAATGACCACGAAGAAAGCTGATTACATTTGGTTCAATGGGGAGATGGTTCGCTGGGAAGACGCGAAGGTGCATGTGATGTCGCACGCGCTGCACTATGGCACCTCGGTTTTTGAAGGCATCCGTTGCTACGACTCGCACAAAGGACCGGTTGTATTCCGCCATCGTGAGCATATGCAGCGTCTGCATGACTCCGCCAAAATCTATCGCTTCCCGGTTTCGCAGAGCATTGATGAGCTGATGGAAGCTTGTCGTGACGTGATCCGCAAAAACAATCTCACCAGCGCCTATATCCGTCCGCTGATCTTCGTCGGTGATGTTGGTATGGGCGTTAACCCGCCAGCGGGATACTCAACCGATGTGATTATCGCCGCTTTCCCGTGGGGAGCGTATCTGGGCGCAGAAGCGCTGGAGCAGGGGATCGATGCGATGGTTTCCTCCTGGAACCGCGCAGCACCAAACACCATCCCAACTGCGGCAAAAGCCGGTGGTAACTATCTCTCTTCCCTGCTGGTGGGTAGCGAAGCGCGCCGCCACGGTTATCAGGAAGGTATCGCGCTGGATGTGAACGGTTATATCTCTGAAGGCGCAGGCGAAAACCTGTTTGAAGTGAAAGATGGTGTGCTGTTCACCCCACCGTTCACCTCCTCCGCGCTGCCGGGTATTACCCGTGACGCCATCATCAAACTGGCGAAAGAGCTGGGAATTGAAGTGCGTGAGCAGGTGCTGTCGCGCGAATCCCTGTATCTGGCGGATGAAGTGTTTATGTCCGGTACGGCGGCAGAAATCACGCCAGTGCGCAGCGTAGACGGTATTCAGGTAGGTGAAGGCCGTTGCGGCCCGGTCACCAAACGCATTCAGCAAGCCTTCTTCGGCCTCTTCACTGGCGAAACCGAAGATAAATGGGGCTGGTTAGATCAAGTTAATCAATAAATACAAAAAATGGGACGGCACGCACCGTCCCATTTACGAGACAGACACTGGGAGTAAATAAAGTATGCCTAAGTACCGTTCCGCCACCACCACTCATGGTCGTAATATGGCGGGTGCTCGTGCGCTGTGGCGCGCCACCGGAATGACCGACGCCGATTTTGGCAAGCCGATTATCGCGGTTGTGAACTCGTTCACCCAATTTGTACCGGGTCACGTCCATCTGCGCGATCTCGGTAAACTGGTCGCCGAACAAATTGAAGCGGCTGGCGGCGTTGCCAAAGAGTTCAACACCATTGCGGTGGATGATGGGATTGCCATGGGCCACGGGGGGATGCTTTATTCACTGCCATCTCGCGAACTGATCGCTGATTCCGTTGAGTATATGGTCAACGCCCACTGCGCCGACGCCATGGTCTGCATCTCTAACTGTGACAAAATCACCCCGGGGATGCTGATGGCCTCTCTGCGCCTGAATATTCCGGTGATCTTTGTTTCCGGCGGCCCGATGGAGGCCGGGAAAACCAAACTGTCCGATCAGATCATCAAGCTCGATCTGGTTGATGCGATGATCCAGGGGGCAGACCCGAAAGTTTCTGACTCCCAGAGCGATCAGGTTGAACGTTCCGCATGCCCAACCTGCGGTTCCTGCTCCGGGATGTTTACCGCTAACTCGATGAACTGCCTGACCGAAGCGCTGGGTCTGTCGCAGCCGGGCAACGGCTCGCTGCTGGCAACACACTCTGACCGTAAGCAGCTGTTCCTCAATGCTGGTAAACGCATTGTTGAATTGACCAAACGTTACTACGAGCAAAACGACGAAAGTGCACTGCCGCGTAATATCGCCAGTAAAGCGGCGTTTGAAAATGCCATGACGCTGGATATCGCGATGGGTGGATCGACTAACACCGTACTTCACCTGCTGGCGGCGGCGCAGGAAGCGGAAATCGACTTCACCATGAGTGATATCGACAAACTTTCGCGTAAAGTCCCGCAGTTATGCAAAGTTGCGCCGAGCACCCAAAAATACCATATGGAAGATGTTCACCGTGCTGGTGGTGTTATCGGTATTCTCGGCGAACTGGATCGCGCTAACTTACTGAATCGCGATGTGAAAAACGTACTTGGCCTGACGTTGCCGCAAACGCTGGAACAATACGACGTTATGCTGACCCAGGATGACGCGGTAAAAAATATGTTCCGCGCAGGCCCTGCAGGCATTCGTACCACACAGGCATTCTCGCAGGATTGCCGCTGGGATACGCTGGACGACGATCGCGCAAATGGCTGTATTCGCTCGCTGGAACACGCCTACAGCAAAGACGGTGGCCTGGCGGTGCTCTACGGAAATTTCGCGGAAAACGGCTGCATCGTTAAAACTGCGGGCGTCGATGACAGCATCCTCAAATTCACCGGCCCGGCGAAAGTATACGAAAGCCAGGACGACGCGGTAGAAGCGATTCTCGGCGGTAAAGTTGTCGCCGGAGATGTGGTAGTAATTCGCTATGAAGGCCCAAAAGGTGGTCCGGGGATGCAGGAAATGCTCTACCCAACCAGCTTCCTGAAATCAATGGGGCTCGGTAAAGCCTGTGCGCTGATCACCGACGGTCGTTTCTCTGGCGGCACCTCTGGCCTTTCTATCGGCCACGTCTCACCGGAAGCGGCAAGCGGCGGCAGCATTGGCCTGATTGAAGACGGCGATCTTATCGCTATCGACATTCCGAACCGTGGCATTCAGTTACAGGTAAGCGATGCCGAACTGGCGGCGCGTCGTGAAGCGCAGGAAGCTCGGGGTGACAAAGCCTGGACGCCGAAAAATCGTGAACGTCAGGTCTCCTTTGCCCTGCGTGCTTATGCCAGCCTGGCAACCAGCGCCGACAAAGGCGCGGTGCGCGATAAATCGAAACTGGGGGGTTAATAATGGCTGACTCGCAACCCCTGTCCGGTGCCCCGGAAGGTGCCGAATATTTAAGAGCAGTGCTGCGCGCGCCGGTTTACGAGGCGGCGCAGGTTACGCCGCTACAAAAAATGGAAAAACTGTCGTCGCGTCTTGATAACGTCATTCTGGTGAAGCGCGAAGATCGCCAGCCAGTGCACAGCTTTAAGCTGCGCGGCGCATACGCCATGATGGCGGGCCTGACGGAAGAACAAAAAGCGCACGGCGTGATCACTGCTTCTGCGGGTAACCACGCGCAGGGCGTCGCGTTTTCTTCCGCACGGTTAGGCGTGAAGGCGCTGATCGTCATGCCAACCGCCACCGCCGATATCAAAGTCGATGCGGTACGTGGATTCGGCGGCGAAGTGCTGCTCCACGGCGCGAACTTTGATGAAGCGAAAGCCAAAGCGATTGAACTGTCACAGCAGCAGGGGTTCACCTGGGTGCCGCCGTTCGACCATCCGATGGTGATTGCCGGGCAAGGCACGCTGGCGCTGGAACTGCTCCAGCAGGATGCTCATCTCGACCGCGTATTTGTGCCAGTCGGCGGCGGCGGTCTGGCTGCTGGCGTGGCGGTGCTGATCAAACAACTGATGCCGCAAATCAAAGTGATCGCCGTAGAAGCGGAAGACTCCGCCTGCCTGAAAGCAGCGCTGGATGCGGGTCATCCGGTTGATCTGCCACGCGTGGGACTGTTCGCCGAAGGTGTCGCGGTAAAACGCATCGGCGACGAAACCTTCCGTTTATGCCAGGAGTATCTCGACGACATCATCACCGTCGATAGTGATGCGATCTGTGCGGCGATGAAGGATTTATTCGAAGATGTGCGCGCAGTGGCGGAACCCTCTGGCGCGTTGGCGCTGGCGGGAATGAAAAAATATATCGCTCAGCACAACATTCGCGGCGAACGCCTGGCGCATATTCTTTCCGGTGCTAACGTGAACTTTCACGGCCTGCGCTACGTCTCGGAACGCTGCGAACTGGGCGAACAGCGTGAAGCGTTGTTGGCGGTGACCATTCCGGAAGAAAAAGGCAGCTTCCTCAAATTCTGCCAACTGCTTGGCGGGCGATCGGTCACCGAGTTCAACTACCGTTTTGCCGATGCCAAAAACGCCTGCATCTTTGTCGGCGTGCGCCTGAGCCGCGGCCTCGAAGAGCGCAAAGAAATTTTGCAGATGCTCAACGACGGCGGCTACAGCGTGGTGGATCTCTCCGACGACGAAATGGCGAAGTTGCATGTGCGCTATATGGTCGGCGGGCGCCCGTCACATCCGTTGCAGGAACGCCTCTACAGCTTCGAATTCCCGGAATCACCGGGCGCGCTGCTGCGCTTCCTCAACACGCTGGGTACGCACTGGAACATTTCTTTGTTCCACTATCGCAGCCATGGCACCGACTACGGGCGCGTACTGGCGGCGTTCGAACTTGGCGACCATGAACCGGATTTCGAAACCCGGCTGAATGAGCTGGGCTACGATTGCCACGACGAAACCAATAACCCGGCGTTCAGGTTCTTTTTGGCGGGTTAATGGTTCGGCAAAATCTTCCAGAATGCCTCAATCAGCGGCTCATGTAGCCGCTTTTTTTGCGCACACACCCCCAGCTCAAACGGCGTTTTCTCATCGCTGCGCTCTAAAATCATCACGCGGTTACGCACCGGTTCTGGGCTGTTTTCCAGCACCACTTCCGGCAACAATGCCACGCCACAGCCGAGCGCCACCATCGATACCATCGCTTCATGCCCGCCAACCGTGGCGTAAATCATCGGGTTGCTGATTTTATTGCGTCGAAACCACAGTTCAATGCGGCGGCGTACCGGTCCCTGATCGGCCATGATAAACGGCACTGTAGACCAGTCCGGCTTCTCTGCCGAAACCTGGTTACGCACCGGGCAGGGCAGCGCGGGCGCAATCAGCACTACTGCCAGATTCTCCAGCATCGAAAACGCCACTGCGCCGGGCAGAGTCTCCGGTTTCCCGGCAATCGCCAGATCCGCTTCACCAGTGACCACCTTTTCCATCGCATCTGCCGCATCACCAGTGGTGAGTTTAATCTCCACCGACGGGTGTTCCGCGCGGAAGCGATCCAGAATCGGCGGCAGATGGCTGTAGGCAGCAGTCACCGAGCAGAAGATATGTAATTCGCCAGAGAGCGACGGCCCTTGCTGATCGATGGTGTGGCGCAGCTGCTGATACTGCAACAGCGTTTGCTGGGCGAAAACGCGCAGCTCTTCGCCCGCTTCCGTCAGCGTTACCGTGCGGTTATCGCGCACAAATAGCGGCTGACCAAGATCTTCTTCCAGGCGCTGAATCTGCCGTGAGAGCGTGGATGGGCTAACGTGCATCGCCCGCGCGCTGCGGCCAAAATGGCGGCTTTCCGCCAGATGCAGGAAGGTTTTCAGATCGCGTAAATCCACAGGGACAGCCCTCGATGTTGACGTTGCAAAAATTGCAATGTGACGTTGTGAATATATCAATTTCCGCAATAAATTTCCTGTCATATAGTGAATTCAATCTCGCAAACGCGAACCGAACAATAAGAAGCACAACATCACGAGGAATCACCATGGCTAACTACTTCAATACACTGAACCTGCGCCAGCAACTGGCACAGTTGGGCAAATGTCGCTTTATGGGCCGCGACGAATTCGCCGATGGCGCGAGCTACCTTCAGGGTAAAAAAGTGGTCATCGTCGGCTGTGGCGCTCAAGGTCTGAACCAGGGCCTGAACATGCGTGATTCTGGTCTGGATATCTCCTACGCGCTGCGTAAGGAAGCGATTGCCGAAAAGCGCGCATCCTGGCGTAAAGCGACCGAAAATGGTTTTAAAGTGGGTACTTACGAAGAACTGATCCCACAGGCGGATCTGGTGGTTAACCTGACGCCGGACAAGCAGCACTCTGATGTAGTGCGCACCGTACAGCCACTGATGAAAGACGGCGCGGCGCTGGGTTACTCGCATGGTTTCAACATCGTCGAAGTGGGCGAGCAGATCCGTAAAGACATCACCGTAGTCATGGTTGCGCCGAAATGCCCAGGCACCGAAGTACGTGAAGAGTACAAACGTGGATTCGGCGTACCGACGCTGATTGCCGTTCACCCGGAAAACGATCCGAAAGGCGAAGGCATGGCGATAGCTAAAGCATGGGCGGCGGCAACCGGTGGTCACCGTGCGGGCGTGCTGGAATCGTCCTTCGTTGCGGAAGTGAAATCTGACCTGATGGGTGAGCAAACCATCCTGTGCGGTATGTTGCAGGCTGGCTCTCTGCTGTGCTTCGACAAGCTGGTGGAAGAAGGCACCGATCCGGCATACGCAGAAAAACTGATTCAGTTCGGTTGGGAAACCATCACCGAAGCACTGAAACAGGGCGGCATCACCCTGATGATGGACCGTCTCTCTAACCCGGCGAAACTGCGTGCTTACGCGCTGTCAGAACAGCTGAAAGAGATCATGGCGCCGCTGTTCCAGAAACATATGGACGACATCATCTCCGGCGAATTCTCCTCCGGCATGATGGCGGACTGGGCCAACGATGATAAGAAACTGCTGACCTGGCGTGAAGAGACCGGCAAAACCGCGTTTGAAACCGCGCCGCAGTATGAAGGCAAAATCGGCGAGCAGGAGTACTTCGATAAAGGCGTACTGATGATCGCGATGGTGAAAGCGGGCGTTGAACTGGCGTTCGAAACCATGGTCGATTCCGGCATCATTGAAGAGTCTGCATATTATGAATCACTGCACGAGCTGCCGCTGATTGCCAACACCATCGCCCGTAAGCGTCTGTACGAAATGAACGTGGTTATCTCTGATACCGCTGAGTACGGTAACTATCTGTTCTCTTACGCTTGTGTGCCGTTGCTGAAACCGTTTATGGCAGAGCTGCAACCGGGCGACCTGGGTAAAGCTATTCCGGAAGGCGCGGTAGATAACGCGCAACTGCGTGATGTGAACGAAGCGATTCGCAGCCATGCAATTGAGCAGGTAGGTAAGAAACTGCGCGGCTATATGACAGATATGAAACGCATTGCTGTTGCGGGTTAATAGCGATTCAGAGTTCAAGGCCTTCTCCTGGAGAAGGCCTTACTGTTAGTTACGGTAAAGCACCTTTATGATGTGGTAACCGAACTGGGTATGCAGCGGGCCAGTCGGCTCCAGTACCGGACAAGAGAACACAACTTTATCGAACGCCGGAACCATCTGACCCTGGCGGAATTCACCTAAATCACCGCCGCGTTTGCCTGATGGGCAAATGGAGTGTTTCTTCGCCAGCTTGCCGAAATCGGCCCCGTTCTTAATCTGCTCGAGAAGATCCAGAGCCAGTTTCTCTTCTTTTACAAGGATATGCAGTGCTGCTGCTGTTTTTGCCATGATCGTGCCTTGAGTGAATAATTGTCAGACGGCGATTTTAGCATGATCCGCAGATGCTAACGTAATTGTCAGTCAGGACGGGTCACATATATGGCAAAAGCCCGGAAAATCCGGGCTTCGCAGGTCCCTCAAGGGGAGAAAACTTAGGGCCTCTATGGGCTACAAAGTCATTATCGGGGATGGTGATTTTATTGTCAATTTATGAGCGATATGGCATTGATTGACTTGATGACCGCCCTCTGTATGTCTGCAACCAACTCATGTGGCAAACATTGATTAAGATACCCTCTGTAAGTTCTTGCTCTGTTTAATCTGTTTCGACTGACTTGTTGTACCAGGTCGGCTTTGGCCCAACGAATCTGCTGATCAAAGAATTGCAGGTCATTGATAATATTACTGGCTATTTCAACATGCATTCCACGATTTAACTTGTCATGGTCGCGAGTGGTTGATAATGGAACGACGATACATGCGTTGCCATTAATTTTTCCGTTGAGCACGACAACTAACCTGTTTTTTATCATTTCAGGAGGAATGCGGCCATCGTAATACGTGGTGCTGAACGGTCCATTTTGGCTAACAGGATAGTTACCAAAGTTGCATTCCAGTATTTCACCAACCTTAGGGCTGAAATTAATCGCCACGAGTAAACCTCTCCTTAGTAAACTCTGAAAAAGTAATAACACAACGTTACGACCCGATATTTTCTAAGTCTAATGGATTCACGATGAACTCCGATTTCGGTCTTCTCTCTCTGATTTAAACATCCGCAGCCAACCGGTTAGCGGCTTACACGCGGTCACATTCAAATGCGATTCTGCTACAATCCTCCCCCCGTTCGAAGATTGAGCAATACACCTATGCGTCTAAACCCCGGCCAACAACAAGCTGTCGAATTCGTTACCGGCCCCTGCCTGGTGCTGGCGGGCGCGGGTTCCGGTAAAACTCGTGTTATCACCAATAAAATCGCCCATCTGATCCGCGGTTGCGGTTATCAGGCGCGGCACATTGCGGCGGTGACCTTTACTAATAAAGCAGCGCGCGAGATGAAAGAGCGTGTAGGGCAGACGCTGGGGCGCAAAGAGGCGCGTGGGCTGATGATCTCCACTTTCCATACGTTGGGGCTGGATATCATCAAACGCGAGTATGCGGCGCTTGGGATGAAAGCGAACTTCTCGTTGTTTGACGATACCGATCAGCTTGCTTTGCTTAAAGAGTTGACCGAGGGGCTGATTGAAGATGACAAAGTTCTCCTGCAACAACTGATTTCGACCATCTCTAACTGGAAGAACGATCTCAAAACTCCGGCGCAGGCGGCGGCAGAGGCAAAGGGCGAGCGGGATCGTATTTTTGCCCATTGTTATGGGCTGTATGATGCACACCTGAAAGCCTGTAACGTTCTCGACTTCGATGACCTGATTTTATTGCCGACGTTGCTGCTGCAACGCAATGAAGAAGTACGCGAACGCTGGCAGAACAAAATTCGCTACCTGCTGGTGGATGAGTATCAGGACACCAACACCAGCCAGTATGAACTGGTGAAACTGCTGGTGGGCAGCCGCGCGCGCTTTACCGTGGTGGGTGACGATGACCAGTCGATCTACTCCTGGCGCGGTGCACGTCCGCAAAACCTGGTGCTGCTGAGTCAGGATTTTCCGGCGCTGAAGGTGATTAAGCTTGAGCAGAACTATCGCTCTTCCGGGCGTATTCTGAAAGCGGCGAACATCCTGATCGCCAATAACCCGCACGTCTTTGAAAAGCGTCTGTTCTCCGAACTGGGTTACGGCACAGAGCTAAAAGTTTTAAGCGCGAATAACGAAGAACATGAAGCCGAGCGCGTCACTGGTGAACTGATTGCGCATCACTTCGTCAATAAAACGCAGTACAAAGATTACGCCATTCTTTATCGCGGCAACCATCAGTCGCGGGTATTTGAAAAATTCCTGATGCAAAACCGCATCCCGTACAAAATATCTGGTGGCACGTCGTTCTTCTCCCGTCCGGAAATCAAGGACTTGCTGGCTTATCTGCGCGTACTGACTAACCCGGATGATGACAGCGCGTTTTTGCGGATCGTTAACACGCCGAAGCGAGAGATTGGCCCGGCGACGCTGAAAAAGTTGGGTGAATGGGCGATGACGCGCAATAAAAGCATGTTTACCGCCAGCTTTGATATGGGATTGAGTCAGACGCTTAGCGGACGTGGTTATGAGGCGTTGACCCGCTTTACTCACTGGCTGGCAGAAATCCAGCGTCTGGCGGAGCGGGAGCCGATTGCCGCGGTGCGCGATCTGATCCACGGCATGGATTATGAATCCTGGCTATACGAAACATCGCCCAGCCCGAAAGCTGCCGAAATGCGCATGAAGAACGTCAACCAACTGTTTAGCTGGATGACGGAGATGCTGGAAGGCAGCGAACTGGATGAGCCGATGACGCTCACCCAGGTGGTGACGCGCTTTACTTTGCGCGACATGATGGAGCGCGGCGAGAGTGAGGAAGAGCTGGATCAGGTGCAACTGATGACTCTCCACGCGTCGAAAGGGCTGGAGTTTCCTTATGTCTACATGGTCGGTATGGAAGAAGGGTTTTTGCCGCACCAGAGCAGTATCGATGAAGATAATATCGATGAGGAGCGGCGGCTGGCCTATGTCGGCATTACCCGCGCCCAGAAGGAATTGACCTTTACGCTGTGTAAAGAACGCCGTCAGTACGGCGAACTGGTGCGCCCTGAGCCGAGCCGCTTTTTGCTGGAGCTGCCGCAGGATGATCTGATTTGGGAACAGGAGCGCAAAGTGGTCAGCGCCGAAGAACGGATGCAGAAAGGGCAAAGCCATCTGGCGAATCTGAAAGCGATGATGGCGGCAAAACGAGGGAAATAATCAAGGCCGGAAAAGATGCGTCAGCATCGCATCCGGCACTTACTCATTAATGCACTTCCAGCGGCCAGTGGACATAGCTCTGCCACTGGCTTTCCTGAGCAATAATCTCTTTACCCAGCGGATGTTGGGTTAGCCAACCTTGCGGAAGCGTCAAGGTCAACAGTTCATGGTTAGCCTGTAATGTCATCTCTGGCACGAGATCGTCACGGCGACGGCTGGCAAAAATGATGGCCAGGCGTAGTAAACGGCAGAGTTGTTCTGCGACGCGCGGCGGTACGGCATTTTGCTGATGCAGCGATGAGAGATCGACCGGATTAGTCTGGTTGAGCAGTAGCGTCGCCAGCAATTTTTTCTGTGCGGGGGTAAAACCGGGAAGATCCAGATTACGCACCAGATAAGCAGCGTGTTGCGGCGCTTGTTTGAAGTCAACGCTCAGGCCGATTTCATGAAGCTGACAGGCGCTGATGAGCAAATCGCGGCTTATTGCTTCAAGATGCCATTCGTTTTCCACCTGATCGAAGAAGTTAGCCGCAACTTTGGCTACGCGCTGTGCCTGATCAATATCGATCATAAAGCGGCGTTGAATATTACGCAGCGTACGGCTGCGAATATCCTGCTCGACGGCCAGATGCAACATGCCATAGACCAGGCCTTCACGCAGCGCACCGCCCGCCAGGGTCATACACTGAATATTCAGTTCGGTAAAAATGGCGATCAGGATCGCCAGACCACTCGGGAACACTAACGCACGTTCCAGCGTCAGCCCGTCAATCTCCAGTTCCTCCAGCCGACCGCAATGAATGGCTCGCTGTTTCAATTGCTGCAACTTTTCCAGGGTAATGCGTTCATCCATCCCCTGTGCCATCATGATTTCCTGTAACGCCTGCACGGTGCCGGAAGCACCAACGCACACTTTCCAGCCGTGATACCGTAATTCATCGGCAACCGGACGTAACACTTCGCGTGCCGCTTTTTCTGCAGCATCAAAATTTTCCTGCCCCAGATTACGATCGGCAAAATAGCGTTCCAGCCAGGTGACGCAGCCCATCGACAGGCTGAACAACGAGGTGGTTTGTGCACCCGTGCCGGTTACCAGTTCAGTACTGGCTCCGCCTATATCCACCACCAGGCGCTGATCGGCACCACCAGTGGTGTGAGCAACGCCCTGATAAATCAGACGTGCTTCCTCTTCACCGCTGATCACCTGTACCGGACAACCGAGAATTTCCTGCGCTTTGGCAATAAAATCACCCGCATTGACGGCAAGGCGTAACGTCGCCGTAGCGACAACGCGAATTTGCGAGGGAGGAATATCTTGCAGACGTTCAGCAAACAGGCGCAAACATTGCCAACCGCGCTCCATTGCTTCATTGGAGAGGGCATTTTCGCTATTCAGGCCAGCAGCCAGACGCACTTTGCGTTTTATTCGCGTCAGCGTCTGGATGCTTCCAGCCACCTCGCGCACAACCAGCATATGAAAACTATTCGAACCGAGATCAATGGCTGCATACAGCGACGAGGTGGAACCCATACTCTTCATCCTTCAATCTGTCTCTGTGTTGGCTGCATTCTTTCACCTGAATCACTTACTACAGTAAGTGATTCAGGATTCATTCTCTTGCCATCTTGATACAGTTTGAATGATTTTGAGTATGACATTTTATTTAACCTGAACGACGACGATTACGCGGAGCGCCAGTACGACGCGGACCATTGCCTGTACGTGGGCGCGTGAGGCGCAGCGGTTTTGGCAGATCGGTCATCAATGCGTCCGGATTGTATTTGCTTACCGGAATTGAGTGACCAATATAGGTTTCAATAGCAGGCAAATTCAATGCATACTCTTCACACGCCAGGCTAATAGAGTGACCGCTTGCGCCTGCGCGACCTGTACGACCAATACGGTGAACGTAATCTTCACAGTCATCGGGTAAATCGTAGTTAAAGACGTGTGTCACTGCCGGAATATGCAAACCACGCGCGGCAACGTCGGTGGCAACCAGAATATCCAGATCGCCACGGGTAAATTCATCAAGAATACGCAGACGTTTTTTCTGCGCGACATCGCCTGTCAACAAACCGACACGATGACCATCTGCCGCCAGGTGGCCCCAGATCTCTTCACAACGGTGTTTGGTATTGGCGAAAATAATCGCTCTGTCTGGCCACTCTTCTTCGATCAGCGTTTGGAGCAAACGCATTTTTTCTTCGTTAGAAGGGTAGAAAAGCTCTTCTTTAATACGGTGGCCCGTTTTCTGTTCCGGTTCCACTTCAATATATTCGGCATTGTTCATCTGCTCGAACGCCAGTTCACGTACCCGGTACGAAAGCGTGGCGGAGAACAGCATGTTGAGGCGCTGGTTTGCAGGCGGCATACGGCGGAACAGCCAGCGGATATCTTTAATAAAGCCCAGATCGTACATGCGATCGGCTTCGTCCAGTACCACAACCTGAATGGCACCGAGGTTAATGTGGTTCTGCTTGGCGTAGTCAATTAAACGACCCGTGGTGCCAATCAGAATGTCAACGCCGCTTTCCAGCACTTTCAGCTGTTTGTCGTAACCATCACCACCGTAAGCCAGACCCAGCTTCAGGCCGGTAGCTTCCGCCAGCGGTTCCGCATCGGCATGGATCTGCACGGCAAGTTCACGCGTCGGTGCCATAATTAAGGCACGCGGCTGATTCACCTTGCGATCGGCAATCGCAGGATGAGAGAGAAGATAATGAAACGTTGACGTAAGAAACGCCATCGTTTTCCCGGTACCGGTTTGCGCCTGCCCGGCTACGTCACGACCCGCCAGCGTCAGCGGAAGGGCCAGTGCCTGAATGGGCGTACAGTTATGAAACCCTTTTTTTTCAAGGGCTTCTACAACCTTCGGATGCAGGGCGAAGTCGGAAAACTTCTGTTCTGTTAAATGTGTTTTGCTCATAGTGTGGTAGAATATCAGCTTACTATTGCTTTACGAAAGCGTATCCGGTGAAATAAAGTCAACCTTTAGTTGGTTAATGTTACACCAACAACGAAACCAACACGCCAGGCTTATTCCTGTGGAGTTATATATGAGCGATAAAATTATTCACCTGACTGACGACAGTTTTGACACGGATGTACTCAAAGCGGACGGGGCGATCCTCGTCGATTTCTGGGCAGAGTGGTGCGGTCCGTGCAAAATGATCGCCCCGATTCTGGATGAAATCGCTGACGAATATCAGGGCAAACTGACCGTTGCAAAACTGAACATCGATCAAAACCCTGGCACTGCGCCGAAATATGGCATCCGTGGTATCCCTACTCTGCTGCTGTTCAAAAACGGTGAAGTGGCGGCAACCAAAGTGGGCGCACTGTCTAAAGGTCAGTTGAAAGAGTTCCTCGACGCTAACCTGGCGTAAGGGAATTTCATGTTCGGGTGCCCCGTCGCTAAAAACTGGACGCCCGGCGTGAGTCATGCTAACTTAGTGTTGACTTCGTATTAAACATACCTTATTAAGTTTGAATCTTGTAATTTCCAACGCTTCCCGTTTTATCTTAAATGCGAAGTGAACAGATTTCTGGCTCGTCACTCAATCCGTCTTGTCGTTTCAGTTCTGCGTACTCTCCTGTGACCAGGCAGCGAAAAGACATGAGTCGATGACCGTAAACAGGCATGGATGATCCTGCCATACCATTCACAACATTAAGTTCGAGATTTACCCCAAGTTTAAGAACTCACACCACTATGAATCTTACCGAATTAAAGAATACGCCGGTTTCTGAGCTGATCACTCTCGGCGAAAATATGGGGCTGGAAAACCTGGCTCGTATGCGTAAGCAGGACATTATTTTTGCCATCCTGAAGCAGCACGCAAAGAGTGGCGAAGATATCTTTGGTGATGGCGTACTGGAGATATTGCAGGATGGATTTGGTTTCCTCCGTTCCGCAGACAGCTCCTACCTCGCCGGTCCTGATGACATCTACGTTTCCCCTAGCCAAATCCGCCGTTTCAACCTCCGCACTGGTGATACCATCTCTGGTAAGATTCGCCCGCCGAAAGAAGGTGAACGCTATTTTGCGCTGCTGAAAGTTAACGAAGTTAACTTCGACAAACCTGAAAACGCCCGCAACAAAATCCTCTTTGAGAACTTAACCCCGCTGCACGCAAACTCTCGTCTGCGTATGGAACGTGGTAACGGTTCTACTGAAGATTTAACCGCTCGCGTACTGGATCTGGCATCACCTATCGGTCGTGGTCAGCGTGGTCTGATTGTGGCACCGCCGAAAGCCGGTAAAACCATGCTGCTGCAGAACATTGCTCAGAGCATTGCTTACAACCACCCGGATTGTGTGCTGATGGTTCTGCTGATCGACGAACGTCCGGAAGAAGTAACCGAGATGCAGCGACTGGTAAAAGGTGAAGTTGTTGCTTCTACCTTTGACGAACCCGCATCTCGCCACGTTCAGGTTGCGGAAATGGTGATCGAGAAGGCGAAACGCCTGGTTGAGCACAAGAAAGACGTTATCATTCTGCTCGACTCCATCACTCGTCTGGCGCGCGCTTACAACACCGTTGTTCCGGCGTCAGGTAAAGTGTTGACCGGTGGTGTGGACGCCAATGCCCTTCATCGTCCGAAACGCTTCTTTGGTGCGGCGCGTAACGTGGAAGAGGGCGGCAGCCTGACCATTATCGCGACGGCGCTTATCGATACCGGTTCTAAAATGGACGAAGTTATCTACGAAGAGTTTAAAGGTACAGGCAACATGGAACTGCACCTCTCTCGTAAGATCGCTGAAAAACGCGTCTTCCCGGCTATCGACTACAACCGTTCCGGTACCCGTAAAGAAGAGCTGCTCACGACTCAGGAAGAACTGCAGAAAATGTGGATCCTGCGCAAAATCATTCACCCGATGGGCGAAATCGATGCAATGGAATTCCTCATTAATAAACTGGCAATGACCAAGACCAATGACGATTTCTTCGAAATGATGAAACGCTCATAAATTTGTCTTATGCCAAAAACGCCACGTGTTTACGTGGCGTTTTGCTTTTATATCTGTAATCTTAATGCCGCGCTGGCGATGTTAGGAAAATTCCTGGAATTTGCTGGCATGTTATGCAATTTGCATATCAAATGGTTAATTTTTGCACAGGACTGGTGGGTTCGGAACGGACTTTCCCTTCTGAATAAAGGTCTTCGTGGTTATACTTCTGCTAATAATTTTCTCTGAGAGCATGCATTGTGAATTTACTGACAGTGAGTACTGATCTCATCAGTATTTTTTTATTCACGACACTGTTTCTGTTTTTTGCCCGTAAGGTGGCAAAAAAAGTCGGTTTAGTGGATAAACCAAACTTCCGCAAACGTCACCAGGGATTGATACCTCTCGTTGGGGGGATTTCGGTTTACGCAGGGATTTGCTTCACGTTCGGAATTGTCGATTACTATATTCCGCATGCATCTCTCTATCTCGCTTGTGCCGGTGTGCTTGTTTTCATTGGCGCGCTGGATGACCGTTTTGATATCAGCGTAAAAATCCGTGCCACCATACAGGCCGCTGTTGGCATTGTTATGATGGTGTTCGGCAAGCTTTATCTCAGTAGCCTGGGTTATATCTTTGGCTCCTGGGAGATGGTGCTCGGACCGTTTGGTTACTTCCTGACGCTATTTGCCGTCTGGGCGGCCATTAATGCGTTCAACATGGTTGATGGCATTGATGGCTTGCTGGGCGGGTTGTCCTGCGTCTCGTTTGCAGCAATCGGTATGATTTTGTGGTTCGACGGGCAAACCAGCCTCGCAATCTGGTGCTTTGCGATGATCGCCGCCATCCTGCCATACATCATGCTTAACCTTGGTATCCTGGGTCGCCGCTACAAAGTCTTTATGGGTGATGCGGGCAGTACGCTGATTGGTTTTACCGTGATCTGGATCCTGCTCGAAACGACCCAGGGCAAAACCCATCCCATCAGCCCGGTTACCGCTTTGTGGATAATCGCCATTCCGCTAATGGATATGGTGGCGATTATGTACCGTCGCCTGCGTAAAGGCATGAGCCCATTCTCTCCTGACCGTCAGCATATTCACCATTTGATCATGCGTGCCGGGTTTACTTCCCGCCAGGCGTTTGTGCTGATTACCCTTGCCGCAGCACTGCTCGCTTCCATTGGCGTGCTGGCAGAATATTCTCATTTTGTCCCGGAGTGGGTCATGCTGGTGCTCTTTTTGCTAGCATTCTTCCTCTATGGATATTGCATTAAGCGTGCCTGGAAAGTTGCTCGCTTTATTAAGCGCGTAAAACGCAGACTGCGTAGAAATCGTGGTGGCAGCCCCAATTTAACCAAATAAATGAGGATGTGATGACACAACCAATGCCTGGGAAACCGGCCGAAGACGCTGAAAATGAACTGGATATTCGTGGGTTGTTTCGTACCTTGTGGGCTGGGAAGCTATGGATTATTGGCATGGGGCTGGCGTTTGCGTTAATCGCGCTGGCGTATACGTTTTTTGCTCGTCAGGAGTGGAGCTCGACGGCGATTACCGATCGTCCAACGGTGAATATGCTGGGGGGATATTACTCGCAGCAGCAATTTTTGCGTAACCTGGATGTCCGTTCAAACATGGCTTCTGCCGACCAACCATCGGTCATGGACGAAGCCTATAAAGAGTTTGTTATGCAACTGGCCTCGTGGGATACCCGCAGAGAGTTCTGGCTGCAAACCGACTATTACAAGCAGCGGATGGTGGGCAACAGCAAAGCCGATGCGGCGTTGCTGGATGAAATGATTAACAACATCCAGTTTATCCCCGGAGACTTTACCCGCGCGGTCAATGACAGCGTGAAGCTTATTGCCGAAACCGCGCCTGACGCTAATAACCTGTTACGTCAGTATGTTGCTTTTGCCAGCCAGCGTGCAGCCAGCCATCTGAATGATGAGCTGAAAGGCGCATGGGCGGCACGCACCATCCAGATGAAAGCTCAGGTGAAGCGTCAGGAAGAGGTGGCGAAAGCCATCTACGACCGCCGGATGAACAGCATTGAGCAGGCGCTGAAAATTGCTGAGCAGCATAATATTTCGCGCAGTGCGACAGATGTGCCTGCCGAGGAATTACCTGATTCAGAAATGTTCCTGCTTGGGCGTCCAATGCTCCAGGCTCGACTGGAAAATTTACAGGCCGTCGGTCCGGCCTTTGATCTCGACTATGATCAGAATCGGGCCATGTTAAACACCCTGAATGTTGGTCCAACCCTGGATCCGCGTTTTCAGACCTATCGCTATTTGCGTACGCCGGAAGAACCGGTAAAACGCGATAGCCCACGTCGTGCCTTCCTGATGATTATGTGGGGCATTGTCGGGGGGCTGATCGGGGCTGGTGTCGCATTAACCCGCCGTTGCTCGAAATAGCAACACTGCTGCGGTGAGCGCAAAGGTGCTCGCCGCTTATTCGAAGAGAATCGATGTGAAAGTACTGACTGTATTTGGTACGCGCCCGGAAGCCATCAAGATGGCTCCGTTGGTGCATGCGTTGGCAAAAGATCCTTTTTTTGAGGCTAAAGTTTGCGTCACTGCGCAGCATCGGGAGATGCTCGATCAGGTGCTGAAACTCTTTTCCATTGTACCTGACTACGATCTCAACATAATGCAGCCAGGACAGGGCCTGACAGAGATAACCTGTCGGATTCTGGAAGGGCTAAAACCTATTCTTGCCGAGTTCAAACCAGACGTCGTGCTGGTTCACGGCGATACGACGACGACGCTGGCAACCAGCCTGGCGGCGTTTTATCAGCGTATTCCTGTTGGTCACGTTGAGGCTGGTCTGCGCACGGGCGATCTCTATTCGCCGTGGCCGGAAGAGGCTAACCGTACATTGACCGGGCATCTGGCGATGTATCACTTCTCTCCAACCGAAACTTCCCGGCAAAACTTGCTGCGTGAAAACGTTGCGGATAGCCGAATCTTCATTACCGGTAATACAGTCATTGATGCACTGTTATGGGTGCGTGATCAGGTGATGAGCAGCGACACGCTGCGTTCAGAACTTGCGGCAAATTACCCGTTTATCGACCCCGATAAAAAGATGATTCTGGTGACCGGTCACAGGCGTGAAAGCTTCGGTCGTGGCTTTGAAGAAATCTGCCATGCGCTGGCAGACATCGCCACCACGCACCAGGACATCCAGATTGTCTATCCGGTGCATCTCAACCCGAACGTCAGAGAGCCGGTCAATCGCATTCTGGGGCATGTGAAAAATGTCATTCTGATCGATCCCCAGGAGTATTTACCGTTTGTCTGGCTGATGAACCACGCCTGGCTGATTTTGACCGACTCAGGCGGCATTCAGGAAGAAGCGCCTTCGCTGGGGAAACCGGTGCTGGTGATGCGCGATACCACTGAGCGTCCGGAAGCGGTGACGGCGGGTACGGTGCGTCTGGTAGGCACGGATAAGCAGCGAATTGTCGAGGAAGTGACGCGTCTTTTAAAAGACGAAAACGAATATCAAGCTATGAGCCGCGCCCATAACCCGTATGGTGATGGTCAGGCATGCTCTCGCATTCTGGAAGCGTTAAAAAATAATCGGATATCACTATGAGTTTTGCGACCATTTCTGTTATCGGACTGGGTTATATCGGGCTGCCTACAGCAGCTGCGTTTGCCTCACGGCAAAAACAGGTGATTGGTGTCGATATCAACCAACACGCGGTTGATACCATCAATCGTGGCGAAATCCATATCGTCGAGCCTGATTTGGCGAGCGTAGTAAAAACTGCCGTAGAAGGCGGTTTTTTACGAGCGAGCACGACGCCAGTTGAAGCGGATGCCTGGCTGATTGCTGTACCCACGCCGTTTAAAGGCGATCATGAGCCAGATATGACCTACGTTGAATCGGCTGCTCGCTCCATTGCGCCAGTGCTGAAAAAAGGCGCGCTGGTGATCCTTGAATCCACCTCGCCGGTGGGGTCAACCGAGAAGATGGCAGAATGGTTAGCAGAGATGCGTCCGGATCTCACTTTCCCACAGCAGGTGGGCGAGCAGGCGGACGTCAACATTGCTTACTGCCCGGAACGCGTGTTACCGGGCCAGGTTATGGTCGAGCTGATTAAAAACGATCGCGTGATTGGTGGTATGACGCCGGTTTGTTCGGCCCGCGCCAGCGAACTGTACAAAATTTTCCTCGAAGGTGAGTGTGTCGTCACTAACTCGCGGACGGCGGAAATGTGTAAGCTCACCGAAAACAGCTTCCGCGATGTGAATATCGCTTTTGCTAATGAATTGTCGCTGATTTGTGCCGATCAGGGGATTAACGTCTGGGAACTGATTCGCCTGGCGAATCGTCACCCTCGCGTTAATATTCTTCAGCCTGGCCCTGGCGTGGGCGGTCACTGCATTGCTGTTGATCCGTGGTTTATCGTGGCACAGAACCCCCAGCAGGCGCGGCTTATCCGTACCGCGCGCGAAGTTAACGATCACAAACCGTTCTGGGTTATCGATCAGGTGAAAGCGGCGGTGGCTGATTGCCTGGCGGCTACCGATAAACGCGCCAGTGAACTGAAAATCGCCTGCTTTGGTCTGGCGTTTAAACCGAATATTGATGACCTGCGCGAAAGCCCGGCGATGGAAATCGCTGAACTGATCGCCCAGTGGCATAGCGGCGAAACTCTGGTTGTTGAGCCTAACATCCACCAGTTGCCGAAAAAACTGACCGGGCTTTGTACTCTGGCGCAGCTTGACGAGGCGCTGGCAACGGCAGACGTGCTGGTGATGCTGGTCGATCATAGTCAGTTCAAAGTTATCAATGGCGACAATGTCCATCAGCAGTATGTCGTCGATGCCAAAGGAGTCTGGCGCTGATGAGAAAGATTCTGATAACAGGCGGTGCCGGGTTTATTGGCTCGGCGCTGGTGCGTTATATCATCAACGAAACGAGCGATGCGGTGGTAGTGGTCGATAAGCTGACCTACGCCGGAAACCTGATGTCGCTGGCACCGGTCGCGCAAAGCGAGCGCTTTGCCTTTGAGAAAGTTGATATCTGCGATCGGGCAGAACTGGCACGCGTATTCACTGAGCATCAGCCAGACTGTGTCATGCATCTGGCAGCCGAAAGCCATGTTGACCGTTCTATTGACGGCCCGGCAGCGTTTATTGAAACCAACATTGTCGGGACTTATACATTGCTTGAAGCGGCGCGGGCTTACTGGAATGCGCTAACGGAAGATAAAAAATCAGCGTTCCGTTTTCATCATATCTCCACTGACGAAGTATATGGTGACCTGCACTCGACGGATGATTTCTTCACCGAAACCACGCCGTATGCGCCGAGCAGCCCTTATTCCGCGTCAAAAGCCAGCAGCGACCATCTGGTGCGCGCCTGGCTGCGGACCTATGGTCTGCCGACGCTTATCACCAACTGCTCGAATAACTACGGCCCTTACCACTTTCCGGAAAAACTGATCCCGCTGATGATCCTCAACGCGCTGGCGGGTAAATCGCTGCCGGTATATGGCAACGGGCAGCAAATCCGTGACTGGCTGTATGTGGAAGATCACGCCCGCGCGCTGTATTGCGTGGCGACCACCGGGAAAGTCGGTGAAACCTATAATATTGGTGGTCACAACGAGCGTAAGAATCTCGATGTTGTGGAAACCATTTGCGAGCTGCTGGAAGAACTGGCTCCGAACAAGCCGCACGGCGTGGCGCACTATCGTGACCTGATCACCTTTGTCGCTGACCGTCCGGGGCATGATCTGCGTTATGCCATTGATGCTTCGAAAATTGCCCATGAACTTGGCTGGCTGCCGCAGGAAACCTTTGAAAGTGGAATGCGTAAAACGGTGCAGTGGTATCTGGCTAATGAAAGCTGGTGGAAGCAGGTGCAGGACGGCAGCTATCAGGGCGAGCGTTTAGGTCTGAAAGGCTAATTTTCAGCGGAGGCAAACATGAAAGGTATTATCCTGGCGGGCGGTTCCGGCACCCGATTGCATCCGATTACGCGCGGCGTATCGAAGCAACTGTTGCCGATTTACGATAAGCCAATGATTTACTATCCGCTGTCGGTGCTGATGCTGGCCGGTATCCGCGAAATTCTCATCATCACTACGCCGGAAGATAAAGGTTATTTCCAGCGCCTGCTGGGCGATGGTAGTGAGTTCGGTATCCAGCTGGAATATGCCGAACAGCCCAGCCCGGACGGTCTGGCGCAGGCCTTTATCATCGGTGAAACCTTCCTTAATGGTGAACCTTCTTGTCTGGTGCTGGGCGATAACATCTTCTTCGGTCAGGGCTTCAGTCCGAAGCTGCGTCATGTTGCGGCGCGCACGGAAGGGGCGACGGTTTTTGGCTATCAGGTGATGGACCCGGAACGCTTTGGCGTGGTGGAGTTTGACGATAATTTCCGCGCTATCTCGCTGGAAGAAAAGCCAAAACAGCCGAAATCAAACTGGGCGGTGACCGGGCTTTATTTCTACGACAGTAAAGTCGTGGAGTACGCAAAGCAGGTGAAGCCGTCGGAGCGTGGTGAACTGGAGATTACCTCCATCAACCAGATGTACCTCGAGGCGGGCAACCTGACCGTTGAACTGCTCGGGCGCGGATTTGCCTGGCTGGACACTGGCACTCACGACAGCCTGATTGAAGCCAGTACCTTTGTGCAGACAGTAGAAAAACGCCAGGGCTTTAAGATTGCCTGCCTGGAAGAGATCGCCTGGCGTAACGGCTGGCTCGATGACGAGGGTGTGAAGCGTGCTGCCAGTTCATTAGCGAAAACTGGCTATGGCCAATATCTGCTGGAGTTACTTCGTGCCCGTCCGCGCCAGTATTGAGCCACTAACCTGGGAAAACGACTTCTTTGGTGTTAACAGCGCCATCGTGCGCATTACGTCTGAAGCACCGCTCCTGACGCCAGACGCGTTAGCGCCGTGGTCACGGGTGCAGGCCAAAATTGCGGCATCAAATACGGGTGAACTGGATGCCCTGCAACAGCTGGGATTCTCCCTGGTAGAAGGTGAAGTTGATTTGGCGCTACCCGTGAACAATGCCAGTGATAGCGGTGCTGTAGTGGCACAAGAGACCGATATTCCCGCATTACGTCAGTTAGCCAGCGCCGCATTTGCGCAAAGCCGTTTTCGTGCGCCATGGTATGCGCCTGACGCCAGCAGTCGCTTTTATGCACAGTGGATTGAAAATGCCGTGCGCGGCACCTTTGATCATCAATGTCTGATTTTACGTGCGGCGTCCGGCGATATTCGCGGCTATGTCTCTTTACGGGAACTCAATGCGACAGATGCGCGAATTGGCCTGCTGGCTGGACGCGGTGCAGGTGCTGAGCTGATGCAAACGGCGCTAAACTGGGCGTATGCTCGCGGTAAAACAACTTTGCGGGTGGCGACCCAAATGGGCAACACCGCCGCGCTTAAACGATACATACAAAGTGGTGCGAATGTAGAAAGCACCGCGTACTGGTTATACAGGTGATCACATGATTCCATTTAACGCACCGCCGGTGGTGGGAACCGAACTCGACTATATGCAGTCGGCAATGGGTAGCGGCAAACTGTGTGGCGATGGCGGTTTTACCCGTCGCTGCCAGCAGTGGCTGGAGCAACGTTTTGGCAGCGCCAAAGTGTTACTGACGCCGTCCTGCACCGCTTCGCTGGAGATGGCGGCGCTGCTGCTCGATATCCAGCCTGGCGATGAAGTGATCATGCCGAGCTACACCTTTGTCTCCACCGCCAATGCCTTTGTGCTGCGTGGCGCAAAAATCGTTTTTGTGGATGTTCGCCCGGACACCATGAACATCGACGAAACGCTGATTGAAGCGGCGATCACCGACAAAACGCGCGTTATCGTGCCGGTCCATTACGCGGGTGTGGCCTGCGAAATGGACACCATTATGGCGTTGGCGAAAAAGCATAATCTGTTTGTGGTGGAAGATGCCGCTCAGGGCGTGATGTCCACTTACAAAGGGCGTGCACTGGGAACCATTGGTCATATTGGCTGCTTTAGCTTCCATGAAACCAAAAACTACACGGCGGGCGGTGAAGGTGGCGCGACGCTGATTAACGATAAAGCGTTAATCGAACGAGCCGAGATCATCCGTGAAAAGGGCACTAACCGCAGCCAGTTCTTCCGTGGTCAGGTCGATAAATATACCTGGCGCGATATTGGCTCCAGCTATTTGATGTCCGATCTGCAAGCTGCGTACTTGTGGGCGCAACTGGAAGCAGCGGATCGTATCAACCAGCAACGTCTGGCGCTGTGGCAAAACTACTACGATGCGTTAGCACCTCTGGCGAAAGCCGGGCGTATCGAGCTGCCGTCGATTCCCGATGGCTGCGTGCAGAACGCGCATATGTTCTACATTAAACTGCGGGATATTGATGACCGGAGCGCGTTGATTAACTTTCTGAAAGAAGCGGAAATTATGGCGGTGTTCCATTACATTCCGCTGCACGGTTGCCCTGCGGGGGAACGCTTTGGTGAGTTCCACGGTGAAGATCGCTACACCACCAAAGAGAGCGAGCGCCTGCTGCGCCTGCCGCTGTTCTACAACCTGTCGCCCGTCAATCAGCGTACGGTAATTGCGACTTTGTTGAACTACTTCTCCTGATATGTCGTTGGCAAAAGCGTCCTTATGGACGGCGGCCAGTACACTGGTCAAGATTGGTGCCGGGTTGCTGGTCGGTAAGTTGCTGGCGGTGTCATTTGGTCCTGCGGGGCTTGGGCTGGCGGCAAATTTCCGCCAGTTGATTACCGTGCTCGGCGTGCTTGCCGGGGCTGGCATCTTTAACGGTGTAACCAAATACGTTGCCCAGTACCATGATAATCCGCAACAGCTGCGCCGCGTGGTCGGCACTTCATCAGCGATGGTACTTGGTTTCTCTACGCTGATGGCGCTGGTTTTTGTGCTGGCAGCAGCGCCAATCAGCCAGGGATTGTTTGGTAATAACGACTATCAGGGGCTGGTACGTTTAGTGGCGCTGGTGCAAATGGGGATCGCCTGGGGCAACCTGTTACTGGCGCTGATGAAAGGCTTTCGCGATGCCGCAGGTAATGCGTTATCGCTGATTGTCGGTAGCTTGATTGGCGTTCTCGCGTACTACGTCAGTTACCGTTTGGGCGGTTATGAAGGGGCGTTGCTGGGTCTGGCGCTGATTCCCGCGCTGGTGGTGATTCCTGCCGCCGTCATGTTAATTAAGCGTGGTGCTGTCCCGTTAAGCTATCTGAAACCCAGCTGGGATAACGGTCTGGCAGGGCAGTTGAGCAAATTTACGCTCATGGCGTTGATTACGTCGGTGACCTTGCCTGTTGCTTACATCATGATGCGTAAACTGCTGGCGGCGCAGTATAGCTGGGATGAAGTGGGGATCTGGCAAGGGGTGAGCAGTATTTCCGATGCCTACCTGCAATTTATTACGGCATCGTTCAGCGTATATTTACTGCCCACGTTGTCGCGGCTAACGGAAAAGCGCGATATCACCCGGGAAGTGGTTAAATCGCTGAAATTCGTCTTACCGGCAGTGGCGGCGGCGAGTTTTACCGTCTGGTTGCTGCGTGATTTTGCTATCTGGCTGCTGTTGTCGAATAAATTTACCGCTATGCGCGATCTCTTTGCCTGGCAGTTGGTGGGTGATGTGTTAAAAGTGGGCGCTTATGTCTTTGGTTATCTGGTGATCGCCAAAGCGTCATTGCGGTTTTATATTCTGGCGGAAGTCAGCCAGTTCACTTTATTGATGGTATTTGCCCACTGGCTAATCCCTGCGCATGGTGCACTGGGCGCGGCGCAGGCCTATATGGCAACCTATATCGTCTATTTTTCTCTTTGTTGTGGCGTGTTTTTACTCTGGCGTAGGCGGGCATGACTGTACTGATTCACGTACTGGGATCGGATATCCCTCACCATAACCGAACCGTTTTGCGGTTTTTCAATGACGCGCTGGCCGCGACGAGCGAGCACGCGCGCGAGTTTATGGTTGTTGGCAAGGACGACGGCTTAAGTGATAGCTGTCCGGCGCTTTCTGTGCAATTTTTCCCTGGGAAAAAATCGCTGGCGGAAGCGGTCATCGCGAAAGCAAAAGCTAACCGTCAGCAGCGTTTTTTCTTCCACGGTCAGTTCAATCCCACACTGTGGCTGGCTTTGCTGAGTGGTGGCATTAAGTCCCGCCAGTTTTTCTGGCATATCTGGGGGGCAGATCTGTATGAGCTTTCCAGTGGCTTGAGATATAAGCTTTTTTACCCGCTACGTCGCCTGGCGCAAAAGCGAGTCGGCTGTGTATTTGCCACCCGCGGTGATTTGAGCTTTTTTGCCAAAACGCATCCAAAGATGCGGGGCGAACTGCTGTACTTCCCGACGCGGATGGATCCTTCTCTCAATACGATGGCGAACGATCGGCAACGTGAAGGGAAAATGACCATTCTGGTGGGGAACTCCGGCGACCGCAGCAATGAGCATATTGCTGCCTTGCGCGCCGTTCATCAGCAATTTGGCGATACGGTAAAAGTGGTGGTGCCGATGGGATATCCGCCTAATAACGAAGCGTACATCGAGGAAGTTCGTCAGGCGGGGCTGGAGTTATTCAGCGAAGAAAATCTGCAAGTTCTGAGTGAAAAACTGGAATTTGACGCCTATCTGACGCTACTTCGTCAGTGCGATCTTGGTTACTTTATTTTTGCCCGCCAGCAGGGCATTGGTACGCTGTGCTTACTGATTCAGGCGGGCATTCCTTGTGTGCTTAACCGGGAAAATCCGTTCTGGCAGGATATGACGGAACAGCATTTACCGGTGCTGTTTACTACCGACGATCTCAACGAGGATATTGTGCGTGAAGCGCAGCGCCAGTTGGCGTCGGTGGATAAAAACACCATTGCCTTCTTTAGCCCTAACTATCTACAAGGCTGGCAGCGGGCGTTGGCGATTGCCGCCGGGGAGGTCGCATGAGTCTGCTGCAATTCAGTGGCCTGTTTGTTGTCTGGCTGCTCTGCACGCTGTTTATTGCCACGCTGACCTGGTTTGAGTTTCGCCGTGTGCGCTTTAACTTCAATGTCTTCTTTTCATTGCTGTTTTTGCTCACCTTTTTCTTCGGCTTCCCGCTGACCAGCGTGCTGGTATTTCGCTTTGATGTTGGTGTCGCGCCGCCAGAAATCTTGTTGCAGGCGTTGCTTTCTGCGGGCTGCTTCTACGCGGTTTACTATGTCACCTACAAAACCCGCCTACGCAAACGCGTTGCTGATGTACCGCGCCGTCCGCTGTTTACCATGAACCGCGTGGAGACCAATCTTACGTGGGTGATCCTGATGGGTATCGCGCTGGTAAGCGTCGGCATCTTCTTCATGCACAACGGCTTTTTGCTGTTCCGGCTTAACTCCTACAGTCAGATCTTTTCCAGTGAAGTCTCCGGCGTGGCGTTAAAACGCTTCTTTTACTTTTTCATCCCGGCGATGCTGGTGGTCTATTTTCTGCGCCAGGACAGCAAAGCGTGGCTGTTTTTCCTCGTCAGCACGGTCGCCTTTGGCCTGCTGACTTACATGATTGTCGGCGGTACTCGCGCCAATATCATCATCGCATTCGCTATCTTCCTGTTTATCGGCATTATTCGCGGCTGGATTTCACTGTGGATGCTGGCGGCGGCGGGCGTGCTGGGGATTGTTGGCATGTTCTGGCTGGCGCTAAAACGCTACGGAATGAACGTGAGCGGCGAT
Organism: Shigella dysenteriae; assembly: GCF_022354085.1. NCBI lineage: Bacteria > Pseudomonadati > Pseudomonadota > Gammaproteobacteria > Enterobacterales > Enterobacteriaceae > Shigella > Shigella dysenteriae. The sequence continues at coordinate 4,935,509 of NZ_CP055055.1, forward strand.
GAGGCGTTCTATACATTTCTCTATCTCACTCGCGATACCTTCTCGCCGTGGGAGAATCTGGCGTTGCTGTTGCAGAACTACGACAACATCGACTTCCAGGGCCTGGCGCCAATTGTCCGCGATTTCTATGTCTTTATCCCTTCCTGGCTGTGGCCGGGGCGCCCGAGTCTGGTGCTGAACTCCGCCAACTACTTTACCTGGGAAGTGCTGAATAACCACTCCGGTCTGGCGATCTCGCCTACGCTTATAGGCTCACTGGTTGTTATGGGCGGCGCGTTGTTCATCCCGCTAGGGGCGATCGTGGTTGGCCTGATCATCAAATGGTTCGACTGGCTGTATGAGCTGGGCAACCGCGAGACTAATCGCTATAAGGCTGCGATATTGCACAGTTTCTGCTTTGGGGCGATCTTCAATATGATCGTGCTGGCACGTGAAGGGCTGGATTCGTTTGTCTCACGCGTAGTCTTTTTTATCGTGGTCTTCGGCGCATGTCTGATGATCGCAAAACTGTTGTACTGGCTTTTTGAAAGCGCCGGACTCATTCATAAACGTACAAAATCATCGCTCCGGACGCAGGTTGAAGGATAACAATGAATAACAACACCACGGCACCGACCTATACGCTGCGTGGCTTACAGTTGATTGGTTGGCGTGATATGCAGCACGCCCTCGATTATCTGTTTGCTGACGGGCAGCTTAAGCAGGGAACGCTGGTTGCCATTAATGCTGAAAAAATGCTGACCATTGAAGATAACGCCGAGGTCAGGGAGTTAATTAACGCTGCCGAATTTAAATATGCGGATGGCATCAGCGTTGTACGTTCAGTACGTAAAAAGTACCCGCAGGCGCAGGTTTCCCGCGTTGCCGGTGCCGATCTCTGGGAAGAGCTGATGGCGCGCGCAGGCAAAGAAGGGACGCCGGTATTTCTTGTGGGTGGTAAACCTGAAGTGCTGGCGCAAACTGAAGCTAAACTGCGCAACCAGTGGAATGTGAATATCGTTGGCAGTCAGGATGGTTATTTTAAACCCGAGCAGCGTCAGGCGCTGTTTGAACGCATTCATGCCAGCGGTGCGCAAATTGTCACCGTTGCGATGGGATCGCCAAAGCAGGAGATCTTCATGCGCGACTGCCGTCTGGTGCATCCAGATGCGCTGTATATGGGCGTTGGCGGGACTTACGATGTTTTCACCGGTCACGTAAAACGCGCACCGAAAATCTGGCAAACGCTGGGACTGGAGTGGCTCTACCGCCTGCTTTCGCAGCCGAGCCGCATTAAGCGTCAGCTTCGTTTGCTGCGTTATTTACGCTGGCATTACACCGGCGAGCTCTGATTTTCCTCTCTTTGTAAAGCGACGGAGTGGTCACTTCGTCGCCTGCCTGTCTTTTTATTACACAAAGCATTCAAATTTTTAATGCTTTATTTGCCATTTCTCCTGAATTACGAAAACATTCGCAACACTCGATGTACCCATAACGATAACCGGTAACACCGGAAAGCATGCAAACACAACACGAGGATTTATGGCAGATAACAAACCAGAGCTACAGCGTGGGCTGGAAGCTCGACATATCGAACTCATCGCCCTGGGGGGCACTATTGGCGTCGGCCTGTTTATGGGGGCCGCCAGTACCCTGAAATGGGCCGGGCCATCCGTATTGTTGGCCTATATCATCGCCGGGCTGTTCGTCTTTTTCATCATGCGTTCAATGGGCGAAATGTTGTTCCTCGAACCGGTTACCGGTTCGTTCGCCGTTTATGCGCATCGTTATATGAGCCCGTTTTTTGGCTATCTCACCGCCTGGTCTTACTGGTTTATGTGGATGGCGGTGGGGATCTCTGAAATCACCGCCATTGGCGTTTATGTCCAGTTCTGGTTCCCGGAGATGGCGCAGTGGATACCCGCATTGATCGCAGTGGCGCTGGTGGCGTTGGCGAATCTGGCGGCGGTGCGGTTGTACGGCGAAATCGAGTTCTGGTTCGCGATGATCAAAGTCACCACGATTATCGTGATGATTGTCATTGGCCTGGGCGTGATTTTCTTTGGCTTTGGCAATGGCGGGCAGTCGATTGGTTTTAGCAATCTCACAGAGCACGGGGGGTTCTTTGCTGGTGGCTGGAAAGGGTTCCTGACGGCATTGTGTATTGTGGTGGCGTCCTACCAGGGCGTGGAGCTGATTGGCATTACTGCCGGTGAAGCGAAGAATCCGCAGGTGACGCTGCGCAGTGCCGTAGGCAAGGTGCTGTGGCGAATCCTGATTTTCTACGTTGGCGCGATTTTCGTTATCGTCACCATCTTCCCGTGGAACGAAATAGGCAGCAACGGCAGCCCGTTCGTACTGACTTTTGCCAAAATCGGTATTACCGCAGCGGCGGGCATTATCAACTTTGTGGTGCTGACGGCTGCGCTCTCTGGCTGTAACAGCGGCATGTACAGTTGCGGACGTATGCTCTACGCACTGGCGAAAAACCGTCAGTTACCGGCGGCGATGGCGAAAGTTTCCCGTCACGGCGTACCAGTTGCGGGTGTGGCAGTATCTATTGCTATTCTGCTAATTGGCTCATGCCTGAACTACATCATTCCCAATCCGCAGCGTGTGTTTGTCTACGTCTACAGTGCCAGCGTGCTTCCGGGGATGGTGCCATGGTTTGTGATATTGATAAGCCAGCTGCGTTTTCGGCGTGCACATAAAGCGGCGATTGCCAGCCATCCGTTCCGCTCAATCCTGTTCCCGTGGGCCAACTACGTAACAATGGCATTCCTGATTTGCGTTTTGATCGGCATGTACTTTAATGAAGATACGCGTATGTCGCTGTTTGTTGGCATCATCTTTATGCTGGCGGTGACGGCGATTTATAAAGTTTTTGGCCTTAATCGCCACGGGAAAGCGCATAAACTGGAGGAATAAGCAGCAAAACGCACAAACCGTAACCAAACGCGCAATTTATTTAAAAAGGGACTAGACAGAGGGGTGGGAAGTCCGTATTATCCACCCCCGCAACGGCGCTAAGCGCCCGTAGCTCAGCTGGATAGAGCGCTGCCCTCCGGAGGCAGAGGTCTCAGGTTCGAATCCTGTCGGGCGCGCCATTTAGTCCCGGCGCTTGAGCTGCGGTGGTAGTAATACCGCGTAACAAGATTTGTAGTGGTGGCTATAGCTCAGTTGGTAGAGCCCTGGATTGTGATTCCAGTTGTCGTGGGTTCGAATCCCATTAGCCACCCCATTATTAGAAGTTGTGACAATGCGAAGGTGGCGGAATTGGTAGACGCGCTAGCTTCAGGTGTTAGTGTCCTTACGGACGTGGGGGTTCAAGTCCCCCCCCTCGCACCACGACTTTAAAGAATTGAACTAAAAATTCAAAAAGCAGTATTTCGGCGAGTAGCGCAGCTTGGTAGCGCAACTGGTTTGGGACCAGTGGGTCGGAGGTTCGAATCCTCTCTCGCCGACCAATTTTGAACCCCGCTTCGGCGGGGTTTTTTGTTTTCTGTGCATTCTATCACCCTTCCTTCGCAATAAACGCCCGTAATAACTCATTGCCCCACGGTATGATTTCGCCCTTAACGTATTGAAGGATGACTTCAGGCAAGGAGCGACCATGCTGCAACAGGTTCCAACGCGTGCTTTTCATGTGATGGCGAAACCGAGCGGTTCCGATTGTAATCTGAACTGTGACTACTGTTTTTATCTCGAAAAACAATCCCTTTACCGCGAAAAGCCAGTCACGCATATGGACGATGACACGCTGGAAGCGTATGTCCGTCACTATATCGCTGCCAGCGAACCGCAAAACGAAGTGGCTTTTACCTGGCAGGGCGGCGAACCAACGCTACTCGGGCTGGAGTTTTACCGCCGTGCCGTAGCGCTACAGGCGAAATATGGTGCTGGCAGGAAGATAAGTAACAGCTTCCAGACTAACGGCGTGCTGCTCGATGACGAATGGTGTGCATTTCTGGCAGAAAATCATTTTCTTGTTGGGTTATCGCTGGATGGTCCGGCTGAGATCCACAATCAATATCGCGTGACTAAAGGTGGCAGACCCACGCATAAGCTGGTGATGCGTGCCCTGACGTTCCTGCAAAAACATCATGTCGACTATAACGTGCTGGTCTGCGTTAATCGCACCAGCGCGCAGCAACCGTTGCAGGTATATGATTTTTTGTGCGATGCGGGAGTGGAATTCATCCAGTTTATTCCGGTGGTCGAGCGCCTGGCTGATGAAACGACTGCCCGCGAAGGACTGAAACTACATGCGCCTGGTGATATTCAGGGGGAACTGACGGAATGGTCTGTGCGCCCCGATGAATTTGGTGAATTTCTGGTGGCGATATTCGACCACTGGATTAAACGCGACGTCGGCAAGATTTTCGTGATGAATATCGAATGGGCGTTTGCCAATTTTGTCGGTGCGCCGGGTGCGGTTTGCCATCATCAGCCAACCTGTGGGCGCTCGGTGATTGTTGAGCACAACGGCGACGTTTACGCCTGCGATCACTATGTTTATCCGCAATATCGGTTGGGGAATATGCACCAGCAAACAATTGCAGAAATGGTAGATTCTCCGCAGCAGCAGGCTTTTGGTGAAGATAAATTTAAGCAGTTACCGGCGCAGTGTCGCAGTTGCAACGTGTTAAAAGCGTGCTGGGGAGGCTGCCCGAAACACCGCTTCATGCTCGATGCCAGCGGCAAACCGGGACTGAATTATTTGTGTGCCGGGTATCAGCGTTATTTCCGCCATCTACCGCCATATCTTAAAGCAATGGCTGATTTGCTGGCGCACGGTCGTCCGGCCAGCGACATTATGCATGCGCATTTGCTGGTGGTGAGTAAGTAAAAAAGCGGCCATTTTGTGGCCGCCTGCGGTTGATTGCCGGATGCGGCGTAAACGCCTTATCCGGCCTACATGATCGTGCAAATTCAATAAATTGCAGCGTTCTGTATGCTGGATAAGATGCGTCAGCATCGCATCCGGCAAAGGCAGATCTCAGCGATAGCGCCGGCTTAATCAGATTTAATCTGCGTGCGTGGTGGATATTTTTTCAGGATCTCCATATACGCGTGCATTTCGGTCTGTAGCGGTACACCCATCGGAATATGGCGCACGCCGATAGAGTCGCTCTCCTGCGGATCGGTATACAGGTTAAACACCGACGATCCGGCTGTTTGCATTACCGTGCCGGTGAACCCACCCTGATACCCGCTCTGGGTATAAGCGTATGGCTGCTGAATCAGCACATGGTATTTGAACTCATCCATACGTACAGCAGAGAGTTTGCCGTTGAGGAAGTAGTGCTCGGCCTTACGGTTAGACTGACCGTTTGTTCCCAGGAAGAAAGATGTCTGGTCCACACCATCGATAAAGGTGGTTTTCGGCACTAAATTCGCGACTTTCGCGCCAGGATGCCCCGCCAGATCCAGTGCTGTTGGGAAGAGATCTGCCAGATCAACAATGCCGTCAGATTTACGCGGTTGGATCATGCCTTTCCAGTACACGAAAGTTGGAACGCGAACGCCGCCTTCCCAGGTAGATCCTTTCGCACCACGGAACGGTGTGCGACCGTGCGGAGGCACTTCGGCTTCCGGGCCGTTATCGGAGGTGAAGACAATAAGCGTGTTATCCAGCTGACCGTTTTTCTCCAGCGTTTTGTAGAGATTAGCGAACACATCGTTCATCTCTACCATACAGTCACCATAAGAGGTACGGGCCGGAGAACTTCCCGCATATTTGGCGTTCGGGTAGTTATCGAAGTGACAGCCGCGCGTACCGTAATATAAGAAGAAAGGTTTATCGCTCTTCGCCATCTTGTCGAGGAACTTAACGCCATATTCCATCCAGCGTTGATCCAGGTCTTCCATATATTTCGGCGTAATGTCAGCAATGGCCTCCTGTTCGCCGCCGCGTACAGCATGAACATCATCTTTGCTAAATGGTAATTGCTTGATGTATTCAGAACGGTCCGGACTCAGGGCGACTTCCGGGTTGACGTGAACATCGCGCCATTCGGTATACATATCGGACACTGAGTTGAAGCCACGGAAATCATCAAAGCCGACGTTCTGCGGCTGCGACTCTTTGTTTTCCCCCATATGCCATTTCCCGATAGCCTGGGTGACGTAACCTTGGTCGTGCAGCAATTGCGGCAGGGTGGTTAACCCTTGCAGCCCGCCCGGTTGCCCGTACATCGGCGGCATAAGAATGCCGTGGTGGATGGAGTACTGCCCGGTGAGAATAGTGGCGCGGGTAGGGGAAGAACTTGGTTGAGAATAGGCAGAGGTTAAAATCAATCCCTGGCTGGCAACGGCGTCAATATCTGGCGTTGGGTTACCTACCGCCACGCCACCGCCATTAAAGCCGACATCCATCCAGCCCACGTCATCCAGTAAGAAAACAACCACGTTCGGTTTCTTACCGGTCTTTTTCTCTAATTCCGCCAGCTTCTGCTGGGTTTCTTTATCCTGTGCCGGATGCTGCATCACAGGCATCATATTATCGGCAATGGTGGTTGCAGGTTTAACCAGGTACTGATTGGGGTGATCATACCCGGCATAGCCTTCGCGCGCGGTAGCGGTTGAGGGGGTATCTGCAGCACTGGCGAGCAAAGGAATAGCGGCGGCGACAGCGACCACCAGTAGTTTGGGTGAAAACGAAATTTCCATGCAAAATGCTCCGGTTTCATGTCAACAAAATGATGACGTAATTAAGCATTGATAATTGAGATCCCTCTCCCTGACAGGATGATTACATAAATAATAGTGATAAAAATAAATTATTTATTTATCCAAGAAATGAATTTAAAAATCAGGAGAGCGTTTTCAATCCTACCTCTGGCGCAGTTGATATGTAAGGCAGGTTTATTATATCGCGTTGATTATTGATGCTGTTTTTAGTTTTAACGGCAATTAATATATGTGTTATTAATTGAATGAATTTTATCATTCATAATAAGTATGTGTAGGATCAAGCTCAGGTTAAATATTCACTCAGGAAGTTATTACTCAGGAAGCAAAGAGGATTACAGAATTATCTCATAACAAGTGTTAAGGGATGTTATTTCCCGATTCTCTGTGGCATAATAAACGAGTAGATGCTCATTCCATCTCTTATGTTCGCCTTAGTGCCTCATAAACTCCGGAATGACGCAGAGCCGTTTACGGTGCTTATCGTCCACTGACAGATGTCGCTTATGCCTCATCAGACACCATGGACACAACGTTGAGTGAAGCACCCACTTGTTGTCATACAGACCTGTTTTAACGCCTGCTCCGTAATAAGAGCAGGCGTTTTTTTATGTGTCAGGAAGGCCCCGGAGGTGCTTGCCTCCGGGTGAGAAGGAACTACTGTGGTGGGTTGTTCTGCAACGTTAACATCAAACCGTCGCGACGCATCGCTGCAGCTTCTTCCGGCTTGTGCAGTCTGTCCAGCGCGTCGGCAAGCCATGCGTAATCGTAGGCGTCCGGACGTTGTTTCAGCGCTGCGCGGAAGGCGAGCGATGCTTCCTGCCATTCTCCGTGCTTCATCAGTGACTGGCCCAGTGTGCTCCACAACAGCGGGCGATCGCCGACGTTTTTGATTTGCTGGCGCAGCACTTTTTCCAGCTGTTCCGGATTGTTTGTTTTCAGTCGAGGAATCGGCAGCAGTAGGCGATCGTCGTACTGGCGTTTCAGGCCATCGATGATAATTTGCTGGGCAGTATCATGATCGTCACATTCAATAAGATGTTCCGCCATTGCCACCTGCAACGCTACCTGATGACGCGTTTTCCGGCTTTGGTTTTTCCACCAGTTACGCAAACCTTCGCTACCGTTATCGGCACGCGCCTGATCCATCAGGCCAATCCATGCCTGTTGTTCCAGCATTACACGATGTTCTTCATCACCAACATGGGCTTTCGCCATTGATGGGATAATATCCAGCAGCGAACTCCATGCACCTGTGCGGATATACGCCTGTTCCGCCAGACGTAATACTTCCGGATGGCGTGGCGTAACTTCCAGCAGCTTATCCACGCCGTGGCGTGCAGCATGGTTTTCATTACGGGCCAGTTGCAGACGTACACGGGTGATTTCTACCGGAATGGTGTCATTGCCGGCCAGCTCCGCTGCGCGTTCCAGATGTTGGTTGGCGCGCGCTTCATCACCACGTTGTTGCGCGGCTTCGGCAGCCAGTAGATAGTTCACCACCGGTTGTTCAGCGTGATCGGCATTTTTCGCCATCAGCTTTTCAACTTGCTGATAATCGCCTTCCGCCAGTTTCAGCAGCGCCTGTTCGGTCTGCTTACGTGCACGGCGACGCTTACGCCCGACAAACCACCCACGGGTGTGCGCGCCAGTGCGGAAGATCCGCCGCAGTAGCCACTCAATGGCAAACAGCACTACCATCGCCAGAATCAATATGATCGCCAGGCCCGTGACGCTGGTTTCGATATTGTAGTTGTCGGTCTGGATCAGCACATAACCCTGATGACCGGCAATCATCGGGCCAACCACGATCCCCGCAATCAGCAACACAAAGAGCAATAACACTTTTAGCATGGTTATTCTCCTTGCGGCGCGGCTGCCGGAGTATCAGCTTGCGGTGCAGCTTGCGGTGCAGGTTTAGCTTCCGTTGTCCCCGCTGCCGGTTGTGCCAGCAGGTTACGCACGCGGGTCTGCATCAGTTTTTCCAGCATCGCCTGGCTTTGCAGGGTTTCCGGAAGATCCATCGAGATATTTTGCTGGCTTAACTGGTCCACCTCGTCGAGGAACGCTTTGGTGGTGGCATCATCAGTATCGTAGTAAGCTCGTACCCAGGTGGAGACGTTCTCCAGCGCCTGGCGATAAGTCTCTTCCTGGTGACGCGGTACAGCTTGTGCTGCGACCAGCAGGCGAGAGCGAATATTTTCGCGCAGATAGATATCCTGATTTGGCGCTAACAGCGGTACGGCGGTGTCATCACGACGGCGAATCGTAATGAAGTTGTCCATAAAGTTCTGCCAGCTTTTTTGCAGATTGATACGCCATTCGCTGATGGAACTGGAAAGCTCTTCACCGTCGGAATCCATCGGCGAACCATCGCTGTCATTATCGGCCAGACGCAGGTTATCTACCTGATTTGAAAGCTGATTAAGCTTAAGGATGATGCCGTCATAATCCACCTGCGAAACTGCAGAAAGGCTGGCGATATCATCGGTAATTGCCCGACGAACGGTAATCAGACTCGGGTCATTCATATCCGCCAGGCTGGCATCTGCACTTTTCAGCAACGCTGCAGCGGTCGTGACGTCCTGATCGCTCCACAGCTTCCGTCCGGCGAGTTTCACCAGAAAATCGGCCTGAGCCAGCAGCCAGGTTTTAGCATCGCTGCCGGAAATGGTGGCGACCTTTTGTTGGACTTCATCCAACTGTTTTGCCAGCGTTTCTTGCTGACGATTCGCCTGCTTAAGCTGTGCAGCTTGTTGCTTAATAATGCCTTCCAGCTCGGCTTTTTGGCTCTCCTGGGCTTTTTGCAATGCCGTCAGTTGGTTAGCCAGGGCATCGCTGGTGGCGGTCTGATTGACGGCCTGTTGTTTACCCCAGCCATACAAACCGACACCCGCCGCCAGAGCAATAGCGATAGCCACCGCGCTGAGAATCAATGCAGTATTGTTCTTACTCTTTTTTTCTGTTGCGACAGGTTGTGACGTGGTGTCCACGGCCTCCCTGGTCTCTTCAACCACGGCGGAGGTTTTTTCTTGTTCCGTCATTATGGCTTCCTGTTATGAGAGTTATTGTAATGCCCGTAAAAGCGCATCGTTGTCAGCGTTATCGGCGACCTTAATGTCTTGCCAGCCCAGTTCCCGGGCGAGTTTCGCCAAACGCTCACTGACGACCAATAGTCGACAGTGTAGTAACCAGTGCTCACGATACCATTGTGGGATCAGCGACCAGAGTTGCTGCAACATTTCACCGCTGGTAACAACGACCATCGTCACCTCGCGGGATTGCCAGCGCATCGCTTCTTCTGCACCATCGTAATGGATTGCGCATCGTTGATAACATTCACAAAAAGTGACCTCAGCACCGCGCACCGTCAGGGTATCCCCAATTAGCTCACGACCGCCATTGCCACGTAATATCAGCGCACGTTTGCCCGCAATATTTTGTAATTCAGGTAATTGTAGCAAGACTTCGCTGATTTCCCGATCCTGTGGGTAGAGAATCTTCTGTCCGCTTACGGTATGTAGCGCCAGTGCGGTGGTGCGTCCAATGGCGAAATAAGTAGGTAGTTGGGGCCATTTACGATCTTGCTGATGCAGCTGTGATTGGGCAAAAGCAACCGCGTGTTGCGAGAGGGCAAACAACAGATCGCTCTCCCCCAGCGCTGCCAGTTGATCAGCAAGTTGCGGTAATTGTCGACCCGGAGAAAACTCAATCAGCGGAAAATGCCAGGCCACCTGCCCCAGTGTGCGCAGACGGCTCACTAACTCTTCTCCAGCGGGAGACGGGCGGGTGACAAGGATACTCATGCCGGGGCGTCTCCGTTATAGACTTCAGCGAGGATCTCGCGCGCGCCGTTATTCAGTAGCTCTTCTGCCAGCGAAATCCCCATTTGTTCGGCATTTTGCGGCGCACCGCGGCGTTCACCGCGAATAATCTGCGAACCGTCCGGCGCGCCGACCAGCGCACGCAGCCAGATTTCACCATCAATAAGCTCGGCGTAGCTACCAATTGGCACCTGACATCCACCTTCGAGACGGGTATTCATGGCGCGTTCTGCGGTAACGCGCAGTGCAGTTTCGTGGTGATTCAGCGCGGCAAGCAGCTCGCGAGTGCGCGTATCATCAAGGCGGCATTCAATACCGACTGCACCTTGTCCTACCGCCGGAAGAGAAATCTCGGGTGGTAACGCGGCGCGAATGCGGGACTCCAGACCTAAACGTTTTAGTCCGGCTACGGCAAGAATGATGGCATCGTATTCGCCGTTATCTAGTTTGCTCAGGCGAGTGCCGACGTTGCCGCGCAGGGAGCGGATAATCAGATCCGGGCGGCGTTCAGCCAGTTGGCACTGGCGACGTAAACTGGACGTCCCGACGATACTGCCTGCCGGTAACGCATCCAGACTGTCATAATTATTGGACACAAAGGCATCGCGAGGATCTTCACGCTCACAAATAGTGACCAACCCCAGACCTTGCGGGAATTCAACCGGCACATCTTTCATTGAATGTACGGCGATATCGGCGCGATTCTCCAGGAGCGCGACTTCCAGCTCTTTTACAAATAAGCCTTTTCCGCCTACTTTCGCCAGCGGCGTATCAAGAATCACATCGCCGCGCGTCACCATCGGTACCAGTTCAACCACCAGGCCCGGATGGCTCGCCATCAACTTGTCTTTGACATAGTGTGCCTGCCAGAGTGCAAGTGGGCTTTGGCGTGTGGCAATTCTTAAAACATTGTCTAACATGCTTGTTACCGTCATTATCATCCGTGGTCCATCCTAACATCCTTGCCAGAGTGATGTCAGTGTTGTGGTGAAACGTAGACGCCTGCGCAAACCGTAAAATGAGGTCTGGCAGTGGATCCTGACAGGCGTTTCACGCCGTCGTAATAAGGAATTTACAGAGAATAAACGGTGCTACACTTGTATGTAGCGCATCTTTCTTTACGGTCAATCAGCAAGGTGTTAAATTGATCACGTTTTAGACCATTTTTTCGTCGTGAAACTAAAAAAACCAGGCGCGAAAAGTGGTAACGGTTACCTTTGACATACGAAATATCCCGAATGCCGCGTGTTACCGTTGATGTTGGCGGAATCACAGTCATGACGGGTAGCAAATCAGGCGATACGTCTTGTACCTCTATATTGAGACTCTGAAACAGAGACTGGATGCCATAAATCAATTGCGTGTGGATCGCGCGCTTGCTGCTATGGGGCCTGCATTCCAACAGGTCTACAGTCTACTGCCGACATTGTTGCACTATCACCATCCGCTAATGCCGGGTTACCTTGATGGTAACGTTCCCAAAGGCATTTGCCTTTACACGCCTGATGAAACTCAACGCCACTACCTGAACGAGCTTGAACTGTATCGTGGAATGTCAGTACAGGACCCACCGAAAGGTGAGCTTCCAATTACTGGTGTATACACCATGGGCAGCACCTCGTCCGTAGGGCAAAGTTGTTCCTCTGACCTGGATATCTGGGTCTGTCATCAATCCTGGCTCGATAGCGAAGAGCGCCAGTTACTACAACGTAAATGTAGTCTGCTGGAAAGCTGGGCCGCCTCGCTGGGTGTGGAAGTCAGCTTCTTCCTGATTGATGAAAACCGCTTCCGTCATAATGAAAGCGGCAGCCTGGGGGGCGAAGATTGTGGCTCCACCCAGCATATACTGCTGCTTGACGAATTTTATCGTACCGCCGTGCGTCTCGCCGGTAAGCGTATTCTGTGGAATATGGTGCCGTGCGACGAAGAAGAGCATTACGACGACTATGTGATGACGCTTTACGCGCAGGGCGTGCTGACGCCAAATGAATGGCTGGATCTCGGTGGCTTAAGCTCGCTTTCTGCTGAAGAGTACTTTGGTGCCAGCCTTTGGCAGCTCTACAAGAGTATCGATTCCCCATACAAAGCGGTACTGAAAACACTGCTGCTGGAAGCCTATTCCTGGGAATACCCGAACCCACGTCTGCTGGCGAAAGATATCAAACAGCGTTTGCACGACGGCGAGATTGTATCGTTTGGTCTCGATCCATACTGCATGATGCTGGAGCGTGTTACTGAATACCTGGCGGCGATTGAAGATTTTACCCGTCTGGATTTAGTACGTCGCTGCTTCTATTTAAAAGTGTGCGAAAAGCTCAGCCGTGAACGCGCCTGCGTAGGCTGGCGTCGCGCAGTGTTGAGCCAGTTAGTGAGCGAGTGGGGTTGGGACGAAGCTCGTCTGGCAATGCTCGATAACCGCGCTAACTGGAAGATTGATCAGGTGCGTGAGGCGCACAACGAGTTGCTCGACGCGATGATGCAGAGCTACCGTAATCTGATCCGCTTTGCGCGTCGCAATAACCTTAGCGTCTCCGCCAGTCCGCAGGATATCGGCGTGCTGACGCGTAAGCTGTATGCCGCGTTTGAAGCATTACCAGGTAAAGTGACGCTGGTAAACCCGCAGATTTCACCCGATCTCTCGGAACCGAATCTGACCTTTATTTATGTGCCGCCGGGCCGTGCTAACCGTTCAGGTTGGTATCTGTATAACCGCGCGCCAAATATTGAGTCGATCATCAGCCATCAGCCGCTGGAATATAACCGTTACCTGAATAAACTGGTGGCGTGGGCATGGTTTAACGGCCTGCTGACCTCGCGCACCCGTTTGTATATTAAAGGTAACGGCATTGTCGATTTGCCTAAGTTGCAGGAGATGGTCGCCGACGTGTCGCACCATTTCCCGCTGCGCTTACCTGCACCGACACCGAAGGCGCTCTACAGCCCGTGTGAGATCCGCCATCTGGCGATTATCGTTAACCTGGAATATGACCCGACAGCGGCGTTCCGCAATCAGGTGGTGCATTTTGATTTCCGTAAGCTGGATGTCTTCAGCTTTGGCGAGAATCAAAATTGCCTGGTAGGTAGCGTTGACCTGCTGTACCGCAACTCGTGGAACGAAGTGCGTACGCTGCACTTCAACGGCGAGCAATCGATGATCGAAGCCCTGAAAACTATTCTCGGCAAAATGCATCAGGACGCCGCACCGCCAGATAGCGTGGAAGTCTTCTGTTATAGCCAGCATCTGCGCGGGTTAATCCGTACTCGCGTGCAGCAACTGGTTTCTGAGTGTATTGAACTGCGCCTTTCCAGCACCCGCCAGGAAACCGGGCGTTTCAAGGCGCTGCGCGTTTCTGGTCAAACCTGGGGGTTGTTCTTCGAACGCCTGAATGTATCGGTACAAAAACTGGAAAACGCCATCGAGTTTTATGGCGCTATTTCGCATAACAAACTGCACGGCTTGTCAGTGCAGGTTGAAACCAATCACGTCAAATTACCGGCGGTGGTGGACGGCTTTGCTAGTGAAGGGATCATCCAGTTCTTCTTCGAAGAAACGCAAGACGAGAATGGCTTTAATATCTACATTCTCGACGAAAGCAACCGGGTTGAGGTGTATCACCACTGCGAAGGCAGCAAAGAGGAACTGGTGCGTGACGTCAGTCGCTTCTACTCGTCATCGCACGACCGCTTCACCTACGGCTCAAGCTTCATCAACTTCAACCTGCCGCAGTTCTATCAGATTGTGAAGGTTGATGGTCGTGAACAGGTGATTCCGTTCCGCACAAAATCTATCGGTAACATGCCGCCTGCCAATCAGGATCACGATACGCCGCTATTACAGCAATATTTTTCGTGATGAACGTGCCGGAAAGCGAGGCTTATCCGGCATGCAATCTTAGCGGAAACTGACTGTTTCACCCGCCTGCTGCGTCGCCGCCTGTTCCAGCAAATCCCAGAAGGTTTCGCCGCTGCGATCGCAAATCCACTCATCGCCTTTCAGATCAAAATGGTAGCCGCCTTGTTTGGTTGCCAGCCATACCTGGTGCAGCGGTTCCTGGCGGTTGATAATGATTTTGCTGCCATTCTCAAAGGTAATGGTCAGCACGCCGCCGTTGATTTCGCAGTCGATATCGCTGTCGCCATCCCAGTCGTCCAGACGCTCTTCAATGGTCAGCCACAGTTGATCAGCCAGGCGATGAAATTCACTGTCGTTCATTGTTGTATCCTGTTTTTAAGTGATGGCGGCAGTATAGCGGCATGGGGTCAGGGCTTCAAAGTTTGCACCTCTGCGGCTGCGTTACGGCATGATTCATCCGTCAACGGAATAATAATGTCTCTGTTGTGAAGTTCGCGCACATTCTCTTCTCTGACGCGTGTTTTCGCCGGGCAGGGGGAGGGTGTAATCCTTACCTCTGTATCGGTCCATGTATAAACATTGCGATCGTCATAAGCGAAGCGATCGTTTTTAGTTAGCGGACCGTTAACTGGAATAATTTGCACGCTCTTTGACCGTAATTGGCGGATAAAATAAGCATGCTGTTTGCCGCTATTAAATGAGTGATCAATGACCAGGTCTGGCGTATCCAGCGGGATTATCTCAAGCTGGTCTTCACCAAATGTCGATAATTTTGTTACATACAACCGATCTTTATATTGCGCAATATTGCCAGTAATCAGATGAAATTGTTCAGGTTCAATACCTGGTAGGTCTATCCACTTGCTCCACTGACGGTCGGGCGTGAGCTGTTTACGCCAGCGAACGCGACTTTCCCCTACTTCAAAAGAGACGTCATCATCTACGGGTATCGCTTTGCCAGACAATTGCCCAAAGGGATAACGATGCAGACCCTTATTGTCGCGAAAAACCAGCAGTGAATGAGGTATCCAGCGAATTATCTCAAATGAGTCTGCATTCGCTGTAAGGTGAACGGCATTTAAATAAATATTCTGCCCACTGCGGATAAGCAGATCATTGGAATACAAATTTCTGTTTACACTCATAAGACGTGGATTAATACCCCACCATCTTTTTTCTAATACAGTAACATTATTGCTGCTCCCCTGACGTCGACCGGACAAATAGAGATTTTTACTATCCACCAGCGTGGTAGAGTTACCTTCGATAGCTTTTAGTGTCGCCAGATCAACACGTGACGCGCCGCTATTACTTTCGGTGCGCTGTCCATCAAAATAGAGGCTATATTTATCGACCGCGAAGCGGCCCATAGCCTGAAAGCTGGCAATATCGACAGTGGGTGTTCCCGGTGGATTGCTAACGATTTTGCCACGCCAGAGAATAACGCGGCCGTCTGTCACCCAGTGGTATTCCTCATTTTTTATGCTTATTTCATCAGTGGGTATATAGCCTTCCACTAACTCCCGCTCCCCGGATATATTTGTCACAAGGCGCAAATCGGCTCTGTTCATCTTCGGAAATTGGGCAATGATTTTCTCATCCTCCCCATAACCTTTACCGTAAGACATAACACCGTGATCATTGTAATAGTCGAACCCTATGGCCTGTACAGCAGGTGTCAGAAATGTGTGCCCCAACAGGATGAGTGCAACTGTGATTATTTGACCCTTCATTTTGTCGCCTCATTGCGCGGGGCAGGAATAAATTCGCCGTCATCGGTAATTTTTCCGTCCAGATATCCCGTTTTGTAATTTACCCCGTAGCCATATCCCGAATGTTGTTCCTTCCAGATTAAGCGAACTTGTTTCGGATCAGCGGTGCGGTATCGCCAGAGCTGCGCGCCATCAAAGCTGTAAACGTAGCGGTTATCGCGGGCATACCATCTACGCAAAAAGGGATGGTCATTAAGATGGGCTTCGCGTTCATCCGGAGAACGGTTATCCAGTAAGATCAGCGGTCCGTCAGATTCAAACACGTGTAAACCGGAATGGTATGGCCACCCTTCGGCACGCGTAAGTAAATAGCCGTGGCGTTTCCCGGCGTTGAAACGTTTGTTGATAATAAGATTGGGATCATCAAGTTTCACGATCTCCAGCTTGCGGTCACCAGACTCTGTTTCGATGATGGTATAAAGCGAGTCCTGATACTGTGCGACAGCATCACTGATGGGGTGAAACTGTTCCGGATCGAGTCCCGGTAATTCTTCCTGTTTACAGTCAGGCCCCTGACGCCAGAACACTTTCTTTTCCAGCAGAGAAAAATCCAGACAGTGCTTTGTTAAATCCTCATCCCACGCCAGATTTTCCTTGTCGAGGACTTTACGCTGTAGCCCGTTTTTATCACGCCAGGTCAAGAGTGAGCCGGGCATCCAGCGCACGACGGAAAAGGTGTCCGGGTCGGCAACAAGCTGTTCACCGTTGATCAGGATTTTGGTCCGTGTACGAGCCAGGGTATCCCAGGGGCCGAATGGTACGGCAACGCAGGGGTTAAACGTGGTGGAAAACTTTCCTCGCTGATCCCAGGACTTCTGCGCCAGCACACGGAAACTCTCGGGGTCAGCGAGGCGATGCCCATTGATATACAAGAAATTAGCGTCACGTAATATCAGCCCCAGTAAGTCAGGAGCCCAGGGAGGCCGGAATTCCACCTGATGCAGCGTTTTGATATCTAAGCTATTTCTCCCACCATTGTCATCGGTGCGCTTGCCTTCAAAATAGAGACTGTGTTTATCTGCAGCAAAATCACCCCATGCCTTGAACGAGGCGACATCGACGGGAGGTGTGCCGGGAGGGTTTTGCACAACTTCACCCGCGTAGAGGATATTGCGACCATCGCTATACCAGGAATAATGAGGATACCAGGCCTGTGCGCCCTCATAGAGGTAGTCGGTTGTCAAATCAGTCTGAGGCGGTTCTTTATCCCATTCGTCTAGTGTTGTCGGGTCTATTAATAAATTGGGTAACCGACGCAAACTCTTGTAATTCACGTCAGGTAGAGAAAGATTTGTTTCTTTATAAGGGCGCAGGTACACCACGCCTTTTCCCTGTTTCTGGTAAATATTATGTTCAGGTGCATCAAGCCGACATCCCCATGCCGACGATAAGAACAATGAACAAGCCAACAAACAAACCACATTGCGATAGTGCATAAAGCCATCCTGGCGCGAGGTGTTGATCACGAAACTGCCAGCAGAACATAAATCCTCACGAGTAAGCGTTATACTCGCAGCATTTCCTCACTTTTCAGACTTCATAAAGAGTCGCTAAACGCTTGCTTTTACGCCTTCTCCTGCGATGATAGAAAGCAGAAAGCGATGAACTTTACAGGCAATCCATAATGAAAAACGTGTTTAAGGCACTCACTGTATTACTTACTCTCTTCAGCCTGACGGGCTGCGGTCTGAAAGGTCCGCTCTATTTCCCGCCTGCAGATAAAAATGCACCGCCGCCGACCAAACCGGTAGAGACGCAAACGCAATCCACGGTGCCGGATAAAAACGATCGCGCCACTGGCGATGGTCCATCCCAGGTGAATTACTAGAAGTCAGTTTCTGTACCCGCGTGATTGGAGTAAATGATGCAGTTCTCGAAAATGCATGGCCTTGGCAACGATTTTATGGTCGTCGACGCGGTAACGCAGAATGTCTTTTTTTCACCGGAGCTGATTCGTCGCCTGGCGGATCGGCACCTGGGGGTAGGGTTTGACCAGCTGCTGGTGGTTGAGCCGCCGTATGATCCTGAACTGGATTTTCACTATCGCATTTTCAATGCTGATGGCAGTGAAGTGGCGCAGTGCGGCAACGGTGCGCGCTGCTTTGCCCGTTTTGTGCGCCTGAAAGGGCTGACCAATAAGCGCGATATCCGCGTCAGCACCGCCAACGGGCGGATGGTTCTGACCGTCACCGATGATGATCTGGTCCGCGTAAATATGGGCGAACCCAACTTCGAACCTTCCGCTGTGCCGTTTCGCGCTAACAAAGCGGAAAAGACCTATATTATGCGCGCCGCCGAGCAGACAATCTTATGCGGCGTGGTGTCGATGGGAAATCCGCATTGCGTGATTCAGGTCGATGATCTCGATACCGCGGCGGTAGAAACGCTTGGTCCTGTTTTGGAAAGCCACGAGCGTTTTCCGGAGCGAGCCAATATCGGTTTTATGCAAGTGGTTAAGCGCGAGCATATTCGTTTACGCGTTTATGAGCGTGGGGCAGGAGAAACCCAGGCCTGCGGCAGCGGCGCGTGTGCGGCGGTTGCAGTAGGGATTCAGCAAGGTTTGCTGGCCGAAGAAGTACGCGTGGAACTCCCCGGCGGTCGTCTTGATATCGCCTGGAAAGGTCCGGGTCACCCGTTATATATGACTGGCCCGGCGGTACATGTCTACGACGGATTTATTCATCTATGAAGCAACCAGGGGAAGAACTGCAGGAAACACTCACGGAGCTTGATGACCGGGCGGTTGTCGATTATCTGATTAAAAATCCTGAGTTTTTTATCCGCAATGCGCGCGCAGTAGAAGCGATACGTGTGCCGCATCCGGTACGCGGCACCGTTTCGTTGGTCGAGTGGCACATGGCCCGCGCACGTAATCATATTCATGTTCTGGAAGAGAACATGGCGCTGTTGATGGAACAGGCTATCGCCAACGAAGGCCTGTTTTATCGCCTACTCTACCTGCAGCGCAGTCTCACCGCCGCCAGCAGTCTCGACGATATGCTGATGCGCTTTCACCGCTGGGCGCGCGATCTCGGCCTGGCAGGTGCGAGTCTGCGCCTGTTTCCGGATCGCTGGCGCTTAGGTGCGCCGTCGAACCACACTCATCTGGCATTAAGCCGTCAGTCTTTCGAACCGCTGCGTATTCAGCGTTTGGGGCAGGAACAGCACTATCTTGGGCCGCTTAACGGACCAGAGCTGCTGGTGGTGCTACCGGAAGCGAAAGCGGTGGGATCGGTGGCGATGTCGATGCTGGGAAGCGATGCTGATTTGGGTGTCGTGCTGTTTACCAGTCGCGATGCCAGTCACTATCAACAAGGGCAGGGAACGCAGTTACTTCATGAAATTGCGCTGATGTTGCCGGAGCTTCTGGAGCGTTGGATTGAACGCGTATGACCGATTTACACACCGATGTAGAACGCTACCTACGTTATCTGAGCGTGGAGCGTCAGCTTAGCCCGATAACCCTACTTAACTACCAGCGTCAGCTTGAGGCGATCATCAATTTTGCCAGCGAAAACGGCCTGCAAAGCTGGCAACAATGCGATGCAGCGATGGTACGCAATTTTGCTGTACGCAGTCGCCGTAAAGGGCTGGGAGCAGCAAGCCTCGCGTTACGGCTTTCTGCGCTACGTAGCTTTTTTGACTGGCTGGTCAGCCAGAACGAACTCAAAGCTAACCCGGCGAAAGGTGTTTCGGCACCGAAAGCGCCGCGTCATCTGCCGAAAAACATCGACGTCGACGATATGAATCGGCTGCTGGATATTGATATCAACGATCCCCTCGCTGTACGCGACCGTGCAATGCTGGAAGTGATGTACGGCGCGGGTCTGCGTCTTTCCGAGCTGGTGGGGCTGGATATCAAACACCTCGACCTGGAGTCTGGTGAAGTGTGGGTAATGGGGAAAGGCAGCAAAGAGCGCCGCCTGCCGATTGGTCGCAACGCTGTGGCGTGGATTGAGCACTGGCTTGATTTGCGCGACCTGTTTGGTAGCGAAGACGACGCGCTTTTTCTGTCGAAACTGGGCAAGCGTATCTCCGCGCGTAATGTGCAGAAACGCTTTGCCGAATGGGGCATAAAACAAGGGCTGAATAATCACGTTCACCCACATAAATTACGTCACTCGTTCGCTACGCATATGCTGGAGTCGAGCGGCGATCTTCGTGGTGTGCAGGAGCTACTGGGTCATGCCAACCTCTCCACCACGCAAATCTATACTCATCTTGATTTTCAACACCTTGCCTCGGTGTACGATGCGGCGCATCCACGCGCCAAACGGGGGAAATAATGCGTTTTTACCGGCCTTTGGGGCGCATCTCGGCGCTCACCTTTGACCTGGATGATACCCTTTACGATAACCGTCCGGTGATTTTGCGCACCGAGCGAGAGGCGCTTACCTTTGTGCAAAATTATCATCCGGCGCTGCGCAGCTTCCAGAATGAAGATCTGCAACGCCTGCGCCAGGCGGTACGGGAAGCGGAACCCGAGATTTATCACGACGTGACGCGTTGGCGTTTTCGTTCGATTGAACAAGCGATGCTCGACGCCGGGCTGAGTGCCGAAGAAGCCAGTGCAGGCGCACACGCAGCAATGATTAACTTTGCCAAATGGCGCAGCCGAATCGACGTCCCGCAGCAAACTCACGACACCTTAAAACAGCTGGCGAAGAAATGGCCGCTGGTGGCGATCACCAACGGTAACGCCCAGCCGGAACTGTTTGGTTTGGGGGATTATTTTGAGTTTGTGCTGCGCGCTGGCCCGCACGGGCGCTCAAAACCGTTCAGCGATATGTACTTTTTGGCTGCGGAAAAACTCAACGTGCCGATCGGCGAGATCTTACATGTTGGGGACGATCTCACCACTGACGTGGGTGGGGCAATTCGCAGCGGAATGCAGGCCTGTTGGATCAGACCGGAAAATGGCGATCTGATGCAAACCTGGGACAGCCGTTTACTGCCGCATCTGGAAATTTCCCGGTTGGCATCTCTGACCTCGCTGATATAATCAGCAAATCTGTATATATACCCAGCTTTTTGGCGGAGGGCGTTGCGCTTCTCCGCCCAACCTATTTTTACGCGGCGGTGCCAATGGACGTTTCTTACCTGCTCGACAGCCTTAATGACAAACAGCGCGAAGCGGTGGCCGCTCCACGCAGCAACCTTCTGGTGCTGGCGGGCGCGGGCAGTGGTAAGACGCGCGTACTGGTGCATCGTATCGCCTGGCTGATGAGCGTGGAAAACTGCTCGCCATACTCGATTATGGCGGTGACGTTTACCAACAAAGCGGCGGCGGAGATGCGTCATCGTATCGGGCAACTGATGGGCACCAGCCAGGGCGGTATGTGGGTCGGCACTTTCCACGGGCTGGCGCACCGTTTGCTGCGTGCGCACCATATGGACGCCAACCTGCCGCAGGATTTCCAGATCCTCGACAGCGAAGACCAGCTACGCCTGCTTAAGCGTCTGATCAAAGCCATGAGCCTCGACGAGAAGCAGTGGCCGCCGCGCCAGGCAATGTGGTACATCAACAGCCAGAAAGATGAAGGCCTGCGTCCGCATCATATTCAAAGCTACGGTAATCCGGTGGAGCAGACCTGGCAGAAGGTGTATCAGGCGTATCAGGAAGCGTGTGACCGCGCGGGCCTGGTGGACTTCGCCGAGCTGCTGCTGCGCGCCCACGAACTGTGGCTTAACAAGCCGCATATCCTGCAACACTACCGCGAACGTTTTACTAACATCCTGGTGGACGAATTCCAGGATACCAACAACATTCAGTACGCGTGGATCCGCCTGCTGGCGGGCGATACCGGCAAAGTGATGATCGTTGGCGATGACGACCAGTCAATCTACGGCTGGCGCGGGGCGCAGGTGGAGAATATTCAGCGTTTCCTTAATGATTTCCCCGGTGCTGAAACTATTCGTCTGGAGCAAAACTACCGCTCTACCAGCAATATTCTGAGCGCCGCTAACGCCCTGATTGAAAACAATAACGGGCGTCTGGGTAAAAAACTGTGGACCGATGGCGCGGACGGTGAGCCTATTTCCCTCTATTGCGCTTTTAACGAACTCGATGAAGCGCGTTTTGTGGTTAACCGCATCAAAACCTGGCAGGACAACGGCGGAGCGCTTGCCGAGTGCGCCATTCTCTACCGCAGCAACGCCCAGTCGCGGGTGCTCGAAGAGGCGTTATTGCAGGCCAGTATGCCGTACCGTATTTACGGCGGGATGCGCTTCTTCGAACGCCAGGAAATCAAAGATGCGCTCTCGTATCTGCGCCTGATTGCCAACCGCAACGACGACGCGGCCTTTGAGCGTGTGGTGAATACGCCAACGCGGGGTATTGGTGACCGGACGCTGGACGTGGTACGTCAGACATCGCGCGATCGCCAGTTAACACTCTGGCAGGCATGTCGTGAACTGTTGCAGGAAAAAGCCCTCGCCGGACGTGCTGCCAGCGCCTTACAGCGGTTTATGGAACTGATCGACGCCTTAGCGCAGGAAACTGCCGATATGCCGCTGCATGTACAGACTGACCGGGTAATTAAAGACTCCGGCCTGCGTACCATGTACGAGCAGGAGAAGGGCGAAAAAGGTCAGACGCGTATCGAAAACTTAGAGGAACTGGTGACGGCAACGCGCCAATTCAGCTACAACGAAGAAGACGAAGATTTAATGCCGCTGCAGGCGTTCCTCTCCCATGCGGCACTGGAAGCAGGTGAAGGGCAGGCGGATACCTGGCAGGATGCGGTGCAGTTGATGACGCTACACTCGGCGAAAGGTCTGGAGTTTCCTCAGGTGTTTATCGTTGGTATGGAAGAGGGCATGTTCCCAAGCCAGATGTCGCTGGATGAAGGCGGACGTCTGGAAGAAGAACGCCGTCTGGCCTACGTTGGTGTAACCCGCGCGATGCAGAAACTGACGCTGACCTACGCGGAAACTCGCCGTCTGTATGGCAAAGAAGTTTACCATCGCCCGTCGCGCTTTATCGGCGAGTTGCCGGAAGAGTGTGTGGAAGAGGTGCGCCTGCGCGCTACGGTAAGCCGCCCGGTCAGCCATCAGCGTATGGGTACACCGATGGCTGAGAACGACAGCGGTTACAAACTCGGCCAGCGCGTGCGCCACGCCAAGTTTGGCGAAGGCACTATCGTCAATATGGAAGGCAGCGGTGAACATAGCCGTTTGCAGGTGGCGTTCCAGGGCCAGGGTATTAAATGGCTGGTGGCGGCTTACGCCCGGCTGGAGACAGTATAACGTTGCCGGATGTGGTGCTGCGCACCTTATTCGGCCTACAAAATCATGCAGATTCAATAAATTGCAATGTCATGTAGGCCGGATAAGGCGTTTACGCCGCATCCGGCATCAGCACCATATTCAGTATCTGACACTCTAACTTTTCTGTTCGACGGAAATCATGGTGACGAAGGAATAACGTTGCCAGGGAATCGCACCGCCTTTCACATACATATGTGAAATCGTGCCATCAAGGTAAAGGAGCTGCTCGACGTCCAGTTTCGCTTTGGCATAGCAGGCAAAATCATAAAAGTTGGTCGCCTGCTGGCTAAGTAAAAACACGGCGTTCCCTTGCTTATTAATCCCTACTCCATTACGAATTTTGCGCGAGGCGACGTTGGGGAGAATACGCGGATTAATTACACTGTTTTCCATCAACATTGGCCCTGACTGCACCGCAAACTGAATCTCTTTACTGGTTTTGAAGGCATCCAGACGAACGATGCCGACTTTATCTCCCGCGACATAAAACACTCCGCCAGGACGGATAAAGAAATTCCCTTCACCTGAAGCGAGATTTAACGCCACCTTCTGCTGACCGTTTTCGATGTACAAACCGAGCGGCGCATAGTTTTCATCATAGATGCCGCCGTTCATCGCCATCTGCACCTGACCCTGACTATTCATATCCGCCAGCAGAGCGTGTAACGTTCCCCACGCTTCGCCATTGGCTTTTTGCCAGTACATTTTCACCCGCTCTGTTTGAGGATTAACGGTATACGCCTGTACGGTCAGCGTCGGATCTGAGAGTGCGCAATCATCAGCGGCAACAGCAAACAAGGGAAGTAAGGTGAGGGCGAGAAAAATCCGTTTGAGATTCAAGGTGATCATTCCTTTACCAATGAGTAGCCGATGCGCCATTATAGGTCCTGGATGTGGGATTTTTTTATCCTGTTAGCGACCTTGACGAGTACCAAAAAGCGCGAAGTTCAACTATTGTTCTGTGGTGTTCTGTTGCGTGTTGACGGCAAAATTTTGCTGGCGTAACATGCGCGCACGATCACTCTAAGAGGACATTCGCCTTGGACACACCCAGTAGATACTGGCTCACTATCCTGTCATCCAGGATCAACTCCTAAGGCTATCCCTTTTTGCTGATAGCCTTAGCGGTTGTCAGCGACCTCAATTTTTCCCGTCGCGCTGAGTCAGGCTGTTTAATGGTCTGAAACCCAATTTGTTTCTGTGTGCCCACCGAACTGTCCGATATTTTAAGCATTGGGAGTCCCGGTCATGCTGAGCGCATTTCAACTGGAAAATAACCGACTGACCCGGCTGGAAGTCGAAGAGTCACAACCCCTTGTAAATGCAGTATGGATTGATCTTGTCGAACCGGACGACGACGAGCGACTGCGCGTACAATCTGAACTTGGTCAGAGCCTGGCAACCCGCCCGGAACTGGAAGACATCGAAGCATCGGCACGTTTCTTTGAAGACGACGACGGCCTGCATATTCACTCCTTCTTCTTCTTTGAAGATGCGGAAGATCACGCCGGTAACTCCACTGTGGCATTTACCATCCGTGATGGTCGTCTGTTTACTCTGCGTGAGCGTGAACTGCCCGCTTTTCGTCTGTATCGTA
Organism: Shigella dysenteriae; assembly: GCF_022354085.1. Taxonomy (NCBI): domain Bacteria; kingdom Pseudomonadati; phylum Pseudomonadota; class Gammaproteobacteria; order Enterobacterales; family Enterobacteriaceae; genus Shigella; species Shigella dysenteriae. Next base: position 4,960,496 of record NZ_CP055055.1, read on the forward strand.
TGCGTGCCCGTAGCCAGTCGATGGTGGACGGTAACGCCTACGAGCTGCTGCTGGATCTGTTCGAAACCAAAATCGAACAGTTGGCAGATGAAATTGAAAATATCTATAGCGACCTGGAGCAGTTGAGCCGGGTGATTATGGAAGGGCATCAGGGCGATGAGTACGACGAGGCGCTCTCCACTCTGGCGGAACTGGAAGATATCGGCTGGAAAGTGCGCCTGTGTCTGATGGATACCCAGCGTGCGCTCAACTTCCTGGTGCGTAAAGCGCGTTTACCGGGTGGGCAACTGGAGCAGGCGCGTGAAATCCTGCGAGATATCGAATCCCTGCTGCCGCATAACGAATCCCTGTTCCAGAAGGTGAACTTCCTGATGCAGGCGGCAATGGGTTTTATCAACATCGAGCAGAACCGCATCATCAAAATTTTCTCGGTGGTATCCGTCGTGTTCCTGCCGCCAACGCTGGTTGCCTCCAGCTACGGGATGAACTTTGAGTTTATGCCAGAACTGAAGTGGAGTTTCGGCTACCCAGGCGCGATTATCTTTATGATCCTCGCGGGCCTGGCACCGTATCTGTACTTTAAGCGGAAGAACTGGTTGTAAAAAACGAGAGCGGTGGTTTAGCCTGGCTAAGCCACCTGTTATTCAAAGGCTCCAGGTATTTAACCCTTTTACCTCTTTCTCATAAAACCATTTGTTCGTGTTAACAGCAACATAGGCTGCTACGGCAATTCCCAGAATGTTAACGCCAATTAGTGCACCAACAAATAGAGATAGAATGCCAAGTAATAGAACTATAATTGCTTTTTTCCATAATCCCAGAACAAATAAATAGATCCAGGAACAGAAGAAAGCAATGAAATTCATTTGAATAGTTAATCGTTGTCTTACTTTTAATGCTTTAAATGCTGCTTTATATTCTGGTGTTGCTCCCCAGAATCCAGGAAAGCCATGTTGATCATAAAAATTAAATCGGTATTTCCATTTTTCACTTAATGAACCATCGTTCATATATTCCTTACTCATAAATACTCCATAACTATTGTTTTGATGAATCAGTAGGTGCAAGCATTAGCATACTGAAAGTGGAAAAATAACAAATCAAAAAAATCATCGAACCATTACCTGAACAGGCAAAATCTTCGGCTATCATTGTGATGATAGAGATGATATATACTGCTAATGTACCAAAAACATAAGTTTTTATATAGATGAAACCACTATCACGGAGTCGCTGGCAATTCATGTTGATGACGAGATAATGGAGTACGATGGTAGAGACTATAACAAGAAAACCTGCTTCCCCATCGTTAAAAAAGATAATAAGAAAGGCAAAAATGAAATTTATTAAAATAAATGAAAATATATATCGGCGTCTGGAAATCTTACCGTTAGATGTTGGGATAAACATACGTAACATAAATTTTACATCCTTGTGTGAGTCTCCTGTCAGCATGGCAATATGCCCACTCTCATACAAGAGTCGGCATATTTTTTCAGAATATATTTATTTTTTATTTGGACGTTCTACGCTGCGTATAAATCGCATCCATCACAAAAATTGCCAGCGCCACCCAAATAAAGGCGAAAGTCACCATCTTATCGGCACCCGGTTTTTCACCATAAAACGTCACAGCCAGCAGGAACATCAGCGTCGGGCCAATGTACTGGAAAAAGCCTAACGTTGAGAGACGCAGGCGCGTGGCAGCGGCAGTAAAACACAACAGCGGTACGGTAGTGACAATACCGGCGGCGATCAGCAGTAAATTCAGCGATATCGGGTTTTGCCCCATATGGCTGGTTGAGCTATCGGCAATAGCAAACAGGTAAATTGCCGCCACGGGCAGCAGCCACATAGTTTCGATTAACATGCCGGTTTGCGCTTCAACGGCAATCTTCTTGCGTACCAGACCGTAGAAGGCAAAACTAAATGCCAGTCCCAGCGCGATGATCGGCAGTGAACCAAAAGTCCAGAGCTGAACCAACACGCCACATATCGCCAGAATCACCGCCAGCCATTGCATCCGGCGGAATCGCTCGCCGAGGAAAATCATCCCCAGCACAATGTTCACCAGCGGGTTAATAAAGTAACCAAGGCTCGCTTCCAGCATATGGTGATTGTTCACCGCCCAGATAAACAGTAACCAGTTGCCGCCAATCAGCACGGCAGAGACTGCCAGCATAAAAATTTTCTGTGGCGTCTGAATCAGCGTTTTTAAATAGGACCACTGGCGGCAAATACTCATCAGCACCACCATAAAGAAAAACGACCAGATCACGCGATGCGTCAGGATCTCATCGGCGGGCACGTAGTAAATCAACTTGAAGTACGCTGGGGCTATACCCCAAATAAAATAAGCGGCAAGAGCGAGTAATACGCCCTGCCGCGTTTGTTTTGCATCCATCGGGAATACTCATTTTTAATTGGTAACAGCAGTTTACCTGCTTTTATGTCTTCAACCTACCATATAGGTGGCGGTGGCACTGGCAATATAAAGCTGTTCTTCATTGTGTAATTCAACGCGGGCGACGGCGACTTTATTGCCTGCACGCAACAGGCTACTGGTAGCAGTAAAACGCTCGCCTCTGCCTGGGCGCAGATAATCGACGCGAAGATCAATGGTCCCCATCCGCGATAGCCGCTGGCGTAGTTCATCTTCACTGATGGTTTCGTGGCGGGTTAAGGTACTTCCCACGCACACCAGACCGGCGGCGACATCCAGCGCCGACGCAATGACCCCGCCGTGCAAAATGCTTTGCGCCCAGTTGCCCACCATCATTGGCTGATTTTTAAAGGCCAGCTGTGCGAACTCTTTTTCGTAACGCTCCAGTTCCATCCCCAATGCGCGGTTAAATGGCATGTGATAAACAAACATCTCACCCACTAATTTCAGGGCTTGTTCAGCGGTCAGTACGGCAGACATATCATCCTTACACTTCATTGGTTAATGAAATGTTGATTTTATGCTTCTTTGTTGTTGGTTTCTACTTTAGGAAGGGATAACTAACGGCAATGGAGTTAAGTATGTAAAATAGCCCGCAGAAAAACATTCACCTTATCAATAATTCGTTACGGAGAACACGACCGATGCGGACTCTGCAGGGCTGGTTGTTGCCGGTGTTTATGTTGCCTATGGCAGTATATGCACAAGAGGCAACGGTGAAAGAGGTGCATGACGCGCCAGCGGTGCGTGGCAGTATTATCGCCAATATGCTGCAGGAGCATGACAATCCGTTCACGCTCTATCCTTATGACACCAACTACCTCATCTACACCCAAACCAGCGATCTGAACAAAGAAGCGATTGCCAGTTACGACTGGGCGGAAAATGCGCGTAAGGATGAAGTAAAGTTTCAGTTGAGCCTGGCATTTCCGCTGTGGCGTGGGATTTTAGGCCCGAACTCGGTGTTGGGTGCGTCTTATACGCAAAAATCCTGGTGGCAACTGTCCAATAGCGAAGAGTCTTCACCGTTTCGTGAAACCAACTACGAACCGCAATTGTTCCTCGGTTTTGCCACCGATTACCGTTTTGCAGGTTGGACGCTGCGCGATGTGGAGATGGGGTATAACCACGACTCTAACGGGCGTTCAGACCCGACCTCCCGCAGCTGGAACCGCCTTTATACTCGCCTGATGGCAGAAAACGGTAACTGGCTGGTAGAAGTGAAGCCGTGGTATGTGGTGGGTAATACTGACGATAACCCGGATATCACCAAATATATGGGTTACTACCAGCTTAAAATCGGCTATCACCTCGGTGATGCGGTGCTCAGTGCGAAAGGACAGTACAACTGGAACACCGGCTACGGCGGCGCGGAGTTAGGCTTAAGTTACCCGATCACCAAACATGTGCGCCTTTATACTCAGGTTTACAGCGGCTATGGCGAATCGCTCATCGACTATAACTTCAACCAGACCCGCGTCGGTGTGGGAGTTATGCTAAACGACCTGTTTTAATGCATGGTAGAGTGCCAGCACCTAATTTTTGTTTAAAAATCAAATGCTATGATTACGTTAAGCAATAGTGAGCTGGCCGTTACTTTGACGCTGGAAGTTATGGGGTATCAGTATCCTGATGCCAATAATTTCTGGGATGGTAACTGGTTATTCCTCAAAGTGGGCGTGACGCAGGGAAATCAGCGGTTTGAAAAGATAGATCCGGCAATAGGGACATATGACTTAACAAAGCTTCATAGGTGGTTTACCACATTGTTGCAGCGCCCCTCTCCCGATGGCTACCCAGAGAAGAATCTGGAATTTACCGAGCCGTGTCTGGCGTTCGAATACACAGGTTATTCCGGTGATGTCATTATTATCAAGGTGATACTGGCTTGCGCGTTATGTCCTACGTTTCATAAGACAGAGAATATATGGCAGGCGGAATTTCGTTTGGCGGATGCCGATATCGCTTTGATCCTGGCAAATCTGGAATCCAGCATCCAGGATTACCCTCTCAGAGACTAAAAGCATTGCAGTTTCTCGCGCAGGCGCTGAAAATAGCGCCTGTTTTTATTTCAGGCAATCGGGGTGAATGTGGCGCAGGCGGAAGTGTTGAATCTGGAGTCCGGAGCTAAACAGGTTTTACAAGAAACCTTTGGCTACCAACAGTTTCGCCCCGGCCAGGAAGAAATTATCGACACTGTGCTTTCCGGTCGCGATTGCCTGGTCGTCATGCCCACCGGTGGCGGAAAATCCCTTTGCTATCAAATTCCTGCCTTATTGCTAAACGGCCTTACCGTGGTTGTTTCACCGCTGATTTCGTTGATGAAAGATCAGGTGGATCAACTGCAAGCCAACGGCGTGGCGGCGGCGTGCCTTAACTCGACGCAAACCCGCGAACAGCAACTTGAAGTGATGACAGGCTGCCGCACCGGGCAAATTCGTCTGCTTTATATCGCCCCGGAACGCCTGATGCTGGATAACTTTCTTGAGCATCTGGCGCACTGGAATCCGGTGTTATTAGCCGTTGATGAAGCGCACTGTATCTCCCAATGGGGCCACGATTTCCGCCCGGAATATGCCGCGCTCGGTCAGTTGCGCCAGCGGTTCCCGACGCTGCCGTTTATGGCGCTGACCGCCACAGCCGACGACACCACGCGCCAGGATATCGTGCGCCTGCTGGGGCTGAACGATCCGCTGATTCAAATCAGCAGTTTTGACCGTCCGAATATTCGCTACATGCTGATGGAGAAATTCAAACCGCTCGATCAGTTGATGCGCTACGTGCAGGAACAGCGCGGTAAGTCCGGCATTATCTACTGCAACAGCCGGGCGAAAGTAGAAGACACCGCTGCGCGCCTGCAAAGCAAGGGTATTAGCGCGGCGGCCTATCATGCCGGGCTGGAAAATAATGTCCGCGCCGACGTGCAGGAGAAATTCCAGCGCGATGACCTGCAAATTGTGGTGGCGACGGTGGCGTTCGGCATGGGCATCAATAAACCAAACGTTCGCTTCGTGGTCCACTTTGATATTCCGCGCAATATCGAATCCTATTATCAGGAAACCGGTCGCGCCGGGCGTGATGGCCTGCCTGCGGAAGCGATGTTGTTTTACGATCCAGCTGATATGGCGTGGCTGCGCCGTTGTCTGGAAGAGAAGCCGCAGGGGCAGTTGCAGGATATCGAGCGCCACAAACTCAATGCGATGGGCGCGTTTGCCGAAGCGCAAACTTGCCGTCGTCTGGTATTGCTGAACTATTTTGGCGAAGGGCGTCAGGAGCCGTGCGGGAACTGCGATATCTGCCTCGATCCGCCGAAACAGTACGACGGTTCAACCGATGCTCAGATTGCCCTTTCCACCATTGGTCGTGTGAATCAGCGGTTTGGGATGGGTTATGTGGTGGAAGTGATTCGTGGTGCTAATAACCAGCGTATCCGCGACTATGGTCATGACAAACTGAAAGTCTATGGCATGGGCCGTGATAAAAGCCATGAACATTGGGTGAGCGTGATCCGCCAGCTGATTCACCTCGGCCTGGTGACGCAAAATATTGCCCAGCATTCTGCCCTACAACTGACAGAGGCCGCGCGCCCGGTGCTGCGCGGCGAATCCTCTTTGCAACTTGCCGTGCCGCGTATCGTGGCGCTCAAACCGAAAGCGATGCAGAAATCGTTCGGCGGCAACTATGATCGCAAACTGTTCGCCAAATTACGCAAACTGCGTAAATCGATTGCCGATGAAAGTAATGTCCCGCCGTACGTGGTGTTTAACGACGCAACCTTGATTGAGATGGCTGAACAGATGCCGATCACCGCCAGCGAAATGCTCAGCGTTAACGGCGTTGGGATGCGCAAGCTGGAACGCTTTGGTAAACCGTTTATGGCGCTGATTCGTGCGCATGTCGATGGCGACGACGAAGAGTAGTCAGCAGCATAAAAAAGTGCCAGGATGAAGACTCCGTAAACGTTTCCCCCGCGAGTCAAATGTATGTTGATGTTATTTCTCACCGTCGCCATGGTGCACATTGTGGCGCTTATGAGTCCCGGTCCTGATTTCTTTTTTGTCTCTCAGACCGCTGTCAGTCGTTCCCGTAAAGAAGCGATGATGGGCGTGCTGGGTATTACCTGCGGCGTTATGGTTTGGGCAGGGATTGCGTTGCTTGGCCTGCATTTGATTATCGAAAAAATGGCCTGGCTGCATACGCTGATTATGGTTGGCGGTGGCCTGTATCTCTGCTGGATGGGTTACCAGATGCTGCGCGGCGCGCTGAAAAAAGAGGCGGTTTCTGCACCTGCGCCACAGGTCGAGCTGGCGAAAAGTGGGCGCAGTTTCCTGAAAGGTTTACTGACCAATCTCGCTAATCCGAAAGCGATTATCTACTTTGGCTCGGTGTTCTCATTGTTTGTCGGTGATAACGTTGGCACTACCGCGCGCTGGGGCATTTTTGCGCTGATCATTGTCGAAACACTGGCGTGGTTTACCGTCGTTGCCAGCCTGTTTGCTCTGCCGCAAATGCGCCGTGGTTATCAACGTCTGGCGAAGTGGATTGATGGTTTTGCCGGGGCATTATTTGCCGGATTTGGCATTCATTTGATTATTTCGCGTTGATGCCAGACGCGTCTTCAGAGTAAGTCGGATAAGGCTTTTACGCCGCATCCGACATTATTTTTCACGCATGCCTCGCCGATGCTAACAGCGCTCCCACCAGCATAAACAACGAGCCGAAAATCTTATTCAGCGCCTTCATCTGCTTTGGTCCTTTAATCCATAGAGCAATCCGTTGAGCAAGGGTGGCGTAACCGATCATCACAATAATATCGACCACAATAGTGGTGACGCCGAGCACGATATACTGCATCAGTTGCGGCTGTTGCGGCATGATGAATTGCGGAAATAGCGCCGCCAGAAACACAATACTTTTGGGATTGGTGAGATTCACAAAAACTGCGCGCTGGAACAAATGTCGACGCGATTGAGTAGAGGCCAGCGATTTAAGATCAATTGCGCCAGCGGCGCGCCATTGCTGTATTCCCAGCCAAATCAAGTAAGCCGCGCCTGCCCACTTCAACACTTCAAACGCAATCACTGAGCGGGAAAATAGCGTCCCCAACTCCACGCCAACCAGCACAATATGAATCGCCAGTCCGGTCTGAAGCCCAGCAATAGACGCCACCGCGCCGCGATAACCGTGGTTGAGCGAGGTGGTCATAGTGTTGATTGCACCAGAGCCTGGCGACAGGCTTAAAATGATCGATGTCAGCAGGTAGGCAAACCACCATTCTAAGGTCATGATGAACTCCCGGTGTGTCTATTTTTGTGCCACAATACGCTACTGTCGCAGCGTTGTGTCAGGCACGCTAAAAAAAACGATTTTACGTGGTTTAAGAGGCAGATTACCCGATGTTTCAGCAGCAAAAAGACTGGGAAACAAGAGAAAACGCGTTTGCTGCTTTTACCATGGGACCGCTGACTGATTTCTGGCGTCAGCGTGATGAAGCAGAGTTTACTGGTGTGGATGACATTCCGGTGCGCTTTGTCCGTTTTCGCGCACAGCACCATGACCGGGTGGTAGTCATCTGCCCGGGGCGTATTGAGAGCTACGTAAAATATGCGGAACTGGCCTACGATTTGTTCCATTTGGGGTTTGATGTCTTAATCATCGACCATCGCGGGCAGGGACGTTCCGGTCGCCTGTTAGCCGATCCGCATCTCGGGCATGTTAATCGCTTTAATGATTATGTTGATGATCTGGCGGCATTCTGGCAACAGGAGGTCCAGCCCGGTCCGTGGCGTAAACGCTATATACTGGCACATTCGATGGGCGGTGCGATCTCCACATTATTTCTGCAACGCCATCCAGGTGTATGTGACGCCATTGCGCTAACTGCGCCAATGTTTGGGATCGTGATTCGTATGCCGTCATTTATGGCACGGCAGATCCTCAACTGGGCCGAAGCGCATCCACGTTTCCGTGATGGCTATGCAATAGGCACCGGGCGCTGGCGCGCGTTGCCGTTTGCTATCAACGTACTGACCCACAGCAGACAGCGATATCGACGTAACTTACGCTTCTATGCTGATGACCCAACGATTCGCGTCGGTGGGCCGACCTACCATTGGGTACGCGAAAGTATTCTGGCTGGCGAACAGGTGTTAGCCGGTGCGGGTGATGACGCCACGCCAACGCTTCTCTTACAAGCTGAAGAGGAACGCGTGGTGGATAACCGCATGCACGACCGTTTTTGTGAACTCCGCACCGCCGCGGGCCATCCTGTCGAAGGGGGACGACCGCTGGTAATTAAAGGTGCGTACCATGAGATCCTTTTTGAAAAGGACGCAATGCGCTCAGTTGCGCTCCACGCCATCGTTGATTTTTTCAACAGGCATAACTCACCCAGCGGAAACCGCTCTACAGAGGTTTAAATTTCTTATGTACCAGGTTGTTGCGTCTGATTTAGATGGCACGTTACTTTCTCCCGACCATACGTTATCCCCTTACGCCAAAGAAACCCTGAAGCTGCTCACCGCGCGCGGCATCAACTTTGTGTTTGCGACCGGTCGTCACCACGTTGATGTGGGGCAAATTCGCGATAATCTGGAGATTAAGTCTTACATGATTACCTCCAATGGTGCGCGCGTTCACGATCTGGATGGTAATCTGATTTTTGCTCATAACCTGGATCGCGACATTGCCAGCGATCTGTTTGGCGTAGTCAACGACAATCCGGACATCATTACTAACGTTTATCGCGACGACGAATGGTTTATGAATCGCCATCGCCCGGAAGAGATGCGCTTTTTTAAAGAAGCGGTGTTCAAATATGCGCTGTATGAGCCTGGATTACTGGAGCCGGAAGGCGTCAGCAAAGTGTTCTTCACCTGCGATTCCCATGAACAACTGCTGCCGCTGGAGCAGGCGATTAACGCTCGTTGGGGCGATCGCGTCAACGTCAGTTTCTCTACCTTAACCTGTCTGGAAGTGATGGCGGGCGGCGTTTCAAAAGGCCATGCGCTGGAAGCGGTGGCGAAGAAACTGGGCTACAGCCTGAAGGATTGTATTGCGTTTGGTGACGGGATGAACGATGCCGAAATGCTGTCGATGGCGGGGAAAGGCTGCATTATGGGCAGTGCGCACCAGCGTCTGAAAGACCTTCATCCCGAGCTGGAAGTGATTGGTACTAATGCCGACGACGCGGTGCCGCATTATCTGCGTAAACTCTATTTATCGTAATCGTTCTTTATTTGGTCAATTGTCAACCTGATACTTCGCTACAATGGATACTCGTTAATCAAAGAGTTTTCCATTGTGGCGCTACTTATCATCACCACGATTCTGTGGGCCTTCTCCTTTAGCTTTTATGGCGAGTACCTTGCGGGGCACGTCGATAGCTATTTTGCGGTGCTGGTGCGCGTTGGCCTGGCGGCACTCGTTTTTCTGCCGTTTCTGCGTACCCGTGGCAATAGCCTGAAAACAGTCGGCCTGTATATGCTGGTGGGCGCGATGCAGCTCGGCGTGATGTATATGCTGAGTTTCCGCGCGTATCTCTACCTGACGGTCTCCGAACTGCTGCTGTTCACCGTACTGACGCCGCTCTACATCACGCTGATTTATGACATCATGAGTAAGCGCCGTCTGCGCTGGGGCTATGCTTTTAGCGCCTTGTTGGCGGTGATTGGTGCCGGGATTATTCGCTATGATCAGGTCACCGACCATTTCTGGACTGGCTTGTTGCTGGTGCAACTCTCCAATATCACTTTTGCCATCGGCATGGTGGGTTACAAACGCCTGATGGAAACTCGCCCGATGCCGCAGCATAACGCCTTTGCGTGGTTCTATCTTGGCGCGTTCCTGGTGGCGGTAATTGCATGGTTCTTGCTGGGAAATGCGCAGAAAATGCCGCAAACCTCGCTGCAATGGGGCATTCTGGTGTTTCTTGGCGTGGTGGCTTCCGGGATTGGCTACTTTATGTGGAACTACGGCGCAACCCAAGTAGACGCCGGAACGCTGGGCATTATGAATAATATGCACGTTCCGGCAGGGCTGCTGGTAAACCTGGCTATCTGGCACCAACAGCCGCACTGGCCAACGTTTATTACAGGCGCGCTGGTGATCCTGGCCTCACTGTGGGTGCATCGTAAGTGGGTCGCTCCGCGCTCTTCACAAACGGCAGATGATCGCAGGCGTGATTGCGCGCTGAGCGAATAAATGCTTCTGTAATCGGCTGACGCTGCTCGCCATCGCGCACGGCGGCGTACAGCCGGCTCCACAAGCCTTCGCCCAGGGTTTTGGTCACCACCAGATGCTGGCGCTCAAAACTCTCCACCACCCAGTGCGGCAGCGCGGCAATGCCCATCCGCGCGGCAACCATCTGAATCAACAATAAGGTGTTATCGACGCTTTTCAGTGATGGGCTGACGCCTGCCGGCTGAAGAAAATGCCGCCAGACATCCAGTCGGCTACGCTGCACCGGATAAATCAACAGCGTCTCGCTGGCGAGATCTTCCGGCGTGATACGCGTTTTCGCCGCTAGTGGATGGTCAGGTGCTAACACCAGACGCACTTCATAATCGAACATCGGCGAATAATGCAGTCCACTGCGCGGCAAAATATCGGACGTCATCACCAGATCCAGCTCGCCCTGTTGCAACGCAGGCTGCGGGTCAAACGTCACGCCCGATTTAAAGTCCATCTCGACCTGCGGCCAGTTCTTATGGAAATTTTCTAACGCGGGCGTCAGCCACTGAATACAGCTATGGCACTCAATGGCAATGCGCAGGCGTGTCTGCTGCGGTTCATTACAGGCTTGCAGTGCCTGGCTGATTTGCGGCAGCACCTGGTTTGCCAGTTGCAACAGGATTTCTCCCTGCGGTGTAAAGCGTAGCGGCTGGCTCTTACGCACAAAGAGCCGGAAGCCAAGGCGTTGTTCCAGATCGCTAAACTGGTGAGACAGGGCGGATTGCGTCTGATGCAACGTCGCCGCAGCGGCTGCGAGCGAGCCGCAGTTCCGCAACGCTTGTAGCGTTTTCAGGTGTTTTACTTCGATCATGAAAGTCCTTCACTTCGGCATGAATAATTTGCGCTTGAGGAATATACAGTAACCGCCAATTATGGATGTGTAAACATCTGGACGGCTAAAATCCTTCGTCTTTTAAATTTATGGTGCGTTGGCTGCGTTTCTCCACCCCGGTCACTTACTTCAGTAAGCTCCCGGGGATGAATAAACTTGCCGCCTTCCCTAAATTCAAAATCCATAGGATTTACATATAATTAGAGGAAGAAAAATGACAATATTGAATCACACCCTCGGTTTCCCTCGCGTTGGCCTGCGTCGCGAGCTGAAAAAAGCGCAAGAGAGTTATTGGGCGGGGAACTCCACGCGTGAAGAACTGCTGGCGGTAGGGCGTGAATTGCGTGCTCGTCACTGGGATCAACAAAAGCAAGCGGGTATCGACCTGCTGCCGGTGGGCGATTTTGCCTGGTACGATCATGTACTGACCACCAGTCTGCTGCTGGGTAACGTTCCGGCGCGTCATCAGAACAAAGATGGTTCGGTAGATATCGACACCCTGTTCCGTATTGGTCGTGGACGTGCGCCGACTGGCGAACCTGCGGCGGCGGCGGAAATGACCAAATGGTTTAACACCAACTATCACTACATGGTGCCGGAGTTCGTTAAAGGCCAACAGTTCAAACTGACCTGGACGCAGCTGCTGGAGGAAGTGGACGAGGCGCTGGCGCTGGGCCACAAGGTCAAGCCTGTGCTGCTGGGGCCGATTACTTACCTGTGGCTGGGGAAAGTGAAAGGTGAACAGTTTGACCGCCTGAGCCTGCTGAACGACATTCTGCCGGTTTATCAGCAAGTGCTGGCAGAACTGGCAAAACGCGGCATTGAGTGGGTACAGATCGACGAACCGGCGCTGGTACTGGAACTACCTCAGGCGTGGCTGGACGCATACAAACCCGCTTACGAGGCACTTCAGGGCCAGGTGAATCTGCTGCTGACCACCTATTTTGAAGGCGTAACGCCAAACCTCGACACGATTACGGCGCTGCCTGTTCAGGGTCTGCATGTGGACCTTGTACATGGTAAAGATGACGTTGCTGAACTGCACAAGCGCCTGCCTTCAGACTGGCTACTGTCTGCTGGTCTGATCAATGGTCGTAACGTCTGGCGCGCCGATCTTACCGAGAAATATGCGCAAATTAAGGACATTGTCGGCAAACGCGATTTGTGGGTAGCTTCTTCCTGCTCATTGCTGCACAGCCCCATCGACCTGAGCGTGGAAACGCGTCTTGATGCAGAAGTGAAAAGCTGGTTTGCCTTCGCCCTGCAAAAATGCCATGAACTCACACTGCTGCGCGATGCGCTAAACAGCGGTGATACGACCGCTCTGGCAGAGTGGAGCGCTCCGATTCAGGCGCGCCGTCACTCAACCCGCGTACATAATCCGGCGGTAGAAAAGCGTCTGGCGGCGATCACTGCTCAGGACAGCCAGCGTGCGAACGTTTATGAAGTGCGTGCTGAAGCCCAGCGTGCGCGTTTTAAACTGCCAGCGTGGCCGACCACCACTATTGGTTCCTTCCCGCAAACCACGGAAATTCGTACCCTGCGTCTGGATTTCAAAAAGGGCAATCTCGACGCCAACAACTACCGTACGGGTATTGCGGAACATATCAGGCAGGCCATTGTTGAGCAGGAACGTTTAGGTCTGGATGTGCTGGTACATGGCGAGGCCGAGCGTAATGACATGGTGGAATACTTTGGCGAGCACCTGGATGGCTTTGTCTTTACGCAAAACGGTTGGGTACAGAGCTACGGTTCCCGCTGCGTGAAGCCGCCGATTGTCATTGGTGACGTTAGCCGCCCGGCACCGATTACCGTGGAGTGGGCGAAGTATGCGCAATCGCTGACCGACAAACCGGTGAAAGGGATGCTGACCGGCCCGGTGACGATTCTCTGCTGGTCGTTCCCGCGTGAAGATGTCAGCCGTGAAACCATCGCCAAACAAATTGCGCTGGCGCTGCGTGATGAAGTGGCGGACCTGGAAGCCGCAGGAATTGGCATCATCCAGATTGATGAACCGGCGCTGCGCGAAGGTTTACCGCTGCGTCGTAGCGACTGGGATGCATATCTCCAGTGGGGCGTGGAGGCCTTCCGTATCAACGCCGCCGTGGCGAAAGATGACACACAAATCCACACTCACATGTGTTATTGCGAGTTCAACGACATCATGGATTCGATTGCGGCGCTGGACGCAGACGTCATCACCATCGAAACCTCGCGTTCTGACATGGAGTTGCTGGAGTCGTTCGAAGAGTTTGATTATCCGAATGAAATCGGTCCAGGCGTCTATGACATTCACTCGCCAAACGTACCGAGCGTGGAATGGATTGAAGCCTTGCTGAAGAAAGCGGCAAAACGCATTCCGGCAGAGCGCCTGTGGGTCAACCCGGACTGTGGCCTGAAAACGCGCGGCTGGCCAGAAACCCGCGCAGCACTGGCGAATATGGTGCAGGCGGCGCAGAACTTGCGTCGGGGGTAAAATCCAAACCGGGTGGTAATACCACCCGGTCTTTTCTCATTACAGCGACGTCTTCCCTCCATACTGCTTAAACCATTCCAGCATACGCTGCCAGCCATCTTTCGCAGATTCGGCATGATAGCTCGGGCGATAATCAGCGTTGAATGCATGCCCGGCATCCGGGTACACGATAATCTCTGCTTTCGCATTAGCAGCCCGCAGCGCCTGGCGCATGGTTTCAACGCTCTCCTGCGGAATGCTGTTATCCTGACCACCATATAAGCCGAGAACCGGCGCGTTAAGATCGGTTGCGATATCAACAGGTTGTTTCGGTGAATTCAGCGACTTATCGCCCGCCAGTTTGCCGTACCACGCCACTGCGGCTTTTAGCTGTGGATTATGCGCGGCATACAGCCAGGTGATACGTCCACCCCAGCAGAATCCGGTGATCATTAAACGATGAACATCGCCGCCGTTGCGGGAAGCCCAACTGGCGACATGATCGAGATCGGCCAGCACCTGCGAGTCAGGCACTTTTGCTACCAGACCGCTAAGCAACGTGGGGATATCGGCAAAATCATTCGGATCGCCTTCGCGGAAGTAAAGTTCAGGTGCGATAGCCAGATACCCCTCCAGCGCCAGACGGCGACAAATGTCGCGGATATGTTCATGCACGCCAAAAATTTCCTGCACTACAATGACCACTGGCAGTGGGCCATCGCTTTGCTTTGGTCTGGCATGGTAAGCAGGCATGTTATCCCCTTGTGAAGGGATAGAGGTGAAGCCCGCCACAATCGCGTCGTCCGGGGTCTGAACGATGGTCGAAGCGAGAGGCGATGCAGCAGGTGCAAATCCAGATTGTTGTGTTGTTGCCATGGTATTCTCCGTACCCTTATAAAAATGTTGCGCAATGTTAACTATAGTCAGCATGCAACAAATCACATTGCCTGAATCGGCTCATCTTTTATGCAGTCCTGCAGAATGAAGAGTGATTTATGTGATTTGAATCACTTTTGGTGGGTAAATTTATGCAACGCATTTGCGTCATGGTGATGAGTATCACGAAAAAATGTTAAACCCTTCGGTAAAGTGTCTTTTTGCTTCTTCTGACTAAACCGATTCACAGAGGAGTTGTATATGTCCAAGTCTGATGTTTTTCATCTCGGCCTCACTAAAAACGATTTACAAGGGGCTACGCTTGCCATCGTCCCTGGCGACCCGGATCGTGTGGAAAAGATCGCCGCGCTGATGGATAAGCCGGTTAAGCTGGCATCTCACCGCGAATTCACTACCTGGCGTGCAGAGCTGGATGGTAAACCTGTTATCGTCTGCTCTACCGGTATCGGCGGCCCGTCTACCTCTATTGCTGTTGAAGAGCTGGCACAGCTGGGCATTCGCACCTTCCTGCGTATCGGTACAACGGGCGCTATTCAGCCGCATATTAATGTGGGTGATGTCCTGGTTACCACGGCGTCTGTCCGTCTGGATGGCGCGAGCCTGCACTTCGCACCGCTGGAATTCCCGGCTGTCGCTGATTTCGAATGTACGACTGCGCTGGTTGAAGCTGCGAAATCCATTGGCGCGACAACTCACGTTGGCGTGACAGCTTCTTCTGATACCTTCTACCCAGGTCAGGAACGTTACGATACTTACTCTGGTCGCGTAGTTCGTCACTTTAAAGGTTCTATGGAAGAGTGGCAGGCGATGGGCGTAATGAACTATGAAATGGAATCTGCAACCCTGCTGACCATGTGTGCAAGTCAGGGCCTGCGTGCCGGTATGGTAGCGGGTGTTATCGTTAACCGCACCCAGCAAGAGATCCCGAATGCTGAGACGATGAAACAAACCGAAAGCCATGCGGTGAAAATCGTGGTGGAAGCGGCGCGTCGTCTGCTGTAATTCTCTTCTCCTGTCTGAAGGCCGACGCGTTCGGCCTTTTGTATTTTTGCGTAGCGCCTCGCAGGAAATGCCTTTCCAACTGGACGTTTGTACAGCACAATTCTATTTTGTGCGGGTAAGTTGTTGCGTCAGGAGGCGTTGTGGATTTCTCAATCATGGTTTACGCAGTTATTGCGTTGGTGGGTGTGGCAATTGGCTGGCTGTTTGCCAGTTATCAACATGCGCAGCAAAAAGCCGAGCAATTAGCTGAACGTGAAGAGATGGTCGCGGAGTTAAGCGCGGCAAAACAACAAATTACCCAAAGCGAGCACTGGCGCGCCGAGTGCGAGTTACTCAATAACGAAGTGCGCAGCCTGCAAAGTATTAACACCTCTCTGGAGGCCGATCTGCGTGAAGTAACCACGCGGATGGAAGCCGCACAGCAACATGCTGACGATAAAATTCGCCAGATGATTAACAGCGAGCAGCGCCTCAGTGAGCAGTTTGAAAACCTCGCCAACCGTATTTTTGAGCACAGCAATCGCCGGGTTGATGAGCAAAACCGTCAGAGCCTGAACAGCCTGTTGTCGCCGCTACGTGAACAACTGGACGGTTTCCGCCGTCAGGTTCAGGACAGCTTTGGTAAAGAAGCACAAGAACGCCATACCCTGACCCACGAAATTCGCAATCTCCAGCAGCTCAACGCGCAAATGGCCCAGGAAGCGATCAACCTGACGCGCGCGCTGAAAGGCGACAATAAAACCCAGGGCAACTGGGGCGAGGTAGTATTGACGCGGGTGCTGGAGGCTTCCGGTCTGCGTGAAGGGTATGAATATGAAACCCAGGTCAGCATCGAAAATGACGCCCGCTCGCGGATGCAGCCGGATGTCATCGTGCGGCTGCCGCAGGGAAAAGATGTGGTGATCGACGCCAAAATGACGCTGGTCGCCTATGAACGCTATTTTAACGCCGAAGACGACTACACCCGCGAAAGCGCGCTACAGGAACATATCGCGTCGGTGCGTAACCATATCCGTTTGCTGGGACGCAAAGATTATCAACAGCTGCCGGGGCTGCGAACTCTGGATTACGTGCTGATGTTTATTCCCGTTGAACCCGCTTTTTTACTGGCGCTTGACCGCCAGCCGGAGCTGATCACCGAAGCGTTGAAAAACAATATCATGCTGGTTAGCCCGACTACGCTGCTGGTGGCGCTGCGCACTATCGCCAACCTGTGGCGTTATGAGCATCAAAGCCGCAACGCCCAGCAAATCGCCGATCGTGCCAGCAAGCTGTACGACAAGATGCGTTTGTTCGTCGATGACATGTCAGCGATTGGTCAAAGTCTCGACAAAGCGCAGGATAACTACCGCCAGGCAATGAAAAAACTCTCTTCAGGTCGCGGAAATGTGCTGGCGCAGGCAGAAGCGTTTCGCGGTTTAGGAGTAGAAATTAAACGCGAGATTAATCCGGATTTGGCTGAACAGGCGGTGAGCCAGGATGAAGAGTATCGACTTCGGTCGGTTCCGGAGCAGCCGAATGATGAAGCTTATCAACGCGATGATGAATATAATCAGCAGTCGCGCTAGCCCATTGGGAGTAGTTAAGCCGGGTAGAAATCTAGGGCATCGACGCCCAATCTGTTACACTTCTGGAACAATTTTTTGATGAGCAGGCATTGAGATGGTGGATAAGTCACAAGAAACGACGCACTTTGGTTTTCAGACCGTCGCGAAGGAACAAAAAGCGGATATGGTCGCCCACGTTTTCCATTCCGTGGCATCAAAATACGATGTCATGAATGATTTGATGTCATTTGGTATTCATCGTTTGTGGAAGCGATTCACGATTGATTGCAGCGGCGTACGCCGTGGGCAGACCGTGCTGGATCTGGCTGGTGGCACCGGCGACCTGACAGCGAAATTCTCCCGCCTGGTCGGAGAAACTGGCAAAGTGGTCCTTGCTGATATCAATGAATCCATGCTCAAAATGGGCCGCGAGAAGCTGCGTAATATCGGTGTGATTGGCAACGTTGAGTATGTTCAGGCGAACGCTGAGGCGCTGCCGTTCCCGGATAACACCTTTGATTGCATCACCATTTCGTTTGGTCTGCGTAACGTCACCGACAAAGATAAAGCACTGCGTTCAATGTATCGCGTGCTGAAACCCGGCGGCCGCCTGCTGGTGCTTGAGTTCTCGAAGCCAATTATCGAGCCGCTGAGCAAAGCCTATGATGCATACTCCTTCCATGTGCTGCCGCGTATTGGCTCACTGGTCGCGAACGACGCCGACAGCTACCGTTATCTGGCAGAATCCATCCGTATGCATCCCGATCAGGATACCCTGAAAGCCATGATGCAGGATGCCGGATTCGAAAGTGTCGACTACTACAATCTGACGGCAGGGGTTGTGGCGCTGCATCGTGGTTATAAGTTCTGACAGGAGACCGGAAATGCCTTTTAAACCTTTAGTGACGGCAGGAATTGAAAGTCTGCTCAACACCTTCCTGTATCGCTCACCCGCGCTGAAAACGGCCCGCTCGCGTCTGTTGGGCAAAGTGCTGCGCGTGGAGGTAAAAGGCTTTTCGACGTCATTGATTCTGGTGTTCAGCGAACGCCAGGTTGATGTACTGGGCGAATGGGCAGGCGATGCTGACTGCACCGTTATCGCCTACGCCAGTGTGTTGCCGAAACTTCGCGATCGCCAGCAGCTTGCCGCCCTGATTCGCAGTGGTGAGCTGGAAGTGCAGGGCGATATTCAGGTGGTGCAAAACTTCGTTGCGCTGGCAGATCTGGCAGAGTTCGACCCTGCGGAACTGCTGGCCCCTTATACCGGTGATATCGCCGCTGAAGGAATCAGCAAAGCCATGCGCGGAGGCGCAAAGTTCCTGCATCACGGCATTAAGCGCCAGCAACGTTATGTGGCGGAAGCCATTACTGAAGAGTGGCGTATGGCACCCGGTCCGCTTGAAGTGGCCTGGTTTGCGGAAGAGACGGCTGCCGTCGAGCGTGCTGTTGATGCCCTGACCAAACGGCTGGAAAAACTGGAGGCTAAATGACGCCAGGTGAAGTACGGCGCCTATATTTCATCATTCGCACTTTTTTAAGCTACGGACTTGATGAACTGATCCCCAAAATGCGTATCACCCTGCCGCTACGGCTATGGCGATACTCATTATTCTGGATGCCAAATCGGCATAAAGACAAACCTTTAGGTGAGCGACTACGACTGGCCCTGCAAGAACTGGGGCCGGTATGGATCAAGTTCGGGCAAATGTTATCAACCCGCCGCGATCTTTTTCCGCCGCATATTGCCGATCAGCTGGCGTTATTGCAGGACAAAGTCGCTCCGTTTGATGGCAAGCTGGCGAAGCAGCAGATTGAAGCTGCAATGGGCGGCTTGCCGGTAGAAGCGTGGTTTGACGATTTTGAAATCAAGCCGCTGGCTTCTGCTTCTATCGCCCAGGTTCATACCGCGCGATTGAAATCGAATGGTAAAGAGGTGGTGATTAAAGTCATCCGCCCGGATATTTTGCCGGTCATTAAAGCAGACCTGAAACTTATCTACCGTCTGGCTCGCTGGGTGCCGCGTTTGCTGCCGGATGGTCGCCGTCTGCGCCCAACCGAAGTGGTGCGCGAGTACGAAAAGACATTGATTGATGAACTGAATTTGCTGCGGGAATCTGCCAACGCCATTCAGCTTCGGCGAAATTTTGAAGACAGCCCGATGCTCTACATCCCGGAGGTTTACCCTGACTATTGTAGTGAAGGGATGATGGTGATGGAGCGCATTTACGGCATTCCGGTGTCTGATGTTGCGGCGCTGGAGAAAAACGGCACTAACATGAAATTGCTGGCGGAACGCGGCGTGCAGGTGTTCTTCACTCAGGTCTTTCGCGACAGCTTTTTCCATGCCGATATGCACCCTGGCAACATCTTCGTAAGCTATGAACACCCGGAAAACCCGAAATATATCGGCATTGATTGCGGGATTGTTGGCTCGCTAAACAAAGAAGATAAACGCTATCTGGCAGAAAACTTTATCGCCTTCTTTAATCGCGACTATCGCAAAGTGGCAGAGCTACACGTCGATTCTGGCTGGGTGCCACCAGATACCAACGTTGAAGAGTTCGAATTTGCTATTCGTACGGTCTGTGAACCTATCTTTGAGAAACCGCTGGCCGAAATTTCGTTTGGACATGTACTGTTAAATCTGTTTAATACGGCGCGTCGCTTCAATATGGAAGTGCAGCCGCAACTGGTGTTACTCCAGAAAACCCTGCTCTACGTCGAAGGGGTAGGACGCCAGCTTTATCCGCAACTCGATTTATGGAAAACGGCGAAGCCTTTCCTGGAGTCGTGGATTAAAGATCAGGTCGGTATTCCTGCGCTGGTGAGAGCATTTAAAGAAAAAGCGCCGTTCTGGGTCGAAAAAATGCCAGAACTGCCTGAATTGGTTTACGACAGTTTGCGCCAGGGCAAGTATTTACAGCACAGTGTTGATAAGATTGCCCGCGAGCTTCAGTCAAATCATGTACGTCAGGGACAATCGCGTTATTTTCTCGGAATTGGCGCTACGTTAGTATTAAGTGGCACATTCTTGTTGGTCAGCCGACCTGAATGGGGGCTGATGCCCGGCTGGTTAATGGCAGGTGGTCTGATCGCCTGGTTTGTCGGTTGGCGCAAAACACGCTGATTTTTTCATCGCTCAAGGCGGGCCGTGTAACGTATAATGCGGCTTTGTTTAATCATCATCTACCACAGAGGAACATGTATGGGTGGTATCAGTATTTGGCAGTTATTGATTATTGCCGTCATCGTTGTACTGCTTTTTGGCACCAAAAAGCTCGGCTCCATCGGTTCCGATCTTGGTGCGTCGATCAAAGGCTTTAAAAAAGCAATGAGCGATGATGAACCAAAGCAGGATAAAACCAGTCAGGATGCTGATTTTACTGCGAAAACTATCGCCGATAAGCAGGCGGATACGAATCAGGAACAGGCTAAAACAGAAGACGCGAAGCGCCACGATAAAGAGCAGGTGTAATCCGTGTTTGATATCGGTTTTAGCGAACTGCTATTGGTGTTCATCATCGGCCTCGTCGTTCTGGGGCCGCAACGACTGCCTGTGGCGGTAAAAACGGTAGCGGGCTGGATTCGCGCGTTGCGTTCACTGGCGACAACGGTGCAGAACGAACTGACCCAGGAGTTAAAACTCCAGGAGTTTCAGGACAGTCTGAAAAAGGTTGAAAAGGCGAGCCTCACTAACCTGACGCCCGAACTGAAAGCGTCGATGGATGAACTACGCCAGGCCGCGGAGTCGATGAAGCGTTCCTACGTTGCAAACGATCCTGAAAAGGCGAGCGATGAAGCGCACACCATCCATAACCCGGTGGTGAAAGACAATGAAGCTGCGCATGAAGGCGTAACGCCTGCCGCTGCACAAACGCAGGCCAGTTCGCCGGAACAGAAGCCAGAAACCACGCCAGAGCCGGTGGTAAAACCTGCTGCGGACGCTGAACCGAAAACCGCTGCACCTTCCCCTTCGTCGAGTGATAAACCGTAAACATGTCTGTAGAAGATACTCAACCGCTTATCACGCATCTGATTGAGCTGCGTAAGCGTCTGCTGAACTGCATTATCGCGGTGATCGTGATATTCCTGTGTCTGGTCTATTTCGCCAATGACATCTATCACCTGGTATCCGCGCCATTGATCAAGCAGTTGCCGCAAGGTTCAACGATGATCGCCACCGACGTGGCCTCGCCGTTCTTTACGCCGATCAAGCTGACCTTTATGGTGTCGCTGATTCTGTCAGCGCCGGTGATTCTCTATCAGGTGTGGGCATTTATCGCCCCAGCGCTGTATAAGCATGAACGTCGCCTGGTGGTGCCGCTGCTGGTTTCCAGCTCTCTGCTGTTTTATATCGGCATGGCGTTCGCCTACTTTGTGGTCTTTCCGCTGGCATTTGGCTTCCTTGCCAATACCGCGCCGGAAGGGGTGCAGGTATCCACCGACATCGCCAGCTATTTAAGCTTCGTTATGGCGCTGTTTATGGCGTTTGGTGTCTCCTTTGAAGTGCCGGTGGCGATTGTGCTGCTGTGCTGGATGGGGATTACCTCGCCAGAAGACTTACGCAAAAAACGCCCGTATGTGCTGGTTGGTGCATTCGTTGTCGGGATGTTGCTGACGCCGCCGGATGTCTTCTCGCAAACGCTGTTGGCGATCCCGATGTACTGTCTGTTTGAAATCGGTGTCTTCTTCTCACGCTTTTACGTTGGTAAAGGGCGAAATCGGGAAGAGGAAAACGACGCTGAAGCAGAAAGCGAAAAAACTGAAGAATAAATTCAACCGCCCGTCAGGGCGGTTGTCATATGGAGTACAGGATGTTTGATATCGGCGTTAATTTGACCAGTTCGCAATTTGCGAAAGACCGTGATGATGTTGTAGCGCGCGCTTTTGACGCGGGAGTTAATGGGCTACTCATCACCGGCACTAACCTGCGTGAAAGCCAGCAGGCGCAAAAGCTGGCGCGTCAGTATTCGTCCTGTTGGTCAACGGCGGGCGTACATCCTCACGACAGCAGCCAGTGGCAAGCTGCGACTGAAGAAGCGATTATTGAGCTGGCCGCGCAGCCAGAAGTGGTGGCGATTGGTGAATGTGGTCTCGACTTTAACCGCAACTTTTCGACGCCGGAAGAGCAGGAACGCGCTTTTGTTGCCCAGCTACGCATTGCCGCAGATTTAAACATGCCGGTATTTATGCACTGTCGCGATGCCCACGAGCGGTTTATGACATTGCTGGAGCCGTGGCTGGATAAACTGCCTGGTGCGGTTCTTCATTGCTTTACCGGCACACGCGAAGAGATGCAGGCGTGCGTGGCGCATGGAATTTATATCGGCATTACCGGTTGGGTTTGCGATGAACGACGCGGACTGGAGCTGCGGGAACTTTTGCCGTTGATTCCGGCGGAAAAATTACTGATCGAAACTGATGCGCCGTATCTGCTCCCTCGCGATCTCACGCCAAAGCCATCATCCCGGCGCAACGAGCCAGCCCATCTGCCCCATATTTTGCAACGTATTGCGCACTGGCGTGGAGAAGATGCCGCATGGCTGGCTGCCACCACGGATGCTAATGTCAAAACACTGTTTGGGATTGCGTTTTAGAGTTTGCGGAACTCGGTATTCTTCACACTGTGCTTAATCTCTTTATTAATAAGATTAAGCAATAGCATGGAGCGAGCCTCACCATCGGGTTCGGTGAAAATGGCCTGAAAGCCTTCGAACGCGCCTTCGGTAATAATCACCTTATCACCCGGATAAGGGGTTGCCGGATCGACAATGTCTTTCGGTTTATATACCGATAGCTGATGAATCACCGCCGATGGGACTATCGCTGGCGACGCGCCAAAGCGCACGAAGTGGCTGACACCGCGGGTCGCGTTGATAGTCGTGGTATGAATCACTTCTGGATCAAATTCGACAAACAGGTAGTTGGGAAACAATGGCTCACTGACTGCAGTACGTTTGCCACGCACGATTTTTTCCAGGGTGATCATCGGTGCCAGGCAATTCACAGCCTGTCTTTCGAGGTGTTCCTGGGCACGTTGAAGTTGCCCGCGCTTGCAGTACAGTAAATACCAGGATTGCATAATGACTCTTATCCGTTTAATCGGGGCGCAAGAATAGCAAAAGCTTTACGCTAAGTTAATTATATTCCCCGGTTTGCGTTATACCGTCCGAGTTCACGCTAATTTAACAAATTTACAGCATCGCAAAGATGAACGCCGTATAATGGGCGCAGATTAAGAGGCTACAATGGACGCCATGAAATATAACGATTTACGCGACTTCTTGACGCTGCTTGAACAGCAGGGTGAGCTAAAACGTATCACGCTCCCGGTGGATCCGCATCTGGAAATCACTGAAATTGCTGACCGCACTTTGCGTGCCGGTGGGCCTGCGCTGTTATTCGAAAACCCTAAAGGCTACTCAATGCCGGTGCTGTGCAATCTGTTCGGTACGCCAAAGCGCGTGGCGATGGGCATGGGGCAGGAAGATGTTTCGGCGCTGCGTGAAGTTGGTAAATTATTGGCGTTTCTGAAAGAGCCGGAGCCGCCAAAAGGTTTCCGCGACCTGTTTGATAAACTGCCGCAGTTTAAGCAAGTATTGAACATGCCGACAAAGCGGCTGCGCGGTGCGCCCTGCCAACAAAAAATCGTCTCTGGCGATGACGTCGATCTCAATCGCATTCCCATTATGACCTGCTGGCCGGAAGATGCCGCGCCGCTGATTACCTGGGGGCTGACAGTGACGCGCGGCCCGCATAAAGAGCGGCAGAATCTGGGCATTTATCGCCAGCAGCTGATTGGTAAAAACAAACTGATTATGCGCTGGCTGTCGCATCGCGGCGGCGCGCTGGATTATCAGGAGTGGTGTGCGGCGCATCCGGGCGAACGTTTCCCGGTTTCTGTGGCGCTGGGTGCCGATCCCGCCACGATTCTCGGTGCAGTCACCCCCGTTCCGGATACGCTTTCAGAGTATGCGTTTGCCGGATTGCTACGCGGCACCAAAACCGAAGTAGTAAAGTGTATCTCCAATGACCTTGAAGTGCCCGCCAGTGCGGAGATTGTGCTGGAAGGGTATATCGAACAAGGCGAAACTGCGCCGGAAGGGCCGTATGGCGACCACACCGGTTACTATAATGAAGTCGATAGTTTCCCGGTATTTACCGTGACGCATATTACCCAGCGTGAAGATGCGATTTACCATTCCACCTATACCGGGCGTCCGCCAGATGAGCCCGCGGTGCTGGGTGTCGCACTGAACGAAGTGTTTGTGCCGATTCTGCAAAAACAGTTCCCGGAAATTGTCGATTTTTACCTGCCGCCGGAAGGCTGCTCTTATCGCCTGGCGGTAGTGACAATCAAAAAACAGTACGCCGGACACGCGAAGCGCGTCATGATGGGCGTCTGGTCGTTCTTACGCCAGTTTATGTACACTAAATTTGTGATCGTTTGCGATGATGACGTTAACGCACGCGACTGGAACGATGTGATTTGGGCGATTACCACCCGTATGGACCCGGCGCGGGATACTGTTCTGGTAGAAAATACGCCTATTGATTATCTGGATTTTGCCTCGCCTGTCTCCGGGCTGGGTTCAAAAATGGGGCTGGATGCCACGAATAAATGGCCGGGGGAAACCCAGCGTGAATGGGGACGTCCCATCAAAAAAGATCCAGATGTTGTCGCGCATATTGACGCCATCTGGGATGAACTGGCTATTTTTAACAACGGTAAAAGCGCCTGATGCGCGTTTGTTTTGCCCTATTTATCGATCCGACAGAGAAAGCGCATGACAACCTTAAGCTGTAAAGTGACCTCGGTAGAAGCTATCACGGATACCGTATATCGTGTCCGCATCGTGCCAGACGCGGCCTTTTCTTTTCGCGCTGGTCAGTATTTGATGGTAGTGATGGATGAGCGCGACAAACGTCCGTTCTCAATGGCTTCGACGCCGGATGAAAAAGGGTTTATCGAGCTGCATATTGGCGCTTCTGAAATCAACCTTTACGCGAAAGCAGTCATGGACCGCATCCTCAAAGATCATCAAATCGTGGTCGATATTCCCCACGGAGAAGCGTGGCTGCGCGATGATGAAGAGCGTCCGATGATTTTGATTGCGGGCGGCACCGGGTTCTCTTATGCCCGCTCGATTTTGCTGACAGCGTTGGCGCGTAACCCAAACCGTGATATCACCATTTACTGGGGCGGGCGTGAAGAGCAGCATCTGTATGATCTCTGCGAGCTTGAGGCGCTTTCGTTGAAGCATCCTGGTCTGCAAGTGGTGCCGGTGGTTGAACAACCGGAAGCGGGCTGGCGTGGGCGTACTGGCACCGTGTTAACGGCGGTATTGCAGGATCACGGTACGCTGGCAGAGCATGATATCTATATTGCCGGACGTTTTGAGATGGCGAAAATTGCCCGTGACCTGTTTTGCAGTGAGCGTAATGCGCGGGAAGATCGCCTGTTTGGCGATGCGTTTGCATTTATCTGAGATATAAAAAAACCCGCCCCTGACAGGCGGGAAGAACGGCAACTAAAACTTTATTCAGTGGCATTTAGATCTATGTCGCATCCGGCATTCGGCACACGATGCCTGATGCGACGCTGGCGCGTCTTATCAGGCCTACATTGGTGCCGGATCGGTAGACCGGATAAGGCGTTCACGCCGCATCCGGCAAGTGGTTAAACCCGCTCAAACACCGTCGCAATACCCTGACCCAGACCGATACACATCGTCGCCAGACCAAACTGAACGTCTTTGTGTTCCATCAGATTCAGCAGCGTGGTGCTGATACGCGCACCGGAACAACCCAGCGGATGACCCAGCGCGATCGCACCACCGTTGAGGTTGATCTTCTCGTCAATCTGCTCAATTAGTCCCAGATCTTTAATACATGGCAGGATCTGCGCGGCAAAGGCTTCATTCATTTCAAACACGCCGATATCACTGACAGAAAGCCCCGCTTTTTTCAGCGCCAGTTTCGAGGCCGGAACCGGGCCGTAACCCATAATCGATGGGTCACAACCAACGACCGCCATCGAACGCACACGAGCGCGCGGCTTAAGACCTAATTCATGGGCGCGGCTTTCACTCATCACCAGCATGGCAGCTGCGCCATCGGAAAGTGCAGAAGATGTGCCCGCCGTTACCGTACCGTTTACTGGATCAAACGCCGGACGCAGCGTGGCGAGGGCTTCCACGGTGGTTTCCGGGCGAATCACTTCGTCGTAATTAAACTGCTTCAGGACGCCGTCGGCATCGTGACCACCGGTCGGGATGATTTCATTTTTAAATGCGCCCGACTGCGTGGCGGCCCAGGCGCGGGCGTGTGACCGCGCGGCAAAGGCATCCTGCATTTCACGGCTGATACCGTGCATACGCGCCAGCATTTCTGCCGTTAAGCCCATCATGCCCGCCGCTTTGGCGACATTGCGGCTCAGGCCAGGGTGAAAATCGACGCCGTGACTCATCGGCACATGGCCCATATGCTCCACGCCGCCAACCAGACATGCCTGCGCATCGCCGGTCATGATCATTCGTGCTGCGTCATGCAGTGCCTGCATGGATGAACCACACAAGCGATTGACAGTAACCGCCGGGACAGAGTGCGGCACTTCTGCCAGCAGCGCCGCGTTACGGGCGATATTAAAACCCTGCTCCAGCGTCTGCTGCACACAACCCCAGTAAATATCGTCGAGGGCCGCCGCTTCCAGCGCCGGGTTACGCGCCAGCAGGCTACGCATTAAATGAGCGGAGAGATCTTCCGCACGCACGTTACGAAAAGCACCGCCCTTCGAACGGCCCATCGGGGTGCGAATTGCATCGACAATGACAACCTGTTCCATTGTGACTCCTTAAGCCGTTTTCAGGTCGCCAACCGGACGGGCTGGCTCAACCGGGGGATAGTACGGTTCGTTATGACGCGCTTTATTACGCAGACCTTCCGGCACTTCATACAGCGGGCCGAGGTGCTGATATTGCTGTGCCATATCGAGGTATTTTGCGCTGCCGAGGGTGTCCAGCCAGCGGAACGCGCCGCCGTGGAACGGAGGGAAGCCCAGGCCGTAGACCAGCGCCATATCCGCTTCTGCCGGAGTGGCGATAATGCCTTCTTCCAGACAACGTACCACTTCGTTGACCATCGGGATCATCATGCGGGCGATAATCTCTTCTTCGCTGAAATCGCGCTTCGGCTGGCTCACTTCTACTAGCAGGTCGTCAACAGCGGCGTCTTCTTCTTTCTTCGGCTTACCTTTGCTGTCTTCTTTATAACGCCAGAAACCGAGGCCGTTCTTCTGACCAAAGCGGTTGGCATCAAACAGCGCGTCGATGGCATCGCGATAATCTTTCTGCATCCGCTGCGGGAAGCCTGCTGCCATCACCGCCTGAGCGTGATGCGCGGTGTCAATGCCCACAACGTCCAGCAGATATGCCGGACCCATAGGCCAGCCAAACTGTTTTTCCATCACTTTGTCGATCTTGCGGAAATCCGCGCCGTCGCGCAGCAACTGGCTGAAACCGGCGAAATACGGGAACAGCACGCGGTTGACGAAGAAGCCGGGGCAATCGTTAACCACAATCGGCGTTTTACCCATCTTGCTCGCCCAGGCGACGACTTTCGCAATAGTTTCGTCGGAGCTTTTCTCGCCGCGAATAATTTCCACCAACGGCATTCGGTGGACCGGGTTAAAGAAGTGCATCCCGCAGAAGTTTTCCGGACGTTCCAGCGCGTTGGCCAGTTCGCTGATAGGAATGGTTGAAGTGTTAGACGCCAGCACGGTATCCGGGCGTACTTTTTGTTCGGTTTCTGCCAGTACGGCTTTTTTCACTTTCGGGTTTTCGACAACCGCTTCTACCACAACATCCACGCGGTCAAACCCGGCGTAGTCGAGCGTTGGGTGGATTGTAGAGATCACGCCAGCCAGTTTCAGACCATCGATCTTGCCGCGCTCAAGCTGCTTGTTCAGCAGTTTCGCGGCTTCGGTCATGCCGAGGGTTAACGACTTGTCGTTGATATCTTTCATGACAACCGGCACGCCTTTCCACGCAGACTGGTAAGCGATGCCGCCACCCATAATGCCTGCGCCCAGCACGGCGGCCTGTTTCGGCGTTTCAACGTCTTTGGTGAGTTTTTTCGCTTTGCCTTTTACATATTGATCGTTAAGGAAAATACCGACCAGTGCGCGAGCTTCGTTGGTATGCGCCAGCGGGACAAAACTTTTGTTTTCCAGGTTTAAGGCTTCTTCACGACCAAAACGGGCCGCAGCTTCAATGGTTTTTACTGCGGTGATGGGGGCCGGATAATGTTTCCCCGCCGTTTGTGCGACCATCCCTTTAGCGATGGTGAAGCTCATGGTAGCTTCAATCTTGCTCAGTTTTAGCGGTTCCAGCTTCGGCTGACGTTTCGCTTTCCAGTCGAGGTCGCCGTTAATGGCCTGGCGTAAAATCGCCATCGCCCCTTCAATCAGTTTTTCTGCTTTGACTACGCCATCCACCAGACCGATTTTCAGCGCCTGGTCCGCGCCGACATCTTTACCGGCGGCAATGATTTCCAGCGCACTGTCAGCGCCCAGCATACGTGGCATACGTACAGAACCGCCAAAGCCCGGCATGATGCCCAGTTTGGTTTCCGGCAGACCGATGCGCAGATCCGGCGTCGCCAGACGGTAATCGGTCGCCAGCACGCATTCGCAGCCACCGCCCAGCGCATAGCCATTGACGGCAGCAATGGTCGGCACCGGCAGATCTTCCAGGCGATTAAACACGCTATTGGCAAAATGCAGCCACTGGCTTAACTGTTCTTCGGGAACGAGGAACAGAGACAAAAATTCGGTGATATCGGCACCGACGATAAAGGCCGCTTTGTTCGAACGCAGCAGCAGCCCTTTTAGATCTGATTGCTGTTCCAGCACGCCGATGGCCTCGCCGAGGCTGGCGACGGTCGCAGTGTCGAGTTTATTAACTGAACCTGGGGCATCAAATACCAGTTCGGCAATGCCATCTTCCAGCCAGTCAAGGTACAGGGTGTCGCCTTTGTAAAGCATGTCAGTCTCCTGAATCCGCAAGGTGATCTGGTCGTACCAGATGAGTCGAAGTGTGTATTTTGTGTTAAAAATATGCAAATAAAAGATTAAAGAAATGCCGATCTGATCACGCTCGGCAGAAATCACGCTCTGGATGAACGATGTGCTAAGATGCGGAGACTTAAGGTCAAAAAAACAGAAGGGTAAAAAATGGAATCACTGGCCTCGCTCTATAAAAATCATATAGCTACCTTACAAGAACGGACTCGCGATGCGCTGGCGCGCTTCAAGCTGGATGCGTTACTTATTCACTCCGGCGAGCTGTTCAATGTTTTTCTCGACGATCATCCCTATCCGTTTAAAGTGAACCCGCAATTCAAAGCGTGGGTGCCGGTAACTCAGGTGCCAAACTGCTGGTTGCTGGTGGATGGCGTGAACAAGCCGAAACTGTGGTTTTATCTGCCGGTTGATTACTGGCACAACGTCGAACCGCTGCCGACCTCCTTCTGGACTGAAGATGTGGAAGTGATCGCGCTGCCGAAAGCCGATGGCATTGGTAGCCTGCTGCCTGCTGCGCGCGGCAATATCGGTTATATCGGTCCGGTGCCGGAGCGTGCGCTGCAACTGGGTATTGAGGCCAGCAACATCAACCCGAAAGGGGTTATCGACTACCTGCATTACTATCGCTCCTTCAAAACCGAGTACGAACTGGCCTGTATGCGTGAAGCGCAGAAAATGGCGGTCAACGGTCATCGTGCGGCAGAAGAAGCGTTCCGTTCTGGCATGAGCGAGTTCGATATCAACATTGCCTATCTGACCGCGACCGGTCATCGTGATACCGACGTACCTTACAGCAACATTGTGGCGCTTAACGAACACGCTGCGGTGCTGCATTACACCAAACTGGATCATCAGGCGCCGGAAGAGATGCGCAGCTTCCTGCTGGATGCTGGGGCCGAATATAACGGCTATGCCGCTGACCTGACCCGTACCTGGTCGGCAAAAAGTGACAACGATTACGCACAGCTGGTGAAAGACGTAAATGATGAACAACTGGCGCTGATCGCGACCATGAAAGCTGGCGTTAGCTATGTGGATTACCACATCCAGTTCCATCAGCGCATCGCCAAATTGCTGCGTAAACATCAAATCATCACCGATATGAGTGAAGAAGCGATGGTCGAAAACGATCTCACCGGACCGTTTATGCCGCACGGTATCGGCCATCCGCTGGGCCTGCAGGTGCATGACGTCGCCGGTTTTATGCAGGATGATAGCGGTACGCACCTCGCGGCACCGGCAAAATATCCGTACCTGCGCTGCACCCGTATTCTCCAGCCGGGCATGGTGTTAACCATCGAACCGGGTATCTACTTCATTGAATCGCTACTGGCACCGTGGCGTGAAGGGCAGTTCAGCAAGCACTTCAACTGGCAGAAAATTGAAGCACTGAAACCGTTCGGCGGCATTCGTATCGAAGACAACGTGGTGATCCACGAAAACAACGTGGAAAACATGACCCGGGATCTGAAACTGGCGTGATGGAAAGCTGGTTAATTCCTGCGGCACCGGTCACGGTCGTTGAAGAGATCAAAAAGAGCCGCTTCATAACGATGTTGGCGCATACCGATGGCGTTGAGGCGGCGAAAGCGTTTGTTGAATCGGTGCGGGCAGAACACCCCGATGCCCGGCACCATTGCGTGGCGTGGGTCGCGGGTGCGCCGGATGATTCTCAACAGCTGGGTTTCTCTGACGACGGGGAGCCGGCGGGAACGGCAGGTAAACCGATGCTCGCCCAGCTAATGGGCAGCGGCGTCGGGGAAATTACCGCTGTGGTAGTGCGCTACTACGGCGGCATATTGCTTGGCACCGGTGGGTTAGTGAAAGCGTATGGCGGCGGCGTGAATCAGGCGCTGCGCCAGCTAACGACCCAACGCAAGACGCCATTAACCGAATATACTTTGCAATGTGAATATAGTCAGTTAACCGGCATTGAAGCGTTGCTGGGGCAGTGTGACGGCAAAATTATCAACAGTGATTATCAGGCATTCGTTCTGCTGCGGGTGGCGCTTCCGGCGGCGAAAGTGGCTGAATTTTCCGCAAAGCTGGCGGATTTTAGCCGTGGTTCATTGCAATTGTTAGCGATTGAAGAATAATCCCCACTTCGTTTTGCAGAACTAAGGAAGCGGCAGAGATGCATTTTCGCGCCATTACCCGAATCGTTGGACTACTGGTCATCTTATTTTCAGGGACCATGATTATCCCTGGGCTGGTAGCACTCATCTACCGGGATGGAGCGGGCCGCGCTTTTACCCAGACCTTTTTTGTCGCCCTCGCCATTGGCTCTATGCTGTGGTGGCCGAACCGCAAAGAGAAGGGCGAACTGAAATCCCGTGAGGGGTTTCTGATAGTGGTGCTGTTCTGGACCGTGCTGGGTAGTGTCGGTGCGCTCCCTTTTATCTTCTCGGAAAGCCCGAACCTCACGATTACCGATGCGTTTTTTGAATCTTTCTCTGGCCTGACCACCACCGGGGCCACTACGCTGGTGGGGCTGGATTCGCTCCCTCACGCCATCCTCTTTTATCGCCAGATGCTGCAATGGTTTGGCGGGATGGGGATCATCGTGTTAGCGGTTGCGATACTGCCTATCCTCGGCGTGGGTGGGATGCAGCTCTATCGTGCAGAAATGCCCGGCCCGCTGAAAGATAACAAAATGCGCCCGCGAATTGCGGAAACGGCGAAAACCCTGTGGTTGATTTATGTCTTGCTGACCGTCGCCTGTGCGCTGGCGTTGTGGTTTGCCGGAATGGATGCCTTTGATGCCATCGGCCATAGCTTTGCGACTATCGCTATTGGCGGCTTCTCGACACATGATGCCAGTATCGGTTATTTCGATAGCCCGACTATTAACACTATCATTGCTATCTTCCTGCTGATCTCCGGCTGTAACTACGGTCTGCACTTTTCACTGTTAAGTGGGCGTAGTCTGAAGGTTTATTGGCGCGATCCGGAATTTCGCATGTTTATCGGCGTACAGTTTACGCTGGTGGTTATTTGTACCCTCGTACTGTGGTTTCATAATGTCTACAGTTCGGCGCTGATGACAATTAACCAGGCGTTTTTCCAGGTGGTGTCGATGGCGACAACCGCCGGGTTTACGACTGACAGCATTGCCCGCTGGCCGCTCTTTTTGCCGGTACTGCTTTTATGTTCGGCTTTTATCGGCGGTTGTGCCGGGTCAACGGGCGGTGGCCTGAAAGTGATCCGCATCCTGCTGCTGTTTAAGCAGGGGAACCGTGAGCTGAAACGACTGGTGCATCCGAACGCCGTCTATAGCATTAAGCTGGGGAATCGCGCACTGCCGGAACGTATCCTCGAAGCCGTTTGGGGATTTTTCTCCGCCTATGCATTGGTGTTTATTGTCAGTATGCTGGCGATTATCGCCACGGGCGTGGATGACTTTTCTGCCTTTGCCTCAGTTGTTGCGACATTGAATAACCTGGGGCCAGGGCTTGGCGTGGTTGCTGATAACTTTACCAGTATGAACCCGGTGGCTAAATGGATCCTGATTGCCAACATGCTGTTTGGTCGTCTCGAGGTCTTTACATTGCTGGTGCTCTTTACCCCGACTTTCTGGCGTGAATGATGGAGTAATACGTGAAAACATTAATTCTTTTCTCAACAAGGGACGGACAAACGCGCGAGATTGCCTCCTACTTGGCTTCGGAACTGAAAGAACTGGGGATCCAGGCGGATGTCGCCAATGTGCACCGCATTGAAGAACCACAGTGGGAAAACTACGACCGTGTGGTCATTGGTGCTTCTATTCGCTATGGTCACTACCACTCTGCGTTCCAGGAATTTGTCAAAAAGCATGCGACGCGGCTGAATTCGATGCCG
This sequence comes from Shigella dysenteriae, assembly GCF_022354085.1. Lineage (NCBI taxonomy): Bacteria > Pseudomonadati > Pseudomonadota > Gammaproteobacteria > Enterobacterales > Enterobacteriaceae > Shigella > Shigella dysenteriae. The sequence goes on from NZ_CP055055.1 coordinate 4,993,826, forward strand.
AGCGCCTTTTACTCCGTAAACCTGGTGGCGCGTAAACCGGAGAAGCGCACTCCACAGACCAACAGCTACGCGCGGAAGTTTCTGATGAACTCGCAATGGCGTCCCGATCGCTGCGCGGTCATTGCCGGGGCGCTGCGTTACCCACGTTATCGCTGGTACGACCGTTTTATGATCAAGCTGATTATGAAGATGTCAGGCGGTGAAACGGATACGCGCAAAGAAGTTGTCTATACCGATTGGGAGCAGGTGGCGAATTTCGCCCGAGAAATCGCCCATTTAACCGACAAACCGACGCTGAAATAAGCATAAAGAATAAAAAATGCGCGGTCAGAAAATTATTTTAAATTTCCTCTTGTCAGGCCGGAATAACTCCCTATAATGCGCCACCACTGACACGGAACAACGGCAAACACGCCGCCGGGTCAGCGGGGTTCTCCTGAGAATTCCGGCAGAGAAGGCAAAAATAAATGCTTGACTCTGTAGCGGGAAAGCGTATTATGCACACCCCGCGCCGCTGAGAAAAAGCGAAGCGGCACTGCTCTTTAACAATTTATCAGACAATCTGTGTGGGCACTCGAAGATACGGATTCTTAACGTCGCAAGACGAAAAATGAATACCAAGTCTCAAGAGTGAACACGTAATTCATTACGAAGTTTAATTCTTTGAGCATCAAACTTTTAAATTGAAGAGTTTGATCATGGCTCAGATTGAACGCTGGCGGCAGGCCTAACACATGCAAGTCGAACGGTAACAGGAAGCAGCTTGCTGTTTCGCTGACGAGTGGCGGACGGGTGAGTAATGTCTGGGAAACTGCCTGATGGAGGGGGATAACTACTGGAAACGGTAGCTAATACCGCATAACGTCGCAAGACCAAAGAGGGGGACCTTCGGGCCTCTTGCCATCGGATGTGCCCAGATGGGATTAGCTAGTAGGTGGGGTAACGGCTCACCTAGGCGACGATCCCTAGCTGGTCTGAGAGGATGACCAGCCACACTGGAACTGAGACACGGTCCAGACTCCTACGGGAGGCAGCAGTGGGGAATATTGCACAATGGGCGCAAGCCTGATGCAGCCATGCCGCGTGTATGAAGAAGGCCTTCGGGTTGTAAAGTACTTTCAGCGGGGAGGAAGGGAGTAAAGTTAATACCTTTGCTCATTGACGTTACCCGCAGAAGAAGCACCGGCTAACTCCGTGCCAGCAGCCGCGGTAATACGGAGGGTGCAAGCGTTAATCGGAATTACTGGGCGTAAAGCGCACGCAGGCGGTTTGTTAAGTCAGATGTGAAATCCCCGGGCTCAACCTGGGAACTGCATCTGATACTGGCAAGCTTGAGTCTCGTAGAGGGGGGTAGAATTCCAGGTGTAGCGGTGAAATGCGTAGAGATCTGGAGGAATACCGGTGGCGAAGGCGGCCCCCTGGACGAAGACTGACGCTCAGGTGCGAAAGCGTGGGGAGCAAACAGGATTAGATACCCTGGTAGTCCACGCCGTAAACGATGTCGACTTGGAGGTTGTGCCCTTGAGGCGTGGCTTCCGGAGCTAACGCGTTAAGTCGACCGCCTGGGGAGTACGGCCGCAAGGTTAAAACTCAAATGAATTGACGGGGGCCCGCACAAGCGGTGGAGCATGTGGTTTAATTCGATGCAACGCGAAGAACCTTACCTGGTCTTGACATCCACAGAACTTTCCAGAGATGGATTGGTGCCTTCGGGAACTGTGAGACAGGTGCTGCATGGCTGTCGTCAGCTCGTGTTGTGAAATGTTGGGTTAAGTCCCGCAACGAGCGCAACCCTTATCCTTTGTTGCCAGCGGTCCGGCCGGGAACTCAAAGGAGACTGCCAGTGATAAACTGGAGGAAGGTGGGGATGACGTCAAGTCATCATGGCCCTTACGACCAGGGCTACACACGTGCTACAATGGCGCATACAAAGAGAAGCGACCTCGCGAGAGCAAGCGGACCTCATAAAGTGCGTCGTAGTCCGGATTGGAGTCTGCAACTCGACTCCATGAAGTCGGAATCGCTAGTAATCGTGGATCAGAATGCCACGGTGAATACGTTCCCGGGCCTTGTACACACCGCCCGTCACACCATGGGAGTGGGTTGCAAAAGAAGTAGGTAGCTTAACCTTCGGGAGGGCGCTTACCACTTTGTGATTCATGACTGGGGTGAAGTCGTAACAAGGTAACCGTAGGGGAACCTGCGGTTGGATCACCTCCTTACCTTAAAGAAGCGTACTTTGCAGTGCTCACACAGATTGTCTGATGAAAATGAGCAGTAAAACCTCTACAGGCTTGTAGCTCAGGTGGTTAGAGCGCACCCCTGATAAGGGTGAGGTCGGTGGTTCAAGTCCACTCAGGCCTACCAAATTTGCACGGCAAATTTGAAGAGGTTTTAACTACATGTTATGGGGCTATAGCTCAGCTGGGAGAGCGCCTGCTTTGCACGCAGGAGGTCTGCGGTTCGATCCCGCATAGCTCCACCATCTCTGTAGTGATTAAATAAAAAATACTTCAGAGTGTACCTGCAAAGGTTCACTGCGAAGTTTTGCTCTTTAAAAATCTGGATCAAGCTGAAAATTGAAACACTGAACAACGAGAGTTGTTCGTGAGTCTCTCAAATTTTCGCAACACGATGATGAATCGAAAGAAACATCTTCGGGTTGTGAGGTTAAGCGACTAAGCGTACACGGTGGATGCCCTGGCAGTCAGAGGCGATGAAGGACGTGCTAATCTGCGATAAGCGTCGGTAAGGTGATATGAACCGTTATAACCGGCGATTTCCGAATGGGGAAACCCAGTGTGTTTCGACACACTATCATTAACTGAATCCATAGGTTAATGAGGCGAACCGGGGGAACTGAAACATCTAAGTACCCCGAGGAAAAGAAATCAACCGAGATTCCCCCAGTAGCGGCGAGCGAACGGGGAGGAGCCCAGAGCCTGAATCAGTGTGTGTGTTAGTGGAAGCGTCTGGAAAGGCGCGCGATACAGGGTGACAGCCCCGTACACAAAAATGCACATACTGTGAGCTCGATGAGTAGGGCGGGACACGTGGTATCCTGTCTGAATATGGGGGGACCATCCTCCAAGGCTAAATACTCCTGACTGACCGATAGTGAACCAGTACCGTGAGGGAAAGGCGAAAAGAACCCCGGCGAGGGGAGTGAAAAAGAACCTGAAACCGTGTACGTACAAGCAGTGGGAGCCTCTTTTATGGGGTGACTGCGTACCTTTTGTATAATGGGTCAGCGACTTATATTCTGTAGCAAGGTTAACCGAATAGGGGAGCCGAAGGGAAACCGAGTCTTAACTGGGCGTTAAGTTGCAGGGTATAGACCCGAAACCCGGTGATCTAGCCATGGGCAGGTTGAAGGTTGGGTAACACTAACTGGAGGACCGAACCGACTAATGTTGAAAAATTAGCGGATGACTTGTGGCTGGGGGTGAAAGGCCAATCAAACCGGGAGATAGCTGGTTCTCCCCGAAAGCTATTTAGGTAGCGCCTCGTGAATTCATCTCCGGGGGTAGAGCACTGTTTCGGCAAGGGGGTCATCCCGACTTACCAACCCGATGCAAACTGCGAATACCGGAGAATGTTATCACGGGAGACACACGGCGGGTGCTAACGTCCGTCGTGAAGAGGGAAACAACCCAGACCGCCAGCTAAGGTCCCAAAGTCATGGTTAAGTGGGAAACGATGTGGGAAGGCCCAGACAGCCAGGATGTTGGCTTAGAAGCAGCCATCATTTAAAGAAAGCGTAATAGCTCACTGGTCGAGTCGGCCTGCGCGGAAGATGTAACGGGGCTAAACCATGCACCGAAGCTGCGGCAGCGACACTATGTGTTGTTGGGTAGGGGAGCGTTCTGTAAGCCTGTGAAGGTGTACTGTGAGGTATGCTGGAGGTATCAGAAGTGCGAATGCTGACATAAGTAACGATAAAGCGGGTGAAAAGCCCGCTCGCCGGAAGACCAAGGGTTCCTGTCCAACGTTAATCGGGGCAGGGTGAGTCGACCCCTAAGGCGAGGCCGAAAGGCGTAGTCGATGGGAAACAGGTTAATATTCCTGTACTTGGTGTTACTGCGAAGGGGGGACGGAGAAGGCTATGTTGGCCGGGCGACGGTTGTCCCGGTTTAAGCGTGTAGGCTGGTTTTCCAGGCAAATCCGGAAAATCAAGGCTGAGGCGTGATGACGAGGCACTACGGTGCTGAAGCAACAAATGCCCTGCTTCCAGGAAAAGCCTCTAAGCATCAGGTAACATCAAATCGTACCCCAAACCGACACAGGTGGTCAGGTAGAGAATACCAAGGCGCTTGAGAGAACTCGGGTGAAGGAACTAGGCAAAATGGTGCCGTAACTTCGGGAGAAGGCACGCTGATATGTAGGTGAAGTCCCTCGCGGATGGAGCTGAAATCAGTCGAAGATACCAGCTGGCTGCAACTGTTTATTAAAAACACAGCACTGTGCAAACACGAAAGTGGACGTATACGGTGTGACGCCTGCCCGGTGCCGGAAGGTTAATTGATGGGGTCAGCGCAAGCGAAGCTCTTGATCGAAGCCCCGGTAAACGGCGGCCGTAACTATAACGGTCCTAAGGTAGCGAAATTCCTTGTCGGGTAAGTTCCGACCTGCACGAATGGCGTAATGATGGCCAGGCTGTCTCCACCCGAGACTCAGTGAAATTGAACTCGCTGTGAAGATGCAGTGTACCCGCGGCAAGACGGAAAGACCCCGTGAACCTTTACTATAGCTTGACACTGAACATTGAGCCTTGATGTGTAGGATAGGTGGGAGGCTTAGAAGTGTGGACGCCAGTCTGCATGGAGCCGACCTTGAAATACCACCCTTTAATGTTTGATGTTCTAACGTTGACCCGTGATCCGGGTTGCGGACAGTGTCTGGTGGGTAGTTTGACTGGGGCGGTCTCCTCCTAAAGAGTAACGGAGGAGCACGAAGGTTGGCTAATCCTGGTCGGACATCAGGAGGTTAGTGCAATGGCATAAGCCAGCTTGACTGCGAGCGTGACGGCGCGAGCAGGTGCGAAAGCAGGTCATAGTGATCCGGTGGTTCTGAATGGAAGGGCCATCGCTCAACGGATAAAAGGTACTCCGGGGATAACAGGCTGATACCGCCCAAGAGTTCATATCGACGGCGGTGTTTGGCACCTCGATGTCGGCTCATCACATCCTGGGGCTGAAGTAGGTCCCAAGGGTATGGCTGTTCGCCATTTAAAGTGGTACGCGAGCTGGGTTTAGAACGTCGTGAGACAGTTCGGTCCCTATCTGCCGTGGGCGCTGGAGAACTGAGGGGGGCTGCTCCTAGTACGAGAGGACCGGAGTGGACGCATCACTGGTGTTCGGGTTGTCATGCCAATGGCACTGCCCGGTAGCTAAATGCGGAAGAGATAAGTGCTGAAAGCATCTAAGCACGAAACTTGCCCCGAGATGAGTTCTCCCTGACCCTTTAAGGGTCCTGAAGGAACGTTGAAGACGACGACGTTGATAGGCCGGGTGTGTAAGCGCAGCGATGCGTTGAGCTAACCGGTACTAATGAACCGTGAGGCTTAACCTTACAACGCCGAAGCTGTTTTGGCGGATGAGAGAAGATTTTCAGCCTGATACAGATTAAATCAGAACGCAGAAGCGGTCTGATAAAACAGAATTTGCCTGGCGGCCTTAGCGCGGTGGTCCCACCTGACCCCATGCCGAACTCAGAAGTGAAACGCCGTAGCGCCGATGGTAGTGTGGGGTCTCCCCATGCGAGAGTAGGGAACTGCCAGGCATCAAATTAAGCGAAAGGCCATCCTGACGGATGGCCTTTTTGCGTTGGTGCAAAAAAATGCCGGATGCGACGCTGGCGCGTCTTATCCAGCCTACTCTTGCTTATCCGTTCTGCTTTTGCATCCACTCCACCACAAAATCAGCCAGCCCCTCAACATCATTAATATCCAGTAATGCGACATCAAGATTAAGCGGCACATCACTGGCTACAGCAATAACATGCCTGTCTATCACTAATTCTTCCGGTCGATGTCCGGCTCTATCGCGAAACAGCACAATCTTTGCGATCTCTTCATGCTTAAACCCTTCGACCAGAATCAAATCCAGCTTTGAGGTATCCATTCGACTTGCGAGAAAATGTAGATCCAGCTCTTCTTCGTCTGGTGTTTCCGTCATCAAGGCCCATCGTTGCTGGCTGGCAACGATGGTTTGTGCCGCGCCAGCCTTGCGCAGCTCATAGCTATCTTTGCCTGGCTTATCAACATCCATATCATGGTGCGTATGCTTAATCAGCCCTGGACGGATCCCTCTGGCGCATAATGCCGGGATCAGTTTTTTCAAAAGCGTAGTTTTTCCGGTACCACTCCACGCGGCAAAGGCGAGTAACGGTATCATCGTTTTTCCTGCCATCGGGCAAGCTCCTCTGGCGTATTCACGTTAACAAATGCATCTTTATGATCGCTGAAATCAACCGCATGCCCGCCAGCCAGACGCATAAATGCCATTACCCGGCGTTCTCCTGCTTGCAGATATTCCAGCAATAAAGGCTCAATAGCGCGGTTTACCAGAGCAATAGTCGGGTGATCGCGTTCACCGTCATGGACCCACACGACAGGCGCATCTTTGCGCTGATGATTAAGCCGGGTGGCTAAATCATGGGGAATGTAAGGCGTATCGCACGGACAAAACAAAAACCACTCACCAGCTTCCTGCTGCATTACTGAAAGCATCCCTGCCAGAGGGCCTGGGTAATCCGCCAGTGAATCTTCAATCACTTTCAGACCGCCTGCCTGATAGATTTCCTGATGACGATTAGCATTAACCACGACGTGAGAGAGCTGCGTCATAAGCGCGTCAGCGACATGTTGCCACAGCGGTTTGCCATTTAAGTCCAGCAATCCTTTATCTACGCCGCCCATTCGTCTGGCTTTACCGCCTGCCAGCACAACGCCTGTTATCGTCGTCATCAGATTCACCGATATCGCCTCTTTTATTGTGGGATTGACCCTGCTAACGTGTCTGTCTCAAGAGTAAGGAGCATTACTATGAAATGTAAACGTCTGAATGAAGTTATTGAACTCCTCCAGCCAGCCTGGCAAAAAGAGCCAGACCTTAACCTGTTGCAATTTTTGCAGAAACTGGCGAAAGAGTCAGGTTTTGACGGCGAACTGGCGGATTTGACGGATGACATTCTGATCTATCACCTGAAAATGCGTGATTCCGCGAAAGATGCGGTGATCCCGGGTTTGCAGAAAGATTATGAGGAAGACTTCAAAACGGCGCTGTTACGCGCTCGCGGCGTAATTAAAGAGTAAAAGCTTGTAAGCGGCGCCACCAAAATCATCGTGAAATGATATCCTTCATCATTCGTAATGTTTTCCGGATGATGGGATGAACAACAGCGCTTTTACTTTCCAGACACTACACCCGGATACCATCATGGACGCTCTGTTTGAGCAAGGGATCCGGGTGGATTCCGGTCTTACCCCGCTTAACAGCTATGAAAACCGTGTCTATCAATTTCAGGACGAAGATCGTCGACGTTTTGTCGTCAAATTTTATCGCCCTGAACGTTGGACAGCCGATCAAATCCTCGAAGAACATCAATTTGCGTTGCAGCTGGTAAATGATGAAGTTCCGGTCGCAGCACCTGTGGCTTTTAACGGTCAGACTTTATTGAATCATCAGGGATTTTATTTCGCTGTTTTTCCAAGCGTCGGTGGTCGCCAGTTCGAAGCTGATAATATCGATCAGATGGAAGCGGTTGGGCGTTATTTAGGGCGTATGCACCAGACGGGGCGCAAACAGCTTTTTATCCATCGCCCGACCATCGGTCTGAATGAATATCTCATTGAGCCACGCAAGCTGTTTGAGGACGCTACACTGATACCTTCCGGGTTGAAAGCGGCATTCCTGAAAGCGACAGATGAGCTGATCGCCGCCGTTACAGCACACTGGCGGGAAGATTTCACCGTTCTGCGGCTACATGGAGACTGCCACGCCGGGAATATTCTCTGGCGCGATGGTCCAATGTTTGTTGATCTGGATGATGCACGTAATGGTCCAGCTATTCAGGATTTGTGGATGTTGCTCAATGGCGATAAAGCCGAGCAGCGGATGCAACTGGAAACTATTATTGAAGCTTATGAAGAATTTAGCGAGTTCGACACCGCTGAAATCGGACTGATTGAACCTTTACGCGCCATGCGTTTGGTTTATTATCTTGCCTGGCTAATACGGCGTTGGGCTGATCCCGCGTTCCCGAAAAATTTCCCGTGGTTAACCGGGGAAGATTACTGGCTACGACAGACGGCGACTTTTATAGAACAGGCAAAAGTTCTACAAGAACCCCCTTTGCAATTAACACCTATGTATTAATCGGAGAGAGTAGATCATGAAAAAGATTTGGCTGGCGCTGGCTGGTTTAGTTTTAGCGTTTAGCGCATCGGCGGCGCAGTATGAAGATGGTAAACAGTACACTACCCTGGAAAAACCGGTAGCTGGCGCGCCGCAAGTGCTGGAGTTTTTCTCTTTCTTCTGCCCGCACTGCTATCAGTTTGAAGAAGTTCTGCATATTTCTGATAATGTGAAGAAAAAACTGCCGGAAGGCGTGAAGATGACTAAATACCACGTCAACTTCATGGGTGGTGACCTGGGCAAAGATCTGACTCAGGCATGGGCTGTGGCGATGGCGCTGGGCGTGGAAGACAAAGTGACTGTTCCGCTGTTTGAAGGCGTACAGAAAACCCAGACCATTCGTTCTGCTTCTGATATCCGCGATGTATTTATCAACGCAGGTATTAAAGGTGAAGAGTACGACGCGGCGTGGAACAGCTTCGTGGTGAAATCTCTGGTCGCTCAGCAGGAAAAAGCCGCAGCTGACGTGCAATTGCGTGGTGTTCCGGCGATGTTTGTTAACGGTAAATATCAGCTGAATCCGCAGGGTATGGATACCAGCAATATGGATGTTTTTGTTCAGCAGTATGCTGATACAGTGAAATATCTGTCCGAGAAAAAATAATTCAATGTAAATTACATAAGGCCCGTGAATATTCACGGGCTTTTTTTATTATTTAATAAATATAAATACATTCTGATAATGCATCCTGCCGCTGGACATTATTTCAGCATAAGTGGATATTCAAAGTTTTGCTGTTTTATCAGGGAATATTTATATGATACGTAAGTCAGCTACAGGTGTTATTGTTGCGTTAGCCGTAATCTGGGGTGGTGGCACATGGTACACAGGTACGCAAATTCAGCCTGGTGTCGAAAAATTTATTAAAGATTTTAACGATGCTAAAAAGAAAGGTGAACATGCCTACGATATGACGTTAAGTTATCAAAATTTTGACAAAGGCTTTTTTAATTCCCGTTTTCAAATGCAAATGACATTCGATAACGGTGCACCTGATCTCAATATCAAGCCAGGCCAGAAAGTTGTATTTGATGTGGATGTTGAGCACGGTCCGTTGCCCATCACAATGTTAATGCATGGTAATGTCATCCCAGCACTGGCAGCGGCAAAAGTGAACTTAGTGAATAATGAACTGACACAACCGCTATTTATCGCCGCGAAAAATAAATCGCCCGTGGAAGCGACATTGCGATTCGCGTTTGGTGGCTCATTCTCTACGACATTAGATGTTGCCCCTGCAGAGTATGGAAAGTTTTCTTTTGGTGAGGGCCAGTTTACTTTTAATGGTGATGGTAGTTCATTGTCTAACCTGGATATTGAAGGCAAAGTCGAAGGTATTGTTCTGCAATTATCACCAATGAACAAAGTAACGGCAAAAAGTTTTACCATTGATTCTCTGGCGCGATTAGAAGAAAAGAAATTTCCGGTTGGTGAAAGCGAGTCGAAATTTAATCAGATTAACATTATCAATCACGGGGAAGACGTTGCCCAAATCGATGCTTTCGTTGCAAAAACCAGGCTGGATCGCGTTAAAGACAAAGATTATATCAATGTCAATCTGACCTACGAACTTGATAAGTTAACAAAAGGGAATCAGCAACTCGGTAGTGGTGAGTGGTCATTGATTGCTGAATCTATTGATCCCTCAGCAGTGCGCCAATTTATCATCCAGTATAACATTGCGATGCATAAGCAGCTTGCTGCACACCCTGAGTTAGCAAACGATGAAGTTGCTCTGCAAGAAGTGAATGCTGCATTGTTCAAAGAGTATTTACCGTTATTACAACAAAGTGAGCCGACCATTAAACAACCGGTAAGATGGAAGAACGCACTCGGCGAACTAAATGCCAATCTGGATATCAGTATTGCCGACCCAGCCAAATCTTCATCATCCACAAACAAAGATATCAAATCGCTCAATTTTGATGTGAAGTTACCGCTTAATGTCGTCACAGAAACCGCAAAACAGCTTAATTTATCTGAAGGAATGGATGCGGAAAAAGCGCAAAAGCAGGCTGATAAACAAATCAGCGGGATGATGACATTAGGTCAGATGTTTCAGTTAATCACGATTGACAACAATACCGCCTCGCTGCAGCTGCGTTATACACCGGGTAAAGTTGTTTTTAACGGACAGGAGATGAGCGAAGAAGAATTTATGTCTCGTGCCGGACGTTTTGTTCATTAAAATACTCACTCGCCTCTGCTCATTCAGAGGCGAGTAAAACTTACTTATTCTGACGCTGTGATGACATGAGAGACGTCAGAAGCCGGTCTTTTTCCTGCCACAGTGAGTTCAGCCATTGCTGAAAATGGCGCTTAAAGCTTTTGTCATTGATGTAGTCGCCATGTAACTCATCGGCAATAGGCTGTAAATCCACATGTACGACAATCCGCGTCAGTTTACCGCTTAACATATCGAAGAACGGCTGACGGTTATTGTCCGGATAACACAGCGTAACATTAAGCAGTTTATCGAATTGTTTACCCAGTACATTTAGCGCCATCGCAATGCCTGCCGCCTTTGGTGGCAACAAGTTTTGAAAAGTGGAGTGGGTTTGCTGATGTTTTTCTTGCGTGAAACGGGAGCCTTCAACGAAATTGACAATGGTGGTGGGATGCAGGCGAAACTTTTCACAAGAACGCCGAGTGGTTTCAACATCTTTACCACGTCGCTCCGGATGACGTAATAAATAAGCGCGGGAATAACGCTTCATAAACGGCATATCCAGCGCCCAGCACGCCAGGCCAAGAAATGGCACCCAGGCCAGCTGTTGCTTGAGGAAATATTTATTCATCGGAATGTGCTTACGAAACAGCACGCACAGTACGACAATATCTGCCCAACTACGGTGGTTACAAATAAGCAGATACCAGTTCTTCTTACTTAACCCTTCCAGCCCGTGAACTTCCCATTGCAGGTGTGGGTTCAGATGCAGTAATACCGCCAGACCTTCACACCAGCAATACATCATAAAATCACAAAAACGCGAAACCTTTCGCCAAATGACTGGCACAGGTAGCAATAGTTTTACAATCCCGGCAATGATGATCGGGACGGAACAAAAAATAGTGACCAAAATGGTCAATACGATACTCAGCAAAAGGGTTATCGCAGCGAGTATTCTCGTCATAATGAATTTATTCAAAAGGTTAGCCATAGACAGTGCGCTAAAGAAGCGCAAGGCGCAGATTTTAGCAGAAAACGACCCAAATAACGGATGATCCTTAAGGAGAAAAATAATTCATATCTATCCACATTAGAAAAAATCCCATTATCTCAATTATTAGGGATGGCTTTATTTTTAACTGCATGAAAAACAAAGACAAACATCATGCTGTAAAAAGCATGATAATAAATTAAAAGCGATGTAAATAATTTATGCACAAAGTTATCCACATGACGATTTGCGAGCGATCCAGAAGATCTACAAAAGATTTTCACGAAAAGCGGTGAAAAACTCATGTTTTTATCCTGTCTGTGGCATCCTTTACCCATAATCTGATAAACAGGCACGGACATTATGGTTCAGATCCCCCAAAATCCACTTATCCTTGTAGATGGTTCATCTTATCTTTATCGCGCATATCACGCGTTTCCCCCGCTGACTAACAGCGCAGGCGAGCCGACCGGTGCGATGTATGGTGTCCTCAACATGCTGCGCAGTCTGATCATGCAATATAAACCGACGCATGCAGCGGTGGTCTTTGACGCCAAGGGAAAAACCTTTCGTGATGAACTGTTTGAACATTACAAATCACATCGCCCGCCAATGCCGGACGATCTGCGAGCACAAATCGAACCCTTGCACGCGATGGTTAAAGCGATGGGACTGCCGCTGCTGGCGGTTTCTGGCGTAGAAGCGGACGACGTTATCGGTACTCTGGCGCGCGAAGCCGAAAAAGCCGGGCGTCCGGTGCTGATCAGCACTGGCGATAAAGATATGGCGCAGCTGGTGACGCCAAATATTACGCTTATCAATACCATGACGAATACCATCCTCGGACCGGAAGAGGTGGTGAATAAGTACGGCGTGCCGCCAGAACTGATCATCGATTTCCTGGCGCTGATGGGTGACTCCTCTGATAACATTCCTGGCGTACCGGGCGTCGGTGAAAAAACCGCGCAGGCATTGCTGCAAGGTCTTGGCGGGCTGGATACGCTGTATGCCGAGCCAGAAAAAATTGCTGGGTTGAGCTTCCGTGGCGCGAAAACAATGGCAGCGAAGCTCGAGCAAAACAAAGAAGTTGCTTATCTCTCATACCAGCTGGCGACGATTAAAACCGACGTTGAACTGGAGCTGACCTGTGAACAACTGGAAGTGCAGCAACCGGCAGCGGAAGAGTTGTTGGGGCTGTTCAAAAAGTATGAGTTCAAACGCTGGACTGCTGATGTCGAAGCGGGCAAATGGTTACAGGCCAAAGGGGCAAAACCAGCCGCGAAGCCGCAGGAAACCAGTGTTGCAGACGAAGCGCCAGAAGTGACGGCAACGGTGATTTCTTATGACAACTACGTCACCATCCTTGATGAAGAAACACTGAAAGCGTGGATTGCGAAGCTGGAAAAAGCGCCGGTATTTGCATTTGATACCGAAACCGACAGCCTTGATAACATCTCTGCTAACCTGGTCGGGCTTTCTTTTGCTATCGAGCCAGGCGTAGCGGCATATATTCCGGTTGCTCATGATTATCTTGATGCGCCCGATCAAATCTCTCGCGAGCGTGCACTCGAGTTGCTAAAACCGCTGCTGGAAGATGAAAAGGCGCTGAAGGTCGGGCAAAACCTGAAATACGATCGCGGTATTCTGGCGAACTACGGCATTGAACTGCGTGGGATTGCGTTTGATACCATGCTGGAGTCCTACATTCTCAATAGCGTTGCCGGGCGTCACGATATGGACAGCCTCGCGGAACGTTGGTTGAAGCACAAAACCATCACTTTTGAAGAGATTGCTGGTAAAGGCAAAAATCAACTGACCTTTAACCAGATTGCCCTCGAAGAAGCCGGACGTTACGCCGCCGAAGATGCAGATGTCACCTTGCAGTTGCATCTGAAAATGTGGCCAGATCTGCAAAAACACAAAGGGCCGTTGAACGTCTTCGAGAATATCGAAATGCCGCTGGTGCCGGTGCTTTCACGCATTGAACGTAACGGTGTGAAGATCGATCCGAAAGTGCTGCACAATCATTCTGAAGAGCTCACCCTTCGTCTGGCTGAGCTGGAAAAGAAAGCGCATGAAATTGCAGGTGAGGAATTTAACCTTTCTTCCACCAAGCAGTTACAAACCATTCTGTTTGAAAAACAGGGCATTAAACCGCTGAAGAAAACGCCGGGTGGCGCGCCGTCAACGTCGGAAGAGGTACTGGAAGAACTGGCGCTGGACTATCCGTTGCCAAAAGTGATTCTGGAGTATCGTGGTCTGGCGAAGCTAAAGTCGACTTACACCGACAAGCTGCCGCTGATGATCAACCCGAAAACCGGGCGTGTGCATACCTCTTATCACCAGGCAGTAACTGCAACGGGACGTTTATCGTCAACCGATCCTAACCTGCAAAACATTCCGGTGCGTAATGAAGAAGGTCGTCGTATCCGCCAGGCGTTTATTGCGCCAGAGGATTATGTGATTGTCTCAGCGGACTACTCGCAGATTGAACTGCGCATTATGGCGCATCTCTCGCGTGACAAAGGCTTGCTGACCGCATTCGCGGAAGGAAAAGATATCCACCGGGCAACGGCGGCAGAAGTGTTTGGTTTGCCACTGGAAACCGTCACCAGCGAGCAACGCCGTAGCGCGAAAGCGATCAACTTTGGTCTGATTTATGGCATGAGTGCTTTCGGTCTGGCGCGGCAATTGAACATTCCACGTAAAGAAGCGCAGAAGTACATGGACCTTTACTTCGAACGCTACCCTGGCGTGCTGGAGTATATGGAACGCACCCGTGCTCAGGCGAAAGAGCAGGGCTACGTTGAAACGCTGGACGGACGCCGTCTGTATCTGCCGGATATCAAATCCAGCAATGGTGCTCGTCGTGCAGCGGCTGAACGTGCAGCCATTAACGCGCCAATGCAGGGAACCGCCGCCGACATTATCAAACGGGCGATGATTGCCGTTGATGCGTGGTTACAGGCTGAGCAACCGCGTGTACGTATGATCATGCAGGTACACGATGAACTGGTATTTGAAGTTCATAAAGATGATGTTGATGCCGTCGCGAAGCAGATTCATCAACTGATGGAAAACTGTACCCGTCTGGATGTGCCGTTGCTGGTGGAAGTGGGGAGTGGCGAAAACTGGGATCAGGCGCACTAAGATTCGCCTGAACATGCCCTTTTTTCGTAAGTAAGCAACATAAGCTGTCACGTTTTGTGATGGCTATTAGAAATTCCTATGCAACAACTGAAAAAAAATTACAAAAAGTGCTTTCTGAACTGAACAAAAAAGAGTAAAGTTAGTCGCGTAGGGTACAGAGGTAAGATGTTCTATCTTTCAGACCTTTTACTTCACGTAATCGGATTTGGCTGAATATTTTAGCCGCCCCAGTCAGTAATGACTGGGGCGTTTTTTATTGGGCGAAAGAAAAGATCCGTAATGCCTGATGCGCTATGTTTATCAGGCCAACGGTAGAATTGTAATCTATTGAATTTACGGGCCGGATACGCCACATCCGGCACAAGCATTAAGGCAAGAAAATTATTCGCCGTCCTGCGTTTCTTCTACAGGCTGCATCTCGCTAAACCAGGTATCCAGTTTCTGCCGCAGCTTGTCCACGCCTTGTTTCTTCAACGAAGAAAACGTTTCAACCTGCACATCACCGTTAAACGCCAGTACAGCTTCACGCACCATATTCAATTGCGCTTTACGTGCGCCGCTTGCCAGTTTGTCCGCTTTGGTCAGCAGCACCAGAACGGCGATATTGCTGTCTACCGCCCACTCAATCATCTGCTGATCCAAATCTTTCAGCGGATGGCGAATATCCATTAGCACCACCAGACCTTGCAGGCTCTGACGTTTTTCGAGGTATTCGCCGAGCGCACGCTGCCATTTGCGCTTCATCTCTTCCGGGACTTCCGCATAACCGTACCCAGGCAAGTCAACCAGACGCTTGCCGTCAGCCACTTCAAACAGGTTGATAAGCTGGGTGCGCCCTGGGGTTTTTGAGGTACGAGCCAGGCTTTTCTGGTTAGTCAGCGTGTTCAGCGCGCTGGATTTACCTGCGTTGGAACGGCCTGCAAAAGCCACTTCAATTCCGGTATCGGAAGGTAGGTGGCGAATATCAGGCGCACTCATCACAAAATGCGTCTGTTGATAATTCAAATTAGTCAAAGCGGTCGTCTCCGTCAGTCAAAGCTTTGTGGCGATTATACCTGAACCATAATAAAAGGCGGATTTTTCGGCGTGAGCGTTGTAAGTAAAAGCCATACGCTTTGTGAGACATTGCCGATAGTCTTTATGCGAAATAGCAGAGAAAATTCTGCGATGCATGTCAAATAAGCTATATAAATCAGTGAATTGCTTTTATATAAAACTCTGAAAATGTGCAAATACTGATGGCGGTTGATTGTTTGTTTAAAGCAAAGGCGTAAAGTAGCACCCATAGAGCGAGGACGCTAACAGGAACAATGACTCAGGATGAGGGTCAGGAGCGCCAGGAGGCGAAGACAGAGGATTGTCAGGAAGACAAACGTCCGGAGACGTAATTAAACGGAAATGGAATCAACACGGATTGTTCCGGCTAAAGGAAAAACAGGGTGTGTTGGCGGCCTGCAAGGATTGTAAGACCCGTTAAGGGTTATGAGTCAGGAAAAAAGGCGACAGAGTAATCTGTCGCCTTTTTTCTTTGCTTGCTTTCTGTTAGATTCCGCCGCAAATCTATACTGAATAAAACGGCTAAAAGACGAACCATTATGAAACCATCATCTTCAAACTCACGCAGCAAAGGTCATGCAAAAGCGCGTCGAAAAACACGCGAGGAGCTGGATCAGGAAGCTCGTGATCGCAAGCGTCAGAAAAAACGTCGTGGTCATGCGCCGGGCAGCCGCGCAGCGGGCGGAAACACCACGTCAGGCAGCAAAGGCCAGAACGCACCAAAAGATCCACGTATTGGCAGTAAAACCCCTATTCCATTGGGCGTGACTGAAAAAGTCACCAAACAGCACAAACCGAAGAGTGAGAAACCTATGCTTTCACCGCAGGCGGAGTTGGAATTACTGGAAACGGATGAGCGTCTGGATGCGCTGCTGGAACGTCTGGAAGCAGGCGAAACCCTGAGTGCCGAAGAGCAATCCTGGGTGGATGCTAAACTGGATCGTATTGATGAGTTGATGCAGAAACTCGGCCTCTCTTATGACGATGACGAAGAAGAGGAAGAAGACGAGAAGCAAGAAGACATGATGCGTCTGCTGCGGGGCAACTAACGGATTGCCGCCGTGGGCCTTCCCGTTCTGCTGATAACCCTTCCGGTTATATGTTATCTGGTGTGGTTATTCGTTAAACTACAGCGGTTGTCGCGGCGACAAAAGTGGCTGCGCAACCGGCTGATGACCCGAAACGGGCATCCGCCGGTACGCCGTAGCCGCCAGAGACGCCATCGGAAGGAGTGAGCATGTCTGTACAGCAAATCGACTGGGATCTGGCCCTGATCCAGAAATATAACTATTCCGGGCCACGATACACCTCGTACCCGACCGCGCTGGAGTTTTCAGAAGACTTCGGCGAACAGGCGTTTTTACAAGCCGTGGCGCGCTATCCTGAGCGTCCATTATCTCTCTACGTACATATCCCGTTCTGCCATAAGCTTTGTTACTTCTGCGGTTGCAATAAGATTGTTACTCGCCAGCAGCACAAGGCCGATCAGTATCTGGACGCGCTGGAGCAAGAAATCGTCCATCGTGCACCGCTGTTCGCCGGGCGTCACGTCAGCCAATTGCACTGGGGCGGCGGAACGCCGACGTATCTGAATAAAGCGCAAATCAGCCGCCTGATGAAGCTGCTGCGCGAAAACTTCCAGTTCAATGCCGATGCGGAGATTTCGATCGAAGTCGATCCGCGGGAAATCGAACTGGATGTACTCGATCATTTACGCGCCGAAGGCTTTAATCGCCTGAGCATGGGCGTGCAGGACTTCAACAAAGAAGTGCAACGTCTGGTTAACCGCGAGCAGGATGAAGAGTTCATCTTTGCACTGCTTAACCATGCGCGTGAGATTGGTTTTACCTCCACCAACATCGACCTGATTTACGGCCTGCCGAAACAGACGCCGGAGAGTTTCGCCTTTACCCTGAAACGTGTGGCGGAGCTGAACCCCGATCGTCTGAGTGTCTTTAACTACGCGCATCTGCCGACCATTTTTGCTGCTCAGCGCAAAATCAAAGATGCTGACCTGCCGAGTCCGCAGCAAAAACTCGATATCCTGCAGGAAACCATCGCCTTCCTGACGCAATCGGGCTATCAGTTTATCGGTATGGATCACTTTGCCCGTCCGGATGACGAGCTGGCGGTGGCCCAGCGTGAAGGCGTGCTGCATCGTAACTTCCAGGGCTACACCACTCAGGGCGATACCGATCTGCTGGGGATGGGCGTTTCCGCCATCAGCATGATTGGCGACTGCTACGCGCAGAACCAGAAAGAGTTGAAGCAGTACTATCAGCAAGTGGATGAACAAGGCAATGCGCTGTGGCGTGGTATTGCGCTAACGCGTGATGACTGTATTCGCCGCGATGTGATTAAGTCGCTCATCTGCAACTTCCGTCTGGATTACGCCCCTATTGAGAAACAGTGGGATTTGCACTTCGCTGATTACTTTGCGGAAGATCTCAAGCTGCTCGCCCCGTTAGCAAAAGATGGGCTGGTGGATGTGGATGAGAAGGGAATACAGGTGACGGCGAAAGGTCGCTTGCTGATCCGCAACATTTGCATGTGCTTTGATACCTATCTGCGCCAGAAAGCGCGGATGCAGCAGTTCTCACGGGTGATTTAAATAGTGAATGGCGCTTCGTTTACAAAGTAGAAAACGAAAGCGCCATCAATGTGCTGAGAACAAGATTGCCTGATGCGCTACGCTTATCAGGCCTACAAAACCTGTTGAAAATATTGCTTTTGTAGGCCGGATAAGGCGTTCACGCCGCATCCGGCATGAACAAAGAGCACTTCATCAGCAATCTGAAACTCAACTAAACAGCCCAATCATTGCGGCACACAGCACGGCAGCAACGGCAGTTTGCGGTGTGTGGCTGTCAACTGCGCCACCCGATACCAGATTAATTATTGATTCCAGCATAATGACTCTCCCCGTTTTCCGGGCAAGATCATACTGAACTTATCGGAACAGTAAAGCGTAAAATACCAGCAATTTGCGCTCAATAATCAATCTTTACACACAAGCTGTGAATCACTCCATCCCCAGCTCTTTTAACTTACGCGTCAGGGTGTTGCGGCCCCAGCCGAGTAGCCGCGCCGCTTCCTGTTTATGCCCCTGCGTATGTCGCAACGCGGTCGTCAGTAACGTCCGCTCCAGCTCTGGCTGCGCTTCGGAAAGCAGATTTTGATGACCGGAACGCAGCGCTCTGTCTGCCCACTGCGCAAGAAGCGTCGCCCAGCTGTCCGGTTGCATTTGCGAAGTACTCTCCGCAACCGTTGATTCAAACAGTTCGCCGGGCAAATCCTGAATCAACACTTCCTGCCCGGCGGCCATCACCGTTAGCCAGCGGCAGGTGTTTTCCAGCTGGCGCACGTTGCCTGGCCACGCCAGACGCGTCAGAGCAGCTTCGGTTTCCGGATGCAGTAACTTCGCTTCTACGCCCAGTTCGCGCGCGGCAACCTGTAAAAAATGGCGCGCCAGACGGGGAATATCTTCCCGACGTTCGCGCAGCGGCGGCAGATGAACGCGGATAACGTTCAGGCGGTGGAACAGATCCTCACGGAACTTACCTTCCTGCACTCGCTGTTCGAGATTCTGGTGAGTGGCAGCGATAATCCGCACATCCACTTTCACCGGCGCATAGCCGCCAACGCGGTAAAACTGACCGTCTGCCAGCACGCGCAGCAAACGCGTCTGCACATCCAGCGGCATATCACCAATTTCGTCGAGGAATAATGTACCGCCATCGGCCTGTTCAAAACGCCCCTGACGAATGGTATTCGCGCCAGTAAACGCGCCTTTCTCGTGGCCAAACAGTTCTGATTCGATCAAATCTTTTGGGATAGCTGCCATATTCAGCGCGATAAACGGCGCTTTGGCGCGCGGACTGTGGCGATGCAGGGCATGAGCGACCAGTTCTTTACCGGTGCCGGATTCGCCGTTAATCAGCACGCTAATAGAAGAACGCGAAAGCCGACCGATAATACGGAACACGTCCTGCATGGCTGGCGCTTCGCCGATGATATCGGTCGTTGGGCCGTTAAGCTGAACATTACGCGGCTGCTGCTGTTCCTGGTAATGACTGATGGCGCGCTCAACCAGCGCCACGGCTTCGTCGATATCAAACGGTTTGGGCAGATAATCGAACGCCCCTTGTTGATAGGCGCTGACGGCAGCATCCAGATCGGAATGTGCGGTCATAATGATGACCGGAAGCATCGGATGGCGCTGTTTAATCTGCTTGAGCAGCGCCAGCCCGTCCATTCCCGGCATACGGATATCTGAAAGCAGCACATCCGGCGTTTTGCTCGCCAGCGCCTCCAGTACCTCCGCGCCGTTCTCAAATGTCGTACAGGTTAAACCCGCTCCAGCGAGCGCACGTTCAAGCACCCAACGGATGGAACTATCGTCATCGACTACCCAGACTATCCCTCGTTGCATAAACGTCACCTTTATTTCCTGATAGGCAGGTAAACCGAGAACTCGGTATGCCCTGGCCAACTGGTAAATTCAATTTTGCCTGAATGCTGATCAATCAAATTACGAGCGATGGATAAGCCAAGCCCGGTGCCACCTTCGCGGCCGCTGACCATCGGGTAAAACAGCGTATCCTGCAAATGAGGCGGAATGCCTGGCCCGTTATCTTCCACATCAATCCGCGCCGCCAGCCGATAGCGTTCGCCGTGTAAGGTCAGTTGAAACGCGGTGCGGGTACGCAGAATGATTTCACCGCCTTCCGGCCCCAGCGCCTGTAGCGCATTGCGCACAATATTCAGCAAGACCTGTTCAATTTGATCCGGGTCGTGCGCCAGTTCCGGCAGGCTGGGATCGTAATCACGAATCAACCGCACGTTGTCCGGCAGTTCCATCGACACCAGCGTTACCACGCGTTCAGCTACTTTGTGAATACTTTCGGTAACACGCGTACCGGGCAGCTGCGGCCCCAACAGACGGTCGACCAGATTTCGCAGCCGGTCCGCCTGTTCGATAATCACTTTGGTATATTCCAGTAGTGACGGGTCAGGTAATGCTTTGCTGAGTAGCTGCGCCGCGCCACGTAAACCGCCAAGCGGATTTTTAATCTCATGTGCCAGGCCACGCACTAAATCACGGGCAGCAACTTGTTGAGCATGTTGTAGCTGTTCCTGGCTTAAGCGGCGCTGGTTATCCATCGGCGCCATCTCCAGCAGGATCATGCCGTCCGGCATACGCTGGGCCGTCACAGAAAGGATATGCGAGCGCCCGTCGATGACCAGCGTCACTTCGTTATCGGTAAAACCTTGCCCCGCCTCCAGACTTTCTTGCATCAGCTCGATATTTAATGAGAAGTAGCTCAACAGTTCCGGTAACGGCGTACCAAACAATTTGCGGGAGCTTTGGGCGAGCAGTTGTTGCGCGGCGGGGTTGGCGTAATGGATCGCCAGGTTGTCATCGATTAACAAAATACTGTTAATCAGCGAGTTGAGGATCTGCCCAGCATCGGGCTGCGTGCCTGTTGCCATAAAGCAGTCTCCTGAACAGGTTGCACCATTTTAGTGCATTATAGCTTTTTACGGATAAAAAGCGCGAAGCATCAGAGAATTGACGGAGAAAAAAGCCCATGCAGAGATGGGCTGAAAGTTTCCACGGCAACTAAATCCCGGCGTTGTTGCGCCGGGTAGTACAACTTCAACTATTAGACGCTGTAGTACAGCTCAAACTCTACCGGATGCGGAGTCATACGCACGCGGTCATCTTCTTCGCGACGCAGAGCGATGTACGCATCAATCGCTTCATCAGTGAACACGCCACCGGCTTTCAGGAACTCACGGTCCAGATCCAGTTCGTTCAGTGCTTCTTCCAGAGAGCCTGCAACCTGTGGGATCTCTTTCGCCTCTTCCGGCGGCAGGTCATACAGGTTTTTGTCCATAGCTTCGCCCGGATGGATCTTGTTCTTGATACCATCAAGACCGGCCATCAGCAGGGCAGCAAAGCACAGGTACGGGTTAGCCGCCGGGTCCGGGAAACGTACTTCGATACGACGCGCTTTCGGAGAAGAAACCACTGGAATACGGATAGAAGCAGAACGGTTACGTGCAGAGTAAGCCAGCATTACCGGTGCTTCGTAGCCCGGGACCAGACGCTTATAAGAGTTGGTGGTCGGGTTTGCCAGGGCGTTAATCGCTTTCGCGTGTTTGATTACGCCGCCAATGTAGTACAGCGCCTGCTCAGACAGACCAGCGTATTTGTCGCCCGCGAACAGGTTAACGCCGTTTTTAGACAGAGACATGTGGCAGTGCATACCGGAGCCGTTATCACCGAACATCGGTTTTGGCATAAAGGTCGCGGTTTTACCGAAGCGGTGCGCTACGTTGTGCACAACATATTTGTAGATCTGAATTTCGTCAGCTTTTTTGGTCATGGTATTGAAGCGGGTAGCCACTTCGTTCTGACCAGCAGTCGCTACTTCGTGGTGATGGGCTTCAACCACCAGACCCATCTGTTCCATCACCAGACACATTTCAGAACGAATATCCTGAGCCGAGTCTACCGGCGGAACCGGGAAGTAACCGCCTTTCACTGCTGGACGGTGACCTTTGTTACCACCTTCATATTGGGTGGAGGAGTTCCATGCGCCTTCGATATCGTCGATAGCAACGTGGGAACCGGAGATAGATGATCCGAAACGGATGTCATCGAACAGGAAAAATTCTGGTTCTGGTCCGAACAGTACGGTGTCGGCAATGCCAGTGGAACGCAGGTAATCTTCAGCGCGCTTCGCGATGGAGCGCGGGTCACGGTCATAGCCTTGCAGGGTGCCTGGTTCAAGGATGTCGCAACGGATAATCAGGGTAGAATCGGCGAAGAACGGGTCAATCACTGCGGTGGATGCGTCTGGCATCAGCACCATGTCGGATTCGTTAATGCCTTTCCAGCCGCCAATCGAGGAGCCGTCAAACATTTTGCCTTCTTCGAAGAATTCAGCATTCACCTGATGAGCAGGGATAGTGACGTGCTGTTCTTTACCTTTGGTATCGGTGAAGCGCAAATCAACAAACTTCACTTCGTGCTCGTTCAGCATCGTCAGTACGTGTTCAGCGGACATACTTTAACTCTCCTGGATTGGTCATTGTCGTCGTGGTAACGAAATCTGCAATTATTTTGGCCGTGTCGCCGTAAAAAAGATAAAGCGAAAACTGTGCCAACTTTTAAATTGTCCCTAAAAGGCGTTATCATGCTTAACATCGTGCAAAAGGGCTGCACCATGATGTGAATGTTGCACCAATATAGTGCTTCAATGGAAACATTAAGCACCATATTGGTGCAATGACCTTTGGATAACCCTTTTTATGCTCCGTGAAAGCGATCACAAAGGGACTCTGCAATACTTGTTTGCGGAGGATGTTTGTGATCCTGTTTTGTAGTGCGATTAATCCGTGTACAATAACGCGCTATTTCTAATGCCTGAGGCAAAGTTGTGATCGAAAAATTGCGTAATATCGCCATCATCGCGCACGTAGACCATGGTAAAACCACCCTGGTAGACAAGCTGCTCCAACAATCCGGTACGTTCGACTCTCGTGCCGAAACCCAAGAGCGCGTGATGGACTCCAACGATTTGGAGAAAGAGCGTGGGATTACCATCCTCGCGAAAAACACCGCTATCAAATGGAATGATTACCGTATTAACATCGTTGATACCCCGGGGCACGCCGACTTCGGTGGTGAAGTTGAACGTGTAATGTCCATGGTAGACTCAGTGCTGCTGGTGGTTGACGCATTTGACGGCCCGATGCCGCAAACGCGCTTCGTAACCAAAAAAGCGTTTGCTTACGGCCTGAAGCCGATTGTTGTTATCAACAAAGTTGACCGCCCTGGCGCGCGTCCTGATTGGGTTGTGGATCAGGTATTCGATCTGTTCGTTAACCTCGACGCGACCGACGAGCAGCTGGACTTCCCGATCGTTTACGCTTCTGCGCTGAACGGTATCGCGGGTCTGGACCACGAAGATATGGCGGAAGACATGACCCCGCTGTACCAGGCGATTGTTGACCACGTTCCTGCGCCGGACGTTGACCTTGACGGTCCGTTCCAGATGCAGATTTCTCAGCTCGATTACAACAGCTATGTTGGCGTTATCGGCATTGGCCGCATCAAGCGCGGTAAAGTGAAGCCGAACCAGCAGGTTACTATCATCGATAGCGAAGGCAAAACCCGCAACGCGAAAGTCGGTAAAGTGCTGGGCCACCTCGGTCTGGAACGTATCGAAACCGATCTGGCGGAAGCTGGCGATATCGTGGCGATCACGGGTCTTGGCGAACTGAACATTTCTGACACCGTTTGCGACACGCAAAACGTTGAAGCGCTGCCGGCACTCTCCGTTGATGAGCCGACCGTTTCTATGTTCTTCTGCGTTAACACCTCGCCGTTCTGCGGTAAAGAAGGTAAGTTCGTAACGTCTCGTCAGATCCTGGATCGTCTGAACAAAGAACTGGTACACAACGTTGCGCTGCGCGTAGAAGAAACCGAAGACGCCGATGCGTTCCGCGTTTCTGGTCGTGGCGAACTGCACCTGTCTGTTCTTATCGAAAACATGCGTCGTGAAGGTTTCGAACTGGCGGTATCTCGTCCGAAAGTAATCTTCCGTGAAATCGACGGTCGTAAACAAGAGCCTTACGAAAACGTGACGCTGGACGTTGAAGAACAGCATCAGGGTTCTGTGATGCAGGCGCTGGGCGAACGTAAAGGCGACCTGAAAAACATGAATCCAGACGGTAAAGGCCGCGTACGTCTCGACTATGTGATCCCAAGCCGTGGTCTGATTGGCTTCCGTTCTGAGTTCATGACCATGACTTCCGGTACGGGTCTGCTGTACTCCACCTTCAGCCACTACGACGACGTGCGTCCGGGTGAAGTGGGTCAGCGTCAGAACGGCGTACTGATCTCTAACGGTCAGGGTAAAGCGGTCGCGTTCGCGCTGTTCGGTTTGCAGGATCGCGGTAAGCTGTTCCTCGGTCACGGTGCAGAAGTTTACGAAGGTCAGATTATCGGTATTCACAGCCGCTCTAACGACCTGACTGTAAACTGCCTGACCGGTAAGAAACTGACCAACATGCGTGCTTCCGGTACTGACGAAGCCGTTGTTCTGGTTCCGCCTATCCGCATGACTCTGGAACAAGCTCTGGAGTTCATCGATGATGACGAACTGGTAGAAGTGACTCCGACCTCTATCCGTATTCGTAAACGTCACCTGACGGAAAACGATCGTCGTCGCGCCAACCGCGCACCGAAAGACGATTAATTTCGTTTTTTAGTCATAAAAAACCTGCCAGCGATGGCAGGTTTTTTTTTACCTGTCGTGAGCGCACACCAATGCGAGTATCTCCCTTATAAGTCTGTGATTACGTCAATAGAGAGCTTTGTCACAATTATCTGCAAAGTCATACACCGTTAATTGCTTTCTTTTTTGGCGTAAGCGTAAGATGCTTCATCTGGTTTAAACCAAAAGGATTAAACAATGGCGGAGAATCAATCCACCGTAGAAAATGCAAAAGAGAAACTGGATCGGTGGTTGAAAGATGGCATCACCACGCCGGGTGGAAAACTCCCTTCAGAAAGAGAGCTGGGAGAACTGCTGGGCATTAAACGTATGACGCTGCGCCAGGCGTTGTTGAACCTCGAGGCAGAATCCAAAATCTTCCGTAAGGATCGTAAGGGGTGGTTCGTGACCCAGCCGCGATTTAATTACAGTCCGGAGCTGTCGGCGAGCTTTCAGCGGGCCGCAATTGAGCAAGGGCGAGAGCCTTCCTGGGGGTTTACCGAGAAAAACCGTACCAGCGATATTCCCGAGACGCTCGCGCCACTGATTGCAGTGACGCCATCAACTGAACTCTATCGCATCACCGGCTGGGGGGCGCTGGAAGGACATAAAGTTTTCTATCACGAAACATATATTAATCCTGAAGTTGCTCCGGGTTTTATTGAACAACTTGAAAACCACTCATTTTCTGCAGTCTGGGAAAAGTGCTACCAAAAAGAGACGGTAGTAAAAAAATTGATTTTCAAACCCGTCAGAATGCCGGGCGATATCAGCAAGTATCTTGGCGGTTCTGCGGGTATGCCAGCGATATTAATTGAAAAGCATCGCGCCGACCAGCAAGGCAATATTGTCCAGATAGATATTGAATATTGGCGATTTGAGGCCGTAGACCTCATCATTAATCTGTAGGTGTTTTATGGTGACAATAAATAACGCAAGAAAGATTCTACAACGTGTCGACACTCTTCCTCTTTATTTACATGCTTATGCCTTTCATTTAAATATGCGGCTGGAAAGAGTGTTGCCTGCTGATTTACTTGATATCGCAAGTGAAAATAATCTACGTGGCGTCAAAATCCATGTTCTGGATGGCGAGCGTTTTTCTCTTGGTAATATGGACGATAAAGAACTCTCTGCCTTTGGGGATAAAGCCCGCCGTCTGAACCTTGATATTCATATTGAAACCAGCGCCTCAGATAAGGCATCTATTGACGAAGCCGTCGCCATCGCGTTGAAAACTGGGGCATCGTCCGTACGTTTTTATCCACGTTATGAAGGTAATTTGCGCGACGTATTATCGATTATCGCTAACGACATTGCCTATGTACGGGAAACGTATCAGGACAGCGGCCTGACTTTTACGATCGAGCAGCATGAAGATTTAAAAAGTCATGAGTTGGTGTCGCTGGTCAAAGAAAGTGAGATGGAGTCTCTTTCCTTACTGTTTGATTTTGCGAACATGATCAATGCAAATGAGCATCCCATCGACGCCTTAAAAACGATGGCACCGCATATTACCCAGGTCCATATTAAAGATGCCTTGATCGTTAAAGAACAGGGTGGCCTGGGTCATAAAGCCTGTATTTCAGGTCAGGGTGATATGCCGTTCAAAGCGTTATTAACGCACCTTATCTGCCTGGGTGATGATGAGCCGCAGGTGACGGCATATGGCCTGGAAGAAGAGGTTGATTACTATGCGCCGGCGTTCCGCTTTGAAGACGAAGATGATAATCCGTGGATCCCTTATCGCCAGATGAGTGAAACACCCCTACCAGAAAATCATTTACTGGATGCGCGGTTACGTAAAGAAAAAGAAGATGCAATTAATCAGATAAATCATGTGCGTAACGTACTACAACAAATCAAACAAGAGGCAAACCATCTTCTGAACCATTAATAAGTTTTAACTCATACGCAGTTAATAAAACCATTCCATATGAATGGTCGGTATCTTATTGCCTTTAAAACAGTGATTTTAAAAATCGCTTAGGGGATGTTATGCTCACGAAAAAGAAATGGGCGTTATTTAGTCTATTAACACTGTGTGGCGGTACAATTTATAAATTACCGTCGCTGAAAGATGCGTTTTATATCCCGATGCAGGAATATTTCCATTTGACCAATGGTCAAATTGGTAATGCCATGTCGGTAAACTCATTTGTCACCACAGTGGGCTTTTTTCTGTCTATTTATTTTGCCGATAAACTACCGCGCAGATACACCATGTCATTCTCACTCATTGCGACAGGATTACTGGGTGTTTATTTGACGACAATGCCGGGGTATTGGGGCATCCTCTTTGTCTGGGCGCTATTTGGCGTTACTTGCGACATGATGAACTGGCCGGTCTTGCTCAAGTCGGTAAGTCGATTGGGCAATAGCGAACAACAAGGTCGGTTGTTTGGCTTCTTCGAAACAGGACGTGGCATTGTCGATACCGTGGTGGCATTTTCTGCGTTGGCAGTATTTACCTGGTTTGGCAGTGGCTTATTGGGTTTTAAAGCAGGCATCTGGTTCTATTCCCTTATTGTGATTGCCGTAGGCATTATTATTTTCTTTGTCCTGAATGACAAAGAAGAGGCACCGTCCGTTGAGGTGAAAAAAGAAGACGGGGCATCGCAAAACACCAGTATGACCTCGGTGCTGAGAGACAAAACCATCTGGCTTATCGCTTTCAACGTCTTCTTCGTTTACGCGGTTTACTGTGGCCTGACATTCTTCATTCCATTCCTGAAAAACATCTATCTATTGCCCGTTGCGCTGGTGGGGGCTTACGGCATCATTAACCAATACTGTCTGAAAATGATTGGTGGACCGATTGGTGGCATGATTTCAGATAAGATCCTGAAATCGCCGAGTAAATATCTATGCTACACCTTTATCATCAGTACCGCTGCGCTCGTACTGTTGATTATGCTGCCGCACGAAAGTATGCCGGTCTATTTAGGGATGGCATGTACGCTGGGCTTTGGCGCGATAGTATTTACACAGCGAGCCGTATTTTTTGCACCTATCGGCGAAGCAAAAATTGCTGAAAATAAAACAGGCGCGGCGATGGCGTTGGGTAGCTTTATTGGTTACGCCCCGGCGATGTTCTGCTTCAGTCTGTATGGCTACATTCTGGATTTAAATCCGGGGATTATTGGCTACAAAATCGTGTTTGGCATTATGGCCTGCTTCGCATTCTGTGGTGCGGTGGTTTCCGTAATGCTGGTTAAGCGTATTAGCCAACGTAAGAAAGAGATGCTGGCGGCTGAAGCTTAATTAATGGCCGGATGTGCTTAATCCGGCCAACGAAAACCGTATCAACCGTAGGCCGGATAAGGCGTTTACGCCGCATCCGGCAGTTTCACATCAGAAGAAATACTTCGTCCCGATACGAATCTGGTTTTGCTCGCGGTGGTACGGTTCGACATTACGATCTAACCAGCGTAATTCGAAATAAGGCAGCCAGTGTTCATTAATGCGATAACGGAAGGTGTTAGTGATTTCCCAGTGATGATCTTTTCCATTGCTGCTATTAAAGTCATTTACGCGTATGAAATAATGTGGCTCAAATGTATAGGAGAACTTATCGGTGATTTTAAAATTCCAGTAGGTACCAATTTCATAGGTGTCATTATTATCCAGTTCCCCGCTCAAATCTGTTGAACTATAGTTATTATGGTTATAGCGATTTCGTACTGTCAGATTAAACCATGGTACAAATTTATAGTTGACGTCCAGATACACTGCACCACCCGAACCGATACTCTTATCATTAATTAAGCCACCGGGCTGGATGGTTAATTTATCGGTTGGTTTAAATAACGGATACCAACCTTCGATTTCGTTATATCCATGTTTTAGTTCATCTTCTCGCTGAAAGGTGTAGGTATTGGTTAACATAATACCCGCGCCCATATCGAAGTTATAACCCACACGTAGCATAACCTCGCCCTGATCGGAGGCGAGATTATATGCCTCCCTGTTTTCGACGTATGCGCCAGCGAATACTGAGGCAGAGGTCAGAGAAGATAATAAAATTATTGCATTAATATTTTTCATAATAAGTCCATTTTTAAACGTAGGGAGGCCGCCACCCACCAGGATGGAAATAGCGGCTATTGACATTTATAACGTTACGGAAGCCGTTTTTTCTTCTGTCGCCATCTCTTTATTTTTGCGTTGGTTGATTTCCTCAATAATCAACGCAAACCGTTTTTCATTGAGTGTGTAAAAGAATCCCATCGTCAATGCAGCAATAATTGCCAGTGCACAAGGCCAGATAAAAATGAGCTGACGCAAACCCTGTAATGTCGCATCACTTTGCGCGATGTTGGGAACATAACCGATTTGCGTCAGCATAATGCCTGGCAAGAAGCCAGCAAGTGCGGCAGAAATTTTACGAAAGAAGGTATAACCGGTATAAACAAAACCTTCGGCACGAATACCGGTTTTCCATTCACCGTAATCTACGGTATCTGGCACCAGTGCCCAGTTCAGGCTGTTTACAAAGGCCGTGCCAAAAAAGGCGATACAAGAGAACATGACGAAAGTGAAAGAGTTACTTCCCCAGAAATAATTCAGGATATCACCCACTGCCCATAGCACCATGCCAGCTAAATAAACCTGTTTTTTACCAAAACATTTTACAGTTAATGGCACCAGTAATACGCCGATGAGGATGCATCCCATACTGAAGAATCCCATCCATGACAATAAATTAATATCATTCAGCACATACTGGGTGTAATAGACCTGAATAGCCAGTTTGATATTAAATGCCGCCAGGGTACACAAGTTAGCAATGCATAAAACCAGCAATGGCGGATTCCGAAATATCGCGCAAAATGATTTGAGAATACTGGCTTTATGTCCGGTTGGCGTTGTGTCCACATAATGCTCTTTGACGCCTCTGTAGCACAGCATCATAAAAATAAAGCCACCAATGGAGAACATCAGTGCCGCGCAGGCATAACCGACGGTGGAGTCAGAAAAAAGCGACTGCAACGGAATAAACGCCACGGTACAAATCAATAGCCCTATGGTTGCACCACCCTGGCGGTAAGCAGCGAGCTGCGCGCGCTCATTCGGGTTTTTGGTAATTGCCGGGATCATCGCGCCATACGAGCAGTTCATCAGACTGTATGAAAGCCCAAACATCATAAACAGCGCCGTGGCAATCGTCGTTTTAACCGGCAAACTAAAAGTGGTGGCGATAAACTGGAGCGTTGCAATTAACGCCGCCGGAACCGCTGCATATAAAATAAAGGGACGAAATTTGCCTTTAGGCCCAATATTTTTCCGCGAATCGAGTAAAAATCCGGTGAGCATATCGGTAAACGCGGTAAAAAACTTCGCCACTAGAAAGATAATCCCGCCATAGTAAGCTGGCATCCCTAATTCATCGGTATAAAATTTGAGGAGATACAGAGTACCGATGCTAAGCATTAAATTCGAACCAACGTCGCCCATACCATAGGCGATTTTTTCCCACAGATTCAGTTTTAATGTCAGTGGATTATGGTCAGACATAATCACTCCTTATAACGCCCCGCAGGGCGTCGTTTATTATTACGCCGTGCGTTTACGGGCTTCTATTTCTTCAACAATGCGGACGTACATCTTCTCGTTCAGACTGTAGAAGCAACCCATCGCCACAATGGTGACTACCGCCAGTGCGCTTGGGTAGATGAAGATCAGCTGGCGCAACCCTTCAATGGTGTGGTCAGCCTGCGCCACGTTCGGCACATAGCCGATTTGCGTCAGCATCCAGCCGGGGAAGAAACCAGCCAGCGCCTGAGACACTTTGCGAAAGAAGGTGAAGCCGGTGTAGACCGTTCCTTCCGAACGAACGCCGGTACGCCACTCGCCGTACTCGACGGTGTCGGAAACCAGCGCCCAGTTCAGGCTGTTAACAAACGCTGAGCCGAAGAATGCCAGGCAGGAGAACGCCACGAAGCTGACCGAGCCGCCGCCGAAGAAATAGTTGAGCAGATCGCCCAGCACCCAAATCAGTAGGCCGCCGATATAGACCTTCTTCTTACCAAAACGCCTGACTGCGCCAGGCATCAGGAACACGCCGATGAAAATACAGCCCATGCTGAAAAATCCCATATATGACAACAGGATGGGATCGTTAAGTACGTACTGGGTGTAATAGACCTGAATGGCGAGCTTGACGTTAAACGCCCCTAAAGTGCAGAGGTTGGCAATGCACAAAATGAACAGCGGGCGGTTACCGGCAATTGCGCGGAAAGATTGCAACAGGCCTGGCTTTTGCGCCGGATTGGCTGGTTGGGTTTCGACATAACGCTCTTTCACGCCCGAGTAGCAGATCCACATAAACAGCAGGCCGAACAGTGAAAACAGCGTGGCGGCGAAGATATAGCCAAGTTGCTGATTACCTTCGATAAGATTCATAACCGGCACGAATCCCACCGTGCACAGCAGCAGGCCCAGCGTAGCACCGCCCTGACGCCATGCCGCCAGCGATGCGCGCTCGTTGGGGTTTTTGGTAATAGCAGGCACCATCGCGCCATAGGAGCAGTTCATCATGCTGAAAAACAGCCCGTAGAGCATAAACAGAATAGTGGCCATCACCGTTTTACCAGTGACATCGAACGGTGTGCCGATAAAGTTAGCGATTGCCAATAAGGTGACCGGGAATGACGCGTACAAAATGAAAGGGCGGAACTTACCTTTCGGGCCAATCTTACGCCGGGAATCCAACATGATGCCGGTTCCCATATCGGTAAAGGCGGTAAAGAATTTCGAGATCAAAAAGATAATGCCGCCATAGGTGCCAGGTAGCCCCAGAACGTCGGTATAAAACTTCAAAAGATAAAGCGTACCAATATCCAGCAGGATGTTAGAGGCCAGATCGCCGATACCGTAAGAGAGTTTCTCTTTAAAGGGCAGGCGCAAAGTTGCCGGATCTTCCGTTGTGATGTGACTCATCGTTATTCTCCATTTGCCCGTGAGTTTCCCCACGGGCGGACGTGATTAGATGCTTTTTAACGAGGCGAACAGTGCAGCCCATTCGCTGTCGGCGCGATAAAAGACCGGCGGCTTGCCGATGGGCGCTTCAACAGTTATTTCTCCACCGTGGAAGGTTTCTCCGGTCCAGGCGTGGACCCAGTTATCCTCTGGCAGATAGAGCGTCCAGTCGCTGCGACCTTCTTCGTGTACCGGAGCAACCAGAATGTCGCGACCTAACAGGTACTGATATTTCAGGGAATAGGTCTGCGCGTCGTCTTCGTAATGCAGGAACAGCGGGCGCATAACCGGCAGGCCGGACTTCGCATTCAGCGCGACGGCCTCTTTCAGGTAAGGTTTCAGGGTGGTGAAGACGGTGGTCATACGGGCGAAATGGGCGATGGTTTCCGCGTCGCCGTCAAACTGCCAGTTGTCGCCAGGACGGTTACCTTCGTGGGTGCGCATCATCGGCGTGAAGGCGCTGAAATCGCACCAGCGCAGCAGCAGCTCTTTGCTGCGCTTCATCTCAAACAGGGTGGTATAACCGCCAATGTCGCTGTGATGCAGGCCATGTCCGGTCATTGCCAGAGATAGCGCCGCCGGGACAACCGACGCCAGGCCATCGTCCAGACTCCAGTCCACGTTCTGGTCACCCGCCCACATCATGGTGGAGTATTTCTGGCTACCGGTAGAACCGGCGCGCATAAAGAAGAGGATCTCGCCGAGCTTGCCCGTTTCTTCAAGGGCTTCGTAGTTACATTTCGCCCACAGCGCAGGCCAGGCGTTATGCATAATTTCGGCGCTGACGCCGTTATGCAGGTAAGTGTCGGTGGGCAGATACTCGCCGAAGTCAGCCATCCAACCGCCGCAGCCGAGTTCAATCATGTTCTTTTTGATCACGTCCTTGAACCAGGCGTAGGCTTCCGGATTAGTGAGATCGACAACGCCGCCGTAGAACTCGCCAAACTCCACCAGATAGTCGCCACCGGCGACATCTTTTGCCAGATAACCGCGCTTTGCCGCCTCTTCGCAGAGATCTTTATCGCTGGCTACATACGGGTTGATATAGGCCAGGAACTGCACGCCCTCTTTGTTCCACTGCTTAATACGTGAGTCCAGTTGCGGGTAGTTTTCGCTGTTCCACTTCCAGTTCCACATCACGCGTTTGCCAAAAGAGGTCATACGAATACCGGACCAGTCCTGCGCCCAGATGCCGTTGACCTTCACGCCCGCGTTACGCATGGTGTCCAGTTTCTTCTGGCACACTTCCGTCCCGCCCTGAATGCCGAGCGTTACTCCGTTATAAATCCAGTCGGGCAGTTCTGGCTGGCGTCCCAGCAGGGCGGTTAATTTTTCCAGCAGGGAGATGTATGTGTCAGCACATTCAAAACGCAGCGTTGCTTTGTCTTCCCACAGCGCCAGTTCATGGTATTCCGGGGCACTAAAGTCGAAGTTCATATAGCAACTGTTATCAACATGGCAGTAATACTTCTGCGTGCTGACAAACGTAGGCTGTGGGAAGAAAGTCCAGTAATAGTCGCCGCCCGCATTTTCTTTGCAGTCGGCCTGCCAGGTGACATAGGTTTGTTTGTTGCGACCAACGCCTTGTTCACTGGTCCATAGCGGGAACGGTTTGCCGCGCAGATCGAAGTAGGAAAACTGTTCGCCGCAGCCGTAGATATGGTCCTCTGGTTGAGCGGCAAGGCGCAGCCAGATGCGGTTGTGGTTAAGGTTGTCGTTTTGTAGTTCCAGCAATAAACGGCCCTGATCGTCGGCAGAGATATTCAGCGTGGCGCTAATGTCAGAACCACGGTTGAAATGGATTAACCAACCATCCGGTGACTGGCTGACGATGGCGTCGGTAAGCGCAATTTTCTCCTGTAGTTTATCTTTAATGCTGAAATTGCCGCGGAACATATCGATGTCCGCTATACCTGAGCCAATCCATAAACAAGGATTATCTTTGCTATGGGTTAAAATAAGACGTTGTTGAAAATGTAGGGTAAAACTGTCGTTATTCTGATGAAATTCAAAATCTGGTAATTGTGGGCGTGGCGTATCCATAAATAATCTCCATAGAGTATAAAGCTAATATTTCATGCCATCCTGTTGTTACAGGTTTCATTAATTAAAGAATGTGGTGCTGGTATAAATTAAAACCCGCATAAGTGATTATTTACTTTCTTCAGCCCGGCGGATTGCCGCCACTTTTTTACCAAATGCCAGTTGTAGTATAACTAACAAGGTAAAAGGAGGCAGAAGCGCGGCAGCAGCGGGAATTCCCAGCGCGCCTTTTATCAACATAGAACCGGAGGCAATCAGCAACAAAAAGACCATCACACGGAACACTTTGACTGAAATGCGTTTATGCACATATTGTCCAACCAGTGAACCGAGGATCATGGTGGGAATACAAAACAGCACCAGTTTAAAGATCGAAACAGTCAAAATTCCGCTGGTCGCCAGCCCGCCGATCACCGCGATGTTGTTTGCGGTGAAGAAAGCGTTCAGAGTGCCACGAAATGCCGCCGGGCCTAAGTTACGCAGCATACCGTAGATAACCATCGGTGGTCCGTTGGTTGAGAAAGCTGCGCCTAATGCGCCTGCTACTGCACCGATAGGTGCGGCGATCCAGCTACGGTCATAAATCGGCAGGCGTGGAATAAACATACTGTAAAAGGAGTACAGGATAAGGAATCCGCCTAAGCCCACTTTCATAAAATGGTCGGGTAAATATGACAGCGCATATAAACCGACGGGTATTCCCAGAAACGAGAAAATAATCAGTACCATTGCCGATCGCCAATCCGTTTCTTTACGTGACAGCCAGGTGGCGTACAAGGCGGTCGCGGTGCCGACAATTACCGAGAGTGGTGTTGCCATTTTTACGGGGAGCATTAACGTGACGAGCGGCATAGTGGTTAAACCACCGCCAAATCCCGCGCATATCCCCACAAAGGTATAAAGAAACATTAACGCGATAACGATACATACCACGTTTGTTTCCAGCATGACCCCATCCGGTGAAAATAACGTAAAAAAGTCCATAATATTTCCTGTTGTGTAAATACAACTCTAAACAATGATCTCGTTCTTTTCTTAATAAAATTAATTGTGTTGCCCGTAAATATTAAAAAACAGGCGGTGCGTTTTCCCTGGTTCCAGTAATAATAAGTCGAGACCTGAATTAAAGGCGTTAGGCGGGCAACTCATAGGTTCAACTGCCAGTCCCTGACGCTGTAATTTTTCGCCGCTATAAATTTGTACCCAGGGTTGATCGGAACAAAGGCTAACCGAAAGCGCCTGTTGTGGATGGGTAATGGTTATTTCCCACAGATCATTAGCGGTTTTAAAGGTGTGGTCGATTTTTGTCGCGGCTATTTTTTTCGCCTGCGTGAAATTTAAATCCAGCTCATCAACGTGGTGAAGCGTTGTCGGATTAGCGTGCTCATCGACGGCATAAACCTGGTTTGCCGGAAGCTGGAACAGATATTCATCAACAGATGTTAAGTTGCAGGTTAAATAAGGATGAATACCCACACCATAGGGTGCGGTCACAGTACCAATATTCTGACTTGCGATCTCAACGGAAAGACCCGTGCGTGCATTGAGCGAATAAACAACCTGCGAAGCCAGCATAAACGGATAGCCGTAACTGGGCGGCAGAAAAGCTGTCAGGGTAACGCTGGTGGCGGTTAATTCGCTGATTTGCCAGTCACGCCAGGCGAGCAGCCCATGAACAGCGGCTTTTGAACCATGTTCATTAATGGGTAACTGATATTCCTGCCCCTGATAGCGATAACAGCCGTTGGCGATCCGGTTCGGCCACGGAATAAGGACTTTGCCCAGATGTGCCAGCGGCATCTCTTCGGGTTTATGTGGAATAACTAAATGACAGCCCTGAAAGGTTAATTCAGCCAGACCTGCACCGACGGTCACAATGGTCGCGTGATAATCCCCCGCGGCAAGTGAAACGGTCTGTCCACTGCAATGCATGTTGGTGATTTGCATACGAGGTACCTTTATTGAATAACGACATACCCGGCGTGCAGCCTGATATGTCGTTTTTTTAGTCAGTTATTTCGCGTTAATATCCAGCAGACCCGCCGCAACTGCCGGAGCCAGGCCTGGTGCTAACGGGATACGCGGGATCACCAGGCAATGCAGCAGGTGATAAATATCCTGTTTGCCGTCCCAGACTTTGGTGGTGACCTTATTGTCCGCATCCAGCTCCTGCCACCATGAACCATTTTCGTAGTCCATCAGGTATTTGATGCAGTAGTCCCACCATGTCTGATACCAGGTTTCGTACTGGCGATCGCCGGTGACGGTGTAGAGCGCGTAGGCCGTACCCATCGCTTCGACGATAGGCCAACGCACACGTTCGCGGACCACCGGTTTTCCTTCCCAGTCAACGGTATAAACAATCCCGTCCGCACCATCGGGTGCCCAGGCATCACGCACGGTGGCGTTAAACAGACCTTTGGCATCTTCTAGCAGCCATGCTGGCGGTTGTTCGCAACGGGCTTCCAGGGCAGCATGGATGTGCAGCATTAAACGGCCCCATTCGATCCAGTGGCCTGGTGTACCTCCGAACGCGCGGAAGCGGTGCGCCGGGTTATCTTTGTTGTAATCCGGCAGCGGATTCCACTGGGTATCGAAGTGTTCGTTAACGCGATAATGATTATTTCTTGCGACGTCGTGGATAATCACGGAAGCCACGCGAATCGCGCGATCCAGCCATTTTTTGTCATGCGTTACGTCATAAACAATTAAGAAAGCTTCCACTGCGTGCATATTGGCATTGCCGCCGCGGTACTCTTCGGTTTTGCTGAAGGCTTCGTCCCAGGACTCCAGGCACATCTGCTCTTCTTCGCTCCAGAAGTATTTCTCGATAATTTCAATGGTGTAATCGAGCAGCTTGCGCGCTTCCGGATGACCGGTAGTGACGGCGCTGGCAGCACCCAGCAGAGCAAAGAAATGTTGATAGCCCTGTTTGGAGGCATCCACCACGCCCTCGTCATTCACACAGGCATACCAGCCGCCATATTTTTTATCGCGCAGTGCGCCGTTCATGGCTTTAATACCGTGATCAACCAACGAGTAAGCGCCAGGTCGACCCATCGCCGCAGCAACGGAATAAACGTGCAACATACGAGCTGTGATCCACAGATGGGTGCCCATCTCTTCTTTGATTTGCCCTTTATTGCCTAACCAGCCAAATCCGGTCGGTACTACGGAATTTTTACCAAAATCAAAGATGCGATCGGTTTCCTGTTCCAGCCAACGGTTGTGACTTAAAGTGTTAAACCATTTCATTTTTGTATCCCCATTTTAACGGCGTTTAGCCATCATTTCGTCGACGATATCGCCAAGTTGTTGTAATTTCGGTGCGCAAACGTCACGCAGCATCAGCTCGTTATCTGGTAAACCGACGACCGATGCCCAGACGGCACGACCAGCCAGGAAGCCCGATGCACCCGCTGTCATTGCCACGCGTACGGCACGCGGGAACAGTTTTTCGTCGACACCGGAAGAGAGGATCACCCACGGCATATTGATATGGTCATTCAGACGTTGTGAAGCACTGAGAAGCTCTTGTTGCGGACCTTTACCGTAAAGCGGCATTTCAACTTTGTAGAGGTCAGCGCCACTGTCGCCCAGCTCTTTGGCGGCATCGATGATCGCTTGTTCGCGATCGAATTTATCGCCACGACGTGGTGGGCGGACGACTGGCTCAATAATGCTTACCAGGCCGTGTGAGTGGCACAGTTCGTTAAACTCTTTCACCATATCCAGGCGTTGCTGCGCATCTTCATCACTACGCCACAGCACCAGCAGTTTTAAGGCTTTGCCACCGTCTTGTTTGATCTGTAGCGGATTGATTTTGCGGTCAATGACCACGCTATCTACCGGAATACCGTTGCCAGGAATGAACTCATCGGCGGCGACAATCATGGCGCAACTTTTGGCAATCGCGTTTTGCTCAACCACCTGGCGGTAACAGAATTGTTGATCTACCAGAATCGCCGAGGCATAAGGCGAGAGGGTCTTCGCCGCGTTAACTTTGAAATCAGTTAAAACGCTATCGGCTACCGGAGCGGGTGCCCCAGCCGCGGCAAACATCATGCGCATGGCTTCGCGCTGATCGACCGCCAGCATGGCAAAACCGCCCGAGGCGCGCGTAATGTCGTTGATGGTGTACTTATTCATTCATTTATTCCTTTATCCAGTCGTTACATTTTTACTTTGGCAGTCATCCCGGCACTGACACGGACCTGTTCCAGAATGGCGGACCAGTCCTGGCGACCGCGACCCGCTGCGCGCGCCTGGCTATAAACCTCCCGTGAGGCGGCCCCCAGCGGCATTGGCACATGCAGCTGGTTGGCGACATCAAGGGCGATGCCAAGATCCTTATGGGCAAGATCGATCATGAAGGCGGGAGAAAGATCTCCGCTGAGGACTTTGTTTGGCCAGGAAGTGGTGAAGTGGCCTTTACCGGCGGCGGTACCGCTCATCACTTTGACGGCAACATCGAAGGGAAGATTCAGGGCTTCGCACAAAACGGCAGCTTCTGCCGAAAGCGCATTGAGTGCGATGCTCATATAGTTGTTGATGAGCTTAACGCGGATCCCCATGCCCGGACCGCCAGCGTTGATCAACT
The DNA here is from genome assembly GCF_022354085.1 of Shigella dysenteriae. Lineage (NCBI taxonomy): Bacteria > Pseudomonadati > Pseudomonadota > Gammaproteobacteria > Enterobacterales > Enterobacteriaceae > Shigella > Shigella dysenteriae. The sequence goes on from NZ_CP055055.1 coordinate 5,032,525, forward strand.
CACTGCCCATCGCCATCAGGATCGGCGTGGCACGTTCAACTTGTTCAGCGGTGCCGCCAGCCAGCAGTAACAGAGTACCGGTAATGGCATTTGCAGAAGTACGGCCTACCGGAACATCCATCATGCTGAAGCCTTTGGCTTGCATATCGGCAATCAATTTATCGGTTTGCAGCGGATGGATGGTCGACATATCAATGACCAGCGCATCGGTAGATAAGCTTTCGCAAACGCCGTTTTCACCGAACAACACGCTGCGCACCAGATCGCCATTCGGCAACATGGTAATGATAAATTCGGCATCTTTTGCGGCCTGCGCCGGATTGGCGGCGGGAGTCGCGCCTTTGTCTACCAGATGCCGCACAGCCTCGGCATTCACATCAAAGACGCGAAGTTGGTGCCCTTGCTGCAATAAATTGCTCGCCATTGGCGAACCCATTTGTCCTAAACCGATAAACGCGATTGCTGCCATAACCTTCTCCTGAATACAGTGATGTCACTTTTTGTCATTTATGACACGCTTTGATTGTCTGTTTTTGATCGTATTTGTAATTTATAGTCAAAAAATTGACAGCCATCACTTTTTAAACAATTGGTGAAATTAAAATGAACGCATCCCAAAATGTTTAAGGAATGACCATGATTCGTGTTGCTTGTGTAGGTATAACCGTGATGGATCGCATCTATTACGTGGAAGGGTTACCGACGGAGAGCGGTAAATACGTGGCGAGAAATTATACGGAAGTTGGTGGCGGGCCAGCGGCGACGGCAGCGGTTGCGGCGGCAAGGCTGGGGGCGCAGGTTGATTTTATTGGTCGCGTAGGTGATGACTACACGGGCAACAGCCTGCTGGCAGAGCTGGAATCCTGGGGCGTTAACACCCGTTACACCAAACGGTATAACCAGGCGAAATCATCGCAATCCGCCATCATGGTGGATGCCACAGGCGAGCGGATAATCATTAACTACCCCAGCCCGGACCTGCTGCCTGACGCAGAGTGGTTGGAGGAAATTGATTTCTCTCAGTGGGATGTTGTGCTGGCAGATGTACGCTGGCACGACGGTGCTAAAAAAGCCTTCACTCTGGCCCGGCAGGCGGGCGTGATGACCGTTCTGGACGGTGATATTACGCCGCAGGATATCAGCGAGCTGGTGGCATTAAGCGATCATGCGGCCTTTTCAGAACCGGGTCTGGCGCGCTTAACGGGTGTGAAAGAGATGGCCAGTGCGCTAAAACAGGCACAAACGCTCACAAATGGTCATGTCTATGTGACCCAGGGCAGCGCAGGCTGTGACTGGCTGGAAAATGGCGGGCGTCAACATCAACCGGCCTTCAAAGTTGATGTGGTAGATACCACAGGTGCGGGTGATGTTTTTCACGGCGCATTGGCGGTGGCGCTGGCAACAGGTGGGGATTTAGCGGAGTCAGTCCGCTTCGCCAGCGGTGTAGCGGCGTTGAAATGCACGCGTCCCGGTGGACGAGCCGGGATCCCTGACTGTGATCAAACCCGATCTTTTTTGTCACTTTTTGTATAAAATGCCAGGGTGATGGTTTTTCGAGGAATTTTCATGAGCCTTACCGAACTAACCGGTAACCCGCGGCACGACCAACTCCTCATGCTGATCGCCGAGCGTGGGTATATGAATATTGATGAGCTGGCAAATCTGCTGGATGTCTCCACGCAGACGGTGCGCCGGGATATTCGTAAATTAAGCGAGCAAGGCCTGATTACGCGCCATCACGGTGGCGCGGGTCGGGCTTCCAGCGTCGTTAATACGGCGTTCGAGCAGCGTGAGGTTTCGCAAACCGAGGAAAAAAAAGCGATTGCCGAAGCAGTGGCAGACTATATTCCTGATGGTTCAACAATATTTATCACCATTGGTACGACCGTTGAGCATGTCGCCCGGGCGTTACTTAACCATAATCATTTGCGGATAATCACCAACAGCCTGCGTGTGGCGCATATTCTTTACCACAACTCGCGCTTTGAAGTGATGGTACCCGGCGGTACGTTGCGCTCTCATAATAGCGGGATCATTGGCCCTTCAGCGGCGTCCTTTGTGGCCGATTTTCGTGCTGATTATCTGGTAACAAGCGTTGGGGCGATTGAGAGCGATGGCGCGTTGATGGAGTTTGATGTAAACGAAGCTAACGTGGTGAAAACGATGATGGCGCACGCGAGAAATATCCTGCTGGTCGCCGATCACACTAAGTATCATGCTTCGGCGGCGGTTGAAATTGGTAACGTGGCACAGGTCACCGCGCTCTTTACCGACGAGCTGCCGCCCGCTGCGCTAAAATCACGCTTACAAGACAGCCAAATTGAAATTATTCTTCCCCAGGAAGACGCGTAGATTTTTGTGACCGTTGACCTGGCTTCATACCTTGCCACATAGCCAAACCCATCCTTTCCCGCTACAGTTAATTTCTTGTGGCGCGAAAGGAGGCAAAAATGCTCTATATCTTTGATTTAGGTAATGTGATTGTCGATATCGACTTTAACCGTGTGCTGGGAGCCTGGAGCGATTTAACGCGTATTCCGCTGGCATCGCTTAAGAAGAGTTTTCATATGGGGGAGGCGTTTCATCAGCATGAGCGTGGGGAAATTAGCGACGAAGCGTTCGCAGAGGCGCTGTGTCATGAGATGGCTCTACCGCTAAGCTACGAGCAGTTCTCTCACGGCTGGCAGGCGGTGTTTGTTGCGCTGCGCCCGGAAGTGATCGCCATCATGCATAAACTGCGTGAGCAGGGGCATCGCGTGGTGGTGCTTTCCAATACCAACCGCCTGCATACCACCTTCTGGCCGGAAGAATACCCGGAAATTCGTGATGCTGCTGACCATATCTATCTGTCGCAAGATCTGGGGATGCGCAAACCTGAAGCTCGAATTTACCAGCATGTTTTGCAGGCGGAAGGTTTTTCACCCAGCGATACGGTCTTTTTCGACGATAACGCCGATAATATAGAAGGAGCTAATCAGCTGGGCATTACCAGTATTCTGGTGAAAGATAAAACCACCATCCCGGACTATTTCGCGAAGGTGTTATGCTAAAAACCATTCAGGACAAAGCCAGGCACCGTACCCGTCCACTATGGGCCTGGCTAAAACTACTCTGGCAACGCATTGATGAGGACAACATGACAACCCTGGCAGGTAACCTTGCCTATGTGTCGTTACTCTCATTAGTGCCGCTGGTTGCCGTTGTTTTTGCGCTTTTCGCCGCTTTTCCCATGTTTTCCGACGTCAGCATTCAGTTACGTCACTTTATTTTTGCCAACTTTCTGCCTGCTACTGGCGATGTTATTCAGCGGTATATCGAACAATTTGTTGCCAATTCCAACAAGATGACCGCCGTTGGCGCGTGCGGGCTGATCGTCACCGCGTTATTGTTGATGTACTCCATCGATAGCGCGTTGAATACCATCTGGCGCAGTAAACGAGCGCGACCCAAAATTTACTCGTTTGCCGTGTACTGGATGATTTTAACGCTGGGGCCGCTGCTGGCAGGGGCCAGTCTGGCGATCAGTTCCTATTTGCTCTCCCTGCGCTGGGCGAGCGATCTCAATACTGTCATCGACAACGTGCTGCGTATTTTTCCGCTGCTGTTGTCGTGGATCTCCTTCTGGTTGCTGTACAGCATTGTTCCTACCATCCGCGTACCTAACCGCGACGCGATTGTCGGCGCGTTTGTCGCTGCACTCCTGTTCGAAGCAGGAAAGAAAGGTTTCGCGCTTTATATCACCATGTTCCCGTCATATCAGCTCATTTACGGCGTGCTGGCGGTGATCCCCATTCTCTTTGTTTGGGTCTACTGGACATGGTGTATCGTCTTGCTTGGCGCGGAAATTACTGTCACTCTCGGGGAATACCGCAAACTAAAACAAGCAGCTGAACAAGAAGAAGACGACGAACCATGATTGCATTAATTCAACGCGTAACCCGTGCCAGCGTCACCGTGGAGGGAGAAGTGACGGGCGAAATTGGCGCGGGACTTTTGGTGTTATTGGGTGTCGAAAAGGATGACGACGAACAGAAAGCAAACCGTCTGTGCGAGCGTGTGCTCGGCTATCGCATCTTTAGCGATGCCGAAGGCAAGATGAACCTCAACGTGCAACAGGCGGGCGGCAGTGTGCTGGTGGTTTCCCAGTTTACCCTCGCCGCAGATACCGAACGGGGGATGCGTCCAAGTTTCTCCAAAGGTGCATCACCGGATCGCGCAGAGGCGTTATATGACTATTTCGTCGAACGCTGCCGTCAGCAAGAGATGAACACGCAAACAGGACGCTTCGCTGCGGATATGCAGGTATCGCTGGTCAATGATGGCCCCGTGACATTCTGGTTGCAGGTATGAGCCAGCTTCCAGGGTTGTCACGGGAAACAAGAGAGAGTATCGCTATGTATCACCTTCGGGTTCCACAAACAGAAGAAGAATTAGAGCGTTACTATCAGTTTCGCTGGGAAATGTTGCGTAAGCCCCTGCATCAACCAAAAGGTTCGGAACGCGACGCGTGGGATGCGATGGCGCATCACCAGATGGTCGTCGACGAGCAGGGTAATCTGGTGGCGGTAGGCCGACTGTATATTAATGCCGACAATGAAGCGTCCATTCGCTTTATGGCCGTTCATCCCGACGTGCAGGACAAAGGGTTAGGCACGCTGATGGCGATGACCCTGGAGTCGGTGGCGCGTCAGGAAGGCGTTAAGCGCGTGACCTGTAGCGCCCGTGAAGACGCGGTGGAGTTTTTCGCCAAGCTGGGGTTTGTTAATCAGGGAGAAATCACCACGCCAACCACCACGCCGATTCGCCATTTTTTGATGATTAAGCCCGTCGCCACTCTGGATGACATTCTGCATCGCGGCGACTGGTGCGCGCAGCTGCAACAGGCGTGGTACGAACATATCCCGCTTAGTGAAAAAATGGGCGTGCGCATTCAGCAATATACCGGGCAAAAATTTATCACTACCATGCCAGAAACCGGCAATCAGAATCCGCACCATACGCTGTTTGCCGGGAGTTTATTCTCACTGGCGACGCTCACCGGTTGGGGACTTATCTGGCTGATGCTGCGTGAACGCCACCTCGGCGGAACGATTATTCTTGCGGATGCGCATATCCGCTACAGCAAGCCGATTAGCGGTAAACCTCATGCGGTAGCCGACCTCGGTGCCTTAAGCGGCGATCTCGACCGTCTGGCGCGCGGACGAAAAGCACGGGTGCAGATGCAGGTCGAAATCTTTGGCTACGAGACGCCGGGTGCAGTGTTTGAAGGCACGTATATCGTTCTGCCCGCGAAGCCATTTGGCCCGTATGAAGAGGGCGGGAACGAAGAAGAGTAGCTGATGGAGAGGGGCGGTGCTGCCTCTCTCATTCAGGTCATTTATATTAGTCCTTGGCTATTTCGGTTATATTGAATAAGAACTCTATAAATTTTTATTCTTCGTTGGCTCCATACGTGTCTTGCTACATCACTGTTCAGGAGCATTTAAATATTATTTGTAGAGCTGTATGGCAATTATCGCAGATAATGCTTAATTCATCATCTTAGTTCATGTTTGAGCGATTTTTGATAGTCAAAACCCCCTCTGGTGCCATACTTTTCTCATAACTATTTTTAAAATTTATAGCTAACAAACATTATGCAAAGATAATGGATTGGTGTCATTGTCAGTATCATTCATTTACTACTCTGGATGTTATAAATAATTATGTTGTATGTTTGCTCTTAAACCGTGGGAAGGAGGCTGTAATGGTTGCCAATATTAATCTCATTAAACAAGAAAGTTATTCTGTTGTTAATTTAGAAAAACAACTAATGAGTAATGAATCACCGAAGCAAACGCTATTAAATGATTTTTCACATCGCCTTAAAATGGAAGGTGAGGAACAACTGTTCCATTGTGTTAACGAACTGAAATATGGTTTGTCGAGTAATAATGAATGTGACCTGTTTAAAAATAGAGAAACCTCACTGTGGAAACGCAAAGTACCAGAAAGCGCAGCCCTGGCAATGACGGGAACAGTATATAAATTATTTGGTAGTCGCTTACTCAACGCCCGCAATCAGTTAGATAAAAATCTCCTCGAAATGGCTATGCAAATGGTTTATGGCAAAGATATGGTGACAAAGTCCGGGGATATATTGATTGATATACAATTAAATAAGGATGGCAGCCTCCAGAGTAAGCACTACACATTTGATGTAGGTGAAGTTATAAACAGTTATAATATTGACCTCTTTGTGAATGCTTCGAGTATTAATCAAACTTACTTACATGATAAAAATCCTGGTGACGTTATTAGCCTGTATGGCACTTTAGATAACATTCCCCTTGTAGTTAAGGAATGCACGGGTAAAAATCATCAAATTAACGTTAAAGCCAAATTGCCACAAGAACGAAGTGAAAAAGTTGAGGATATGTGTGAAAGAATGAGAGGTGGCATCTCTATGTTTAATCACACCACAAAAACAGCTGGTAATATAGAGCATAATTTGCAGCTAAGTTTTCTCGTGGATTCACGACCGTCGATCACCAATAAATACTCAGCCAAAGATGTAGCGCCAGACATACTTATATTGCCCGTCAACGTATATCATGCTGATTTTAAAATTAAAATCAATGACGCAGTAGAGAAGGCTTCGTCAATTGTGTTATGTGCTGTGCAAAAAAATCTCCATGCAGCAAGAAAGGTTCTCAGCGGGATAATAGGAAATGTGCCAAAAAATAATAAACCAAAAACAATCATTTTTGATTTACGTTTTCTTAGTGCAATTAAGCAGAAAGTTTTTTTGGGCAGTGAAAAACCGTTGTTTGTAAAGCATACGGCAATGATGAGGGAGGCATGTAAGGAATTACCGCAGTCAGTGGAATATGTTCCTTTAACCTGTGAAGCACATAGCCATCGCAGCGTCGCCCTTGCCAAAACCGTGGCTGCGCCCATCATGGCGACAGGTGTGGGCGCGGCTTTAATGTATGCAACATCATCAGGACCGTATTATGCGCAAAGTCTTTCTGGTTCGCCGGATATCGAGATGATAAAAAATCGCATGGCTAAATTGTTTAACCAGTCGGATACTTCTGTGCGCAACAAATATCGCCCGGCTTTTGATAAATGGAATGAACTGGTAGGTAAATTAAATCACGAAAGAAATACAGTTCCGTTTGCGTGTTTGACCACCATTTTAGCGACAGCGATAAATGAAACTCCTGAGGGGGATACGAATGTTGCCGTTGTGATGGGGTGTAAATCTGCGAAAGATCGCACGATATCCATTGTCCTTGGCAACTCGATGTTGCAAACACTCCTTGAAAAACGCCTCGCCGATGGTAGAAAAATAGAAAATCTTTTTGATCAACAGGGATATTTTAGTTGCGATTCATTAACAGCCGAAGAATTAATGATGTTAAAAGACCTTTTTGATATTCGAGTTCTTCATGTCTCTAACAAATTTAATGTTGGGTTGCAAGGTAATATCAACACGGATGTTTTACAAGATTCGTTTTTTAAAAATGTCGATTTCATTCATGAATCTAACTCGTATACCGTAGGGATGGGAGTCTGACGAGTAAAACTCATTAGGATTATCAGAATTCGGCCAATGCATTGCAAAAATGAAATACAGAGAGAAGTGTGCAGGCGCTTAGCCGCGAGGGGCATGGCGAAGCCATACAGAAAGCACCAGCATTCAGAACTCCTGTGAAAGCGGCATAGTGCCGCTGCTCAGGAGTTACCTTCCCGCTCTCCAGGCCACATCCCGCAGCGCCGATCGCGCAGCCTCACTGATACCACCTAACTGAAAAAATCCGTGGATAACGCCAAGGTAGCGTTGGCAGGTGCATTGTACTCCTTGCCCTGTCATGCGGTGATACAACGCTTCACCTTCATCGCAAAGCGGGTCGTATTCAGCGGTAATGATATGTACAGGTGGCAAGCCATTGAAATCATCGCGCCAAAGAGGGCTGGCTTCAGGATGCCTGCGTTCAATGCCTGGCAGATACATCTCAAAGCCGCTCAGTAAAGTGTCGCGTGTGATGATGTAATCGTGACCATTGCGTATGTAGCTTTCGAAATGCGCAGTCGCATCAAGCATGGGATAAATTAAGATGAGTTGTGCCGGTTGCCACTCGCCAGTACGCTTTAATCGCAAAGCAGTTACCAGCGCCAGATGTCCGCCCGCACTGTCACCGGCAAGAGTTATCCGTTGTTTATCAACGCCGAGTCGTTCGGCGTGTTGCCAGACTAATTCTGCACCTCGTTGCGCATCATCATGGGCGGCGGGGAAAGTATGTTCCGGTGCCAGCCGATACTGGACGGCAATAACACGACATTGCCCGTAATAGGCTAACTGGCGCAGCTGGTTGTCGTGAGTTGCGAACCCGCCGCTAACAAAACAGCCACCGTAGTAATAAATTATCGTCGGGAGTAATGTCGGGGCATTAAGCGGCGACACTATTCGTAAGGTCATCCCTTCAAGTTCGATAGTCTGAATATCTACCCGCGTTTCTGTCTCACCCGCAAGGACAGCGCTGGCGATATAGCCCTCCCTGCGCTGCGCAATACTTTGTTGACGCGATGAGGGGCGACCCGCAGCGATAAACTCTTCGACTAACTCTGCAATTCCTTTTTCCAGTGCCATAGTAGAACTCATTTTGCTGTATGAATGTACAGTTTTATACACCCGTTTTTGCTGGATGGATACCGGGAAATTCACGGGCGTGAAAAATCTGGAAAGCGCCTCGCAAATGTAAAGACAAACCCGGCAGAGACGTGGTTTTGCTGGAGCACTATCAGTAAGCTAGTGGTTTCAAGGGTACGTCAATGACGTACAAAAAGGATTGTTACTCTAAGCCAATGGCGTATAATTATGCTCTTCATCGAAACGGAAATTTTTACTGAAGATGTTCAAAAACTGCTGACCGACGATGAATTCAGTCGTTTTCAGTTTTTCCTGGCCTTGAATCCTGACTATGGTGAGGTAATACCTGAAACTGGTGGGTTAAGAAAGGTTCGATGGGTGTCAGGAGGAAAGGGGAAACGTGCTGGTGTCAGGGTTATTTACTTTCATCAGGTTAAACATTATGAGATCAGATTACTGCTTATTTATCGTAAGGGTATTAAAGATGATCTGTCTCCCCAGGAAAAAGCAATGCTCCGGTTGTTAAATACGAGGTGGTAAATGGATAAGGCACTTTTTGAGCGGTTGACTCACAGCATGGCCCAGATGAATGAAATTATTGAAGGAACGCGACAGCCTTCGCGGACTTTTGAAGTTGATGCTATGAAAATCAAAGAAATACGCCGCGCTTCAGGGTTGTCACAATCTAAATTTGCCGATCTTATTTCTGTAAGCGTAGACACGTTGCGTAACTGGGAGCAGGGGCGACGTTCACCGACCGGGCCTGCAAAGGCTTTGCTGCGAGCGATTGCCAATGATCCGCAACATGTGCTGCAAGCACTTAACCGTTAGAGGCATGGTTATGCCATACAGAAAGCACTAGCATTCAGAACTCCTGTGAAAGCGGCATAGTGCCGCTGCTCAGGAGTTTTGTTATGACCCGTATCGTGCTGAGCGTTGCCACCCTATGATGCGATTAAAAAAACTCACCGTCGAGCCGATGATTGACGTCAATGCTATCGGATGATGCCGGGGGTGTTCCGGAAGGAATTCCTTGTTTCCCGAACTGTTACCAACAAAATTATAACGATGAGCAAGTAAAGACCGGTTGGTGGCAGTACTGACCGGTCTGTGATGGAAGATTAATTTCACCTTAAATCCTGGTGCTGTTAGGATGCTGACGTTTTTCGGCTACACCATTCAGATTATGCAAATAAATATCCCTGAATATAATATATTCATAGCACCCATAACTCATCCTGGGCGATAACTAAACCATTTTTGAGTAACAAATGAAACAACTGCAACGCTCTTATTATTTCTGGAAAACGTCTCGCAAAAACAAAACAACATGCAAAAATCCGCTTTCGTTAATTAATTTTCCGGCGTAATTTTCGCACATACATTAATGAGTAATATATGTAAGGTGGTGGTAATGGCGATGAATACGGTTTTTCTTCATTTATCAGAAGAGGCAATTAAACGGCTGAACAAGCTTCGGGGCTGGCGTAAGGTTTCACGATCTGCAATTTTACGCGAAGCGGTAGAGCAATATCTGGAACGTCAGCAATTCCCGGTGCGTAAAGCAAAGGGAGGCAGGCAAAAGGGGGAGGTAGTTGGTGTTGATGATCAGTGTAAGGAGCATAAGGAATGACAAAAATTTTTCATTCTTGAATATAAAAAACAGATGCCCTTATTCTGGTATTAATACAAGACTGTTTTACTTGAACTTATAATAACTGCAACTGTTACATCATATCTGGAAAACGCCTCGCAAAAATAAAAAATGATGCGTAAATGCGCTTTCTTTAAAGATTCGACAAGGGTACTTTTCTCTCCATAGATATCAAATGATATTGGTCAAATATTTATGAACTCTCTGGCAGGTATTGATATGGGCAGAATTATACTCGATTTATCGAATGAGGTGATTAAGCAACTTGATGATCTTGAGGTGCAGCGTAATCTTCCTCGCACGGAGCTATTACGGGAAGCGGTAGATCAATACTTGGTAAATCAATCGCAAACAGTAAGAACCAGTGCTTTTGGCATATGGCAAGGGCGTGAGGAAGATGGTGTCGAATACCAGCGTAAGCTGCGCGAGGAATGGTAATGGGAAAAAATGATATCAATCAGATTGCTGACAACGTGTGCGTTGTTCATGCCGGATGCGGCGTGAACGCCTTACCCGGCCTACAAAGTCTTATAAATTCAATGTATTGCAGTTTATTGGTAGGCCTAATAAGCGCGGCGCATCAGGCAATCTTACGCTTATCATCAGTCTCATACCCATAACCTTATTGATGTGGGGGTGGGTAAATTGAGGCAAAACAGGCACTGGCGGCATAGCTTGAGGTGGTAACGCGGAATACGAGAGATGGTGTCGTCACACCCTATGAGCTGTAATCCGGGCGACCAGCGCCACCCGGAAAACGTCAGAGATTACTCCCCTTCACCCGGAAACAGGAACGGGTTGATGGAACTGCGGGCATAGCCTTCTTGCTCCATTCGTGCGTCCAGTACCAGAGAGGCGAGGTCATCTGCCACGGCTTCAACTTTCGGTTCTTTTTCCTGATAGAGAATTTTCAGGTAAGTGCCGCAGTCATCGCAGCTTTCGGCTTTAATCGCGGCCTGTTCGTCATCCAGCGACCAGTAATGCAGTTTGCCGCTCTGCTCACAGTTGCTGCATTTTACGCGCACTACGTGCCATTCAGTTTCACACAGGTTGCAGTGCAGGTAACGCAGACCCTGAGTGGTGCCAATTTGCACCATGCTGGACACCGGCATAGAGCCACATACCGGGCAATATTGACGTTGTTCGCCGTATTCAGCGCGGGCTTTGCCGGGGATCAGATTGGCCATCTGCGCCCAGTAGAGCGACAGTGCAGCCCAGATAAACGGCGCTTTATCGCTACTGACGGATGAGAAATCAGAGGCAAACAGTGCGCTGGCCATATCTTCCAGCTCCTGAGTCGATGCCTTCTCCAGATTCTCAATCACTGCCAGCGCCGGGCCGCTCATTTCAGGTTTCAGCTCAGCAATTAGCGCCATCAGCAGCTTTTGCCAGTGCTTATCACGCGGCAGAACGTGAATATCCAGCGGGGGCTTGCCTTGTGCGCTGGCTTCTTTAATGCGCGCAGTCAGATCCATCTCCAGCGGATGGTCGTACAGCACCACTTCCTGGGCGTGGGCGATAAGCGCAGCAAAGCGCAGGTAATCACCCAGCGGATTATTTTCTGCCAGCTCGCGCAGACGCTCGGCGCGGCGGTTGTATAAATTCTTGAGCCGAGGGAACAATAACGGCGGAATCATATCCGCCGTACGTTTCTCGCTCGAACCCAGCTCATCTTGCGGGATTATGCGAATACTCATTCAGCTTTCTTTTCCGTTGTCTTGCGGACCTCACGGTACCAGCGCGGGTGATGTTTCTTCGCCCAGGCGCTGGTAACCCATCCTTCCACCATGGCGGTAATCGTGCCTTTCACCCAAAGGGCGGCGTAGATATGCACCATGATAACCACAATTAACGCCACTGCGGCAAATGAATGCAGCATTAACGCGAATCGGATCACCGGGATTGAGAAAGCAGGCGCAAAATAAGGACGCCAGATAATCACGCCGCTCACCAGCAGCAGAACCAGGAAAATAATCGCCGCCCAGAAAACGCATTTCTGACCGAAGTTATAACGCCCGGTGTCACCTACTTCCTCGTTGACGACGATCTTACGAATATTCTTCGCCCAAAAGATATCATCCCGATTGATTAGGTTGTGATGCCAGTAACGGAAAAACATGATGATGAACGAGGCAAACATAACCACGCCGACAAACGGGTGCAGAATTCGCGCCAGCTGCGGTGTGCCCATGATTTGCATCAACCAGTTGAAGGACGGGAACAAAAAGCCCAGCCCGCTCACCGCCGCCAGGATGAAGCAGAAGGCGGTGATCCAGTGGTTGATACGTTCCGGCGCGGTGTAGCGCACGATGGTGTCACGTCGTTTCATTTGCGCTCCTCGTCTTTCTCTTCGTGCAGATTATTCTCTTCCTCATCCGCACGGTTCGGACCGACACCCACGTAGTGGAAGATACTGGCTGCGAAGGTAGCCGCAAAGCCAACAGCTGCGAGCGGTTTCCAGATGCCTTTCCAGAATTTCACGGTTTCGCTGATTTCCGGGTTCTCCGGCAAGCCATGATACAGATTTGGCTTGTCAGCATGGTGCAGCACGTACATAACGTGTGTACCACCGACGCCTGCCGGATCGTACAGGCCCGCATTGTCGTAACCGCGGGTTTTCAGCTCCGCCACGCGCTCGCTCGCCAGCGTTTTCATCGACTCTTTCGTACCGAAGTGAATCGCGCCCGTTGGGCAGGTCTTCACGCAGGCTGGTTCTTGCCCAACCACCACGCGGTCAACGCACAGCGTACATTTGTAGACGCGGTTGTCTTCCGGGTTGAGGCGCGGAATGTCGAACGGACAGCCCGCAATGCAATAACCGCAGCCAATGCACTGCTCGGACTGGAAGTCGACGATACCGTTGGCATACTGAATAATTGCACCTTCCGCCGGGCACGCTTTCAGACAGCCTGGATCGGAACAGTGCATACAGCCGTCTTTGCGGATCAGCCATTCCAGTTTGTCGTTCTGCTCCACTTCCGAGAAGCGCATCACCGTCCACGATTTGGCACTTAAATCATTGGGGTTGTCGTACACCCCAATGTTATTGCCGACGGTATCGCGAATGTCGTTCCACTCTGAACACGCCACCTGACAGGCTTTACAGCCGATACAGGTGGTGACGTCGATGAGTTTCGCCACTTCTTCCTGGAAGTCCCGCGCCTGAGGCGCGGGGGTCAGACCGTTAGTCGCGGAACGACGAATGATATCTTGCGATTGATAAGCCATATGTCGTCTCCGTTACACCTTTTCCACATTCACAAGGAAGGACTTAAACTCCGGCGTCTGCGTGTTCGCATCACCAACGAATGGCGTTAACGTATTGGCAATAAAGCCTTTTTTAGCTACGCCTTCATAACCCCAGTGAATCGGAATACCGATGGTATCGATATCTTTGCCGTTCGCTTTCAGCGTGCGAATACGTTTGGTCACCACCGCTTTGGCCTTGATATAGCCACGGTTGGAGGAGACTTTCACGGTATCGCCCTGGGCAATGCCAAGTTTATTCGCCAGCGACTCCCCGATTTCCACAAACTGCTCTGGCTGCAAAATCGCGTTCAACAGCGCGTGTTTGGTCCAGTAGTGGAAGTGCTCGGTCAGACGATAGGTGGTTCCGACATACGGGAACTTATCGGCTTTACCCAATGCTTCGGCGTCGTCTTTAAAGATACGTGCAGCCGGGTTCGAGATAACGTTTGGATGCAGCGGGTTAGTTCCCAGCGGCGTTTCAAACGGCTCGTAGTGTTCCGGGAACGGACCTTCCGCCATCTTATCGAGGGCAAACAGACGCCCCATGCCTTCCTGCTGCATGATAAACGGCCCGACGCCGCTGCCCGGAGGCGCTGCGCTGTAGTCCGGAATATCCCAGCCGGTCCACTTAGTGCCGTCCCATTTCAGCAACTGACGCTTCGGATCCCACGGGTTACCCTGCGGATCTGCGGAGGCGCGGTTATACAGAATGCGGCGGTTAAGCGGCCATGCCCATGCCCAGCCCAGCGTGTTACCGAGGCCAGACGGATCGGCGTTATCACGGCGTGCCATCTGGTTGCCTTCCGGCGTCCAGCTACCGGCGAAAATCCAGCAACCACAGGAAGTTGTACCGTCATCGCGCAGTTGGGCAAACGAGCTAAGTTGTTGGCCTTTCTTGACGATAACCGCACCGGTTGCCGGATCGGTAATATCGGCCAGCGCCTTACCGTTGCTCTCCATCGCTACTTCTTCCGACTTCGGCTCATGCGGAATGGCGTAGTTCCAGGTCATGTTCAGCACCTGGTCCGGGTTCGCGCCACCCTGTTCGGCATACATCTTGCGCAAGCGCAGGAAGATACCGGAGAGGATCTCGCCATCAGTCAGCGCAATCCCTGGGGCGTCCGCACCTTTCCAGTGCCACTGCAACCAGCGACCTGAGTTTACGATAGAACCGTTCTCTTCCGCGAAGCAGGTCGATGGCAGACGGAACACTTCGGTCTGGATCTTCGACGAGTCAACTTCGTTCAGCTCACCGTGGTTCTGCCAGAAGTTAGAGGTTTCAGTGTTCAGCGGGTCGATGGTGACGAGGAACTTCAGTTTCGACAGACAACCGATCACTTTGTTTTTGTTCGGGAATGAGGCAACAGGGTTAAAGCCCTGGCAGATATAGCCATTGACCTTGCCCTCTTTCATCATCTCGAAGTATTGCAGGACGTCGTAGCCTTTATCCCACTTCGGCAACCAGTCAAAGCCCCAGCTATTTTCCGCCGTTGCTTTATCACCAAAGAAAGCCTTCATCATGGAGACGAAGAATTTCGGGTAGTTGCCCCAGTAGTTTACCTGGCCTTCCAGCAGCGGTTTTGGCGTGTTGGCGGTAAGGTAGGTTTGCAGATCGGTCTGCTTCTCGCTTGGCAGCGTCATGTAACCTGGCAGGCTCTGCGACAGAAGGCCCAGGTCCGTCAGCCCCTGAATATTGGAGTGACCGCGCAGGGCGTTAACGCCGCCGCCTGCCATCCCCATGTTGCCGAGCAGCAGCTGGATCATCGCCATCGTACGAATGTTTTGCGCACCAACGGAGTGTTGCGTCCAGCCGAGGGCATACAGGAACGAGGCAGTTTTATCGTGAGCACTGGTTTCTGCGATGTATTCGCAGACTTTCAGGAACGCGTCTTTTGGCGTACCACAGATGTTTTCAACCACATCTGGCGTGTAGCGGGAAACGTGCTGTTTCAGCAAGTTCCACACGCAGCGCGGATGTTGCAGCGTGGTATCGCGTTTGGCGAAGCCGTTTTCGTCCAGTTCGTAAGTCCAGGAGGATTTATCGTACTTGCGTTTTTCTGCGTCGTAGCCGGTGAACAGGCCATCTTCAAAGCCGTAATCCTCACGCACGATCAGGCTGGCGTTGGTATAGGCTTCGGTGTATTCGCGGTTGAATTTTTCATTGTTCAGCAGGTACAGCAATACGCCTGACAGGAAAGCAATGTCAGTACCGGAACGAATAGGGGCATAGTAGTCAGCCACTGCCGCCGTACGCGTAAAGCGAGGATCGATCACAATCAGCTTCGCGCCGTTGTGAATTTTGGCTTCCATCGCCCAGCGGAATCCGACCGGGTGAGCTTCAGCGGCGTTACCGCCCATCACCACGACGAGGTTGGCGTTCTTGATGTCGACCCAGTGGTTGGTCATCGCACCGCGACCAAATGTTGGAGCAAGACTTGCTACCGTTGGTCCGTGTCAGACACGCGCCTGGTTGTCGACCGCGAGCATACCCAGCGCGCGGGAGAATTTTTGCGTTAAATAGCCGGTTTCGTTACTCGACGCGGAAGCACACAGCATCCCGGTGGAGAGCCAGCGGTTAACGGTCACGCCTTCGGCGTTTTGCGCAATGTAGTTAGCATCGCGGTCTTCTTTCATCAGTTTGGCGATGCGATCAAACGCCTCTTCCCAACTGATTTGCTGCCATTTATCAGAACCAGGGGCACGGTATTCCGGGAACTTCAGACGGCTTTCGGAGTGGATGAAATCCACCAGGCCAGCGCCTTTCGGACAAAGTGCACCGCGGTTGACCGGGTGATCCGGATCGCCTTCGATATGGAAGATAGATGCTTTGGCGTTTTTTGCTCCGTCACCGAGGCTGTACATCAACAGCCCACAGCCTACGGAACAATAGGTGCAGGTATTACGGGTTTCGCGGGTGCGCAGCAGTTTATACTGCCGGGTTTCCGCGAGTGCTACGCTGGGTGCAAAACCCAGTGCCGCTGCCGTGGTGCCTGCCATACCGCCAGCGCAGATCTTAAAGAACTGCCTTCTGCTGACCTGCATGGATTGCTCCTTGTTTCGACATTGTCACGTCCCATTTACATTCGCTTGCTGAGTGTGCAGGGAGTGGGAGTTATTTTTCTTTGCGGAAGGGGCCGCAAAGGTCCAGAATTGGCTCAATTTCCCTCCATCCAGGAAGGGTTTGTAACAGAATACCATAATGTTGGTGTGTGTGTTCTTATCTGGTTAAGAGAAAGTGAAAAAAACACAGCAAAAAGAAATCGAAAATGTGACAAATATCACAGGTGTTCGTCAAATTGAGTTATGGCGGCGTGATGATTTACAACACCCACGGTTAGATGAGGTCGCGGAAGAAGTTCCCGTTGCGCTGGTCTACAACGGCATTTCGCATGTGGTGATGATGGCGTCGCCCAAAGACCTTGAGTACTTTGCGCTCGGTTTTTCGCTTTCCGAGGGGATAATAGAAAGTCCGCGCGATATCTTCGGCATGGATGTCGTTCCTTCCTGTAATGGTCTTGAAGTACAAATTGAGCTTTCCAGCCGCCGCTTTATGGGGTTGAAGGAGCGCCGCCGGGCGCTGGCGGGACGTACGGGCTGTGGCGTATGCGGCGTGGAGCAACTTAATGACATCGGAAAACCGGTGCAGCCGCTACCGTTCACCCAGACGTTTGATCTCAACAAACTGGATGATGCATTACGTCATCTCAACGATTTTCAGCCAGTGGGGCAACTGACTGGTTGTACTCACGCCGCTGCCTGGATGTTGCCATCTGGCGAACTGGTCGGCGGGCATGAAGACGTGGGTCGCCATGTGGCGCTGGACAAACTGTTAGGCCGCCGGTCACAAGAAGGGGAAAGCTGGCAGCAAGGTGCGGTACTGGTTTCCAGTCGTGCCAGTTATGAAATGGTGCAAAAGTCGGCGATGTGCGGCGTAGAGATTTTGTTTGCGGTGTCTGCCGCGACCACGCTTGCTGTAGAAGTGGCTGAGCGTTGTAATCTGACGCTGGTGGGTTTTTGTAAGCCGGGTCGGGCAACGGTTTATACCCATCCGCAGCGTTTGAGCAATTAATTAAAATAAGTCCTGCGATATATATTAAATTGCAGGACTTATTCATTTCGTGAATTTTATTATTTTATTTATAAATAAAACGCGTGTAGTGGCGTTTTCTTTTTTCATTTATTATGTTCACTCTCTTATCTATATATTTATAAGGCAATTAAATGAAAAGGAATTTATTATCTTCCGCTATTATAGTCGCCATCATGGCCCTCGGTCTGACGGGTTGTGATGATAAAAAAGCCGAAACAGAAACGCCCCCGCCTGCCAATAGTCAACCTGCCGCACCAGCTCCTGAAGCTCCCGTTGCAAAAGCAGAAGCTAAACCTGAAACACCTGCGCAACCGGTGGTCGATGAACAAGCGGTTTTCGACGAAAAAATGGATGTCTATATCAAGTGCTATAACAAGTTACAGATCCCTGTACAGAGCAGTCTGGCGCGTTATGCTGACTGGCTGAAAGATTTTAAACAGGGGCCTACCGGTGAAGAGCGTACTGTTTATGGCATCTACGGCATTAGTGAATCCAACCTCGCTGAGTGTGAAAAAGGCGTAAAAAGTGCTGTGGCGTTAACGCCTGCGCTGCAACCTATTGATGGCGTGGCGGTGAGTTATATCGATGCTGCCGTGGCGTTGGGTAATACCATTAACGAAATGGATAAATATTACACCCAGGAAAATTATAAAGACGATGCGTTTGCGAAAGGGAAAACGCTGCACCAGACATTCTTAAAAAATCTGGAAGCCTTTGAAGCTGTAGCAGAATCTTATCATGCGGCGATTCAGGAAATTAACGATAAGCGCCAGCTTGCGGAACTGAAAAATATTGAAGAAAGAGAAGGGAAAACATTCCACTATTACTCTCTGGCAGTCATGATTTCAGCGAAACAAATTAATAACCTGATATCGCAAGATAAGTTTGATGCAGAAGCGGCAATGAAGAAAGTGTCTGAACTGGAAACGCTGGTGGCGCAGGCCAAAGAAGCGGATAAAGGCGGCATGAATTTCTCGTTTATTAATTCGGCAGGCCAGTATCAACTCGAGGCTAAAAAATACGTTCGCCGCGTCAGAGATAAAGTCCCGTACTCTGACTGGGATAAAGAGCAACTGCAGGACGCAAACTCAAGCTGGATGGTCGACGACTCTTTCCCGAGAGCATTACGCGAGTACAACGAAATGGTTGATGACTATAATAGCCTGCGTTAAACGTTTTTGATGATAAATGCAGTGTCGGATGCGGCGCATCCGACACAGTTCACCCCTTGTGAAGTAACTCCATAAATGCCTCATATCCTGTTAACCCGGCAATAACCTCTGCCGGATGCTGACACAATACGCTTGCCAGATAGCTAAATATTTTTAGCTCATGACGCGCATCGGCGGCGGCGCAGGCGATCAAGACATGGTTAATGACTTCGTTATTCACCTCAACTGGTTGGGCGAGGGTAATAAAAAATCCACGAAAACGTCGCTCCTGTTCGCTCCAGCAATGTGGGATGGCGAGGCGATTAACAATCAGGTTTTCACCTTCGCCTTCGCGGGCGATGATGCGTTGTGCTTCATCGGCGGTAATATGGTGTTGTGCCACTAATTGCGCACAAATTTGCCGGGTAATATGTTGCCAGCTTTCACCGCGTACATTCGAATAATGAAAACTTCCGGGGGCAGAGAAAAAACGCTCCGGCTGTTGGCGAATAAATGCCGTCGCCAGAAAATGTTTTATTTGTTCGATACCGGCAGCCGTAATGATATTTTTTACGGTGATGTAATTATTTACCGCGTCATCCAGTAAATAATGGCTGTTGTTAATGATCAATAACGGCTCAATCTCTTCGCGAATGGCAACAAGTTCGCTTAAGCTACGGGCAATAATCACCCGACAATGTAAAACATCGCGCTCAATGGCGAGCTGATTAATAGTGGCAATCGCGTTCTGGTCCGAGAGCAAAATGATCGGCTGGCGTTCGTTTTGATGCCGTTCCAGCGCACAGGCAAAATACAAACCGATCAGATCGCTGTCGAAAAGGGGAATATCGAGCTGTTCACGCAGTAGCGTAATAAAGTGCAGACTCATATCAAAGGCCGCAGGCCAGGCGGCTTTCAGGTCATTCATGCTGCTTTGGCGGTGCTCAGCAATCCACACCGGTGCGGCAAGGCAACGTAATAAATGCCCGGTAATATTCTCAACCAACTGCGTATCAATAATATTCAATGACGCGATACCTGGCACCCTTTGCAGCAACCCCAGCACATGATCGGCTGAAATTACCTGCGCTTGCTGATGCTGTTTCTCTATCAAACCCGTCAGGGTTCTTACAGCGTTATCACCGAGAAACAGGCCGCACTGTTCAACGATTTGTTTTATCTCGTTACCGGGATATTGCGGCCATATGTCAGTAAGCTGATTACGCAGGGCGTAAATCGCCAGAATCAGGCTGGAGAGATAATCACCCTGCATCAGCGGCCAGCGGTGTTGGTTGTCGCAGGCCGTGGATAAATGCTGAAGGTTGTCTCGTGTTATGCCCGCCAGCGGAATTAAAAACGGATCTTTGCGTAGCAAGTTCGCCAGCAAGATAACGCGCTTCTCTTCTGTTTCATCAATGAAATGGCCCAAACCGGGGCGACTGGCCAGGCAACAAGTGCGTTCATAACGCTGTTTTAACCGGGGCAGACGTTCTGCTACCCACGTTTCTGGCAAATTAAGCGCCGAGGCGAGTTGCGCACGGGGAGTAAAGGTATTTAGTAATAATAGCGCCAGCAGCCGATCGTCGTTATCGTGCTTTTGCAGCAACTGAAAAAAGCTGCGGCGCTCGAAGATTTCCAGCTGATAGCCCGCACTACCACTGGCGAAAATGCGGGCTTTGCCGTTAAGGGTGAAGTTGAGATAGTCAATATCACGCAGGATGGTCCTGCCTGAAACGCCAGTCTGTTGCGCCAGCTCTCCAGGCGTGCGCGGCTGTTGCTCCAGCAGATCGACAATCTTTAACTGGCGTTCGTTTAGCATTAATCCACCTGACGGAACTGGCTAAACGCGTTGACTTTCTCCGCAGTTAAGGTCGTCAGAAAATCCCGTATCAGCGTGAGCAGAGCATCGTAATCGGCTTTTGAAATCATGCCGCTGTTAGCGTGCAGATAACGAGTTGGCAGACACAGCGCGACAACCGGACGCCCGCCGCCCATCACGTTGTAGCGCCCGCCATCCGTCGCTCCGGTTTTCATGGTGGAAAATTGCAGCGGTAAATCGTTATGTGCGGCACAGTTTTTTAACACTGCTACCAGTTTCTGGTTGGGGAAGTAGCGCTTGTCAAACAGCATCAGCCCCGGCCCCTGGCCCAGTTTCAGCGGGTATTTAATGTTATCAATGCCCGGAACATCACCTGCGACAGCGGTATCCAGCACAATCACCACATCCGGTTTAATGTGTTCCGCCGAGGTTTGTGCCCCGCGTAGCCCAACTTCTTCTTCCACACTGCCAACGCCGTACAGCGTAATTTCTGGGTTATTTACTGTCTGTAGTAGCTCCGCCATCATCGCGCAGCCGATGCGGTTATCCAGCGCCTTTCCGACTACTTTATCTTCGCCCCAGCAGGCAAAATTGGCTTCCGGGCTAATAAAATCGCCAATTTCAACGCCGCGCTTTTCCGCTTCTTCGCGACTGTTCGCGCCAATATCAATGAACATCTCATCAAATGACAGCGGTTGTTGCTTTTGCTTTTCCGTTAACGCATGAGGCGCGACGGAACCAATCACACCAGGGATTTTAAATCCCTTGTGTGTGCGTATGGTTACCCGGTGGTTGAGCATCGACTGATTCCACCAGCCGCCAATGGTGGTGAAGCGCAGAAAACCGCTCTCGTCGATGTGGGTGACCATAAAGCCGACTTCATCCATATGCCCGACAACGGCAACTTTTGGACCTTTATTCCCCTTACGGGCAACAAAGCTGCCCAGACCATCAAAGGTGATTTCATTAACGCAAGGTTCCAGCGTGTTTATCAGGATGTCGCGAACTTCCTGTTCATCGCCGCTGACGGCGCTGGCTTCGCACAACTGTTGCAGTAACTCAATGTTCATGGACAAGCTCCTGTTGCGCGGCTTTCGCTTTGCGGCGTAACCACAATCCTTTCAGGACGATAATGAATGAAATGTTTAGCGCGAGGCCAATCGCCAGCACCAGATAAAACGAACCTACCGGCGACATCAGGCCGATCAGCGGGTCAAAGATACCCAAACCAGGTGCCAGACGTTTGATTCCGAAAGCGATCACCAGCACGCCGGTAATACCGCCCGCCAGCGTATTGGCGGTAATCATCGGTAACGGAGCTGCCAGAGCGTAAGGAATAGCAGGTTCGGTTGCGACTGTGGCACCGACCACAATGGCACTACTGGCAGCCTCTTTTTCCTGTCGGGTAAACAGTTTGGGCGCAATGAACGTCGCAAGACCCGCCGCAACGGGCGGCATCAACGCGACAACGCCGACGATGGCGTACCAGTCATAAATGTGTTTTTCCAGCAGTGAGAAGCAGAAGAACCAGGCGGTTTTATTGATGGGGCCGCCCATATCGAACGCCAGCATCGCACCGACCAGAAACGCTGCCGCAAACTTCATTGATGGAGGAATGGTATTCAGGAAGTGGAGCAGCCCGCCCATGAGGTCGGACATCACCGGCCCGATAACGTAGTAAGTGAGCACGCCGAAAACCAGCAGAGTAACGAACGGGATCAGCATTGAACCGAGCAGCGGTTGTAATGCTTTGCCAAGGCGCACTTTGCGGAACCAGAAGACGAAATAGCCAATCGCCAGCCCCAGCACCACCGCGCCGAGGAATCCCGCACCCGACTGGGTGCCGAGCAGCGCTTTGTCGTTCGCCAGATAGCAAACCAGAAACGCCGGAGCGAAAGCCGGTTTATCGGCAATCGACGAGGCAATATAAGCGCCCATGATGGGGATCATAAAGGTGAAGCCAAGGTAACCGATGGATTCAACTACCCAGGTAAACGACGGCGCGCCTTTCGACATATCGGTATACGGCAAACCGAACTGCACCAGCATGTTGGCAAGCGCCACCAGGATACCACCGCCGATGACAAACGGCAGCGCCGCAGAGACGCCCGCCATCAGGTGGCTCATCACGCTGCCGCTTTGCACTTCCTGTTTGCCAAGCTTCACGCCGCTATCTGCGGCAAAAAGCTGCGAGTTTGTCGGTAATTCGCTGAAAATCTGGTCGATATTTTTCAACGCCTGGGAGATGGCAATCTCATAAACTTTCTTCCCGGCAAACCGCGCGCGATCATCACCGCTCAGGCCACGCCCGGTAGCGAGAATGACGTAATCGGCAGCGGCAATCTCTTCGCTGGATAAGCGGTTTTCAACGCCACTGGACCCTTGAGTTTCCACTTTTATGGTATGACCGAGAGAACGGGCTTTCTGTTCCAGGGCTTCCGCCACCATGTAGGTGTGAGCGATCCCGGCGGGGCAGTTGGTGATCGCGACAATACGTAAGGATGACTCCATCGCCACTTCCTTATGAGCTGAGGGTTTGATTTAACAAGGCAAGCACCTGGTCGGCGTCGCCCTGTTGCAGTTGATGAATAAAATCCTGGTGGATAATTTTGCGACACAGTGTGCCGATGATTTTGACCTGATCCTCTTCGCCGCTTTGCGGCACGCCGAGGCAGATCCAGCAATTGACGTCTTCGCCATCGCTGGCTTTCCAGTCAATAGCCTGCGCTTTGCGGGCGAATAACACGAACGGTTGTTTAACGCAGGCGCTTTTACCGTGCGGCACGGCGACACCAGAACCAAAACCGGTGGAGTGCATTTTTTCGCGCAGCAGCAGGGTTTGCAGGAACTGGTGTGAGTCGGTGATAAAACCGTTTTGTAACGCCATTGTCGCCAACTGCTTCAGAACGGAATAAGCGCCATTGCCCTGAATATTCAGGTCAATACAGCTTGCAGTAAGAGCTGCCATTAATCGGACTCCATGAAAAAATATTTCAGTTAATTGTAATAGCGGGGCGGGTTTGTGATGAGCGCGGATATGTCGTGAAGTCGTGACAATATAAAGCAGAGAGAAGGATAAATTTTGCGGCGTAAGGCACATATTAGTAGGTAAAATAAATCTTGTGAATAAAGAGTTATTATTTAATGATTTTGTGAATGTTTAAATGTCTCAGATAATTTGTCTAAACGTTATTTATATTTGTGGCTTATGAGTCAGCTTGAATCATATCTAATATTTTTTACGATATTTAGTTAAAAACGGCACTATTGTTATATTCCTCACGTTCCAGGAAATCAGCGGATTTACTCATATTATGCGGCGGGATACTATCCATCGGCCTGCTGAAGTTGGATTAAAAATTCGAAAGTGCACACTTTATATTTCTCTATATACGTATTCCTTTTGGAAAGCGTAGGACCTCCTTTATTTCAGGGAACGTAAATAATGAAAAAATCGATATTATCTTTAGCCATCGGTTTATTATTGGCATGTAGTACCGGTATGGCAAAAACACAGCATTTAACGCTGGAACAACGCATGGCATTGCTGGAAGAACGCCTGGAAGCGGCAGAAATGCGGGCGGCAAAAGCAGAGAGCCAGGTTAAACAGCTGCAGACACAACAAGCCGCTGAGAACCGCGAAATTAAGGCCGCTCAGGGCAATACGCCGGTAAATGGACAGGCAACGGCGGAATCTGCAAAGAAAAATGCCACCTCACCTAATCTTTTGCTTTCAGGTTATGGCGATTTAAAAATCTACGGCGACGTAGAATTTAATATGGATGCGGAAAGTAATCATGGCCTGCTGGCAATGACCAACGCTGATGTGAATAGCGATCCCACTAATGAACAGTGGAATCTCAATGGTCGTATTCTGTTAGGTTTTGACGGTATGCGAAAGATGGACAACGGTTATTTCGCCGGGTTCTCCGCACAACCGCTGGGTGATATGCACGGTTCAGTAAATATCGATGATGCGGTATTCTTCTTTGGCAAAGAAAACGACTGGAAGGTCAAAGTAGGCCGTTTTGAAGCCTACGATATGTTCCCGCTGAATCAGGATACCTTTGTTGAACATTCCGGTAATACTGCGAACGATCTTTATGACGATGGCAGCGGTTATATCTATATGATGAAAGAGGGCCGCGGGCGCTCTAACGCTGGCGGTAATTTCCTCGTCAGCAAACAACTCGATAACTGGTATTTTGAATTAAATACGTTACTTGAAGATGGAACATCTTTATATAATGACGGTAATTATCATGGACGCGATATGGAGCAGCAGAAAAATGTTGCTTATCTGCGCCCAGTAATTGCCTGGTCGCCGACGGAAGAATTCACCGTTTCCGCAGCGATGGAAGCGAACGTGGTAAATAATGCTTATGGTTATACCGATAGCAAGGGTAATTTTGTCGATCAGTCCGATCGTACCGGCTATGGGATGAGCATGACCTGGAACGGCCTGAAAACGGATCCGGACAATGGCATTGTGGTTAATCTTAATACCGCCTATTTAGATGCTAATAATGAGAAAGATTTCACTGCCGGGATTAACGCGCTGTGGAAACGTTTCGAGCTCGGTTATATCTACGCGCACAATAAGATTGATGAATTCAGCGGTGTAGTTTGTGATAACGACTGCTGGATTGATGATGAAGGGACGTACTCCATTCACACCATTCATGCGTCTTATCAGTTCGCTAATGTGATGGATATGGAGAACTTTAATATTTACCTCGGGACGTATTACTCCATTCTGGATAGCGACGGTGATAAAAAACACGGTGATGATACTGATGACCGTTACGGCGCACGCGTTCGCTTTAAATACTTCTTCTGATGAAGGCGCGGTGCTGGATATTTTCCGGCACCGCAACTCATTAAGGCAGGTAAAACACTTCTTGCAGCTCGCTACTCACCGGGCTGTTATCCGGGTTAGCGGGCATAACATCGGTCATGTATTTCCACCAACGTTGGCAAACATCAGTACTGGCAACCGCATTCCAGCGTTCTTCAGATTCAATCTCTACCATGGCAAACAGCAGATTACGCGCTTTGTCGAGATAGATGGCGTAGTTATGCGCACCGTGAGATTTCAGCACTGCTTCCAGTTCTGGCCAGATGGGATTATGCCGACGCTGATACTCTTCGTGGGCGTCGGGGTTTACCTGCATGACAAAGGCTTTGCGGATCATGTTTGCTCCTTACAGCGCCAGCGCACTGGCGAGTGGCGTAACGCCGAAACGCTTGCCGAGCGCTATCAACTCTTCACGGCTGATGGTCTGTTTCATGCCGCCCATCGAATAAACCTTCACTAATACTTGTGCTGATTTTTCTGCGGTGTCGATTAAACCGAAGGTTTCATCCAGCGTCGGTCCGCTGCCGAAGACGCCGTGGAAGGGCCACAACACCAGCGAATGTTTTTGCATCTCTTGTGCGGTCGCCTGGCCGATTTCGTCCGTGCCGGGCACCATCCACGGCAAAATGCCAACGCCATCCGGGAATACCACCAGACACTCGGTGCTGCCTTCCCACAGTTGGCGAGTGAAGACCGCGGTGTCGTTTTCAAGTACATAGGTGAGGGCGATCAGGTTGGTGGCGTGGCAGTGCATGATCACCCGATCTTTGCCGTTGGTGGCTTTAATGCGCTCGCAGTGGGAAAGGAAGTGAGCCGGAAGTTCGGATGTCGGGACGGCTTCGTTGGTTAACCCCCAGAGAATGTGGTAACCCGCGCCGTCGCTGTCGACTTTTACGACGCCTAAGTTAGCCGCAGGATCAAGCTGGACGTTACGGAAGAATTTGCCGGAGCCGGTGACAATAAACGGCGTATTTGCCAGTAAAGGCATGGGTTGGCTGAGCGGAATATAGCGCGGTTGTGGGTGGAAGTTGTCGTGATAAAGCGCGATATCGGCGTCATCCAGGCGCAGCGTCAGGTTGCCGCCGTTGCGCTCGTCCCAGCCTTTCAGCCAGGCATCGGTGGTGGCTTTGATCATTCCCTGGACAAACCAGGACTGGGTAATGTTTTGCATGTTCTGTGTTCCTGTAAATTCGGTGTTGTCAGATGCACGACCTGTAGTGCCGCATCCGGCAATCAATGCCTGATGCGACGCTGTCGCGTCTTATCAGGCCTACAACTATTGCCGACCTGTAGGCCGGATAAGGCACTTGTGCCGCATCCGGCAATCAATGCCTGATGCGACGCTGTCGCGTCTTATCAGACCTACAACTATTGCCGACCTGTAGGCCGGATAAGGCGCTCGTGCCGCATCCGGCAATCAATGCCTGATGCGACGCTGTCGCGTCTTATCAGGCCTACAACTATTGCCGACCTGTAGGCCGGATAAGGCGCTCGTGCCGCATCCGGCAATCAATGCCTGATGCGACGCTGTCGCGTCTTATCAGGCCTACAACTATTGCCGACCTGTAGGCCGGATAAGGCACTCGTGCCGCATCCGGCAATCAATGCCTGATGCGACGCTGTCGCGTCTTATCAGGCCTACAACTATTGCCGACCTGTAGGCCGGATAAGGCACTCGTGCCGCATCCGGCAATCAATGCCTGATGCGACGCTGTCGCGTCTTATCAGGCCTACAACTATTGCCGACCTGTAGGCCGGATAAGGCGCTCGTGCCGCATCCGGCAATCAATGCCTGATGCGACGCTGTCGCGTCTTATCAGGCCTACAACTATTGCCGACCTGTAGGCCGGATAAGGCACTTGTGCCGCATCCGGCAATCAATGCCTGATGCGACGCTGTCGCGTCTTATCAGGCCTACAACTATTGCCGACCTGTAGGCCGGATAAGGCGCTCGTGCCGCATCCGGCAATCAATGCCTGATGCGACGCTGTCGCGTCTTATCAGGCCTACAACTATTGCCGACCTGTAGGCCGGATAAGGCACTCGTGCCGTATCCGGCAATCAATGCCTGATGCGACGCTGTCGCGTCTTATCAGGCCTACAACTGTTGCCGACCTGTAGGCCGGATAAGGCGCTCGCGCCGCATCCGGCAGTGTTTACCCACGCTGGCTCAAAATCGCTTTCTCATATGCCCGCACGCTCTCCAGCCATTCGCTACCTGCTGGCGTATCATGACGTTGGCAATACATTTCCCATACTGCCTGCCACGGCAACGATTTCTGCTCTTCCAGTAGCGCCAGACGCGCAGTGTAATCGCCCGCCGCTTCCAGCTTGCGTAGTTCAGCGGTAGGTTCCAGTAACGCACGTAGCAGGGCTTTTTTCATATTGCGTGTACCAATGACCCACGCGGCAATGCGGTTGATAGAGGCATCGAAGAAGTCAAGGCCGATATGCACCCGGTCGAACAGATCGTGACGAACAATCTCACTGGCAATCGCCTGGGTTTCATCATCCAGCAGCACTACGTGATCGCTGTCCCAGCGAACCGGACGGCTGACGTGCAGCAGCAACTGCGGCACATACAGCATGGCGGCGGAAATCTTGTCGGAAATCACTTCAGTCGGGTGGAAATGCCCGGCGTCCAGGCACAGCGCCGTCTGGCGGCTGGTGGCATAACCCAGGTAAAACTCATTGGAGCCAACCGTGTAGCTCTCCGCGCCAATGCCAAACAATTTGCTCTCAACGGCGTCGATATGGTGCGCAGGGTTTAGCTTCTCGCTGATCACCTCATCCAGTGCTGCCAGCAGACGCTGACGCGGTGCGAGACGGTCAACGGTGATATCTTTCATACCATCCGGGATCCAGATGTTCATCACCGATGGTGTGCCGAGTTGCTCGCCAAAATAGGCCGAAACGCGACGGCTGGCTTTGCAGTGATCAATCCAGAACTGGCGAATGCTGTCGTCGGGATGCGAGAGCGTAAAGCCATCGGCGCTTAGCGGATGCGAAAAGCAGGAGGGGTTAAAATCCAGACCGAGCTGATTGGCTTTCGCCCATTCAACCCAGTTTTTGAAGTGCTCAGGTTTGATCTGGTCGCGCGAGACTGGCGTGTCTGATTCCAGATAGATGGCATGTAAATTAAGCCGTTTTGGCCCCGGAATCAGCCGCATAGCCTGTTCCAGATCGGTACGTAGCTCACTGGCATTACGCGCTTTGCCCGGATAATTACCAGTAGCCTGAATCCCACCGGTCAGCGAACCTTCCGGGTTTTCAAAACCGGAAACATCATCACCCTGCCAGCAGTGCATTGAAACGGGTAAACGATCAAGTTGGCGCAGCGCCTCCTCGACATCAATCCCCACCGCCGCGAAACGCTGTTTCGCCAGCTCCCAGGCCTGTTCCAGTTGAGTGGTCATGCGCAAAGCTCCTTTGTCTGTCGTGTAGAGTGAATCTGCGCCACATAGTGGGCAATTTCACTGTCAGGATTAGGGGTAAAGGTGGTCAGATTCGCGGTGGTGCTGACGACCTGACGGAAATCATCCACATTGTTGAGTTCATCCAGCGTCATTAACTGGATGCCGATATTGCCGAGCGTCGAGGCTTCAACAGGCCCGGCGATCACCCGAATACCGCAGGCATCGGCACATAGCTGGTTGAGCAGCGTGTTCTGGCAGCCTCCGCCGACAATATGCAGTTGCGAGAAATCTTCACCGCGTAGCTGCGCCAGCTCATGCAACACATCGGCATACAGCAGCGCCAGACTGTCGAAAATGCAGCGCGCCAGTTCAGCATCACTTTCCGGGATCGGTTGCGCCGTTTCCCGACACGCAGCCTGAATTTCGCTGCACATCGTCTCAGGATTAATAAAGCGATCGTCATTGGGATTGATAATGAAGCGGCAAGCCGGAAGTGCCTGTGTCGCGGCGATAAGCGCCGGGAGATCGTTGATTTGCCGCTCCTGAAGCACTCGCTGAAGCAGCCATAAGCCCATAATATTTTTCAGCACCCGATAGCGACCTTCCGCCCCGCCTTCATTGGTGATGTTGGCTGCCAGTGCCGTGTCATTGGTAAATGGCGTCTGGCTTTCAAAACCCATCAATGACCAGGTGCCAGAAGAGAGATAAGCGGCGCGTGAACCGTTTAACGGCGAGGCGATAACCGCGCTGGCGGTATCATGGCTGGCAACGGCGACCACTGGAATCTCATTACCCTGCGGGCAAATCCAGTGACCTATGACATTACCCGGATGCGTCGGGCGACCAAACCAGGCTTTGTTGGCACCGCTCCACGCCAGTAGCGACTCGTCCCAGTCGTCGCTATTGATATTGACCAGTTGCGTGGTCGTGGCGTTGGTGTACTCCCAGTTCATCTTGCCGGTCAGGCGATAACTGAAGTAATCCGGCATTAGCAGAGCGTGAGCAATGTGTGGAATAAGTTCAGGTTGTTGCTCCGTCAGCGCACGCAACTGATAAAGCGTATTGAAGGGCAGAAACTGGATGCCGCTACGTTGATAAATATCGCGTTTGCCGAGTTGCTGTTGTGCCTGCGTCATCAGGCCATTGGTGCGGCTATCGCGATAAGCAACGGGCAGGCCCACATGCTGACCCTGTTGGTCGAGCAGCACAAAGTCCACGCCCCAGGTATCAATCCCAATGCTATCGATACGAATCCCTTCCTCGCACACCTTGTTTAATCCAAGGCGAATGGCACTTTCAAGGCTATCCACATCCCAGGTGACATAGCCGTTCTGACTATGCAGCCCATTGTTAAAACGATGGATTTCGCGCAGCGTCAGGCTGCGGCATTCACGCTCGTAACGCGCCAGCATCACGCGCCCACTGGATGCGCCGAGATCGACGGCGACACAATTGCGAAAGGTCATAATGTGATCCTGCTGAATTTCATTACGACCAGTCTAAAAAGCGCCTGAATTCGCGACCTTCTCGTTACTGACAGGAAAATGGGTCATTGGCAACCAGGGAAAGATGAACGTGATGATGTTCACAATTTGCTAAATTGTGGTGGTGTGATGCTCACCGCATTTCCTGAAAATTCACGCTGTATCTTGAAAAATCGACGTTTTTTACGTGGTTTTCCGTCGAAAATTTAAGGTAAGAACCTGACCTCGTGATTACTATTTCGCCGTGTTGACGACATCAGGAGGCCAGTATGACCGTATTACATAGTGTGGATTTTTTTCCGTCTGGTAACGCGTCCGTGGCGATAGAACCCCGGCTCCCGCAGGCGGATTTTCCTGAACATCATCATGATTTTCATGAAATTATGATTGTCGAACATGGCACGGGTATTCATGTGTTTAATGGGCAGCCCTATACCATCACCGGTGGCACGGTCTGTTTTGTGCGCGACCATGATCGGCATCTGTATGAACATACCGATAATCTGTGTCTGACTAATGTGCTGTATCGCTCGCCGGATCGATTTCAGTTTCTCGCCGGGCTGAATCAGTTGCTGCCACAAGAGCAGGACGGACAGTATCCTTCCCACTGGCGCGTTAACCACAGCGTATTGCAGCAGGTGCGACAGCTGGTTGCACAGATGGAACAGCAGGAAGGGGAAAATGATTTACCCTCGACCGCCAGTCGCGAGATCTTGTTTATGCAATTACTGCTCTTGCTGCGTAAAAGCAGTTTGCAGGAGAACCTGGAAAACAGCGCATCACGTCTCAACTTGCTTCTGGCCTGGCTGGAGGACCATTTTGCCGATGAGGTGAATTGGGATGCCGTGGCGGATCAATTTTCTCTTTCACTGCGTACGCTACATCGGCAGCTTAAGCAGCAAACGGGACTGACGCCTCAGCGATACCTGAACCGCCTGCGACTGATGAAAGCCCGACATCTGCTACGCCACAGCGAGGCCAGCGTTACTGACATCGCCTATCGCTGTGGATTCAGCGACAGTAACCACTTTTCGACGCTTTTTCGCCGAGAGTTTAACTGGTCACCGCGTGATATTCGTCAGGGACGGGATGGTTTTCTGCAATAACGCGAATCTTCTCAACGTATTTGTACGCCATATTGCGAATAATCAACTTCGTTCTCTGGCCGAGGTAGCCACGGTGGCGCATCAGTTAAAACTTCTCAAAGATGATTTTTTTGCCAGCGACCAGCAGGCAGTCGCTGTGGCTGACCGTTATCCGCAAGATGTCTTTGCTGAACATACACATGATTTTTGTGAGCTGGTGATTGTCTGGCGCGGTAATGGTCTGCATGTACTCAACGATCGCCCTTATCGCATTACCCGTGGCGATCTCTTTTACATTCATGCTGACGATAAACACTCCTACGCTTCCGTTAACGATCTGGTTTTGCAGAATATTATTTATTGCCCGGAGCGGCTGAAGCTGAATCTTGACTGGCAGGGGGCGATTCCGGGATTTAGCGCCAGCGCAGGGCAACCACACTGGCGCTTAGGTAGCATGGGGATGGCACAGGCGCGGCAGGTTATCGGTCAGCTTGAGCATGAAAGTAGCCAGCATGTGCCGTTTGCTAACGAAATGGCAGAGTTGCTGTTCGGGCAGTTGGTGATGTTGCTGAATCGCCATCGTTACACCAGTGATTCGTTGCCGCCAACATCCAGCGAAACGTTGCTGGATAAGCTGATTACCCGGCTGGCGGCCAGCCTGAAAAGTCCCTTTGCGCTGGATAAATTTTGTGATGAGGCATCGTGCAGTGAGCGCGTTTTGCGTCAGCAATTTCGCCAGCAGACTGGAATGACCATCAATCAATATCTGCGGCAGGTCAGAGTGTGTCATGCGCAATATCTTCTCCAGCATAGCCGCCTGTTAATCAGTGATATTTCGACCGAATGTGGCTTTGAAGATAGTAACTATTTTTCGGTGGTGTTTACCCGGGAAACCGGGATGACGCCCAGCCAGTGGCGTCATCTCAATTCGCAGAAAGATTAATTCGCCATGCCGATGCCGACGATGTTAGCGGCGACAATAATCACCACACAACCGAGGCTCAACACCGTTACCGGACGGCGTCCTGCATTGTTCCACTCTTTCAGCACCAGCCCGACGATACCGCCGCACAATACATAGAAGCTCATATGCAGCATCCAACTGATGTAGTCATATTGCGCCGGAATGCGGGCGTGGCCCCAGGCATAGAAAAAGAATTGCAGATACCACATCAACCCGCCCAGTGCCGAGAGTAACACATTGTGAATGATCAGCGGTTTTGCCAGCGAGAAGTCGGCTTTTAGCGACAAATCCTTCACTTTTGCCAGACGAATAAAACAGAAACCGAGGTTGATGATCGCGCCGCCGCCCATGATGACAACATAGCTTGGCAGAGCGACATACAGTGGATCGACGCCAAGTGCGGCAGCGGCTTCATGCATCGGTTTTGCGGCGTTCATCGCAAAGGACATCCCGGCAGAGAAAATGCCGCACATCACCGCTAGCACCAGCCCTTTTTTCAGATTGAACTCTTCGGCTTTAATGCCCATCTTGCGCTCTTTCAACTGCCCGGCTCGAGTTACAATCCCTACGCCAATCAGCGCCACCAGAACGCCGAGCAACGTCATGCGTCCGCCTTCGGTGTTAATCAGCACATCGAAATTGCCGTTGATAATTGGCGTCATCAGCGTACCGACAATCAACGTAATGCCAATGGCGATGCCAATTCCCATCGACATGCCGAGATAACGCATGGTCAGGCCGTAGTTGATATTACCGATCCCCCACATAGCGCCGAACAGAAAAACAGGCAGCAGCGTAGAGAGACTAAACGAGCTGTAATACGCCCAGAAATTCGGTAGTAACAGGGCGCTGATGGCCCACGGCAGAATAATCCACGAAACAATCCCACCGACTGACCACATGGTTTCCCATGACCATTTTTTTACTTTTTTGAACGGAGCGTAAAAACAGGCTGCACTGGCCGCGCCGATCAAATGCCAAAATATCCCCATCGTAATCGCGTTACTCATCTTCTTATCCTCATCATTTTTCGTCGCGTCACATCTCCGACGAGATGAGTGTAAAAATCGTGCTGTCGATTAACCTTTCGCCTGTTGCCGCCGTTGTCGATTTACTGGCAATCACGGCATTAAGTGGGTGATTTGCTTCACATCTCGGGCATTTTCCTGCAAAACCATACCCTTACGAAAAGTACGGCATTGATAATCATTTTCAATATCATTTAATTAACTATAATGAACCAACTGCTTACGCGGCATTAACAATCGGCCGCCCGACAATACTGGAGATGAATATGAGCTATACCCTGCCATCCCTGCCGTATGCTTACGATGCCCTGGAACCGCACTTCGATAAGCAGACCATGGAAATCCACCACACCAAACACCATCAGACCTACGTCAACAACGCCAACGCGGCGCTGGAAAGCCTGCCAGAATTTGCCAACCTGCCGGTTGAAGAGCTGATCACCAAACTGGACCAGCTGCCAGCAGACAAGAAAACCGTACTGCGTAACAACGCTGGCGGTCACGCTAACCACAGCCTGTTCTGGAAAGGTCTGAAAAAAGGCACCACCCTGCAGGGTGACCTGAAAGCGGCTATCGAACGTGATTTCGGTTCCGTAGATAACTTCAAAGCAGAATTTGAGAAAGCGGCAGCTTCCCGCTTTGGTTCCGGCTGGGCATGGCTGGTGCTGAAAGGCGATAAACTGGCGGTGGTTTCTACTGCTAACCAGGACTCCCCGCTGATGGGTGAAGCTATTTCTGGCGCTTCCGGCTTCCCGATTCTGGGCCTGGATGTGTGGGAACATGCTTACTACCTGAAATTCCAGAACCGCCGTCCGGACTACATAAAAGAGTTCTGGAACGTGGTGAACTGGGACGAAGCAGCGGCACGTTTCGCGGCGAAAAAATAATCATTTGCCGTCTGCTGCAATGAGGCGTTTACGCCGCATATCAGCTTAAAAAATGAACCATCGCCAATGGCGGTGGTTTTTTTGTGATCAATTTCAAAATAAAAACAATGATCCGATAAAAATAAAACAGCGTTTCAATTGATGTGGTTTTGATCACTTTTATTGATTAAATGAATGTCTATCTTCGTTTCCATCAACACTGATGCTCCATTGAGGAATTACGCATCAGCCCTTAAAAATATGCCGACAGGTGATGGAAATGCAGATAAAACGCTCGATTGAGAAAATCCCGGGGGGGATGATGCTCGTCCCGCTATTCCTTGGCGCACTGTGCCACACCTTCTCGCCGGGGGCGGGGAAATATTTTGGATCATTCACCAACGGGATGATTACCGGTACGGTGCCCATTCTGGCGGTGTGGTTTTTTTGCATGGGGGCGTCAATAAAATTAAGCGCGACGGGAACGGTACTGCGTAAATCCGGTACGCTGGTGGTAACTAAAATTGCCGTCGCGTGGGTGGTTGCGGCAATTGCCTCGCGTATTATTCCGGAACATGGTGTTGAAGTTGGATTCTTTGCCGGACTTTCAACGCTGGCGCTGGTGGCGGCGATGGATATGACCAACGGCGGACTTTACGCTTCCATCATGCAGCAGTACGGCACAAAAGAAGAAGCTGGGGCATTTGTGTTGATGTCGTTGGAGTCCGGGCCGCTCATGACGATGATTATTCTGGGCACTGCCGGGATTGCCTCGTTTGAACCGCATGTTTTCGTCGGCGCAGTATTACCGTTCCTGGTGGGCTTTGCCCTTGGGAACCTTGACCCTGAATTACGAGAATTTTTCAGCAAAGCGGTGCAGACGCTGATTCCATTCTTTGCCTTCGCACTAGGCAATACCATTGATTTGACTGTAATTGCCCAGACAGGTTTGCTGGGGATCCTGTTGGGTGTGGCAGTAATTATCGTGACCGGTATTCCGTTGATTATCGCCGATAAATTGATTGGCGGTGGCGATGGCACTGCCGGAATTGCCGCTTCCAGTTCCGCAGGGGCCGCGGTAGCGACACCTGTGCTGATTGCAGAAATGGTGCCTGCGTTTAAACCGATGGCTCCGGCAGCAACTTCGCTGGTAGCGACGGCAGTCATTGTGACTTCGATTCTGGTGCCAATTCTTACCTCTATCTGGTCACGTAAAGTCAAAGCCAGAGCGGCGAAAATCGAAATTTTAGGTACGGTGAAATAAACCTGCTTCCTTAATCCCCACCGCCGGATGAACTAACGTTCGTCCGGTTTGCTATTGAGTTCCTGCCTGGATACTTACCGCGAAAACAGCACGCCTGACATAAAATAAATATGGTCTAATGGGGAAATTTCTCGTGGAGAGGGAACAGATGCGATATCCGGTTGATGTATATACAGGCAAGATTCAGGCTTATCCCGAAGGCAAACCCAGCGCAATTGCCAAAATCCAGGTTGATGGTGAGTTGATGCTGACGGAGCTGGGGCTGGAAGGTGACGAGCAGGCGGAGAAAAAGGTTCACGGCGGGCCAGACAGAGCGCTGTGTCATTATCCTCGTGAGCACTATCTCTACTGGGCGCGGGAATTTCCGGAACAGGCAGAGTTGTTTGTTGCGCCTGCGTTTGGTGAAAATCTCTCTACCGACGGTCTGACGGAAAGTAATGTTTATATGGGCGATATTTTCCGCTGGGGAGAGGCATTAATTCAGGTCAGCCAGCCGCGCTCGCCTTGCTATAAACTCAATTACCATTTTGATATCAGCGATATAGCGCAGTTGATGCAAAACACGGGTAAAGTGGGCTGGCTATATAGCGTGATAGCGCCGGGGAAAGTGTCTGCGGACGCACCGCTGGAGCTGGTTTCCCGTGTCAGCGATGTGACCGTGCAGGAGGCTGCCGCCATCGCATGGCATATGCCGTTTGATGACGATCAGTATCACCGTTTACTCTCCGCCGCCGGGTTATCGAAAAGCTGGACGCGGACGATGCAAAAGCGCCGACTGAGCGGCAAGATCGAAGATTTTTCCCGCCGGTTGTGGGGAAAATAACCCCCGGAGTGTAGGCCTGATAAGACGCTATCAGCGTCGCATCAGGCATCCTGCTCAAATGCCGGATGCGGCGTAAACGCCTTATCCTGCCTACAAATGCGGAGTTTAACTCCGCTTATACAGCGGCAACCAAATCACCAGCCGTAAACCGCCCAGCGGGCTGTCTTCTGCTTTCACCCAGCCACGATGCTGCTGAATGGCGGTTTCAACAATCGCCAGCCCCAAACCTGTACCGCCAGATTCACGATCGCGTGCTTCATCGGTCCGATAGAACGGACGGAAAATCTGTTCGCGATCTTCCGGGCTAACGCCAGGACCATCGTCGTCCACCGTAATGGTGATACCGTCTTTATCTACCGCAAAGCCAACTTCAATCTTCGTATGGGAATAACGCAGGGCATTACGAACAATGTTTTCCAGCGCACTCTCCAGGGCGTTCGGGTTGCCGTACAGCGGCCACGGCCCAGGCGGGAAGTTAACTGTCAACGACTTGCCCATTTGCTCGGCTTCGAACGCCGCGTTATCCAGCACTTCACTCCACAACTGATTGGCTTTGATGGTCTCGCTAACCAGCGCGTTTTTTTGCTGATTACGTGACATCACCAACAGGTCGTTAATCATGCTGTCCAGACGTTGCGCTTCGGTTTCAATACGCTCCAGTTCCTTGCTTTCACCACTACGACGGCGCAGTAACGCCGTACCCAGTTGCAGACGCGTCAGCGGGGTGCGCAGCTCGTGAGAGATATCAGAAAGCAGACGCTGCTGAGAGGTCATCATGCGCTCCAGCGCGGTGACCATCTGGTTAAAACTGGCACCTGCGGCAAGGAATTCCTGTGGCCCCGCTTCCAGTTCCGGGTGCTGGCGTAAGTTTCCCTGGGCAACTTCATCGGCAGCGTTTTTCAGCTTACGCGCCGGTTTTGCCAGACTCCAGGCCAACCACAACAGCAGCGGCGTACTGACCAACATGGTGACAATCAGCAGTAATAGCGGGCGGTCAAACAGTAAGTTAATGAAATCGGATTGAGAACTGCTGGCCGGACGAATCAGATAAAGTTGGTAATTATCTTCGCCATCACGCACGGAGAACGGACCGACCAGTTCCACGCGGCCATACTTTTTCTTCTGCGGATGATCGGCGTTATCGGCCTGACCAATAAAGTTACGAATGATCTGCATTTCGCTGCGTTCAGCGCCGATCACGCGGCCTTCGGTGGTCACCAATAACAAACGCTGTCCTGGCGGTGCCCACTTATCAATCGCCCGGAACAGACGCCGCCACCACATTAAATCGTTGGGCGGATCGTTCGCCAGCTCCGCTTCAACATGCTGCTCAATCATCAGCCCCTGACGCTGTTCGCTATCCAGAAGCTCGGTCATCTGGCGTGAATCGAGCTTGGGTAACATCAAAACCAACATCAACACCAGCGCCAGCGTCAGCCAGAAGATGGCGAAGATGCGCGCGGTTAAGCTGCCTATCATGAAGCAGAAACCATCAGGTAGCCGCGACCACGCAAGGTTTTAAACCACGGGTGACCATCTTTACGATCCGGCAGTTTACGACGCAGGTTGGAAATGTGCATATCGATAGCGCGGTCGAAAGGCGTCAGGCGTTTGCCCAGCACTTCCTGGCTTAAATGTTCACGGGAAACCACCTGACCCAGATGCTGTGCCAGCAAATAGAGCAGGGTAAACTCAGTACCGGTTAACTCCAGCGTTTGCCCGTCGAAGCTGGCTTCCTGACGGCCTGGATTCAGCACTAAGGCATCAACTTCCAGTGTCGGTGAACCGTTGTCGTTGTTTTGCTGTTGCTCGCTCCAGTGCGAACGGCGCAGGATCGCGCGAATACGTGCCACCAGCTCACGATCGTTAAACGGTTTCGGGAGATAGTCATCTGCGCCCAGCTCAAGGCCGAGAACGCGATCAAGTTCACTGCCGCGCGCCGTCAACATAATGACAGGCGTCTGGTGTGTCTGGCGAAGTGCTTTTAATGTGTCGATACCATTTTTCTTCGGCATCATTACGTCAAGCAAAAGTAAATCAATGCTGTCGTCCAGAAGATCAAGCGCTTGTTCCCCATCGTGGGCAACAATCACGTTGAAGCCTTCCATCTCGAGCAGCTCCTTTAATAGGGAAGTCAGCTCTCGGTCATCATCAACTAACAGGATTTTATTCATTGTTTAAATACCTCCGAGGCAGAAATTACGTCATCAGACGTCGCTAATCCATGACTTTACGTTGTTTTACACCCCCTGACGCATGTTTGCAGCCTGAATCGTAAACTCTCTATCGTTGAATCGCGACAGAAAGATTTTGGGAGCAAATGATGCGCATAGTTACCGCTGCCGTCATGGCCTCAACGCTGGCAGTCAGTTCATTAAGCCACGCTGCTGAAGTCGGTTCAGGCGATAACTGGCATCCGGGTGAAGAACTTACGCAGCGCAGTACGCAGAGCCATATGTTCGACGGCATAAGTTTAACCGAACATCAGCGTCAGCAGATGCGAGATCTTATGCAACAGGCCCGGCACGAACAGCCTCCTGTTAATGTTAGCGAACTGGAGACAATGCATCGCCTTGTCACCGCAGAAAATTTTGATGAAAACGCTGTGCGCGCACAGGCAGAAAAAATGGCGAATGAGCAAATTGCTCGTCAGGTTGAGATGGCAAAAGTCCGCAACCAAATGTATCGCCTGTTAACGCCGGAGCAGCAAGCGGTTTTAAACGAGAAACATCAACAACGAATGGAGCAGTTGCGTGACGTGACGCAATGGCAAAAAAGTTCATCGTTGAAGCTATTGAGTAGTAGCAACTCACGTTCCCAGTAGTAAACCCTGTTTTCCTTGCCATAGACACCATCCCTGTCTTCCCCCACATGATGTGGGGGTTTTTTTTATCAATTACTTACATGCAATCAAAAGTAAAAACAGGTACTTATCGAAAGCTGTAAGGGTTTGGAGCGGTTTCAAAATTTCTTGAGTGTGGACACTATGTGGACACTCAGAGGGGGAAATTTATAACGTCACTCCGCCTTTTAGTGGATTCAGAGCGACGGCATTTTGCAGATAGTCAGGCGCAAGGTGCGCATAGGCCATCGTCTGCTGAATGCTCGCATGTCCCAGAATCTGTTGCAGTGCGATTATATTGCCCCCATTCATCATGAAATGGCTTGCGAATGTATGCCGCAGGATGTGGGTTGCCTGATTGGGTGGTATATCAGGTTTCACTCTGCGTAAAATCCCGCAAAATTTCTCATAATCAACTTTGAATAATTTGGCGCTGGCCTCCTCTTTAACTTTTTTCTCCAGTTCCTCAGAAATCGGCACGGTTCGCTTTTTACCGTTTTTGGTTTTCAGGAAGGTAACCCTGCAATTTGTAATCTGTGCTGGTTTTAGCGTGGCAACTTCCGTCCATCTTCCTCCGGTGCTCAGACATAAAAGCGCGACAAGTAAGTCATCACCAGCCAAAACATTTAACAGTTTTTCGATTTCTGCTTTTTCCAGGAACGTCATTTCAGGGTTGGCCTCCGCCAGTGGCGGCAGTCCGTGAATTGGGTGTTGCCCGGAAAATTCATCCAATTGAATTAATTTTGTGAACATGCCGGATAATCGGTACATGTCACGGTTTATCGTTGCGGCACTGATACCATCACGTAGTCGCATGGAACGATAATCCATCAAAGCCCTTTTGCTCATCCTGCTCACTGGTATATCACCTATGCCGCTGATGGTTTTGAGTAGATGATTAAACTCTTTTGTTCCATGCTCGTGGTTTTGCCCGTGATATTTCCACCAGATGTCCAGCAACTCACTCAAAGTCCGGCGGTCTGCTCGCTGGCCTCCCCATTCTTTCTGACTGGCATTGGCGATTGTGTATCGCTCAAATGCTAGTGCTTCAGCTTTTCTTTCGAATTTCCTGCGGATGCGTTTTCCGTCGCGACCGCGAGGTCTAATGTCCACTTCATAGCGACCATCATCGAGCTTCTTAATTGCCATAAGAAAGCCCTCCGGCGCTGTATTCACCATCTTGGTAGCAAATGGTGAAAATGTAATCTTTATATAGAGTTAGCCAATCCTTTTCGCGGAGTGGTTGGACTCTGTTGACTCTGGCCCAATGTGCGCGAGAGCCGGTGCGATTTGTCCTGCGTCCGGCGCGGTTTTATCTGTCATAAGCCATAGAGCATATTTTTGGAATGTGGGATGCATAGTGATTTTTAGCAAAGCTGTGCCACCGGGTTCAAAGTTTCCTCCTTCATATTTTTTAAGTGTGCTTAGCGGTAACTCTATGATTTCACAGAATTTTGATTGGCTTAGCCCTTCAGCCTCACGCAAGGCCTTAATCTTTTCGCTTAATTTCATTTGACATGGTGCCTATATAGGGACTAAATTCCCTCAAAACTGGAACCTATATAGGTTCCATTGATTTGAGAATAAACCAGCATCTAAACGGTTTTGAGTGGTTTAGAAAGGGCTGGATCCTATGAGGGTACCATATATGGACGCTGAAAATTATGTGATTCAGTATCCGCTTGATGCGGTTCATGTGGATAAATTTGCTGATTTATTAGGGAAGCCAAAGACAGCCGTCAGTGAAATGGTGAAGGCAAATAAATTACCAATTATTGAATTGCGTGATCCTTGCAAACCGAAGGCTCGTGCCGGTGAAAAATGGGTTTTCATTCCTGAGTTTAATCGCGCTGTACGTGAGGCGTTTTATAACCGACCGGTTGAACAGCGTGATGCATGGCTTTTGTGGATGGGGTTGTGATTATGAATGAGCCGCGTTGTATTGCTCAGTTATTGCGTAACGAAAGCCCCAGGGCGATTGACTTCACCATCACCCACGGTAAGGGGCGTAAGGGAATCATTATCCGCACCAAAAAACAGAGTCCGTTAAAAAAGGCTCTGACCTTTCTGAAAAGCCGGAGGGTATGGAAATGACAGTGATGACGCTCAATCTCGTTGAAAAACAGCCAGCAGCTATGCGCCGGATAATTGGCAAGCATCTTGCCGTCCCTCGCTGGCAGGATACATGTGATTATTATAATCAGATGATGGAGCGCGAACGGCTAACGGTTTGCTTTCATGCACAGTTAAAACAGCGTCACGCAACGATGCGTTTTGAAGAAATGAACGACGTCGAACGTGAACGACTGGTTTGTGCAATTGATGAATTGCGTGGCGCATTCTCAAAACGCCGTCAGGTCGGCGCAAGTGAGTATGCATATATTAGTTTTTTAACAGTCAGTCAGCGTCGTACTTTATTTATGCATGCGGGATTGACAGAAAAAGAATTCAATCAGCCGTACTGGCGAATTAATGAAGAATCATGTTACTGGCGTGATGCTTTATTCCGTGCATTACGTGAATTATTCAGTCTGTTTGAGTATGCACCGACAATTCTGACGTCGGTAAAACCAGAGCAATATCTGCATTAAATAATTAACCAGAGTTTTTAACGCACTTAATCGTGCGGGGCTTCTTTTTGCCTGGAGAAAGTCATGCATACAGTTTCTGAAAATCAGTGCGGTAAATACGCATTACTGCTGCAACAGGCCAGAACCGAAGCACAGGCCGACGCTGCGACGCGCTTTTCTTCTCATCTTGACGCCATGATTCGCCACATCACAAAGGCGGAGTTATCCAGCGTGGAGATAGTTGAGCTGCTCAGTCAGGAGTCGGAAAAATTTCACAATATCGGATTGTCTCGCGGGGAGGTGCTTTGATGTCCTGTTCTCGTTCGGTTGTATTACTGAATAACGCCTTAAAAATCGCCGTTATGAAAAATGGTGATTTGTCTCTTATTCAACTTGGTATTGATAAAGAGAAGCGCGAAATAACTGAATCTGTTATCGCGATTTATCAGAGTGAATTAAACCTCCTGTCTGATGTGGTCAATTTACTTGTTAAACGCGCTGTATTCCACAAGCAAATTTCCTCAGTGGATGAACTGACAAAATTAACGACAGAACTCGCCAGTTATTGCGCTGATGAATTTAAGAAGCTGAACGACAAAAGGAGCTGGTAATGCCGGACAACGTGGATTTTATTCAGGAACAACAGGCTGAATTACTGGAGCGCCAGATTAACGCGGCAAGGGTAAAACATTGCGGTGTTTCTGCGCTGGTTTGCGAAGAGTGTGACGCGCCAATACCTGCTGCCCGTCGTGCGGCTTATCCGTCAGCCACGCGTTGTGTTTCCTGTCAGTCAGTCTTTGAAGCAAAAAACAAACATTACCGGAGAACGGCATGAGTATTCGTATTGAAATTGGCGAACGTTATGTCGTTACCAGTGACAGCTTTCAGTTTATTCTCCACGAGAAAAAGAGAGCGGAAAGCGGTAAAAACGCCGGTCAGGAATGGCTGGCGGTGGTTGGTTATTACCCGAAATTAGGCCAGCTCGTTTCCGGCCTGATGCATCACGATATTCTGACCGGAAGCGCAAAATCTTTTGCTGATTTAAACGCGCAGGTTGAGCAACTCAGCAAGCGTTGTTCAGAGGCTTTTGGCTCAT